>CBDDEJ010000001.1:0-37454 GCA_965226915.1 Dehalococcoidia bacterium
TACGGTTGTCTATGACATAAAATCCGATCCGGAATTTAAGCGCCGCGACCGTCCACGGAAGCTCGCCGGCAATTTCCCCCCGCGTCATTCAATCAACTTGATGATCTCGATGCTTGTCGAAGTACTCCGGCCGGTAACCAGCGAGAATCGCGACAGGGGTTCAGTGTCGCCGGGCCTTTCATAGGTTCACTGCCCGGAGTTATGCTCCGAATCTAGGTCGCTCAACTAAATACATGTTATTTACGACTTTATAGTCACATTTTGTCGTTTACTCATCGTTATACATGTAGTTTATCCATCGCTAAACATTAAGTCTATGTCGATATTATTTGCCACCAAGTATGATTTAATAGAGGCGATGTTTTTGGCATACTGAAAAGGAGAATAACCGATGTCATATGGGTAATAAATACAGAATATACGTGATAATCGACACTCACAGTATGTTTTAAAGTTGCTTACCGTACTGGTTCCAGCGCATCAGATACATCGCCTCATGACACGGAGAACCAACCACGTCACCGGCATGACGCTGGAACAATCGGCTGTGCTGTGTTGGATAGACCGGGAAAACGGCGAGAGCACTATTTATCAATTAGCGGCGAATCTATCTCGAACCAGCAACACGATCACCAGGATTGTAGATGTTTTAGAGCGAAGAGGATTGGTGAACCGTAACCGGTCCCAGACGGGTGACCGACGGCTTATATATGTGACAATGACCCAGGAAGGCGAATCCACGCTGCAGTCTTTCCGCGAGGCCGCGTTCGTGATAATCGAACCGGTCCTGGCCAGTATTGGGGAATATGAGCTGAGCCGCAGCCTAGATCAGTCGAACGATACCTTGTCGGTGATATCCGGACATTGATCACCTGGCGGATGGACCTGGGGGCGGAGCCCAAGGTTAAGCTGTTGGCCGATGGTTAAATGAGAGGCCCACAACTATAATAAAGACAGTTGCTGCTGTGCTTTTGCTGCGGCGGGAATCCGGCGTATGCCTAGAAGTCTGGCCGAAAAGTGCACTGACCTCGACTGTTCCGATATAATTGTCAGGATAATTTAATGGGTGTGGGAGGCAGGGGATGCTGGGAAAACGCTCTAAACAGCTGGGGTTCCTGGAAGCGGACCATCTCTACCTGGACTATGTGGGCCGCGGCTCCTTCTACGGCTTCCTGGCCTCCCTGCGGGGTCAGCTATTTCGAGACGAAGACTTCGCCGAACTGTATTGCCCGGGCAATGGCCGGGATAGCGTGCCGCCCAGTCTGGTGGCCACCGCGCTGTTGTTGCAAGCCTACGACAAAGTGAGCGACCTGGAAGCCAAGCAGAGGGCGGACTTCGATATCCGGTGGAAGGTGGCGTTGGGGATTGAGGTGGAGGCCCGTCCCTTTGCCAAGAGCACCCTGCAACTGTTTCGAGCCCAGCTGATCCTCCACGACCGGGTGCGGGCCGTCTTTCAGCGCAGCCTCCAATTCGCCCGGCAGACCGGCTGCCTGAAAGGACGGCGGATGAAGGTGGCGGTGGACACCACCTACATTCTGGGCCGGGGAGCGGTCAAGGACACCTACAACCTGCTGGCCGACGGCATCGTCCAGGTGGTCCGGGCACTGGCCCAACTGGATGGGACCCGGGCCGAGGAGTGGGCCTTGAGACACGGCCTGGAGCTTTACTTTGGCTCCAGTGTGAAGGGAGAGGCGGGGATTGACTGGGACAACAAGAAAGAGCGGCAAGCCTTACTGCAGAAGATAGTAGCCGATGCTGACCTGGTATTGGAACTGGCCCGTCAGGCCCAAGGTAGATTTCCCGCAGATAGTCCTGAGCGCCAGGCTATTGGAGAAGCAGCGGAACTCTTGGGGCAACTCCTCTTGCAAGATGTGGAACGGCAGGAGGATGGTCCGGCCCTGAAGGATGGCGTAAGCCGGGACCGGGTCCCTTCGGCGCACGACCCGGAGATGCGCCATGGGCGCAAAAGCAGCAGCAAACGCTTCGACGGACATAAGGCTGCCGTGGTGGTGGATACCGATTCCCAACTGGTGACCGCGGTAGATATCCTGCCCGGCAATGCCGGTGACAACACCGGAGTCTTGGAACTGGTGGAGCAGAGTGAAGAGAACACGGGCATAGCTGTGGAGGAGACCATTGGGGATGCGGCCTATGGGGATGGCGGGACGCGGCAGGCCTTTGCCGATGCCGGTCGGACGCTAATAGCCAAGGTGCCGGGTCGTCCCAGAAAAGACCACTTCCCCAAAGAGGACTTCCAGATCGACCTGGCGGCCGGCACCGTCACCTGCCCAGCCGGTAATGTTACCCACACCTTGCGGACCTTCGGCACCCGGACCAACCGGTTGGGTCAGACCTATCCGGTCCAGAGTTTTCAATTCGACCCGGCGGTCTGTGGCGTATGCCCCCTGCGGTCCCAGTGCGTGGCAGCTGGAGAGGGCAAAGGCCGTACGGTGACTCTCCATCCCCAAGAGGCGCTCCTGCAACAAGCCCGGGCCTTCCAGAAAAGTGAGAGCTTCGCCGAATACCGCAGCCGGCGGCAGGTGGTCGAGCATCGCCTGGCTCGGCTGGTGCAACTGGGGGTCCGCCAATCTCGCTACTTTGGTCGGGCCAAGACCCTCTTTCAGCTACTCCTGGCAGCCACGGTGGCCAACCTGACCCTGGTGGCTACCAGGATGGGGATGATGTCCCAGGCTTCAGGCTCCTCCCCCAATAAACCAGAGAATAGACCGGACCGGCTCGCCGCCGGGTCGCCCATCGTTACTGCCCAATTCATATTGGCCGCGGCCAGATGGGTCGCCCTTAGTCTCAGACTTGGCCCAGTCCACTGGTTATCCTCCACCTCATCTCGTCACAGCAGGGCTTTTCAGCCGGGCTTCTAGGCATTTGCTCCTGGGGCGATTGGGATTCACAACCCGGCTCACCAAGTAAGATGGCGTTCTTCAGTATCGGTAAACCGCCGCATACACTTGCCGTCGTAGGTTGGCCGTTGACGGTCTTCGGCCACCAATGCCTCGATGAAGCCGAAGCATCCCATGGCGCGGAAGGATTTAAACTCCGGGAATGGTGAAAGATCGAACGCATGATGGCAACCAGATATCCAGATCTAGAAATAGGGAGATGTTCCGAATATGACTAATGACGCCCTACGTACGCTTTTGCCCATTGCCGGTTGGCCCGAGGAGCGCGCCGCCTCGGCCGCTATCACCGGCGGCGCCGATCCGATATTGCCGACGCCGTTTCGCATCGGCGAGACCAGCGCGGGCGCCCTTGCCGCCATTGGGCTCGCCGCGTGCGACCTGTGGGAATCACGTACCGGGCGTGCGCAAGAGGCCGCGGTAAATATCCGCCAGGCTACCGCCTCGTTACGGAGCGGCCGTTACATGAAGATGGACGAGGCGCCGGTCTCGACGGAGCGGAACCCGGTCATGGGCGTTTATCCGGCCAAGAATGGCCGCTGGAGCTATCTCCACTGCAATTTCCCAAACCATCGCGCTGCCGCCCTAGGCGTGCTGGGCGTGCCGGAAGATAAGGACGCGGTTCGAAACGCGGTGGCAAATTGGGACGCTTTTGAGCTTGAAGAGGCGATCATCGCGGCCAAGGGCGCCGGGGGTATGGTGCGCACCATGGTAGAATGGGCCGGTCACCCCCAGGCTGCGGCAATCGCCTCGCTGCCCCTGATGGAGATCGTCAAGATCGGCGATAGTCCACCAGAAAAACTGCCTGAAGGCGATCGCCCGCTATCAGGCGTCCGCGTGCTAGACCTTACCCGGGTCCTAGCCGGTCCAACCTGCGCGCGAACCCTGGCTGAGCATGGCGCGGATGTCTTGAAGATAACCGGGCCGCACCTCCCGAATATCGGCTACCAAGAATACGATACCGGCCATGGCAAGCTCTCCGCCCATCTAGACCTCCGCGAAGCGAAGGAACTTGAGACGCTGCGCGGCCTGGTCCGAGAGACCGACGTGTTCTCTCAAGGCTACCGGCCGGGGACCCTAGATCAACAGCCGCCAAGGTGAGCTAGGCGCGCGAGGGCTCTCCCCCGAGGAGTTGGCTCAGCTGCGGCCCGGCATCGTATACGTCTCCTTGTCTGCCTTCAGCCATATTGGACCATGGGCGTCGCGCCGCGGCTTCGATACGGTGGTGCAGACCATCAGTGGAATCAACAGCCGCCAAGGTGAGTTGTTCCCCGGTGAGGAGCCTGGCCCGCAATTCTATCCAGTGTCGGCTATCGACTATCTGACCGGATATCTGATGGCGTTCGGCGCGATGGTGGCCCTAAACCGGCGGGTGCGTGAGGGCGGCAGTTGGCTGGTGCGGATCTCTCTGGCGCAGACCGGGCGTTGGCTGGTGGAACGCGGCCAAGTAGCCGAAGCCGAACTTAAGGACGTGCCGAAGGAATTTACGGCCGATGAGTTGGCGCGTTGGTCGATGTCCAGCGACACCCCGGTCGGGCGGCTGCATCATCTCAAACCGGTGCTAAGCCTATCGGAGACCCCGCCAAACTGGGCCCGGCCCTCGGTGCCCCTCGGCTACAACGAACCGGTGTGGCCAAACCGGGCCAGGGAACCTCGGGGATCGTAACCTGGGGGATCGTAGCCTCGGGGATCATGGGGCCGCCGGTCCTCCATTTGATGTGGCAGCTGGGCCACTTCTTGCCTGTGTTCAACCCGCCGGTGAGACCACCCATCATCACGGCCGTTTGGCATCCTGATGTGTGGATGTGCCAAAACCGGCCGGGACCCCGAGGTCATGGCGTTGACCCGGTTCTCTGGGCTACATATAACCGGGGAACCGGGCGTGGTTTGGTATAGGCGATCGAGCGAGGAGGCGCAACATGGTGGCAGCGGCAAGCGGCACTTCGGGCCATGACGAGGCGGGGGTACCGAGCTTTGGCGCCGCCGCCACCTACACCTATGACCGGTGGATTGAGTCGGTGGGCATTCCCATCCACAAGGGTTATTTCATCCCCAGTCTCAACAGCCTGGAATTGGCTTGGTGGGAAGAGCGCGGCTGCCAGTCGGCCTTTATCCAACTTTTGGGCCAAGAGGGAATAATCGAAGCCAGAGTCACCGAGATTCCCCCGGGAGAGTCGCTGCCGCCTTTCAAATTGGCAGTGGACGAAGTGGTCTATGTGGTCAGCGGCCGGAGATTGACCAGCGTCTGGAGGAGGAACGAACCCCGGCGCACCGTGGAATGGCAGGCTCATAGTCTGTTCTTGTTGCCACGTAACCGCGACCACCAATTCAGCAACACCCGGGGAGACGCTTCGGTGAGACTGTTGCACTACAACTACCTCCCTTTGGCCATGTCCACCGTCGCCGACCCCAGTTCTTTTTCAATAACCCCTACGATGCTCCGAAACAGATGGGATAAGGGCCGGCCGGATTCTATTCCGAGGCTAGGACGGCGCCGCACATAGACCGCGGGGCCGCGCCGGCTCCCTATGGCTGGGAAACTTCTTCCCAGACATGCGTAGCTGGGACAAACTGGAGGCGAACCAAGAAAGGGGAGCGGGAGGCCGCACTGTATGGATCCAGTTCCCCGGCTCTGAGATGTCGTCCCACATGTCGGTGTTTGCCCCAAGGTTGTATAGGAAGGCTCACCCCCACGGCCCGGGCCGGGTGATCGTGATACCCGCCGGTGACGGCTACTCCATTCTGTGGGAAGAAGGCAAGGAAAAGATCGTGGTGCCCTGGAACGAAGCCAGCGCCTTCGTTCCACCCAACCGCTGGTTCCACCAACATTTCAATACGGGCAGCACCACCGCGCGTTACCTGGCGCATCACCCTCCGACCCAGTTCCACGGCTATACCGACGAGAGCGTTAGCGGTATCTCCAACGACCAGATAGAATACGCCGACGAAGATCCATTCATCCGCGAAAAGTTTGAAGAGGAGTAGGCCAAGAGGGGCATGACCAACCTGATGCCAGCCGAGGCGTATGCGTCGCTAGGTTACCAGTGGGACTACCAGGAGGCCGATTCAGGGTAGCGCCGCCCGAACCGCGTCGTTGCGGCATATACACCGGCAATCTCCAGTTGGCATAATCCACGTTGGTTGACTGTAGATGGATCAACACGACGCCCACGATCACATACTGGCCATTTCCAGCGATGATTTCGGCGATGATTCCTACGAATTGATAGAAGGGCTGGAAAAGCTCACCATCAACAGCGTGGGCATCGATATCGGCTCTTCTACCTCTCACCTCGTATTCTCCCGTTTGGTCCTAAGGCGGGAAGGCTCGGCCTTTTCCAGCCGGTTTCGGGTGACCGGCCAGGAGGTGCTCTACCGTTCACGGATCATGCTGACTCCCTACCTGTTCCGCACGTTGATCGACACCCAAAAATATAAAAGATTTCGTCCAACAAGCCTATGACAACGCTGGGTTCACGCCGGATACCATCGATACCGGCGCGGTTGTCATAACCGGCGAGGCGCTAACAAAAGAGAATGCGCAGCCGATAACAGAGTTATTCGCCAAAGAGTCTGGCAAGTTCATCTGTGCCTCCGCCGGGCCCAACCACGAAGCTCTGCTGGCCGCTTACGGCTGCGGGGCCGTGGCCCTGTCCGAAGCCGAAAACGCCACCGTGCTAAATATAGACTTAGGCGGAGGCACCACCAAGCTTTCCTTGATACGCAACGGGTTAGTGGCCAGCACTGCGGCCATCGAGGTTGGCGCCAGGCTCATCGCGCTGGGCGAAGGCGGCGTGGTGGTGCGTTTGGAGCAGCCCGCCAAAACCATCATGGACGAATTAGCCCACATTTCCCATATGGGTGAATATCCCTCTGAGTAAATCGTCGGCATTCTTTAAACCATTGTCCATTTGTGAGACGTTGGCCGTCGGTATGGCTATAATTACCCCATAGCTTGGCGAGTTTTATATAGGTAGCGTAAGCATCCTGGAGGCACCCCATGGGTGACGGCGAAAAGGCCTCTCTCCGGCTCCAGTTCAACCCCAAAGTCCGCCTGGCATTTCACGGTGCCACCATCACCACCGACGCTGGTCTTCTTGCTTTTCGAGAGTTTGATGATGCCTTGGGCCTTACCGAAATCGCTGAGGACTACCTCCAGGAAAGCCGTACCGGACGCAATATCCTCCACCACCTGGTTCCGCTGCTAAGACAGTCGATCTACAGCCGCCTAGCTGGCTACGACGATACCAATGACGCAGTGCGCCTTTCCCAAGACCCAGCCATGCGAGTGATCGTGGGATGGCAAGGCTCGGAGCGGAAGGGAGCCAGCACCAGCGAGATGGGCCGGTTCGAGACGGAGTTCCTGACCCAAGAGGGCAACCGGCAGGCGCTGGCACGAATGAATACCCGTTGGGTGGAACGGGCGATGGCCCACACCCTACACCAGCGAGTTATCCTGGATATGGATAGTTCGGAGAGTCCAGTACACGGTCAGCAGGAGGGCGCAGCCTATAACGGCCACTTCGAATGCGTCTGCTATCATCCTCTCTTTCTGTTCAACCAGTTCGGGGATTGTGAAGGAGCGAAGCTACGGTCAGGCAACGTCCACAGTGCCGATGATTGGCAAGAAGTCCTCGATCCGGTGGTGGAGCGTTATTTTACAGCAGCAGTCAGGCTGCTGTTTCGCGCTGATGCCGCCTTCGCCAAGCCGGAGATATACGAGTATCTGGAGACCAGACAGATCGACTACGCCATCAGGCTGCCAGCAAACGAAGTGCTACAGAAGTGCTACAGAGGAAGATAGCGCACCTGCTGACACGGCCTACTGAGGGGCCTTCCCCAAAGCCCATCGTCTCGTATCACGATTTCACTTACCAGGCCCAGAGCTGGAATGTATCCCGAAGGGTGGTGGCCAAGGTGGAGTGGCACCAGGGAGAACTGTTTCCCAGAGTGGGCTTCATAGTTACCAACCTCAGTTATCCAACTATAGGGATAGTCCGCTTCTACAACGGCCGAGGCACGGCGGAGCAATGGATAAAAGAGGGAAAGCACGCCCTGAACTGGACGAGGTTGTCCTGCCACAAGTTCGTGGCCAATCAGGTCAGGCTGGGGCTGTTCATCATGGCCTATAACTTGGGTAACTTCTTGAGAAGGCTGGTGTTGCCGGAGTCGATGAAGCACTGGTCGCTGACCAGTCTTCAGACCAGGATGATCAAGACCGGAGGACGGTTGGTGCGCCATGCCAGAAGGCTGGTGTTTCAGCTTGCTGAGGTGCTAGTGAGCCGGGAAATGCTATGTGGGATACTGGAACGAATTGGCCGGCTTCGGCTGGCTCCTGGCTAGTCCACCTCAGGAGCATCGGGATTGGTTACGGTTACGGGGTCGCAAAAGAGGTTCCCAAGGGGGAGACTTGGGCGTAGACCAGCGGTTTGGGGATTTTAGGCTTGGCAGGACGGTGGTTGCTATATGAAAACGGGGAATTTGAGCGAATCAGGCCGCATTTGATGCCCTTGGAATGCGGGATTATATTTGACGGTATCCCAGAAGGAGCTATATCCAGGAAAGTTGGTTTGATCTGGGGAATCCCGGATTGTTCTGGAGGGCTTCCGCCGCGAGGTCACAGTCAACGACCTGTGCCGGCGGGAGGGGATCAAGCCCCACTCCTACTACTCGTGGACCAAAGAGTTCATGGAGGCGGGCAAGGAGAGGTTGACCCGTGACTCGGTTCGGGACGCCACTCAGCATGAGGTAGGGCAGCTCAAGCGAGAGAACGGGGAACTCAAGGAGCTAGTGGCCGATCTGTCGCTGGAGGCGTACCGTCTCAAAAAAACGGCTATCCCAGTGCCCCAGGACGCCACCGGTACCAGCGGATGAGCGCCCCGGAGAAGGCAGAAGTAGTTACCAAAGTATCCTCGTCTCCCCTCCCCAAGCGAAAGGTCCTCAGAGAGCTGGGCATCCCTAAGAGCACCTACTACCGGTGGCTCAGACGCCAAAACCAACAAGGACTTGAGGACCGACCAGGATGCGATCAGCCACCATGGAACCGTCTTACTATTCAGGAAGAACGCTCAGTCCTGTTATCAGCCAGAGAGATGCCAGAGCTGAGCTGCCGTCAGCTGGCCGCGTGGATCACCGACAACCAGGGCTTCTCAGTCTCAGAGTCCAGCGTCTACCGTATCCTGGGCAGGGAGGGCCTAGTGAAGAGGCCTGAGATGCGGTTGGCCGCGGGGAAGGAGTACCACCGCAAGACCACAGGACCTCACCAGATGTGGGCCACCGATGCCTCATACTTCAGGGTGGTTGGTTGGGGCTACTACTACCTGGTCACCGTTATGGACGACTACTCCCGCTTCATCCTGGCTCACAGGCTTCAGCAAGATATGACGGCCGACTCCTTCATCGAGGTGGTCCAGGATGCTGTGGACACGACCAGCATGGACCAAGTTCCAGTCACAGATCGCACCAGGCTGCTGAGTGACAACGGTCCAGGCTATGTCTCAAGAGCATTCAGGGACTACCTGGGGATGGTTGGCATCAAGCACATCCTAGCAACTCCTTTCCACCCTCAGACCAACGGGAAGCTGGAGCGCTACCACCAGACCATCAAACGGGACGTCAACCAGGTGCCTTATGAGTTGCCCGCCGACCTTGAGGCTGCTATCGCGGCCTTCGTCAGCTACTACAACTACCGGCGCTATCACAAGGCTCTGGGCAACGTGACACCATCAGACGTGCTCAAGGGAAGACGGCAAGAGATCCTACAACGCAGGAAGGAGGTGAAGGCTCAAACCACCGAACGGCGACGACGCTACAACAGGGCCCTCAGGGAGCTCACCAGACCTCCATCCAGCCCCTGATCTCTCGGCTCCCAATGTGTCCCACTTTTGCTGGTTGCTAACAACGGCCACATCTACGCTGGCGGCCGTGCGGGACACCGCCAGGAAGACACCGGCGGATGGGGCTTTTGCAACGGCAACGGCGCCAAGGTCAGGTCTTCCACCTTGTAGAATTCGCCGTGGCAGGTAAACCCGGTGGTGGTCCACAGGCCAAGGATGATGTCCAGCACTTCCTGGAAACGCTGGTCCCTGGACTCAAAGTCGATGTCGAAGTTTCCGTATTCGTAATCCGCCGAGCCGCGTCCAACGCCGAAATCCAACCGTCCGTTGCTCAAAACGTCCACCATGGCGCTCTCTTCAGCCAGCCGGATCGGGTTGTGGAAGGGTAGAACGCTGACGCCGGTGCCTAAACGAATCTTTTTCGTCTGCCCGGCAATGTAGCTGAGAATGGGAATGAGGGACGGGAAGATCCCATACCGGCTGGAATGATGCTCGGCGATCCAAACCGACTCGAAACCCATCTCTTCCGCATACTGGACCTGCTCCACCGCCTCGCCGTAGATCCGGCTTTGGGCATTGGCGTCTTCCTCGGTCCAGGACGCCAATATAAACAGCGCAAATTTCATCTGTTGGTTGATCCTCCGTCAGACATGCCGGTTGCGGCAGCCCAGCCGCTGGGACACGGCTCCAGTTGTGTTGCGAACCCTACGGCTCCGAGTATATACGAGATTGAACCTTGGCGAAATCTAGATGATCGCCTAAGTTGAGGGGTAGAATGGCCGTGCTAGGTCAGCGTATAACACCTGGGCCGCGATTGGAGGGGATGGCATGGCGACACTTGTAACCGGCGGCACCGGATTCGTCGGGGCGAACATAGTCAAAGGGTTGGCTCAGGCCGGGCATGAAGTCGTATGTTTCGACCTCAATGGTCCGGACCAACTGACCAATGATTTCATTCAGGGATTTTCCTCCAAGGTCAGTTTCGTTCAGGGCGACATGCTGGACCGGGGCCTGGTAGAAAAGCTGGGGGTAGGGCACTCAATAGACAAGATAGTCCATGCCGCCGTCTTTACGGTCAACCGGGTCGAATTGGAAACTCAACGCAGCCGGGATGTCATTGCCATAAATATCGAAGGGACGGCCAACTTGTTGGAATTGGCCCGAACCTTGAAGGTGGACCGGTTCGTGTACGTAAGCTCCGGCGCGGTTTATGGTTCAGCCGCTACCGGAGACCAGACACTCAATGAGGACGCGCCACCGGTGCCTCTAAACCTATATGGCATCACCAAATACGCCAGCGAGCTTTTGACCCAGCGATACGGCGAGCTGCACGGGCTTTCAACGGCCAGCATCAGGCTCAGTACACCCTACGGTCCCATGGAGCGGGTGACGGGACATAGAGCGGTGATGTCGGTATTTTATCAATGGACTGGACAAGCCCTGCGGGGTGAGCCCATCCGGGTGGATGACATGGACCAAGGCCGGGACTTCACCTATGCCGCCGACATCGCCGGGGGTATCGCCGCCATACTGGATGCCCCCATCCTGCATCACCGTCTGTACAATCTCACGGCCGGAGTCTGGGTAACCTACCGCGAAATCCTAAACGTTTTGACTAAGCTTGCTCCCAGCACGCGGTTCATCGAGGAGCCGCCATCAACGAGCAATGCCTCCAGCGAGGGGCCGCCCCGGGGTCCTCCTTCCGGCCACCGTTTGTTCCAAGATCTGGGTTGGACCCCCCTGTTCGACCTGGAGGCTGGAATGGCCGATTATCTCCATTGGAGACGGGAATCTTCATTCCTCGATTGAACGGGCCCCACATTTCTTTGGTCCATACCGGTACGCCTCCATCAGGGTTAGATTCGCCCGAAGTTATATGATGGCATTCTCGCTGGACAACCCATTACCTCCGACGTAATATTTCTCCATACCGCGCATCCGCACTAGCAAACGGACTACCGGAGCCAAGCAGCATGGTGGATTCCCATTTCAACCGCGAAACAGACCGTGTCTTCGTCGGCCGCCAGCGGGAGATGTCGGAGCTTCTGGTTGCCCTAGAGGATACAATGTCCGGCCACGGACGGCTGGTGATGCTGGTGGGCGAGCCCGGCATAGGCAAAACCCGCACCGCCCAAGAGTTGGCTTCCCTGGCCGAGCAGCGAGGCGGCCAGGTCCTTTGGGGCCGATGCCTCGAAGAGGGTGGCGCGCCGCCCTACTGGCCCTGGGTCCAGACCATACGTTCCTATGTTCAACGGGCCAGCGCCGAACAACTTGCCACAGAGATGGGACCCGGTGACGCTGACATCGCCGAGATCGTTCCCGAGATAAATGGCAAACTTCCGGACCTGGAAACGCCTCCAGTCCTGGAGCCGGAGCAATCGCGCTTCCGCCTATTCGACTCGATTGCTACCTTCATGAAGAAAGCGGCTGAAAGGCAACCCATGATGCTCGTGCTGGACGACCTCCATTGGGCTGACCGGTCCTCCCTGCTATTCCTGGAGTTTCTGGTCCGCGAGATTGGGACCAGCCGTTTGTTGCTGGCTGGCACGTACCGGGACGTGGGAGTTTCCCGGCGCCACCCATTGTCCCAGACCCTTGGAGCCCTGGTCCGGGAGCAGCTATTCCAAAGGGTGCAACTGGATGGCCTGACCCAGCAAGAAGTTGGGGAACTGGTCGGGGGCAGCGCGGGATTCACCCTGCCCGTCGAAGCCGCGGAGATCATACATAAGCGCACCGACGGCAATCCGTTTTTTGTCGGTGAGGTAACCCGGCAGGTAACGCCGGACAATATTGCGGAAGGACAGGGGTGGGTCAGCATCGTGCCCGAGGGTGTTCGCGATGCCATAGGCAGGCGCCTCAATCGGCTGTCGGAACAATGCAATCAGATGTTGATCACCGCATCTATCATCGGCCGGCAGTTCACCCTGGCCCAATTAAATCCGCATGTTCGGGACCCTTCGGGGGGTTCAGAACAGGTTGTGACCGTAGACCGGCTTCTGGAGGTGGTGGAGGAAGCTCTGGGAACAGGACTGATCGAGGAGCTTCCCGAGCCGGGAGGACGCTACCAGTTCACCCACGCCCTGATCCAAGAGACGCTGATGGAAGAAATATCCATCACCCGCCGGGTACGGCTGCACGCCAGGATAGGCGAGGCGTTGGAGCAACTTTATGGCGCTGAAGCCGAGACCCATGCCGCCGAACTGGCCCACCACTTCAGCCAGGCCGAGGCCGAGTTGGGCACGGAAAAGCTGGTGCGCTACTCCCTTTTGGCCGGGGAGCGGGCGCTGGCTGCCTACGCCTGGGAGGAAGCGTTGGGTTACTTCCAGCGGGCGCTGGCCGCCAAAGAGGGTCTGGCGATGGACAGCGAGACTGCGGCGGTCCTTTACGGCCTGGGCCGTGCTCAAGTGGCCACGTTCGACAGGCACCAGCGTCCTGAGGCGGAAGCTAGTTTGAGCCGTGCCTTTGATTACTACGCTGAAATAGGCGATGCCCTCCGCGCCGTGGCGATTGCAGAGACGCCAATGTTCGACAGGGTGGGTGAATCAACGGTATTGACCCAGATCACCAGCCGCGCTCTGGATTTGGTGCCGCCAGACTCCATTGAAGCAGGGTGCCTGTTGGCCCGTCATGGCTCACTCCTGGGTATGGAGGAAAGTGACTACGATGCTTTCCAGAAGGCCTTCTCTCACGCCCTGACCATCGCTCAAAATTTGGGCGACGTCGCCTTGGAGGTGCGGACGCTGGCCAATGCCAGCCAGGTATATTGGCACCATGGCCGGGGTGTTCAGGAGACCGCCGAGGCGGGTCTGCGAGCCATCGAACTGGCCGGCAGCATTGATGACCCTCGCCATGAGGCGATGGCCCGTTATTACACCTCAATGTCTCTAAGGGGTAGTGGTGACGTTGAGGGAGCACGCCGCCACGCGACTGCCTTGTTGGCCCTGGCGGAGCGGCTGCGCGACCGCCAGGTGCAAATGAATGCGTTTCACGCCAACCAATATTTGTGCCTGATTCAGGGCGACTGGGATTCCGCTCGAGGCTATATCGATGCCGGCCTCGCCTTGTCTCCCAATGAACTCCCCCTCCTGGTTGGCCGCGTTGCGTTGGAGTACGAGGCAGGTGACTTCGGCCAGGGTAGGGCCTACCTGGACCGGTTCCTGGAGGCGTTGCGGCTGAATCCTCCTGGACCGACCATCCCATATGCAATGATGGCTTCTGTGATCCCCATAGTTGCTCGCATCTCCGGTGTGATGGGTCAGTTCGACATCGCCCACGAGGCTGCCGATGTTATTCTCTCATCGCCATCCGCTGCCCCCGGTGTCGTCGGGATGGCCAGGACCGGGCTGGCGCTGATGTCGGTACAGCGAGGCGATGTGTCTGCGGCCGAAACGCTGTACAGCTACCTGGATCCTCTACGAGGCAGAATGTTGGTGACACGCACGGCCAGCGACCGCATTTTGGGGTTTCTGTCCCAGACGATGGGCAATCTGGTCCAAGCCGTGGACCACTTCGAAGCCTCATTAGTCTTGTGCCGAAAGGGTGGTTACCGGCCTGAGCTGGCCTGGACCTGCTGCGACTACGCTGACCGCCTGCTGCAGCGCAGTGCCCCCGGAGACCGAGTCAAGGCCCGGTCGTTGCTGGAAGAGTCGCTGTCAATCTCTGCGGAAGTTGGCATGCGCCCATTGATGGAGCGGGCCAAGGAGCGACTGGAGCAAATCGAAGCCCAGCCCGTTGCCGCGCCCGCTTACCCCGATGGCCTGTCCCAGCGGGAAGTGGAGGTGCTTCAGCTCATTGCTGCGGGCAAGACGAATCTACAAATCTCCGAAGACCTGGTCATCGCCGAAGGCACGGCCCGGCGGCACGTGGCCAACATCTACGAGAAGATCGGCGCCGTCAACCGTGCCGAGGCGACTAGGTATGCCCTGCGAGAGAGTTTGCTGTCCCTCGACGAAACCCAACCTGCCGGCTCCTAAACCCTCACGCCCTTTGATCACAAGACCCTAATACTACTTTGTTATATGAGGTTCAAGGACCGTCTCTCGTTCGGATGGCGGCTTCAATGACCTGGATGAAGAACTCTTCATGTATGGACCTCCTTAGGGCAGCTAAACTTTGGCGACCCTTAGGGGGGAAAACCCGCCACCGAGGTGGCCGATGGAAACTGCCTGGGGCCATCGGTGGAGTCGGTCTGGGGCGGCAGGCCATGGTTGCGGCGAATACTGAGGAAGGAATGAGCCATCATGACCAGAGCCGCATGCCGGTGCAACCCGGTCCAGAACCTGCCCTCATAGTCGTCCAGCCCCAGTTCTCCTTTGGCATCCTGGTAGAACCTCTCGATTACCCACCGGTTGTGGGCCAGGACCACTTGGTCCTGGAGGCTCAGGGAGTCCAGGCCCCAGGCGAAGCAGTATTTGGACTCTCCTTGCTGCCCCGGCAGGGGGCGTTGCCCGATGAGCCAACCTGCAGTAGGGAGGGGTTTGCCTCTACGACCAACCCGGTAAACCCGCACTCGAGTGAACTCCTTGGTCAGATTGCCCTTGGTCCCTTCCCGCCAGGTAATAGCCTGCCAAGCATCTTGGAGCAGCTCTTCCAGGAGAGCGTTGGCCTCTCGACTTGGTATCCGGTCCTCCAGACGGCGGGCCCGTCGTGGTCTACCTTGGCCCTGGTACGGCGGGGCTGGTTGTTCTCCGGAGTCCTCTTCCACATCCTGGGCCAGACGGAAGCGAGTAGTGGAGGCTACGCCGACCAGATAGGGGAGTCCTCGGATCTCCAGGCCATCCAGGAACCGGGGTTGGTCCCCATAACCGGCATCGGCCAACACCGCCTCGGTGGGCACCGCCGCAGCGATGCCAGCATCGATAAGCTCCAGGGCTATCTCCCCCTTGGTCTTAAAGGAAGTGCCCGCGGGCACCTTCGCCGCGCTAAGCCGTACCTGGTCCTGGGTCCAACCTTCCGGCAGGTAGAGGCGGGCTGCGATCGGCCAATCAAAGCTCCCATCCACATAGTGGGAGGTCACCAGCACCTGACAGTTGTCTACCCGTCCCAGGGTTCCCGAGTACTGCCGGGCCACACCCACCGAATGGGTCCCTTTCTTGGCAAATCCCGTGTCATCGATGATCTGCAGCCCCCGACCCAGGCTAGCCTGGGCCACCATGTATTGCATCCGGAGCCGGTCCATCTCCCGGTAGTCCCACTCGGTGTTGGTAAGGAATTCCTGCAGCCGCTGGCCGTTGGTCCCGGCTACCCCTCGGCCCAGGTCCGCGGCTGTCTTACGAGGAATGTCAGCCAGGAGACCGGTGGTGTAACGCTCCATCGCATGCCGGCTTTGCCCTCGCGATACCAGGGATGCATACGGCTGAAGGAACGCCGCCAAATCTGCCGGCGGACTGGGTCCCACTTTAATGACCACCACCCCACCTCACCACTATCTGGTAGATACGGTTGCAATCTACCAAAACCGCTGCCAAATCGCGTTGCTGCACCACAACCAATCGCTAACAAAGTAGTACTAAGACCCTCCGGAAATCTTTGATTCCTTTGTCCCTCCTTTAATTCCAACCACCTGCATACACACCGTCCGGATATAAGCGCAACCGGCCACTACACACTTCTGCACATTGGCTCCGTTTCAACGCCGATTTTCCCCAATTTGGATTTGTGCTTTTCGGTCGATGCGGCCCTCCTTGGCCGAGCCCTACTATGAGTGCACATCGAATCACTGACCCAAAGACAGAGCACGACAGAAATTGAGGAGACGAAAATGAGCACTCGAATGAACAGCAAGCATTACGGAGCACAGACCCGAAACCAGGAAAATTCAAAAATAGCGGAGGCGAATCCAATGACCTCGACAAAGATGACCGGAAAATTGAATAGGAACAACATCAGCAAATTCTCGGCGAAGATCCTGGGTGGATTGGCCATCACTGCTTTAATGGCGGCGGCCGCGGTATCACATCTGTCTGCCCGGCCCATGCTGGCCGACGAGCCGGCCAGTCCGTTGGTCAGGGAGGCGAACATCTCTTATGACCAGCTCATCGACGACCTGGGCGAGTGGGGAAGGATTTCCAACTCCAAAGAAACCCCCACTTCGGTAGACGCCGGCCGTTACGATCAGCTCATCGACGATCTGGACGAGTTCGGCCGCAGGGTCAGTCCCAAGACAGTGGTTCTTTCCCATGACCAGTTGGTTGACGACCTGGGCGAGTTCGGCAAGCCTACCCGCTCCAATGTCACCGCAATCCCGTCCTACGATCAGCTCATCGACGATCTGGACGAGTTCGGCCGCACGGTCAGTCCCAAGACAGCGGTCCCTTCCCATGACCAGTTGGTTGACGACCTGGGCGAGTTCGGCATGGCTTCCCGCTCCAATGTCACCGCAATCCCGTCCTACGATCAACTCATCGACGACCTGGACGAGTTCGGCCGGGTGGTCAATGGCAAGACCACGATCCCTTCCCATGACCAGTTGATGGACGACCTTGGCGAATTCGGAATGGCTACCCGCTCCAATGTCACCGCAATCCCGTCCTACGATCAACTCATCGACGACCTGGACGAGTTCGGCCGGGTGGCCAATGGCAAGACCACGATCCCTTCCCATGACCAGTTGATGGACGACCTGGGCGAGTTCGGCATGGCTACCCGCTTCAATGTGACTTCGACCCAGTCCTATGACCAGCTCATCGACGACCTGGACGAGTTCGGCCGCACGGTCAGCGCTAAGACCGCGATTCCTTCCCACGACCAGTTGGTTGACGACCTGGGCGAATGGCGAAAATAAAAGCTTACTCACCTCCAATGGTGTTCGTTAAAGAATCCTAAAGGCCACGGGGAGTCAGTCCCCCGTGGCCTGCTTCTAAATATTGGTGGCAGGTTCATACCCAGGTGTGACAGCTAACCAAGGGAACCATAGTCCATTTTTCAATCAATCAGAAGGAGCCCGAAATGACAACAGCAATGGACAGATGGAGAGAGGCCGTCGAAGCACATCAAGAACAGTCAATAAAGTTTCAAATCGAATCAGACTGGCCCCAGAGTGATGTGCATGGAACTTTGGCTCCACGATTCAGGAATAACCCCCGCAGGACCGGTGACCTCGTCCTCGACCGGTTGGATCTCGAGGTTGGCTCCAAGACCTCGGTCCTGGATGTGGGAGGTGGCGCCAGCAAATACGCCCTGCCCTTGGCTCTGCGTTCTCGCTGCGTGAAGGTGGTGGAGCCGTCATCCGCGATGGGAGAGGTCCTTGCAGCAGAGGCAAAGGAGGCAAGAATCGAGAACATCTCAATCGTAGAAGGCCTCTGGGAGGAGGTTGACGTTGATCCAGCGCAGGTGGTTCTCTGCGCCGGCGTAGTTTACGGTGTCGCGGACTTAGAGCCGTTCATTCTAAAACTAGAATCCCACGCTATAAACAGAGTTTTAATTGTGGGGTGCATGGAATCGCCCCAGGCCATATTCTCACCTTTGTGGGAAGCTGTGCATGAGGAAGCGAGGAAAAACTTACCCGGTATCCCAGAGTTCCTGAGTGCTCTTTGGGAATTGGACATTTACCCCGACGTAGAGATGTTTGAGCCCACTTTCGGTGAGACCTGCCCAGACCGTGAAACCGCGCTGCAAATCCTTCGGCAGATGCTGTACGTCCAAGCAGACACTGAGAAGGACCAGCGTCTTCAGGCGATCATGGATCAAATGGTCGTCCAAACTACCGATGGCCTGGCTATTAAAGACGCAGGGCCTAGGCGCCAGGTGCTTGTTTCGTGGCGCCCCAGAGAGAATTAGGAAGGACCAATGGACTAGCATCCGTCCAGATTTCTCCTGTGGATGACGCTTCAGACCGAGGATCTTATCTGGCAAATCTCAGGTCAACTCATGCTGGGTAGTGGACCAATGGACTAGCATCCGTCCAGATTTCTCCTGTGGATGACGCTTCAGACCGAGGATCTTATCTGGCAAATCTCAGGTCAACTCATGCTGGGTAGCAAAAAGCATGTGTCTAGAAGAATTTTCACCCATAGGACAGTTACCAGGTCTCGGGAGAGTTTATGAAAATCACCTACGCCATTCGCGGATGGTGTGGGTATCAAACCCCGGTCAACCGCTCAATAGACAATGCATCCACCCTGCGCTAACATCCCACCATGGCCATCGACCGAAAACACCGGCGCATAGATTGTCTTTTGGATCAGCCCGAAGAGCCAGCAGACGAGTCAAACTTGATAGGACTCTGTGAGTTTAGACAAAACGTCCTCGCCTTTAATCCTGAGACAACTGGCAAACTAGGATTTTTCGCTGATTCAGAAAGTCCCTTGTCTAAATCAGCTTCCGCGCCTATCCATCACTCCTCGTTAGATCCAACCGCTCGTACACCTAACACTCCCCTCAGCCAACCGCCTTGACCAACTGCCGATATCAGTTCAAGCACCTCCTGGGTAAGTGGGGCAAAAGGTCTGCCTGTCCCGGCCCATGGGCGGCCGGTGCTGGGGGCCTGGGAGAACCGCATAGCAAAATTTAAAAGTCGAATATTTAAATCTTAGGGAACTGGGATATCTAGGAGGAAATTTGGTTGACCAATCTATCGCTGGCGCCTGGGAAAACATATCCGATACACCGGGAGCTTTGAAGGGGATTCGAGTTTTGGACTTCACCTGGGTCCGGGCGGGTCCGTGGTGCACACGATGGCTGGGAGCGCTGGGAGCCGAGGTCATCAAGGTTGAGTGGCCCCAGAGCCCGAATACTCGCGGCAACAACATCGCGACGGGAGCGGGTACACCCGAAGGCTTGCCCGCCAATCTGAATACCAACGGCCATTTCAGCGACACCAATTCCAACAAGCTGAGCGTTACCCTGAACACGCGCACGGCCCGAGGCATTGACCTTACCCGCCGCTTGGTGGCCATGTCCGACATCGTCATTGAAAATTTCGCCTACGGTGTATTGGAACGGTGGGGCCTCGGCTATCAGGAAATGAAGAAACTCCGCCCTGACATCATCTACCTCTCCATGTCAGGCTTCGGCCACACGGGGCGTGACAGAGACTATCAAACCATGGGAGCGATCGCGCAAGCTCTGTCGGGTTTGACCTACACCTCGGGCCTGCCAGACAAGCCGCCCGCCGGTTGGGGCTGGTCCTATTTGGACGACACCGGCGGCCTGTATGGCGCCATGTATGCCCTGAGCGCGATCTACCATCGCAACATGACCGGTCAAGGTCAGCACGTCGACAGTTCCCAGTGGATCATTGGCGTCCCCCTTAATGGCTCCGCCTTTTTGGACATCCAGGCCAACGGCCGCTCCACGATGCGAGAGGGTTACCCGCCGGGCAACCGCGCCCATTGGCCCGGCACACCCCTGGTGAACAATTACCGGGGGCCGACGGTAGCGCCCCACAACGCCTACAAGACCAGTCCGGGGGAGTACAGCGACTGGTGCGCCATCGTCTGCAACTCCGACGATGAGTGGAGGCGGTTGGTGGGAGTGATGCGCTCCCCAAGTTGGGCCACGGTCGAGAAGTTTGCCACCCTTGAAGGCCGCCTGGAGCACCAGGAAGAGATGGATCGAGGGATAGAGGCGTGGACGAATACCCTGGGCAAGTACCAGATCTTGGAGCGGTGCCAGGCAGCGGGAGTATCCGCCATGCCCGTTCAAAACAGCCAGGACCGGGTGGAAAACGATCCACAACTGCGGCATCGAGAGATTTTCAGAGACATGGAACATCTCGCGATGGGGACCTGGCCTCTTCAGAACGCTCCCTTCAAGATGTCGGAGACACCTGCCCTCAACAGCCGGTCCGGTCCACTTATAGGTGGGCACAACAAAGAGGTGTTCGAAGGCCTCTTAGGCATCGGCCACCAGGAGCTGGTGGACGGCTTCGAGGACGGCACCTTCTGGCCAAAGGACCTTGGTATGGATGAATATCCGTACTTCAAGGTGATGATGGAGGATGCCCAGTCCGTACGGTGGGGTGGGAATGAGCCAATAGCTAATCTCGGTCCGGCGCCGGCGCGGACTCCGGATGCGGACTCGGCGGGGGCCTTTGGCGGGCTGCGGGTCCTGGAGCTAGCCGATGACAAGGGGCAGTGGTGTGGGAAGCTGATGGCCGACATGGGAGCCGACGTGATCAAGATAGAGCCGCCCGGCGGCGAGGCGGCCCGAAGCGTGGGACCCTTCTACCAGGACATACCGGACAAAGAGAGGAGCCTTTACTTCTGGCACTACAACACCTCCAAGCGTGGTATCACCCTAGACCTGGAGACTAATGAAGGGCGCCGGCTGTTCCGGCAGATGGCGAAGAAGGCGGATGTGATACTAGAGACCTTCGGTCCCGGCCATATGGCCTCCCTTGGATTGGGGTACGAGGATCTTAAGACGGGAAACCCTGGGCTGATCATGTGCTCGCTGACCCCCTTTGGTCAGACCGGGCCGTGGAAGGACTACCAGACCAGCGACCTACTGCATCTGGCGGCGGGCGGGCAGATGGCCAGGTGTGGGTATGAAGACGAGGCCGTACCAGGCGCGCCGCCCATAGCGCCCGGCGGAGGCCAGGCTTGGCACATTGGAAGTCACTACGCCTACATAGCCATTGCCGCGGCGCTGGTGAGCCGGTCTGTTACCGGCCGTGGACAGTTTATAGATGCTTCAATCCATGATGCCTGCGCCCTCACTACCGAGGGCCATGTGAACCAATACATCTATAAAAGGAGCGTAGTCGCTCGCAGAACAGGAGGCGGCAACAGCGACACTGGGCCCAACGCACAGGTCCTGTGTAAGGATGGAAAATACGTGAACACCGGGCAGGTCACCCCGGAGCGTATGCTTGCCCTTGCGGCGTGGATGGATGAGCACGGCTTGGCGGGCGACCTGCTTGATGAAAAGTACCGGGATCCAGGGGTAATTACTCAGAACCAGTCGCATATTCGCGAACTTTTCGTAGCTTTCCTCGCCACCATCACCAGAGACGAAGCCTACCATGGCTTACAGAAACGTGGCTCAAACACCGGCGCGGTCCGTTCACCCGATGAGGTCATGCAGGACCCGCATCTGGAGGACCGGGCGTTCTGGACAGATGTAGAGTACCCTGAACTTGGCAAGACATTTCGGCACCCTGGCTCGCCCGCCATCTTCAACGGCTCGCCCTGGAGGATATCCCGGCCGGCGCCCCTGACCGGTGAGCACAACGAAGATATCCTGTGCGGGGAATTAGGATTATCGAAGGAGGAATTGGCCGTTCTAGTAAAAGGGGGGGCGGCCTAACGGCGGTTTTACTGAACATCAGTGGACCCCGTTCCGGCTCGTTTCAGCCCATAGCATTTGGCAGGGCGTCAATGTTTGAAACAACGGTAAGCACCCGGTTGATGCCGCGACCACAAACCTGACGTCTAAAAACACCAAAGGGGTAAGTAATATGGCGACTCAGACACTCACAGTTGACTCCCAAGTACACGCCTACGAGCGGAATCGTCCCGAGCGTCCTTGGAGCGGTTTTTTGCAGGGCCCGGACGAGGTCACCGGCGACGATATGGTGGCGGCGATGGACGCGGTTGGCGTCGATGGGGCTTTACTGGTTTCGCCATTCAGTATGTATCGCTACGATGCCAGCTATGCACTCGAGGTATACGCGGCACATCCGGGCCGGTTCGGCTTGATCAAGCCATTCGATCCCGAGTCGGATGCGGTCGCTGACGAGTTTGCTCAGTGGGCAAGGACACCGGGTGTGGTCGGAGCCCGAATCATGCTCACGGCCCAGCCGTATGAAGCGGACGACGCGGGTCTCCATTCGATACTCGCCGCCGGCGCCAAAGCTGGAATTCCCGTGAATCTCATGTACTCGGGCAAGCTGCCTCTCCTACTTGACCTGGCCCGCCGCCATCCAGACACCCAGATGGTAGTCGACCACGTGGGACTGGTCCAGCCCTCCCAGCCACCAGCGCCGCCAGACACGTTTGCCGACTTGGCCAACGTGGTTTCGCTGGCGGCATGTGACAACGTGGCCATCAAGATTTCCGGAGCCTGTACCCTGTGTCATCAGCCGTTCCCCTACACGGATATTTGGGAAGGCCTGAGCAAGGTATTCGGGGCGTTCGGCTTCGGCCGATGCCTGTGGGGCACCGACTGGACCAGGGCAACGGGATTGTTGACCTACGAACAGGGCGTTGAGGCGTTCCGGGTAACGGACCAGCTCTCGGATTCAGAACGATCCGCACTCATGGGGGGACCCTGGCCAAGATTTACAACTGGTCGCCTAACATAGGTGGTAGGTAAGGATCGACGCATCAGACCCGCCGCGCGTCATCATAGCCATCGGTACCGCCCTCACTAATCAAGGATGGTGCGGCTGGCCGGACGTGGCGGGCCACCAACTCTAAAGCTCGACGAGTCTCGCCAAGTAGAGCCAGTTCTTCGGCATTGGCCATCTCCAACATTTAGGAAACCCGCTCTGCCGCAACTCCCTGGACGTTCTCGACCGGTCCCGCAGGGTTTATGGTGATTGGAGATTCAACCTGCCTGAAGGCCGTGGAATTCCCAGTCAATTAAGAACTAGAAGGACCGTAGCCATGCTTTCAACAACACCAGCGGAATATGCTGTCCGTACCGGAGAACATCAGAGTTTCTACCTGGCTTCTGGCCCGGCCGAGGGCCCGGTGATCATCTTTGTGCATGGATGGCCGGAATTGTCGATCAGCTGGCGGCATCAGCTCCCCTGCTTTGCCGCGCTGGGATTCCGAGCCATAGCGCCCGACCTGCGGGGGTACGGCCGTTCAACCGTGTATGAACGGCACGAAGATTACGCTTTAGAATCGGTGGTTGGCGACATGATTGGCCTTTTGGACGCTCTAGGCGTGGAACAAGCGGTGTGGGTCGGCCATGATTGGGGTGCGCCCGTCGTCTGGAGCATCGCCAGCCACCATCCCGAACGGTGCCATGGAGTCGCCAATCTGTGTGTGCCCTATTACTCGTTGGAACGAGGCCTGGACGCCTGTCTGGGGCTGATCGACCGGAACGTTTACCCGGTAGATAAGTTTCCGGTGGGCCAGTGGGAGTACCAACGCTTCTACGAAGAAGATTTCGACGCCGCTATCGCCCCCTTTGATGCCAATCCGATGAATGCTATCAAGGCACTGTTTCGTGGGGGCGACCCGGGCGGCAAGAACAAACCGTCGCGTACGGCTTTCGTGCGCACGGATGGCGGCTGGTTTAGGGGCGCGCCGGAGCCGCCGGACTTGACCCGCGATCCAGGCGTGATCACCGAGGCGGACCTGTGTGCCTATTCCGCCGCTTTGACCCGAAACGGGTTTTTCGGCCCCAGTTCCTATTACATGAACCACGGAGACAATGCAGCCTATTCCGCCCGAGCGTTGAACGGCGGAATGCTGGATATGCCGGCTCTCTTCATCGCTGCCGAATACGATTTTACCTGCGAATGCATTACCTCACAGCTAGCTCAGCCGATGCGCGATCATTGCCGCGATTTGACGACTCGGGTGGTGCGGAGCGGGCATTGGATGGCTCAGGAGAAGCCTGCGGAAGTCAACGCCGCCATCGTTCATTGGCTGGCCACTTCGTTGACCGGTTTCTGGACCCTGTGACAAAAAGACCCGTGGGTATCGGGCGAGCGGCGCCATTGGCCAAAAACGGCTCCGATCCTAATGCCGATATTCGCCCAACTCTTGGAAGGGCCATTAATTTTGGCGCTTCCTGCCGGTCTTCTCTTCAACCAACTGCCAAGTCCGCTCGTTGAATGGGTAATACTTGCCGGGAGAACATTTTTCGATCTCCAATTGCGCTTTGATCACCTCTTCTACACTCTCCCGTTCGTGGGCGATCGAAATGACTTCGTCGACGATTGACCGGGGAACGACCACGACTCCATCGTCGTCTCCCACGACCACGTCACCCGGACGCACTAACACGCCACCGCATTGAATGGCGTCGTTTACTTGCCACGGCCAAAACTCAGCAGGCCCCTGTTTGGCGGTGGTACTGGCACAGTAGACGGGGAAACCGTATTCCTTCAAAGATTTGCTGTCGCGGGCCGCGCCATCGGTCACCAAACCGCCAACTTCCCGCTGCATCAACCGTAGGAATTTGATGTCGCCGCCGATGGAACTATACTTCCACCCCAAGGCATCTATGACCAATACCTCGCCGGGGCCGCACAACTCAAACGCCACGTACTCCGCCGACTGGTCCCCTTTGGGCTTGTCCTCGGCCAGGTCAGGCCGGTGGGGAACAAAACGAAGAGTCACCGCCCTGCCGGCCATCTGTTGTCCCAACTGGAGCGGACGGGAACCTTCGACGTAGCCGTGTGGCCAACCCTTGACCCAAAGTGCATCCATCAACGTTTGGGTCGGAATCTCCTTGAGGATTTCCAGGGTTTCGTCGGTAACGGCAATCTGGTCTACCATCTATCTCTCCCATGTCTGAGTTCGGAACAGAAGAAACCGGTTAGCAGTTCACCCAACTAGCGGTGCAAAAGGTGCTTTACCAATTCTTTTTCGTTCAGATCGGCGCCCCAGCCTGGTTTCTTGGATATAGTCATGTAACCGTCAATTATCTCCGGCGGCTCGGTGACCAAGTCGTCCTTCCATGGCACATCGTCGATGTCGATCTCCATGATACGGACATTGGGCAGGACAGCGCAGAGGCTGGCGCTCATGTATGACGACAGGTGGCTGTAATAGTTGTGAGGCGCCACGTTCATTTCAAAGACCTCGGCCAAATCCCCAACCTTCTTGGACTGGCTGAAACCGTTCCACGGAACGTCAATCATAAAGATGTCCGCCGAACGCTGTTGGAAGTAGGGCAGGTAGTCCCTCATGCAATAGAGGTTCTCTCCGGTACAGATCTTGGTATTGGTTGACGCTTTGATCTGCGACAACGCCTCGGGAGAGTACATATCTATCTCAAGCCATAGCATGTTGAACTGTTCCAACATCTTGGCTATACGGATACAGGCCTCGGGCTTGAAGTTGAAGTTCAGGTCCAAGTTGATGTCAACGTCGGGGCCGACGGCATCGCGGAATGTGCCGATCAGGGTCTTGATGTGCCGTAACATAGACGTGGTCACCGTCCCATCCGTGGTGCCACCTCCGGTAGCGAACCCGCCGCCGTACACACTGGCCGGTTCCCCAGGCATGACGATGTTAGTCTTGAGCGCCGTAAACCCGCGTTGGACGACCTCCCGGCCTAAATCCGAGATATCTTCCATGGTCCTCAGCCGGGGGACTTCCAATAGATCGGCTGCCCTGGCCCGGCTGGTCCCGCAATGTGACCAGTACACCCGGACGCTGTCCCTTGTAGGTCCACCGAACAACTCGGTGACCGAGACGCCAAGCGCTTTGGCCTTGATGTCGATGAACGCGCAATCTAGTCCGGCAATGGCTTTGGCGGCGATCCCACCGGGACTCTGGCTGGTCGAGCGAAACATGTCCCAATAGCGCATCTCGAATTCCCGGGGGTCTTTACCCAAGAGTATAGGAACCAAGTCTTTGATAGTGCCTACCACCCCCTGCGGCGCCTTTCCATCGCTGCACTCGCCAAAGCCGGTGATCCCTTCGTCGGTCTCGACTTTGACAAAGGTCCATGGCCGCCAGCCTGCGTCAACGATATAGGTTTCGATGTTCGTGATTTTCATACCAGCCTCATTCAGGTTTGCGAGTGATTTGCCCTGGTTTGACATTATCCTAACGCCGCCAACTGGAAGGCACAAGCTAAATCAACGTTGCGGGTCTCAGCTAGGGCGATGGCCCGCTCTGCGGCGCCGAACGTCGCCGCTGATTCCCTGGAAGTCTTGGCGCGCCTTAACCCCCGTCCAATATCATGTCATTGCGTGTCGAGGATTCCGGTGCAACGTGACGCCTGATGATTGACCAGGCCAAGCGAAATCTGAATCAAAAAACGCACCGGCAGTATTAGCCGGTGCGTTTCGAATCTCCATGGACCGCGGGGGATTAGGGCTATACCCTATGCCACCTTACGCCAGAACCAGCTTCGGGGGCGCATTCGAGAACAGGCAGTTTGTCGCCGACGGGCTCGCCGGTTTCCAGGTGGTATTTCAAGCCTGCCAACAAGCCTTCCATCCCCTTCTTAACTTTTCGCCGCAGAAATAGTTGGTCCATGATGGACCCGAACGCGCCATACTTGACGGTGTAGTCTGGATTGACGATCACCACGGTGCCGCTGCCGTCGCCGTCCAAAGTAAAACGCACAACATTTCTTTTGAGTGGAAGGTCGGTTTCGTACACGCGAATCTTGAAACCCTCGCCTTCCCGCCAGTCCATCACCCGCTCTTCAAGGTATCCCTGCTGGCCAATGAGGTCACAATGCCTGGTGGCTCCTTCTCCCTGGGTTTCATCCGACGTGGTGTAGGAGTACATGACACCAGGACTCCATTTGTATATCCCGCCGATATCGGCCAAGACCTCCCATACCCGTTCTTTGGGAGCCTCAATGTGAATGTGTTCGCTGAACGCCGCCATGACTGTGGCCTCCTTAAATTATGGGTTCCAATTATTTCAGGGAACCAGACCAGCGCTATTTCTCGGCACTGATGCTGGAAGCGCCGGAAGTCTCGAAATCTCTAAACGCCGGGTCGCCGGAATAGAACAGCCTGGAGGCGCCGCTTAAATCCACCGGGCCGATGTTGTCCGTCACGTCTAGATGGGCGGTACTGGCGCCGCTGAGGTCGACCTGCGCCGAGTCGACGGTGAAATCTTCCATTTCTATGTGACTGGCCCCCGACCCATCCAAAATGAGGCTGGCGCCAGAGCCTTTTAGATCAACACCACTTGCGCCGGACACCCTGACATCCATCTGGCCTGCCTGAAGGTCGCCCTCAAGATGGCTTGCTCCGGAAATCTTAATGGTGAACCTGCCCTGAGATGTTATGCCCTGCAATATTCCCCGCGACACTCCGCTGAATCGGACGCCCGTCAGCTCTGGAAGCGAGATATCGGCTACCAACGTCGCGTTTCGGGCGGATTTTCCTTGGACCAGGTTCACGACTAGGGTGTCATTATCCAATCGAACGTCCAGGTGCTCCACTAGATTGTCGTCCGCTTTGATGATGACGGAATAATCCTCCGATTGGGTGATGGTGACCTGGAAGGAGTTCCCGGCTTCGATCTTAGTGAATCCTGAGATTTCCATCGAATTAGTTGCCACGTTGCCGGAGCCTTTGATGCTGTCGTGAATCGGATTACAGGCAAGGAGCGCAAACCCAACAACCGCAAAACCTAAAAGTCCAATCCGCATCTCGACCTCCGCTTCTCGTTAGTGCCCATACACCATATGCTGGACGTCAGCTATTGAAACCGGTGAAAGGTAGTATTTCCCCGTCGTCTAAAAGGACTAGCGCCGGCTCTTTTGACGGGGCTTTGGCCAACCCAACAGGGTTACAAGTTTCGGCAACAGCCAGAAAACGCCATGTGACCGGCTAGCTTGATTTGGCCTCGATGGCGGCCTTTTCCCAAGGCAAACCGTTGAAGAACTCTGGCCATGGCGGAAGGCGGGTCCGAGCAGCACCTGGCCCCACACGCCACTTTGGGCTAGGCCGGCGGCGTTGGCGAGTTGCCACCAACCGGCCGTTCGCAAAGATGGTTCGTAAAATCTATACCCCTTGGGATTTGCCTTCATGGTTCTCATCGTCCTGCCGGAAGATCACCGCCGCCCGTTCCCAGATGGGACCGGAGTATTTTGTTCCCCTGAGACGCCGCCCAAGGAAACCGCCAAGGGTTCGCTACGCCCCCGCAAGGACCCGGCGATGTACACCGCCCCTGCGGCTTCGCCGGTCCCCCGGCACCCGCGGCTTGGTCCCGTTGGGCATTACCCGGTGGGAGGCGCCCACTGCTTCCCGTTTAGAAGGAACCCGGGAAGAAGAAATCTGTCCGTAGGCCCGGAAGCCGCATTGGACGCAATACGCTTCGACCTCGTGAACCTCGTTAAGTTCTAGGTCCAAATCGCCCTGGCACCGGGGACAAGCCTTAAACTGCATCATGATCTCAGCCTCTGAATTCTTGGTGTGGGACCATATGGGCCGGTCTAGTTTTCCCGTGGCTTACCTTAGGCCCCAAAAACCGAACGTATTGGTAAGGGCTTGAACGAAACGCTCTGTCGATTGTTGCCTGCTGGGCTTGGCCAGCTTTGAAATCTTGGAAGATTCCGCCCTTTGCAATAATTCCCTTTCCCTAGCTTTGTGCAGATCCATTAGCATGTTTGGGCTCATGTACATGGTGGTCTTTTCTCCCGCCGAGGAAATGTCAATTTGCCTGACCACACAGTAAAACAACGGCCTTCCGGTGTAATCGGGAGGAATGCCGATTTCGGAATGATAAAACGGCTGACTCTACGTCAGCCGTTTTATCGAAGGGTATCTAGTACTCAGTCAACTTGGTTTTGGGATTTGTTTAAGAAAGGGGCCAATTGAGCTATCCTGCCTGGTGGGAAGTGTTGATGGCGGGGGTGGCAATGATGGTCAGGGACAAATACGCGGTGCGGCTGGCACAGGAACAACGGGAAGAGCTCCAGCGACTGATCCGGGTTGGCAAAAACTCAGCCCGAGTGACCGCTAGAGCGCGGATTCTCCTAAAGAGCGACGACGGTTGGGCGGCACCCCAAGTGGCCGAAGCTTTGGATGTGGCCCTGAGCACCGTATACCGGGTCAAGCAGCGCTTTGCCGAAGAAGGGTTGGAGAGGGTTTTGCAGGATCGTCCCCAAGCCAACCGGCCCCGGAAGTTGGACGACCGGGGCGAAGCCCACCTGATTGCCTTGGCCTGCAGCCCGCCGCCGGAAGGGCATGACCACTGGACCCTGCGTCTGCTGGCCGGGAAGGTGGTCGAGTTGGGGCTGACGCCCTCCATGTCCCACGAGGGGGTGCGCCAGCGTCTCAAAAAAACGCCCTCAAGCCGTGGCAGAAGAAGGAGTGGTGCATTCCCAAGGTGAGCGCGGAATTTGTGGCTAACATGGAGGATGTCCTGGATCTCTACGCCGAACCCTATGATCCCCAACGTCCGGTGGTTTGCTTTGACGAGACAACCACCCAGTTGTTGGCGGAGACCCGGCCCGCTCTGCCGCCCCGGCCGGGACTTCCGCTGCGGCAGGACTACGAATACCGGCGGGAGGGTACCCGCAACCTGTTCTTGGCCTGCGAGCCCTTGGCGGGTTGGCGAGAGGTGGCGGTCACGGAGCGGCGCACGATGCAAGACTTCGCCCGCCGGATGCGCTGGCTGGCGGATGAAGCCTACCCGGAAGCCGAGGTGGTAAGGGTTGTCTTGGACAATCTGAATACCCATCGCCGGGCATCGCTGTACGAGACTTTCCCGGCTGAGGAAGCCCGGAGGATTGCCAGGCGGCTGGAGTTTCATTACACGCCCAAGCACGCATACCAGTTCGCCACCCTTCGAATGATTTGACTTCGGTTTAGCTTTCGGCTCGGGGGATTGTCACCGCCACATGGGTACCTTTGCCCCTGTGACTTGAGACCGACAGGCTGCCTCCCAGAATTCGGGCCCGCTGTTCCATGCCGATCAACCCGAATCCGCCATTCCCGGTAGTTCCAACCGGACCATCGGCATCAAAACCATTACCGTTGTCCCTGACGTCCAGATCGACGGAATCGGGCCGGTAGGTCAGCGTCACGCTTACCTCAGTGGCGCCGGCGTGCTTTTTGATATTGGTCAATGACTCCTGGCACGTACGAAGCAATGCCGTCCGGACATCGGAAGATAATTCCCTGGCGTTGCCCGACAATCGGAAAGACGCCTTTTCGTGACCCTCGGAATCGAACCGGCTGACTTCTTCCTGAAGCGCCTCCTCCAGGGAAAAACCCTCCAGTGCTCTGGGCAATAGGTCCCACACCGTACGTCTAGCCTCTTGAAGGCTTTCCCGGGCCAAATTCTTCGCCCTTTGTAGGTGGTCGATAACTTCAGCAGGGCTTGTGTCCATGGCCTGTTCCCCAGCCTCAAGCTGGAGGACGATTCCCGTAAAACCCTGGGCCAGGGTATCATGGATCTCCCGCGCCATCCGATTACGTTCTTCAAGAACGGCCAGTTCTCTGGTTTGTTGGAGTTGCATTTCTTCGGCGATCTTTCGGTCCGATATATCCCGTACGATTCCTTGAATCTCTCCGCTGGCAACTCCATTTGAGGCATGCCGGCTGCTCGCGGTAAGCAGGCAATCCAACACAGTGCCGTCGTGTCTTCTCAGCTTCACCTCGAAGTCGATCACATAACCGATAAGATCTATTTCCTGGCGAAATCTTTCACGGTCGGCCGGTTCAACGAACCGCTCCCCGACATCCGATCCTATGGCCTCCTCTTGAGAAAATCCGAATGCTTCCATTGCGGCTTGGTTGGCGGCGATGATCTTTCCTATGTGGCTAATGAATATGGGGTCCCGAGAGTCCTCGAAGAGGGCCCGGAACCGCTCTTCACTATCGCGCAGTGCCTCCTCCGCCTTTGTCTTCTGAAAATAGAGTTCGGAATTTTCGATAGCCGGAGCGATGTAGTCCGATAAGCGCTCAAGGATGGACTGTTCTCGCGACCCGTAAGCATTAACCCGGAGGCTCCTCAAGCTCAAAGTGCCCAGAATGCGGCCCTTATGGAATAGAGGCACCATGATGGTGGAGCGGAATCCTAATTCTACGGAAAGCGAGTCCCTGGCGAACTGACGATCACTGACAATATCCCCGCGAATCAGGGCTTGGCCAGTGGCGATAACATGCTCGGTCTGGGTATTTGGCAATGCCACCACGTCAGGTACCTGGCGGCCCGGTTGGACTAAGCCAGAAGCATACCTAAAGACGAAAACACCGGCGTCCTGGTCAACAATGTTGATGGCCAGCCGGTCGAAGTCCACCAGTTTTTTCATTTGGGCGGCAAATCGCTCGTACACTTCGTCGATGTCGAGGGTGGAAGAGACAATTTGCCCGACCTGGCTCAGCAATGTGGTTTCCTCGGCTAGCCGCCGCTCCGCCTCCTGAATCCGTCGTAACTCCTCGGTGCGCTCCTCTACCCGCTGCTCCAGGTCATCGTGGGCCTCCTGCAATTGCCCCGTCATCTGGTTGAAGGCCAGCGTCAGCACCTCCAGCTCTCCCTCCATGCCCGAGGGGTCGATTCGCACGTCCAGGTTGCCGGCTCCCACTTCCTCGGCGGCTTTCGTCAGCCGCTGGATCGGTTTAAAGACGAACCAAATGGCGACGCTACCGGCCGCGACGATCAAAGCCAGGCTCACTGCTAGCTGGAAGAATGCAGTCCTTTCAATCCGGTGCATTGGCGCTGAAACCACCGCCGCGTCCACGATGAGCACCGCCGTGGAAAACGCCGCCGTCACAGAAACATAGCTTATCAAGTCGCCGGTTGCCGGGTCGATCAGCGTGCCTTCGCCTCCCACAACCAGCTTTTCAGCTACCTCGGCCGAGAAGTCGTTGAGTACTGATCCGCCCACCTTGTCGTCATCGGAGTGGGCCGTATATCTTCCGGTATCTCCCACTAAAAATGCGAGTCGGGTTTCACCGCCGGAATTGGCTAGGATGGTCTGGACCTGATTGGCATCAATGAACGTCGAAATTTCATGGGCAAGCAATCTTGCCTGACTGAGGGTCTCATCTGCCGCCAACTCGTCGAAGGTATCCGAGACGGTCTGGCGCACGAAGATGCTCATTACCGCCAGTGGGAGGAGGGAAAGAAGAAGGAACCAGACGGTCAACTTCCAGACAAGGGAGTTTTTAAGCCTACTGATCTGCACAACTTGCTGCTTCAGCCCGCCATATGACGCCTATAGGGTGTTATCGTCATTTTACCATAGGGGTCTTCGATGCCTCCTCGGCAAAGCAACAAACACCAATGTCGTAACAGCGGTGGTCAGTAACGCCTCAGCGAGGACGCCCCGTCCCAGAATCGTGTAGGCATTTATCACGGAAGCTCCTGCTCCATAGGAATCCAGGAACCCTTCTGGATAGAAAATGGCCTGCCCGATGACGAAGCCCGGAACCGCAAACACGTAGTAGAAAGCCAAGACTAAAAGGGACCAGCCGGCCAGCAAGAACGGCATTTTGAGATGGTTATAGACTAATATTTTATAGCTTAGGGATTGTCACGAAATAATTAGTTCAATTGAGCAGCGCAACGCGGGGTAGCAGCGAATAATTCCATTCACCATGGAAAGAGTCTCTACGCAAATAGATGGCTTCGAGTTCGTCGTCCGATACGGTGCGCCCGGCCGGGTATCGGTTGGTGTCCAGTTGGCTCTGAACCCGCAGCCCCGTCCGGGTCGTGGTCGCCCCGATCAAGTTCACCACCACCTCGTGGCTGACCAGCGGCTTTCCGCGCCAGTTCTGACTGATCGCGGAGAACAAGCGGTGTTCGATCTTGTTCCACTTGCTGGTCCCTGGTGGGAGGTGGCACACGTCGATTTCAAGGCCCGTCTCATCCGCCAATTTCTGCAACTCCAGCTTCCACAAGCGGAGCCGATACCCATTGCTGCCGCCCGCGTCGGCCGTTATCAGCAGCCGAGTGGCGCTCGGGTAGAGCGCCTGCCCCATGCCGCGCCACCAACGCCGGATGCTCTCGACGGCAAAAGCAGCCGTATCGTGGTCCGTCCCCACACTGACCCAGGCCTCGTTCTGGGCGATATCGTACACCCCATAAGGACTGACCCGGCCCAGATCCGGAATCAGGAAGTCATGCACCAGCACTTGCTCCGGCGCTCCCTTGGGACGCAACTCCCGCCCACCGTTCTTGAAGGGCCCCACCAGTTCCTTCTTCTTCGTGTCCACGGAGATCACCGGCTCTCCCAGGGAGAGTTGCAGTTGCACCGCCCGGTCCAAGTGCTCAAACTGGGCGTTGCGGTCCGGGTGTTCCGTCCCCGCCAGGGTCTTGCGATTGGCTTGCAAGCTATAGCCCATGTCGTGGAGCAGTTCGGCGACCATGCGATGGCTGACTTGGTGCCCTTGGCGCTTCAATGCCGCCGCCAGTTGACGCACGCTCTTGCAGGTCCAGCGCAGCGGGGACTCGGGATCCCCACGGCTGGTCGGCTCCACCAGCCGGTCCAAGTCCTCGCGCAAGCTCGGGTCATGCTCGACGGTGCGCTTCCGGCCGCCTCCAGGATGGCGGATGCGGCCCTTCGCGGCCCCTACGGCCGGCTGGCCCAACTCCCGTATGCCGCGGCGAATCGTCCCGCGAGAAGCTCCGGTGGCCCTTGCAACCGCTGCCTGGCCACCACGCCCGGCCGCCGACGCCTCAGCGGCAAGCACCAGCCGCCGCACCCGCTCGTCCACAACGGGGGCAATCGCTTGGTAACGAGCTTGAATCGCTCCTTCAACTATCACCCATTAAGTATAGCTGAGCATGTAGTAAAGAACAGGTTATTTCGTGACAATTCCTTAGTCCCATCCATAACCCGCCGGATACATGGGCCAGGAGGCTGGCAATCATGATCCCTCCCGGCTCACGTAACCCCGCGAGCAGGCCGATGACAACGCCGCCCACCGGGCCAGTGAAGCTGGCGCCGATGGTTGTGAATATCTCCCTCGGATCGGTCACCACACCTGATCCAGGTATCGGGATGGTCAGCCCAGCTTCCACGATAGCCAGCGCCGCCACCCCGAAGGCAACGGCTACCAGGAGAATTTTGAGCCATGAGAGGAGTTGGCTTTTCAAGAACGATCACTCCAAGTCCAGGTACTATCTGCCTTTTCGTTGGAGGCCTGCGTCCAGCCAAAACGACCCGGCCATATTTGAATCAACTACCCGAAGGGGAGATTATACCCGGTTATCGGAACTTGTTGGCGAGAGATATCGGTCCGGATCGGCGCCGGTTATTACGGCCCGCCATCGATCGACGATTGCCCATCACTTGTGGCTGTGATATCGTTTTGTCGTCACCATCGGAGGCTGGCGATCCAGCCGGCCCCGGCAGCCTGACGAGAATCACTACGCCATTCAAAACAGCCGGGGAGGTTACCCATGCAAGATGCCGTCATAGTCAGTGGCTCCCGCACCCCCATCGGCCGCTTCGGCGGAGCATTCAAGGACGTATCAGCGTCTGAACTGGGCTCTCTGGCCATCAAGGCCGCGCTGGAACAAGCCAATATACGTCCAGACCAGGTCGACGAGGTGGTGCTTGGCAACGCCCTCCAGACTACCGAAGCCGGATACGCCGCCCGGCTGGCATCCTTGGGCGCCGGTATCCCCGCCGAGGTTCCCACCATCGCCATCAACCGGCAATGCTCCTCCGGTTTGGAAGCGATCAACATGGCCGCGCTGATGGTCAAGACCGGAGAGGTGGAGATCGCCGTCGCCGGAGGCATCGAAAACATGAGCCAGTCCCCTTACCTGGTCGGCTACAAGGTGCGCTTCGACGGCCTGGGTATGGGAGACGGCGCCCTCACCGATAGCCTGATCCAAGGGCTGGGATGCCCCGTGAATCTATACCACATGGGCGTAACCGCCGAGAACGTAGCCGAGCGTTTTGGCGTTAGCCGTGAAGACCAGGACGAATTGGCCGCCGTCAGCCACGAACGGGCGGTTGCCGCCATCAAAGGTGGCAGATTTGATCACCAGATCTCTCCCGTGACCGTACCCCAACGCCGGGGCGATCCCATCATCGTGTCAAAGGACGAAGGGCCACGCGAAGATTCCACGCTGGAGCGGCTGGCCCAGCTTTCTCCAGTATTCAAAAAGGACGGGACGGTCACTGCGGGCAACGCTTCCAGCATCAACGACGCCGCCGCCGTGGTCGTGATCATGTCCGCTGAGAAAGCGGCGGAACTCGGCATCCAACCAAGGTTGCGTTGGCATACCCGCGGCGTTTCCGGGGTGGAGCCCGCCATCATGGGCATCGGTCCCGTCCCTGCCATACGCAAGGTCCTGGGAAAGGCCGGCATGACAATGGACGACATCGGCCTTATCGAGTTGAACGAGGCCTTCGCATCCCAAGCCCTCTATTGCATACGCGAGCTGGGCCTGGATGTGGAGAAGACCAACGTCAACGGCAGTGGCATCAGCCTGGGCCATCCCGTCGGAGCCACCGGCGCGATCATGACCGTTAAGTTGATGGACGAGATGGAGTCGCGTGGCGATGAGTTGGGCATAGTAACCATGTGTGTCGGCGGCGGCCAAGGCGTGGCGACCATCTTCCAGCGTACTGGATAGGGGAACCAAAGACGCGGGGATTCGTTTTAACTCGCTGAATGTCCCAGGCGTGATTTCGGGTGCCCTGCTAAGGTAGAGATGTATCCAGATGTACGCGCTTGCCCTGCGGACTGCCAGCCTGTTGCGTTGGCGTGGTGGTCTGCGGGGGCGTGACCAGACGCCGGGGCGCGGTTGGTATTTCCTGCAAGCCCGTCAGATCCATCGGCGGCATCTCCACCTTGTGAAGCTTTTGCACCCCGTTGGCCAGTTCATTGAAGCTTTCGAACCAACTCCGCACATGGTTGCGCCATGCCGTCAATCCGCCGCTGGCATGGAGCTCGAAAGCGGCTTCCCGTCCCTCCAATCCGGACGAAACCTGGTCCCAGGCTAGCTGCAAGAGCGCGGCACGTTGCAACGCGGTGTAGCCGCCACCGCCAAACGCGTCTTCCAGATCGGCCGCCATCTCCGGGTCTGCTAGGTCGGTGTCGGCAGGGGCGTTCACCAGCGACGAGCCGGGAAGGCCACGCAGGATCTCTGACATGCGTTGGCGAACTCTGAGGGTGTTGATACCGGCAGAGGCAAGGTGAAGCTGGCCAGGAGGGCGTAGCCGCTATCCGTCGTCTCCGGCTCCAGTTCCGATGCCGTCATGCAGGTGCGGGTGGTCTGGACGTTGACGGTGAGCTCCACCAGCTGCTCGATGGTGGCGGGGTTTTCCCTGAGGCCCATGACTTCGGTCAGAGACAGGGCGAGACCAAGGGTCAACTCAGCCTTGGCCAGCCAACCGTAACTGTGATGCCAGATCAGCCAGGATGTCAGCGATTGGCGCCGGTTTTGGTTCAGGCGCTCCGCGGTGAAAACCCGGTCTCGTGGGATGAAAACATCCTTCAGCCACACCTGGGAGTCGAGTTCATCGAACCGGCTGCTCAAGGGTGATAGGAATGGATTCTTGTGTTTGGCCACGGTGCGCCGGGCCACAACGCGAATGCCGGGGGCGTTGACCGGCACGATGAACCACAACCAACGTCCGCTTCCCGGTGGCAACTCATCCCTGCCTGTTATCAGCAGGTCTTCGGCAAATGGTGTGCTGGTGTGCATCTGAACCTTACCGCTTATCACTATGCCTTCAGCGGATTCACTGACCAGACGCAGCGCCACCCGCTCGCTCTCTTCCCGGCGGAGCCTGGTGCCAATTAGTGGACCACCTCCGGCGAAGGTCAGAAAGCGGCCGCTGTTGGCCAACGACTCGCGGTATGCCTTTGCCGCCTCTATCTCCTGGGGGGAATTGTTCAACCTCGTGAGGACGTTCAGCATCCCCAAGGCTATCAAGGCCCCATATCCCGGCGTATGAGTCATGTTGCCGCCGGTGATGAAATGCACGGCGCTGATGGCCTTCCCCAGGCGCCGCAGATCTGCGGATGTCTTCGGCGGGGTAAGCGCCAGCGGATGCCGCTGGCCGTTAGCGTCGGGTGGGGTCAGTAGGATGTCCTGCTAGTCAGGATCGAAGTGGCGGTCGTACCACGCGACGTACTCTTCCACCATGGCTGACGTCGCAGGATGAGTCGTGACGTCTTCCACGCGGC
>CBDDEJ010000002.1:0-177418 GCA_965226915.1 Dehalococcoidia bacterium
CGCCGACGGGCAATGTCGCCCAGCTAGAAGGAGCTGGAGCGGAAATCGTGACCTGCGGGACTGGCGCGGACGGCAGGGTCGACCCCAATAAATTACTGGCCGAGATAGGACGGCGGGGAGTGGTGAATATCCTGGCGGAGGGTGGGGGAACGGTTTTGGGCGCCCTCTTCGACTCCGACCAAGTGGACAAGGTTTTCGCGTTCGTGGCGCCCTTGATCATCGGCGGCGGCCAAGCGGCGTCTCCCGTGGAAGGGGCAGGGGCAACGGTGATGTCCCAGGTGCGGCGTTTACATCGGGTTAAGATGCGCCAAGTAGGAGACGACTGGCTGGTGACCGGGTACCTTGGCGCGAGAGTAAGGAGCTAGTTTGTTTACCGGAATCGTAGAGGAAACTGGGTCGGTAGAACAGTTGGAGCCACGTCGGTTGACGGTTAAGGCCGAAAAGGTCTTGGAGAGACTAAAGCTGGGCGACAGCATATCTGTGAACGGCGCGTGCCTGACCATCCATCAGACCGGAAGAGGATTGCGTAAATATACGGGTTAGAGCGCCAAAACGATTGATTCGATACATAGTCGAGAAAGGTTTCGTCGCCGTTGACGGTATCAGTCTGACCGTGGTAAAAAGAGGTACATCGTCATTCTCACTCTCTGTGATACCATACACGCTACAGTATACGAATCTTAGGGTGAAGGCGGTGGGTGACCGGGTGAACTTGGAGGCAGACATCGTAGCAAAATACGTGGAAAGCCTCCTGCCGAATTGATTGCGAATCCTGGGCATTGTCAGCCTGGGCACGATTGGAACTAGGGAAGGACATTAATATGCCCCTGTGCAGCCTCGAAGAAGCCCTGGATGATCTGCGAGCCGGCAAACTTCTGATTGTCGTAGACGACGAGAACCGTGAGAACGAAGGCGACCTAGTCATGCCCGCCGAAATGGTCAACGCGGAGGCGGTCAACTTTATAGCGACCCACGCCCGCGGGTTGGTATGCATGCCTATGACTGGCGAAAGATTGGACGAACTGGACATGCCTCTCATGGTCGGGCAAAACGGTTCCAGCAAGGACCAGACCGCATTCACCGTTTCCGTGGATTACAAAAAGGGCACCACCACCGGCATTTCAGCCTATGACCGGGCCGCTACGATTGACGCCATGCTGTCCCCGGACACCAAGCCCGAAGACTTTACCAAACCGGGACATCTTTTCCCCCTGCGCTACCATCCGGGCGGCGTCTTGGCCAGGGCAGGCCATACCGAAGCCATCATCGATCTTTGCAATTTGATGGGCATGTATCCGGCGGGCATCGTTTGCGAAATCATGAATGACGACGGGACCATGGCTCGCATGGACTCCCTGGAAACATTCGGTAAGACCCATGGCCTGAAAATCCTTAGTATCGCGCAAATCATCGCTCACCGGCGCCGCCACGAAAAGCTGGTCGAAAGAGTGGCGGAAGCCCGGCTCCCGACCAAATACGGCGAGTTCAAGGCTATTGCCTTCCGTAGCCCAGTGGACCCGGGGGAGCACATAGCGCTAACCATCGGCGAGTGGTCCGAAGATGCGCCGGTATTGGTGCGCATCCACAGCGAATGCCTAACCGGCGACGTGTTTAGCAGCATCCGATGCGATTGCGGCGAGCAGATTGAGCTGGCATTGAGCATCCTGGCTAAAGAGGGCAACGGCGTTTTCTTGTACATGCGGCAGGAGGGGCGAGGCATAGGCCTGCACAACAAGATCAAAGCATACTCCCTGCAGGACAAAGGTTTAGACACCGTGGAAGCCAACCAATCGCTGGGGTTTGAGCCGGACATGCGCCATTACGGCATCGGTGCCCAGATCCTGCAAGATTTAGGCGTCAGGCAACTGCGCCTGCTGACCAACAACCCCCGAAAACTGGTCGGCCTTGCGGGGTTTGATTTGGAGATCGTGGAACGGATACCGGTGGAAGCGTCGGTCAACGATGAAAACCGGGAATATATGCGGACCAAGAAGGCCCGAATGGGGCATATCTTGGGCAACTGTTGATCGGCCGGCGGCATTTTTCCTGATCAAACGCAGGGGCGCCCCTGTCACTTTGCCCAAACTTCCTGCCCTACTCTTTGCCCACTCTGGACAGCAGGTAAGCTTGGATAAACCCGTTGAGGTCTCCCGCCAACACCGCGTCGGGATTGGTGCTTTGATAATCGGTGCGATGGTCCTTCACCGACTTGTACGGGTGCAACACGTAGCTTCGAATCTGGTTTCCCCATTCCGGGGTGGACCGTTCTCCCCTTAATCTGGCAACCTCTTTGGCCTTCTCCTCGTTCTGCCGCGCCAGGAGCTTGGCCATGAGGATCTTCATGGCGAACTCCCGGTTCTGGTGCTGAGAGCGTTCGTTCTGGCAGTTGATGACGATGCCGGTTGGCAGGTGGGTCAAGCGGACGGCCGACGCCACCTTCTGCACGTTTTGGCCTCCGGGACCGCTGGACCGGAAAAAGTCCATCTTCAGGTCTTCAGGCCTGACCGTTATCTCGGCATCGCCGGCTTCCGCTTCCGGCAAGACTTCCACCACCGCGAATGACGTGTGGCGAAGATGATCGGGATCGAACGGCGACAACCGGACCAGCCGGTGGACTCCTCCCTCGGAACCCAGGTATCCGTAAGCCTTCTGGCCGCCAATCTCCAGTGTTCCCGACCGCAGGCCGGCTTCCTCACCGTAGGACATGTCCATGATCTGCAGTGGACGTTTTTCCGCTTCGGCCCATTTGGTGTACATCCGCAGCAGCATCTCAGCCCAATCATGGGAGTCGGTGCCGCCAACACCGGCATGAATGGATATGATGGCGCTTCGGTCGTCGAAAGCGCCGGAAAGGGTTAGGTTGACCTCTTCCCGGGCTAGAATCTGGCATATTTGCTGAGTCTCATCTTCAAGCTGCTCTTGAAGGGAATCATCTCCCTCCTCGAGAGCCAGATCGACAAGTTCCAGCAGGGATACAGTACTGGACTGAAGGCCTTGCCAAAGCTCCACGGTCTCTTTGAGACGCGTCAACTGCTTCATTTTGACCTGGGCTTGCCGGGAGTCGTTCCAAAATACGGGGTCGGCCGCCTCCTTTTCCAGGGCGGTTATAGTGGTTTCTTGTTTAGGGAGGTCAAAGACGTTGGACTACTGATTCGATCTTTTGACACACTCCAGTCAGCGTCTGTTTGATTTCCTCCATGATATTCCTTTCCTCCCGTTGTTTAGCCGCCCGTTGGCCGCCTGGAGTTACCTGGCGGGAATCGCATCCCCGGGGTCCCGGCGCATGATTCCCTCTAAAGCCCGGTGTCCGTTGCCAACTCCCATTATACCAGGAGCCGTGGAATTTCCCGCAGCCGCTTGGGCCTGCTGCATGGGCCGGAGTTACGCCAAGAGGCTAAAAAGAAGTCTGCTTTTGTATCTACAAGCCGGACTTCTTTTTTAAGTCCGAAGTCCGCAATCGACCGAGTTGATGGGGGGCAGCTGGTCAATGAGGATTTCCCAGCTTTCTCCGGAGTCTCGGCTGTAGAAGATTTGGCCGGTGGTGCCGAGATACACTCCGCAGGGGTCCATGACATCGGTGCTCATGCCCTCGCGCAGCGTGTGTAGGTAGCTGTTTCCCTGGGGAAGTCCGTTCGTCAGGGTTTCCCAATCCTGTCCGCCGTTCCGGCTGCGGTACACCCTAAACTTACCTTCCGACACGTAGCGCACCCCGCCTCCCGTGTCCTCGCCCACCGCCTGGTCTTCCGGCAGCACGAACAAAGTATTCGGGTCATGGGAGTGCAGACCTAGCACGAAGCCAAAGCGTGACGGCAAATCCTGGGTGATGTCTTGCCATTCCTTGCCCCCGTTTCCGCTGCGGCAGACGCCGCAGTGATTCTGCTGGTACAGCACTCCATCACCGCCGGCGGGCGCCAAGACTTTGTGAGGACACTGCCCGAAATCCGGATATCTGTCCGGCAGAAAGTCGGCCCGAACCCCGGCATTCATCGTCTCCCAGGTCTCGCCGGCGTCGGTGGTGCCGAATACCCCAACCGCCGAGATTCCCACCCACATCCGGCCGGGCCGGCCGCCGTCCATCACGACGCTGTGGAAGCATAAACCGCCCAGGCCGGGCTGCCACTGGTCTCTGGAGGGATGGTTGCTCAACGCCTCTACTTCGTCCCAGGTGTTCCCTTCATCGGTGCTTTTGAACAACGCCGCCGGTTGCACTCCCGCGTAGAGAACGCCCGGTTCAGCGTCGCCCGCGGGCTCGATGTGCCATATCCGCTCGACAGTGTCGGAGCCGCCGCGAGAGAAGCGAGGCGGCTGGCTGGCCGATTCCCAGGTCTGACCCATGTCCGGGCTAATTTCCACCTGCGCCCCCCAGAACATATTGTTGACCGCCGAATATACTTTGCCCGATCCCCGGCTGTCGTATGCCATATGAAACACGTCGCTGCCTGCGTGATGCGGCCCGGTGATGGCCCAATCTTTTCTGTCCCGGTCCGCCGACAAAATGAAGGCTCCTTTACGGGTTCCGACCAAAACTAGGACATCACCCTTCCGGGGAGCTTCTCCTACGCGCATGATGAGCCTCCTCCGCAATAATTGATAACGGCCGTCCGGCTGGGTTGAGGCAATTTACCCCAACCTCCTGGCCGTAGTCAACGCGCCAGTGACATGCCATACAGTAGAATTGCGGTGTGCATATTCTCAGGATTAATTAATGGGTTTGATTCGCATTGGAATTTGATTGGCCCGTAGCCCTGGCTTGGGGTTTGGGTGCTTATCTTCTGGGGTCCATTCCCACAGCCTACATCGTGGTGCGGATGCATCAACGCAGCGACATTCGCCGTTTGGGCTCAGGTAACGTGGGAGCAACCAATACTTTTCAGCAGGCCGGTGCTCTGCCCGGATTTCTTGTATTGCTGGCCGACACCGGAAAAGGCGTGTTGGCCGTGCTGGCGCCCATATTCGCCGAAGCACCCCACTGGACCATATTCATCACCAGCACCATGGCCTTGGCCGGGCACAACTGGCCGGTCTTCTTGAAATTCCATGGTGGCAAAGGCGTCGGCGTGATTCTTGGCGTATCGCTGTGGTTGGTCCCCTGGTTGACTCTCGTTACCCTGGCGCCGGCGGTCCTGGTCATCCTCAAGCTCCGGAATGTCACCACCGGCGCCACCTTGGGTTTTGGGATGCTGAACATACTGATATTGGCAACAAGGGCAGCCGGCGGACCGGGTGGCGCTGTGCCTGTTCCTCACCCTCCTGGTTTCGGCCACCTATCTCATGAGCATCCGCCATCAGGTTCGCCATGCCGCCAAGACAAGGCGTTGGAAGGACCTGTTCCTTGACACTAATTTTTAGCGTGCTAAGGCTGTAGTTATGGCGATTCCTGACCTCCTCTAGAGTATAATTACCTTCAGTTGGGCGCTTCGAGACCAAGGCGATCTTACGATTTTTTCGACGGACAGAGGCTATGTTAGACCACGGAACTCTTGAGACAGGCAAGGTAGACGCCACCGAGGCGTTGAGGCACAGGCTGCGCCATTCGGCGGCCCACGTCATGGCCGACGCAGTTTTGAAGCTATTTCCGGAAACCAAGATGGGGATAGGCCCCCCCATCCAGGACGGTTTTTACTACGATTTTGAAGTGTCGCGGCCCTTCACACCGGAAGACCTGGAGCAGATCCAGGCGCTGATGGAGGAGGAGATTTCGAGCGGCCACACCTTCCAAAGGGAAGAGATTGGACGGGAAGATGCCATCAAGCTCTTTGCCGGCCAGACGTACAAACTTGAGCTCATCAACGGTCTGCCCGACGAGACCACCCTGTCCATCTACCGGCACTCGGCCTTCGTGGACTTGTGCCAGGGACCCCATTTGGACGGCACCGGCGACATCCCTGCCGTGAAACTTCTTTCGGTGGCCGGCGCCTACTGGCGCGGTGACGAACACCGGCCCATGTTGCAACGCATATATGGGACGGCGTTTGAGTCCAAGGAAGCCCTGGACGATCACCTGGCCCGGCTGGAGGAAGCGGAAAAGCGGGACCACCGCACCCTGGGCCGCCAGCTCGATCTGTTCACCATCCACGATGAGATCGGCCCCGGCCTGATCGTTTGGCATCCCAAGGGAGGGCGGGTCCGAACCATCATCGAAGACTATTGGCGGGCGCTGCACTACCAACACGGCTACGACATCGTCTACTCGCCCCACATCGGGCGTGGCCGGCTTTGGGAGACCAGCGGCCACCTGGATTTCTACCGCGAGGGCATGTATGCCCCAGTGGAAGTGGACGAGCAGGAATATTTCCTCAAGCCCATGAACTGCCCGTTCCATATCATGATATACAAGTCTGATCTCCGCAGTTACCGAGAATTGCCTATGCGGTTCGCCGAACTGGGCACCGTCTACCGGTACGAACGCAGCGGCACGCTCCACGGCTTGATGAGAGTGCGCGGGTTCACCCAGGACGATGCTCATATCTTCTGCAGCCCAGATCAAGTGGAGGCCGAGGTGGGCGGCGTATTGGACATGACCTTTGAGTTGCTCAAAACGTTCGGGTTTAGCGACTATTCCATCTTGCTGTCCACCAGGCCGGAAAAGGCCGTGGGCGAGATAGACATGTGGGATCATGCCACCAGTTCGCTGGAATCGGCGCTACGCGAGAGGGATTTGCCATTTGAGGTGGACGATGGCGGCGGCGCATTCTACGGACCCAAGATAGACATCAAGATCACCGACGCCATAGGCCGGGCTTGGCAATGCACCACGGTGCAGTTCGACTTCAACCTGCCAGAGCGGTTCGACCTGACCTACCAGGACGCGGAAGGCGGCAGGACCAGGCCTTACATGGTGCACCGGGCCATCCTGGGCTCCATGGAGCGGTTCTTCGGCGTGTTGGTTGAACACTACGCCGGGGCGTTTCCCCTGTGGCTGGCTCCGGTCCAGGCCACCATCATACCCATCGCCGACCGGCACCTCGAATACGCCGAGAAGGTAAAGGCCCAACTGGCCGCCCAGAACATCAGGGTGGAGATCGACGACCGCAGCGAGCGCATGAACCTAAAGATCCGCAACGCCCAGCAGCAAAAGATCCCCTACATGCTGGTGGTGGGTGATAAAGAAGCCGAAGCAGACGCCGTAGCAGTCCGCCTGCGAGACGAAACCAACCTGGGCGCCATGCCGGTGGGGGAACTGTTGGAGCGGATGAGCGGGGAGCTTGGTGGGTGATGCAGATTTCAGGCCCATCCAGGTACCGCATCACATTCAACAAAAATGGGATCACTGGGGTCGAACCTCCTGATGGAGGAACAGTTTTCTCAGGAGCCGCTTCCCGAAAAGTCCCGAAGCTTTATGTAATCTCCCATAATGAGCAGCCATTGTATGTTGGTGTTACCAAACAAAGACTACGGGAGCGGCTCCGGCTCGGATTCCAGGCAAACAGTGGTAACGGTTACCATGGATACGCTTGGCGCCATAATCTGTGTGATGCCTTCATTGATGTTTGGGCAGAGGAATCAAGTGACCTATCTTTGGCTAACATCGAGACGATCGAGGCAGAGGTAGTATTCTTAATTGGGCAAAATTTTGGCCAGTGGCCAAGCTACCAAACCGAAATCCACTTCCATCCCTCAGATGCAATCCACAGGGACGCGGCTTGGAGTATCGTCTCCCACTATCCCCGTTGACGCTGGCCTCAGGTGGCGCCGAATACTGGAAAATCGCCGGCTTACCATCGGTTGTGATTGCTGGCGTTTAATCCCGCTTATCCACCAACCGGCCCTCGGCGTACTTGTGCAAGACGCTGGCCATTAGAGTCTGATAGGGGATTCCTTCCTGCAACGCGCGAATCTTAAAGGGCGTCGAGATCCCTTCCTGACATGCGGATATTCACCCGCTTGTCCTTCTTAAACGTGGCGCGTGCATACTCCCGATACCGTCCGATCTCCAAGTCTCGCTCCGGAATCGATTTCCACTCGTCCCGTTCAAAGGATTCCAGTAGATCTCTTTCTTCTTGGTCTGGCCTAGCCATCAGGTTGCTCCCATCTCACAAATTCTCATACTCGGGCTGCCACGAAGGCGGCTCACCGTTCAATACCCGCTGGATGTTCTCAAAGGAGTTGGCGGCCCTTTTGGGGATTGATTCCAGGGTGGGGCCAGCCGTGTGGGGGGTGATTATCAGATTTTCCAATTTTAGCAGCGGGTCGTTGGGGTCGGGAGGCTCGTGCTCCATCACGTCCATGCCGGCAGCGGCGATGGTCCCGTTGGCCAACGCTTGAGCCAGCGCGGGTTCGTTGATGACACCGCCCCGGCTGGTATTGATGACCACGGCGGTCGGCTTCATCATGGCCAGCTCTTTTTCTCCGATCATCCCGTAGGTCTCCTTGGTCAACGGCACGTGGAGGCTGATCACGTCGGATGTTTCCACCAGTTCCTCGACGCCTACCCGCCGCATGCCAAGCGCGTCTTCCTGGGTCGGGGGCAAAGGATGGTATTTATCGAAATATTGTAGTTCTAGGTCGAAGGCCCTGGCCCTTTTCGCCACCTGCTGGCCGATGTTGCCCATGCCTATCAACCCCAGGGTCTTCCCTTCCAGCTCAAACACGTCGATCTTGCGGTTCTGCTCCTGCTTCCACAACCCGGCTTTGACGTCGATGGCGTATGACATCATGCGCCGGTGGCAGGCGATCATCAGCATCATCGTGTGCTCAGCCACCGCCACCCGGTTGGCGCCGCCGTTGTTGGCCACGGCGATCCCTAAGTCCCCCGCCAGGGGCAGGTTCATCTCGTCATATCCCGCGCTGAGCAACTGAATCAGTTTGCACTTGGTAGCGGATTGCAGCACCCGGTCGGATATCTTTCCGGGGAACAGCATGATGAAGTCGGCGTCCCGCACCAACTCGATCTTTTCGTCGTCGTCCATATCCGCCGGGGCCGCGGTGACATCCATGCCCGGCAGCGCTTTATCCACTACTACCTGGCGTAATTCGGCATCCAAATTGGTAAAGAAAACTACCTTTGCATCTGCCATATTTTCATTCCCCGCTGTATTATTCATGGTCCGAATAGCCTTTCGAGTTTAACATGGGGCCTGGTATTCTTGGACATCTTCGCCGAAAATACAGCTTAGCAGATCATCCCGTCCAGCACGGGTTCGCATAGGAGAACTGATGCCCAACCGGTTGATCAACGAGACAAGTCCCTATCTGTTGCAGCACGCAAACAATCCCGTCGATTGGTACCCCTGGGGCCCCGAAGCCCTGGAGCGGGCCAAGGCCGAAGACAAACCCATTTTGTTAAGCATCGGCTATTCCGCTTGCCACTGGTGCCACGTCATGGAGCGGGAGTCCTTCGAGAACGACGCCATCGCCGCACTGATGAACGAGCGGTTCATTAGCATCAAGGTGGACCGGGAAGAGCGGCCTGACCTGGACGCCGTCTATATGGAGGCGGTTCAAATGCTCACCGGAAGCGGCGGTTGGCCCATGACCGTTTTTCTCACGCCGGACACCAAGCCTTTCTACGGCGGCACCTACTTCCCGCCGGTGGACCGCCAGAATATGCCCGGCTTTCCGCGGCTGCTGACTTCGGTATCCGAGGCCTACCGCAACAGCCCAGATGAGATAGAGCGGGTCACCGGCCAACTCTCCGACAGGATGGGCCTTTCCGGGCAGATCCCCCAGGGCAACGACCTGCTGACGGAAGAGACCATGCACCAAGCGTATACCGCCCTGGCCACCAGCTTCGATTATCAAAACGGAGGAGTTGGCACGGCCCCCAAATTCCCCCAACCGATGACCATGGAGTTTTTGCTGAGGTATCACCACCGGGACTATCCCGACTCGTCGCAACGGGCGCTGGACATGGTCAACCTAACCCTGGAGAAAATGGCTTACGGGGGGATATACGACCAGATAGGCGGCGGTTTTCACCGGTACTCCACCGACGCTTTCTGGTTGGTGCCCCACTTCGAAAAGATGCTCTACGACAATGCCCTCCTAGCCAAGCTCTACGTCAACGCATTCTTAGTGACCCGGCGGCCTCTCTACCAGCGCGTCGCCCAGGAAACATTGGACTACGTGTTGCGGGAGATGACCGACCCGTTGGGCGGCTTTTACTCCTCTCAGGACGCCGACAGCGAAGGGGTGGAAGGCAAGTTCTTCGTGTGGACCGGCGATGAGACCAGAGAAGTGTTGGGAGAGGAAACCGGCAATCTGGTAGGCGGATTTTTCGGGGTATACGAGGCCGGCAATTTCGAAGGCAAGACCATCTTCAACATTCCTCAGCCACCGGAGCAATTTGCCGAGGAGTACGGAATCCCAATGGAGGATCTGCTGCGCACCGTCGAGTCTGGCAAGAACCAACTGCTGTTGGCCCGAGAACAGCGGGTACACCCTATGCGGGACGACAAAGTGCTCTCCTCATGGAATGGACTCATGCTTCGGGCGTTTGCCGAAGCGGCCCAAGTTTTTGGCCGCCCGGACTACCTGGAGGGTGCAGTCAAAAACGCTGAATTTTTGACCTCTGCGATGGTCCGGGACGGACGTTTGTTGCGGACCTACCGCAACGGCGAGGCCAAACTACTGGCGTATCTGGAGGACTACTCCTTTGTGGCCGACGGCCTGTTGGCCCTATACGAGGCAACATTCCAGCCCCGCTGGCTGGAGGAAGCCGTCAAGCTAGCGGACTCAATGATCGACCTGTTTTGGGACGACGATGTTGGCGGATTTTACGATACGGGGAAAGACCACGAAGACTTGGTGGTGCGCCCCAGGGACACATTCGACAACGCCCAGCCTTGCGGCGGATCCGTGGCGGCCGAAGTCTTGCTGCGCCTTGCGGTGATCACCGGCAACGATGATTATTCAGCCAAAGCCGCGGCGCCCCTGCGCGCCCTGCAGCAGCTTATGTCCCGCTCTCCCATGGGCGCCGGCCAATGGCTGGGAGCGCTGGATTTCTACCTATCCCAACCCAAGGAGATCGCCATCATAGGTCCGCGGGACGACCCATCAACCGGAGAACTTCTAAACGCCGTCTTCGGCAGATTCCTGCCCAACAAAGTCGTGGTGGGCGCCGAATCGCCTCAACCCGCCGCCGTGGCCGGAAACCCGCTGTTGGAGAGCCGCGAAATGACTGGCGGCAAACCCACGGCCTACGTCTGCCAAAACTACGTCTGCCAGCTTCCGGTGACGGACCCGGAAGCGCTAGTGGAACAGTTAGGCGTTTAAGCGGCCCGTCGGCGAATCAATCAACACTTTTATGACTCCAATCACTCCCCCTTTTGCAGGAGGATATAGGGGGATTTCTCCAGTGTGTTCAGAGCGATGTTCCACACACCCGAACCGCCGCCTTTATGCAGCGCCATCACAACTCTACGCCCGCCTCCTTTACGCTTTCCCGGGTGACAGTGGCGGGCAGCCGGTAGCCGCGGAACGTCCAGTACCCGAAGAACGCGATCACTCCCGCCACCGGCCCCACCAGGCGGATGCCCAGCGGGTTTTCTACGGTGTCGCCCAGCAGCAATATCAGGCCCAACAGCAGCGGGGCCAGGGACGAGCCCATCTTCTCGAAAAGGTTCTGGGTGGCGTAGAACATGCCTTCCCGGCGCATCCCGGTGCGCAGCTCATCGTAATCGGTGATATCGGCGGTGATGGCTCTGGGCAACAGGTTGACCCCGGCCATGGGCGCGCCCGCTAGAAAGGCCATGACCAACCCTTGGAGAAACTTGGGCACTCCCGGAATGAATCCAGCGAAAAACAGCAGCGGCAAATAGATCGCGGTGCCCAGAAGGCACGCTGAATAGACCCAACGCTTGCCTTTGGTGTTGCTAAGTTTCCACAGACCTAATACGGAAATCGCCATTGCGGCCAGGGATGCGCCGGTCAACATTGAGGTCATCGCGCCACCGTTGTCCTGGTCCAGCACCGACGCCACGAAGAAGGGAAGCCAGGCGATGACCATGCCGACCGCGGCTTGGAAAAGCACGAAACTGGGCAGAAAATACAGGAATTGTTTGTTGCTTAAGGTGCTGGTGAAGGCAGATTTCAGGTCAAGCTGCGCCGTTGGAGTGTCGCGAGGCGCAATCCGCCAAATCCCACCCAGTCCAACGTACCTGAAGACCAGGCCGAAAGCGGCAACGATGAATCCCATGACGCGAAAGTCAAATGCGTCCTTGATGAAGCCGGTTAACACCAGTCCCAACACGGCGCCCAGGATCCCAAAGTAGAACTGCCAGGCAACCACGCTCATCCGGTCCCGGTCGGTGCGGGCAATCTCCGGCAGCAAAGCCTCATAGGGCCCTCCGGAAAGGGTCACTGCCAGGAAGAACATCTCCAACACCACGAACAGGTATACCGCGTTGACCGGGCTGCCCTCGCCTCCGGGTGTCACCCACAGCAACGCGAAAAATATGGCGTAGAAAGGCGTGCTAAACAGAACGAATGGGAGCCGGCGGCCCCACCGGCTTTTCGTCCGGTCGCTCCACCAGCCGATAAGAGGGTCGTCGAAGGCTTCGATCAGCCGTCCGGCAGTCAATAGCACTCCGACGAAAACCCTTGGATCCAGGTTGAGAAACCCCAGAGTTAGCGCAGGCACGGCGGTGGGCAAGCCCTCCCGGAGCGGAGGAGCCAGGAAGAACAGCAACCAGAGGTTGCGGGTCTGGGCGATGGCTTGGCTGCCCACCATGTCCGACGTATACAGAAGCTTGTTGACCAGGGGCAGCCTGCGAACGTTAAGCGACATGACTCATTTCAGAAGAGAAACTAGCCCGAGCCGCCGGTGATTCTGACTCGCGAAGGGTCTCTTGGGGTCTGCTAGTCAACGCTGCCGTCGATTTTTTCCGGCTCATAGCGCCCTCACCGCCGCCTCTAATTGCTCTGTGGCCGCCCGATAGTCTTCTCTCCGGGGGAAATCTATTGGATCACCAAACCTGATTTCGACGTCTCCTCTTGAGAACAGTCCGCCCTTATCAAACACGCCCCTCTTTTTCAAATTCACTCGCACCGGCACAACCAGAGTGCGGCTTTCCACGGCCACCAACCCGGCGCCGGGCTTGAATGCCTCCATGCCTTCCCGGTTGTTGCGGCCTTCGGGATATATCAGGATCGACCATCCCAAATCCAGCAACTGCCCCAGGTGCTCCAAGCTGGTGCGGATCGAGCCCTCACGGGAGAACGGGAAGGAATTCCCCAGCAGGGGGCCTCCGAAGCGCCACAGAGGGTTCCCGAGGATGAAATCAGCGGCCGCTGCCGGACATAGCCTCCACCGCCATCGCAGAGGCAGCGCCATCATGATGAGGGGATTGTCCATCTTCATGTTGTGATTGGCCGCGAACATCAAGGGGCCCTCTAGACCGTTCAACCGCTCCTGCCCGGTGACTTTGATCTTATAAAAAACGTGCAGCAGCGGGAACAACAAACCGCTTTGTATGATGACTCGCAACACACCGCACCAGACGGTCCGGCCCCATGACGGGAACGGCAGGTTCGGCTCTTCGCCTCCGGCCTGAACCAGAGCCTCCAATTCACCGATCGTCGTTTCTGAGCTTAGCTGCCCCTCGTCGACATACGCCCCCAGCTCTTCCTGAACGGCGGAAAGCAGCTCCACCCGCCCCAGGGAATCCAGGCTTAGGTCTAGCCCCAGGGTTTTCTCGGGAGTTAATTCTGCTGGGGGGATTGGACACAAAGAGGACAGGATCCTCTGTAATTCGCTTACCGGCTCGCCCGCTGAAGCCTCTTCTTCGGCATGAGCCTCAGGTTTCGTCTCCCCACCGCGGCTCATGAGAAATTCCATGACAAGAGGTTTTTTGACCTTTAGCGTGTGGGTGCGTGGGAAGTCGTCCTCCGGCCACGCCGTAAACCCCTGAATCTGCTGATGGCCCGCCAGGGCTTGGTTCGCGGCGCGGACCACGTCGGCAGCCTGAACCTCGGGCTCAAGCAAGAACACCGCGTGAACGGTTGCGTCTCCACTATCATTGGGCAGCCCGACCACCACGCCGTCCCGAACTCCAGGCTGATTGCGAACCACGGCCTCGATGTCCTCCGGGTACACGTTCTGCCCGTTGGGCAAGACGATCAGGTCTTTTTTTCTCCCTTTGAGATACAGAAATCCCTGGTCATCCAAATCGCCGAGGTCTCCAGTCTTGTACCAACCATCTTCGAACGCCCCGGCCGTAGTTTCAGTATCCTGCCAGTACCCTTGTGTGACGTTGGGGCCCTGGGTCAAAATCTCTCCATCGGCGGCGATGCGAACTTGTTGGCCCGGGAGGACGCGGCCGACAGAACCTTCCCTCTGTTGGTTGAATGCGTCGCTGGTGATCACCGGCGAAGTCTCAGTGGCGCCGTAGCCTTGCAAGACGGGGATACCCAACAGCTTCCACTTCCTGCTTAGCTGGGGGTCCAAATACGCCCCTCCAGACATCATGAATTCAAACCGCCCGCCCATCTTCCGGTGAACCGCCCGGAAGAGAAATCTCCGGGCCCGATTTGGCAAGGCCGGAGCGACGCGCATCAGCGATCGCCACTGCCTCTCTTTTCCTTGCGCCCTCACCTCGCGTTCTATGGAGTTCATGAACAGCTGTAGCGCCTGGGGCACCAAAACCGCGTTGGTGACGTGATTGACGCCCATGGTTTTAAAAATGATGCTCGGCTGGCGGCTGACTGAATAGACGACGCTGGCGCCGTGGTGCAGCGGAATCAGCAAACCGGCCGTTTGCTCCAGCATATGACTGAGGGGCAGAAGCGAAAGCAGCCGGTAAGACGGTTTAACCGGGACCATGGAACTGGTCGCGACCACATTGGACACCAGATTACCGTGGGTCAGCATTACGCCTTTGGGCTCGCCGGTAGTTCCCGAGGTGTACATGAGTTCGGCAATGTCGTCCCCTTGGATCGAAGGCTCTTCCTGTGGAGTGGCCAATCCGGCAATGGAATCCTCGAGTTCCTCCAACTGGAGAACCGGCAAGCCTGAATTTGCTAACCCATCAGAGGTTGGCCGGGACACAAAAGCCATCTTGGAATCGGTTCTCTCCACCACACGGCTCACGAAATCCGGTGCGCTACGAACGTCTAACGGCACTACGGCCACTCCGGCCCGCAGGCATCCGAAGAAGGCTGTCACCCACTCGGGACTGTTGTGAGCCCAGATGATGGCCCGGTTTCCTTTACCCAGCCCGCGTTGCGCCACCAATGAACTTACCTTGCCGGAGGATTCCCAAAGCTCACTGTAAGTCCATTGCCGCTGGCGTACTCCTTGAGCGATTGACAATGCCGTAGAGGCGCCAAACCGTGTTGAGGCGTCTCTTAGAAGGTCAATTAAAGTGTCCATTTGCAACATCTCCGTTTTTCAATACGCCGATGTGTCTAGACAATCTTCGGACCGCAGTGATTCCGTGCTCCATTCTTCCCGTCAATCCTAGCCCGTCCCATTCACTCCAAGCGGTCCGCGAAATCGCGTAACTCCTGTGAGGCATTTTTCAACAGGGGCGGATAATGACTCAAACACAAGACCTCGCAGTCCAATTGAGCGAGCCGGCGAATCGACTCTTTCGCCTGGGCCATGTCGGAGGTAAACGGTTTTGAGGGAAGCTGAAGTGACCCGTCGCGATATTCCAAAGCGTCTCCCGCGATGAGCAATCCCTCGCGCCGAAAGTACAGGCTGATGCTGCCTGGAGTGTGCCCCGGCGTATGTACGATCTCCATCCCGCCCAGAGTGTCGAACGTATCTCCATCCTGGAGCCGGAGGTCCACAGAAAATTTATGCGGCCGGTTAAGCCAGACGAACGGAGCCATCAACAGAGCGGCTAAAGGGTTTTGGAAAGGGCTTGGGAGATTCCTCTCCCCTTGCACCAAGGGCGCTTCACTTTGGTGAATGGCCACACTGGCTGCCGACGTCTCTTTGAGACGGGCGATCCCTCCAATGTGGTCCAGGTGGTAATGGGTGGCGAAGACATTGGAAATCTCTTTGGGTGAGCGGCCCAAATATCTCAAATATGAAATGATCTGGAGGCCGCTTGCCCGGCGGCCGGCGTCGATAACGGTAATCTTATCTTCCAATACTATAAACGCGGACGAGCCGCCGGTTGGAAATTGGTGTAGATTTGCCGTTATCTGTCTTGCCCTGTGGGTTTCTTCCTTCAAATTGCTTTGTCCTATGAGGCCTGGAATAGGAATTTCCTCAAAATACCAATTAGTTCCCGATACCGTCAAACAATGAAATCACAACAGGCTAACCCCGAAATCGAATCTGGAGTTGCCACCTCAAGGCATCGCCTACATAATATGCCTCGCGATGAGGCGTTTGTTGTCAAAATGCATGACCTTTGCGCGGTCGGTGTTTACAGACTTTTCCATTAACAATTGTTCCTATTTTTCCGCCGGTATCGCCTACTGGACCCTGTTTTCATTGTTTCCCCTGGCGCTGGCCGGCATATCGGTCCTTGGCTTTTTCTACCCGGAGCCCGAACAGCAGGTTGAGATCATCGACCGCCTGATAGAGCTCATTCCAGTCTCAGGCGGCTATCTGGCGGATCTGATAAACAGTTTGGCCAGTGCGCGGAACGAGCTGGGTTTATTGGCGATCATTGGACTTCTCTTCTCCGGCGGCAAAGTGTTCGCCTCCGTACGAAGGGGAATCAATCATGTTTGGGGGACAGATGCTCCTCACTCATTTATGCTAGCCCGAGCCATCGACTCCATCATGCTTCTCGTGGTCGTGTTGCTTGTCGCCATCATCCTCGTTTTCGGCTCTGGCGTCTCGGCGATTCTGAATCTGATCGGCCAGGCGCCCGGTTTGCTCGGGATACTCCTAAAGCTGGTTCAGGAAGTCCTGGTGTTGTTTTTCACCTTGGGCGTGTTCATCCTCCTGTACCGGTACATTCCGAACACTCGGGTGACGTGGCGGGACACCTGGCTTGGGGCGATTGTAGCGACATTGTTTTTCCATGCTGTCAGAATAGGTTTTGTTTGGTTCGTAACAAATGCCGATGGCTTCAATCTAGTACTCAGTCATGTTTGGAATCAAAGGGTTCAGCGGCCCCGGCAAGGCCGGTTGGACAACCACTCTGGGGTTACGTTGTTCCAAGGATACTGCGATTTCACGATTGACTGAGTACTAGTAGTCAGTCATGTTTGGAATCGAAGGGATAGAGGCGGTGAAGTTTGCCCCTGGCGTCCTGGGTGTTGAACCGCCAGTTAATGGTGGCTCGGGCGGCATTTCGCTCCGTGACCAGGGCCTGGACCTCCCGCCGGAGGGCGGGTTCGTTGGGGACGCGCTGCTTGAGGCAGGAGCGGGACAGCACGCTGAACTCGATTTCCGCCATATTCAACCAACTCCCGTGCTTGGGGGTGTAGTGGAACTCCAGCCGTTTGGCGACCCGGCGGGCCTCGGCCGCTGGGAAGGTCTCGTACAGGGAAGCTGTCCTGTGGGTGTTCAGATTGTCCAGGACCACTCGCACCACCGGGACCTCTGGATAGGCCTCATCCACCAGCCAGCGCATCTGGCGGGCGAAGTCCTGCATGGTGCGCCGCTCCGTAACCTGCACGTGGCGCCAACCGGCCATCGGTTCGCAGGTCAGGAACAGGTTTCGAGTGCCCTCCCGGCGGTGCTCGTAGTCCTGCCGCGCCGGTCTCCCCGGCTGGGCTGGCAGCGGGGGACGGGTGTCAGCCAACAACTGGGTCGAAGTCTCGTCAAAGCAGACCACCGGCCGCCGCGGGTCATAGGGTTGGGCGTACAGGTCCAGCACGTCCTCCATGTGGGCCACGAACTCGGCGCTCACCTTGGGGATGCACCACTCCTGCTTCTGCCACGGCTTGAGGGAGTTTTTTTCAGGTGCAGCCGCACCGTCTCGTGGGATAGGGAGGGCGCCAACCCCAACTCCACCACCTGGCCCGCCAAAAGGCGCAGGGTCCAGTGGTCATGCCCTTCCGGCGGTTCGGAGCAGGCCAGAGCGATGAGGTGGGCTTCGCCCCGGTCGTCTAGCTTCCGGTACCGACGGGCTTGGGGCCGGTCTTGCAGCACCCCTTCCAGCCCCTCTTCGGCGAAGCGCCGCTTGATCCGAAACACCGTGCCCTCGGCCACATCCAGGGCTTGGGCCACCTGGGGAGCGCTCCACCCCTCATCCGTCTTGAGCAGAATCCGGGCCCGGACCGTCACCCGGGCTGTGCCTTTCCCCGCACGAACCAGATGCTGGAGCTGGTTCCGCTGTTCCGCCGTCAGCCGGACTCCATACTTTTCCCTGACCATACCACCGCCTCCCATCAACACTATCCAGAGTCAGGGTAGCTCTTTTGCTCAATCTTTCACGTTACCATTAATATCAAGTTTGACTGACTACTAGTCTACGGTTGACTGACTACTAGTCTACGGTTGGCGCGCGTTGGGCGCCCTTTTCGCAGTCCTTTCGTGGGCCTACTTCTCATCACTAGCGCTGATGTGGGGCGCCCAGGTGGCCGCCACCTATAGCCGCCTTTATGGTTCCAGGGCTAATGTAGAGGCCGCTAGTTAGCCCCGTCCCCTTCCGCCAACGCCCTCACCGCCGCTTCGATGGATGCCGTCGCATCGGCATGGGAAGCTCCCGGCGGGAAATGGAGCGGTTTCCCAAACCGCACCTCGACATTGCCCCGCCGCGGCAGCTTCTTACCCCTCTCCATCACTTCCCCGGTGCCCTTCAGGTGCACCGGCACCACCGGAGCCCTCAACTCCACCGCCAACAGGCCGGTCCCCGATTTGAACGCCTCCATTACCCCCGAGTCCGCCCGGGCGCCCTCGGGGTAGATCAGCACCGACCATCCCTGGTCCATCAGGAGCCCGCAATACTCCATACTGGGACGGATGGACCCGGTCTGAGAAAAAGGGAACGCGTTGAACAAGAATGCGGCTGACATCCATTCAATCCGGTTCCTCGCCATCAGAACGTGCGCCGCGGCCGCGGCAGCCACCCGGCGGCGCCATGCTCCGGGCAGCGCGGAAAGCACCACCGGAGTGTCCATCATGCTCAGGTGATTTGCGGCGAATAGCACCGGTCCTTTGAGACCATCCAGGTTCTCTTTACCCGAGACTTTTTGTGATATCACCGCGCGCATGATGGGAAAGACGAGCAATGACTGGCTGATGCTCCGGCCGGCCGTGGCCAACGGGCTCAACGGCCACTCGAATTGCGGCGATGTCTGTGCCTCCTGGCTGCCTTGCAAGATCATGGCTTCCAAGTCGGCTACCGTGGTGTCTTCCCCAAACAATGACTCATCCAGGTATATATCCTGGTCGTTCTCCACCGCCGCCAAGACCTCCACCAAGCCCAAAGAATCCAGACCCAGGTCCACCCCTAGCCGCGACGACGATTGAATGTCTTCTTCAGGAATGGGGGTAAACCGGGCCAGCAGCCGCACCGTCGATGACACTTGGGCAGAGGGCGCCTCAGGTGGACGCTGCGGCGGCGCCTCGCCTCGTCTGTCTTCCAGCAGCTTTTCCAAAACCAGATGTTTCCTTACCTTGAGAGTATGTGTGCGGGGAAAATCCTCTTCCGGCCATATGGTGAAGCCTTGAATCCGCTGGTGGGGCGCAAGAGCGGCGTTAGCCTGCTCAACGATTTCACCGACCGCGCTCCCACCGTCGGGCATCAAGAGCACCGCATGAACCTGCACGCCCTGATTCTCGCTTGGCAACCCCAAAACCACCGCATCGCCCACTCCAGGTTGTTTTGCCAAGGCTGTCTCAACGTCTTCGGGATAGACGTTCAAACCGCTGGAGAGGACAATCAGGTCTTTGATCCTTCCCTTCAGGTACAGGGACCCATCTTGCTCCTGAAACCCCAAGTCTCCCGTCTTGTACCACCCGTCTTCAAAGGCATTTTCGGTGGCCTGGGGGTTTTGCCAGTAGCCGCTGGTGACATTGTCCCCCCGAATCAGAAGCTCGCCTGATTCAGCGATCTTCACCTCCACTCCGGGGAGAGCGAATCCCACTGACTCCGTGGTGCGCCGTGACAGGGTATTGCAGCTAATAATCGGCGAAGCCTCGGTGGTTCCATAACCTTGCACCACAGGCACGCCCATGTTTTCCCATTTCCGGGCCAACTCCGGATCCAGGTAGGCCCCGCCGCACATCATGAATCGCAATGAACCTCCCAGCTGGCGGTGGACCCTCGAAAACAGCCGCCGCTGCAAGGCCATCGGCAGCTTGGGAGCGATCCGGTGCAGGAATCGCCAGGTTTTCTCCTTCCCTTGTTCCGTGACCCGCCCCTCGATGGCATTGCTGAGAAGTTGCAGCACCTGGGGAACCATGACCATGGTGGTGATGCGGTAGTCTTTGAAAGCCCGGAATATAACCGTCGACCGGCGGCTTTGGGGGTAGCAGATCGTGGCGCCGCCGATCAAAGGCGCCAGCAAACCCACTGTCTGCTCCAGCATGTGGCTTAAAGGCAGGATGGAGAGCAAATTGTAGCTGGGTTTAACAGGGACCATTTCCGCCGAGGCAAGAACATTGGCCACGATATTGTGGTGAGTCAGGATGACTCCCTTGGGGTCGCCGGTTGTTCCCGATGTGTAGATCACTTCCGCGATGTCCCGCGAATCGATGTCCGCAGGGCCCGCGTAATTCCCGGCAGTGGACGCACTGGCGGCATTGATGATTTCGTCCAGGTCCTCCAGCCTTGTTCCTGGAACGCCTCCTGGAACGCCTCCTGGAACGCCTCCTGGGGACCAGTTCCCTACCGTGGCATTCGACAGCAGCGCCAGTTTGGGTTGGGTTTGTTGTTTTACCAGTTCCACAAAATCCGGAGAACTGCCGATGTCCAAGGGCACTAGGATTGCGCCCAAACGGAGACCGCCGAAAAACGCAGCCACCCAGTTAGGCGAATTGTGGGCCCACAGGATCACTCTATCGCCTTTTGCGACACCTTGCTGTTCCAACCACGAGGCCATGCGGCAAGACCGGTCCTTTAAGTCAGAGAAGGTCCATCTCTCAACCCGGTATCCCTGCCGCGCCACCAGCGCCGTCTTGCGGCCGAACTTCTTTTCGGCTTGGTCCAACAAACCTATTATTGTGTCCATCTGTGGCCTTGCCTGCGATGGCGCCATTCGCTTGTTGTATTCACAATTGAACTCTATCCTGGTTCACACTGTTCCATCAGGGACAAACGTACTATCCCTTGTCCCCAAAAATACCATTCCAAAAACCAGTTCAGGGAAATGACCCGTGGGATATAACGGTCATTCTGCTTGACCTGCGCCAACCAAATCAACTAGGTTTTCCGTATAATTCACCCGTAAATGCCTTAAATCTCTCGCATTATCTCCGAAAATCGTCCAACGATTTTGGAAATGTCCTGGCCTGGCGACTTTTCCGGTCGTGATGCTGAATGAAAAACCATTTGACGGCTAGTGAACCCATGGCCCAACAACAGGCGCTTCCCCCGTTCGCCATCTTCGACGATTACCGCCCTACGATAACCATCGCCGTGATCATCCGGTGGTTGCTGCTGGGGGTCTGGTTCTTCCTGAACAACTACCGGGTGGAACAGGACCAAACCCACCTGGTGCTCAACCTGATGGGAGGCGGCCTGGCTCTGCTCAACGGTTGGATCTCATGGCGGCTCTTTCAGGTCCGGTCAGTGAAAACCGCCAATTTGGGGAGTATAGGCGTAGGATGGCGCCACGCCCTAGCGCTCAGCTCCGCCGACCTGGCGTTTATCACAGTGGGTCTCTGCCTGCGAGGCGGGCTGTCCAATGACTTCTATGTCTTCTATTATCCTGCTCTGCTGGGATTTTCCCTCATATTCCCCAAGCGGGCCAGTTTCCCCGTGGCCGCGGTGATAATGACTCTATATACGATCATGGCGTTTACGGTGACGCCGGTGCTGGACATGGATCAACAGGACGAAAAGAAGCTGGCCGTGCGCCTAGCCTGCATGCTGGGAATCGCCGGCGCCGGCGCGTTGATCACCGGTTGGGAGCGGTCCCGCCGCAGGGAAGCCGTGGCCGCCGAACGCCGCATCTCCGAAGAAAACCTGCAGTTGCAACAGCAAACCCAGCAGGCGGAACTGGCCGCCCTGGAAGAGCGCAGCCGCATAGCCAGGGAGATCCATGACGGTGTCGCCCAGTCGCTTTACATGCTCAACGTCAGCCTGGAAACCTGCGTGGAGCTGTCGGCTCGCGGCGCCGAGGACCTGCAAGTACGCCTGCAATCCTTGGCGGGAGTGTCCCGGCAGGCCCTTCTGGACGCTCGCAATTACATATTTGACTTAAAGCCCATGTTGGAAGGTGAGGACTCAATCACCGAAGCCCTTCAGAACCAGTTGCTGGAATTCCGTTCCGTCACTTCCATCGAAGCCGATTTGACCGCCACCGGAGACGAACGGCCTATCCCTACAACCGTCAGCGCGGCATTGCTGCGAATCGTTCAAGAAGGGTTGGCCAACGTATACCGCCATTCCCAAGCATCCAAGGTAGACGTGGCGCTGGCGTTTGACCAGGGGTTGGTCCGTTTGGAGATAAGCGACAATGGGATGGGGTTTACCCGCCAGGAGGTGCCCCAGGCGATTCATGGCCGGGGGTTGAACAACATGACCCAACGGGCCGAAGAGTTGGGCGGCAGTCTTGCCATCGACAGTAGAATCGGCGAGGGGACCCGCCTTGAGGTGACCATACCGTTGCCACCTGACGGCGGCGGCGACCACCAGCCCCATTGTTAGGCCTGGCCTAAGCAGCGTCACGCATTATGCCAAGGTCTCCGCACGGATGGTTCCGCTCGTACTCCACGCCTGTCAAAAGCACGGAGTTGAGGCTGGGAACGCGGCTTTTCATCAGCCTTTGATCTGCGAGAAGTACTCAGCTATATACCTCACGAAATCCCAGAGAGGGTCTTGTTGACGCCCTTGCTCTTGGATCCATGCCGCTGTTGCGACGGCGAACTCGGCCTTGTGAGTCCGCGTTCCCAATTCCTGTCCGGGCAACCAATCCTCCAACTCGCCCATTGGAACAAGAAAGATCCCATACTCTTTTAAGGATTTCAGGCACTGCTCGATGTCGTGGCGAAGGTCGCATGGGAGCCCTGTGCTATCCACATTCTTTAAATTCCTGCTGCGAGCGATTTCCCGAGATACTCTCTCCAATTCGCCACGCATTTTCATATCCCCGCCCTGATCCCAGTCAAAGTCTTTATTCAAAACCTGGCTGAGTTTCTCTCGGACTGACTCTTCGGTGATAACGGGTGGAAGTTCTCGTAACCGTTGTGCAATCGCCTGCGCAAGTCCAACGATTTCTTCTATGCGCTCTTGAGGCGCCATCCGCTCTAGCACTTGCCGAAATTTGTCCAGATCTGTCAGCAGGTCAATGTCAGCAATAACTCCAACGGGGATGCTGAGGGCTTTGTACAGCCTTAGTGTCGAGGCAATCCCACCCGTCCCTCCAACCTGGGCAAAATGAACATCTTGGACGATCTCATCGTCGAAACTTTGCCAGACTGCCTGATACACCAGTCGGTCTCCTTCTACTTCCACGACGATAACTGACTGAGCGAAGATTCCATCCAGTATGGACTCAGACCGTTCAGGCGGTTTGCCAAACGCGCTGATTAACTCATCTGCTTGGAGTAGATTAGCCGAGAAGCCTTCCAGGCCGTTGATTAGCCTGACGATCTGGACATCACGCCCCGTCTCAAGGGCTCCGCGGAGTATCTCGCTGCTGTGGGTCGCTACGAAGGTGGCTGTGTCGGGAGTTGATCCATACTTCCCAATGAGCCTACCTAATGCCCGTGCCTGGGGTGGATGGAGACACATCTCGGGCTCGTCTATCAAACATACCGGACGTTTCTGAAGTATGAGGGCAGTGGCCATGGTCACGAACGATTTCAGCCCGTCACCTTTTTCCTCTATCGGCCTATGTTTCGCCAACTTCGTAAGGGAGATCCGATCCTTGTAGGCTGGCAGCCCTTGATCACCAACGAGTATCTGAAGCCGGTCGCCCCGTGTCGCGTCTAACCAAACTCCCTTCTTAAACGCTGTCAAACAAACACAGGTCAGTACCTCTTGGGCTTCATCATCTAGATGGAGTGCCTCCAATTCGTTTTGCACAGGCTGCTGTAACAAATCTTGAGTGCTGACAGTATTCAATGAAACGAGTCTACGTGCCAGAAACAACTGGGACACCAGTATCTTCCCAAACCGCGCCAGGAATTGGTCTCCTGCAGCGCTAAACTGAAATTCATCCTTCTCGAGATATTCGCTGTGCCAGCCCCGGGCCTGGCCAATCGTGGTATCAGTTTGAAAACCCTCGCCTGTCCCCCAGAAGGTCGTGCACGTTGGGTTGATATGCTTGTGGCTCGGCGAAATAACCCGCCCCGACCAGCGCTTTGATTAAGTCGTCGACGTCGAGTGGGTCCAACTCGATTGCCTGAGCCACTACCAGGGGACGTGGCACACCGTTAAGCCGTAGTCCAACGTCTCTCAATAGTTGGGTCTTCCCGGAAGAATTCGGCCCGACAATGAGCGTCAGCCCTGTGCATCGGAGATCGCCCACCCCGGAGAGTGTGACTTTTTTGAGTGGTTTGAAATCTGTCAACATTCTCATATTCTATTGGGAAAACGACTGGCTGTCGCCTACACTGGCAGCGGAATTTTACAGCACCATCATTTGATGGTCGAAAAAGGCTGTCAATGCGTTAATCCGACGGCCTGTGAACTGTCTAGACCATCAAAGCTATAACGACCGCCGCCCCAAACACGCCGAAAACAAGTGCGTAGTCCGCCCCTAGTGGGGTGGTTCCAAATATATCGCCGTTAGCTTAGAGAAGCGGTTTTGCAATCAGTTTCAAGAGTTAACGTCTCAGAATCGGTCAGCTTTTTTGCCCAACCAGCCGTAATTGAGCGCTACGACAAATGCCCTCTGCAGGGTGATCAGAGGGTTTTCACTTTGTTTTCAGCAGATCTCCAACCGCTTCCGACGGTTCATTCTGCATGCTTGGCAGTATGCGCTGATAGGGATATAGAATGACGCTGACACCGGAATGGCCCCCAGTCTCAGCGGCCTATAAAACCGGCTGGCTGAAAACCACCACTCAGCCAGCCGGCTTGTCGCTAAATCGCATCCACGATCGCGTTCATAGTGGCGCTGGGGCGCATGGCTTTGGCGGTCATCTCCTGATTGGGATGGTAATAACCGCCGATGTCCACAGCCTTTCCCTGAGCGTCGTTCAGCTCCTGAACTATCTTTTCTTCGTTGGCGGCCAACTGCTGGGCCACGCCGGAAAAACGGGCTTGCAGCTCGGGGTCTTGTGTCTGCTTCGCCAGCGCTTCCGCCCAGTACAGCGCGAGGTAGAAATGGCTGCCTCGGGTGTCCAGTTCATTCACCCGGCGAGATGGCGATCGATTGTTTTCCAAATGCTGTCCGATGGCCTGGTCCAGGGTCTCAGCTAAGAGCTTCGCCTTGTCGTTGTTAAACACCTCGCCTAGATGCTCGAAGGAGGCGACGAGGGCGCAGAATTCACCCAGAGAATCCCACCGCAGATGGCCCTCTTCAAGGAATTGCTGTACATGCCTGGGCGCCGACCCGCCGGCGCCTGTCTCGAACATCCCGCCTCCCTGAAGCAGGGGGACAACAGAAAGCATCTTGGCGCTCGTGCCCAATTCCAAAATCGGGAAGAGGTCGGTCAGATAATCACGCAGCACGTTGCCGGTCACGGAAATCGTGTCTTCGCCGGCCCGGCTGCGCGCCATCGTGAAGTGCATCGCATCAATGGTCGACATGGTTCGAACGTCCAACCCGGCAGTGTCGTGCGTGGGAAGATATTTGTCCACCTTTTTAATCAGCTCAGCGTCGTGAGCCCGGTTTGGATCCAACCAAAAAATGGCTGGCGAGCCGGTGATCCTAGCTCGGTTGACCCCAAGCTTGACCCAGTCCTGAATCGCGGCGTCCTTGGTCTGGCACATCCGGAATATATCGTCTTCCTCAACCCTCTGTTCCATCAGAGTCGCGCCCGTTGCGTCCACGACCCGAATCGTTCCGTCACCGGGCGATTTGAAGGTCTTGTCGTGAGATCCGTATTCTTCGGCTTGTTGGGCCATTAGCCCAACGTTAGCGACGCTGCCGATGGTGGCCGGATCGAACGCTCCATGCTCCTTGCAATCGTCGATGACCGCCTGATACAGCGTCGCATACGAGCGGTCGGGGATCATCGCGACGGTGTCGTGCAGTTCGTTGTCGGGACCCCAAGTGCGGCCGCCGTCACGGACCAACACGGGCATGGTGGCGTCAATGATCACATCGCTCGGCACATGCAGATTGGTGATGCCCCGGCTAGAGTTCACCATCATCAACTCAGGACGAACGCTATAAACCGCCTGGATATCCGCCTCTATCTCCGCTCGTTTGTCCTCGGTCAGAGAATGGATCTTGGTGTAGAGTTCGGCAATTCCATTGTCGGGGTTCACCGCAAGCTCACCTAGTTCAGCCCCGTGTTTATTCAACACATCCTCGTAGTAAACCGACACACAATGACCAAAGATCATCGGATCCGACACGCGCATCATAGTCGTCTTCACATGCAAAGAAATCAACACGCCATCAGCTTTAGCTTTCGCCATTTCTTCAGCGTAGAACTGGCGGAGCTCCCCCACATTCATGACTGCGCAATCGATGATCTCATCAGCTATCAAGGGGATACCGGTTTTGAGAACGTTCACACGCCCATCGTTGGCCACGAATTCGATGGCGGCCGATCCCGCAGCAGTGATAGTCACGGCCTGTTCGGTGCCGTAGAAATCCCTGCTGGCCATGTGGGCGACTCGGGATTTCGACACTTCCGGCCAGTCCTGCATCATCCGGTGGGGATTGCGTTGGCCGTGCTCCTTGACCGCGGTGGCTGACCGGCGGTCCGAGTTCCCCTCCCGTAGGACAGGGTTGACCGCGCTGCCCAACACCTTGGAAAAGCGTTGAAATGTTTCGAGTTGGCTGTCATTCGCAGGATCATCGGGGTAGTCGGGAATGTCATATCCATTGTCCTGCAGTTCCTTGACCGCTGCTTTCAACTGGGGAATAGAGGCGCTGATATTGGGAAGCTTGATAATGTTCGCCGCCGGCTCCAAGCACAACTTGCCAGCCATGGCCAGATAGTCGGGCACTTTTTGCTCATCGGTCAGATTGTCTGGGAAATTCGCGATGATGCGGCCAGTCAGCGAGATATCCCAGGTCTCCAATTGGATACCAGACCCCTTGGTGAATGCCTGGAGGATCGGCAGCAGCGAGTGCGTGGCCAGGGCCGGAGCCTCATCGATTTTGGTGTAGATAATCTGGGACGCTTCTGGCATGTTCTGCTCCTAATAACTAAGTTTCACGGGCTGCGACGGGTTGCCAATAGAGGTTTGACTAAAGTCCCGGCCATATGAATCAACACAGATTATAAGTTAGCTGAATTGACATGCCTAGTCCAGCATCTAAGCCCGAATCCACCGATAGAGGGCGTGTCGCGACAGGGCGGATAGGGAAGGAAGTGCTCCTCTGAATCTGGGATAATGGTTTTATAACAGAAAACCGACCAGAAACAAGGAGCACCCAATAGATGCGACCACGCAACCACCTCGACCGCATCCACATCACCTTCGACGACCACCGCCTGGTCAACAATGCCGGCCTGCTCCTTCCCGCCACCTTGGCCTTGCACCTCGGCCTTTCCCAACTGGTTGACCGGCGCCTGGACCTGGGCCGGGCCCCAGGCCGAGCCAACACCGGTGACAAGATGATGACGCTGGTGGCATCTGCGTTGGCGGGCGGCGACTGCATCGACGACGCCGATGCGCTGCGCGCCGGCGGGACAGCCTGCACCCTGGGCAGTGTGCTCAAGGCGCCCTCCACCCTGGGCGCCTTCCTGCGCAGCTTTCGCTGGGGCCACGTCCGCCAACTGGACCGGGTGAGCCGCGAGTTGCTGGCCCGGGCCTGGCAGGCCGGAGCCGGACCCGGCGACGCACCATTTACCATCGACCTTGATTCGACGATCTGCGAGACCTACGGACTGGCCAAGGAGGGCGCCCGCCACCACGGCTACACCGGCGCCCGGGGCTATCACCCGCTGTTGGCCGTCGCCGGCGGCGACGGCGCCCGGGGCTATCACCCGCGTTGGCGCGCCAACACCGCCCGCGGGGCCGCCCACTTCCTGCGGGAGACGGTGGGGCGGGTGCGCTACGCTGGCGCCAGCGGGCAGATCACCCTGCGGGCCGACAGCGGCTTCTATACCCACGCCGTGGTCGCCGTCTGCCGCAAGCTGGACGTGCGCTTCTCCATCACCATCCGCCAGCACAAAAGCCTGCGCAATCTCATCGAGGCCATACCCGAAGCTGCCTGGACGCCGATTCCCTACTGGATGGACGGCGCCGCCGCTGTGGCCGAGACGACTTATACCCCCTTCCAGAGTGAGCCCGACGCCGCGCCGGTGCGGCTCATCGTCCGGCGGGTGCAGCCGACCCCCGGTTCCCAACTGGCCCTCTTCGCCACCTACAGTTATCACGGCTTCATCACCGACCGGGACGGAGAGACCCTGGAACTGGAGGCCGACCACCGCCGCCACGCCGAGATCGAGAATGCGATACGCGACCTCAAGTACGGCGTCGGGTTGAACCACATGCCGTCCGGCCGCTTCGCCGCCAACGGCGCCTGGCTGGCCGTCCAGGTGATGTCCCACACCTGGCCCGCTGGACCGCGCGCATCGGCCTGGGCGAGCAGATCGTGACCACCAAGACCCTCAGGCGACGGTTCTTCTCCCTGGCCGGACGGCTCACCCGCTCGGCGCGCCGCCTCACCCTGCATCTGCCCCAGCGCTGGCCTTGGGAAACCCAGTTCAGTCGCGCCCTGGCCCGGCTGCGCGCCCTGCCACTCCCAGCCTGACGACCCGTCTGCAACTGACCCGCCATCCGGCCAACTGAACGTCCCGGCAAACTCGCGCCAGTCCCGGTCCGCGAGCGCCTCTTCCCGTGTCCTATCCCGCCATCTCGCTCAGCACAGCCACTGCAGACCGCCATCGGCGCCCCCAAAACGCCTGCGACCGCCCGCCAACCTCCCGTCTACCCGAATTCGAGCCCGGATCATCGCGCCTGCAACTCCCTCCCCCCTCTTCCGCTGTCCTCACGCCCTCTATCCGGGTCCATCGGTGGATTCGGATTAAGCCTGCTGTGAGCTGGTTCGGTCGCCGCTGAAATTTCCTTGATTCGTCTCTTATGTTCCGCCACACAAAAACGTCGTCCCTGAACCCCAGCAATAACACAATGTTGATTTGGGTCAGTGTGGCGCCAGCTTGCGTTCTAGTGTAAAACGTAGTGGTAATCTATGAGCCGTCGAATTTGCTTACCCTGAGCGGCGGTGGCGCCAGCGTCTCGTGAGTGTAGAAATTAAGATTAGGCCCAGCAAATGCCAGTTACGACGATACTGATAGTTGACGACCATGCCATCGTCCGGGAAGGTCTGAAGATGGTATTGGACCTTGAAGCTGACCTGGAAGTGGTCGGCCAGGCGTCCCGCGGCGGCCAGGCGGTGGCCATGGCGCCGGAGCTTAGACCGGATGTGGTGTTAATGGACGTGTTGATGGAAGGCACAGACGGCATCGACGCCTGCCGCCAGATCAAAAGCAACCTGCCAGACACCCGGGTGCTTATGTTGACCTCCCATTCGGCGCCAGAGGCGGTGGAAGCGGCCGTGCTGGCAGGCGCGTCGGGCTATTTGCTGAAGAACGGAGGTCGTGAGGAGCTTCTGGCCGGGATTCGCGCCGTGGCCGCCGGCGAGTCTTTGCTCGCCCCCAGCGTCACCGCTAGTGTCCTGGAACGTTTTGGCCAACTGGCCCGGAAGGAGCAATCCCAAGAGGAAGACCTGCTTTCCGGCCGCGAGAAGGAAGTGCTGGCCCTAGTGGCGGAAGGCATGACCAACAGGGAAATCGCCGGCCAGTTAATCATCACCGACAACACTGTTCGAAACCACGTCAGCCACATCATGGACAAACTAGACATGACCCGCCGGGCCCAGGCCGCCGCCTATGCGGCACGGCGTGGCATCGCCGGGTCCGATGCTGGAACCGTCGCTTGATCCCACCGAGCCTGCGCCGCCAATGACCAACACCCACACCGTTCCGTTATCTTGGATTAACCGCGACGCCCGATTGATCATCGCGGCCAGGGGCGTACGTACCTTCGCCCAAAGCTTTGTTGCGCTCATCATGGCCGTCTATCTGCCTGAGATTGGTTTTAACGCCTGGCAGATGGGAGTTTTCCTCGGAGTAGGAATAGCTGGGGTTGCCTTTTTTGCATTCATCGTAGGATTGGTTGCGGGCAGGGTGGGACGCCGAAGGCTGCTGATTACCTTCTCGATTTTGTCATGCGCCGCAGGGATTGGCCTATTTTTCATCGACGAATTTGTGATCCTCCTAGCCATCGCCTTTGCCGGAGCTCTATCCACCGGTGGCGGGGGAGGCGGAGAAAGCCCGGCTCAACCTCTGGAGATAGCCAGTCTGCCGGATACCGCGTCCGCCGAAAAGCGCACCGACCTTTTCGCCATATATAGCATCGTCGCCAGGACCGGTACTGCGGTTGGGGCATTGGCGGCCGCTCTTCCTGCGTTCTATCAGGACGCCTTCGGATTGAACACGATTTTATCGCTCAAGGTAATGTTCTTAGGTTTCTCAAGTTTCCAACTTGTAGGAGCGTTGTTGTATGGCCTCGTCTCACCAGCGATAGAAGGCGATATCAGCCAGCAGAAATGGACCAACCCACTAAAACTACCTTCCCGGCGGCGCATCTTCACTCTCACCGGACTGTTTGGGGTGGACACTTTCACGACTTCTATGGTCATGCAAACCCTTATTGCCTATTGGTTCTTCGAGAAGTTCGGCTTGGCGGTAGAATCTCTGGCGCTGATATTCTTCGTTTCCCATATCCTCACCGCGGTATCTATTTGGTTGTCGGCCAAATTGGCCAACCGGTTCGGGTTGCTCAACACCATGGTGTTCACCCACATCCCTTCCAGTTTTCTTCTATTGGCCGCCGCTTTTTCCCCGCTGGCTTGGATGGCCGTGATGTTTTGGCAAATGCGGGCGTTCCTCAGCCAGATGGATGTACCGGCGAGGGACTCCTATACCATGGCCATCGTCGGTCCTGAGGAACGGGTAGCCATGGCCAGTATTCAAATGATTAGCAAGAGTAGTGGAGGAGCTGCCGGGCCATTTGCCACCGGCTGGTTGTGGACCTCAGTTCCCGTGGCGGCCCCATTCGTCATCTCCGCGGCATTGAAGATCACGTACGACCTGTCCCTGTATGCCATGTTCCGAAACGTCAAACCTCCAGAAGAGATCGAGCGGGAGGAAAGGCGCGAGGAACGGCGCGGGGAGCGGCGTGCCGCCCAACGGGAGAAAGTGCGATAGCGCCTCTCCTGAGCCATTGCCTATTAGCCGTGAAGCCCCTCTTCAAAAGCGGCATTGCCCTTTATCCAGAATTTCGTCCATCCTGCTCTCGCCCGTATCCCAGTAAATCCCAGGGGTACCCTTGCAACCGACTGGGCTGTATAATGACTTCGCCTCGCGGCCAGCTACGAATTTTAGCTGTACCAGAGCGTAATTCGTTCGGAGGACTTGGGTATAGATGCGCAGTAAAGTAACCGTGGTCGGGGCCGGCAACGTCGGCGCCACCACCGCCCTGAGAATCCAGTCCCTGGGATACGCTGACGTGGTCATGGTCGACGTGGTGGAAGACCTGCCCCAAGGTAAATCTCTAGACATGTTGGAAGCCGGCCCCGTGGTCGGGTCCGATGTCCAGGTGACCGGCAGCAACAGCTACGATGAGTCGGCAGATTCAGACTTGGTGGTCATCACCGCGGGTATAGCCCGCCGTCCCGGGATGAGCCGGGACGACCTGTTGCTGACCAACATGCGCATCACCTCTTCGGTGACCCAGGAAGTGGTCAAATACTCGCCCAACTGCATCATCATAGCCGTGACAAATCCCTTGGACGCCATGGTCCAAAACGTTTACGAAACCAGTGGATTTCCCCGTAACCGGGTCTTTGGCATGGCCGGAATTCTCGACACGGCGCGGTACCGCACCTTCATTGCCCAGGAATTACATGTCTCGGTGGAAGATGTTCAAGCCCTGGTGCTGGGCGGGCACGGCGACGACATGGTGCCTTTAGTGCGTTACACCTCGGTGGGCGGCATACCCGTGACCGAGTTGATGGCCGAAGAGAAGATAGACCAGATCGTGCAGCGGACCCGCAACGGCGGCGGCGAGATAGTGGCCCTGTTGAAAGAGGGCAGCGCCTATTACGCCCCCTCCGCCGCCATCACCCAAATGGTGGAAGCGGTATTGCTGGACAAGCAGCGTATCCTCCCCGCCTGCGCCTATCTGGAAGGCGAGTTCGGCATCAACGGCCTCTGCGTCGGTGTGCCCGTCAAGATTGGCGCTAACGGCATCGAAACCATCATGCAGATCGACCTGACCGCCGACGAGAACGCGGCTCTGCAATCGTCCGCCGCCAGCGTGCAAGAACTGGTCGACGTGATGCGTGAGGCCAAGACGTCGGGGAGTTAGGCAGGGATAGTTCCCCGCTTCCCTGGAGAATCCATTCCTCAGTCTATCTCAGCGCCCCGCCGGAAGGTCATCTGCGGGGCGTTGGTTCTAATTTAGACCCACATTTCCCATATGGCTAAAAAGCTTTCTCAGTAATTCGTCGATGGTCTTGCAACCATTGGCTAATTATGGGCCCTTTTTGCGTGCTCCCAGCTATAATAACTCCATGATATGTCACTTTGCAGTAAGATGCCGTAGGCATCATGGAGGCACCTGATGGGTGACGGCGAAAATGCCCCTCTCCGGCTCCAATTCAACCCCAAAGTCCGCCTGGAATTTCACGGCTCAACCATCACCTCCGACGCTGGTCTTCTTGCCTTTCGAGAGTTTGATGATGCCTTGGGCCTTACCGAAATCGCTGAGGACTACCTCCAGGAAAGCCGTACCGGACGCAATATCCTTCACCACCTGGTTCCGCTGCTAAGACAGTCGATCTACAGCCGCTTGGCCGGCTACGACGACACCAATGACGCAGTGCGCCTTTCCCAAGACCCAGCCATGCGAGTGATCGTGGGATGGCAAGGCTCGGAGCGGAAAGGAGCCAGCACCAGTGAGATGGGCCGGTTCGAGACGGAGTTCCTGACCCAAGAGGACAACCTGAAGGGGCTGGCACGAATAAATACCCAGTGGGTGGAACGAGCTATGGCCCATACCCTACACCGGCGAGTAATGCTGGATATGGACAGTTCCGAGAGTCCAGTGCACGGCCAGCAGGAGGGAGCAGCCTACAACGGCCACTTTGAATGCGTCTGCTATCACCCTCTCTTTCTGTTCAACCAGTTCGGGGATTGTGAAGCAGCTAAGCTACGGTCAGGCAACGTCCCCAGTGCCGATGATTGGCAAGAAGTCCTTGATCCGGTGGTGGAGCGTTATTTGACAGCAGCGGTCAGGCTGCTGTTTCGTGCTGACGCCGCCTTCGCCAAGCCGGAGATATACGATTATCTGGAAGCAAGAAACATCGGCTACGCCATCAGGCTGCGGTCCAACCAGGTGCTGCAGCGGGAGATAGCGCACCGGCTGATACGGCCTACGGAGTGGCTTTCCCCGAAGCCCATCGTCTCCTATCATAACTTCGTCTACCAGGCCCAGAGCTGGAACGTTGCTCGGAGAGTGGTCTCTAAGGTGGAGTGGCGCCAGGGAGAACTGTTTCCCAGAGTGGGCTTCATAGTCACCAATCTGAGCTATCCAAACATCGGGATAGTCCGCTTTTACAATGGCCGAGGCACGGCGGAGCAATGGATAAAAGAAGGCAAGTACGCCCTGAACTGGACCAGGTTGTCCTGCCACAAGTTCGTGGCCAATCAGGTCAGGCTGGAGTTGTTCGTACTGGCTTACAACTTGGGCAACTTCATGAGAAGGCTAGCCTTACCGGAGGCAATGAAGCACTGGTCGTTGACCAGTCTGCAGACCAGGATGATCAAGACTGGAGGACGGTTGGTGCGCCATGCCGGAAGGCTGGTGTTTCAGCTTGCTGAGGTGCTGGTGAGCCGGGAAATGCTAGGCGGGATACTGGAACGAATTGGTCGGCTTAGGCTGGCTCCTGGCTAGTCCACTTTAGGAGCGTCGGGATTGGTTACGGTTACGGGGTCGCACAGGGCAAAAGAGCTTCCCAAGGGCGAGACTTGGGCGTAGACCAGCGGTTTGGGGCTTTTACGCTTGGCAGTACAGTGGTTGCCCAATGAAAGCGGGGACTTTGAGTGAATCAGGCCGCATCAGACCGCATTTGACGCTCTTGGAATGCGGGATTATATTTGGCGGTATCCCCGCGGGAGCTATATCCAGGAAAGGTGGTTTGATCTGGGGAATCCCGGTTTACATCAAGGTTCCGGCAAGCCGGCCGCCGCTGGCCGGTCCAACACCGGTTGACGGAAATCGCCACTGAACTTAGACTGAACCAGCGATCAGGGATCAAATTCCGTATGAACTGATCGTCCAAAATGGCTGAGTGCTGAAAGCTGATACATGGCCCGACTATTCGATCTACATATCCACACCACCAAGGGAAGCAGCGACAGCAGCCTTTCTCCTGAAGATTTGATTCTGGAAGCGGATCGCCTGGGATTGCGGGGCCTTTGTATCACTGAGCACAGCGGCCCCTGGGACCGCCACGAATTCCAACGATTCGCCAGCCAGCACAGCGTGATCCTGATTCGGGCGGCCGAGGTGGAGACCGACATGGGCCACATGCTGGCCTTTGGAGTGGACCGGTATCAACCGGGGTTTCACAAAGCCGAGGTATTGTCTAAAGCGGCTAGGGCCGCTGGCGGGTTCGTGGTGACAGCCCATCCATTTCGGGCGTTGTTGAGCCAGTCGGTCCGGGCTCGGTCTCTTTTGTATCAGGGCAAAGACGACGTGCTTCCCCAAACCCCGAAGGACGCTCTGGAGCACCCCGTGTTCAAACTGGCCGACGCTATTGAGGTAGCCAATGGGGGAACCGCCGATAATGAAAACGCGTTTGCCATGGGGGTGGCCGACCTTTTGAACATGCCAGTTACCGGGGGCAGCGACGCTCATTCGACCCATGGGATCGGCAAATTTGTCACCGTGTTTCGAGACGAAATAACCACCGAAGAGCAATTTCTTGCCGCCCTCCACGCAGCCGCTTTCTATCCTGCCGTAGGGTTGCGGGCGGGCCGCCTTCGCCCCTATATGGCAAAGGATAAGCCGGATTAGGGCCACTACCGGCTCCAAAATCCGCAATGGGCCAAAGCAGGGATGCATCCCAAGGATGCTTCCCTAGTTATCGCGGGTGAATTCAGATCCAGGGTATGAAGGGATGGGAGTGTAATGGGATTACGATACGAGACGCCGGACCCTATCCAGCAGGTTCACGTGGCCCTGGATCTGGAGACCACCGGCCTTGATTCAAACAAAGACTCCATCATTGAGATCGGCGCGGTCAAATTTCAAGGCGACGAGCCCATTGACACCTTTCAGACCTTTATCAACCCGTCCCGGTCTATTCCCGATTTCGTTCAGCGCCTAACCGGCATCTCCCCCGACCAGGTGGCCCGGGCGCCATTATTCTCCAGCGTTGCCCGTGATCTGGAAGACTTCATCGGTGGCAGCCCGGTCATTGGCCACAACGTGTCCTTCGACCTCCGCTTTCTAGACAGCCACGACCTCGCCCTGGCCAACACGGCATATGACACCTGGGACCTTGCTTCGGTCCTCTTGCCCCGGACCTCCCAATACTCACTGGGGTTTCTGGCCGCCCATTTCGGAGTCGATCACCACCGGGCCCACCGGGCATTGGACGACGCGGTGGCTACCCAACACGTGTTTTTGGCGTTGTTGCGGCAGGCGGCTGAATTGGACCCAGGGCTGCTGGCTTATCTGGCAAACCTGGCCCAACGCAGCAATTGGTCCATCGCGCCCCTTCTAACCGGGCTGGAATCGACAGGCAACGGCCGGGGGGCTGCTCCGTCTGTCTTCGGACTTACCGGACTGGACCTGGAGGGTATGGGCTCTCGACTGGGCCGCGTGAAGAAACGCGGCTCCGATCCCTCATTGGCCTCGCTGGATGAGGATGAGATCAGCGGGCTTCTGGGCGCCAATGGCCCCTTCGCCAAAGCGTTTGATGGATTCGAGTACCGGCCGGAGCAAGAGCAGATGTTGGCGGCGGTGACCAAGTCCATCTACCAGAGCCAGCACCTGGTCGTGGAAGGCGGCACCGGAGTTGGCAAATCCATGGCCTATCTGCTGCCCGCCGCCTTGTTCGCCGTCTCCCAGGGACAGCGGGTCGTAATCTCCACCAACACGATAAACCTTCAAGAGCAACTGATCAGCAAAGACATCCCGGCCATGATCAACGTGTTGGAGGAATCCGGCCTGGTCAACAAGGGAGTCGTAAAGGCCGCCCTGCTAAAAGGCCGCGCCAACTACCTTTGCATCCGGCGCTGGAATTTCATGGCTTCTTCTCAGTCGCCCAGCGTCGACGAAGCCAGGCTGCTGGGCAAAACCTCGGTCTGGATGCAGGATACCCTCAGCGGCGACCGGGGAGAGATAAACCTTTCTGGCAGAGACGCCTTCACCTGGAGCAGGGTTTCGGCCGGCGAAGGCGGTTGGTGCCCAGGTCTGCGTGACGGAAGCGCCTGTTATTTGAGGACCGCCCGGGAAAGAGCCGACCAAGCCCATATCATCGTGGTCAATCACGCCCTTTTGATGTCCGACCTGGCCCGGGGCGGCAGCTTGATTCCCGACTACCAGCATCTGATCATAGACGAAGCCCACAACTTGGAAGACGCCGCCACCCGCCAATTGGGGTTCAAGTTGGGTCCGGACAGCCTAGGCGAAGCCCTTGAGTCCCACACTAGTCTCATCACCCAATTGCGCTTGGCCATGGGCGCCGAAGGGATGGCGTCGCCGGTGCGGCAAGAAGCCGAAAAGGTCGTTGGCGATGTCGAGGGCGCCGCGCCGCGCCTGCGGGAAGTATGGTCCAGACTGTGGGCATCGGTGGGACGGTTTTATGGGGAACCTCGTGATGGCCGGGGCGGCGGCCAAGGGCAATTATTGTTGACCCAAGGCGATTCCGGCGGTCCGGGCAATCGCGACGGCCAAAAATGGTCGGAATTGTCGCTGGACTGGGAGAACGCCGGCGCCGTGTTGCAGCAGGCAACTCAGGGATTGGAGCGCATGGGCCGTTTTCTGCAAACGGATTCCCTAGGGGGAGCCACCGACGGTCCCGCCTTGGCCATGGAAGCTGGCAATATTCAAGACAACCTGGACCGGCTCCGCAGCCAGCTTGATTCGATCTTGAGCAGTCATGATCCCAGTTCGATCCATTGGATATCCCGCGAGCAAAATAGCGGAGATCTGGCCTTCAACTCGGCTCCTCTGGAGGTGGGCCCCAACCTGGACGAGCAGCTTTTCCAACGGAAGGACTGCGTGGTGCTCACCAGCGCTACGCTGAGCACCCAGACGAGTTTCGATTACATCCGCCACCGCACCGGCCTGCCCGAGGGAAGCGAAGAATTGTTGGTGGGTTCGCCGTTTGATTATCAAAAGGCCGCCTTGCTCTTGATTCCCGACGACATGCCCGACCCCAACCAGGACGGATACATGGACGCAATCACCAGGGTGCTGAGCAGCTTGGGCAAGACCCTGGATGGCCACACGATGGCGTTGTTCACTTCGTATTCTGCGCTGCGGAGTGTTGCCCAGAGGTTGCGGATCCAATTGATGCCCGAAGGGGTCGAGGTCCTGGCCCAAAGCATAGACGGATCGCCCCAGCAACTCTTGTCTCGTTTTATAGCCAATCCAGCCAGCGTTTTGCTGGGAACAAGCAGCTTTTGGGAGGGCGTCGATCTGCCCTCGGGGGTGCTAAAGGCCTTGGTTTTGACCAGGTTGCCTTTCGGCGTGCCGACCGACCCAGTCATTAAATCCCGGTCCGAACAATACAACGACCCGTTCAAGGAGTATTCCATCCCCCAGGCAGTCCTGCGTTTCCGCCAGGGGATCGGCAGATTGATTCGGAACAAGGGCGACAAAGGCAGCATCATCGTCCTCGACCGGAGGATCACCGGCAGGTCTTACGGCGGCGCTTTCTTGCAATCCATTCCCCCTTGCACCTTGAAACCCAGCAGTCTATATACTGTGGCCGACCAAACGGCTGATTGGATAGAATAACCGGAATCAACCAAATTGCGCCAATACCCGGAGGGAGGTGGTGAGTGTGGAGATAACGACGGAGCAACCCTTTGACTTAGCTTCGTCGCTGGAGAGCGGCCAAGCGCACCGGTGGCGTCTTGATGAAGATTGGTACGCTGGCGTGGTGCGGGGAAACTTCATAAAGATGCGCCAGACCTGCGCCGGCTTCGAATTCCGTTCCCAGCCATCGGCCGAGGAATCCTTGGTTCCGATGCTCCAGGATTACTTCCGCCTGGACGACGATCTACCGGCGATCTACGGGGAGATAAAGCAGGACCAGAGGGTCGCCGCCATGGTGGACCAATACCCCGGCCTGCGTATCTTGAGGACAGAGCCTTGGGAATGCTTGATCGCTTTCATCTGTTCCGCCAACAACAACATCTCCCGCATCCACCAACTGATGGAAAGGATGTCGGAGGCGTTCGGCGAGCCCATAGACATGGATGGGGAGGTCCGTTACACCTTTCCTGGACCCGTTGAATTGGCTGAGGGCGGCGAGATGGAGTTGCGCCGTCTTGGGTTGGGCTTCCGGGCGCCCTACGTCGACCAGGCGGCCCGGCGGGTGTTGGAAGGGGACCTGAACCTGGATGAGCTTACGATCGCCCCGTATCTTGAAGCCAAAGAACGCCTGATGGAATCCAAGGGCATCGGCTCAAAGATCGCAGATTGCATAGCCGTCTTTTCTCTGGAAAAGCTCGAGGCCTTCCCCATTGACGTGTGGATACGCCGGGCGCTGGGTGAATGGTATTTCCCTGGCGAGAAAACCCCTCCCGACCGGGTGCTCCTGGCATGGGCCCAAGACCACTTCGGCCGTTACGGAGGCTACTCCCAGCAATACCTATTCCACGGACAACGGTTGAAGAAGAAGGTGAAATCCGATCAGTCGTAACTGATTTGGTTCCGCGATTTCCTACGGCGTGAGCAGCAGCTTGCCGAAGAAATTGGTCTCTTCCATGGCCCGGTGGGCCGCTGCTGCTTCTTCCAGCGGGAACACCCGGTCCACCACGGGATCTATCGTCCCCTGGTTCAGCATGGCGACTACTTGCCTCATGTCCTCTTTGGTCCCCATGAACGCGCCAAAGACCTCAATCTGGCGGCTGAACAGCAAACCCAGATGCAGCTCGGTCCGCAGCCCGGTGGTGGCGCCGCAGATGCCGTAACGGCCGCCGGGCTTGACCGAATTGAAGGCTTTGGCGAAGAAATCCGCTCCAACGTGGTCCACCACCATGTCCACCCCGCCTCCGGTCAGGGCGCGAACGCGTTCGGTGATATCTTCCTCGTTATAGTTGATCACCTCATCGGCGCCCAATTCCTTGGCCATAGCCACTTTCTCGGCGGTGCTGGTGGTCGCGATGACACGGGCGCCGATGACTTGTTTAGCCACCTGGATGGCCGCGGTCCCTACCCCCGCTGAAGCGGACAATACCAATACCGTCTCCCATGGCTTGAGCTGTCCCCGCCGGACCAGCATGTTCCACACTGGAAGGAACGTGGTGGGAATGGCGGCGGCCTGTTGGTAGGAAACCCCATCGGCGATGGGGTGGGCGTTGGCCGCGGGCATCACGGCAAACTCGGCGTAGCTGCCGTCGGTGGCGCTGCCCATGAATCTGGGGCGCGGGCAAAGATGGTCGTTTCCGGCAAGGCATGCGGGACATTGCTGACAGGTGATCTTGGGGTTGACCACCACCCGGTCCCCGGCCTTTAGCCCAGCGACTTGATCTCCAGTCTCAACCACTTCTCCCGAGCAATCTCCACCCAAGATCAAGGGCGGCGGGAACTCCCGCTGCAATCCCCGGTCTCCGTTTCGCGTGTAGAGATCCAAACGGTTCAAGGCCGACGCGCCGACTCTAACCTTAACCTCATTGGGTCCAACCGCTGGGTCAGGCCTTTCCCCATAGGTCAAAACCTCGGGGCCGCCGTGGGCTTCGATGTAAATGGCTTTCATGTTTAAAATCACCTCGGTGATTTAGCTATCAGCCGTCAGCGGTCAGCTATTGGTGACGGACGGACGCTATTGGAATGGGAAAGGGCTGCCACGCTGTGGGTGAAGGCTGATAGCTGAGTGCTGACGGCTAAATGCTGGCAGCTACGCTACGGCCTCCGGCCGTAGAAACAATCGTCACATAGGAACACTATGGCCAGCGCCTCTTCGTGGCTACCGATGCGGCCGCACTGGGGCACTTCGGTGTCCTCGCTCCAGGGTTGGTGGAACTTGCCTCCGCACAGCTGGCACGATGCCTGGTGAACTTCGTCTAGGGGGTCCCCGCAGATGACGCAGGTTTCCGCTTCTAGTTCTTCATCCATGACCGGCTCTTCATCCATGCCCCGGATCCCTGCCGGCTTCCGCCATCAATTCCTCCACCAAGCGCCTCCGTCCAGCGCCGGTTACGGCCCGGCCATCTAATTCATCGTCTCGCAACCGGTCCAATATGCTCCCAACGAGGGGCCCCGGAGGCACGCCCAAATCCAGCAGGTCCTGCCCGTTAAATCCCGGCTTTACGTGGCGTAGCTGGTTTAAATACCGGTCCAACGCTGTGGCGGCCGCTGTATTTTCGCTGGTCAGCCAAATTGCTGTTACCGTTTCGATGGAAATGTCTTCGAGCAGGTGAACCAACCTGGAAGGAGACAAAGCGTCATCGTTCAGTCCATCGGCCATACATTGGAGCTTTATCGAGTCACGGACCACCCGGCGCCAAGTCTCTGGCATGTTCATGCGGCTGACCAACTCTTCGCCTTCTTGCCCGAACAATCCAGATACAAGCACGGTCAGGTACGCCATGGGTCTCTGCGCCTCGTTTCCTGTCCCATTCTCACGGATTCTAGCGGTCAGCCGGTCTAGTTTGTCCAAACCGTCCGGAGCCAGGTCGTTAAATGCCGGATGGACCGCCCGTAACACTCCCAAGTCCCAACATCGGCGAAGCGCCAACGATGGGTTTCCCTCTTGGAAGATTCGCTCCACTTCGTGGCGAAGCCGGTCAGGACTCAATGCGGCTACCGGACCGTCGTTTGCCGCCTCTTTAAGGCGTTCGAGGGTTCGGCCTTCTATGAGAAAGCCCAAACGTTGCTCATAGCGGATAGCACGGAAAACCCGGGTGGGGTCGTCGACGAAACTCCCTTCATGGAGCGTACGCACCACACCAGTCGTCAAATCTTTCAATCCATCGCAATAATCCAGGATTTTAGGTGGGTCCGGCGCCAAGGATATCGCTAGGGAATTGATGGAAAAATCCCGGCGGGCCAGATCGTCTTTTATATTGCCCGAAGTCACTTGGGGCAAGGCGCCGGGGTGGGCATAAGTCTCGCTCCGGGCGGTCACCAGGTCCACGCGGGCGCCATCAGCAATTACCGTGGCTGTGCCGAATCTGGAGTGAACCACAACTTGGCCATCTAATTCAGAGGATAGACGCCGGGCCAATGCCGGAGCATCACCTTCGACGGAGAAATCCAAGTCTTTGACTGGCCGGCCCATAATGAGGTCACGGACCGGTCCTCCAACCAGATACACGGGCATGGAAAGATCGAACGCGCAACGGCGAAGCGCTTCCAACGCAATCAAATCACCGGCCGCGAAATTAGCCGCCGCCAGATCAACGCCGCTGTTTTGCCCGTCGTCTTTTTGGATAGATCTCAGGGGGTTTTCACTGTGTAGAAGCTTGTCCGTGGAGGGCCTCCGGTGTGTAGCATTATACCATAGGCGGCCCATTGGGGACGCTGGATTTAGGCGTGCCCCAAGCGTGCACCCGAGCGCGGTTCATATCAACGGAGCGCTTCCGATTCGTCTCGCCGCAGGATCAATGAATTTGTGATTCCTACGCGTTTAGGAGGCAGCAAGGCCGCATTTCGAGAAGAGGAAATGACCGGTGCATTGCCGGAACTGTCAAACCACGGCTCCCAACGGCTTTGACAACCCTATTCGAGAAAGCTAGAATTCACTCAGGTTCTCGCCGAAGTGGCGGGCGCCAATCCTGAGACTGTAGGAGGCGCAACAATGGTGGAAGCAGCATTCACCACCTACTACGATTTTCGTTGACCCTTCGTATACAATGCCGCCATGTGGCTGGCAAAAGTAGAAGCGAGCACCGGGTCCAAAGTCGAAGTAGACTGGCAGCCCTTCTCCCTGGCTCAAGTCAACGCCGACAAGGATGCGGAACTTAAGACTTGGGAGCAACCGGGCGTACTTGACGGGACCGACAACACCTTCCTGGCTCATATGTCTGGACTGGCCGCCAAACGGCAAGGACAAGAGGCCTTTGAGGCTTTCTTCATCGCGTTGCTAAAGGCTCGCCACGAAGAGAAGAAGGACCTTACGGATCCCGATGTCATGAAGGCAGCGGCCGAAGCCGCTGGCTTGGACATGGCCCAGTTCCTGGAAGACCAGGTAGACCCGGACTTGTTGAAAGTGATCGGCGATAGCCACACGACAGCGGTGGAGGAGCACGGTGCCTTTGGGGTGCCAACCTTCGTCCTACCCGGTGGCAAGACCGCCTTCGTAAAGATGTTCGTTCCTCCCGAAGAGCAAGCATCCGAGATCTACGACACTCTGACCCATATGATCAGCGAGTTCGATCACGTGGGCGAGATAAAGCGCCCTCAGCCGCCGTGGCCTCATGCGGTGATCAAGGGATAATGTTTGGCCAACCAGCACTTAGAAGCTGATTTAGGCGTGACATTTCGTGAACCAGGGCTGCTGACGCAAGCCCTGGTTCATCGTTCGTATTTGAACGAGCAAGGCGGAAAGCCCTCCGACTCCTACGAGCGCCTGGAATACTTAGGCGACGCGGTCATAGAACTGGCAGTATCCTCCCGTTTGTACGAATCCTTTCCAAACCATTCCGAAGGCGGGTTGACCAAGGCCCGCGCCACACTGGTCTGCGGCGAAAGCCTGGCTAAGATCGCTGTCCGCCTGAACCTGGGCGAGCATCTTCAGTTGGGCAGGGGAGAGGAATCCACCGGGGGCCGGCGGCGCGAGTCCACCTTGGCCGCCGCCATGGAAGCTGTGGTCGCCGCCGTTTACCTTGACCAAGGATTCGAAGAAGCCCGCAAGTTCGTCCTGCGAATTATGGCCCCTGAACTGGACCAGTTCATCAGCCAAGGCACAACCCCGGATAACCCTAAATCCCGCCTTCAAGAAAACGTTCAGGCCTCGGGGCGAGCCACTCCTCGATACCAGTTGGCCTCCAGTCAGGGCCCCGACCACGATCCATGGTTCGAAGTGGAGGTATTGGTTGAAAGCGAAGTCATAGGCCGAGGCGAAGGCGGAAAAAAGGCCGACGCCGAGCGTGCCGCGGCCCAGGATGCGTTGGAACGGCTGGAGGCGCCTGTCTGGGAGTCCGGTTAAATCCTTGTCCCCACCGGCCGCTCGATGACCGAATCCCTATCGTTATCGCCCTAATCTCGTTGCCAGATCTCCGCCGGATCATCGTTTGAAGCAACCCTTACCATCCGTCCCAGGTTGGTCATCGACTCCAGGTTTGCTAACTGCTGCCTTTCCCGGCCCGTAGCGCCGCTCCAGGAATGTAAGAATAAATCCAATATTTTGCCGCTGGTGAATGGTTGATGTTCGGCCTTTTTAAACGCAACAAAGAGGAAAACCAGAAGCAGACCCGGGAAGGGGTCAAACGCAGCCAGGAGCGCTGGTTTGGCCGGATCTTGGGACTTTTGCAATCGTCCAAGCTCGATGACGCCGTTTGGGATGAACTGGAAGAGATACTCATTTCCGCCGACGTGGGCGTGTCCACCACCCAGAACATCATTGATGACCTGCGCGACCAGGTGAACACGAAAAAACTCGAGGACCCCGATCAACTTTTCGCGAACCTGAAAGAGTCTTTGACTCGGGACCTGGAGAATCAAGAATCGCCCGACATTTGGCTGGATGACGAAGATGGCCCGACGCCTTATGTCATCCTGATGGTGGGCGTAAACGGCGTGGGTAAGACCACCAGCATCGCCAAACTGGCTCACCACTTCAAGCAGGCTGGTAAAAAGGTGGTCCTGGGGGCGGCGGATACCTTTCGGGCGGCCGCGAGCGAGCAACTGGAAATACTCGGGCAACGCGTGGGCGTAGATGTAATAAGCCATCAGGCCGGTTCCGACCCTGGCGCCGTGGCCTATGACGCTTACCAAGCCAGCCAAGCCAGGAACGCCGACGTGCTGATTGTAGACACGGCCGGGCGGTTGCACACCAGGTCAAACTTGATGGAAGAGTTGAAAAAGGTGGAACGGGTCCTGAGACGGCTGGATGCCGGCGCGCCCCATCAAGTGATCCTAACCCTGGACGCCACCACCGGCCACAACGGTTTGGCCCAAGCAAAGGCTTTTAAGGAAGCCGTTGGCTGCACCGGGATTTTCCTGGCCAAGCTGGATGGCACGGCCCGCGGAGGCATAACGCTGGCCATCGCCCAGGAGTTACAGGTGCCTATCTTGTTCATCGGCACCGGCGAGGGCCTGGATGACATGGCCCCCTTCGACACCAAGGATTTCATCGAATCCCTGCTGGAGCCCGTCTCTTGACCAGCGAGCTTGGTCTATTGCGCTGATTTGTCTGTCCGGTTTTGAAACTCACTGACCGTAACGCGCCCTTGGCATGACTCTTTTTTCGGTTTTATAAAACGTGTTCGACGCTTTTGTGTGGCTTTTAGCGGTCGAGTTGCTGGGTCTCCTGGCCTTTCCCCTGACATTCGTCCTGTTCCATCGGCTGCCCGACAGAGGATTCACAGTAGCCAAACCACTGGCGTTGATCCTGTTTTCTTACGTCCTCTGGGTTTCAGGATTGACCCATCTCATCCCCAACACCAGATTCACCATCATCGGTATATTGGTCGTCTGCGCGATCGTCTCCGCCATAGCACTGAGGCATCAGGCCCCCAGGATTGGGGCGTTCTTCAAGCAAGAATGGCGTTTGCTGGCAGTAGCCGAGACGGTCTTCCTGTTGTTTTTCGTGCTTTGGGCGGCCATAGCGTCCGAGTCTCCGGCTATCTCTCACACGGAAAAGCCCATGGATTTCGGGTTCCTCAACGCGGTCTTGCAGAGCCGTTTCTTTCCCCCGGAAGACCCTTGGCTGGCCGGCCATTCCATCAGTTACTACTATTTCGGGCACTTCACCATGGCGCTGGTGACCAAGCTCACCGGAGTTTCTTCCGCCGTTGGGTACAACCTAGGGATAGCCTTGATTCCGGCCCTGTTGGCCACCGGTTCCCTGGGTCTGCTGTACAACCTCATCCGGCTTTCGGGCGCCGCAAGAGCTAGGGCCATCCGGTTCGCCCTCGCGGCGCCGGCGTTGATAATCCTTCTGGGCAACCTGGAAGGCTCCTTGGAATTCATCCACGCCCAGGGTTGGGGAAGCACCGGTTTCTGGGAGTGGGCCGGAATAAAAGGACTTGATGGCTTGGGAGGCGGAGCCGCTTCAGGCGCCTTCCCCGGCGACAACTGGTGGTGGTGGCGGGCCACACGTGTCATCGACACGGTAGTCGACGGCCAGAGCCTGGATTACACCATTACCGAATTCCCTTTCTTCAGCTTCTTGCTGGGCGACCTTCATCCCCACGTTCTAGCCCTGCCGTTCGTGGTCCTCGCCCTCTCTTTGTGTCTCAACCTGTTTATGAGTGAGGACGCGCCGGGATTGGGCTGGTTGCTCAGGAGGCCGTTGGAGTCTCTGGCGGTGGCCTTCTTCGTGGGGTCGTTGGCTTTCGTCAACACCTGGGATTTTCCGTTGCTTGCGGCCGTCTTGGGGGCGGTGATCTTGGCCAAAAGCTACACCGCTGAGGGAGGAAACCTGGCCAGCGCATCGGCCAGAGCCGGTTTGATGTTCACTCCACTCTTGATATTGTCGATAGCCCTGTTTCTGCCATTCTATCTGGGCTTCGGCTCCCAGGCTTCCGGGATTCTACCGCTGCAGGACCACCCCACCCGGCCTTTCATGTTTTTCTTGGTGATGGGCCTGTTTTCATTCCTGGGCATTTCCTTCCTGCTGCGCCAGCTTTGGAGTTTGGGGCTTTCCGGTTGGAGCATCAGTGGGGTGTACAGAACGGATCAGGGAGACGACTCCGGGGATGACTCGCTAGCGGCGGTGGCCGTCGCGCTTATCGCCGTGGCGCCGCTGGCATTGTGGATTGCCGCCGTGTCGATGTGGACGTTGCTAACCGGCGGCGCCGCCGCAGCTATGTGGGAAGTGGCGGTCAGGACTCTCTGGGTGTTGCCCGGTTTGCTTCTGGCGGCCGTGGCTGGATACAGCGCGCTGCGCCGTTGCCGGTTGCACAATGACCCGGCATCCGCATTTCCTCTGATTCTCTTCGCCACAGCTTTCCTGCTGCTGGCGGGCGCCGAATTGTTTTATGTGGCCGACTCCTTCGGCGGCGGATTTCGCCGGATGAACACCGTGTTCAAGGTGTACTATCAGGCCTGGCTGTTGCTGGGCCTTGTGGGCGCTTACGGCATCTATTACTGGTTTTCCCGCCCCTCGGCAATCCAGGCATCGCCATCCAACGGTGTTTGGAGGTGGACTGGCCGGGTGGACCGCCACGTCTGGACCGGGGTATTGGCCGTCCTGGTCCTGGCGTCTTTTTATTATCCGGTAGGCGCGGTTTTAGACCGCACCGGCTGGCTGGGCGGCAATGACACCCTAGCTAACAACACCCTAGACGGCTTGGAGTTTTTACAAAGCCACCAACCTGGAGAATATGCCGCAATCCAATGGCTACGCGATGACGCGCCATGGGGCAGGGTCGTAGAGGCGGTGGGCGGAGACTACACTGAATATGGCCGCATATCCTCCAGCACCGGCCTGCCCACGATTCTGGGTTGGAAGGGGCATGAGCTGCAATGGCGGGGTTCGTCAAGGCCACTGGAAGGCCGAGAGGCAGACGTGGCCACGATCTACCAAAGCGATGATGAGGAAGAGGTCCGGCGTTTGCTAGACAAATACCAGGTGCGATACGTCTACCTGGGCCGCCGGGAAAAATCGAGTTACGGCGCCGTAAATCTGGCGAATCACGAGAACCTATTAGGCATCGCATTCACCGGCACAGACGTAATAATATACGAAAGAATTCCGTGACCCCGCTGGACCATTCAAATATCTTGAAGATCACCAAATCCTCCGAACCGGATATCCGCCCCTCAACCGTGATTTCAATATGAGCCCTGACACTTCATCCCTGGGGTCTCCGTCCACCACCGGAACCTTCACCAAGATATTTAGCCGTCTGCGGTTGAGCTTGCGTTTGGGGTGGACCGAGGCTGGATTTATCGCGTTGGTTCTGGGCGCTCTGGGCTTACGGCTCAAGGACCTTGCTGACCGGACGATGCACTACGACGAGGCCATCCACCTTCAGGCAGCCTGGCGCTTGGCCGAGGGTCATGAGTACCTGCATTCGGCCTGGATGCACGGACCGTTTCAAATCGAATACACCGCGCTGATATTCTGGATCTTTGGAGACACTGACTTCACCGCCAGAATGGGGTACGCCCTGTTTGGCGCGGCCCTAGTAGGATTGCCATACTTCCTCAAAGACCACATTGGCCGCACCGGGGCGTTGTTCACCGGGGTCTTGTTAGCGCTGTCTCCGGCGATGCTTTATTTTAGCCGGTTCGGCCGCAATGACATCATCATGGCCTTTTGGGCGGCGTCGCTGATGGTGCTAATGTGGCGCTACTTTCATGAAGGCAGAAACAGATATCTGTTCATGGCGTCGGCGGTCCTAGCCTTGATGTTCGCCACCAAAGAAACCGCCTACATAGTGACCTTGCTCTTTCTCGGAATCACCTTTCTGCTGGGCCTGCCCGACCTCGCGGCCTTTGCATTTAAACGGGCTCGCCTGTCCGAGCTAACGGGACCAGCGGGATTTTTCCTCTTGATGTTAACCCTCACCATTCCTCAGTGGATCCCTATGTTCAGCCTGGCCCAGGACTCCATTGGGTTGGTCTTGGCCAGCCGCGAAGGGGCCGGAGGCGGGCTGGTGGGGGCTCCTCTGTGGGCCGGACGGAATCTGCAAATCCCGCTTTTCGCCGGTCCGTGGTGGTTCGAGGTCTTTGCGCCGCCGCTGGCGGTGGGCGCTCTGGCCTGGCTGGCAATGCGATCCCGACCGTCCGGCAGCGCAGGTAATCGGATCCGCCGGCTGGCGCCCAATATAGGCGCGCCGGTGGCGGTTAGCGTGGCCGCGGTGTTTGCCATTCTCAGACCCCTGAGCGACTGGATTGGCGCCTCGACAATTGACTTGGCCATGGGAGTGGTGCTGGCCGGAGTGGCGCTGGCAGCCTTGGCTATCACCAAGCATCCCTGGCGAAGAAGTTCGTTGCTGATCCTAGTCCCGGCAGCTCTGACGGCGGTGTATCTGGTGTTGTTTACCGAGGCAATTGATGTTGACCAGGTGGTCCATTGGATATTGCCCGGCAGCGTGAAGGTCAACGCCGGCGCCGGGGAGATTCCGGTCAACTACCTGGTGGCTGGCGGCCTGTTGCTGGGCGGGCTGGCGCTGTCTATCTATTTGGGCGTACGTTGGATGGGCGGCTTGTGGCTAGGAATCGCCGGCGTCTTTTATGTCATATGGGTCACTCTTTACACCACCTTCTTCACCAACATTGCTGGTATCTTCAGCGGTGTCTGGCAAGGCATGGGCTATTGGATAGCGCAGCAGGACGTGGCGCGGGGCAATCAGCCCTGGTACTACTACTTCGTGGAGCTTTCTGTGTACGAGTTTTTGCCCTTGGTGTTCGGCGTGGCAGGCGCTGTCTATTTTGTGAAAAAGGGCAACATCTTAGGTGTGGTGATCGCCCTCTGGGCGGCGGCAAACACACTGATCTACACGATAACCAGCGAGAAAATGCCTTGGCTCCTGGTGAACATCACCCTGCCGTTTATCTTTCTGGCCGGTATCTACCTGGGCAACCTGGCCAATATGATCCGCTGGCGGCGCGCGGCGGCCCAAGGCGCCGCGACCATCCTGATACTTGCTCCCGTGGTGGCGGCAGTTGGCTTTTATCTGGGTTACGCCGCCTTGAATCAGGATCATCCCTTTGGGCCTAGCCAATGGGGGTTATTGGCCAGCATCTGTGTAGTTGCCCTGGCGGCTGCTTTCCTGATTCGTATCGCCACCCCCAGGGAGGGTTTGGCCTTGGCCGGATTGGGCATGGCGGGTCTTTTGCTAGGATTCGGCGTTTGGGCGTCCTTCCGGGCAGCCTACACGTTCGACGACTCCAACGTGGAGATCCTGGTTTACGCCCAAGGCGGGGCCGACCTGCAGGATACTTCTAATGACTTGGACCGCCTGGTGTTCAACGGAGACCCTCTGGATGCCAAAGTGGTTGTCGACTACGACGTTTGGTATCCGTTCCAATGGTACGTGCGGCACGCCCAGGATGACGATGCGCTGTCTTTTGCTTGTTTCAAAGGAAAATCCGACGAAGGTTGGAACGACAGCTGCAAGAGGGTGTCCGATGCGCCTGAAGCCTCGGCCCGGCTGTTGACCTTGGGACATGGCGACCGAGATAAGGAATACCTGGCCCAATTCGTTAAGCGGGGACCCCTGCAAAACTTGCTCTGGTTTCCCGAGAGCTACCGGCGGCCCGGCGAAAACCGGCAGGACGAGGGCTCATTTTGGGGGTTTCGCGGGGTCCCCAGCAAGGAGCAATTTTCCAAGGACCTGGCGTTCTTTCGATCATCTGCCACCAGCCGGAAATCCTGGGTCCAAGTCATGGACTATTGGTTGTTTCGGAAGCTGGAGCGGGAATGGTACGACTCCAAGTACTACAGTTACCTGCCATGACCGGCTTCACTTTGCCTTGTTTGGCCCAACCAGGCCCATTTACACTGAAATACCCTCCTCGTCCCCGTCGCTTCGAACGGGCGACACGATGATCGGCTAAGGGAAATTGGAAATCAACGGGCAATGGAACAGATTCGTTGTTTTTGCGTGATTGGCGATTTTGGGTTGGCGTGGCGGTCAATGTCCTGTTCCTGGCCATTCTGGTCAACCAGGTGGATTTCGCCTCAATCCGGCTTTATTCGGAGTCGGTGAGACCCTGCCCATCCACTGGTCCGGCGACCTGGACGAGCTGCAAGACGTGGAATTGACGATCAGGAACATCCAATTCAGCACAGGCTTGGTGTCTGGTGGAATTCGTGACTCCTTGGGGCCGGCCCACACCGAGTGATAGTCGCTTGGCCCCGTCCGTTGAGGACCACGCCAGACGACCATCTACGGTCGTGGCTTCACATTAATGGAACCGTCCTTCCAGGGTTTTGTTCCTCTCAGATTTCCCACCACATAGGATCGCATAGGGGTAAGCCCTAGATTACCCCGTCACTGCTTTATTTTTGGTCCACTCGCAGATAGTTTGGGTTCGTTTCGCATTTTTTGTTAAATCGCCGCTAGTACTAATTGACGAGATTTTGCTGCAAATGACGAACCACAATTATTGCGCACCGCAAACCACAGGTCTCGGGAAACCTGCTAGCTGGAGAACAACGAAAAAGGCTACATAGGTATCGCATATCCATATAGGTACTGGCAACCACATCGGTTTTCGTATTTAAGTTAACCAACGTATTGTTTTCCGTCGTTTTCCAACCCGGTTTCTTCAAGGGCCTCCCGCACACAGGTTTCGGCGATGCTTTCACCCGGATCCATCCCACCGCCGGGAAGGCACCATCGCCCGTTATCTTCCCGGCGGGTCAGTAGCACCTTTTCCCTGGCTAGGTCAAAGATGACCGCTGTAGCCCCCGGGGCCAGGGCCGCCGTTTTCCCAATCCGGTCGCCGTAAATCAACTCAGACATGGAATCTCCTCCACCTCACGAGAAGTCGACCCAAATTTGGAGTGGATCTGATCACGAAGATAATAGCACTGGCAAAGAAGTAAAATTGCATCCCACGTTCATTTTGGGTTGCTCGGAAATCTGGTAACAAACAAAAAATGAAACGGAATAAGTAGTTATGGGCTTATTCAAGCCCATAACTACTTATTGCGAAACGAAATTTGTTACCTATGACCCTTCCCTTGATGGACCGACTCGCCGGGATATCAATCCGACCGTACTGCTGATTCAGTATGCCGACCATTACACTGCTTTTGTTTCCATTAGCTCGGATGAACGATCGGGATATGCCGAGGAAGGCCGGTGGGAAGAGCGATGGAGACAGACCGGGGATGCCGGTTTGTTGTTGGAGAAGGTGATTACTGAACGGACCGAAGCCGCCACACAGTGCATCACCCGAGCTTGGGAAAATGCATTCTCATTTCAAGGGAATGCTGAAAGACGATTACTCCCTGGGAACGGATCAAATGGTGCGTTCAGTGGGAAATCCAATGGGCTCCCTGACCCGTTGGTAAACCTACTCGAACTCGCAGACCTGCCTCATGTTGGCGGTCCAGTTGCGTTGGTAAAACCCAATGGCCGCCCAGCCGGAAGCACGGAGGAAGCAGGACTATGGAATCACTAGAAACCCAGGATTTCACAATCCGAGAGTTGCGAGATATCGTCGAGAAGGCTAGCCGCGACAACCCTCATCTGACCTCACGTCTGGAAAAGGCGGCCTTCTTAGTCTTGTTGCGCCCCATTGAGCCTTTGGGAGACCATCACTATCAAGTAAAGTCGGAGGACGGGCTGAAGTACTACGAAGTCATTAACGGCCATTGTCAGTGCCACGATTATGTGCGTCACGGCCCTGGGCATCCTTGCAAACACCGGCTAGCACTGGCTAGCATTGGCTATGTCTCAGAGGCTTGAATCTTTAGGGCCACCAGCTCCTTTCCCCAGGGGCTCTACGCCGGCAGGTGATGCATTGGGCCCTAACATCTGAGTAAGGAGAACTCGTGAACTCATTGCGGCCACCGCAACGGCTCCGGTTCCCCGTCTCTGTCGGATTTTTTTGAGCGTCTCTTGACCGGGAACCGCTGACACCCTACTCACCATTTGTGAAATACTGGGCTCTTCCAGTGCCCTTTCAACCCCAGCCAATTGCACAACATCCTGTTAGACATGGTTGGGCTCTGCGAGAACACCGTATCCTAGTACTACAACGACGCGTTATGAGAAAACACGCTCAGGTCTTCTTCTTCAGCTACGGACCGTTCATCATGGGAGACTCACACTCGTTCGTTGCCAGCTTCAAAATCCGCCCACGAGTTACCTTGTAGGATAACGCGTCGTTGTAGTACTAGATGTGGTAAGACAGGAAGCAAATTCGGGGCAAATGCTTTTTGAGGCCGTGTACTGAGTTGAAGGGGTGGAGGAGTTCCATCGCTTTGCAGAACGAATTTGGGAAGAGTGGGAACCGTCTGGGGCTTTAAAAGAACTCGATGTGGAGGAACTGATGACGTTTCGTTCACGCAGTCGCCCTCAACGCCCACCTCTGTTAGCATGTCGGCGTAGCGGCAGCTGGCCCAGCCCTGTTTGGTCAGGCGGGGCTCAATCATACTAGGGCTCTTTGGACATCCTGGCTACAGACCAGATCCAAGTGGCCGATCAAAGGATAGGATTCGTTGTTTTTGCGTGATTGGCGGTTTTGGGTTGGCATGGCGGTTAGTGTCCTCTTCCTTGGGATACTTGGTTACCAAGTAGATTTCGGCCAATTCAAGCAGGCGCTGCTACAGGCCAACTACCTGTACGTAGTTCCGGCGATTGCCCTTTATTTCGTCGCCGTCTATTTTCGGGCGCTCCGCTGGCGATACCTTCTATCGCCCATGGCATCGTTCCCGGTGGCGCGGTTATACCCGGTCGTGATCATTGGCTACCTGGCCAACAACATCTTGCCAGCCCGGTTGGGTGAGTTAGTGCGCTCTTATTACCTTTCTCAGCGGGAACAGATATCCGCTAGCACCGCCCTGGCCACCGTGGCCGTGGAGCGGGTATACGACGGCGTGACCCTCCTGCTGTTCGCGGTAGCCACGGCGCCGGTGTTGCTGTTGCTGGGGCAGTTCAGCGGTTACTCGACGCTATTCGGCGCTAACCCCACACTGGTGGCTACCGGAGCAATAGGCATCTTTCTGGCCGGATTGGTGGTTTTGACCGTTCTGGCCAAAACCTCTGCCGACGGTGCGTTGACCAAATGGTTCCTACGTTTAGTGCCCGCCGCCCAGGGGCGGGATAAGATCAGGGGCGTGGTCCACGATTTCATCCAGGGACTGGGCATACTGAACTCTCCCGGCAAACAACTGGCCCTTTTGGTGTTCTCCCTCCCGATATGGCTCCTGGAAGGATCCATGTACGTCCTGGTCGGATACTCCTTCGGGCTGGACGGCTTCTTCCCGTCGGTGTGGGTCTTTTTGTTGGCCGCTCTGTTGTTGACGGCGACCTCCAACCTGGTGACGTCACTGCCCAGCGCCGTGGGAGGGATAGGCCCCTTCGAACTCGTGGCGCAGCAGACGTTGGTGGCCCTGGGAGCGGGCGCGACGGTAGCCGCCGCCTATTCCTTGTTCCTTCACATCGGCGCCTTGTGGTTGCCGGTAAATTTGGCGGGCCTGGCGCACTTGTTGGCCAAGCACATTTCACTCAAGCAACTTACTTCGACCCCAGGCGCTACTTCTCCCGATGCCGTCGCTCCATCGTCCGGCGAATTATCTGCGGATCTCTCGTCACCACCAGAGGATTCCTGATGGAGGGCACTTGACGGAGAGTGACCGGTGAAGGTCGGAATAATAGGGGCCGGAGCTGCCGGTCTGGCCGCTGCCTACGAGTTGACCAAGAACGGGCACAAGGCCGAGGTGCTGGAGCGGGCTCCATTTTTGGCCGGCCAAGCATCTACCTTTCCTGTGGGTGGAGGTCAACTGGAAAGGGGTTATCACCACCTGTTTGTCAGCGACACTGACATGGTGGACCTGATCCACGAGCTTGGCCTGGGCGACAAACTGGAATGGCTGGAATCCAAGGTCGGCCTTTACTATGGAGGCAAGATTTGGGATTTCGCCACTCCAATGGATCTGTTGCGCTTCAAGCCTCTGTCTTTAAGCCAGCGTTTTCGGGTGGGTTTTTGGACCTTTGTGCTGCAAAAGACGTCCAACTGGCGCAAATTCGAAAACATTACCGCCAAAGATTGGATCGTCGGCCACATGGGGGAGCGGGCCTACCAGGTGATCTGGGAGCCCCTCCTAAGAGGCAAGTTCGGAGATTATTTCGACCAGATCAGCATGACATGGCTGTGGGGCAAGGTTTATCTGCGCGTCGCTTCCAGGGGGAAAACCCTACAAAAGGAGCGCCTGGGTTACCCTATGGGCAGCTTCGGCGAGGTTTTCGATGTGTTGGGCGAGCGAGTGGCCCAGCAAGGGGGCCGGGTGCGCCTTTCGGCCTCTGTCAACAGGGTTTTGGTTGAAGACGGGGCCGCCCGGGGGCTGGAGATCCAGTTACAAGACCAAGATCCCGAATCCGATGCTTACGACGCAGTGATTGCAACCACGCCTTCATATATCTTCACCCGCTTGATGCCTGAGTTGCCTCAGGATTATCGCGATTTACTGGAGAGCACCCAATACTTGTCAGCGGTTTTGATGATTCTCGAATTGGACCGCCCTTTATCGTCTAAGTACTGGCTTAGCGTGGCTGACCGCAATCTTCCTTTTGTGGCTATCATCGAGCATACCAACATGATCGACAGGTCGTTGTACGGCGGCAGGCACATTGTCTATTTGAGCAACTACCCCAGCAGAGATAGCGAATTGTACCGGATGAGCGGCGACGAACTTTTGGAAGAGTTGGTTCCCCATCTGCAAAAGATCAATCCGCAATTCGATCGCTCTTGGATTCAGGCGCACCACCATCACAAGGTGGATGGAGCCCAACCAATCATCGGGATCAACTACAGCCAGCGGATACCCAACCACCGGACGCCGATCAAGAACCTGTACCTGGCCAACACCACCCAGATTTACCCGGAAGACCGGGGCACCAACTATTCGGTGCGAATGGGCCGCCAAGTGGCCCGGATGGTGATGGAGGACCACCCTGGCGGTTGATCAATTCGATCTCTGGGAGAGTGTGGTTGCAGAAACTGTTCAGAGTTGAGGGGAAGTGAGCAACCGGCGGCATTCCAGGAGGGGATTGAGACCTCTGGCCCGCCAGGTGCCAAAGAGGGATGCCAAGGTCATCTTGCTGTCGGCGCCCTGCCCTGAGCGGGCGCCGCCGCTGATCTTGCGACTGGTTACCAGATGCCGCAGGCTCCGCTCGGCGGCGTTGTTGTCTGAGGGCACGGCTGGGTCCGACACGAAGACAAACAGTTCCTTGATGAACCGTTCCATGCGCCGGCAGAGCTTGGCCTGAACCGCCAGGGGATCTTTAAGGAAAGGCCGCGCCAAGACCATTAGTTTCTCCTCCAGCATTAGCTGGGTGCGATGGCCTGGCTGGGCTCGGGGAAGGACCGAGGCCTTGGCCTCCGTGTAGACCTGGTGAACCGCCTCGGCCCACTGAGCCAGCCCAGCGTCTTCTGGGTACAACCCTTTCAGGTCATGGATATCCCGCAGCAGATGAGCCCAGCACCGTTGCTTCAGGCCCGGGTAGTGGTTATAGGCCGCGTAGAAATCACTGACCAACACTCCGCTGAAGGAGGAATCCAGCACCTCATCCACCACCCCCTTATCCCGACCCCGACGCAGGAAGTATCGTTCGCTGGGAGTGCTGAAGGTCCAAACATAGCCGTTGCTCCCGTCCTGGCGCCAGCCGGTTTCGTCGCCCTGCACCACGGGACTGGCGCGGACTTGCTCGAGCACCCCTCGCACCGCCGTCTCAGCCTGACGGGCTACTCCATGGACGGCCTGGACGATGGCGCCAACACTCAGGTGCAACTGATGGACGCTCTCCAGGTACCATTGGATGATTCTTATGGGCAACCGTCCCTCCTCCCGCAGGGTCACCATCAGGCTTACCAGATTGACCCCCAGTCGCTGCTGGCCCAGAACCACCCCCTGCAGGGCCTCTTTGGGCAGCCGGCGCCGCTGGCATACCGGACAGATGCGGGCTACCAGGGCGTGCTCGGTCACTTCTACCGGAGCCACCGGTAGCTCAATGACTTCCCGAGTTCGCTGTACCCATCCGCCGTTCAGGTGAGTCCCGCAGTCGGGACAGACCGCCACGGCATGCTCCACCCGCCGGGTAGGAGTCATGCGCTGGCGGGCGAAGCCATGGCGGCGCGGCTTTCTGGGCTCCTTTTTCTCCGGCGCTTGCCGGCTGGAGTGCGGCTGATTACCCGGCATCCCCGACGACCCGCGCCGGTTGGGACGGGATTCCAGAACCCCAATCCGCCTTTGCAAATCGGCAATGACTCCCCGCTGGCCGGCAATTATCTCCAGCAGAGTTTCGCCACTCGCCGCGTTCAGGTCTAGTTCAGTGTCCACCTCCCTGGTATGCCACAACTCCCCCGGCCATGCCAGCGTTTTTCCAACGGCTTTGAGCCAATTCACCTCATCAAGTCTGAACAGTTACTGGTTGCAACCTAGCCTTATGTAATTAGAATTTATCAGGTAGAATGATATTTGGAAATTCCCACGCAGACCCGGGAAAATCCGCGCCGGCCTGCTGCCTAAGGGTCGACGATCTCAACGCACAACGGCCCAAGCAAGGGCCAAAGCCCCGATAGGAGCGCAACGTGGCAGTCGAAAATTCACCTTCAGAATCCAAGGGCGAGTCCCGGCGCAGCTTTTTGGCCAAATTGGGCTTGGGGACTGCTGCATTCGCCCTGGTTTCCGTCCCGTTCTTCTCCTGGGGGCGAAACAAGACCGGCCAAACCGCGGCAGCAAATAAAGATATGCCAGGAGAGGACTCCATCTTCCACCCCCGCTAGGCCGGCGACGGGTCCAGCGTTCGACCCACCTTCCCTCTGGCCCCTCACTCGATCGGCTTAACTGACCGATTCTTCTGTTGTTTTACGTCAGCCCAACGGTTCATCTCATCAATGAACTCGTTTGCGGTTTGCCACATCATTGGTATTCTAGATTCCCATCTGCTGGAACCGCCCTCTCTGTTGAGAATTCCGCCACAACCTCGACGAATCGCACCTGACGTTCAATGACGGGTTAGCCCACGACAATCTCTAAAATTCGGTGAAACCTCCGGGAACAGGCACAAATCCCATTCCATACAGGGCGGCTATTTTTCCACCAAGTCGACGGTATTTGAGGCAATCCCCACTACCGGATTGGTGCGGGAACAAATCGTCACCTATTGCCAGGCGATAGTCACCAAACTGCCCGTTGAGATACCCGCACGTCATGCTACCGTGTGGGACATGTAATTGCGTCCTCATCCTCGTAATTCCCTCTCGAGATGTGAGACAGCAGTCACAAAAAGACTTGATGGAGGCGTTAAAGAATGCAAGATCTAGAGCAGCTTACCACTGCGAATGGCAATAGCCCTGAGAATGGCAACAGCACTGTGCATCAGGAAGCTCCCGAAGAATCGGTAGAGCCGGCTTCTCCCAAGGCGGAAGCATGGGACAGAAGAAACTCCTCCAGATCGAAGAGATACATGAGCGGTTGGTTAAGGCACGAGAGTTCGTCGCAATCGGTTCGGTACACCGAATCCAAATCGTGAAGAATAACTACACGGTTGACGGCGACAAAGTTGGCGACTTCCTGGTTGAGAACGGCCGGTGTAGATGCGAAGGCGCCAAGAGCCGGTCTTCGGCCATAAAAGGCTGGTGCGAACATCGGACGGCCGTAGAGATCTTCAAGAGAGACGTAGAGAAATAGACGTTTCGACCTAATCGTGATTGTTTCCGTTGAACTCGACATTCACTTTTCGAAGTCTCTTGTATTAGCCTCGAATCCGGCATGGCCGGGGTTGCCACTGCAAATGGCGCCTGATCCGCTTGCTCCCCGGCCTTGCCGGCACCCCTTTATCTCACGATTCTTCATCATCTTTGGCGGCCTCGCCGTCGCTGCTGCATGCCGGCGCCGGCACTCTGAACCCCGGTAGCCGTATTAAACAGACTTCCCCTTACCCATACACCTGTTCCTGCCCAAGCCCGGCCTTCATCGCCACGAAGAGCTGCTTCAGACCGATTGGCGGCGCCTACTTTAACGCCAAGCATAGCGTAGTTTTTGTTGCGCAGCTTTAGTTGCCAGTGCGTCGCAAAGGCTGCGTGGAGCCACGGCGGCGGGCGCCTTGATCAGCTTGGCGTATTAGCGGTGACTAGCGCGGGGTCAGAGAGGGGCAAAGAATTCGAAGTTGAGGAGTTAGCGTGTTCGTTGCTGGATGAGGAGAGCACAGCGGCTGAAGCCGGTCCACTGATATGGCGCAGCCCTGATCGGGGCAGAGTCCCACTTAAAACCTAGGCGGGGTCCGGTTATCTTCTGGATTACTCGGAGGGATATACGTCATGGCGCGAGGTTTTCAATGACGGCCACCGCAATCTCCAACCCGTCTTGATCTTGAACTCTTTGATCCCACATTTCCCATATGGCTAAAAAGCTTTCTCAGTAATTCGTCGATGTCTTTCAACCATCGTCTAATTATGGCCCTTTTTGCGTGTTCCCAGCTATAATAACTCCATGATATGTCACTTTGCAGTAAGATGCCGTAGGCATCATGGAGGCACCTGATGGGTGACGGCGAAAAAGCCCCTCTCCGGCTCCAATTCAACCCCAAAGTCCGCCTGGAATTTCACGGCTCAACCATCACCTCCAACGCTGGCCTTCTTGCCTTTCGAGAGTTTGATGATGCCTTGGGCCTTACCGAAATCGCTGAGGACTACCTCCAGGAAAGCCGTACCGGACGCAATATCCTTCACCACCTGGTTCCGCTGCTAAGACAGTCGATCTACAGCCGCTTGGCCGGCTACGACGACACCAATGACGCAGTGCGCCTTTCCCAAGACCCAGCCATGCGAGTGATCGTGGGATGGCAAGGCTCGGAGCGGAAAGGAGCCAGCACCAGTGAGATGGGCCGGTTCGAGACGGAGTTCCTGACCCAAGAGGACAACCTGAAGGGGCTGGCACGAATAAATACCCAGTGGGTGGAACGAGCTATGGCCCATACCCTACACCGGCGAGTAATCCTGGATATGGACAGTTCCGAGAGTCCAGTGCACGGCCAGCAGGAGGGAGCAGCCTATAACGGCCACTTTGAATGCGTCTGCTATCACCCTCTCTTTCTGTTCAACCAGTTCGGGGATTGTGAAGCAGCTAAGCTACGGTCAGGCAACGTCCCCAGTGCCGATGATTGGCAAGAAGTCCTTGATCCGGTGGTGGAGCGTTATTTGACAGCAGCGGTCAGGCTGCTGTTTCGTGCTGACGCCGCCTTCGCCAAGCCGGAGATATACGATTATCTGGAAGCAAGAAACATCGGCTACGCCATCAGGCTGCGGTCCAACCAGGTGCTGCAGCGGGAGATAGCGCCCCGGCTGATACGGCCTACGGAGTGGCTTTCCCCGAAGCCCATCGTCTCCTATCATGACTTCGTCTACCAGGCCCAGAGCTGGAACGTTGCTCGGAGAGTGGTCTCTAAGGTGGAGTGGCGCCAGGGAGAACTGTTTCCCAGAGTGGGCTTCATAGTCACCAATCTGAGCTATCCAAACATCGGGATAGTCCGCTTTTACAATGGCCGAGGCACGGCGGAGCAATGGATAAAAGAAGGCAAGTACGCCCTGAACTGGACCAGGTTGTCCTGCCACAAGTTCGTGGCCAATCAGGTCAGGCTGGAGTTGTTCGTACTGGCTTACAACTTGGGCAACTCCATGAGAAGGCTAGCCTTACCGGAGGCAATGAAGCACTGGTCGTTGACCAGTCTGCAGACCAGGATGATCAAGACTGGAGGACGGTTGGTGCGCCATGCCGGAAGGCTGGTGTTTCAGCTTGCTGAGGTGCTGGTGAGCCGGGAAATGCTAGGCGGGATACTGGAACGAATTGGTCGGCTTAGGCTGGCTCCTGGCTAGTCCACTTTAGGAGCGTCGGGATTGGTTACGGTTACGGGGTCGCACAGGGCAAAAGAGCTTCCCAAGGGCGAGACTTGGGCGTAGACCAGCGGTTTGGGGCTTTTACGCTTGGCAGTACAGTGGTTGCCCAATGAAAGCGGGGACTTTGAGTGAATCAGGCCGCATCAGACCGCATTTGACGCTCTTGGAATGCGGGATTATATTTGGCGGTATCCCCGCGGGAGCTATATCCAGGAAAGGTGGTTTGATCTGGGGAATCCCGGTTGATATCATCTCGAATTCGTTGTATCGCCTCATTTTGCCGGATGCCGTACCATTTCTTATATTCATCTATCAAAGATTCAGTGATCTCTCTTGGTGGAGTATGCACCGAAATCGTCTGGTTATTGATTTCCACGCTATTCCTCCTTCTCTCGCCGCACCAAGGACGCGTTTCGGGTTTTCAGGAATGTTGCAAAGGCGGGAACGAAAACCAGAGCACTACAGGGAAACGTTCAACGGGGCTTATTTTACTGTAGCTTCCAGTTTCATTCCCGCACTTTGCGGATGCCAATTCTCAAGCTCTTTGGTCAAGTGGCTCCTGGCGCCCCGGCGCTCTATACGGCGGCTGCGCTCGCAGCCATCATTTCGGAGTCCATCATCTCAGGGTCTTGTTCTTGCTGCGGGGCGGCGATGGAAAATCGTAGCAAGAACGGGCCAAACCAAGCCTCTTCCCCATCTCCAAGCGAGGCCCAGTCTACGGCGTTCCCGGCTACAATAGTCTCTACACCGGGGGCCAAGTGGTGCAACATGAGCCTTCCATCTCTTCGCCAGATGCATAGGTGCTCTTCCGGGACACCCTCAGCATCAGGAAGCAAGATGTCGCAGGCGTCGCCGGAACCGATGATCAAAGGTTGTTCTCCCACCTGGAATGAGGGACCTCGGAACTGACCGCTGGTAATCAGAACGGTCGCGTTTTCAACAATTTGTTGTGCTGCCCGTGGTCCGCCAATCGACCTGATGTCGAAGGTTGGCTCTACTTCCTTTTGGTTGTTAGCAAACCATCCGTCAACAACCCGCATCCACTTGGCCATAATCCTCTTGGCAGCGCTCGCCGGACGTAGCACAGACAAATCCAGCAGGTCCATTCCGGCTCGGCCCGCTGCCTGCGCCAAACGCTGCCCCTTCTCAAGGACCAGCCGGCAGGCCCTTATCGGCGCAAACACAAACAGTTCCACTAGCCGGCGGGTGGCCCTTCGAATACCCTGCGCCACCAGTTCCATCAAATGCCGGCAGGCCCTTATCGGCGCAAACACAAACAGTTCCACTAGCCGGCGGATGGCCCTTCGAATACCCTGCTCCACCAGTTCTATCAAATGTCGGCAGGTATTTACCACCGCTTGCACCGAACGCTTTAAGCGCTCCAGGAGTAGCATGCAGGCCCTCATCGGCCAAAACAGAAACACTTCTTGGAGGGTGCGGCCGGCGCTCCGTATACCCCGCGCCACGAGTTCCAGCAGATTTACCATCGACAACTTTAGCTGCCGCAGTAGCCTCATACCAAGCCTTAGCGGGCCGAACACCGACCAATCCAGCAACTGCTTGCCCGCCCTTGAGCCGAGTCCCAGCAATGCTGGCAGGCCAAACCCCCTCGCCATGAAGCGCCCGAATGGATCCACAAACCGGTGCACGTTCTCTATTCCGTTGCTCATGATTTTGCTGCTCATGCCTTTCTCACCTGCCGAGCCTCGCGGCCCGAGTTAAATTGTGAACCATTATGATTCGCTCCGCTGGGCTTGATTCCGGTAATCGTCACTCCACTACGCCTCAGCCAGGCGAAGAACCGGGACATCTGGGGAGCTGCTATCGGTCCTAACCATTTCACTTGATCCCCGCCGGAGGTGTCCGTTGCCTTTTTGCTGATAGGCGCAAACACCAGCTTCTGACCCACCTTGACCCGCGTACGATGTAACGACCCCGCGGGCAACTCAATAACGCTGCATGCATTCCGGCCGCCCAGTGAAAGCCGGAATGGCCGCATTTGCGAGCAGGTCTTCACCACCGTACCGTCTTCGGCCAGGTAGACTAAATCGACAGGGAACCTCATCGCGGCGGTGTGAACGGAGTTACATGACTTGATCCAGAGACCTCGATCCGCGGGAAGCCCCCGGCGGCCCAGCAGACCCCACCCCCGGTTCCAGAGGTTCTCCGCCACTTCTGCCCGGCACAGCAGGTTTTCAGATGAATTGATCGATACTTCTCTCATTCGCGTTATCCACCCCTACAATGCGTTGACGAAATCGAGCAGACTGATGATCGTCGGTACTATCACAACGATACCCATTGCCGGGACGAAACAAGCGACGAGCGGAATAGTCATCAAGACCGGCGCCCTATGGGCGGCTTGTTCGGCCCTCTGTTTCCGGGCCAACCGGAGGTCGGCGGCCTGCAACCGGAGAACATCACCCAGGCTACTACCCACAGCCTCCGCCTGCGTCACCGCGGAGGCGAGCCGGACCAGGTCACGTACTCCGGTGCGGTTCGCTATATGGCTCAGCGCCTCCCGCCGGCTCCGTCCCAGGCCCACCTGCCGAAGGTACAGGTTAAACGCATCAGCTAGAGGCCCGGTGCTCCTGTCGGCGACTTTGCCAAAGGCGGCGTCGCTGCCAAGCCCTGACTCCAGGCAGGTCACCAGCAAGTCTAGAGCGTTCGGCAAAGCTTTGGTGATAACCATTTGCCTTTGCCGCATCCGCCGCAGCAAGATCACATAGGGGCAGCCGGCGGTCAACGCCAGCACCATAGCGGTAACTGTTCAGACTTGATGAGGTGAATTGGCTCAAAGCCGTTGGAAAAACGCTGGCATGGCCGGGGGAGTTGTGGCATACCAGGGAGGTGGACACTGAACTAGACCTGAACGCGGCGAGTGGCGAAACTCTGCTGGAGATAATTGCCGGCCAGCGGGCAGTCATTGCCGATTTGCAAAGGCGGATTGGGGTTCTGGAATCCCGTCCCAACCGGCGCGGGTCGTCGGGGATGCCGGGTAATCAGCCGCACTCCAGCCGGCAAGCGCCGGAGAAAAAGGAGCCCAGAAAGCCGCGCCGCCATGGCTTCGCCCGCCAGCGCATGACTCCTACCCGGCGGGTGGAGCATGCCGTGGCGGTCTGTCCCGACTGCGGGACTCACCTGAACGGCGGATGGGTACAGCGAACTCGGGAAGTCATTGAGCTACCGGTGGCTCCGGTAGAAGTGACCGAGCACGCCCTGGTAGCCCGCATCTGTCCGGTATGCCAGCGGCGCCGGCTGCCCAAAGAGGCCCTGCAGGGGGTGGTTCTGGGCCAGCAGCGACTGGGGGTCAATCTGGTAAGCCTGATGGTGACCCTGCGGGAGGAGGGACGGTTGCCCATAAGAATCATCCAATGGTACCTGGAGAGCGTCCATCAGTTGCACCTGAGTGTTGGCGCCATCGTCCAGGCCGTCCATGGAGTAGCCCGTCAGGCTGAGACGGCGGTGCGAGAGGCGCTCGAGCAAGTCCGCGCCAGTCCCGTGGTGCAGGGCGACGAAACCGGCTGGCGCCAGGACGGGAGCAACGGCTATGTTTGGACCTTCAGCACTCCCAGCGAACGATACTTCCTGCGTCGGGGTCGGGATAAGGGGGTGGTGGATGAGGTGCTGGATTCCTCCTTCAGCGGAGTGTTGGTCAGTGATTTCTACGCGGCCTATAACCACTACCCGGGCCTGAAGCAACGGTGCTGGGCTCATCTGCTGCGGGATATCCATGACCTGAAAGGGTTGTACCCAGAAGACGCTGGGCTGGCTCAGTGGGCCGAGGCGGTTCACCAGGTCTACACGGAGGCCAAGGCCTCGGTCCTTCCCCGAGCCCAGCCAGGCCATCGCACCCAGCTAATGCTGGAAGAGAAACTAATGGTCTTGGCGCGGCCTTTCCTTAACCCGAATCCACCGATAGAGGGCGTGTCGCGACAGGGCGGATAGGGAAGGAAGTGCTCCTCTGAATCTGGGATAATGGTTTTATAACAGAAAACCGACCAGAAACAAGGAGCACCCAATAGATGCGACCACGCAACCACCTCGACCGCATCCACATCACCTTCGACGACCACCGCCTGGTCAACAATGCCGGCCTGCTCCTTCCCGCCACCTTGGCCTTGCACCTCGGCCTTTCCCAACTGGTTGACCGGCGCCTGGACCTGGGCCGGGCCCCAGGCCGAGCCAACACCGGTGACAAGATGATGACGCTGGTGGCATCTGCGTTGGCGGGCGGCGACTGCATCGACGACGCCGATGCGCTGCGCGCCGGCGGGACAGCCTGCACCCTGGGCAGTGTGCTCAAGGCGCCCTCCACCCTGGGCGCCTTCCTGCGCAGCTTTCGCTGGGGCCACGTCCGCCAACTGGACCGGGTGAGCCGCGAGTTGCTGGCCCGGGCCTGGCAGGCCGGAGCCGGACCCGGCGACGCACCATTTACCATCGACCTTGATTCGACGATCTGCGAGACCTACGGACTGGCCAAGGAGGGCGCCCGCCACCACGGCTACACCGGCGCCTGGGGCTATCACCCGCTGTTGGCCGTCGCCGCCGGCGCCGGCGACGTGCTGATGTCCCGGCTGCGCGAGGGCCGCGCCAACACCGCCCGCGGGGCCGCCCACTTCCTGCGGGAGACGGTGGGGCGGGTGCGCTACGCTGGCGCCAGCGGGCAGATCACCCTGCGGGCCGACAGCGGCTTCTATACCCACGCCGTGGTCGCCGTCTGCCGCAAGCTGGACGTGCGCTTCTCCATCACCATCCGCCAGCACAAAAGCCTGCGCAATCTCATCGAGGCCATACCCGAAGCTGCCTGGACGCCGATTCCCTACTGAATGGACGGCGCGGCCGCTGTGGCCGAGACGACTTATACCCCCTTCCAGAGTGAGCCGGACGCCGCGCCGGTGCGGCTCATCGTCCGGCGGGTGCAGCCGACCCCCGGTTCCCAACTGGCCCTCTTCGCCACCTACAGTTATCACGGCTTCATCACCGACCGGGACGGAGAGACCCTGGAACTGGAGGCCGACCACCGCCGCCACGCCGAGATCGAGAATGCGATACGCAACCTCAAGTACGGCGTCGGGTTGAACCACATGCCGTCCGGCCGCTTCGCCGCCAACGGCGCCTGGCTGGCCGTCCAGGTGATGGCCCACAACCTGGCCCGCTGGACCGCGCGCATCGGCCTGGGCGAGCAGATCGTGACCACCAAGACCCTCAGGCGACGGTTCTTCTCCCTGGCCGGACGGCTCACCCGCTCGGCGCGCCGCCTCACCCTGCATCTGCCCCAGCGCTGGCCTTGGGAAACCCAGTTCAGTCGCGCCCTGGCCCGGCTGCGCGCCCTGCCACTCCCAGCCTGACGACCCGTCTGCAACTGACCCGCCATCCGGCCAACTGAACGTCCCGGCAAACTCGCGCCAGTCCCGGTCCGCGAGCGCCTCTTCCCGTGTCCTATCCCGCCATCTCGCTCAGCACAGCCACTGCAGACCGCCATCGGCGCCCCCAAAAGCGCCTGCGACCGCCCGCCAACCTCCCGTCTACCCAAATTCGAGCCCGGATCATCGCGCCTGCAACTCCCTCCCCCCTCTTCCGCTGTCCTCACGCCCTCCATCCGGGTCCATCGGTGGATTCGGACTTAAAGATCCCCTGGCGGTTCAGGCCAAGCTCTGCCGGCGCATGGAACGGTTCATCAAGGAACTGTTTGTCTTCGTGTCGGACCCAGCCGTGCCCTCAGACAACAACGCCGCCGAGCGGAGCCTGCGGCATCTGGTAACCAGTCGCAAGATCAGCGGCGGCGCCCGCTCAGGGCAGGGCGCCGACAGCAAGATGACCTTGGCATCCCTCTTTGGCACCTGGCGGGCCAGAGGTCTCAATCCCCTCCTGGAATGCCGCCGGTTGCTCACTTCCCCTCAACTCTGAACAGTTTCCCATAGCGCTCATCATGATCAGCAAGACGGGCGAGGCATCGGGCTTGGCCAGCATCATGTAGAACAAGACCAGCCCGCCAAAGAGCACTAACCCGGCCCAGAAAGCCAGATAAAGGGGCAAGGTCATCGGCTCAACGGCCATCACCAACATGTGTTCTAGAGGTCTGGCCGGAAAGCCATTGGCCGGGTTTCGCGCTACGCCAGACAGACGTATTAGAGTCTTATGTGGCATGATAGTGTCTGTAATACCGTTTAGGAACCCACTGTTACATCGCTAATCGTCGCTAAAAAACGACGACTTGGGGAGAATCGGGGTTTCCGTCCGAGTTTCTAGGCGCCGAAGGGAGTTCTGGGGGACCAACCTAGCAAGCGCATCGCCTGCTTTGCGGTCCAAGGGCGCCCCTACCCTGCGGGCCACATTGCTTTCCAGCTCTATTTCCCTGACCTGCTCCCGGAAAGACTCCGCGCGGATCCGCCGGCGGAAGATGTTCTCTCGGGGCATCACTACCGCCCATGCCCCCATAGTTACGGCGGCGAAGACGACCAAGGCAATGACAAACAACATACTGCTCTCCTAAACCTCGATCTGGGTCAACTTTTTGATTAGCATGTAACCAATTATCTCTAGCGTGATGCCTATCGCCAGCGCTATCCGACCGATGGTTGTTCCGAAGAGCAAGCCCTTGTAGTCTGGGTTTAGGAAAATGAATCCCACCACTACCAAGATGGGAATTATCGCGATCAGGGTGCCGGTCAACTGCTCACTGGCGGTCAACGTGGCAACCTCCTGTTTCAGATGTTCCCGCTCCCGCACGGTGTTGGCCACGTTCATGAGAATCTCCGAAAGGTTGCCGCCCGTGGTCTTTTGGATCACGATGGCTGTCACCACGATGTCCACATCTTTAGAGCCGCAGCGCTCTCCCAAGGTTTTGAATACAACATCGGCTTCGGCGCCCATGTGCAACTCCCGAACGGTGCGCTGGAATTGCGGCCCCAGGGGCGCCGGCGTCTCGTCGCCCACGTGGGACAGCGCCTGCATCAGCCCCGATCCCGCCTGCATTGACTTGGCGATGTTTAGCAGCGTTTCCGGAAGTTGAGCTTCGATCTGTTTTAATCGTTTCTTGCGGGCGCCGGACAAACGAAAGCGAGGAGCCATCCACCCGGCCAGCACCATCAACAATATGATGGGTAGCCTGAGCACCTCAGGAGGAGGTGAAGCTCGCCATCAGAACGACTCCTACCACTCCGCCAACGAACGCACTCATCAGGCGCAGAGACAAGTATTCCCGCACACGAAGCGGCCAACCGGCCCGTTCCAATTCCAGATTTATCCGTTCTTCCGACTCTCTAGAGAGGGGGAACATGTTGGCCAGAGGAAAGCTTCGCCGGCGGCGCTGGAGCGGAGAGACGCTGCTGAGACTCATGTCTACAGCGTCTTTGGCAGACGGACTGGCAACGGCCAGGGTTCGATTGCCCAGCCGCTGGTAGGCGACAAAGATCAACAATCCTACCGACCCAGAAATGGTCAGCGCGATTAGCAGGAACATCGGATCCATTAGACCCACCTCGCGGCGTCAAAGAGATTGGCGGGCACGTCAACCCCGCGGGATTGCAGCCGGTCGGCGAACTCCGGCCGGATGCCGGTGGGCCGCAAATTACCCTCCACCCGCCCGTCCCGGTCCACTCCGGTCTGTTCGAATCGGAAAATTTCCTGTAGGGAGACCATGTCTCCCTCCATACCCGCGACTTCCGACACCTGAATGACCTTCCTGGTCCCGTCCAGCAGCCGGGAAACCTGGACTATAAAGTCAAGCGCGGAGGCCACCTGTTCGTGGATCATCCGGACGGGCAAGTCGAACCCCGCCATAAGCACCATGTTCTCTATCCTGGACAAAGCTTCGCGAGGCGAGTTGGCGTGCACGGTGGAGAGCGATCCGTCGTGGCCCGTGTTCATTGCCTGCAGCATGTCAAATGCCTCGGTGCCGCTGACCTCGCCCACTATTATGCGGTCTGGACGCATGCGCAATGCGTTTCGCACTAAATCACGCTGGCTGATTGCGCCCCCCTTCCGCGGAAGGGGGGCGGGCCTCAAGTGAGATCACATGGCGCTGCTGGAGCATCAACTCAAGGGGGTCTTCCACGGTTACGATCCGCTCCCCGCTGGGCATGTAAGCGGATAATGCGTTCAAAAAGGTGGTCTTTCCGCTGCCGGTGCCGCCGGATATTATTCCGTTAAGTTTCCCTTGGACGCACCCTTGTAAGAATATGGCCATCTCACCGGACAATGTGCTCGTGCTGATCAAGTCGGGCATAGAAAAACGGTCGCCGTCGAATTTTCGAATGGTTATCACCGGACTCTTGGGAGACAGTGGTGGGATGACGATATTCACCCGGGACCCGTCCCGCCAGCGGGCATCCACCATGGGCGACGCTTCATCCACATGCCGGCCGGTTTCCACGACTATGTGGTCGATGATTCGAAGCATATGCGCCTGATCTCTGAACGCGACATTGCTTTGATGGATGATGCCGTCTCGCTCGTAGTAGACCTCATCGGGGGCATTGACCATTACCTCCGATATGGAGCGATCGCGAATCAACGGTTCTATGGGCCCAAGTCCCGTTACCTCGTTAACCACATGGGTGATTGCCGATTCTTTCGCCTCTCCCACCAGGTGGGGGAAGTGGAAGGTGCAGAGGCCTCTGGTGGCGCGCTCCACTTGGTCTCGGACCTGGTCCCGGTCGAGACCAAGTGGAGCGCGCCTTCGTCGATGTTCCGGATCAGGGTCTGATGAAGCTGGTCTTCCAATTCGTAGTCGACCACGAGGCCGTTATTCTCGGACCAATTGACGTTGGCGCCGTGGATCTGGCCGGGATGAACCTCGTACCGGGCCGCCAGTTGGGCCACCGTCAGTTCACCTTTCACCGCCTCCAAGGCCACCTTGGCCTTGAATGACGGGCCGTGCTTCCTCCATTCTTTCGACATGTCCCACTCTCCTTCACAGCCACAGCTGCGCTTATTTTAGGAGCAGGACTCTCACTTGGGCTACCTGTCCGAATTTATGGGTCCGCCTCACAACACCTGTTTTTGTGCTGGGGTCGGCGCCGTGGGAGTAGCAAATTTATCGCTCCCGGGTCGTTTTTGGCAGCCGCCCAGTGGAGCGGAGTGAAGTCATTTATGCCCCTCTGCTGAATATTTGCGCCGGAGGATATAAGGAGAGATATGATCTCGTACTTGTCTTCACGTTCGGTGGTTAGGGCAGCGATCAGCGATGGGAAACCATCATGGTCTTCATAATTAGGGTCCGCACCGGTTCTAGGAGTTGCCGTATCAATAGCATCGGGCTGTCGCAGAAAGCGTACTCTAGACAGTGACCAAAGGCGTCGCTATTAGGAGTGTTGATCATCCCCGTTGGGTTGTCCAACACGACAAGCGGCGTTTCTAGTAAGGTGGACCCAATGATTAAGACAGCCTGAGGGCTAAATTAAGAGAGTCTCCCGCCCCTACGCTAGGTTTCACCAAGCCCGATGTCAGCCCTGGTTCTTGAGCTGCTACCCTCTTTTCTGCCTGGCCCTTTTGGTACACCTGTGCTGGGGTTCGATAGCCCAAAGACTGGTGAAGTCTCCGCCGGTTGTAGAACTCCAGGTAAGCGTTGATCCCAACTCGGGCTTCTGCGACAGTCTGGTATGCCTTCAGATACACCTCCTCATACTTGATGCTCCGCCACAACCGCTCCACAAAGATGTTGTCCAGGTACCTACCTTTACCATCCATGCTGACCCGAATGCCCCGCTCCTCCAACGTCTGGGTAAAGGCATCACTGGTGAACTGTGCCCCCTGGTCCGTGTTAAAGACCTCCGGCCGTCCCTTGCCCAATGCTGCCTCCAACGCCGTCACACAGAAGTCCGTGTCCATGGTGTTGGAGAGCTTCCAGGCCAGCACATGCCGGCTGTGCCAGTCCATGATGGCCACCAGGTACAGGAAGCCCTGAGCCATGGGAATGTAGGTAATGTCCGCCGCCCAGACCTGGTCGACCCGATTAACATCCACTCCCTTCAGCAGGTAGGGATAGACCCGATGTCCCGGAGCTGGCTTGCTAGTGTTGGGACGCCGATAGATGGCTTCCAGGCCCATCAACCGCATCAGCCTTCGAACCTTGCTTCGGCTCACTAGTACTCAGTCATGTTTGGAATCAAAGGGATAGAGGCGGTGCAGTTTGGTTCGGGCGTCATGGGTATTGAAGCGCCAGTTGATGGTAGCTTGGGCGGTGTTGCGCTCCGTAACCAGGGCCTGAACCTCCCGCCCGAGAGCTTCCTCGTCGGGGAGTCGCTGTCTGAGGCAGGAGCGGGACAGTACGCTGAACTCGATTTCCGCCATATTCAACCAACTCCCGTGCTTGGGGGTGTAGTGGAACTCCAGCCGTTTGGCAATCCGCCGGGCCTCTGCCGCCGGGAACGCCTCGTACAGCGACGCCATGCGGTGAGTGTTCAGGTTGTCCAGGACGACCCGGACCACCTCGACCTCCGGATAGGCCTCGTCCACCAGCCATCGCATCTGTTGGGCAAAGTCCTCCATCGTGCGCCGTTGGGTCACCGCCACGTGCCGCCACCCGGCCTGCGGCTCACAGGTCAGGAACAGGTTCCGTGTGCCCTCGCGCCGATACTCGTAGTCCTGCCGCAGCGGAATTCCGGGCCGGGGCGGCAGAGCCGGCCGCGTCTGGGCCAACAACTGGGTGGAGGTCTCGTCAAAGCAGACCACCGGCCTTCGCGGGTCATACGGCTCCTCGTATAAGTCCAGCACTTCCTCCATGTGCGCCACGAAGTCGGCGCTCACCTTGGGGATGCACCACTCTTTCTTCTGCCACGGCTTGAGAGCGTTTTTTTGAGCCGCTGGCGCACCCCTTCATGGGACATGGAGGACGCCAACCCCAACTCGACCACCTTGCCAGCCAACAGGCGCAGGGTCCAGTGGTCATGCCCCTCCGGGGCTGGGCTGCAGGCCAGCGCGACCAGGTGAGCCTCACCCCGGTCGTCCAACTTTCGGTACCGATGGGCTTGGGTGCGCTCCCATAGGGCCCCTTCCAACCCATCCTCGACAAACCGCCGCTTGATCCGGTACACCGTGCCCTCCACCACATCGAGGGCTTCGGCCACCCGGGGAGCCGGCCAACCGTCGCCGGTCTTGAGCAGAATCCGCGCCCGGATGGTCATCCGAGCTGGGCTCTTCCCGCCGCGTACCAGGCGTTGGAGATTTTCCCGTTCTTCCGAAGTCAGCCGGACTGGGTATTTTTCCCTGACCATCACCGCCACCCCCATCAACACTGTCTGCCCACCAGCATAGCGCGATCGGTCACTCCCTCACATCACCATCTAAAACAAGTTTGACTCAGTACTAGGTAGCCCTCTGCCAGCAGCCAGGCCTTCATCCTCCTGGAACCGTAGAAGGGCGTCTTCAAATACTGACGGTCCATCCGAGCCATCAACTCCAGGTCTTCTGCTCTGGTCGAGACTGGCCGGTAGTACACTGAGGCTCGGCTGATGTTCAGCAGTGTACACTGACGGACCAGGGACAGTTGCTTATGGCCTCGGTCGATCATGGCCTGCCGCAGGCTGCGATTCATAGACCGGACCTTTCCGACAAAAAATCGCGTTCCACCTTCAGCTGGCCGATGTGCCGGTAGAGTTGGTCAATTTGAGCTTCTTTGGCCTTTTCCTGGGATTTATGGTTGTCGGCAAATAGCTCCGGAGCTCCTTCTAACAGGGCCCTTTTCCAAGCGTGAATCTGGCTGGGATGGACCTCAAATCGGCTGGCCAACTGGGCGATGGTCTCTTCCCCTTGAAGAGCGGCCAGGGCCACCTTGGCCTTGAACGCTGGGCTGTGTTTCTTCCTCGTCTGCCTCATGTCCTTCTCCTCCCCAACAGCAACCGCTGCCGGTATTTTAGGAGCTGGACTCTCTCTTAGCCACCTGTCTAGTTTTTGGGTACCACCTCATCCTGGCGCCCGGGTCAAAGTCAGGTCCACCCAAGACGCCCATGGAAACCTGGTCGCCCGAGTTGTGGAGGCTTCAAGCCCGGCCCGCAGGCGGATCCTGCCAGGGAACAGCAGGCGCGGCCGGCCGGGGACCAACGAGCAGCCGGAGCAGGCCGATTACCTTAAGCACGAGGGCAAGGTCAGGGCCGTGGGGAGCGATCACTTCATCTTGGCGGATGTGCTTTATTCGGTTAACCTTTTGCCTATCGGCGGGTTTGTCCGAATGGCCGGGGACACCAACCCGGCTGTGCCCGGCAGCCTGGCCGGCAAAGGGGTTGGCGCCCGGCTCCTAGTATTGGCGGCTGGCCCCATGATGAACGCTATCATCCCAATCGTCATCTTCGCCGCCCTGTTCATGATTCCCCGGCCAATAACTGTCGGGCAAGTCGTGGTGGAACAAGTGACGGCCGGATCTCCGGCAGCGGCGGCCGGTCTTCAGCCAGGAGATATCGTCGCCCGTGCGGATGGGCTCCGAATCGAGACTGCGGAACACCTGACCAACTCTTTAAACGGCAGCAGTGGATCCGATATGGAATGGAGCATGCTCCGGTCGGGAAAAGAGAACGTCGTACGGCTCAAACCCCAACTTGACCCATCAGATGACTCATGGTCGGTCGGAATTTCCACAAAAGAGAGCTCCTATGTGGGAAAACGGTCCGTTGCACCTTGGACAGCAGTTGGCGGCGGCTTGGAGGTCACTTGGAACATGATGGTTGTAGTCGAGGATCACATCTCCTCGGCCATCACCCAAGGAGACGCGCCGGAACTTGCGGGCCCAATCGGAATAGCCCAGGTCACCGGTGAAGCAACTCAGCAACTGGGGCTGGTAGGCTGGCTTTTGATCACCGCTTTCCTAAGCCTCAACCTGGCCATTATGAATGTCCTGCCTATTCCCATGATGGATGGGGGCCGGCTGGCGTTTGTCATCTTGGAATGGGTGCGGCGGGGCAAGCGGATAGCCTATAAGAAGGAAGTGCTGGTCCACGCCATCGGGTTCATATTGCTCATGGGCGCCGTTCTGGTGATCAGCGTTAGCGACATCAACAAGCTGATCTAGGGCCTCATGGGGAACAAGCCAAGATTCGAGTCGTTAGGAGGGGGATCTAGCTACCGCCCTACCGGCGGCCGAACTCCCGCTCCATGTGGTAGGAGCTGAAGTGGATCATCGTGGGGCGGCCATGGGGGCAGGTGTGGGGATTATCGGCAGCTTCCAGTTGTTCCAGCAGGCCACTCATCTCCCCCTCGGTCAGACTCTTGCCAGCCCTGATGGCGGCGTGGCAGGCGATTGAAGCCGCTAGGACATCTTCTTGCTGCCGCAACAACCCCTCGAAGGCCACCATGTCTAGCACGTCAACCAGCGACTTGGCGGGGTCAACCTGGTCTCTGGCGGTAAGAATGGCGGGGACAGATCTAAGCAGGTAGCTGTTGTCGCCGAAATACTCCAGGTCGAACCCGTAGTTCGCCAGAAAATCGCCATGACCCTTAAGAACATCGATCTGGGCCGGTGATAACTCCACGGAAACGGGGTCCAACAAAGGCTGCGACTGGGTTTCCTTCCTTTGGCCCCCCTGCCGCAACCGGTCAAACAACACCCTCTCATGAGCCGCGTGTTGATCAACCAGGAACATACCTTCGGAGCCTTCCGCGACTATATAAGTAAGCTTTAACTGACCGACCACCTTTAGAGCGGCCGACAATGGCCTAGGCATGTCCAAGTTCACGGGGTCCGGTTGGGAAGGGTACGGTCCGGTTTGAGGCACGCCGCCAGGAATCCCGCCGGGTTGGCCGCCGCCCCGTTGCCCTCCGAAGGAGATCTGCGGGAAAAACGACGGGGCCGGGGCAGCCGCGAATCCCCGGGATGGAGAAGGAGGCCGCATCTGGGGGACGGGAGAATCCGCCACCAGGACCGCCCGAACCGCCCTTTGCAACGTTGAAAAGGCCTTGCCTTCCTGGTGAAACCGAACCTCCCTCTTGGACGGATGAGAATTGACATCCACTTGGTTGAATGGGATATCCAGGTTCAACGCCGCCAGAGGGTAGCGCCGTTCCGGCAGAAGGCCGTGGTAGGCCTCTTCCAGGGCAAACGATAGCACCCGATTTTGAATCCAGCGGCGATTGACAAAAAATGTCATATGGGTTCGGTTGGCCCGGTTCAGGCTAGGGGGGCTGACGAATCCGTCCACCCGGTATCCCGATTCGTCATCCTCGCCGTGCACCTCCAGCATTTGTTCCGCCACGGTCACTCCATATACACCGGCCAAGGCTTCCTTGGGGATACCGCTGCCGGGCGTGAGCAACTGTTGCTTGCCGTCAACGGTCAACTGAAACCGCGTCTGCGGGTAAGCAAGAGCATAGCGGCTCACCAACTCTTGGACTCGGGAGGCTTCGGTAGATGTCGTGCGCAGAAACTTACGGCGGGCGGGAAGGTTGCCGAAAAGATCGGAAACTGTTACCGACGTGCCCGCCGCCGACCCCTGGGCGCCGGAGTGGGTGAATGCGCCCCATTTGAGTTGCAACGTCCGCCCAGCGGCAGCTTTGGCTGGACGGCTGGTAAGGGTAAGATGTGATACGGCGGCGATACTAGGCAGGGCTTCCCCTCGGAAGCCCAGGGTTCCCACGGCGTCCAGTTGATCCTGACTGTCCAGTTTGCTGGTGGCGTGGCGTTGAAAGGCCAGCTCAACCTGGTCCGCGGGGATGCCATTGCCGTCGTCGGTAATGCGTATCTGTTGGATGCCGCCGCCCTGGATTTCCACGGTGATTTGAGAGGAGCCCGCGTCCAAAGAATTCTCCACCAACTCTTTGACCACCGACGCCGGGCGTTCCACCACTTCACCAGCGGCGATCTTGCTGGACAGCTCCGGCAGAAGCACTTTTATGGGCATGGCTTTGCCTTAAAAAGAGGTACTGTGGAACCCTTGGCACGGTATTGTTTGTCTTCGGAAGTTCCCGTGGATATGAAATCGCGGGCAATGCGGTAGATGCGGTCCATCTCTTGGTCGAAGTTGCGTTTGAAGAAGTAGGGCGGCACCCAAACCCCGCCGAAGGCGGAAACGATTTCGGGATAATCGTCGATAACGAACTCTGGCTCGAAGGGAACTCCCAACTCGTCCAAACGCTCGTGGAAATGGTGGGTCGGTTTCTCGTAGACCCCGCTGATCAGGGGCTTGAGATTATGCTTTTCCACCACTTCCCATCGCTCCCCCATGCCTGACCAGATGTAAATCTCGTTGCCTTCCTCTTTAAGTTGGGTCAGCGTTTCGATGGTGCCCGGACGAAGGCTATCGTCCAGGCCCAGGATGGTGTAGTCCACATCGAAAAATATCTTCATGGCCGGAAATGGTTCCTTTATCCTGAGCCGGTTTTTACTTTATACAGGCCGAGTGAAATGAATTCGCAATTCATTATATCGTAACTCCGGCGACGATAAAACGACCTAAACAAGGCGTAACTGTTCAGACTTGATGAGGTGAATTGGCTCAAAGCCGTTGGAAAAACGCTGGCATGGCCGGGGGAGTTGTGGCATACCAGGGAGGTGGACACTGAACTAGACCTGAACGCGGCGAGTGGCGAAACTCTGCTGGAGATAATTGCCGGCCAGCGGGCAGTCATTGCCGATTTGCAAAGGCGGATTGGGGTTCTGGAATCCCGTCCCAACCGGCGCGGGTCGTCGGGGATGCCGGGTAATCAGCCGCACTCCAGCCGGCAAGCGCCGGAGAAAAAGGAGCCCAGAAAGCCGCGCCGCCATGGCTTCGCCCGCCAGCGCATGACTCCTACCCGGCGGGTGGAGCATGCCGTGGCGGTCTGTCCCGACTGCGGGACTCACCTGAACGGCGGATGGGTACAGCGAACTCGGGAAGTCATTGAGCTACCGGTGGCTCCGGTAGAAGTGACCGAGCACGCCCTGGTAGCCCGCATCTGTCCGGTATGCCAGCGGCGCCGGCTGCCCAAAGAGGCCCTGCAGGGGGTGGTTCTGGGCCAGCAGCGCCTGGGGGTCAATCTGGTAAGCCTGATGGTGACCCTGCGGGAGGAGGGACGGTTGCCCATAAGAATCATCCAATGGTACCTGGAGAGCGTCCATCAGTTGCACCTGAGTGTTGGCGCCATCGTCGAGGCCGTCCATGGAGTAGCCCGTCAGGCTGAGACGGCGGTGCGAGAGGTGCTCGAGCAAGTCCGCGCCAGTCCCGTGGTGCAGGGCGACGAAACCGGCTGGCGCCAGGACGGGAGCAACGGCTATGTTTGGACCTTCAGCACTCCCAGCGAACGATACTTCCTGCGTCGGGGTCGGGATAAGGGGGTGGTGGATGAGGTGCTGGATTCCTCCTTCAGCGGAGTGTTGGTCAGTGATTTCTACGCCGCCTATAACCACTACCCGGGCCTGAAGCAACGGTGCTGGGCTCATCTGCTGCGGGATATCCATGACCTGAAAGGGTTGTACCCAGAAGACGCTGGGCTGGCTCAGTGGGCCGAGGCGGTTCACCAGGTCTACACGGAGGCCAAGGCCTCGGTCCTTCCCCGAGCCCAGCCAGGCCATCGCACCCAGCTAATGCTGGAGGAGAAACTAATGGTCTTGGCGCGGCCTTTCCTTAAAGATCCCCTGGCGAAAGATCCCCTGGCGGTTCAGGCCAAGCTCTGCCGGCGCATGGAACGGTTCATCAAGGAACTGTTTGTCTTCGTGTCGGACCCAGCCGTGCCCTCAGACAACAACGCCGCCGAGCGGAGCCTGCGGCATCTGGTAACCAGTCGCAAGATCAGCGGCGGCGCCCGCTCAGGGCAGGGCGCCGACAGCAAGATGACCTTGGCATCCCTCTTTGGCACCTGGCGGGCCAGAGGTCTCAATCCCCTCCTGGAATGCCGCCGGTTGCTCACTTCCCCTCAACTCTGAACAGTTTCAACAAGGCGATAGGGAACCTGCTACCAGCCAATTCCCTCACGGCCCTCGTAATTCCATACGCCAGCCATTAACCCGCGGCTAGCTAGAAGAATCGAGGGCAGCTTCCATGGTTTTCATATTCGCCCCCACCACCAGCGTGCTGCCGATGCGCACCAGGGGCCTTCGGATTAGCCTGGGCTCTTGAAGCATGAGGTCCATCATCTGGCTATCCGGCAGGTCCTGGCCGTCAAGCCCCAACTTTTTCAGGCTAGGACTACGCCGGGCAAACAGGTTGCCCAACCCCTCTTCGTTAGCCAAGTCCTGTAATTCTTCCCGGCTGAAAGGCTCTTTGAAAAAATCCCGCTCCTCGATTTCCATGTCATGCTGTAAGAGCAACTCTCTTACCTTGCGGCATGACGATCAACTGCGCCACCAATAGAGTGTAGCTGTTCCGCTCATATCAACCCCTCATTGCTAGATTCCTTAAACCTGTTAATCTTTTTCGAGCAAACCCTAGAACTCCAGAGCAACAGCAGGAGCCACACGCCGCTCATGTCGAGCCATTTGACCGAGTTTACGTTGAGTACAACCGAAAGACTCAGGGAGACGCGTGCCGAACTCTGGTTACGGGATTTACGGCTACTCCAAACATTAGCTTCGGACTTAGCGAACAGTCAGTCCTTCGACAAGCTCAGGAGGAACGGGGACGGACCCGCGCCGGTTATGCCGCAACCAAAGCTAAGAATTTCACACCACCCTGCCCATCACAACCGTTCATGATGAGCCCTTCGGCCATGGCCGGCACGTGGTTGTCGAACCGCTGCTCTTGGATTTAAGCCTATTTCACACTCTTGCCGGCCCGCACCGAAAATCCAACTCACCCCTCGTCTCCCGTGCGGATCTGCTCTTGAAGTTGGTATAGCTTGTTGATGGCTTCCAGGGGGGTGAGGTTTGGTATGTCCAAGCGCAGGAGCTGGTCGGCGATAGCGCCAGCGGGATTGAATAGTTGCATTTGCTGGGCGGGCGCTGATTTTTTCTCGCCTTTGCCCGGACCTATTATCCGTTGGCTATCCCGTTCCAGGTCTTCCAGCACCTCCCAGGCACGGTTGACCACTCCCCGGGGCAGCCCGGCCAATTGGGCCACGTGGACGCCGTAGCTTTTGTCCGCTCCGCCGGGAACGATGCGGTGCAAGAACACCACGTCGCCGTCCTCCTCCGCCACGGACACGCTGAAGTTGCGAACCCCCGGCAAGACCGCTGCAAGGCCGGTGAGCTCGTGATAGTGGGTGGCGAAAAGGGTTTTGCAACCCAGGCGGGGATCATTGTGCAGATGTTCGATGACCGACCGTGCGATGGACAGGCCGTCGTAGGTGCTGGTGCCCCGGCCGACCTCGTCAAGGATCACCAATGACTTGGAAGTCGCCTGGTTGAGGATGGCGGCCGTCTCGACCATTTCCACCATGAATGTGGACTGGCCGGTGGCCAGGTCGTCTTGAAGGCCTACCCTGGTGAAGATTCTGTCGACAAGCCCGATGGTGGCGCGGGCCGCTGGCACGAAGCTGCCGGTTTGAGCCATCAGGGTAATGATGGCCGCCTGGCGGATGTAGGTGGACTTTCCAGCCATATTCGGGCCGGTTAGCACTACCACCGGACATTCTCCCGCTGCCAAATGGACGTCATTGGGCACGTAGGCCCCGGTGTCCAAAACTCGCTCCACCACGGGATGGCGGCCGGCCTCGATTGATATGGCGCCGCCGGTGTTTAACTCGGGCCGGACATATCCGTTGTTTACCGCCACCTCGGCCAGGTTGCAGAACACATCCACCTGAGCAAGCGCCCCGGCCAAAGCCAGCAATGCGGCCGCGGACTCCCCTACCTGGGCGCACACGCGGCGGTAGATGGCCCGCTCGGTCTCCTCAACCCGCTCCCGGGCGTTTAACACCAGCGACTCGTACTCTTTCAGCTCTGGAACGATGTACCGCTCCGCGTTGGTCAAGGTCTGGCGGCGGATATAATCATCGGGCGCCTGCCCAGCGTTGACCTTACTAACTTCTATGTAATAGCCAAACACCTGGTTATAGCCCACTTTCAGGCCTTTAATCCCGGTCCTGTCTCTCTCCCGCTGCTCCAAGCCGGCGATGAACCGGCGGGCATCCCGGGCGCCGGATTTCAATTCATCCAACTCCAGCGCGAAACCTTCCCGAATGACGTTTCCCTCGCCAACCGCGCCCGTTGGCTCGTCGACGATGGCGTTCTGAATCAGGGTAGCCACACCGGGCAGCGGCGTAAGCTGACTTTGAAGCCAATTCAAACCGCCAGACTCGGTGGAGCCGTTTGAGTCCAACGAAGACGGCTTTGTATTCAGCAACTGAGAAAGTTCGCCCACGGCCTCCAAGCCATGGGACATGGCCACCAAGTCTCTGGGCAGCACTGTACCCGCCTGCACTCGATTCAATATCCGTTCCAGGTCGGGCACCTTGCGGAGTAGCGCAGCCGTGTTGGCTCGGCGGAGAGAATCCCGGAAGAAATACTCCACCGCGTCCAACCGTTGTTCCAGCGGTTCGATCTCCAGGAGTGGCTGCCCCAACCAGCGCCGCAGCAAGCGTCCGCCCATGGGCGTGTGGGTGTGGTCCAGGGTGGCCAGCAACGAAAGTTGTCCGTTGCTCCAGCGTCCCCCATGAAACAGCTCTAGGTTCCGCCGGGTCTGCACATCGAGGTTCATATAGGTCTGGGTGGAATAGATGGCCAGGCCCAGCAATGGCAGTTCTGTTCTTTTTTGGGTCTGGTTCAAGTATTGAATGACGGCCCCGGCGGCCCTCACCGCCAGCGGCAGGTCCTGACAACCCAGCGACTCCAAAGAGAGGATGCCGAAAAGGTCCAAAATGTCCCGGGTGCAGGCGTCAAGATCGAACGCGCCTGAATCTAACTGGGTCACCAAGCGGCCGGGCGCGTCTCCCGCGTCTCCATTCAATATCCACGAAGGCGCTGGATCCGCCGCTGAGGTCAACACCTCCGCGGCTCCGATCCGTTCCAGTTCCAGCGCCAGCCGGCTCGATTCCATTTGGGTGGCGGCAAATTCGCCGGTGGAGATATCGACGTAGGCGAGCCCGGTCACGCCGTCTCCCTCAATCACGGCGGCCAGATAGTTATTGGCGTTTTGCTCCAGCAGGGCCGCTTCGGTGACTGTACCCGGCGTCACCACCCGGACCACGTCCCGGTCAACCAGGCCCTTCGATGTGGCTGGGTCCGAAAGCTGTTCGCAGATGGCGACCTTGTGTCCAGCTTTGATCAAACGGGCCAGGTAGTTTTCCAGTGAGTGGGCGGGCACTCCGGCCATGGGGACCCGGACATTTTTGCCCATGTTTCGGGAAGTAAGGGTTATTTGCAGTTCTTGAGAGGCGATACGGGCGTCGTCATCGAATGTTTCGTAAAAATCGCCTAACCGAAACATGACGATGGCGTCGGGGTAGGAGTGTTTTACCTTGAGATATTGGCGGCGAACCGGCGTCACGAACCACCCACCAGCTAATCAATTTTACCAAACGATCACGCCAGCAATTCTATCTCAAGGGAAACTCGGGGGGAAGTGTTAATAAAGCGGCTCGATCTTCGCGGGCAGTTACTGCCGTGGTTTAGGGATTGTATCGGTTCGACAAGCCTGTTCTAACCATGCAAATTGGCTCTCCATGAACCGGGGAGCTCGTGGAGTAGTTCTATATACCGCTCGTCCTGGGTTGAGCCCACCAAGCCGCATCCTTTAAAGCACGTTTCATGCGATGCCGGCCGCCTTCCGTATCACCGCCGCCGCGTCAGGGGGCGCTCCGTCTCCGGTCCACACCACATATTGGTCGGGACGGATCAGAACCAACTTAGACTCGTACGCTTCCCGCCCGCCCTCATAGGTGTCATGCACCACTCTAAGAGGCACCCCTAGAGAGCGAGCCGCCTGCCGGCGCCCAAGGCTAGCAAGGTATATCCCTTGCCCAACTCCTCGAAGACATTGCGGCCGCTGGACAGGGATTGGGGAGTCAAATGGTGCCCGGGTTGAGCGGCGAAAGAATGACGCCCGTGGATGCTGCAACAGGCGTCGGGAGGTCCTAAGCCCACATTTCCCATATGGCTAAAAAGCTTTCTCAGTAATTCGTCGATGGTCTTTCAACCATTGGCTAATTATGGGCCTTTTTGCGTGTTCCCGGCTATAATAACTCCATGATATGTCACTTTGCAGTAAGATGCCGTAAGCATCCTGGAGGCACCTGATGGGTGACGGCGAAAAGGCCTCTCTCCGGCTCCAGTTCAACCCCAAAGTCCGCCTGGCATTTCACGGTGCCACCATCACCACCGACGCTGGTCTTCTTGCTTTTCGAGAGTTTGATGATGCCTTGGGCCTTACCGAAATCGCTGAGGACTACCTCCAGGAAAGCCGTACCGGACGCAATATCCTTCACCACCTGGTTCCGCTGCTAAGACAGTCGATCTACAGCCGCTTGGCCGGCTACGACGATACCAATGACGCAGTGCGCCTTTCCCAAGACCCAGCCATGCGAGTGATCGTGGGATGGCAAGGCTCGGAGCGGAAAGGAGCCAGCACCAGTGAGATGGGCCGGTTCGAGACGGAGTTCCTGACCCAAGAGGACAACCTGAAGGGGCTGGCACGAATAAATACCCAGTGGGTGGAACGAGCTATGGCCCATACCCTACACCGGCGAGTAATCCTGGATATGGACAGTTCCGAGAGTCCAGTGCACGGCCAGCAGGAGGGAGCAGCCTATAACGGCCACTTTGAATGCGTCTGCTATCACCCTCTCTTTCTGTTCAACCAGTTCGGGGATTGTGAAGCAGCTAAGCTACGGTCAGGCAACGTCCCCAGTGCCGATGATTGGCAAGAAGTCCTTGATCCGGTGGTGGAGCGTTATTTGACAGCAGCGGTCAGGCTGCTGTTTCGTGCTGACGCCGCCTTCGCCAAGCCGGAGATATACGATTATCTGGAAGCAAGAAACATCGGCTACGCCATCAGGCTGCGGTCCAACCAGGTGCTGCAGCGGGAGATAGCGCCCCGGCTGATACGGCCTACGGAGCGGCTTTCCCCGAAGCCCATCGTCTCCTATCATGACTTCGTCTACCAGGCCCAGAGCTGGAACGTTGCTCGGAGAGTGGTCTCTAAGGTGGAGTGGCGCCAGGGAGAACTGTTTCCCAGAGTGGGCTTCATAGTCACCAATCTGAGCTATCCAAACATCGGGATAGTCCGCTTTTACAATGGCCGAGGCACCGCGGAGCAATGGATAAAAGAAGGCAAGTACGCCCTGAACTGGACCAGGTTGTCCTGCCACAAGTTCGTGGCCAATCAGGTCAGGCTGGAGTTGTTCGTACTGGCTTACAACTTGGGCAACTCCATGAGAAGGCTAGCCTTACCGGAGGCAATGAAGCACTGGTCGTTGACCAGTCTGCAGACCAGGATGATCAAGACTGGAGGACGGTTGGTGCGCCATGCCGGAAGGCTGGTGTTTCAGCTTGCTGAGGTGCTGGTGAGCCGGGAAATGCTAGGCGGGATACTGGAACGAATTGGTCGGCTTAGGCTGGCTCCTGGCTAGTCCACTTTAGGAGCGTCGGGATTGGTTACGGTTACGGGGTCGCACAGGGCAAAAGAGCTTCCCAAGGGCGAGACTTGGGCGTAGACCAGCGGTTTGGGGCTTTTACGCTTGGCAGTACAGTGGTTGCCCAATGAAAGCGGGGACTTTGAGTGAATCAGGCCGCATCAGACCGCATTTGACGCTCTTGGAATGCGGGATTATATTTGGCGGTATCCCCGCGGGAGCTATATCCAGGAAAGGTGGTTTGATCTGGGGAATCCCGGTTAAGACAACGCTTGAACCCTCGTAATGCGGCTCGTACGACCCTCGCCGGGAGCCGTCGGAAATCTCCAGTTGCTTCCACGCTTCGACGAATTCGTCCCGGTCGCGTTCCGGGCTGTAGAGTTCCAGGAAAGAGCCGTCCGCCTCGATGCGCGCCGTGATCAGCTCGTCGCCAGTCTGCACGAAAATGGGCCGCCGTTCTTCGCTATAAGAGTTCAGCAGCGGTTCGCCTCCCCATCCTTCCAGCGCGGCCGCCAGCTTCCAGCCCAGGTTGGCGACATCCTCCAGGCCTGCGTTAAGGCCGAAAGCGCCGTAGGGAGGGTGGCTGTGGGCAGCGTCGCCCGCGATGAACGCGCGGCCTTGCCGGTATGTGCTGTAAGGTGGACCCAATGATTAAGACAGCCTGAGGGCTAAATTAAGAGAGTCTCCCGCCCCTACGCTAGGTTTCACCAAGCCCGATGTCAGCCCTGGTTCTTGAGCTGCTACCCTCTTTTCTGCCTGGCCCTTTTGGTACACCTGTGCTGGGGTTCGATAGCCCAAAGACTGGTGAGGTCTCCGCCGGTTGTAGAACTCCAGGTAAGCGTTGATCCCAACTCGGGCTTCTGCGACAGTCTGGTATGCCTTCAGATACACCTCCTCATACTTGATGCTCCGCCACAACCGCTCCACAAAGATGTTGTCCAGGTACCTACCTTTACCATCCATGCTGACCCGAATGCCCCGCTCCTCCAACGTCTGGGTAAAGGCATCACTGGTGAACTGTGCCCCCTGGTCTGTGTTAAAGACCTCCGGCCGTCCCTTGCCCAATGCTGCCTCCAACGCCGTCACACAGAAGTCCGTGTCCATGGTGTTGGAGAGCTTCCAGGCCAGCACATGCCGGCTGTGCCAGTCCATGATGGCCACCAGGTACAGGAAGCCCTGAGCGTAACGGTCGTTATGATCCGGTAGCTCCTCAATTAGATGGGCGGCAACGGCTTCATTCAAGGACGCCAGCAATGAATCTTCGGAATTACCTTGGTCCAAACGTTGTAGCAGGTTGAAGCCGAACTCCCTGCCGATGATCGAGGCTGTGGTCAACGTTTGATTGCATAGGTCAGAGAGGGCCGGTTGAGCCGCCTTCCGATCACCTCACGCACCCCTTCGGGAATTCTCATCGAATCACCGATTTGTTGTGACGCCAACTCACGATCGGACAGAAGCCGGATCACTTCTTCCATGAAAAACGGGTTGCCTTCCGTGTGACTGTATACGGTTTCCACAAGGGCTGGAGAAGGCTGAACGGACGTTGCAGCCTGAATGAAACTGCCCGTATCCTCCAGGTTAAGGCCCCTTAAGGGCGCACGCAGGAATACGGGCTCCCGGGACAGGTGGGCGAGGGTTTCGGATAATGGGTGCCTCCTAGAAAGCTCGACGTCCCTATAACAGCCAAGGACCAAGATGGGATTCCGAGCAATTTGGCGGGCGAGGAACTCCAACAGCAGCAAAGACGGCGTATCAGCCCAGTGGAGGTCGTCCAAAACGAGCATCAACGGCTGCCTTTCCGAAGCGTTTTTCAGGAACGTGGTAATCGAATCAAATAGCCGGAACCGGGCTTGCTCCGGCTCTAGGGGTTGAGGCGGCTCTAACTCCGGCAGTTTTTGGCGAATCTCAGGGATGATCTCGGCGATGTCAGCAGCGCCTGTCCCCAACTCCCGCGCCAACATTTCGGATTCGGTTGTTTGCACATACGAGCGAATCGACTGAACCCAGGGCCAAAATGGCGGAGCGCCCTGTTGCTCGTAGCACCAACCCCAAATGACATGGACGCCCCGTTGTTCGGCCAAGGCAGTAAGCTCTTGAGCTGTCCTGGTTTTCCCGATGCCTGGCTCGCCCACCAGCATGACCAAACGCCCGAGGCCGGACAGGGCGTCATCTAGGCAAGTTGTAAGCTCCGCCAACTCCCGATGGCGGCCTACGAAAGGTTGCTGCGACTGGCTACGGGGCATCGAACTTCGCTCTGGTTCGGGCAATGGTTCTGCCATGCCGCCAGTATAAGCTGGATGACGGTGTGGTTCCAGTTCAAGTAGGTGGCAGCGGAAAATGCTTCAGACGGCTCATGCGCCCACCATCAATCAGGCCAGTGAGTGGAATGGTGTATTGGAGTGTAATCCGAGAACGGGACTCCAAAACCAAGTCCTTTCGGTGCTCCTAATATTAAGCGCCGGGTAGATACACTTCCCATGACTCCCATTTTGGAGCGCCGGATTCCCGCTAGCTAGGATTCCCCTTTTCCCATTTACCAAGACGTGAGCATAGTCCCGGGTGATCTCTAATTCTGTGGCTATCTCCCCGTAGGAATAGCCGGCCGCTCTCATACGTTTGGCGACTTCCCGCTTCCCCCAGGAAAGGAAAGAAGACTTCGATTAAGCGATCGCATGGTCCTCACCGCTAGGCCGGATCACCACGTCGTCTCTTCCGCCACTCAAATCTAGACCGACTTGGACTTCCGAGAACATGCGGCTCAGTCCATCGGACCAGAAGCTGAGAAGCCGGTTCTCCATTAATTCACCATGAATGCCGCTTCCGGAATTGACCATGAATGCCGCTTCCGGGGGCCACCACCCAAACCACCTTCTTTTTGCGGGTGGCGCCGACCCCCGCGAAAGCGGCTCGGGCACTGTCCAAATGTGCTTGGAACTGGCTACGCTCGAAGGAGTTTTGGAACGGACCTGGCTCCTTGATTAGCAGGAAATCTGCCTCTGATACGATGGCCCGATCCAGATGGGCCAAATTTTGAACATCCAGAATTAGTGTATGTCCCTGGTGTCTCAGCTCGTCCGTTAACTCCAGTGGTGGTGGATCCGATGGAAACTCTCCAACCCTTATGCCCATACCGCGCTGACCCAACCATACAACCTTTTGAGACAGACTCGAGGGTGGATCTCACCCTGAAACACGGAATGGCTGTGTTTGTGGCAACACCCGCGGGAGCGCAATGTAATGGGGAACCATCAAATGCTGCCGAGTTTTAACACGACAGTTTTTGACAGTTCGGGATCAGTCCATGACAGCTATGGCGCCTTATATTAGATCAAGCAAATCCAGCAAAAAGGAGGCAGGCGGTGAAAGCGATCAGATTAACCCGCCAGCAAAGAAGAGCCTCGAAATTAAAACGGCTGGTGACCTCCAGGGACGCCCATCGGGCAGCGTTAGCCCGAATCCACCGATAGAGGGCGTGTCGCGACAGGGCGGATAGGGAAGGAAGGAAACTGTTCAGAGTTGAGGGGAAGTGAGCAACCGGCGGCATTCCAGGAGGGGATTGAGACCTCTGGCCCGCCAGGTGCCAAAGAGGGATGCCAAGGTCATCTTGCTGTCGGCGCCCTGCCCTGAGCGGGCGCCGCCGCTGATCTTGCGACTGGTTACCAGATGCCGCAGGCTCCGCTCGGCGGCGTTGTTGTCTGAGGGCACGGCTGGGTCCGACACGAAGACAAACAGTTCCTTGATGAACCGTTCCATGCGCCGGCAGAGCTTGGCCTGAACCGCCAGGGGATCTTTAAGGAAAGGCCGCGCCAAGACCATTAGTTTCTCCTCCAGCATTAGCTGGGTGCGATGGCCTGGCTGGGCTCGGGGAAGGACCGAGGCCTTGGCCTCCGTGTAGACCTGGTGAACCGCCTCGGCCCACTGAGCCAGCCCAGCGTCTTCTGGGTACAACCCTTTCAGGTCATGGATATCCCGCAGCAGATGAGCCCAGCACCGTTGCTTCAGGCCCGGGTAGTGGTTATAGGCCGCGTAGAAATCACTGACCAACACTCCGCTGAAGGAGGAATCCAGCACCTCATCCACCACCTCCTTATCCCGACCCCGACGCAGGAAGTATCGTTCGCTGGGAGTGCTGAAGGTCCAAACATAGCCGTTGCTCCCGTCCTGGCGCCAGCCGGTTTCGTCGCCCTGCACCACGGGACTGGCGCGGACTTGCTCGAGCACCTCTCGCACCGCCGTCTCAGCCTGACGGGCTACTCCATGGACGGCCTCGACGATGGCGCCAACACTCAGGTGCAACTGATGGACGCTCTCCAGGTACCATTGGATAATTCTTATGGGCAACCGTCCCTCCTCCCGCAGGGTCACCATCAGGCTTACCAGATTGACCCCCAGGCGCTGCTGGCCCAGAACCACCCCCTGCAGGGCCTCTTTGGGCAGCCGGCGCCGCTGGCATACCGGACAGATGCGGGCTACCAGGGCGTGCTCGGTCACTTCTACCGGAGCCAGGTAGCTCAATGACTTCCCGAGTTCGCTGTACCCATCCGCCGTTCAGGTGAGTCCCGCAGTCGGGACAGACCGCCACGGCATGCTCCACCCGCCGGGTAGGAGTCATGCGCTGGCGGGCGAAGCCATGGCGGCGCGGCTTTCTGGGCTCCTTTTTCTCCGGCGCTTGCCGGCTGGAGTGCGGCTGATTACCCGGCATCCCCGACGACCCGCGCCGGTTGGGACGGGATTCCAGAACCCCAATCCGCCTTTGCAAATCGGCAATGACTCCCCGCTGGCCGGCAATTATCTCCAGCAGAGTTTCGCCACTCGCCGCGTTCAGGTCTAGTTCAGTGTCCACCTCCCTGGTATGCCACAACTCCCCCGGCCATGCCAGCGTTTTTCCAACGGCTTTGAGCCAATTCACCTCATCAAGTCTGAACAGTTACACATTTGGTGCTTTTGGCATCCTTTCACCCGACCACTTGACAAAGGCTTTTTGCAGACCATTACGTGTATTATGCATTATTTTAATCTTATCTGGTCATTTAGTTTTGTGGTGAGCTCATGAATTTAATCTTTTGCCATTTTCATAATGCAGGATAAGCCATTGGAATTGGCAATCTAGGCGCAACAGGACTTCAACATGAGCCCCCTTGGGGAAATATCGCAGGTGATCAACATCTCTCATTGCGAATAGCCCATTGAGTGTTTGCGCCGGCAGTTTCAACGCGACGCCAAATCGCCCGCACGAAATGAAGATTTGCCCATCGACATACCCGGCAACCGCGCCAAGCTCTGGGTAGGAGCGCGTGAGCAAAATCGTGAGGTCGTCAGAATATTTGTTTTTCATAGAGGATTTGGATTTGCGAAGATTGATGCCGGCATGACCAGGTTGCGACGAGGAAATTCGCAGCCCGCCGGGGTGGCGCATTCGAGGATATCCTACGAACTTCGAGAGATGCTCAAAGCCGGCGGTCGTGGTTTGGCAAGCCTGTCCTGAGCGCAGTCGAAGGGCTCACCATGAGCCGGAGCGTAGTGTGAGCAAATATGATACGCCTCTGGATGGTCTCAACTCCAGACCGTCGGCCTGGAGTCAAATCCGCCCTTAAGTCCGCTCGTACTGAACTTGTCGCGGGGTTGACGTAGCGGCCAGCGAACCCAGTGTGTCCGGGTCAGATTCCCAGAGCGTCGGCCAGCCGCCGGCGGTGGAACTTGGGGTCGCCCAGGAAATGGTATAGGGTGCGCGATGCGGTGGTGTGAAGTGTGAGGCCGTATTCGGTCATACTGCCCAGCCCGGCATGCACTTCGTGGGCAAAATTACAGGCTTGGTAGTAGGCCTCGCTGCCAACCGCCTTGGCCAGATGGATGGAGTCTTGTGCATCTCTGCCGTTGTCCAACTTCCAAAGGGCCTCGTAGTTGGTCCAACGGGCGGCGTCCAAATGGTTGACCAAGTTGATGATGTGGTCTTGGACCCGCTGGAAACGCCCAATGGGAGTGCCGAACTGTTGCCTCGTCCGGCTGTAGTCGACGGACATCTCATAAACCGACTGGCATGCGCCTACTTGGTATGCGCCTAGTATGGGGATTGTTTTGGAAATAGCTCTCTGCAGGGCGTCCCAACTGCCGGCGAAAGAGTTGCCCAATACGTCGCCATCAGCGGCCGCCACGTTGTCCATGGTCACTTCGCTCAGGTTCCAAGCGAAACCCGGAAGCGTTCTGATTGACACTCCGGGGGCGTCAGCTGAAACCATCACCAACCCAACGTCGCCGCTCTCATCGGACCTGGCCGCACACAGGAAATGGCTGGCTGAGTTGGCATCCATGACGTAGGCTTTGGAGCCGCTCAACTTGTAGCCGCTGCCGTTCTTACTGGCCGCCAGATGGACGTCTTCTTGCCACCAGGAATAATCGGATTCCGTCAACGCCAGCACCAGCGAGCGTTCACCCTTGGCCAGCCGGGGCAGCCAATCCTGCTTCTGTTCTGGGGAGCCGCCCTCCAGGATGGTGAGGGCGCTCAACACGGCGGAGCTTATATGAGGGCCAGGCACCGGGGCCCGCCCCAACTCCTCAAACAGGACTGCGGCGTCGGTGTAAGACCCGCCTTCACCGCCGAATTCCTGAGGGATGACGATGCCGAGCCAGCCCGTATCAACCAGCTTTCGCCAAGGTTGAGAGGGCGCTATCTCTCCCGAATCCTGCATCTCCAGCAGGGTTTCCTTGGGATACTCTTGGTGGATAAATCGGGTAACCGCCGCTTTGAGCATCTCCTGCTCCGCAGTCAATGACAGGTCCATGTTCGCTCCTAATGGTTATCGATGAGCCATGAGTTCGTGCACCGGTTTCTGCCGTATGGCTGACATCTGAACGCTGATTTCTGAACGCTGTTAAGCCAACTCGCCGGCCTGTTCCCGAATCTCGCGGCCTATACCTATGCGCCGGGCCATTATGACCTTCTGGATGTCGGCGGTTCCACCCGGATGCAGGGCGACTATAGCAGACCTCTGATGGGCTTCCATATGGCCTTCGGCCGCGCCTAATTTGGGGTCGTAGGTCAGAGCGGAAGGTCCCAAGATGTCTAGAATGGCCCCGGCCATGCGCAGGCCCGAGGTCTTCCGGTAATAAGATGTCTGAGGGCCTTCATAAGTCATGCGGGCCTTGCTGTGGCGCATCCAATAGTTGCGGAGGTTGAACAGCCGGGCGATCTCCGCCTCGACATACACGTCCACCAGGCGGTCACGGACATCCTGGTCCTTGACCAGGGGCTCTCCCCTGCGTTGGGTGGTCTTGCAGTGTTCGAACAACCGGTCCACCAGCCAGTTGCGCCCGATGCGCCCGCCGGAGCCGTGCTCCAACTCCAGGTGAGTAGTGGCTACTTTCCAGCCTTGGTTCTCGCCGCCAATCAGGTTGGTGGCGGGAACGCGGACGTTATCGAAGAACACGGTGTTCTTCACGCCGGAACCGGCGCCGCCTTCGCCTCCGGCGATCAGCAGGTCCATCGGTTGGATGGTTATCCCCGGCAAGTCGGTGGGAATCATGAACCAGCCCAGGTTTTCGTGCCTGGGAGCCTCGTTGTCGGTGCAGGTGATGGTCCAGACGTAATCGGCGCCCAGGGAGCTGCCGACGAATATCTTCTGTCCGTTGATGATGTAGTCGTCGCCATCCCGCTCGGCCGAGGTTTTGGCGTTGGCCAGGTCCGATCCGGCCTCGGGCTCGGTGAGCAACTGCCAGGTGCGTACTTCACCCTTCATGATCGGCGGCAGGAACCGCTGTTTCTGCTCCTCGGTGCCCCAGACCATAATGGACGCGCCGCCCAGCCTTCCGCCGGAGTCGTAGTAGGGAGGAATGTTCATGCCGTAGGAGTCCATTTCCTCTTCAATGACCACGGCATGGTCCAGAGACAGGCCGCCGCCGCCGTACTCGGTGGGCGCCGTTGGCCAGAGCCAACCCTTGGATCCCAAGCTGCGCCCCAGGTCCCGGCGCTTCTCGTACTGCTCTTCCGAAAGATCGATAGGGTCGGCCGGATGCACGATGCCCGGGGGCATGTTGTCCTTCAGCCAATCCCGCACTTCATTTCTAAACTGCTGTTGCTCGGGAGTATAAGTCGGTTCGAAGTCCATCGAATTCCTCCGTGGCGGTTAAGCACCGGCTTTTACCAGCTATTGGTGGTTGGAATATTCGGCATAATAAATCGGTTCCAACTCGGCCAATCACAATTGATTGCCTACGGATTATGCCGTATCGACCCGTTGGAAACAAGTCTGACCGCCCCCAGCTTCGGCCGGCCTGTGCCCACCTGGACTGGGCCTTTCTGGATGGTCGTGAACTCACCGGATGGTCATTGGGACCGCAGCGCCCTGCCGGGCAATGCGCCTGTGTGGACGCCGTCATCTATCACCACCTTTCCATTGACGATGACGTAATCGATGCCTTCGGGGTATTGCTTGGGGTCGTCGAAAGTGGCCTTGGCGGCTACCTTGCCGGGGTCAAATATAACAATGTCGGCCTTCATGCCGTCGCGCAGGATTCCCCGGTCTTTGAGCCCCAAGCGCTGGGCGGGCATGGATGTCATCTTGGCAACAGCCTCTTCCAACCGGAGCAAACCCTCGTTTCGAACGAATTGGTCCAAGACGTAGGGGAAGGTGCCGTAGGTCCTGGGGTTGGGCATATCGCCGGTGAGCAGACCGTCGGAGCCCACCATCTGGGCGGGGTGCCTAACAATGGCCCTTATGTTGTCTGGGTTTCCGGTTCGGGCCACGAAGGAGACTTGCAGGTTCTCTTCGATCAGCAGGTCGCATATGGCGTCGATCATGCCCTTGCCTTGGGCGGTGGCCAGGTCCACCAGTGAGCGGCCCTCCCACTCCTTATTCTTGGCGGAACCTATGGAGCTAAAGATGTAATGCTCCAGGGTCAGTCCCCACATGGGGTTCACCGAATCGCCCAATTGCTCGCGCACCTGGCGGTCTTGGAGCCTTTGCAGCAGAGCCGCGGGTCCGCCGGCATGGACCCAATAGGGCAGCAAGGAATGGAGCACCGTGCTGGCCGCGGCGTAGGGATATTGGTCGAAGGTCACGTCCTGCCCGGCGTTGCGGCCCTGGTCCACCAGGGCCAACATCCTCTGGCCCATGCCATCCAACGGGCTGTGGTAGTGGGAAATATGCACCGGCACGCCGCTGCGCCGGCCCACTTCCAACGCCTCGCGAAACGGGTCCATAAGCTTGTCGCCCAGGCTGTAACGGGCGTGGGTCATGTAAAATCCGCCAAATTCTCCGACGGCCTGGCAAATAGCCGCCAGTTCGTCCGTGTCGCTAAAAGCGCCTGGCGGGTAGGTGAGACCCGTGGAGAAGCCGAAGGCGCCGTCTTGCATTCCTTGCCGGGCCAAATCCTGCATTCGAGATAATTCCGCCGGCGTCGGCGCCCGGTCTTCCCAGCCCATGGCCTCCACCCGGATGGAGGCGTGGGGAACCATATAAATGACGTTGCAAGCGGCGTTTTCGTCCAGAAGGTCCAGAAATTCATTGACGCTGCCCCAACGCACGCCGGCGGGAGGCATGCCGTTGACGGCCGCGAGATACGTTAGCAGATTCTCCAGGTTGGTTGGCGACGTGGGTGCGTAGGAAAGGCCGTCCATTCCCAACGCCTCGGTGGTCACGCCCTGGCGGAGTTTAGCTTCATGCCGGGGGTCGCTCAGCAGCATCAGGTCCGAGTGGGAGTGCATGTCTATGAAGCCTGGGCAGACCACACTGTCCCCAGCGTCGATCACCCGCTCGGCGTCAAGGTCGGCCGCCGAAGTGTTGCCTCTAAGTACGGATACCGTATCCCCGGAGACTCCGATGCTGGCCCGGAACCAAGTCTGGCTAGTTCCATCGACCACCCGGCCGTTTTGAATAAGCAAATCGAACATTCAGTTTTCACCTAATCTGAAAAGGGTCAGGACACCAACCTTGCTAGAGGTCTTGACTGTGATTTACGGAAAACTATCTACCGCCCAGGCACAGGAATAGAAAGCCTGCGGCAAATCTTGCCCGCCAAAACATTTGGGATCTCCCCATGGCGGGGTACGGCCTCGACTGCTCCCGTTTCTGGATTGCACCATAAGGAGTGGGACCGGCCCTCGCGTTTCGGCCCTCGGGTTTAAGAGAACAACCATGCCTGCGCATGTGCCTCAATAAGCTACCCCGGTTCACTCCACCGTTACCATTTCATGAATGGCATCCGGCGGCACTCCCCGCAGGCCTTCATCTCGGCGATCCTCTAAGATCAACGAAATCGCTTCCACTAAATTCGATTTCGCTTCCGCTTTGGTTTTACCTTGGCCGTTAGCTCCGGGAATTTTCTAAACAATAAGCGATATACCAGTTCTCGTCCCGTTCGATGATGGCGGTGAACTCATTGCGCATAATGTTGTCCTTCGGGCCGAATCAACCCCCGGTTAGCTAACATCTTACCCCACCCGCCGAGGAGACGTCCCCTTGCCACCCGAGATTCGCCCGGCTAAGATTGGGGCGAAGCAAGACCTATAATATTTAAGACGCTGCAGGTCAGAAAGGCCTTGGCGCGCGGAGAGTAACTCATGCCTCAAGAGACGATCAACGGCTACAAAATGCATTATGAGGTTCATGGTCAAGGCGACGTTCTGGTCATGATCCACGGCGGTTTGGGCGGAGGCGAGGGAAGCGCCGCCATGGTGGACAACTTCGCCGCCAGCTATTCGGACCGCTTCCAGATTATCTTTTACGACCGCCGGGCCGCGGGACGTTCGGAGACGCCCGCGGATGGGTACTCCATGGGCAACCAGGTAGAGGACCTGCGGGCGTTATTGCAGAGGCTTGGGGTCAGCCGCGCCCACGTGCTGGGTTCTTCTGGCGGCGGCCCCATCGCCCTGGGCATGGCCTTGGACCATCCTGATATGGTCGACACGCTGCTGCTGATCAACACCATGTCCTATGCCAGCCAGCCCGAGCGGGACGCCCGCCAGAAAGAGCTGGACAACCTCCGATCCAATGAAGCGGCCCACGGCAAAGAAGGCTCGGTGGAGAGGGCGCTAGAGTTCAGGAATCCAGGAATGCGGGAGAACGACCCCAACAGGTTCCAAAGGTTGAGGGACACCAACCTGGAAAAATTCTCCGGTATGAAAGCGAGCATCCAGGCCTATCTGGATATAGGTGAGTCAATAGAAAATCGCTTGGCCACTATAAAAATGCCGACTCTGATCGTGCATGGCGATGCCGACGACAGGATCCCGGTGGATTGCGCCCGTACTCTGCATGAGAAGATATCCGGCTCGAAACTCCACATCATACCCGGAGCGGTTCATGGATTAACCTCCAACGAAGCTCCCAAACTCCAGGAATTGATGTCAGACTCCCTTGGGCGCGTAAAGGCGTCCGGCCAACCTTCGGCGTCGAGCACTACCCGAAGCCCTCTTTGAATTTAAGACATATTCATGATCCAAAACAGTGCGCGGTTATCAGATACCACCGAAAGGAGTGCAGCCATGGCCAGCGGCAGTGACAGTGTAGGAATCGACCACATCGCCATGCCCACCGCCAACGCGGAGGAATTGATCAGGTTTTACAAAAGGCTGGGATTCACGATCAATGATGAAGACGACTGGCGGGCCGGCAAGACCGGAATCTTCTCCATTCGGATCGGCGATTCCAAGATCAACATTCATCCTGAAGGCTACACCGCCAGTCTGCGAGGGCCAACGGCCGTGCCCGGCTGCGGCGATATCTGCTTTGTTTGGAACGGAACAGCCGAAGATTGTCAAAAGTGGCTGGAAGAGGCAGGGGTGGAGATCATCCGTGGCCCCGGACCCCGCAAAGGCGCACGTGGCGGCGGAGGCCACCCAGCGGTGAGCATGTACGCTCGCGACCCCGACCAGAACCTGCTGGAATGGATGGTTTATCAGTAGCTATCAGCTGTCAGATGTCAGCAATAAGCCGTCAGCTTCATCCCCCGTTTGCAAAGGGGGGGTTGGGGGGATTTAACCCCCTGAGTCATCCAACCACCGCAAAGCCCATACACGAGCCGCCAGCCCAAAAGCTGAATGCTGACCGCTGACGGCTGACAGCTAACGAAGGACGGTAACTAAATGCCCACATTGACCGGCAAGCATGCCCTGGCGCAGATGCTCATTGCTGAAGGGGTAGAGTATATTTTTGGCAACCCGGGCACCAGCGAAACGCCCCTGCTGGACGTTTTGCAGGACTACCCTCAGTTGAAATATATCCAGTCGCTCCAAGAAGGGACCGCCGTGGGCATGGCCGACGGATACGCCAGGGCCACGGGGCGCCCCGCGTTCGCCAATATCCATATCGCCGGCGGATTGGCCAACGGCATCAGCGCCCTGTACAACGCCTTTCGGGGCGGAACGCCATTGGTTCTCACGGCGGGCAATTCCGACACCCGCATGATGCTCCACGAGCCCACGCTGTCGGGAAACCTGGTGGAAATGACCTCCCAATACACCAAGTGGAGCGCCGAGATACTGCATCCTTCGGACCTGCCCGTGGCAATTCGCCGGGCATTCAAAGAAGCCAAGACCCCGCCGGAGGGGCCGGTCTTTTTGTCATTTCCCTGGGACACCATGGACGAAACGGCCGACGTGGAGATTAACGGCTCATCGCCGGGGTTCTTCCGGACCCGCCCCGACACCGCGGCAATCGAACAGGCGTCCCGGTTGTTGTCCGAGGCTAAGAAACCTCTGATCGTCATGGGCGACCGGGTGGCTCAATCCGGCGCCGCTTCAGAACTGGTCCGAGTGGCCGAAAGGCTTGGTGCCCGCGTGTACGCGGCATCGTATTCCGAAGTCAACTTCCCCACCAGCCACTCCCTGTACGGGGGGATCCTAAACACAAGTAATCCCCGCACGATAGATCTTTTCAAAGGCGCCGACGTGGTTTTGGCGGTGGGCGCGAACATCTTCTCGTCCTTCTTGTACGTGGACCAACCCTTCTTGGAAGCGTCCACTAAACTGATCCATTTGGACAACGCTCCCTGGGAGTTGGAGAAGATATACGCCACCGAAGTCGGGATTCTTTGTGACCCCAAGACTGGGCTGGCGGAACTATTCCAAGCGCTGGACCAAGACATGTCGGAGTCGGCCAAGGACGGCGCGTCCATTCGGACTGGGGCCTGGGGCGAGAGCAAGCGAATAGCTCAAGAAGCGCAGCAAAAGCGGGCGCAGACCAAGTGGGAAAACCGGCCCATGCCCGTTGAGCGGATGATGCACGAGTTGGCCCAAGCCGTTCCAGAAAATACCATCGTGGCCAACGAAGCCATAACCTCCAGCGCGGCGCTGATGGGTGCCTTCAAGATCGACGAACCTGGCAGCATGTACGCCATACGGGGCGGCGCTTTGGGCTGGGGCATGCCCGGCGCCCTAGGGGTTAAACTGGCCAATCCCGACCGGCCCGTCCTGGCGGTGGTGGGGGACGGCGCGTCCCTCTACACGGTCCAGGCGCTCTGGACCGCGGCTCGCTACAACATTCCGGTGGTATACGCCATCTGCAACAACCGAGCCTACCGCATCCTGAAAGTTAACATGGACATCTACCTGAGAAGCATGCTTCAGGACGGCGAACGAGAAACCGCGTACATGGGTATGGACTTCGCCAATCCCCTGAACCTGGCCGGCATGGCCCAAGCCATGGGCGTAGCCAGTTCAACGATAGAAGACCCTGCGGAGATAAAAAGCGCCGTGGAGCTCGCCTTCGCAAGCGGCAAACCTGCTCTACTGGACATCACGATCGACGGATCGTTGTAGCCGTTTAGCTGGCAGCTGCTTAGCAATCAGCCGTCAGCTTTAGTCCCCATGCCCCAAGGGGGCAGGCAGAACTTACCCCCGGTTAATGAGGGAACACCGTGCATCGCCGCCATCCAAAAAGCTGATAGCTGAACGCTGACGGCTGACGGGTGACGGGTGAGCCGGTTATAACCGCATCGCTAACACGGAAATCCTATTCGGAACAGGAAAGGAGACTCGATGATCAAAACATTTTCGGCCCTGTATGCCGGGCATGTCCTTGAAGGGGAGGGAATTGGCTTCGACGGCATTCCACACGACGACCGGCGGTATCCCAATGACCGGTTGATTCAGGCCTTCGACATAGCCAGGGAAACGGCCCAAGTGATGGAAAAGCTGAATTTCGACATCCTCTGGATGGCGGAGCACCACTTCCAACGGGAAGGATACGAATGCATCCCCAATCTTTTGATCCTCAGTCAATATTTGGCCCAGCACACCGAGAAGATCCGGTTCGGCTGCGGGTTTAACGTCCTTCCCATGTGGCACCCCCTGAGGTTGGCCGAGGATTACGCCATGGTGGACATACTCACCGGCGGGCGGATGGTCTTCGGCGTTGGCAGGGGATGCCACACCAGGGAAGTGGAGACGTTTGCCGCTCCCATGCGCGACGCCGACGCCAACCGGGAGCTGTTTGAAGAGCAGTTCGAGATAATAATGAAGGCATTCAACCAGGACTCGTTCAGCCACCGTGGCAAGCATTACACGCTGCCGCCGGACATCCCCTACCGGGGTTACGACCTTAAAGAACTTGCCCTGGTGCCGCGGCCGGTGAATCTTCCGGTGGAGACCTGGCAGCCCATGGTCAGCGGCAACCCGCGGGGTCTGGACTTCATGGCCAAGCACGGGATCAAGGGCATGATGTTGGGTACGGCCACCGAGTACATCGGCCAATGGGCTCATCAGTTCCAAGAAGCCAATTCCCGCCACGGCCGCGAACTGGAATTGGGAGGGAATCTGGCCATGGGCCTATGGGCCTACTTGGATGATAGCCGTGACAAGGCGGAAAAAGCGCTGGAGCCCCTTTTCGAAGAACACGTCAAATTCGCCGCGCCCCTGGGAATGCTTCGATACAACGAAGACCAGATGAAAGCCACTGGACCCGCTGGGGTGGCGACGCACATCGCCGCCGGCAGCAGTTTTAAAGATGTCATTGATAATAAGGCCTGGTTCGCCGGAACCCCGGAAGACACCGTAGATTACCTAAAAGGGTTGGAGGCGGAATACCCTGGGTTGGAACAGGTGATGATCGCGTTTCCCATGGGAGAGACCAAAGCCCAGTTTGCCGAGCAGATCACCCGATTCGCCAAAGAGGTGATGCCCGCCTTCCGGCAGGAGCCGGTCAAAGCATGAACCTCAGGCTTGGAACGATATGTTTGTCTACCGGCCATGGGCTCCATTAACAAACTATTAGGTGATGTTCCCCTTGACGCACGTAGCTAAACCTGCTAAACTGGAATCAATCAGAAAGAGGTTGGTTCAATGCAGAAGTACACCATCAGGGACTTTGACCGGGATTTCCCCACTGACGATGCTTGCCTAGAGTTCCTGTTTCGCCAACGTTGGCCCGAAGGCGTTCACTGCCCCAAGTGCCAGAAAGTAACGTCCCACTACCGCATCACCAGCCGCCCCTGCTATTCCTGCGCGTCCTGTGGTAGTCACGTCTACCCGATGGTCGGCACCATCTTCGCTGGAACCCGCTTCTCCAATCTCCGCTTGTGGTTCAAGGCCGTGGCATACATGGCCGTCACCCGATGCGGCATATCATCCCGTCAACTGAGCCGTGACCTGGGCGTGGGGGTCAAGACGGGCTGGCGTATGTTCCACCAGATACGGAAGGCCTTGGCGGAAGATGAAGGCGTCCTCGAAGGCGATGTTGAGGTCGATGAGACTTATATCGGTGGCAAGCGGCCAGGGAAACGGGGACGGGGAGCCGAAGGAAAGACCATCGTCATGGGGATGGTGGAACGGGGTGGGAAGGTCAAAGCCAAGGTTGTGCCCGACGTGAAGGCCAGGACGCTTGTACCAGAGATTCAGGCTACGGTTCAATCTGGGACCGCAGTCATTACCGATGAGCTACCGAGCCACCGGAGACTGTCTGAGATAGGCTATCGGCACGATGTAGTACCTCACTCACATGGCTTCTACGTTCTGGGGAAGGACATCCATACCAACAGCATCGAGGGATTCTGGAGCCAATTGAAACGGTCTATCGACGGGTCGTGCCATCACGTCACTACCCACCACCTACAGAAGTACGTTGACGAGTATTCCTTCCGGTACAGCCATCGGAACGACGAACAGAATATGTTCTGGACGATGATGGAGCGGGTTATTTCTCAGGCTTCTTGACTGGCTTGGCCGTCTTGCCCAGGGCGGCCATTACCTCATCCCTAGTTGCCCCCGGTTCATGGTCCTCAAGTTCTTTGGGTGCCTTCTTTTCTTGTGCCACAGCTATGCTCCCAAGATGATATAATCGTCCCTGGCGGCTGTTTTGATGACCACCGCCAGGGACGATGCGATGCGCCCCTGTAGCTCAGTGGATAGAGCAACCTGTTTGCTACGGGCCGGTCGTGGGTTCGAGTCCCACCAGGGACACCAACCACAGTCTATAGTCGGACAATGTACCGTCAAGCCGATACATGAAAATGGGAGGGCATGTTGGATACACAGCCCAACATGGGGCAATCATTGACTGATATGAGAGCAGAAGCCGTGATACGGCTACACGAGGCTCAAGCAGACATAGACGCGATAGACAGGGTTCTTGCGTTTTGTGAGAAAACCCAACCCCCACCTATCTCAGCGTCTAACGAGGAGATACGGTTGGCATCTATTGAAGCCTTGACCCGGCATGGCGAGCCTGTTCACCGACAGACCATATACGACGCACTCCTAGGCATGGGCATCCATGTCAACGGGAAGGAGCCGGTTGCCACCCTCGGAACGGTTCTCAGTAGGTGCTCCACGGACTTCGAGTCTCACGGGCAGGGCATATGGGGATTGAAGGCTAGTAAATCAACTGCTTCAGTTCCACTTGAACAGAATGGATCGGATCACTCATTCGATATAAGATAGAGTGGCTTTGCAAGTTTTATTGTCGATACTGCCTACGGCGTCGCTGCGCACCATCCCTCCAAAGCTGTTGCGCGCCCCTAGCAGCGGGAGTCTATCGCTATTCCTAACGTGCGTCAAGGGGAACATCACCAACTATTATTTACCGCAGGAGAATTGAAAATGACTATGACGAATGGCAACACCTACAAAGTCGTTGAATTGGTTGGCACATCCTCGGAAGGCCTGCAACCGGCCATAGAAAATGCCATATCGCGGGCATCCCAGACCCTAAAGGGCTTAGATTGGTTCGAGGTAAAGGAAATTCGGGGGAACATCCAGGATGGAAACGTCGCCTGGTTTCAGGTGAAGTTGGGAATTGGCTTTAGGGTGTTGGACCCGGCGGATCTAGAAAAAGACTAACCAGGAGAAAGAATAACCGGTTGGAACTGGCGGCCAAGAATTTGGCCGCCAACTAGCCTGAACATTATCAGCCTGCTTTCCCCCCGGCCCCTCTGGCAAGCGAGTCGAGCAGCACGCCCACCCGCGACCGGAACGGGCGCACACGATTGTTGGCATGGGTCAATCCCAGCGCCACCAGGAACATCAGGCTTTTGCCAGCGGCGTGGGGGGAAAAGAATTCGGTCACGTCGTCGTCGTAGAAGGTCATGCCGGTGGCGCCTAGACCAAGGGCGTGGGCGCATAGGTACATTCTTCCGCCCAAGATTCCCGCTTCCAATTGAGCGGCGCGATACCCTCGATTACCGTATTTTGCCAACACGCTGTCCAGGTCGGCCATGAAATAAACGACGGCGCTGGCGTCGGCGCCCAGCGCTTGCTCAAAACATAGATGCCCCGCCTCATGGCGCATCTTACCCTGCTTCAATTCTTCCAGCCTGGCCTCGCCGCTGGATAGGAAATATGACCCAGACGGCAGATCCTGGACTCCATTGACGATCAAATATGGGTCCAGCAGCGTAGGTTGGCCCTCTTCCAAGAAGTCTGCCGCCACCGGCGCCGTAGCCGCTGACAAAACCGCGGCGAATTTGTCAAATGGTATCTGCGTCCGTTCGAACCTGCGGGTGGACCCTCGTTCCGAAATTACCTGTCCCAAGGGAGAGTCAATCGATTTAGCCCTGGCGATTGAATAGACCTGTCCTGGCGATGCCGGCAGCCCAACGGCACGGCTCTGCGACCCAGACGATCGCCAGGCGGAGACCTCGGCGGCGCCGCCCAGATTAGAAGCCTGATGGATCTGCCGGATTTCTGGGTAGTCGACGACGTTTTGAGGCTGGTATTTCTCCTGGACTTGAACCGGTTCCAACGGGATGGAACCAGCAGGGGCCTCCGCTCCAGATGGACCTGGCTGGCCCAGCGGCACAATTGAGATGGCGGATTCGCTGATGCCATCCAACCCCAAGATCTCGTTGACGCGTTCATCCATGAATCCGGCCAATATCCGTGCTGGAAGACCGGAGGCCGAAGCTGCGGCAAGCAGGTTCCCCAAAATGGTCCCGGCATCCCAGAAACAATAACGGTAGCTGCGTACACGGTATTTCCAAGCGCTGCGCCAGAAGTTAGCGGTCAAAATCAGGCTCACCGGTGAGGCGGCCACCAGTTCATCGCCATCCGCCGCGCCGGCCAACGCGCTCCGATGATCGCCCTGGCGCAGCTGATTCAAAGAGAAATCCGCCGGCGAAAAATGGTATACACCCGCATCTAGACCCGGGAGATCCTCGCACACAATATAGACCTCAATGGGGAAAAGAGCGCCTGCCGAAGCCGCCGCCCGGTAGTGCACCTCACCCGCCACGGCCAACTGGGCTTTTCGGATCAAACCCGCGGAAAGGTACAGCAACCTGGCAAGCGCGGCCAGGTCCAATGGAGTCGATCGGCCAGCGATTGGTGAGGACACCGCGTCCAGCGTGGGAGCATCCGCTGAAAGCGTATCGGTGGGTAGTAGGATGGAAGGGGCGCCGGAATATAATTTGTAAAGAGGCGGCTTGTTGGAAAGGTTGATATAGCTAAGTTTGGTGGCTTCGTGGTACGACTTGGCCGCCTGTGTATCCCGATTGGTCAAGGAATCCTCCCGGACTTTAGCTATCAGCGCTCAGCTTTGGCTTTGGCTTTGGCTTTGCGGGGAGTCTATTGGTTTTGGGACGGTTGGTTGACTAAGCGGTGGAAATTGTCCCGTCATCCCCCCCTTTGTAAAGGGGGGGATGACGGGACAATTTTTAGCTGATAGCTGATAGCTGATAACTGACCCCGTTTAGCCTATGGTTCCCAATGCGATGACCTCGTCCCATTCTTCCTGGGTTACCGGCTGGATCGATAACCGCATGCCCTTCTTCACCAGCAACATGGATTCTAATTTGGGATTTTCCTTGATCTCTTGGAGCGTCACCGGACGGTCAAACTCCCGCTCTCCCTGAATATCCACCATCAACCAGGCGGGATTGTCTGGCTTGCTCTTGGGGTCGTAATGCTTTTCCGCAGGGTCAAAGGCAGTGGAGTCGGGGTATGACTCGCCGACGATTCGGGCCACTCCCACCACAGCCAAGGGTTTCGCCGTGGAGTGATAAAAGAGGATCCTGTCGCCCACTTTCATGTCGTCACGCATGAAGTTGCGGACCTGGTAGTTTCGCACCCCGTCCCATTCGGCCGTCTGATTTGCCTCGGCCATCAGGTCGGCAAAGGAATAAGCCGTGGGCTCGGACTTGAACAGCCAATATCTGCGTTCCGCCATCGTTAACTCCTTGGTTTTAGCTCTCAGCTTTCAGCGGTCAGCAATCAGCTATTCGTGTCCGCTCCAACAGGTGCCCCTCTCGACAGGGGGATTAAGGCGGCCGGTAACGGCTGTTGGCTGACCGATGATTGCTATCGGATTCGTATCCCCGCTGCTTCCCGGTCGAAGCAGCCCTGGGTTGGGTCCCCCCGCTCCTGGCGCAGCAGGTCTTTGCGAACTCGAAGGCTAGGCGTTCGGGGCAGTTCGTCGCGTATCTCCACGTACCTGGGAACCTTAAAATACGCTAGCCGGTCGGCGCACCAATAAATCACGTCGGCGGGCTCAGGCTGGGCTCCGGGCCGGGGGGTTATGTAAACCTTTACCTCGTCCTCTCCCAATTCAGAAGGGACCGCGATGGCCGCGCAATCCAACACGTCGGGATGGGATTTGATGACGTCTTCGACTTCTTGAGATGAGATATTCTCGCCTCGCCGCCGGATGATGTCTTTCTTGCGGTCAACGAAATAGAGGAACCCGTCTTCGTCGATCCAGCCTAGGTCTCCGGTATAAAGCCATCCATCCTTGAGGGATTGGTTGGTCTGCTCTTGGTTCCGCCAATACCCGGCCATTGTCGCCGGGTTTTTGATGGTGATTTCGCCTTCCTGGCGGGTTCCCAATGCCTCTCCGGTCTCCGGGTGGGAGATACGGACCTGGTTGGAGAATCTGGGATCGGGGTGCTGCCGTGGCTGCCCGGAGGAATTGGGGCGCCTGGTGGCGTCGATGCGTTCAATCGTGCCATAGCAGGTCTCGGTCATACCAAAGCCCACAATGATGTCCGTTCCGAACCTGTCTTGGAATTCTTGAAGGAACTCCGGGGAGAACGCTGGAGACCCGTAGAACAACCGGACCGGATTGTCCTTGTCGGAGTCCAGTGGGGGTTGCTTGGCCAACACGGGCATCATCATGCCGATGAAATTCACCACCGTGGCCTGGGCATCCTTCACCTGGCCCCAGAATCGGGAGGCGCTGAACCGGTCGGCCACGATCAACGCCGCCCCCGACGCCAGAGTCCCCATGGTGGAGTAGTACTGAATGTTGGCGTGGTAGTAGGGAAGGCAAGTGAAAAACCTGTCATCGGTCGTTGCCTGGGTCCAGTGGGCGAACCCCTGCCCGGCCGCCACGTACATCTGGTGGGTAACCTGCACCCCCTTTGGATTCCCTGTGGTGCCAGAGGTGTAGCCCAACATGGAAATGTCGCCTGGCGAGACCTGGGGCCGGGCTTCCAAGACGCTGGATGCCGCGATTCCTTCGCCGAAGCTGATCCAATCCGAAGAGTTCCGGTCATCCGCCTTAGCTCCGCTGTCTGTTACCGCCAGTCGTCGCCGCAATTCCGGGGCCAACCGAGCCGCCTCACCGGCGACCGCCAACAGCGACTCATGGGCCACAAACGCGACGGCCTGGGAGTCGTTTAAGATATAGGCCGTCTCGTCCCGCTTGTAAGCCGTGTTAATGGGCACGCCGATGGCGCCCAAGATAGACAGGCCGAACCAGCAATACAAAAACTCGGGGCAATTGGGCAGGAAAAGGCAAACCCGGTCGCCGTGGCCCACCCCCAGGCTTTGAAACAGTTTCGCAGTCTGTAGCGCCCGCTGATGAAAATCCCGGTAGGTGATGTTTTGGCCGGATATCTCCACGAAAACCTTGCTGGGGTTCCGCGCGGCTGCCTCATCTAGAAACTCCCCCAGGGACATTTCCCACATAAGGCGATTGGGGTCTTTAGGTCCGGCAATATCGGTCATTTTCACGGTGTCAGGGCGCCAGAAGAATCTCAAGTTCTATCGGGCGGCGGACAATGGCGTTAGATTCGGCGCACGCTCAACTTGCCAATCAAACTACCATGGGACGGAAAGGCGGTCAATGGGGATGCCAGACCGCTTCCAGTTAGCCTGATTTGCCAATTTGACACCCCTATGGCGGCGTTATTCGATTGTGACACAAACATGAATTTGCGGTGAACATTTAGTAACAGTGAGTCTGGCGTTCATATGTGAACGCGCTGAAAAACTTAAACACCAGTTCTGGAGGGCGGCATCCCCCTGGGGCGGGTTCATTCGGCAGCACGTTGCTGAATGATTGGACACGGCGGAACAGCGGACCCCCAGGGGTTTGACCGCCGGGCTAGAAGGTGCCTTTCAAGATTGGTCGTGCGTCCGGATATGGCGTCACGGCCGTTTTTTTTTGGCGTCATCACCCCTCCCCGATGTTGGATTGGCCGGCCCGGAGAAGCCAGGCGGTCTTAACGGCTTTATAGCTGACCAAGGAGGGCAGGGGTTATGAATAAAATGGCGATCCTGGGTTTAATGTTGTGGCCCTGGCCGTGCTGGCCTTGTCGCCGGTGTACGGGGGGAAAGTGCTGGGTGAGGGAGGGCAGCAAAAACAGAAAGTGCTAATCGGCTTCTCGAGTCCGCCTGGCCCGGCCGAAGAGGCGTTGGTCCATCAAGCCAGTGGCAGCGTGAAATACGCGTTTGAAATCGTTCCCGTCATCGCCGCTTCAGTGCACCACCGAAACTTTGGCGTGGGGCGTGGACCGAATCAACGCTGAACACGTTTGGGGCGGCTCTGAGAATGCCACAAACGTGGCCTCAGGTATGAACGCGGGCGCCGGAGTTGACGTGGCCATCATCGACACAGGCATAGACCTGGATCACCCGGACCTCGCCCCCAACATCAAGGCCAACGCGAGTTTTGTAGCCGGGACGTCAACTGGCGACGACGACAACGGCCATGGATCTCATGTCGCCGGTATCGTCGGTGCCGTCGACAACCGGCAGGGAGTTATCGGCGTCGCGCCCGAGGCCAATCTTTACGCGGTCAAAGTGCTGGACCGGTACGCGCAGGGTTGGATCAGCGACGTGGTTTCCGGCATCGAGTGGGCCAACGGGATGCATGGCGGCCACAGGGTCGATATCATCAACATGAGCCTGGTGGCCAGCTCAGATTTCCAGACCCTTCGGGATGCGGTAACCGCCGCGGAAAATGCAGGGGTGCTGGTGGTAGCCGCAGCCGGAAATACTGGAACGTGCGGAGGGTCGGAGGACAACGTCAAGTATCCGGCGCGCTACAGCGCGGTTATGGCCGTGGCAGCCACCACCAGCGGCGACGGACGGCCATGTTTTTCCAGCACCGGAAGCAGCGTTGAAATAGCCGGGCCTGGAGACAGCGTCTTTTCCACCTACAAAAATGGCGGTTATACCACCAACAGCGGAACGTCCATGGCCTCGCCTCACGTTGCCGGCGCCGCAGCCCTGGTATGGGCCTCATACCCAAGGTGGACCAATCAACAGGTGAGGGACCGGCTTCAGGACACGGCGGAGGACATAGGTTTGCCCCCGGCGTGGATGGGGCATGGGTTGGTGGACGCCCAGGACGCCGCCGCGGCTTCCGCTCCAGCCGCCACCGGGTCTGTGGCTGGGACAGTGATCAACGCCGCCACCGGCGCCGGCATCAGCGGCGCCACGGTCACGGCGAACTCGGGCCAGTCAGCAATGACCGATTCCAACGGCGACTATGCGATCTCCGGTATTCCCGCAGGCAGCCGGGAAATAACGGCCTCGGCGTCGGGTTTCGCTCCAATCTCGGCCACGGTAAACGTCAACGACGCACAGACGATGGTGGTTGATTTCTCACTCCCGGCTTCGGCTGACGATGGCGGGGGCGGCCCTCCGCCATGCAAGGGCAAGCGAAAGAATGACTCGGGCTGCTAATAGGCTCCCATAGCATAAAAAGGACCCCACAGTGTTGGCTGTGGGGTCCCATTCTTAGGGTCGGAGTTTAGGCAGTTGGTTTTTTGGATCGCGGACCTCTTAGTTAGAGGAGAGGTCAGCGGTCTTGGCCAGCCTGACCTCGTCGACGATCAGGGAGCCTTTGCCGATGAAGGCTTTGGCTTCGGCAGAACCGGCCTGCCACTCGGCGTTGGTTGTTAGTTCGGCTTTCACTTCTATGAAGTGGTCACCGGACTCAAAATCAAGTTTGACGAAGTTGAAATGATGAGCGCCGACTGTTTGGATGATCAGTTGGAGCTCTTCTTCAGTCAGGTCGCACTCGGAGTAATTGATTACATCGTCGCCATTGGTGTCAACGCAGTCTAATACGCCGCCAAACTGGGCGATCAGCTCCTGGGACCTGGCGCAGAACCGCACCTCGCCCGGGGCTGCCATCTCGACGCCATCAACCATGACCTTTACTCGCACCATAGCTTCGGCCTTAGAGGCGTCTTTGTCACCGCCCTTGCTCCTTACTTTGGTGTCGGTGTAGAGGCCGCACTCTAGAGAAACGCCAAATACGGTGTCTTCCCACTGGGGCGTGCGAATCTCACCAGAGAGAATTTTCGTCCAGTTGTCTGCACCACTGGTTTCGGTGTCCCCGGTGGAAATCAGCGTGAGGTCATCACTCATGATCCCCATATAGCCGGAGTTCTGTGCTTCCACTTTATTATTGGTTGCGGCCCAAAATGCAAACGCCATTAAAGCGATGCTTATCGCCATCAAGGGCAACAGCAACTGGGATTTGTTCATGCTGCGGATGTAGTTCATTTCCTGATCCTCCAAATTTTGATTGGTTCGGGCGCCAACCCTGTCACGACTTGCGACCAGATGGTCACGGCTTGTCACGACTTGTCACAAATGATTGTCCTATAGCTGGTTTGAATTAGTGATGCCTAGATGGTCCCGACACGGGGTCAACTAGTGTCGATGCAGTGTAAAAAACGTTACTCATCAGGAACTAGCCGTATCGTGCTACCCAGCAGGGGCTAGCTGGATTGTGTTACCCGAAAATGGCTATCCAGGCGCGTCTTTATTCATTGCTCGTAACTGGAAAAGCTGTTGAGGACTAACCCGATGGCATGGGACGTATGACAGGGGCCTGAATTTTTGAGAGATCTCTGATTCGTCCAAGACCTGCCAGCGCCTCGGTTTTACTAATAGTGGACATGTCTATCACGGCGGTATTACTATTCTCCCGTCATGGTCAGCGAGCGTATACAGAGACGAATCGACATTCTATTAGACGAAGCCGACGAGGCTGTCGCCAAATCGGATTGGGCGGCGGTCCGCGACCGGGCCCAAAACGTGCTCCGGTTTGACCCTGAAAACCAAGATGCGCTGTCTTATCTGGCTGCCGCCGAGCGGGATTCGGAACCCCCGCAATCTGAAGCAACTGCCGGCCCAAGTCTGATTTCTGCTCCAAGCCCAGGCGCCGCGGCGGAACCTGCCTCCTTCGCCAACGGCCGCTACCGGGTCAAGAGGTCCCTCGGCGAAGGAGGGAAGAAAAAGGTGTTTCTGGCCCATGATTCCCTCTTGGACCGGGAGGTGGCTTTCGCCCTTATCAAGACCGACGGCTTGGACGACACCTCCCGCGAACGCATCCAGCGTGAAGCCCAGGCCATGGGCCGTCTGGGGTCCCACCCACATTTAGTCACCGTTTTCGACTTAGGCGAAGAGGAAGACCAACCTTATATGGTCACCGAACTAATGGGGGCGGCGACGTGGAGGGATTAATGGAGGATGCTCCAGACCACCGGCTTCCGCTGGAGCAGGCAATCAGCATGGCCGTGGAGACCTGCCGGGGCTTGGAGTTCGCCCACAGCCGGGGAATAGTCCATCGTGACCTGAAGCCGGGCAACGTGTGGCTGACCTCAGACGGTGTCGCCAAGATCGGCGACTTTGGTCTAGCAGTGGCCCTAGAAACTCGGACGGAAACCCCGATTCTCCCCAAGTCGTCGTTTTCTTAGCGACGATTGGCGATGTAACAGTGGGTTCTTGAACCGTATTACAGACACTATCATGCCACATAAGACTATAATACGTCTGTCTGGCGTAGCGCGAAACCCGGCCAATGGCTTTCCGGCCAGACCTCTAGACCGCTCCCGCCTGACAACCGAGGGCATGATGGTCGGCACCGTGTCCTACATGCCGCCGGAACAGGCCATGGGCGGCGGGGTGACTCCCCAGTCGGACCTGTACTCCCTGGGAGCCATGCTTTACGAGATGGTCACCGGCAGGCCGCCATTCCTGGGTGACGACTCGGTTGCCATCATTGGACAGCACATCAACACGCCTCCGGTCAGTCCCACCTGGCACAACGATCAATGCCCCCGCCAGCTAGAGGCCTTGATCATGCGCCTGTTGGCCAAAGACCCGTCGGGACGGCCAGAGTCTGCCTCAGACGTTTTGTCCGGCTTGGAAGCAATAGATTTGGTTGACGACGCAGGGGCACGGCATGACGGACCTCTGCCCGGCGAGGAACACTCGTTGGATAGCCTGGCGGGCGGCGTGTTCGTGGGCAGGCAGCGGGAAACGGGCGACCTGAAGGCGTGTTTGGAAGACGCGTTGTCGGGCCGGGGCAGGTTGGTGACTTTGGTGGGAGAGCCTGGAATCGGCAAGACCAGGACGGCTCAAGAACTGGCCACCTACGCTGGTCTTCGCGGCGCCCAGGTGCTTTGGGGCCGCAGCTATGAAGAGCAGGGTGTGCCGCCCTACTGGCCTTGGATTCAAGCAATACGTTCGTATGTCCGGGAACGGGACCCGGAGCAGCTAAGCTCGGAGATGGGCTCGGGGGCCGCTGACATCGCCGAGGTAGTTTCCGACGTCCGGGAACGCCTGCCCGGCCTGCCACCGGCGCCCAAATTGGAGCCGGAGCAGGCCCGGTTCCGCTTGTTCGACTCGATCACAGCCTTCCTAAAAACGGCGTCTCATCGGCAACCGCTGGTTTTGGTTTTGGACGACCTGCACTGGGCGGACCAGCCGTCGCTGCTGTTGCTCCAATTCGTCGCCCGGGAGTTGGCCGGAGCGCGATTGTTGCTCATCGGCACCTACCGGGACATGGAGTTGTCTAGCCAGCATCCTCTGGCCGAAGCACTGGGTGAGCTGAACCGGGAGCGCCTTTTCCAGCGAGTGCTGTTGCGGGGGCTGAGCCAGGAGGACGTGGGACGTTTCATCGAGATGACCTCGGGCAACAGCGCGCCTCAAGGGTTGATCGAGGCGGTTCACACCCAGACGGAAGGAAATCCTCTGTTCGTGACCGAGGTGGTGAGGATGTTGGTGCAAGAGGGGGAACTTAGCGGCGATCCTTCGACGGGCTCACGAAGAACGGGGGAGACGGACTCCTGGACCATACGAATTCCTGAAGGAGTGCGGGAGGTGATCGGGAGGCGTTTAAACCGGTTATCCCAACGTTGCAACGAAGCCCTTACCGTGGCCTCGATACTTGGCCGGGAGTTTACACTGGCCCAATTGAGCCCGCTGGTCGAAGAGGTGAGCGAAGACCGGCTGTTTGAGGTTCTGGAAGAGGCCCTTGCCGCTCGGGTCATTGAAGAATTGCCTCAATCCGTGGGCCGCTACCAGTTCACCCACGCACTGATCCAAGAGACCCTCGCCGCCGAGTTGTCCTTGACCCGGCGTGTACGCCTCCACGCCCGCATCGCCCAGGCCTTGGAACAGCTGTACGGGGACGATGCCGAGGCCCACGCCGCCGAGTTGGCTCACCACTTCGCCCAGGCCCAGACTTTGACCGGTCCCGAAAAGCTGGCGCGCTACTCTCTGGTGGCTGGGGAACGGGCGCTGGCCTCCTATGCCTTCGAGGACGCACGTGCTCATTTTGAGCGAGGCATGGCGGCCAGCGGCATAGCTTTATCCGGAACGGAAACGGCTCCCGATGAAAAAGCCGCTGACTTTCTTTTCGGGATGGCGCGGGCCCTATCCGCCACAAGTGTTGGGCCTCAGCTTGTGGCGGCGTTCATCAACCTAACCCGCGCCTTTGAATACTACGCCGAGGCGGGGAACGTCGCACAGGCAGTAGCCGCCGCGGAGTTCCCAATCGCACCGCCACCCTCTCGGCTTCCAGGTGTCGCTCAACTTATGGCCCGCGCTCTTACTCTGGTCCCGGCCGATTCCCACGAGGCGGGGCGCCTCCTGTCCCGGTATGGTGGGGTCCTTGGGGCCGCGGAAGGCGACTATGAAGGCGCTCAACAGGCTCTGAGGGGGGCGATCGCCATCGCCAGGCGCGAGGGGGACGTGGCCTTGGAGGTGCAGACCCAGGCCTATGCCGCTAATGTGAGCGGGGTACACCTTCGCTGGCAAGAAAGCGTAGACAACGGGCTGCGAGCAATCGAACTGTCCACGGGTGATGAACATACCTGGGCTGATCTGAGTGCACGCTACTGGATTGTGGTGCCTTTAATTTTAACGGGCGACCTTGATGCTGCCCGCCCCCACGCTTTGGCGTTGAGCGAACTGGCGGATAGGCGAAGCACTACCCAACAATCCGCCGGCCAAGGCTTTTCGCTGATCACGACCCTGGTGTGCCTTGAGGGAGACTGGAAGGCAGGCCGTGAATATAGTGAGCGGGGCCTGGAGGCGGCGCCATTACATTCTCCACTCCTATTCAGCAGAGCTCTGTTGGAACATCAGATGGGAGAGCATGCCCGAGGAAGCGAATACCTGGAATCGCTCCTAGAGGCGATGGGCCGGGCCGGGCCCGACCATTCGCTCGCGGCTGCAAGGGCGTCTAACGCGATACCAGCAATAGCCCGCATTACGGGTATATCCGACCGCCTGGAAATAGCCGAGGCAGCGGCTGAGGGAATTCTTCGGGAACAGTTCGCAAATGCTTTTGTCATGATGCAGGCCAAGGCAGCGCTGGCCCTTCTGGCCGTGCTGAAGGGCGACGAGCCCGCGGCGGAGGAGCATTATGATTACCTTCAGGAGCACCGAGGCAAGATGATATGGACGGTTTCATCGGTCGACCGCCTGCTTGGCCTCCTGTCACAGACTATGGGAAATTTGGACCAGGCCACCGCGCATTTCGAGGATACCCTGGCGTTTTGCCGCAAGGCGGGCTATCGTCCTGAACTGGCCTGGACCTGCTGCGACTACGCCGACACGCTGAGGGAACGGGGCAATGACGGTGACAAGGAACAGGCCGTCACCCTATTGGACGAATCCCTGGCCATCTCCAGCGAGTTGGGCATGCGGCCGTTGATGGAGCGGGTGCTGTCGCGGCGGGAGATTTTGAAGGCGTAGCCTGTCACCGGGTCCCGCAAAAAAATAATTGCCAAAATGGAGGCACTGTAATGCCGTACGGAGACAATGACTGGCTCGCTTTGACCCAAGAGCCCACGATAGAACCGGATCTCCCCATCTGCGACCCCCATCACCACTTCTGGGACTTCCGCACCGTGCGTATTCCCTACCAGCGGTACTTGCTCCACGAACTGGCCAACGACGTCAACAGCGGCCACAACATCCGCTCCACCGTGTTCATAGAGACGCGGGGAATGTACCGACTGGACGGACCGCAGGAGTTGCGCCCGGTCGGTGAGGTGGAGTTCGTCCAGGGTCTGGCCGCCGCCAGCGCCAGCGGGCTCTACGGCCCCACCCGGGCCGCCGCCTCCATCATCGGCCACGCCGACTTGAAACTGGGCGGCCGGGTTGCGCCGGTGCTGGAAGCTTTGCAGGCCGCCAGCCCCAACCGTTTCCGCGGGATTCGCCACTCCGTTGGCTGGGACCCGCACCCGGAGGTGGAAAACCGGGAGACGCAGGGAATATTAGCCAACGATGATTTCCGGGAAGGCGCCCGGGTGCTGGCCGGCATAGGAATGTCCCTGGACACCGGGATGGTTTTCCCCCAACTGCCCGAGCTGGCCGACTTCGCCAGGGCCGTGCCAGACCTCACTATCGTCTTAAACCACATCGGAGGTCTCATGCGGGTGGGCCCTTACGGCAATCGGGAAGATGAAGTTCTGCCCGTTTGGCGCAGCGGTCTCGCCGCCGTGGCCCAGTGTCCCAACGTCGTCCTAAAATTGGGCGGCCTTGGACAGCCTCGCTACGGTTTTGATTGGCATGAATGGGACCAACCCGTTGGCTCGGAAGCGCTGGCCGAGGGCTTGGCGCCGTTCATGAACTACTGCATCGAGCAGTTCGGACCGGACCGGTGCATGTTCGAGAGCAACTTCCCGCCGGACAAGGTGTCCTACTCGTACAATATTCTGTTCAACGCCTTCAAACGTTTATCCCAAAGCCACTCGGCCACCGAGCGTGCGGCCATGTTCCACGACACTGCGGCTCATGTGTACAGGATAGAGGGTTAGCGTCCCGGATATTCATTCCAAAGCAAGTATCCAGGAGGCCGGAAGTTGTTAAGCGATGATCCCGGGAAGTGAATAGGATGAATGATACGGTTGGCCCCCAGGATGTGAGGTCTGCGGCGGCGGCCTGTCGAGAGACCCTGTCCAGCGCCGTTGATCTGGACTGGTCGGTTCGGGCGGGCACTCTAGACTGGACCTGCCGCCAAACCCTGGAACACATCCCAAATACTCAGATATCCTATGCATCTCAGTTGGCTACCGCCGCCACGGACCGAATCCCGCGGGCACAGGGAGGCCAAGACCAGCTTACAATCGCGGAATTGATCTTGTCCGTGAAGGTGAACGCCTCAATCCTGGAGCATGTGATTCGCGCCGCGCCGCAGGGGGTCCGCGCGTTCCATTCGGCCGGCATGGCTGACGCCAGCGGGTTCGCGGCAATGGGTTGCGACGAGATCCTGATCCACACGGCGGACATAGCAGCGGGCTTTGGAATCAGCTTCAAGCCGCCTGACGACTTATGCGGCCGCGTCCTCGCCCGCCTATTCCCATGGGCGCCGGCTGACGTTGGGGGCTGGGACGCTTTGAGGTGGGCGAACGGGCGCTTAGCTCTGCCGGAAATGGGCCCTCAAGACGAAAACTGGCGTTGGCACTGTGCGCCGCTGAGCGAATGGGACGGGCAGATTGCCCGGCGCGCCTAGAGGTCTGGCCGGAAAGCCATTGGCCGGGTTTCGCGCTACGCCAGACAGACGTATTATAGTCTTTTGTGGCATGATAGTGTCTGTAATACGGTTCAAGAACCCACTGTTACATCGACAATCGTCGCTAAGGAAACGGCAGATTGGAGAGAATCGGGGTTTCCGTCCGAGTTTCTAGGACCATAGCTTCTGGAGTTGGGCCAAAAGCTTGTTTGGCACATGTTGGGTCCCAGAGTTCAATTCAACGCTCCCCCGTCTTCTCTGGCCGGAGATCCTACGCTAATCGGCGGCGATGGGGTAAGCCCGGAGGGCGTTATCCCACAGTATCTTGCGTTTGCTTTCCATCGACACCCTTGGAAGGTCTATGAGGTCTTGCTTGGCCCTAAAGTACTTTCTACCCTCCGGGTGTCCGAAGTCGGTGGCGCCGACGATGACGTGGTCGCCGATGGCGTCGATCAAATCCTCGATGCCTGGATCGTCTTGGTCCGCCGCCACGAAACACTGACGTTGGAAGTATTCCACCGGCGTCTTGTTGAGTCCCTGTATCTTGAGCCGCCGGGTGCCTCCTTGGATGCCGGCTTCCAGGCGGTCGGGCCAGAAAGCGGCCCATCCGCACCCGGATTCCAAGAAAACCAGTTTCAACTCGGAATGCCGCTCCAGCACCCCGCCCATGATGAAGGCGGTGCAGGCAAGCATGCTGCCCATGACAAATGAAACCGTGGTCCGGCAATTCCTCAGACCCGGCAGATAGTCCAGCAAGCCGGCGTCGAATGGGTGATTGGCGCTGGGGTGGAGTCCTATCGGCACCCCAAGCTCGGCGCAGGTATCCCACAATACATCGCACTCATCATCATATAGGCGAAGGCCCGGAACCGGCGCCGGATTCAAATGCACGGCTTTGAAATCGTACTCCTTTACGCAGCGGCGCACCTCGGCCGCGGCCGCGGCAGGGTCTCTCAGGTCGATCGAGGCGGCCCCGCAGGCCCCGCGCCCGATCTCCTGGCAGAAGTCTCCTAGCCAACGATTGTAGGCCCGGCGAATAGCCGTGGCGGTTTCCCCATCCATCTTGGCAACGCCGGTGGTCCAGAACCCCGCCGTTGGATATAGGATCATGTGGTCCACCCCGTAGTTGTCCATCACCTCCCGGTAGGCGCTGGCCGGGAAGTCCTGGTCCGCCCACTTTCCGTAGGCCCGGTCCAGTTCATCCAGGTCCCGGTCTTGGAAGCCCCTGGTGGCCGCGTTGGGGTCCCGTGGGCCCAACGGCCGTTGCCCCATCACCTCAAGTTCCAATTCAAAACTCAGGGAGTCCTCTTTGCCGCTTTGCAAAGGAACCGCCTCTGGAGCGCCGGGACTTGAGCCTCTGATCCATCGGACATGGCCCTTGATCAGATGTTGATATTTCTTTTCTAGGTAGTCTTGCCAAATCTCCTCCGGCTCGAGGATGTGGGCATCGCCATCTATGAATTTAAGCGTTTCCATAAATCTTCTCCTGCCATTACCTCCCGCTTAATTAAGAGAGGCTCCTAGAATAGTCTTAGAATTGCAACGGTGTCGGCGCCATCTTAGGTTGCTTCTTAGGGCGTCCTCCCCTCTCTGAATCCCGCCAGGCTTACCCGACTACCAGCATCTCATCGGTGCTGAATTTGGGTGAGAGAAGCCTTGGCCCGTCCTTGGTGATCAAAAACATGTCCTGCAAATGCCAGTAGTTGACGTGGGGCTCCATTGCTATGACCATCCCTTCCTCCAGTTCCTGGTGGCAACCGGGCACGATGTAGGGCTCCTGCTGATGCCACCAGGCGCCTACGCTGTGGCCGGCCAGTGAGAGCCGCTGCTGGTTCTCATGTTGGCGAAACAATTCGGAGGCGAACCGGTGGATCTCGCTGGCCTTGGCGCCAACCTGACACCGGTCGACGGTCATCCGGTAAATATCTAGCATCACCCCATAGGTTTCCTTTTGCTCTTGGGTGGGTTGGCCTATCACAACGGTCCTGGATTGGTGTCCAGGGTAACCGTGGTAGTAGGCAACATAATCGTTGCGGATGATGTCTCCCCGCCGAAGCTGCCTGTCTCCTTCGCCGCCGTAAGCCACGGTGTTTCGGTGAGAGTTCAATATGCCGTGGACCCAACCGGCTCCGTTCCTCAAGCAGCTCTCTACCAGGCGGCCGTGTACCTCTCGTTCCGTTTCTCCCTCCCGGACCGTTGGGAACACCTCCAGGTATGCCTCGTCCAGGATATTCGCCGCTTTTTCTAGAAGCGCCACCTCCGCGGGTGTCTTGATCCAACGCACTCTGTCCATCAGGTCGGTGCAGTCTATGGCGTTCACGCCGGGAAGAAGTGCCTGGATCTCCTCCCATCTGGTGGCGCTTACGTAGGTCTTTTCGAAGCCCACCGTCTCCCGGTCCAGTCCCATGCGTTTCAGGACTGCCGCCATCTTCTGGTAGGGTGACTCGGCATAGTCATCGTAGACCTCGATGCCCTGGAGCCAGGAGTCGCGCTGGGCCAGTGGCACGGCATAGTGGTTCAAAATCATTACCGGCTCTCCCCGCCGGGGCCAGACGAGAAGCACTTCCCGGGGGGAATCTGGGAAATCCAAGTGACGGGCCAGGGTGCCCGGATACGCGAAGCCGGCAAGGTAGGTAAAGTTTTTCCCTGAGCGGAGGACCAGCGCGCAGCAACCGGCTTGGTCCAGATGCTGGTTCAACCTGTCAATGTTGGCGATGATCGTTCTTTTCTGATCCGCCATGCGCCTTCCCCCGGTTTTTCGCCTGCGCGGGCTGGGTACGCCCGTTTTGCGATATCGGCAACCACGAAGAATTCCCTCAATCTCGCTGGGGAGACCCGCCACTACGTCTTAGGTCACCAATATCTCAAGATCGAGTGTCCGTCATTTGGATCCCAACGGGTTCGGCGTGTGCCGGGACCGCCTCCGCGCCGCGCCACCGCCGCAACCGCTGCATCACGGTGGAGAGCACCAGATCGACCACGAACCAAGTCGCCAGAAAAGCGGCGGTCTCCAAGAGAAAGCTATGGAATTTGTAAAAAAGTTCGGCGATGAGCAGGGACGACCCAATTGCCGGGACTTGCTCGGAGATCAATCGCCGCTGGGGTAAAGCCCTAATTAGCGAGTACATAGCAACTCCTATATGTTTTTATATCATACTGTTGGTTGCCGCCGCATTGCGTGTTCGAGCGCGCGTGGCGGCAAGCGCTATCCCGAGTGTTACTGGATGATAGGACATGCCGGCGCATTTCAGCAACAAGCCGGCTGCTTAAAACGATCGACATTCCCTACTTGCCCCCAAAGGTCCAGAGTCCTGGTTACGGTCTATCAGCTAGACCGAGTCGATGCCCCAACAGGAGGGGCGGCGCTGGGGATGATGGCGGGAATACCCAACTCTTCCACCAGGTTTACGAACTGGGATACGTCGTGCTCAACCACATCTTCCAGCGATTTGATCTCCGTGTCGATGCGTGATGATAGGTCCTGGAATACCTCACCCGCCTGTTTGGGCGGAGCAAAGTCGGCGCTGGCAACCACGGCGACCAACTCCGCCAGCTTGCGGTTCAGCTTCACCGGCAAATTGAGCCGGTCCCGCGCCCCTTTGTGGCCCACCTGGACTAACTCGTTTTCAATGGCGGTTAGCTTTTCTTTCAACGGAGCCGCGGCGCTGACGACAGCCTCCGCCGATGAGTGGGACTCGGCCCGCCGCTCCCACTCTTCCACCTGGCGGCGGATGCTACGAAGCTTGTTGATTGTGTCGTGGGTCTCTGACAGCTTGTCCCGGATACTCATGTGCAGGTCAAATTGGGAGTCGAAGTCGGCCTGGCCGGCAGCTACTCGTGGGTCTTTGACGATTTGAAATTCACGGGTCTGCTCCGTGCCGTCGGCCGATAGAATTAGCCGGTAGCGTCCTGGGGGAGCCACGGGGCCGGTGGTCATATCTTCCGTGGTCTTGTCTCCCGGCACCTTCCTGGCATCTGGGTAGCGCATGTCCCAGACGAACCGGTTGACTCCGGTCTCGGCGAGAAGCCGAGGCTCCCGGCCGTCGCCGCCGGATTGGTCCTCGGGAACGGTGCTGGTGAATGATTTGATCAGTTGATCCCGGCTGTCCAAGACCCTCAGTGTCACTTCCCCCTCCGGCTTCGCGCTCAAGTAGTAGGTGACGAGAACCCCTCGTGGCGGATTCTCACCCGCGTCCAGGAACCGGCGCACGGTTACGCCGCCCGGACCGGTGTCTTCGGTGTAGGTGACATCGGCTCCCAGGGATAGGCGATACTGCTTGCCCGTCGAAGGTTTGCGCGAGGCCCCAGGCGATCGGAGCCGGACCGATGTGCGGGGTTGCAGCAGTTGCACCCGCGATTCCGCCAACTCGTTGGTGATCTGATGCAGGTTGGTCAAGTCGTCCAGGACCCAGAAACCCCGGCCGTGGGTGGCTGCGACCAGATCATTTTCTTTGACGGCCAAGTCGTAGACCGGCACGACGGGTAAATTGCCTTGCAAAGGCGCCCAGGATCCGCCGTCATCGTATGAGACGTAAACGCCGGTCTCCGTGCCCACGTACAGCAGCCCATGGCGGGCCGGGTCCCCCCGGATGACCCGGGTGTAGTCGCCTTCCGGGATTCCATGGGAAATATCGGTCCAACTCTCGCCATAATCCGAGGTCTTGTAGAGCATGGGCCGGGTCTCATCCAGTTTGTACCTGGTAGCGGCCAGGTAGGCCGTGCCGGGGTCACGGGGAGAGACCTCGATCATGCAGACGAGGGTCCACTCCGGCAGGTCCCCCGGGGTGACGTCGTTCCACGTCTTGCCGGCATCCTTGGAAATATGCACCAACCCGTCATCGCTGCCCGCCCAGAAAACACCCGGCTCATGAGGCGATTCCACAAAAGCGAAGATGGTGCCGTAGGTCTCCGCGCCAGAGGTGTCTTTGGTGACCGGCCCCCCGGAAGTCTCCATCTTTGTGGTGTCACCCCTGGTGAGATCGGGGCTGATCGCCTCCCAAGTGCTTCCCTGATCGAAGGAGCGGAACACGAGATTGCCGGCCACGTATAGTACGTCCGGGTCGTGGGGAGAAAACTGGACCGGGAAGGTCCATTGGAACCGGTACTTCATCTCATTGGCCCCCCGGCCCGAGCCCAGTTCCGGCCACACGGTGATGATCCTGACCTGGCCGGTGGCGTGGTCGTATCGCAGCAGATTGCCGCCGCCTCCCGCCGAGCTTCCAACGGCGCCGGAGACAACGATGTTGGGGTCCTGGGGGTGGACGGCGATGTGGCCGCTCTCCGAGTTGCCGACAGTGTAGCAATCGCCCCAGGGTATGGCACCCTTGTGGGTGCGGGAAGGAACGCAGATGGCCGAGTTGTCTTGCTGGGTGCCGTACACCCGGTAGGGGAACTCATTGTCTGTCGCTATGTGATAGAACTGCCCGGTGAGCTGGTTGTAAATGGTCGACCAGGTCTCCCCGCCGTTGAAGCTAACGCAAGCGCCGCCGTCATTGCCTTCGATCATCCGGCGGGGGTTGCTGGGGTCGATCCAAAGGTCGTGGTTGTCGCCATGGGGAGTGGTCACAGGCTGGAAATTCTTCCCGCCGTCGATGGATTTCCAGGTCTGATAGTTGAGGACCCAAACGGTATCAGCGTCTTGGGGATCGCCGAAGATGTGCTGGTAATACCACGGCCTGCCCTGGATGTCCTGGTTATCGCTAACGTTTTCCCAGGTGGCACCGCCGTCGTCGGACCGGAATAATGCGGCGTCTTCCGCCTCGATCGTGGCCCACACCCGGCTCGGTTTGGCCGGCGACACCGCGATGCCGATGCGCCCTTTCAGGCCCTGGGGCAATCCGGGATTTCCGGATAACTCCTGCCAGGAATCCCCGCCATCGGTGGATTTGTAAATGCCGCTGCCGGGGCCTCCGCTGACCAAACTCCACGGGGTTCGCTGGGCTTCCCAAATGGCAGCGTAAAGGATTCTGGGATTGGCCGGGTCCAAGGAAAGGTCGGCGGCGCCGGCATTTTCGCTTACGAACAGAACCCTATCCCATGACTTTCCGCCGTCGATGGACCGGAACACGCCGCGCTGGCTGTTGGGACCAAAAGCGTGTCCCAGGGCGGCGACGTATACCACGTCTGGGTTTTGGGGATGCACTCGAATCCTGGCTATGTGCCGGGTGTCTTCCAGTCCCATGTGCGACCAGGTCTTGCCGCCGTCGGTGGACTTGTAAACGCCGTCCCCGTAGGAAACATCTCCCCGAATGCACGACTCCCCCATACCCGCGTAGACCACGTTGTGGTCGGCCTCGGAGACGGTGATAGCGCCGACGGCTGAGGTGCGGAAGAACCCGTCGCTCACGTTCTCCCAATAAGTGCCGCCATCGGTGGTTTTCCATACCCCGCCGGCGCAGGCGCCGAAGTAGAAGACGGCTGGGTCCTCCGGGTCTCCGGCCACCGCAACCACCCGGCCGCCCCGCGGCGGGCCGATGCAGCGCCAGCGCATGGCGGTCATCGGGTTGATTGCGGTAATGCTATTTCCTTGGGATAGGGGCGAACTGTCCTCTGCCATACCGGCGCCTCCGAATGAGAGTCTTGATACCGTCTGCCCCGGTCCGCGCGAGCTGGCGGGTTTCACCCGGGATTCCCCAGATCAAACCAACTTTCCTGGATATAGCTCCCGCGGGGATACCGTCAAATATAATCCCGCATTCCAAGGGCATCAAATGCGGCCTGATTCGCTCAAAGTCCCCGCTTTCATTGGGCAACCACCGTCCTGCCAAGCCTAAAATCCCCAAACCGCTGGTCTACGCCCAAGTCTCCCCCTTGGGAACCTATTTTGCGACCCCGTAACCGTAACTAATCCCGATGCTCCTGAGGTGGACTAGCCAGGAGCCAGCCGAAGCCGGCCAATTCGTTCCAGTATCCCACATAGCATTTCCCGGCTCACCAGCACCTCAGCAAGCTGAAACACCAGCCTTCTGGCATGGCGCACCAACCGTCCTCCGGTCTTGATCATCCTGGTCTGAAGACTGGTCAGCGACCAGTGCTTCATCGACTCCGGCAACACCAGCCTTCTCAAGAAGTTGCCCAAGTTGTAAGCCAGTACGAACAACTCCAGCCTGACCTGATTGGCCACGAACTTGTGGCAGGACAACCTGGTCCAGTTCAGGGCGTACTTGCCTTCTTTTATCCATTGCTCCGCCGTGCCTCGGCCATTGTAAAAGCGGACTATCCCGATGTTTGGATAGCTCAGATTGGTGACTATGAAGCCCACTCTGGGAAACAGTTCTCCCTGGCGCCACTCCACCTTAGAGTCCACTCTCCGAGCAACGTTCCAGCTCTGGGCCTGGTAGACGAAGTCATGATAGGAGACGATGGGCTTTGGGGAAGGCCCCTCAGTAGGCCGTGTCAGCAGGTGCGCTATCTCCCGCTGCAGCACTTCTGTAGCACTTCTGTAGCACTTCTGTAGCACTTCGTTTGCTGGCAGCCTGATGGCGTAGCCGATGTTTCTTGCTTCCAGATAATCGTATATCTCCGGCTTGGCGAAGGCGGCGTCAGCACGAAACAGCAGCCTGACCGCTGCTGTCAAATAACGCTCCACCACCGGATCAAGGACTTCTTGCCAATCATCGGCACTGGGGACGTTGCCTGACCGTAGCTTAGCTCCTTCACAATCCCCGAACTGGTTGAACAGAAAGAGAGGGTGATAGCAGACGCATTCGAAGTGGCCGTTATAGGCTGCTCCCTCCTGCTGGCCGTGCACTGGACTCTCGGAACTGTCCATATCCAGGATAACTCGCCGGTGTAGGGTGTGGGCCATCGCCCGTTCCACCCAACGGGTATTCATTCGTGCCAGCGCCTGCCGGTTGTCCTCTTGGGTCAGGAACTCCGTCTCGAACCGGCCCATCTCACTGGTGCTGGCTCCTTTCCGCTCCGAGCCTTGCCATCCCACGATCACTCGCATGGCTGGGTCTTGGGAAAGGCGCACTGCGTCATTGGTGTCGTCGTAGCCGGCCAAGCGGCTGTAGATCGACTGTCTTAGCAGCGGAACCAGGTGGTGAAGGATATTGCGTCCGGTACGGCTTTCCTGGAGGTAGTCCTCAGCGATTTCGGTAAGGCCCAAGGCATCATCAAACTCTCGAAAGGCAAGAAGGCCAGCGTCGGTGGTGATGGTGGCACCGTGAAATGCCAGGCGGACTTTGGGGTTGAACTGGAGCCGGAGAGAGGCCTTTTCGCCGTCACCCATGGGGTGCCTCCAGGATGCTTACGCTACCTATATAAAACTCGCCAAGCTATGGGGTAATTATAGCCATACCGACGGCCAACGTCTCACAAATGGACAATGGTTTAAAGAATGCCAACGATTTACTCAGAGGGATATTCAGCCATATGGGAAATGTGGGATTAGGTCAACATTACCCACGATACGCGCGCCTTTCACTGGATCTACTGCTGAGCGAGCCACATCCGCATCTTGGGTTTTAATATAGGTAGCAATGTATTGTGCGACCGGCGACTTGTACGTACTAAAGTCCCCGGTGAATTCCCACTGGTCTTCAGACGCGCGGATTATCTTTGGCTGATCCACCTGATTCGATCCCAGACCAAGTCTCAATGAGTACAATCGCCTGAGGGTTGTCCTCAGAATTCTGCTCCGATTCTTCAGGATTTCGTATGCGGGACCTGAAGGTAACTTATCTTCAAGCGATTTCAATAACTCGATGAGTCGGATCGACAAGAGTGCGATTGTAGATATGCGTTGTTGGCCGTCTACGACTTGGTTAACCGCGGTTGGTTCCGCCCTCTCATCGCCTGGCTTGACCGCCTCCCTTTTGTCCTTCAAATCCGTAAGGATTGTTGTCCCAAGGAACGTGGAGCTGTAGTCCCCTGCCTCATCTGATAGTTCTTTGATCCCGAGAATCAGATCTTCGAACAGCCGATTGATATTATCCTCTTCCCACGTATACTCGCGTTGATAAATGGGGACGAAGAATCCCTCTTCCTGCCTACCAAAGAGGTCGTGAATGCTCTGTCCAGTGGAATTGTACGAGTGGTGCAAGTCGATGTCTGACAAGGCGATCCTCCTTGGATTTGGGTGCGTTCCCTAGCTGAGACATCCCGGCCCGGCTACTGCACCACATCCACATGCTCAACATTCCGTGCGAGAGCAACCGGCTCAAGGAGAAGTATCGGGCCGGCCTGCTCAACTCCCATTATCTAGCCAGTCCATTCCCGAAGGAAGACGGTGATAAATAGGCCCACGGACAAGGCCGAACAACCCGGATGAATCAATTCTCAACTGGAGATGACCGGTACCAGAACAAGGGCGGGTTTGTTCCCAATCAGCGACGGTCGGTCAAAATTCCGTCGGCTTCGACAATGTCATAGGACGTGGAAATTGTACCCGAGACTTGCTCGACCAGCAATTCCATTATTCGAGGTTGCCTCGGCATTGAGTTGACCTTTTTGCCGTTCTTTGGCGGTCGTCGAAGTCGTGGCGCAACTGGAAAGCCCCTGCTGACAGGGCAGGGGCTTGTCTACTCGTGCTGATGTGCCAGGGTGCAAGGCCGACTACACCGCTAAATTAAACCTCAACACAAAGGCTCTTGATTTTGTCCAGTTAGGTGGGCCTAAGTGGATGGTAGGTGGTACTGTCTTCGAGATGTGGTTGGGGGCTCTGTGAGCCTAGCGAAGCCCGCAGCCCCAATAGTTTGGGGTGACAGAGCAGAGGGGCACTAGAAACTCGGACGGAAACCCCGATTCTCTCCAAGCTGCCGTTTTCTTAGCGACGATTGTCGATGTAACAGTGGGTTCTTGAACCGTATTACAGACACTATCATGCCACATAAGACTATAATACGTCTGTCTGGCGTAGCGCGAAACCCGGCCAATGGCTTTCCGGCCAGACCTCTAGTCTCTGACGCAACGCCTGTGGTTGCGCTGCGTCACCCTTTGCCAGGGCGTGGGAACGGCCCAGGTACTCATTATCGGGGCTGCGACCGGCCAAGACAAGCCCGGTCCGTGCTCACCCCACCAGAATCCAATCCCCCAATCATATTGACAAAAGGCCGGGTTGTCGGGTAGTGTTTCGGTGATGATACTAACTATTCTCACTCCCCTAGCGGTGTGAGGTATATTCTTGCGTACCGATAGGCGGCACACAGCGATAGGTTCAACGGGCATCTCGGCGGCATACGCCGCTATGAAGGCCGCTTCTCAGGTCAATATTAGGGATTTCCATGCTAACTATCGCCAGGGACCGGTTTCTGCTGGCCCTGCAATACAAAGACTACCGGACCCTGTGGACGGCCAACATGTGCGCCGGGGCGGCGGCCTGGGCCTTGATTGTCGCCAGGGGCTGGCTGGCCTTTCAAATCACCGACGGTTCCTCGCTGTGGGTTGGGCTGGTCACCTTCGGGGCTATGGCGCCCCGGTTTTTTGCCACGCCAATTATCGGTTTCCTGGCCGACAGGCTGGACCGCCGCACATTAATCTCGTATAGCTACTTTTTCAATCTGATCCACAACGTGGTTCTTGCTTTTCTGGTTATGTCGGGATTGGCCGGCCCTTGGCTCTTGGTGGTCCTAGCCTTGACCAATGGCATCCTACGCTCCGGGGAGATGACCGCCACCCAATCTTTGATTCCCAACCTGCTCCCCAGGGAGCACTTGCTCAACGCCATCGCCCTCAACCAGGCCACACAGCAGGGCTCTCGAATGGTGGGCGCCCTGGTCATCTTGCCTTTATTTAGTTTGTTCCCTGGGAACTTGGAGTTGGGGTTTTGGCTTTGCAGCGCCCTTTACGGTATGGGATTGCTGCAGACCCTGCGAATCAAAACCCGGTCCACGGGAGTGATAGACCGGGACAGCAGCTTCGTCCAAAATTTCGTGGCGGGATTCCGTTTCGTGTACCAAACTCCCTTGCTGCTTGCCATGGTCCTGATCGTTCTGGCCCACTGCGCTCTCACCATGTCCTACGAAGCCATGCTCCCGGCCATCTCCGAGGAAAAGCTGGCGGCCGGCTCCGTGGGCGTTTCTTACTTGTTGGCCGGCGTGGGAATCGGCGCCCTCGTTTCCTCGATCATGCTGGCCGGGGTCCGGAGTGAGACCAACCGGGGCAAATTATTCCTGTTCTTCGGTTTCACCAGCGCAGCCGGTCCCATACTGCTGGCGTTATCCACCAACCGGGAATTGTCCATCGCCGCCACGGTTGCCATGGGCGTAAACCAGGCCGGTTTTATGACGATAAGCCACACCATTGTCCAGTCGATTGTCCCCGACTGGGTACGAGGCCGGGTATCCGGCGTCTATTCCATGCACGTCGGCGGCAGCATGGCCGTCGCCAACTTGGCCTACGGCGGCTTTTCCGACGTTTTTAGCGCCTCTGCCGTCATGGCCGTGGGTGGGCTGGTCTTCCTGGCGGCGATTACGCTAAGTGTGACCAGCGGCGCTTTGCGGGGTATTTATTTTCCCAGGGCCGCCACACCTGCTCCGGCCTGAAGATTCGAGGCGTTTGGTGGGTTAAGATTCCGCTGGTAACCAGCCGTGGGATTAGTAAATGCCGGAAAGGCCGGCGGTTCATCGCCGGCCTTCCAACGGCGGTACAGAAAGACTATCCGTCTCGCAACGCGCTGCGGATCTTTAGTCAATAAAGATTAAGAGCGTTTGACAAAGCTCACCACACAAACCGCCGACTCAAGACCAATCTGTATCGGAATTTTCCGCAGGCGCCACGATCTCAGTCGGAACACTATAGATTCTAAGTCTTAAAGGCAGGCCAGGGTTATGGACGTCAACGCTATCAGGCAGCAAATTCCAGTTTGCCAGCGCGCCATCTACGTGAATACGGGGTGGTCAGGTCCTTCGCCGCGGTGTGTAGTGGACGCCATTAAGCAGCGTCTGGATTGGGAAATGGAAGACGGGCCCACCACTCCCGAGGTTCACCAGAGAGGCCGTGAGGTGCAGCGAGAGGCCCGAGAGGCGGTAGCCCATTTGCTGAACGCACCGAGGGCCTGAATCACGTGATGAACGGCCTTACCTGGCACGACGGCGACGAGATTGTCACCTGTAGCCTGGAGCACGGCGCGGTGCTGATTCCCAGCCATTTTCAGGGGCTGCGTCACGGGGTCGACGTCAAGGTCTTGACCTTTGTTCCCAACGAACCTAGAGATTCAATTCTCGACAAGATTCAGGGAGCTTTGACCGAGCGGACCCGGTTGGTCTTTTTGAGCCACATCGAGTATTCCAGCGGGCTGCGCATGCCGGTAAAAGAGATCCGCCGGATGACAAAAAACCGGGGGATTTTGCTCTTGCTGGACGGGGCCCAAACCGCCGGGCACATAGCTTTGGACATGAAGGACTTGGACTGCGATTTCTATTCCATCCCAGGTCAGAAGTGGCTGCTTGGTCCCGAGGGCGTGGGCGCGCTGTACGTTCGGGAGGACATGATTCCCGAGCTGAAGCCGACTCAGGTGTCGGGCCAGGCTGTGGTGTCCAACCATGACCCCTACCGGATTGAGACGATTTCGTCCAGTATGGATAAGTTTCTGCTGTCCTCCACCAGCGTGGCAATCCAGACCGGCATGTTGGAAGCTATCAAATTCGTCCAAGGCGTGGGCCTGGATGAGATCGAGACCCGGGACCTGGACCTGGCTACGTCGCTCAAACAGGCGCTGGCGGAAATTCCCGGCGTAACCGTGCAATCCCCCATGGGCCGTGAAGATTCCTCGGGACTGGTTACCTTCGCCATCGATGGCCTGGAGCCCCCCGAGGCTGTTTCCCGGCTGTGGGAGCGCCATAAGATTGAATGCCGGCAGGTGGCTTTCCCGTCCTGCGTCAGGGTGTCGCTGCACTTTTTCAATACCCAGGAAGAGGTGGACCAGATAGTGGACGCGGTGGCCCACCTGGTTTAAGCGTCCTCGTGTCCTCCTACCACCACCCGCACCGTAGTGGCCATAGTAGTAGGCGCGTTCCAATAATCATATTTGAGTCTACGCCACAGGCTGTGGCCCATCAACCAACCAAGGAATAATGGTTCTGGAGGAAGTTGCAATGGCTTCGAGCAAAATACGTTTGGGGGTCATCGGCGCCAACGTCAGCAAGGGGTGGGCCCACCGGTCCCATCTGCCGGCCCTTTTGGCCAGTCCCGAATTCGAGCTAACCGCGGTGTGCACCACTAAACAGGAGAGCGCCGAGGAGTCGGCCCGGAAGTTCGGGGCGCGGTTGGCGTTCCACGACCACCGGGATATGCTGGCCAGTGATGAGATCGACGCCGTGGCGGTAGTGGTGCGGGTGCCAAACCATTTCCAACTGACCAAGGACGTGCTGGAGGCCGGCAAGCACGTCTTCACCGAGTGGCCGCTGGGAGCAACGCTGGCTGAGCCTAAGGAGCTGGCCGACCTGGCGAGAGCCCAAGGGGTGCGCACCATGGTGGGCCTGCAGGCGCGGGCGGCGCCCGCTGTGGTGCACATGAAAGAGCTGGTGGAGTCGGGCTACGTCGGGGAAGTCATGGCCTGCCACATGAGCCTGGTCCGGGGCGGACTTTTGGAACGCACCTCGGATAGGACCTGGCAGCGGGACGCCTCCCTGGGGGGCAATACGCTGACCATATCCACCGGCCACACCGTGGATGCTCTACGGTTTGTCCTGGGGGATTTCACCGAGGTGGCCACGGTGGTCAGCACCCAGGCAAGCCAGTGGTTTGAGTCAGACACCGACAGGATGGTGGATGTCACCTAGCCGGACAATATATTAATCCCGTATTCCCCATTTGGCTCAAACAAGTGATGCGGTAAATAGGCAACTTTCTTGCTTTTCTAGTCGTTACATGAATCTCTTAGCCGTATTTCAGATATAATACATGCAATAAGTTGGCTATTTCAGATAACTTGCGTACCGACATTGGAGGCACCCGATGGGTGACCGCGAAAAGGCCTCTCTTCGGCTCCAATTCAATCCCCAAATCCGGCTGGAGTTACATGGCGCCACCATCACCTCCGACGCCGGACTGCTGGCATTCCGAGAACTGGATGACGCCCTGGACCTTACCCCCATAGCCTCCGACTATCTCCAGGAAAGCCGTACCGGCCGCAACATCCGACACCACCTGGTCCCTCTGCTCCGCCAGTCCATCTACAGCCGCTTGGCCGGCTACGATGATACCAACGATGCAGAACGTCCGATGCAGAACGTCTTTCCCAAGACCCAGCCATGAGAGTTGTCGTGGGCTGGCAAGGCTCAGACCGCAACGCCGCCAGAACCAACACCATGAGCCGTTTTGAGACGGAGACTCTGACTCAAGAGGACAACCTAAAGGGGCTGGCCCTGATGAATCCCCAGTGGGTGGAGCTGGCCATGGCTCACACTCCACACCGGCGAGTGATTCTGGACATGGACAGTTCGGAGAGTCCAGTGCATGGTCAGCAGGAAGGAGCCGCCTACAACGGGCACTTCGAGTGTGTCTGCTATCATCCCCTCTTTCTGTTCACCAATTCAGCACCTTCCAAATCGTACCTTCGATATCACGGTTGACTGACTACTAGTGAGCCGGGAAATGCTATGTGGGATACTGGAACGAATTGGCCGGCTTCGGCTGGCTCCTGGCTAGTCCACCTCAGGAGCATCGGGATTAGTTACGGTTACGGGGTCGCAAAAGAGGTTCCCAAGGGGGAGACTTGGGCGTAGACCAGCGGTTTGGGGATTTTAGGCTTGGCAGGACGGTGGTTGCTATATGAAAACGGGGAATTTGAGCGAATCAGGCCGCATTTGATGCCCTTGGAATGCGGGATTATATTTGACGGTATCCCAGAAGGAGCTATATCCAGGAAAGTTGGTTTGATCTGGGGAATCCCGGATAGAGAGTTTTACGAGGCTGTAGAGCGCGCGAAGGCGGATTCGGCTCTGCGATTGGTGTCGCAGATCACGCTACAGGCACTGACGGACTGGCGGGCGGCGGCGTTCATCTTGGAGCGGCGGTTCCCCGACGACTACGGCAAGCGTACCGAGGTCACTGGGAAGGATGGCGGACCGGTGAAGGTGGACGCCAAAACCCAAACTCAGCACGTCTTTCAGCCGTCGAAGGAATTGTGGGACGAGATGTTGCGGAAGCGTGCTGAGTTTGAGACATTGAGAGATGGCGACACAGACGACGATACCTCCGACGGTCTGTAACCCGTGGTGGGGACATGATCCGTGCACCGGGACACGGTGCGCAAGATTCTGGTGCAATTTGCCCTTATCGGTGGCGAATGGCGGGCCCAGGGGGCAAGATTCAGGGCCGGGTGGACTTTACTGTTCGTGCCAACCCGAAGCAAAGATGTAGCCGTCGTGAAGTACCGCGAAGGTATGCTTCCTTTGGTTCTCGCCGGTTTCAGGGTTGATTATGACGTACTCCACCCAACTCCCGGACTCGCTGGCCGCCAGCAAGTCGTCGCCATAGAAGTGGCCCGTGGCGTCCATCCGCAGGCTGGGATCCCTTCCCCTCAAGGCAGGGTTGTGGTGGGCAATGGTAACGCCGCTTTCACCATCGACGATGAAGGCGTACCACTGGCCGTCCACGCTCTCCTTGGTGTTGTAGTAGGCAACGGTGTCCTCCAAACCCACCGCTTCGTAGAGGTTAATGGCCTGCTGCACCACGGCCTCCGTGTAGGCCGGGGCGTCGGTCTTCCGCGGCCCTTCCTCGTACCAGCCGGACCCGAAGGTAATGCCGTCGTGAATTACCATCCAGGAATGTTTGGTCTCCACCGAGTCCGTGGCAGGGTTGGTGAAAGTGTAGTCGAACCAGGCACCGTTTTCGTCGGCGGAGGCGGCTACGGCGGCGCCGGTGGGGTAATTGTTGGGGCCCAGGACGTCCGAGGCTAGCTGTCCCACCAAAGCTGGATTGGCATGGGCGATCACGGTCCCGTCTTCGTCAATCATGAAGGCGTACCACTGGCCGTCCACGCTCTCCTTGGTGTTGTAGTAGGCAACGGTGTCCTCCAAACCCACCGCTTCGTAGAGATTGATAGCCTGCTGGACTACTGCTTGGGTGTAGGCTGGGCCGTCGGTCTTCCGTGGCCCTTCCTCGTACCAGCCGGACCCGAAGGTAATCCCGTCGTGAATTACCATCCAGGAATGTTTGGTCTCCACCGAGCCCGTTGCTAGGTTGGTGAAAGTGTAGTCGAACCAGGCACCGCTTTCGTCGGCGGTGGCGGCTACCGCGGCGCCGGTGGGGTAGTTATTGGGACCCGTGATGTCCGAGGCAAGCTGTCCCACCAAAGCTGGATTGGCATGCGCAATCACCGTCCCGTCTTCGTCAATCATGAAGGCGTACCACTGGCCGTCCACGCTCTCCTTGGTGTTGTAGTAGGCAACGGTGTCCTCCAAACCCACCGCTTCGTAGAGGTTAATGGCCTGCTGCACCACGGCCTCCGTGTAGGCCGGGGCGTCGGTCTTCCGCGGCCCTTCCTCGTACCAGCCGGACCCGAAGGTAATGCCGTCGTGAATTACCATCCAGGAATGTTTGGTCTCCACCGAGTCCGTGGCAGGGTTGGTGAAAGTGTAGTCGAACCAGGCACCGCTTTCGTCGGCGGTGGCGGCTACCGCGGCGCCGGTGGGGTAGTTATTGGGACCCGTGATGTCCGAGGCAAGCTGTCCCAACAAAGCTGGATTGGCATGCGCAATCACCGTCCCGTCTTCGTCAATCATGAAGGCGTACCACTGGCCGTCCACGCTCTCCTTGGTGTTGTAGTAGGCAACGGTGTCCTCCAAACCCACCGCTTCGTAGAGGTTAATGGCCTGCTGCACCACGGCCTCCGTGTAGGCCGGGGCGTCGGTCTTCCGCGGCTCTTCCTCGTACCAGCCGGACCCGAAGGTAATGCCGTCGTGAATTACCATCCAGGAATGTTTGGTCTCCACCGAGTCCGTGGCTAGGTTGGTGAAAGTGTAGTCGAACCAGGCACCGCTTTCGTCGGCGGTGGCGGCTACCGCGGCGCCGGTGGGGTAGTTATTGGGACCCGTGATGTCCGAGGCAAGCTGTCCCACCAAAGCTGGATTGGCATGCGCAATCACCGTCCCGTCTTCGTCAATCATGAAGACGTACCACTGGCCGTCCACGCTCTCCTTGGTGTTGTAGTAGGCGACAGTGGAATCCAAGCCGTCAGACTCATACCGCCTGATTGCCTCTCGTACAAAGTAATTGGTGTAAGCTTCGGGCATCCATTTGGGAGGCACTGAGGCCTCGGTCTGACCTTGCATCAACTGTTGACCGGACGCTGGACCGTCAGCAGTTATTCTTGCTTCAGCGCTTTCCAACTGTTGGAGAACCAGTTGAAGTTCATCCTTGTCCAAAGTGGCCGCTTCACCTGTTGGTCCTGCGGGCCCCACTGGGCCAGGAGGTCCTTGCTCCCCGGACGGACCGGCGCTTCCCTGGCAAGCCGACATTGACATTACAATTAAGATCATGGGAATCGCTATGAGAAAACCCCGCACTTTTCGCCTCGCATTTCCAGTTTAACAAACTGAGTGTTCCGACGTCCCCCCAGTTTCTGGTCTCATCCCGTCTCCACCCAGTAAGCCCGCAAGGACTGACTGGAGCTGGAGTTCCAACGACTTCAGGCGACAAGGTTCCAGGTTTTGTTGGCCCCTACCCACTATAGCTTCAATCCCTGGTTGGACTCAATCCCCAAAACCGTCGGATCAGGCGTACGGCATAGGGGCTGAAAACGGGCGTGAACCGTATACTCGACTGACGGACCGGGCGGGAGCTATTGTGGCTGGGTTAGAGCGCAGTCCTGATAAGACTTGGCTGTCGAAAAAGTGAAAAGTCTCTCGTCCAAGAACGAGTGATCCGGAGGCAAGAAACTGGAAGTGCTATCTGGTTAGTTTCGGAAAACCCCGATTTCCGCAACCCAGATGTCGCGGCTGTTTACTGGGGGTGGGTCTGTCCAGTGAGCGCAGCTTCCCTTGCCGGTCCGCTGTGGCGTTACCTCCGGTGGCAGGGGCATTCCCCGTTCTTGGCGCGACTGGATCAGGGCCTTGGCCACTGCCCGAAGCTCATCCAGTGTCTGCTCGGGGGTATCCCCCCAAGCCATGCAGCCCTGCAGGGCCGAGACCTCCGCCAGGTACATCCACCCTTCGCTCTCCTCAGGTTCGTGAAGAATGTAGTCCAACTGGTAGATGTCCATCCCTTCTCCTCTGGTTCAGGGGTCGTCGATGGTGAAGTTTCTTCGATTGTCCTCTGGTGGAGCTTTTCGGTCAAAAGGCCTGCGGTCAGGATGGTTGTTGTCCGATCGCAGGCTGAGGTCAATCCCCCGGTCACGCAGCAGATCGGCGGGGTGGATCTGATTGGCTCCGGCCTAGGTGGTACTGGCCAGCTGCACTACCGCGGCTGCCGGGGCGTCCGAGACGGCGTTGACACACCCAGTTCCAACCCAACCGCTACCTGTCCACCTGTTGGATGGTCCAACGGCTGACCTCCAGGCGCTTGGCCAGTTCCCGCTGGCTCACTCCCTTCGACCGCTCTGCCCGGATGTACTCCCGTTGCCGCTCGTTCAGGCTCGGCCGCCGCCCAGGGAACCGCCCCTCGGCCCGCGCCTTCGCCTGCCCCGCGACCGAGCGCTCCCTGATCGAGTTCCGCCACCACTCGCTGAAGGCGAGCACCATCGTGAGCTGGAGCTTGCCGGTGGCCGTGGCCGTATCAAAATCTTCCGACAGGGACCGGAACTCAACTCCCGCCCGGTGCAGGCCCTCGATCACCTGCAGCCCGTGGGTCAGCCCCCTGGAGAGCCGGTCAATGTGGGTGACCACCAGGGTGTCCCCCTCGACCACCAGGTCCAACAGTTCCAGGAGGCCGCCGCGGTCGTTCCTGGCCCCGCTGGCTTCCTCGGCTCGGATATTTCCCAGGGAGCAGCCGGCGCGGACCAGCCGCTCCACCTGCAGGTCCAGATTCTTGTCCTCCGGCTCTCTCACCGAGACCCTGGCGTAACCGTAGAGCGTCATCCTGCTGCACCCCTGGCTGGAATGGGCAAAAGTATACCGTCCTGCCAGGGAGAAATAAACCGGGTTTTCCAGCCACCCCCTGAGCTACGACAAGGGGGAATTCCCAGCCGGGGCCGTAAACAGGGCTGTTTCCAGCCACCGCCTGGTCAATCAGCGGCCGCTCCCCGTCCTTGGCGCGGCTCACAACACCAGATCCTCCAGGCACTCCACCAAGTCGTCGGGGATGTGGACCTCGCGGCCCCGTTTCACCTTGTTCCCCATCACCTCCGGCCTCAGGCTGATGATTGGCGGGGCAGAGGGACAGGCACTCCGACACCCGCAGCCAGGTCCGGAGCATGATCCTCATGGCCATCCGCACCGGGTAGATCGGGTTTGCGGCTACCAGCGCCGAGGTCTCCTCAGGAGTGAAGTAGTCGGGGGCTTCTGGGGTTTTCTCGCCATCCCACCGCCCACGCGGGGGTCTACCTCGCCATGATGTGCCAGGGAATCCAAAGAGGGAGTTTGCCCCGCACAAGTGGGCAGTAGGCACAACCTTCGAATGGGAATTCGATTTCCCCATCACCACCAACCCCACCTACGAGGCCAAGCCGGCACCTAAACGCAAGACCAGGACGTCTGCCAATCCAAAAGCAGTATCCTCTCGTGCCCGTAAAACCCCGAAACCCGCGACGGTCCAAACCGCAAAGCCGAAAGCATCCGAGAAGCCAAAGAGAGTCCGCCTAGCCCCGGATGAACAACGAGAACGAGCTCGGGCACGCGCCGTTGAAAATCGCCGCAAGCTCAAAGAATTGAGCATCTGCAAAGATTGTCGGAAACCTGCCCTGCCCGGGCAGGTCCGTCGCTCATCCTGCACTGATAAGCACCGCAAGTCATGGAAACCTCGTACATCCAAAGGGGAACGCCAGGACAACGTGATGAACTAATGCCACACCATGGTCTGCAAGCGCGGACACCGCACACCGAGCAGGCCTTCCAGCCCTCGCACTCAACCGTCGATGCTCTATAATCACAACGTAGCGTTAAGAGGACAACACACGATGTACTCACCCGAATTTCAACACCTGCTGGACTTCCTGGACAGCAACCCCGAGTACCTGCAAGACATGCGGACCCGGCTGCTGATGCCCGACCTCATCGCCCTGCCGGAGCAATTCGCCCAGCTGGTCGGCCTCGTGACCGGCCTCAGCGCCAGCTTACAAGCTTTTGCCGAAGCCACCAACCACCGGCTGGATGCATTGGAAGACCATGCCGCGGAAACAAACCGCCGCCTCACGTCAATCGAAACCGACGTGGGTGTTCTCAAAACCGACGTCAGCACCCTCAAAGAGGATGTGGGCACCCTCAAGGCCGACGTAGGAACCCTGAAAACCGACGTAGGAACCCTGAACACCAACGTGGCGTCCCTGAACGGCAGCGATCTCGAAAACCGCGCCCGACTGAACATCCTGAACATCGCCATGAACGAACTCGCGCTCAACAGAGGTCGTGTTCTGCTCGCCACTGGCCGCGACACCGAACCAAGGTTCCTGGCCACCATCAACGCTGCCGAGGAAGCCGGCCTCATAACGGAGCAGCAAGCGGACCACGTCCTAGTCGCGGACATCATCATCCGCGCCCGCCGCGCCGACGACAAGCAATACGTACACGCCGTGTTTGAAGTCTCGCGCACCATCAGGCTGGACGACATCACGAGAGCACACAGCCGGGCCGCTACGGTCGCGGCCGCGACCGGTGAACCCACCATCGCCGCCGTAGTCGGCGAGGCGATCCAGCCGCCACAGCAACAGGAGGCCGACGAGGTGGGCGTCAAGGTCCTGTTGCCGCCCATGCTCCGGCAGCAGACGCAGAGCACAGACGAAACGGCGGACCCCATCTGCTGAACGCAGAGCGAACGCCCCGCTGGCGCGTCGCGAGTGTCACACCGCCCAGCTATAGCCCGCACTTCAACGCCGCGGTTCTTGGCGCAGTTCGGCGCCTACGCTGGTGATGCAGTCCGCGCCGTACTGTAGGACCAAGGCTTCGCAGCCCGAGATCTGCGTGATGAGAGCACCTGATGGGCGTCGATAATGCCCTGTCCAGACGGACAACAGAAAGGCAGGGCCTGGGGCGCAGCCCAGGTCCAGGTGCCGGTCAACCAGTTGGGGTAGGCCCAAGTGCAAGGCCAGGCTGGCCGGAAGGAGCAGCCCGGCCTTGGTAACCAGGCGGTGGTCGTCTAAGGCGATGCGGATGCCGTCGGGGTGGTGGCGTGGCAGCATCTATTGGGTGCTCCTTTTCTGGGGTCGGTTTTCTGTTTCAAAACCATTATCCCAGAAGCACGGGAGCACCTTCTTACCGCTTCACGTCGCTGACCCGACGCCCTCCTTCGGTGGATTCGGGTTAAGGAGGCCTTACAAGATGCCATTCGAAGTATTCAGTCCACTCATGAGATGCGCGGAAATTCATGCTGCACACGTCAGGTTAAGTGGCGCCGCTTCGTGTTACAACCAAATAGACACCGTAAGAGGTGGGAATATACCCACGTGGACCTCCTCAGGGAAATACGTCCATGTGATAGCTAGGGTAGACCGGCATGGCGACATTCTTGATTTCACTTCCGAAGACGAAACTCAGGCAAACGCCTTGGCCTTGCCTCCGCAAGCTCTTTTGACTCGAAGACCTGGCATCACGACCTTTTCCGAATATGCGAAGATGTACTATGAAGCCTCTAGACTAATTCCCATATCGTCACTCAACCTTCAGGGCATGTTTGACTATGGGGCCAGAGGTAAACATTACTGGACCACGGAAGCAGGCATTGGGCAAGCTTTGGCTTTCGCTCAGCAGGTCGCCTTCACCTTGGAGCTTTCGTTGAAAGCCCTCTTGGAAGTAACCGGTAAATTGCTCACGGTTTCCAAGAAGGATTGGCAAGTTCATGACCTAGCTGCCCTTCATAGTCTGCTAGAGCAGGCGGATCAACAGTTTTTACAACAGCGATGGCAGTCCAGCTCACCATCAGAACGCTCTAACTACAACTCTTTATTGGACTTTCTTACGGCTGTCAGAAACCTCTACATGGACTTGCGATACATACCCACTCTGAAAAACGCCAATCTCTCCATGGACACCCAAGCGATGCTGAATGCTTCACTCATTGTATTGAGGAGGTCAGAGAGTTTGGCGCGGCAACTTTCTCCCATCAAGCCCAAAGTGACTGTCTCGACCATCAATCAATCGTCGGGTGGAGCATCAGTCGGTACCGTCGACCTGCAAAATGTAATGGTCAAAGGCATAGTAAGGTCGATAAACATCCCGGACGACTTCGATCCGAATAGCTTGGTAGAAGTTGTCATTGATCCAACCTGCTATTTCAACGGTTCGAAACAGATTCCATTTGACGGTGACGTGACAGCAGGCTTTAGAAGGTGTGATGTCGAAAGCTACTTCGGCCTAGAAGGAGAGGAAGTTATGCTTGGGGGACGGGTCACCGCTGCTGAACCGTCGCTGTTGATGCACGCTCAACATGTTGGCCAATTCAACCGAGAGGCGTCTTACAAGGTCGAAACCCGGACTGTAAAGGGACAAGCTTACAACCTGATTCCGCGGGAAACGAGTTACAAAGATTCAACCAAAGTAACACTGATTCTTCGTGATGTGACGTTCTACGAACTGGCGGCGGGAGGTGTCAGGTGATCGCACTGGAGCAAGCCCGGCAGCACCTGGAAACCCTGGGCCTCAAGCAGGCTGTCGAGGTACTGGACAATACCCTGGACGCCGCGGCCAGCAAGCAGTTGCCCTATCCGGAGATGCTGGCCGAACTGCTGGGCGTCGAAGTGGCTGCCCGAAGAGAACGCTACCTCACCACCCGGACCCGCCTGGCCCACCTGCCCTCCCAGCGCACCCTGGAGCAGTTCGACTTCGGCTTCCAGCCCTCGGTAGATGAACGGCTGGTCAAAGAACTGGCCAACCTGGCCTGCGTCGCGGAAGCCACCAACATCCTGCTGCTGAGGCCGCCCGGCGTGGGCAAGACCCATCTGGCCATCGCACTGGCCCTCAAGGCCATCGCACAGGGCTCGGGGCCTACTTCGTGCGGGCCTACGACCTGATGGAGGACCTGAGGGAGGCCCGTATCGAACACAACCTGGACCGGCGGATGGAGGTGTACCTCCCCCCCAGTGTGCTCATCGTGGACGAGTTCGGCATCTGGCCCGATGACTGGGAGTCAGCCACCGCCTTCTTCACCCTGGTCTCTGCCCGGTACGAGCGTGGGAGCATCATCGTGACCTCCAACAAGGGCTTCGGCGAGTGGGGCGAACTGCTGGGGGACGGTGTCATAGCTGCAGCCATCCTGGACCGCCGGCTGCACCACAGCCACGTATTGAACATCCGGGGCGAGAGCTACCTGCTCCGGGAGACGCGTCAGGTCGGACTCTTCAGCTCGCATCACCTGCTGGGCGTCCCCCCAGAGAACGGCAACGGCGATTACGCCGGCTGACGGAGTCCCTGGTCAACAGGACACTGACGGAATCGCGGAGCAGTAGCAGGGTGGGTTAACTTTACTTCGGCGATACTGAAAACAGGCAGGAGGTGGGACAGCTCTACATCGGCGACAAGGAGAACAAGAACCTGGGTCAGATCACCATCGGCGTTGACAATCGGGCCACCTCCGCCACCTCATCTATCCCAACAGCCACCGCCTCACCTCACCACCGGTTAACTGACCCTATTCTATCCGTCCTTAAACTGCGGCTGTAGTACTAGAGAACGACAGTTAGGGTGGGTCAAGACTTAGTCGGTGCTGACACGGCGCCGGGATGTGCGCCTGGGCCTCCATTCTCACCACGTCGGCCCAGCTGGCGAATTGCGCCGTCACCCCGGCCGCCTGAGCAGGCGTCTGACCACCCAACCCTTCTTGGCACGTAAACAGGTTGCGTGTGATCACCCAGCCATGGGTGTAAATGTGAAGGCTTCCCTGGTTGCGGACCCTGTCGAATCTCTGCAGGATTCGGCAGGACGCGGTCACCGGTTCCTTCACCAATGGGCTTGTTCCGTCCCCGCCAGTGTCGATCGCTTCCTGGAGTTGGATCCCGGCTGTTTCGGTCAATTCCTCTCTGAGCAGGACTAGTGCGGGCCCTTCATTACCAACACCCGAAAGTCTTCCTCCGGTCGTCCAGACCCCGTAGTAAGCTACGGACACTGGCGGGCTGGCAGAGGAAGCCAGTGCTTTGCGGACCACGGCCCGTGGAGATCCGTCATTTCTTATAGGCGGAATTTGGTACGAGAGAATGTACCCGGTGTCCTTGTCCATCATGAACCAGGCAGACTCGAAATAACTGCCCTTGATGCCCCACAGCGACCACCTCCCGCTGCTCGGGACTTTGGTTTCCTGAAGTGAGGCCATCGCCGCGACGCTGTATCTGAGGACCCAATGCCGGACGGTCTGCAGCGAGATACCGATTTCCTCGTCCTCCGTGGACCACATCTCCTTGAGGCGCGCTGCTGTCTTACTGAAGGATCGGCCGCTGTATACCATCTGAACTGCCGGCCCGATGATTTCAGGGGAATAGTGCCGCCCCCCCACCGCTCCTTCTCGCCATTTTTTGCCGCAACCTCGGCACAGGAATCTCTGGCGACCGCGTGGTCTTCCATTGCGAACAACGTGCTCCGACTGGCAGCGAGGGCAAACCTCCTGGTTCTGGGTCTGATCCATACCCGCTTGTTCAGAGGTCCCGATGTTTTCCCGCATCCCGTACATCAATCGCACCAACCTGCGACGCGCAAATTATCCCCCATTTTGCAACGATTTAAATTTGACCGGTTTTCGAGGGATCTTCGGACCGAATTGGCCTTCAGGCCGGCCCTCTTCGGACTGCATCGGCCCGTCTTGGAGTGTATGAGACCTTAATCCTAATGATAAAACGGGAACCTCCATGTTTAACCTACATTGGATGCACCACGTGCGAGGTGGTCTCCGTAGCGGCGTCTGCACTACCCAAGTTCTACTAAACCCTGACGAGAGGTGAAACATCATGGAACTCGAAGACCTGAGGCTGCTGCGCCTGCCGGAAGTGCTGGCGCTGGTCGGCGTCAGCCGAAGCACGCTCAACGCCATGGTGGCAAGGGGCGAGTTTCCGCCACCGATTCTGGTCGGGAGGCGGGCAATCGCGTGGCCGGCATACGTGGTGGCTGGTTGGCTAGAGAACCGCCCCTCGGCCCGTCCGTCGGTGTCTGGATAGACAAGACGGCTCCATGACCACGCAGGAATTTCTCATAGCACTGTGGGGCAACCCTCCGCCGGGAAAAGTCCTGGTCTGGACGCTGCCCGGGAAGACGTCCACCTGGTACGACCACTTCGACACCATCGACGAGGACATGCTGAGGCACGAGAACGACGAGGTCTACACGGGAGTGGGGCTCGCGCCCAGGGAAGGCGTGAGACTCAGCCGCCGCAACCGGCTCCGGGGGTGGGATGTCGCAGGGACCCCCGGCCTGTGGGCAGATATCGACGTGGCGCACCCTGTGCACGCAAAGTCGGAGCGGCTGCCACCCAACCTGGCACAGGCCATCGATGCCATTGGCGAGCTGCCCTTCCGACCCAGCATCCTGGTGGACAGCGGGCACGGCCTCCAGGTGTGGTGGATCTTTGAGTCCCCCTGGCTCTTCTCCGGTCCCGAGGAACGGGACCTGGCCCGCAGGGTCAGCCAGTGGTGGCATCGAACCATCCAGGATGTATTCGCCCGGCACGAGTGGGTCATCGACTCCACCTTCGATTTGGCCCGCGTGATGCGCCTGCCCGGCACATGGAACAATAAGGACCGGCGCGACCGGAAGCCCGTCGAGGTCGTCGAGAGCACAGGAGAGCGGTACCGCCGGGAGACCTTTCTGAGCCTGGTGCCCGAGGACTTCGAGGCCACACCTATGAGGGGGAGGAAAGGGCGAAGTCGAGGCGCCAGAGAGAAAACTCCGTCAGGGAGCGGCTTGATCCTGGACCCCGAGGCCGAACCGTCCCTCCTCAGGATGGAGACGCTCATCGAGGGGGACCCTCTTTTCCGGAGGACATGGGAGCACAACCGCAAGGACCTGCCGGATCCGAGCCCCAGCGGCTACGACATGTCTCTGGCGTCCCAAGCCATCCGGAGCGAATGGCCGGACCAGGAGGTAGTAAACCTTCTGATCGCCTTCCGCCGCAAACACCGCCTTCCCCCCAAACTGAGGCTCGATTACTACGAGGCCACCCTGGAAAAGGCCAAGCGCCCCATGGAACGCGAGCGGCTTGTGAGGGCAGCTTTGGACCGTGTGACGTCTAGCAAGACTGTTGGCGCCGGTAATGCGGCGGGCGCTCAAGGCGAGGATGAAGATGGTACTCAGACAGTCGAGGACGAAGGAGTACGGCGCGCCGAAATCTTGGAGGCCCTGTCCGTACTGTTTGAAAGGATCGCCGTGCTGAGATTGGAGAGTTTCCGCGGCCGCACCACGACATACGTAATGACTACTGACAGGGGCACCGTCTACCTCGACAGCACCAAGGACGCCCTGAGTCAGAGCCGGTTCATTGAGCGGGTAGCGGACGGTACGCATCAGGTGCTGAACCTAAAGGGCAGAAAGGTCCGGTGGTCCGACGTTGCGCAGCTCATTCTGGATGCGTGCGTTGACCGTGACATGGGGGAGGTGACGAGTCCAGAGATTGAGTGCGAGGTGTGGATTGATATGTATCTAAATGACCGGCCGATTGTGGAGGATCCAGACGATGCTGCGGCGGAACGGATCCCGCTTCTGTATGAGTCCAGGATCCACATTAATCTCAATGACCTATCCCAATGGTTGCGCACGCAACTAGGGATCACGAAAGACACTCATGATCTTGCCCAGCAACTCACCAGGTCTGGATGGACGCCCGAGCGGAAAAATGTGCGCGTGGGAGACCGCCGTACCACCTACCGGTGCTGGCGGTCTGGTGAGGACTACGAGCTAGGGAACGAGTAGGCCTTGAGACCACCCCAACCTTCCGTGTGAGTCACTGAGTCAGCGTCGCGTCAGCGGTCCCCCTCCGAACTATTCAAGCAGATAGAAACTGACGCGACGCTGACTCAGTGACTCACACGGAAGGTTGGGGTGGTCTCAGTAGGGGGTTATGCCGACCGGTGGTGTATTGACACCCGGAAGGAGAGCACCCAGGGCCATCCCACACAGGACTCAACGGGCCTTAGATTTGTACGGGCAGGTGACTCAATGGCACACTACGAGAATCGCCGTTCGGAACCATATGAGGAAGTGCTTGAGCATGAATTCCGCGTGATCGGGCCTCCCGGATGTGGGAAGACCACCTGGCTCGGTCAGGAAGCTGAGAAGGTTTTGAACCGGGGCGAATCCGTCCTGGTCGGGTCCTTCACCCGGGCTGCCGCCGCCGAGATAGCGGCACACCGGGTACCGGTCCCTACTGACCAGGTCGGGACCCTACACTCCTTCTGTTTTCGGGTCTTGGACAAGCCGGAGATCGCCCTGGACAAGAAGGTCCTGAAACACTGGAACGAGCGGTATCCATTCTATGCAATAACTCCGGTCAACGCCGATTTCACCGAGCCGGTCCACGGGCGTGCCCTGGAGGGTACCAATCCTCTACGTGGAGACCGCCTCTTGTCTCAGTACGAGCTGTGCAGGGCCACGATGACCACGGAGCGAATGCCGCCGGCGGTCCGGCATTTCGCCGCTCACTGGACCCACTGGAAGCGGAATTACGGCCTGCTCGACTTCACCGACCTCATCGAAGAGTGCCTGCGACACGTCCCTGTGGGACCCGGCAATCCCGACGTGATTCTCATAGACGAGGCCCAGGACCTGAGCCCAATGGAGTTGTGTCTGGTCCGTACGTGGGGGCGCCAGGCCCGACGCCTGATATTGGTGGGAGACCCGGACCAGACGATTTACACCTGGCGAGGAGCCACAGATGGGACCATGTCCCACCCGGTGTCCGACGAGCAGCGTCTGATATTGACGCAGTCCCATCGAGTGCCGGTTGAGGTCCATGCCCTGGCGGTGCGATGGATCAACAGAGTCCTATCCCGAGAGAGAGTCGAATACCGGCCGCGTTCGGAAAGGGGAGACCTCACCAGTTCCCGGGCCACCTGGACGGATCCCCAGACGGCAATCGGCGAAGCCGAGAAATATCTCGACGAGAACAAAAGGGTGATGTTCCTCTCCTCTTGCGCCTACATGCTGAAACCCCTGCTGAAGCAGCTGTGCCAGGGCAGGATACCATACCACAACCCGTACAGGAGTTCCAACAATGAATGGAACCCCCTGCGTCGCCGGCGCCCACCATCCATGGCTGACCGGGTCCGAGCCTTTTTGCGCCTCGGCCACATAGGGACGTGGAGTCCGGATGACATCATGAAGTGGACCAAGCCGTTCAACCATGAGGATGTTCTTCGCCCAGGGGCCACTGAATTGCTTGAGCGCCTGATCGGCGACGACATACACGATGTGAGCCGGGAAACGATGCCCCTCCTGCTTACGGATGACGCCATTGAAGCCGGCTACAACGGGGACCTGGTGTGGTTCAGCCATCATATCAGCTCCGACCGGCGCGGTGCCGCGGAGTATCCGTTGGCGGTTGCCATGCGCCAGGGAGCCAGAGCGGTCTTCGAGACACCCGCGCTGACGGTGGGGACGGTCCACAGCGTGAAGGGCGCGGAGGCGGACGTGGTATTCCTGTCCCCCGACCTCAGTGGGGCGGGGATGAAAGAATGGTGTGGCAGTTCCACCGCACGGGCGTCTATATCTCGGCTGTTCTACGTGGGGATGACCCGGGCCAGGGAAAGTCTGGTGCTCCTCTCGCCGGGAGGCCGGAATGCTGTCCGGTTTTGACCAACCCGAAGTGGATACCCACCAGGTAATGCAGGAAACCAACGGCTGGCACAGCAACTGCCACCCGCTTCATCCTTGATGGAAGTAGGACTGGCGCGACATGGAAGACCTAATCAATAAGCAAGGTCGTTCCGGTGCTACAGCTGCATCAATGATGCCAGTTGTTCACACCAGACCTTGTCCGGAGCGGCGAGGCGGAGAATGGCGCTCGATTGTGGTCGCGGATGCGCCAGCCAGGCGGAGACTGATAGTCAGACTTCCACAACCTCCGCTCACCGTAAGCCTGCGGAATCAGCAGTATCTCTCGTCATCCCCTCTGTGGCCCATCGGAGGCACCTTTTCGAAATAGAAAAGCGCAGAACCCGACCCATCGGTGATGACGCGGCGGATTCACAGGTCCACGCACCACAAGCTATAGGAGTTGAACATGACGGCCAGATAGGGCTTTTGGCAGGATCAGGCCCGGGCCCAGGGACAAACAGTCTTCAATAGACCGGGACCCCACTCGGATACCCCGGGCGACGGCGGCCCGCACGTGCTTCGCTGTCCGGCCTGCGGCGCTGGATACGGCGGTGTACACGTGCTCGGGGCTGACCACGACCGGGACGGCTACCTGGGCAGCGTCCGCGCCACCGTCACCCTGGAGTGTGAGTACGGTTGCCTGTCCGTCTTGGTCTTTGGCAACTATAACGGTAATGGTTTTGCTTACTGGGAACCCCGCGGAACCCAGGCACCTGGGCCGCAAGGAGGAGACCGGAGCTGAAGGTTTTCGGTGCGCCATCCTAAGAATGTCCCCATCAAAGCGGGATGCGCGGGTCCTTTGGCGTACCGCTTGGTCGCCTGTTTCTCGACCGTGACCCGGCCCCAAACTGGCCCGGGGTAAATGTTGTTATCCCGGCCAAAGAGGAGAAACTCTCCAGAGGAGATCATCAACAGGTTGAGGGAGCGGAGTGCTCACGGAGGCTGGGGACACCATGGCCGAAGCTAGCCGATTCGTTGGGGTGTCTGAGAGGAGCCTCTGACGCTGGTATTACCGGGTACGGCGGTCTGCGGATCCACCAAGCCCGGCACCTGAAACATCCGGAGACAGAGAACAAACGGCTCATGAGGGCGGCAGCAGCGCGAGACTTCAGATCTCTGTCCGTCGCCACCGTTGTGTCCCGCGTGCCATGGAGAGTTTCAGGGCGGAGGACTGAGAGGTGCCACGTCAGGCTAGGGAACAGATTGAGAGGGGACCGGGTTGGGTGCGAGGGGAATTAGGACGGACCCGAACTGAAGCCAGCGTGAAATGTACACATCGCTGGCCCCGCACTGACGGTGGCGACCCCAGCCGGGGCCTGAAGGTGTAATGAGGAGTTGATGAGTCTTTCGGTCGTCTTCAAGATCACGAAATGCACATCACACCCTGGTATTGGTTCAGGTTAGTACTGTCGCGTTTACGTCACTCTAGCCGTTCCCCGGCCGTACTGCATCAAATGCCCGGAGACACTTCTGCAACTACTGCAAATAGTCCGCCCATTGTTGCATCAGGACCCGCCGCCGTTCCAGCAGGTCTGACCTGGCGTAAGACTGTACGACGCGGGAACCTACGCCGTGGGCCAGGGCAAGCTCCATAACTGCAAAACTCGCATCCGTGTTTTCAGCCGCCCAATCCCGGAAGCTGGAGCGGAATCCATGAACCACGGCGGCGACCCCAACCCGCCTCAGCATATAGCTCAGGGCGTTCTCAGAGAGCGGCTTGCTGGGCGTCAGGTCGTTGGGGAAGACGTACGGGCTGCCACCAGTAGGCAACTCCTCAGCTTCCCGCAAGACTGCCATCGCCCCGGTGGACAGAGGAACTCGATGCTCCCTGCGCCCCTTCATACGCGCCGCCGGAATTGTCCACAGGGCGTTGCCAAAGTCAATTTCGTCCCAGGTCGCGCCCCGGACTTCGCCGGACCGAGCGGCCGTCAGTACCAGAAACTTGAGAGCCAACTTTGTAGCAGGGAATGCCGTGCTGTCCTCCACCGTCTCGATAGCCGCTCCAGCTTCGGGATAGGGTAGAGACTTGAAGTGTTCCTTGACCCTGGGCATGGACGGCAACGCGGCATCAATGACCTCCCCAGCCGGGTTGACCGTGATATGCCCATAGGCCAATCCCCACGCCATGACCGTCTTGACGATCAGTCTGATTCGCCGCGCCGTCTCCGGCTTGGCGGTCCATACCGGGGTCAGAATCTCCAATGCCTCAGTTCTCCCGATACGGTCAATAGGCATATCCCCGATGGCCGGGAAGACGTAGCGTTCCGCCCTCTGCCACCAGTTGTTTCTTGTCTTGGCGCTTTCCCACCTTGCGCCGTTCAGGTCATGGACGACGGCAGCCGCCTCTCGAAACGTGGGAATACCTGGAGCAGGTGCGGGAACGGCTTTCCTTCCGGACTGGTTGGTTTTCCTGGCCGGTACCAGGTCGCGTCCTTCCCTGACCGCCCGTCTGTTGTCGGATGCGAGATTCCGCGCCTCAGCCAGAGATACGCCCGGATACCCGCCAAGCCCCAAATCCCGCCGCTTGCCCTCTACCGTGATTCGCTGTATCCAGGACTTAGAGCCGCCGGGAGCGATGTTCAGGTAGAGGCCGTCCCCGTCCCCATACCGGCCCGGAAGTTTGAGGTTCTTCACCTTGACCGCTGTCAACCTTGTCATTTTCCCCACTCACTTTACCCACACTTTTTCGTGGATGTGGGGAAACCGTAATGGACATCGCTGGACAAAGTCAAGGGTAAATGACACCAAGGTGAAGCTGGTTGTGGGGAAAAATGGACGCTATTGGACGGCTTTGGAAGTTCGGATGGTGCCGAAGGCCAGAGTCGAACTGGCACGGAGTCACCCCCACCGGTTTTTGAGACCGGCGCGTCTACCATTCCGCCACTTCGGCGCCGCGTTATTTTATAGCTAAAATGGCCTGTTTGGTAGCCCTCGCTGATGAACCAGAGCGCCTATCGGCAACATTTAGCCAACATGGGCAAATTGTCGACCTGTGATTTGATATTCAACAGGTTCGCAGATTGGCGCGCGGCTTCTTCTTGGAGTCCGGGTAGCACATGGTCCCCTACGAACACTCGCCCGGTATTTTGCCATTCCATAGGTCCATCCCTTTGCTTGGCCGACAAACGGCTGCTACCGATTAGGTCAGGAGTATATCAACGAGATGTCTGGTAACACCGTGGTAGATATCGATGACTAGACCACCGGCGGGACTGGAACTGCCGGAACCAATAACACCTACCAGGATAACGACTGCGCTACCAGTGAGCCTGCCGGTTTGTATAACTAGAGTCCACGGGTAACGGCTAAGCTGTCCTGGTACGAGAAGAGCCCCCGGGTCAATACCGGGGGCTTGCTCTTTGCCACCACGCCATTAACCCTACCGAAGACTGTTTGAAGAAGCCACTAGCGTCGTCGCCTACATTTTGAGGCCGGCGCGTTCGGCGCTTGGTTGTTTTATTGCTAACCCGGACAGTTTGGCGCCCATTAATTCGCTGCCTTTTGATCTTCCCGGTTGGCGGATTTGTTACCTGGATGCCCCGGTTATCATTCCCGCGATGTGTTCGCTGTCCCGAACGGCACCGTATATCAGGCCCGATGCCCGGTTGCGGAGCCAGGGAAGTCCTTTGAAGTACAGGCCAGGAATCGACGAGAGGCGGTTGGCATGGACCGGGGCGCCACGATCGTCTAGTTCCAAACCTTGGATCCAATTGAAATCGGCAGTGAAACCTGTACACCAAATGACGGTCTTGATGCCTTCCTGTATCAGATTCAGCGAATCTCGAAGCGGCGCCGACAAAAGGGCTGGGTTCGGGGCCTCGATGGGGTTGGCTTCCCCGGGTGGCGCATCGATTCCATTATTCGTGATGTATTGGTCTATCGAGTCTTTGTGCCGCTGGGAGGCGTTGTCGGCGAAGTTGCAGTTTTCGATGAGGTTATCACGCAACTGAATTGTATCTCCCGACGCGCCTTTCAGACCGCCCAAAACGACGGCGCCGTCACGCGCCAGTTGTTGGAGGCTAACGGCATGGCCGCCCCTTGTGCCTGAGACCTGGCCCTGAGCGGCGTACTGCATCTTTGGGTCTGCCAAATCGGCTACGGTGGTGTCCAGGTTGCCGGCATCGAGCGCCCAGTAGAGGACGTCCCTGCCCCGGTAATTTCTGGGGGACCGGCCAACTTTACTGGTGCAGAGATATACCGGCCGCCCGGCCTCGATCAGTTCCTCGGCGATTTGGACCCCCGACTGGGCGCTGCCGACTACCAACACGCCGCCAGGCTTAAGTTGATCCGGATTGCGGTAGTCAGCGGTGTGCATTTGGTCAAGCGACGAGGGAAGCTCCTTGTCGACGCCTGGGGTCAGGGGTGCCTGCATGGCCCCGGAAGCGATGACTACGTTGTCGGCGTTGTAAATTCCGGCCTCGCTCCGAATCTCGAACCCATTGCCCCCGGGACCTGGTCCGATGCCGGTCACGTTCACTCCCGTGCGAACCGGCAACTTCATGGAGCTGGCATGGCCCTCGAAAGACTGGAGTAATTCATCCCGATGCCAAAAGCCGTCGGGGTGGGCCAGGGGACGTTTGTCTCCCGGAAGTTGATTAAGGCGGTTGGGAGAGTTAAGCGCAAAAGAGTCCCAATGCTGGGAGCGCCAAGTCTCTAAGATGGCGCCTCGCTCCAACACGATGTGGCCTTGGCCGGCCTCGGTCAAGTGACAACTAACGCTCAATCCGGCTTGGCCGGCACCGACGATGATGGTTTCCACAGCTTCAGCCATGAGAAATCTTCTCCATATGCCTACGATTCGGACCGGTGGTACGGGTGGCGGCCAGTTGTTCAACAGGTCAGGTCAACCATTCAGTTCAACAGAAAATCACGGCCGGCGAGATCGCGTACTCAGGGGGCGATCTACCCCACTTGCCCGCATTCTATACTTGCCCGGTCCGCCTCGGCATCGGTCCACAAATGTCCAACTAAACCAAAGCCAAGGTGAAATGTACATATCGCTAGACCGCACTGTCGGGTGCCCACCCAGTTGGGGCCTAAAGGTGATATGAGGTGCCGTGGAGCCTTCCGGTCGTCGTCAAGACCCCCGAAATGCACATCCCACCTTGGTATTGGTTTAGAAGCCCGGCTGAAAAGCCCTGCTGTGACGAGATGAGGTGGAGGATAACCAGTGGACTGGGCCAAGTCTGAGACTAAGGGCGACCCATCTGGCCGCGGCCAATATGAATTGGGCAGTAACGATGGGCGACCCGGCGGCGAGCCGGTCCGGTCTATTCTCTGGTTTATTGGGGGAGGAGCCTGAAGCCTGGGACATCATCCCCATCCTGGTAGCCACCAGGGTCAGGTTGGCCACCGTGGCTGCCAGGAGTAGCTGAAAGAGGGTCTTGGCCCGACCAAAGTAGCGAGATTGGCGGACCCCCAGTTGCACCAGCCGAGCCAGGCGATGCTCGACCACCTGCCGCCGGCTGCGGTATTCGGCGAAGCTCTCACTTTTCTGGAAGGCCCGGGCTTGTTGCAGGAGCGCCTCTTGGGGATGGAGAGTCACCGTACGGCCTTTGCCCTCTCCAGCTGCCACGCACTGGGACCGCAGGGGGCATACGCCACAGACCGCCGGGTCGAATTGAAAACTCTGGACCGGATAGGTCTGACCCAACCGGTTGGTCCGGGTGCCGAAGGTCCGCAAGGTGTGGGTAACATTACCGGCTGGGCAGGTGACGGTGCCGGCCGCCAGGTCGATCTGGAAGTCCTCTTTGGGGAAGTGGTCTTTTCTGGGACGACCCGGCACCTTGGCTATTAGCGTCCGACCGGCATCGGCAAGGCCTGCCGCGTCCCGCCATCCCCATAGGCCGCATCCCCAATGGTCTCCTCCACAGGTATGCCCGTGTTCTCTTCACTCTGCTCCACCAGTTCCAGGACTCCGGTGTTGTCACCGGCATTGCCGGGCAGGATATCTACCGCGGTCACCAGTTGGGAATCGGTATCCACCACCACGGCAGCCTTATGTCCGTCGAAGCGTTTGCTGCTGCTTTTGCGCCCATGGCGCATCTCCGGGTCGTGCGCCGAAGGGACCCGGTCCCGGCTTACGCCATCCTTCAGGGCCGGACCATCCTCCTGCCGTTCCACATCTTGCAAGAGGAGTTGCCCCAAGAGTTCCGCTGCTTCTCCAATAGCCTGGCGCTCAGGACTATCTGCGGGAAATCTACCTTGGGCCTGACGGGCCAGTTCCAATACCAGGTCAGCATCGGCTACTATCTTCTGCAGTAAGGCTTGCCGCTCTTTCTTGTTGTCCCAGTCAATCCCCGCCTCTCCCTTCACACTGGAGCCAAAGTAAAGCTCCAGGCCGTGTCTCAAGGCCCACTCCTCGGCCCGGGTCCCGTCCAGTTGGGCCAGTGCCCGGACCACCTGGACGATGCCGTCGGCCAGCAGGTTGTAGGTGTCCTTGACCGCTCCCCGGCCCAGAATGTAGGTGGTGTCCACCGCCACCTTCATCCGCCGTCCTTTCAGGCAGCCGGTCTGCCGGGCGAATTGGAGGCTGCGCTGAAAGACGGCCCGCACCCGGTCGTGGAGGATCAGCTGGGCTCGAAACAGTTGCAGGGTGCTCTTGGCAAAGGGACGGTCCTCCACCTCAATCCCCAACGCCACCTTCCACCGGATATCGAAGTCCGCCCTCTGCTTGGCTTCCAGGTCCCTCACTTTGTCGTAGGCTTGCAACAACAGCGCGGTGGCCACCAGACTGGGCGCCACGCTATCCCGGCCATTGTCCGGGCAATACAGTTCGGCGAAGTCTTCGTCTCGAAATAGCTGACCCCGCAGGGAGGCCAGGAAGCCGTAGAAGGAGCCGCGGCCCACATAGTCCAGGTAGAGATGGTCCGCTTCCAGGAACCCCAGCTGTTTAGAGCGTTTTCCCAGCATCCCCTGCCTCCCACACCCATTAAATTATCCTGACAATTATATCGGAACAGTCGAGGTCAGTGCACTTTTCGGCCAGACTTCTAGTACTACAACGACGCGTTATGAGAAAACACGCTCAGGTCTTCTTCTTCAGCTACGGACCGTTCATCATGGGAGACTCGCACTCGTTCGTTGCCAGCTTCAAAATCCGCCCACGAGTTACCTTGTAGGATAACACGTCGTTGTAGTACTAGGAAGTCGCGAATTGGTGTTTTTTGGCACGCCAACAAATGGACGCCCGCCGCATGCATTATTTATAATTACGTTGTGACTGGTCTTCTTGAAGCTCAAGCTTTAACCAAACACTACGGCAACACTATCGCCCTGGAGTCGGTGGACTTTGAGGTCCGAGAAGGGATCACCGGCCTTCTAGGCCCAAACGGCGCGGGCAAAAGCACGGCGATCAAGCTATTCCTAGGACTTCTAAAGCCTACGTCCGGCTCCGCCACAGTGCTAGGCGAAATGCCTTACGAATCGGTTGAGATTCGGTCGCGCTTGGGCTACATGCCCGAAAACGACTGCCTGCCCACCTCTATCACGGCCTCCGAGTTCTTGACCCACATGGCCCAGGTCAGCGGCATCCCTCCCACCTACGCCAGGACCCGCGCGGCCGACATATTGCGACACGTAGGGTTGGAAGAAGAGCGTTACCGCCCTATTGGCCAATATTCCACCGGGATGAAGCAGCGGGTGAAGCTGGCCCAATCTTTGTGTCACGACCCCGTGGTTGCTTTACTGGACGAACCCACCGCGGGACTCGACCCGGGCGGCCGTGAGGACATGCTGCAGCTGATTCGGCGCACCGGGCGGGAATTCGGCATTAGCATCGTCCTTTCGTCCCATTTGATGGGCGACGTTGAGACCACATGCGACCGGATCATCGTCCTTGAGGGCGGCCATGTCACAGAGCAAGGGGCGGTATCTGGGTTCACTCAGGAGACCGAGACCATATTGATCGACGTGGATGACAACCGGGAGGAACTGATCACGGCCTTGGCGGCCCGCGGAATGATCGCCACGGTCGACGGGATCTCCCTGGCGGTAGTTCTGGCAAACGAAGGCCAGTACGACCAAATCAGGGATGCTCTTGTGGAGACCGGCGCGCGTCTGCGCCGGATGACCCCGCGCCGCCGCCAGCTTGCCGACATATTTAGGAGCAACCCGCGATGACCCAGACATCCGGCGAGTTGTATGACCTAGGGTATCAGCACTATCAAGGACCTCGGGAAGGCAGGATGCGGGCTCGCAAGGCCGTATTCGTAGACGGCATTCGCACCATCCTGGGCCTGGGACACGGCGCTCTTGCCAAGGTGCTTCCCATCTTGCTTTTCGGAGCTGCCATGGCGCCCGCGGTGATAATGGCGGTGATCGCCTCCCTTACCCGGGGTTTGTTGAATCTGCCGGGTCATGACGATTATTACCAGGTGATCTCTGTTGTCCTCATCATATTTTCGGCGATCATGGCGCCTGAGCTTCTATGCCCAGACCGGCGCAACGGCGTGATTAGTCTTTATCTGGTCCGTCCGCTGACCACCGGCGACTACGTTGCCGGGCGTTGGCTGGCGTTCTTTACAGTAACATTGCTGTTGGTTTACTCAGGACAGATGGTGCTCTTGGCTGGGCTGATACTCTCGGCGGCTGATCCCGTAGACTACCTGCGAGCCAACTGGCTGGACATTCCCCGTATACTCGGCGCCGGTCTCTTGCTGGCGGCATTCATTACCACGCTGCCTCTGGCAGTGGCTGCGTTCACCAACCGGCGCGCCTACGCCGCTGCCTTCGTCATTGGTCTGTTTATCATCTCGACCGCGGCCGCGGATATCCTGACCTCTTGCGACAACCACAACGGACGGTCGAGCGCCGCCGGGTCGGCGGAATGTGAGCCGCTAACCGGGGATCTGGCGAAGTGGTTCGGCTTGGTCGAAATGGGGAAGGTCCCTACCAACGTGAATAACATGATCTTCGGAAAGGAGGATGAAGGCGGCCAGGCACAGCTAATCTCCGAGTTGCACTGGATCGTCCCCATAGGATGGTATGTGGTGCTGACCGGCGGGTTAGGGTTCGTCCTTTGGTCCCGATACAAGAGGCTATCCGCGTGAGCGCATCTCAAGCGCAAGATGCGCCTGAATCCATCATAGATGTTCGAAGTGCGTCGAAATGGTTTGGCAACGTCGTCGCCGTGAACGACGTGACGTTTCAGGTGTATCCCGGAATAACTGGGCTATTGGGCCCCAACGGCGCCGGCAAGACTACGCTGCTCCACATGATTGCCGGCTTGGCCAAGTGCTCCGACGGCGGCGTGACCGTTTTGGGAGAACCAGTGCGCGACAATCCGGAGCTATACCGAAGAGTCGGCGTGATGTCGGAGCATGAGGCGGTCTACGGCTTCTACACCGGGCGCCAATTCGTTGAGTTTGCCGGCCGGATGCACGGTCTATCCCCGCTGGCACCACCCGTTGACCGAGCTATCGAACTCGTAGGGCTTGCGGATGTCCAAGGCCGCTCCCTTGGGACGTACTCAAGGGGGATGCGCCAGCGCATGCGGCTGGCGGCCGCCCTTGTCCACGACCCTGAAGTCCTGATCTTGGACGAGCCGCTTAACGGCACCGACCCTCGCCAGCGCCTGGAATTTCACGACGCTATGCTCCGCATCGCTGGCGAAGACCGGACAATTCTTATCTCCTCCCACATCTTGGAGGAGGTGGAGACATTGGCCTCCCGCATCCTCTTGATGGTCAGCGGGAAGCTGGCCGCGGCGGGCGATTTTCGCGTCATCCGAGCCAAGCTGGACGATCAAGCCTACAAAGTCCGAATTGTGACCGACTCGCCCCGCGCCATGGCCGCCGCCCTAGTGGTCATGGATGAAGTCGATTCCGTGGATCTGAGCCAAGACGACGGTCTGGTCGCTCTGAGCCGTAACGTTAGCGCGCTGCAGATGTCCATCCCGCGTTTGGCCCAAGAGCACGGTATCCGGTTGATGCGGGTGGAGCCCATGGACGATTCATTGGAAAGCATTTTTAGCTACGTGGTGGCGCGCTAGGTGGGGATTTTGTTTCGGCAGTCCATGCGTCAATTGACCGGGCGATGGCGGTTGACGATCATATTCTTGCTGGCCGCTCTGCCGTTTGGACTGGTTTCCATAGCCGGTATTTCGTCCGGCGATTCCGGGTTCTTTGGAGACGACGACTTCATCGATGTTCTGCTCGACGGTATGTTGGTTGCGGGTATCCTGCCTTTAGTCACAATTGCGCTGTCCACCGCGGCATTCGGCAATGAGTTGGAAGACCGCACCTTGAGTTACCTGATGTTGAAACCCGTGGCCCGCTGGCGCATAGCCATGCCCAAGTTGTCGGCGTCCATCGCCATCAGCGGGCCGCTCCTCATCGCGAGTGGTGTTGCCACGACCCTGTTCGGGTTCGAAGGTAGTCTTCGGGCGGCGTTGGCCGTGGGAGCGGCTATGATTGCCGGTGTGGCGGCCTACACGGCGATTTTCACCTGGTTGGGTCTGATCGCGAACCGCGCTGTCGCTTTCGCGCTGATCTACGTACTGCTGTGGGAAGGAGTCATTGGGTCTTTCATCAACGGCGTCAGCTACCTGAGCGTGCGTGGCTACACGTTGGCCATAATGTACGGGATCAACGAAACGGGCTTTGAATCGCTGGGACCGAGGGTGATCGAGCTTCCTGCAGGAATCGTAGGCGCTGCCGGCGTGACGGTGGTGTTTTCGCTTCTGGTGGTGCGCCAGTTGCGCCGGATGGACGTGCCTTAGGGGTTTGGCGGTAGACCTGGTGTTTCATAATCCGTTACGTCCCTCAGCGGTAGCTCCTCGCCCTTGACTCCCCTCCCACAGAGCCTATCTTCTGTTGGTCAAAATGATATGTCAGCTTGGCTGATGTAACACTTCGTAAGTGCATATGCACTATTGACCAGCTATGGCTTGCGACATACTTCCTTTTAGTTTCGTGGTTATTATTAAAGCGTTACGTTAATCAATGAACGAGACGATTTCCCTAAATGAAGGAATCCCCTGCCATCCGATGATCGATATCTCACGAATGCCAAAAAAAATATAACGGCGCTAGTTACGCAAAGTTTCTAGGAGGCAAGTTATGAAGCGGCACAAGATTGGAATAGCGATCCTGGCGGCTGTAATGCTGGCAGGGGCGTTCGCCGCCGTGGCAGCCGCCGCGGCCCCGGATACCGAGGTGAAGAAGCTCACTGCCTCCGACGCACAGGCCGACCACAACTTCGGATTTAGCGTGGCAGTCAGTGGAGATACGGCCGTCGTGGGGGCAGCTGGCGACGACGCAGGGGGCAGCGACGCCGGCGCCGCCTACGTCTTCGGGCAGGGCGAGGGTGGCGCCGCCAACTGGGGGCAGGTGAAGAAGCTCACCGCATCCGATGCTCAGGACTTCGACCGGCTTGGGGCTAGCGTAGCCCTCAGCGGCGATACGGCTGTTGTGGGGGCGATCACTGAAGATGCCGGTGGCAGCCGACGCCGGCGCGGCCTATGTCTTCCAGCGCGACCAGGGGGGAGTAGATAACTGGGGCCAGGTGAAAAAGCTGATCGCCTCCGACGCCCAAGCCTCAGACCAGTTTGGGTTCAGCGCGGCGGCCAGCGGCGACGTCACCATCGTGGGGGCAAACGGCGAGGATGCCGGTGGCGGCAACGCTGGCGCTGTTTACATCTTTCAGCGCGACCAGGGCAGCGCCGACAACTGGGGCGAGGTGAAGAAGCTCACCGCCTCTGACGCCCAGACCAACGATTTCTTCGGCTGGTCAGTATCAATCAGCAACGACACCGTCGTCGTGGGGGCAAACGGGGAAGACGCCGGGGGCAGTGACGCCGGCGCCGCCTACGTCTTCGAGCAGGACGAGGGTGGCGCCAACAACTGGGGCCAGGTGAAGAAGCTCACCGCATCCGACGCCCAGTGTTGCGACCGGTTCGGAATTAGCGTGGCGATCAGCGGCGAGACCGCTGTTGTTGGTGCGAACGTCGAGGATGCCGGGGGTAGCACGAACGCCGGCGCCGCTTACGTCTTTCGGCGGGACGAAGGGGGCGCGGGCAACTGGGGCGAGACCAAGAAGCCCACCGCCTCCGATGCCCAAGCCTTCGACCGGTTCGGAAATAGAAACTGTTCAGAGTTGAGGGGAAGTGAGCAACCGGCGGCATTCCAGGAGGGGATTGAGACCTCTGGCCCGCCAGGTGCCAAAGAGGGATGCCAAGGTCATCTTGCTGTCGGCGCCCTGCCCTGAGCGGGCGCCGCCGCTGATCTTGCGACTGGTTACCAGATGCCGCAGGCTCCGCTCGGCGGCGTTGTTGTCTGAGGGCACGGCTGGGTCCGACACGAAGACAAACAGTTCCTTGATGAACCGTTCCATGCGCCGGCAGAGCTTGGCCTGAACCGCCAGGGGATCTTTAAGGAAAGGCCGCGCCAAGACCATTAGTTTCTCCTCCAGCATTAGCTGGGTGCGATGGCCTGGCTGGGCTCGGGGAAGGACCGAGGCCTTGGCCTCCGTGTAGACCTGGTGAACCGCCTCGGCCCACTGAGCCAGCCCAGCGTCTTCTGGGTACAACCCTTTCAGGTCATGGATATCCCGCAGCAGATGAGCCCAGCACCGTTGCTTCAGGCCCGGGTAGTGGTTATAGGCCGCGTAGAAATCACTGACCAACACTCCGCTGAAGGAGAAATCCAGCACCTCATCCACCACCCCCTTATCCCGACCCCGACGCAGGAAGTATCGTTCGCTGGGAGTGCTGAAGGTCCAAACATAGCCGTTGCTCCCGTCCTGGCGCCAGCCGGTTTCGTCGCCCTGCACCACGGGACTGGCGCGGACTTGCTCGAGCACCTCTCGCACCGCCGTCTCAGCCTGACGGGCTACTCCATGGACGGCCTGGACGATGGCGCCAACACTCAGGTGCAACTGATGGACGCTCTCCAGGTACCATTGGATGATTCTTATGGGCAACCGTCCCTCCTCCCGCAGGGTCACCATCAGGCTTACCAGATTGACCCCCAGGCGCTGCTGGCCCAGAACCACCCCCTGCAGGGCCTCTTTGGGCAGCCGGCGCCGCTGGCATACCGGACAGATGCGGGCTACCAGGGCGTGCTCGGTCACTTCTACCGGAGCCAGGTAGCTCAATGACTTCCCGAGTTCGCTGTACCCATCCGCCGTTCAGGTGAGTCCCGCAGTCGGGACAGACCGCCACGGCATGCTCCACCCGCCGGGTAGGAGTCATGCGCTGGCGGGCGAAGCCATGGCGGCGCGGCTTTCTGGGCTCCTTTTTCTCCGGCGCTTGCCGGCTGGAGTGCGGCTGATTACCCGGCATCCCCGACGACCCGCGCCGGTTGGGACGGGATTCCAGAACCCCAATCCGCCTTTGCAAATCGGCAATGACTCCCCGCTGGCCGGCAATTATCTCCAGCAGAGTTTCGCCACTCGCCGCGTTCAGGTCTAGTTCAGTGTCCACCTCCCTGGTATGCCACAACTCCCCCGGCCATGCCAGCGTTTTTCCAACGGCTTTGAGCCAATTCACCTCATCAAGTCTGAACAGTTACCGGAAATAGCGTGGTCAGCGGCGAAATCGCCGTCGTCGGGGCATCCCGCGAGGACGAAAAGGCCAGTGATGCCGGCGCCGCCTACGTCTTCGGGCCAGAGTTCACCAACACGGCATCTGCGGTTAGCGCCGACACCGCGACCGTGACCGTGGACGAAGGCCAGACTGCCGAAAACACGGGGACGGTCAGCGACGACGACGGCGACACGGTGGCGCTATCCGCATCGGTGGGCAGCGTGACCAATAACAACGACGGCACCTGGTCCTGGAGCTTCGACAACAGCGACGGCCCGGCGGAGGGCGACACGGTCACCATCGATGCCGACGACGGCAACGGCGGCATCGACAGCGTCGAATTTGAGCTGGTCGTGAATAACGTCGCTCCGTCGGTGGACTCGGTCACCGTGCCCGCGGACCCCGTGGACATCAACGACCAGCCCTTGAGCGCCAGCGCCACGTTCAGCGACCCGGCGGATACCGCCGACGAAACCTACACCTGTACCGTGGATTACGACGACGGAGCCGGTTCCCAGGAGGGCACAGTTTCTGGGACTACATGCACCGGGCCTGACCAGACCTATGCCGACCCGGGGGTCTACCGGGTGACCGTGGAAGTCACCGACAAAGACGGCGATTCGGGCGACGCGGGCGCTACCAGTTCATCGTGGTCTACGACCCCTCCGGCGGCTTCGTCACCGGCGGAGGCTGGATAAACTCACCGGCAGGCGCATACATCGCAGATGAGACGTTGACCGGCAAGGCCAACTTTGGGTTCGTCTCCAAGTACAAGAAAGGCGCCACCGCCCCGACGGGCAAGACCGAGTTCCAGTTCAAGGCCGGTGACCTGAACTTCCACAGTTCCAGCTACGACTGGCTGGTCATCGCCGGACACAAAGCCATGTACAAGGGAACGGGGACCATCGACGGCGCAGGCAACTACGGATTCCAGCTCAGCGCCGTCGATGCCTCGTTGACACCCTCCACCGACGTCGATCTGTTCCGGATCCGGATGTGGGACAAGGACGACGGCGACGCGTTGGTATTCGACAACAAAGTGAGTGAGCCTGACCCCAGTGCTGACCCCGCGACAGCCATCGGCGGCGGGAGCATAGTGATCCACAAGAGGTAGCACTGGCTTCGTCGTCTTCACGATAGAGGCCTTGCGACTGCAGGGCCTCTTTTTTCGGAGAGTGAGGTTTCAATCCTACAAATCGAGATCGAGGCCGAAGAGGTTGCCATCGCCATTTCCGCATAGATCTACGAACTCGGTTCGGACACGTCAGTGAGATTCCTGCAGTTGGGCTCAGGCCCGGGGTTGACGCTAGACGTTGATCTTCCGGAAGGAATCTACAATATGGCCGTGTTGGGGATGTGGCCAGATGGCGACATCTCCTATGAGTTCAGGATAGAAGTCTCCCCAGGATAAAGGCCGCTCCGCGTCATGCCGTTCTCTGACAAATACCTCATCGGGTCTAAGATCCCGAAAAATCGTTTTAATCTGGGAATCCCGGTCCAAACGTGAAGGTAGCTGAGTTGATTTCTTAAGCTATAATTTTCAGCAACGAAGAGACTGGCGCATTTCGGAGCGCCGGTGCTTACTCAAATTAACTATAGGACATGAAATGTTCAGCTTCCGCGGGTTACGGCTGTTGGCTATAGTACTGGCGCCTATGCTAGTCGGTTTGAGCTTAAGTTGCGGCTTAGATTCCGGAGAACGGATCGCCTTTGTTTCATCTATCGGCGGCGACGAAGAGGTGGTTCTGCTGGACCCGGATAGCCGGGAGATCACTGTTCTGACTGAAAACGGCGGCCAGGATTTTAGCCCCCGTTGGTCACCCGACGGTGAAGTCATCGCATACATTTCCAGCGATGGCGGAAATAACGAGGTCAGGCTGGCGGACCCGCAAGAAGATATCATCATCACTCGGCTGACTAGTGCCATAGGGGACGACCAGTCCCTAGATTGGTCACCCGATGGACGGCGCCTGGCGTTCATATCGGAACGGGACGGTAACCCTGAACTTTATCTCATGAACGCGGATGGGAGCAACCAGAATCGACTCACTTCGACTTCCGCCCAGGAACGGCTTGGCGACTGGTCTCCCAATGGTATTTGGCTAGTGTTCTCGCGCAGTGGCGCCGAATCCGAAGACGGGCTTTGGCTGCGCAACCCAGATGGGGTAAATCTGATCCAACTAACCCAGGGCCAGGACTCCGATCCGGCTTGGTCTGCCGATGGCCAACACGTCGCGTTCGTCCGCAGTGACCGCGGAAACTCCGATATCTATATCGCCAGCCGGTTGACGGGAGGCACTTGGCAGGACGCCACCGAGCTAACCCGCCTCACCCAGCACCAGTCAGAAGATCTGGCGCCCGCTTGGTCCCTGGAAAGCCAGATTCTTGTTTTCGTTTCTTATCGCGACGGCAACGCCGAGATATACACAACGTGGAAGGATGGCTCCAATCAGCGCCGGCTAACCAGCAACGAGGCGGATGATTTGGACCCGGTGTGGTCGCCTGGAGGCGGGCGGATCGCTTTCGTATCTCATTTGTACGGCCCTGGGGAAATATTCGTCATGAATGCCGATGGCCGCAACCAGCTGCGCCTGACCAACAACGGTGTTGAGGACCGTTCTCCTGATTGGTAGCCTTGGCCGATCTTTGCGAGCTTCACAGGAGCCGCCTAGCTAGGAGAAATATCCATGACTAACGTTCAAGTCCGGCTGCTGGCTTTCTCCATCGCCCTGATCGCGGGCGCCCTGGCCGCCACCGACAACCTCAATGTCAACGTCGGCCTTTTGATCATCATCGTAAGCGCGGCGCTTTTTGTGGCGGATTATATTCGTTGCCAGCGCCAATAGCAGGCGCAAGGACTTGTAATGTTGGCCGGGGAGCCAACATAGACACCCGAAACCGCCGTAGTTGAAGCCAGAGTTGAAGCCGTAGTTGAAGTAGGCGGGCAGTCCCCAACCTATCCTCCGGCATAGAGCCGGTTCAGGTTTGCGTGGCGGCCCGGGTCCAGGTCTTTTCCTAACAGGGCCGGATGGTCGGGACCGTACCTGTGGACTCGGAACACTGAGTTGACCATTCCCGAAGCGCTGCCGCCACCGCCCCGTCCGCTGGGCGCCAAGACCGGGTTCACGTATTCCCAGACGATCTCATTACTCGGTGTCACCTCGAAAAAGCGGCCGGGAGCGCCCTCGCAAATAAGCGTGTTGCCGTTGGGCAGCCGCTGGGCGCCGCTTATGTGGTAGCTATAAAAGGAAATGGGAGGGTCGCCTTGGTACTCCCAAGCGATCTCGTTGGTGGCCGGGTCAACCTCGATCACCCGGGAATGACTGAATCCCGGACGGTGGGGGCCATTGTCGAACAATAAGACGCGCCCGTTGTCCAAGAAAGTGGGATTGTGTTGATGGGAGATCTCGCCAGGGCCCCACTTCCAAGTGAAATCGCCGGTTTTTTTGTCCACGATTCCGATGGTGCTGGTCTGCCTGAAGCTGACCAAAAGATCACCATCACCCGTGACTGAAAGGGCGTTCTCGTGGGTCCATTCGTGGCGGCCCTCCAACCAGCAAATGACGTCTTCTTCCGGATCCAGATGCTCCCAGCTTCGCCACTCCATGGCCACCGCGCCGTTCGGCGTGATCTCCCTGACAACGTCGCCCCACATCTCATCCGGGTCGTCGTCTCTCTTGAATCCGCCCTGCACCTGAGCGGCCAGCTCATCGGGTATGGGCGCCCACATCAAGATCAGCGTGTTGCCGTTGGGCAGACGCTCGAAATCGTGGTGGGGAAACATATCAGGGCTCCGGTGCTCCCAAACCACATTGCCATCCCAGTCGACCTCCTGGATGGCTGCCGCCGACCGGCCCATCAACGGATGGGAATCCGCAGGCAGGTTCTTGGGGCCGCCGGTGCGCAACAGCATGTTTCCATTTTCCAGCAGATAGGAGTAACCGTTGCCTTGGGGCAGGTTCCACCGGTGGCAGATGCGTCCTTCCATGTCAATCAACAAAGACTCGCCCCCGCCCGTAGTCGTGACCAGCGTGTAGCCGCGATAGCTGTGGTGCGGCGAGTAGTGGATGAGCCCCTTGGCGTGATTGGCAGACCAACCCATAGATACTTCTCCCTTTGAGTGAATGGTCCCTAACCGAGTCTGGCGATATAAATTCCCGGCGGTTCAGAGGATCAAGCAGACAACGAAGCAAAAAACCGGCAGATTCGGTCTGTTCCTTCCGACACACGGTCCGCCGGAGACCGCATCAAGGCTATGCGAAAGTGGCCCTCGCCGCAATCGCCGAAACCAGAGCCGGGAGTCACCACCACACCCTCCTGCTCGATCAGCATCATGGCCAACTTCGCCGACAGGTATTTTGCCGAATAGCGTGGGAACACAAAGGTGGCTCCCTGGGGCGCCGGGCAGGCCAATCCCGGAACATCGTTCAACCTAGTAGCCACTACAGCGCCGAGCGTTTCGCAACTTAGCCTCCACTCTTCAATGTGGTCCTGGGGGCCGTCCAACGCCGCGGTTCCGGCGGCCTGGACAAATGGCGAGACGAAACTGGCGGTGTGCTCGTGGACTTTTCGCAGAGGCTCCAGAAGTTCTTTTGGACCGACGATGCAACCCAGCCGCCACCCGGACATGGCGTATGCTTTAGTAAAGGTGAAGCTGGTTAGGGTCTCCCACATCCCGGGAAGGGTGGCGAGGGTAACGTGGCGCTGGGAACCGTATATGAAATATTCGTAGGTCTCGTCGCAAATCACCAACAGGTCGTGCTCGGTGGCGATCCGCGCGGTCGCCTGTAATTCCTCGATCGAGTACACCCGGCCCGTGGGATTGTTGGGGTTATTTAATATTAAGGCTTTGGTCCGGGACGGGACGGTGACGTGGTGACGTGACGTGACGTGACGTGACGTGACGTGACGTGACGTGACGTGTTATTTTAGCACGTCGTAGCTCAACCGGTATTCCTCTTCTTCGCTCAAGGGGACCGATACGGGCTTTCCTTGGGAAAGTTCCACCTGTTGTCTGAAACTGACCCAGGTGGGCTCGGGCAGCAGGACTTCGTCACCTTCGCCGATGTAAGCGTTGACTGAGTAATACAGGCCCTGCTTGCTGCCCGGAGTGACCAGGATGTTGTCCTCATCGACTTCAAGCTCGTTATTCAAAGACAGCTTGCGCGCCATCGCCCGGCGGAAATCCGGATCTCCCTTCGGTGAACTGATGTTGGTCAGCCCAGCTTGAAGCGCCGAGATACCTGCTTCGACGATGTGGGACGGAGTGACGTGGTAAGGGCTGGACTGGCTAAGGTCTATGATGTCCCGGCCTTCCAGCGTCAAGTCCCTGGCCCGGTCGCCAGCCGCTATGGTGGCCGGTGGTGCACGTTTTCGATCCTAACTGCGGGTGCGCCCATCCGTTTCCTCCCCAAATCTCGATGAATTCATTCAATGGAATAGGTTAATGAGTTGCGCCGTCCAAAACAACGGCGCCGCCAAATAGTAGCACACCGGGCGCCGTGGCGATTCATGATACCCAGAGCCGTGGGAGCAAGGTATAATCACGGCGGTTCCCGCCTATATGGTTGGAAATCTTGTTGCGCTGGGACGGTGGTTGCATGGCGAAGAGGGTCCTATGACATCGGTTGTTATCGTGGTATTCGACGGGCTCCAACCATCTCAAGTGAATCCTGACCTGATGCCCAATCTGTCCGCCCTGGCCGGCGGCGGCGTGACCTTCACCAACCATCATCCGGTGTTTCCTTCTGTGACCAGGGCCAACGTCGCCAGTATGGTTACGGGCCGGGTTCCGGGAGGCCACGGCTTGGCCGGCAACCGCCTCATGGTGCGGGACTTCAACCCAAACGACGCCATCCCAGCAATGGAGCCCGAGTTGACCCAAGTAGCCAAAAAGACGGGCCGGGTGCTGCTGGCGCCTACTCTTTCGGAAATACTTGCCAGCCAGGGCCGCGAGTATCTGGCCATCGGCTCAGGCACCAGCGGCAACGCGTACCTTCAAAACCCCACGGCGGAAAAGGTAGGCGGCGCCACTATTCATCCGGAATTCACCCTTCCTCGCAGCCTAAACCAAGAATTGGCCGGTAGATTTGGACCGTGGCCCGATGAGGACCGCCCCAACACCGCCAGGACGGCCCATTCCCTTCGTATCATGACCGAATATATACTGGCCGAACGAAACCCCACTGTCGCGCTGATCTGGTCGTCGGAACCGGATAAGTCCCAGCACGATTCGCCGGTCGGTTCAACCCTGTCTCATTCGGCGATTAGCCAAGCTGACGGGCAGTTCGGGGAGTTGATGGATTGGTTGCGCCGGACCGGGCAGGACGGGAACACCGACGTGATCGTTGCCTCGGACCACGGATATTCCACGATTTCCCAGACCATCGACGTTGAAGGAGCGGTCAGGGAAGCGGGGTTTCCGGCGGGGAGCGAGCCCGGCGGCGTTATCGTAGCCACCAACGGCGGGTCCGCCCTGTTTTACACCCAACCTGGTGACCAGGACACCGCCCGTCGTCTGGCGTTCTGGCTGATGGCCCAGCCGTGGTGCGGCAGCCTTACCGTTTCGGACTCGGCGGGTGAGATTCCAGGGACTCTGCCGGCGTCCGTGGTGGGCAACGAAGGCCCGCGGTGTCCCGAGATCGCCATGTCCTTCCGTTGGGACTCCAAGGCCAACGATTCGGGCTACCTGGGCACCGTCTTCTCCACCGGCGGCGCTCCGGGAAGGGGACAGCACGGCTCTATGAGCAAGCATGAGATGAACAACGTACTGTTCGCCTGGGGCCCAAGCTTCAAGCAAAATCTCAGGGTCGAAACGCCTTCGGGCAACGTCGACTTGGCCCCGACTGTGTTGCGGATTCTTGGAATCACCGGCGGTCCGCCAATGGACGGCCGGGTGCTGGAAGAAGCCCTCGCCGGTGGTCCGGATCCAACAACTGTTAATCGCTCAACGACTGTCCATGAAGCCGAACACCAACTGGGACAGCAGGTCTACCGGCAATCGATCAAAGTCTCCAGCGTTGGCGCGACCTCCTATGTGGATGAGGGAAACGGGGGATTGGCGTGACCCTTGTACGTAATGTCATATTGAGCTGGCCGCCCGCCTATGACATGATGAATTAGCCGCCCACCAATGTCATTCTGACTCAGGAGCGGCCGCGAAGAATTTCAACACTCGGATGACAGACAATCACGGATGACCGCCCAACTCCCCAGATTCTTCGTCACTTCGTTCCTCAGAATGACAAACATGGATTATTGCCAAACACGATGGTTTCGAGACAACGCCGAAACAGGAGGAGTTGAAACATGGCTGACTCAGACCTCATGAGCATGACTATCTCGGAGTTGGCGCCGAAGATTCAAGCTAAGGAGGTTTCGCCGGTGGAGCTAACCGAGGCCGCCTTGGCTCAGGTAGACCGGCTCCAGCCTGTGTTGAATTCCTTTATCACCATCCTCCACGACCAAGCAAGAGCTCAAGCCAAGGAGCAGGAAGCGGCGCTGATGCGGGGCGACTACCGCGGTCCGCTGCACGGCATACCCGTGGGAATCAAGGACAATCTCGCCACCGCCGGCATCCGCACCACCGTGGGAACCAAGGTCCTGGCCGATCATGTGCCCGGCGAGGATGCCGAGGTGGTCAGCCGGATCAAGCAGGCAGGGGCGATCATTCTTGGCAAAGAAAACATGGAGGAATTCGCCGCCGGTTCCACGTCCAACAACGTTCATTACGGCGCGGTGCATAACCCGTGGAACCTGGACCACATTCCCGGCGGGTCTAGCGGAGGAGGCGGCGCCAATGTTTCGGCCGGCGTCACCTTCGCATCTTTCGGGACCGACTTGGGCGGTTCGGTGCGGGGCCCCGCGAACTTCTGCGGCGTGGTGGGTTTGAAACAGACCTTTGGCCGGGTCAGCCAAAGAGGCTTGCTGGCCACAAGTTTCAACGGTGATCATATCGGCCCCATGACTCGGTCGGTGCGCGACAGCGCGTTAATACTTCAGGTCATCGCTGGCTATGATCCCTTGGACCCCAGCACTGTGCCAGTGGCGGTTCCGGATTACACCGAGTCCCTGGAAAGGGGGTTGAGTGGTCTGAAGGTGGGAGTGCCAACCGATTGCTATTTCGACCTGGTGCATCCCGAAGTCGAGGCCGCGGTCCGGAAGGCCATCGATACGCTGGTGGAGTTGGGCGCTGAGGTCCGAGAGGTTTCCTTGCCCAACATGAAATACGCCGGAGTGTTGAGAATCTTGGGCATGGCCGATGGTTTCGTGGCCCACGAACCCCATATCGAAAGCTTCAGGGAAGACTACGGCCCCACGGTCCTTTACCGCGCTCTGGCGGGTCAATTCGTCTTGGGGCGGGATTATTCCAAGGCGTTGAAGGTGCAGCGGATCATCAAAGAAGACTACGCCCGGGTGCTTCAGGACGTGGATTTTCTGGCCACTCCCTCTTCCCCCATAGCGGCCTGGCGCATCGACTCCGACTCGGTTTCCCTGAACGGCGCCGATTACCCGGTCAGGGGGCCGGGCGCCGGGATGACGGCGCGTTGCACGTCTCCCAGCAACGCCACCGGGTTGCCAGCCATGTCTGTGCCCTGCGGCTTTACCCAGGCGGGACTTCCCATTGGCCTCCAGTTGATTGGCCGGCCATTCGAGGAGGCGCTGTTGTTCCAAGCCGCCCATGGGTACGAGGCGGTTTCACCCAGCCGGGGACTCCACCCGCCGGTGACCGCGAACGGAGGCTAGTCGGGAGCCGATACGGCTTGAACCGAGAGTGATGAGCTAATAATCTGGGTGTGCTGTAAACCTTAATTCCTCAAAATGTCCGATATCCAAGATTGGATCGTAATCTGTTGACTGGGAATTGATGGAGGGCGGAATGCCAGAATATCTCCAAGACCGCTTCGGAATGTCCCTCACCACAAGCTCGGCGGCCGCTGCCGAGTGCTATCAAGACGGACTCGACAGGATGCTTTCCCAGAATCCAAGCCCGGAGCTAAAATTTCAGGAGGCGATCGAGCTGGACGAAGGCTTCGCGGCCGCCTATGGCTGTTTGGCTTTTTGGTATCAGCAGCGCGCACGTCCCGAGGAAGCCCGTGAGACGGTAAAAACAGCTGTCGAATTGGCGCAGGGAGTCACCCGCCGAGAGCGTCAGCAGATCGAGGCCGTCAATCTCTGGATAACCGGAAAGGGACGGGAGTCGATCGCCCTTATCAAAGAGCATCTCTCCGAGTTCCACCGCGATGGCTTGTTGCTTCGGCTGGCCCACCGGCTATATATGCTGGGTTGCAGCGGCGCCGGTTCACCCGATTTTCCTCCCGAATATCTGGCGCTGCTCCAAAGCGTTGAGGCTCATTGCCTGGACGATTGGGCTTTCCTGGCGGAATACGCCTTTGCCCACCATGAGACGGGGCAACTTGATAAAGCGATGGATTTGGCCCAGCGGTCCCTGGACATGAATTCCACCAATTCAGTCGCTTGCCATTCTATGACCCACGTTCATTTCGAGCGGGGCGACGCCGCCAGCGGGGAGGACTTCTTGGGCGGCTGGCTCCAAGCCTTCGACGCGCCGGCCAGTTCCTACGTGCATCTCTCTTGGCACTTGGCCTTGTTCGAACTGGCCCAGGGGAAGTACCAGGAAACCCTGGACCGCTACGAGAATTTCATCCGGCCTTCGGTGGTTGCCAAGTCCATGTCCACGTTGAACGACAGCGCGTCCCTGATGTGGCGGTTGCAGATTTACGGAGGAACGCCGCCGCCCATGCCTTGGGAAGAGGTGCGCGCCATCGCTGCTCCAGCCGCCGATCGGCCCGGCGCCGCCTTCCGCGACGCCCATGCGGCATTGGCGTTTGCCGGAAGCGGCGATCACGAATCCATGGAAAAAATGACCGGCCGCTTGCGGAAATCCGCCCAGGATGGCGATTCCTTCACCAAGGATGTCGTTCTGCCTTTGGCCAAAGGGATCGAAGCATTCGGCCAGGGGGACTATAGCGAGGCGGTTGGCTTTTTCGAGCCGGTTTTTCCCCAGTTGGTGCGTATCGGTGGGAGCCATGCCCAGCGCGAGGTCTTTGAGGACACCATCCTGGAGGCGTACATCAGAGCCGGTCAAGTCGAGAAAGCGGAAAACATGCTGCGTTCTCGTCTAAACCAAAGAGACTCGGTCCGCGACACTTTTTGGTTGGGCCGGGTCCAGTCGGCCCAGGGCCAAACCACCGAGGCGCAATCCAACTTCGGCCGGGCAGCCCAAGGCTGGGAGGCCGGCCATGCTGATACTCCCGAGCTAACCGCATTGAACAACCTGGCGGCGGCGTCAATTTGACCGATGCGCAACAAACGAACTGGTGGGCCTAAGGCGACCTGCTGGACGCTTGCAACTGCGAACTGCCCTGCCCCTGCCACGTCTCCTTCCGGCAAAAGGCGACCTATGATACCTGCGAGGCGATCTGGGGTGTGAGTATCGAACGGGGCGAGTGGGGTGATGGGAGCCTAGACGGCCTCAAAGCCGTGATCGTTGCCTTTGTTCCGGGTCCGCTGATGATCGAAGGGGGCTGGACCGCCCTCTTGTACATCGACGACAGCGCCGAAGCAAACCAAGAAGAAGCATTGACCAGCATATTTTCCGGAGCAACTGGCGGTCCTTGGTCAAGGCTCGCCGCGTTTTTCGCCGACGGAGAGTATAAGCAGGTCACAACGGCGAAAATCAACTTTGAGAAAGAGCTCCGGACTCGGAAGATCAGCGTGCCGGGGTTCGCCAGTCTGGAGATCGAAGCAATACGCGGCGTCGACCCCGATGAAGACGTCAAGCTGATAAACCTCCGCAACGTAATCCACGGCCCCGAACACGTCCTCGCCCTTTCCACCCACAGCGTCGACGACCAGGGAGTCAAATGGGAAAACGCCGGCAAAAATGGCCTCTACAGCACCTTCCGCTGGTCGGGGCCTTAGTATCAGGAACCCCTACATCGAGCAGTCTAAGATCGTAGGCTAGGCCCGCCAAGCGCGGCGCGACACGACGATTTAAGATTCTTCGGTCGCTCCACTTCTCAGAATGGCGGTTCTGAGGAGTCCGCTACTCCGCGTCCCGGATGGCCCGCCATACCCGCTCGGGTGTCAGCGGCGTGTCGATGTTGCGAATTTTCAGGTCTGAGAGCGCGTCCAGCACGGCGTTGGTTATGGCCACGGGCGAGGGCACGGTTGAGACCGATCCGACGCCCTTGGCGCCCAGCGGATTGGTGGGCGAGGGGGTGTCTATGTTTTCCATGATCAGGTCCGGCATGGTGTTGGCCCTGGGCATGGCGTAATCCATGAAGCTGGCGGTCAGGGGCTGCCCGTCGGAGCTGTAGACCATCCCTTCGGTCAGCGCCTGGCCAACGCCCTGGGCTATCCCGCCGTGGATCTGGCCCTCCACCAACAGAGGATTGATGATGCGGCCGCTATCGTGGACACCCCAGTATTTCAGTATCTCGATGTTCCCCGTCTCCCGGCTCACCTCCACCACGACTATGTGGGCGGCAAATGAATAGGGTGATTCCGGCAGGGTGAAGCTGCCGCTGAAGTCCAACCCCGCCTCCACGCCTCCGGGCAACAGTTCCTGATCGTGGGCGGCGCCGGTCAATTGTTCGATAGTTATCCCTTCATGAGGGTTGTCTTTGTGGAAAACCTTGCCTCCCTCAAACAAGATATCCTCCGCCGCGCAGTGCAGTAGATGAGAGGCGATCAGGGCCAGCTTGGCTCGGGCGTCCCTTAGCACTGAGTAGAGAGCCGAGCCTCCGACAATGAGGCCTCGGCTGGCGCTGGTGCCTACTCCCGTGGGGAATAGCGACGTGTCGCTGTGGATCACCTGCACCTGGGAAGGCTCGACTCCCAGTTGGTCGGCCACGATCTGGGCAAAGGACGTTTCGTTGCCCTGGCCGTGGGGAGACAACCCGGTGAACGCGGTGATCTGGCCCGATCGGTCTATTTGCACTCGGGCGCTCTCGATCCTGTGGTCCCCCGACGACCCCGATGATTTCAAGACCGTGGCCAGGCCGATGCCGATGGACGTTGGGCCATGACCGCTTTCTTTGGCGCGGCGCCGCCAGCCGGCGTAATCGGCCATGTCCAGGGCTCGGTCGAAGCCCTCCTCGTACGCTCCTGAATCGTAAGCGGTCCCCGTGGCCGTCGTGTAAGGGAAGGCGTCGGCGGGAATGAAATTGATCCGCCGAATCTCCGCCGGGTCCAGTCCGAGATCCCGGGCGGCGAGGTCAAGGGTTCGTTCCAGGCAAAAAGCGGATTCCGGGCCGCCGGTGCCCCGGTAGGCTCCGGTGGGGGTCTTGTTGGTTATCGCCGCCAGCATCTCAACGCTCACGGCCGGAATCTTGTAAGGGCCGCTGATGCGGCGGACGGTGTTGAAGGGCGCCGATGGAGTGGTCAGTAGAAAGAATGCCCCGGTGTCGCAGACGACCCGCACACGCATGCCCAGAATGGAGCCGTCTTTTTGAAAGGCCATCTCCATGTCCAGGCTTTGACCCCTGCCATGGTAGGCCAGGATGTTCTCCTGCCGGTTCTCCACCCATTTGATGGGACGTTGCAGCATCACCGACAGGTAGGGAACCAGTACGTCTTCGGGGTAGATGCAGTCTTTCATGCCAAAGCTGCCGCCCACGTCGGGCGCCACGACCCGAATCGAATCGGCGGGCCGGGCCAATGTCTGGGCAAGGTAGTCCCTGACCCGGTGGGGCGCTTGGGTAGAGTTCCAAACGGTCAACGAATCGGAATCGGCTTGAAAGTCGGCGATTATCCCTCGGGTCTCCAGGGGCGCCGGAGCCACCCGTTGGGATTCGTATCTTTGTTTGACGACGTGGCCGGCCCTAGCGAAAGCGGCTTCCACGTCGCCGCCCCCCTGCCGGGCGCGGATGGCCACGTTGGCGCCCAACTCCGCATGTATCACCGGGCTATCTCCGGACACGGCTTCATCGGGATCCATCACCGGTGGTAGGGCTTCGTAATCCACCGTGATCGATTCCAGCGCTTCCTCGGCTATGTACCGGTCCTCGGCCACCACCAAGGCCACCGCTTGCCCGGCATAACAAACCTTTTCCCCGGCCAGAAGAGGGTGCGACGGCGGGTTCATCTCTTCCACCATCCGCTCTCCGGCCATGGGCCTGGAAGGCAAGTCTTGTAGGATTCCTTCGATGTCTGCGGCGGTCAACACGGACACGACCCCGGGCAGTCTACGCGCGGCGGAAACGTCTATCGACCGGATCAGGGCGTGGGCGTAGTCGCTGCGAAAGACGGCGGCGTGGAGCATGTTGGGCAGGGACATATCGCCGATGAAAGACCCTTGGCCCGTCACTAGAGGAGCGTCTTCAAACCTCTTCAACGGCTGTCCGATGTAGCTCATCCCTTACCTCCAGTCAGATGTACGGGTCTGACAATCAGGGTTTTCGATGGTCCGCGACCACCGCCCCGTCCTTAAAGACCAACTGCAACTGGCGCAGGTTATCTATGTTGTCCAGGGGGTCGCCGGCCACCACGATTAGGTCTGCCAATTTCCCCCGCTCGATGGTGCCCAATTCATCGTTAACCCCACACACTTCGGCGGCGTTTCGCGTGGCGGCGATCAACGTTTGCCAGGGAGTCGCGCCCGCTTTGACCCAAAGACCCATCTCAAGCAGCGCTGAGTCGGAGATAGGATTTATGTCGGAGCCTAGGGCCATTTTCACACCGGCCGCCAGGGCTTGTTGGAACCACTGCCGGTGCTCTTGGGCAGCCGCTTCCGCCCGAATCACCAGATCCGGCGCCAGGTTCTTCCTTTCGGCGTATGCCTTCTCCCATTTGGATGTCGCCTGGCCGGGGGTCAAATGGGTGATGCTGAGCGTGGGTACGTACCACGTATTGGCGTCCAGAAGCATGCCGATGGCTTCTTCGTCCATGATATAGCCGTGTTCCACGCTATGGGCGCCCAACCGCACCGCTGCTTTGACCGCCTGAGTGTTGGTGGCGTGGGCCATCACCTTGAAACTGCGCTGATGACAAAGGGCGAACGCGGTCTCCAGCTCTTCGGGCAGCAGAAAGGAGTCGGTGTGACGGTCCCACCTGGGACCCATGATGCCGCCGGAGAGGTTCAGCTTGATGTGGTCCACGTCGTTTTTCATCTGTTCGCGAATGGCTTGGGCGAACCCGTAGGGACCGTCGCACTCCCTGGCTAGGCCAGAGGTGAGGAAATGTCCGCCGGTGGTGGTGAGGAAATTGCCGCAGGCGAAAACCCGGGGTCCCGCCATGCCAGGGGCCGAGAACGCTCTTCTCCAGGCCACGTCCATGAAGTCGGCCGCGCCGCCGCAGCGCACGCCGGTGACTCCGCCTTGAGTCAATCCAAGGGACAGATTTTGACCGAATGACGCCGTTCGCTGGGACAGGGTTGTCCCCGGCGCGGCCGGGTGCTCTGGATGGACGTGCACGTCCCACAGGCCTGGAAGCAGGTAGGCCCCGTTCAGGTCAATGACCTCGCCGGTTTGCCGAGGGGATTCACCCCCGCTGAGTATCTCGACGATGCGCCCGCCTTCGATTACTACGGAGGCGTTGGCTTTCGGATCCGGGCTAACGCAGTCGATTAGGTTGCAATTCGTTAGGCCCAGCCGCATTTGAATTCCTCCGAATTTGAACTCCTCCGGACGTTGGGATCAACCGCCGTCTGAGTTCCCAGCTTCGTCGCCAAGCTGGACGCCCTTGCCGCATCACATGGTAGGATTACCCGGCATGGGAGTCAATGAACCGACCGCCAAGCTGGTGAACCGGCGTCCATTCCATTCCACACGGCGGTTGGTGATAATGAGTCCTCCCGCATCCGGATAGAAATATTTGAATTTCGAGTGACCAATGCTAAACAGGGTCAAGGACTTAAAACCGGAGGATCGGAAAGCATGGCTACATCAGGACAACAAGAGGTAAGCGCGGAACAGTTCGCAATGATGACCCAACTGGCGGGGTTGAACATGAGCCAGGAGGAAATCGACGAGCTTAAGCCCATGTACGTTCTTTACCAGGAATACATTCGGCTGGTTCACTCCATCGATTTACAAGCCGAGGAGATCGGCCTGACCTTCCATCCAGACTGGCCTTCGGCTTGACCCATATTTGAACGCTGGGAGTCGCCGGGAATCAGTCTAATAGGAGCCGCAAATGGGTAATTCAGCAACGAATCTTTATCACCTGACCATCCGGGAAGCCGCCGCGCTGCTAAAGAACGGAAAACTGTCGCCGGTAGAACTGACCCGGGCGTTTTTGGACCGCATCGAGTCCACCGACGACAAGCTTCACTCATATTTGGTCGTCTTGAAGGACCAGGCCATGGCGGATGCAAGGGCCGCTGAGGCTGAGATAATCGGCGGCGCCTACAAGGGGCCGATGCACGGGATTCCATTTGCTTTGAAAGACCTTTATGACACCGCCGGAGTGGCGACCACCTCGGGTTCCAAGGTGGACATCGACCGGGTGCCGGAAGCGGATTCCACATGCACCGCCAGGCTGAAAGACGCCGGCGGGATTCTGCTGGGGAAGTTGGCGATGCACGAATTCGCCTTGGGCGGCCCAGACTTCACCACCCCATTCCTTCCGGCGCGCAACCCGTGGAACCTGGATCACATCACCGGTGGCTCAAGCAGCGGCTCAGGCGCGGCAGTCGCCGCGGGCCTGTGCATGGGGGCCATGGGGTCCTGCACCGGGGGCTCCATCCGGGGCCCGGCATCCCTATGCGGCACCGTTGGCCTAAAAGCCACCTATGGCCGGGTTAGCCGGGCCGGCGTGGTCACCCTTAGTTGGTCCCAGGACCATTGCGGCCCCCTTACCTGGACCGTTGAAGACAGCGCCTACATGCTTCAGGCCCTGGCCGGACCCGACCCCAAAGACCCAACGGCCAGCAGCGCGCCGGTGCCCGATTATTCTTTGTCTTTGAAGGAAGACATCAAGGGAATAACCATCGGCGTTCCCCGCCATTTCTTTTTCGCCGCCCGCGACGGCGTCAACCCCGAGGTGGTGGCCACGGTGGAGAAGGGTTTGGCGGCGCTGGAGTCCTTGGGCGCCAACCTCGAGGAAGTTAATATACCGAGTTTGGAATACGTGCGGGCGGCCAACTCCATCATCATGCTCAGCGAGGCCTACGCCTACCATGAAAAGAATCTGAAAAGCCGTGCCCAGGATTTTGGAGAAATGGTCCGCGGGCGGTTCCGCATCGGCGGCCTGTTCAGCTCCAGCGACTACGTGCAGTCGCAGAGAGTCCGGAAAATGGTCAACCGGGAGTTCGCCCAAGTCCTGCAAAAGGTGGACGTCCTGGCGACACCGACCATGACCCAGCCCGCCGCGGCCTTTGAAGGGTACGACGGTTTCAGCAATATCCGGGGGCCCAGCTTCACCGCTCCCTTCAACCTAACGGGTCTGCCGGCGATCTCGGTGCCCTGCGGCTTTACCGCCGCCGGTCTGCCGGTGGGCATGCAGATAGCTGGCAAGCCCTTCGACGAGCCCCGTGTGATACAGGTCGCCTACACCTACCAGCAACAAGCCCGCTGGTTCGAGCAACGCCCGCCGGTCTAGGTGGTGTTGAGGCTCGGAATTTTGGTTGGGGAATGATTTAACCCCCGCGCTCGCTAACAAACCGTTCCAAGATAAACGCCGTTGCTTGGCTCATCCGGCCGCAGACCGCGCCATCCGACCCAACACCCGCGAAGTGCGGTCCAAGGAGGCGGCCCGGTCAGCGCCAGCCAAAATAGGCGACACCAACACCTCCGCCGCGCCGAAGGCTAGGATGTCCCGAAGGCCTTGGGCGACTTTGGCTTCGTCGCCGTGGACCACCAGTCCGTCTATCAAGGCGTCGCTCCACTCCGCCTGGCTGGCCTCAGGATAGCCCGAGTTGACCAACATTCGGCGGTAGAAGGGCAACTTGGGGTATATCGCAAACTGTTCCCGGAAGGCGGTCCTTACTTCAGCTTCATTGTCGTGGACGCACACCGGCACGTGGGCGATGAGGGGCGGCACGGGGCGGCCGGCCTGATCGGCGCCTGCTTTCATGGCGGGCAGCGCCACATCTTTCAGATAGGACGCGGGACACACCCAGCTGATGGCCCCGTCGGCCTCGGCGCCGCAAAGTTCGAACGAACCTCGCTGAAGAGCGGAGGCCATTACCGGGACATCCACCGGTTCGGCCAGCCTGTCATTGACCTGATAATGCTCGCCTTGATAGTCGATCTCCCCCTTCTGGAGCAATCCCTTCAGGATTCGCAGGTATTCGCGCAGATTCCCCAGAGGGCTGGGCATCTGGATACCCATGGCCCGCATGGTGGGACGGTGGCTGGGGCCCACCCCCAACCTGAATCTGCCGGGTGCCAGTTGGGCCACGACTTGAGCTTGTTGCACCATCACCAGGGGATGGCGGGGGAAGATGGGCACGATGGATGTACCGAACTTGATGTCTGTAGTGGCGCCTGCCGACGCCGCGAACACGGTGATGCTGTCAAGACGAGCCCCACCGGTAGTGGCCCAGACTGCCTGTATGCCAGCCTGTTCGGCCTGTTTGATCGCTGCTTGAACATCCGCGACTTTGCCGCCGCTCACTGCGATTCCGATGGTTTTTCCGTCCATGAATTGCTGACTCCTTTGGCCGGAGGCTCCGGAAAACCCCCAACTTCTTTTGTCGTTTGACAGAGGCTATCATAATACAGGCGTTCCGGAGGCAGGCAACCGGATTTTAATGCAGCACGGAGAAGCGCGGTGGATATTCTAATAATCGGCGGCACGGGATACATGGGCAGGCTCACGGTGCAACGACTGTTGGACCGGGGCGACGGCGTGACTATCTTTTCCAGGGGTTCATCCAAGCCGGAGTGGTGGGACCGGGTGGCGCATATCCAAGGGGACCGGGAAAACGTTGAGGATTTCGCCGCCAAGGTCAAAGGTAAACAATTCGACGCAGTCATTGACACCCAGGCCTACAAAAAAGAAGACGTGGAATCGGCCGCCGCCGCGTTTCGGGGGAATATCGGCCGCTATCTCATGGTCAGCACCGGGTCAGTGTACCTGGAGGGCGCGGTGGACTTCTTAAACCACTGCCCCTACGACGAGACCGACGTGGACTGGGCTAATATCGATTACAGCTATTCTCCGGGTGAGGACGCCTACGCCGTGGGCAAACGCCACTGCGAAAAATGGCTGGATGAGAATAGCGATGTGCCTTACACCATCGTCCGGGTGCCCGCCGTGATGGGCAGCAACGACCCCACCAGGCGGATGTGGTGGTGGGTGCAGCGGGCGTTGGACGGCGGCGGCGTCATGATTCCGCCGGACGCTTTGGGGGCATATCGCACCCTGTACTCCGCCGATGCGGCGGCGAATTTCGTCCGCATCCTGGATGCTCCCCAGACGCTGGGCCAGACTTACTACATCGCCATGCCGGAAATCATGAACCTGCGGCGGTGGTCGAGCCTGATTTGGCAGGCGGCAGGCCATGAATGCAAAATCACCTATGTCCCCAAGGAGGTGATCAAGAAGCAAAGATCGCTTGATTCTTACGCGCCGCCCATGAGCCGTCCCGTCAACAATATCCACGACCTTTCCAAAGCAAATCAATCATTTGGAATCATCACGACCCCAGTGGAGGAGTGGATCCAAGCTACCGTAGACTGGTACCGGGACCATTACCGGGGTGAAGACTCGGATGGCTACCAGAACCGGCAGGACGAGCTAGCCCTGGCGTCCCGCTGGGAAGAGAAATGGGGCAGGTTCACTGCCGGATTTTGATGGTGGACATTCGCATTCCAAACAGCATCTCGTCGAACAAAAATTGTTGGCAGACAAGTTGTCACCCCCACTCTAACTCTCCCCCTAAAAGGGGGAGAGGACTTAATCCCTTCCCCCGCAAGGGGGGAAGGTTAGGATGGGGGCGTGCCGGTCAGCGCCGAACGCATAGGCGCTCAGAATCCGCTACATTCGAGTAATGGAGGGACCATGAGGACTAAAGCCGCAGTTCAGATCGCCCCGAAGGCGCCGCTGGAGGTTGTGGAGCTGGAGGTTCCAGACCCAGAGCCCGGGCAGGTGTCAGTCAAGCTGATTTCCAGCGGCGTCTGCCATTCCCAGCTTCATCAGATGGAAAACCCTGATTTGCCTAGACCCATAGTGTTGGGGCACGAGGGTGCTGGAATAGTCACGGGGGTTGGCCGGGGAGTCACCCACCTCAAAGAAGGCGACCATGCCATCGTAACCTGGGTTCCCAGAACGCCTGTCCGGGGCAGGGCGGCGCCTGCGCCTACCAGAGTCACCTACCGGGAAGAGCCGGTTCACGGAAACGTGTATACCTGGGGAGAGGATGTTCTGGTCAGCGGGGAATACGTGATTCCCATATCCGATGACGACCCGACCGACGTCAGCTGCCTGGTGGGTTGCGCGGTGCTAACGGGCGCCGGCGCGGTCTTGAACACCGCCAAAGTCCGGCCGGGAGACTCGGTGGCGGTTTTCGGCGTCGGCGGCGTGGGGCTGTCGGCGGTGGGGATGGCGTCGATATTGGAAGCCTACCCCATAATCGCGGTGGACCTGAAGGACGATAAATTAGAGTTCGCCAAGGAGTTCGGCGCCACCCACGTGGTCAACGCTTCCCAGACCGACCCGGTGGAAGCCATCCATGAGATCACCAACGGGGGTGTTGACTTCGCCATCGATGCGATAGGGGTGAAGGTGACCAACGAGCAGATCTTGCCTGCCACCCGCGGCGGCGGGCCCGGCGCCGATAATCATGGCGGGATGGCGATACTGATCGGCCTGCCCGGATGGGACATTACCGTCGATTCCAGATTATTCGTATCTCACCAACGCCAGTACCGGGGCAGCTTGGGCGCGACCTACCCGGACAAAGACTTCCCCATGTTTCTCAGGTGGCATCGAGAAGGGAAGTTCCCTCTGGACAAACTGGTGACCCGGCGCTACCGCTTGGACGACATCAACGATGCCTGTGACGCGCTGCGATCGGGAGAGATCCTCGGCCGGGCGATCATCGAGTATTAAAATCCCCTTCGGGCGTAGGCGCAAAGAGCGGGTGGCAGGGGCGGGTTTCAAACCCGCCCCTGCATTACGGAATAAACCCTACAGTGGTTCTAGCTTCACCGTCCGGCCCGTGGTCGCAGACTCAACCATTGCCACCGTTGCCTGCACTGCTTTTAGGCCGTCAGCCCCGGAGGCCGCCGGGTGCCTGTCTTCCACCACAGCCCGGCAGAAGTCCTCGACATTCCACGTGACCAGGGCGACCCCGTCCGGTTCGTAAGCAACCGTGGTGTTCATTGTTTCGCTGGACACCTGCAGTTCCCCTTCCAGGCGGGGCCATGCGGCGCCGGACAGCACAATCTTGCCGTTGCTCCCATAGATTGCCACGTCATTCTGGAATTCGGGCAGGCGCAATCCGCAACAGATAGTGCCGATCGTGCCTTGTTCGAAGCGCAAGCACATGGTGGCCAGGGTTTCCAGGGGCTGTTCCGCAGTGTGACCATCGGTGATGGCGGTTATCTCCACAATGCGCTGGTCCAGGATGAATTGAAGGTCGTCGATGGAGTGAACTCCCAAGGCGATGGTGACAAAGGCCCCGCCGACCATCTCCGGTTGAGTCCACCAATCTCGCAGGCCGGCCCGGGGTTTGGGGAACACCTCGCCTCTGTTACCCTGGCCCATCTGGGCCTGCGCTAGAGCTACGGTTCCCAAGGCGCCGTTTGCCACCAGCCGGCTTGCTTCGATGTGACCCGGGTGGTGGCGCAGGTGGAACCCCACGCCAAGCTTCACGCCCCGTTCCCGGCACACCCGCACCATTTCCGCGCCTTCGGGAACGGCTAGCGACATTGGCTTTTCCACCAGCACATGCTTGCCGGCGTTGGCCGCCATGGTCGTGTGGAGTGAGTGCAGGTGGTTGGGCGAGGTTATGTAGACCGCGTCTACCCTGGAATCGCTCAGTACGTCCTCCAGAGAGGTGTAGGCGGTTTTAGCGCCGTGCTTCTGGGCGAAGGCTTCACCCCGGCCCCGGTTGCGGCTGGTTACAGCCACCAACTCAGCGCCCTCGGCTTGGTTTATGGCCGGAGCGCCTGAACACTTCCACACCAACTACGGTTTTAGGTCAAGGAGTAACGAAGTTGTCGATCGGGTGGGCAATCATCAGCGCCGGCGACTTTGCCGAAAGCAGGACCAGGCCAGTCCAGACCGGCTATTGAAGAGATGCTATAACCGGTCCGAAACCCGCTTTCCGATCACGATGGCGGTGGCGTTTGTACTGGCCCGGCCCGCGTGTTTCATGACCGTCCAAGCATCAGGCGCCGGCGCCCTCCCGGCGCAGACGCTCCATCTCCACGGCGAACCACAGGGCCATCCCACCTGTACGGTCGTCGAACCCGAATATAGCCGGCCGGTCCAGGTATTCCTTCACCGTAGATTGCACGCCAGTGCCGGCGCACCCGTCAACCACGTTGCCGGTGTCGTCCACCCGGTGCGATACGCCCATCCAGGCAAGATCAACCTGTGGCCTGTATGACTCGTCCAACCAGCCCATCCGCAATCCCCTGGCCAGGGCATATCCGAACATGCAGGTTGCGGTGAGTTCCTGGTATGAGCCAGGTTGATCCAAGACCTGGGCCAACATACCGGAGAGATCTTGGATCCTTCCAAGGGCGTCCAGGAGCTTCCGGCACATAGCTAGGACCTCGTCTCTGCCCGGATGGTTTTCAGGCAGGAAGGTCAATGTCTCGGTTAGGCCCAAGGCGGCGAAACCGTTGCCCCTGCCCCAGTAGAACGGCGCCGGCCGGCAGTGCCAAAATAGCCCTTCTTGTGGTCCGTCTTTCTGTTGGATATTCCCATCAAGCAGGAACTTCACCAGCAGGTCCAAATATCTGGATTCCCCGGTGATCTCAAACGCCCTGCCCAACATCGCCCCGGCCATGAACATGTCTTCGGTGCGGAAATCCGGGTCGCAGGGCGGCGGCGCTCCGTCACCGGCGCCCGGCCGGTACCGGTCGGCCACGTTCACAATCAGGTTGGAATATCGTTGGTCCCCTGTGGCCTCGGAGAGCTCCTGACCCCATAACAAGCCCGCCAGGTTGGCGCCGCTTGGACTGTCGCTGAACATCGCCGCCGAGCCGGAAACGTATGGTTCCACCAGTG
>CBDDEJ010000003.1:0-172329 GCA_965226915.1 Dehalococcoidia bacterium
CAGCCGATATGGTAGGTGACACCGGCAGGCCGGGGATACAGCGCATCATCCAGCGGCTGCAAGCCAAGGGAGAACTCGCCCCCGAAGCGTTCGTCGACAACTGCCTCGACCTGCTTGGAATCTTGGAGGTCGAGGGGGGGAACCGCCAGCAGTTGGTGGAGCATGCAATTGAAGGCGGCTCCCTGCTGTGGAACACCCGAGAGAACGAGGCAGCCTCAGAAGAAAGAGTTGGCGAGATGCTGCAGTTGGCCGTCTCGTTGAGAGAGTATCTATACGCGTAGGGGCACGGCATGCCGTCCCTCAGAGCCAAACCTTCCCCAATTAAGGAGAAGAGATATGACTAGTTCTCATAAAGACCCGGTTTTGGTCGTTCTGCAGCTTTCCGGAGGGAACGATTATTTCAACACAGTCATCCCCCATACCGACCCCCTATACCGGGATAACCGTCCCGCGGTCGGGATACCCGATGACAAGATCTTGCACATCGACGGCGGCATGGGACTTCACCCCAGCATGGGCGTCATTCGGGACATGTACAACGAGGGCGACGTGGCGATCATCCATGGCGTCGGCTACCCCAACTCGCCCCGGTCTCACTTCCGGTCCATGGACATTTGGCATACCTGCGAGCCGGAAACCATGGGAACCGAGGGCTGGCTCGGCCTGGCCACCCGCGACATAGACCCTAACAAAGAAAACGTGCTTACCACCGTTAGTTTTGGCCCCAGCCTGTTCCGGGCGGTGGCGGTGGCCGGAGTTCCAGTCGCGGCCGTGGACAATCTGGAAAGCTACGGATTGCTCACCGGAATTTCCGACGAGCAGCGCCGGGACAAGATACTGAATCGATTCACTCAGATGTACTCCCCGGCCATCGGAAGCGGCATGGTTATGGAGTACCTGGCGGAGACGGGTCTGGAAGCCATGAAGGGCGCCGATATCATCAAGGTCGCTCCAGAACGTTATTCCTCCAACGTGGAATACGCCGATACGGTGGTGGCTCAAAGGCTCAAGAGCATCGCGCAGGTGCATCTGGCCGGTCTGGGCAGCCGGATATTCTATTGTGACTACGGCAGCTTCGATTCCCACGCCAACCAACTCGGGATGCAGGCCAACCTTTTGACCGATGTCTCCGAGGCCGTAGGAGACTTTTTCGCCGACCTGAAAGCCCACGACGCCGCCGACAACGTGATAATGCTGGTGTTCTCGGAATTCGGCCGGAGGGTCCACGACAACGGTTCGGGCACCGACCACGGCGCCGCCGGCGCGGCCTTTGTAATCGGCGAACCGGTCAAGGGTGGCCAATACGGCGAATACCCCTCACGAAAACCGGAAGACTTACAGCAGGGTGATATGGTCCCGAACCTGGACTTCCGAGGCCTCTACTCCACGGTGCTGGAAGACTGGCTGGGCCTAGACGCCAAGCCCATAGTCAAAGGCTCCTTCGAAAAGCCGAACTTTCTGTAACCCAGAATAAAATGCCTTCCTGAGTCAACCTTAAAATCTTGTCATGCTGAGCCAGCCGCGGCGGCGAAGCATCTGGGGCGGGGGCCGCGTTTCTCAGCCCGGAGCCGCCTCCGCAAACATAAGAACAGGAGCAAAACGATGGTCACTAGGTTGGTCGCCGGACGCGTCTACGACTACAGCCACAACATGGGCCGCGGCGCGGTTTCGGGCATCGGCTTTAACTCGGCCATAGGCCTGGCATATGGCGAAGGCGACGTGGTCTACCTGTTGAATCGTGGATGGGAGTTCGTGCCCGGCGTCCCGTGGAACCGCACCGGCCGCGGCGCCCGGGTGGGCGTGTACACCATGGGGTCCGAACCCGGCGATGAGGAATTCGTAGGTGAATTCAGCAAATACGGCAGCGGCGACGGAGAGTTGATTTGGCCGGTGGCCATCGCCACCGACAGCGAGTCCCGGGTTTACGTCTCCGACGAATGGCTCAACCGGGTCAACGTCTTCGACAAAGACGGCAAATTCCTCAGTCATTGGGGCGCCACGGGACAAGGGGAAGGCCATTTCAACGGCCCTTCCGGCATCGCGTTTGACGCCCAGGAAGACCTATACGTAGTGGACAGCCGGAACCACCGCATTCAAAAGTACACCAAGGATGGCGGATTCCTTCTGCAATGGGGGGGCCAGGGAAACGGAGAAGGTGAGTTCGATTCTCCTTGGGGCATCACCGTAGACCGGGATGGCTATGTCTACGTGGCCGACCACAAGAATCACCGGGTCCAGAAATTCACCGGCGACGGCCAGTTCGTGGCTGAATTCGGTTCCCATGGAGAAGGCCGTGGCGAATTAAAACTGCCTTCTGACGTGGCGGTCGATCCCGACGGCGATGTCTATGTATGCGACTGGGCCAACAACCGGGTCCAGCTTTACGACCCCCAGGGGAAGTTCCTCACCAGCTTCATGGGCGACGCAACGGAGCTTTCCAAATGGGGGAAAATGGTGGTGGCGACCAACCCCGACGCCCTCAAGCGCCGGCGGGAGGTCAAGGACTTCGAGGTCGAGTGGCGCCTGGCCATGCCCACCGCGGTAGTCTTCGACGAAAGATACAGCCGCCTGGTCATCGCCGATACCCAGCGCAACCGCCTACAGGTCTACAACAAACTCAAAAACTACACCGAACCGGCCCGCAACCTATAGGGGCGGACACAGCGCCAATACGGCGCTGATCAAGCCCATTCGATAGGCTGGAATCCAACCGTATGATCACATTCCGCTCATGGCTAGCCCTTCGGCTCGGCTCAGGACAGGCTTGTCGAACCACGGCTTTGGGCTGCGATTGCTTCAACCCTTGGTGAAGGCTGCCATATAGGGACCTGCCCTTCGACGGGCTCAGGATGAGCGAACGCCACCGGCAAGTTCTTGGCTCCAGATATTATAGGCGAAAAGTGGCTGGTAGCTGGGCTTGGGTTTTACCGCCACCATCCTCCCTTCGCGCAGGCGGATCTCCTGGAATACCTCCCTGACCAATTCCCGGCGTTGTTCCGGGGTCACTCCAGGATGACGCCAAACGGCCGGCAGGTCCTGAAGGAGCTTGGCGGCCCGGTCCAGATTGGGCGTGACGGCCGGGGGCGCCGATTCCTCCATCTTCCCGATCTGACGCTGGAATTCCCTATGCTTAGTCTTGAATTCTTCATCTCCGACTGCGTCCCAGAGATGCTGCTTTCTTAGATTGGCCAACGCCCCTTGGATGCGCTTGATGTCCAGGGAGTGATCGGGCTTGGGACCCTCGTTGGCCAGGGCTGGAACCACGGCCTCCCTCCAGCCGCCGTCCAGATCGACGCAGGCCAACACCCGCTCCGCGAATTCCTCTGCCATAGCCGGCTCACTCACCGAAGAGGGAATGGCGCCGCACCGGCGCCAGCTGTGGGCCATCCGGGGATACCTTCGGTCGCGCCAATGGGTGGTGATGCCGTGGTACGTCTCTTCACACTCGTTGCAGACCGTCACCCCCGAGAAGGGATAGATCCGCTGCTCACGGGCGGGAGGGCTAGTCCGTCCCGGCTTGCCCCGTTCCCGTCGGACCTCCTGGCACCGGCGCCAGAGGTCTCGCACTTCTGGTGGAACATGGTGGATCCCGTCACGGATTTGCTCGTCCGGCCTACCCCGATGATACACCGTGATGGCGTCGTAAAAACGGTTGTTGAGCACCGTGGAGATGGAGCTCTCGGTGAAGGGTCTGCCATCGGAGGTTTGGTAGCCCTTGGAGTTCAGGTCTTGGGCGAGGGTACGGAAGGAGAACTTCCCCGACGTGTAGCCCCGGAGCAGGTGAAGCAGCGCCGGCATGGTCTTTTCATCGGGCGCCGCCCAGGCGCCCCGGCCACTGGCGTTCTTCTCTTGGCGGTAGCCCAAGGGCGCACGCCCGATGGCGTGACCCATCGAGGCCTTCTCCGCCAAGCCTGCGGTGACGTGGCGGGAGAGGTTCCGGGAGTATTGTTCGTCCAAGGTTTCGTTGATCCGTTCGCTTAGGAAATCTCGGTCGCTGCCGCTGATGATCCCCTGGGAGACGAAGACCACCGTCTTTCCCAACCGCTGAAGCTGTTCTTTATTCCTGATTGCCTCACCCTGGTTGCGGCCAAATCGGCTCGTGTCATTCACCAAAAGAACGTCGAAGCGGTCCAGTGCGGCGTCCTCCATGACCTGTTTAAACACATCCCGTCTGGCCATGCTCCGGCCGCTGACGAATTCGACGTACAGACGGTTCCCCAGGACCAGCCCGTAGGTCTCGGCGAAGCGCTCCTCATTGTGTCTTTGGTTCTCGGGACCGAAGCCGTCAGCCTGATCGAGATTCGAATCTCTCACGTAACCCGATGATAACTCCACCACACAAGGCCCCAACCAACCTTCGTCTGCTCCAAATACCTCTGTCGTGCCTGCTACAAAAGCTCCAGATGGTCAACTTTCTCCTGAATCCCTTGAATTGCTCGTTCTTTACCATGAGTTACAGGGATTTCTGAATGACCGTGAATTCCACGCATTCTGTTATGGTCAGGCTAGCCCCGCATACGAGTGGGGACAACGTGCATTGGAACTTCACGATACCCAGGACTACTCTGTAGTGCTTCGTGAGGCTGGATTAGGAGCGTTCGAAATCAGAGACTTGGGATGGGAGTATTGTCAGAGTCAAGGAAGGGGGGATACCCCCAGAGCAAGAGAGCTTAGAGCGCAGATGAAAACCAGTTGGATGAGGCCCTAAGAGCCTTATCCAGCTGATCCTTGTGGTTAGTCGGATCCTGCTAGTTGCCCAAGAGTAGCGGGCAAAGGTTTCCTCGGGAAGCTATGTCAATCTGCGGTGAATCTGGGGTGGCAATCGAGTCTTTGAATGGCGGGAGTGTCCAAGAGCGGCGCTCCTTACACGAACGTTTCGAGGGGAGGTTATCCGTCAATCCGGAGTTAACTCCTAGAAACTCGGACGGAAACCCCGATTCTCCCCAAGTCGTCGTTTTCTTAGCGACGATTATCGATGTAACAGTGGGTTCTTGAACCGTATTACAGACACTATCATGCCATATAAGACTATAATACGTCTGTCTGGCGTAGCGCGAAACCCGGCCAATGGCTTTCCGGCCAGACCTCTAGGATAGTTTCATATCAAGGGAATTATGCCGTTCCAGGATTCCGTTGGATGAAATACAAGGAAGGGTTCTCTAAGGAGTTAGTCGAGCAGCTTCTCGATCGCGTCCAACCCTCATCCGTTCTTGATCCATTTTCGGGTATCGGCACTTCGGCCTTGATAGCAGCTGGGAGAGGACTGACAGCCACTGGTATCGAAATAGCACCTGTGGGTATGTTGGCGGCAAAAGCGATTGCACTTGCAGCCAACGGTCTGCAGTTCGACGCATTCGCAGAGGCCGCGGCTGGTTTGTTCGAACACATCAATTCAAACAAGGAAGTTAGCTCGGAGCATGTCTATCCACATGTGACAATTACTGAAAGGGCTTTCCCATCTGAGACAGAGTCGGCACTTGCCAAAGCTCGTGAATTCATTAGCTTAATAAGAGACGCTGATATTCTTACCATGATTAACCTTGCCTGCATGAGCGTTCTGGAATCAGTAAGCTAAGGTGGACCCAATGATTAAGACAGCCTGAGGGCTAAATTAAGAGAGTCTCCCGCCCCTACGCTAGGTTTCACCAAGCCCGATGTCAGCCCTGGTTCTTGAGCTGCTACCCTCTTTTCTGCCTGGCCCTTTTGGTACACCTGTGCTGGGGTTCGATAGCCCAAAGACTGGTGAGGTCTCCGCCGGTTGTAGAACTCCAGGTAAGCGTTGATCCCAACTCGGGCTTCTGCGACAGTCTGGTATGCCTTCAGATACACCTCCTCATACTTGATGCTCCGCCACAACCGCTCCACAAAGATGTTGTCCAGGTACCTACCTTTACCATCCATGCTGACCCGAATGCCCCGCTCCTCCAACGTCTGGGTAAAGGCATCACTGGTGAACTGTGCCCCCTGGTCCGTGTTAAAGACCTCCGGCCGTCCCTTGCCCAATGCTGCCTCCAACGCCGTCACACAGAAGTCCGTGTCCATGGTGTTGGAGAGCTTCCAGGCCAGCACATGCCGGCTGTGCCAGTCCATGATGGCCACCAGGTACAGGAAGCCCTGAGCCATGGGAATGTAGGTAATGTCCGCCGCCCAGACCTGGTCGACCCGATTAACATCCACTCCCTTCAGCAGGTAGGGATAGACCCGATGTCCCGGAGCTGGCTTGCTAGTGTTGGGACGCCGATAGATGGCTTCCAGGCCCATCAACCGCATCAGCCTTCGAACCTTGCTTCGGCTCACTAGGTAGCCCTCTGCCAGCAGCCAGGCCTTCATCCTCCTGGAACCGTAGAAGGGCGTCTTCAAATACTGACGGTCCATCCGAGCCATCAACTCCAGGTCTTCTGCTCTGGTCGAGACTGGCCGGTAGTACACTGAGGCTCGGCTGATGTTCAGCAGTGTACACTGACGGACCAGGGACAGTTGCTTATGGCCTCGGTTGATCATGGCCTGGAGGCTGCTTTAGACCGACGAAAAAATCGCGTTCCACCTTCAGCTGGCCGATGTGCCGGTAGAGTTGGTCAATTTGAGCTTCTTTGGCCTTTTCCTGGGATTTATGGTTGTCGGCAAATAGCTCCGGAGCTCCTTCTAACAGGGCCCTTTTCCAAGCGTGAATCTGGCTGGGATGGACCTCAAATCGGCTGGCCAACTGGGCGATGGTCTCTTCCCCTTGAAGAGCGGCCAGGGCCACCTTGGCCTTGAACGCTGGGCTGTGTTTCTTCCTCGTCTGCCTCATGTCCTTCTCCTCCCCAACAGCAACCGCTGCCGGTATTTTAGGAGCTGGACTCTCTCTTAGCCACCTGTCTAGTTTTTGGGTACCACCTCAATACTCAGGGCGAGGCCTTTCGATTTACCAATCGCCCGTGAGGCAGAGCTTCCACAGACAACCACGGTGCGGAAATCTTCCCCACAAGTAGGATTGGCGATCGAAAGACCACTGCACAACAAGTCTAACTTGCTGCGCAGTTTAGGGGGATTGTCTCATACCGTTCCCGCCACATGCCAAGTTCCGTTTATCTAGTGCGAGTCTGTAGATAGTGACAGTAACGCCTACTACCAGCCCCCTTCTAATCCTTCATTGGAAAAAAATGGTTTGTCCCAGTCCGGGTCGTCCTGAGCCAGTAGATGGCTGGTGTACAAGCGGCAGGTTCTATCCCACAGTACAGTAAGCGCGTCTCTAATCATACTTTCAGGCAAAATTATGCTTCGTCCGTGCTTCTCGGCCAGCCACCGGTTGAATCCAACCTCTAGGAATTTCCTGAGCAACTCTGAAGGATCGCTTTCGTCATAAGCCGTCTCCGCCAGAACCTCCGCCGGAACTTCCGAACAAAGTATGTTCGGATTATCCCGGGCTATCTGGAGATAGTGTTCCCGCAACGCTGGGTCCATACTTTCACGTTATCGCCTGAATATTGGATATTCACGAAACTCCCCGGGATCCCCCACTTGAGGTAGGGCACGCAGCGACTACGGGATTCCACAGGGGACATCTAGAGAGGGTTGGGGACCACGGGTGAACGATCCCAGAACACTTGCGTCGGACGACACGGCGAGGAGTTAGCGGACGCCGCCGGTGCCGGTCCTGGCGCCGGCGGCGTCACATTGCTACAGGTTCAGCTGGGGCTCCATGTAGTTCTTCGGCTTGTCATAGATCTGGATCCTGGCCCGTTGGGTATCGGCAATCAGAATCCGGTCTTTCGCCGGGTCGAAGGTCACCCCACGAGGCATTTGTAGTAACCATTCCATCGACAGGTCTGCTCTGCGGCGGGCTCGTTGATTATCGAGGTTGGCATCCACAATGTCTTGGTGCCACTTGCCCAGCTGCTGGGCGTCACCGACCAGAGTGGCCAGAAACTTGCCATCCTGAGCAAATATCTGGACACGGTTGTTCCCCCAATCGCACACATACACGTCTCCATCCGGATCAACGCTCACATCCGAGGGGTAGTTCAGTTGTCCGGCATCCGTGCCGTGACTCCCAAACTTGGCGATAAATTCTCCCTCTGGCGTGAACTTCTGCACGCGGTGGTTACCGTGGTCGACCACGTATACAAAACCCTGTGCATCGAGGACTATTCCCCAGGGAGAATCAAACTCTCCTTCACCACTGCCCAGTGCCCCCCATTTGGAAAGAAACTTTCCGTCTTTGGTGAGTTTTTGGATCCGGTGGTTGCGGCTGTCAACGATATATAGGTTTTCCTGTTGGTCCATAGCAATGCCGGCGGGCCCGTTAAACTCACCGTCGCCGTCGCCGGATGTGCCCCAGGACCGCAAGAATTTTCCATCTTTGGCAAATACGGAAATCTTATTCAGCCATTCATCAGTGATGTGAAGGTTTTCTTGGCTATCCAGCGCGATCGCGACCGGCCACGTCATTTCTCCCTCACCGTCCCCACCCTTGCCAAATTGAGCTACCAATTCTTCATCACCTGCCGTCGTCCCAGCGGTGAATACGCACACCTTGACGTTACCAGTCGCCCGGTTAGCGGGGACGTTGGGGGTTCGCTCGGATCCTCGGCACAGCACGTACATCGTATCGCCAGCGCCTATCGCTATATTGGCCGGAGTGTTCATGCGCCCCCCGATGCAATAGCTATAGTCGAATGTACGGCCGGCCACTGTCTGCGTAAGCATATCTGATGCCTCCTAGGCTTTATGTCGATTAACTGAGGCCTCAACGGCTTGTCTCCGCCTATTTCACGATCGGCAGCCTGCAAGCGTAACGCCGCCGGCCACATCTCAGTGCTACCTGGTCCGCAGGCTAGCCGAGGAAGCGAGGCTTCTCAAACTCGCCTTCTACGATGCCTTTGGCGTCCAGTTTCAGATGGTCCTCTAGCAAAGTGGAGTAGAAACCCCGGAAGTCCATGTTGGGAACCAAGTCGCCCTGCTCTAGGTCCTCCGCCTTCAACGATGGGTACTCGCTGTATTGTCCGCCCTTCACCGTGTCGCCGATGGCAAAAGCGACGCCGCCAGCGCCGTGATCTGATCCGGATCCATTGTCATGCAGACGCCGGCCGAATTCGGAGAAGAGCAACATCACTACGTTGTCAGAGGCGTCATGCTCTCTAAGATCGTCAAAAAAGCTTTGCACCGCCTGAGAGACTTCAGTCCAGAGCGTTTCATGGGCTCCCAACTGGTTGGCATGGGTGTCAAAGACACCATGGTCACAGTAGAATATTCGGGTCCCCAAGTTAGCCTCGTGTATCTGCGCGATTCCCTTCAGCTTCTTGGCGATCGTGGAATCTGGGTACTCGATCTCGGAAGAATACAACTGGGGAGCCGCCTTTAAGATGTCCGCGCCTGCCAGACAATCCAATCCTATCTGACCCAGGTAGTCGTCCACCAACCCTGTGCCGATGGCAGGGACATACATCCGGGCGAATCTGTCCAGAATCTTCGCTCGCTGTTCTACCTCAGTGACACCGGGCAACATGCCGTAGGTATCCAGGTTGCCCACACAGGCGACTGGAACTCCCGGATTAACCAAAGCCCGGAAAACACTGGGACCGAAACAAACCGTTGTAACAACGTTTTCTTTGTTCGGGTCAATGTCCAGGGCGGCCCGGCCCAACCAGCCTTCGGTGCCCAATCGGTCCGGGGCACAAGTGTGCCAAATATCCATGGAACGGAAGTGAGACCGTGGGGAATTCGGATACCCCACTCCATGAATGATAGCCACCTGGTTCTGGTCATACATGTCTTTGATCGCGCCCATAGCAGGGTGAAATCCAATCTCATCGTCGATACGAAGTTCCTGGCCCTCCGGAATACCGATCCCGGGACGATTGTCTCGGTAAAGGGGGTCGGCGTAGCGAATCACTGTATTGGCGTAGTCGTTGCCCCCAGTTAGCTGAAGCACCACCACCACCGGGTCTTTTTTAGTAGCAGTCATCGGTTTCCTCCTTGACTTTGCGGCCTGGTTGCGGCGGCCTCGTTAGGCGTACTGGTAATCCCGAGTCGAGACAACCAGTTGCAGCATCTCGGACACCCGGTTTGTTGAGGCAGCAGAGTCTTGCTCGGAACCCCATTTAAGCGCACCGGCCACACTGGCGTGGTCCACCAGTTCCTGTCTCACTTCCTTGCCCAGGTCTAGGGGTCCCATCAGGTCCAGACAAGTGTCTACGAACGCCTCGGGGGAAAGGTCCCCTTGAGCCTTGAGACGGTTGATGATGTTCTGAACTCCCGGATGGCTGGCATCGCTTATCAGATCGGCGGTGAAATTGATCCGGGCCATCAGGGAACCACTGTTTATCCACTCGCTGCCCGTATGCCAACCCTCAACACTGGGGGGATTCAGCAATTCCTGTCCCATGTAGCCCGGCTCCTTTGACAAGTTGCCGATTCCCGGTGAAGGAAAATCGAAGCCACCGACCAGCCTCAGAGCGCCCACTACGACCTCGGCATGGCTCTTGATGCGGGTATAGCGGGCGTTCTTAAAGAAATCGGATTTGAACAGGACCCGCAACGCCGAGCGTATGTCGTAGTTCGAGTCCCTGAGCGCCAAGGCGATTGCTTCGATAGCTTCCGGATCATTTGGCGGTGTAACCGACCAAGCGGGTACCTGCGGTTCGTCGGCGACGAAGAAATTGTAAAGATGCCGGGCGATGAACCGAGAAGTTGCCGGATTATTCAGAATGATATCGATGATATCTTCTCCGTTGAAGTCGCCGGTTTCTCCCAGGAAGGTTTTTTCACCGTGGTCGTGGTCCCAGTCCTTGTACTCGAAGTCCCAGTTGTGCCGTCCCACCGGGCCCCTAGGAGGCACGGGCGTCAAAGTCCAACCAGTGAAAGCCCTGGAGGCCTCTCTAACATCCACTTCGGTGTAATTGCCTACGCCCATACTGAATAGCTCCAGCAACTCCCGGCCCCAGTTCTCGTTGACCGCGTCCCCATGGTTCTCACAGTTATCCAGCCAGTAAATCATGGCTGGGTTCTTGGCCATTCCCAAGAGAATCTCCCGGTATGCACCCATACCCTTCTCACGGAAAAGATCGATCATAGTTGAAAGCTCGTGGTAGTGGTCGATCTTGGAAACACCCGTTGCGAACAACTGATGCCAGAAGAGGGTCATTTTCTCTTCCAAAGGACGCTTGGTGGCAACCATACGGTGCATCCACTCACCGGCGCCATGACCGGTCATCGTTCCAGGCTTCCAGGTCCATGGATGGTACCGTAGAAGACGGTATTTATTGAAAGGCTCATTTTGGTCCGGGTCCAATAGCTCCTCTACCGTTGCCTCATAACCTTTAGCTGCCCGCTCTTCAAGTTCTTCACGAGAAGCGCCAAACCCAGCCCTGCGCATCAGGTGGGCCATCAGGGGTATATCTTGTTCGGCCATGAAATCCTCCTCCCCGTTATCACATTAGGTTACGTTTTGTCTGGTGCAAGTGGTGACTCTGAATTCTCATTGGACGATGACCATTGTCGTTAACGGCTACCAGCGTGTCAACGGTCACGACTTGGTACCGCATATCCAGCCCCCACTGCGCGCACCCTTACCTCGCACCGTGAAAAGCCTATGACGAGCAGCTCACCCTCGTAGGGCGACTCGATAAAATAATCCCCTGCCGACGGGCGATTGGGTCGATGATCGGCACTGGTTGCGGCAGACCCGAAACGGTCCCGGGACTTTGCCATTTTGACAGAGTTCCCAACAACATTTGATACTCATTAGGTGGTATACATCTTGGCACCCCGGATAATCCTCCTAAATATGTCAAACGCGTGGCCCCGAGTCCGGGTTGGACTAATACCGATTGAGTTGGGCTTACGATGCTTTTATTGCGCGAATCCTATGATTCTCCGAATCTGCGATGAAAACGTTGCCCGCGGAGTCTACGGCCACCCCACGGGGTGAAGAAAGCCGCGCGTTGGCGCCGGCCGCCCCGTCGCCGGCAAATCCTTCATGTCCGTCGCCCGCCACGGTGGTCATGATGCCGCTGACTGCATCAATTCTGCGGATTCGGTGGTCCCCTTGGTCAGCGATAAAAAGATTGCCGTCCTGGTCTACCGCGATTCCACTAGGGGACGCCAAACCGCCTTCTTCAGCTATCGCGGCTACCGTGGAGATGATTCCTGTCTCTGGGTCTACCCGCCGGATTCGGCGGTTGAACAAATCGGCGATAAAAAGTCGCTCCTCGTGATCCACCGCCACGTCTATGGGCGCGTCGAGCTGAGCTCCTGTAGCGGGACCGCCGTCCCCTGACAGACCTGCCTTCCCGCTGCCCGCCACCGTGGAGATTATGCCGGTAGCGGCGTCCACCCGGAGAATGCGGTCGCTGCCGGTATCGGCGATGTAAAAATTCCCGTCGTCGTCGACTGCTACGCCTCGAGGGGAAGATAGCTGGGCCCTGGTGGCGGGGCCGCCATCGCCACCGGCTCCATTCTCTCCGGCGCCCGCCACAGTGGAGATAAGGCCTGAGACGGCATCCACCCGTCGAATTCGGTGGTTGTCCCAATCGACAATATAGAGGTTGCCAGCGGCATCCACTGCGACACCAGAAGGGTTGGCGAGCCGGGCCTCCGTGGCTGGGCCTCCGTCGCCGCCAAATCCTTCCTGACCGGTCCCGGCCACCGTGGTGATCGCGCCTGTGTCAACATCCACTCTGCGAATGCGCTGGTTGCCCAAGTCCGCAATGAAGATGTTCCCGGCCCGGTCCAACGCCACCGCTGCGGGCTGGTAGACCAACGTGTGAGTAGCCGGTCCTTGGTCACCGCCAAATCCCATACTACCGACGCCAGCTATTGTTGAGATGGCCTCCCCGGCGTCCACACGGCGGATGCGGCGGTTGAACATGTCAGATATGAATAAATTCCCGGAGCTATCAACGGCCACTCCGGTGGGGCGGTTAAGCGAGGCTCCGGTGGCCGGGCCTTCATCGCCGTCAAAACCTGCATTTCCACTCCCTGCTATGGTCTCAATGACCCCAGTTTTGGCATTCACCTGGCGGATACGATTGTTGAGGGAGTCGGAGATGAGCAGATTTTGATCCTGGTCTAATGCGACTTGGCTGGGACCGTTCAACTGCGCAAAGACGCCTTGTCCACCGTCGCCGCTAAATCCCGGGCTTCCTGTCCCCACCACCGTGGTTATCTTCCCTGTGGATCGGTCCAACCGGCGAATTCGGTGGTTTCGGGAGTCGGCGATGAATAAGTTGCCGGCGTTGTCTACCGCAACTCCAATAGGGTTGGACAGCAAGGCATTGATAGCGAGACCGCCGTCGCCCTCGAACCCTTGCTTGCCCACTCCATCGAGGCCGCCACCCGCCATGATCGTCCAATCCCCCGTGGATTGGTCCAACCTTATTACGCGGTGGCGGTCAGGGTCGGCAACGAAAAGTCCTCCAAAGTTATCTACGGCCAACCCGGATGGCGCTGAAGCAACGCCCTCGGAAAATCTTCCACCGCCATCCCCGGCAACCTAGTCAGCGGTAACCCCGGCTGTGGTGATGATACCCGTGCCCGCTTGGACTAAGCGAATGCGCTGATTCCGGGTGTCGGCGATCAACAGGTTTCCGTCAGTGTCGATCGCCACGCCTCGCGGCGAGTCGAGTTGGGCTTGGGTGGCAGGTCCGCAATCACCGCCGAACCCGCGCTGACCCGTCCCAGCCACCGTGCTGATGCGCCCGGTAACCACATCAACCCTGCGGATGCGGTGGTGTGGCGTGTCGGCAATCTATTTATTGCCGACACGCCACACCACCGCCACTCCCCAAGGAAAAGACAAGCGGGCGTTCTTGGCCGGTGCGCCATCGCCAAGCGGGCCAGCACCTGCGACGGTGATTATCGAGCCAGCGGAGAGGGGTTCCCAGGACCGTAGTCCAAGAAACGGTGGTGCGGACGGCTGGGTCAGCGGCCCTGGAGCGGTTGGCAGCGCGGGCTCCAAGTGCCGAGCCCCATTAGCGCCCGAGCCGGTGGATGGCGAGCGGGGATCCTCCGCTTGGCGTGTTGCCGGCTGGATTTGATCCGGGATTGGATCCTCACTATCACCGCTATTGCAGGCGATAGTCAATATGACCGCCAATCCTACTAAGGCCCGCACCAACTCTCTGGCCGTCATCTCACTACTACCGCGCCAAGGGATTCGGTATTAGGTGGCGCCAAGAGGGGCGCTGCCAGCACGTTTCTCCAATTGTGAGGGCCGCCCTGGATCAGGGTTGGGTGCAATTTTCCAGGGGAATGTTCTCGGTTGTCCGGCGCTGTCCAGCTATAACCAGGTTCAGGGTCTCGGACCCCACCGGGAACTTATCGGTAAATAAGCTACGGCTATCCGTTTGTTTGGTCTCCACTGGCAACGCCGACTTACTTCCCGGCGGTTTGTAGAAGAGCCCCGGGTTGATCTGGTCTCGAATCAAAAATGTGGCGAACAAGTTGTCCGGAGCGTTGTTGACCACTGTAAACGAGACCTTTAGCCCTATCGGGCCTCCGGGCTCTTCGGGTTCCCAGGTGCAACTGTCGATGGTGATATCTAGTTCGCTGGGTGGCCGTACTCTTTGTCCGGTTTCCCCACCAGATGCTCTTGGGGCCGCAGGGGTGATCTGCACCCCACCGGCCACGGGCGCGGCTGGACCTTCTTCTTGCTTTGTATCGGAAGACGCACCGCCACACGCGGTCAGACTAGCGACCGCTATACCCGCGAATACCAGAAGCCAAGCGGTCCTCTTCATGTTGAAACCTCTGAATTTTACCGAGACATCTATGATTTTGAAGAGAAAGTTGCCATAGGGGATTCGCCCAAAAGCCTGGGCCCTAACGCTATCCTCGGTAAATTGCCTAGCGGGTCCCGCGCAGGCGAGGGTCGAGAACATCCCTCAGCGCGTCTCCCAGTATATTCCAAGCGAAAACCACTGTGATGATGGCGGCCCCCGGGAATAACGGGGACCACCAGGCTACGGCAATGTACTGCGAGGTGGCGCCGCTCAACATGCCTCCCCAGGACGGTTCGTTGGGGGGAGTTCCCACCCCCAAGAAGCTAAGACTGGCCTCGGCGATAATGGCTCCCCCCAGATGGAACGTCGTAATGACGATATATATGGCGATGACGTTGGGGACTATGTACTTGACCATGGTACGCACGTTTCCCACGCCCACCGCCCGGGCGGCTAGCATATAGTCCATTTCTTTGATGCCCAACGCTTGGGCGCGGATTATCCGGGCGGCGCTGGGGATGTAAGCCACCGAAAGGGCAAACACCACATTGTTGATGGAGGCCCCCAGAGCGGCCATGATCGCGATGGCCAAAATGATGCCGGGAAAGGCGATCATTGCGTCAATCAATCTCTGGACGATTAAGTCCAGCTTGCCTCCCCAATAAGCGCTGGCGATACCCACCCCCATCCCTATGGTGGTGCCGATGAACGAGGACAGGATGCCGACGTATAAGGAGATCCACGCTCCGTTGACCAGCCGGGCAAACACATCGCGTCCAATCTTGTCTCCCCCAAACCAAGCGTCTCCACCGGGCGCCACGTTGATCCGGTCAACGATGGGTTTATAGGGGTCCGCGATGAGACCGACACTGGGTTCGATGAACTTGACGTAGACGGCAGTCAAAATCAGGATCACCGCGATTGCCGCTCCTACGGTCCCCAAAGGCTTGGTTCGAAAGAAGCGGGACACGTCCTGAGCGAAGCCATGTTTGGGCTTAAACTCGATGACGCCTGGCGGCGCGCCGGCTGTTAATTCCTCTTGCCTCTGTGTCATTCCTCTCCCCTGCGGGGTCTATAAACTACCCGTACCGAATCCTGGGATTAAGCCAAGCGTATGTGAGGTCGGTTAATAGATTGGCTGCCAGGACCATTAGGCCGAAGACGACGATTATGGCCTGAATCATTGGATAATCCCGGTGCTGGACCCCCTCGATCAAAAGCCGGCCCATGCCGGGCACCGAAAAAACGATCTCAGTTACCACCGACCCCGACGTCGCGTCTGCCAACGCCAGCCCGAAGATGGTGACCACTGGCAGCACGGCATTTTTCAGCGCGTGCCGGTAGATCACGATCTTTTCAGCAAGACCCTTGGATCGGGCGGTCCGGATATAGTCCTCGTTGAGCACCTCCAGCATGGCGGAGCGGGTCACCCGGGCCAGGAAGGCCATGCCCGAGGTACCCAAGGCCATAGCGGGAAAGATCAACTGTTGCATGTTAGCCCACGGCTCTTCCCACACGTTGACGTAACCTATGGGTGGAATCCAGCCGAAGAACAGGATCAACAGGAAGATGGTCATGATGCCCACGAAGAAGTTGGGCGTGGCCAATCCGACGACGGTTATCGCGCGGGAGACATAGTCACCCCACGTGTCCTGCCTGATGGCGGAGAATACACCAAGGGGGACGGCTACGATACCCGAGATGAACAGCGACATGAAGGTCAACTGCAGGGTGATGGGGATCCTTTGGGCCAAGTCCTCTGATACGGGATTATTGTAGTGATAAGAATTGCCGAAATCCAGGGTGAACATGGAGCCTACCCAGTCCGCGTACTGGACCGCTATGTTCCGGTCCGTTCCCAGCCTGGCTCGCAGCGCGGCCAACTCTTCATCGGTAAACTGCTCCTCCCCCTCATCTCCTCCCAAGATCAGGAGCGCCGGGTCTCCGGGTATGACTCTCAGGATGGCAAATACGATGATCGTAAGCAGAATCATCGTTGGGAAGAACATGAGGACACGTTTTATCAGGTAAGATTTCAACTAGCTACTCTCAGGGCCCGATTGTGCCTGCCTGGCTGGTGGATTCACCTCCGAATACCAGACCTGGCCATTTGGGCGCCATTTACCTCGGAAACGTTTCAATATTTTGCGGCGAGTTCACATCCAATTTGGCCCTCTCGCTTGCGAGAGGCTAGTGAACAATTCCTTCAACCACCGGGGATACCGTGTAGCATAGCCCGCCCCCTCCGTTAATCCGAAAGAAGGGGCGGGATAGGGATTCAGATGTCAAATCCGCTGTGCACGCTGGCGGCTGGCGGCGGCTAGCACTGGGGGTCGCACCAGATGGTCTCGTACTTCCTTATACTCTGTTTGAAAAAAAAGTTCTTAACCCTCTCGTTGAAGACCTGGTGGTTGCGGCGCCAGTAAAGATTGGTGGAGATCGCGTCTTCGGTCAGCAACTCCTCGATCTCGACCATGGACTCGCGTCTTTTTTCCACGTTTAATTCACGGGCTTGCTTGTCGAAAAGCTCCTGCATTCCGGGGGTCACCCGGCCAGTCCACCGGAACAAAAGACGCCCTTCCGTATTCGCGTCAAGGAAGGCATCGGGGTCTGCGAAGACGGCGTTACGCCGTTGCACGACAAAGGAGAAGTCATGGTCGCGATACGCGTTATACCCGGCGGCCGACTCCCACACTTTCAGATCCACTTTCCAGCCATAGGCTTCTTTCAATTGCTCGATCACCACGGCGGAGATATCGGGATACGCGCAGCAATTCCTGGTAGACAACAGGACCTCAAACCCCTGTTCTGGAATTCCCGCCTCTGCCAGCAGCCTCCTACCCTCGGCAAGATCATCGGGGTCCTTCTCTCCGTTCACATACCTCATGCCGGGCAACTGGGCCGCCTCCTCATTCGTATAAGCGAAACCCAACCCGGGCGGGAAGTGGGTCCCTATCGGGATTCCCTGGCCAGCCGTGAAGGTATCATTCAAGGCCTCACGGTCCATCGCCAAGTGGACCGCTCTCCTAACCCGAGCGTCGTCAAAGGGTTTGGCCTGGGTGTTGAAAAACATGAATTGGACGCTTTCGGGGATCCCCCACTGAAGCACCAACTTGCCCGCCTCCTCCTCCACAAGCACCAATACCTCGGCATCACTGAAGTTGTCGGCGCCGTTGCTCATCAAGACCTGCTCTGCCTTGAACGCCGCGATTCCGGCACCGCTGTCCACGATGATGAACTGGTCCAAGCCGTCCAAGTAGGGCAGGCCATCTTTGAAGTAGTTGGGATTTCTTTCATAGTGGTTGGACACGGCTTTGACCTGTTTGACGTGAATGAAGGGGCCGGAACCGACCAGGTCTCCCATTTCGGAGGTGGTTTGGAGCTTTCCGGCATCCTCCACGTGCTTGGGCAGTACTTTCAAGGTTTCCGAGCCCAGGGCCAGCAGGAAGGCCGGGGACGGGAATAGCGTTTTTATCTCGATGGTATAGTCATCGATGATTTGGGAGTCTTCGTAGTAGGCTTTCATCTGGACGGCGGTCGACACCGTTTCGCCATCCCTAATGGGTATGCACTCAGGGCAAGTGGCCGCCAGCAACATGTAAGCTACATCCTCGGAGGTCACCGGATGGCCGTCGGAGAACTTGGCCTGCTCGTTCAACTCGAAGGTGTAGGTCATTCCGTCCGCAGCCAGGTCCCAACTGGTGCAGAGATCGCACCGGATCTCCGTTGGGTTGCTGTTCTCCGGATTGTATTCAACCAGGCCGCTGAACATCATGGCCACGTTTTTGTTGTTGATAGTGGAAGCCAGCAGGGTTCTCTGTCTTACGTCGGCATAGTCCAACTGGGGCATCACCCCACCCCGAATTCCCCCCGCGACAACCTCAACGATGGGAGCCGATGTGGGCTGGGCCTGAACGACTGGCAGAGGGGTGGCGACGACGACAATCTCTTTCACCACCTCTTTCACCACCGGGACTTCTTTGATGACCTCTTTGATGACTTCTTTTTCTACGATCACCGGTGTGGCGGCAGTCCCGCCGCAGGCGGCAGCGATTACCAGGACCAACAATAACGGGGTTACAACCAATGCTTTGGGGCTTTTGAGCCAATGTCGCATCATCTACCTACCTCCAAGGGTCGTATTTTATGTTGCTCCAAATCCCCAGGACGATACTTCATGAAGCCGTCAGGGGAAGGGGATAATTACATCAAATGACCATTCTTCTACGAATTCTGGTGGTTATCGTCAGATGAAATTCTCGGTAATATATACTATCAAACAACGTGAGTCAAACCTACGCCGTCTCATCCGGACAGGCGCTCCAAAACCGGGTCTTGTTCCGGCCCGACTGCATGACCCATAAATTCATGGGCCCCAAAAGGACTTCTTTGTCGAGCGGTGCACCACCCGGCGGTGGTAGAGTCGAAGGACCCAATCACAACGGTCGCGACCTCCGTCATTGTTCGCCGATAGAGCATGCTTATGAAGTATACATGCCAATGCGAGCTAGTTAATAATAAGTTTCCGTATAATGACATATCTTCATGCATTGCGAATTAGATCAATTAGGCACACTTTGGCCACTCGTTTAAAAAAGAAATGTAAGTCTCAATAAAATCTTTGGGCGCTACTCCATCTCGGCTGGCCGCCTAGAAATTACCTTAACACCAACTTCCCCTGACCAAGATCCCGGGCTATGGGACCGGCAACGTCGTGATCTCGAAAAAGATGATCTTCGGGGCAGCCACCCTGTTGATCGCTACTGCAGAAGTCGTTTTCGCGGCCCTGCAATGTGCCACGGCCCTTCAGAAAGAAAGCGATAGGGGGCGATACATCCTGTCTGAAATCCTTCCGATCGGAACGTCTAATTCACCATGTGCCGATGGTAAAATGCACCATAACTCCACGCGATAGGTTTACGGGGGCGGGAATGGGCGTTCAATACGAGCAGGAGCTGGCGAAACGATGGCATGATGCAGTGCAAGGTATGGATTGGCAGTGTAATGAGTGCGGCAAAGTAGGGGTGGTAGGAATCGACTTAATCCCACATCTCGACGCCGGGCACGGTTTTCCAAGTGGGTCCACCTATACTTTACACAGCCAAATGTAAAGAACACCAAGATGCCGAGTGACGTATTTTGGGCAGCTTTCGGCGGCGGAGCGGCGGCCGGGGCTGTTCCTCTGATAGGGATCGGGGTGATCGAATGGATTCGATGGAAATTAGATCGGCGCCTTTTAGAATTGGATTTTAAGTTGGAAGAGGAAGATCCCAACGATGTTGTCTTTCACCTTAAAGCTGCTAACCCACATATGAGGACTGTCCGGGTAGACGAAGGTGGTTTCCTTTGCAAAGATCGCGATCGACCCATCTGGATAAGGCATGGAGGACTCCCTCGCGACATTGATGCTGGTGAAGCCTTCATTTATCCGTTCCGAGTTTTTGAGCTTATCGGGGCCTTGCGGGCGCAGGGCCGTCAACCTTCAGATCTCAAGTGGGTGTACTTCAAACCTTCCGTTGGGAGGGGATTTCGCAGGAAGATTGACAAGCCCACAATCCGACCCATCCGGATAGCCCGCGGCGGGACTTTGAGCAGGGCGACATGATGGGATCGCTGGTAGTAAAGGTGCCACTTTCAGAAGAGTATTCTTCGGCCAAAAAACAATCCATCACTATCGCCCTGGGCTACACCGTAGTCCTAGAAACTCGGACGGAAACCCCGATTCTCCCCAAGCCGTCGTTTTCTCAGCGACGATTGTCGATGTAACAGTGGGTTCTTTAACCATATTACAGATACTATCATGCCACATAAGACTATAATACGTCTGTCTGGCGTAGCGCGAAACCCGGCCAATGGCTTTCCGGCCAGACTTCTAGTACTACAACGACGGGTTTAAGGTGGCGGCTCCATCCTGCTTTCGCGGCGGGTGGAGCGGCGTCTCTCGTGGGAACGGCGAGCCCGTTCGTTGCGTAGCTGCGTATCCTCCAGCCACAACAGCAATTGATCGGGCCCGAACTGCTCCCGGGGCAGCATCTCCCGCACCACCCGGTACACCTGTGGCCTCGTGATCCGGGGCATCTTTTTCCCCCCAATCCTGCTGCAGGCTCAGCAGGAACGCTCCACCCAGCAGGCACATGGCTATGTGGTGATGCCACCCTGCCCAGCTGCGGGTCTCGTATTCGTCCAGCCCCACGTCACCCTTCTCAGTCTCGAACTCCGTTTCAATGCGCCACCTGGACCCACCCACGTAGGCCAGAGTCTCCAAGGTTGTGCCCTCGGGAGCGTTGGACAGGTAGTAGCGGGGCTCGCTGCCGTCCAGGTTCCGGCGCCAGACGGCCCACAGTTCCTCGCCGGGCTTGCGCCTCCTGGTGGCCCGCACCCGCTGGGCACTGAACCGGTAGGTGCGCGGCCCCTGGCTTCCCTGGGCCACCGTTATCTCCCGCCAAGCCTCATCCGGCAGTTCATCACCGCGCTGCTCCATGGTCCGCCGCTGCCCAGGCCGCAGCTTGGGTTTGCGGGGGCGGCCGAACCCCGGATATTCCGGACTGGTCCAAGCCGGGTCCAAGGGCCAGACCGTAGTGCCGCCCGGAACGTCCAGCACGTAGCGCATCCCCAGGGCCGCCAGTCCCTCCCGGAAGGTCGGCGACATCCCGAAGGCGTCGTCTCCGGCAACCCACTCGGCCCTGAGGTAGCCCAACTCCAGGACCCGCTCCAGCATCTCCAGGGCCAACTCCGTCTTTGACCGGTAGTTCCGCCGGTCCTCCGGCACACCCGCCGCAGCACACCGGTCCTGGTCGGAGGTCCAACTCTTGGGCAGATACAGCCGCTTGTCCACCAACGCCCGGCCCAGCGGGCTGACGTAGGCCAGGAACATCCCACCCTGGCAGTTGGCCACCTTGCCCAGCCTGCCGCAGTACTGCCGGGCCACTCCCGCCGATTTCCTGCCCTGCTTGGGGAAGTCGCTGCCATCGAACACCCACACCGCCTCCAGGTGTCCCAGCCTGGGGGCCAAGTATTCCTGCAACCGCCCTATGACTGTCTCATCGGACCACCGGGCCTCGGTGAGAAAGCGCTGCATCGCCCGGGCCGAGATGCCCACCGATTCCGAGAGATTCTCGGCGTTGCGCCGCTCCTGGTCCTGCACCAGCAGCGCCTGAAGGTAATTCCCGCTGTGATCCCGCCACTGCTTGCGGCCGAAGGAGGCCGCAAAGAAGGCGTGGAATTCCTGAAGGCTGTCGTAGACCCGCTCGAAGCTCGCCGCATCCATCACCCAAACCACCCAACATCATCTGTCCAGCCATCCTACCAGACAACTCGTCGTTGTAGTACTAGTGGTGCTTACCGGGTTGCTGATGCTGCTCTGGCGTCGACTGAACTAGGAAACGGATAATTTTAGTCCAGGGACTGGCGCTTACTGGGAGGTGGCGCTAGCCACTTTCTCGCCTCGTTTCCGTTCTTCGGCTACCTGGTCATTGCAGGCACTATTTTGCAATAGTGTCACATCGGGATCGCTGACGGAATCGCTAGTCACAACGTCTCGACGTTGGAGATTATTTCAGCACCGGCCCGCCAACCGGAGAACCAACGGCGTTGTCAAATAGTAAACAGACGACCCTGGTCGGCCTCTGTCCTAAACACGGCGGATGCCAACGCCAAGCGGAACCGGTCACGAATTGTCGACAATCTGGATCCATTACGTCTGATCACCCAAAATAGCTTGAACATACCGGCGTAGGCGAGCATTGCCGCGGCCATCACAACCTTCGTGATCACACTCAAGAGGGTCATGGTCCGCGCTCATGGGTTGTTGAGGCGGTAACGGCTTTGGTATTGCCTTCGGCTTTAAATCCAAATCTTGATGAATATGGACTGGCTCAGATATCGGATCAGGATCTGGCGGGGTTCCATTCGTGAATTCGGAGGTCGGCCTATTGGTCATGGCAGTATACTCAACTGGGTGGATGTGTTGCAGATGCCAATCGAGACCGCTCTGGTGTCGAAATGGCTTATGATTACAAAGTTTGCGAGTCGGGCGAATCTTCGTGGATTTCATACGGTCACTCGACATTTCAGATTTCTCCTATCGCGGTGGTACTTCAGGGGCAAAGGCCATCCAAAGCCCGAACAAACGAATGGATCAACTGGCTTTTGAAAGCCGGTTGATCCATTCGTCGATCGATAAAACCTGAATCCCTGAGGTTAAAATGCTTGTCAGTGACGTGTGCTCAACCCAGGATGAGCGGATTAGGTGGGCAAGGCCGCAGTGAAGCCAGGCCTGCCGGGCCTCAAAAGTTACGGCTACTGGGCCTTGGCCAGGTATTTTGCCGCCGACGGAACCGGATCAGGGTCGCCGCTGGGGTCCGAGTTGTCCTGTCGCGTTTGCAACTCTATCTGCAGCCTGATGCCGTTGGGGTCCACAAAATAGAACGTCTTACCATACCCCCGTTCAATGATGTCGGTCACTACGGCGCCGGCCGCCGTTAGGCGCTTCAACGATTCGTTGAACTCTTCTTCGGTGGCCACGGGAATGGCAAAATGGTTCAAATGCTGGGCAGTCGACGCTTCGAGCATTTCGTTGGACTCGAAAAAGGCGAATGCGTTGCCGCCGCCGATGTCAATGTTGTAGTGCCTGCGTCCATCACCGGTGCGCATGGTGCGGGCCAATCTCATTCCCAATACCCCGCAATAAAACTCCACCGTGGCGTCCATGTCATTGGTGTTAACCGCAACGTGATCCAGGTTTATCGTCTTGAACATGGATTCCTCCTCAGATTCACAAAATCCTTGGCGACCGTAAGTCAATACCATGGGGAGAATGAGCATAGGCGCATCTCCTTTGCCCTGCCGGAGGATGGCGTCATGATAGCCACAGTGCTAGACCGCGTCAAACTAAAAGGATTTCGCCTATGTTGGAAAAACTTGTCTGGCCTAGCTCTCAATGTTGCATGAAAGAAAGGCTAGCCCTTCCACATCCACAGGGGAAGGTTACGACGGGGGTACGTTCTCAACACCGAGCGGGCCGGCGCCCGTGGCGCACACTTCCAACAAACAACACCCAGAGCAACGGGGGGTCTTGGCGCAGGTTTCTTTGGCGTGGCGGTCCAGCAGGGCGTGGTACTCATTGAAAATTGGTGTATCCGGCGGCAAGTGGTTTTGAAACAGGGCCTGATGAGCGCCGTAGGTATCCGGCATCCCGCGCGGCGCAATCCCCAACCGGCCAACGACCCGCCGGGTATAGGAGTCGATGACGAACGAGGGCTTCCCGGCGCCATAGAGAATGATGTCGTCGGCGGTTTCGGGACCAATGCCGTGGATTGAAAGCAATTCCTCCCTCAGCGGCGCCATGGCTTTCGCCAGGAACAAGTCCAAATCGCCGCCGTAGTTGGACATCACGTGGCTGGCGAAGGCCTTCAGCTTGCGGGCTTTAGCGTTGAAATATCCCGAGGGCCTGATGATTGCCGCCAGTTCATCCTGAGGCGTGCCGTGGATCGCCTCCAGCGACCAGCACCTGGCGGCTTTTAAATTAGCCAAGGCCATTTCCACGTTGGTCCAGGCGGAGGATTGAGTCAAAATCGCGCCGATGGCCACGTCCAGTGGACCTTCTCCCGGCCACCAACCTTGGGGGCCGTATGCCCTATAAAGCAGCGTGTAGACATTTTCCAGGAAGGCGGTGAGTCCGCCAAAGCCCGGCGCGGCGATATTACCCTGGCCCATGTTCCTCAACCGGGCCAACTGGGCTATCCGGGCCTGTCATGGGCGCCAGGTGGATCAGCAGCGGTTCACCCAATTCCACGTGTCTTTCAGTCACACGGCATTTGTAGGCAAAGGCTTCTACTCCCGCCACCAGAGCATGGCGCAGGGCCAGCCCGAAATCCGGATCGGAATCGTCACTGGTTGAAAAAGTTTGAGCATCGTTGCGCTGAATCACGAATATGGCCGCCGCCCTATGGCCCAGAGCCAATGCCTGCTCCAAACTCTTCAGATGCTTTACGCCACGCAACGTGGGGGCGTCCGGGAAAAGGCCAACGCCGTCTTCCACCAGGGTCACCGACTTGGTCTCTAAATAACATCGTCCCGCCGGTCCTTCCAACAAGAAATCCAAGCGGCTCTCACCAAAAGTCGATTCGGGCCTAATCTGCGGATAATCAGCGAACTGGGGCAATCGCCTCGCTTCAAGGGCCTCTCGCACCAGTGCATTCGGCAGGCGGGCGTCGGCTGACGCCAGACCAAAGCCCGTATCCACCAATGCCAGGTCATACTTGGTTTTGCGGTGTTCTCCGGGCCGGTGCTTCAACAAAACCCGGAAACCGGGGACAAACAGCTCGCCCATCCTACCGGAGTTGGCCACGTGGACCATTTCCTGTTTCCCGTTGATATCCACCAACGCCGCAAATCGGTTGAGGCGTTCGATGAACACACCTTCCACAAGATCCGGCCCTAGATCCATGCGGACCCGCTAAACAATGCCTGAGACGCCATATTGGCATGGTAGCAATGGAGCCGGAGTCCAGCAAGCGGCATTTGCTAGGTTGGCAAGAACACGATAGCCCGGTGGGATGCCAGGCGATATAATGCACCATACGAACCCCAGGGCCCGCCGTTTCCTCAAGGAGCCTAACGTTGACGAGTTTCTCAACCCGGCTGGATCAAGCCTCCGCCGCCACCAATAGCCTGGTTTGCATAGGTCTGGATGTCGATCCTGAAAAGATGCCCGTACCGGATGCGGCGGAATTCAACCGGGACATCGTCGACGCCACGGCCGATCTGGTTTGTTGCTACAAGCCCAACCTGGCGTTCTACGAGGCATTGGGCATTCCGGGATTGAAGGCGTTGGAGAGCACCATTGCACACATTCGCCAGGCGGCGCCCCACGCCATCATCATCGGCGACGCCAAGAGGGGTGACATCGGCCCTTCCAGCTCTGCCTACGCCCGCGCCATGTTCCAGGTTTGGGATTTCGACGCGGTGACAGTGAACCCCTGGGGTGGCCGCGACACCGTAGAAGCGTATTTGAACCAGCCTGACAGGGGGGTTTTCATCTGGTGCCGAGGCTCCAATCCGGGCTCGTCAGATTTGCAGGACATGAGCGTTGCAACCAAATACGGAAGCATGCCCCAATATCAGCATCTGGCTCGTGAGGTCAAGGATTGGAGCAACGCCGGAAACTTAGGTCTGGTGGTGGGCGCCACTGTTCCAGAGCAACTTGGAGCGGTTCGCGAAATCTGCCCTGAAATGCCATTTTTGATTCCCGGCGTCGGGGCTCAAGGCGGCGATCTGGAAGCCGCCATTCAAAATGGGGTGGCGACAAACGGCCGCAGAGCCATCATCAACTCGTCAAGAGGCATCATTTACGCCTCCCAAGGACCGGACTTTGCCCAGGCGGCCCGGCGTGCAGCCGCCAAGTTACGTGACGCCATTAACACCATATTGGCCGCTGAGGGTATGGGATGGCCCTAGACATAAAAGTGGGCGATGTTCTTCGGATGAAAAAAGCCCACCCCTGCGGCAACAGCCTTTGGCAGGTGGGCCGTCTTGGCGGCGACATCGGCATGACCTGCCAGAAGTGCGGCAGGCACGTTCTGCTGGCCAGGTCGTACCTTGAGCGGCGGGTTAAAGAGATAATCCCAAGGCCGGCGTCAAGTTTTGAAACCGAACCCATCACCGGCCCTGAACCCGGCCTGGATCCCGGTCAGGTTAATTGAAACCAGCCAGCTTAGTATCCGCCCTGAGCCGGAACCGGGGCGTGGTCTTCCTTTGCGTTTCCGTCTTCGCGGGATCATTGGGCATGGGCATGATTTCCCCTGTGCTGCCCCTGTTCACCGTCCAGGAATTCAATGGCAGCCGAACCCAGGTAGGCCTAGCGGTTGGATTGTTTGGTGTGGGACGAATCTTCGTTAGCCTGCCGGCCGGATACCTGACCCAAATGTATGGCCGCCGGTTCGTCCTGATTCTGGGCGGCGCGATCAACATGCTGGGCGCCTTTATGGTGGCCGTATCTTTCAATTACACGTGGTTGGTTGGTTGGCGAATGGTCTCTGGAATCGGGTCCACCATGTCCACCACCGGTGTCTCTGTGTTTCTCAGGGACATTTCCAGTCCCGATAACCGGGCCAGATTCCTAAGCTTGCACGAACTCAGCATTCTGGCGGCGCAAAGCATTGGGCCTGTCATCGGCGGGTTCATGGGCGACCACATGGGCCTGCGCACGCCCTTATATTTCCGAGGATTTTTGATGCTGGCCGGAATGTTGGTGGTCATATTTGGGGTTCCCGAGACACGCTCTCGCTTTTCAAACCAACCTAACCCAGATGAGCCCCAAGCCCAGCCCGGCGGTGTCGCCAAGGATTCTAGAAACTCGGACGGAAACCCCGATTCTCCCCAAGTCGTCGTTTTCTTAGCGACGATTATCGATGTAACAGTGGATTATTGAACCGTATTACAGACACTATCATGCCATATAAGACTATAATACGTCTGTCTGGCGTAGCGCGAAACCCGGCCAATGGCTTTCCGGCCAGACCTCTAGGCGTTCCATTGCCGCTCCACCGGGAGCGTACCGGAGGCTTCTACTAAATCCCGGGTTCATCCTGGTGGGCCTGCTGGGAATGATGATAGTGGCCAACCGGCAGGGTGGGCGGTTCACGGTGATGCCTTTGTACGGCGAAGCCAAGGGCTTTCGTCCCAGCCAGTTGGGTATCTTTATCGCGATAACCCACCTTCCCCAGTTTTTCACCACCTTGGCGGCGGGATTCATCGCCGACCGGTTTGGCAGGAAGGTGACCATCGTGCCCGCGGTCGTATTGATATCCCTCGGCATATTGCTTTTTATTTACACGACCAGCTACCCGGGTCTGATCGTCTCGGGAGTGCTGTTGGGCCTGGGCGAAGGCTTAGCTGGACCGCCGCTGGTGGCCTACTTCGCCGACATTGCGCCGCCGGGCCTGGAAGGGATCACCATGGGAATGTTCCGCACGTTTGGCGGCGCCGGTTCCCTGCTCGGGGCAATACTGCTGGGAGGGGTAGCGGACCTAGTGGGCTTTGCCTGGTCTTTGGGCACGGACGCGTTGCTGTTGGTGGCTTCCGCAAGCGCAGTGATGCTAGTGGCCCGAGAAACCGGAGGGCGGCACATCCGCGCCCGCCGCCCGAACGCAACACACTGAACATCTAAAGCCGGAAGTGGAGCCTGCGGATAGCAGCTGATTAACGCAATACCGGGAATTACAGAGCAGTTATCTCTCTGAGTTAGACCCGGCAGTTGATGGGGCTTCTATGGGCGCGCGGTCCCAATCCAACATTTCGGCGTGATAACCGCGCATCTCGTCAGACATGGCGTCTATGAAGTTGCGAACCGCCCGGCCCAGGAACTTGCCCTTGAGCGTGCAAACCCCAACCACAGAGCTGTCGAAAATATGGTTTAAGCGCACCACTCCCAGCTTGTAATGGTCTTCTTGGTGCAGGGTAAAATCACTGCACACGGCGACGCCCATTCCAGTTTCCACGTACCGTTTGATGGACTCGGTGTCATCCATGGCCAAAACCACTTCCGAGGTGATGCCCTGGGCCTTTAGCGCCTGTTCCACCTTCTGGCGAGTCAAGCTTTCGGGTCCCGACAAGATCAGCGGCCACGCGGCGATGTCTTGTAATGAAGGGGTTTCATGAGCCAACAACGGGTGACCCGGAGGCGTCATCAACACGACGTTGTATTCGAAGAGTTCCCGGAATTCCAGAGTTGGATCGTCAGCAGGAGGCGGTGAGCAAAACCCCAGGTCGATCTCTCCAGATTTCACCAGTTGGATGAGTGGATTATAGCTTCGAGCCATTAATCTGATGCGAACATCAGGATAGAGCTCACGGAAAGCTTGAATGCCGTGGGGCAGATGGTGCATCACCAGGTCTGGATAGGCGCCTATTGAGAATGAGCCTCGCCGCTCAGAGTAGTCCATCTGAGTCTTCAAGGTATCGACCGAAGTAACCACCGGGGTGACCAATTCCAACAGGGTGATGCCTTCCGAGGTCAATTGAATGGGACGTTTGATCCGGTCAAATAGCGTTATTCCAAATTCGCCTTCCAGCTTTCTCAGGTGAGTTGTGACGGTGGGTTGCCCCAACTCCAAGGTTCGAGCTGCCTTGGACACACTGCGGAGCCTAGCAACGTGATAAAAACTTATGAGTTCTCTTAGTTCCATAAATGACGCCCCCCAACATACCAGCGTCAAGATAATAGTATATATGATATGTTATTGCTTGACAAAATATGGCCGAAATTTGAGAATAAACCCCGTCGCCGGTTTGTTTTACCGTCCCAGTCATCTATACTTATATCAAGTCCGATTCAGGACCGACCGAATAATGCCAGTATGCCTTTTATAATCACCGAGCCCTGCATTGGGGTTAAAGACGCAAGCTGTGTAGAAGTTTGTCCGGTGGACTGCATCGTTACCACCGATGCAGACGACATGTTTTATATAGACCCTGAGACGTGCATCGACTGCTCTTACTGTGAAGCTGTTTGCCCGGTTAACGCCATCTTCGACGAATTTACGGTTCCCTCAAAGTGGCGGGAGTACATCCGTAAAAACCGGGAGTATTTCAAGTAAGAAGCTCCGTCTCACCCCAACGAGCCGGGCCATCGGCTTGAAACTTTGTTCTTACCAACTCTACATCAACCGCTGGTTTTGCCTCCGTATATCCGCTTGCTTGACTGAACCCGCCCCTGACTCCATGAATGCTCCCTGGAAAGGAGCCGAGTTGATCGTCCCGTTTCTTTGTCGGTCAATCTCGGTTTGCATTCGCAAGAATCAAGAATACCGATAAACCGTAATATAAACTATCACGTAACGTAATGTCAATTCGGTCGATTTAAGCCTCGATCTAAGCCTCCTACGTCCCCAAACGCGATCTAAATCGCCAGAATTATTGATTTGCCCATACATATTGCCTCTCGGATTCCTGGCAAGTAAGATAGCCAGGCTCGCCCGCGGGCATGTTCGGGCGTCGCAGTCTCTCTGGATGGTGGATCATGGCCTTGTTTCTAAGAGATCAAGACGTTCTCAAAGCGGTTTCCATGGATGACATGCTGGGCGCCATCGAATCCATGCAACGTCATTACGGCCATGGGGAAGCCTATAGTCTTCCCAGGCGCAAGATAATCGCCACGGGCGGCGCCCTGGCGGTGATGGGCGGAGGGTTGTTTTACGACGGCGTATTGGGAGTCAAAACATACACGGTGGTCAAAGGAGCTTATTCCTTCCAGGTGAGCCTCTACGATGCCGAAACCGGTGCTTTGATTTGTTATTCCCAGGCCAACCGCATGGGCCAACTGCGCACCGGAGCAACTACTGGAGTGGCGGTAAAGCACCTGTCCAACGCCGAGGCCTCAACGGTGGGGATGATCGGGACCGGATACCAGGCATCCACCCAGCTGGAAGCTGTGTGTAAGGTCCGCGGCGTCAAAAAGATCAAAGTCTTCAGCCGCAACCAGGAAAATCGGGAGGCCTTTGCCCGGTCGGCAGCAGACACTTTGGGAGTGGATGTGTCAGCCGCCGCCAGCAACCGGGAGGCGGTGGAGGATAGCGACATTGTGATCTGCATTGCCGCCACCATGGACCCCGTGTTGGAAGGAGGCTGGCTCAAGCAGGGGGCCACTGTGATTGGAGCCGGGCCAACCACTTGGCGAGCCAGAGAAGTAGACGACGCCACTCTCGACCGGGCAGGCAAGGTGTTCGTGGATTCGCTTGAGCAGGCGCCGATGGAAGCCGGCGACATGGCAGGAGCGGTGGACCGGGGGATTTTCCAATGGAGCCAGGTGCTGGAGTTGCGCCACGCCGTGGCGGGGACGGTCGCCGGGCGGGACAACGCTGACCAGATCGTTTACGCCAAGCTCATGGGCACCGGCATAGCTGACGTAGCCGCCTGCAAGCTGGCCTACGAAAAGGCCAAAGCCGCCGGCGCGGGCACGGAGATGGAGTGGTAGGGGAGTCTGTGAAAACCACCATACGACTGGAGGATGTTGTTTACGCGGAAGTAAAACGGCTGGCAGCCCACGACGGCAAGAGCATTTCTGCCTTCATTGAAGATTCCCTCCGGCAGACGTTGGCCACGGGACCGACAGGTAGCCGGACCCACCTAAACCTGACCACTTTCAAGGAGGATGGGTTATTCCCCAATGTTAAACTGGACAGTTCGGAGGATTTGCTCGAATTAATGAAGACGCCGGATAGCCTCAACTAACTGTACCGCCGGGCACGGAAATGTAACGCAACTGTTTTGGATTGAAGTGAGTGTTTTTTAGATACTTATTTGTGGGGAATCCCTCAAATCAGGTCTCGAAATTCTTCCACTGTGAGCCCAGCATCTCGAACGATTCCGCCCATAGTGAAGGCATTGATTGGGTTGTTGCGCGGTATGGTGAGAAAACGAACGCCATCAGTCATCACTATGTGCTTGCCTTGCCTCACAACTCTGAATCCAGCTTTCTGAAGAGCATTAACGGCTTGGAGATGATTGACGCCGGCAATCCTAGGCACAGTCAGACCGCCACTTCGACCTCTCTAATCGAATCGCCGTCCAGAGTTTCCTTGATGGCAGACACATATTCCATTATCGCCTGCTTGATGTTGTCAATGGCTTCTGCCTCAGTCTCTCCTTGAGACCAGCAACCGGGCAGCCCGGGGCAAGAAACGCTAACCCCCTCTTCGGATTTTTCCAAGGCAACCGTATATTTCATAGATCACCCCTAAACCTACTCGTTTACTATCCTCTGAGACATTATAACCCGAACCATGCGAATCCAGCGCCGGCGCCGGGATGAACTGCCTGAAGTCAGCTTCTATCTAGTCAGCTTCTATCTAGGTCTTCACCATTCAGATATTCGTTGGTGCAGCGTACGCTGTAATTGCCTTCTTCCATCAGAAGGCTTTCCACTGTGGCCCTGGCAGTGTCCAAAGCGGTGAAACATGGGATTTGCCTTTCCACCGCCGCCCGGCGGATGTAGAATCCGTCTCGCAGAACCGACGTGTCCCCTGAAAGGGTGTTGATCACCGCGCCTACGCTGTTTTCGTTGATGACGTCCAATACGTTGGGGTGACCCTCGTCCAAGCGCTTTGTGGCCATAATCACCGGCAGGCCCATCGCCGAGATCATGGCGGCGGTGCCCTCGGTCGCGTATAGCCGGCATCCCGCCCGGTCCAACTCTCGCACCAACGACAACGCCTCCGCCTTATCTGAGTCAGCGATGCTTAACAAGATTCCCATGCCGGATTTCAGTCTCAGATTGGCGGCCATCAACGCTTTGGCCAGCGCGCTGGAAAAGTCTTTGTCGACTCCCATGACCTCGCCGGTGGAAGTCATCTCCGGGCCCAGACGCCAGTCTACGCCAATCAGTTTGGCCATCGAGAATACCGGCGCTTTGATGCCCACCAGCTTTTGGACCGGCCACAAGCCTCCTTCATATCCCTGCTCCTCCAAGCTCTGTCCCAGCATAACCCTGGTGGCGATTGAGGCGACAGGCACGCCGGTGACCTTGGATATGAAAGGGATGGTGCGGCTTCCCCGGGGATTTACCTCCAGCACGTAGACCGAGGTCGCGCCATAGGCGCCACCAGAGTTGTCACCGGAGTTCTCACTCGAATTTTCCTGCGAAATGTGGGGGCTTCGGTAGGCCGGGCCGCCCAATATCACAAACTGCACGTTCATCAGGCCCCGGATACCCAGCGCCAATCCCATCCGCGTCGTGTAATCGACTATGGTGGAAACCTCTTCAGAGCTAAGGTTTAGACCCGGATAGATGGCCATGGAATCACCGGAATGGACTCCGGCGCGTTCGATGTGCTCCATCACTCCCGGGATGAGCACTCGCTCACCGTCACAGATGGCGTCGACTTCGCACTCCTTGCCCTCCATATAGTGGTCGACCAACACGGGACGGCCGGGATTCAACTCCGTGGCGGCCGCCAGGTACCGCATTAAATCTGAAGCGTTTTGAACGATCTCCATGGCGCGCCCGCCCAAGACATAGCTCGGGCGGACCACCACCGGGTAGCCAACGTTCTGGGCCACCTGCAGCGCCTCAGTGACCGACGTAACGGCGCTGCCGGGGGGTTGGGGAATGCCCAGACGAGACATGAATTCCTCGAATTTGCGCCGGTCTGAGGCTATGTCAATAGCTTCGGCGCTGGAGCCAAGGATGGGCAATCCGGCCATGGCCAACGACTGAGACAGGTCGATGGCGGTTTGTCCGCCAAACTGCACCACCGAAGGGGGAGGCTCGTCATCGATTGTCTCGTTTTCAATAATGTCCCTCACCGATTCCTCGTCCAGCGGCTCGAAGTAAAGCCGGTCGCTGGAGTCAAAGTCCGTGGAAACCGTCTCGGGGTTGGAGTTGACCATTATGCTGCGCACTCCCGCCTGGGACAGGGCCCTCGCGGCGTGAACGCTACAGTAGTCGAATTCGATGCCCTGGCCGATTCTGATCGGTCCGCTGCCAATGACCAGCGCCTTTGGCCCCTCCAGCGGGAGGGCTTCGTTTTCCTGCTCATAGGTACTGTAGTAGTAAGAAGTGGCGGCTTCGAACTCGGCGGCGCAAGTATCCACCATCTTATACACGGGCCGCAGATTCCACTGCTTGCGCAGGTTGCGGACCTGTTCCGGCAGCATGTCCGCCAGGGTCCCCACCTGCACGTCGGAAAATCCCAACCTCTTGGCCTGTAGCATCAAATCCGGAGTGAGGGTCTCCGAAAGCAGCCGGCGCTCCATTGCCACTATGCGTTCCAGAGCGTTGATGAACCAAGGGTCGATCAAAGTCCGGTCCAGCACTTCCTCCCGGTCCATCTCCCGCCTCAAAGCGGCCAATATCGCCCACAGGCGCAGGTCGTTGGGGCCCAAGGGCAATCCGGACATGGATGGGTCGCCGGGAGCGGTCCAGGCCGGGTCTTCCCACAAGAAGGTGCGCCCGCCTATCTCCAGAGACCGGGCGGCCTTTTGCAACGCGGCTTCAAAGGTGCGGTCTATCACCATCACCTCGCCGGTGGCTTTCATCTGGGTAGTGGTCTGCCGGTCGCCGTGGGGAAATTTATCGAACGGCCACCGGGGTATCTTCACCACGCAGTAGTCCAGGGCCGGCTCAAATGCCGCCGTGGTCATGCTGGTTACGGCGTTGGGGATCTCATCGAGACGTTTCCCTACGGCGATCTTCGCCGCTACCCTGGCGATAGGATAGCCGGTTGCTTTGCTGGCCAAGGCCGAGCTGCGGCTGACCCTGGGGTTAACCTCAATGACGTAATAGGCCGAATCTGCCTGCCAGTCTCCGCCGATGGCCTGGAGGATCCGAGGGTGGGGTTGAAGGGCGAATTGGACGTTGCAACCGCCTTCAATTCCCAGCCCCCGAATTATCTTCAGGCTGGCGGTGCGCAACATCTGGTATTCCCGGTCGGTCAGGGTCTGGCTGGGCGCCACCACGATGCTATCCCCGGTGTGAACTCCCATGGAATCCAGGTTTTCCATGTTGCAAACAGTGATGCAGTTGTCCGCCCCGTCGCGGATAACCTCGTATTCAATCTCCTTCCAACCGGCCAACGAACGTTCCAGCAACACCTGCGAAATCGGGCTGGCGGAAAGGCCGCTCTGCACTGTCGCCTCGAACTCCTCCCAGGTATCGGCAATTCCACCGCCGGTTCCCCCCAGGGTATAGGCGGGCCGAATCACCAGGGGCAGCCCCATTTCCCACCCCACCTGACGTGCCTCCTCCAAGGATGACACGGGCATGTTTTCGGGCTCGGGCTCGTCGATGTCATGGAGGAATTGGCGGAAGAGGTCGCGGTCTTCCGAGGTGCGGATGGTTTCCAAGGATGTTCCCAGCAGCTTGACGCCGTGTTTTTCGAGAACGCCCGCGTCCGCCAAATCGACGGCCAGGTTCAGGCCCGTCTGCCCTCCCAGGGTGGGAAGGATTCCGTCGGGCCGTTCCCTGGCGATTATCCTTTCCACCACCTCGACGGTCAGAGGCTCGATGTACACCCGGTCGGCGGTGCCCTCGTCCGTCATGATGGTGGCTGGGTTGGAATTCACTAGAACGGTGGTAATGCCCTCCTCACGGAGGGCCTTACACGCCTGGGTGCCGGCGTAATCGAATTCGGCCGCCTGTCCAATGACTATGGGGCCGGACCCAATGACCAGCACCTTTTTTGGTTTATCCGAGATTATTACTCCTTATGCTGCGCCGGCCAGTCCTTTTTTTGCCGGCCGCGCGCCTCAAAGAATCCGTTAGAACACGGGCAAAGGTCCCGGCAGTGTGATTAACTCCCGCTGCTGAAACGAGTTCAACACTTGGTAAACGAATGAGCCGAATAAGCGGAATCCGGTTTCAGTCTGTACGACTTCTTCCGTCTTCTGCTCGACCAGAGGCGGTATCCTAAACAGGACCATGTCTTGTTCAAGTTTTTCCACCTCTATGCGGCCCACCGTAGTGAGAGCCATCTCACTGTCGCTGAGATCTAAAGTTCTTATGAATAAGTCCCACTTGCTGCCGATTTGCCCCTTAGCAGGGGTCAACCGGTAACCATGCCCTTGGCAAGCAAATCCCGGTACGTCCTCATCCAACATGGCGATGACGTCCGAGAGTCTCGCCGGCAACTCCACCTCCACACCATCCTCCAGCAACAATTGCGTAAAGGAAGACATTGAAAAAACCTCCAAATAGTGCATAAACCATGACTGATAAATATGATAAATATGGAAAATTAGATGCTGGGCTAGTTTGATATAAAAGAATATTGCTTCTAGCGATTTTCCAATGAGCCAACCTGGCTCAGGCCCCCCTAGCGGGAATGGTTGCCAATTTGCGTACCTCACCTCCCCGTAATTACTTAGCATAATTACTCAGCGTAATCATTTAGCATTTTTTGATCCGTTGCCGTAGTCGTCGATCAACGACAGGAACCGGTCGAAAAGATATTCGTTGTCTCTGGGACCCGGCGACGCTTCGGAATGGAATTGAATTGTGAATAAAGGCATGTTCTTGTGGGTCAGGCCTTCCACAGTGTCGTCATTTAGATTCAGGTGGGATATATCCAAGTCCGGCGGAAGGGAATCGGCCCTTACCGCGTATCCATGGTTTTGGGCGGTAATATAAACCCGGCCCGTGGCCAGATCCTTCACCGGATGATTGCCACCCCGATGTCCGAACTTGAGCTTGAACGTTCCGGCCCCTAAAGCCCTAGCCACGATCTGATGCCCCAAGCAGATGCCCATGACCGGGATCCGGCCCAGGAGCTTGGCCGCGTTGGCCACGACGTAGTCCAACATCTGGGGGTCACCCGGGCCTGGCGACAACAGGATGCCCGAAGGATTCATGGCCAACATATCTTCAGCAGGTGTGGTGGCAGGCAGCGCGATAACCTGGCAGCCTCGATCTTTGAGCAGGCGCAAAATGTTGAATTTCAGGCCGAAATCGGTCACCAAAATGCGGTACTTTGCATCAGGATCCAACTCAATAGACGGACTGTCCCACTGATAACTCTCCTTGGTCGAGACGGCAGCCACGAAATCCGTGTCGTCATAGCTGGGCAGGTCCGCCATCCTGGCCAGAGATGACTCGGGCTCTTCGGTGGTGACCGTTCCCATCATCACCCCATGGCTGCGCAAACGCCTGGTTAGCGCCCGCGTGTCCAGGCCACTGATGGCGGGAATGCCTTGGGAAGCCAAGAATTCATGGAGCGTCCAGCGGCTCTCGCCGTGGCTGGGCCGGTCACAGTGCTCTTTTACTATCAGTCCGGCAACCTGGATCTTCTTGGACTCAAAATCTCGGTCGTTGATGCCGTAGTTGCCCACCAAGGGATAAGTAAGCGTAACCAATTGCCCAGCGTAGGAGGGGTCGGTCAAAACTTCCTGGTAACCGGTCATGCTGGTGTTGAAGACGACTTCTCCCGTTCCTTGGACCGGCGCGCCAAAGGATTCCCCCCGGAGGACAGTCCCATCTTCCAATACCAAGTGGGCTGGAACGGGGTTAGCGGGCTTGGCTGACAATAGGCCTTCAACCATCAGCTTGCCGCACCCGAATTGGCCGCAATCGCGTTGAACGCGTCGCTGTGGTAAACCAGACTTCCTTCCACAAACGTGGCGGCGATTAGGCCTTTCAGCGTGACCCCGGCCAATGGTGTGTTCTTTCCTTGGGATTGGAAATCTTGAGGGTCGACCAACCATTCCTGATCCGGATCAAAGAGAACCACGTCGGCAGGAGTGCCGGGGTTCAAGGTCGCGAACTCTTCAAAGTCAGGTCCCAATGCTCCGGCTGGACCAACGGTCAATCGGTGAACCAGGTCCGGCAGCGCCAGGCCTCCTTGGTGGACCAGCTGCATAGTGGAGCCAAATGCCGTCTCTAAGACGCTGATGCCGAAGGCGGCTTCCTGGTAGGTGCATTGTTTGCTGGTTGCTTCATGGGGCGCATGGTCGGTTGCGATGCAATCAATGACGCCGTCCGCCAATCCCTGTATCAAGGCTTCCACGTCCCTTTGGGTACGCAAAGGTGGGTAGACCTTGGTGGAAGTATCGTAAGAAAAGGCGCCTGCCGCACGGGTATCCAACCCCTTGCCGCCCAGGACCCATTCGTCCGTGATGGTCAAGTGGTGTGGGCATACTTCAGCGGTGACACGCAATCCCCGTTCTCTGGCCTGGCGCACCAGTGGAACTGAACCGGCAGTGCTGAGATGGGCCACGTGCAAGCGGCCTCCAGTGAGTTCCGCCAAGGCGATATCTCTGGCGATCATGGATTCTTCAGCCGCGGCCGGGATCCCGCCCAATCCCAGTCTGCTCGCTACAGACCCTTCGGCCATCAAGCCATTGTGGGACAAGGATAGGTCCTGGCAGTGGTTGATGATGGGCAGTCCCAAATCCATGCTGTAAGCAAGGGCCAGGCGCATCAGGTTGGCATCGTAAACCGGGTCTCCATCGTCGCTGAAGGCTACGGCGCCGGCGGAGGCCAATTCCTCCATCTCGCTGAGTTCCCGCCCCAAGCGTCCCTTGCTCACGCAGGCGATGGGATACACCCTCACCACTCCTTCTGTCCGGGCGCGGAAGCGGAGAAAGTCCACCACTGCGGCGTTGTCCGTAGGCGGATCGGTGTTGGGCATGGCGCAGATGGAGGTGAACCCTCCCCTGGCCGCCGCCATGGACCCAGAAGCTATGGTCTCTTTATATTCGTATCCCGGTTCCCTTAAATGGCAGTGCAAATCTATAAATCCTGGGCAGGCCACCAGACCCGTGGCGTCAACCGTGCGGCATCCATCGGGAAGGCTATCTTGCCCGCCGATGGCCGCTATCTTTCCATCAACAACAAGAATATCCCCAACTTCGTCCATGCCAGACGCGGCATCGATGATGCGTGGCCCCTGGATTAGCAGCGGCGCCAAGGTCAAACCACACCCCCGGACCGTTGCTGTCGCCAGCACGTAGCTAGATTGGGCGAGCAGTTTGGCAAGAGGATGAGTTTACCTAGCCCGAACGCAATGTCGTGCTGGGCCAGCCCCGATAGTGATTGGGGCGAAGCACCTGGAGGGACGGCGCCCTTTCGGTTAACTATTTTGGTCGTCTGCTTCACTCGACTGCCCTCAATTGGACCGGTTGGCAATCTGGTATAGGAGGGCCATTCGCACCGCCACGCCGCTGGTGACCTGCTCTTCAATCACTGAGCTTCCGCCGTGGGCGATGCTCGAGCTTATTTCGATGCCTTCGTTCATCGGGCCGGGATGCATCACCAAAGCCCCGCGTTTCGCCCGGTCAAGCCGGGCCTGGGTGACTTGCCAGCGGCGTATATACTCCCGCAGGCTGGGCAAGAAGCCGCTTTGCTGCCGCTCGGCTTGAAGTCGAAGAGCCATGACCACGTCGGCGCCCGCGATAGCCCGGTCCAGGTCGGTGTCCATCTTCACAGTTGCGAGTTCAGCGGGAACGCGGCCGCCATCGCCGCCCAACAGATCCAGGGGAAGCAATGTGTTGGGACCGCAGAGGACCACTTCCGCGCCCATCTTAGCGAACCCCCAGATATTGGAACGGGCCACCCGGCTGTGCAGAACGTCTCCCACCATGACGATTTTCCGGCCCTCCAAAGAGCCGAGCTTTTCTCGAACGGTGAACATATCCAGCAGCGCCTGTGTCGGATGAGCGTGCATCCCGTCACCGGCGTTGATGATCCCCACGCGGTCGAGGTATCGCGCCAGCAGGTAGGGAGCGCCCGCGTGGGGATGGCGTATGACGATGGTGTCGACGCCCATGGCCTGGATAGTTAGGGCGGTGTTCAGCAGCGATTCCCCCTTTTCCACGCTGCTGCCCGAAGACGCCATGTTGATCACGTCGGCGCTAAGCACCTTCCCCGCTTCTTCAAAGGATATGCGGGTGCGTGTGCTTGATTCGTAAAACAGGGTGACGACAACCCGCCCGCGCAGCGCGGGAACCTTTTTGATATCCCGGCCCAAGACTTCGGCCATTCCCTTGGCCGAGTCCAAAACAGCAGTGATTTCATCCTGGGAAAAATCGTCCAGGTCCAGCACATGCCGCCGGCTGGGCATTTCGGGGACTTCCATGTCAATGCCGTCAGCCGCCGTGGCAGCGCTTTCGATGGCGTCGGTGAGACTCATGGCGCCACTTCTCGAGAAGGCGGTCGAATTCGCCATCTCGTATCCCGCAACAGAACCAATGCCGGGCGCATCAAGAGATGCTCCCGCGGCTAGTTGAAGCGTTTCCTCTGACAATCGCCACCTCATCCACACCTTCGGTTTCCACCAGCTTGACCTTTACCACTTCGTCGGGCGCCGTGGGCACGTTCTGGCCCACGAAATCCGGCCTTATGGGCAACTCACGGTGCCCGCGGTCCAGCAAGATAGCCAACTGGATCTGGTCGGCTCGGCCGAAATCATTCAGGGCGTCCATGGCGGCCCGGACCGTGCGCCCGGTATACAAAACGTCGTCCACCAGCACCACCCTCTTCCCTTGGATGTCTTCCGGAATGGTGCTGGGCCGGACTACCGGGATGGACCGGGCTTGGAGATCGTCTCGATAGAGATTGATATCCAAGGCAGCCACCGGCACGTCGCCGCCTTCGAATTCCTTCAGATTGCTCGCCAGGCGATGGGCCAAGTGAACGCCCCTGGTGTATATCCCAACCAGGACAACATCCCGGGCGCCCCGGTTGCGCTCCAATATCTCATGAGACACTCGGGCCAGGGCCCGCCTGATATCGTCCTCATTCATTATCTGACGTTCGGACATCCGGCTCCTATCTGGCGCCAATGCCAGATTCAACAAAAAACCCCTCACCTGCATTCCGGCAAGGGGCAATCAAAGAGACCGCCCGCGATGCGCGATTGGTCCATCCTTTGATTGGGGCGTTGAACCTTGCCAGCCTCTCAGGACTGCCTTAAAAGCCCGGCTGCCCAAAAACGAACAGCCCTACGACCCTGGGATCAATATCCCAAACATTAGGTTTTCAAAGAATATGTTACCAGACGCGCATCAACTGGGGAAGGGGTGGACCTCCGATAATCAGGGCCTTTTCATTCTCCTGCCTGGTAGGTAAAGCCCATCATGTCGAAAGCTTCGCTGAGATGGGCATTGTGGCGGCGTAGGGCAGCGGCTACGTTGGAATGCCCAGCCCGACGTACCAAGCTGATGACCAGGTTCCGCAGGCCCGCCAGAACCTGTGGGGCGGCCCCAGTGCGCACCTGAGAGCGGTCCTCGTCGAAGGTCACATCCCGTACCCAGTGGAGGCGGTTCTCGATGCCCCAGTGCCCACGGGAAAGGCTCAACAATCGCCTGGCATCGGCATCAGTGGCTGGAAGACTGCTAATTGCATAGCTCACAGCCACCTGTTTCTTGCCCTTCACGACCCGCTGGCGCTCTAGCCGACACACCTGTTGCAGATGCGGCCACGCTTCCCCGACCGTCCCAGCGCTGCCCACGTAGCCATTTAGCTCTGGGTCGGCCAAGGCCCACAACTCTCGCCGCTCCAGCCGCCCATGACGCCGCTTTACTGGAGCATCGGCCCAGACCGTCAGCTTGGCCCCGCGTGCTCGCCACTCCGCTGCCAGCCAGGGAGGTACGGTTGGCCCACCAGCCCTCTCAGTTCCTAGCAGGGGAAAAAGCCACCTCCAGGTCTCGGCGCAAGGTGGGCTGATTCTCTTTAACTGGCAGCAGATACTCTCCGCCGCCTGCCACAATCTGCTCACAGACTTTCCGTTGGGTCAGTAAGGCATCAGCCACTACTACCCGACCCTTCAGGGGTACCTGGCCCAATACTTCTTTGACCGCCGCCAATTCTTCCCCTTTGCCCGGCGCAGCTACCTGCGCCAGCACTGCCCCAGCGCGGCTAGCGTAGGCCGACACCACATGGACCCCGGGTATCTCTTGGCCGTGGACCCCTCGCAAGGTTTTCCCGTCCAGGGACAGGGGATCATCCGCCTCTACCCCGCTATTTGCCAGCCAGTTGCCGACTTCTGCCTCAAAGGCCGCCACGTCCAGGTCCTTGAACACCCGGTGGAGGGTGGCCACGCAGGGTGTCTTCTCCTGGCTGAACCCCAAAAGCTGCGCCGTAGCACCCCCTTGGTCCCGCCCCCATTGCGCTATGGCGTATAAGCTGCGGGCGCCGCACAGCATGGCACAGGTGGCCAAGGCCAGGATCGCCCCCAAAGAGTGGCGTCGCCCTTGGCTACTCCGGAAGTCAGGCGCCAAATCCAGCGCTTCCCTCAAAGTCATCATCCTCCCCTCCCGCTTAAACTGGTAATAATTTTATACTATTTTGAGAAAATGAAAAGGCCCTGCTCCGATAATGCCACCCCATCACCATCCGCCGCTTTTTCCGGGGCGATTTTGGCTGGTGTCACTGAGATACTGATCAGGAAAGTTGACGGTCATGCCATCGGCGCCTGCGTCCACTACTTGCCGCATCAACTCGGGCGTCGCAACTCCCCAGGCCCGAACCCAGAACCCTTTTTCGTGCAGGTCCGCCACCAATTCCGTAGTCACTTGAGGCGCCAACGGGCACAACTGTTCAACTCCCAACTCCTGAGCCTGGGCTATCACTGAATCGTTGATCTCGGGAACGAGCCAGCCAACGGGCAGTTCCGAAGCATACGCCCGGAGTTCCTCCAACGATTCCAGCCGGAACGACGTAATCGTCGTGACTTCGCTGACGCCGAAGCCCCGGACCATATCGGCAGTCCTTTGAGCCAGCCCTAAAGTGGAGCCCTTGATCTCTAGATGAAAGTGAAGCTGCCCTTTGTAGCGCTCTAGCAGTTTGGCCAGGGTTGGAATTGGCTCCCCTCTGAAATCGGCTGAGAACCACCCACCGGCATCCAGAGACAGCAGACGGCCCAGAGTCTGTTCGACCACCGGACCCGAGCCGCTGGTGGTCGGGTCCAACGTGTCATCGTGGATGACAACGATATGGGCATCGGACGAAAAATGCACGTCGAACTCCACGTGAGTCACGCCCAACGCCAATGCCTTGTCGAACGCGGCGAAGGTGTTTTCAGGCGCGTAGGCCGACGCTCCCCTGTGGGCAATATTGATGAAATTAGGTCCAGCCACGGACGCTCCCCGGCGTAACTAATGACTCAGGTACGGACGGATCCTCTTAGGCGGTGACCTTCTTGCGGCGGTTGTTCACATAGTCAACCAGGACGTACTCGCCAAGATTATCGGCGCTGCTGTAGAAAGCCCGTCCGCGGTTGATGCGGGTCATCCGGTCGACGAAATTCACCAGTTGGTAGGAATTCTCCAGCATGAAGGTGTTGATCATGATGTCTTCTTGGGTGCACCGTTTGACCTCTTTCAAGGTTTCCTGCTCGGTGCGGTAGCTCGGCGGATAAGCAAAGTAGGCCTGGTCTCCCTCCAGGTGCGACGTGGGCTCGCCGTCGGTGATGACCAGTATCTGCCTTGTGCCTCCCTTCTCTTTGGCCAGCAACTTCCGTGACAGCATCAAGGCGTGATGCAGGTTGGTGCCAGAGACCCAGGAGTTCCAGCTGACTTTGTGCAGTTCCTCCTCTTTTATCTCCTTGGCGTAATCGGAGAACCCGATGATATAGAGGACGTCACGGGGGTATTGGGTGCGTATCAACGACATAAGCGCCAGGGTGACCTTTTTGGCGGCCTGGAAGTTATTGAACAATCCCATGGACCGGCTCTGGTCCAACAGGATGCACGTGGCTGTCCTGGTCATGTGCTCGCTGCGGTATATCTCGAAGTCCTCTGGCTTCAGCCGCACCGGTAATTGGGGGCCTAGGCGCAAGACGGCGTTCTTCACCGTGGCCTGTAGGTCCAACTGAAACGGGTCGCCAAACTCGTATGGCTTGGTCTCGCCCAAAACGTCGCCGTTTGCGCCCCGTGTTTCCATCATGTGGCTGCCCAGCCGGTCCTTCTTCAAATGGGTGAAAATCTCCCTCAGGGCCTTCTGGCCGATGCGCCGGATACCCCGCGCGGTCAGGTCGAACTTGTCGTCATCGGTGATGTAGCCCGCATTCTTGAGCATCTGACGCAATTGATCCAACTGCTCCCAGACGCGCTTGGCGTCGTCTCCCAACAACTCAGCCAGCTTGTCGGGGTCTATGCCGTCCAGGTTTCCCGATCGCATGGCCTCTTGAAGGGCCTGCTCAAGCTGGTCGTTCTCTTGCAACTGGCGCATCAGATCCATCGCCTGGTCCATGGTCAAGCTGTCGTCGCCCAAAAACGGGTACTGGCGGCGTAACTCGTCCATGGGCATCATGATTTCCATCATGGAGGCGAATTCGGACATTGCCGCGCGCGTTTCGGGGTCCAGCGCGGCCGCCATGGCGTCTTCCATCTCTTGGCGCGTCTCCGGAGACATGCTCTCCATCATGGATTGCATCTGGGCCATTTGTTGCTGCAACCGCTCCATCAGTTCGTCAAAACTCTGCGGAGGGTTCGGTCCGAACATGGGCCCGAACTGCTGCATGAACCCTTCGAAATCAGGCTCCTTGCCCTCCATCTTGTCGCGCATCATCTGGCATAGTTGGCGCAACATCTCCCTGGTGGCCGCCATCTGCTCCGGCGACATCCCCTCCATCTGCTGTTGCATTTGCTGGGAAAGATTTTGAGCCATCTGGGTCTTCAGCATATCCAGCAATTCCTGGAACTTCTGCTGAGCCTCGGGATCCATGAAATCATATTCCATCAATTCTTTGATCTGGCCGCCCATCCCTTCGGGCAGATCGTCCAGCTTTTCCCGATTACGCTTGGCCCTCTGCTCCAGCAATGTGTATAGGCTGTCCTTCTGTTCCCGGTCATCGCCGTCGGCGCTTTGAACCTGTTGCTGGGCGTCTTCCAAGCGCCGGTCAATGCCCGAACGCTCGATATTCAGGATTTCGTCCAGCTTCTCCTTGAGGTCATCCACAACAGAATCCATGTTGTATTGCTGCATTTGCTGGCGGCGGCGGTTCTTTAGCTGCTCGATCAGGTCCCTGAGGCCGGGCATCTGCCGGCCTTCCCTGTCTTGAAATCCCTGGCGGAACATCCCGCGCATGGCCCGCATCACGTCACCCTGTTTCAGGACCTCGTCGGAGAGCTGGTCCATCAAAGCTTCAGCATCCAGGTCGAAAATATGTTGCGTGCCGTCCCACTGAGAGTATCGGTAGCTTTTATACAGCATGCGCCCTCACACCCAAGAATTGCCTTGGTAAATGGTTTGAGACCACCACTCCACCCTCCGCCCGAACCCTGCTCAAACAAGACGATTAACCAACCGATTAACCAACGATGCAGGATGAAGTATAATGTGTCCATGATACCCCGGCCCTTCTGAATACAGCAAGGAAAACCGGCGCCTTTGACGTACCTGCGCCGTGCTATAATCCGCTGACTTCGATTTGGGGTTTCCGAACATGCTAAGCCCATACACCGTTTTGGACCTGACAGACGACCACGGTGAGTTGGCCAGTATGATCCTGGGCGACCTGGGCGCCGATGTCATAAAGGTGGAGCCGCCCGGTGGCTCTTCAAGCCGGTCGATGGGGCCGTTTTTGGAAGATGGTCCAGAGGCGGAACGAAGCCTCCAATACTTCGCGTTCAACCGCAACAAACGCAGCATTTGTCTTGACTTGGACACGGATGCCGGCCGAACTGCCTTGTTCTCCCTGGCGGAAAAGGCCGACTTCATCATCGAATCGGCCCGGCCCGGTGAGATGGACCGCAAGGGGATCGGTTTTGAAGCCATGCGCCAGGCCAATCCTCGCATCGTTTACGTGGCGATAACCCCGTTTGGCCAAGATGGCCCTTACGCGGATTTTCCCGCCAGCGATCTGACTGTTGGCGGCCATGGGCGGCCCCATGAGCCTGCAGGGGCATCCAGACCGTCCTCCGGTGCGCCTATCTGTGCCCCAGGCGTGGCTCCATGCGTCGGTGGAAGCCGCGGTGGGCGCCTTGACCGCCCATGCTCTGTTGCTGCGCACCGGCGAAGCCCAGTTTGCGGACGTTTCCGCCCAAACGGCAATGACCTGGACCATGCTGCAAGGTATGGTCGCTCATTCGGTCCAAGGCCGGGATTTCAACCGGGGCGGCAATTCTATACAACTGGGAACCATCACAATGCGTTTGGTCCACGAATGCGCCGACGGCTACGTGGTTATAGCCGGCATCGGAAAGGCGTTGGTCAAGTTCGTTGAGTGGTGGGTCGAAGATGGAATAGTTCCCCAGGATTGGATCACGGCCGAAGATTGGTCCATGTACCTCGTCAAGGTGCTCCAGGGAGAGCCCGTGGCCCACACACTTGACGAGATACTGGACGCAATCAGCCGGTATGCTCGGGACAAAACCAAAAACCAATTACTCGAGCAAGGGCTTGCCGAAGGTATCTCCATAGCTCCGGTTAACAATATTGAGGACTTGACCCGGTTTCGGCACTTGGAGGAGCGCGGGTTTTGGCTTACGGCGCCGTTGCCCAATGGACAGGAGGCGCAGGCCCCCGGCATATTCGCCAACCTCAGTGGAACGCCAATGAAGGTTCGCCGCTGGCCTCCCCGGTTGGGCGAGCACACTGGAGAGGTTTTGAGCGGCCTATTGGGATTGTCCACGAGTCAGATCGCCGCCGCTTCGGGCCAGGCCTAAGGTCAAAAGAGGGATAGAGGTTCAGATGCCAGATACACTCCCGTTTGAAGGAATCAAGGTCGCCGACTTTTCTTGGGTTGCCGTGGGGCCCACAACGACAAAATACCTGGCCGACCACGGGGCGACCGTGGTGCGGGTGGAAGCCAACAACCCTCTCGACATATTGCGGGCCGCGGGGCCCTTCAAAGACGGTGTGACTGGCCCTGACCGCACCCAATTTTTCGCTGATTACAACACTTCCAAGTACGGGATCACATTGGACTTGAAAAATCCGGCTGGGGTCGACGTGGCTCGCCGCCTGATCGCTTGGGCCGACGTTTTTACCGAAAGTTTTACCCCCGGCACCGTGGACCGGATGGGCATCGGCTATGAGACCGCCCGTTCCCTTAACCCGTCGATAATCATGGCGAGTACTCGCCTGATGGGGCAGACCGGACCCGCCGCCGGCTTTGCCGGTTTCGGGTTCCACGGCGGCGCAATTGCGGGCTATTATGACATCACTGGATGGCCGGACCTTGCCCCCGACGGTCCGTGGACGGCCTATACCGACACCCTTTCTCCCCGATTCCTAGCCGCAACCATCATGGCCGCGCTGGACCACCGCCGGAGGACGGGCGAGGGCCAATACATCGAGGCCTCCCAATTAGAAATGGGCCTCCAGTTTCTTGCGCCCCAATTGATCGATTACAATGCCAACGGCCGGGCGGCCACTCGTAACGGCAACCGGTCTGATTATATGGCCCCTCATGGGGCGTTTCCTTGCCAAGGAGAAGACCAGTGGTGCGCCATAGCCGTGGAGAACGACCAGCAATGGGCCGGGTTGCGCCGGGCCATAGGGGAACCCGATTGGGCCAAAGACGAAAGATTCGATGAAGCGGCGGGCCGCCTGGCGCATCAGGACGAGATAGAAAAATTGTTAGGCGAGTGGACCCAAACCAGGCCGCCAAAAGCGGTGATGGACATTTTGGTATCGGAGGGTGTGCCCGCTGGCATAGTGGAGAGGAGCAGCGACCTGCAGCAGGACCCCCAATTGGCCCACAGGGGGTTTTTCCGAAACCTCGACCATCAAGAAATGGGAACGATCCCATACCCCGGCCACCAGTTCCGTATCAGCGGTTACGACAGCGGTCCCAGGTCGGCGGCGCCGGTGCTGGGCCAGCACAACGAAGAGGTTCTGCGAGACCTATTGGGATTGACCGATGAAGAGGTCGTCGTGTTGGTCATCGCCGAAGCCATTACCTGACCGTTTGCCCGGAATCCTAGGCCGTCTGGTCCAACTCCGACAGGTTCTTGAGCAACTCATCTCGCAAAAGGTCGACGGAAACCATTCTGGCCGCCAACAAGCGGGCCTCTTCGCTATTCGTATAGTTGGCCCTCATCTGGATGTGCAAGTCCCGGTAGACCAGTGCCTCATCTTCATTCAAATCCCCAATAAGCCGTCCCGGGAACGGGGTGGTCTCATCCCCGTGCAGGGACACTAGGGATTCGCCATCAGACTCCGTTACCGGCACAGTTAGATAATCCCTGGTGGAAGCCTGCCTCAGGTAGGTGCCTCGGTACCAGCCTAACGCATGCTGCACCACCGCCAAGTCGAACCGCCATTGTTCAACCGTCTGAGTCTCCTCGGGCAACGCTCCAGCCACATCCTCGTAGACTTGTCTGATGAGAGAGACCGTATCCACCGCGATGTCGCTGACCGCCTGTATGTACTCGTCTAAGCGTTGGAGGAATTCGTGACCCTCGAGGATTCGCTGAACCTCCGCATAGGTGGGGTGCCTAAGCCACTCAGGCTGATAGCCCAAGTCTAACTGGCCTTGCAAAATCTGCTCGTACACATCGGCAGTGCCGCCCCCTACGGAGTCCATTAATTCATCCAACCACTTCAGATCCGATGTCAGTTGGATGAGAGGCAGCGACCGCATGAAATCTAGCACCAATTGCAGGTGGGCCTGCTCTTCAGGCGTGCGGGACCGCCGGCGGCGGGAAGGGGCCGGCAAGGCGAGACGGAAGGGCGCCCGCAGAGCTGGAGCGGGTTTGGGCCCGGGCTCCGGCAGGGCCGGCCCAACCGCCACATCCCGGGCCAGCGCGGGAAAGACTACATCCCGGTCCATGCGTGTTCGGCGGGAATTGAAATAAAAATATCCGCCACCGCCGGCAACGATCATTCCCAGCATTATCAGCGCCAACAGCCACGGGGCGATGAGGCCGGACTTGACCGCGAATGTATCGGACCAGGGCGCCTCATTGGATGCCCCGTCCACAGCTCTCACTCTCCAATGATAGGCGCCCCGGGCTAAGGCATCTTGCTCCGTTAGCTCATAGGCGGGTTTGACCAGACCAAGCTTCTCGACAATGGGATTTGTGAACTCTAAGCTTGTGGCAACCTGCAGCTCATAGGTGACGCCGCTGTCATCGTCGACCGGGCGCCAACTTAGCGCGGGGCGAAATCCCCCCAAAATGCCCCCTCGAGCACCGTTTTCTGGGCCGATCAGAGTGGCTACGCCCGGTGGAGTATTCTCGACCGAGAAAGCCGCCTGGACCTCATGGCCGGCTTCATCGCTGATCTTGATGGTATGGTCGCCGTGAATCGATGCTGGGATTGGAAATTCGAGGACAAAACTACCCGAGGCATCCGCCACGGCGGAAATCGCCAAAGCCTCATCATCATAAGTTAGTGTCACCGGCGCCGCCGCTTCGAAGCCTAGCCCCGCAACCTCTACGCCTTGTCCCACATTTCCCGCGTAAACGTTGAGGGCAATGGTCTGGGTGACGCTGAATTCCAACTCCGGGTTTGTTGTTGAACCAAAGTCCGACCCGGTGACTTGAATCAAATGGGACCCCGCCGGCGAGGGCGGGATTAGGATGGACGTGGTGAACGACCCCTGAGGATCCGCCAACACCTCAGCAAGCACTTGATCTCCGTCGTAGACGATCGAGATCAGAGGATCATTTGCGGCAAAGCCCGAACCGCTGATGCTTACGGAGGAATCCGGTGCGCCTTGGGCGTCATCAAGGGATATCCCGCGCACCACTTGGAAGCTGGCCTCGGAACCACCGGCGGCCAGGGAAACGGCGCCGGTGTGGCTGATGAAGTGCAGGCCCGAAGTCGACTCCGGCACGGTGAAGGAGGCGGTGAATCCTCCCCGGGCATCGGTGACCAGCACTGTCGCAACGGGAATCCCATCGTAGCTGATGAGGATATCCCGCTCCTGAGATCGGAAACCGCTGCCGGTCAGATTAATAACCGAACCCGGCGTCCCGCTGGCCGGGCTAACAGTCAGGCGAGGAGCGATTGTAATGATCTCATCAGGCAAGCTGCCGGTTGAGGTCTGAGGCCCCGAAGCCTCGATCGTGTAAGACTCCGACGGAAACGAAGGGACAGTGAAGGTGACCCGCCAAGATCCCTCTTGGCCGGCGGAAATCCCCGAAACCAATTGGGTCTCGTTTAACGTGACAGATATGCCTTTCTCGTTGGGCGCAAATCCAAATCCGGCAAGATCGACAGAGGCCCCCGGTTCACCATGGGAATCGCTGAGAACGATGGAGGGCGTTACGCGGAACGGGACCCTAACCTCGCCTCCTGGGCTTACAACAGTGATTGAATATGCGCCGGCTGGAAATTCCGGGACGGGGAATCTGGCGGACCACGATCCTTGGGCGTTAGCGGTCGAAGATGTTACATCAGTTTCTTCAAACTTGATAGAAATCGCCCGACCTCCCCCGAAGCCTAGCCCCTTGATCTCCAGTGAAGAAGTGGGAGAACCGGTCGCCTGAGAAAGTGAAACTCCGGGGATCACCGTAAAATCCGCGGCCATCTGTTGGCCGCTGGCGCCGGAAGCTCGTATCGCAAGCACGCCCCTGGGCATAGCTGGGATAATTATATTAGCTGTCCATATCCCTTCGTTATTCGCCACCACGATGGTGTTGGCTGTGCTTTGCCCCATGGTGACCGTGACTCTTTCGCCAGACTTGAATCCGGCTCCTCTAATACTGATCTCAGTCCCCGGCGGTCCGCTGGAGCGTTCCAGAGTCAAATCAGCCCTCACAGCCACAATGACCTCGGAAATACTAGAGGACGCGGTCAAGGACCCGGAGGCCAGCAAGGTGTAGGACCCGGTGGGAAGCGAAGGCAGTGTAAATGAGGCGGTCCATGAACCTTCGGCGTTGGCGGCGACGCCGGTGGCCACCGGCGCTTGGTCCAAGGTAACGGCGATGCCAACCTCATTGGCGCCGAAACCTGAGCCCATAGCGGTGATTGACGAGCCAGGCTCGCCCCCGGTGCCAATGATGGAAATGGAGGGCGTAACGGTAAAATCGGTTTCCACCGGTACGTTCCCGGCGCTAGAGGCCTGGATGGTCAAACGGCCCGTCGGCGCCGGTGGGATCGTAACGTTGGCTGTCCAGACGCCTCTTGAGTTGGCCGTGGCGGCGAACTCGGTCAAACCTTTGCCGGCGGTGATCGTGATGCTTTCACTAGGAGCAAACCCGGAACCACGGGCCTCCACAACACTTCCAGGAGGGCCGCTTGAATGTTCCAGGTCCAGTCCGGCGCCAAGAGTCAGTGTAACTGGGGGTACCTTATACACGGGAGTCAGTGAACCCGAGGCACGCGCCGAATGTGAACCGGAAGGGAGGGAGGGGACGATCAGGGAGGTGGTCCAGGAGCCGTTGATGTCCGCCAAGATCCGGGTGGCCACCGGTGTTTGATCTATCGTGACGGTGATTGCCCTTTCGTTTGCTGCAAAACCCGATCCGGTCGCGGTGAGGGAACCCCCTGGAGCGATATTGAGGCGGTCCAGCGAAAGCGTCGGTGTGACGGTAAATGTTTTTTGAGTGCTGCCTCGAGAAGGATGGTAAACACCTATCATTCTGGGGCCACCCGCCGCAACTGGAATTTGAAAAGTGGTAGTAATCGACCCTTGGCTATCTACTGAAATCGGACGGACGATTTTACCTTCGAAGGTTATGCTAAGGTTCGAATCGGCATTAAAGCCCGAACCGATTAGGTCAACTGTTGTGCCGGGCGGGCCGGTGAATGGGGATAAGGTCAACGACGAAATCACTGTGAAGTTTTGGATGGATGAACTTCCGATCTGAACCTGATAGGTGCCTCGTGGGCGGGGCGGGACAACGAAAGTAGTGGTAAACGATCCCAAAAAGTCGGCTGACGCCGTACCTACCTCCTCGCCATCGAATGCGACCGTTATTCCTCCTTGGTTAGCCGAGAACCCGTCACCCCTCACAGTCGCCTGCGACCCCACCTTTCCCTGGGATATGGAGACAAAAACACTGGAAGTAACGGTAAATGTCGCGCTGACCGTCCCAGCCTTGACAGTATGCGAGCCCAGCGGCGACTTGGGCACTACGAAACTCTGGGTCCACGACCCATTTCCTGTACTGACCGTTGCTACGGTGGTGTTGCCATACGTAATGCTGACAGAGGTGTTTGGAGCAAAGTTCGACCCCTGCACTGTGACAGGGGTGCCGGGGGCTTCGCGGATCGGTTGGATGAAGATGCTCGCCGGGGGGGGGGGCGGGGGCGGGTCCTGAGCTAATACCGAAGCAGCTGGAAACACCGCCAGCATCAGCAGAAAAATGAATAGGATCCGTAACATTAACACGACCCTCCGCTACTCGAAGCCGCCAAATGCTGGGTACGAAGGACCGATCGCCGTTATAGCCAAAAGAAAGCCGGCCAAAACAGGTTGAGATTCCGTCATATCAAGAGACTTCTCCATAATATAAGACTTCCACAACTACGAGACTTCCTGCTTTCCGGGTTCAATCGCCCTGCCGGGCCGCCGATTCGACGCTGATTCAACGGTTTAGGCCGTCTCGCCATCCATCCCGTCAAGGATTTAAGAGTCCACCAAAATGAACCCGGTCAATTTGAGGCCGACAATTTAGGTTAGCTGCTTGTACGGCACAATGCAATTCTCCCATAGGGTGAAAAAAGGTAAGAATGGGGCTAATAATAGTAGACCGTGTGTGGCCGTTGGTTCTTGTAGCCCAAAGCATGGCCTCATTGGTTCGTTAAACATTTCAAGCAATGGACACCCTGAGCCGTATCTAAGGATCGATTCGGCCATCGGAAAAGACCCCTTGAATCAGCCGATGGGCGCTCGCGAAGATATTTCTCATGTTTCGATAGGCATGATGGCCGAGATCGAATGTTCACGCCGGTTTCGCCGGCTCGCTATAAAGTGGTGTCCGATAGTCCGCCCTATCTTTAGAAGCCGCTAACTTTTACTTCCGGTTCGCAATGGCCAAGACCTCTTCCTCAACTGGCAGGTCATCTTTGCGATAGCGCCGGGGGGTTTCTCTTCGGGGCGGCTTTAACGCGGCGGCGGCCACCGCGGCTGGGAGATCGGGATAGTAATAGCGCCCGCACTGCAAGCACTTCCATTCATCATCCCCCAGGATAAGATCCCCTTTGTATTTTTGACAGCTTCTGAGCCGTAATTCCATCGTTTCACCGCCTAAGTCGCGTCGTGTTTGATAGCGCACATCTGACGTTATATGGGGTAGTGATGGATGTAAATCGCCCAACTAGGTGAGATTTCGGACCTTCTAGGTGAAAGTTTGTCGATTGCGGGGCAGGGCCACGAGACTAAAGGCCACTAGACCAATCGGAGCGGCGGTGCTCGATTCCGCCGGAGACACGGGCCGATCCCCTGCTAATCCGCCTGGTAAACAACGCTGGCCCCCAAGATTTTCTCAAGGTGCCCCAATGCCCAGGTGTGGGCGCCGGGGTCGAAGGTGGCGACACAGTCGGCCCGCACTTCCACGGTGTAATCCCTGTTGCGAGCGTCACTGGTCGTGTGCAGCACACAGATGTCGGTGCACACTCCGCAGATGATCACCTTTTGGGGGTTCAAGTTTTTCAGACGCTGATCCAAATCGGTATTGAAAAATCCACTATACCGGTTTTTGTGGATCACATTGCTCCCCGTAACGAACTCTTGTAATTCCGGAATTACTTCCGGCTCTTCGGTTCCTTTGACGCAATGCACGGGAAAAATCTGGAACTCCAGGTCGTCGGGGTCGTGGTGGTCGGAGATGAACAACACTTGGGAACCGGCGCCCCGTTCCCGCTCCAACATCGTTTTGACGTTGGGTATGATGTTTCGAGAATCGTCGCCACAGTACAAATTGTGTCCCGGCTCTAGAAATCCTTTGACCATGTCCACCACCAGAACTACGTTGGCCACGTCTCCCCCGTTGAGCCAAATTTTCCGGTTCGATCCTTCGAATTCCGGCAACCGTGGCAGGCAAAATACTGGCCATACCGGTCAATCCCAGTGTCCGGTCTAAGCTTCTCGATAGGGCGCCACGTTGATGCCCGAGGCGTCCATGGTGAGCAAGATCCGTTCGCCAGGAGCATCCCCGATGCGGCGGCGGGCATCGTCCAACTCCTCATCGGTCAGGTCGGGGACCATTCCCCCAGTGTCCAGCCGTTGCCACATCCGGATAGCAGTTCCCAATTTCGCCTCCAACCGGCGGATCACCGGTTGGGCCGCTCCGGGAACCAAGGCGATGACGTTTTTGGGCGCCCTAATATCATCACCGGTTTCGCCCGGCGCATCGGCCAGCGCTCTGCGGTCTTCCTGCAATACCAGCCAATGATAGACCCCTATCGCCCCGGCAACCAACGCCATTCCCAAAGGGAGCTTGGCGTTTTGGAAGATGGCGATGGAGAAGTCCGCCTCCAACACACCTTTTAGCACCAGGAACAAAACCGTGATCAAGCTTCCCAAGCCTATGAGAACGGCCACGCCGAACACAAAATAGACGAACACCCGGCGAGGCAAGGCCGCCAACTCCTCTATTCCTCCCAAGACAGCCTCGCGTTGGGCTCCGAACCAATGATAAGCCCAGAGTGGACCTCCCACCGCCAGCAGCGTCAGGCCCAGGGCCAGTTGGCCGCGCCACCATCTTGAGCCGGCAAGCTCGTCTCCGCCCAAGGGAAGGACGGAGCCCGCTCCCACGCCAAGCAACGCCACTAAGCCCACGCCCAAAGCCCCCAACGCCACCGCAGCCACCAGGTAGCGGTACACCCGCCGTGCCTCCGGGAGCTTCCCTGAGGCACGGGATTCTTGTTGCGCCACCGCCCAGTGGTAACCCCAAAGCCCGCATCCGGCCACCAGCGCCGATAAAGCGCTGGGCAGGAATCTGAAATAATCGTCGGCAGCAGCGAAGCCCGGTTGTCCGAACCACCACGAAAGCAGCCGGAACAGGACTATGCTGAGGGACACTACGACCGTGGCGGACCCGGCCAATATGGCGAAGACGTACAGGTAAACCTGGCGAATGTCCGTGGCTGTGTATGCCCTAGAAGAACCTCGAGACCCCTGTGCCCTGGTGGCTTGGCGCCAGTGCCACCACCAGAAGACGCCTCCCGTCACCGCCACGGCCAAGGCAGTCTTCGTTACGATGTTCCATAAGACGGGGCTGGTGGACACGAGCAACTCGGTAGCGAATAGCGCATCGTAGGCAGAAAGGAAAACACGATTCCACATGACCCCCATGCCCACCAATAGCATTACTAAGCCGGCCAGTGAGGCGGCGTACACGTACAGCGGTCTCACTGCGTCCTCGGCTGAATAATGCTGTTTTTCCAGGTCGAGTTGTCGCCAGTGGAACGCCCAGACCAGGCCCCAAACCAATGGCAGCGCGATGTGCAGCCCATCAAACTCGCCGGCGCCCAACCACCAGCGGAAGAGGAACACAAACCCGACGCCCGCTCCGGCGGCGGAAACAGCCAACACCAGGTGCAGGTACAGCCGCCGGGCCAAGGCTTGGGTCTCCCAGGGAATCTGTTTGACCGCCCGGTTGGCCAAAGCCCAATGGAACAACCAGATCGGCGCTCCCACCAGAGCCAAGGCTAATCCTAAAGCCAGCTGGGATTGGCCGCGGAAAAAAACGTCCCTTTTCAACCAGGCGTCTCCCGCGGAGTCGATAAGCAGATAAAAGCCGGTTGCCAAGGCCATCAAAGCGGCAAATGAGATGCCGTAAAAATATAACCTCTTGAGGGTCCCGATTCCCGGGTCTACCTCGTCATTTCGCCGACGGCGAATCATCACCATCGCCCCGGCGATGATTGCCCCTAGCACGAGCAACGGGAAAAAACTTGCTGCAATGCCAAAAATCAATCCCATCGGCAACACCTTTACCTATTCAACCCTACGGGCGCACTTTTACGGGCTCGGGTGGTAGTTCGGCCTTGGGGCACCACGTCATCGGCCACGGCGGCTCAACAAACGACCATGCGTCACCGGTCTGCTCCAGCACAAACCGCTGATGGTGGGAATATTCGTCGGAGCCAAACGGAGGCGATACCCGGAAACGGGTGATGCGGACGTTCACTTCCACCCGGTCTTCTATTTCCAAGGTATTGAGGAGCGTCACTCGAAGGTCTTCTGATTCCGGGAAACCGCCGCTAAAACCGTCTCGGCGAATGCCGCGTTGGGAATCGCGGAAATGTTGAACGTCGCAGGTTTCCTGGAGTTCGGGGGCTAGATAACTGTACGCCGCCTCGGTTTTCCCTTCTTCAATAGCCAGTAGATACCGGTGCACCGTCCCTTCAGGGGAGCCTTCGGGCAGCAGAGCCGGTTCTCCCTGGCGGTCCATCAAGGCGATGATCAAGCTGACCCCCACCAGGACCACGATAGCCAGGGTTATCCCGGCCAGCCATCTGGATGATGCAGTCTTTAGGATGATGGTTCCCTCCCGCAGGCCACGCTAATTTTGGCTGCATGACCATTGTATGGAGAGCCGCATCACGGGCGAAAGGTACAAACGTACTATTCTTCGCGGTTATGGACCTGTTGAAGAGGGACTGCCTAAATGGCAGCCGCTTGACCGGCGTATTTGGCGTCTTGGGCCAACAAATCGGCCATGCCCACCAGGTTGAAACAATCTTCCAGGCTAGCCATTCCGTCCATCATGTGCTCCGTAGTGCCATGGTGTTTGATCTCATGCATCAGGCCCGCCACGGCGCGGGTGACCAACATCAACGCGCTGGCGGGGAATATCACCAGCTTGAATCCCAGCTGTTGCAATTCGGGCGCCGGTATCAGTGGGGATTTACCGGTCTCCACGAAGTTGTAGAGCAGAGGGACATCGAAACTGGAGGCAATCTTTTGCCCGTCTTCACGGCTTCGGATGGCCTCCACGAACAAGACATCGGCGCCGGCTTCCACATAGGCGCCGCAACGCTCCATGGTGTCGTCCCACCCGGTCACCGCCAATGCGTCGGTGCGGACGATGATGGTGAAATCGCCGTCGGCCCGGGCGTCGGTGGCGGCGTGGATCTTCTGGACCATTTCCGTGGCGGGAATGACTCTTTTGTTGTCCAGGTGGCCGCACCGTTTGGGCGATTCCTGGTCTTCGATGTGGATGGCCGCCACCCCGGTGCGTTCGTATTGCCGAACCATCCGGCCCACGTTGAGCACTCCGCCATAGCCGGTGTCGGCGTCGGCGATGACGGGGACATCCACCACTTCAGCGATGGCCGCGGCGTTATCCAACATTTCCGTCATGGTCGCCAGCGCCAGGTCCGGCTGGCCCAGCCGCGCCACCGAAGTCCCCGCGCCTGTCATATACACGGCCGGAAATCCCGCTTGCTCGATTATCCGGGCGGTCAGGCAATCGTAGGCGCCGGGAGCGACGATTATCTCCGGCTGAGATAAGAGCCGGCGAAAACGGGTGGTGACCTTTTCTGCGGTTGCCATGTAGCCTCCCAATCGGTATTGCGTGGGATTTCCTTGGTAGGTTGACCTCGCCTGACAAATTGGGGGCGCTGAATACCGTGTACCCCATCGAACACGGCTCCTTTGTCGCCGAGCTGGTCAACGGCGTAGGGGCGCACGGCCGTGCGCCCCTACGCCGTTGACTAGACCATGTGTGAACCGCCGACGGCCGTCAGGCTATCAGGCCGCCGTCAATGGTCAAAACCTGGCCGGTGATGTAGCCGGCGCCTTCGCTACAGAGGAACTGGACCGCCGATGCCACGTCTTCAGCGGCGCCGAACCGGCCCATGGGGATGCGGGCTAGGATCTGCTTTTGGGTCTCCTCCGGCAGGTCTTCCACCATGCCGGTGGTGATGAAGCCCGGGGCCAACGCGTTCACCGTAATGTTGCGGGATGCGACCTCCCGCGCCACCGATTTGGTGAATCCTATGAGGCCAGCCTTGGCTGCTGCGTAGTTGGCCTGGCCGGGATTGCCGCTGAGCCCAACCACGGAAGAGATGTTGACGACGCGCCCCCGCCGTTGCTTGATCAGGTGGGGCATGATGTATTTGGTGCAGAGGAAAGCGCCCTTGAGGTTAACGTCGATCACCTGGTCCCAGTCTTCTGACGCCATACGCAGCAGGAGCCGGTCCCGGTGGATACCGGCGTTATTGACCAGGATGTCTAGGCGGCCCCAGTGATCGAAAGCGGTTTTGACGACTTGGTGAGCTGGTTCGTCTTGAGAAACGTCGCCTTCCACGAGGCAAGCTTCTCCGCCGGCGGCGATGATATCTTCAACCACCTGGGCGGCGGCTTTTTCACTTGTGTTGTAATTCACGCCAACGCGGATCCCCGCAGCGGCCAGGCGGCACGCGATTACGGCGCCTATCCCGCGAGATGCTCCGGTAACCAGGGCTACCTGCCGGTCCGAGTCCGCCGATGTCACTTCGTCTGCCTCACCCTCAAAAGTCCCGGACACCTAGTTCTTGGCCTCAACCTTGGCGGAGTCCGGTTGGCCCTCCGGCGCCGGCTGCTGGCCATTTTGTTGATTCCGATGTATCTGCGAGAGTTCTTCCTTCATACTGTCCACCAGGCCCACGCGGAAGTACCTCACCGCGGTATGAATCGCGCCGGCGACGCCGCTGGCCTCGCACGAGCCATGACCCAGGACCACCGCGCCATTTACCCCGAATAGGGGGCCGCCCATGGTCCTAGGCATGTTGGTCGTTTCCCACAAATCATCGCTGATCTTGGCCAACTCATGGGAAGGAAGAGAACCCGCCAGGCGTTCCTGAACAAACTTGGAAAGGGCTCCGCCCAATCCTTCGGCGAATTTCATTAGGATGTTCCCCACGAACCCGTCGCAGACTATGACGTCCGCCCGGCCCGTGAAGAAGTCCATGCCCTCGACGTTGCCCACGAAGTTGAGATGGCTTTCCTGCAGCATAGCGTAGCTTTCTTGAACCTGTTTGTTGCCTTTGGCTTCTTCGGCGCCCACGCTGAGAAGGCCGATCCTAGGGTTATCAATCCCCAGGAAACGGTGGGCGAAGACCGACCCCAACGCCGCGAAGCTCAGCATGAGAGCGGGCCGGCAGTCCAAGTTGCTGCCCGCGTCGACCATGACGGTGCCTGGGGCGACGCCCAAAAATGGTCCGCCCAGGCAGGGGCGCTCTAGAGCGTCCATCAATCCTAAAAGGAATACGGAACTGGCCATGGAAGCGCCGGTGGAACCCATGGAAACCACGACATCGGCATCACCCGATTTGACTAGTTTCGTGGTAACCAAGATAGAAGCCTTGGGTTTGTGACGCAGGGCTTGAATGGGATGTTCGTCGTCGCCGATCTTATCCACGGAAGGGACGATCGTAACCGAATAGCCGGTGGTGTCGTACTGGTCCAATTCGGCCTGCACCGGCTCCTGATCGCCCACCAACAGAAGCTCAATCTTGTCGTTGCTCAACGCTTGAATTGCGCCTTTGACCGTTTCCCTCGGCCCAAAGTCACCACCCATGGCGTCAACCGCCACTCTGACCGGACTTTCTTCTGATCTTCCATTAACCGACATAGCTCGTTCCCTTCGTCAATCCACCGGCCGCGCCGGCGGAATGGCTTTATCCCCCGCTCTTCCCATTATTTTGGCCGGATCATGGGCTCGAATTTTCGCCGCTAACGATAACCGATGCCGACCCGCTAACCAACTCCCGGCGGCTCTCCCGCTCCAGCACACCGACGGAGCAGACCTCCCGAATCCCCTTTTCGACCGCGTCTTGTTTGGCTGAATTACATTGGGTGTATAGATGGTCGCCCAGGTACGCCGCGCCCTTGAACTTGATTTTTAGCGCCCCACTCTCCAACCATGCTCTGCCATAAGCCCTTCCCATCGCTTCAGACACCAATGCCAGGGTTAACATGCCGTGGGCAATGATTCCTCCGAATTGGGTGGTCGCCGCGAATTCCGGATCAAGATGAAGTGGGTTGTGGTCACCGGAGGCTTGGGCGTAGGCGGCAAGTTGATCTTGGTTGATCGTCCGGTCCACTACCGGCAGGCTGTGCCCCGGTGAAACCGCCGACTTTTCAGGTCCGGTAGGCAGAGCGTCCTTTGATTCCCGGCTCGGAGATTCAGGGATGGTCCCCCGGTTCACTAAGACGGTGCTCAGGCCCCGCAACACTTCTTCTCCATCGGCTGCCCGCAACGTGTAGTTGGTGGTAATGAACTCCAGATCACCTCTTCGCCTAGGCTGGCCAATTTGCGCGAAAGCGGTGATATTTTCTCCGAACTCGACGCCCCTTAGCGTTTCCATTTCCTGGAGACTATGGATGGCGCCGGAGGGGAGGTCAAGGCGGCGGAGCAAACTACCCAAGGTCCAGGCAACCAACGCAAGGGGAGGCGCAAGACGGGTTTGGAAGTACGTGTCCTGGCTGTCGCCAACGGCCCGGGTGTAATCGCGAACCGATTCCTCAGTGACCTGCCATTCGCCCAATCGGACCCCTAGGTCAGCCACAGGTTCCTGCCCTTGTGGATAATCCGGCCCCGCTTGGGCCTTCAGCATCGACACCACGCCCACCCCTTAGGCAAATGCGCCGCGTCGATTATACTCAGAGTGGTCAAAGGCAGCAACATTATTGTATCCGGCCTACAACCGTTTTTTCGGGCAAGAAAATCGCCCACATACCTGTGCCTTATCCTTGAATAACGCCGAAAAACCCCAAAATACGCAGCCGGGAAATTCGCCTCATGCCTCGCCGAACGCATCGGCCGCCAGGTCGCAGATGTATTTTCCGATGGCCAGAGAGGAAGTGGCGCCGGGAGACGGTGCGTTCAATACGTGAACTGCTTCCTTTCCCTGGATGATGTGGAAATCGTCCAGAAGGGCGCCGTTGCGCGCTACCGCCTGAGCCCGCACGCCTGAACCTCCGGGCGCCAGATCTTCAGCGCGAATCTCCGGCACCAACCGCTGCAGGTCGCGCACGAATACGCTCTTGACGTAGGAGCGATGCATCTCACCCAGGCCGATCTTCCAGAATTTCATGGACATTTTCCAAAACCCGGGGTAGGACAGCGTTCCCCAAGAGTCCATCAGGTCCACGTCGGACTTGCGGTATCCCTCGCGTTTCAACGCCATCACCGCGTTGGGTCCCGCTTCCACCTGGCCATGGATATTCCGGGTGTAGTGGACACCCAGGAAGGGGAACCTGGGGTCCGGGACGGGGTAAATCAGGCCGTTGACCAACCGCCGGCTCTCAGGGGCAAGGGTGTAATACTCTCCCCTAAACGGGATGATCCTGATGTCGATGGTTTCTCCCATCATCTCAGCCACCCGGTCGGCATGAAGGCCGGCGCAATTTATCAGATGTTTCGCCTGCAAGACCCCGCCGTTGGTTTTGATAGTTAGAGCGTCGGAATGCCGCTCAATTCCATGCACCTCGGCGCCCGTGAATATGTCGCCGCCTGCCTCTTGGAATCGGTTGGCGTAGGCTGCAGCGACTTTTTTGTAGTCGACAATGCCGGTGCTGGGCGCCCAGAGGGCCTTGATCCCGAAGACGTGGGGCTCTATCTCTTTGAGGCGTTCGGGGCCAATAATCTCCAACCCCTCGACGCCGTTGGCAACGCCGCGTTCGTAGAGCGTGTCCAGCCGGCCCAGTTCGTCATCGTGGCCGGCCACGATGACCTTGCCGCATTGCTGGTATTCGATCTCATTCTCGTCGCAAAACTTTAGCAACGCTTGAGCCCCGTCCACACAAAAACGGGCCTTGTGGGAATCGGGTCGGTAGTAGATCCCCGAATGGATCACGCCGCTATTGTGGCCAGTCTGGTGGTTGGCTAGCCCGTCGTCCTTTTCCACCACCGCTATCCGCAAATTGGGGTATTGCTCCTGCTTCAAACGCAGGGCGGTGGATAATCCAATGATGCCGCCCCCGATGATGACCACATCGAAAGTTGACGATTCCATGTTTCACCTCGTTGGGACGTTGCCTCAGGTCAGATGGTTGATGTTTTGAAGCATGCCCAGCCGGTCAGGTTGGCTTGTTTAATCAAGACTTACTCCGGTCACCGCTAGAGTAGTCTGCGAGTCAATGACGGTCAAGCCCCGCGCCTGTGCGAGCCTGTTTCGACGGACTAGGAATTGGGGTATACTTTGCCAAGCGGACCGGGCTACGGGAGGCTGGAAGACCTGCCTAATCGCCCCTAAACGCTTTGTTCGACATAGCCGGAATCAGGAGAAAGAGAATGAAGTTCGGCCTCTTATTCGAAACGCAGAGGGCCTACGAAGGCAACGACATTGACTGGAACAGTCTATACAAGGAAACCCTTGACCAATGTGAGTTGGCCGACCAGATGGGGTTCGACAACCTCTGGTTTGTTGAGCATCACTTTCTCACGGGCTTTTCCGGATCACCCTGCCCGGAGGTGCTTTTCGGGGCGTTGAGCCAGCGAACCAAGAACATCAGGATCGGTTTTGGCGTGTCCATCCTGCCCAGTCACCATCCCATCCATATAGCCGAAAGAGTGGCCATGGTGGATCAACTGACCGACGGGCGGGTGGAGTTTGGCACAGGCCGTTCCAACGCCTACGAGCAAGTAGGCCAAGGAGTAGACCCCCGGGAGACCCGAGAGCGGTGGGACGAGTCTTTGACCATGCTGCCTCAGATTTGGCAGTCGGACGGGGAGTTCTCATGGGAAGGTAAGTTCTGGAACGTTCCATCCCGGCGAATCCTGCCCAAGATTTACCAAACGCCGCATCCCCGCATGTATCTGGCCTGTACTCAGACGGAGAGCTTCCGATTGGCGGCGCAAAAAGGAATCGGCGTCTTGTCCTCGGCTTCCTACGCCGTGGACGTCATGGCAGAGCATGTAAAGGTATACCGGGACGCCATCAAAGATTGCGAACCCGTCGGAGCGTTCGTCAACGACTATTGGGGCAATAACGTACACGGTTTTTGCGGTAAAGACGACCAAGAGGCAAAAGAGTTGGCCGCCACCTCAATGAAAACCTTTTTTGGCCCGGACAAGCCTTATATCGCGGGCCGCATCGGAGCCTATGAGGAGCTGCTGGAGGCCTGGGGCGGAGTCCCAGACCACTTGCAGGCCGATTTTGGCCGCTGGCTGCGCCAGTCGGATGACGCCCACAAAGAGCAAGCGGCAGACGCGGGGCTGTCCTTGGACTCCGGTCCCGGAGCGGCCCGGGCGGCCATCGCCCAGCTTGACGCCAATACCTTGGCCGACCGGGGCGTGATCATCGCGGGCAATCCCGAGAGCTGCATCAAAAACATCAAGATGTACGAAGACATCGGTGTGGACCAGTGCTTGTTCATCATGCAAACCGAGACCATTCCCCATGAGCGGGTGATGGAATCCATCGAAATGTTCGGGAAAGAGGTATTTCCCGCATTTCAATAAAGAACACCTAGAAACTCGGACGGAAACCCCGATTCTCCCCAAGTCGTCGTTTTCTTAGCGACGATTGTCGATGTAACAGTGGGTTCTTGAACCGTATTACAGACACTATCATGCCACATAAGACTATAATACGTCTGTCTGGCGTAGCGCGAAACCCGGCCAATGGCTTTCCGGCCAGACCTCTAGGAACACCGCAGGGGCTGCATAAGGCAGTGAAGCAACCGCCGTGTTGATGCGGGCGCCGGCAGGGCTGGAAGAAAACGCGCCGGCGCCATACGCGACCACGGCGGTTGCATCACGCCATTCCCATCTAGGAGGAAACCATGGACTTCGGAGTTTTTCTAGACTTTAGCCGCCGCAAAGGCTCAACCCAAGCTGAGATATTCCAAGAGGCTTTTGAATTGGTGGATATGGCCGAGGAAACCGGTCTGGACACCATTTGGCTGGGGGAGTCGCATTTCAATCCAAACCGGTCTGTGATGTCGGCCCCTATCGTGGTCGCAAGCTCAATCGCCACCCGGACCGAACGGCTCAAGGTGGGCATGGCCGTGCAGGTCCTGCCGCTGATCAGCCCGTTGCGAATCGCCGAAGAAGCGGCGACTGTCGACCAGATCAGCCAGGGGCGGTTCGAATTTGGCGTAGGACGCAGCGGCAACGCCCGCGCCTACGAGATCATGGGCATTCCCTACGGAGAGAGTCCTGCCCGCTTCCAAGAGGCGCTGGACATCATCATAGAAGCATGGAAGGGGGAACCTTTCTCCTATCACGGCAAGTATAACCACATTGACAACGCCACTGTTTCGCCCGCTCCATTTCAGAGCCCCCGGCCCCCGATTCGCCTAGCCTCCACCCAGAATGACAGTTTCGCCAGGGTGGGAAACCTAGGATTCCCCATTTTTCTTTCCATGCGCGGAATGGATGTGACGGACCTGGAAACCAGCCTGAAAGACTACCACAAGTCTTGGACCGAGGCCGGACACCCCGGAGTAAGCGGAGATATCTCCGTCCGGGTGCCGGTATACATAGCCGCCACCGAGGCCGAAGCGTTCGAAGAGCCCAGGGAAAGCATCGAGACCTTCTTTGAGCGCCGGCGCCAGTTGTATCTGAACAACGCGGGACGAGCGGGAAGCGAATCTCCCGAAGAAGGCCGGAGCCGCGCCGAGCGGCTAGCCGCCATCAGCTACGAAGACATACTTGAGACGAAGGTGATATTCGGAACCCCGGAACGGGTGATCGACCGCCTGAATCAATTCCAACAAACGCTGGGTTTGAGCGGTTTTGCGGCGGAGCTCAATCCCGGAGGATTGCTTCCCCCAGAAGCGGTCAAACGCAGTATGAAGCTGCTTACCCAAGAGGTAATGCCGGCGTTCAAGTAGCTATCAGCTATCAGCTATCAGCTATCAGCTATCAGCTATCAGCTATCAGCTATCAGCTATCAGCAAATATGGTCCATTTCGTACCCCCTTTGCAAAGGGGGTTTGGGGGGATTTAACACCCCCTAATCAACAACCGGCCTCAAGCCAGAGGCCCCGCAGTCAGCCCCAAAACTGCCGGCTAGAAAAATGGAGGTTTTCCCTAGTGAAGGTTGCAGTATTAGACGATTATCAGGGAGTGGCCGAGTCCTTGGCTAATTGGTCCAGCCTGCCCGCTGGAACGGAAGTGGAGTTTTTCAAAGACCACATCGCCGATGAAGACCGTTTGGCCGAGCGGCTGAAGGATTTTCAGGTGGTGATGGGAATGCGGGAACGCACCGGCTTCCCCCGAACTCTGTTGGAGCGGCTGCCCGAACTCCGTCTATTGATAACCACCGGCGGCAGAAACGCCGGATTCGATGAAGCGGCTGCTTCCGAGCTAGGCATAGTCCTTTGCGGCACCACCGGGGCGGGCGAGGGCCCCACCGAGTTGACCTGGGGGTTGATCCTCGGCCTAGCCCGGCAGATTCCTCTGGAAGACAAGTTAACGCGTGAGGGTAGTTGGGGCACAACCATCGGCGTGGGTCTGAAGGGCAAGACACTGGGCTTGGTGGGCCTGGGTCACATCGGCTCCCTGGTCGCCCGAGTTGGCAAGGCCTTCGACATGAACCTCATCGGTTGGAGCCAGAACATGACCGCCGAACTGGCCGCCAGCAACGGGGCTACTTTGGTGGACAAATACACCCTGTTTCGCGATTCCGACGTCGTCACCATCCACCTCCGGCTCAGCAGCCGGACCCGTGGATTGGTTGGCGCCCATGAGTTGGGATTGATGAAATCCACCGCCTACATGATCAACATCTCCCGCGGCCCCATCATTAATGAACCGTCCCTGATTGATGTCCTGCAGCGCAAGGCCATCGCCGGCGCCGGCTTGGACACATTCGATGTGGAGCCCCTGCCTAATGACCATCCCTTCCTAAAGCTATCCAACACTGTTATCGCTCCCCATCAAGGCTACGTGACGGAAGAAGGCTACCGTGCTTTTTACGCCGGCGTGGTGGAAGACATCAACGGATTGGCCAGCGGCGAGCCGATCAGAGTGATCAACCCCGATGTGCTAAATTCCCCCCAGTTGAGGCGGCTCAGTTAATGGCAAAGCTGAACGCTGACGGCTGATTGCTAAAACCCGAGGTCATTCCATGAAAGCACTACGGATACACGAATTCGGCGGCGTTGACGTGCTGCGCTGGGAGGAAGTCGACCAGCCTAAGCCCAGGGCACATCAGGTGTTGATCAAGGTGGATTCCGCCGGGGTCAACTACGCCGACGTCATGCGGCGGCAGGGCGGCCATTCCGGAGGGGCTCTCCCTACCACCCTAGAGGTCTGGCCGGAAAGCCATTGGCCGGGTTTCGCGCTACGCCAGACAGACGTATTATAGTCTTATGTGGCATGATAGTATCTGTAATACGGTTCAAGAACCCACTCTTACATCGACAATCGTCGCTAAGAAAACGACGACTTGGGGAGAATCGGGGTTTCCGTCCGAGTTTCTAGGGATAGAATCCGCTGGCGCCATCGTGGAGGTGGGTGAAGATGTGACGTGGTTGAACGTGGGCCAGCGAGTCATGGCCATGGGACCGGCAGGCCAGGCTGAATACGTGGTCGTACATGCCAATTTCGCCTTCCCCTATCCGGAAACGGTCGAACCCGTTCAGGCGGGAGGAATGCCCGTGGTCCTGCTGACCGCCTACCACACATTGAAGACCCGCGGGCAGATGCAGCCGGGGAACCCACGGTCCTAATCCAGGCCGGAGCGTCGGGAGTCGGCACAGTGGCTATCCAGATGGCCAAAGCCTGGGGCGCCAGGGTGATCACCACCGCATCCACTGAAGAAAAGCTGGAATTGGCCCGGTCCCTAGGCGCAGACGTAACGATCAACTACACGGAACAAGATTTCGAAGAGGAAGTGCTGCGGGAGACCGACGGAAAGGGAGTGGAGCTAGTCTTGGAAAGCGTGGGCGGCGAGGTCTTCAAGAAGAGTATCAGGTGCGTCGCTTCCAACGGCAGGCTGGTGACCTACGGAAACAGCTCGGGACAAACAGCCAGCCTGAAATCGGAAGAGATCACACCGGCCAACCGCACTGTCATCGGATTGAGCATGAGCCGGTCCCCGTTGGGGTCCCTGGACCATCAATCGGCCATGGCTGAACTAATGCCCATGATGGCGGATGGAGAGATCAAGTTGGTGGTGGACCTGGTGCTGCCGATGACTGAAGCTGGAAAAGCCCATGATCACGTGTCCAATCGGGGAACACGAGGAAAAGTAATCCTGACGCCCTAACCGCCGCCAACAGGGCGAACGATTTCCAGGACATCCCCCTCCTTGAGCTTGACGTGCTGAAATTGGTCTTTGGCCACCACTTCACCGTTATAGCCCACGGCCACATGTTGTAGATTCAGGCCGAAGGAATTCAGGTAGCTGGCCAAATCAACCGCTTTATCCAATTCCCTGGATTTCCCATTTACCATCAGGTTGATCATACCTGGTCATTGCCTCCCGCGGGCGCTCCGCTCCGCCCGGTCTCCCTGATTATGTGTCTATTATCCAACGCGGATACGGCCTTAATCAATGCCTGTTTCAACTCCTCAGCAGCTCTTCGGGGCTGATCCGACGCCAGTATGCTGCTTATCACCGCCACGCCGCTGGCGCCAGCTTCAATCACCGTTCCGAGATTCTCTGGAGTTATGCCGCCTATGCCGACTATGGGCAGCTGGCAATTTTCGGCCATCTGCCGGACCAACGCGGGGCCCGCCGGGGCGGAACCGGGATGGCTCCGAGTAGCGTACATGGTCCCGGCCACCAGAAAGTCCGCTCCCTGGACTTCGGCAAGCCCGGCTCCAGCCATTGTGTGGACCGACCTGCCGATCAGGTATTCCTGTCCCAACAGCGCGCGGGCCGACACCACAGGCAGTCCGTCTTCGCCCAGTTGGACGCCAGATGCGCCTGCGATCTGTGCTATGTCCACCCGATCGTTGATGACCAAAAGCGCCTTGCCCTGGATCGCGTCCCTAATGGCATTCGCCAACGTCAAAAGCTGGCCGCCCGGAAGGTCCTTTTCCCTGAGTTGAACCATGTCCACTCCGCCTTCCACCGCACGCACCACTTGTGAAACCAATGAGCCCGGACCGGCGAAAGACCGGTCGGTGACCAGGCAGAGACACGGAATGGGTAGGTTGGGAGTCAAATCAAGCCCGTGCCATTAGATTGGATTAAAGGGCATCCTGCAATAAATGCCGCCAGCGAAACGAGCCGCTCCCCGGTTCGGCAGGCCGGTATCCCGTGCCCGAACGAGTCCGCCCAACCCTAACTTCTGGCGGCCGCCGGTTGCGGCATATCGGTAGTGGGGCTGCTGGCAATTGCGCCTTGCCTCGCGGGTATCCTGCCGGACAAATACGCCTTTCTTCCCGCTTCGACGCCATGTTTGAACGCCTCACCCATAAGCGCCGGATTCTCGGCCTGGGCGATGGCGGTATTCACCAGCACGGCGTCGGCGCCCAATTCCAGGGCCTTTGCGGCGTCGGATGGAACGGCCAGCCCGGCGTCCACCACCACGGGCACGTTGGCTTGCTCGATTATTATCTTCACTTCTTCCAAGGTATGTATCCCCTGGCCTGAACCGATGGCCGAGCCCAGGGGCATGACGGTGACGCAGCCAACTTCTTCCAAATTCTTGGCCAGGGTGGGATCCGCATGGATGTAGGGCAGAACTTTGAACCCGTCTTTAACCAACAATTTCGCGGCTTCCAGGGTCGCGGCGCCGTCGGGGAACAGGTATTTCGGGTCAGGGATTACCTCAAGTTTGACGAAGTCGGTGTTGCCTACCTCTCGGCCTAGCCGGGCCACGAACAGAGCTTCTTCCACGGTGGCGCAGCCCGCGGTGTTGGGCAAGATCTGGTAGCGGTCCCAATCTAGGTAGTCAAGAATGGTCTTGTTGGTGGGGTCGTCCAGGTCCAGGCGGCGGATGGCTACGGTTATCATCCCAGTGCCCGAAGCCTCCACCGCCGCGACCATGTCTTCCATGGTCCGGTAACGGCCGGTGCCCAAGATCAACCGGGAATTAAACGTCTTGCCGCCGATCACCAGGTCGTCTGACATATCCGCTCCCTCACTTAGTTGCCCCGAAAAACTCGATCCACCCCAATTCCCGCTGGCAAAAAATACAAACCGCCAGGCAAGAATCCTGGCGGTTTGAGTTTCAAATGGTTCGACGTCTGATCCCTACACCGGCATTACCCGGATCAGGTGCAGACGGTCGGTGGCGTTACTGGCCACCCTCTCGGCCTGGCTTACCCAAGCTCCCGCCAGATGGTTTTTCTATTCACATTGATTAGAAAGGTTACCATGCACGCCGAATGTTAGTCAACGAATAGCTACAGCTCGTACTCCTTGATGTCCGGCGAGATGATGAGCTTGGCGCCGGTCAAATCCTGCACCTCCCCAGGCGTCCAGCCAGGGGCAAACTCCAGAAGAACCAACCCTTGAGAAGAGCGGCGGATCACCGCGAGGTCGGTGACGATCATGGTCACGCATTCCTTGCCCGTGATGGGGTAGGTGCAGGTTTCCACGATCTTAGGTTCGTCCCTTCTGTCGGTGTGCTCCATCGCAACGATGACTTCTTTCGCGCCGGCGGCCAGGTCCATGGCGCCGCCCACGTTGCCGACTCCCCTTTGAGGCAGCATCCAATTGGCCAGGTCGCCCTTGGCCGAAACCTGGTGGGAGCCAAGGACGGTCACGTCCACGTGGCCTCCGCGAATCATGGCGAAAGCGTCGGCGGAATTGAAGAAGGACATGCCCGGCGCCAACTCCAGGAACTGGCCCCCGGCGTTGATCAGGTCTATGTCGTCTTCACCTTCTTCGGCCAAGGGCCCGCAGTTAAGCACTCCGCTCTCGCTGTGGTAGAACACCGTATTGCCTTCATGCACGAAGTTAGACACCAACGTGGGTATCCCCAACCCCAGGTTGACGTAGCCGCCGTCGGGCAACTCCTTGGCCACCCGCATGGCGATAACTTCCCGGTCTAAACGAGGTTTTTCCATATGCTCCTTTCCGGAGTTTTCAAACTGGCTGTGAGGCATCAATCATAGGGAGAAAAATCCGCCGGCCTTAAGACTATTCGGTCGATGTACACTCCGGGGGTGACGATCTCCTCTGGACCCAATACGCCGGGTTCTACGATCTCGTCGACCTCGACGATAGTAATATCGGCTGATGTAGCCATGATCGGGTTGAAATTCCGGGATGTCCCTTTGTAGACTACGTTTCCCAGGGTATCCGCCTTGTAGCCGCGTATCAGGCAGTAATCGGCCTTCAGGGCATGCTCCAACACGTATTCCTTTCCATCTATGGTCCGCGTTTCCTTACCTTCGGCCAGCAGAGTCCCCACGCCGGTCGGCGTATAAAATGCTGCTACTCCCGCTCCGCCGGCTCGGATCCGTTCCGCCAACGTCCCCTGGGGGACCACCTCTAGCTCAACCTCACCCCTCTGCAAAGCCAACTCGAAAGACGTTGGCGTGTTTGGCGAAGGGGAGACGGGATACGACGAGATGGCCTTTTTGACCTGGTGGTTTTCCACCAGGATACTGTGATCGATGGCCTGATGACCCGGAGGAGTGCCGAAATTAATGACCCGGGTGATACCGGCGGTGTTGCTGATGAGCGTCAGGTCCTTGGCTCCATGGTCCCGTAGAGAAACCATCAAGTAATGGGGCATGCCTCCCGGTCCGGCAAAACCGTCTATGTTAACCACCGCTCCGCCGGGCATATCTCCCAGGGCAGCCAACCCGCTAGCGTACACCTTCTCCTGTGGATTCCTTTGGGCCTGAGGAGGATCAAAAACCATTTCGCCCAAGTCAGGCCCTGCCGCCAGAGGAGCGCCGGTTATCGCCGCCACCTGCTCGAAGGTCCATCCCGGAGCTATTTCAGTCACAGTGATGCGGCCATCTTCAACCGCCATCACTGCCACGTCGGTGATTATCAGCGACACGCAACCTCGGCCATCGGAGTGCGGCAGGCTCGATTCAACGATCGCTGGTGACCCGTCGGGCTTAGTATGCCGCATCAAGGCGATGACCCGCCGGGCGCAGGCCGCCAGTTCCACCGACGTTCCGGGGGCATCCAAACCCGGCGTGGCCACGGTGGTCCAATGGGCAAAATCACCAGAAGGCGCCACCCAGCCAGCCTCAATGATAGCCGTATCGATGTGGCGGCCATGGACCATGCCTCCCGTGTCTGTAAAACTCAAGGAAGCCGAAACGTGGGACACGGCCCCTTCAAGTTCCGTGGGGTCCAATTCCAGCCGATTTTCGCCACCGCCATTGGCCAGCACGCCTGAGGGAGTTAGAAACCAGGCGCCGGAGCCTGCGACAGTCTCCTCAAGAACCAACTCGGATATCCCCGGCCCCAGGGCGACGACCTGATGGGAATTAATCTCCCGGGCGGCCCGGCGGGCCATGGAATCGGTGTCCAATCTTTGGGGCAAATGCTGCCTCCCGTATCATCCATTGCTTCTATTGGCCGGATCTTTTGACTCAGGTTTCATCCAGAGCTAACCGGCTGATCAAATAGTTTGAACCACCCGATTGACAAAAATACCGGGCGAAATCACCAGCTCGGCGTCCAGGCCTCCGATCTCCACGATCTCATCCACTTCGGCGACGGATACGGCCGCCGCCATAGCCATCACCGGATTCCAGTTCCTGTGTCCACCCCGGTAAACGAGATTTCCCAACGTGTCTGCCGCCGCCGCCCTCAACAGACCGAAATCAGCATGGATCGCGGTATAGAATACGTGGTCTTGGCCTCCGAACTGGCGTACCTCGTTTCCCTTTGAAACGCCTTCTGGAGTTCCGCCGGCGCCCATGGGCAGGAAAACCCCGCCCAAGCCTGCTCCTCCGGCCCGCAGCCTTTCGGCCAGAACTCCTTGCGGGACCGCTTCAATCTCCAACAAACCCGATTTCCACCGATCCTCTACGCCACCGGAAAATCCGCCGGAATTTCTCGATGGATCCCCAGGCAGGAAAGGCAACGGTGCGATTAGCTTTGACATCTGCCCCGACGCTGCCAAAACGTCCAGACCGATGACTTGGCCCTGCGACGACGATGTCCAAGCCCCCTGGCAAATGCAGGTGAGGTTGCCCGCGTTACTGGCCAAAAGGGCGCCCAGGAGAGCTTCGGGGACTCCCAGTCCTTGGAACCCGCCAATCAACACCACCGCGCCATCGGTCAATCCGTCCAATGCCGCTTCCGGCGACGGAAATACCTTCCGGCCCCCTGGGGAATTCGGCGATATGTCAGGAATTTGGCTCATCTGGGCGAAGGCATGGTGCTACTCCGGACCGCTAGAACTGGCCGGACGACAAGGAGTCATGGCGGCGAGATATGGCATGGTCACATCAAGTATTTCAGTTGAGATAACCGGATAATGAGCATAAACGATTTGGAAAAGAAAGACCGCCCCGGTCCCTTGATGCCTGGGACCTCAGGGCGGTCATCTCAATCAACGATAAAGGGTGGACGTCTGGCTAGAAGTCCATCCCGCCGCCAGGAGGCATAGCCGGCATGGCCGGCTTATCCTGGGGTATCTCGGTGATCATAGACTCGGTGGTCAGCACCATGGCGGCGACGCTGGCCGCGTTTTGGAGGGCAGACCTGGTGACCTTGGCCGGGTCAACAATACCGCGCTCCAGCATGGGACCGTACTCGCCGACATCGGCGTCAAAGCCGTAGTCGTCGGCCTGTTGTTTAACGTCGTTCAGCACGACGGAGCCTTCGAACCCCGAGTTCTCGACGATGAGCCTCAAGGGTTGCTCCAGCGCTCGGCCAATGATGTCCGCACCGACCGCCTCGTCACCTGAAAGGGTGGAAAGGCTTTCCAAAGCCCGCCGGGCGCGCACCAAGGCGACCCCGCCTCCTGGCACGATGCCTTCTTCCACTGCGGAACGGGTCGCCGAAAGGGCGTCCTCCACCCTGGCCTTCCGCTCTTTAAGCTCGACTTCGGTAGCGGCGCCCACTTTGATCACGGCAACGCCGCCAGACAGCTTGGCCATCCGCTCTTGGAGCTTCTCCCGGTCAAACTCGGAGGTGGTGTCTTCGATCTGGGTCTTTATTTGATTGATCCGCGCCTGGATGTCGGACTCTTCGCCTCGGCCCTCCACGAAGGTGGTCTCGTCCTTGCTGGCCGAAACCCTGCGGGCGGTGCCGAAGTCCTCAACAGTCGCCGAGTCCAGCTTCTGGCCGGTCTCTTCGCTGATGACTTTGCCGCCGGTTAGGATGGCGATATCTTCCAACATCGCCTTGCGGCGGTCGCCGAACCCGGGAGCCTTGATCGCCAAGACGTTCAGCGTGCCCCGGAGTTTGTTGACCACCAGGGTGGCCAGGGCTTCGCCGTCCACGTCCTCCGCTACGATAACCACATTCTTTTTGCCGATCTGGAGGAGTTTCTCCAAAGCCGGCAGCATGTCGGACACCGCGGAGATCTTTTTGTCGGTGATGACCACGGTGGCGTCTTCTATCGCCGACTCCATCCGGTCGGCATTGGTGATGAAGTAGGGAGATATATAGCCGCGGTCGATCTGCATACCTTCCACGTATTCGATCTCGTCGGAAAGGCCACGGGATTCCTCAACGGTGATAACGCCGTCTTTACCGACTTTCTCCATGGCCTCGGCTATGGTTTCGCCGATGGCTTCTTCATGGGCCGAAAGGCTGGCAACCTGCCCAATCCTCTCCCGGGTTTCCACCGGCTCGGCCATGCCCAAAATTTCATCGACCACTGCCACCACGGCCTTCTCGATTCCACGTTTGATGGCCATGGGATTGCTTCCGGCGGTCACATTCTTGAATCCATCGTTGATGATGGCCTGGGCCAACACCACAGATGTGGTAGTGCCATCACCGGCCGCGTCGTTGGTCTTGGTCGCAGCCTCTTTCAATAGTTGAGCGCCCATGTTCTCGAAACTGTCGGGTAGCTCGATCTCTTTTGCGATCGTCACACCGTCACTGCACACTTGGGGCGGGCCAAAGGACTTGTCCAATACGACATTGCGTCCCTTGGGTCCCAGGGTTACTTTGACCGACATAGCCAGAGCGTCGATTCCAGCCCGAAGAGACTTTCGTGCATCTTCAGAGTAAGTCAGTTTTTTTGCGGGCATCCCGAACCTCCTTGATTAATTTTATCGATTGGGAATTCAACGGCGGTTGATAAGACCACCCAGGTAGCTAATGTTAGGTAGTTAATGTTAGGAAACCTTGGCCAAAATATCGCTTTCCCGTAGAATCAGGTACTCGTCATCGCCGTCTTTATATTCAGTCCCAGCGAATTTGGAGTAGATAACCTTGTCTCCAGCGGCCAGTTCCATGGGAATCCGGCTCCCATCATCGGCTACGCGGCCTGGTCCTACCGCGACAACCTTTCCTTCCTGCGGTTTCTCTTTGGCGGTATCAGGCAGGAAAATACCACCTTTAGTCTGCTGTTCGAGTTCAATGGGTTGAACGATTACACGCTCACCCAACGGAACAAAGTTCACCAACGTTGCCTCCTTAAATACTTGGACTGATTCGGGCCGAATTTAGGCCTCGATTAATGCTCACACAAGCCGAGCAATTCGTTATGGTAATCACGGGTACAAACCTTGTCAAGAGATAGCCCGCCGTCCTACTATTTAGCCGTCTGTACAGATAACGTCGGCACCGATCCGGGAGAACCAATCAAATATCGATATCTAAAAATACAAACCGCCCCGACCATGGTCACGCTGACACTGTCATGGCCGGAAAACCATAACTTGATCGGCGCCGCCTTGGCCATGGAGATCCGTCAAGCCTGTCTGGATATCGCCGAGGATGACCAGGCTGCCTTGGTTTTGCTGACCGGCGACGGCTCATGTTTCTCGGTAGGCCGGGAAAGGCCCGATAGCGGCGCGGAACAATTGGATCTGGCTTGGATCAAGGAACGCCAAGTGGCGCAGGCCCTGGCTGCGTTGCCCATGCCGGTGATCGTGGCAATCAACGGCGACGCTTTTGACCATGGCCTGGAATTGGCTTTGGCCGGAGATATCCGGCTGGCGTCCCAAGATGCCAGGTTTGGCTTCACCGGGCTGGTCCAAGGTGAGATGCCCTGGGACGGCGGGACGCAGCGGCTGCCCCGGTTGGTGGGCACCCCGTGGGCACGCGACATGCTCCTAACCGGCCGGGTGGTAGACTCTGATGAAGCGCTGGCCATCGGCCTGATCAACAGGGTGGCGTCCAGCGGGCAGTTGATGGCCGAGGCCCAAGAGTTAGCGGAAACGATTTGCGCCGGCGGTCCGGTAGCCGCCCGGTACGCCAAAGAAGCGGTTTTGAAGGGAATGGACTTATCGCTGAGTCAGGGCTTATCCCTGGAGGCCGACCTCAATGTCATCCTGCACAGCACCGAAGACCGAGCCGAGGGGATCCGTTCCTTCTTGGACCGCAGGCCCCCGCGTTTCAGTGGGTCTTGAGGCATGCAGTACGATTAGGTCAGCTCCGGGACTGAATCAAAGTGTTCCGGGACAAGATCCGAGAGATTTGATGGATGGTGATTTTTGAGCGTTAAACTTGACCTTCACACTCATATATGGGAGGCGTTTAACTTCCAGCCACCTTCGCTGGACATAGCCGAAAAGGTTGTCAGCCAGATCAAAGCCAGGGGGATAGACGGCATCGCCATCACCGATCATCACAATAAGGACTGGGCTTTCGAATTCAGAGAATTGGTGGAGCAACACTTTCCCGGTGAGGTAATAATCATCCCTGGTTGGGAGATAGAGGTCCGCCCAACTCTTAGCCCCTTCGACGAGTACCAGATCGCCGAGCTATTCCTGACCGACGGCGGAGTGTTCCGAACCTACTGCCACCCAGGGTATTACTCGCCCAATATTTTAATAGAAGAAGGCGTCCACGCCATCGAAATCGACAACTACATCCACAACTGGCATATCCGTAAAGATCAGGTCCAAGAGATCGCAGGCGCACACGGATTGTTGACCCTGGAAGTCAGCGACGCCCACACCCTGGAAAACATCGGATTGAGGTACTCAGAGTTGGAGTTGGATGAACTCTACCGCCGTGCCTCGCCCGCCAAATGACCCTCAGCCGGTGGGAAAAAAATTGGCCCAATTCGATACATTGATCTACGAAAAACAGGGCGCCGTAGCCCGCGTTAGCTTGAATCGCCCGAATGTCCTGAATGCTTACAACATCCAGATGCGCGACGATTTTTCCCAAGCGTTGGCGGCGGTGGCTGACGACCTCACCGTAGGCGCTCTGCTCATAACCGGAGAGGGGCGGGCTTTCTGCGCCGGCGCCGATCTCACGGAATTCGGCACGGCCCCATCCCAGGTGGTTGCCCGAAGCGTGCGCTGGCAGCGGGACGTTTGGGGTCAGCTATTGGGTCTGGAACAGCCGGTGGTGTGCGCCATGCACGGTTTTTGCATCGGGTCGGGACTGGAAATCGCGCTGCTGTGCGACGTTCGGATAGCGGCCAGAGACACGGCATTCGCCTTGCCCGAAATACAATTAGGCATGATACCGGCGGCCGGCGGGAGTCAGACCCTTCCCAGAAGCGCCGGCCCATCAAGAGCCCTCGATCTGCTGTTGACTGGCCGCCGCTTTGATGCACCGGAAGCCCTCAAGCTGGGGCTGATTACCAGGTTGGCGGATGCCGATGATCTAGCCGCGGCCGGGATGGACCTGGCCGAAACACTGGCTTCGGTCCCGCGGCCCGCCATGGCCGCGGCCAAGCAAGCTTTATCCAGAGGCCTCGACCTTGACCTGCGAGAAGGACTGGAGTTGGAGGACCGTTTGTCGGCGTTGATGCCGGCCATAGGCGTCTAAAACCGTCTGGGCTGCCAGGGCTAAATTAGGAGGTTCCAAATGCGCACATCGGAATTCTTGACCATCTCGGGCGCCATCGTGCCCGATCGGGACGCCGTCATCTTTGACGACCAGCACATCTCCTTCGAAGAATTGCAGGGCCTGGTAAACCGCCTGGCCAACACTCTGGCGGAAAGGGGCGTGGGCAAGGGCGACCGGTTGGCCATAATGCAGGTAAATGGGGTTCAGGGCATCGTCCTATACTTCGCCGCCGCCCAGTTGGACGCGATCTACGTGCCCATCAACTTTCGGGCCAAGACCGAAGAACTGGAGCAAATGCTGGCCATAGCCCAGCCCAGCATGCTGTTCCTCGGCGAGCGGTACACCGATCTGGCGCCTTCCTCCGGAGACGGGGCGGTGCCGCCGGAGCGTATCGTGGTGTTGGATGGCCCGGCCGACGGCGGCATGCTGTCCTACGACCAGCTTGTATCCGGCGCCCAAACAGACGAGTTGAACTTCCCCGAAGCCGAGGACGACGACACCACCGTCATCATGTTCACCGCCGGAACCACCGGCGTTCCCAAGGGGGTCATGCTCACCCACGACAGTTTTTCATCCTTTTTGCTGGCGACGGTTAATCCCGCCGACCCAGATGATGAAGAGACCAACCTGTTGACGGTTCCGCTTTACCACATCGCCGGGTTGCAGGCCGCGCTGGCGGCGGTCTATGGAGGACGCACCCTAGTGGTGATGCGCCAGTTCGAACCCCTTGAATGGCTGACCTTGGCCCAGACCCATCAGGTAAACCGGGCTATGCTGGTTCCAACCATGCTGAAGCGGGTAATAGACCATCCCCAGTTCCACGAATTCGACCTATCATCGTTGAACGTGATCACCTACGGAGCGGCGCCCATGCCCATGGAGGTCATCCGCCACGCCATCGATGTATTTCCCGATGCCCGGTTCATCAACGCCTTCGGCCAAACCGAGACGGCCTCCACCATCACTATGCTGCCGCCCGACGACCACGTCCTGACGGGCTCTCCCGAGGAAATCGAACGTAAGCTAAAACGGCTCACCTCTATCGGCATCCCTCTGGAGGACGTCGAAGTGCAGATAGTGGATGAGGACGGAGCGCCGGTGCCCCAGGGAGAGGTGGGCGAGATCGTGGCCCGGGGCACCCGCATGATGGCCGGTTACTGGCAGCAGGAAGCCGCGACCAGAGACGCCATCCGCTCGGGTTGGATCTACACCGGCGACCTGGCTTACCAGGACGAGGACGAATACATCTACCTGTCGGGCAGGGCAAAGGACTTCATCAAACGCGGCGGAGAGATGATCTCTCCTGAAGAAGTGGAGCAGGTCCTCATGTCTCATCCCCAGGTTGACGACGCCGCGGTTATCGGCGTGGTGGACGTGGAATGGGGCGAGGAAGTCAGAGCTCTTGTGGTCCGGCGGCCGTCGGATGCCGGAGAATCCGCGGTCGATGAATCGGCTCTGCAGAATTTTTGCCAAGAAAGACTGTCCAGCTTTAAGCGGCCCCGCTCGGTGGTTTTCGTCGACGATCTGCCCCGCAACGTCATGGGCAAGGTCCTAAAGCGAGACCTGCGGGAACAATACGGATACCCGATCAACGCCCAAGGTTAAAGCCCGGCGCCCTGGGACTTAGATGCTAGGACTTATGCTTTAGTCCGAATCCACCGATGGACCCGGATGGAGGGCGTGAGGACAGCGGAAGAGGGGGGAGGGAGTTGCAGGCGCGATGATCCGGGCTCGAATTCGGGTAGACGGGAGGTTGGCGGGCGGTCGCAGGCGCTTTTGGGGGCGCCGATGGCGGTCTGCAGTGGCTGTGCTGAGCGAGATGGCGGGATAGGACACGGGAAGAGGCGCTCGCGGACCGGGACTGGCGCGAGTTTGCCGGGACGTTCAGTTGGCCGGATGGCGGGTCAGTTGCAGACGGGTCGTCAGGCTGGGAGTGGCAGGGCGCGCAGCCGGGCCAGGGCGCGACTGAACTGGGTTTCCCAAGGCCAGCGCTGGGGCAGATGCAGGGTGAGGCGGCGCGCCGAGCGGGTGAGCCGTCCGGCCAGGGAGAAGAACCGTCGCCTGAGGGTCTTGGTGGTCACGATCTGCTCGCCCAGGCCGATGCGCGCGGTCCAGCGGGCCAGGTTGTGGGCCATCACCTGGACGGCCAGCCAGGCGCCGTTGGCGGCGAAGCGGCCGGACGGCATGTGGTTCAACCCGACGCCGTACTTGAGGTCGCGTATCGCATTCTCGATCTCGGCGTGGCGGCGGTGGTCGGCCTCCAGTTCCAGGGTCTCTCCGTCCCGGTCGGTGATGAAGCCGTGATAACTGTAGGTGGCGAAGAGGGCGAGTTGGGAACCGGGGGTCGGCTGCACCCGCCGGACGATGAGCCGCACCGGCGCGGCGTCCGGCTCACTCTGGAAGGGGGTATAAGTCGTCTCGGCCACAGCGGCGGCGCCGTCCATCCAGTAGGGAATCGGCGTCCAGGCAGCTTCGGGTATGGCCTCGATGAGATTGCGCAGGCTTTTGTGCTGGCGGATGGTGATGGAGAAGCGCACGTCCAGCTTGCGGCAGACGGCGACCACGGCGTGGGTATAGAAGCCGCTGTCGGCCCGCAGGGTGATCTGCCCGCTGGCGCCAGCGTAGCGCACCCGCCCCACCGTCTCCCGCAGGAAGTGGGCGGCCCCGCGGGCGGTGTTGGCGCGGCCCTCGCGCAGCCGGGACATCAGCACGTCGCCGGCGCCGGCGGCGACGGCCAACAGCGGGTGATAGCCCCGGGCGCCGGTGTAGCCGTGGTGGCGGGCGCCCTCCTTGGCCAGTCCGTAGGTCTCGCAGATCGTCGAATCAAGGTCGATGGTAAATGGTGCGTCGCCGGGTCCGGCTCCGGCCTGCCAGGCCCGGGCCAGCAACTCGCGGCTCACCCGGTCCAGTTGGCGGACGTGGCCCCAGCGAAAGCTGCGCAGGAAGGCGCCCAGGGTGGAGGGCGCCTTGAGCACACTGCCCAGGGTGCAGGCTGTCCCGCCGGCGCGCAGCGCATCGGCGTCGTCGATGCAGTCGCCGCCCGCCAACGCAGATGCCACCAGCGTCATCATCTTGTCACCGGTGTTGGCTCGGCCTGGGGCCCGGCCCAGGTCCAGGCGCCGGTCAACCAGTTGGGAAAGGCCGAGGTGCAAGCCAAGGTGGCGGGAAGGAGCAGGCCGGCATTGTTGACCAGGCGGTGGTCGTCGAAGGGAAACTGTTCAGAGTTGAGGGGAAGTGAGCAACCGGCGGCATTCCAGGAGGGGATTGAGACCTCTGGCCCGCCAGGTGCCAAAGAGGGATGCCAAGGTCATCTTGCTGTCGGCGCCCTGCCCTGAGCGGGCGCCGCCGCTGATCTTGCGACTGGTTACCAGATGCCGCAGGCTCCGCTCGGCGGCGTTGTTGTCTGAGGGCACGGCTGGGTCCGACACGAAGACAAACAGTTCCTTGATGAACCGTTCCATGCGCCGGCAGAGCTTGGCCTGAACCGCCAGGGGATCTTTCGCCAGGGGATCTTTAAGGAAAGGCCGCGCCAAGACCATTAGTTTCTCCTCCAGCATTAGCTGGGTGCGATGGCCTGGCTGGGCTCGGGGAAGGACCGAGGCCTTGGCCTCCGTGTAGACCTGGTGAACCGCCTCGGCCCACTGAGCCAGCCCAGCGTCTTCTGGGTACAACCCTTTCAGGTCATGGATATCCCGCAGCAGATGAGCCCAGCACCGTTGCTTCAGGCCCGGGTAGTGGTTATAGGCCGCGTAGAAATCACTGACCAACACTCCGCTGAAGGAGGAATCCAGCACCTCATCCACCACCCCCTTATCCCGACCCCGACGCAGGAAGTATCGTTCGCTGGGAGTGCTGAAGGTCCAAACATAGCCGTTGCTCCCGTCCTGGCGCCAGCCGGTTTCGTCGCCCTGCACCACGGGACTGGCGCGGACTTGCTCGAGCACCTCTCGCACCGCCGTCTCAGCCTGACGGGCTACTCCATGGACGGCCTGGACGATGGCGCCAACACTCAGGTGCAACTGATGGACGCTCTCCAGGTACCATTGGATGATTCTTATGGGCAACCGTCCCTCCTCCCGCAGGGTCACCATCAGGCTTACCAGATTGACCCCAGGCGCTGCTGGCCCAGAACCACCCCCTGCAGGGCCTCTTTGGGCAGCCGGCGCCGCTGGCATATCGGACAGATGCGGGCTACCAGGGCGTGCTCGGTCACTTCTACCGGAGCCACCGGTAGCTCAATGACTTCCCGAGTTCGCTGTACCCATCCGCCGTTCAGGTGAGTCCCGCAGTCGGGACAGACCGCCACGGCATGCTCCACCCGCCGGGTAGGAGTCATGCGCTGGCGGGTGAAGCCATGGCGGCGCGGCTTTCTGGGCTCCTTTTTCTCCGGCGCTTGCCGGCTGGAGTGCGGCTGATTACCCGGCATCCCCGACGACCCGCGCCGGTTGGGACGGGATTCCAGAACCCCAATCCGCCTTTGCAAATCGGCAATGACTGCCCGCTGGCCGGCAATTATCTCCAGCAGAGTTTCGCCACTCGCCGCGTTCAGGTCTAGTTCAGTGTCCACCTCCCTGGTATGCCACAACTCCCCCGGCCATGCCAGCGTTTTTCCAACGGCTTTGAGCCAATTCACCTCATCAAGTCTGAACAGTTACGTCGAAGGTGATGTGGATGCGGTCGAGGTGGTTGCGTGGTAGCATCTATTGGGTGCTCCTTGTTTCTGGTCGGTTTTCTGTTATAAAACCATTATCCCAGATTCAGAGGAGCACTTCCTTCCCTATCCGCCCTGTCGCGACACGCCCTCTATCGGTGGATTCGGGTTTAGCACCCTGTCGATTAGGTGCTCTCCGGGATATGCTGCTTCCATCCTGTTTTCCGACGGTTTTCCGTCTTTGAGGAGACCATATGAAGCGGCGTTACTCAGGTGGCCAGCAAAAATCAAAAAATCAACCGGGATTTGAGGCCGTTATCCACGGGGCGCCTGGGACGGTTGTCCCCAGCGTATCTGAAATCGTTGTACATTCGGTGCTTGGGACAGGCGTCCACGCGCCGGATGGGATGGTTGTCCCCTTCGTTCGATACCAAGATGCTGCCCGCGACCATTGCCGGCACCGGCGCGCTGGTCATTAGCATAGCGGCATTGGTAATAGCCGCCGAAACCCAATCGCCCCAAGTCTCCCAGAGTGCCTCTGGTTCCCAATTCACCCAGGTCTCCCAGGTTTACGAAGAGAGCCGGAGCGCTTCAGAAACTCGACTGGAGAAAGGCGCGCCAGGGATCCAAGGTGAACAAGGGCCAGCTGGAGAGAAGGGTGAATCGGGGCCCCAGGGCCTCCCCGGACTGCAGGGCAAGACCGCTCGTCAAGGGCCTCAACGGCTTTCCGGCCTGCAAGGTGAACCGGGGCCTGAAGGACCGGAGGGAGTCATCGGCCGCACCGGAGAAAAGGGTGGGCCAGGCGCCCAAGGCATTCAAGGGATAGCGGGGCAACCCGGCGCCCCCGGCGCCCCCGGCTCCCCCGGCTCCCCCGGTTCCTCAGACTGGGTGATGGTCAGCGGAAGAAGCCAGGTAAACAATCTGCCGGCCAAAAGCCTTACCGCCGAAAAAATGCCCTGTATCCACCGTTTTGCTGGGCGGCGGCGGCTTTACCTTTGGGGCCGGCCAGCCTCCATTGACCACCAACCAGCCCAACTCGGCATACCCGCGGACTCCCACCGGCTGGTCGGTCGTGGCCGAAACCGACGACCTCACAGCGGATTGGTGGCTCTCCGCTTATGCCATTTGCGCGGCGCCTTAACGCCTGACCACCCCTCCGGGTTGGGGTTCCCGGCAACATTAGACCCTAGAAACTCGGACGGAAACCCCGATTCTCCCCAAGTCGTCGTTTTCTTAGCGACGATTGTCGATGTAACAGTGGGTTCTTGAACCGTATTACAGACACTATCATGCCACATAAGACTATAGTACGTCTGTCTGGCGTAGCGCGAAACCCGGCCAATGGCTTTCCGGCCAGACCTCTAGCTAGCAATCGGTTAAATGTTTTTGGTGTATGCTGTTGGCAAAAGCCGAGGGCGACAGATGAAGATTGCTGTTATGGGGACCGGAGGCGTCGGAGGCTACTTCGGCGGCCTCCTGGCCAGAAAAGACCACCAAGTTACTTTCATCGCCAGGGGCGCGCATCAAGCGGCCATCAACAAGAACGGCCTCCGGGTTGAATCCCAGTTGGACGGCGATTTCACCGCGCCGGGAACCGCCACCGATGACGCCTCCTCCGCTGGTGTCCAAGACTTGGTCCTGTTCACCGTCAAGATGTACCACAACGCCTCCGCCATCGAAACGGTCCGCCCCATGGTGGGGCCCGACACGGTGCTGTTAACCCTGCAAAACGGCATCGACAACGGCGACGAACTGGCCGAGGCTTTCGGGCCCGGCCCCGGTTCGACCCAGAGCCCGGTCATGATCGGCTCGGTCTACATGGAAGGCCGCATCCAAGTACCCGGAGTGGTCACTCAGCGGGGTCCCGGGATGGCCGTATTCGGGGAAATGGCGCCGGGTATAACGCCCCGGGGGGAGAGACTGCTCAAGGTATTCCAAGACGCCGGCTGGCGGGTGGACTTGGCGGAAAACATGCCGGGGATGCAGTGGAGAAAGTTCGCCTACATCGCCGGGTCGGCCGCCGTGAACGCCGCCACCGACACCGGTTATGGAGAGATGCGGTCCATCCCGGAAACCCGCGAATTGATCCGAGCTACCGTCGAAGAAGCCCTGGCGGTGGGCCGGGCCCTAGGCGCGCCCATAATCGAAGACTCTCTGGACTGGGCTATGACCTCCCTGGACAACTTTCCCGCCGAAGGACGCGCCTCTTTAGCCAAAGACTTCCAAGAGGGCAACCCTGTAGAACTCGACGGACTAACCGGCGCTGTAATCCGCCTAGGCAAAAAAGCCGGCGTGCCCACCCCGCTAAACGATGCCCTCTACGCCGTACTAAAACCCTGGGCTTTGCGGATCCAATCGCAATAGCTGGGTGCGAATATCGATTTAGATTCGTCCAGGCGTCATTACCCTATTAGCCCACTATTTGCGGCCTACGGTCTTTGGCAAGAATATCTTTCCCGGCGCACCTGCTCTGATTGAGACGCTGGTGGCCTTTGCGGACCTGGTCACACACCAACCCGAACTGGAAAACGGGCGCTACGGGGCTCTCAGTACCTATTTAACTTTAACGGGAGGTAATCTGGAGGCATTCCTGTGAGAGACCCTGCAACCATCAAAGAATTTGCGTTCGTTCGTGGCGAGCTATTCTTTCAGCCAATGTTAACGTTTAGCCTCGCTGTTACGGGATACCACGCTATTGTCAAACCTGACAGCTTTGAATCGAGACGGACGGACCACATCTCATATCGTCTCGGAGGTTTGATCATAGGCGGTCTTGTGTGCGGGTCGATCGTGAAGGCACTAGATGTCGCAAAGACCGTAAAGATGGGGCACGAGGTGAACGAAGTAGCTTTCGAGGAGGGGAAACAGCTGTTCAATGAGTTCCTTCGTCCTGGGGACATACCGGTGCTGCTTTCAGACATTCGCCAGCTGCTATTGCCGAAGTAGCAAACGGCTCTGTGGGGCTCTCAGCGTGGGTTATTTTTAGACGGATCGGTGGTTTCACCTACCGGGCCTGGTGCCTGCGAAGACTGCGTGATGTCATATACGATATCACTATTTAGGCAGCGGAGTGGGATTGGCGGAGCACAGGGATGCCAAAGCGAGACAAGCGGCTCGAAAAAGCTAGAAATAACCTGAAGGATGTAGGATTCCTCTCGCTTCTGGTGATTCTCAAAGCAGAAGGGTTTGACATCAGGTCGGGCGGCCAAGGAAGCCATTACATCGTCACCTATCCTGGAAAGCCAGGAGGACTGACTATTCCGAGGCGCAATCCAGTGAAAACCGTTTACGTCGAGAAAGCCTTAGAGCTAATCGACGAAGTCCGAGACCAAGAGGAGAGATAAGGAGTGCAAAATGGTAAGCCATGGTGCCGGCCCCCAAAGTGTCGAATACTACATGGGCAAAGAATACCCGATCACCTTGACCAGAAGAGTAGACGATGACGAACCATATTGGGTAGCCGAGATTCCGGAATTACCTGGCTGTGTCTCAGATGGTAAGACTCCAGATGAAGCGGTCGAGTCGCTTCGAGACGCCAAATCACTGTGGATTGAGACGCAACTATCCGACGGTTATGAGGTCCCGGAGCCGGTTGATGTCCAGGGTCATAGTGGGAAGCTGTCTCTACGTATTCCTAAATCGCTGCACAGAAGAATTGCCGAAATATCCCACCGTGAGGGAGTGAGCTTAAACCAATATATCATGAGTTGCGTAGCGACTGGTCTAGGCTGGGATCAACAGGCGCGGGAGTTGCGGGCGTTGAGTAGCAGCATGTCGGAGAGTAATGACCAGCTCAAAACACTGATCGAGGTATATCATCCACCAACAAACCGGGCAGACAGTGGTTACCTTTGATCCCCGCCACGTGGGTACATCGGCTGCGATGCCGACGGCTCTGGGCCCCCGGCATCCATCATCGTGGCCTATTGTGACTTATATGGTCGGCGCTGGCGGTGAACCAGCGGAGCTCGCGTTTCTCGACCAGCCGAGCTCCTAGAAGTCTGGCCGGAAACCCCGCTTCTCCCCGAGCCGGCGTTCTCTTAACGTCGATTATCGATGAAATAGTGGGTGTTGCAACGTATTACATGCACTACCATGCCATATAAGCCTTGAGTAGGTCTGCTTCGCGTAGCGCAAAACCCGGCCAATGGCTTTCCGGCCAGACTTCTAGTACTACAACGACGCGTTATCCTACAAGGTAACTCGTGGGCGGATTTTGAAGCTGGCAACGAACGAGTGCGAGTCTCCCATGATGAACGGTCCGTAGCTGAAGAAGAAGACCTGAGCGTGTTTTCTCATAACGCGTCGTTGTAGTACTAGAAACTCGGACGGAAACCCCGATTCTCTCCAAGCTGCCGTTTTCTTAGCGACGATTGTCGATGTAACAGTGGGTTCTTGAACTGTATTATAGACACTATCATGCCACATAAGACTATAATACGTCTGTCTGGCGTAGCGCGAAACCCGGCCAATGGCTTTCCGGCCAGACCTCTAGGAGATTATTGTCAAATTCGCATCTATCCAGTGGACACCATCCGGATGGAGGCATTCACGTCACCGACTGGCCGGCAATCTTTGGTCGAAGCTTTCGGTCTTCGTGACACTGGTGTAGGTCTCGAGATTTCTAATGCGGGCGTCCGTCTTGGACCGTCGCTGAATTTCCAAGACGGCGAATTCAACGATGGTGGAACTCAGGTCGGGATCAGGTCAGTGGAAATTCAACCAAGACGTATTCTTACAAGAGTGTCGGCGCCTTCTAGCACTTCCGACAACTTTTTTGAAGCATTCAAACAGATTGTCGAGCCTATTTCCGAACATAACCTAGAACGCTTCGCCTACAAGGCTGAGGAAACATCATGCGTCGTATTACTCGATGTGGACTTCACTCAAATCTTTCGGCCCAAGGTCTCGCGATTTATACATAGCAGGCTCGCAAAAGTTGCTTCGGTGCCAAAGATACCAGCCAGGTCAAATGCGAATCGCCTAGCCGTTCGGTTAGTGTTCGATGTCCAAGATCAAGACATCCAAGATCATGGAATCACGTTGAATGCCAAAGAATTCAGTATTGAGCCACGGGAGGGCACACCACTGGAGAGCCGGATTTTTCTCACGAAATCTCCGTTTCCGTCCGACGTGCATTTCGAGCTACTAGAGGAGTTCGAGAGCCTAAACCAAAGCCAAGGTGAAATGTACATATCGCTAGACCGCACTGTCGGGTGCCCACCCAGTTGGGGCCTAAAGGTGATATGAGGTGCCGTGGAGCCTTCCGGTCGTCGTCAAGACCCCCGAAATGCACATCCCACCTTGGTATTGGTTTAGTACCGGCAGGAAGACAACGAAAAGGCACCTAGGAAAGGTGGATTGGCTCGGCGGAAGGGAAGGTGACGATGACGAAAACAGCAGCGATATGGGCTAGAGTCAGTACCCCGGACCAGCGGGAGCTATCCCCGGAGTCTCAGGTGGCCGCGGTTCGGGCCTCCCCGGAAGCTCAGGGTGTGACGCCGGCTTGATAATCGATCCCTGGGCTTCTCATGACGGTGTGGGTGAATACGTGATGCTTCGGAAATTGAAAACATGCCATACATAAACCTCCCTGGCGTAGACCTTTGGTACCAAGACACCGGCGGCGATGGCGCCCCGGTGGTGTTTCTTCATGCCGCCTCGGGCAACTGCGATAGTTGGGTGCGCCAAATGCCGGCGTTCACTGCCGCGGGGTATCGCTGCGTCGCCTATGACCGGCGCAACTGGGGCCGTTCCCGGACTAACGGTTCCGGAGATCAGCCCGGATACGTTGGCGACGACCTGCATGGGTTGGTGGAGCATCTGGGCTTGGACCGATTCCATCTGGTGGCTACGGCCGCCGGTGGCATCGGCGTGTTGGACTACGCAATAGAACATCCGGAGCGAGTCCGCAGCGTGGTGGCCGCAAACACCATCGGAGGTGTTCAAGACGCCGCCTATCTTGAGGTCCAACAAAGGCTTCGGCCACCGGAGATCCAGAATCTGCCCATCGAATTACGGGAACTCGGTCCATCATATCGGGGCACAAACCCCGAAGGGATGGAACGTTGGATACAGATAGAGCGCAACAACCATCCCGATAGGGACGCTCATTCTCCTGGGCAACCGCCGCGAAACCCCATGACTTTGGCGCGCTTAGCCACCATCAGCGTACCGGTGCTTTTCGTGACAGGTGACGCAGACCTGCTTTCGCCGCCGGCTTTGATGCGCTTGCTGGCGGAGCCCATCTCTGGTTGCCAAATCGCGAATGTGCCGGAAGCCGGTCACGCCGGTTTCTGGGAACGCCCGGACGTTTGGAACGGGCTGGTGTTGGATTTCCTGAGCCAGCATTAGGCCGGGTACGGCCGCAAACCCAGAGAGCCGCCTAAGGAAAAAACATGAACCAGAACCACCGTATATCCAAGATCCTCGAGGAATTCGACGCCCATGGCTGGCGCAGGACCGGGACGGATACCGACCACGAATCCGCCCGCTGGCTAGCCGAAAAAGGGCATGGATTGGGCGTGGACCTGAAGCTGGAATCATTCACGATGAGCCGCGTGGTCCCACAGGAATGTTACCTGGAGGTAGGCGGGCGTCAAATTCAAGGGCTGCCGTTTTTCGACGGCGGGTTGACCTAGGCTGGTGGCGTCTCCGGCAATATCGGCCCCATCGGTTCCGGCGCTGACATTGGGCTGGGCCAGGTAGGCCGCGCCTCGGGCCCATTAGGCGCCGAACCCACTAAGGAATTTCAGAACAACCGCCGGTCAACGGTCCATCAAGCCTTGATCGCGGTGGCCACCGGCGACTCCCAGGGGCTTATGGCATCCAACGCCCCGGATTTTCGTCAGCCCTTTGGGCCGCCCGTGCTACAGGTCAGCAGCGAAGAGGGTGAGTGGTTGATCCAACAGGCCCAGCGAACCTCGCCTGCCAGCCTGGTTGTCTCTGCCCAACGCATAGATTCCGAGACATTTAACGTCACCGGCGTGGTCAAAGGGAGTCGAGAAAACCTGCGGCCGCTGGTGGTCATGACGCCCCGCAGCGGCTGGTGGCAGTGCGTCTCCGAAAGGGGCGCCGGGATTGCTTCCTGGTTGGAAGTGATGGGGAAGGTGATTGAATCTCAACCCCAGCGCGATGTCATATTCGTCGCCACTACCGGCCACGAACTGGGACTGCTCGGACTTGACGATTTTCTGGAACGGCGCCCCACGCTGGTAAAAGACGCCCACGCATGGCTCCATTTTGGGGCCGACGTGGGGAGGCAGACCCGGTTCTCGGCCACCCATGATGACTTGAGGTCCCAGGCCAAAGCCGCGCTGGAGGACGCCCAGGTTTCACCGGCAACGCCCACTCCTGAAGGAACCACAGTCGGCGCCGAGTCCCAAGTGGTGGCCCGGAAAGGTGGCCGGGTGGCCGCGTTGGTGGGCCACAGTCCGCTGTTCCACCTGGAATCAGACCGCTGGCCCCACGCCGTCGATGTCGATTCCATCGGCAGGGTTGCCAACGCCTTCACCAATCTGGCCTTGCAACTTTCCAAAGGCTAGAGAGGGCTATGGAAATCTGCCCAATCAACGCCGGAGACGGCCGGACTACCGAAGAACTGGTGGAGGCCGGGAATCACTCGTGGGCCCATTCCCAGGCAGTTACGGCTAACTTCCCCGCCCGAAGATTCGGGATGGGAGGAACCAGAGAGATAGTAATACTGGGGTTCGGCCGCCAGATCACCACCGAGGATGCGATATCGGAAGCCTCGGGCATGGGCCTGGAGCGGCCTAAATATGAGGACGCCCTCTATTTTGGCGCTGAACATCCCGATGTGCAGTTGGAGGGACCGGTGGCGTTCCTCCACGAGCCCTGGGAGGGGTTTTACGGCCGCCGCGATTGCTTCTGCCTCTGGAGCAACTCAGGCCGGCGGGAATTGGGTCTGGAAGGATTCGACGATGTTTGGTCGGCCGACTACCGATTCGGATTTTTGAAGCCTGTAACCAGCTCCTAGTATTACAACGTCAGTTCAGGGAGGGATGTGGGGTGATGCCCGCATGGCGGCGCGGCGCTTGGCATGGGAGCGTTTGGCCCGTTCGTTACTGTCCTGCGTATCCTCAAGCCACCGCAGCAACTCGGTTGGCCCGAACCGTTCCCGGGGCAGCATTTCCCGCACCACCCGGTAGACCTGCGGCCTCGTGATCCGGGGCATCTTTTCCCCCCCAAGCCTGTTGCAGGCTCAGCAGAAAAGCTCCGCCCAGCAGGCACAGGGCCACGTGGTGATGCCAGCCAGCCCAGGTGCGGGTCTCGTACTCGTCCAGGCCTACGTCGCTTTTCTCCGTCTCAAACTCCGTTTCTATACGCCAACGGGAGCCTCCCACGTATGCCAGGGTCTCCAACGGGGTATCCTCCGGAGCATTGGACAGGTAGTAGCGGGGTTCGCTGCCGTCCAGGTTCCGGCGGTAGACGGCCCAGTGGATTTCGCCGGGCTTGCGCCTGCTGGTCGGTCGCACCCTCTGGGCGCTGAAAAGGTAGCTGCGTGGTCCCTGGCTTCCCTCGGCCACCGTAATCTCACGCCAGGCCTCCTCCGGCAACTCGTCGCTGCGCTGCTCCATGGTCCGGCGCTGACCGTCTCGCAGCCTGGGTTTGCGGGGACGCCCGAATCCCTGATACTCCGCACTGGTCCAGGCAGGCTCCGGCGGCCACACCGTAAAGCCGGACGGAACGTCCAGCACGTACCACATCCCCAAGGCCGCCAGGCCCTCCCGGAAGGACGGCGACATCCCAAAGGCGTCGTCCGCCGCGACCCATCCAGCCTTCAGGTGGCCCCGCTCCTGTGCCCGCCCCACCATCTCCAAGGCCAACTCCGTCTTGGACCGGTAGCCCTGCCTATCCTCCGGCACACCCGCCGCCTCACACCGGTCTTTGTCCGAGGTCCAACTCTCGGGCAGATACAGCCCCTTGTCCACCAATGCCCGTCCCAACGGGCTGACAGCCCTGCCTAGGCCAGAGGAACATCCCCGCCTGGCAGCTGGCCACCTTCCCCAGCCTCCCGCAGTACTGCCGGGCCACTCCCACCGACTTCCTCCCCTGCTTGGGAAAGTCGCTGCCGTCCAGCGCCCACACCCCTTCCGGATGCTCCAGCCGGGTTCCCAGGTACTCCTGCAGCCGTCCTATAATCACCTCATCGTCCCAGGGAGAATCGGTGAGAAACCGCTGCATCCCTCGGGCTGACCCCGGAACCGTCTCCGACAGGTTCTCAGCGTTGCGCCGCTCCCCAGACTGTACCAGCAGGGCCTGGAGATAATGACCGCTGTGCTCCCGCGTCTCCCGGCGGCCAAACAGCGGCGCGAAGTAAGCGTGAAAATCCCGAAATGACCTGTACACCTGCTCGAAAGCTGACGCATCCACATCCCCACCTGCCTATTCCCTCTCCAGCTACACAGTTATCCTATCAAACTAACTGACGTTGTAATACTAGAGGTCTGGCCGGAAAGCCATTGGCCGGGTTTCGCGCTACGCCAGACAGACGTATTATAGTCTTATGTGGCATGATAGTGTCTGTAATACGGTTCAAGAACCCACTGTTACATCGATAATTGACGTTAAGAAAACGACGACTTGGGGAGAATCGGGGTTTCCGTCCGAGTTTCTAGCGAACCGTCGGTCAGCCGTTCTGCCTATCTCATAAACGTGGAATTCACGTTTTGAAAGGCGTCTTGAACCCGTTGGACGTGGTGCTCCATCAGGTCCACACGGTCTAGTTCGCCGATTGCGAAGTATCCGAATTCCGTGGTCTCATCGCTCAGGGTAAGCTCTCCGCCCACCACCTCAGCTTCAAAAGTCATTGCGACCGGCTGATACCGGTTGCCATCGGCGTATTCAACGATCACGTCCGGGCTGGTGTAGATGCCCACCAACCGGGTCACCCGCACCACTAGGCCCGTCTCTTCCAAGGGAAACTGTTCAGAGTTGAGGGGAAGTGAGCAACCGGCGGCATTCCAGGAGGGGATTGAGACCTCTGGCCCGCCAGGTGCCAAAGAGGGATGCCAAGGTCATCTTGCTGTCGGCGCCCTGCCCTGAGCGGGCGCCGCCGCTGATCTTGCGACTGGTTACCAGATGCCGCAGGCTCCGCTCGGCGGCGTTGTTGTCTGAGGGCACGGCTGGGTCCGACACGAAGACAAACAGTTCCTTGATGAACCGTTCCATGCGCCGGCAGAGCTTGGCCTGAACCGCCAGGGGATCTTTCGCCAGGGGATCTTTAAGGAAAGGCCGCGCCAAGACCATTAGTTTCTCCTCCAGCATTAGCTGGGTGCGATGGCCTGGCTGGGCTCGGGGAAGGACCGAGGCCTTGGCCTCCGTGTAGACCTGGTGAACCGCCTCGGCCCACTGAGCCAGCCCAGCGTCTTCTGGGTACAACCCTTTCAGGTCATGGATATCCCGCAGCAGATGAGCCCAGCACCGTTGCTTCAGGCCCGGGTAGTGGTTATAGGCCGCGTAGAAATCACTGACCAACACTCCGCTGAAGGAGGAATCCAGCACCTCATCCACCACCCCCTTATCCCGACCCCGACGCAGGAAGTATCGTTCGCTGGGAGTGCTGAAGGTCCAAACATAGCCGTTGCTCCCGTCCTGGCGCCAGCCGGTTTCGTCGCCCTGCACCACGGGACTGGCGCGGACTTGCTCGAGCACCTCTCGCACCGCCGTCTCAGCCTGACGGGCTACTCCATGGACGGCCTCGACGATGGCGCCAACACTCAGGTGCAACTGATGGACGCTCTCCAGGCGCCATTGGATGATTCTTATGGGCAACCGTCCCTCCTCCCGCAGGGTCACCATCAGGCTTACCAGATTGACCCCCAGGCGCTGCTGGCCCAGAACCACCCCCTGCAGGGCCTCTTTGGGCAGCCGGCGCCGCTGGCATACCGGACAGATGCGGGCTACCAGGGCGTGCTCGGTCACTTCTACCGGAGCCACCGGTAGCTCAATGACTTCCCGAGTTCGCTGTACCCATCCGCCGTTCAGGTGAGTCCCGCAGTCGGGACAGACCGCCACGGCATGCTCCACCCGCCGGGTAGGAGTCATGCGCTGGCGGGCGAAGCCATGGCGGCGCGGCTTTCTGGGCTCCTTTTTCTCCGGCGCTTGCCGGCTGGAGTGCGGCTGATTACCCGGCATCCCCGACGACCCGCGCCGGTTGGGACGGGATTCCAGAACCCCAATCCGCCTTTGCAAATCGGCAATGACTGCCCGCTGGCCGGCAATTATCTCCAGCAGAGTTTCGCCACTCGCCGCGTTCAGGTCTAGTTCAGTGTCCACCTCCCTGGTATGCCACAACTCCCCCGGCCATGCCAGCGTTTTTCCAACGGCTTTGAGCCAATTCACCTCATCAAGTCTGAACAGTTACCCACGGCCACCTCTGTGCCTACGGCTACTCCCGTTCCTACGGCCACTCCGGAGCCAGTGAATCCCAGGGCCTATTTCGGCAGGCCGGTGTCAATAGGCGTCTCCAGCGGCAACGAATACCTTGTTGAATTTGACGGAGATTTGTTCTGCACGGTCGGGACTATCACTGCCCGGCTGATCGATAACGACGGCAATATCTACGCCGCGAGTAATAACCACGTCTACGCCCTTGAAAATGGACTAAACGTCAAAGATGATGATGGCGAAGATGTTGACACTATCATTGGCAGCGCGGTGCTGCAGCAGGGGCGTGTTGACATGAGCGCTGGTTGCGGCACGCCTGAAGAAATCGCTGACTCCGAGATAGGTACTCTAACCGCTTTCGTACCCATATCGTTCAGCGGCGACAACAGAGTCGACGCGGCAATCGCGTTGTCTGACACAGACTTACTCGGCAACGCAACCCCAAGCGACGGTTATGGAACGCCGACCTCCTCCACCGTGCCAATGACAGATCTGTTCTTCCGGCAGACAGTGCTCAAATATGGCCGAACCACCGGTTTCACTTCGGGAAATGTGGACGCGATCAACGCCACCGTAAACATAACCTACGACGGGGGCACGGCTCGCTTCGTAGGTCAGATAATCGTCAAGGGCAGAGATTTCCTACTGAGCGGTGATTCCGGATCATTACTGGTGACGGAAAACAACGAGCCCATCGGACTCCTGTTTGCCGGTAGTAATCGTGGCCCAGGTTACGCTATGGCCAACAAAATCGACGACGTGCTTTCGGAGTTATCCGCGGAGTTGGGGAAGACACTGACCATCGACGGCAGTAGCCCATAAGCATCCGCTTAGGTTAATGGCTTGCCAGTGTTACCGGGGAAGAGGCATGGGCCTCTTCCCCGGTCTTTTATTATCCTTACCGGTTTCCATCTTCATGCCACCGGCACCCGTAGCATCGATTAATTTCGCCGTCAACCGAATCGAGACCTTTCTTCACCAAAAATTCACCTACCTGAGACCAACCAACGATTGACCTTAAATCAGTGGGGTTGTTAGCCTGGATATAGCTATCATTCCAAGGTTTATCTATGGAGCAATATCAGGTTATGAAAAGACTTTTGCCTCTGGCGATCTTGATCGTTGTGGTGCTGGTTGGAGCGCTGGCGGTATCGCCGGTGTTCGGCGGCAACCACGGAATAGATGGCGCTAAAAACGCGCAAAAGGGCCTTAACGAAAAGGTCCTGCACAACGGAGACGTAGTGGGCACCGCCGTCGGCATGCAAAACGGCGAGGCGGTCCTGAAGGTCTTCACCGCCAAACGGGGCGTAGCCGGAATACCGCAGAAACATGACGGCTTCGATGTCGTGGTGCAGGTCACCGGCCCGATGAGCGCCCTGCTTCCCAGAGTCGAGCCGGGTCAAAGCGGCAGCAGCCAGTTCTCTACCGCCACTCAGTCGGCGCAAGACACCTTCATAAAGCCCGTCCCCATCGGCGTTTCCACCGGGAACGACCGGCTGATCAAATACAGGGGCCGTTGGTATTGCACCGTGGGCACCGTAGCCGCGCGGGTGATGAAGAACGGTAACTACTATGCCCTGAGCAATAATCATGTCTACGCGTTGGAGAACGGCGCCGCAATGGGCGACGACATCCTTCAGCCTGGCAGGGTTGATATGAGTTCGGGTTGCGGCACAAGCGGGGAAATAACCGCGGCGAAGATCGGAACCCTAGCCGAATTCGAGCCGCTGCGCTACGGCGGCGGAAACACCAACACCATCGACGCCGCCCTGGCGTCAACCACAACGGATGATTTGGGGAATGCGACGCCTCTTGGCGCCGGATACGGCCTTCCCAGTTCAACCACCATGGACGCTGTCCCCGGTATGCAGGTGCAGAAATACGGCCGAACCACCGAACACACATTCGGGACCGTCACAGCCACCATCAACGTTGGATATGACAATGGCACGGCGACCTTTACCGGCCAAGTGATCGTTGAAGACGCAGGCGCGTTTATCTTGGGAGGCGATTCGGGTTCGCTGCTGGTAACCGATAACGGCGACACCAACCCCTACCCAGTTGGATTGCTGTTTGCCGGAAATTCCTCCGGAACCTTCGCCATCGCCATCGCCAACGACATAGACGCGGTTTTGGATCATTTCGGCGTCACCATCGATGGCGCTGGAAGCTCCGTCACGCCTACTGCCACGCCGGGGCCAAGCCCCACGCCGACGCTTACGCCGGTTCCGCCTACGCCCGAGCCCACGCCGACGAATACCCCGACGCCCGTCCCAGGCTCGGACGACATCTGGGTTTCCGCCATCGATCTAACCCACAAGAACAAGGGCCGCGGGGAACTGCTGAGCAAAGTGTCAATCTTGGACGGGTCCGGCGGGATATCGGGCGCCACCGTCTCTGCTACGTTAAGCCGGAGTGGCGCTACCTGGGACCTCAGCGGCAGTACAGACTCCAGCGGACAGGTCACCTTCAAACTGAAGTTCCCCCTGTCGAACACCACGTATACCCTATGCGTGGACTCGGTTAGCCACTCCCAACCCTATGCCGCGAGTCAAAACTTAGAAACATGCGATGACATGCTGATACCTTAATCCCAGAGGATCAGTCAAAATCAGGCGCCATGGGGCCGGCAGTAGCCGGCCCCATTTGCTATTCGGCGTTCACGCTTGAGGTCGGTTTCCAAATCCCCCATTTTGTGAGGCTGGCAACCGGTGGTTCGGTTCACCCCTTAAATGAGATACTACGGATGATGGTAAATACTCAAAGGCTTCCAAAAGGGTTTCAACGCAAGGCGTTTGCCGCGGCGGTGGCCATCCAGCGGTGCCCTCGCCTGCGGTCCCGGCGAAGCGATTGGCAGCGGGGGAGGGGTTCCAATGGCGGAAAAACCTATTGACCGGGATTCCCCAGATCAAACCAACTTTCCTGGATATAGCTCCCGCGGGGATACCGCCAAATATAATCCCGCATTCCAAGGGCGTCAAATGCGGTCTGATGCGGCCTGATTCACTCAAAGTCCCCGCTTTCATAGGGCAACCACTGTACTGCCAAGCGTAAAAGCCCCAAACCGCTGGTCTACGCCCAAGTCTCGCCCTTGGGAAGCTCTTTTGCCCTGTGCGACCCCGTAACCGTAACCAATCCCGACGCTCCTAAAGTGGACTAGCCAGGAGCCAGCCTAAGCCGACCAATTCGTTCCAGTATCCCGCCTAGCATTTCCCGGCTCACCAGCACCTCAGCAAGCTGAAACACCAGCCTTCCGGCATGGCGCACCAACCGTCCTCCAGTCTTGATCATCCTGGTCTGCAGACTGGTCAACGACCAGTGCTTCATTGCCTCCGGTAAGGCTAGCCTTCTCATTAAGTTGCCCAAGTTGTAAGCCAGTACGAACAACTCCAGCCTGACCTGATTGGCCACGAACTTGTGGCAGGACAACCTGGTCCAGTTCAGGGCGTACTTGCCTTCTTTTATCCATTGCTCCGCCGTGCCTCGGCCATTGTAAAAGCGGACTATCCCGATGTTTGGATAGCTCAGATTGGTGACTATGAAGCCCACTCTGGGAAACAGTTCTCCCTGGCGCCACTCCACCTTAGAGACCACTCTCCGAGCAACGTTCCAGCTCTGGGCCTGGTAGACGAAGTCATGAGAAGTCATGATAGGAGACGATGGGCTTCGGGGAAAGCCACTCCGTAGGCCGTATTAGCCGGGGCGCTATCTCCCGCTGCAGCACCTGGTTGGACCGCAGCCTGATGGCGTAGCCGATGTTTCTTGCTTCCAGATAATCGTATATCTCCGGCTTGGCGAAGGCGGCGTCAGCACGAAACAGCAGCCTGACCGCTGCTGTCAAATAACGCTCCACCACCGGATCAAGGACTTCTTGCCAATCATCGGCACTGGGGACGTTGCCTGACCGTAGCTTAGCTGCTTCACAATCCCCGAACTGGTTGAACAGAAAGAGAGGGTGATAGCAGACGCATTCAAAGTGGCCGTTATAGGCTGCTCCCTCCTGCTGGCCGTGCACTGGACTCTCGGAACTGTCCATATCCAGGATTACTCGCCGGTGTAGGGTATGGGCCATAGCTCGTTCCACCCACTGGGTATTTATTCGTGCCAGCCCCTTCAGGTTGTCCTCTTGGGTCAGGAACTCCGTCTCGAACCGGCCCATCTCACTGGTGCTGGCTCCTTTCCGCTCCGAGCCTTGCCATCCCACGATCACTCGCATGGCTGGGTCTTGGGAAAGGCGCACTGCGTCATTGGTGTCGTCGTAGCCGGCCAAGCGGCTGTAGATCGACTGTCTTAGCAGCGGAACCAGGTGGTGAAGGATATTGCGTCCGGTACGGCTTTCCTGGAGGTAGTCCTCAGCGATTTCGGTAAGGCCCAAGGCATCATCAAACTCTCGAAAGGCAAGAAGACCAGCGTCGGAGGTGATGGTTGAGCCGTGAAATTCCAGGCGGACTTTGGGGTTGAATTGGAGCCGGAGAGGGGCTTTTTCGCCGTCACCCATCAGGTGCCTCCATGATGCCTACGGCATCTTACTGCAAAGTGACATATCATGGAGTTATTATAGCTGGAACAACGCCAAATGGCCCATAATTAGACAATGGTTGAAAGACCATCGACGAATTACTGAGAAAGCTTTTTAGCCATATGGGAAATGTGGGATTGAGCAAGTCCTTGAAGAAAACACAGGCCGGTTGATGTCGATACCTGGCGTGGTGGGAACGGCTCAAGGTCTTTGTTCCGGGCAACCATGCATCAAAGTGTTTGTCATCGAGAAGACCGGCGGGCTCGTTGAGCAGCTTCCCGCTGAGATCGACGGCTACCGGGTCGAAATTCAGGAGACGGGGGAGTTCCGCAAATTGGACTCCGGTTGATTCATACCGGATCTCGTTTCCAACCATTCCCGCCTGTCGGCGCCGACCAGCAAGCGATCCCTCACAACGGCCTCTTGGACGGGATTCCTGTCCGCCGGGGGTAAGCCTCGGGGGCCGCATGGATCTTCTCCACCATAACCACTATCCGGTTATCGGTGAGCCCGGCGGTTTCAACGTGACAGACTCGCTTTATCTCACCGCCTAGCAGTTCCAGCGCCCGTTCCGCCCCAGCCAGCTCCTCTTCAAAATTCGCGCCGCCGTGTTTCCAACACGCCACAGCCCCGCCAATCCGGCAAAAAGGAAGGCAGTATTCCACCAGCACCGGCATCCGCGCTAATCCTCTGGCGGTTACCAGGTCGAACCCCTCCCGCAGCCCGGGGTCACGGGCCAGCGATTCTGCTCTTCCCCTTAACACCTGGCATTCTTCAATTTCCAAAGTCTCAACCATGTGTTCCAAGAATGCCACCTTTTTCCCCACCGGCTCGGACATCGCCAGCTTTAACCCAGGATGGACCAGTTTCAAGGGGAGACCGGGAAACCCCGCCCCAGCGCCCACATCCAAGAGGCGGCCCTCGAAAGGGAAGTCCCCGGCAGCGGGGAGGACAGTAAGCGAGTCCAGAAAATGCTTGACCTGAACTTCTTCAAATTCGGTGATGTTGGTCAGATTCGCCCGGCGGTTCCACTCAACCAGCTCCTGGTAATAGATGGTGAACTGGTCTAGCTGGCTAGAAGTCAGATCAACGCCAAGCTGGGCCGCTCCCGCCAGCAGGAGGTCCATTGTTGGAGCCGGAGTTGGAGATGTCATTCTGGAATTATAGCTAATGTTGATCTTCGGGTTTTCAGACCTGCCCTGACACGGTTGGTTCAATTGACACCCCCCGAACCTGACCCGTAAAATGGGCGGACTGTCGTGACTGCGGCCCTGAGGCGGTAGATTCATGCTACTTGAACGGCAATCACCCGTTTTGGAATAGGGGAAGTAATGGGAACTAAGGCATACCTTTTGGTGGAAACCGCAGTAGGGAAGACCCGCGACGTAGCCGGGACCCTAAGAGAATTGGAAGGCATAACCTCAGTGGATGTGGTCACCGGCCCCTACGACATCATCGCCGTCATCGGCGGGAACGACATGGCCATCGTGGGCAATATAGTCACGGAGAAAATCCACACTGTTCCCGGCGTTGTCCGCACCGTCACCTGCGTGGCCGTAGGCACCTAGACCGGCAGGCGCCCGGCCTCAGGCCCGTCAACACAGACCCGGCGCCATTCCAACATCACCTTGATGTTCCTCTATCAGGAGACTGTCCGTGGATTTCCAATTTACCGCCGAAGATGAAGCATTCCGCCAGCAAGTCCGCGAGTTCGTGCGGCAGGAGCTCCCAGACAATTGGGAGGGCGGCGGCCGCTATCCAGAAGAAGACGATTGGGACCTAACCCTTGTACTCCGCAAGAAGATGGCGGACCGGGGTTGGCTCACCATGCACTGGCCCGAGGAGTACGGCGGAGAGAACGCTTCGGCCGTTCGGTCGGCCATTTTCAGCGAAGAGTTGACCTATAACCGCACGCCAGGGCGAGACATATTCGGCGTTCGCATGCTCGGCCCCACCCTGATGATCCACGGTTCCGAGGAACAAAAACGCACCCATCTGCCTCCAGTGGCCCGAGGCGAGATTCAGTGGTGCCAGGGTTATAGCGAGCCCGAGTCTGGGTCAGACCTGGCGTCGTTGAGCACCCGCGCTGTTTTGGACGGTGACGAATACGTGGTCAACGGCAGCAAGATCTGGACCTCCATGGCCCATCACGCCGATTGGATCATGCTGTTGACCCGCACGGACCCGGAGGCGCCCAAACACCGGGGCATCACCTTCATGCTGGTGGACATGAAAACGCCGGGCATCGAGGTGCGGCCCATCATCAACATGTCAGGCCGGCATGAATTCAACCAAATCATGCTGGATAACGTGAGGGTTCCCAGAGCCAACGTTGTGGGAGAAGAGAACCGTGGTTGGTACGTGGCGGTCACCCTGCTGGACTTCGAGCGTTCCGGCATCGATTACTCAGCCAGCGCGCGGCGCCTGATGGATGAACTCAAGGATTACGCCACCCAGACCACCCAAAACGGCAAGCCGTTGATAGAGTTGCCCTGGGTGCGTAGTCTACTGGCCGACCGCTACATCGATTGCGAGGTGGCCCGGTTGATGGCCTACAACGTCGCCTACATGCAAGGCGAAGGGCTGGTTCCGAATAAAGAAGCCTCCATGAGCAAAGTGTTTGGCAGCGAAACGGTGCAACGGGTCACCGCCGCCGGTATGGACATCCTGGGGATGTACGGCGTCATGGCTCGAGAAGAAAAATGGGCGCCGCTTAAAGGGAGGGTTCAAGAAGCGTGGATGAGCGCTTTTTCCGGAACCATCGCCGCCGGCACCTCGGAGATCCAACGCAACATCATCGCCAGCCGAGGATTGGGTTTGCCTCGAGGCTAAACGCCGGCAAATTAGAACGTGAAAAGGCCCCGAATGGATCGGGGCCTTTTCTTTAGCAGAATTACTTTTTGATTCTCTAGATCCCTAGGCGGCGGCGAACGCCTCCAGTTCTTCTTCTTCAAGCTCCTCTCCCGCATCCCGGCAGCGGCGCATTATGCGAAAGATCGTCCGCACCGTCACCGAAAAACGCTCAGCCGCCCGGTCGGGGGTGAGCTCCTCGAGCTGCATGGTTCGCCAAACCTTGAGGTCCTGGGCCATGCGCCGGTGACGTTGGAACCAAACAGGGTCGTCGTACTTACATCGGGACAGGGGGCAATTGAGACAGGACCGGGACACCTCGCAGCCCGTATCTTCATAGTGAAAGAATTCAGGGACAGCGTCTATGGGCCTAGCAGCGGGTTTCACTAGGGATTTAGTCGCGGACTTGGTGGCTGTTGTCGAATAAAACATATAAATACTCCAAAACGCCTGTTCTAAAACCGATGGCTTAGTATAGAACATGCGTTCTTAGAGTGTCAATACTTAAATCAGGGCAATTTAGAACAAATATTCGCCAGGATTTTTGGGCGAAAACCGCTAGGTTCTACCGGCCAACCAGGTCTTGGTGGTGAAGCATGAGCCGGATTCACAAACTCCGTGGAGTTCGATTCGTGGCGAGACTGATATAATTGATTTAGGTTCACGAACGTCGAAGGATATTCCTATGGCAACCAAGCGGAAGAGCAAGGCCGCGGTTCTTAGGGAAAACATCCATCAGTTGGTGGACGAACTGCCCAACAAAGAATTGCACGGCGCCAAACGGTTTTTCGCATACCTTCGGCACACTACTGACCCAATGATCCAAAAGTGGCTTGAGGCCCCCTATGACGAGGAGCCCCTCACCAAAGAAGAGGAGTCGGCCATCGATGAGGCCTGGGAAGACGTAAGCTCTGGCGACGTTTTGACCATGGACCAAATGAAGGACGAACTCAGACTGTGCGATGGTAAATCGTCTTAACACACCGTGCCCGCTGAGACCTTAGCAGCCTGGACAAGCAAATTGCCGCCAGGATTACCGGCGCCATCGAGCGATTTGCCGAAACGGGCCATGGGGATTTGATCTCATTGCGCGGACGGCCGCAAGAACGAAGACTGCGGGTTGGGCAATAGCGGGTTCTACTAACTCTTGAACAAACATCGCACACCCTAACGGTGCTGCGAGTCTTGCCCCGTGATGAGGTATACCGCCAATAGGTCCCAATCGCCATTTCCGAAACGGCCTCATACCGCGCTCGATAGCAGCATTCAGGCCTAGAGGTAGCTGGCCGGAAAGCCATTGGCCGGGTTTCGCGCTACGCCAGACAGACGTATTATAGTCTTATGTGGCATGATAGTGTCTTTAATACGGTTCAAGAACCCACTGTTACATCGATAATCGTCGCTAAGAAAACGGCAGCTTGGAGAGAATCGGGGTTTCCGTCCGAGTTTCTAGGCGAACTCTGGCAGCACTTTCTCTCCGAATAGCTCCACGGCCCTCAGGGAGTCTTGGTTCGGCATGCCGGGCCATTGGCAGCGCAGGATCAACTCCTCCACCCCCAGCGCCTGATACTTCTTGATCTCTGCGACGCATTCCTCGGGGCTGCCGATGATGAACCTGCCTTCCAACACCTGCTCGAACGGCACGTCGATTCGGTCTCCCTGGGGAAGTTCTCTGTCATGTCCCAGGGCGGCCCGGTCCTTGTACAGCCATTCCACGTGGGGACGGGCGATTCGGATGGCCTCTTCCCGGGTTTCGGCGATGAACATTTCCCGCCATGCCGATATGTATCCCGGCTTCCCGGCCTTTTTGGCCGCCTCCCGGTATAGCTTGGTCTGACCTTCAATGGTGGGCAATGTGGACCGGGAACTGATCAGCCATCCGTCGGCCCGGCGGGCGGCCCTAACGACACCCTGATCCAGATTTGCCGCGATGTATATCTTTGGCCCTGGCTCTTGCAGGGGACGTCCCGCCCCCGGAACATCATCCATGGAAAAGTGCCGTCCGTGGTGGGTCACCCGGCGTTGTGTCCAAAGGAGATTCATCACTTCTTGCACCTCCCGAAAACGGGAGAGGCGCTCTTCTTTGGCCACACCGAAGGCGTTGAATTGGAAATCCCGCCATCCCAAAGCCGGCGCTAAGACGAATTTGCCGCCGCTGATAACGTCCAGGGTGGATATTGCTCGGCCGCCTCCACAGGGTGATAGAGGGGCAGCAAGGCCACCATGCCCAACTCCAGGCCCGGTGCTTCCGCCGCGACCCGAGCCAACAGCAGCATGGCATGGAAATCGTTATTCAGATAGCCGGCGCCGGTCCATAGAGAATGGTAGCCGTATCTCTTGGCCAAACGGGCTTTTTCCAGGCGTCCCTCCAGAGCATCCTCGCGGGATTCCTCAGGAAGGTTGCCGCCGCCTAGGTTGATGCCAAACCGCATTGTTCTACTCCGGGCCATATTTCTGAATCACAATATTTAGGCCCAGTCTAAGCCAAAACACCGGGCAAACAAAAGACCGGAGCCTGTTTTGAACAAGGACTCCGGCCATCTACAGGTCAAAAAGCTGGAACAGCCCCGGAGGAGCTACTTAGGCCATTGCCACCCTTGTGGAGAGTTCTACCTCTGCCTTCAATCTGCGCAAAAACAGGAACCGTTTCAGGTCCAAGTGAAGAGAGTCTAAATTCGACGCCAAATTCGGCGCTACTAAAAGTTCCACACCATCTTGCTTTATGTGATGGTATTTGGAGAGATTCTTCCTGCCAATGTAGGTACCGACCGATACCTCAGCAAAAGAACCGGCTCAACTGGAAACGCACACCAGATCAACAGTTGCCCGGCCGCCCTTCTGCTGGATGTGGGCTAGGGCATCATCACTCATGGATACATTCATTCGCCACCTCGGAATACGCCAACTCGTGTAATGACCAACCTGGGCATTTACGTCTGGGCCGTGCAACCAGGCCCAGGGGTGAAACGGAGTTGGTTTAACTATATATATTTTTGATGCCCGTTTCCCTGGTTAGATGCGGGGATATATCCGCAGCCTCAGGAAACCGGGTAGATCACTCACGCCCCACCACCGGAATTAACCGACCAGGTCGGCTATCAAGGCGTTGCGGGTTTCCACCGCCGCAATGTGGACCATTTCCCCCCGGTTTGCCCGGGCGGCCAGTTCTTGGGTGAGGAACTCTAGAATCCCTTGGTCCAAATCCTTGGAAGCCAGCCGGCGCAACTCGGGTTGGTACGGGTAGTAACTGATCTTTTGCGGGTCGAGCTTGTCCGCCAAGAACACTACCTTCCCAAGCCGGTCCAGCGACGGATGGCCGGTGGTATGCCAATACACCGCCTGGTAGACCGAGTCATCGGCGAGGCCGTCTTCCGCTTTAAGTATCTCAGCACCCACCGGACCGTGGAGCAGCAAGGGGATTTGGTGATCCACCATTGAAACGGGCAAATCCAACTGGAACGCCCGAAGCAACAACTCCTCGTCACCCATTGCCCGGGCCACATCGTGACACAGCATGGCTAGACCAGCCCGCTCCGGGTTTATTCCGTGGACGCCGGCAAGTTCTTGAGCAATCTTGAAAACCCGGTGAATATGATCCTGAAGACCCCGGGGCAGGACGTCCACACGGCGTTGAACCGAGGAAGTGAATTCGTCAGCCATATCCCCTAGCCGCGAGGGTTACCCCCCCGCTAGCCCATCGCTCCCAGGCGCTGCCCGCCCAGGAGATGCATGTGGAGGTGCTCTATCTCTTGGCCGGAGTCGGTCCCCTGATTTAGAACCAGCCGGTATCCGCTCAAGGTGACGCCTTCGCGGCGGGCCATCTCCTCCGCCACGACGTACATATGTCCCATGATCGGGACTTGGCCGGGCCCGATATAGGCCAGGGACGCCAAGTGCATATTTGGAATTATCAAAAGGTGGACCTTGGCTTTGGGATTGATGTCTCGGACGACGAAAACCCGTTCATCCCGGTATATGGGCGACTCATGGACCGAGTCTCGAGACATAGCGCAGAAAATACATTCGCTGGTGCTCATTGGATGAGGGCCTCCACCCTTTAGTTAGCCTACCGGCCCCATGCCGGACCTATTCTATGATCCGCTGCAGGAATGATTCCTTGTGAAAGTTCACGTCGCCGTAGGCGAACTCCATGCCCTTTGCCCGGCGGGAATACAGCTGCAAGTTGTGCTCTTTGGTGAAACCTATGGCCCCGTGGCACTGGTGGGCGGTGGCGCATACCCGGCCATAAGCCTGGCTGGTCCAAGCCTTGGCCAGGGATACCTCCCGCTGGGAAGGCAACCCTTCGGAGATGCTCCAGGCCGCCTGGCGTGCTACGTTACGGCAGCCTTCCACATCGGTGGCCATATTGGCGCAATGGTGCTGCACCGCTTGCAAGGTCCCGATGGGCCGGCCGAACTGGGTACGCTGCTTCACGTATTCCAGGGTCATTTCCAGCACGGCTTCGGCTCCGCCCAACATCTCCATGCACTTTGCCGAGATGGCCCTCTCCATTGCCCTCTGCACCACGGGCCAACCCTGGTCCACTTCGCCGAGCACGGAGGTTGCCGGACTGGTCACACCGTCCAAGACGATTTCGCACTGTTTGTCCGAGGCGATGCTGTTCAGGACTTCGATTTTCACACCAGCGCTGTCCTTCGGGACCAGGAAAACGGTTATTCCATCGGCTGGATCATCTCCCGGCGATGTACGGGCCACCACCAGCAAAAGGTCTGCCACATGCGCGTCGGGGACGAATAACTTGGTCCCGTTCAGCACGTAATCCTCTCCTTGCTGGGTTGCGGTGGTCTCGACACCCCAGGCCTCATAGGTCGCCGAAGGTTCGGTTAAGGCCATGGTCAGGCGTATCTGGCCGTCACAAACGTCGGTGAGTATCTGCCGGCGTTGTTCTTCATTCCCCGCATCCAACACCGTCAGGCCACCCAAGACCACCGTGGAGAAAAAGGGACCGGGAACCAGCGCCTTACCCATCTCTTCCAGCAACACCGACAAGTCCAAGAAGCTGCCGCCGGTTCCGCCGTACTGTTCGGGGAAAGGTAAACCGGTCCAGCCAAGGCTGACCATCTGACGCCAGAGTTCCTCGGTATACCCCGTGGGGTCTTCCTCCAGTTCCCGGACCAATGTCAGCGGATATTCCTGGGAGAGGAACTCCTGGGCGCTGTTTTTCAGCATCTGCTGGATCTCGCTTAAACCCAGGTCCATGGGGTCTCCTTTTTAGTTAATAAAGCTCGGCCCAGATCGGCTAAAAACCCCGCGATTCTTCGAAGGCCGCGGGACGCTGAAACGCCGTTTCGAAAAGCCTGGCCAGTATAGCGCAAAGCCCATTTGCCCTCAAGATTAGTCCAGTTAGCAAGGCCGTTCGATCAATTAGGGCACCGCGTAGGGCGAGTTTAAAACTCGCCCTTCACAGGCCAATAAAGGACGGAGATGGGCAACAGCGGCCGAATTAACGGGAACCGTGACCTAGTGGGCTGTGGCCTTGCCGGGCTCGGTTTCAACCACTATTTCTTCCGGGGTGTTGCGGGCTACGATCAACTGAAGGGGCTCGTCACCATCGTTTACCGGCTGGTGGACCGCTTCGGCCGGGACGTAGAGGAAGTCGCCAGCCTCCATCGGCAGGGCCTTATCCAGATTCTCGCCGATCATGAACCTGCCCTTGCCTTTGACCACGTATATGGCCGATTCGCAATTAACATGATAGTGGGGACTGGAAGAGCAACCGACGGGTATGGTGGCGATGGCCAGGTGGATCCCGGTGGAGCCCACCAGGCCTTGGGAAACCCCAGCCAGCCGGGTCATCGTTCCGGAGGAGATCTCTACTTCGAGTTCATTTGACTTGACCAACCGGCACTCGGCCATGGTTCACCTCTTATATTACTGGTTGTCGGATCAGAAATTCTTGTAATCAGGTCGCGGACCGCACGAATCGGTCCAGGCTATCCAGAGCTTTTAGGATGTTTTCCTGAGAGTTGGCGTAGGACAACCGGACATACCCTTCACCAAACTCACCAAACGCGGCTCCGGACAGCAGCGCCACTCCTGCCTCGGCCATGGCGCGGTCCTCAAACTCACCGCTGCTTATCCCTGTTTCCTTGATGCTAGGAAAAGCGTAGAAAGCGCCCTCGGGTTCCGGGCAGTTGATCCCTGGAATCGCTCTCAGGCCATCGGTGATCAGCCGGCGCCGGACTGCGAATTCGGCGGCCATTTTCTGCACATCGTCTTGGGGACCATCCAACGCGGCGACTGCCGCCATTTGGCTGAAAGACGCGGCGCAGGAAACGCTGTTCACCGCCAGCTTCACCACGTGGGGAACCAGCTCTTCGGGCATGATGCCGTAGCCCAACCTCCAGCCGGTCATAGCGTAACTCTTGGAAAACCCGTCCAAAATGATGGTGCGCTCGGCCATACCGGGAAATGCGGCGATGCTGTGGTGTTCGCCGGTGTAGAGGATGTCTTTGTAAATCTCATCGGCCAGCACGTAAAGGCCGTCCCACTTTTTGGCCAGATTGGCGACGGTTTCCAGTTCGTCCCGGGTCAACGCCGAACCGCAAGGATTTTCCGGCGAGTTCAGGATGATCAACCGGGTGCGGTCCGTGATCTTTGCGGCTAGGTCGTCCAAGTCGGGATGATAAGCCGTCTCTTCCAACAGTTGCATGGGCACCGGCGTAGCGCCGCAAAACCTGATCATCGATTCATAGATGGGGAATCCAGGGTTGGGATAGATGATTTCCACTCCCGGTTCGGCCAAAGCCAACAGCACGTAAAACATGATGGGCTTGGCGCCGGGGGTCACCACGACATGAGCCGGGTCCGAGTCCAGTCCTCGCACCTCGCGGCTGTTTCTGGCAATGGCCTCCCGGAGCTGGGGCAGACCGGGTGTGGGGCCGTAGTGGGTGAAACCATTTCTAAGGGCGTCCACGCCTGCCTCAATGATGTGCTGAGGCGTGTCAAAATCCGGCTCTCCAATCTCTAGATGTATGATCTCCCTGCCCTGAGCTTCCAGGGCCCGGGCCTTGGCCAGCACCTCAAAAGCGGTCTCGGTGCCCAGGTCCATCATTCGGGCAGCTAATGTCATTTTTCCTCCTGTCTCGGCTGTAGGGGCAATGCAGGGATAATTGACCGCATGAACATCCCCGGCCGTTCTTGTGTTGGATCAATGCTCCCAAAAGTTATGAATAAATCTCAATACCGGCTCACTGAACTGAACGGTCCTTCGACCAGCTCGAGACCAACGGAGAGGGTTATTTCTCCCCGCTCGTGACGAGCCTGTCGAACCATTTTCCCGGTAGTCACGGAGCCCCAATGGAACGGTCCAACCGCATCACATTCAATGAGCTCACCAGAGACTGAAAATATTGCCACTTAGGCCGCAATCCATTCGGCATCATATCAACAATGATGGTCTGGAATCCAAACCTGCTGAAAAAGCTAACCACGTGGTCTTCGCAGATGAGGTAGATATCGCCGGTGTACCGTTCCAACAAACGTGTGACTATGGCTCGGCCTACACCGCCGGTTCGCCGGCTCTGGTCCACCGCCAGGCTGGCCATCTCACAAAATTCTGGATATGGCCGCAGCCGGCCACAACCCAAAATGGCGCCGCCCTCGCTTTCCACAACCACAAATTCACTGTGGTCCAACAGATCCATGTCGCCATACACTGACGCCACCAGCTGCTCAACGGCGGGCATGTCATCAGCTCCGGCCTCTCGAACTAGCCAATCTGAGTCAATAACCTAATCCGCCTTTATTGGGGCTGGATCTTGTTTTGGGTGCGCACCGGCAGGCCGTAGATGGAGATGAATCCCTCGGCCGCGGCGTGGTCGAACTCATCGCCCCGGTCGTAGGTGGCCAGGGCATATTGATAGAGCGCTTGGGGAGCATTTCGGCCGACCACGGTGCAGGCTCCTTTGTGCAGCCGCAAACGCACGTCGCCGGTCACGAAACGCTGTGTGCTGCTGACATAAGCATCCAAGTCCTGACGATGGGCGGTGAACCAGAGACCGTTATACACCAGGTCGGCGTACTCCTGGGCTATGCGCGCTTTGGTGCGGGCCTGGTCCCTACCCAGGGTCATGGCCTCCAGCCCGCGGTGAGCGGCATGGAGGATCACCGCAGCGGGGGCTTCGTAGATCTCACGGGATTTTATGCCCACAAGCCGGTTTTCCACCTGGTCGATTCGGCCTATGCCATGATCTCCACCCAGTGTGTTGAGATGGCGGATGAGGTCTATCCCCGCCATGGTTTCACCGTCGAAGGCAACCGGGATCCCGGAATCGAATCTCACTTCAACGTAGGCAGGCTCATCCGGGGCATCAGCCACAGCCTTGGTCCAGGCATATGCCTCTTCCGGCGGCTCCAGCCACGGGTCTTCCAACTCCCCGGCCTCCACGCTCCGGCCCCAGAGGTTTTCATCAACGGAAAACTTGCTGTTGCTGGGATTGATAGGCAGCTTGCGTTCGTTGGAGTATTCGATCTCGTCCTGACGACTCATGCCCCAATCCCTGATGGGAGCAATAAGCTCCAGGTCCGGCTCCAGAGCCGATACGCCGACCTCGATTCTGACCTGGTCGTTTCCCTTGCCGGTGCAGCCGTGGGCCACCGCATAGGCCCCTTCGGCTTTTGCGGCTTCAGCCAGGCAACGAGCTATCAGGGGGCGCCCAAGCGCCGTGGCCAGGGGATACTGGTCTTCATATATGGCCCCGGCCTTCAATGCCGGGAACAGGAATTCTTTGACCAGGGCGTCTTTGGCGTCTACCGTTACCGCTTTCGCGGCGCCTACCTGGATGGCCCGCTGGCGTATGGATTCCAAATCCACCATGCCCAAGTCGATGGTCACCGTGATGATGTCGGCGCCGTACTTTTCCTTGAGCCACGGAACGGCTACGGTAGTGTCCAGCCCGCCGCTGTAGGCCAAAACGATCTTTTTATTAGGCATTGCTTCCCCGTTCTTCTAGACACATTTCAACGACTTCAATGATGCTGGCCATACCCTCATCTCGCTTCGCCCTTGGCTCTTACGGCCTTTTAATGGGGGAACCTCGCCCACAAACCCATCTCGATCTTTTTCTATGGCTAACTAAAACTCTCGGGCCGTCGTGCGCGCTCATCAGGTCCCAGGATCCTCCAGCTATGTCGCCTATTTTATTTCTAAACCTGTCCCAAAGCCTCAGACAGGCGCTCCATGCCTTGGTCGATCTCGTCGCGGGTGATGTTCAGGGGAGGCATGAACCGGATGGCGTTGGGCTTGACGCCGTTGAGCAGCAGACCCGCCGCGTTGGCGTTGGTCAACACCTGGCCGGATATGTCGTTCTCAAATTCCATCGCCGCCAACAGGCCTTTGCCCCGAACGTCGGTCACAAAGGAGAATCGCGATTTCAATTCGTTGAGCCGTCCTAGCAGATAGCCTTCCATCTCTTTGACTTGGCCGGGAATATCGTTGTCAATCAGAAACTTGGTGCCCGCAAAGGCCGCGGCGGTGGTCAGGGCGTTGCCGCCGAATGTCGAACCATGGTCGCCGGGGACCAAAGCCATGCAATACTCTTTGGACATGAACGCGCCGATTGGCACTCCGTAGCCCAGTCCCTTGGCCAACGTCATGACGTCCGGCTCCACGCCATACTCTTGGTAGCCAAAGAGGCTGCCCAACCGCCCCAGGCCGGTCTGGACTTCATCCAAGATCAATAACAGGCCCTGTTGCTCGCACCAGGCTTTCACCCGTTGCAGATAATCGTCGGCGGGAATGACCACGCCTCCCTCTCCCTGCACCGGCTCTAGCATCACCGCCGCCGTTTTGTCGGTGGTGGCGCTCATGATGCCTTCCACGTCGTTGTAGTCCACGTGGACGAAACCCGGCAGCAGAGGCGTGAAATTTTCCTGGTACTGGGGTTGGCCGGTGGCGGCCACCGTCGCCATGGTGCGGCCGTGGAAGGAGCTAAATGCGGTGATGACCTCGTAGGCCCCGTCCCGGTGCAGCTTGCCGTAGCGGCGCGCCAGCTTCAACGCGCCTTCGTTAGCTTCGGCTCCGCTGTTCCCGAAGAACACCTGGTCCAGACAACTATTGTCCACCAGCAATTCGGCCAGTTGCAGTTGGGGGATGGTGTAAAACTGGTTGGACGTCTGCAACAAGGTGCCCGCCTGTTCCACTATGGCTTGGGTGATGACGGGATGGGAATGGCCCAGATTATCGACGGCCCAACCGGCTACGAAATCCAGGTATTCTTTTCCGTCGGCGTCCCAAACCCGGGTCCCTTCACCTCGCACGATCACCACCGGCTGCCGCCGCACTGTTTGGGCGTAATACTTGTTTTCCTTGGCGATCCATTCGCTGCTTATGCTCATGGTGAACGACCTCCTACAGATTCGCGAAGAATTTCTAGAGCTTCCTCCAGCTCTTTGACGGCGTCCCCCAATCCGGTGACCGCCGCATCGATCTCATCAAGGCCTCGCAGTTCACGCCCGGCGTTGCCGCTAATTTCCAATGGAGCGTCCGTCTCCGGCATATCGCCGATGAGCATGGCCAAACCTTCTTCCACGCTATCGGCCATGACCACGTCATTGGCGTCTGCCAAAATCACCTTTTTAAGTTCGGGAAACGCCAGCACTTCCGATTGAAGATAAAGGGACTCCACGTAGAGTATCTTACCGGCGATGGGAATGACCAATAACTGGCCCCGAATTATCTGCGACCCGGCGCCCTCCCACAAGGTGAACTGTTGCGAAATCTCCTGGTCGTTTTCAATCCGGGCTTCAACCTGGCTTGGACCGTCCACCTGGGGGTTGTTGGGAACTTGAAAACTCAACAACCGTCCATAGTTGGGGGCGTCGTTGCGAGCCACCATCCAGCTGACCAGGTTCTTTTTATCACCGGCCGGAGTGAACGGCAACATCAAAACGAACTCTTCCCGCTCTTCTCCGGGATTTTTCAACACCATATACGAGGGCGTCACCTGCACCCCTCTTTTCCCAAACCGGGATTCCAAGGGGATGGCCCACTGGTCGGCCTGGTTGAAGAAGACCTGGGGATCGGTCACATGATAACGCAGATAGGTTTGGGCCTGGGCGGAAAACATGTCTACCGGATACCTGATGTGGCTACGAAGATCCCGCGGCATCTCCTCAATATCCATGAACAGTGACGGGAATGCGTTTCGATAGATCTGAAGCAACGGGTCTGCCGGATCCATGACGTAAAACCCTACGGAGCCATTATAGGCGTCCACCACTACTTTGACACTGTTGCGTATGTAGTTGAACCCGGCGTCCCTGGTGTTGACGGGCGCGCCAGCCAACACCGGAACGTGCGGAGTGGAATAAGGATAACGCCGTGTGGTCGTGTAAGCGTCTTGGATCCACCACATTCTGCCATCCTGGCCCACTACTGGATACGGGTCGGCGTCCAACTTTAGGAAAGGCGTAATCGTTTTGATCCGATCGTGAATCTGCCTGCGGTACTGGATTCGGCTTTCTTCGGTTATCCGGTCGCTCAACAAGATATTGATGTCGCCCAATTGCCAAGCGTAGGCTAAACGGCGGAGGCCGGAGCTCAAAGGCACACCGCCGTCTCCGGAGTAATTTTCGAACTCTGCATCCGGGTCAACTTCTGTGAGGGAATGTCCAACGATGACAAAATCCACGGGGCTCTCACCGTAATACAACTCTGGACGCGACACATGGAGCTTGCCCTTAATGGGTATATCTTGTAAAAAGTAATTTGGCCGGCCTTCCTTGGGAGTGAATGTGGTGGCCGGGCTCATGGCCACGCCGTACCCGTGGGTGTATTGAAGGGTCTGGTTCACCCAGTTCCGGGCGTCCTCGGGCAGGTTGCCAGGGTCCAACTCCCGGGCCGACACCAGCACTTGGCGTAGACGTCCGTCTATGACGTACCGGTCGGAATCCATGTTTTGGAATTGGTAGTAGAGTTCTATGAATTGTAGTTGGTTGTAGGCGTCCCGCATCGGTTGGACGTCCCAAAGGCGAATGTTGTCCACGGTGGCCCGGTTTTCCTCTAACGAGGCCGAGTCCAGCTTACCGGCCGCTGGGTATGAAACCGTGCGAACATCATCAAGCTGAAATCCAGCGCGAGTGGCGTCAATATTCCGCTGGATATACGGTAGTTCCTTGGTGTATTGGTCCGGCGCCACCTGGAACCGTTCGAAAAGGGCCGGATACGCGAACCCGGCCAAGATTACTGCGATCACCCAAAGACTGAAGGAACCCGCCATCAACCGCAGGCCGCCAAAGATTCTGCTGGCGGCGAACCCCGCCATCGCCAGCAAAGATATGGCCGTAAGTAACCACAACGCCGGGATGCGCGCGTGGACGTCGGTATAGGTGGCTCCAAACGCCACGCCGTTATCCGAAAGAACTAGCTCATATATCTGTAGACCATGGCCGGCGGCAATGATCAGCATCAACCAAGTTCCCATGCCCGCGGCGTGGCCCAACATTCTAGGGGTCAGCACAAAGCCTAGGCCCCGGACGCTGTAAACAGTGAAGTAAAGAGCCATAGACGCCACAATCGACGTAATCGCCAGCCCAAGAAACCAACCCTGAATGAAATGAAATAGCCTCAATGTGGCTATGTAAAACGAGGCATCCAGGGAGAACTGGAGATCGGATACCCCAAATGAGACCCGATTGAAGAAAACCAGAAAGGTTTCCCAGCTTCCCGATACCGCGGCACCCAGAACCGGTCCCCCAATCACCACCGCCAGGAACGCGGATCCCGTGACCAACGCCCAGAGCAGCCGCTTGACGCCCTCGGGCTGGGAAATGGTGGACTCGCCATAAGAGAACCGGTAGGTCAAAAACAAGTTTATCGCAAGGGCTCCGGCAGCGATAAAGGTCCCAACAAAAAAAAGCCAGACCTTCAGTGTCAGGATTTTCAAGAACACGGCCTGAAAGCCCAACTGACTGAACCACAGCCAATCCGTGTAAGCGGTTTTGCCCCACCACAAAATGAGGATCAGACCCACCGCCAGTGCAATGATCAGACTCCAAATCTCTAGCCGGCGGAGGTTGGCGATGGAAATGGAGGGAAGATTGGCCGGTTGCGGCTGTTCGGCGTCGTTGCTCAGGTTGTAACTCATAGCGGGGTCCAGTTAGGGGGCATCAGCGGGCGAAATCGCCGATGATAGTGGTTCCTGTGACTATGCCCCTTACACATTCCAGCAGCGCGTCGGGGCGCCGCCCATCGACTACATGGGCAACTGGCGCTTGGCCCACGGTTGAATCAGGTGATGTTTTTACTTCCAATGCCTTCAAGCAGGCGGCCAGCTTGGGAATCATGCCTCCTTGGACCACCCCGGACGTTGACAATAGTCTGGCGGTGCGGCGGTCCAAGCGCGGAATCACCCGGCCGTTGCCGTCCATGATCCCTTCGACGTCGGTAAGAAAGATCAGGCGCTGAGCTCCCAGTGCAAAGGCCAACTCACCAGCCACGGTGTCGCCATTCATGTTCAAGGGGCCTCCGGAATGTTCCGAGCCGTCATTGCAATGCATCGCTAGAGGCGCCACCATGGGAATATATCCGCTCTCCATTATGGCCTGCAGCGCCTCATCGTTGACCTTTTGAACCTCGCCAACGAAACCAAGCTCCGGGTCGGCAATGTTGGCCTCAAGCAAACCGCCATCGATGCCGCTGATGCCTATCGCCCTGCCGCCCAGAACCTGGATGCCTGCAACCAATTCTTTATTGATCAACCCGGTCAGGACGGCCACGACGATCTCCAAGCTGGCAGAGTCGGTGACCCGCAGGCCGCGGACAAATCGGGGCGGTATCCCCTGGCGTTGCATCCATTGGGAAATGACGTTCCCGCCGCCATGCACCACCACAACGGCGGCGCCTTCCTGCTGGAGAGTGACCAGATCCCTCAGGCTGGTGTCGTGGCTGCCCAGGGTGCTCCCCCCGATCTTCACTACCAGGGGTAGGCCGGGCATTGGTTGCTCCAATAAAAAATAGTCAAATTCAATTCAAAAGTAACTCGATCGGTTTGGCGGAAAGAGACGGCGGAGATTAACGAATCTAAGACCTAAGTACGGTGAATCCAAACCTAGGCCAGAACCGGCTCCTGAAAGGCCAATGCGTCGTTGAGACCAGGCCGCCGGATTTAAGTGGTATAGGCGCTGTTGATAATGACGTATTGCTCGGTCAGATCGCATCCCCAAGCGGTAGCCTGCCCCGCTCCCAGGTTGAGACGCAGGCGGAAAGTCACCTCAGGACCCCGCATCAAAACCACCACCGCGTCCCGGTGAAAGGGAACGGGTTTACCGTCTTGCATTATGCAGACCCCGTTGATGAACAGGTCAACCTTAGTCTCTTCGGCCTCCGCCCCGCTGCGGCCTAGGGCCATCATCAAACGCCCCCAATTCGGATCGGCGCCGTAAACCGCCGATTTCACCAGGTTGGACGATGCCACGGTTCGGGCGGCTTTTCGGGCGTCGGCAGTGTCCCGCGCGCCCTCAACCTCCACCACTATGAGGCGGGTGGCGCCTTCCCCATCCCGGGCCATCTCCCGCGCCAGATGGATACACACCTCTTTGAGAGCGGCTTTGAACGTCTCGGCGCCCGAAGAGGTGTGATCTATAGGCTCGTTCCCCACCATGCCGTTCGCCATGACGATGAAGCTGTCGTTGGTGCTGCTGTCGCCATCTATTGTCATCATATTGAAAGAGATGTCCGCGACTTCAGACAGAGTCGATTTCAAGAATCCAGGTTCCACCGCGACGTCGGTGGTCACAAATGACAGCATGGTGGCCATGTTGGGATGTATCATGCCCGAACCTTTGGTCACGCCGCCGATGTGGGCCTGTTTGCCGTCTATTTCAAATGAAACCGCGATTTCTTTGGGGCGGGTGTCGGTGGTCATCATGGCCCGAGCCAAGGCGTTCCCTCCGTCACCGGAAAGCTGGATCTTCTCCACACCGGCTTCAATTAGGGACATAGGCAATTCCACGCCGATAACCCCAGTGCTGCAGATCAAGACTTCTTCAGCCCGCACGCCTAGATGCCGGGAAGCAAGCAAAACTCCCTGCTGGGCGTCCTTGTAACCCTGGCCTCCCACGCAGGCATTAGCGATGCCCGCATTCACGATCAATCCCCGCACCGGTCCTTTAGCTATGTTTTCCCGGCAAACGGTAACCGAAGGCGATATGATGGCGTTGGTGGTGAAGACTCCCGCCGCAATGCAAGGCGCTTCCGAGAAAATGATACCCAAATCCAGCTTGTCTTCGGCGTATGTCTTCAGCCCGGCGAATGTAGCCCCAGCCAGAAAACCCTGGGGAGTGGTGACCGTACCCCCTTCCACCAAACTTATCGAACCAGCCATGAGAGATGTTCCCCTGTAGCTTTTAATCGTCGAATCAGATAGGGATTTTTTAGCAGGCACAGAGTATATCATAAGGGTGTTTGGCCTAAAAGCGAGGCTAATCCGGCGGTGATCCGCCCTGGCGGCGCCCGTGGACCGGGCGTTGCGACCCATCTATAATCGTTTGGCTAACTCAGGCAGGAGGACTCTCCATCATGGTAGAGCTACGTCCGTTTCGTGGATGGCGTTACAATCCCGGCGTTGCCGGCGATCTGGCTTCGCTTATCTGTCCGCCCTACGACATCATCGATCAGGCGCTGGAAGAGGAGCTGCACCAGCGCAGCCCGTATAACGCGGTATATCTGGAAGGCGCCGCGAGGCCCGATTGGAACGCCCCCGCCGGCGACAGATATGCCCAGGCCGCCCAGCTGTTTCAAGACTGGCGAGAGCGGAATGTGCTTAACCGGGATGAAGAGCCATGCTTTTATCTAATGCGGCATTCATATCCACACCAAGACCACGGCGCCAATAGGCAATTGACCCGCACCGGACTCATCGGCGCCGTTGGATTGGAAGATTACCAGCGGTTACAGGTCCTGCGCCACGAATACACCCAGGAACCGGCGGTGCAAGACCGTGTCTCCTTGATGGACGCCTGCAACGCCAATTTTAGCCCCATCATGTCCTTATACCGGGACGCTTCCGGGTCGCTGGAACAGGTGTTCAACTCCACTACGACCCAAGCGCCGCTCTTCCGGGTCGCCGATGATTCCGGGCAGGAAACAGCTTTGTGGAAGATAACCAATCAGGAGGTTCAAGAACGAATCTCAAATCTATTTAGGGAAATCCCGGTATTCCTGGCCGACGGGCACCATCGGTACGAAGCCGCCTTGCGCCTTCGCGGGCAAAGACAAGCGGGATCCGGCGGGGACGCCGGCATGGCCCACAACTACGTCATGATGACCCTGTTTGAATTCAACGACCCCGGCTTACTTGTGCTGCCCTATCACCGGGTGGTGGCGGGTCTTTCTTCAATGGAACTGGAACAGCTGAGATCTCGTTTGGGCGAAATGTTCCAGATACAGGACGCGGGTTCGGCGGGAAGCGCCGAATTGGAAGCTCTGCTTGAACAGGTCGCCCAATCTAGCGCGGCGGTCATGGGCGTGGCCGGACTGGAAAACGGACGACTGAGCCTGCTTACGTTGAAGGAATCCCAGGCTGCCAAGGATTGGGGCCCGCTGGCCGTTTCCGAAGGTTGGATCCTGGAAGAGCAGGTATTAAAACCGATCTTGGGGGACGCCACGCCTCAGAGGGTCGACTACGCCCACGACCATCAGCAGGCATTGGACCAGGTGGCGACGGGAGAACAGCAGTTGGCGTTTTTGCTAAAGCCATTTCCCATGGACGGTTTCGAGACTGTGGTGGGGGCCGGCCACGTCTTGCCCCGGAAGTCGACTTTTTTTTATCCCAAGCTGCCCACCGGTCTAGTGATCAACCAGTTGGAGGGCGAACTTTAAGGAGACTAGCGCCATGGTGGCCACAGGAATGGCCGCCCGACAGCGGGGTCACTCTGGCGAATGGCGCTCTTCGTAGCTCATGGTGATGGCCTGCTCCGCCCTTTTACTGTGTTCAGCTATGAAGGCTTCCAGGCGGTTAATCTCAGCGGCATTTTCCCCTTCGGCGTCTTCCCCAGAGGAGCGCGCCTTCTGGTGAAGGCTCTGCATGGTGTGACGAGCTTCGTCAACCTGTTTCACCAATTCAAGGGCTTGGAGCTCTTCCAATGCCGACTTCTTGATCGCCAGTACCCGCCGCCGGGTGGCCAATGCGTCTTCCAGGCGTTCGTCGATCTCGCCCATGGCGGACAGAGATGAATCCAGGCCGGTTTTGCCATACAGCACTTGCCGCGGCAGACGGCGCAACTGGGTGCGAAACTGGTTGACCAGCGCGTCCAACTGGCTCTCTTTGTTCTGGATTTCGGCCAAGCTTATGCGCAGGGTGGCCATGACACTCTGTAACTGGGAAAAAGCCACGATATGAGCCTCCCTCCCCAAAGATGATGACTCGCGGGGATTATGGGTATGGGCCGGCAAACGGTTTAGGAAGCGCTAAACCCCACTTTTGGCAGCACCGTCTTGAGAGCGTCTATCACCTCTTCAATGTCTTCTAGGGCCACATAGCCAAGATGGCCGATGCGGAAGATATCGGTGCTCAGCTTGCCCTGGCCCGCCGCCAACACCACGTTTTCTTCATTGCGCATCATGCTCATCAGCTTGGCGTTGTCCACACCCGCCGGCATTTTGATGGCGGTGACGGTGTTCGATGCGTAGGTTTCGTCTTCCGCCAAAAGCTCCAATCCCAGGTTTTTAACGCTTTCTCGAGTGAACTGGGCAATGCTGGCGTGCCGCTCGTACAGATTTTCCAGTCCCTCATCAAAAATCTTGTCCAAGGCCAGAGACAGGCCGTACATTGCTCCAACTGCCGGCGTAAATGGGGTCTGACCCCTCTCCAGATACGACTTGGCGGATTTGAGGTCGAAGTAGAATCGGGGCATGGCGGCGGTTTGCTCTGCCTCCCAGGCCGCCTCGCTCACGCTGATGAAGGCTAGTCCGGGAGGAATCATAAAGCCTTTCTGGGACGCCGTCCCCACCATGTCGCAGTTCCAACCGTCCACCGGCAAAGGGATACATCCCAGGCTGCTGACGGCGTCGACCAAGAGCAGTTTGTTGAATTCTCCCTTCACCACTGCGGCCATTTCCGCCAGCGGGTGGGTTATACCCGTTGAAGTCTCGTTGTGGGTGACCATCACCGCCTTTACGCCGGGGTCCTCGCTAAGGGCCCGGCGGATGGCGTCGGGGTCCACGGCCGCGCCCCACTCAAATTCCAACACCTTCACATCGGCTCCGTAGGCTCTGGCCAGATCGATGAACCTGTCGCCAAAGGAGCCAGCCGTTGCGGCTACGACTTTGTCACCCGGAGAGAGGGTGTTGACGATGGACGCCTCCAATGCGCCGGTGCCTGACGCGGTCAGAATGAACAGATCGTTTTGGGTCATGAAGACCTGCTTTAGCTGTTCCGTGCTCCGGTTGATCATGTCTCGGAACTCGGGGCCCCGATGGTTGATCATCGGATTGGACATGGCTTCGACAATATCGTCGGGCACGGGCGTGGGTCCGGGGGTTCTAAGGTTCTGTCTTGGCATTTTCACTGATGCCGCCTCCAATATCTCCATCGATTCGGCTCACCCGGATTCAGCCGGGAGAGCTCACAGCAAGGCAAAAAAAATCGCCGGGCTTCCAGCGAGTGCACATTATATCACCTGGTTCGCGAGCCTGCCACGCCGCTCCCCTCGCCCAACCATTGCCACTCCCGCTCATGTGGAGGCGGTCACCGGTATAATGAGCAAAATGGCGGCGCCGGGAGTAATTTCCAGTGGACTCGTCTCTCGTGCGGGCGATCAGCCCGCGCCCGAAAAACCCTCTGACTTTCGGGCGCATCAAAGCGGATACAGACCCTGGTGATGCGCTTGGCTTAGCAGTGTCCGGAGCCCAGGCTAGACACTCTGCGACCCACACGTTCCAGCATCTCAACGGAGGCCATTGTGAATCACCATATGATCGACGATGCTTTGAATGAGACTGCCCGCCGGGAACTGGTCAAACGGATGTGGGCCAAAGACCATACTCTCTGGAACGACGACCCAAAGGAGATTGCCGACAGGTTGGGCTGGCTGGACGTGGCTGAGGGGATGCAGGGACAGACCCCCACCTTGGAAGCATTTTCGGAAAAGGTGCGAGGCACCGGATTCACCCATATCGTGTTGTTGGGCATGGGAGGCAGCAGCCTTGGGCCCGAGGTTTTGCGCCAGAGTTTCCAGGAATCCGCCAAGGGATTCCCAAGCCTCATTGTCCTGGACTCCACCGTCCCGGCCAGGATTCAAGAAGTAACAGATCGGATAAACCCTGCGCTTACGCTGTTCCTGGTGTCGTCAAAGTCAGGAACTACCGTGGAAACCATTTCCTACTACCGCTACTTCCGGAGATTGGTGGAAGAATCCGTCGGAGCCGCACGCGCGGGGGACAACTTCGTGGCCATCACCGACGGCGGAACACCGCTGGAGAAATTGTCCGAGGACGAGGGCTTCCGCCGAACGTTCCCCAACCCGCCGGAGTTAGGCGGAAGGTATTCCGTTCTGTCCTATTTTGGCTTGGTCCCGGCGGCATTGGCGGGCATAAAACTCGCGACCTTGTTGGACCGGGCACAAGAGATGGCCGCCAAATGTTCTGCCGGCGTTCCCCACGGCGAAAACCCCGGCGTTGCGCTGGGCGCGGCAATGGCCGGATTGGCGAAAGACGGGAGAGACAAGCTAACGCTGGTGGCTTCTAAATCCATCCAAAGTTTTGGCCTGTGGGCAGAGCAAATGATCGCGGAAAGCCTGGGTAAAGACGGAAAAGGAATCATCCCCGTGGCGGGGGAGCCTTTATCCGAGCCGGAGTCTTATGGGCCAGACCGACGGTTCGTACACCTGTGCGCTCAATGGGAAGATTCCCAGAACCCGGAAGCCGTCGCTTTGAAACGGATTGAAGCGGCGGGATTCCCCGTATTCCGGGTAAAACTAGGCGACCCCTACGACTTGGGAGCGGAGTTTTTCCGATGGCAGTTCGCCACCGCCGCCGCCGGAGCGTTGATGGGGATTAACCCCTTTGACCAACCCGATGTTCAAGGCAGCAAGGACAATACGGACCGGGTGCTGGATATCCACCGAAGGACCGGCAAATTGCCTGCACCGCCTCCGGAAGGGGCAGTGGCCGCTCTTCTATCTCACGCGCGTCCAGGCGATTATCTGGTCATCATGGCCTACATAAAACAGACCGATGAGTCCGATGAATCCTTCGCCCGGCTGCGGCGATGGACGTTGAAGAAGCATGGCTTGGCCACAACGCTGGGCTATGGACCCCGGTTCCTCCATTCCACCGGGCAGCTCCACAAGGGCGGCCCGGCCAACGCGCTATTTTTGCAACTGACCTCGGACCATCCCATTGACCTGGAAATCCCCGGCCAGGACTACAGCTTCGGCATCCTCGCATCCGCCCAGTCCACAGGAGACCTGGAGGCGCTTCACGCATTGGGGCGCCGCGCAGTCAGGGTGCATTTGGGGCGCGAACCGGCGGCAGGTCTATTTCGGTTGTTAGAAGGGCTTGATTAGGAGAATGGGGGTAGGAAAATGACGGTGGACAAATTCGATTTGATGGTCATTGGATCCGGGTCAGGACTGGAAATCTCTGCTGAGGCTTCGGATCGGGGTATGTCGGTGGCTGTGGTCGAGGAAGGCCCCTTCGGCGGCACCTGCCTGAACCGGGGCTGTATTCCCTCAAAGATGCTGATCCATTGCGCCGACGTGGTGGAAACCATCAAGCGAGCCCATCTATTCGGGATTGAAGCCCACTTGGGCAAGATAGATTGGGATTTCATCATGAAACGAACCTACCAGGAGATCGACCAAGATGCCGAGAACATAGAATCCGGAAACCGGAACACTGAGAACATCACCGTTTTCAAGGGTTCCGGCCGATTTGTGGCCGATAAAACCCTAGAGGTTAACGGGCAGCAGATAACGGCCGAAACTATTCTCATCGCCGCCGGAACTAGACCTTGGGTTCCCTCAATCCCGGGCCTAGAGAGCACACTCCATCTCACATCAGACGAGGCGTTGCGGCTGCCGCAGCAACCCAAGGGAATGGCCATCATGGGCGGCGGATATATCGCCGCCGAGCTGGCCCGCTTCTTCGGTTCCCTGGGGACAGAAGTCACCCTGATCCACCGGCGGTCCACCATGCTCCGGGAGGAAGATGATGAGATCGCACAACGGTTCACCTAAACCAAAGCTAAGGTGAAACCTACATAAAGCGAACCCGAAGAGGAGTTGTGATATTCTGTAAAAGAAGTCGAGTGGCGGTGGTGGAAGGGATGACAGACATAGTGCAACTCATGGAAGAGCGGCAACTCAATGTAGGTGATTTACGGGAAAGGATGTATCGGGCGCCAACACCTCGGGAGCGAGAGCGATGGCATGGGCTATGGTTGTTGGCCCAAGGGTGGTCGGCCACTCAAGTGGCTGAGGCTTTGGAGAGAGAGCCTCATACCATCGGAAAGTGGCTGGACAACTTTCGCCAAGGCGGGGCCCAAGGTTTGGTCTTTGAGCAGACTGGGGGTTCCCCCCCGTCTTGAACCGAGGTCAACAGAACCAACTGAAGTCTGCGGTGCAAAATCCGCCTGGGGAGGCGGGGATTGAATTGTCCAACTGGAACTGGAAAGTAGTAAGGCAATTTCTCAAGCAGAGCTTTGACCTGGGGCTGAGTCGGAGCAGTTGCTTGAACTACCTCCATCGGTTGGGCTTCGTGCTGAAGCGACCCAAGAAACGCCTCCTGAAAGCCAAGGATGAAGAACGGAAAGCCTTCGTCCTCCAGTACAGCCAAATCCGAGAGGAGGCCCAAGAGAGTGGAGCCAAGATCTTCTTCGTGGATGAAGCCCACTTTCGGGCCGATGCCGACCTGCGAGGCAAATGGGTACTCAAGGGAGAGGCAGCGCTGGTGGACTCCACCAGTCCCCGGTGGGGAGAGAAGGCCTGCTACTACTCGGGAGTTTGTCTGGAGATTGGGGAGGTGGAAGCCATGGAAATAGCTGGAAACAGCAATGCCGAGACCTCCACCGCCTTTTTACAGCAGCTAAGAGCAAACTATCCTGGACCTCTGGTAGTAATCTGGGACAACGGACCAGCCCACCGAGGAGCAGCGATTCGCAGCTATTTGACCACTCCGAACTTGCATCTGCGGTTGGTGGCCTTACCGGCCTACAGCCCAGACTTCAATGCCGACGAAGCCGTCTGGGACTGGGCCAGGGAAGAGGTGACGGCCAACGAATGCCTGGGAACAAAAGCCAAAGTCCAAGAGAAGATGAATCAATTCTTCGGCGGGCTAGCTCACCGTAAGGATGAAGTGAAACGTCGCTGCCGAACCCGGTTACAGGCCCGAGCCGATGCGTTGATCTTTACACCTGCCGTGCCTTTGCCATCACTGCCCAATGTAGTTCCCACCTTGGCTTTGGTTTAGAGGTCTGGCCGGAAAGCCATTGGCCGGGTTTCGCGCTACGCCAGACAGACGTATTATAGTCTTATGTGGCATGATAGTATCTGTAATACGGTTCAAGAATCCACTGTTACATCTATAATCGTCGCTAAGAAAACGACGACTTGGGGAGAATCGGGGTTTCCGTCCGAGTTTCTAGGTATACCAAAGGAAGTTGAATCTACCTCTGAACTCCCAGGTGACGGAGGTTGAAACCAAGGATGGCGGAATTTCATTGAAAGTAGCTGTGGAGCATGAAGGTCAACCGCACAGCACTGTCGTCGACACGGATGCCCTGTTGCTGGCGACGGGCCGGGCGCCTAACACAGACCTGTTGGACGTGGCAAAAACCGGTGTAGAGGTGGATGACCGGGGATACATAAAAACCAGCCAGTACCTGGAAACCAACGTGCCCGGAATTTGGGCATTGGGCGACATAGTGGGCAGATACCTGCTGAAACACAGCGCCAACCTGGAGGCCGCCTACGCCGCCAACAACATTTTCCACCCCTCACACCAACAACCGGTGGACTACCGGGCCATGCCCCACGCCGTTTTCGCGTCTCCCCAGGTGGCCAGCGTTGGTCTGACCGAGGAGTTGGCCACCCGTATGGACATCGAATACGTGAGCGCGACTTATAACTATATCGACACCGCCTACGGGTCCTCCATCGAAGACCGGGACGGCTTCGTGAAAGTCCTGGCCGACCCGGAAACCAGGGATATCCTCGGCTGCCACATCATCGGCGCCGATGCTTCCATATTGATCCAAGAGGCCGCCAACGCCATGGGCATGGGGCTTACCACCGATCCGATCACTCAGTCGATATACGTGCATCCAGCGTTGCCCGAGGTTGTGCAGCGTGCTTTCGCCCAGTTGCCTTTCTGACGCTGTACCGATTCGTTGGCTCGGCCTGCCATGAACCCCCAGTCTTAGATAACTCTGGGCCAATGGCCCGTTCGGCTATAATCCATTCCAATTGGAGCCAGGCCGAGGCTACCGGCGCCTTAATCTCATATGGGGGCAGAGACTGTGGAACTGGGTATGATCGGACTCGGAAGAATGGGTGGCAACATGGTCCAACGCTTGCTGCAGGGCGGGCACCGGGTAATCACCTATGACCCCAACGCTCAAGCGGTGGCCCAAGCCCAATCTTTGGGAGCGGTGGCCGCCTCATCTCTGGGAGACCTGGTTTCCCAACTACAAGACCCCAAGGCAGTATGGATCATGGTTCCTGCGGGGCAGGCGACCCAGGACACCGTGGATGAGTTGGCATCGCTCCTTTCGGCGGGAGACACGGTGCTGGACGGAGGCAACGCCAACTACAAAGAGAGCATCAGCCGGGGGATACAACTGGCCGGCATGGGGATCTACTTCCTGGACGTGGGCACCAGCGGCGGAGTTTGGGGGCTGGCCAACGGATATTGCCTAATGGTGGGCGGCGATGAAGCGGCTTACCGGCGGCTGGAACCCATCTTCCAGACGCTTGCGCCCGCCCACGACCGGGGATATAGCCGCGTGGGGGCAAGCGGGGCGGGCCACTTCGTCAAGATGGTCCATAACGGGGTGGAATACGGCCTGATGCAGTCCTACGCCGAGGGTTTCGAGATCATGCAAGCCAAGGAAGAATTTGGTTTCGACCTGGCGGGTATCGCCGAGACCTGGCGCCACGGCAGCGTGGTTAGCTCTTGGCTGTTGGACTTGGCGGCGGCCGCCCTGAAGGAAGACCCGGAGTTGGACTCCCTGCAAGCTTTCGTCGAGGATTCGGGAGAAGGACGCTGGACGGTGCAGGAATCGGTGGATCTGGGAGTGCCCGCCCCGGTGATCACGCTGTCTCTACAGAACCGGTTCCGGTCTCGCCAGGACCAGCCCTTCGGTTCAAAGCTGTTAGCCGCCTTGCGCCAGCAATTCGGTGGCCACTCAGTCAGGAAGCCCGGCCCATGACCGAGGCGGACGCAACCACTCTGGTTATCTTTGGCGCGAGCGGCGATCTGACCCACCGCAAGCTCATCCCTGCCCTATGCAGCCTCCACCGCAAGGGCAGGCTTCCCCATGGCCTGCGAATCGTAGGTGTTTCCCGAAGCCCCAAGACTGATGCCGAGTTCCGCGACTCCCTGCTGCAAGCAGCGGGCCAAACCTTGGACATGCGCCCCAGCCCGGAACAATGGCAAGCGTTTGCTTCCCGGATATTTTACGTGGAAGGCGATGTTGCGTCCGGCTCCGGACTTGCGCCCCTGCAGGCTAGGCTCGGCCAGCTGGAAGCTCCGGCTGGCGGCAAAGGCGATCGGTTGTACTACCTGGCCCTGGCGCCGTCGCTATACGAGCCCGCAGTGAACAACCTGGGCAAGTCGGGCATGGCAGGACAGCAGACAGATTCCGGGTGGCGGCGTGCGGTGGTGGAAAAGCCCTTTGGCGTCGACTTGGCTTCAGCCAAAAGGTTAAACGAATCGATTCAGGCGGTCTTCTCGGAACACCAGGTTTACCGCATTGACCATTATTTGGGGAAAGAGACCGTCCAGAATATCCTGGTGTTTCGTTTCGCCAACACCATCTTCGAGCCCATCTGGAACCGGAACTACATCGACCACGTCCAGATAACCGTCGCCGAAACGGTGTCGGTTTCCGAGCGGGGGGATTTCTACGATCACGCCGGGTTGATCCGGGACATGATCCAAAACCATATGCTTCAACTCTTGTCGTTGATCGCCATGGAGCCGCCTTCCAGCGTCGATGCCGATTCGTTGCGCGACGAAAAGGTGAAGGTGCTCAAAGCGATTCGCAGGATCGAACCCCAAGAGGCGCCCAGTCACGGGGTGGCTGGGCAATATGACGGCTATTGCAATGAGCCGGGGGTGGCTGCTGGATCACGGACCCCTACCTACGCCGCTTTGCTCCTCTACATCGACAACTGGCGCTGGCAAAACGTGCCCTTTTATCTCCGTTCCGGAAAGGCGTTGGCGGAAAAAACCACGGAAATAGTCATTCAATTCCGCCGCCCGCCCCACCTGATGTTTTCTCTCGATCGGGACGCTGATGGTCAAGAAATAGACCTGCCGGCAAACACGCTGGCCATTTGCGTGCAGCCGGGCGAAGGGTTCCACATCCAATTCCAGGCCAAGACCCCGGACTCCGGGCTTCAGCTACAGCCGGTCGACCTGGAGTTCCATTATCAGACCGCATTTGGAGGTCAGGCTGTTCCCGACGCCTACGAGCGTCTATTACTGGACGCGTTGACCGGCGATGCATCGTTATTTACCCGCAACGATGAGATCGAGCAAGCGTGGATGATCATAGACCCATTCATTTCCGGATTTGCCGCGGACCAGTCGCCCCCGCCGGCTGAGTACACGCCGGGTTCCTGGGGCCCCAGTGAGGCGGAAGAATTCATCCAACGGGACGGGCGGGATTGGCTGAGGGGTTGCGGCGAGCACTGAGCGACCTGGTGTTCCACTGGGCCGCCACTGACCAAAAACCCCAAAATCCAGGCGTGAGCGTGCTATAATCTGGCCATGACTTCCCCTAACTCGGCAGGCGCTTCCGACATCCTGCAAGGACTTAATCCCGCTCAAAAAGAGGCCGTCGAGACCATCGACGGCCCTTTGCTTATTATCGCCGGCCCCGGCAGCGGCAAGACCCGGGTCATCACCCACCGCATCGCCTACCTGGTCCGGGAATGCAACGTCAACCCCCGCCGGATCCTGGCGGTCACCTTCACCAACAAGGCCGCCCGCGAGATGCGCACTCGCATGGAGCGCCTGGTGGGTCCCCGCAGCGAAAGCCTAACCATGGGCACGTTCCATTCCTTTTGCGCCAGGATGTTGCGCATGGACGGCGGGTTTTTGGGCCTGCCCACCAACTACACGATCTACGACGGCGACGACCAGCTTTCCGCCATCAAGCAGGCCATGGAGCTGGCGGAATTGGACCCCAAACGCAACGCTCCCCGGGCGGTGCTCAGCGTCATATCCAAGGCTAAAAGCCTGCTTCAGGACTCCCAAGCGGTGTCCAAATTCGCCGACAATTACTTTGAAGAGGTTTGCGGCCAGGTCTACCGCCACTATGAAGAGATATTGGCCCGCAACAACTCCCTGGATTTCGACGACCTGCTGATGAAGGCCGTGCTGCTGCTGCAGGGGTGCGAAGAGGTCCGCGAGGACTATCAGCGACGGTACCAGTTTTTGATGGTCGACGAGTTCCAGGACACCAACGTGGCCCAGTACAAGCTGGCCCAGCTCCTGGCCGGCGGGCACCGCAACATCTGCGTCGTGGGCGACCCCGACCAGTCGATCTATTCTTGGCGCAGCGCCGACATACGAAACATCTTGAGCTTCCAGAGGGACTACCCGGACACAAAGACCGTCTCCTTGGAGCAAAATTACCGGTCCACCGGCGTCATCCTGGAAGCGGCTAAGAGCCTGATCTCGGCCAACGGGATGCGCCTGGACAAGGACCTGTTCACCGAGAACTCCCAGGGCGCCCCCATGGTGGTCCACGAAGCCTACGATGTAGAGGACGAGGCCTCTTTCGTGGTCAACGAGGTGGACCGGCTGGTGCGCCAGGAACGCTTCAAGCCCGGCGACTGCGCCATCATGTACCGGGTCAACGCCCAGTCCAGGGCGATGGAGGAAGCGTGCCTGCACCGGGGCATGAAGTACCGGTTGGTGGGCGGCGTCCGGTTCTACCAGCGGCGGGAAGTCAAAGACCTGATGGCCTACCTGAGGCTGCTGCACAACCCCATGGACGAGGTCAGCCTGACCCGGGTCATCGGCGTGCCTCCCAGGGGCATCGGCGCCAAGTCCATGCAAGACCTGGTCTCCTGGGCCCAACGTCAGAAGATTCCCCTGTTCACCGCCATGCAGCGCATAGCCGCGGCCAAAAAATCCCCCGATTTAGAAACCGCCGAGCCTGCCCCGCTGTCCAGCCGCGCCGCCACGGCCATCGCCAGATTCGCCGACATGATTGACGAGCTGATCAAGGAGTCGGAGCGGCTGCAGGTGGTTGACCTGATCAACCTGGCCCTGGAGGATACGGGTCTTCGCCGGTTCATCCAGAACAGCGACGACCGGCCCGACGAACGCTGGGAGAACATCCTGGAGTTGCGCAACACCGCCCGGGAGTTCAACGCCGAAGACCCCCGCGACGGCCTGGCCACTCTGTTGGAGCGATTGGCCCTGGTGGCCGACGTGGACGGTTACGATGAGACCGACGACTCCATGACACTGATCACATTGCACCAGGCCAAGGGGTTGGAGTTCCCGGTGGTGTTCATCATCGGCATGGAAGAGGGGCTGTTGCCCCACAGCCGGTCCCTAGAGAGCGAGAACGAGATAGAAGAGGAACGCCGGCTGTGCTACGTGGGAGTGACCCGCGCCCAGCAGCGGGTATACCTGCTCCGGGCCTTCCGCCGGGGCTTTTACGGAGCGACGGGCCCCACCAAGGCCTCCCGGTTCCTCCAGGAGATCCCCGCCCACCTGTTCGCCAAGCCCCTCTCGCCCCAAGGCCGGACCGGCCCCCGGCGCCCCTCAGTCGACGCCTGGGAAAACCAAGACACGCTAACCCCCCGGATACCCACCCCGGTGAAGAACCAACCAACTTCCGCCGCAACCCGCCCCACCCTAAAAACCGGAGACTCCGTCCGCCACAACACCTTCGGAGAAGGCGTAGTAATGGAATGCGTAGCCACCGCAGGCGACCACGAAGTAACCGTAGAGTTCGCCGGCGGCGTAGGGGTGAAGAAACTGCTGCTAAGCTACGCGCCGCTGGAGTTGGTGGCGGGGTAGGGGGGTGGGCCGCAAGCCGTAAACACCCCGAAAAATCATCCGGCTAATCGGTCATCGCCAGTTCCTCCCTTAACCGGATCAGCGCAACGTCGGAATACCTGGGGTGCAAGGTTCTTCCAAATCTAAATTCATAATAGCAACTCTGATCATCGTCCAGACCAAGCTTTTCTCTAAGATCCTTCGCTCGCTTTGTCGTTAACGACAGTTTCTTGGCCAAATCCGATTTGGAATGGGGAAATCTCTTCTGAAGATCTACTTCCCTGATAGCCGCTGCTTCTTGTGGATCATCTGGCCTAACATAACGCATCGGCGCACCCTCACCTTTTTTCGAGAAATGCACTTTGAGAAGAAACCCCTCACCCTCAGCGATACTTGATAGGCTGCCGAGCTTAGGGAACACCTCATCCCTCGAACGCCCTCTTCGGACTCCGGCTTCGACCCGATTGACGTCTTTCTCGCTAACATCGACATCCTCGTCGGTATGGGCTTCCATCGCTAGCAAAGTCCGTATCTTGCCCCGAGCTTCGGACCTGCGTCTTCGGTTCGGCTCCAACAGATCCTGAATCATGGTAAATTCTTTATCCATCAACAAGTCAATGGTCTCGTAAGGCATAGTTGATATGGGCAACATGCGCGGAGGCAGATGCTCAGCCAAAGTTTCGTTGAAAACCTCCCTGAGAATCTCGTCGAAAAGGGTAACTAGCGCTCTTAAATGGACATAAATGATTCCCTCGTCATCGCAACCGATGTAGTGCTGCTCGTCGTCTCGCAATGCGCCGATGGCCCGCAAGGTGGCAGCCGAATCATCCGGAAGGCTCTGATGACCGCCTGCCAGACGCACACATCTTTTGAAGCTTAAGCTTCGACCGGTTGTCTGGTCGAAGATGTTTAAGGATTTCTCTCGAAGCGCCGCCTTAATGAGCATTTCCGAGCCATGTTGTGCATGGAGCAGAATAGCCGAGATTCTTCCATCATCGTCTAGTACTACAACGACGCGTTATGAGAAAACACGCTCAGGTCTTCTTCTTCAGCTACGGACCGTTCATCATGGGAGACTCGCACTCGTTCGTTGCCAGCTTCAAAATCCGCCCACGAGTTACCTTGTAGGATAACGCGTCGTTGTAGTACTAGAGGTCTGGCCGGAAAGCCATTGGCCGGGTTTCGCGCTACGCCAGACAGACGTATTATAGTCTTATGTGGCATGATAGTGTCTTTAATACGGTTCAAGAACCCACTGTTACATCGATAATCGTCGCTAAGAAAACGACGACTTGGGGAGAATCGGGGTTTCCGTCCGAGTTTCTAGGCTATTGTAAGCACTAACTGACCTACGAAGAGATGCGATTGCCTTTGCCTTTAGGAGTCTTGCATCACGACGCATTCTTGGTCTCCTTCCGGTGTTTTATTCTCAATTCGATAAAATAATCGGGGTTATGCACTTCAAGCACGTAGCGATGGTATAATCGGAGGTAATGCACTCAATAATCGCCTACCTAAAAAATCGGGCCTGCGAGCAGTGGAGAAGAGGCAATTGGCCCTTGGGGGCCTTGATACTCTTGCTCGTAGCTGCCCTTGTAATCATCGGTTTACTGGTTGAGGACGGAATTACGAATGCGGCGAAGCAAGCAATCGACAAATCGACCTATCCGGTGGTTTATTCATTCGCAGCGGCTTGGGGCTGGCCATTAACTCCTTTTCTGTTCGCCTTGGCATTGTATCTAATCGCGTCGGTCTTCATTGGGCTTATCACTGCTAGGATAAATCGTCCGGCCCCAGTCGGTGGGAACGAAGAATCATTGGAGTTTCAGGGAATGCGGGATAGAGTGAAATTCCTTGAAGCTCGCGATCATCAGTTGAGTGAGCCTGCTGGCTGGATGAACACCATGATGAGTGATGACCGTCAGCGTTTAAACAATAGAGTTAATGTCATCAACGTGTTTGCCAGTGGGGAGAACCTAAAAAAATGGAGCCATATCTCACGTTTTCGCTTGATCTGATCAATAGGACTGTTTTCACGGTAAAAGTTGGGGCAGGCCCCATAGGTGGCAAGATCATGTGGTCTGAAGATGACCTGAGAAATCCACCGAAAGCCAATGGTCCGGTGAGGATAAAGCGCGGGGAAAACGGAAATTTTGAATTCCAACAAGATGTTTTACCTGAAACGGCGGAGGCGATGAGAGCGGAACATGCAGCACAGAAAGAGGTGGGGATCAGATTTATCAATGTACAAATTCCCTTGAAGGCTTATAACCCGGACGAAACTTTCGCGCGTGAAGCTAATTTAGATTCCCTGACTCGATATATTGTCGTGGCGGATATTAAGCAGTGAGTTCCTTGTATTCCACATTATCAGATCCGAGAAGCCGCAAGAGGGTGTCCCGGAACAAGAAAGGATTGTCCCGGTTGTTGAACCGCCATTCCAATTCATCCAGGTAAGCGTCCACGTGGTTGATCGAAACCCTATGGAAAGAGCCGATAATGGACCGCTTCAAGAGAGACCAGATGTTCTCTACGAAATTAGTGTTGACGTTACCACCGGCATACTACCCCTCGATACTCCCGAGGCGGCCAACAAACACCCCTCGAATTGACACCCACCCCCTTCCGCAGGCAAGATAAGCCCCGATTCCCCCTTTAGGAGGCTTTGTTATGAAAGCAGCGGTCCTTTATGAAGCCCGCCAGCCTTTGGTCGTTGAGGACGTGGAGCTGGACGACCCCAAATCCCAGGAGGTCCTGGTCAAGATCGGCGCGGCGGGGATCTGCCGCAGCGACCGCCATTTCATGCACGGCGACGCACCTATCGCGTTGCCGGTGGTTCTAGGCCACGAGGGCGCCGGCACCGTGGAGAAGGTCGGGCCGGGGGTCACGTCGGTGAAGCCGGGCGACCAGGTGATATTGTCCTTCGTCCCCGCCTGCGGACGCTGCAAGTCGTGCGTCGAGGGCCGTTCCAACCTTTGTGACAGCCACGCGGCCACCGGCGCCAACATGTACGACGGCACCTGCCGGCTGCATAAGGGCGGCCAGGACATTCACCACATGGGCAAGGTGGCTTGCTTCGCCGAGCACGCCGTGGTCCCCGAATCCGGTTGCGTTCCCGTGGGCACCGCCATTCCCATGGATATCGCAGCCATGATCGGCTGCTGCGTCCCCACCGGCGTGGGCGCGGCCATCTACAGCGCCAAGATCCAGCCGGGCAGCACCGTGGCGGTGGTGGGCTGCGGCGGCGTGGGGCTCAACGTCATCATGGGCGCCAAACTGATGAACGCATCCCAGATAATCGCCGTGGACATCTCCGAGAGCCAGTTGGAATTCGCCATGAAGTTCGGCGCCACCCACTCGGTCAACGCCTCCGACCGCGACCCGGTGGCCCAGGTGAAAGAACTGACCGGCGGACGGGGTACCGATTACACCTTTGAAGTCTTCGGTTCCGCCGACACGGTGAAGGCCGCCTATGACATGTGCGGCAAGAGCGGCACCGTCACCGTGGTGGGCATTGCGCCCTTTGGCGCCGAGGCGTCCATCAACGCCGTGGACATTGTCCGCAACGAGAAGACCATGCGCGGCACCTATTACGGTTCCGCCCGCTCCAGCACCGACATGCCCAAGATGGTGGACCTGTACCTGTCGGGCAAGCTCAACCTGGACGACCTGGTGGTGCGCCACTACTCGCTGGACCAGATCAACGAGGCCTACGGCGACATGGACAAGGGCGAGATAGGCCGCGGCGCCATAATGTATCAATAGCATTCAGCCGTCAGCTATCAGCTTTTTGTTGCGGGGATCACTTTGGTCGACGAATCTGGCAGTTCTGCCGCCGGCGTGGAATCTACGGGTGGCTTCACCGTCAAGCTGGTGGAGACGGAGCGGGAGTTGGAGGCCGCCATTGGGGTGCGGTTCCGCGTTTTCGTGGCTGAGCAGTTGGTTCCGGCCGAAGAGGAATTGGACGACGCGGACTCCACCGCCACCCACGCCATCGCCCTGCAAGGAATGCAGGTGGTGGCGACCGGCCGCTTGTTGAAGCAGGATCCAGACACCGCCATCATTGGCCGCATGGCGGTGGACCTGGAATGGCGCCGCCAAGGGGTCGGCGGGCTGATATTGGAGCATCTGGAAGAGGAAGCCCGCTCCCTAGGCATGAGCCAAAGCGTCCTCCACGCCCAGGAATACGTGAAAGAGTTCTACGCCGCCCATGGATACGTGGAGCACGGCGACGTATTCCTAGAAGTGGACATCCCCCACATAGAGATGCGTAAAGAGCTGTAGGCCAGGCGCACTAACCCACCACATCGGCGAAACTCCTCCGATTCCAACAGGGCGTGCCCTCGAAAAAGTCGCCCCATCCACTCCAGACCCTTCGCCGCGCTCAGAGTGACATGGGGGCAAATGCAGCGGTTTGGCTGATTACAACGCAGCTAAGCCGGAGAATCCATCCAAAGTGCTAGTGTCATGCTGAACCAGCCGCAGTGGCGAAGCATCTGGGGAGGGGGAACCAGCCTACCTGCTGACAGCTGACCCCTACGCCGCCGCCACCTTCTCGATCACTCGCACTTCCATCTTGGCAATGTGGCTGGTGGGAATGTCGCCCAACGCTTTGCGGCCATCCGAGGCGAAATACGCCGCCTCCATTTTCGGAATGTCCTCCACGCTGTCAAAACTCCTCACCCAAAGAAACTCGGTCCGGTCGGCGTTAACCCACGATGCTTCCACGGGTATGCCAAGCCCCTGGTGAATGGGCCGAATCTGCTCATTGAACAACTTTAGCCAGGAATCCATCATCCCAGAGTTGATGGTGTAGATACGCAGTTGTGAAACCATGTTGCTCCTTCGTCGCGAGCTATCAGCTAGCAGCACTCAGCTAGCAGCTTTTCGGGACCCAGGCTGACCGCTAACTAACCTGATACTGCTTGATCGTGTCCTGGTTGAACGACAAACCCAGGCCCGGTTTGTCGGGCACGACCAGTTCTCCGTTCTCGATGGCCGGCGTCTCTTCCCACATTCGCAAAGACCAGGGCATGTATTCCACCGTCAAGCCGTTGGGTATGGCCGACATGGTGTGGATCTGGATCTCCGGGACCAGGTGGCTGACTACCGGCAGGTTGAAAGCCTCGGCCATGCCGGCGACCTTCTTGAACTGGGTGATGCCGCCCACCCGCAGCAGGTCGATCATCACAATGTCTATCGACCGGGCCTCCAGCAACTGCCGGAAGGTGTTGATGCCGTAGACATATTCTCCGGCGGCGATGGGGGTGGTCAGGGCGTCGGCCACCCTGGCCAGGCCCTGGTAATCATCGTGGGCCACCACGTCTTCCAGCCAAAATAGGTTGTACTCCTCCACCCGGCGGCCTATGTCGATGGCCTGGTTCACGTCCCAGAGCTGGTTGATGTCGCACATCACGTCGATATCGGGGCCCACCGCTTCACGCATCACCTTCATGCGCTCAACTTCCTTGGCCGGAGTGGATTCGGCGCCCATCTGCGTTTTCATCTGCTTGAAACCCATGTCGACCAGCCGGGGCCCGGCTTCCGCCAGGTACTCCAGGTTCATGGGGCGCATCAACGCCCCGCTGGCGTAGGTGTTAAGCCTATCCCGGTAGCCGCCCAACAAAGAGCTCACCGTTTGGTTCAGCGCCTTGCCTTTGATGTCCCACAACGCCATGTCCACCGCCGACAGCGCCAGCGTGAAAATGCCACCGGGACCGGCGCTGCTGGCCGCCTGCCGCAATCTCCCAACCACCGCCTCCACGTTCATCGGATCTTCCCCAGTAGCCAGTTCGCACAGGGAATCGACGGCCGCCCTCAAGGCATTGGTAAGCGGGCCTCCAAAAAAAGTGATGCCGACGCCCTGTATCTCCTCGTCGGTATTCAACTCCAACGTGACGAACTCGCGTGTGGCGCCGCCCACTGGAACGCCGACCACCAGAGGATTATCGGCCGGTGTGCTTATGATTCGCGTGGTGGATCCGGTGATTCTCATCGTGCTACATCCTCGCCCAAAATGCGCTGTAGTGTGTCTCAGCCTGGGAACGCTCGCCGAAATGTTCCAAGCCCGTATCCTAGATTGCCCGGAACGCGGCCCATTCTAACATAGGCCAAGAGCCACGGGAGGCTGAAGTCCAAATCCGCCACGGTCATTGACAACCCGGCCAACCGGATTTAACATACTTAACAGGGTTTAGTAATCGGCGTTGAGCATCAGCATGGCTCGAACCGAATTCTAGGCCAGTAGATCGGGATAAACTCAGACTCTACAGGAAACAAATGACAAACATCGAGCTGATTTCCAACACTCCGGCAAAACCTCAAGCCAAGTCTCCTGGAATGCAGCAGGAGGCCTACTGGGAAAACCTGGTGAAACGCAGCCTCTGCCGTTTTTTGCTGCTGGCCCAATTGGACAACGGGCCGGTTCATGGTTACGGGATCAACCAGGCCATCCGGGAAGCCTGCCAAGGATGCTGCGAGCCCACCGAGGCTATGGTCTACTCCACCATGAAGGAGCTTTTGGACGGTGGATACGTGGTTTGCCGCGAAGAGGAGCACCAAGGCCGCAAACGCCGCGTCTGCTGGCTTACGCCCACCGGACAAGAGGCGTTCCGGGCGGCCGCCAGGGTGTGGGAGAAGATGCTGCCCACGCTGAACGGTTCCATCGCCCAGGCGCTGGACAATTCCAAGTCTCACGGCTCACCGGGCTAATCGATCTGATCACAGCGAGAAAAAACTAGTACAACAACTAGTACAACAATCAGGAGGAGCGCCATGACCACAGAATCAGAGGAGATCAAACGGTTAGTCCGGGAAAGATACGGCTCCCGGGCCAAGGGAGTGATAGAACTGACGGTATTGCAGCCGGATGGCAGCGAGGATGCGGGCTGTTGCGGCCCCGCCGATCTGGAGCGGGCCATGCGGATATACCAAGAGGGGCAGCTTGCCCAGTTGCCCGCCGAGTCGGTGGCGGCGTCGGCCGGATGCGGCAATCCCACGGCTCTGGCAGAGCTGAAAACCGGGGAAAGGGTCCTTGACCTAGGCTCAGGCGGCGGCATCGACTGCTTCTTGGCGGCGCAGCAGGTGGGGGATGAGGGGCACGTGTACGGTTTGGACATGACCGACAATATGTTGGACTTGGCCCGCGCCAACCAGGCCAAGCTGGGCGTGACCAACGTGGAATTCGTCAAGGGCGATATAGAAGACATACCCTTGCCGGAGAACAGTGTGGACGTGGTCATCTCCAACTGCGTGGTCTGCCTGTCGCCGGATAAAGACAGGGTTTTTCAGGAGTCGTTCCGGGTGTTGTCTCCCGGCGGAAGGATCCACATATCCGACATGATGGCCCTGGATTCCAACGGTCCCACGCGCACCGACCCGGAAGCGTGGGCTTCATGCATAGCGGGAGCCGAGGACCGGTCCGTTTACCTGGGCCGGCTGACTAACGCCGGATTTGTAGACATCGACCTGTCCGAGGAAAAGGTCAAGTTCGACAACGAGGGAATCCCCATGAATGTGGCCAGCGTAAAGGTGGTGGCCCGAAAACCAGCCTAGATTGGGGCGTAGGGGCACGGCGGCATGCCGTGCCCCTACAACGTTGATCCAGAGGCCGCCTACAGTTGGAAACGCTTGAACGTTTCCGCGTATTCCAATCCAACCTTGGCGCCGCCACGTTGGCGTCCTTCCCGCAAATACCTCTCCACGTCCCCGTCTCCAATCTGACTTTTATGCTGCAGTATCGCCTTGACCGCGGTATCCATGTGCTGTGACACGTCGACGAAAAGGTCCTGGTCCTCTTGGTCGGTCACCCAGAGCTCCCGCACCTTGTGGGGCTCAAGCCCTTCCGCCAATAGCTCCGGATTGGTGAGCCTGTCTCTGGCCGTGGGGAACACAGCGGCCATGGCCGCCTCTCCCGACGCATAGTGGTCGGGGTGGCCGATCCAACTATCGCCGGTGAGGCGCCGGGCCGGACTTTGGCAAATTAGGACATCTGGGCGGTGGCGGCGTATCTCCCGGGCGATATCCCGCCGCAGTTCCAACGTGGGCTGCAGCATGGCGTCTTCATAGCCAAGAAACTCAATGTGGCTCAACCCCAAGACTTTCCCCGCGTTTTCCTGCTCCTGAGTTCGTATCTCCACCAGCCGTTGGGACGTCATCTCAGGATCGGAGCTGCCCTTGCTGCCATCGGTGCACATGACGTAGACAACGTCCCAGCCCATGGCGCACCAGAGGGCCACGGTGCCGGCGCACCCCCATTCCGCATCGTCGGGGTGGGCCACCACCACCATGCCTCGTTGATACCCTTCATCCTGCCAGGCCATTCGTTGCAACCTCCGATTTGATCGTTGCGCGCGGCGTACAACCGCGTTTCGTTCCTCCAGTATATTCCGCTATGGAGTGTGTCAGCGCCGCGGCGGACGGCGGGAACGGGACCGGCGGCGCTGCCTTTCTCTGGGAGTGGATCCGGGAGGGGAAGGAGCATAATCTTGACCGCTAGACGCTTCGGTTTTCTGTGAAGCCTCATTGGTGACCGCAGGGGTGATCACAGGCAAATATGGCGCCAGATACTGCTTTTTATAGGACTCCCAAAACACTTGGAGGGCGAAGGTCAAGGCCAGGCCGGGCGGGACTATTAAAACAATGAGGTCCCAGCGATCCACTTGAGCCGTTTTAAATATCGCGACCGAGCCCACAATCAGCGTAGCCCATGCCACGCCGCCGGAAAGGATGCCATTGTGCCATGGGGAGCGAATGATGAGAAGGGACCAAGCCGGCCACAGGACAAAGGCAGCCACCAGGAACAGATTTTGGTAATACCAGGGGCGAAGTTCCCTAGGAGGAGGTGGCAGGTCTTGGTTCATGGTGTGAGTCCGGGCCGGGATATGCCCCGCCGTTGTCGTAGGCCTAATTTCTCGCCAGGAGCAGGTGGAACTCCAGCGTATCTAAGGTGCGGTCCCGGCGAATGGACTCCACGGCGTATTCCATGCACATCCGGGCGAATCCAGCGTATTGCAGAACGTTGGCTCCCAGTCGACCTGGGATCTCCGGTCCCAGGTCGACTGGGAGCTGATTGACCTCTTCCCGGTCTATCTCCAGATTCACGCGGCGCTCTGTAAGCCGCTGAATCTTTTGTTGCATTCTTTGGATGAACTGCTCGTTTTCCATATTGCCACTGCGAGTTTCCGCTATGGTAGCCAGGCTCCCAACATAGGCCAGGCTGGATTTGCCCATTCTAACATAAGGGATTCTCAGCGGTGGAAAAGCCACGGAGTATCCAAAAAGAATACAACGCATCAAACAGAAACTGTTCAGAGTTGAGGGGAAGTGAGCAACCGGCGGCATTCCAGGAGGGGATTGAGACCTCTGGCCCGCCAGGTGCCAAAGAGGGATGCCAAGGTCATCTTGCTGTCGGCGCCCTGCCCTGAGCGGGCGCCGCCGCTGATCTTGCGACTGGTTACCAGATGCCGCAGGCTCCGCTCGGCGGCGTTGTTGTCTGAGGGCACGGCTGGGTCCGACACGAAGACAAACAGTTCCTTGATGAACCGTTCCATGCGCCGGCAGAGCTTGGCCTGATCCGCCAGGGGATCTTTCGCCAGGGGATCTTTAAGGAAAGGCCGCGCCAAGACCATTAGTTTCTCCTCCAGCATTAGCTGGGTGCGATGGCCTGGCTGGGCTCGGGGAAGGACCGAGGCCTTGGCCTCCGTGTAGACCTGGTGAACCGCCTCGGCCCACTGAGCCAGCCCAGCGTCTTCTGGGTACAACCCTTTCAGGTCATGGATATCCCGCAGCAGATGAGCCCAGCACCGTTGCTTCAGGCCCGGGTAGTGGTTATAGGCGGCGTAGAAATCACTGACCAACACTCCGCTGAAGGAGGAATCCAGCACCTCATCCACCACCCCCTTATCCCGACCCCGACGCAGGAAGTATCGTTCGCTGGGAGTGCTGAAGGTCCAAACATAGCCGTTGCTCCCGTCCTGGCGCCAGCCGGTTTCGTCGCCCTGCACCACGGAACTGGCGCGGACTTGCTCGAGCACCTCTCGCACCGCCGTCTCAGCCTGACGGGCTACTCCATGGACGGCCTGGACGATGGCGCCAACACTCAGGTGCAACTGATGGACGCTCTCCAGGTACCATTGGATGATTCTTATGGGCAACCGTCCCTCCTCCCGCAGGGTCACCATCAGGCTTACCAGATTGACCCCCAGGCGCTGCTGGCCCAGAACCACCCCCTGCAGGGCCTCTTTGGGCAGCCGACGCCGCTGGCATACCGGACAGATGCGGGCTACCAGGGCGTGCTCGGTCACTTCTACCGGAGCCACCGGTAGCTCAATGACTTCCCGAGTTCGCTGTACCCATCCGCCGTTCAGGTGAGTCCCGCAGTCGGGACAGACCGCCACGGCATGCTCCACCCGCCGGGTAGGAGTCATGCGCTGGCGGGCGAAGCCATGGCGGCGCGGCTTTCTGGGCTCCTTTTTCTCCGGCGCTTGCCGGCTGGAGTGCGGCTGATTACCCGGCATCCCCGACGACCCGCGCCGGTTGGGACGGGATTCCAGAACCCCAATCCGCCTTTGCAAATCGGCAATGACTGCCCGCTGGCCGGCAATTATCTCCAGCAGAGTTTCGCCACTCGCCGCGTTCAGGTCTAGTTCAGTGTCCACCTCCCTGGTATGCCACAACTCCCCCGGCCATGCCAGCGTTTTTCCAACGGCTTTGAGCCAATTCACCTCATCAAGTCTGAACAGTTACTAATTCGGCGCACGCTTGCCATGGGCCTCAATCCGCAGTAGACTAATCGACGTTGCCCGGACACCGGGGGAAACCCCGGCGGAAGAGATGACATTAAGCCTCCGGGAAACTCGGACTTGACGATTCCCTAAGGGTTCTTTCGGATTAAACTGAGATCACTGAGGAAACACCTATGTTTGATAAAACATCCCTAGACGCATTGTTTGACGAATTAAGAGACGAATTCGAGCTAGAGCCCGATTGGGAGGATATCCAAAGGGCTGCTCACCTGGGCGTCGCCCGTTCCGACGCTGGCGTGCCCTTTGGTGACATTGATTCCCGAGTGCTTCCGGCAGTACAGAAACACGCCAACGCCTAAACCGTCTGGCCAAAGGCTCTAAGCCTCTTTTTACCAACGCGCTGATCAAGCCGTAGGTCAGCCTACGGCTTGTTTTCATTCTCCACGGTTATTACAACCCAATTTCTCCGAATTGAATGTTCCGTAGCGGAACCTCGGAAACACGGCTTCCTCAATGTGCTGACTACGCTCCCATGACGCCCTGCCCGTTGACACCCCCGATGTCCAATCTCTAGCGTGAGATTGCAGGGACGAACCCGGCCCAATCGCCGGCCGTCCCCCTTTCATTCGCTGGAGGTGGTCCGATTTGCATTGCCGACGTTGTAGCTCATCAAGACTGATTCTTTTGGGCAAAAAAAGCGCCCAAGATAACGACATATACCGCTGCCAAGTGTGCGGATTCCTCTTTAGCCCGCCTAACGGGCCGAACTCAGGTTCCTCCACAGCCGATCCCTCGGTATTTTCTAGCGAAACATCCCACACGGTGGCGGTTTCTTCCGGCCATCATGAGCGGGTATAGGCCTTCATGCCATCCGCCGACGCCCGCAAGCCGGGAAACCCAGTCGAATCCCCTTTGGACTTCGCCCGCGATGTTTTGGGAGTAAGCCTGTGGAGCAAGCAGGAGGAGGTGCTTTCGGCTTTGCCAGTCCACCGGAGGGTGGCGGTCAAATCGGGCAATGGCCTGGGCAAGGGTTTCTGCGCTGCCGTAGCCGTTCTCTGGTTCATGCAACTCCACGACCCCGGAATCGTACTCAGCACCGCTCCCACCTTTCGCCAGGTTCGGCAAGGAAAAAGGAAACCACCATTAAACCAACTCCGGCCACCAGGGTGTAAAAGACCCGCTGCCGCCACTCCAACGTTTGACTCATAAATTCCGGGCTGCTGGCGCCAGTCCGGCGCCGCCAGGTCTGGGCATTTTTAGGCACATAGAACGCTCGGCGGTCGTATGCGCTTCGCCAGCTGTTGATCAACTCCTCGCCGGCTTCAGCGAAGATATTACCCATGAACTTGCCCGCGCCGGGTACCCGGTGGAACACTCGGGATCGAACCCAATAGTAGACGCGTATGACCATTAGACCAACGAAGAAAACTGCTCTAGCCCAAATATTTCGGGCAGCTTTTTCCTGTGATACCGTGAATATCATGGACGAGTACTTCTCGCCGATCTGCTTCTCGATCAACAGGGGCGGCACATACCTTTCTATCCCGAAGCGCTTGGGAAGGTAATCCTTCAGAAAGTCCATCAAGGCGCCAGCAAGCGCTTCGCCTTCCTTGGAGCAGTTCGCCTGCTGACGCCGTATTTGGCAGATAAGCCGTCCTGCTTGGTCCCAATCATCCGTCAGCAGCCCCTCTTGGACGCCCATGGTATAGCCAACCGTTTTCCAAAGGTGCAGGAAAGCTTTCTTTTGCTCCAATGTCCACCGGCAGCCCCAACGGTCCAATGCCACTGGAATCAGGTAACCAAAGGTCAGTAGGGTGTAGGCTAGTAGTCAGTCATGTTTGGAATCGAAGGGATAGAGGCGGTGAAGTTTGCCCCTGGCGTCCTGGGTGTTGAACCGCCAGTTAATGGTGGCTCGGGCGGCATTTCGCTCCGTGACCAGGGCCTGGACCTCCCGCCGGAGGGCGGGTTCGTTGGGGACGCGCTGCTTGAGGCAGGAGCGGGACAGCACGCTGAACTCGATTTCCGCCATATTCAACCAACTCCCGTGCTTGGGGGTGTAGTGGAACTCCAGCCGTTTGGCGACCCGGCGGGCCTCGGCCGCTGGGAAGGTCTCGTACAGGGAAGCTGTCCTGTGGGTGTTCAGATTGTCCAGGACCACTCGCACCACCGGGACCTCTGGATAGGCCTCATCCACCAGCCAGCGCATCTGGCGGGCGAAGTCCTGCATGGTGCGCCGCTCCGTAACCTGCACGTGGCGCCAACCGGCCATCGGTTCGCAGGTCAGGAACAGGTTTCGAGTGCCCTCCCGGCGGTACTCGTAGTCCTGCCGCGCCGGTCTCCCCGGCTGGGCTGGCAGCGGGGGACGGGTGTCAGCCAACAACTGGGTCGAAGTCTCGTCAAAGCAGACCACCGGCCGCCGCGGGTCATAGGGTTGGGCGTACAGGTCCAGCACGTCCTCCATGTGGGCCACGAACTCGGCGCTCACCTTGGGGATGCACCACTCCTGCTTCTGCCACGGCTTGAGGGAGTTTTTTTCAGGTGCAGCCGCACCGTCTCGTGGGATAGGGAGGGCGCCAACCCCAACTCCACCACCTGGCCCGCCAAAAGGCGCAGGGTCCAGTGGTCATGCCCTTCCGGCGGTTCGGAGCAGGCCAGAGCGATGAGGTGGGCTTCGCCCCGGTCGTCTAGCTTCCGGTACCGACGGGCTTGGGGCCGGTCTTGCAGCACCCCTTCCAGCCCCTCTTCGGCGAAGCGCCGCTTGATCCGAAACACCGTGCCCTCGGCCACATCCAGGGCTTGGGCCACCTGGGGAGCGCTCCACCCCTCATCCGTCTTGAGCAGAATCCGGGCCCGGACCGTCACCCGGGCTGTGCCTTTCCCCGCACGAACCAGATGCTGGAGCTGGTTCCGCTGTTCCGCCGTCAGCCGGACTCCATACTTTTCCCTGACCATACCACCACCTCCCATCAACACTATCCAGAGTCAGGGTAGCTCTTTTGCTCAATCTTTCACGTTACCATTAATATCAAGTTTGACTGACTACTAGGTCCTCCTGGTTGACGGGTTGACCCAATCTCGCGGTGTCCCATGGCCGTTCATTTGTCGCCGGTTCGGCCGATTGGGGTTCAGTCTCCCCGGGGCTGCTAACACCATTCCTATGGGTCAGAAGATATCGCATGGCGGAATGAAGAAAGCGCACCTTTCGGGCCGAGACAAACCCGCGGCCCCACAAGTAGCTTTCCGGCTGGGTCGCCTCTTCTTGGGTCTCAACAGTTTCCTCGGGCCGCCATGGCCGGGTCAAAATCATCAGCCCGCCCGGCGACATCACCGCATCAAGAAAACGTCCAGTCTCATAGATCCGCTGGTATATATAGGCCGGGTCCGTCAATTTATCGGTTTCGTAAAGTGCCGGAATCCCGTTTTTCAACAGATACCAGGAAGGAAGGCTTATACAGTAAAGAGCGGCGATGACAGGCAGTTTATTCTGACGCCATAGTTCGCCTACGATCTCCAGTTTGCCCAAATCGATCCAGCCGCGAGCCGGTTCCGGCCTAAAGTGAGCGACCAGTTCTGGTGGATAGCCTGCGAGTTTAGAGCCGATATTGGCCACAATAATCGCAGGGTCCGAATCGTCCTCAGCAAATAATTGGTCCAGTAAGTCAAGCAGGCGATTATAGCCACCACGTCCGATAGCCGAGAATTCCCCCGTATCGCTCAGGAGCTTTTCCACCAGGCAGTCTACCGTTGGGTCGGCTTCTTGCCGGGCTTGATTCAACTCCCCATCTGTCCAGAGTCGTGGCTGCTCTGTCTTCGTTCAGCGCAGTGGAGAGGGCCTCCAAGCGGGGCCGCTGCAGATATTCGGTTGCCTGCGCGTAAGCGGCCCACAGCATAAGCCGCGTGACGCGCTCCGGATGACGGACTGTGTAGGCAATGGATACAGCTCCCGAGTGGCCCATTCCGAACAGCGCAAACCGCTCGAGGGAGAGGTGGTCTACCACTCCTTCTAAGTCGTTGGCCATTGCCTCGACCGTGTGTTCGGTGATGTTGCGGTCCGAGAGCCCGGTACCCCGGTTGTCGTAGCGAACCAGCATGTAATCCCGGGCGAAGGACTCGTACCCCTCCCGCAACTCTGGGATCTGCCACTCTACGCGCCCGTAGCTGAAAGGAACGGAAGGCGGAAAGACCAGCGGGAAGCCGCTACCCACAGTCCAATAGGCGACCCTCACGCCATCTGAGGAGCGTGCATACTGGATCTGCGGAGCATCCATCAAGGCCACCTCTTCATCCGAACTTCTAAGCCGGGATTTCCCAGTTCAAATAGATTCCCCCAACCTTGTGACCCTATGGGATGGCTCGAACTATAAAACGGCATCCGGAGAGCGTCAACTGATATCCGATTGGCTCAATTCCTTACTCCCATGGTGTAGGGGCCTCCGTGCAAAACGTAAAAACTCAGAATCGGCTAATTCAGTGCAAATCTCTCCCTTGGGGTCGTGCCAATAATGGGTTGTTTGTTTGGACGCTGGGTTGACAGCAGAACCAGATACGGGGCAGTACCCTCAGCGGCTACCCCGTTTTTTGTTATTGCAGGAGGGTAAGGGTTAGTCCCGTACTGCTCCAGAAGGGGAGTACCGACTGGCGGAGCTGAAAAAGTCGAAAATCGGCAGCACCGAATGGACTTGTTTTTGAGTCGTGCCTCGCATTGGACTCCAATTCACCATATCCAACACTGGCCTGTTTTACGGTGGGCGGTGGGCGGTGGGCGCATGAGCGGGTACCACACCGTTGCCAATGACCGAAAGTGGAACCTCATCTTCATCCGCCTTATACTGGCGGCATGGCAGAACCATCATCCCAACCAGAGCGAAGTTCGATGTCTCAGGGGCAGTCTCGACAGGTTTTCGTGGGCCGCCAGCGGGAGATGGCCCATTTGACTGCCACCCTGGAAGAAGTTCTAGCAGGCCAAGGGCGGCTGTTGATGCTGGTGGGAGAGCCCGGCATTGGCAATACGCGGACTGCCCAAGAACTCGGGGCGCTTGCCATTAAACGTGGCGCCCAAGTTTTCTGGGGCAGGTGCTACGAAGAGGAAGGCGCGCCTCCGTACTGGCCATGGGTTCAGGCCATCCGATCTTATATTCAGCAAGCCGGGACGCAGCGACTTATCTTAGAAATGGGACCCGGCGCCGGCGCAATCGCCGAGATCGTAGGCGAGGCGCGGGTCAAACTGCCGGACCTTGAACCAACCCAGCAACTGGAACCAGAACAGGCCCGCTTTCGGCTTTTCGACTCCATTACAACGTTTCTGAAGAATGCGTCCCAGACTCAGCCATTGATGCTCGTGCTGGACGACCTCCACTGGGCCGACCGGTCATCCCTCCAACTTCTGGAGTTCCTAGCTCGAGAATTGGGAGACGAACGATTGCTGGTGGTGGGCGCGTATCGAGACGTGGATCTCTCCCGGCAACACCCATTATCCGAAACCCTGGCGCATCTCTCACGGGAGCCGGTTTTCCAGCGGCAAATCCTTCGCGGATTAGATCAACAAGACACTGCCCCATTCGTGGAGGCGGCTGTCGGCGTCCGGGTCTCCCGGGAGTTGGCCGAAACGCTCTATGCCCACACCGAAGGGAACCCTTGTTTCCTTACTGAAGTAACCAGGCTCTTGGCCGAACGAAGCGAACTGGATTCGCAGGGTATCACACGGTCACGGGACGTCCGAATTCCCGAGGGGGTTCGGGAGGTCATCGGCCAACGTCTCAACCGGTTGTCGGAACAGTGCAATGAGGCGCTCAGAATCGCCTCTTTGATTGGCAGGGAATTCGATTTCAAATTGCTGGCTGGCTTGAACGAAGATGTTAACGAAGACCAGTTGTTGGAAGCACTCCAACGGCCCAATGAGCGGCGGGGTTCGCCGGAGGTGCGGCCAAAGCCGTGAAGTTCAGAATTCTGTGGATACCTTGCCTTGGCCGATAGCAGAGCGGAGAAAGGCGGGGTACCGCTGGCTCCTCATTTCCTCTATGGCCAACCCTGAGGAGGCGGCTGACTACGCGAATCAACATGGCCTTCTGGAAGATCCTAGCTAGGTCCGAATGTTTCCGGATTTCGGTAATGATCGTCGCTTAAACCACGCTGCTGCAACAATGACGGCGATTCCGTGTTTCAGGTCGAGTTCCACCCTCCCCCATCTTCCCGTCAAACACCGATTCATTCATCGCATTGGCTAAACATATCTTGGTGCCGGTCATCCCACGAAAACCTGTCACCCTATGCGTTCAAATCCTTTCAATCGGATGGTACACTCCACCGCCACATAAACAGGGTGGAAGTCTCAAAATTCGACTATCCGCCCGAAAGGAGAAGCCAAATGGAGATCAAGATTGGAGACCGAACGTTCCAGGTCCCCGAATTCTGCCCCACCGACGTGTCCAATAAACGGGAGTTGCTCCGGCATTTGCGCGACCACGGGCCCGAGAGCTTGTTGACCAGCCGGAAGCTGGCTCCTTACGCCCAGTGGGGTAGTGTTGGTGGCACTAAGTTCGAGTGTGCGGGACCGGTTATTTTCCCAGACAGCGTGGGGATTCCTTTAATATTACGCCTTGAGGATCTCCCGCCGGGACAACACCCGCTCCATCAAGGGCCGCATGCCCAGCTCACTGGAGATCGCCAGGGACTCGTCCAAGAGCGCCACAGCCTTCTCCTTGTCACCGGCACCGTCCCGCTCTCTAAGCGTGTCGGCGTAGTCGCAGCAGGTCCAGGCCAGCTCTGGCCGGTAAGCCCGCCTTGCGGCAAAAGGCCAGGGATTCCTCGAAGTGGGCCGCCGCTTGGGCCGGGTTCCCCATGGTCTGAGCCAAAAGCCCCCGCAGCCGATGGAGGTTTATCGGGCTCGGACCAAACATTGGGAACGCTGAATTTAGAGTTGTGTTTAGAAAGGTGTATTCGGTCTGTGCAAGCTGGATATCCCGCCGCAAAATTGCCACCGACGCCAACCCAGCCCTTGCCACGGCGGTCAATGCTGGCCCAGCATAGGGTGACCCAAGGACCCCTTCCGCGATGGTGACTGCCAGATCCAGGAGATCGAACGATTCGGTGATCCGGGCGATGTAGGCTAAGGTCACTGCCGGACCTACAAGCTGCTGCTGAGCTCTCGGCGAAGCGCCTGCCAGCGCCCGCACGAATCGTTCCAAAAAAGATTCGCCCCGCTCCCATTCCCCCAACTCGTACTCCACCGATGCCCGGTCAACCAAAAGCAAGGGATCACCAGGCGCCACCGCCAGCCCACGGTCACTGATGTCTTGGGCCCGGGACCACTCCCCTAAGAGGCGGCACAAGTTGCCGTTGGTTCTAAAAGCCATGGCAAGCCTTATGCGGTTTCTGAGCTTCTCCCCCAATTCCAGGGAAGCAGTGGAATGTTGTCTAGCGCCCTCCGGATCACCCTTGCTCGTCAGGATACGAGCAGCATTCAGCCGGGTATCTAATTCTAACCGAGGGTCGTCCGTCGGCAGGGCGAACTCGATGACGCTAATAGCTTTAGCCAAGCATTCATCGGGGCGAAGGTGGAAATAATCCACCTGGCCTGATGCCGCCAGGATTCGCATCTCTAATTGCACGTCCTCCGCCTTCCGGGCTATGGCCAGGGCCCGTCCAAAATCCTGCTGGGCGCCTGGGTAGTCGCCTTCAATCCGCCCAAGCTCTTCGCCGTGACTCGAAAGCAACCGGGCGGCCGTCGGGGAGTCAGGTTCAACCAGCTCTAGAGCCCGGCTGTAAAAAGCGGCGATGGCGCTGCGGCCGCCGGAAACAACGGGCAAGGGATACTCGGCGACTTCCAAGGCCTTGGCTGTTTCGCCTGCCGAATGGTAAAAATCAAACGCCCGGCCCACGCTATCCACCGCAAGCTGTAACTGGGCTCTCTCGCCGGCGCCTGCCATCGCACGGCCGTAGCCATACAGAAATTCTGCTTCGTCCGAGTCTTGGGCCGGACCGACGCCCTCCAACGGCGAACCTTTGGCGGCCAGACCGCGCCGGAAGTGGTCCAAGGCATCCTCCCATGCATAGCGCGCCAGGGCACCCTCACCGGCCAGATGCGAGAATCGAACCAGCTTGTCCGGGCCGAGAACAGCCTCGGCTTCGCCGAAATGAAAGGCCAACTCGGCAGCATTGGCCTCAGCGTTTGCACCATAAAAATGTTCCAGGGCCTGGGCGATGCGGGAGTGCAGCCGCACCTTCCGGGTAGTGGATAGCTCCGCTGCCAGCGTCTCCTGGATCAAAGCGTGGGTGAACTGGTAGCGTCCCACTGAAGGGGAAGTTCCTCTAGCACCCGCGCAGCTAATGCTTCCTCAAGCACCTCCAGCAGCCTGTCTGCGGAGATGTCTTCGATGAGGGGAGAGAGTTGGTCCAGGGTGAATTCCCGGCCAACCACGGATGCTACAGTCAACGTTTCGTTGCACCGCTCCGACAACCGGTCCAATCTCCGGCCGATCACATCCCGGACACCTTGGGGATGCGTACGCTCCAAGAATCGCGCTCTTCCGTTCGCCCTGAGCCCGACGAAGGGTCCTGGTTCAGTTCGCCCTCTTGCACCAGCAGCCTGACGACCTCGGTGACGAACAAGGGGTTGCCCTCGGTCTGCCGGTGAACGGCGTCTACCATCCCGCCAGGCGGCGTTACACCGGAGACTAACTCTATGAACCGCCCCACGTCGTCCCGGATCAACCCCCGCAACAACACCCGCTGATACAGTCTTTCACGGGTCAACTCACCCAATGTCTGGGAAAGCGGATGCTGACGCGACAGTTCCATGTCCCGGTAGGTCCCGATGACCATCACACGGGCGTTGGCCAACTCCCTAGCCACGAATTCAAGCAAGAGCAATGAAGGATGATCGGCTCAATGCAGGTCGTCCAAAACCAGGACCAAGGGCTTACGCCGGCCGGCGCTTTTTAGGAAGGCTGTGATGGAATCGAACAGCCGGAACCGCGCCTGTTCCGGCTCAAGTTGCGATGGTGCACCCAAGCTGGGTAGTTGCTCCCGTACGTCGGACACGACTTCGGCGATATCCGCCGCGCCCGCGCACATCTGTGAGCGTAGTTGTTCTGGGTCTATATCCCGGACGTAGGAACGGATGGCCTGTACCCACGGCCAATATGGCGGCGCGCCCTGTTCTTCGAAGCAACGGCCCCATAAGACCTGGGCGCCCCTCAGACCGGCATAGGTGGCCAATTCCTGGGCCGTCCGGGTCTTGCCGATGCCCGGCTCGCCAACCAAAGTGACCAACCTTCCCCATCCCGATAACCCGTCTTCGAGACAACCTTTTAGCTCCCCCATCTCACGTTGCCTGCCGACGAACACGCCGCCTGCCAGACTGTCTAAAGCGTGAGGCTCGTCGATTGTCGCCGCCCGTTGCTCCACACTGGTGGCAAGGTCGATGGCGTCTAACGCGGCCAAAACGTCTGAGGCGGACTCGGGCCGCTCCGATGGATCTTTTGCCAAGAGGCGCATGATCAACGCTCCCAACGGCCTAGTACTACAACGACGCGTTATCCTACAAGGTAACTCGTGGGCGGATTTTGAAGCTGGCAACGAACGAGTGCGAGTCTCCCATGATGAACGGTCCGTAGCTGAAGAAGAAGACCTGAGCGTGTTTTCTCATAACGCGTCGTTGTAGTACTAGAGGTCTGGCCGGAAAGCCATTGGCCGGGTTTCGCGTTACGCCAGACAGACGTATTATAGTCTTATATGGCATGATAGTGTCTGTAATACGGTTCAAGAACCCACTGTTACATCGCCAATCGTCGCTAAGAAAACGGCAGCTTGGAGAGAATCGGGGTTTCCGTCCGAGTTTCTAGGGTCTTTGAAGCCGTTGTTCGACTGATAATTATGCACCGGGACACCCGCGGGAAAAACGGTGCCAACACCTAATTGGACTACGGTGGTTGTACACGGTGGTTGTACTTAGGTATTTGTTATAGCCGTGAACGCAACGTAGCCTAACCCGCACAAGCACCGATTTGATTCGCGCGCGGGGAGTCTAACCGGAATGTCGCGCTAGCCGAATCAAGGCCTGATCCGAAATGCTGGCCTTTGGTTATGTCACTCGGGTTTTAGGCGCCTGCTGTCGCGATTTCACGCTAAGTTTGAGCACCCTCGGTGTATAATCGGACGCAGATTCGTGTGCGGATCCAGATTTTTGCTCGTGGTAAAAAATTCCCACATGCGGATGCGTTTTGAAGAAACTGTTCAGAGTTGAGGGGAAGTGAGCAACCGGCGGCATTCCAGGAGGGGATTGAGACCTCTGGCCCGCCAGGTGCCAAAGAGGGATGCCAAGGTCATCTTGCTGTCGGCGCCCTGCCCTGAGCGGGCGCCGCCGCTGATCTTGCGACTGGTTACCAGATGCCGCAGGCTCCGCTCGGCGGCGTTGTTGTCTGAGGGCACGGCTGGGTCCGACACGAAGACAAACAGTTCCTTGATGAACCGTTCCATGCGCCGGCAGAGCTTGGCCTGAACCGCCAGGGGATCTTTAAGGAAAGGCCGCGCCAAGACCATTAGTTTCTCCTCCAGCATTAGCTGGGTGCGATGGCCTGGCTGGGCTCGGGGAAGGACCGAGGCCTTGGCCTCCGTGTAGACTTGGTGAACCGCCTCGGCCCACTGAGCCAGCCCAGCGTCTTCTGGGTACAACCCTTTCAGGTCATGGATATCCCGCAGCAGATGAGCCCAGCACCGTTGCTTCAGGCCCGGGTAGTGGTTATAGGCGGCGTAGAAATCACTGACCAACACTCCGCTGAAGGAGGAATCCAGCACCTCATCCACCACCCCCTTATCCCGACCCCGACGCAGGAAGTATCGTTCGCTGGGAGTGCTGAAGGTCCAAACATAGCCGTTGCTCCCGTCCTGGCGCCAGCCGGTTTCGTCGCCCTGCACCACGGGACTGGCGCGGACTTGCTCGAGCACCTCTCGCACCGCCGTCTCAGCCTGACGGGCTACTCCATGGACGGCCTGGACGATGGCGCCAACACTCAGGTGCAACTGATGGACGCTCTCCAGGTACCATTGGATGATTCTTATGGGCAACCGTCCCTCCTCCCGCAGGGTCACCATCAGGCTTACCAGATTGACCCCCAGGCGCTGCTGGCCCAGAACCACCCCCTGCAGGGCCTCTTTGGGCAGCCGGCGCCGCTGGCATACCGGACAGATGCGGGCTACCAGGGCGTGCTCGGTCACTTCTACCGGAGCCACCGGTAGCTCAATGACTTCCCGAGTTCGCTGTACCCATCCGCCGTTCAGGTGAGTCCCGCAGTCGGGACAGACCGCCACGGCATGCTCCACCCGCCGGGTAGGAGTCATGCGCTGGCGGGCGAAGCCATGGCGGCGCGGCTTTCTGGGCTCCTTTTTCTCCGGCGCTTGCCGGCTGGAGTGCGGCTGATTACCCGGCATCCCCGACGACCCGCGCCGGTTGGGACGGGATTCCAGAACCCCAATCCGCCTTTGCAAATCGGCAATGACTGCCCGCTGGCCGGCAATTATCTCCAGCAGAGTTTCGCGACTCGCCGCGTTCAGGTCTAGTTCAGTGTCCACCTCCCTGGTATGCCACAACTCCCCCGGCCATGCCAGCGTTTTTCCAACGGCTTTGAGCCAATTCACCTCATCAAGTCTGAACAGTTACGTTTTGAAATCGCGGTGGACGGTCCAACCTATACCTAATCCAAGCGTCGGAACCCGGCCAAGAGGGTCGTTCGTCGCGGTTGCCCTCCACATGATTTCATATTGCCTAGCGGTCAAAGATGGTGAACCGGCATTGGACTTACGGGTGGAGTTACGGGTGTGCCTGCCATGGTGAATAGATCGGATCTGTCCTTCGAAGAGGGCGTGGCTCAAGAGCTTGTTGATGGCGGTTTCATCACACGGCAGCAAATGGCTCAAGCCCGCGAGAGTGCATCCGCCGATGGAGCCGGTCTGTTGGACATGCTGGTGTCCGAAGGGATATTTGTTCAAGTAGTCCTGATCGCGGTGCTAAGTCCCCAGCTTCGCATCCCCGGAGTGGATCTACGGCAGGTGGAAATCGACCCCAGAGCAGCGAGCCTGGTTCCCGCGGAATTGGCCCGCAAGTACGGGATTGTTCCCACGGGGTTCGACTCCGACGGGTCCCTTCGCATCGCCACCAGATTGCCGAACGACTTGCAACTGTCGTCCGATTTATCGTCGATGACTGGACGGCGAACCAAGTTTTCTCTGGCCATTGGCAGTGGGCTAGATGAGTTGATCCAGAGGGTTTACCCTGGCATTCCGGAGCAGCCTCCTGAACCTCCGCTCAAAGCAAAGGCAGAGCGCGAGGAACGTACCTCGGAAGTAGTGGATTCTCCCGAAGGTGGAGGACCGGTCGGTACTGGCGAGGCGCCTGCGGCCGAAGCCGTGGATGCGTTCGTTCTCCAGGCCGCTGGAAGCCACGCCTCTCATATTCATTTGGTTCCTGGCAGTGACTCCTCCAGGGTGTTATTCCGGTTGAATGGTGTTTTGACGGGGGTGGCTGTGATTCCCCGGTCCCTCCAGGAAAGCATGAATTCCAGGATCAAAACGCTGGCCAGTATGGACGTCTCCGAGACTATAATGCCCCAGAACGGATTTTTTAATACCAACGTTGGCGGTAAGAAGACCGAATTTCGCGTACCCACCATCGCCGCCTCTTGGGGCGAGATGATGGTGCTACAGGTTGTGGGCGTCGGTCAGGGATTGCTGGATCTGGAAGCCCTGGGGCTAGAATCCCAGGCGCTGCAGGTATGGCGGCAATTGCTGGCGTTGCCTCGTGGATTGCTATTGGTTTCCGGCCCCGCCGATTCAGGTAAGACCACCACCCTGTATGCTTCGGTGGCCAGCCTCCTGAGTCGGCGGGGGAACATCATGACCATAGAGGACCCAGTAGATCACCGTCTGGATGGCGTCAACCAAGTACAAGTCAACCCGGCGGCCGGCATGGATTACCAGTCTGGCCTACGCTCGATTTTGCGCTTAGACCCGGACGTCATCCTGGTGGGAGAGATACGGGATGAAGCTACGGCCAAATCCGCTGTGGACGCAGCACTCGGGGGCTGTCTGGTGCTGGCGTCTATTCAAAGCAACGGCGCTCCATTGTCCATCCTCCGCCTGTTGGACTTGGGGGTGGAGCCTTCTTTGTTGGCCGCGGGAGTCGCCGGCGCCTTGAGCCAGCGGCTGGTGCGGCGAATCCACCCTCAATGCCGGATTCAGGCCGAGCCCACCGTAGCCGGATCCGTGGCCTATGAGGAAGAGATGCAAGAGCCAGCTCCTCCCATGATGGCGGGCCAGGGGTGCGATTCTTGCGACAACTCTGGTTTCTCCGGCCGGACCGGAGTGTTTGCAGTCATGGCGGTGGACGAGAGCATCAGGAAGCTCATCGTCTCGGGCGCTGGCGGACATGCAATCCGGAGACAAGCGCTAACCAATGGGATGATCCCGCTTCGCCGGGCTGCGATGATCAAGGCGAGGGAGGGGCTCACCACTCTGGATGAAGTGTCCAGGGGAGTGGTTTCCTTCGAGCCATATGCGGGCTAGTCATCTGCGGGAAGGAAGTGGGAAACGTGGACCGGAATGGGAACGGTGTTGATGGTTGATGTGGTGTGGGGCGTAATCGCCCTATTGATCGGCGCTTCGGTGGGCAGCTTCTTAAACGTGGTGGCTGACAGGCTTCCCTCAGGGTCCTCATTGGTGCATCCTCGTTCGTGTTGCGACACTTGTAAGCGCGCCTTGGAATTGTGGGAACTGGTTCCGGTCATAAGTTACCTCCTGCTTCGCGGCAAATGCCGCAATTGCAAAGCGTCCATCCCGTTGCGTTTCACAGTCGTTGAAGTGGCTACCTCCCTCCTATTCGTGTTGGTCTTCCTAAAGTTCGGAATGGGAATTCAGTTCTTCGTCCTCGCCTCGGCGGTTTCGCTGTTGATAGTTCTATCAATTATCGACCTGGAACATAGACTGATATTGAACAAGCTGATATTCCCGGCGATTGCCATTTTGATCGTCTTGGCCCCGTTCTGGCCCGAACTGGGAATATCCCGTTCCATATGGGGAATCTCCGGCGTGTCCGGATCCTTCCTAAGTTCTGTGGTGGCTGGGGGCGGCGCGTTTTTTCTCTTTTTGGTCATAATCGTCTTGTTCCTGGCGGGCATGGGAGGAGGCGACGTCAAGATGGCTGGGGCGGTGGGCCTGTTGGTTGGTTTCCCCCACGTTCTTCTGGCCCTTTGGTTGGCCGTCATCAGCGGTGGCCTAGTGGCTATCTTGCTGCTCGTATCACGCAAGCGGGGAAGGAAGGACGCAGTTCCCTTCGGTCCATTCTTAGCTTTGGGCGCCTGGATAGTCATGATGGGGGGAACAGAGATCGTGGACTGGTACCGGACATCAGTTTCTTCTTTGGCATTTTGAAGAGCGCGAAAAATTCCCAAATTGCGTAAGGCGCTTTACGGACGCCGGGTCTCCGGGTGTAGCACCTAGTACTACAACGACGCGTTATGAGAAAACACGCTCAGGTCTTCTTCTTCAGCTACGGACCGTTCATCATGGGAGACTCGCACTCGTTCGTTGCCAGCTTCAAAATCCGCCCACGAGTTACCTTGTAGGATAACGCGTCGTTGTAGTACTAGAGGTCTGGCCGGAAAGCCATTGGCTGGGTTTCGCGCTACGCCAGACAGACGTATTATAGTCTTATGTGGCATGATAGTGTCTGTAATACGGTTCAAGAACCCACTGTTACATCGACAATCGTCGCTAAGAAAACGGCAGCTTGGAGAGAATCGGGGTTTCCGTCCGAGTTTCTAGTTCACCACAGGCAGACCGATTAGCATCCAACGGCCGTTTTTCAACGGCCCCGCGTGTTGCTTACAACCCCGTATCAATTGCACGACGTGCCGCCGTTTGGGTGGAGTGTTGCGCCTAGTACTACAACGACGCGTTATGAGAAAACACGCTCAGGTCTTCTTCTTCAGCTACGGACCGTTCATCATGGGAGACTCGCACTCGTTCGTTGCCAGCTTCAAAATCCGCCCACGAGTTACCTTGTAGGATAACGCGTCGTTGTAGTACTAGAGGTCTGGCCGGAAAGCCATTGGCCGGGTTTCGCGCTACGCCAGACAGACGTATTATAGTCTTATGTGGCATGATAGTATCTTTAATACGGTTCAAGAACCCACTGTTACATCGATAATCGTCGCTAAGAAAACGGCAGCTTGGAGAGAATCGGGGTTTCCGTCCGAGTTTCTAGGAAGGTTTGGAGTGCCATGCGCTGCTCGAAGGGGCGCCCCTATTCCTGTCAAACCGATAGGGTTCACGCCTAGAATTTACCAAATTGGAACCAATAAATACCTATTGTGTCACCATTTTTGACCATAATATTCAGTAGTCAATAGAATTTTATTAACCAACAGGGGTGTAGGCACCCCACGACACGGTAATGACCCATATGAATCACTTGATTATCAAAATACTCGGCGCCGCGATATTCATCGCGGTATTGGGTTCGTTCACCGAATCCCTGACGCCGTTTGATGCTGGTGTCTCATATGCCAAGGGCGGCGTTGATCTCTGACAACTCTTGGGTGCGTTCCTCAACGCGGCCTTCAAGCGTTTCGTTGGAAATGCGTAGTTGGTCTTCTGCTTGCCGGGTCTGCTCGTAAAGTCTGCCATTTTCGATAGCGCCGGCTATCTGGCCGCCAACTCTGGCAGCCAGATCTAGATGGTTCAGAGAATATATTCCCCATTTTGTTGATTCGATCTGGAGGACGCCGATGAGAGAGTCACGGTAGAACAACGGCTGAGCCAGGAACGTCCGCATGCCGGCGTTAAAACTGTCCAATAATCCTGGAAAACGATCTTTCAACTCTGTCGCTGTTTTCGCTTCGAACAAAATTGGTGAATGTGTCCTGCTAACTTCGCCATCAAGAGTTCCGGGCGCCGAAAGTATGTCTCCCAGGCGCCTGCTCGAAACTTCGGTGGCTGACGCCGCATTGGAAAACACGCTGTTGCCGTGCAGATCGAACAGCGTCAAACTCATGCGATCGAACGGAATGAGGGTTTGCATGGGTTCACAGAGCAGGTCATATAATTCTTGGATGTCCAAAGAGGAACTGATGACCCGCCCAATCTCGGCCAACACCTCGGTTTCTTCGGACCATTGTTTTCGCAATTGTTCCGCTTCTCTTTGCTGCGTTATATCTCTAACGTTGGCTATCGCAAACTCTTCGTCTAACTTGGTGAACCTGACGTGAACCGGGAAAGTCGAGCCGTCCTTTCGCCTGTTGGTCCCGTATACCTCAACTACATGCCCTACCGGTGTTTGGTCGTACAAAGACCTAACTTCCTGTATTAACGGTGGATCTGTTTCTATATCGAAAATGGTGATTGCCAGAAATTCCTCGCGAGTATAGCCGTAGTGTTCACAGGCACGATCGTTAACCTCAGTAAACCGGAAATTGTCGATACGGCTGACAAAAATCATGTCGGGAGATTCGTTCACTAACGTGCGGTACTTCCGTTCGCTCACCAGCGCGGCTTCCTCAGCCTGGGTCTGTTCTTGGACCTGTAACTCCAGGGACTCGTTCGCGATCCGCATTTGGTCTTCGGCTTTCTCCAGCCCAGCATAAAGTTGGACGTTGGCAAGACCACCTGCGATTTGGCCCCCGATTTGCATTGCCAGGTCCTGATGCCCTTGGGAATAAACGCGGTATTCTTTAGAATGTAGTGTTAGTACTCCTATAGCAGCGTCCCGGTAAATTAGAGGGGCTGCCAAAAAAGTTCTGATGCCAGCGTGAAACTGAGGCAATAAACCGGGATACCGCCTGCGAAGGTCCGATTCCGTATCCGCCACCTGCATGATGGGGACTTTGGTGTGGATCACCTCTTCAGCAAGGGCGCCTTTCAATGGAACCGAATCACCTGAATTTCGGCCCGAGATTTCGGCGCCTATTGTCCAAGAAGTTGTTACCGTCGTTCTTTCCTTGTCGACCAATGTCAAACTCATGCGGTCAAATGGGATGAGTTTTCGAACCTCCTCACCGAGTTGCTCATATACTTCGTTGATGTCTAGCGATGAGCTAATGATGAGCCCGATTTGGGCCAGTGACTTGTTTTCCTCAGCCACTTGGCCCTGCGCCTGTTCTACCGTCCTGCGCTGATTGACCTCGTCCTCCAGGGCGTCGCAGGCCCGGGTGAAAGCCTTGCGGACGCTCTGGCGTAAGGGAAACGCCAGTACTATGGTGAGGCCTAGCACAGCGGCGGAAACCGCGAGCAATAGGGTTTGGGAAGACCTCTGGGTGCGCAGGGAGGCCCCCGTCGCGTCAAAGAATCGAATCTCCTGCCGGTCGTAGAGACTTTTTACCTGAAGGGTCAGTTGGCTAAGGATCTCGTCAATCTCGGCAATCTCGACCGAATGATCCATTTTGGGCGTGAACTGCACGGCGGCCAGCAGCCTGTCGTATTTCTCAAGGTAGTTCTCCAGCGAATCCAGTTCGGTCAGGGCTGCGGAATTGCGGGAAGCCTGTGCCTCCGCTAGACCTGTCCCCATATCCAGATTCAAAATGCGTCATTGTTGGCCGTTCCAGCTTTGAATCAGCTATGGCATAACTTCCTTTTAGAGTCTCATAAGGTCTAGCGCCGTCTATTGCAATCCACGGCCAATCTTGGTACTTTTCTAGGTAAGCCTCATGAGCAACTCGTTGACTGAAGCCTACGCACGAACGGCGCGAAAGCCGGGCCGCCACAGCTTTCCCAGGGAGGACGGCCTGTGCCTGCTGGTCTCCTCGTCGCTGAGCAAAAGGTGGGTGCAGCGGTTGACCATAAGAGGGCGGAGCACCGATCTGGGATTGGGCGGATACCCTCTGGTGTCTCTCAGGGAAGCCAGGGAGAAGGCCCAGGTCAACCGGAAGCTGGCTCGGGCCGGGATGGACCCCCGCGCCGCGCAGCGGAGTGTCCCAACTTTCGCTGAGGCTGCTGAGAGGGTGATTGAGTTCAACCGTCCTACGTGGAGTAACATCAAGCATGCGCAGCAGTGGGTTGCCACGCTTGGGACCCATGTTTTTCCCTACTTTGGGGATTGCCCGGTGGATCTGGTGTCCAGTGGGGATGTGATGAACGCCCTGACCCCGATATGGACGGCGAAGCCGGAGACGGCGCGGCGGGTGCGCCAGCGCATAAGCGCGGTGATGAAGTGGGCCATAGCCAACAATTTCAGAAGCGGCAATCCCGCCGGTGAGGCAATCGACGCGGCGTTGCCCCGGACGCTCAGGTTCAGGGCGCATCACCGGGCACTGCACTACGCGGAGGTCCCGGCGGTGATCGGGGCGGTTCGGAGTTCCGGGGCAACGCCGGTGACGAAGCTGTCCCTGGAATTCCTGGTCCTCACGGCGGCGCGTTCCGGTGAGGTCCGCCTCGCTGCCTGGGAAGAGATGGACCCGGAGGCCCGTACCTGGGTGATTTCAGCCGGGCGGATGAAGGCCAGACGGGAGCACCGGGTGCCGCTCTCGGGCCGCGCCTTGGCTATTCTAGAAGAGGCTCAGCCGCTGGGGCGCTCGTCCGGGTTGGTTTTTCAGGCGGCGTCCGGTAAGCCTCTGTCGCATACGACCCATGGCAAGTTGTTGCAGAGGTTGGGGGTGGACTGCGTTCCTCACGGCTTTCGTTCGAGCTTCCGCGACTGGGCTGCCGAGCAGACTGATAGCCCCCATTCGGTGATGGAGGCGGCGCTGGCCCACATTGTTTCAAACGCTGTCGAAGCGGCCTACGCCCGGTCTGACCTGTTCGACCGGAGGCGCCGGCTGATGGACGAGTGGGATGCGTACTTGAGCGTCTGAAGCGGCAATGCTGGGCGGGTCAGATTCCCCAGGGTGTTCCACAGGGCCTTTTTCTGGTATGATGCCGCTGACACCACCTCTCCCCGGCCGAATTCCTCAGCCTCCCCAGGGTGAATAGGAATTTGGCTAAAACCATCATTCACTTATCATTCTTTCATTCATTTTTGGCCTTTTTGGCCTCTTTTTCGCTGGTTTGGATTTTTGGCCGCTCTATTTCCGGCTCGGACTTCTCTACGCTTTGCTAGCATGTTTTCGCTTTCCTGTCCGTTTTCCACAGCCCGTCTCTTATATATGTGAGAGAAAGGAAAACCCTAATCCTTTTGAGATACGAAAAGGCACGTATTCCTGGTGAATTACAAGAATGATAGTTGGTTGGAAATGACCATTCAGAACAAAACCCTAAAAACAGGCTGTTTTAGATTTAAAAAATTAGAACAAAATAGGGGGTGAATGACAGAATGATAAGAATGGCCTGTTTTGAATGGGCAGGTGGAAGTGAATTTTATTTTCTCGCGTTATGTAGTAATTCACCCACTTTTCCCGAATATATAGTATCTCCGGGGCAGGTTTGAATTGATTCGTTTTGCGGGTTTTGCGGATGGTAGCCCGGCCCTGGTTTTCTCCCCACGTTATCGCCGTCTGCCCGTATTTCGGGGGTCGGGCCTGTGGCCTGCTCCGAGTTTTGGGGTGTTTGTCATGAAATTCGCCTGCCGGCGCCCGATTGGCCCAGAGAAAGAGACGCCGGCGGTCATTGACGCTGGAGCGGGCCAATCGGGCGCCGGCAGGGCCGTGGCATCCCACAGGGGCGTTTCTCTACGCTGGTCCGGCTCTTTGTCACCCGTCGCTCCGGGCCGCAGTTGGCGCAAAGCCTGGGGCCATCCCCTTTTCCTCTCTTCTCGAACATCTCGGGCATCTCCCTGTGGGGGCACTCCAGCGGATCTCCCCAGCCGGTGGACACCGCCTGACGTGTGATACGTCCCCGTTGTACAAGCGTATGGCGTCGTCCAGCGAGCTTTCCATCAGCCCCGCCGCGCCCTCGTGCCGGTCGCTGCTGTACAGGGCGTCGGCGAACTGGTCCCGGTAGTGGTCCAGGTTCCGGGTGGAGACTATGTGGAACATCCCGCCGCTCTGCTCCACCATTCGTTCCGCCGTCTCCATATCCTTCACCGTGAAGTTCAGCGCCTCAACGCCTGCCTCACTGTGCTTCGTCTCGAAGTACTCGATTTTCTCCTGTTTCAGCTCCTGGATGAACTCGCCGGGGAGCTTGTGCTGCACCGCGGCGTCGGCGATCTCCACCCTGGGGTACATCGGGTGGTACAGGTTCTGGGCGATGTCGTCGGCGGCGAGCCGCCGCTCGATGGCGCTGTTCCAGTTGGCCGCGTTGAAGGCTTCCGTCACCGCCTCCAGCATCTCCTGCTTTTCCTTCAGGTCGTACTCCGCCGGGTTCTTCCGGCGGTCGAAGCTCAGGGCCGCCTGCTCGTTGATGCCGCGCAGCTCGTCGGAGAACTTCACCATGTGCTGGTTGGCTGCCAGGTAGCTGTTGTCCCGGTTCTCCGCCGGGTACTGCGTCCTGTGCTCCGTCCTCTCGGCGGTGGCGGTGCGGTCCCGGTACTCCGTATCTTTTGCCTTCGGCATGGTGCTTCACCTTCCATTGGGCCTTTTGGGGGATTCTTCTGCTAGTTTTTATCTGCTCCGGCCAGTTTGGCAAGTCTCTTTGTCACAGACACAGTTTCGAAAATGCCGCTATGCTGGGTTTGCAGGCTTGAAAGTGTGTACGGAATTGCCGACAGTTTCTTTCGGATGAAGGAGGAGGCCGGAGCCGGCTGGGGGTTGATCCAGGGGAAGCGTGTTGCCGGAAAACCGCTGGAAAACCGCCGTCGAACCGCCGGGAAACCGCCGGGAAAACCGCCGGAAAACCGCTGGAAAACCGCCGGCAAAACCGTTGGAAAACCGGCGGGAAACCGGCGGGAAACCGTTGGCAAAACCGCTGTTGAGCGGCTGGAAAACCGTTGGCAAAACCGCTGTTGAGCGGCCGGAAAACCGCCCGAAAACCGCCGGGAAAAGCTCCGTTTTTGGGTAACTTTTGCCAGTCTCAATAAGGGACGGGAAGGGCCGGGAAGGGCCTCTCCGACGTCATTTTTCGGGCCCTGGGGGGGTTGGCCATAGGGGGGTCTTCCCCAGGCACAACGTATTTACTTTCCCATCCGATGGGGTTGGCGGAACGGGGATTTATGGGTTTTTGAGCGTGACGGAGGGCTTTCTCGGTCCGATTGGGGGTTTTTCGGAATTTCACGAATAAGCCACGCCTAAAGGTGTGTACACTTCGTCCTATACCCCCCTTAGGGGGGGTGCGTACCCCCTGGTTGTTAAGGAAAATAGCCACGATTTGGCCCTAACGCATGTACTTTCTGGTCCGACGCCATTTTGGGCCTTCGGACCGGTATCAAAAAGCCCTGCGGGGAGGTGAAAAAGGATGTTGGACGCTGAGGAAAGAGAGGGCTCCAGCCGGGGCCGTTTGGACCTTCTGCTGGAGCAGTTGGGGGCGGGCGTGGTGTCGGAAACTTTGGAGGTGGAAATCGAGGCGTTGAGCCGGTTCCAGTCGGGGGCGGAGCCGTTGGAGGGCGGCGTGTTCCAGCCCAGCGGTGCTGGGCCGCCAGGGGCTGCCAGCGGGTGGATGGTGGTCAAAGCGTCCGGCTGCGCGGGGCAAGGGATTTTGATTCTCGCCTGGCTGGAAACCCGCGACCATTTCAATCCGTTCGCGCTGCGGGCCTCGGAGGACTTCCCTGTTGACGTTGACCGGCCCACCTGAAGAACCATGAGGCGAGGCGCGGCGGGAATCGAAAGAGGGTCATGAAATTGGGGCCGGTGGAGCTGCGCCAGGTCTCCCCGGCGCAGCTTGAAGCCCGCTGTTCGTTTTAACCGAACAACGCACCGCCGCTACCCGAGGGTCAGCGGGTCCCGGGACAGGTGGACGTGGACGTGAACGACCAACCGGCCTCCCGGCAGTTCCACGACCGCATCCGCATTGGCCGGCGCCGACGCGGGGGCGGGAGCCCCGGCCGGGTGGCCCATCCCGGGCTGGATGAGCTCGACTTCCTGGGCAATGCGCTCCGCCGTCGGCGGGCGGTGGATGGTCTGGGTCTTCGCCAGCTCCTTCATGCGGCCGATCAGGTCGTCGCCGCCCCAGAAGACAGTGACGTGGCCCTCGGCAGCCCGGGCCTCGATGATCGGGTCCGGGGTCATGTCGGGGAAGCAGAGGACCGGGAATATGAAGACCTTCCGGTGCAACTGTGCCTTGATGATGTCCCGGATGGCGATCGCCGCATCGAAGGTCTGGGCGATGGGAGAGGGAATGGTCTCCGGCCCGTTGGCGCTGTGGAGCCGCCACTCCCCGCCTGCGGTGGCGGTTTCGCCGCCCTTCACCTGGAGGCCGTCGTGGGCGACGTCCTGCAGCCAAATGCCGAAATCAAGCTGCGGCGCGTGGAGCCCGGCCCGCATCTCGTAGAGGGCGCGGCCGGGGGCCTGGCTCCCGGCGATTTCCTGGTAGACGCGCCACTCGGCCTGGCGCCTGGGGTCCTGGAGCCGATGTTCGGGGAACTCTGGGGTCACAATCATGGGTGATCACTCCTGTGGTTAGATTTTGTCTCCCGCAGGATCTGCCGGCATCGGTATTCTCGACACGGGCCCGCGGGAGCCTAGAAACGGCGAGGGCCCGGGCGATGTGTCTGCGCGCCAGTGATCCGGCTGGACATCATGGATGGGGTGGACGGTGGATGCGCTGTGGGCGGCGCTCCAGTAAGGCGACAAGTCCTTTGCGTTGGAAGTTGAGCCCGCCACCAACATCGGTGACGACCCGGCAGTAGCAGATGGTTTCGGTCGGAGCTCTCCCTCGGCGCCGGCTCCCGGGCAGGTGGTGATCCAGCACGTGGAGCACCTGCACCTGCAGGTGGGTCCCGAGGGGATCGACGGCCTGCAGGACCTGGCGCCCGGCGGCTAGAGCCCCGCGGGAGCGCTCCCGGTGAGCGTCGTCACCCCCGGGCGGAGGCTGGCCCCCGCCGGGAGCGCTGCAACCACCCCGAATGGCAGCGGCAGGGAGGCCCTATAGCGTGGATGTCCCAGCGTTGGGTGCTATTCCTTGGCACGGCGGTCATAGGTGCTGCGACGGCAGAGTCGTTGTTATCCTTTACGCCGATGTGGTTCTACATCAAGTTCTTGAGACGGTTACCGCAAAAGAATCTTGCCAAGGATCGGGCTGCCGCTGACTGCGTCGAGAGGAGACCATTTAGACTTGCTTGTGGTGTATGAGGCAGAACCGAGAGGCTGAAGCAGTTGTTGGCCAATAGAACCAGCCAACCAATCGCACTGAAAGGAGAAACTGTGAACGTACGGATCGAAAAGGTCGGGTTGTCCATACACCGCAAGCAAACGCAAACCGGGCAGTCAAGCCTGCAACAGCACGGAGACGCCTTAACTCCATATCCAACCCCAAGGCGTGGTGCCACAGCAGGTTGAACTCCAGTTGCTCCAGGGCTTCCTGGTCGGTGAGGTTGAACATCTCTTTGAGAAGGTGGACCCCGAGGACGGTCTGCACCGCCCGGTTGGGACGGCCGTTGTCCGCGCAGTACATCGGAGCGAATCGCTCCTCGTCAATCAGGGGGAGCGCCTCGTTTCGGAAAACCTCGGCCCAACTTCTCTCCCGGCGCTTAGCCTTCTTCGGCGTCACCAGGAACTGGGACTGCCAGAGGCTCTCTTGCGGGTCTCGTATTCGGAACATCCTCCCCTCCCTCGGCCAGGCGCAGCGCCCACGACCTTTTATTACATTATCCCCACCTTGCCCCCGGCTGACGAGGGGTAGTATACGGAACAGAGACTGTATTGGGTAAAACCCTCTTACAGTCCCTTTTCCTCACCGTAGGCCCGCTGCACGAACAGGACCTCTCCCCGCGTATTTTCGACCAGACAATAAGCAACTCGCGGGCTCATCAAGGCCCCCTCTATTTTGGATGCCTACAAACGCGCCAGGCGTTCCCCCAGGTTGGACAGGCGGTCTTTTTGGGGGACATGCCCGGTCCACCGCGGGGGTATCGCGGACGCCCCGTAGCGCGCTCCCAGCACGGCTCCAGCCAGCGCGCCGTTGGTGTCGGCATCTCCTCCGGCGTTGACCAAGGCTACCAGAGCGTCTTCAAACCCCAGGGGGGTGGTGGCGGCCCACAGACCCGCCTGCAGCGTCAGGACCGTGTGCCCGCCAGGCCCCCCGGTTGCCGCGCATCCAAAAGGTGTCCGCCGGAGAGGGTTTGCCCGCAGCGGCGGCGGACAACATCCCGGTTGGTATGCTGCCGGCCTGCCCGGCGGCCATCAAGTCGGGGCAACCGTCTGCCCTGGCGGCCTCAAGCAGCCTTCCCAGGTCAGGCACGTTTCCCGCGAGCAGCACGGCCACCACCGAGTTGATGATGATGCAGGACCACTGGCAGGCCGGGGCGTAGTGGGTGACTGCGCAGGTATCGGCCGAGTTTCGGATCAACCGTTCCGGATGACCTCTACGGGCTACGGCAACCGGTGCGCACCTCATGATGCCGCCGTTGGATGCGGTCCCGCCCCTGGCCCTGAAGACTGCGTAGGATGCCACCGAAGGGGGAACCCGGTCCGCCAGCTGGGCGATGGACTGCCTCGTGAATCGTCCCATCCCCTTCCCGTTGACCTTGCGCCAGGTCACCAAACGCGCCGCGAACCGCTTCAGCAGGTCCCCGCGTTCCAGCAGGGCTTCCGCCAGCTCCACGGCCTGGGCCGGGTCGTCGTCCATAGGGAGGTACATCTCTGCCGGGTCGATGTCCCTGACACCCCCGGGATACAACTCCTGGATCTGGTGTCTGGAGCGTCCTTCCACGGGAAGGCCCAGCAGGTTTCCCACCGCGACCCCCAGCATCACTCCTCTGGCCCGGTCCATGAGACCGTCCCCTTCAACTCCGGCGGACGCTGCCTCGACCAGATAGCTCTCCAGGTTCGGCGTCCTGCCGACCACCGGCTGCAGGGGAGGGGTCTGGTCGGTGCCCCCGAACACCGCGTTGCACTGGCGGCACCGGAAGGGCCGGCCACGGTTGTACCAGTCCCGGCGCAAACGCGCATCCTGGGACCCGCAGCCGGGACATCTCTTGAACATCGTCCTGCCGAACGCACCATTGCAGCTGAGACACCGGAGGGCGTGCCGGCGGCGGTACCAGTCCCGCCTGGTCCTGGCGTTGCGGCTCTGGCAGCTGGGACACCGCCGTTCCATGGCCGGGGCCGGTGAATGTTGTGTTGCCGGAGCCTGTTTCGGAGGCGACGGAGGGTGGGCGGCAGCGGTGGCAGGTGCAGACCCCTGGTTCGACGGAACACCCGGTTTATCCGGCGCGACCTGCCAGGCGGGCGGAGCATGGAGCGCTGCCGTTCCACTGGGCTGGGCCACTGGCGCCTCCCCGGCTGGGGCAGGGTCGGGATTCTGGGAAAGAATGATGGCCCAGGCATCGGCGGTGGGACGCCCGATCTGGGACGCCCCCGGGGAGAAGGCCTGCCGGAAGGCGTCCCTCACCGGTACCGGCATTACTCGCCAGCTGCGGGCCTGTCCCGGCGTGGGCTTCCAACGGCCTCCCATGGGCTGGTGGGCAAACCGGTGCTGCTTGATCCGCTCCCGGATGTTGGAGAGGGAGTCTCCTGGCGAGGCGTCGATCCCCTGGTACGGATGGCTGCCGTTGCCCAGCAGCTGGTACAGCAGCACCGCAAGGGCAAAGTTGTCACTGTCCTGGGACCGGAACTGCCTCTGGAAATCGTCGATTTCCGGAGCGGTGTACTCCGGGCTCCCCACCACACAGGGATAGGGCTGGCGCCCCGGAGGTCCGGGTATCTGGAAGCTGTCGCAGTCGATCAGCGTCACCGCACCGTCGTCGTCCACCAGGATGTTGGAAGGGTTGACGTCCCCGATGCGGACATGGGTTGCATGGAGGCCCCGCAGGGCCTCCGCGATGTTCACTCCGATCCGGGACCGGTACTGGTAGCTCTGGCAGGGTTTGGGCAGCTGCCGCCGCTCGTTGGCGCTGATGAACCGGTAGGCAGTGCCGGCATCCCTGGGAACTCTGGGCATCCGGTAGCGGAGCCCGCTGGCATCTGATTCCATGGCATTGGGCCAGCTCAGCGTCCGCCAGTTTTGAGGCGGGTTGTCGCACATCGCCCGCAGCTTGGCGGCCCGCTCCGGCGTCGCGTGCTGGGAGTGCATCACCTTGATGACCATCGCGCCGTCGCCGCGGTCCTCATGGACCGCTCCCTCCCCGCCTGCTCCGATCAGTTTGCCGGTCGTCATCGGGCCCGGTTTGGCCGCGGCGTTCTCGCCTCCTTCGGCCTTGCCAGCGGGTTTCCCGGCACCCAGGATCCTGTCGATGAATCTGGCCATTAACCCACCCCTTTACTGGTGCCTCAGGCAGACGGCTATGGTGCAGTCGTCACTTGCCTTGCCGGCATCGCTGACCTTCTGCAGCAGGGAATCCAGGACAGCCTCCGGTGAAGTCCCGGGACTTCTGTTGAGGGCGTTGTGGAGAGGTGTCCAGAACCTCTTGTAGGGAGCTTGCCCCCGGGACAGAGCGACATCCTGCAGCCCGTCCGTCATCACCGCCAGGCAGGTGATATTCGAAGTCGCAACGATCTCGGTGCGGGGCAGGCTTCGGGGACTGGTCAAGAACGTGGTTTCGTTGGCGAATTCGCCGTTTTCCGGGGCACTGAGCAACCGCCATTCCCCGCCGTCTCCGGCCACCACACAGCCGTCTCCCACGTGGGCTGTTCCGGTGAGACTTTCGGACATCACGGCTAGGAGCATGGTGCAGGCATACTCCCGGGTCTCAACTGACCCGGGCGTGGCAGCCGTCCGCCTGGCTGTCTGCAGAACGTTCTGCCTTGCCCGGCGCACGGCACGTTGCAGGGCGCTCCGCAGCAGGTGATGCTTGAATGCGGTGGTCGGGTTGCGCGTCAGCTGGCGATTCAGGCTGTCCACGGCGGCGGCGCAGGCGGCCCTGGACCCGTAGTGGGAGTAGCGGGCCGAGCCCGCTCCGTCGCTCACCGCCATGACCGCCACGTTCCCGGTGGTCCCGGTCCGCACCGTCCCGACCAGCACACTGTCCTGGTTGGGAGTCCCATTCTTCTGGTGGGAGGCTCCCCTCAGGCTGGAGCAGCCGAGGCGGAGGGCAGCGCCCCGGGACTTCGCGTCCGATCGCGCCGGTCTAGACATTGATGGTGGCCCAGTCGGCGGGCGGCAGGTTCACCGTGTCCCCGGGTGTGCTCCGCGAGATCGCCGATACGGACCTGCTCAGCCAGACGAAGAAGTCGCTGAACCTGAGGTTGTCCAGCTGCTGGGGTTGGAACCTGGAATTGGGGTTGGGCAGTGCGCTCAACAGGGCCTGGACCGCCTGCGCGTTCACTCCCACCTTGAATATGGTCAGACGCCCATCATTCTCCATCTCCACCAGGCGCTGGTTGGCCCGGTCGGTATCGGACCTGGAGCCCGTGGGAAGCCCGTCGCTGAACAGCACCATGATCGGCCGGAAATACGGTATCCCGTTCACACGGTACCGCTCCTTCCGCTCTTCCAGCAGGTCGCACCCCTGGTGGATGGCCAGGTGCATGTTGGTAACGCCCTGGGCCGCCATTTCGGTCCTGACCCCGGAGGAAACGGTGGCGAAGTCCCGTTCCACCCGGGCTTCGGTGTTGAAGGAGAGCAGGGCGACTTCCACACGGTTGCGGGCGATCTCGTCGTCGATGATGGCTTGGTACAGGTCGTCCACTTCCTGGTTCATGGCGGCTATGGGACGCCCCGCCATCGACCCGCTGCAGTCCGAGATGATCAGAACGGGGCAGCGCGGCTCCGGGTTGTCGGCGAATTCGAGATCCCCCAACTCCTCCTCAAACGTCCGGTCCTCGTCGTGTTCCCGGTCTCCGTTGAAACGTTCCTCGGCTCCGCTGCTCATGGCGAATGCGCTCCTTCCTGACCCCTGTTTGGGAGGTTGCGTGCGGTTCAGCTCAACCAGAGGCCGTTGGGGATGTTGGAATAATAGGCGGGGTCTTCGGGCGGGGTCAATCCCAGGGGTTCCCTCCCGCTACTCAAACCTGCCGCCCTGCCGCCCTGCTGGGAAAGGCCTTTGTTTTAATGGACCCGGGCCAGCCCGAGGTCCATCGGATTCACCCGCCGGCCAGCCTGCGAGGATCACATCCGTGCTTCAAGGTTGCTGCCCACCGGGGTCGTAGGTGTCGGGTGGGGTCACTCCGTGGAAGATCGAGTATTCGGAGATGACCGTGTCCTGGCCGTCAATCAACCCCCAGACCGCGATCGAGTAGACTCCTTCCCTGTGCTTGGACAGCACCTGGCTGATGTCCGCCTCTACGTCGAAGGCGCCGCCGTTGACCCGGAACTCCGTTGCGTCAATCCACGGGACCATTATAGCGCTTTCGGTCGTCAGCCTGCTCCGGTTATATGCTTCCTGCCACAAGCGGTTCGCGTCGGAGTGGGACCTCGCAGGCGGCGCATCCGCCGGAACATCGGCGGGGTCGGGACACGGCGAGTACGTGGTCGTGAACCGGTCCTCCGGCCAGTAACTGCCGCCGGTCAGCCGTTCTCTCAGGCTGGCGACTTGCAGGCCGTTATCGTAACAGTAGGTCCGTGCGACCTGCCCCTGGGTCAGAGGCGCCGGCGGAGGGTCATAGTAGATCTGGACTCCGAGATCCCTCCTGCTTCCGAGATGCGCTCCATTCCTGGTCCTGCCGGACAGCTTCAGGACCCCGCCGTCAATCTCCGGCAGTTGTTGGTACTCCACGTAATCACCCTCGAAGTGCTGGAACATCTTGACGTTGTATCGGTCCCAGGCGATGCCGATGTTGACCTTCATGTGGGAGGGATCCAGGATGTTTCGCCGGTGCCCCGGGCTCTCCATCCACCCTGCCATCGCCTCCCGGATCTCCGCCTGAATGCTGCTGATCGGACGGTACCGGTCGGATGCCTTGATGCAGTAGTCGCTCCCGTGCCCGTTTTCTCCGTTGGACTAATACCCGCCGGCCAGGGAGTACCGCATGTAGGGTTTGAGGCCGTCGGCCCCCCAATGGCTGGAAACGCAATCGGACAGGGAAGACTCGGCATGAAGCTGGGCCGCGTTGTTGATTCCCAGAACGACTGGGTTGACCCCCGCCTTCCTGCGCTCCGAGTCGATCAACGCCAGCATGTAATCCTTCTCCTCAATATGGCGCTGGCGGGGTGGGAGCGTGGTGGCCGGCCCAACCGTTGCAGAAGGGTACACCGCGGGAACGGGGATAGTCGCTGGAGATGTTGGAGCAGGGCCCGCTCTGGGCACCCCTGCTGTGACCAGGGACGTCGGGGTTGGTTCCGGCGGCGGGATGGCAGTTGGCGTCACCGGCGGCGCAGTCGCCGGGGCGGTGAACTCTCCGGCAACCTCATGCCCGGTTTGCTTAGCTTCGGCCTCCGGTTCCCTACCGAGCCCCTCTCTCCTAGACTCGTCCGTGGCCGATTGCCCTGCCGCCGTCAGTGCGGTCTCCAGGCGGTCACGCACTCCCATTTCAAGGGCAACCCATACGGCTGCGACCACGAGAACGAGGATAAACCCGATGCGCCAGGGGAGCTGCCTCCGGCGGACTGCCCTGTAATGGCGTCCGCCCCTGGGCCGCTGGTGGTGAGTATGAAACGAATAGTCGTGATAGTGACGGTACGGCATACTCTCTCCGGCTTCGTTCCATTGACCTGGTCCGGACTCACCCGCTCACCGGGTTTGGTCACGTCATCCGCTCTGAGAGGGCGCTAGGAACAGGGAACGCGGCGGCATCCCTTATTCTCGGATGCCCACTTTTCGATAGCCCTCACATCAACGGCGAAACCCCGACTGTCGTCATCGGGCAGTCCGTCCAGCGGAAACCAGCGGCCATCGAAGGACTTCCCTTGCTGCGAACCGGGACTTCCCAGCCACACCGTGGCCTGATGCCTGTTTTCGAGATACAGCCGGACAGGCCTGAATACCACGCCGGCCGCGTTCCGCGTTTCCCGAACCGCGGCATCCCGGCGTCTCTCACCGGGTTCTGCCTTATCGCCGGGCAGACTCCATTTACCCGTCCTCAAGCCCCTCTTGCGTTTGATCAGGAGAACTTCATCCTTGTCGTTTGCCACCAGGGCAAAGCCGGCTCTGTCCATTTTGGATCGGGGGTAATATACCCGGCGGCTGCCCACATTCTCGGCTGCCCACTTCCCCATGACGATTTTATCTGGGCCAAACGCCAGGTTGTCGTCATGGGGCAGCATGTCAGTCTGGAACCACTTGGCGTCGAGGCATTCTTTCTTCTGCACCTTCAGGCGCCCGCCTATGGGCCGGCCTCGCCAGACCTCGACGGGGTTATGATTGCCTTTGAAATACAGGTCGGCGGCGGTCATCCTGATGCCCGTCTCTTCGAGTGTTTCCCTGATGGCGGTAGACCGGAGGGTCTCTCCTTTATCCCTCATCCCTCCGGGCAGGCTCCATCTACCCGCTTCCCTGCCATACCCGCGCTGGATCAGCAGGACCTCGTTTCTTTCATTCACCACCAGAGCGAAAGCCGGCATGGTTCACCTCACTCGGACATGGGGAAGTCTGGGAAATACACCGGAAAACAGTGTGTTAAGCCGGGATTCCCCAGATCAAAGTGATTGCCCTGCGATTGGACCCTCTGGCGTGCCGTGAACTAGAAAACGGCAGCCTGAGGGCGTCAACTGCATCCGATTCACTCAACTGACCCACTCTCATAGGGTAACTACCCCCCTGACGAGCGTAAAAGTCTAGAATTGCCTGCCCCTGCCCAAGCGTCTCCCTCGGGGTGGTCTATATACCCCGGACGACCCCATACCTGTCCGAAATACCTGTGCTCTCAAAGCAGGCTAGCCAGGTGCCAGCCGAAGCCGGCTGATCCGTTCTAGTATGCCGGTCAGCATTTCCCGGCTCACCAGCACCTCAGCAAGCTGAAACACCAGCCTCCTTGCGTGGCGTACCAGTCGCCCACCCGTCTTGATCAGCCTGGTCTGAAGACTGGTCAGAGTCCAGTGCTTCATATCCTCCGGCAACACCAGCCTTCTCATAAAGTTGCCCAGGTTGTAAGTCAGGACGAACAGCCATAGTCTCACCTGGTTGGCCACGAACTTGTGGCAGGAAAGCCGGGTCCAGTTCAGGGCGTACTTGCCCTCCTTGATCCACTGCTCCGCCGTGCCACGGCCATTGTAAAAGCGGACTATCCCTTTGGGTGGATAGCTCAGGTTGGTCACGATGAAACCAACCCTGGGAAATAGCTCAGGTTGGTCACGATGAAACCAACCCTGGGAAATAGCTCCCCCTGATGCCACTCTACTTTAGCCACCACTCGCCTGGGCAAGTGCCAACTCTGGGCCTGATAGGCAAAGTCATGGTAGGAGACGATAGGCTCCCGGGATGGCCATTCGGTAGGACGCTCCAGCAAGGGTTGGATCTGCTCCTGAATTACCTGATTGGCGGGAAGCCCGATGGCGTACCCGATCTTTCCTTGTTCCAGATACTCGTATAGCTCCGGCTTGGCAAAAGCAGCGTCACCCCGGAACAGCAACCGCAGTCCTTTCTTCTGGTATCCTTTCACCACCGGCTCAAGGAGTTCCTGCCAGCCATCGGCACTATGCACGTTTCCGGGTCGTAGCGTCGCTCCTTCGCAATCCCCAAACTGGTTGAACAGAAAGAGGGGATGATAGCAGACACACTCGAAGTGCCCGTTGTAGGCGGCTCCTTCCTGCTGACCATGCACTGGACTCTCCGAACTGTCCATGTCCAGAATCACTCGCCGGTGTGGAGTGTGAGCCATGGCCAGCTCCACCCACTGGGGATTCATCAGGGCCAGCCCCTTTAGGTTGTCCTCTTGAGTCAGAGTCTCCGTCTCAAAACGGCTCATGGTGTTGGTTCTGGCGGCGTTGCGGTCTGAGCCTTGCCAGCCCACGACAACTCTCATGGCTGGGTCTTGGGAAAGACGTTCTGCATCGGACGTTCTGCATCGTTGGTATCATCGTAGCCGGCCAAGCGGCTGTAGATGGACTGGCGGAGCAGAGGGACCAGGTGGTGTCGGATGTTGCGGCCGGTACGGCTTTCCTGGAGATAGTCGGAGGCTATGGGGGTAAGGTCCAGGGCGTCATCCAGTTCTCGGAATGCCAGCAGTCCGGCGTCGGAGGTGATGGTGGCGCCATGTAACTCCAGCCGGATTTGGGGATTGAATTGGAGCCGAAGAGAGGCCTTTTCGCGGTCACCCATCGGGTGCCTCCAATGTCGGTACGCAAGTTATCTGAAATAGCCAACTTATTGCATGTATTATATCTGAAATACGGCTAAGAGATTCATGTAACGACTAGAAAAGCAAGAAAGTTGCCTATTTACCGCATCACTTGTTTGAGCCAAATGGGGAATACGGGTTTAGCACCACCGGAATCCAGGAGCGGCGGGGCTGGTAGAGGAGTTTGGAACACGCCCGCTACCCGATAGCTTTCAGTTTGGGGGGCCGTTCCATAGATGGGTCGTTCCCTGTGCCGGTCGGCAATCCATACTTAATGAACTGCTCGGCGTGCGACGAGGTAGCGAGAACCCCGCGGCCATCCAGGTTGTGATTCCAGGCCACATCCAGGGAGATGCTGATGATGACACTGGCGGTGCGGAACGGGACCCAAGAAGAGATGGAGGCACCCGACTAGGTATGATGGGGGCAGGTGACCATTTGAGCTAGCTTGCATCATTATGGTGATGGGGAGGGGCGAGCGGGCGTTCTTAGGGCACCCCACATTGGGGACACCGCTAACACTCCGTGCGTTGGGACAAGCGGAGGCCGAATCGCCCCAGGGCCTTTCAGATCAATGCTGGCCCTGCCCGCAATTGGTAAAACTGCAAAAGGAGAAAACCGCCTTCTGTCCGTCTCAGAACCCAGGACTCTGTACAAATACATGACCCCGCAACGGGCCCTCAATTGCATTCCCGAGGTGGGCGACGGGACCCTTCGCGCCACCCAACCAGCAGCCCTCAACGATCCCTTCGAGTGTGCGGTGGCGACCGCGTACGTCTTCGAAGATGAAGCGGAAGAAGACCGCGAACTGGCGAAGGTTCTCACCGAAATCAACGAAAACAAGCCGATCTCAGCGATAGAGGTCCTCACGGCGAGGATTGAATACGGCAGCCTGTTTACCCGCCAATTACTCTCGGACCAGATTTCGACGAGGTTCGGCATCGTCTCGTTCAACGCGAATCCTCACCACCGATTGATGTGGTCGCTCTACACCACTGACGGGTCCGGCTTTGTCATCGGATACGATATGTCGCAATTAAGGAAACTCAGCGGCCCAGTCGGCGAGCTTAGAGCCGTGCAATATAACGACCAACCACCCATGTTCATAGGGCCCGTAGCTTTTTCTCAACCGCAATCCAACATACCGGCCCTCTTGTCGTTGAAGAGCAACCATTGGTCTCACGAGGAAGAATGGCGCTTGATCGTGGAATTGAACAAGACGGTCGGGACAGGACAAACAGACCAACACGGTCTACCCATAAATCTCGTCCAAATACCGAACGAGGCAGTAGTGGCGGTCTTCTACACGGAAAGAACTCCAGGTCAAGATGTCCAGCGGATTCGAGCGCGGCTGGCCGATCCCAACAACCGTTACCAGGCGGAGAACCCACGCAAGCTGATATTGTCCTCCACGTCATACGAATATGAAGAGGCTCCAGACGACGGTGAGGCCTGATCGGCTGGGGTCCCCATGCGGGCAAGGCAAAGTCAGACGACACCACCGGAGAAGCCCAGTTGCGGAAATGGGGGTATTCCGCAACTAACCGCCTCTCCAGACCCCCGGGTGATGCTCAGGCTATTGCTCCTGGACGCCCTCGGCCGGTAGACTTGGTTGCGGAAATCCCCGCAGATGGGCGGTGGCATGGCGAGAAAACCCGAAGCTCTCCCCGACTATTTCACCCCCGAGGAGGCCCGGGCGCTGGTGGCGGCGGCTCCTTCCTACCAGGTTCGAATGGCTATGAGGGTAATGCTCCGGACCGGTCTGCGGGTCGGGGAGTGCCTCTCCCTCCGGGCGGCGGACCTCCGGTTTAACCAGGACCCCCCGATCATCTCCCTCAGGCCCGAGGTGACGGGGAACAAGAGTAAGAAGGGGCGAGAGGTCCCCACCCCCCATGACTTGGAGGTAAGAACCCAGAATTCAATTCGCCGACCTGAACAAAAGGAACCTCCGCGCCGCGTGACGGAACGAGACCTATGGCTTCACCACCAAGTTAACCCAGGACTTGGAC
>CBDDEJ010000004.1:0-283382 GCA_965226915.1 Dehalococcoidia bacterium
CGCTCTGATTTGGACCAACTCGCCTGTTGAGTTGGCAACCAACACTTTGGCTGAGTCTGCAAAGGCTAGCACTGGCACTAGAAGTCTGGCCGGAAAGCCATTGGCCGGGGTTTCGCGCTACGCCAGACAGACGTATTATAGTCTTATGTATGGTTCAAGAACCCACTGTTACATCGACAATCGTCGCTGAGAAAACGACGGCTTGGGGAGAATCGGGGTTTCCGTCCGAGTTTCTAGCATGAAGCTCCACAATATTTGCATCGCCAAGTAATAACCCCCAATCTCATTCGCACCGATCGTGTTGACCAATCGGATGATCATGAAGAAGTACGCGACGTTTCTCACCAGGGTGTCCACGCCACTGCCAAGGCCCACGCGCAGGTAGATACGCATATCTTCAAATGACGGGCGGACCAACCATTTGCTTATTGGAATACGCATGTTCGCCAAGAGCAAGACTGCACCGAGAGCGAAGAGCAGCATGCTAGATAACAACTTCGACCATGCTGTCCCCACGACACCCGCGTTCAAGGAAAAGCTGTGCCCACCGAAAAACAGACTATCGAATACAAAGAGCAGGAGTACGTTGGTGACCGCCATTACGAAGACCAACGATCGCTTCCTTAAGGCTTGAAGCAGCACAACCACGGCGGCGGAGAGAAGCACGAAGGGAACACTGAATATGCTCACTCCTAGAAACTCACGGGTCTGGTTTTGAATCTCACCGGAAGTCCCTATCGCATTGATAAATGCATCCCGAAGGAAGAAGACCACCAGGGGTGAAAAGTAAGGATGTGACGAGGATGAAGCAGAAGACGCTTTTGGTCCTATCTAGTTGGATAGCGTCCGAGCCACGGAACTGATTTCCCACGAAAAAGAATATGGCTAGAACGGTTGCCTCCTGGAAAATCTCGATGACGAGCCCCACGAATTGCCATTGGGAGACGATGGCAAGACCACTGGCGCCTGGAATAACGTTTCCGATGAGATACACCCGGTAGATTTGGTAGACGTTGGGTAGTGCGAGGAATAGGAAGATGAAGAAGAATAGCCGCCAATCCCAGATCTTAAGTTGAAGTCTGGCGAACTCCAGCAAAGCAATACCTCCCCAATGTGATGGTGTGTTGAGCATTGGATCGGTTCCAAGGATTTACTGACTCCACTGGTAAAATTGTCCGGAGTCATGGTTAGAGGCTAATCGGGCCGGTCCACATATGTTTGGGCGTTTGGAGCCGCATACACTTCCCCTACGCGAATTCTGTCGCTAGATGTGGAGGCTTTTTGAGGCGTCTTCCGAATGCCGGTAAGTGACTCTGGATCGGGCACCGTCGGAATATGGCGCTTCCCGGACTGGGTCCGGAGTTCGATAATTGCTACCCTGCCTGAGAAATTAGGCCGGGAATTTCCAGAGGTCCGAGGATAGATTCCTGTAGAGGTTATTGCTATTTTGCCAATTCTCCCAGGCTAATTATCTAACCAGAGAAATCACATGAGGAGCTAAACTCCTGGGATTTTGGGTCATCTGGGATTGTAGTTTGGGGTATGACGTAAACAAGAGGCCCGGGTATCCCCGGACCTCTCTCCTTGTGCGTGAATCAAGCTCTGGTTGGGTTAGAGAGCCGCGACCTGCTCGCGCAGGGACTCAAGCTCCTGAATCAACTGGGACTTGGTCTTTTTGCCGTCGTTGGCCGGGGCCTTGTTGTTCAAAGCCACCAGCTCCCACGAACGGGCTTCGATCTCGGGCATCTTTTCCTGGACCATCTTTTCGTCCACCGCGTCGGCGATGGAGGGGTAGCCTGCCCGGCGGATCATGTCACGCAGGTTGCCTTCCTTGAACTGGTTCAGGGTCCACTTCAGGGTCTCGCCGGAGGTGGTCACGTCCCAGTATATGCGGACATCCTGGTTGCGGGGCCCGTAGTGGTAGTGAGGGGCGCCCTGGAAACAGTCGAACGCCAGCAATTCCACTTCATGCCCGGCAACGTCGGCCAGCACGTGGATCGCCATGCCTTCGTCGTTGATCTGGGGAAGGTGGCGGTATTCCAATCCAAACTTGAGGTTGCCCACCTCGATCTTATCGCCTTCCACTAGCTCTGGCATCATGTGATGCACGGTGCGGCGCCCTTCCTGAGACATCGACCGGGCGGTGGATTCCAATTCATCCAGCTTGTTATTGCTCAACGGCTTGCTGTCCAGGCTGTTGGCTAGGTCTTCGTATCCGGACCGGCGGACCATCTCGGGAAGGTTGTTCCGGAGGTTGTCCAGTGTCCAACCCAAGGAACTGCCGCCCATGGTGGTCTTGTCATTGTGCAGCCGGATGTTATGGTTCTCTGGGCCGTAGTGATAATGAGGCGCCTGGTCGAAGCAATCGAACCGAAGGATTTCGGTGTCTTTGTCACCGATCTTCGAATAGACCTGGACGCAAAGGCCCTGGTCATTCATGATCTCTTTGCGATAGCTCATCGCAAAATCCACCACACCCGCGTCTATTACGGTTGAACCTTTCTCCACGATAATCCTCCAAATTGTTGACTTTCGGCGCCTGTTTCATCCATGGACTTAGCCGGTGGACTTAGCCGGTGGACTTAGCCGGGAACTACTAGACGGAGCTCCACGGACCTATCGCCGATGGTTGTACGGATGATTTCATTCTAAGCGTTGATTGGGCTACGCGCAACCACGTACCCAGGCACGTAACTGTTCAGACTTGATGAGGTGAATTGGCTCAAAGCCGTTGGAAAAACGCTGGCATGGCCGGGGGAGTTGTGGCATACCAGGGAGGTGGACACTGAACTAGACCTGAACGCGGCGAGTGGCGAAACTCTGCTGGAGATAATTGCCGGCCAGCGGGGAGTCATTGCCGATTTGCAAAGGCGGATTGGGGTTCTGGAATCCCGTCCCAACCGGCGCGGGTCGTCGGGGATGCCGGGTAATCAGCCGCACTCCAGCCGGCAAGCGCCGGAGAAAAAGGAGCCCAGAAAGCCGCGCCGCCATGGCTTCGCCCGCCAGCGCATGACTCCTACCCGGCGGGTGGAGCATGCCGTGGCGGTCTGTCCCGACTGCGGGACTCACCTGAACGGCGGATGGGTACAGCGAACTCGGGAAGTCATTGAGCTACCGGTGGCTCCGGTAGAAGTGACCGAGCACGCCCTGGTAGCCCGCATCTGTCCGGTATGCCAGCGGCGCCGGCTGCCCAAAGAGGCCCTGCAGGGGGTGGTTCTGGGCCAGCAGCGCCTGGGGGTCAATCTGGTAAGCCTGATGGTGACCCTGCGGGAGGAGGGACGGTTGCCCATAAGAATCATCCAATGGTACCTGGAGAGCGTCCATCAGTTGCACCTGAGTGTTGGCGCCATCGTCCAGGCCGTCCATGGAGTAGCCTGTCAGGCTGAGACGGCGGTGCGAGAGGTGCTCGAGCAAGTCCGCGCCAGTCCCGTGGTGCAGGGCGACGAAACCGGCTGGCGCCAGGACGGGAGCAACGGCTATGTTTGGACCTTCAGCACTCCCAGCGAACGATACTTCCTGCGTCGGGGTCGGGATAAGGGGGTGGTGGATGAGGTGCTGGATTTCTCCTTCAGCGGAGTGTTGGTCAGTGATTTCTACGCCGCCTATAACCACTACCCGGGCCTGAAGCAACGGTGCTGGGCTCATCTGCTGCGGGATATCCATGACCTGAAAGGGTTGTACCCAGAAGACGCTGGGCTGGCTCAGTGGGCCGAGGCGGTTCACCAGGTCTACACGGAGGCCAAGGCCTCGGTCCTTCCCCGAGCCCAGCCAGGCCATCGCACCCAGCTAATGCTGGAGGAGAAACTAATGGTCTTGGCGCGGCCTTTCCTTAAAGATCCCCTGGCGGTTCAGGCCAAGCTCTGCCGGCGCATGGAACGGTTCATCAAGGAACTGTTTGTCTTCGTGTCGGACCCATCCGTGCCCTCAGACAACAACGCCGCCGAGCGGAGCCTGCGGCATCTGGTAACCAGTCGCAAGATCAGCGGCGGCGCCCGCTCAGGGCAGGGCGCCGACAGCAAGATGACCTTGGCATCCCTCTTTGGCACCTGGCGGGCCAGAGGTCTCAATCCCCTCCTGGAATGCCGCCGGTTGCTCACTTCCCCTCAACTCTGAACAGTTTCCCTTCGACGACCACCGCCTGGTCAACAATGCCGGCCTGCTCCTTCCCGCCACCTTGGCCTTGCACCTCGGCCTTTCCCAACTGGTTGACCGGCGCCTGGACCTGGGCCGGGCCCCAGGCCGAGCCAACACCGGTGACAAGATGATGACGCTGGTGGCATCTGCGTTGGCGGGCGGCGACTGCATCGACGACGCCGATGCGCTGCGCGCCGGCGGGACAGCCTGCACCCTGGGCAGTGTGGTCAAGGCGCCCTCCACCCTGGGCGCCTTCCTGCGCAGCTTTCGCTGGGGCCACGTCCGCCAACTGGACCGGGTGAGCCGCGAGTTGCTGGCCCGGGCCTGGCAGGCCGGAGCCGGACCCGGCGACGCACCATTTACCATCGACCTTGATTCGACGATCTGCGAGACCTACGGACTGGCCAAGGAGGGCGCCCGCCACCACGGCTACACCGGCGCCCGGGGCTATCACCCGCTGTTGGCCGTCGCCGCCGGCACCGGCGACGTGCTGATGTCCCGGCTGCGCGAGGGCCGCGCCAACACCGCCCGCGGGGCCGCCCACTTCCTGCGGGAGACGGTGGGGCGGGTGCGCTACGCTGGCGCCAGCGGGCAGATCACCCTGCGTGCCGACAGCGGCTTCTATACCCACGCCGTGGTCGCCGTCTGCCGCAAGCTGGACGTGCGCTTCTCCATCACCATCCGCCAGCACAAAAGCCTGCGCAATCTCATCGAGGCCATACCCGAAGCTGCCTGGACGCCGATTCCCTACTGAATGGACGGCGCCGCTGCTGTGGCCGAGACGACTTATACCCCCTTCCAGAGTGAGCCGGACGCCGCGCCGGTGCGGCTCATCGTCCGGCGGGTGCAGCCGACCCCCGGTTCCCAACTGGCCCTCTTCGCCACCTACAGTTATCACCGCTTCATCACCGACCGGGACGGAGAGACCCTGGAACTGGAGGCCGACCACCGCCGCCACGCCGAGATCGAGAATGCGATGCGCGACCTCAAGTACGGCGTCGGGTTGAACCACATGCCGTCCGGCCGCTTCGCCGCCAACGGCGCCTGGCTGGCCGTCCAGGTGATGGCCCACAACCTGGCCCGCTGGACCGCGCGCATCGGCCTGGGCGAGCAGATCGTGACCACCAAGACCCTCAGGCGACGGTTCTTCTCCCTGGCCGGACGGCTCACCCGCTCGGCGCGCCGCCTCACCCTGCATCTGCCCCAGCGCTGGCCTTGGGAAACCCAGTTCAGTCGCGCCCTGGCCCGGCTGCGCGCCCTGCCACTCCCAGCCTGACGACCCGTCTGCAACTGACCCGCCATCCGGCCAACTGAACGTCCCGGCAAACTCGCGCCAGTCCCGGTCCGCGAGCGCCTCTTCCCGTGTCCTATCCCGCCATCTCGCTCAGCACAGCCACTGCAGACCGCCATCGGCGCCCCCAAAAGCGCCTGCGACCGCCCGCCAACCTCCCGTCTACCCGAATTCGAGCCCGGATTATCGCGCCTGCAACTCCCTCCCCCCTCTTCCGCTGTCCTCACGCCCTCCATCCGGGTCCATCGGTGGATTCGGACTTAGATGTCTCACCCAGCTTGCGGAATCCTTCGCCGAGTGTGTTGGTGCTTTCTCCCACCAACCTCTGGTCAAGAAGTTTTCGGGACATCTCCAAGGCCCGCGAAGAACTTTCCACGGAATCTTGAAACTTGCCCAATGCCAGTTGTATGATGCCCTGATTCATCAGCGCCAGCGCCTGGACCCTGGGGTAGGCGGCCGCCTCGGAAAGACGGACAGCTTCGTTGACCTCCTCAAACGCCAACTCAAACTCGGCTTTGTGAAAATAGACTAGGCACACGTTTACCAGACATTGCGCCAGCAGGCCGTCGCTCCCCAATTTCAGCCAACCGGCTCTGGCCTGTTCTAAATGGACGCCGGCCTCATCAAACAAACCCAATTCTATGCAAACGGCGCCAAGATCGCTGGAGACTTGGGAGATCAAGCGAATATTGTCTTTACCTACCATATCCAGGGAGGCTTCGAAGTGGCGCTTGCCGAGATCCAGTTTTCCTTGAGTAGCCAGCGCAGCTGCGAGTTGCCTGTGTGCTTCGGAAAGATGGTCGTGAGAAGCGCCCATTCCTTTGAGGAGATCCAGTCCGGTTTCAGCGGACTCCATCGAGAGCTCCAGGTGACCCAGACGCCGGTAGGCTGTGCCTTTAGCAACCCAGGCCTGCCCGACGACCTCCCAAATGCCGCCGGAATCGCCGTCTCTGTGGGAAATTAGACTATCTAGTTGTTCGAGGGATCTCGCCGGATCGCCGATTCTAAGTAGCACCTGCCCGTGCAGCAGACTGACCTCAGGATCCCTCTGCACCGCTTCGGGTGGCAGACTCGACAACCAAGAGGAGAGTTTGGTCCAGTTTCCTTTGTCGAAATAGGAGGCGCTGACTTCCTTGACCAGTTCCAATGCGTTGACGGTATCGTCAATCTGTAGATAGTGGTATAGGGAGTTATCGTCGAGTCCAATCTCCCGCCTTCTTGTTTATGCTTTCAAATTGTAGAGGAAGATCCGATCGCAAACGGCGAATCAGGAAATTCCGGAACAGGTCGTGGTAGGCATAGGAAGACGTATCGCTGGATCTTTCCTCTAGGAACAGTCCTCGCTCTCTTACCCGGTCGATCAGGTCCTGAGCGTTGCAGGTTCCCAGCAATCTGTCGCAAAAAGCCGGCGAAAACTCCTGGAGCACGGATGTTTGCAAGAGGAAAGCCTGAAGCGCGCAATGCAGGCCGTCGAAGACCTCTTCTGAGAGGTAATCAAACAGCATGCTTTTGTCGTCGCTACCCATGGGGTTCGCCGCAAATTCGCTATTTGGGGACTTTGAGGTGAGTAATATAGTGGCAACCCAACCTCCGGTCCGCGTGTTGATGGACGACGCTGTTTCTATGGGTACGGTTCTCTCCCATCGATTTGATAGCAAGCCCGCTGTCTCCTCGATGGAGAACCGCAGATCGTTAGAATCTAGATAGGTAAGCTCATCGCTGACCGCCAGCTTCGGAAGACACGAAAGCGAGGGCCATACCCTGGAACCAAGCACAAAGGAAACGTTATCCGGAGAGCGTTCGATCAACAGCGACAATAGTTCTTCCAGGTCGGGTTTGTCCTCCAACCAGTGGACATCATCCAGTACAAACGCGATGTGGGAATCGACATCACTGTGCAGAGCGCTGATGAAAAAACCCAAAAGCTCTTGGGGGTCCATCTGCGATGAGTCGCTTACCAGGGGCCGGTATTGATTTCCAAAGCCGTCTATTTGAGCGCGAACAGCCCGGATGCACAGGCGAAGGAACGTTGAGGCGTCACTCTCGTCACGCGAAAAGGAATACCAGCAAACAGGGATTTGGAGACCGGAGGCTACCCCTGATAATAGAGCGGTCTTACCGTGTCCGGCAGGCGCCCAAACTATTTGAACCTTTTTGTTCAGGCCATCCATCAGGGCGCGGAACAATCGTTCCCGTACGATGGCTTGGCGGCTCCGTTTCGGAGTTAGCGTCTTGGTAATATATGGAAGCCCGGATGTCGTAACCATGTTCGTCTCGTCCGGCCCAGACTGATTTATGAAGTCTCACGGTATAATCGTTAGATGAAACCGTCAAGTTAATAGACGTGGAATTTGCTAACAGATGCGGGCGCCGCAAGGCTAACATTCATTTTTTAGGGAGCTAAACAACAATGGAAATCGGAATCAGTATCTCCAGACTGCCCAACGCCGCCGGGCTGCGGCGCTTTGCCCAGCGGGCCGAGGAATTGGGATTTGAGTGCATTCTGGCCGGCGATCATGTAGTACTGCCCACAGCCGGCACCAACCAGTATCCATATACGGCCGACGGTTCTTTTCAAAGGCCCGCAGACGAGCCATTTTTAGAAACCATGACTCTGCTGGGATACCTGGCGGCGTGCACCAAATCCATTAAACTGGGCAGCACGGTGATCATCCTGCCATACCGTAACCCGGTGGTTCAGGCAAAGATGTTCGCTTCCCTAGACGTGTTGACAGATGGCAGGATGATTTGCGGCGTCGGTGTTGGGTGGCTGGAAAAAGAATTTGAGATTCTGGGACTCCCATATGCCGAGCGGGGGCCGATGACCGACGAGTTTTTGGAAATCTTCAAGGTTTTGTGGACCCAGGCAGAGCCGGAGTATCATGGGAAGTTTTACCAGATCGCTGGCATCCAGTTTTACCCCAAACCGGTGCAAAAACCCCACATACCAATCTGGGTGGGCGGCCACACCCGCCGGGCTCTGCGGCGCACCGCCAAATACGGCGATTGCTGGCACACCACAAGGCAGACCCCTGATTTCGTCGCCCAGAATCTGCCCTACCTGCGGCAAGAGATGGAGAAGGCCGGCCGGGAGCCTTCAAGCGTGTCTATCTCCCTTAAGCGCTCCTTGCATTTTACCGATATTGGTTTGGGGGAGGGCGCTGGGGTCCCAACGGGAGGCACGGTAATCGCCACCACCCAAGAAGTGATCGACGATGTCTATTACTGCCGGGAACTGGGCATAGACCAACTCACCTACGATTTCCGGGTGGATGGCCTAGAGCAATGCGAGCGAGTCATGGAGCATTTGGCGGACCGTGTGCTGCCAGCCGCCAAGCGCCTAGGGTAGCGGCCTCAATCGATTCGGGTGTGCGGCTCGGCTTCGCCGTTTAAAGCTCCAGGCCTAAGGCTTCGGCGGCAGCGTGCATCTTTTGGTCAAATGTGGCTATTGGGATCCCCAATGCCCGGGCGAGATGTAAATAACCGGGGTCATAAGTGCTGAGCCCGGATTCCAACGCCAGGTCAATGATTTGTTGATGGTCTTGGCCCACCCACCGAATATCCATATAAAACTTCTCAACGCGTAGGTGGTCCAAGCCCGCAGTGGGCCTAAAAGCTCCTCGAAAGCGCTTTTGTTCTGAACGAAAAAGGACAACTGCTGTTCTTGGCGCTGGGCATGAGCCAACAAGCTGTAGTCGTTAAGAAGCTCTTGGGAAATGAGCTTCGCCCCGGTTAAGGACGAAGGATTAACATCGCGGGATTTTGCTTCCACCATGACAACTGTTTTAATGAATCCGAGACCAGCAGGATGTCATACTCAAATCGTGCAAGCACGGGTTCGTTAGGTCCGCAAAACCCCCGGGTTCGGAGTTGGGCGCGTCGCCAGTTCTCGAATTCAAGACCAGTACCGCCTCTCATCTTGTCCAAGAGCGGCTCTTTTAGGCGTGGCAAGTCTTTGTCGCTTAGAGTCGGTTAGCCCTAGAAACTCGGACGGAAACCCCGATTCTCCCCAAGTCGTCATTTTCTTAGCGACGATTATCGATGTAACAGTGGGTTCTTGAACTGTATTACAGACACTATCATGCCACATAAGACTATAATACGTCTGTCTGGCGTAGCGCGAAACCCGGCCAATGGCTTTCCGGCCAGACCTCTAGAGATACAGCATGAACAAAAGGATAGTGGACCGGTCGAGTAGCCACCCCTCGAGAGTTCTAATGATAGTTGGAGAATGCCCTTTGCAATCGATGTATTTCTTTACAAAATATGCGCCTGTAACGAGTCCGCCGCTGAATTTTCGGAGATGAGCATCTATCTTCTCGAACTCCTCCTTTTCATTTTCGGCAGGGATCCTGCAAGTTCCATCGTTGGCCTCAACCAAAGGAGAGAAAAAAGCACTCGAGGGTGAGCTTGAGGCTTATAAAACCAAGGCCTCGGTGGCATTAGCGGCACAAAAGCATGCCCAATCCCTTGTGCAGCAGGCCACTCTACAAGCGAAACAAAGCGAACAATTTCGTAATCTCCTGTCAACTCACATCTCCGTGTGCAAGAATTGCCGGGGCTAAATGCGGCTTTACGACATCGGGCAGGCGCGGTGCGCCAGCTGCGGTCATTGGAGTTTTGATTTGCTTCCAGAGTACAAGCCACCGCCCACCACGTGGGATACGATAAGAGACGGCGTAGCAGTCGTCGGCGCCTCGTCAGTTGTCGCCGCTTTTCTTGACGCGCTGAACGGGGACCAAACGACTTCATGGAGAGGCCATAGAACAGGCTCAAGTGGGAACCAGAGTACAATTATTCTGAATGAGCCACCGATGCACGTCTTTACGTTACCACCCCACCCCCTTGATGGCCGGTACGATGATGTCTAGAATATGGCCCGATCACCGGTCCAGCCGCGAAACGCGCGGAAACCGGCAAAGGAGTCAAACATGCCGTTTGGAGACAATGACTGGCTGGCGCTGACACAGGAGGAGACGCTAGAGCCGGAGATTCCGATTTGCGATCCTCATCATCATTTGTGGGACCGCCGGCCGGCGCGAATCCCTTATCAGACCTACCTGCTGGATGAGCTATTCGCCGACCTCAATAGCGGCCACAACGTGCGGTCCACCGTTTTCGTCGAAACCAACGCCATGTACCGGGCCGATGGTCGGGAAGAGATGCGCTCGGTGGGTGAAGTGGAATTCGTCCAAGGATTGGCCGCCGCCGCCGCCACGGGCTTATACGGACCCGCCAAAGCGGCGGCTTCCATCGTGGGGCATGCCAACCTGCTTTTGGGAGACGGCGCCGCCCCGGTTTTGGAGGCCCTGCAAGCCGCAAGCCCCAACCGGTTCCGCGGGATCCGCCACGGTGTCACCTGGGACCCGGACCCCTCTATCCCCAACGGCCGTCACAATCTGGAAGGCCAGTTATCCATGGACAATTTTAGGGCCGGAGCCCGGGTTTTGGCGCGGATGGGATTGACGTTTGACGCTTGGCTGTATTTTCCCCAGCTGCCAGAGTTGGCGGAGTTCGCGCGGGCCATACCCGATCTGACCATCATCCTCAATCATATCGGCGGTGTGTTGCGCATCGGCCCCTACGCCAACCGGGATGAAGAGGTCTTGGCCATCTGGAGGAAGGGAATCGCAGCTGTGGCTCAATGCCCCAACGTCGTGGTGAAGGTCGGAGGAACCGGCCAACCCCGCACCGGCTACGATTGGTACGCCAGAGAGAAACCCGTCGGCTCCGAAGAGATAGCGGAGACCATGGCCCCCTATATGAACTACGTCATTGAACAATTCGGCCCGAACCGGTGCATGTTTGAGAGCAACTTCCCTCCGGACAAAGTGGGGCATTCCTACAACGTTCTCTTTAACGCCTTCAAGCGCATCTCCACGGGATACTCGGCCTCCGAGCGCGCTGACCTGTTCCACGACACCGCCGCCCGCGTGTACCGGGTAGAAGATTAGCGCTTCGGCGATGTGTGGCTGCGCAATGTGATTTCACCCCCATCCTAACCTTCCCCCTTCGGGGGAAGGGACTTGTCCTCTCGCCCTTCACGGGGGAGAGTTAGAGTGGGGGTGAAATCGTGACCGACTAATCTGGCTTGTTCGTTAGGGACCGCGTTGGAGCCAGCCAAACTCTAAACCGGCAGCGGGCGCTCTTCGGTATCGTGGGGTATGCCCAAGTCAACGGTGTTGGCGTTGAAGGCCAGCATGGCGTAATAACCCATCAAGCTGGTCAACTCAACCAGCCCTTGCGCCCCAAACAGTTCCAGCATTGCGTCAAAGGTGTTCTGGCTTACCCGGTGGGTCGTGAAAAACTCTGTGCCGCAGTTCACGACCGCCGCCTCTTCCGCGGAAAGCCTGGGCAAGGGCCGCCTGTCCCTCAGGGAGTCCACCAGGTTGTTGCTCAATCCCGATTGCCGGCCCAGGGCGGCATGGGCGTTCCAAATGTATTGGCAGTCCATGGCCCGGGCGGTGGTCAGCATGGCCAGTTCCCGGACGTGTTGGGGCAGGCTGGACTCGTTGCGCAGGTAATTGAACAGCGGGGTGGCCCGCCGCAGAAGTTCGGGACTGTGTTTCAGCACCGACATGGGGCCGGCGCCCCCGGCGCCCCCTGGACCGGAGGAAACCGCGTCAAACGCTTCCCGCAGTTCTTCCTTAACTGATTCCCGGGTGGCCTGTGGCAAACGCGGCATGGTTGATACTCCCCTCGATTTTAAGTTTCCCAGGTGATGATCAGCTCCCGGCTCTCGGGCTGCCAAAGGGCTGGATACCCATCATCATCAAGGGTGAAAAGTTCGTCGAAATGAGACTCTAGGACACGCGCTGCATCTTCCCGCGTGCTAGGGGCAAGCCAGGACCCTCCCAAGGCTTGTTTGATAGCTTCTTCTTTGCTGCCGGGTTTCCCGCCCCCGCCGCCTCGGATGGGCAACACCCTTACTTCGGGAAGTATACCCAACTCCCAGATCACTTCCATCAACTCTTGATGGGAAGGATGCATGGCCTGATCTTCTCCATAGACCAGTCTGAACAGACGGTCCGAGCGGTTTGGGTTGGGAAAACTGTTGATATAAATGATGACCCGGCGCCGTGCCGAGACACAAAGTTTACGGATGAATGCGTCAATATCCCTGACAAAGTAGGTGACGTGGACCGTGAGCGCCACGTCGGCCTCGATGTCCGGCGCGTCCAGCCAGTCTGCCTGGATCGATCGGACGTTGCCGATGCCAGCTTCCGCCGCGCACTCGTCGAACCCCCGAACCATGGCGAGCGATGGGTCCACGTTGATCAGTTCCCGGCAACGCAAGGCCAGGGGCAGCCAGGGGCAGCCCGATGCGGCCGGAGCCGCCGCCCACGTCCAACAGGACATCCCCAGGCTCAATGAAACCCGCCAATATCTCCAAGCTGGCGTTGAGGGCGCGGCGTGGGTCGGTCCTAAAACGCTGGGCATTGCCCGCTTCATCCAAACGCTCACTTAAAGACCTCTCACCGTGGATCCTGGCGCGCTGTGCGCCTGCGGCGTCAATCATGGCCTTGTATGTTTCAACTGCGGACACGGTATGGGTTCTCCTTGCGGTCTGCCCAAATAGACCATTGCCACTGGGGCGCGGCCAGGTAGATGTCCCGCATGAATCGGCGCGTCTAGTGTAGCAAATTGCGGCTGTGGTCTTTCTTGAACGCCGGTTTGCCGGTCCGGCGGCGGTATTCTACCGCAAGGTCTGGGTTGGCGTCATTTGGTGCTAGCGCTTCCTAGTTTGATTGTGCTGGTGGGCAAAAAGCAGGGGAGGCCGAGCATTTCGGCCTCCTCAAAGTAGCTCCCTACACGAAACTGTTCAGAGTTGAGGGGAAGTGAGCAACCGGCGGCATTCCAGGAGGGGATTGAGACCTCTGGCCCGCCAGGTGCCAAAGAGGGATGCCAAGGTCATCTTGCTGTCGGTGCCCTGCCCTGAGCGGGCGCCGCCGCTGATCTTGCGACTGGTTACCAGATGCCGCAGGCTCCGCTCGGCGGCGTTGTTGTCTGAGGGCACGGATGGGTCCGACACGAAGACAAACAGTTCCTTGATGAACCGTTCCATGCGCCGGCAGAGCTTGGCCTGAACCGCCAGGGGATCTTTAAGGAAAGGCCGCGCCAAGACCATTAGTTTCTCCTCCAGCATTAGCTGGGTGCGATGGCCTGGCTGGGCTCGGGGAAGGACCGAGGCCTTGGCCTCCGTGTAGACCTGGTGAACCGCCTCGGCCCACTGAGCCAGCCCAGCGTCTTCTGGGTACAACCCTTTCAGGTCATGGATATCCCGCAGCAGATGAGCCCAGCACCGTTGCTTCAGGCCCGGGTAGTGGTTATAGGCGGCGTAGAAATCACTGACCAACACTCCGCTGAAGGAGGAATCCAGCACCTCATCCACCACCCCCTTATCCCGACCCCGACGCAGGAAGTATCGTTCGCTGGGAGTGCTGAAGGTCCAAACATAGCCGTTGCTCCCGTCCTGGCGCCAGCCGGTTTCGTCGCCCTGCACCACGGGACTGGCGCGGACTTGCTCGAGCACCTCTCGCACCGCCGTCTCAGCCTGACAGGCTACTCCATGGACGGCCTGGACGATGGCGCCAACACTCAGGTGCAACTGATGGACGCTCTCCAGGTACCATTGGATGATTCTTATGGGCAACCGTCCCTCCTCCCGCAGGGTCACCATCAGGCTTACCAGATTGACCCCCAGGCGCTGCTGGCCCAGAACCACCCCCTGCAGGGCCTCTTTGGGCAGCCGGCGCCGCTGGCATACCGGACAGATGCGGGCTACCAGGGCGTGCTCGGTCACTTCTACCGGAGCCACCGGTAGCTCAATGACTTCCCGAGTTCGCTGTACCCATCCGCCGTTCAGGTGAGTCCCGCAGTCGGGACAGACCGCCACGGCATGCTCCACCCGCCGGGTAGGAGTCATGCGCTGGCGGGCGAAGCCATGGCGGCGCGGCTTTCTGGGCTCCTTTTTCTCCGGCGCTTGCCGGCTGGAGTGCGGCTGATTACCCGGCATCCCCGACGACCCGCGCCGGTTGGGACGGGATTCCAGAACCCCAATCCGCCTTTGCAAATCGGCAATGACTGCCCGCTGGCCGGCAATTATCTCCAGCAGAGTTTCGCCACTCGCCGCGTTCAGGTCTAGTTCAGTGTCCACCTCCCTGGTATGCCACAACTCCCCCGGCCATGCCAGCGTTTTTCCAACGGCTTTGAGCCAATTCACCTCATCAAGTCTGAACAGTTACCCCTACACGGTTGATTATAGTTATCCTTAGTCTACTATTACACTCAGCAACTCGCAGGCGCTCCATTTAGCGTCGTACGTGCTGCTACCGTTGTAACGCGCCCTGAAGGAATAGAGGCCGACCTCGGCGGGAGTTTGGTCAAAGCCGTCCACATGCGCCACACCGCCGTTGCCTCCCGGTCTCCCTCGCACTCGCCGTTTTCGTAACACACGAAGGACACTGTCCCCGAGGTCACAGCCTCATCAGAGGGCGAGGTCTCGGCGGCGTCGGTTATGGTCTTATCCAGGCTGTTGCTTTCCTCACCGATCATCACCAACTGGATGAACATGCCGGGTAGGATCGGGTGGCGTTTTAACGCGCTGGCTAGGCCATGCCCGCTCATCAAACTTTCGTCGGCATCGGCGAAGACCTTCTGCAACACCTGGTTCTTGCAGCCCTTGGTTCCCAACTCCAGGGCGGCGGCCGGGGTCACCCCGGCTATCAGGAGCATGGAGACAGTGCGCGAAAACCGTGCGAGGCTTGCCGCGACCACTACTGGACCCACCATGGGGATTTTCAACATCAGCTGGTCTTTCCAGTACCTGGCCCGGGGGATGTGGTTGGAAATCATAAACATGCCGATCAAAACCGCAAGGCCGATCATCATGTTCAGGATATTGCCTTGGACCCAGGCGACCGAGGACATCACGATTCGGGTGATCAGCGGTGTTTCGGCGCCCAACCTCTCAAAGGATTTCATCAGGGGCGGCAAGGCGACCAAAACCAGGACGCCCAGGGTCGCCACAGAGAGCCCAACGATGGCCATGGGGTACATCAAAGTCTTGATGGCCTTTGCTTTGGCCTCTTGAGACTTTTCCAGCACATCGGCCAGCTGGTCCATGGCGGGCGCCAGTTTTCCGGTGTACTCGCCCACTTCCACGTTGCTTACCATGAGGGTGCTAAAAACGGTGGGATGCTTGGCCAGGGCCTCTGATAGGTTGCCGCCTTCCACCAGGTGCTCATGGATGGATGCCAAGATTGTTCGCATTGCCTTGTTGGAGGCTTCCTCTTGGAACATCTCCAGCGTCCGCATCAGGTTGCTGCCGCTGGCCAGCATGGTGGATAAGTGCCGGAAGAACCGGACCAGTTCCCCGCTTGAAACCTTGAACAAGGAGGGAAACATCTGCTCCATATTGGGCAACTTAAAGGCCGGTTTGACGATGAGGGGCCTGAGATCCAGCAATGCCACCTCGGCGCGGGCCTCGGCCAGGTCACGGGCGTTGATCCGCCCCTTCACCAACCCTTCATCGATCGAGTATGCCTCGTAACTAAATTCCATTGCGTATCTCCCTACTCCAGGCTGAATAGGACGCGCATGACTTCGTAGGGAGTTGTTAACCCTTCTTGCACCTTCATCATTCCGTCTTTGCGAAGGGGTATCATGCCCTCTAAGAGCACTTGGTCCAAAAGTTGTTTCCGGCTGGCGTCTTCTATGAAGAGCTGCCTGAGGGTGTCGGACATTGTCATGATCTCAAAGACCGCGGTGCGGCCACGATACCCGGTCTGGGCGCAAATGTTGCAGCCCGAACCATAGATGAACTGTTCTTGAGTCTCGCCCATCTCGGCGGCGTAGGCTTCCTGCTCCGCGGCGGGCCGAGGAGTCCTGATCTGGCAGTCACGGCACACCGTGCGGACCATCCTCTGGGAGACTATTCCGGCCACCGGGGAGGAGATGAGGTACGGGGCGACGCCCAGGTCCCGGAAACGGATCAAGGCGGAAACGGCGTCGTTGGCGTGGATCGACGTCAGGACCAAGTGGCCGGTCAGCGCGGCTTGGGTCGCTATGACCGCTGTTTCCTGGTCTCGAATCTCACCCACGAGAATCACGTCCGGGTCCAAGCGGAGTATGCTGCGCAACTGGGTGGCGAAGGTTACTCCCGCGTCTACGTGGACCTGCATCTGGTTGATGCTGCCGATGTGGTACTCCACAGGGTCTTCGATGGAAATGATGTTGGCCTCTACGCGGTTCATCTGAAGGATGGAACCGTAGAGGGTAGTGCTCTTTCCCGCGCCGGTGGGGCCGCAAACAACGACCATCCCGTAGGGGAGCTTGAGCAACCGCCGGAACTTCTCGAGTTGGTGACGGCCCATGCCTAACTGCTCCAGGGTCAGCAGGGTGAATCCCTTGTCTAGGAGCCGCATCACTGCCATCTCTTGCTCGACAGTGTTGCTGATGGCCAAACGGACGTCCACCTGCCGGTCTACCAGATCAACCGTGAACTGGCCGTCCTGAGGGCGCCTCCGCTCGGCGATATTCAGCCCGCCCATAATCTTTAGCCGGGAGACTATGGTGGGATGCATTTCCAAGGGCAAGTCCATGACATCGTGAAGGATTCCGTCTATCCGGAACCGGACCCTGAGTCTGGCCTCGTCCGCTTCGATATGGATGTCCGACGCCCGGTCTTGCAGCGCTTGGCGCAGGAGCATGTCTATTATTTTGACCGGCGGCGCGGAACGCAACAGCCTGGCGGAGACCCGGCTACCGGGTTCCAACGTGCCCATTGGAGTGTCTTCGGCCAGCTCTTGGCTGAGCCGGTAGGCCATGTCGATGTGTTCAAGGATATCCATCCGAACGGCCGTCACCGGTTCGATCTCGTAGCCGGTCCGGGAACTAAGGTCGTGGATCAACTGAAGGTCGGTAGGGTCGGTCATGGCTACGGTGAGACGCTTATCGCTGACCTTTATAGCAAGGACCGAGTATTTCCGGGAGATTTCCTCAGGCAGAAGGGCCACGGCCTCGGGGTGCAGTTGTTCAATTTCGGGTGGGCGCCCGGCTACTCCGGCGGCGCCGGCTCCGTAACTTACACCGGGCAGAACAGCCCATTCGAGGCTTCGCTGAGCGTCGCTGACCTTAAGGCCAGCCACAAGTACAGCGTAGTCATGATGGGCTCGCCCCTCAACGGGGCCATCGAAAGCGTCGAATACATCATTAACACCGACGCTTCCGGCCAGGCAGCCATCGATATATCCCACGAATTTACCGTGCCCGACGGCGTGCCGTTGCCGGGATTCCAGGTGCACTTCCTGGTCATTGACCGGTCGGAAACCCTCGACAACCCTACGAACCCGTTTGGCATCCCGAACCCCATCGTCTTGGCTTGCGCTTTCCCATTGGGGTTCCTCCAGTTAGACCTGGGTCCCAGGGTCTTGCCGGCCGCCGTTGGGGTGCCCGCCATAGCTAGGGGCGAAGCCGTTCCACAGGACAAGGGATACTTGGTGGAGGAGATCAGCGACGGCCTGTATTGGGTCACGGAAGGCGCCTATCAGGTCATGTTCATGACCACCGGCCAAGGGATCATAGTCGTTGACGCCCCACCTGCCATCGGCGAGAAATTGCTACAGGCAATCGACGATGTTACCTCCGAGCCCATAACCCATGTCATCTATAGCCATTCCCACGCCGACCACATCGCCGCCGCGGGGATGTTCCCGTCGGACGCGGTCTATAGCTCATGAAGATACCGCCGCCAATCTGGCCGGGGCGGCCGATCCGAACCGGGCCTACCCCTTCGGAGTCTTCGTGGGCGGATCGCTGCCCCCGGCGCCGACGGTCACTTTCTCAGATTCGTACACTTTGACCGTGGGCAACCAGACCCTGGAGTTGGAACATAAAGGCCCTAACCACAACGCCGGCAGCATATTCATCTACGCACCCAAGCAAAAGGTGGTGATGCTGGTGGACGTGATCTTCCCGGGCTGATCGCCATTCTTGGAACTGGCGATCAGCACCGACCCCTTCGAATTCATCAAGGCCCACGACGACGTTCTAGCCTATGACTTCGAGACCATGATAAGCGGGCATCTGGGGCGGACCGCGACGCGGGCGGACGTGGAGACCCAGAAGGAGTACATCCTGGACATCCAGGATAACGCCGCCCAGGCCCTCTCAACGGTGGACTTCTTCGCCATCGGAGGTCAGACAGGGTTCGAGAACACCTGGCTTCTTGGGACTTACCTGGACGCCGTGGCCACCGAGTGCACCCGGTTAACCGAAGCCAAATGGACGGGCAAACTCGGCGCAGTCGATCTGTTCACCAAGAGCCACTGCGAATCTGTGTTGGAGGCTTTGCGGGTAGAGTAACGAACCGATCATCGATAGGATGGATGCTTGATTAAGCTCCTACGGAAGGCGCCATCCGGCTTTCGGATCTATCCGTCACTGGGCATTTGCGCATTGGTCACGCAGGCCGCCATCAACACGACGGCGGCCCGCGGTGGCCGCTCCACCGAACCCCCTCCAACGGCAACCTCGCCTCCCATTGGCGAAACACCCACAATCGACCCCACATCGGAACTCACCCAGGGCGGCCACGAAGGCGCTGAAGGCGTGGTCTTGGGCGCCGCTTCCGGAGAAGATACGGTGTACCCCGCGGCCATGTGCCCGCCTTCCGCTCCGGTTCGGGAATACAACCTGGCCGCCATCAACGTTGAGGTCAGCCTAAATCGCTTCCTGGACTACGATCCCTTTGGCCGCATGTACGTTCTGGAGCAGGAATTGGACCGCGTCAGAGGCGAGGAAGCCCAAAACCGGCAGGCCCGCTTGGACCTTGCTGAGCCAGCGGTTTCGATCGGCCTCCAGGGAGACGCCATCCAGCCGTTGACCATCAGGGTCAACCAGGGCGAATGCCTCCGGGTCACGCTGCGCAATGCTATAGATAAGGATTCCGACGGGTCCAGCGAGATGGTCAGCTTCCACCTCCACGGCTCGGGTCTGCACCTGGCTGACACGGGAGCGCCGGCCATCGCAACCAACCCGTCAGGCATGACCTCCGCCGGCGATTCGGTGACCTACCAGTGGATGGTAGGTGATGACCAGCCCGAAGGAACCCACTACTTTCATAGTCACGGCGACACCAGGGAGCAAACGGCCCACGGTCTTTTCGGCGCGGTGGTGGTGGAGCCCACGGGCTCAGAATACCTGGACCCTCTGACCGGCGATGAACTGGCCAGCGGTTGGGCGGCGGTCATAAAAGACCCCCAGGGAAGCGACTTCCGGGAATTCGCCATCTATTACCACGAGATCGGCAACGAGCGGTTCACCAACTTCAACAAGCAGGGCAGGCCTGTCGACTTCATCGACGGATTCACCGACGCTTACAAACCCGGCGGGCGCGCGCTGAACTACCGCAGCGAGCCCTTCATGAACCGCATGGCGCTCCAGTTCGATACCTCTGAGTCCTTCGACCCGTCGCTGGCCTATTCCTCCTACGCCTTTGGCGACCCGGCGACGCCCATCGCCCGCACCTACCTGGGCGACCCGGTCAAGCAGCGGGTGGTCCATGGCGGATCCGAGGTCTTCCACGTCCACCATGTCCACGGCGGCGCAACACGCTGGCGGCGTCAACCCGGAACCGAGCCTACGGCCTTCGATAGCGGATTCGACAAGTCGCCACCGTTGCTGCCCCAAGCTTCGGCCCGCACCGACTCCCAATCCATCGGCCCAGCGGAAAGCTACGACCTGGAGCACGAATGCGGCAGCGGCGGCTGCCAGGAGAGCGTTGGCGACTTCCTGATCCACTGCCATGTCGCCCACCACTACATCGCTGGCATGTGGATGATCTGGCGGGTGCAAAACACGCTGCAAGACGGAGCGGCGTCCCAAGATTCTCTCCCGCCGCTGAAAGAGTTGTCCGACAGGGCGGGCCTGATGGCGGCGGCAGTCACCTCCCAGGAACTGGTGGGGCGGGAGGTGGAGTGGAAGGGGACCAAATTTCAGATAGACCGGGACAACCTGGCCGAATGGGTGGAGCGTCAGTTGCCTCCTTCCGGTAATCCCAAAGGCTACGACGCTTCGGTTTTGAACTGGCGCAAAGAAGGTTCTCTTTACCTAAATGAGCCGGAGACGGCGGACATCTGGCCGGGGTACAAATCCGCCAACCCGGAGACCAGACCGCCCATCTATTTCAATCCCAAGACGGGAAAACTGGCCTATCCTTTCCTTCGGCCCCATTTGGGTCAACGGCCTCCCTTTGCGCCGAACCATGGCCCGGCGCCCTTCTTGGAGCCTATTCACTCCGGGACCGACCCGCCCCAACCCGGGGAGAACGGGGCATGGAGCCTTTGCCCCAGCCAGACCCGAATCAAAGAATTCGCCATTCACGCCATCAACCTGCCCATCACGCTGAACCGGCGGTCAAACATCGTCGACCCGGTGGGACAGCTTTACGTGCTGAAGGAGGAAGAAGAAGAGGTGCGGGCTTTGAACGCCCGTAAAACGCCGTTGGCCATTCGCACCAACGCCCAGGGCCTTTTCATTTTCTCAAAATAGTATAAAATTATTACCAGTTTAAGCGGGAGGGGAGGATGATGACTTTGAGGGAAGCGCTGGATTTGGCGCCTGACTTCCGGAGTAGCCAAGGGCGACGCCACTCTTTGGGGGCGATCCTGGCCTTGGCCACCTGTGCCATGCTGTGCGGCGCCCGCAGCTTATACGCCATAGCGCAATGGGGGCGGGACCAAGGGGGTGCTACGGCGCAGCTTTTGGGGTTCAGCCAGGAGAAGACACCCTGCGTGGCCACCCTCCACCGGGTGTTCAAGGACCTGGACGTGGCGGCCTTTGAGGCAGAAGTCGGCAACTGGCTGGCAAATAGCGGGGTAGAGGCGGATGATCCCCTGTCCCTGGACGGGAAAACCTTGCGAGGGGTCCACGGCCAAGAGATACCCGGGGTCCATGTGGTGTCGGCCTACGCTAGCCGCGCTGGGGCAGTGCTGGCGCAGGTAGCTGCGCCGGGCAAAGGGGAAGAATTGGCGGCGGTCAAAGAAGTATTGGGCCAGGTACCCCTGAAGGGTCGGGTAGTAGTGGCTGATGCCTTACTGACCCAACGGAAAGTCTGTGAGCAGATTGTGGCAGGCGGCGGAGAGTATCTGCTGCCAGTTAAAGAGAATCAGCCCACCTTGCGCCGAGACCTGGAGGAGGCTTTTTCCGCTGCTAGGAACTGAGAGGGCTGGTGGGCCAACCGTACCTCCCTGGCTGGCAGCGGAGTGGCGAGCACGCGGGGCCAAGCTGACGGTCTGGGCCGATGCTCCAGTAAAGCGGCGTCATGGGCGGCTGGAGCGGCGAGAGTTGTGGGCCTTGGCCGACCCAGAGCTAAATGGCTACGTGGGCAGCGCTGGGACGGTCGGGGAAGCGTGGCCGCATCTGCAACAGGTGTGTCGGCTAGAGCGCCAGCGGGTCGTGAAGGGCAAGAAACAGGTGGCTGTGAGCTATGCAATTAGCAGTCTCCCAGCCACTGATGCCGATGCCAGGCGATTGTTGAGCCTTTCCCGTGGGCACTGGGGCATCGAGAACCGCCTCCACTGGGTACGGGATGTGACCTTCGACGAGGACCGCTCTCAGGTGCGCACTGGGGCCGCCCCACAGGTTCTGGCGGGCCTGCGGAACCTGGTCATCAGCTTGGTACGTCGGGCTGGGCATTCCAACGTAGCCGCTGCCCTACGCCGCCACAATGCCCATCTCAGCGAAGCTTTCGACATGATGGGCTTTACCTACCAGGCAGGAGAATGAAAAGGCCCTGCACCAACGCCACCGAGGATTGCATCGACGTTGTTTTCAAGAGCGAACTTGAAGACACCGGCGAGAACGCGTTCTTCAGCAAGACGAACATGCACATCCACTTCGTTCAATTCGACATCCAGGGCAGCGACGGGGTGGACACCGGGTTCAACTACGAGACGTCGGTCAGGCCCTTCACGGTTGAGGGAGAATCCGTCAGCCGCCCGGCCCAGGCCGGTCAAACAGCCGTTATGTTAACCAACGCCCGGCGATTCCAGCCAGGCGCCCTGGTGGGTGTGGGCATGAACCAGGAAAGCACATTCGAAGTCCGGCGCATCTCGGAGATAGACGGCGGCACGTTGGTTTTCGACGAACCCCTGGAATTCGACCACCAACCCGGGGAGATCGTCAGCACCGAGTTCGTCCGCTACCGGTGGTATCCCGACGCCCAGTTTGGCACAGCGTACTTCCACGACCACGTCAGCGCCCTAACGTCGTGGCGGCACGGGCTGTTCGGGGCCTTGATAGCTGAGCCTCCAGGTTCCACCTACCATGATCCAAAAACAGGTAGCGAGGTCGCCAGCGGACCCATCGTAGACGTTCATACCAAAGAAAAAGTATCCGCCGACATCACCGGCAGCTTCCGCGAGATGGTTCTCTTCTTGCAAGACGCAAACCCGCTGACGGACATCGGCCGGTCCAGCGGCAGTTCCATCAATCTGCGCGTCGAGCCCCTGGACGGCCGAAGCGGCGACCCGGACCCTGCTTTGATCCTAAGTAGCGTCGCCCATGGCGACCCAGAGACGCCTTTGCTGGAAGTATATTTGGGAGACCCGATCGTTATCCGGGGGTTGGTGCCGGCGACTAACGACGTGCATACACTGCACGTCGACGGCCACTGGTTCCGGATAGAGCCTTTCAGCCCGACGTCACCACCCGTCAACACCGCCCACCTGGGAATTTCCGAGCGGTACGACCTTTCCATCGCCAGGGCAGGCGGCCCCCAGGCAATGACCGGGGACTATTTGTACTACAACGGTCGTTCGTTCAAGTTTCGGGAGGGCAGCTGGGGGATCATCCGTGTCGTGGACCGGAGCGGAGGAATAAGACCATATGCATCCGGCCCAGCCCCGGTGGAACTGCAAAAGCTGCCCGGCCACGAATCCATACCCGCCCCGGCGGAAGCGGTGTGCCCAGCCGACGCGGTGGTGAAGAGCTTCGCTGTGTCGGCGGTGGACGTGCCGTTGCCCATGCTGCACGGGGACATGGGGAAGATCTACGTGCTTGATTCCCAGTGGGAGGAGCTGTCTTCCGGGACCATCGCACCCGAACCTCTGGTGCTTCACGTTAACGTCGGAGACTGCATCCAGGTCAGCCTGACCAACACAACTGAGGACGGGCCGGTGTCCATGCATGCCGACATGCTGGCCTATGACCCCCGGGACTCCCAGGGGATTGCCGCCGGATTCGGGCTGGTGCAGGCTGCAATGCCTGGAGAGACCCGCGCGTACACCTTCTACGCCCACCCCGAAATCGGCGAGACCGTCGCCATGGTCCGGGACTGGGGCAATGTTTTGGAGAATCCAGGGCTTGGGTTATATGGCGCAATCGTAGTGGGTCCACACGGCGCCACATTCACCCACCCGGTTACGGGAGGCGATCTATCAGCCCGGTCCAGCTGGAGATCCGATGTCCACCCGGTGGATGCCCCAAGCTACCGGGATTTCACGTTATTCATCCAAGACCAGGACGAAGTGCTGGGCACTTCCATAATGCCCTACTCCGAAGAAGTGGACGGCGTTCTGGCGTTGAATTATCAGTTCGAGCCATTTGGTCCCCGGCTGGAACGTGAGGAGGACCGGTCTCAGGTTTTTTACAGTCACGTCCACGGCGACCCGGCGACGCCTCTGTTGGAGGCAGTAGCCGGTGACAAAGCCAAGATCCACGTGCTGGCCCCGTTCAGCGAGCAATCCCACGTCTTTTCGGTGGAAGGACACCGCTGGCCGTTGGAGCCGGGCCGCGAAGGAAGCTCGTTGCTCAGCGCGGTGCAGATCGGAGCGGCGGAGGCGATCACACTGGAACTAGAAGCTGCCGGGGGAGAGGCGTCATTGCCGGGGGATTACCTTTACGGAGACCACCGTGAACCGTACCGGGAAGCCGGCCTATGGGGCATTTTCCGAGTACACCCTGCTGGCTCCGTTGACCCTGGCCTAGCAGCCCTGCCCTGAGGTTTTACCAGTAGCCGCGCCGGAGAATTGCTTGACCCAGGTTCAGGCGGGTCTGGGGGCAAAAACCACCCGAATGCCCCGTCGTAACTTCTGTTCCTTGATCATCATCGTAACGGCCACCGCCACCGCCGACATCGCTAACATCGACAAATGCCCCGTCGATTGGTCGAAAATGACTGCTCCCACCAGCGCCCCTAATCCGCCGGCGATCATGTGGAAGCTCGAGATTAAGCCTGCCACGGTTCCCAGCCGGGCCGGGCCGAAGATCTTCCCGCCGAATATCACGGTCAAAGGCGCCGTGATGTAGAAGGTGAATCCATAGAGGGCGGAAAAGATGATGATGCCCGCGGTGCTCTGGTAGACGCTGATCAGAGCGAATATGCCGATACGCATGATGAAACACAGCAATGTGGGTTTGCCAGGGCCCACGGTGTCGGCCATCCAACCGGCCGCCAACACACCCAAAAAACCCATCGCCCCCATTAGCGCCAGCATGTTTCCCGCCAGCACCGGGCCTGTCCCTTGGTCTAGGGCGAACGCCACCACGTGGGTGGCCACCAGGAAATCTTGGAATCCGCATATTATGTAAATCGCCGCCAACAAGAGGAATGGCCTGGAGCGGACGATAGCCATGTTAGATTCGGTGGATATGCCGCTAGAATTTTGAGTTTCACTTGGGTCTGCCCGGTCCCCCTCCTCTTGGTTCGATTGGGCGTTATTAGGGCGGGAACGGACGGCGAATAGCATCAGCGGGAACAGGATGAACAGGTTTGCCGCGCCCAGCCACAGATAGGCAGTGCGCCAACCGGCGGAGCTGATGACGGCGGCGAAAAGAACGATGATGACCAAAGATCCCGCGGAGCTGCCGGAGTTTGCGGCGCTGACCGCCATGCCCCGCCCCCTTTCGAACCACCGGCTGATCATGACTCCCACCGTGGGACTGGCGATGCCGGCGTTGCCTAGCCCGTAGATCAACCCATAGACTATGAACACCTGCCACGGTGACTGGACCAAGGCCATCAGACCGATGCCCAGGGATGCAAGGACCGCCCCGCCGGCCATGGTCCACTTGAGGCTGTAACGGTCCACTAACAGGCCTGCCACCGGGAGTCCGATCGCTCCCGCCACCATGAAAACCGTCAGCGCCACGGATAGGGTTGACCGGCTCCATCCCAGGTCTTGGGTCATGGCCGCCAGCACCAAACCGAAGGAGAATCGGGAGCCCCCGGTAAGGAACATGACCGTGAACCCGGTGGGGAGGATCACCCATCTATAGCGCGGGGGTCTCAAAGGCTATTTCCAGGTGTTGCTGGACCGCAGCCCCATCAGCCCCAACGAGATGAACTGAGGCTATGGGATTCCTGGGCAGCCCTCGGTCGAGCCACCTACCGGCCGGTCCGGCCCGAGCTCAATTCGTCCCGAAGCTTGAAAAGAACCTCTAGGAAGCTCTCCTTGGTGAGACGCCCTGTGTTGGTGTTGCGGGGGCTGGGGTGATACGAGCCAACCAGGGTCGGTAAATCCCCCGGCATATCATGCCAAACGCCGTGTCCGAATTTGGCCCTCAATGTTGTGCCGGTCTGCTGGCTCATGGCTTTAAGACAAGCCTGGAAGGCGATGTGCCCCAACGCCAGGACCGTGGTCAACCTGGGCAGGGTCTCCATCTCTTCCACGAAAAAGGGCAAGCAGTCGCGCTTCTCCTCGGCGGTAGGTTTGTCTCCCGGGGGTACGCAGCGGACGGCGGCGGTAAGGTAGGCGTTGAACAGTTCCAGGCCGTCTTCCCGGTGGTCCGAATTGGGCTGGTTGGCGAAACCCGCTTCGTGCAGACACGCCATGAGGAAGGCGGCGGAGGCATCGCCGCTGAACACCCGTCCGGTGCGGTTGCCGCCGTGGGCTGCGGGGGCCAGCCCGACTATCAACAGCCGGGCTTCCAGGTCGCCGAAACCGGTGATGGGTTTAGCCCAGTAATCCCATTCCGAGTAGCTGGCCCTCTTCTGCTGGCCGATCTTCTCCCGGAACTCCACCAACCGTGAACAGTGGCGGCAGGCTATGATTCGCCGATGCAGGTCTTGTAGGCGAACCCCGGCCTGAGCGATTTGGGCCTGAGCGATTGCGGCTTGCGAAACGGGGGAGGCGTTTTTGCCGGCGGTCACGCCGTTGATCTCGCCTCAGGCGGCAGCGCCTCCTCCCATCTGGGGATAAGGTGATGATGGGTGCTGGGCAGAGCCACTATTGAAATGACCCCGACTAGGCTGAGGAAGAATGACAAAACCACTGCTGCGTCAAACCCTCCGGTGCTGTCCCGCAGAAATGCGCCCAACAACGGCCCCAAGGCCATGCCCATGCCGCCACCCAGAGTCTGCCAGCCGTATGTCGTTCCCGACGGCGCGTCGCCGTAGTACTGTCGGTTGATGATGGGGAATGCGCTCATCTCCCCTCCTAGGCCAATGCCGAACAATACGGCGAAAAGGTAGAACATCCAGGGGTTCGGGGCGCCCAGCAACATCAGCACCGGTGCGGTCTGCAATGAAAAGCAAACCCCCATAGCCCATTTGCTGCCCACCCGGTCGGAAATTATCGGAACCGCGAACCGGGTTATCGTGCTGACTGCCGTCATCACAATATAAACACCGACAGCCGTACTCTGGGACAATCCTGCCTCTATGCCGATAGCCACCAAGAGGATGAGGACGACGTTGTGCCCGGCGCAGCCCCAGAAGTGGATGCCCACCAGGTTCCAAAACGCGCTGGTTTTTTTAGCGTGCTTGAGAAACTCAGTGGTCCTGATTTTGGACAGGGCGTTGTTCTGCATCCGGCGCACTGGCTCGGATTCTCCGGCGCCAAAAGGTCTTAAGCCGATGACCGCCGGCTCATTATGGAAAAACCGAGCCAACATTAGGAGCAATGCTCCTCCGGCAATGCCCGGAATCCAGAACGTCCACTTGAACCCCATGGTGCTAAATAGCACCAATACCATCACTAAGGACAAAACGGTGCCAACCCCCTGAAAACCCTGAAGCATCCCCATAGCTATACCTAGATGCTTCCTAAACCAGAGGGTGACCCCCGTTATCAGGGCCACCTGAAATATGGCCATCGAAGCTCCCAGTATCACGCCGAAGTAGAGCAAAAACTGCCATCTCTCCGTCATCATTCCGGTGAGCAACATCCCGGCAGCGAACAGCACCGCTCCCAGTCCCATAATCCGGCGCACGCCGTAACGGTCTCCCAGCCAGCCAGCTGCTGGGGAAAGAGCACCGGACAAGAGCCATTGCACTGTGAACGCCAGAGTGATGTATCCGTAGCTCCACCCGAAGCGTTCGGAATCGTGCAGGTAGGGCACCAGTTGAACAACCGCAAACCGGAAGGATGCGCTGATGACCCACATCAACGAGGAGACGCCCACGATGACCCAGGCGTAGTGGATCTGGTGTCCGCCGACCACCAGATTTGAAGTGGAGAGCTTCGTCTTTAACATTGCCGCATCATTATCATCGGGGGTAGATTGTACACGAGGTTAATTCCAGCCTCAACGGGAATCGTGAACGGCTGCGAATATTCTAGGTCGTTACCTATTACCAGCTGGCTCCCAAGTATACTCGATGGTTTCCAGTTTGGTGCCAGGGTCCAGATCTGTGGCGCCGGGCCGTGCCCGTTGCGTTCGTAAAACCGCCCCGACCGCGTGTCCGACCATCTGGCGATCCATTTGCCCATCGGGTCAGGGTGAATGAACAAAGGGTCGTTGGAATGCCACGATTCGTACCAGAGCTTTACGAGAGTATCCCTGTCGGCGTCCTCATACGGCCTTATGCTTGAGGTTTCAGGAGCGCATCCCGGAGTGTGGTCTGTCATTGCAAATGATTCTACTGAGAATAGAACGTCATGTTAAGGGTCGATCAGAACCCCCGGGTTCATCACGCCGTTGGGGTCCAAGTTTCGCTTAGCCGATCTTAAGGCTTCTGCGAATAGGGCGGGTATCTCTTTGTCGTACCAGGGCCGGTGGACCCTGCCTACGGCGTGATGATGGGTGATCGTGCCGCCGCTGGTCATAATAGCATCCGACGCCGCCTTTTTTAGCTCGTCGCAAATCTCGATCTCGGCGCCTCTCCCGGCCAGCCCTTCGAAGGTGTAATAGGGGGCCGGTCCGTCGGGATAGACATGGGTGAACCGGCAGGAAACACTGCCTCCGCCGCACAACCGCTGTAGACCGTCTTGAAGGGCCTCGCGTACTGCTGTGTCCAGTTGGGGCCACCGGTCCCAAGTGATGGCTGTTTCCAGGGTTTCGGCCACGATTCCCAGGCCCATTGCCGCGTTTCGGGTGTAGGGCGCGGTCACGAAGGAATCCCGCCAGTTGCCCACCGCGCCCTGTCTTCCAGCCTCGCCTGACGAACTGGACGAATCCGAAATCTTTATGGCGTCTTGCTCCCCCGATCCGCCCATTTCCCGGGCGATGGCGACGGCCGCCCGCAGCATATCTCCCTGGGGAACTTCGCCTGATTCGAAACCCAGCACCAACAGCGATTGTTGGCCGTCCAAGCCGGCGGCCGTGCCCGCTTCACCAGGGTCAAGCACCCGGCAGTTGGCTGGCCAGAGTTTGGCCTGGACGATGTGGCGCGCCGCCTCGGCCCCGGCTTGAAAATCTGGAAACGTCACGCCTGCTGAGGCCCGGTGGACGGGACGGACTTGGATGCGCATCCAGGCCTCTGTGATTATGCCCAAGATCCCTTCGCTGCCCAGAGCCAAACGGTCCGGGCTGGGGCCGGCGCCGCTGCCAGGCAACCGCCGGGATTCAAAAACACCCGTGGGAGTCAACATGCGCATCGACTCTACGAAATCGTCGATGTGGGTATGATTCGTCGCGTAATGGCCGCCGGAACGGGTGGCGATCCAGCCTCCCAACGAGGAAAACTCGAAGCTTTGGGGGAAGTGCCGCAGGGTAAATCCCTGGGGGCGCAATTGGTTCTCCAAAGAAGGGCCGAAGACCCCTCCCTGGATCCGCGCCGCCCGGGATACGTCGTCTATCTCCAGGACTTGATCCAGAGACGAAATATCGATGGATACCGAGCCGTTGGCGTCTGGAGGTGGTTCAACACCGCCCACCACCGAACTACCCCCGCCGTAGGGAATGGCGACGATTCCGGCCCGGGAACACCACTCCAAAACCGCTTCTATCTCCCGCTCGTTTCGTGGACGGGCCACCACGTCTATGGGGTTTGGGAAGTCGCAGTTGAACGCCCGCACCCGGTCCCTAAAGTTGCGCCCGTAGCTATGCAGCGCCCGGTCATGGGCGTCGGTGGAGCAAATCTCCGCGAGGGCTAGGGGAGGCGAAAGCCGGGAGGGCGGCAGGTTCAGGCCGTCCACGGTGGGCATGGGAGGTGATTCCAGGGGTACGCCGTATTTCCGGGACATGGCGGCCGCCATGTCCCGCCGCTGCTCACTGGTTGGCTCGTCGGACTCCATTCCCCAGGCCCAGAAGCTGCGTCTTGCCATTTCCCTGCCTCCTGCCTGCTTTTTCTGCTGGTGACGTTTGGAAAGCCACGTCGTTTTTCGTAGCTAAATCGTGTCCGAGTATATCACGCAAAGCGGAGCTGAAATCCGCATCCCGCAGGCAGAGTCCGAGCCACTAGATCATCAATCTGAAACAATCACGTAGGGTAAAATTACAGCTCGCTCCATCAATCTAACGGCCATAGATAGCCGGTCACCCGGCGTGGCGCTGGTGGTGTATCATACCTGCGCCGGAATCTGGGACAGGCGCATATCCGGCCATTCAGAGCTTGGGAGACAGCACAATGGAGTACCGCAAATTGGGCCGAACCGGCCTGGAAGTCTCGGTGGTGGGTTTCGGCTGCGGCAACGTGGGAGGTTTGATGATCCGAGGCGAGCACGGCGACCAGGTCAAAGCCGCCGCCCAAGCCATGGAACTGGGGATAAACTACTTCGACACCGCCTCATCCTACGGCAACGGCCAGTCGGAGCAAAACCTGGGCCGGGTGCTCAACGAGTTGTCAGCTGACGTCTACGTAGGGACTAAAGTTCGCCTGGGTCCAGAGGACATGGGGGACATCAAGGCGGGCGTCATCAAATCCGTGGAAGACAGCCTGACTCGTATGAACCGGCCCTCGGTGGACCTGATCCAGCTCCATAACCGGGTGGCTGCGTTGCGGGATCCAGACCGGGATCTGCTGAGCGTGGAGGACGTCCTGGGCCAGGTAGTTGACGGTTTTCAAGCTCTGCAAGCCCAGGGAAAGATTCGCTTCTATGGCATCACTGGGTTCGGTGAGACCGAAGCGTTGTTGCGGGTCGTTGATTCGGGCGCCATTTTCAGCACCCAATCGTGCTACAACCTGATCAACCCCAGTTCCGGAACACCGGTGGCTCCAGGATTCGACCTTCAAGATTTCGGCGGTTTGATACAGAGGGCCAAGGCTCAGGGAACCGGCGTCTTGGTCATCCGGGTGCTGGCTGCAGGGGCTCTCACCGGGGTGGAGGAGCGCCATCCCCTGGCGGCCAGGGAAGTCTCTCCCATGGGATCAAGCCAAAGCTACTCAGAAGACTTGGGCCGCGCTAGAGCCATGATGTTTCTCGTCGAAGAGGGCCATGTGGAGAACCTGGTGGAGGCGGCGTTGCGGTTCCCCTTGGGCAACTCAGGAGTATCCACCGTCTTGGTGGGGTATTCCAACATGGAGCATCTGGAGCAGGCGGTTCGCTGGATGAACCGTGGCCCCCTTCCCAATGAGGCCCTGGACCGGCTGCCCGACATCTGGAGCCGGAGGAATTAAGATTCCTCCGGCTGGGACGAAGGCGGTTCATCCTGAGGCGTGTCCTCCGAGGTGGGTTCCGCTGGATGGGGAACACCGGCTGGCGTTACGTCGTCCAATCCCGTCATCTGCAAGCTAGCCTGCCACAGTCCTAGAGCGGCGTCTTCATCGTAGGATTGGGCCGACGATGGCTCCGGCAGGCGTTTGACAAAGTAGTACCCATTAGCGGTTGCCACATCCGGCGAGGAAGCCAAGTAAACCGGAGTATCGGCCCCTCTCTCCGGGGTCATGCCCATCAGAGGCAGGAAAATCCTTAGCACCTGGCCTCTGATCCCATTGTTGGAGAGGAAGTTAGTCGCCACCAGTCCAGGATGCAATGCATTGACGGTTACACCGGTCCCAGCCAGGCGGCTGGCCAATTCGTACGTGAACATGATGTTGGCCAGCTTTGAATGGGAATAGGCGCCAAATCCTCCGTACTTATGACGACCTTCAAGGTCATCCAGGTTGATTCCTGTCCCGCGGTGGGCGTCAGACGCAACGTTGATGATCCTCGCCGGAGAGCTGGCCTTCAGCGTATCCAGCAGCAACAGAGTTAGGCTAAAGTATGCCAGTTGGTTTAGAGTAAAGGTCATCTCAATGCCGTCGGTGCTCTCCCGCCGCGGAAAGTTAATCGCTCCGGCGTTGTTGATCAAAACGTGCAAATGCTGGTGACGCTTCTGAAATTCTCCCGCCAGCGCCTTGATTTCCTGCTGGACCGACATATCGGCCACCATGTATTCCAGTGACGCATTGCCCGTTTCATCTTTTATCTGGCCCACCGTGCTCGCGCAACGTTCCTCGTCGCGGCCCAACAGCACCAATTCGGCGCCCATCGAGGCCAGTTGAAATGCCGCCGCCCGGCCGATGCCTGAGGTGGCGCCGGTTATCAGACAAACCTTACCGTTCATCGCGTTGTTGGCCGTCGTTTCTTTTGTCGAATCCATAGGTCTTCCGCTAGCAACCTCCGGCGAACAGCGTACCGTTAAATAATAACCCACAGCCGGGACTGAAACCCGTGTTAGAATATTCCGACTCTGCGCCAAATTCATTATGTTCACTAATCATAAGGAGGACACGATATGCCTGCTCAATGGGTTGATATCAATGTAGACGGCCAGAACATGGAAAGCTACCTGACCAAGCCCACCGACTCTGACCGCCATCCTGCTGTGGTGGTTATCCAGGAGATATGGGGCTTGAATTCCCATATCCAATACGTCACCGACCGCCTGCCGGCCCAGGGGTATGTGGGTTTGGCGCCGGCCATGTTCCACCGGGAAGGCCCCATGACCATAGGGTTGCATGAAGAGATGGACGCCGCCCTGGGTTGGATGAGGAATTGCACCGACGCCCAGATCGTCGCCGACGTACAGGCCGCAGTCGCTTACCTGAAGGCCCAGCCCTTTGTCCAGGCCGACCGCATCGGCATAGTGGGTTTTTGCTACGGTGGACGTGTTTCCTATCTTGCCGCGTGCAGCGTTTCAGACCTAAAGGCCAGTGTCGTCTACTATGGAGGCGGGATAAAGATGGCCCTTGGCGACGGGGCTTCCCCGTTCGACCAGACGTCCAAGATCGAGGTTCCCATGTTGGGGCTGTTCGGCGAGGACGACCAGAACCCGACGCCCCAAGACGTAGCCGATATCTCTGCGGAACTTTCCAAGCACAACAAGGTCCACGAATTCCACTCTTACCCCGGCTGCGGCCATGGCTTCCACTGCAACGCCAGATCCAGCTACCGCCCTGAGTCGGCCCGGGACTCTTGGGCCAAAACCATCGCCTGGTTCGACCAACACCTGAAGGGGTAAAATTCGGGCCGTACCAACGAAGGAATGACCGACCAATTCCTCCCCCCCTTAACGGGGGAAGGTTAGGATGGGGGCGAACCCCGATAAGCCACCGCCTAAATCTTGGGCGATGCCCCACAACCAAAGGAGAACGGCATGGGAATCCTCACCGAAGATATGAAGCGCACGGTCGGGGAGCAGCGCATGGCCTTTGTCGCTACAGTGTGCTCCGATGGCACACCGAATCTCTCGCCCAAGGGCACCATCGCGGTATGGGACGACGACCACCTGATCTTCGCCGACCTGGCCTCGCCGCAGACAATGGAGAACCTCCGCAGCAATCCCGCCATCGAGATCAACGTTGTGGACGCCTTCTTACGCAAGGGGTACCGTTTCAAGGGCACGGCCACCATTCCCACCGCCGGTCCCGGAGCAACAGCTTCAGTCGAGGACTACACCGGTTCAGACCGGGGCATCCGCACAAACTTGAGCGCGAGCATTCGCGACGTGGTTTTGATAAAGGTGCAGCACGCGGCGCCGCTGGTTTCTCCGGCCTACGACTCCGGAGCAGAGGAAGCGCAAGTCAGGAGTCAATGGGAGGAGCACTGGCAGGCGATAACCGACGGTTTCCACGGCGGGGCTGCCCACACGCACTAAAGGGCGCAGGTAAATATTTACCCCCTCACGAATCGCTGAAACGGCGTTTTCGAATCGGCGGAAGCCCGTGTTGGCCGAATGATGGACTTGCCACTCCTTGTGTCATTCTGAGCCGGCCGCGGCGGCGAAGAATCTGAGCGCTTGCCTGCCAGACAACCTTGGAGAACCGCCCACATCCCCAGATTCTTCGTCACTCCGTTTCTCAGAACGACATAGGGGGTAGGTGGCTAAAACGGACATGGCGGGGCGCGGGTGGGGCACGGTGACATAGTGGAGCGCGGAGCGATTAAATCAGCGAAGTTGTTGATCGCAAGAAGGTCTTAATAGGAAACCCCCATCCCCCGATGCCAAATGGAATGGGAGTTTCGTTTTGCCCGTATTTTGGCCTAGCGGCCCTGCAGGATGAAGTCGGACACCCGCTCACCGATCATCATGGTGGTCACGTTGGTGTTGGCGCGGATGCAGTCTGGCATGATGGAGGCGTCCACCACTCTGAGTCCTTCCAAACCGTGGACCTTGCCGTACTGGTCGACCACGGCCATGGGGTCCGACGCCAGTCCCATCTTGCAGGTGCATGAAATGTGCTGAGAGGTCGTGACCTCCCGTCTCATCCACGCATCTATGGCTTCGTCCGAAACCAAGTCGGAATCTTGGGGGTCGATGCGCTCTTCGATAATGTCTTTGAAGCTCTCGTGTTCCCCCAACTCGACGCACATGCGGACCATGTCCCTGAGGCGCTTGACGTCCGATTCCTCTTCTAGGTAGTGGTAATCCAGGATGGGTTGCTCGCTGGGGTCGGTTGAATTCAGCCGTAGTTCCCCGGCGCCGGCCGCCAATTGGATTCCGCCGGTCATTCGGATGCCCATGGGCGCCATGCGGTCTCCTCCTTGGTTGGGGCGTCCGGTGGCGAATGACTGCATGGACACTTTCATGTCGTTCCGCAGATCGGAGCCCGGGGCGGTGTATCTCAGGCAAAGCTGCATCCGGGGGGCCAGACCGTCCAATGGGAATCCCTCTTTGGTCCTCCAGGTGATCCAAACCGCCGGGTGGTCCCTCATATTCTGGCCAACACCGGGGGCGTCCTTGATCACCGGGATCCCCAGGCTGCTCAAGTGGTCTTTGGGGCCCACGCCCGAGAGCATCAGCAGCTGGGGCGAACCAACGGCGCCCGAGCTGAGAATAATCTGATCGGCATCGATAATGAATTTCTCGCCACCGCTTTCCACGTCGACTCCGATGGCCCTATTGCCTTCGAACACTATGCGGTGGACCGTGCAGTTGGCGCGAATGGTCAGGTTCAGCCGGTGCCTGGTCTGGTCCAGATAACCCAGCGCGGTGCTCATGCGGATACCGTTGGGATTGTTTAGCGGCGTGGCCCCTACTCCCATGGAATCGGGGTCGTTGTGGTCGGCGACATCTGGGAAGCCGGCAGCCAGACAGGCGGAGTGAAACGCCACCTGGGCCGGCAGCCAGGTATCCCTCTTGAATCGGTGCATCACAATAGGCCCGTCGTTGCCGTGAATTTCGTCGTCGCCGAAATCCGTGTCGGTTTCCAACTTGCGGAAATAAGGCAATAGGTTCTGGAATTTCCACTCGTCGTTCCCCATATCGGCCCAGCTGTCGTAATCCTCTGGGACTCCCCGCAGGAAAACCTGGCCGTTGATGGCGCTGGAGCCGCCGGTCACGCGGCCGCGAGGCACCATCATCGGTCCTGCGGTTTCGGTGGCCTTGCCGATGTACTGCCAGTTGTGGTCGCTGGTCATGATGTCGGTTTCAGTGGCGTATCCGAACTTAACTTCTTCCGGCAGATGCTGAAAGTCGGGATAGTCGGGACCGGCTTCCAACAGCAACACCGACCGGTTGGGGTCTTCAGTCAACCTGGTGGCTAGGATGGAGCCAGCCGACCCGGCGCCGATTATGATCACGTCGTATTTCATACACCTATCCTCGGTTCGGATTTGTTCGGGTTACACCCCGTCCCGGCCCACCGCTCCGAAAGTCTAGCCCCTCGTCAAAATGACGCCGGAAGTCAATAGTTTGATCCCTCTAACTCTTCCCTTTAGCAAACGGGAGAGAACTGGTCCCTTCCCCCGTAAAGGGGGAAGGTTAGGATGGGGGTCGTACTCCCGCCATTTCATCAAAACCATCTGTAGTCCAAGTTAAATCAGCGCCGTCGGCGTAATTATCCCATCGAAATCTTTTTCGGTGGCGGGGGCGCTAGGTGTGATATTCAACCCCGTCTCCATGTGATGGTAAAGCTGTTTCAGGTGGTGGGTGCTGTGGCTCAGGATGATATTCAGCAACTCCACAACCGTCACCTCGCCTCCATAATGGGCCGGAACGACTCGGTCGAAGGCGGTTTCGTCCCCGCTTTTCAAGAAGGCGATGATGTTCTTGCGGACGCCCTCGCCGTAGTCGCGAAGCTCCTGCGACGAGTTGACCGTGCCCGCCAACCGTTGGTTGGACGCGGCCATATCTTCAGAACTCATGCTGCCATGCTTGTGACTGAGATAGGCGAGTTCCGGGAAGGACATGATGTGCAACACCACGTCCCTTAGGCTCCAAGGCCGCCAAGGGACCTGCTCTTTGAGTTGTTCGTCTCCAAGCTGTTGGATAGCCCGCAAAGTCGCTTGCAAGATACTGTCGTATTTTTCCGCCAGCCAGTCGGTCTTGCTCGACAGATCAACCGCGATTTTCAGATTCAGCGCTGGCACCAGCTTCTTGGGGTAGTACCCGATGATCACCGTGTCTTCGTGAATGATGGTTACCGGAACCGATTTGATTCCGCGATCTCTGAGATAATCCACCGCCGGCTGATCGGTTGCCAGGTCGTGGTGTTCATACCGAACACCGTTGGACGACAGAAATTCCTCCACCGTCCGGCAACTGAATCAACCAGGGTTGGTATATACGTGAACATCCATGGCTTCTCCTAGGTTAGTGGCAATTATATGGTTCGACGGTAGCGTAATGGGCGCCCGATGCGGTGTCAACATGGGTGGCAGTCTAATATCTTTGGGGGTCGGGCGGTGTCTTCGCGCGGGAAGAATCAACCAGCAGCCGCGCCAGCCCAGCGAATCAGCCAGGGTTGCAGGGGAACCGCGCCTCGAATCCGGAACACGCCGTCTGTTTCTTCTAATTCGCCGGGAAGCACACGTGCCAGGGCGTCCCCTTTTGGGTCATCATCGCCCAGGTACAAACGTTGGCTTATCTGGTCCAGTGCCTGTTCCAGGGTATCGAACCCCCTGGCGGGTTGGGTGGTCAGAGCCTCTTCCCGCGCCTCAATCCCCAACTCACGCAGCACGTCCCTGAACTCGGGAACGCTGGGGAGCGCCAACCTGGGAGTTCCGTGTACCTTTTCCCACAAGGGATAGTTCTGGGACTGGGGCGGCGCAGCGTACATCACCACCATTACTTGAACCCTAGAGTGGGCCTGGAGCTTTTCGACGAATGCGCCGATGTCCTGGATGGTATAGAGCACATGCACGCACAAAGCCTGATCGGCGGGGTTCACCTTAGCGTCTTCCCATCCGGACTGCACCAGCGAGACGTTTTCGATGTGGTGTTCTTGGGCCCCGCTGGTGAGCACCTCACCCATTGCGGGTGATGGTTCCACCGCTGTGACGTGCTGAGACCGGAGGGCTATCGGCAAGGCCAGCCGCCCACCTCCGGCCCCTACGTCTATCACCGTGTGTTCAGGCGAGATCTCTTCCAATAACCGGTTTAGCAACGCGTCATCGGACCGGCGAGGGTCGGCGCTGAACTGCCGGGCGAAGGGCCGCCAATGGTCGATTTGAGACGAGGCTGGCGGTGGTGGCGCCGGGCGCATGGCGTCGGATTGGGCGTGTTCGGCCTGGATCATGGAACGCCAATGATCAATGGCTGTCATTACTCACCGCCGCACGATGAAGGATTAGGGCCAATCAAATTCGCATCTGCCCTGTAGAAAGGTCCCGGAGTTTTCTCCGGGACCTCGTTTGACCTTCCATTTATGCTGCTACAGCCCCAAATGGGCTAGAGCGTCTAGTTGGGGGTCAAAGCCACCGATCGGATCTCACCGAATTCCTTCGGCAACTTCCTAAAGGACACGCCGCCGTCGTCGGTCACGTAGACGTAACCGTAGAGGCTGGCGGCGACCATGGTTTCGGGAATAGCCTTGTGGGTCCCGAACCAGTAGACCACCGAGTTGGGCGCCACCGGAAGTTCTGTGCGCTGCCACGTCTTACCGCCGTCCCTGGTCTGCTGAATGGCGCCGGTGATCCCGGGTATGGCGTCGCCGTTGCCGACAAACATCACATTGGGATCGTCGGTCTTTATGGCCATGCCGCGGCAGTAGGAGCGGTTGTCCTTCTCATTGAACTTTGGGAAATAGTGGTAGTCCCAGCTTTCTCCCTCGTCGGTGCTCTGGGCGATGCCGAAGGGGCTGGTGCAGTAGATCGAAGTTGTCGGGCCGGCGTTGATCGCCATCCCGTGGATGTCTCCGTGGAACGGGTCTGGCCCTAAGTCTGTCATGTGGATCCAGTTGTCGCCGCCATCCAGGCTCTTATACACGCCGTCGACCTCGATGCCCGCCCATACGGTGCGGTGGTCTCTGGGGTCGACAATGACGTTGGTGGTGCGGGGAGTTCCCACGGGGCAGTTCATGTCGACGCCCATGGTCAGATGCTCCCACGATTTTCCGCCGTCTTTGGACCGGTAGGCCTCGGGGCGGGTGCCGGCGAAAATGGTTTCGGTGTCGGCCGGGTCCACTGCCACCGACCAAATTTGAAGGCTTTCCATGGGTGAATCTAGCTTTTCCCAAGTACCGCCGTTGTCATCGCTCCTGAATATGCCAAGGTCGGTTCCAGCGATGATCCGGTGGGGGTCATCGGGATAAACCGTCAGTGCCCTAACGTTGGATTCCGAAGGGAGGGGGTCCCTGATACGGTTCCAGGACTCCCCGCCGTCGGGACTAACCGACAATCCGCCGCCTACGGTGGCTACACATATGGTGTAATTGTTGGCCATGATAATTCCCTCCTTCCTGATAGGTGATTCTCAATGAGGTACCGGGATTGTTATGGGGACATAATAGACCGAGTGTCAATAAACCGCCAACGGTCCATCGGTTTTCTTGACCGGGTGCTGGCTGCTGCTTAGAATGGCCAACTATGAATCAGACAAGAAATCAGCCTGGAAATCAAATGGTGTTTATCCACGGCCCAGGCGCCGGCGGTTGCGCCGATTCATTTGTAAATCAACTGGCCCACTATCCCGGCAGCCTGGCCCCAACGCTGCCCGGTCACTTGAAAGGGGATCCCTGCCCCGATGTTGAAAGGTACACCGAATGGGTGCGCGGCTGGCTCTGGGCCCAGGACCGCACCGAAGACCTGGTGCTGGTGGGGTTTACCCTGGGCGCCTGCATCGCCTTGCAATACGCATTGGACTTCCCAGACGAGGTCAAGGCCATCGTATTGATGACCGTGTCTATGAGGCCCAAGGAACGTGCTCCCGGAGCGCTGGATATGCGCCTCAAGGCCGCCAAAGACCCCGATACCTATAAAGAATGGCTGGAGTTCCAGCGCCACGCCTTGATGTTCGTAGAGCCTGGTTTGCGTGACCGCTTGCTGGAGCGCCATGCTCAGGTTGGCCCCATCTCCCAGTACAACGATCTGGTAACCATCGACCGGTTCGACGTTCGCGAACAGATCTCAACCTTGAAGCCACCACTGTTTCTGATTCGCGGGGTAGACGATCCTGGGGCGCCGCCCGAATACGAATTGGAGATCCACAAAGCGGTGCCCGGCTCGCGCTATTTGAAGTTGAGCGGAGCCGGCCACTTCCCCACGGCAGAGTTGCCGAACCAGGTAAACGAGGCCATGGATGAGTTCCTAGCGTCGCTAGATTAGCCGAGCGATATCGCTAAGTCGATATGAAACTAGCGGATAACGGGCGCGCCCCTCTCTAAACTCTCGCCCGTAAAAAGGGGCGAGAGCAAGTCCCTTCCCCCCTTGCGGGGGAAGGTTAGGATGGGGGTCGCGCTCCCTAGTTGATACACTAATACCTTCTGGCCGTAATAATGGGATTAACCTGCCCGGTTGGGCGCAAAGCCCGCGACATAATATGAATCTAGCCCCATTTTCCGACCACATCGATGTCCAGTTCAATAACCCAGTCAAGTGGGAATATCAATGGCCCCCGACGTCAAATTTAGCGTTCGAATACATCAAAGCGGCTACAGTTATGAGGCACTGAGGGAGATTTGGCAGGCCGCCGACAGGTTGGGCTTCCATTCCGCAACCCTTTACGACCTCTTGAACGCCCCAGCCCTGGAATGCTGGACTACCCTGTCCGCCCTGGCGGCGGAAACCAGGCGGATACGCTTGACCCCGTTGGTCTTGGCCAACACCTACCGGCCGCCGGCGTTGATGGCCAAGATGGCCGCGACGCTGGACGTGATCAGCCAGGGCAGGTTGGAATTGGGCATAGGCGCCGGTGGAGGCGAGCACGACCACCGGGCGTCGGGTTATGTTTACCCGCCGATCCAGACCAGGGTGGAAATGCTAGAAGAGTCAGTGGATATTATCAAGCGGCTGTGGCAGGAACGAAAAGTGAGCATTCAAGGGAAGCATTATTCCCTTCAAGAGGCCATTTTAGATCCCCCTCCGGTGCAAAAACCCCATCCGCCGATTTTGATCGGGGGTCACGGCGAACGGTATTTGATGCGGGCGGTGGCTCGGCATGCTGATGTCTGCAACATTGGCTTTGAACTGAGCTTGGACGACTATGACGCCAAACTGAAAAACCTGGAAGAGCACTGCCATCGGGCTGGCAGAGACCCGGCGTCGATAGAAGTGAGCCACAACACCCGGGTTGTCATCGCGGAAAGCGCCGATGAATTCGAGGAAATGGTCTCCCAGGGCGCCGCGGATTCCGGCGCCACCCCTGCCGCGTACAGAGAGTCTCTGGGACGGGCCATCGCCGGTCCTCCGGACCAATGCCGCCAAGGGATACAGAGGTTGGTTGACCGGGGCATCACCTATTTCTTCTTGCTGTTTCCGGAACCAATTCAGGTGGACAGCCTGACCCTGTTCGCAAATGAAGTCATGCCCCATTTCGTTCGGCCAAACGGAGGCTACGGGGCTTAACTGGCCGTAAAGTCCGCCGTTCCAAACTTGTCTAGCCAAACATAGGTCACTATAATCCCACTAAATCGCTCCTGATATGAGTCATTGGGAGTGCGTTTCAGCAGGTATTCATAAAAGCGGGCGCCGGGGCCTGCTTAAACCGGCGCCTGCAAATCCAGCGATTGAAATCAGGGAGGCGACTATGGTTGATCAACTGGCCCGTCCCAAAGACAAGGTGGAAGTCTACTGGTTCTCCGAACAGGCCCAGGGATACGTGTCCGACGACCAGATCGAACCGTATGAATCCGGGCGTTTGGGATTTCCCAATAGCCACTTTGATCCAGCTAAAGCCCACGTTCTTTACACCCAGTATCACGACCAATACGCCCTGGCCGACGAAGTGGGGTTTGACGGGATCATGACCAACGAGCACCACTCCGCATACTGGTGCGGCAAGCCGGCGGTGAACCTGGACGCCGCCGTGATCTGCAAGGTCACCAAGCAGGCCAAGATCGCGATTCTGGGCAACGTCATTGCCGTCAACGACCCCATCCGCATGGCCGAAGAGATCGCCATGTTGGATTGTTACTCCGGCGGCCGGATAATCTCAGGCTTCGTGCGCGGAGGCGCCGCGGAAAGTCTGCTGGGCGGAATCGACCCCACGGAAAACCGGGAGCGGTTTGAAGAAGCCCATGACTTGATCGTCAAATGTTGGACCGAGCCAGGCCCGTTCCGCTATGAAGGCAAGTATTACCACCACCGGGTCGTCAATCCGTGGGTCTTGCCCATGCAAAAGCCGCGGCCCGACATTTGGTTCCCCGGCACCGGCAGCCCGGAAAGCGTGGTGTGGGCAGCCCAGCACGGCCACCCCTATATGAATCTGGGAGCGGTGATGGAAACCACTGAATGGCTGAAGCAGATCTACATCGACACCGCCGTGGAAGCTGGATACACGCCCGGGCCGGAGCATTTCGGATATCTGCTAAAAGTCTTTGTGGCGGACACCGAAGAAAAGGCTCAGGAGTTGGGCCGCCATTTCGTTTGGACCGAGGGACACCGCCAACGGGGTCCCAGGGAGCACGTGGACCCGCCGGGTTACCAGTCACGCCAGGCGGTGGAAGTGAAACGCAGCCGCCCCACTGGCGCCTTCGCGGGCAACGCCGGGCAACCCCAGTCATATGAGCGTCAGCAGGAAGGCAAGACCATCATCGTGGGAACCCCCGACACGGTGATCGAAAAGCTGAACTACGTGGTTGAGAACCTGAATCCTGGTTACCTGTTGATATACGGCAATGAGGGACCCATGCCCCACGAGGATTGCATGCGGTCCATCGAGTTGCTGGGCAAAGAAGTGATTCCAGCGTTGAGAGAGATCAAGCTGCATGCTTACGAGACGGACTAACTCTTCGTCGATATAACTCTATGGCAACCAGGACACCCCCACTCTAACTCACCCCCGTTAACGGGGAGAACGAATCCTTTCCCCCTTTACGGGAGGAACCAATCCCTTCCACCGTAAAGGGGGAAGGTTAGGATGGGGGTGAATTTCTACTAATTGTTGCTACGTTGATGTTGGGCGGGGCCGTTGGCCAACATGGCCGGCTCCATCCCTCAATGACTGGTCAAAACCCAAGGAGAAGCGATGGTCGTAGCTGCGGACAGCGTGCAAATGGATTCCCAATCCTTAGCAAAAGTGGAAGCCCTTTTCCAGGAGCAGATCGACCAACAGCTTCACCCCGGCGCCGCGCTGGCGGTTTACCGTTATGGCCGGCCGGTGCTGGATATCCAGGGCGGTCTCGCCGACCAGGGCGCAGGCAAACCGGTGTCGGATGACACGATGTTCGTCTTATTCTCCTCCACCAAACCCTTGGCGGCGTCATGCCTCTTCATTCTCTGGGAGCGGGGCAAATTCCAGTGGGACGATTTGGTCTCCAGGTATTGGCCGGGGTTTGGCCAGAACGGCAAGGAAACAGTCACCATCCGCCACATCCTGAATCATCAGGGCGGGTTCCCCGACACCCCCCACGAGATCACCTTGGAGACATGGTCAGATTGGGACGCCGTGGTCCATGCGTTGGAGCAGACCAAACCGATTTACGAGCCGGGAACCGTGCTGGCCTACCATCCCAGAAACTTCGGTTGGGTGGTGGCCGAATTGGTGCAACGCATCGACGGCCGGCCCTTCATCCAGTTCTTGCGAGAGGAACTGACCGGTCCTCTGGCCATGAGTGACACCTACGTAGGGTTGCCCGCCTCCTTGGAGGAGCGTGTCTCAATGCTCCACGCCACCGACGATTGCGATAGCCCCGGCATGGTCTACCTGTATAACCGGCCGGAAGCCCACCGGGCGGTGCAGCCATCGGGAGGCGGGATATCCACCGCCCGCGATCTAGCCAGGTTCTTCGCTATGATGCAGTGCGGAGGGTCTTTGGATGGAACGACGATCATGGCCCCGGAAACCGTCGCGGAGGTCACCAAAGTCCAGGTTGAGGCGATGGATCTGACCAACGAAAGGCCGGTGCGCCGTTCCTTGGGCCTGTCCATCGGCGACCCCAGGTCGGCGCCCCCCGACCGGGCGACCAGCCGCACCTTCGGCCATGGCGGAGCGGGCACGTCTGTCGGTTGGGCCGACCCGGATTCGGGAGTAGCCATGGCCTATATCACCAACGGCTACCGGTCGGATTACTCCAACTTTCCCCGTCTGGCGGCCATCTCTCAGGCCGTGCGCGAGGCTTGCCGCTGTTAGCGGTCGGCAGTCTGCAGTCAGCGGTCGTCGAATAAGTTGCTGACCAAAATTTCCGTTTAAGCCACACCGCTTACCGCACATTCGCCCTGTTAACAGCCAATCCCCAGCCGATGCCGCCTTGAGCAAAGCGAAACGTCTGAGGACGTCCTGGCTCAACCTGACATGGGTTCGCGCTGCCCGCGACGACGCGCGAACCAGGGATTGGACTCCCCAGCGCCTCTTGGAACAACCCGGTACCAATCCATGCCTTTCTCGCATAGAATGTAGCCCTGAATTTTGCAGTGGAGGCTTGAATATGGCGGCGTTAAACCTGGCGGAAGCAGAGCAGATCTTGGCGGCGGCCAAAGCAAAAGTACAATCTATGGGCGCTAAGATGAGCGTCTCGGTGGTGGACCCTCGCGGCGATTTGATTGTCATGTTTCGCGGTGACGGCGCTTCGTGGCGGACCCCGCCGATCTCGCGGGCCAAGGCGATGGCCGCCGCGTGCTTCGGACGGCCCAGCGGCGAATTGACCGACAATGCCCAGGCACCGGTTTTCCGGGGTTTGATGGCCATGGAAGGTGGGCACATGATCCCCGGCCAAGGCGCTGTGCCAGCGTACCGGAACGGCGAACTGGTCGGCGCGGTGGGCGGCAGCGGCGGAACAGCGCAGGAAGACGAAGACGCCTCGCTGGCCGGCATCCAAGCCATGGGCCTTACCACGTCGGCGTAAATATGCTGACCATGCCACGGGCCAGGAAACGTAAAACCACCACCTGCCCGCAGCCTCGTGGTGCAAATATGGGCATTAGCCGGTAGAATACCGGCCAGAGAATATGCCTGTTCCAGAAAAGACTGCGGGGTTGCCCAGTTAGCCAGCCCTCACCGTCCATCTGGTTTGGGGACCTGAAACAGGAGGCGGTTCAATGGCGGAATTCACCACCCGGCCCGTCATCATGGGCACCCGAGGTGTGGTTACCTCGGGGCATTATCTGGCCACCGCGGCAGGTTTTCGTATCATGGAGCAAGGCGGCAACGCCATTGACGCTGCTGCGGCGATGTGTTTTTGTCTTAACCTATTGGAGCCTCAGAGCAACGGCATCGGCGGCGAAGTCCCCACTCTTATCTACTCGGCCAAGGAACAGAAGACCTTTGCTGTCAGCGGAATGGGCTGGTCGCCCAGCGCCTTTACAATTGAATGGTGCCGGGAGAACGGTATTGACCTGATCCCCGGTGACGGATATCTGCCCGCATGTGTTCCAGCAGTGGTGGGCGCTTGGACTACGGCGTTGGCCCGGTTCGGCACCATGAGCTTCTCCCAGATACTTCAGCCGGCCATTGAGCTGGCCGAGAATGGTTTTCCTGTCTACCAGCGTATGCAAGTCCGCCTGATGGCGTTGGTGGACCGGTTCATGAGCCTTTACCCCACGTCCGCCGACCTGTACTGCCCCCATGGCCGGGTGCCGGAAACAGGGGAAGTTTTCCGTAATCCCGATTTCGCCAACACCCTCAAGACCATGTGCGCCGCGGAAGATTCAGCCAAGCACCAGGGCAGGATAGCCGGAATTGAGGCCGCCAGGGACGCGTTCTACCAGGGGCCCATCGCCGAACGGATCTTGGAGTTCGCGACTAACAACCCGGTGGAGGACGCCAGCGGCAAAGCCCACGCCGCGTTGATTACCCTGGACGACATGGCCCAGTGGCACGGCTCGGTTGAAGAGCCGGTCACCAGCAGCTACCGGGATTTTGAAGTCCACAAATGCCCTCCCTGGACCCAAGGACCCGTGTTCCTGCAGATCCTTGGCCTGGTGGAAGGCTATGACCTGGCGGGAATGGGGCATAATTCCGCCGACTACCTTCACACCGTCATCGAGTCCAACAAACTGGCTTTCGCCGACCGGGAGGCCTATTACGGCGACCCGGCCTTCGATAAGGTGCCCCTGGACGTTCTGCTATCCAAGGATTACGGGTCCATGCGACGAGAGATGATAGAAAGGGAAGCGTCGCTGGAGTTGCGGCCGGGAGACGTGGGCAACGGCGTTCCAGCATATGCCCTGCGGGATGTGGCGGAGGACAACCGCGAAGCACTGGGCGTCTCCGCGTCGGCTATCCAAGACCTGGGAATGGACCACGCCCATACCGGCGACACGACCCATCTGGACGCCGTGGACCGGGAGGGAAACATGGTGGCCGCAACCCCCAGCGGCGGTTGGATCGGCACCTCGCCGGTGATCAAAGGCCTGGGTTTCCCCTTGGGCACCAGAGGCCAAATGTTTTACCTGAACTCTGGGCGGCCCAACGCCCTTGAGCCCCACAAGCGCCCCAGGGCCACGTTGACGCCTACACTGGTCACCAAAGACGGCGCCCCTTACATGGTCTTCGGGACCCCCGGCGGGGATGCGCAGGAGCAGTGGACATCTCAATTCTTCCTAAACTATGTTGATTTCGGCATGGATATTCAGGAGGCGCTGGACGCTCCCACGGTCCACACCAACCACTTCCCGTCATCCTTCTACCCCCGGCAAGCCTATCCTGGCAGGGTAGTGGCGGAGTCGCGCATTCCCCAAGCGGTGATCGACGAACTTAGGAATAGAGGCCACAAGATCCAGATGACCGGCGAATGGTCCAATGGCAAGGTGATGGGTATACGCTTCGACCAAGAACGTGGCGTGATTCAGGGCGGTGTCGCCGCCAAAGGCAACATCGGTTACGCAATCGGCTGGTAGGAGAGTATATGCCCGCGCCCAAGCTGACATTTGGCTGCAGTCTGTCGGTTGACGACTACGGAGAAGTACCCGAATTCGCCCGTAAGGCGGAATCTCTGGGTTACGACCGCATCACCATGGGAGAACACCTGATTGACGGGGACCCTCCCCGGCCAACGGTGCTGGCGCTCCCAGCTATAGCGGCCGCGGCGGGGGCCACCAGAACCATCCGAGTCATGACCGGAATCGTCATCGCTCCGCTATACGACCCTGTGCTCCTGGCCAAAACCGTCACCACCGTGGATGCGGTATCGGGAGGACGGCTGGACTTCGGCATCGGCATCAGCGGCCAACGGGGAACGAAAGTAGAGTTTGACGCCGTGGGAGTTTCAGTCCGCACCAGAGGCCGGCGAACAGACGAGATATTGCAGGTCATGAAACGTTTGTGGACCGAGGAGAAAGTCACTCACCATGGCGGTTTTTTTGATTTTAACGACGTAACGTTGGTCCCGTCGCCCACGCAAAAACCTCATCCGCCCATCTGGGTGGCCGGCCGAAGCGACGCCGCGATGCGCAGAGCGGCAGTCTTGGGCGATGGATGGTATCCATATTTGTTTACCGTTCGCCGCCTGAAAGCCAGCAACGAGATGATTAGCCAATACGCCGCTGAGGCCGGCCGGGACATGACTGATTTTCACTGGGGCCTGAACCAACCTACGTCAATCGGGACCGATAAAGACGCCGCCTTCGCCGTGGCGGTGGGCAACGTGGGAGAGCGCTACGTCACCGCCAACCGAACCGCTGAAGACATCGCCCAGGCGCTATGCGTATCCGGCGCTCCTCAGGATTGCATCAAAGCCATTGAAGACCGGGTGGAAGCCGGCGTTCGGGATTTTAACTTCAGCTTTCTATCCCCGGACGAAGCTGGGGCTTACCGCCAGATGGAGATGTTGTCCAGCCAGGTGATGCCTTATTTTAGACCTTAACCGATATCTAGCTTTGTCAAAAAAACCTTGAGCACTGTTACCGCGGTATTGTTCGACCTCGACGACACGTTATTGGACCGTAGCAGTGCGTTTCGGGCCGTGGCGGAACAACTTTACGCTTCCCAGCCGGCATTGCAAGAGCAATATTCGCGGGAGGATGTGGTCGCACGCTTTCGAGGATGGGAAACGGTTCCGCCACGAGCCCTAATTCAGCGGGTTGGCGAATTCTGGCCTAACATCGGAATGACCATCTCCGGGTTGGAAGAGTGGTTCTTGGGGTCGTTACTTGAAGCCATCAAGCCGGATGATTTAGCTACGTCCCTGCTGGTAGACCTGACCGGAGCGGGCATACCCTGGGGCATAGTGACCAATGGCGACGCATTTCAATACTCCAAACTGCGAAAGGTCGGCTTGGCCGAAATTATGCCTTTTGCAATCGTTTCGCGTGAGTTCGGCTATGAGAAGCCCGATCCAGCTATCTATATAGAGGCTTTAACGAGGCTTGGTGGGGCCCTCCGGCAGAACACCCTGTTTGTAGGCGATAATGCCGACACAGACATAAAAGGGGCGCAAGGAGTGGGAATGCAGACAGCTTGGATAACCCTTGGGCGCGAATTTCCTACTCACCTTCCCCTTCCTGATTATAAAATCAATCACGTCGATGAACTTCGCCCAATCCTATTTGCCCCGGAGGCACGGGGAGCTTGATCCCTCTGCATTTCCTGTCGAACGGGACTCTCATTGACACATACCTCCGCCGGGCTACAATGGCCCTTGCGGGACCTAAATCCAAAACGGAAACAGATTAGGGAGCATTCAAATGATCACCAAATTCGGCAGCTTGTTCGCCGGCAACGTGGACTTAGAGGACATCGGTTTTGAAGGAACGGCGGTCAACGACCGGTGGCTGCCGGACCAGCATTTGACCACCGCATTCGATAAATCTCTTTCCTTCGCGAAGCTGATGGACGAACTGGGCTACAGCACATTCTGGTCGGCCGAACACCATTATCAGCGAGAGGGTTACGAGTGCATCCCCAACCTGCTGATGCTGTACGTGCATATGGCTCACCTGACCAAAAACCTAAAATTCGGCTGCGGCTTTAACATAGCCCCTATGTGGCATCCCCTTCGCCTGGCCGAGGATTACGCCACCGCGGACCTGCTCACCAATGGCCGCGTGATATTCGGCGTCGGCCGCGGCTACCATTCTCGTGAGGTGGACACGTTCGGGTCGCCCAGCACCATCACCGACAGCGACGCCAATAGGGAGTTGTTTGAAGAACAAGTTGAAGTCATCATGAAAGCCTTCAACAACGAGAGCTTCTCGCACCACGGCAAGTATTACGACATTCCGGCCGAAGTTCCCTACCGGGGCTATGATTTGAAGGAATTGACCCTGGTTCCCAGGCCCAAGAACCTCCCCGTGGAATGCTGGCAACCGATCGTCAGCGCCAGCCAGAATGCGATGGATTTCATGGTAAAACATGGCATCAAAGGGATTGTAGGCGGCGGTGCCGCCACCGGGGGCGCCGGAAGCGAGGTGCTTACTCGTTGGCAACAGACATTGGCCAAAGCCGGCCGGGAGACCGAGTTGGGCGGAGATTTGATCATCGGCATTTCCATGCACATCGCTGACACAGAAGAGAAAGCCATAGCAGAGATTCGCAGCGTCTTTGAAGAAAACATGAAAATGTTCGGCGCGTTGGGATTCGTCAGAGGACTGAGCCCAGAGCAGATCACTGACATGGGGGACCCTTCCCGGGCTCGCGGCGCCGGGTTGCCCACCCTGGAAGACGCCATCAAGGCGGGCCAATGGATCTGCGGACCTCCGGAAATGGTCGTGGAGAAGTTGATGGAAGTTCAAGAGAGGTTTCCGGGCTTGGAGGAAATAAACGTGGGTTGCACCTCCATGGGAATGTCCGAGAAGCGCACCCTGGAACAACTAGAATGGATCGGCAAAGAGGTCATGCCAACGTTCAAAAACCAGGCCAAATAGACGCTCGCGGGCGGCGAGATGAGGTTTGGAATTAGGCGAACGACCGGCGGTTGGGTCCTTCGACAAGCTTAGGACGAACGGTAAAGATTTCTCCATCCGCTCATGGTGAGCTTGACGAACCACGGCCTACCGGCATGAAACCACAATCTTCAAATAGCAAAAACTCCCTCCGCGGAAGCTGATGGACGTTTCTCAGGGCCGAATGAAACCTGACCCGGCGGCAGTCTCAATCGAAAGCGAACATCCGAAGCGGTGGCGCACCCTGGGCCTGCTTTCCGTCGCCACCGTCTTTGGCTTGACCGTCTGGTTCAGCACCAACGCCATCGCTCCCGCCTTAGAGACGGAACGGGGATTTTCCAGCGCCGATATCGCCTGGTTGACCATCGCGGTCCAGTTAGGCTTTGTGCCGGGCACTCTTATAATCGCCATAACGAACCTGGCGGACTTGATGAACACCCGTAAATTTTTCGCCATTTGCGCTGTTTTGGCGGGAGTCAGCAACGTAGCCCTGGTTTTCGTGCCCGGCGGGTTTGCCACCGCGGTGGTTTTGCGGTGGCTGAGCGGTCTTTTCTTGGGTGGTGTCTATCCGCCAGGGATGAAAATAGCCTCCGGCTGGTTCAGGTCGGGGCGTGGCATAGCCATCGGCGTAATGATCGGCGCGCTGACGTTGGGGTCAGGCTCGCCCCACCTGCTTAGATCTGTTTTTGTTTCCCAATGGGAGCTGACTTTATATCTGAGTTCCATTTTGGCGGTCCTGGGCGGAGGAATCGTGTATTTCCTGGTGCAGGATGGCCCCCATGACGTTCGGGCACGCCAGTTCAACCCCCGTTACTTGATCCAAACCATCAAGGTCCCCGCCACCCGCATGGTCTTCTTTGGCTACCTGGGCCACATGTGGGAACTGTACGCCATGTGGGCCTGGATATCCTCTTATCTGGCGGTGGTCTACGAACCAAAAGCCTGATTGGCGAATCGCTGGATTTGGCCAGCCTAATCACCTTCTTGGTTTTCATCGCCGGCGCCGCCGGATGTGTCGCCGCCGGTATATTCGCTGAAAGATTTAGCCGCACTTTGGCGACGAGCGTGGCCATGGTTATAAGTGGTGGAACCGCTTTGTTCATAGGGTTCCTCCCCCATGAATGGGGATTGGTGATAGCGGTGGCCGCCCTGGTTTGGGGCGCGTCGGTGGTGGCCGACTCAGCCCAATTCTCCACCGGATTGACCGAGTTGAGCGAGGACGCCTACCGGGGCACCGCCCTGGCGTTTCAGACCGGTTTGGGTTTCTTGTTGACCATCGTTCCCATCTGGTTGCTGCCCATAGTAGCCGAATCTTTAGGGTGGGGCTTGGCCTTCGCCATGCTGGCCATCGGCCCATTCCTGGGAACAGCGGCCATGCTGAGATTGCGTTCGATGAACGAATCCACCGCCATGGCCATGGGCCACCGTTGATCTGATGCTCGTGCGGGCCGGATATGCGCTCCATTTTCCCGTCCGCCCCGCTCCCGCTTCCGCTTCCGCTTCCGGATTCCCACCTTCTGTCATTCAATCCACTTATCTGCAATCACTATCCGGCCTAACCAACAAGGCTATAACAGGCAATTTTCATTAAATAAACACTGATAGTTTACTTGACTATTGCTATTAGTGTTGAAATAATAGTTAGAGTATAGCTAACTATCGCAGTGAGCCTATGGAATCTCCAAAAGATAAGCTTACCCAAGAATTGGTCGACCTGGTGGATCGTCTTTCATCGCAAATGAGGCCGGAATCCGACGAAGAATGGACGGAATTGGAGCTAACCATGCCCCAGTTCCGGGCTATTTGCCTATTGGGTCAAGGTCCCGAACGGATGGGCAACATCGCGGGGCACCTGAGCACCAGCATGTCATCGGCTACAAGTATGATCGACAGGTTGGTGGACAAGGGGTTGGTTGAGCGGGCGCCGGACGCATCTGACCGCCGCGTGGTGACCTGCCAATTGACCGCCAGGGGCCGCGAGGAAATGGACCGGTTTTCCCGCATCCACCAACTCCGGCTCACCCGCATGGCTGGCCGGCTGACCATGGAAGAACTCCAAACCGTGGTGGACGCCATGGAGATACTTTGTTCGGCCGCCCAGCGCGGATGTCAGGGGTCGTAGGCCTTGAGTTTCCTGACCGGTTTAGCTCTCCACCGGCGTTCGGTCACCATACTGGCGATCTTGCTGATACTGGCGGCCGGTGTGTACACCTACCAGAATCTGGAGCGGGAGTTATTCCCCCAGATTCAATTCCCCAATATCACCATCGTCACAATCTACCCGTCGGCCAATCCCGATACCGTGGTGCGGGACGTGACCGACCCGATAGAAGACGCTATCGCCGGGATGACCGGTCTGCAAGAGATTCAATCGTCTTCTACTGAGAACATGTCCTTGGTCCTGGCCACATTTGACTTCGGCAGGGACATGGAAGAGGTCGAAAGGGACATCGTCAGCAACCTCAGCGGTGTCAGGTTCCCAGATAGTGTTTCCGACCCCATCGTCAGCCGCATAGCCACTGACGTTTTCCCCATAATGCAATTTAGCGTCTTGGGAGACCGGGATATACCGTCGTTGCAACGGGTCTTGGATGAATTGATCATCCCGGAGATCGAGGGCGTTGATGGAGTATTTGAAGCCGGCGTCATAGGCAGGGTCGACGAACAGGTGTCGATCAATGCGGACCCCGCCAAGCTGGAAGACCTGGGTCTGACCCTGTCTCAGCTTGCTGCCGCCCTTTCTGACAACAACATCAGCCGGCCGGCCGGGAGCATAGACGACGGAATCACATCGTACCCGGTGCGCACCTCGCACAAGTTGGGGTCGTTGCAAGAGTTTCGGGACCTGGTGGTCGCGTTTGAAAAGGACGGGCAAGGGATTTCAACCAGCCGCCCCATCAGGCTTTCGGACGTGGCGACGGTGGAGATCAGCACCGAGAAGGCGGCTAGGATTTCCCGCACCAACCAGAAGCCCAGTTTGGGTATTGTCGTGGTCAAAGAACCAGATGCCAACACGGTGGACGTGACGGAGCAGGTTTTGGAATCCCTAGAACAGGTCCAGGGAATTCCATCCGACGTGGAAATAATCACCTTGACCAACGATGGCCCAGAAGTTCGAGGTCAGTTGGACACGCTGCTCAGGGAAGGTCTCCTGGGGTTCTTGTTCGCCATCAGCGTCGTGTTCATCTTCTTGGCGAATCTACGGCCCGGGTTGCTCAGAGGAGTCACCCTGGCCTTGCGGCCCACTTTGATCATAGGTGTCTCCATCGCTCTGAGCATTCTCACCGGCGTCCTGATCATGGGATTCACCGACCTCAGCTTGAATTTCATGACGCTGGCGGGGTTGGCCATAGCCGTCGGCAGGGTGGTTGACGACAGTATCGTTGTGCTTGAGAACATGTACCGCCACATGGATGCCGGAGAAGATCGCCTCCAGGCGGCGGTAGACGGCACTCGGGAAGTGGGCGCCGCCATCATTTCCTCTACTCTGACCACCGTTGTTGTTTTCATGCCGCTGGCTTTTATTCAAGGACTGGTGGGATCCTTTTTCTCGCCCTTCGCCATGTCTGTCAGCTTCGCTCTTTTGGCGTCGACGGTCGTGGCCCTTACCGCGGTCCCCACCTTGGGTGTCGTATTGCTGAGGCACGGAGACTTCCCAGATGCCGACGACCCGGCGAATGGTGGGGATGGCCGGCAGCCCCAACTGGGGCTATCTCAGCGTATATATGGTTCAGTGCTGGTTTGGACGTTGGGTCATAAATTCATCACCATCTCAGCGGCGTTGATGATTACTGTGGCCAGCCTGGGACTCACATTGATCATCCCCACGACCCTGTTTCCCGCCGGGACGCCTGAGTTCATAACCGTTGACATAGACCTGCCCACCGGTTCCTCGGTGGGCAAAACCTTCGCGCAGGTGGTTCGGGTGGAAGAAGTGCTGGAGCAATTTCGACAGCAGGGAATGGTGGACGCATACCAGTCTACCATTGGCGCGGGCACCCAGGATTTCACCGGCGGCGGCGGGTCTGGTGGTTTCCATTTGGCGGGCGTCATTGTCACCCTGACGGAGGATGTGCCCGAAACCATCACGGAAGATATAAGAAACCTTCTTCCCGGCGATGAGGAGGCCACCATCACCGTCACCGAGATCTCCGGCGGCCCTCCCAGCGACCAGTTGGAAATCACCGTGACCGGCAGCAATTTTTCTTCCATCGCCAGCGCCTCAAAGCAGGTTCAGGCCGTGGTCGCTAGCATTCAAGGGGTGATAAACGTAAGCAGCGACGTTAGCTCCGCCAGGGAAGAGGTGTCGATCAAGGTTGACCCCCAATTGGCCGGCGAGTTTGGCCTCAACGCCGCTGCCGTGGCCATGCAGGTAAACCGCTATCTGGTTGGCCAGACCGTTTCCGAGGTGGATTTGGAAGACACGACCATGGATGTAGTGCTTACCGGTCTTCGGGATGATGCCGACGCCATCGAGAAGTTGAGCAACCTGGCCATCCAGTCGCCTCTTGGTATGGTGAAACTTGGAACCATCAGCCAAATCGCCCTGGAAAAGGGACCGGTGACCATCAGCCGATTTGACGGAGAGCGATCGGCCTCCATAACCGGGGACATCACCGCCGAAGACACCCAAGCCGTCGGCGCGGAGCTTGATAAAAGACTTGCGGACATTGACTTGCCACCCGGAGTCAGCATCAAGACCGGCGGGATCTTTGAGCAGATCGCCGAGGGGTTTGAAGACGTGTTCCTAGCCATGGCCGTGGGGATAATCCTGGTGTACTTGGTGATGGTGGCAAGTCTTGGTTCCCTACGAAACCCCATGGTGGTAGTGCTCAGCTTGCCGTTAGCGTTGGTCGGAGCGTTGAGCGCTTTGGCGATAACCGACCGGTCGCTCAGCCTTTCGGCGCTCATGGGGCTTTTGCTGCTGATCGGCGTGGTGGTGACCAACGCCATAGTGCTGATCACATTCGTGGAGCAATTAAGGGAACGGGGTTTCCAGGTATACGAAGCTCTCTTGGAAGCGGGTGAAGTCAGGTTAAGGCCAATTCTGATGACCGCCTTCACCACGATATTCGCGCTGCTGCCCCTGGCTATGTCCTCTGCCAACGAAGGGGGACTGATCGGCGCCGAGCTGGCTACCGTGGTCATAGGAGGCCTTGTCAGCTCCACTTTCTTGACGCTGATCGTCGTGCCCGTGGTGTATACCCTGGCGCATGAATCGGTGCCCAACACCGTGGGACGGCTGGTCCGATTAGGCGGCAGGTTTGGCAGAACAGGCCGTGCGACCCTGAATGTAGGCGGAGATTCGGATTAATGAATTCATACCGTGATCTGGATGTTGGAAGCATTTGATGTTGAGCATGATTAAACGACCGATAAGCTTCGGTCTTAAGGGACTATATTGCCGGCCTTTACTGGCAGTCCTGCTGCTGCTTTTGGCGGCATGCGGAGGCGTCGCGGCGGACCCACAGGCGAATGGCGAGAGCGGCGGTTCCGAGGTTGTAAGCGCCAGGTCGGCGTTGATCGCCGTAGAAGGCCGCCTTGATTTTCCCAAGCGGGAGGAACTGAAATTTGGCATAGCGGGGACCGTGGGGGAAATAACGGTCGTGTCCGGCCAAAAGGTGTCTGCGGGAGAGGATCTCGCGGTCTTGGACGCTGCCACGCTCTCCCGGCTGGAAAAAGCCCATGCTCAACAACTGGTCGCCCTGGATCAAGCCCAGAAAAACTTGGAGGATTTCAAAAGAGGTCTTCAGCAAGATGAGGCCCTGGCAAATCAAATTGAAGCCCAAGCGGCATTGGCCAACGACCTTGCTGAACAATCCCTGAACGCTTTCCAGTTCGACTTCGATCTCAAGTTGGCCCAGGCCATCAAAATTCAGGCAGAAGCGGAGTTGGACCTGGACCAGGCCAAGGAAGACCTGGTGGATTTTGAACTGGACTCGGCGCGCGAGTTGGCTCAGGCTCAACAGCAGCGTGCCGCCGCCGACTTGGCGCTGGACCGGGCGTTGGAGGTCCTGGCAAATCTGGGTCTGGATTACAGCCAGGAACTGGCTTCGGCGTTGCAGGTGTTGGCGGATACTGAGCTGGCGGCCGGCAGGGCAGAGGAAGATTTGGCGGATTTCCAAAGGGACTACCAACAGGCGTTGGCCACGGCCCGCCGGGTCACGGCCGATGCCGAGCTAGCGTTGGAGCAGGCCCTGGATGATCTGGCCGACCATTCGCCCACCCGCGCCGATGATCTGGCCAAGGCGCTCCAAGCCAAGGTGGATGCTGAAGACGCTGTTAGGGCCGCGCGCCTGGCTTTCGACGATTTTGAAGGGGGCCGTACGGCCCAACTGGCGCTGGTGAACCAGACAGTGACCGAAGCCACCCAAGACCATAACGACGCCGCCGATGCGTTAAATGAGTACATTGTGGAACAGGTTTTGGCGCCGAACCCGCCCAGCAACGTTTCCATAGTTTTAGCTGAACTTCAAGCAATAGAAGTGTCAACCAGCGACGCGCTGACCTTATCCCGGTCCGACCTTACATCGCTTTCGCTCATTACCGGAACGTTAAGATGCCGGGATTTCCGGTCTGAGCCATTGCTGGACTGGTGCGAGCAGCTCACCACAGGCATGGAACTAGCCCAAGCGAATCTGGACAAAGCAAAGCGTGACCTGGGCGATCTGCAGGATCCAACCGGGAGCAACTCCGAGACGAAGGGGCAAGAAACCCTGGAGTTGCAACAGTTACAAGCCAAGGTAGAGGTGGCCAGGGCCGATTTTAACTCGGCCGTCAACGACCAAGATGAATTGGAAGAAGGCCCTGACGCGTTGGAGAGAAGCAGGCTTGCTTCGGGCGTCGAAGTGACCGCGGCTGCTCTGAAATCCGCAAGGCAGGCCCTGGACGACACCCGAGTCAGCATCAACTCTGGGGCGATCGACCGCCAGCGGCGAGCCACCGAAGCCGCCACGGTCCAGGTGGCTGAAGCGGAAGCAGCCCTAGCCTCCGCGAAGGCGGCGGGGGATCCGGTGGAATTGCAGGCGAAGATGGACTCGCTGGCCGGTGGTCAAGCGCGGTTGGCCACTGAGCAAAAGGCCTTGGCTGCGATGGAATCTGGCGCTGATCCCCTTGAGATAGCTTCGGTTGAGTCCAAGGTTCGCCTCCTGACCGAGGACCTGACCGGCGCCACCCGGGAAGTGGACAGATTGTCCATCGGTCCCGATCCATTAAAGCGCGCCGTCTTGGAAGCAAGCCTGGAAGCGGCCAACAGCGCTCTGGCCCATGCCGGGGACGACTTGTCGATCCTGCTGACAGGACAAGACAAGATGGAATTGGCCCTGAGGGAGAAGAAGGTCCAATTGACCTCGGAAGAGCTGATCGGCGCCACGAAGAAATCCAGAAAACTCGCCCGGGAACTCGCCCTGGGGCCGGAAGCCGTCGATTTGGGGCTGTTGGAGGCTCAGGTCGCGCAGACAATATCGGCGCTTTGCGACGCGCGGGAGGATTTGGATGGCGCCACCATCCGGGCGCCATTCTCCGGCACGGTTTCCAGAATCAACGTGGACCCGGATGACGACGTCAACGATGAATCCCGAATACTGGAGATAATCGACCAGTCGGTGGTGGAGGTGCGCGGCGCCGTGGACGGGACAGATATCTTGCGGGTTCAGGCCGGCGCTAGCGCCCAGGTGACCATTGATTCGATACCGGGAAGAGAATTCACCGGAGAGGTCACGTTTGTAGCCACCGCCCCCAGAACCGAAAGAGGCGTGGTCACTTATCCCGTGGTTGTGCGCGTGGATCTTCCACAGGCGTTGGAGGCGCCTTTGCAAATGAGCCCGGTGTCAGTGGACGTGATTGCCGGAAACGCCTTGCAGTGATTATAATCCAAGCGCTTGCAAAGAAGGTTTGCAGAGTTCGAGAATCAGCCTTTGCCGGAGGTGGTCATGGTTAGGTTAGGAGGCGTGGCATCCCCATCCCACATGACGGTATTCCAAGGGCTCGAGAAATTGTTTAGCGCCCGGGGGATCCAGATGGACTGGGTCCTCTACTCCGACTATGACGCAATGATCGACGCTTTCGTGTCCGGGGAGATCGACCTGGCGTGGAACGGCCCGCTGGGCTACGTGAAGATCAAGCGGCTCATCTCTGAACCCTGCAAGGTCATTGCGATGCGGGACGTAGACATCAATTTCATGACCCACTTCATTACCCGCCAAGATTCAGATATTTCCTCGGTGGAAGACCTTAAGGGCAGAAGTTTTGCATTTGGCCGCCGTTCGTCCGAACAGGCCGGATTGCTGCCGCTTCATTTTTTGAAAGAGATGGGAGTCAACCCCAAAGAAGACCTGTCGTTGAGCACATTCTACGAAGAACGCGAGTCCCAGACCCGGTCGGATGAAAGAGACGTAGTGGAAAGGGTCGTCAACGGTGATTACGATGCCGGTTCGGTGAGCGAGCGGACATTGGAAGTCATGGCGGGTGAAGGGCTGTTGCACGGAGGCCAGGTGCGAATATTCTGGTCGAGCCCAGGATACAGCCACTGCTGTTTCACGGCCCAGGCAGAGATGGAGCCGGACCTGTACCGTGAAGTAGAGCAGGCGTTCTTGGCGGTTGACTACGGTGACCCCCTGGGGAAGACGGTTTTGGACGCCGAAGGGTGTTCGTCATTCGTGCCGGGAGTCACGGATGGGTGGGAGATCATTGAAAAGGCCGCAGCCGCGGAGGGTCTCGTCTAGAGGACTGGTCCAAGATCATATAGGCGGGAGTTAAATCTCCTCGGGCTCTTCCGGCATGTTTTTAAGTATGTCTGAAAGGGTTTTGTCCAGCTCCGGGTCCAGTTCCACCGATTCTTCAAAGGGCGTCACTACGTAGTCTGCCCGCGCCCGGTCTATGATTTCCTTGGCTTTGGAGTTGGAAGAACTGATTCGCTCCAGGGTATCCTGTAACTGATTCGACTCGGCCTCCCCCAAGGACAATAATTCCGCCAAGTCTATGTCGAGCTTGAACATGGATTTCAGCCGCTTCATGATGGCGTAGTACGCCCGATGGTCCCTGGCGATGCCGACGGGATCGTTATTAGTGCTCATAAACGGGTACATGGGCGCCATCGCCCCCAAGCGAAATACGTCCAGGTCCGGGTGTTCGTCGTGGGCAATGGAGTTTAGAGCCATCCCGATGGTGGGCCCGTTTCTGCCTTGGCTGCCGTAATTGGAGAACCTGAGCCCGTACTTCTCCAACTCTTCTTTCATTCGGGGTTGGCTATAGATGCAGCTGACGTTTCGCTCCAAGTCTGGGGGCGCGGCGCCGTTATAGCCTTCCACCGCCACCGTTTGTTGGATGCCCAGCTCCCTCACGGCCTGGAAAAACGCCTGGGCGTAAATATCGATTCGGAACCAAGGTTCCTCTCCTAGAAAAACGATCAGACCGTTGCCCGCATCGTAGAAATAGTTCCGGCGGTGCATATCCTGAGTCGGCAACCCGTCCTGGTACGCCACTCGGGGCCGGTAAACGTCGTGGGTGCCGGGGACTTGAAAAGGGTAGCATTGGCGGGCGACTTCTTCCCCTAGCTGGCCTATCTCCTTGGCGTTTAGCTTATTGATGAGGTACCGCGGCAGGCCGCTGGAAATGGATCCTCCGTCTGACCATTGGCGTCTCCAACCCGCGATCATGTATTGGGCAACCGGTTTTTCCTTCAGGACCACAAGTTGGTTGTCCATCAGGTGATTCTCCTTCTTAAAGCCCAGACTGGGGAAATCCCCGCAAGCAAGATACGGCGAAATTTATTCTGACAGAGGCAGTCTAGGAACGCAAACTGAGGTGGCCGGATGGCGCCGCTGAGGCGTTTGCAGCGGGCAGGGCGTTTGTGGGTGCTGGGAGACGACTGCCTCCAAGATTGGTGCGCCGGCAGATGGCGCCTCAAGCGCCACGGGAAGTTCTTCCACGGCCTGACAACCCGAAGTCACCAGAACGAACGCGAAGATTACGGCAGCCACAGGGATAAACTTCCCTGTGGTCATTCGACATTCCTTCTTCAACCCAACATCGTTTCTATTGCAAGTCTCAGGCCAATTGGGATCTCCCAACCGCGCTAGTATTCGTTATCCAGCGTTTCACCGGCGTGTCACTAGAGCAAGCCGGTCTTCTGTCGGGCACCACCGCCAAAACTCCGATTCAAGCCACCGTGTCTGCTATAGCATATAATCGTCGCGACGGAAGTTTGTTCAAGCGGTAAGGCCGATTGACGCTAGGTGTCAAAGACAACGGCTCAGGTGAAAACCTATGGAAATCACAAGGAACAATTACGAAGGGATTCCTCTACAAAAAGGCACGCATCCCCAAGCGGTTCGGGTGGGCAACCTGTTGTTTCTTTCAGGGGCGCTGGCCAGGGACACAGATGCCGAATTCGGCGACATCGGCCAGCAAACCGAGGCCATCTTTCAACGAATCAAGCATATTGTTGAAACGGAAGGCGGAACTCTAGACAACGTTGTGAAGATCACCAACTTCGTCATGGACAATTCGCCGGCCGCCACTGCCGCGACCCAAGCCGCCAGGGTCAAGATGTTCGGAGACAACTTGCCGGCCAGCACCCGCGTGAGGGTGGCCGCCCTTTCGGAACCCCATCTATTGATTGAGATCGACGCTATCGCAGTGCTCGGCGACTAGCTGTCTAGGGAATCATTTGGGAGAAAAGCTAATGGCTTTTAACGAAGAGCTGGCTTTGCGCATCCGCGCCGCTATGGGCGGTCACGAAGGCGTTGTCGAAAGAAAAATGTTCGGCGGCATTGCCTTCATGTTGAAAGGGAACATGTCCGTCGGTGTCACAGGTGACGATCTGATGGTGCGAGTAGGGCCCAATGGACTGGACGACGCCCTGTCCCAGCCCCATGCCCGGCCCATGGATTTTACCGGGCGGCCTATGAAAGGCTTTGTCTACGTTGATTCAGAGGGAACCGAAAAAGACGAGTCCCTCAAACAGTGGGTCCAACGCGGTGTGGACTTCGCTCAATCGCTTCCGGCAAAATGAGTAAAGACGGCATATCGATATTAACCACCAGATGAGGCGTTTATGACAACAAACCAGATACCCCTGGCTCAGGAGATCGGGCGCGTTCCTTCCATGATCGTGTCCCTTGACGCCCTACAGGAACGGCGGTTCCAGGCTCTTGAAGAAGAAGCCGTGATGGTGGACCTACACCAACATCCGTTCGTATGCCCCGAAGACATGGAACGGTTGATCGAACTGCTGCGGAGCAACAGATACAGTTGGGGGTACCAGGCAGTCAAGCACGGCGGATGGGCGGCGGTCACCACGTCCAACGCCTTTCGCGGGTTTGTGAATACCCACGATATGTCATACACGCGTTTCGACGACCTTCAAACAGAAGTGGCGTTGATGCTGTCGGACCTCAACCAAACGGACCAGGCGGTATTGGTGACCAACGCCGCCGGGATAGAGGCCGCCAAGCAGCAAGGCGTCGTAGGCTACATGCCCACGTTGGAGCACTTGGCCATCGGCAGCGAGTTGGAACATCTTGATATGTTCTACGCCATGGGAGTCCGGTTGGCCGGGCTGACCTACAACCGCAAGAATTTTATCGGCGACGGCCAGAACGAGCGAAACGACGGGGGCCTCAGTGAGTTTGGCATTGAGGTGGTGGACCGTATGAACCGGCTGGGAATGGCCATAGACGTGTCCCATGCGTCTTTCCAAACAGCCATGGACGCCATCCAATTCTCCCAGGTCCCGGTAAGTTTCAGCCACAACGCGGCCTACACGCTGCGCCCCACTGCCAGGACGCGGAACGACCAGGAGTTGAAGGCCTGCGCCCAAAAGGGCGGCGTCATCGCCATCACCGCAGTGCCCAACGCGCTAAGCGACGACCCGGAGCAAGATATAGACTGCGTCCTGGACCACTATGACTACATGGTGAATTTGGTGGGAGTAGACCACGTGGGCATCGGGACCGACACCAACATCGGCGACCACGTGGCGTTTCACCGGGTCATGCTGGGAAGGGACCCCAGCCTGCTGCCAGCGCCGTATCTAAACGGGCTGGAGTCCCCCGCCGACGGAAAAAACATCATCCGAGGATTGATCGGCCGGGGCTATTCCGACACCGACGTGAAAAAGCTCGTGGGAGGCAACGCCCTGGAGTTCTTCCGCCGGGTGATGGCTTAGCCGGTTTCCGAAGATCGCCTAAGATGGGCCATCCTGAGCCTGTCGAACAATTTCTTGCGCTGGGGCCTTGGTCAACCTTGCGCCCGGCAAAAAAGCCCCGGCAAGCAGCCGGGGCTTTTGGTCCAAATGACAGGGGCCAAAAAAGGAGCCCCAACAACTTCTTGTTGAGACTTGCGATATTATATCACAAACATGGTTCGAGATTCAATACTTGACGCCCACATCGGATGTTTCAAAAATTTCTCGTTGAGACTAGAATCAATCGGTGGGAGGCAATGCCCTGGAGTTCTTCTGCCGGGTGATGGCTTAGCCGGTTTCCGAAGATCGCCTAAGATGGGCCATCCTGAGCCTGTCGAACAATTTCTTGCGCCGGGGCCTTGGTCAACCTTGCGCCCGGCAAAAAAGCCCCGGCTGTTTGCCGGGGCTTTTGGTCTAAATAACAGGGGCCCAAAAAAGAGCCCCAACAACTTCTTGTTGAGACTTGCGAAGTTATATCACAAACATGGTTCGAGATGCAATACTTTACGCCCACATCGGATGTTTCAATTTTTTTGGCCCTGCCCATAAGTCTCTGCTGTGTGATTGAAGGCCGCCCTCGCCAAATGGGGTAGAATAGCGCTGCGAATTCGAAAGTGGAATGCAGGAGGAGATAATGCCAGATCTGAATCCATTGGCGGCGTCGGTGGGCGAACTGCTAAAGCAAAGGGGCGACACTCTCTCGGTGACCGAATCATCATGCGGCGGTCTGATTTCTGCTGCTTTGGTCTCCATCCCCGGAGCTTCGGCCTATTTTCGGGGTGGAGCAGTCTCGTATACTCGGGTTGCCCACAAAGCTTTACTGGGAGTGCCGGACAGCGCCATGGAGGGGATACGGGCTAGCTCGGAACCTTACGCCCAACTCAACTCAAAAACCGTGCGCGAAGCCATGGACACCACCTGGGCTTTGAGTGAGACCGGCGCCAGCGGGCCCACCGGAAACCGGTACGGAGATTCGGCGGGTCATGCCTGCTTCGCGGTTTCGGGACCGGTGGAAAAATCGCTCACCGTGGAAACCGGCAGCGCAGACCGGGAGGCCAACATGTGGGTCTTTACTAAAGCGGCCTTGGAGCTGTTGGAGCAATGCATTAACGAGGCAAAGTGAGACTGATCTGCCTATCCATGGTGGGCCCATTTCACCGTATTCCATTCACAGGGAGTGAACCCCATGCCGGAAACTGAAGCAAAGCTCGCCGCGATGGGCCACCGGTTGCCTCCGCCGCCCGATGCAGCAGGAAACTATCTGGCCGCCACCCGCAGCGGGAACATCATGTGGATGGCAGGGGTGGGCTCCCGGCGCGACGACGGCACGAGAATCGTCGGCAAGCTGGGCGCCGGCCTCACCACGGAACAAGGATACGAAGCAGCCCGCTGGTGCGCGTTGAATCTGTTGGCCCGCATGAAAGCGGAACTGGGAGATTTGGACCGGGTCAGCCGCATTCTAAAGGTGGTGGGGTTCGTTAACAGCGCCCCCGATTTTGGGGAGCAGGCCAAAGTGGTGGACGGCGCGTCGGACCTTTTCGTGGAGCTGTTTGGCGACAATGGCCGTCACAGCCGGTCGGCGCCCGGGATGGCTGCCTTGCCCGGCGGAACGGCGGTGATCGTCGAGTGCGTCGTAGAGGTGGCGGACGGCTAACCCAGTTGGCGCCCATTAGCCAGTTGGAGCCCATTAGATAGTCGAATAACGGTTGGTAGTTGGGCCGGGGTTTGACCAATCACCCATTCCCGAAATCGGATCTGCTGGAAAACCTCCCGAGCGAGACCACTGTGTTGTCCCGCTGGTAGATTGGAGCGTGGCGGGCGCCGTGGGCCGTATGTCGAAAAAGGGACCCAAAATGGACCGGGAACAAATTCTGAAGGTCATTAGCCAAGTCGACGAAAAAACCGTCGTAGACTTGGCCAGCGAGTTGATTCGGATTCCCAGCTTCAAGCTGGAAGAGACTCCCGTGGCCACTTTCCTGTCTGATTTCTTCAGGCTCCGCGGATACGAGGTTGACCTTCAGGAAGTGGAGCCCGGGCGGTTCCAGACCATCGCGACCCTGAAGGGGATCGGCGGCGGCCCCAGCCTGATGTTGAACGGCCACACTGATATCAACTCCCTGACCCGTCGCTGGCGCCGCGACCCCAGGGTTCCTGTCGTGGAAGGAGACCGCCTATACGGCCACGGGGTTCAGAACATGAAGGGCGGTCTGTCCAGCATCATCATGGCGGCGGAGGCGGTGCGCCAATCCGGCGTCCGGCTGAAGGGCGACTTGGTGACCGCTTGCGTGGTTGGGGAAACCCAGGGTGGAGAAGGGACCCACTTCTTGATGGGCAGCGGCTTTCGCACGGACATGGCGGTGGTGGCCGAACCATTTGGAGTTGGCAACCTGGTCACCGTCCATGCCGGCATCGTGCATATGGCCATCCACACCTATGGCGTGACGGGACACATCCGCCAGCTTGAAACCACCGTGAACGCCGTGGAAAAAATGACCGGCGTGATCGGCGCGTTGCGGCGCGTTGAGTTCACCTACCAGCCACGCGCGGATATGCCCGACCTGCCCAGGCTGAACGTGGGCAGCGTCATCGGCGGCTTAGGGCAGGATTACATTTTGGTGGAGCCGCCATACATACCCGACGTTTGCACAATCTTCGTTGATGTCCATTTCGTGCCGGGTCAGACGGTTGAGGGCATCGTTGCCGACATCCGCCGGGTCCTGGACCCGTTGCAGGCTGAAGATCCGGAGCTAAACTATCAGATCGAAATCCCGCCACCGGAATCCTTCAAGGGCAGGCGGCGTTTGGTCATGGACCCTTTGGACGTACCTCAGGATTCGGAGATAGTCCAAGCCGTGGCCCGCAGCCACACAATGGTCACCGGAGATCCACCCAAGGCGATTGGCGCCGTGTTGCCCTACTCATCACGGCCAACGACACCTGCCATCTTTGGAACGCGGGGATTCCCTGTTTGCTTTATGGACCCGCGGTGGTCCGAGGCAGCGAAGGCGAGGACGACAGCTGCGTCATTATCAGCGAGATGGTTCAGTGCGCCAAGGTCTTGGCCCTTACCGCTCTGGACGTATGCGGCGCCGAGCAGTCGTAACCGGCGCCGGGAAACATTCTCCACAAACCATCAGGAGGCCGCGAATGGACGCGTTCCCAGGCATCGAGTTTCATACCTTTTCGATTCTAGGGCGTTGCGCCCGAACCGGAATGTTGGGAGTGGCGATCACCACTAGCGATATCTCGGTCGGTTCTCGTTGCCCGTACGTAAAGCCATCGGTGGGAGCGGTTGCCACCCAGGCTACGACCGACCCCAGGCTGGGGCCCTTTGCCCTGAGGCTAATGGGGTTGGGTTATTCCGCCACAGCAGCTCTCCGGCAATTGGAGGATAGCGATCCCTACATCGAGCGGCGCCAGCTGGGGTTGGTGGACAGCCAAGGGAACTCGGCCGCCAGGACCGGCGCCAGGAATAACCCTTGGGCCGGGCATATCGCCGGACGGGACCACGTGGCCATTGGCAACGGGCTGGTGGGAGAAGAGGTAGTCCAAGCCATGGCCGCGATATTCCTGGAGGCCCCTCAACTGAACTTGGAGGAGCGTTTGATGCGGGCGCTTGAAGCTGGGCAAGAGGCCGGCGGGGAAGCCCAGGACGCCACGCCATACCACTCGGCTGCATTGCTGGTCTTCGGACCGGACACCCTCTCCAGGGTTGATCTGCGGGTTGACGAACACATGACGCCGGTGGTGGAGCTGCGGCGGCTGCTGGACATATACGCGCCCAAGATCGATTACTTCGCCTTGAGAGCCAACGACCCCGAGGCGGCCGTAGCATCCCAGCAAGCGGCAACCTGAGCCGACAGGGTGCCACGTCGGGCAACACGCAGCCCCAAATCTCAGCGTAGTTTGAGGGTAAATCGAATGAGAGGTTCCGCATGAAGTTCCTGGCCATAACCCTCATACCATATGCTCCCGATCCCATCACCGGAATCCAAGCCTCCACCACCCAACGCTTGCGCTCGGTCGTCGATAACGCGGTCCTCGCTGAGGAGCTGGGCTTCGACGGATACGGCGTTGGTGAGCGGCACGAACGCCCTTTCCTTTCGTCGTCGCCTCCGGTGATCTTGAGCCACATCGCCGCGCGGACATCTTCAATCCGGCTATTCACCACGGTAACGACGTTGAGCCTGCTCGATCCGGTTCGGGCGTTCGAGGACTACTCGACCCTCGACCACCTTTGCGGGGGACGGCTGGATCTGATTATCGGCAAGGGCAACGGGGCGGCCCAGGCTCAGTTGTTCCATGTCACCGACGAGGACCAATGGGAGCGCAACCGCGAGGGGTATGAACTGTTCCGCGGGCTGTGGCGAGAGGACAAGGTGACCTGGTCTGGCCAGTTCCGCCCTTCGCTGGACGAGGCCGAGACATGGCCGCGGCCGTTGCAGCAGCCGGTTCGGGTCTGGCACGGCAGCGCGACCAGCCAGGCTTCCGTCGACTTGGCCGCCAAGTGGGGCGACCCCCTGTACTCGGCGAATGTCACCAATCCCATCGAGCCTTACGCCGCGTTGGTCCACTACTACCGGGAACGCTGGGCCGGTTATGGCCGCGACCCAGCCGAAGCGTTGGTCGGCACCGGAACCGCGGGCTACTACTGCGCCAAGGAATCGCAGGACGCTATCGCGACATACCGGCCCATTTTTGAGGCCCGGTTGGCGGCGATGCGCAGGCAGGGCTCCACGCCGGTCTTTCACTCCGTCGAGGACGCGATCGAGCGGAGTTCGGCCTTGGTGGGCAGCCCGCAGCAAATCATTGAAAAGGTCCACCGGTACCACGAGCAGATGGGACACGAGGTGACTCATGTGAACGCCGATGGGGCTGGCCTCACCCCGGCACAGCACCGCGCGACGCTGGAGTTGTTCCAGAGCGAGATGGCCCCGGTGCTGCGCCGGGAGATTCCCAGCCGGCCTTTCCCGCCAGCCGCGGGTTCATGACCAGCGGCCTCGCCCGGCTGTGCCGCCGCTTAAGTAATCACGCCTGGCATTGAGGGTAGAATGATCCACCTGCCGAGATTGCTTTTTATAGCCGTGGTCTTTGCGGTTGCAATTCTAGCGTGCGGGCAGAACGAATCGCCTACGCGGCAGACGGCTTCGACTCTGATAAGTCCTACAGCATTGTCCATCCCATCCACGCCGGCTTCGGCCTCGCCTATCCCGCCCACAGGCATCCCAGCGACGGCCATCCCCGCCATCCCTACAGCAACCATTGATCCAACAACAGCTCCGGCGGATGAACTCAGGAGCGGGATTCCCGTATACGAAAACGTGGCTATTTGGGGCAATGCGCTCGCCGATGGGATCAGCTTCACTTCCCCCAATGGAATCGCCATCGATTCCTCGGACAACGTATACGTCACCGAGTTCCGGGGAAACCGGGTCCAAAAATTCACCTCCGGCGGTGCGCTGTTGGCCCAGTGGGGTTCCGAGGGAAACGAAGACGGCCAATTCAAAAATCCAACTGGAATCACCATCGATAGGGACGGCAATCTTTACATCTCAGAGAGTGGCAACCATCGTGTGCAAAAATTCAACGCTGGTGGCGAATGGCTAACCTCCTAGGGCTCGGTAGGATCCGGTGATGGAGAATTTCTTTCGGCCATGGTTATCGCCGCCGACGTCGGCGGCAAACTCTACGTGAGCGACTGGGGCAACGGCCGTGTCCAAATTTTCGACTCCGGCGGCGGCTATTTGGATGCCTTGGCGCTGAATGGCACGGGGCCAGGCGAGCTTGTGAATCCAACGGGCATAAAAGTCGACGGCGACGGCAACGTTTGGGTCGTCGACCGTGGGAACAGCCGGGTCCTGAAATTCACTCGAACCGGAGATTTCTTGGCTATGTGGGGCATTGAGGGCGATAAACCTGGTCAATTTCGAGTTCCGACCAGCATCGCCATCGACGGCATGGGCAACTTCTACGTCGCCGAGGTTGAGAACTCCCGGGTGCAGATTTTCAATTCAGAAGGGGAATACCTATCCGAGCTTGCGCCCGGCTCCTTTTCTGGCCCCCACGGCTTGGCATTCGACAGCAACGGTGATCTGTACGTAGGAGACACCCGCAACAATATCGTAAAAAAGTTCAGATTGGTAGATTAGCCCTCTGCCTGAATGGCACCGGCTTCCTTCAAGCTGCTTGACCGAATCCAAAAAGTCGTGATATTGGTTGGCAAGCGCCTGGTTTGATGCCGCGGGTTTTCAAAACGGCCGCTAATAAGCCCGTGCGCTGGAATTTGCTCAGGAGACCCTAATGACCGGTGAATCGTCGATAAGTTCCGTGGCATGGACCGAATGGGGCGAACCAGCCTTCTCGGCGTCTCGAGCCCAGGCCAAACCGGTGCTTCTCGCTCTCACCGCCACCTGGTGCCACTGGTGCCACGTGATGGACCAGACCTCATATTCGGACCCCAGAGTCATTGACTTGGTCAACCAGGGTTTCATTCCCGTTCGGGTGGACGTGGACCAAAGGCCCGATCTGTCGGCCAGGTACAACCAGGGCGGATTTCCGTCTCTCGCCATCCTCGACAGCGACGGTGCGGTGCTGGAAGGGAGGATCTATACCCCTCCCGACGAGATGGTCCAGCTTCTACAGCGGGCCAGGTCGTCGTACCAGAATCACTCCCACGCTGCTCCGCCAGTTGATTCGCCGGCTGATGGGCCGCCACATGGCCAAGAGGGCGCTGCCGACCGAGCGGTGATCCAAAGGCTTCAAGACCTTTACGACCCTTCATTCGGAGGCTTTGGCGGCGAGCCCAAACAGCCACCCTGGGACGGCATCGATCTGCTGCTGAGCCTCTATCAGCGGAGCGGCGAGCGGCGTTTGCGAGACATGGCTTGCCGCACACTGGATGGCATATTCGACGGTTTGTTCGACCACAAAGACCGTGGTTTTTTCAGGTATTCTGTGTCCCGCGATTGGAAGGTTCCCCATTACGAAAAAATGTTGCTCACCAATGCCAGAGCCGTTTCATCGTACCTCACGGCTTTGCAGGTCACCGGCAAATCAGCTTATAAAAACGCCGCATTGGGAGCTCTCGATTACCTCCTGACCACGCTCCCTGACCCGGTCACCGGCTTGTTCAGGGCCAGCCAGGACGCCGGCGAGAAGTACTACCGGCTTCCTTGGATCAACAGAGAATCCGCCGAGAAACCATCCATTGACGCCACGCTGTACACGGGCTGGAACGCCCTGGCCGCCAGCTCCCTGGTCAGCGCTTTTGGCGTGCTTGGAACACGGGCTTACCTGACGCAGGCAGCCCACATCCTTGAAACCTTCTGGACCGAGTTCCGAAGCGAAAGCCTGGGATTGCCCCACACCTTGACGGAAAACCCGGGGCCGGCGCGATTCCTAGCCGACCACGTACACGCCCTGGGCGCCTTTCTTGATCTTTACCAAGCCACCGGCAACCAGACTCAGCTTCAACGGGCCGTCGCGGTGTTTGACGCAATTGAAAGCCTTTTCAGCGCATCTGACGGCGGGTTCTATGACGCGAGCCAGTCGGAAACCCCCATGGCAGGATTGAAGCCGGTGCTGGAAAACGCCCTTCTGTCCGAGGCGCTGACCGCGCTGGAGGTCATTACCGGGGAAGAGCGGTATCTGGATACGGCCAAGGCCACTTTGAATTCATTCAGTGAGGTCGTGCCGGGCCAAAGCTACCTCGGACCGTCCGGCGCTCTGAGGATGGAACAGGACGAGGAACGGCTTTTCCTGCCAGCGGGTTCAGCCTGGGCCAGAGCTCGGCGCACAATGAATTCCGGACCGGTCCACCTAGTGGTAGTCGGTGACGGCGCCCATAGGACAACCAAAGGATTGGTCAAAGCCGCGTTAAGAGCCAAAACTCCAGGTTGGGTGGTTCAGGTTCTGGATCCCGTGAATGAGTCTGAAACGGTGGCGAACCTAGAAACTCGGACGGAAACCCCGATTCTCCCCAAGTCGTCGTTTTCTTAGCGACGATTAGCGATGTAACAGTGGGTTTTTGAACTGTATTACGGACACTATCATGCCACATAAGACTCTAATACGTCTGTCTGGCGTAGCGCGAAACCCGGCCAATGGCTTTCCGGCCAGACCTCTAGGATTTCCCTGAGACGGACCCTCGGCGGCTTATCTCTGTGTCGGCAGGCAATGCTTGGCGCCGTTCCATTCGCCCTCTGATCTCCGGAATTGGACCCGGCCCGGCGCCCTGGCTTCTTTTGCAGCCGATTTTGAGGTTTAATAAGGCCGCCCTGGCGCTAAGTTCAGCTTGCATGGGGGGCACGGACGATAATTCCCAACGTGCCGGAAGGAGAATCAAAACACAAATGAAGTTTGCCTTGTTTATTCTGGCGTCTTGGACCGAGAATGACGCCAAAGCCCAAAGCAGGATATACGGCGAGGCGGTCGAGCAGGTCCAATATGCCGAGGAGATGGGCTTCGAGTCGGTCTGGATCGCGGAGCATCATTCCAGCCGTTACGGCATATTCCCGTCCCTAATGCCCATAGTTAGCTACCTAGCCGCGCGGACAAACAAAATCCGTATCGGCACCGGCGTCAGCGTTCTGCCCTTCCACAACCCAATCTTGCTGGCTGAAGAGAGCGCGATGGTGGACGTATTGAGCAACGGCCGGATCGATTTCGGGTGTCGGACGCGGCTCGGCGGATTATGAATACGGAAACTTCAACATCGAATTTCAATCGCGAGACAAGCGGTTCCAGGAAGTTCTCGACATTATCCTTGGCCTGTGGACAACCAGCCGCTTTAGTTACAACGGCGAGTACTACAATGTGGATGGCGTGACCCTGGCGCCTTCGCCGTTGCAAAAACCGCATCCGCGGGTCTTCCTGGCGGTATCACGCACCGCCGCAAGCGTAGACGTGGCCGTTTCCAGGGACCTGCCAATCCTTACCAGCTTTTCAACTCCGGAGGCGGATAACCTTGGCCTTTTCAGCCTTTACGAGGAACGCTGCGCCGCGGTTGGGAAACCCGCCAACATGGATCGAATGCCTTATTCCGTTTCGTGTATCTGGCGGAGGACGAAAAGGAAGCCAGGGAATACCCCCGGGAGTCGCTGACTTGGGTCCGGGACCTCGGCGGTTACCGCCGTACCCTCACCCACGGCGGAGAAATCAACGTGGATCTCGACCACTGGGTCCGCACCCGGCCGGCGGACCCGCCCAGCTACGAGTCCGAGTTGCAAACCACGACCTATTTCGGCACGCCGAACGAATGCGTTCGGCGTATCCGAAAATTACAGAAAGAACACGATATCGAGTATTTTGGCGCCAGTATGTCCTTTGGCAGCATGAAACATGAAAAGGTCATGCGTTCAATGGAATTGTTCGCCAAAGAAGTGATGCCCAAGTTCCGGTAAATGGTGTAGCCAGGCCTGGAGAAAGCGAGAAAGAGATCTAGCGGAACTGAGGCATTACCTTTTCGCTCAACAGCCTCAGGGACGTTTCGGTTTCTTCCTTGGACATCAGGCCCCGGTTGGTCAGGATCAGATTCCTAACCCCTGCTTCGCTGAGCAAATGAAGCTGATCGGCTACCCGGCTGGGAGAGCCGATCAGATTTTCGTTGGCGGCGGGGTTGGCGTGGCCCCATAGCCGGAACGCGGCAAGGGCGATCCGGCGGTGGCTGCTTCCTGGTCTTTTGGGTTCCAGCGCTCCCGCATCTCCGCGACATGCTTACCAGCCCGCCCAGACGCGGTCAGAAATCCGTTCAAGGCCTCGTCATCAGTCTCGGCCAGGTGTGACTCGTACCAAAACCACGAATTGTCCAATGCGTTTTCGACGCTTGCCTCATCCAATCCTGAAGATTGCATCGTCTCGCGGTACAACCGGATTGACCGGCCCGCCGCCTCTATGGAGCGGCCACGGAAAAGGACCGGCCTGGCTATTTGGGCCATGCTGATTATGGAGTCATCGCTCAGGCAGGCCCGCGCCAGCGGAGGATGGGGCTTTTGGTAGGGCCGCGGGCGCACAGATGGAAATGATACCTGCCAGAACTCTCCCTGATAATCCAGATTCTCCGTGGTCCAGGCTTTGACCAACAGATCCTCGGCCTCCAGCAACCGTTTTCGTCCCTCGGCGACGTTCGTGCCGAAACCAACATATTCGAAAGCGTTGTAATTGGACCCGCGACCCGTGCCGACTATCAATCGCCCCTGGCATAGGTTGTCTAGAAGGGCAGTTTGAATGGCCAACTGAACTGGGTTATGTAAAGCCATCTCTACTATCCCCAGGCCCAGAGCTACTCTGCTGGTCTTGGCCGCCACCGCCGCGCCGAACACCAACGGGTCGCCATATACCGTCTCCCCGATGAAGTGGTGCTCCGCGATCCATATGGCGTCAAATCCCAGTTGCTCCACCAGTTCGGCTTCAACAAGGCATTCCTCAATGGCTTCGTAATCCCGAGAAGGGTCGAAATTCATGGGATAAAAGAAATGGCCAAACCGCATGGTTTCCTGTCCTATAACACGGCGAGCCTGCGCCAATGGTCTTTATTTTTTGGAACCGAGCCGTTGCCGGCTCAAGCGACTTCCTGGCGATGGCCATTGGAAAAGCAGGTGTAGCGCTTTGAAGTCGAGGCCGATGTTACGTCGCAGGGGCCGGTTTATCCATGATTCGATAGGATGAACCGCCACCGTTTCGCTAAGGGCCTGTTTGAAATTCCAAACCTGAAGGTAGTTGCCAAGCGCCGATGTTAGGTGGTAAAAGGGCTCAATTGGACTATCTTTGGCCTTTGTGCTGCGGAGTTGAAATTTGGTTAGTTCCATACGGCTTCAAACCATCAGGTTTTGCTCTATCGACGTGACCGAACGGACAAGATGGGCATTCGCGGAAATTTCCGATGGGAACGCTGCCGAGTTGGTCGAGATTACCTGCGGCGGGTCAACGGGACGGGTTATCGAGCATTTACGAGAGTCATTTCAGGCGCTGAAGGGCGCCGGGATCGAGAGCGAATCCGAGGTCCAGGAAGCGTTGGGAATAGAAACTTTCCAACTACAAAGCGACAGGCCTGTGGCAACTGCCGTTAGTTGCCTCCGTTCTGCGATTACCGGACTCCAAGCGCGCCGAAACGGCGTTGGCTTGATTAGGGCCTTGGGCGGTGAACCGAAGGACAGCGTGCCGGTCTATGCCAACATCAACCGGTCTTTGCTGGGTGAAAACCGGTCGCCGCAAGCATTCGGCCAAGCCGGGCAGAAAGCCGCGGAGCGGGGATTCACTATGGTCAAATGCGCCCCATTCGACGACATCGATTCTGGAAACACCACCAAGGATTTATTAGCCGCGGCGAAACTAGGGATCGCCAGGGTGGCGGCGCTCCGGTCCGCCGTCGGCCCTGGGGTGGAGATTTTACTGGATTGCCACAGCTGCTTTGATCGAAACAGCGCCCTTGCAGTCGCCGAGGAATTGTCGGAGCTGGGCATTGGATGGTTCGAAGAGCCCCTCCCGCCCACGGAAGACCCTGAGGGATCGGCTTATGTTGCAGGACGAGTTTCCATGCCTGTGGCGGGAGGAGAAAGTGGATATGGAGAGACATTCTTCGTTGAACTGATCAAAAGCGGCGCCGTGAGCATCACCATGCCCGACGTGAAATATTGCGGAGGCGTGGCCGAGGCGTGCCGTGCGGGCCGCGGGGTAGTCCAGGCCGGAGGCCGCGTCTCGCTCCATTCCCCGTCCGGACCGGTCTCACAACTCGCCAGCGCCTGCGTGGCGGCTGCCGTCTCCGGCTCCATGGCCCTGGAGCACGCGGTAGATGAAGCTCCTTGGCGGGCGGAAATCATGGACCCACCGGAAAGAATCGAAAACGGGCGCTATTGGTTCCCCGAAGCTGATGGTACAGGGGGCAAACTAAACATAGATGCGTTGAAACTTTGAGGAGCAATCTGGGAGTCTTGACGTTTCAGGCGTCAAGCTGACTAGACCGCTCCTCACCAGCCCCAGCTTCTATGCCGATTGGGAACCGACGCCGATGATCTTGTCCCAGTCGGTCGAATTCTGATAGGCGTAACCGGCCCTCATGACCAACGGGTCATCGAAGAAGCGCCCCACGATCTGCATGCTCACCGGCAGACCGGCCGGCGACTTGCCAACGGGAAGGGCGAGCGCCGGGTGGCCGGTGTAATTGAAGGGCAGGGTGTTCCGGGAGCCATTCGAACTCGCCGTAGCTAGGTTGTCTTCGACCGCCTCTAGATAAGAGCCTGGCGTGTGGTTTTTGGGCGCCGTCATGATGCATGTCGGCATCACCAGCAGGTCGACGTTGGCAAGCGCGGCGTCGTAGGCCTTGATGTAAGTGGGACGCACATTTTGGGCCTTGGCGTACACTCTGCCGTGGTAGTTGCGGCGGCTCATTTCGGCGGCGATCAGCGACAGCTTACTGCGGGGCGTTAGCACGTCGGCCTGGGAGGCCCACAACTTATTGATGGCGGCGATAAGGGATGCTGGGTAATAGGTTCTGGTGAAGGCGCCGAAGTACCCGGTCTTGAACACGGCAAGGGCGCCCTCTCCCGTAAGCGCGGCTTGGGCTGCGCTGATGGAGTGGTGTTCTGGGACGGACACATTGGAGATGTCGGCGCCCGCCTCCGCGAGAACATCTACCGCCGCCATCACCAGGTCCCGGACATCCGCCTCGGCATCGTCGAAGCCCTCCTGAAGCACGCCGATGCGCAGACCTGACACACCGCCGTCTAACTGCCCGAGTATGTCAATGCTGGTTGGCACCTCGCGCGTCGGGCGGGGATCGTAACGATCGTAGCCAGCGGTGGCCTGGAGCGCGGCCGCCGCATCCTCCATCGTGCGGGTCATCGGGCCGGTGTAGTCGATGCTCTGGTCCGAGCCGAACCCGATCCCGAAGTGGGACAACAACCCGAACGTGGGTTTGTGTCCGACTGTGCCGGAGAAAGCGGAAGGTATGCGGATGGAGCCGCCCTGGTCTCCGCCAAATGAAATGTCCACCTCGCCGGAGGCCACGGCCGCGGCAGAGCCCGTTGACGAGCCTCCCGTCACGTGATTGTGATTGTGGGGGTTGAGAGACCGGCCGTAGTCGCCTATGCCGCCGCCGGTGCCGAAACCGCCGCTCAGCCCGTTCATCACGTTCTTGCCTGTGATCGTGCCTCCCGCCTCTAGCACTCGCGTGACCACCGTTGCGTCGAAGTCGGGAATGAAGCCTTCAAGGGCGAAAGAGCCGAAGCTCATGGGTATTCCCGCTACGGCGATGTGGTCTTTGTAACTGACGGTCTTGCCGGCCAGCAGCCCCCCGCCCTCCCCTTCAATCCGGCATTTCCAAATCCAAGCGTTGAGCGGGTCTTCTTCCGGACTGGGCCGGTAACCTGGCTCACGGGCGGCCGACACCATGGGGGGCTTGGCCTCCTCAATCCGGGCTTGCACGAAGGTGTCCAACTGGCCCATCTGATCCGTCAGGTACTTCCGGTATTTCACTGCCTCATCGGGGCCCAGGTGAATCCCCAATTCCTTGGCCACGGCTACTACTTCATCGACATCGGGTACTGCGTACATGAGCCTCCTCCAGTCAACTCAGGATGCTAGTTAACAGTTCCGCCCAAGCGCGGTGGGACGAACGGAGCGTACTCCCGCGCCTAAAAGCCTGTCAACAAAAATCGCCATTGAGGATGGGAGGCTCGAAGTAAACCGGGCTTGGACGGAGTCACATGGTTACATCGATGAGTCGATCGTCTGCTGACACTCCCCGAATCGTGGTGTAGGATTAGCGTTCGACAAGCGTTTGCCTTCAATACGCGGGCTTACGGCAAGAATATCTAGGATTGATTACGGGAGGAGCAAATGGCGATAGAGCTAGACAAAGGTCAGACTGCCCTGCTGGTGATGGACCTGGAGAATGATCTTGTCCATGAAGAAGGTGCGTTCAAGGACTTCGGATTCGCCCAAATGGTCAAGGACAACGACGTTTTGGGTAAGGTCAATACGCTATTGGCCGCGGCCCGGCGCTCTCAAGTGAAAGTTATATACATCTCGGTGAAGTTCAGGCCGGGGCATCCCGAAGCATCCCGCAGCGCCGGTCTGTTTCAGGCCGTGATTGGTGCCAATGCCTTGGTGGAGGGAACCTGGGGCGCCGAGATTCACCAGGCCGTGGCGCCTCAAGAAGGCGAGCCGGTGGTGACCAAGCGGGCGGTCAGCGCGTTCGCGTCATCCGACCTGGAAAAACTGCTGCAGATGTCGGGCATCACAACTTTGTTGTTGACCGGGGTCGCCACCAACTTCGTGGTGGAAGGCACGGCCCGGGAGGCAGTGGACCGGGGTTACAACGTCGTGATAGTGGGGGATTGCTGCGCTTCGATGTCCCAGGACGCCCACGACTCCGCCTTGACCACGGCCTTGCCCTTCTTGGCTACGGTCACTACGTTGGACGAGGTGACTGCGGCTCTGGCGTGACGCCGGCTCTTTGGTTGCTTGACGCCATGACGATGATGTTGATTGGTAGACCCATGACAGGCCGCCTAGTGGATGTTTGTTGGCAGGACGGGAAATGATGCGGCATGCGATCGAGTACACAGGCTGAACAGTTCTGGCTGATCGCGCTCGGAGTGTTCGGCTTCCTTGCCGTCAACGGGGCCTTTGCCTCCGGCCTGTTGTTCCAATAGGATGCCTTGTTAAATGTGCTGACCGACCCTCCGGCCGCGGCGTTCATTGTCGAGGCTCTGGTCTTGGTTGGAGTGTTAGCCTACCTATTTGAGCGGCGGGGAGTGAGCCGCCTAGGGTGGGGCTGGTTCGTAGCGCTCTCATTGCTGGGCAGCCTGGCGTTCGTGATCCCCGTCGTGCTGCTGTTCCCCAGGCGGGTCGAGAACGAACCGGCAATCGCCTAACCAGGCGCACGTCCATCTAGCCGATGACCTAAGAGCCCGGCGTTGGAAGATGGCTATTGGATTGACCGGCGCCACGGAGCCGCCCTTCATCTTGAGGGGCGCCACCACCAGCATGAACTCGTAACGGCGTTCTTCTTGGCATGCTTCCATATCCTTGGCCTTGTTGGACTGCGCTGCCTGGCGCCCCCTAATTTGCTGATCTCCAAGATTGATTTCGGCGCCGTCTCTAGCCTACACTCAGCGGGTCAGGCTACCCACGTGCTGAGGTGACCCGTCCCAAGCATCTAGCCAACCAGCGAAAATTATCACGGAGGTGCTCTCATCATGCCTCTTCCGCCGGACCGGGTAACCTATAGCCCGATCATAGATCGACCCATTATAAAGTGGCCCAACGGCGCCCGCGTGGCCCTTTGGATAGCTCCCAACGTGGAGCACTACGAATACGAACCCGAGTATGACGGCCAGCGCAACCCCTACCCTCGGACCCCGTACCCAGACGTGCAACAGTATTCCTATCGGGACTATGGAAACCGCGTCGGCTTTTGGCGCATGCTGGACGTGCTGGACAAGCACGAAATTCGGTGCTGCGTGTCGCTGAATATGGCGGTTCTGGAGCACTTCCCGGAAATCGGCGAGGCAATGGTCCAGCGCAACTGGGACTTCATGAGCCATGGGATCTACAACACCCGCTACCTCAATACTTACTCCGAGGAGCAGGAACGGGAGTTTTACCGGGATTGCGTCGATACCCTCCGCCGCCACACTGGGAAGCAACTAAAGGGCATGTTGGGCCCCGCTATTTCAGGCACCGAGCGCACTCCCGATTTGATGGCCGAAGCGGGTCTTATCTATCACACAGACTGGATGCACGACGACCAGCCCGTTCCCATAAAGGTGGAATCGGGGAAGTTGATTTCAGTCCCTTATTCCATTGAGCTCAACGACGCTCCCCTTTTCAGGGAAAACTACGAAGGCGATTACTTCGAGGAGATCTGCAAAGCCCAGTTCGACCAACTCTATAAAGAGGGAGCGGATAGTGGGCGGGTGATGTGTATTGCGCTTCATCCCTACCTTACCGGCCAACCCCACCGGATCAAATACCTGGACAACATACTGAGCTACATCATGGGACACGACGGCGTCTGGCAAACCACCGCCGATGACATTGCCGAATATTACATCGCCAATTATTACGATCAAGCCGTCGAATACGCCGGGCGCCTCAACGCATAATCCGGCAACCGGCCCAGGAGGTCCGCATCATGCCCGCACAACGCCGTTTAGGCATGGATCATGAGCACTATGACTGGTCTCCTCTAGTCAACCGGGGCAAACTAAGCTGGCCCGGCGGCTCCCGTGTCGCTATTTGCGTCATCGTCAACCTGGGGCTCATGGAATGGAGCCCTCCCCAGGGTAGTTTCTCGCCGGGGCTGGCCGGCGGTCTCGGTGTTCGAGAGTTTCCGGATTACGCCCGTTTATCCCACCGTGAGTACGGCCATCGGGTCGGCATTTTTAGAGTGTTGGATGTTTTGGAGAAAGCGGGCATTAAACCCACGGTGGCTATGGACGCCCTCACCGCCGAAAACTATCCCTTCTTGGTGGATCACTGTGTTGGCCGGGGTTGCGAGATCATGGGCAACGGTGTCTCCAGCAGTCAAGCGATTTCCAGCCGAATGTCTCAAGAGGAAGAGAGCGGGTATATCCAATCGTCTATAGAGGCATTGACCCGCGCCACCGGCGCCGCTCCAAAAGGCTGGCTTGGCCCGGAGTACGGCGAATCGTCCCGAACGCCGCAGTTGTTGTCTCAAGCCGGAATTCGATACGTTTGCGACTGGGCCAACGACGAGCAGCCATACCGCCTAAAGAGTCCTCATGGGGACCTTTTCGCCCTTCCAGTCATGGTTGAACTTGACGATGTGGTTGCCCTGTGGAACCGGCGGGTAACAGTGGGGCGGTACCGGGACATGCTCAAAGAGAGCTTTGACACCCTGTACGAGGACGGCGCCCAGACGGGAAAGCTGCTGGTCATCAATCTGCATCCGTGGCTAATTGGCCAGCCATTTCGCATAGGGTACCTGGATGACGCGTTGACCCACATGACGCGCCGCGGTGGGGTTTGGGCGGCTTCCGGCTCGGAAATCGTCGATTGGTTCCAGCAGAACCCGCCGGTGGATTAAGAGCGGAAACCCGCCGCCTGGATCGGGCCGTCTTCTGCCTAGGGCGCGCCCCGGCTAGGTAGAGGAGTGACCCCGGCGCAACCCCCGCCCCGGCAGGACGCCGGTGTTCTCACCCTGCTCTATGACCACCTGACCGTTGACTATCACGTAGTCGATCCCCACCGGATAGTGTTTGGGGTCTTCTTTGGTTGCGTGGGTCTTGACCGTATCGGGGTTGAAAATTACGATGTCAGCCTTGAACCCGTCCCTGAGCAGGCCCCTGTCGGGGATGCCCAGGCGTTGGGCTGGGAAAGAGGTCATCTTGCGGATCGCCTCGGGCAGTGTCAGCTGTTTTTCCGCGCGGACGAACTCGGCCAGAACGATGGGAAAACAACCGTAGGTCCTAGGATTGGGGTACTCGCCAAAAAGGATGGCGTCGCTGGCGATCATTCCCATGGGGTGAGAGACGAAGGCATAAAGAGTCTGGGGATTGGTGCCTAACCCCACCGTTGATATACCCAAGTTCTCCTCGACCAGCAGGTCGAACAAGGCGTCTTCGGGGTCCTGCCCTCGCATTTCCGCGATCTCGGTGACTAACCGGCCATCGTATTGCTTGTTTTGCGGCTGGTTAAAGTTGGTCAGCCAGTTGTTCTCCAGCCGGTCACGGCTAAGCTCCCGTTTCATCCTTGCCCGGTCGTCAGGGTCCTGCAACGCCGCCATCAACCGCTCGGGCCCGCCATCCTTGGCCCAGTGGGGCAGGCCAATGGTCACCGTTGTGCCAGAGTACGGGTAGGTGTAGCAATCGAACGTAACATCCAGGCCCTCGTCCCGGGCGTTCTCAACCAGACCGATGTAGTCTAGATGACTTCCGGACCCTTGTGCGCTCTGCCTGTAATGGGTCAAGTGGATCGGGCAGCCGCTTCGTCGCCCGATCTCCACAGCCTCTTCCCAAGGCGCCAGCAATCCCTGTGACCGGAGGCTAGCCCTGGTGTGGGTGTGGTAGATGCCTCCCAGGGATGCCGCCACGCGAGACAGGTCTGACAACTCGGCAGTGTCCGCGTAGGAGCCGGGCGGATAGTCCAGCCCCGTGGACAGCCCCCACGCGCCCTCCTCCATGGCCTCCCGCACCACCGATTTCATGTCTTCCAGTTCCGTCGCCGACGCGGGCCGGTCATTCCAACCCATCGACCAGATGCGCACCGGAGCGTTGCCCAGAATATAGGCTATGTTGATGGCGACCTGGTTGTCGTATTTGCGGAGCAGATCGGCGACGGTCAGCCAATCGGCAGGCATGGGAGGATAGCCGTTGAGGCCTGAATCCAGCCAGATGTACCGATGTAACTCTTCCTGGCTTTTGAACGGGGCATGGGAGATACCATCGATGCCGACCAGCTCTGTGGTGACTCCCTGACGCACCTTGGGATCGTGGTGCGGTTCTCCCAGGATCGTCAACCCCGCGTGGGAATGCAGGTCGATGAAGCCGGGGCAAACCACGTAACCGGCAGCGTCGATGACACGGTTCGCCTCCAAGCATTCGATGTCTCCGCGGTGAATGTTGACCGATTCTCCGGTAACGATGACAGCGGCGTAGAAGCCGGGGCTGCCGCTGCCGTCGATTACCAGGCCGTTTTTGATGAGCAGGTCGATCATAGCTTCCTCCCGACCGGAAAATAATGCGGTCTGCCGGCCGAGTTTGTGGCGCGGCATGGCCGAATTCTAGAGCACGGCCGGGTTTGCCTCAAGGAGAAAGTGGACCAGGGAATCCGGGGTTAGCAGGTTTCTTATATCTACAATTTGGTGGATGAGGGAATTTGAGGCAGGACACCACAGTTGTGGGACGGATTTGCGTACAAACGCCGAATTCTCCATGAGCCCATATCCCCAAACAACAAAAAAGGCCACGGTGCGCCGTCCGTGGCCTTAGAATTCCCCCACGCGCACCCGTGGAGGCGGGAAGATTTCTTACCTTCCCCACTCGCCGAGGTCATCAACCAACTGCTCGTTGGAAGGAACCGAGGTCGTGGCGCTGGCTACCCGGCCAAACTCGCCCATGTCGTCAATAAGCTGGTCGTTGGAGGGAGTCGAGGCCTTGGCGCTGGCTACCCAGCCGAACTCGCCCATGTCGTCGATAAGCTGGTCGTTGGAAGGAATCGAGGTCTTGGCGCTGGCTACCCGGCCAAACTCTCCCAAGTCGTCAATAAGCTGGTCGTTGGAAGGGGTCGAGTTCGTCGCATTGACTACCCGGCCAAACTCGCCCAAGTCGTCGATAAGCTGGTCGTTGGAAGGAATCGAGGTCTTGGCGCTGGCTACCCAGCCGAACTAGCCCATGTCGTCGATAAGCTGGTCGTTGGAAGGAATCGAGGTCTTGGCGCTGGCTACCCAGCCAAACTCGCCCAAGTCGTCGATAAGCTGGTCGTTGGAAGGAAGCGACGTCGTGGCGCTGGCTACCCGGCCAAACTCGCCCATGTCGTCGATAAGCTGGTCGTTGGAAGGGGTCGAGGTCGTGGCGCTGGCTACCCGGCCAAACTCGCCCATGTCGTCGATAAGCTGGTCGTTGGAAGGCGTCGAGCTCGTCGCGTTGACTACCCGGCCGAACTCGCCCATGTCGTCGATAAGCTGGTCGTTGGAAGGAATCGAGGTCTTGGCGCTGGCTACCCTGCCATACTCTCCCAAGTCGTCGATAAGCTGTTCGTTGGAAGGAATCGAGGTCGTGGCGTTGATAACCCGGCCGAACTCGCCCAAGTCGTCGATAAGCTGGTCGTTGGAAGGCGTCGAGTTCGTCGCGTTGACTACCCGGCCGAACTCGCCCATGTCGTCGATCAGCTGGTCGTTGGAAGGCGTCGAGCTCGTCGCGTTGACTACCCGGCCGAACTCGCCCATGTCGTCGATAAGGTGGTCGTTGGAAGGGGTCGAGCTCGTCGCATTGGCTACCCGGCCAAACTCGCCCAAGTCGTCTATCAACTGATCGTTTGAAGGGGTGGAGGTCGTGGCGTTGACCACGAAGCCCCACTCGCCTAGTACTACAACGACGCGTTATGAGAAAACACGCTCAGGTCTTCTTCTTCAGCTACGGACCGTTCATCATGGGAGACTCGCACTCGTTCGTTGCCAGCTTCAAAATCCGCCCACGAGTTACCTTGTAGGATAACGCGTCGTTGTAGTACTAGAAGCCCGGCTGAAAAGCCCTGCTGTGACGAGATGAGGTGGAGGATAACCAGTGGACTGGGCCAAGTCTGAGACTAAGGGCGACCCATCTGGCCGCGGCCAATATGAATTGGGCAGTAACGATGGGCGACGCGGCGGCGAGCCGGTCCGGTCTATTCTCTGTTTTATTGGGGGAGGAGCCTGAAGCCTGGGACATCATCCCCATCCTGGTAGCCACCAGGGTCAGGTTGGCCACCGTGGCTGCCAGGAGTAGCTGAAAGAGGGTCTTGGCCCGACCAAAGTAGCGAGATTGGCGGACCCCCAGTTGCACCAGCCGAGCCAGGCGATGCTCGACCACCTGCCGCCGGCTGCGATATTCGGCGAAGCTCTCACTTTTCTGGAAGGCCCGGGCTTGTTGCAGGAGCGCCTCTTGGGGATGGAGAGTCACCGTACGGCCTTTGCCCTCTCCAGCTGCCACGCACTGGGACCGCAGGGGGCATACGCCACAGACCGCCGGGTCGAATTGAAAACTCTGGACCGGATAGGTCTGACCCAACCGGTTGGTCCGGGTGCCGAAGGTCCGCAAGGTGTGGGTAACATTACCGGCTGGGCAGGTGACGGTGCCGGCCGCCAGGTCGATCTGGAAGTCCTCTTTGGGGAAGTGGTCTTTTCTGGGACGACCCGGCACCTTGGCTATTAGCGTCCGACCGGCATCGGCAAAGGCCTGCCGCGTCCCGCCATCCCCATAGGCCGCATCCCCAATGGTCTCCTCCACAGGTATGCCCGTGTTCTCTTCACTCTGCTCCACCAGTTCCAGGACTCCGGTGTTGTCACCGGCATTGCCGGGCAGGATATCTACCGCGGTCACCAGTTGGGAATCGGTATCCACCACCACGGCAGCCTTATGTCCGTCGAAGCGTTTGCTGCTGCTTTTGCGCCCATGGCGCATCTCCGGGTCGTGCGCCGAAGGGACCCCGTCCCGGCTTACGCCATCCTTCAGGGCCGGACCATCCTCCTGCCGTTCCACATCTTGCAAGAGGAGTTGCCCCAAGAGTTCCGCTGCTTCTCCAATAGCCTGGCGCTCAGGACTATCTGCGGGAAATCTACCTTGGGCCTGACGGGCCAGTTCCAATACCAGGTCAGCATCGGCTACTATCTTCTGCAGTAAGGCTTGCCGCTCTTTCTTGTTGTCCCAGTCAATCCCCGCCTCTCCCTTCACACTGGAGCCAAAGTAAAGCTCCAGGCCGTGTCTCAAGGCCCACTCCTCGGCCCGGGTCCCATCCAGTTGGGCCAGTGCCCGGACCACCTGGACGATGCCGTCGGCCAGCAGGTTGTAGGTGTCCTTGACCGCTCCCCGGCCCAGAATGTAGGTGGTGTCCACCGCCACCTTCATCCGCCGTCCTTTCAGGCAGCCGGTCTGCCGGGCGAATTGGAGGCTGCGCTGAAAGACGGCCCGCACCCGGTCGTGGAGGATCAGCTGGGCTCGAAACAGTTGCAGGGTGCTCTTGGCAAAGGGACGGTCCTCCACCTCAATCCCCAACGCCACCTTCCACCGGATATCGAAGTCCGCCCTCTGCTTGGCTTCCAGGTCGCTCACTTTGTCGTAGGCTTGCAACAACAGCGCGGTGGCCACCAGACTGGGCGCCACGCTATCCCGGCCATTGTCCGGGCAATACAGTTCGGCGAAGTCTTCGTCTCGAAATAGCTGACCCCGCAGGGAGGCCAGGAAGCCGTAGAAGGAGCCGCGGCCCACATAGTCCAGGTAGAGATGGTCCGCTTCCAGGAACCCCAGCTGTTTAGAGCGTTTTCCCAGCATCCCCTGCCTCCCACACCCATTAAATTATCCTGACAATTATATCGGAACAGTCGAGGTCAGTGCACTTTTCGGCCAGACTTCTAGTACTACAACGACGCGTTATGAGAAAACACGCTCAGGTCTTCTTCTTCAGCTACGGACCGTTCATCATGGGAGACTCGCACTCGTTCGTTGCCAGCTTCAAAATCCGCCCACGAGTTACCTTGTAGGATAACACGTCGTTGTAGTACTAGGTCGTCTATCAGTTGGTCGTCGCTGGGAACCGCCGCGCTCACCAACGGGGTGGTTGGGTGGTTTGCCGACACGGTGTTGGCGGCTGCGGGGAACAGCGTGGCGGTCATCAAGATGGCTCCGACTGCTAGGCCGCCCAAGATTTTCGCCGAGAATTTGCTGACGATTATGCGGGAGATTCTCATATTCAGTTTTCCGGTGGTCTTTGTCGAAGTCATTTCATTTACCCCTGATGCGTTTAGTGCGTTTGAAATTTCGTTGTCGAAGTTTGCTGGCGCCTGGTGGTGGCCGTTCATTGGTGCGTTCATGATTGGCTCCTTAGTGAATTTCGTTATGGCATGGTAGCTAGGCGCCTGGAATATCGGCCTATCCGGGCGCATGAACCGATTCGGTCCGGCCTCAAACGGCTGGTGACATTGGCGGGACGTGCTATTATCACCGTGATGTCTGGCTGGCATCGCCGAGTTCGCCGCTACTTGCCCGCAGGAAAATCTTGAGGATTTTCTAAGGAGGCGACCACCATGGCCGACCTATCACAAGAGCAAATGTTAGAGATGGCCCGAATGGCCGGGCTCCGGATCCCCGGCGAAGATGTGGAGCACCTGACATTCCGCCTCAACGCTCTCCTGGAAGCGTGCCAGGTGCTGGACGAATATCCGATAGATGAATTGAAAGCCGTGCCTGCGCTGCAGGGCCTTTTCATTCTCCTGCCTGGTAGGTAAAGCCCATCATGTCGAAAGCTTCGCTGAGATGGGCATTGTGGCGGCGTAGGGCAGCGGCTACGTTGGAATGCCCAGCCCGACGTACCAAGCTGATGACCAGGTTCCGCAGGCCCGCCAGAACCTGTGGGGCGGCCCCAGTGCGCACCTGAGAGCGGTCCTCGTCGAAGGTCACATCCCGTACCCAGTGGAGGCGGTTCTCGATGCCCCAGTGCCCACGGGAAAGGCTCAACAATCGCCTGGCATCGGCATCAGTGGCTGGGAGACTGCTAATTGCATAGCTCACAGCCACCTGTTTCTTGCCCTTCACGACCCGCTGGCGCTCTAGCCGACACACCTGTTGCAGATGCGGCCACGCTTCCCCGACCGTCCCAGCGCTGCCCACGTAGCCATTTAGCTCTGGGTCGGCCAAGGCCCACAACTCTCGCCGCTCCAGCCGCCCATGACGCCGCTTTACTGGAGCATCGGCCCAGACCGTCAGCTTGGCCCCGCGTGCTCGCCACTCCGCTGCCAGCCAGGGAGGTACGGTTGGCCCACCAGCCCTCTCAGTTCCTAGCAGGGGAAAAAGCCACCTCCAGGTCTCGGCGCAAGGTGGGCTGATTCTCTTTAACTGGCAGCAGATACTCTCCGCCGCCTGCCACAATCTGCTCACAGACTTTCCGTTGGGTCAGTAAGGCATCAGCCACTACTACCCGACCCTTCAGGGGTACCTGGCCCAATACTTCTTTGACCGCCGCCAATTCTTCCCCTTTGCCCGGCGCAGCTACCTGCGCCAGCACTGCCCCAGCGCGGCTAGCGTAGGCCGACACCACATGGACCCCGGGTATCTCTTGGCCGTGGACCCCTCGCAAGGTTTTCCCGTCCAGGGACAGGGGATCATCCGCCTCTACCCCGCTATTTGCCAGCCAGTTGCCGACTTCTGCCTCAAAGGCCGCCACGTCCAGGTCCTTGAACACCCGGTGGAGGGTGGCCACGCAGGGTGTCTTCTCCTGGCTGAACCCCAAAAGCTGCGCCGTAGCACCCCCTTGGTCCCGCCCCCATTGCGCTATGGCGTATAAGCTGCGGGCGCCGCACAGCATGGCACAGGTGGCCAAGGCGAGGATCGCCCCCAAAGAGTGGCGTCGCCCTTGGCTACTCCGGAAGTCAGGCGCCAAATCCAGCGCTTCCCTCAAAGTCATCATCCTCCCCTCCCGCTTAAACTGGTAATAATTTTATACTATTTTGAGAAAATGAAAAGGCCCTGTGCCTGCGCTGGCCCACCCTTTTGAACTGCCATCCAGCAAACGAGGACCGCAACCGGCGCCGCCGTTGATGGTGGAGACTGACGCTCCCCTGGCCTACAAGCCGATTACTGAGCTGTCGCACCTGATCAGGACCCGGCAGGTATCGCCGGTGGAACTAACCGGCTTGTACCTGCAACGCATCGAGCAGTTCGATGGCGATCTAAAGTCATACATCACGGTGTTGCCTGAACTAGCCAGGAATGAAGCCCAACAGGCGGAGAACGCCCTGTCCGGCAGTTCGGAACTGGGACTGTTGCACGGTGTCCCGCTAGCTTATAAGGACGAGTTCTACACCAAGGGAGTCCGAACTACGTGCGGCTCGCTCATCTTGTCTGAATTCGTCCCCGATTACGACGCCACTGCCGTAGACAGACTGCGCCAGGCCGGCGCCATCATGCTCGGCAAACCGAACCGAAAGCCTGATCTTCAGCCTATTGACCCACCCCGCCCAAGGGCCGCCCACCTCTAAATCACCTCACCAGCCCTCTAGTCCTTCCGGCCAGGCGCCACCTGAGGCCGTCGCCCACTCCGCTGGCCACCAGGACACTGGGGTGCGTCACGGCTGAGGGAGACTACGAGCTCGCCAAAGAACTGGAGGAGGTAGCGTTTGCCATCCTCGATTGGGACACCATAGAGTTTGACCAAGTTCTGGCCCAGTTCTGCACGCTCATGGTCCCTGAGTTTAAATACGCACCCGCCGCCAACAGACGCGCAAGCGTGCATTCGTCTGAAGGCGAGCAGCAAGTCGTCATCCGTGATCAAATGTGGCAGAGAGTTGTCAGCGGGCAGTACATCAAAACCCGACCCATTGTGAACATGAGCCTGAGCGAATGTCGCTGTCGATATGATCGGTGGTGTCGCACCGGAATTTCAATCCATTCGCTCTCCGACTGGGATACCACGTGAATGCGTTTCTTGCCTTCTCTCCCGTTCCGAGTTATCTCGACCATAGTCTGCCGGTATTTTGTCCGACCGGTGTATGTTTCGTTCGTGAGCATTCGCGGGATCGTTAGCGGATGCCAATAGCCCCCACTGAAAGATGGAACCCCGTCTCTGTTGAGGGAGCCCGCTATCTTGCTACATCCCTGTCCGCTACAAAATAAGTCAAAAATCGTTCTTACGATACGATAGGAGCTTGGGAGTCATCTGTCTCCCGCTTTCCGGTCTCCTGAGGAATGCGGCCCTGCCGCGCCATTTCCACCTTACCTCTCATTGTCCGCTCGGCGATCTTCTCCCGTTCCACCTCTCCATACGCGCCGCTAAGATAAACCGGCTAATGGCTCTACTCCGTCAAATAAGACGCCGATGTGGTTCGGGTTCCGGGAAAGCCGGTCTATGGCATGGGAGACTACCAAGTCCACGGAGCCCTGTCGGAGCAGGAGCCGCAACCTTTCCATTCCTGGCCGGTTCCAGATTGGAACCTGTGGCGGACTCGGCTGGTCATATCTCCCAACGTTTGGCGGCAGCGGAAGGCCAGACCCGGAGGGAGCCGGGAAATCTGCTTATCGCCCTGACCGCCGACGCCTCCTCGCGGTTTGATGGGTGGGCCAGGCGGGAAGATGGCGCCGTGATTGTCCGGTTCTACCCCGGTCACCAGGAGCGGGCGCCCATCCTCATCGTCCATGAGGTGGGCCACCTCCTTGGGGTGGAACATCACGGACAGGACGATGAATGCGAGGGAGAAGACTGCATCATGGCCTCGGCCGGCTATATAAACACCGATGAATGGTGTCACCACCACCTGAAAGTGATTGAGGAGAACATCGAGTCGCGGCTGGGGTATTCCATCTCCTGATTCAACGCTAATTAACCTAAAAACAGCCGCCAGGGGATTTCGCTCCTGGCGGCTGTTTCGCTGATTTCCTTTGGCAGGCGTCGGGATTTAGTTGGCGGGCTCCACGATGATTGTCCCCAGCATCCCTGCTTCGTAGTGACCCTCGATCTCGCAGATCAATTGGTAGGTCGCCTTGGCAAGCGGGATCAAGAATAGCTCCGTTTCCATACCGGCGAAGGTTTCCACCTCCAGCGGGGCTGGCCCCTTGAATTCACCGGAAGCGTCCTCGATCTTCCTGAAGGCCACGTTGTTGAAGAACTCTGGCGCCGTCGCCTCGTGTTTAACGTCCCCGTTATTGTGGAAGACCAGCTTGTAGGGCTTTCCTTCCGTGAGACGGACGACGCTGGGCTCGAAGAAGAATTCTCCCAGTTCGATCTCCACAGTCTCCATGGTGTCCCAGTCGGCCGCGGCCACGAGATCGGCTCCATTGTCGACCCATGGGCCATCGACGAAGGGGGCGAATATGGGGGCCGGTTCTGTGACCGGATCACCGGTGACATTTATGGTTCCCACCATTCCGGCTTCCAGATGCCCCTCGATCTCACAGACCAACCCAAATGGGGCAGCTGCCGTGGGAAGGATCGGAACGAAGTATGGTTCGACGGACTTTCCGGCGAAAACCTCGATCTCGGTGAAGAACGGCAATTTCACTTCACTCTCCGCGCTCTCCGCCTTCCTCCAGGCAACCGAGGCAAAGAATTCCTCTGCAGTGAACTCGTGCTTCACGTGTCCGGTGTTGACCAACTCGAGGATGTAGGGGACTCCGGTCTCGAAGGTCAAACTATTTGGGACGAAGCTGAACTCGTTCATCTCCACGCTGACATGTTTAGCATTGGCCCAATCTGCCGCACCTTTACCAGCAAAATCACTGGCGTTGACCAGGTACGCTCCTTCGACCGCGCGGGCGTCAAAAGCGCCACCCGGTTCGGATTTGGCAGCCGAAGCATCATCTCCACAGGCGGTCCCCAATAAGGCGACGAGCCCAACCAGGGCGATGAAAAGCAGGTATTTTCTCCAGACATTCATGGCGTCCTCCTTACTTGTAAATTCAACATGTGAAAATTGTCACATAGATCCGCTCGGCCTGGAATTTCCAAGTGGACCTTTTTCAATGGGAAAAAGTCCCAATGCCAAGGGGCCATATGGCACCCTTTCGTTGCCGAGATGACGAAAAGGAGCCATACATGATTTGGTCTAATTCCGTTGACTTCCCGGCGGCCCTTACCAGACAAGCACAATGGGGATGAACCTGCATTTGGAGTGCGAGTCACCCCGGGGATCGTCGGGAGGTGGAGACAATGGACGAACCTTACACGACTTGGTTTAAGAAAGACTGGATGAGAAGGTGGTTTTAGCCTGGCCAGTGACTAGAGGGTTAAGTTGGACCCCGGCTTGCCAGTGGCTAATCAAGCAGTCTTGGTTAGCATTCCGTGTTTGACCGAGAGTGGTCGATTCTCCCGGGACGGGGACTCCGAGGCATATGGATTAATAGAATCGAACCAAATATCGGTAACTAAGCGATCACAGTCGGTCGGGTATTCACTATTGACCCGCAAGCAACACCATTCGCCCGCGGCCGGAAAAGGCATCATCTAAAGCCCCTTGAAGTTCGCCCGTCTCATGGTGGCGGCCCATGTGAAGAAACGGCCTATGCCGCCAGTGGGATGGACATCTACCATGTTGCAGGGGGCGTCGGTTGGGGGCGGTTGGGTTGGTTGCGAAGGAATGTTACGTTGCAGGTGACGAGTGGTCCAGCAGAATTTCGATTCCTTGGCTGCGTCACGCGGGCGAACGCCGTTGTTAACAGCGGCATGGTTTCTCCCATCTCCAGCTCCTCTTGTTGGACCATGTGCCTCTTCCACGCACGGATGTGGCCTCCGTCGGTTGGAACCGCGGCCCAAATCGGCGGTTTCTTCTTTCTTATTGATTTTCTCCCCGCGTGCCTGCAGTCTCAGTTGCCGCCAACTGGAATTCAGACCACATGGCCCTTGCTGCCGCCCCCGTATGGCCCTAACGCCTCAAGCAACCTCCAGATATCATCGTAAATGACACTTGTTGTCGTCGAAATTTGCGTTCCAGGTATTCCGATACGCCGGATCGACGGTTCCAGACCGGAGACAGGTAGGAGCTCTGACATGTCTCCGGCCCGAAGCAACTGAAAAGCTGGCGATAAGCGGATAAATAAGAGGGAGTGCTGAAATGATAATGAGAGCGTATCCCATGGCGGCGCATCCCACGACCTTCACCACGGAGTTAGGGGAGGAGATCGAACTGCGCTTGATGATGCATGAGGATAAGGATGGACTGCTAGACTTCTTCCGCAGGATCCCGGCGGATGACCGTTGTAGCCTCAAAGAAGATGTCATATCTTCCACCGTGATCTCCCAGTGGGCCAATAACCTGGACTACCAAAGAGTGCTCCCGATACTTGCCATCAAGGAAAGAAATGTGATCGCCGATGCAAGCCTCCATTTTAACCGCGCGGGGTCTCGCGGTCACATCGGCGAGATCCGAATCATCGTCGACCCCAAATACAGGAGGCAGGGCCTGGGCCACCGCATGTTGAAGATGCTCATTGAAATCGCCGAGGAAGAAGGACTGGAGCGGTTGTTGTTCGAATTGGTATCGGATACGGAGGAAGCCGCCAAGCACATCGCCTGGACCTTGGGCTTCGTCACAGTGGCCATTCTTCCGGGTATCGTCAAGGACATCTGGGGCGAGTGCCACGACTTAGTGACGATGCAGCTCCGCTTAAATCCGGTCCAAGAGGAAATCCGCCCTTCTGGGCGGGCATGGACCAGAGCACAACCAAGCATCCGTCTAGAGCCCCAGGGCGCCCTGGTAAACAACAACCAAGCTCCATTATGACCTGGAAAAAACCAGCGAGCTTTTTAAGGGTACGACAAGGTCCGCGTTGACAGAATGGTTGCCGACCATGGTTGAAGCAGGCGTCGGCAACGGCCACGATGTCAACTTGAAATGGTGGTCCAAGACTCCACCCAAGCCGTCGGGGTCCGTCTCACTATACCGACGCCTACTCTACCGAAGCATCACCTACGAAGACTTGGGCCATTAGGCCATCACGTGGGCCGGACGTATTTCGATGTTGGCCAATACCGCAATTTGGTCAGCATGCCTTTCTTTGCACCTGAATTAGGTTTGAACGGCTCTCACTCGTCGTTTTTGCATCGGGCAAACTCCCGACGCGTCTCGGGGATCAACTCCTCGTAGGCGATGTTAATAAGCTTGAGCTACTCGAGACTAAGGGTCGCAAATCCACCGTTTGGTCCTTGCCAGGTGCCCAGGACCTCATTCCGGGAAATCAGTGCGCCAGTTTTGAATTCCGGAAAACCAGAATGGTGCTGCGGTAAGACGACAAATGAAGGAGGAGCTTGGCATGTACAGCAGGATTTTGGTTCCGTTAGACGGATCGAAGTTAGCTGAACAGATTCTGCCCAGCGTACGCCAGTTGGGAAAGTGCATGGAGTTGGAGATCCACCTGTTGAATATTGTAATCCTATTGCGGGCGGCCGTACCGCCAACCGCTTATGCTTCCTCCGCCTGGGAATTCGCAACTTCCGAATACGAGAATGTCTTGAAGAATATGCAAAGGGATGCGGCAGACTACCTGTCCAGCGTAGCTGGCCAACTAAAAGACCAGGGAGTGGTCAGGGTGGGAACTCGGGTCTTAACAGGCCCTCCCGCCACCGCGTTGGTCGATGACTGCGAAAGGCGAACGTCCTGCTTTTTGACAGCTATGAGCACCCACGGACGTTCCGGTGTTGGCCGGTGGGTCTTTGGCAGCGTCGCCGAGCGTATGCTGAGGCATTCGGGACATCCCGTCTTGGTGATTCGGCCCGGCCCGGTGCAGGACTGAAAAAACCCGAGACAGTTGGCCGGGCCTGAATCGGTCCGGCTTTGCTTAGTCATCAGCGCCAGTCGTGTTCGGGACCTGGTCATCTAGAAAACCGTTCCGTCGAACCGCCCTGGGGCGGTTCATCCATGAGCCCATGGAAAGCGAGGACTTGGGCAAGGGAATCGGCCCGATACAAAAACCGCCAGAGACGTTTCGCTGGCCGTAACTTCGGTGCAGAATCTACCCTTAAAACTAGTATCTCATGGTAGAATAATATGTAGGCTACAATATGGATATCGGTTATACTTTGCTTGCATCCGAACCCTCCAAAACGGGCTCCGAAAGAGAGTTCCGGCGTCTAAGGGGAGAGAACGCCTCGTTGCGGCGGCGCGTCTCCCTAGTCAGTGACGCACACCGGGAGATGGCAGAATCGTTAGCCGAGTATCGGGCTATGCTGGATAACAGCACAGCCGTTATTTATATAAAGGACCGAGAGGGGAGATACATTCTCATCAATCATAGGTATGAGACTTTGTTTCATGTCACCCTGGATGAGATCAAAGGCAAGAGCGACTACGACATTTTCCCGGCGGCCCAGGCCGGGCTATATCGGGCCAACGACCGCCGGGTCTTGGAATGCGGGTCCCCCTTGGAGATGGAAGAATCCGTCCCCCATGACGGCGGCGTTCACACCTACGTCTCCCTGAAAGTCCCGCTGAAAGATGCCGCTGGTGTGCCCTACGCAGTGTGTGGTATTTCCACCGACATAACCGAACGAAAGCTGGCGGAGGAATCGGTCGAAAGAGAGAGGCAGCGTCTGGAGGCGTTGGTGGACACTTTGCCCACTGGTGTCTTTGTCGCGGAAGCGCCCAGCGGCCGGCCGGAGCAAAAGCCCAAAGGTTTATCGATAGCCCTTTGGTTACGCCTCCCAGAATTTTAGCCTTGGGTACGGTGATGGATCATTTAATGGTTTCGGGGCAATTAGGTCGCTGGCCAAGTCGGGCTATACGCAAGGAACCTTTCAGATTCCTGTTCCCTCAAATTGATCCAGGGCTTCGAATGCTTCGGCTCCGTACATCAGCGATGGACTTCCACCCATTAGGATTGCCACGCCGATAGTTTCTAAAAGCTCATCCCTGGAAGCTCCGGCACGGAGCGCATCATGGACGGCTCCGTTATCGGATCAAGTATTAAGGAGCGAATATGTACCAGAGAGTCCTCATACCCCTGGATGGGTCCAAACTTTCCGAACAGGTTTTGCCTTACGCGCGCCTGCTTGCTGGCGCCCAGCAAGTCCCGATAGAGTTGCTGGGCATTTTCGACCCGGTGCCCGGCGCGTTTCGTCGACACTTTAGGTCTGTCCAAATTCGTGCTGGCAGGACTTTCCATGGGTGGCTGGCACTCCCTGCTCTACACCCCAGACCATCAAGACCGGGTGGAGCGCATCATTATTGTGGACATCAGCCCGGAGCCCAGCGCCCAATGGCGGGAACGCGCCGCTTCCCGGCCCGTTACTCCAATGGAATTCCCCAGCTTGGACGACGGCGTCTCGTGGATGCGGCAGGGCAATCCCTGGGCCTCCGACTCCGGATTGAGAAAGGACGCCGAGAACAAAATGCGCCAGCAGGAAGATGGCAAGTGGACCTGGAAAGCCGACGCTTCGCTGTTCAACGTCCCGTTGCCCGACCAGACCGACCCCACGCTGATCGCCCGGTATTGGAAAGCGATAGATTCCATCACCTGCCCGATTTTGGAAGTGCGCGGCGCTGAAAGCGGTCTCGTGTCCGACGAAACGATAGACCAGATGAAGCAACGGGGCAGCAAAGTTACGTCCGTGGACATCCCCAACGCCGGCCACGTGGTAACCGTCGACAAGCCCCATGAATTCATCGAGGCGACCCGATCCTTCTTGGGAGTCACTGCCTGAGGCCCGCTCCCATATACCATACGACGTAGGACAAGTCATGTCTGGACTCGACCTTTTAGGCGCCACGATTTCTCAAATAAGCGAATCCATCAGGACGCGGCAGCTGTCCCCCGTGGAGTTGACCCAAGCGTGCCTAGAACAGGCCGAACGCTTGGACCCAACGCTGAAGGCCTTCACGACCTTGACCTCTGAATACGCGTTGAAGCGGGCCCAGCAGGCAGAGAAAGAGGTCATTGGCGGCAAATACCTGGGGCCTTTGCACGGAATCCCGTACTCGTTGAAGGACGTCATCGCAACCCAAGGCGTTCGCACCACCTTCGGCAACCCCCGGATGATTGACTTCAAACCCCAAAAGTCCGCCACCGTCCATACACTGCTGGAGGAAGCTGGAGCGGTGTTGCTGGGCAAGGTTTACTCCCACATCGGGCGGGGAGACAACCCGGTGATGTGCTACAGCCCCTGGGACCCCACCACCAGCCCGGGGACCACCAGCAGCGGGTCCGGCTCGGCGGTGGCTACAGGCATGGGTTTACTGTCCATCGGCACCGACACCGGCGGCTCCGTGCGCCATCCGGCCAGCAACTGCGGCTTGGTGGGTTTCAAAGCGACATTCGGCCGCATCAGCCGATTCGGCGTTTGGGCCACGTCCTGGACCACCGATCAAGCCGGACCCATCACGAAATCGGTAGAGGACAACGCCATCGTCATGGAATGCCTGGCCGTCCATGATCCCCATGACTTGGTGAGCATCAATATGGAACGCGGGGATTACCGCTCTGGATTGATGGACGGGATCAAAGGCATGAGGATCGGATTGCCGGTGGACAATTGGGTGTGGAAGGAATGGATCGGTCAAGATGAGGAAGACGCAGTACGCAAGGCCGTTGGAATGTTGGAGGAGTTGGGCGCCGAGATCATTGAGATAGCTCTTCCCTTGGCGTACGAATCCCGGAACAATTCTTTGGCCGCCGAAGGAGCCGTGTGGCTTCGGGATAACTTTTCCGAAGAGGTCTTGCGGGATTGGCCGGAGTTGCAGCCACAGTTCGAGCGAGGCGAAACTCAGTCCTTCGCAGATTATTTGCACGCTCAACAAAACCGCATGGCCATCCGGCAAGAGGCGATTTCGGTCCTCCAAACGGTGGACGCGATCGCGATGCCCACCGGGAGCACCATTGGGGACAAGTGGGACGCCGTTACCGTCGACATTCGAGGCAGAGAGGCACCTGCCCGTTCCCGAGCCGTCTACCTCAATGGCCTGGCCAGTCAGACGGGGTTGCCGGCAATTTCCATCCCTTGCGGGTTCGCCAAAGAGGAACGATTTCCGGTGGGGCTGCAGTTGGTGGGCCGCGACTTGGAAGAGGCGTTGTTGCTTCGAGTGGGCTTCGCCTACGAACAAGCGGCCACGTGGCATCAGAGGCGCCCGCCGTTGCAATAGCGGCTTGGGTCGGACTTGATCCTCTTTCAGATAACCTTGGCGATAATAATTAAAGACCATTTGGGAGTAATCAGCGTGAGTGATTCGGCGAGTGTGAAATTGGTTCAAACCCCAGTGCTCAACATCGCGTATGAGGAACATGGACCGGCCTCAGGGTTTCCGATCATGCTTCTGCACGGGTTTCCCTATGATGTACGGTCTTTTGACGGCGTCGCGCCCCTGTTGGCCGAGGCCGGATATAGAGTCCTTGTGCCCCATCTTCGGGGCTATGGACCAACTTCATTTCTAGATCAAGAGTCCCCTCGTATGGCCGAGCAGGCCGCAATCGCACAGGATGTCGTGGATTTTGCGGAGGCTTTGGGAATCTCGCAGGCCGCGCTTTCAGGCTTTGACTGGGGGAACCGCGCCGCCTGCATAACATCGATTCTGCAACCCCACTTGGTTAAGGCCTATGTCGCCATCGGCGGTTACTCAGTCCAAAATACCGTGGCGAAGGAAAAACCAGCGTCTGCTGCCTCCGAAGCGAGACGCTGGTATCAGTGGTACTTAAATACGGAGCAGGGACGGGTGGGTCTGCAACAGAACCGCAGAGACATCGTCCGCCACCTTTGGGAGACATGGGCGCCCAAATGGGAGTACACGGACGAGGCCTTCAACCGCTCGGCCCCCTCTTTCGACAATCCCGACTTCGTAGAGATTGTCATCCATTCCTACCGGCACCGCCACAGGAATGCGCCTGGAGAAGAACGGTTTCTTGAAGTAGAGCGCCAACTGGCGGAACTCCCGCGGGTCTTGGTTCCATCGATAGTTTTGCGAGGGGCGGATAGTGGCTTCGGAAGGCCTATCGAGGACCCATCGGAAGATCAGGACAGATTCCCTAATCTCGTCTCCCGCCGGATTGTCGAAGGCGCCGGCCATGACCTGCCGGTCCAACGGCCCGACGCGGTTGCGGCTGCCCTGCTTGAGCTCCTATAGAAATATCGCTCTAAATTTGGCGTCGCGGCTGCCTAAACAAATAAAGGAGAAAGTACGATGGCAACTCAGACCCTCACAATAGACTCACAAGTGCATGCCTACGAGCGGAATCATCCCGAACGTCCTTGGAGCGGATTTTTGCAGGGTCCGGATGAGGTCACCGGCGACGACATGGTGACGGCGATGGACGCGGTCGGTGTCAATGGCGCTTTGCTGGTCTCACCGTTCAGTCTGTATCGCTACGATCCCAGTTATGTGCTCGATGTATACGCGAAGCATCCGGGCCGGTTCGCCTTGATCAAGCCATTTGACCCGCAATCGGAAGCGGTTGCTGAGGAGGTCGCCGATTGGGCCAGGAAGCCAGGTGTGGTCGGCGCCCGCATCATGCTCACGGCCCAGGAGTACGAAGCGGACGACCCGGGTCTGAATCGCATACTGGCCGCCGGCGCTAAAGCCGCTATTCCCATCAATCTTATGTGTTCCGGCAAGCTGCCGCTCTTTCGCGAACTAGCCATCCGAAATCCAGACACCCAGATGGTGATCGATCATGTGGGATTAGTCCAACCTTCGGAGCCACCGGCGCCGCCGGATACGTTTGGCGATTTGGCCAACGTGATCTCGCTGGCGGAGTGCGACAACGTGGTCATCAAAATATCCGGCGCCTGCACCTTGTCCCATCAGCCATTCCCGTACCCCGACATCTGGGAGCCTCTGAGCAAGATATTTAGCGCGTTCGGCTTCGATCGGTGCTTGTGGGGCACCGACTGGACCCGCACATCGCCCTTGTTGACCTACGAGCAGGGCGTCGAGCCGTTCCGCGTGACCGATCAGCTATCGGATTCGGAGCGTTCCACACTCATGGGCGGGAGCCTCACGAAGATCTACAATTGGTGGCCCGGCACGTTGTCTTGATCGACAAGTTAATGCCTTGACTGAGAGTCCCACGGCCTGTAGCTTGACCTGTACCCCACCCTATCGAAGACTAGGAAAGGAGATTCATATGACTACCAGAACACAAGCGTATGAAGTTGACATCGCGGACGTGGAATATATCCGCCACGGCGAGGCGCCTTTCTTGGCGCGCCTCTTCAAGCCTCAGGGGAGCGGACCGTTCCCAATCATGCTTGAGCTCCATGGGGGAGCCTGGGTCCGGGGCAACCGTCTCAACGGCGACGCGGCCAACGAAGCACTTGCCAAGAATGGCATGATCGTGGCGGCCCTTGATTTTCGCACCGAAGTCCCCTATCCGGCCTCTTTGGCCGACATCCATTACGCGGTCCGTTGGGCTAAGACCCAGGCTGCATCGTGGAACGGCAATCCAGACCGCATCGGCGCTATGGGCACTTCCAGCGGCGCCCACCAAGCCATGCTTCTAGGCATGCGCCCCAACGATTCGCGCTACGCCGCGCTGCCATCTCCGGCCGGCGCCGGGGCGGTGGATGGCGCCCTGAGCTGCGTGATCATGGTCTCTCCTGTCATTGATCCTCTGGGACGCTATCTCTATGCCAAAGGCCTGCGGCCGGATCTCACACCACCCGAAGGCATGGGCGAGCGGACGCCGGCGATGCATGAGCAATACTGGCAGACGGAAGAAGCCATGGCCGAAGGGGCCCCGGCGCGCATCCTCGAGAGCGGGGAGAAGACGGCCCTACCGCCCACGTTGGCCCTTCGCCGCAGCTACGAGGCGGCGCATCCGCGGGCGGATTTTGATGAGTTCATCGACCAGTACCGCAAGGCCGGCGGCCCGATCGACGTAACCATATTCGAAGGGGAAGGAGAAGGTCTGCTGTCCGATCTCTCTTCTTCAACCGGGATGCAGACGCTGGAACAGATGACCGAGTTCGTGTTTGAACACCTAGGTTAGGCTAGGCAGCCTGACGCGCCGAGGTCAGCGGAGAAGACGATCTCACGCCGTTGCCTCGGCGCCCCCAATGGGTAAACCTACCGGCTGACTGCCGCGGCGGCGTTCAAGCCGCGGATAGCTTCCACCGTTTCCGGACTGGCCGCCTTGCCCATTTCTACGTTTTTGGCCGCCGCAAAGGACCGGTCCACCTCTGCCATGACTTCTTCGTCCGACTGGTCGATGTCAATCGGAATGCCGATTTGGGCCCAAGACGTGTGCCCGGTCAGCCAGAAGACTTCGGTGGGATTGTTTTCCGGATCCCGGAAATAACAACCAATGGCGCTGGCATGGGTGACGATGCGGTCCAGCTTGAACCCGCGCTCATTAATCCGCCGTTTGAAGTCGCGGAGGTCGTCGAGGGAATCAACGCGCATAGAGATCTGCTGGATCCAGTGCGGGTCCTCCGGAGAAGTGCGGCCGTTGATCAACGCGATCTCGTGGTCGACGCCCTTCGGATCGGCGCTGAAGAAGGCCCCCAACGGACCGACCTTGGTTAGCGTCATGCCCATGAAATTCGCGTAAAAGTCCTTCATGAGATCCAGGTCCTGAACGTAGAAGCCGATATGACCGAGTCCATTGACTTTCGCTGACATATTTGTCTCCTTTCCAGTCTATTCAGGATGCTAGTGCAGCCGCCGAGATGGCGCGCACCGGTTTTGCTTAAATGAAATGATACCCAAACCCCTGAAATCCGTCCACTAAGGCTGGCGCCGCGCCGGCGTAAAGATGGCCTCTTTCACCGATCCAAATCTTGATGCGTCTGGCCATGCGGTGTAGACTCCCCCGCTGGCCCGTCTGGCAAACTTCAGAAGCATAGCGGAGAAAACCTATGGCATCTCTCAGCAGGCAACTTGCGCAATGGGTCGTCGGGTTGCGTTACGACGACCTCCTGGCCGAGGTGGTCGACCGCGCCAAGGGCGTAACGCTTCACAGTCTCGCCTCCGTTCTCCTCGGCTCTCAGATGCGGCCGGGCCAGCAGGCCGTGCAGTTCATCACCGGGGAAGAAGCCGGTGTGGGCGGCGGCGCCACCGTCATGGTGGATGGGACCAAGGTCACCAGGGGAGGCGCCGCCTTCACTAATGCGGAGATGGCCATGGCGGGAGGAAAACTGGACTCCTTCCGCATGCTCACCCACCCCGGCACCAGCATAGTCCCGGGCGCCTTTGTGGCGGCGGAAACCGCTGGCGCTTCGGGCCAGGACTACCTCACTGGGCTTGCCGCGGGTTACGAAGTCATGGAGCGAATGGCGGCCGACTTCATCCCGACGGTCATGTCGCGCGGCTTTCACCCCGGCCCGGTGTTTGGCATCTTTGGCCCAGCAGTCGCCGCCGCAAAAATCCTGAACTTGACCGAGGATCAGGTCAATAGCACGATCGCGCTCTGCGCGTCCCTGGCGTCAAGCAACGTCGAAGGCCCCCGCAACGGCGGCCGCGCCCTGCGCGAAGGCGCCGCGGTGCGGAACGCGATGCTGGCGGTTGCGTTGGCGCAGCAGGGGCACGTGGGCGGCGACACCGTCCTCGAAGGCGATGCGGGATTCTACCACGCCTATGCGGGCAACAACCAAGGCAGGCTCACCTACAGCTTTACCGGCGATACCCAGACCAGCCTGGACAAAATCACCACGGCGTTGGGGCAGGACTGGATGTTCCTGGAGACCCTCTACCGCATTTACTCGACAGCCAGCTACAACATTGCCCACGTCGACGTTACCGCTCAGCTCTGCGCCGAGCATGACATCAAGTATGAAAACGTCGAGCGGGTCGAGGCCGTGGTGAACTGGCTCGAAACCCAGTACCCCAGCCCGGCCTTCCCCAGCCGCCGTGAAGACGCGGCGGCGCGGCCGGGAAGTACGCCCTACTTCACAGCCTACGGTGTGGTCCAGCGCGGGTTCCCGGTGCTACGCAACCAGCTGGGCGGCGCGGCGGGCGCCGAAGACCCCCCTGAGGTGCTGGAGCTAATGCATCGGGTGACGATCATCCCGTCCCACGAAATGACGCTCTTCGGGCCGCGCATCACGATCTACACCAAAGACGGCAAAACCTACACCAAGCAGTCGACGGGGCGGGAATTCATGTGGGACTTCGACGAGGAGGCGCGCCGGATTCGTGACGTCATCCCGGGTATACCGATCCCGGAGGCGCAGTTCGAAGAGATCATCGCAACCAGCCGCAGCCTTGACCAGCAGGACCGGGCGGGTAAGCTGATTCAGCTGACTTTGAAGCAAGGGTAGTTGGCCAAATAGAAAACGGCCCTTTGACCAATCACGGTCAAAGGGCCGTTTTGCGGCTGCCGCTAATTTTGTGGATCCGCTAGTTTACCCCGTCAGCTACACCTTGCCGTAGCGGTTGTAGAATCTGACGGCGTTGTCCCAGAAGAGCTTCTTTTTGGCGCTCTCTGGAATTCCAGTCCAGCCCATCACCGTCTCCACCGAGATCGGGAACCAGCTTTCGCCATGGGGATAGTCCGACGCATACATCAGGATGTCCTCGCCCAGTTGGTCGATGACGCTCTGAGTGACCGCTTCTCCCTCCGACATTTCGATGCTCTGGAAGTAACGCCCGCTGGTGACATAGTCAGTCGGCAATTGTTTCAACTCAGGCAGGGCTGTGGGAATGGAGTGGACGTGCTCGTCCAGGCGCTTGATCCAGAAAGGCAGCCAGCCGTGTCCCGCTTCCAGCACGCCCAGCCGCAGGTCCGGGTAGCGGTCCAAGACTCCGCCTCCGATCACTGACGCCATGTTGCGCATGCCGCACCATGGGTGGGCGGCCGAGCGCTGCAGCCAAAGGTTATCCCAGGTGTCCAGGCCGCCGGGCGCGTAGGGAGGCGCCACGGTGAAGGTGTGCAGCACCACCGATAGGTCATACTCGGCTGCTGCTGCGTAGATGGGCTCCAGGTCGGGGTGGTCCAGAGGCTTGCCGTAAGGAGCGTAAACGAAGATTCCCATGGGCCATGACGACTTGCCCCACTGGTGAATCTCGGAGACGGCCGCTTCCGCGTCCCGGCCCGAGCAAAGGATCACGCCGGTGAGGCGGTCCTTAAATGGGCTGCAAAAATCCTCCATCCATCGGTGGTACGCCAAATACATGGAGTTTTCGATTCCCAGGTCCGGTTGGGACGTCCAAACGCCGAACCAGCCCGAAGGCAACAGCAGGTTCACGTCCACCCCTTCCAGGTCCATGTCCTCGATCCGCGCCGCGGGGTCATCCTCGATTCGGGGGTTGGGCGCCCGCTTGTGCTGGGAGGTGAACCCGGTCATATATTCGCCGGGTTTGGATTCCTTTGCCTCGGCGTCACCCATGCGCCGGGTGTATTTGCGGGTGTTGAAGTTATAAGTGGTGTGTCCCGTGCGGTTGCTCTCGGCCTTGAATTCGTCAAATGCCTTCAATTTATCCAGGTCCGCGGAGGACATATATTGGGCCAAAATGTCGGCCTGGGGGCCAACGTGGGTGTCCGAATCGAAGATCTTGTATCCGTTCTTAGCCATGGTTCATCCTCTCAAAATATGATTGATAAGTGATTGGCGGCCGCTCATAGTAATCCTACGGGAATGTCACCTGTAATTCCGGCCCGTTGACTGCCGGTATTTTTCCAGGGAATCCTGGGATAGATACCTCTCTTCCAACTCGCGCTGCTTGGCCACCTGGGCGCCGCCGACCTTTAAGGCGCCGCTGACGTAGGGGTTCTCTTTGTGTTGTTCTTGGAAGTCCGTCCAGGCGCTGGAGCCCCGCTCCATGTAGTCTTTGATGAAGTCGTACATCGCGACGAATGTGACGTCGTGGGTGGGCCTGGGAAACCATGACAGGTTTATGCCTAGCCCAAGCAATTCCTCGTTGGTCAGGGGTGGATTCATGTAGCCTTGCATGATGGAAAATGGCCCGTCGACCGCGTCCCTGGCCCTCTTCACTTCCTCCACCGAACGCGGCGCCGTGAGCTGCACCCAGTCCACCTGGGCCACCTCTTTGTAGGCCTTCATCCGGACCAGGGATTCTTCGAAGCCTCCATTGGCGGCCTCGGCCACGTAGCACTGGGCCATGACCACGAAATCGGGGTCCAGTTCCCGCTTGCAATCCACCGCCGCCCGGTACCGGGTCAGCACCACGTCCAGCGATTGGACTTCCATGCCGGCGGTGCCGGTGCCCCGCTTTCCCTCGATGGGCTGGTCGTCAATGCGGACGCCGGCTATTCCCTCGCGGATACAATCTTCGATCATCCGCCGGACGGCCATGATGCCGCCGTGACCCGTGTCGCCGTCCAACATCACGGGGAATTTCACCGACCGGGCGATCCAGCCAGCGATCTGCACGCACTCGTTCAGCGTAGCGGTGCCCACATCTTCCAATCCGGTATAGGAACCGACCACCCCGCTGGTGCCGACGAATCCGGCTTCGGCGCCGGCGGATTCCATCACCCGGGCCAAAGAGGCGCTGGGGGGATGCAACACCGTGGTCATCTGGCCCTGCCGGTGGATCAACTCTTGTAAGCGAGCGGTAGCTTCTTGATAAGGCATTTACGGACAATCTCCCTGGGCCACATGCCCATGAATTAACTGATCCTTGTGTAGACTCCTAAGCTTGACGATGCTGACATCTGCGCTAAATCCCCTCAACAACGCTTTTCAAAAAGGAAGCGAACTTTTCCCGTCCCTTTAGGGAACGCCGTGTCTCCCCCTTTGCAAAGGGGGAGACACGGCTCTCGCCTGGTTGCTCATGATGTTTATAGACCAGCACAAAAGCCAGTGTTTGAGCCGGTGTTTGAGTACGATAACCGGCAATATTTAAACAACCGATATCGTATTGGCGAATACCGAATCCGTCAATCCAAACTTAGACCTAAGCAATCGCTGTGTGTTGCGCCACCGCGCGCGTGCCTACCAAAGTTCTTGGCTGGCCAAGTGGGCGCCTTCGGCCAAAACTTCGAACTTGGCCCAGGCTATTTTGGGGTGGCCCACTCTGGTGCCCAGTCCACAGTCGGTTCCTGCGATCACGTTCTCCCTGCCCACCAGCCGGGCGTATTTCAGCAGGCGTTCGGCCACCAACTCTGGGTGCTCGATGAAATCGCTGGCGTGGCCGACGACTCCGGGTATCAAGATCTTGCCATCGGGCAGCTTCACGTCCTGCCAAACCTTCCACTCGTGGTCGTGGCGGGGGTTGGACGCCTCGATGGAATAGGCTTCTGCATTGACGTTCAATACCAAGTCGATGATATCCCTCAAGGGTATGTCGAACAGGTGGGGCCCGTGATAGCTGCCCCAGCACATGTGAAAGCGGATCTTCTCTTGGGGGATGTCCCGCAAGGCGTGATTCAAGGCCTCAATCCGGAGCTGGGCAAACCTTCGATATTCGGCTACGTCCATGTCGCCGTGTATCTGCCAGGCGTCTCCCAGGTCGGGATCATCTATCTGCAGCAAGAATCCGGCATCGACTATGGCATTGTATTCCTCGTGCATCACGTCGGCGATGGCGTTCAGATAGGCTTCATCGGTGGGGTAATGGTCGTTCCTCAGCCAGTGCTCGATGGTGCCAGGAGCGACGGAAGGTAAAAACGTCTCGGCTGGGCTGGCGCCATGCAATGCGGCGTTGAAATTGTCGATGTCTGCCTGGATGGCTTCCTGGCCTATGTAAGTAAGGGGGCTAACGCAAAAAATGGGATTAAAGCCGGCGCCCACCTGTACCCTGCTGGCAAAATATTCTGGGAACTCCCGTTGGTCCCGGCCTGATATCGCCTGAGTAGGCCGCGACTCGGGGCTCATTTCCCGTTGCTCTAGGCCGCCGATTCGCTCCCTGGCGTAGTCGGTGAAACTGGGTTTGGACAGTTCACCGTCATTGACGATATCCAGACCTGAAGCGATCTGGAGCCGCACGACCTCAGCCACACCGGATTTTAACCGGCGGGATAGATCGCCTTCGTCGTAGGTCTGTCCCGTGCCTTTGGCCACCACGATCTCACGAAGCCCTGAGGGCCGGGGCAGGCTGCCTGCGTGGGTGGTTAGAATCCGCTCGGTGCTTCTCTTCATGGGCTTGCTCCCTCTATCTTGTTGAACTGCTTGCGAGTGAACTGCTGCCGGTTGAACTGCCACCGGGTTTTCGACGGGGAATCATCCCCATACCAGGCGGGCGGTCTCGACGATCAACTCCAACTTGGCTCGTTGCTGGTCCCAAGTCAGCATATTGCCGGGAGCGGTGGAGGCAAACCCGCATTGGGGGCTAAGCGCCAAGTATTCCAATGGGACATATTTGGCGGCCTCATCAATACGGCGGCGCAGCATATCTGGGGATTCCAGCGCCGGGTCCTTGGAGCTGATCAACCCCAACACCACCGTTTTGCCCTTGGGGACGAAGCGCAGCGGCTCAAACCCGCCGGCCCGCTCAGTGTCGTATTCCAGCAAAAACCGGTCCACGTCCAGCGAACCGAATGCCTTTTCGGCTATGCCTTCGTAACTGCCCTGGGCGCCCCAGGCGCTTCGATTGTTGCCCCGGCACATGTGGAGTCCGACGGTCACGCCCGCCTGACGGGCTTCTCGTAGCGACGCGTTGTCGGCGGCGATGGTCTCCTCCACCTCCCGCTCGATATCCTCGCCAGTGTCGATCATGGCCTGGCGGCGCTTGTCGTCGGTGATCTGGATAACGTACCGCAGTGAGTCTAGCTGGATGTGGGTAACACCCTCCTCTATCAGCGCATGGACCTCGCGTTGCAACACATCCACCAGGGCCTGCACTAAATCGCCACGGGTTGGGTAGAAACGGTCGGTGACTCCAGGTTTGTACCAACCGACGGCGCGCTGGGTGGCGCCGGGCATAGTTATTTTGAACGGCCCAGGGGCATGCTGTTTCAGGAATCCCGATTCGTGCGCGGTCATGCGCCGCACCTGGCGCAATTCCGCCCCCACCACCTGTTCGCCGAAGCCGATTTCCTTAGCGGTGGCGTCAGCCAGTTCGCCGTGTTCTCCGCTCCACCGGGCCTGATATACCGCGTCAGGGTCGGTGACTATCCCTTCCAAGGCGTCGGCGTATCCCGCGGCCCACCAGCTTCGGCGGTACTCTCCGTCGGTCATCACGTCTATCCCGGTCTGGCGCTGCATCTCAAGCACTTCAAGGATCGCCTTATCTTCGATCTCCCGGAGTTGGTCCAGTGAGATGCGCCCTTGGGTATGGTCTGTCCTTGCCTGCAGCAATTCTGGCGGCCTCAAAAGGCTCCCCACATGCTCTGCCCGGTGAATCTGCGCCATGCCGACCTTTCCTTTGAGTTGATTTGCTAGAGCCTACCCAATCGATTTTCCCAAGTCAACGTGATATTTTGAGAATACCCGCTGCTGGATCGGGCAATGCTGGAAAAAAGATTCGGAGGTTCATTGAGCCAACCACGTTTGTATGGGGAGCTGGCCTACCTGTGGCCCATTATCAGCCCTCCCGAAGAATTCCGGGATGAGGCCGAGGTATGGACAAACTCCATCAGGGATAAACTGGGGGAAGGACGCCACCGCGTGTTGGAATTGGGTGTTGGCGGAGGCCACAACCTCTCCCATCTGACCGGGGATTTCCAGGCCACGGCCGTGGACATATCCTCCGCAATGTTGGATCTTTCTCGGAAGTTCAACCCGGGCGTGGAACATCATCTGGGAGACATGCGGTCCCTGCGGCTGGGAGAGATTTTCGACGCGGTGCTAATCCATGACGGCATTACCTACATGCTCACCGAGGACGATCTGGCGGATACGTTTGACACAGCCAAACGCCACTTGAGGCCGGGCGGCCTGCTGATCGTGGCGCCGGAGTGGGTGCGTGAGAATTTCCGGGCGCCCATGGTGTTTCACTGGGAGCGAGCCGGGAAGATAAACGGCGGCGATATCCGGGTGACCGTCCAGGAATTCCTCCACGACCCCGACACCAGCGACACGGAAATAGAGTCGGTGTACACCTACACCATCGTGGAGGATGGCCAAGAGCGGGTGGAACAAGACACCCACATCACCGGGCTGTTCCCAATGGCGACGTGGACCACGTTGCTCCGGGAGGCAGGTTTTCAGGAGGAAACCGTGAGGCTGCCCATCAACGAAGGCGGCTACGGCGGATTTTTATTCGTGGCGGAATTGACGCTTGGAGATCAGCGAGGATGATTGGCGTCGATTCGGCCCAGCATCCAATTCACAGCCGCCGTGTCCTGGTTGGGAGAACCGGAGTCCAGGTAACTGCTCAAGTCTTCTTTGGCCTGTTCCCAGTGCTCCAATTCAAAATGCAGCAGTCCCCTGTCCCGCCGTTCCCGCGGCTCCATTGGCAGCAACGCCACCAAAAGGTCCATAATTCTAATCGCCCGGTCATGGTCGGCGCCGTTCAGGTAAATGCCTTTGAGGTTCCTGAGGATCCGGGCGACGAAATCCCTGTTTCCCACGGGGGCCAAAAATGCGGGGTCCCAGGCGATGTTGCCCTGGCCCACGTCCTTCAAACGCTGGGCGCATTCGTTGACCGATAGCAAGATGCCCCGGTTGAACGGGTCCAAGAATAGATCCCCTTCGTTCTGGTGTCTCAGCAGGAAGTGTCCCGGCATGCCTATGCCCACCAGGGGTACGCCGATCCGTTTTCCCACCTCGCCGCACAGCAGGGAAAGGGTTATAGGTATCCCCAATCTAAGGCTTAAAACTTGGTTGAGGTAGCTGTTATCCGGGTTGTAGTAGTCTTCTTGATTGCCCTGGAAACCGATCTCGTCGAAAAGATACTCCGCCAGGGTGTTCAGACAAAACAGGTTGTCTTGCCGGTCTCCCAGGCGGCGGGACGCACCGGCGGCGAGCGAATCCAATAACTCCACCTGCCCATCCACGTCCAGGTCCGGGTATTCGGTGGAAGCGATCAGGAACGCGGCCCGGGCCACGTCGATCTCTTCATCGGGAGCCTGGCCCAAACCTGCGAATTGCTTTAAGACAGCCTCGGTGTCATTAATCATCAGCTTTCCAAACCGCGCTTGGGTGGTCCGCATTCGCTACTACGAACTAAAGGCGTCCTTCGCGGGCCCACCATGCGTGTTATCCTGAGCGGGAGCCGGGGATCAATCCGGCAAAAACCACTGTTTTGTTCCTAAAACGACAAAATGGGAGCGTTCCCATAAACTACCATAAGGCATGGAGGGTTTAATGTCATCCGACGTCAAAATGGAGACCAGCGTCAGCTATGAAACAGCGGGAGTGAGATTCAATCTTAGCTTGACCAATTCACCTGGACAGGACCAGGCCAAGCTGAGCATAACGGTGGACGATCTGGCCAAGGGGCAACGGTTGGCGTTCAACCACCAGGCATGCCCGGCGGTGCACGAATGATTGTCGGACCGTCATATGGATTCGGCCTACGGCTTCAATATACTCCCGTACCAAAGGCATAAGGGGGACATTTGTACCGGTTAAAGAAAGAATCGCTATTAGTTTCTTGTCAAACTGGAGGTCATTTTTAAGCTCGTCAATGTTCAAAGTTGGGTTGATACCGTGCTTCACCTGGCGATTTTCGCCGCCTGGGTCTGCCCAGTTCGTGAACGACAACCCGTGTATCGGAAAATTTCGATGCTGAACATGATTCCGTAATGCCCACATTGCGCGAAACCCGAGAGTATCCCGCTTCTCGTTCTGAAACTTTTTCTTGAATTCTGTCAGTTCCGAGGAATCTGTGCCAAATACGTGAGAGAGATTTTGTTGAAGCTGATCGCCATATGACCGGCATGATGAAAGGAGGTTGGCCAACCTCCTATTGGCAACGTATATGTCGGTTTGAAATCCTGACCAACTCCCATCTTCGAATACAAGCCTATTTAGAGTGAGCCCGAGCAATTCTTGTTCGAGTTCTTTGTAATTTTCAAGAACTATGTTGTACTTCTCTTCGATACCCAACGCGATGATTAAATTTTGTTTGCTGGTGGCTATCTCATTGAAATGCTTCTCAGTGATGTCAATTTCTCCCGGCGATTGGAAGGTTTTTTTGAGGAGTTGAAACTTCATTTGAAACAATCCTAAATTCGGAGAAATCCTCTTTAGTTATTTTAGACCGCCCGAGTACACTACGATAAAAGGTGGCCCAGACAAAGATGCGCTAAACCCCACCATCAATCGCCACGTCCAGCACCGCCGGTTTGCCTGAAGCCAGCGCTTCTTGCACCGCCGGGCCTAACTCTGCGGGGTTTTCTATCGACCGGCCGTATACACCCATGGCGATGGCGATGGCGGCTATGTTGAAGGGTTGGCCGAAGTCCATGCCCAGATACTGGCTGGCGGGGTTCTCCAGTTGCAGCAATCCTGACTGATAGATGTTCATGTTCAGCTTCAGGATGCGGTAGGAGCGGTTGTTGCAGATTATGTAAATCACCGGCAGGTTCTCGTTGGCCGCCGTCCACAAACCCTGCACCGTCATCATGGCGCTGCCGTCGCCCAACAGGCCCACCACCGGCCTGTTCGGATAAGCCAGCTTTAACCCCAAGGCGCTTCCCATCCCCCAGCCGATGGCCCCGCCGCGTTCGCTGAATATGCTGTCCGGCTCGCTGAACTCGAATGCCCCGTGCAGCGCGTCCCGAGAGGTGATGGTGTCGTCGGCGAACACGGTTTCGCGGGGCAAAACTTGGGCCAGTTCATGCATCATCCGTTCCACCGGCATCGGTCGCTGGTCCCATCGTTCCTTCAACCGGCGCTGCCAGGCCGCCTTCAAAGCGATCTTCTCTTCGGCCAGAAGGGCGGCCCGGCCTTTGGACGCCTCTTTGGCTTGGCCGCTCATCTCGGATTCCACAGCGTCCTTCAGATGCTCAAGCCCTATCTTCGGGTCGCCGGCGATACCCACATCGGTGGGCTCGCTCGTACCGATCTCCTTTGCCGAGGAATCCAGGTGGATCAGGCGGGTCTCCGGAGCCAGCGTGTTGCCTGGGAAATAGAAGAAACCCGAGAATACGTTGGTCCCCACGGCCAAAATCACGTCGGCCGGCGCCAACGCATCCCTAGCGTCGGGCAGCACCGGGTTGATCCGGCCCATAAATAGGGGGTGGCCAGTGGGAAAGTTCATCCTGGCGTAGGAAGTGGCGTAAACCCTGGCGCCCAACGTTTCCGCCAGGGAGACCGCCTGGTCCACGCCTCCCGACATTCCCAGCCGGTCTCCCACCAGGATCATGGGGTTGACCGAACCGGCCAAGATCTTGGCGGCATCTTCGATGGCCCGCCGGTCGGGAGTCAGACCGGGGTACTGCTGTGAAGACGGAATGATGTCCAGGTCAGCCTCCCCGTCAAATGCGTCGAAAGCGAAGGCGAGGAAAACCGGACCGGTGGGGGTGGTTTTGGCCTCGTTAAATGCTCTCCTCACGGCGCTAGGAATCTGGCCTGGGTTGGTGACTTCGGCGCTCCACTTGGTGAATTGGGACACCATGCCCGGAAGGTGGGACCGGCCTTCGGCCAATTATCGGGTATCTTTATTGCCCGCCGTCAGCACCAGAGGTATACCGCCGTCCATGGCGTGGTGCAGCAGGCTTATTCCGTTGGCCAACCCGGTTTCTATGTGCAGGTTGACCACCGACGGCTGACCGGTCCCGCAAGAATAGCCGTCGGCCATTCCCATGGCCACGCCTTCCTGGGCGGCCAGCACGTATTTGATGTCGGGGTACTCTTCCAGGGACGACATAATGGCCAGTTCGCTGGTGCCAGGATTGCCGAAGATGTACCTCACGCCCTCGGCGCGCAGCATCTCCATGAAAGCGGTTTTCCCGGTCATCAACGGCATGTCGCTACTCTAACCTAGAAGTCTGGCCGGAAACCCCGCTTCTCCCCGAGCCGGCGTTCTCTTAACGTCGATTATCGATGAAATAGTGGGTGTTGCAACGTATTACATGCACTACCATGCCATATAGGCCTTGAGTAGGTCTGCTTCGCGTAGCGCAAAACCCGGCCAATGGCTTTCCGGCCAGACTTCTAGCCCTGCTTGATGAATTCGGCGATGCGCTCGCCGATCATCATGGTGGTTACGTTGGTGTTCGCCCGCACGCAGTCGGGCATGATTGATGCGTCGGCAACCCGCAGACCCTCCATTCCATGGACCCGGCCGTATTGGTCGACGACGGCCATGGGGTCTGAAGCGGGGCCCATCTTGCAGGTGCAGGATATGTGCTGGCCGGTCGTGACCTCCCGCCGCAAAAACACGTCCAAGGCATCGTCGCTGGCCAGTTCGTCGTCGGTAGGCTCAATCCTCTCTTGGACAACGTCCTGGAAAGCCTGGTGCTGACCAAATCTTACGCACATACGCACGGCGTCTCTCAACCGGCGGCGGTCGAACTCGTCTTCCAAGTACCGGTAATCGAGGAAGGGCTGGTCCGCAGGGTCGGCCGATGTTAGCCGCAACTCGCCTGAGCCCACCGCCAGGTTCAAAATGGCAAGCATCCGTATGCCCAGGCTATCCATGCTGTTTCCGCCGCGGTTTACCCGCTCGGTGGCGAACGAGCTCATCAAAACCTGAATGTCGTTTCGCAGGTCAGAGCCCTCGGCCGTGCAGCGCAACGCCATCTGCACACGGGGTCCCAGCGCATCTAGATGGTGGCTCTCCTTGGTCTTGAACGTTATGTAAATCATGGGGTGGTCCCGCATGTTCTGACCCACGCCCGGTGTGTCTCGCACCACCGGTATCCCCAACCGGCTTAATTGTTCAGCCGGCCCCACACCGGAAAGCATTAGGATCTGCGGTGAGCCAATTGCACCTGAGCTCAGGATGATCTCATTGGCCTCGGCGATGAATCTCTCGCCGCCGCTTTCCACCTCGACTCCTGTGGCCCTGTTGCCGTCGAAAATCAACCGCCGCACCAATGTGTTTGGCTTGATGGTCAGGTTCAGGCGGTGGCGCGCCAGGTTGAGGTATCCGAGGGCGGTGCTCCATCGGATACCGTTTGGATTGTTCACCGGGCAGGGGCCGACCCCCGAGGCATCGGGCATGTTATGGTCGGGGCTGTCAGCGAAACCCTCGGCGCGGCATGCTTCGAGAAACGCTTGTTGATCGGGCAGCCATTCTTGGGGTTTGAAACGCCGGACGACGATGGGACCGTCGGAATTATGGAAGTCGTCACTGCCGAAATCGGTGTCCGACTCGACCATGCGGAAATACTGAATCAAGTTTTGGAACTTCCACTCGTCGTTGCCCTTGGCGGCCCAAGAGTCGTAATCCTCGGGCACTCCCCTCAGGAAGACCTGGCCGTTGATGGCGCTGGAGCCGCCGGTTACCTTTCCGCGGGGCACCATCATCGGTTCGGAGGTTTCCGTGGCTTTCCCCATGTATTGCCAGTTGTGGTCGCTGGTCATGACGTCGGTGGCGCTGGCGAACCCGTATTTAACCTCCTCAGGCAGATGCTCGAAATCAGGGTAATCGGGCCCGGCCTCGATCAGCAAAACCGACTTGGACGGGTCTTCGCTGAGCCTGGTGGCGATGATTGAACCGGCCGACCCGGCGCCAAGCACAATATAGTCGTATTTCATCTGGTTCACCTCGTTGGTTGGACTGCAAAAATGGTTCGACACGCCTGTCCTGAGTCCCATAGAAGGGCTCGCCACGAATAGAGCACTGCCCAAAACCGCTCATCCTGGGTTGAGCACACGTCACTGACAAGCATTTTAACCTCAGGGATTCAGGTTTAATCGATCGACGAATGGATCAACCGGCTTTCAAAAGCCAGTTGATCCATTCGTTTGTTCGGGCTTTGGATGGCCTTTGCCCCTGAAGTACCACCGCGATAGGAGAAATCTGAAATGTCGAGTGACCGTATGAAATCCACGAAGATCCGCCCGACTTGCAAACTTTGTAATCATAAGCCATTTCGACACCAGAGCGGTCTCGATTGGCATCTGCAACACATCCACCCAGTTGAGTATACTGCCATGACCAATAGGCCGACCTCCGAATTCACGAATGGAACCCCGCCAGATCCTGATCCGGTATCTGAGCCAGTCCATATTCATCAAGATTTGGATTTAAAGCCGAAGGCAATACCAAAGCCGTTACCGCCTCAACAACCCATGAGCGCGGACCATGACCCTCTTGAGTGTGATCACGAAGGTTGTGATGGCCGCGGCAATGCTCGCCTACGCCGGTATGTTCAAGCTATTTTGGCGCATCACTGTCGTCGCAATCGCCGTTGTTTGTCACATAGCCCGGAGGCGGTGAGACAGCGTCAATCGATTCCAGCGGGTTCCCATATCCGTCCTAGTCACTATCTAAGTAGTGAACAGCCGACGCCAGGTCCTCATCCACCTGCCCGTCGCAATCATTGTCCTTGCCGTCGAGGACCTCGAGCGAATTCGGATGTATTTCGTCGTCGGTGTCGTCGCAGTCGCCGCTATTGGTCACATATCCCGGCGCCGGGATATGTGACCAATAGCGGCGACTGCGACGACAGTGATGCGCCAAAATAGCTTGAGATACTGGCTGGCCTCTCTGGATGGTCTGCGACAGGCCAGCCAGTATCTCAAGGACAGGGGTCACGAGCACTCGCTGCCGTTGCTGGTTCAGCGGAGCCTGAAGAGCATCGCCACTGATGGACTGGAGGAAACCCAAGGTACGGCCAACATGCGGGTGCGCACCCATCGGAACGAGGTGATCCAGGTAACGCTGCTCAAGGACTGGCAGACCATCCAGAGAAGCGCCCGGGCCAGGCGCCAGGCCTCCGAAACCGTTCTGCTACACCTCCTGTCCAAGCTCCCCAGCGGCACCCGCGGCGCCGACCTCCTGGCGGAGACCACCATGGGCCAGTTGATCGACAGCCTGAACTTCGCTCAGTTTCTGGACAAATCGATCAACTCGGACCGCCTCCTGCACCAGGCACTGCTCTGGCTGCACGACCAGGAGGTAATGCGGCTCAACCGGGGAATGTCAGTGTTCCGGCCGGCTATGACCATCCGGCTGGAGGAGGGGCGGAACCGCTTCCGCCAGTCCGACTTCGAGCCTTTGAACATTCACTATGATGAGCAGACGCTGCAAATCCACATCATGGCCGAGTACGCCGAGAAGGGTCTGGAGTCCATCGCCGACGCGGTGCGCCTCACCCTGGATTACTTCAGCCTGCCCAGGCAGGAGTTCGTGGACAGGTGGTTGCGTGAAAAGAGACGGGAGCTGACCAGGCAGACCACACCGGAGTCCTGGGGACGCATAGTAGAAAGCCTGAACAACAGGACCTAACGCTCCATCGTGGCGGATGACCGTGAGAACACCAATGTCCTGGTGCTGGTCGGGCCAGGTTCGGGCAAGACCCGGGTACTGGTGCACCGCATCGCATACCTGATCCGCGCCAGGAGGGAGAACCCCCGATCCATCCTGGCGCTTGCCTACAACCGGCATGCCGCCGTACAGATCAGACAGCGGCTCCACGACCTGATTGGTGAGGACGCCACCGGAGTCACCGTCCTCACCTGCCATGCTCTTACCATGCGTCTGGCGGGATCAACCTTTGCCCGCTCCATTGAGGAACCGGGACTCCAGGTTCAGACCGTCTTCGACGACATCCTGAAGGAGGCCATAGGGTTGCTCGAGGGCAGCAACGCGCCACCCGGCGAGGCGGACGAACAGCGGGACCGGATGCTGGCCGGATTCCGTTGGATCCTGGTCGATGAGTATCAGGATATAAAGGAACTGGAATACAACCTGATATCGGCCCTGGCGGGCCGTACCAAGACGGACCAGGACAGGAGGCTGAACCTTTTCGCAGTGGGGGACGACGACCAGAACATCTATGCCTTCAGCGGCTCGTCCAGCCAGTACATCAAGCGATTCGAGGATGACTACCTGGCCAGACCCTCCGATTTGATGGAGAACTACAGGTCGACGGGACACATCATATCGGCGGCCAATTCGGTCATAGAACCTGCCAACATGCGAATGAAGGCCGGCCACCCCATAACCGTGAATCGAAGCCGGGCCCGGGAGCGTCTCGGCGGCGCATGGGAACGCATAGACCCAGTGACCCAGGGCAGAGTCCAGATACTCCCGGCAGGAGACAATCCGTTCTCCCAAGCCCAGGTGGTGCTGCAGGAACTGAAACGTATGGCCTCCATTGACCCCGCGTGGGGCTGGAGCACCTGTGCCGTCGTAGCCCGCAACTGGGACCTTCTGGACCCTGTACGCGCTCTTTGCCAATCGGAGGAGATTCCCGTCCAGATATCCAGGGAGGATTTCACCGCGATCTGGCAGTTGCGGGAGACCCAGGCCTTGCTTGATTGGACCAAAGGCCAGGGGAACCTTATGAAGGCAGAGGACCTGTTGCAATGGCTGCATCAGGAGCCAGAGGGGCCGTGGAATGAACTGCTCCTGGAGGCCGTGGAGATATACCGGTTGGAGACAAACAATGAAGAGCTGCCGGCGGACGCTTTTCGAGAGTGGCTGGCCGAGTGGGCCCGGGACAACCGCCGCCGGCAACGCGGGCTTTTACTGACCAGCGCTCACCGGGCCAAGGGGCTGGAGTTCGACCACGTGGTCGTCCTTGACGGCAACTGGAGTGCTTCAGGCCAAGGAGAGGACGCCGACGCTCCAAGACGCCTCTATTACGTGGCCATGACCCGGGCAAAGCTGACCCTCACCTTGGCTGAGACAGACAATTCGAACCCCTCCCTGCCGGTCCTGAGGGGCCACCCATCCGTCTTGGTCCGGCAGGGACAGGCACAAATCTCTCCCGCACGACGGACGGCCAGGCAATCCTATCTCCGGCTCAGCCTGCGTGACGTCCACCTCAGCTTCCCTGGCTACCAGCCACCTAGCCACCCAATCCACCGGGCGATTGCCAGTCTGTCCCCTGGAGATCCGCTGCAGGTGAGAACTGACCGTACCCCATGGGAAGTGGTGACCGCCGATGGCATCACAGTGGGAAGGCTGGCCCAGCGGTTCCAGCGGATTCTGGGATCGGGAGATGTCTCGGCGACAGTGCTGGCCATCGCTCGTTGGAATAAGGCGAAATCGGAAGGGACATTCTCGGATCGTCTAAAGAGCGACGAGTGGGAAGTGGTGATTCCAGAGATAGTGGTTGGAAGAGATCCATAGGAGGATCAGGTGCGGGTCGGACTAACTGTGATGATGCACCCTGTCCACCCCAGCTCGGATTTGACCGTTGGACTGACCGGCCAAAATCCCTTCGCTACGATCCGTCTGTCGACTTGACGTTAAATGGCCCACACGGAGTCATTTGCCCATAACAGTACTGGGGAGGCCGGATATATAGGTCGGTATTTACAGTTCCATCGCCGACCCGCCCCGGTCTGAGATGATGACGTAGTGGGCTCGGCCCGGGGTTGCCGCGGCGGGGGCCATCGGCGTCCAGGTAGTTCCTCGCGGTGGCCCTGTCAATTCCCAAATCCCGCTAAAAAGCTTGAAAAGACATCCCCTTGTGCCTATCCTTCTGAGTCGCCTCGTATCTCTCCCTCTGAGGGAACGTCGGTTTGCTCGGAGAGGTGCCTTTGGACTTGCCGGCTGTGGGCGTGTTATCAGAGATGGACCCTTGGTCCATCTCTCCCTCTGTTCCTGAGTCCAGTGGTTCGAGATTCGCCGTCTAAGGTTCGCCCAAACCGTGGAGGCCAGAGGGTGTCAATGGCGGAGCAATGTTGGGCCACCGGAACGGTCGTGTCCTCCCGGACACTAGAGGATGAGGCGGCGTAGCCGACGACCCAGAGTTGGGGGAAATGGAGCCGTGCCCGAACCCCAATTACCCCCCGTTGCAGGGCCAGCGCCGGCGGAGTAGACTGCCGACCATAAAAACACAAGACAATAACTTGGTGAAGGGAGCCGATGAAGACCATTAGCGTGTCGGTCGACGACGAAACCCACCGTCTGGCCCGAATCAGGGCGGCTGAGACCGGAACCACAGTGTCGGCGATGATGAGAGACCTTCTGACAGCGCTGCTGAAACGCCGGGCGGGACCGGACCTATCCGAGACGGAACCTCAGAGGCGCGCCAGGCTCTTGGACCAGGTGCTGGACAAGTTCGATAGACAAGGAATAGGCATGGACACAAGCCAGATCCTGACCAGAGAAGAGATGTACGACAGAAATGCGGCTCGCTGACACCAACATCCTCCTATGCGCCGTGAGCAGGAGGGGCGCGGACGCAGGGAAAAGGACCAAAGCGGCAACAACCCTTTTTGAGGACACTCCGACCCCCCGCCGGAGGGCCGGTGGAACAGTGGAAGGCAATAAGCCAATGAGGAGGAACATATGACCAGCGCTGCCAGTGACCAAGTCTACTGCTTCAAGTGCCGCAGCAAGACCGACACCCTGGAGGCCCAGGAAGTGGTCCTGAAGAACGGACGTCCCTCCGTCACCGGCCAATGCACCGTCTGCGGGACCAAGAAGTTCCGCATGGGTGCGGTCAGGAAGTGACCGGCGGAAGTGAGAGACTTTGTTGCGCTGCTGTAGCTTGTAACCCGGGCCAGGCTGGTTGGGCTACCAGGGCCGGCTGAGCTGGCTCCTGGAGACAGCCGGTTCTCCGTCTGTGATGGTTATTTCCTCCCCGTGGTCGGGGATATAGCCCATTGTGAATGCGGCAAGCAGCCCAAGCACCAGGGCAAGCGGTGCTGTTGTTGCCAGGGCTCTGGCTCTCGTGTTCACCTTTATCATGACGGCGGCCATTATTGCGCTGTCCCTAGCGTGTGTCGATAACTCGGCAGCCGATGCTGTGATCAGGTCGCTTCGATCGCAGCCTTGAAGCTCTATCAAAAATGTACGAGAGTGCTCGGATGAGATTTACTGTGCCGATATGACGACTTTGAGCGCAGCCGGAGGAGGCGAACCGTCTCCCCCAGCCCGACGGCACCGTGAGACACCTGCCCTTCCACATCTACTCCATGAAGCAGGCCATCCAGGAGGGGTTCATCCTGGACGTCCTTGAGAACTACACGAGCATCCGGAGCTACTTCAACCTCGTCAAGAAGATCGACGACGACCCTGAGTTCGACTCCAGGCGCGCCCAGCGGCGCCTCCGCCATTACGTCGAAGGACACGAATACGCCGTCCGGTCCAAAGCCGAGATCATGGTGGACCACTTCCACGAGTCAATATTCAGCCCGCAACTCATGGGAGCCAAAGCCCGGGCAATGGTGGTCACCGACGGCGTGGACCGCGCCATCGACTACCACCTGGCCATGAGCGAGTACATCCAGGAGAAGGGACTGCCCTTCCGGGCCATCATCGCCTTCTCCGGTGAACGGGACCACAATGGGGCCCGGGTCAGCGAGGCATCCCTGAACGGGTTCCCCTCCGGCAAGATCCCGGAGATGATCCAGCAGGACCCCTACCGGATCCTCATCTGCGCCGACAAGTTTCAGACAGGCTACGACGAGCCCCTGTTGAACACCATGTACGTTGACAAGACCCTGGGGAACATCAAGGCGGTCCAGACCCTCTCCAGGCTGAACCGGCAGGCATCCAACAAGGACAGGGTATTCGTGCTGGACTTCATGAACAACCCCGACGCCATTCAGGCCGCCTTCGAGAACTACTACCAGACCACCATCCTCGCCGACGAGACCGACCCGAACAAGCTCCATGACCTCCGGGGCACACTGGACCAGCGCCAGGTCTACTCCTGGGAACAGGTAGACGCCTTTGTGGAAGCCTACCTGAACGACGCCAACCGCGGCCAGTTGGACCCCGCCCTGGACGTATGCGTGGAGGAGTACCTGAAGCTGGACGAGGACGGGCAGGTGGAGTTCAAGAGCTCGGCCAAGGCGTTCACCAGGCTCTACGCCTTCCTCTCCCAGGTCCTGCCCTACGGCAATGCCCAGTGGGAGAAGCTCTCGATCTTCCTGAACTTCCTGATCGACAAGCTGCCCGCTCCGGTGGAGCCGGACCTCTCCCGGGGAGTGCTGGAAGCTGTGGATATGGACAGCTACCGGATGGAGCGGAAGGCGGCCCAGAGCATCAGCCTGGCCGAGGAGGACGCCGAGATAGACCCAGTCCTCCCGGGCGCTGGCGGAGGAACCCATGAGCCGGGGATGGACCGACTCTCCAACATCATCGCAGAGTTCAACAAGACCTGGGGCGGCACCTTCTCGGAACCCGAGCGGGTCGCGGAGATCCTCAACCGGATGCCGGACCAGGTGCTGGAGGACGAGGCCTACCGGAACGCCAGGACGAACTCAGACCGGCAGAACGCCCAGATCGAACACGACTCGGCAGTGAGGCGCCTCATCACCGCGATGGTCCGGTGCCAGACGGAGCTCTACAAGGCGTATAGCAGCGATGCGGACTTCCGGGAATGGCTCAACGGGGAGATGTTCCGGGTGACATACCGGGATCGGGACAAGGAGCGAAGTTGAATCAAGTTTCCCCCAGAAGGAAGTTACCGTTCCCAGACGCATTCTCAACCCTAACCAGAAGAGCGCGAGAAATTTACCCGTGAGGCGGTAACACCCACACGGGACCGGCCCTCAACAAGGGCTGGACAGTTCATCGCAACCCGGAAAATAACCGGGCAACCCCTAAGATAACCGATCGAGCATCGGTATTATCCGACTGATGGGAAACTGCCCAATCTGAGGAGTAGCACCACTGCCATGTCGAAACTACTGTATTGCGCGCTCTTCGTCGCCCTGACGACCCTATTGGCTGTTCCGGCCCGGAGACGAGTTCATCCCCAACCGCCGCGGCCCAGGCCCCGACGTCCGCATCCATTCCGGCTCCAACCGCCGCTCCGGTAAAAGTCCCGACTCCGACCAAAGTCCCGGAGCCAACCAAAGTCCCGGCTCCGACCGAGACCCGAATCCCCACCGCGATGCCGGTGCCAACCGACGCGCCATCGGAAACAACTCCGGAGTCTGGAATGCCCGGCCCCACCGGTATGAACGACACGGGACTCCTCACGTCCGATCTGTCAGACGCCGAGCTGTCCTGCCTGTCGGAAATCGGAGACCCCCAGCAGTTGGTGACTCTGACCCGTGTTTACTCTCAGCGCGCTAGTCGGCTCCGAATTTCTTACAGCAATCCAGGCCACTCGGACCATGTGGCCGCGAACTTCCCGAAGGTTAACTTGATCTTCTGCCACCCTTGCTGGCCTTGGGTTATCGAAGCCTGCGGCGTGCCTCCCGGCACCCGAACGAACACCTTAAGCCCGACGCCTTCGTCACGGCCTTCCCCATCGCCCCCCTGAAAACGACGGTGCAACCATTCCGAAGCCTAGTGGGTGGAATTCAAAAACCGGGCCTGCATTTTACGGTTTCCCGGATAAGCTTTTTCCATATTCGGGGGCCGATAACCCATCTATTGATATTTACCATTGACAGATCTTACCGGCCAACATAGAATTCGACCAATTCTCGACTTGCGATTATACGATAAATTTACAAAAATCCGAAGGCATAAAGGCATATAGGTGAAATCATGGTGCATGGATTACTTACAAGTCCTAAAGCGTTGGTTTTCACTCCTCTGGTGCTGCTCTTATTATTGATAATTGCCTGCGGAGCGGCAGCCACGCCCCAGACCGTTGCTCCTACCGCCTCGGCCACAGCCGCCGTCGCTCCTACCGCCTCCGCCCCAGCCGCCAGCCAAGTAGCGGTACCTACTCCCGTCCCACAGGCCACCGCTGCACCTCCGCAGCTGCCCTCCTCCAGCGGGCAGCCGATAGTCGGCGGATTTGTGCCCCTGCAGGCCTACGCGGCCCCCGACCACTGGGGCACCCATTCATCGGGTACCCTCAACTCCATAATGTTTTCTTCGCCGATGTACAACCAACTCATAGAGTACAACGACGAGACCGACAACAACGACGATATCCGAGGAGACATCGCAAAGAGCTGGGAGATCACCAATGGTGGTCAGACCTATATTTTTAAAATCCACGACGGCATCAAGTTTCACAACGGCGCTCCGCTCACCTCCGAGGATGTGGCCTTCAGCATAAACCGCATGGTGGAACCCGGAGAAACCAGGCCCAGAGCGGGTGAGATCAGGTCCTATATGGAATTTGGAGCTGCTAAGGCTGTTGACGACTCCACAGTTCAGGTGGACCTGAAGTTCCCCTCAGCCGACTTCATTACCTTCCTGGCTGCAGACGTGATGAAAATCCTATCCAAGGACGTGGTGGAGTCCGGGGTCGACGTTAGGAAACTGGAAAACGTGGTTGGCTCGGGGCCCTTCACAGTGAAGGAGACCAAGAGAGACGTTTCCACCGAGTACGAGTTCAACCCTAACTACTTCAAAACGGGTATCGGCGGCGCCCGTAAACCCTACCTCGACGGCATGATCTACCACGTCATTGTGGAAAAGGGCACCATCATCGCAGCCTTCAAGACCAACCAGGTCCTGATGTCGGTAACGGTGACCACCAACCTGTCAAGAGAAGAGCGAACCAAGCTTGTAGAGGATATGGGGGGAGAGCTAGTAGAGCATGGGTCGACCTACGGAGGGACCGGTGGCCTGATGTTCAACACCACCCGCGAGCCCTTCGACGATCCCAGGGTGCGAAAGGCCATCGCGCTGGCCATTAACACTACAGAGATCGTTGAGATCGCCACCGGCGGGGATGCCTATTTGGGTAGCCCATTGCCGCCGGGGACCTGGTTTGGCCCGACCGTCGAAGAGGCCATCGATCTTCCCCGTAATAGACTGACCGTTGCAGGAGACAAACACCCGGATGCTATTGCCGAGGCAAAACGGCTCCTGGTAGAGGCCGGCTTGGGAACAGACTGGGAACTCACGCTGACCTATCGTACGGTGGTCACTTATCCGGTTGTGGCGCCGGTGGTAAAAGATCAGCTTCAGGATAATCTGGGCATAACAGTTAAACTGGAGGCGTTGGAAAGCTCCACGGGATTGAAGCGCTGGAGAGACCTGGATTTCGGCATGGCAATCCAGGGCCACGCCTTCAGTACCTACGCCGCCGATGCCATATTCAGCGCGCTATACCGGCCGGGCGGCACCAGGAACTACGCCAACTATACGGACCCGGTCATTGAGGACCTCTTTCCCAAGCAGGCGGCCGAGCTGGACCAAGCTGCGCGGTTGGAGTTGATCAAGCAGATGGACGAACGCCTCCTTGAGGTGACACCCAACTGGGTGCCATATTGGTGGGGGATAGGCACGTCCAAGCTGGCCCACAAGAGCATCAAGAATCTGTTCGGCACTCCCAGCACCCAGAACCAGTTAAAGCAGGAGAACTTCTGGTTCGACCCATCCGAACTGTAATAGGCTACTAACAGGCCCGGGGTGGCAAGGCCACCCCGGGCCTGTTATAGGATGTGTGATTGCCAAACTCGCCAAGACCCTTTCCCCCGCCTTCCCCTGTGTCACCGCGCCGTCAACCTACCGGTCGAGAAAATGTTATTCCGAACCTGGGCCACAAGCGGTGCTGACAGGTAACCAGGAGAAGAGATGCAGACGTATGTAATCAAAAGAGTGCTCCTGTTCATTCCTACGCTCATCGCCATCACGCTATTCGTGTTTATACTATTGCGCCTTATACCAGGCGACCCGGCTGAGCTGATCCTACTGGGCCCAGAAGGGGACAATAGTTTTGCCCAGGAAGAGCTTGACGCTTTGCGGGCGAAGCTGGGAACCGATAAGCCTATCTGGGCGGAGTATGGAGTCTGGGTAGGGAAGATGCTCCGCCTCGACTTCGGTGTGTCTTTTTTTTACGATGAACCCATTGCCCCCGAGCTGGTCGGCAAGTTCCCCATCACCTTGCAGCTAACTCTCATGTCGGTCCTTTTGGCCACGGTTGTGGCGGTTCCGTTGGGAGTTCTCTCCGCCATCAGGCAGGATACTTGGGCCGACTATGCATCCAGGATCATCACCTTTTCCGGTATATCCATGCCCAACTTCTGGGTCGGAATTTTGATTATATACCTGCTGGTCCTCGTCTTCGACTGGCTGCCTACCTTGGGTTACGTAAATCCCTGGGAAAACCCGGGCCGAAACCTCCAACAATTAATCTTTCCCGCCCTGGCCCTGGCCACCTCCAATATGGCGTTTATCGCCCGGGTTACCCGCTCCTCCATGTTGGAGATACTCCGGGAGGACTTTATGCGTACCGCCCGAGCCAAAGGCCTTACCGAGCCTGTGGTAATGTACCGGCACGCATTGAAGAACGCCCTTTTGCCGGTGGTTACCGTTTCCGGCTACGAGTTCGGGCGTCAAATCTCCGGCACCGTGATTATCGAGGTTATATTCCTGGTGCCCGGAATGGGACGTTTTTTGATAGAGTCCATCTTTCGCCGGGATTACGCCGTGGTCCAAGCCATAGTGGTGTTGATAACAGTGTCGGTGCTGGTGGTAAACGTGTTGCTGGATCTGGTGTACGCCTGGCTGAATCCGAGAATCCGCTACACCTAGCCGATTAACAGGTATTCGGCATTCAGGGGCAAGGAATGAGAGAACAAACGGGAGCAGATGCGGTCCTAGTAGGGGCGCGGCGAAGCAGCGGTTTGGCGGCCGCAGGGCGCCACACGGGAAATTTCTTTAAGCGTAAACCCCTTGGAGCCCTGGGCGCGGTCATCGCCACGATCGTGGTAATACTGGCAATCTTCGCACCTTTGATTGCGCCCAACGACATCGACGACACCGCCGCAAAGCACAAGTTTGCTGGCCCAGGGACACCGGAAAGGCTGCTGGGAGCGGACCAACTGGGCCGTGACGTATTGAGCCGGCTGATTTATGGCGCCCGAATTTCTCTGTATGTGGGAGTGCTCAGTTCCTTTATCGGGGTCGGGATCGGAATGATAATGGGCATCGTGAGCGCCTATTTTGGAGGAAAAACCGATCTTGTAATTCAACGTTTCGTTGATGCCATGATGGCCTTTCCCGGCTTAATTCTGATCATTGCTATCATGGCGGCCCTTGGCGCCTCTCTAAATAACGTGGTGATCGCCCTGACCATAGCATACATACCCAGCACCGCCCGCATCGTCCGCTCTCAAGCTCTGGCCATCAATGAGATGGACTACATTACGGCGGCCCGTGCGGTGGGCGCAGGTAATTCGCGTATTATTCTCCGCCATATGGCTCCAAATACTTTCGCCCTAGCCATCGTGCTTATAACTATCCACCTTGGCGGAGCGATCATCGCCGAGGCGTCCCTCAGTTTCCTGGGCATCGGAGCCCCGCCCGACACTCCTTCCTGGGGAGGCATGCTGCGGGGAGCGGCTCAGAATTATGTCGAAGTAGCGCCCTGGCTGGGGGTGTTCCCCGGCCTCGCCATAAGCATCGTAGTGTTTTCGTGGAACCTGCTGGGCGATGGCTTGCGCGACGTTCTGGACCCGCGGCTCCGGGGAACCGGCTGACCCAGGTCCCGGCTCTACGGAGGCAAGATCCCGCCCCAACACGGTCAGTCCTGCATCGGTGTGCTCTCCGTCGGCTCACTCCTTACGGCGGGGGCACCTTCGGGAAGCGGGAGATCAATTCTCTTGGAAGTGAGGGTCAAGTTCACTACATGGCGCAGTGTCATATCAGCATCGGAAATCCGCGACCGAGTAGCCTACGATTAGTCGAGATCCTCGGGCACTCCCCTCAGGAAGACCTGGCCGTTGATGGCGCTGGAGCCGCCGGTTACCTTTCCGCGGGGCACCATCATCGGTTCGGAGGTTTCCGTGGCTTTCCCCATGTATTGCCAGTTGTGGTCGCTGGTCATGACGTCGGTGGCGCTGGCGAACCCGTATTTAACCTCCTCAGGCAGATGCTCGAAATCAGGGTAATCGGGCCCGGCCTCGATCAGCAAAACCGACTTGGACGGGTCTTCGCTGAGCCTGGTGGCGATGATTGAACCGGCCGACCCGGCGCCAAGCACAATATAGTCGTATTTCATCTGGTTCACCTCGTTGGTTGGACTGCAAAAATGGTTCGACACGCCTGTCCTGAGTCCCATAGAAGGGCTCGCCACGAATAGAGCACTGCCCAAAACCGCTCATCCTGGGTTGAGCACACGTCACTGACAAGCATTTTAACCTCAGGGATTCAGGTTTAATCGATCGACGAATGGATCAACCGGCTTTCAAAAGCCAGTTGATCCATTCGTTTGTTCGGGCTTTGGATGGCCTTTGCCCCTGAAGTACCACCGCGATAGGAGAAATCTGAAATGTCGAGTGACCGTATGAAATCCACGAAGATCCGCCCGACTTGCAAACTTTGTAATCATAAGCCATTTCGACACCAGAGCGGTCTCGATTGGCATCTGCAACACATCCACCCAGTTGAGTATACTGCCATGACCAATAGGCCGACCTCCGAATTCACGAATGGAACCCCGCCAGATCCTGATCCGGTATCTGAGCCAGTCCATATTCATCAAGATTTGGATTTAAAGCCGAAGGCAATACCAAAGCCGTTACCGCCTCAACAACCCATGAGCGCGGACCATGACCCTCTTGAGTGTGATCACGAAGGTTGTGATGGCCGCGGCAATGCTCGCCTACGCCGGTATGTTCAAGCTATTTTGGCGCATCACTGTCGTCGCAATCGCCGTTGTTTGTCACATAGCCCGGAGGCGGTGAGACAGCGTCAATCGATTCCAGCGGGTTCCCATATCCGTCCTAGTCACTATCTAAGTAGTGAACAGCCGACGCCAGGTCCTCATCCACCTGCCCGTCGCAATCATTGTCCTTGCCGTCGAGGACCTCGAGCGAATTCGGATGTATTTCGTCGTCGGTGTCGTCGCAGTCGCCGCTATTGGTCACATATCCCGGCGCCGGGAAATCCGACAACAGGGGATTGGCCGGGCTGCCGAACCCATCGCCGTCTTGATCTTGGTAATAGGCGATAACTGTAACCGGAGTCGCGGCCTGAGTGGGCGAAGGCGCCGGTGGAACCGGGGTCGCAAGGTCCGGTGTTGGCAACACTGTTGGCGCCGGGGTAATGGCTGCGGGCGTCGAATCCGGTGGCGCCGCGACCCTTGGGAAAGGGTATGGAGTATAGGTTGGGTAAACGGTGTAGGTAGGATATGGTGTCTGGGTTGCTTGAACAGGGTCAGCCGGTGCGGGGGTCAAAACGCCATCCAATCTCTCACATGCCAGGGCCATGGCTCCCAATATGAGAGCCAATATCAGCAATGTCACGCGACTTGGCATTGAGACATCTCCCAAAAAGTGGTCTGTAGGATACAACGGGGCCGGTTCAGGCGAGAGACTAACTTATAGTCCGTATATCGATGTTAGCCGCGGATGGCTGTAACTTCCAACCCCTTTAGCCGGCCGGTCGCAGAATAGGAGATGGAGGAGGACTCGTGGATGCCGATGCGCTGCTGGATCAAACCGGCTCACTGCCAGTTTGTGTGGTCCGGCCGCCGCGGGTCGAAGCGGGTGCCTAAAGGACATCTTGTGATTAACGCAGATTGGCAGACTGACGGCAGTTGACGCGCTAGGCACGCCGTTTTATAGTTTTCCACATCCCGATGCGCGAATATTTAGCGACACCAATCTGATCTGGCAAATTCAGATCTATTCAATTCTATTAAGGAGACATCCCATGACTACCCAAAAAGCATACCGTATGACCCTTCAGCTTCCTACGCGGTTACAGAGCGCGACATGGAGTACCTCAACGTTAACGGCGTGACCCGCATGGTGCGGATCTACCAGCCCGAAGGCCGGGGGCCATTCCCCATCCTTTTAAGCATTCACGGCGGGGCGTGGACCTCCGGCGATCACACCGGCTATGCGTCCACCAGCAAACCGTTGGCCGCCACCGGATTGGTTGTGGCCTGCATCGCCCAGAGGGTGGGCGCCGAGTTTCCATATCCCATGCAGGTTCAAGACATCCACTACGCCATCCGTTGGCTCAAAGCCCATGCCGGTGATTTCAACGGCGACCCGGACGCCGTGGGCGGGATCGGTTATTCCAGCGGAGGGCACACCCTGCCCCTAGCCGCCATGCGCATCGACGATGCCCGATTCTCCGCTCTGCCCTTGGAAGGGTCGTCGCCGGCCGGCGCCAACGTGGCATTCACCATCTCATGCTGGCCGGTCATCGAACCTCTGCTCAGGTATCAGATCACAAAGGAAGCAGGCAAGACCGAGTTGCTGGAAAAGCATCACATGTTCTTCGGTGACGACGCGACCATGATTGAATCCACTCCCGCAAATGTCATCGAACGGGGCGAGAAACTGACGTTGCCGCCGGTGTTGGTACTTCATGGCACACCAGACGACGTGATGCCCATTGCCGCGTCCGAGAGATTCGTCGCCGCCTACCAACGCCGCCGGGGGACAAGCCCGCCTCGAGCCATTTGAGGGAATGGCCCATGGTTGGGCTAGGGAGGCGGGCCCCGAAGTCGACAAGTTCGTGCAGGTCGTTTCGGATTTCGTCGCACAACAGCTTGGTTAAAATCCGCCAATAACCAACAACTCTCAATGGCGCCAAAGAAAAAGTCCCGGCCTAAACTGGCCGGGCTTTTTTGTGGCGCTGTAGTTCCAGAGATCGGAACCTGAATATCCTGCAATGGCGCACTAAAATTTGCGCGCCCAAGACTAGGCGAAAGCCGCGCCTTGCCAGCTTTCGCCCCAGCGGTCGCTGAAGGCCACTTCTTCCAGGGGGCGGCGCCTGGTGGGACCGTAGTGCGACCCTTCGGCCGGAAACCCGACGGGCAACTGGGCCACCGTGACCACGTCCTCGGGGATACCAAGCATCGACTTGATCTCCGCCTCGAATCGCGTTTGCCGGGTGGTCAATGCGCTTCCCAGCCCGAGCCCTCGCGCCGCCAAAAGGATGTTCTGAACGGAAGGGAAGATGGATCCTCTGGAAACGGCAGCGCCAGGGGTGGCCTGGATGCAAGCCAGAATCAGCACTGGAACCTCATCCATGTGGTCCTCAAGGTGTTGGGCGGCGGTGTATACCCGCCGCTCCTGGGCTGTCATGTCGGGCCTGATCTCAAAATTTGCTCCGGACCGGTAAAGCTCCCCGATCTTGCGCCGAATCTCCTGGTCTCGAATAACGATGAAGCCCCAGCCTTGCCTGACCCCGCCCGACGGCCCCTTAATGGCGGCCCGCAGCAAACGGGTGATGAGCTCGTCGGGAACCGGGTCGGGCCTGAAATACCGAATTGCTCTCTGGGTGTCAATTGCCTCAAACAGATCGATTCCGTCGGCCATGCGCTTCTCCCTCCAAATCGTACTCCAGCAGGAACCATACAAGGTTACCACCCGGGGCAATCTAGGGGGGCAATGCCACGCTCGCTGTCCTCCCGCGGGTTTCAGAAATCTTCTTTCAGCTGGCGAACTGAACATACCACCTTGCTTTGGTCCAGATAACCCTCGACCGATATTCCCGCCTTTTGCCAAACGTTCAGGATAGCGGGGCCCTGAAATTCGACCAGGCGATGGAGGAGGCCTTGGGGAAATATTTGCATAGGCAACGTTAGCAAACGGTTAGCAAAACCCAAAAGATTAGGCCCCTGAGTTGTAGTCAGGGGCCTTTTCGTGCCTAGAATTTGGTAGCGCGTGGGGGATTCGAACCCCCGATCTCCGCCTTGAGAGGGCGGTGTCCTGGGCCACTAGACGAACGCGCCACGCAATTTTGGCCCAACGGCCGGCCGGCCTTCGCCCGCTTCCTTCAAAAAGGAACTGGTGGAGGGGGTGAACCGCGAAGGCAAATGCTATCAGACGCCCTGAGGCTTGTAAACCGCCGCGGGGCTGCTTTACGGCGCCTTTGGAATGTGAAATCAACGAGTGTGGCCGCGGCGGTTTTTGGGGCGCGAACCAACGGGTCAAGGGGGCCGGAGGGCCGCTTATTTTTGTTCCAATAGGAATGCGACCAGGGCGTCGACATCAGCATCGCTTAGACCTGCGGTTATGCCCTGGGTCATTATTCCGGGCACGAAACCTGGGACCACAAACACTTCCGGATCCCTGATGGACTCGGTGATGTAGTCTTTGCTCGACATTCCGGGCTTGCGCATCTCTCCTTCGGGGCCGATGTGTGTCAGGTCGGGCCCCACAGCGCCGGTGGAGATCCCTTCGACGGTATGGCAAGCGCCGCACCCCCCGCCGCCGGTGAAAATGTCCCTTCCTTGGGGCGCCAGGTCCCCGCCGCCGTTGCCGGTGGAACCATTGCCGCTGGAAACGCTCAGGTTAACCTCGTTCGCGCCGCCAAACTCCCAGGGGACTGTTGATTCCGTTTTCAGGTTCGATACGGTGAAGGTCACCGCCTTTCCGTCGTAATCGGTGTCTTTGGACTGCTCGACCATCAACTTGTAACGGCCGCCGCTCACTTCCGCTTGGATAACCGGACCGGTCTTTCCTTCGATGAACGCGGTAACCATTGTTCCATCCGGCGCCGCGGACCCGTCGACTGAGACCGTGCCGACAAACACGTGGGGGGAGGCCCGGAGTCGCCGACATCAATGGCAGTGGCTGCCGGCGTCTGGTTGCCCGAGGGATGAAACTGTTCAGAGTTGAGGGGAAGTGAGCAACCGGCGGCATTCCAGGAGGGGATTGAGACCTCTGGCCCGCCAGGTGCCAAAGAGGGATGCCAAGGTCATCTTGCTGTCGGCGCCCTGCCCTGAGCGGGCGCCGCCGCTGATCTTGCGACTGGTTACCAGATGCCGCAGGCTCCGCTCGGCGGCGTTGTTGTCTGAAGGCACGGCTGGGTCCGACACGAAGACAAACAGTTCCTTGATGAACCGTTCCATGCGCCGGCAGAGCTTGGCCTGAACCGCCAGGGGATCTTTAAGGAAAGGCCGCGCCAAGACCATTAGTTTCTCCTCCAGCATTAGCTGGGTGCGATGGCCTGGCTGGGCTCGGGGAAGGACCGAGGCCTTGGCCTCCGTGTAGACCTGGTGAACCGCCTCGGCCCACTGAGCCAGCCCAGCGTCTTCTGGGTACAACCCTTTCAGGTCATGGATATCCCGCAGCAGATGAGCCCAGCACCGTTGCTTCAGGCCCGGGTAGTGGTTATAGGCGGCGTAGAAATCACTGACCAACACTCCGCTGAAGGAGAAATCCAGCACCTCATCCACCACCCCCTTATCCCGACCCCGACGCAGGAAGTATCGTTCGCTGGGAGTGCTGAAGGTCCAAACATAGCCGTTGCTCCCGTCCTGGCGCCAGCCGGTTTCGTCGCCCTGCACCACGGGACTGGCGCGGACTTGCTCGAGCACCTCTCGCACCGCCGTCTCAGCCTGACGGGCTACTCCATGGACGGCCTCGACGATGGCGCCAACACTCAGGTGCAACTGATGGACGCTCTCCAGGTACCATTGGATGATTCTTATGGGCAACCGTCCCTCCTCCCGCAGGGTCACCATCAGGCTTACCAGATTGACCCCCAGGCGCTGCTGGCCCAGAACCACCCCCTGCAGGGCCTCTTTGGGCAGCCGGCGCCGCTGGCATACCGGACAGATGCGGGCTACCAGGGCGTGCTCGGTCACTTCTACCGGAGCCACCGGTAGCTCAATGACTTCCCGAGTTCGCTGTACCCATCCGCCGTTCAGGTGAGTCCCGCAGTCGGGACAGACCGCCACGGCATGCTCCACCCGCCGGGTAGGAGTCATGCGCTGGCGGGCGAAGCCATGGCGGCGCGGCTTTCTGGGCTCCTTTTTCTCCGGCGCTTGCCGGCTGGAGTGCGGCTGATTACCCGGCATCCCCGACGACCCGCGCCGGTTGGGACGGGATTCCAGAACCCCAATCCGCCTTTGCAAATCGGCAATGACTCCCCGCTGGCCGGCAATTATCTCCAGCAGAGTTTCGCCACTCGCCGCGTTCAGGTCTAGTTCAGTGTCCACCTCCCTGGTATGCCACAACTCCCCCGGCCATGCCAGCGTTTTTCCAACGGCTTTGAGCCAATTCACCTCATCAAGTCTGAACAGTTACCGAGGGATCTGTGCCTTTGGGGCCGCCTCCGCAGGCTGCAATAACAAATAGTGTTGCCGACACCAGACCGGCGATCATCCAGAATTTAGATCTCAACGTTCCTCCCGATGCTTTGTCGCTTTGGTTATGGCTACAAGAAATTCTCATCCACAAACTTCTAACGTGTCAAGCAGACCGTCATCCCGCTGATACGCTCCGCTCAGATTTAATTCAACCAACTCTACAACGACGGGTTATCCTACAAGGTAACTCGTGGGCGGATTTTAAAGCTGGCAACGAACGAGTGCGAGTCTCCCATGATGAACGGTCCGTAGCTGAAGAAGAAGACCTGAGCGTGTTTTCTCATAACGCGTCGTTGTAGTACTAGCGAGACTCCAAAACCCGTTCTTCCAGAGAGTCACTATCTGGTCGATTGTCTCTCTGAGAAGCAAGGGGGATATTCGAGGCGTGATAGACTGAAAATCCAGATCGATTCCCTGCAGGCGCCAGACGGCGCTCGCTTAGTAAATCCTTGGTTATCTACAGCTAGGTAAACCCGAGCATGGACCTACATTTTTACATGAGGTACGCTTTTGGAACTGGGTAAATTTCCCGCAGCGTTGCTGGAACGGATGCTGGCCAACAACCCCATAACCGATCCCAGGGTGTTGTTGGGGCCCGGCGTGGGGGAGGACGCGGCCGCCCTGGACATGGGAGACCGTCTGCTGGTGGTGAAAAGCGACCCCATCACCTTCGCCACCGACGCCATCGGGTGGTACGCCGTGCAGGTAAACGCCAACGATGTCGCCTGCACCGGGGCCATACCAAAGTGGTTTTTAGCCACTATTCTAGTCCCGCAGAGTTTCTCCGAATCTCAAGGCCAGGCGGTGTTTGACCAGGTGGTGGAAGCCTGCGCGGGCTTGGGGATATCCCTAGTGGGCGGCCACAGCGAGGTCACTTATGGCATAGACCGCCCCATCGTCATGGGCTCCATGCTGGGCGAGGTGGACCGGGACCGGCTGGTGCGCACCGGCGGAGCTCAGGAAGGGGATAGCGTTGTGGTTACCAAGGGCGTGGCAATAGAGGGCATCGCGCTGCTGGCAAGGGAACGCGGTCAATACCTGCTGGACAAAGGAGTACCCGCTGAAATCATCGAAAATGCATCTGTGTACTTAACGAACCCGGGTATCAGTGTAGTGAATGACGCTCGCATAGCCATTGAATCCGTGGAAGTACATTCTTTGCACGACGTCACCGAAGGCGGCCTTGCCACCGCATTGCGTGAGGTGGCCATCGCCTCGGGTTTAGGGGTAGGCGTGGAAGAAGACAGCATACCGGTGTTGCCCGAATGCCGGGAGATATGCGCGGCGCTGGGTCTGGACCCCCTCGGGCTATTGGCATCGGGCGCGATGCTGGTGACCCTGCCAGCCATAGAGGCGCTTCGCCTACTTTCTTCGCTGGAAAGGGAAGGCATCGATGCCTATGAGATCGGCCAAATGCTCGACCCATCAGAGGGCCTTCAAATGATCGGCCGGGAAGGAGAGGCGCCGTTGCCGGAGTTTGCCCGGGACGAATTGGCCCGGTTTTTTTCTGAATCAGCGTAGGTGCATCTATGGGCGGAGATCACAGGCTGCCGATCGCTGATCTGGAACCGTAGGAATCCAAACCGGCCGGCGGCTGCCTGTCAGGTCGATCTACACAGAACCTCGGTACACTTTTATCGCATCTGTTAGCTGATCCAAGGTAATATTGCCGCCACTAACGGTAATAGATACTTTCTTACCCTTAATAGACTCCCGCATCTTTACCGCTCCCGCCGTAGCAGCCGCCCCCGCTCCTTCCGCCATGGTATGGGCCTTCTCGATCAACAGGCCGATGGCGCAGCGTATCTCGTCGTCGCTGACCAGGATGAAATCGTCCAGGTGCTCCTTCAGGATGGTCTGGGGCAATTCGTAGCCCGAAGCGGTGGCCAGTCCTTCGGCAAAGGTCTGGTTGATATCTTCCATCAAGCGTCCCGACTGCCACGAACGGTAGCCCCCCGGGGCGGATTCCGACTGGACGGCTATTACCTTTATCTCTGGAGAAATGTACTTGGCCACCAAGCAGGCGCCGGCCGCGCTGCTGCCCCCACCCAGCGGCATGATAATCACTTCAACGTCGGGCAGGTCTTCGACGACTTCCAACGTCTGGGTGGCTACGCCTGCAATCAGCAGAGGCGCGTTGGCCGGATGGGAGTAGTGATAACCTTCCTCGGCTGCAAGCATTTCGCAATGAGCCCTTGCCTGGTCGAAGTCTTTCCCTTGGAAGATCAACTCCGCGCCCAAAGCCTCCATGGCGGCGACCTTCAGATGATTGGCGCCCTCGGGCAGAACGATCAGCGCCCTGGCGCCGAATAACCGGCAGGCGCTGGCGATGGACTGGCCATGGTTGCCGGTTGACGCCGTGATGACTCCCCGGTCCCGCTCCTCTTGGCTGAGATTGGCCAGCAGGTTGACGCCTCCCCGGGCCTTGAAGGCGCCCAACGGCAGATGCTCGTCGTGTTTCAGGTAGATCTCCGCGTCCAACAGTTGGCTTAGACCGGCTGAATAGGTAAGCGGGGTCCTGGGAATATGCGGGGCGATGGTTTTTTTCGCCTTGTAGACATCCCTGATGGTCGGCAAATTCATGGCGTTAATCCGTAATCAAGTGGCTATGTTCAGAATAAGTAAGGGTCAACCCAGTGTCAATCGCGCAACCGGCCTCAACTGCCGGCGCTATCGCCGCCGCCCGGTGCGCCCATTTCTTCTCTTTGTTGGGCCCGGATCGCATTGATCCTCTTGACCACAAACCAGACGCCCGCCAAAATGATCAACCCCAGTATGGGGAAGTCAAAGGGGCGCATCACCGCCCGCATCGACTCCCAGTTCTCGCCCAACAGAAATCCCCCGTAGGCCAGACCAAGACTCCAAGGGAAGGAACCGGCAAAAGTGTACACGCTGAACTTCCAGAAGTTCATCCTGGCGATGCCGGCGGGTATGCTGATAAAAGTCCTTACCACCGGAACCAGGCGGCCGAAAAACACCGCCCATTCCCCGTAACGCGAGAACCACACTTCGGTCCGGTCAATCTCCTCCTTTGTAAGTAGTACATATTTACCGTATTTCAGCAGTAATGAGCGGCCGCCCTTCAAACTGACCCAGTAAGCCGCCCAAGAACCCAGCAGGTTTCCCAACGCGCCGTAAAACCCGGCAAGCAACAGCATGGCCCAACCGCCTCCCTTCGCGTCGACCAATAGCCAACCCGCCAAGGGCATGATTAGCTCGCTGGGGAAAGGGATGCCGGCGCTTTCCACGGCCATAAGAAAAACGACGCCTCCCCAACCGATGGTGTCGTAAACCTGCGTGATGACCAGCAGAAATACCGCTTCTATTTCGTGCATTCACTCAAAATGGACGTCGCGCCAGCGTATTGCCGGCGATTTGGACCGGCGATTTGAAATTGACTCCATCCGCGGTTAAGCCGGGAAGAAACCTGCGGTTTTTAGTATTTATTATGTAACCCTTCTTAAACTAATCTAAATCTTTATTTGTATATTGTCTTGACAAAGACCGAAGCTGGTGATAGATTAAACGTGGATTAGAAATGCAACGTTACACAAAGGTTGCACAGGAGGTACACTTTGGCCAGAAAGACTAAACTGATGCAGCGCGTAGAGAATGATCACCAACGTCCCCTGGAGCGGCTCCTACCCGAGATGGTCAACGAGATTGGCCTTTCCAGCACAGCCGAGGAGCTGGGTGTAAGCAAGGCCACTCTCGGTTACTGGCTCTTGAAACTGGGTATCAATGTACGGCGCGTCGCCCTGGCGCCCGGCGAAACCCTGGAAGTCAAGCGAGCCAGCTAACTAGCTACTCAACACTCAGGTGCCTTCACCGCCGGATTGCCCGTTGAATGATGACAGCGGATGGTCCGGTGGTTTCTATTTGCGCCGCCTTTTTCAGTCAGCCGTTCAAGTACTTCTTTACCCCATTTACTCCGGCCGCAAGCCGCTGAATCACCCGATTCCCAATAAGTGTACCATTGAGTCTTTGAGTTCGTTCCCGGGGAAGCCTTCCCCGGGAATCTCGGGCCAGTCCTCTAAACAATGGCCTACGCCGGAATCCGCCACCCGGTTCATTAAAATTCCGGGCTCTGTGTCAATACCGGTCTAGAGCCCGTCGCCAAGCGGTTTTTGGTCGGAATTTAAGAGTCTTCCCAGGCCCAACTACCAGTGGCGCCGGAAAAACGCCGCTACGAGCCTTAGGTGAAGCCGTATTCTCTGCCAGCCTCGCCTTGCCTCAAACGGCAACGATCAACCTGCAACCGGCTGCTACAGACAGGCATGCAGGGTCATCCTTGAAAAATATCTTCGGGGAGGAAGGCGGACACCGTCACGTTGGGCAGGTCCACCACATTGCTTATCCTCAGGTCCACCGCGACGCTACAGATTATGTAAGCTTGCTCACGGCTCCATCCCCTTTCCTGGAGCAGGTCGATCATGTTGATCAGGGCGTTGCGGGCAGCCAAGGTCAGGTCCTCTCCTTCTTGAACGCCGTCATCCCGGATGGGCATGCCCATTGTGGCGATGAAGTTCCGCGGCGCCGCCCATTCGGCCGGAAGGAAATACCCGGAATGGGAGAACCGCGGCATTTTGATCCCCAACCGCTGGGCTTCTCCCTGGTGGATTTGGAACCGGACACTGGCAGTGGCCCCCATCTCGATGGCGGTGATGCAGCATTCCCCGTCGCCCTGAGCGAAGTGGCCGTCGCCGGCGGAATACAAAGCACCCTCCACGTTGACCGGAATGAACAGCTTCGAACCTTTGGTCAGCTGCTTGATGTCCACGTTGCCGCAGTTCTCCCGAGGCGGTATCGTGCGCAGGCCCTCATTGGCGACGGCCCCGCCGCTGGGAACGGCGTCTTCCGGGTCTGGCGGCGCCACGGCGCCTCCGCGGGACATAAGATCATCCTCCCGGCGGGTCCACTCTTCCATTTGAGCCTGAGACGGCGCTATGCCCGCAGTGCCCATGAACGATCCATCGGGAATGCGAACCCCCGGCAACTGGGGCGAGGTGGCCCAACCATCGCTCATCTCCCAATGGACCAGGTAGGGTTCGGTGAACAGGTCCCTGAGGAATCCGGAGCCAGGCCGGAAGCGGGTCCAGCCCCTCGGTTGCGCGACGACATCCAGGTACTCGATCTCCAGCAGGTCGCCAGGTTGGGCACCCTTCACGTAAACCGGACCGGTCAGAGGATGGGCCACTTTGGTGTCAAGCCCGCCCATGTCGTCCACCGTCATATGGGGCTTGACCTGGCTGTCGGAAGCGTCCCTGGTCTCCAGAACCACTTCCTCGCCAGGTTCGGCTTCCAAGACGGGAGTGACTCCGGGGTGCCACCGGTTGTGGCCCTTTTGGGGTTCTTCTTTCAGTCTCTTGTTCCGGTCTATTTCGATGCTTTTCATGGGTATCCTCTGGGTATCTTTCAATGTATCGATCTACGTCCGACAGGGTTTATCACCGCGGGGCAACCCCACTCTAACTGTCACCATTAACGGTGAGATAACAAATCCCTTCTCCCGCCAGGGCGGAAGGTTAGGATGGTGCCAAGCCCTTATGCAACAAATGCCCGTTAAAAACCTACAACGACCAGTCGTCGGGCAGATCCGGAGTCCGCATGGGTTTGATCATGACTTCAACCATCGCTGCCTGGCCGTTTTCCGTAGCGCGAATGGCTCGCCGGTAGGCCTCGGTCAACTCACCGGGCTGTTCCACCCTTTCGGCGTAGGCGCCCAAACCCTGGGCCACCTGGCTAAAGTTGCCGCCCAATTCGGCGAAGGCCGGCGGCGCTCCGCCGGGACGCTCCATGCCCATGATCCCGCCGCCGGTGCCACCGTTATTGATCAAGACGGTGAGCGTCGGCAGTCCCATGCGCACTGCCGTCTCTATCTCCATGCCGGTCATGCCAAAGGAAGCGTCGCCGATCAGGTGCACTACAAGGTTATCGGGCTGCCCCAGCTTGGCGCCGACTGCCCCGCCCATCGACCAGCCCATGGCGGCCATGCCACCCATACCGATGTAGTTGCGTGGCTTGGTCGCCACCCAGAAGGGACTTAGGTATCCCCGGCTGCCTCCGGCGTCATGAACCGCTGTGGTCTTGTCCCTGTCGATGACTTGCATCAAATCGTGGATCACCCGGTAGCCGTTGGTAGGCGTGGACGCATCGGTGAAGATGGGTATCCATTCCCCAAGCCACTTGTCCCTGGCCTGCTTGATCTCCGACACAACCTCTTCTTTTAACCCGCCCCGGCCAGGACCTAGGCGGTCCTTGACCGCCTGGAGCAAGTCCTGTAGGGCCAGTTTGGCGTCGGCCAAGATCGCCACATCCGCCTGGTAGGTCTTGTTCAGATCCCTTTCATCGGCGTTGACGTGGATCAATTTGACGCCTTCGGGTATGGGCCGCCCGTCGGTGCCGTTGGGCATTCGGTATGAGTTACCCAAAGCCAATACGACGTCGGCCTTGCGGTTGATGTGCAGGGCGGGTCCCGTAGCGTATTTGCTTCGGGGATATACGCCCAGCCCCAGCGAAAGGGGGTGGTCTTCAGGGAAAACGCCTTTGCCCACCAGAGTGGTGGCCACGGGCATCGAGAGCAATTCCGCTAGTTCCTTGGCTTCCTCGGCGCCGTTCGCGGAGAGCACCCCGCCGCCCAGGTTCAGAATCGGATACTTGGCGTTGACCAGCAGGTCGGCGGCTTTCTCGATTTCCCTGGGGTCGGCCGCGGGGCGGTGCCCCGGTCCCACCGGTTCGTAGGCAAACGCCTCGTCGGACGCTTCGGAATTCATGACATCTTGGGGCATCTCAACCACTACTGGCCCGGGAGAGCCCGAGCGCAGGTTAGTGAACGCCCGGCGCATGATGCCGGGAACCTCGTCGGCCCGGGTGATGGTCCCTTTCCACTTGACCAAGGTGTCGAAGATGCTGGACGAGACTTCCTGCTGATACTCCTTGCCCAGGTTTCGGAGCGGATGCTGGCCCATAAGCAGTAAAACCGGAATGTTATCGGCGAAGGCGCCGGCGATGCCTGTAAGAGTGTTGGTCGCTCCTGGCCCCGTGCCTGTGGCGGCCACACCCACCTTGCCCGTGGCTCTGGCGTAACCATCTGCTATCTCCACGCCCAATCTCTCGTTGCGGGCGGCAAACAACTTTATGGTTTCCGACTCCCTCAGTGCGGGGAATAGCGGCGCCATGCCGCCGCCCGCAAATCCGGAAATATAGCTGACGCCCTCAGCTTCCAGGGCTTTGACCAGGGCATCTCCTGCTCGCATGTCTCCTCCCTAATGAATGTCTTTACGTTCACGTTATGTAATCAGCTGGAATTCTAAGCCACGAAAAGGTCATGGTCAACGGAATTGGAACCGTTAAGACAAAAAGGCGTCCGTCCGCTAAGACAAAAAGGCGTCCGTCCGCTCTTGGCTGAAGGTAGGTTGACCGTGCTCAAGGCGGAATGTATCATCGGCGCAATTGTCGAAAGACAGGCCGGCCTACGCATTTGCCGCCCGTAGAATCACGCCCAGGCGCCAATCCACCAGCCATCAACGCTCTTTGGAGGAACCATGCCCAGCGCCAGTGAGATGATCATTCAATTCCTTGAGGAAGCGGGGATTCAGTACGTCTTCGGGATTCCCGGCGGCGGCACGGGCCAGATATTTAACTACCTCGTTGGTAAAGACGACCGGATCAAGACCATCTTGTGCCGCCACGAGCAGACGGCGGCGATCATGGCCGACGCCACCGGGCGCGCCACGGGCAAACCGGCCGTGGTCATGGGCCAGGGCTTATTCATAGGCTCCAACGCCGCATTTGGAATAATGGAGGCCATGCTGAGCAGCTCGCCGATGCTGGTCCTCACCGACACCTCCGACGGTGGGGTGGCCATGCACGCCGCCAACCAATCGGCCGCCGGTGAATACGGCAGCATCGACCTCCCTTCCATGATGAAAGCAATGACTAAATACACCACGTTGGCAACCAATCCCAAGGAAGCGGCCATTGGAACCCAACTGGCGATAAAACATGCCACCAGCGGCCGGCCCGGACCGGCGGCGGTGATCATGCGCTCAGCGGCCATCGGCGGCGAGGTAGACCTGGAATCGCCTCCATTCATCCACGACACGGCGGGATACCTGAACACCGCCAAACCCCAGAGCGCCCCGCAGGATATTGAGCGCGCCGTGGAGTTGCTCTCCCAAGCCAACCGCCCGGTGTTGGTGGCGGGCAATGGAGTGCACCTGTCCAAATCCCACCCCCAACTCCAACAACTGGCCGAGATGTGGGGAATGCCCGTAACCACCAGTTACAAAGGAAAAAGCGCGATAGCCGAGACTCACCCTCTGTCTTTGGGCATGGTGGGCGTTTACGGCCAGGATGCGGCCAATAAGGCGGTGGGGGAGGCCGACGTGGTAGTCGTGGTCGGCGCCAAGCTGACCCCTCAAGACACGGTGCGGGAACGGCCCAACACCTTTGACCCGCGGCGGCAGAAGATCATCCAGATCGACATCGATGACCGCAACGCCGGCTGGACATTCCCCGTGGAACTGGGCCTCATCGGCGACGCCGGCAGCATCCTCAGCCAGGTGGTGGAAGCATCGCCCCAGGCGGCTTCCACCACCTCTTCCAACCGGCAGCAATGGACCGCCGCCGTTCCGGACAAGAAACAGAATTCGGGATTTTTCGACGACCCCGAGATGCACCGGGACAGTTCGCCGGTCAAGCCTCAACGCCTGGTGGCGCAACTACAAGAGCACCTGGACCCGTCGACGATCTTCGCGCTGGACGCGGGCAACAACCGGACCTGGATGGCCCACTTCTTCAAGGCCCGCCAGGCCAACACATTCTTTTGCCCAGGCGGCACCGCGGGGATGGGTTGGGCCTTGCCGGCTTCGGTGGGACTGAAACTGGTCTATCCAGACCGCCCGGTGGTTGCCGTCACCGGCGACGGCGGCTACATGATGGTGGTGAATGCGCTATCCACCGCCGTGCAGTATGACCTGCCCATCATCTGCGTCGTGTTCAACGACGGCGCGCTGGGCATGGTGCGCCAACACCAACCCGAGGACCGCCGGATAGCCTCGGAATTCGTCACCACCGACAACGCAGCAGTGGCCAGGGGCTTCGGCGCGTTTGGGATTCAAGTGTCCGATTCCAAGGACATCCCCGACGCGATCAGGCAGGCCCAGGCGTCGGGATTACCAGCCGTCATAGATATACTCGTTGACCGTGGCCCCAGCCCAGACGAGTGGAGAGCCGACGCCCGCCGCGCCGGTGAGACATAGGTGGAAGGTATCGGGAAGGTGGAGCCGGCAACCGGTTCCCCAGCGATAGATCGACCCCACCCGGCGAACCGAGTTTAAGAGTGTGGTTTTGGGCACGAATTGGTTCGATTAGATATTTAGGAGCAACAACATGCCTGCAACCAGTCCGGAACAGTGCGACATCTTAATCGGACAAGCCGCCTCGGCGGGTGATTTGGAAGCAATCATGGCCCTTTACGAGCCAGGCGCGACATTCATCTCAGACGATGGTCAACAGTTCACGGGGACGGAAGCCATCAGGGAGGATATGTCTGGGTTTCTGTCAATGAAACCGACTCTGAAGGTTGAAGTTCCGCTGGTGATTGAGTCTGGCGACACGGCATTGCTGCATTCCAAATGGACTCTCAGCGACGCCGGACCAGACGGCAGCGCCATAAACATGGACGGCCAAGGGACAGAGGTGGTGAGGCGGCAGCCCGGCGGAAATTGGCTTTTCGTCATCGATAATCCTTGGGGAGCCCCCTAATATTCGGCACAGTCGATTCGGCGGCAAATCAACAGGCACATCGGTGGCCGGTTGGCATTAACGTCCGCAGGCAATCAGTCCCGCTGCTGGAGGATGTTGCCCGATAGCTCACCCACCTTGTCCACCTTGACTAGCACTGCGACGCCTTGACGCTCAGGGTCCCTGTCGAGTTCAGCTTGTATGGTTTTGCTCATCACGTCGTCTCGGATGGCGCCAGATTCGTGGATTGTGGCGACGCCGTAAAAACGCCAGCGGGTTCGGGTGGTCTGGTTGTTGTAATAAACGACCACCTTGGGGTTCTCGCCAAGGTTTTCCATCGCCGACCGTTTGGCTCGCTCCCAATACGCCAAAGTCTCCTTGTCATAGACCATGACGCTGCCCTTGGGGCTGATCTGCGGCCATCCATCTTTGGACGACGTTCCGACCAAAGCGGTAAAACCATCGGCCAAAGCTGTATAAAGCAACTCTTTCATCTCGTCGGTCAGGTCTATCATTTTGCTCCTTCTTCACTGCGTCGGCTGGGCCGATGCACCTATCCTCGATTTACCGCTGGCCCAGTTTAAATCTATGCCAGCTATGTAATCATTAGCTACACCTCGACTCGCGTCAAGGTTATCCATGGGGTCACAACTCCAAGTTGGAGCTTACTACAGGCGTAGATATTGGGTATCCAAAAGGTGTTAATTACCTGAATCAGGGCCGTTCAGGCAGTCGCTTCTGTTCATGGGCAGGCGATCGGGTGGCCATACTACGCAACTACGGTAGTATAATGCGGTGGTTTACCTGCGGGTCCACCCTGGTTTCATTGACCGTCCAGCGTTGGTCTTCCAACCCGGGGAGCCACAATTAACTTCAACGCTTAACTTTTTAACCCGGAGAGATGCCGGTGATTCACGAATTTCATGTCATAGACCTCGCCGAAACCAGCCAGATCCAGTTGCGCGTCGTAGACGGGGACAGCCGGATCGAGTCAACTCCTGTTGCATTCTCCGTTGCCTTACAGGATTCCGACCGGCGGGAGTTGGATTGGTATTTCCTGGAATCCTTGGCCGGAGCGCCCAATCTCAGCCGGTCTCAAGCTGTGGAAACCGGACTAAGCAACCTGGGAAGGCTGCTTTTTGAGTCGGTTTTCTCATCGGGCGATCAGGCGAAAAACGCCTACACACAAGCCAAGACCCAGGGATTGTCCGAATACGGGTTGGTGGTCGTCTCCCAACGTCCACAGTTCTTGGAACTGCCCTGGGAGCTGATTAACGAACCCGAGATTGGATACCTCGCGTCACAACTTCAGTGGGTGGTCCGCCGCTCAACGTCAGAACCTCTACCGGCCTATTCAGGTGTTCCCGGAGCCCAGCAGGAAGAACCGCAGTTCAACGTTCTGCTGGTGTCTCCGTTACCGTCTCAAGACATTCCCGACGATCAGCCAAATTCCTCTTTTGTAGGGAGCATGGCCGGCGAAACTTTGAAGGTGCTTGAGTCGGTTGACGTAGAGGTTGACCTGGACGTCCTGCGGCCTCCTTCATTTGAAGCCTTGGCCCAGAGGCTGCACGACCGCCCAGGACACTACCACCTGGTGCATCTAGACGGGGTGGCCATGGCGGCGGATCAGGGGACGATGTTGTTTGAAAACGGGACGGGAGGCGCCGGCCCTGTGACTCTCGCCGTTGTAGCCGAGACCTTGGCCGGAGCATCAGTCCCAGTGGTTCTGATCAATTCCGGGCCGGCGGAACCCCCGTCTGAATCGGGGCGCGGCTTGGACCAGATCGCATCTTCACTGACGTCTTTTCTGATAGACGCCAATATCCCAGTCGTGGTGTCGGCGCCCTATCCGTTGTCCGCGCCGGCCCGCCGCATTTTCGCGGAAAACTTCTATCCCTCCCTGATCGAGGGCACTGACGTGGCTTCGGCCGTGGCCAAAGCCCGTAGGGCGTTGATGGACCATCCCCACCGTCCCAGCGCCTCGGGCAATTTGGTCCATTGGGATTGGCGCCTGCCCACGGTGCATCAAACGGCCGAATACACGCCTCCCGCGATGATAAAAGAGCAGCCAGGCCCCTTGGCCCAGCCCCAGGCGGCGCCTCAAGACGCCGGGACCGGCACGGAGCTTCCCCAAGCCAGTCCCCATGGGCTGGTGGGCCGCCGGCGCGAGATCAGCCGGTTGGAGCGCCTCTTTACGGAAAGCTCTGTGGTGCTGCTTTCCGGCAACACCGGCGTGGGCAAGACCGAGCTTGCATTGGGTTTCGCCAACTGGATCCAGAAAACGGGCGCCAGGGAAAAACCCGGCGGCGTGTTTTACACAACCTTCGAAGTCGGAGCTGGGCTGGAGCGGGTCGTCCATGAGATCGGCACAGCCATAGCCGGTCTGGAGTTCGCCGACCTTCCTGAAAAAGCCCAGAGGGAATGGGTTGTCGATTATCTCAAGGAACATCCTTCGCTGGTGGTTTGGGACTCGCTGGAGCGGGTGGCGGGCTTCCCCCGGTCCGAGAACAACCCTGGGTTGCTGGAAGACCTAGAGCAGGCGGCCCTGAACGACTTCTTGAACGACGTGGCGGCTGGAAGCGATACCTGGTTCTTGCTGGCCAGCCGAAGCCAAACCGAGCCTTGGCTTACTGCCGATCACCGGGTTTTCCAATTGAGCGGACTCGAAGGCGCGGCGCGAATCGAATTGGGCGGGTTGCTGCTACCAAGTTCAGCCACACCCCAGGCGGGCGGCCAGGGAACACCGGGCATCCAGAGCCATTTGGGCGAAGCGTACATTGAACTTCTCGATTTGATCGAAGGCCATCCTCTGGCGATGCAGATCGCCCTGCCGCTGCTGGAAGGGACTCCCGCTTCGGTTGTGGTTGGCGAACTACGAAAAATCATTGACGGCGCGCCGGAATCAGACGGGGAAGAGGGCCGGGACAGGTTTTTGACTGCGGTCATGGAATACTCATTCTCCCGAATGCCCCGCCGCAGCCGGGCTCATCTGCCTTTCTTATCGCTGTTCCAGCGCAGGGTGATGATGGACGTGCTAACCCACATCACCCAGGAACCTCCCTACAAAGGAGTAATGGGAGAGGAGTTGGGCTGGGGTGCCTGCCGGACATTGCTCCGGTCGGCCCGGGACGCAGGCTTCCTGGAGCCGGTGACCCCTAGCATCTACCAAATCAACCCTGCTTTTCCCTGGTTCTATGGACGCAGTCTACACCGGCAGGTGCGGGCAGCGGGCGTCCGGGACTTGGAGCGGGAGTTCGTCCGTGTTTACGCCGATACGGCCGACTTCTTCATGGAGACGCTTTACGAAAACCAGGATTCGGGCGCCACTGCAGTGCTGGCCGAGGAAGTGAACATCAGCCAAGCGCTGGGTCTGGCGCTGGAAGACCAGCAATGGGATTCGGCCCAGGTTCTGGTTCAACCGCTGGCCCAAGTCTACCGCATGCAGAAACGGTATCCCGAATTGCGCCGCCTGCGCCGGCAGCTGATCGAGACTTTGGCGCCCCAGACGGGAGGAGCCGAGGAGGCTCAAGAGAGGGGCGCAATTGAGCTATGGTTGTATTTGATGGGCACCGAAGCCAGCGAAGCTACCGAACTTGGCGACCTGCCCCGGTCTGAGGAGCTGAACGGCATACTGCTAAGCTACTTGGAATCGCAACCCGAAGGCGGCCAGGACCCCAGGACGGCTTCGGTCTACCACCAATTCGGTGTGATCGCCCAGAGCCGGTGGCAACTGGACCTGGCGGAAGAATCGTTCCAAAAATCTCTGGCCATCATCGAGGCTGGCGAAGACCGGGAGTCGGTGGCCGACGATTATTACTGCCTGGGCCAGATTCGCCTGCACCAACGGCTGTACACCGAGGCAAAGGAATGGTACAGCAAGGCCTTGGAAATCCATCAACGGCTAGAGGACCCGGAAGAGCTGGTGAAAGATTACCGAGCCTTGGGCTTGGCCGCCCAATACAGGTTCGACCACAACGAGGCGGAAAGCTGGTACCAGCGGGCCAGGTCGATCCTAGAGGAAAACCGCGACGAGGAAACGGCCGTGCTGGTCTACCACGAGTTGGGCACGGTGTACCTTTCCAGATTCGACTACGAAGAAGCCGACCGCTGGTACATGCAGGCCCTGACATTGAGCGACCAACTGGGCAAAGCAGAGCAGATGGCCCTGGAATTCCACTACCTGGGCCTGATGGAACAAGGCCGCGGTTTGTTTTATAACGACGCCGAGAACTGGTTCCAGATGGCCCTGGACAAGAAACAGGAGCTTGGCGACGTCAGGGGAGTAGGGGACGAGTCCCGCCAGTTGGGTGTGCTTTTCCACGAACAAAAGAACCTGGAAGAAGCCGAACAGTGGTACCGCAAAGCCCTGGAGATATTTCAGGGATTGGAGGACATCCAGAGGATTTCCGAACGCTTGGCCAGCTGGCTATGGTAGAAGAAGAACGGGGAAACCTGGCCGGCGCGTTGGAATGGGCGCACCGGGTCTACCAGCTAGCCTTGGACCACGACTTGCCAGTGGTGGTCCAGGTGAAATCCCATCTAGCCCGGCTCCGCGACAGCTATGGAGAGCAAGCGTTCTCCGAATGGTGGCGAGGCTCCACCGGCGGCGACCCTCCCACCGACCTGGACGTGGACACCGGCACGATTCTCTAACCGCGCGATTTTGGCAAACGCTTGCCGCCAGCCTTGCATCTCTTAGGCGGGTATCTGGACACGCCTTGACGAGTTGCGCCCAAGCCGGTTCCGATATACATTTGCACCGTTCGGGCGTTTAGTCCTCGAATCTCAATACGTGGCGTCAAAAGAGGTGTCGAATGTCGGTATCCAGTCTAGAAATTCGCGATCGCCAACCCTATGCCGGCGGAATGTCCTTTGGTGAAGCCGGGGCTTATGAGCAACTTGACGGGACGGTTCACTTCGCAGTTGACGCTAGCGACACATCCAACGCCTTGATCACGGACCTGACGCGCGCCCCTCGGGACGCGGCCGGCAAGGTGCCTTTCTCAGCAGATTTTCGTATTCTCCAACCCGCCGAACCAGCGAAGGGCAACCGGAAGATCTTCTTCGACGTGGTCAACCGGGGAAACCCTCTGATCTTGAAGCGGATCAACAGCGGTCTCGATGGCGCCACTCCCGCCTCCCCGATGGACCCTGGCAATGGGTATCTCATGCGAAAGGGATACTCAATGGTCTGGTGCGGTTGGCAGCACGACGTTCCCATCCTGCCCGGTTTGCTCGGCATTGACGCGCCGGAAGCCCAAAGCCCATCTGGAGAATCGGTCAGCGGCAATATAGCCGTCACCTTCCAACCTAATTCCCACACCCAGGTACAGATGCTTTCGGATCGGGACCACCGGCCATACCCCGCCAACAACTTGGAAGACTGGAACTCGGTCCTAACCGTCCGCGACCACACCCACGCCGAGCCGGTAGTGATACGACGGGAGCAATGGTCCTTCGGCCATGTGGTGGACGGCAAGTTCGCGCCCAACGCCAATCACATCTACATGGCGTCCGGGTTCCAGCCGGGCAAGGTTTACCAAGTGACCTATTCCACCACAGGCGCTCCGGTGGTTGGCGTTGGCTTTCTTTCATCCAGGGACTTGGTCTCATTCTTCAGATATGGGTCAACCGCGGACGGAAATCCCTGTGGCCAAGACATCCAACACGCCTACGCCTTCGGTTCGTCCCAAAGCGGCAGGTTCCTGCGCCAATTACTCTATCTTGGCCTAAACAGGGACGAACAAGACCGGATAGTTTTCGACGGCGTGATATCCCACATCGCCGGGGGACGCCGGGGGGAATTCAATCAGAGGTTCGGCCAGCCATCGAGCACGGGAGGCCACAGCGTCAACAACCTATTCCCGTTCAGCGCCGGAGAACAGACCGACCCCGAAACGGGATCGACGGCGGGACTATTGTCTCGAACCGTGTCACAGGGCGAACCGCCCAAGGTGTTTTTCACCAACTCGTCGGTCGAGTATTGGGGAGGCCATGCCGCGCTTACCCACGTGGATGTCACCGGTTCGGTGGACGTTGAGCCGCCGGATTCGGTGCGGATCTACCATTTCGCCGGCACTCAGCATGGGGCGGGGACGATTCCGCTAAAAGATGAGGACCCGTCCAATGGAAACAAGGGGCATCAAACCTTCAACACTGTAGATTACCGCCCGTTGCTAAGAGCGGCGGTGGAAAATCTCGACGCATGGATATCCAACGGCGATCCCCCTCCAGCCAGTCTCCATCCCAGAATAGACGATGGCACGGCGGTGAGCCCCAAGGTAGTCGGGGAGAGCTTCCAGGAAATACCCGGCGCAACTTTCCCAGACCACTTCCCACATTTGTCCCGATTGGATTTCGGCCCGGACCCAGCTATCCCCTCCCAGATTCCGCCGGTGGAGGGGAAGCCATACCCCAGTCTGGTTTCGGCGGTGGACTCCGACGGCAACGAAGTGCGGGGAATACGCCTACCGGACGTCGCCGTGCCCTTGGCGACTCACACCGGCTGGAACGTGCGCCATCCGGATATTGGAGGGGCCGGACAGGTCATCGGATTGATCGGATCATCCATCCGTTTCCCGGCCACCAAGGAAGAGCGGGAAGCCACACGCGACCCTCGTCTTTCCATTGAAGAGCGCTACGCTTCCAAAGAAGACTACCTATCGCAGGTGCGGCGTGTGGCCCGGGAGTTGGTGGACCAACGCTACTTGTTGGCGGAGGACGCGGCCAGGGTGGAGGAGCAGGCGGCCCAGCGATACGACCTGTTCAGCCAACTCGGCATGGCAGCCAGGACCTTGGAGCAAACTCCGGCCGGTGACGGCTAACCTCAAATTTTAAAAAGCGCACACAACGGTTAGGCGGCTCGTCGAACCACCCCTAATGACGAATTCAAGTGTTGCTGATCGGGACAATACCACCTTAAGGAGAAACCCCATGAGCGTAGGCACATCCATACCCCTGCCAGCCTATACCGTAGATCCGGCATTCATCGCACGCAAGGCCGAGGAGTTGGGCTTCGAGTCTATCTGGTACGCCGAGCATCCTGCAGTGCCGGTGCATAGCGACAGTCCATTTCCCTCCACCGGCGGTGAGATTCCCTGGACCTACTCCCACTTCAGCGACCCGTATATCGCCCTGGCCAGGGCGTCGGCGGTCACCACCACCATCAAGCTGGGCACCGGCATCACCCTGGTGCCTGAGCGCAACCCCTTGCTACTGGCCAAGGAGATCGCCGTGCTGGATCATTACAGCGGCGGGCGTTTCCTGTTTGGCATCGGCACCGGCTGGCTGAAGGAAGAGACGGAGTTAATGGGCGGCGATTTCGAGCACCGCTGGACCCAGACCAAAGAAGCTATCCTGGCAATGAAAGAGTTGTGGACCAAAGATGAGGCCGAATTTCATGGGCAATACTTCGACTTCCCACCGGTTAGGTCCTACCCCAAGCCAGCCCAAAAGCCCCATCCACCAGTCATCCTGGGGGGCATGGCTAAAAACGTGTTGCGCCGGGTGATTAACGTCGCCGATGGCTGGCTGCCCAACCGCGTCACCCCGGCCCAGGTGGAGGAAAGCCGCGCCAAGTTGGACGCGATGGCCGCGGAGGTGGGCCGTGACCCGGCGTCGATCACCATATCGGTCTACGGGCAGGAGCCTGACGGGACCGTGGTGCAATCGCTGTTGAACGCGGGCGCCAACCGGGTGGTTGTGCGTCCCGACTACTACGACACCGAAGAGGGCATGGGCCAGGAACTAGAGCGCATGGCTGAAGCAGTTTTAAGATAGGTAACACACCCGCGCCGGGATACGCCCTGTGAACGATTGCCCGCCGCTATTTACATGATAGGGGAACTTGGGAGGGAAACATGGACCGAACCACGGAAATCCTGAGTGATTACGCTTGCGATATAAGCTTCAATGACCTGAACCCCGAAGTGATCAAACAGGTCAAACGAACGCTGATCGACACCCTTGGTTGCGCCGCCGGAGGATTTCTTTCTGAACCTGGAAAGATCGCCCGCACCATGGCGGCGAGTGTCAGGAGCGACATGCCGGCGCGCATCCTGGGCACGGACATTTACAGTTCTCCGGACCTCGCGGGGTTCGCCAATGGGGTAATGGTCCGTTATCTGGACTGCAACGATTGTTACTTCTCACCCGGCGGCGGCCATCCCAGCGATATGATTGCGGCGGTCATGGCGCTGGCCGACCCAATGGTCGCCGATGGAAAAGACGTGATCACCGCCATCGTTTTGGCCTACGAGGTGTTTTGCCGCCTGTCCGACGTAGTCTTGGCCGGCGAACATGGTTGGGACCAGGGCATGTTCAGCATTGTAGGCGCTGCATGCGCCGCCGGAAATATCATGGGGCTGGACAAATCGAAGATGGCCAACGCCATTTCCCTGGCCGTGGTGCCCAGCCTGCCCTTGGGCGTGACCCGAACCGGCGAACTTTCCATGTGGAAGGGTTGCGCCACCGCCAGCGCCACTCGTTCGGCCATCTTCGCCGCCCTCCTGGCAGGCCAAGGCATGACCGGTCCAGCGGACCCTTTTGAAGGCAAGCGCGGTCTTTGGGAACAGGCAGTGGGCGCGCAGGTCCATTTGAGCGCCATGGGCGGCGGCGGCGAGCCGTTCCGCATCTCCGATAGCTTCTTCAAAGCGTATCCGGCCCAAATCCATACCCAGGCGCCCACCGGATTGGCTTTGCAACTTCAACCATTAGTCTCTTCCAGAGAGATCGAATCTATCCGTATTCAAGCCTATCGTGGCGCCTGCAGCACCCCGGCCACCGAACCCACCAAGTGGGACCCAAAAACCAGAGAGTCCGCCGACCACAGCATTCCCTACATGGTGGCCGCGGCGTTCCTGGACGGCGCGGTTGGTCCGGCGACATTCACCAGTCAAAAGATCAGCGATCCGGAAATCAAGAATCTGATCTCTAAAATCACCATCGAAGAGAACGAGGCATTCACCGCCAAATATCCCGGCGAATACAACATTCACATGGTGGTCACCGGCGCATCCGGACAATCCCACGAAGCCCAAACCAGTTACCCCAAGGGGCATCAGAAAAATCCGTTGAGCGACGAGGAATTGGAGGTCAAGTTCCGCAGTTTATCCAACGGCGTTTGGAGCGACAACCAGAGCTCCGCGGCGCTTGAGATGCTCTGGTCCCTGGAGGATTTGTCCAGCCTGGACGACGTGTTGAGCTGCCTGGTGGTGTGACCCCCAAAAACACGGGTGCGGTGTGTTATAATCACGCCCGAACTTCCACCGGCGCCGGTAAAGGCCCATTGTTAGACCCATGACGCCGGAAAATGCATATAGTCGGCACTATAGTATTCGGAACAGAAATGGCTTCAGGGCTTTTCTGCGCTGAGATTACCCGGCCCATCTAAAGTGGGCGGAGAAAGGCTATGTTGACTGCGGCCTGCCCTATGGTTTTCCGGTTGCCTAACCCCGGGCAAAGGTCGTCCGTCGGTTTACCCAGCGCATTACTCGGCGGCCGGCCTTTGGCGCATCGACGTTTCTCGTCCGCCGCCCCCTCCGCAACCATTCCAATCCGGCGAGGCTTTAGCTACGTAGTTATATGTGACGGGCCCAGCCGGGCCACAGACCGGTAGCGTTAGCGTGGTCGAATACCAAGAACTGGACGACCACCAGTTGATGAGATGTGTCGCCCAGTCGGAAAAAGAAGCACTGGAGGCGTTATATAGCCGTTATTCATCGCCGGTTTACTCATTGGCTATGTACATGCTCAAACAACATGCTCTCGCTGAGGAAGTTACCCAAGACATATTCTTGAACATTTGGCTAAAAGCGGGCAGCTTTCAAGCCGACCGAGGGGCGCCAAAATCTTGGATCATGAGCGTGGCTCACCACAAGATCATAGACGTGATCCGGTCTCTCAAGCGGTCCATAAAGTCCACCGAGCCGGCGGAATACGACATGTTGGAACTCCTGCCGGCCTCTGGGATTTCCACCGAAGATCAGGTGGAGCAAAACATGGAGCGGGAACGGATCTTAAAGGCTTTGACCGTGCTCCCGCCCGCCCAAAAAGAAGTTATCATGATGGCCTATTTCAGTGGCTATTCACAATCGGAAATGGCCGAAATCCTGAACCAGCCTTTGGGAACAATCAAGACCCGGGTCCGTTTGGCAATGCAGAAATTGAGAGTCGTGTTAGATGACAACATCAAATAACATCCCAGGAGTGCCTCACCCTGAGGACCTCCTGGTTCCCTATGCCTTGGATGCCTTGCCGCAAACGGATGCGTTGCAGGTTGAGTCTCATCTGGAGTCATGTTCCCAGTGCCGCGAAGAGGCGGCCCAACTCCGGCAAACCACGGCGTCGCTGAGCCAAGCGGTTGAACCGCTGACACCTCCTCCGGCATTGGCGTCCCGTTTGATGGCGGCGGTAGGCAGGAGTCAACCCAAGGCCATCAATCCGGCGCCCTTCGCCCGGGCCTTTGGATTCAGGTCCCTGTGGCCGAAGACGTTGTCCCCCGCCGCGGCCGCTATTGTCCTAGTTCTGGCGGTTTCACTGATGGCGAATGTCTGGTATTTCAGCCGAGTCAACAGGCTGAACGAGGAAAACTCCAACCTGACCGCGCGCGTATTACAGTTTCCCCCAAACGATTCGGAGCTTCTAGAATACCTGCAACAAAAACAGCTGGCCAGCTACCTGTTGGCCAATCCGTCCTACGACCCTCTAATGCTGGAGGCGCCGGACGGGGGAGACCCTCAAGGAGTGCTGCTGCTGGGCGAAGATAGCCGCCACGCCATATTGCTGGTGTCCGGCATGCCCGGGCAGCCGCTGCCAACCAGTTATCAAGTTTGGTTGCTTAGGTCCGACGAGCGTGTGCGGATGGGCGAGGTGCAGGTGGATTCATCGGGTTGGGGCACTATGAGTTTATACTACCCGCCGGAGTCGGTTCTCCGGTTTGACAAGGTGGTTTTGAGCCGGGACGGCATGGCCTCTGGTGAGGCAGCATCCCGCGACATGGTGCTCGAAGGTTCCTTCGCCTCCTTGAAATCATCCAAGTAACCACCGGCAGGTAGCTGCCGATCTACTGAGATCTCCTCAATTCATTTAAATAGCCCGTTTTTCCGCGCCCTTTCGGCCCTCGTGACCGCTATACTTGTGTCAGTTTATGTAATCTAAGCTGGCGTTGGTTGTGAGGCGGACTCATGAAGCAAGGTGAAGGGCACCATCTGAACTGCGAAATCTGCGGGGCCAAGATGGTGGAGCAAAAGTGCAAGATACGCTGCTTTAATTGTGGTTTCACCCGAGACTGTTCCGATCCCTAGGAAGAGGACGCTGTGCCCGTTTCGATATTGATCCTGTACGACCCCAAGGGTCCGGCCATTGGATCCCTGGCCGAGGCTGCGTCTGCCGGTGTTGCCGGCGCCGGCGCTACGCCGGTCTCCAAATCCATCTTCCAGGCAACCACCCAAGACCTTCTGGAGGCAGACGGTCTGCTTTTGGGGTCGCCCAACTGGAGCGGCCTTACCGGTTCGATGAAATCCTGGCTGGACGAGCAGGGCGACCTGTGGGAGGAAGGCAGTTTGGGCGGCAGGCCGGGCGCGGCCTTCACCTCCGGTTGGGGACGCCATTCCGGACTGGAGATGACCCTCTTGCAGTTGATCCACTGGATGTTGGCCTGCGGTATGGTGCTTGTAGGACTGCCCTGGTCCGACACCATGCGCACTTCCGGGTCGTACTACGGCGCAACCGCCGTGGGCGGCGTGACCGATCAGGATTTGGCCCAGGCCAGGGAGTTGGGCACCCGTGTGGCCGCCGTAGCCGCTAAGCTGAAGAGTGATTGATTGTTGATCAGTTCCCGGTAAACGGCCACCAATCGGGATAATCCCGAAGCTTCAGATGCCGGAACAGGCTGGGATGCACGTCAACCGCCAGCTTCATTGCCTCCAGCATTGGCTCCTGGATGGCGAAGTGGGCCAATTCCGAAGTCCTTAGCTTGAAAAGATGGTAGCACTCCCTCAAGTTGACGCGGGTGATCAACCGGCGGTAATGGGCATGGGTCACCAGGTATTCGGCCACCGCCGGAGAAATCTCACCTAATCGTTCGTAAGCAATCTCCACCGGCTCCATGGCGCTTTCAAACTGGTCTTTTAGCCCCGCATCCACCAAAAGTTGGGGGACCTGATATCCGTGGACCGTGGATAAAGGCTGGGGGATATACGATTGCATCCGGTGGCGTTTAAACTCCCGGTATGCCCCGTAGTCCATCGTAAACTCAAAAGTGTAATCCACCAGCTCGAACTCCCGCACCGGCGCGTCGTGAGGCCCCATGCCGTCGACGCTGTCGGCGATGATCTGGGACCGCTGTTGGGGTCCCATGTCCAGAACCCGGCGCCATATCTCCTCGTAGCTGAGGTGGGACCGGTGGTACAAAAGCGCAGCCGACAATCTCTCCTCCGCCTGGTCATCCCAATGCAGCAGAGTGACCTTGGACCGAGCATCTCCGGGTTTGACGCTCCCATTAAACTGAGCTGACCTCCCTTCCTGCGTCTGGGTAAATCGATTGGAAAGTTCGGCCTGGGCTTGCCTGACTGATTCCATGTAATCGTTGGAGCCGGCGTATTTGATCAAGGTTGGAGTGATCAGCCGCGCCTGGTCGCGGACTGCCTCCCCCAATGCCCTCTCTTCCTCTAGCTCCGCGGACATCAGCTTGCTGACAGCATGCTCCAATACCCGGGCATTGGCGGTCACACCGACGTTGGTCAGGGTGGCGGCAGGCAGGAGAGCCCGGCAGCTATCGGTGGCCATTCGGCTCAACCGCATGCGGTAGACCGAATCTCGCTCCTTCTCCCTCTGGGAGACTTCTCCCTTCAGATGTTCCATGCAGGCATCCACCATACGGTGGTAATCCTTGAACAGCTGGGCGCAGGTGTCATGGAACAAACGGGCCAATGACTGGTCTTTCGTCAACTCCTGGGGAAGGTGAAAATATTCATCCGGCATTAACTGATAGCGGGACGATTTCTCCGTATAGGAGGCAAGCCGGTTGTCTTCAAGGGTGTCGCAGGCGAGCCTGGAGATGTTTTCCATTGCCAGGTGGATCACGGCGTGTTCCGCCACCGATGCGTGGCCGTAGCCTAGAACCCACCGCTCGTTGAAGTCAGCCGCCTTTTCCTGGCTGACCTGCTTGGCGATATCATCGAAGGCCTCGGGCCGCCGAGAGGTCATGGCAAAGGCGACGGCGATCTGCTCTTCCGTCAGATCGTGGGCATCCAGTGGGTAGACCCGGCGTGGGTACGACTTGGTCTTGGGGTCAGACATGACATATCCAGGGCTGCAAGGACTCATTCAAATCCAAGGGTCCGTCCGAGGTAGGGCAAAGCCTGGTGATTTCCGGCATAGCAATCTCTAGACCCGTTGTTTTGAATCTCGTTCGGCAGCGGCTGATTGGGTGAGGAACCTGCCCGGATGATTTCAAATCCGGACAGTTTATGTCAAGTTGGCCAGCTAAACGAAGGCGCTGAATCCGTCTGGTATCTGGACTTCGATCAGACGCACGCTGTTGGACGATTGGGCGTCCTCCAGGGCGCGGGTCATCTCCGCGACGGTTGAAATCTTCACGCCCGCGAACCCGTAGGAATCGAAAAGTTTGACGAAGTCCGGGTTCACCAGGTCGGTGGCGAAATACCGTCTGTCGAACATTTGCTTCTGGTAGTTTTTCAAAACGCCCCAAGCACTGTCGTTGAACATCAGGATGATCGGGTTGACGCCGTATTGGGCCGCGGTGGCCAACTCCTGAAAATTGTACTGAAAGCCGCCGTCGCCGGTAACGCAGACCACTGGGCGTTCGGGGCGTCCCAGTTTGGCGCCCATCGCCGCCGGGAAGGCGAAGCCCAGGCCTACCCAGCCGTGGGGATACATGAAAGTGCGGGGCTGGTTGATGTTAAGGCACCGTATGGCCCGGCTGGCGGGCACCGTGGGGTCCAGGGAAAATATGGTTTCTTCGGGCATGACACTCCGAATAGCCTCGAAGGCACGCAGTTCATTGCCCCAGGTTTCTTTTAGCCGGTCGTAGATCTGCTGTTTCATGCCAGCCGATTCCGCACGGTAGGCCTCACCCTTGGAAACGTCCCTGGAGCCGATGCCGTCCAGAAGTTGGCGCACCACGGCGCGGGAATTCGCCACCAATGAAACCTTGGCGGGGTAGTTGTTCCCAATTGAATCGCCGTCCAAAAGCACGTGAGCCAGCTTAGCCGGAAGTTGCATACCCACACCGACCGTGGACCTGTAGGGAAGGATGGACCCCAGAACCAAGGCAAAGTCGCAGGTGCCTAGAAACTCGGACGGAAACCCCGATTCTCTCCAAGCTGCCGTTTTCTTAGCGACGATTGTCGATGTAACAGTGGGTTCTTGAACCGTATTACAGACACTATCATGCCACATAAGACTATAATACGTCTGTCTGGCGTAGCGCGAAACCCGGCCAATGGCTTTCCGGCCAGACCTCTAGCCATTCGAGTACAGGGTTTTCGCCCCAGATGCGCTTTCCCATGGCCTGGCCAAGAGACAGTGGATGGTTCTCGGGGAAGGCGCCCTTGGCCCCATCGCAGGTGACCACCGGGGCGCCCAACATTTCGGCAAGTTCGATTATCTCCGCCGTGCCTCCCTGGGATTGCACCTCTTCGCCCACTAGGATCACCGGGCGCTTCGAGTTAAGCAGTAGTTCCAAGGTGCGCTCGACCAGAACTGGGTCTCCCTGCGGTATATCCGGCTCTCTTGGTCTCAGCACTTCCACTTCGGCTTCGGTTCCAAGCAAGTCGGTGGGAATCTCCAGTTCTATGGGCCTGGAGCGTCTGGTTTGGAAACGCTGAAACGCCTCCACGATGTGGTCTGGTATGGACTCAACCTGGCTGATCGAGGCATTCCAATCGGTCACTGCCTCAAACATCCTGGGCTGGTCCTTGGTCTCGTGGGTGACCAGACGGCCGCTGCCGATGAATTCTTGCTCCACGTTGGTGGTGATCTCCAATACTGATGAACTGGAGAAATAAGCCTCGCCCAAGGCACCGACTGAGTCGGCCGCGCCGGGACCCGTGCTGGTCAGCAGCACCCCCGACTTGCCCGTCGCCCTGGAATAACCGTCGGCCATGAATCCGCAGCCCAACTCCATCCTGCCTCCTATGAAGCGGATGTGGTCTTGCTCGCGGAATAACGAGTCAAACATGTCCAGCGTGTGAATGGATATGATTCCGAATATGTGGTCCACGCCCTGGGCCTTCAAGGACTCGGTAAAGGCCTGGCCGCCGGTCATTTTGGCCAATTTAATTCCTCCGTGCTTTAGCTATCAGCTTTCAGCGGTCAGCTTTCAGCCGTTCAATGGGTCTTGTTTCAAGAGATGGTCACCCTAGGAGCAGGCTGACGGGGTTTTCCAGCAGGTTTTTTACTTCCACCAGGAACTGGGCCGCCTCGGCGCCGTCGGCCACCCGATGGTCGACGGAAACGGTGGATTTCATCATCTGGGCCACGGCCAATTGTCCCTCCCGGGCCACCGCCTGTTCTTTTACGCGGCCCACCGCCAGCACGGCGGCATGGGGCGGGAATATGATAGCCACAAAACTGTCCACGTCAAACATTCCTAGGTTACTGATGCTAAAGGTGGTTCCGCTGTATTCATCGTTGCGCAGTGTGCCGTTGTTGGCCCTCGCGATAAGGTCCCGGCTGGCGGCGGCGATCTCCACCAGGGATTTGCTCTCACAGCCACTGATGCCCGGCACGATGAGCCCTGCGTCCAACGCGATTGCGATTCCCATATTTACGCTGGGGTTCATCTGAAGGTGGTCACCCCGGAAGAAAGCATTAAACTTGGGGTGGCGCCGCAGGGCTATAGTAGCCGCCTTGATGACCATGTCATTGACGCTGACCCGGTTTTCCGCGGGGATGGCGTCGTTGGTGTCCCGCCGCAATTGCATGGCCTTGGTCATGTCAATGTCCGAAGTGACGTAGAAATGGGGAGCGTCCCGCTTGCTGTCCGAAGTCACCTTGGCTATGGTTTGACGCATTCGAGACAGGTCGACATTTTCCGGGGCAGCGGCCGGGGTCGGCGCAGCGGGGGCGCCCGGAGAAGCCGAAGTGGAGGGCTGGTATTCCAAGACATCTTGCTCCACTATCCGGCCGCCGGGACCGCTTCCAGTCACGCGAGTCAGGTCGATGCCTTTCTCTTTGGCCAGGCGGCGGGCGATGGGGGACGCCCGAACCTCTCCCGCGGCCGCGGCCGACGACGGCGGGGCTGGCGGGGTTGGTGTTGGTTCGGCAGCCTGCGAGGCGCCGTTATCCGCGGATTGGCCGCTCTCCGGCGTACTGGATGGCGCGACGCTAGACGGCGAACCGAGCCCTTCTAGATCGTCAGGCAGTGGCTCGTCTGGGTCGGTGATCACAGCGATGAGTTGTCCCACGGGAATGGCTATTCCTGCATCGACTACGATCTTACGCAGCACCCCGGAGGTATAGGCCTCGAATTCCACCGTGGCCTTGTCGGTTTCGATGTCTGCGATGACTTCGCCGCGGGCGACGGCTTCACCTTCTTGCTTATACCAACGGACCACCGTGCCCTCTTGCATGTCGTACCCCATTTGGGGCATCACTATTGAGGTTGCCAAGGCTGCCTCCTGACGGACTTGATGGGAGAGGATTCCGCAGGCTCAGGTTAGATATCAGGCATTGATGATAAAGCAAGGCCCGTGGACGGGCAAGGCACAACGGTTCATCGAGGAATCATACTGGGAAACCGGACCCTGAACGAGGCCGTGGTGACGCGAAGCTTGGTTAGCCGTTGACCAGATCCCGAACGGCGGAGGCTACCGAGTTTGCATTGGGAATCGCCAGTTGCTCCAGGGGCATGGAGTACGGGATGGGGGTTTCCACCCCGGCGACGCGGCGCACCGGGTTGTCCAGGTAGTCGAAAGCCGCCTCCTGGATCTGGCTGGAAATCTCGCCGGCAAACCCGCCAAACTTGTGGGTCTCTTCCACCACCACCGCCCGGTGGGTCTTCTTCACCGACTCGGCAACCGTCCCGGTGTCCAGAGGCCGCAGAGTCCTCAGGTCCACCACTTCAGCGTCTATTCCCTCTTGGGAAAGCAGTTGGGCGGCGGCCAGCGACACCTGGGCCATGCGGGAGTAGCTGACGATGGTTACGTCTTTCCCCTCTCGCTTGACGGCAGCTTGGCCCAAGGGAATCTTGAAATCGGCATCTGGCGCCTCGCCGCGGGAACTATACAAAAGAATGTGCTCCACGAACACAACCGGATCTTCCTTCTCGCGGCAGGTTCGGAACAAGCCCAAAACATCCTCCGGCGATGATGGAACGACGACGTGGATGCCAGGCACCGAGGCAAACCAGCCTTCAAACGACTGGGAATGGGTGGCGGCCACGGAAGCTCCCGCGCCGGTTACGGTGCGGACCATCAGGGGCACGGAAAGCTGCCCGCCGGACATGTAGCGCATCTTAGCCGCGTGATTGACGATCTGGTCCATGGCCAGCAAGCTGAAGTTGATGGTCATCAACTCGACTATCGGCCGGAGCCCCGCCATGGCGGCGCCCACCCCCGCGCCGACTATCGCCGACTCGGACAGGGGCGAGTCTTTGATCCGCTTCTTGCCGTATTCTTCCCAAAAGCCCTTGGTCACGGCGAAAGCGCCGCCGTAGGGGCCAATATCCTCGCCCATCAAGAAGACCCGGGGATCCTGATCAAGGGCCTCCCGCATTGCGGTGGCCACCGCTTCTCTGTAAGTGAATTCAGCCACTTCGGCTTCCCCCCTACCCTTCGTAAACGCCTTGATAAAGCTCTTCCGGCCCGGGGAAGGGGCTGGCTTCGGCGAACTCGGCGGCCGCCACAACCTGTTCGTCCACGGCCGCGTCCATCTGGTCGAAGTCCTCTTCGCTGGCCAACCCCTGGCCGATCAACCACTCCCGGTAACGGGGTATGGGATCCTGAGAACGCCAGTATGCAACCTCTTCATCGGGACGGTAGTTTGCCGGGTCGGCGATGGAGTGGCCCTGCATCCGGTAGGTCCGGGCTTCGATAAACGCCGGGCCTTTGCCGCCGCGCACATCATTGAGCACATCAATCATCAACTCATGGACCGCGACCACGTCGTTGCCGTCCACCCGGTAGTTGTCCATGCCATAGGCGTCGGCCAGCTTGTACATCTGCCTATGCACCGCCAGGGTATCGGCCGAAGGAGCGCCCATCCCATAGAGATTGTTCTCACAGAAGAATATGATCGGCAGGTTCCAAACGGCAGCCAGATTCATCGTCTCGTGAAACTCGCCTTCGTTCAGCGCTCCGTCTCCCATGAAACAAAGAGCGACCCGGTTTTCCTCATTGTACTGGCTGGCCAGAGCCAATCCGGCGGCGATGGGTAATTGACCGCCCACTATGGCGTATCCGCCCATGAAGTTCTTGGAAGTGTCGAAAAGGTGCATGGAGCCGCCCTTGCCCTTGCTCACTCCCGTGGCCTTTCCGAATAGTTCCGCCATCACAGCGCCGCTGTCCAACCCCCGCGCCAAGGCATGGCCGTGATCACGGTAATGGGTGACCACGTAGTCTTGTTCCGACAATGCCGAGATAGCACCGGTGGCAATGGCTTCCTCGCCGGTGTAGACATGCAAGAAGCCCTTGATGTTGCCGCGGGTGTACTGCCGCTCGCATTCCCGCTCAAACTCGCGGATCAGGCGCATCAAGCGGTATAGCTCCAGCAGTTGGGTTTTGCTTATGTCCTTTTGGTGTGCTATCGCCACGAACCTCGCACCTTCCCTTCAGCCACCCAGCATCAACTCGATTGATTTCTAGGGCAGTAAAACGTCGTTTCAGCGTCGTTTCTAGGAATGGATCGCCCGTCCTTGGGCGCTGAGCGCCGCCTCTTTGACCATCTCTGATAAAGAAGGATGCGGGTGAACCGCCCAACCCAATTCCAGCGTCGTCCCTTCCAGCAGTTTGGTCATGGCAAGCTCGCCCAGCAATTCGGTGACTTCGGGGCCAATCATATGCCCGCCCAGCAGCTCACCGTACTTCTCGTCCACCACCAGTTTAACGATTCCTTCGGTCTCGCCCATGGCCAAGGCCTTTCCGTTGGCCTGGACATTGAAGGAGCCGATACTCACCTGGTTTCCCTGTTCCCGGGCCTGGGCCTCGGTGAGCCCGAAACTGGCGATCTGGGGTTGGCAGTAGGTGGCCCTGGGCATGAATGCGTAATCCAGGGGTTGGGTCTCCATTCCAGCCATGTGCTCCACGGCAGTGACGGCCTGGGCGGTGGCCACATGGGCCAAGGCCAATTTCCCGGTTACGTCCCCTATCGCGTAAACCCCGGATACGTTAGTGGCCATTTGGTCGTCAATTTGGATGACTCCGTTTTGGATTTCGATTCCCAAGGCGCCGAGTCCCAATTCTTCCGTGTTGGCCTGTATGCCGATGGCAACCAATACCTGGTCCACTTCCAGCGTTTGGGTCGCGCCATCCTTGTCCACCGACAGTTTCGCGCCGGGCCCGGACGTGTCGACTCCCGTTACCCCGGCGCCGGTCATCACATTGATTTTCATACGAGAAAACGCCCGCTCCAGCAGCGGGCTTATCTCTTCATCTTCGTTTGGGACCAGACGGGGCAATAACTCCACCACCGTCACTTCCACACCATACATCTTGTAGATATAGGCAAATTCCACGCCGATGGGCCCGCCGCCAACGATTGCGATAGAAGACGGCAACTGAGTCTGAATTATCGACTCGCGGCTGGTGATCACCTTGTCCCCGTCGATGGGCAACGGCGGTATGGACCGGGGACGCGCCCCAGTGGCGATCACAATGTTTTTGGCGTTTAGCTCTCGGCCTTCGGGGGATATCTCGACCACGCCCTGACTCTTGACTACCCCGGTCCCCTCAATGTGGTCCACATTGTTTTTGCGCAACAGGAAGGAAACGCCGCGCGTGTTACGATCGACGACTTTCCTGCTTCGTTCCATTGCTACAGAATAATCAGCTTCAAAATTATCAAATTTAAGGCCAAATTCCTCGGCCCGGTGGAAATAGGATATGACCTCAGCGTTTTTCAAAAGCGACTTGCTTGGAATGCAGCCCCAGTTCAAGCAAACACCGCCAAGGGCCTCGCGCTCGACTATGGCGGTCTTCATCCCCAACTGTCCGGCCCGTATGGCGGCTACATATCCCCCTGGCCCGGCCCCAATCACAACCAAATCGTAATCTGAATCCATTTAATCCTGCTGGTTAAATTCGCTAAGTGTGGCAGTCGCGCCCAGATACTCGCATATCGAGGATCCGGCTTCCGGCTGGCTGTTCTGTTGAACGGCAAAAATATATCAACATTTGCGGCGGGTTCCAGTATACAAGCGGCAAATAAGGCTTACAAGGGAGCGTGCCCCCGGTCACTTCGTTCCCAGTCCACTCCAATCAAGCCCAAGGGCCGGTCTCCCTTATCAATCAGCGTCCAATTGTTTGGGATTGGCGCATCTGCTATGATATTCGTCAGGCAGCAGTGCCGCCGCGAGGGGTGATGATGTTCAGACCCGGACCAGAGTGGATAGTCGTTCTGTTGGTCGTTCTTTTGCTGATTTTTGGGGCGAAGCGTCTTCCCGATATTGGCTCCTCCCTGGGAAAGGGAATCCGCACGTTCAAAAGCGCGGTCACCGGAGAGGACAACGATTCCACCCAAGAAACACCGGCGTCTCGTAATGGCCGGGACGACGAAACTACCTGACCACTTTGCGTAGATCGGCCGCCCCAGCGAGTGACGTTTAGACAGGACCAAGTTAAATGCTTGGTCCTGATTTTTTTGCGGTTGGATCTAAAAAATTCTGGACTGGTTGTTCTGGATTAAGAATTTAGATACCGAACCGAACCCTCCCCTTTTGCAAAGGGGGATTTCCGCCCCACGGCCCCACGGCCCCACGGCCCCACGGCGCGAAAGTCATGGCTATCTGGAAACAACTTAGCCGGAACCCAGTCACCGGAAAACGTTGTCCCGCTAAGAACGCGTGGCCACCTCGGAAATCCGGCGGCTACGGCCTGCCACCTTGGCCAGCAGAACGCCTAACTCGTAAAGCACCAACAGAGGCGCCGCCACCAGCGCCTGGTTTACCGGGTCCACTGTCGGTGTGATGATTGCCCCCAGGATGAACGCCACCACCACCCAATAGCGGCGAAAGCGCCCCAACATGCGAGCGTTGACTATGCCCAATTGCGCTAGCAGATACATCAAGATCGGCGTCTCAAAGGCTATGCCCATCCAGAACATAAGCCGCAGCATCAAGTTTACGATGTTGCTCACCCTGATCAATGGCGTGGCCAGGTCGCCGCCAAATGTCAGCAGGAAGTGAAGCGCCGGCGGTGTGAGGAGAAAATAGGCAAAGGCGATCCCGGCGACAAACGCCAGCAAAACGCCCGGCATAAAACCCAGCAGGTATCGCTTCTCCCGGCCCGTTAGACCCGGCGCGACGAACATGATCACCTGGTAGAGAATCACCGGCATCGCCAAGATAAATCCGCCGACGAATGAAACCTTGATGCTGGTGGACAACAACTCGGTGACCTCGATGTAGACGAGCTGACCTATTCCGACGTCCAAGTCCCGGGCGGGCAGCACCAAGAGTTCGATTATCTGGCGGAAAAAGGCAAAAGCCACCCCGCTGCCAATCAATAACGCTATGACCGATATGAAGACCCGGCGCCTCAGTTCTGCAAGGTGTTGGAGGATTGACAACTCCCGGCTGGTCATTCTTCTTTGTCCCGAAGGTTTTGGTCCCGAAGGTTTTGGTCCCGAAGGTTTTGGTCCCGTAGGTTTTGGTCAGGTAGATTTGGGTCAGGCGGGTTTTGATCTGGCGATTGTTCATGGTGAGACGGTCTCTCGCTGGAACTGGTATCAAGGCTGGATTGGGCCTCTGGACGTTCAACAGCAACCCGGCCGCTGGGCCCGCGTTCCTCGCCCCGCTCCACGTTTATCGCTTCCATGACCTCGTTGAAGGACCGCCGCAATTCGCCGATGAGTTTACCCGCCGAGCGAGCGGTGTCGATAGACCGGGATGGACCAAGAACCAAAAATCCGATAACCAAGACCACACCCAACTCCACGATGCCCATCCCCATGAGGTTCATGGGCGCGTCTCAGGTTGTTGCGGGGAAGTTTGCCGGGCGGAGTCAAAAGGGCATTCGGCCGTGCAACTCGATGGCGCCTTAAGGGTTGTGCGTTCGGGCAAGGGATAGCCCAATTCTTGCAACATTTCCAGCAGCCGGCAGAGGGGAAGACCCACAATGTTGGAATAGCACCCCCGCCACCATTCGGCGGGATGAAGTTCCTGGTCTTGTACGGCGTAGGCACCCGCTTTGTCAAAGGGAGTCCCAGACCTGATGGAAGCGTCGATCTCAGCTTCCGTCAGGACCCTCAGTTTAATAGGGCTGGCCATGAAATCGGTTCTTCTGTCGCCGGTGGCTGCGTTGACCACTGAAATCGCGGTCATCACATGGTGTTGGGTCCCACTCAAGCGTTGCAACATCCGCCGGGCGTCAGATGCATCGACGGGTTTGCCCAGAACCTCGCCGCCGGAGACCACCATGCTGTCCGCGCCGATGACGAATCCTTCCGTCAATCCTCCAGCAGACGCCGATGCTTTGTCTTGCGCCAACCGCATAACCATGTCTTGAGGCGCCTCTCCGGGCAGAGGGTCTTCCGGCACGCCGGCCGGCATCACCTGAAAGTCCAATCCCAAGCCTGACATCAGTTCTTTTCGGCGGGGTGAGGCCGACGCCAAGACTAACATCAGGGTGAATCCGCCCCTGGCGGCTTGGAGGGAGTCCCGGGCTGGGAATTTGCCTCTCCGGAATTTAGCGCCAATTCTAGAAAGGCGGCGCACTCCACGTGATGGGTCTGCGGGAACATATCCAGGGGTACGACCTTGACCAGGGAATAGGCCTGGTGGCAAAGGACCTTTAGGTCTCGAGCCAGGGTCTCGGGGTCGCAGGAAACGTAGACCACTCGTTTGGGCGCCAGCCTGATCAAACTTTCCAGCGCCACCGGCTGGCATCCCGCCCGGGGAGGGTCCAGAACCACGGCGTCGGGAGACTCCGTCAGCCTGGAGAGCACATCCTCGGTCTTTCCCAGCAGAAACTCCACGTTGTCCAGGCCCGCGGCGTTCTCCCGGGCGTCGGCCACCGCCGCAGAGGACTCCTCAATCGCCAGCACCGTTTTCACGTGGAGCGCCAGCAATACGACCATGGCGCCTACGCCGGTGTAGGCGTCAATCAGAACCTCGGAACCCGTCAGTGCGAGTCCCTCTTTGACCACCTGCAACAATTGGGAAGCCTGCCCAATGTTTACCTGAAAAAAAGATGGAGATGAAACCTTGAATCGCCGCCCATCCACCGAATCCAAATAATGCTTCTGCCCGGTGGTCAGGTCCAACTCCGGGTGGAACAAAAGGGGCTGTATCAAAGCGTCGCCTGTGTCTTTACCTGCCCGGACCGAAAGCTGGGTGGTCTCCCCGGCTTTGTCCTGGAGGGTGGTGAGGATCTTGTTGATGCCCGAATGCATCAGCATGCAATGATCGATCCGCACAAAACGGCGCGTTTCCCTATTGACGAACCCAAGGCTGCCACCCGACCTGACCGTGAACCGGGCATGGTTCCGGTAACCGTACTGATCGGGCGAAGGAAGCGTTTCGGATACCACGATGTTTTTCAAACCGCCGACCCTGGCCAATGCATCCACCACCAGGTCTCGCTTGGCGGCTAGCTGGGCATTGTAGGCCAAATGCTGCCACTGGCAACCGGTGCAGGCGCCGTAGTATGAGCAGGGAGGGGGAACTCGGTCCGGCGAGGGGGTTAAGACCTCCACGGTTTGTGCCGATACATGACGCCGGTGGACCCTCACGATCTCGGCCACCACCGTCTCACCGGGGATGCCGCCGAAAACAAACACGTCGCAGCCCTGGTGTTGGGCCATTGCTTCGCCCAAACGCCCCCAGGATTCCAACGCCACTGTAATGCGCTGTCCGGGAGCCAGGGCAACCTTATCTATCTCGCTATCTATCTCGCTTCTCAATGAATCAACTCAATTGAAATCCATCAATACTATAATCCAACGAAGGGAGTAATCCAAGAATCTAGCTACCAGCCATCAGCAGTCAGCCGCTGGGGGGTAACTTTTTAGTTTAATCCAGCAGAATCATCTGAACCTTCCCCGCCAGCGGGGAACTGAAAGCTGACGGTTGACCGCTAACGGCCGTGCCCATTATTGACCCGTATTGGGCTGGGGTATAAACTGAAACCAAAACCTACCGGGCCCCAATGGCCGGACCCCAACGGATTTTTCAGCATCTAATTACGTGTTAACCAATTTTTCCGGAGGATACAAATGGCGGAACCCTTTGAAGCAACCGAAACCAACTGGGACGATCAGGTCTTAAATTCGGCGTTGCCCGTCTTGGTCGACTTTTGGGCCGAGTGGTGCGGACCTTGCAAGATGATTGCCCCTTCTGTGCATGATATGGCCGTGGAATACGATGGCCAGCTTAACGTGGCCAAATTGGACGTAGACTCAGCGCCCAATATCGCCATGAAATACGGCGTGCGCAGCATTCCCGCGTTGATCTTCTTCAAAGACGGCCAACCCGTAGATCAGATCGTAGGCGCGGTGCCTAAGGGTGTATTGAAGAAAAAGATAGATTCGGTGATCACCAGCTAAATACTCGATCTCGTTCCGAGGGAGTGGAAGGGGCCCGGTGGCTCTTGCGGACTTCAAATCCGTTGTGCCTCGTGACGAGCGGGGTAGGTGGGTTCGACTCCCTCGCACTCCCGCCAACAAATTCGTAGCTAATTCTAGTGGATTTGGGCCTAGTACTTGGTTCGCCGAGAATTCTAGGCCCTCTTCTTTTGTTGTAATGGTCACGAAATGGTCACGAACTTTTTCGCTGGCTAGCTAATGCCAGCACAAGTCACCCGTTTGCTCGACTGGACTTGCCGTCCAATGCGCAACTCTCTGCTCTGTCTATGCCGGATTGGGTCATTTAGGGTAGCGTCGGATGCCAGCAAGGCCTTAGTTCCTCCTCAAACGCATCCTGTAGCCACCATTGCCGGTCCTGGCGAAAGGTAATTGGTAGCGTAATAAGCATTACTACTTGCTCGGCGCAAAATTTTAATTATCACCACATCCAGACTCTAAGTGGATTTTTAGATTCCACAGATCATGCAGCACTATCTACTAAATCCGCGAACTGCTTCCTGACGTTCTCTGGCGAGAGCTCGATCTCTCGATCCTTCTGAGGCAGCCGATCCTAATTCTCCGACCTTTTGAATTGCCTCATCGTGATGAGAAAGTAAAGAGTCGAATCGTTCAATCCGTTCCTGCCAAATTGTGGACTGCTCGCCATACCAGTTCCAAGAACCGGAATCGGCTGCACCGGCAACAGCTTCAGGGCTATAACCAGCATCTAATGCCATTCTTGCCTTGTCGATCCACGGGCCTTCCGGCGTCCCCGCAAGCGGGCACAAATGGATGGGGCCCAATCGGTCGTCATTTAAGAGTTCTCGGTACAAATCAAGGTCGTCCCCAATTAGTCTCTCGACAAGCTCACCAAGTGGGTACTCAATGGGTAGAATGCGAAGAATTTTTCGCCGGTCATCGATATTCAGAGCATCTATTGCGGCGTTAACTGCCTTGTCAACCCTAAATAAACCAAATTGCATGTCCGAAAGACGGACTTCAAGCCATTCGAAGGAAAAGGATGAGTCTCCCTTTAGTATTTCGCCCAACCAGTAACTATCAAAGGTAATGTTAGTGATTGCTTCTCGCCAACTGGAGTAAAGAGAGTCAGGAACCTTTCCATAGGGCTCCGCCTGCCAAATCCCCAAGGCAGCTGCGCTGTTAATGTCCGCATTCTCGTGACGTAGCAGGCGACCAAGCGTTTCCTCACTGACTTCGTTTCTCAGACAGTGGTAATTTATCTGTGTACCAGCACCGTCCATATTCTCGAGAACCTCCACCAAAAGACGGTCAGGAGGTATTTTGAGCGTTAGCACGAGTGAGACTATGGAAAGAGACAGACGGGGTTTCCTTAAACAAGTTGACGCCAGTCGAGTCCAGCCTTCTTCATCCAATGCGGCGGCACGCCGCAGCATCGGAGTAATTAAATCGCCTGCGACCTCAGCATGAATCAGCGACTTAGCCCACATCAGTGGAGACTCGACCAGCTGGGAGATTTCCTCACAAAGTAAGGGACTCCAGTTTGGCCAGTTTGAGCTTTTCGATTGGGCTTCGTAATCGATACGGGCAATTTGCTCTGCTACGTCTTTAGCATTGCGTGCGGCCCACTTAGTGGCTAAATCACTGACAGCGGCACGCTGGGCAATTTCAGCCGTTCTGTAGTCTCCGGGGCTCCATGCTGGATGAAGAGTCTCGAAAGCCTCGTCAATCGGTGTTACAAGGTTTGGCTCATCGATGGCTTCCGCGACTTGTCTCGCCCATTGCAAGACGCCGGGTCTATTTTCAGCCAAACTCACAGTATCCTGCAGCATTCGACCGGCGCTAACCCTCATCATGTCATCCAAGTCGGATGTATCCGATCGCACCCTTCCCGGGTATGCCCACTCCTCAATTACATGTTGAATCGGTTGCCAATCTGCGATCACGACCGACTGGATTACCTCCACGGCATCTGTCCAGAGTCCACTGATTTCTACGAGCTCGTGTTTCGCAAGGAATCCACTTCGCATAGTAATGGTATTGCCAAAACCAGGATCTGTAGTGGAATTTTTGAATTCTGGAGACAAAGCCATTTGCATCGCCAACAGCCCAATTCGAACGTCCCTACCGGCTATTAACCACACTTTGGCACACTCAAAGAGCTCCTTTCGACTCCTTACTCCTTCCCCTACCCCAGGGTATCCGGAGTGGACCCAGTCGTCGATCAAACGGAGAGGATGTTCAGGGGTAGAGTTGAGAGTGCGTTGATCACCGACCGCATCCGATAGAAGTAAAGGAATCCCAAGATCTGGAGCCCAGTTCAACGCTGGTTCTGCTATTGACGTTACCTTTTCTGGGTATTGTCGGAGTACCCAGGATGTCTCCTCACGACCGAGCCACGCGTAATGCGCCCAGACCTGGTCGTTGTTTAGTTGCTCTAGCAGCCCTGTGAGAAAGGGTTGTGACACCGTCGCACCGCGCGCTTTTGCCCCGATGACAGTCAGGACGGCTTCCGTGAGATTGGGAGCCTGGGAAACCAACGAATCCACCGGTAAAGAAAATGCACCATTGTAGAAAACGTCCCTTACGAGCACGAACCTTAATGTCGCCGGGAGCCTTCGTGCCGCGGCCGGGCGGTCAGTGGGGCTGCTGGCTATTCGGTCTCCTGGCGCTTGTTCCGGTGAGCCATGTCGGCGTACTCTTCCAACATCCGCAGGCGTTCTTCCACGGCCAGGGGCGCCGGAAAGTCGGTGGCCTCCACTTGCTCTATTTCAACGAGAGGGGACCCTGAAGTGACCACCAGTTGTTCTTTACTGTTTTTTGCTTGTGTCATACTGCACCTCCCTCACCCTACTTTTCCGTAACGCGCCGTGTTCCCAAGCGGAACAATCACATCATAAAACGTTCCAGCTAGGTTGTTGTCAAGGCATGATTTGGCCAATCACTTTTTACCAGACAATTCGTTTGTTACTGCAAATCTGAGGTGTCATCGGAATGACTGCCCCTCAAGGCGCAGTGCCCGCACGCTCGGCACACAGGATGCAAATTGTTGAACTGCGGATGGGATTGCTTACAAAACCCGGCGGAATCATCTTTGCACCGGGGACACCCTTCACAATGCCGTCCGCCTGTGCCTTGCGATCGTTGCGTTTCTCGCTCGGTGATTGTGACCATTATTTGACCTGCCAGAAAGTTGAAACCGATGATGCCCAGGCCGGCTTAGAACGAATTGGATCTCTGAAAACGTATGCGCCTGTTTTCAGGGAACGTCCGCCGGGTTTATTGATCCAAGCGTGCTTCCCAATCAACATCAGTTGGCATAACCGTTCTCGACGGTTGCGGAGCCTGCTTCAACTGGTGGAGGCTCCCCTTGGCCCATCAATCTAACCAAGAATAATGCTCCCCGCTCCGACCTGGCGTTTATGCTGGCATTGGTGCACCGGGCGTGACCTATGGTGCCGTTTTCGAACTCGACGCTCAGGAGGCCGGACGCGACAAGAATGATGGGGTCCACACTGGTATGGAGGTCGCCGCTCCACCCTGGCCGGCCGGTTATTCGGTTGATTCTAGCGCCGCCTACGAAATGACCCATCCCAAGGACTTCGCCTGATTCCGCGGACACCTTGACCAGGTTATCGTAATCAAATATGTTGCCAGTTGTTTCCAATTCCATTTCTCTCTTCACTTCGAGCGTTAGGCCGTCTCCGCCATCGCCTGTGGCCGACCATGCCGTAAGTTTATTAACGATCACCTAGAATTCTTTCGATCACTGGGTTGCGAACTAGCCCGTTCATGCGCCGGACACAACTCGGCAGAATTATGGTGACTAGAATCCCTTTAATTTTAAAGCAACTATACCTCGACACTAAATCTTACGTCCTGCGACGTAAGATACCACTTTGCCGCTTGCCGTGTCGATATTCCGGCATGCCATGTCACGTACTCTAAGCCAGATTACGCCCACATGGGCAGAAGAACGATCAAGAACGCCGGCGACAGCCCTCAATTGATAATACACCAGGTATGAGACATTGTGATCCACAATCAGGCATCTAAGTATACTTTGGCAAAATTAGCGGGGCGCGATCAACGGGCGGCTAGAGGCCGATGCCAAGCTCTAGAGTTAGGTTTCGCCAAGACCTCCACCAATTGACGGAATGTCACCGATTCGCTCTCCGGCGGCGCCATCATCTGATTGGGCATTTCGCCGCGCTTGGTAGCCTTCATGCAGTTCAGTCCGCCAAGTTCTTCAAACACTGAGAGGGCGCTTGCCCGGTTAGTGGTCTGGGTGTTCAATTTCGTCGCGGTCCAGGTCTCGTAATCCCCGATACGAAGATCGGTACGGAGCGGGGCAAGCCCATCTAGCAACTTAGAGATAAGAAGCATGGTCGAAAGAATTTCCAGGTTCACTAGAAAATCCCCGAGCTTGTTGATTAGCCAAACCGGCGCCGTTTCCTTTGAGTACGCGCTTGTCATGGGCGGTGTGAGTGTGGCGATCATGGTCGCATTTTTAGTGGACCATCTGACACTGATGATCTCGGTGCTCAACGGTGCTTGCTCGTCTTTGAACGGAGTTTTCACGTTGGACTGCACACCCTGGGCAGGGTTGCAATCTAAATCGTCCAAATCCGGATTGTTCCAAAAGGCGATTTACCAAGGCGCTGGGCGCCCGCTGATGGAATACATTCTCGCCAAAACCTCAATTTGATGAGCCTTGCTCTTCGTCCTTCCGGGTCGAAGCAATCCCAACCTTAGATGTTATCCTGCGCCACGGTGACAGGTTGGATCGATGTTGTATCATGCGAGGCGCTTGCATGAAGCGAGTCCCATTTGGCGCCGACTGTCCTCGGGTTTCCACCCTGGTTCCCCCCGGCATTCACCGCCTGCTGAGACAACCCACAAACCGAGTAGACTATTTGAGCTTTATTTACAGTCTGGCGATATTAGGGGGAGTCATCAATGCAAAAATTTACAAATGCGTTCGTTGTGCTGTTGGTAACCGTGCTCGCGGCGATTCTGGCGGCATGTGGGTCCGGTGGTCCCGCAACGGGAAGCAGTGACCAGTATAAAGAGGGTGTTGGCGTTGCCCAACAGCTGATGAGAACCTCCGGTGGCAACATTCATGTGCCTGATACTGAAACGGTTGACTACAACATCGTCCCGGCAACATCGGGCAAACACTGGAGCAAGTGGGCCCAGTGTGATTTTTACGAGGACGGGCTTCCCGACGAGCGGATAACCCACAACCTGGAACATAGCAATATCGTTGTCAGCTATAACCTGACCGGACCCGAAGACGTAAACCAGTTGCGCCAGGTGCTGGATGACACCGCATTTTATCCGGCGTGGGGGGTGGCGCGTTTTTACGACAAGATACCGGAAGGTCAGGTAGCGTTGGCAACTTGGGGCGTGCTGGACACCATGGAAGGCATCGACTCCGGCAGAATACAGCGATTCTTTGATGCGTATGCCGGGACCCTCGGTCCCGAAAAGGTCGACTGCCGGAACGCCCCTTTCCGGATGGACGGTTAGATCCCACACTTGAAATTCGTGCGAGGGCGCCAGGGTGCTTTTGAGTAAACCTAGGCGCCAGGACGATCCGAGGTTCTCCGTCCGCCAAAGAATGCTAGGGCGGCGGCAATCAGCAAAAGAACCGTTCCAACGATATTTGCTGTAAATACGGTGATAACGCCGACCACCGCGGAAATGACCATTAACCCAGCCGCAATTTTGGGTCTACCAATACTGAGTGACGCTCCGGTAACCCCAACGACGGACATCGCAAGTGCGATGGAGCCGACGAGAACCACTTCTCCCGATTGGTCAAAATCAAACGCGCTCCCGATACCCCCGACCACCAGAATCCCCAACGACCCTATAAACGCCGCCAGAGCTCCAAACATCCCAACGATAAGAGCTGCTATCTTCATAGTTGTTCATCCATTTGGTATGGCGCTAACGTCATCTTCGCGGCCTTCTCTCAAAGTCTGGATTTGGCCCAGGCATCGTCCGCAGATTCTATCATGGGCCACGCCGTCCGGGTAACGTTGCTAAGGCGCATCCGCGAAATGATGGTCACCTCGGCAGGCGGTTGGTAATCACCGCATTTCCAGCGAAATGCCGCTGGAATTCACCGTTTTAGAGCAACGGTTGGAATGTAGCCTGCATAAGATGAGCTAAATCAATGAAGGGAGGCTCAAACAATGGCCAAGTTCGGTATAGGCAGCAAGGTTCGGGGCCGCATAGATGCTGAGATCGAATCGATTCAGGACAAAAAAGGAATCGTTAAGGCCCGAGTGAATTCCGCAATACCGGGTCCATCAGGGGTTTATGAGCCTTCCTACGCCGTACATTTCGATGGCCCGGTCAAAGTTACACAGGTAGTGTCTGAATCTTCGATCGTAGCAGCCTGACATTCAGAAAGACCGATTTGCAGGAAAAACTTGATGCGGCGCTGGTGGTATAGCACCGGCAAATGCTAATGTCCTTGATCGAGATTCACCACCGGTCTTTGCGCCAGGGAGGGCCCCGCTGTGCCCAGGCGCTTACGGGACGGGTGTTCCTTACGACGCGATCCTAACACCGGCCTGGTTCCCGCTCCCTGACCGATAGATTATCGCACAGCCAGTTCACGCCAACCCCTTTTTACCCAGTCATGGGCTTTTGGCATCGCCAGTCTTCAAACGCCGCACCAGATGCGCCCAATGCCTTCCCCAGTTATTGCATACCTCATCTACCTCTTCTGTAGACGTAACTGTTCAGACTTGATGAGGTGAATTGGCTCAAAGCCGTTGGAAAAGCGCTGGCATGGCCGGGGGAGTTGTGGCATACCAGGGAGGTGGACACTGAACTAGACCTGAACGCGGCGAGTGGCGAAACTCTGCTGGAGATAATTGCCGGCCAGCGGGCAGTCATTGCCGATTTGCAAAGGCGGATTGGGGTTCTGGAATCCCGTCCCAACCGGCGCGGGTCGTCGGGGATGCCGGGTAATCAGCCGCACTCCAGCCGGCAAGCGCCGGAGAAAAAGGAGCCCAGAAAGCCGCGCCGCCATGGCTTCGCCCGCCAGCGCATGACTCCTACCCGGCGGGTGGAGCATGCCGTGGCGGTCTGTCCCGACTGCGGGACTCACCTGAACGGCGGATGGGTACAGCGAACTCGGGAAGTCATTGAGCTACCGGTGGCTCCGGTAGAAGTGACCGAGCACGCCCTGGTAGCCCGCATCTGTCCGGTATGCCAGCGGCGCCGGCTGCCCAAAGAGGCCCTGCAGGGGGTGGTTCTGGGCCAGCAGCGCCTGGGGGTCAATCTGGTAAGCCTGATGGTGACCCTGCGGGAGGAGGGACGGTTGCCCATAAGAATCATCCAATGGTACCTGGAGAGCGTCCATCAGTTGCACCTGAGTGTTGGCGCCATCGTCGAGGCCGTCCATGGAGTAGCCCGTCAGGCTGAGACGGCGGTGCGAGGGGTGCTCGAGCAAGTCCGCGCCAGTCCCGTGGTGCAGGGCGACGAAACCGGCTGGCGCCAGGACGGGAGCAACGGCTATGTTTGGACCTTCAGCACTCCCAGCGAACGATACTTCCTGCGTCGGGGTCGGGATAAGGGGGTGGTGGATGAGGTGCTGGATTTCTCCTTCAGCGGAGTGTTGGTCAGTGATTTCTACGCGGCCTATAACCACTACCCGGGCCTGAAGCAACGGTGCTGGGCTCATCTGCTGCGGGATATCCATGACCTGAAAGGGTTGTACCCAGAAGACGCTGGGCTGGCTCAGTGGGCCGAGGCGGTTCACCAGGTCTACACGGAGGCCAAGGCCTCGGTCCTTCCCCGAGCCCAGCCAGGCCATCGCACCCAGCTAATGCTGGAGGAGAAACTAATGGTCTTGGCGCGGCCTTTCCTTAAAGATCCCCTGGCGGTTCAGGCCAAGCTCTGCCGGCGCATGGAACGGTTCATCAAGGAACTGTTTGTCTTCGTGTCGGACCCAGCCGTGCCCTCAGACAACAACGCCGCCGAGCGGAGCCTGCGGCATCTGGTAACCAGTCGCAAGATCAGCGGCGGCGCCCGCTCAGGGCAGGGCGCCGACAGCAAGATGACCTTGGCATCCCTCTTTGGCACCTGGCGGGCCAGAGGTCTCAATCCCCTCCTGGAATGCCGCCGGTTGCTCACTTCCCCTCAACTCTGAACAGTTTCCTGTAGACGAATCCCGCAACGATACTGGACCATAGTGAGACGAGTAGGCGTTTCCCTGGATGACCATTCCGTGGTTAAGCATTATGTGGAGCATGCTGAGCAAGGCCAATTCCGCCCCGCTTCCCGGCCTGCCACCTTCCGTGAAAGCCCCGGCTACTTTACCTGACAACGGACCGGGATAGTCCTGGTAGGCGGTGACGTCGAACAACCGCTTGATTTGCCAGTCAACTCCGCCAAACCGCACCGGAGTCCCAACGATGACGCCATCAGCCGCCAGCATCTCAGCCCACTGCACCTCGTCTACCGTTCGCACATCGGCCGATGCGCCTGCCTCGATAATCCCTTGCCTAATTGGCTCCACCATGCCGCCGGTGCGCCCATTTTTGGACGTGTAAATTATCAGCAGGCTATCCGCCATATGGCAACTCCCCCCATCAGAATCCCTCAGAGAATCACGGCCGGTTCACCATAGCCATCATCCAACAACCTGCATATGCAATCAACTTTTACGGCAAGCCTTTACTGACAGTTCCATGTTGCCCGTCCGCGGAACCATCTGATAACTTGATGTAGCCATGGGGGAACAACCGCTGGGTGGTGGTGGCAGCAGGGTAACAGCAGTTCTTCTCTTTCTGTGTTTGTGAGGAAGCGGCGCCCCCATGGTTAAAGAGCAGATAAACGACATCCGGGATGCAGCGCCTGACGTGATTCGACCAAATGGACAACTCTGAACATGATTCCAGAGGTGGATGGTAGCGAGTTTCCCCGATCGTTCCACCGCCTTCCAAGACGGGCCAGCCTCGTATATGCGGTGGTTAGGGCTCATATCCCTGATTAGACCTACTCGCCGCCGCAAATAGCGTCAACGCTGAGCCGACGCAACGGATCTCCCACCGGCAATCAGGCGCGGAATCTCCTCAGCCACGCTGGCCAGCGCCACGATTGAGATTTCATTTGCTGCCTCTTCTACCCTGGCTCGTTGTTTCAACAATCCAATGAACTGGCCGCTTGTGTTAAACGCAACGCCACTACCGGTGGGTTCATTTATCAATCCACTGGCCTGCGTTAATATGAGTGAGTCATCTGGGCGGAAACCCGACACCAAACAGCTTGTGAAGCTAGTCATCTCCACCTGCCCGGGGACGTAGCCTGCGAGAATAATCTCCTCACCAGCGCTCGGCAGGTACGCCGTGATCGGGAGTACAGGCCACGAGCTGCCATCTATCTTGACCACGGCGAGGCCTAGCCTTTCGTCGTACCCCAACACCGTTCCCAAGACCGAATCACCGTCCTGAACCCAAACATCCACCACGCCGTTGCCTACGCCGTTGCTTACGATCACATGGTAGCTCGTTAGGATCAAACCATGGGGGCTGAAGATAACGCCAGTGCCCATTCCTGATGGTGTCTCGATGCCCACGATTGCCGGTCTGGCCTGATTCGCCAACTCGGAAATGTCCGGCCGGGGCAGCAGAGCCGTGGAAAGGGTAGGGGGTTGGGTTCTCTGCGATATGGGTGTCGCCACCCCGTCCGCGTCTAAGCCGGTCCCGCCGGCAATGGAGCCGATATCTATGGATGCCAACCGGATCGCGGGCGATGGAGTCGAAGTGGGCTGGGGTGTGGGGATCCTGGCGGCCAGCCTCGCCGCCATTATTTTGTCGACCTCGGCCTCTGCGGTAGCCGTGAGGCCCGGCATCGTCTCAGCCGCCTCGGTGGCGCCGCATCCTACTAACACGACAACTGATAACACGACAACCGATAACACGACAACCGGCGCCGAAGACAACAATGTGAGCAAAGACACCGAGGCCAAATGCTTCCGAAGGCCCATGAGCTACCCCCGAAGATCTCCTCGAATTGGCGTCATCCCAATGGGAGGCATTTCTGGGGCGAGTTTCCCAAAGGGCTGTGAAGAAATAGCGGCATCCCGGTGACGAAAGGGAGACATTCGGTGACATTTGGTCCCAGCTTGCCTGAATAGGGTTTTGACTCCTAGGCAGAAGGACAACCTGCCTGCCGGCCCATCCCCTCATCCAGTCGAAACCATGGCGTGATCAACAAACCGGTGCAAAAGATGGATTGGATTATGAAGGGGAGATTGAACCAGAAAACAAACTCAAAGGAGAGATCCAAGGCGTTCCCATAACCATTGCGGATTCCCTTGCATCGATTCTCGCAGGAATCTCGCAAACCCGGACTGGTGTTGGATGACAGTGGTCCGCCCTTAAGCGGCGGCGCGTGTCGCAAAGTTAACCGCGCCGTCGTCCCATCCTTTCAGACGCTCGCCGCTGGGGACCGTGCTCCACCAACCGCAATCGACGCAGGTCACTAAGTAACCACCGCCAGGATTGGAAATTACGTATGGGTCCTCCCGCAACGCATGGCCGGCTCAGCTACTTCCGTGGCGCCATTGTTGGTATCCACTCGAAGTCACCTCTATCCAAGCTACCTCGACGTAATGCTAGGGTTTCCACCAACTCCGCAGAATGGCCGAGCGGCTCATCCTCCGGTCGACATTAGACCCGTTTTTACAGCCATTTGCCTGCGACGGCGCCTAGTAGAGCTGCATTGCCGACGACTCAGCTTGGGGGTTCTTACCTCTTGGAACCAGCCTATATGGCGGAGAACCGGGCTAGGTTAATCGCCCCAATCCCCGTTGTCATATAAGCTGGCGCCCATTAAACCGAAGGCTAAAACTCAATTAATGGCTCTCTGGAACCTTGTTTGTTGAGTTCCCTTAAACTCCACACCGCCAGGTTAAACCACTTCGTTGCGGCGGCAGTGTCTTCTTTTTCAAGATGATCGATCCCTTCGGTAAGATATCTCTTTACCAACGCCATGCCAGGTGTAATTTCGGCCAGTTGGTTTAGCTGGTTCAACGCTGCAACAGCACGTTCTTTCAATTGGTCGATGTCATTGTCTGGAATAGCCATCACTTCGCTCCTAAATTGAGTGTTACGCCGCTCTATTAAGTTCGATGGTCTTATTTTCTGAGATACTGGTCCCGGCGATTTCTACCGGGTGGCCGGCGTCCTCGCAGCCTGCCTGTGATTCAAGGTCACCTATGGTTTCTAGGATGCGCCCCAGCCGTAGCTGCTCCCCCGCGATGGCCTCATATATCTCCCCCTGATTCTCGCCCAGGGCTTGGTAATATCCTCTGATCCAAGAAAAAGCGTTGTACTTCCTAAATAAGGGGTCGGTAATGCCAAATCTATCCATCACCGCTTTAACCCTTTCTACTTCCGCCTTGGGAAGCTCAGAGCAACGTATAGGCCATGGAAGTTCTAGGCTCTCACCCTGGTCGAGGATGCTTAACCTCTCTAAACCCACATTTCCCATATGGCTAAAAAGCTTTCTCAGTAATTCGTCGATGGTCTTTCAACCATGGTCTAATTATGGGCCCTTTTTGCGTGTTCCCGGCTATAATAACTCCATGATATGTCACTTTGCAGTAAGATGCCGTAGGCATCATGGAGGCACCTGATGGGTGACGGCGAAAATGCCCCTCTCCGGCTCCAATTCAACCCCAAAGTCCGCCTGGAATTTCACGGCTCAACCATCACCTCCAACGCTGGCCTTCTTGCCTTTCGAGAGTTTGATGATGCCTTGGGCCTTACCGAAATCGCTGAGGACTACCTCCAGGAAAGCCGTACCGGACGCAATATCCTTCACCACCTGGTTCCGCTGCTAAGACAGTCGATCTACAGCCGCTTGGCCGGCTACGACGACACCAATGACGCAGTGCGCCTTTCCCAAGACCCAGCCATGCGAGTGATCGTGGGATGGCAAGGCTCGGAGCGGAAAGGAGCCAGCACCAGTGAGATGGGCCGGTTCGAGACGGAGTTCCTGACCCAAGAGGACAACCTGAAGGGGCTGGCACGAATAAATACCCAGTGGGTGGAACGAGCTATGGCCCATACCCTACACCGGCGAGTAATCCTGGATATGGACAGTTCCGAGAGTCCAGTGCACGGCCAGCAGGAGGGAGCAGCCTATAACGGCCACTTTGAATGCGTCTGCTATCACCCTCTCTTTCTGTTCAACCAGTTCGGGGATTGTGAAGCAGCTAAGCTACGGTCAGGCAACGTCCCCAGTGCCGATGATTGGCAAGAAGTCCTTGATCCGGTGGTGGAGCGTTATTTGACAGCAGCCTGACTGCTGCTGTTTCGTGCTGACGCCGCCTTCGCCAAGCCGGAGATATACGATTATCTGGAAGCAAGAAACATCGGCTACGCCATCAGGCTGCGGTCCAACCAGGTGCTGCAGCGGGAGATAGCGCCCCGGCTAATACGGCCTACGGAGTGGCTTTCCCCGAAGCCCATCGTCTCCTATCATGACTTCGTCTACCAGGCCCAGAGCTGGAACGTTGCTCGGAGAGTGGTCTCTAAGGTGGAGTGGCGCCAGGGAGAACTGTTTCCCAGAGTGGGCTTCATAGTCACCAATCTGAGCTATCCAAACATCGGGATAGTCCGCTTTTACAATGGCCGAGGCACGGCGGAGCAATGGATAAAAGAAGGCAAGTACGCCCTGAACTGGACCAGGTTGTCCTGCCACAAGTTCGTGGCCAATCAGGTCAGGCTGGAGTTGTTCGTACTGGCTTACAACTTGGGCAACTTCATGAGAAGGCTAGCCTTACCGGAGGCAATGAAGCACTGGTCGTTGACCAGTCTGCAGACCAGGATGATCAAGACTGGAGGACGGTTGGTGCGCCATGCCGGAAGGCTGGTGTTTCAGCTTGCTGAGGTGCTGGTGAGCCGGGAAATGCTAGGCGGGATACTGGAACGAATTGGTCGGCTTAGGCTGGCTCCTGGCTAGTCCACTTTAGGAGCGTCGGGATTGGTTACGGTTACGGGGTCGCACAGGGCAAAAGAGCTTCCCAAGGGGGAGACTTGGGCGTAGACCAGCGGTTTGGGGCTTTTACGCTTGGCAGTACAGTGGTTGCCCAATGAAAGCGGGGACTTTGAGTGAATCAGGCCGCATCAGACCGCATTTGACGCCCTTGGAATGCGGGATTATATTTGGCGGTATCCCCGCGGGAGCTATATCCAGGAAAGTTGGTTTGATCTGGGGAATCCCGGCTAAATGTTCTTTTTCGGCCATAGAATCACACCACCTCTTCTTCATCACCTAGTCCGCCGCTCACGGGCGGAAGAATTGTTTAACGCCCTCTCACCTTAGCAGCGCCAATCCCCAATCACTATGGATTTCCGGCGCCTAAGGTGGACTAAGGGTAGAAAATGGTGAACAAAAGGGCACGCCGCCGGCCCTGGGCTCTCACGCACCCGATCCGAAGGAGAATCCGGTCTACAGACCAGACCCGGAGTTGACCATCTGGCGGGCCGCTATCGATTGTGAAACACTAGAAACTCGGATGGAAACCCCGATTCTCTCCAAGCTGCCGTTTTCTTAGCGACGATTATCGATGTAACAGGCGGTTCTTGAACCGTATTACAGATACTATCATGCCACATAAGACTATAATACGTCTGTCTGGCGTAGCGCGAAACCCGGCCAATGGCTTTCCGGCCAGACCTCTAGGTGCTAACCAATCACTCCAGGGGATTGTTATAGATAGTGAAACCTTTTCCGCGGAGGCCTTTGCATGAGCCGGTTACGATTGATGATTCCCTTAATTGCCATAGCCATGCTGTTTTCCAGCGTTGGCGTGATGTCGGCTCAAATGACCAACACGGTATCCGAGATTTTGAACGCCGCCGCGGACGGTGACGCAATGCAGCAGCCCCCCAGCGAGAAGCAAGTGGGCGACCGCAAAGGCTACTCCGGAGTTTTCTCGCTGCCGGTCGAAGGGGCGAAGGTATTCATCCTGACTCCCAAGGCGGGAGACCCTGTGGAGATCAGCATTCCCGACGGTGATATCGAGGATATAACCCGAACGCCCGGAGGCCACGTAGCTGGAACCCTGGTGGACGGAGCGGAGATAGCCGTCCTGGTGGAGTTCGTTTCAGACGGAGTAAATGTGGTTCCAGAAGCCCGCAGGATCGTGGTTAAACCCGTCCCGCAAACCCCCACCGTAGGCGCTGTCGCCAGCGTAGAGACCGACGATGAAGGCGTCCGCACACTTCAATCGTACGGCCGGACGGGACTATCAAAGAGGTGAGGCTGGGCGCCGGTGTCGAGTCGCCGGCAATAGGAGAAATAGTGACTACATTCCGCGGACGTAGCGGCAACGGTCCAAGCGAGGGGGACGATGGCGGTCCTCCCACCGTTAAGGGGCTGGTTAGGGCCGCGGAGGTGCATCAGCGGATCCAGGGCTTCTTGGAGGACCTGACCGCCGGTAACGGAGACCTTCCCGCCGCCGCTGCGGAGCGCCGCGCCCAACGCCTGGTCAAACTGGCGGCCGTTCTAGAGGATCACGCAAACCGGAATGTAGACATCTTAGAAAGGCTGAGCCAGAGGCAGGATCTGAACCCCCGTGCGTTGCAAGGCTTGGCCGGCGCCTTGGAAAGAGCCACTGCCGCCCGGGCCGAAGCTAGGGAGGCCAGGGACAGCGCCGGACCCGGTCGCCAAGACCAAGATCGTGGCAGCGGTGGAAACCCGAGATAGCAATTTCTGGCAGAGCTGGTAGACGGTCCGGGAGCTCTAGGTGGATGAAAGAAGCTAGTCTATGAGTTCGGCGATTGAGCGGATGACCCGGTCCGGCACGGCGGCGCTGTCCTTGGGGATGCCAGAATTATTCCAATCAACCCAAGTCGAGTAAATGCCGACGGCTTGAGCACCCGCTATGTCGTTCAATAGATTGTCACCAACCATCCACACTTCCGCCGGCGAGACGTCGAGGGTCTCGAGGGCAAAGTCGAACACCCGCCGGTCTGGCTTCCCAGCGCCATAAGCTCCCTCGATTACGATGCAATCGAAGAGGGGTTCCAGACAGGGTCTTTTCATTTTCTCAAAATAGTATAAAATTATTACCAGTTTAAGCGGGAGGGGAGGATGATGACTTTGAGGGAAGCGCTGGATTTGGCGCCTGACTTCCGGAGTAGCCAAGGGCGACGCCACTCTTTGGGGGCGATCCTGGCCTTGGCCACCTGTGCCATGCTGTGCGGCGCCCGCAGCTTATACGCCATAGCGCAATGGGGGCGGGACCAAGGGGGTGCTACGGCGCAGCTTTTGGGGTTCAGCCAGGAGAAGACACCCTGGGTGGCCACCCTCCACCGGGTGTTCAAGGACCTGGACGTGGCGGCCTTTGAGGCAGAAGTCGGCAACTGGCTGGCAAATAGCGGGGTAGAGGCGGATGATCCCCTGTCCCTGGACGGGAAAACCTTGCGAGGGGTCCACGGCCAAGAGATACCCGGGGTCCATGTGGTGTCGGCCTACGCTAGCCGCGCTGGGGCAGTGCTGGCGCAGGTAGCTGCGCCGGGCAAAGGGGAAGAATTGGCGGCGGTCAAAGAAGTATTGGGCCAGGTACCCTTGAAGGGTCGGGTAGTAGTGGCTGATGCCTTACTGACCCAACGGAAAGTCTGTGAGCAGATTGTGGCAGGCGGCGGAGAGTATCTGCTGCCAGTTAAAGAGAATCAGCCCACCTTGCGCCGAGACCTGGAGGTGGCTTTTTCCCCTGCTAGGAACTGAGAGGGCTGGTGGGCCAACCGTACCTCCCTGGCTGGCAGCGGAGTGGCGAGCACGCGGGGCCAAGCTGACGGTCTGGGCCGATGCTCCAGTAAAGCGGCGTCATGGGCGGCTGGAGCGGCGAGAGTTGTGGGCCTTGGCCGACCCAGAGCTAAATGGCTACGTGGGCAGCGATGGGACGGTCGGGGAAGCGTGGCCGCATCTGCAACAGGTGTGTCGGCTAGAGCGCCAGCGGGTCGTGAAGGGCAAGAAACAGGTGGCTGTGAGCTATGCAATTAGCAGTCTCCCAGCCACTGATGCCGATGCCAGGCGATTGTTGAGCCTTTCCCGTGGGCACTGGGGCATCGAGAACCGCCTCCACTGGGTACGGGATGTGACCTTCGACGAGGACCGCTCTCAGGTGCGCACTGGGGCCGCCCCACAGGTTCTGGCGGGCCTGCGGAACCTGGTCATCAGCTTGGTACGTCGGGCTGGGCATTCCAACGTAGCCGCTGCCCTACGCCGCCACAATGCCCATCTCAGCGAAGCTTTCGACATGATGGGCTTTACCTACCAGGCAGGAGAATGAAAAGGCCCTGGGGTTCCAGATTAAACCTCTCGATCTTCTCACGTTGAAGCAATTCGCTCCCGTTGGTGACAAGGCCCATTTTTTGCCCCCGTCCCCGAAGGTGACGCAGGGCCTCGATTGCTCCAGGGAAAAACCCGATTTCCGCTTTTTTGATGGCGTCAAACCGCAACGCGCGTGGTTCCGCCGAATCAGTGTTTTCGATGCCCAGGCTCTCAAAAGCCATCATCACGACCTTCGTCCGGGATTTTGGCAGGTTTAGGCTCAACCAACGGGACTTGACGGGGTCGCGAAAAAACCAGTTGCGGGGCCTCTCGAATCGAACTTGCCAGATCATCAGGGCTCACCTGAGAGTTGCTTAACGCCCACTCCTGGCATCCCTCCCGCCAGCATTTTTCCGACACCGCGTTGTCGGTCAATATGGTGTCATCCAAATCAAACAAATAGGCTTCGGGCTTCATCCGCGGTATTCATCCCCGCAGTCGCCGATGATCTGGTAGAAGTCCCTCGACCGGCTCAACACCGATTCGATCTGCTCCAGGTCAATCGATTCCAGGCTGAACTCAAACACTCTTGCGTTATCTTTCATATGTTCGGCCACGCCCAGCCGGACACCCACGATGACCCCGGCTACGGCAGGACGGTCGAGAACGTATCGCACAGCCACGTCGGCTATGCTGACCCCGTGCCGGGATGCGACGCCCTCAAGGGTCGCCAGCAGTTCCTGAAATAGCTCCCAGCCACCCCAAGCATCCACCATTTGCTTGTATTTCCCCAGGCTCGCAGTATCTAGGGACCCGCGTCCCGGCTCTGGCTGGCGCAGATATCTGTCGGTCAGCAGCCCTCCGGCTAGGGCGCCGTAAGCCAGAATGTGGATTCCCTGCTCATCGCAATACGGCGCCATCTTCACATCAGGTCTTCGGTCTATAAGAGAGAATTGCACCTGGTTTGACGCCACCCGGCATCCCCGGTCCACAAGCTCCTGGAGGCGCTTCGTATCGAAGTTCGTTAACCCCAAATGCTGTATCTTGCCTTCATTTCGTAGCGCCTCCAAATGGTTAACGGCGTCCAGGTAGCGTTGGTCCTCATAATCCCACCAATGGAACTGGAGCAGGTCCAGCGACGCCACGTCCATGCGGCGCAAAGATCTATCGATGTTGGTTTCGACCGGACCCCGGTCCATCGGGCCGGGTTGCGGCACCCATTTGGTAAATGCTTGAATTCCGGCCAAAGCCTCAGCCCCCCGTCGATCCGCCAACCTCCGCCGGAACTCTCCGATAAAGTCTTCGGCCGGGCCATAACGGTCGGCCAAATCCCAGGTGGTAAAGCCAAAGTCCAGGTAGTCGAACATGCTCTCTACTGCGGCGTGAGGGTCGATACGCCCGTGGCCGCCAGACACCTGCCACATACCGTTCAGAATGCGGCAAATCTCAAGGTTTGGGCTAAATTGGAACCTGCTGGACTGGGGTAAAAGGTTGTTTTGATCAGCGTCCATTATTCTATTGGCCTAGGAAGTACGAATGCCATTCCAGATTCTATCAGGTATTGATTGGTTGCCGACTTGGGGTAATATGTGATCACTCAACGGCAACAGGCCAGGCGTAAATATCAGCGCCGTCTTATTGGCGATTGCCTGCCCATTTAACCAAACAGGCGCCCGAAGGAGGATAAGCCATGCCATACGCTATAAACCACGTGCACATCCGGTCCGCGGATCCCCACGCAACGGCCGCGTGGTACGAGAAGCATTTCGAGGCGAAGATCGTGTCGGAAAGAGAGGTCATGCCGGGGACCATAACAATCGGCATGGAGGTCGGAGGTCCGGTAAGACTAAACGTATCCTCCAAACCCGCTGGTTCGTCGGACGAAAGGGCGGCTGCTGAGCTCAACCGGCTGGGTCTGGAACATTTCGGGTTCGGCGTGGAGGACCTGGCGGCCGACCTGGCGCGACTGGAGGCATCGGGCATCCGGGTGGTGTTGCCCCTTACCGAGGTGGCGGGGGGAACCCGGCTGGCCTACATCGAAGGGCCGGACGATGTGCTGATCGAACTGGTGCAGCGCGCCTGAACTGAAGGCTTGGACCCCCCAGATTGCCCAAAATGCTGCAGGAATGGGGCCATATTTTTAGCGGGGGAACGTTCGGCTCCCTCGCTTTTTCTGATTAAACAGGCTCCGCCAGGAAGACCGGGATGACCCGATCGGTTCTTTCTTGGTATTCTTGATATGGAGGATAGGCCTCAACCGCGATGTCCCAGAGACGCTTTCTCTCGGCCGGATCATTCACCTCTCGAACCCGCATCGAAACGACCTCGGCTTTGTCGCGAATCTCGACGTTGGGCTCGGCCTTCAGATTGTGATACCAAACGGGGTGCTTTGGCGCCCCGCCCTGAGAGGCCACCAGGATATAGTTGTTCCCATCCACGGCTCTCATCAACGGTGTTTTGCGGATCGCGCCGGTCTTTCGGCCTCGATTGGTCACAATGATGACCGGCAAACCCGTGTCCCTCAACGTCAATCCGTCTGTGCCGCCGCTTCCCTCATATAGTTCAACCTGGTCTCGCACCCATCCCCTGGTGCTAGGTATATATTCGGCCATTATTACCTCGTCGTCTTGCTTGTTCTCGCCAGCTTGGCGCTCGCTGCGTCCCGAACTATAAATCGGGTTCTTCAGCGGGTCAACAAGCACTATTGGAAGGGCGCCAATGATGAACCACGCCGGACACATCGGTGAAAAAGAAATCTAGGGAACTGATCGATCAACGTGACACACAATAAAAACAGCAACGCCCCTGGGGGCCAGGGGCGTTGCTGCTGTCGACAACCACCAAGGAGAAGGTAGTAACCTTGATGGTCTTCCATCATTTTATTCGGGCCTGCCTGCATTCTCCATGACTAAGCGGTGTTAAAAAAGCGGCATTTTGCTGAATCGACGGGAAAAGTCCATGGTCAGCAGTTGGGATTATCGGCGGTTACATAATATCGATCGCCGTTGATATAGGTCCCGCCGTCGTAGAATTCCAACCGCGCTAGATCGGCCCTGCCGTCGCTCCAGGTGAGCTTGATCCCCACAGCTTCCCCCTTCAGTGATGATCTCCCAACGTCCCTGGCCCGAAGAACCAAGATCGCCACCCCCGGAAATGGAGAATGAGTCACTGCTCGCGACGCTGCTGGAATCATTGAACGAGAACCGTCCGTCGCGGCAAAGGTAGTAGTCTATCCGCGTACTGAGTCCGCCTCCACCTGATCCGCTGGAATAACTGCTTATGTAGGTGACCTTCATGCCTCGTAGGTGTTGATCCCATTGTTGAGCGATCGGTGATAGTTCGGCGGTCGATTGACTCGTGCCCGTTGCTTGATCTCCAGCCGTTTGATTGCTCGAAGAAGTGGTGTCTCCGCCTTGGGGCTGCGCCTGAGCGGTTTGGCGTTCCGTCGTCGTAACGGAGGAAGCCAAATCCCCGATCAACACCTGGTAGGAATCGCCGTCATCGGGTCCAAACCCCGCGAATATCACGCCGCCGCCACCTTGGCGAAATACCGCCAGCAGGTGGCCCGGTTGAGACTCGTTCCAGTCGCGGAGACCATCCGCCCCACAAACGTAGTAAGATGCGGGTCGAGATAGCGTTGTAAAGCCGTAACGGCCGCGGCGCGGGAGGAGATTCATTGGCGTCGGATGTATGGCAGGAACGCATTGAGGCGTTGGAAAACCGGGTGAATGAACTGGAGACCGAGGTGCGGCAGAGGTCTATCGATGCTGGATTCGTATATGTCCACTCAGGTTGGACATTGATTCGCTTGTACCTAATCATGGAGCAAGACCGTAGCGGAGAGGGATCTGAGACCTACGGCTGCGCAAAGAACGCCCAGGAAATAATCCACCATAATTTGGCGCGCAATCTCAGGGCCATACGCCTGGAACCCAAGCCGATGGACGCCGCATACCGGTGGTGCATCGAAACCACCGTCACCCTCCAACAAAACGGCTACACCTTCTTTGACTCGGCATAAACAGGCCGTGGAATGCAGAGCCGCGACTGGGGGAACAAGTGATTCAACTAACCGATGACATGCGCCGCCTTGTTAACGGTGCCCGCGCCAGCGGAAAGCCCTGTATCGTGACCAGCGCCTCACCCAGCGGCGTCCCAAACTCCGGGTACATCGGCACTATTATGGCCTACGACGACGGGTCGCTGGCCTACCGGGACCGGAGCGGGCGAGAGCCCTTGGATCACATCGAAGAAAATCCAAAGATGCTGGTCCTGTTCCGTGACGGTCAAGAAGAGAAGGGATGGAAATTCAGGTGCACCGCCACCGTCCACCGCGAAGGCCCCGTCTTCGACGAAGTGATGCAACGGCTGGACGGCTCTGGCCTGGTCTTAGACCCGGCAGTCAAAGCGGCGGTGGTGCTTCTCCAAATCGACCAGATTTTGACCCTGTTCGGAGAGGTCCTGCAAGAGAGGCTCCCCGGTATTCAGTGGTAGGCTGACGGCGCCGTAAGAATTCACTGAGCACCGGCGGACACAGCGAAATAATCTCTTTAATCGGTTTAGGAGAGAAACCCCTAATGAGAGTCGGCGTCATTTCAGACACACACAACCCCAGCGTTGGGGTGGAACCTCCGCCTGAAGTAGCTGCCGCGTTCCAAAGCGTGGACCTCATCCTGCATGCCGGGGACATTTACTCCCACGCGTGCCTCGACTGGCTGGAAACCATCGCACCGGTGTACGCCGTTGAATTAGGTGCGGAGGCTCATTTCGAAGATGACCCCCGGGTGGAGGACAAAAAGCGAGTCCTGCATTTGGAAGGACACACCATAGGTATGATCCACGACTTGATGGTGCCGGGAATGACTCAGGAGTTGACCGAGCACAGTCCTCTGTCCAAGCATTTCCCCCCAACCGGGAACCTGTCGAAGGCTCTAAACACGGTTTTTGACGCCGCCGTCGATATCGTCATCTTCGGCCACACCCACCACGCGGTGGTCGAGGAATACCAGGGTATCTTGATGCTGAACCCCGGCAGCCCTAAGCTGCCGAAACAAATGCGGCGCCTGGGCCAGGTAGCTATCTTGGAGTTGGGGCCAGACCGCAGAAGCGCTGAGATCCTAGAACTTGCCCAGTTCAGTTCCCGAGCCTTGAGTTAATTGTTGGACATCACAAGCAGCCACTCGAGAGTAGAAATCGCCAGGGCTGCTTATCGCCAAGCTGATTAGAACGTGCGACGTTGAATGCGGCCGTGCCCTTATTGGCGGCGGATTTCGCCTGCCGGTCCACCAGCGCAGTGGAAAAGCCAAAATGCCTAACAGCGAACCAGCGTCTGCCCTCGGCCCTTATTCTAGGAGTGGACTGTCGTGCCTAGCCGAGAGTCCTACTGCGTGCTCTCACCGGCCGGGGCGGCGCTCGTGGCAAACAGCGGCGCCAACTCTAACAGTTCATCCATTGACAACGTCGGGGAGAATAATGCCATGTGCAGCCCATCCTGCCACCAAGCCACGACCCCGGGTTCACTGATCTTGTCATTATGGATTTCAACGATCTCTGGGTCGCCCCCTATGCCTAGAGGTCTGGCCGAAAAGCCATTGGCCGGGTTTCGCGCTACGCCAGACAGACGTATTATAGTCTTATGTGGCATGATAGTGTCTGTAATACGGTTCAGGAATCCACTGTTACATCGATAATCGTCGCTAAGAAACCGGCAGCTTGGAGAGAATCGGGGTTTCCGTCCGAGTTTCTAGGTGACCTTCCACTTCCACGAGAGTCAGTTTAAGGGGTCCGTCAGCGACGGCCTGCCACCGAGGTTCTTTCTCCTGACGTGAGGCGCTCAGCCGGGTTCCGTTCGAGAAATGGATTTGGAACTGCTGGAATTTCTCTGGCTCCATGTCCGGTGAAACCCAAATTACGGTTGGGCTCCATCCACCCTCCAACTGGGGCAATTTCACGTCAAACGCCAATCTCGACCGGGCCTCTGCCATAGAGGCAACCTGTTCTGCCGACGGGAAGGGACGTCCTACGAGGGTAACCGTTTCTCGTGCGTCCATCGATCGAGCAGCTGCAACATCGCTAACCTTGGGGCCCACCGGCAGGTGATTCTCGTAAAATAGCCAGCCGGCCAAAGCCATCACTCCGACTATGGCGATGGCGGTCAGACCAAGATTATTCACAAAGAAACGAGACATTGTATTCACTCCAATTTTTTGCAGCGTTGTTCCCAATGCATCTCTTAAATCCATGCGTGCCATACGTGCCATACGTGCCGGAAATCTAATCGGCTATCGCATCAAATTCGTAGGACTCTGGAAAATCCGAGTGGGCATGGGGATCGTCGTCATTGTTGGTGGTGGTACCGGACCAAAGAGTACAACTCGCTGGCGACCCGCACCTATTCAAGTTCCACCATTGTCCGGTCTTGGAATCGCATGAATCTTTTCTTTCCCTGGCCGCTAGAGGCTTACCATACGCCCACGACAACGTCTCGCTGGCCTCTGTATCCGCATCGATTCCCAGGAGTTTGAGGGGCCTCCTCAATAGGATCGTCTAGTCGAGGAGTCTGCCGCACGCTGTTGCCGGATTAAGGTCGCGGCATACCTGGTCCTGCGTATTTAACTTCTTTTGGCCTCTGGCGAAGGGGCGCATCCTAGTTGAAGATCATTCCAAAGCTAATGGCTGTGCTGCGCCAACTCTATGAGCACTCCTCCCGGCGCCGAAGGCTCCAAGAACCCGATCTGGCCTCCCATGAGCCCCCTCGGCACTTTGTCTAGCAGGGGAATTCCCAGCGCCTCCAGGGTTTTTAGCTTGTCGGCTATCCCGCCCACTTCAAAACAGATGTGATGCAGGCCTTCGCCTCGTTGGCTGATGTGCGCCGAAATAGTGCTTTCCGGACCGGTTCCTTCCAGCAACTCCAGATTCGTGTCCCCCACCGGAATGAAACACCCAGGAACTTTAATGTCTTCCTGGACGATGATGGGACCGGGCTCCAGGCCGAAGAGATCATGATAAAAATCAATGCTGCTCTGCAGGTCCACCGCTGCTATCCCATGTGGTGCAACTGGTCTGTTGGCGCCGGTGGTTTTCCAGGAATCGTCATATAACACCAGCCTTTACCCGTGAAAGAATTTTGGAGCCGCGCGGTCCATGGGGTCCTCGCTTCGGCTTAGGTATTTTTTCGTAAGCCGGTCCCACAAGTACAGCCGGCTCCATTCGGGTTCATCAACGTAATTCTGATCGTCGTCGAGATGGGGATTGGGCAATAGAACCGTTACCTGTTGCTCTCCCGCCCCATTAAACATCCTGAATCCCCATGACGTAGGCTGCGAGTCGGGGTTCAAGCGCCGGTACAGCTCGGCACGGCCGGTCCTCCTGTGTTTCGCTACTTCCGGCGGCGAACCCTTGGATTCCCCGATGCACAGGTGGCAATGCCAGCTCTGAAAGTCCATCGTGAGGTATCCGTCCCGGAAGCCAAACCTGGGCGGGCAGGGAAGCTTTATCTCCCATATGGCTCCGGGAATCAGCGGACCGATGCGGATATGCTCCCATTCCGCCAAACAGTCCTTGATGATCGACAACAGATCTTCTTCCTCCACGGAGACGGGGAAAAGCTCGTAAACACCGTCCATCTGCTGCATGATCTCGCCCCTAGGCAGTGAGGTATCGGTTGTCATGGTTCGCGACTCCATTTGGCTAATTGACTAAAAATCCCGGTTTGATTAGGCCGATGGAAGCCGTCACCTAAGCATTTTTCTCCGGGTCTCATCCAGCCGTTCCCGCTCTTCGGGGGTCAACTCCCGGAATCCCTCTCCCTTCCGCCTGATCCCGCCGGTAAAATTGGGCGCTCGCTTTTCCAGGAAGGCTTTCCTCCCTTCGTCGCCATCGGTGGTGAGTTGAGTAAACAATGAATTGATCAATGTTTGTACACGCCAAGCTTCGGTGACGGGGATATCCCGGAACCGGGACACAAACTCTTTCATCATGCGGACCGCCAGGGGAGGCATTCCCGCGATTTGGGTGGCGATTTCTTCAGAACGGGTCATCACAACTTCGTTGATCAAGTTGATCCTCAGTGCTTCTTTGGCGCCAAAGGGCTCGTCGGTGAGCAATATCCTCATGGCGTCGGCATGGGCGATCTGCCGTGTCAAAAATGTCGCCCCCGGCCCGCCGCCAACCCATTCCTGACTCAGCAGGGCGAATTTGAACTGGGCGTGCTCCTCACAGGCGATACGGATGTCCGTAGAGGTGAGCATCACATGGAATCCGGCGCCTGCCGCCCAGCCATTGATCGCCCCGATCACCGGCTTCCAAATTTGGGGGTAATGATCCCCCAGACGGCCGTCGGCCCCGATGTTGGCGCCGTTAACCGTTCCGGCCAGCGGCCAGAAAACGCTCTCAGTCCTAATCCGTTCGCGGTCGTCCTCGCTGACGCCCGGCGGCGGCGCCAAGTTGTGGCCGGCGCAAAAGTGGCGCTCACCCGAGCCGGTCAGGATAGCGACGGGAACATCCCAGTCTTCCCATATTTCCTTCCACACCTCGCTGATGTCGTTGGAAGTCTGGTGGTCAAAAATATTTCCCTTCTCGGGATTGTCGATAGTGACGTAAGCGATGTGGTTCTTTTTCTCGTATAAGATGCCCATGTGTAATCACCTATTAGAATCGATCTCTACGTATTGGCTTGAATCTCAGTATATGATCTGCTCCTCGGCCAGCCGGACCGCCTCATCTTCCGGAATACCCAGCAATTCCTGATAGACATAGGCGTTATGTTGACACAGCACCGGCGCTTCCGTGAGGCCGGGCAGTTTCTCTCCGTCGAGCCGCCAAGGCAAGCCTGGCATTTCTCTCAAATCCCCGTCTCTGGTTTGCAGCCCGGTGAGATATCCTCCCTCTCGCAGTTGCGGTTCCTGATATACCCGGGAGATATCCAATGATGGTCCGGCGGGAACACCGGCCTCTTGCAGAAGCTTGGCCGCCTCATGGTCTTCATGGCGGGTCGTCCACTCGGTGATGGCGGCGTCGAGATCATCTTGATGCTCCCTTCGGCCCGGCGCATCGGCGAACGTTGGGTCATCCGCCAAATCATGCCTCTCTATTAAATGGCAAAGGGAGCGCCACTCCTCTTCGTTGGTGACTGCGATGGCGACCCAGCGATCGGCGCCGGCGCAGTGATATAGCCCGTGAGGAGCAAACCGGGCGTCTCGATTCCCCATGGGCTCCGGCACTCGTTGGTTCATCTGGTAATCCAGAATCGCCCCCGGGATGCCGGCGCTTAGGGCCTCGGCCATGGAGAAATCGATGTACTGCCCCTGACCGGTGAGGGCGCGGTTGCTGAGCGCGGCGGCGGTGACCATTGCCAACTCCGTGCCGACCCAGGGATCGGCCCAGAGACCGCCTGGCACTGGCTCACTCTGGGGATTGCCGGATATCGAGTTCCAGCCGGTGTAGTGCTGCAAGAGGCTTCCGTAAGCGACGTAGTCCTTGTGCGGCCCGTAGTGGCCGGTGCCCCCCGAAGACGCCACCATGATAATGTCAGGCCTTTGGGCGCTCACCGCTTCATAGCCCAAACCCAGCCGTTCGACGACGCCCACGGCAAAGTTCTCTATAACCACGTCAGACACGGCCAGCAGCTGCTTCACCAGTTCCAAACCTTCCGGCGTCGAGATATTCAGGGCGCAATATGACTTTGACTGGTTGTAAGTCTGAAAAGCCGGGCCCCGGGTGGAAGGGTCGGGCCGGCGCGCGCTGCCAACCTTGATCACCTCCGCGCCCATGGCGGCGAGAAAGCGGGTGGCGGTTGGACCGGCTATGATCCAACTAAGGTCCACAACCCTGATGCCATGCAATGGTAGTTCGTTTGGTAGTTCACTCATTTTCCGATTCCAGACCTCTGGGTCCAAATCTCCTGGATCATCCCGTTATGCTCTCCCAAGAGCGGAGCCGGCCGAGCCGCCAAAGGCAGTGGGGAGTTCGAGAGCTTGTAGGCCGCTCCGGGGTATTTCAACGTCCCGGCAACCGGATGCTGCAATTCGACGAAGAACTCGCGATGGGCCAAGTGCTCATCGCTGAGCAGGTCCAGGACGGTGTTGAGCGGGAAGCAGGGGATTCGTTGCTCCTGCCCAAGTCGTGCTATTTCATGCTTGGAGTAACCGCTGCTCCAATCACTCAAAAGTTTCCACAGAGAGGGAGCGTTTTTTGGGCGGGCATCTCGCGTGGAATACCGGTCATCGCTGGCCCAAGGTGGGTTTCCCATCACAGCCAGCCATCGTTCCCACTGGGCATCCTCTCTGGGCGAGATGGCCACGTATCCGTCGTTGCATGGCAAAATTCCACCGATGGCGCTAACCATTCCTCCGACGGCCGCCTCTTCGACTTTACTCAAATCCCTGGGAGGCGCGGGCCTTCCCCAGGCACAATTGGCCAGGCCGCTGATCAGCTGGTTGACCATCTCCTCGAAAGACGATATATCGATACGGCATCCCTTGCCTGTCATCCGCTTGCGATAAAGAGCCATCAGGGTAGCCGTAGCGGCGGCCATTCCACCCACCAACTCCGCCTGATGCCCGCCGGCCCTGATCGGCGGCTCGGCGTCTGGATCTTCCACCGCCCCCAACACTCCATGGGCATGCCCGCTCATATGATAGAGAACCAAGTCCGTGGCCTTGTAATCCTTGTATGGGCCCCGGTTGCCAAAGGGTGTGATCGACGTAAAGATGAGTCCGGGGTTGATCTCCTTGAGTGTTTGGTAGCCTAGACCATGGGCTTCCAACGAGTCTGGAGGAGGGTTTTCAACAACGATGTCGGCGCTGGCCGCCAGGTTTCGCAGCGCCTTGGCCCCGCCAGACGAGGCCAGATCCAGGGTCACGCCGAATTTGTTGGCGTTCATCGCGAGGAACAGACCGCTCTTCTCCGGATGAGGGTCATCGCCGGGGAACGGCCCCATGTTCCGGGCCGAATCTCCTTCCGGCGGTTCCACCTTGATGACTTCGGCGCCCATGTGAGCCAGGATCTTCGTACAATACGGACCCGAGATCCCCTGTCCGAGATCCAGAATCCGCACACCCGGCAATAGTCCTGCTGCCAAAAACAACCCTACCTATTATATTAACTGTTTGACTTAAATTAACTGTTTGACTGTCGACGGCCTCCAACTGGCCTGACAACAGCAGGAATTGTACTTCCAACCGTCCAAATGTTAAATGGCGAATCTAGGCCATAGGCAGGTGGCAAACGAATCGAAGGGAAACTGTTCAGAGTTGAGGGGAAGTGAGCAACCGGCGGCATTCCAGGAGGGGATTGAGACCTCTGGCCCGCCAGGTGCCAAAGAGGGATGCCAAGGTCATCTTGCTGTCGGCGCCCTGCCCTGAGCGGGCGCCGCCGCTGATCTTGCGACTGGTTACCAGATGCCGCAGGCTCCGCTCGGCGGCGTTGTTGTCTGAGGGCACGGCTGGGTCCGACACGAAGACAAACAGTTCCTTGATGAACCGTTCCATGCGCCGGCAGAGCTTGGCCTGAACCGCCAGGGGATCTTTAAGGAAAGGCCGCGCCAAGACCATTAGTTTCTCTTCCAGCATTAGCTGGGTGCGATGGCCTGGCTGGGCTCGGGGAAGGACCGAGGCCTTGGCCTCCGTGTAGACCTGGTGAACCGCCTCGGCCCACTGAGCCAGCCCAGCGTCTTCTGGGTACAACCCTTTCAGGTCATGGATATCCCGCAGCAGATGAGCCCAGCACCGTTGCTTCAGGCCCGGGTAGTGGTTATAGGCGGCGTAGAAATCACTGACCAACACTCCGCTGAAGGAGGAATCCAGCACCTCATCCACCACCCCCTTATCCCGACCCCGACGCAGGAAGTATCGTTCGCTGGGAGTGCTGAAGGTCCAAACATAGCCGTTGCTCCCGTCCTGGCGCCAGCCGGTTTCGTCGCCCTGCACCACGGGACTGGCGCGGACTTGCTCGAGCACCTCTCGCACCGCCGTCTCAGCCTGACGGGCTACTCCATGGACGGCCTCGACGATGGCGCCAACACTCAGGTGCAACTGATGGACGCTCTCCAGGTACCATTGGATGATTCTTATGGGCAACCGTCCCTCCTCCCGCAGGGTCACCATCAGGCTTACCAGATTGACCCCCAGGCGCTGCTGGCCCAGAACCACCCCCTGCAGGGCCTCTTTGGGCAGCCAGCGCCGCTGGCATACCGGACAGATGCGGGCTACCAGGGCGTGCTCGGTCACTTCTACCGGAGCCACCGGTAGCTCAATGACTTCCCGAGTTCGCTGTACCCATCCGCCGTTCAGGTGAGTCCCGCAGTCGGGACAGACCGCCACGGCATGCTCCACCCGCCGGGTAGGAGTCATGCGCTGGCGGGCGAAGCCATGGCGGCGCGGCTTTCTGGGCTCCTTTTTCTCCGGCGCTTGCCGGCTGGAGTGCGGCTGATTACCCGGCATCCCCGACGACCCGCGCCGGTTGGGACGGGATTCCAGAACCCCAATCCGCCTTTGCAAATCGGCAATGACTGCCCGCTGGCCGGCAATTATCTCCAGCAGAGTTTCGCCACTCGCCGCGTTCAGGTCTAGTTCAGTGTCCACCTCCCTGGTATGCCACAACTCCCCCGGCCATGCCAGCGTTTTTCCAACGGCTTTGAGCCAATTCACCTCATCAAGTCTGAACAGTTACAATCGATCTTGTTTTGGAACCACCAGGCAACCCTAGCTTGGAGGGCGAAGCTTGACAGGCGGGGTCAAGTCGCATAGATTTCCCTTCAACGAAACCATCCACAAAGGTAAACCTGGCTGTTAGATTCCAGCCATTCGATAAGTGAGGAAACCCACATGACCACCACGATAAACCAACAGAGTGCAAGCTCTGAGCAATACAAGGTTATTGGAACTAGGCCCATCCGCCACGACGGCTTGGACAAGGTGACCGGAGCAGCTAAATACGGCGCCGATACCCAGCTATCCGGAATGGTGCACGGTAAGATACTTCGCAGCCCCCACGCTCACGCCCGCATCTTGTCGATAGATACAAGCAAAGCGGAGGCGCTGCCGGGGGTGTTCGCCGTGGCCACTTCCAAAGATTTCCCCATCATCCAGGACCAGATCATCAATTTCACCGAATCTCAAGGCTCCACCCGCCAGATGGCCGAGCACGTAATGGCCTATCAGAAGGTGCTTTACAAGGGACATGCTTTGGCGGCGGTGGCGGCGGCCAACCCCCACGTAGCCGAGCAGGCGGTGGCTCTCATCGAGGTGGATTACGAAGTCCTCCCCACGGTACTGACATTGCACGATGCTATAAAGGAAGATGCGCCCATTCTCCACGATACGTTGACCACGATGTTCCGGGTGGACCGCGGCGCCCGCGGGGAAGACACCGGAGTAAAGGGCAACATAGCTGGACACATCCAGCATAAGCTGGGAGACATTGATAAAGGTTTCGCGGAAGCCGACGTCATCGTGGAACGCGAATTCGAGACGCAGACGGTGCACCAGGGTTACATCGAACCTCATGCCTCGACTGCGGTGTGGTCTGCAGATGGGCGGGTGACCATCTGGACCTGCACTCAGGGCGCCTTCGCGATTCGCTCCTCAACGGCCGCCATCATGGGAATCCCGGAATCCGCGGTCAAGGTGGTGCCCACGGAGATCGGCGGTGGATTCGGCGCCAAGATCACCACCTATCTGGAACCGGTGGCCGCGGTCCTCTCTAAGAAGTGCGGGCGGCCGGTCAAGATCGTCATGGACCGCAAGGAGGTGTTCGAGGGCACCGGGCCTACATCCGCCACCCACATCCGGGTCAAGATTGGCGCCACCAAAGCCGGAAAGATCACCGCGGCCCAGCTATACATGGCCTATGAGGCCGGAGCCTATCCCGGCTCTCCGGTGGGCGGCGGCGCGATGGCGGCGACGGGGCCCTACAACATCGAAAACCTATTGGTGGACGGATACGACATAGTTTGCAACAAGCAAAAGGTCCAGGCTTACCGGGCGCCCGGTCAACCCCAGGGCTGCTTCGCCGTAGAGCCTGTCATCGACGAACTGGCGGAAAAGCTGGGAATTGACCCGATGGAATTTCGCTTGATTAACGTTAGTAAGGAAGGCGACCGGATGCCAACCGGCGTTCCCCATGCGATTCTTGGCTGCCGGGAGATGGAAGAGGAGATGAAAAGCCATCCCCACTACAGCGCGCCTCTTAATGGACCCAACCAGGGCCGGGGAGTCGCCGTGGGGTTCCGCTCGCAAGGCGGCCAAGCCTCCTCCGCCACCATCAATGTGAACAGCAACGGGACCATCAACCTGATCACCGGATCGGTGGATATCGGCGGGACCCGGACCGCGGTGGCCATGCAGGCCGCCGAGGTGCTTGGACTCCGGGCAGAGGACGTTTCGCCTTCCGTCGCCGACACCGACGCCATTGGCTACACAGCCACCACCGGCGGCAGCCGCACAGCGTTCGACACGGGCCTGGCCGCCATGAACGCGGCTGAGGATGTGAAACGCCAAATGTCGGCCAGGGCCGCTTTGATTTGGGAGGTGCAAGAAGAAGACGTCGTTTACCAGGACGCCACCTTCATTTGCACCAAGAACCCCGCCGACCGCTTGACCTTCAAGGAGCTAGCTGGGCGTCTATTGCGGACCGGAGGGCCGATCACCTGCTCCGCGGCATCCAGCACCGGCGGAGTCGGGCCTATCATTGCCGGCAACATCGTGGACGTTGAGGTGGACCCTGAAACGGGCAAAGTTGATATCTTGCGCTGCACCGCGTTCATCGACGCCGGCAAGGCGGTCCACCCTGCCTACGTGGAAGGCCAAATGCAGGGCGGCACGGTCCAGGGTCTTGGCTGGGCGCTGAACGAGGAGTATTTCTACAGCGGGGACGGCACGATGAACAACTCCAGCTTCCTGGACTATCGCATGCCCATCTCCCTAGACCTGCCCATGATCGACACCGTGATAACCGAGGTGCCGAACCCGCGCCATCCCTACGGGCTGCGTGGAGTAGGCGAGGCCCCGATCATCCCTCCCTTGGCCGCGGTGGCCAACGCCATACACGATGCCGTGGGCGTGCGGATGACCAAGCTGCCGATGACGCCAGGCGCCATTCTGGAAGCGCTTGAAGCGAAAAGGACCGAGAAGTAGCTCGGGGGCCAAGCTTCATCGTAGCGGCGGGGTCCCGGTATCTCTGATCCCGGCCGTGAGAGGTTACCCGGTCCGGTCCGGCCACACCGGGTCGTGATGGCCCAGAGGAACCGAGGACCGAGCCCAATGGGGCGCCGTCTCTGAGAGTTGCACCACCGGGCCAAGATGGTGCAGCCGGCCGGCCGGTGTTTCGCTGGTCATCGTCCAGCGTTCCAACTCGGCCGCGGTGAACTCCTTGGGCACGTCTTGTAGTTGAGACTCCGGCGTCTGGCCTCGTTCGACCAGCCATCGGCCCGTCTGAGCCAGGGAGATACGCACCAGCCAACTGCCGCCCTCTCGCACGCGGCGGCCCAGGGCCACCATCGCCCCGAAGGCCATGAGATAGCCGGTCAGGTAGTCGATGGCCGACACCGGGTAGAATTGCGGGCCCGGCTCATCGCCGGGGAACAGGCTGCCCTGCCGGCTGGTTATGCCACTTATGGTCTGCACAACAGTGTCGAAACCGCGGCGCATCGCCCAAGGACCGACATGGCCAAAGGCAGATAAAGAGATATACACGATGCCAGGACGCAATTCCGCCAGAGCCTCGGGCGAAAGGCCGCGGCTGCCGAGGGTCCCCGGGCGGTAACCCTGGGAGAACACGTCGGTATCGCGGACCAACCCCCGCAGCGTCTCAAGTTCATTCGGCTCCCGCAGATCAAGATGGGCGGAGAGTTTACCGTGGCCGGTGTCGAATTCTTGGTATCCGATATTTGGAAGGTGCGGCCCGGTGATCTTCAGGACATCGGCGCCGTGCTCAGCCAGGGTGCGGGCGCAGGTGGGACCGGCCAAGACCCTCGTCAGGTCTAGCACCCGCACTCCCGCCAAAGGGCGTCCGCCTTCCGGGAGTTTTTCCGGCGGACTGTCGCCGATCTTGACGATCTCCATCAGGGGCAGCGATGCGATTGCGGCGGCCTGCGGGTGATGGGACCATTCTTCCATGGTGCGCACCATGCCTCCCGCCCCATTGGCGGCGATGATCGCCTCTTCTAGCTCAAGAGCGTCCCACTGGGCCACCGCTTGGGTCACCGCCTCGCGGTCTTCAGGCACGCCCAAAACGCTGAGGGCGGCGGCGCGATGGTTAGGGAAGTTGCAATGGAGGTAGCTCCACCGCCCATTCTTGGCCGAGTACACACCCATCACTGCGTTGCGCCGGGTGGAGACGGGCGCGTCTTCCATCTTCATATAATGCCCGCTTCGCAGCGACGCCGTAGCCTGCCGGGCATCCACCGCCACATCCTGGCGGCGCCCGGTGCGCAGTTCCCATAGATCCGAAGCGGCTAGGCCGATGGCCGCCAGGGCGGCTGTGCTGGTCTCTCCGATGAGGAACGGCGTGGGCAAAATGGGATCGGAGCCTCCGGTTAAATCGACCACGCCTGCGCGTTCCTCCGGCCAGCCAGCGATCGGCAATAACGTGCCCAGAGCATCATTGGTCATGTTGGAAACATCTCCATTTCTACTGCGGTAGGTGAAACCGGCGCAAAGCACAAGCTAGTTTTGAGGCGGCATCATCTCCAAGGATTACTAAATCACAGGAAGCATCCCAGTTGATTCCACTATATGGGTATAAGACATCGGTACTTACGGGGAAGCGGTGACAGCATACAGTTTGCCGTCATTGGAACTTACGTACATTGTGTCGCCAGCAACTATGGGGCTTGCTGTGATCATGCCGCCGGTTTGAAATTTCCAGAGCACCTTTCCCGTGGCAACGTCGAGACCGTAGACTTTCCCTGCCTTGGTTCCTGCCAAGACGGTTTCCCCGGCCACCGTAAGAGGGGCGGTAATCTCAGAACCCACCTCGGTGGCCCACAAACTGCCGCCGTCTGATGAATTCAACGCGATTACCTTCCCAGCCCGGTCGGCGAAATAGGCCACTCCGTTAGCCACCGCCGGGGTCAACGTCAAGTCGCTGCCCACGGACTTGGACCAAACAGATCCCTTCTGGACAGGCGGCTCCGACGTGAAGCCCCACAAGAAGAAGTTGGTCCTCCAATATAAAAGTCCGCGTTCAAACAGCTTGGTCTTTCCCACCCGGTTTATACCCCAGGCCCTGCCGTCCTGAGAGCCAAAGAAGGCTAAATCCCCATAGATTGCCGGACCGCCCCGGCCGACCCGCCTGCTGCGGCCGGTATCGTACACCAGCCGCCTCCGTCCGGTATTGGTATCCACAATATGGACGAACGGACCTTTGGAGGTCACGACAACGGACTCATCCGCATGGGCCACCGTGGAGATTATCCAATCGTTGCTGGTGAATTCCCATCTCTGGCGCCCTGTGGCCAGGTCGATCGCGTAGAGCTTTTTGTCGGCCGCCCCCAGGAAGATGGTCCCGTCGACAACGATGGGCGACGAAAGGATGGCGCTTTCCAGGTCCAGTTCCCATTCCAATTCGCCGTTGTGTCTGTTAAGCGCCACCAGCTGGCCCGGGCGCAACGCGAACACCAAAAATTCCCCGGCCACCGCCGGCGTGGAGCTTGAGGGGAACCCGTTGCGGTACTCCCAAATCTGGCGGCCCGACTCTCGGTCCAACGCCAAAGTCCGGCCGTCTTCAGTAGTAACGAAAACACGGTCTTCGAATACCGCCGGCGAAGTCACCAGTTCACGGGACGTGGACAGGACCCACTTTACCGACCGGGGGAAAGGCGCATTGTCAGGAGTGAAACCGGCGCTGTCGGGAGTGCGCCGGACCTGAGACCAGGCGTCGGCGCCGGTGTAGGCTGCAACCGCGGTAGTCGACCCCATGGGGCGCACAATCAGAGGACCCAGGTCAAACATGGAGAAGATCATCCAACCGGCGGCGAACAATGCCAGCAACAAGGTCCAGCGGTTGTTTAGGAGAAAACGAAGCCGCCGCCGGATGCGGCGCTTACGGTCCAGGAGTTCGCCCTGTGTCCCCGATACGGTGTCAAATCCCGAGGGCGACCAACAGTTGCTGCATCGAGGTGGTCCGCCGGGCTTATTCGTATGGCCGCAAACCCGGCACAATAGGACATCTTGCACGAAAGGCTATCTCTCCCACAGGCTTGGTGTTGCCCAGCCGGTAAGTCTGAAACCGGTGAAGTCTGAAATGAGTTTAATTCGATGGTCGTAGGGAGTCAATTTCGGACGTGTCGAAGAATCCCCGCCAAATGGCGGTCCAGCAGGGAGTTCGCAGCATGCATTTGAATCTCAACCAGGTACATATAAGCCCCAAGAAACTGTTCAGAGTTGAGGGGAAGTGAGCAACCGGCGGCATTCCAGGAGGGGATTGAGACCTCTGGCCCGCCAGGTGCCAAAGAGGGATGCCAAGGTCATCTTGCTGTCGGCGCCCTGCCCTAAGCGGGCGCCGCCGCTGATCTTGCGACTGGTTACCAGATGCCGCAGGCTCCGCTCGGCGGCGTTGTTGTCTGAGGGCACGGCTGGGTCCGACACGAAGACAAACAGTTCCTTGATGAACCGTTCCATGCGCCGGCAGAGCTTGGCCTGAACCGCCAGGGGATCTTTAAGGAAAGGCCGCGCCAAGACCATTAGTTTCTCCTCCAGCATTAGCTGGGTGCGATGGCCTGGCTGGGCTCGGGGAAGGACCGAGGCCTTGGCCTCCGTGTAGACCTGGTGAACCGCCTCGGCCCACTGAGCCAGCCCAGCGTCTTCTGGGTACAACCCTTTCAGGTCATGGATATCCCGCAGCAGATGAGCCCAGCACCGTTGCTTCAGGCCCGGGTAGTGGTTATAGGCCGCGTAGAAATCACTGACCAACACTCCGCTGAAGGAGGAATCCAGCACCTCATCCACCACCCCCTTATCCCGACCCCGACGCAGGAAGTATCGTTCGCTGGGAGTGCTGAAGGTCCAAACATAGCCGTTGCTCCCGTCCTGGCGCCAGCCGGTTTCGTCGCCCTGCACCACGGGACTGGCGCGGACTTGCTCGAGCACCTCTCGCACCGCCGTCTCAGCCTGACGGGCTACTCCATGGACGGCCTCGACGATGGCGCCAACACTCAGGTGCAACTGATGGACGCTCTCCAGGTACCATTGGATGATTCTTATGGGCAACCGTCCCTCCTCCCGCAGGGTCACCATCAGGCTTACCAGATTGACCCCCAGGCGCTGCTGGCCCAGAACCACCCCCTGCAGGGCCTCTTTGGGCAGCCGGCGCCGCTGGCATACCGGACAGATGCGGGCTACCAGGGCGTGCTCGGTCACTTCTACCGGAGCCACCGGTAGCTCAATGACTTCCCGAGTTCGCTGTACCCATCCGCCGTTCAGGTGAGTCCCGCAGTCGGGACAGACCGCCACGGCATGCTCCACCCGCCGGGTAGGAGTCATGCGCTGGCGGGCGAAGCCATGGCGGCGCGGCTTTCTGGGCTCCTTTTTCTCCGGCGCTTGCCGGCTGGAGTGCGGCTGATTACCCGGCATCCCCGACGACCCGCGCCGGTTGGGACGGGATTCCAGAACCCCAATCCGCCTTTGCAAATCGGCAATGACTGCCCGATGGCCGGCAATTATCTCCAGCAGAGTTTCGCCACTCGCCGCGTTCAGGTCTAGTTCAGTGTCCACCTCCCTGGTATGCCACAACTCCCCCGGCCATGCCAGCGTTTTTCCAACGGCTTTGAGCCAATTCACCTCATCAAGTCTGAACAGTTACAGCCCCAGGGCCTTTTCATTCTCCTGCCTGGTAGGTAAAGCCCATCATGTCGAAAGCTTCGCTGAGATGGGCATTGTGGCGGCGTAGGGCAGCGGCTACGTTGGAATGCCCAGCCCGACGTACCAAGCTGATGACCAGGTTCCGCAGGCCCGCCAGAACCTGTGGGGCGGCCCCAGTGCGCACCTGAGAGCGGTCCTCGTCGAAGGTCACATCCCGTACCCAGTGGAGGCGGTTCTCGATGCCCCAGTGCCCACGGGAAAGGCTCAACAATCGTCTGGCATCGGCATCAGTGGCTGGGAGACTGCTAATTGCATAGCTCACAGCCACCTGTTTCTTGCCCTTCACGACCCGCTGGCGCTCTAGCCGACACACCTGTTGCAGATGCGGCCACGCTTCCCCGACCGTCCCATCGCTGCCCACGTAGCCATTTAGCTCTGGGTCGGCCAAGGCCCACAACTCTCGCCGCTCCAGCCGCCCATGACGCCGCTTTACTGGAGCATCGGCCCAGACCGTCAGCTTGGCCCCGCGTGCTCGCCACTCCGCTGCCAGCCAGGGAGGTACGGTTGGCCCACCAGCCCTCTCAGTTCCTAGCAGGGGAAAAAGCCACCTCCAGGTCTCGGCGCAAGGTGGGCTGATTCTCTTTAACTGGCAGCAGATACTCTCCGCCGCCTGCCACAATCTGCTCACAGACTTTCCGTTGGGTCAGTAAGGCATCAGCCACTACTACCCGACCCTTCAAGGGTACCTGGCCCAATACTTCTTTGACCGCCGCCAATTCTTCCCCTTTGCCCGGCGCAGCTACCTGCGCCAGCACTGCCCCAGCGCGGCTAGCGTAGGCCGACACCACATGGACCCCGGGTATCTCTTGGCCGTGGACCCCTCGCAAGGTTTTCCCGTCCAGGGACAGGGGATCATCCGCCTCTACCCCGCTCTTTGCCAGCCAGTTGCCGACTTCTGCCTCAAAGGCCGCCACGTCCAGGTCCTTGAACACCCGGTGGAGGGTGGCCACGCAGGGTGTCTTCTCCTGGCTGAACCCCAAAAGCTGCGCCGTAGCACCCCCTTGGTCCCGCCCCCATTGCGCTATGGCGTATAAGCTGCGGGCGCCGCACAGCATGGCACAGGTGGCCAAGGCCAGGATCGCCCCCAAAGAGTGGCGTCGCCCTTGGCTACTCCGGAAGTCAGGCGCCAAATCCAGCGCTTCCCTCAAAGTCATCATCCTCCCCTCCCGCTTAAACTGGTAATAATTTTATACTATTTTGAGAAAATGAAAAGGCCCTGACGGGTTTCTTCAGCTGATCGCCAGCCGAAACCCAGGCTTCTGGGACGTCCACTACGGCGGCAGTTTGAACACCACCCTGATACCATCAGGTCCCAGATTCAACCAGCTCTTGGAGTACAACCCGGTCAATCCCACCGAGATCATCGGCGATTTGGCCGAGACTTGGTCAGTGAGCGAAGACGGTCTCACTTGGACCTTCGTCCTCCATGATGCGCAGTTCACCGACGGCAGCCAGGTCACGGCTGACGACGTGGTGTTCAGCCTGAACCGCATCACCGAACCCGATGCTCTGCGGGCCAGGACTGGATTCCTGCGCCGGTGGGTCGAGAACGGAGCTCCCAAGGCCATCGACGAAAAGACCGTCATAGTCCCCACCAAGTTCAAGGCAGCCACCTTCATTCCGAACCTGGCTTCCGACTACATGAAGATATATCCCATGGCTCTGGAAAGCGTGAGTCAAGACGACTTCAACTGCTGCCCGGAGAAAACCTTCGGTTCCGGTCCCTGGATGTTCAAGAAGTGGGACAAGGACGCTCAGTACTCCTACGATATGAACTCCAACTACTTCAAGGAAGGCCGTCCCTTCTTTGATGGAATCGACGTATTCATCGTCAGGGACGTCTCCCGGACCTTGGCCGCGCTCCAAGCCGGCCAGGTGGTGGGTACCTACCAGCCGGTGACCGGCGGCTATCCTCCGATCCAGATGCGCCAGGTGGAAGAGGACACTGACGGCAGGATTCGGGCATTAGTGCTCTCCGGTGTAGGCCTGCATTACCTGTGGCTACAGATAGACGAGCCTCCCTTCGACGATCCTCGAGTCCGCCGGGCCATGTATCTGGCCATTGACCGCGAGGCGGTGGTGAAGGGCGCTCTGAAGGGCGACGGCACGCCGGGCACCTTCTTCAAGCCTGGTGTGGTCGAGTCCTTAACTGAACTTCCCGGCCTGCCGGGTTACAACCCGGACCGGTCGGTAGACATTGCCGAAGCCAAGAGGCTGCTGACCGAAGCTGGCTACCCCGACGGGTTCAAAGTCGAAGCGACTGTGGTAACCGGCGTGAGCCAGGCCGTGATGGAGACCTTCTCGCCCCAGTTGCGAAATGACTTGGGCATCGACATCACCATCAACGCCAAAGGATTGGCCGAGTTCTACGTCGACCTTCGGGACGGCAGTTACGCGCTGTCGATGGTGGGAACCGGCATCATTCTACAGGATCCAGGCGACATCCTGAACCAATTCTTCGACCAGGGCGTGCTTCGCAACCCGCAGGGATGGAGCGACCCCAGAGTGGATCGCCTGATCCTAGAGCAGGACGCAGCGCTTGATCCGGCAAAGCGCGCGTTGCTGTTCCGGCAGATCGTGGATGTTCTCCGGGAAGGTGAGAGCCACGTCGTCCCGGTTGACTACTATTCCTCCGGCGGCGCTATGGACTACCGGCTGAAGAACTACCACTTCCCGCCGACCATCCAGTTGGTTCACAAGTGGGACCACATATATTGGGATGAAGACGCGGTCAAGCCGCCGACGGGACGGGGCTACGTCGAGTAGGTTCGGGTAAAGTCCGGTCAACCTGACCAACCCAACCAATCAAAATAGCGAAGCACTAGGGGCGAGACCTTGTCTCGCCCCTAGTAGCAACCAAACACCAGAATGTCCGGTAAACCAGCGCCCGGTTGAACATCGAACCGGTGAGAGACTAGGCCAAACTTGAAGTTGACTCCCGGGGAGGGAAATATGTCTCAATATTTCGCCAGGCGGGTACTGCTATTCATACCCACCATCTTGCTGGCCACCATACTGGTGTTTGGCTTGTTTTGGATCGTCCCGGGAGACGCCGCGATGATGATCCTCACCGGAGACGAAGGCGACTCCGGTGGCCGCGTCACCGATGAGGACCTGGCCAAACTCAGGGCTGACTTGGGATTGGACCGGCACGTCGTTGTTCAGTACGGAGACTGGGTATGGAACCTGCTGCAAGGCGACCTGGGCACCTCCACCTGGTACCGGGTCCCGGTCCTTGATGAAATCAAAGGGAGATTCTTTATAACTATGGAATTGGCGGTATTGGCCATAGTAATGGCCTTTATCGTCGCGGTGCCACTAGGGGTGATATCGGCGGTAAAACAGGATACTGGAGTAGACTACGCCAGCCGTGTCATAGCTCTCATTGGCGTAGCCATGCCCAATTTCTGGATTGGTATCCTGATGGTTTACGCCTTGGCCTATTTCACCGGGTGGCTGCCTCCCTTGGGTTATTCCAGCCTTTGGAGCGATCCCGGGAAGAACATGGTCCAACTCATCTTCCCCGCACCGCTGGCGTTCCACGATTTGGGTTTCACAGCCAGGGTCGCGCGGTCGGCCATGTTGGAGGTGATGCGGGAAGACTACATGAGGACTGCCCGCTCCAAGGGGTTAAAGGAGTGGACTGTCATCGGCCGCCACGGCCTCAAGAACGCCTTGCTGCCCGTGATCACCGTGTCGGGCTATCAGTTCGGACGGCTCTTGGGCGGGGTCATCATCATTGAATCGATCTTCGTGGTTCCGGGCGTCGGCACCATGCTCATCGACGCCATCATTCACCGGGACTTTATTGTGCTACAGGCTGTGGTGTTGCTGACGGCGGCCATTGTCTTGGCGTTGAACCTGGTCATTGACCTGATGTACGGGGTTCTGGACCCCCGGATACGCTACAACTAAGGCAGCGAGACCTTAGGAAAACGGGTAAGGTGAAATAGAAATGATTAATCGCGAACAGGTGCAGATCCAACGCGGAGCAGTCGCCGCCCCTGGCATATTGGACCACGGGCGAGATGCGATGCGGTCGGTGACGCGGTTCTCCAAATCCAAACCGCTGGGCGCCATCGGCGGCGCCATCGTAGTTGCGCTGGTATTCGTGGCCATCTTCGCAGGCCAAATCACCTCTCTCGATCCGCGGGATGTCTTCGTTGAATCAGTCCACACCGCCCCGGGTTCTGAGTTCTGGCTGGGCACCGACCACATAGGCCGCGATTTGTTTAGCAGGATGGTCTATGGGGCGCGCATCTCCCTGTACGTGGGCTTGGGCAGCGTGCTGATCGGCATTACCTTGGGATTCGTCATTGGCATCGTCAGCACGTACGTCGGCGGCAAAATGGATATGGTCATTCAACGTTTCGTGGACGCTCTCATGTCCCTGCCTGGACTGATCATCGCCCTGGCCATCATCGCCGTGCTTGGGTCATCATTGAATAACGTGATCATCGCAATCGTGATCGGGTTGTTGGCGCCCGTGATCCGGACCGTGAGGTCCCAGGTGCTGTCTCTGAAGGAACTGGACTACGTGCTTGCAGCCCGAGCCGTGGGCGCCACCAGCAAGCGAATCGTTTTCCGGCACATAGCACCCAACTGTTTCGCCACCTACCTGATCCTTGCTTCCTACTACCTGGGATTCGCCATCATCATCGAAGCTTCCTTGAGCTTCCTTGGCGTGGGCGCTCCCCCGGACGTGCCCAGTTGGGGAGGCATCTTGACCCAGGCGACCAGGGAGCACGTTAAGACTGCCCCTTGGGTTGGCCTCTTCCCAGGCATGACTATCTTCGTTGTGGTGCTTGGATTCAACCTTCTGGGCGACGCCCTGCGGGACGTCTTTGATCCCAAACTCAGGGGCCGTTAACCGGTTCCCAGATCATCCTGACGGTCCAGCAACGTACAGGCTGGGCCGCCTTGACAGGGATTTCCGAAACAAAGGACTGGGCTTAACACCCGGTTCTTTGTTGGGTTAGGCGATCCACCAAATGCCTCAAAGGCGAACACAATGAGTTGGCGCAGGCAAGCGGCGATTCACCCTCTGTATTGGCGGGTAAGGGCGCCCATATCCGCTTGACCTCATTGTGCATTGCTAGCCCTGCCCGCTCCACAAAAATCTCAACGTCTCTAATCCATTAGTGGGCAACCCTAATTTCTCCGTCATTTTTATTCCACGAAACTCACCGAAATGTCTTCATTTCCCGACGGTGGAAATCACCTGGGAGTAATAGTGTTGTCAAAAGGTTATTTACTGACTTCAGATACGAGAGGCGGCAATATGACCAAAGTATTGTTGATCGAACCTGATAACGGCCCCGGGGGCCTGTCCCCAGCCCTTCAAGGCGCCGGGTTTACCGTTTTCAAGGAGATACAGAGCAGCGACGGTTTGCGGACCGCCGTAGTTGAGGAGCCTCGGATAATCATCGTGGACGAGAACATGCCGCCCATCGATGGAATGGAGTTGATGTCGCTGCTGAAGAGTTACACCGACTCACTAATCATGGTCAAATGCGAGGACGGGACCCCGTTGCGCTCGTATTGACAGTGGCGCCGGCAAACGCTCAACCGGTTGACGCACAGGCATCACTTTTGGTCAGCGGGCTCCTGTTGCGATCTCCGGCCGATTATTCTCCGGCCTAGTAGTCATCAGTGTTGGATTGACGGGTAGAGGGACTTCAGTTTGTGCGCGCATCCCGGCACCCGTATTGCGTCCTGGTTGCGCTGTTGCTGCCACGCTCCCACCTCCCGCCGCAGGACCGGGAATACGGCGGTCCAGGCATTGTCGAACCATCACCCCGATTTCAATCTCGGCCATATCCAGCCAACTCCCATCTCCAACCGTTCGGCGATGCGCCGCGCTTCGGCAGGTTCAAATTCCTCGTACAACGAGGACGGGTGGTGGGTGTTCAAGTTGTCCATCACCAGCCAATCCGGTCTTTGTGCGGGTATCTCCGGCCGATTATTCTCCGGCCTAGGTCTTAAGAAGGAATCCAAGTTGGCTCGCCGATGCCGCCTTGGGCAGCAAAGCTCGAAGAGTCCCGGATGCTTACCCGGTGGACGGTTCTATCCCAACAAAAGATCACCCTTTTGGCGCCATAAATCACCCTAGTGGGCGATATCCTCCCGCGAAACCGGTAACTAAACTGGATGGGTAAAGATGGTTTCATAGGGAGCAGCAGTCCATAGGCGCCAACGCTTCAGGCCTCCAGGTAGCGCCAGATACAGAAGCTTCGGCGAAACGGAGTTAAAGATGACAACATCACTAGCGTCTATCAGGAACACCGGGGCCGTAGCCGACCCGGTCATCAGCCCTGCGGACATCGAGGATGCATTGACAGTCTTGGTCCCGGTGGAAGGGCTAGGCCAGCAATTGACCGAGAGACTGACCGAAGAGACTGGCTCTCACGAAGAGTGGCCTCATTCCTACCAGTTTTGGAAGGTCGCTATCGCCAAAATTGATGCCGCCAAAACCAATCGCGGAGAATAAAGTGCGCCAGGCGGCTCCCCGCGCCAGCTAGCACATTCCGCCTGACCTTACAACTCGATTCAAGAAACGATTCAAGAAACGATAGGCCCCGGGATTCACCCGGGGCTTTCTTTTTTGCACGTCTGCCCACCGCAAACCATAGATGTCGAGACAAACCAGACGGTCGCAGTAATACCTGGCAAACCACCGGTGCTCAATCACAGGAAGTGGGCGGGGTTGCTGATCAATATGGTGGGATCGCGGTCGAGAAGACATGGCGTTCAGCCATTGGAACCATCGGCTCCGGTTAATGGGATCCGAACCCGGATAAGGAATTAGGCCTGGAGTCGTGCGGGTTACCTGGGATTGCAATGCCGGTTTCAGATTCGAACCGCGAAACCTATACGTGGCGGCCAGATAGGGCCCGCGTCGTTCAAAAATGGCGGCGGCGGATTATCTTCGCCCGGGGCCTAGCTAACCGAGCAACTATCAACGATATCCTCGTTGGAATCATCTTGTCCCTTATCACAATATGGAGGCCTGCCGTATTCGTCGTAAACGAACCACGACTCTGTAATCGATGGGGAGTCAATATCATTATTGTCGTTGGCTACTTCGATTATCCAATATCCGTCCTCTTTAGTGTCCACGCTAATGACGGCGTCACTTCTGGTCAGCCAGAAAATGAACCGTTGATTCGTTATAGCATGAGTCGTGGCATCGAGAGACTTGTCAAATTCAAGAAACATTTGGTGCGCGAAGTAGTTGTTTAATCTTCCAATGGCCTCGTCTTCGCTCAATCGTGCACCGCTGGTTCGCGTCACAGTGGGCGCCAATGCCGGTTCTGCCCGTGCCGACTTGTCAACTGCCTCAGGGATTGGCTCGGGCGCGGCAGGCGGGGCAATAGACCTAGAAGTCTGGCCGGAAAGCCATTGACCGGGTTTCGCGCTACGCCAGACAGACGTATTATAGTCTTATGTGGCATGATAGTATCTGTAATATGGTTCAAGAACCCACTGTTACATCGACAATCGTCGCTGAGAAAACGACGGCTTGGGGAGAATCGGGGTTTCCGTCCGAGTTTCTAGGCGTTGGGGCGGGAGTTGGCAGCGGCGCCGGAGGTGCGGCCGATGATTGCGCCGCCAGCGCAGCCTCCACCGCCGCGGTTATAGTCGCTTGGATATCTGGGGAGGCCGGAGGAACAGGTTCCGGCGAAACGTGGGCGCCGGCGCTCGAGGCGCCTTTGAAACAGGTGTCCGCGCGGCCCGTCTCTTGGCCATTATCTCGCTCACCTGCGCCTCGGCATTAACTTGTACGCGGGCGGCCGGCCGAGGATCATTCGCCCTGACGATGTTGCCCAGCGCTTTCTGGCGGTCAGCCTCGCTCCCGTACAAAACACTAAGCCATGAACTATCCGATTGCTGAAACCAAGCCGCCAAGGTAGAGCCAATAACGGCCAGCACAACGACGGCTGATATTAACGCAAACCTCTTCATCCAAGCCCCTCTCGTTATATGTCGCCAACACTGGCAACACTGGCAACACTGGCAACACTGCACGAATAGTCACCCGGTAATCTTCGAACATCTGAATCGGAAACGGAATGCCAATTTGGCACCAAATCAGTATATTTTAAGTGCCGATTTGTTGTACAAGCACTTGGCCGAGGTTGCGATTTATATCTGGGACAACTAGTCAAGTGAGGTAACTACCCTTAGAATACGGACAGTTGTTTGTCTCCTAGCGGATTCAAATGACACCCCATTATTAAGGAGAAAACATGCAGTTTGGAATGTTCGGGAGCGCCCAAGCGCGGCGGGGAGGCCCCAGCGACGATAGCGGCGCGGGATTTCGGGAATTCGTAGACCGTAATATTGAAGCGGAGGCGCTGGGCTACCACAGCACATTTCTGGTCGAGCATCACTTCACTGGCTTTGGCCAGGTTTCCGCGACACTGAATCTGCTGACCTGGATTGGGGCCCGGACCAAAACGTTGCGCCTTGGCACCGCGGTCTTGGTGCTTCCATGGCACAACCCGGTCCTGCTGGCCGAACAGATCGCCACCCTCGACCTCCTGTCGGACGGACGAGTCGACGCTGGGATTGGAAAGGGGTACCGTCTAAAAGAATTCGACGGGTTCTCCATATCGCCGGAAGAGGCGGATGCCCGGTTTGACGAATGCCTGGAGGTCATGACTACGGCTTGGAAATCAGAAACTCCATGGTCGCACCACGGAACCTATTGGAAGTTCGACGATGTGGTGGTGGAGCCTCCCAGCGCCCAACAGCCGCACCCGCCTCTGTGGATGGGCGCGGGCAGCCCGTCATCCGTCAAACAAGTGGCGGCATTGGGGTTCAACCTGCTGTTGGGTCAATTTGATTCGTTTGAAACGATCACTGAGTTGATTTCCATTTTCAAGGCGGAAGTCGAGGCACGTGGCCGCGTTTTTGATCCAATGACTGCCGCGGTGGCTCGGTCCGTCAATATCGTCGACTCGGCAGCTGAGTACGAACAAGCGCTGGAGACCCGCATCGCAGGGCGGCGCCGGACCCAGGGCTTGGCCAACCGGCCAAACTTTCAAGATACCCGGGAAGCAGCCGAGGCAGGGACCCTTTATGGATCGCCGGATGAGATCAGCGTCAAACTCCAAGGGCTCCGCGACGCCGGAGTCGAATACGTGCTGCTCAACAGCCCGGGTGGAATCTCAACACTGCGCCGGTTTGCCCAAGACGTCAAACCCGCATTTGCCGGCAGGCACTCCAAAATCTTTAGCCGGAAGGCTGCGGACCCGGCTTCCATTCGTCTCCAGGCCCAGACAATGCGGCCTGAAAGTCGGTGATTAGGAGGTCTGCCGCCTTGCTGGATAGTCCGAAAGGTTTTCGGCTGGTTTTGGGCGCGACCAGGTAATTCCAAAAAGCGAACCACACCCGGTCGAAGTCCTGCTTAGTACTGCTTCTCAGTGCGGCCGGAAGGTATTGCCCGACAAACCGGTCCACCATATGCCCGGCGCCTGCAGGGTCACCAGAGAGTTCGCGTTGCTTCGATGCGATCCCAAGCCAAAACGCGTGGTCGAAAAGCTGTTCCTCATCCATACCCACTAGGCTAACAGGAATGGCGTCACGGTGACCATTGACACATCCAATCGGGCGTTGTGAACTCGTCGTGCCGCATCGCCCCAGGAATGGCGGAAACCGTCAACGGCGATGTCGACCCCATCAGCTGTCATAGGAATAGTAAAAAATCCGGCATTGAAGCCCGGCGATTCAGTCGCCAAACTCCCTAACGAGGGTCGGCGAACCAAATCAAATTGCAGCGCACTCCAATCGTGGTCTCATGAAGAGATACGACCGGGTCTGCAGTGGCGAATCAATACGCTCCAGTAGATCCACCGATAGACCCACCGATAGACCCACCGATAGACCCGCCGGTAGACCCGCCGGTAGACCCACCGATAGACCCGCCGGTAGACCCACCAGTAGACCCACCAGTAGACCCAATGGAAGCCCGTCCGGTATATTTACCTGGGGCCGCACCGACCAAAAGAAAGGGAGAATTAACTCAATGTTGGAAATGAGGACCGTTACCCCTGAGGAGTTTGTTCCGTGGGTTCGTGCCGAGGCGCGGGCTTACGGAAACCGGTTGAACATCGACCCAGAGGGACTGAGACCGCATTTCGACCTAGATCGTTCGATCGCGGTTTTCGACCAAGGGAACATCGTCGGCGGCGCTCATTCTCACCGGGTTGAGATGTCCATTCCCGGGGGTTCGGCGGTCATCGCGGGGGTGGCCAACATTGCTGTTCAGCCTACACACCGGCGGCAAGGTGTGATGACCCGGATGATGCACCATCAGATCAAAGATATCTACGAGCGTGGCGAGCCAATGGCTGCTCTGTTCGCCTCCGAAAGCATCATATACGGCAGGTTCGGCTATGGCATCGCATCGTTCTACGAGCGATGGATGATCGACCGCCAGCACAATGGATATGTCCGGCCATACGAGAGCAGCGGCCGAATCGTTTTTATAGAGCCGGCCGACATTACAAAGGATCTTCCAGAAGTTTTCCGGCGGAGCACAGTTGATCGCCCTGGCATGTTCCAAAGGCCGCTTCACCATTGGGAGAGGGATTCCACCAGGCCGGAGCACAGCCAAGGTGGACCAGGGGGGCTTTTTTACGCTGCCTATGAGGATGGCGGAAAGTTGGACGGATACGCGACCTACCGTATCAGCGGCAATATCCTAACCGTTAACGAGCTGATGGCCGCGACCAAAGAGGCTAATTCCGCATTGTGGCGGTTCTGCTTTGAAGTGGATCTGGTCACCTCAACGGAAGCGCTCAAGCGGCCCGTGGATGACCCGTTGCCGTGGATGTTGGCGGACTCCCGGAGACTGCAGAGGTCGATACGCGACGGATTGTGGTTACGTTTGGTAGATGCGCGAGCCGCACTGGAGCTCCGGCAATACATGCAAACAGGCCAGTTCGTGTTCGAGGTTAAGGACGAACTATGCCCCTGGAACGATGGCCGGTTTGAGTTGGAAGGATCCGTTGAGGGGGCCATTTGCCGCGTTTCGGGTTCATCCCCAGATTTGGTGCTATCGGTTTCTGATCTAGCCTCAGCCTACCTGGGAGCGATCAGTTTTAGCACTCTTTCCCGAGCAGGCCGTGTCGATGAACGAACGCCAGGAGCGCTCCTGCGCGCCGACCGCATGTTTGCGGTCCAGCACCGGCCTTGGACACCTCACAACTTTTAGCGCGGTTCCCAAATTGATTCTCGGGTGATTAAAGGGTTACCAAGATGCGCACGGCGTCTTTGAGCCCTTTGTCTTTGGCCCACGCCCGCTTTTTGTACTCTTTGACCTTGTCGCTCTGATCCGCGAAGTCTTCCCATTCCGCGACCTCGGCCAAGACCTTATGCAGCGAAACCGGCGTGGCGAAATGCGCCGCGATGAAATATTCCTTGCCCTGCATTCCGGAGGTAACCACCGATCCGCCTGGGATGTTCTTGATCTGGCGGGATAGTTGATCGGGTGTGATATGAATAGCCCTGCCGTCTGAAGCCTTCTTCAGGAGAATCAACAGGTTAACGTTACCTTGATACCGTGCAAGGTCAACGGCCCCGTCCCCTGCAACATTCAAATTTTCGGCAACGTCCACGGCGTGGACCTCTGAGACGCCGCCGGCTATTTCGTCGGCTATTTCGCTGGCTGTTTCGCTGGCTGTTTCGTCGGTAGCCTCTGGTTCGCCGTTTCGCTCGAACTCTTGTGTTTCGGGACCGGCCGCTTCGGACGCCGCCTCAAGGGCTTGTTGTCCTTTCGACAACGTGGTCTCTTGTTCTAGATTTTCCGAATCTTGCATCAACGACTGGAAGGATTCCTCGATGGAGGCTTCAAGGGCGGCCCAAATCTCTCCCGTCAACGCAGGCAACTGCTTGGAATCCGGATTAGCTACCCGGCCCGCGGAGGACCTGGCCGCCTCGATCAAATGATCGACCTTGGTCATCGCCATCCGGGATTGAATAATGCCTTCGCTGTCGGCATCCGAGATGATTTGCTCCGCCCGGGCTTGAGCATCCGCCAAAACTACGGAAACTATTTCAGTAGCTCGCCTCCTGACCTCTTCGGCCATTGCTTTCGATTGGCTTATGCTCTCATCCACAGCGGTGATGGTTTTCTCTAACAGAGCGTCCAATTCGCTGGAGGTGTCTTGCAATTTGGCCATCGCGGCCTGTTGACGCCTGGCGAGTTCTTCTAAAGAGAGGGCTTTTGAGGCTCCCAACTCCGATTCTTGAGGATCAGAGGGCCCAGAATCGGAAGCTGGCTTGAACTCCTTTACTGTCATCGTCACGGTCATCCTTCGGTATTTGTTCTCTTGCCGCCCCCCAGCCATCCCCCCCTCTGCCAAAACGAACCAAGCGTAGCCGCTCCGGGGCTTTGAAGCGCTAACCGAGCCTAACTTGATACGGGCTTACACAGCGCGCATCGCCTTGGCCCGTAAAATGCGTCCTGCCAAGGACGGTGGAGAATCACAATCTTCACACTGACGAATGAGAACTATTGGCTTGGATGAGTGTCGCAAAGGCCGGTGAACAGGACAGTGAAGTTCCGCCCACCGTGCAGTGAAGAATAATGACAATCAAGTGAACACGATACTGAATTCGATCAAACGGCCGGCGTTTTAGGCTTCGGACGTCCTAGCGAGATTTGGGATGGCCGGTTGATTCCCGTGAATAGCCTTTGGGGGGAGCTAATCGGCGGCCGGAATCCGTTACCGAAAGACAAGCACCCGCTTGATGCTGATGCGCCTAAACATCCCCTATGTCTATGTCCGAATTGCAGAGTCAAGCCCATCGCCATTGAACCCCATCGGAGGCCGGACGCATCAAAAGGCCAGGCGCAAAGCTCTGGAGCCTGAGCGTCCGCAGCGTCATTCAAATAAACTGAAAGGGGGGAACCATGGAGGCCTTTCGCGCTTCGCTAAAAGACAACCCGGTAACCTTGGGATTGGAATCCCGGTCCGTTTGGGAAGGGCACTCCGGGCGGAACACCACCCACATCGGCCCTTACTCTTTGGGAGGCCAGCGCACCGACCGGGACACCCGCCACTACACATTCTCCTACGGCGCCTGGCGCGAAGTGGAAGAAGCCATCGGATTTGAGGGACCCACCGACCGGGTGGAGCCGGTGGAGATGGTCCTCGGCGCAATGGGCGCCTGCTTGTCCAACAGCATAGGCCTAAACGCACCGCGCAACGGCATCAGCCTGGACGGCATGGAGATCATCGTCAAGGCCGACGTCGACCCCAGCGTGCTTTTCGAGGTCAAAGACCCCGCCCAGCACGCCGCCTGCATCCCCAATATCTCTTGCGAGGTAAAGGTCAAAGGCAACCTAAACGAGGAGCAGATCAAAACCATAGAGCGGCTGATAGACTATTCTCCTGTTCACGGCATGGTGGCCCACTCAAACAACATCACCTCAAAAGTAAGCCGAGCATAGCCGGACACAACATAGCCTGACCCCGGCCGTCCGGTCGCCAAAGACGCCGGCCGGGGTTCAGAGGAATCGAATTGGTAAATGTGATAATCCTATTCGGCCGGCCTGTAGAGCAGGAAGAGTTCGACCACCATTTCATCGATACGCATATGCCATTGGTTCGCAGCATTCCGAATCTGAAATCGGTGACGATCAACCAGGTAGCCGGAGCGGCCCAGGGAGATGCCCCGTATTACTTGATTTCCGAACTGGGCTTCGCGTCGGAAGCGGCGATGCAAGAAGGCTTGAACTCCGATGAGGGCCAGGCAATGGCCAAAGACATGTCCAACTTCGCTTCCGGCGGAGTGACGGTTTTGTTCGCCCACGCCACTAATGAGGAATTTGGCAAGCCCTCGGGGACGGCCTAATCAAGAGGCGCCTTATTTATCCCGGATAGTAAACCAAGTGGCCCAAATAGCGCCAGTGCTCCCAACCTCACCCCCGCAAGTACCGCTCCTGCAGCTGGATGAACTCGTCGGTGCGGTTGACCTGCCGCAGCAGCTCCGCGTTCGCTTCCCTGGGCGCCAGGTCCTCCACCGCGCCGCCTTCCTTCAGGTGTTTGAAGCAATCGTAGATCGCTTGTATCGCCATTCCGAACGACGGGTTGCCGGCCATCACTATCCTCACTCCGTTGGCGGCCATAAAATCCGTGTCTTTTTTCATGTCGTCGGGGGGACTCAAAACGGTTAGGGGCAACGGCGTAGCCTGGTGCACCGCCTCCAACTGCTCCCTGGTTCGCAGACCCGCAAGCCTGATAGCTTCCACACCGGTCTGGGAATAGGCTTTAATGCGTTCCAGAGCGTCATCCAGGGGGAATTGGGCCAGAGCGGTGGTTCGGGCCACTATGACGGTCATGGGGTCGGTGCGCGCCGCCACGGCCGCCTCCAGCTTGCCAACCTGCTCTGCTTCGGAATACAGCCCCATATCTCCCTGGTTGAAGCGCGTCGGAGGTATGGCGTCTTCGATCTCAATCGCCGAAACCCCGGCAGCCTCTAGCTCCTTTACCGAACGGACCACGTTGACCGCGTTGCCAAACCCGTCTTCCCCGTCATGCATCAAGCTGACGTCGGCGATGCGGGTGATGCGCCGGCAGACGTCGACCAGGTCTGACATATTAATCAGCACGATGTCGGGTACGGCTAGGTTGGCGACCTTGTGAACCGAGCCGGACAGAAAGCAGACCTCGTAGTCCAGCATATGGGCGATTCGAGCCGACAATGGATCGAAAATATTAGCCGCCAAGGTGCAATCCGGACGGGACAGCACCGTGCGGAAACGTTCTCGCGCAAGAGACATAATGGATTCCCCCTTTGGTTATTCGACAAACCTGCCTTTGCAGGCACGTGTAAGTCTTATACAAATGGAGCGCAGGGTCAACACGACTCGTCCTTTCCGGGTTAGCGCGAGAAATCCTAGGATTTCCCTCGAAGAGCGGTTAAACTACGCGAGATTCTCTCCAACATGATCAAGTCGAACAGGTAATTCCTGTAGGAGGCATAAGGTGGAAATCGAACGCAAGGATTATCCCGGATTGCCCCAACCGGCCGGCGCGTTTCACCATTCGGTGCGCTGGGGAAATTTTCTTTTCATCGCCGGCAGCACAGCCCGGGGAACGCCCGCTGAGAAGGGCGACATCGCCGCCCAGACCGAAGTGATCCTGCAAAAGTTCCAGACCATCCTCGAGGCCAACGGGGCCATTCTAGCCAACGTAGTGAAGGTGACTAGCTTTGTCACCGACCTGCGGGAAGCGCCGGCTTCCGGTGATGTGCGCCGGAAATACTTCGAGGGCGCCTTTCCCGCCAGCACCCAGGTTCAGGTGGCCGCTCTGGGCACGCCGGATATAAAGATAGAGATCGAAGCCATCGCCGTTTTGCCGGACTAGCGAATTGGCGCCCATCCAGTTAAAAACACTCGTTGAGGTGAATGACCATGACAACATTTGAATGGAAAGGCGAGGGATCTAATGAAGGCCAGATCGCCGAACGCCAATTCGTGATTTCCGGAGGTGAAAAGCCCGTCCCGGGAATGATCTGGACCCCGGAAGCCGCCAAAGGCCCCCTGCCCCTTGTCCTGTTCGGCCACGGCGGCAGCGGGCATAAAAGGGTGGCCCGGTCGTTGATGTTGGGCCGGCGCCTGGCCGGCGTTTCCCAGTTCGCCATGGCGGCCATTGACGGGCCCGCCCATGGCGACCGGAAAAATCCCGGCGAATACGACCAGAACGCCGCCATGACCGAAGGGACGGTAGGCCAAGTGATTGATGGCATGGTGGCAGATTGGTGCGCCACGCTGGAAGATCTGACGGGCTTGGACCTCATCGACGCGAACCGGGTGGCCTACGCCGGATTTTCCATGGGCACGCGCTTCGGCATCCCATTTGTCGCGGCCGCCGGAGACAGGCTTCGCTGCGCCGCCCTGGGCAAAAACGCTCTGGAATCCGCAGACCCATCCCGGGCCGCCGCCAGCGCCGGACCTCGGTTCAAGATCGACGCACCCAAGATCCGGATCCCGGTGCTGTTTCACATGCAGTGGGACGACGAGCTATTCGCCAGAGAATCCCAATGCGCGCTGTTCGATCTGATTGCCTCGGAAGACAAGCGGTTGATAGCCTATCCAGGACCCCATGGAACTTCAACGCCCGAGGCCGTGGGCCATTGGTGCCAGTTCATCGAGGACTATATTTAAAAGCACAGCCTCGAGGTTGATCGCAGGCTGGTCCAAGAAGAGTGCGCCGATTGTGATTCTTTGGAAACAACAAGCAATGCCAAGGCGCCAGTTGCCACACTGGCATTGCTCCCAGCGTTGACCGCTGCGGAGCGTCCAGTGGAAGAACTCTCGGCCTTTCGGGAGTCTGTATATAGGGGTGGAGGCACCATTAGTAAAGTTGTTCAACTTTTCCTTCACACTTAGGTGTGAATCCGGTGGAGCCGGTGCCCCGGTCGTAATTAAACTGGATTGATGCATACCACCTGCCCAGCCCAAGCCCGGCAATTGTTATTTCGGTGAGCCTTGCGCCTGCACGCAGACCGCTGACCTATTCCGTGAAGAAATACTCCGGACATACTCACCCTTACCGGCCATTGACCGCGAACGCGCCGATGGCGGCGGCCTTCTCCTCTCTCAGGAGATTTTGGCGGGACCAGCGAGGAATCACGGGACTGGAAACGGCGATCGTACTGATCGCCTTTGTGGTGGTCTCGTCGGTTTTCGCATTTTCAGTACTGACCACCGGACTGTATTCCAGCGACAGCGCGAAGGAGACCATTTCAGCGGGGTTGGAAGGGAAGCGCAGCACATTGGAACTGAAGGGTTCGGTGATCCTCACTTCAAGCACCACCGGCGTTTCAGGGGTTGTGTCTGAAATCTCTTTTCAGGTTGGCGTCGCGGCGGCCGGAGACGCGGTGGATTTGACGCCGGGCAACACAATCATTCGTTACACGGACAAGAACCAGGTGAAGAATTTCGCTAGTCCCGCGGCTTTTAGCTCGGCCAACATCAGCTCTTTCGGAGACGGCGACAAGCTGTTGGAACCGGGTGAGATTTTCGAGCTAAAGCTGCTGAACCTGAATACGGCATTCACCACAAACCTGGCGCCGAGCACCACCTTCACCATCGAAGTGGTCACACCGGTAGGTGGAGTATTGTTCATATCCAGGACCACGCCCAGTTCCCTGGAGACCACCAACGTTTTAGAGTAATGCCTGAAGATTTGTGCGCTCGAAAGGTTTAACCAGTGATAAAAATCCCTAGGGTGAGCGAAACTGGGGAGCGACCTTTTCGGCGAAAAGCCGGAGGCTGTGAGCCGCCGCATCGTAAGGCATGGCGCCCAGTCGAAAATGGATGATCACGCCGCCTACTCCGATGTCATTGAGTGCTTCCAACCGCTCACACACCGTCTCCGGCGAGCCGTAGATCAGCCCGTGCTCCAGCGAGTCCCTGGCCGGCCCGCTAGCCGCCGGCGCTTGGGCGGCAAGCTCCTGGGCCGTGTTCATCCGAGTCCGGTTATCCGATAGATAGGCCCGCATGGCCCTGAAATGCGCCACGCTCCCTGCTTCCGCCTCCGCGTCGGTGTCGGCGACGAAAATGTTGCGCCAAACCCAAGAGTCCGACACGTTTCGGGCGATGGTTTGGTCGTCGTAGCCCGCTTCGGCCATGGTTGAACGATATAGGTCCATACGCTGCCGGGTGGTCTCGTCGCTCTGGAGATTCATTAAGAACGGACGGCCACTGCGGGCCATCTCCAGAGTCGATTCCAGACCGGAACAGGCCCTGATCATCGGCGGATGGGGTTTCTGATAAACCTGGGGGCGCAGCACCGGCAATTCCAATTGCCAATACTTGCCCTCGTGTTTGTAATTTTCCGTGGTCCAGGCTTTGACCAGCACTTCTTCAACTTCAAGCAACATATCGTGGGCATCGCTGGGGTCGATGCCAAAGCCCCGGAATTCGTAGAAGTTATATGCCGTGCCCCGGCCGACGCCGACTATGATCCGGCCCCGGCTGATGTTGTCGATGAGGGCTATCTGCTCGGCGAACCTGATGGGGTGGTGCAGAGCCATCTGGGCTACCGCGAAGCCGATCTGAATCTTGCTGGTCCTGGCGGCGATGGCGGAAGCGAAGGTGGTCGGGTCCACATAGGCGCAGCCGCCATCGAAGTGATGCTCCGCCAGCCAGATGACCTCGTAGCCCAGTTCTTCGGTGAGTTCCGCTTCTCTCAGCGACTCCTCGATCACACTGAAATCCCCATCCGGGGTTTTGCTTTCGGGAAATAAAAAGTTGCTAAATTTCACGTCTTCTCTCCGGCTACGAGCCCGGCGAATCTATTCATTATGTTGATCGATGCTAACTGGCCAACCGTTAGGGCAACGGCATGGAGATGCTGACCGAAGGCACGGGGAACCGCGTCTTATGGCCAGTCCCAGTCACATCTTCCCAAAGCCGCAAGTCGTTGGGGCCAAAACTGTGGATCGTGCCATCGGCCATCTGGATATCGATCTGGCCGCTGATCATGGTCATCCAACGGCGGCGAGGCGCCGGATGAAATTCCCCGAATTCCGATTGTTCGTTGACCTGCAGGGAACAATCAGTGCAGGTCTTCAAAGACTCTACGATGGGGTCGTCTTCTTTAAGTTCTTCCATGACGCTTTGGCCATCGGTCCCGGTGTACATTCGAAAAATGCCCATTTGGTATCCTCCCGTTAAACCTAAACTATCTTAGTTCCAACAATTCCACTTCGAATTTCAGCGTGGCGCCCGGTGGTATTACCCCGCCGGCGCCCCCTTCGCCGTAGCCTAGGTCCGGAGGGATGATCAGCTTCCTCTTGCCACCGACCTTCATCGAGCCCACTCCTTCATCCCAACCCGCTATGACAGCTCCGGCGCCTAAGATAAAATCGAACGGCTGGCCGCGGTCCACCGAGCTGTCGAATTTCGTGCCGTCCATCAGCCAGCCGGTATAGTGAACCACGGCGGTGTCGCCTGCGCTGGCGGCCGTCCCCGTTCCAACGACTATTTCCCGATATTGCAATCCCGAAGGGCTTGTAGTGATTGAATCCATGTCTACCTCATTAGAATAGCCGGAGCAAGCCACTGCAAAGACGGTCACGGCGGCTAAGAAAACCAGGATCAAACCTCTATGCATAGCCTCACTCTCACAACTCAAGATTTTCCCAGACAAGATATTAGCATATTCGCATGATTCCGAGTCGTAAAAAATCCAAACTCCCGAAGAATCGCTATCCGCCAAGGGCGTACGGTCTGGTGAAACAAGGAAATCCCCCTAAATCCCCCTTTGCAAAGGGGGAGATTCTACGCCGCTTCGCAAATGGCGAGATTCTCCTTGCTTTAGCAGGGGCAGATTCTAGGCCGCTTCGCAGATGGCGAGATTCTCCTTGCTTTAGCAGGGGCAGATTCTAGGCCGCTTCGCAGATGGCGAGATTCTCCTTGCTTTAACCGAGGCAGATTCTAGGCCGCTTCGCGGACGTCGAGATTCTCTTTGCATTAATCAAGGGCAACGCTAACCCCCCCATTCGCAAATGGGGGGATAACCCTATCCCCCACTTTCGTAAAGGCGGGTTAGGGGGGATTTCGTCCTCCGCCCTTCAACCAATCTCATACCTATAGATGAAGCTTCATCCCGTTATGGGAATTGACGAAACCCAGTTGCTCGTAGAACCTCAACGCGCCGGGTCTTTGCTGGTCCGTGGTCAGTTGCACTAAATGGGCGCCCTTATCTCTGGCCCGTTGGATCGCGTACTGGAATATCTGCTTGCCCAGGCCCTGGCCCCTCATGCCGCTGCCTACCCGAACCGCCTCGATCTGGGCGCGGACCCCGCCCCGGTAAGTCAGGTATTGGATGAAGGTCAAATGGAACGTAGCCGCTATCTCGCCATCCAACTCCACCACCGTTAACTCCTGATTCTGGTCGCTAACGATATTCCGAAAGGCATCAACATAACCTTGCGGCAAGGGGACCTGAAAATCCTCCCTGCCGGCGCCCAACTCGTCATCAGCCAACATTCCAACGATGGCCGGCAGATCCGATTCCACGGCTAGTCGATAATCTAATCGGCGTTTCATTCTGATAATCCCTAATCTACCCGATTCCCATCCAGGCAGGTGGCTCCCGGTGTAGGCGGTTTGCCATGGCTCCGGCCATTTTGCCAAGTTATACTATACTGCCGGCTCCTAATCCAAACCCCGCAAAGCCTCGGAGAGTCAAACCCCATGCAAAGTAACGATTCCCAGCAGGTGCGAGAATATCTGGCCAACCTGCCCCCGGAAAGGCGGGACGCGATTGAAACGGTGCGGCAAGAGATTCTGGCTAACCTGCCAAACGGGTATGTAGAGACGTTTGAGTTCGGGATGCTCGCCTATGTGATTCCCTTGGAGACCTACCCCAAGACTTACAACGGGCATCCATTGATGTTCGCGGCTCTCGCCTCTCAGAAGCGGCACATGTCCTTGTATCTCATGAACATCTATTGCGACCCCGAAACCGAGCGCTGGTTTACTGAATCGCACCAGGCCGCCGGCAAGAAGTTGGATATGGGCAAGGCCTGCATCCGGTTCAAAGCGCCCGCAGACCTGGCCATGGATCTCATCGGTCAGGCGATCGCCCGGACGCCGGTGGCGCAGTTCATTGAGCGGTACGAAGCTGCCCGAAGCCAGACAAAGTCGAAGCGCCGCGTCCGATCTGAAAAGGGGTAGACATGGCCAAGGGAAATCCCCAAGCGAAAGGAGGAACATTATGCCAGAGGTAACCAGTCACGCTCCGGGGACACCGTCGTGGTTTGAGCTTGTGACCACCGACGCCAAGGGGGCTTTGGATTTCTACGGCGCCCTTTTTTCCTGGGTCGACGATCCTCAGCAGATAAGTGAGACCGATTTCTACCACATGCAGAAGCTAAATGGGCTGGAATCCGCGGCCATTTACCAGCAACCCCAGGAGGAGCGAGACCTGGGGATTCCTCCTCACTGGAACACCTACTTCACCGTTGCCAATGTTGACGAGGTGGTGGCCAAGGTCGAGCAAGCCAAGGGGTCATTGTTGTTTGGCCCCCAAGGGGTCATTGTTGTTTGGCCCCATGGATGTTTTCACCGCCGGCCGAATGGCCATGCTGCAAGACCGCCAGGGCGCGGCATTCGTCGTGTGGCAGCCCCAGGATCACATAGGGGTCCGGGTCAAAGGCGAGCCGGGCGCCATAATGTGGAACGAGCTGCTGACCAGCGACCCCGAGGATGCCATCGATTTCTACCGGGGCATGTTGGGCGTCGACAGCGCCGCGATGGATGGGCCAATGGAATACACCATGCTAAAGGCCGCCGGGACGGACGTTGCCGGAGTGATGCGTATCACCGAGGAGATGGGACCGGTCCCGCCCAACTGGATGGTGTATTTCGGCGTCGCCAACGTCGATGACTCATGCGAGAAAGCCGTGTCATTGGGCGCCGTCTTGTTGATGCCCGGAACAGACATTCCTGGCATCGGCAGATTCGCCACTATCAAGGATCCGCAGGGAGCGGTCTTCAGCATCTTCGCCGGCGCCTGACCGCCGGGACCGGCTTAGTATTGGCGTTGGGCTGCCGGAATCTTAGGTTTTAGAGGACACAAATGGCTGACTCAAGCAACCGATTAGAGGGCAAAGTAGCCGTGGTCACCGGGGCAGGCGCCACCGGCAGCGGCGACTTCGTGGGTATTGGACAAGCAATCTCGATCCTTTTCGCCAGGCAGGGGGCCAGGGTGCTCTTGGTGGACCGGGATGAAAAAAACGCCGAGACGACCCTAGCCAACATCAAAGAAGAGGGGGGCGAGGCCTCGGTCCTGGTGGGCGACGTGACCAGCGCTTCGGACTGCCGGGAAATGGCCGAGGCAGCGGTGTCCCGTTATGGCAGACTAAACGTATTAGTCAACAACGTGGGTATCAGCGGCCCCGGGTCCGTCACCGATGTGGAAGAGGATTTCTGGGACACCGTCATCGATGTAAACCTCAAAAGCGTGATGCTCACCAGCAAATACGCCATCCCCCGCATGATCGAAGATGGCGGCGGGTCCATCATCAACCTGTCCTCCATCGTGGGCTTGCGGGCCGGGAGCGGCAGGCCTAGCCACCCCTACGCCGCCTCCAAAGGCGGGATCATCGGCCTCAGCAATTCCATGGCGGTCCACTACGGGCGGGACAACATCCGGGTCAACTGCATCGCGCCGGGACACATACGCAGCCCCATGGTGGCGCGGCACTCCAGTGATGAGATGCTGGAGTTGCGGAGGAAGGCCGGCCCCCTGGGCACCGACGGAACGCCTTGGGACGTGGCTTGGGCCGTGGCGTTCCTAGCTTCGGAAGAATCCCGGTGGATATCCGGGGTCACCCTGCCGGTGGACGCCGGATTATTGGCCGCCACACCGCTGGCCATGTATCCCCACCTAATCGACCAGGAATGACCGGCAGAAAGATTCTCTTGATTGCCGGCTTCCCCATACCTAACCTCTATGGAATCGGGGGCGAGGTGGGGGCAGTGGCCCTTCCGGTAGACAACAAAGCCTGTGTCAAGCTAACATCCGGGTTCAAATCACACAGTTAACCCACGGAGGTGAATCTTGTACACGACACTCAGCCCGGCCACGCTCAAGGCCTTGCAAGGAATCGACGGCCCCAGCATTTGCAACGCCATTGAAGGCTTCAATTTCCGGCCCAAAAACGAGGGGTTCATGATGCCGGAGATACAGACGGCATTCCGGGATTTCCCGCCGGTTGTGGGATACGCCGTGACCGGAGTGATCAGCGCCAACGCTCCCGACGGCCGCAACGTGGCCAGGGATGAATGGTGGGACCTGATCGCGTCGGTCCCCGAACCCCGGTTCATCATCCTGCATGACATCGACAATCCGCCCATCGGCGCCTATTGGGGCGAAGTACAGGGCAACATACACAAAGCTCTGGGAGCGGTTGCCGTCGCCACCGACGGCACCGTCAGGGACTTGGATGAGGTGCATGAGTTGGGGTTCCAGTTCTTCGCCAAGCACATCTCCGTGTCCCACGCCTATACGCACCTGGTTGAGATAGGCATACCTGTTAGCGTCGGCGGCCTCACTGTGGACACCGGCCAACTGATCCACGGCGACAAACACGGCGTAACCCACATCCCTTTTGAGCTGGCCGACAAGATCCCCGACATGGTGGCGACCATCGCCGACTACGAGAAGAAGACCATCGACGTATGTCAATCGCCTTCCTTCTCCATGGAAAAGCTAAAGGAGATCGCCAAGATCACCCGGCCCTATTAGGCAAGGCTTCTCTAGAGAACCCAACCGTGAAGGACCCGGCGCTCCCCTGCGCCGGGTCCTTTTACCAAGAGCATCAATCCTCATTGCCGGTTTTTCCCCAACCATGGGACAACTATGAGGGTTCGCTGGGTCTTACTGTTCTGGCCTGCCTGACAACCAGGCCGACCCATCATTGTTGAGAATAATGTCCAACTCCCCCGGTGTGAATGGGTACTTGCTCAACGGCTCCAGGGGCCCCAAGGGGTAGAAAAGGCGAGGCGGGACCACGAGAATCGAGATGGTCGGAACTCTATAGCAACCGCCCGATCCCCCACTCCCTCAGGCGCCCCACTATCATCTCCCGCTTTGAGAAAGGCGCGTCCTCAAATTGCTTTAAGAGATGCTCAGGTCCAGGGAAGACGTATCTGCATTCGGCGTCATGTCCCCAATCAACAACCGACTTGGATGACCATCTACAACCCCGCCGCAGTGTGAGTGGTTCACGCGGACACCAGGGTATGCGGCGATGATGGCGGCCACTATGCGTGAGCCGTCGTTGCCCCCTGACCTAGCCCTTCTTCCCGATCCAGGGCAGCATGTACAGTCTGCCTCCGAAGAAGACAACAGCCAAAGGTAAGTACACGATCGTATTGTAGAAGAAATGCAGCAACACCGGCTCAAAATAGGACCCGAGAATGCCAGGAGTCCCTTGCATTCCAGTGTGCAAGAACTGGGCGAACTTTACCGAATGCTCCGTCATATACCACGTCTGAATTAGGAAACCGATGAGCAGCACTCCAGTATAGGTACTCCAGTTGGTAGTGCACTTGGATACATCGGTGCGACAAAGGAACCACCCCATGAGAGTAAAACCAAGAAACACCAGATAAAAAAGGTTGAACCAGAAATGAACGGGCTCCAAGTCCAGTTGTCCGATCAATCCATGTGCCAGGGCATGGATCGCAAATTTCTGGATTACCTGGGCTACGTGCTCGACCATGTGGAATGTCTGAATCAACAAGGTGAAGATTACGATAGACAGAAATGTCCAGATAAGGTGGGGAGAGGATTGATGCGTTGCAAAGTTTCTTAAAATGACAATCGCCTGCTGCGATCGGACTCGTTAACTAATAATATTCAGATGCAGAAAAAACAAGGCTCAATCGGGATTCCAGGGAGCTATTTGAGAAAGATATCCAGCAGTGCACCCAACGATTCAATGGTGGTCAGGCGCACTTCGTGAAACCCGCCGCCATCTTCATCACGCGCATATTCGCCACGGCCATGACACACACTCTGGTGGGAATAACCTCATTCCTCGATACGAGCATAGATGTCATACTCGTCGGTCGAGCGCAGGTCTGAACCGGACGTTTTCTCTTTTGGTTGGCGACGCCTCCCTACGAATGGGAGGCGTCGCCTGAAAACCATTGCCGAATTGATTGGCAGGTAGATAATGCGGCAGTGACTCACACCAGAATTGATCTATTCTCCAAATTTCCAGTCAAACCACCCCTCATGCGGACCTGGCAGCAGCCCGTCGCTTAGACCGTCAACATAATGGGACGCGAGCCTTAATGTAAAGGGCGCATTAGATCCAACAATGGCCACGGGGTAGGCGCTTGGAGTATCCAAAGGAAAGCGTTCGTCCGCCGGGTCAAAGCCTTTGAACTTGTGGAACGGACAGGCGCCATTGATGATGGGGAAATCCAGGTCAATCGTGATCGAGCCATTGCCGTCCTCGTCTGTGTGGAATCCGTTCATACCTTGGGCAATCGGTTCCCCTAATGCTGCAAGCGCATTAGCCAATTCAGATGTGGGCAAGAGAGGCGTTCCAGGTATACCAGTTAGCGGACTGCCCCCCAAGACATTCCCATTGGCGTCTTCGCCACTCAGCCGTAACCACAAAGTGTAGTAGGTATTGGGTCTGGCGTTGTTGACGTCAACCGTTACCGTGCTGGTGCTGACACCCGCGAGTATTCTCAGCGTTGCGCTGGCGTCAGGCCAATCGTAAGGAGTGTATGGATAGTCGGCACTAGGATCCTGGCAGTCTACAGCTACGCTTTGGCCGGTTGGCATCACGATATCGGCTGGGAGCCTCGGGAAATTCCCAGAGAAAGCCACTGACTGTGCAACTACGGACACAGCTCCACTAGGTTGCCCACCACTACCAGCAGCAGGTTCGGGTTGGGCTTGGGCACTTGAACATCCAATTCCAACTGAAAGGAGCAGGATAACCACTGAAGCTAAAACTCGGATTAGGTTACGTTGAAACAACTCGCACCTCCTAGACTTTGATATTGGTTTGTTTCAGCCAGGTGTCCGCCGGGCGCCAGAGGCTTGCGCCGATAGCGTCCGGCGAATCACCCGACGCCGAAGACGTTACCGTCCAAGTCACGCCCTGCCATCCAGGAAAACACCCATTCCGCAACATAGGGCATACGTAAACTAGCAACAGGGAGAATGCGGATTCGACGAAGAAAGTTGGCTATGAATGGCGGGAACTACGCAGTATGTACCTGGGGAACCAAGTCGGGGAACTAAGTAGAGGACATCAGTCCGTGAGTGAAGGCGAATGCGGTGGCTTCGGCGCGGCCATGGGAGTTGGTCTTAAGGTAGATGTTCGCGATATGGCGCTCGACCGTCCTGACGCTCAGCACCAACTCCGCCGCCAAGACAGCGTTGCTCATGCCCGACGCCACGAGGCGAAGCACTTCTACTTCCCTTTCAGAGAGGCCGGCCGGGCGCCCATGGGACTTCGGCGGCTGGGCCTGAACCCGGTTCACCCGTTGGTTTACCCGCTCCATCAGGGGGCGCATGCCAAGCTCTGTGGAGATGGCCAGGGACTCGCCCAACAACCTTTCCGCCTTGGCCAGGTCTTCTTCCGATTTACGTTGGATCAACGTGTCTGAATAATCGCAGCAGGTCCACGCCAGTTCCGGACGATAACCCGCGGCGCGGCAGAAGTTCAGGGCATCTTCGAAGTGGTTGACCGCAGCGTCAAGATTGCCAATAGTTTGGGCCAGGAGACCCATGACACGGTCAGGGCAGATCAAGCCAACCGGCGTGAAATAGCTTGGTCCAGACTTAATAGCGGCATACTGCTCCGCCGCAACGTTGGTATCTCCGTGCTGCACCGCCAGGAGAGCAAGACCAAGCCGGGCGTGTTGAGCGAACAGAGGGAAAACCGAGCGCGACGACAACACGGTCTCAGCCGCGGCTTCGGCCACATCAGATCGATCGGTCTTGCCTGTTAACCGTGCGGCCACACCTATGACTAAACCAAAGCCAAAGTGGGAACTACATTGGGCAGTGATGGCAAAGGCACGGCAGGTGTAAAGATCAACGCATCGGCTCGGGCCTGTAACCGGGTTCGGCAGCGACGTTTCACTTCTTCCTTACGGTGAGCTAGCCCGCCGAAGAATTGATTCATCTTCTCTTGGACTTTGGCTTTTGTTCCCAGGCATTCGTTGGCCGTGACCTCTTCCCTGGCCCAGTCCCAGACGGCTTCGTCGGCATTGAAGTCTGGGCTGTAGGCCGGTAAGGCCACCAACCGCAGATGCAAGTTCGGAGTGGTCAAATAGCTGCGAATCGCTGCTCCTCGGTGGGCTGGTCCGTTGTCCCAGATTACTACCAGAGGTCCAGGATAGTTTGCTCTTAGCTGCTGTAAAAAGGCGGTGGAGGTCTCGGCATTGCTGTTTCCAGCTATTTCCATGGCTTCCACCTCCCCAGTCTCCAGACAAACTCCCGAGTAGTAGCAGGCCTTCTCTCCCCCCGGGGACTGGTGGAGTCCACCAGCGCTGCCTCTCCCTTGAGTACCCATTTGCCTCGCAGGTCGGCATCGGCCCGAAAGTGGGCTTCATCCACGAAGAAGATCTTGGCTCCACTCTCTTGGGCCTCCTCTCGGATTTGGCTGTACTGGAGGACGAAGGCTTTCCGTTCTTCATCCTTGGCTTTCAGGAGGCGTTTCTTGGGTCGCTTCAGCACGAAGCCCAACCCATGGAGGTAGTTCAAGCAACTGCTCCGACTCAGCCCCAGGTCAAAGCTCTGCTTGAGAAATTGCCTTACTACTTTCCAGTTCCAGTTGGACAATTCAATCCCCGCCTCCCCAGGCGGATTTTGCACCGCAGACTTCAGTTGGTTCTGTTGACCTCGGTTCAAGACGGGGGGGAACCCCCAGTCTGCTCAAAGACCAAACCTTGGGCCCCGCCTTGGCGAAAGTTGTCCAGCCACTTTCCGATGGTATGAGGCTCTCTCTCCAAAGCCTCAGCCACTTGAGTGGCCGACCACCCTTGGGCCAACAACCATAGCCCATGCCATCGCTCTCGCTCCCGAGGTGTTGGCGCCCGATACATCCTTTCCCGTAAATCACCTACATTGAGTTGCCGCTCTTCCATGAGTTGCACTATGTCTGTCATCCCTTCCACCACCGCCACTCGACTTCTTTTACAGAATATCACAACTCCTCTTCGGGTTCGCTTTATGTAGGTTTCACCTTAGCTTTGGTTTAGGGGCGCCACCGAATATTCAAAGTTCGGACCTACAGGGGAAAGGCGCATCGTTTCCAGAAGACGCTCCAGGTAATCATCGCCTTGTTCGAATTCGCCACGCTGGTACTCCAACACCGCTCGGTTGTTGAGAAGGCGTGTGTCTCCTGCTTGGCCGGCCGCCAATCCCCTGTCGCTGAATTCCAGCGCGCCCTGCCAATCTCCCTCCACGTGGGCCAGGACCTCGTTGGCGCGTAAAGCTTGGGCTAGTCCGGCTCCGCCGCGACTCTCCGCCCAAGCCAGGAGGGCTACAGCATGGGGCCGCGCTCTCCTAATGTTTCCCATGGCTATAAGGGATGCCATGGCATGAAAATGAGCGCGTCCTATGTCAATCGGCAATGGAGCGTTGTTGGACCGGCGGCCCAACTCCAGAGCACCCAGGGAGTTCTCAAGGGCTTCTTGAGGATGGAGGTGACTCCAGTGGATGCTAGCTGCGCTGGCCAATACGCTGGCTTCCTGGTCCACATCGTTCTCCCGCCGGGCGATGGCCCGGGCCTGGGCCAGAGCATTAACGGCGTCTCCATAGTTTCCATGTTCCGATGTCAGAGCGTTACCGTAACGTTCCAAGAGCCGGGCAGCCTGGAGTGAACCGGATGGGATCAGCGTCAAAGCCTCTTCGAGAAGAGAAGCGACTCCGGGCGCACCTCGAAACATACTGAAAGGGTACTCGGCTATGGCCAACGCCCGAGCATCGTCACCGGTCGCCACATAGTAATCGATGGCTGGCCTCATCGTGTCTAGCACTTCATTGCTTCGGTGTCTCGGCAGTGTGGCTACTTGGGCTCGGCCCAACCCAAAAAGCAGGGCCGCTGTCTCCGCGTCGGTTGATTCCCCGGTTTTGGATTCCAGTCCACTTTGGAACAGGACGGCCGCCTCCTCCCAGGCGTAGGCGGCCAGAGCCTGCTCCCCGGCCAACAGGGAGTAGCGCACCAACTTTTCCGCGCCATTCACCGCCGCCGCCTGGCCGAAGTGGTATGCCAACTCAGCTGAGTGGGCTTCCGCACCATCCCCGTACATAGCTTCCAGGGCCTCCCCAATCCGGGCGTGCAGCCGAACTCTTCGGCTGGTCGTCACGTCCTCAGCCAATGTTTGTTGAATCAGAGCATGACTGAACTGATAGCGGTCCATCTGACCGGTCACATCTTCAATCAGATTGTTGGATACTGCCTCGTCCACTGCCTGAAGTAACTGGTCCTCGGGAATCTCGTCGACAAGTTTACTTAACAGCACGAAATTAAATTCCCTGCCAATGATGGAAGCTGTGGTCAGCGCGTGATCGCATTGATCCGACAATCGGTTGAGACGCCGGCCGATCACCGTCCGGATCCTGTCTGGGATTCTCAGAACCTCAGGCTGGCCGGCGTGCCCGCCGGCCAAATCTCCGCTTTCCGAAAGGAGCCGGATGATCTCAGTGATGAAAAAAGGATTGCCTTCGCTTTGGGAGAAAAGTGCTTCCGCCAGCCCTGTGACGGGCTCTATACCCATTTTGGCTTTGATAAACCGGGCCGTGTCATCTTGATCCAAACCCCGTAGAAAAACACTCTGGAACCGGTCTCCAGCGGTCCTGGACAGCTCGGCCAAGGTCTCCGGCAGCGGGTGCTGCCGGGACAATTCGATGTCTCGGTAGCAGCCCACCACGAGTAGCCGTCCGGGCTGGAACTGGGCCGACTCTTGAGCTAGGAACTGCAACAGCAGCAGGGAGGACTTGTCTGCCCAGTGAAGGTCGTCCAACACAAGCATCAGCGGTTGAGACTGGGAAGCGTTCTTAAAAAAAGCCGTGATGGAGTCGAACAAGCGAAAGCGCGCCCGCTCGGGTCCCAGCTCCAGAGGTGTCTCCAGACCGGGCAATTTGGCATGTATCTCGGGGAGTATCTCGGCAATGCCGGCAGCGCCGACGCCCATTTCTGAGCGCAGCCGCTCCGGTTCCGCTTGCTGTACATACGACCGGATGGCCTGGACCCAGGGCCAGAATGGCGGTGCCCCAACTTCCTCGTAGCACCAACCCCAAAGCACTTGCGCGCCACGGCCCTCGGCGTAAGCCGCTAGCTCCTGAGCGGTGCGTGTTTTGCCGATACCAGGCTCACCGGCAAGCATCACCAACCGGCAACCGCCGGCCAGGCAGTCTTCCAACGCCGACGTGAGCGATTCCATCTCGCGTTGACGGCCGGCAAATACGTCCCGCGGCCCGCTGGAGGCTAACAAACTTCGTTCGGCCAGGCAGTCTTCCATGCCACGCAGTTCGACGTGAGCCATTCGCAGTTCATGCCACGCAGTTCATGCCACGGCCGGCAAGTTCATACGTCCACGCAGTTCATGCCACGCAGTTCATGCAGTTCATGCCACGCAGTTCATGCCACGCAGTTCATGCCACGCAGTTCATGCCACGCAGTTCATGCCACGCAGTTCATGCCACGCAGTTCATGCCACGCAGTTCATGCCACGCAGTTCATGCCACGCAGTTCATGCCACGCAGTTCATGCCACGCAGTTCATGCCACGCAGTTCATGCCACGCAGTTCATGCCACGCAGTTCATGCCACGCAGTTCATGCCACGCAGTTCATGCCACGCCACTGATTCTGCCATTGAGCCAGTATAGCCGAGCCGTTGGAGCGATTCCAAACTTTCTCTTATTCAACCTGGACACCATGCCCCATATATACGTTAGAAAGACGTTCCAATCTTACTCGCTGGGCAATCCACCCACCGCTTCGTCCAAGGTGATCAGCGGATAGAATGTCGCTGTATTCCAAACCGCCAGGCCCAGATCGACGGTGACATCATCCACGGCATGGGCGTTCGGGGCGTCGATCACCATGAAAGTCATGTGAGCCGACTTGCTGACCCATCCGCCTTGAAAGGTGCAACCGTGGCTAGTTAAGACATCGGTCATTGTGGCGGACATGGTCATTACCCGGTCGCGGATTGCGGTATCGACGCCGGGGCATTGCTGCGGAGTATGGCTCAGAGACATCATGTACAACATTCGGCTTCTCCTATCATCTTTGCGGTGTTTTGATATTTTGTGGACAAACAGGCACGGATTATATACCGTGGTACGCTCCAAGGGGATTGCCATTTACAGACGTTTATACGTTGAGAAACAGGGAGGAAGTCATGCGGAAGATCAGAATATCCGAAGTGGAAGTCGTTCCCGTTGACACAGCAACGCCGGTTCCCGGCTGGACCGGAGGCGCGGTGCGCCGCACCCGGCAGAACCTGCTTCCCGACGGCGCCAGCAAGAATTTCAGCAGCAGCGTGGTGAACTTTGAACTGGGCGCCACCACCGGCTGGCACAAGCACACCAGCGACCAGATCCTGGTGATCACCGCCGGCGCCGGCATCGTGGCCAACGAGAACGAAGAACATGAAGTGGTGGTGGGCGACGTAGTCCATATCCTGGAAGGTGAAAACCACTGGCACGGCGCCAAACAAGAGTCTTACATGTCCCACATAACGATTACCGCGGTTTAGACCAGATCATTTGCTAGGGTTTTTCCCACATTTTCAGGGGAGGCGACGCTATGGCCATCTACCGGTTGTATTCCGGCAGCCACGGTGAGTCCCATATCGAAGAGCTGGACCTGGCTTCACACCCGGAGCTGACCTCTGCCCAAGCCACCACCAACATAATCTTCCGGGAGACGCCTCCCGGAAGATTCAGCGACTGGCACACAGCGCCTCGCCGCCAATACATCATCACGGTTTCCGGCCATTCGGAGATCGGGCTGGGCGACGGGACCATCGTTCACTACGGGCCCGGTGACGCCCGTCTCGTGGAAGACACCACCGGCCATGGCCACACGACGCGGACCGTGGGAAACGAGCCCGTGGTCAACGTGACCATCCCGCTGGCGGACCAGTAAAGACCGCCCTAAACGGGTAAAGGCGTTTCCGCTGGTTGGGCCGGCAACTCCACGCCAAAAGCGTTTACGTTGAAGGCGAGCATGGCGTAGCACCCAAGAAGATTGGTCAACTCGGTCAAACCCAACACGCCGAACTGGTCCAGCGCCGCGTCGAAGTTCGCCTGGCTAACCCGGTGGGTGCGGAAGAAATCCCGGCCGTAGTTCACCACTGCTAATTCATCGGGCGCCAGGGCCGGCAGGTCTTTCTTGTCGCGCAGGGCGTCTACAATTTCCCCATTCAGACCTGCGCGGCGGGCAGCCGGTGCGTGGGCGTTCCAGATGAACTGGCAGTCGTTTTCCCGAGCCGCCAATATCATGCCCAATTCTCTGATGCGCGGCTCCAAAGAAGTCTCGGTCCTCAAGTACAGGGCCAGGCCCAGGGCGCGTTTCGCCACTTCTGGCGCGTTCAGCATTACCGAGCCGGGGCCTCCAGTGGGGACCTCTCCCCGGTCTTGAATCAATTCGTCGAAGGCTGCCCTCTGGTTTTCAGGGATGTTATCCCGGTCCAAAGCAGGTACACGCGCCATAAGACCCTCCATCTCTTACCGATTTGATAGGGGAGCACCGGATGAGGGCCAGTATACGCCATGACCCCATTCGGGGTTTACCGCGGCTAACCCAGCCTGCTCCCCCGCTTCAATCGATTGCCGCCGTCCCACCTGTCGTGTAGAATCCCACACGAGTAAATCCACTCTTTTGAGAATCATTTAACCGTTGTTAGGAGGGGCCCACATGGACTTGGGATTGAAAGGAAAACACGCGCTGGTGGCCGGCGCCAGCCGCGGTATCGGCAAAGCCATAGCCCGCGATCTAGCTCAAGAAGGGGTGGATGTGGTCATTGTCTCCCGCACCATGGCCAATCTGGAGCAGACGGCTAAGGAATTGGAGGACGAGACGGGGGCAAAGATCATACCCATAGCTTTGGACGTGACCTCGACGGAACAGGTGAACCGGGTGGTCGCCGAGGCGTCGGAGAAGTTGGGCGGCCTGCACATCTTGGTCAACAGCGCCTCGCTTCCCGGTGGATCCGCATCGGCCGTGGGCCCAATCGAAACAGTTAACGAAGACGATCTAATGAGCGACTTTGATGTGAAATACGTGGGAGCCCTCCGGTGCGCCCGGGCGGCCATTCCCTTTATGAAGGAGCAAGGTTGGGGCCGCATCATCAACATCAGCGGTGGGAACGCCCGGAACGCGGGCAACCTCAGCGGCGGGGCGCGCAACGTCTCCATGGTGCACTTGACCAAAACCCTGTCCAACCAAGTAGGCCGTTTCGGCATAACCGTTAACTGCATTCATCCGGGGACCACTCGAACCGAGCGCACACCCAGTTTGTTGGCCGCCAGGGCCACCCAGTTGGGCGTGTCTCCAGAGGAAGCCGAGCTTCAAGATTTTGCCGCCGGCTCCCCTAGGGGGAACGCCATCGGCCGCATGGTGGACGCATCGGAAGTGGCTTATTTGACCACATTCCTGGCCTCCGACAAAGCGTGGGCCATCACCGGGGAGCTCATAGCCGCCGGTGGCGGAACAGGCAACGCTGTCTATTACTAATCTGGGCGCGTTGGCCAGGTTTTTCACCTGCCGGGGTAAATAAAAGAGCGGCCGAATCTGGATAATTTATCCAGATTCGGCCGCTCTTATTCGTCAACCGCGCTCAGCACCTGTCAGAACCGGGCGCCGAAACCAACTCGCCGAACCCCTCGCCTCCCAAACCCACATCCCCAAGGACCAGGCCAAAAGGATTCCCGTGCTCGGTACGTCATCAGCCTCCCACTTAGCTCGGCCCCAAACACCTTGCGCTCCCGAGCGGCATTACCGGGGACACGCTCGGGAAATGTGGAGAGAACCCATGGTCTGGCATGTTGGAGCGCCCTATTTGGTGGATTTCCAGCAGCGGCGGCCCACCCGTCCTCCCAATCATCTGTGAACAATAAACGAGCACCGTTGAAAATCGTTATGGAATCGTTATGTCTTTTAAGCAATTGTCATATTTTCGTTACGCATGAGGCCTCTAATTTAGGTATATTCTTGTTAGCCATTGGGAATCAACGAATCACTAACTCGAGTCCGCGACGCACCGGAGAATAAATCCTGACTCAACGTCATCGGTGTGCAGGGTATTAGGCGTGAGTGAAATCGAAGTTCTGAGGCGCCTCATTGCAGCATCACCATTTACGTTCCTGCCAATGGCGGTCAAATCTACCGCCCGATTCCTGGCGTCAGTTTCTCGCCATACCCCGAGCTATAGCGCCCACAGGCGCAGCCTGGAGGACGAAATCTCCGTGGTGTACGAGGTGGGCAGAATCGTCACGTCCACCCTTGACATTCAACAGGTCTACGACGAGTTTGCCGCCCAACTAAAAAAACTGGTGGATTTTAAGAGCATCACCGTGGTCGCGGTCGATAGAATCCAAGGAACCTACCAAACCAAATACGCTGTAGAGGAAGGGGAGCGCACCAGATTTGACGGGTCAATATTACCCCTGCAAGGGACTCGGACCAAGCTGGTGGCCGACTCTGGGAAAACGTTCGTACAAGACAACGCCCCTGTTGGTCCCTCCTATGCCAACGACGAATGGCACACGAAACACGGAACCGTATCGAGCATCTTCGTGCCCCTAACCGGAAAAGACGGGGTGATGGGATCCCTGAACTTGACCAGCACCAAGTCTGGCGCCTTTGGGGCGAGGGAGCAGGCCATTCTCGAAGTCCTGGCCAACCAGATAGCCCCTGCCGTGGAGAACGCCCAACTATACGAGGAAAACCTCAAAAGCCAAAAGGCGTTTCAGGAGAGCGACGCCCGTTATCGCCGCTTGATGATGCAAACTGCCGACCCATTCATCCTGTCCGATCCGGACGGGAAGATAATGGATGTCAATGAACTCGCCTGCCAAGGCCTTGGATACACGAGGGAAGAGCTTTTAGAGATGACCGTTGCAGACTTTGCGATTCGTACTCTTCCAGATGTCAGGAAAGAAAACTGGAAAAGACTTGTAGCCGGGGAGATCGTCGTTACCGAAACCACTCATCGCCGTAAAAACGGAACCACATTCCCGGTGGAAATGCGGATGACCCTCGTCGAACTGGACGGGCGCCAATACCGGTCAGCCTTGATCAGAGACGTGACGGTACGAAAACGGGCCGAAGAAGAACGGACGCTGTGGGCGGAGGATAACTCGGTGATGGCCGAGATTGGCAGAATCGCTAGTTCGTCGCTGGACCTCTCCGAGGTTTACGAACGGGTGGGCCAGGAGATTCATAAAATCATCGCTTTCCACCGCATGAATCTGGCGGTCCTGCGCCCCGATGTCACATCGTTTTTTGCCGCATGGGTTATCGGTGGCAACATGGCCAAACACAGTTGGAGTGTTCCGATATCGATTGATGGCACTATGGCGGCAAGAGCCCTAGAGACACGAGCGCCAGTAATCTTCGAAGCGGCCAGCGATGAAGAGATTCTCCAAGAATTTCCTGGTATGACCCGCGCCTTTGGCTCAGGGCTCCGGTCTTTCTTGTCGGCGCCTTTGATATCCAGGGGGAACGTCATAGCAGTGCTTCAGCTGCGGTCCAAGGATCCCAAAGCTTATAGCCAGAGGCATCTGGACTTGGCCGTCCGCGTCGCCGACCAAATTTCCGGCGCCACTGCCGCGTCCCAATCGTTTCTACAGCAAAAAGAGTCGGAGGAGCGGGTCAAGGCAACCCTGTTAGAAAAGGAGGTTCTTCTCCATGAGAACTCGGTGATGGCCGAGATCGGCAGAATCAGCAGTTCGTCTCTGGACCTTTCCGAGGTTTACGAACTCCTTGGCCAAGAGGTCCAAACACTAATACCTTTCCAGCGCATGACTCTGGTGTTGGTCAATGCCGAAAGCTCGACCTTTTCCCGCCTATTCACAACCGGCTCCGCCTTGTACACAAATCGCCAAATCGGTCAACTGCCATTGCACGGGACTATGTCCGGCCAGGTGTATATGACGGGGCGGCCGGTGATGCGGGACTCTGACGACGCCGGAAATCTCCGCAGGGAGTTTCCGGGGTTGGCGTCAGGAATAGATGGGGGCCTCAAGTCATTCCTGTCGGCACCGTTGGTTTCCCGGGGAAATGTAATAGCGGTCCTCCCGGTGGCTTCCACGGAGCCACAGGCTTATTCCCGTCGCCATCTGGACCTGGCCGTCCGGGTGGCGTACCAAATAACCGGCGCGATCGCCGCTGCTCAACTGTACCAACATTAAAAGGAATCTGAGGAACACATCAAGGCATCACTGCGCGAAAAAGAGGTGCTCCTCCAAGAAGTCAATCAGCGGGTAAAAAATAATCTTCAGATCATATCCAGCCTGCTTAATCTTCAAGCTGCCGGCATTGATGACGGCGAGGTGCCGGAAATCTTGCAAGCCAGCCAGGGCCGCATCCGGGCCATGGCGACGATCCACGATCGGTTGTATCAATCCGAAAACCTGGCCCAGATCGATTTCGGGGAATATCTGAAGAGTCTGACCGACGACATGCGCCAGTCCTATGGCGTGAACTCGCAACAGGTGGAGTTGAAGGTTGATGCCCCTAAGACATTGCTGGCAGTCGATACCGCAATTCCATGCGGCTTGATAGTCAACGAATTGGTGTCTAACGCTTTGAAGCACGCGTTTCCAGCCGGGCGCGAAGGTGTGATCCGGATTGGGATGGTAACTGACCAACGCCGGCACAAATTGACCGTTATCGATGATGGCGTCGGTCTGCCTGCGGAGATAGATTTCCACCATTCCAAGAATCTGGGCCTGCGGCTGGTCAACGCCTGGGTGGAGCAGTTGGGTGGGAGGTTGGAACTACTGCGAAACCGGGGAGTGGAGGTCACTATTGCCTTCTCGGAGAAGTAGTGGGAGACAGGTGGACCCAGCGGCGGCGCCATTTCTTCATCGCAAACTTTATTGGCCTCGCCGCCTGCGAGCCGATTCTGTTCGCCCCGCGGGCTCCGCGCCCAAGTTCGCTGACATCTTCCGATTGCGGGGCGGGCCTTTATCTATATAAAATCAACTCACCAAACCCCCTCCCAGAAAAAGTCCGCCGGCGATGGTTGTTGACCATCATTCGGCGGACCTTTTCATTCAGCGCTCAACGCCTGGGTCATCCATGAGACGGATTCTGAACCCTCGCCAGCCCAAATTGAAGCTGAGCCTGGGGCGCCCCGGCCGGGTTGCCCCAGCGGCGCGCCCAAAGCGGCCAAAGCGGCCAACAAAGAAACAGTCCAATGCTAGCGCGAAATGATAACCACAGCTCGTGACTCGATACCGGCTCCGAAAAAAACGCCAAGACCGCGGCATCATCACCAGACCAACTTTGCTCTGCCAACTTCCATGGCTTTACATCTCTCCCGTGCTAGAATTGGTCCAGCCGCCGGCGCCAAAACGTGGGCCGTTCAAAAACAAATCAAAAACAAAAGCGCGGGAGGTAGAAATCCCATGGAGGCAACCGGAGTTTCCCACATCGCCATCTGTGTCCGGGATATGGAAAAATCTCTGGGGTTTTACCGCGACCAATTGGGTATGACGGTAATAATAGACCACGACACCGACCCCACAGAGGGTGGACGGGCACATAACTATAAACACCAGCGCAAAACCCGCCGCCGCGTTAGCATCGGCTATCAAGGCGATAATGTCCCCGCCCTCACATTGACTAGCCAGCCTGGGGAAGCGCCGGATGGCGAGCCCATCCAGCTAGACCAGGTCGGCATCACCCATCTAGCTTTCATCATGCCGGAACTAAAAACGTTCACCGAAGCTATCCTGGCCAAGGGCGTTGAGCTCGCCGGGCCTCGGGAAGCGTTTTTCGACAATCAGGGAAACGTCCGAAACATCTATGTCAAAGACCCCGACGGCATCCTTATCCAGTTCAGCGCCGGGGCCGGAGCCTGAAGGCCCTCGCCTCCGTTCTCATTTCCTGTTGCCGCCGCCATACCCGTCTGCTACCCTTAGCCTGGCTGATCCGGCAAGGCTGAACACACATTATGACCCAACCAACAGGCGCCAGCGCTTCCCTTTTCGCCACGTGCATTGTGGACCAACTATTTCCCCAAGTGGGGGTCAGCGTAGTGCGGGTGTTACGGCATCTAGGCGTGGAAGTCGATTTTCCCCCAGATCAGACCTGCTGCGGCCAGCCCCTGTATAATTCAGGCTTCAACCAACAGGCGATGAAGTTGGCGGCCCGAGTTCTCGACAGCTTCGAGGGCAGCCAATACATCGTCGTCCCTTCCGGTTCCTGCGCCGCCATGATCAAGGTCTTCTACCTGGACCTGTTTCAAGACCAGCCCGATGAGTTACGACGGGCCGAACAAATGGCGCCCAAAGTCTGCGAGTTCTCCCAGTTCCTGGTCCAAGTCCTAGGCGCCGCCGACGTTGGCGCATCGTTTCCCGGCGCCGCCGCATACCATCCCAGTTGCCACTTGATGCGGGAGATGAACGTCCGCGATGAACCCCGCGAGCTTTTGAGCCACGTATCCGGCCTACAAATAAACGACATGCCTCAGGCCGAGACCTGCTGCGGTTTCGGCGGGACTTTCTCGATCAAGTTTCCCCACATATCCGAGGGCATGTTGGCGGACAAAGTAGCAAGCGTATCGGCCAGCGGCGCCAAGACCCTGGTGTCATGCGACATGGGATGCCTGATGCACATAGACGGCGCCCTTAGCCGACAGGGCATAGGTGTCCAGACCCGGCATTTGGCTCAGGTGTTGGACCCTACCCACCCCGAGCCGGGATCATAGTCAATGGCCGACGTTAAAACCCAAGATTTCTCCGCCGCTTCGGCCATCTCCATTCAGGACCCCATCCTGAGACAGGCTTTGATCAAGGTTGGAACGGGCTTCGACAGCGCCCGGCTGGACGCCATCCAAGACGTGACCCCCGACGCCTGGGACGCATGGCGAGACGAAGCCCGCCGGATCAAGATCCACACCTTGGACCACTTGGACTATTACCTGGACCTATTGGAACAAAACGTTGCCAAGGCAGGAGGCCAGATTCACTTCGCCGCCGATGCCGCCGAGGCAAACGCCATAGTCGCCGACATAGCGCAATCCGGCGGCGTTAAGGTCGTCACCAAGGGCAAATCCATGGTTTCCGAGGAGCTTTCCCTCAATCCGGTACTCGAATCTATTGGTGTAGAGGTATTTGAAACAGACCTGGGCGAATACATCATCCAGTTGGCCGGAGAAACTCCCTCGCACCTGGTGGCTCCGGCTTTGCACAAGACCAAGGAGCAAGTGGCCCAACTGTTCAGCGACAAAATGGGTCTGCCCCACCTGGAGAGCATAGAAGACATGGCCAAGGCCGCCCGGGAGGTGTTGCGGGAAAAATTCCTTCAGGCGGATATGGGCATCTCCGGCGCCAATTTTTTGGTGGCTGAGACCGGCACGTTGGTGATCATCACCAACGAGGGCAATGGCCGGATGTGCACCTCCGCTCCGCGCATCCACGTTGGCATCACCGGCATGGAAAAAGTCATCCCTTCGTTGCAAGACCTGGCGGTTTTCCTGCGGCTGCTTCCCCGGTCCGCTACCGGCCAGCGCATCACCAGCTATGTGAGCATGGTGACGGGGCCCCGGCGGGAAACCGATGAAGACGGCCCGGAAGAATTCCACCTGGTCATAGTGGATAACGGCCGGTCCAAGATGCTGGCCGACCCGGAGCTTCGCGAAGCCCTTTATTGCATCCGCTGCGGCGCTTGTCTAAACATATGCCCGGTGTATAAAAAGGTGGGTGGCCACGCCTACGGCTGGGTGTATCCGGGGCCCATCGGAGCGGTGGTTTCACCTTCTCTGACAGGCCTGAAGCAAGCCAAGGACCTGCCCCAAGCATCTAGCCTCTGCGGCGCCTGCCGGGAAGTCTGTCCCGTCAAGATCAATATTCCCCGCATGTTGCTTCATCTGCGAAAAAATCTCGCGGAGAGCGCCGAACCCAATGAAAACGCCTCCCGCCCCGTCGACCGCCTTATGGCCCGGGGTTATGCCTGGCTGATGAGCAGCCCGGCGTTGGTGTCTTTGGCCCATCGAACTGCCCGTACCCTTCAGGGGCCGCTATTGATGCTGCCATTCGGTCCGTTAAGCAAGTTCAAAAACCACAACGGCGAGGCCATTAGACGGGTTCGCTTACCATTTTTGTCACGGTGGACCCGGTCCAAGGACTTACCCCTGCTGCCGCCCCGCACGTTCCACGAGATCTGGCGGAAAGAGTTGAGTCGGACCACCAAGGACGGCGCTTAAGGTGCGGCCGGCGCGGGAAACGGGGAAAGACGAATTTTTGGCTAATGTACGGCAGGCGTTGGGCCGGTCTGCCGGGCCGCCGGCGGATCTTTACCCCAGGCTTGAAGAATCCTCTGGGGAGTTGGAAGACCAGGTGGGGGAGTTGCGCCGACGCCTCGAAGCCAATGTCCCCCAATTGCTAGACCGGCTGGCCCGGGTGGCCGGAATGCAGGGGTGGCAGGTTCACCGGGCCGAAGACCCCGAAGCCGCCATAGCCGCAGTGCTGGCGGTGGCGAACTCACTTGGCATAGAGCGAGCGGTAAGAACCGGTCAAGAAGTATTTCAGGACATTCCTCTGGACCATGGCGCCGAGAACTCGGGATTAGCGATCTCCGTCGGCGCCCAGGATGACGGCCTTGATCGCCAGGCCGTACGCAAACGAATCATCGATGCGGGAATGGGCATCACCGGCGCCGATTACGCCGTGGCCGAGACCGGCTCGGTGGTTATCGTACCGCGCCGGGGATTGAGCCGCCTGGCATCCCTGGTTCCGCCGGTGCACGTGGCAGTAGTCCGGCCTCAGGACTTGGTCGAAACCCTGGACGACGTTTTCCTTTTGCGTCGTCTGGAATACCACAGGAACGGCGGCGATATGGGCAGCTACCTGAATTTCATCACCGGCCCCAGCCGGACCGCCGATATAGAACAAACCTTGGTGGTAGGAGTCCACGGCCCCAGGGAAGCCCACATGGTGTTGTTGGGTTAGTTGTTGGTTAATGGGACTCGCTCTCATTTCTAGTAAGTAGGTTTGCAAGACTTTGCGCCATATCAACCACAAAAACCATCAGGAGAAAACATGCCGGTGCGAGTAGGGTTCTCCTTGTTCCGTAAAGAAATGTTGGAGCAGGCATTGCAGGGCATCGAAGAGCTGTTGCCTATCCTGGGAGTGGAAAAAGTCATCCTGACGGGAGACATGGTCACCGGGGACTTCAACCCGGAAAGCAGCATAGATTTGGTGGTGGTGCACGACACCGACCGCCCTTTTGGCCGGCGCGCCGACTTTTTTTCCTATCACCTGGACTCCAACGTGGCCGTGGACACCCAGGTATATACGCCCGAAGAGTTTGAGGAGCTGCAGGACACATTGCCCGCCCTGCATCATGCTTGCCAAAAAGGGAGGGTCATCTATGAGGCCTGATTTGGAGTTTGTTTCCCATGCCTGATTTCGTTGCCGAAGGCGCCCGCTGGCTGCGCCAGGCCCGCCAAGACCTTTTGGACGCCGATTTCGCCCGGGAGGGCAGCCGGTTCAATCTAACCTGCTTTTTGGGCCAGCAGGCGGCGGAGAAGGCCATAAAGGCCTTTCTCTACCACCGGGGGGCCGAGGACATATGGAGCCACTCCCTCATCGACCTGTGCGAAGACGCCAAGCTCTTTGAGATGTTCTTCGACACCATCAAAAGCGAGGCCCGCCAACTGGACAAATATTACGAGATCACCCGCTACCCCTACCACCTGCCCGGTGGCATACCGTCGGAAGCCTTCGACAAGATCGACGCCGACCGGGCCATTGAGCTCTCCCAGTTTGTGGTTGACTTTGTCGGAGAGCGCCTGGATTAGCTTTTCGGCCGTTCAGCGTCGCACGGGGCGTAAAAACGCCGGACCATCCACTAAGGGGTAACCAAATGCAAGCTCCAGAGATAATCCAGCCTCAAAAACTAGGCGACTATCTGGAGATTATGACTAAGGCGGTCTTCCAGAGCGACATTTCATGGAAAGTGGTCCAGTCCAAGTGGCCAGGAATAAAGGACGCTTTCATGGACTTCGATGCCGAGACAATCGCTCAATTCTCCAAACCTGAGTTAGAGGCGTTGGTCCAAGACACCAGGGTTATTCGCAACCGCCGCAAACTGGAAGCTATCGTGTCCAACGCCCAACGTATGCTCGAGCTTGATAAGCAATTCGGCGGTTTTCAGCAATACCTTCGATCCCACGCTGATTTTCGTTCCACCGTCCAGGACATCCGCAAACAATTCAAGTTCATGGGCGACACCGGGACCATGTATTTTCTCCACGTGGTCGGCGAGGAAGTCCCTTCCCACGATGAGTGGGTCGAGTCACGGATCAATCGACCTGAATAAGGATTCTCCGACCACATGAGATCCTTATCCGGATTCTTGTTCATCGGCTAGGGCCTGTTGAAAATCCTCCCACTCCGGAGGCGTGCTGACACCGCTCCAATCATCGAAATGCAGAAGTTCGCTGACCGGCAGCCGGTCGCGCCAACCTGCTGTCTGCAAAGTCGGCTGGGAGGGAAACTCCACCGGATACCCAAGGCAGAGGTAGGCCACCGGTATCACGTGATGGGGGATGCCTAGGATTTTTCTTAACTGGGGCATTTTAAGCACGCTGACCCAACCCACGCCGACGCCTTCCGAGCGGGCCGCCAGCCACAGGTTTTGCACTGCGCAACACGTGGAGTACACGTCGGTCTCTTGGACGGAGTTGCGCCCCAGCACCTCCCCGGCTCTGGTGGGGTCGCAGGTGATACACAGGTTGACCGGCGATTCCAGTATCCCTTCCAGTTTGAGGGATAGGTATTGGGAGCGGCGGGGCTCATCGAAATAGCAGGCGGCCGCCTGCCGCTCGCGTTGGAACAACTCCTTGACCTGCCCGCGCACATCCAAATCGCGGATCAAGATGAGGTCCCACGGCTGCATAAAACCCACTGACGGGCCTTGGTGGGCGGCTTGGATTATCCGAGCTAACACTTGGCCGGGTATCGGGTCATTACGAAAATGCCGTATGTCCCGTCTGGAGTAAATGGCCCGGTAGAGCCCCCGGCGTTCCTCCGTAGAAAACAAATCCGGCGACGCCGATTCAAGTTCCCGTGACGCTTCATGCGATGTCATCGCGTTAATCTCCCATTGGTTGAGTCGACCATAATGAAAACCCCCCGCCCAGAACATGGGCGGGGGCATGTTGCAACAATCAGCACCCGCTTAATCCACGAAGCGGTTTAACAAGCGTGGCAGGTCTCCTGACTGATGGATCATCACCTTCCAACGCCTTCCCGCCCTGGTGGGGCAGTGACTGCTTTGACGCTTGCTGGAAGGCTCCCCAATTACAGTGGCGGGCCCGTGCCGGAGTCTCACCGGCTCCCCTTTTCTCCCCGAAAAATCGGGGCGCCACGCACCATTCTGTTTCCGTCAGAGAGCATAGGTGATACCTGGGGCGAAGTCAATGAAGCCGGAAATACGGTAGTGGGTCAATTTGAATCCGCCAGCCGGTGCAGTCATTGACCCAAGGCTACTGTGGGGTCGGCAGAAGTTGTACCACATGAAATGAAGCGCAACGGCGTGTTTGAGGTTCTCTATCTTCTTAGAAAACCCGTTTGTCGATCTTGTGAATCGCGTCATGCTCATTCTCATGGTTAAGTTCTGGCGTTCGATATAGCTAGTGGAGATATGCGCCGGGTCCGGGTTGCCTTGAACGACCTTGGGTTTGGATGCTATCCATTCGGCTGGGCTGTACCGGCGTTTGTCCTCAGTAGGGTCCTCTCCGTACAACTTAACCAATTGGGCGTAGTCAACGTTGGAGCCAAACGCACCTTCAACGGCAGACAGATAGGATTTCAGCCCATCCGTTGTTAATTGAACGCGGTGGGAAAGCCTACCTGCCAGGTCTGTCATAAGCTCGTAAGCGTAGCCAGCATCACGCAAGCCCACAAGCCAAGAAACGACGAGCTTTGAATCGTCGCACATGGAAACCCAGGTCCACGCATCCCCAGCGAAGCCGTTCATTCCTGTTGGTACGTTCTTTTGCTTAGCGTACACAAACGACCAAATTTCATCGCACTGGATGCGGCGGCAAGTTAAGTTGCGGAGATGTTCATCCTGATCCCGAGAACAAGCTGTGCCTATGTCAACAAGAAGCCGCGTGACCGTCCCTTTAGCGGTGTCATTCATGCGGTATGTGGCCGGGATACTGTTGCCCTCAACAAGTGCCTTGATTACCTGGGTGCGACGCTGAATACTTAGCTTGTTCATATCATAATTTTAACATTAGCTTACGCATTATTGATATCAAACGGGGTCACTTTGACATCTGAGGGGAAAATGGACAATGTAATCGCGCTTTTCTGTCCAGGCCAACCTATAAAGTGTACCAATTCAAACGTGCCGGGTGATACCCACTCCCATTCGTCGCTCTTGTGCATATGGTTATAGAGGCTTGAAGTAAGGTTGCGTGGCTTAGACTTCGATAGCCCCGCTTGGATAAGCAGGCGTGCTGCCGCACTCGCATTCGCTTTGCTGTTGATACTCGCGATTTTTTTAACGCGACTCCGTGGCTGGAGCAGTCCTTAACATCCTCGATCCCTGCCGTTGCTGTAAGTGAGTCTTCACCATTCGTAAGGAGATGTAAAGTTGTTATGGCCGCTTCAATCTGGTGTTCCACCCTATCTATTTCTTGGCGTAGGTGTTCTTGTTCAACTCGTAGGCTGGCTACAAGGCCGGTAATTGCGGTGACCGCTGGATTCGTTTGTCGATGAGGCTCGTCCAGACACCCTCGAATTCACGAAACACGAATTCGAGGGTGTCTTATTTATATCCCAGGAAGGGCAAGTTTATTGTCGGCGTGGTGTGATTTTGGAAGTAGAGAAATGGTATGAGACCAGGGCAGTTGGTACGTTATTGCAGATCAAATGTGTATCATATCGCTATGTCGCATGGACCCCAGGTGGTTCATCAATCCTGAGATACCACAATTTGCACGACGATAAGGATGAGTATGTCCACCGCGTATTTAATCCATTAAATAGCAACCAGGTACTACATGAAACGCTAACACGTAAACAATTCCCATTGTTTACAGATGTGTTAGATGAAGCCGAATACCTTACCCAGGATTTTAATTGAGCTAAATATTTAACGTTTGTCCCATCGGGCAAGTGCTGCTTTCCTAGCCGATGCTGACCGTTCTTCCGGTGTCATCTTAGAAGCGCCCTTGCCTTCCCACCCTTCAACCCACCTAATCGGCCCCGTGCTGCCGCGCTCGCGTTCTTATCTGTATCCGGCACAGGTTCGCCAGTAACTTCCTCCGTAATGAAAGCGGCTAAGGCGTTAATGCCCTGTGGTGGTTTTTTTCTTTTACGCATTCCATATTATTTGCTCACGCACCTGTCGTTGTCAATTTGAATTTTGCTCAAACTGACCCACTACCGGAAATACCCATTATGCCCACACCATCATCAGCCTTATGGCCCTCTCCGCGGCGCCTTCCAGCAGTTCTTCGGTTCTCCTTAGGCTTTGGGGGAAGTTCATGGGCCGGTCGGAGATGGTGACGATGCTGGCAATGCCGTGTTGGTACAAATCCCGGTAACCCGGCCCCAAGCCGCCGGCCAGTAAGATGGTCGGAGTGCCTTTGGCCAACGCTCGGCGGGCCACACCGACCGGCGCTTTGTCAAACACGGTGGAGCGGTCTGCACGCCCCTCGCCGGTGATCACCACGTCCGCCCCTTCAACGTGATCGTCAAACCCCAACACATCGCACACCATGTCGATCCCCGAGCGCAGTTCACCTCCGGCAAAGGCCATCAAACCGGCGCCCAGCCCCCCGGCCGCGCCCGATCCGGGACGTTCCAACACGTCTTGCCCGACATCCCGTTTTACCACGGAGGCAAAATGCTGGAGGGCCGCGTCCAACTGCTCGACAACCTGGACTGAAGCCCCTTTTTGCGGGCCATATACCGCCGAAGCTCCGGTGGGGCCGCACAACGGGTTGGTCACGTCGGTTGCCCCGACCACCACGGCATCCCTCAAACCCGGATGTAGTCCCGATAAATCGATTCTATCCAGATCCGCCAGCGCGGCCCCGCCCATGGCAAGTTCCCTGCCCTGCGAATCCAGGAACCTGACCCCCAGCGCCCCGGCCATGCCGGCTCCGCCATCGTTGGTGGCGCTGCCACCCAGACCGACTATGATCCGCTTGAATCCTTTTTCCAGGGCTTCTCTAATGATTTCCCCGGTGCCCCATGTGGTGGTGACGCGTGGATCCCGGCGCTCCGGAGGAAGCAAGGCCAAACCCGACGGCCTGGCCATTTCAATCACCGCCGTCTCCCCGTCACCCATTACGCCCCATGAAGCTTCTATAGGCCGGCCCAACGGTCCCTTTACCCTGCTTTCGAAGGTCTGTCCTCCAGTGGCGTCCACCAGGGCGTGCAGCGTGCCATCGCCTCCGTCGGCCACCGGCACGAGCACGGTTTCGGCTCCCGGCGCCGCGGCAACCACTCCTCGTTGGATGGCCCGGGCCGCCTGTAATGCTGTGATGCTTCCTTTGAAGCCCTGGGGAGCAATCACTACCTTCATGTCGTTCCCTCGTTTTTTACGATCCGGGATTTAATATCCGGGCGTTGTTTAATTTTGGGGAGATAGCGCGGTGATTATACAAGAACGCCGATTCTACCCAATGGGCTGAAGCTCTGCTAGAATCGCAACAGATCAGAACAGGGGGTTGCCCATGCCGTCCAAAGAGGAATTAAAAGCCTTGGCGTTTCAAGAGATAGACGCCAGAGCAGATGAGATCGTTGGGATCGCTAAAACCATTTTGAAACACCCGGAACCAGGATTTCGCGAGACCAAAACATCCCGCCTGGTGGCGAGCAAATTCGCTGAATTGGGAATCGCCTCCCGGACTGGTTTAGCCCTCACCGGCGTCCGGGGTGAACTGCTGGGAGGGACCGAGGGACCTGCCCTGGCGATCCTGGGAGAGCTCGACTCGTTGATTGTGCAGGAGCACCCCCACGCCGATGCCGAGACCGGCGCCGCCCATGCATGCGGCCACCATTGCCAGATAGCCATGCTTATGGGCGCAACCATCGGCTTGATGGGGTCGCAGGTGTTGCCCGAACTGAGTGGACGTCTGGTGCTAATGGCAGTCCCCGCCGAAGAGTACATCGAGATCGAATACCGGGACTCCTTACGCCGGGAAGGCAAGATCGAATTTCTGGGCGGCAAGCCAGAAATGATCCGGCTGGGGGAGTTCGACGACGTCCACCTGGCCATGATGCTTCACACCACCAGCGCCCCCGCCGAGAAGCAGATCGCCATTAGCGGCACCAACAACGGCACCGTGGCCAAGATTATCCAGTTTGCCGGAAAGGGGTCTCACGCCGGAGGCGCCCCCCACTTGGGCATAAATGCCCTGAACGCCGCCACACTGGCCATAAGCGCTATCCATTTCAACCGCGAAACCTTCCGAGACGAAGACACAGTGAGAGTCCACCCCATAATCACCAAGGGAGGCGAAGCCGTCAGCGCGGTTCCGTCCGACGTCAGGATGGAAACGTTCGTACGGGCGCGTACCCTGGATGCCCTCACCGACGCCAATAAGAAAGTGGACCGGGCGTTGCGGGCTGGCGCCATGGCCGTGGGCGCAAACGTGACCATCCAGACCATGCCCGGCTATATGCCACTGGACCAGAACCGCGATATGGCGGGTGTTTTCGAACAAAACGCAGAGTCATTGGTGGGCAAGGAAAATGTGGGCCACATAACACATCGCACCGGGTCCACCGACATGGGAGACGTGAGCCAGTTGATGCCTGCGATCCACCCCTATGTCGGCGGCGCAACCGGCCTGGGCCATGGGGCCGACTACGTTGTGCAGGACTACGATCTTGCCGTGATCACCGCGGCAAAGGCCCTTGCGGCCACCGCCATAGACCTGATGGCCGAGGGCGCTCAAAAGGCCGGCTCCATCGTAGCCGGACACAGGCCCAACATGACCAGCGCCGAGTACTTAAAGTTCATGCGAGGGTTGGCTGCCGAAACGACGTATGGGCCCGAATAGACTGGAGAGAATAACCGTTTTATGTTGAGCATAACCGAACTGAAGCAAAAGGCCTGCGAGACGATAGAATCCCGCAAAGACGAGTTGGTCGCCATAGCCAAGGATATCTTGGCCAATCCAGAGTCAGGTTTCAAAGAGGAAAAAACAGCGCGTTTGGTGTCCAGCAAGTTCGATGAACTGGGGGTAGGAAACAAAACTGGCCTGGCTTTGACCGGCGTGAAGGGCAGGATCGCCGGCGGCGCCGGCTCCGGCCCTCGGCTGGCCATCATCGGTGAGCTGGACTCTCTGGTGGTAAAAGAGCACCCTTCCGCCGACGCCGACACCGGCGCCGCCCACTCCTGTGGCCATCATTGTCAAATAGGCATGATGCTGGGAGCTTCCATGGGACTGCTCACGCCAGAGGTGTTGGCCCAGCTTTCAGGGGAGATCATACCCTTCGCCGTGCCCGCCGAAGAGTTCATTGAGGTGGAGCACAGGTTGCAACTGCGGGAAGAAGGGAAGATAGAATTTCTCGGCGGCAAGCAGGAATTGATCCGTTTGGGCGAATTCGACGATGTGGACATGGCCATGATGTGCCATACCGCCAGCGACATGGGTGAACGAAAATTCGCCGTGGGCGGCACTAGCAACGGCCACGTGGTCAAATACGTGCAATACACCGGCCGAGGATCCCACGCCGGCGGCGCACCCCACCTGGGGATCAACGCTCTCAACGCGGCGACGTTCGCACTTCAGGCGATCCACGCCAACCGGGAGACCCACTTGGACGACGACACCGTCAGAGTGCATGGAATCATGACTCGGGGCGGCGAGGCGGTCAGCGCCGTCCCTTCTGACGTTCGCCTGGAATGGCGGGTACGCGCTGGCAGCCGCGACGCGGTGGTCAAGAATTCGGAAATCGTGGACCGCTGTTTCAGGGCCGGCGCCCTGGCGGTGGGCGCCTCCGTAAAGATCACCAACATACCCGGCTATTTGCCTATGCGCCACGATATCAAGATCCAAGACATGTTCCGTTTGAACAGCGCGAACCTGCTTGGGGAAGATTCCGTTTTGGTGATTCCCAACCGCCGCAACCGGGGAGGCTCTACGGACATGGGAGACCTGAGTCAATTGATTCCATCCTGCCATCCCTACACCACCGGAGCTGAAGGCCCTGGGCACAGCAAGGATTACATCATCACCGATTACCAAACCGCGGTGATCAACCCAGCCAAGGTCATGGCCATGGTGGCAATAGACATGCTGGCCGAAGGCGCCTCCAAGGGGAAAGAAATCGTCGAAACCCATCGGCCGGCAATGCAGAAATCGGCTTATCTCAGTTTCCAGCGAGAACGCGCCCAGGTGTTCGAATTCGACGGCGCGGCGTGACCTGGCCGTGCGCCTAGCGCCGCCATCAACTGTTCGGCGCTAGTCCATCTCAACCGCCGGTCCTTCAACAGGCTCAGGAAGAGCGGTTTTGACTGTAACTTGGGATTTTAGTACCAGGCCCATCAATCCCGACCGACCTCGCATGGTTGAAATTGGGGGATGCGATCCGGCCCACCCCCGCTCATGGTGAGCCTGTCGAACCAAGGGCGCCATCTCAAATGCAACGTTGCACGAACTGCCTGAATGCTGCCTGATCAACTTCGCGCCGAACGTCTTTCGCCCCGGTATCCCATCGCGTCTGTCGCCTAATAGGGGCTAAACGCCGGTGAGAGCCATGACCCCGGCGGCGGCAATGGGCACGGTTAGATTGTCGTCGATAGGCAGGGGCGCCAGTTCCGCCAATCCTGCGGCCACAGCCCCAGCCATGAATCCCCAGTGATATTCGAGCACGCCGGTGGCCACCAACGTGCCCACCACCGCCCAAGACACTCCTATGAATGCCGCCGTACCTCCTGGAGATTTGCCAAAGATCCTGGGGCCCGGCATTCGCCGGCCCACCAACGCAGCCGCTGGGTCTCCCAACGACAGAAACAGTAACGCAGCCACCGCCACCGGGCGTTCAAACACCCAAAAAACAGCCAAGGCGGCCAAAGCCATATAGGTGGCGCCGGTGACGCGGCTAGCCTCGTTGGATTTCAGCAGAGGAGCCAGCCAGCGAAGAAAAAAGCGGTTTAGCCAGCCAATCCTGAACCGGGCAAGATCCATCCCCAAGCCGCCAGCAGACAGGGCGGCCAATGCCCAGACCATCAGGTTTTCCGGAGTAAAGATGCCCGCCAAGGGGATTGTAGATCCGGCGGTCAGGTGGAAAAGCCTCCGCCACACCGGGGGATGCTGGGGCTCGGCGTCAAGGCGGCTGCTCACCTGAAACCGCCCTTGCGAACCATAGAACCATGGAGCCTGTTAAGTTCCGGGAGAACCCGGCGGGGATGAAAGGCTGGAGCGCAAACAACGTTCACAGGTCAAAATTGGATGGTCAGGGAATCTCCAGCCCTCCACCGCAGAGAGCGAATCTCAGTGCCAATCGGCGCCTCAAACACCAACCAGCCATCGATGGAAAATCCCTTTTCCAGTTTAAACGAGCCTACCAAGAAACCTTGACCCGGAGGAGTTCCATTGGCGCCCACCTCAATCTCCCGCACCGGCTCCTTTACCCAATTCGGAGGAACCGGAACAGCCACTCCACGAGTCTGCTCTTCGAGATTGGTCAGCGCATCGTTGTCCAGCCAACTCCACTCCCCGTCCGCATTCGCCCAGCTTTGGCCTTGAGACCCCACGTCCAAGGGGAAATAACTGCCTTGGAAGAAATCTTTTAGCTCGGCCGCCTGGTCGCCCACCTCCACAATGTGGCTGGTGGCGGTCTGGTTAGCCACCGACAACCTGATCAACACTAACTCGTTACCCTCGCCGGATGGCAATAATCTGTGGTGGTCCACCGCTCCATCCGGGTAGGAATTGGTATATCTAAGATTGGGCGACCGTTCCATGGCCAACACCGTGACATCCAGTGACCTGCCACGGTGGGCTTTTCCAAAGGAGGAGGGAGTGCTGGAACACGCGGCCAGCAGAACTCCAAGCACCAGAACGGCCAACAAAAAGGTGGTTTTTTTGCCCATTAGCTACACCTGAAGGCAGCGCAGACTCTGTGCGCTAGCGAAAGTACCGGTGAGAATACCATGGAATACGCACAGCCGGGACTGAACGGATTTTACGAGGTTTTTATATTATGAAGTTGTCAATGAGGGAAGGAGACGAAGCTGCTCCACCAATGCGGTCAACTTTTGGAGCAGATAGTCTATTTCCCTCTCGGTATTATTCTTGCCCAGGGTGAGCCTCAAGCTGCCTCTTGCCAACTCGGCCGATTGACCCAAAGCCAAAAGCACATGAGACGGCTCCAGGGAACCGGAACTGCAGGCGCTGCCGCTGGACGCCGCAATCCCCGCCATGTCCAGTCCTAGGAGAATGGGCTCCCCCTCAATGCCTTGAAAGGAAAAGTTCGCGTTATTGGGCAGCCGTTCAGTAGGGTGGCCGTTCAAGCGGCTCTCCGCTATGTTGTTGGCCACATGATCTATGATCCGGTCCCTAAGGGCCGAACACCGCGCGCTGGTTTCGTGGCGTTGCCCATCGGCCGCCTGGAGGGCAACCGAGAGCCCTACGATGCCAGGTATGTTTTCCGTGCCCGAACGGCGTTCCCTTTCTTGGCCACCGCCCAATATGAGCGGCAGTATGGGAGTTCCCCGTTTGATGAACAGCACTCCCGTTCCCTTGGGGCCGTGTATCTTATGGCCGGAAAGGCTCAGCAGGTCGACTCCCAACCTGATCACGTCCAAATCCAGGTAACCGGCCGCCTGCACCGCATCGGTATGAAAGGCGACGGTCCTTGCAAGCTCCCCGGCCCTGCGGCGAACCGCTTGGGAAATCTCGCTAATGGGATTTATGGTGCCAATCTCATTGTTGGCATACATTACGGTGACTAAAGTCGTCTTATCGGTCATTGCCCGATACACAGACTCCGGTTGGACCATCCCATACGAATCGACGGGCAAATAGGTGACGTCGAAGCCCAAGGTCTCCAAGTTCTGGCAGGTGTGAAGGACTGCGTGGTGCTCCACGCTGGAGGTTATGATGTGGTTTCCTGTTTCCTGAAGGGCGGTGGCTACACCGAAGACCGCCGCGTTGTCAGCCTCTGTCCCGCTGCCTGTGAACACGACCTCGCGCGATCGGCAGTTGAGAACCGCCGCAACCCGGTCCCGCGCCTCGTCCAGGGCGTAACGGGCTTCTTGGCCAACGGCATGAAGGCTGGATGGGTTGCCGTAGGAAAGGCTAAAGTACGGCAGCATAGCCTCAAGGACCTGAGGGTCCATGGCCGTGGTGCCGGCATGATCTAGATAAACGATGTCCCGTGCCGCCATCTGTTACCTCGTGGTTGATTCGGACGCCCGCACTCTCGCCGGGTTTATAGCTGACTGATTCTTACAGTATCCTCGAGCGATATATCGGGATGAAGCTAGAGCATATCTTAGCACAGGCAAGGTCTAACGGCGCCCAATCAGGCGGCGGTCACCTTCTCCAAATCCATCGCCTTGACCTTCTTTGTCCAACCAACGGAAGCACCTGCTCCAGGCCAATAACCCCCACCACCATGCCGTTTTGGATCACCGGCAGACGGTTGGCGCCCCGGGTTTCCATCTGTTCCAGGGCCACGGACAGATTGTCTCCGGGCGCCATGTGGGACGCCAGAGCCTCAGGTGTGGCAACTGCCGGCCACCTGGAAACCATGGCCTGGCCCACGGTATAACCCTTTAACATCTCCCGTTCTTTCTCTTGGCGGTAGGCCGTAGTGGCCGCGGACAGCAGAAAGGCGCCGATAAGTGCCGTCCACGCCCATTCCCATCTGCTGGCAAGGATCATCGAAAGCATCCCGCCGGCAATCATCGAAATGCCCAGAAGCTGTCCCGCCCGGGCGGAAACCTGGGTCGCCCGCCAATAGCTGCCCGTCAACCCCCAGATGGCCGACCTTAGCACCCTTCCCCCATCCAAGGGAAAACCGGGAAGCATATTGAAAATGCCCAGGCTTAGGTTGACCCACGCAAGAATTAGAAGCACTTCGGCCAGGGGAGCATAGGCATCCCGCAGCAGGAGCCGCAGCCCGGCTAGGACGCCACTTATGGCCACGCTGCTGAGAGGTCCCACTAATGCCACGGTGAATTCGACTATGGGGCGGCGGGCTTCGTGGGCAAGCTGGGAAACGCCTCCGAAAACAAATAGGGTGATCTTTCGGACCGGAATCCCCCAACGCTTGGCGACGACGCTGTGCGTCAATTCATGGGCCAGCACCGACATGAAAAACAGTGCCGACGTAATGAGAGCGAGACTCCACCTTTGGGTCTCCGGCCAGGCCGGTTGGAGCCGGCCAGATAGGCCGTATGGCTGGCCCAGGAGATTTGCCATCAGGTAGGTTATCAAGGCAAAGGCCAGTATCCAACTGGCGTGGATCTCAATTGGTATGCCGAATATCCTGCCTATTCGTAAGGAGGCACCCACATTACACCATCGTCACACCATCTTCAAGATCAGCGCCGAAACCGGCCATTTGGAATGCCTGACAGGATTTCCCAAGTTTGCATCCGGCGCGGTTGCAGAACCTTTCATGCTCCGAACGCCTCGGCGTAGGCAACTAGCTTGTACACCAACTTGGCGGCCGTGTAGGAGCACGCCGGTGGACCTTCGCCAGGCGATAATTCGCACACGTCGAAGCCCACTATCCGCCTTCGCTGGGCAACTTCTTTCAGTAACCCGGTTAATTGGAGCCAATCCATTCCTCCAGGCTCCGGCGTTCCCACTGCGGGCATCAAGGCCGGGTCTAAGACGTCCAAATCCACGGTTATGTAAACTCTGGGGCTCAACAGATCGATGATATTCCGGTTGAAGTCGGACTGATCTAAACCCGATGGCCAGGAGAACACCGGCACGGAGTTAGCCTTGATGAAGCTGCTCTCCTCCTGACTCATACTCCGGACGCCCGCCAGCACTAGGGGGCACACGTCGTAGACTCGCCTGGCGCCAGAGGCATGCCCCCAAGAAGCGCCCATATATTCGTCGCGGAGGTCGGCATGGGCGTCCAAATAAAGGACAGACAGGTCTGGGTAAACATCGGCGTGGGCTTGCACCGCCCCAGCGGTCAATGAGTGCTCGCCTCCCATGACCCCAACCAGTTTCCCCATGCTGAGATATCGCGCCACCGCCGCCCTGACCCTTTGGGCCATTTTTTCCGGTCCGCCCATATGTGGTTCCAGGGCCGCGGTCGTGGCGATACCCACTTGAGAGACATCCAAGTCCAACTCGACATCGTAATCTTCTAAACCATTAGATGCCTGAATAATGGCGTTGGGACCGTCCCTGGCGCCGCCGCGGAATGATGTGGTGCTGTCGTAGGGGACCGGAATCAAAACCGCCTTGGCCGTGTCCAGGCGGCTCTGCTCATAGGGGAGGGCTAGAAAATTGTACGGGATCTCAGGAATACCACCGGCATCAGCCACCGCGATTACCAAACCCCGTGGCAGAACCTCTAGCCTCCAGTTCAGACCTTTGTTGCTGGGTTTCCGCCTTCCCTTGCCTGGAATCCAGCCATTCCAAACCGCGTTCCAACTGCCAGGTTTCCACTTCTTCCAGGCCGAACAGTTCTTTCACCCGGGAGAGGGCCGCGTCGCTGTCAAAGGGCCGGCAAGAAAATATGTCCACGTTAACGTGGTCCCGGCGGGGAAAGGTATGCACGCTGATGTGGCTTTCGGCGATGATGACGAACCCGGAAACACCCGAGTCTTCCGTTTTGGGAGCGTGGTATTCCAGCACCGACGGCTCAGTGATGCGGGTCATTCCCATCGCGTCGGGGAAGTCGTACAAAAACTGCCGAATGTTCTCAGCGTCCCACATCCTCCCACTGTCGCCACGGTATCCGTCAATCACCAGGTGCATCCCAGTTATTTCCTCCGTTGAGAGATCCATTCAGAAGTCAGGTCAGAAATCAGCTATCGTTATTTGGAATAAAGGCCAATCGCCGCTTGCATCGTGCCTTGGCAAATCAGAGGGTATAGAATATCATCACTCACCGGTATGCACAATTTACCAATGGCCCATTTACCATGTGCGGGGTTTTTAGAAGAATTAACGGCCCGGGATAGCCGTGGCATGCGACTGGCCGCGACCCGGCCTCGGGCGACTCGAAGTATCACAAACAGTCTCAAAGGGAACAGTGACCTAGACCTATGATGATAGAAGCCACCGGGCTGACCCATTACTACGGCCCCCAACCGGCGATACAAGACGTGAATTTCGGGGTGGAGAAGGGCGAGATCCTGGGATTTTTGGGCCCAAACGGCGCCGGCAAGACCACCACCATGCGGATTCTCACTGGCTTCATGCCCCCCACACGGGGAAAGGTGACACTGGACGGCTACGATGTCGTGGAGCAATCGTTGCAGGTCCGGAGACGGATTGGATACCTTCCCGAAACCGTGCCGCTCTACACCGATATGACCGTCTCCAGCTATCTAAAATATATGGGAACTCTCCGGGGCATGCCGGCCAAAAACATTAAACGCCGCATAGGCGAAGTCGTGGACGTGTGCCGCCTGGGCGAATACCACAAGACGATCATAGGCAAACTTTCCAAGGGTTTTCGCCAGCGGGTGGGCGTGGCCCAAGCCATATTACACGAGCCGGAAGTGCTGGTCCTTGACGAACCCACCATTGGCATCGACCCTATCCAGGTGGTCGAAACCCGTCGGCTGATACAAGATCTGGGTAAATCTCAGACAGTCGTTTTGAGCAGCCACATCCTGCCCGAAGTCAGTATGATCTGCGAGCGGGTGATGATCATCAATCAAGGGCGTATCGTCGCTGAAGACACCCCCAGCAACCTGGCCAAGCGCCTACAGGGTGTGAACCGGCTGGAGGTTGAAGTCGGCGGTCCAGCCAACGAGGTCCTGGCGGCGCTGACAAAAGTGGATGGGGTTACTGAGGTCAATCACCGGTCCGCGCAGGGCCGGGAGATATACACGATTCAGGCCCTCGGCGGACAGGATTTGCGGGACGAGATATCACGAGCGGTGGTCAGCAGCGGCTGGAGCCTGCTCAGCATGCAAACGGTGGGAATGAGCCTTGAAGATATCTTCCTGGAACTGACCACCCAAGAGGAGTTGTAAGTATGCGAACCGTCCAAGCGGTGGCTTGGAAAGAGATCCAAATCTATTTCAGCAGCCCCACCGCCTACATCGTAGGAATGATTTTCCTAGCCCTGGCCGGTTTCTTCTTTGTACAAGACTTAAGCGATCCCTTCCCAGAAGCGTCGCTCAGTCCCTTTTTCCAAGGGGCGACCATCATCCTGGTCTTGATGGGCCCAGCATTGACCATGCGGCTGATGGCCGAGGAACAAAAGTTGGGCACCATTGAGCTGCTGCTCACCTCTCCGGTGAGGGATTGGGAGGTCGTAGTTGGCAAGTATCTGGCAAGCCTGGTTTTTTACTTGGCGACGCTGTCCCTGACCTTGTACTACTTCATCCTTCTCTTGGTCTTCGCCGACCCTGACCCCGGACCGATCTACGCTGGGTATTTAGGTCTGGTTTTATACGGCGCCGCGGCTCTGTCGATAGGTTTGCTGACTTCAACATTGTCCAGCAACCAGATAGTGTCCGCGGTTGTGGCCATGGGCATCCTATTGGCTCTGTATTTCGCAGGCGCCGCTTCGACATCCCTGGGAAACACCGCCTCATCGATCATAGGCGAGGTTGGCCTCAAAACCCATTTCGACGATTTCGACCGAGGCATCATCGACACCAAACACGTTATGTATTACGTCTGCTTCATCGCGTTCTTCTTGTTCTTGACCATTCGGGCATTGGAAACAAGGCGGTGGAGGTAGCATGAGCAGCCAATCCTCCCGCCAGCCTGGCGATTGGCGCCGCCGGCGGCGGCCTTCCCGGCCAACCCAAGACGACAGCCAGGTTCCAGATTCAGCCGCCTCAGAACAACCAGACGCCGCCGCTTCGCGCACGCTATTTAGCTTTCTGGAGCCGGCGCTTGATCTGATATCAGCCTACGGCGCTCCCATGGTCTTGGCCGGCATCGTCGCCTTGGTCGCGGGCATCGCATTGGTCGCCTTTGTGCCGTCAATGGCCCTTTACGGGTTCATAAACATCGGAATCGGCGTATTTCTGATCGGCCTTGTCGCATTGATCTCCCTGAGTTCAGTTGTGGCTGCCTTTTTCAGCAGGACCGGCCGCTACGGAGTCAACTCCACCGTCATGCTGCTTGCTTTCACCGGCATCATCGTCGTGGTAAGCATCATATCCTTTGAAAACAGTAAACGGATAGACATGACCGCCACCAACCAGTTCAGTTTGGCCCAACGCACACAGGATTCGCTGAAGCAATTGGAAGATGAAATTCAGGTGACGGCGTTTTTCAAAGATAGCCCGCGTGATTTCAACGCCCTGGTCCAAAAGGTAAGGGTGGAACAAGCGCTACGCGAATTCAAGGCCGCGCGCTCCAGCAAATTTTTCTATCAATTCAAAGACCCTGACCTAGAGCCGGATCTAATCCGAAGGTTCGTCGGCGAGACTTTCGTTCCATTTGAGAATCAGACCATTGTCCTGGAAGATCTGAACTCAGGGAGGACTCATATCATAGAGCCGGCCGCCTGGTCGGATAACCGCTTAGAACAACAACTGGCCACTGGTTTGATGGTTGTCGCCGGCCAGGAGCGCCGGACTATCTACTTCCTGTCGGGCCACGGCGAGCGGGGTATCGACAGCAACGCCGACGATGGCTACGCCGGAGTCAAAGAAGGGCTGCAAGGCGACAACTACGATGTCCGTACATTGCGATGGGATGAGGATGAAACCGATGTGAGCGTGCCCGATGGGATTTGTGAGCCCGGGGTCGTTCCCTGTCTCCCGGAAGCCGCCATGGTGGTCATCGCAAGGCCCACGGCCGAGATTCCCGACCGGCACTCATTGGCGTTGGACCTATATTTGCGCGGATTGAAGGTCGATCCAAAAGACCCTTCGCAGTTGATCCCTCGGCGTGAAGGTGGGCGTTTGATCTTTCTGGCCGAGCCCGACACCCCCCAGTCGCACCGGCAATTCCTGGCGAGTTGGGGGATTGTGATCGTGGAAGGATACATCCGCGACGAGGATAGGTCGCCCGAGGGCCAGCCTAGAACCCTGCAAGTGCGGTTAGCAGATCTTAGAAATGCTCCCCAGGAGTATGTCGACAGGTTGGTGCAGGACACGAAATCCCCGGATCCGGTTAGGGCGCAGAGAGCGCAGGACGACCTTGAGACGTTGAGAGCGTTGGAGGGAATAACCTCTCCAAAGGGACACTTGCTACCGGATACGTACATGCCCGGGGCGGCGGCCTTAGCCCCACTGGACGACGGTCAGAGACTGTTGATGCCATTAGCCTCGACCTCTCGACAGAGCTACCTCATCAATGACATAGAACGTACCGATCCGATCAAAGACAAGGGCGACGAGTCCGACCCCGTGGGCCCATTCTTTCCAGTATTCTATCTGCAATCCTCAGGTCATCTGGGCCAGAATACCCTCAATCCGCAAACGCCGGACAATCAGCGGTCCACGATCTTGGTGTTTGGCGATTCCGACTTTATATCCAACGGATCCCTGGCAAGCCCCCGGGGCAGCGGTGTTGATTTTTTTCTGAACTCCGCCAATTACCTGCTGGGGGATTTCACATTGCTGTCCATACGGCCCAAGGCATTTAATTACCGGGAGTTCAATCTGGACAGCAACGAATACGACTTTGTGCGATTCTCCACCTGGCTGTTTTTGCCTGGAATCTTGGCTTTGATGGCTGGTCTGGTATGGTGGGTAAGGCGTTAGACGAACCCACGACTTCAATAATTCATCCGGCGCGGCATCCGGTCTTGCCAAAGGCGCTCATACCTAACTCTAGAGCGAAATAGTATGAATCTAAGACTCTCGATTCTTTTGGTCGCCGTTTTGGTGATCTTCGGCGGCACATTCCTGGCAGTCAGACTGACCAGTTCGGGCGGCGGCATCCCCGACGAACCGTGGCTGTTTCGCATGGACGAAAGTTCGCTGGTGAACATCACCGTCAGCTCCGAAGGCCAAACTCTGGAGTTCGCCAGGAAACCCGGCGGCACTACCTGGTACATTCAGCAAGATCCGGAAGTCCCAGTATTTTTGGATAAATGGAGTGGAACTCCCCTGCTGGTAAGCGGCCCTCGGGTCAACCGTGTATTGGCCGACACCATTGAAGATCCAGCGTCATTCGGACTCGAGCCGCCCGAAACTTCGGTCAGGGTGGAGCAACGGGGAGGCCAGTCTTTCGAGTTTCACCTCGGATTTAAAACTCCCGACGAAAACAACCAATACGCCCGGCTGGTGGGCAACCCTAAATTGTTCACCGTTCCAGAAATCTGGGGGATGGTTATAACCCGCCTGGCTTTGGAGCCACCCTACCCGCGGATGTTCAGCATGGAGCCGGAAAACCTGGTGTTCATCGAGGTCACCCATGCCGAAGAGACCGCGACTTACTCAAATCGCTTCACGGGCGGTCAATACATATGGTTCGTGTTGGGGGATTCTGAGATCCCCATTGAGCCAGCAATGTGGGGGACAATCTCCGCCCAGGTCAGCTTTTCAGAGGTCTATGACGTGCTGTCCGAGTCGATCGATGACCCTGCTCCGCTGGGACTGGACCCTCCTCAAACCGTGGCCAAGATCGGCGGCCGCGACGGGGTGATCTTCGAGGTTCACCTGGGCAACCTGATGCCTAGCGAAGAGCACATCTACGTCCGGGTGGTGGGAGATCCCAGACTTTACGCCGTTCCCCTGGATTGGGTGGAGACCATCACCGAATTGGTGACGGACCCTCCCTATACCCCGGGCTAAAAACTCCGGGCCATAACTCCGGGCCAACAAATACCGGAACAACCGGCTCGTTTCGGCCAGATAGCCTCGCCCCTCAACCGCAAGAGTCGTCGCCATGCCTGGAAACGGGTTAAGATGGGTGGGTGGGACATCCGTGTCTGGAATTAGTGTGGGGCTAAGCCGGTGATCGGCATTAGCCATTGATCTTAGGAAATTTGGAGCGCCCTGTTGAAAGCTGAGATATTCTCTATAGGCACCGAATTGCTCATGGGAGAGTTGAGCGACACCAACGCAGCCTGGATCGCCGGCCGCCTCCCTCCTTTGGGAATCCAACTCCAGTGGGTTTCCATCATAGGCGACAACCTGGATATGCTGACCGAAGCATTCACCCGGGGAATGGAAAGGTCGGACGTGATTTTCACCACCGGTGGATTGGGACCCACCCAGGACGATTTGACTCGGGAGGCAGTGGCGAATGCTATGGGCGAAACCCCCGTCGTTCAGGAAGAGGTCGTCCGCAACCTGGAGGAATATTTCCGGGGCCGCGGCACGGAAATGCCGTCCCACAACATCAAGCAAGCTCACCTGATACCCTCGGCCCGTTTTATCCCCAATCCCAACGGCACCGCCCCCGGCTGGTGGACGGAACGCGACGGAAAGATCGTGGTCAACATGCCCGGCCCCCCCGGCGAAACCCATCCCATGTGGGAGAACCAGGTGGCGCCTCGCTTGCGTGACTTGATCAACGACGAGGTCACAATCACGCGAAACGTAAAGACCATGGGAATGTCGGAAGGTGCGATCGACGAGATAGTGGGCGAATTTTTCGGCCACGACAACCCCTATCTCGGCATCTATTCCAAGGCAGACGGGATCCATCTGCGGGTGATCGCCCGGGCCAAGGATGAAGCTACGGCCAGAGAGATGATCAAGCCGGTTGAGACGGCAATCCACCAAAGATTGGGGACATACGTTTGGGGATACGACGACGAAACGCCGGAGGTTGCGGTAGGTCAAGTCTTGAAAGAGAAGGGGTTGACCCTGGCCACTATGGAGTCGTGCACCGGCGGATACCTGGGCAACACCATCACCGACGTTCCCGACAGCGCTGGCTACTTTAAAGGCGGCCTGGTGGCCTATAGCCGGGATTCAATGATCGCTGCTGGAGTTCCAACTTCGGTGATAGACAACGAAGGCGAGGTCAGCCCGGCAACAGCCATGGCGATGGCAGAGGCGGTGCGCCGGGAGTTGAAGGCCGACTACGGCATAGGCATCGCCGGATCCGCCTCCCCCGGGGCTCAGGCTTCAAGCACGGTGTTTGCTTCACAGGTACGGCCTGCCCAAGAAGGCTCCATGGGCGCCGCCTACGTGGCCATAACGGGTCCCAACGGCTCAAAAGAAATGGAGATGCGGGTTCCTCCCCGGCACATCACCATCAAGCGGCGCATCTCCAATAACGCCCTCATAGAGCTTAAGAAACTTATTACCGCGGCCGGCTAAACCCCATCGAACGGCGCGGTTTCGATGGGCAACCCTTGTTTATTCGGCGGTGATCACCAGAGACCCTCTGCGAACATCTCTTTCGACCACGCTGGTGATGAGCGCGGATTTCAGGGGGTCCAAGAACGGCTCGGCGTCTGATCGATATTGCTTGAGGTCTTCGTCGTCCAATGCCGCAACGATGGCGGTTCTGAGTTCCGCGATATTTAGATAAAACAACATCTCCGGCAGACTGGAGAACTCATTGGCGATGCGGGAATATTCCGGGTCGTCCGCCAATGATTGCCGCAGCCCTCCCTCGACCGAGGCCGCTTGCTCAAAGACTTCGGTATCCGTGCCAATTATCAGTTGGCCGCCCAAAATCAAGTATCCGGGTTTGTAGACATCATTACCTAGAAACGGGGATGTTCCGAATTCCGCTCCCGTCCCTGCGCCATGGACGGTTGGCGACGCGACGATGCCAAACCCCTCCAATATGTCTGAGATTTTCCCCATCGCCAGGTTGACTTCCGCCTGCTTTCCTTCAGCTATTTGAACCAATAATCCGGCGTTCACTGCCGCAGTGGGAGGATCGTCTGCTGCTCCCTCGAAATCGGACGGCATGAAAACAAACGCCAGTTCCCCGGTCATCCAATCCAGCAGATCGCGCTCCAAATCCATTCCCACCGACTCTTCAAAACGGTCCAACAATAGGTCAAAAACATGGTCGAGACCATCTTGTTCACCGATGCTCGGATCGACCATGACGGCCAAAATGGAATGTAGCTGCGGGTCTATCTCACCAACGGTTTGGCCCGCCAACCGCTCTCTGAGCGGGTCAAAACTTGTCGGGACCCTAAATGATCCGAAAGCAATGGAGTCCGCGGGTACGATACGCGTCGACTCCAAGCTGATTGGAGCATTCCACGGCTTTGCGGAGCCGGGCGCCACCGGCGCCGAAACGTCCACCCGGACACCCATATCCAAGAAGGATGCGGTGACCGCCACCCAGTCCAACGCCGATTCATCTACCTGCCGCCGCAATTGCGGTGGAATCTTGGCGCCAAACTGGCGTTTGCCGTCTGTCCATATGGCTTTCGCATCCACATAGGTAGTGAAGAACCGATTTTCCGGCAGGCGCTCGCGGAATTCTTGGAACCTGGCTTCGGAGTACAAGGATTGGCCATCGCCGGCGGATTTTATCCGGTCTATGGTGTCCACCATCAAATCTGAATCTGTGGTGGACAAAAGATAATCACCGGCCACCGCCAATTGAGCGAATCCGGAGGCTTCTTTGAATATCGTCACGTCTCGATAGATCTCAGTCTCGAAGCTCTCTTCTTCGTTCTCCTCCAGGTATGCGATCAAGTCTTCTAGGAATTTTTTCGACAGTGCAGGGTCGGTGGTTCCGATTAAAACTATTCCGATTGGTTCCCCGCCCGAACCAGTGGCGATGACGGAACCCACCACGTCTATTATGCCAACCGCGACTTCGGGTCCCAACCAGGGTTGCACGTCTTCCCTAAAGCCAAAACCGGCCTCAGACTGCAGTTCATCCATCCAACCGTCGATGGCGGGCTGAAAACCCGGGTGCTCGGCGAATCTATCCCAGATTTCCCGGGCTTTCACCAATTGGCCGGCGCCCGGAAGCAGATTTAGCGAAATGTATATCTGGGTATCTGGAGGCAAAAACTTCGCGGTTTGCTCTGGTTCATCAGTCGTGGCATCCCGTATCACGTAATACGCGGCGGCGCCGGCCACTGCCGTGGCGCCTATCACCAGCAAAATGATGAGGACTGGGATAAATCCCAGCCCTCTTTCGTCGTTGATCGAACCCATCATCATCATCCTCACAATCGGTTAACCCACTGCTGGCGCTCTCCTAAACCTGTTGGCTTACCTAGATCTCGCCTACAGCGTCAGTTGGCGATATAGCATGGGAAGCCTTTCCGGCAACGCCCAGATGTCGCCCAGCACCTCGTATCCCATATCGCCGCACATGCTCTTGAGGTAATCGTGCCCGGCCTTGTCCACGGTCAGACAGAAGGGTGTGATCTGCTTCCGTTTGGCTTCCATCAGGGCCATATGGGTGTCGTGGACCGCGTATTCCTTCTCCACGCCCTCCCGGCTATAGCCCCGGTCCTGAGGCCGGCCGTCGCTGATCAGGAACATGATCTTGGTGGTGGCGTCCTGATTATCCAGCTTGGTTGTAGCGTGGCGGATGGCTGCCCCCATGCGGGTTGCATGCAACGGCGTGATCTTATCGATACGGCGCTTCACTTTGTCGCTAAAGCTCGCGTTGATGTCTTTGATGACGTAGAATTCCACGTTCTCGCGGCCATAGCCGGAAAATCCATAGATCCCGTAGGTGTCGCCGATGGCCTCCAGCGCGTTGATAAGCAACGCTGTGCTTTCCTTTTCCAGGTCGATGATCCGCTTGTAGTTGCGGCGCACCAGACCCTCTCGGCGCCGGCGAAGCCAAACCATGTATTCCACCGGATCGTCGGGGGCATCCCTATCGTCCACCACCTGGCGGCCTTCATCAATGGCCTCGGCCGTGGATGCGCTCATGTCAAGCAGGAACACAACCGCCACATCCCGCCGGGTCCGGTTGCGCTGCCAATAGATCTTTTCGTCGGGCGGAACCTTCATCCTCAGGTCGGCCCACGCCTCGATCGCGGCGTTCAACTCGACGTCCTCGCCGTCGGTCAGCCGGTAGATCTTGCGGAAGTTCTCGGGCATGATCAGTTCAAACTGCCGCCGGATGTGATTGGACAGAGACATGTAGTTTTTCAAAGATTCAGAGTAGAAATTGGAGTCGCCCTCTTCCACTATTTTCTCTTTGACTATGCACCACCGGGGCTTGTAGTCGTTCGCCCGGAAATCCCACTCATCGTAGGCGTAGGTCAAAGGCTCCTTGGCTTCCAGCTCACCGCCCTGTTCGTTGTCGTGAAGCAGCGGTCCGTATCCCTCTCCCGGCTGGGCATTGGGTGGCGGAGTCCCCGCTTCTTTCATGATGTTCTGGGCAAACATGGCCGTGCTGTTCTTTATGTCGCCCTGCTCGGCGTCCAACTCCAGCTCAGCGCTGTCTTGCAGCAACTGCTCCAGCATTTCCTTGGAGATTGGTTCGCCTTCGCCGTCCTGGCTGGAATCCATCTGCAATTTGGTCAGCAGCTGGACCATCTCAGGTTTAAAATCGCCCCGGAAGTCGATGGGCTCCGGCGATTCGTAGGACTCGCCGTCGCCGCTTTCTCCCGACGCGTCCTGGCCCGCCTGAAGCTGTTCGATCAGCGACTCGTATTCCTCTTCAGAGAAATCGCCTGGCTCCTCCAGGTCTTGGTCCTGCCAATCTTCTTCTGGTTGGTTTTCGTTTTGAATCCGGGAGATGATCTCATAGGCCCTAAGGGTGGCTTCGGTGGTATCCTCCACCGTTACCTCGTAATTTCGAAGTTCATGAAGGATTTGGGCCAAGACCACCGCGGATTCTTCATACTCGATGGGCACAGGGAGCTCGGTAAACTGCTCAAGGCTCATGTGGATCAGCAATTCCACCAGCGCTTCTTGCAGCGCCAGTTCCTGTATCTGCGGCCGGGTGGCCAAGGTCTCGCCCTGCACCTTGACGGCCGCCCGCCTGATGCCCGGATATTCCACCTTGATGCGGTAATCCAGGCGGCAGTCTTCCAGCACGGTGAAGATATCGAAGGCCAACCGCCGGTTTTCAAACAGTTGCAAGAATCGGCCAATGTCGGTATAGGAACGCACCGTTTCTCCTGAGGCGGCAGGTTCCTCTACAAGGTCCATCTCTTGCGGGGTAGCCAGCATTTTGGCGCCTAGCGCTTCCTGATGTGCATTGGCTTCCTCTTCCATCTGGAAACGGCGGTCGTCGAACAAACCCGACGGTTTCTCAAAGTCGTATTCAAAACTGCCGAATTCCAGGTGCCCAACCTGGTGCGTGGAGACAACCTTGAACCAGGCGAAGTTTTCTTGTTTGTCCGAGTAGTGGTCCACCACCGGCGGCAGGAAAATCCGGGTGCCATCGGTAGAGGAAGTGTCTTCGTCTACCCAGCCGATGTTCTTGTTCACCAACTCCTTGGTGTCCATGACCTCTATCGGCGACCCAGAAAGAGCCCGGCAATAGAGGCGGATGATGCCCTTCACCCGGTCCAACTCCAGGCTGGAGGACAAGGTTTCTAGCATGGATTCCGAGGTATTGGACTCAATCTTGAAGAAGGCGATTCCGCTCTCGGAATTCTCTTTTAGCAGGCCTACACCGTGCTGGAACCAAACGTCCAACTGGCTGATAGTTATCCGGTTTAGCACATCAGACAAGGTCTTAAGGAACGCGGGCACCGCATCCGGAGACACGGCCAACAGCGTTTCGCACAAATCCAGAATATAACCTTGGGAACCGCTTGGCGCCCGGCTCAGCGCTGTAGTGCCATCCGACAGGAAGCGGGACGTGTCCCGCAGACCGACCTTGGCAAGGCGCTCGCCTAGTTTTAGGAATCGCCCGGTCTGACCTTCGTCTATCTGTTGCAGCGCCTTGGGCACGACCTCTAGGCAGGATTTGACCTCGCGCCAGCTGCCTTCGATCAGCGCCCTGGACATGGATAGGAACGGTTCCCGTTCCCGGCCCATAGCGGGCAAAACATCACGCCCCAACACCAAACATTCCGAAGCTACGTCATAGGACTTGTAGGACAATGCCTCTACCAGAGATGCAAAGACCTCCACATCCCAGAAGGGAAGGCTACGGACCAAGTCGGGACTAACCTCAAAGAACTTGGCTGCCAGAGTGCTGGATTTCCAAGTGCCCTTATAAAGACTTCGGCCCAATCCAGCCCACCGGGGAATGTATTGGGGCCGCAGGTTTGGAACTATATCGGCACTGGCCTTGAAAAAGGCCACCGCCAGCGTAGGTGAATCTTGGGCAAGATAAGTGCCGCACCTGGCCCACTGCATGAAAGAAGGGAATGACAGAAACCGGGCTACCTCTGGACCTACCCGGTAATATTCCACGGCCGATTCCCAAGAGCGCACCGTCTGAGTGGCGATGGCCACCCCTTCCTTGGCCCACAGGATCAATTCTTCGCCGCCGAATGTTGGCTCAACCAGAGCCAGGGCATCATGGTAGGCTTCCGCGACTGCTGGGGGCAGCTTTGCTAATTCTTGCTCTATCTCGGAACTCGGATCTGTACTCAACCTAGTCTCCTTCCGTCGCTATCCCATGTCTGAGGTTATCCCATATCTCATTGGTCATGGGGGTCACACTTCATCTGGCAGGCCGGGCGTCACTTCAAGAAATTGCTGGAGGATCCGTGACGTAGCGCCGAAGATGAGATGCCCATTGTAGGCGTAAGAATAATTCTCTTCCGTTTGACCGCCGCTCCATCGAGTTTCCACTCTGATGTTTGCCGGATCCCGAAGGACACTCATGGGGACTTCCAGCACCTCAGCGATTTCTATGTCGCTGGGTTTGAATGGGTAGGGGTAATCTATAGTTCCGACGTAGACGTCGACGCTAAATCCACTATTGGTGGCGATGTCGTCCAGTTGTCCCAAGACTCTGACATCGCTGCGGCCGATCCCCATCTCTTCTTCCGTTTCTCGAAGCGCCGTAGCCAGGGAGTCTGTGTCTTCGGGGTCACGAGAGCCTCCGGGGAAGGAAATCTCACCCTTGTGATATTCGACTTCCTCCGACCTTTTGTTTAACAGAACGCAGTATTCGCCGTTCCGGGGATATAGCAAGAGCATGACTGCCGCAGGAGTCAAAGAAGCGTCGGCCAACGTCTTTTTGACGCGATTGGCCAACGCTTTCTCTATTACGTCCAAAGGGGATGGGGCCATTGATACCTCTATTCGAATATCGAGGAGACCACCTCTTCAATGCTGCGCTGGAGTTCCACTTCGTCGGTGAGGGTCCACACGATTCCAACCTGGCAGGCCCGCCTTTCGCTAATGCCTTCTGTCATTAGCCGTCCGGCGTATATCAACAGCCGTGTGCTGGCGCCCTCCTGGAGGCCATGCTCCTGCAGGTTTCGTATCTTAACGCCCAGCTTGGCCAGCGCTTGCGACTGCTCCGTGGTGCATCCGCTCTCGCGGGCTACGATCTCGGCTTCGATTGCTTCCGGCGGATAGTAGAACTCGATCGAGATGAACCGCTGCCGAGTGCTGTGTTTCAGGTCTTTCAGCGCGCTTTGGTAGTGGGGGTTATACGAGATGCACAGCAAAAAGCGGTCGTCTGCTTCGATGATGGACCCCGTCTTTTCCACCGGCAGGATTCGCCGGTGGTCGGTAAGGGGGTGAATCAAAACCGTGGTGTCTTTCCGCGCTTCAACAACCTCGTCCAGGTAAAGTATCGCGCCGTTTTTCACGGCCCGGGTCATCGGCCCGTCCATCCACCTGGTGCCTTCGGCGTCCAACAGGTATCGGCCCACCAAATCGCTGGCGGTAAGGTCTTCGTGGCAGGCGATAGTGACCAAAGGCACCCGCACCTCGCCCTCTTGCAAATCTTCGGCCTTCCCATCCTTATCCTTGACCGTGGCAAGTGGGCGGCCCAATTTCCAAGCCATATACTCCACAAACCGGGTTTTGCCGCAACCGGTGGGGCCCTTCAGCAAGACCGGAATGTGTTGGTTATAAGCGGCGGTGAAAAGCTCAAGCTCATCGGCCACCGGCACGTAGTATGGTTCGTCACGGACCAGGAATTCTTCTATGGCGTATTCTTTGAATTGCGGTTCGACGGCTTCTACCATTACGCTTGCTCTACCCTTCCTTTGACTCTAGATTCCCAAAGTGATCTGACCGTTGCTTCCAAATCGGCCACGGCTCCCGAATTTTCAACCACGACGTCAGCCCGGTCCAGCCTTTCTTGGATGTCCATTTGAGACCCGATGCGCTTGCGCACCTCTGCTTCTTCCAAGCCATTGCGGGACATGAGACGCTGAAACACAGTTTCCAGGGGAGAAGCCGTGGCCCAAACCTCGTCCACCAGAGTTTCCCATCCGGCTTCGAACATCAAAGCGGCCTCCACCACCACCACCTGCACCCCTTGGGACCGCATCTGGTTAATCTTTTCGGCCACCATCCCGGCCATGCGCGGGTGCATGATTCCGTTAAGTTTGGCCATTTGACCAGCGTCGGCGAAAACGATGGCGCCCAGTTTGCGGCGGTCTATCTCTCCATCGGGTTGAAGGATTTCCCGTCCAAATGCATCAACAACCTCGTTCCAACTCTCCGTGTGGGGAACGTAAGCTTCGTGGCCCACCTTGTCGGCGTCGATTACCTCAGCCCCAAGTTCTTGTAGGACCCGGGTTACGTTGGATTTGCCGGTGCCGATGCTTCCGGTGAGGCCTAGGACCAGCATATCCTCCTAATCAATCGGCGGGCAAGACCTTGGAGAACGGTTTCTTCGATGATTCGGACCATAGATTATGTCCTCCCGACGCCTGAGCCATTCTACCAACGGCGCCCACCGTGGTCAACAACGGCAATCACCACCATTCTATCTGCGATTTCTTGCCGCGATTTCTTGAAAGTCATCCGTCGAACTGAATCTCACCCCAACGGTTGGTGTAAGTTTCCTGAAGCCCTTTGAATTTCCGGCCGTATTCCTCAGTATCGATGGGGCAGGTGGTCATGATCACCGCGTCTTCCCGGTTATCGGAGTAGTAACCTTTGCGAGTGCTCACAATCTCGAATTCATATTTCTCATATAGGCGCTGCGCGATGAAATTGGAGACCCTCGCCTCCAGCGTCATGACTTTCGAGCCGTATTTCACCGCCTCCCGCATTGACCCGATCAACAACAACTCTCCAATGCCCCGGCCCCGCAGGTTTTCCCTGACGGCGATCTCGGTGATGTGGGCCTCGTCACCCTGGTACCAAACGCTCACATAACCGGCCACGAATTCCGCAGCGGTTTCCGGTTTCTGCTCCCGGCCCATTAGACCGTCCACTCCCCTGGCAAGGCGTTTCAAAAGGGGACGGAGGGAGACTGTTTGGGACTCGGCTTGGGCGGCCTGGGCGGTTTCGTCATCGGGGCACGCCACCAAATAACAAGCGTACTGGTTATTCAGCTCACGTTTGAAGGGAGTGCTGATCCAAAGGGGGGAAAACGCCTCCCTTTCGATCTCAACCACCTGGTCTATGTCCTCGGTTTTCAGACGTCGAAGGAAAACTTCCATGGCCCGGCAATGATCCACCGTTAATTCGGCCATTCTAACATGGCGGCAAATAGTTGAAAATAACGGTACGGCCTTGCCTTATGTCATGTCGGCCGGTTGTTTTATACTATTTAAGTCGTGCACACCGGTCACGATCGGCCGGTCCGCCTGGGTTGGGAGGCAGGGTTGAGGGTTCCATTAATGGTTGGGTCTTGGGCCAGGTTCCAGTATGGATCTTTGCCCGAAAACCGTCGAAACTCGTTTTGGCGATGGGCAACCCGGCCATTACTGCTTGCTGCTCTGGCGTTATTCACATTGACTGGGTGCGGTGAACAAGCGGCCACCTCCGTGCCTGGCTCCAACGGCCTCCCCACCGTCACCGCCGCGCCCCAATCTCCGTCAGCCACCCCAAGCACCCAGCCAACTTCCCAGTCAACTTCCCAGTCAACTTCCCAGCCAACCTCCCAGCCAACTTCCGTGCCCAACTCCAGTCCGCAGCCCACAGTAACACCAGAATTCACAACGTCGCCTACCCTCGTCCCTGATAACGGCCCGCAGCCTATCTTGACGGCGCCCGGCGCCGGTCTGGAAATGTCCCAAGCCGCCGATGAACCCCTGGAGTGGTCGGAATCCATAATTGTGTCTGGGACGGCCTCGCCCGGCGCCACGGTAAGCGTAAATGGCATCCCAGCTTTGCCGGGGACAGGCGGCGCGTTTTCAGCGGTTCTATCGCCAGGCCCCGATGAAAACCCCGTGATAATCGAAATTTTGGCCACTGCCCCAGGCGATCAGGCCAGCATTACTACCGCGGCGCTTCCCGCGGGTGATGGCGTCGAGAATTTGATCGGCACGGTAGTGAAGATTTCTCCGGACCATCCAAGATCCGTTGCCGGAGAAACGGATATCACTTTGATGACCCGTGGGAATCAGGTGGAGCTGACGGCAAATCCGGAAACGAAATTTTACTTCCCTGGCCAAACAGACCTCCGGAACGATGAAGTGGCGGATCCGCCGATAGAAGACGTGCCCTTGGGCGGCCGCGTCGCGGTGTCGGCTTCCGGCGGGCAAGTCATTCATCTGGTGGTTCTGCCGGGAGGTCCCGCGAATTCCAGACATTTTACCGGCGTAGTCTTGCCTCCTGAGGCGTCAACCGGCGTAACCGCCTTCTTGACACTGCGCGACAGGCAAGGCAACCAAGTCTCGGCGCCGTTATTTCCTGGCCTCAGCGAGCCGGCTACAGGCACATTGGTCACCGCAATCTTGAGCCGGCCTCCGGGCGGGGGAGATCTGATCATCTCCGGTTTGGACACCGCCGGAGCCAGTTTGGAAAGGGTTTCCGCCGCGTTGGAACTGGCGAGGGCTGATGGAGACATGGAAACCCTCGCCCGATTGACCAAGGGTTTGGCGGTGGCCGCCGCTGAAGGCCTGACCCTGTTGGACGCAATTTCCCGGGCGCCGGACCTAACTTTGGCCGGCCCGGAGGCGGCGGAAATGGCTGCTCTCCAAGCCGCCTATCAACAGGTATTGACCGAATATGGAGGCGGCGGCGTCTTGCTGCGAACCGAGGGAATCATCACCTCTTTGGGCGCTCCAAACACCCGGGGAAGGGAGATGATGGTTGAATCCAAGTCGGGGCCGTTGCGGTTGTTGTTGGGCGATCAGACCGAGGTTTGGCTGACCCCCGCCGGCACGCCGCCTAGCGCCTTGCGAGGATGGCTCAATGAATTTGCCGGCGCACTGGAGTATTCCGGAGAATACGGCGGGGCCGAAATCAGCGTTAACCAGGTCGATCTCGGGCAACGGGTGACCGCAACATACGACCCAGAATCCGGTCTCCTGTCCAGGGTGGCGGCCTTTTCATCGCCGAGGCTGGAGGAAGATTTGGCCCGGTCGCTGGCGGCGCTGGCGGAGAAGGGGGAGATGGCAGGAACGGTTAGTCTTGTCGACCTTAAAGACCAATCCCGAAGCGTTTATATTCAAGACCAAAGCACCGGAGGCACGGTGATCTTCTTAGCGCCGCCGGACAGTCAAACCATAGTGGACGGACTCCCGGCTGCATTGAGCACAGGCATCACCGGCAGGGCGGTTTCCATCTTGTTTGACCAGGATTCTGGGGAGATCATAGAGCTTTCCGCCCGGGACCCATCGCCAGGACAAGCAAACGTTTCGGGAGTCGTCAGCAGTTTCGTCTCAAAGGTTTTTCCAGGCAACGTCACAATACTGACTCCCCAAGGGGAGTTAATGACCTTCAGCCACGATCAAGAAACAGTCATCCGCCTGGACGGGCGAAGGATTTCCGTAAGCGATGTAAGGATGGGGGATCTGGTCCGCCCCAACACAGCCCACCTGAATCAAGGAGTCTCACAATCCAATGACGAAACCCCAATTCTAACCTTGTTGAGTCTTAAAACGCCTGGACCCGTACGCTTGACTGGAACCGTCAGGGGTATCTCCAACACGCCAAATGGTGACGTGAGAGAGACTTTGACCACCGACAGCCTAAGCATCATCACTCTGACAATCACCAGGGACACGCGCCTCACCAGGGGGGGAACGGCGGTGCAAACCAACTCGTTGCGCATCGGAGACGAGATCGACCTGGCGAATTACGACCCCATCACCCTGGAGGCAATCCAGCTAGTACTGAGTCAAACTTGTTTTAGATGGTGATGTGAGGGAGTGACCGATCGCGCTATGCTGGTGGGCAGACAGTGTTGATGGGGGTGGCGGTGATGGTCAGGGAAAAATACCCAGTCCGGCTGACTTCGGAAGAACGGGAAAATCTCCAACGCCTGGTACGCGGCGGGAAGAGCCCAGCTCGGATGACCATCCGGGCGCGGATTCTGCTCAAGACCGGCGACGGTTGGCCGGCTCCCCGGGTGGCCGAAGCCCTCGATGTGGTGGAGGGCACGGTGTACCGGATCAAGCGGCGGTTTGTCGAGGATGGGTTGGAAGGGGCCCTATGGGAGCGCACCCAAGCCCATCGGTACCGAAAGTTGGACGACCGGGGTGAGGCTCACCTGGTCGCGCTGGCCTGCAGCCCAGCCCCGGAGGGGCATGACCACTGGACCCTGCGCCTGTTGGCTGGCAAGGTGGTCGAGTTGGGGTTGGCGTCCTCCATGTCCCATGAAGGGGTGCGCCAGCGGCTCAAAAAAACGCTCTCAAGCCGTGGCAGAAGAAAGAGTGGTGCATCCCCAAGGTGAGCGCCGACTTCGTGGCGCACATGGAGGAAGTGCTGGACTTATACGAGGAGCCGTATGACCCGCGAAGGCCGGTGGTCTGCTTTGACGAGACCTCCACCCAGTTGTTGGCCCAGACGCGGCCGGCTCTGCCGCCCCGGCCCGGAATTCCGCTGCGGCAGGACTACGAGTATCGGCGCGAGGGCACACGGAACCTGTTCCTGACCTGTGAGCCGCAGGCCGGGTGGCGGCACGTGGCGGTGACCCAACGGCGCACGATGGAGGACTTTGCCCAACAGATGCGATGGCTGGTGGACGAGGCCTATCCGGAGGTCGAGGTGGTCCGGGTCGTCCTGGACAACCTGAACACTCACCGCATGGCGTCGCTGTACGAGGCGTTCCCGGCGGCAGAGGCCCGGCGGATTGCCAAACGGCTGGAGTTCCACTACACCCCCAAGCACGGGAGTTGGTTGAATATGGCGGAAATCGAGTTCAGCGTACTGTCCCGCTCCTGCCTCAGACAGCGACTCCCCGACGAGGAAGCTCTCGGGCGGGAGGTTCAGGCCCTGGTTACGGAGCGCAACACCGCCCAAGCTACCATCAACTGGCGCTTCAACACCCATGACGCCCGAACCAAACTGCACCGCCTCTATCCCTTTGATTCCAAACATGACTGAGTACTAGCCTTAGCCTCTGCCACCCCTTGACCCCTAGCTATAATCTTTAGATTGCAATACATCCACGCTGCCGTAAACACCATCGTAGCCAGGTTCCACCTGGACTTCACCCGCTCTTGCCCTCAGCACCGCCCGGGCTAGTTGTTCTCCTCCCGCCCGCGCTAAATCGCAGGATGACGATCGGATGAGGATATCCAGTTCACTGCCCAACTCCGCGACCAAACGATGGTATTCTTTTTGAACCCGTTTGCTGGCCACCCCAGATTTTACGGTTTGAGAGATTATTTCTTGCAGCGGAAGCAATCTGACAAAAGGCGGTCTTCCCAGGGGCGATGAGACCATGCCGCCGCCAGTTAAGTCTTCCCGTATGTCTGCCGGTGGCGCCTCCGGTGTATCCCTCTGCGACATGGCGGCCATCCGGTGCAAGACGCCCAGGGTCATAGGTCGGCCACACACCGGGCACCGCCCGTCGGAACCCAAAGTCTCTTGGGTTCCCTGCCGAACGCCGCATTTCCGGTGTCCGCTGAAATGGTATTTGCCCTCTTCAGGATAAAATTCCACAGTATAGCCGACCCCTTGGCTAGCAAGGGCGCTGGCTAATCCCCGGTAACTCAACTCACCTTGGAATACCGTGACTTCGCGTCCCAGCTTGGCCAAAGAGTGGGCGTCGGAGAAGGAAACGATGGTTCGCCCGGCCAACTCTGGGATCATCCAATTCATGGCCGGGTCACTGGAAAGACCTGTTTCCACCGCGTGGATGTGGGGAGTCAGGTCTAGGAAACACTCTTCCAGGGAGTCGAATCCTGATTTTGATCCCAGAATCCCGTACCACGGAGTCCAGATGTGGGCGGGGATGACCAGGCATTGCGGGTTGGATTCCAGCGCCAATTCCACAAAGTCGCGGGCGGACAACCCCAAGACCGGACGCCCATCGGAAGCCAGATTTCCGTGGCGGCCCAATTTAGCGTTCAATAACTCCACGGTGGCCATATCCGGAGCGAACACCAGCATATGAACCCGCCTGCCACGGCCTGCCTGACGGTATACGCAACTGACCTCGGCGCCCAAGACAAACTTTACTCCGTTATGTTCGAAAAGCCCGGTTCCGGCCTCCACCAACCCCTGCCGCAGCTCCTGCAACCACGCCGGGTGGGTGAAATCCGCGCTGGACAAAAGGTCGATTCCTTTGATTTTGGCCCAAGCGGCCAGGTTTTCTAACGAGAGCTGTTCACTGGTGGCGTAGGCGTATCTTGAGTGCAGATGCAGATCGGCGGTGTAGGTGCGGGTATCCTGGTGAACCATGGCCCAGTCTAGCACGGCCCACAATCTCAAATGAGGTCATTCGCCGAACGACCGCTTGACCGCCGGAAACACTGCATCTATCCTGTAAGCTGGAGGATGAATTATGACTACCAGTATAGATTCAGTGAGCCAGCTAAGCCCTATGTCCGACCGAGTGGTAATTCGTCCCACCGACGAAGCTAAGGTAACCAAAGGCGGAATAATCTTGCCCGACACAGTCCAAGAACGGCCCCAGGAAGGTGAAGTCGTAGCCGCCGGTCCTGGCAGGCGTATCGAAAGCGGAAAGCTGCTGGGTATGGACCTTAAGACGGGCGACAAGGTTATCTACTCCAAATACGCCGGAACCGAAATCACGGTGGACGGCGAAGACATGTTGATCATGGCGGCGGGCGACGTCCTGGCCAAGATCTCTTAATCTAGTAAGCCGATCAAGCAATTCCGGAGACAGCAGGAGGATTCCCAGAATGCCAGCCAAAGAAATTATCAATAATGAAGAGGCGCAACAGGCCCTTCTTCGCGGCATAGACCAGGTGGCCGACGCAGTTCGCTTGACCCTGGGCCCTAAGGGTCGAAACGTCATCCTGGAGAAAAAGTGGGGCGCCCCTGTCGTGACCAACGACGGCGTCGCCATCGCCAAAGAGGTGGAGCTGCCAAACTCATTTGAGAACATGGGCGCCCAACTCATCAAAGAGGCGGCGACCAAGACCAACGACTCCACCGGCGACGGCACCACCACATCCACCGTGCTGGCCCAGTCCATCGTGCGGAATGGAATGAGAAACGTGGCCGCCGGCACCGACCCAATGGCCCTAAAGCATGGCCTGGACAAGTCGGTCGCGGCCGTGGTTGCCGAGTTGAAAAAACTCTCGATACCGGTGGAAGGCCGAGCCCACATGGCCCAGATCGCCGGCATCGCCGCCGACGACGCGGAAATCGGTGATATGTTGGCCGACGTGATGGAAAAAGTGGGTCGCGACGGCGTGATAACCGTGGAAGAGAGCAAGGGCATTGAGTCTGAGACCGAGTTTGTCGAGGGAATGAATTTCGACCGCGGTTATATCAGCCCTTACTTCGTCACCAATCCGGAGCGGATGGAATCCATAATAGAAGATCCATACATCTTGGTGACCGATCAGAAGATATCCTCCACGGCCGACCTCGTTCCCTTATTGGAAAAGGTCCTACAGGTGTCGAAAAACCTGGTCGTGATCGCCGAAGATGTGGAAGGTGAAGCATTGGCCGTAATGGTGGTGAACAAGATGCGGGGCGCCCTGGGCTGCTTGGCCGTTAAGGCCCCCGGGTTCGGTGACCGCCGCAAGGCCATGTTGGAAGATATCGCCATCCTCACCGGCGGACAGGTCATTTCTCAAGATACGGGCCGCAAACTTGACCAGGTCACCGTAGCCGATATGGGCGAGGCGCGGCGGGTTGAAACCACAAAGGACAAGACAACCGTAATTGACGGAAAGGGCGACCCCACGACCATCAAGGGCCGGGTGGACCAAATCCAGGTTCAACTGGATGAGACCACTTCGGAGTACGACAAAGAAAAGCTCCAAGAGCGCATAGCCAAACTCTCCGGCGGCGTTGCGGTCATCAAGGTGGGAGCCCACACGGAACCGGAATTGAAAGAGCGGAAACAGCGGGTGGATGATGCTTTGGCGGCCACCAGAGCCGCCTTGGACGAAGGCATCGTTCCGGGAGGCGGGGTAGCTTACGTGCGGGCTTCGGCCGTGCTGGAAAACATCAAACTCGACCAGGACGAACAAGTTGCGGCAACTATCTTGGCCCAGGCGCTGCGGACGCCGATGAACATCATCGCCGAAAACGCCGGCCGGGACGGCCCCGTCGTATTAGAAGAGGTCCAGCGCAACGCGTCGTCAACATTCGGATACGACGCCGCCAAAGATGAATTTGGAGACCTATTGGAGAAGGGGATTCTGGACCCGGCAAAGGTGTCCCGGATAGCCTTGGAAAACGCCTCCAGCGTTGCTGGGATGATCCTCACCTCCGAATCCTTGATAACCGACAAGGAAGAAGAGCATGACCATGACGATGGGCATGGACATAGCCACGGCGAGTTTTAACCGGTCTCCAATCACCCATCCGCCTACGCCGGCGTCCAACGCAAATGATTAAGCCCTTTCTCTAAAACCGGAGAAAGGGCTTAATTTTGGGACCATTCCGGGAAATTCTAACTCAGGCGAATTGCAGCAACACGTCGGCCATTTCCCGGGGATTTTTCAACATTACCTGATGGCAAGAATCCAGGGGAACGATATCAACGCCGGGAACCCGTTGCGCCATTCTGTGCTGGACATCGGGTGGCACCAGCTTATCCTGAGTCAGCTGTATGTATGTGACGGGACACGGCAGATCCGCATCTTCCAAAGGGACCTTGGTCTTTAGAAGGCGGGTTGGCAACGGTCCAAAGAGGCCCAGGACCTCCACCACATCCATTGGCCCCATTCCATTGCAAAGCACAGACCCGACCACCGCCTTCGGCAATTTCAAGTCTTGACGTGAAAGTTTGCTCAAGCCATCCAGCAGAGTAAACAAAGTCCGTGTGCGCCGTGGCAGGGCCCACAGCATGTTTTTTTGACCGGGCGGAACTACCCCTGCCACCAAGATCAGCCGTTTTGGCGGCTCCGGCAATCGGGATGCGGCCTGAATGATCAGGCTTGCCGCGAACCCGTGGCCCACCATCACCAGGTCCTTGAGGCCTCCCCGTTCCACAGCCCGGACGATGGAGTGGACGCACTCCTCCATCCGCACCTGGGCCGTGTCCCCTCCCGCGTCGGCGCCATGCCCCGGTAGGTCCAGGGTGCATACCCGGTTCGCTGGGCGGCGGGCGTATAACCGCGGAGGGTGTTCCAAAGGGGCCGTCAGATGGCCCCAGACTTTTCCCCAACTCCAAGCGCCCTGTCCCGCGCCATGCACCAAAAGATAATCAGTCATCCACTTTCACCGGTTTGCCTGGCGGTCTCTGCCCGTCCCCAGGCGTATTTCAGAATAAGGCGTCCCATGCCCAAATGCACTGGATTTGAAGTGCCTAATCGGCCAAGGCCGAAGTCACGGCCGCCATTAGGTCTTCCTCATCGTTCGGCAGCACCGTCCGCGGGTCCAGCAAAACCCGGTCTTCTTCCACCCTAGCAAGCACCGGCGGGTCCCAACGTCTGAGCCTTTCCATGACCCCCGGAGGTCCACCCGATGCGCCGTTGCAATCCAAGGCTAAAACCCAGGAAGCCAGTGTCTCTCCGGGCAGACTCCCGCCCCCGATTGCCGACCGGCTGGGTTCGACCTGGGCCGGTTGCTCCAACGTGGACCGCCATTTGGCGGCGCGTTCCCTTATCTGCTCAGGCGGAGTAGATATCATGCGCCAGATGGGAATCTCAACCTCCGCTTCACCTCGCAGGTAGTGGACCAGCGTGGCCGTGAGAGCCGCCATGCTGAGTTTGTCAATCCTGACCGCACGGGCTAAGGGATGCCGGGCAAGGCGGCCAACCAATTCTTCCGTACCAGCCACGATTCCCGCCTGGGGGCCGCCCAGCAGTTTGTCACCAGAGAAAAACACCAATCCAACCCCGGCGGCAATGCTCTCTTGGGGCATTGGCTCATGGGCCAGCCCGTATCGCTCTGTGGGCAACAAACAGCCGCTGCCCTCGTCGTGAAGCACAGCCACACCCGTTTTTTCGCCCAACTCCACCAATTCCGCCGGCTCCACTGTGTGGGTGAAACCCTCAACGCGAAAGTTGCTGGCATGGACCTTCAAAAAGGCGGCAGTGTTCCCCGTAACCGCATCTTCGTAGTCTCGGATGTAGGTCCGGTTGGTGGTTCCCACATCCACCAACTCCCCGCCGCTCTGGCGGCATACATCGGGCACGCGGAAGCCGCCGCCGATCTCCACCGCCTCGGACCGGGAGACCACCACTTCTTTGCCCGAAGCCAAAGCCGAAAGACCCAGCAACATGGCCGAAGCGTTGTTGTTGACCGCCAATGCCGCTTCGGCGCCGGTCAACCGGCGTATCAATGCTTGCAGGTGCGCCTGGCGCGAACCTCGCCGCCCGTCGCTCAGGTCCAACTCCAGGTTGGTGTAGCCCGCAGCCGCCGCCTGCATCGCTTCCACAGCCGAAGGGCTCAATGGAGCACGCCCGAGGTTGGTGTGCAAGATGACGCCAGTGGCGTTGATGACCCGGCGGGGTTGCTGCCTGGTCATGCCGGTCAACTGGCTGCGGACCGCCTCGGCCACCATTGCCACGGTTGGAGCATCCAACCCCCGGCGAATGCCGTCCCTGGCCGCATCCAACTCCTCCCTAACCAGGTCCACCAACAACTCTCTTTGGAAATCGGCGGCCAAGTCCGCCACAGCTTCATTGGCCAGGACGCTGTTAACGTTGGGAAGGTTGCGGAATTCTGTTGATTGCCCAGATTGCATGATTACCGCATTTTGGAAGAAATGGCCGGAATTGCCTGATTTAGGGATTTTCAGCGGGAGTCAACCGGCCGTGAAACGGCCTATATTCTAACATGGCGATATACGAAAGCCCTCGAAGCGGCGCCAGCGGAATGCTCCCGGCGGGAATGTTCTTTCGTTCAATAATTTGAAAGTATAAAATCACGAAATCCCGAACGGTCCGTCCCCATACAGGTTCGGCTTTGCCCAACGTCTGGGATTCCACATTGCACGAGGTAAATGAATGCCCGCATCACGATACATCACTCCCGAGCTGGAAGGTTTGAAAAACACCATCCGTCAGATCGTCCGGGACGAATGTTTGCCCCTCGAGTCTGAGTACCTGGCCCACCCTCCGCAGGAAGGGGTCCACGACGGCGGGCCCAGGGGCGTTGCCCAGTCGGTGCAAGGCATTGTGGGCAGTCTCGACCAGCAAAAATGGGACCGGTTGACCCGTATCTCAAAAGAAACTGGCATCTATACTTCCTTCGTGCCTGAGGAATACGGCGGCGGCGGAATGGGCGCGCTGGGCCACGCCATGCTGGACGAAGAGGTGCACCGGAGCATCGTCCAACTGCCCACCTCGCCGGTGCCCATGATGATGATCGCCGCCTGCACTCCGGAGCAGGAGGAGAAATACCTGTCTCCCTCTATACAGGGAGACCTGTACTACGCATTTGGCCAGACGGAGCCACAGGCCGGGTCGGACCCCGGCGGCATAATGCAAACGAGGGCCGTGGCCGACGGCGACGATTGGATCCTCAACGGCACGAAGATGTTCATCACCGGTGGCTCTTCGGCCGACTTTCTCTTGGTTCAAGCGGTGACCGACCCAGAGAAACGACAGCGGGGCGGCATCACCATGTTCATCATAGACAATCCCACCCCTGGAATGACCTTCGAGCCCATTCGAATCTGGACCACGCCCACCAAGTCGCATCAAGATTTCATTCACCTGGACAACGTGCGGGTCCCCCAAACCCAGGTGCTGGGTGAAGTGGGTCAGGGTTTTTCCCTGGGTCAACAGTGGCTGGTCCATCACGACCGTCTGCTCAGAGGGTCGATGGCTCTGGGTATCCTGACAAGAGCCTTGGAGATGGCCATTGAATGGGCCAAACAACGGATCACCTACGGGCGCCCCATAGCCGACCGGCAGGCCATCCAATGGATGCTTACAGACGTGTACGTGGACATCATGAACCTTCGCGCGTTGACCCGGGAGACGGCCGCCCGTGCCGACGACGGGGAAGACGTGAGGGTGGAAGCGTCCATGATCAAGTATTGCGCCGGCGAGTGGGGATGGCGGAGCATCGACAAGATCATGCAGGTCTTCGGTGGCCTGGGGGAAAGCCTGGGGGAAAGCCTGGACATGCCCATTGCCCACTGGTATCTGCTGCTGCGCCACGCCCGCATCGGCGGCGGCACGTCGGAGATTCATAAGTTCGTGATGTCCCGCGCCCTATTGGATGGCCGGGTCTCGCTTCAAGGGTAAGTGCCTGGACCGGTGATACATCCCGAAACAACCGCAACCCATAGTCCGCTGCTGGTCCAAGACCGCAACGGTCAGACCAGCTGCTTCAACTGCATCATCGAGACCTACCAAACCCAGGCCTATAACTTGGCCTGCCGTATTCTCAACGATTGGAACCTGGCCGAAGACGCCATGCAGGAAGCTCTGGAGTCGGGTTACCGGGCCTTTCGCCAGTTCCGGGGCGACAACCTGGCCGCTTGGCTCATGCGCATCGTGGCCAACCGGTGCCGCGACATGCTGCGATCCCAGAGATCGCGGCCCACTCTGCCCCTCGACCCGCTGTCCAGCGATTTCGACGACCCCGATTCGGTCCCATCGGCGCTAGACATACCTTCGACCGAAGAGTCTCCCGAAGACCACGCCGAAAGGGGTGAGCTCAACCGGGCGATCCAATCTGGACTAAATTCCCTCCCTCAAGAACAACGGTTGGCGGTGCTTCTGGTTGACGTCCAAGGTTTCAGTTACGAAGAAGCCAGCCTATCCATGACCTGTTCGCTGGGTACGGTAAAATCCAGGGTCAGCCGGGGACGCCGTGGCCTTAGAGATTTCCTTCGGCAACAAGCGGAACTATTACCCTCCCGGTTCCGTCAAGAGAATTAGCATCATGGGAATACTAGGATTTGGACATAGGCATATCTCTCCGAAGACTCTCAGCGAGTTCCTGGACGGCCGGTTGCGGTCCCAGACCAGGGAACGGCTGGAAAGGGTCATGTCCACGTGCGCGGATTGCCGCGAAGAGATGGAGAGTCTGCGGGCCACGGTAGCGGCCCTGCGGCAATTGCCCGTATTCGCCCCACGGCGCAGTTTCGTCATGGCCGCGCCTCCAGTCGCATCTCCAGCAGTAGTCTACCAACGCCGTGCCGTATCCCCATTCCGCGTGCCCCAGTGGGCCTACGCCGGCGCCGCTTCCGTGGCCGCGCTGGTCCTGGCCGTGTTGGTTTCCATGGATGCTTCTGGTCTGGTGGCCCCGTCCGGCGCCGCGGCCCCCGGCGCTGCGGCATTGAAGTCCGCAGCCACGGCTAGCCCGTCCCCCGAATCGGAATCCCCGGTCCAGGACGCCGATGCCCAGGCCGGCGCGCAAGCAGCCGCCCGAGTCGAAAGTTTCTCTCAGCCCGCCGATGAGCTTGTGGTTCAAGTCCAAAAAGAATCGGAGGTTGAAGCGCCAGCAGCGGCGGCGGCGGCTGAGGCGCCTCCGGCAACTGCGCCTTCCGCGGCTGCGATGGAAGGTCCGGCGCCCTTAGCAGCCGAAACCCAGGCCCAAGGGGCGGCGCCCGAGGCGGCGCGAGTTGAAGCCGCACCCGCTGCCGATTCGCAGACCCAAGCGGCGGTAGCGGAGATGCAAGCTCAGGCGCTTGTTGAAGCGGGGTCGCAGTCGGATACGTCAACAGAATCAACCGGGGGAAAATACGGAGATGCAACCAGCGAAAAGACCCCAGCCCTCTCGGCGGCGCAAAGCGAGTCGGTAGCCGTCGCTGTGGCGAAAGTCGGGCAATCCGATGAAACCGCGCCGCTGGAACGGGCCGGCCAACCCTCTGCCATCGAAGAGGCGACACCAATCTTTTTGCAGAAAGCCTCGGACGCCCAGCCGGAGACCGTCGAGACCCTGCCCTCGCGAGATGCGGCGCCGGCAACCGAGGCCCCCAATTCAGGGGCTGCGGCATCCACCATAGCCGATGAAGCGCCGCCGGCCGAAGATGATCGCATCGCCATCGAAACCCCGGGAACGCCGCTGGTGTGGCGGTTGCTCGAAGCGTTGGCCGCCATCATGTTGTTGTCATTAACCGCGGTATTCTATCTGAGCCGCCGGGCCAGCCGCCGTTTCTAGCTTCGACTCGTGCCTGCAGAAGCCTGGGGTTCTGTGACTTTGCAACAACTGGGAACTTTTCCGCCACAAGCTTCGTCTTATATTCAGGACAACGCGTTGACCACTGAATCCATCCAATAAGGCCAACCAAGCCCGGAGATAGTAAAGACCGGGAACGAATCATAGGAGGACGAAATGACCGGGATCATCACGCAAGGCAAAGGATTATTCGCCGTTATGGCATTGGCTGTAGGAATGCTGGCGCTGTTGGCTTGCTCCAACCAGCCGGCCCTCGGCAACGAAGGAGTCCAATCCGTCTCCAATCAACCAGGAATAGGATCTAATCCCGCCGCATTGCCCGCTGGGCCGGCTTCACCAGAAATACGGACCGCATATACGGCGGCCGCCAATGGGAATGCAGGGATCTGGGTAAGCGGAACCGGCGAGGCCAGTGGAACCCCCGACCTGGCCATCCTGAACCTGGGAGTGGAAGCCCTGGCCGAGACCGTCAGAGAATCCCGTTCCCAAGCCGCCGAGGCGATGGCCGCAACTATCTCGGCGCTGGAATCCCAGGGAGTCGCCCGGGAAGACATCCAAACCAGGACTTTCAATATTTTCCCCCGGTACACGCGGCAGCAAGTCACCCGCTGCGTAACGGCCAGCCAGGGTTCATCGAGTTCGATCCAACCGGCCTTTCCGGATTCAGTCCGCGAAATCGTGGCCGTGGAAGCCAACCGTGTCGGCGGTCCAGACATCGCAGTCGAACCCATCACTCTGGGACAACCCGTGCCCAAAGAAGAATGCTTCGTAGAGTACGAGCAGGTTTTGATGGGGTTCCAAGTCACCAACCAGTTGACCGTGAATGTACGCGACCTGGATAACGTGGGAGAGGTGATTGACCGGGTCACCGACGCCGGCGGGGACTTGACCAGATTCCAAAGCGTGAGTTTCACCATTGAAGACGCCAAGGAACTGCAAGACCAGGCCAGGGTGGCGGCCATTGAGGACATGATGGCCAAAGCTGAGCAGGTGGCATCGGTGTCCGGAGTCGATCTGGGCAGCCTGGTGTACGTAACCGAGACCGGCGGTCCGGCGCCCATCTCGTTCAACACTTCGAGGGCGGTGATGGCCATGGCCGAGTCGGCGCCCACTCCCATCCT
>CBDDEJ010000005.1:0-214669 GCA_965226915.1 Dehalococcoidia bacterium
AGGGCAAGAAACAGGTGGCTGTGAGCTATGCAATTAGCAGTCTTCCAGCCACTGATGCCGATGCCAGGCGATTGTTGAGCCTTTCCCGTGGGCACTGGGGCATCGAGAACCGCCACCACTGGGTACGGGATGTGACCTTCGACGAGGACCGCTCTCAGGTGCGCACTGGGGCCGCCCCACAGGTTCTGGCGGGCCTGCGGAACCTGGTCATCAGCTTGGTACGTCGGGCTGGGCATTCCAACGTAGCCGCTGCCCTACGCCGCCACAATGCCCATCTCAGCGAAGCTTTCGACATGATGGGCTTTACCTGCCAGGCAGGAGAATGAAAAGGCCCTGCTATATTACAGACTCTCTCCGACCACTCCTAGAGGATTATGATATGATAAATCATCCCGTGACGTAATTCGTATCGCGACTAAATCACGGAAATTCAGCAGGCTTTTCTACACAGCTTTTGTACTAGGACGTCTCCCTTTGGCAGAACGAATCTTCATTGGTGTCGCCTGGCCCTATGCCAATGGCCCGTTGCACTTGGGCCACTTGGCTGGTTGCTATCTGCCAGCAGATATCTTTGCCCGTTACCACCGGTTGAAGGGTAATCAAGTCTTGATGGTCTCGGGCAGCGACAGCCACGGCACCCCCATAACCATCCGCGCCGAGCAGGAAGGGATCGAGCCCAAGGACGTAGTGGACCGTTACCATGCTGTTTTTCTGGACAGTTGGGAGAGGATGGGCATCTCATTCGATCTGTTCACATCCACCCAAACCACCAACCACCGGGAAGTGGTCCAGAAAATCTTTCGCTCATTGCTGGACCAGGGACATATATATATGGACAACATGCTGTTGGCTTACTGCCCCGATTGCGACCGGTATTTGGCTGATCGTTTCGTCGAGGGCGTCTGCCCCCACTGCGGCGCCGACCGGGCCCGGGGCGACCAATGTGAGACCTGCGGCCGCACCCTTGACCCTCAAGACCTGGTGCAACCCCGGTGCGTTCTATCGGGAACTACGCCGGAGTTCCGGGAGTCGGAACACTTTTTCCTCAAGCTTTCAGCCTTTCAGGAGCCTCTTTTGGAATGGGTGCGCCAGCAAACCGGTTGGCGCCCCAACGTTCTCAACTTCACCCGGCGATTTCTGGAGGACGGCCTGCATGACCGGGCCATCTCACGAGACTTGAACTGGGGGATTGACCTGCCCGTCGAAGGGTACGAGGATAAACGGATCTACGTGTGGTTTGAGGCGGTTATCGGATACCTCTCGGCCGCCATAGAGTGGGCCAAAAACTCCGGCCAGGCCGACGCCTGGGAGCCTTTCTGGAAAGACGAGTCCACCAAATCCTATTACTTCATAGGAAAGGACAATATACCTTTTCATACCATCATTTGGCCCGCGATGTTGATGGCCTACGGCGGGCTTAACTTGCCTTTCGACGTTCCCGCCAATGAGTTCCTGAGCTTGGAGAACAGAAAGTTTTCCACCAGCCAGAACTGGGCGGTTTGGGCGCCTGATTATCTGGACCGGTACGACCCCGATCCGTTGCGTTACCTACTCTCGATCAACATGCCCGAATCCGGCGACGCCGACTTTTCTTGGTCCGAATTCGTCCGCCGGAACAACGATGAATTGGTTGCCACTTATGGCAACCTGGTCAATCGGGTCCTGTCATTCACCTACAAAAACTTCGACGGCCAGGTGCCCGCTTCAGGGTCTATGGACGAGGCCGACCTGGCCATGATCGACACGGCTCGCTTGGCCATGGAGTCAGTTGGCCAGAGCATAAGCGACTGCCACTTTAAGGCTGGCATCGGCCACGCGTTTGGCCTGGCTCAGGCGGCCAACCGGTATTTGGACGCCAAAGCCCCGTGGAAGTCCATAAAGACTGACCGGGATGAAGCCGCCGCCACACTGCTTACCGCTATCAAGGTGATCAATTGTCTGAAGCTGATCCTCTCTCCCTTTATGCCATTCAGCGCCCAACAACTGCACGGGTTTCTCGGGTTTGACGGGCGCATCGAAGAACAGAGTTGGGACTTTGACGCATTGATCGACGCCATCAGGCCCGGTGGTCCTCTCAGAATGCCTGCTCCCCTTTACACCAAACTCGATACATCGGTTGCCGACATAGAATCACAGCGGCTGGGCGCTGAAGCGGTTTAGGGGGAGGCTTGGTGGAAGGGTTAGACCAGCGGACGGCGTCTATCTACGCCCCGATTCAACCTCTGCTTCATCAGGTTGACGAACGGCTGAACACACTCGCGCAAACCGACGCTCCCTACTTGGGTCCGCTGCTGGATTACGTTTTGGCCAAGGGAGGCAAGCGCATCCGCCCAGCGGTGACGTTGCTTGCGGCCGGTTTTCATGGGGGAGACCCGGAAAATCCCGTGATCATGGCCAGCGCCATCGAATTGCTCCACCTGGCCACGTTGATCCACGATGACACGGTGGACAACTCGGACCTGCGCCGGGGGAAAGCCACCGTCACCAACCTTTGGGGTCCACACGTAGCAGTGCTTTTTGGCGACTATGTCTTCGCCACCGCGGCCACATTTGTGTGCGACACCGGCAACGTGCGGGTGATCCGCCGGTTCTCGGAAACCATCATGGACCTGGCCAGCGGCGAACTGGTGGAGTATTTCAACGCATTTGACTCCCAACAAGCGCGGGACGTTTACCACGACCGCATCTATCGAAAGACGGCGTCTCTGTTTTGCACGGCGGCCGAGACCGGAGCGGTGCTGGGGGGAGCTCCCGAGGCTCATGTGCAAACTCTGCGCGACTACGCTTACAAGATAGGAATGGCGTATCAGATGGTTGACGATCTTTTGGATGTCCGTGGCGATTCCGATGCCTTGGGAAAGCCGGTGGGTAATGATCTGTTGCAAGGAGTGATGACGTTGCCGACCATCATGCTGATGGAGCGCTATCCCGACGACAACCCGATTCGCGAGTTGTTCAAAGACCGGGAGCCCGATGGAAGGGTAAGCCGCGCCCTTGAGATGATCAACAATTCATCCATCGTGGACGACTGCTACGGAGTGATTCGGGAATACTGCGATGACGCGTGCCTAGCGCTGGAGTCGCTGCCAGACTGCGAATCGCGTAAGTCGCTGATGGTGTTGGCTGATTTCATCTGGGAGCGCAGCCACTAGAGCCTATATCGAATCGTCTGGCTAGGCTGGATCTGGGGTGCCGGTCCTTCGACAGGCTCAAGATGAGCGGCATTAGTTGACTGCATTTCTCTCGCGGAAAGTCGGAAGTTGAAGCCGGCAACTCAAACTAGCATCCTCCACTCATGGTGAGCCCTTCGGCGGAGTTTACCCTGAGCGAAGCCGAAGGACTCAGGACAGGCTTTTCGAACCACAGCCTCGGCTTAGAACCTGCTTAACTTAGAGAACATTTCTGCCTGTATACACCTGACCCAGGCTGTCTAAACCACATAGATACGGCCTATCCGCCCCACTTCTCCAACGTCCGCTCCAATTCAGACTCGGTTTCCTCGTATTCCTGCCCCAGGTTGGCCACGGCCGTTAAGTCTTGATCTTGGGCTGCCTGCTCCAACTCGCCTTCTATTTCAACCATTCGGCTTTCTAGTTTGGCGATGGCTTGAAGCAGAAGCTCTTCCGTCATTGGGTTAGGCCGGGAAGTCCTGCCGGAAGTCATGTTGGATTGTTTTAGATCGCTGGGCGATTTCCGGGGCGGCCGCGAATCTTCCCTGCCGGTGGCCTGTTTCGCCGGAGCGGATTGCGCCTCGACCCATTCCGGGAATGTGCCCCGGAATAACGTGACCGACCCTTGACCCACCACCCATAGTTGCTCCGCCAACAGAGAGACGAAATGGCGGTCGTGGGACACCAATAATATGGTCCCGTTGTACCCCAACAGCACCTGTTCCAGGGCTTCCCGGCTTGGTATGTCGAAATGGGTTGTCGGTTCGTCCAGGATCAGCAAATTGGGCTCGGTGGTCATCAAACAAGCCAGCGCCAGCCTGCTGCGTTCTCCACCGCTGCAAGAACCAACTTGTTTAAAAACGTCCTCTCCCTGAAATAAGAAACGCGCCAGGTAGGAACGCGCCTCCCCAAAGGGCATGTTCTTTACGTCTAAGAGCGCGTCCAGAACCGTGGAGTCGTTGGGAAGGTCTTCGAGGCCTTGGCGGTAATAGCCCACGGAGACTTTATGGCCCAGTTCCACCGAGCCGCCCAATGCAGGGGTGAGGCCCAAGATGGTCTTGATGAATGTAGTCTTGCCAACGCCGTTGTCGCCGATCAGGGCGACGCGGGAGCCTCGTTCTAGTTTCAAATCCGGCGCCACAGACAAAAGCCGGGTTTGGGTATCGCCCTCGATAAAACCCACGGCCAACCCGTGGGTGCTCAGAACCACCTGGCCGGTGCGTGAGGCGGATAGGCCGGCGACCGATATCGCGGTGTCGTTTTCCGGGCGCCGCACCCGTTCCAGGCGGTTTAGCCGCGTTTCTCGTCCCCGGGCTTGCATTGCCCTTTGCCCGGCGCGGTACCGGCGAATGAACGCTTCTTCTTTGGCGATGTACTCCTGCTGTTGCTTGAACTCCAGCTGCTGGCGGCGGATCCGCTCCTCTTTCAAATCCTGATAGGCGGCGTATCTACCGGGGAAGGTTTCCAGCCGGCCGTGGTCCAGCTCCCAAACTTGATTGATCGTCCGCTCCAGGAAATAACGGTCATGGGAAACCACCACCACGGCCGATGGGAGCTTATCCAAAAAGCCCTCCAACCAGGCCACGCCTTTAAGGTCTAAGTGGTTGGTGGGCTCGTCCAAAACAAGAAGGCCGGGCCGGCTCAAGAGGGCGCGGGCCAAAGCGGCGCGGGTTCTCTCCCCCCCGCTGGCCGATGATGACTGGGTTTCCAACGCCTCGGGGCCCAGGCCGAGGGCGTCCACCATTCGTTCCATGTCATTCTGGTAGGTATACCCGCCTAGGGCCTCATACTCCCTTAATTGGGTGGCGTAACGTTCTTCGGCCTGGGGGTGCTTGCCGTTGCCCGCCCGTTCCAGCTCCAAAGCGCTGGCTTCCATACCCTGCTCCAATGACAGCAGCCGGTGAAACGCTGCGGCGACCTCGTCATTTAGCGTGCTACCGTTGGATGGCTCCGGGTTCTGGGAAACGTATCCTACCTGAAGGCCGCGGGACCATTGCACCCGGCCGGCGTTGGGTTCAAGCTCTTTCACGATGACCCGGAGCAGCGATGTCTTACCGCCGCCGTTGGGTCCGACGATGCCTATGCGGGCGCGCTCGTGGATGTCCAGGTTGAGGTTTTCAAAGATCAGGTCAGTGCCGTAGCTTACTGACAGGTCATAGGCCGATACCAGTGGCATGTTGCCTTGGGTTCTCCTTTTGGTTGACTACCGATTAGATGACTACCGACTGGATGACTACCGGTAGGCCGGAATGTCGTGCAACGGCGGGAGTCCACTCGGTGGTATGCTCTCTAAAATGGTAACGCCGGGCGTTGTGCCGTGTCCACTAAGCAACCGGCCAGCCTGATGCGGAAAGCCGGGTTTTTCTCGATTGAAAAATCCGATGAGACCGGTGGCGGCGGTTCCGCTCCCCGCCTTCATCTCTCCCAGACGACCTTCCCGCCAACGATGGTCATCACCGGCCGTATTTTCGCCAGGTCAGCGCCTTCCAATTCGAATGGGTTCTTGTCGAGCAGGACTAGGTCGGCCAGCTTCCCGGTTTCTATGGTCCCTTTCTTGCGTTGGCTACCCTCGGACCTGGCTCCGGCCTCGGTATACATTGTTAGTGCTTCTCCAACTGTAACTTTCTGGGAGTCAGCCTCGCCTTCTTGCTGTCGAGGCGGGACCGCCGCGCCGGAACGGGCCGCCCGGGTAATCGCCGCATGGATAGCAGGCCACGGATTGGGGCTTGTCACGGGAGCGTCGGACGCAAAAGCTACGGGGATCTCAGCTTGCGCCAGGGCGCCCACGGGATATAGGTGAGCCAGCAGCCACGGTTCGACCCTTTTGTTGTATTCGTCTCCTTGCCAATAGATCAAACCCGGCTGGGTCACGACCGATCCGCCGGACCGCCGGACAAGTTCCACCAATTCGGGAGGACATTCGGCGCAGTGTTCGATACGATCCGGAGGCACGCCGGTGGGATGCGCTGCCTGCTCTGATTCAATGACTTGTGCCGCGGCTTCGACCGCCTCTTGCTCCACCGCGTGGATGGCAACCGGGAAGCCGGCGCCATGGGCAATCGCCACCAATTCTCGAAGGGCGTTGATGTCAGGCCCCATTTTCCCAGTGGTGAGGGTGAGCATGATCTTGGCATGACCCAACCGCAGCCGCATGTCTCCTGATCCCCAGGTTAACCCAGATTGCTGAAATTCAGCCAGTTGGGAGGCGCCGGCCATCATCGTGACGCGGCAGGTTAAATGCTCCTGCTCTTTCAGTTGGTTGAAGGTTTGCCAGCGCTGCAAGCCGTTGGATGGACCGGCGTCCTGGACGGAGGTGATGCCGTATGCCAGCAATTCCCTGTTAAGCGATTCGACGCCCCGGTGGAATTCGCCGGGACTGCGGGTAGCTCCAAGCCGTTGGCGCAGGAATCCAGCCATCTCCAGAAGCAACCCGGTGGGTTCTCCCGAAGCTGGATCCCTTTCTATGACGCCGTCCACCGGATCTGGTGTGTCCCGGTTGATGCCCGCCAGCTCCAGCCCTCGGCTGTTGAGCACGGAGGCGTGGCCGCTGCGGTGGTCCAGCCGCACCGGGCGGATAGTCGTTGCCGCGTCCAGGTCCCAGCGACTGGGATGACGGTTCTCGGGGAAGGCGCCGTCGTCGTAGCCGAATCCCCGCACCCACTCGCCCCGGGGCGTTGCGCCGGATTCTTTTTTGAGGACCTGCTGGAGTTGGCGTATCGATGATACAGACGCGGGACCGCAATCGAGACCGCTAAGAGAAGCCGCCATGGCCAGGACGTGGCAGTGAGAGTCCACCATGCCCGGTATCAGCGCCATGTCTACACAGTCGATCTTCCGGGCGCCGGGCCCGGCCAAAGCGGAGATTTGGGAGTTGCCGCCGACGGCGATGATGGTGTCTCCGGTTACCGCTACCGCCTCTTTTTGATCATGACAATGCCCGGACCCTCGACCCTTTTTGGGGATGAGGACCCGGGCGTTCAGTAGCACCAGGTTGGCTTGGTTTCTATTGGCCAAAGCTGCCGGTCTGCTCCCACGGTGTTGTCCGTGGGGCGTTTTCCTAGCTGGTCTCGATGAGTCTGGCGCGCTCCATCTCCTCGCGCAAAGCGGGCACCGGGTCCGGGTCTTGGAACACAATGGGATCGGAGTAGTCCGGAGCGTGGCCGGTAGGATCGGTGATCCACACCGAAGCTTCCAAGGCGATGCCGTTGTTGTCGTGGAAGTAGATGGAATGGATGACCTTGTGGTCGATCACCGTGGTCACTCCCACACCGGCCTTTTCCAAACGGTCTTGCAACTCCAGGAGTTCGTCTTCGGTCTCCAGGTCAAAGGAAAGGTGGTCGAACTGCAAGGGACCCCGGAACGGCTGTCCTGCCGGTTTGTAAAACCCGTTGTCATAGCCGGGCCATTCGAAGAACGCGATACAGCTATTTGGCCCCATCTCGAAAAAGTAGTGCCGCATAGGATAGCTGTCGGGCCGGTTGCCCAAGGTAGCCACCAAGGGCATGCCAAGCACGTCCCGGTAAAACCGAACCGTGTTTTCCATGTCGTTGGTCACCAATGCCATGTGATTGATTGCTCTGAATTTCATATTTGCTCCTCGCGGTCATTATTCGCGGCCCGTTTTATATCAAGATCGTCGCTGCTGGTATGCCCTGGTCAAAGTATTCTACACTATGGCTCCTCTCGCATCTTTCCGTCTAACCGGAGGGTTATTGTTGCGCATACAATAATTTGAAACTGTTCAGAGTTGAGGGGAAGTGAGCAACCGGCGGCATTCCAGGAGGGGATTGAGACCTCTGGCCCGCCAGGTGCCAAAGAGGGATGCCAAGGTCATCTTGCTGTCGGCGCCCTGCCCTGAGCGGGTGCCGCCGCTGATCTTGCGACTGGTTACCAGATGCCGCAGGCTCCGCTCGGCGGCGTTGTTGTCTGAGGGCACGGCTGGGTCCGACACGAAGACAAACAGTTCCTTGATGAACCGTTCCATGCGCCGGCAGAGCTTGGCCTGAACCGCCAGGGGATCTTTAAGGAAAGGCCGCGCCAAGACCATTAGTTTCTCCTCCAGCATTAGCTGGGTGCGATGGCCTGGCTGGGCTCGGGGAAGGACCGAGGCCTTGGCCTCCGTGTAGACCTGGTGAACCGCCTCGGCCCACTGAGCCAGCCCAGCGTCTTCTGGGTACAACCCTTTCAGGTCATGGATATCCCGCAGCAGATGAGCCCAGCACCGTTGCTTCAGGCCCGGGTAGTGGTTATAGGCCGCGTAGAAATCACTGACCAACACTCCGCTGAAGGAGGAATCCAGCACCTCATCCACCACCCCCTTATCCCGACCCCGACGCAGGAAGTATCGTTCGCTGGGAGTGCTGAAGGTCCAAACATAGCCGTTGCTCCCGTCCTGGCGCCAGCCGGTTTCGTCGCCCTGCACCACGGGACTGGCGCGGACTTGCTCGAGCACCTCTCGCACCGCCGTCTCAGCCTGACGGGCTACTCCATGGACGGCCTCGACGATGGCGCCAACACTCAGGTGCAACTGATGGACGCTCTCCAGGTACCATTGCCAGGTATCATTGGATGATTCTTATGGGCAACCGTCCCTCCTCCCGCAGGGTCACCATCAGGCTTACCAGATTGACCCCCAGGCGCTGCTGGCCCAGAACCACCCCCTGCAGGGCCTCTTTGGGCAGCCGGCGCCGCTGGCATACCGGACAGATGCGGGCTACCAGGGCGTGCTCGGTCACTTCTACCGGAGCCAGGTAGCTCAATGACTTCCCGAGTTCGCTGTACCCATCCGCCGTTCAGGTGAGTCCCGCAGTCGGGACAGACCGCCACGGCATGCTCCACCCGCCGGGTAGGAGTCATGCGCTGGCGGGCGAAGCCATGGCGGCGCGGCTTTCTGGGCTCCTTTTTCTCCGGCGCTTGCCGGCTGGAGTGCGGCTGATTACCCGGCATCCCCGACGACCCGCGCCGGTTGGGATGGGATTCCAGAACCCCAATCCGCCTTTGCAAATCGGCAATGACTGCCCGCTGGCCGGCAATTATCTCCAGCAGAGTTTCGCCACTCGCCGCGTTCAGGTCTAGTTCAGTGTCCACCTCCCTGGTATGCCACAACTCCCCCGGCCATGCCAGCGCTTTTCCAACGGCTTTGAGCCAATTCACCTCATCAAGTCTGAACAGTTACAATAACTTAGCATCAATTAGTTGTAATGTCAACAGTTGATGAAGAAACTGAATGCGGGTAAAATCTTGACATGAGATCAGAGTTAAATGAAGCGCAATTGGCGGTTTGGCGGGGATTTCTTGAAGCCCACTCCATGGTGATTCGTAAGTTGGAACGGGATTTGATTGAACAGGTGGAGATTCCCCTTACCTGGTACGACGTGCTGGTTCACCTATCCGAGGCCGGTCAGGGAAGGTTGCGGCATCAGATCCTGGCCGATTCTTTACTGCTCAGCCGCAGCGGGGTCACCCGGCTGGTAGACCGCATGGTTGACGCGGGCCTGGTGTGCCGGGAGGCGTCGGCAGACGACCGGCGGGTGTCCTATGTGGTGTTGACTGGGGCAGGGAGAGCCACGCTAGACCGGGCCGGCCCCGGCCACATCCACAGCGTGGTTGAGCATTTCGCCCGTCACCTCAGAGGCCCTGAGACCGCCGCTCTCGCATCGTTTTTCAGCAGGTTGTTGGAAGCACCGCCCGACAATGGCGACGAGCGATAGCCCGATGATTCGGCCCGGCGGATTGAAAGCGATCGTCTTCGATTGGGACTTGACCCTCTGGAATAGCTGGGACACTCATCTCGAGCTGTTGCGCCAGACCGCCGGCGCCTTAGGCGCTCCCCGCCCGACGGCGGACGATGTCGCGGCGCATTTTTCCATGCCATTCTTGCTCCACCTGGAATGGTTCTTCCCCGGGGACCAGCAGCGAGTCGTCGACACCTACATGAGCTTCTACCAACGCATTGTCACCGACATGCCCAGCCTATACCCGGGAGTGCCCGATGCGTTGCGCCAGTTGAAGGAGAACGGATACCAATTGGCGATCTTCTCCGACAAACGTCATGGGTTTGGGGTTCCGGAGTTGGCGCAAGCCGGCATCGGCGCCCTCATGGACTATTCCTTGTTCCTGCTGGACGGCAGGCCGTACAAACCAGACCCCCAGGGGTTGCTGCAAGTGCTTGATGCTATAGCAGTGGCCCCCGGACAAGCGATATACGTGGGCGACACCGATGACGACATGGAGTGTGCCCGCCGGGCTGGCGTCAAAAGCGGAGCAGCATTGTGGGGAGCTTTGAACCGGGAGAAGACCTTGTCAGGAGGTCCCAGCTTTCAGTGGGAACGTCCCGAGCATTTAGTGGAGTCGTTGAGCCTAAATTATCCGAAGCAGCGGGCTCTATGCAGGCGTTACGCTTTGAGCGGCGGCATGTTGCTCGTCGGCGTGGTAGGAGCTTCGCACCAGAGGGCCTGAGGCAACGTGTTTGAAGCCCATGGCCTCGCCGGCCTCTCTTAGCTGGTCAAACTCGGCAGGGGTGTAGAACCGATCCATGGGCAGGTGCTTTTTAGAAGGTCGAAGATACTGTCCAATGGTCAGCAGGTCGCAGTCCGCCCCGCGAAGGTCCGCCATGGTTTCCAACAGTTCATCCTGGCGCTCCCCCATTCCCACTATGATGCCAGACTTGGTGACGGTCCCGGGCGCCATTTCTTTTGCCTTGGCCAATAGCTCCAAAGACATATGGTAATCACCCTTGGGCCGCACCTTTTGAAACACCCGGCTGACTGACTCTATGTTGTGGTTCAAAACGTCGGGCCTGGCGTCCATCACCTTCTGCAACGCGGGCCACGATCCGGCGAAGTCCGGTATCAACACCTCTACCTTACAGCCAGGGGCCTCTTCTCGGATCTTCTTGATGCACGAAGCGAATATGAACGCGCCGCCGTCGGCCAGTTCGTCCCGGTTAACCGACGTGATGACGCAGTAATCCAGGCCGATCTCTTTCACTGTCTTGGCTAGCCGGGCTGGCTCTTGCAGGTCTAAACCGGCGGGACGGCCCGTGGTGACGGCGCAATAGAGGCATGCCCGAGTGCAAATCTCACCCAGGATCATAAACGTGGCTGTGCCGGAGTCCCAACATTCGCCGATGTTGGGGCAATGGGCCTCTTCGCACACCGTGTGCAGCGATTGCTGCCTCATCAGCCCCTTCAACTCCATATATCGGGGGCTGCCCGGCGCCCGGACCTTCAACCATTCCGGCAGACGGGGCCTGATGGCGATGTTTTGTTCATTTTGTGGCATGTGCAGATTTACGCCTTTGGGGCTATTAGCTGACAGCTGTTAGCTGATTGCTGACTGCCAATGATTATATCAGCCCCGACTGCCGAGGGTCTGTCCGGCATTTCTCAGCCGTGATAATGGAGTCGATCTGGGCCACCGCCCGTTCCAGGCCGCCATCCTGGTTGACCACACGGTAGTCAAACTTGGAGGCCTGCTTCATCTCTTCGCCGGCCGTCTTTAGCCGCAAGTCCAGCTCAGGGGAGCTTTCCGTCATGCGCCCGGCCAACCTCTCTTGGAGCTCTTGGAACGATGCCGGCAACATGAAGATAAAAAGCGCCCCTGGAGCGAGACGGCGCACAGTGTCCGCTCCCTGCACGTCTATTTTAAGAATGACATCCTTGCCTTCTTGGAATCCCTGTAACACCTGGCTCCGTGGCACGCCATACCAACGTCCGTAGACAAGGGCGCATTCCAGGAACTCGTCACGGTCCTTCATGGCCAAAAAGGTTTCGGTGTCCAGGAAGATGTAGTCCACGCCGTCCTGTTCGCCGGGGCGCTGGGGCCGGGTGGTTGCGGTGACAACGAAATGCCAGTGCCGGTCCAACCCCTTTAACTCGGCCAAGGCGGCGTCTTTGCCCACGCCGGAAGGGCCTGACAACACCACCAACAAAGGGGGACTAGGTTGGATTGCCGGGATGTCTTCCATCTAACCCGCGACCTAACCCGCGACCAAAATCGCGACCGTGCGAACGTTGGCATATCGGCCGCCCAGACGGCAGTTCAAGAAAAATGTCAAACCGAGGGCTCGAATCATTTACCCGATAGGAGGTCGAGATGGTCCCAGAAATCGGGATAAGAAATCGAAGCGTCTTCAGCGCCATTGATGGTGATTTCTTCTTGAGCCAGCAGACCGGCCACTCCCAACGCCATCGCCAACCGGTGATCCAGATGGCTTTCGCACACCCCGCCCGATAGGCTGCGGGCGCCTCCGCCATGAATGACCATGCCATCTTCCCGCTCCTCTATGTTGGCGCCCAGGCGGGTAAGCTCGCTCACGGTGGTGGCGATACGGTCGGATTCCTTCACTCGCAGCTCCCTGGCGTCTCTGATCACCGTGTCACCCTCGGCGAAACAGGCGGCCACCGCCAGGATGGGTATCTCGTCGAGGATCCGTGGAATCAAATCGCCCTGCACTTCTGTGCCCGACAACTGAGCGGAAGTGACCAGCAGATCGGCCACTGGCTCGCCGCCCTCGATGCGCTCATCCACCAGTTGCAGGCCGTCTCCGGCGCCCATGGCTTCCAGCGCGTCCAGGATGCCGGTGCGCGAGGGATTTAGCCCCACTCCCCTCACCAAAACGCGGGCTTGAGGATGGCATAGACCAGCCACCAACCAGAAGGCGGCGGAACTGATGTCGCCGGGGACTTCTATGTCCACCGCGGTGAGTTGGGCGGGTTGGACCACCAAAGTGAGGCCGTCGGAAATCACCGTGCCGCCCATGGCCGTGACCATGCGCTCGGTGTGGTCGCGGGACAGGGCAGGTTGATGGAGGATGGTGTCGCCTTGGGCGGATAACCCCGCCAGCATGATGCAAGATTTTAGCTGGGCGCTGGCCACGGGCATAGTGTATTCGATGCCTTTCAAAGAACCGCCGTGGATGGTCAGCGGCGCCAGGGTGTCGTCTTTGCGCGCCATTATTTGCGCGCCCATTAGCTTCAGAGGCTGGACGATTCTACCCATGGGCCGGGTGCGAAGCGAACCGTCGCCGGTGAGGACCGAGTTGAATGGCTGTCCTGCAAGCAGTCCCGACAAAAGCCGCATGGATGTGCCCGCGTTGCCTGCGTCAAGGATGCCGTCGGGTTCCCGGAATCCCTGGCTAGTTCCGTGGCCAGCTTCGGACCCCGTTCCGTGGACTATGACAGTCCCGTCTTGACTGTCGGGTTCGATCTCCACACCCATGGCCCGCAAGCATCCCATGGTGGACAGTACGTCTTCGCCGCTGGAAAGGCCGGTTACCAGGGCGTCGCCCTTAGCCATCGAGTTCAAGATCAAAGAGCGGTGAGAGATCGACTTGTCGCCGGGCACCGACAGATCGCCGGAGATAGAAGCCGGGCTACTGACGGAGCGCTGCGCCATGGAAATCCTCCCGAATGAATGGGCCTGAACAAGGGAATTTGTTAAGGGAATTTGTTAAATGAGGGCGTGAACGAGCGTGTTCGGCGAATCCTCATCGCCCGGCTACCTGCCTTTGGAGCCGTCGTCCTTTTCGCCGAACATCTTTCTCTGGGCTTGGATAGCTTTGCGGCCCAGCCTTCCGCCGAAGAAATCCCCCACGCTTTCCGCCATGCTAGGAATCTCCACCTGGTTTTGTTGGGCCCGCGCCTGAGCCACCGCTCCGGCCTTCCATAATTCTCGAGCTACGAACGCCTTCTCGAACAGCTCATGGACCGAATCGCTGTCTGGTTCAGGCTCGGCGCTCAAGAGTTGGCGCACTTCGTAGAGCTCTTTGATGAAAGAGTCTATCCAGGCCACTATGGGCTCAGGATTGGACAGGCAGATGTCCCGGTGCATGATTGGGTCGCCGGAAGCCAAGCGTGAACTGTCTTCGAATCCGGTGGCGGCCAGTTGGGCGATGTCGTCCCAGTTGGGGCTCTTGGAGGTGCAACCCACTAAGGCCACCGACAAAAGGAACGGAAGGTGGCTCACCGCTGCTACAAAGCTGTCGTGCTCGTCGACGCCGATAAAAAAAGCACGGGCGCCTACGCCCTCGGCCAAGTTGCTAACCTCTGAGACCGCCCGGCTGCTGGCCCGGCTGCTGGGGACCACGCAATAAACTTTGTCCCGAAATAGGTCGGCGTCGCCGTTTTCCGGACCTGATTTTTCCCTTCCGGCCATTGGGTGCCCGCCCACGAATTCCACGTGGCTAGGCAGATATCGATCTGCCCACTGTAGGACCACCTTTTTGGAACTGCCTACATCGGTGATCACGCAACCTTCTGGGAGGTCGCCGGCAATGACCTCCATCACCTCTTGCATCGCCATGACCGGCGTCGCCAAGACCACTACCCCGGCATCTCTCACTGCTCTGCCCAGGTTGTTTTCAACGCGGTCGAAGGCGTTGGCCTTTTGGGCGCCCGCCCTTGCGCTGCTGTGTGCGTCCGTGCCCACCAACTCCAGGTTGGGTAACCTCTGAGTTTTTCGCAGGGCTAAAGCCAGGGATGTGCCGATGAGTCCGGTGCCGACGATGGTTAGTTTTGGCATAGTCACCTCTGGTTTTAAGTGCTGGGCCGGTGCCTGGCGCCTCAACCAGCCAGGTAAGAACCCAACACCAATACTTATGACGTTACGAACTGGGAGTGAGAATCGGTTCCAATCCGCCTCAAGACCTCGCCGCCCGAATACAAGCGCCGGCGAGAATTAATGACCGGATTAGGACCAGGTGGCGAACCCCATGCCGCAACCGGTTCCGGCGGGAGACCGGTAGCAGGGCACGTAGTCTATCAACTCCATTTCCAGGTGTTCCGCCGCGCCGGCCGCCGATATCCAGTTGCGAATCTCCGAGCTTCCAGCGTTGAGCCTTTCCCTGGGCAAATTGGAAAGCTTGGAGATGCTCTTTTCCTTCATGCCTTCGATGGCCCACTGGTCTATCTCTTCGTCCACCACGAAGTGGCTGAGACCGCCTGACGCCAGCACGCCGACCCTGGCTTTTACGGGCCACGCTTCGATGGCGTTGCGGATGGCCCGTCCCAAATCGTAACACCGTTTCGGCGTCGGCTGGTTGGGCGCGTAGTACGTGTTGACCATAAAGGGCAAAGCGGGAATTAACTTGTCGGTCATCAACCGGTGATATACGTACCCGAACGCGTGGCCGATGCCGCCTTGGGAAGCTCCCCCTTTGTCGGGGTTCAAGAACTTGGATGTCCCGATGTCGAACTCGGATTCAATCAGATACTCGATCATGTGGAGGCCCAAAGCCGGGTGGGTGGGGACCATTTGGTCCTCTGTAGCATAGCCAAGGAGGGGCTGGTTGCCGGTGGAGGGCGCCGCGCCCCGGCCGGAAACGTTGACATCATCCCCCCAGTAGACGCAGAAGGCTGGCATGTTGTCGTCCTGCAGGTACTCTTGCTGATCGTCTCCCAACATGACCAAAACGTCCAAGTTGGCTTTGTACAGGGCTTCGGACAGCTTGGCGATGCCCTTTTGGTTCCGCTGGTGCCTCTCTTCCATCTTGTCAGCGGTGATCTCCTTGGCGATGCGGTTGACGTCCGTCCTGCCCAGGAGGTCTTCATAGTCGGAATGGATCCCGTCGGTGCCGATGAGCATGGGGTTTCTCTTGTCACGCTCGCCCCGGGCTAACCAGCCTTCCGAAGGGGTGCTTAGTTGTGGGCTGTGGGAGCTAGCCAGACCGAATACCAATTCTGCCACGGAACTCCTCCTGTGCGTCTCAAAAATCAACGAAGCCAACTGTCTTTTGAGACCTGCAATTGAATTTACCTTACTATGGGATTACACCCCTTGGCAAAGGTTCGTGTCAACTAAATTAGACATCGATGCTTTTTCGGCGCCCGCACCGAGTGGCTAACCGTAGGGGCACAGCGTGCAGCGCCCCTACCCTATATCAAAAACCAGCGGCCCGACGGGAATACTAAACTAAAGCCAAGGTGGAATCTACATTTGTGGGGCGATGAAGATTGGCTCAGGCGCCACGGTGAAGCTCTTCTACCTGTACCTGGAGGACGGTCCGGCGCCGCCGATTGACTTCCTCCATATGTGGGTTTCACCTTGGCTTTAGTTTAGGCCTTCAGAATCTCCCGCCGCGACAGCACCCGCTCCATCAGTGGCCGCATTCCCAGGTCGCTGGAGATGGCCAGGGATTCGTCCAACAGGGCTACTCCCTTTTCTTTATCTCCGGCTCCGTCGCGTTCTTTTAGGGTGTCGGCGTAGTCGCAGCAGGTCCAGGCCAGCTCGGGCTGGTAGCCAGCCTTGCGGCAGAACGTCAGGGCAGCCTCGAAATGGGTTGCCGCTTGGTCCAAGTTGGTCATGGTTTGAGACAACAGACCCAATACACGGTCACCAGAAACCAAGAAGTGATATATACCATTTATTAAGCTGAGCGAATTGTACTGTTCCCCAGCCACCCTAGCGTCATTCGCCATAACAGCGAATATCCCCTTGCCAATTCTGGCAGCGGCTTCCGCGAAAGGTGTCACCGACCTCGAATTGATCACAATATCGGCCGTCGACGATACCGGGTCGAATATCTCAATATCTCCGGTAATCCGGGCAATAAGCGCGCACACCGCTACCGGCCAAGCACGTTCTATGGACGGACCGGGCGTGGTCGTACGCAGTAGGTCAACAAGCCGATCTATAAATGGCTCTCCCTCATCAAAATTACCTACATCATGCTCAAACAACGCCCGTGGCGCCAGGAGACGCGGATCCCTCGGCGAAAGTTCAAGGCCTCGGTCGCAGAAATCCCGGGCTGATTCCCAACGTCCTTGGGCGCGGGCCAGCATCAGGTGTCCAGTCATAGCCCTTCCAAACCAAGTCCGGTGGCGTAATTTTTCCGCCGGAGCAAGGCTCGCCTGAGCGTAGTTCCATGCCGACTGGGAGTCACCTAGAGCGATGCTGGCAACCGTTCCGGTGTATTGGGCAATTACGTCCGAATAAAAGTGATCGCCATCGAGACTCAGCTCACTCGCATTTCGGATGTCTGCAGCGGCCCGGCTTGGCCGAAGTTCGTATATGTCTACAAAGGCCGCATCCGACAAGACTTGTCGCTCTAAAAAAGCATCGTTTTCTCGACGAGCGATGGCGAGCGCACCCTCATAAGCCCGCTGCGCCCCTTCATAATCTGCTTCTTGGAAATACAGAATCGAGCCTTGATTAGCTAACAGACGTCCGGCCTCGGGTGAATCAGCGGATACCATTGATATGGCGTCAGCAATCAGCTCAGGTGCCCCGGCTAATTGATTCGCCAACAGCGGTAAGGGATACTCGGCTACTGCGACTGCCATGCCTACGTTCGCTAATTGAGAGTAGTAATCGAACGCCAATCTAAGATTACTAATTGATTCTTCGATCAAGAGCACCGCGATTTGAGATCTGGCCAGCCCGAACAGTATCGCCGCCCCTTCGTCATCAAGCGACTTCTCACCTCTGGCGGCCCACGCCCGCTGGAAGTGTGTCAACGCTTCTTCATAGGCGTAGGCGCCCAGCGCCAGTTCGCCCGCGATAAGCGAGTAGTGCACGAGCTTCCCGGCGCCCAGCACAGTCTGCGCCTCGGCGAAGTGGTGGGCGAGCTCGGCGGCGTGAGCCTCGGCATTCCCGCCGTATAGCAACTCCAATGCCTCGCCGATGCGGGCGTGGAGCCTGACTTTGCGAGTAGTGGTCAGTTCTCCGGCCAAGGTCTCCTGGATCAGAGCGTGGGCGAACTGGTATCGGCCCACCGTTTGAGGCAATTCCTCAATGACCCGGGCGGCCAGGGCCTCCTCCAGGATCTCAAACAACCTGTCTTCGGAAGTATCTTCAGAAAGGGGCTTCAATTGCTCAAGGGTGAACTCCCGCCCAAGAATCGAAGCTGTAGTAAGCATCTCGTTACAGCGCTGGGATAGCCGGTTAAGTCCGAATCCACCGATGGACCCGGATGGAGGGCGTGAGGACAGCGGAAGAGGGGGGAGGGAGTTGCAGGCGCGATGATCCGGGCTCGAATTCGGGTAGACGGGAGGTTGGCGGGCGGTCGCAGGCGCTTTTGGGGGCGCCGATGGCGGTCTGCAGTGGCTGTGCTGAGCGAGATGGCGGGATAGGACACGGGAAGAGGCGCTCGCGGACCGGGACTGGCGCGAGTTTGCCGGGACGTTCAGTTGGCCGGATGGCGGGTCAGTTGCAGACGGGTCGTCAGGCTGGGAGTGGCAGGGCGCGCAGCCGGGCCAGGGCGCGACTGAACTGGGTTTCCCAAGGCCAGCGCTGGGGCAGATGCAGGGTGAGGCGGCGCGCCGAGCGGGTGAGCCGTCCGGCCAGGGAGAAGAACCGTCGCCTGAGGGTCTTGGTGGTCACGATCTGCTCGCCCAGGCCGATGCGCGCGGTCCAGCGGGCCAGGTTGTGGGACATCACCTGGACGGCCAGCCAGGCGCCGTTGGCGGCGAAGCGGCCGGACGGCATGTGGTTCAACCCGACGCCGTACTTGAGGTCGCGTATCGCATTCTCGATCTCGGCGTGGCGGCGGTGGTCGGCCTCCAGTTCCAGGGTCTCTCCGTCCCGGTCGGTGATGAAGCCGTGATAACTGTAGGTGGCGAAGAGGGCCAGTTGGGAACCGGGGGTCGGCTGCACCCGCCGGACGATGAGCCGCACCGGCGCGGCGTCCGGCTCACTCTGGAAGGGGGTATAAGTCGTCTCGGCCACAGCGGCCGCGCCGTCCATCCAGTAGGGAATCGGCGTCCAGGCAGCTTCGGGTATGGCCTCGATGAGATTGCGCAGGCTTTTGTGCTGGCGGATGGTGATGGAGTCGAACAAGCGGAACCGGGCCTGTTCCGGCTCCATTTTGGGTGGCATATCCAGGCCGGGCAACTGCTCCCTTACGTCGGATACCAATTCCGCGATGTCGGCGGCTCCGGCGCCCATGTCGGAACGTAGTTGATGAGGGTCAACTTCCCTCACATAAGACCTGATGCCCTGCACCCAAGGCCAATAGGGAGGGACTCCCTGCTCCTCGTAGCTCCGTCCCCACAGCACCTGGCCGCCACGAAGCCCGGCGTAGGTGGCCAATTCCTGCGCCGTCCGGGTCTTGCCGATGCCCGGCTCGCCCACCAACGTCACCAGCCTTCCCCGGCCTGACAATGCGTCTTCCAAACACCCCTTAAGCTCGCCCATCTCTCGCTGCCGCCCCACGAATACTCCGCCGGCCAGGCTGTCTAGAAACTCGGACGGAAACCCCGATTCTCTCCAAGCTGCCGTTTTCTTAGCGACGATTGTCGATGTAACAGTGGGTTCTTGAACCGTATTACAGACACTATCATGCCACATAAGACTATAATACGTCTGTCTGGCGTAGCGCGAAACCCGGCCAATGGCTTTCCGGCCAGACCTCTAGGGAGTGTTCCTCGCCGGGTAGGGGCGCGGCATGCGGTGCCCCTACGTCTTGCAAATCCAGCGCCTCTAAGGCGGCCAACACGTCGCCCGCCGATTCGGGCCGCTCCGACGGGTCTTTGGCCAGTAACCGGAGAATGAGGGCGTCTACCGCCCGCGGGCACTCCGGGTTGTACCAGGTGGGGCTGACCGGCGGTGTGTTGATGTGCTGTCCGATGATAGCCACTGAATCGTCTCCCAAGAACGGCGGCCTGCCCGTCACCATCTCGTAGAGCATGGCGACCAGGGAATACAAGTCAGACCGGGGAGTCACCTCGCCGCCCATGGCCTGCTCCGGGGGCATGTAAGAGACGGTGCCCACCATCATGCCTTCTTTGGTAAGACGGGAGCGGTCCAGAGCGACGGCTAGGCCGAAGTCGCCGATCTTCGCGATGCCATCGCCGGTAAGCCAGACGTTGCCGGGCTTCAGGTCCCGGTGGACGATGCCTCGGCTGTGGGCGAACTCCAATCCCCGGCAGGTTTCCATGGCGATGCTGACAGCTTGCTCTAGAGAAAGCCGGTGACCGGCAGTGTCTTCTATCACACCTTCCACATCCCCACCGCCCATAAGTTCAGTGACCATGTAAGGCTGGTCTTGCTCTTGCCCTAGGTCGAAGACGGTGACGATATGGGGATGAGAACCCAGGCGCCCCATGGCCTGGGCTTCCCGCTGTATACGCGTCCGCGACACGTCGTCCAGTCCCTCTGTCTTGATCAAACCGGGATTCCCCAGATCAAACCAACTTTCCTGGATATAGCTCCCGCGGGGATACCGCCAAATATAATCCCGCATTCCAAGAGCGTCAAATGCGGCCTGATGCGGCCTGATTCACTCAAAGTCCCCGCTTTCATTGGGCAACCACTGTACTGCCAAGCGTAAAAGCCCCAAACCGCTGGTCTACGCCCAAGTCTCGCCCTTGGGAAGCTCTTTTGCCCTGTGCGACCCCGTAACCGTAACCAATCCCGACGCTCCTAAAGTGGACTAGCCAGGAGCCAGCCTAAGCCGACCAATTCGTTCCAGTATCCCGCCTAGCATTTCCCGGCTCACCAGCACCTCAGCAAGCTGAAACACCAGCCTTCCGGCATGGCGCACCAACCGTCCTCCAGTCTTGATCATCCTGGTCTGCAGACTGGTCAACGACCAGTGCTTCATTGCCTCCGGTAAGGCTAGCCTTCTCATGAAGTTGCCCAAGTTGTAAGCCAGTACGAACAACTCCAGCCTGACCTGATTGGCCACGAACTTGTGGCAGGACAACCTGGTCCAGTTCAGGGCGTACTTGCCTTCTTTTATCCATTGCTCCGCGGTGCCTCGGCCATTGTAAAAGCGGACTATCCCGATGTTTGGATAGCTCAGATTGGTGACTATGAAGCCCACTCTGGGAAACAGTTCTCCCTGGCGCCACTCCACCTTAGAGACCACTCTCCGAGCAACGTTCCAGCTCTGGGCCTGGTAGACGAAGTCATGATAGGAGACGATGGGCTTCGGGGAAAGCCACTCCGTAGGCCGTATTAGCCGGGGCGCTATCTCCCGCTGCAGCACCTGGTTGGACCGCAGCCTGATGGCGTAGCCGATGTTTCTTGCTTCCAGATAATCGTATATCTCCGGCTTGGCGAAGGCGGCGTCAGCACGAAACAGCAGCAGTCAGGCTGCTGTCAAATAACGCTCCACCGCCGGATCAAGGACTTCTTGCCAATCATCGGCACTGGGGACGTTGCCTGACCGTAGCTTAGCTGCTTCACAATCCCCGAACTGGTTGAACAGAAAGAGAGGGTGATAGCAGACGCATTCAAAGTGGCCGTTATAGGCTGCTCCCTCCTGCTGGCCGTGCACTGGACTCTCGGAACTGTCCATATCCAGGATTACTCGCCGGTGTAGGGTATGGGCCATAGCTCGTTCCACCCACTGGGTATTTATTCGTGCCAGCCCCTTCAGGTTGTCCTCTTGGGTCAGGAACTCCGTCTCGAACCGGCCCATCTCACTGGTGCTGGCTCCTTTCCGCTCCGAGCCTTGCCATCCCACGATCACTCGCATGGCTGGGTCTTGGGAAAGGCGCACTGCGTCATTGGTGTCGTCGTAGCCGGCCAAGCGGCTGTAGATCGACTGTCTTAGCAGCGGAACCAGGTGGTGAAGGATATTGCGTCCGGTACGGCTTTCCTGGAGGTAGTCCTCAGCGATTTCGGTAAGGCCCAAGGCATCATCAAACTCTCGAAAGGCAAGAAGACCAGCGTCGGAGGTGATGGTTGAGCCGTGAAATTCCAGGCGGACTTTGGGGTTGAATTGGAGCCGGAGAGGGGCTTTTTCGCCGTCACCAATCAGGTGCCTCCATGATGCCTACGGCATCTTACTGCAAAGTGACATATCATGGAGTTATTATAGCTGGGAGCACGCAAAAAGGGCCCATAATTAGCCAATGGTTGAAAGACCATCGACGAATTACTGAGAAAGCTTTTTAGCCAAATGGGAAATGTGGGTCAAAGCGAAGGCCACATCCCGGTCCAGCACGCCCAGAAATCTCTGGACTTGGTACCGGCCATTGGCGAAGGACGTGGGCTGGCGCGCCGCTGCCGTGGTTTGGGTGTCAGTGGCAGGCTGGCTGCTGGGCTCTTGCGGTGTTGCGTTGACAGTCAGCGAGGTTCCGCACTGGCCGCAACACCGGAAGGATGGGGGATTGTCGAAACCGCAGGAATCGCAGCGGGCCGCTAAAGCCGAGCCGCAGGCCGGCAAAACTTCATCTCTGGAGCGTTTTCCTGGCCGCACTGGGGACAGGTCACCCTACGTACCCTCGATGTGGCCATCCAGACACCTAGACGGGAGTTTTGCCGGCCTGCGGGTTTTCACGAGAGAGCCTGTTGGACGATATCTGGGCGGACCACTTTTGCGTAAGCCTGGCGCTCTTGGACCATGCCTGCCGCCATCAGAATTTCTTGAAGACCTTGATACTCGGGCTCGTTCAGGGATGGCTCGGTGGGCCATGTCTCCTGAGTCTTATACCGGTCCACCGAACGCACTATGAGTTCGAGTTCCACACCGGGAAAGAACTCTTTGACAGCGCCGGCCACGGTAGCGGCATCGTTGGCCGCCAGCCACTCCAAGGCGCGGGCATAACCCTGGGTGAATCTGATAACCAGATCGGGTTTGGCCGCCAGGAACTTATTGGTTGCGGCGAATGAGCTATAGGCGATGTGGCCGTTGGCCGGGCCCAGCGCCACCGCCAGGTCCGCTCCATCTTGAGCTAGAACCTGTTCCGCCGCCGGTTCGGGCAAGTGGATAAAATCGGCTTGCCCCTGGCGAAAGGCGGTGATCGCCTCATCCAGACCCAGGCCTGAAATCAGGTTTAACCGGCCGGGTTCTACTCCGTTGGCGCGTAGGGCGTATTGGAAGGAGGCCCATGGCATGGGGGAGAATCCCACCGGAATCACCTTTGCCCCGTTGAAGTCTTCCCATTTGAACGGGCCGGAATTCGGCTTGCCCAACACGAAAAATCCGTCTCTGGCATTGATCTTGGCGAAATGCATGGGTGCCGATTCGGCGCCCCAATCCGAGGCGATGATCGACCGCATGATACCGCTCTGGGTGATGTCGGCCGCTTCGTGGAGGAGAGCGCTGAGCGGATGGGGAAACTGGGGAGGGCAAGTGGAAAATGTAACATCCAACCCTTCTTTATCCAGAAACCCACCGGCTACGGAAACGTGGACGGGTGTGTAAAAAACCGAGCGGAAGGTCTCCATCAGGCGCAGCGGCTGCCTGCCTTGGCTGGTGGTCACGGGTATTTCCTCCGATGGGGCCAGTTTTTGGCAAAGCGCCAAGTCAGAACAGGGCCGGGTTTCCCCGGAATTTTGCCTGCCGGCCTTAGGACTCTAAGAAAGGAAGCAATGCGCCGATGAACGCCTCGGGGTCCTCTATCTGGGGGATATGGCCCAGCCCCGGCAGAACCACCTTGCTGGCGTTGACGATATTCTGGTGCAGCAGATCTTCGCCTTCGCGCAGCCGGTCGGCCTCGCCGTACATGACCAGCGTGGACGACGCCTGAATCCGGGGCAAACGGGACATCACGTCGTAGTGAGCCAGTGAATTCATCAGCTTGCCCACCCAAACACCGGCCTGGGCGCGAGTACCGTTCATGGCGTCCACCCACTCCTGCTGGGGTTCGGCGAAGGTGGTCCCTTCCTTCAGATCTTGCAGGCTTCGTGGTTTGGGCAATCCCTGATCGTCGTAGCCCGCGGATGATTCTTGCAAGCGTTGCTTAGCGGTGTAGGCGTCCCATACCGGGCACCCCACCAAAACCAGTTTGTCCAAACGTTCGGGGAAGCTGGCGGCCATTTCCGTGGCGAGAATCGCGCCCACGGAGTTGCCCACATAGTGGCCCCGGTGAATATTCAAAAGCTGGCAGGCATGGTCCAACGCCCGAGCGTAATCCGGAATGTTGAAATCGCGCTTGGGTTTTTCGGATTCGCCATGCCCCAACATGTCGAAGGCATAACAGGTGTAATGTAGGCTGAGAGAATCGATAACCGAATTCCACGCCCAGGTGGAGGTGCCCAGAGGGTGAAGCATCACCAACGGAAATCCGCTGCCCTTTTTTACATAATGCATGTCTCCTTCGGGGGTTGGCGCCGTGTCGGTCAAATCTCGTCGGACAAACATGATCCCTCCTGTTATGGAAGCAGTTGGCCCCATCGGGCCTTGTAAAACCACCTCATTGATGCCTGAGGACGCCGGTATCGTATCCATAGCCTGCTTGTCTGTCAATTTAGCACTGCTATGCAGGGCCTTTTCATTCTCCTGCCTGGTAGGTAAAGCCCATCATGTCGAAAGCTTCGCTGAGATGGGCATTGTGGCGGCGTAGGGCAGCGGCTACGTTGGAATGCCCAGCCCGACGTACCAAGCTGATGACCAGGTTCCGCAGGCCCGCCAGAACCTGTGGGGCGGCCCCAGTGCGCACCTGAGAGCGGTCCTCGTCGAAGGTCACATCCCGTACCCAGTGGTGGCGGTTCTCGATGCCCCAGTGCCCACGGGAAAGGCTCAACAATCGCCTGGCATCGGCATCAGTGGCTGGAAGACTGCTAATTGCATAGCTCACAGCCACCTGTTTCTTGCCCTTCACGACCCGCTGGCGCTCTAGCCGACACACCTGTTGCAGATGCGGCCACGCTTCCCCGACCGTCCCAGCGCTGCCCACGTAGCCATTTAGCTCTGGGTCGGCCAAGGCCCACAACTCTCGCCGCTCCAGCCGCCCATGACGCCGCTTTACTGGAGCATCGGCCCAGACCGTCAGCTTGGCCCCGCGTGCTCGCCACTCCGCTGCCAGCCAGGGAGGTACGGTTGGCCCACCAGCCCTCTCAGTTCCTAGCAGGGGAAAAAGCCACCTCCAGGTCTCGGCGCAAGGTGGGCTGATTCTCTTTAACTGGCAGCAGATACTCTCCGCCGCCTGCCACAATCTGCTCACAGACTTTCCGTTGGGTCAGTAAGGCATCAGCCACTACTACCCGACCCTTCAGGGGTACCTGGCCCAATACTTCTTTGACCGCCGCCAATTCTTCCCCCTTGCCCGGCGCAGCTACCTGCGCCAGCACTGCCCCAGCGCGGCTAGCGTAGGCCGACACCACATGGACCCCGGGTATCTCTTGGCCGTGGACCCCTCGCAAGGTTTTCCCGTCCAGGGACAGGGGATCATCCGCCTCTACCCCGCTATTTGCCAGCCAGTTGCCGACTTCTGCCTCAAAGGCCGCCACGTCCAGGTCCTTGAACACCCGGTGGAGGGTGGCCACGCAGGGTGTCTTCTCCTGGCTGAACCCCAAAAGCTGCGCCGTAGCACCCCCTTGGTCCCGCCCCCATTGCGCTATGGCGTATAAGCTGCGGGCGCCGCACAGCATGGCACAGGTGGCCAAGGCCAGGATCGCCCCCAAAGAGTGGCGTCGCCCTTGGCTACTCCGGAAGTCAGGCGCCAAATCCAGCGCTTCCCTCAAAGTCATCATCCTCCCCTCCCGCTTAAACTGGTAATAATTTTATACTATTTTGAGAAAATGAAAAGGCCCTGCGTTGCCACCGCCTGCCCCAGAGAAGCGATATATTGCCAGATCCGCTGGGGGTGTATACTACCAATCGACTCTGCAGATACGAAACGAATCAACCAGACAGCGCCGTCTTGCTCGCGCCGTCTTGCTCGCGCCGCTCTGGCAAAGGAAGTCCACGCAATCAAAGCGATACAAATCACCGAACACGGCGGACCCGAAGCCCTAAAGTACCAGGAACTCCCCGACCTGAACCCCGGCGATGGAGAAGCGCTTCTGGAGATCCAGGCGGTGGGGGTCAACTACACCGACGTGTACAACCGCGCAGGGGCCACCCCGGGCCTGCCCCTGCCCAGAATCATAGGCGTGGAAGGCGCCGGTGTGGTCCGAAGGGTGGGACAAGGGGTTTCCCAGGTCAAAGAAGGCGATGTCGTCGCATACAGCAGCGTAATGGGCTCCTACGCGGATCAGGCCGTGGTGCCCGCCGCAAGGCTGGTTAAGATGCCCGAAGGCTTGGACGTCAAAGTTGGCGCCGCGGCCATGCTTCAGGGCATGACGGCCCATTACCTCTGCCATTCCACCTATCCGGTGCAGCGGGGCGACCGAACCCCGGTCCACGCCGGGGCAGGAGGAGTTGGCCTTTTGCTCATCCAGATGATCAAAAAACTGGGTGGATACGTTTTTTCCACCGTTTCCACTGAAGCCAAAGCTCAACTGGCCAAGGATGCAGGAGCCGACCAGGTGATTCTGTACACCGAGCAGGATTTCGCCGAAGAGATCAAGACGGCCACCAACGGCGAGGGCGTCAGGGTTGTGTATGACGCTGTGGGCAAAACCACATTCGATAAGAGCATCAGCTCGCTTGGGCGCCGGGGTCATATGGTCCTCTACGGCAACGCCAGCGGGCCGGTGCCAGACTTCAACCCCGGGAGGCTTGGCGCCGGGTCCTTGTATTTGACGCGCCCGGGCCTGGGAGATTACAGCGTCACCAGGGAGGAACTGGAACAACGGTCTGGCGACGTGTTAGGCTGGGTGAAATCCGGCGAATTGAAGCTAAGGGTCGAACACACCTTCCCTCTGTCGGAGGCTGCGGAAGCCCACCGGCAGTTAGAAGCACGGGAGACCACGGGCAAACTACTCCTAAATACCTTAAAAGGCCGAGCGACGGAGCCTGAAGCGTTCTACCGGAGAAAATCTCGGAGCAAATTATGGAGAGCTTTGATTAGGAAACACAATCACTGACGGCATTGTTGACCTTGTCGGTCTACTTTCCCTATAATTATCGTGGCCCCATGGGTTTAAGTTGCGCAGGAGGCAGAAATGACGCAGGAACTTGGTGTTCAGGATATCTATGAGTCGCTCAAGGCCGTCTATGACCCGGAGATTCCCGTTAATATCGTGGACCTCGGATTGGTTTACGAGGTCAAGGTCAACGATAGCAATGTCTATGTGCAAATGACCCTGACTGCCCCCGGCTGCGGAATGGGTCCTTACATCGCCCAACAGGCCGAATGGGCCATCCAAGAGATAGACGGCGTGGAAGAGGTTGAAATCGAACTGGTGTTCGAACCTGCCTGGTCTCCCGATTTGATAAGCGAGGATGCTCGGGCCCAATTGGGCATCTAGCCGTCTAATGGCGGCCCAACACTTTTCCGCGAAGACTCAAAGACATCTGCTCGGCTCGATAACTGACGGGATGCGGGCGCCGAACCACTACGATCATCAATTTGGGAGGGCCCATGGCCACACCCCAGGAAAACGCCAGGCTTGAGCAAATCAAGCGAAGCTGGGAACAAAAACGGCAGATCACAGATCGCCTGTCTAAGGTTGGGACCAAGATCGGCGTCTACAGCGGCAAAGGAGGCGTGGGCAAGACCACCGTTGCCGTCAACTTGGCCGTTACCCTCGCGAAAGAAGGTAACCGGGTGGGCCTGTTGGACGTGGATATAGATTGCCCCAACGCCGGCCGGGTGTTGGGTGTGTCGGAAAAACCGGATTACGTCGACGGTCAGATTCTGCCGGCGGAGAAGTGGGGCGTCAAAGTCGTCTCAATGGGTTTTTTCCAGGAGAATGAAGAAGAAGCGATTATTTGGCGTGGCCCAATGATCCACAACGCCATAAATCAGTTCCTTCAAACAACCGACTGGGGGGAACTGGACTACCTGGTGGTGGATCTACCCCCCGGCACCTCGGATTCACCCCTAACCGTAATGCAGACTCTCCCGATGGACGGTTTCGTGGTGGTCAGCACACCCCAATATCTTGCCGCCTTGGACGCCAGGCGCTGCATCAACATGATTCGCAAGTTAAACATGAACGTACTGGGTGTGGTGGAAAATTACACGGGAGACGTGTTTGGCAAGGGAGGCGGAGAAGCGCTTGCCAAGGAAGTAGACGCACCTTACCTGGGAGACCTAGCCCTTAGATCTACCTATCAGGACGATTCAAAGCCAACGTCGCTGGCGGATTCCGACGTGGCTAAAGAATATGGCAACGTGGTGAAAAAGGTTAAAGACAGCCTGAGAAAATTCGGCCGGGACGCCGCATAACCAACCCCCCGAGCCAGGTTCCGCGCAGCTTTCTGATGCGTTAATCCGAAGCGGCTGCCTCAACGTCTGCAGCGGCAACCTGTTGTGGAGTATCCACAGTCTCCTCATCCGTCCTCCGGCGCTGTGACCGGCCGTTGCCAGACGTGGTGCGATAGGGAGAACCAGAGATACTCATCAGCAGTTCCACTTCCCGGTTCATTGCCTCTTGCGAAAAACTGCTTCCTTCCCCCATGTGCCGGAATTTGTGATACCGCCTCTTGGTCAGCTTGCTGGGAGACAACTTGGCCAATTCCGCTAACTGTTGAAGAATCACGATCTGAAGGGAGTTGGCCGCCTCTTTGGGGTTGAGGTGAGCCCCGCCTTCCGGTTCGGGAACCACCTCGTCGACTATTCCCAATTCCATGCAATCCCGAGCCGTCAGCATCAGCGCTTCAGCGGCTTCCCGGTCCAGCCGGTGGTCATGGTAAGAAGCGCCCAGCGTGTGATTTAGCGATATCGGCGAATACACCGCGTATTGCTGTATAAGGATCCGGTCTGCCAAACCCAACGCTAGCGCGCCTTCGCTGCCGCCTTCACCTATTATCGCCGACACTATGGGCGTCGGGGCTTCGACCATCAATGAAAGGGTGGTGGCGATGGCGTTTCCAATCCCCTGCTCCTCTGATTCCAGGCCAGGGTCCGCCCCCTGGGTATCTATCAAAGTAATCAAAGGCAGTTTGAACCGGGACGCCAGATTAATCACCCTTTGGGCTTTGCGGAGACCATCGGGATACACGTGATTACGCGCCCCTTCCAGAGCTGGGCGCCTTTGCTGCCCAATGACCGCTACCGGTTCATCGCCCAAAAATCCAACACCGCCCACGATAGACCGGTCGTCAGAGTTGAGACGGTCTCCCCTTAATTCTATGAACGGGTCCAGCATGGCGCGGATGTAGGCCATGGCCATGGGGCGTTCAGTGTCCCGCGCAACGGTTACGGCCTCCCATGCCTCGGGCGCTTCCGGCTCCTCAAAAGATATTTTCAAGATGTCTTTGCCGTTGCCTTTACCCAGTTTTTGGTTGGTGAATATCCGCAACAGGGTGCCCAAGCGTTCCTGCAGCACCTCCCTGTCCACCACGTTGTCCAAGAGCCCATGCCCCAAGTGGGCTTCCGCGGTGTGGGCATCCAGGGGCAACGGCATGGTGGATGCTTCCCGCAAAGTCTTCAATGGAGAGAGACCGATCAGGGAGCCAGGCTCGGCTAAGATCACGTCCGCCAGGTTGGCAAAGCTGGCGTAAGCCTGGCCGGTGGATGGGTTGGCCAACAATACGATGAATGGAACTTCTTCCTCTCGCACCCGCTTAGCGGCCGTGACCGTCTTGGCCATCTGCATCAACGAAAGGACACCTTCTTGGATCCTAACGCCGCCACCGGTGACTACAGCCACGAAGGGAATATGTCTCCGCGCCGCCGTCTCCATTGCGGTGGCGACTTTTTCGCCCACGACGATGCCCATGCTCCCGCCCATGAAGCCGAAGTCCAACACCACCAGCATTATCTCTACACCGTCTATCTTGCAACGGCCGGTGACGGCCGCCTCGGTCAGACCGGTGCGGTTCTGGTCTTGGGAGAGCAGCTTACGGTAGGGGCCTCGGCGGGAAAAAGACAATGGGTCGACAGACCTTAGATACTTGTGACTCTCTTTGAATGTCCCTTTGTCCGCCAGCAGATCAATGCGTTCCCTGGCTGATAGGGTGTAGTGGAATCTACAAAAGGGGCATACTCGGTAGGTAAGGTAGGTGTGGGATTCGGATATCGGCTCTTCACAAAGCAAACACCGCTCGTGGACCGCGGACAAGTAGACACGGCCCAAGTCGCCATCCCGGGAAAAGAGATGAACTAAGAATTCCGCCAGATTTCGCAAGTTGGATCCTTTATGGGGAGGGTTAACCAGGGCCGGGGCCGGTGATTTGTTCGACCGCTCCTTCCATCATACAACAATACCGATACGACAATACTGCAGGCGCGTTTAAATATGAAAGCCGCAGGTCGAACTGCCTTTTAAACTATACGCTTTCCTATCCCGCCAGGATTCTTTCGCGGCGGCACGTCTCCACTCCTAATATCTCGTTGATTTCCCATTTGCCCTGGTTTACACTCTGGCCCAAGTCTAAATAATATCCGTGGGGATGACATGCCTATTTCCAACGAAACGCTGAAAGCCATGATTCGCGACTTTCAAGGCTTCGACCTTACCGACGCCGAGTTGGAGCTTATCCGTCCCGAGATCGACAACTACATGGCCGCCGTGGAAAGCCTGCGAGAGCTGGACCTGTCTAACGTGATGTCAAGCCGTCTGCTGAAGGTTGACGAAGGCAGGCCCGGCAATGCCTAACGCGGACCTGCTCAAGCTGACGATCTCCGAGTTGGCCCCCATGATTCAGTCCCGCCAGGTGTCTCCCGTGGAGCTCACGGAAGCCGCCTTGGCCCAAGCCCACAAGCTGCAGCCTGTCTTGAATTCGTTTATCACCATCCTGGATGAGCAGGCCATGGACCAGGCCCACAAGATGGAGGACGCTCTGGGCCAGGGGGATTACCGGGGGCCTCTCCACGGTATTCCCATCGGCATCAAAGACAATATCGCAACAGCGGGCATCCGCACCACCGTGGGCTCAAAGGTTTTGACCGATAACGTTCCCGATGAGGACGCCCAAGTGGTTTCGTTATGTAAAGCAGCCGGCGCCATCATCCTGGGCAAAGAGAATCTGGAAGAGTTTGCCGCGGGAGTGACCTCCAACAATCCTCATTTCGGCGCGGTGCACAACCCGTGGCATCTGGACCACGTGCCCGGCGGCTCCAGCGGCGGCGGCGGCGCCAACGTGGCGGCCGGAGTCACCTTCGCATCGTTGGGAACAGACCTCGGCGGGTCGGTGCGGCTGCCGGGGATGTTTTGCGGGGTTGTGGGGCTCAAGCAAACCTTCGGCCGCGTCAGCCAGCGGGGATTGCTGGTCACCAGTTTCAACGGCGATCACATAGGTCCGATGACCCGCAGCGTCTTGGATAGCGCCCTGGTCCTTCAAGCCTTAGCGGGTTACGACCCGCTGGATCCCAGCACGGTTCCGGTCCCAGTGCCGGATTACACCGCCGGGGTAGGCAGCCGGTTGGCCGGGCTCACCATGGGAGTGCCGTTGGACTATTACTTCGACCTGGTCGAGTCCCAAGTTGAGACGTCCGTTCGTTTGGCCATCTCCGCATTACAGGAACTGGGAGTAAAAACCGCTGAGGTTGACCTGCCCAGCATGGAATACGCCGGCGCGTTGCGTGTCGCCGGCATGGCCGACAGCGTGGTGACCCATGAACCCTACATCGAGAGCCACCGGGACCAGTACGGCCCCGACACCCTTTATCGCACACTGGCGGGACAGTTTGTCCTAGGCCAGGATTATTCCAAATCCATGAAAGTACAGCGGATGATCAAGGAAGACTACGCCCGGGTGCTGCAGGACGTGGACTTCATCGTCACGCCCACCGCTCCCATGCCCGCTCCCCGAATCGATGCCCAATATGTCGAGTTGGGAGGCGCCCAGCACCGGGTCCGCGGGCCCGGATCAGGCATGATATCCCGAAACACCAGCCCAATGAACTCCACCGGCTTGCCCGCCATCACCGTCCCTTGCGGGTTCAACGACCAAGGACTGCCCATAGGCGTCCAGTTCATTGGCCGGCCCTTTGACGAGGCTACCCTGTTCCGGGTAGCGGGCGGATATGAGGGAGTGTCTCCCGCTCAGGGGCGCCGGCCGGCGGTCGACTAGCCAAATAAATCAGGCCAAGCGGGCCAAGGAGGAACACCAATGCCGTTGCCCCCGGACCGGGTGGACTATAGCCCAATCATCGACCGGCCAGTCATCAGGTGGCCCAACGGGGCTCGGGTCGCCTTTTGGGTTTCCCCCAACGTGGAACACTACGAATATTCGCCGGACTTCGACGGCAACCGCAATCCTTGGCCTAGGACCCCCTATCCCGACGTCCAGCAATACTCATACCGAGACTACGGCAACCGGGTGGGGTTCTGGCGGATGCTGGAGCCGCTGGACAAATACAACATCAAATGCTGCGTGTCCCTGAACATGGCCGTTCTGGAGCACTTCCCGGAGATCGCTGAGGCCATGGTCCAGCGGGACTGGGATTTCATGAGCCATGGCATCTACAACACCCGCTTCCTAAACACATATTCCGAGGAGCAGGAGCGGGAATTCTACCGGGATTGCATCGACACCCTGCGGCGTCACACCGGCAAACAGCTCAAGGGAATGCTGGGCCCGGCCATCTCCGGCACCGTGGCCACGCCGGACCTGATGGCTGAGGCGGGACTGATCTACCACACCGATTGGGTCCACGACGACCAGCCTGTGCCTATAAAAGTGAAGAGCGGCAAGCTCATTTCGGTGCCCTACTCAATTGAGCTGAACGATTCTTCGGTTTTGCGGGACAACCATTATGAGGGGGATTACTTTGCCCGCATCTGCAAAGACCAGTTCGACCGCCTGTACGAAGAGGGCGCCGAAAGCGGGCGGGTCATGTGCATCGCCTTGCATCCGTTCCTGATCGGCCAACCCCACCGGATCAAATATCTTGATGACATTTTGAGCCACATCATAGGCCACGATGGCGTTTGGCAGACCACCGCCGACGAAATAGCCGATTACTATATCGCCAACTATTACGACCAAGTGGTGGACCACGCGGAGAAGTTGAACAAGTAGGGTCAGGTTTAGGGTCAGGTTTGAAACCTGTTCCTGCACCTGATTAAGGAGCCACTACATGCCAGGTCAGCGCCAATTCGGGATGGATCACGAACACTACGACTGGTCGCCGTTGAGCACCAGGGGAATCTTACGATGGCCAAACGATTCGCGGGTGGCTCTGTGCGTTATAGTATCGTTGGATAAAATGGAATGGATCCCGCCGGAAGGCAGCTACCAGTCGAGCAATCTTGCCGGTGGGTCGGCGGCGCGCCCGTTTCCCGACTACACCCGAATGTCTCACCGCGAGTATGGTCACCGGGTTGGGATATTCCGGGTCTTGGACGTTTTGCAGAAACATGGCATCACACCCACCATCGCCATGGACGCCCTCACCGCCGAAAATTACCCATATCTGGTGAAGCATTGCCTGGACCGGGGTTGCGAGATCATCGGCCACGGCGTTTCGGTGAGCCGTATGATCACCAGCAACATGACCGAGTCAGATGAAAAAGAGTACATCAGCCAATCCATGAAAGTCCTCAGCCAGGCGACCGGCTCGGCTCCCAGGGGATGGATGGGGCCGGAGTACGGGGAGTCCCACCGGACGCCCCAGCTTTTGGCCGAAGCGGGAATCCAATACATTTGCGATTGGGCCAATGACGAGCAGCCGTACCCGATGAAATCGCCTAAAGGAGAGCTCACCGCCCTTCCGGTGATGTGGGAATTGGACGACGTGGGGGCAATGGCCAACCGCAAAGTGACCATTCACCGGTACGGCGACCTGTTGAAAGAGAGTTTCGACCGGCTCTACCAAGACGGCGCAGTCAACGGACGGCTGTTGGCGTTAAGCCTGCACCCTTGGTTGACCGGCCAGCCCTTCCGCATTGGCTACCTCGACGACGCATTGGCCCATATGACCAGCCATGCAGGGGTTTGGGCGGCGAATGGCGAGGCGATAGTCGATTGGTTCCGCCAGAACCCTCCCGCGGACTGAATCACAAGACTGACGGTTCAGGCTTCAGATCTGGTTCGACAAGACCTTTCCTTGACAGGCTTTCACGCCTGACATATCCTGGCGAAAATCTGGCCGTCAAGCCGCCTGGCGAATGCCTTTTAAAGCATCACCCATCACGTTTGGCGGTCCGCCAATTACAGCAAGTCCTCAAATTTCCGGGCCAAATGCCTGAGGAGCCGCCTTGAGCAACGCAGACAGACTGTTGGAAGGGGCCATGGACATCCACGTCCATTGCGCCCCCGACCCCAAAGTAGAACGCCGTGGGTCCGCAATAGACATGGCCCAGCAAGCCCGGGACATGGGAATGCTGGGCATGGTGTTCAAGAGCCACGAATTTCCCACCCATCCAATGGCGTACACGGCCAGCCAGGCTGTGCCAGGCATCACCCTGATCGGGGGAGTCTCTTTGGACCTTGAGGTCGGTGGCTTGAACCCGATGGCAGTGGAATCCACCGCTAAGGTGGGAGGCCGGGTGGTCTGGATGCCCACTTATTCCGCCAAGGCCGACCGGCAGCACAAGGGATTAAACGGCGGAATCTACCTGTTGGACGACCAAGGCAAGCTGCTGCCCGAGGTCTATTCGATCCTTGAACTGGTCAAATCCTATGACATGGTCGTGGCCACGGGGCACATCTCCACCCAAGAAAGTATGGTTTTGGTATCGGAAGCGCGAAACCTGGGCATCGAACGAGTGGTGGTGACCCATGCGACAACCATGTCTTTCTGGACCGGCATGACCCTGGAAGATATGCAGACGTTGGCATCCATGGGCGCCTACATCGAGCATTGCCTTCACGTATTGATGCCACTCACGTATCACCTCCCGCCTAAAGAGTTGGTCAACACCATTACTTCAATCGGGCCGGACAAGTGCATCGTTTCCACTGACTTCGGTCAGGACTTTCATCCAATGCCCGCGGAAGGCCTGCGTATGGGGATTGCTACATTGCTGAAAGCTGGATTGGAGGAGGTGGAGGTGGGGATGTTGGTGAAAGACAATCCCTGCCGCCTTTTGGGGTTGTAATCCGGGGCTCTTGAGGCGGCAAGGCCTCTGCCCAGCTGGCCCATCCCAACCCGTCACCAGATCACATCGACCATGGGGTTACCTCTTAACACGTCATCTGTGCTGACGATAGGTGCGTGGTGAACCAGCGCCTCGGCCGCGATTAGCCGGTCGTGAATTTCCGGCACACCTTCCACCCTCTCCAGCGCTTCCAGTTGGTCTTGCCCTAACGGGGAAAACGCGAATTCCCGGCTACGGTGAATATCGGCGATGATGGCCGTGGTTGATATCGCGGCGCCCAACTTCTGGGTCAGGTAGAAAAGCTCGGCAACCAGTATGGCGGGGACAATAATTACCGCGCCCCACCATCGGCCAAGCGAAACCCGGCGTCTGCTGCCGGGCTCAGACGATCAGGGGCGCTGCGATACTAGAAAAAGGCGTAGGTGTCGGCCACGTACACAGGGAGCGTGGAATCAGGCATCCGGCCTGGGCTCCCAAATTCCCTTGGCTTGGGCAAAATCCTCATCGGACGGCTCAGGAATATTCGGCCAAGTACCCCGAAGGCTGACCCGCTGAGACCATGGCTCCGCTCCCGTATTTCCACCCAATGAAACCAACATCGCGGAAGACTTGCCATACCGGGTGATTATTATTTCCGTATCAGGTGATGCTTCCAGCCGGGAAAGTATATCTCCAGGGTTGGCCTTTAACTCCCGTAAACCCACTTCCTCGAGCAAGGCGCCATAAGTCGCCGAAGCTTCCCTGATTACGGCCGGGCTCGGGTTTTTCGCTTTGGCCGAACAAACTCTACACCGCCGGGGGCCGAGGCGAGAGACCTTCGACTCTTTTTCCAACCCGCAATCGACGCATTTGTATATGACCACCTTTCCTCTCCCTGGGTTCGACTGGCAATCGAGGCGTTCAAAACATATATGCCATTTGTATACTGAATTATTCTTCTAGTGTAACCATATTTTTAACGATTTCGAGTTTTAAATTCTCACTAATAGTCTATAGTTATACCTCAAAACTGATCCATATTCTGTCTTCAACAGGTCCATTTTCGTCCGCACGCGCCCACTCGGCAACGCGGTACCCGGCGACAGCCGCTATTCCTCTAGGGGCAACCAAGAGCGGGACTCTGTCCCTCCATGCCCTGGGAACATGCTGATCAGTGAAAAAATCCTGAAGTTTTTTGTCGTGGTCCATCCCCATGGGCTGGAACCGGTCACCGGGCCGTCTTGTCCGCACGGTCAACTGGCGCCCCAGGGGATCAGCGGCCAATGGGCTGCTCCAAGCTTGGCCATCCCATTCGGCCAATCCTCGAGAAACCGTTATGGAGTTATCTGGCGGCGAGAAACCGATGGTCACCCGCCAGCCCTGCACCGCCACTACCGTGTCTCTACCGCGTTCGCTTGGCAGCACGATCGGGTGTTCCCCATCCAGCGACGGTAAAGGGCATGGGAGGCTGGATTGATGGGAGAGCACCAAGGCGGCGTGGGTGCGATGGGCGGTGATCCCGCCAGGCAAGGCCATGGCTCGTCCGGTTTTGTTCTGGGCGGCAAGCTCCACCATGAACCTAATGTGGTTTTCTTGCAGCCGGCGTGAGTCACCCTTCAGGTTAGAATACGCCCGCCGCAGCAATTGGGCCTGAAGCGCCGGATGAAACTCGGCCAGGGCCGGCAACCTTATACGCACATCCCCGCTGGCTTCCCCCACAACCGTCTCCCAGATGCGGTCCGCTTCTCCTTCCACGTAATCTAGCTCTAGGGCCGCGGTGCGGGCCAGACGGCCCAGCGCGTCCCTTATTCTGGGGTTGTATTCCGCCGCCAATTCGGGCAACAGTTGACGCCGGACTCGGACGCGGGCAAATCGGGGCAGGAGGTTTCCGCTGTCTTGCCGGGTGTCCAGCCCCAATCCCTGGCAATAAGCGAGGGTGTCTTCTCTAGCCGCTTGCAAAAAAGGCCGGAATAGTGAAACGCCTTCGCCCTCCTCGGGCCACGGCCAATCGGACAGCTCGGCCATACCGGTCAATCCATGCAACCCCGCTCCCCGAAGGATATGGAGAAGCACCGTCTCCGCCTGGTCGTCGGCGGTATGGCCCACAACCACCGCAATCGAGCCGGTGGATCTAGCCACACCCGCCAGGAATGAATAGCGCATCTCCCGAGCCAAATCTTCAAATGACGAACTGACTCTCCCAGGGTGGTCACGCCGAAATTCCTCAGGGTCCCATTTCTCAATGGTCGCGGGCAGGTCCAATTCCGTGGCCATGGCGGCAACGTGGGCCGCGTCATCGTCGGCCTCTTGACCGCGGAAGTCGTGGTTAAGGTGCGCCACGTGGATATGGAATTGGCGCCGGTCCCGTAATTCCAGCAGGCAACGGAGCAGCGCGGTGGAATCGGGCCCGCCCGAAACCCCGGCAACCAAGGTCAACCAACGTCCGGAGAACCCGGCCCGGTCGATGGCGTCGGAGACTATCGTTGCGAGCGGCTTCCGGGTGGGCATGCAGACTTCTTACCGGTACTTGGGCGAAAGGTGACCGGTGGAATTGTAGGCAACCAAACGGCGGCCTGACCGGCCCAACTCAAGGGTGCAGATGGACGCCAAGCTCAGCGCCATTCGGTGGAAGTTGGAAAGAGGAATATCAAGCAGGCGGCAGACGATGGTCCTAATGGCGAAATTGTGGGAGACCACCACCAGCGTATCGCCATCTTGATGGGCCGCTTCAATGGCCAAAATGGCTTGCCACGCCCTGTTTTGCAGTTGCTTAATCGACTCGCCTGCGGGCAGAACCAGCTCCGCCGGGTCGTCCCGCCATGCGGCATAGAACTGGGCCCGATCAGCCCGCATCTCGGAACCGGTGATTCCCTCCAGATCACCCAAGTCCAGCTCTTTCAGTCCACCTATTGGAATCACGCCGGGAATCACGCCGGGAATCACGCCGGGAATCACGCCAGTTTGCACTGGCTTGGATATCTCCTCAGCGGTTTGCATGGTCCGGGAAAGGGGACTTGCGTAGACGGCGCAAAATGGGGCATCGGATATAGCCCGTGCCGTTTGGCGCGCCTGGCCAAGGCCCCGCTTGTTGAGGGGAACATCGCACTGGCCCTGGAATTTGCCCAGCTTGTTCCAGTCGGTTTCGCCGTGGCGCACGAGGAGCAACTTCAACGACCTGCCTCTTGTTTAGGATCAGGCTGTTGACCGTTTTCTGGTTGATCTTGCTCTGAACCGAACCGGCGTAACTCTACTTCTTCTATCTTTACTCCCACCATGACTTTCACTGTCAAGCGAAACTTCTCAAATTCGAGGACGTCTCCCTCCTCCGGGATTCGCCCCAGACGATCCAACATGAACCCGGCCACCGTCTGGTAATCGCCTTGCGGAATCTGCAAGCCCAATTCCTCGTTGATCTCAGCTATACCCGCTCCGGCATCCAGTTTAAACGTGTGCTCATCTACAAGAGTCACTGGTTCTTCATAGTCGGACCCATCCTCCCGCACTTGTCCCACGATGACTTCAAGCAATTGTTTCTGCGTCGCCAGCCCGGCAATGCCGCCGAACTCGTCAACCGTCAAAACCATGCCATGACCGCTCAGGCGCATTTCGTTGAAGGTGCTGCTCACTGTCTTCGTTTCAGGCACAAAAAACGCGGGCCGAAGGAAGTCGGTGACTCCGTCACTCATCCCCAAATCACCCTTGGCCACCGCCAAAAGCACGTCTTTAATGGACAACATGCCAGCCACGTTTTCAATGGTTCCATCGTACACCGGGAACCTGGTGTGGCTATGCTCTGAGTAGGACGGCAGGAATTGCTCCAGGGTCGTGCCTCGCTCGATCCAGACTATCCCGGGCCTAGGGGTCATGATTTCCCGCACTTGCCGGTCGCCGAACCGGAATACCTTCTCCAGAAGGGCAGCCTCCTCCGCCTCCACCGTCCCCAACTGGGCGCCGGCGGCAATGAGGTCTCTAATCTCTTCTTCTCCTATCTCATTTGGCACATTGGAGATACCCAGCACCTTATTTCCTAGAGAACTTACCCCTTCCACGGCCCAGATGGCAGGCGACAACAATATCCCCACCAACGTCAGGGGGCGGGAAACGGCAAAAGCCACGGCCTCAGACCGGTTCCATGCTATGTTTTTAGGCATGGTTTCGCCAAACAACAAAATGATCAATGTGATACTGAGCGTAGCGGCAACCAAGGCCAGGTTTCCATCGTCGATGAATTTTATGGCCAGGGCGGTTGCTAAGGTGGCGGCGGCTGTGTTCACAAGGTTGTTGCTGAGCAATACGGTCGCTAAGAATTTTTCGGGGCGCCGGAGCAATTGCTCCACACGGCCAGCCCCAGGGCGACCAATATTGATGAGATGCAGCAAACGGGCTCGAGGCAAGGCTATGAAGGCGGTTTCAGAGGCTGAGAAAAACCCGGAAAGGCCCAGGCACACAATCAGTAAGGCTAACTTCGATAAGTCGCCGGTATCCATAGTTGGGGGCATCCTCCAAACAGGTCTGCGGGTTCCAAGTTGACCTAAGTTTCGATGATAGCATTGGCCAAAATAGGTGTAAAGTTGACTAGCGCCAGGGTAACTGTTCAGACTTGATGAGGTGAATTGGCTCAAAGCCGTTGGAAAAACGCTGGCATGGCCGGGGGAGTTGTGGCATACCAGGGAGGTGGACACTGAACTAGACCTGAACGCGGCGAGTCGCGAAACTCTGCTGGAGATAATTGCCGGCCAGCGGGCAGTCATTGCCGATTTGCAAAGGCGGATTAGGGTTCTGGAATCCCGTCCCAACCGGCGCGGGTCGTCGGGGATGCCGGGTAATCAGCCGCACTCCAGCCGGCAAGCGCCGGAGAAAAAGGAGCCCAGAAAGCCGCGCCGCCATGGCTTCGCCCGCCAGCGCATGACTCCTACCCGGCGGGTGGAGCATGCCGTGGCGGTCTGTCCCGACTGCGGGACTCACCTGAACGGCGGATGGGTACAGCGAACTCGGGAAGTCATTGAGCTACCGGTGGCTCCGGTAGAAGTGACCGAGCACGCCCTGGTAGCCCGCATCTGTCCGGTATGCCAGCGGCGCCGGCTGCCCAAAGAGGCCCTGCAGGGGGTGGTTCTGGGCCAGCAGCGCCTGGGGGTCAATCTGGTAAGCCTGATGGTGACCCTGCGGGAGGAGGGACGGTTGCCCATAAGAATCATCCAATGGTACCTGGAGAGCGTCCATCAGTTGCACCTGAGTGTTGGCGCCATCGTCCAGGCCGTCCATGGAGTAGCCCGTCAGGCTGAGACGGCGGTGCGAGAGGTGCTCGAGCAAGTCCGCGCCAGTCCCGTGGTGCAGGGCGACGAAACCGGCTGGCGCCAGGACGGGAGCAACGGCTATGTTTGGACCTTCAGCACTCCCAGCGAACGATACTTCCTGCGTCGGGGTCGGGATAAGGGGGTGGTGGATGAGGTGCTGGATTCCTCCTTCAGCGGAGTGTTGGTCAGTGATTTCTACGCCGCCTATAACCACTACCCGGGCCTGAAGCAACGGTGCTGGGCTCATCTGCTGCGGGATATCCATGACCTGAAAGGGTTGTACCCAGAAGACGCTGGGCTGGCTCAGTGGGCCGAGGCGGTTCACCAGGTCTACACGGAGGCCAAGGCCTCGGTCCTTCCCCGAGCCCAGCCAGGCCATCGCACCCAGCTAATGCTGGAGGAGAAACTAATGGTCTTGGCGCGGCCTTTCCTTAAACCCACATTTCCCATATGGCTAAAAAGCTTTCTCAGTAATTCATCGATGGTCTTTCAACCATTGGCTAATTATGGGCCCTTTTTGCGTGTTCCCAGCTATAATAACTCCATGATATGTCACTTTGCAGTAAGATGCCGTAGGCATCATGGAGGCACCTGATGGGTGACGGCGAAAATGCCCCTCTCCGGCTCCAATTCAACCCCAAAGTCCGCCTGGAATTTCACGGCTCAACCATCACCTCCGACGCTGGCCTTCTTGCCTTTCGAGAGTTTGATGATGCCTTGGGCCTTACCGAAATCGCTGAGGACTACCTCCAGGAAAGCCGTACCGGACGCAATATCCTTCACCACCTGGTTCCGCTGCTAAGACAGTCGATCTACAGCCGCTTGGCCGGCTACGACGACACCAATGACGCAGTGCGCCTTTCCCAAGACCCAGCCATGCGAGTGATCGTGGGATGGCAAGGCTCGGAGCGGAAAGGAGCCAGCACCAGTGAGATGGGCCGGTTCGAGACGGAGTTCCTGACCCAAGAGGACAACCTGAAGGGGCTGGCACGAATAAATACCCAGTGGGTGGAACGAGCTATGGCCCATACCCTACACCGGCGAGTAATCCTGGATATGGACAGTTCCGAGAGTCCAGTGCACGGCCAGCAGGAGGGAGCAGCCTATAACGGCCACTTTGAATGCGTCTGCTATCACCCTCTCTTTCTGTTCAACCAGTTCGGGGATTGTGAAGCAGCTAAGCTACGGTCAGGCAACGTCCCCAGTGCCGATGATTGGCAAGAAGTCCTTGATCCGGTGGTGGAGCGTTATTTGACAGCAGCGGTCAGGCTGCTGTTTCGTGCTGACGCCGCCTTCGCCAAGCCGGAGATATACGATTATCTGGAAGCAAGAAACATCGGCTACGCCATCAGGCTGCGGTCCAACCAGGTGCTGCAGCGGGAGATAGCGCCCCGGCTGATACGGCCTACGGAGTGGCTTTCCCCGAAGCCCATCGTCTCCTATCATGACTTCGTCTACCAGGCCCAGAGCTGGAACGTTGCTCGGAGAGTGGTCTCTAAGGTGGAGTGGCGCCAGGGAGAACTGTTTCCCAGAGTGGGCTTCATAGTCACCAATCTGAGCTATCCAAACATCGGGATAGTCCGCTTTTACAATGGCCGAGGCACCGCGGAGCAATGGATAAAAGAAGGCAAGTACGCCCTGAACTGGACCAGGTTGTCCTGCCACAAGTTCGTGGCCAATCAGGTCAGGCTGGAGTTGTTCGTACTGGCTTACAACTTGGGCAACTTCATGAGAAGGCTAGCCTTACCGGAGGCAATGAAGCACTGGTCGTTGACCAGTCTGCAGACCAGGATGATCAAGACTGGAGGACGGTTGGTGCGCCATGCCGGAAGGCTGGTGTTTCAGCTTGCTGAGGTGCTGGTGAGCCGGGAAATGCTAGGCGGGATACTGGAACGAATTGGTCGGCTTAGGCTGGCTCCTGGCTAGTCCACTTTAGGAGCGTCGGGATTGGTTACGGTTACGGGGTCGCACAGGGCAAAAGAGCTTCCCAAGGGCGAGACTTGGGCGTAGACCAGCGGTTTGGGGCTTTTACGCTTGGCAGTACAGTGGTTGCCCAATGAAAGCGGGGACTTTGAGTGAATCAGGCCGCATCAGACCGCATTTGACGCCCTTGGAATGCGGGATTATATTTGGCGGTATCCCCGCGGGAGCTATATCCAGGAAAGGTGGCTTGATCTGGGGAATCCCGGTTAAAGATCCCCTGGCGGTTCAGGCCAAGCTCTGCCGGCGCATGGAACGGTTCATCAAGGAACTGTTTGTCTTCGTGTCGGACCCAGCCGTGCCCTCAGACAACAACGCCGCCGAGCGGAGCCTGCGGCATCTGGTAACCAGTCGCAAGATCAGCGGCGGCGCCCGCTCAGGGCAGGGCGCCGACAGCAAGATGACCTTGGCATCCCTCTTTGGCACCTGGCGGGCCAGAGGTCTCAATCCCCTCCTGGAATGCCGCCGGTTGCTCACTTCCCCTCAACTCTGAACAGTTTCGCGCCAGGCTGATTCCTATCATAAATAGACGCGTTCCGAGAAAGATCTGCCACCGTTTCGGGAAGCGCTGTCTCTAAAAAACTCAATGGGCGCCGGATTTCGGTCCCGGATTCCGGTCCCGGATTTATCGATATGGGTTTAAAAATTCTGGGCATCGAAACCTCTTGTGACGAGACGGCCGTGGCCGTGGTTGAAGACGGGCGCCGGCTCAGGTCCAACATCATTTCCTCCCAGGTGGAGTTGCATGCCAGGTACGGCGGCATTGTCCCGGAAGTCGCCTCCCGCCAACACATCAGCGACATGTTGCCCGCCTTGGAGCGGGCGCTTGCGGATTCCGGCCTTGCTCTGGAGCAGATTAATCTGGTGGCGGTGACCTATGGACCCGGATTGGCCGGCTCGCTTATCACCGGCCTGAACACGGCGAAGGCTTTGTCTTTCTCGTTGGGTGTTCCATTGATGGGGGTAAACCACCTGGAAGGCCATATCTACGCCTCTTGGTTGACGGAGCATGATCCCTCGGAAAAGCCAGGTTTCCCGTTGGCTTGCCTGGTCGCGTCTGGGGGTCACACCGATCTTATCCTGATGGAGGGACACGGGGTTTATAAACTGGTGGGCCGAAGCCGGGACGACGCGGCCGGAGAGGCTTTCGACAAAGCAGCGCGCATCCTGGGCCTGGGATTCCCCGGTGGCCCGGAAATCCAGCGAGTGTCCCGCGGAGCGGCCGGCGGTGAAACCTTGCCCCGTGCTTGGATGAAGGACACTCTGGATTTCAGCTTCAGCGGAGTCAAAACCGCCCTGTTGCATATGGCTCAAGCCAAGGGCCTTTATCCTTCTGACGGAACATCAGAAGAGAATACCGGGGCCGGCAGCGACGCCAATTCCGCTGATCTGGTGCGGGAACTGGCGTCGGCATTTCAGGAATCTGTGGTGGACGTGCTTACCTCCAAGCTCCTGGGCATGGCCAAAACCTACAGATGCCGCGGCGTGGTCTTGGGTGGGGGAGTGACCGCCAACGCCCGTCTTCGGGAGGAGGTGGCCAAACGGTCGTCTCTGCCGGTGATAGTGCCTCCGCCCATACTTTGCACCGATAACGGAGCAATGATCGCCTCCTGCGCATACTACCAATACCAAAGGGGAGAGCAGTTCGGTCTTGATCTGGACATTGAACCCGGCCTGCCACTGGGTTAGGCGGGCGGTCCGGCGCCAAAACGGCGGGAGGAATCCAACTCGAACCGCCGGTCGGCGAACACGGTGTTTATCACTTGGTAGATTTCATTGCCAGGAGACTCACCTTTATATGGGAACGAGAATGCCCAGTTCCCGCCCTGAAACGTAACCGAGCCCTCTTCCTGCGTAAAATAATGCCTCCCGATAAAGAATGCCCCCATCAAGGCTGCTACGAATAGAAGAAAAGCGCCTGGATTCATCTTAATCAAGGGAATATCACGAAATCCGAACCCGTCGAACCGGTCGACCAACCAATAGGATACGACCAAGTATATCAACAGAGCGCCGGCAATCAGCAGTATCCCCTGGATCAGCGCTGAGGAAGACCGGTTCCCCGACTTGACGGAAACTCCTTTCAACTCCTCAATGGGAACCAGGAAGGTTTCCCGGCCCCCTTCGTCGATGGAGAACGCCATGATGCGCTGATTCGTGGTCACCAGCATTTGCCCGATGCCCGACGGCTCTCCGGTTAGACCCGATTCCGGGGAAAAAACGTGGCTGACGCGTTCCCCATCCAAAAGCGCCACGTCCCGAATCTGGGTAACATAGCTGTTCGTCGACTCGGTATTGCCAATCACCCCAAACCTCCGGGCAATATCCTAACACAACGATTGTGGCGCCAGCCCAGGTTTCATACACGGAATTCCATATAACATCGGCGGTTCCGCCGCAAGGCCCGGAAACCCGCCCAGTATAGCCCGCCCGTAAAAATTGGGCCGAAAATCCGTCCAGTCCTCAGCTCCAATTCCCAATACGGCAACCGCTTCCATGCCTTTAAAAAGGTGTGCACCCCACTGGGCATACGGGCGCCCCCTCTAGCTGGCCAGGCATGACACCTTTATCGTCGAGTCTGGGGTAACTCGACGCCGGAAACGCCGCCTAATTCCAACTTCCGGCGATGGGGTGTGTTATGTCGTGGATAGAAGCGGTCGGACCGCCTGACCTGCCAGATATTTTCCAGGTGTTGTCCATAAATCCCGATGCTCTGGATACCGTCAAACAGCTAAACGAGGCACTCTCTTTTGGCAGTTCTCCCCTGGGCCGAGTGAGAGAAGAGGCCATCGCCACCGTGGTGGCAGTGGCCAATCGTTGCCGGTTTGGCGCCCTGACCCACGGCGGATTTCTACGCCAGTACACCGGAGACCCGGAAACGGCGGCCAACATGCTGGTGAATCACCACATGGCCGGGTTGGACCCTGCAGACCGTCAGATGTTGGATTTCGCCGTTCAAGCCACGCTTAAGCCGTCTACTGTGACCAGAGACGACATTGAAAGCCTGCACCGGGTGGGATTCGATGAGGAGGAGATACTTTCCATCATATTGGTGACCTGCCTGGTCAACTTCATGAACCGCCTAGCCGACAGTCTTGGAATCGACATTCCCCCCAGCTATCAAAAATCGGTTGAGAAGTGGTTGACCGGACCGGCGGGCCGTCAACCTTGGCTAATGCGCCCCGTATCCCAGCGAACCCGGCAACCCGACGAGCGTCCCTTGGCGGGAGGCTTGGCCCCAATGGCTGGAAAGCCTCGCCGAACCGGCCCAGCCAACCCCATGAATCCAGGAATGGATCGGCTGACTCCCTTTTCGACGATCCGGCAGTTCGTGATGCGGGCAATACGGATTTAAACGGCGCTGCTGAGGAAGAATTCCCGGACTCGCGCCTGGACGGGGCTGAAAACGGTGTGGATTTTGGCGATTTGGAGGATATGTTTGGCGGCGATGATCCCGCCTCCTTCGATTCCCTCAAATCGGATGCGCTCAAACTGGATGCGCTGTCGGAAGCAATTACCGGCGGAATCTTAGACGAGATCCTTACTGGAACACCCAATGGCCCTGGAAAAGAAACCGCCGATGAGAACGACGACCGGCTGATGGAACTGGAGCCCCTAGAAACTCGGACGGAAACCCCGATTCTCCCCAAGTCGTCGTTTTCTTAACGTCGATTATCGATGTAACAGTGGGTTCTTGAACCGTATTACAGACACTATCATGTCACATAAGACTATAATACGTCTGTCTGGCGTAGCGCGAAACCCGGCCAATGGCTTTCCGGCCAGACTTCTAGATGACACTGGGGACACGACACTGGGGACACTGGGGACACTGGGGACACTGGGGACACTGGGGACACTGGGGACACTGGGGACACTGGGGACACTGGGGACACTGGGGACACTGGGGACACTGGGGCAATGATAGGCGAAGATGAGATCGATCATTCAGAAGCGGATCGCGAATCCGGGACGCCGCCGCCCAGCCCAGGGCCTGCCACCGGTCCGCCGGGGAATCCCGGATGGCAGCCGCCGGCAGGTTCAGATAGCGCCAAATTAAACATAACACCAACATCTCCTGACGCGTCAGGGTCAGAGACGGCGTTGGAGGTGGAACCCGTTTTGGATGAACCAAATGGGGAAGAGGAGGAAGATGCTGTGCTGGTCGACCCAAGCAATCCTGTAGCCCGTTTCGTGGGCGATACCTGCGTTGTCAAAGATGGAGAAGTGACCTCGGCCCGAGACCTGTATATAGCGTATCTGCGTTGGTGCGATGAAACAATTGAGCCGCCCATGCCCCAACGAGGATTCGGCATGATACTTTCCGATATGGGATTCAATCGCCGCCGGCGTGGCCGGGGCAGAAACTGGTCTTGGTGGGGTGTCGGTTTGGGCAATGGAAACGCCGAAGACGTTGACGACATCAGAGACGAAGACGAAGATCTGGACACCGATTATTCCGACGACATGGAGGGCGAGGAGTGATCCACCTAGACTCGGCGACGGGGCAACTCGCCGCCGGCCGGGTCTATTCCTATAACCTTGTCGGAGATTCCATCGAATCTACATACTCGTAGGTCTGGCTGACACAGAAGTTGGGCTCACTCGAAAAGCCGCGCTAACGACCGCTTCGCCGCGTTGACACGTGGGCGCCCCCATGATACGGTCTTCAGCTAATGGCTATGATGGAGACGAGTAGGTAAGGGTAGACGCAAAGCGAGCCTGGTCTGGTGTAAGCAGGTGCGGCGATCTTGTCCGAAAATCCCTCCGGAGCCGCCGGCTGAACCCCGTCTTAAACCAAGCGGGAAGCGTAAGCCGAGCCGGGTTCGCCGCCCGTTAACTGCGGCGGGGCATGATTGTGTCCTCGTTGAGTGGTCTCGGATATTCCGGGGCAAATAGGGTGGTACCGCGGGAGCTTTGAATCCCGTCCCTATGCGGGGCGGGTTTTTTTATTGGAAAAATCCCGCCTCCCATATTTCTAGTCAACCGGTGAGGCGGCAGGTATGCCGCTTTAGACCGGCGGGAGGATATTTTGAGGCTCAAAGGCGCGGAGATCATGTGCGAAACCCTGCTTCAGCTTGGGGTGGACACCATTTTCGGTCACCCTGGAGGCGCCATCCTTCCGTTTTATGACGCCCTTTGGGCGTATCCCCAATTGCGCCACATCTTGGTGCGGCATGAGCAGGCCGCCGCCCATGCCGCCGACGGGTACTCCCGGGTGACCAAAAAGGTCGGCGTTTGCGTCGCCACTTCCGGACCCGGCGCCACCAACCTGATCACCGGAATCATGGGCGCCAAGGCAGACTCGGTGCCGCTGGTGGCCATCACCGGCCAGGTAGCCCGAACCTCGCTGGGGTCCGAGGCATTTCAGGAGTGCGACATCTGCTCCATTGCCGCCGCCTGCACCAAGAAAGCCTTCCTGGTCATGTCCCCAGACGACCTGGCGCCAACTCTTGTTGAGGCGTTCCAAATCGCCCAGGAGGGGAGGCCCGGCCCTGTGCTGATCGACGTCCCCAGGGACGTTCAGTTGGAAGTCACAGAATTTCAGCCCGAACAACTCCTACCGAGAAACGGCGCTGTATTGTCTCCCGAAACCCTTGATAGCATCAAACAAGCGGCGCGTTTGATCAACGAAGCAGAACGGCCCTTAATCATAGGCGGCCACGGCGTAGTGTCCTCGGGCGCCACCGATGAACTCAAAGAGTTGGCCGAAACCACCGGCATCCCCGTGATCACCACCCTTTTGGGCCTGAGCGGGTTTCCCGGAAATCATCCGCTTAATTTGGGAATGCTGGGCATGCACGGCATGTACTGGTCCAACTTGGCCGTGGACCAGGCGGACCTGCTGATCGGATTGGCCATGCGGTTCGACGACCGGGTAACTGGGAAGGCGTCTACCTTCGCCCCCCACGCCAGGATCATCCATCTGGACATTGAAGCCTCCCAGGTGGGGCGGAACGTTCCCGTTGAAGTGCCTCTAGTCGGCGACGCCAAGGCCATACTCAAGGAACTGGTTCCCCAGGTGAAACACGTTGACCGGCCCGACTGGATGAACAACATCGGGCGTTTGCGGAAAGAACATCCTTCATTGGACATACCATCGTCTGAGAACCTCATGCCCCAACATGTCTTGTCGAACCTCAATCAGCTGCTGCAGGAGGAACCGGATAGCATCGTGGTCACCGGGGTGGGCCAACACCAGATGTGGGCCGCCCAGTTCCTCTTTTTCAACAGCGTGAACACCTTTGTCTCTTCCGGCGGGCAGGGGGCCATGGGATTCGAGCTTCCCGCAGCTATGGGAGTACAGGCCGGGAAGCCCGGCATGCCGGTTTGGTGCATCGCCGGAGATGGCGGATTTCAGATGACCCTCCAGGAGTTGGCCACGGTTGCCGAAGAGAAACTCCCGGTGAAGATCGCTTTGTTCAACAACGGCAACCTGGGAATGATCCGCCAATGGCAGGAAATGTATTTTGAGAACCATTTCAAAGCCGTGCCAGTGCCGGGCCCAGATTATGTGAACTTGGCCAATTCCTACGGCCTAGAAGCGGTGCGGGTAACCGAACTGGAAGACGTAATGCCTGCTCTACGGCGGGCGCGGTCCCACGACGGCCCGTTCTTGATCGACTTCGTGGTGGACTCCGAAGCCAACGTTTTCCCAATGGTCCCACCGGGAGGAAGCCTGGCCGACACCTTGGAAGACCCCCGGTTGAAATTGGGGACCGGTCCCGCTTAATTCACGGGAAGCGCCCATAGATGCCGCAAAACAAAAAGAGTCCCCGAGCTGGGGACTCTTTTTTGATTATCCGGCGCCGCGGCTGACGACGAAGCTCCCTCTGGGCAGCCGGCAGTTGAACGGAGGTTCAGCCTTAAATTGCTGCATTTTCCTTCCGCCGTCGAGCCAACCGGCGCAACCACCTGACGACCAGGTATCCAAATGCAGCTGCCAACAAAATCCCGACTATCGGAACCGCTACGGCCAATATCCGGCCCGCGCCTCCCTCTTTACTGTTAAAGGATACCTGGATTCTGGCATTTGGCTTCAGATCGGCGGCTTCGTCGTCTGGGCCGGCCTTGCCTTCGGTGAGTTCCTTGGTCTTTACCTTGCCAGATTCCTCTAGAAAGGCCACGGTCCGGTCAAAATCCTTTGCGAACACCCGCACCGTGACATCCGCCCGTTCCCTACCGTCTTTTAGCGAAAGGAATACCCCGTCCACTGTTCCATCAAACGACCCCACCAATCCCTTTATGGCATTCACTTCCTTGCCCACATCGGACACTTCGATGCTTAGTGCGGCCGAAGGAGGCTGCCCGCCTGGTCCTTGAGGAGGGAACATCGACAGGTGGATGGTGGCCAGATCCACCCTCCGCTCCAGGAAATTCAACTGGCCCTGGAACCTTTCCACTTCCGACCTAACCCGTGCCAATTCCCGTTCCACGGTCAGTATCTCGCTCACCGTGTTGGTCCTTTCCAGAAGGGACAACAGGCTTTGCTCCTCTCTCAAAGAACTCTTGAGGCGGGCTTCCAGGTCTATGAACCGTTCGGAAACATCTTCGGAGCCCAAGTTGCGGTTCTGGACAACCCCCAGGTCCTCAACAGCCTCCACGGCAGCCAAGAAACGGTCCTGGGGCACCCTTAGGGTCATATTCGCGTACTGTTCCCCGTTTCTAGAACCTCCGGAGCTGGACAGGTTTTCCACAAAGCCGCCCATCCCCTCGATGACAGCCTGCACCCGTTTGATGGTGGGCTCTACGTCTTCAACTTCCAAGGAGATCGATGCGGTGGATATCACCTTCCGATCGGCGGCCTGCAACGATTGCCCGTTCCCGCCTGATTCGTTGCCGGTAAATCCCCCGTCGGCGGCTCTTACGGCTTTCTCCGCAGCCGCTTCCGCCAATGGCGCCGGCGCTCCAGCAGCGAAACTTGGGGATGCGAAATCCGCCGCGTCTTCCGACGAAGCAAAACCCGGCTGAGCCTTGCTTTGATTGCTAAGCAGTTCGGCTTCCTGGCCGCTGCCGCAGGCGACCAGAGCCGCCGCCAGAGCCATGATGAGAAATATTACAACCTTTGACATGAGATCCCCTCCAGGTGTTTCCTACCCATATAGACGCAAAGCCAAGCCGGAAAGTTCCTTGGGCCATTGGCAAAACTTCACCGTCGTCTTCTTTTAGTTTAATCAACCGGCGATTTCGTCCCCAAGGATGATGTTGCGGAGTTTTCCTGAATCGCCTACACTCAATCCAAATTAATAATGGTATTTCCGGAGGCGCAATTGGCAAGGGTAACAATTCAGGAAGCGTCACATACACTGAATCTATCCCGAGCCGTTATTCGGGATTGCATACGTAAGGGAGAGTTGCAGGCCTTTCGGGAAGAAGGTCCTCGGGGATTACGCTGGGTTGTCGAGCTGCCTGAAAACGGGTGGGTGGAAGGATTCACGGCATCGCTGTACAACCTGTCTCAACAGATGACACCTTGGTGGTGGCCCACCGAAGAAAAGGATGGCAATGTCCACTACGTTCAGGATTTGGGCATCGAGGAGATTGAGCCCCTCTACCTGTGCGGCCTGAAAGGCAACAACGTCTGGGACGCCTCGGGCCACAGCCCAGACGACCGGTGCGCCCGGTGCACCGAGATCGCCACCGAACAAGGGCTGCCCCTATGGAACGAATTGCTGGAGAACAATTAACAGGACCTAAAGTCTAATTCCAGCGTGGATGCCCGCCTGCCCTGGCTAGCCGCCTCCGCCGACACCCCCCAACCCCGGTTTGGTCATGGCGATGGGATCCAACAGGGAGTCCAGTTCCGCGTCGGAAAGATCGGTCTTCTGCTTAGCCACCTCTCGGATGGTTTGACCTGTAGCCGCCGCTTCTTTGGCGATGGCCGCCGCCGCGTCGTAGCCGATGGAAGGCGCCAGTCCCGTCCCCAACATCAAACCCTTCTCAACCATGTCCGGCCCCGTGGATGTCGCCACGATTCCCGTCACACACTGTTCGGCGAAGTTGTGGGCCGACGCCGCCAGCAGAGATATGGATTGAAGAATGTTGTAGGCGGCGACAGGCATCATGGTGTTCAGTTCAAAATAGCCGCCATTGCCGGCCAACGCGATCGCCGCGTCGTTGCCGATCACCTGGGCCACTACCTGCACGACGCTCTCGGAGATGACCGGGTTGATCTTGCCCGGCATGATGGAGCTGCCCGGCTGCACCTCTGGCAGCACCAACTCACCCAGCCCGGCCCGGGGACCGCAGGCCATCAACCGAATGTCGTTGGCGATCTTGTGGAGGCTGACCGCAATCGTCTTCAACCCGCCGCTGGCTTCCACTAGACCGTCAAGCGTAGATTGGGCTTGGAAGTGGTTGCCTGTCTCTTTGATCACGACCCCTGTGATCTCCGAGAGAAGCTGGCAAGTCCGCGCGGAGAACTCGGGATGGGTGTTAACACCGGTTCCCACGGCCGTGCCGCCAAGCGCCACCTCGCTCAGGGCTTCTTGCACCCGGCGCAGGCGTTGAATGCCGTAATCGGCCTGGCCGGCGAATCCCAAGAACTCTTGGCCCAAGCGCACCGGCGTGGCGTCTTGCAGGTGGGTCCGGCCGGTTTTGACGATGGGCCAAAACTCGTCGGACTTCTTTTGCAATTCGTCCCTCAGGTACTCCAGGCCAGGAATTAGGTCTTCATTGACGGCAATCATCGCCGCCAGGTGGATGGCGGTGGGAATGACATCGTTCGACGACTGGCCCATGTTGACCTGATCGTTTGGATGCACCAGGCGGGAGCCCAAGTCGCCTCCCAATATCTGGGACGCCCGGTTGGCGATTACCTCGTTGGCATTTGTGTTGGTGGAGGTGCCGGAGCCCGTTTGGAAGATATCCAGCACGAAATGCTCGTCCAGCTTGCCGTCGACGACTTCCTGAGCGGCCGCCACGATGGCGTTCATCGTAGATTCATCCAGGTTGCCCAGCGCATTATTGGTTCGGGCGGCGGCCAGTTTGACCAGCCCCAACGCCCGTATGAACGTCCTGGGGAACCGCAGGTCGCTGATGGGAAAATTCAGCACCGCCCGCATGGTGGAGGCGCCGTAAAGAGCGCCGGCCGGGACTTCCATAGGCCCCATGGAATCGCGCTCTATCCTGACGTCAGAATTGGTGGCCGTCATCTGATTGTTCCTCCCAAACCGTGTGCAACAAGAACACGCCTGATTGTATCCATTGCGCTGGTAGATGACCACCCCGGCGCTGGCAATCCCTGACACTATTCGCCGATAGTGTCACTTTATTGGTCTCCGGAGGCCGTTATCCCAATCACCGACACAACAATCGTATGCTATTTCGAGATGGATCGTTTGGTCAAATGTACCCGTCTTTAAATACCAAATGCAAAACGTCCGGCCAGTTCACGACGCTCCTGCCTCGCTAAGTAATCATTCGGCGGACGCAATAATTGCTCTAACTCCAGAAGCTTTGACCAGGACCAAGGCACCACCACCCCAACCACCACCGCAAATGCAGCCCTAATTACGGCCCTACATGATCAGGTCCAAGCCCAGGAGCTCGAAGCCCGGCGGCGCTAAGTGCCAGACGCCCCTGAGGCCCTTCTTCCATCGGGTATTCACGACCAACGGAATGGGTATTTCAGCATTTGAGCCAACCCCGCATTACGGACGGGCAGTTCGCCAAAATTCTGACGGATCACGCTGCGTCCGCGTTGCCTAAACCGAGAATGATAATGCTTACCTAGCCGGTTCACTACCTCTTCCACAGTGATCCTGTTGCTTGCTGGAGTAGGCTGTGCCGCGCTAGCACACGCCACAGCAAAAATCGAGATGACGGCGAATAACCACAGTCTGATTGCGATACATAGGATAAACACGCCGTTAGACCACCACGGCGTGTTTATCCAATTCGCTGGAAGATGGTGGCAACACCCTGACCGCCGCCTACACACATTGTGACCAATCCCAACTCATCGTCCCGCAACTCCATCTCTTCCATCAGCTTAACGGTCATGATCGCGCCGGTGGCGCCCACGGGATGGCCTAGGCTAATCCCACTGCCATTGACGTTGGTCTTTTCTAAGCTCATGTCCAGTTCCCTCATGCAATAGAGGGCCTGGGAGGCGAATGCCTCGTTTAGCTCGATGAGGCCGATGTCGTCTATGGTCATGCCGGCCTTCCCAAGAACCTTGCGCACGGCGGGAACGGGACCGATTCCCATGATGGCGGGCTCGACCCCGGCGACGCCCCTGGTATGCCAACGCATCCTTGGCTTGACGCCCAACTCGGCGGCTTTCTCAGCAGACATGATAACGACCATGGCGGCGCCGTCGTTGATGCTGGAGGCGTTGCCGGCGGTGACTGTCCCGTCCTTTTTGAATACTGGAGTAAGTTGGGCCAGCCGTTCCACGGTGGAATCTTCCCGCGGACCTTCGTCCCGTGAAACCACCACCGGATCGCCCCGGCGCTGGGGCACGGTCACGGAAGAGATCTGGTGATCGAACCGGCCCCCGTTTATGGCGGCCACCGCCCGCTGGTGACTGATCGCGGCCAGCTCGTCCTGATCTTCCCGGCTGACGCCGAATCGCTCCGCCACGTTCTCGGCGGTCACACCCATGTGATACAGATTCACTGGACATCCCAGCCCTTTCACCAGGCTGTCAGCGAGGGCGGCGTCTCCCATGCCCAGCCCGTCGAACCGGGCTTTGTAACCGACGTGAAAAGGCGACTGGCTCATGTTTTCGATGCCGCCGGCGACGGCGATGTCCACCTCTCCGGTCTTGACCATCAAGGCGGCCATGTTGATTGCTTCCAAACCGGAGGAACACTGGCGGTTGATGGCGATGGTGGGGACCTCATCGGGAATCCCGGCCCCCAGTGAGGCCATGCGGGCAGCGTAACCGGCCTCGGCCGCCTGAAGGGCGTTGCCCAGCACCACCTCTTCGACCTGGTCCGGACGTATGTTGGCCTGCTCCAGCGCGGCTTTGATGGCCAGGGAGCCCAATTCCGACGCAGATACGTCCTTCAATGCTCCTCCGAAACGGCCGATGGGCGTTCGGGCTCCACTGACTATGACGGCTTCTTGCATTGGTTTCCTCCCTGACTGGTTTGAATATTGTATCGATTCTAGGAAGCCGCCAGGAGCGCTCCGATGGGCGATTCCCGGCGCCGACGCGAAAACGATATCACAGGCACAAGTAAGGGGCAATCATGGGTGAAGGCGGGCAACTAAAGACGAGGCCTCTGGACATGGATAGTGGCCGCCTATGTCTTAGCGCCCCTCCTTTATCCAGTCCGCCACCTTCTCGGCAATCATTATCGTTGTGGCGTTGGTGTTGGCTCGAATCACGTCGGGCATGATGGAGGCGTCCACCACTCTGAGATTCTCCATGCCTTGGACATGGCCGAACTGATCCACGACCGCCATGGCATCGGCGGCCAGGCCCATCTTGCACGTGCCCGAGATGTGGTGCTGGGTGTAGACGTTGCGCAGCATCCAATTGTCTAGGGAATCGTCGGTGGCCAGGTCTTGGTCTGTGGGGTTCAAACGGGACTCGATAAGGTCCCGGAACCGCGGGTGCTCAGCGATTTTTATCGCCACCCGCAGCGCCTCTCTCATGCGCTCGCGGTCATAGGCGTCGGTCAGATAATCGTAGTTTAGGTTGGGCTGCACCCGCGGGTCTGTGGAGACCAGTCTCAACTCGCCAGCCGAGTTGGCGTTCTGTAGACCCACGCTTAAGCCAAAGTGGAAATCTTCGTTCTCGATGACCACGCTGGAGGGGCGGTGCTCGCTATTCATCAAGATTGGCGTTAACTGGAAATCCGCCCTGGTGGAAGAACCCTGGGTGCTGAATCGCAAGCCCACCTGGATGCTGGCGGCGTCATCTGCCGGAGGCTCGCCGACGCCCTTGAAAAGCAGGAATGCCGCCGGATGATCACGTAGATTTTGCCCCACACCGGGAAGGTCATGAACCGATGTTAAACCGAGGCTGCTCATGTGACCCGCCGGGCCGACGCCGGACAACATCAAAATCTGAGGAGACCCCACCGCGCCGGAAGTTAAGATTATCTGATCGCCCTCCACCGTGAAAGTTTGGTCTCCGCTGTCCGCCTCCACTCCCACAGCCCGCTTCCCATCGAACACCACCCGGTGGGCCGTGACGCTTCCCCGGATGGTGAGGTTAAGCCGGTGGCGAGCCAGGTTCAGGTAGGTCAGCGACGTGCTCATGCGAACGCCGTCGATGTTGTTCAAAGGACGGGATGCTATGCCCGTCGAGTCGGGATGGTTCTGGTCCGGGTCCTCGGGGAATCCCATTTCCACACAGGCGTCGACAAACGCCCTGGACGTGGGTAGCCACTCTCTTCTGTGGTACCGGCGAACGGGAATGGGCCCGTCGTTGCCGTGAAAATCGTCCCCGCCGAAATCCCGGTCGTTTTCTAACTTCCGGAAATAGGGGAGAACATCGGTGAAGGACCACTGGTCGTTGCCCTCCGCGGCCCAGTTGTCGTAGTCCTCGGGAACTCCCCGGAACAGGACTTGGCCGTTGATCGAACTGGAACCACCCATCACCCTGCCCCTGGGAATCACGATTGGCTCGGCCTGCAGCGGCGTGGCGGTGGCCCGGTAGTCCCAGCTGTGGGGCCCGTAGGCCGAGCGCCACACGTTGTTGCCGTCCTTGATATCGATGGGCAGATGTTCGAAGTCGGGATAATCCGGGCCTGCCTCCAGCAAGAGCACCGACTTTTCCGGGTCCTCGGACAGGCGCGTCGCCAGCACGCATCCGGCGGACCCTCCGCCCACGATTACGTAATCGTATTTCATTGCATGGTCCTCCAGGTTGTTAGCTTTCAGCCGTCAGCTATTAGCTGTCAGCTTTCGGTTGCGCTTCGTTTGAAGGCTATAAGATGCCTTGGAGCAGTTCCACTAGATCTTCTTTTCCCTCAACCGGACGGACGTTTCGATGAAGGCCAAAGTCGGTCATGGCGTCTTCGGCTATTTTTTCGATGCCTTCTTGAGTCACTCCTACATCCTTGAGGCGCAACGGCATGCCGGATTCGCGATATGCGCTCTCCACGGCATCGGCCGCGGCAATGGCCGACTGCTCCGGGTCCACACCGTGGGTTTCCAGGCCCATCAGGAACGCTAACCGGGCCTGGCCGATGGAATTGTGGCTGCGGTTGAAGCGTATTCCCGGCGCGGTGAGGATGGAGTAAGCGGATCCGTGGTCGCATTCGGGATATCTGGTGTCGAGGGAATGAGCGAGTGAGCTAACCACGGACATGGCCCCTGCGCCGCCCGCGCCGTTGTCGCTGGACCGGTTGGCCAAGAAAGCCGCCGCAGTCAGATTCATACGAACCTGGCCGTCGCCGGGCTCTCTCTGAACCATCGCCATGTTGCCCGTCAGCAGTCTGAGGGCCTGCAACAGGTCGCCTTCGGCAAGCGGATTGATGCCCTGGGACTGCAATCCACCGACCACGCCGCTATAACATGAAGCAGCGGCGCTGAGGAATAACCGGGGCGGCGCCGTCAACAGCGCCTCTTCGTCCCAAATGGCGGCGCAGGGCCTGGTTTTTGGATCGAACAATTCGACACGATGGCCCGTTTCAGGATCTATGACCGCCGTTCCCGCCCTGGTCATGGCGGTAGTCGGAGTGGTTAAAACAACGATGTTGGGAATCTTGGGTTTCATCAAACGGGGGCTTACCGGGGGCTGGCCAGGCGGATATTTGGTGGCGTGGTCCTGGGCACGGCCCCCCTCGGCCAGAAGAATTATGATCGCCCTGGCGGTGACGACGGCGCTGCCGCCACCCAAAGCCACGATCAGGTCGGCCCCGGCCTCGGCCGCCAGAGCGGCGCCCTCCTCCACCGATGGCAAGGGTGAGCTAGCTTGCACCCCATCAAAAACCCCAGCCAGCCTTTCTCCCAACGCCTCTTTGGTCCGTTCCAGCAGGTTGGTTCTATGAGCCACGCTCTGCCCGCATACTATAAAAGCCCGCTTGGCCCGCTGGCGGTCCACTTCGCCGGCCAGATTCTTAAGGGAATCTGTCCCGGCATGGATGCGCAGCGGAACCGCTATAGAGCGAAACGAGTTGATTTCCGACAAGGCGAATCTCCTGGGGGAATTTGAATCGATGCTACCAACGGATGCCCATATGTTGCCACCGGCCCATGGAATTAGCAACAAGAGATCCGGCAAGCTAATGCTGTGTCGCTAAAGCCGGTTTTCGTCTGTAGCCGTGTTATATTTACTGAAGCATCGGCCGCCGCCGCGCCGCCCGACAGACTCTCAAGAGGTAGTTCCTTGAGCACCAACGACACCCGACTCATACGCTACCGAAATCAGAGCTTGGACTTGCTCCAAACCGCGTTCCAAGAATTGCGTAAAGGACGTTGGTCGCGGGCTGAAGAATTGCTCTGGGGGAGTCTCACTTTGGCGGTGAAAGGAGCGGCTTTAAGCCGCGGAGACGTTCTACAAGACCAGGAAGAGATCCAGGCCTACGCCGTGGTCCTGGGCCAGGAGCGGCGGGACCGGCGCATCCGGGAAGCCTTCACCCAGCTGTCCAGCTTCTCAGACGCCGCCGACCGAGTCCGCGACTCCCGCTACAGGGTGGACCGCTTGACCATGATGCTTGAGGGCCTAAGCTCCGCCGTAGAGCAACTGTGGGCAATCGCCACGCCGGATGAATCTGATGAATAAGCAGGTGGCTGATTCGGGCAACAAGCCTGGGGGCCAGCTAACGGTGGCAATCGCCACCCAGGGCTGCAAGTTGAATCAAGCCGACTCAGATGTTTTGGCCAGACAGTTCGCCGCGGCTGGATACCGGATCGTCGACCCCGGCGCCGGACCTCAGGTATTCATCCTGAATACATGCACGGTCACGGGAACCGCCGATGCCAAGGCCAGGCGGGCGTTGCGGTCGGCTCGCCGCGCCAACCCTCAAGCATTAGTCGTGGCCACCGGCTGTTATGCGCAGCGGGCCCCGGCAGACCTAGAAGGATTGGAAGCGGTGTCATTGGTGGTGGGCAACTTCCAGAAAGACAAGCTGGTTGCTATGGTCTCCACCGAACTAGGCTCTCCAGGTCAGTCGGCGAATCCGCAACCCCTAGTCGAACCGGCGAGGGGATTTCGCATTTTCGGAAACGCCGAGTCCCCTCGCCGGTTCGACAAGCTGAATGGGTTTAAGGGGCTTCGCATCAGGGCTAACATCAAGATCCAGGAGGGGTGCGATCAGGTCTGCGCCTACTGCATCGTGCCCAAGGTCCGGGGACGGGAACGCAGCATACCGGCGGCGGATTTGGTGGAGCAGATCAACCGTTATACGAGCGAAGGATTCAAAGAGGTAGTGTTGACCGGAACCCAGTTGGGCACCTACGGCTTCGACCTGCCCGAGACCAGCCTCGTAAGGTTGCTGCGGAGGATTTTAGACGAGACAACGGCGCCCAGGATCCGGGTTTCATCCTTGCAAGCCCAGGAGATAACGCCGGAACTGCTGGACCTTTGGGACACGAAGAACCCGCGGTTGTGCCCCCACTTCCACATACCCTTACAGAGCGGCAGCGATGGAGTGTTGAAGGCGATGCGCCGGCGCTACGACACCGGGACATTCGCCGCCACGGTGGAGATGGTGCGCCGCTGTATCCCGGGCGCCGGCATCACAACGGACATCATCGTGGGCTTTCCCGGAGAAGACGCGGCCGGGTTTCGAGAAAGCCTGGATTTCGCTTCATCCATGGCTTTCAGCGACATGCATGTTTTCCCTTATTCGCCCAGGCCCGGCACCAGCGCCGCCCACTATCCCAACCGCGTGGCGGAAGCGGAGAAGAAAGACCGCACCGCTGAGATGCTGGAGGTGGCGGCCAAAGGGTTTCGGGCCTTTCGAAATAGCCAGATAGGAACCACGCGGCCCGTTTTATGGGAAAACGCGGTCGAGAAAGATGGGACCAGCCAATGGAGCGGGCTGACGGACAATTATATCCGCGTCTATGGCCAATCCCCATTGGATATGGCCAATGTAATTTCCCAGGCCCGGCTGGTCCAAGGCGTGGGCGGCGACATCCACGCGGAATTGTCTTAACCGCCCGGCCAAGGTCAACCGGCCCGTGAAGGCCGGCGATACAGAATCAGGCTAGGTCCACAGGCCTTAGCCGTACGGAATCTCCCCAACGTTCCAGATACCCGGCCTTTGTGGCGTGGCCGTGGGAGAACACCAACAGCCAACCCTGGCGCTCGGCCTGGTTTAGCAGGTCCTTCTTTGATTCCAGGGTCACTTCCGGCGAGTTGTCGAACGCCGAAATCACTCCCAGATTCAGGTGATGCGGCGTTGGCACTATGTCGCCCAGGTAGACAATCCTTTCCCCGCCGTGGTTAAACATGACGACCTGATGACCCTGAGCGTGGCCGTCGGTGACGATCACGTTAAGTCCGGGGAAAATCTCGCTGTCGCCACACAAGAGCTCCAGTTGGCCACGCTCATCGATGGGACGGAAATTATCCTCCCTGTGAGTGATGTGGCACCGCTCGTTGGGGTTGCAGGCCTCGTCCCAACATGCGCTCTGCACGTAGTACTTCGCCTTGGGAAAACTGGGCACGATATTGCCCGCCCGGTCCAGGCGAGTGCATCCCCCGGAATGGTCAAAATGAAGATGAGAGAGAATAACCGCGTGGATATCCTTGGGACCAATACCCACGCCCTTGAGACCTTTCAACAAACGGCTGGGAACCAAGCCAAGGGTCTCTTTGTCATTGTCGATATCTTTGGAACCCACCCCGGTATCCACCAGGACGTTTTGCCCCTTAACCTGGAGCAGCAAGCAATTCAACCCCAAGGTCATCCGATTTTTGCGGTCGGTCACCACGTTGTTTTCCCAATCCATCTTGGGAACTTGGCCGAACATGGAGCCTCCGTCTAGTTTGATAACCCCGTCACTAATGATCTTTACAGCTGTCGACATCATAGTTTCCACCCAAACCCTCTTACGAAAATCGTACACACGCCCACCCCGACGAAGCTGTACCCTGGCCTACGAAGGAGCTCGATAAAAAATAATTGATAATTCCTTCTGGGTTTCCCGAATCTTCGGGGCACCCCTTTTGTGTTTAAATGCCAAGGCCGCCTCTTTGGTGGACCCTTGCCGGCGCCGCCGGCATTAAAGTAGCTCCACGGGGAGCTATGCTGTTTTTATATTTTTCTCACCTCTCATATAAGAATGCGCTGGTGTCGTGACGGCCCACCGTTGTGGGGCCAAACAATTGGCTTTACTATGTTAACTGGCGATTCACTTATTTTTACGTTCAAACCGTGACGGTCCGGCCTTGCAAATTGTGTCAAATTATGCAGTTTGCGGCAAAAGTAAGGATAAAGGATGTGAATCGGCGCCTGTCAAGTAGGTTTTCCTCGGCTTCATTGGATTTTTTTATATTAATCATAAATTTACTTTACAAAACATTTTATACATTACCAAATATCCCCGATTTTGGCAAACCGGCCAGCCCACGCCCAGGCAAACTGGTTTGCGGCTGATCCCATTGGGCGGTGTCATGATATAATCTCGCTTTCTAGGCAAGGATTGCAGTTAGCCGTTGTTAGTCATCAACTCCCTCTTCTGAATGGGCCAAGGAATTCCCTTTAAGGAGCCTTTCCATGAGGAATCACGACCACGGATTAATGTCCCACCTTTTGCGCCGAGCAGGTTTCGGCGCCACTCCGGATGAGCTTGACGCATATTTGGCGCAGGGATACGAAGCCACGGTGGAACACCTGTTACACCCTGAGGATGAGCCGGCTCTGGATGATGAAGACATTGTCCGCCGGTACCACATCGACCAAAACAGCCTGATGCTCATCGAAAGCTCCCAGGCCTATTGGTTGTATCGGATGATCAATAGCAAACGGCCCTTGGAAGAAAAGATGGCCCTGTTTTGGCACGGGTTATTCGCCACCGCCTACGGCAAGTTGAACCATGCCAAAGCAGTGGTCAACCAGACCAACACCTTTCGGCGGCGCGGATTGGGAAACTTTCGCACCCTCTTGATCGAGCTTTCCAGAGACCCGGCCATGATCTTCTGGTTGGACAACAAGGACAACCACAACGGCGCCCCCAACGAGAATTACGGGAGAGAGTTGCTGGAGCTGTTTTCCATGGGCATAGGCAACTACACCGAGGACGACGTAAAGGCCTGCGCCCGGGCGTTCTCGGGCTGGACGATGGCAAACGCAGATTACATGAGCATTAGGGCTTCACGGGACTCCATTTGGCCCCATGGACGGCTGGATTGGCAGTTCCAATATAGGCCGGAAGACCACGATGACGGCGAAAAGTTATTCCTGGGGCATACCGGCCGGTTCAATGGGGAAGACATCGTAGACATCATCTGCCGGCAACCCGCCACCGCATGGTTCGTCGCCGGCAAACTCTACAAATTCTTCGTGGCCGACGACCCCGACGAATCGGCTATTCAGGAATTGGCCGATGAATTCACCCGTTCCAACGGCAACATCGAATCGGTTATGCGAGCGCTGTTTCTTTCCAAGTTCTTCCGTTCGGAGAAAGCCCGTTTCGCCAGGGTAAAGAGCCCGGCGGAATTGGTCGCTGGAACCGCCAGGCTCACCGGCAGCCACCAATTCTCCGATTGGAGCATCGTCAACCTAGCCATGGACACCAACTACATGGGCCAAGAGATTTTGAACCCCCCGTCCGTCGAGGGCTGGCACACGGGCATGGAATGGGTGGACACGGGCACCCTGGTGGAGAGGGTAAATTCCGCGGCGCAAGGCGCCGGAGACCTAAACCAACCGGGCGTGCAAGCCATTGTTCAAAGGCTGAGACAGCAACTGGTAACGGGGGCAGATTACTTCACCCCGAAAGAGTTGGTGGAAAGTTGCCTCGAATTGGCCGGCGGCCTCCAATTGTCCCCCACGACCTTAGACCACCTGGTGTCTTACGTCGCGGACCAAGGAGATCTGCGTTTCGCCAAGCAAGATATAGCAGATTGTTCCGAGCAGCGCGTCGCGGACCTGCTGCAACTAATCGTGGCCACCCGGGAATACCAACTGGCGTAAGCGAGCGTTCAGCGTTCAGCGTTCAGCGTTCAGCGTTCAGCGTTCAGCGTTCAGCGTTCAGCGAAATGAACTTTGGCTATGTGCGATTGCCGGTCAAGCAACCCCGTAACCTCAAGCTGACGGCTGAATGCTGATTGCCGACAGCTGACAGCCATCAAGGAAGCCTCGAATGAGCACCCAACTTCTACCCACATACAGCCACACCGTGGGCTTTTTGGCCAACACCGGCCGGGGGTTCAATAACCCGGTGGATGTCGCCCTGGATTCCCAGGGTGTCCTCTACGTTTTAAACCGGGCCGGGCCTGAGGTTCCCATCAGGCTGCCCTACAAACGGGTGAGCATCTGCACCGTAGACGAGGAGTATCTCGGTGAGTTCGGGACCGGCGGCACGGATAGCGGACAGTTTTGGTGGCCAAGTTCCCTGGCGTTCGATGGCGACGACCAGCTATACGTGGCCGATGAAGCCTTGAACCGCATCTCCATCTTCTCCAAAGAGGGCCAATTTCTCGGGCAATGGGGCGAAGCCGGATCAATGGATGGCCAGCTCAACTGCCCGTCCTACATCGCATTCGACGCCGGCGACAACCTGCTCGTTACCGACAGCCTGAACCACCGGGTGCAGCGGTTCACCAAGGACGGCACGCCCCTGGCCAAGTGGGGAAGCCCCGGCGCCGGACCCGGCCAGTTCGACCATCCATGGGGCATTGCCCTGGACCGGAAAGGGGACGTGTATATCTCCGATTGGCGCAATGACCGCATCCAAAAGTTCAACGCCGCTGGAGAGTTTGTGGCTCAATGGGGCGAATCAGGAGAAGGCGCGGGCCAGCTGAACCGGCCCGCGGGCTTGGCGGTGGATCTCAGCGGAAACATATTCGTGGCGGACTGGGGGAACGAGAGGGTCCAGGTCTTCAATTCTGACGGCACGCCCGTGGCCAGCCTGCGGGGGGAGTCGGTTGATTCCACCTGGGCGGCGGATTACTTTGCCGCCAACCCCGACGAAGGCAACGCCCGCCTGGAAGCTGACCTAGAGCCCAGAATAGCGCCCCTTCCAGATAAAAATTGGGAGCAAAGAAGAGAAGAGTCGGCCAACGTGGAGAAACTTTTCTGGGGGCCCACCGCGGTGAAGCTAGACGGCCAGGGCAGGATCTACGTCGTCGATAGCCTGCGCCACCGTTTACAGATTTACGGGTGGGACCACTAAGGCAGTCACGGCAATGCGCCATTCGGCTATCGAATGGCGCATCCATACCCCAGCTTGATCATCCCCTGCGTTTAGCCTTGCACCTCTGCGGAACGGTTTGGCCGCCACGCTTTCATTAGTTGCCCAGACTCTACCGCACCAGCCATTGCTAAGCCGGCGGCCAATGCCCAGAAAGCCATGGGGAGCCCAGCCATTTGCAGGGGCAACGCTGCGGCAACGAACGCTGTTATCGCGCCGTACCGCATCGGGCCGCTGAAGGTTTTCTTCACCAATGTCTTGAAGGCCAAACTCAGCGCCAGTGCGCCAACGGTGAGGGTGTATGACAAGGGCAGGTCCTGAACTACCGCGATCACCGGAACGGCAGCGAAAGCCACCGCTATCGTGGGGGCCGACGATAGTACGATGGCCCAGAAACGTGACTCCTTGGGCCCGGCGGAAGGACCCGATGAGATGGCGATGGAACTCCCTCCGATGGCCGCGGGGTGGCCGCCGCCAAGAGCGTTGACCAGGCTGGCCGCCCCGGCCAACAAACCGTAGACGTTCCCCCTAGCCTGGAATCCCTCTGAACGCAGGACCGCTAGGGCCTGCAGGTTGCCTACTCCGACGGTGAGTATCAGGAGAGGCAATCCGCAACGTCAAAGCCACTTGGCTTTCCAAGCCCAGAGCGGGGTGGCAACAGGTAAAGAGCAAACGAAGCCGGTCGTCGTGGAGCGATGTATCCTCAAAATCCTCAATCATCTCGAACTCATTGGGTTCGCTGGCTGTAGGCTCGGCGAGCTCCACGTACTTTTCGGTCCTGCGCCGGTCCCGGCGCAGACGATCGATGGCTTTATTCCGAGCCACGGTGACGATCCACGCCGCCGGGTTGTTCGGAACGCCATCCTTTGGCCACCGCTTTAGGTCGGTGGCCAAAGCGTCTTGCATAGCTTCCTCGGCTTCATCAAAATCACCAAGATATCCAATGAGGGTGGCCAGAATCTTGCCCGACTCCTCCCGAAATACCCCTCTACCGCTTCCGGGGCGGAGATCATACGACGCCGGCCGTCTTGGTGATGACAAAATCCAAAACCATTACAGGCTCCGGTTTAATGGTCGTGGTCACCGAATTCCATGATGGGACGAACTTCGATCGAGCCAGCGGCGGCACTGGGGATCTTGGCTGCCCACGCAATAGCGTCGTCTAGATCTTTGGCCTGGATCATATAAAAACCGCCCAGTTGCTCTTTGGTTTCCGCGAACGGTCCGTCGGTGGTCAAAGTCTTTTGGTCGCGGACCTGCACCGTAGTGGCGGTATCGGTGGGCTGCAAGGCCTCCCCGGCCAACATCGCTCCGGCCTTCTCCAGCTCCTCAGAGTATTTCCCATAAGCCTCCATAACGGCGCCCATCTCTTGCTCCGACATGCCGGCAACTGCCTTTTCGTCATGGTATATCAAACATAGGTAACGCATTTCAGTCCTCCTCGCGGTTGGTGCGATTGCCTGGAATTAAAATTTTCCAGGTCGTACTAAGACGACGAACGGCCAACCCAAAAATCGACACGGGCCGGCGCACATATTCCCTAGAGATGTAAAAAGTTCCGAGGTACGCTCCTAAAGGAGCTTGTCACCATGGGCACGCCGAACTATTAAGAGTCCGCCAACACCACTCCGAAGATCAGACCCTCATCACCGCCGATCACCCGGGTGGAATGACCCTTCCCCCAAGTATCTTCCAACAGGTAGACTCCTCCGGGTCCAAGGGAGCGAATGGCGCCATCGCTGGTGGTTACTTCAAATTCGCCCTGCAAGATCACAAAAATCTGCCGCTGCGGAGTGGTATGTGGGACATTCCCTCCCCATCCAACTGGGGTAGACCCCTGGATATGATTTTGGTTGTTGCCCAGCAGTCGGAAATGACGGTTGTGCGGAACGGGCTGCCCTTACCCCTGCTGGGACCTGGCCCAGGAGTCGCGCAGGGAGACGGTTCGGTTGAAAACCAGGGAATCGGGTTTTGAGTCCGTCGAGTCCACGCAAAAGTATCCTTGCCTCAGGAACTGGTAGCGGCTGCCCGGAGTGGCGTAGGCCAGACTGACCTCCACCCGGCATCCGGTTAAGATTTCCAGAGAATTGGGGTTAAGCCAATCCGGCAGGTCGCCGCCTTCGTCGCCTTCCCCAGGGTTGGGACTGGAGAACAGGTGATCGTACAGTCTGACCTCAACGGGCAGGGAATGGGCCGCAGACACCCAATGGGACGTTCCCCGCACCTTGCGCCGGTCTTCCGACGTGCCGCCCTTGGTCTCGGGGTCGTAGGTGCAATGAAGCTCCACCACTTCGCCGGTTCTCGGGTTTTTTATCACGTCCACGCAGGTTATGTAATAGGCGTCCTTCAGACGGATCTCCCGGCCCGGCGCCAACCGGTAGAATTTGCTGGGCGGGTCCTCCATAAAGTCGTCTTGCTCGATGAATATCTCCCTTGAGAACGGAATCTCGCGGGTCCCCATCTCAGGGTCTTCAGGGTTGTTTTCGGAGGTCAGCTGCTCCACTTGGCCTTCAGGATAGTTGTCGATGATCACCTTCAAAGGCTTTAGGACCGCCATCACCCGGGGCGACCGGCGGTTCAGGTCTTCGCGCAGGCTATTCTCCAACAGGGCGGCTTCCACCGTGTTGTTCCGCTTGGCCACCCCCACCCGTTCGCAAAAATCACGGATGGCCTCCGCTGTGTATCCGCGGCGTCGCAGACCTGAAATGGTGGGCATCCTTGGGTCGTCCCAGCCATCGACGTGGCCCTCATCCACCAGTTGGTGGAGACGGCGTTTGCTCATAACCGTGTGACTAATATTCAGCCGGGCGAACTCTATCTGCTGGGGACGGTGGATCTCCAGGCGGTTCAACAGCCAGTTGTAAAGCGGCCGGTGGTCTTCGAATTCAAGGGTGCACAAGGAATGCGTGATGCCCTCGATTGAGTCGGACTGGCCGTGGGCGAAATCATACGTCGGATAGATACACCATTCGTCTCCGGTGCGGTCGTGGGGCACCTTCATGATGCGGTACAGCGACGGGTCCCGCATGTTGACGTTGGGCGAAGCCATGTCGATCTTGGCCCGCAAAGTGTGGGACTCCTCTTCGAATTCTCCCGCCCGCATGGCCCGTAACAGGTCCAAATTCTCGTTGACCGAGCGTACCCGGAATGGGCTATCGATGCCAGGCTCGGTCAAAGTCCCCCGGTATTCACGCATCTGTTGAGGGCTGAGATCGCAGACGTAGGCGTGTCCATCCCGAATCAATTGAAGGGCGTACTGGTAAAGTTGCTCGAAATAATCCGAGGCGTAATAAATCTGGCCTTCCGGGTCGAAGCCCAACCATTTGAGGTCGAACTTTATTGACTCCACGAATTCGACCTCTTCCCGGCTCGGGTTGGTGTCGTCGAAACGAAGGTGGCAGACGCCGCCACCGTTTTCGGCGGCGATGCCGTAGTTCAAGCAGATAGCCTTGGCATGGCCGATATGCAGATAGCCGTTGGGCTCCGGAGGGAAACGGGTGACCACCATGGCGCCGTTCTTGTTTGACTTGATGTCATCGGCCACAATTTGGCGGATGAAATCCGAAGCCGCGACAACGCTCGCTTCGACCATTCTAATTCCCTCCTGCTGCTGAAAGGCGCTCGGCTGCCTTGGCGACCCGGCGCACCACCAAGTCCCTGCCCAGGACTTCTATCGTATCGAAAAGGGGCGGCGTAGCCTTGCGGCCGGTGACCGCCGTGCGAAGCACGCCGAAAAACTGCCGGGGCGAAAGCCCCAGACCTTCGGCGACCTCTCGCAGAGATGCCTCCAGCGGCTCGTTCTCAAATACCGAGACCGACGACAAACAATCCAGCGACTTGCCTAACGCCACCAGAGCGGAATTTTCGTCCATGCCCTTTTGGATCAACACCGCCGGGTCGTCGTCAGGCTCATAGTCTATTTCATCTTGGAAAAAGTAACCGGTGCGCTCCCAAACCTCGGATAGGACTTTGATGCGTTCTTGTATCAGCGGAACGATCTTGGACCAATAATCCTCATCTACCGGAATCTGTTCCGCCAGATGGTTATTCTCCATCTCTCTGGCCAAGAAAGGCGCCGCCGCATCCGCCAAGTCCTTTGCGTCCATTTCGCGGATGTAGACCCCATTCATCCACGCCAGCTTTTCCTGATCGAAGATCGCCCCGGACCGGCTCACGCGGTGAAGATCGAAATTATCCACAACCGTCTGGCGTGTCATCACTTCGGTCTTATCGTCCAGCGACCATCCTAATAGCACCATGAAGTTGGCCATCGCCTCGGGCAAGTAGCCGATATCTCTGTATTCCAAGATCGAGGTCGCGCCATGGCGCTTGGACAGCTTTTCCCGGTCGGGCCCCAGAATCATGGGAAGGTGGCCGAACTTGGGCGGCTGGTAGCCCAGCGCGTTGTAGATATGCAGGTGCCGCGGTGTGCTGGGCAGCCACTCTTCGGCCCTTAAAACGTGGCTGATCTCCATCTCATGGTCATCAACCACCACCGCCAGGTGGTATGTGGGAAATCCGTCGGATTTCATGATGATGAAATCGTCCAGCAGGTCGTTCTGCCACTCCACATAGCCTCGAATCTCGTCGTGAACCCCGATCACGCCTGACCCCGGCATGGCGAAACGTATAACAGAGGGCCCGCCTCCGGCCTCCATGTCATCCCGTTCCTTGGAGGTAAGGGACCGGCACCTGCCGTCGTAACCCGGGGAAGCGTTGCTGGCGGCCTGCTCTTTCCGCATCTGGTCCAAGCGCTCCCTGGTGCAGTAGCAGCGGTATGCCCAGCCGTTTTCAAGCATGATTTTGGAAGCCTTCCGGTAAAGGTCTAGGCGTTCTGACTGGAAATACGACCCAAAGGGACCGCCGACTTCAGGGCCCTCATCCCAATCGATGTCCAGCCATTTTAAGCCGTCCAAAATGGCTTCCACGGCGCCGGGAACTAGCCTTTCTTGATCGGTGTCTTCAATGCGCACCAGGAATTCCCCACCATGGTGGCGGGCGAATAACCAATTGAATAGCGCGGTTCGAATGTTGCCTATGTGGGGTTCGCCGGTAGGGCTGGGCGCGTACCGGACGCGGACGTGTTCCGCCAAAGCAAAACTCCTATGATTTCAGCCATAATTCTATCATGGCCATCAGGTTCAGACTAAGATGGCAGCGGCGAATATTGCCTGCGCCGGCGCCCCAACCACAGTCATAACGTCACAGCCACAATGTCAGCGTAGGGGCACGGCATGTCGTGCCCCTACGCTGACATAAACCTTGTCCTTGTTTTGCATCCCAATCTGTGGATGACTACTGGCTTATGCCGAGCGTACCCCTCAACACCGACGCCAATTCCGCCGGCAACTCCGACCGGAATTCCACCTCTTCGCCGGAGGATGGATGCCGGAATCCCAGGTGATGGGCATGGAGGAAATGACGGTTCAGCGTTCGGCTGGCCCGGCCATAGACGCCATCGCCATATAGGGGATGCCCCAAATGGGCCAGGTGGACCCGTATCTGATGGGTTCGGCCCGTCTCCAAGTACAGTTCCAACAGACTCCAGCCCGGCAGCGTTTTGACGACACGATACCGAGTGCGGGCCTCTCTGCCCCCCGCGACCACGGCCATCCTTTTCCGATTGCGCGGGTCCCGGGCCACGGGCGCGTCTATCGTTCCGGAATCCTCCGTCATCACACCCGCAACCAGAGCTAGATATCCCTTGGTGACCTGCCTATCCTTGATCTGGGCCGATAGATTCAGGTGGGCGGCATGGCTTTTGGCCACCATCATCAGACCCGACGTGTCCTTGTCCAACCGATGCACGATGCCGGGCCGGATCTCACCGCCTATGCCCTGAATTCCTGGGCAAAGGGCCAGCAATGCGTTTACCAGGGTATGGTCGGGGTGACCGGGCCCAGGATGCACAGACAGGCCGGCGGGTTTGTCGATAACCACTAACTCATCATCTTGGAATGCCACAGTCAACGGCATCCACTGAGCAACAACCTTCGATGGACGCGGGGCTGGAACCGAAACCAAAACTCGGTCGCCGGTCCGTACTCTCTGGGATCCTTTGACCGTCCCCCCGTTGAGCAAAACGTGGCCATCATCGATCAACCGGCGCAACTGGCTTCGGGTCAGGCCCAAATCCTGGCCGGCCAGAAACAGGTCCAGCCGTTCCGCTCCGGCAAGGACCCGCAGGGTGAAAATTTTTGGGGGATCATCGGTTGACGCAGATGGGCCGGTCATGGGCCGGCCGCCAGCGTTTCCTCAACCCTTTCCTTGAATCCGCATGAGGAACATCTCAGTCCGCCGTAGAGGGTCAACATATCTCCGTTACACACCGGGCACTGGGGGGGCGTTTCTTCCAAGGGTACCGGCAACATCTCAGTCCGGCTCCCGGAACGCCCGCCACCATCTTGCACCAGAAACAACCAACCCAATATCACCAGGCCCGTGACGATAGAGGCATCAGCGACGTTGAAGACCGGCCATAGTCCCACGTCCATGAAATCGGTGACGTGGCCCAACAAAAACCGGTCTAACAGATTCCCCGCGGCGCCGCCCAACTGCAGGCCAATGCTCAACCGCAGCAGGTTACCGGGGCGTGGTTGGCTGTGGAATATCAAGACGAGCACAGCAATGCCCACCATAGAGGCTAAGATCAGCGGTGTGTTTTGGTCTTGAAATAGCCCAAAAGCGCTGCCCGTATTGTGGGTGTGGGTGAATCGGAACAGCCCTTCGCGAGGAAAAGAGGTCCCCCTCACCGGCAGGAACTCAAGCACCAAGAACTTGGAAAACTGGTCGATCAAGAAGACTAGGGCGGCCAATTGGAGCAGGACCAAGTCTTTGTATATGGGAGTACGGCCCGATCCCGGGGGGCCGGCAGTTTCGTGGCTACTGGCCATATGGGGTTACTTCAACTGTTTGGCGAAAAACCGGCAGACTTGAGGCGCCAATTGGCTCTCAAAACCCGCCCAGTAATGGTCGGCGCCTTCCACGATCTGGCATTCGGGAGGGTTTTTGAAGCTTTCCAGCGCCGGTTCCAATCCATCAGACTGGACCAGCTTGTCCTTGTCGCCGGAAATGATAAATACGGGCTGCTTGCCGTTCTTCAGGGGCGTGCTTTCCACCGCCCGCAATGGAGGCGAGATCAGGGCCATCGCCTTGGCTTTTTTCTGGGCGGAGGCGCTGCCCAGCACCACCGAAGAACCAAATGAATATCCGGCTAAACCTATTCGTTTACCATCAACTCCGGGCCAAGCCTTGAGCATTGCCAAAGCGCTCAGCACATCCTCGCCTTCTTCCTCTCCCTTGGCATGCTCACCCTCGCTGTTTCCGACGCCGCGGAAGTTGAACCTAAGCGTGGCGAAACCCCGCTCAGTCAGAGCAAATGTGATCGCCAGCACCACGTTGTTGTCCATGTTGCCGCCGAACAGGGGATGGGGATGGCACATGACGACGGCGGGAAAAGGTCCCGAGCCGCCATCGGGCTGGGCGACCACACCTTCAAGGTTTAGATCCCCGGATTGCCCCTTGGATTTAAAGGAAACGGCGCTTTGGCGCATTGCGGCTACCCTCCCGATTCTTGAACTCATAATAGGGAACCACGCCAGGTTTGGCAAGAATTCGTCGACCGGTCATCTGTCAGCGTTCACCCAACGGCGGCTGGTAACCCATGGCGCCGGCGGTAGTCCAGCCGGGTCAATCCTGCTAGAATACGCCAGAATTTCTATCGCCAAATAACTTGATCAAAACAACTCGATCAAAATAATCTCGGAGGACTCCATGAACGTTATCGACCTTCGCAGCGACACCATTACTCAACCCACGGACGAGATGCGCCACGCCATGGCGGAGGCCGAGGTTGGAGACGACGTATTTAGAGAGGACCCTTCGATCAACCGGCTGCAAGAGAGAGCGGCGGAGCTTATGGGAAAGGAGGCCGGATTATTGACCTCCAGCGGAACCATGGGCAACCTGGTGGCCATCTTGACCCACACCCAACGGGGCGACGAGATCATCATGGGCGACGAGGCCCATATCTTTTGGAACGAGGGCGCCGGTGTCTCGGCCTTGGCCGGGGCGCAAACCAGGTTGGTGCCCAATGGAATCCAGGGCAAGATAGATCTGGTTGAGCTTGAGGCCGCCATCCGCCCGCCGGGCAACATCCACTTCCCTCCCACGACATTGGTCTGCCTGGAGAACACCCATAACCGGTGCAGCGGTGGTGTAATGACACCCCAGGACACCAAGGAGATAGCGGATATCGCCCATGCCGCCGGCGCCAAGGTCCACCTAGACGGAGCCAGAATTTTCAACGCCGCCGTTTCCCTGGAGGTGCCCGCCAGCGAACTGGCCAAAGACGTCGACGACGTGAGTTTCTGCCTGTCTAAAGCCTTGAGTTGCCCCGTTGGCTCGGTGCTGTGCGGTTCCAACGAGTTCATCGACGAAGCCCGCCGGTGGCGTAAGATGGTGGGTGGAGGCATGCGCCAAGCAGGAGTCTTGGCGGCCGCCGGGTTGGTGGCCCTGGACAGTATGGTCGACCGCTTGGCTGATGACCACGCCAACGCCCGACGACTGGCTGAGGGCCTGGCCAACATCCCAGGCCTGGACGTAGATCCCGAAAGCATCCAAACCAACATCGTGATTTTCGACGTGGACCCAGACCTGGGCCCTTCGGCCAAGCTGATAGCGGCCCTAGGCCAGCACGGAGTGAAGGTCAGCTCGCCGGGACCCCACTCCATCCGCATGGTCACCCACCGTCACATTGACGGCGCCGACGTGGAAGAGGCGCTGGCAAGGGTCTCCACAGCGGTTAAGGAGCTGCGGTATGGAGTGGCGACCGCAACACCGAGTTGATTTGGCCCATGGCAGCCGACTCCCCGCGAGAATGGTTCGACAAGCTCACCATGAGCGATATGGGCACGAAATCCGCTCGTACTGAGCCTGTCCAAGGACTGGCAGTTGTAGCAAGGCCATCCGCCGTCTCGATCCCACCGACGGATGCATCCGAGCGGTTCGTAAACGGCCCGCTAATTTGAGAGTCATGTTATGCCCGATCAAATAACCGATCCTACCCGAGCCGCCCTGCTCATCGGCGATTTCTACGCCGATATGATGGGGACCTTGCCCCACGCGACGGACCGAAACGTAATCCCAAACACGGTGGGCCTGCTACGTGCGGCGCGGGACGCGGGGCTGTTGGTGTGCTACTCGGCCACCGTGTTCCGGCCGGGTTACCCGGAGATCAGCGGCCGCAACAAAACGTTCTCCCAACGCAAGGAATCCGGACAGCCGGCGGTGAGCGACCCCACGCTACTCATCCACGACGCCGTCAAGCCCATCGATGGCGAAGTGGTGGTGGGCAAGCACCGGGTCAATGCCCTCTACGGCACCGGGCTGGACGTGGTCCTGCGAGCCAACGACATAGAAACCCTGATCATTCTTGGGTACGCCACCAGCGGAGTGGTGTTGTCCACACTGCGCTACGCCGCTGACTTGGACTACCGGCTGGTGGTGGTAGAGGATTGCTGCGCCGACCAACAGCCCGACGTCCACGATTTCCTTACCCAACGCATTTTCCCCCGCCAGGCGGACGTGGTTGCTTCAGGGGACGTGGTTGCCGCGTTGAGCGGCTCTTAGCCCACATTTCCCATATGGCTAAAAAGCTTTCTCAGTAATTCGTCGATGGTCTTTCAACCATTGGCTAATTATGGGCCCTTTTTGCGTGCTCCCAGCTATAATAACTCCATGATATGTCACTTTGCAGTAAGATGCCGTAGGCATCATGGAGGCACCTGATGGGTGACGGCGAAAAAGCCCCTCTCCGGCTCCAATTCAACCCCAAAGTCCGCCTGGAATTTCACGGCTCAACCATCACCTCCGACGCTGGTCTTCTTGCCTTTCGAGAGTTTGATGATGCCTTGGGCCTTACCGAAATCGCTGAGGACTACCTCCAGGAAAGCCGTACCGGACGCAATATCCTTCACCACCTGGTTCCGCTGCTAAGACAGTCGATCTACAGCCGCTTGGCCGGCTACGACGACACCAATGACGCAGTGCGCCTTTCCCAAGACCCAGCCATGCGAGTGATCGTGGGATGGCAAGGCTCGGAGCGGAAAGGAGCCAGCACCAGTGAGATGGGCCGGTTCGAGACGGAGTTCCTGACCCAAGAGGACAACCTGAAGGGGCTGGCACGAATAAATACCCAGTGGGTGGAACGAGCTATGGCCCATACCCTACACCGGCGAGTAATCCTGGATATGGACAGTTCCGAGAGTCCAGTGCACGGCCAGCAGGAGGGAGCAGCCTATAACGGCCACTTTGAATGCGTCTGCTATCACCCTCTCTTTCTGTTCAACCAGTTCGGGGATTGTGAAGCAGCTAAGCTACGGTCAGGCAACGTCCCCAGTGCCGATGATTGGCAAGAAGTCCTTGATCCGGCGGTGGAGCGTTATTTGACAGCAGCCTGACTGCTGCTGTTTCGTGCTGACGCCGCCTTCGCCAAGCCGGAGATATACGATTATCTGGAAGCAAGAAACATCGGCTACGCCATCAGGCTGCGGTCCAACCAGGTGCTGCAGCGGGAGATAGCGCCCCGGCTAATACGGCCTACGGAGTGGCTTTCCCCGAAGCCCATCGTCTCCTATCATGACTTCGTCTACCAGGCCCAGAGCTGGAACGTTGCTCGGAGAGTGGTCTCTAAGGTGGAGTGGCGCCAGGGAGAACTGTTTCCCAGAGTGGGCTTCATCGTCACCAATCTGAGCTATCCAAACATCGGGATAGTCCGCTTTTACAATGGCCGAGGCACCGCGGAGCAATGGATAAAAGAAGGCAAGTACGCCCTGAACTGGACCAGGTTGTCCTGCCACAAGTTCGTGGCCAATCAGGTCAGGCTGGAGTTGTTCGTACTGGCTTACAACTTGGGCAACTTCATGAGAAGGCTAGCCTTACCGGAGGCAATGAAGCACTGGTCGTTGACCAGTCTGCAGACCAGGATGATCAAGACTGGAGGACGGTTGGTGCGCCATGCCGGAAGGCTGGTGTTTCAGCTTGCTGAGGTGCTGGTGAGCCGGGAAATGCTAGGCGGGATACTGGAACGAATTGGTCGGCTTAGGCTGGCTCCTGGCTAGTCCACTTTAGGAGCGTCGGGATTGGTTACGGTTACGGGGTCGCACAGGGCAAAAGAGCTTCCCAAGGGCGAGACTTGGGCGTAGACCAGCGGTTTGGGGCTTTTACGCTTGGCAGTACAGTGGTTGCCCTATGAAAGCGGGGACTTTGAGTGAATCAGGCCGCATCAGACCGCATTTGACGCCCTTGGAATGCGGGATTATATTTGGCGGTATCCCCGCGGGAGCTATATCCAGGAAAGGTGGTTTGATCTGGGGAATCCCGGCTTAGGGAAGTAAAAACCGCATCCGGTGATTGTCTACCACGTTGCAACGAGACACTCTTGACTCCCATGTCGATGACGCTCTGCCATACCTCCTGGCCGGCCTGCCGTCCAGTGAGAACAGGACTGTCTGGAGGTATGATCTTGGCGTCCTCGGAGTAGACCACTGCACACCCGGCCGCGTCTCCCCGGGCGAAAGCCTCTTCAAATTGGCGGTTGGTGCTCGACATACTTTGTGTGGCCATGTTGGTTTGCCTCCTTGCATTTTTGCTTGTTTAAGGGCACTCCGTTCGATTCCGGTAGAGCACGGCATGCCGTGCTCTACCGGAATCGCAGCCAGACATCGCAGCCAGGGTTGCCTGGCGCCACGTTGGGGGCGCACGGCCGTGCGCCCCTACCCTTGCTATCCAACTCCGTTCAAGCATCCAGCGTCTCTAGGACCTGCCCCACCACTTCTCCAGTCTTTCCTGAATCTCCTTTTCCGCGCCTTCCTCGGTGGGTTGGTAATAACGCCGGTCTTTTAGCGAGGCCGGCAAGAATTCTTGCTCCACGAAATGTCCCTCATAGTCGTGGGAATACCGGGAGTCTTTGCCGTAGCCGCTGTCCCGCATCAAGCCGGTCACGGCGTTGCGGAGGTGCAGCGGCACGGGGTCGTTGCTCCGTTTTCTGACGTCGTCCAGCGCCCTCTCCAGGGCCATGTAGGCAGAGTTGCTCTTGGGCGCGGTCGCCAGATAAACCGTGGCTTCCGCGAGGGGGATGCGGCCTTCCGGCATCCCCAAGAAATGCACGGCTTGTTGGGCCGCGACCGCCATTGCCAGTGCCTCTGGTTGGGCCAGGCCTATATCCTCGGCCGCCAGGATCACCAACCGGCGGGCTAGGAACATGGGGTCTTCTCCCGCCTCGATCATCCGGGCCAGCCAATACAGCGCTCCGTCGGGCGAAGAGCCGCGAACGGATTTGATGAATGCAGAAATAGTGTCGTAGTGGCCTTCACCGGCCTTGTCGTACATGGGTGAACGCCGTTGCAGCGCGTCGGAAATTGTTTCCAGGTCTATAAGCCGCCGTCCCTGATCATCGGGCTTGGTGGCGAAAACGGCGGTCTCCAGGGCGTTGAGGGCGACCCGGGCATCGCCGTTGGCTATGTTGACCAACTGGTCCATGGCGTCCGGGTCCACCTCGGCGGACAACTTTCCTAGACCGGAATCTTCTTGGGAAAGCGCCCGGATGACAATTGACTCTACCTGATCCGCGGACAAAGACTCCAACGTGAAGACGCGGCAACGGGACAGCAGGGGCGCGTTCACCTCGAAGGAAGGGTTTTCCGTTGTGGCGCCTATGAAGGTGACGGTCCCGTCTTCGACGTGGGGCAGGATCACGTCCTGCTGCGCCTTGTTGAAACGGTGGATCTCATCCACAAATAGGATGGTTTTCTGCTGGTGCATGGCCTGGTTGTCACGGGCCTCGCCCACGATGCGCCGCAGGTCGGCCACCCCCGACGTGACGGCGCTGACCGGCGCGAACAACGAGTTGGAGGCCTGAGCCACCAGCCGCGCCAGGGTGGTCTTCCCAGTGCCGGGCGGTCCCCAAAGGATGAAAGAGGGCAAGCGGTCGGCTTCCAGGGCTTTACGCAGAACCCTTTCGGCGCCCACAACGTGTTCTTGGCCAACAAATTCGTCAAAGGTAGTTGGCCGCATGCGTTCCGCCAACGGCGCGTCTTGGCCAGCCCGCTGCCGCCGGTTATGCTCGAAGAGAGATTCGGCTTGGGCCATGTCGGTTCCGCCTCGTACCTCGTAGTCTGTCAGCTATCAGCGCAGATGGCTGTGAGCTGAACGCTGCCTCACTGGAAATGGGGCATGACCTCTTTGGCGAACAATTCCATAGATGACTTGACCTCGTCGCAGGAGAGAGTCCCGCCCATGTTGAACCAGCACATGATTTCTTGAGGATTGAAAAGCTCTATGAAATTCTTCAGACGGTCAACGCATTGCTGAGGATCGCCTATGATCCCGAACTCGTCATAGACCATATCATAGTTGAGAACGTCCGCCCGTCCGGGGCCGCGGCCCTGGCGGTTGGACCTCAATGTGTTGAGATAGGCGTCAACCGTAGGCTGCATTTCGGAATAAGCCCGGTCCGCGTTGGCGCCCACGTAAGTCGGAAGGGCTAGGTTTATTTTCGCCTCGGCCAGGTCATGACCTTGTTTAGCAAGCTCTGTCCGGTACCGCTCCAACCCCGACCGGACGCCTTCGGTGGTGGCGATCAAAGGCCCGACCAGGATGTTGTGCCCCATGGAGCCCACCAGTTCGAAGGTATCGGCGCCGTTGGACGCCACGTACACCGGCGGATGGGGTTTCTGGTACGGCTTGGGAACGACGTTTAATCCCTTGGCCTGGTAGAACTCGCCCTTGTAGGTGAGTTCTTCATTGGTCCAGGCTTTCAGAATGAAATCCACTGCCTCCCGAAAGCTCTCCCGCCCCTGGTTCTGGTCAATGCCGTAACCTTCGAAGTGGGTGGCGTTTGAACCACGTCCTATGCCGAATATCGCTCTGCCCTTGGACAGGATATCCAGGGTAGCGGTCTCCTCGGCAAGCCTGATGGGATGGTGCAATGAAACCAGGTTAACCGCCGTTCCAATCTTGATCCTAGAGGTCGTCCGGGCTATCGCGGCGGCGGCCAGAAGGGGCGATGGCATCACCGAAAACCTGGCGTTGAAGTGCAGTTCCGCAAGCCAGATAGAGTCGAAGCCCAGCCGGTCGGCCTCCTGGGCTTCGGCGATCATGTCGTCGTAACGTTCGACCGTCGATTGGTCCGGCCCGCAGGGCAGTTGGTAAAAAATACCGAATTCCATGGACAAATCCCTCAATTTAGCAGTCAGCTATCAACTGACTGCTGACTGCTGAAAGTTCTACAGCGGTATATTGCCATGCTTCTTGGCCGGCAGGGTGTCCCGTTTGTTTTGAAGCATTTCCAGGGCTTTGATGATCTGCGGCCGGGTCTCAGCCGGATCTATCACGTCATCCACGAAGCCACGGCTGGCGGCCACGAAGGGGTTGGTGAATTTGTCTTGGTAGTCGGCGACCAGCCGCTGGCGTTCGTCTTGGGGATCTTCCAGCCCGCTCAACTGTTGCCGGTAGATTATGTTGACCGCCCCCTCGGCGCCCATCACGGCAATCTCTGCAGAAGGCCAAACCAGGTTGACATCGGAACGGAGATGTTTGCTGCTCATGACTATGTAGGCCCCGCCATAGGCTTTGCGAGTGATAATGCAGATCTTGGGCACAGTGGCCTCAGCGTAGGCGTAGATCAGCTTGGCGCCATGACGGATGATGCCGCCGTGCTCCTGGTTGACGCCAGGCATGAATCCGGGCACGTCCACCAGCGTTACTAAGGGAATGTTGAAGCAATCGCAGAACCTGACGAACCTGGCCGCCTTGTTGGACGCGTCTATGTCCAGGACACCGGCAAGGTAGTTGGGCTGGTTCCCCACAAACCCGACTGCCCTGCCGTTGAGCCGGCCGAATCCTACCACGATATTCGGGGCGAAACTCTGTTGGACCTCCAAGAAATCCTTATCGTCCACCACGCGGTAGATGATGTCCCGCATGTCGTAAGGCCGGTTGGAATCGTCGGGAATCAGGTAGCGCAGCTCCGAACCTTGCCGGGACGGAGCGTCATCGCTGGCCACCAGCGGTGAATCTTCAAGGTTGTTGGATGGCAGGAACGATAGCAATTGGCGCACGTCGGCCAGGCATTCTTCTTCGGTTTCCGATACAAAATGGGCCACACCGCTGCGGGTGGCGTGGGAAGCAGCCCCGCCCAATTCCTCGTGGGTGACCTCCTCCCCAGTGACCGCACGAATCACGTCGGGGCCAGTGATATACATCTGGCCCGTTCCCTGGACCATGAACACGAAGTCGGTGATGGCCGGGGAGTAGACCGCGCCGCCTGCCGCAGGGCCGACGATCACCGAGATCTGGGGCACCACTCCTGAGAATAGGGTGTTTCTCAAAAATATGTCGCCGTAGGCGGCCAGGCTGCCGGCGCCTTCTTGAATGCGCGCCCCGCCGGAATCGGCGAATCCCACCACGGGGCACCCGGTTTTAGCGGCCAAGTCCATGATCTTGCATATCTTCTCGCTCACCACTTCTGAAAGCGAACCGCCAAACACGGTGAAATCCTGGGCAAATGCGAAAACCTGCCGGCCTTCCACCCGGCCATAGCCGGTGACCACGGCGTCTCCCAGAAACTTGTTGTCCGCAAGGCCGAAGTCGGTGGTGCGGTGGGTGACGAAGGAGTCCATCTCCTGAAATGTTCCGTCGTCCATCAGAAGGGCTATCCGTTCCCGGGCCGTCAGCTTGCCTCGACCGTGCTGTTGGTCGATGCGGTTTTGACCACCGCCCTTTTGGGCCCGCTGGCGCAGCTCAGCCAGGTCGGCCAGTTTCTGATCTATGACGCGTGGGCTGATATCTTCTGTCAATTGGACTCCGGTGGACTCGGAATGAAACTGCGGTACAGGCGTGGCTATTTTTGGCTATGGCCCTGTTTGGACTATAGCTGAGATTGGCACCATCCTAGCAGACAGGATTTTCCCCTGCAAGATGAGTCGTGCGTGCTAAAATTGCGTCGAGCGCCTTGGAAGCAAGATCCTCCGCCAAAGGTTTTGCGCCTCGATTTTGAATCAACATGGCGGGCCCTCATGAACCAAAAACCAACACCCTCCCAACTCAAGGTCGCCGGTGGCGAGCCGCTAGTGTGGGGCCGGCGCACCTACGTCATGGGCATCATCAACGTGACTCCCGATTCATTTTCCGGAGACGGTCTAGCGGGTGACTTAGACGCTATTGTCCGGCGAGCGCTGGGATTTCAAGAAGCGGGCGCCGATTTTATAGACGTCGGGGCCGAATCGACGCGGCCCGGGCACCAGCCATTGGGCGCCGATGAGGAGTTGGAACGCCTGGCGCCAGTGATTGATACCCTATTCCAAGCAATCAGAATACCCATTAGCGTCGACTCTTATAAAAGTCCGGTGGCCCGCTGGGCGTTAAAGGCCGGAGCAGCCATGATCAACGATGTTTGGGGCTTGAAGGCCGACCCGGACATCGCCCTTGCCGCTGCCGAGGCCGGAGCGCCGCTGGTGCTGATGCACAACCAGAAGACCGCCGAATACCACGATCTTTTGCCGGACATATTTGGAAGCCTGTCCCAGAGCAAGCGGACAGCCCTGGACGCCGGCGTTCCAGAGGAAAACATCATTCTGGATCCCGGCATCGGCTTCGGCAAAACGGCCGAGCATAATCTGGAGATTTTCCGCCGGCTCGATGAGTTCAAGTCTTTGGGCAGTCCCCTGTTGTTGGGCCCCTCCCGCAAGTCCACCATCGGACGGGTTCTGGACTTGCCGCCAGACCAGCGGGTGGAAGCGACGGCAGCCACGGTGGCCCTGGCCATCGCCGCCGGGGCCGATATCGTGCGGGTCCACGACGTGCCGGAGATAATCAGGGTTTGCCGCATGAGCGACGCCATAGTCCGAGGCTGGAGGCCTGTAGGATGGACCGGGTAACCGTATACCTGGGGTTGGGCACAAACCTAGGTTGCCGTGAGGAAAACCTGGAAAGGTGCATTCGGCAATTAGCCGGCCAAGACGAACCCACGGGGTTAGAGGGACCGTTCAAGCCAGGAGGCCTGCTCCTACTCAGGTCGTCGGCCACCTATGAAACAGAACCCTGGGGTTTCACGGATCAAGGCCCTTTCCTCAACTGCGTGTTGGAAATGTCCACCGCCGTTGATCCGGCGGAATTGCTGGCCGGCGTCAAAGAATTAGAAACGACAATGGGCCGCCAGGCTGGAGAACGTTACGGGCCCAGGCTTATCGACATCGACATATTGCTGTACGGGCGGAAACTCGTGGACCTGCCTGGCCTACAGATCCCCCATCCAAGGCTGCACCAACGGGCCTTCGTGTTGGTCCCGCTGGCCGAATTGGTGCCGGAGCTGATTCATCCCTCCCTGGGATCATCGATTGGTGATCTGGCCGGCCGGATCGGTGGCAAGGATGGCGTGAGTAAGTGGTTCGGAAAGCGTTGAGATTCCGTCGTCGGCTTGGACTTAAATGACTCTCATGTTTCAAGCCTGGCGCTCCGCCGGAGAAACGCCAGCCGTTCGGCGGTTGACATTCGTTCCGGACTATCGGATATTAAGCAGTCGAGAATCGGGCTAGCCCCGCCATGTGCGGGCGCCTTATTAACAATCGAGTGCACGGCGCAAGTTCACGGCGAATCACCGGCCGTGTCCACCTAAAGTAATTGACTAGGAGAAACCAGGATGGCAGACAAGCAACTAACGTTTAGCAGCGACGCGCACACCAGCCTTATGCGTGGTGTGGATGAATTAGGACGGGTAGTGGGATTAACCCTGGGACCCAGCGGCCGCAATGTGATTTTGAGCCGGATGTTTGGCCTGCCTATCATTTGCAGTGACGGCGTCACCATAGCCAAAGAGGTGGAGCTTCCCGATGCCTACGAAAACATGGGGGCCCAACTGGTCAAGGAAGCCGCCTCCAAGACCAACGACACAGTAGGCGATGGCACAACCACGTCGGTGGTCTTGGCCCGCGCCATGGTTCGGAGAGGGTTCATGAACGTAGCCGCCGGGGCCAACGGGATGGGGTTACGGTCCGGGATCGACCAGGCGGTGGCCGCGGTAGTCGAAGAGCTTAAAAAGATGGCCGTTCCAGTAAAAGACAGAGACCAGATCGCCAGGGTGGCCGCCTTGTCCGCCCACGAAGAGGCGATCGCCGAGTTGCTGGCCGACGCGATGGATAAGGTTGGCAAGGATGGCGTTGTCACGATTGAAGAATCGAAGGCCATAGGCGACGATTTGGAGATCGTCGAGGGCGTGCGGGTGGACCGGGGCTACCTTTCTCCCCACTTCGTCACCGATGCGGAAAGAATGGAAGTCGCCCTGGACGACCCCCACTTCTTGTTGACCGATCAAAAGATCAGCTCCCCCAACGATCTAGTCCCCATTATGGAAAAGGTCATCAACTCAGGTGGAAGGCCGTTGGTCATTATCGCCGAAGATGTGGACGGAGAAGCCCTAGCCACCCTGGTGGTGAATAAAGCGCGGGGCACCCTGGCCTGCGTCGCTATCAAGGCGCCGGGATTCGGCGAGCGCCGCAAAGCGTTGCTGGAAGACATGGCCATTGTGACGGGCGCCACCGTAATAAGCTCCGATACGGGGTTACGGCTGGAGGGGGCGGAGGTGAGCCATCTGGGTTCAGCACGCCGTGTGGTGGTCACAAAAGACGAGTCAACGATCGTTGAAGGCCGCGGCCCTGCGCAGCAGGTCAAAGACCGGTCGGAGCAGCTCAAGATCCAAATCGAGGAGACCAAGTCTGATTACGACAGGGAAAAGCTTCAAGAGCGCCTAGCAAGCCTGGTGGGCGGCGTTGCCGTCATCAAGGTCGGCGGCGCCACCGAGCCGGAGGTCAATGAACGCAAGTCCCGCACCGAAGACGCTTTGGCCGCGACCAGGGCTGCCGTGGAAGAAGGCATCGTCCCCGGCGGCGGGGTGGCCATAATACGGGCGGAGCATGTTTTGGATGACTTGGCCAAAAAGCTTTCCGGCGACGAGGCCGTGGGTGTCGCACTGGTGCGTGACGCTTTGAGCGCGCCTCTGATCCTGATTGCCGACAACGCGGGACATCCAGGAGAGGTGGTGCTGGACGCAGTCCGCAAAGGCGAGGGAGACTGGGGGTTCGACGCCGAGGCCGGCGAATACTGCCATATGATTGAAAATGGCATAGTTGACCCAGTTAAGGTCACCCGCTCGGCCCTGGAAAACGCCGGGAGCATCGCCGGTATGATGCTGACAACCGAGGCGGTGATTACTGAAATACCCGAGTACATTCCGCTGCCCCAAGACGTGCAAGACTTCATGCACGACTAGCGGCGGGACACGGGTTCTCCGCTAAACTCCATCGGCAAAAAAAATCCGGCCCGGCGCATCCACCGACAACTACCGGTAATCGCCGGGCCGGATTGTATTGACGGCATGTTCTGCCAATTTTTGGATGGGTGTTGGATGAGTGACGGATGAGTATATGATCGGCGGCGCGTTGGATAGGGATTCCCTAGGAAATTTGATCCACGCCAAACCATCTCTGGTGGAACACTATCTCTCCCTGGAACAACAACTCCAGCCTAACGGATTCGACCTGACGTTAAACCGCGTCTCCCGCTTGTCTTCCCCAGGCAGCATGGGATCTGCTCCGGATGACAGGCAGCTTTCCAGCACCCAACCGCTGGAATTCGCTCCCGGAGGCTGGCTCGAACTATCACCGGGTCCCTACCTCATCGAGTTCAATGAAATAGTCAACCTGCCCCTGGACGTGATGGCCCTGGGCCGCCCCCGCTCCAGCCTGCTGCGCAGCGGCGTGGCCATCCATACCGCCGTCTGGGACGCCGGTTACCGGGGGCGCTCCCAGGCCCTGATGGTGGTCCATCAATCAGAAGGATACCGCATTCAACAGGATGCCCGCCTGCTACAGTTAGTTTTCTACCATCTAACGCAACCAGTCAGCAAAGGCTATCAAGGCCGGTTCCAGGGCGAGAATATCTAAATCTCTAAAGAATTTTTACCGGATCTGGGAATTTTTTACTAAGAGGTTTTGTATGCCGGGACCGCTGGAGGGGTTGAAGGTGCTGGAGGTCGCAAACTGGGTTGCGGGACCGTCAGCTTGCGCGATCATGGCGGACATGGGGGCTGAAGTCGTCAAGGTCGAACATCCGGAGACCGGAGATCCCGCTCGCAGTGTGGACGTTGCCGCACGTGGGGTCGTACAGCATTCCAGCGGGACCAACTTGTTATTTGAGCTGCTTAATCGCGGGAAACAGAGCGTCGCGATAAACCTAGAGAATCCCCGAGGCCAGGAAATAGTTCAAAAATTAGCCGCCCAGGCAGATGTGGTGGTCACCAATCTGACGCCCCATAGGCAAGAGCGCTATAAGTTGCGCTATGAGGATTTATCAGGGCTGAATTCGCGTGCGATCTACCTTCTGCTCACAGGGTATGGCGCCGAAGGCCCCGATCGCGACAGATCAGGATTTGACTACGCCGCGTTTTGGGCGCGCTCTGGCATCATGGCTTCGCTCGGAGAAACCGGCGGACCACCAATACAGCAGCGTCCAGGCATGGGGGACCAGACGACTTCACTAGCGTTGACCGCCGCTATTGGGATGACTTTATACGAGCGTGAACGTTCCGGTAAAGGGCAGAGAATCGACTGCTCGCTGCTTCATACCGGAATGTGGGTCATAGGCCCCGATATCATGGCCGCTCTTAAGACTCATCAGCCGGCCGAACGTGTTCCGCGAAAGGATGTCGGCAACCCGCTTTCAAACTCCTATCAGACGGCGGACGGCAAATGGCTGGCCCTTGTGATGATCGAATCGGAACGGTTCTGGAACGGCTTTTGCCAGGCTCTGGGCATGGACGAATTTGCCAATGACCCAAGGTTCAACAGCCAGGTGATTCGGGTGCAACACAGCAAGGTGTTGGTGGAGATCATCGAGAACCGGTTTGCTTCAGAAAGCTTTGAGCACTGGTCGGCGAGACTCGACGAACATCGGTGTATCTGGGCGCCCATTCAGACGCTGGATCAGGTGGTAGACGACCCGCAAGTAGACGCGAATAGCTACACTACCACGCTGACCCACGCTGAAGAAGGCGACTTCAAGATTCTGACGCCGCCAATGAAATATTCACGAACCCCTGGGAAGCCGTCTTCCGCCTCGCCCGAGCTAGGCCAGCACACCGAGACAACCCTACTGGAGCTAGAGGTCCGGCCGGAAAGCCATTGGCCGGGTTTCGCGCTACGCCAGACAGACGCATTATAGTCTTATGTGGCATGATAGTGTCTGTAATACTGTTCAAGAACCCACTGTTACATCGACAATCGTCGCTAAGAAAACGACGACTTGGGGAGAATCGGGGTTTCCGTCCGAGTTTCTAGGCTACACCTGGGATGACATCATCATCCTTAAAGAACAAGCGGCAATCATAAAAACGGATTCTTTGGCATCCCCATAATTAGAATGCCAAAGTTTCCACGCTACAGGGGCTCTCGGTAATACGTGCGTAAATCATATGCCGCAGGCATAGCTGTATGAGCCAACCAACTCTAGACCCCACCGCCATCGTCAAAGAGTGCGCCTTGGATGCCGGGTTCGACCTCGTGCGGGTGACATCGGCCGATGAGTTCGTCCGCGACCGGAACGCCGCATTGGACCGGATCAAATCCGGATTGATGGATGGCCTGCCCTGGTACACCGAGAGCCGGGTGCTGCGAGGCGCAGACCCCGGGCAATTGTTGGAAGGAGCCCGTTCCGTCATCACCTTGGGATTGAGCTATTTCATGCCCGGGGAACCCGGATCGAAGTCAATCGAATTAAAACCATCCGGGGCTATGGGGAAAGTAGCGCGTTACGCTCGCGGAAGGGACTACCACCGGGTCATGAAATCCCGGATGCGGGATTACGTTGGTGTCTTGAGTTCTCGCCTGGAAACTGAAATGTCAGCCCGGTGGTACGTCGATGACGGACCTATGTTGGACCGGGCGGCGGCGGCACGGTCAGGCTTGGGCTGGTTCGGGAAAAACACGAACATCCTCACCCCCAGCCACGGCTCATGGATATTTCTAGGGCAGATAATCACCGGTTTAGACCTGCAGCCCGACGCGCCGCTGGAAAAAACCTGCGGCAGTTGCGTTCGTTGCATCGATGCTTGTCCCACCGGCGCCATTGTCGCGCCATATGTGATTGACAATGCCCGGTGCATCTCCCATTTAACCATAGAAAATCGGGGCCCCATTCCCTTGGAGTTGCGTGCTCTGGTAGGGGACTGGGTTTTTGGCTGCGATATCTGTCAAGACGTATGCCCCGTTAACCGCAAAGCCCGGCCCGCGAACGCCCCCATACCCAATCTTCCTCAAACTTACCACGCTGATGGCAGCCAAGCGGACTTGGAACTGGACCTGGTGGACCTCCTGGAAATGACCGAGGAAGGATTCAGAGAGCGGTTCAGGGGCAGCCCGGTGGCCCGGGCCAAGAGGGTCGGTCTGCAACGAAACGCCTGCGTCGCCTTGGGCAACCGCCGAGATCTGACGGCGGTCCCGGCCCTGATCAAAGCCCTGAAAACAGCGGAGCCGTTAGTCCGGAGCCACGCGGCCTGGGCGTTGGGGGAGATTGGCGTCCTCGAGTCCAACAAAGCCCTGCGGGCGGCTTTATCGGCGGAATCGGACCCCGAGGTCACAGCAGAAATTCGAGCGGCAATAGAAAGAGCGGAGAACTAAACCCATCGGCCCCGGCGGATGATTCCTAAGCGGGACTTTGAGGTGGCGAAGCGTCGCCTGATACGCTTGGCGGCAAACGCCGGTCCGGACGATTGCCTGCTTGGGCCGCGCCGTTGCCGAGAGCCACGGGTTCAGCCGCCCCCCATTTGCGCCTCCTGCCGGAACTCTTTTTTCTTCTAGAGCCGTCGGGAGGCGGGGCCAGCCGGGCCGGGACATAAGCCGGTCCGAAACTCAGTTTCTTCATTTCTTCTTCAATGAGCATGAAGTCGCTTTTGGGCAATAAATGAAGGTTGCCCTGAAACGCCAGGTACCAATTTTCGGGTGGCCAACGCTTAACGTATTCCAACCGGGGCGCCAGCAGGTTGGCGTCAATGTATTGGGCGTCTTCAAGGGAGATTTCGGGCTTGATCTGAATCCGGAAGGGCCAAGCGGCGCAACCTTCCCGGTCCCATATCGGGGTCTCCTCCGGGAAATAAGACGATGTTACGGTAGCGGTGGCGGTGAACCGGCGGATGCCCGATACGTAGAAGAGCACCCGATCGCCGGAGCCAACCCGCTGCAGCTTGCGCTTCTGCTGTAGCTTCAAGCCTTGGACGGTGAATCCCAGGTCCTGGGTCTTGCGAAAGTTCTCGGCGTTGGAGACGATCATCCAAAAATTGGCCGGCATGGAAACCTCATTCCGGCGGGCAAGCCGGACCCGATCTTTCGATTGCCAACGCCCATATAAGCGATAAGCGGCGCTAATATTTTACCACGGCTTCCAATTAACTGCGGCGGACAGACAATGCCAGCCAAAGTTATTCATCTGCCTTGCCAGTGTTAATGGAATCGATCGGAATGGGTCGATCTCGAAGATTTTCCCAGCAGGCAGCAAAGCTAGGTTGCCCTTGGCATGAGCTTGTTGTAATATCGTTGCGGCTAGCGCATGATTCCAAACGGGAGTCGCGCAAAACTGTTATCAAACACAGACTGGGGAGGAACTTGGCATGGCATCTAGGGCGCCCGGAGAAAGGGACATCGCCATCGTTGGAGTGGCCGAATCCGACGAGATGGGCACCGTCCCAAATAAATCGTCCCTGCAGCACCATGGGGAAGCGGCCTATAACGCATTGGAAGACGCCGGCCTCTCCAAGAACGATGTCGACGGCGTGCTGACCGCCGGCTTCTCCACATTGGCCACCGCGGAATACCTGGGAATTCATCCCGGCTTCACCGACAACACCTCGGTAGGCGGTTCCTCTTTCGTGATCCACGTGGCCCACGCCATCGCCGCCATACGCGCCGGTTTTTGCGAGGTTGCATTGATAACCCACGGGCAAGCCGGCCGGTCCACCCGGGGGAGGGTCCCAGGAGACCCCAATCAGCCGACGGCCCAGTACGAAGCCCCCTATGGGATGATTGGGCCGCCCATCAACTATTCCATGGCTTGCTCCCGGTACATGCACCAATACGGCGAAGACAAGACCCGTCAGGGGATGGCCGAGATCGCCGTGGCAACCCGAAAATGGGCCAACTTGAACCCTAAAGCGGTGATGCACGACGCACCCATGAGCTTCGATGATTACCATGACTCCCGGTGGGTTTCATGGCCGTTCCACCTGCCGGATTGCTGTCTGGTCACCGACTCCGGCGCCGCGATCATCGTGACAACCGCCGAACGGGCCCGCAGCTGCCGCAAAGAGCCTATTTGGGTGCTGGGCGCGGCGGAAGGGCACGACCATAACCTGATTAGCCAAATGCCTTCCTTGACCTCTACATGGGCCAGGGAGAGCGGTCCCAAGTCGTTGCAGCGGGCGGGTCTCAAGCACGACGACATGGACCTGACCATGATCTACGACTCGTTCACTTATACGGTGATGGTCACGTTGGAGTCTCTTGGCTTCTGCGGACCGGGAGAGGCGGCGGACTTCGTGGCCAACCAGCGGACTGCGCCCGGGGGCGATTTCTCCCTTAACACCAGCGGCGGCGGTCTCTCATACACGCATCCGGGTATGTACGGCAGCTTCCTATTGGTGGAAGCCGTCCGGCAGATGCGCGGAGAATGCGGTGAACGCCAGGTCCACAAAAAAAGCGACGCTAGCCAAAATCCGGCTATCAGCCTGGTGAACGGAACCGGCGGATCCCTATCATCCACGGGCACCGTGATCTTGGCCTCCGGGTAACGCGCTCAAATACAAAGATAGGCCTAAGACGAGGGCGGGTTTGGAAACCCGCCCTTTTTCTTATTAATCGACAACCAGCCGGGAATGCTCCAGACTCCTCGAATCTCGCACAACATTTCCTTTGGTCAAAATTTTAAATTATGCTAATATTTCGGCGACCTGATAACTGGAATGGCGGCCCAGCCGACCATCCCATCTTTTTACGCCAACGGCGAAAGGATACTATCTATGGACAAGGATATTACCTCGTTCCTGCAGCATCTCATTGTCGAAAAAGGATTCTCTCGCAACACCACCGAAGCCTACCGCAACGATCTTCGCCAGTTCTGGGAATTTCTCAGAGAACACGAAAACGGCGCCACCGATGGCGAAAAGCCCTGGGAACTGGTTGACTTGGGCATGCTGAACGAATACATCGAAGACCTCCGCGGAAGGAAGGGATACCGGGACACCACCACCGCCAGAAAGGTAGCCGCTCTAAAATCATTTTTTGGGTTCCTACACGAAAACGGCGCCGTTGACGCCGATCCCACCGAATCCCTGGGGTCACCCAGAGTGGGCCGGTCGCTTCCGAAATTCCTGACCGAAGACCAGGTAACTACGCTTCTTGACCTGGCTTCATTGTCAGGGACCCCGGAAGGGCAACGCGACGCCAATATCTTGGAACTGCTGTACGCCACCGGCCTGCGGGTCAGCGAACTGGTCTCTCTAAACCTCCAAGACATAGACTTTCAAGAGGGTTACATCCGGTGCTGGGGCAAAGGCTCCAAGGAAAGAATCGTCTATCTGTATCCCAAGGCCGTAACCCAGCTAAAGCGTTATATCTCTAAACACCGGCAAAACCTGGTCGTAGGCAAAAAAGACGAACCGGCCCTGTTTATCAACCACCGTGGAGACAGACTGACCCGGCAATGGATCTGGTCCGTTCTGAAAACCTACGGGGAAAAGGCCGGTATCGATCAGAGGATCACCCCTCACACCCTGCGCCATAGCTTCGCCACTCATTTGCTGCAAAACGGCGCGTCGCTTCGCCACGTTCAAGAGCTTTTGGGCCACTCAAGCATATCCACGACCCAGGTGTACACCCATATGACCACCAACTACCTGCACCAGGAATACGACAAGAGCCATCCCAGGGCTTAGCCGCGATACCCCACGGTTCCGGGCGGAGGTCTGTCCGGAACTGTGAACCCCAACATTCTCGGCATTCTGCAGTTTCGTACCTAAATCAGGCTTATGCGCTGCCTTTTAGCGCCAATTGCTGGTATAGTAGATAGGCGTTCTACGCATGAGACACCTCTGGAGGTAGTCCAACATGGCGGGTAAATCTCGCCGGGTGGCTTCACGCCAATCCCAGCTAAACCAACGGAAAAAACGTCAACAGCGAGGTCCCAGCGGTATCCCTGCCACTGAGCCGCTCCCTGTGGGAGTCGACTCCGACGGTAGTGGAGACGCCCCCTTAGACACCATGTCCAGCGCGGCTGCCACCACCGCCGTTGCCACGGCCCCGGCAACCACAGCCACCGCGGCGCCCGCACGCCGGGTCTCCGCCAGATCCAGGGATGACCGCACGGCCTCCTACGCATACATGGGATCGGAATTTCGCCGTATCTTGATCATGGCCGGGATTGGTTTCGCGGTGTTGGTCATATTGAAATTCGTCCTTCCCTAATATCTTCAACTCGACCCATTCGAATTGAGGTCCTCGGCTGTAACCCATCATGCCCCTTCAAGATTCAGAGCAGCGCTTACGGGTAACCCCAGAACGACCAGGCGTCTACCTGATGAAGGACGCCCGGGGAACCGTGCTGTACGTGGGCAAAGCAAGCGTGCTGCGAAACCGCCTCAGGACCTATTTCGGCGCTTCTTCCAACCTCCCCAACAAGATCCGGCGCATGCTGGAACATTTGGCCGATTTCGAGTGCGTTGTCACCGATTCTGAGGCCGAGGCGCTGATCCTAGAAAACACCCTGATCAAGGAGTACCGCCCTCGCTACAACGCCAGGCTGAAAGACGACAAGACCTATCCTTTCCTAAAGATCGACCTTAACGAAGAGTTCCCTAGGGTTTACATCACCCGCCGGGTGCTCAAAGACGGCGCCCGCTATTTCGGACCCTTCGCCACGGCGGGAACAGTCCGCAAGACCATGGACTTGATCAAAAAGTTGTTTCCCTACCGCTCTTGCACCAAGCAGATCACCGGTAACGACCCGCGCCCATGCCTGGAATACTACATCAACCGGTGCGTGGCGCCCTGCACCGGTTTCGCTTCCAAGGAAGAATACGCCAAGGTCATCCAGCAAGTGGTGTTGTTCATGGAGGGCGACACCGACGCGGTAACCCAGGATCTGAAGCAAAACATGGAGCGATCGGCCGATAATCTGGAATTCGAGCGGGCGGCAGTGCTGCGAGACCGCATCCACAGCGTGGAGAAGGTGGCCGAGGAGCAGCGCATCAAAGTCGATTCCAACCTTGTCAAAGACATGGACGTCATCGCTCTCGCCCAAGGGACCAACGAATCATGGGTCCAGGTGTTTTACATTCGCCACAACAAACTTGTGGGCAGTGATCACTTCTTCATGGAAGGCACCCAAGATGAGCAGCCGGGCGCGGTGCAGAGCCAGTTCATAAAGCAGTTCTACGGAACGGCGCTCACCATCCCGCCCCGCATTCTGGTGCAGCACGATTTGGAAGAACCTGAGTTGATTACGGAGTGGCTCCGCAACCTTCGGGGCGGAGCGGTCAGGATCACGCGCCCCCAGCGGGGAGACCATAAACGGCTGGTGGACGTGGTGGGCGCCAACGCCACTCAAGGATTGGCCCAGTACCGGGTGAAGTGGTTGAACGATTCGGATGTCACCCAAAAGGCCACCGAGGAGCTACAAGAAGAACTAAGCCTGCCCACGCCGGTTCACCGCATGGAATGCTACGACATTTCCCACATCCAGGGGACCAACACCGTGGCCAGCATGGTGGTGTTTGAGGACGGCAGGCCAAAACCGGCCCACTACCGCCGGTTCCGAATCAAGACCGTTGAAGGCGTTGACGACTTCGAGAGCATGCGGGAAGTGATCCGCCGCCGATTCAAACGGCTAGGAGCCGCCAGGGCCGCCCAGGCCAAAGGCGAAACCGGCGAGGCTGGATCGGGAGACGCCTGGGGAATCATACCGGACCTGGTTTTAATCGACGGCGGCAAAGGCCAACTGTCCGCGGCCCTGGAGGTATTCCTGGAGTTGGGCCTGGACGACGTCCCGCTGGCCTCCTTGGCCAAAGAGAACGAAGAGCTATTCGTGCCTCATACTCCCGAGCCCATCGTCCTGCCCAGGGATTCCCAGGCCCTTTATCTGGTTCAGCGGATTCGCGACGAAGCCCACCGCTTCGCCATTACCTACCACCGCAACCTCCGCAGTAAAAGCAGTGTGCGTTCTGCCATCGACATGGTCACCGGAATCGGCCCCAAAAGAAAGCGCACCCTGATGCGCCGTTTCGGCACCCTAAAGGGCATCAAGGAAGCCCCGGTGGAAGAGATTGCCGCCGTTCCGGGAATGACCCGGTCCCTCGCTTTGCGACTGAAGCAGACGCTGTAAATCTCTGACAGCTTATCTTCGCGTCCCCCAAACAGGGCCGCTTTTCCTTACATTCTTACTACTTTTAGTCTTGAATGCTTGGCGCCACTACATTATCATACCGATTAGTGTAACGACCTCGCCGGTGGCATCATGGCTAAATTATCCATCACACTGCCAAACGCAACATCGATCAGCCTGGAATCCGAAAGCGAATCGGAGATGCGGCAGATGGCCGCCCTGTTGCAAAGCGGCCTGCTGAGGGACCTGCGGGGGCTGCCCCCAACAGAGATCCAACACGAAGATGTACCAAACAACCCCGACAAGGATATCAGTGTACCTGCCAACGGCTCGGTAAAAACCGTTGACCCAAAACCCGCCGGCAAATCATCAATCGACAGCTTGCCACCGCCACAGAGACCCCAAGAGGTTTCCCAGAACGAACACCCGGCCCAAGCCTCGGAAGACTCGCCGGAAGAACCTCCCGAGAAACTTACTGAGAAACTTTCGGACAAACTTCCGGACAAACCTCCGGAGGGACCTCCCAGGACACCACAGGGGGATGATCTACTGCCGGAGGAACCGCCCCGGCGGGAGACCGCGCCGCCAGTCCGCTCCAATGTTGGTGCTCCGGCCGATGATAATCCGCCCCATTCCTCCATTCCGCCGAATCTTTCAGACCCTCGGATGGGGCTCGACTTCACCACGTTTTGCCGGGCGGTCAACCCCATCGGCGATATGCGAAAGGTGGTGGCCGCCGCGGAAGGAGCCGCCCGGAATTTTTCTATGGAAAACGTGGACGCTTGGGAGCTGGGGCACCTGTTCGGCAAGGCCGGATGGTCCCAGCCCCACAGCTTCACCCAGGCGCTGCGCAACGCCGCCCGCAGCAAATTCCGCTGGCTGGAGCGGGTCCCCGGAAGGGCTGGCCGCTATTCCGTCACCAACGCGGGCCGGGCGGTGGTTTTGAAGGGAACCAACTACCTCTAGGTTCCGGCGCGTTCCCCGGGCATTTAGCAACGGACATTCCCCCAACTCCGCCAGGACCCAAACTGTCTGGCGCCATTCGGTTATTCTCGTTTATTCCCGGTTTTTCGATGACAGGTTGCGGACGATTTGGCGCCGCCAAGGTTGCGGCTTCTAGTTGTGGGTAATATCCTAGGCGGAGAAGAAACGTGTTTCCGGCATTAAGCCGGGCAGCAAGTCAGATGTTTAAGGGAGGCGACTTCCATGAGGATGTACATAAACGGATCCTGGTTGGACAAACCCGAGACCATGCCGGTTTTAAACCCCTTCGACCAATCGGTGATAGACACCGTTCCCAAGGCCAATGCATCCGACGTGGACCGGGCTATCGCCAGCGCCGTCCGGGGCGCCGAGGCCATGCGCAAGCTGACCGCTTATGACCGGTACGCCATTCTGCGCAAGACCGCAGACCTGCTGGCCGAGCGCGCCGAAGACCTGGCTCGGACCATCACCATGGAAGAGGGCAAGGTCATCGCCGAGGGCCGCACCGAGGTGCAACGGGCCATCCAGACGATCACCGGCTCTTCGGAAGAAGCCAAGAGGCTCCACGGGGAAACGGTGCCCCTAGACGCCGCTCCTGGCAACGTGAACCAGTTTGGATTCACCATCCGTGTTCCCGTGGGCGTGGTGGTGGCCATCGCCCCCTTTAACTTCCCCCTGAACCTGGTTTGCCACAAGGTGGGACCCGCGTTGGCGGCTGGCAACGCGGTGGTCTTGAAGCCGGCGGGAGACACGCCCCTTTCCGGCCTCAAATTGACCGAGATCCTGCTGGAAGCCGGGCTGCCCGCCGAGGCCATCCAGTGCGTCACCGGCTCCGGAGCAGAGATTGGCAACGTCATCACCGGAGACCCGCGGGTGCGAAAGATAACCTTTACCGGCAGCATGGAAGTGGGCGACCAGATCTGCCGCAACGCGGGGATCAAAAAGGTCACCATGGAGCTGGGCTCCAACAGCCCGCTGATCGTCATGCCCGACGCGGACCTGGAAAAGGTGGCCGCCGCCACGGTGGCCGGCGGATTCGCCAACGCGGGACAGGTTTGCATCTCCACCCAGCGGGTGTTCGCCGAACGCAGTGTGTATGCCGACTTTTTGGACGCCCTGGTGGCGCCCACTGAAGCATTCTCCATGGGGAACCCATTGGACGAGGCCGTGCGCATGGGGCCGATGATCCGCGAGTCCGACGCACACCGGGTCGGGGAATGGATCTCCGAAGCGGTCAGCGGCGGCGCGAGGATAATGGCCGGGGGCGGGCACGAAGGGACGCTACATGCCCCCACGGTGGTGGCCGACGTCAAACCCGACATGCGGGTTTCCCGGGAAGAGCTTTTCGGCCCTGCCGTGGCCGTCAGCGCCTTCACCGACATCAACGACGCGATATCGATGGCCAACGATAGCCGGTTCGGACTTTCAGCGGGCATCTTCACCGAAAACCTAGACTGGGCCATGCGGTTTGCCAGGGAGGTCCAATCGGGCAGCCTGCACATCAACTCGGCTCCCGGCTGGCGCGCCGATCTGATGCCCTACGGCGGCCTGAAGGACAGCGGCATGGGCAAAGAGGGCCCTTCCTACGCTGTCCAGGAGATGAGCGAGCTAAAGATGGTGGTGTTCCACCTATAGGGCTTCAAAAGCTCCAAACGCGGAACCGACGAAAAAACAACCAAACCATAAGGGGTCAATACCTAGATGCAATTGATAACCAAGCCGGCGCGGAAGGCGCTGGTCGTCACGCCCCATCCCGACGACGCTGAAGGCGGATGTGGGGCCACCATGGCGAAATGGATCAAAGAGTCGGGCAGCGAATTCATTGTGGTCATGTGCACCAACGGCGACAAGGGTACTTCAGACCGGGAATTAGACCCTGTGGAGTTGGCCGCGACGCGGCAAAAGGAACAGCGCGACGCCTCCAGCGTTTTAGGGGTGAAAGAAGTGATGTTTCTAGCCCACCCCGACGGCGGATTGGAAGACACCATGGAATTCCGGGGAGAGGTTGTCAGATTGATCCGCAAGCATCGACCGGACACCATTTTCTGCATCGACCCCTACCGAAGCAAAAGCCACACGCACCGGGACCACCGGATGAGCGGACAAGTGGCAATTGATTCCGCCTTCACTTACGCCTGGAGCTACCTGCATTTCCCTGAACAGATATCCCAAGAGGGCCTGGAGCCTCACCGGGTGGAGCAGGCATTTTTATGGGGAAGCGAGTCTCCGGACTCTTATGTGGCATTGGAGGAGACTAACCTGGATCTGAAGGCAGAATCCCTGAGCCGCCACGTAAGCCAGATGCAAAGAAGAACCCGGGAAGACCGGATGGAGCGAATTCACCGATGGTCCGGAGAGACCGGTGAGAAGGCGGGCGTTCCCTTCGCCGAAGGGTTTCGGCGAATCCAGTTTGGAATTGGCTCCCTGGAATGGCAGTTTCTGGATGGCTAGCCGTTAGCCATCCGCTGTCAGCGGTCAGCTTTCAGCTTTTGGGAACACGAATTCGTGGACGGCTGAGAAATACTCGGTGAAACCCAGGTGCATCAAGTCGTTGTGGCCGGCGCCCGGAATGATCAATAGTTTTTTGCCCGGTGACACGAACCCATCGTACATGCCCACCGCATCTCTCAACGGCGCCAAATCGTCCATCTGGCCGTGGATAACCAACACCGGGATTTTGATGAATAGCACCTTTTCCAGGTAGTCAGCCTGAAACTTTTTCGCTTGCTCGGGATCCAATCCCAGGGTGAAATTACCCAAGCCCGGGCGGCCGCTCTCTATGATCAAGCCCGTCAGGCCTTCAGAAGGATTCGCGGCCAATTCAAACGCGGCGTGCCGGCCCATGGATCGGCCCATAACGAACCGGAGGCCATTGTAACCGCCGGCCTCTAACATTCCCCACAACGATTCCTGAACGTTCCGCGCATCGGACAACATGGTGGAAAAGGCGGGATTACCGTCGCTTCCGCCGTATCCACGGTAATCGGCCACGAAAAAATTGATTCCCACCTGGTTGTATATCGGGGCGATGCCGTCGTAGTCAGACGCCGTCTCACCATTGCCGTAGAAGAACAGGATAGTTGGATTGGCGCCATTCGGGGCATCCGCGTCAGCAGGAAAAAATCGGCATGACAAGGATACGCCTTCCTCCACTTGCACCGCGTAGTCTCTAGCTCCCTCCCGGGCAGTAGACCAATTCCTCCGGGGATAAAAGGAGTTCATTGAGATTTCGGGCCGGTCCAGCGGAGAATAGTCGACGGCGGTCATTCGTCAGCCTTCAACTAGGGATCGTGCTCGTCTTTCTAAATAAATATCTGGGGCCGGTCTAGGAAGCATCATGAAACGTCCGAATGATCTTCTTTAATTGAGCGTCTTCCATCGGTTCCGCCGTATGGGGAGAGAAGCTCACCTCATCGACTACGTCCCCGTATCGCTCCAGGAATTTTTCGGCAACCTCGTCGTACTCTCCCCGCACGCAGAATGCGTCCAACATCTCGTCGCTGACCAGCTCGGCCATCTCCGCCCACCGGCCCTCTAGAGACATCTTATGCAGTTGCTGCCCGATCTCCGTGAATCCATGGCATTCGAGGACAGGGAAATAAGTGCGCGTGGATGCATAGAAAGAAATGCGCCGCCGAACTTCACCTTCCAATGCTTGGATGCTCGATTTGTTTGGCCCAGTGATGATGAACCCGCCGCCGCTGATCTTGGCCTGGGCTGGGGTTCGGCCGCCTTGTTCGGCGCCTTTTTCCAGGTTAGGTTTTATCACCTGGCGCACATAATCGCCGGAGGTCAAACTGTGAAGCATCACGCCGTCGGTGACCTGGCCAGCCACCCGGCTGTTGTAGGCGTTTACCGCTCCATTGTAGATAGCGGGATGGGCAAACAAACTTGGCCCAGGGTTGAAAAAGGGCGACATCAGGGAGAATTGGTAAAACTTGCCCTGGTAGTCCAGCCGGCCATCGCCGTTCCAGCAGTCCCAAATGTGGCGCAACGACTCTACGTATTCCCGCAGTTTGGGTCCTGGGGATTCCCATTGGGTAGAGAATCGGCGTTCAATGTGGCCTTTCACCTGCGTGCCCAAGCCCAGCCGAAGGCGTCCTCCGGAGAGATCTTGCAAGTCTCGGGCGGTGTGGGCAACCACCATGGGCGAACGGGGAAAAGCAATGGCAACCCGGGTTTCCAAAGAGACGTCGGACGTCGCAGTGGCCGCCAGCGCCAGGGGTAAGAACGGGTCGTGAGAGGTCTCGCTGGAAGTGACGCCATCGTATCCCATTGATTCAGCCCAAGAAGCTTCGGCAGGCACTCCGGCTAGGTCTTTGGAAGCCAACCGGTACTGAACGCGCATGCAACCCTCCACCGCCAAGCCGGGGACCTTGATCCATCGGCTCAGGGGAAACCCGTATTTGGCTTCCCAGTATACCTCAGGTTGCCAAAATTGGGCCGGGCTGAGGCAGGCTCACTGGGGAGCCGGCGCCAGGAAAAACCGGAAGAGGTCCTCTCCAGACCTTGGGGTTAGGATTTCAAGCTGCTCTCCATGGGCGGAGAGCAGGGAGCGGCAAATCTCAAGTCTCAGGCTATTTCCTTGCCAATTGCCGGCGAAGTTAGCCGAATAACCATCTAATTTGGCAAATCCGATGCTTACCGATGGCCTGCCCCGGCGCCAACTGGCGGCAACGGTAACGCCATGATTGCCAGGGCAGGCTTCATCTGCTTCGGATACCAGGTAAGTTATGACCTGGGCCATTCTGGAAGGGTCCACCAGAACTTGAGGCAGTGTTGGATCACAGTTAAAGACGGCCGGGCCGCTTCCTGCGTCCAAAGCATAATTAGCGATGGACTCCTGCAGCAAAGCATCGATGCGGCAAGTCTCCCTTCGAAGTGCGGCCACGCCAAACTCACCTTGCTCCGGTGACAACAAATCAGAAACCACCTGATCCAACCTATCGGACTCGCGGTCGATGATCTTTAGAAACTCGAGGTGCATTTCTTGGGTCCACCCAACATCACTTTCGAGCATGGTGCTGCCGAATCCTTTGATAGATGCGATGGGGCTGCGCAAGGAGTCCGATATATCGGCCAAAAGCTCATGTTGAAGGGAGTTTGATTGCGCTCCAGGCTCCCCTGATTTCGCGCGCTGGCTATCATCCTGCCGGCGTGCGAGTTCCACCTCGTTGGCGGCTTCTCCAACGAACTCCTCCAACAGATAGACCTCTTCAGGTGTCCAAGGATAACCTTCGTCTCTGCCCAAAACCAGCACTCCGGTGTTTTCAATCGCGTTTTGCAACGGCATTGCCAGGCGATTCCAAGACTCACCTTTGATTGACTCCGCCGTTATGACCTGATCCGGATGGCGGTTCGGCGGCGCCGTATCAAGCCGGCGGGGCAAAGACCGGCGCACCGGCGCGCCTTCGTCGAAGCACTTCACCGCCAAATCTGCGACCTCTTCCATCAGGTGTTGCGGGAACGCTTCTTGATCAGCAACGGCGGTGGCGGTCGACGGCAGGCCTGCTGAATGGTAACCACGCATGAAGACCGCCGACCACTCAGCCTGCCCGATGTCCTCTGTTTGGCCGGCCAGGGCTTCAGCCAACGATGTAATGCCTTCAGCCGAGACCGGAGGCATCCCCAGCCGCTTTAGTTGTTCGAATTGATAAGCCTGCCGTTTGGCGAACATGTAAAGCCGGCCGGCTTGGACCACCGGGGAAAGCCGAACCCCCAATTGATCCAAGATATCCTGCTCTTGCAAAGAAAATTCCTCGCCTCGGCCACGATAAATAGTCAAAACGCCGATCGTTCGTTCCTTGAAGGTTAATCGGGTCTCAATCTTGAGGCGGGTCTCCGGTAGTGACTCTGTGTCCAGCGAACCTTCGTTGGGAGACGCCCAAAGGGCAAGGAGATCACATCCATTGGGGTCTAACCAAGAGATTCTGGCCAGGTCTATAGGAACGGCTTTAGCCAGGGTGGTTACGAAAGAAGGAAATATCTCATCCAATAATAAAGACGTGCCAAAAATCTGCGCTAATTCTTGTTGAAAACCGATTTTAGAAGGATTGCGGGTGTTCTGCCCAACGTCATTTGGGCTGGCCAAGTCCGCCATATAGGCCGAAAGGCCCACGCCGATCTCCCTCAGGCAGTCCCGGTCAACCGATCCATAGGCGCGGGGCATCATATGTTCTAAAAGAACCATGCCCACGGCGGCCCCATGGTGGAGCACCGGCGACAGCAATGCGGACCTCATCTCCGAAGGCATGATCTGGTTCCACACCATGGCGCCACCGGATTCGGAAAGATCCGAAAATATCCGGCCTTCTCCACTGGCCGTGGATTCCCTTAAACCGCTGTCAGACAGGGTTGGCTGACTCGCCAAAACTGTGGCCCACAACATTGCCGGTGCGAAAGAGGCACGTTACTCGGTCCGATTCTTGACTCACCAGATAAACGCTTAAGCGGTGGAATTCCACCATATCCTTTAATTCTTTGGCGAAATCCTGGAATATTTGGTTGAGAGGCGACCCCAAGCTCCATGCATGGGCTAGGCGGCGTACGGCGCTGTTGATATTTTCCTTTCTGTCCCAACGAACGCGCGACAAGATGTTCTCTAGGGCCGATGCCAACTGCTCGACGCACTGGTCAACCATCTGGCGAGCCGATGAACCGCATCCCACCGGAGCTCGGCCGCGAATCAGCACTTCGCCCAGAATCCCATTCTGGCCGTTGAGGGAAATCCGCAAGGGGGGCGCATATATTTCGTCAGATGCCGAGGGCTCGTCAACCGATTCCGCTAAGGATGGCAACGAATCACAGGTTTGGTCCATGAATAGACCACTCTGCTGGTATTCTCCTCTGGATCCAAAAGCACAACGGCTAATCCATCCATGGAGAGAACCCGGGTGATCTCGGCGGCGAATTGGACGCAAGCCTCGGTTACGCCCGGGCCAGGTTCAGGCACTTTGGCGGTGTTAAGCAAATCCCGTTCACACTTGGGCTCGGGTCCTGAGATCTTGTTCGCCATTGAAGTTATCCCGGCCGGCCGAAATCATTGCCGGAGCCGGGTCTCCAAATGACCAAAGATGCGGTGGTATACCGAGACCGTTCAAATATTACTGAATAATATCAATCTTATTTGTATTTTCTGCGGAACTCAACTACCTTTATAAAGACATCTCAGCAAATATCTTATCAGATTTTGCAGCCATTACAAAATCGTTCCGATGTAAATCTCTGATCTTATGGGTCCACCATGTGACCTTCACACCGCCCCATTCCGTGATCAACCTGGGATGGTGTCCTTCCCCTTCCGCCAATTCCCCCAAGCGGTTCGTGAAATTTAACGCGGTCTGAAAGTCGGCGAACCGGAAGGCCCGGTCCAATTTTCGAATTCCATCCTCATCCACCAAGCTCCAATCGGAAACTTGGGGCAGCAATTGGTTTATCTCATCCTGGGTGACATGGGGCGAATCCCGGCGGCATGCGACGCATTTCTCCTGATTGAGCTCACTCACGGCAAGCCTCCCTGCGTTAAGATTACGGTGATGCAAAGCGCTGATTTCCCCAATATTAGCATAGGGACATGGGGGAGGCCGCAACCGGCCGATGTCAGCCTTTAAGGCCGATGCGGCCAAATTTCAGAGTTCAGAAACCCGCCGTCGCCGCATCCGGCGGGAGTGACAAAACTACCGTCAAACCATAAGATAGGGGGTAACGGGCAACGATATTTGGAGGTTCAGAAATGATATTCGGCGCCATAACCAATTCTTGGCGTTTGCAGCTTGAACAAGGCGATCTATTGCCCCTTGTGGAGGAAGCGCGATCTCGAGATTCCAAGCATATCGAGCTTCGCCAGACTTGTTTGGGATCGTGCGAGACCGGTAAAGACCAGGATTGGCGGCCGGTATTGCCGAACTTGCAGTCTGTGGTGGACGCATTTCCCGATCTTTCATTTGATTTGGCCATGGCCTTGCCGTGTTTGACCCAGCGCGTCGACCCGTCAGGTGAACAATTCCAAGCAGCGCTTGAGGGCGCGAAAGTGGTGGGCAGAAGCCAGCCCCATCTGCGGTTGGTGGACCCCGCGCCTATGGAGTCGATTTGGGAATCCCCAGGTGACATACCCGAAGCAGCGATGGGCCTGGCGGATTTGGCCAGGGAAGCCGCCCGGCAAGGGGTGATCGTTTCCGTGGAAAATTCGGGCCAGCCGATTCGCAGCATGGCCTTACTGGTCAATCAGGCTAGGGCTGCCATGTCTGAAAGCGAAGGCGCATTTCTGGGCCTCTGCCCCGACCCTACCAATCAGCTAAGGCGTTTTCCCGAAAGCGACCCCTTGGCTGAATTGGAAGCGTTGCCGGTGGATATGATCAAGATCATCCACTTCAAACAAGCCGGCAACGGCGACCCCCATCCCGCGGTGGACGATGGCGACCTTGATTGCGGGAAGCTGATTCAACTGCTGGAATCCAAGGGGTACCAGGGCGCCGCGATAATGGAGATACCTCCTCACGAAGACGTTTTCACCAACCTTTCCCAAAGTTACACTTATCTTGAACGGCTGGCGAAAACCGGACTGGAATAGCCATGGGATTGGCTTTTTTAGAGATAGAAGTGGGTAATCCGTCTTCCCCCGATGTGACTGAAAAGATCGAATTCCTCATCGACTCGGGGGCAGTCTACTCCGTCGTCCCGGCGGCGGTGCTGGAAGACCTAGGGATAAAGCCCCTGGCGGAGCAAGAATTCCGGCTGGCCGACGGGTCAAAGATCACCCGAAAAAAAGTGGCGCGCTTTTCAAGTACGGCGAGCTCATCGGGGTTGCGGATGTCATATTTGGTGAGGATGGAGACAGTAAGCTGCTAGGCGCGTTTACTTTGGAGGCGCTGGGCCTGGGCATAGACCCGCTTCGGCGCGAATTGTTGCCATTGCCCATGATCCTAGAGGTCTGGCCGGAAAGCCATTGGCCGGGTTTCGCGCTACGCCAGACAGACGTATTATAGTCTTATGTGGCATGATAGTGTCTGTAATACGGTTCAAGAACCCACTGTTACATCGATAATCGTCGCTAAGAAAACGGCAGCTTGGAGAGAATCGGGGTTTCCGTCCGAGTTTCTAGGCGGCCTTTCTAACTTCCAACCTATTTAATGCCCAATTACGAAGACTACACCGTATCCATCCACTACGACCGGCGGCTTTTTCGCCACGACATCGCCGGATCCATCGCCCACGCCCGGATGCTGGCCAAAACAGAAATAATCAGTGATGAAGACGCCCAACAGATAATCCAGGGACTCGGCAAGATACTCATAGAGATCGAAGACGGCAGCTTCCCTTGGGAGCCGTCGCTAGAAGACCTCCATATGAACATCGAGTCCCGGCTGCATCACCACATCGGCGCCGCCGCCGGAAGGTTGCACACGGGGCGCTCCCGCAACGACCAGATAGCCCTAGACATGCGGCTATACGTTAAAGAAGCAGGCCGCCAAACGGTGGATGGGCTTCGCGGCGTCCAGCGCGCATTGGTCGCCCTGGCCGACAAACACCCGGAAGTATTGATGCCCGGATACACCCATCTGCAACGGGCCCAACCCATCCTCTTCGCCCACCATATGCTGGCCTATTTCCACATGCTCGAGCGCGACATATCCCGGTTCGAGGACTGCCATCGCCGTCTCGACGTCTTACCATTGGGCAGCGGCGCCCTGGCGGGAGTACCTTATCCCACGGACCGGGAGTTTTTAGCCAAAGAGCTAGGGTTCGCCGCGATCAGCGCCAACAGCATGGACGCTGTGTCGGACCGGGATTTCGTGGCGGAATTCTTGGCGGCGGCATCCCTATGCATGATGCACTTCTCCCGCCTGTCTGAAGAATTGGTGCTATGGTCCAGCCGGGAGTTTGGGTTCATACGGCTGGAGGACGCCTTCACCACCGGCAGCAGCATCATGCCGCAGAAACGCAACCCAGACTTCGCCGAGTTGGCCAGGGGGCGCACCGGCCGGGTATACGGCAACCTTATGGCCATGCTCACCGTGCTAAAGGGATTGCCTTTGACCTATAACCGCGACCTCCAAGAAGACAAAGAAGGGATTTTCGACACCGTTGACACCCTGTTGCCCACCCTAGATGTCTTCCAAGGAATGTTGGGGGGATTGACCTTGGACGTGGACCGAGTATCCGCCCTGGCGGAGGAGAGTTATATGTTGGCCACGGACCTGGCCGACTACCTAGTGGGCAAAGGGGTTCCGTTTCGCCAGGCCCACGGCATCATGCGGGACCTCTGCCAGCATTGCGAGTCCAGCGCCACGGCGCTTGGCGACCTCACCATTGGGGAATATCAGCGTTTCTCGGAGCATTTCGAGGAAGACGTGTTCCAGATCACCGCCCAATCGTCCGCGGCCGCTAGAGACAATCCGGGCGGCACCGCTCCCCGGCGGGTGGCCGAAGAGTTGGATCAAGCCAAACAGCTGATGTCAGAGGCGGGGTATGGCGTCTAAACCGATGGTTTCCGAGGGTTATGTGCAGATAGCGCCATCGGTGTTGTCCGCCGACTTCGCCAAACTGGGCGATCAGGTAAAAGAAGCCACTGACGCCGGCGCCGACCTTATTCACGTGGATATTATGGACGGACAGTTCGTCCCGAACATTTCTTTCGGCGAGGTGTTGGTGGACGCCATTCGCCGTTCGACTCACTTGCCCTTGAACATTCACCTGATGATAAAGGAGCCCGACAACCTGCTTCATACCTTTATGAAGGCAACCACCGACCAGATAATCGTCCACGCCGAAGCCTGCACCCACCTCCACCGCACCGTCACTCGCATCAAGGCCGAAGGCAACGAAGTGGGTGTGGCGATCAACCCGGCGACTCCCGTTTCGGCCCTGGAGGATTTGTTGCCGCTCCTAGACATTGCCCTGGTGATGTCGGTCAACCCCGGGTTCTCGGGGCAAAGCTTTATCCCGTTGGCCGTTGAAAAAGTAAAGCGGCTGCGGCAGGGAATCAAGCGTGGTGGTTACGCGACCCGCATCATGGTCGATGGAGGTATCAAGGCCGACTGGACTGCTCAAGATTCGGTGAAAGCCGGAGCATCCATGCTGGTGTCCGGTTCAGGTATATATAACCGGGAAGAAACCGTAGACCAAGCCCTGGTGCGGATGAGGTCATGTCTGGCGGGGTTGGTTCCAGGGTGAGTCTGCCCGAGTCTGCCGGGTGAGTCTGCCGGGTGAAACCGTTTTTGCTAACTCAGCCTGGGTCTAGTCATCCTGAGTTCGCTGTAACATTCCCTCAGGATGCCAGCTGCCGGACGCTCTAACGAGGAGCCAGTGCGGCCAGAGCTTTCTTAAACTTGGGCGACTTACTCATCGAGCGAAGGCAACGGGTGCATATCTTTACCTTGATATTTTTGCCGTCCAGAAACACCGTCTGCTTGTGAACATTGGCCTTGAAGAGAGTTTTGGTGTGCCGGTTAGAGTGGCTCACGTTGTTGCCGGTCATACCGGACTTTAAGCAAATTTCACATCTCATGATTGGCTGCGACCCGTTTCCCCAAAAACCCTCGGCATTTCGCTTCGGATTACACATAAAGATTTCTACTTGACCGAACACCTAGGTTACCATTTCGCCACGGAGAGTGGCAAGCACAAGGACCGGCCGAGCCTGGTCTTTTTCATCCCAAATGCCTTGCGTTTATCCTCCCTGTGATTTGGCGAGACCATGGACCACATTCCCGGCTCTGTCCCTAGTACTACAACGACGCGTTATGAGAAAACACGCTCAGGTCTTCTTCTTCAGCTACGGACCGTTCATCATGGGAGACTCGCACTCGTTCGTTGCCAGCTTCAAAATCCGCCCACGAGTTACCTTGTAGGATAACACGTCGTTGTAGTACTAGACGTACCAACTAGAAGTCCATCACATAGTCGAACCCATGGAATTTACTAGGCGTTTTGGGAGGGCTGCACCTCTGGGATTTTTTGTGCTACACCCATAATTACTGGAACCGGACTATGCTTCACGCAAGAGTTGGACGGGTTGCGGAGTGGGGTGGCGCGGAGCCCAGTCGTCCCGAATATCAAGACCCCATTGCCCGTCAACCGAGCCGCTCTGGCCGAAGACTGTTCGGACTTTTGCTTGATCCGGATGACGAGTGGTCTTGTTGGGATGGAAATAAACCGAATGCTAAGCGCCTTACGGACTCAAGGGCGGTACACGCTTGTCTTGTTGACTGCGGGCTTAGGGATAACTTTTTCCGTCGTGACATTTAGCCTATTACTCAATTTTCAATGTCATGAGTCAACTGCGGATTTAGATCGGACGGCCAAAGACAATGCGTTGCCGTTGGAGACTAGCATCATCGCCAACGTGGAGGCGTTGCACGAAATCCAATCGTTTTTCCAAGCATCCGGCAAGGTCGAACGAGATGGATTCAGGGCCTTTGCCAAACATGAACTGGCGCAACACCCCGGCATTCAAGCGATGGAATGGGTTCCGCGGGTTCCTGCCCGCGAGCTAGCCGCGTATGAAGAGGCCGCACGCAATGATGGGTTCCCCGAATTTAGGGTTGTGGAGCGGAATCCCCTAGGAAACATTGCCCAGGCCAAATTTCAAGAAGAGTATCTTCCGGTCTTTTATGTTGAACCATATGAGGGCAACGAGGCGGCTTTAGGATTCGACCTGGCGTCCAACCCTATTCTTTTGCAAGCACTCAACAAATCATGGGATACCGGACAGACAGTGGCTACCCCCGGGAATCTGTTCAGAGTTGAGGGGAAGTGAGCAACCGGCGGCATTCCAGGAGGGGATTGAGACCTCTGGCCTGCCAGGTGCCAAAGAGGGATGCCAAGGTCATCTTGCTGTCGGTGCCCTGCCCTGAGCGGGTGCCGCCGCTGATCTTGCGACTGGTTACCAGATGCCGCAGGCTCCGCTCGGCGGCGTTGTTGTCTGAGGGCACGGCTGGGTCCGACACGAAGACAAACAGTTCCTTGATGAACCGTTCCATGCGCCGGCAGAGCTTGGCCTGAACCGCCAGGGGATCTTTAAGTCCGAATCCACCGATGGACCCGGATGGAGGGGGTGAGGACAGCGGAAGAGGGGGGAGGGAGTTGCAGGCGCGATGATCCGGGCTCGAATTCGGGTAGACGGGAGGTTGGCGGGCGGTCGCAGGCGCTTTTGGGGGCGCCGATGGCGGTCTGCAGTGGCTGTGCTGAGCGAGATGGCGGGATAGGACACGGGAAGAGGCGCTCGCGGACCGGGACTGGCGCGAGTTTGCCGGGACGTTCAGTTGGCCGGATGGCGGGTCAGTTGCAGACGGGTCGTCAGGCTGGGAGTGGCAGGGCGCGCAGCCGGGCCAGGGCGCGACTGAACTGGGTTTCCCAAGGCCAGCGCTGGGGCAGATGCAGGGTGAGGCGGCGCGCCGAGCGGGTGAGCCGTCCGGCCAGGGAGAAGAACCGTCGCCTGAGGGTCTTGGTGGTCACGATCTGCTCGCCCAGGCCGATGCGCGCGGTCCAGCGGGCCAGGTTGTGGGACATCACCTGGACGGCCAGCCAGGCGCCGTTGGCGGCGAAGCGGCCGGACGGCATGTGGTTCAACCCGACGCCGTACTTGAGGTTGCGTATCGCATTCTCGATCTCGGCGTGGCGGCGGTGGTCGGCCTCCAGTTCCAGGGTCTCTCCGTCCCGGTCGGTGATGAAGCCGTGATAACTGTAGGTGGCGAAGAGGGCCGGTTGGGAACCGGGGGTCGGCTGCACCCGCCGGACGATGAGCCGCACCGGCGCGGCGTCCGGCTCACTCTGGAAGGGGGTATAAGTCGTCTCGGCCACAGCGGCCGCGCCGTCCATCCAGTAGGGAATCGGCGTCCAGGCAGCTTCGGGTATGGCCTCGATGAGATTGCGCAGGCTTTTGTGCTGGCGGATGGTGATGGAGAAGCGCACGTCCAGCTTGCGGCAGACGGCGACCACGGCGTGGGTATAGAAGCCGCTGTCGGCCCGCAGGGTGATCTGCCCGCTGGCGCCAGCGTAGCGCACCCGCCCCACCGTCTCCCGCAGGAAGTGGGCGGCCCCGCGGGCGGTGTTGGCGCGGCCCTCGCGCAGCCGGGACATCAGCACGTCGCCGGCGCCGGCGGCGACGGCCAACAGCGGGTGATAGCCCCGGGCGCCGGTGTAGCCGTGGTGGCGGGCGCCCTCCTTGGCCAGTCCGTAGGTCTCGCAGATCGTCGAATCAAGGTCGATGGTAAATGGTGCGTCGCCGGGTCCGGCTCCGGCCTGCCAGGCCCGGGCCAGCAACTCGCGGCTCACCCGGTCCAGTTGGCGGACGTGGCCCCAGCGAAAGCTGCGCAGGAAGGCGCCCAGGGTGGAGGGCGCCTTGACCACACTGCCCAGGGTGCAGGCTGTCCCGCCGGCGCGCAGCGCATCGGCGTCGTCGATGCAGTCGCCGCCCGCCAACGCAGATGCCACCAGCGTCATCATCTTGTCACCGGTGTTGGCTCGGCCTGGGGCCCGGCCCAGGTCCAGGCGCCGGTCAACCAGTTGGGACAAGGCCGAGGTGCAAGGCCAAGGTGGCGGGAAGGAGCAGGCCGGCATTGTTGACCAGGCGGTGGTCGTCGAAGGTGATGTGGATGCGGTCGAGGTGGTTGCGTGGTCGCATCTATTGGGTGCTCCTTGTTTCTGGTCGGTTTTCTGTTATAAAACCATTATCCCAGATTCAGAGGAGCACTTCCTTCCCTATCCGCCCTGTCGCGACACGCCCTCTATCGGTGGATTCGGGGTAAGGAAAGGCCGCGCCAAGACCATTAGTTTCTCCTCCAGCATTAGCTGGGTGCGATGGCCTGGCTGGGCTCGGGGAAGGACCGAGGCCTTGGCCTCCGTGTAGACCTGGTGAACCGCCTCGGCCCACTGAGCCAGCCCAGCGTCTTCTGGGTACAACCCTTTCAGGTCATGGATATCCCGCAGCAGATGAGCCCAGCACCGTTGCTTCAGGCCCGGGTAGTGGTTATAGGCCGCGTAGAAATCACTGACCAACACTCCGCTGAAGGAGGAATCCAGCACCTCATCCACCACCCCCTTATCCCGACCCCGACGCAGGAAGTATCGTTCGCTGGGAGTGCTGAAGGTCCAAACATAGCCGTTGCTCCCGTCCTGGCGCCAGCCGGTTTCGTCGCCCTGCACCACGGGACTGGCGCGGACTTGCTCGAGCACCTCTCGCACCGCCGTCTCAGCCTGACGGGCTACTCCATGGACGGCCTCGACGATGGCGCCAACACTCAGGTGCAACTGATGGACGCTCTCCAGGTACCATTGGATGATTCTTATGGGCAACCGTCCCTCCTCCCGCAGGGTCACCATCAGGCTTACCAGATTGACCCCCAGGCGCTGCTGGCCCAGAACCACCCCCTGCAGGGCCTCTTTGGGCAGCCGACGCCGCTGGCATACCGGACAGATGCGGGCTACCAGGGCGTGCTCGGTCACTTCTACCGGAGCCACCGGTAGCTCAATGACTTCCCGAGTTCGCTGTACCCATCCGCCGTTCAGGTGAGTCCCGCAGTCGGGACAGACCGCCACGGCATGCTCCACCCGCCGGGTAGGAGTCATGCGCTGGCGGGCGAAGCCATGGCGGCGCGGCTTTCTGGGCTCCTTTTTCTCCGGCGCTTGCCGGCTGGAGTGCGGCTGATTACCCGGCATCCCCGACGACCCGCGCCGGTTGGGACGGGATTCCAGAACCCCAATCCGCCTTTGCAAATCGGCAATGACTGCCCGCTGGCCGGCAATTATCTCCAGCAGAGTTTCGCCACTCGCCGCGTTCAGGTCTAGTTCAGTGTCCACCTCCCTGGTATGCCACAACTCCCCCGGCCATGCCAGCGTTGTTCCAACGGCTTTGAGCCAATTCACCTCATCAAGTCTGAACAGTTGCACCCCCGGGATGGCGCTAGACCGGGTATCCGGAGACGCATTCGGATTTCTAGTTTTCACCCCGATTTACCGCAACGGGTTTCCCGCTGAGACTTTGACTCAGAGGCGTAAAAACCTGGCAGGGTTTGCCCTCGCTGTCTTCCAGTTAAATGGATTGATGAACCATTCGCTGTCGCTGTTCAACATACAGAACGGCGGATCTGACCTGGAGGTGCAACTCTACGACAGATCGGCGCCTCCAGAACAACAACTGTTGTTTTCGAGCGGGCATACCGATAGAGCCGCAATTGGCGACGGCGCAGGCCAATCCCCATCGGGCCTAAGCACAGCCAAAACATTTACAGTAGCCGACCGCACTTGGGAATTGATCCTCATTTCACCTTCACCGCGGTTATCCATTTGGTCAATTTGGCAAGCATGGGCCGTTTCAGCAGGCGGATTGTTGTTCACGCTCCTTTTGACGAACTACCTCCTTGCTTCAGTGCGGCGCACCACCGCGGTGGAGCAGCTCGTCGCGGCCCGGACAATGGAGCTTTCCCAGTCAAACCAACGGCTGGAGGAAGAAGTGGGCGAACGAAAGCGGGCCGAAGAAGAGCTGCGCCGGAGCAACGATCAAAACCGGGGCCTTCTTGAGGCAATTCCAGACATGATGTTCCGGCTCAATCAGAACGGCGAAATCTTGGAATACAAGGCTGCTAAGGGATACACACCCCTAGTACTACAACGACGAGTTGTCTGGTAGGATGGCTGGACAGATGATGTTGGGTGGTTTGGGTGATGGATGCGGCGAGCTTCGAGCGGGTCTACGACAGCCTTCAGGAATTCCACGCCTTCTTTGCGGCCTCCTTCGGCCGCAAGCAGTGGCGGGATCACAGCGGGAATTACCTTCAGGCGCTGCTGGTGCAGGACCAGGAGCGGCGCAACGCCGAGAATCTCTCGGAATCGGTGGGCATCTCGGCCCGGGCGATGCAGCGCTTTCTCACCGAGGCCCGGTGGTCCCATGAGACAGTCATAGGGCGGTTGCAGGAATACTTGGCCCCCAGGCTGGGACACCTGGAGGCGGTGTGGGTGTTCGATGGCAGCGACTTCCCCAAGCAGGGCAGGAAATCGGCGGGAGTGGCCCGGCAGTACTGCGGCAGGCTGGGCAAGGTGGCCAACTGCCAGGGTGGGATGTTCCTGGCCTACGTCAGCCCGCTGGGCCGGGCGTTGGTGGACAAGCGGCTGTATCTGCCCAAGAGTTGGACCTCCGACCAGGACCGGTGTGCTGCGGCGGGTGTGCCGGAGGACCGGCGGAACTACCGGTCAAAGACGGAGTTGGCCCTGGAGATGCTGGAGCGGGTCCTGGAGTTGGGCTACCTCAGGGCCGAGTGGGTTGCCGGAGACGACGCCTTCGGGATGTCGCCGACCTTCCGGGAGGGACTGGCGGCCCTGGGGATGCGCTACGTGCTGGACGTTCCGGGCGGCACTACGGTCTGGCCCTTGGACCCGGCTTGGACCAGTCCGGAATATCCGGGGTTCGGCCGCCCCCGCAAACCCAAGCTGCGGCCTGGGCAGCGGCGGACCATGGAGCAGCGCGGTGATGAACTGCCGGATGAGGCTTGGCGGGAGATAACGGTGGCCCAGGGAAGCCAGGGGCCGCGCACCTACCGGTTCAGTGCCCAGCGGGTGCGGGCCACCAGGAGGCGCAAGCCCGGCGAGGAACTGTGGGCCGTCTGGCGCCGGAACCTGGACGGCAGCGAGCCCCGCTACTACCTGTCCAACGCTCCCGAGGGCACAACCTTGGAGACTCTGGCCTACGTGGGTGGGTCCAGGTGGCGCATTGAAACGGAGTTCGAGACTGAGAAGGGTGACGTGGGGCTGGACGAATACGAGACCCGCAGCTGGGCAGGGTGGCATCACCACATAGCCATGTGCCTGCTGGGTGGAGCGTTCCTGCTGAGCCTGCAGCAGGATTGGGGGTAAAAAGATGCCCCGGATCACGAGGCCACAGGTGTACCGGGTGGTGCGGGAGATGCTGCCCCGGGAGCAGTTCGGGCCCGATCAATTGCTGTTGTGGCTGGAGGATACGCAGCTACGCAACGAACGGGCTCGCCGTTCCCACGAGAGACGCCGCTCCACCCGCCGCGAAAGCAGGATGGAGCCGCCACCTTAAACCCGTCGTTGTAGTACTAGAAACTCGGACGGAAACCCCGATTCTCTCCAAGCTGCCGTTTTCTTAGCGACCATTATCGATGTAACAGTGGGTTTTGGAACCGTATTACAGATACTATCATGCCACATAAGACTATAATACGTCTGTCTGGCGTAGCGCGAAACCCGGCCAATGGCTTTCCGGCCAGACCTCTAGAGCCGTTCATGGGCAAACGGATTAATGACGTGCTGCCCGAGGATATAGCCGAGTCATGCATCAGCTACGCTCGAGAGGGGCTTCAGGCTGGGGAGGTGCAGGCATTCGAATATCAGCTGCTTATTGGCGAGAATTCGCGCGGCTTTGAGGCTAGAGCTGCCGCCAGCGGCCAGAATGAAGTGCTTTTGATAGTACGCGATATCACCGAGCGGCTCGTCGTTGACCGCATGAAGGACGAATTCTTATCGGTGGTGAGTCATGAACTCCGCACGCCCCTCACGTCTATCCGGGGCTCCCTGGGTTTGATGGCCGGAGGGGTCCTGGGACCCATTCCCGAAAAAGCACAAAAAATGGTGGCTATCGCTCTAAGCAACGCCGACCGTTTGAGCCGCCTGATAAACGATATCTTGGACCTGGAGCGCATTCATTCAGGCAGCGTCACCATGGAAAAAACCGAATGTGACACCGCCGCATTGATGGGTCAGGCGGCGGAAGTAATGGGCGACATCGCAGAAGAAGCGGGGGTCAACCTTTCGGTGTCTCACGAATCGTTGCAAATCTGGGCAGACCCCGACAGGTTGATTCAGACCTTTACCAACCTGCTGGGCAACGCCATCAAGTTCTCACCTCCAGGCGGCTCTGTATACCTGGCGGCGCAAATCCTCGAAGACCAAGTGTTATTCCAGGTAAAAGACCAAGGCCGCGGTATTCCCGCGGCAAACCTGGCAAACATCTTCGAACGCTTTCAACAAGTGGATGCCTCAGATTCCAGGGAAAAGGGAGGTACCGGGTTGGGATTGGCCATCTGCCGAAGCATCGTTCTCCAGCACGGAGGGCGTATTTGGGCTGAGAGCAACGTGGGAGAGGGAAGCACATTTAACATTACTCTGCCTCAGCGGCAAGAGTACCCGGATATGCGGATCGTAACAAACCAAGGAGATGCTGCGGCTTATGGCTGGTAGGACAATCCTGATCGTCGATGATGAAGATGATATACGAGAGGTGACCCGGGTAAGCCTAGAATTGGTGGGCGGCTGGAGTGTAGTGGCCGCCGGGTCAGGCAGAGACGCGTTGGCTGAAGCCAAAGCCGGGCAACCAGACGCTATCCTCCTGGACGTGATGATGCCAGACATGGATGGTCCAACCACGTTTCTGTCACTTCAAGCAGATATGGCCACCCGCCACATCCCAGTAATTTTGTTGACGGCCAAGATCCAAGCCGCCGACCGGCTCAGGTTTTCCGAAATGGGTGTCTCCGGAGTCCTGGCCAAGCCCTTTGACCCCATGACCTTGCCTAGTCAGGTGGCCGAGGTCCTGTCTTGGAGCTTGTAGACCAAGTGCGCCGAGTACATTCGCCAGGCGGCGATATTTCATTCGATTGTTTGCGGGAATCCAAGAACGAACCCGAGGTCAAATTTCCACCAGCGAGTAAACAGTGGGAGGTGAGGATAAATTGAAAATGGAAACGGGGAAGATCGAAACTGTAATGACAGAAATCAGTCATAACGATACAGAGAATCTGGCTCCAGCGGCGTTTGCCGGTATCTGGGAGCGGGCGCGAGACACAATCATCGGCCGTGTCGATGTCCTAGACCTCGCCGCCGTGTCCTTGCTAAACGCTGACCTCGACGTTGAGCTTCGCCGCAAAGCGGAAGATGAAGCCCACAAATTGGTGGGATTGGTGGGTACTTTCGGCTTCATTGAGGCCTCAACGATCGCGCGGGAGAGAGAAAGTTTGCTGCATGGTGAAAGCCATTTGGGCTCTGATCAAACTCTGCTCCTATCCAAGTTGGCTGTGTCACTACGCCAAGAACTGGAGCGGCATCCCGCAAGCTTGGCGATGGAGCAACTTCCAGAGAGCCCGGAACGTCCGGAGCCTAGCCACACGCCCGAGACGGCCGATGTGCTAATCGTAGACGACGACGAAGTCTTGACCGAACTGCTGGTCCATGCCCTGGAGAACCGCGGGTACAGCTGTCGCTCAATCCAAGATGGGCAAGCGGCGGTGGACGCCCTCAGCGGGTTTAGTCCCAGTATAAAGGCCAAAGTGGTCTTGCTGGACGTGGGCTTGCCAAGTGTCGACGGGTTGTCGGTCCTTAGGATCCTGGCGAAAGACAAATTGGCGGAACAAACTCGATTGATCATGCTAACTGCCCGGTCAGGAGAGTCCGAGGTTTTGACCGCCTTAGAATTGGGCGCGTTCGACCACGTGGCCAAGCCTTTTAGCCTGCCGGTGTTGATGCAATAGGTTCAGCGCGCCCTGGACACTCCGATTGGCGTTCGTTGAATCGCTGGTGATCAAGGCGTTGGCAATAGAAGCCGTATCACTGATTGCCGCGTTGACCATTTTCTTTATCCACGGTGTCTGGCTTTGGTGGAGCGAAAAACAGGCCGTCCCAAGATTGGGGTTGGCCCGGGCAAAAATAAATCAGGCACTTGGCGTCTCACGTCTGGAGCCAGGGGAGATCGAGCCATTCCGGGGATTGTCCTCATATCTCCAGATTCAGCTGATCCGCGAAATAGCTCCTAACTTGAACGGCGAGCACCTAAAATGGCTGGCTACGGCAGCCGAGGACTCGGGCCTAGCCAGCAGCGCTAGGTCTGCCTGCCGGAGTAAACGCTGGCGGAAACGACTGGAAGGCGCACGGCTGCTCTTCATATTGGGCGGCGATGAGGAGGTGTTGGCGACACTGCTAAATGACCCGCATCCAATAGTGCGGACCCAGGCAGCCGAATGGGCCTCGGACCACCCAACGCCGAAAGTGGCCATTCCTCTCATCGCATTGCTGGAGCAGCCCGAAGGGTTGCGCCCCTTCGCTATTCGTGACTCTCTGCTCCGTTTAGGTAATACCGTCGTGGAACCGCTCGCCGAATATATCGCCAGCCACTCAGGACGTCAGGTGGAGGAGGCGTTGGAGGTTGCTGCGGGGATTGGAGATCACCAGTTCATGGAGCCAGCGCTAGCCCTGTGTGAGGATGATTCACCAAGGGTGAGGGCCTCGGTTGCCAAATTGATGGGAGCGCTGGGAGGAATCCGTGGAGTGGAAACTTTGGGCGCCCTTCTAAATGACCCCGAACCATCGGTCCGGGCGGCCGCCGCCAGAGCTACCGGGAATCTAGGCCACTGGCCAAGCTCCCCGGCCCTTTCCGTGTTGCTCCACGATCCAACCTGGGAAGTCCGCCGCGCGGCTGGTTTGGCATTGGGCGCCTTGGGCGCCCCCGGAAACCTGTTGCTGCGCCGTTCGCTGAGCGACCCCAACCCTGATGCCGCCGATATGGCCCGGCTGGTGTTGGACCTTCCCATACCTGCGGCTGCGGCGGTAATCCCCTAAACATATGGATGCGACTGATCTCGTAACATGGGGGCTGGTACGATTTGAGTGGACAATAATCATCTATTTTTGCCTGGTCAACAGTTTTAACGCGTTGCTGTTGTTGAGCGCCTGTTTGGAGATGTGGCAACATTTATTTGTGACTAGCGGGGAACGCCGTTGGAGGCTGTTGGGTTCCCGGGCCGCTCCCGTCATCAGCATGATCGCTCCCGCATATAACGAATCCGCGACAATTGGCGAGAGTCTCCGCGGCCTGCTCACTCTTTATTACCCCAATCTGGAAGTTGTGGTGGTCAACGACGGTTCCGAAGACGACACCATGTCAGGTAACTGTTCAGACTTGATGAGGTGAATTGGCTCAAAGCCGTTGGAACAACGCTGGCATGGCCGGGGGAGTTGTGGCATACCAGGGAGGTGGACACTGAACTAGACCTGAACGCGGCGAGTGGCGAAACTCTGCTGGAGATAATTGCCGGCCAGCGGGCAGTCATTGCCGATTTGCAAAGGCGGATTGGGGTTCTGGAATCCCGTCCCAACCGGCGCGGGTCGTCGGGGATGCCGGGTAATCAGCCGCACTCCAGCCGGCAAGCGCCGGAGAAAAAGGAGCCCAGAAAGCCGCGCCGCCATGGCTTCGCCCGCCAGCGCATGACTCCTACCCGGCGGGTGGAGCATGCCGTGGCGGTCTGTCCCGACTGCGGGACTCACCTGAACGGCGGATGGGTACAGCGAACTCGGGAAGTCATTGAGCTACCGGTGGCTCCGGTAGAAGTGACCGAGCACGCCCTGGTAGCCCGCATCTGTCCGGTATGCCAGCGGCGCCGGCTGCCCAAAGAGGCCCTGCAGGGGGTGGTTCTGGGCCAGCAGCGCCTGGGGGTCAATCTGGTAAGCCTGATGGTGACCCTGCGGGAGGAGGGACGGTTGCCCATAAGAATCATCCAATGGTACCTGGAGAGCGTCCATCAGTTGCACCTGAGTGTTGGCGCCATCGTCGAGGCCGTCCATGGAGTAGCCCGTCAGGCTGAGACGGCGGTGCGAGAGGTGCTCGAGCAAGTCCGCGCCAGTCCCGTGGTGCAGGGCGACGAAACCGGCTGGCGCCAGGACGGGAGCAACGGCTATGTTTGGACCTTCAGCACTCCCAGCGAACGATACTTCCTGCGTCGGGGTCGGGATAAGGGGGTGGTGGATGAGGTGCTGGATTTCTCCTTCAGCGGAGTGTTGGTCAGTGATTTCTACGCGGCCTATAACCACTACCCGGGCCTGAAGCAACGGTGCTGGGCTCATCTGCTGCGGGATATCCATGACCTGAAAGGGTTGTACCCAGAAGACGCTGGGCTGGCTCAGTGGGCCGAGGCGGTTCACCAGGTCTACACGGAGGCCAAGGCCTCGGTCCTTCCCCGAGCCCAGCCAGGCCATCGCACCCAGCTAATGCTGGAGGAGAAACTAATGGTCTTGGCGCGGCCTTTCCTTAAAGATCCCCTGGCGGTTCAGGCCAAGCTCTGCCGGCGCATGGAACGGTTCATCAAGGAACTGTTTGTCTTCGTGTCGGACCCAGCCGTGCCCTCAGACAACAACGCCGCCGAGCGGAGCCTGCGGCATCTGGTAACCAGTCGCAAGATCAGCGGCGGCGCCCGCTCAGGGCAGGGCGCCGACAGCAAGATGACCTTGGCATCCCTCTTTGGCACCTGGCGGGCCAGAGGTCTCAATCCCCTCCTGGAATGCCGCCGGTTGCTCACTTCCCCTCAACTCTGAACAGTTTCCATGTCAGTGTGCTGACCGAACAGTTCAATCTGACGCCCACCTCCGCGATTTACGATCACCGGCTCGACACCAATCTTATTAAAGGTTTGTACCGGTCCGACGCCTATCCAAACCTCGTCGTGGTGGACAAAGACAACGGTGGCAAAGCGGATGCCATGAATGCTGGATTGAACGTGGCTCACGGGGAACTCGTCTGTGCGATCGACGCCGATACCTTGATCGAACCCGATGCCATGCAACGGATGGTCCGGCCTTTCCTGATGAAAGACAATGTGGTCGTCGTTGGGGGCACCATACGAGTCATCAATAGCTGCGGGGTCGTACAGGGACGGGTCTCGACTCCGCGTGCTCCGCGGCATCCGATACCGGGTTTTCAAGTTGCCGAATACATGCGGTCATTCCTGTTTGGACGCCTGGGGTGGAACCGCCTGGGAGGCAACCTCATCATATCCGGCCCCTTTGGCCTGTTTCGCCGGAATGTCCTCATCGCCGCTGGAGGATACGCCCAAGACACCGTGGGTGAAGATATGGAGTTGGTGTTGCGTTTGCGGCGACGGGGATACGAGCAAAAACAGCCATGCCAAGTGGAATTCATTCCAGACCCGGTGGCTTGGACCGTGGTGCTCAGCTCTCTCAGAATTTTGGCCAGCCAACGGGACAGATGGCACCGGGGCTTGGCCGATGTGATGTGGAGGCACAGGCGGATATTGTTTAACCCCCGTTATGGTGCGTTGGAAATCGTGGTTTACCCTTACTTCGTTTTCGTGGAACTGATGTCACCGGTCGTGGAAGCCTTGGGGTTGCTGGCAAGCATAGTTGGATTTTCATTGGGAGCCCTCAATATCCAGTTCGCCATTTTGTTTCTATTGGCAGCATATGGTTATGGCCTAGTGTTGACCACATTTACCATGGTCCTTGAAGAAATGAGCTTCCTGCGTTATGGCAAGGCTACAGACCGGCTGATGATACTTCTCTGGGTATTGTTGGAAAATTTCGGTTACCGGCAGCTGAATGTGATCTGGCGCCTGCTTGGAATGGTGAGATACTTGCGCGGTGAGACGGGTTGGGGAGCAATGGAGCGTGAAGGCTCCAACCGTGAAGGCTCCAACCGTGAAGGCTCCAACCGTGAAGGCTCCAACCGTGAAGGCTCCAACCTTGAAGGCTCCAATCGGGAGGCTGCTTAAGATGAAAGACTCATCATCTTTAAGAAGGGCAGTGGCGCGTCAATCCCGCCGGCGGTAAATCTCAACCGCGGCGTTTTCGATGACCGACTCCCTGATCGGCGGCCGAGGTTTTTTTACCCGCACCAGCACTGCCTCAACGGGGAATTCCTCCAAGATCCGGATGGCCACCGCATGAGCGGCTGCTTCCAGGAGATTTTTGGACTCCCCCTCAATGACGGCTTGAACCGCACGGTAAAGCCTGGTGTAGTTGACAGTGTCTTCCAACCGGTCGGTGGAGCCGGGCTCTCGCAGGTCCAAATCCACCGTTAGATCAACCAAATAAGGCTGCCCCTGAGCCTTTTCTTCGGGGTTGACGCCGTGGTGCCCATAAAACCGCATCCCTTCAAGAATGATGCGGTCTTGGGGATCATGGCTTTCAACCATGGGAGTTCAGGTTTGAGCAATCGAATATCATGGCCAATCTTCTTTATTCTCCAACACTATAGCAGTGCCGTAGGCCAGGATCTCGGCGCCGCCGCCCATGATCGTTGAGGCGGCCAACCTGATATTGACCACGGCGTTGGCCCCCAGTCCTTCAGCCTGCTGAACCATTCGCTGGATGACTTCTTCTTTGGCGTCCGACAACAACCTGGAGTATTGGCCCACCTCGCCTCCAACAATATCGCGAAGTCCCGCCAGTATATCGTTGCCAATATGCCGGGCACGCACGGTGTTTCCACTCACCAATCCCAATACCCGCTCTGTCTGGCTGCCCTCCACGGTGGGCGTGGCCACCAAGATCATAACGTTATACATCCTTCGCGTAGACCACGGGCTGAACGCAGGTCGAACGCTGCAAAACGGCCACCTACGAAGCCGGGCGGAGCTCTTCGATCGCCGCGGCCAGGGCCCAGGAGGCTCTGGGCGCGTTTGACCACCGGGACGTCGATCATCCGGCCGTCGATGGATAGGGAACCGCGTCCTTGGGCCTCGGCTTCGTCCCACGCTTCCACTACCTGCCTGGCGTAGGCCACTTCTTCGGCGGAGGGGCCGAACATCTCATTGATTATGTCAATCTGGGATGGGTGGATAGCGAACCGGCCCGTGTAACCAAGCCGGCGGCTAATCTCGATGTCCCGGCGAAACCCATCCGGGTCCCTGAACCCCACAAACGGCGTGTCAAATGACCCAACTCGGGCGGCCCTGGCGGCGACAGCCACTGTGGCCCTGGCAAAGTAAATCTCTTCGCTGGTGTCGGTGCGCTGGACCCCCATGTCATCGGTGTAATCCTCGCCGCCAAAGGCGATGGCCTCGATTCGAGTAGAAGCTGTGGCTATCTCGTAGGCGCTCAAAACAGCCCTGGCGTTCTCGATCCATGGAATAACTCTGATCTGACCTGGAGGAAGCCCAGCCGCGGACTCTAGCGGTCCGATTATGCGGTCGATCTCTTGCAGGTCCCAAACCGTTTCGGCCTTGCCGATATTAATTCCTGCAATGTCGGGGCCAATGACGGCGGCCAGTTCATCTTGGGTCAGGCCCGTATCCAGGGAATTCACCCTAACCATCACCCGCCGGCCTGCCCCGGCCAGCCGGGGCGCCCACTCCCGGGCTACCTCCCGGGCTACCTCCCGGGCCGCAACCTTCTCTCCAGGCGGAACCGAATCTTCCAGGTCCACCATGATGACGTCGGCCTTGAATTCCATGGCCCGCTCCAACATGTTGGCCCGGTTGCCCGGCACGAATATCAGGCTACGCAATAGGTCCAAGCTCTACTCCTTCTCTTCTGACGTGTTGTCTCATTTGATGACCAAGCTACCATCCTCGGGTCTACAACAGGTACGGAGGATGAACCTCTTCGTCGGGGACTTTTTCAATTTCTTGAGTTACCGGATTGACTCTAAACCGCAGGTTTTCCAGCAACTCATAGCCAATCAGAGGGATGGACGCCGGGACAAGGATTGCGCTGAATTGCTGCCCCATCAATTCTCCATCGGCAAAATAAGTGTCGACATTCACTATTTCGGTCGCGCTCATCAAATTGAGTCTACCAGCACCTTTTCTGAGCCCGAGAGCCTCGATTTCCTCCGGCGGCAGAGAAAGATAAGTAGCTCCAGTATCAACCAAGAAGATGTATTCCCTAGTTTCGTTGGCCCCGATCACCTTGGCCTGTACTTCTGGCCTTCCCACGGAACGTTTCCTCTTCACATATATTACGGATCCTCACATCTCAAGAACACCGATGAAAAGATGACCTACTCCATGTCTCCCCAGGTGTCGCCCCATTTAACGTCTACCTTCAAAGTCACATCCAGGTTCAGGTACTGGTCCAAAGCCGAGGGCATCTCGTCGTAGACCAACTCTTTGAGACCCTCAAGTTCGTCCCTAGGAGCCTCGAAGACCAACTCGTCATGGACCTGAAGCAGCATCTTCGCCTGCAGGTCTCCTTGGTCTAGCCGGCGTTGGACCCGAATCATGGCCAGCTTCATGATGTCGGCCGCCGTCCCTTGAATGGGCATGTTTATGGCCATCCGCTCGGCGCCGCCCCGGACGTTGAAGTTGGACGCGTTGATCTCGGGCACCAATCGGCGGCGTCCCAAGAGGGTTTCGACGGATTGGTTTTGCCTGGTCTTGGCTTTGACGTCCTCCAAGTATCCACTAATGCCGGGATACTTGTTGAAGTAGGCTTCGATAAAACCGGCGCCTTCTTCCCGGCTAAACTCCGTTTGCTGAGATATGCCGTGGGCGGACAGCCCGTAGATGACTCCAAAGTTCAGGACTTTGGCGATGCGCCGTTGATCGGAATTGACGTCGTTCAAGGGCACGTCGAACATCAGGGATGCGGTGGCCGAGTGGATGTCCTCGCCCCGGCGGAAGGCGTCCAACAGTCCCGGATCTTGGGACATGTGGGCCAACACCCGCAACTCGATCTGGGAGTAGTCGGCGGAAAACAAGAACCAATCGGGAGCGTCCTGGGCCACGAAAGCCCGCCGCACCTCACGGCCCGCCTCGGTGCGTATCGGTATGTTCTGCAAATTCGGGTCGCTGCTGGATATACGTCCCGTGGCTGAGCCGGTCTGGTTATAGCTGGTGTGGATGCGGCCCGTCCGGGGATTGATCATCTCCGGCAAAGCGTCGACGTAGGTGGATTTGAGCTTCGAGATCTGCCGGTATTCCAGGATGTTGTCCACCACCGGATGCATCCCTTTCAGTCCTTCCAGAGAGTTGGCGTCGGTGGAATAGCCCGTCTTGGTCCGCTTGGAATGGGGCAGGCCAAGCTCTTTGAACAACAGGTCGCTCAGCTGTTGGGGAGAGTTGATATTCACTGTGTGACCGATGGACTGATAAAGCTCCGTTTCCACCGTGTGCATCTGCTCGTTCAGGTCCCGGGACATCTCATGGAGCACCCCGGCCTCCATCTTGATGCCGTGGCGTTGCATGGTCACCAGGACGGGCATCAACGGCATTTCCATATCGTTCAATAATTTGCCAAAGCCCTCATCGTGAACTGGGCGTTCAAAGGAGCTCCTGAGCTGGCCGGTCATGTCAGCATCGGCGGCAGCGTACTGGGCCGCGGGCTCGATGTCAACCCGGTCAAAGGTAATCTGCTTCCGTCCCGTGCCGATGAGTTGGCTAATAGGAGTCATTTCCCGGCCCAAGACTACTTGGGACAGGGTTTTAAGCCCCAGTTGGGGCTTGCCCAGAAGGTGGGCGGCGATCATTGTGTCGAAATCCACGTTACGGCAGTTGATGCCATGATTCGCCAGCACCGTGACGTCGTAGTTCGCGTTGTGGGCGCATTTGGCCAGCTCCTCAGACTCCATCAACGGCCTTATCTGGGCCAGAACGTGCTCCATAGGAAGCTGCTGGCCCTCCTTGTGGCCCACCGGCACGTACCAAGCGCGGTTCGGCGAGATAGAAAAGCTCAAACCGACCAGATCCGCCCGCATCGCGTCCAGACTGGTAGTTTCGGTGTCAAAGGAAAAGCTCGCGTTTTCTTGAAGCGCGGCCAACATAGCCTGAAGTTGGTCTTCGGTCTGCACCGCTTGGTAGTCCACATCGACTGCCGCCAAAGGTGCGGCGGGTTGGCCAACAACAGGAGCGGCGTCGTCCGACGCGGCGGATGCCGGCAAACGTGGTATCACGCTGAAGAATTCCAACTCCGTCATCAGGTCCACTACAGCCTGTTGGTCATAGGCGCCGAAGCGGGAGGAACCAAGGTCCAGGTCCACTGGAGCATTTCGGTCAATGGTGGTCAGTATCCGGTTTTCGAACGCCCGGTCCCGGTTTTCCGCCAGGGACGTTTTTACGCTGGGCCGCTTGATATCATCCAAGTGTTCGTAGATGCCTTCCAAAGTCCCATAATCATTCAGAAGGCTGATCGCCGTCTTCTCTCCCACTTTGGGCACGCCGGGAATGTTGTCCGACGCGTCGCCCAACAACGCCTTGAAATCCGGCTGTTGCGCCGCCGTCAAACCCGAATACCGGGCCATCAACTCGGCTTGATCGTACACCTTCCGGTCTCTGACGCTATGGAGGTCGACGCGAACCAGCCCGGTGATCAACTGAAAGGTGTCCCGGTCTCCCGTGAGGATAACCGTCTCAACCCCTTGGTCTTCCGCCCGCCGGGCCAGGGTCCCGATCAGGTCGTCACCCTCGTAGCCATCCAACTCGAACACCGGCACGCCGAAGGCTGTCATCAACTGCTTGACCCGGTCGAACTGATGGCGCAGCTCCACCGGCGTCGGCGGCCGCTGAGCTTTGTAATCCTGGAACCGTTCATGCCTAAAGGTGGGCGCCCGGGTGTCGAAGGCGATGGCGCAATAGGCCGGCTTCCAGTCGTTCAACGCCTTCAAAAACACGTTGGTAAAGCCTAATACGCCGGTGACATCCTCACCGGTGGCCGATACGGTGAGATTACCTTGCGCGGAGATTGCGTGGAACGAGCGGTGCACCATGGCGTGCCCGTCCATCAGCATCAGCAGCGGCGTTCCACTAGGGGGCTGCTTTTCGTCTAACCGTTCCGCTTTTTCGGCGCCAAAAAGAGGCAGCGTCGTGTCCTTGGCTTGTGCCATAACAACACCTCACCGGTCTTGCACCGGGCTACGATTTTCGGTGACCAATCTCTGAGGACAAGTCTTTGGCAGCATTATACAACAGGCGTGGATAGGCATCCGGGAGAAGTGATCGCACCACCTCAAATTTAGGGCATCGGCCCTGGGGCGCAAATCCATCCCATGCTACAATTGGCCTTGACCATCGAAATCGCCGCCAAAATTACCACCAAAATCGCACCAAGATAACTATCGGCTAAGAGCCGGGCTGAGCCAAAAAGATGCCAATATACGATTACCGCTGCTCCGACTGCCAGGCAGTTTCGACACTGCTAACCTACAGCTATTCCGAACCTCCCGCTTGCGGTAAATGCAGCGGAGTGAAGCTGGACAGGTTGATATCCCGGTTCGCTTTCCACCAATCGTGGGGCGGCAGCCTGAATTGGACGCCTAGCGGCGAGACCTTGAGGGACGTTGATGAAGACGACCCCAAAAGCATCAACCGTTTCATGGGCGAGATCAAAAAAGAGATGGGCGGCCAGGTCACTCCCGACTTTGAGGAAATGCGCCGTGAAGTGTCCGACGGCAGTTGACGTTGAGCTCCATAAACTAGCAAGCCGAGTCTCCTCTTGCACCACGTTTAAATTTCCGCCGGTCACCGAAAAACGCCAAAGGACTTCGATGCATGACTACCAGTGACATTCTCCTCGACTCCACCCACGATTATTTGTTGCGTTGCGTGCAGACTGTTGCCGAAGATTGCCCCGTTCTTTCATCCTCCTCCCCAGATCTGCACCGGCTGCGCAACCTGGTGATGGTCCTCCAATCCACGTCATCATCTCCAGCAGGCCCTCCCAAAAGGGAGCTGACTTTGGAGCACGCGTGGGCTCTGGTTTCCGACGCCCAATCGTCATTAAATAGCCTCCGTGTTGCGGGGACCGCTAACCCGGTTACAGGCGAATTAGACCAGGCCTTGTCAGAAACGCTGGAGGGCCTTTCGGCCAGAATCGGCCAGGAGATGCGGATCTTGCAGGCCGAACGGGTGCGGGGTTTGTATGTCATCATCGACCCAACGGTCACCGGCGGCCGCGACCCCATGGAAATCGCCAATGCCTCTGTCCGCGGCGGCGCCAAGATGCTGCAACTGAGGGACAAACTCCGGGACAAGGGCCAGCAGTTGCCCCTGGCGCAGGCGTTGAAGGAACTATGCCTGGCCAACGATGTAATGCTTATCATCAACGACCACGTTGACCTGGCGGCCGCCATTGACTCCGACGGCGTACACGTGGGTCAAACCGACCTTCCCGTTGCCGAGGCCCGCTCGGTGCTGGCGCCCCACCAAGTCTTGGGACGCTCCAACCGGGATATCGATCTGATCATTGAATCTCAAGAAATGGGCGCCGACCACGTCGCCTTCGGCGCCATCTACACAACGACCACCAAAGCAGCCCCAGCCGGTGGCCGCGGCCGCAGGGGTCCCCAAGGAATCGAGCCATTGATACGGGCCAGAGAGGCGGCAAAGGTGCCATTGGTCGCCATCGGCGGAATCAATCTGGAAAACGTCATCCCGGTGGTTGAAGCCGGCGCCGACGCCATCTGCGTCACCGCCGCCGTGGCCTCGGCCCCAGAACCCGAAGCGGCCGCTCAACAGATGGTGGAACTGATCCGTCAAGCTGGGGGCAAAGTTTAATGCCCTCACGCTACAGTGACGATCTGGCGGAGATATCTTCCCAAGCGTCTGAGCGTCTGGAGCTTCGTAATCGTGCTAGAGAGCAAGCCTTGCCGGCGTCCCGGGAGGTTATCCGGTTTTCGGCCAACGCCATCCGGGCGGTTCACCGGGGTGATTTCGAGGACGCCCGCCAACTGCTGGACCGCGCCGCCCAAAGGCTGAAAGACACCAACGAGATTCGGCAGGAAGCGCCGGAGATTTATTTCGCCGGATTCATGACCGACGCCCGTAAAGAGTTCACCGAAGCCCACGTCACCTTGGCCGTGCTTTCCGGGCAAAAATTGCCCAAACCCCATGAGTTGGATGTTGAGCCATCCACCTACCTCAACGGGATGGCCGAGGTAATCGGCGAGGTGAGGCGCTACATCCTGGATTCGCTCCGCCGCGATTCCTTCGAGGGCTGCCAAGAATTCATGGATTTGATGGACGAGATTTACGGCATCCTGGTGACGGTGGACTTCCCCGAGGCGGTCACCGGCGGCCTGCGCCGCAGCACCGACCAGATGCGGGGCGTCTTGGAGCGCACCAGGGGCGACCTGACCATGGCCCTAAGACAGCACAAGTTGGAAGCCCAGTTGGCCCAGTGGGAACGGCGCCAGTCCGAATCGGACGGCTAGTACTGAGTCAAACTTGTTTTAGATGGTGATGTGAGGGAGTGACCGATCGCGCTATGCTGGTGGGCAGACAGTGTTGATGGGGGTGGCGGTGATGGTCAGGGAAAAATACCCAGTCCGGCTGACTTCGGAAGAACGGGAAAATCTCCAACGCCTGGTACGCGGCGGGAAGAGCCCAGCTCGGATGACCATCCGGGCGCGGATTCTGCTCAAGACCGGCGACGGTTGGCCGGCTCCCCGGGTGGCCGAAGCCCTCGATGTGGTGGAGGGCACGGTGTACCGGATCAAGCGGCGGTTTGTCGAGGATGGGTTGGAAGGGGCCCTATGGGAGCGCACCCAAGCCCATCGGTACCGAAAGTTGGACGACCGGGGTGAGGCTCACCTGGTCGCGCTGGCCTGCAGCCCAGCCCCGGAGGGGCATGACCACTGGACCCTGCGCCTGTTGGCTGGCAAGGTGGTCGAGTTGGGGTTGGCGTCCTCCATGTCCCATGAAGGGGTGCGCCAGCGGCTCAAAAAAACGCTCTCAAGCCGTGGCAGAAGAAAGAGTGGTGCATCCCCAAGGTGAGCGCCGACTTCGTGGCGCACATGGAGGAAGTGCTGGACTTATACGAGGAGCCGTATGACCCGCGAAGGCCGGTGGTCTGCTTTGACGAGACCTCCACCCAGTTGTTGGCCCAGACGCGGCCGGCTCTGCCGCCCCGGCCCGGAATTCCGCTGCGGCAGGACTACGAGTATCGGCGCGAGGGCACACGGAACCTGTTCCTGACCTGTGAGCCGCAGGCCGGGTGGCGGCACGTGGCGGTGACCCAACGGCGCACGATGGAGGACTTTGCCCAACAGATGCGATGGCTGGTGGACGAGGCCTATCCGGAGGTCGAGGTGGTCCGGGTCGTCCTGGACAACCTGAACACTCACCGCATGGCGTCGCTGTACGAGGCGTTCCCGGCGGCAGAGGCCCGGCGGATTGCCAAACGGCTGGAGTTCCACTACACCCCCAAGCACGGGAGTTGGTTGAATATGGCGGAAATCGAGTTCAGCGTACTGTCCCGCTCCTGCCTCAGACAGCGACTCCCCGACGAGGAAGCTCTCGGGCGGGAGGTTCAGGCCCTGGTTACGGAGCGCAACACCGCCCAAGCTACCATCAACTGGCGCTTCAATACCCATGACGCCCGAACCAAACTGCACCGCCTCTATCCCTTTGATTCCAAACATGACTGAGTACTAGCCCTGGCCAAACTGCCGCAAGCGCCCCGCGAAGACCGCATCCATACTCATCTTCCGTATCAATTGGGAGCCGATTTATGCCTAGCGTACGTGTGACATTCTTGGGAACCGGCGCCGGTGAGTCCGTCCACCGTGCCCATACAGCAATCACCCTTGACACCCCCGATGGGACCCGGGTGCTGTTAGACGCCAGTTCCGGGAATTCGGTTATGCGCAACGCCTCTTCGGCCGGGATGGAGCCCCAAGACTTTGGCCACGTGCTGCTGAGCCACGATCACGCGGACCATATGTCAGGATTACCGCTGGTGCAGACGCTTCATAGCCGGGCCACACCCGACGGAGACCCTCTACACGTTCATTGCACTTCCAAAGCCCTGGATAACGTCAAATTGCTTTTCCAGGCGACGTCTCCCGGCATGACCGTGGAACAAGAGGGGTTACGGAATTTCCGCGGGCATCAAGTGGTTCAGTGGACGCCCATCGACGAAGGTCAAGGGATCTTCTTGGGGCCCAGCACCAGCGCCGCCTGTTTCCCGGTGGACCATATTGAAAAAGCCATGGGTTGGCGGGTGGAATGCGGCGGCGTTAGCGTAGTGTTTTCCGGCGACACCAAATTTAGCCCTAGTCTGGTGGAAGCCGCGAAAGGGGCTCGGTTATTGATCCATGAAGCCTATGGCACGGAAGCAAGCCGGGAGATGGCGGAACAGAGAGGGCATTCGGTCGCGTGCGATGTGGGACGCGCCGCCGCTATGGCTGGCGTGCAAGAGCTCATCCTCACCCACATCACCAATACGTTCCACTTTGACCCACAACCACTGGTGGACGAGGCTAGGCGGTTCTTCGACGGACCCATTTCGGTCGCCCACGACCTGTATCAAGTCACCATCGGGACGCCATAGCTCACTTACCCCCACTGGCAATCTTGTTTTCATGCCTATAAACGCGCTAATATTCGATTTCGACGGTGTTGTGATAGACACTGAAACCCCTGATTTTGAAACCTGGCAGGAAGTTTTTCAGGACCACGGCGGAGGCCTTGATCTAGCCTGGTGGTCGCAATTCATCGGCGGCAGTTCCGCAAACGCCAACGCCGGTATATTCCAAGAGCTAGAGAAATTGGCCGGCAGGCCCGTAAACCGGGAACAGGTCAGGGAAAGCCGGCGGCGGCGTTATCTGGAGATCGTGGCGGCCAACCCCATGCTGCCCGGCGTGATGGGATACATATCCCAGGCAAAACGAATGGGTCTTAAACTAGGAGTCGCCTCCAGTTCCAATCGCTCGTGGGTGGAAGGAAACTTGACCGCCCGCGGAATCATCGGCCAATTCGACTCCATCTCTGTCTCCGAAGACGTATCACAAGTGAAGCCAGACCCGGAATTGTACCTCCTTGCCGCGTCTCGTTTGGGAACCTCCCCGGAAAATGCGTTGGCTATAGAAGACTCGGTAAATGGAGTGACCGCGGCCAAGCGGGCTGGGATGTTTTGCGTGGCCGTCCCCAATCCGGTTACCCAAGCATTGGCGTTCGACCACGCCGACCTGCGTGTGGACTCCCTGTCGGATATGACCCTGGCTTCACTAATCTCCACCGTTGCCGGCTAGACCGCGCGCCCCACAAACTACTGTCATCACGCTGAAGCGCCCGCCTCAAATCTTCCGGTACAGTTACCTCGAAAAAGGCAAACGAGCCTCAAGGTGCTCTGAATTGGAACCGGGAGGAGGCTGAACCGTGTTAGCTACGGCACGAACATGCGCGGTGGTGGGGCTGGACGGCTATATCGTCCAGGTGGAAGTAGATATATCACCGGAGCTGTCAACACAACATCCGTGCCTGTAGGGATAGCAAAACCGACCTTAATGGCACCTTCTAGCGACACCGAGACCTGAGTTTCCAGCCCCTCCAGAACAAACCTCTTGTCCTCGAAGCTGGCACTAGATAGCCTCTCCCCGACCTTCTCACGGAGCGCGTTGACTTGTTCCAAGGTAACGAACCTCTGCCGTACCGCTTCCAACTGTTGTTCGAGCCGGACCCTCTCTTCTTCGCACCAGGTCCGCTCGGCGGTTAGCATTGCCCGGTTCCTCGGGTAGATGTCGGCACCCACTTCCCCTCTGATGTGCAGGTCCACCAACCTTGTTTCCGCTTGCCTGTTGTTCTCCAGTTTCCGCTCCACTCTATCCAGAGCATCCTGGACGGCAGCCTTGGTGGTTGCCTGGGCCTCTTCCCGCTCTTCCAGCGCATTCAGAATGGCCTCAGGGCGGTTTAAGACGTCCACGGCCGAATCCCACACCTCATTCTCCAAAGTTGGTCCGTAGATGTACCGCTTGCAAGGCGTAGGCGTGCCCCGCCCGGGACGGTACGAGGAGCAGACGTACACGGGGTGCCTGCCGTGGTAGGGTCTCCCATGAACCTCGCAGACCATAAGCCCGGGTAGGAGATATTTATGCTTGGCGTTCCTCGGGCTGAACTTCTGATTGGCCTTCATCCGCTCCTGGGCTTCTAGGTATTCTTCCCAGGTGACCACTGGCGGTTCCACGGTAACGTTTAGGGGTATCCATTCCTCTGGTGGGTTGTCGGCCAGGGAACTCTTGCCATAGGTTCGGCCATTGCGTTTAGATGGCTGCACGGCCCGGTAGCGCAAACCGAACGGCCTGCCGGCGTAAATGGGATTCTTGAGCATCCGCGAAATGCTAGACGTTGACGTTTCCGATCTGACCACAACGGCGGTGTCCTGGGCCGCATCGCCTACCGGCCTGCTGCGGCGCTTATGTGCTCCTCGATGGGAACCGCGGCGGGCTTCACTCAGGATGGGAAAGTAGGGGCAGTGAAGGACGGGCTAATAAACAGGGGATCGGTGGAAAAGCCGGCCGATGGCGATTTCAAAAGTCTACAGCTTTTTCCCACCAGTACCGCTGCCCAGTCTACGAATATGCGAGCCAACTTGAATGAAATCCGATTTTGCCAGGGAGAGAAATTTGGCAGCAATTAGCAAACCCAAGGCGCCAAGGCACCTTCGAGCGTCTACTCGGCGTTTCTGGGATGGGGTAATAACCGGGTACGAACTTGACGATCACCACGTCCACTTATTGACGCTGGCCTGCGAAGCTCTTGATAGGGCAAATCAGGCGCGGGAGGCGTTAGCGAAATTCGGGGTGGTTTACGAGGACCGTTTTGGCTCTCCCCGGACCCGTCCAGAGGTGGCAATCGAGCGTGATTCAAGGATTGGATTTGGCCGGTTGCTTCGGGAATTGGGACTGGATGCAGCGGCAGATTCGGACGGTCGGTTAGCACCGCCATTGCCAGCGAATAGGAGGAAATAACCATGCCCGTTCGACAAAGGAACATCCGCCGGCGAAAGACTCTCAGATTGGCCGATTTGGATATCTCCGCGATCTTGGATTTCGAAGTTGGCTGGCAGACACCCGAGGAGCGATGATCGCCCAGTGTCCCGAGTGGGACACTCCTAGCAATCGGGAGAGGGCCCTCACGGCGCACTCGGAGAGGGACTTGTGGACCACACGAGAGGAATATTTGTCTGACTACGATTCCGTCAGGGATGAATTAATGGCCAGGTGGTCTGATATCGCTGATTGGGCCGCTGAAAAGTTATGGCAGCGGCAGTGGGGAAACCGATGACGACTTACCGATACCGCCTGATCCCGGAGGCACAGGTTCCAGCCAGGACCAGGACACTCGCCAGGGAAGCATTGACCCAAGCTGCCACCTTTGAGGGTATCGGTGAGCCCCGGATGTATTGGTTCCTTCTGGCTGATCAGCCGCACCACCAGGTATTCAACGAGTCGGAGCGTTATTTGGCGGGGTGGACGGTGCGACATGAAATCTACATTGCCGCCGACTTACCAAATGCCGAACTGGTCGAAACGATCGCGCACGAATGCGCCCACATTTACATCGGGACTTCCGGGTACGGAACCAAAAGAGGTAACCGGAAAGCAACCGAACGGGAGGTAGATCAGGCTCACGAGCAGAACATTTTCTACGCGTGCCGCCTTGTTAGGAAATACTTCCGCAAAGCTGCCCCCAGCACGATACCAAAACCGATGAGAAGCGAGAGCAATGGACCCCAAAATGCGGTCTCGTTGGTGCTAGTGTAGCTAAACAATGCCAGCGTGCCCAGCAATAGAGCGGTACCTTCGATTCCACCTCTCGCCAACCTCATTGATAAGTAAAGGCAGGAGATCATGCTCACGGCTATCCAAAGCCAGGAGAAAATTGGATGAGTCCATCCCAGCAGTGGCACATGTATCAATGCGTAACCTTGCCATGATCTGGGGAAAAGGTCGAAACCTAGGTGGATAGCTAATCCAAGACTGAAACCCGAGAGGAAAAGGCGCAAAGGGGCTGCCTTAATACCAGAACCGATTGAGTAAAGAAGCAAAGGAAGAATTAGACCATGTGTGAGGATCGAGCGGTGAGTTAGAAAGTGAATTCGCTGGTCGATGTCGGGAAACCATTCGCCCAAAGCAAATCCCGCCACCAGCGAGACCACGGTTAAAAAGAATAGCCTCATGTTAATGCCCTTGTTCTCGCGGCGATGAGTAAGACCTAGGCTGTCGGGATCGCCTTGTCAGACTGGGCAGAGTATTTCTGCGCTTCTGCGATCCACTCTCGGCTCTTGGCCATGCGGCCCCAATCACTAAAGAGACGAGTACTATCCAGAAACCATAAAGGGGCCGGTCTTCGACCTGGTTCCCTCACCACCGCTTTCCGCTGACTTCATAGGAATGCCAGGATAGCACTAGCCACTGTCTTTCGCGCCTCCGGCGCTTCGCTGAGGTCGATGTTTTGAGCTATCTCCTTCGGTCCGGCCATCTGGCAGGTGGGCCACTCATACCCTGCGTCATTCGGCAACTCGGCACTGGTTGGCCAGCGGGGTCCCTATCAAAAATGTCTCACGCTGGTTGGGACATGCATCGTTGCAGACGACGCTGGTTTACCTGGAGATACTGCCGAACCCAACCGGGTACATGGACTGTGTGCCGTGATTCCCGCTGGTACACGCCGGACATTAAAAGCCCCCGGTTGGTTCCGGGGGCTTCTTATAGCAACTGTCTGACAAGCTAGGGAGACCCCCTGATCCGGGGGCTTCACCTATCGGATTAGCTCTTCAACGATGACGGTATAAGGCTGATAAGCGACTATAACCAGATAATATTCATTATCGTCACTGGCTCTCCGAAACACCATTGAGTTTGGTTCCGGGTTAATTTCGTCAATGACAACGGTCTTGAGCGTCCGGTTGCTCTTGTACAATTTGATCTTGAATGCGTGCTCAACGGGGCCGGGTTGAGTGGTCCAGGTAATTCGCCACTCATCGGCACGGACTCGGAAGTAATTGGTGGTAAGGAGAAAATCTCCGGTCCATCGGTCGGCTTCCTGCCATACTATTCGGGGTCTTGGCGTCGGAGACTGGGGTGTTGCGGTGGGCGCCGCCGTGGTGGGAGCGATTGCCGCTATGGTGGCCTCGACAACTACTTCCACAGTTGCAGGCGGCAAGTCTATGGGTGTCGGTTCTATCGGAGGTAAAGGCGTACGAGTACCTGTAATACGGGCTGTGGGCGTTGGTTGGATATAAGGAGTGGGAGTGGTGAGAGCGCTGATGGCGCCCATTTGCTCCAATCTTTGGCCATTCTGGGGGTTGGCCCACGGTCCATCAGGCGCGGTGTCAGAAGCGCGCAGTTCTCCGCAAGCAGTGAGGCCCCAAAAAAGCATCGGGGCCAAGAGAATCAACCATGGGGAGATGATCTTCGGTCTCATGTGCGTTCCCAAATCTCACTGGGCAAATTCCGCTAACATCCAATGGGCGACGCCAATGGTTGACGATTCGCTTAGGGGAGTATCTCAATGAGAAGTGCCAAACTGGGGGAACTCGGGTGACGACGCCGAGACAGTTGGCGCCAAATGGACCCCGGACCACCCATCAGTGTTTAGGGCGTCCTCTGATTAGCCGGGATCTGCGATAATCCTTCCCGTAAGCGCCAGGGCACAGCGGGGGTCTCCCTGGCTTGGGACGGAGATACCTACTCCTTCCCTCATGGACAACCACCAAACCGCATCCCTCTCCGCCAGATTCTCACCATTCATGCCGCCGGTCTAGCCCAAAGCTAGGGCAACCTGGTCAACCACCGGAGAAAGGGAGGAGAGGTCCTTCTCAGCTGGCGTCCAGCGTCGCCTACACCAAGAGCCGGCCGTTGCGGCCAGCCGGGAAATGCGCTTCACTATTAAGCTTTACGTATAGCTTAAATCGAACGGAAGCAGGCCTTGAAATGATGCAGCAGCTGTGGTGATTCCGGGGCGATAGCGAGTGCTGAACATTTAACCCACATTTCCCATATGGCTAAAAAGCTTTCTCAGTAATTCGTCGATGGTCTTTCAACCATTGGCTAATTATGGGCCCTTTTTGCGTGTTTCCGGCTATAATAACTCCATGATATGTCACTTTGCAGTAAGATGCCGTAGGCATCATGGAGGCACCTGATGGGTGACGGCGAAAATGCCCCTCTCCGGCTCCAATTCAACCCCAAAGTCCGCCTGGAATTTCACGGCTCAACCATCACCTCCAACGCTGGTCTTCTTGCCTTTCGAGAGTTTGATGATGCCTTGGCCCACATTTCCCATATGGGTGAATATCCCTCTGAGTAAATCGTCGGCATTCTTTAAACCATTGTCCATTTGTGAGACGTTGGCCGTCGGTATGGCTATAATTACCCCATAGCTTGGCGAGTTTTATATAGGTAGCGTAAGCATCATGGAGGCACCTGATGGGTGACGGCGAAAATGCCCCTCTCCGGCTCCAATTCAACCCCAAAGTCCGCCTGGAATTTCACGGCTCAACCATCACCTCCGACGCTGGTCTTCTTGCCTTTCGAGAGTTTGATGATGCCTTGGGCCTTACCGAAATCGCTGAGGACTACCTCCAGGAAAGCCGTACCGGACGCAATATCCTTCACCACCTGGTTCCGCTGCTAAGACAGTCGATCTACAGCCGCTTGGCCGGCTACGACGACACCAATGACGCAGTGCGCCTTTCCCAAGACCCAGCCATGCGAGTGATCGTGGGATGGCAAGGCTCGGAGCGGAAAGGAGCCAGCACCAGTGAGATGGGCCGGTTCGAGACGGAGTTCCTGACCCAAGAGGACAACCTGAAGGGGCTGGCACGAATAAATACCCAGTGGGTGGAACGAGCTATGGCCCATACCCTACACCGGCGAGTAATCCTGGATATGGACAGTTCCGAGAGTCCAGTGCACGGCCAGCAGGAGGGAGCAGCCTATAACGGCCATTTTGAATGCGTCTGCTATCACCCTCTCTTTCTGTTCAACCAGTTCGGGGATTGTGAAGCAGCTAAGCTACGGTCAGGCAACGTCCCCAGTGCCGATGATTGGCAAGAAGTCCTTGATCCGGTGGTGGAGCGTTATTTGACAGCAGCCTGACTGCTGCTGTTTCGTGCTGACGCCGCCTTCGCCAAGCCGGAGATATACGATTATCTGGAAGCAAGAAACATCGGCTACGCCATCAGGCTGCGGTCCAACCAGGTGCTGCAGCGGGAGATAGCGCCCCGGCTAATACGGCCTACGGAGTGGCTTTCCCCGAAGCCCATCGTCTCCTATCATGACTTCGTCTACCAGGCCCAGAGCTGGAACGTTGCTCGGAGAGTGGTCTCTAAGGTGGAGTGGCGCCAGGGAGAACTGTTTCCCAGAGTGGGCTTCATCGTCACCAATCTGAGCTATCCAAACATCGGGATAGTCCGCTTTTACAATGGCCGAGGCACCGCGGAGCAATGGATAAAAGAAGGCAAGTACGCCCTGAACTGGACGAGGTTGTCCTGCCACAAGTTCGTGGCCAATCAGGTCAGGCTGGAGTTGTTCGTACTGGCTTACAACTTGGGTAACTTCATGAGAAGGCTAGCCTTACCGGAGGCAATGAAGCACTGGTCGTTGACCAGTCTGCAGACCAGGATGATCAAGACTGGAGGACGGTTGGTGCGCCATGCCGGAAGGCTGGTGTTTCAGCTTGCTGAGGTGCTGGTGAGCCGGGAAATGCTAGGCGGGATACTGGAACGAATTGGTCGGCTTAGGCTGGCTCCTGGCTAGTCCACTTTAGGAGCGTCGGGATTGGTTACGGTTACGGGGTCGCACAGGGCAAAAGAGCTTCCCAAGGGCGAGACTTGGGCGTAGACCAGCGGTTTGGGGCTTTTACGCTTGGCAGTACAGTGGTTGCCCTATGAAAGCGGGGACTTTGAGTGAATCAGGCCGCATCAGGCCGCATTTGACGCTCTTGGAATGCGGGATTATATTTGGCGGTATCCCCGCGGGAGCTATATCCAGGAAAGGTGGTTTGATCTGGGGAATCCCGGTTAAGAGGAACAGAGCGAGCATATCCGCGCGTTAACATCAGCCGCCCAGTGGGCCGTTAACATGCCCGGCCCGGCGTCTACAGAGCCTGCCAATAGCGCCGGCCTTCCAGCCGGGCGATCTTGCCGAAGCCTGGCGCCGGCATGTGGACCGCCGCGACGGTGGACCCATCGCGTTCCAGCTGTTCCATCAGGGACCGCCGGGTGGAACGAGTCGTCTCAGGATCAATGTCCGCCCGGGAAACCCATTCAGTCTCGTGCACCTGAACGGTGTTGTGCAGGACATCGCCCAGGATCAAGCCCCGTTCGCCTTGGGACGAGATCATGATGCAGATGTGGCCGGGTGTATGACCGGGGGTCGGCAGAGTGGTTAGTTCGTCCGTGAGGGTGTATTCGCCCTCAATAAGCTCCATCACGCCCAGTTCCTCTAGAGGCCAAACGGTGGATGGAGCGTTGGGAAACCGGTCGGCTTGAAGTTTTGGATCGTGCGTGGCCTCCCAGTCGGCGGCGCTGAAGTAATACTTGGCGTTGGGGAATGTGGGCGTAAACTTCCCCGATTCTTGTTGCAGGTTCCAACCGACGTGGTCCCGGTGCAGGTGGGTCATCACTACCATGTCCACGTCCTCGGGCTTGACCCCGTTGGCCTGGAAATCGTTGAGCAGATCTCCCCAGGGGGTCTCGGGAGCGCCGGCCGGACGCGGCCCCATGCCTGTGTCCACGGCGATGGTGTGTCCTCCGGACCGGACCAAAAAACAAGCTAGGTTGAAACTCATGCCGTGGTCCGAAGAGAGATGGTGCTCATAGCCATGCCAACTCTCTTGGGGGATATCCGGAAAGAAGTTGCAGAGGTCGAATGTCAGTACGCCGTCAGAAAGGGAGAGTATCTCAACGTTGCCGATGGTTATTTTTTCGGCGGGCATAGCTAGCTCCTAAATCTCGTCTTGAATGTACCACGCTAAGGCCCTGCCGAAACTATGCGTTTGGCCTTCGATAGCAAAGGGAATTGTGGGGGATTATAGGTTAGGGGTGAAGAAGGGGCAACGGTGGTGGTTTTTAACGGCTCTCGAAAACACACCTGGCGGGGTCGGCCTCGTTCAAGACCGCGGGACGGTGGCCGGAATGGATGTATTCTGACAATAACTTGCCTGCCATGGGCCCGCGGCCAAATCCCGACGACGCCAAGCCGCCCACGATGAAGAGGTTGTCCCGCTGGGGGATCTTGCCGATGATGGGTTTGCCATCCAGGGAGAAGGGCATGGTTCCGGCCCAGGTGCGTTGGATGGGCAGTTCCCGCAAAAATGGCAAGACTTCCATGGCATGGCCCCGGTTGACTTCGATGCCGGTAGCGTCCTGGCTCACATCGTAGTTCGCCAGTTGCCGGTCGCCGCCGAAGATAATCTCGCCGCTTTTGGTCTGCCTTCCATACAGATGCCTGGTAATCCTGGTCTCGCCCCGGTGGGTTATCTCGGTTAATTCAACGGAGGACGGGAAAATGACTTTGAATAATGAAACATCTAAAGTGACAAACCAAGTAACCAATGGCGGAATCAAAAATACGGTGGTGAAGGTGGTGGGAGGAATGGTTTTGGGCGCATTGCTGGCCACGGGAGTGACTTTGGCCACAACCACCAGTTTCGCCGAGTCCTCGGCGAGTCCCCTAGCCAGCAGTTCCATTTTGGCCGAACAATCGTTGAATGAAAGCATAGCGGAACGCCTCGAGGTTCAGCGCGTCATCGCCGGGATGCCCACTGCTTTCAACACCAACTCCGAGAGCGTCGAAGAGCGGTTGGAGGTTCAGCGCGTCATCGCCGGGATGCCCACTGCTTTCAACACCAACTCCGAGAGCGTCGAAGAGCGGTTTGAAGTTCAGCGCGTCATCGCCGGGATGCCCACTGCTTTCAACACCAACTCCGAGAGCGTCGAAGAGCGGTTTGAGGTTCAGCGCATCATCGCCGGCATGCCCACCTCGTTCAACACCGACTCCGAGAGCGTCGAAGAGCGGTTTGAGGTTCAACGGGTGCAAGAAATGATGCTGAATAAATAACCTGCCCTGCCATAGCATCAACCGCAGAAATGGTTCCTGGGCCACGGAATGCTCCCCCGTGGCCCTTTTCTTGTTGGCAGATCATTGGCCGTTTAGAGCGGCGGGATGTTAACCTGTCATATCATCCTAGCCACAAATAATTTTGCTTGACGGAATAGCTATGAGTACCTGGAACCCTGGCCAAAACCTGAGATTCGGCAACGACCGGTTGCAACCGGTCATCGATTTGATCGGGAGAATACCCCTGGAATCGCCACGAGTCATCTACGACTTGGGCTGCGGCACCGGGTCGGGAACCGTGATCCTTAAAGAAAGATGGCCCGGCGCCCGGGTGACCGGCGTGGATGGGTCGGAGTCCATGCTGGAACGGACTCGTTCTCTGGAAGCAGACATTTCGTGGCAGCACAGCGACCTCAACGCCTGGGAGCCCTCGGCTCCCGCTGATCTGCTCTTCTCCAATGCCGTGTTTCACTGGCTGGACGACCACCATACGTTGTTTCCCAGGCTAATGAGCAAACTGGCGCCAGGCGGCATCCTGGCGGTGCAGACCCATGGGGCGCCTAGGCAATTCGGTAATGTCTTGCTTCAACGTGGGAGACCACAACATCTTGCTCTGCCAGCGTGATCACCCGTCCGATATAGGAGACGACGGCGATCACAACGCCCATCATTCCTTCACCGTGAGCCCGGAAACCTTCGAACAGGCCTGCAAGATTTTCCTTGACAGGAAGATCCCCATCGAACATCTCACCTACCGGGCCAAAGGATTTTTTACTGGGCGGGAGCTTTATTTCTTCGATCCCAGCGGCAATCGGCTGGAGTTACGGGACCCCAAATGGCAGGAAGGAATGCCAGAGCCATCGGTAGAGGAAATCGCCCAGGGGCAACCGGAATCCTGATGCCAGCCATTTCTCGAACTCGGTCCTCCGGCTCAAAATCTGTCCTAAACACGCAGGCGCATTCACCTTGCCACAGGCCTAGCGCCGCACTATCATAAGGGGCGTGGAAGAAGAACAAATAAAATACCCCATGGGTTCCCTTTCTAGGTTGGAGGCTGAGTCCATCGGCGACCCGGGCCGCCGCACCTTTCGGTTATTGCTGGAGGCCGGCGCCACCCATTGCACACTGTGGCTGGAAAAAGAGCAACTTAACCAGTTGGGCGTCCACCTGAAACAGGCGGTGGATTCTCTCTCGGAAGAAGAACGCGGCCACGAGAGCCGGACCCGCGACGGCAGTTGGTCTGGAGAAGGCGACGATGTTGACTTCAGGGCAGGGGAAATGCGCCTGAGTCACGATAAGGAAGCTAACTCGTTCTACGTAGCGGCGATCGAAAGAGAAAATCCAGAGTCGGAAGCCGATTCCCCATCGCCCGTCTCCATCAGTTTTTGGATTTCCCTCACTCAAGCACGGACCTTGGCGGAAGATGCCCTGCGGATTTGCGCCGCTGGTCGCCCGCTGTGTTTCCTTTGCGGCCAGCCCATAGATCCCGACGGCCACGCGTGCCCTCGCGCTAACGGCCATACCGTGTTGGAAACGGGCTGATCCGCAAACCCGGTGAATGAGGTTATCGGTGACCTTCGACGAGTCAACCTTTGAGCTCCTGACCCAAGGCGAAATCCAATCATGCCAGCTCACCCCGGCGGGCTCCAATTACACTTTCTTGGCCCAGCTAAGTTTGAACGGCCGAACCGGGTTGGCCATCTACAAGCCCAGGGATGGGGAATCCCCGCTGTGGGATTTTCCTTCGGGCACCCTCTACAAACGAGAGTATGCCGCATATCTATTGGACGACACTTTGGGCTGGGATTTGATACCGCCCACAATCATCAGGGATGGGCCTTACGGCATAGGCTCGGTTCAACAATATGTAGAGCATGACCCTAAGCAGAACTACTACACCTTGGGCGATGACATCGGCAACCAACTGCGCACCATTGCCTGCTTCGACCTGGTCGCCAACAGCACAGACCGGAAAGCCAACCACATGCTGGTGGACGCCGACGGAAAGTTGTGGAGCATCGACCACGGGCTGACCTTCCACGCCGACACCAAGATTCGCACCGTAATATGGGATTATTGCGGAGAGCGCATCCCCAAAAAGCTGCTGAACGCGGTAGGGCGCCTGGGGCGGCAACTGTCAGATCCGCAGGGTAAACTAAAGGAATTGGTGGACCTGTTGCTTCCGGAAGAGGTGGAGGCTTTCGAAAAGAGGGTGGAGTGGGTTCTGAACGACCGGGTCTATCCCGGCCTGCCAGGCAAGACCCGCCGCCGCCGCGGATGACGGCGCGTACAGGTCCGGCAGAGCCGCCCAGCTAGATTAAGAATCGCCCGCGAGCCTCAGCCAAGGCCCGTTGGTAGACTTCCTGGTATGGGACGCCGGTTTCCAATGAAACTCGACGGCAATCTTCGTATTCCGGAGACACTCCCACCGCCTCGCCTTGCAACGATTTCACCTTAACGCTGATGGCGCCCAGGTCAGTCTCCACGATGAAACTCTCGCGCTGAGCAATGTACCGTTCCACACTGCGGGTCCGGACACCGAGAGTCGGCGTTTCCCGCAGGATCAGTTGCACCGCCGCTTCTTCGAGCCGTTGGGGAACGAGGGCCGACAAGACCACTCCCGGCCGGTTTTTCTTCATCTGGACCGGCGTGCACCATACGTCCAGGGCCCCCAGTGCGAACAACTGCTCTTGGACAAACCCCAAAACCTCGCCCTGAACGTCGTCCAGATTCGTCTCCAACAACGCGATGTCTCCTTGCCTGGCGACCGCCGCCGGCTGGTCCATCTCGCCTAACCACACCCTCAGAATATTAGGAAAGCCTTCCGGATCTTTGGAACCCAATCCAACGCCCACCTTAGTCACTGAGAATGCGGGTCGTTGGAACTCCGCCAGAGAGGTGATCAAGGCTGCGCCGGTGGGAGTGGTCAACTCCCCCGCTCCGTCATACATGGGATGGACCGGGGTCACTGGAGCGCTGGCCATAGCCGCCAGTTCCAGGGTCGCCGGCGCCGGGTTGGGGTATCCTCCGGGCCACCGGGGTGGTTCAGCGGCGCCCAATACTAATGGCGATGCGTAAACCTTCTCAACCCCCAAATAATCAAGGCCGATGCTGACGCCCACCACGTCAACCAAGGTGTCCACTGTGCCTAATTCTTCCAGTTCCAACTCTTCTTGGGACTCCCCGTGCACCCGGCCCTCGGCGGTCCAAAGAGTATTCAATACCGTTTCGGCGCGCTGTTTAGTTGTTTGATGCAGCCCGCTTGAGGAGACTATCTCCAGCAGGTGTTTGGGCGAATACCGGGTTGGCTCTTGCACGTCCACGTTTAGTTTGACGCCCCGCATCTCGCGGCGCGCATCTTGAACTGCGGTGATGTTGTAACCCGCCATCGGCAATTTCCCCAGTTCGTCATGGAGAAATTCCAGCGGAAGGCCCGCGTCGATCAGGGCCGCCAACAACATATCGCCGCTGGCGCCGCCTATGGATTGGAGGTAGGCTATTTTCATGACGCAACCAAGTTAAGATCAGCCACCCACAGCCGGGCGGCGTCAGGTTTTTGCCCCAGCCAGTCGGGATTGATAAGATTGGTCTGGCCGTGACCGTTGCCGAGCCCGGATACTCTTGAGAATTGTATATCGGCAGGCTGAAGAGAGGAAGAGAGGTTGGTGGTCCGCTATATAAGCGCACTGACTCTGGCTGTCCGGGACATGGCCCGGGCGGTGGAATTCTATCGGGCAGCGCTCGGGCTGAACGAATCCTATGGCGGCGCCGGCGACACGTTCACCAGCTTCCAGATCGGCTCGGGTTACCTCAACCTAGTGCTGGCGCCCGAGGGCGGCTGGTCTTGGTGGGGCCGGGCCGTCCTGCACGTGGACGACGTGAATGGGATCTACCGGCGTATCGTCGATGCGGGGTTAGAACCCGAAGCGGCGCCCAGCGATGCTGCATGGGGCGAGCGGTATTTCCACATCACCGACCCCGACGGCCATGAACTCAGCTTCGCCAAAAGGCTGGATGACACCACGTGAATTTACGTCACATCAGTCCGGCTTGGTCAACTCCTTGGCAAAATGCTGGGCCGAGATTCTGCCGTAACTTTCTTCGCCGGTGAGTTGGAAACCGAACCGCCGGTACATCGCGATAGCCGGCTCCAGAAGAGTAACCGTGGTCAAAATGATTCGCTGATGGCCCCGGTCGCGGCAAAAACCCTCGACGGTCTCTAACAGCATCAAGCCTACGCCTTGGCGGCGGGCGGTGGACGCGACGCTCATTCGCCGTAATTCGGCTTCCTCATCGCTGCGCCACTGCACACCGACGATACCCTTCACAACTCCGTCTTCATCGGCGACCCAGAAATGGTTTGCTGGGTCATCCATGGAGCTGGCGTTTATGTCGGCCAGATCATCTATCAGCGATTCCTGAACATACCCACCGACTTCCCGCTCGAAGCCTTGGGCAAAATTCATCAATCCCTGGGAGAAAAGGGACCGCACGCTATCAGCGTCTTGGGTATCGAAAGAACGGATTTTGATCATGCTGTTTTGGAATTGGCAGGGCTGTGATTGTTTGATCAGACGTTGATCAGGAAATTTATGACGTCGCCGTCACGAACGCTGTATGTCTTGCCCTCGGACCTCAGCAAGCCTTCCTTACGGCCCTGGGCCAGGCTTCCACACCGGATCAGGTCGTCATAGGGGATCACCTCGGCGCGTATGAAACCCCGGGTAAAATCGGTGTGAATCGTGCCCGCGGCATCCTGGGCGGGAAGACCAGACGGAATGCTCCAAGCCCGCACCTCGTCCTCCCCGACGGTCAGGAAGGAGACCAACCCCACCGTGTCGTAGGTGACGCGCACCACTTTAGCCATGGCCGACTCGGCCAATCCCAACTCTTGGCGAAACTCATCGGCCTCTTCTGCCGGCATCAAGGACAGCTCGGCTTCCAGTTTGGCGGAAAGGCAAACGCTGCCCACGGCCTCCGCATCGCCGGATGCCAGCCCCACCGACTCTAACGAGATGCTTTCCCCAGAGTCTCGGGATTCATCGATGTTGAAGGCCGCGATCACCGGCTTACCGGTGAGAAGCTGGTATTCGGCCAGCAAAACCGACTCGGAACCAGTCAGCTGCTGGCGCCTCAGAGGAACGCCGTTTTCTATTCCCTGCTTCACCTTCTTGACGATCTCCGACTTCCGAAGCATGGCGGGCCGCTCGGAATTAGGCGCCTTCTTGACTCCGTCTTCCATGCGTTCGGTGGCCCGTTCCAACACCACCAGGTCAGCCAAGATCAGATCCTCTAGCACTGACCGCAAATCGCGGCCAGGATCCACTGAACCAGCGGGGTGGACGACCGCCGGGTCGGCAAAGTCGCGGACCGCCACTAGAAAAGCGTCCGCGCTTTGAAGAATGTTGCGAGACTGGCCCTCCAGGTTAAAAGACCCGGAAGATGATCCCGACGAGGCTTGGGACCGGGCCGAAGGCTCAAAGGCCGGCAGGTCCCAATACTTAATCTCGGGATAAACCACCTTCTTTGGGTTATACATCTCAGCCAGAACCGGCAACCGGGGATCGTCGACTTTGACTACCCCCACGTGCATCTGCGCGCCTGCGCCTCCCGCTCCGGTGGCCTCGGCGTGCCCGCCGGTCAAGGCATTGAACAAAGTGGTCTTTCCGCTTTGGGGAATTCCGATAATCGCGATTTCCATGGAGAGATTAAACCTTTATCAGAGAGGGTTGGGAAGATTCGGTGTTCAGTACGATTTAAAAAGCTCGCCCCATTCGGTTTCCAGGGCGGCTTTGATTCGGCTGCGGCCTTTGGTCTTCAGCCAGTAGCCATTGTGATACAGGTTGGACGCCAGAAAGGCCAAACCAACCAGGGGACTGCGTAGCAGCATATTCTCGAGTGGTTTCAGGGGTCCCCAGTAGATCAGCTTTTGTCCCCGGCTGGCGAACGTGTTCTCCACGCCGGTGAATCCCCAGTTGACGCCTTCTATGTCTTCGCCCACGACATCGATCTTGGAAACATCGCCGCAGCCCAAACCGCGCTCATGGGCCAGCCGGATGAATCTGATGTTCATGGGGTCGAAACCCATCATCTTGGCGGCAACGGCGTCGATGGCCACCTGGTCGGCGCTGGCCAAGATCCGGTTTTTGATATGCCAACGCATGGCCCGCGGACCCGGTCCGTCACCGGCGAATGTGCCGTCCATGACGGCGAATACTCCGGGATGTATCTCCTTTTGGATGGCCAGGAGGTCGACCAGGGTTTCATGGATAACCGCATGGGTCCAGTGGCGCTTCCGGTGCAACAGCCCGCCAAAGGCGTTCTTCATCGCGCCGGTCATGGTGGTGAAAACGTGGGTCTTCATCGTTGGGAGGTGAATGATATTCTTCCCGGCGAATGATTCGGGGATCTGGATGCCTTCGGGGAAAATGTCGTCCAGAACCAACATCTTCTCTTTGGGTTTGTATTCCACCCAATTGTTGGGGGGCGAATCCAGGTGCACCACCGGTAAGCCGAGTTTGTCCTGTACTGCCTTGTGCTTGTTTATCTCCTCGCCCTCGAACGAATCAACCACCACGGTGCCGTTATGGGCGCCTATCAGGTCTTGGTACCCCAGGTTGCGCATGCCTCGGATAACACCTTCCAGTTGCCATGGGGACGTGGAGCAGCCGGGATACCAATGCTGCCAGGAAATGTTGATCTTCAGTAAGGTGGCGGCGTCGGAATTGAGGTGTTGAGTTATCCCAGCCAGTTCCATGGCCTTCTGGATATCGTCGAATACAGTTTCAGGCCGGGTAGCGACCACCGCCACGACCGGACGCCCGTCCGGCCTTTCGGCCTCAACGGAAGGGAGTTCGCCCGGCTGCGGAGCGGGTTCGCCAGAAGAAACCAATCGCCTGTCTCCTTAGATTAGAACTCCGAGATTAGAACTCCGATGGCCGCGCCGGTCACCCATTCAATAACAGAACCAACGCGGAGACGCCCAACCAACCGGCTATGGAAAGAACCATCGGCAGATCGCGGACGATCAGATGCTCGGGCGATTCTGCCTCTTCGCTGTTGTTCAGCAAGTAAAGATATCGGAAGAGACCCACGGTAACCAGCGGAATGGTGAGCAACATCGAATTGTTTTCCGGCAGGTTGCCCGCTTCCACTGTGTATAAAGTATAGCTCAACCACGATGCCGTTGCCGCTATGGTCAGTAATTGGCTAATAAAGGGCCCCGAGTATTGGCTCAAAACCGAACGTTGGCTTGCCGCTTGGTCTCCGGCCAACCGCACCTCGGCGTACCGCCGGCCCAAAACTATGAAAAGAGCCCCCGCGCCGGTGGTGACATAGAGCCACGGCGAGGGGACCACTCCGATTGCCGCCGCCCCGATGGCAATCCGGATCACGTATCCGCTGGCCACCGCCAATACGTCCACCAACACGATATTCTTGCCGCCCGCCGAATAGGCAAGGTTGATGGCGACATACACCAGAATGATCCAAACCAAAACCAGGTTCAACAACACTAGAACGGCGATGCCGGCCGCCGCCAATAGGACCATGGCGGCCACGGCGGCCGGAACCGGCAAAATGCCCGAAGCGATGGGGCGGTTTCTTTTGACCGGATGCCGCCGGTCTGAATCTTTGTCGCAAAGGTCGTTGAACAGATAGACGGCGGAGGAGACGGCGCACAGTGCCGCCGACACGACGATAAGCCTGACCAAGATCCCAGGCACCGGGTCCAGATCGTTGGGGGACCAGGCCACGCGGACCGCGAACAGGAATGGCAAGAAGATCAGAAGATTCTTGATCCACTGGTGGGGCCGCATGGCCCGCGCCAAACCCCAACCCGCATCCAGCAACGGAGAGCCCCCGGAATTCTTAGATTTGCCCGCCGTTCCCATCGGTTCTCGACTAACCCTAGAAACTCGGACGGAAACCCCGATTCTCCCCAAGTCGTCGTTTTCTTAGAGACGATTGTCGATGTAACAGTGGGTTCTTGAACCGTATTTCAGACACTATCATGCCACATAAGACTATAATACGTCTGTCTGGCGTAGCGCGAAACCCGGCCAATGGCTTTCCGGCCAGACCTCTAGTACTACAACGACGCGTTATGAGAAAACACGCTCAGGTCTTCTTCTTCAGCTACGGACCGTTCATCATGGGAGACTCGCACTCGTTCGTTGCCAGCTTCAAAATCCGCCCACGAGTTACCTTGTAGGATAACGCGTCGTTGTAGTACTAGGCCCGCAGGTTTAAAGATTCTGACTTTGCCGCCGGCCGCATCCGTTTGAGGCACACCAGGGCCGCCAGCCCCAAGAGCACGGCGAAGAAAAGCGTCACAACACGGACCAGCAGCGTTCCGGCGGACGCCGCGTCTCTCGGAAGCCCACTCTGCTGCAAAAGGGCGACCATGCTTGCCTCGGTTCCGCCCAAGCCTCCCGGTAAAGTGGTAATGGCGCCTACCAGTGTGGCGGCTGCATAAATCGGCAAGACTTTATGCACCGCCATAGATTCATCCAAACCATGCAGTATGACCCACAGTGCCACGCCTTCACTGCACCATGCCACCGTCCCCAGAGCCACCGCCGCCAGCATGACCCGGGGCGCCGCCAGAAGCCTCAAAGACTCTTGAGAAACCAGTAAGTCGTTTTTCCACCGTCGCAACAACGGCAGATCGGTAAGACGTTGGCTGTGTCGGGAGGTGACTCCCAACAATACTCCGCCGCACACTGCCAGAACCACCGACAAAGTTATAAGCACCGGGACCGGCAGCAAAGCCAGCCCAACCAATCCAAGAATGATCACCGCCACCAGGTCAGTCAGCCGTTCCATCACAACCGCCGGCAGCGATGTGGAAACGGGGACTCCAACCCTGTCTTGCAACAGATGGCTTTTGAGCACCTCTCCCACCTTTCCCGGTGTGATGGACATGGCCAGGCCTGAGAGAAACACCAGCGAGCTGGTGGCCAGCGGTATTTTGACTTGCAGAACCTTTAGGTAAAAGGACCAACGCGCGAATCGAAGAAGGTAATTCAGCAGCGCTAACGCCAGGGCCGCCAGCAAATGGGTTAACGGAAACCCCGCCAACTGCCGAATCGTCTCTCCAAAGTCTCCGTAAGCGATAACGCCGACGACGACAAGCGCCGCGAATGCCAGAAGCAGTAAGAGGGATTTGTTAGTCACCGTCGGACCGGTCCGCTCGATCGGCAATTCGACCGTCTTGGGAGACCACCTGGGAGTTGATCTGGGCAGCCAAGTACCCGGCGCCAAAACCATTGTCGATGTTGACCACCGCTATGCCGGGGGCGCAGCTATTCAGCATGCCCAGGAGGGCCGCCAATCCTTCAAAGCTGGCGCCGTAGCCGATGCTGGTGGGAACGGCGACCACCGGGACCGAAACCAGACCCCCAACGGCGCCGGCGATAGCAGCTTCCATTCCCGCGACTACGACGATCACGTTCGCCTTTTGTAAAACCGGGAGGCTGTCCAAAAGCCGGTGGAGACCCGCAATGCCCACGTCGTTGACCCGGACTACCTCGCTGCCCATCAACCCGGCGGTGACCGCAGCCTCCTCAGCCACCGGCAGGTCCGCTGTGCCGGCGGTCAAGACCACCACGCCCGGCGCCTGGGGTATATGGCCAGAACCGGGCACGACTATGACATTTGCCAGCTCATTGTAGGCGGCGGCAGGAGTTAAGCGCACCGTGGCTTCATAAGCACCAGAGCCCGCCTTGGTGACCAGCACAGGGTTTCCCTTGCCTGCCAGTGATTCCACGATTTTGGAAACCTGCCCGGGGGTTTTACCCAGACCCAAGACCACCTCCGGAAAGCCGGTGCGAAGAGGGCGGTGATGATCTACCTTGGCGAAATCCAAATCTTCAAAAGGGAGGTCGCGAAGTAATTGCAGAACTTCGTCCACGCTCTGGCTACCGTTACGAAGAGCTTCAAGGTGGTGGCGTAGATTGGAAGATTGCATAATTAGGGGGGAATTGGCAGCTAAATGAGTGGCAATGATAGCGTCGGCCTCACGAGAGTGTCAAGGAAATACACCCTGGCCAAGCCCAAAAAACTGTAACGCCGGCAACAGCGTTTCATATGGGCCCAAGATTCGTCTCCGGGGTCTCGGGACCCGGCTCGTTGTTCTGAGAATCGGCTCGTACCAACGAGTACATGGCTCCCAGGGCGCCCATACTGGCCGTGTATATAGAGCCGATGGCAACACCTATCCATAGAATCCAGAAAAACCGGCCCACGTCCGCAACCGCTGTTATCACCGCCGAGGCCGCGGCAGCGATCATCAAAACCAAACCTCCCAAAAGGCAACCAAAGACAGCGGCTTTTGCCATGGCGGGGAGTTTAATAGACCTGGCGGAAGATATTCCTATATAACCGCCTATGAACGGAGACGCCGGCGCCGCCACGAAATGGACCACGGGAATCAAGAAACAAACCACCATGATCCCAAATGCTATGAATATCCCTTTTACCACGGGTTCGAATTCCCTCCCGATCTGACGACGGCCGGTCCAGGCGCCTATCTCGTGATCATCCAGCTTAGATTATAGCCAGCCATGTATCTTTGACGCCAATTCTTGCTCTCCATTGCCGGCATCCATGTGGCGGAGGAACTGCGGCCAGTCTATACTGAACAACCGTAAATCCGTCAGGCGCGAAATGGCCGCGATCGCGCCCAAGACAAGATCCACCAACCCCGACCCAGGAGAATGTCCCATGGCCGACGATCCCAGCTCAGGCGAGCAAGAAACCAGATCGCCCTTCGCCAAACGTAACTGTTCAGAGTTGAGGGGAAGTGAGCAACCGGCAGCATTCCAGGAGGGGATTGAGACCTCTGGCCCGCCAGGTGCCAAAGAGGGATGCCAAGGTCATCTTGCTGTCGGTGCCCTGCCCTGAGCGGGTGCCGCCGCTGATCTTGCGACTGGTTACCAGATGCCGCAGGCTCCGCTCGGCGGCGTTGTTGTCTGAGGGCACGGCTGGGTCCGACACGAAGACAAACAGTTCCTTGATGAACCGTTCCATGCGCCGGCAGAGCTTGGCCTGAACCGCCAGGGGATCTTTAAGGAAAGGCCGCGCCAAGACCATTAGTTTCTCCTCCAGCATTAGCTGGGTGCGATGGCCTGGCTGGGCTCGGGGAAGGACCGAGGCCTTGGCCTCCGTGTAGACCTGGTGAACCGCCTCGGCCCACTGAGCCAGCCCAGCGTCTTCTGGGTACAACCCTTTCAGGTCATGGATATCCCGCAGCAGATGAGCCCAGCACCGTTGCTTCAGGCCCGGGTAGTGGTTATAGGCGGCGTAGAAATCACTGACCAACACTCCGCTGAAGGAGGAATCCAGCACCGTTGCTTCAGGCCCGGGTAGTGGTTATAGGCGGCGTAGAAATCACTGACCAACATTCCGCTGAAGGAGAAATCCAGCACCTCATCCACCACCCCCTTATCCCGACCCCGACGCAGGAAGTATCGTTCGCTGGGAGTGCTGAAGGTCCAAACATAGCCGTTGCTCCCGTCCTGGCGCCAGCCGGTTTCGTCGCCCTGCACCACGGGACTGGCGCGGACTTGCTCGAGCACCTCTCGCACCGCCGTCTCAGCCTGACGGGCTACTCCATGGACGGCCTCGACGATGGCGCCAACACTCAGGTGCAACTGATGGACGCTCTCCAGGTACCATTGGATGATTCTTATGGGCAACCGTCCCCCCTCCCGCAGGGTCACCATCAGGCTTACCAGATTGACCCCCAGGCGCTGCTGGCCCAGAACCACCCCCTGCAGGGCCTCTTTGGGCAGCCGGCGCCGCTGGCATACCGGACAGATGCGGGCTACCAGGGCGTGCTCGGTCACTTCTACCGGAGCCACCGGTAGCTCAATGACTTCCCGAGTTCGCTGTACCCATCCGCCGTTCAGGTGAGTCCCGCAGTCGGGACAGACCGCCACGGCATGCTCCACCCGCCGGGTAGGAGTCATGCGCTGGCGGGCGAAGCCATGGCGGCGCGGCTTTCTGGGCTCCTTTTTCTCCGGCGCTTGCCGGCTGGAGTGCGGCTGATTACCCGGCATCCCCGACGACCCGCGCCGGTTGGGACGGGATTCCAGAACCCCAATCCGCCTTTGCAAATCGGCAATGACTCCTCGCTGGCCGGCAATTATCTCCAGCAGAGTTTCGCCACTCGCCGCGTTCAGGTCTAGTTCAGTGTCCACCTCCCTGGTATGCCACAACTCCCCCGGCCATGCCAGCGTTGTTCCAACGGCTTTGAGCCAATTCACCTCATCAAGTCTGAACAGTTACCCTTTGTTTCTCCCCGTGTTATTGCGGCCGTGGTTGCTGTATAATATTGCATCGTCACGATGGTGTGACACTCCCATATCTGACCCTCCGGCGTGATCGATCTGATGTCACGGCATTGATCTTACCGGTTGGTCAAAGCGGGATTCTCCCACGGTTCACCAACAAAGGTGAACAGCCAAAAACAAACCTGGCACGGTGGGAGAAACAGGAGCGAAAATGGCTAATGTAAAGCGGGTGGTGTTGCTGCAGCCGGCATCGGCGGGTGGAAATTTTGAGTATATCGCTATTCCCAGGCAGGGGATGCTTTTTATTTCGGGGGCATTGGCCCAATGGCAAGGGCCTCATCGTTACGAGCGGGAGATTTGGTTTGAAGACCGCTCTGGACTCATAGACCCGGACAAGGATCTGGACGGGGTTGATATTCTGATGGTGACGGCGCTGATCAACGAGGCGCCCAGAGGCTATCAGATAGCGCGCCAAGCCAAAGAGTTTCACCCTGGGTTGTTGACCATAGGCGGCGGTCCCCAGATGGGGCCATTGGCCGAAGAGGCCTTTGATTACGGTCATTTCGATGTCATCGTCCAAAGGGAAGCCGAAGACATTGTCGGCCAGCTTTGCGACACTTTATTAGAGCACAATCCAGCTGATCGAAACCAATACCTGAACAAGATATCTGGGATCTCATACCGGGAGAACGGCAACGTCGTTCAAACCCGCCGGGCTGGGCTGGTGGCGCCGGACTTCGTGGAATTACCCGACTTCCGGTCCATCAAGGACCTGACATCGGCAAACCCCATGGCCGGGGGCGTTCTTGAGACGGTTCGGGGTTGCACTGAGAGTTGCACCTATTGCCAAGTGATCCAACAATTCTTGGGTTATCGCCTGATCAAACCGGAAACCGAACTCAAACGGTTGACCCAACTTCAAGAGTTGGCGGCCGATGGTTTGATTCACGCCTCGCGGAGCGGAAAGTTCCAGGTGTTTATCTCCGATGACCTGCATCCCCCGCCTCTGCGGGCGGTCAAGTACCGGGACGAACGGCTATCCCGGCTAAAGGGATGGAAGGGCCATAGCGACAATATGACCATGATCTGCCAGGCAAGAGCGGAGATCGGCCAAGACCCGGAGTTGGCGAACGCCATGTCCGAAGCCAACATAGACATGATCTACGTTGGTGTGGAGTCGGATAACGCCAAGGCTTTGGAACTCGTGCGCAAACGTCAGGATCCCGGCCAGGTTCATAAAGACCTGGTAGTCCTCAACGAGATGGGCTTTTCCGTGGTGGCAATGACCATCATCGGCCTGCCTTACGACACGGAAGAAAGCGTCATGGCGATGGCGGACTGGGTGACCCAACTGAGCAAATACCAGACGGTCAATCTTCTGACCCCGCTCCCCGCAACCTCCAACTGGGACGACCTAACGCCCCTTAACGAGAATGGCGGCCTCCTACAGCCAGGAGAGATGCGGCCTTATCACCTTTACACCGGGCGCCAGTTCGTGCATCAAGACGACCGGTGGACCATGCAGGAAAGCAGGGATTTGTTCGACCGGTATTCGGCCCGTCTCACTCCGGTGGACGACCTATACCGGCGCATTTTCCGCATCCTTCGCACCTATCGGTTGCGCTTGGCGGCTTCCAGCAAGGATTTGGGCGACTCAATAACATCGCGGTTAGGTGAAGCCATCGAAAGCCTTCGTGGTTGGTCCGACCCTCTGTCTGCCGCCGGTAAAGAATTGGGGGACAACGTCTCCCAGGGTGTAGGAGAATTGGTGGAGAAGCTCAAGGCTGTCTCCCAGCCTTTGGCGAACGCCCGCCGGGAAGTAGTGGAAAACGTGGGCAAGCAGGTCAATGAGTTGACCGAGTCTCTTGCCGTGTTATCCGACCCATTGACGCCAGGACGGAAAGAATTGTCCCTCAGTATTTCCGGCCGCATCAGCGAACTTACCGATTTCCTTGACGGCGTCGTCAATGATGCTCCCAAAAGAGAACCCCGGCGCCGTAAGCCAGCGATAAGTAAAAATTAGCGCTGGTTTCCAGCGTCTAACCAGGGGCTGCCACCGGGCCAACGTTTGGAGCCCCTGGGAATCATCTTAGGAATCGCGCAGGGCGACTAATCCCTTCCGGGCGGGGCGATGGGCAGGAAAGGAGGAGGGAGGGCACGGTTCCCATTGTTTGCTTGCCTCTTCTCCGTTACTCCCCCTTCCCTATAGGATCAACGTCCGATTGGAATATTTATGAGTGACAATCACCGGGTCTTCATCACTGGCATTGGCGTGGTCAGTCCGCTGGGGTTGGATGCAAAAACGACGTGGGCCGGGCTCGTTTCCGGCCACTCCGGTATCGACTTCATTGGGGCTTTCGACACTGAAAGTTTCGACACGAGTTTCGCGGGTGAAGTCAAAGGGTTTGACCCCGAAAACTATCTGGACCGGAAAGAAGCTCGGCGCATGGACCGGTTCGCCCAACTGGCGGCGGTGGCCGCTAAAGAAGCCTGCCGCGACGCCCAACTGACACGGGAATCCATGGACCCCTACCGGGTGGGCGTGATCATCGGGAGCGGAATCGGCGGCATAATCACTCTTTCCCAACAATTTGAGGTCCTAAGGGAGCGGGGCCCCAAAAGGGTCACGCCGTTTTTGATACCAATGATGCTGTCGGACATGGCCTCCGCCCAGGTCTCAATGGTCACCGGCTCCATGGGGGCTAACTATTGCCTGGTCTCTTCATGCTCCAGCGGGGCCGACGCCTTGGGCCAAGGATGGGAGATGGTCCGAAGGGGACAAGAGGACGTGGTTCTGGCGGGAGGCAGTGAGGCGCCCGTTTATCCCATCGCCGTCGCCGGGTTCAACGCGCTGCGCGCCCTCTCCCGGCGCAACGAAGACCCTCAGCAGGCCAGCCGGCCATTTGACGTGGACCGGGACGGGTTTGTCATGGCCGAGGGCTCGGCCGTCCTGGTGCTGGAAAGCGAAGAGAGCGCCGCAAGACGAGGAGTTCCGGCCCTGGCCGAACTGCGCGGATACGGGGCAACCTCCGACGCCCATCATCTCACTGAACCTTCTCCAACCGGGCAGAGCGCGGCCAACGCCATGTCCCTAGCGCTAAAAAACGCCGGGATCACCAGTTCCCAGGTCGACTACATCAACGCCCACGGTACTTCGACACCGTTGAACGACCGTCAAGAGACCAAGGCAATCAAACTGGCATTGGGAGAAGATGCCTACCGGGTTCCCATCAGCTCCACCAAATCCATGACCGGACACCTGTTGGGGGCGGGCGGCGCGCTGGAAGCCGCGATCTGCGTAATGGCCATTCGTAATGGAGTCATGCCACCCACCATCAACCTCCAAGGCGCCGACCCCGATTGTGACTTGAATTACACGCCCAACGAGTCTGTGAAAAAAAAGGTGTCGGTCGCCATGAGCAACTCATTCGGGTTTGGCGGACACAATTCCGTGCTTGTGTTCACCGACCACCACGAGATCGAATGACCGGCCGCAGCTCCTGCCAACGTGGGGCGTAATAAACCAGCCGCCACAGGAAGACGGCGCATATTCACGCCAAGAGAAGCTGGGCAGCGCTCTTGCTCATTCCGCAACGTTGACCGTTGGATTACCCCTGGCGTTTCTCCTGTCTTCCCTGCCCTGGGGCATTGCCATATGTCCGGTAGTATCTTATTTGATATCCCGGCGATTTCGCCGCCATCAACTTCCCTGGGCCTCATTTCAGGCTCTCCAAGCGGCGGCTGTCCAACTGATCATCCTGGGCCTAGTTGTCCTGACAGTGTCATTCAACCCTAACAGTGACTGGGTAATGACCTTCGCCACCGCATGGTTTTTACTGCTGCTTTACTCTCTTTGGGGAGCGGTGGACACATTGTTGGGATATGATTTCCGGTATATATTCATCGGAAATTGGATCGAAAGGGTTTCCCATGCCAATCTCACCCGAATTAACCGGAGAAACAACAGGCCAGACGATAGGAGATAGGCCAAAGTTAGAGGAGCCGAAAGTTTAAATGGCCGCTGAAGATACGTTAAAACAGTGGGACCTGCCGAGCCTCCCGTCGATACACTCTTTACCATCGAACATTCCAGGCGCGGCGGTCCAGATCCTGCTTCGCCGGGGACTGGACACCGCGGAGAAATTGAGGGTGTTCTTGACTCCGCCCCAAAAATTGCCCTACGAACCCCAACGGTTGCTCGGAATAGACCGCGCGGTGCAAAGGCTATATCAAGCAGTGAACCAAGGGGAGAAGGTCGGCATATTCGGAGATTTTGACGTTGATGGCGTCACTGGCACGGCCATTTTGGGTGAAGGTTTAGGGAGCTTCGGTATTCCGGTGTTGCCTTACCTGCCCAGCCGGGCGGATGAAGGGCATGGCTTGTCCAACGCCGCCGTCGAATACATGGTCGCTCAGGGAGTCAGCTTGATCATCACGGTCGACACCGGAGTCACCGCGGTGGCTGAGGTGGCTGAGGCTCGCAGGTTAGGCGCTGATGTAATCATCACCGACCACCACGTCCCTCAGGCGGACCTTCCTGAGTCGGTGGCGACCATTGACCCTAACCTGCCTGGCGTGACCTACCCATTCACCGGCCTGTGCGGCGCCGGTCTTGCCTTCAAACTGATGCAGGGATTGTATGAATTCCACGGGCAGCCGTGGAGTCCGGCCTTGTTGGAGCTTGCCGCCATGGGAACGATCGCTGATCTGGTGCCATTGGTGGACGAGAACCGGTATCTGGTGCAGCAAGGCCTTATTGAACTGCGCCAAACCCAGCGTCCCGGGTTACAAGCGTTGTACCGGCGGGCGCGGGTCGAACCAAGAGCAATCGATGCTGAAGCTGTGTCATTCCAAATCGCACCCAGAATAAACTCAGCTGGACGAATGGGCAGCGCCCAGGACAGCTACACCCTGCTAACCACCCGGTCCTCCGAGGAAGCAGAATCCCTGGCGGACCTGCTGGAAGGGATGAATCGCAACCGGCGGAATGCCAGCCAGGGGGCGTTCGCCTTGGCCATGGACCAGATGGAGAGGAAATATTCCGGGGGTCCCTTACCGCCCATTTTGATTGTGGCGGACCAAGGCATCGTTTCGGGTGTGGCGGGCCTCGTGGCGGGAAGGCTGGCCGACACGTACCGCCGGCCGGCTATCGCCCTATCATTCGATGGTGATTACGCTGTGGCCAGCGGCAGGAGCATACCCCAATTTGACATGATATCGGCCTTCGAAGCCTGTGAAGAGCTTTTCGTCAAATACGGCGGGCACTCTCAGGCGGCCGGGTTCACCATTCCAAGAAAGGACCTGCCTCAGCTTGAGGGGGCGCTCACCCGGGCCGCGGAACGGTCATTAGGTTCGGCGGACCTCAAACCCAGCATCACCATTGACGCTGAAGTGGATTTGGACGAGTTGACCGAGGAGATCTTTGAGTGGCTTGACCGCTTGGAACCCTTCGGCAAAGGCAACTCAAGACCGCTCTTCCTGAGCAGGAGTGTCAAGGTTCTGGAATCCCGGCACATAGGCCACGAATCCCAACATCTAAAGCTGGTTGTAGGCCAGGGTGACAAGGAAATGACGGCGCTTGCGTTCAACCAAGCGCAAGATTGGCCTAACGGAGCATCCCATCTTGATCTGGTCTACTCGTTGTCAGCCAATTGGTGGCAAGGAGTTAAGTCCATGGTGCTAAAGGTTGAGGGCGTTCGGCCGGCCCAAGGCTAGAGATCTCAGGGGAATTCACGCCTGAGGCCGAACAATCTGAGCTTTATACACCAACACCGGTATGGCTATTAGCATGATCAACAAGGATACGATCTGAGCCTCGTTAAGCCCCATGGCGTAGGTGTTGGTCTCAACCCGCAGGAAGCTCAGGAAGAACCGCCCCATTGAATACAACGCGCCGTAGAGCACGAATACCATGCCCCGGGGGCGCAACCGGTGGCGCAGCGGCCAAATGATGGCCAGCACAACCAGGTCAAGGATGATTTCATAGGCCACCGCCGGGTGGGAAACGGCCCGAACAACTCCAGGACTGTTGGGATGTGTGTAGAAAACCCCCCAAGGAAGATTGGTCGCCTTGGCGAAATGCTCTCCGTTGATGATGTCTCCAACGCGCCCAATGGCCATGGAGATAAGGATAGCCGGCGCCGCCACGTCGGCCAGGTGCCCAATGCCAGGCAACGGCGCTTTGTGGGGCTCTCCCGCCCACCGGAAGAACTTCCCCCAAAAAGCCAGGAAACGGTCGGAATTTCGAATGATAATGTAAAGGGCGCCCCCCGTGAAGCCGCCTAAAATGGCTCCGATGACGGCAATGCCGCCTTGCCAAACCTGAATGATCAAAAGAGGGTTATGCTGATACACATCGCCCCAAAAGTCGATGACATGCAGCACCCTGGCGCCGATTATTCCTCCTATGATGCACCAAACGGCCACCGAAAGGATGGGGTCTCCCCCCATGCCTTCCTTGGTTCCCCACCGGTAGACCAAAAACACTGAAACGGCTACGGCGACAAAGGTGAGCAGCCCGTGCCACGATAGCACCACAGGGCCAAGGTCTATCAGGTTAGGGTTCATTCCAATCGTGATTGTGGCCAGGATTCCCATGACAAAGCCCACTGAAAAAGCTCTCTAATTATTGAATTTTTCGGGCCCGCTGCCAATACGTCCTTACGTTTTCGAGGCAGTAGTGCGTACAAGGTATACCCCCACTCCGTAGGGTTGCAAGGCATTTGCCGCCGCCTGATATTCATCTTCGTTGGAGGGCAGGCTATACATCCCGGGTCCTGAACCGGCCAATCGCAGGGGATTTTGAAAGATTCCTTCCAGCCGGCCCAGTAATCCGTTCAGTTCGGGCACGGCTTGGCGGATCACCTGTTCGAAGATGTTGTGGGTCATCCTTCCCACAGACTCTGCTACGAACTGGCCGCCCACTAGGATTTCTATCATCCTGCCGGTAACGCCGCCGTCGCTGTAATGGGAGGGGTTCAACAAGGAATACATGGCAGCCGTCTTTCGGGCAATGGCCACTGCGGGGCAAATCAGCGTGACAGGAATCGATGGAACGGGCGGCAATTGGGTGATCAACTCGCCCCTGCCCTCGGCCAATGCTGTTCCTCCCGTCAGAAAAAAAGCAACGTCGGAACCTATTTCAGCGGCAATCCCAGCCAGGGCTTCCTGGCTCAAGCCCAACTCCCAAAACTGGTTTAGCGCGATCAAAGCCGCGGCCGCATCACTGCTGCCGCCGCCAAGTCCCATGCTTACGGGTATCCCCTTCTTAATGACGATTCGAGCCTGGGGTGTGATTCCGCAATAGGCTGCCAAAGCGGTGGCTGCCGTCCAAACCAGATCGTCCGCTCCGTTTGCCCCAGGCAAGTCGCATTCCACCCGCAGATTGGCGGAATCGTCGAATTCCAAGCGGTCGGCCAAATCCACGGTTTGAAGGATGGTTTTTACCTGGTGATAGCCGTCTTCGCGGCGGCCCAACACCTCCAGCGTCAGATTGATCTTGGCTCGAGCTGATGCTTCAAACATCTAATCGGACGGTGCAAGACGACGGCTGGAACACGAACCCGGACGGAGGCCGGCCAGACGGACGAACGAGGTAACGGCGGACATCAAAAGGCCGCCTCCGTGTCCTCCTCAGGATTATAGGCGGCACGGGCCCGATAGATGGCGGCCCATTCTTCCAACGCCAAAGTCTCTGCTCTTCGTTTCCCATCTATTAGCGCCAGGCCCAGCAAAGTGTCGATGGCGCCGCCGCTCTCTCGCAATCCTTGGCCCAATGAATTTCGCAACTGCTTGCGCGGGGAAGAAAACCCGGCGCGGACCAATGCAAAAAACCCATCGGCATCATCCACTTCTACCGCCGGGGCGGAACGCAAGACCAACTTCACCACCGCCGAGGTTACCTTGGGCGGGGGCCGGAAGGCGGTGGGCGGTACGGTGCACACCATTGCGGCGCCGGCGTAATACTGCACCGCCACTGAAAGCATGGTCATCTTTCCCGGCGCCGCGGTCATTGCGGCGGCCACCTCTAGCTGTAGAGTTAGCACCATCAGACTTGGTTTGTGTTCGGCTTCCAGAAAGCGCCGAACGATAGGGTTCGCCGCGTAATACGGGAGGTTGGCGGCCACCTTGTAAGCCTGGCCCAGGGGCGTCAGCGATTCCAGATCCACATACCGGGCGTCGGCCTCAATTACAGTCAACGCTGAAGGATATCCCAAGCGCCCAGGCAACGTGGCCACGAGATGCGGGTCAACTTCCACCGCCACCACTTTGCCCGCCTGCCCCAGCAACCTGCCGGTCATCGCACCGGCGCCCGGGCCGATCTCGACCACCAAATCGTCAGGTTCAAGTTCGGCTGCTGAGACGATTCGGTCTAAAATCTCGCCGCTGACCAAGAAGTGTTGACCCAGCGCCTTGCGGCGAGATCTTGAAGGCGGTGTGGAGGGGGTTGTCGATGCATCCAAAACGATATTGTCGAAAACGATAAGTGCAGGGCGCCGATTGGCCAGGCGAAAAATCCAGGGGAATAAAGAGACCGCGCACCCCCCTTTGACGGTGGCCACCGAGCATGTCCCGAGTCACGACTCAAGCCAGGCGCTCCCACGGCACCCGCAGGATCCTGTTTACCGTTGCTTCCTTCCGGACCTGGCGGGGTTCGCAGGTCTACGCCGCGTGGGACCCGGCTTTCAACATCGTGGCATTAGGATATAGGCCCATTCGCCACGCCGATGGGAGGAGTTCAACCCCGCTATAGCGGATTGCGAGTGCAGGGCACCGCTAGCTCCCCGTCTAGCACGGTCTCACAATCCATGGTAGGCGAGCCGCCTAATGGTGTCAAACACCATGAACCCCGGAATCAACGAGTTCCGGAGGCCTGGATTCGGTGGCTGGAGATTCTATTCAAAATATCAATGGGCCAATTGGTTGCCCGGCAACCTCATGTTAGAATAAGTCATCATCGAGACCCTCATGCACTCAGCTCAAGTACGAAAGGCAGTGATCCCCGCCGCCGGATTGGGAACCCGTTTTCTGCCGGTGACGAAATCGGTTCCCAAAGAACTGTTGCCGATTCTGGATAAGCCCGTGCTCCAATACGTGGTGGAGGAGGCGGCCCAAGCGGGGGTAGATCAGATCATTCTGGTCGTTTCGCCGGACAAGGAATCTGTGGCCGAGTACTTTCAACCGGCTCCGGGGTTGGAATCCCATCTCAACGATTCCGGCGTCTCTGATTTGGCCCAAAAGGTCCACACCGCCACCAATCTTGCCCAGGTTACGACGGTGATTCAGGAACAACCTCTGGGGTTGGGCCACGCCGTTCTAATGGCCAAGGATGCAGTGGGAAATCAACCGTTTGTGGTCATTCTGCCCGACGATATCATAGACCCCCCTGATAACCGCCCCGGCGCCACCGCGCAAATGCTTGATGTCTTCAACCACCACGGAGGCGGTGTCGTGGCGGTGGAGCCCGTGCCTTGGGACGCCGTTCCCAATTACGGGGTAGTCGATGCCACCACCATGACGGACAGCATAAGCCGAATCCGCGGGTTGGTGGAGAAACCTCCTCGGGACGAAGCTCCTTCTAACCTGGCAATAGTCGGCAGGTACATCTTGCCACCCGCCATTTTCGATTGCTTGGAACGGACGACTCCTGGGGCAAAGGGAGAGATTCAACTGACCGACGGATTGTTGCTGTTGTTGGAATCCAGCGACCTGTTTGCATTTGAATTCGAGGGTCGAAGATTCGACGGCGGAACACCGATGGGATTATTGAGGGCAGCCGTGGCATTCGGACTGGCGCGGGAGGACACCCGCCGGGATGTGGAGTCCATATTGAGGGAGTTGGGATAGGATAAAACATTGCGAATACTACTTGCGATTCACATATTGGCCGCCGTGATATTCGTGGGCAACATCATCACGGCCGCGTTCTGGAAAGTCCGTGCGGATAAATCTGGGAACCTAGAATCCATGGCGATAACATCCCGGTCGTTGCAACTGGCCGATTTGGCCTTCACGATGCCCGGCATCCTGGCTCTGCTGATCACCGGAATTTGGATGGTGGGCATTACCGGCTGGCAACGGTTTCAAGAGCCGTGGCTGGGTGGCTCTCTGGTCTTGCTTATAATCACGGGGGCCATTTGGGCCGCCGGTTTGGCGCCCATACAGGGCCGCATGGTTCGCCTGGCCAAGGAACAGGCCGCCGCGGGCCAGCCCGACCCAAAATACCGGCAAGCCAGCCGCACCTGGGCAATGATGGGGGGAATCGCCACCCTATTGCCGGTGGTGATATTGGTTTTGATGGCGATCAAACCAGGGGCGTAGCCCCTAACAGCGTCCCGGGAGCGGAAGTTTGGCATCGATCATAGATTCCCATTTGTCGGAAATCAGAGATATCCAGGAACGGTTGCACCAATTACTGGCTGGGATGGATTATTGCCTGGACTGGAAGCCCAACGCCTCGGCCTGGTCCGCCCGGCAGGTCGTCTACCATCTGATGAACACTCCGCCGGGAGGTCCGGCCTCGGTGGTGCGGGGGGTGATTTCCGGCGGCCTTACTGAATACGACCTTTGGTCCGATTTGGACAACATCACCTCGGAAAGACAGTCCTATGACTATAGCGCCGTTCTGCAAGACATTGACACCTTCTTCTCCTGCCTGGAAACGGTCTTGGCGGCAGCTGGGGAGGGGGACCTGGCTCTGAATCGGGCGATCGTTCACAACAAGAGCCGTGGGACGGATAGTGAACGCACCGCCGGAGACATTTTGGAGGGCGGTTTTTGCCGCCACTGGCCGGAGCATCTAGAACAACTGCGAGAATTGAGGGAATCCCTGGGGATTTAAGTGCTGTAGGTGGCAGAACAAACTTGGGGCGACAAGGCTCTTCAGTTATCGCCGCCGATCTTTAGCAGGGTCAAAAAGGCTTCCTGGGGGATTTCCACCCTTCCCACCATTTTCATCCGTTTTTTACCCTCTTTCTGCTTTTCCAATAATTTCCGTTTGCGGGTTATGTCTCCGCCATAACATTTGGCCAAGACATCCTTCCGCAACGCCTTCACCGTTTCCCTGGCGATGACCCGGCTGCCAATGGCCGCTTGCAACGGCACTTCAAATTGCTGGCGCGGAATGGCCTTCTTTAGCCCGGACACAACGGAGCGGCCCAGCGATTCCGCCGCCTCCCGATGGGCGATCATCGACAGGGCTTCCACCGGATAATGGTTGACCAGTATATCCACTTTCACCAACGGCGCTCGTTGATACCCGGTGAAGGTGTAATCCAATGATGCATATCCCTGTGTCTTGGATTTCAACTGGTCGAAAAACCCAGCCAGCAATTCCACCAAAGGCATGGTGTATTCCATCACCACCCTCGTAGATGAGGCGTCGCCGGCATCCCCATGCGCCCCGGCGGCCATGCCTTGAATATAGTCCATGCGTTTGAATTCGGTTCGGCGGGAATGCATCAGTTCCATGATTGAACCGACATGCTTTTCGGGGGCCACTATGGTCGCGTCAAGCATGGGTTCATGTATCTCTCGCACCTCGTTGGGGGAAGGCAAATTTGACGGGTTGTCTATCAAAATGGTTTCGCCATCGGTCAAAACGACCTGATACCCGACCCCTGGAGCCGTTATGACCAGGTCCAGGTCGTACTCCCGTTCCAACCTTTCCTGAACGATCTCCAAATGCATCAGCCCCAAGAACCCGCACCTAAATCCAAACCCCAACGCGGTGCTGTTCTCCGGCTCCATGGTCAACGATGCATCGTTCAGCTGCAGCTTTTCCAAGGCCGTCCGCAGTTTATTGTATTCTTCGCCGTCCGATGGGTATAAACCGGCGAATACCATGGATTTCAGCGGAGAATAGCCCGGCAGCGGCTCAGCGGCAGGCTCGGCATTGTCGGTAAACGTGTCTCCGACGCCGCACTCCCTCAAGTCCTTGAATCCGGTGGCTACGTAACCCACCTGTCCCGAGTAAAGAGTGTCCACCGGCGTGGGGAATGGGTCGAAGACACCCACTTCCATGACCTCCGCCACTCTGGAAGACGACATCACCTTAATGCGCTGGTTTTTGGAGATGGACCCGTCGGCGACCTTGATGTGCCCGATTATGCCCTTGTATTGGTTATATTCCGAGTCGAAAACAAGGGCCCGCAGCGGGTCTTGTGGAAACCCTCTTGGGGCGGGAATACGGGCTACCACCGCATCAAGAATCTCCTTGGCGCCGGTGCCGTCCTTCGCGGAAACGAACAGTATCTCGTCTTCGTTGAACCCGAACACCTGTTGCAACTGAGCGGCCACCCGTTCCGGCTCGGCCTGAGGAAGATCTATCTTGTTCACCACCGGAATTGGCTCTAGGTTGTATTGCAGAGCCAAAAGAGAGTTGGCAATGGTCTGGGCCTCGACACCTTGACTAGCGTCCACGAGCAAAAGAGCGCCTTCGCAGGCCGCGAGGGCGCGGGCGACCTCATAGCTGAAATCAACGTGGCCGGGGGTGTCGATGAGGTTAAGCTGGTACAAGTTCCCATCGGGCGCCCAATGGGACATGGTCACAGCCTTGCCCTTGATGGTGATGCCCCGTTCCCGCTCCAGCTCCATCTGGTCCATGAATTGGTCCTTCATGTCCTGGGGGCGAACGGTATCGGTGATTTCCAAAAAACGGTCGGCCAGGGTCGATTTACCGTGGTCGATGTGGGCGATGATACAGAAGTTGCGGATTGATTCTGGGTTCATTTAATTCAATGTTAACATGGGCTTTGGGCAGCTACAAGGAGATGGGGAGCCACGAAAAATCGATTGTCATATAAGCATAGAGGCGGCCTGAAGGCCGCCTCTATAACTACTGCTTGATCACCCTAAGGATGGTTGATCCTTAGGGGAGGGTGAGTTGTTCAATATGACCCGTAACCCGGCACCCTGAGACAACTGGCCCAATGTCCCGGCTCGACCTCCCGAAGTTCGGGCACCGTGGAATTGCAGTCGTCAATGGCAACGGGGCAACGTGGATGGAACACGCAGCCGGAAGGCGGGTTCAGCGGGCTGGGAACCTCGCCGGTAAGCAAAACCCTTTCCCGCTGGGAGTCTAACACCGGGTCAGGGATAGGCACTGCCGAAAGCAGCGCCTGGGTGTATGGATGCAGCGGATTGACGTAAATCTCGTTGCGGTCGGCCAATTCCACCAGGTGACCCAGGTACATCACCCCTACCCGGTCGCTGATGTGGCGAACCACCGAGAGGTCGTGGGCAATGAACAGGAACGTCAACCCGAATTGCTCTTGGAGCTCTTCCAACAGGTTGATGATCTGCGCTTGGATCGACACATCCAATGCGGACACGGGTTCGTCGGCCACGATGAATTTCGGACTCACCGACAGAGCTCTGGCCACGCCGATACGCTGGCGCTGTCCGCCGCTGAATTCGTGGGGGAAGCGGTCTGCCATGTAGGGGTTCAATCCCACATTCTGCAGCAGTTCGGCCACCCTTTCCCGGTATTCCGCCTTGCCGTCGACCAACCCATGGACGATCAGGGGCTCGCCAATGATGTTGCCAGCCGTCATTCTAGGGTTGAGCGAGCTATAAGGGTCTTGGAATATCACCTGCATCTCACGCCGCTTGGCGCGCATTCGGCGGCTGGATAGGCTCGATAACTCCTCGCCGTCGAAGATTATATGCCCTTCTGTCGGTTTGTAGAGCTGCAGGATGCAACGGCCGGTGGTGGTCTTGCCGCATCCGCTCTCACCCACCAATCCGAATGTCTCCCCCCGTTTAACCTGGAAAGAGACCCCATCCACCGCTTTGATCGAGGCCACCGTGCGTTGGAAGAGGATTCCGGAGGTTACCGGGAAGTGCATCTTCAAGTCGCGAACATCTAGAATGATATCGCTGTCGGCGTCTCCCACGGTCTGGGTATCTGGCATGGTCGTCATAATTTACAGATCTCCATCAACTAGATAAACGGGTGCTTAATCCGGTTTTGAAAGCCAGACCCGGTCTGGCAAATATCGTGCGTTGCGTTAGGTCGCCGCGTTTTCAGGTTCGGCGGGTAGGGCTGCAGCCGCCCGCACCGCGGCGTCTCCCAATTCTTCCGACCGCCAACAGGCCGTCAGGTGTCCTTCGGTCAGCGTGGTCAGCGGAGGAGTGTCGGTGGCGCACTTGTCGATGGCGTAACGGCACCGGGCCCGGAAGGCGCATCCTTCGGGAACGTTGATCAAATCAGGCGGCTGTCCTTCGATTGGCTCCAGCTTGGCGAGCCGGGGGAGGTCCAGACGCGGCACCGAGTTCAACAAACCGATGGTGTACGGGTGCCGGGGATTGGCGTAGATCTCCTTGGCCGTGCCTCGCTCAATGATCTTGCCCGCGTACATGATGTTGACCCTATCGGCATACCTGGCGACCACCCCTAAGTTGTGTGTGATCACGATCAAAGCAACGCCGAATTCTGTGGTGAGCGATTTCATGAGCTCCAAAATCTGGGCTTGAATCGTCACGTCCAGCGCCGTGGTAGGCTCGTCGGCGATGATGAGCTTGGGGTTGCAGCTCAAGGCCATGGCGATCATCACCCTTTGCCGCATTCCACCACTAAACTGGTGAGGGTATTGCTTGACTCGGCGCTCGGGGTCGGGAATACCAACCCGCTCCAACAAACCAGCCGCCGCCCGCTTGGCTTCCTGGCCGCTCATGCCCATGTGCAACTCAAGCGTCTCTGTCAGTTGCTTTTCGACGGTCAATACAGGGTTCAGAGAGGTCATCGGCTCTTGGAATACCATGGACATGCTGCCGCCCCGGATGCGCCGCATATCGTCCATGTCGATCTTCAGGATGTCTTCCCCGTTGAATATGACTTCGCCTTCGATGGTCTTGCCCGGCGGGTCGGGGATCAACCGCATCAACGAAAGGGCGCTTACGCTTTTTCCACAACCGCTCTCGCCCACCAAGCCCAGCGTTTCCCCTTCTTCCAGATCGTATGTGATACCGTCTACGGCCTTAACCGTGCCTTCGAAGGTATAAAAATGGGTCTTAAGGCCGTTTACTTGCAATAGTGTTGCCAATGGACCTCCTCAGTCTGGGCCCTGACAGATTGTTGGATCCCTTATTATTTCACTCTTGGCCGGGTTTACCCTGGCAGGACGGACTTCGCTATTCATCAAGCCCGTAATCTGCTGGTGGGGAAGGGGAGACTCGAACTCCCACGCCTTTCAGCACATGATCCTAAATCATGCTCGTCTACCAGTTCCGACACTTCCCCGTTCAGGCTCCTGCCTAGGGGTCTATCCGGCCGGATTTCGTGGGAATTTGCTGGGCAAGTCCATCTAAAAGATGGCTCACATGCCCCCCTTATAAGTCGAAGTATTATATCCGCCAATTTATTGGATTGTCCACCCAATCACAGCTAAATACTGTCTGGCGCCCAATATTATATGTTGACCTCCTGGATAATTCACCGCCGGATAAGGCCGGCAAATGTTGATCTTGACACACTATTTCGGGCGGTGGCATCCGATCGTCCTAAGGGCCGGTCGTCATCCCGGCGCCTAGAGGTTTTGACCTATCTGGGAGACGGGAGCCGATCGCTAGATTTCATGGATTCTGAATTCCGGGTCCGACCAAGATATCGGTTCCTGAGATTCGAACTTCGTGAGCCCGTATCTGCCGCCGCGCGGGCGGGTTCAGCACCTCTCCGGTGATCACGTTGAATGCCGCCCCATGAAGAGGGCATTGCACCTGCTCACCGTTGAGCTCCCCATCGGTAAGCACTCCTTCCCTGTGGGTGCATGAGTTGCTGATGGCGTAGAATTTGCCGTCTACGTTCGCCAACAGCAATTCTTGATCTCCCCATTGCACTGGTCTCATTTCCCCAACGGATATATCTCCAGTCTCAGCCACCTTCATGAAATCTGAATCAGCCAACGTTTGACCTCCTAAATAATACCTGAAAAAACACCTGGTACGGTCGCCTATTCTAGCACTGAATTTAGCGGGAAAGCCGGGCGTAGGTTTGACAAGCGCGAGGGTCTGCACGCTTCTTCGCAGCAAATATGACCCTTGGATTCAAGTCGGCAATAGCAGTACTATTCATTGGAACGCAACCCTGGAACGCAACCCTGGAACGCAACCCTGGAACGCAACCCTGGAACGCAACCCTGGAACGCAACCCTGGAACGCAACCCTGGAACGCAACCCTGGAACGCAACCCTGGAACGCAACCCTGGAACGCAACCCTGGAACGCAACCCTGGAACGCAACCCTGGAACGCAACCCTGGAACGCAACCCTGGAACGCAACCCTGGAACGCAACCCTGGAACGCAACCCTGGAACGCAACCCTGGAACGCAACCCTGGAACGCAACCCTGGAACGCAACCCTGGAACGCAACCCTGGAACGCAACCCTGGAACGCAACCCTGGAACGCAACCCTGGAACGCAACCCTGGAACGCAACCCTGGAACGCAACCCTGGAACGCAACCCTGGAACGCAACCCTGGAACGCAACCCTGGAACGCAACCCTGGAACGCAACCCTGGAACGCAACCCTGGAACGCAACCCTGGAACGCAACCCTGGAACGCAACCCTGGAACGCAACCCTGGAACGCAACCCTGGAACGCAACCCTGGAACGCAACCCTGGAACGCAACCCTGGAACGCAACCCTGGAACGCAACCCTGGAACGCAACCCTGGAACGCAACCCTGGAACGCAACAGAGAGCCCTGGAAGTGCAACCCTGGAACGCAACCCTGGAGAGCGCAACCCTTGGAACGCAACCCTGGAACGCAACCCTGGAACGCAACCCTGGAACGCAACCCTGGAACGCAACCCGGTAGACGAACGCAACGGTTTCCTGGAACGCAACCCTGGAACGCAACCCTTCTGTGGCAAGCCCTAAGTGATCGACGGAGAGCCAACTTGAATCCCAAACCGCGACCGGAGCCGGTAGACGCAACGGTTTCCACGACCGCGGCAACCTTCGAAGCCGCAACGGTTCCTATGAATCGGCCATCGCCGACTATACCAAAGCCATCGAGATGAACCGCGGATACAACCCTCTTTCTACGAAATAGGAAACTTTGAGGAAGCCCTCGCCGACCAAGACTTCGCGGAAGCCCATTACAACCGCGGATCCTCTTTCTACGAAATAGGAAACTTTGAGGAAGCCCTCGCCGACCTGAACCGTGCAATCGATCTGGACCCCAGAGCCGCCCGATACTACCGGCAGCGCTCGCTGGTTTACCTATTCACCGACCGCAACGACCTGGCTGAGGCCGATGAGGAAATGTGCGAAGAACTAAGGAATCAAGGGCTGGACGACGGGTCTTGATCCACAGCTGAATGGAGACCAGCTAGCCTTAAGTCAGTGCATTCGCTATTCGCGTTCGCTATTTTCGTTCAAGAAAGCTATGGTCGCCTCAGGCGCCAGCAACGGGTGTATTCCAAACTCCGCGGGTATGAGGTCCGCCCATTCATTCAGCAACCGATGCAGTGTTTCATTAGAATCCACATCGAAGATCACCACTGCTCCTCGTCCTGTCCGTGGGTAATACGATCGGGCAAGACCACTTTCGCGGAGGGCTTCAACCCAGGGCCAAAATAGTTTCCGATGCTCCCGAACGTCAGAAGGGCGCGTCGGCGCAGGCGTGCTAATCACAAGAAACAGCATGTGCTCTCCCTATGGGGTGAAACCCACCAAAATACCGTTTGGCCCAGATATTACCGTAAATTCCTGTACCGGGTCCGTACCGGGTAATGATAGCGCCGGACTGATTACTCTATGTTGAGCCGGTCCATGGCTGGCTGCATCAAATCGGGCTGCCGTTGACGCGCTCGTCATGCTCTTTTCTGGAGCGAATCGACTGGCGCTGATAATGACTCAAGATCCGGCATTGGCTGACGCGCTGGACGTTCGTTACATACAGCACCGGTGGGTCTCACTCCTACACATTGTTCCAGGCGTTCTGTTTCTCACATTGGCCCCGCTGCAGTTCGTGGCACGGATTCGACAGAGGCGAATCAGCATTCACCGCGGCCTGGGGCGGGTGCTCGCCACTTGCGCCGCGATCAGCGGCGCGGCTTGGCCATGTGGTCCGTGCCGCTAGCCGGTAGCGTTGATCACCTTCGGTGCGTTCTTGCTGGTGGTCACGGTGGGGCCCCAGGCGCTGGTAAGCCGATGGGCGATTCGGGAGGATGAGTTCGATGTCTAAAGTGCAGGTCCGGGAAGGGTTGTGGTTCGGGGTATGCAACATGTGTCGGCAGTGGAGGCCGCTAATGTGGAATTACTGGTTTGATCCGGCGGGTGATCTTCCGCTATCAACAAATTATTGCCTTCCCTGCTACGACGTCATGAACCACGATGAAGAGATGGAGGCGGTAGCCAAGGAACTGGGTATCGACCTGAGCTTCAACCCGTTTGCTCCTCCAGTGTGGATTCTCGGCAGCACGGTAGAGGAACACGAGGCGGCGTTGGATTTACTAGGTTCGCTTGAGCCCATCACGTCATTGGGCATCCAGGTAAGGGAAGCGTTGACGATCATGGGCTGGGGAGATGGGAACGCAACCGATGTTGAAGAGGTGGATTGACCATGATGGAAGTACAGAGCTTGACGTTCAAGCAGATGGCGGAGACCGAGACGGGGGACACGATCCAATACCAGGAGGTCGTTGAAGATGGCTCGCCTGTGGTTGGGGTGATCTCCATGAGTAAGGCAGCCCTAGAAACTCGGACGGAAACCCCGATTCTCCCCAAGTCGTCGTTTTCTTAGCGACGATTGTCGATGTAAGAGTGGGTTCTTGAACCGTATTACAGATACTATCATGCCACATAAGCCTATAATACGTCTGTCTGGCGTAGCGCGAAACCCGGCCAATGGCTTTCCGGCCAGACCTCTAGTACTACAACGACGCGTTATGAGAAAACACGCTCAGGTCTTCTTCTTCAGCTACGGACCGTTCATCATGGGAGACTCGCACTCGTTCGTTGCCAGCTTCAAAATCAGCCCACGAGTTACCTTGTAGGATAACGCGTCGTTGTAGTACTAGGCGACAGCCCACCCCGGCTGCTGACGGTGACGATCATTGACACGGCGAACGCCCGTTATGGCCGCCTGCCGGTGAAATAGGGGATGTGTGTCCACTCTGCGGTGGCCACCTGTATCAGATGGTTGACGAATCTGTTAGGAATACAATGCCAGTCCAAATTATGGAATCCAGCATAGTTGGGGGCTATTTTGAGCCTGAACCGCTGCCCACGGGAAAAACACGACCACTGCCCCGGTTGGTTCTGAAAAAAGGATGATGATTTGGCAAAGACTAATGACATTACCAAGCCTCCGTCGCATCTCAAGGCGGCTTCCAAGCGATGGTATTCCGAGGTGTGTGAGGCGTTCGACCTCGATAGCCACCACCTCAGGCTATTGCAATTGGCAGCTGAGGCGTGGGACCGCGGCCAAGAAGCTCGGGCAGCTTTGGCAAAAGAGGGAATCGTCTATATCGACAGCTTGGGAATGCCCAAGGCACGGCCTGAAGTAATGATCGAGCGCGACGCCAGGCTTGGATTCGCTAGGATTTTGCGGGAATTAGGTCTCGACGTTGCAGGCGAACCCGAACCCCCGAGGTCACCAGTTCTACCCGCAAATAGGAGGAAATAGCAATGCCAGTTCGCCAACGAAATATCCGCCGGCGGAAAAAAAAGAGCCGCACTGTGGCCGATTTGAATTTTGAGGAACTCTGTGACCTTACGTGTGGCTGGACCCCCCGGCCGCAGTGGAAAACCGAGGAAGAATTTCTCGGCGCCTATGAGGAAATCCGCGAAGAACTGCTGGCCTCTGAGGCAGCAGGCGGCCACCGGATTCCATTCGCCGAGAAGTTGTGGCAGAAAAAGCGAGGGAGCCAGCAATGACCTACAAATACCGCCTTATCCCCGAGGCTAATGTGTTAGCCAGGACCAGGAGCCTAGCCAAGGAAGCCTTGATCCAGGCTTCCGCCTTTGAGGGTATCGGTGAGCCCCGGATGTATTGGTTCCTTCTGGCTGATCAGCCGCACCACCAGGTATTCAACGAGTCGGAGCGTTATTTGGCGGGGTGGACGGTGCGACATGAAATCTACATTGCCGCCGACTTACCAAATGCCGAACTGGTCGAAACGATCGCGCACGAATGCGCCCATATTTACATCGGGACTTCCGGGTACGCAACCAAGAAAGGCCGCGACAGAAACGCAACTGAAAAGGAGGTAGATCTGGCCCACGAGCAATACGCCGACAAATCGGCCAAAACATTCAGTAGGTTTATTTTCAAAAGCGGGCAACTAGCAAATAGAAAGTGAGGTGTGGAAGATCATGGTAATCCAAGCTCAAGAAATTCTAAAAAGGCTTGTAGACAGTCCCCAGGGGCGGAAGATCGCGACAGAGATGGACGCCGAACGCCTGACAAAAAGAGTGGCTTTGGCCGATGAAATCAAGTCCATACGAGCTGCCATCGAGGCCAAGGCGCCGGGAGTCCGGAAGGCGGCGGAGAAGGCCCAACAACAGGTTGAGGTAGCTTGGGAGGCTTACCAGGCTACTCTACGGGGCCGCGCTCAGGCCCGCACGGATGCCAGCAATAGTGGATCGGATCGCCGGATAACCACGCTAGAGGGTGAGCTGAGAAGCACGGCGGACATGGAAACCATCAGCGTTTTCTTAGAAGAATTGGACGAGATTCTTGAAGGGCTCCGTCATGGTGAGTACACCCATGGGGGGGAACTCACGGGGAAGTGGATGGGAAGCACTCCGCAGAGGGGTGCAGGCAATCACGCCCAGGTGTCGGCTTGTATTCAACAGGTTATGGCCGTACGGCGTGAGGTTGCCGACCAGGTGCGCTTGGAGCCCCTGACACAGGCGGAACTCAAAGATCGGCTTGATGGGCTGCGGCAGAGTATCACGCTCCCGAACTGACTGAAAGCCCGGTGGCGGGCGAAGGATACGGGTGCCGTCGGATCGTCCGGGCGCTTCACGGCTGCTTAAGTCCGAATCCACCGATGGACCCGGATGGAGGGCGTGAGGACAGCGGAAGAGGGGGGAGGGAGTTGCAGGCGCGATGATCCGGGCTCGAATTCGGGTAGACGGGAGGTTGGCGGGCGGTCGCAGGCGCTTTTGGGGGCGCCGATGGCGGTCTGCAGTGGCTGTGCTGAGCGAGATGGCGGGATAGGACACGGGAAGAGGCGCTCGCGGACCGGGACTGGCGCGAGTTTGCCGGGACGTTCAGTTGGCCGGATGGCGGGTCAGGGCGCGACTGAACTGGGTTTCCCAAGGCCAGCGCTGGGGCAGATGCAGGGTGAGGCGGCGCGCCGAGCGGGTGAGCCGTCCGGCCAGGGAGAAGAACCGTCGCCTGAGGGTCTTGGTGGTCACGATCTGCTCGCCCAGGCCGATGCGCGCGGTCCAGCGGGCCAGGTTGTGGGCCATCACCTGGACGGCCAGCCAGGCGCCGTTGGCGGCGAAGCGGCCGGACGGCATGTGGTTCAACCCGACGCCGTACTTGAGGTCGCGTATCGCATTCTCGATCTCGGCGTGGCGGCGGTGGTCGGCCTCCAGTTCCAGGGTCTCTCCGTCCCGGTCGGTGATGAAGCCGTGATAACTGTAGGTGGCGAAGAGGGCCAGTTGGGAACCGGGGGTCGGCTGCACCCGCCGGACGATGAGCCGCACCGGCGCGGCGTCCGGCTCACTCTGGAAGGGGGTATAAGTCGTCTCGGCCACAGCGGCGGCGCCGTCCATCCAGTAGGGAATCGGCGTCCAGGCAGCTTCGGGTATGGCCTCGATGAGATTGCGCAGGCTTTTGTGCTGGCGGATGGTGATGGAGAAGCGCACGTCCAGCTTGCGGCAGACGGCGACCACGGCGTGGGTATAGAAGCCGCTGTCGGCCCGCAGGGTGATCTGCCCGCTGGCGCCAGCGTAGCGCACCCGCCCCACCGTCTCCCGCAGGAAGTGGGCGGCCCCGCGGGCGGTGTTGGCGCGGCCCTCGCGCAGCCGGGACATCAGCACGTCGCCGGCGCCGGCGGCGACGGCCAACAGCGGGTGATAGCCCCGGGCGCCGGTGTAGCCGTGGTGGCGGGCGCCCTCCTTGGCCAGTCCGTAGGTCTCGCAGATCGTCGAATCAAGGTCGATGGTAAATGGTGCGTCGCCGGGTCCGGCTCCGGCCTGCCAGGCCCGGGCCAGCAACTCGCGGCTCACCCGGTCCAGTTGGCGGACGTGGCCCCAGCGAAAGCTGCGCAGGAAGGCGCCCAGGGTGCAGGGCGCCTTGACCACACTGCCCAGGGTGCAGGCTGTCCCGCCGGCGCGCAGCGCATCGGCGTCGTCGATGCAGTCGCCGCCCGCCAACGCAGATGCCACCAGCGTCATCATCTTGTCACCGGTGTTGGCTCGGCCTGGGGCCCGGCCCAGGTCCAGGCGCCGGTCAACCAGTTGGGAAAGGCCGAGGTGCAAGGCCAAGGTCGCGGGAAGGAGCAGGCCGGCATTGTTGACCAGGCGGTGGTCGTCGAAGGTGATGTGGATGCGGTCGAGGTGGTTGCGTGGTCGCATCTATTGGGTGCTCCTTGTTTCTGGTCGGTTTTCTATTATAAAACCATTATCCCAGATTCAGAGGAGCACTTCCTTCCCTATCCGCCCTGTCGCGACACGCCCTCTATCGGTGGATTCGGGTTAAGGGCCCATCGGCCTCACCGAGAAGCGGCCTGTGCGAGTCAACGACAGATTGCCGTTATTGCATTCGTTCCACCCCCTCCTTGGTGTCAGGAATTAAATCGATATTAGAGGCTCGAAGTGGCGCAGCGAGGAAGAAAATGGTCCTGGCCTAATTCCGAAAAGGGGGAAGTTTTATGAAATTTAGTGGCGGTTCAGTCGCTAGAGTCCAAGCTGGTCAAGCCGGTTACGGCGAGCCGTGGAGAAGATCGGTAAACTATGGGGTGCGCCCGATGATAATCCAGAGGCGGGTCTTTCGCGCCAAACCCGGCCAGGCCGGTGGCGTGGTTGAGAAAATGAAGGAATTTCAACCGGTGTTCGAAAGGGCAGGTGGGCCTACCGCTCGAATTTACACCGATTTTTTCAGCGGGGATACTGACACCGTGGTTTGGGAATTCGACGCGGAAAACCTGGGGGCTTTGGAGCAAATTTTTTGGGCTGCATCTGAAAACGCCGAATATCAGGCCGCCTACGAACGATGGTATCAAGGCCTTCAGCCTTTGATCGATGGCGCCAAGGTCGAAATCTGGAACCGAGAAAACTAACAGAATCAGTGTTAATGGACGTCACTAGGGCGGCTGCGTCCCGTAAGCGCCTGGGTACAGCGGGGGTTTCCCTGGCTTGCTTCGAAGGCTCCCGTAGTCCTGCCCAAATGGACAAGTGACTCCCGCCGACGTACTATCTCCCCATCATGGCCAGCGAGCGACTCCAACGGCACATTGAACGTCTCCTTGATGAAGCCGATCAAGCAATCATCCAACGGCAATGGGATGTTGTTCGTGAGCGTGCCCAGGATATCCTCGCCATTGATCCTGAAAATAGCGATGGCCTAGCCTTCCTGACCACTGCGGAACGAGCGTTAGCTACCTCAGCTCCCCCGGTGCAACCGTCACCTGTGCGCCTGCCATTAGAAGCTCGCGCAGCCAGTCAGGCGCGTGCTCATACACGAATTTGGGAACTAAACCAGCGGGGGTTTCACGGGTGTTGGTGGCAATTTGGCGAAGAATTTCACCATTTTTTTCCTTGGTGGACTGAGCAAGCAGTTCAACAGATGACTGCAGGTCGCTACGCCACCGTTCTAAACTTACGTTTACCTGAATAATCCACCCAGCTTCGGGCAAATATTCCAAGTAGCGAGATGTTCTTGTTAGGTCGATACTTTCTCTCGCAGTACCAAGCGCTTTTCGACTCGCAAGGGTTTGGTAACCGGCGAAAAGCAGGGCGAAAAAGTTAAGAACGAGGGCGCCAATAGTAAGGTAATCTGCGAGGCCCATTACCAATCTCCCAGTACGCACTTAACTTTTAGTCAGGGTGGGCGTCGAGGATCCCAACGTAATTTAGGGGAGAAGTCTCCGGATTTTTCTTATTCCCCGGCGGTGTAACGCTCTTGCCGCCTTGGGTGCTGATTTCGTTAGTCTTCGCCCGCTTTCTGCTAGGCTATGAGCGGCGAGTATTAGCCCGACTGGAGTAAAGCTGGCTGCCGCCTTGGCAACGTCGATGGCGTCTTTTCTTGCTTGGCGACTGGACTTTGTCTCCGCTTCCTTGGGACTAGACTCCTTCTTTTCATCTTGTCCTCCCATTCACTTGCCTAAATTTGGTGGCCATTTGGTGGGCATTTCTGAGATAGCAACGGCCCCTGGACTTCTCCAGGGGCCTTTTTCGTGCCTAAAAGTTGGTGACCCGCCCCGGGGTCGAACCGGGAACCTACTGATTAAGAGTCAGTTGCTCTGCCAGTTGAGCTAGCGGGCCAGGGGAGGGAAGGATGCCTGCGCGAACATCCCGCATGAAACTATCAAGAAACGACTTGGGTTGTCAACGAGATTTTTACTCAAGGACTGTTGAGGAACTGGACGGCGCCTCATAGCCGGCGCCATCAATGTCCATGGTTCAGCCTGTCGATAAGGTATTCGGGCAGTTTGGCCTTGCGCATTTTTTCTTGGGTCGCAGCTATATCATAGGCTACCCGGTGACGCCGGATGGCGCCCTCCTGGCTATCGTAGACCGCGTAGCTAGACCTGGGGTCCCGGTCCCTTGGCTGGCCCACGCCTCCGGGGTTAAAGATAGAACGGCTTTCAGGCATTGGAAAGACCTGGTCCTCGGTAAACTCGAGAAACTCCGGCCCTATTGGCCCGCCCTGATCCCCATGGGATTCAGACCAGATAAATGGCAAATGGGAATGTCCCACGATACAGTAATCGGTTTCCATCATTTTAAAATTCGCCGACGCCGTTTCTTCGTCCAACAGGTATTCGGACAGCGGGTCGCGCAACGTTCCATGAACCAAGGTAAACGTCTCTGCTATAGCCGTTAAGGGAAGATTCTCCACAAATTGCGTAGACGCTTTGGACAGTTGGCCTTTCGTCCATTCGGCCGACGCCTTGGCGGCGTAGCTAAAATCGTCAGTGGAGCGTTTTCCCACTGCCGCGAAATCGTGATTGCCAGCCACGACGACCAGCGGATACTCCTGGATGATCGCCAGACAACGGTTAGGGTCCGGCCCGTAGCCAACGGTGTCTCCTAAGCACCAGACCGCGTCGAAGCCTCCCCTAGCCCGCGCGTCGTCGATCACCGCGTTGAGGGCCGCCAAATTGGCGTGGATATCGGCCAGAATCAGGGCTCGCAACGGGCCTGCTTCGTCGCCGAAAATCCGCATTGGTTCTTAGCAATCCAGTTTCTCATACACCAATTATACAGGCCGAATCGGTTACACCCAATGGGCGCTTCGGCCCTGCCGCAACTGGCGGCTCAGGCTGGAAATCGGCGGGGGGTCCGGGCCACCATTCGAGTACATATGCGCGGGATTCCACTTTGACCGGTAGGATTGCAGGTGTATACTCGCCCCATCATCGTTTTGGATACTTAGCACGTTTAATAATCATCTAAGAACATCCGAAACAAGGCAGGTCTCGAAACGTGGCTGAAGCCCTTCAGCGGCCGGGAACCCTAATCGACTCGGAACCGCAACCCGCTCGAACTAAGAATTCCGTGATGGCCACCACGGTCATCAGTTCCCACGGCCTGGAACACATGTACGCCAACAGTTTTCAAGTGTTCCTCCCGGCCATCTACGACAGTTTGGGCCTGGTGCCGATCCAGGGAGCATTACTTATGGCCACCCGCCGTCTCTCAGGCGGGCTGGTCAGCATGGGCAGCGGGTTTTTGGTCGACATGTTCCAACACCGGGTGGGTTTCGTCCTGGCTTTTAGCATGGGACTCATCGGCGTCGGGTATCTCCTGGTCTCCGTTTCGCCTTCCTATGGATTGATCTTGGCGGCCCTGGCCGTAGCATCTGCCGGAAGCGCCCTATGGCACCCACCGGCCTTGGGCCTTCTGGCCCGGAGGTACCCAGAGCGGCGGGGATTATTCATCTCCTTGCACCGGTCCATGGGCAACGTAGGAGACTGGATAGGCCCTTTGGCGGTGGGTACGCTGATGGGCTATGTGGGATGGCAGTGGATCATGGGAGGCGGAACCCCGGTACTGATTCTCCTCGCCATCGGCATTCTGGTGATTTTGAAAAATGTAGGCGATCCCAAGGTCGAAGGCGTGGCCGTCCGGGATAGCTTCTTTAAACAGTTGCGCAGCATGCGCGAAGTCTTCAAAGGCGGAGGCATGTGGCCCATCTTCATCGTATCGGCGGTAAGGGGAATGGGCGACGTGGGCGTGATGTTCACCATCCCACTTTATCTCTCTAGGAGTTTGGCGGAAGGAGGACTGGGCAAAGGATCCTTGGCTGTCGGCATCCACATCGCTCTGTTGGCGGCTCCAGGTGTCGTTAGCGGGCCCCTCTTCGGAGAGCTTTCCGACCGGATCGGCCGGAAACCCGTGATCTCTCTCATTATGGCTGTTTCGGTATTAATACCGTTGGGCATCGCTTTCGGCGGATCCGGTGCATGGATGACGCTTTTTGTGGCCCTATTTGGATTGGTTCATTTCGCGGTGAACTCTTTGACCCAAGCGGCGGCGACAGACGTGGCGGAAGGGAAAGGATTGGAGGCCACGTTCATCGGGTTGATGTGGGGCAGCAACTCGGCCTTCGGAGTGGTTGCTCTGCTGGCTGTAGGTCTTTTGGTGGGATCATTGCCTACCGGTGCATTCGGGTTCAGTGTGCCATTTGAGACCGGATTTGGCTGGCGCGCCGGGTTCTACTTCGCCTCATCCATGTTCTTTGCCGGATGGGTGATTTCTCTGCTGATACCCGCCACCGGAACTGTGGAGCGCAGCACAGCCTAAAACGGGCCGCCCGACGGATGAGACACACCCCAATCCCTGGAAGAGGCCTGGGCCTGGCAGCGAAGGACCCGAATCTATTCCTGGGCGGAAATGGCCGCTTGATAATCCTCGGGCGTGTTCAGGTCCCATAGGATTTCCGGCGCCCCCAGATCCACCCGGACAGTAGATTTCTCGTGGCGCCGGGTCACCGCTTTGAGGCCTTCGCTGCCCTCTTCTATGTTCCCCACTTCTGGAAACAATTCGGACGCAATGGCGATGGGGTGCCCTCCTTTGCCGTTGAAGGTGGGGATGGTAATGAGCGAGTCGCCTGCCAGATGGTGTTGCAACAAATCCTTGATGGTCTCTGGCCTGCGGGGTTGATCCACGTTCAAGATCAGGATCAGACCCGGTTGAAGGACTTGGGCGGCCCGCAAGCCGGCCTTGAGCGAGGTGGTCTTGCCTTGCAGGTAATCGGGGTTGAGGGCGCAGGACACCAGGTCCATTCCCTGAAGTTTGGCTTCCAGTTCGGGCGCCCGGTGCCCCACCACCACCACGACGTGGTCAGCCCCACCCTCAAGCAGCGCATTTACCTGGTGCTTCAATAAAGTTGACCCTTGCCAAGGCAGCAAGGCTTTCAACTGTCCCATGCGGCGGCTTTCGCCGGCCGCAAGGAGTATCGCGATCGTGGGTCCCACTTTAGGCCCCATTTGGAAACTACCTCAAAAACTCGCTTCCACGATAGGCAATCCTTCGACAGGCTCAGGACGAACGAAAGGGAAGACTTATTCCGTTGTTGGTGAGCCTGTCAAACCATTTTGCGGGATAGTCGCCTATTTGAGATGAAAATAGTCTCGACGTTAGGGAAGTTTAGACTTCCACCGCTCTTTGGGCGCTGCTGGCGGCCCGCTCTATGAACCATTCATCCATGCCCATGGGACCGCCCTTGCCACCCCGGCGCACCATGATGATCTCCGACATGATGCTTACCGCCAGTTCTTCCGGAGTCAGGCCGCCTATATCCAGCCCGATTGGAGCATGAACGTCCCTAAGGCGTTCCACAGATGTGCCTTGCTCTATCAGGCGTCGGTAAATCATGATGGTTTTACGGCGGCTGCCCAGCAGGCCTATGTATCTCGCCTTGGATCCCAGGGCCGATTCCAGAGCCATGTCATCGAACCGGTGTCCTCGTGTGGCGACAACAATGAAACTGTTGACGTTGATCGAGACATGGTCAGCCCACTTGCCATAGGGAGTGACCACGGTTTCCTCGGCATTGGGGAAACGTTCTTTGTTGCAGAACTCCGGGCGGTCGTCCACCACGTATACCCGATAACCCAACGAGTGGGCCAGATCGGCGGTGGCTTTGCCCACGTGGCCTCCACCAACCATCACCAACGTTGGCGGCGTGGTGAATCCTTCGACAAAGATCTCGGCGCCGGTGCTAGTGGTGAATGACTCGGTGTTGCCAACTTCGGCCACCTTCCGGGCCGCCTCAATCGCTTGCTCATCCAACGTGGTGTCGCCCAAAGTCCCTACGACGGTTCCGTCCAAGCGCAAAAGCAACTTGGCGCCCAGGCTCACACTGCTGCCGGAACCTTCGGCCACGTTGACCACCGTGGCCAGGCCGACGGCGTCTCCCCCCTCATAGGCGGCCACCAATTCGCTGCCAATGGACGAAAAGTCTTGGGGCTCCCAAAGGGGCTCCAGGTAAAAGTACATGGTGCCGCCGCAAACCAACCCGTCTCTGGCGGCGATATCTTCGTTCAGGTAGTAATCCTTGAATTCAGGTCCGCCATGCTGTCTGAGAATCTCTTTGGCGGCAAACCATATGTCGCCCTCTACGCATCCTCCGCCCAGGGTGCCCACTCCCGTGCCGTCTTGGCGCACCAAGAGCATGGCGCCGGCTTTCTGTGGCGTAGACCCTTTGGTCCGCACCACCGTGGCTAATACGCAGGGTTGGCCCTCTTTAGAGAGCTTGACCGCCTCTTCTATGACTTCTTTCATCCCTTTCTTCCCACCAAATCCGCAGGATTGAATCTCTTTGACTCGCCCGTCTAGCTTACCAAAATCCGTCGTGGCAAGCAAAGTCATGCATGCCATCCGATCGCCCCGGCGCCACCGCGGGCCGGCGCGGGCCGCAGTGCGTTTAGAGCCGGAAACCGGCGTCAACTCAATTGTATCTCCACCTCTGTTTCGGGTACAATATTATATCGTATGACGGTTATCGCAATTGCTTCTTCCGGCCCCCGCAACGCAAGGCGCTACATTCAAGTAATGGAGCTTTTAGGCGCGGAGATGCGTTTGCTGACCCCGGAAAGAGATGGGCGCCGGTCAACAGCGGATTTGATGGGTGGGGTGAGTGGGTTGATGCTTCCGGGGGGACCAGACGTCGATCCCGCGTTATATTTCCAGGAACCTGAGCCGTTAGCCGGTCTCGAATTCAACAGGCCGCTGGACGACTTGGACCTACGCCTTATCAACCACGCTCTGGAGCATGACCTGCCCGTCCTGGCGATATGCCGTGGGATGCAGATGCTAAACGTCGCCTGCGGTGGCCAGTTGATCCAAGACTTGCCCGGCCACCGGAACCCGCCCCAAAACCGCAATGAGGACGGATCGAGAGAAATCATGTCCCACCAGGTATACCTTTCTCCGGGCTCCAAGGCCGCGGCGGTCATCGGCATGGCTGGCATCTTCAAGGTCAACAGCATACACCACCAAGGCTTGTATGAAGCCCAGAGGTCGCCCCGATTGATGACCACTGCCTACTCCGTGGAAGATGGTCTGATAGAAGGTCTGGAAAGCCCAGAGCATAGTTGGGTGATCGGGCTTCAGTGCCATCCAGAAAGGCATAAAGAGGTTCCCGGAATATTCGCTAATCTGTTCGCGGCCTTCCATGAAAGGGCGGAAGCCTATCAGGAGAGAGTCCCGGCGTGAGGCAAGGATCAAATGCCTAGCCGCTAGAAGTCTGGCCGGAAAGCCATTGGCCGGGTTTCGCGCTACGCCAGACAGACGTATTATAGTCTTATGTGACATGATAGTGTCTGTAATACGGTTCAAGAACCCACTGTTACATCGATAATCGACGTTAAGAAAACGACGACTTGGGGAGAATCGGGGTTTCCGTCCGAGTTTCTAGGGCCTATTAACGCACTCCTGCCTCCGCTGGGGTCGAATTAACTGACCGAAGAACCGCCAAAAAGGCGGCGTAGGTTCATCTAGAGTCCCCGTATGATATCCGTGGACCGCGTTGCCTGGAAAAGACCTGCGTTTGGAAAATCCCGAAACAACTGAAACTAGGGATGTGGAGAGGAGGAGTAAACCATGGTAACTACCGCCCCTATACCACCTGCTGAGGGCAGCCGGCCCGTTCGCATCGAAGAAGAGATGCGCACCTCGTACCTGACCTACGCCATGAGCGTGATCGTGGCCCGGGCTTTGCCAGATGTTCGCGATGGTCTGAAACCGGTGCAACGGCGCATCCTCTACGCCATGCAGGAGATGGGTCTACGGGCCAACACGACATACCGAAAAACCGCCAGGATAGTCGGCGAGGTGCTGGGGAAATACCACCCCCACGGAGAATCGTCGGTGTACGACTCCTTGGTGCGGATGGCCCAACCATTCTCCCTGCGTTACACCCTGGTGACGGGGCAAGGCAACTTTGGCAGCGTAGACGGCGACCCTCCGGCCGCGATGCGGTACACGGAAGCCCGATTGGCCCCCATCGCCGAAGAACTGTTGGCCGACTTAGACCTGGACACGGTGGACTTCAGCTCCACATTCGACGATTCGATGCAGGAACCCACGGTTCTGCCGGCTCGCCTGCCCAACATGCTGATCAATGGCGCCACCGGAATCGCCGTGGGTATGGCCACCAACATACCTCCCCATAACCTGGGCGAGGTTTGTGACGCGATATGCTACCTAGTGGACCATCCAGACTCAACCAACGAGCGGTTGATGCAGTTCGTTTTGGGACCCGACTTTCCCACCGCCGGACTGATTCGCGGCAAACAGGGGATAGTGGATACCTACACGACCGGCCGGGGCCGCATCATCATGGAAGGCGCCACCGAGATTGAAGAGATGCGAGTGGGCGGCCGGGAACAGATCATCATCACTGAACTCCCATTCCAGGTCAACAAGGCGACCTTGGTCGAAAAAATGGCCCAGCTGGTGAGGGAAAAACGGATCGAGGGAATCTCCGACATTCGGGACGAGTCGGACCGCCACGGTATGAGGATCGTCATAGAACTACGGCGAGACGCCCAGGGAAACATCGTCCTCAACAATCTGTTTAAACACACCAGTCTCCGCACGTCGTTCAATACCATCATGCTGGCGCTGGTGGATGGCCAGCCACAAGTGCTGGCGCTGAAGCAATGCTTGGCGTTGTTCATCGCCCACCGTCAAGAGGTCATTCGCAGGCGTTCCGAATTCCTGCTCAAACGCGCCCAAGACCGGGACCACGTGGTTCAAGGCCTGCTTTTGGCCCTGAACCGCATGGACGAAGTTGTGGCGATCATACGTGGTTCGGCCGATGTTGAAACCGCCCGGGCCGGTCTTATGGAGCAATTAGACCTTACACAGGTCCAAGCCCAAGCCATATTGGACATGCAGCTAAGGCGTTTGGCGGGTCTGGAGCGGGAACGGCTGGAAAAGGAGCACGAAGATCTGGTCAAGACCATAGCGGACTTGGAGGCTTTGTTGGACAGTCCTGAAATGGTCATGGCTGCAATTAAGACAGAGACCCGTAAGCTAAAAAAGGACTACGGAGACGCCCGGCGCACAATGATCGATGAAGCCGAATTGCAGGGCGCCACCGACGAACAGTTCATACCTAACGAAGACGTAGTCATCACGCTAAGCCAACGGGGTTACATCAAACGGGTGCCAATCGACACCTACCGCACCCAACACCGGGGCGGCAAAGGCGTTATTGGGATGGCCACGCGGGAAGACGACGCCCTTATGGACCTGGCGGTGGTGGACACCCATGAAACGCTGTTTTTCTTCAGCAACAGGGGCCGGGTGTATCCGCTGCGGGCTTTCCAGATCAATTCCAACACCACCCGCACAACCCGCGGAGCGCCTTTGGTGAGCCTGCTTCCGCTGGCTCGGGGTGAGCAGATCCAGGCCATGCTGGCCATCAACAATCCCAAGGAGGACGACTACCAGTTGATCCTCGCCACCAGATTGGGGGAGGTGAAAGCGCTAAAGACCGGACAACTCGTCAACATCAGACCATCGGGCCTAATTGTCATGGACCTGGAGCCGGGAGACGAATTGGTCAGCGTTGGCCAGGCAGACGAAACGAGAGACGTCATCATGGTGTCCGAACAAGGCCAGGCCATCAAGTTCTCGGTTTCGGGGCTCACTCCACGGTCCCGTTCCGCCGGCGGCGTCCGCGGAATGCGGCTTATTGGAGAGGACCGGGTCGTGGCAATGGGCATCGCGGCGCCCAGCACCCACCTGTTGATCGTCAGCCGGAACGGATACGGCAAGTCCACTCCTCTGTCCAGCTATCCTCGGCACAAGCGCGGAGGCCAGGGTGTGCGGACGTTTCGGGTGACTGATAAAGGGGGCCCCGTAGCCGCCGCTCGGGTAGTCCCAGACACAGCCGGCCAGGAGATATTCATCATCTCCTCTCAGGCTCAGATGCAAAGAATCACTTTGGAAGACGTGCGGGTAACCGGCAGAAACACCCAGGGAGTCATAGTGTGGCGAGGCCGCGAGGACGACGACTTCGTGGCTGCCATCGCCTGTTTCCACGAAACCGACCGGAAATTGAGCGATGGCGCCGCTAACGGTACAAGCAGCGCCTCTGGCAACGGGGCGTCCAACGGGCACAGCGCCAATAACGGCTCCCCGGCTGCAAAATAAACTGTCTATTTCCCCACTTGCGGGCCGTTTCCGAACTGGAACGGCCCGCAAGTGCGTCGTCACGGATTCCCCCTTGGAGAATGGAGCGATTTCTTAGGGGCGCAGGACCATCGCCAACATACAAGCCAAACTAGTTCACCTCCTGTACATTAAGCGGTACGCCGTAGTAATATTATAGGTGGAATGTTGATAATTATCCGCGTGCAATATTACGTACGGTGATTCTGTAAATGAACCGGCAATACGCAACACCCTTGGACTGATTCACTACATCGTTGGAAAATCGACAGGTGGCCTAGCCGATTAACCGTTTATATGAACTAGAAATGACAGCGGGATTCCAATTGGTCCTCATCTTTTGTCGGTAGTTTTCCTACAGAAAACAAAGCATTCATCCTACATACATTGAACTGGGTTTCAACTAAATTATTGATAATGCCCTATGTGACGCGTCTGGTGACTCATAGCTATCCAGCAGCTTTCCCGTCAGCAGCCTAACAGCGAATTCTATTGTTTTATCCAACAATGTTTTACCCGCTTTCGGCTAGCTACGCTTAGCCACGTGACACATCATATTTAACAAACCGTCATCTGCTAATCGTTTTTTCTGGAGGAAAGTCAAATGAAATTGGTTATGGTCCACGGAGCGGGGGCGTCTAGCCTTTCCTTTTACTATCAATTAAGACATTTCCGCAACTCGAAGGCTATCGATCTGCCGGGCCACCCAACCGGCAAAGCTTGCAACAGCATCGACCGCTATGTGGATTGGGTCCGGGGATTCAACACCGCCCGCAGGTACAAAGACGTGGTTCTCTGCGGCCACTCCATGGGCGGGGCCATCGCGTTGCAATACGCACTTCGTTATCCCGATGAGTTGAAGGGAATGATCCTCATCGGCACCGGCGCCCGGTTAAAAGTGGAACCACGGTATATACAGGAATGCGAAAACGCCGTGGACGACAACTCGGAATGGCTGGAAAGCCGCAGAGAGATCTACAAAGACGTAGAAGATGACATCAATCAGGTTTTGATGCGGCGTGCCCTCGAGATCGGCCCACAGGTTGAGCTAAACGACCTCAAGGCTTGCGACCAGTTTGACGTCATGGACAAAGTTCAAAAGATCGACCTGCCGACCCACGTGATGTGCGGCGCCGACGATTTCGCTACTCCGGTCAAATTCACCCAATATTTGGCTGAAAATATACCCGGGGCGCAGCACGAAGTAATCGATGGCGGCGGTCATTACGTGCAGCTGGAGCGATACCAAAGGGTGAACGACCAAATTGAAAGGTTCATGGCCAGCCTAAAATGATGCAGAGGCGACCCTTGGACTAATCTCCGGCGGGGTCGTACCACCGGCTGTTGAAAAACAGCAAGGGCGTCTCGGTATCGGCCCGGCGTATCTCCAATACTTCGCCCAGATATACCGTATGGTCGCCGTAAACGTGGGAACCAACGACCCGGCATCCCATATACACCATGGAACGTTCCAAGACAGGTAAACCGTCCTCTCCCCGGCTGAAGTTGTAATCCACGCCTCCCGTTCTATCCTCGGGGCGTTTGGCAAAATAAGCGCCTATTTCCTGCTGATCTTTCCCCAGGACATTCACGCCAAACTGGCCTGTCTCGGCCAATATCCCATGTGTATTGGTGCTGTGGGCCACGCAAACCAATACCACTGGAGGCTCCAAGCAGACCGATGTGAAGGAATTGGCCGTCATGGCATGGGGCTGACCGTGTTCATCATTGGTTGTGATCACAGTCACTCCGGTGGCGAAACTCCCCATGGCCGTTCTAAATTCTTCTTTTGTGACCACCGTGCAACCTACCCCCTGGATTTTCGATTATTATAACCACTTATTATTCCCAGCGCCAAGACGATGCGGCATACAGGCGGCTATCAGCCTGGATACGGCCGAAAACAACGGTTGATCTCCTCTGGGCTGGTTCCACGTGCCATCGCCGGGTCCAATTTGAGTACAGAATCCGGGGGGACCAACCCGTGAAATATGTCTGGATGAGTCAGTTGCGCAAGGATTTCCAAGCCCTGCACCACCCTGGGGCCCGGCCGGCTAAAATATACGTGATCAATCAGGTAGACTTCGCCCGTTCGGACTGCGGGCAAATCCTTCCAACCATCTTGAGACGCCAGCCAAGGGACTTCTCTGAGGTTTCGGTCCAAATCCGAAGAGCATAGATCGATGAAGAGTATTTCAGGGCCGTAATCCACGATTTCATGCCAGTCGATCCGCTTGGCCGGGCATCCCGTAGGGTACACCGTCATGCTGCCCCCAGCCGTCGTCAGGAGGTCAGGAATCCAGTGACCTCCGATGACCAAGGGATTGACCCCTTCAACGGAAAATACCCGCGGTCTGGTATGGGAACTGGCCACTGCTGTGACCACAGTGGAAATCCTCGCTTCGAGCTCCTCGACTAACCGGCGAGAGGCCTCAACGGCCCCGCAAGCGATCCCGATCTGCCGTATGCTGGACAATATCTCCCGCAGCGTCCTGGGCTGAAGCACCTCTACCCGGGGTTCCCGCAAAATCCCGTTCACCGCTCTCATAACCTGACCAGCGTTCACCTCGCAAAAATAACACAGGTCCTGGGTTAGCACCACATCGACTGGATTGCTGTATAGCCAATCCCGGTCCAACTCAAATAGCTCTTCCCCCGCCTCCAACAACCGCCGCATCTCTTCTTCCACTTGGTCGCTGGATAAACCAGCGGCGTCTATTTTGCTGCGCGACACTATCCGTTTATCCCTAGCGGCCTGGGGATAATCACACAGGTCGCTAACGCCCACGACCTGGCCGCCCAGGCCAAGCGCGAAAAGAATCTCGGTCCCGCTGGGCAACAGCGAGCAAATCTTTAAATCGTCTGGGTTTTGGTTCAAGCCGGTGTGCTCTCCAGGAGATTCGCCAAAATTGGAGGGCGCGAACAGATTGCCATTCTGTATTCCCTTGCCGATCTTCGCGAATCAGTGAAAATCACCGTTGGAATCAGACTTGGCAAAGGAGCGCGGGATGTATTATAAACTACCATTAGGTTTTTCGGCCTCGGCGTATCTGAGGCAAGTTGGGAGTGGGGGGTAGTCACCCCAGTGGCGGAAGAAAAACGGGAGCCCCAATGGGGCAACCTGGCATTGCTGCGGTTGAGCGCCTTTGGCTTCGGTTCGAATGGCATCGGGCTGACCATGGACGTAATGATCCTACCCGCATTGACCCTGTTACTGGTTTCCGACGAGCTAAAAAACACGTACTTGGGTTTACTTGGCTTTAGCGGCCTCCTCGTAGCGGCTGTGGTTCAGTTAGGCATCGCTCCCCTCAGCGACCGGACACGGTCACCGCTAGGCAGGCGGGTCCCCTACCTGCTGGGCGGGTGCGCGTTGCTCTGTTTGGGCCTGTTGTGGGTGGGCCTGGCGCCAAATTTCACAGTGCTATTGGTGGCCTGGTTATTCATCCAAGGAAGTATCAATATCGGGTACGGACCATACCAGGCGTTGATCCAAGACTTGGTGCCCGCCCACCGTATAGGCATGGCATCGTCTTACAAGATCCTGTCCGACGCCATAGGCGCGTTGTTGCTAATCTCCCTGGCGGGCGAGTTGCTGGGATTTGCCGCCGGGTCGAAACCAGGTGTCTGGATATGGTTGGCCCTGGGGGTCTTGGGCGCAAGCATGCTGGTCACCACGGGGATAACATCGTCGGCGGTGATCGCCAGGCGGAAGGCAAGGCCGGAGCCGCCGCCCGCCCAACCGGAACGGAGATCGAGGCTGCATCCTCAGCTAAAACGGTTCCTGGTATCCCGAATCCTGATCATTACCTCCATCTCCGCCTTCCAAACCTATGGCATGTTTTTCCTGAAAGACGTGGCCGGTTCGGATAACCCTGCCCAGGCGGCGGGAAGGATGATCCTGGTCATCGGCAGCGCCCTGGCATTGAGCGTCTACCTGACAGGATGGATCTCTGACCGCACCGGGCGAAAACCCATCATATTGGCCGGAGCCACAGGGGCTGCCGTGTCCACCATATGGATGCTTTCCGCGGACAGCACCGGGCAAGTTCTCGCGATAGCCAGCGCGGTCGGGTTTTCCGTCGGCGCATTGCTCAGCGCTAACTGGGCATTAGCCAACGACCTGGGCACATCCGGCCGCGAGGCTATGCACATGGGCTTGGTCAACCTTGCCACCATCGGTGGCGCCGCCGTGGCCAAGGTCCTGGGGCCGGGAATCGACTTGCTCAATCGTCTACAGCCCACCGTTGAGTTTCTAGGGTTTTCCCATGCCTTTTCCGGTTACTCTGCGCTATTGGTAGGATGCGGGGTCTTGTTTATGGCGGGAGCTTTGGTGTTGATGCCGCTGAACGCAAACATCCGAGACAGAGTCCCATCCACCGAACTACCCTGATTAGGAACCCTACCCTGAACGTATCCGCTTAGATCTCCGCGTCTGCCGCTTTCTCAAGAAACGCCGCCCCGCCTCGGGCCACCCAAGCATTCCAGGAAGTCATGGTGAATCTGACTCCCTGCTCTAGGTAGCGGGCTACATTCTCATCGTTGACCAACGTGCCAGCCACTCTCCCGGCGGCAATTATCTTGGAGATTGCATCGTCGATTGCTTTTTGAACTTCCGGATGACCGGGATTCCCGATGTGACCCATGGTTTGGGCCAAATCCGACGGCGCAACGAAAAACACGTCGATATCGTCTACTTCCAAGATCTCATCCAGGTTTTTTAGGGCAACATCTTCTTCCATCAAGACAATCACCATAGTCTGGTTGTTGGCCTGGTGGAAATAATCGCCGACACCGTAGGATTGGCGTCCGCCAAACATGCCCCGGTAACCAAGCGGCGCGTACTTGGCCGATTTGGCCGCCTTTTCAGCATCTTCTTTGGTGTTGACGTGGGGGACCACGATTCCCATTGAGCCACGGTCCAGCGTGCGGGTGATGAGCCAGGGTTCGTTGGCGGTGACCCTGGTGATAGAGGCCATGCCCCACAGGTCGCAGGCCCTGGTCATGTCACCCAACTGTTCCCACGTCACCGAGCCATGTTCCCCTTCGATCCAGGCAGCGTCAAAACCCAAAGGACCCATAAAGTCGATGATCTCGCTGCTGGATAGGCCTGAAATGGTGGTGACCGCCTGCCCCGCGGCTAACTTTTCCTTTGCTCTGTTTGGTCTTATCGTCGGCACGGTAGCCTCCTCACAATCAACTGGGCGAACGCCAATCCGGTTCTAGCATGCCGGGCGGGCCCGTTTTGATTTCAATACAGCTTTGCCACCGGGCCATAATAGACAGTCGTCAGAACTATTACCAGCGCATGCCCAGGCTGATCAGCTGGACATGCCTTCACGCCTAATGCTAAACTGCCGTATCTGGAACCTCATCTGGAACAGGCGCTTAGAGAGGGCTAATCATGTTAATCGGTCATTTTACGGAGCAACCCTGGCAGGATGATTCCACGGGCCTGATGGGTACTCAGAGCACGGACTTGGGCATAAGCAACGAGCTCTACGACCCGAAAGTTGGCGCCCAGCTTTACAACCGCTATCTTGACGAAAAGATATACGCCGAGGAGATGGGCTTCGATGCGCTGATGCTCAATGAGCACCACAGCACGCCTTTCTGCATGCAGGGTGTCACCAACGTGGGCGCATCCATCCTGGCCCGCCAAACCAGCAAGGCTAAGATCGTCATCCTGGGCAACGTCCTCCCGATTTGGGAAGACCCCCTCTTTCTAGCGGAACAGCTGTCCATGATCGACATGATCTCCAACGGACGCTTGGTTTCAGGGTTTGTCCGGGGCGGAGGCCGGGAAAGCTGGTCCCACAACGCCCCTCCCCACTACAACCGGGAGCGGTTCGAAGAGGCCCACGACTTTATAATCAAGACTTGGACCCAGCCCGGCCCGTTCCGATGGGAAGGAAAGCATTACCACTACCGGTACGTCAATCCCTGGTGCCGGCCACTGCAGCAACCCCATCCGCAGATATGGATCCCCTCCACGGTCAGCGAAGAGACCATCAAATGGACCGCCGGGCACCGCTATCCGCTGGTGCTTTTGGCCACCAAACTAGAGCCCACCAAACAGGCCTTCGAACTGTACCACGACACCGCGGCCGAGTTGGGGTATGAGTCTGGCACCCAGAACGTGGCCTACCTCTGGAAGGTCCACGTTGACGAGACCGACGAAAAAGCGGAAGAGGTCGCCCGCAAGTACCTTTCCGGAGTGAGCAACCCATTCCTTTCGGGCAATGAAGGGCAGGTGAACCAAGCGATACAAGGTTTGCCCGGCCACACGTCCCGTTCGGCGCGAAAAACAGCGGCAACGGCGTTCGGCCCCTTGGGGCGTTTCGGGACCAACCGCAGGCCCTTTGAAGAGCAAGCCGAAGACTACACCATCATAGCGGGCACTCCCGAAACCGTGATACCCAAGATAAGACACGTCATGGAATACCTGCGGCCGGGAAGCATCTTCTTCTGGGACGGCGACGGGGCGATGAGCCACGACGACCAGATGCGCAGCTTGAGGTTGATGGGCGAAGAGGTCATCCCGGCATTGCGGGAGATAGGCAAAGAGCTGGAACTGAACAGTCCTTTCGAGGTCGACCCCGCCACTAACAAGCCAGTGGCGGAAACAGCGACGGCCTAGAGCAAAACCGCATTGTGCCTAATCACGAGGCGGGGGCACGGCATGCCGTGCCCCCGCCGCTTTCAACAAACCTCTGCCGGTATTCAGGAAAATTAAAACCTACAACCCCAGCCGCCCCTGCTCAAACTCCCACTTAACCCGCATCATCTCGCAGAAAGCAGCAGCGTATTCATTGGTATCCTGACTTGTTTGGTCCGGCCACCCGCCGTTTCCGGAATTATGCTTCCATCTACGTGAGTCTCTCAGGTATTGATCGTGTCTCCGCCCAAGTCGATTCGCGCCTCAACCGTTATAGTGAGCGCTTCTAGGTCCTGGCAACTCAGGATGCGCCCGATACACGCGGCGCTCCCGCCAACATATGTGTCGGGGTTGTCTATCTCCGTTGCCACACACCATGCGCGGTCATCAGGCCACCAAATGCTCGGCGACTGTGCACAGCCAATGGGAATGTGGTCCAAAAACGACATGACCGCATCCAGAGGGCCGCGAAAGAGCAGGTAGCCTCGGCCCGGAACGCTCAGCCGGCGCGCATTTTTATAGCGGCCCGGATCAAGGAACCCCCAGCCTTCCCAAATGCAGTAGTAACAGAGGTTGGGTGTCGAGGTGAATTCCCTGAGCACGTTGGCGATGGTACGGCACTCTTCAGGCGGGAGACACCCATATCGTGGAAACGAACCCCACGGTGGGTCCTCGTAGGGCTTGGAAAGGTTCGCAATACGTTCGAACTGCATCTGAGGATGGGCGGCCCGCCCGGTCCATGAAGCCACTGTGGACCAACGGACCGGGGACCACCGGACCGGTTGATGCCCCGAGTCCCGCAGTTCCGCAGGGCGGAACACACGGGCGTAGGCTGCAAATCCTTCAGGCACGATCGAGCCCACTAGTGTTTCGTGGGCGCCACTGGCGGCCGCCCCAGCGCGGAGGCGTTCCTCAATCCACCGCGCCTGCGAGATGTCCTCCATCAACTCGACACCTTCTGGCTCTCTTGGTATCTCCAATGCCCCTTCCGTGGCAGATACCATCCCATCCGCACCAGCCCGTGACGTGAGCCTCTGGAAGCTAGCCAGGCTGGCCCTTCGTCTGCCATATCTCAGCGACCTAAGGAACCGTATGAAACCGGCCATATCTCACCCACCGTGGTAAACTTGCGATATTCGTCGATTCTAACAGGGCGTGAGGGTAAGACCGATTATTTATACGACGTAGGGGCACGGGATGCCGTGCCCCTACGTCTGTCAACCAACCCTCATTTATCTCCAGGCCAGTTCCGGACTACAACCCCAGCCGCCCTTATTCATACTCCCACTTGACCCGCACCATCTCGCAGAAAGCAGCGGCGTCATTCAGCGAATTCAGGGGAACCCTGACCTGTTTGGTCCGGCTCCCGGCGGTTTCTAGAATGGCGTTTTTCATGCGAGGTGAAACCGTTGCGGCATCAAGCAACACCGGTTGTAGGGTCCTTACCCCCACAAAGATAGTTCCGCGCAAACCTGAAGGAAAATCATGAACGTGGAATAGTTGCCGTTTGGCCTTGGAGCCTTCCAGGTAATATGCGGGCGTCCACTCTTGGCAGAAGGCGTCGTATACGGGCTTTTCGTCGACTCCTGGCAGGGACCTGGCCATATCCCTCAGCGCGGCGAGTATCTCGCGTCTTTTGGCATCCAATTCACTGATTATGGCATCGACGGATGGTCCGTCATGATGCGGTGGGGTTGCCGGATAGGCGGTGGTGGATTTGCGGTTTGCCATGGGGTTGTTCCAAGACCTAGAAGTCTGGCCGGAAAGCCATTGGCCGGGTTTCGCGCTACGCCAGACAGACGTATTATAGTCTTATGTGGCATGATAGTATCTGTAATATGGTTCAAGAACCCACTGTTACATCGACAATCGTCGCTGAGAAAACGACGGCTTGGGGAGAATCAGGGTTTCCGTCCGAGTTTCTAGGGGCGCACGGCCGTGCGCCCCTACCCTAGGCTACGGGTCTAAACTACGGGCCTATTTGCCATTTTCCCAGAGAGCTTCCAGGATGGCGCCTGGAGTCATGGGCAATTTTTCCATCCGGACGCCGATGGCGCTGTGGATGGCGTTAGCTACGGCGGCCATGGGAGGAACTATGCACACCTCGCCCACGCCCCGGACGCCAAACGGGTGGCCTGGATTGGCCACTTCTACTATGACCGTATCGATCATGGGCAGGTCCAAGCTGGTGGGCATCCGGTAATCCAGGTAGCTTGAATTGACCATCTCGTTCTTGTCATTGAAGAAATACTCTTCGTTCAACGCCCAGCCGATGCCCTGGACAGCGCCTCCCTGTATTTGACCCTCAACGTAGCTGGGATGGACCGCCTTGCCCACGTCCTGTAGCGCGGTATAGCGCAAGATATCCACCTTGCCGGTCTCTTCGTCCACCTCAAGATCCACCATGTGGACGGCGAAAGCCGAGCCGACGCCCTTTGGGTCGACGTTTCCCCTGCCGGTGATTGGTCCGCCAGTGCCGTTGAGACGGCCGGCTAGCTGCTTGAAGGTGAAATTCAGTTCGGGGTCCGAAGTGTGGGAGATCACGCCATTTTCGTATTGCACGTTGTCGGCGGATATATCCCAGATTCTGGCGGCCCGCTCGATGAGTTGGCGTTTGATGTCGCTGGCGGCTTCGTAACAAGCCCAGCCAGACTTGAAGGTCGCGCCGCTGCCTGCCGTCAAAGAAGTGAACCCAACCGCGTCGGTATCTCCGATGGCGGGTTTAACGTCCTCGGCGGCGATACCGAGCACCTCCGCCACCTGCATGGCCAAGGCCGCGCGGTTGCCTCCGATGTCGGGAGAACCTTCTAGCAAGCTCACGGTGCCGTCGGATATCACGGTGGCGGTGGCGCTGGCCGGGCCCGTGCCGTTAAACCAGAAACCGGTGGCCACGCCCCGGCCTACTTTTCCTCCGTTGCGAGGCTTGGACAGGGGCGCCTGGTAATGCTCGTGTTCCTTAGCGGCTTGAACCGTCTCTAGATATCCGATGCGGGGGAACATGGGGCCGGGAATCCTGCGTGTCCCTTCCTTGGCCCCGTTGGCCAATCTTAACTCCAGCGGGTCCATGCCCAGCTTTTCGGCCATTTCGTCGATCATCGACTCGGCAGCGAAGGCGGCGCCCGGGACGCCCGGCGCCCGGTAGGCGGCTGCCTTGGGTTTGTTTACCACCACGTCAGCCCCTTCGAGGCGGCCGTTGGCGATGTCATATGGCGACATGACGCATTGCAACGCCTGGTTGATGGGCCCTCCGGGATATGCGCCGGATTCGTACATGAGGGTAGCGTCGACAGCGGTGATGCGTCCCGCCTTGTTGGCTCCCAACTTAAAGCGCATGTAGCTGCCGGAAGTTGGGCCGGTGCCTTCGAACACCTCGGAACGGCTCATGGCGATCTTCACGGGCTGTCCGGTCTTTTTAGAAAGCATGGCAGCAACGGGTTCCAGGTAGATGACCGTTTTGCCGCCGAATCCGCCGCCGATCTCCATGGGCACCACCTTGATGTTGGAAACCGGGATGCCCAAAACCAAAGCGGAATTGTCACGGATCTGGAAGTGCCCCTGGCTGCTGCACCAGATGGTCACCTTGCCATCGGGGTTCCACATAGCTGTGGCGGCGTGGGGTTCGATGTATCCCTGATGAACCGAAGAGGTGCGGTACTCCCGCTCCAACACCACGTCAGCCTCTTCAAAGCCCTTGGCGATATCGCCGGCCTCAAATTCGTAACGGTTGGCGATGTTGGTGCTCTTTTCGGTGTCGTCGTCCGACCGCAGTCCACCGGCGCGAATATTGGAGTCGGTGACGTTGGCCAGCCGCTCGTGCAACACGGGCGCGCCGTCCTTCATAGCTTCCTCGGCTCGCACTACGGAAGGCAAGACCTCGTATTCAACGTCGATCAAAGCCAACGCGCTTTCGGCCAGAGCCAGGGTTTCAGCCGCAACCGCGGCAACTGCATGGCCTTTATAAAGGGCCTTGTCCGCGGCCATGAGGTTGTTGGTGATCCACTTGGGGTTGGCCATCGCCCCTTCACCCAGGTCCATTAGTTTGCCGGTGGGTTGAGGGAAATCGGCAGAAGTGACCACGGCCTTCACACCCGGTGCCGCCAAAGCCCGGCTGGCGTCTATCGATTTTATTCTGGCGTGGGCGTGGGGGCTCCGCAGGATCTTGCCGTGAAGCATATCCGGCAGGTGTATATCCGCGCTATACCGGGCTTTGCCGGTAACTTTATCAACGCCGTCGTGGCGAATCGGCCGTGTTCCCACTACGTTGAATTCCTGGTTCGACAAGACTATGTTGGAAGCCATGGGCTTAGTTCCTCCGATCGTTTTGTGCTAATGGGCGCTGCCCGGATTTTACCACGCCCCGGAATCCTGCGCTTAAATCTATACTGCTCGATCCGGCCCGTGGCATTGTGCGCTACGAACAAGCATTTTATAATTGGCGGAATTCCCCCCCGGTCGAGATAACCGGGCCAGGAGAAAACCAAAATGCCTACAGCTAAAGTTCAGGGCGCTGAGATTTACTACGAGGAGTCTGGGAGCGGTCCTCCGCTGATTCTGTCAGCCGGCGGATTACAGGGCAGGGGCGACAGCTATTTCCCCGTGATTCAGGAGTTGTCCCAGGAGCATCGTGTCATCACATATGACCGCAGGTTCGGTGGCCAGTCCAACAGTCCGATGGTGGTGCAGACTTGGGACATGGTTTGCCAGGATCTGTTCGACCTGATGGACGCCTTGGGGATCGAACAAGCCTACCTGGGCGGCGGCTCATTCGGCGCCGCTATCTCCTTCGGCTGCGCCTATCGCCGCCCCGAAAGGATTCGGGCAATCTTCCCGTCCAACATCGCCGGCGGTGTAATCTGCAACGCATATCTGGCGGCCAAGCTTTTCAAAAGCCTGGATATGGCGCTGAACCAGGGTATCGCGCCTATCATCGGCGCATTTGACCCGGACGACCGTTTTTCACCATTCAGCCCGGAGAGGGCTCAGCACGACGGTGACTACCGCGAGACGTTGGAAAAGATGGACCCTGAGGACTTCGCCCAAGTAATGCGGGCAACCATCACAGCCCTGTTCGACGGCCAATTCGTCAGCCTGGGGATGACCAAGGACGCACTAAAGAGTATCCGAGTCCCCACCATGATCATGCCCGGCAACAATGATATCCACCCCCGGCCCATCGCGGAACAGGTTCACCGCCTCGTGCCCAACGCCCACTGGGGAGAGGTCAAACCCCATTCGGAAGCCCCGCAAAAATACGTCCGCCGGGTGCTGGAATTTCTTTCAGTGGTGAAAGCGGACTCTAAATAGACAGACCAGTGGCCGGGTCATGAACAATGACTCACTTTGTGATGCCCCATCTCAACCCATGTCATTCTGAGCCATCCGCAGAGGCGAAGAATCTGGGGGGAGGCCCCGCTGCACCAGATCCTTCACTGCGTTCAGGATGACATAGGTGGCATTGGGGAGATGGCGCTGTCTATTTCAAAAACGGCGCCTCCTGCCTGGCTAGCGCGTCTTTGATGCGAATGTGGTGAGAGGGGAGGGTCTTATCCGGTAGAGATTCGGCTGGGAAGTAGCCTATGTCTGTGCTCTCTTCAGAAATCTTTAATTCGCCAGACTGGTATTCGCACTCGAACAAGAGGGTCACATAGTGCACCACCAAGCCCCACGGATAGCTCATAATGGAGTAATTATCGGGGTCAGAGTAGATTCCGATCAACCGGTTCACCGTCACGTGAAGACCGGTCTCCTCTAGCACCTCCCGGACGGCGCCATGTTCTACCGATTCGCCGATGTCGACCTTCCCTCCGGGTAGACCTCAATAGCCGTTATCTGAACGCTTCTGGAGCAAAACCTCACCCCGGCCATTGAAAACAACTCCGTTGGTCGTGGGCAATATCGAGTCGGGCATTTTCGACAGCGGTTGGCCTGTGCTATCCACCATTTGGCTGGAGGATTCGGAGTCGGTCATTCGGATCTCCTTGAGAAATTGCCCGTGGCTAAGCGGCTGCGCTCAGGGTCTCTGGTATCCATTCCCCCAACAATTCCTGCAGCTCTTCCCTGCATTCTTCCAACCTGTGTTCAGCCCCGTCGTAGAGGACCAGCTTCTTTGGCTCCTGGGCCATCTGGTGGATCTGCACGGCGCAGGAATAAGGCAGGCGGGTGTCGGCCTTGCCGTGGACCAGCAGCAGGGGGCGGGGAGCGATCAGCGGCGCGCCCATTGCGCCGTAGGTTTGGGGCGACAGCGACACCACTCCGGAGATGTAGGGGCTGGCGGCGGCGGTGGCGATGACCACCGCTCCGCCAAATGAATGGCCGACCACCACCACGGGGCCGCAGCCCATACCCTTTAAACCCGAGACCCCGGTCAAAAGGTCCAGGGCGCATTCGTTCAAATTGTTGGGTTCCCGGTAATCCAGGCGAAGGGACGTGATGTCGCGGTCTCGAAGTTCCTCGGCCATGTATTCGTAGATTCCGGGGCCGGGACCACCGAAGCCTCCCCTGGCGCCGCAGACCCATACCACCCCTTGGCTGGCGCCGGGCGAGCGGTGGAGGATACCGTTCAATTCACCCCGATTCGTGCGAAACGTCAGGCCTTCACCCAAGTCTCCTTGCGGCGGCGGCCCGGTAACAACATCTTCAATCTTCATCGCCAGTTCCGCCGGGGTTTGTTGATGTTCATTTCCAGAGGATTCTGGCGGCATCAGGTCATCTCCTGGCCAGTTACTGGTTATTTAAACACGAGGCCAGGCGTTTCGGCTGCTTGGCCGTTGCGCCTGGCTCAAAATGGCATGAAAGGATATGGGTATCCTTTCATGCCATTTTTTATGTTTTTATGCGTAAAATTGGGTAACCTAAGTTAATCCAAGAACTGTTTTAGCGCTGCAATGAAATCGTCCGGGTTGTCTTCAAACACCATATGACCGGCTCTGGGAATCTCCGTCAATTGGCCTTGGGGCAATTCTCTCACCATTCTCTGGGCGACCTCTTCGGGCAACAGGTCGGTTTCCATGCCCCGAACCACCAACGTGGGGCACGGGATCTGGGCGAGGAGCGGCCAAAGATCGGTCTGAGGGGTTGGGGGCGCCGGATGACGCCGGGCTTCCCGGATCGCCAGGTCGTAGCGCCATCCAATCTTGCCGCCGGGCAGCTCATTGGTGGCGTATTGAAGCCGCCGGCGGATAACTGTCTCAGAGGCAAACCGGTTCTGCTTCATCATGTACTCGACCACGGCTTCGAAGGAGTCAAATTCTTCGGGCACGTCGATCAACTCCTGAGAAATACGTTTGCCGCCCCTGGGGTCGGTCTCCGGCCCTATATCCACGATGATCAGTTTCTCCAGCCGCTGAGAATTCTCTCCGGCGAAGGTCATGCTGTTGCGGCCGCCCATGGAATGTCCCATGAGAATGAACTTGTCCAAACCCAAGGCCCGAGTGAAAGCGTCCAGATCGGCAACGTAGGCATCGGTGGAGTAATCTCCATTCGGGGCCCAATCGGTCTCGCCCCGCCCCCGCTGGTCCAACGCCAGGACGTGGTAATCCTGGCAAACCGCCGAAGATACGTCATCCCAGGAATGGGCGTGGCCCCGGAGCCCGTGGATCATGACCAGGTCGGGCTTGTCTGTGTTGCCCCAATCCAGGTAATGGATATTGATGCCGTTGGCATTAACCGTCTTCTCCTGGGGTTTGACTCCGGTCGTCATGGCAGCTCCTTATCGATCAATTTGGGATGCGAGTTTCGGATGTCAAGTATTCGGCCCAGTTTAGCATATTGGGAGCCTGCCGGATGGCCTCGCAGGCGAAAGGATCATTCCCCCTGACACATCAGCCAATCAAAGACATGCATGGTGGCCCGGCAGTCGTCTTCGTTATAAACCAGGATTTTGTGTTTGGACTCGCCATCGGCGCCGCCTGACTCCACGAACCGGCGGAATAAAACCACGGAGCCGGCGGCATCGACGTCGTCCTGGCGCCAATTGAACCCCAAGGCCTTGGCGATATCCTTCAACCCCCTGCCGTAACAAGGGAAGGCGAAGGATTTGGTGACCGGCGGTGACAAGTCAAACAACCGGTCCAATATCCAATCCACCTGATCGGGGTCAACATCGTAAATCTCGCACATCTTTTTCAGGTGGGTTCGCTCATAGTAGTGCCAATGGTAGAAAACCGGGTCCTCCAGCGACGACGCCCAATCTAGGAAGGCCCTCAGATTGGATTCTTCACCGGCGGATGTGGGCGTAAAGAACGGTAAGAATTCAGCATCTCCGTTGGCCGGCCGCCAATAGGCGCCGATGAGATAATTGGTCACTTCCGGCCCCTCGGCCCCAATCTGGGGGTCTGTGCCCTCAAAGTCGAAGAACACCTCGATCCGACCCCTCAACACCTCTGGCGTGGGCGCCATGCGGATCACTCGGTTTTGCACCAAGGACTGGGCGGCGGTCTTGAGGGTTGCCGCCGTTTCCGAACCGATGCCCTTGATTTCCAACAAAACGCTTTCCATAGCAGAGGCGACGTGCTCTACTCGGCTGAATCCTGAGTCCACCATGATTGAACGCCGGGCGGCGCCGACGCCGGTAAGCAACGTTACGTCATTATTAAGCACCGCCAACTGGTTCACGTAGCTGGTCCAGGGCCATTCAGCGGCGCCGTAACAAGGCGCCACCGAGCCACCATCCAAAATCTTCCTGATGTCCTCCAACACCCGATCCAGCTTGCCGTTCCACTCCATCATTTCATAGAGAATGATCTGGAGATCGCCATTCAAGACCGCAAACTCTTCCGGCTCGTACCCCTGGGCCAGACCCAGCAGCCGGTTGTAAGCCGCCGCCTGCAAAACGTGGGCTTGCTTGATCCTGCGGGCATATTTGATCTCCACCACCCTATAGCTGTAATCGCCCAGGGCCGAAGGAACGCCATCGATTCGTTCCAGAACGTCGGGACGGCCTTCCAGACCATCCGGCGCGCTCACCAGGGGCATATTTTGAATCGAAGGAACGCCTTCGGCCATCATTTCCAAGGTACGCTGGAATCCCTCTTCTTCGGTCCGCAAAAATTCCCGGCGGGCCCCCGGAAAGAACTCTTTGATTACAGCCGATTCGTGATCACGGCCCTGGTCGAAGAGATACTGGGTGAATGCAGGAATGGGGTCTTTGGAATCCTGAGGTGCGTTCAGATCGCACCAAAGTGAGATCTGAGATCTGACGTACTGGTAAACCCAACCGCCTTTGACCGCGGGACCAACCGCCCCGCTGATCAGGCGATGAAAGACATCATCTATGTCCATTCGACACCGTCCCAATACACTCCCAAAAGGAACCTGGCTCGGCGTAGTGAATCACCAGCTCGCATATCGTCAAAAAACCGCCCCCATCCTAGCCTTCTCCCGTAAATGGGGAAGGGATTAGTCCTCTCCCCATTATTCACCGGGGAGATTTAGAGGGGGGGAAGTTCCGTGGCCAACAAAATCACTGTTACGCAGGACCAGCCATGAATCATGTATCTAGTTACAGCACCACTAGGTTGACCAGGCGGCCGGGTACGTAGACGGTCTTGGCGACTGACTTGCCCTCAGTGAACGTTTTAACCTTGGGGCTGGCAAGGGCTTGGGCTTGGACGGAAGCCTCATCGATATCCGCCGGAACCTCCAAACGGTCCCGTACCTTGCCGTTGACCTGCACTACCAATGTGATCAGGTCTTCTGCCGCCAGTTCGTCGTCCCAACTGGGAAAACTTTGTTGGTGGATGCTGTAGGGAAGGCCCCTCCGCTCCCAAAGCTCCTCGGTGAGATGGGGCGCCATGGGAGCTAGCATCAGCAGGAACTTCTCCACGCACACCCGCCAAGTGGCCGCATCTATGCTTACGCCGGCCCACACCTTGTTCAGATGATTGGACAATTCCATCAAGGAGGCGATAGCGGTGTTGAACTTGAACTTGTCCAAGTCGTTGTAGCATTTGCGTATAGTCTGGTGCAGCAGGCGTTCCGTCTGGCGCACCGTCTTCGCATCATGGGGCTCGTGGTCTAATTCGCCGGGGTCTCGCTCAACCATGTCCCACACGCGGTTTAGCCAGCGGGCTGTGCCATTGATGCCAACGTCGCTCCAAGGGCCTCCCTGGTCCCAGGGGCCGATGAACATGAGGAAGCAGCGTATGGCGTCGGCGCCAAATTGGCCGACGAACTCATCTGGGTTCGCCACGTTGCCCCTTGTCTTGCTCATCTTCTCGTGGTCTTCACCCAGGATCACGCCCTGGTTGAACAGCCGCAAGAACGGCTCGTCGAAATCCACGATTCCCATGTCGTGCAATCCCTTGGTGAAGAAGCGGGAATAGAGCAAGTGCATCACGGCGTGCTCAGCGCCTCCGGTGTACTGATCCACGGGCATCCAGGTTTTAGCCAACTCCGGATCAAACGGACCTTCGTCGCACTGGGGGCTTAGATATCTGAGCATGTACCAGGATGAATCGAAGAAGGTGTCCATGGTGTCGGTTTCCCGCCGGGCAGGGCCCTGACATTGGGGACAGGTTGTGTTGACAAAATCGGCGTCCAATGCCAGCGGGGATTCACCGGTGGGTTTGAATTCGGCGTCGGGCGGCAAAAGCACCGGCAGGTCTTTCTCGGGCACGGGAACTATGCCGCAGGCATCGCAGTACAGCATTGGTATGGGCGTGCCCCAATAGCGCTGACGGGAGATTATCCAGTCGCGGATCCGGTAGGAAACGGTGCGGCTGCCCCAGGAATTTTTCTCAATGTCATCGGCGATTGCTTCCATCCCTTCTTCGTTGGTCATGCCATCGTACTTACCCGAGTTGGTCATGAATCCATCGCCGAGGTGGGCTTCCGTGAGTTCCTTGCCGTCCCACGAAATGGGCGCCACCACTATGCGAACCGGCAAGCCGTATTTGCGGGCGAAGACGAAATCCCTAGCATCGTGGGCCGGCACACCCATGACGGCGCCCGTGCCATAGGTGCCTAAAACATAAACGCCGGTGTATATGGGAACCCGCTCTCCGTTCAACCGGTTGACGGCGTAGGTCCCTAAAAAGACGCTGGTCTTCTCCGTTTCAGTGGAGAGCCGGTCTATCTCCGAAGTGCGGCGAGCCTGATCTACGTAGGCTTCCACTGCGAGCCTTTGCTCCGGTGTGGCCAATTTCTCCACGAGGGGATGCTCCGGCGCCAGGGCAATGAATGTTACCCCAAATATCGTGTCGATACGGGTGGTGAACGTGAGGATCTCTTTCTCGTCCAAGCCGTGTGCGCTGATGTCGAAGCTGATCTCCACGCCCTCGCTGCGGCCGATCCAGTTTTGCTGCATGGTCAGGATCTTGTTTGGCCAGTCCTCCAAGCCACTGAAATCCAGCAACCTGTCGGCGTATTGAGTGATGCGAAAAAACCACTGCTCTAGGTCCCGGCGGGTGACGACCGTGTCGCAGCGTTCGCAGGCGCCGTTGACCACCTGTTCGTTGGCCAGCACCGTCTGGCAGGAAGGGCACCAAACAACCGGCGCCCTGCCGTGGTAAGCCAGGTCTTGCTCGTAGAATTTCAGAAACAACCACTGGCTCCAGCGGTAGAATTCCGGCAGGCAGCAAACGATTTCACGGCTCCAATCGTAGATCGCGCCGATGGAGCGGAGTTGTGTTCGCATGGCGGCGATGTTGTCCATGGTCCAGGTCTGGGGATGGATGCCCCGGCTGATGGCGGCGTTTTCGGCCGGCAGCCCGAAAGCGTCGAATCCGATGGGATGCAGCACATTGTAGCCCTGCATCCGGCGGAATCGGGCGTGGCAGTCGGCGGGCGCCATGGCGTACCAATGTCCAATGTGAAGGTCGCCGGAGGGATAAGGGTACATGGTCATCTCATACCACTTGGGCCGCGAGTCTTGATCATCGACCCGGTAAAGAGAGTCCTGATCCCACCGTTTCTGCCATTTCCGATCGATTTCGGCGGCGTCGTAGCGTAACTCCACCTGCCGGGGGCTGGGCGTCATATCCGGTCACCTCTGATTGGCTTCAACTGGTGGATATCTTAGCATATGGAGGCCATAATCCTGTGGCGTAGAACCAACCGGCCAGAGCGCATTAGCTATTAAAACACTACGCAAAACACCACGCAAAACACCACGGGTTTTCCATTGACATGGATGGTTGCAGAAACTAGAATCGGTTGACTTTGCTGATTCGGGAATTCGGACTCGAAGGCTTGGCGCTTGGCTTTTCCCTTGATAGCAAGAAGCGTTCTGCGTCGATGTCGTCAAACCCCGGCCCAACGCCAGCCCATTGGACGATGACTAACTCTCCCCAAGGCCGAACTCAGGCCGATTTGAAAGCTTTCTCACCTCTCCAGAATGCTCCCCGAATATCACCAATCGGGTCATTGCCCCGGTTCAGACTGGCGCCTGCCAAGGGGGGCCTCCCATGGCGTTGACCCCGCCTCGCCGGCGCCGCGATTCGGTGATTCGACAGCCCCGGATGAGCGAGTTGCTTCCCACTATCGAGGATTCACCTCCTCTGAGGGTCCCGCGCCGGCTTTTCGGTTCCCCTCTGATGCTTTTGCTGGGATTCATGTTCCTCATCTGGGTGGGAGGGTTGCTCCTAGCCCTGCCCATTGCCAGCTCCAACGGTGAATTCACCCCTCTAGACACTTCGTTTTTTACCACCGTTTCCGCCCTAACGGTCACAGGCCACACTGTGGTCAGCACACCAACCTACTGGAGCGGGTTTGGCCATGCGGTGATTTTCTCGTTGATGCTGGTCGGCGGACTGGGCTTCATGGTGGTGAGTACGTTCCTGCTTTTGCTCATAGGCCACCGTTCCACTTTGCAAGAAAAGATGCTGACTCAAGGGTTGATGCAAGATACGGTGGGCGTGGAGCAATTCCAAGGGTTGCGCCGCATCGGCCGCCGGGTAGTGATGCTGGTGTTCACCCTGTACGCCCTGGGGACCCTGGCCATTTTCTGGCGGGTGCACAGCCTTCCTGAACTGGGCCTGGCCAAAGCGCTATGGCACTCAATCTTTCTTTCGGTGTCGTCGTTTAACAATGCCGGACTGAACATCCTGCCTGAACTCCCCGACGGAAGCAGTCTGGCCAGGTTCGCCGAATCTCCCATGTTGCTGCTTTTCACAGCGTCTTTGATGATCCTGGGAGGTTTGGGATGGACAGTATTGGTGGACATCTACCGGAACCACCGGTTCGTCCGCTTCAGCTTGGATACCAAACTGGTGGTGGTGACCAGCCTATCGTTGTGGGCGTTAGGCGCCGCCGTGCTGCTGGCGGCGGAATGGGCCAACCCAAACACTTTGGGCCAGCTTGGATGGTTTGACAAGGGGATTGGAGCGCTGTTTGAGTCGGTCAGCGGGCGCACTGCGGGATTCACCACCATGGATTTCGCCCAGGTGCATGACGTGACCAAAGTGACCTATACCGGCCTGATGTTCATCGGCGGGGCCGCCGGCTCCGTGGCCGGCGGGATCAAAGTCGTGACTTTCGCCATCATCGTCGCCGCCGTGGTCTCATCATTACGACAGCGCTCCCAAGCCGAAGCGTTTGGCCGGGAGATTCCCCAACCCCAACTGTACCGGGCATTAGCCGTAGCTGTATTGGGGGTGGCGTTCGCAGCCCTCGTGGTAGCCGTTTTGACCATAACAGATCCGGATGTTCCGTTCTTGCACCTGTTGTTCGACGCAGTCTCCGCCCTGGGCACCACTGGCGCATCCACTGGAACCACCTCGGACCTCAGTCTTGCGGGCAAGTGCGTATTCATGACCGCCATGTTTGTCGGAAGGCTGGGGCCGGTTACCTTGGCCTTAACTTTAGCGCCCAGGGAAGAGGCGTCGGTATACCGTTTTGCTAGGGAAAGAGTTAAAATAGGCTAGCGGAGGGAGCGGTGAAGAAACAGGTATGCGTCATCGGACTAGGCAGGTTCGGAGGCACGGTGGCCAAGGAGTTCTACCAATCTGGCCACGATGTCTTGGCCATCGATTTGGACGAGTCCAAGATCCAAGACATGCTGGGCCACGTGACGGTGGCGGTGCGGGCCGACGCGTCCAGCGAATCAGTGTTGCAAGAATTGGATGTCGCGGATTTCGACGTAGCCGTGGTGGCGCTGGGAAGCGACAACGTACAGTCCAGCATATTGATCACGGTTCTGATCAAACACTTGGGGATTCCCTATATCATCGCCCGGGCCGCTAACGAACTCCACGGAGAAACGCTGGAACGGGTCGGCGCCGATAAGGTGGTGTATCCAGAGATGGAAAGCGCCCAAAGGGCTGCCCACGTCGGCTTTGAAACCGGAATCGTGGATTACATGTCCATAGTACCCAACTTTGGCATAAGCAAGGTCCACCCGCCAGAGCAAATGTTGCACCGTACCCTAGAAGAGGTCGGGCTTACCGCTTCCGGGGACGAAAACAATGTTACGGTTTTGGCTATACGCCGGGCACGCAGCTACATCCTCCATCCAGCAAAAGACGAAGAGATCAAACCCGGGGATTTATTGGTGGTTGCCGGGACCAATGAGCAGGTGGGGCGCATCTATTCCACCGCTCGGGACCTGCCTCCCCCCATAGCGCTCCGGGCGAGATAGCCAGCTGCGATTTGGCGCAAATCAATTTTGCTCACTGTTGAAGTGCATTCTTTGCCTGGCTATAATCACCCAGCCATAGTCGGCTCGATTCTGGGGCAAGCCCACTGGTCCGGCGCAAAGTCCAAGGCCGGGCCATGACTATGCTATTGGAAGCGACCCGGATTCTAGTGCCAGTGAACGGCGACCCGGCTACCGAACGGACTTTCCGTTGGACCTGCCGCATGGCGCGGCAGGAAAAGGCCGAGGTTCATGCCGTGTATGTCATGGAAGTCCCATTGGACCATTCCTTGGAATCGGACCTGACTCAGGCAATTGCCCAGGGTGAGCAGATCCTGGAAACCATAGAAGCAATAGGCGCCGAGGAAAAATTCAGGGACATGGAAGCCAAACTCCTGAGAGCCCGCCATGCCGGCCCGGCCCTGGTCCAGGAGGCCGATGACCGGCATATGGATTTGATAGTACTGGGTGTGCCCTACCGCAGGCGCTTCGGCGCTTGCCGTATCGGATCGACAGCCTCGTACATCTTCAACAATGCGGCGTGCCGGGTCTTGTTTTTGAGAGACCGGGCTGGGCCTGCATTCCTAGATTGACCAGCGGACCTTATACCCTGGACTGAGGCGGCCAACATGCGGATATTGATACTAGGATGCGGTCCACTGACTGATCTGCTGTTGACTTCCTTGGATTCGGACGAGCACCAGTTCACCGTCCTTGGCGACGACATCAATTGCCTGAACGACGTGGCCGACGAGCCAAGGGTGAACGCGTTATTGACCGTGGAGCCCCTGATGCAGGACTATCTGCAGCTGGGCGGAATAGGCCGCGCGGATGCATTCCTCGGGCTCTCAGAAGACGAACATCAAAACATTCTTGCCTGTCAGATAGCCAAACACATATTCAACGTGGAGAAGGTGGTCTGCCGGTTGGAAGATCTCCAGTTGCAACAGTTGTATACGGAATTGGACCTGCAAGTTATCAGCCCTACCCTGGACCTGCTGCAGGAACTGAACCAGTCCCTGCAAGGTTAGACCAAGTAAAGGCGAGAACTGGATGTTTATCCTCGTTATCGGATGCAGCGAAGTCGGCTACCATCTAACCAAGGCTTTGCTGGCCTCGGGACACGAAGTGGTTGTGGTGGAACAAAACCATGTGCGGTGCGAACTCCTCAACGAGGAGCTGGGCAGCGTTGCGTTGCAAGGCGACGGCACGGACCAGCAGACTTTGAGGAAAGGCGGCGCGGACCGGGCCGACGTGCTGATTGCCGCCACAGACCGGGACGAAACCAATTTGGTCGCCTGTCAAATGGCCAAGCACGTGTTTCAGACTTCCCGGACCATGGCGCTGATCAAGGACCCAAAGAACGAGCCTATCTTTCAGATCTTAGGCGTCGACGTAGTCGTCAACTCAACCCACCTGATATTGGAAAGTTTAGAAGAGCGAATCCCTGGACGCCCTTTGTTGCGCTTGATGAACTTACGTTCCTCTTCCATGGAATTAGTCAGCATCACAATACCCCACGACGCTGGTCTGGTGGGAAAGCGGCTTGGAGAGGTTGAACTTCCGCCCCGCAATTTTATCTCCCTAGTTGTGAAAGCCAGCCGCGTGGAGCCCCCATCGGCTGACCTGTTGCTGGAGGCAGAGGATGAGATAATCGCGGTGACGCCCAGCGGCGGCGAACAGATACTTTACGACATTTTGACTGGGATTTAGCGATGTCCGGACGAATAGCTTTTCTGGGACCAACCGGCACCTACACGGAAGAAGCAGCCCTGCTGTATGACCCACAGGCGGTGCTGGAGCCCTTCCCTTCGATCCCCGCGGTAGGAGCAGCCGTGTCTGCGGGAGTCACCGAAGAGGGCGTCGTCCCCATCGAAAACAGCCTGGAAGGTTCGGTCAACTTCACCCTAGACCTGCTAATCAGCCGCACTGAACTCTCGGTTCGCAACGAAATCGTGGTGCCCATCGAGCATTTTATGTTCGCGATGCCCGGGGTTGAGCCGGCCAGTATCCAGGTTATCTATTCCCACCCCCAAGCGCTGGCCCAATGCAAAGACTACCTGCAGAGGGTCTACCCCCAAGCCATGCAAATGGCTTCTTTGAGTACCGTGGCGGCCGTCGCGGACATGAGGCAAAGTGACGTGCCTGCGGCGTCAATATCCCCACGGCGAGCAGGTGAGTTGAACGAGGACGTGGTGATAATCGGCCAGGGCATTCAAGACAACGTCAATAACGTCACCCGTTTTGTGGTCTTGAGCCCGCGGGACCATCAGCCCACCGGGTCCGACAAGACATCTATTTGTTTCTCGTTCCAGCAGAGGGATTCGTCGGGCCTGTTGCACCAGGCTTTGGGGCAGTTTGCCGAGAGGAAGATCAATCTCATGAAGATAGAGTCGCGGCCAACCAAAGAAAATCTAGGAGAATATATCTTCTTGGTTGATTGCGCCGGACACCGGGAGGACCCTGAGGTTGCTGAAGTGCTAAAGATCCTGTCGGAGCAATGCCGCATGCTCCGGGTCTTCGGTTCCTATCCCGTCTGGAGCCCGCCAGAAGGCTGAGATGATTTCAGCGTTGGGCAATCGATGGGGGAACATTTAATAAAAAATGCTGGCCCGACCTAAGAGTCTACCGCCAAGAGCAACACAGCACCAACACATCCACACTCTCTTAGCACCCAAACCGCTTTGGAAGGACCAGCAGGTAATGTCTTATTTATACACCTGGGTCAAGGCTGCCTAGACCGCCGGAAACGACATGCAGCCAGACGTTCCCATGCTTAATCCAGATCGTCTACTCAATCTGAGTTATAGGGTTATCTCGTCGGAGTAGGAAGCGCCGTTAAGACTCTCGACTTCCTCGTCCCGCTTCATCCTGTTGCGAATGACCGTAATATAATCGCCGGCCTTGGTTTTGATCGCCGACGTCCGCTCGCCCACGATTACCCAAGTCTCTTTTCCAGTCTTGGGCGCGAACATCAGTCCCAATGCTGTTCCAATCAAAGCACCGGTGATAATTCCGGTAACTATTCCATTACGAGTCGTCATTTTGTTCATCCCTCCGTTCTTTCGATAGATACTGCTGGACCCACGCCACCACATTTTTCCCTGTTTCCAAAATCGTCGGGATATTGGCCAACGGCCTAGCCACGCTTTCGAGAAGTATTCCCGAAATCACCTCGACGTTTGCCGCGGTCCGGCGCACCGACCGGGTTATCCGCAATAAGGAGACACCACCCACGAGGAGAACAATTATCGCCACGCAAACCATCACTATGATTGCCAGGTCCCGAATGGCTGCGATTACGTCGATGATTTTACTCTTTTACTAATTTGAGATTATGTTGATAAGGTAGTTAGAAAGTAACAGTTATGTAAACGTTGTGTCAATAACTTTTGACAGGGATTTTTAACGAGTTATGTGAATTTGGAAAAGGTTTTTGGAGGAGCCGCCAAGGGCGCCTTGTACAGTTCACGATAGGTTGGCCTGGAACTATATCGCCCGCGGAAAGTCCAGATAACTTTGGCGAATTTATAAAAACATTATTGATAAATCAAAACAGTTCGAGTGAAGAGAGACCAGGATCATGGGACGGCGGGTGTTAACTGGCACTGCCAACCTGGGCGCCACTAAATCCTTTGAAACGGCTCCCTACCAAGAGGTGCGGTAAATCACCACTCCGCCGCTGGAGTAAACCTCCCGCAACAGACCTTGCTCCGCCATGATGGGAAACTTGCGGAGACCAAGGTCTTGGTAATAAATCCTTTCCAACTCCCCCAAGACTACATATGAAACTTCATACCGCCGCAACAATTCTTCGGCCCTCTCTGCCTCGGTGGTGTTGTATATCTCGGCCACATGGGAAGCCCGCCGGGGGATTTCATCCCGATAACCCAGGCGTTGCTGGGTCTGGTGCCACGGCCAACCCAAAACCGTCGGCAACCCCGTATAATTGGCGATTCGGGCGTTCCAGTGGTACTGGTCGCCATGGGCCTCCAAAACCACCGGTGATCCTTCCACATTGTCTTGAAGCCACCGGATAGCCTCCAAGTCTTGCCCTAACAGCAGCGTTTGATCTTTTTCCGAGTGGACAGCATCAACCATGTATGCAGCGCCATCCAAGGTCCACGGGCCGGCGTTAAACCGGTCGGCCAAACGAGCTCTTGTCCCCATCACGGTGTAGATAAGGCTGCAGGCTATTAGGAGAAGCAAAGCCCCTTGCCATGCCAATCTGGACCGGCCGGATAATACGCCGGTCACGAATCCTCCCGGCGCCGGGCGATCTTTAGCCGGTGCGTTCTCCGACACCAGCCGCCACACCATATATGCCGAAGCAATACTGAACAAAACCCAAATTTCCAAGTAGTATTTGAACAGGGTGTTCATACGGCTTATATCGCCTTCGATCCGGACGAAATCCACTCCAATGCTGATACTTAGCGCCATGGCCAGCAAGACTAGGGGGACCGATTCGAAGACTCGCTCCTGCCGGGCCGACTTGACCGCCAGCCAGAACGCCAGGGCCGTAACCGCCAAGAACACCAGCAGCATCGCCGCCGTCCAGAAACCCACGACCGCCAGGAGAACAGCTGCTGCCATTCCCATTCCCAACACCCACGTGGCTGGGCGAGTGGTCCAACTGAAATCTCCCCAAGGGCCGAACAATTCCCTGGCTGAACCCCGGGAGTGCGAAATCAAACGCGAAATCAAATATGTCGCAACGATAAATAAAAACAACCCGTGAATCGCCAGATACCGGTCGGTGGGAGTACGCCATTTTGAAGCGTCCAAGCCGGTATTGAACGCTTCGTAAGCCTGATGGAAGGGCCAGAACGCCGCCAGGCTCAACGCCGCCACCCCGGAACCCAACAGCACCGCAAGCAGAACCTTTGCCTTGGCCGAACCCGGCCGAAAATACACCGCAAGGGCTGTCAGTGTCATGACCAAAAGCAGGTACGGCGGGTAATCCCAACTGTTGACTACCCATAATGCCCCTAAAGCGATCGCTAGGGCGATGGAAGCGGCGGCTGTCCATGCGATTCCCTGGTTTCTCAAACCGGCCACCAGGTTCAGGCCCAGGCCGATGACCAGCAGGGTAAAGGGAATCACCATCATGTGGGCATGCAGATCGGCGAATAGGAAGGTGAAGAACGGGAATTCAGTGATGTGGAATGCGATCTCGGGAGATCCGGTTATTTTATCCGGCGCCCAAAATAATAAGGGCGAGGGATCAAAATTCTCTTGGTTCGCGGGCATCATGCGGCTACTCCGCCAGAAGTCGAACGGCGTAAACCCGGCGCCCAAGTCAAAAATCTTGCGCCACGCCCGCTGGGCAACCTGTATCATGCCATCCAGGTTGCCCATCACCGCGATAAACAGCCCTCCCAGGAAACCGGCTGCGACAGGACTGGTCAGCCCGAGCCGCCAAACCCGCCGGACCTGATTACCTTGAGAGAGGATTACTTCGGATTCCCGTTGTCGGGAACTCCGGACGCCCTCGGTGAGGTTGTAAACCAGTGAGTATGTTCCGGTAACCGTAAGGGCGAAAAACAACGGAACAGCCAGATTGAACGCCGTAGTAGGAATCATGCCGGTGACCCTGACCAGGACTGCGGGAATAAAATATCCCCAGTAGTAATAATTTAGGTATCCCCCGGCGAACCAAGGGTCGAAGGGAGGCATGGACGTGGAACGAATCACCGCATTGAAATAGGCCAACTCCATGGGTTTCTCGCCGCCGCGCCATGGATGCCACAGGTCGGGATTCGCCGCCCGCAGAGCCGTGAAAGCCAGGAACGCCGCCAAAAACAAAACTTCTCCCGTCAGAAGCAGCCGCCACTTCCCTGAGATGAAATCCTTGATCTCAGTCCACCGGGCCGCCAGCGCGATGGCCGACATCAGCAACAAACCGAGGACTCCCCAAGAGATGGCCGCACGGGAGAAGCCTGCCCATCCCAGGCTCACGATGAGCCAGGTGATGTAAGCGACGGCCAAAAGCGCCAGTATGCGAGCTAAAACGATTCCTCGGTCGGGAAGGGGCCGGAATAAGAAAATCGCCAATGGCAAGGTGGCCAGGTAGACCAGTTCCACGGCGGCCAACCACGCCAATACGGGCAGGCGGTTGGCCCAGCTGTCTCGATCAACAATACTCGACCATGTCCCACCGGCTCGCTGCACCGCCTTTTCCTCTTCCGAAAGCATCAATCCCGCCCCGGTGGGAGACGTTTGAGACTGCGGTGACCTAACGAGGCCGTCCAAAATTCGGGTTTGGGAGAAACCCTCCACATTGCGAAACAACAAAACGCGGGGATGGTCGTATCCAGTAACGTTATCGTCCGCGTAACCCAGATTCAAACTTACCCAAGCCTTTCTATCCGCGGCTTGCTCATCACCCGCCTCTTGGGGCTGGGGCAGGCCGGCATCGGCTGTGGCGTCATCCCGGAATTCCACTCCCAGCAAGCCAGGATATGACGTAAACGCCTTTTCCAACCGGTAGCCGAGTTCTCCTGAAAAAAGGCTCTGGTAATAGGCGGTGCTGAAAGGGAAACGCTGGTGGTCTCTGGAGACGCTGGTGTAGGGCCTGTTGCTGTAAAACACGAGATATTCGGCCGCGGCTAGCTTCCCGGCCAGGGTATCCATCTTGGGCAGGGTATCGCGTTCGTACACTGGGTATTGCCAGACCGTGTAGCGGTAGAGATTAGGCACGTATTCATCCCAATGGTTATCGCTAACGATGTGGGTTCCAGGGGAAACGTTTTGATTGATCCAAAGGGAAGCCGCGACCGCGGGGTGATCATCAGCATAAACCCGCTGAAAGGCCAGGCTATAAAACGCCGTTGCGGCCACCACGGTCACAACTAGGATCACGGGCGCCCAAACCAAAATCCCCGCCAAGCCCATCCGGTTCAACCTCGACGGCGCCATGGCATCCGGCCGCCCCAATCCCGGCAGCCAAGCCGGCTTGCCCGACGCCCAACGGCCCGCTTCCACCAACCAAAGAAGCATCCGTGAACCTAGCAAGATCATGAAAGGCATCAACGGGAATACGTATCGCAGGAACCGGACCTCAAAGCTTTCCAAAAACAGCAGGCTGCCCACCAACCAGGCAAGAATCAGCATATCGGCCCGCCTGGACTCTCTGGGCCACAGCGAGAGAACCGCCGTAAACGGAATCGCCAACCAAGCGACGATTCCCAAGGGCAAACCTAAACCGAAGACGGCGCTTTGTTTTATCTGGTAAATGAATGGATCTGTGCCGATGTACTGCACGGTAAATGGAAACAACCCGGCATGGCGCGCCATGTTGCCCTGGGCGGCCACATCCCCGATGAAGGAATCGAAGTCCAGCAAGGAATAAGGAGAAGTCACCAAAAAAACGGCTGCTGCCACCAAAGCGGCTGAAGCTGCTTGACCAACGACCCGGCCCGTGGCGCCCCAGCGTTGCGTCGTGGATCCAGCCGGAGAATCCAGAGGCGCTGAAGCCGGCGCCCAAACGTCCCACAACCGGTAGCCATATGCCAGCCCCAGGGGCAGCACCAGGGGCAGGCCGCTGACCTTGGGCGCCATGGTCAAGCCCACGGCCAAACCCAACAGAACGGAATCCACCAGCCGTTTTCTTTCCACCATCCGCAGCATGGCCCAGAAACTGACCAGGGTGAACAATACCGAGAGGGTCTCCGGCCGGAAGTAATGGCTGTTCTGAACGTGTATGACCGCAATCGCGGTGAGACCGGCCGCCAACAGCCCCACGGCGCCGCCATACAGCCTCCGCCCCAAGACAAAAACCATGAGCACAGAACCAACGTCGGCCAATGCCGCGATCGTTCGCCCGGCGTAGCGCATGTCTAGGGCTGAAATATCGGTGAACAACTCCACGATGGAGCGTATGAACACCATCAGATAGATCAGGATGCTTCCCAAAGGAAACCAATGGGGGTTAAGGGCGCTTTTTTCCGCGTCTAGAAAAACGCCGATGCCTGGAACTCCCGGCTCGGTTTCGGGCTGGTCGTTCAGGTACCCGCAGTTGGCAAAACCAGGAGCTTCGGTTAGCGTCTCATACATGCAGCCGGCCCGCATGTAAATATCCCTTTCATCCGGGTGAAAGCCGTAGCCGCTGTCCCAGTTGAGGCCGTGTAACCGCAGGCCCAAAGCCAACAGAACGATGAGGCCCAAGGCAATCAGGGTCCAGGAGATACGTGGTTGCAAAAGCCGCTGCAGAGTCGCCGGAAGGGGAGGCTGGTGTATCAAGTTAGAGTCCAGCAGGGGGAATGAATCGGCACGGCGGCGGTTCGCGAAGCTCGCCAACGGCTGGGTTTGCTCGTCTGGATAGATGCGGATCCGGGCTAAGACCGGCGCCCGTCAAGCTACAAGATAGCCAGGGCGCCGGGTTAAGTTACAGAATCTACGCCGTTGCTAGCGGAATCAGATGCCTTTGACGCTCATCATCGCGCATAGGTCAGCGGTGCGGCATGAGTACCCCCACTCGTTGTCGTACCATCCCATGATCTTCACCATCCTGTCCTGCATGACGATGGTGGACAAGGAATCGAAGATGCAGCTGTGGGGGTTGCCCCGGCAGTCCGAACTGACCAGCGGCTCGTCGGAGTATTCAATTATTCCCTCCAACCCGCCTTGGGCCGCCTTGGAGAATGCCTCGTTTACGTCGTCCACAGTTACATCTTTGGAGACGTTGGCCACAAAGTCAGTGATGGAACCGGTGGCGGTGGGAACCCGGAAAGCGACTCCGTGAAGTTTTCCGTTGAGCTCCGGCAGAACCAAACCCACGGCCCGGGCGGCGCCGGTGTTGGTGGGGATGATGTTCATGGCCGCGGCCCGCGCCCGGCGCAGGTCCGAGTGGCGCTGGTCCAGAATCGATTGGTCGTTGGTGTAGGAGTGGATGGTGGACATCAGTCCGTGTTCGATGCCGAAGGCATCGTGGAGCACTTTCACCATCGGGGCGAAACAGTTGGTCGTGCAGGATGCGTTGGATACGATGGCGTGTTTATCGGCATCGTACAGATGGTCGTTTACGCCCAGCACTATCGTGAGGTCTTCGCCGGTGGCCGGGGCTGAGATGACGACTTTTTTAGCGCCGCCGGCCAGATGTCCCCTAGCCTTTTCCGCGTCGGTGAAAATGCCTGTAGACTCAATCACAAGGTCGACACCCATCTCGCCCCAGGGAATCTGGGCGGGGTCTCGTTCCGAGAACACTTTGATGCTGTGACCGTCCACCACCAGGTCGCCGTTGCTGGCCTCCACGGTGCCCTGGTAGGGGCCGTAGCTGGTGTCGTATTTATACAGATGAGCGTTGGTCTTGGCGTCCGTCAGATCGTTTACCGCCGCCACTTCCAATGCCTCGGGATGGAGGGAATTGGAGGCCCTAAGCACCAACCGCCCGATTCTGCCAAACCCGTTGATTCCCACGCGGGTTACCATGTCCAATCTCCCCAGCCACAGTGATTTTGTTTCCGGAATTTAGTTTCCGGAATTTTTCTGTAATCGAATAACCCCGGGTATCCGGCCCATAATATAACGGACACGGGCCTCGGTCACAAGGGGCGGGCCGGCAACGGTGGACTGCGGGATTCATCAATCCGGTAGAGTTAGGAGATCCAGTTCAAAACGTCTTCTGTCACAACCCACGAATCACCTTGTTTTTCCAGACGATAAGTGTTGCCTGAAGAGCTTAGACCAGCCTCATAATAGCCGCCTTCGACTTCCACATTCTTCTCGTCTTTCCACCTAACACCGCTAACTCTAAGTATCAATCCCCTGGCGCCCGTGTCCTTGTGCTTCACCCCTTCTCTCACATCGCGTGTACAGGTGGATGCCTTGACCACAGGCGTTGAGTAGCCCTCAAACCGCTTCAGGAACTCAGCGGTGGGGTCTGCTTCTCGGCCGGTGATTTCGCCGTTGATTCGGATAGAAAGGCAACAAACCTTGGCATCTTGCTGCTGGCCTGAATGGTTGTTCTCGAATTGGTAACGGAACACCGCCTCTAACAAATCGTCCGTCTGCATCTGGGTTGGCTCGGGCGCCTTCCCACAGGACGCAAGGACTCTTAGGAGCAACAGCAGGATACCCATGGATTCAGGATACCCTGGCGGAACGGCTTTGGCAGCATCAAAAAGAACGGTGCAGATGACTGTAGGCTCCAAACCCCGCGAACTTGGCCCGGTCTCCCAGTTGAGCTTCGATGCGCAGCAACCGGTTGTACTTGGCCACTCTTTCAGACCGGGCAGGCGCCCCCGTCTTGATTTGCCGTACATCCCAACCAACGGCCAGATCGGCGATCGTGGTATCTTCGGTCTCGCCCGAGCGGTGGCTCATGACGGTCCCCCAACCGGCGTTACGAGCCATCTTGAAAGCTTCATGGGTTTCGGTCAAGGTGCCGATCTGGTTGGGCTTCAGCAAGACCGCGGTGCCTGCCTTGGTGTCGATGCCCCCCTTGATACGCTCCAGGTTTGTCACAAATACATCGTCACCGACCAATTGGACGGTTTCGCCCACCCGGCTGACCAGCGCCTGCCATCCTTCCCAATCGTCTTCGTCCAACCCGTCTTCAATGCTGATGATGGGATATTGCCTCCGCCATTCGTCGTAGAGATCGATGAGTTCCCCGGCCGTCATGGTGGTCCCTTCCCTGGCCAGAACGTATTTGCCCTGTCCCCGGTCATATAACTCGGAAGCCGCCACGTCAAGGGTGAGAAACACGTCGACGCCCGGCCGGTATCCGGCGGAATCTATCGCCTTAACAACCAACTCCAAAGCGTCGCGATTGGAAGGCAAAGACGGGGCGAACCCGCCTTCATCCCCGACGTTCAAGTTATGGCCGCCGTCACGCAGCAATGCCCGCAGCGCATGGTAGATCTCCACACCCGCCTTCAAAGCATCGGAGAAGGTTGGCAATCCCGCCGGGGCCACCATGAATTCCTGTACGTCGGTGGAGTCCGACGCGTGGCGCCCGCCGTTTAGGATGTTGAACATAGGCACCGGCAGCGACACCTCGCCCCCTTGGCACAGATGTTGCCACAATCTCTCCTCGGTCGGATTGGCGTCATTCGCCGCCATGGCCCCGGCTTTGGCCACGGCCAGGGAAACTGCAAGTATCGCGTTGGCCCCTAGATTGGCTTTGTTCGGAGTACCGTCCAACTCGTTGAGACGGCCGTCGATACTGGCCTGGTCTAACGGAGACCGTCCGATCAACTCGGGGCCGATGATCCGGTCCACGTTGCCAACCGCCTTGGCCACGCCGACGCCGCGATACCGGCTGGGGTCGCCGTCCCTCAATTCCACTGCTTCGTGGGTTCCAGTGCTTGCTCCGGAGGGCACGGCGGCGCGTGCCCTGACGCCGTTGGACAGGACGACCTCGGCCTCAACGGTGGGGTTGCCCCTGGAATCAAGAATCTCACGGCCTGAGACGTGGGAAATTGTAGCGCCTCTGGTGGATTGGGTCATGCTTTAATATCCTCCCCGGATGGTAGGGGTTTGGGACTGAATTCCAAACTGGGCAAAGTGTGTGCCCTACCGCCTCTGGACTCGAACTAACATGTGGGAATTTCAAGCCGGCTGGCTGACCGCCTATCGCTATTCGTGGCGGGCATTCGCGGCGGCAACCGCCTTTTCGACGGCGTCGACTGGGTCAGAAGCGGGGATTATCGCCTCATCCACTGGCTGGCCGTCGCCGTTTCGGGACAGGTTCCAGGTCTTCAACCCGATGACCGGTATCCCATCGCCCAGGGCATGGCCGATCTCCGATAGAGTCCCATAGGCGCCGCCGATGGCTATGACAGCCTGCCCCGTGTTGACCACTATGACGTTTCTGGAGTAACGCATCCCCGTGACGATGGGAATGTCGACATATTGGTTGGCTTCTTTGGATGACTGCCCCGGCAGAATACCGATAGTAAGCCCGCCCTCGGCTTTCGCCCCGCGGCACACCGCTTCCATGATA
>CBDDEJ010000006.1:0-354104 GCA_965226915.1 Dehalococcoidia bacterium
AGCGCCAACACCCTCTCTTTGGGCAACAACCGGCCATCGGGGATACCGTCGTAGAGGAACGGCGGGCGGTCGGCTTGATCGTAGCCGGCATACGGGTTGCGTCCGTAGTCCCTGGGATGGCCGGTATCCTTGGAGAGCACCTGGCTGCCTGGATTTGCGGCTTTGAAATCCGACCATGAGATTATGGAGGCGGGGAGGAATTCGAGCTTCCGGCCGGCCAATTCTCCAATAATGCTTTCTCCGGTCAATTGCTGCCACCACGACTCCGTCTGGCGGTCCCACATGATCAGGTCGCTGTAGCGCAAACTGCCAGAGGTGCCGAAGTCGTAAACCACCCCGTCCAACCGGCGGTCAAAGGCGATGGCCGAGTTGCACAACGGGCAGAACGTCACCGCCACGGGAACGCCGGCGAGTTCGTCATTCACTATTTCGTGCCAGGTTAGTATTTGTAATGGGTAGGCGCGAGTCACTCCGTCTATTTCCAAGGAGATCACCGGCTCCTTGTCGTCAATCCAGTCGTTGGCATCGCTGATCTCGACAAATGAAGGGTGATCTATGGGAGGGATGCCGTCCCGGGGAGGTCCTCCCGAAAGTATCTCAAAGAAGGGCACCGTATGGCGGCTAAAATCAGTCTTCCACCCGCGGGTCGAAATGCTGCTTTCGTCCAGTTCGTCTTGGAAGTTGGGGTCGAGCTCCACCGCTTTGAAAGCTCCTGGTTGGGCAGCGTCAGCCGAGGCCGAAACAGGCGTATCAACCGCATCCGCCTTAGGGGAAACTGCTGCGGCAACGGGTTCGGTGGAAGGAGAAGTTGATGCAGCAATAGAATCGGGTGGCGGGGATGTTGACTCACCGGCGGCCGCTGATGTGGAGGATGTGGCCGTGGCCGCCGGCGCCCCCGCCGACTGGGAAATGCCTGACTCTTGAGGCGCAGCCGCAGGGGTCGCAGCAGTCCCGCCACACGCCACAGCTACCAGGGCCGTTGCCGCGATCAGGAATAACAAACGTCGTCCGTTGGATTTCATCAAACAAACTCCCACTTGATCTTCTGAGTACAATTTAGGCGCTCCGGCCGCCGTGCGCTTCTTCAACTGCCAAATGCCTAAGTAAAACCCGGAGGCTGCTTGCCGTTCACAACAATCCGCCGATGGTCAGCCAATAAAAGACGATGTAGGCTCCAGCGACGACCATCAACCACGAACCCACCGGCTGCACGTAGGGCATTGCCTTGCTCAGCGCTCCAACCATCGCCTGTTTAAAGAAAGCGATCCCCAGTGTCAGCGCCATGATCACGACGCCCATTCCTAAGCCGTAAAGCAAAAATTGTCCGAGGGCGGCAGCCAGGTTTGAAACCGCCAAACTGGTCCCCACCACAGCTAGGAAGATTGGCAGGGTACAGCTTAAGGAGGCGGTGCCGTAGCTCAGACCAAAGATGAAATATCCCTTGATGTTGGTTTTGCCCGGATCCCCCATCCTGGAGGCGGCCCTGGCCGCGAGGTTGGTGTAGAGCTTTCCTCCCCCTACCATCCAGGATCCAGCCACGGCCAGCATGACGCCGACGGCCAACCCCAGCCACGGCAGCACTTCCACCACGAAGGTGCGGGCGCCCAGGCCGATGACTGCCCCAGCCACGCCAAACAATACAACGAAGCCTGCTGTTACAGTCGAGCCCACCAACAACGCTTTGCCGATGTTCCTCGCCGGGTTGACGGTTTCGGCTGCTTCCTGTTCTCCGCCCAAGTAAAGGCCAAGATAGGCTGGCAACATGGCGAATCCGCAGGGGTTGACTGCCGAAACCATTCCAGCGGCGAAGGCGAATCCCAGGGGCGCCAGCAATCCCAGGCCCAAACCGCCCAACCAGGTGCTGGAACTTCCCGACAGGGACTCGACGAAGCCGTTAACTCCGTCGAGTCCGTCGCCACCGCCTATGATCAAAGCCCCCAGAACTGGCGCCGTTAGGGCCACAACAGCCAATAGGACAGGGAGACCGATCTTCTTCCAAACTTGGGGGTTAGCCGGGGCCGTGGCCTTGCCCCCGCTTATTTCTGTTGACATGTTAAAAGACTCCCGCCGGATCGCTTATCAGCGAGTCTATTCGCCGGTAACCGCGGCTGAATATGAGGTTAGAGACGGCATTCGGCTCCATTTTATTATCCTACGTTAGAACGAGTATCGCGGTTGCAGGTGGGTGGACATATCTGATTCGCAAGGGCGGCGAGATTTGGACGATTCCTGAGCCTGAGATGGCAATCGGGTTAAGGCGCCAACAATTCCGCCAGATCGGCATTTACGTTCACGCTGATTTTGCCTGCGCCTGCCGGTTTTTTGGACGGTTTTGCTATGTACCGGCCGCATTGGAAGCATGATAGATAGGAACCATATTGGTCTCTTCCATCGATCAAGTCTCCGTGGCATCTGGGGCAGGCGTGGAATGAATCACTGTGGTTTGCACCTCCATTTGTCGCCAGGCGCGGCCTGATGATTGACCCCATCCACCGTTTTTCCTGGTTACATATATGATGCTTGACCCCCGGCAAAAGGATGCAACCTTCTATAAACATCGCATCAATGAGGCGCCGGACCGGTCGTCAGATAATAAAGGACCGATCGCTGAAACCAAAAGAAGCCGGCCCTAAGGCCAGCCTCTTTGCCGTCGTGTGAGCCGCTTCAGAGCCTGCTTAAAGATTCATCCGGCGGCTTGTTTTGCGGCATGTTTTATCGACTTTGACAGCACCTCATTCATGCTGCCGGAGCGGAAGCCTTCCAGGTCCAGCGTTACGTAGGAGTAGCCTATGGTCTTGAAGTGTTTGCTGATCTTCTTCCGCGTCTCGCCTTCCAAAAGCCCGGAAAAGTCTTCGGGGGCTACCTCAATGCGGGCCACGTTTCCGTGGTGACGCACCCTCAATTGTTTCAATCCCAGGCCTCGTAGATATTCCTCTGCCTCAGCGATGCGGGTCAAGGCTTCCACCGTAACGGGCGTTCCGTATGGGATGCGGGAGGACAGACAAGCCTGGGCCGGCTTATCCCAAACGGGAATATCCAGTTCCCTGGAAAAACCGCGGATCTCCTCTTTCGCCAGACCGGCCTCCACCAGCGGACTGCGCACGTTGTATTGTTTGGCCGCTTCCAAGCCGGGACGAAAATCGCCCAAATCGTCCGTGTTGGTTCCGTTGGCCACCCAGTCTACATGCTCTTCAGAGGCCATCGTGGCCAGATGGGTGTACAGCTCGTCTTTGCAGAAAAAACACCGGTTGGGGTTGTTGGCCAGGTAATCGGGGCGTTCCACCTCTTTGGTCTCAATGACCCGGTGGTTCAGGCCAAACCGCCGCGCCAAGTCTATGGCGCCTTCTAATTCCGAGGGGGCCAGGCTGGGCGATTTGGCAGTTACGGCCAGGGTTTGACGCCCTAAAATCCGGTCGGCGGTAACGGCCAGGAACGCGCTGTCCACACCGCCGGAGTAGGCGACGATGAGCGACCCCATGCCGCTGATTATCTCTTTCAGATGCTCGAGTTTGTCTTGCGGTTGGCTTGCTGAAGATTCTGTCTCGGTCACGTTCGTTTCCCTCTTTCTGAAAATGGGATCCAAATCAACTGCTGGCCTCGGCCAGTGCCATTCGTTATGTATCCTAGATTATAAGGTTGTCTGGCTGTTGTGGACAGGGCGACGGAATCGGCGTTCGGGCCATTCGTGGCTTGGGCAACTGCCGGCGGCGGAGAGGAATGGTATCATCACACGATCTGATCCGAATTCCTAAAACCATTGCCCGGTTTCGCAAGACGATATCCGAGGCAAGCTTGAAAACGTCGGGCTAGGTTCGGCCCCCCGGGTTAGAAAGGCCCACCCTAAACGGATCAAGGAAAACGTTATGAAAACCAGCTCTTCTCGAATTCTGACCACCCATGTGGGTAGTTTGGCCAGGCCTCCCGAATTGATCGAATTGATGTGGGCTAAGGAAACCGGCGGTCCCTATGACCATGATGCCTTGGCGGCGCAGGTAAAAGAATCGGTGGCGGATGTGGTAAGACTTCAAGCCGAGGCGGGAATCGACATACCCAGCGACGGTGAGTATGCAAAGGCCAGCTTCTCAGCCTACGTGAACGAACGGCTTACCGGCTTTGAACCTAGGGCAAGGACGCCTGGTGAAAGCCCCCTTTTGAACTGGGGTAGAGACCGGAAGGCGTTTTCGGAATTTTATGACGAATACGACGGCGCCGCGAGGGATTCCCAAACCAACCCGGTGGTCTGCACCGGTCCAATAGAACAAGTGGGCCAAGAGGCGGTTCGAACCGACATTTCAAATTTCAAAGCTGCGTTGCAGGGAGTGGAATTTGAAGAAGCTTTCCTGCCGGCGGTGGCGCCAGGCACTGTTGAGGGTCAGCGGCGCAACGAATACTACTCCACGGTAAAGGATTACCTTTACGGCGTAGCCGGCGCTATGCGGGAGGAATACAAAGCCATCGTTGATTCGGGGCTGCTGCTCCAGATCGACGATCCCAGAGTGGTTACTCAGTTTGACATGATCGATCCGGCGCCCACAGTAGAGGAATTCCGGAAGGCCGCCGAACTGCGAATCGAGGCAGTCAATCACGCCATCGGGGGGTTGCCTCCGGACCGCATCCGTTACCATTTGTGCTGGGGGAGTTGGCACGGACCCCACACAACCGATTTCCCTTTGAAAGACATCATCGACCTGGTGTTAAAGATCAATGCCGGCGCCTATGTTATCGAAGCCGCCAACCCGCGCCACGAACACGAATGGCGTGTCTGGGAGGACGTAAAACTTCCCGATGACAAGATACTGATTCCCGGCGTCATCGCCCACACCACAAACACCGTGGAGCATCCAGAGTTGGTGGCCTGGCGCATAGAGAATTTTGCGCGGCTGGTGGGCAGGGAGAACGTCATCGCCGGCAGCGATTGCGGGTTCTCCCAGGGCGCCTTCAGGCCACGTGTCCACCCTTCAATCATGTGGGCGAAACTTCGCGCCCTAGCTGACGGCGCTCGGCTGGCCAGCAAAAACCTTTGGTAGACCTTCCATCTAGAAGTTCGCCAAGCTCATGATCCAGATCCGAATCTCAAATCAGGAGGGACTTTGATGGCTAATCCGACACTTCGCACTGCCGTGGGGAATTATGGCCACACCAAGCCTTTGAAAGACGGCGCGGCCGTTTCGCCCCGTTTCGACATGGAGCACATTGATGTGTCCCCGGTGACCAGCATCTTTCGGCGCATGGTGAGAAACCTGGAATTCGACGTTTCGGAAATGGCCCTCTCCACGTATCTCTGCGCCCGCGCCCATGGGAAGACTTTTACCGGAATCCCAGTTTTCCTAACCCGGAGTTTTTACCATGCCGGAGTCTCCTACAACGTGAAATCAGGTATCAAAACCGCTTCCGATCTGGCCGGGCGGCGAATCGGCGTGAGGGGATACACTGTCACTCCCGGAGTTTGGACACGGGGTATGCTGCAAAACGTGTACGGACTAGACCTGAACTCGGTGACCTGGGTCCTTTCCGGAGACGAACACGTGGCCGAATACGTGCCTCCGTCCAATGTGGTCTCTTCTCCCAACAGCGATCTGGTGGCAATGCTGCTTTCGGGAGAAATAGACGCCGCAATCGGCGCCGGAGCCAACGATTCACCGGATATAAAGCCCCTTTTCCCAGATGCTGGAGAGGCCGATGCCCAGTGGTTCAAGGACAGTGGCCTGTATCCAATCAGTCACATGATGGTGGTAAAAAACCGACAGCTTGACGAGAATCCCTGGTTGGCCGGCGAGTTGTTCTCGCTGTGCCAGGCAGCCAAGAAGCCGTATCTGGAGTTTCTGCACTCTGGGCGGGATTTAACCCCGGCCGACCAAGCTCTGCTGAATTTGGCCAATATCGTCGGAGATGATCCCATCCCCTATGGCCTGGAAAGCTCCCGGAAGACTATCGAAACCTTCATCAAATTCAACGTGGATCAGCAAGTGATCCCCGAATCCGTAGACGTGGACGCCATTTTCGCCCTCTAGGATCCGGTTGCCAATTCCCTTGCCTCAGGCGGCCATGGCCAACCACCGCCATGCTTCGGTAGTTCGTTGCTGACTGGAGTGGCTCAGTCGAGGCTCACGATATTCAATACTATGACTCGTCGGGCCTGTCCTGAACACGAGCCTCAGGGTTCAGTGGCGCTCGCCCTATCCGCCCGGGAAGGCAAGCCATGGCATCTCGTCTAGGAGCACCGGCGGGCCATATGAAACCACTTCATCGAACAATTCCTTGAATTCCTGGAATTTTTCCAAGGGGAGCGTATCCCTTGCGCCGAAGACCGCCGGACCTGGTGCGGCGTACTCACACAGGCCGAAATAGCTGGATCGATACGCGAGAATCCAGGGAGTTTGTGGCGTCATCTTGTGAACGTGAATCGCAAAAAAGGACCCCGCAATTGTTGTTGCGGGGTCCTTTGGGGCCGGGGCGTGGAGAGAGAGGCGCCCCGTTCTTTAACCGAGGTGGCCGGCGGGAGGCTCGGCTAGGTGATTGCTAGAGTTTAGATTCAGGCTACGGAAACTAGGTCTTGGCGAAGCCCAACGAGTGGACCATTAGCTACCCCAGATATCTTGTTACACCTGCCTCTGCAATCAAATACCGATACCGTCCCAGTTCGGAGGACGGATGGCGCCGGTTCGGTGAACCGGCGAACCCCGGGAGCCTACAGGCATAAGTGGCCTCGCCGTTGAGCCTGCGCCGGCAATACCTATTCCGCCATCCCCACCGTGATTTGAGCCTCGCACCAGACTTCATCCCTTCAGATCAGGCGCCAAACCGCCACCAATGAAGGCCCAATAGTCACCTGATTTCACCGGCAAACCGACTTCTCTGACGTAACGTGATTGTTAGCCAAATCTACGATCAGTTGGAAGGAAATTCATGGTGCGGAGTCGAGAGAAAGTCACAAAGTTATTCTTCATATTCGCGGTGCTTGCCGCCCTGGCATTTCAGACGGTCTGGCTCAATCGAACCCTTGTTCAGGGGGATAACTCAGCCGCGCTGTTTATCGATGCGGCTCCCCCGAGTGACTTCGAGCCCGATCCCAACCCCGCGATATCCCGCACCAGGTTCGTGACCGTAAACTTCGAACTTTTCTCTGATGCTGAATCCAGCAACTCACTCCTTCTCAACCTATTCGACGACACGTCATATTCCGCGGTCCTTGACCGATCGGTGGGGCGCAACCCAGGCCAGGTCACTTGGATTGGCCACATAGAAGGCTTGGGCAACAGCCAGGTCACCCTGGTCGTTAAGAAAAATGAGGTCTTGGTAGGCAATATCTCATCCGCCGATGGCAAATACGAGGTGCGCTTCGCAGCGGACGGCGTCCATGTCATCAACGAAATTGATGAGCAGGGGTTGCCTCCCCACGCTGACCCCATTGCAGTGAACCCAACAGAGGCCGGAGAAACTTTTGCGGCCGCTTCAACCGCCGCGGAAGCCGGCGAAGACGACGGGTCCCAAATCGACATCATGGTCGTTTACACCCCTGCCGCGCGCACCGCCGCAGGCGGGGTGCTGGCAATGGAAGCGCTGATAGACCTGGCGGTCGAAGAGACCAACACCGCTTTCGCCAATAGTTTGATCAGCCCACGGTTGCGTCTGGTCCATTCGGCAGAAGTCAATTACGTGGAAACAGGCGACATGGGGTTGGACTTGCCACGCCTGAGGAGCACGACCGACGGCTATATGGATGAAGTCCATGCCTGGCGCGACACTTACAACGCCGACCAAGTCAGTTTGATCGAAGCCACTGGCAACTACTGCGGCATCGCCTACCTGATGAACAATGTGTCGTCGAGCTTCCAGTCATGGGCGTTTAGCGTGGTGCACAGGAGTTGCGCCACAGGCAATCTCACGTTTGGACATGAGCTTGGCCACAACTTGGGAAGCCATCACGACCGGCTCAACTCCGGCAGCACTCCGGCGTATCCGTATTCCTATGGTTATCAGGCGCCAGACCTAGCCTTCCGCACGGTCATGGCCTACAACTGCGCGGCCGGATGCCCCCGGATCCAAGCGTTTTCCAACCCGGACGTTTTGTCCGGAGGCCAGCCCATCGGCATCGACTACGAAGCGGACCCGGCCAATTCCGCGGATAACACCAGGTCGATCAACAATACCGCCTACATCTTCGCAAACTTCCGCTTCAGCGGAGACGCTCCCGCGGAACCGCCGGTGGCACCCACCGCCCTCACGGCGACGGCGGTATCCGATACCCAAATAAACCTGGAATGGGCCGACAACGCCGTCAACGAGTCGGGTTTTGAAATCGAACGCTCCCCGGATGGCTCCACGTGGGCTCAAATCACCCTTGTCGGGACCAATGGAGGGTCGTTCTCTAATACTCAGTTGGAAGCCAGCACTGACTACCACTACAGAGTCCGGGCATACAACGCGGCCGGAACCTCGGGATACGCCGGTCCAGTGATGGACACCACCGACGATCCCCCGCCCTTCGTCGACGACATGGCCCAGAGCGAAACGCCCGTGGCCGGGAACGTGAGCGGCAGCTATACGAATACCTGGTCGGACAACGGCGTCTCCCAGACCATCACCGAGCGCCATTCCGGCGGCAAGCCGGCAAACCGCCATAGTTATTTGGAGCACCGGTGGGTCTTCAACGTCCGGGGAGGGAACAGCGTGACGTTGTTCCTCAACGCCTCGGCCAGCGATTCCGGCGAAGGGGACGATTTCGTCTTCGCCTACTCCACCAATGGATCTAGCTATACCGATATGTTGACCATCCCGGCTGGAAACGCCGGTGGAGCGGAGGCAACCTTCCCTCTGCCCAGCGGAACCTCGGCAACGGTATACGTCCGGGTGATGGACACTGACCGAACCAAAGGAAACAGGCAGTCAGACAGTATCTCCGTCGAACATCTTTATGTTCGGTCGGACATCGACGGCGGGGCGCCGGCGCCTCCAACCCCTGATCTGCTTACGGCAACGGGAGCGTCAGCTAGCCAGATCGATCTGACCTGGTCGCATGACTCAGGCGCCGAATACGGGTACGAGATAGAACGCTCCCTAGACGGGGAAACGTGGACGCTGGCCGGAACCGCGGGCGCAGGCGACACGAGTTACAGCGACAAGGGGCTCTCGCCCAACACCGAGTATTGGCATCGTCTCCACGCCTTTAATGGCGCCGGGGATTCAGAAGACTCGAACAAACTATCGGCCACCACCTTGGAGGGCAGCGACATCGCCCTTAGCGCCACCGGTTACAAGGTCAAAGGCGTTCAACATGCCGACCTAGAATGGACCGGCAGGTCTTCGGCCACTATCAAGATCTACCGCGATGGCGTCTTGATCAAAGAAATCCAGACCGGTGAAGCAGAAGCCACAAGCCAGGCGTACACCGACAACATCAACAAAAAGGGAGGTGGGAATTACCAATACCAGTTGTGCGTCGACGCCGCCACGCCGGGCGCCGCCGCGGAATGCTCCAATTTCGCAGCCGTCGTTTTCTAAGAGCTGGCTGCTCGCCAACAACAAGCGATAGATATACGGGGCCATGAGCGTTTAGGCCTGGTCCCGGTTGGTGAATCAGCGACGGTAGCGAATACCTAAGCCCGAATCCACCGATAGAGGGCGTGTCGCGACAGGGCGGATAGGGAAGGAAGTGCTCCTCTGAATCTGGGATAATGGTTTTATAACAGAAAACCGACCAGAAACAAGGAGCACCCAATAGATGCGACCACGCAACCACCTCGACCGCATCCACATCACCTTCGACGACCACCGCCTGGTCAACAATGCCGGCCTGCTCCTTCCCGCCACCTTGGCCTTGCACCTCGGCCTTTCCCAACTGGTTGACCGGCGCCTGGACCTGGGCCGGGCCCCAGGCCGAGCCAACACCGGTGACAAGATGATGACGCTGGTGGCATCTGCGTTGGCGGGCGGCGACTGCATCGACGACGCCGATGCGCTGCGCGCCGGCGGGACAGCCTGCACCCCTGGGCAGTGTGCTCAAGGCGCCCTCCACCCTGGGCGCCTTCCTGCGCAGCTTTCGCTGGGGCCACGTCCGCCAACTGGACCGGGTGAGCCGCGAGTTGCTGGCCCGGGCCTGGCAGGCCGGAGCCGGACCCGGCGACGCACCATTTACCATCGACCTTGATTCGACGATCTGCGAGACCTACGGACTGGCCAAGGAGGGCGCCCGCCACCACGGCTACACCGGCGCCCGGGGCTATCACCCGCTGTTGGCCGTCGCCGCCGGCGGCGACGGCGACGTGCTGATGTCCCGGCTGCGCGAGGGCCGCGCCAACACCGCCCGCGGGGCCGCCCACTTCCTGCGGGAGACGGTGGGGCGGGTGCGCTACGCTGGCGCCAGCGGGCAGATCACCCTGCGGGCCGACAGCGGCTTCTATACCCACGCCGTGGTCGCCGTCTGCCGCAAGCTGGACGTGCGCTTCTCCATCACCATCCGCCAGCACAAAAGCCTGCGCAATCTCATCGAGGCCATACCCGAAGCTGCCTGGACGCCGATTCCCTACTGGATGGACGGCGCCGCCGCTGTGGCCGAGACGACTTATACCCCCTTCCAGAGTGAGCCGGACGCCGCGCCGGTGCGGCTCATCGTCCGGCGGGTGCAGCCGACCCCCGGTTCCCAACTGGCCCTCTTCGCCACCTACAGTTATCACGGCTTCATCACCGACCGGGACGGAGAGACCCTGGAACTGGAGGCCGACCACCGCCGCCACGCCGAGATCGAGAATGCGATACGCGACCTCAAGTACGGCGTCGGGTTGAACCACATGCCGTCCGGCCGCTTCGCCGCCAACGGCGCCTGGCTGGCCGTCCAGGTGATGGCCCACAACCTGGCCCGCTGGACCGCGCGCATCGGCCTGGGCGAGCAGATCGTGACCACCAAGACCCTCAGGCGACGGTTCTTCTCCCTGGCCGGACGGCTCACCCGCTCGGCGCGCCGCCTCACCCTGCATCTGCCCCAGCGCTGGCCTTGGGAAACCCAGTTCAGTCGCGCCCTGGCCCGGCTGCGCGCCCTGCCACTCCCAGCCTGACGACCCGTCTGCAACTGACCCGCCATCCGGCCAACTGAACGTCCCGGCAAACTCGCGCCAGTCCCGGTCCGCGAGCGCCTCTTCCCGTGTCCTATCCCGCCATCTCGCTCAGCACAGCCACTGCAGACCGCCATCGGCGCCCCCAAAAGCGCCTGCGACCGCCCGCCAACCTCCCGTCTACCCGAATTCGAGCCCGGATCATCGCGCCTGCAACTCCCTCCCCCCTCTTCCGCTGTCCTCACCCCCTCCATCCGGGTCCATCGGTGGATTCGGACTTAGGCAAGTCAGGGGAACTGGACTTGCCAGGGATATGTGTCAAGGGATCCTTGGGACGATTAGCCGCCAAAGGACAACCTCTCCCTGACTGGCCTGCCCCAGCATGGAGCCTGAAAGCGGTGAACTTGGATCAGGAATAAATCAGGCGATCATCGAAGATGGTCCTGATTAGATTAGGAGAGCTAAAGTGAAAATCCAGCGTATTGTGACGTTTCTAACGGGTGGCCGAATAAGGAATAACTTCGGCCGCATTTTGATTTTATCAAGCCTTCTCGCCGTCACCGTTCCCCCAGCGGCGTATGGCGTCTTGAGGCTCAGCGACGAACCCACGGCGCCCCAGACGCCTAGAGATCAGGCCCTGAATCAGGAAGAACCGCGTGGGTTGTTATCCGAAGGGACAACCGGCTCCAGCGTCTCTCCGGTTCCGGTGGGGCCGGAGATGCTGGCCGCGAACGATTCAATTGTTTCCGATTATAGGCAGGACCGGGCCGGGACTTCTGACTCGGCGCCGCCTAAATCAAATTGCGCGTCCGGCGGTGAGGCGAATGTTGATCTGGAGCAAGCCTCATCCTCAGGTCCGGCAACGGAGCCGGTGAATGAGCTGATAGGTTGCAACACCCAGAACCTCCCCAACGAACAGACAATCAGTTTGCGCGCCGACGGCGCACCCACAGCTCCCGTGGCTATGACGGCGGATGAAATCAGTCTTTTCACGCAAATACCGTCCGTCGTGAGCGGCGAGATAACTATACCGCCTCTTGCCAAGACGGGGGACTAAAGACCGGTAAGCGTTTCTTCGGCATACAAAAAAGACGAAGGTTCGCTTAACAAAAAGAGTTAGTCAGGCTGCCGGGCGCGCCGGTTACAATCTCTCCCCATCTGGGGCTCGGTGTATACTGGCGGGGAAAGGACACTGCCACGGGCCAGACCGGTCCACGGAAGGGGGTTGGCCTCATGGTCAGCAGAACGGAAGGGCGGGGAGAAGTAGACTTTCTGAACCGGCAAATTGAAACATTTTACCGGGTCAACTCGTTCATCAGCTCCATAGATGATCTGGAGCAACTCCTTGAGTTGATCATGCAAGAGGCCGAGGCGGCGGTGGAGGGCGAGGCGAGCTGTATTGCCCTTTACGATGGCTCGGACGAACGCCTCCACATAGAGATCACCTCAGGAGAAAAACGAGAAGAGGTCAGGCATTTGAGCCTGGCCCTAGGGCAAGGGATCCTGGGGGTAGTTGCTGAGAGCAGCACGGCGCTACGCGTGGATGACGTGCGTCAGGATTCTCGTTTCGAGCCCTCTGTCGACAAGGCCACCGGGTTTACGACTCGTGCTATCGTAGCCGCTCCAATAATTCGCAGGGGACAACTTCTTGGCGTCCTGGAAGTCATCAACAAACGGGGAGGGCCCCAGTTTACCGGCGAAGACACTGCCCTGCTGGAGGTTGTGGCGAATCAGGCGGCCATCGCTATCGAGAACGGCAGACTGTTGGAGCGGGTGGTCCAGTCGGAACGTCTGTCGGTGATTGGCCGGCTGTCCGCATCCATTCTCCACGACTTCAAAACGCCGATGTTCACGATTCGCGGGGCCGCCAGACAACTGGCAGACCAAGAATTGGAGGAAAACAGGCGCAAAGACCTTTCAAACCTGATCCTGAAGAGGTAACCCGGTTCTCCGGCATGACCCAAGAAGTGGCCGATTTTTCCGTTGGAAGTATCCGTCTGCAACCCGAAGAGATCCAGTTGGGGCCATGGTTGGAAAGGGTCGTCTTTTTCTTGAGGGAGGGATTGGATACGTCCGGCGTTGACCTCGTCACCGATCTGGAGTACCGGGGGCCGGTGTACTTCGATTGGGAGCGGATGAGGAGGGTGATCATAAATATCGCTAGCAATGCGAACGACGCCATGCCGGGCGGCGGGACATTTACGATTTCGACCAGTCTGCAAGGGGAATACTTGCAGCTATCATTTAAAGACACCGGCGTGGGAATCGCCCAGGAACTAAGGTCCAAGATCTTTGAGCCTTTTTACACTTCGGGGAAGGAACACGGCACCGGGTTGGGATTGGCCATCGTTCGCGACATCGTGGAAAGGCACGGCGGAACCATCAACTTAGAAAGCCGGGTCGCCGGAGAGGTGGATGCGGACGCTCCTGGGACCACGTTCACCATCCGAATACCAGTCTCTGGATCCCAGCCAGCCAACGGCTAAATCTGCCGCTGGAATCTCTAGAGGTCTGGCCGGAAAGCCATTGGCCGGGTTTCGCGCTACGCCAGACAGACGTATTATAGTCTTATGTGGCATGATAGTGTCTGTAATACGGTTCAAGAACCCACTGTTACATCGACAATCGTCGCTAAGAAAACGGCAGCTTGGAGAGAATCGGGGTTTCCGTCCGAGTTTCTAGGACTGCCGTTAGTCCCTGACCAAGATGGCTGGTCTCAGCCAGCGGCCAACCGGCAACTCCACCTCAAACTCCGGCCACGCCCCAGTGCGGGTTAGCGCCTCGGATCCCGCCTCCGTAAGCAGCACAGTGTCTTCCGATTTCGTGCCGGTGATCGACGGGTTCCATGTCACCACCTGGCCGTGTCGCAGGCGGTATTGCGAGGATACTGTGCCGAAAATCTCCCGTCCCGCATAGCCGGTGAGCCCTCCCTGATGATGAAGGTCCCATTCTTGCGGAAATCCCTCGCTGGTGTATTGGTCCATTCCCTTCTGAAAGACCTCGCCCAATGAAACCCCGGCTCTGCTCTCCAGGTTGAACCGGGCGTCCACTGCGCCCACGGCCAGATGCCGGCGCTCCAAGTCGGAGTCTGGCTGGCCAAACGAAACCATGCGAGTGAGGGAGATATGCAAGCCTTGTCTCCGTCCGGTCAACACAACCATCAGAGTTCTGCTGAATCGTTTCTCAGTGGGCAAAGGGTGGCGAAACTGGGTGATTCGATCGTCTCCCGCGACGAGGTTCACAAGTGGAAGAATGCCTAGTTTCTGGGACTCATAGCCCAGGCGCGCGGCCACGTCTAGTTCGGAGTCTCCGGTCTGGACACTGCGGCATGTGTTCTCTACCGCTTCGGCAGCGTCCCTCCCTAGCAGCCGGTAACGTTCTTGCTCGATAGGCAGCATCGTATAGCGAAGTTCAGCGAAGGAAGAAGGCGGCGCCGGCAAGCCGTAGGAGCCAACGTCCGAAACAGCGCGAGACAGGTCGCACAAGCGGGCTACCTGATCTTTACCTTGGTCTGCCTCGTGCCACGTCCAGGTGATGGGTTCTACTGGAAGCCCCCTCACCTCCTCTTCTAAGATGCGGCCCACCTCGATGTTGTTGGTCAGAAGGCACTGCCGATCGGAGGTGACCAGTAAAGAAGCCACTCCGGGGGACTCCCCCAGTGAAACGTGGTTGTGGCCGCCGCCGGTAATCCAGGCGAAGTTGGTTTGGGAGTTCAGGATAATCCCATCCAAACCCTGTTCATCCAGCCAGGCGCGGACCATCTGGAGTTTGGCCTGAAACTCACCTTGCCCGTCCATCCGTGTACCCCCATGCGGTTGTGATCGGCTTCGTCTGGCATCCCCGGAGATCGCTTTTTGGACTTGGGCCTAGACGTGTATCGCAACCCTCCAGCCCACTCCCAGATCGCGCAGCAATTGTGCCGTTGGTGTTGAAGCGTGTCAACCTTCCGCCGTTTTCAGAACGGTTCAATACCCATCATTACTTAGTTTGCTGCCCCCAACAAACTGTCGTTATAATTGAACAACTTCGAATTGGCAGTATCGTATCTAGAAACTCGGACGGAAACCCCGATTCTCTCCAAGCTGCCGTTTTCTTAGCGACGATTGTCGATGTAACAGTGGGTTCTTGAACCGTATTACAGACACTATCATGCCACATAAGACTATAATACGTCTGTCTGGCGTAGCGCGAAACCCGGCCAATGGCTTTCCGGCCAGACCTCTAGTGGCGTATCTATTGTTTAGACTCGACGACTCATCGTCGAAAAAAAGGGGCTCACATGAAAGCGATCGCGGTCATCCCAGGACAAGCCGGAAGCATACACCTAGCAGAGTTAGACGAGCCCTCCGTCAGGGACGTACCCAACGGACGCGGCGTTTTGGTCAAAGTGATGCGGGTCGGTCTGTGTGGAACGGACCGCGAAATCACCGCCGCGGAATATGGCCAGGCGCCCGAAGGCTACAACTTCTTGGTGCTGGGTCATGAATGCATGGGCCAGGTCGTAGAGGTGGGCGATGCGGTGACCGAATTTGAACCGGGGGACTACGTGGTCCCCACGGTTCGCCGGGCCGGCACTAGCATTTACGATGACAATGGCCAGTATGACATGAGCACCGACGATGTGTACTGGGAGCGGGGCATCAATCTGCTGCACGGTTATCTGACGGAATATTTCGTGGAACAGCCCCAGTACTTGGTGAAGGTGCCGCGGGAATTAAGGGAAGTGACGGTGCTTCTTGAGCCCACCGCCATCATTGAAAAAGGTATCATCCAGGCCTACGAAATCCAGCGGCGGCTGAAGATTTGGAAGCCCAGCCGGGTGGCCATTTTGGGCGCCGGTCCCATTGGGCTCTTGGCAGCTATGTCCCTTCGCTCCAGAGGCCTGGATGTCTCATGTTTTGGGCGCCGCCAGGGTCCCAATGTAAATACTGAGTTGTTGAATGAGATCGGGGCCCGTTACGTGTCGACCACCGATATGTCGGTGGGAGAAGCCGCCGAAACCTACGGTCCCTTCGACCTGATGTTTGAAGCCACCGGCTCCGCCGCCATGGTGTTCGACGCGATGCAGCACCTCGGAAAGAACGGCGTGTTGGTCCTGTCCAGCGTGACCGGTGGTGGCCGTGATATCCAGGTCCCAGCCGACACGATCAACCTGGGATTCGTCCTGGGGAATAAAGTAATGGTGGGGACAGTCAACGCTAACCGGGATTATTTCGAGGCTGGAGTCTACGATCTGTCTCGCACAGAGGTCCAAAATCCGGGTTGGCTATCTAAATTGCTGACCCATAAGGTGGCTGGTCTAGAGGACATTGACGGCGTGGTGGAACTGCTGGGCCAAGGTTCCAATTCAATCAAAGCCTATGTAGAAGTCTCGCCGGTATAAGGAGATTACCTTGTCATACCAACCCATCGAAAACTACGGCATCATTGGCGATATGCATTCTCTGGCCATGGTGGGCATGAATGGGTCCATCGATTGGTTTTGCTTCCCCCGGTTTGATTCCCCCAGCGTCTTCTCGGCGATCCTCGATGACAAAATCGGTGGACGCTTCCAAATAACCGCTGACAAGGCGGAGGTCACTCACAAGCAGTTCTATTGGCCGGAAACCAACGTTTTGGTCACCCGGTTCCTGTCGCATGACGGGGTGGGAGAAGTCACGGACTTCATGCCTGTCGGGCGGGGCCGGAGGCAGGGCAGCCAGTTGATCCGCCTCGTCAAAACTGTCCGCGGGGCGATGGCGTTCCGGATGGAGTGCCAGCCGGCCTTCAACTACGCGCGGGACGAACACAAAACCGAGCTGGTCAATGAAGGGGCCAATTTCCAATCAACCGACCTGAACCTGGCCTTCCGCTCCACCGCTCCCCTTAGGCTTGATGGAGGCAGGGTCATCTCCGAATTTACCCTCCAAGAAGGGCAGACGGAGGTGTTTGTGCTGGGGGAACTTCAGGCGGGAGAGGATGGCAGGGGTTGCATCTCCCACCCCGAGGCGATGGATTTTTTCACCGAAACCGTGGAATACTGGCGCCGTTGGCTCTCCAAGTGCACCTACACCGGCCGGTGGCGGGAGATGGTCCAAAGATCTGCATTGGCGCTAAAGCTGATGACCTACGAGCCCACTGGAGCGATCGTGGCGGCCCCGACGTGCAGCCTTCCTGAGTATATTGGAGCTGGGCGAAACTGGGACTACCGGTTCACCTGGATCCGGGACGCCGCCTTTACCCTGTACGGGCTGATGCGCATCGGTTTCACCGACGAGGCGTCCCAGTTCATGAACTGGTTGGAGGCCCGCTGCGGCGAACTGAACGATGACGGATCCCTACAGATCATGTATGGGATCGACGGCCGGCACACCCTGACCGAGGAAACACTGCCCCATCTGGAGGGATACAAAGGCTCTCAGCCGGTCCGCATCGGCAATGCGGCGTCGGGCCAGCTTCAGATGGACATCTACGGCGAGCTGATGGACTCGGTTTACCTCTACAACAAATACGGGTCACCAATCTCCTATGACCTGTGGACGCACCTTCGGCAGTTGATGAACTTCGTCTGCGACAATTGGCAGAATGTGGATGAGGGGATTTGGGAAGTCCGCAGCGGCCGGCAACACTTTACCTACTCCAAGCTCATGTGCTGGGTAGCCTTGGATCGGGGCCTGCGGCTGGCCGAGAAGCGTTCCTTCCCGGCGGACGGCGACCGGTGGCTTAAAGCCCGTGACCAGATATACATGGAGATCATGACCAAGGGCTGGAGCGAGAAACGCCAAGCCTTCGTCCAATACTTTGGCAGTGATTCGCTGGACGCATCAACTCTAATGATGCCCTTGGTGTTCTTTCTATCTCCCACTGATCCCCGTGCGCTCAGCACTCTGAATGCGATAAACCGGTCGCCGGAGAATGGCGGGCTGGTCTCAAACAGCTTGGTCTATCGCTACGACGTAGAAAGGACGCCCGATGGATTGGCAGGTGAGGAAGGCACCTTTAACATGTGCACCTTCTGGCTGGTGGAGGCCTTGACCCGGGCGGGCCGGGCCGACCGGACCAAGCTCGATGAGGCCCGGCTCATGTTTGAGCAGATGCTGGGGTATGGCAACCATCTGGGGCTATACGCTGAAGAGACAGGTCACAACGGTGAGGCGCTGGGCAACTGCCCCCAAGCCTTCACTCACCTGGCGTTGATCAGCTCCGCCTTTAATCTGGACCGGGCCCTAGGCGGCAGGCGGTAACACCTTGGCGGCGGTCCAGACGGGAGTCTGGTGGTGAGGGTAGGAGCGGCTAAGCCGTTACCGGTTGAGCCGCCAGAACTTCCCAACGGCCCGCCCTAAAGTCATCAAGATAAGGAGTGAGGTCCAGATTCTCCTTTGAGGACCGGATGACGTCGGCGGCCTGTTGCGGGTAGCCCAATATTATGGCCCCTTTTATCTTGCCTTCGCTTATGACCAACTTACGATAGCGGCGGTCTTCCGCCTCCATTAGCCGGATTTCCTCGTCCTCTTCGGTGGCGTTGAAATCGCCCAAGGAGAAGAGGTCCACCCCAACCACCTTCAGTTGGGTCACGGGAATTGTCCCTTGATAGATTTGATGGTCGCCCACGGCATTCGCCGCGGCAACTTTGGCCTGCTCCGAGGCCGGCCAAATTCCATACACAGTGCCACGGTGCTCAGCCAGGTCGCCCGCGGCGTATATGGCCGGGTCGCTGGTGCGCATTTCATCGTCAACCACCACTCCCCGTGCCACGGAGAGTCCCGCCGCCTTGGCCAGCACCGTGTCGGGGCGCACGCCGGCGGAAACCAGCAACAGATCGCACTCTAAGATGCGGCCGTCTCCCGCAAGATCTGCACCAAGAAGGTCCCGCCTTCGGTGTCCAGTTGCCGGTTCAGAATCCAAGGGTTCCGGTCCACCACAGTCACCCGTACGCCGATTCGGGTTAGCGCATGGGCGGCCTCCAGCCCCAGAAGACCTCCGCCTAGAAACTCGGACGGAAACCCCGATTCTCTCCAAGCTGCCGTTTTCTTAGCGTCGATTATCGATGTAACAGTGGGTTCTTTACCCGTATTACAGACACTATCATGCCACATAAGACTATAATACGTCTGTCTGGCGTAGCGCGAAACCCGGCCAATGGCTTTCCGGCCAGACCTCTAGTACTACAACGACGTGTTATCCTACAAGGTAACTCGTGGGCGGATTTTGAAGCTGGCAACGAACGAGTGCGAGTCTCCCATGATGAACGGTCCGTAGCTGAAGAAGAAGACCTGAGCGTGTTTTCTCATAACGCGTCGTTGTAGTACTAGTACTACAACGACGCGTTATCCTACAAGGTAACTCGTGGGCGGATTTTGAAGCTGGCAACGAACGAGTGCGAGTCTCCCATGATGAACGGTCCGTAGCTGAAGAAGAAGACCTGAGCGTGTTTTCTCATAACGCGTCGTTGTAGTACTAGTACTACGGCATGCTGGCAGTTGTTGTGGCGAACGTAATCTCGAAGGCCCAGAGCGTCATCAATGTCCGGTGGCTAGCAAAAGCCGGTCATAGGGCAAGAAACGTCCCCGGTCGGTGGCCACTACCCGGCGTTCGGGGTCAATGCTTTCTACTCGGGAGCCGAGCAGGGTTTCGACGCGCTTCTTCTGCGACCAATCCGGCGGCATAAGTGATATTTGCTCCATATCGGTGCCCTCGTAGATTAGCTTGGAAACCGCCATCCGGTTATAGAAGGCGTACGGCCCTCGGGCGACTATGGTGATCTCGCAATCAGGATTGTAGCGGCGTATGTCGTCGGCGGCTGTGGCGCCGGCAACGCCGTTTCCGATTATCACCACTTTCTGGACGCTGGTGTCTATGTCGAAAGACGGGGGCTCGGCTGGCTCTTCCTCGGCTTCCTCGCCTTCAGCGGCGGTTGGGCTAACGGTTACGGGCCCTTGCACCCGCGCCATGCATGCCATCCTCCAGGAGGTTGACAGGCCCAGGCGCTTCAGGGTGTCTTGTTCGTCTGTCGACGCCGCTGCGAGACATTCTCGCCCTTCCACTATGTACAACGGGTCAGACCCGCACATGCCCATGAGGCATCCGGATTGTATGGCGACCTCGTTGGCTTCCGCCACCTCCAGCAGCGTCCGGCCCGGCGTTGCCAGGCAGACTAGGCTGTCCTGCCCCTCTTGGGTAAAGGTGGCCTCCGCCCGGTCTTGTTTGGCCTCCTGGTGAACGCTAAGCAGTTGGCCTGCCGCCTGCACCGACGAAGGCATGAGTTGTTCGACGAAATGGCGTTCCTTGACCAACACCCGCCCCACCCACACTAAAGAAACAATGTTGTTCGCGCCGTTGGAACCTAGAAACTCGGACGGAAACCCCGATTCTCTCCAAGCTGCCGTTTTCTTAGCGACGATTGTCGATGTACAGTGGGTTCTTGAACCGTATTACAGACACTATCATGCCACATAAGACTATAATACGTCTGTCTGGCGTAGCGCGAAACCCGTATTACAGCGCGACCCGGCCTATAATACGTCTGTCTGGCGTAGCGCGAAACCCGGCCAATGGCTTTCCGGCCAGACCTCTAGTACTACAACGACGCGTTATGAGAAAACACGCTCAGGTCTTCTTCTTCAGCTACGGACCGTTCATCATGGGAGACTCGCACTCGTTCGTTGCCAGCTTCAAAATCCGCCCACGAGTTACCTTGTAGGATAACGCGTCGTTGTAGTACTAGGGCGGCGAGCAAGCCCCATTGAAGCCAAGTCAGGATATCCCCTCCGGCGTCCACAATACCCACCGGCCAAGGCAAGTAGCTCAAGCCGGCGCCGATCTCTTCCAAGAAAGGCGATAGGCTCCACCAATAAAACATATTGAGGGCTACCACAGCGTAAGCCCGAATCCACCGATAGAGGGCGTGTCGCGACAGGGCGGATAGGGAAGGAAGTGCTCCTCTGAATCTGGGATAATGGTTTTATAACAGAAAACCGACCAGAAACAAGGAGCACCCAATAGATGCGACCACGCAACCACCTCGACCGCATCCACATCACCTTCGACGACCACCGCCTGGTCAACAATGCCGGCCTGCTCCTTCCCGCCACCTTGGCCTTGCACCTCGGCCTTTCCCAACTGGTTGACCGGCGCCTGGACCTGGGCCGGGCCCCAGGCCGAGCCAACACCGGTGACAAGATGATGACGCTGGTGGCATCTGCGTTGGCGGGCGGCGACTGCATCGACGACGCCGATGCGCTGCGCGCCGGCGGGACAGCCTGCACACTGCGCAGCTTTCGCTGGGGCCACGTCCGCCAACTGGACCGGGTGAGCCGCGAGTTGCTGGCCCGGGCCTGGCAGGCCGGAGCCGGACCCGGCGACGCACCATTTACCATCGACCTTGATTCGACGATCTGCGAGACCTACGGACTGGCCAAGGAGGGCGCCCGCCACCACGGCTACACCGGCGCCCGGGGCTATCACCCGCTGTTGGCCGTCGCCGCCGGCGCCGGCGACGTGCTGATGTCCCGGCTGCGCGAGGGCCGCGCCAACACCGCCCGCGGGGCCGCCCACTTCCTGCGGGAGACGGTGGGGCGGGTGCGCTACGCTGGCGCCAGCGGGCAGATCACCCTGCGGGCCGACAGCGGCTTCTATACCCACGCCGTGGTCGCCGTCTGCCGCAAGCTGGACGTGCGCTTCTCCATCACCATCCGCCAGCACAAAAGCCTGCGCAATCTCATCGAGGCCATACCCGAAGCTGCCTGGACGCCGATTCCCTACTGGATGGACGGCGCCGCCGCTGTGGCCGAGACGACTTATACCCCCTTCCAGAGTGAGCCGGACGCCGCGCCGGTGCGGCTCATCGTCCGGCGGGTGCAGCCGACCCCCGGTTCCCAACTGGCCCCCTTCGCCACCTACAGTTATCACGGCTTCATCACCGACCGGGACGGAGAGACCCTGGAACTGGAGGCCGACCACCGCCGCCACGCCGAGATCGAGAATGCGATACGCAACCTCAAGTACGGCGTCGGGTTGAACCACATGCCGTCCGGCCGCTTCGCCGCCAACGGCGCGCGGTCCAGCGGGCCAGGTGATGGCCCACAACCTGGCCCGCTGGACCGCGCGCATCGGCCTGGGCGAGCAGATCGTGACCACCAAGACCCTCAGGCGACGGTTCTTCTCCCTGGCCGGACGGCTCACCCGCTCGGCGCGCCGCCTCACCCTGCATCTGCCCCAGCGCTGGCCTTGGGAAACCCAGTTCAGTCGCGCCCTGGCCCGGCTGCGCGCCCTGCCACTCCCAGCCTGACGACCCGTCTGCAACTGACCCGCCATCCGGCCAACTGAACGTCCCGGCAAACTCGCGCCAGTCCCGGTCCGCGAGCGCCTCTTCCCGTGTCCTATCCCGCCATCTCGCTCAGCACAGCCACTGCAGACCGCCATCGGCGCCCCCAAAAGCGCCTGCGACCGCCCGCCAACCTCCCGTCTACCCGAATTCGAGCCCGGATCATCGCGCCTGCAACTCCCTCCCCCCTCTTCCGCTGTCCTCACGTCAGCCGACGCCGGGCTAAACACCTCGAGCTGGACCCGAAGCTTATCCCCCGCCAATACAAATATATCGGGCGCGAGATGCGAGATAGGCTCTCTGCTCCAAGCGGTGGGCGCGGGGGCCGAGCCGGTGGTGAACAATGGGATCGCCGACCCGTCGCGCACCAGATCCACATTCCAGCGCCAATCGTTGTTGTTCTTCTTGGTCCATATCTCTTGTTCGTGAATCCAGGTGTCCGCCGGAATCACCCCGTCGCTGGTGAATTCGTCGCTCTCCTAGTATTACAACGTCAGTTCAGGGAGGGATGTGGGGTGATGCCCGCATGGCGGCGCGGCGCTTGGCATGGGAGCGTTTGGCCCGTTCGTTACTGTCCTGCGTATCCTCAAGCCACCGCAGCAACTCGGTTGGCCCGAACCGTTCCCGGGGCAGCATTTCCCGCACCACCCGGTAGACCTGCGGCCTCGTGATCCGGGGCATCTTTTCCCCCCCAAGCCTGTTGCAGGCTCAGCAGAAAAGCTCCGCCCAGCAGGCACAGGGCCACGTGGTGATGCCAGCCAGCCCAGGTGCGGGTCTCGTACTCGTCCAGGCCTACGTCGCTTTTCTCCGTCTCAAACTCCGTTTCTATACGCCAACGGGAGCCTCCCACGTATGCCAGGGTCTCCAACGGGGTATCCTCCGGAGCATTGGACAGGTAGTAGCGGGGTTCGCTGCCGTCCAGGTTCCGGCGGTAGACGGCCCAGTGGATTTCGCCGGGCTTGCGCCTGCTGGTCGGTCGCACCCTCTGGGCGCTGAAAAGGTAGCTGCGTGGTCCCTGGCTTCCCTCGGCCACCGTAATCTCACGCCAGGCCTCCTCCGGCAACTCGTCGCTGCGCTGCTCCATGGTCCGGCGCTGACCGTCTCGCAGCCTGGGTTTGCGGGGACGCCCGAATCCCTGATACTCCGCACTGGTCCAGGCAGGCTCCGGCGGCCACACCGTAAAGCCGGACGGAACGTCCAGCACGTACCACATCCCCAAGGCCGCCAGGCCCTCCCGGAAGGACGGCGACATCCCAAAGGCGTCGTCCGCCGCGACCCATCCAGCCTTCAGGTGGCCCCGCTCCTGTGCCCGCCCCACCATCTCCAAGGCCAACTCCGTCTTGGACCGGTAGCCCTGCCTATCCTCCGGCACACCCGCCGCCTCACACCGGTCTTTGTCCGAGGTCCAACTCTCGGGCAGATACAGCCCCTTGTCCACCAATGCCCGTCCCAACGGGCTGACATAGGCCAGGAACATCCCCGCCTGGCAGTTGGCCACCTTCCCCAGCCTCCCGCAGTACTGCCGGGCCACTCCCACCGACTTCCTCCCCTGCTTGGGAAAGTCGCTGCCGTCCAGCGCCCACACCCCTTCCGGATGCTCCAGCCGGGTTCCCAGGTACTCCTGCAGCCGTCCTATAATCACCTCATCGTCCCAGGGAGAATCGGTGAGAAACCGCTGCATCCCTCGGGCTGACCCCGGAACCGTCTCCGACAGGTTCTCAGCGTTGCGCCGCTCCCCAGACTGTACCAGCAGGGCCTGGAGATAATGACCGCTGTGCTCCCGCGTCTCCCGGCGGCCAAACAGCGGCGCGAAGTAAGCGTGAAAATCCCGAAATGACCCGTACACCTGCTCGAAAGCTGACGCATCCACATCCCCACCTGCCTATTCCCTCTCCAGCTACACAGTCATCCTATCAAACTAACTGACGTTGTAATACTAGGATTCCGCAATTGGTTCCCACACATTTCTGGCCGGCGTGTGACTACCTTACGCCTGGCCGTTTCCAGGTATATCTCGCCAAGGGTACGGGGCGCCCGCGTCTTCGTGATTCAGGTAGTATTCAGACGAAGGCAGGACGGCGCCGCCTCCGTAATTTAGGTAGTTGTACGAATATGTAAGCAGGCCCTCATTGTTCAGGTAGTAGAAGACCGTAGACTGGGTGGACCGATCGTTGGGGTAGTAATAACCACTGTTGATCTCGGTCCTGCCGTTGAGGAAATAGAAAACATTGTTCAGTGCGCCGCTCATGTTGACGTAATAGAAATCGGTGGGGACGGTCCGTTGTTCATTGAGGAAATACCGGGTGGCCCCAACGCTGGGGGCGTGAATATCCACATCGGTTAGTCCAACCACCGTCTCGGAACTGCCTCGAAACCGCACCAACCCCATTCGTATGCGAGTGTCCGAATCTTGCAAATCGAAAGCGTCGGTTAAAATGTTTGCAGCCATCTTCAGGTCGTCCAACTGGCCGACTTCCACGCTTCCACTGTTATCCACGGCCAAGATTATATCTGCGTAATCACCCAAGCCCGCTTCGTTGCCGTCTACAGGGAAAACCTCTACGTCTATCCCAACTGAAACCGATTGCCCGTTAAGCTCTATGGCGCCCAGGTCGGCCGTAGAGGCGCCAGGAACGAGGCTGGCCCGGAAATCGTCATCCCTAAGCTCCGAAAGGGCAAGTTCCAAGCCGGACTCGGCCCCGTAGCTTCCTGACAATTTCCGCTCAGACACTTGACCGCTAAGCAACAGTTGGTCTGCGGTATTCGGCAGACACTTGACCGCTAAGCAACAGTTGGTCTGACACCTGGTTGGCCGCGACTACCATGGGTACCGCTAGGACCATGAAGGCCACCAACATCATCAGAGCCACCCCGCCGCTCTGGCGCATGACCAATGTGCAATAGTTTGATTTTTGCAATATTCCCCTTCTCACACGGCTAAAAAGCCGACCCTGCTCAACACCATAACGGTCGACGGACGTATGTCTTGAAGCAATGTACCAAGCCAAGGTGCATCAACTGGGAAAACCGGGTGACTATGGGGAGGACATTGTTGACACTTAGTGAAAAGCTGGGCGCCCGCTAATTGAACCGCCACGCGCAAACAAATGACCGGGACCACCCTAGGTCCTGAGCTTATATTGCCTGAAAACCCCTATCGAAAGTATGGGTCTACCTAGATGGGGAATGATGAACAAGGGTGAACAATTGAACTAACACCGTGGCGTATATTCGGACCGGAAATTCCGAACCGATTTTGGCTTTTCACTATCGCCGTCCCACCGGTTAATGCATTCGAGGAAAGTGACCTGGCCGACCCGCCGTTCAATATGGTGACTTTGACATGGTGACTTTGACAAAAATATTTCCGTTGACTTTCAAGGGCTTGCGATCTGACGTGCGCTTCCCCCTTCTCCGTTACTACACGATTGCCAGCATCATTGTGATAACGGTGGTAGCCGCCTCGGTTAATTATGCATTTACTAAAATCGAACGAACAAAGCTGATTGAAATCACCGAAAGACGGGCGATTCAAGAAGCCAATCATCTGATCACATTATTGTCCTACCAGCCTGGCCTCCATGAGCCAGGCGAGCCCGGCCTTAGTCTCCAATTCATGTCAAGGATACCGGGCATGGATACCGTTGTTCAGGATCCGAATATCACTCCCAACATCGCCTTGTTTTCGGTTCTTGATTCCAAGCGGAGGGTGGTATATAGCACGTTCCCGATGTTTCGCGGCAAGGTACACGACGTTCATCCGGGATTTGATTTAGCAATAGCGGGACGGGTGGCGGAGAGTTTGGTCGACATGCCAACAGACAAACTCGATTTATGGTGGCCACCAACCCAGCCGGCTAGGGCAGCACCCCAGCGCATTGGCAGTTCCGAGTTACTCGTCGAAATTTACACTCCGATCTATGCGGAGTTGCATGAAAAGGAAAACCCCATCGGTGTGCTGAAGACTTATCATTACTTGAACGAGCCTGGAGCGCTGCAAAAGGGGGCTCAGGACTATCTCAGCAAAGGGCAAGTGGACGCTCCCCTGCTGGTGCGTTCGATTCGTTACGCTATCGAACGCAAACTCCTGGAAAATCAACTCGTTCAAGCCAACGCGAGCCTATCCCGCACCAATCAAGAGATCGAAGCCCTTTTCACTATGGCAAGTATCCTGGTTGAGCCTGGCGAATTCGAATCGAAAGCCACGAAGGTCATGGACAGGCTTGCCGAATTGACAGGCGCGGAATGGGTGACTCTTAGAATGCAACGAGGCGCCGAACCGGGTCTGCAACTCGTAGCGGCAGCGGGGTCCGCGGTTTCCAGCTCGCCACCAATGCCGGTGCTCACCGATCAAGAAACATTGGCCTATCGGGCTCTTCGGGAAGGCGTGCTCATCGTGGTGAATGACTATCCGAGTGAGCCTAATGCCTCGCCCAACATAGTCGCACTGGAAATGAAATCCATGGCGCTGATTCCGATCAAGGCGGGAGACCAGTCTTTGGGATTGGTGAACGTCCTTTCTCGCAAGCCAAATCATTTCACCCCTGACCTGGTTAGACTCCTTTCGGCCATTACCGATGAGATTGGCGTGCTCCTAGAAAACGCGAGCCTGGCTCAGCAGGTCAAAGACAAGACGGTTGAGTTGGAGTCATTCAACGTCAGACTGGCGCGTTTAGTGGAGGAGAGGACGGCTGAGTTGGAATCATTCAGCTATTCGGTTTCCCATGATCTTAGGTCGCCCTTGCGAAGCATCAACGGGTTTGGTCAAGCGCTTTACGAAGACTACTCAGAGCAACTGGACGACCAAGGGAAAGATTATCTGGAAAGGGTACGGTCATCGACCCAGAAAATGGAACTGCTTATTGACGGTCTTTTGGAGCTTTCCCGGTTGTCCCGCAGCGAAATTAGGACACGCGAAATAGATCTAAGCGAGTTGGCGAGGTCCATAGCTGTAGACCTGGTAGCCCGCGACCCGGCCCGCGACGCGGCGTTCTCCATACAAGATGAGATGGTGGTTAACGGGGACCCCGGCTGTTGCGGGTAGTTTTGGAGAACCTGCTGGACAACGCCTGGAAATACACCGCCTAACAATCTACTGCGTGTATAGAATTCGGAGTGGACGACCAAGACGGCGGCGCGGCTTACTTTGTCAGGGATGACGGCGCCGGCTTCGACATGGCCTATCGCGACAAGCTGTTCGGTGCATTCCAACGTCTACACGCCGTTTCGGAGTATGAAGGCACGGGAATCGGGCTGGCTACGGTACAACGAATAGTCCAGCGGCACGGCGGCGGCGGCTGGGCGTAGGGCGAGGTTGGCCGCGGCGCAACTTTTTACTTCACCCTTGGTTCCAACGCAAATTCACTTGGTGAAAGCCCAAACCTTCTGGATGCCTCAAATATCCGATAGCACACTCAAATCAACTTGGAAGAGAGCGGGACTGGTTTGACCTTCTGTCGCCTTAAGGGCGTTTCGGCAAAACGGGCGCGCCTTCGGCCGGCTGGGTGTCGGTGGCAATCAACGTGCAACTCATCATGGTGTAGTGGCCCATGAGAGCCCCTAGGACGATGGTGTTTGCTTCTCCGAACTGACCCAACGCCCCGTCAAATGCTTCCTGCGATAGCTTGTGAGCGCCAACCACCTCTCTGCCAAACCGTACTATCACCGCTTCTTCTTTGGTCAGACCGTCCAGGCTCCCCAGGTTCGCGACTATGTCCACCGCCTCTGGTCGGACTCCTGCTTTCAATGCGGCCCTAGAATGACCGGACCATACGTAGTCGCAATCCATTTCCCGGGCTGCGGTGATGATAGCGAGTTCGGTGTCATGATCTGAAAGATGGGACCGGTATCTTAGCGAGTCGCTGAGGTCATTTGAACACCTAGCGATCTCTGGAACATACATGTGCATAGACTGAGGTGCGTTGATGGCGCCCCTGGACTTTATGATGGCGTCGAACGCGTCCAATCCGTCGCCGCTGACTTGCTCTCGCTTGGTGATTGGCGTTAATCTGGGCATCGGAAAACCTCTCATCTATAGTCGAAATTCGCCGGGATTATCGTGCAGCTGCTAATGGGGTAATGGCCACCCAAACGGCAAGCAGCGGTAAGCCGGCTAAGCTGGAGCGATCCACTCGGCGGCGCGCTCACCGATCATGAGAACCGTTGCATGGGCGCCCCCGGATCTTGGAACTCGCGGCATCACCGACGCATCAACCACCGACAATCCTTGTACCCCTTTGACGCTGCAATATTGATCGACCACGGCCATTGGGTCTGAATCAGGTCCCATCTTGCAGGTTCCGGACACGTGCCTGGCCGTTCCAACGTTTTGGCGTATCCAACGGTCCAAAGCGTCATCGTCGGCCAGAACCTCCTCCGTGGGTTGGATCCGGTGGTCGGCTATGTCTTTATAGGCGTCGGAATCCAGAAATCCAAGGGCCATTCGCAGGCCTTCCCTAACCCGCCGGATGTCATTTGGATGTTGGAGATAGCAATAGTTAAATGCCGGCTGAACGCTGGGATCGGCAGACGCCAACCTGACGTATCCCGCGCCGTCGGGCAAACCGAGGGTGCACGAAATGCGCGCTACCTGGTCTGGTGAAACATCGCCATTCAGGTACTTGGTTCGCACGCCGGGGACCCGCTCGGACCTTGGGTCTACCATTGGGCTGCTCCTCAACAACATATCATTGGCTTCATTGGACCCTTCAGAGGTATAGTGCAAACCAAAATGTATTGCATCGGGGTCATGCCCGCCCAGAGTGATCCCACCCTTGACCTTGAAGGTGACCTGGGCGCTGAGATGGTTGAATAGATTCTGGCCGACTCCGGGGAGCGCGTGGACCGTGGGTATGCCGAATTGCTGAAGTTGATCCTCGGGGCCAATCCCCGAAAGCATGAGCAGGTGGGGCGATTTGATTGCCCCGGCGCTAAGCACGACGCGGTCTGCTTCAACCGTGAAGACCTGGCCACCGCTTTCGACTTCCACGCCCACGGCCTTTAGATCCTTCATCAAGACCTTTCTGACCAGAACACCTCCCCTCACGGTGAGGTTCAGACAGTGGCGCATTGGATTGAGATGGGCCATGGCGGCGCTCACTCTGATGCCGTCGATGTTGTTCGAGGGAGACACCCCAACGCCCGATGGGTTAGGGCCGTTGGTGTCCTCAGTGGCGCCAAACCCCGCCTGCAAACAGGCAGCATGGAAGGCCTTTTGGAGTGCAGGCCAGGGGCCTGACTGACGGCGTCTTACCGGGATCGGCCCGTCGGTTCCATGAAAATCATCCCGAATGTCGAGATCACGCTCTGATTTTCTAAAGAAAGGAAGCACCTTGGAATAAGACCATTCATCATTGCCGTAGGAAGACCAGGAGTCAAAGTCATCGGGCAAACCCCTTTGCATTGCCTGGCCGTTGATGGACGACCCACCTCCGATGACCCTGCCTTGAGCCACGTGGATCTCGCCTTGCTCCTCGGTGATGGTTCCCCGCAGAGCCCAGTTGTGGTCCGAGTCGGGTGATTCGGCGAATCTTGTGCCGCCGAACTTTATCTCGTCCGGAAGGTTGGCGGGGTCCGGATAATCCGTCCCTGCTTCTAGCAACAACACAGACGTATTAGGATTCTCAGCCAATCTGCTGGCCAATACTGAACCAGCCGCTCCCCCGCCTACGATAACAACATCATATTTCATGGTTCCTCGATCCTCCCTAAACCATTGGTCTTCCTTGTCAGGATGGTCCAGAGTTAACTGAATTTCCCAAACAAAAGCCTGCTGGATGGCTTGGACTATAAAAGGGCTTACCTGGTGAGTCAACCGCCATCGGCGCGGGCGAATTCATAACCGCCATGGGAAAGTTCATTAGTGTCACTTGGGCTTGCGAATTAGTTGTGGTTCGTTACGTTCAGTCCCTTCGTCAAACCCTGAGAAGTACTTGGCCTCAAATAGTCGGTAATACTCGCCAACTTTTATTACGAGGTCTGGCTCTGTGTTGTCTTCAAAACGATGCCAAAACAAGAACTCAGCGTCTCTAGCTTCTTGCTCTGAAACGCTGAACCCTAGCTCGTTGAGATAACCCTTTAGAAAAACTTCCCGCTCGGAGTACTTGAAGAACGAGAAAACATTCGAAGTCAGCACGTCTTCCATTCTCTCAATATTGGAGGACAGCTTCCCATGCAATTCAGCCAAGTACATTTCGTGACCTCTGATCTCGATGACGCCACACTAGTGGAGGATTAGAATCCTGTCTCATCCGTCTCAGATCGTGTCGAAGAACAACTTATTCAACCCGGAAGCGGATACCGACAGTGTAGGGAGTCGCCTTTATCACCATTGAACAAACATCGGCATGACCACGTGGAGGTACTCGTCGGAGTCGGTGGGTTTGAAGACGCCTGGGCTGGAAGAGCTGCTGGTTTCCAAGGCCACTTGGCCTTTTTCCAATACCGAAAGCACGTCCAGCAGATAGCGGCTGTTGAAGGCAATATTTCCCTCTTCCCCCTCCAGCGTTTCGGCGTCGACTTCGTCTTGATTGTCGCCAACTTCCTCGGACCGGGCGGAAATCATCACTTTGCCGGGGGCGTCTCCGTTTTCCCCGGGCATCATTTCCAAGCGAATAATGTTGCTGCCGTCGCGGGCGAAAATGGAAGCTGTCCGGGCGGCGCGCAAAAGGTTGGGCAGATCGAACACAGCTCTGGTCTGATAGCTCTGGGGGATCAGCTGCTCATAGTTTGGGAATGCCCCTTGCAGCAATTGGGAAACCAACTCCACTGATTCCGGACCGCGAATACGGAACAACACCTGCCCTTTGGATGGCGTCACCATCATTTCAACCGGATCTTCCTGGCCTCCCAGCAGGCGGTTAAGCTCGGTGAACGTTCTGGCCGGTATGATGACCTTCGTTTCCGTATCCACGGGCTGGCGCAAGGTGCCGTGGTGCACCGCCAACCTGAAACCGTCGGCCGCGGCCATGGTGAAACGGTCGCCGTCCAGCTTCAATTCCACTCCGGTCAGCACCGGGCGAGATTCTTCGGTGGCCGCGGCAAAGGCGACCCGGGAAATCGCATTCTTCAAAATCTGTGGGTCTACTTGAGCTGCCAGGCCGTCTTCCACTGTGGGCACAGGGGGGAACTCGGCCGCGTCGGTTCCGTTGATGTTGGCTTGGGCCCTCCCGCAAGTGACTTTCAGCACGCCTGATCCCTGTTCCAGCTCTAAACCGATGTGCTCGTTAGGAAGGGAGTTAATGAACTCGCTGAGCAGCCGGGCGGGCACGGTGATAGAACCCTCTTCCTCCACCATTGCTCCCACCCAGGTGGTCATGGCAATTTCCAGGTTGGTGGCCGAAAGTTTCAGCATGGACTGGTCCACGCTTAGCAGCACGTTTTGGGTAATGGGCAGGGTTGCCCTGGTGGCCACGGCCCGGCCCACCACGGCCAACCCGCGGCTGAGATTTTCTTGGGTACAGGACAGTTTCATTATCAGCGCCCCGATTGAGAATGATGAATAAAAAGAATCGACTAGCCGGTGCTGTTTGGAAGTTGCGAAACCAGCCTTATCCAGCCTAACTTTGAGTATTGGACATTATGTCACCCCATAGGCGTAAAAACAACGTTCCGCACAACTAATTTTGTATTGGCATTCCCGTAGGATTTGTTGGTCACTAGAATAAGACTATACCTAAACCACTGGCCAAACCCACCGGAGCCTGCCGCCGGTCCGCGGGTTAGGTTTGCTATAATACCCAGCGCGCCACGCAGGTGCAATTGGTGGACCCAACGGCCGCCCAGGGGAGTCTTTGATGACGGAGTTGCTTTTCCATCACGACAGTTACTTGAAAGAGTTCGAGGCCAAAGTTGAAGAGTTGATGGATAATGGGGTGGTGTTGGACCGGACCGCGTTCTACGCTGGAGGCGGAGGGCAACCCGCCGACGTGGGTTCTTTGATCTCCGGAGTGGCCACCTATCTAGTCAAACGAGTGACCCGTTCTTCAGGGAAGATAATACATCAGATAGACGGACCATTGCCCCAAGAGGGCGCCAATGTGACCGGCCATGTCGATTGGGACCTGCGATACAACTTAATGCGCACCCACACCGCGCTGCACATTCTATGCGGCGTGGTGTGGCGTGACTACGGCGCCCAGGTGACCGGCGGCGACATGAAGCCCGGCGAAGCTAGAATGGACTTTGAGCTGGAGCAAATGTCCGCCCAATTCGCGGAGGACATAGAAGAAAAGATAAACCTGGAAGTGGCCGCGGCCCGTGACGTGCTGGCGAGCAAAGTAAGCCGGGCCGAAGCAGACCAAATACCTGACCTGATCCGGACCAAGATCAACTTGCTTCCAGCCGGCATCACAGAGGTGCGGACCATAGACATCACCGGCCTCGACCTGCAAGCCGACGGCGGAACCCATGTCGCCAACACCCGGGAAGTAGGCGCTATAAAAGTCGTGGGCCACGAAAGCAAAGGCCGCATCAACAAGCGCCTGCGCATCGCTCTCGTAGAGTCCTAGCGATGGCCGATTGCCTCGATCAGCTTGTTCCTGCCTCTTCAATCCCAAGCCAGCATACTATGCCGAGGATGGCGATCTAACTTATGCCCAAGCACGTGGTTGGAATCGACGTGGGCGGCACCTTCACCGACATTGCCGTTCTTAAAGACGGACATTTGACCGTCCATAAGCTCCCATCAACACCATCTGACCCGTCCAAGGGAATACTGCAAGGGGTGGCGGAAGTAGGGATAACGGAAGCGGATTTCGTCCACGGCTCCACCGTTGCCACCAACGCCCTCCTGGAAGGTAAAGGCAGCCGCACCGCCCTGGTGACGACGCTGGGATTCGAGGACGTTCTGGAAATTGGCCGTCAGGCCCGGGCGGAGCTTTATAATCTGGACTTGGACCGGCCGGAGCCTCTGGCGCCCTGGGAGTTACGATTTGGCCTAAAAGAAAGGGTGGACCACAACGGGGCCATCATCGAAGACCTAACGCCCGAAGCCATCTCTGCCCTGGCGGTATTGGTGGAGGAAGCCAAGGTCGACGCCGTCGCCGTGTCCTTCCTTTTTTCTTTCCTGAATCCTGCCCACGAAGAGGCGGTCCTCGCAGCCCTGCGCGATTTGCCAGGGAAACCATTCATCTCTATATCCAGCCGTGTGTTGCCCGAATTCAGAGAATACGAGCGGACCAGCACCGTTGTAGTCAACTCTTACGTGGGCGAGATCATGGCCCGCTATCTTGGCGAATTGGAAAATGCTTTGGGCCAGGGATTGCGCATCATGCAATCCTCGGGCGGCAGCATCACCTCCCGTTTGGCGTCGGAACAGCCCGTTCGCACCATTCTAAGCGGCCCTGCCGGGGGCGTTGTTGGCGCTTTCTACACCGGCGTTCAGGCTGGCTATCCAGATATTATCACCCTGGATATGGGTGGCACCTCCACTGATGTGTCGCTTTGTCCCGGCCAGATAAAAGAGACAACCGGTCAGTATGTAGGCGGATACCCCATCGGCGTACCAATGATCGAAATCCACACTGTCGGCGCCGGGGGTGGGTCCATTGCCCGTGTAGACGGCGGAGGGGCTTTGGTGGTGGGTCCCCAATCGGCCGGCGCCGATCCCGGTCCGGCCTGTTACGGGCAAGGCGATCAGATCACCGTGACCGATGCGAACCTTATTCTGGGCAGGCTTATTCCAGATCAGTTTTTGGGAGGACGTTTAACCCTGGACCGAAAGCGGGTGGAAGACCTGGCTTCCGATATAGCCTCGCGAATCGGCGCCGGAGTTCAAGAGGCGGCCCTGGGCATAATCCGGGTGGTCAACTCGAATATGGAACGGGCCATCCGCTCTATATCCCTGGAGAGAGGATATGACCCCAGGGAATTCACACTGATTCCTTTCGGCGGCGCTGGGCCGATGCATTGCTGTGAACTGGCCCGGGAATTGGGCATTCCGCGCATTTTGGCCCCGGTCCATCCTGGAATTCTATCAGCGTTGGGCGTGGCCATCGCCGACGTCGTGAAGGACTACTCCCGCACGGTGATGCTTCGGGGCGCCGACGTGGACCGGTCCCGGCTGGAAGAGGAATTCTCAGGCATGGAGGGCCTGGCCCGGCAGGAACTGGGCAGCGAAGGGTTGCCTGTGGAACGCATGCAGGTGCGCCGTTTCGTGGACGTCCGCTACGTGGGTCAGTCGTTCGAATTGACAATCGATTATCCTGCCATCACCCGGCCCAACGCCAGAACCGGCGGCAGCGTCAGAGACCTGCGGCGGGTCATTGGCGAGAGTTTCTACCGAGCCCACTTACGAAGATTCGGATACGCCGACCGGAACGAGCCGGTGGAAATAGTCAATCTGCGCCTGAAGCTGGAACTTGAAGTGGAGAAACTGGAACTGACCCCTGAAGCCCCTGGCCAGCCCGATCCGTCCGCAGCCAAAACCGGGGAATCTCAGGTAGTGTTTTCCCAGGGCGAAACGACCGCCGCCCTCTACCAGCGGGATCTCTTGCACTGCGGCCACCGCATCTCAGGCCCGGCGCTCATATTACAAATGGACACCACCATAGTGCTGCCCCCGGAATGGCAGGCGGAGGTCGATCCCCTGGGGAACCTGCTGCTGGAGCTGGGGTAAACTGTCTACACAAACCACCTCGGTCCCACAATGGCTTTGGGACAGGTTCGGATGATGAAGAGACAGGAAGCATATGGCGGTTGTCCTGGCCGTGTTAGTTATAACTCTTTCTTGTGCGACTCCCACGCGAGAAGAGGCGGACCCGACTCTGACGGAGGACAATGCGCCCACTCATGACCAGCGTATTTCACACATTCCAATCGGCGTCGGCTTGCTTACCAATTACGGGTTTGATGTAGACCGGCCCGAGGAGGGCTGGCCTAGAAACTCGGACGGAAACCCCGATTCTCCCCAAGCCGTCGTTTTCTCAGCGACGATTGTCGATGTAACAGTGGGTTCTTGAACCATATTACAGATACTATCATGCCACATAAGACTATAATACGTCGGTCTGGCGTAGCGCCAGGGCCTTTTCATTTTCTCAAAATAGTATAAAATTATTACCAGTTTAAGCGGGAGGGGAGGATGATGACTTTGAGGGAAGCGCTGGATTTGGCGCCTGACTTCCGGAGTAGCCAAGGGCGACGCCACTCTTTGGGGGCGATCCTGGCCTTGGCCACCTGTGCCATGCTGTGCGGCGCCCGCAGCTTATACGCCATAGCGCAATGGGGGCGGGACCAAGGGGGTGCTACGGCGCAGCTTTTGGGGTTCAGCCAGGAGAAGACACCCTGCGTGGCCACCCTCCACCGGGTGTTCAAGGACCTGGACGTGGCGGCCTTTGAGGCAGAAGTCGGCAACTGGCTGGCAAAGAGCGGGGTAGAGGCGGATGATCCCCTGTCCCTGGACGGGAAAACCTTGCGAGGGGTCCACGGCCAAGAGATACCCGGGGTCCATGTGGTGTCGGCCTACGCTAGCCGCGCTGGGGCAGTGCTGGCGCAGGTAGCTGCGCCGGGCAAGGGGGAAGAATTGGCGGCGGTCAAAGAAGTATTGGGCCAGGTACCCCTGAAGGGTCGGGTAGTAGTGGCTGATGCCTTACTGACCCAACGGAAAGTCTGTGAGCAGATTGTGGCAGGCGGCGGAGAGTATCTGCTGCCAGTTAAAGAGAATCAGCCCACCTTGCGCCGAGACCTGGAGGTGGCTTTTTCCCCTGCTAGGAACTGAGAGGGCTGGTGGGCCAACCGTACCTCCCTGGCTGGCAGCGGAGTGGCGAGCACGCGGGGCCAAGCTGACGGTCTGGGCCGATGCTCCAGTAAAGCGGCGTCATGGGCGGCTGGAGCGGCGAGAGTTGTGGGCCTTGGCCGACCCAGAGCTAAATGGCTACGTGGGCAGCGATGGGACGGTCGGGGAAGCGTGGCCGCATCTGCAACAGGTGTGTCGGCTAGAGCGCCAGCGGGTCGTGAAGGGCAAGAAACAGGTGGCTGTGAGCTATGCAATTAGCAGTCTCCCAGCCACTGATGCCGATGCCAGGCGATTGTTGAGCCTTTCCCGTGGGCACTGGGGCATCGAGAACCGCCTCCACTGGGTACGGGATGTGACCTTCGACGAGGACCGCTCTCAGGTGCGCACTGGGGCCGCCCCACAGGTTCTGGCGGGCCTGCGGAACCTGGTCATCAGCTTGGTACGTCGGGCTGGGCATTCCAACGTAGCCGCTGCCCTACGCCGCCACAATGCCCATCTCAGCGAAGCTTTCGACATGATGGGCTTTACCTACCAGGCAGGAGAATGAAAAGGCCCTGGGCGTAGCGCGAAACCCGGCCAATGGCTTTCCGGCCAGACTTCTAGCCGGTGGGGCGTTGGCGGGCTTGGCTGGAACAGTGTTTTGGGCCAACCCGGCGCTCTCTGGCGCAGTTTTGTCAGTAATGAGCCGGCGCCGGACTTTCGTGACCCGGGGGAGGCAGGTTTTTACCCATCCGACGATCTACAAGTAGTGGACTGGCAGGCCCGGAAGATCATGAGCGCTGGATTCGATTTTATGGTGCTGGATTGGCAGGGTTGGGGCGACCCGGACCTCGACGGAATTCCGGGACCAGCCTATATAGACCAACGCACCAATGACACCGTAAAAGAGTGGATGCGATGGTTTTACGCCAACCCGGATGCTCCACTACAGTTTGCCATCTTCGTTCATTCCTTTCCAATCGGTGTTGGGGGACTCGAAAGCCCTCTGCGCATTGATCAAAAACGAATGATCTGGGGCCGGATGCGGTTGGGGAGGATATGGTCTTAAAGACGGCTCACTACGCCAAGCGTCTCAAAGCAGGCCAACCGTTTGTGTATTACGAGCCGCTCTGGATCGACCCCCGGCAAGTGCTGCGTCTTGCCGGCAATCCGACTCCGGCAGAATTTGGGTTTTTAACTGACTCAAGTGTGGCCTACATCGCCCCAGTCCAATTGATGATCGCACGAGCTAAGTTGAATGCTTTGGCGTTTGAAGTAAGTAAATCGGCTCAAGGAATGGTGTCCCAATATCTCGGCTGTGACTTTGCCGGCGACGTTGCCCGTGTAGCAACCCTTATGGAGAACACGGAACGGGGGGCGGAAAAACTGCCTGTCGAATTGGCTAACCCCTTAGACGAAGGGGTATTCATCCAGGTTGGAATGGGGTCCAACCGAGAACTTGCCCAGGTAGACGAGCCCGCCGGAGAAAATGCTACCGCGCTCATTCTGGCTAAGCCGTTGAAGCATGGACATAAAGCCCTTGCGCCTGTGCTAATGGCTGACTCTTTGAATGCCAGGACCTCGCTGCCCGAGCCGTCCGCCATACTCAGGCAGGCCACATTAGAAGTCGCCGCCAATATCCTGGCAAACGTAATAGTCAGACGTGAAAACCTCAGTGATACCCTAGTACTACAACGACGGGTTTAAGGTGGCGGCTCCATCCTGCTTTCGCGGCGGGTGGAGCGGCGTCTCTCGTGGGAACGGCGAGCCCGTTCGTTGCGTAGCTGCGTATCCTCCAGCCACAACAGCAATTGATCGGGCCCGAACTGCTCCCGGGGCAGCATCTCCCGCACCACCCGGTACACCTGTGGCCTCGTGATCCGGGGCATCTTTTTCCCCCCAATCCTGCTGCAGGCTCAGCAGGAACGCTCCACCCAGCAGGCACATGGCTATGTGGTGATGCCACCCTGCCCAGCTGCGGGTCTCGTATTCGTCCAGCCCCACGTCACCCTTCTCAGTCTCGAACTCCGTTTCAATGCGCCACCTGGACCCACCCACGTAGGCCAGAGTCTCCAAGGTTGTGCCCTCGGGAGCGTTGGACAGGTAGTAGCGGGGCTCGCTGCCGTCCAGGTTCCGGCGCCAGACGGCCCACAGTTCCTCGCCGGGCTTGCGCCTCCTGGTGGCCCGCACCCGCTGGGCACTGAACCGGTAGGTGCGCGGCCCCTGGCTTCCCTGGGCCACCGTTATCTCCCGCCAAGCCTCATCCGGCAGTTCATCACCGCGCTGCTCCATGGTCCGCCGCTGCCCAGGCCGCAGCTTGGGTTTGCGGGGGCGGCCGAACCCCGGATATTCCGGACTGGTCCAAGCCGGGTCCAAGGGCCAGACCGTAGTGCCGCCCGGAACGTCCAGCACGTAGCGCATCCCCAGGGCCGCCAGTCCCTCCCGGAAGGTCGGCGACATCCCGAAGGCGTCGTCTCCGGCAACCCACTCGGCCCTGAGGTAGCCCAACTCCAGGACCCGCTCCAGCATCTCCAGGGCCAACTCCGTCTTTGACCGGTAGTTCCGCCGGTCCTCCGGCACACCCGCCGCAGCACACCGGTCCTGGTCGGAGGTCCAACTCTTGGGCAGATACAGCCGCTTGTCCACCAACGCCCGGCCCAGCGGGCTGACGTAGGCCAGGAACATCCCACCCTGGCAGTTGGCCACCTTGCCCAGCCTGCCGCAGTACTGCCGGGCCACTCCCGCCGATTTCCTGCCCTGCTTGGGGAAGTCGCTGCCATCGAACACCCACACCGCCTCCAGGTGTCCCAGCCTGGGGGCCAAGTATTCCTGCAACCGCCCTATGACTGTCTCATGGGACCACCGGGCCTCGGTGAGAAAGCGCTGCATCGCCCGGGCCGAGATGCCCACCGATTCCGAGAGATTCTCGGCGTTGCGCCGCTCCTGGTCCTGCACCAGCAGCGCCTGAAGGTAATTCCCGCTGTGATCCCGCCACTGCTTGCGGCCGAAGGAGGCCGCAAAGAAGGCGTGGAATTCCTGAAGGCTGTCGTAGACCCGCTCGAAGCTCGCCGCATCCATCACCCAAACCACCCAACATCATCTGTCCAGCCATCCTACCAGACAACTCGTCGTTGTAGTACTAGAGGTCTGGCCGGAAAGCCATTGGCCGGGTTTCGCGCTACGCCAGACAGACGTATTATAGTCTTATTTGGCATGATAGTGTCTGTAATACGGTTCAATAACCCACTGTTACATCGATAATCGTCGCTAAGAAAACGACGACTTGGGGAGAATCGGGGTTTCCGTCCGAGTTTCTAGTACTACAACGACGTGTTATCCTACAAGGTAACTCGTGGGCGGATTTTGAAGCTGGCAACGAACGAGTGCGAGTCTCCCATGATGAACGGTCCGTAGCTGAAGAAGAAGACCTGAGCGTGTTTTCTCATAACGCGTCGTTGTAGTACTAGAGGTCTGGCCGGAAAGCCATTGGCCGGGTTTCGCGCTACGCCAGACAGACGTATTATAGTCTTATGTGGCATGATAGTGTCTGTAATACGGTTCAAGAACCCACTGTTACATCGACAATCGTCGCTAAGAAAACGACGACTTGGAGAGAATCGGGGTTTCCGTCCGAGTTTCTAGAGCTTGAATGGGTTTTTAATGAAGATGTCCGCGATGCATTGGACTCAGCCGGATGTTAATGTATTCAAAATGCCTTAGACGCCAATTTTCTACGGGAGGCCCAATGTGTCTTCGAATCCACAAGACCTAACACACCTGTCCGTCCTGGCCGCATTTGCCCACCCCGACGACGAGGGGTTTGGTTTTGGGGGCACTATGGCCATGCTGGCCGCCCGGGGCGCCCGGGTTACGCTGGTTTGTTCCACCAACGGCGACGTGGGTGAGATCAGCGATCCGGCGTTGGCGACTCCCGATAACCTCTATCAGGTCCGTCAGGAGGAGCTTCGGCAAGCTATGAAAGTGACCGGGGTGGAGGACGTGCGTTTCTTGGGTTACCGGGACTCGGGCATGGACGGAACGCCTGACAATGACCATCCCAGGTCACTGTACCAAGCTCCGCCGGATGAAGTGGTCGCTAAGATGGTGGATATCATAAGAGAAGTGCGCCCTGACCTGGTGTTCACCCACGACCCGACTGGAGGCTACGGACATCCCGACCACATCACGATCCATCTAAGGAGCGCTCGCGCATTCGAAGTGGCCGGCGAAGTCGATGCCCTCAGAGGCCAATTATCGGGGAACCACCAACAGTGGGCGCCCAAGTCCCTATACTACGTTTGCTTTCCCCGCAAAAATTTTCAGCGTATGTGGGAGCGGATGGTCGAACTAGGGATCGAGCCACCTTTTGCCAGACTGGAGGCTGAAAAGATCGGATCCCCGGATGAGGCGGTGACCAATACGATAGACGTAAGTCCTTACGTGGAAACCAAAAGGGCTTCGTTGGCCTGCCACCGGACCCAGATGGACGCCAACGGCCCTTTCGCCAAGTTGCCTGAGGACATGATGCGGGAGATCATGAGCACGGAATATTTTACTCTGGCCGTTTACCAAGGGGACGACTCCGCGACCGACATTCTGGCCAAACTGGCCGGGCAGGAGTGATTCATGGCCGTTGACGCGATCAGCCTGGAAGTCTTCAAGAATATGTTCATCTCGGTCGCCGAGGAAATGGGCGTCGCCCTGCAGCGAACGTCTTACTCGCCAAACATCAAAGAGCGGCGGGATTACTCCTGCGCCGTGTTTGATAGCCACGGGAAGATGGTGGCCCAGGCCGCCCATGTACCGGTCCATCTTGGGGCAATGCCCGCTTCCGTCCAGGCGGCTCTCAACACCTTTCCCCGTGGCTTGCGTTCCGGGGATATGGTGATTCTCAACGACCCTTATCTAGGCGGCACTCATCTGCCCGATATAACCTTGGTCGCGCCGGTATATGTTCAAGAAGATGGAGGCCAACAACTGGCTGGGTACGTCGCAAACCGCGGACATCACGCCGACGTGGGCGGTATGACCCCGGGCTCTCTGCCCCTTTCCACCGAGCTATACCAGGAAGGCACCATCATCCCGCCGATAAGGCTGGCCCGGAGAGGCAGGCTCAATCAAGAGGTCATCGAGTTGATCTGCCGAAATTCCCGAACGGCCGAAGAACGGCGGGGCGACCTTTCGGCCCAGATCGCGTCCATCCGGGTAGGCGAGCGGAGGCTGCAGGAGGTGTCTTCCCGGTATGGCATGGCCGACACTTCGGAACACATGGCCGCCCTGTTGGACTATTCCGAACGGGTGACCCGCCAGGCTATCGAAGAGATACCCGATGGCGTTTACCGGGTTCTGGATCATATGGATGACGACGGTTTCAGTGAGCAGATGGTGCCTATCGCCGTGGCGATAACGGTCGACGGCGATAGCATGATTGTGGATTTCACCGGCACCTCCGCCCAAAGGCCAGGCTGCATCAACGCGCCTCAGGCGGTGACTCTTTCGGCCTGTTTGTACGTGATACGTTGTGTGGTAGGAGGCGAGGCCCCCGCAAACGAGGGATGCCTGAGGCCGTTGACCATCATCACTCCCCTGGGGACTCTGGTTAACCCTGAACCTCAGCACGGCGTGGCTGGCGGTAACGTGGAAACCTCTCAGCGCATCACCGACGTGCTGTTCGCGGCGCTGGCCCAGGCGCTGCCCATGCGGATTCCGGCTTCAAGCCAGGGCACCATGAACAACGTATTGGTGGGGGGGCACGACCCGGTGCGGAACAAGCCATTCGTTTACTACGAGACCATCGGCGGCGGCATGGGCGCGAGGCCGGAAAAAGACGGTATCTCCGGCATTCAGACCCATATGACCAATACGCTGAACACCCCGATCGAAGCCTTGGAATACGCTTTTCCAATGCGCCTCAAGCGGTACGCATTGCGCCGCGGCACGGGCGGCGACGGCAAATTCAAGGGCGGGGACGGAATGGTGAGGGACATGGAATTTTTGACCCCGGCCCGGGTTACGGTGCTGTCCGACCGCCGTAAGTTGCCGCCTCCCGGGTCCCACGGCGGTCATCACGGCGAGCGGGGTGAAAATGTCCTGTTTCGGGGCGGGTTCGAAGAAGTAAGGCTGGCGGGCAAAGAAACGGTGGATGTGGAAGTGGGAGACATCCTCAGCATACGCACGCCCGGTGGAGGCGGTTGGGGCGAGCCTGAAATCGAAAATTAACTCTTGGGATGCTCGCCGGAACGCGATTTTGCGTTGGTCTCCAGGAGGGGTGGCATCGTGCAAATAATGGCGTATAATGAGCCCGGTTGAAGACAATACGGGTTGATTGAAGCCATTGGTGAACATCCAAGGGCATAACCGAGGAGGAACGAGAATGGTGAAATACGCGCGGTGCAACGCAATGCTTTCTTTGGCCATGGATGAGAACGGCCAGCCTTGCCGGTTCATGGCCCAAGCCGAAACCGAAGATGCGGTCGTCGAAGCGATGAGCGTGCATCTCAAGGGAGTGCACTCTGTGGATCCGGGGGAACTCGTCAACAACATAAGAGGCATTACCAAGACCCACGGCCGGTAAAAAGTCACCAAGCTTTAAGAAGCACAAGAAAAAGCCCCGATTTTCTCGGGGCTTTTTCTTGTGCTTCCAAACGGCGCCAATGGTAAAGGCCTTAATGGTTCGTCTTTTTCAAACATCGGGCAAACGTCGCGGCCGAATCCAGACTTGCGTCTAGCGTTGGATCATTTCCCGTCGTCGAAGCTCACTATCACCGCGGCATTGGCGATGACCATCGCGTCATCTCCCGATTCACTGGGAATCTCCAGGCCGCCCATCACCGCTTTAACGTAGGCGGTGCCGTGGGGCAGGGATTCACCTACGGCCTTCGCATCCACCAGATCGGGTTTGGGTATGCCGATGGTCACATCCACCCGCATATCATCCGCCGTTTTCCCCAGCATCCTCTGGAAACCCAAACTGCTGTGATGTATCGCGTCGAAGACTGCGCGCTTCGCTGCGTTGGTGTAGTCCTTGCCGTGGACATCCACGCCCATTCCCATCTCCATTATGCATCGCACTAACGCCATTGCTGGTCTACCTCCTTGCTCTGGCGCCCGCTCGATCTGCCATGGAAACCCAGCGCCATGATTTGGCAATTAGACTCCACCAAACTCAGCGAGTCAAGGAACGTCAATGTGTTGCTGGATGCGGCTCCAATTCCCACTGGCAGAGGTATAACGTGGTTTTGTCGTCCAAGATTAAGGCAAAGCCAATCGGGACCGCTAGTTAACCGAAACCGGGATCCCCATACCCGCGGCGTCATAACCCGCCAGGGTCTCCACCTTTCGCCGAACCGAAGGCCGCCGGAGAAGATCCAACAGGATCTGGACCGCCGGCTCATTCAGGAAGTGATCGGGAATCACCAGGTCATAGCGTTCTTCTTCCAGCGGAAGAAAATCCAGGCCCAAAGCCGACGCGGCGGCGTGAACCCCAATACCCGCGTCGGCCAGACCCGATGCGACGGCGGCCGCCACTTCCATGTGCCCGCCGAGTTCCCAGCCGTAGCCCAGAACCGATTTCGCGGGGATTCCCTCAGATGTGAGCAAGCGGTCCAAAAGGCTGCGGCTCCCCGAACCCGAGGGACGGTTCACGATATTGATCCCGGGCCGGTCCAAATGCTCGATACCGGTGATACCTTTGGGATTCCCTCGGGAAACCATTAAACCTTGCCGCCATGTGGCAAATGCGATCAAAGTGTGGCTGAATGAAAGCATTCGCTGGGCCCATGGGTGGTTGTACTGACCCGTTTCTTCGTCCCGTAGGTGGCAACCGGCGACGTGGGCTTCCCCGCGCTCCAGCCCGCCCAACGCCTGGTAACTGCTTTCTTCCACCCAAGCAAGACGCACGCCCCGTTGGCGTAAACCCGCTTCCAATATTCCCACCGATGGATCGCAACCTAGCAGGGAAACGCACGGAGCCTCAATGTCGTCCCGGTCAAATGGCTGGACCAATACCTTACCCGGGTCTCTTTGAGGCGGCAAAATCACGCCATCAGCCGCAACCAATCCATACCTGACCGAATTGGATTGAGACAATGGCCGGGCCAACAATCTGTTGCCCACGGGAGTAAGGCTGGCCCGCTGGGGACCACCGGCATCATCGACCCCAACGTTCTCAGGCACGGCCACCAGACCGACGACTTCCGCTTCCATAGGCGGCGGCAGGCCGTCTTCCAGAGAAAACAGATCTTCCACTGTGGTGTTTAACGCCCTGGCCAATCGTAAGGCCACAGAGGTGGATGGGGTAGCTTTCCCGGATTCCACCGCGGCGAACGCCTGACGGCTGATTCCGGCTCTGCCTGCCAGTTCTTGCTGGGACCATCCGGCCTGAATCCGGTAACCACGCAAGTTATTTTGCAAAGAGATCATGCCAATAGCATAAGGTAAACTTGATAGTCTGACAAGTTTACTTTACACTAGCTCGACACGTTCTATGTCGAGAGAACCCGGCGCTGGAACAGGAAGCAAATATTTTCGACCAAATTTTCGACCAAATTTTCGACCAAAAGAACACCATATGATGCAGCGCCGGGATGGGTTTGGACTGTTCACCGCCGCAGGCTTTCTAGCCTCCTTGATGTTGCTATGGTCCGTGGCCTGCGCTCCGGCGTCGGAGGCGGCGAATTCCTCGCAGACCAGTCCCGCCGAAAAGTTGACCGTGTTCGCCGCCATTTCATTGAGTGAAGCCTTCTCTGAGATCGCGGCGGAGTTTGAACGGGCAAACGTGGGAGCTTCGGTGGATCTCAACCTGGCTGGCAGCCAAAGGTTGCGGACCCAATTGGAACATGGTGCCCGCGGGGACGTTTTTGCTTCGGCCGATGCAGAGCAAATGAACTTGGCGATGGACAGCCGGCTGGTGGATGGAAACCCCGCGATCTTTGCCACCAACGAGCTAGTGGTGATTGTCCCCAAGGGAAAAACCCCGGGAAGGGTGACCAGCGTGGCGGACCTGGGCAATCCGCGAATCAAACTGGCGCTGGCCCTCCCGGACGTACCCGCTGGGAGGTATGCCCGTGAGATGATTTCCAAACTAGACATACGGGACAGTGCGCCTAACGGTCAACTAGCCGCAAGGATCATGGCCAACGTAGTCACTCTGGAGCCAAACGTTCGGGGCGCCGCCAACAAGGTTGCCCTTGGAGAGGTGGACGCCGGAGTGGTTTACGCCACTGACGCAAGGGCGGAATTCATCGCGAACCGCGTTCGGGTCATTCCAATTCCCCAAGCGGCAAACGTCAATGCGGAATATCCGATGACGGCGCTCCGGGATGCCATTGAGCCCCGGTTGGCGGCAGATTTCATTCGCTTCGTGCTGTCGTCCAAGGGACAAGCAATCTTGGAATCCCACGGGTTTGGGCCTGCGGTGGGCCAGTGACACTCCGGCAGAGCAATGCGCCAACGCTGTCCCCGAGGACAATATTTGGGTCAACAGCGGGCATCGTGTACTTGGCGTTCATTGGCGCGCCACTGGCGGCGCTGATATTTAGCGGGGTCCGGCACGGAAATATCCTGGGGAGCCTATCCGGTGATTTCGCTCTAGCGGCCTTGAAGCTGTCCTTACTAACCTCCGCCATCAGCATGGTCGTGATTATTCTAGTAGGGACTCCGTTTGCCTACCTGCTGGCGCGGAGCAGGTCTACCCTGCTAAGGCTGGTGGACGGATTGATCGAGTTGCCCATCGTATTGCCGCCCGTTGTCGCGGGGGTTGCGATGCTAATGGCATTCGGCCGTCAGGGAGTGATCGGACCGGTCCTGGAAAACGCGGGGATCGCCTTGCCATTCACCACAGCGGCGGTGGTGTTTGCCCAGATTTTTGTCGCCGCGCCGTTCTATATCCGAGCCTCCAGGATCGGTTTCCAGGTGGTGAATACTGAATACGAGGACGTTTCCCAAACTCTGGGGGTATCGCCCCTGCGATCCTTCTTCCGGCTGACCCTGCCGCTGGCGGGGCCGTCGATCTTGGCTGGCTTGGGGCTGGCATGGGCCAGGGCTTTCTCGGAATTCGGCGCGACCATGATGTTCGCCGGCAACCTGACCGGCAAAACCCAGACTATGCCGTTGGCCATCATGACCGCTATGGAAAGCGATCTGGGGGAGGCATTAGCACTGTCCGTGTGGTTGTTGGCCGGCGCCGTGTTAATCCTGATCATCCTTGGGTTGGCGACCAAACGTCGCTGGGCGGGGCATTTATGAGCCAAGTGAGCAGCCAAGGGACCAGGGGCTGGGCCAAGTATTCCGTGGGCGATTTCTCTTTAGAAGCCCAATGGGACATACCGCCAGGCCAAGTGACGGCGTTGTTCGGTCCGTCGGGCGCTGGTAAGTCCACCACTCTGAGGATCATCGCCGGCCTGGTGCGTCCACAAGAAGGACACATCGAGATCGGCGGCAATGTAGTGTTCGACTCCGAGATAGGGGCAACGGTCCCGGCCCACCGCCGCGGGACCGGGTATCTAACCCAGCAGTTCCACCTTTTCCCCCATCTGAAAGCCAGGGCAAACATCGGCTATGGGTTAACGGGCGCCAAATCGGCGGGACGCCGACTGCGGGTTCAGGAATTGGTGCGGACTCTCCGGCTGGAAGGGCTGGAAGACAGGTACCCTTGGGAATTATCTGGCGGGCAGCAGCAACGCGTCGCCCTGGCCCGGGCCATGGCGCCCGCGCCGGACCTGTTGCTCTTGGACGAGCCGTTCAACTCCTTGGACGCCGAGTTGCGGAGGGAATTACGGGCTGAACTCCGGTCCATGGTTGTCGAGTCTGAGGTTCCCGCAATTCTGGTGACCCACGACCGGGAAGAGGCGCTGGCCATGGCGGACTGGGTGCAAGTGATCGATCACGGAAAGACGATCTCGGAGGGAGCGCCTCTAGATGTGCTGGGACAACCGGGCCGGGACCGGGTGGCGCGTCTGGTGGGTGTTGAGAATCTGTTTGACCTGACCGTGGAGAACCGGAACCCCAGGGACGGAACCATGACCTGCGCCGGGGAAGGTATGCGGTTGGAAGTGCCCTTGGATCTAGAACCGGTCAACCCGGAAGCAATTCCAGAAGGCGCACGGTCTCTTGAAGTCTCCCCCCAAAGGGTCACGGTCGGCATCAGAGCATCGGACATCATACTTTCCGGCAATGAGCTGCGAGGCTCATCGGCCAGGAACCGCCTCCGAGGCGTGGTGACAGCAATCGAAGTCAGGCCGCCGGGTTACACCGTGGTTCTAGACTGTGGCCGGCCATTGAAGTGTCACATCACGGGCGCGTCGATGGCTGAAATGGATATTCAGACCGGCCAAGAATTGTGGGCCGTATTCAAAGCCTCTTCCTGTTTCTTGGTCCAAAAATAGCCTGGAACACCGCTGAGACCGTGAGCGTCAAAGATCGATGTCCGAGATTTAGGGCAATCCCTATGGCCTACTGGATGGTCCAGTTTTCCGCTTCAGAATAACTGATAAGGCTGTTTAGCTTCTCCATCCACTGGCTAAATTCAGCCTGGCCTTCAGGGTTAGACATCACGGCGTTTAGCGCAGTGTCCATGTCGGCGACATTTTCCACTTCCCACTCCATTACCACCCGGTCGGAACGCCCGGACATCCAGTCGGTCAGCGTCCTTGTCTTGAATTCGATTCCGTACTTGGCCAGCAGGCCGTTTCCCTCTTTCATGTGTTGCACCAAGGGTCCCGCGGAACCGACCTTGCCGTAAAAAATCCTGCGGTGAATGATGGCCATGGCATACCTCCGTCTTAATTGGCGGGTGTCGCATAGTGGTTCGGATGGCTATTGAGCCTCAAGTGACGGAATTGATCCTTCCGGGAGATGCTGCCGCAAACGTCTGCCGAGGGCAAACGCGGAAACGGCTGTCGAACCCAGTAAATCTGTTCGACAGCCGAGTTTCCACTGGGTTCACTTGCGGTTGCCCATGAAGGTTGCATAAGTAGAATCACTGTATATAATACTCCTAGGCGTGAGATAGGTTATGTCATGCAGGATACAAGGGGAACCCATAGGGGTTTTCATCTCTGAAACCGGCTCACCTACTGGGGACACAACCGCCGTAAAGTTAATACAAGGAGGATGTCCGGTGGCGCTTTCAGACAAGACTATGGTATGCGTGGAGTGCGGGGGGGAGTTCATCTTCACGGCTGGAGAACAAGAGTTTTTCAATGCCAGAGGCTTTTCCAACGAACCAAAGCGTTGCCGGAGTTGCCGGGCCGTGCGCAGGACCGAACAACGCGGCGGCACGTACTCCGACCAACCCAGGGAGATGTATCCCATAGTGTGCGCCGAGTGTGGCAACGACGCCATGGTGCCATTCCGGCCTAAGGGAGACCGGCCCGTGTACTGTAGCGAATGCTTCGGGAAGACCAAAGCCGAGACTGCCGATATTTAATCGAACCCCGGGTTTCACCCCTGCCCATATATGAGCAGGTCTTGCTCGGGCAAAGCTAAGTTAACCAGCTGATTAAAGGGTCTAAGCGTGCCTTGGACCCTCCGTGACATGTAATTTCGCCCTCATGCCCTCCACAAAATGAACTGCACCGCACCACCCCTTGGCCCCCCCATCATCGACCGTTTACAATACCCAGCGGGATTCTCAATTACTCTACTTAGATTGAACCAGTATCACGCCATCCCCGTCTGGGCCTGATTCCCATTGCCAGTCATCTGTATGACGACACTTAAACCGCTATGAATTTCAAAGACCTCAGAGAGTTCATCCTGTTTCTGGAAGACAAGGGAGAGCTACACCGTGTAAAGGCGCCGGTTAGTTGGGATTTGGAGATTTCCGAAATCGCCGACCGAATGGTCAAAACCGGCGGCCCGGCGCTGCTGTTCGAAAATGTCACCGGATACGACATTCCTTTGGTGATCGGCCTGTTTGCTTCCAGTAAGCGGATGGCTTGGGCGTTGGGCGTGGAAGACCTGGATGAACTGGCCGGCCGTATACAGGGCCTGCTGAGCATGATGCAAGGCCCGCCGGAAGGCTTGGTCGACCGCCTGCGCATGTTGGGTCAATTGGTTCACCTGGGGTCGTTCCAGCCAAAGACTCTGAGCCAGGCTCCATGCCAGGATGTTGTGATCGATGGAGACGACGTCGATCTTTATAAGTATCCGGTGATCAAGTGCTGGCCCTTAGATGGAGGGCGGTATATCACCCTGCCTCTAGTAATCACCAAAGATCCCCGTACCGGAGTGCAAAATTACGGGACCTACCGGCTTCAAGTGTTCGACCGGAACACTACCGGATTGCACTGGCAGACCCACAAGGTGGGCGCCGGCCATTACCGAACCGGGTCGGAAATGGGACTGGACCGGCTGGAAGTGGCGGTGGCGCTGGGAGGCGATCCTGCCACCATCTGGACTGGTTCGGCGCCGCTCCCGCCCGGTATCGATGAGATGGCCGTGGCCGGGTTCATCCGTCAGGAAGGGGTGGAGATGGTCAAGGCTAAAACATGCGACCTGCTGGTCCCAGCCCATGCTGAGATCATTCTTGAAGGATACGTAAACCTGGGAGAGGAACGGGAAGAGGGCCCCTTTGGCGACCACACCGGTTACTACTCCATGGAGGACAAATACCCGGTGTTTCACGTGACCACCATCACGCAGCGAAGGAACCCCATTTACCCCACCATCATAGTAGGGCGGCCTCCCATGGAAGACTATTACATGGGCAAGGTCACCGAAAGAATCTTCCTGCCGGCGATCCAAGCCATCATTCCAGAGGTCGTGGACATCAATATGCCGGCCGAAGGAGTGTTCCACAATCTGGTCATCGTCTCGTTGAAAAAGGAGTATCCAGGGCAGGCTCGCAAAGTAATCTACGGGCTGTGGGGACTGGGACTAATGAGTCTAGCCAAAACCATCGTGGCGGTAGACCATTTCGTGGACGTGAACAACGTGTCGGAAGTGGCCTGGCGGGTGGCCAACAATATCGACCCATCGCGCGACGTGTTTTTCGCCACCGGCCCGTTGGACGACCTGGATATAGCCACGACGACCGCCAAGTTTGGCAGCAAGATGGGTATCGACGCTACTGAAAAGATGGTGGAGGAAGGACGCAGCCAAGAGTGGCCTCCCGAGATAGTCATGACCCATGAAGTGAAAGAACAGGTGGACTCCAGATGGAGCGAGTACGGTTTTGACCTCCATCTGGACTAATCTAGGTAGAATCGAGAAGATATCCTAATGTTAGACACCCAGCCAGCAAACCGGCCAGCCAGGCTCATCGCCGGTCGAATCCCCATGTACCTGGGCTTCGTCCGTATTCATGAAGCCCTTTTTGCCCTGCCCTTTGCATATATGGGAATGTTGCTGGCCGCCGGCGGCTGGCCCGGGTGGCATGCTTTCATCTGGATCAACGTAGCTATGGCCGGCGCGCGCACCCTGGGCATGGCGGCCAACCGGTTCGTCCATCGGAAGGAAGACGCGGTTAACCCTCGCACCGCCAACCGGCATCTGCCCATGGGGTTGATTCGGCCCCTTGAAGTGATAGCCATGATGGTGGTGGCGACAGCCGTGCTTTTCCTGGCTGCGGCGCAGCTAAATCCCTTGGCCCTTGCCCTGGCCCCGGCGGCGGCGATCTACGTGGTGCTTTATTCCTACGCCAAGTATTTCACATGGGGGTGCCACTTTGTGCTGGGTTGGGCGCTGGCCATCGCACCATCCGCGGCGTGGATAGGAGTGACAGGGCGGCTGGACTTTCAACCGGTGTTGCTTTCGTTGGCGGTGGCCTCTTGGGCTGGAGGCTTCGACGCCATTTATGGGTGCGCCGATGTGGAGTTCGACCGGAAATACGGAGTAAAATCCATAGCAGGACGGTTTGGCATCAGCGGTGCATTGTTGACCGCCAAGGTTTTACACGCGATTTCAGCGGGCTCGCTGCTTGCCTTGGGTATCTGGCTTGATCTAGGCGTGATTTTCTTTGCCGGTCTTGCCATTGCGGCGGCCTTGCTGATATACGAAAATACCCTGGTGACGCCCAGCAATCTCTCCAAATTGAATTCTCCATTCTTCCGGTACAACAGCGTCATTTCGCTGGTCGTGCTAACGTTCACCGTGTTGGATATGGTTTTTTCAACTTCCTAGTTGTTCAATGTGATGTTCAGCGTGATGGTTAGCAGGTTCCAATTTGCGGCGAGGCGGTAGCCATGAACCCTGTGGTCGTGGGAATCACCGGCGCCAGCGGTTCCGTGCTGGCCCGAGGCGCCATCGACGAACTGCTTCGCCGGGATGTCCCAACGGTGATGGTCTGCTCCAACAGCGCCAAGCTGGTGTGGCAAGAGGAGATGGAAGATTCCTTCAATACTTGCCTGGTTGAATGGCAAGAAAACCCCAATTTCACCCACTATCCGATCAACAACCTGAGGGCGCCGATAGCCAGCGGCACCTACCCCACCGCGGGCATGGTGGTGGCGCCGGCCAGCATGAACAGTATCGCGTCGCTCGCCAATGGGTTGTCGGGCAATTTATTGCTGCGGGCGGCGGATGTGTGCTTGAAGGAGAAACGGCCTTTGGTGCTGGTTCCCCGGGAGACGCCCCTGCACAGCATCCATTTGGAAAACATGCTGACACTGAGCCGCATGGGAGTGGTGATCGCCCCACCGGAACCCGCATTCTACTTGAAGCCAAAGGGGATGGCCGACATCGTGCGGTTCACCGTGAGCCGGATCATGGTGGCCCTGGGACTGGATGACTCCCTTCCCAGCGATCTTCAATACAGCGGGGAAGGTTAACATGGCTAATCATCGACCAGCGTCCCGGCCCCGCCAGATGCGTTCGAACCCGTGGTAGATCTGGAAGGGGATGCCAAACAACAGTACGTAGCCAACCTCTTTTCACGCATTACCCACCGCTACGATCTGATGAACGACCTGATGACTGGGGGACTCCACAGGGTCTGGAAGGCCCGTACCGCCGAAATAGCCATACAAGACCTTAAGGGCAAAGCCCTTGACGTGGCGGGAGGCACCGGCGACATAGGCCAGGCGCTGATCCGCAGGCCCGGCGTCGAACACGCGGTGGTGCTTGACCTACTGCCGGGCATGGTTTACAGAGCCAACTTCAAAGCAGCCTCAGCGGGTTTGGCGAAAAACATGACCTTCCTGGTTGGTGACGCTTTAGACCTGCCTTTTCCCGATTCGGCCTTTGCTTGTTCCACCGCCGGATTCAGCCTGCGAAATATGCCCAGCGTAGCAGGGATTGGGAATGCCATATCCGAGATGGTGAGGGTGGTGCGGCCCGGCGGGCGGATAGCGGTTTTGGAATTGACTCCCATGAGCCGGGGTGCGCTTACCCCGGCGCTAAATTGGTATTTTCATCATGTGGTTCCGGTGATGGGCAAGCTGATCACCGGAGACCGGGCGGCATACGAATACCTTCCCCAATCGGTGGACCGATTTCTTGAGGCTCCAGCCTTGGCGGCAATGTTTGAAGATGCAGGGCTGGCTGGGGTGGGATATAAGAAAATGGGATTCGGCGCCGTGGCCGTTCATTGGGGTACAAAACCTTGAAGCCTATCGCCGGTGCGCAGTCCAGACCGGCGGCAGGCCGTTCATGAAAAAGTTGATGAAATCTTCGGCTGACTTACGCCAATAGTCTTGTTTGCCCTTGCCGCTTGAGTTAAACTTTAATCAACCAACGGAATTCTGAATGATTTCCCAAGGTTACTATCAGAACCGGCGAGGGTGGACCAGTGGCCTCGATTTTTGACAAGCTTGAGCCCGTAATCCATCGCTACGAGGAAATCGAAGCGGAGATGGCCACACCCGAAGTCGCAACCGATTTCGCAAAAATCCAAGAATTGGCCAAAGAGCGTGCGTCTTTGGAACAATTGGCGGAGATTTCCCGCCAGCACCGGAAATTGGCTCGCGAAATGGATGACCTGACCGCCATAATTCAGGAAGGGTCCGATCCCGAATTGGCCAATATGGCGCGAGAAGAACTGCGAGATCTAGAAGCATCGCTGGAAGACTTGTCCCAGACACTTCGTGTGGCATTGATTCCTAAGAACCCCAACGACGAACGTGATGTCATAGTGGAGATCCGATCGGGTACTGGCGGTGACGAAGCCAGCCTTTTCGCCAGCGATCTATACCGCGCATACAGCCGCTACGCCCAACTGCATAACTGGACCATCGACGTTATGGACACTAGCCCGTCCACCATGGGCGGTTTCAACAAAATCATATTTGAGGTTCAGGGAAAAGGGGCGTTCAGCCGCCTGAAGTTCGAGCGTGGCGTCCACAGAGTGCAGCGTATACCCGACACTGAGACCCAGGGCCGTATCCACACATCCACTGCCACCGTGGTCGTTCTTCCCGAGGCCGATGAAGTCGATGTGAAAGTCAACCCCGAAGACTTGCGCATCGACGTCTTCCACGCCGGAGGCCATGGCGGACAGAACGTGAACAAGGTGGCGACGGCGATCCGCATAGTGCACGAACCTTCGGGCCTGACGGTTGTTTGCCAGGACGAGCGGTCCCAACACAAAAACAAGACCAAAGCCATGGCTATGCTCCGAGCCCGTATCTACGAGGCGGAAGAGGAACGCAAGGCCGCGGAGATGTCCCAGACACGGCGAGCGCAAGTCGGCAGCGCCGAGCGTTCGGAGAAGATTCGTACTTACAATTACCCGCAGGATAGGATTACCGATCACCGGATCAATTCCAACTTTCACGGCATGCCCAAGATAATGGACGGCTACTTGGACGATATCATCGACTCCCTCACCATTTGGGGAGAAGAGCAGGCGCTGATAGAAGGAGCGGCGCAATAACCCCGGCGCCCTGGCTGATCTGATTTCCAATGGCATCCCTTCGAGAAGTCCTACAGCAGACCCACCGGACCATTGAGGACTACGGCATCTCCGACGCCCGTTTAGAGGCCGAAGTGGTGGTGATGAACGTCTTGCGGATGCCTCGCCAAGATATATTCGCGCAGCAAGAACGTGAAATAACCCCTCAACAAGAGAAGGGCATCTCTGATATCCTGGACCGCCGCCGGCAGCGTGAACCCCTGGCCTATATCCTGGGATATAAAGAGTTTTACGGTGTCAACCTTGCCGTGAACTCCGACGTCTTGATACCTCGGCCCGAAACCGAATCCATGGTGGAACACGCCCTTTTCATGGCCCTAATGGGAATGGAAACAGCGCAATTATTGATTGCCGACGTGGGAACCGGAACGGGCGCCATTGCGATTAATCTGGCGATTCACCTGCCTGCGGCCCACATATACGCCATCGATAACTCAGAACCGGCCTTGAGAGTGGCGGGCTACAACATCCAAAGCCACAATGTGGCCGACCGGATCACATTATGCTACGGAGATTTGTTGGAGCCCTTGACCGAGCCGGTGGACTTGATCGTGGCCAATCTGCCATACATTCCCACCGAACGCATGCCAACATTGCAACCCGAAGTGCAATGGGAGCCCAAAGGAGCGCTGGACGGCGGCGATCAAGGCATGGAGGTCATCGCCCGCCTATTCTCCCAGGCTGGGAATCACCTAAAAGAGACCGGAGTGATTCTTTTGGAGCTGGACCCGGAACAAGTTCCGGCGGCTCGTGAGCTAGTCGGGAAATACTTTCCCGATGCGGAAATGACTGTCGAAAAGGACCTGGCCCAATTGGACCGGTTCTTCATCGTCAACAGAGGTCAGCCAGAGGAATAATCCTTAGCCCGCCGGTCATACTCCTTCATTCATTTCCAACTGACCCAGCACGGCCAAGCGGCTATCTCAACCCCATGGCGTCAAAAATAGAACATCTTTCGACAAGTTCAGGACGAAGGGGGATTTGGTGAGCAACGCTCCCAGGCGCATTTGCCAGCGTTGAACTTGAAATCCAAATCCCCAGCGGGTCGAGAGATGGACGGGAATGTAAATAAGCCTTTCTTATCATGGGGCTTTTTTTTGCAAGATTTTTCCGCCACCACCCCGAATAAGCTGCCCCGGAACCAAGCAGATCACCCAGGGCCGGCGTTCGCTAAAATCGTTTGATTTTCCGGGTTGCAAATTGATTAACTGGTTGCGGCAATTGAGCGGCTACCAATCCAAGCAAACGCACAGAAACAACCTGGTGACATAGCCTTGTGACTAGCCTGTGGCCGCCTTGTCATAAGCGTGGTTACTTCAGTAACCAACCGGGCTCAATGGGTAATCAACGGTCACCATTAACCCGATGAAGACCTGAGAAAGGGGTTAGTCGGGGTCAACAGGGCGAAAACTATAGAAATTCCGCCAGCGTACCGTTCGAGAATTTCCCTGAATTTTTCGGATTACAAAATTAAGTAACTGCAAGTAACAAACGTAAAATCACGGTTGTAACCGCACATTACCAACCTAGTGACTACAGTAACTGTAACGGTTGCTCTAATCCAGTTAGAATTCCAAAGCAAGTCGGTTGCGCCGGCGCCATCAAACAGGATTTTTTTGTTTGTAGGGTTGGTGTTTTGTGCAGATTCCGGCCAGAGTCAAAGCCGGTCAAGTGGATGGGGAGATATCCGAAATCACCCAATATCGGGTGAAAAAAAGTATTAAGCGGTTCCGGAACCTCAGCTTTCCGGAATGGAGTGACTTGCGCATTGAGTTGCAGATGGTCCACCCCAGATACGATGTCTATTGGATGGAGCTACAACGGCTTGAACTGCAAAGGGAAGCCAAACGGAAGCATATTGAAGACTTGTTGGCAGTAGTGGGAAGGTTGAAAGCGGACCTGGTGATGGATGTTGGGGATTCGGTCTTAGTGCAGGAAAGCCTAGTTCCCCTCAAATTCGTGGCCAGAGACGGGGCAGTGGAGTGGCATGACGATAAACTGCCTGCCGTATGGCTGGTCGAACGCACCGGCGACGTAAAAGTATCCTTTTCAATTGAAAGACGGGACCCATTGTTCCCGGCGATGACAGAGCATCTACCGCCCGAAATAGTTAAGACTTTGGTGTAGCTTACCACACCACGTCATGCCGGGGCCATTTGCTTGTCAACGCGACCAATCTCTGATCCTGTCGAATGCGGTCCCCGTCCAGCCGGCCCGAGGGACAGGCACTCGGACACCCGGAGTCCGGTCCAAAGCATGATACGCATGGCCATCCGGACCAAGTAGCTCGGTGCGACCGCAACCAGCGCCGCGGCCTCCTCCAAGGTGAAGTAGTCGGGAAGTTTCCTGGGTTTTCTTGCCATGGCAAGGACTGGTTGATGGGATTTCCGAAACTCACTCTAGAGAACCCGGTGGACCGGGGCAAGCGGGTCAGGCGTGATTCCAGGGCGTAGACCAAACGGTTGGTTGCGGAAACCCCGGATTTCCGCAAGGGACTTATGACTTATGCTCCTGGAAGAAAGGTGTTCACCCAGCCTGGCTCTGTTGCCCCTACTGATTTTCGACCGTGCGCCACCCTCTTGATGCAGAACTGTCCATTGAAGAATGGCCTTCTAGTCACAATTCCGATGATTCCAGGCATCGGTCGAGTTTCCGGAAAACGTATACCCGAGTTATGGGTTATCTGTAACACTACATCGGGACCAACCGGTGCCAACAGGAAGGCAGTTCCAGCGGTGCTCCGGGTCCCAGCGCTTTCGTCTGCGGAACGTCGCCCTAGACCACGATTCCATATACCGGGATGTCGGTGTTTCAGGTTCTACATATTGCTTTAAACGAGAGAATCAATAATTCGGCGCGTTGATGGCCGCGATAGGGATGGTTTGTTCGCGAGGTTTTGGAGGTCTGCATCTGACTTAGCCACCAAGAATTGTTTGGACTCCCACGCGATCAAGTCATTTAGTTCTTGCACGATTTCGCTGGTGATGCTCCCTGAACGTAATCTGTAGGTTTTAGGCGACAGCACGCAGGACAGGTAGGGAGATAGAGGGTAGTAAAAAGCGAGCTCTTTCGTTTCACTGCCATCTCCAGTACCCATGAGGTCAACTACCGGCTGGTCTCCCGTGATAAATCCAGGGTCATTTCTATTCTCCGCGAACACAATTTCAAATTCTTCCCTATCTACAAAAAGAGTAGCTCCCACATTCTCAGCACCCATGTAGCTGATTAAATTCCTGAGTCGACCAAAATCATTATCAGAGAACGCTTGACCAAGGGCTTGTCCAATCGCTTCACGAGTGGGTTCGGTACGGAAATACTGATGGGCAATGAAGTGGAAAAACAAGATTGCATCATCATAACTATCCAGGAAATCAGTCCGTTTTTGGCGCAATTCTGCGAGGATGGGTACTGCAACGTTTTCTGTGTTGGTATGCAACTTGTCTATGAACTCAATGGCAAGCCCTTTAACAAGCCGTCTATCCCTATCTGGAACTCCACTACCGTTTTGAATCAATTCGTTTGCGTGAGAAATACACGCCCACGTAGCAACGAGTTTCCGATGATAGGCTCTTAAAGTTTCGTGGCCGGTCCGTTCAATGAAAAGTTCGAGGAGACGCACGTCAGCTTTTGTAATTTGGGGCAACTTATAAGTGTCCCTGACTACCGTCAAATTAATTGGGTTAGTGGGGGGAAGTACCTCGCCGTTCCGTGAGGAATGTACCAAATGCCTTTGGTCTTCCCATGCTTCAAGATAGTGGCACCATACCGTGTGTGGCCTGCGAGTAGTCATTTTACGGTTCTCATCCTCCAGACAGCTATTGCCAAGAGTATCCAGACTCTACCAACAACCAGACCCTCGGTGCTTTCTTTCCTGCAATTGTGGACTCAGCCTTCTCAATGCGGAGACCTGTAACATACTGCCCTGTCAAGGCAGAGATGAACAGTGCGATTCATGACCCCGCTCCCAAAGATGGAAATACCACCGGTGTCCCCCGGGAGTCGCGGCTATGGCAGGCCCATCAGGCTATCCCTGGTCCCGTGCGCCAAGTAGAAACCACTCCCGGTCCGTCAATTGCAAACTCCATCGACACTCATGCATCCATCGATCCCTGATTACCCCTGACCCACCCATAGCGGTCCAACAGTGAACTGCTTGGTCCGGCCCAGGTTGCCACTGAAGATGTCCTGTTGCGCTCAACACCCGGTGGGGTGAAAGACCAAGCCCGCTGTTCACCACGGGGCCGGCAGTTCTCTCCTCTCGTGTCGACCAGACCAATGCGTTGCAGCATCCATGGTCGAACGACCCAGAAGCCGGGTCTGTCACCCACGCCCCGGTCCTCCTTGTCGATGGCCTGATTTGTTCTGACTGTGCGGGACCTCGCCATCAATCGTATGCCGGCTGGACCAAGAAGCACTGCCGGGAAGTCAACAAGTCCAGGACATGGAAACCCTACACCCACACGGTCGACTGAAGACCGGACTTGGGAAACGGTCCATCCGCCCGCCTTCTCGATACCCCCACCGCGAGGTCATCTTCGTGGCAATGGCTCAGGGAGGAATGAACCCGGCCGCAAACCCGGCCGGTTGGTCCAACGGCAACGTTCATTAATCGGCGGTGCGCGCCACCCCGCTTCTCAGTGATGAAGGGCGGGCCGGGCAAAGCAAGCAGGCCCGGCCCGTAGCTTCCCGGAGAATCGAACCGAAGAGTTCAGCCACAGGCGGAGGGCCGGCTCCTACCCAAGGCCGGCGCCGGAAGTGAAATCAAGACCGGATCCCTGTCTTCACATCATCCAAACAAGGAGGCCACAGAATGAAAGACCATCCTGAAACACCGGAACCCAAAACCTGCCGCCTCATAGAGCAGGAGGAGGTCCAGGAACTCACCGGGCCGACGCTGTCCGGAGGAGCGTCCCTGTACGTGGGGACGTTCGTCATCCTCTGCACGCTTGGCGCCGCCATCCTGGTCATATATGAAGTCGCCGCCGCCGCCGCCGGCGGCCCCGCGGACACGGTCCATTCCATAGTAACGAACCTGTGGCACGCGGGAGCGGCGGCCCTCGTATTGACACTGGCCGCGGCCGGGATACCGAAGGCCGCCGGGTTCGTCGCCGGCCGTCTGCGCCGGTCGCTTTCCAGGTCCGAGGACGACAATTCCCGCTAACTAACCCGGACCCCATACAGAACCCCGAGCAGGGCCGCAAGGGCCTCAGCAAATCCGCAAGCCCCCTCCTGGTAGCAACCCGTTGGGAACACCTTCGCCAACCTCCTCGTTCCGCCGTCCGGTTCGGTTCGGCCGGCGGAACCCACAGCCATCCCCCGGGGCCGAAGCATCACTCCACAAGGTACGGCCGAGACTTCAGACAACGAAACGTTGCTGCGCCAGTCGTCCCGCCCGCGCCGGGCCTGCGTACCGTTGACTCCCCAACAGGTCCGTACGTAGACCTCTGAGTCAACCACTCCCCGCTGCGTCCGAACGCGGGTGCCCGCGGCGACGCAGACCTCAAATCCCAACTCCGAAAGGAGGGAATCAAATGAGACCACGCCGGTTTCACCCGCACCCTCGCGCCGATCCCGCTCGCACCAAACGGGCCTGAACGGCCGCCCCGGCTACCTGCATCCTCAAAATACGAATAAACCTCAAGGATAAATTACAATGCAGACTCATCCCACAACATTCCCGTCCGACCGCCGGAACGACCCCAAGCGCCGGGCTGAAGCCCGGGTCTTTGACGAAATCAACGCCAGCTGCCTCCCCGGCTTCGCCCACTACGAATGGCAGCGGGACCACAATTCGCCCCAACTCGACGTTGCCTTGTGGCTCCTCAACGTGGGCCGCTTCGGCCTGGATATCAAGGGCGGCCAGTATTTTCTGAAAAGGGGGAAATGGTACCTCAACACCGAAGACGGGCCTCAGAAGAAGAAGTGCCCGTTGGGGAAGGCCTGGGACGCCACCATGTCCCTCCACGACGACCTCGTCGGCATCCTGGAGCGCGAGGCCTTCTTCATCGCCGTGCTGGTATTCCCCGACATGGAGCCGGACCAAGCCATCACCGCCAACGCCGAGCGAAGCAACGTTCACGTGCTGTGGGGCACGGACGGCCTCGTGGACCGCTTGGAGCAAATCGCCGCTGCACGGGAGGTGTACAACCCGCCCGATGCACAGGACATAGCGCGGGAGGTGGCTGCCGTCACCGACGGCCAGGTCCTCTATGAACCTCCGGTCGACGAGCCGCCGCGCCAAGACGAGAACCCATTGGCGCCTGAAGTCACGCCGGAGTCCCGCATGGAGATCGCTGCCGGCAGTATCACCGTCCAGCATGTGGACACGCTCAACGTCTACACGGTTTCCGGTTGGAATCCGGACTCCGCTGCGGTTCCGGGCATTGACGGGTTCCTGGACAAGGAGGGGCCGGCAGAAGGATAGCCACCTCTGCTCCATGCTGGTGACGCTCCGGACCCGGGGCCGCGCAAAACCGGCCCGGCCCCGGCAATGGCCTATAATGGCCCGATGGACCAACCGCCGCCAAGCGGCCCGCCATCGGCCGGAACTGCCCCAGCACCCTGCAACTCCTCGCCGGCAACCCCTCAGGACAGACGGTCCGCCCATGGGCCGTGAACCCCACTGGCTTGGACTCAAATTCAAGGGGGCCAGGGGTGACGACCTCGCCACCCGCGTCCACGCGACCCTGGCCGGAGTGGGCATCATCCTGGACCTTGGCCGGATCACCTACATCGCATCGATTATGTTCGGGGAGGGGCTGGACGACCTGCACTGTGGCTACTGCGGTCACCGGGGCGTCCGCCATACCTGGGGCGTGGACGTCGGCCCTGACGGCTCCTACACTGTGGACCATTTCAACTGCCGCGACTGCGCCCAAGAGCGGGACACCTCCCTGGTCGTCTGCTACATCCGCCCCGGCGGAGGGGCCCGCAGGGACGGATATTGAGCGGCCTGTTTGACGTCAACTACCTTTGCCGGAAAGGAAGCCGCTGCGAAGGTGTCCTCCGCTGACACCGGAACATCCTCTCAGTCCGTGAACACCTCCCCCGGATTCCCTTCGCACACGTCCGCCGGCGGGCTTCCACCAAGGTCGGCTGCCCAGCGCATGGCGCCATCAGTCCGGGCAGCCTGATTCGGCAGACAAACCCCCGACCTACCGGTCCATGACCTAAGCGACGAGTCTGCATCCCGTCCGGTTGCCGTGAGGCGACCAATGTTACTGCAAAAAATTGCCATCGTCCGGGGCGGCGGTTCTAGTGAGCCCGCCGCCGCCCCGGTCCTCCCTTTCCACCCGGACGGGCCAATCATGAAAAATCTCAAACAAGGACATCATCAAATGAACATTCAACCTCAATTTCCCCCACACCGGCGCCATGACCCCCTGGGCAACAGCGAGGCCGAGGCCTACGACCAGCTTGCCCGGAGCCACCACCCCGACCAGGCCCTCCACGACCTGGAGGCAGCCCCCGAGGCCCCCGAGTTGGACTTCTGCGTCTGGCTCGAGGACCGGGCCCGTTTCGGCCTCCAGGTCAAGGGAGGCCGGTAATCCGTGGGCAGGAGCGTTCGGACCTCCGGACCGTCAACGGGATGGACCACGTTCCCTGCCCTCTCACCCAGACCTGGGACGCCGCCATCGCCGTCCGGGATGCGGTGTACCGCGTCCTGGGCTTCAAGGTCTTCATCATACCGGTGCTTCTCTTAACCGACACTCCTCCGAACCAGACCATCGAGGAGTGGGCGACGCAGCGCCGGGTCAAGGTGCTCTTCGGGGCCGAAGACCAGGTAGGCCGCCTGCTGGCACTGGCTGACAGGATGGAGATCAAACACCCTCCCACTGCCGATCACATCCGGAATGAAGTGGCGGCCGTGACCAACGGACTGGTTGCGCCCGCCCGGGATGGCGGCGGCCAGAAGGCGGTCCGGGAGTTCATAGCCAGACAGGTGGTCATCCAACATGTCGACACTGTCAACATCTACTTGACCTCGGCGAATGCCGATGGCCGTGACCCGCAAGGGCTGCCTGCAGGCTAACCCATCTCCACACCTCCGCCGGCCGCCCTCGGCCGGCCGGCGGGCCTGGCAGTGAGGAGGAATCTCCCTTTGGGGACTGTCCTCACCCCAGCGTTGGGATGTGCATTGTCGGGTGCTGGGAATCGGACCGGGAAGGTCGCCTCTGCTGCCTTGGCGTGGATGCCCTCGGGGACCATGCCGCGCTCGGTGGCGTTTCTCGGGCTGGTCAACCAGCAACTGTCAACGGCGCAGGGTTTGTTCCATCGAAACCGCATCATCAACGCCATTGGAATTACGACCCTGACCCTTTGACAGGCGCCGGAACCATAAAAAATCAGTTGAGGTCGTAGCGGAGAAATTCCGTTGAATTCTTATTGACACCACCTCAATGCCAAGCCAAACAGGAGAAGAAATCATGTCCAACGAATGGAAAGACCGGGTGATCCGCGGAGGTATCGTTGTGGTGGGCGCCATGGGCAGCATCGGCGCCATGGTCGGGCTCACCGGCGTCATGGTCGGGTACCCCGGGGTAGTCCGGGCAAGCGTCATCATCCTCGCCGTGGCCGGACATGGGAGTCACAGGCGACTGGCACTGCAGCCACGTCATTTAGGACTTCTCCACTCTTGTTGAACCTTGAGAATCGCAGTCCCGACGAGTACAGGCGCCAGGTGGCGTCGTCCCTCACCAAAATGGCTTCACTTTTCCCGTCCATTGCTCATACTGGGGCTCTTCTGGACCGTGATCCGAGCATGCAACTCGTGGTTGTCAACGAGACAGAGCATAACTTTACGGGCGTACGTGTCGAGGTGACCATCGAAGGAGATGTGTGGGCGTATCGGAGCGCCGAGGATGCTCAGCCCAAGATGCCAACGCCGCCTCGTGAATGGCGGTCGGGACCGTGGATAAACATGCCCTCTATCCAGTCGATCCCAACGGTAGACATTTGGGGGCCGCATATTGACAACTCTGGCTCCTTAAGCATTGAATTCCCAGATGTTGATATTCGGCCTGGAGAGCGAGTGGAGCTCTATCCCGTCTATCTGGTCTGCGATGTTAAGCTTGCGGGTGCGATGCTCACAGCACAGTGGACAGCTACCTCGTCGAGTGCAAATGGAGTCGCGCGAGGAGAGTTCCCTATCAAAGTTTCCTCAGAAATCTTCTCGCTAACCATTGAGTAGCGAAGGTCAGGTCTCGCCGCCAAGTGGTACCTCGGTGCTTATACTCTTGTAACAGGACCTCCCAGCGAAAGGTTCAAAGGTCGATACGAGGAGGCACCAATGAGCACTTCTCAGTCTTCGGGGACCTTTGGCTATCCGGATGCGATTAGGTTGTTCGAGGATTTAGCTAGCTCTACCTGGGATTGGCTTGCGGACGCCAAGCGTCTTGGTCTTGGTTTTTCGGAAGATACGGTTTCGGACTTAAACATGCTGCAAATCGCCCGTTCTCAAATCAACGAGGTCAAAGTCGGGGGGGTTACCAAGGGTCAAGAACGGTTCGTCGGCTTCGACTGGATGTGGTTAATTTCCGAACCCGGGGTCGGCAGAGCCATCTATGTTGTGCAAGCCAAGAAAATGAGGTTGGACAATGCCCTGAGTTACGCTTATGGAAGCCTAAGATATCCCCACAATCCACCCTTTCAAATTGACATGCTGCAAGACTTCGCAGACTCGCTAGGCGCCCTATTCGAAGACCTCTTACTCCTTTTCTCAACCCTCGCCGGTAGTCTGGCACCGGCAAGTCGCGGCTGTAGCGGTCTTTGGGGTCGTAACCCGCGATCGCCCCCAACGTGATAGCGGCGTCTTCCACCGTCCGAGATATCGGCCCAACTTGGTCCATGGACCACGACCCTGGGGCAACTCCGTAGAGGCTCACCCTACCCCAACTAGGCCTCAGGCCAGCTAGCCCGCACCAGGCTGCTGGACGGCGAATGGACCCGCCTGTGTCCTCACCCAAAGACGTCGCGCAGTCATCGAGACCATAATCCCTGATGGTCTCGATGGTAATTTGCGTAACCCTCGTCGTGAGCTTGTCGAACCACGGCTTTTTCGGAACTGAGGCGACTCCAATCCTTGAGCACGGTTGCTCCACGTGGCTGGCCCTTCGACAAGCTCAGAACGAACAGGGTTTTCTTGGGTAGAACGTTATCGTGGATAGCACCAAAGCTGGAGCTGAAACCCGGACTAAATCCCAGATCGTGTGTTGTAAGCACCGACCAAATATTGGTTGGTTACGAGATCCCGGATATCTCCAAGGTAGTCAGGTCCCCGGTTGTAAGGTCCGCTACCCTGATGGCGTGGTTGTTGGTGTCGGCAATGTAGAGTTTGCCGGCGGCGGCGCTGAGGCCAGTGGGCTCGGACAATTGGGCCTGGCTGCCGTTTCCGTCCTGGAAGCCTGCCGCTCCGTTTCCCAGGAATGTGAACGAGCTGCGGGTTTCCGGCAGTACTTTCTTGATTTTGTGGTTGTATGTGTCGGCCACGTACAGGGTCCCTTCATGCCAGGTGACGCCGATGGGATGCTGCAGGCGCACAGTGTGACCGGCGCCGTCTACATCGCCAAAGATGAAAAGGTCCAGGCCGACGATCGTTCTCACCCGTCCGCCGGCTCCAACCTCCGCGGAGCGGACGGAACTGGTCTCGCTGTCGGAGAAGTAGAGCCGGTTAACGCCGCCGACGGCCCCCACGGTGATTCCGCTGGGCTGGGCAAGTGTGGCCGACCCGAGCGGCCCGTCAGTCAAAGATTCCTGGCCGCTACCTGCGAAAGGACCGATGTTTCCATCGGCCAGGTTCATGGACCAAAGCTGATGGGTCCCCGCCATGGAGATGTACAACACCCCCTCGTTGACTACCACGTCCCATGGCGAATTCAACTCGGTGGAACGGCCTGGACCCCTTCCTTCCCGCACGTTCCCTTGCTGACCAGTCCCGGCTATGGTCTCAACGCGGCCCGCCGCCAGGTCCACTCTGCGGATGGCATGGTTTTCCGTGTCGGCGACGTAAAGCACCTCCCCGTCCAGCGCCACTCCTTGGGGATGGTCGAAGGTGGCGTGGGTAAAGTCGCCGTCGTCCAGACCAAGGGCGCCACTGCCTATGACCTGTTGAACTTCCCCGTCCAGGTTGGTGACCAAGACACGGTTGTGGTTGGTGTCGCAGATGAACAAGCGGCCACTGGGGTCCGCGAGGACCTTGCCGGGGAAGGCGAGAGTTTCGCCGGATTCGGGGATGGGAGTAGCGGGCGCAGGTGACCTTTTGAGAAGGCCAGTGGCGTCGAACTCAGCAACCATTCGAGTGAGGAGATCTTCAAAGGCTTCGTAGGGCAACTCGCCCTCATGCTTGCCGATGAGTTTGCCCTTGGGGTCGATGAACCACAATGTAGGCCATGCCCGAAACTCATAGGCCCGGGCCACTTCCATATTGACGTCGTTGATGACCGGGTGCCCCAACCCGTAACGCTTTACGGCGTTGTAAAGGTTGTTCTTATCCTTCTCGTTGGGGAACTTTGCGGCGTGGACGCCCACCACGACCAGTTCGGTGGGGAATTTTTGCTCCAGTTTCCGCAACTGCGGAAATATGTGAACGCAATTGATTCAACAATAGGTCCAAAAATCCAGTATCACCACCTTTCCGGCCAATTCCGCCAAAGTCAGGGGCTGGTGGGTGTTGACCCATTCCAGCCCCTGAGGGAACTCTGGTGCGTCGGCGGTTCCGGCGAAGGACCTATCTGCCATTAGTAGCCCTAAAGGTGTTAGGCGTTGGTGATGTTGAGTTCCTTTTGCAGAGCCGCGATGGTCTCAGGCCGTGAACGCTGCGGGACGCGTTTCCGCATACCGATGGGCTCGTTCTCAACCTCGGGCACCATCTTCATGGACACGAATACCGGACCCGTCTCTTTCATGATGGATTCGATGTTATTGGCGAAGTCTTCCAGGTTGTCGAAGTGGTGGGTGGACGCATAGCCAGCTTCCTTGGCCATTCCGGCGTAGTTGATCTCGGCGCAGTTAGGAACCGGCTGTCCTCCGGTGGTGGCGTAACACTCGTTGTCCATCAGGAAGTGAACGAAATTCTTGGGCTTTTTGCCAGCGATGGTCGCGATGATCCCCATGTTCATCAAAAGCGAGCCTTCAGAGTCAAAAAGACAGACTTTCTCATTCGGCAGGCCCAAGGCCAAACCCAGGGAGGCAGAGGTGGTGTGACCCATGGCGCCGCCCAGGTTCACGTCCCTGTTCTCATTGTTAGAGAAGTCTCGCCAGTGGCGTCCGCAGGTTCCTGTGGGTATCACGATGGAATTGCCCCGTTGCTCTGCGAATTTCTGAAACATATCTGCTGCGTTAAACATCTTGTTACTCCTAAAGGTGTGAATATGGCGGTTGGGCGTGACGGCGCCCGCTGCCGGAAAATCGGTTGTCTTAGCGCAGTTCTCTATACCCGGTTGAACCCGTGGTACTCGTCGCCCACCAAAACGGCTACCGGGCGCTTGGTCCTTTGAGCCTCGTTGAAGGCTTCGGAGATTCGCGCTCCATCTTCGTTGCTCTCGACCAGAAAATAATTGATGCGATAAGTGTTCAAAAACGGCTCGGTGTACCGGGCCACCGAATCGGTGATGACCCCGTGGCGGTTCCAGCCCCGGTATCCGACGACCATCACCAAGGGGAACCCAGAGTCCAGAGCCATACCGCGTATGGAATCACCAGATTCCATCATGCCCGTATTTTGGATCAGGCACACCGGCTTTTTACCGCCCACCAACAGTCCGAGGGCAATGGCGAAGGTTTCGCCTTCCCGGGACGCCGGGACTATTTCCAGCCAGGGCTGCTCCTTCATCAACTCGTACAGGTAGTTGGTTTCCGAGTCTGGTATGGTTACCACATGGGTGACGCCGTTCTTCTGAAATTCCTCAATCAGAGTCTCAGGTTTTAAGATTGCGGCTTGTTCTTGTACCATCGAGTCTCCTTTTCGCCTTCCGTTTTGCGCTACAGCTTCAGCCTGTGTAAGCGTAATCTAGGCTGAATCGGTCTGTAATCTGGCCCCATTATAGTAACCGCCATGCCTGCGGTCAATTAAGCTCAGATACAAGCCTTGAGAGCCGTTCGGCGAGGGGGTATCCTTACCGCATCAACAGCAAGGAGGACCCGGAATGACCACTGAATCCCGACTTACCATCCCCCTGGGAGAAGCCATGTTCACCCAGAGGGCCATCCGTCGGTTTCGGCCCGATCCCATCCCCGACGATGTGTTGCGGGACATCATGGAGGCCGCCATCCGGGCGCCCAACGGTGGCAACAGGCAACCCTGGCACTTTTTGGTGATCAAAGACCCGGATATTCGCGTGGAACTGGGGGAGTTGTACAAAGAGGCCTGGTGGGCCAAACGGAAAGACGAGGGCATCAACGGCCCGGAAGACATCGCTCCCGGCAAGAACTCCCAAAGATCGGCCATGCGTTTGTCCAACGAATTCGCCACCGCCCCGGTGGTGGTCATGATCTGCTCTACGTCCGGGGGGTCTGGGTCCGTGATTCCCGCAGCCCAAAATCTGCTTTTGGCCGCCCGGTCTTTCGGGGTTGGCGGGACGATCACCACACTGCACAAGCAGGTGGATGAAAGAGCCCGCAGGCTGTTTGGCATTCCCGAGACGGCCGAAATCGTATATTGCCTGCCGCTGGGCTACCCGCGGGGCCGATTCGGGTCCGTTCAGCGAAATCCTTTGGAGGAAGTTTGCTCGGTGGACCGGTGGGGTAACTCCATCGGCTAATTCGGTCGGAACCACCAATGAACCAGAAACAACGAGGCTGGGGAGGTCATCTTACAAACGCTTCTAAAGCACTACCCAGCCTCAGGCGTCCAAGACATCTTGAAGGGCGCGCTTATTCCTGGAAGATTAATTCTTTATGAGCATCCCAGGCTGGCACTTCCGGCAATAGCTGGTGATGCGCTGGTTGGCGGTTAGCTGGGTGATGGCGCCATCGCAAGTGGGGCACGGCTGGCCGCCCTTGTGATGCACCTTCAAAAAATCCCTGATCTTAACGTGAATGTCGTCACCCATGCGCTGGCGCAGCACATCCATGGCATCCCTGACCACTCTGGGGCACTGGTTGTACAGGGACTCCAATTCGGGCGGTTTGAGAGTGCGAGATTTACGGAAGGGAGAAAGGCCCGCGGCGAACAAAATCTCGTCGGAGTAAGCATTTCCGATCCCTGAAATAAAGGCGCCTCTGGTCAAGACTCCCTTTATTTCCCCATGGAACCGTTTCAATCGCGTTTGGAATTCTTCAAAAGAGATTCCCTCCAACACGTCGGGGCCTTGTTCCGCTAGGGTTGGCACCTGATCCATCTGCTCTTCCGTCAGGTAATAGACCTTGCCCATCTGGCGGTCGTCTAGGTAGCGGATCTGCCGGCCTTCTGGAAGGTCAATGACAAAACAGGTCTTCTTGAGCACCCTGAGTTTCCCCAAGCATAGCTGGACCGCCCCTGTGAGCATGGGGTTGATGACCAACCACCGCCCACCCGAAATGGAGAACAGCAGGAATTTGCCCCGGCGTTGAACCTCGCCCAGCGTGCGGCCCGCGATGTCATCAACCAAGTTGCCTGCCAAGGAACGCAAAACGGTGGGGCGGAAGACTTTGGCGGATTCCACAGACAACCCTTGAATTCGATCGTTCAGGAAGTCTTTGATTATTTCCAAGTCAGGCGCTTCGGGCATGACCACTCCTTCCCGGTTAATATGGGACCGGCGCCATCGGGTGTCAATCGTTTCGTGTCCGGCAACGCCACCCTTGGTTTATACTCATGCAAAAGCCAAAAACGGCATTTAGAATATGCGCCTGAATATTGTTATTAGGGAGTAAGGCTATGCCTGACCTGCTTTATGAAACCCATTCCGAAGGCCACTACGCCGTTTTCACCATGAACCGGCCCGACCGACTGAACGCCCAGGGATTGCTTATGCGCCAGGAGCTTGACGCGGCCCTTTATGAGTTCGTCCACGACCCTGAGATGCGGGTGGGCATCGTCACCGGCGCGGGACGAGCGTTCTCGGCCGGCGCGGACCTGAAGGAGATGACTGAGCGAAACCAAGCCGAATCCTCAACTGGCGAGACGGCGGCATCGGGGATAACGCCTGAAGAACGAGCGGAAAGGGGGCGTTTCAGCCAACCCTTTGGCGTAAATCCCAAGCCGATCATCGCCGCCATTAACGGCCTGGCCATCGCGGCCGGGATGGAGCGGGCAGCCGACTGCGATATAAGAATCGCGTCTACAGAAGCCTATTTCGGTCTTTTCGAGGTCAAACGGGGGATATTGGCCCACTACGCGTTGAACCATCTGGCCCGGGTGATGCCCTACGGCGAAGCCATGTATCTGATGTTAACCGGCGATACTCTTAGCGTGGAGGAGGCCCATCGATTGGGGTTCGTTCACCAGGTTTTGCCGCCGGACGAGTTGATGCCCAAGGCAGTGGAGATAGCCGAAACGATTGGCAAGAACGCTCCCCTGGCGGTGCAGGCTACCCGCGCGGTCGCTCAGGTATGGCGGAGGCAAGGCCTGGATGAGTCTTTGAGGGTCGACGGGTTGGTTTCTCACTTGGCTTTGAATTCTGAAGACGCCAAGGAAGGGCCGAGGGCTTTCGCCGAAAAGCGTGAGCCGGTGTGGAAGGGTAGGTAGGTCTCCGGTTTGGGGAATTACTTCGCCCTGGAGCAATGCGAGCGTGATGCATGGGGGACTACCCCCTCTGAATCTCCCCCTTGCGAAGGGGGAGACAAATAACTACTTCCCTCTTCACGGGGGAAGGCTGGGATGGGGGTCGTACCCTAGCCACAAACATCTTGGTTAAGAACTAACACGTCAGGCCGACTTTCTGGCCCTGATGTTCGCCCCGACGGTTCCGAATGAGTGGGCACTGGCTTCACCCTCGGCCCCGGCGAACACGTCCGCGGTGGAAATTAATTCTACGTCGACGAAACCGGCCCGCATTATGGCATCCAAATACTCTCCCTCCAGGAGAGCGCCGCCGATTCAAGCGGTCCAAAGGTCCACATCCCCTTTGGCTGAGTCGGGAACCGCCTTGTGGACTACGATGTCCGACAGAAAGAGCCGTCCGCCGGGTTTGACGGTACGGAATATCTCCTCGAATGATTTGTATTTATCGGGGCAAAGGTTAATGACGCCGTTGGAAATGGCCACGTCGATAGATTCATCGGGAACCGGCAGGTCTTCGACAAATCCATGTCGAAACTCCACTTGGCTCATTTGCATATTACTGGCTGTTTCCCGTGCCTTGGCCAGCATGGGCTCAGTCATGTCAACGCCGATCACCTTTCCCGACGGGCCAACGGCTTGCGCGGCTATAAAGCTATCGAACCCGGCCCCGGATCCAATGTCCATAACCGTTTGGCCCGCTTCCAAAGCGCCCACGGAGAATGGATTGCCCACGCCGGCGAAGGATTCCACTGCCTGGGGGGCATGGCGTCGACCACAAGGGATATCCCAGAATCTCAGCCAGAGGCCGGCCATGGTGAAAGTGAAAAGTCCGGTCCGGATTCTCCGCCAGTTCTGCGTACTTGTATTGCACTTCACGCCGAAGGGTTTCCGTCATTGGCGCCGTTTGGGAAGTCATCAACCACCCCCTGAATCGATTAACCTATATTAGCCGCTAAGCCATTATAGAGAATAGGCTATCGCATTATAAAGTCCCCCGGCGCCTTGCAGACTGACATGGCCCTCAGTCGTATGAGACCCGCGCCTGCTTGAAAGCGGCCTCGATGTCTTGGGCCATGGCCTCCACGTCGGCGCACACGGCATACCTAAGGTAGTTGGAGAAGTGGACGCCCACCAAGCCAGTCTCATCGATCATCTTGAAGTTGAAGTCTCTGCCGTCTCGAATCTTCTGACCAAATGCCTGGGTAGGAGCCAGCCAGAGTGTGAAAAAACCAGCCGCGGGGTCTAAGGCCAGACTCATTCCTTGGCGCGTCATGCTGTCGATCAAGCTTTTCAACCTTCGGCGGTACATATCGCAATATTCTTTGATACCCGCCTGGTCGTTCTGAAAAGCCGCATCCACTCCCGCAGCCATGGGCGCCACAAACCCGGCGTCGGTCTTGCCCTTCACCTCTTTTATGTCCGCGATGAAATCTGGCGAGCCGACCATGGCGCCCACATGCCAGCCGGTGCCGTTGCCGATGAGTTTTGCCGCGGTAAACGCCTCGGCCCACGACAAGCCGGGGAAGTCCACCGCCACTTGAGATAGCGTGGCGCTCTCCGGTCCGTGGCTCAAGATTATGTAGGCCGCGTCATTGAACAGCCGGATATTCTCGTCGCTGAAGTATTGGCACAGTTCCCGCAGCCACCCCTCTTCAGCCACCTGCCCGGAAGGGTTGTGGGGGTAGTTCATCATAACCAGATCTGTGCCTTCCAGAATAGCGGTGGTTGGGAATCTGAAGGCGTTCTCCGGGTGCAAAGACAGGGCGTACTGGCTTGCCAGGGGATGATATCCGCACCAGTCTTCGGGGATGGGATAGCCGGGGTCGGTCGTGGTGGCCACGGTGATTTCGTGCTGGGCGCATCCGCAGGCCAGGGGCATCAACCCCAGGACGGGTTTGATGCCGGGTATCGGCAGGTAGTCAACGTCCTCGCCGTCCAACGGCCTGGGGACATGCAATTCCACAAACCGTTTGGCAAAGCCGGGGACTCCGGGGCTATCGTTGTATTGGTAGCAGTGCATGGCCTCGTCGCGGCTTTTCACGGCAAGGGCAGCCGCATCGCTGGCGCTCTGGAGCGCTGCTCCCTTGGGTTCCCCAATGGACAGATCCAGCAAGGCTACCCCTTTGCCCGTTGCCTCCTGCCGTTTGGCTCTAACTTCTTGTAAAACGTTGACGCCGCCTGCTGGCAACCTAGATCCGCGCATGGCTCAGCGCTCCTTTGTATTCGACGAACTTTCCCGAGCCGAGGCGCCGGCGCCGGAAGTTGCAAGATAACATGAAAATGGCTGTATTGAAATTTCTTGAGGAGGAGCCGGGTTCGGTCCGGGCTAGATCGCACCGTCCTCCCGGAGTCGCGCCACTTCATTTTTGCTCAAGCCTCCGATGTTGATAAGTATATCTTCGCTATCGGCTCCCAACGCAGGTGGGGTATTGACGGGCATCTCCACGCAGCCGGTGAGACGGATAGGGGTTTTCATGGAGCGAAACCCGCCGCCAAATGTGTCGCCCGCGTCCACGAACATGCCCCGGGCTTCCATGTGGGGGCAATCGTCCAAATCGCCCATGGTCTGCACCATACCCATAGAGAACCCGCACTCGGTCAATCGGCGGCAAACCTCAGTCCTCGGAACCTCCTTGGACCATTGCTCTATGGCTAGGACTACCTGGCTGTAAAAGAAATCCGGCGTGGCTCCTCTGCCCACATACCTGGGGTCTTGTAGCAAGTCTTCCCGCCCCAACATACGCCAGAGGGCCTGCCAGCTCCTCTCGGGCCGGGCGCCGGCCAAGACCACCTGCCCATCCTTGGTCTGCAAAACTAGGCCTGCGCTGATGGCGCTTTCTGGGGCGGGAGGCCCATCATATCCGGTGGCCTGGTAGGCGGCCATGTTGCTCAAGGTGTGCACGGCCATGCATTCGTACATGGCCATGTCCACGTGTTGCCCATGCCCCGTTTTCCTCCTTGTTTCCAATGCCAAGACTATGGCCAAAGCCGTCCACAATCCGGGAACGGAATCTCCCACGTTCTCGCCCACCGACTGGGCCGGGCCATCGCCTGTTCCGGTTATGCCCATCCAGCCGCCCATGCCCTGGACGCAAAGGTTGTTGGCCGGCCAGCTTGAATATGGACCCTTCAAGTCCTCGTTACCTCCATATCCGGTGATGGTGGCGTAGATCAACCCTTGGTTTATCTCCCGCAGGTGTTTGTACCCCAATCCAAGGCGTTCCAAAGCCCCAGGTCCCCAGTTGTCGATCAAAACATCGGAGGCGGCGGCCATTGTTTCAAATGCGGCCTTGCAAGTGGGATTGCGTAGGTCCATGGTGACGCTTTTCTTGTTGCGGTTAAGGCCCAAAAAGCGGGCGCTGATGCTTCGGCCATCGCCGCTTTGGATGAAGTCCCCCCTGCTCCGGTTCAACTCCCCGGTCTTGGGACGTTCGATCTTGATGACCTCTGCCCCCATGTCGGCCAGAATCAGAGAGCAAAATGGCCCCGCCACAATGTGAGTTGCGTCCAAAACCCGGATGCCTTCCAGGGGAAGGGGAAGCCTGTCCTTAGACTGCACGATGATTCACCTTACATCGAAATTTGATTATCCATATTGGCATAAGAAAAAAGACACAACCCCCGGTATGAACCGAGGGTTGTGTGATCTGACAGGACCATCCTTCCGCTAAGGTTGGCATGGCATCATGGGCGCGCGCCGTTCGTAACTAGGCGGGAATCGCGATGCGCTCCATCGATTGGCCGGCCTGCTGGCCGTTGGAACCGCCGCCCGAGCCCAGGTGCTTGGCGTAAAACGCAAGGACCTTTTCCCAGCCGTCGGTGGCGGGGAACTGACGGTAGCCGGGGCGGTCCACCGCGAAGAAGCCGTGGCCGGCGCCTTCGTACATGTGGAACGAATAGGTCTTATTGTGCTTCTTCAGTTCTTCTTCGGTCGTGGCCACGTCGGCCGGCGATGGCCTGGCGTCATCTTCGCCGAACAAGCCTAGCAGCGGGCAATTTATGCCGGACGTGAAGTCGATGGGAGCCACGGGCTGCCGTTCCGTCAATTGATCGGCGGAGGCGGTGACGCCACCTCCCCAGCAGTCCACCGCGGCATCGATTCCAGAGAGGGTGCCAGCGGCCAGGTAAACCTGGCGGCCACCGGAGCAGAAACCGATGATTCCGACTTTTCCGTTGCAATAGGGCAGAGTGCGGAGATGGGCGATGGCCGCCGCGACATCACCCATGGTCCGTGCATCGGGCATCCCGCCGGCAGCCGCTACGCTGGCGCTGTTTTCCTGGGGCGTGGACTTGCCTTCCCGGAAGTGCAGGTTGGGCGAGATGGCAGCATATCCGTTGTAAGCCAGCTTAGTGGCCATGGCCTTTGACGCTTCGTCCCATCCGGGCATGTGGTGAATAAGCACCACTCCGGGCACCGGACCGGAACCCAATGGGCGGGCCAAGAATGCGTCGATTTGGTCTCCTTCATGTCCGTTGATGTTGACTGTCTCCGCGATCAGACCTTGATAAGCCATGTCAGCCTCCATACCTTCATAAAATTGTTTTGGTTAGCCCCTGCCACGAGCAGGGCCAGCTTGGCGACAACATACTACCCGCAGGCTGGAGTGTCAACCAGAACGTGCCTGTGGGACCATAGGGCTGGACGGCATTCGGGAGCCGGTCGGCGTTGGATCATCCGGTTGCCGGAACGCCTTTCAAGTGGGCCGCGAAAAAATCCAAAGTGCGGGGCCAGGAAACCTCCGCCGACTCCCTATGGTATCGGGCCCCCGTATGGTCGGCAAAGGCGTGGTCCGCGTGGGGGTAGACGTAGAACTGGTGGGGTTTGCCCAGCGTGGTCAACTCGTCATCCAGCACCCTCATGTCGTCTTGGGACGGGTTGGCGTCAATCTCGCCGAAATGGAACAAGATGGGGCAGTTGATGCCGCTGGCCAGCTCAAACGGGCTCTTTTCCGCATCGCCCCGAATCACCATGAGGTTGCCCCCGTAATAGGGCGCCGCCGCCTTGAAATTCGGGTTGACCGCTGCCGCCAGCCAGGTGATCCGGCCGCCCATGCAGAAGCCGGTTATGCCGATGCGCTGCCTGTCGATGGCCGAATGAGCCAGCATGAATTCAACGGTGGCGTTCACGTCGTCGATGACTTCCGGGTCTTTCAACGACCCAGCCTTGGCGATTCCGTCGGTCAGATTGGGGTCGGTTATCCGGTGAAACAGGTCGGGGCAAACGGCGGCGTAACCCTCGCCCGCGAGTTTATCCGCGATGCCCTGGGTGAATTCTGCCACGCCACCGGCGGGGTGGATGACCAACACCGCCGGAAATGGTCCGGATCCGCTGGGTACGCTGGCATACAAGTCCATGTCCTGGCCGGAAACCTGAATCTTCTCCCAAAATGACGGCATGATCCCTCTCCATTAACTAGCAGTTTCAGCTGGCTAACTGGGATCTCACTTCAGATGTTTGTTGAAAAATTCGAGGGTCCTGGGCCAGGCCTGATTGGCCGATGCTACGTGATGGCGCTCCTCGTTGGTGTGGTCCATGAACGCGTGACCGGCGCCTTCGTAGTTGAAGAACTGATAATCCTTGCCCAGCCGCTTCAACTCGGCGTCCAGCTTGACCCGGTCGTCGGGCGACGGGTCGCCGTCCAAATCGCCGAAGTGGAACATCATTGGGCAGTTGATGTTAGCGGTCATGGAGAAGGGTGTCTCTCCGGGGCCCCAATTGCCCATGATGTTGACACCGTAGAAGGGCACGGTGCATTTGAAGATGGGGTTGGCAGCGGCCATCAGCCAGGCAATCCGGCCGCCCATGCAGAAACCGGTGAGGCCGATGCGGTCGTTGTCGATGGCCGAGTTGGCGGTCAGGAAGTCCACGGCGGCGTTCATGTCGGCGATGATGTCGGAATCACGAAGATGTCCCAAACGGTCCAAGCGCGGGCCGTCCATCACCTCTTTGGAATAGCGGTGGAACAGGTCGGGCACCACGGCCACGTATCCTTCTTCGGCCAAACGGTCAGCCATGTCGCGATCGAAATCATCCAGGCCGCCCACGTGAAATGCAATCACGACGGCCGGATGGGGCCCTGAGCCTGAGGGAAGCGCGGCGTACATGTCCATCTCGCTGCCGCCCACGTTAAGCTTGTCGGTAAAACTAGGCATGGTGATTCACCTTCTTTTTCGGCATTGGAGCCGGATTTCGGGATTCTACCAGAATCGGTTGCAGAGGCGTTCTACGAGGTGACACCTTCGGCCCGGACAGCCGCTAAGGTGCTCTCAAAGACATCCAGGGTGCGGTCAATCTCGGCCTCGGTGTGGGTAGCCGACACCAGGAAGGCGTCGCGGCCCATAATGTCTACTCCCTGGTTTTGCATACCCAGCTTTAGCTGGGTGACCGCTGGCGAGGCCACCGCCCGTTTTATCTCCGAGTGGGGCATGGTGCATATCTCACGGCCGCAATCGCAGTCGGCCAGCACGATGTGGATCATGGAAGCTATTCCATGGGCGTGGCCCGCGTACTCCAGCTTGCCGAAGATCTCGTTGAGGCCGTCTTTGGGACGTTGCGCCATTGCGTCGGCTTGGGAGTTGATCGGTTGGCTGGCGATCATCTCTAAACAAGTGGCCCCTGCTACGGCGCTGATGGGGTTGGCGTTGAAAGTGCCGGGGTGATATACCCTGTGCTGGTTGTCCCACTCCGGGTCTCCCCGGTGGGAGATCATGTCCACGATCTCCGCCTTCCCGCCCACGGCGCGTCCCGGAAGCGCGCCGGCCACGATCTTGGCCAGGGTGGTAAGGTCGGGCGACACGCCGTAGCGCTCTTGGCAGCCGCCGGGTGACGCCCTGAACCCGGTTACGACCTCGTCGAATATCAACACCACTCCATACTGCTCCGTAAGCTGGCGCAGCCCTTTGAGATAGGCCGGCACGTCAAATGGCAGTTGGCCGTAGTGGGCGCCGGTGGGCTCCAGGATCATCGCCGCGATTTCCGGGTCGCGCTTTAGGGTGTCCTCAACGGCGGCTAGGTCTCCCGGCGGGAGCACCACCATGGAGCCCCAACTCGCTTCCGGAACTCCAGGGGCGAAACGGTCGGATCCGGCCATGGCATAGTCGTGCCAGCCATGGCAGTGGTCCTGGAGTTTGATCACCTTGTCTTTGCCGGTGTAGGCACGGGCCAGGCGCATTGCCATCAGCGTCGCTTCGGTCCCTGAGCTGTGAAACCGCACCCGCTCGATGGAAGGCATCAGCGCCATGATGGCTTTGGCCCAGCGTATCTCTTCGTCGGTTGACGCCCCCAGATGCGTGCCTCGGGACATCTGTGCAACCACGGCCGACACTATCGCCGGATTGGAATGTCCCAATAGAAGCGCGCCATGGCCGGAAACGTAATCTATGTATTCGTGGCCGTCCACGTCCCATTTTTTGGGCCCGGCGCCGTGGGTCATGTATAGCGGAAAAGGTTGAGCGTAACGGTTATCGTGGGTGACGCCGCTGGGGAATAGGCGGACAGCCTCGGCGTACCGTTGAGCCGAGCCGGGATGTTTGGCTATGTATTCGTCCAAAATGGCGGTCATGGAGTCTCCTTGGGCCTTTAGCTATCAGCCTTCAGCGGTCAGCATTCAGATTTTTGGTTATTCTAGCGGCTTGGCGGAGCATTCGCTATGCCGGTTATTTTGTATCACGCCGCCTCTGGGGTCGCAGCTTTGGTCAACTCTGGGGGCTTTCGCACCAATACAAAGCACATACAGGCCCCGGCTGAGATTGCTATCGCCGGGATCAATGCCCAATCAAAGTTGCCGAAATGGTCGAAAACCCAACCGGCGTAGACCGGCGCGACGATCAAAGCCCAACTGTGGGAAAAGGTGAATATACCCCGGAGGCTGGCGAACTTATCGCGGCCGAAATACTCACCCAAGGCTGTCCAAACGATGACACCGGCGCCGTCGCCCATCCCTTCGAAAAGCACGAATATCATGATCAACACGACTCCGGCGCCCGACCACGTGCCGAAAAGCAACGATACGAACGCCACCACCTCCATGGCCAGGGTCGCTGACAAAATCAACGACTTTGGAATCTTGTCGCCAAGGTATCCCATTACCATCCTGGAGGCGAAATTGGCGCCGAACATCATCCCTGCCAAATTGGCCGCTGTCTGGAGGCCCATACCTTTGCTTTGCAGCAGCGGAATCAGGCTCACCAATATTCCCATCGCCGCGAGTTGTCTTAGGCCTGCTCCCACCAACAGGAGCCAATATGCCCTGGTGTGGAGGGCTTCCTTCACCGTGTAATCTCGTATCTCCAGGGCCACGCGGCCTCCGCCGCCCACTCCGGAAAGGGTCGCAACGGGAGGGGTCAAATCGCCGTCGGGCAGCAACCCCATGTCTTCTGGGCGGTTTCGGAAGAATCTGGTGAGGGGCAAAACTCCAAATAAGTAGGCGAATCCAGCCATGGTCATCGCCCAACGCCAGCTGAAGTGGATTATGATCAGCGACATGACCGGCACAGGACCAGTCCACCCAACGACGCCATAGCCGCCAAGGTGGATATGGCCAGAGACCGGCGGCGGCGGAACCATTGATTCAACCCGGCGAACATGGCGTGTTGAAAGGCCACACTGTTCCCCAGGGATATGATCCCCAGGTAGACCATGGCGAAACTCAAATAGCTGTGGACGAACCGGGCGAAGATGAAATAGCCAGCGGCAAAGATAATTATGCTGGGAACGAACAATGCGCGGTTGCCGAACTTGTCTATGGCCCACCCGGCCAACGGGCCCTCCAGACCGCCCTCGGCCCTGGCCACCGAGAACACTAGATTGGTCTGGGCTTGGGTCAGACCCAGCGAGTCGCGCACAGCAGGAACAAACACGGTGAAGCCGCGAAAGAATATCCCGCTGGAGAAAAAGGCCATCGCCGAGCATATGCCGACCATCCACCAGCCGTAATAGACCTGTGATCGGCTTGATCTTGAGTCGGGTTGATTCAAGGCTTCACTGCTTCGTAATTGGTATCAACGGATCGGCGCCACTTGGCGCCTCCAGTATTGGGGCCGGTCAAGGATAGCTGGTAATCGCAACCGAGGCAACGGTTTCTATTATTTTATGGTTGACCGATGTCAATTCCCGGCGTGCGTTCCTATCCCGAGACAAGACATAGCTGACGACGCCCACCGTGGAGAGTAAGATTGGCCTGTACGAATCGGCGATTCCTAGCGGTCTGTTGATCTAGTTTGACTCGGAGCAGCCAGTGGCCCAGATACTCCATGCCGATCTTGACGCCTTCTACGCTTCGGTGGAGCAGTTGGAAAACCCCGAGCTTCGGGGCAAACCCGTGCTGGTGGGCGGGAGTCCCGAGGGCCGGGGCGTGGTGGCGACCGCGTCATACGAAGCCAGGGTATTTGGGGTTCATTCGGCCATGCCCATGAAAACGGCGGTTAGATTGTGCCCCCAGGGAATCGTAGTACATCCTCGATTCGACCGCTACCGGGAGTTTTCCAATCGAGTCAAAGAAATATTCCGGAGCATTACGCCCCTGGTGGAGCCCCTTTCGTTGGACGAGGCGTATTTAGACATCACCGGATTGGCCGAAGAAGGCAAGCTGCCATTGGCGGTGGCATTGGACCTGAAACGCCGGGTCAATCAGGAGACGGGCTTAACCATCTCGGTGGGCGCCGGGACCTGCAAATCCGTGGCTAAGATCGCCTCTGACCTGCACAAGCCCGACGGTCTGGTGGTTGTGGAAAGCGGGGACGAAGCGCGGTTCTTGGCCCCGCTCGCAGTGGGTAAATTGTGGGGGGTCGGTCCAAAGACCGTTGAGAAGTTGAGGCGCGGCGGCATCGAAACCATCGGCCAACTAGCGCAGCAACCGGAGGGCTGGTTTCAGCGCCAATTCGGAAAACGGGCTCAAAGCATCCGGGACAAATCTCTGGGAATGAACCACGACCCGGTCCAGACCCAGCGCGAAACAAAATCCGTCAGCTCGGAGAACACCTTTTCCACCGACCTGGCGGACCAGGCGCTGCTGAAATCCGAACTAGACCAGTTGGCGTCCCACGTCGCCGATCGGGTGGAACGCCACGGTTTTAAGGGACGCACGGTCACCGTGAAAGCCCGGTTGGCCGACTTCACCACCTTCACCCGGCAGACCACCCTGGATGCCGGCACCGATTCCGCGTCGGTGATTCAAGAGACCGCCTGGCGCTTGTTCTCTCATGAGTTAACGCCTGGCCGCAGCTTCCGGCTTTTGGGGGTGGGCCTCTCAGGGTTCGCCGAGCCGGACCAGCCGTTGGAGTACCAACTGCTGCTGCTGCGGGATTAAGGGGAGATTTGAAGAGAGCCGCAATAAACTCGCGGCTTGAGCCCGTTAACGAAACAAATCCTTGTCCGGGTCGCGCACCAGAGCTTGGATGCTGGCGTCCTCCATGGGCTCGTAGGGATATCCCCTGACTATCGCCGCGGGGACTCGCAGGAGTTTGCCGGTGACTAGTTCCGATGTCGCCGCCAGTTCGTCGGCCACGGCGATGACCGTGGTGTACATCATGTTGCCGTGGACGTCTTCCTGGCCCACGTAGCTTAGCAAAGGATTAATGCCCGCCACGCCGATGGCCACGTTGGCGGCCGCGTTGCGCCAGGGGCGCCCAAAGGTGTCGGAAACGATCACCGCCACATCGGCGCCGGCCCTTTCCTTGACGGCTTGCCGTATCACCCTGGCCGAGGCATCGGAATCCACCGGCAGCAGGCATATCGTGTCGCTGCCTGGGATGTTGGAGGCGTCTATTCCGGCGTTGGCGCAGTTGAAACCGTGAAAGGTTTCGCTGATGATATTTCCCCGGTCCATGCGCACGATGCGCCGGCTCTCCCGCAGGATCATCTCGGTGTGCCTGGGGTCGCGGCGGTGGCCTTCGGATGACTGGATGGCCAGGGCCGACGGCTCGATCCCCTCCAGACTTATCACCCTCCCCTCGGCTTTCGAAATCACCTTCTGAGTCACGACCAGCACATCGCCGGCCTCCAGAGGCGTCCCCTGGGCTTGGCAGGCGTCCACCAGCATCCCGCCCAGGTCATCGTTGTTTTGAATCTCCGGCATACCCTCTATGCCGATAACTCGCACTTCCGGCGGCATGGCTTATTACCTCTTTTTATTAGCAATTGCTTCACGCGATTATTGCCAATACGTTCAGCACAGTCAATCCCAGCTTCTAGCGGAGCAAGGATGCTCCGGAGGCGATGGCCTGTTTCCATGCCGCTGTATCCACTATTTCCAGCAACTTAATAAGAGATACTGGAGGAGAGTCATCTTGCAATGCCAAGCTCCACCAGCCCACTGAGTGCCATTGGCCCAACTTGAAACCCACGTCCCTATAAACACCCACGGGCTGGAACCCCAGGTTTTCGTGGAGGGCCACGCTGGCGGTGTTAGGCAACGTGATGCCGGCATAGGCGTTGTAAAACCCTTGCAGCCGGAGGCATTTGATGAGGGAAGTGTATAACGCCCGGCCAACTCCAGACCGGTGTTGACTCTCAGCGACGTAAACGGAAACTTCCACCGACCACTGGTAGGCCTCCCTCGAACGGTGCCTGGAACGGTGCCTGCTGGCGTAAGCATATCCGACAACCCTACCTTCCGACTCGCAAACCAGCCAAGGCCCGACATCGAGGTATTCCGCGACCCGATTTTCAAACTCGCACACGGTTGGGAGTTCCAACTCGAATGAAATAGCCGTGTCCCTAATGATGGGCGCGTAGATGCCCAGCATCTGCTCTGCGTCTTCTTTCCTCGCCAGCAGGATGGATTTTGTCATTTTCTTCTTCCTAGAAACTCGGACGGAAACCCCGATTCTCCCCAAGTCGTCGTTTTCTTAGCGACGATTGTCGATGTAACAGTGGGTTATTGAACCGTATTACAGACACTATCATGCCACATAAGACTATAATACGTCTGTCTGGCGTAGCGCGAAACCCGGCCAATGGCTTTCCGGCCAGACCTCTAGAGGACCACCAATGGCTCAAGGCCAAGTATAGTCCGCCTGGCGCCCCTATGCTAGAATTCAACAACGTATTAAACAGGGGCCAATGCTAGCGCAGAAAGAGGAAATCATAGTGACGTCTTCATCGTCATCGTTTAGAAAAAGGGTTTACACCAAGTTTGGGGACAAGGGGGAGACCAGCCTGCTCTACGGCGGGAGGATCTCTAAGAATAATCCCCACACCGAGGCCTACGGCATCACCGACGAGGCTGTTTCGGCCATGGGGCTGGGCCGGGCCACCACCGACGACCAGCGGGTAAAAGACATTCTGCGGGACCTGCAACGGGAGCTTTTCACCATCGCCGCCGAGTTGGCCACCGACCCCGACAAATACGAGCTGTTCCAGCAGCATTTCGCGCCGGTGACCGAATCCATGGTGGAGAATCTGGAAACGACCATCGATTCCTTGGAAGAGGAATTTACCATGCCTACCGTGTTCGTGCTGCCCGGCGGATCGCCGGCGTCGTCCGCCATCGACATGGCCCGAACCATCATCCGCACGGCCGAACGCCGCGTGGTGGCTCTAGCGGAGGCTAATCTCCTGACCAACGGCCTGATCACCGCCTACCTGAACCGTCTGGGCGACCTGCTGTTTGTCTTGGCCCGGTACCAGGACCGAGAATTGCCCATCGAACGCGCCACCGGCGACCGGAGCTAACCGCAGTGCCTGGCGCCCCCACCATCGCTGTCATCGACTACGAATCGGGCAACCTGCGCAGCGTGGCCAAGGCGCTGGAAAACGAGGGCGTGTCCCCTGTGGTCACCAGCGACCCGGCTGTCATCGCCAAGGCCGATGCCCTGATCCTGCCGGGAGTGGGCTCGGGACCGGCTGCAATGGCGGCCTTGGAAAAGCGGGCGCTGGTCCAGCCGATCAGAGATTACGCCAAATCTGGCAGGCCATTCTTGGGGGTCTGTCTGGGCCTGCAGCTCTTCTTGGAACGCACCGAAGAGGGCGACGCTCCCTGCTTGGGCATCGTCAAGGGTCGAGTCAAGCGGCTGCCCGATGGGTTGCCCCAAGGCATGAAGATTCCCCACATGGGTTGGAACAGCGTTCATCTTCAAGCACACGATGTTGATGACGCCCGGCACCCCGTTTTGGAAGGCTTGGACCAGGATAGTTATTTCTACTTTGTCCACAGTTATTACGCCCAGCCGGATGACTCAACATCTGTGGCGGGTAGCACCGACTATGGTGTGACGTTCTGCAGCATCTTGGCCAAAGACAATCTGGTGGCCACCCAGTTCCACCCGGAAAAAAGCGGCGCCGCTGGCCTGCGCATCTATCAAAACTTCGTGGCGATGGCGGGGAAGCGGTCAGCAATCAGCAATCGGCAATCAGCAGGCGCCTGATCAATGGAGATCATCCCTTCCATTGACCTGAAATCCGGCCGTTGCGTCCGGCTTTTCCAGGGAGACTTTCAACGGGAGACAGTCTTTTCCAACGATCCAGTCTCGATGGCGTTGCAATGGCAGAATCAAGGCGCAGTCAGGCTGCATCTGGTTGACCTGGACGGCGCGGCTCAGGGCGCCCCCGCAAATAAAGGAGCCATCTCCGAGATCCTTGACACCCTGTCTATACCGGTGCAGATCGGCGGCGGCATCCGGTCGTTGGCCACCGCCGAGGCTTTGATACAACTGGGCGCCGACCGGGTGGTCTTAGGCACGGCGGCAGTGGAAGACCCCGATCTGGTCCGCGCGTTATGCGCCGGCCAGGGCAGCGAAAAAGTGGTGGTTGCCGTGGACGCCCGGGATGGCAAGGTGGCGACCCGGGGTTGGACCGAGGACACCTCTATCGAAGTGCTGGACTTGGTCAATCAGATGGCGGATTTGGGCGTCACCCGGCTGCTGTACACCGACATTTCCCGCGATGGGACGCTGACCCAGCCCAATTACCAGGCCAACCAGAATCTGGCCGAAAAGTCGGGCATGGCCGTCCTGGCGTCGGGTGGTATCGCCGCGCTGGAACACGTGACCAGGCTCAAGGAAACGGGTGTTGAAGGGGCGATTTTAGGAACAGCCCTTTACACTGGGGCGGTGGACCTCTCCCAGGCCATCGAGGCTGCTAAGGGTTAGAGGCTAGGCGCCGGGCAAGGCTATGGCTGATCCTTGAATCAGTCGCCCGGAGCTTCGGCCGGGTTGGTGGGGGTTCCTGTTTCCCGGTAAGACCAACGGGCGTCCAAAATTCGCTTGGCGTTGTTCAGCCAATCTTCCCGCAGGACTTCCATCAGGAGAAAGTCGTGGGACATACGCCGCACCGGCCGCACCGTGTTGAACCCGCATTTATTGAAGCAACGCTGGGCCCGTTCGTTCCATTCCAGTGTGTGCAGATAAACCCTTTTTAGCTCCCGTACCGAGAACATGTACTCCAACAGAGTTGTCACTGCATCGTAGCCAAAGGCGTTGCCCCAATAATCCCTGTCTCCAATGACAATCCCCAACTCGGCTTCCATGTTGACACTGTCCAAGTCGTAATACATGCAGTTGCCAATGAATTTACCTTCAAAGGTCTCCGCGGCAAAATGGTGGGAACCGGGGGTTGGGAATTTTAGTTGGTCCTGAAAAATCTTCAGGTAACGGTCGTAGGCCATGGTCAGGGGATAGGCGGCGTCAAGACGGGCAAGCTCTGGGTCGCTGCGCCAAATATAATCCTGTTCGGCGTCTTCCAAACGTTTTTCCCGCAGGATTAGACGGGCGCCGCGCAATTCGACCATTCTAGCTCTTCACTTCGGATCTGGGAATCAGGACTAGCGCTTTACGAAGGACTTCAGCCTCGTTGGGGTAACCCACTGTTTCCAAAGCCTCTTCGTATGGGAACCACTCTACAACGTCGAATTCGGGATCATGTTGGTCGGTGTTCCCGCCCTGGGTAACCATCAAGTAGAAATGAACTGTCTTATGGAACCGGACCTTACTTCCCCTTTCAGTGAACCAATATTCGATGCTGCCTATGGGGGCGTTGATCTCCACTTCCAACCCAGTCTCTTCCTGGACTTCTCTTAGCGCGGTTTCCTCTAGGGTTTCCCCTGCATCTGGCGTTCCTTTGGCCAAACTCCACCGGATGTTTCGGTTGGAACCGGCGCCTTCTGATCCGGTTCTGCCTGCCTGGGAAGGCAGATGTCTACCGCAAAGTACGGCTTCTATTCCGCCATTCACCCGCCTGTAGACCACGCCTCCAGCCGAGACTAGTCTCTCCACTCGAGACTTGGCCTCATTACCCATCAAACTCCCCCCACCCCATGAGCTTGGCGACTACACATTAGCCCCATTGTACGGGCGCTCGTTTGAGTCAGTCAAGAATCTCGCCGGCGGCGGAGCGCCGCCGCCGATGGCCGGAACGAAGTGCACTTCGCTATCTTCGCGTAATTTTTCCAACAAGCCCAACCGGGCGACTTCCCCATCTATGGCCACGGCTAAGTTCGACCTAAGCTGCCCTTCTTCGAGCAACCGGGATTTCATGCCAGGATAGAGCATGTCGAGGCCATCGATTGCTTGACGCAAATTGGCGGCCTCGATTTTCACTTGTCTGACGCCGCCGCTCAATGCCAAGAGCATGGTTGGAATGAAGACAATGGGCATGATCTACCTGGCCATGGCCCGGTTTGAAGTCTAAGTTAATGCGAGGGCCAGAACGGATTGTCTAAGGGGTACGGCCTGCCAAACCAAAGGTGGTTCGACAAGCTCACCATGAGCGGAGGTTGTTGGTTTAGGCCGCTCATGCTGAGCTTGTCGAGGGATTGTCCATGGAATACTACTTCCCGTTCTCCCACAAGGCTTCAAGTATCTTGCCGGGGCTCATGGGAAGGCTCTCCATGCGCAGGCCGGTGGCTTGATGGATGGCGTTGGAAATGGCGGCCATGGGAGGAACTATGGGCACTTCGCCCACTCCCTTGACGCCGTAGGGATGACCAGGGTTGGCGACCTCGACGATTACCGTGTCAATCATGGGCAGGTCCAAACTCGTAGGCATACGGTAATCCAAGAAGCTGGAGTTCATCATTTGGCCCTGGTCGTTGAAGAAATACTCCTCGTTCAACGCCCAACCAATGCCCTGCACCACGCCCCCCTGCATCTGGCCTTCAACGTAGCTAGGATGCACCGCTTTGCCGGCGTCTTGAACGGCCGTATAGCGGAGTATGTCCACCTTGCCGGTTTCCTCATCGACTTCTACGTCCACCATATGCACCGCGTAGCCGTTGCCCTCGCCAGACGGGTCCACGTTGGAGCGGCCGGTGATGCCGCCGCCGGTGGAACCCAGTTGGTTGGCCAGGTCTTTAAAGCTCATCTGTAGCTCTGGGTCTGAACGGTGGCGGATGGACCCATCGGCGTATTCCACATTCTCCGCCGGTGTGTCCCATATCTGGGCTGCCCGCTGCACCATCTGGTCGATTACGTCTTCGGCCGCCCCGATCGCCGCTAGACCGGTGGCGAAGGATGTGCGGCTTCCACCGGTGACGAAGGTGAAGCCTATGGAATCTGTGTCCACCACCGTGGGATGGACATCTTCATAGGCGATGCCCAGGGTTTCGGCGGTTTGTTGGGCGATGGACGCCCGGGTGCCGCCGATGTCAACCGACCCCATCAGCAAGCTGATGGTCCCGTCGTATTGGACGGTCATAGTCACACTGGACTGGAACCCCCGGTTCATCCAAAAACCGCAGGCCACGCCTCGGCCCCGGCTTTTACCTTTGGGAGCAGTTTTGTAATGGTTGTGGGATTTGGCGGCTTCCAGGCATTCGACCAATCCGATCTTACGAGCCACCGGCCCTTCTATCCTCCTAGTGCCCTCTTTGGCCGCGTTCTTGATCCTGACCTCCAAGGGGTCCAGGGAGAGCTTTTCGCAAATCTCGTCGATCACCGACTCCACGGCGAAAGCGGCCTGGGGTGAGCCAGGCGCCCGGTAAGCCGATGTCTTGGGTTTGTTGACTAGTACGTCATAACCTTCGACGCGGCCGTTTTCCAGGTCGTAACATGAAAGCGCGCACGATGTGCCCGCCATAACCGGAGAACCCGGATATGCGCCGGCCTCGTAGGCAAGGGTGACGTGAGCGGCGGTGATCCTTCCGTCTTTAGCCGCGCCCATCTTTACCTTCATCCAGCTTCCTGGAGCAGGGCCAGAGGCCTCGAAAACCTCCTGACGGGTCATGACCATTTTCACCGGCTGGCTGCATTTTCGGGAGAGCAGCGCGCATGGCGTTTCCAGGTAGGAAGAGATCTTGCCGCCGAATCCGCCGCCAATCTCAGTGGGAATCACTTTGATCTGGGACACTGGGCAGCGCAGAACGTCGGCAATGCTATTACGAATCATGAAACTGCCCTGGGTGCTGCACCAGATGGTTAGTTTACCGTCGGCGTTCCAAAAGGCGGTGGAATTTTGGGGCTCTATGTAGCCCTGGTGCACCATCTCCGTATGGAATTCCCGCTCCACCACCAGGTCCGCATCGCCAAAACCCTGCTCTATATCGCCTTTATCGAAATATAGGTGGGCGGCGACGTTGCTGGGTTTCTCGGAAACTTCTCCCAGGTAGGAGGTGTGGAGGTCGTCATGAAGGAGTTCCGAGCCTTCCTTCATCCCATCCTGGACATTCATCACGGCCGGAAGTTGTTGGTACTCGACCTTTATCAGCCGGGCCGCTTCTTCCGCCACGTGGGGGTTGACTGCGGCGACGGCCGCCACCGGTTGACCTTTGAATAGGACTTTGTCACTGGCCATGATGAGGTCGGTGGCGAACTTCAGCCTCTGATAGCCGCTTCCCAATTCGTCCTTTCCCAGTTTGGCAAAAGGGAAATCCGCGGCGGTGAGCACCGCCGTCACCCCTGGGAGGGCTTCCGCCTGGCTGGTGTCGATGGAGACGATCTTGGCGTGGGCGTGGGGGCTGCGCAGTATCTTGCCGTGCAGCAGCCCCGCTGGGTAAACGTCAGCTCCGTATTGGGCGCGCCCGGTGACTTTATCTATGCCGTCGGGCCGGATTGGGCGTTTCCCGACTACCCGGTATTCGACATCCGAGAGGACTTGGTTCGACGTCACGACTAATCACCTCATGTGTAATACGGATTTATTTGGACAGTTTTTCGGCCTCTAACACCGCTCTGATAATCTTATCGTAGCCGGTGCAACGGCACAGATTTCCCGCCAACCAATGGCGTATCCTGGCCTCGTCGGCGTCGGGCTCCTGGTCTAGAAGGCCTTTGGAAGCCACGATGAACCCCGGAGTACATATACCGCACTGCAGCGCCGCCTGTTCCAAGAAAGCCTGCTGTATGGGATGAAGGCCGTCGGCCGTGGCCAAGCCCTCAATGGTGGTTATCTCGGAGCCTTGGGTCTCCACCGCCAACACCAGGCAGGAATCGACGATGCGGCCGTCGAGTATCACCGTGCAGGCGCCGCAGTTGCCGTCGTTGCATCCTTCTTTGGTGCCGGTTTTGCCCAGAACGTCCCTCAGGACCTCAAGAAGACTCTGGCGGGGCTCCGCTAGAAAATCGGTCTGAACACCATTAATGGTGGTTTGTACGTGGACTAGTCCGGGCATGTTTATCCTCCCCTGGCTCTTTCGACAGCGATGTTCAGCGTGCGGCGGGTCAAGACGCCCACCAGGTGGATCCGTTGCCGGATGCTGCCGCGCATGTCGCTGATGGGTTTGGCATCGGCCATAGCCTTTTCCGATGCCTCTTGAATTGACGCTTCAGATACCGGTTTCCCGGCCAGGCTGTCGCCGGCGTCCTTGGCGAACACCGGAGTCGGGGCCACGGATGCGAGAGAGATGCGGGCTGAGACAAAATTTTGGCCCGACGCATCTAGCACCACCGAAGTACCCACACCGGCCACGGCGATGTCCATTTCGTTTCTGGGGATGAACCTGAGATAGCTGGCCCCGGAATGGGCCACAGGCGCCGGCATGGTGATGGATACTAGAATCTCACCCGCCTGTAGAACACTCTGCCCAGGTCCAGTGCAGAACTCTTCCGCGGGCACGTCTCTGTTGCCGTTTGGCCCAACTAAATGGGCGACGCCACCGAGGGCTATGATCGCGGGAATGGAATCGCCGCTGGGAGCGGCGTTGCAAAGGTTGCCGCCGATGCTGGCCCGGCCCTGGATCTGTATCCCGCCAATCAACGACGCGCAGTCGATGAGGCCCGGATAAGCCGATGCGATCTCCTCGTTTTGGTAGATCTTGTAGCATGGGACCGCAGCGCCAACGGTTAATCCGTTTTGGGCGCTGTAGCTCAGTTCGTTAAGCTCGGGAATTCCCTTGGCGTCTACAACGAGATCCAGACTACGGCGTCCGCCCCTCAGTTGCACGATGATGTCGGTGCCGCCTGCCATCATCCTGGCCCGGTCCCCTTTTGACGCCATTAACTTGACTGCTTCGTCAATGGTTTTAGGTGTTGCGAAATCAATTGCTTCCAATAGGCCACCTCCACGGCTGGGATTATAGCATCACCGCCAAATGTTGCCTACACCTCTCTGCCGGACGCGAATTTCCCCAGCTAGACACCTAACATCGGGTCAAATATAATCCCACCCCCGAGCATTTCGCGCCTTTATTTTGGGATTTCGCCTACCCGAGCGGACGTTTCAGATATTCGTTTGGTACTTGGCGGCTGCATTGGGGTTCCTAACGTTTAGTAATTTAAACGAGAGAGGAGTCATGAGCACACAGACCGAGATTGATTGGAGGATCAAGGGAACGCTGCTTCAGGGATGTAACTGCGATCGGGGTTGCCCTTGCAACTTCAACGCCCCACCCACCGACGGTAGTTGCGACGGGGCCTGGGCAGGGCATATTGATGAGGGGAACTATGGAGATACCCAGCTGAACGGCCTGAATTTTGCCCTGGGCGCAGCCTGGCCAAAGGCGATCCATTTGGGCAATGGAGAGGGCTTTATCCTGATCGATGAGAAGGCGGACGAAGCCCAGAGGGAGGCTCTGACCGCCATTTTAACTGGCAACGCCGGCGGCCCATTCGGCATCTTGGCCGGAACCATCAGCACCCTTCACGGCCCCCAATTCGTGGCAATCGACATAAATTTGGATGCCGCCAACTCCACAGTTCGAGCCGGCGGTCTATTGGAACTGGATCTGGAGCCCATCAAAAATCCGGTTTCCGGCGCCGACGCCTTTCCCGGAATCGTGCTTCCCCAAGGTCTTTTAACTTTGAAAGCACCAGGGCATCCACGAAAAATTTCAAGGTCAACGCCGGAGTCAGCTTTGGCTCCACCGGTAAAGACGCCGCCTGGTCGCCGTTCGACTGGCCGATACGCTGATTCGAGCATATTGGCGGCATTAGCTACGTTTGTCCGGCCGGTCTAGACCGGCCGGACGTGGGCTTGTATTGGCGAATGCGCCCGTTTTCCACAACTTTGCTTAGGAACTAGACGGTGCGTGTCAAGTCAAATATATTCGCGTCCCCAGGACTCACCAGTGGCCAAAACCATGACTTCCTTGATTCCATAGGTGACGGTATGGGTCGCATCCTAAAGAAAATTTTTAACGAGGTGTTTCGATGACGACAGCAGAACTGTGGCGAATGCAGGGCGACGTCATGGAGGCGTGCAACTGCGAGATAACGTGCCCTTGCAACTTCGGTGGACCTCCTACCCATCTTCCCTGTGAGGCGGTATTAGGTTTTCGCATCCGGGAAGGTAACTACGGGAACACCAACCTGGATAATCTGAACTTCGTCCTGTACGTCAGAATACCCGGAAAGCTCCTTGACGGGGGCTGGACCTTGGGTGCTTACCTCGACCAACGGGCCAACCAGGCGCAGATGGAAGCCCTGGGGACGATCCTCACCGGCCAGGCTGGAGGCTGGTTCGCCGCAGTCACCGGTTTGATAGCCACTGCCCTGCCTGCCAAGCAGGTTCCAATAAGCTTTGAAACAGAGGATGGCGAGCACCGAATCACCGTGCCGGGGCTACTTGAAGTAGGCACCGAGCGCATCCCCAATGCTATGCCGGGTGAGCCGGCGCTGGATGCGAAGGTCGATGGCCTGACGGTCCCGTTCTACAATGTAGGATCGGCAAGCGTCCGCCGCTCTAGCATGTTTTCGCTAACCGACCCCGGTATGAGCTTTGAGTACCCGGGCCTTTCGGCCCTCAGTGGGCGATTCGACTATACCGGCCCGTAAACCAGGGATTATGCAATCTGGAACACCGCTTGAGGCGGTCCTAAAACGAGATAGGCTGGTGGTGTTGGCAGGGGTCATTGGGGTCGCCACCTTGGCATGGGCCTACACGATATACGTGGCGTTTAGCACCGGGGCTGGGGCGGGCGCCGCTATGGCCATGCCCAATATGCAGTCTTGGAGCGCCGCGCACTGGGCCGCCATGTTCATCATGTGGATGGTGATGATGGCCGCCATGATGGTTCCGTCGGCCGCTCCAATGCTCCTTTTGTTCGCCACCGTCAACCGCCAGCGGCAGTCAAAACAAGAACCCTACGTGTCGACCGGGGTGTTTCTGCTGGGATACCTCCTGATTTGGTGCGGTTTCGCCGCCGGCGCCACCATCGGCAACTGGGCGCTGCACACCCATGCCATGCTCCCGTCAATGATGGGCTCCAGCATCAACGCGCTTTTGGGTGGAGCGTTGTTGCTCACGGCAGGAGCGTTCCAATGGACCCGTCTGAAATACGTCTGCCTCACCAACTGCCGCAGTCCGTTGAGTTTCATCATGTCCGACTGGCGCGACGGGGCCGGCGGGGCCCTGCAAATGGGCCTGCGCCACGGAGTTTACTGCCTTGGCTGCTGCTGGATCTTGATGGCTTTGTTGTTCGTGTTGGGAGTGATGAATCTGGTATGGATCGCTGCTCTGGCGGCCTTTGTCATGCTGGAAAAGATAGCGCCAAAAGGCCAAATGCTGGGCCGGGCCGGAGGTGTTCTGCTGATGATATGGGGTGGATTGATGCTGGCCGGAGTGCTGGTCTAGAACAAGCGGGTTCTTTAGGTCCGGGTCTGCAATGAAGCGGCAACCTGGACGAGAGTTATTCCGCCCAAATCGCGGGTGATACCTCCATCTAAATCCCCTAAATCCCCTAAATCCCCCAACGCCGCCTTGCCATCCCGTTCTTTGTTGCTGTCGATTAATGATTCAACCTGGAGCAAAAGCGCTTCCGGCGTTGGGGCTTCACTAGGGTTTGACGGCGCCGGCTCGTTGCCCGCCGGCAGAGTAAACGCCACGGCTTCTTTCGCTTCCGACCCGGCCGCCATCACGAGACAGGGCAGGTGTTCCGGCGGCAGGCTTAAATCGGCCAAGAGAGCCCGGACCGTGGTAGAAACGCCGTGTTGGCCGAAAATCACCACGTGATGAAATCCCGCCTTCCTGCTTTCAAAGCTATCACGGAACTTCCTAAATGAATCGTGGGCCCGTTGATCGATTTCAGACACGAGGAAAATTGCGCAAATTGGAAAGGCGCCGGGTTCGTCCTGTTCTAGACCTAGGCGCCATCGTTCCAACTTGTCGCGGTCGTGACCGTCGGCGTGGGATTCTGAATCTCGATCCTCAGGCAATTATTACGCTGCTCCGCCGCTGTCAAACTGGACCAAGATCCCATCTGGGTCGTAGACGAATATGCTGCTGACCTCGCCTTGGGGGTTTGTGAATGAGTCGGTTGGGCCGGCGAACTTAACACCCTTGTCCAACAACTCTTGCGCCAAACCTTTCAAATCCCGGACAGAAAAGGATAGGTGACTGATCCCGACCTGGTCCAGCTTTATTGGGTCGCCATCGGAATCGTCTCCAGGATGGCTGGTCAACACCAACGATGGAGTAGTCCGGCCTTCGCCGTAGCGGACGTGGACGGTGCGGCGGGTCTTGCGCGGGTGTTTATAGGTGTAGGGCAAGCCGCCGGTGGTGGTGTCCTGGACTTCGTCGAAGGTCACCTGCATGCCCAGGATGTCCCGGTAAAACTCCAAAGACTTATCCAAATCTCTAACGCATATGGCTATGTGCGATACGCCGGTGGCGTCCATAAACTAACCGTTCCTTTGCTTGGGGCGCGAATCTGAATCCGATAGGTTTAGCCGCCATGCTAATGCGGCTCCATTTTCTTGTCAAAGCACGGTCGAAAGTAGCCCAGCGCCGCCAATTTCCAAACCGGTTCGCGATGTGACAACGAGGGCGGCCCCCCAGATGCTTCGCCGTTGCGGCTGGCTCAGCATGAAATCCAAGGTCGATGACGGCCCTGTGATAATGCATTCATAGGGAATCTGGGGGTCACCCGGTGGCGGCGCCCGAAGCAAATGGCTTTAGCATTGCGTAGATCAGATCATTGATCGGCGTGGCGACCCCGGCGCTCTGGCCTACCCTCACCACTGCCCCGTTCAATGCCTCCAGCTCCAAGGGGCGGCCGGCCATGATATCGGCGTGCATGGAGGCTCCGAGATTCTCCAACTCATCGTCGATGTATTTCATCGTGTTGGCGACGATGTCAGCAGCCAACCCTACTCCGGCAGCCCGACCTACAGCCTCGATCTCTCGCAGACAGCCGTCTACCACGCGCCGCCATTCCGGTTGGGGCACGAGCTCAGCCATGGTGCGCCGGGAGGTGGTGGTCACTCCAGCCATGGTGGCAATGAACAGGAATTTGGTCCATAGAGAGACCCTTATATCCGGGCTCAACTCTACGTTTATGCCGGCTTCCCGCAAGACTTCCAGAATTTGGCGGCTCCGGGGGGATTCCACACCCTCGATTTCGCCGAAAACGATGCGCACCACGTTACCCGTCTGTTTGACCGTGCCAGGAGAGGGCGTGCTGGCTTCGATATAGGCCGCGCCGGGCAGCACCCGTCCCATGCCAATGGAATCTCCCACAGCCTGGTAACTGTCCATGCCGTTTTGCAGGCAGAGCACGTTGGTTTCAGGCCCGGCCATGGGCATCATGGCGGCTATCGCCTCAGGGTTCTGATATGTTTTGACAGTGAGCAAAATCAGGTCCACCGGGCCCACGGATGCAGGGTCGGCGGTGGCGGCAATCTCCGCCGGGCATTGCAGAGTGAACATACCTCGACTCGTGTCCATCTGCAGCCCATTCCGCAAGATGTTTTGAAGGCGCCGCCCTCTGGCGATCAAAGTCACCTGGTTGCCGGTCCGGGCAAGAATACCGCCGAAATAACCACCAACGCTGCCAGCGCCCATTATCGCGATTTTCACTCCGGTCACCCCCGGACCATCTACCACCTGATAGTTTTGAGATAGGAACCCCAAACGCTAACCCAACGGGGCAGGCGGCGCAAGCTCAGGCGGAAAATATAACGAGTCTAAAGACGGACTCAGATTGAAAATTTTAGCTTGACGCTCAATAGGTTTACGCTTATCCTCTCTCTGGCGCGGGATTTCCGCGCCCCAAGAGATCCCTGGAAATCCCTTCGGCGCAACCCCTTTGAACCAAGGAGCAGGTTATGACTCAGCAAGCCCAAACCCCACCGCCCATCACGCCCCCGCTTCCTCAGCCAGAATCGGATTTCTACTGGGAGAAGTGCAAGGCTCACGAACTGTGGTTCCGGCATTGTAAAGCCTGCGATCAAAACTACTTCTACCCTAGGGACATCTGTCCGAGATGCTACTCCAGGGACACCGATTGGGTTCAAAGTTCGGGTAAAGGAACCTTGTACACCTTCGCCATAGTCCACCGGGGCCCAATTCCCGCCTTCCGCGACCTGGCGCCCTACGTCACGGCGATGGTTGAACTGGAGAAGGGCGTCATAATGCCCACCAACCTAGTCGACGTGGAAATGGAACCGGCCGCCATCAAGATAGGAATGGCGGTGGAAGTGGTGTTCGACGACCTGGATGACAAGATCAGCCTCCCCAAATTCCGTCCGGCGTCTTAACCCCGGAAGCCCGATCCGGCGGTTGTTGAATCCATGACGAACTCGGCCATGTCGACCCTATCCAATCCAAATCTAAAAGGCAAAGTGGCCATCGTGACCGGTGGCAGCCGGGGAATAGGCCGGGCGATCTGCGCCGGGTTGGCTGCGCGGGGCGCCAAAGTGGTGGTGGCCTCACGCACCGAGATTGACAGTTCCGCCGGAACGGAATACGAGAAATACGCCTCAGGCGCCATCGAGGACACCGTCCGTCTGATAGAGGACCAAGGCGGCACAGCCTTAGCGGCGCATTGCGATGTCACCGACAGCCAGCAAATCGAATCCCTGACCTCCCTAACCCTGGACCGCTTTGGCCGCATCGACGTGGTGGTCGCCAATGCGGGTGTGGATTGCGAATCTCCTGTGACGGAGTTGGATATAGACCTCCTGGACCGCTGCCTGGCGACGAACGTCCGGGGCCCTTTGCTTCTGTGTAAGCCCGAATCCACCGATAGAGGGCGTGTCGCGACAGGGCGGATAGGGAAGGAAGTGCTCCTCTGAATCTGGGATAATGGTTTTATAACAGAAAACCGACCAGAAACAAGGAGCACCCAATAGATGCGACCACGCAACCACCTCGACCGCATCCACATCACCTTCGACGACCACCGCCTGGTCAACAATGCCGGCCTGCTCCTTCCCGCCACCTTGGCTTGCACCTCGGCCTTTCCCAACTGGTTGACCGGCGCCTGGACCTGGGCCGGGCCCCAGGCCGAGCCAACACCGGTGACAAGATGATGACGCTGGTGGCATCTGCGTTGGCGGGCGGCGACTGCATCGACGACGCCGATGCGCTGCGCGCCGGCGGGACAGCCTGCACCCTGGGCAGTGTGCTCAAGGCGCCCTCCACCCTGGGCGCCTTCCTGCGCAGCTTTCGCTGGGGCCACGTCCGCCAACTGGACCGGGTGAGCCGCGAGTTGCTGGCCCGGGCCTGGCAGGCCGGAGCCGGACCCGGCGACGCACCATTTACCATCGACCTTGATTCGACGATCTGCGAGACCTACGGACTGGCCAAGGAGGGCGCCCGCCACCACGGCTACACCGGCGCCCGGGGCTATCACCCGCTGTTGGCCGGCGCCGCCGGCGCCGGCGACGTGCTGATGTCCCGGCTGCGCGAGGGCCGCGCCAACACCGCCCGCGGGGCCGCCCACTTCCTGCGGGAGACGGTGGGGCGGGTGCGCTACGCTGGCGCCAGCGGGCAGATCACCCTGCGGGCCGACAGCGGCTTCTATACCCACGCCGTGGTCGCCGTCTGCCGCAAGCTGGACGTGCGCTTCTCCATCACCATCCGCCAGCACAAAAGCCTGCGCAATCTCATCGAGGCCATACCCGAAGCTGCCTGGACGCCGATTCCCTACTGGATGGACGGCGCCGCCGCTGTGGCCGAGACGACTTATACCCCCTTCCAGAGTGAGCCGGACGCCGCGCCGGTGCGGCTCATCGTCCGGCGGGTGCAGCCGACCCCCGGTTCCCAACTGGCCCCCTTCGCCACCTACAGTTATCACGGCTTCATCACCGACCGGGACAGAGAGACCCTGGAACTGGAGGCCGACCACCGCCGCCACGCCGAGATCGAGAATGCGATACGCGACCTCAAGTACGGCGTCGGGTTGAACCACATGCCGTCCGGCCGCTTCGCCGCCAACGGCGCCTGGCTGGCCGTCCAGGTGATGTCCCACAACCTGGCCCGCTGGACCGCGCGCATCGGCCTGGGCGAGCAGATCGTGACCACCAAGACCCTCAGGCGACGGTTCTTCTCCCTGGCCGGACGGCTCACCCGCTCGGCGCGCCGCCTCACCCTGCATCTGCCCCAGCGCTGGCCTTGGGAAACCCAGTTCAGTCGCGCCCTGGCCCGGCTGCGCGCCCTGCCACTCCCAGCCTGACGACCCGTCTGCAACTGACCCGCCATCCGGCCAACTGAACGTCCCGGCAAACTCGCGCCAGTCCCGGTCCGCGAGCGCCTCTTCCCGTGTCCTATCCCGCCATCTCGCTCAGCACAGCCACTGCAGACCGCCATCGGCGCCCCCAAAAGCGCCTGCGACCGCCCGCCAACCTCCCGTCTACCCGAATTCGAGCCCGGATCATCGCGCCTGCAACTCCCTCCCCCCTCTTCCGCTGTCCTCACCCCCTCCATCCGGGTCCATCGGTGGATTCGGAGTAAATTTGCCCTGCCTTATATGATTTCCCGAGGCGAAGGCGGCTCTATATTTTGCATCACATCCGGCGCCGCAAGGGGCTACCGGGAAGGCCGGGTTGGCTATTCGATGAGCAAGGCTGCCCTGGAGCGGATGTTCGTCAACTTGGCGGAAGAGGTCAGGCCTCACAATATCGCGGTCAACGCCCTTAGCCCCGGTCGGGTGGATACTTGGATGAACCGCCGTGGGGATGTGCCCGGTGCCCGGCCAATCCCCACGGAACAACCTGATTCGATCATCCCGGCCGCCATCTGGTTGGCGGGCCAGACGGCCCAAGGGCTGACCGGCCAGGTGGTGGAACGGGCCGATTTCGGCCACACCTGGGGTCCTGGCCTAGAGGTCTGGCCGAAAAGCCATTGGCCGGGTTTCGCGCTACGCCAGACAGACGTATTATAGTCTTATGTGGCATGATAGTGTCTGTAATACGGGTCAAGAATCCACTGTTACATCGATAATCGTCGCTAAGAAAACGGCTGCTTGGAGAGAATCGGGGTTTCCGTCCGAGTTTCTAGGCTGACTTCGGCGCCGGCGCCCGTATCATTTACCTGTACCTGCCCAACGGCCAGACCGGTTTTCCTTTCACCCCTACCGTTGACGGCTTCTCCGTACTATACTTCCCGGCGGCGCCCAGTCCGTATTCGTTTTAACTAGGAGATGATATGACCACTGCCCGCAGCGCTATGCAAGAAGTCGCCCCCAAGTTGGCCCAGATCGCGGCCGACACCCTGTTTGGAGACGTTTGGGAGCGTCCCGGCCTCTCCAAGAGGGACCGCAGTTTGATCACGGTGGCCACCTTGATCGCCCTTTACCGGACTGGCCAAATTCCTGGCCATATAAACCGGGCTTTGGACAACGGAGTCACCAAAGAGGAGATAGCCGAGTTAGTCACTCATGTCGCCTTCTACGCCGGGGTGCCCTGCTCGGCCCAAGCGGCCGGTATCATAAAAGGGGTCTATGAATCCCGCTGATTAGCTAATCGGTGGCAAAACCCGCCGACCCGGTCGCGAATTCGCGCAACTGGCAGGACGGCAGCGAATGCCGGCCCGCCAGTTGCATTAGGGTTGTGGATTGCTCCGTTGAGGTTCCAATCCTCACATCGGCACAGGGCCAGGATGGACCGCACTATGGCGCACCTGACGTTGTCCGCGCGGATAAATAGGGCGGTTATATGCTAAAATCCTTATGGTTTAGCCTGCATTGGTTTCATTATCCTGAGACCTAATTTTGACGAGGTCTTCTACAAATGGTTCAAACAGAGAAAAAGAATACATTCGTAGCGGGTCCCATAACGTTCACTGCCAGGCATGAACTGTGGGACGGCAACATCCAAGACCACGCTGACCAAGGCGTGGCGATCACAATCGCTGGTGATGTCGACGGCAAGGACACAATCTTGCTTCGGTTCAATTGCTTCGACATTGAAAGAAGCTATATCTATGGTCCAGAGAACCCCGATCTGAAGGGAGACGGACCCATGATGCTTGGCGGCAGGGCGAACTCGCCGACCGGCGCCGGAAAACTATTCAGGATGGACCCCATAGCCGATGGTAATCCGATCGGTTGGACCATCAGGACCCTGGAGAAAAAGCTTCCGGCTATGCTGGAACGAGCCGGATATCCAGAGATCGCTTCTAAAGTGGACATCGAAGAAGTCGTCCTTCTGCTTCCGGAACTTGAGTCATGCGCCAGGGACCTTTTCGCCTCCAAGCGGAATACTGTCAAACATAACCGGGGCACAGACGTCTTCGAAGCAGGTAATATCAAATTCGGGCTGGAGATGCGTCGCCTTCCGGTGGGAGACGGTGGCCTGGCGATTCACGTATTGGCCGACTTGGCTGGCGCCACGGAAAAGTCGTATGTCGAAGAGACCGAGATCATGGCGTTCGATTGCTTCTGGGATGGCCCTCATTACCACTATGGCCCCAGAAACAAGAACCATCGAATCTATTGGGACAGGACGTTGGTGGATGATCCTCTAGCTTGGGTCATGGATCAGTTTGACGGCAGAAAGCTGGGACCGATGATCGAGCGCGCCGGTTACCCCGGTGTAGCCGCCGATCTGGATCTGGATAAAATCAATTCGATTCTCCCCAAGGTCAAAGATAAAGCCCAGGAAATGATGGCGCTTGGAGAGTCATTGACGGGTCACCCAGGGCTGCCCGCGGAGGTCACTCCTAACCTAGTCACCAACTAATGGAACGATTCAGGCCCCTGGCCTGAGTGAAATAAAACAGCCCGGCCTGATATTGGCCGGGCTGTTTTATTTATCCACTCCGAATGGTGTTATCGCTGATTCAGCTGTAGGAGAAGCAAAGGCTTGCATCGCAATCAGCGAACACCGGAGAGAAACTCCTTGGCGGCGTTGTAGTTGCGGGCGCCGCCCCTGCGGATGGGCGGCACCAGGTAGACGTTGTGCAGGCCGGCTTCTCGGAAACTCTGATAATGTTCCAGGGCGATCTCCACTCCGCTCTTGCCACCGGCCAGGGCTTCCCGCACCGGGTCTGGCACGTTGCTGAATATCACCCCATCCTGCTCCAAAACTTGAAGCCCGTAAAACACCGGCAGATTCAGAGATTCGCCGAATCTTGTCTCATATGTCTGCTCGAACGCAGCGGCTTGATGTACGTCAAAAATTGGTTGGGTAATCAAGAAGTGGGCGCCTGCACGGGCCTTGCGATGAGCCAGCGCCGCTTCATTATCCAATCCCCGGTCCAGGTCCACCGTTGCGCCGATGCAGAAGCCGGTGGGTGACCGCAAGTTTGACTCCCGGAAATCCAATCCCTGGTTTAACGCCGCGATCTCGGCTATCAGCCGGGTGGGCGTCACATCTCCCGCCTCTTTGGTTCTGCCCAGATCGCGTTGGGAGAATGGGTCTCCCTGGACCACGATGACGTTCTCCAATCCAAACAACTGCCCGCCCAGCAACAAGGACTCAAGCGCCAGTTTGTTCATGTCCCGGGTGGCCAGGGTGAAAGAGGATTCTTTGCCCAGTTTGTTTTTGATCGCCGCGGCCAGCATCACCGAATTGGCCCGCACCGCCCGGCCAGGGTTGTAAGCCACCGCTATGAGATCAGCTTCGATACCCGCCTGATCCACTTGTCTTGGATCACCGGACCGGGCCGGCGAGAAGTCGCAAATGAAGCAAGGCCGGCCGGTGGCCTCGTATGACATATCGGTAATCTTCATGTGCAAAAATCTCTCACGATCAAGTCATCCATGACCAGTTCCGGCGTTTTGTTCCAGCGGTGTTCTTCAAATCAGATGCCCAGCCATAACGCCGCGTCATCAAATTTGGTCAAACCCAGGCTACATCAGTCCGAGTTTGGCCAAATATCCCCGGTAAAGCTCCACGGATTTATTCTCCGCCAAACCCATGAAAAACCTCAGGCCTTTCACATATTGGACAATGTCTTTGGGCAACATTAGCAGGCGGTCCCTGGGCTCCGACACGTGATACAGCGAATCCACGCCGTCCTCTAAGCCTACGTAGAGAGTGTCTTCGATAACCGCCGCATCCTTGGGGTCGATGTCTCGCCGGGCCATCCAGCGGGTCAACACCAATGGCAGGCCGGTCCAATCGTGCCACTCCTGTCCCATGTCGTACCGGTAGGGAAAGCCCCGCATACCGCGCCGGCGCCGTAATGCCTGGTCTCCGGTGACCAGCACCGCCTCATGGGAGTCTTCAACCGCGACGAACGCCCCCGCCTCCACCTGGTATTTCAATCCCATGAGAATCTTCACCATCGATTGGGCGGTAGAATCCTCTTTGACGCCGGCTATCTGGGCGCCCGAAAGTTCTTCGATGGGCGCCTTGCTGAACAGCAGGTTGCTTTCTGAGCCCCTAAGTGCGGCAACACAAAAGCCGGCTATGGGTTGAAAGCGGTCTTGCCCCCGGATGCTGTCCAACAGTGAGACCGGCCCGGCGTCGATATCTCCCCTGCCGATCGCGGGACCGACTTCCGTCGGCGGCAAGTCGTGGAGCTCTATGCCCCGGCGCTCCATATCCACGAAAAAAGGTTCAAAGTTCAGTTCTTGGATTCTAGCCACTCTAATGGTCATGCGAAGCCGATTTATTCCCCCTCTGCGGATCCAGTCTCTGACCCCTCTGCGTCAACCTTCGAGTAGGTCAAACGCCAGGCTTAACCACTTTAGGTAGATTGAAATTCATAGTCAAGACGCGGCGAAGACCGGACCTTCGATGGTCTCAGGGGGCCCGCTTCGCCTGACCGGCAATTCATTTAAGACATCCTCTGGCTCCCTTGCTTACGTAAGGAAATGGGGCAGGGCTTGGGGCAACCTGTATATTTCGCGCAAAACACGCCGCAGCCATGGCTTCGACTTTAACGTATCCATTAGTTAGACTGAATTACTGGGAATTCTCTGGAGTCTGAACGGGCTTGAAGGGGAGCGGTTTGAAACATCAACTCGTCATTCTATTCATCGGGCTGTTGGCTCTATCCCTGGCCTCGATGCCGGGACAGGTTGCCGCGGACGATGGCGACATCGAGGTTTTGGAGCAGAAGGCAGAGAGCCAGTTCCCCGAAGGGATACAATTCACCGTGAAAGCGCGCAGTTCCCATGAAATCGATGATATACGAGTATTTTTCAAAAAATTGGGGAATACCCGCCTGTCGGCCTACCGGCCGGTGGAATTTGAACCAGGCTTAGAAGTCACCGGCGTTTCCTTGCTTAGCAGCGGCGGGCTGGGGTCCTATTTCCCTCCTGGCACCAAAATAGAGTATTCCTTTGAGATCCGTGACAAATCCGGCGCGGTTCACCGCACCGAAAACCAGGAATTCGTCTACTTGGATAACCGATTTGAATGGCTAACCGTCACATCGGGCTTGATCACCGTTTATTACTACAGTGAATATGTGGAAAACAGGGCGGAGATTGTGCTGGAGGCCGCTTCCGAGGCATTGGAACGGATGCTGCCCGTTTTGGGAATAGCCCCCGAAGAACCACTGCGGATCGTGACCTACAACAACTACACGCACATGTCAGAGGCGCTGCCTTTCCGGTCTCAAGCCACCACTGATAAGTTGATCACCGAGGGTATGGCGTTTAGCGAAGAGCGGGTTCTGCTGGTCCTCGGTTCTAACGCCACGGTGAAGGGGACGGTCTCCCACGAATTCACGCACCTGCTGGTGGGCGAAGCATCTGGCCGGGCCAACAGGGAGGTGCCATCTTGGTTGAACGAGGGGCTCGCGGAATATGGAAACGTGGACCCAACCGACGGCTACGAAGCCGCGTTGCGATACGGGATTTTCTCTCAGCGTATCAAACCCCTTTGGTACCTAACGTCCTTCGGCGGCACCCCAGAAGACATCATCATCGCCTACGGCCATGCCCGTTCCGTCGTGTTCCACATGATCGACACCTACGGCGAAGAAAAGATGGCGGAATTGTTTCGGGTTTTGCAGCAAACCCGGGATCTCGACGAAGTGCTGATGCAGGTCTACGGGTTCGACCAATATGGCTTGGACACCGAATGGCGGGGAATTCAGGGCATGGAGGCGCTTCCACCTCCGTCCAGCTTGGAGGACTCTCTGGCGGCCAGGCAAACCGCCACTCCGGAACCCACGGAGACTTCCGTGCCGACTTCCGTGCCAACCCCTCCGCCAACAAACACCGTTCCGCCGCCCACCGCAGCCGAGGCACAGCCTTCCCCAGAACCGACAAGCGGTCCAACTCCGGCGGCCTCTCTTAAAGATACCGCAGCGCCGGCGCAGCCTGGGAGTTGTGGCTTGTCGACCGCGGGTGGCGTCAGCCCGGATCTGGCGATGCTGGCCTTGCTGGCGGGTCCGTTGGCGTTGATGGTGGCGCGTCCATGGGGCTGGCGCCGGAATAAAATGCCTAGCGGGTCCGAGGATTAAAGGCGTCGTTCACCGCATCGCCCAGCAAGTTGAAGGTAAATAGCAAAACCGCCAAAGTCCCCACCGGGAACAGGAGCAAATGAGGGTCTGTACGCAACACGGAGATGCTTCCGTTCTGGAAGATCATCACACCCAGACTTGGTGTGGGCGGCTGGATGCCGATGCCCAACCAGCTCAGGAATATCTCAGATCCTGCAAAAGTCGCCAAACCCGCGGAAAGCACGACGATCACCGGGCCAATCACGTTCGGCAAAACGTGGGCGAATAGGATACGTGGAGTGCTGCCTCCCATGGCCCGGGCGGCCTCGACGTATTGAAACTCTCTAGCCTGAAGGACCTGGCCTCGCACCAACCGGGCCATGCCAAACCAGGAAAAGATCGCCAACGCCACGGAAATCACCGCATAGTCAACGATGCCTAGTGCAACCATGTCAAAGCCGATGGTGTCTTCCAGTCCTCGGGCCCACTCGACGATTCGGGGTTTTACCGTGGCCACGATGATAAGCACCAGCAAAATATCAGGGAACGCCGAGGTCACCTCCCCGGTGCGCATAATTACCGAATCTATCATTTTGCCGAAATAACCTGCCATTAAGCCCAAAGATATTCCAAGGAACAGGCTGCCCCCCAGCATAGCGGTTATCGTTACTATCACAGTCGTGCGAAGCCCGTAAATGATCCTGGTTAGCACGTCCCTACCCAGACGGTCGGTGCCAAATGGATGGGTCAGGCTTGGTCTTTGCTTTACTTGTGTTAGATCTTGATCGGTGTAGCTGTAAGGAGCAACCAAAGGCGCGAAGATTCCCGAACCGTACATTACGACGATGACCGTCATGCACGCGACGGCCACTTTCTTACGCATCAGCCTGGCGATCGAAAGACCGAAGTAGCTTTTTGACCGGCGGTCTGGAAGCGTGAAGGTTTCCCTCGCCTCATCCAGCAACGTAATCACCTCCCAGCCGGATCCGCGGATCAAGGAAAGGATATGTCAGGTCGATCAGCAAGTTGGCTAACACGAAAAATGTGGTGCCCAACAGGGTCAGAGCCATTATCACCGGGTAATCCCGGGAAAATAGGGAGTCAATGGCCAAAGATCCGACTCCCGCAATCCCAAAGAAAGTCTCAACGATCACCGCGCCGCTGGCCAATCCCGCTAACGAGAAGCCAAGTGTGGTTATCACAGGAATCAGCGCGTTGCGTAAAATGTGCCTTCGCCTCACCGTCATCTCGGAGAGCCCCTTAGCCCTGGCGGTTCGAACGTAATCTTGATTAACCACATCCAGGGTGCTGGCCCGTGTAAGACGGGCGAGAATTGCCACCCCCGGGATTCCCATCACCAATGCAGGCATGATTATCGTGGTGTCGAAAAATCCGTCCAAACCGTGGGTGGGCAGGATTTGGAGCTTTAATGCGAAAACGATCAGCATCACCGGCGCCGTTAAAAAAACCGGCATGGATTGGCCCACCAACGTTACGACCACAGTGGCCGTATCCCACCAGGTGCCTTGCTTCAGCGCGGCAAAAACACCAGCCGGTATACCCAGGCTGATCGATATCATTAGGGCTGCCGAGGCCAATTTGGCGGATACCACCATCCTTTTCCCTAACAACTCCCCTACCGGCTGCCTGAATTTAAAACTCTCTCCGAAATCGAGATGGGACATGTCGTTGAGGTACCGTCCGTATTGGACCATGATGTTGTCATCCAGGCCCTTTTGTTCTCGAATTCGCTGCACCACTTCGGGGTTGGAATACTGGCCCATCAGTATCTCCACGGGATCGCCAGGTCCGAATCTGCCCAGGGCAAAGGTTATAAAGGTCACAATCAACAGGAGGATTGGTGTCCAAATCAACCTTCGCGCTATATATGTCCCCACGTTAGCCTCTCAACCTATTCGTTGCTAAGATAAACGTACCGGAGCCTCGGTATCACCAATGGGGTCTGATAATAATCGCGAACGTTTGGTTTGACCAGTAGATACCTTTCCCCGCTGTACCAAAGCGGCGCCCAGGGCGCGTCGTCCAAAATCAACCGCTCTGCCTGATTGTATAGCTCGAATCGCCGGGCCTCATCAATCTCGGTGCGGGCTTCCATTAGAAGCGCGTCAACCTGGGGGGAATCATAGTTGGTGTGGTTATTGCTGCTTTCACTGTGAAATAAGATGTCCAAAAAGTTTTCCGGGTCCGGGTAATCGGCGATCCAACCGATCTCGAACATCTGGAAACGCCGCTTGTGCAGATCACTAAGAAAGGTGGCGAACTCGGTGCGTTGGAAATTCACCGTCAACCCTAGATTTTTCTCCCACATTTGCATCACCACTTCCATGTCCAGGCTCACCGACGCGCCAAAGCTGCCGGAACTTGTCATGATGATTGGTGGTATGTTTTCTAGATCGTCCCCGTACTTGGACTCGGCCAGCAACTGCCTAGCCCTTTCGGGATCGAATTCGTAGCCCGTCAGTCCAGGATTATGGCCTGGAAAACCGGGTGGCAGAATCCCCTTGGCATCGAATTCGTAGCCCGTCAGTCCAGGATTATGGCCTGGAAAACCGGGTGGCAGAATCCCCTTGGCGGGGACCACCTGGTCGCCCAAGACGATGGTGGCTATCTCTTGCCTGTCGATGGCCAGGTTCAAGGCTTGGCGGACCTTGAGGTCGTCAAGGGGCGGCTCGTTCACATTCATTCCGATGTATTGAATGCTGAACGACGGAGGAGCTCGCACCAGTTCGGCGGATAGAGGATTGTTGCGGTCCCGCAACCTATCCACATCTTGCAGTCCCACCCCCACGACGTGGATCTCATCGTTTTCGTACATCAGCATCCCGGTGCCGCCACTGAGGATCATTTCCACTTTCTCCAGCTTGGCGGCGCCCAGGTGGTAATCTTCGTTGCGCGCCAGCACTAGCGTCACTCCCAGATCATACCGTTCCAGTTTGAATGGACCGGTGCCGTTTGGTTGCCGGAACCAGTTCCTCGGAGCACCCTCCACGTTATGCCGGTCCAGGACAAACCCGGTCGGGTAGGTGAGCTTGGCTAGGAAATATGACTTGGGAGCGTCGATGGTGATTTCCAATGTGTGGTCGTCAATAACCTTCAGGCCGGAGATCGACTGGGCGTCGCCGTTGATCATCTCCTTGGCGCCGACGATGTCCCCCAAGTATTGGTCCACTACCGGCGACTCGGTCAATGGACTGCTGGCGCGTTCCATCGACCAGCGAACATCCTCGGCGGTGACCGGCCGCCCATCATGAAAGACAGCGTCTTTTCGGAGATGAAAAGTGTACACAGTACGGTCGAGGCTAATGTCCCAGCTTTCCGCCAGATCCGGTACGATCTCCAACTCCTCATTTATGGTCACAAGCCCGCCGAATAGCTCCACGATGATCTGGGCGGACGTGGCGTCGGTGGCGATATGAGGATCCAGGGTGGGGGGGTCGACAAACAGCCTCACCAGCTTTCCCCCGCCGGAAATCTGACCGGAGTCCTCCGCCGGGATCGGTGAAGCCTCCGCTTGTGCGGTTGAGCCGGCATCGGTGGGAGATTGGCCAGCCGATTCAAGCCCGGAGCCAACGGGATGTCCATCAAATTCTCAGGATAGCTAGGCACCTATTCTAACCCACGGGTCTAACTCAGAAAGCGGGCATTTTGAACCGGCAAGCGCCATAAAGCCCATGTCTCAGCATATGCTGAATTGTTCTTGTGGCCAAGCCGCCTTTTTGCTAACATATTCGAGCGCTCAACAAAGGCTGCCTGACCTGCGTTGCAGGGGCGTGGCGAGCATAGCCAAGTGGTCTAAGGCGCCTGTCTGTGGCACAGGAGATCACGGGTTCGAATCCCGTTGCTCGCCCCAATTCCAACAAATGCGCCTGTAGCTCAACGGATAGAGTACTGGGCTTCGGACCCAGGGGTTGTGGGTTCGAATCCCGCCGGGCGCGCCATCTCTAGGCACGATAAGGCCCCCTCAATGGGTCGAGGGGGGCTCTTTTGGCATTTGTTAACCAAATGTCAATCACCCGTCAGTCGTAATTCGTCTGCAGGGGCCGGATTGGATTTCCGGTGGCCATTGAGTCCTTCGTCGAACCCCATCGCCGCCGCCTCTTGTAATCCCGGTAAGACGTGGCTGTAAGTGTCTAGGGTGATCACGACGCTGGCATGCCCGAGCCTTTCGCTCACTATCTTGGGATTGACGCCCTGCTGGAGCATCAAGCTGGCATGAGAGTGGCGGCTGTCATGTAACCGAATCCCCGCAAACCCAGCCCTCTTAACCAGCCGCTTCCAGATGTTGGTTACGGTGTGCGGTAGCAGATAGCTCCCGTCAGGATGGGCGAATACCAGGTCGGCATCGCCCACAGGCATCCCAAGGGCCAAGTGCTGGGCCATCTGGCTCTCCTGGTGGCGTCTCAACACTATAGAAAGAGACGGCAGAAAGAGACGGCGGCAGCGCCACAAGGCGGCGGCTCTTGTCGGACTTGGGAGTTTTTTCCACGAAGGATTTGTCATTCAGCTGATGAAGGGATCGATTTACCGATATATATCCAAAGTCTAGATCCATGTCTGACCAACGCAAGGCTAGAGCTTCAGAGCGCCGCAAGCCTGTTTATAGAAATGTGTAAATCCGAATCCACCGATGGACCCGGATGGAGGGCGTGAGGACAGCGGAAGAGGGGGGAGGGAGTTGCAGGCGCGATGATCCGGGCTCGAATTCGGGTAGACGGGAGGTTGGCGGGCGGTCGCAGGCGCTTTTGGGGGCGCCGATGGCGGTCTGCAGTGGCTGTGCTGAGCGAGATGGCGGGATAGGACACGGGAAGAGGCGCTCGCGGACCGGGACTGGCGCGAGTTTGCCGGGACGTTCAGTTGGCCGGATGGCGGGTCAGTTGCAGACGGGTCGTCAGGCTGGGAGTGGCAGGGCGCGCAGCCGGGCCAGGGCGCGACTGAACTGGGTTTCCCAAGGCCAGCGCTGGGGCAGATGCAGGGTGAGGCGGCGCGCCGAGCGGGTGAGCCGTCCGGCCAGGGAGAAGAACCGTCGCCTGAGGGTCTTGGTGGTCACGATCTGCTCGCCCAGGCCGATGCGCGCGGTCCAGCGGGCCAGGTTGTGGGCCATCACCTGGCCCGCTGGACCGCGCGCCGTTGGCGGCGAAGCGGCCGGACGGCATGTGGTTCAACCCGACGCCGTACTTGAGGTCGCGTATCGCATTCTCGATCTCGGCGTGGCGGCGGTGGTCGGCCTCCAGTTCCAGGGTCTCTCCGTCCCGGTCGGTGATGAAGCCGTGATAACTGTAGGTGGCGAAGGGGGCCAGTTGGGAACCGGGGGTCGGCTGCACCCGCCGGACGATGAGCCGCACCGGCGCGGCGTCCGGCTCACTCTGGAAGGGGGTATAAGTCGTCTCGGCCACAGCGGCGGCGCCGTCCATCCAGTAGGGAATCGGCGTCCAGGCAGCTTCGGGTATGGCCTCGATGAGATTGCGCAGGCTTTTGTGCTGGCGGATGGTGATGGAGAAGCGCACGTCCAGCTTGCGGCAGACGGCGACCACGGCGTGGGTATAGAAGCCGCTGTCGGCCCGCAGGGTGATCTGCCCGCTGGCGCCAGCGTAGCGCACCCGCCCCACCGTCTCCCGCAGGAAGTGGGCGGCCCCGCAGGCGGTGTTGGCGCGGCCCTCGCGCAGCCGGGACATCAGCACGTCGCCGGCGCCGGCGGCGACGGCCAACAGCGGGTGATAGCCCCGGGCGCCGGTGTAGCCGTGGTGGCGGGCGCCCTCCTTGGCCAGTCCGTAGGTCTCGCAGATCGTCGAATCAAGGTCGATGGTAAATGGTGCGTCGCCGGGTCCGGCTCCGGCCTGCCAGGCCCGGGCCAGCAACTCGCGGCTCACCCGGTCCAGTTGGCGGACGTGGCCCCAGCGAAAGCTGCGCAGGAAGGCGCCCAGGGTGGAGGGCGCCTTGAGCACACTGCCCAGGGTGCAGGCTGTCCCGCCGGCGCGCAGCGCATCGGCGTCGTCGATGCAGTCGCCGCCCGCCAACGCAGATGCCACCAGCGTCATCATCTTGTCACCGGTGTTGGCTCGGCCTGGGGCCCGGCCCAGGTCCAGGCGCCGGTCAACCAGTTGGGACAAGGCCGAGGTGCAAGGCCAAGGTGGCGGGAAGGAGCAGGCCGGCATTGTTGACCAGGCGGTGGTCGTCGAAGGTGATGTGGATGCGGTCGAGGTGGTTGCGTGGTCGCATCTATTGGGTGCTCCTTGTTTCTGGTCGGTTTTCTGTTATAAAACCATTATCCCAGATTCAGAGGAGCACTTCCTTCCCTATCCGCCCTGTCGCGACACGCCCTCTATCGGTGGATTCGGGTTAAAGCTTAGCGGAGGCCCGACATGGAGGATATGAAAGCCGGTAGACGATACATCCCGCACCAACGAGTTTTGCTGATTCTCTTTTCGGTAGTGTTCGTGGTTTTCATTGCCGCCTGCGGCGTATTTGGTTTGGCCGGGAGTTCGGGAGGCCAGTGCGACGACAATGTCTGGATCCAAGCTGTTGTTAACTACCCTGCCGCCGGTGAGGTCGACATCGCCGTATCCACATTCGCGAAGATGTGCGATGCCGTTCCCGTGATCACGGCGGTGGCCCAAGACGATACGATTGGTTACGTGGCGGGGGATCCCCAGATGGGACACACATTTGTGTTCACGGTGATCAGTGACGGCCCGCTCAAAGACCGGACCGTAAGCTGCAATGCACATCCAAAAGGAATCGAACTCACCTACATGCGCATGGAGATCGACTTTATCGGCAACCTAACGTGTGGCTGCGGGTTTGAGGAATTCTACGTCAACAATCCCATCGATAGCTGCGTCTGAGTGGTGGGAAAGTGTCCAGGGCTGGGAGTTAATGAGAATGTCCACGATAAACGAGCCGCCTTATCCTTGTCAACGTGGATCAGGGGCGGCGATCTGGGGTGAATTGCGCTTGAGGCATCAGTGTATCTGCTATGCGATAATCAGCCCACCAGGGAGCGGGAACTAGAGGTCTGGCCGGAAAGCCATTGGCCGGGTTTCGCGCTACGCCAGACAGACGTATTATAGTCTTATGTGGCATGATAGTGTCTGTAATACGGTTCAAGAACCCACTGTTACATCGACAATCGTCGCTAAGAAAACGGCAGCTTGGAGAGAATCGGGGTTTCCGTCCGAGTTTCTAGGCCGGCGTTAGGCACGTCGTTATGAACTACCCGTCCCGTATGCGCCCTCCCTGGCGGGATTCAATGTCCCAAGTGGAAGATAGTGTCCAGGTTAGGTGGGTAATCGTGACAGTCCTCCTTAGCGTAGTCTCGTTGCTTATTGCGACGTCGGCACTAGCATTGGCAACCTTGACCTACATCGCCAAGAGTCGACCATTCGTTGGAGTGAGATCCCTCAAGGCGGAACCGTCTACCAACATTGGTGAAATGGATTTAATGTTCGAAGTCCAGAACGTGGGTGAAGTTCCGGCGGTAGGTGTGGTCGTGACTGTCACTGACTCTGGTGGGGCCATCAAAGAGGCGGACTTTGTTCTCGGAGCAATGTTCCCGGGCGCAATCTTACCCATCCGGATTCCCGTCCCCGAGGCATTCACGTACATGCCCGATAAAGAGGAGAGCCACCTCGCCCCGATTCCAGAACGGGAGGGCGTTGAGGAGTACGTTATGATTTTTCCCGGAGGATATGAAGCTACTTTGGTGACATACACGATAACCTACAAAAATCCCCCTTTACTCGGATTCATACCGGGCAGAACTTTCCGGACAGTCCAGCCCTTCCACGTCGACCATTTCGGAAGGTCTCAGCCAGCTCGGTCAAAAACGGCTGAGATTAGTTGATTCAATGTGTCCCTAATTGATCTACTTCGCCACACCGAAAATGTCAATCAGAATGTCAATCAACTCGTTATAACGGGTTAGTACCGATTAGACACTTAGGCATGAATCCCATTCCGCCAGTCGCACGGGTTGTTCTAATTTTGTATCTAATGTTATGGAACAACATGTAAACCAAGGGGCTTCGGACCCAGGGGGTGTGGGTTCGAATCCCGCCGGGCGCGCCAACTCTAGGCACGAAAAAGGCCCCAACCATGGAGGCTGGGGCTTTTGATTTGGTAGTTTGCTGGTATTTCCTATCGGGAACCTGGAGCTGGGGACGATACCGAGTGGCCGGTGGGCCGGGACGCATATCTTGAGGCACTCGCTGGCTTCCGGAGTCCCGATCAACCACGTTTCCCGGAGGTTGGGCCATGCCTCGCTACAGACGACGCTGGTCTACCTGGAGATTGCCGGACCCGGCGGGGTACATGGACCGGGTGCCTTGATAGCGCTGGCACACCCCGGACGCCAGAAGCCCCCGGAACCAACCGGGGGCTTTCTTTCTGCAGCCGTCTGACAAGCCAGGGAGACCCCCTGGTCCGGGCTTCACCTATCGGGTTAGCTCTTCAATGGTGACGGTATAAGGCTGATAAGCGATTATAACCAGATAATAGTCAGTATAAACTCCACTATCTCTTCGAAACGCCATTGAGTTTGGTTCCGGGTTAATTTCGTTAATGACAACGGTTTTGAGCGCATGGTTTTCCCTTTGCGGAAGATAGGTCCCAGAAGCCATTGCCGAGGCCGGGCACGCGTTAGCCACGTCGAGAACCCAAAGACCACCTAGCCCGGTTAGGGCCGCGATACGGTTGCGGTGGGCCCATATCCAATGCATCATAAAACATCCAATCTGCAATGCTTAGGTTCATTACTGGGAAACACCAGGAAACGCAGGTCATAAAAATAATTAACCAGCTTATGTAAATTCAAAACCTGCTAATGTCGATGGAATGGCCTCGATGATGTGGGAAGATGCGGCCTGCGTCCCTCAGCGTCAAAACCCCAGGAGCCGAATTACGTCTGCCTTTAATTGTTCGCGCTTGGCCATGACAGTGTATCCAGAGTTCACCAGGGGCGATGGCTTAACGTTCCATTGCGCTTCTTGCCCGTATAGGTAGTAAATATCGTAGGCCACCGAACCGAACATGAACTCCTCTTGGCCGGCGAAGAACCGCCCGGCATCCTTTTCCTCATCCCACCACTGGGTTACCCGGGGGTCGGTCATCAGATCTTCTTCCCATTTTTGCCTGGCATCAGCCCCTAGCATACTGAACCAGACCGCATACACCCGGATATTGGCGTCAGGGTTTTCATCAAGAATTTCCCGTTGGACCCAACGGGCGCCCGCCTTTCAAACGGGTCAAGTAGGCGAAAGCAGAAGAACTATGCGAATTTGGCCATCATCTTGGTTGAATAACGTTTGGAGTTCTTCCGTGTCTTGCAGATCGCCCAGCGTCCCGCGCGGGGACTCACCTGATGCTGAGTTTGACGCTCCACAAGCCATAAGAGCCAAAACCGTTGCAAGAGCGGCGGCGATCAAAAAATATTTCTTCAAATGCCCTCCATTAGGAACGTCCATGGTGTTATTACGGTAGAACCTGGCAATCAGTTTTTATCGCTGCATCGAGATATACATGGTCACAGGTCGGCCTAGTCTACAATGCCGGTGATGTTAAAAAGGCGTTTTGGTAGATTGCAGCCATGCCGATGACCTTCCAACATTATCAGCCGCGTCATGGGTTACGTTATCACCGGCTCACACGCCAATCCCGGTTACCCAGGCAACAACGACAGCGGTTCCACGGCCAGCCCCACCACTCCGCCCCAGCTTCCGGACCCAAGCATCTGAAATCCCCGATTAGGCATGGACCGGTGATACAATATGCAGGTTAATATCCTGTATTGTCCATTCCCTGTTTCTATTGCGGCCTTTAAAGCTCGAATCCAGATTAACAGCGCCGGCCAAATCTAGAGGTAGCCACAAATGCGGTTTGGGATTTTTCAATCGGTGCAACTGCCCGACCCTAAGGCGGAGGTTCGATACTACAAAGAGGCGTTGGAGCAGGTCCAGTTCGCCGAACAGCTCGGATTCGATTCGGTCTGGCTCACGGAGCACCATTTCTCCCGCCACGGCATCGTGTCATCCACCTTGGCGGTGTTGGCCTACCTGTCCGGCGTGACCAGCACCATCCGGCTGGGCACCGCAGTCACGGTCCTGCCCTTCCACGACCCGATTCAGGTGGCGGAAGAGGCCGCAACCGTGGACCTGCTGAGCAACGGCGGTTGGATCTAGGAATCGGGCGGGGGTTCCAGTGGGGCGAGTATCACCGGCTGAACATCCCCATGGAGGAAGCCAACCGGCGTTTCGAAGAAGCCATGGGGGTCATAACCAAGGCATGGACCCGGGACGAGCCCTTTGACCACCACGGCGAGTTCTGGAATTACACCGATATGACCATTCATCCCCGGCCCGTGCAAACACCCCATCCGCCTGTGTGGGTGGCGGCCTCCAGTCCGGCCAGTATGGACCGGGCGGCCCGCAACGACTGGAACCTGATGATCGGCCAGGGCGAGCCGTTTGACCAGGTGGCGAAACAAGTGGAGCACTACCGAAGCGCCGTGGGCGAGGCTGGTTTCGACTATCATCCGGGCAGAGTAGTTCTGGCGCGCCCCATGTACACCGCCGCCAGCGAGGAACAGGCTCGGCGCGATACCCACGAACCATTCTTGTGGTTCAAACAGACGGGCAACGAGGTTGGGGCGCGGCCCGATCACAATGTTGACCTGCTGCCCGAGGAATTCAGCGCCTACCGGAGGCGGTTCGCCCGGGATGTAAGCTTTGATTATGACGCCGCCTTCGAAAACGTCGCCCTCTTTGGCACGCCGGACCAGGTGGCCAGCCGAATCGGCTCCTTGCCGGAGAGCGGCGTGGAGAACCTGATATTTTTCATCAACTACGGCGGCATCGACAATCAGAAAGTCAGGGACTCCTTGGAGATGTTCGCCAAAGAAGTGATGCCCCGGTTCGCCGATTGACCAGATCAGCCCGGAGCGGGGAAAACAACCACGGGAGGCCATAGATGATAGCGACATTTCCAGAGCAACGAGAGGCTAAACGCCAGGCGTTGCTGGATGCCGTGGAGAGTCTGCGAGACGTCTTCTTGGCCGGCGCCGATGAAGCCGAAGCCGCGGGCACTCTCCCCCAGGCCACGGTGGACGCCATCTACGAATCAGGACTTTTTTCGTTCAAAGTGCCCCAGGTTCTGGGAGGAGCCGAGGCGGATCCAATGACCCAGCTCGACGTCATAGAAGCCGCCAGCCGCATCGAACCGTCGGCTGGCTGGTGTGTGATGATCGGCGCCGGAAGCCTGGCCAATCTATCCGCCTTTCTCTCCGACGAGGCCATCGCCGAGATATACGCCGCAGGCAGGGCGCCCAAGGCAGCCGGCGTGGCTGCCTTTAGCGGCGAAGCCATACCGGCGGACGGTGGCTACCGCGTCTCCGGCCGATGGGCCTTCGGTAGCGGTATCAGACATTCTCAGTGGGTTTCCGGCGGGGCCACGGTGGTGGGAGGGGGTCCCGATTCTCCCGAAAGGATCCGCATCGCAGTCCCTACATCCCAGGTCGAGATCCACGACAACTGGCACGTGGTGGGTTTACGGGGAACCGGAAGCTGTGAATACTCGCTGACCGGAGCCTTTGTGCCCGAAAGATTCACTTGGAGTGGGGCCGAGGCACGCCCTCAGCGCGGCGGGGCTGCCTACTTGCTGGGCCGGCCGGGGACCCAGACCACCGGCCATTGCGGATTCGCCTTGGGAGTGGGACGCCGAGCGCTGGATGCGGTTACCGAATTGGCTCAGACCAAGAGACGTGGTTATTTGGGCAGCATGTCGCTGGTGGCCGATCGTGGATCGTTCCAACGTTTTCTGGGAGAATCCGACCTTCGGCTGCGGGCGGCTCGAGCCTTGGCTCTGGAGACCATCGAAGAAGCCTGGGCATCAGCTTGCCGCGACATCACTCCGCCAGCACCGTTGCAGGCCCGCATGCGGGCGTCGGCGACCTATTGCACCGAGGTGGCGGCGGATGTAGTTGCCCAAGCGTTCCGATTCGGAGGCGGAACCGCCATGTACAGCTCCCACGTTTTGCAGAAATGCTTGCGCGACATCAACGCGGCGGCTCAGCATCAGATGGTCAGTGACCGCGCCTACGAAAATCACGGACAGTTTTCGCTCGGATTCCCCGGCGCCAACCCCATGGGGTAACCCAGTTACCATGCCCGACAGACATCCTTAGTTAATCCCCGATCCAGTGCTAAAATACGACTCGGCTTTCCGGCGCCGTTACCCAATCTAGGTGGCGCCTCAGCCTCAAAATAAAAACACTGAAGGAAAAATATTATGCCTAAAATGACCGGCGGAGAGGCTTTGGCCAAATCCCTGTACCTGGAAGGAGTGCGGATTATATTCGGATTGCCCGGAGTCCAGCTTTATCACGCGCTGGACGGATTGGCCAAGGAACCGGGGATCCGGTTCATCACCACCCGGCACGAACAGGCTACGGCTTACATGGCCGACGGCTATGCCCGCGCCGGAGGCGAAGGCGTCGCAACCTGCTTGATGGTGCCCGGACCGGGGCTACTCAATGCTTCGGCCGCCATTGGCACGGCCTATAGCGCATCATCCCCCGTCATGGTGGTTTGCGGGCAGATCGAAAGGGATTTCATCGGGGGAAACCGGGGAATGCTCCATGAGGTCAACGATCAAATGGATTCGATCAGGCCTGTCACCAAATTCGCCCGCCGGGCCCTTGATCCGGTGGAGATCCCGGCCATGGTCCACGAAGCCGCCTATCACCTAAAACATGGCCGTCCTCGCCCGGTGGAGATCGAGGTTCCGCCGGAGACGCTGGCGGAAGTCGCCGATATTGAACTGATAGAGCCGGAATCCCCCCGGCAACCCACCGCCAGCGCGGAACAGATAGCCACGGCCTCCCGGATGCTGGCCGAGGCCGCTAACCCGCTGATTTGGGTGGGAGGCGGCGCCATATCGTCCGGGGCGTCTCAAGCCCTGGTGCAAGTGGCCGAACACCTCCAAGCCCCCGTCGTGATGACTGCTGAAGGCAAGGGCGCCGTCTCAGACAAGCACTATCTGTCGATGGGCGGGCTATTCATGCGCAACGATGTCATCGGCCAGGCCACTTTCGGCCATGACTTGATCCTTGCAGTGGGCACGCGGCTGGCGACGCCGCAACTGCTGGAAGGACAAAAGGTCATCCAGATAGACATCGACCCCGAGGAGTTGGGCCGTAACTACTCGGACACCTACGGCATAAACGCCGACGCCCGCCAAACCATGGAAAGCATCTTCACCGCTCTTTCCGAGAAAATGCCCGCCCGGGAAAGCCGCAAGGCCGAGATAGAAGCGGAGAAAGCCCGGCGCGAAGAGTCCCATGTGACCGTGGAGCCTCAAAAATCCCTGCTGAACGCCGTCCGCTCGGCCATGCCCGATGACGGCATCTTGATCTCCGGCATGACCCAGCTAGGCTACTACAGCCGCAGCCACTTCCCGGTGTACGAGCCACGCACCTATCTGACGTCGTCCTACTTTGGCAACCTGGGTTATGCCTACCCCACGGCGTTGGGCGCGAAAGTGGCCCAGGCTGATAAAGCTGTGGTGGCCCTTTCCGGCGACGGGGGTTTCCTGTTCAACTCTCAGGAGCTCGCCACTGCGGTCCAACACGGCATCAACGCGGTGGTTGTAATATTCAACGACAACGCCTACGGGAACGTACTGCGGGACCAGCTAACCCGGTTCGAAGGCCGGTCCTACGGCGCCGAGCTGCATAACCCGGACTTCGTAAAATTGGCCGAGGCTTACGGCGCCCGGGGCGTGAGGGCCCACGGCGCGGTAGAACTGGAGTCGGCGCTGAAAGAGGCGCTAACCGTCGACGCGCCATCGTTGATAGAAGTGCCCGTGGATCCTATGCCCTATCCATACACGTTGTGATCGCAGATCAGCTAGAAACTCGGACGGAAACCCCGATTCTCCCCAAGTCGTCGTTTTCTTAACGTCAATTATCGATGTAACAGTGGGTTCTTGAACCGTATTACAGACACTATCATGTCACATAAGACTATAATACGTCTGTCTGGCGTAGCGCGAAACCCGGCCAATGGCTTTCCGGCCAGACTTCTAGGTTCATCATGGACAAGATGATTTCAAAAGAGTTGTTCGTCGTATTGGGGATACCTCCAACGATGCGTGATTTGATTGGCGAGCAGAATCTGGAGAAATTGTCGGAAGCTCATCCTCAGGTACATGTCGAACGATCATACGACAGAGATCAGTTTGCCATGTTGGTGAAGCAAGCCGATGCTGCAATAATTCAGGCCGATTTTAAGTTCCCACCGGAGGTCTTCAAGCCAGAATCTAAGCTCCGCTGGATTCAGTGTACCGCCGCGGGCGTAGATCGGGTTTTGACCTCAGAGTTGATTGCCGCCGAGCAAGTGATGATGACATCTTCAAAAGGGCCGCTGGGCTCGCTCATGGCCGAACACGCCGTGATGTTGATGCTGGCTTTGGCGAGAGATCTACGGGGATATATGAAAAGCCAGTCCGACCACTTCTGGAGCCGGTCGGACTATGATGTTCCGTTTATGAGCCAGATGCTGGGGAAGACCATCGCCATCCTGGGCGTGGGTAGTTTAGGCGGGAGCCTTGCCCGTATCTGCAAAGTTGGATTCGGCATGAAGGTTCTGGGTATGACCCACTCTAGCAGCGGTAATCCTGACATTGACCGTTATTTCCAACGATTTGAGCTCATGGGTGTCTTAGCCGAGGCCGATATTGTCGCCCTTTGTCTGCCGAGAACACCCGCCACCGAAAAAATCATCGATGGAGAGGCACTGGCAGCCATGAAACCAACGGCGTACCTCATAAACGTGGCCCGCAGAGGTTTGGTGGACGAAGAGGCCTTGATTCTTGCCCTGGAGGACGCCAGTATTGCCGGCGCCGGTCTCGATACGACAAGCGTGGAACCATTACCACAGGATAGCCCTTTATGGTCTTTGCCCAACGTGATCATTACACCTCACGTTAGCCCCGGGACCGATGGATTCGGTAAAAGCATGGTTGACTTTTGGAGTGAGAATATCCGCCTATTTGCGGAGGAAGAGCCGCTTATCGCCGTAGTGGACCGCCACTCGGAATACTGATCCGCCCTGTGCAAGGGCTCACCATCGTCATGGATTAGAATCCGATGCCAATGAGGAACTATATGGTTTCCTGGGAAGAGCGCGCGAACCTGCTTGGATCAGAATCGCAAAAGTTCCACCAATACCTGAGCGAATTGCCAGACGAAGCCTGGACCAAGCAAAGCGCTTGCGATTTGTGGCGCTGCCATAATCCACCTCCAATCAATAATTCAACCAAGTCTATTTAAGGCTATCTAATGGATTCCATACTGCTTGATTCTTTTGCCATAGTATTGCGAATCATAATAAGTGTCAAGATTAGTGGTAAGCATCAAGAAATTAATGCATCTATCACCATGTCGCAATATATGACCTATTATCATTGTCACGATGATGGAATCACGCTTGGCCGTGCCCGAAACTGTTCAGAGTTGAGGGGAAGTGAGCAACCGGCGGCATTCCAGGAGGGGATTGAGACCTCTGGCCCGCCAGGTGCCAAAGAAGGATGCCAAGGTCATCTTGCTGTCGGCGCCCTGCCCTGAGCGGGCGCCGCCGCTGATCTTGCGACTGGTTACCAGATGCCGCAGGCTCCGCTCGGCGGCGTTGTTGTCTGAGGGCACGGCTGGGTCCGACACGAAGACAAACAGTTCCTTGATGAACCGTTCCATGCGCCGGCAGAGCTTGGCCTGAACCGCCAGGGGATCTTTAAGGAAAGGCCGCGCCAAGACCATTAGTTTCTCCTCCAGCATTAGCTGGGTGCGATGGCCTGGCTGGGCTCGGGGAAGGACCGAGGCCTTGGCCTCCGTGTAGACCTGGTGAACCGCCTCGGCCCACTGAGCCAGCCCAGCGTCTTCTGGGTACAACCCTTTCAGGTCATGGATATCCCGCAGCAGATGAGCCCAGCACCGTTGCTTCAGGCCCGGGTAGTGGTTATAGGCCGCGTAGAAATCACTGACCAACACTCCGCTGAAGGAGAAATCCAGCACCTCATCCACCACCCCCTTATCCCGACCCCGACGCAGGAAGTATCGTTCGCTGGGAGTGCTGAAGGTCCAAACATAGCCGTTGCTCCCGTCCTGGCGCCAGCCGGTTTCGTCGCCCTGCACCACGGGACTGGCGCGGACTTGCTCGAGCACCTCTCGCACCGCCGTCTCAGCCTGACGGGCTACTCCATGGACGGCCTCGACGATGGCGCCAACACTCAGGTGCAACTGATGGACGCTCTCCAGGTACCATTGGATGATTCTTATGGGCAACCGTCCCTCCTCCCGCAGGGTCACCATCAGGCTTACCAGATTGACCCCCAGGCGCTGCTGGCCCAGAACCACCCCCTGCAGGGCCTCTTTGGGCAGCCGGCGCCGCTGGCATACCGGACAGATGCGGGCTACCAGGGCGTGCTCGGTCACTTCTACCGGAGCCACCGGTAGCTCAATGACTTCCCGAGTTCGCTGTACCCATCCGCCGTTCAGGTGAGTCCCGCAGTCGGGACAGACCGCCACGGCATGCTCCACCCGCCGGGTAGGAGTCATGCGCTGGCGGGCGAAGCCATGGCGGCGCGGCTTTCTGGGCTCCTTTTTCTCCGGCGCTTGCCGGCTGGAGTGCGGCTGATTACCCGGCATCCCCGACGACCCGCGCCGGTTGGGACGGGATTCCAGAACCCCAATCCGCCTTTGCAAATCGGCAATGACTGCCCGCTGGCCGGCAATTATCTCCAGCAGAGTTTCGCCACTCGCCGCGTTCAGGTCTAGTTCAGTGTCCACCTCCCTGGTATGCCACAACTCCCCCGGCCATGCCAGCGTTTTTCCAACGGCTTTGAGCCAATTCACCTCATCAAGTCTGAACAGTTACCCGTGCCCGTGATGTTCTAAACACGGCCGGCACAATATGACAGGGATGGGGTGGAGGGTGGATGAGCTTAAAATTAAATATACCCACCCAACCACCGTTGAAAACGCTAAGCCCCTATGCTAACGTTAGCCACCGGTCCAGATGTCCTGCCAACAGGCATTCCACCATGGAGATTGTTTGACCTCATTCCGGTTTTCGCCCAATCCGAATCAGGCTGATCAGGTTGACTGGCAGCCTTGGGGAAACGACGCCTTCGACCGGGCCCAGGCCGAGAATAAACCTGTGTTGCTGTCTATCTCAGCCGTTTGGTGCTACTGGTGCCACGTCATGGACGAAACAACCTATTCGGACCCGGACGTGGCCAAATTTCTGAACGACAACTATGTTGCCGTGCGGGTGGACAGCGACCAACGGCCCGACATCAATTCCCGATACAACGTTGGCGGCTGGCCCACTACCGCGTTCTTGACCGGCCACGGCGGGATCATCGGCGGCGCGACCTACCTGCCGGCGGACCAGTTCATGGCCATGATGGGAGAGATCCAGCAGGCCTACGCCGAGGACCGACCCCGGTTATATGAGCAGGCTAGAGAGATGCACCGCCACCGCCGGGATACGGCAGCCCGGGGCGCGGCCGGACCCGAAGTTGAAGAGGCCTTAGTCGATCAGGCCGCCCGGGTGGTGGCGGGCGCATATGATTCCGCAAACGGCGGCTTCGGCAACCAACCAAAATTCCCCAACTTCCCAGTGATTCAATTCGTTATCCATTTGGCGCGCACCACCAGGGAGCCCTTCTATCGGGCGATGCTGGAAAAAACGTTAGACCGGATGGCGGAATCCCCTCTCAACGACCAGGAAGAAGGCGGTTTCTTCCGGCATTGCGCCGCTTCAGATTGGGGAGATCCTCAATGGGAAAAGCTGCTGGAAGACAACGTGGGCCTAGCGCAGGTGTATCTGGACGCCGGATTCTTGATGGACCGGGATGATTATTGCCGCGTGGCTTCCCGAACCATCGATTACATCATGGAGCACCTGTTCGACAACGCGGCACCCGGTTATCACGGAAGCCAGGGCGCCCATTCTGAATATTTCTCCCAGCCTTTAGAATCGCGCCGGGAACAAACCAGGCCGCGGGTGGACCCGTCTTGCTACACCAGCGGCAACGCCCAGGCGGTGGCGCTTCTTCTCGACGCAGCTTGGCGGTTGGAGCGGCCGGAGTTGGGAGAGACAGCCCTCCAAGTATTGGGCGCCATGGATGACACGGCTCAATCTGGCGATGTGGGCCACATGTTCGACCGGTCAGGGGTGTATGGCCCGGCAGGATTGCTACTGGATTGGGCCCATCTAGTGAACGCTCACCTTTCGGCCTATGCCTACACCAACCTGGAAAGCTATTTGGACCGGGCAACCGGCCTGGCAAACGGGATGCTGGAACGGTTCTTCGACCAGCAAGATGGCGGGTTCTTTGATATTGAACAGGAAGACAACCCGGTTGGGCATCTGGAGATTCGGGAGAAGCCGCTTCCCGACAATACTGCGGCGGTGTTGGCCCTCTTGAAGCTTCACCAGGTGACGCGGAACGACGACTATCGCCAGGTTGCTGAGACGACGCTTAGCGCCTTCGTCCAAACCTACCGGGAGTACGGCGAGTTCGCCGCCCCTTTCGGTGTGGCCGTTCATCGACTGAAACATACGCCCGTGGAGGTGACGGTGGAGGGTACGCGCGGGGACCTCGGCGCCACGGCCATGTTAAAGGCCGCCTACCGGCTCGATTGCCCCAACTTGGAGGTCAAACCCATACCTGCGGAAGAAGCCGGAATCGCGGCTCAGGCCCATGTTTGCTTGGACACTCTTTGTCTCCCTACCGTCAGCGACCCCGGCGAATTGGCGGAAGCCGTGGCGAATATGTCCGGCCCCAGTCTGTTCGGCGACAGCCCGTTGGAAAACATCTTCGAAAAATTCTCCGGGATTTAGCCGCAAAGCCGCGTTTGTCAGCGGACCGGCAACCGGACTGCCCTTTGGTCCATTTAAACCCGGCTGTCGGCGGCGCCAAACACCTTGTGTCATCGGCGCGGCGCCGCTAACCTGAATATAACTTCGCTTTTAAAGCGCTCGAATCAAAGTCTTCATTTGGAGTATGCCTGTGTTAAAGTCCGCGGATTGCGGCGCCCTCCGGGAAGCCCAGATCGACACCAAACAGGTGCTTGCCGGTTGGGTAGACGGGAGGCGGGACCACGGGGGAATCATCTTCGTAGACCTGCGCGACCGGTCTGGGGTCGTTCAAGTCGTTTTCAATCCTGAATTGTCTCCCGACGCCTACAAATTGGCCGAAAACCTAAGATCCGAATGGGTAGTGGAGATCCGCGGGAAGGTCCAGCGGCGCCCGCCAGACACGGATAATCCCTTGATGGCCACTGGGACCATCGAAGTCGTCGCCGACCAGGTAGTAGTCCACAACCAATCTTTAACGCCGCCCTTTTATATCAATGAGGATTCCGGGGCTGACGAGAGCCTGCGTTTGCGGTACAGGTATCTGGACCTGCGCCGCCCGTCCATGCTCAGGAACCTTAGACTGCGGCACAACGTAGTGAAATACATCAGAGATTTCCTGAGCGACCGGGACTTCATCGAGATCGAGACGCCGATTTTGATCAAAAGCACTCCGGAAGGCGCCAGGGATTTCTTGGTTCCCAGCAGGCGCCACCCCGGCAACTTCTACGCTCTGCCCCAGTCGCCCCAGCAGATGAAACAATTATTGATGGTTTCCGGCGTGGAGCGGTATTTCCAGATCGCCCGCTGTTTCCGCGACGAAGACATGCGGGCCGACCGGCAACCGGAATTCACCCAGCTCGACCTGGAAATGAGCTTCGTCGAGGAAGAGGACATCCTGCAGCTTACTGAGGAGTTGTACACCGGACTGGTGGCCCAGGTGAGTCCCGGCAAGCGCGTCATCACCCCCTTCCCCCGTTTATCCTATGCCGAAGCTATGGACCGTTATGGAAGCGATAAGCCAGACCTGCGCTTCGAGATGACGATGACCGATGTAAGCGAACTGGCCGGCGGGACCGAGTTCCGGGTGTTCACCTCCACCATCGGTTCAGGAGGCATAGTAAAGGGGTTCGTGATTCCCGGATGCGGGTCCTATACACAGTCTGAGATGCGCCAACTTGAAGATACCGCCAAGGAAACCGGAGCGGCTGGACTGGCCCATGTCAGGTATCGCGGATCGGGCGATCTTTCCAGTCTCACGGACGAGGACGTGGTGCTGTCTTCAGGACTGCGAATGCCGCTGGAATGGAGCATCAGGCTGGCGTCGCAAATGGGCGCCAAACCGGGAGACGCCATCTTGTTGATGGCGGGGAATCCCAAGCCAGCCAACCAATGGCTCAGCGTGATGCGGAGCCACATGGGCGAAAGTTTAGGACTGGCGGACGAAGACCTTTTGGCATTCGCATTCGTAACCGCGTTCCCCCTGTTTGAGTGGGACCAGGACGGAAACCGGTGGGACCCATCTCATCATCCCTTCACGTCGCCGGCAGATGGCGAAGAAGACCAACTCTACGGCGACGACTTGGGCAGCATGAAATCCAAAGCCTACGACCTGGTTTGCAACGGGTCGGAGCTCGCCAGCGGTAGTATCCGCATACACCGAAGGAGCTTGCAGGAAAAAATATTCCAGATTTTGGGCTACAGCCAAGAGTCTATGGACCAGCTTTTCGGCCAGATACTGGAAGCCTTCGAGTACGGCGCGCCGCCCCACGGCGGAATCGCCCCCGGAATCGACCGTCTGGTGGCTATATTGTCTGGCACGACTTCAATCAGGGACGTGATCGCTTTCCCAAAGACCCAAAGCGGCAACGACCTGTTGTTCGGCGCCCCGGCCCCCGTGGACCCGGACCAATTGAAGGATCTTTCTATCCGGATTGACCAATAACGTTTCCCCTGAGATAGCCAAGAACCCCCAACCTTTCTCGTCTAAAGTTGGGGGTTTCCAATTTTCCGTCAAGAAACCCAGAGATCGGGACCCCTAGAAACTCGGACGGAAACCCCGATTCTCTCCAAGCTGCCGTTTTCTTAGCGACGATTATCGATGTAACAGTGGGTTCTTGAACCGTATTACAGATACTATCATGCCACATAAGACTATAATACGTCTGTCTGGCGTAGCCCGAAACCCGGCCAATGGCTTTCCGGCCAGACCTCTAGACTACCTCCCGGTGGCGGCGCCGCAGACGGTGTCCAAGATGAGCCTGGTCACCAAGTACGGGTCGCAGACCTCTAGACTACCTCCCGGTGGCGGCGCCGCAGAGTCCAAGATGAGCCTGGTCACCAAGTACGGGTCGCAGTTGGCGTTGGGCCGGCGGTCTTCGATGTAGCCTTTCCGGTCCCGGGCCACCTGCCAGGGAATCCTGACGGAAGCGCCACGATCCGAGACGCCCCATCTGAATTCTTTGTAGGACAAGGTTTCGTGTTCACCGGTCAGCCGTTCTTCGATCCGGTCGCCGTAGTTGGCGATGTGGAGTTCGGTGTTTTTCCCCAATGCCTCGGCGGCGGCGACACAAGCGTCGTAGTCGTTTCTCATCGTGACGGTGGAGAAGTTGGTGTGGGCGCCGGCGCCGTTCCAGTCTCCCCTGACCGGCTTGGGGTCTAGCGTCGCGCTAACGTTGAATTGCTCGCCTATCCGGTAGAGCAGCCACCTGGCAACCCAAAGGTGGTCGCCTACAGTCGGGGTTCCCACGGGGCCGATCTGGAACTCCCATTGACCGGGCATGACCTCTCCGTTGATCCCGGCGATGGCTAATCCGGCATAAATGCAGGCGTCTAGATGGGCTTCCACGATTGGCCGCCCAAATACCTCATCGGAGCCCACACCGCAGTAATAACCGCCTTGGGGGAGCGGGGAAACCATTGTCCGGCCAACCCAGAGGCTTTATGCCGTCGAAGTAGGTGTATTCCTGCTCTATTCCGAACCATGTATCCAGCTCAGCGTAATTCTTGGAAGCCTCGGCGCAGGCGGCCCTAGTGTTGGAGGGATGGGGCGTCATGTCGGTGAGGGGCACCTCGCACATGACCAATTTGTTGTTTCCCCCGCGTACCGGGTCGGGGCAAACGAAAACCGGATTCAAAACACAGTCGGACTGGTCGCCGGTGGCTTGGTTGGTGCTGGACCCATCGAAGGCCCAGATGGGCGGTTCTTCGCCTTCGGCGATAACTTTGGCCTTGGATCTCAGCTTAGCGGTTGGTTTTTGTCCGTCAATCCAGATGTACTCAGCTTTGTAACTCATAGCACTCCATAAATCTATTGATGTGGTTGAGTGGAGATTTGGAACCATAGCTCGGACGGGGAGTATTTACATATTTAGTGAAAAATTCGATGTGGCCCGGATTACTGTTATAGCTGTCATCTTCACCTCCTTGGAGTAGTTCGGCGCAGGCCGTTCGATATTAGACATCCTGCAGTCCATACCCCTCTGGCGCGCTATCCGCGTAGATGGTAAATGAAGCCTCTTTAGGAAAAACCGTGGCTAGACCCGGCTCTTCGTCAGGTGCGAGGCTACCGTCACTGGATATATGTCTCACCTCGTCGAAGGTCAGGCACCAGCCGTAACCGGCCCTTATCAACTCCAAACTTCCTACAAACTCGGCATACTTATTTTGTCCAATGGCGCGAACTACATATTCTTTACCGACGGTGATCCGCTCATCCAGAAATTTACTTGCCACCAGAATCTCTCCATGTCCGAGGGAACTTGTGCTGATCGCCTCGTCTCTACCTGGTTCCATCGTCATAGTTGTCATGGCTATCGCCTCCTATATTGTTCCTCATTGCCGAAACAGGCTTTCCTGAACGTTTTACCTTTCGGCAATTTATTTCTTGTCTGATCCACAGGCCGGGCATTCCCGCACCTGCCGCCTTAGTGGCTTCCATGACGCGTTGCAATCCTCACAATGGGCTGCTGCTATGGCTTGGATTCCTGTGGTTTGGATGTTCGTCGTAGTTGCCATCTCTGTCTTCACCTCTCGATTTGTTGTGATGTCATCGTAGCGGGAGAGAAAGAAACGCACATGGGGGAGGCTCCTCATCTTTGAAAACAAGGGAATTCCAAGGCGGATTGAGGGTAGTAGGGAGACCTCCCTATATGGGCTAGAGATTAGACGTTGAAGAGCCGGTTAGGGTCGTAGTTGCCACGCATGGCCGTCTACCGGCGAACCCACAAAGGATCGCTTAGATATGGATCGGACCTAGAGAATTGTGGTTCGATATGAGGAGAAGCAGCCTGAAGACTAGACTAGATGGAGACCAAAACTGGAACGTGGTCCGGCGGTTTTGGTGGATGTTAGCTTTCGCCCGCGGATGGAGGTATCGCCAAACCGTGCTGGGCGGCATAGGTTGCCGCCTCTGTGCGGTTGACCGCACCGGTCTTATTTAGGATGTTGCTCACGTGGTTGCCCACGGTCTTGATGCTGATAATGAGTTCCTCACCAATCTCCCGGTCGGTTTTCCCGCCGCAGATCAACCGCAAAACTTCGACTTCCCGACGGGTAAGGCCGTCTGGGTTATCAAGCGCCCGGACTGGCTGGGCCTCGGCTGGTTTTTGACGAGTTTCTACACGCTCCATCAGCGGCCTCATTCCCAACTCGCTGGAGATGGCCAGGGACTCGTCCAGCAGGGCCGCAGCCTTGGCCCGGTTTCCTTCACCATCACGTTCTTGGATCAGGTCAGCGTAGTCGCAGCATGTCCAGGCTACCTCGGGTCGGTAGCCCGCCTTGCGGCAGAAGACCAGGGAATCCTCGAAATGGGCCGCTGCCTGGTCCAGATTCCCCATCGTCTGAGCCAGGAGTCCCCGGAGCCGATAGTTATTTATAGAATTCCCTCCGAGGATCGGGACCGCTGAAGCCAGCAATTCGTAGTGGGTTTTAGCAAGCTTGATATCCCGCCGCAAAATCGCGACCAACGCAACGCCAGTTCTGGCGCCGGCTGCGAAAATCGGCTCGGAAACGGGTGACTCCAGAACATTCCCAGCGGCGGTGACGGCTAAATCCAAGAGGTCAAAGGATTCGGTCAACCGGGCGATATAAGGTAAAACCGCTGCCGGTCTGGCATGCTGGATTCCTGATCTTTCCGGGGATCCTCGAAGGGTTTCCACTAATCGATCCAAAAATGCCTGGCCCATCTCCCATTTCCCAAGCTCATACTCCAGCAATACCCGGTCTGCTAAAAGAGAGACATCCCCCGGCGACACCGCCAGTCCACGGTCGCTGATGGCACGGGCACGGTCCCACTCCCCCAGAAGGCGGTACAGCGTTGCGTCGGCGCGGCACGCAAGAGCCCAGCCGCGAGCGTTCTCGGAGCTTCTCCGCTAACTCTAGGCAGGCCGTGGATTGTCGCCTGGCTCGTTCCGAGTCACCCTGGTAGATCAGGACACGTGCCGCATCTAGCCCGGCATCCAATTCCAAACGGAAGTCATCAGTAACCTGCGCGACCTCGATGACCCTAAAAGCCTTTTCCAGGCTTTCCTCGAAATGAAGGTGGTGCATGTCCACGTTTCCCGATGCCGCCAGGATTCGCCCCTCCAAGATTTCGTCCTCCGCGTTTCGGGCGATGGCCAGGGCTCGGTCAAAAGTTTGCTGGGCGCCTGAGTAGTCGCCCTCCACACGGCCCAACTCAGCGCCATGACTCGATAGCAACCGGGCTGCCGTCAGGGAATCTGGGGCAACCATTTCTAATGCACGACCATATAAGGTGGCCAATGCTGTCCGGCCGCCGGCAGTTACCGGGAAGGGATACTCGGCTACTTCCACCGCCTTGAATATGTCTCCAACCGAATGGTAATAATCAAACGCTCGGCCTACCATATCCACTGCGTGCTGTAATTCGGCCCTCTCGGCAGCGCCTGCCATCGCCCGGCCGTAGCCGAACAGCAGCGCCGCTTCACCGGAATCTCTGGCGGGGGTTTTGCCTTCCAACGGAGAACCGATGGCCGCCAAGCCACGCCGGAAGTGCTCCAGCGCATCTTCCCAGGCGTAGTGTGCTAGATCACGCTCCCCGGCAAGATGCGAGTATCGAACCAACTGCTCCGGGCCAAGGATGGCCTCCGCTTCGCCGAAATGATGCGCCAACTCGGCGGCGTGGGATTCGGCGTCGTCTCTGTACAACTTCTCCAGAGCCTCCGCGATCCGCGAGTGCAACCTTGCCCGGCGCGTGGCGGATAGCTCCTGGGATAGCGTCTCCTGTATGAGGGAGTGGGTAAATTGATAACCGCCTATTCTCCCCGTTGCCTCTTCGATCACTCCTGCCGCAAGGGCTTCTTCCAAGGCCTGCAGGACGACGTCTTCGCTACTTTCCTCTTTTAGTGTGTTGAGAAGCTTAAATTCAAACTCCCTGCCGATGATTGAGGCTGTAGTCAGCGTTTGATTACATTGGTCCGACAGCCGGTTGAGGCGCTGCCCAATCGCTTCTCGAACACCCTCGGGTATCCGGATGTCCCGAAGCCTGCTGGCATCTTGTTGCTCCAGTTCCCCTCGTTCGGCCAACAGCCTGGTCACCTCGGTGAGGAAAAATGGATTCCCCTCGGTGTGGGTATAAATGGTTTCGGCCAACTCCTGTCTTACCGGAAGGAAACATCGAGAAGTTTTTCAGAGAGCCCCGCCAACTGCCGCTGCCGGTTTGAACTTCTGCGGCGAAGGAGGCCTAACCGATCGGCAGCGGAGTTGGGCTGGTTATTGTCCGGCGCAGTTTATGGGTAAGCCACCGGGAAAGCAGACTTTGGGGGTGTACTGCCTGGTCAAATCCGGCCTCAATTCCATTCCATCGAGTCAGGATTTCCCGATTCAGCAAGCTGAAAATAGCTTGCACCTGACTTTGCTGTTGAAAGGCGGCAAGAGGCGGATAGCCATGCAGGGTCTCCCCCGCAATCCTGTTAAAATGGCGATACAACCATCGAGCTCAACCCGGCCGAATGCGACCTCTGCCATGTGGTGGCGGGCGAAATCGGGCGGGGCCTGATCCAGTGCTCTTTTATGCCGGACAAGTTCGTCCGGTTCACCGGCCTCCGGGCGATCCAACTTGAGAACCAAGTGTTCGAGCTTGCCGGAGCTACTGGAAGATACACTAACCAGGAAAAGAGCGGCGCCGGTGAAGCCTCCTTTGAGCTCCTGGAGGGGAACGATTCTTATGCCGTGTTGGTGTTGAGCGAAACGGATGACGTTCTGGTAGCCGGCAGAAAGCGACTCGAACTCGCTGGCGAGGCTCACACCGGTTACGTCATCAACAGCCGGGCTGGCCGGTGGCGAAGGCTTATTTTGGTACTCTGGTGAGGGCAATTCTGGTCCAGAATTCACCACTACGGTATCCTTGTTTGGTCTAATGAGATACTGCGAGTCTATCCATGCCCTGAATGCCTGTCAACGAGCGAATATGGTCATGTTCCCTTGGTTACAGATGGGATTTCTGCTCTGGTTGGACATGTCCGATGGTTTGACAAACCCAAAGAGAAGGGCCCCCGGATTGACTCCAGGGGCCGCTTTTAGATTGCCAATTTGGGAATCCCCTCCCTTTATCCCCAGTGCCACCTATCCCTCCGGCGTGTAATTTCCCCTACGGGCCGCGCCGGTGAGGCGGGCCCTGGTGTAGAAGGCCATCGCCGCAGCCTCGGTGTTCTCCGTTTTTCCGGCCCAGGCCTTGAGGGGCTCTCCTTGCAAGCTACGGCCGAATGAGAAGCTTAGTTCCCACGGCGCCCCCGCTGAGCCGGCGCCCTGGTTGAGAGCGTTGAGATTAGACGTGACCGAATTGTCGGGCTCGCCGCCGGAAAGGAAAACCACTCCGGGGACCGAGGCCGGCAACGCGCGCTTGAAGCACTCGATGGTCCTTTCGGCGACCTCTTCCGGATCGGCGCGGTGGGCTGCCGATCCGCCGGAGATAACCATGCTTGGCTTCAGGAGCATGCCTTCTAAGAGAACCTTCTGTTGAGCCAGTTGATCGAAAACCTCTCTCAATGTTTCCTCGGTGACTTCAAAGCAACGGTCAATATCGTGATCGCCATCCCGCAGGACCTCGGGCTCGACGATTGGCACCAAGCCCGCTTCTTGGCTCAAGGCAGCGAAGCGGGCCAACGCGTGGGCGTTGGTGTTCAAACCGTAGGAGGTGGGGGTGGTGGCGCTTATGCCTATCACCGCCCGCCACTTGGTGAAGCCGGCGCCTAATTCTTCGTATTCCTTCAGCCGGTTCCTCAGTCCATCCAGACCCTCGGTCACCAACTCATCGGGGGCCTCCGGGAGGGGCACGGTCCCCGTATCGACCTTGATTCCGGGTATTATCCCCTGGTCGGACAATACCTTGACGATGGGCGTCCCGTCGGCGCCATTCTGACGGATAGTCTCGTCGAACAAGATCACGCCGCTGATGAACTCTTTAACACCGGCGGTGCGAAAAAGCATCTCCCGGTAATCGCGGCGGCTCTGCTCCGTTGATTCCACGTTGATGGAATCGAATCGCCTCTTAATGGTGCCGCTGCTTTCGTCCGCCGCCAGGATACCCTTTCCCTCGGCAACCAACGCCTGAGCGGTCTGGACTAGCCGTTGCTTATCCATGATTCACTCCTCCTTCCCTCTTTATCCTGGTCTGTTAGGCTTTATTGAAGGCTGATTGGCGGGGCCTCTAGCCGCCTTTGATCACCGCCACCGTGGCCTCGACAACGTCTTTGTTGCCCAGGATCAGGGGGGCCCGTTGGTGCAGTTCTTGCGGTATGATGTCCAAGATGCGCTGGTAGCCCGTCGAAGCGGCGCCACCGGCCTGCTCCGCCACAAATCCCAATGGGTTGGCCTCGTACATCAGCCTGAGCCGTCCTTCCTTACGGTTCTCGTCGGCGGGATAGGCGAAAATCCCGCCCTTCAAGAGGTTCCTGTGAAAATCGGCCACCAAGGAACCCACGTACCGCTGGGAATACTTGCCCCTTAAAAGGGCTATCGCCTTTCGGGTCGGTTCGTCCAAAACCTTGTTGTTGCCCTCGTTGGTGCTGTAATACGGGCATTCCTCGGGAATCTTGATGCCGGGGTGAGTCAACGCAAAGGCGCCAGACTCGATGTCCAGTGTGAAACCGGAGACATTGTTTTTTGCGGCCAGCACTAAGACGGTGCTAGAGCCGTAAACCACATACGCGGCGGCCACCTGCTCCTTGCCAATCCTCAACAAAGAGTCGTCGTTCACGGTCTCGTCGGGCCTCTTCCGCCAGATGCCAAAAATGGACCCGATGCTTACCGCTACATCGATGTTGGATGAGCCGTCCAGGGGGTCCATCAACACTATATAACCATCGGAAACATCGCCGTCGACGATCACCGGCCGTTCGATCTCCTCGCAGCCTATGGCTGCGACCTGACCGGATTGGGTGAGGGTCTCTACGAATATATCCGAACTGGCCGCGTCCAGCCGCTGGACGATATCACCCCCGGTGTTCGTCTCGCCGGTGACGCCCAATGCATCGGCCAACGCTGCCTGCTGAACCTGCTGTTGGACGCGGCGCGAACCGTCGGCGATCGCCAGGATAACCGCGCCAAGCCCTAGATTCTGGCCTTTACCTTGCCATTCCGAGGTTACGTATTCTTTAAGCGTAGTTCGATGTCCTACCACCGACATGCGCCACCTCCACCGCTGATTCAGCCGTTCCATAACCCCGCAAGGCACACGGCGCCTAGGATTGGTAGTCCACAGTATCAAGCACCGTCAGGCGTGAGGCAAGTTCAGGGCACCCGAAGATTATGCGGAATATTATTCCAGAATTTTGCCGCACGGGTTATTTTATTGCACCAAGTTTGCATCTAATTGTAGAATATTCACAAATGCCATGATATTAGCGTGAGGTTATTGAAAATGGAAATATCCCCGCAGACCTCGCCCCGGCAATCCTCACCAAAAGACGACCCGCTGGACCGATTTGCGTTGGAGATCGCCCGGCGCAACAAGCTGGAAGGCGAAAGCCTGCAACTCCTGTCTGGCGTTTTCCCTGGGGGCGCCACGACTTTACACCGCAAGCTCAAGGGTTGGTTGGAAGAGGGCCGGTTCGAACTTATCGACAAGTGGAGCGGCCAAACGACAGCGAGGCAGGCAGCGATAGATGAACCTTTGGGGGAGCGCCTGGCCCGGGAAACTTCTATTCGGCGGGCCAGGGTGGCCCATGTCAGCGGCGTTGAGGCGGCGACTGGGGAAGACTACCGGATTCCGCCAGCCAATGAAAGGGCTCAGGCCGCGTTCCAAGCAGGGGATTACCTTCATAGAGCATTAGGGGATGTCGCCGCCAGGTTTCTCATAGACCGTCTGCGGCCTCAAATGACGATTGGCTTGGCCTCGGGAAGGGGAGTCGCTTTGACTGTCGACAGGCTGGAGGAACTGGCGAAGGACCGGCGCGAATGGATGAGTGGATACCAGCGGGTGCGGATATTTTCGCTAAGCGGCGGATCATGGATGGGCACCTGGGCGATGCCGTTTAACCGGCCTTTGGACGCCGACGCCAACGTATTCCATCTTGGAACCATCTTGCACGTCTCTCCGGGCATCAGAACATACATCGGTTCCTGGCTGTTGGCGGGCGAACGGGAGACCGAACAGACGAGCCACGAGGACGCCCATCTCGATCTAGCGATCGTAGGAATAGGGCAACTCAATACGGGCCACCATTTCCTCCGGCCCGACGCAGCGCTGCAGATGGAAAGCATGGGCGAAGCGCTAGCCACAATACGGGAATTCCAAGATCAGGATGGCGACCGGCATGCCAACATCGCCGATATTTGCCACGTCTTGTTTTACGTGGGCGCCGGTGATCCTCCCAATCAAATAGCCAATGCCATCACTGAACTGAATAACGCGATGTCCACCGCACCCAGAAGGATCCTTGAAAGCGCCGAGGAAGTGATCATGGTGGCAGGCGGGGCCCGAAAAGAAGAGGCGCTATACCACTTTTTCAAAGGGAATTGTCCTGACGCCCCCATAGACCCCAGCCGGGTCACGTTGATAACCGATTCCTGGACCGCGAACCGAATCCTAGAGCGAGGCTGATGGGCCAAAGAGGCCCTCGCCTGGCCAACCGCGCCAATCGAAACCCGAGCCTCTCCGGAGCCTCCATCGTTGCCCGGCGCCCGCTACCGGTATATATTCAAAGCAGCAAAACTTGGGAAGCCCGCCTGATCGGCGCGTTCGAAGTCTAGAGGAATCAACACCATGCCACCGATGGTCCTCTTTTACGTAATCATGGCCCCACTGCTAGCGTGGTGGACCACCAGGCTAGCCCGGTCCAAGGGCAGGCAAATTCCTTGGCTTTGGGGTATGGCCGCTTTTTTCTTGACGATGCCTCCAGAACCGTGGCGCCTCCTAGGAATGGTTCCGCTGTTGGTGCTGATCTTCTTGAAGGCCCCACAACCTCAGTTGGATTCGCCGCCCAAAGAATCGATCTGCCCTAAATGCCAATCAAGCCATTCGGCCAGCCAGCGTTATTGCATCAGTTGCGGCTGGGAACTTGCCAGGGCCTATCCCGAATCCGGAATCGCCGCCGAACAACCCGCACAAAACACCCAGGAACCTGGAACGGATCCCGTTGCTCCGGAACCCGTGCTGGCCAGCGAGACCGCAACTGTCGGGGACGTTCCTGCTGAACCGGTTGCGGCGCCGGCCGCGGAAGCCGTCACAGCAGCGGAGACGGCGGCGGAGCCCCAACCCGAGGCGCCCGTTTACCGCGGAACGCCCACGGCAGCGGGCATGACCGAACGGGGGATAAATCTATTCAACCTGGGAAGGACCCAAGAGGCCATCGACCAGTTCACCAAGGCGATTGCCCTGGACGCTAATTACAAAGAGGCCTGGGAACGGCGGGCGGAAGCCTACGGTAGTTTGGGCCGGGACGGGGAGGCCGCCGAAGACAGGCGGCATTTGAACACTATCAACCCGGGGTCATCCACCGGATAGTTTTGCTTCTCATTGGCCTAGAAACTCGGACGGAAACCCCGATTCTCTCCAAGCTGCCGTTTTCTTAGCGACGATTATCGATGTAACAGTGGGTTCTTGAACCGTATTACAGACACTATCATGCCACATAAGACTATAATACATCTGTCTGGCGTAGCGCGAAACCCGGCCAATGGCTTTCCGGCCAGACCTCTAGGCTAATCACGCTCTGGTCTAATCACCCTCTGGCAGGCAATCCCGCCTAGACCGCCATGATGTGATACCCGGCGTCAACGGGGATCACTGAACCCGTTATTCCAGCGGAAAGGTTGCTGCACAGGAACAGAGCCGTTTGCGCCACTTCTTCCACCGTGATATTCCTCTTCATAGGCGCCCTTTCAGCGTGGATGCGCTTCATGTCTCTGAATCCGTCGATACCCCTGGCCGCCAGGGTCTCCAACGGGCCGGCGGAAATTGCGTTGAGCCTGATATTCTGCTCCCCAAATTCCGAGGCCAACTGCCGCACTTCATGCTCCAGTGCCGCTTTGGCAGTACCCATGACGTTGTAACCCGGATAAACCTGCTGCGACGCTTGAAACGTCATGGTCACTACGCTTCCACCATTCTTCATCAGAGGTGCGGCGTGCTTGACCAGGGGTATCAGAGAATATGCGCTTACTTCCAACGCCAAGCGGAAGCCGTCACGGCCGGTTTCCGAGAATGGGCGGGAAAGGTCCTCACGGTTGGCGAAGGCAATGCTATGGACCAGGAATGAGATCTCTCCAAAGGTTTGCTCAACCTGCTCAAACATATCGGCTATCTGCTGGTCGTCGGTGGCGTCGCAGGGCACGAGAAGGGCGTCGTCCAGTGTATCCCCCAAACGCGCGACACGATCTTTTAGCCGGTCATTCTGGTAGGTCAAAGCCAAACGAGCTCCCGCTTGGCCCAAGATCTCGGCGATGGCCCAGGCGATGCTGCGCTCGTTGGCCACTCCCATGATCAATCCGTTTTTGCCACTGAGGTCTATGGGATACAACTGGTTAAGCCTCCGTTCTAGTTGCTTGTCTAGTTGCTTGCTGAATCGGTTGGATCACGTCCAGGCCGGGGCGACCTGATCCAAGAACATATCTAGCTGGCGTTCCGGCTGGAATGAGGCGAACCTAACCACTACGGTTCGGGCACCGGCCTCGGCGTATTCGGCGATTCGTTCTTTGACCCTTTGCGGACCGCCAAAGGGCCCCCACCGGTCACCCCAAATCTCGGCGCCGTAATATCCGGTCAAGAATTTATTGGCGTCGGCCTCAGCTTTAGCCAGATCGGATTCCATATTCACCGTCATGTACATCACGGTATCCAGTGCGTGAGCATCTCTTCCCATCTCATCTGCCAGGCTGCGGACTTTCTGGACCAACTGGGCGTATTCTTCGGGAGAATCTGATATCGAGATTATTCCGTCGGCAAATCGTGCGGCCCGCCGGAATTGCGCCTCCCTTCTAGCCCGCCAATGGCAAGCCAACAGGAACGGTATTCCGCCGGGTTGAACAGGGCGCGGCAGCATTGTGGCGCCGTCCAATTCAAAATGCCTTCCGGCGAAATCAAAAGGTTTGTCGCCGCCCAAACCTTTGACGATCTGGATTATCTCTTCCAAACGCCGTGCGCGCCCAGACTGGGGAACCCCGGCATCTTGCCATTCATGGACCTGGGCGTCGTTGAACGCTCCTCCAACCCCGGCGGCGATCATCAGGCGCCCTTCGGAAATTAGGTCGATGGTCGCGCAGGTTTGGGCCAGCAACACCGGGTGACGCAGCGCCGCCAGCAGCACAGCGGTTCCCAGGCGCACCCGGCTGGTGCGGGCGGCGATCGCCGCCAAGACCGAAAGCGGCTCCAATCTGGGTTTGGCCGTAAGGCTGTCGCCCACCCAAACGGATTCAAAGCCACCCTCTTCTGCTTTCGCGGCCAGGCTCAAAACTAACTGGGCATCGCGCGGGGCCGGGTCGGCCAGCAATAAGCCGCGGGTCGGGACCAAATAGCCGAGTTTGACGGATGGATAATTGATCATTCCGGCGCCAGCCGGTCAAGAAGTCCGGGCTCGATATGCTGGTAAGTCACGAGATCTTCCGGGATGTCCAAATCAAAGCCTAGGCCGGGGCTATAGCACATGGCTACAGATACACCCAATTCGGCGGCCAGCGCCAAATGGCGAGTGAAGCTTCGGTCGCCCAAGTGGGGATGGAACGGGATTCCCAGCGGGACCAATAAACCGTTGGTTCCTCCGTCCCGCCGAGCCGGAGCAATTGTGATATTGTTCTGCCGGCGAGTGGCGGTGACGAGGCTGTGCAAGTCGGCCGATTTTAAGAACGGCAGGTCCCCGGGAATATACAAAGGCGAAAGGCCCATCTCAAATGCTTGATCAAATGCTTTACCGAGGGTGTCATTGAGGTCCCGGCCCATTTCTTCAAACCAGAGCCCGTCCATTTTGATGGTCAGGCTCTGGACGCGTTCGTCTCCTCCCACCACCCAGATCTGGCCTATAGAAGAGCCCTTGATGGCTGAAATCACCCGGCTCAGCATCCCCAACACCAAATTGGCCCGGCGCTCTGGAGAGAGTTCCGACGCCAGCCGCGTCTTGCCACTGGCCAAATTTTTAATGGGTATTATTGCAGTGATCGGCTGCGATTGTTCCACCATCGGCCTATCGATCCGTTATTTCCAGGATTTGCCGGGCCAATGAGACTTTATCAGCTTCCGACTGCATGATTATAGACGTTATCACGGGTTGAATTCCCAACTCTGAGATTGCCGGGGCATATTCAGCGTCTTGATCGTCGATGAAGAAATAATCGCAGATCTCCTGGTATTGGCGGGCGACCCCCAGGCAAGTGGCGTCGTGCCCCAATTCCACCATCATCTTCGCGGCGGGTCCCCTAAGAGCGGCCCCTCCAACGATGGGGCTAACCGCCACCCGTGGTCCTGGAAAAACCTCCAGGCTTCGGCGAATCCCGGGCACCGCCAAAATCGGTCCAAGGCTCAGGAATGGATTTGATGGGCAAAGCACCAACAACCCCCCGGCGTCCAAGGCTACCGCCATGGCAGTGGAGGGTTGAGCCGATTCGGCGCCCTCGTAATAGATGTTTTTCACAGCCGGTTCAGTCATGCGTTTTACGAAGTATTCTTGCATGGCCAGGAACCCTTCGCTAGTGGCGACAACGGTCTTGACTGAATCGTCGGTCATGGGCGCAATGGTGTGTCTGACACCCAAAGCCCGGCTCAGATCCGCCGTAACCTCGGATAAGCCAACCCCATCACGAAGCAGTTGGGTACGCCTTATGTGGGTGGCTAGGTCGCGGTCACCAAGGTTGAACCAGGCGTCGACTCCGTAGCGGCGGAGCATTTCCAGCGATTTAAAGGTTTCACCGGCCAGCCCCCAGCCCGTCTCCGGATTCGCCAACCCGGCTAAGGTGTACATGACCGTGTCCAAGTCCGGTGAGACGTGAAGCCCGTAGAAACACTCATCGTCGCCGGTATTGACACCCACGACCAGGTTTGGGGGTTCAACGATTCGGGCTAGACCCAAAGCTAGTTTGGCGCCGCCCACTCCTCCGGCCAACGCCAAAACCCGGCCGTTCCAGGAATTTCGCGAACTCAGGAGCCGCCCCTTGAAATCCCAGCCAACTGGACTGAAGAAGCGTTTACGTGGTTGTCGGCCGGTTTGATGCTTGCCACGCAGCCGCCTGAAAGATCAAGGTCAAACAATCATTCTTCATCCGCGGCCACACTGGCTGCCGCCCGGCGGGGATGGACGAAGCGGTAGGTATCCAATTTGACCAGCTTGCGATACGAACCGAACACTTCCTCCACGTTGTCTCCCACCAAATCCAGGGGGTCCAGTTCAACATCAGCATCGTCGAACAGGCGCTTGATCTTATAGGTGGTGTAGCGCTCGGCTGGGACCCGTCCGGCCTGGCGGATCATGTGGCGGAATTCGGAGGGGCGCATCAGCTGGCCGTGCTGTGCGCCGGCGGCGGTGGAGATGCTCTCGTTGATCAGCGTGCCGCCCAGATCGTTGACTCCCGACGCCAGGAGCAACTGCGACATGCGGGAGCCCTCTTTCACCCAAGAAGCCTGGATGTTGGGAATCCAGTTGTTGAGCATGATGCGGGCAATGGCGTGGACTTTGACTACGTCCATGCCTGTGGGACCGGTCCGAACGTCATCTACGATCCCCTTCATGAACATGGGAGCTTCTGAGTGGACGAAGCTCAGGGGAACGAACTCGGTTATGCCTCCGGAGTTTTTCTGGATATCCCGCAACAGCGCAATGTGCCGGGTCAGATGGGCGTTGGTTTCAACATGCCCGAACATGACCGTGGACGTGGTGGGGATGCCCAACTCGTGGGCCGTGGTTATCACCTCTACCCATTGATCCACCGTGATGCGTCCCGGCGATATCTTATCCCGCAACTCCTGGTCGAGAATCTCGGCCGAGGTGCCCGGCAGGCTACCTACACCGGCGTCTTTCAAACCCTGAAGGTACTCCTTAATTGTCCACTTAGACCTGATCGACCCGTAAAGGACTTCCTCGGGAGAAAAACCGTGGATGTGGACATCCGGTGCTTCTTCTTTGATCGCCTCGCAAAGTTTTATGTAAAGGTCTCCCTGCATCTGGGGAGGCAGGCCGGCCTGAAGACAGACCTCTGTGGCGCCGTATTCCATGGCTTCTTTGGTGCGGCGGATGATCTCTTCCACCGGCAAAAAATACCCTTCCTCTTCCCTGTGGTCCCGGCTAAATGCGCAAAATCCGCAGCGTTTGATGCAAACGTTGGTGAAGTTGATGTTCCGGTTAACCACGTATGTAGCGACGTCTCCGACGGCCCTCCAGCGCAATTCGTCGGCTGTCATAACCATAGCGTGATATTCCAGACCGATGGCATCGAACAAAAGGTCGGCCTCTTCCGGGCCGATGTCTTCGCCTTCCAACGCTCTGCTTAGGACAGCCGCGGTATCTTTCTGTAAAAGCCCCAACAGGGACTCTATATCTTTAGCTGATTCCGGCATATCGCTCGATGCCCCCTAAAACATATCCCTGATCATCCGTCATACCGGATATCTTAGCCTGCATTTGCTGGGAAAGGTAGCCGCCTGCCATGTCGAAATATTCCGGATAAACCGGCAGTCTGGGCCGCAGCGCAAACCCCATGGCCTGGGTGCGGTCCCTAAGTTCCGCCAAGCCGGGCCACGGAGCCTCGGGATTCACGAAGTCGATGGTCAACGGAGAAACGCCACCCCAATCATTGATCCCAGCATCGAGATAGATCTGATAATCCGCGGCGTTAAGGTTCGGAGGGACCTGGAGGTTCATGCCGGGTCCCAGGATCAGACGGGCCACAGCCACGGTCCAGATCAATTCTTCGCTGTCGGCGTCCAACTCCCTGCCCATTGGCGTGTTCGGCTTGGCCCGGAAATTTTGGATTATCACTTCTTGGATGTGCCCGTGGGCAACGTGCAACTTCCTTATTTCCAGCAGCGCGTCAATGCGCTCCAGCCGGTTCTCCCCGATACCCACCAGGATCCCCGTGGTGAAGGGCACGCCTAATTCGCCGCCAATCTCCAGAGTCCGCAGCCTGACCCGAGGCCTCTTGCTGGGGGCAAACTCGTGGGGGCCTCCTTCTTGGTATAAACGCGGGCTGGTGGATTCCAGCATCAACCCCATGGAAGGATTGTAAGGGCGCAACTCCGCCATTTCCCGCCGGCTCATTGTGCCCGGATTGGCATGGGGCAGCAGTGAAGTCTCTTCAGTAACCATTCGGCACATGGCGGTTAGGTATTCCAGAGTGGTTTGATAACCCCTTTTGACCAGCCATTCCTTAGCCTCTGGATACCGCTGTTCCGGCCGCTCTCCCAGGGTAAAAAGGGCTTCGGTGCAACCCAAGGCCTGACCATCTTTGGCGACCTTCAGGACTTGTTCCGGGGACATGTATAGGTCTTCGGCTGACTCCGGGTCTCGGCGGAAGGTGCAATATCCGCAAAAATCCCGGCAAAGCATAGTGAGGGGAATGAAGACCTTAGGGGAAAATGTAACGGTCCGGCCTTTCCCATGGTCCCTCAACTCCGAAGCAGCGGCGCACAAGGCGGGAAGTCCATCTCTGGTTATATCCACGAGAAACGCAGCCTCGGTTTCTGCCAAGGCATTGCCTTTTAGGATCCACGAGACCAGCGCGTCCAATTCGGACGGGGTCATCGTTGCGCCCATGGGAGATTTTGCAGTGGTTTCTAGAGTACTCACAACGAGCCTTATCATCGACGTTGCGATTCATCGCCAGTGCATTGGATAACCCTGCCAATGCAACATCTGAGTCTAGCTTGGATTCTAGCCTGGAAGGGGTACCGGAGTATTGTATCCGGTACCCCTTGCCCTAGCAACTGAAAATCAGTCGCAACGCTTTAATTTCCGCCTCGAGCGCAATCGGCGCCAAAAGCCGGCAACCGCCCCTGATCATTGCATCGGAGAGTAAGACGTTGGCCGCAGGATCCGGTTATTGACCCTGGCGTTGATTGGGCCGTTTTTCTCAGTCTCAGACCGCACCTTGTTCCAATCGGGGTCGGCCTGGAACGCAGCCCATTTTGCCTCCCGGTCGGCCAGGTTGTCATAGCCCAGCATGTACACCAACTTGTTGCTGGTGCCGACCTCTTCGGTCCAAAACCCGACCACCTGGATTCCGTGCCTCTTGAAAAACCCCACGGTATGGTCGGCAAACCGGGCGTTCAGGTCGGGCAGCCGGCCCGGCATGGTCTCATAGGTGCGCAGTTCGTAAATCATCATTCCCTCCTGAGCGATGGTCAGAGATTGAAAGGCGCCACCTTCCGCATACGAGAAGCCGGATGGGTGGCCGCTGTCAGGAAACGGTAGATTATCCGGGGTTGCGGGTCAAGACCCAGAGGCGGTATCCAGATGCGGAATCCAGAGGAGAGGTCAAAAGCCGGAGAGGCGGTTTTGATCAGAACGTCCGGGACCGGAATCGGGACCAACAAAAGACCGGCCTAGGTATTCGTGGGCCAGCCGCGTCGCCACCCGGCCCCGGGGCGTGCGTTCCAGGAAACCCAGTTGCAGCAGATAAGGCTCCCAAACATCCATTATCGTGTCAGAGTCCTCGTTGACCGACGCCGCCAGTGTCTCCAAGCCCACCGGTCCCCCGTCGAACTTGTCTATGATGCTGGTCAGAAGCCGGTGGTCCGATTGGTCCAATCCCAGTTTGTCCACCGCGAGTTGGTCCAGCGCGGCTCTGGCCACGGGGCCATCGATCTTCCCGTCAGCCATGACCAGCGCGTAGTCCCGGTTGCGCTTAAGCAGCCGGTTGGCGATTCGGGGGGTTCCCCTGGAGCGGTCGGCAATCTCCTTGATACCTTGCCCGTCGGCCTCCACGCCGATGATGCCGGCCGAGCGGCGCACGATTATCTCCATGTCGCCTGGTTGGTAATATTCCAGATGGAACACCGACCCAAACCGGTCCCGCAGCGGCGCGCTGATCATGGAGAAGCGGGTTGTGGCGCCGATGAGGGTGAAAGGGTTGATCCTGAGGTTTATGTTGCGGGCGGCTAATCCTTTCCCCACCATCCAAGAGAGGAAGAAATCCTCCATGGCGGAATAGAGCACTTCTTCCACCACCCTGCTGAGGCGGTGGATCTCATCTATGAACAGCGCGTCGCCGGGCTGCAGGCCAGTGAGGATGGCCGCCATGTCGCCGGCCCGCTCGATAGCCGGGCCAGACGTCACCCGGATTTCGGCGTCCATCTCGTGGGCGATTATGTGGGCCAACGTGGTTTTACCCAGTCCGGGAGGGCCGTAAATGATGGTGTGGTCCAGAGGCTCTTGGCGGATTTTGGCGGCGCGGATACCGATATCCAGGGTGGCTTTAACGTGGGATTGGCCGACAAAATCGGACAACTGGCGAGGCCGCAAAGACTGGTCCACGTCTTCGGACTGGACCGCTCCAGACACCAACCTTTCGGTCATCGAATCCCCTCACACCGCCGGGCTGCTCCGGGTTGCAACCCACCATGTAGGCAAGCAGGGCAACCTCTATGATTGACTCGATTCTAGGCGAGGCCCCGTTGCTCAGTCAAGGAAAATAAGTCACCGAGTTACGGCAACCCGTCCTCACCGGCCTTACCCATCGAATTTTCGAAAAACCAGACAGGCATTCTGGCCGCCGAATCCGAAGGCGTTGGAAAGAACGACATTCACGTCCTGCTTTCTGGCTTCGTTGGGCACATAATCCAAGTCGCAAGCCGGGTCCGGATCTTGGTAGTTGATGGTGGGATGGATCATGCCCTCGGTGATGGTTTTGACGCAGGCCGCCGCTTCCAACGAGCCGGAGGCGCCCAGGGAGTGGCCGATCATCGATTTGGTGGAGCTTATGGGTATCTGGTAGGCGCGGTCCCCAAACAACCGTTTCACCGCCACGGTCTCTAGGGCGTCATTCAGCGGCGTGGAGGTGCCATGGGCATTGATATAGTCCACCTGGTCCAATTCCACTCCGGCGTCGGCCAGGGCCAGCTTCATGGCCTGGGAGGCGGCGGCCCCGCTTTCCTCGGGCTGCACGGCATGGGCAGCGTCGCTGGTGCAACCGAATCCGGCCAGTTCCGCCAGGATATTGGCATCCCGTCCCAGCGCGTGTTCCAGGCTTTCCAATACGAGGACTACGGACCCCTCGGCCGGGACGAAACCGTCTCTGCCGGCATCGAAAGGCCTGCTGGCTTTTTCCGGCTCGATGTTGCGGGTGCTCAGGGCCCGCATCACGGCGAAGCCCGCCAGTCCCAACTGGCTGATACCCGCCTCGGCGCCGCCTGCCAGCATCACGTCGGCATCGCCCCGGCGAATCACTTGCAGGGCCTCGCCGATGGCCTGGTTGGAGGCGGCGCAGGCGGTGGTGGCGGTGGAGTTGTGTCCCCTGGCTCCGGTGAAACGGGATACGTTGGCGGCCGCCATGTTAGGCAGGATCATGGGAAAGAAAAAGGGAGTCATGCGCATTCCGCCCCGGCTAGCCAGTATGCGGCAGTTCTCCTCCAGAGTGGGGAATCCGCCGTTGCCATTGCCCAGCACCACACCCACCCGAAACGAGTCTTCTTGGGAAATATCTAGTCTCGCAGCCTCGACGGCTGTCATTCCAGCGGCCACGGCCAGTTGAGAGAACCGGGCCATCCTTCTAGCCTCCCGGTCGCTCATGTATCGCACCGGGTCGAAGTCCTGAACCTCGCCCGATATCTGGCAAGGATAGTCCGTCGGATCACACAACGTCATTCGGCCGACACCGGACTTTCCCGCCACCAGATTTTCCCAAAACGATTCCGGAGATTGTCCCAAGGGGGTGATGGCCCCCATGCCTGTTACTACGACCCGCCGCCTGTCCCTTGCCACACCCGTTACTCCCGTGTCCGACTGTATATATAAATGTATATCAATTGCGCGGTAATAGTTTAACTTGATTCTTGTCTCAAATCTTGGGGAAGCAGGTCCGGATACACCTCCGATTCGATTCCCAAGATTACTTCTCGGGCCTCTGCGGCTATAAATAGAGAACCCGTGGCCAACACTATATCGCCGGTGGCGGCAGCCTCTAAAGCTTGCTCCACGGCATCCGGCATGGCCGCCGACTCAACGGCTTTTATGCCCTCATTGGCGAAATGGGCCGCCACTGCCGACGGCGGCAAAGAACGAGGGTGCCGGGACCGGGTAGCGAATACGATGGGAGGGACTCCGGTCTCCGCGTTTGTCTCGGACAGCCTGTGGACCATGTCCGCCACGCTTTTGTCCCGGGAGAAACCGGCCACCAGGATCAGCCTCCCGGAGCCGGATTTGCTGGCCACGGACTCCATCAACGAGTTTACCGAGTGCAGGTTGTGAGCACCGTCCGCCACAAACAGCGGGTCGCGAGACAGCACTTCCATCCGGCCGGGCCATGATACTTGCGCGAATCCCTTTTGGATTGCATCGCCTGGAATCGCATGTCCTTTTTCGATCAATGCTTCGAGTGCGGCAATAGCCGTTGCGGCGTTCTCAAGTTGGTAGGCTCCGAGCAAAGGTATATCAAGTTGATATGCATCAAACCGGCCCTTCACCGTTAGCCTCTGGTCTGACCATTGGTCGCGTCCTGTTTCGCCGGATTCCCAGGTGACGTCCCGGCCCACTTGCACGGCATTGGCATTTTGTTTGCGGCAAACCCTCAGGATAGTGGACAGGGCTTCCGGCGCTTGTGGGGCGACGATGACCGTGCATTCAGGCTTGATGATCCCCGCTTTTTCCGCCGCTATTTCCGCCAATGTATCGCCAAGTATGGCAGTGTGGTCCAGGCTGATGGATGTGATCACCGCGACTTCGGGTGTCACTATATTCGTGGCGTCCAGCCTCCCGCCCAGTCCTACCTCGATCGTTTGAAAGTCCACCTTGGCCTCGGCGAAACATTGGTAGGCCATACCGGTGATGAACTCAAATAGGGTGACGGCCCCGGAGTTTTCGTTGCCGGAGTTTTCGGTGTCTGGGTCTTCCAGGCGGCGCGGCCAGAGTTCCTCCACCAGGCCGGCGAACAGCGATTCGCTGACCGGTTGGCAGTCGAGACGGATTCGCTCCCTGAATTGATGGAGGTGAGGAGACGAGTTAAAACCGGTGTGGTAACCGGCGGCGCGCAACGCGGAATCACACAAAGCCGCGGTGCTGCCCTTCCCTTTGGTTCCGGCCACGTGGATGGTTTTCGACCGATGTTGGGGATGGCCGAGGCGGGCCATGAACCGCTCCATCCGGCTTAGGTCGACAATCGCTTTCTGACGTGGCCCTTGGCGGTTGCGCTCGTGGTCCACCAGGGAAAGCAGGGCGTCTATGGATTGGCGATAGTCCAAAGGCCTCTAAAGCAGTCAGGATGGGAAAGGTGGCGCCAAGGTGTGGCAAGCGGTCAGTGGCTACGGATCCGCGAAGGCATAGAACCCATGGCAATCTTCAAACCGTCGGAAACGGTGACGGACCGAATATACTCAATATTACCTTCCATGCTCTTCGGGGTAAAGCCAAAGGTTTCTTCCACGATTCCTGGTTCGCCCACGTTTCGGATTCCCAGCATCTTGAATTGATCTATCGTGACCGGTGGGTGGGGTTGGATCAGTTGCATCGCCAACGTAGCTAGGTACACGAACCATACCGGCACGTGAAGACGCCAGCTCCGTTTACCCAAGGTCCGCGCCACGATTGACACTATTTCGTTGTAACTAAGCTGCTCCGGGCCTCCGATGTCTAGAGACCTGCCTTTCAAATCATCCCGGTCTACCAAAAGGGCTAAACAGCGCGCGGCGTCCTCCACCTCAATGGGTTGATACCGGTTGCGTCCCGGTCCCACAATTGGCGCGGCGGGGAATATCCGGGCCAATCCGGCCATTGTATTTAGAAACTCGTCTCCCCGACCGAACATTAGAGTTGGCCGCAAAATCGTGTAGGGCAGGCCACTAGTGATGACTTCCTGCTCCCCTTGCCACTTGCTATACAGATAACGGAATTTCGTATCGGCTGTAACGCCATTCGCTGAAACGTGGATGAAATGCTTGACCCCTGCCTGCTTGGCCGCGGCAACCACATTGGCTGTACCGAGATGGTTTATGGATTCGAACGTCGCCCGTCTTGTCTGGCGGATAATAGCCACCAAATGAATGACTATATCCACCCCATTGGCGGCTTCCGACAGAGCTTCAGTATCGGAGACGTTTCCGTAGTAAAACTCGGGTGTCCGGTCAGGAAACAGTCGCTCACCACCAGGGGTGTGAACCAGGCACCGCACCGCGTGGCGCCGTTCCTGTAGTTGACTCACTACCCGGCGGCCCAAGAAGCCGGTGGATCCGGTAACCAGCACCAGCATTTAATGCCTCGCGCCCTATCCTTCGCGCTCGATGAATATCACTCATCGGCCAACCAAGCTTAGTGGTAGCCAGAATGAGATTCGAACCGGCGCAGGTTGGCTTGTAATATCGGGTACGGTAACATACACGCCGGGATTTCCGCATGGACTTGGACCCCCCGGCAATTCCACAATTTTCCCAGATTTTTCCGTCGCCGTCTCCTGATTTTAAGGCGGTCACATCCAGACATCCCGGCGGACACGAACGCGGAGACAAACAAGGAGACAAACAACATGACCACTCCCGACCTGCATTTCGGAATTGGAGCGGCTTTGGGCGCGGCGCAGACCGCATCCCAGGCCAGGTGGATGGAGGAGTTGGGCTTCGAGTATTTCTCCGCCGGCGAGCACTACATGCGGGGCAACCCTCCCGGACCAACCCACGCCGTGTTGCCACTGCTGGCTGTGGCAGCAGGCGCCACCGAGAAGATCAGGCTGCTCTCAGCTATTCTGCTGGCCCCTTTTTACCACCCGCTGGTCTTGGCCAAACTGACCACAACCCTGGACATTGCATCCGGTGGGCGCCTGACCCTAGGAGTTGGCATCGGCGGAGAATTCCCGGTTGAATTTGAGGCTGCGGGATTGGATGTGAGGCAACGGGGGCGGCGGACCAACGAATGCCTGGAGGCGTTGACGAATCTTTGGACAGAAGAATCAGTGAATTTTAAGGGGCGCCACTTCCAACTGGATGGCGCCGCCATAAACCCGCATCCCGTGCAGGAGCCTCACCCTCCCATATGGGTGTCTGGGCGGAGGGACGCCGCAATGCAACGGGCGGTTAACCACGGCAACGGCTGGCTGCCGTATTTTTACGACCCGGAACGCTACCGGGAGAGCGTGAGCAAGATCCAACAATTCGCTTCGGAAGTGGACCGGGACATGTCCCTATTTGAATGGGCATTCATGCCTTATATATCGATTTACCCTACTGTGGAAGAAGCCGCCCGGGTGGCCGCCAACGAATTGGGCGGGCGCTATTTGTACGATTCGGATTTCATAAAGATCGTTCATCGCTACTGCCTGCTGGGACCGGTGGAAAACTGCGTTTCGCGGCTGCGGGAGTATATAGACGCCGGAGCCAGGCATATCATATTCAGCGTTTCGTGCCCGCGGGAAGACCGGGTCCGCCACATCGAAACCATAGCAAATGAGATCATCCCTAAAATAATATAGAGAACTCTAGAAACATTCCGCCAAAATCTCCCGTTTGCCTGGGGGCTGGCTAACCGGATCTACAAAACAAAATCCCGGCAAAGTCCTCGGTAGGCAAGGCGGCTGGAAAGATGAAAACAGCTTTGTTTGAAACTGTTCAGAGTTGAGGGGAAGTGAGCAACCGGCGGCATTCCAGGAGGGGATTGAGACCTCTGGCCCGCCAGGTGCCAAAGAAGGATGCCAAGGTCATCTTGCTGTCGGTGCCCTGCCCTGAGCGGGCGCCGCCGCTGATCTTGCGACTGGTTACCAGATGCCGCAGGCTCCGCTCGGCGGCGTTGTTGTCTGAGGGCACGGCTGGGTCCGACACGAAGACAAACAGTTCCTTGATGAACCGTTCCATGCGCCGGCAGAGCTTGGCCTGAACCGCCAGGGGATCTTTAAGGAAAGGCCGCGCCAAGACCATTAGTTTCTCCTCCAGCATTAGCTGGGTGCGATGGCCTGGCTGGGCTCGGGGAAGGACCGAGGCCTTGGCCTCCGTGTAGACCTGGTGAACCGCCTCGGCCCACTGAGCCAGCCCAGCGTCTTCTGGGTACAACCCTTTCAGGTCATGGATATCCCGCAGCAGATGAGCCCAGCACCGTTGCTTCAGGCCCGGGTAGTGGTTATAGGCCGCGTAGAAATCACTGACCAACACTCCGCTGAAGGAGAAATCCAGCACCTCATCCACCACCCCCTTATCCCGACCCCGACGCAGGAAGTATCGTTCGCTGGGAGTGCTGAAGGTCCAAACATAGCCGTTGCTCCCGTCCTGGCGCCAGCCGGTTTCGTCGCCCTGCACCACGGGACTGGCGCGGACTTGCTCGAGCACCTCTCGCACCGCCGTCTCAGCCTGACGGGCTACTCCATGGACGGCCTCGACGATGGCGCCAACACTCAGGTGCAACTGATGGACGCTCTCCAGGTACCATTGGATGATTCTTATGGGCAACCGTCCCTCCTCCCGCAGGGTCACCATCAGGCTTACCAGATTGACCCCCAGGCGCTGCTGGCCCAGAACCACCCCCTGCAGGGCCTCTTTGGGCAGCCGGCGCCGCTGGCATACCGGACAGATGCGGGCTACCAGGGCGTGCTCGGTCACTTCTACCGGAGCCACCGGTAGCTCAATGACTTCCCGAGTTCGCTGTACCCATCCGCCGTTCAGGTGAGTCCCGCAGTCGGGACAGACCGCCACGGCATGCTCCACCCGCCGGGTAGGAGTCATGCGCTGGCGGGCGAAGCCATGGCGGCGCGGCTTTCTGGGCTCCTTTTTCTCCGGCGCTTGCCGGCTGGAGTGCGGCTGATTACCCGGCATCCCCGACGACCCGCGCCGGTTGGGACGGGATTCCAGAACCCCAATCCGCCTTTGCAAATCGGCAATGACTGCCCGCTGGCCGGCAATTATCTCCAGCAGAGTTTCGCCACTCGCCGCGTTCAGGTCTAGTTCAGTGTCCACCTCCCTGGTATGCCACAACTCCCCCGGCCATGCCAGCGTTTTTCCAACGGCTTTGAGCCAATTCACCTCATCAAGTCTGAACAGTTACCTTTGTTTGAAACTGTTCAGAGTTGAGGGGAAGTGAGCAACCGGCGGCATTCCAGGAGGGGATTGAGACCTCTGGCCCGCCAGGTGCCAAAGAGGGATGCCAAGGTCATCTTGCTGTCGGCGCCCTGCCCTGAGCGGGCGCCGCCGCTGATCTTGCGACTGGTTACCAGATGCCGCAGGCTCCGCTCGGCGGCGTTGTTGTCTGAGGGCACGGCTGGGTCCGACACGAAGACAAACAGTTCCTTGATGAACCGTTCCATGCGCCGGCAGAGCTTGGCCTGAACCGCCAGGGGATCTTTAAGGAAAGGCCGCGCCAAGACCATTAGTTTCTCCTCCAGCATTAGCTGGGTGCGATGGCCTGGCTGGGCTCGGGGAAGGACCGAGGCCTTGGCCTCCGTGTAGACCTGGTGAACCGCCTCGGCCCACTGAGCCAGCCCAGCGTCTTCTGGGTACAACCCTTTCAGGTCATGGATATCCCGCAGCAGATGAGCCCAGCACCGTTGCTTCAGGCCCGGGTAGTGATTATAGGCCGCGTAGAAATCACTGACCAACACTCCGCTGAAGGAGAAATCCAGCACCTCATCCACCACCCCCTTATCCCGACCCCGACGCAGGAAGTATCGTTCGCTGGGAGTGCTGAAGGTCCAAACATAGCCGTTGCTCCCGTCCTGGCGCCAGCCGGTTTCGTCGCCCTGCACCACGGGACTGGCGCGGACTTGCTCGAGCACCTCTCGCACCGCCGTCTCAGCCTGACGGGCTACTCCATGGACGGCCTCGACGATGGCGCCAACACTCAGGTGCAACTGATGGACGCTCTCCAGGTACCATTGGATGATTCTTATGGGCAACCGTCCCTCCTCCCGCAGGGTCACCATCAGGCTTACCAGATTGACCCCCAGGCGCTGCTGGCCCAGAACCACCCCCTGCAGGGCCTCTTTGGGCAGCCGACGCCGCTGGCATACCGGACAGATGCGGGCTACCAGGGCGTGCTCGGTCACTTCTACCGGAGCCACCGGTAGCTCAATGACTTCCCGAGTTCGCTGTACCCATCCGCCGTTCAGGTGAGTCCCGCAGTCGGGACAGACCGCCACGGCATGCTCCACCCGCCGGGTAGGAGTCATGCGCTGGCGGGCGAAGCCATGGCGGCGCGGCTTTCTGGGCTCCTTGTTCTCCGGCGCTTGCCGGCTGGAGTGCGGCTGATTACCCGGCATCCCCGACGACCCGCGCCGGTTGGGACGGGATTCCAGAACCCCAATCCGCCTTTGCAAATCGGCAATGACTGCCCGCTGGCCGGCAATTATCTCCAGCAGAGTTTCGCCACTCGCCGCGTTCAGGTCTAGTTCAGTGTCCACCTCCCTGGTATGCCACAACTCCCCCGGCCATGCCAGCGTTTTTCCAACGGCTTTGAGCCAATTCACCTCATCAAGTCTGAACAGTTACCTATTATCGACTTCGGTTGACAACTGCATATGCCGGGACTAGACTCAATTACAGATGTCTTTCATGATTTTGAAACAAACCTGCCCGTGTACCTGTCTCCCTACATAGGGAGCGGGCAAATCCAACAGCATCCATGCCTGCGCCCGTCCGGGAAATCCCGTGGGGGAAGCGCGGGTTTTTTTATGTGATTCGAATTTCCCCAAAAGACCAGCAGGATGAATCGAAACGGCCGATGATTTCGAGGCCGCCGGTCTTCAGATTAAGCTAGAGCATCGCCCAAGACTTAGGAGGAACAATGGCCGAACAACCCTTAGCCCTAACGCCGGAACAAGTCAAAAGATACAGCCGCCACATCATCATGGGAGATGTGGGCAGCAAAGGCCAGAGGAACCTGATGGGGGCCAAAGCCCTGATAGTTGGCGCTGGCGGCCTGGGTTCACCATCGGCCATTTACCTGGCCTTGGCAGGGGTGGGCACCATCGGTATCGTCGACTTTGACGTGGTGGAAATCTCCAACCTGCAACGCCAGATTTTGCACCACACCGCCGACATCGGCCGGCCAAAGCTGGAGTCAGCCCGTGACAACATCAATTCTTACAACCCCGACGTCAACGTTGTCATGCATGGCGACCGGCTGGAGTCTCACAACGCCATGGACATCATCGGGCAATACGACCTGGTGATAAATGGGGCGGACAACTTCGCCACCCGTTACCTGGTCAATGACGCCGCCTATCTCTCCGGTAAACCCCTGGTGGACGGCAGCATACTGATCTTCGACGGACAGGCCACCGTCTTTCTTCCTGGTCAAGGCTGCTACCGGTGCCTGTTCCCGTCGCCGCCACCCCCGGGAATGGTGCCCAACTGCGCTGAAGCAGGCGTCTTGGGCGCGCTCACCGGTTTGGTGGGCAGTATTCAAGCCACAGAGGCGCTGAAGCTGATTCTGGGCATTGGCGAAAGTCTTAGCTCCCGCCTATTGCTCATCGACGCGCTGAGCATGAACTTCCGCGAGGTGCGGCTCAAGCGAAACCCCGCTTGCCCGCTGTGCGGTGACAACCCCACAGTGACAGAACTCATCGATTACGAAATATTCTGCGGCCTGGCGGAGCCGGAAGCGGCTGGCGTCGGTTCAGACTAGGAGTGGGCCGGTGGGCGTCCTCTTGCCTCATTAACGCGATTTTGGGGCTAGAACGAGACGCCGCCCCGCTTGCCGCACCACAACACCGCCATACAAATGAGGCATCCAATCAATTGAGGCCAAAAAAAATTCCTGAAAATCGTTTGGCCTCAAACTATCTGCTCCCACCTCTCCATGACACGGGTCGACATTTCGTGAGCAACAAAACTAAAACATGGTGACAAGGCTGGCTTACAAAGGCATCCTGGCAGCCATTGGCAATACCCCCATGGTGGAACTGCAGCGCATGAGCCCCAAGGAGGGCGTGCGTATCTTCGCCAAGCTGGAAGGCCAAAACCCCACCGGCAGCGTAAAAGACCGTATCGCGCTAAACATGATCGGCCAGGCGGAGCGCAACGGAGAGATCAGCGTTAACCGGACCATCTTGGAGCCCACTAGCGGAAACACCGGCATCTCCTTGGCGATGGTGGGAAGATTAAAAGGCTACAAAGTGGCCGTGGTCATGCCGGAAAACGTCAGCGTTGAACGAGCCCAGTTGCTGCAAGCCTACGGTGCCGAGATCTTTAATTCCGATGGAACTCTGGGCACTAATGGTTCGATTGTGGTGGCCCAAGAGATGGTCGAAAAGCACCCCCACGACTATTTCATGCCCTACCAGTACGGCAACGAAGCAAACCCGGGCGCCCATTACGAAACCACCGGAAAAGAGATCATCGAAACCCTTCCCGACACCACCATGTTCGTTGCTGGCCTTGGCACCGGAGGCACATTGATGGGGGTAGGACGCCGGTTGAAAGAGCACAATCCGAACATCAAGATTGTGGCAGTGGCGCCGGAACCCGACGATTTCATCTCCGGACTGAGAGATCTTGATCAAGGGTTCATCCCACCCATACTCGATTTGGAGTTGCTGGATTCCAGGATGCTGGTCAGCAGTTTGGACGCGTTCCGCACCACCAAGGAATTGCTGCTCCAAGAAGGCATCTTCGCCGGCATATCCTCTGGTTCAGTGGTCTACGCCGCCATGCGCCAAGCGGAAAGAATGGATGAAGGCAACGTAGTATGCCTTTTGGCCGACGGGGGTTGGAAGTACCTCAGCACCAGCCTCTGGACGAAGGACTACGAAGAGTTGGCCAAGGAGTCCAAGGGCAAGATCTGGTGGTAGCGGCCATTTAGCGGCAACCAAGTTGTCAACACCTGCTTCAACAGCCCGATTTTCCCGCGATATTCCACGCCCACATTTCTGCCGGAGGATCCCATCTAGGCACGCTGGCCCACGCCTAAAACCGGGCACGGCCCCTTGAAACGGCCTCATGGCGATGCTATACTTGCATTAAATAGTCGTAGTTGTTTGAAAGCGGGCTCCACCCGCTTTCTTGCTGTAAGGAAACAAGGCCAGTCGGCTAATTGCTTGACCGGAGGGTGCATAGCAATGAAAAGTGATTTTTTAATAGCGTTGACCCAGCTAGCAGCGGAGCGCCACCTCCCCCGGGAGCAGGTGCTGCAAGCTATAGAGGTTGCGCTGGCCTCTGCGTTTAAGAAAGATAACCCGGCTTCGGGCCAGAACATTTCGGTGAAGCTAAACCCCAACACGGGAGACGTGAACGTTTACGCGCTCAAGACCGTGGTGGAATCAGTGGAGGACCCTGAACGCGAGATAAGTGTAGCCGACGCTCAAATGATCAAGAAAAGCGCCGATCTGGGCGATGAGGTGGCATCCGAAGAGCCGCTCCCCCACAATGCTAGCCGCATAGCCGCCCAGACCGCCAAACAGGTGGTGCTGCAACGGTTGCGAGAAGCCGAACGTGAGCTTCTCTTCCAGGAATTCCTCCAACACGAAGGCGACATCGTATCAGGCGTGATTGACCAGCCGGAGCACGGCAGAGCTGTCACGGTGGAACTCGGTCGAGCCCAGGCCATCCTTCCCTTCGAAGAGCAGGTTCCCACCGAAAGGTACCGAAAGGGCCAACGCACCAAGGTCTTTGTAGTTAGCGTGCGGAATTCCCCCAAGGGGCCAGAGATACTGGTCTCCCGAAGCCACCGCAACATGCTCAAACGTCTGTTTGAGATTGAAGTGCCGGAAGTTTACAACGGCGTTGTGGAGATCAAAGCCATCGCCAGAGACGCCGGCGTCCGCAGCAAGGTCGCGGTCAACGCCACCCAGCAGGGAATAGATCCCGTTGGCTCCTGCATCGGTGTGCGCGGAAACCGGATCCAAAGCATTGTCAACGAACTTCAAGGCGAGAAGATCGACGTTGTCGCTTGGGACAGTGACGCGAAAGTATTCATCGCCAAGGCCCTCAGCCCGTCGGAAGTGGTCGACGTGGAATTCTCCGACGACAACCAGACCGCCACCGTGGTCGTTCCCGATCGGCAGCTTTCCCTGGCCATAGGCAAAGAGGGCCAAAATACCCGGCTGGCGGCCCGCCTAACCGGTTACCGGTTGGACATAAAGGGCATGACCGAATGGGAGCAAATACGGGAAGACCGGTTGAAACAAAAGGCATTGGCCCAAGAACGACGAGCCCTTGCCGAAGTCGAACCCGTAGCTGAGATTAAAGAGACGGCCGGCGCCGAGTTGGAAACCGCGACAGCAACCTTGGCCACAGACGTAGAAACCGCCGCCGATGAAGTCATGGCCGAAGCTGAAACCGTGGCTGAAGCACAGGCCCAGGAAGCGCCGGAACCCACTGCTCAAATCGCCGATGCCTTGGACGAAGACCCGCTTCTTGAAGCGCTGATTCTCGAAGAAGAGGACTCAACTGTAGCTTCGCCCGCCGCCGGAGAAGAATCAGCCGGCCTCAGCGTGGAAGAACTTCAGTCGTTTACACTGGATGATGTCGAGCCGCTAGACGATGAGGAGGAGTTAGACGACGAGGGCGAGTTGGAACACGTGCTGCCCGAGTTGCCCGATCTGGCGGCGCTCGCCCCTGACGCTGGTAAGATCAGATTCGCTGAAGACCTCATAGATGATAGGGGCGGACGGGGTGGCCGGAGGGGCCGCCGCGGCGGTGGCGCCAGAGGAGGCGCCGCTAGAAGCGGTGGAAGGTAGCCCTTTATAACAAGCCGTTACAGGTAACCTCCCATGGGCGGACATACCGCCGGGGGGTACGGTGACCATGCAAAGACATATACCCGAACGCACCTGCGCTGGATGTGGGCAAAAACGTCCGAAAAGGGATTTGGTGCGTATCGTTCGTACTCCCCAAGGTAAACTCCTGGTGGACGTTTCTGGCAAAAACCCCGGCCGGGGGGCCTACCTTTGCGGCAATTCCAGTTGCTGGAAAAAGGGGACCGAAAAGCAAAATCTTTTCCGCAGCTTAAAACACGACGCAACCACCGAAGATTTGGACCGCTTGTTTTCCGAATTTCAAACCATTGCGGCCACATCCTTCCCGCATCCTTAATGGAGGATTGAAAAATGACTTCTGATGCAAAACCGGGCGTGGCCGACGGCAACACTCCCACAGACGGGCGCCAACGTAGGGCCCCAGCACGCCGCCGGGCCCAAACAAAGGTGCTGGAGTTGCCTGAGACGCTAAGCGTGCAGAGGCTCTCGGAACTTACTGATCAGAATCCCATCGATGTCATCAAGCAGTTGATGCGAAATGGCATCATGGCGTCGATGAACCAGATTATCGACTATCAGATGGCCACTTTGGTAACTACCGCGTTTGGCATCCACACCGCTTTGGCCGAACCGGAATCAGAAACGGCGGCGCCCGCGGCCCCAGCTGCGGTACTAGTCGACGAGGCCGACCTTAAAGCCCGCCCGCCGGTGGTGACGATCCTTGGTCATGTGGACCATGGTAAAACGGCCCTTTTGGACACCATCAGGCGCACCCAGGTAGCTGATCGAGAGATCGGGGGCATAACCCAACATATCGGCGCCTATCAGGCCGTGGTGTCCGATCAGCCCATAACATTCTTAGACACCCCCGGCCACGCCGCTTTCACCGCCATCAGAGCCCGGGGCGCCCAGGTGACCGACATCGCGGTTTTGGTGGTCGCCGCCGACGACGGCTTCATGCCACAAACCGTGGAAGCATTGAACCACGCCAAAGCCGCCCGAGTGCCAATAATCGTGGCCATTAATAAAATGGACCTGCCGGGGGCCGACCCGGAACGGATCAAACGGCAACTGAGCGAGCATGACCTCTTGGTGGAAGACTGGGGAGGCGATGTCATCTCCAGCGAAGTCTCGGCCAAGACCGGCGACGGTATAGACCAATTGATGGAAAACATCCTATTGGTGGCGGAACTAGCCGAGCTAAAGGCTAATCCTGATAAACCCGCGTCTGGCACGGTCATTGAGGCCAAGCTAGACCGTAAACGCGGCCCTACAGCCACGCTTCTGGTGCAAGACGGCACCTTGAAAGTTGGTGACTACATTACGGCCGGCAGCTCTTGGGGCCGGGTAAGAGCCATCAATAACGAACAGGGGCAAACCATCAAAGAAGTTTTACCAGGAACACCCGCCCAAGTCCTCGGATTAAACTCGACTCCCGAGGCCGGGGATTTGCTATCGGTGGTGGTTAGTGAAAGGATTGCCCGCACTGAGGCGGAAGGGCGGCGCAAATCATCCTCTTCCCAATCCAGCCAGACCAAAGCCTTGACGCTAGAAGACGTGGTTCGCCAGTCAGCCGGCTCGATCAAAGAACTCAACCTCGTGTTGAAAGCCGACGTCCAAGGAAGCGTCGAGGCAGTGCGCGGAGCTTTGGAGCTTCTAACAGCGGGAGATATCAAGGTCCGAATATTACACTCAGGATCAGGCGCAATAACTGAATCCGACGTAATGCTGGCCAGCGCCTCGGAGGCCATCGTAATCGGCTTTACGATAGACGCCGAAACCAGCGCCGAACGCCTTGCCGACCGCATGGGCGTGGAGATCCGGCATTACAATATCATTTACCAACTCATCGATGACATTGAATTGGCAATGCAGGGAATGCTGGAACCGGTCTTCACCGACGTTGTGATAGGCCACGCAGAGGTCCGCGAGGTATTCCCGTCCCGCCGTGGAGTGCAGATCGCCGGTTGCCGCGTAACCGAAGGCCATATCAATCGCGGGGCCGACATCCGGGTGATGCGAAACGGCAAAGTCATCCACGAAAGCACGCTCACCAGCCTCCGCCATTTCCGTGACGAAGTGACGGAAATCACCACCGGTATGGATTGCGGCGTTCAACTCCAGGGTTTCAACGACTACCAAGAAGGAGACATTGTCGAAACCCACCGCCAGGAACGGGGTAGACGCTAGGTTCTTCCTTCACAACGTTTCCCGCGTGGATACGCCTAGGCCCCTTCTCAATTCCGTCCGGGGGAGTTCGCTATGGCCCGCCGCATCGACCGAATCAATGAACTCTTGCGCGAGGAGATTAGCCTCTTGCTGGCGCGCCAGATCAAGGACCCCCGGCTGGACGGAGTTATCAGCATCACCCAGGTAAAGACCACCAACGACCTGCGCAACGCCAGAGTGTTCATCAGCGTTATGGGCGATCCATCAGCCAAACAAAGCGCTCTGGCCGGGATCGAATCGGCCGCCACCTACCTCCGAAGAGAATTGCGCGACCGGTTGGCGATGAGGTATGTGCCTTTTTTGAGGTTCGCCTTGGACAACACCTTGGAAGAAGCAGACCATATGTATCGAATCATGGACCGCATACAGGACCATAGCCAAGCCGAAACCTGAATTTATCCCAAAATCCGAAGTTCAAAGACAACGCCACGGGATCCAACGTGACAAACTCAAACAAACAAACTCCCTCGCCCATCAACGGTTTTCTCAATTTATACAAGCCGCCGGGAATAACCTCTATGGAGGCTGTCCGCCGCGTCAAACGTATGGCGGGACCACGCCAGAAGGTCGGTCACGGCGGCACGATGGACCCCATGGCCCGAGGTGTTTTGCCAATTTGTTTTGGCCAGGCCACTCGCCTGATGGAGTACGTGGTGGACGGGCCGAAGCGGTACATAATGGAAGTAGAGTTCGGCGTTGCCACCAGTACCTACGACGCCGAGGGTGAAGTGATTCAGACCGGCGATGTCACAGGCTTGACGCAAGAGATTGTTGAGCAAGCAGCCCAGACTTTCGTGGGCTCCATCAAACAGGTGCCGCCGATGTACAGTGCGATTAAGGTAGACGGCCAGCGGCTTTACAAATTGGCCCGAGCCGGCATTGAGGTAGAGCGGGAAGCCAGGCAAGTGGATGTATTCGGCATCGAAGTGATCAAATGGGCTCTGCCTAAAGTTGTGATGGAGGTTAACAGCGGGAAGGGAGTGTACATGCGATCATTGGCCCACGACCTTGGCGAATTATTGGGTTGCGGGGCACATGTATCCGCCCTCGAGCGTTCCTATTGCGCTGGATTTGAGTCGGCCAACGGGGTCACCCTAGAAATTTTGGAAGAGGCAACCACCCACCCCGCTGGGCCCTCTGCATTTGATGAGTATCTCTACCCGGTGGATTGGGTTCTAAAGGGTCTCAAAAGCACTTCCATGGATCCAGCCGCGGAGAAGTTTCTCAAAAACGGACAGTCAGTCGCGTTCCATTCCCCACTGATGGAAGCAGGTTATCTCGAGGGATTCCGGGCCTACAGCGCCGACGGGAGATTTTTAGCTCTGGTGCGCGTCGACCGGGCCGAATCAGCCTGGAAACCGTCAAAGGTTTTTCAACTCGACTCGCTCTCGCCCTACGCACCGGCAACCACCACGGCTTAACCTAGACGAGCAATCCCCTCACCTAACAAACCGGACTTGGTAAATCCCAGACTCTCATTTTCGTCAAACCCGCCTAATCCACAACACCACCGCCAATCTTAGGATATCGAATTACGCTAGTTTCGCGCCGAGCAATAACTTCCATTTCCTCAAACGCACCATTTAGCCTCGCTAGCGCCTTGACAATCATCGTGGCGCCTGTATATTTGAGGAGTTTATGTAAACCTGTTCCTGGTCTTGTATTCGAACCGTCCGAGGCAAAACAGGATTAACGGCGAATCCGCAAAAACCAGCCAACGCGGCTTCACCGGCGTACAAGGGCTCTTTAGCCAGTCCCGGGTTTCAATCCCGGAACTGTTAAAATCATCAGTTATCCGATTTTGGATTGGGGGGTCTGATTATGGAGGCTTACTGCTTTAAGTGCCGAGGTAAACAGGAAATTCGGAATCCCGAACAGGTGACATTGAAGAACGGGAGACCCGCAACTCAAGGAGTTTGTCCAGTTTGCGGCACCAAGGTGTTTCGTATTGGAAAGTCTTAAATAGACTAACCAAATCACCTCGCGCATCCAAGCCCGGCCGTCTTTATAGGGCGTCCGTGGAACCAGCGCGAGGGAAGGTAGCATCAAACCCTAGGCGGGCCAACAAAAACCGTGGATTTTCCTCAAGAAGGGCGTGCACCTCTTGGTCGCACAGGCCTGCGCCTTTTGCGATTTTAACAGTTAACTCCGGGTTCAAAAGATCCTGCGGTTCATGAGCATCGGAATCCAGGACCATCAAAGCGCCGGCGGCTTTAGCCGTCCTCACAACATGCCCGTTAGTCAAGCTATGGCCCTTGCGGGCGGAAACTTCCAAAAACACTCCATTTCCCGCCGCCAGCCGAGCTTGATCGTAGCCAATCAGGCCAGGATGCGCCAGCACGTCAACCGCCTTTGACCGCACCGCCATTTCATTGGTTCCGGGGTCAACCGGCTCGACAATAGTCTCCCCGTGAACCGTCACAAGTTTCGCGCCCAACTCTTTGGCGGTTTTGGCCACAAGATCAATGTCCTCTTTTGGCACGTGGGTGATCTCAACACCTGGGATGGCCAAAATATCCCAGCGATTGGTGGCTTCCGCGCAGTCGGTGACTAAAGTCTTGACCACATATTCCAAATTTCCTAGGCCCACGTGGTCGGTTACCCCGATGGCCCGATAGCCGGTCGCCAGAGCCCGCCGAATTAGCTCTATCGGAGAAAGAACCCCATCACTAAGAAAGGTATGGGTATGAAAATCGAACATTATCACCCCTGCCGGACACTAGAGATTACTCCCACCGGCCGGCGGCTGGTTTCGAGAATGATTATACCAGCGTAACGGCGCCATCAATACGAAAATCTATCCTTGGCGCCAAACGCCAGAAGCGATGCTAAATTGACACACCGTCTAGCCCAAATTAGAATACCCAGGCACCTGACCAGAATCCAAATGAACCGGACGCCAGGCATAGATCAGGTAAGAACGCGGCAGGAATCAGCAACGTCGGGAAATTGCGGCTCATGGAACAAATGGTGGAGATTGCCAAAGACTTGAACTCAACAGAAGTCAGTTGCGCCAGCTGCGGAAGCAACCTGAGACACCGCTTGAGTTTTGGGTTTAAACCACGGCCAGCCACAGGTTCCACCGATCAACCGGTGGAATCAATCAAGTGCTTCCCCTGCTCCCTGAGGCACCGGCCAATGGTGAAAAGGTCGTTGATTGCCGCCACCGTAGTGGGGACAATACTGACACTGTTAAACCAAGGCGACACGCTTATTTCAGGCCACTTGAACAATGCCTTGTATTGGAAAATCCCGCTTACCTACTGCGTCCCATTTCTGGTCGCTACCTACGGCGCTTTGAGCAGCAACCGTAAGTAACCTGACCCGCTAGATGAATTTCCGAATGACTTCTACGACCTTTCCCCGTATCTCCAGGTTGGCGGCGTCGCAATAGATTGGCTCCATCTGCCTGTTGGCCGGTTGCAAGCGCACCCGGCTCCCTTCAGGATAATATCTCTTCAGGGTAGCCTCTTCTTCATTTTTTAACCATGCCACAACCATCTCACCCGGCTCAGCCTGTTGCGCGGGTTTAACTACCACGACGTCGCCATCGTCGATCAGTGCATCAATCATCGATGTGCCCTTGACTGCCAAACCGTATAGCTTGCCATGCCGCCTTTGTAGTTCCGTGGCGACCTCCACCGTGTCAAACTCCGCGCTGGACCAGGCCTCCTCGGTGGAAAAGGCGGGAAGTGGAGCGCCGGCCGCGATGTTGCCGACGATCTGCACCCTCGGCGCCGAAGACTGGGGCTGGCCCGCGCTGTCCAACAATTCGATTCCCCGGGCCATCTCCGGCCGGCGGTTAAGGTAACCGTCCCGGTCCAAGATTCGGAGGTTGTAATCGACCACCGACGTGGAGCTGATGTCGCACGCTTTTTGCACGTCTCTTACTGTAGGAGGAATGCCGTTGTCGGTGATGAATTCTTGGATATAGGCCAAAATTCTTTGACGCCTGGGGGGCATCCGTCTTTTAGATGTCATGACAATCCTTTATGAAACAGGTGTTCTGGTAGCAGGCTAGCAAAGCGCCCAGCCGCTGTCAACGATGACCTGTCACATCTCCAGCCGAGTTATAAAAGATATCAAAAGAAGTCTTACGGCCAGTGGCCGTAAGACTTAGTCGGACGAACTCGTTTTGACCAAAATGGTTTCAGAGAAGGTTAAGAGCGCCGCCTAGCTCCTGTGGCGCGGCGTCCACCCTGACGGCCCCTGCCTGTGGCCTGGGCAATGGCCGCATCGGGTCCGAGTTCGCGGAGCCGGTTAAGTTTGATGGTTAACCGGGATTTTAGGCGGGAGGCGCTATTCTTATGTAAAACACCTTTTTGGACTGCCCGGTCAAGGCCGCTCAATGCCGCCAAGACCACGGGTTCGGCCAAGGCCACATCCCCAGAATCAACCGATTGCCGGGCATTTGACAGGGTTGACCTGGTCGCTGTGCGGGCGCTTCGGTTTCTGACGGCGCGCTTTACGGACTGACGCATGGCCTTTTTCGCGGGCAACTTATTCCTCCTGAATCGCTTAACCAAGTCCAGTCCCGGTAATTCAATCCAGGGACGGCGCCTGACGTCTTACTTTTGATTCAACCCAGCCAGATTCAAATAGGCGGGGCGTCAAGATATTATAAACCAACCGAGTCCACTTTCCAATGATGCACCTCAGAATCAACCTGAGTGATTGGCCCGGGCGATAAACCTAGACATCTAGGCCTATACGTCTAGGTTTTTAACGCTGCGGGCGTGGGCTGCGATGAAGCTTTTGCGGGGAGCAACCACCTCTCCCATAAGCGAGGTGAACACGTCATCCGATTCAACCGGGTCTCCGATCTTAACCAGAAGCATCTGCCGGGATTCGGGGTCCATGGTGGTTTCCCAGAGTTGGTCCGGGTTCATCTCACCCAACCCTTTGTAACGTTGTAGGTGGATGTTTCTTTGGCCGTTGAGTTTGGCCACCATTTCGTCCTTCTGCTCGTCGTGGTAGGCATATTGGACGTTGCGCCCGGCCTGGATGCGGTAAAGGGGCGGTTGGGCGATGTACAGGTATCCGGCGTCAATGAGGGCCTGCATCCGGCGATAGAAGAATGTCAAGATTAACGTTCTGATATGGGAGCCGTCCACGTCGGCGTCGGTCATGATGATGATCTTCTGATAGCGGACTTTGGTCGGATCGAATTCCTCACCTTCACCGGCGCCCAGGGCGGCGACCATCGCTCTGATTTCCTCGTGTCCCAGGATTTTATCGGGCTGTTGCAGCACTCGCTCGACATTCAGGATTTTCCCTTTCAGAGGCAAAATGGCCTGGAAGTGCCGGTCTCTTCCCATCTTGGCCGACCCGCCAGCCGACTCGCCCTCGACGATGTAGAGCTCGGATTTCGCAGGGTCCCGCTCAGCACAGTCGGAAAGTTTTCCGGGCAGGGACGACCCGTCCAGAGCGTTCTTGCGTATCACCAGATCTCTGGCCCTTTTAGCAGCCTCCCTGGCCTTTTGGGAGGTCAGACATTTATCAATGACCCGCTTAGCATCGGGCAGGTTCTCTTCCAAGTAGCGGGCAAGTCCTTCTCCCACCACCGATTCCACTATCCCGCGGACCTCGGCGTTGCCCAGTTTAGTCTTGGTCTGGCCTTCGAATTGAGGGTCGGTCAACTTGACGCTCACTACCGCGGCCAGCCCTTCTCTAACATCCTCTCCAGTCAAGTTCGTCTGGTCGTCCTTGATGAACCCTTGCTTGCGGGCAAAGTCATTGATCACCCGGGTCAGCGCGGACCGGAATCCTGTCAGGTGAGAGCCGCCCTCTTGGGTGTTTATGCAATTGGCGAATGAGAAGACCGTTTCGCTAAATGTATCGTTGTATTGAACCGCAACCTCAACGGAGGTTTCGTCCACAACTTTTTCGTAATAAAAGGGCAACGCCTGCATCACCTTGCGGTTGCGGTTGAAGTTTCGCACCAGATTGGCGATGCCGCCGTCGAAGAAATACACCCGTTGAACGTCGGAATGACGCTCCGCCTCGTGCCAGGGGCTGAAGAAACGGATTTCCAGACCTTTGTTGAGGAAAGCGATCTCTTTGAAGTGGCTGATCAGAGTCTCGAAATCATATTCGATATTGGGAAATATCTGAGGGTCTGGTTTGAAGGAAATACTGGTCCCCGTCTCTTGGGTTTTCTCCCCTTTCACCAGTTTGCCTAAGGGTTTACCCCTGGCGTACTCCTGGGAATAATGCCACCCGCCCCGGCGGACCACAGCCTCCAGGTGCTCCGACAATCCGTTGACCACGGAGCCGCCGACTCCGTGAAGTCCGCCGGTCACCTTGTAAGCCCCTCCGCCGAATTTACCTCCAGCGTGTAGCGTGGTCATGACCGTTTCCAGAGCCGTCAACCCAGTTGTGGGATGTATGTCGATCGGGATTCCCCGGCCATTGTCGGTAACCTTTATCACGCCATCGGCGTTTAGGGAAATATCCACAGTGTCGCAATAACCAGCCATGGCTTCGTCCACGGCGTTGTCTAACACTTCATAGATTAGATGATGGAGACCGCGTTGATCGGTGCTGCCGATGTACATTCCGGGCCGTACCCGGACTGCCTCCAGACCCTCGAGGACCTGGATATCCTTGGCGGTGTAATCCGCCTTTGATTGTTGCTGCATATCGTCCTGCTATTAGAAAGATACCGCCGTGGTTGAAACCGAAGTTATACGGAAACAGAAGGCCAATGGTTGGGGTTCGCCGCGGGGTGGGCTGGTGCATGCCTCAATGGCGCCTAAAAACATTATGTATATAATACCAGATTTAAGCTCGTTTGACGCCTAAAATTTGTCCGAATTTTGAATTTGTCCAGTTTTTGGGCCAAGATTTGGAGGTGTTTAGCCCCGATTTCTCATTTCACCCTTTTGGGGCCATTCTAAAACCCAGCAAAACTTGATTTCGGCGTTCCGCTGCCTGCTGGACATGATGCTCCGACCGGCGTCGCGGCGTCGCAAAAGATATCTAGCCTGTGGACCCGGTCAGGCGGGGAAAACCCTCTGGTATATGCCCGGAGAGCCCTCAGTGTGGACCATTTGCGGCCGCACTGTTTGGGACCAGGCTGGGGTGGCCGCCGCCGTCCAAGCGGCCCATTCTGGAGATTCGGCGACCTTCTGCGATTCCATCTCATGCACTGTCGTGTACTTAGGCTCTCCCATGATGGCTTCAAATCGGCGTCCTCGAATGTAGCCGGGGACCGAATAAGCGGCGGGCAGGCGTTCGTTGTTGTATGCCTCGTTGAACTGGAAATCCAGCTCCTCTGGCACCGACATCCGCCCCACGAGGATCAGGGGCGCCATCTCCGCCCCGGCAGTCTCCGGAGGCACGTTTTGAGGATATATCAGCCGGTATAGGTTGCGTATGTACGTAGTGGCGACCACGCTGGGCGACATGCGCCGGGACCATTCCGTTGGATCGGTCAGCCATTTCTGCCATTCGGGAGAAGACCATGCCTCAGGCTCGGCGAGCTCATAGCAAGCCAGATGCTTGGGTCCGCCCTGAAGGGCGACATAGCGGGCGGCGTTGAGCACGCCGGTGATGCCCAGGCGTTCGGGGATGTGCTCCTCGTTGTACCACCGGTTATACTCGTCCTCCACCTCCGGTGGCACATCGGAGTAAACCATCAACAAACCCCGGCCTTTCTTATCCGCCATGTCAGTCCTCCATCAGCTATTGCTCACGCTCAAGAAGGTCAAACTCCTACGGTCGAAACCCAGACCCGAAAGACCTTGTCTAAGCGTCATTCTCCGGGATGGTAATCCACGCCAGTCTTCAGGCTATCCAAGGCATACCAAACGGCATGAAAAAGGGGCTCAGGCAGGTTGTCCAATGGAAACCAACCAAACTCGGAAAACCCCTCGGGTTCGGCTAGCCTGGGTTCCTGGGGACCAATATCTCCAAGGAATTCGATGTCAACGTAGTGCGTGTCGTAGGCGATGATGTTGCTGAGACACAGGTAGCGCAAATCGCCGACTTCAACTCCCAACTCTTCCACGGCTTCCCGCCGGGCGCACTCTTCCAAAGTTTCGCCCGCCTCAAGATGACCGCCGGCCGACGCCCAGGTGTCTTCCCCGTGGGACCCCTGGCGCTTGGCCAAAAAAACCCGGCCATCTCTGACGAAGATCACGCCTACCCCCACCTGGGGCCTTCCCATGCCTGCGTCGCTTCCGTCAGCCATACCGGCGAGTATACCATTCACACGCGCTCCCCCAGCCGATTTCCACGTATAATGGACCCAAACTTTCGCCAGATTTGTCCAGCCAGTCAAGATGATCGAATTGGAGCAGGCAAACATGCCCGACTTACGCACAATCATCAACCCAACGACGGCCACAACCCCCTTGGGCGCTTACTCCCACTCCGTATTGGTTACCCCGGGCAGGTTGCTCTTCATCGCCGGCCAAGTGGCGGTGGACCGGAATGGCAACCCGGTGGGCATGGGCGACGTGCAGGCTCAAACGCGGCAGGTGTTCGATAACCTTTCCAACATCCTCAGCGGTGCGGGCGCATCGTTTAGCAACGTTGTGGAATTCACTACCTACCTGGTTGGAAGGGAATCAGTTCAACCTTTCGTGGAGGCCCGCACCGAGATCTTCCCAACCATTTATCCAGACAAGGATTATCCACCCAACACACTGCTGATCATCAGCGGGTTGGTCCGGGAAGAGTTTCTCGTTGAGATTAAAGCTGTAGCCGCCCTCCCCTGAGCACCAACTCCCATCTTTCCTGATTCGATTAACGCCTGGAGGCTGCATTGGCTAATAGAGAACGGCTATTGAGTACTCTGGTGGACCTGATCCGAATCGACAGTCCATCGGGAGAGGAGGATGCCATCGACCTGGAGTTGTCCTCCCGGTTGCAGGCCCTCGGCTGTGAGGTCCGGCACGATTCATTCAACAACATCGTCGCCAAACTGCCTGGTCAAGGCGAACCCGTGTTGCTTTCCGCCCACATGGACACGGTGGACCCCGGACGCGGCATCAACCCCACGTTGGACAGAGACACGCTGCACTCCGACGGCACGACCATTTTGGGAGGCGACTGCAAGGCGGGCTTGGCCATCGTCCTGGAAGCTTTGGCCTCGATAAAGGATTCGGCAAATGGCTTAGCCGGCGCCAACCGGCCCGTGGAAGTTGTCTTCACCCGCCACGAAGAAGGCGGCTTGGTGGGCGCGCACCATTTGGACTTCAGCCTCTTAAGCGCCAAAGGCGGAGTGATTTTCGACGGAGAGGGTCCTTCTAGCCGCATCACGGTGGCCGCTCCTTCCCAAAATGTCGTCACCGCCAAAATAAAAGGCCAGGCGGCACATGCCGGGCTTGAACCGGAAAACGGGATCTCAGCCATCCTCATCGCGGCGGACATCTTGGGCCAGTTGCCTTTGGGCCGCATCGACGATGAAACCACCTCCAACATCGGCCGCATGGAAGCCGGGCTGAAGCGGAACATAATTCCGGAAGAAGCCTTCTTAGACGGAGAGATCCGCAGCCGCGACAATGCCAAACTGGACCACTACAGCGCGGAATTCCACCGCGTATTCGACCAAGCGACCGCCCGTTATCCCGAAGCCCAGATTTCGCTGGACATCACAAACACCTACCAGGCCTATGACATAGACGCCGGCCATCCCACCATCGCCACCATCGGCAAAGCGCTTACGGACATTGGTTTGACGCCCCAACTCGAGGCCAGCGGCGGCGGCTCCGACGCCAACGTTTTCATCGAAAAGGGCATCATAGCCGTGCCGGTAGGCATAGGCGTCCAATCGTTCCACACCACTTGGGAGACGGCCAACATCCCCCTGGTGCTGCAGGGCGCCGAGATGTGCGAGAGGGTAATCCGGGGGGTGTAAGCCGTTTAGAGGGTGAGCCACTCGGCTGCGTTCAGGGGAATCGATTGACCGGGCAATCTGGAAGCACCCATAATGGATTGAGGTGATGAATTCTCGCAGATACGAGCAGTTACTGGTTAGAATTTCAGCTGCGCGGTCCGACGCCAATATCGAGTTCAACGATCTGCGAAACCTGCCACTCCACCTCGGATTCGAGGAGCGCACGCGTGGTAGTCACCACCTATTTAGGAAGGCTGGAATCCCCGAGAGAGTCAACATACAGAGGGATGGTCACCTGGCGAAAGCATATTAAGTTCGTCAGATACGGTCAGTGGTTCTGAGACTTCAATCAGAGGAGTCGGAATGATGCCAAAATACGAAATAATCATCTACTGGAGTGCGGAAGACCTAATCTTCGTTGCCGAGGTTCCTGAACTTTCCGGATGCATTGCCCACTGGGACAGCCACGAAGGCGCCCTCACCAATGTCAAAGACGCCGTCCATCTGTGGATCGATACCGCCCGAGAATTCGGCGACCCGGTGCCTGAGCCTAAGGGCCGCCGGCTGATGTTAGCCTAGCCACCTCAATACCAACCAATCCAGCGGCTCCCAACCAACCGCAGGCTAGGAGTGAACCATGGCATCATCCGCCCGTAGACGCCAGCTTGGCCGTCCCGTCTCTATCGTTGGCGCCGGCATATCCCAATTCGGAGCCTTCAAAGAAAAAACCAGTCGCGACCTGTTCACCGATGCGTTTCAAGACCTTCTGGGCAGCCTGGATCAGGGTATCGACGTACAGGACATCGAGTGCGGCTACCTGGGCAATTTCTCATCGGAGCTCTTCGAAGGCCAGGGCCACACGGCGCCAATCATGGCCGATTGGCTGGGCATGACGCCCGCTCCGATCACCCGAGTCGAAAACGCTTGCGCCAGCAGCGGCAGCGCGCTGCGCGAGGGGATGATGGCCATTGCTTCAGGCCTGTACGACGTGGTGCTTGTGGGCGGCGTGGAGAAGATGACTAACCTGCCCACCGAAGGCGTCACCGACGTCCTGGCCACCGCGGCCGACGCGCTGTACGAGGCGCCCGCCGGGCTGACCTTCCCAGGCATTTTCGGGGCCATGGCCAAGGCCCACATGGACCGCTACGAAACCAACCTGGACCACCTGCTGAAGGTGGGTATCAAGAACCACGTCAATGGAGCATTGAACCCCAAAGCCCAATTCAACATCAGCATCCTTGACCTTATGGAAAACCGAAAGGCTAGGGCGGAAGAACGGGGCCAGCCTGTCCCTGACTGGAAAGACGAGATGGACTTTCTCAATGACGCCAGAGCGAATCCTTGGATAGCCTGGCCACTGCGGTTGTACGACTGCGCTCCCATCACCGACGGCGCTGCCTGCGTGTTGCTGGTGGCCGCGGAATTGGCGGGCAATTTCACCGAAAAGCCCGTCCACGCTGTGGGCACCGGCCAGGCAACGGGCCGCCCGCTGCACGGCGCCGAAGAATTGACCTCTCTATCGGCGGCCAAGGACGCGGCCAGGCAGGCCTACGGGATGGCCGGGGTCACCCCCCGAGACATCCACCTGGCCGAGGTCCACGATTGCTTCACCATCGCCGAGATCATCGCCACCGAGGATCTGGGGTTCTTTGCTCCCGGAGAAGGTCCCCGAGCCGTTGATGAAGGCAGGACATCGAGGGGCGGAGACCGGCCCATCAATACCTCAGGCGGGTTAAAGGCCAAGGGACACCCCGTGGGAGCTTCCGGCGTGGGCCAGGTCATTGAAGTATTTCACCAGCTGCGGGGCGAGGCCGGGGAGCGCCAGCTAAGCAATCCAAACTTGGAACTAGGCTTGACCCACAACGTAGGCGGCACCGGCGGCACGTGCGTGGTCAACATCATGAGGCGGGGGTAGGTGGACGAATGGCTGTCGAAGCAAAAGGGTTCACCAACGCATCATTCAACGCCTTTCTGACCGGGGATAATGACGGGGAAAGGCGGCTTATGGGCGTAAAATGCCGGTCTTGCGGCCACCTATCGGCCCAACCCAGACCCATGTGCCCGTCGTGTCACGGCAAAGACATGGAGTGGTTTCAGTTCAGCGGCAAAGGGCGTCTGAGCACCTTTACCTGCATCTCCATCGTCAGCAACGCCATGGGGGAGAAGGGTTACGGCCGCGACAACCCATGCTGCTCGGGAATAGTCACCCTGGAAGAAGGTCCGCGAATCAGCGCCCAAATCCTCGGGGTGGACGGAAACAATCCCCAGGAAATCAAGACGCATATGGCTCTGATGATAGACCTGGAAGACCTGGACCCAGAACACCCATCTCTAGCCTTCCGGCCAGCTTAAATCACAAAGAAACCCCCGCACCCCCAGACCCATCCTGGAAGCGCGGGGGTTTGTCACTCAACAACAAAAGCTGACGGCTGATAGCTTACCTAATCTAATCCCCGAGTGCCCACCCAGCCGGTCTCGGACACGTCGATGATGACGCCGTCGGGGCCGCCGTACTTAACCTCAACGTTGGCGTGATTGGCGCCGGGCATGCCCACGCCCAGAGCTTGGTTGATGTCGTCCCTGGTGGCCGAGTCGGCGGCTTGCATCTTGGCGGCTGTCTCTTCCAGGCTTTCAACCTCGAAACCGATGTGGTGGATCCCGCTGTAGGTCTTACCGTATTCCGCGCCGGCAACCTGGTCGTTTTGGAAGTCCAAAATGGCCATATTGATATTGCCGTCGCTGAGGTAATACCCCTTGGCGTTGGCGCTGTCCAGCTTGGCGATCTCCCGCAGGCCGAAGACTTCCTTGTAGAACTTAGCAGTCGCGTCGGCGTCCTGAGTCGCGATGGCGATATGTTTGATCTGGGCCATAACTCTCCTCTCTGGTTTGCGAATTCAAACAACTTGCGAGGTATTGATCTTGGGGCCACGATAACATTTTGGGCTTAAATTCGCCAGTGGCCACTCGACTCTGGCCTCCTACCGACTCAGTAGCAAGGCTCGCGGCAACTCAATAGGCTCGCGCCACCGGGCGTGGCCGATTGAACCCCCCCATGTTAGAATTAGCCGTTGCTAGTCTGGAATACGGCTGTTTTGATTTCGCCAGTTTGTTCTGATCAAGACGCTTTCTGGGGCAGCACTTGAAATCCATAGGAGGTCCAGAGGATGGACATCTCAAACAGTATGAAATTCGGGGTTTTCATGGCGCCCTTCCACCGAGTGGGCGAAAACCCGACGCTGGCCCTGGAGCGGGACTTGGAACTCATCCAGTGGCTGGATACCCTCGGCTTTGATGAAGCCTACATTGGCGAGCACCACAGCGCCGGCTGGGAGACCATCGCGTCGCCAGAGGTTTTCATGGCCACCGCCGCCGAACGAACCCGAAACATCCGTTTGGGCACCGGCGTTATCAGCCTGCCTTACCACCATCCCTTGATGGTCGCCAACCGCATGGTCCTGTTGGACCACCTGACTCGAGGGAGGGTGATCCTTGGTGTGGGCCCTGGCGCTCTGTCTTCCGACGCCCTGATGTTGGGTATCAATCCCGAACGCCAGCGGGAGATGATGCACGAGTCTCTGGACATTATCATGCGCCTGTTCACCGAGACCGAGCCCATCACCCACAAAACCGATTGGTTCGAATTGAACGATGCGGTGCTGCAGCTGCGGCCCTATCAGAAGCCCCACATCCCGGTGACGGTGGCGTCGGTCCAGTCCCCTGCGGGAGTCACATTGGCGGGCAAGCACGGCGCCGGGGTGATTTCCCTGAGCATCCCCCGGGATACCATTCGATCCACCTCGCTGAGTGACCTGTGGAACATTGCCGAAGAGACGGCCGCGGAGCATGGCAAAACCATGCACCGGGAAGATTGGGGGTTGGTGATGGGTTGCCATCTGGCGGAGACCCGGGAACAGGCTCTGGAAGACATACGTATAGGCAGCGCCCGCGTGGTCACCGAGTACTTCGGCGAAACCTTGGGAAACCCCGTCCCAGACACAGCCTTCGAAAACATAGCCGAACACATGAGAGAGAACCACCAGTGGATCGTTGGAACCCCCGACGATTGCATCGCGGAAATAAAACGGCTCCAAGAAATGAGCGGTGGGTTCGGCACCTTTATGATTAGGGTCGAAGACTGGGCGCCGAGGGAGACGATCAATCGCAGCTACGAGTTGTTGGCCCGGTACGTGATGCCCCAATTCCAAGGCAGTCTCACCGGCATCAAGATTTCTAACCAGTGGGTCAAAGACATGAAGGACACCCTGCAAGTCAACAGGATTGCCGGTCTGCAAAGGGCAACCGACTCCTATGACGAAGCCAGGGAGAAAGCCAAAGCCAACTGATCCATAGCTTTAACCTCAACCGGGTAACGAAAAAATCCCCTCCTGGTAAACAGGAGGGGATTTTCGTTACTCGTTAATGGGCGCCTTCACCATGCCGTAATGGAATTTATCGAATATATTTCCATTTATTTGCATCGAATCTATTAATTGACTCTGATATGATTGCTTTATCGGCGCGTCGCGCCGGTCCGGTCCGTATCCGGGCCATGTGCAGCGAAATCCCCGCCTTCGAGTGAAAGATCGATGCGTAAGACAAAAATCATCGCAACCATCGGCCCCAGTTCCCAAGATCCAGCAATCTTGGAACAACTCATCGATGCGGGTATGGACTGCGCCCGCCTCAACTTCTCCCATGGGACCCTGGAGGAGCATGGCGTGGTGATTGACAATATACGCCGCATTGCCAAAGAAAAAGGTAAAATCGTGGCCATACTCCAAGACCTGGGCGGAATCAAGCTTCGGCTGGGCGAATTTGACGGCCTTAGGCAGCTGGCCCTGGGGGAGTCTATTTCTCTGGCGCCACAGGCGGATTCGTCCCGTTCCGACGTTCTCCCCTTCCCTCAACCCGGCGTTTTGCGTAGCCTTCGCCCTGGAAACCAGGTGTTCATTTCCGACGGCGCCGTGCGTTTAGAGGTGACCGAGAGCCAGGGCTTGGAGGTAAAGACCATAGTTCGAAACGGCGGCATCGTTTCGTCGCACAAAGGAGTCAACCTGCCGGGCGTGACTATAGACCAGCCCGTGTTGACCCCGCAAGACGAGGTCGCTGTGAAGTTTGGGGCGGATAAAGAAGTGGATTGGGTGGCTGTGTCGTTCGTCCGGAACGCCGGCGACATACTCTACGCCAGGGAACACCTTGAGCGCGTGGGCAACAAAGCCCTGGTGATGGCCAAACTGGAGCGCGGCGAGGGGATAGAAAACATAGACTCCATCCTGGAAACGGTCGATAGCGTCATGGTGGCCCGCGGGGACATGGGAGTGGAGATTCCCATGGAGCGAGTCCCCATAGTGCAAAAAGAGGTGGTGGCTAAATCCAATGAAGCAGCCAAGGTATCAGTCATCGCCACCCAGATGCTGGCGTCAATGGTAACGTCTCCCACCCCTACCAGGGCTGAGGTGTCGGACATCACCAACGCGGTGTTGGACGGATGCGACGCGATCATGCTTTCCGATGAGACCGCCGTTGGCCGATACCCCGTGCAGACGATTCAGGTGGCCGACGCCACCATTCGAGAGACGGAAAAGATCTACCCCTATAATAAAGACCTTGCCTCCCGGGGCCGCACCCAGGCCATCGCGTCCGCCGCGGGGCGCATGGTTCGTTCCTTGGGCTCCAAGCCGATCGTCATTACCAGCACCGGCCGAGCCGCCTTCGAAGTGTCGAGATACCGGCCAGACCAAGACGTGCTAGTCTTCTCCCACGAAGAGTCGGTGTTGAGGAGGCTTTCTTTAGGTTGGGGGCTTTATCCCGTGGGCGTCGTCCCCGCAGAGGCGAACCTTGCCAAATTGGTGTCTCTTCTGATTCAAGGGGCCCTGGATTCCAACCTGGTGACCGAAGACGACGTCGTAACAATAGTCCACGGCTTTTTGCCGGGAGTCTCAGGAACCACCAACACTATCCAGGTTCTTGATCTAAAGGAATTTTTGGGCAGCATACTGGCTTAGAACAGCAGGCCGCCGGGAAAGCCATGGACGGGGGAATTGAGGTTGGTGTAGTAAGGATCAAAGAAAGGTCTTGCAGGCGGATTCGAGGTTAGGCGACAGCCTCGGACGACCGGGGCAGGTTGGTGCGGCCCATCAAATAACGATCAACCCCTTGAGCCATGTCGCGGCCTTCAGCAATTGCCCAGACCACCAACGATTGCCCCCGGGCCGAGTCTCCCGCGGCGAAGACTCCGGGAACGCTGCTCATCTTATCCTGGTCCACCTTGATATTGCCCCTGGGGTCCAATCCTACACCCAAATCAGAGATCATGCCTTCATGCTGGGGATGAAGAAAGCCCATGGCCAGCAACACCAGGTCGGCGTCAATTACCCAATCGCTGCCGGTGACCTCATTCATGGCTGGGCGGCCATTCTCATCTAGAGCGTCCCAGTCCACCCGCACGGCGTTCAGTTTCGTCACTTTCCCATTTTCACCGGAAAATGACTTGGTCAGCACGTTATAATCGCGAATCCCGCCCTCTTCATGGGCCGGGGACGAACGCAGTGTCATGGGCCATTGGGGCCAGGGATTTTTTGCTCCGCGCTGAACCGGAGGTTCGGGCAAAAGTTCCAGTTGGTAAACGACCTCCGCCCCTTGACGGTGAGCCGTCCCCAAGCAGTCGGCGCCGGTGTCTCCGCCGCCCAAGATGACAACCCTCTTGCCCTCGGCGGTGATCCGGTCTTCCGGTGGGATTTCCTGGCCGGCTATAACCCGGTTTTGCTGGGTCAGGTATTCCATAGCCAGGTGAACGCCGTCGAATTCCCTTCCGGGAACGTCCAGGTTCCGGCCCTCGGTGGACCCGCAGGTGAGGCACACGGCATCGAAATCGGTTAACAACTCGGAAACTGGAAGATCCACCCCGACATTTACACCGGTGCGGAAGGTGATGCCCTCCTCGCCCATAAGGTCTAGCCGCCGCTGCAACACCTTTTTATCCAATTTGAAATCCGGGATTCCCAGGGCGAGCAAGCCGCCGATGTATTCGTCCCGCTCGAACACGGTCACCCAATGCCCAGCCCGGTTCAATTGTTGAGCGGCCGCCAATCCCGCCGGCCCTGATCCCACCACCGCCACCTTTTTCCCAGTGCGGCTCTCAGGCGGTTGAGCCTTGATCAGGTTGGCTTCAAACCCACGTTCGGTGATCTCTTTTTCAATGTATTCGATAGTTACCGGGTCTGAGTTGATACTCAATACGCATGAGGCTTCGCACGGCGCAGGGCAGATGCGGCCGGTGAACTCCGGGAAGTTGTTGGTGGATAACAGGATTTCCAGGGCCTTGGCCCAATCGCCTAGGAAAACCTGGTGGTTGAACTCTGGTATCACGTTGCCCAGAGGACAACCCATGTGGCAGAAAGGGACCGCACAGTCCATACAACGGCTGCCCTGTTCCCGAGAATGTTCTTCAGGCCAGTCTTTATAGACCTCCCGGTAGTCCCCTTTCCTTTCGGCTACGGGTCTACGTTCGGGAGATTTGGCCCCGAATTCCAAGAATCCATTAGGATCACCCATGCCGCGCTGCTTCCGGCTCTCTATCCTCTTCCCGCTCCCTGCGCTCCCGCTCTTCCAAAACTCGCCGGTAGTCCCTGGGCATGATCTTTTTGAACCGGGGCAATGCTTCGTCCCAGTGGTCTAAAATCTCTTTAGCCGGCCCGCTTCCGGTGCACTCCAAGTGCTTTTCTATCATCCGGCGCAGCGTGCCGATGTCTTCGGGGTCTGACACGGATTCCAGGTCAGCCAACCCCGGGTTGAAACGGACCTCAAAATCGCCGTCTTGATCGTAAACGAAGGCAATGCCGCCGCTCATACCCGCGCCAAAGTTCCGGCCCGTCTTGCCCAGAACCACCACCACGCCACCGGTCATATATTCGCAGCCATGGTCTCCAATTCCTTCGACCACGGCATGTACGCCGGAGTTTCGCACGCAGAACCGCTCACCGGCCATTCCCCGGATGAATGCTTCGCCCCCGGTCGCGCCATACATCGCCACATTGCCGATGATGATGTTGTCTTCCGGGATAAACGTAACCTCAGGGGACGGGCGAACGACGATAGTTCCGCCGCTTATTCCTTTTCCCATATAGTCATTGGCGTCGCCTTCCAGGTACAGAGAGATTCCCTTGGCCAGGAATGCTCCGAAGCTCTGACCTGCCGAGCCGTTCAGGTGAATTTTGATCGTGTCGAGAGGCAACCCCTCTTCTCCGTACCGTTTGGCGACTCGTCCACTCAACATAGCGCCCACAGTGCGGTTGGAGTTGTCAACCGGCAATCTGATCTCCACCGGCTCTTTACGTTCCAGGGCTGGTTGAGACAGGGCGATTAATTGGTGGTCCAGCGCCCTTTCCAGACCGTGGTCCTGCTCCCGGCTTTGATAAACCGATTCACCTTCAGTTGCGGTTTGGTGGTGCAGGAGGCGTGAGAGATCCAGCCCCTCGGTCTTCCAATGACCGCTGGCTTCACTCGGGTCCAGCAGATCGACTCTGCCAATCATGTCGTTTACCGTGCGGAAGCCCAATTCGGCCATTATTTGGCGCATCTCTTGGGCCACGAACATGAAGTAATTCACCACGTGTTCCGGTTGCCCCGCAAACAGCTTTCTAAGTTCCGGGTCTTGAGTTGCAATGCCAACGGAACAGGTTCCCAAATGGCACTTGCGAAGCATTATGCAACCCATAGCCACTAAAGCGCCGGTGGCGTACCCATACTCCTCGGCGCCCAACAATGTGGCTATGACTGCGTCACGGCCGGTTTTCAGCTGGCCGTCGGCCTGTACCGATATGCGGCTGCGTAAACCGTTGGCCACCAACACTTGCTGGGTCTCGGCGATTCCCAGTTCCCATGGCAAACCGGCGTATTTGATCGACGTCTCCGGCGAATTTCCCGTCCCGCCGTCGTGGCCGCTGATCAGCACAACATCGCCATGGCCTTTAGAAACCCCGGCGGCAATGGTGCCGACCCCGACTTCGGCCACCAATTTTACGTGGACCCGTGCGTCGGGGTTGACGTTTTTCAGGTCGTGGATCAACTGGGCCAGGTCTTCAATGGAATAGATATCATGGTGGGGCGGAGGCGAAATGAGCTCGACCCCGGGGGTTGTGCGCCGCACCCAGCCAATATATTCATCGATCTTGTTGCCCGAAAGCTGGCCGCCCTCTCCAGGCTTGGAGCCCTGGGCCATCTTTATCTGCAGATCGGTGGCGTTGACCAGGTAGTTGGGCGTCACGCCAAACCGGCCTGAAGCCACCTGCTTGACCGAACTGCTGCGCGAGTCGCCGTTGGCGTGGTTTTCGTACCGGTGGAAGTCCTCGCCGCCCTCTCCGGTGTTGCTGCGGGCGCCCAGCCGGTTCATGGCTATTCCCATGGTCTCGTGGGCTTCCCGGCTGATGGAGCCTAGCGAGATGGCGCCGGTGGCAAACCTCTTCACAATCTCGGAGGTAGGCTCGACTTCATCCAAAGGAACAGGTGGCAGGATCTTTTTGAAGTCCAACAGGCCGCGCAGGGTTGCCAGGCGGCGGCTTTGATCGTTGGTCAGCCGGGCGAAATCTTGGTAAGCCTCCCAGTCATTGGTCTTGGTGGCGAATTGGAGTTTCGCTATAGCGTCCGGGTTCCACTGGTGGAACTCCCCATCCCGCCGCCATTGATAGAAACCGCCCATGTCCAGGTCACGGTCGCCGGCTGGATTGTTTCCTGAAAAGGCCTGCTCGTGGCGGTCCAGTGTTTCTTTCTCGAGGGCATCTACCCCAATCCCCCCAATCTTGGAGGGTGTCCAGGTAAAGTATTTGTCAATGAGTTCGTCGTTGAGACCCACCGCCTCGAAGATCTGGGCTCCCCGATAGCTCTGCAGGGTGGAAATGCCCATTTTGGACATGACCTTCAAGACACCCTTATCGGCGGCCTTGATGAGGTTCTTCTGAGCGTTTTCGGGCGCAGTTCCGTTGAACTCGCCGTTCTCGGCCATTTGCCGAACCGAGGCCAGAGCCAGGTACGGATTGATGGCCCCCGCTCCATAACCGATAAGCAAAGAGAAGTGGTGCACTTCTCTGGGGTCTCCGGATTCCACCACCAAACCCACTTTGGTTCGGGCGCCTTCCCGAATCAGGTGATGATGCACGGCCGCGGTGGCCAGCAGGCTGGGAATCGCGGCATGGTCCGAGTCTACGCCCCGGTCTGATAGGACTAAGATGCTATAACCGTCTTTGATAGCTTGAGACGCCTTTGAACATAGCCCCTCCAGCGCCGCAGCCAGCGAGCCGGCAGTCGCCGGGAACAAGGTCGAGAGGGTGACCGACTTGATTTGACCCACGTTGATCTGCTTGATCTTCGCCAAATCCTCGTCGTCGATGATGGGAGATTTGAGCTTCAGTTGGTGACAATGCAGCGGCGTTTCATCAAATAGGTTCTGCTCCCGGCCAATGAAGGCTTCCAGGGAGGTAACGAGTTCCTCGCGTATGGCGTCCAGAGGTGGGTTGCTAACCTGGGCGAACAACTGCTTGAAATAGTTGAACAGCAGATGGTTTCTATCAGAAAGCACCGCCAGCGGGGCGTCGTTGCCCATAGAGCCCACCGCTTCGGCCCCATTTATGGCCATGGGGGCGGTGAGCATGCGGAGTTCTTCAACGGTGTAGCCAAAAGCCCGTTGAAGCTGTTTGATTCCCGGTTCTTCGACCGGTTCATGTCCGTTGGCCGACTGACCGTTAGACGATTTGGCGGCAACCGATGGCAGATCGTCCAATGAGACTTTGTTTTCCTTCAGCCACTGGCCATAAGGCTGCCGATTAGCCAGTTTGTGCTTCAATTCCTCGTCGCCGATGATTCGGCCTTCCTCCAGGTTGACCAGGAACATCCGCCCTGGCTGAAGACGGCCCTTCTCCCTGACCTGGGCTAGCGGAACGTCCAACACCCCGGTCTCCGAAGCCATGATCAATTTATCGTCCTTGGTCACGGTGTAGCGGAATGGCCTCAACCCGTTCCGGTCCAAGAGGGCGCAGATGCTTCGGCCGTCGGCGGAAACGATCATCGCCGGCCCGTCCCAAGGCTCCATCAGGCTGGAATGGTATTCGTAAAAGTCTTTCTTTTCTTGGGACATGGTTTCATGCTGTTCCCAGGCTTCTGGAATCATCATGAGCATGGCGTGGTCCAAGTCCCGGCCCGTCATCAACAAAAGCTCCAAAGCGTTGTCGAAGGATGCCGTGTCACTTGCGCCAGGGGTCATCACAGGGGGGATCTTAGCCATATCGCCGCCGAATAGAGGCGACTCAAAATGGGCCTCCCGGGCATGCATCCAGTTCAGGTTTCCCCTTAGGGTGTTGATCTCTCCGTTGTGAGCCAGGTAGCGGTACGGGTGAGCCAGCTTCCAGTGACCCAGCGTGTTGGTGCTGAACCGGGAATGGACTAAGGCAAAAGCGCTGACCAAGGATTCGTCCGCCAGATCCAAGTAAAACCCTGCAATCTGATGAGCCAACAACAGGCCCTTGTAGACGATGGTGTGGCAGGACATGCTGCACACGTAGAAATAGTCGGCGTCTTCCTCTGGCAACCCCATGCCGGCGATGGAATGTTCGACCACCTTGCGGATCAGGTAGAGCTTACGCTCCAGTTGCTGAGGATCCAGGTCTTGGCCGCCCTTGCCGACGAACACTTGCCGTATCGCCGGACACACCGCTTCAGCGTCTCGGCCCAGCTTGCTCTTGTCCACCGGAACATCCCGCCAACCCAGTAGCTCCAGGCCCTCATCGGCGATGGATTTCTCCAACAACTCCTGGCAAGCGGCGCCCGCTTCCGCCCCGGGAGGCAGAAATACCATCCCCACGCCGTACTCGCCGGCTCGGGGCAGGTTTATATTCAGCTTGGACGATTCCCTGAGGAATAACTCGCTGGGCATTTGAATAAGGACACCGGCTCCGTCTCCAGTTTCCGGGTCCCGCCCGGCGGCGCCCCGATGGCCCAGGTTGACCAAGACTTCAAGCCCTTCTTCTATGATCCGGTGGGTTTTTTCTCCCTTTATATTGGCCACTACTCCGACGCCGCAGGCGTCGTGCTCCCGCTCCGGCGAATATAAACCGAATTTGGCCAACTCTTTCAATTTTTGAATTGGATTCATATATCCCGAACCTGATTGCCTGAAACTAAAGGTAAGAAACCAAAAAACCCGGCTGGCCCCGGCGGTGGGAAATCTCAGACCTAAGGAGGCCCAAAATCTTAAAATCTATCTGATATAGGCTCGAAACAAGCTCCCCAAAGCCCGGCGCGCCTATAGTTTGTTAAATGTATCACAAATGACTTGAGTAGGAAAGCAATTATACAGTTTACTCGTCTAGCTGTGTAGACCCCTGCCGATTTTAGGCGTGAAAAACCAAACGATTGGGCCACTAATTGTGAGACCATCCAGTCGCCTGGAAAGGACCATGGGTTCCAAGCCGGCTCTAACCACTGAACGGCTCTATGACCCAAAATGGACAAGTTCCCCATCTAATACGGGCTAACGGGCTAATACGGGCCAATACGGGCCAATACGGGGGTTCATTGACCATGGTAAGCGGGCGGCCTATACTCAAATTAGGCTTGAATATCTCACTTGAATATTTCACCGGGATATTTCAATGAAAGCCTAGACGAGGAGATGATTCGCTGGACTCGACCGAATTGGCGCGCATGGTGGTTGATCTGGCCTCGGAAAACCTAGCCGAGGACATAGTGATGCTGGACTTGCGCCAGGTGGCGCCATTTGCCGATTACTTTATCATCATGTCGGCCGAATCAGGGCGGCAGATCGAGGCCCTCGAGGAAGACATCACCAAGGATCTAAAGCAAGCCAACGTGAACCGTTTTCACCGGGAAGGCACGCCAAATTCGGGCTGGGTGCTGCTGGACTTCAGCGACGTGGTGATCCACATTTTCAGTCCCGAAGAAAGAGAGTTTTACAACCTGGAACGGCTGTGGTCCCAAGCCCCCCAGGTCGTCAGGGTATTGTAGCGACCATCCTCGATATTCAGGTAAGTTCCACGGTGTCATAGAAACCACGTAGGGGCGCACGGCCGTGCGCCCCTACGTCGAACTCCCCGCCTCCACTGTCCGGCCTCGAATCTCACGCTTCCACAGCAAGCGCCGATCCGTGCGAGATTCGGCAACGATAGCCGAACGCCTCAGCCTTAACTCAGGATTCGTTGATCCATAGGTCGGTATTTCTCTGGTACTCCAGGACCTCGCCTGGAGAGAAAAACAAGGCTAACTCTCTGGCGGCCGATTCCGGGCTGTCGGAGCCGTGCACCAGATTTCTGCCGATGTCCAGCGCCAGGTCTCCCCGGATTGTCCCCATGGGAGATTCTGCCGGGTTGGTCTGGCCCATGGTGTTCCGCACCACTTCCACCGCGGCGTCGGCCTCCCAAACCATAGCCACCACAGGTGAAGAGGATATGAACACCACGAGGTCGGCGAAGAATGGCCGGTCAACGTGCTCGGCATAGTGTTGCCGGGCCAGAGAATCGCTGACATTCATCAATTTCATGGCGGCCAGCTTCAGTCCTCGCCGTTCCAAGCGGGAGATGACCTCTCCCACCAGGCCACGCTGAACGCCGTCGGGTTTAACTAATACCAGTGTTCTTTCCATGCTTCCTCACTTCCTCGTCCATTCGATTTTTTGATTCTGCGATATTTGCGGTTCCATCAGGACACTTGCCGCCGCCGGTCTCTTCGCTTGGGTTGACCGATGCTAGGCATGCGCAGGTAGTTTGGCTCCAACGAGGCCGGTTCGTCGGTTATTCCGGCGGCCAGCCGCTCTCTAGCTATGGTTGCCAGCGACCACAGGCGGGCTCCCGGAGACGGCGAAGCCATCACCAATGCTTTGGGGCCCAGCCTCTCTTTGATCAACGACACCCAGGGAATCACGCCTTCTCCGCAAAACTGTGTGGGTTCCGTTATGGAGTCCAGCAACTCATCGGGAGGCCAAATGGTCTCCTCTCCAGCGGCAAGACCATGGGAATCGAACTTGGCGGTGGCCACTTCGCCCCGGCCGGCGTCCAGCATGGCGCACACGGCCATGCCCGTCTCCAGGTAAGGGCGGGCTTCCAGATTCAGGGTCCCCACGCCGACAAGAGGCAGACTCGAAGCCGCCACCAAACCCTTGGCCACGCTGAGCCCGACCCGGAGTGAGCTGAAACCGCCTGGACCCAAAGCCACCGCCACCCCTTCCAATTCGTTAGCTGACACGTTCTGTGATTCCAAGGATTGCGCCACGGCTGGCATCAACTCCGCCGTGTGGTTAATCCTGGAATACCACAACCTGCACGACACCACCCGTTCCTCATCCGACAACGCCACACCGGCGTATCTAGTGGAGGTGTCGATGGAAAGAAGCATCTAGGCGTCCACCGAAGCATTGGATCGGCAATCAAAAGGGTAGACATCCGCTAACGCCTCCAAGACCGCCTGGTGATGCTCCAGTCCGCCGGAAAAGGTCAGGGACCGGTGGTCGTCACCATCGGCATAGGCAAGATTGATCCGGAGGCATCGGTCTGGAAACAATTCATCTGCCCGGTCTGCCCACTCCACCACGCAAAGGCCATCGCCGGAGAGTTGGTCATCCAATCCCAAATCCCAGGCCTCATCGGGCCCAGACATCCGGTATAGGTCCATGTGGTGCATGGTCAGCCGGCCATGATGCCTGGTCATGATCACGAACGTGGGGCTGCGGACGTATCCCTCCACGCCCAACCCCATTGCGATGCCCTGAGTCAGGCAGGTCTTGCCAGCGCCCAAAGGGCCGGTGAGCAAGATTATGTCACCCGGACGAGCTTGTTCTCCCAGGGCGCGTCCCACGGCCTGGGTGTCTTCAGGGGTTTTGGTGTCGAGCCGAAGGGATTGGATCATGGGCTAACCGAAATGGTCCCATCCTCCCAATTCGGATGCCAATTCCTCGCCCCGACCGTCCAATATGGAAACGCGGCCCGGTTCACCCGCTATGACCTCTCCCACGACCGCCGCCGGTTGGGGAAGCAACGCCAAAACGCGGCCCATGGTATCTGGGGCGGCGGAGAATAAAAGCTGATAGTCCTCCCCTCCGTGAAGAGCCAGGTCCAACCAATCCCCAGGAAAAATTTCCTTCAAAGCGGGGTGGACCGGCAGCTTTTCTGTGAAGAGCCGGCCAGATAGGCCGCTGGAGCGCAACATTTTACCGACGTCATCCGCTAGCCCGTCGCTCACATCCATCGCTGTTTTAACCCCTGCCTGGACCAACGTTTGGCCCTGAGGCACAGCGGGCCGGGGCCTCCGATGGCATTCCTTCAGATATTTGGCGGCTTCGCCTGATTCGTTCCCACCCTCATGCATCAATTTGAGGCCGCCGCCAGATCCACCCATAAACCCCGTGACGGCCAACATGTCTCCTTCAGCCGCGGTCGAACGCAGCAGGGGCTGGCCGGGATGAACCCCCGTGAGCCCTACTGTGATGAAAACCACTGGGGAGCGGACCATATCGCCGCCGATAATGGCGACGCCATACTCGTTATTGATCTCCAACATGCCTCGGTAGAGCTCTTTCAAGTCCTCAAATTCTGTCTCAGGAGGCAGGCCCAATGTCACCACAGCGTAAAGGGGAAGGCCGCCCATCGATGCCACGTCGCTGATGTTGGAGGCCATGGACTTCCAACCCAGGTCCCGCCACGGGGTGGTGGTCCGGGTGAAATGGACTCCTTCCACCATGGTGTCGGTGGTGATGAGCTCTGTCGCGACGCCGGTCTGCCACGCGGCGGTATCGTCGCCGGCGTCTACCGTGAGGCGAAAACCAAGGTCAGCCCCGTTGTCGGGCCCGGAGCGTTGCTCTACGACCATGGCGCAAAGCTGCTCAATTACCCCGAACTCTCCCAAGTCTTTGATCTGCATGACCCAATGATTATATCCGGCTTGCCGGAATTAGCTCAATGATGCCCGCCCAGTGAGAACGAGCGGTCCGCAACGTCGGGCTCGGGGGCTAAAGCCGGAGGTCCCGCTGCCGCAATCCAAAATAACCCACGGCGAACAAGATGGCGATAGTCAACAACAAAACGGCTATGTGGCCCAGGTCCAAGCCGTTGGCCAGCGGGTCGGCCCCGTTGTAGTAAAAGAATGGCGATACCCACTTTGCCGGCTCCATGTAGGTGACGATTCCGCTGAGGGAGTTTAGGAAGAAGGCGCCCACGGCGCCGCCCGCGCCGATGGCGACGCTGGCGCCTCGGCCGCCGGTTAAGCAGCCCGCGGCGAACGTCAGGGCGCCGAAGCAGACTCCCAGCAGCAGCAGGCCAAAGACAACGGCCGCGAGGCGGAGAACGCTTACATCCATATCGATGGCTATCGCGCCGATCACCAGCACTACCCACAACACTATGGCGAGGACGACGGCGCTAGTGACCATGGCCGCGAATTTCTGCGCCACCAGTTTTCCCCGGGTGATGGGCTCTGTCAACAGGATTTCAAGAGTCCCCCGGCCTTCCTCACCGGCAATGGCGCCACTCCCCAGGACGATGCCATGGATTACGAACAGCAGGGGCGCCATGAACGCGAAGAGTTGGGCGTTCAAGAATCCAACCGCGGAGGTAATATCGGTCAATTCGCTAATGCCAAACACGGCCATAAGGCTTTCAGGGTAGGATTCCATCAATTTGTTGAATTCGTCGCTCCCCCGAACAGTGGGAAATACCGCGATCATCTCCCCGGCAAGCAAAGCGATGCCCGCGGCCCACAAAATCATCGCCAAGCGTTGGTCTCTGAGGCTCTTGAAGAACACGTTACTCAGCATCCCTCTCCTGATCCTCTCCGTAATACGCCAGGAATATATCCTCCAGGTTCGGCTCGTGGGTCTTTACATTTACGACCGTGTGACGAGCCGCCGTTTTGATCAGGGCGTCCAGGTTGCCCGCCACGTCGCATCGCAATAGGTTGCCCTGCACTTGGATATTTCGGACCCCATCCAGCCGGGCGAAATCCTCTGCCGGCGCCTGGCCGGCGAACTCGATCTCAAATTTGCGGACCGCCCGAGACTTAAGGCTAGTGATCTCCTCAACGGTTACTAATCTTCCCTCACGAATGATTCCGACCCTGTCTGCCAGTTGTTCTACCTCATGCAGGATATGAGAGGACAGGAATATCGTTGTTCCAGCGTTGTTAGCCTCCCGCACCATCTCCTCGAACTCGGCCTGCATCAGAGGGTCTAGCCCGCTGGTGGGCTCATCCAGGATCAAAAGTTGGGGCTGGTGCATGAATGCGCGGATGACCGCGAGTTTCTGCTTGTTGCCACGGGACAGGGCGCCGATGGGCCGCGATAAGTCGCACTGGAGCCGGTCGGCTAACTCAGTCACCTTGGGCCAGGAAACGCCACCCCGAATGCTGGCCAAGTAGGTTAGGAAGTCGTGACCCGAAAGATTGCCGTAAAGAGAAGGGTCGCTCGGGATATAGCCAACCGAACGCCGCACCTTCAACGAGTCTGCCTGGGCGTCCGAACCCAAAACCGTGGCCTTGCCGGAAGAGGGCCGAATCAGGTCCAGCAACATGCGAATCGTGGTGGTCTTGCCCGCCCCGTTGGGTCCCAAGTACCCAAATATCTCGCCGGCCTGGACCTCCAAGTCCAAATCTGCCACGCCCAGTTGCTTGCCGTAATATTTGGTGATGCCATCCAGGCGGATCACAGTCTCCATGCGACTCCTTGAGCCATAGGCGGCGGGGATTGGTTCTCACGGGTTCGCTGGCTAAGAATGAATCAGCGCCGCAGTCAGGACACGAATTCCGGCTCCAGATGGTCGACGCGGTTTAGGTGCAGGACCTCGATGCGCTGGCCCGGATTTATGCTTAATCTAGAAATCGCGGTGTTGTGGTGACGGTAGTATATGTCCTGCCCTGAATCTTGACCCAAGAGTGCTTTTAGCAAGACGTCCATGAAAAACCCGTGGGAGACCATGGCCACCCTCTGTTCCACCTCCGCCATTTGCCAAAGTTGTTTCGAGACCCTGCCGGCCCTGGCTACCACGGACGGCAGATCCTCACGGCCCTGGGTCCACCAACCGGTTTCCGTGACGCCGGACGGCAATTGATAATCGGGAAATTCGGCTAATATCTCGGACCTGGTTCTACCGGGATATCCCACGACCCCTTCGGCGCCGCCGTGGTCTCGATACATCCCGCCCTCTTCGTGAAGGTCCACCCAGATCTGAGGCGCCAACCCCAAGGATTTGGCGATCGGCTGGACCGTTTGCAGACTGCGGTACATGGCGCTGGAGAACAAGGCATTGATGCCAAAACCCTTGCGCATTTGAAACCTTGAATTATTGGTCGAGCTGGCCGGTATATCGTGGGTCTCACCGTTGACCAGGTATCCGGCGACAATCTCCGCCTGCCGTTCGCCTAGCTCGGTCAGCGGCGGGTCTACTTCGCGGTCCCTAATATTGGGGAGGGCATTGTTGGCCGACTGGCCATGCCGGATGATAAACAATTCCATATATTGATACCTTTCTCAAATATTGGGCAATTGCGCGGCGGGTTGTAGTCAACCCGGACTCCCACGCCGCCAAGTTGGCGTCATGCCCACAATGTTTATACAATCCAGGCAAACTTGTAAAGGAGGGCCGGGCATGCGATTAGAGAACAAGGTGGCCCTGATAAGCGGCGGCGCCCGCGGGATGGGCGCGGTGGAGGCCAAGCTGTTCGCCCAGGAGGGCGCCAAGGTGGTGATCGGAGACGTGCTGGACGAAGACGGCAGGCGCACCGAGGCCGAGATCAACGAGATCGGCGGGGAATGCGTATACATTCATCTGGACGTGACCGACGAGGCCCAGTGGCAGAACGCCGTCGGAGAGGCTGTGTCGCGCTTCGGCAAGCTGGACATTTTGGTAAACAACGCCGGTATCTACCGCACCAACACCGTGCTTGACACCAGCGAGGCCGAATGGGACCAGATAATGGAGATCAATGCCAAAGGGGTATTTCTGGGAACCAAGGCGGCCATTCCCGAATTGAAGAAGAACGGCGGTGGCTCTATCGTCAACATATCATCGGTGGCCGGCTTGGTTGGCAATCACATATCTTCGGCCTACACGGCGTCCAAAGGGGCGGTCCGGCTGTTCACCAAGTCGACAGCCATCCAGTACGCCGCCGATGGGATCAGGGCCAACTCGGTCCACCCGGGCACCATCGAGACTCCCATGACCGCCGCCTTGTTGGCGACCCCGGAATACCGTCAGGACCGCGTGGACCGGACACCCCTCGGCAGGCTGGGGAAACCCGAGGACGTGGCCTACGGAGTGCTGTTCCTGGCGTCCGACGAGGCATCGTTCATGACCGGCGCCGAGTTGGTCATCGACGGAGGGCGCACGGCGGAGTAGCCTTACCAAGAGTAGCCTAACCGCCCTGGCCTCTATACAATTGGCGCAAATCAAGCAACATGGCCACGTGGCCTCAGGTCATGGGAATCATGGTTGAGAGGTAACGAAGTGAATAAGGCCGATATCCCATTTCTGTCCGTGACCCAGCTCTCGGAGCTAATCAAGGACCGCACCGTATCGCCCGTGGAGGCGGTCGAAGCGTACCTGGACCGCATCGATAGCCTGAATGGCAAGCTGTTCGCCTACCTGACCGTTGCCCGCGACGAAGCTCTTCTGGCCGCCCGGGAGTCCGAACAGGCCTTGGACCGGGGCGAATATGCGGGGCCGTTGCACGGCATCCCGGTGGCGGTGAAGGACCAAATAAACACCGCAGGAATACGAACAACAACGGGCACGCCGATCTTCAACGATTTTGTGCCGGAAGAAGACGCCACAGTGATGACCAAGCTGAAATCGGCGGGTGCCATCCTTTTGGGCAAGCTGAACATGACTGAATTTGGCACCACCAGCCTGTCCCACGCGTTCGACACCGCCCGTAATCCGTGGGACATAGAAAGGTTTACCGGCGGTTCCAGCAGCGGGTCCGGCGGCGCCACGGCCGCTTTCATGTGCGCCACATCCCTGGGCGAGGACACCGGAGGCTCGGTAAGGGGACCAGCTGCTTGGTGCGGACTGGCCGGCCTCAGACCCACCTGGGGAAGGGTAAGCCGCGTAGGCTTGAGACCGGGAATGTGGTCGATGGATACCGTTGGGCCGCTGTCGCGAACCGTGGAAGATTGCGCCCTGACCCTTCAGGCCATCGCCGGTTACGACCCCAAAGACGGGTATACCTGGGACGTCCCGGTCCCCGACTACAGGGCGGATTTGAACCCCAACCTGTCGGGCAAAAGGATCGGCGTGGTCAAAGAATTGCTGCACACCAATTTGGTTGACCCGGAGATCCGCAATGCCGTGTTAAAGGCGGCCGATTCTTTGGCGGAACTGGGCGCCCATGTAGAAGAGATATCCGTCCCCATGACCAGCCATTCCAACACCATTTCCAGCGTTTTGAGGGTGGAGGCGCCCACCAACTACCGGGAGCTGATTCGGAACCGGTTGCAGGAGATACAACACGACAACCGAATCGCCTATCTCACCTGGAGCCTCACCCCGGCCCTGGCCTACTACAAGGCTTTGAAGCTTCGGGGCCTGCTCCGGCAGCAGATCCTTCAGACCCTTACCGATTTCGATGTGTTGTTGATGCCCACCATGGGGAACGCCGCTCCGAAAATCGAGCCGGACCCCGTCATAGACAGCAAGGAGAACAGCAGCCGAAACCGGTCGAGCATGACCACGTCATTTAGCCTGGCCAGTTGTCCCGCCATCAGCATCAATTGCGGCTTTACCTCAGACAACCTGCCTATCGGCCTCCAAATCGGCGGCAGGCCCTTTGAAGAACAAACCGTCTTGAACGTGGCATACGCCTACGAGCAAGCCACCGACTGGCGCACCCGTAGACCGCCAATCTAGCAAGTTAATCAAGATCGAAACTAGATTCGATTCCCGCCATTAGGAGGCAACCATGGATTTTGGCGCAATGATGTTCGCCACGGATTATGCCATCCGCCCCGATGACCTAGCTAAATTGTTGGAAGACCGGGGGTTTGAATCCTTTTGGGTTCCGGAACATTCCCATATACCCGCGGAACGGACTAGTCCATGGCCGGGTGGAGGCGACCTCCCGAAAGAGTATTGGCACTCGTACGACCCGTTCGTGGCCCTGACCGCCGCCGCCGCTGTCACGACTAACTTGAAACTCGGTACGGGGATCTGCTTGGTTATTGAGCGGGATCCCATCATGATGGCGAAAGAGGTCGCCAGCCTGGACTACCTTTCCAACGGGCGTTTCATCTTCGGTATCGGCGGCGGTTGGAACGCTGAGGAAATGGCGAATCACGGAACCCGGTTCCGCAGCCGCTGGCGGTTGCTTAGGGAGCGGATACTCGCCATGAAAGAGATCTGGACCCAAGAGGAGCCGGAGTACCACGGTGAGTTCGTAAACTTCGACAAGATGTGGGCCTACCCCAAGCCTGTGCAGCGACCCCATCCGCCAATCCTGATGGGCGGCGACGGCGCGACCACTTTTGACCGAGTGGTTGAGTTTTGCGACGGTTGGATGCCCATCAGCGGCCGGCTCGCCCAGGGACCTAGCCTAGCCGAGAAGATCGCCATGCTGTGCCGCCAGGCCGAAGACGCGGGGCGGGACCCGGCGTCGATCAACATCACCACCTTTGGAGGACGCCCAGACGCAGACGCAGTAGCTAGGCTGGAGGAAGCCGGGGTGAACCGTGTCATCTTCGGGTTGCCCTCGGCTGAGAAAGACACCGTGATGCCCCTCATTGACGAGTGCGCCAAGTTTATTAATGCCTGATATCGCGTCAGGATCGGCGGTTATCTCCCGCCAGCGCCGAGTTTGTTCAAGTGCTCTGTGAACAGGTCAATGGCCTTCTGTTCGGTCACGCCCATGTAAAAGCGAAGGCTTTGGATGTGCTCCAGCACGTCCTTAGGCAACATGAACAGGTCGTCCCGGGGGCCGGACATCTTGTACAGATTGTCCAGCCAGTCTTCCTGCCCGACGAACATTGCGTCTTCCAATTGGGAGGCATCCGCGCGGTCCATGTCTGAGCGCACCATCCAGCGGCAGAACACGAAGGGCAGGCCGGTCCATTCACGCCATTCTTCCGCCAGGTCGTATTTGTGGGGAAAACCCCTCAAGCCCCGGCGGCGCCGCAGAGCCTGATTGCCGACTAGAAGCGACGCATCTTGGGTCCCCGGACCATCGTTTGAATCCACGAAGGCGCCGGGCTCGACCCCATGTTTAGCGGTCAGCAGGATTTTCAAAAGACTCCGCGACGTGGAAGCCTCTTCCGGGAGGGCGATGCTTGATCCGCTCAATTCGGCGATGGGTTTTTTTGAATGAAGGACGCTAACGCCCGAATTGCCGACGGCGGTGATGCAGAAGCCGGATACCGGTTGAAAGCGATCACCCAAGCGGATGCAATCAATCAAAGGGACCGGCCCTGAGTCGATTTCACCGTTGCTGAGAGCCGAAGCGGTAGTGTTGGACCCCATATTCAAAAGCTGAATGCCCCGGCGGTCCATGTCGTAATAAAAAGGCTCGCACCCCAAGTAGGGGATGCGGGCAACGGTTATGGCCATGGGCTATCGTCCCTATCTGTTGACATCAGTATTACCGGTCAAGATTAGCTCACAGGCAACTGGACGGCAACCCATTGAGGGCCGGCTTCCTTTATCGGCAGGCTATTATACGAATCGGGCGCAGTCCCCATCCTGCGCCAATGCGGCTAGACCACCACGATAGCTTCTTCCAACGCGTACTTCCCTTCAGCCACCACCCATTCGTCCGTCTGCGGTTCAAACATCAAGTGCCCTTGTGGCAGGAATATGATGTTCCAGGCGTGTTGCGGATTCCAAATGAGGCCGACTGCTGTCAGGCCGTAGAAGCCGGTCATGTGGGCGAAGAACACCCTAGCGAAGTCGTCGCAGTCGAAGGTGGCCTTAGCCCACACTTTTTTATCGGTCCAGTCGGCTTTGACCACGTTCAACCACTGCGTGGGGGTGACGGTGGTGTAGTTCAGGTCCAAAAAAGGTGGTAGTTTTTCACTCCCAAATCGAAGAGTGTTTCCCCGACTAAGAACGACGAAATCGTGACGGGTCTTAGGCTGCTTCTTAGGATGTCCGCTGCGGTAGTCATTAGTAATTTCTCCCAATTCCGTTTGCGGCGAATCCGGGTCGCCTCTTCCCTACAAAGGAGAAGGCCCCACTCCTGGCATCGGTCGGAACCGCCGGTGGGGCCTTCCATAGTCCTTGACTGTCGCGAATATTTACAAACGGGGACCCGCAAAGGTTGGCGATTGCTTGCGGAAGACCTGGATGCGGTTGCGCGGGCCTTCACAGACGAAAACCATGTTGTTTTCGTCGACGGAGATTCCCGACGGCGCCCAGAACAATCTCTCCCGATCCAAGCCCTGAGCTCTATCCCGCTCGCCCCACATCTCGGGGTTGGCGTCCAGCTTGTCCTTACCCCATTTGGATACCCCGGCGTTCCCGGTGTCCAACGTGACAAAGGAGCCATCGGCGTCGAAAACCTGGATTCGGTCGTTGAGCCAATCGGCCACGTAGATGATGCCCTCCTTATCGACGGCGACATCGGTGGGCCGGTTGAATTCCCCTTCGCCTGACCCAGAGGAGCCGAACTTCATCAAGAATGTTCCGTCGGGGCTAAACTTTTGGATGCGGTCGTTGCGCCAGTCCGCCACGTACACATTACCCCGGTTGTCTATGTCGATGCCCCAGGGCATGTCGAACTCGCCTTCGCCGCTTCCTTGGCTGCCCCACTTCGCCAAGAACTTGCCGTCTTTGGTGAATTTCTGAACCCGGTTGTTCAAACTATCCACGATGAAGAGGTTGTCGTCCTTGTCGAAAGCCATCCCCGAAGGACGGTCCAACTCGCCGTCGCCATCGCCTTTGCGCTCCTCCCACTTGGCCAGGAATTCGCCGTCCTTGCTAAAGATGGATATCCTGTTGAGCCATTCGTCGGAAACGTAGACGTTTTGTTGGCTGTCGATGGCGATACAGGTGGGCCACACCAAGGAACCATCTTCGAAGTTATATTCGTGTGGTCCCTGTTGGCCGACGCCCCGGGCGAATACGTTCACGTATTCTTCGTCCACGGTGCATACAGCAATACGCGTGCCTTCCGGCCGGTACTCCGATGAGCGGCACAGCACGTACATCAGGTCGCCTTCGCCCCTAGCCATGTTTATAGGGTAGGTGAAACCGGGACCGAACTGCTCACCCCGGCCTATGGTGTGGCTGTATTGCAGATTCATATGTGAGATTTGGGTGCTCGTAGTCATATTTACCTCGTAATAAGTTGATTCGCAATTACTCGGGACCGGGCCCAGCAGACACTAAATAAAGTCCATCTGCTCAAAGGCGCCGTTGACTATGGGCTTGGAATCCAGATGCAACCACTTTTCCAACAGCGTGGCGTACATGCCGCGGAAATCGTTGTTGTATTGGAGGTCGCCTTCGTTTAGTTTGTCCGCGTCCAGAGACGGGTATTCGCCGTACAATCCGCCCTTGACCGCGTCTCCTATCACAAACGCCACTCCGCCGGCGCCGTGGTCGGTGCCGGAGCCGTTGTCGTGGACCCGGCGGCCGAACTCGCTGAACACCAACAGGACCACGTTCTCGCCTGCGTTGTGCTCTTTCAAGTCGTCGTAGAAGTCGGCCACGGCGCTGGACGTCTCGGCCCACAGTCTGGTGTGGTTCGCCAACTCTCCGGCGTGGGTGTCAAAGCTGTTGTAGGGAGCCGTGGTGTACAAAACCCGGGTCCCCAACTCCGCAATGTGAACCTGGGCGATATTCCTCATGTATTGGGCTACCGTATCGGCGCCATATTCCACCGTTGAAGAATACGACTCTGGCGCCACGCTCAGGATGTCGGCCCCCTTCAGGGCGTCCAAGCCCGTGTGGGCAAAGTAGTCAAGCACCGTGCCCTGGCCGATCATCGGGGAATAGACCCGGGAAAACACGTCCAGAGCCTTGTTCCGCTGATCTTCCAACTCGATGCCGGTCAGCACGCCGTAACTTTCCAGGTTGCCCACGGAAGCAACGGGCACGCCGGGCGCCACCAGGGCCCGCGGAAGGCCGCGCCCGAAGTTCACACCGGTCAGCACGTTGTCTTTATTGGGGTCCAGGTCTAAGATCGTCCGGCCCAGCCAACCCTCATCGCCGACCTTCTCGTTTTCGCAAGTGTGCCAGATGTCCATGGAACGGAAATGGGAGCGGCTGGCGGACGGGTAACCGATGCCCTGGATTATGGCGATGTTTCCTTCCTCGTAAAGCCGTTTGATAGGCGCCATAGCCGGGTTGAAACCAATCTTATCGTTGATCGGAAGAACTTGATCTTCAGGTATCCTCACCAGGGGCCGGTTATCATTGTAAAGGGGGTCGGTATAAGGGATTATGGTATTCAGACCATCGTTGCCCCCCGACAACTGGAGCACCACCAGCACAGGATCTTTTTTGGTGGACGTCATTACTCATCTCCGTATTAGCTGTCAGCGATCAGCCTTCAGCTTTTCTACCGCCGTGGACCGATCGCCGATAGCTCAATTTACGCGAATAGGTATTCCGTGGTGGCTACGATGGACTGGAGCATCTGCCCAACCCGAGTACCGAAGTCCTCGTCGCCGGTGCGCAGCTCGCCTTCGCCGGTGGCCAGCGCGACCAACTCGTTGCGGGTGACATCAGCGAGTACGTAAGCCCCCAGCATTTCCAGACATCCATCCACCAACCGCTCCGCGGACAAGACAGGTCCTCCTGAACTCAACCGCTTGATGATGGCCTGAATTCCGGGAAGGCTGGTGTTTCCAACCGCGTCGGCCGTGAAGTTGATTCGCTCCACCAGGGTCCCGCTATCGATCCATTCCCGGCCGGTGTGCCAACCCTCGACGGTGGGCGGGTTCATCAGATCTTGTCCCATATAGCGGATGTTAAGGGCCATGGCGTTCATGCCAGGCCTGGGGGTGGTGAAGTCGCCAACCAGCCGCATGGTGCCCACTACCGTCTCGGTGGGGCTCTTTACCTTGGTGAAGCGGGCGTCTTTGAAAGCATCGGTGTTAAACAGCACCTGGAGCATGGATCGGATGTCGTAGTTGGAACGGAAGTATTCGTCTTCCAACATCTGGATCGTTTCCGGGCTCGCCGGAGGAGTGTTCTCCCAAGCGGGCACCTGGGGCTCATCGGCCACAAAGAAGTTGAATAGGTGGCGGGCGATGAACCTGGCTGTGCCGGGCTGCCTAGCGATGATATTTACGATATCCTCACCGTTCCAGTTCCCGGTCTCACCTAGGAAGGTCTTCTCCTCATTATCATGGTCGCTTGGGTCGTAAATGAACTTGGCTTCGTACTTGCCGTAGGGATATCTGGGAATGGAGTTGGTTACAGTCCAACCGGTGAAGGACCGCGCGCATTCTTTGACATCGTCCTCTGAGTAATTGGCCTGGCCGTCCATCCCAACGCCCATCGAGAACAACTCCAGCAGCTCGCGGCCCCAGTTCTCGTTGATGGCGTCTTTGTGGCTCATGCAGTTGTCCAAGTAGAAAACCATGGCCGGGTCCTTGGCCAAACCCTGCAATAGATTGTCGAATTTGCCCAAACCGTCCCGCCGGAACATGTCGAATTCGAGTTGTTGCTGCCTGGGATACTCGCACTTGGCGTGGCCGGTGCAGAAAATCTGGTGCCAGAACAGGGTGATCTTCTCTTCCAGAGGGCGCTTGGTGTTAATCATACGGAAGGCCCATTCTTCCTGCTGCCCTTCGAGGCCGGCCTGGGAAACCCACTGGGGTTGATAACGCATCATCAAGTCCCGTTCGATCTCCGGCTGTTCTTCCGGATGGAGCAACTCGTGGACCGTCGCTTCGTAACCCTTGGCGGCGCGAGCTTCCAACTCTTCATAGGTGGCCCCGAAGCCGGCGCGACGCATAAAGTGGGCGATTAACGCGATATCCTTGTTTGCCATTCCTGCCCTCCTTTGAACCATTATAAGTTGATAGTGAGTTTACGAGCCTGAATGCCAGGTGTCAAGCTCTACCAACAGCAAACCATCGCCAACCGTCCGCCTCGCAGTCTGGCAAGGCAACATTCGCAACGTGACGACGACAGCAACATAATATTCCAGGCTCAAGATGAGGTCAACATTGTTATTGAAGTCACAATCAACGGTTTCCGTTGATATGCTTCAATATCATGGGGTTTCAAGGGGATTCCTTCCGGTTCAAAGAGAGCCTGCGCAGACAAGGGCAAGCCTCTTCCTAGAATTCTTCCAGTGGAGGACCACCTCATCATCACAAGCCCCAAGGATGGGTGACTTTTCGGTCATCACAGTGGGTGGCATTTGGGTTGATAAACACAATTTTCGAGACCGCCGGTTTGTAGATAATGTAAGCTGTATCGGGAACGAATGGGATATTAGCTGGAGATTTGAGATTAAGGATCACGAATATGCAAAGTGGGTCAACATTGAGCGATTTTATCTCAGCCATTCGAAGCCTGGCGCCGCTCATTGCCGAACATCGTCAGACCTTTGATCGTGACCGCCGCCTACCCGAGCAAGTGTTCACGGCTTTGGCAGAGACGAACTTGTTTCGACTCTGGCTGCCGAAAAGCCTCGTTGGTCCGCAGCTTTCTCCGCTGGAATTCATGGAGGTAGTCGAGGAAGCTGCCGCAATTGATGGCTCAGTGGGATGGCTGGTGGGTAACGGGGCAGGAATGAGTCGAGTGGCCGGGTATCTTGATCCGGCGGTATCGCGTGAAATGTTCGAAGATCCCAAATCGTTCGTGGTAAGTGGAACAATGCCGAACGGAGTCGCCACCCCGTGTGATGGTGGATATTTCGTTTCCGGCCACTGGACGTTTGGAAGTGGTAGCACCCATGCCAACTGGTACATGGGTCTGTGCCGCGTGGCTGAGGTTGACGGAAATGCACACCCACGAATGGTCGCCTGCTATTTTCCTGCTCGTGAAACGACGCTCATTGATACGTGGCATGTGTCCGGTTTGAAAGCGACGGGTAGCAATGACTTCACGGTCGAAGAGATCTTCGTGCCCGAGCAGTATTCCCATCCACAACTCGGCGGTCGGGTAACCGTAGACGATGTGCTTTATCGTATACCTTGGGGCTCGATTTTCCCCTGGACCGTTGCCGTTGTTCCGCTCGGCATAGCGCTTGGGGCGATGACCTGCGCTGCTGATATCGCGAGCCGAAAAGCGCGTCGAGGTAGCGAAGTACTGCTGCGCGACCGGGAAACTATCCAGCTGAAATGGGGCAGATGCGAGGCTCTGATCAGGGCCGCAAGGGCTTTTTTGATAGACGCAATGAAGACACTGATGGCCGCAGTGGATATTGGTGGTGATTCCTTGGTCGCTGCTCGGGTTGGATTTCGTTTGGCTTGCACTCACGCTGCAGAATCGGCGCGCACAGTATTGGACAATGTCACGGCGATGCTTGGAGCTGTCTCAATCTTCGAGACTACGATTATCGAACGATGCCAGCGTGACGTCCAAGCGGCAGCGAAGCATATTGCAATGAGTCCTAATAACTACATTATGGGCGGCCGCTCGGCGCTTGGATTGGACTCTGGACCAATGTTCTGATTAGTGGGTCGCGACCGGGGACAAGCGTGTTGAACCTTGATGTGCTCTTCTGCCAGGGGAAATCCCCGTTGATAACTCCTCCGATTATGGCGGTGGTCATGCTTCCAGTGTGGTTGGCTCATGCAAGCGTGAGGGTATACCGAAGCCTGTTTACCTCGAAAGAATGAAGCATGCCCCTGGGCAACGAAGCGCGTTAGACATGATTGATTACTTGGGTGGAATTATCCGGGAATGTCCGAGAAAACCCAAGAGACGACCTGGCAAGTGCTCTGGTGGCTGCCGAAGAGCAGGGCGACGCATTCAGCGAGGAAGAACTCTACGCCATGTCCGTCCTGCTGCAAATCGGTGGCCACAAGACCACGACCAAGCTGATTGGAAACGGCCTGCTGGCCCTGCTCCAGAACCCCGAGGAGATGCAGAAGCCCAAGGACAACCCCTCCTTGATGAAGACTGCCGTCGAGGATGCGAGCATCATGTGGAGGAAATACCTCCACCGTGAAGGACGGAGCCTCGTCCAAAGTGATATAGGCAGCGTACCCATTGACGTCTTGGGCGACCCTTGTGAGTAACTACTCAGCCAGATCTAGATTGGCCTTATCGCCGCCTATAAAATCGTCGCTTACGTTTGAATCCACAACCGATATTCCAAAAATTATCCGGTCGTCCTCTGTGAAGACCATTAATGGATGACCCAGCTGTGGTCTTTAGACTGAGATAGACCGTGACAGCATGGCGTTGGTATCCAAGACCTCGCTCAATTATGCGGGACAGAGTCTTTGAGGGCTGCCAGATGTCCCAATCACTATCGAACTCTCCGTCAAGCGGTTGAAACTCCAGTTCATTCTCACTAGATTCGCGGTCGACCCACTCGTTGATGGACCAATCTATTGTTTCCCGATCGCGGAGCCGGGACGCGACGTAAACTTCAAGTGATAACGCCATTGGCCTCCCCGTTCCAATCTCTTGTTGTTGTGGCCCGGTAACCGCTTAAACCCGGTTCCAATCCGTATTTTTCTGCAAGGCGCCCAACAATGATCGATTAACAATGTTTCTCTGTGATAAACCGGGAGTCCGAGAATACGAAAAATCTGCGGTTCTGTTTATTTTCGAGTCCCTCTCTCAGCGGACTACTCCCCGGGTAGGACCGGATCAATTATCCATCTTTCTGTCTTGGCGATGTACTGCGCAGGGTCAAGCTCGCCGTCTACCGCAGCCCTTTCCGGTGAACCGTAGTAAGCCGCCTGTTTGGCGTCCCAATCTTCGGGTCCATCATAGGACACAATCCACACGAACTCGTTCCGCTCTCTGATAATCCATGACTGGGGGATGGTGAAGCCGAACCGGTAGTGCAACGGATAAACGAACTTTTTCCAGCCTCCAACGAATTCATCCAGTTTTCCGCGGTTGATGGTATAGATCCGTAATTGTGAGATTATTGCCTTTCCCCTTCTCCATCCGTTCTATCTTCCTTTAACCCCGAATCCACCGATAGAGGGCGTGTCGCGACAAGGCGGATAGGGAAGGAAGTGCTCCTCTGAATCTGGGATAATGGTTTTATAACAGAAAACCGACCAGAAACAAGGAGCACCCAATAGATGCGACCACGCAACCACCTCGACCGCATCCACATCACCTTCGACGACCACCGCCTGGTCAACAATGCCGGCCTGCTCCTTCCCGCCACCTTGGCCTTGCACCTCGGCCTTGTCCCAACTGGTTGACCGGCGCCTGGACCTGGGCCGGGCCCCAGGCCGAGCCAACACCGGTGACAAGATGATGACGCTGGTGGCATCTGCGTTGGCGCGCAGCGCATCGACGACGCCGATGCGCTGCGCGCCGGCGGGACAGCCTGCACCCTGGGCAGTGTGCTCAAGGCGCCCTCCACCCTGGGCGCCTTCCTGCGCAGCTTTCGCTGGGGCCACGTCCGCCAACTGGACCGGGTGAGCCGCGAGTTGCTGGCCCGGGCCTGGCAGGCCGGAGCCGGACCCGGCGACGCACCATTTACCATCGACCTTGATTCGACGATCTGCGAGACCTACGGACTGGCCAAGGAGGGCGCCCGCCACCACGGCTACACCGGCGCCCGGGGCTATCACCCGCTGTTGGCCGTCGCCGCCGGCGCCGGCGACGTGCTGATGTCCCGGCTGCGCGAGGGCCGCGCCAACACCGCCCGCGGGGCCGCCCACTTCCTGCGGGAGACGGTGGGGCGGGTGCGCTACGCTGGCGCCAGCGGGCAGATCACCCTGCGGGCCGACAGCGGCTTCTATACCCACGCCGTGGTCGCCGTCTGCCGCAAGCTGGACGTGCGCTTCTCCATCACCATCCGCCAGCACAAAAGCCTGCGCAATCTCATCTAGGCCATACCCGAAGCTGCCTGGACGCCGATTCCCTACTGGATGGACGGCGCCGCCGCTGTGGCCGAGACGACTTATACCCCCTTCCAGAGTGAGCCGGACGCCGCGCCGGTGCGGCTCATCGTCCGGCGGGTGCAGCCGACCCCCGGTTCCCAACTGGCCCTCTTCGCCACCGACAGTTATCACGGCTTCATCACCGACCGGGACGGAGAGACCCTGGAACTGGAGGCCGACCACCGCCGCCACGCCGAGATCGAGAATGCGATACGCAACCTCAAGTACGGCGTCGGGTTGAACCACATGCCGTCCGGCCGCTTCGCCGCCAACGGCGCCTGGCTGGCCGTCCAGGTGATGGCCCACAACCTGGCCCGCTGGACCGCGCGCATCGGCCTGGGCGAGCAGATCGTGACCACCAAGACCCTCAGGCGACGGTTCTTCTCCCTGGCCGGACGGCTCACCCGCTCGGCGCGCCGCCTCACCCTGCATCTGCCCCAGCGCTGGCCTTGGGAAACCCAGTTCAGTCGCGCCCTGGCCCGGCTGCGCGCCCTGCCACTCCCAGCCTGACGACCCGTCTGCAACTGACCCGCCATCCGGCCAACTGAACGTCCCGGCAAACTCGCGCCAGTCCCGGTCCGCGAGCGCCTCTTCCCGTGTCCTATCCCGCCATCTCGCTCAGCACAGCCACTGCAGACCGCCATCGGCGCCCCCAAAAGCGCCTGCGACCGCCCGCCAACCTCCCGTCTACCCGAATTCGAGCCCGGATCATCGCGCCTGCAACTCCCTCCCCCCTCTTCCGCTGTCCTCACGCCCTCCATCCGGGTCCATCGGTGGATTCGGATTTAACAGGTCGCATAATAGGTCGCAACCCAGTTGGCTTCAACGGACCCGTCATCTTTCCCCATGCGCTAATTACTTGACCAGAACCACATCAACAAGAAGCTTACGCCCTCAGTATCTCCCGCCGGGACAGCACCCGCTCCATTAACGGCCGTGCGCCCAGATCTCTAGTCAGGCAGCAGCATTAAAGCGGAGACGTGGTCAGTGACGTACCGGGTGGTATGGCCGTGCCCGGTCACGTCCTCGATCAAGCGAACATCACCGGGGCCGAACTTGTGTACGGTGCCGTCTCCAAGCCCTATTTCCAGCTCCCCCGAGAGGGTGATCAACCACCTCTTGTTGGGCGCTTGGTGAAAATCCATGAAGCGGCCGCCCTGATTCTGCTGGATCTGTAGGCCCTTCACGGCCTGTGACTCTCCCAACTCAGGGTGGGCCGAAAGTGGCAATTCCTCGATGTGCGTCTCGTTGTCGGTTCCGGTGTACATCCTGTAGATGCCCATGTCATAGGATCCTCCACTATTGAATTCATTGAGCTTCGAAAATGTTTCAAAGGCTTGATTTCTGAGTCGGGGCAGGGCTTACAGTTGGAACGTCTTTTTCCAGGTCCCAGGGGAACCAGTCGCGTGGGTCATTAACTCCCGCATCCTGGGATTGTCCGCATTGATTTCGCGCTGCTCCAGCCACTTTTCCGTCGCTGACACATTTTCATTTTCGAACTCGTACACCACAGCGTATTTAGGCTCCCCTCGAACGATCTTCCAGCGGCGGCCGCGAATGCACCCCGGTACTTTTTCGTAGTTAGGCACGTAGACACCACTGTACCACTGGTTCCATTCGGCTTCGTTTTCAGGGGCTATGCTCATCCGGCCTATCTGCAGCGCCGGGGCCATGTCTGCATTGGCGATTTCGTCGGTGAGTTCGGCCGGGTAAATCATCTCATAGACGTTGCTGATGAGGTTGGCGCCGACCCCCCGGGGCCCGGCGCGAAGGCTCCTTTCGGTAGGTTGACGATTTATAAAGGCATCGGTTTCAATAACCGCCGGACTTCCCAGCTCGTAGCAAGCCAGATGCTTGGGACCGCTGCTAACCGCCTCGTAACGGGCCGCGTTGAGAACACCGGGCACGGCTAGGAGCTCGGCCAGGTGCTCCTCGTTGTAGTAGCCGTTGAATTCGGCCAGTTTATCGGCGGACACATCCACCCATACCATGAACAGGCCAGTTCCCTTTTTGTTTGCCACAATACCACCTCATCAATCGCACAATGTTTGTTGACTGTAGTGACCTTCACCGGCAGTTTATTTGGCGCCGATGTCGATACCGATTAATCTCGGGGAAAGACACGCCATAGCGAGCCAACCGGAGGGCGCCATCGAGGCAGGGCGGTCATCGTTCGGCCGACCCTCTCAGTTGCAGCGACTCCAGTACATCGGGATTCAAAACTCTAATGGATCCACCGCTGGTAAATGCACGGATATCCTCCACCACTTGGGTATAGCGGACCCTGTAGCCTTCCTCCGTGACATACCCCAAATGGGGAGTGAGCACTGTGTTGGACAACCCCAAAAGAGGATGATTGGGTGGGAGTGGCTCAGTGTCAAATGTATCAAGCCCAGCCCCTGCGATGGCCCCGCTCGTTGAAGCTTGAATCAACGAAGATTCGTCGACGATCGGTCCTCTGGATATGTTAATCAAGTAGGCGGTAGGCTTCATCAAGCTTAGCTCTTTGGCTCCCACCAACCCCCTGGTCCGGTCGCTAAGCTGGACGTGGACCGACACTAAGTCGGAATCCATAAACAAGGTATCTTTGTTTACTAGAGTAGCGCCACACTCCGCCGCCCTCTCAGGGGTAAGATTTTGGCTCCAGGCGATCATGTTCATGCCGAAGGCAGTGCCCACTCTCGCCACCAAGGAGCCAATATGTCCCAGCCCCAGCAAGCCCAGGGTTTTGTCCTTTAGCCCAACCCCCACCGTTGTGCCCCAATTCCCTTCCCTAGTGAGCCGGTCTTCCTGCGGGATTCGCCGCACTAGGCCTAATATAAGCCCCCAGGTAAGTTCAGTCGGGCCTTCTCCGACGCCACCTGTTCCAGAGACCACGATGCCAAGTTCCGTTGCGGAAGGTATGTCAAATACCGCGTTACCCATCCCTGCCGTAACGAGGAGGCGTAATTCCGGCAATCGCTCAAGTACCGAACGGGGGAAAGGAGTTCTCTCCCGCATCCCCATGACTACCTGAAAGTCCTTCAACCGCTCCACCAATAGGTCTTCATTTGCGATATGGTCATGGAAAAACTGTACGTTGACACCAGAGGGTAATTGGGACCAATCAGCCATCTGTTGGGCCACCGCCTGATAATCATCGAGGATCGCTACGTTCATGTTCACAGTCTCCTTTAGGCAATATTTCAAGGGGATACCGGGGTGAGAATCACAGAATGGCCTCGGGGTTGGCTGGCGATCCGGTTCCCCCCACGACCCATAGGGGGTTGACGGCGCATCCCCAGCTGAGCCAGTGAGTGGATCATGTCTGTGGAAGTTGTTGGCAGCCGTGCGCACATACTAAACGCTGGATTATTTTGAATGCGGCGACCAATTGTAAATCTTAGAGAGGGTCCTGCCCATAAGTGCGGAACGCTCTGAATCCGAGAGCTGGTCCGTAACCCGGAAGGCCTCAACGCCCTGCTCGTAGCTCAACATTCCCGTGGCCCGTGTCCAGTCAGTGCCCCACATGCATCGGTCAAAGCCGAACGCATCGAATACCTTGCGCAGCGGCGCCCAGACGTCCGGGTACGGGAAGGGCTGTTGGGACAGGGTACAGGCTCCGGAGATCTTGATCGCCACGTTGTCGCATGCCGCCAGCGAAATCACGGTTGCCAGATCGGCGAACGGTTCCGGTGGCGCTGGCGGTTCGTTGGGCTGGGATAAACCCACATGGTCGACCACCATCCGGGTGTCAGGATGACGGCGCGCCAGTTCGAGAAAGAGAGGCAGCTTGCCTGTAGCCATAACATTTACCGGGAAACCGGCTTGAGCGCCGGCGGCGAGCAATCGATTGACTCCCGGGTCGTCCGCCCCTACGGACTCGTCCCTGAGCATGAGACGGGCTCCAATAACGCCCGGCATCCGTGACCACTCGGCAATCTCATCGGCCACCGATTCCGACTGCGGGTCGAATGGCTTGATTAAGCCGAAACGGCCCGGGTGTTTTGCGTATACCTCGAGCGCATAGCTGGCATCGTAACGATACATACTGAATGGGGAAACCAGCAAAGCCCCGTCGACCCCGACGGCGTCCATAGCTGCAACCATGTCGTCCCCGTTTACCTTTTCCGGCCACGGAGGGAATGAGACCCAAGGACGCTCAGGCCTATTTCGCTCGTAAGAGTGCACCTGTGAGTCGATTGTCATGGTCTGAGTTGCCATCTTGTTCCCCCTTTTCTTGCCGATGGCTCGATCATTAAGCCTTCAGTATCTCCCGCCGGAACAGCACCCGCTCTATCAGAGGACGCATGCCCAGCTCGCTGGAGATGGCCAGAGACTCGTCTAACAAGGCCACGGCCTTCGCCTTATCACCAGCCCCTTCCCTGTCCCTCAACAAGTCGGCGTAGTCGCAGCAGGCCCACGCCAGCTCTGGCCGGTAGCCCGCCTTGCGACAGAAGGCCAGGGCGTCCTCGAAGTGGACGGCGCCTTGGTCCGAGTCGCCCATGGTGTGGGCCAGAATTCCTAACACACGGTCAACCGTTAGGAAATTGAACCCAGCGGTGTTGCGATGTGGTTCGAGAGCCGAATATTGTTCTGCCGCCATGCCCGCGTCGGCCCTTTGGACTGCGAGAATACCAAGGCCCAGATGTATTCCCGATTGGATGCTCGGGAGAGCTTAGCGCGATGCAATGACAACTTTGGCAGCCGCTACCGCGTAGTCAATGCGGAAAGCAGTTCCGAAAATTCGATAGACCATCGGGATTATCTGTACCGCAAAAGCATTTGACAATAACGTTGACCGTGGTCCTGGTTGGCTCTCAGGACCCGTGAGCCGGTTCAAGTAAGCCGCTCCTTGATTAGCATCACCTGTCTCGTACTCCAGGCGCGCTGATACGCTCAAAACCCTTGGGTCTGTCTCGTCCACCAACAATCCACGATGGCCAAACGCGCGAGCTTCCGCCCAGTCACCTTTTGCCGCGGAAAGGTTTAGGGAACGACTGAGCGAACCTCCCAGCCAGAAGCGGTCTTGTAACCGCTCAGCCACGGCCAACGCGGCAGACGCTTGTAGATGGCTTTCTTCAGGCATGCCCAAGCTGTAGAAGCACTGCAAGGAAGAAGTCGTTTGCTTGCTGGGCCAAATCTATGGCTCTTAGACCGTGTTCCAGGCTTTCCCTCGGCTGCACGTGAAAAACGCCGATATAGGCGAAACTAGCCAATGCTCGCATCTCAAGAGAGATGTCATCCTCTCTTTTGGCTATAACCAAGGCTTGCTCAAAGGCATCTTTGGCGCTGGTATAGCCGTCCTTTTCAATACCGATTAGACGGATGTACCGGGACAGCAATCTTCCGGCGCAATGGTACCAGGAGAGCGTCCATCAGTTGCACCTGAGTGTTGGCGCCATCGTCCAGGCCGTCCATGGAGTAGCCTGTCAGGCTGAGACGGCGGTGCGAGAGGTGCTCGAGCAAGTCCGCGCCAGTCCCGTGGTGCAGGGCGACGAAACCGGCTGGCGCCAGGACGGGAGCAACGGCTATGTTTGGACCTTCAGCACTCCCAGCGAACGATACTTCCTGCGTCGGGGTCGGGATAAGGGGGTGGTGGATGAGGTGCTGGATTCCTCCTTCAGCGGAGTGTTGGCCAGTGATTTCTACGCGGCCTATAACCACTACCCGGGCCTGAAGCAACGGTGCTGGGCTCATCTGCTGCGGGATATCCATGACCTGAAAGGGTTGTACCCAGAAGACGCTGGGCTGGCTCAGTGGGCCGAGGCGGTTCACCAGGTCTACACCGAGGCCAAGGCCTCGGTCCTTCCCCGAGCCCAGCCAGGCCATCGCACCCAGCTAATGCTGGAGGAGAAACTAATGGTCTTGGCGCGGCCTTTCCTTAAAGATCCCCTGGCGGTTCAGGCCAAGCTCTGCCGGCGCATGGAACGGTTCATCAAGGAACTGTTTGTCTTCGTGTCGGACCCAGCCGTGCCCTCAGACAACAACGCCGCCGAGCGGAGCCTGCGGCATCTGGTAACCAGTCGCAAGATCAGCGGCGGCACCCGCTCAGGGCAGGCGCCGACAGCAAGATGACCTTGGCATCCCTCTTTGGCACCTGGCGGGCCAGAGGTCTCAATCCCCTCCTGGAATGCCGCCGGTTGCTCACTTCCCCTCAACTCTGAACAGTTTCTAACGGGCGGCGTTGGGATGCCGTCTTTAGGAAGGCTGTGATCGAATCAAACAGCCTAAATCGCGCTTGCTCTGGCTCTAACTTGGGCGGGGCTTCTAGGCCGGGCAACTGCTCTCGAACGTCAGAGACCACCTCGGCGATGTCAGCGGCTCCGGCTCCCATGACCAAGCGCAGCTGCTCTTGGTCAATGTCCCTCACGTAGGAGCGAATGGCCTGCACCCAAGGCCAATAGAGCGGCACCCCTTGCTCCTCGTAGCAACGGCCCCAAAGCACTTGGCCCCCCCGCAGACCGGCGTAGATGGTCAGCTCTTGGGCAGTACGGGTCTTGCCTATGCCTGGTTCGCCCACCAGTGTGACCAGCCTGCCACGGCCTGATAGAGCATCCTCAAGGCAACCCTTTAGCTCGCCCATCTCCCGCTGCCGACCCACAAACACCCCACCGGCCAGGCTGTCCAAGGCATGGGCTTCGTCAACGTCCGTAGACGGTTGTTCCACGTTGGTGGCAAGGTCGATACCATCGAGGGCGGACAAAACGTCTGATGCCGACTCAGGCCGCTCAGACTGGTCCTTCGCGAGGAGGCGCATTATCAGCGCTTCCAACGGGCGCGGGCACTCGCCGTTGTGCCAGGTGGGGCTGACCGGAGCCGTGTTGATGTGCTGGCCGATGATGGCTACCGAGTCGTCTCCCAAGAAGGGCGGCCTGCCGGTGACCATCTCGTAGAGCATGGCCCCCAGGGAATACAGGTCGGACCTAGGAGTCACGTCTCCCCCCATGGCCTGCTCTGGTGGCATATAGGAGACGGTGCCCACCATCATGCCTTCGGTGGTCAGCCGAGACCGGTCCAGTGCTACCGCCAACCCGAAGTCGCCTATCTTGGCCACTCCATCCGAGGTTATCGAGACGTTGCCGGGCTTCAGGTCACGGTGGACGATGCCCCTGCTGTGGGCGAACTCCAGACCCCGGCATGTCTCCACGGCGATGCTAATTGCCTGGTCCAAAGGCAGCCGGTGGCCGTCGGCATCCTCGATGACGCCTTCAACGTCGCCGCCGCCCATGAGTTCCGTGACCATGTAGGGCTGGCCGTGTTCCTCGCCCAGGTCGAAAACGGTGACTATGTGGGGATGGGAACCTAGACGGCCCATGGCCTGGGCTTCCCGTTGGATGCGAGTGCGCGACACGTCGTCCAGGCCTTCGGTCTTAATCAGGGCAAAGGCTACTTCCCGGTCCAGCAGGGTGTCTTGGGCCAGGTAAACCTTTTTCTTGCCGCCCTCACCCAGGAAGCGCTTGACCTGGTAGCGGTGGTTGGCGAAGGAGGTGGGCTGGTAGTCTGAGTTGCATCGGATCCCAGCGCCCGTTCCGCTGTTGTCAAGAATGCTATGGCGTCGACGTTCTGAGGGTCCATGGCTAGGACTGCTTGCGACCTGTCGTGGACGATTCGCCAATCGAGTTGTTTTATCGCCGCTTCCGCTTCGTCAAGCAAAAGATCGATTTGCCGCTGGAGTCGTTCGCTTGCCATGACGTGGAGATAATAATGCTGGCGCTATGTACATGTCCATTTCGTGGAAAGAGTCATCTATGGTGATCGCCAGGAATCACTCCTGGTTCTGAGCGGTAGGACAGGGGAACCACACGGGGATGGATGTTTGCTGTGATCAACTTTTTTTATTTCTTTCTGTGCAAGGTAGATTGATGTATTCAATTGTGGCGATTTACGCTGATATGCGAACCGTCACGATTCGTGGACGGTAGGCAGTGAAGGTTGAAAAAGCAAGACTGACTAAATCTAGAGGTCTGGCCGGAAAGCCATTGGCCGGGTTTCGCGCTACGCCAGACAGACGTATTATAGTCTTATGTGGCATGATAGTGTCTGTAATACGGTTCAAGAACCCACTGTTACATCGACAATCGTCGCTAAGAAAACGACGACTTGGGGAGAATCGGGGTTTCCGTCCGAGTTTCTAGGAGGATGGCGATGCCAACGACATATGTCCGTGATTCAATTTTAAGGATTCTTTGAGTGATGCCGAAGTACTCGGTTACTGGAAATTCTTAGTCGATGAGATAGCCTGGGTTACCTAGCGACCAATCCTCGTGCCTGATGGAACGTGCGGTCAAAGGGAAATCCAAGAAGCCCCATCAGGCCAGAGAAAAGGGCTTCCGCGAGAAGGGCGGGACATCTCTTCCTCTTCATTGCACTGGCCCCTTCCCGTAATTGCACCTATCCATCTAGGCGGAATTTGCCAGGATGCACGCCTGGCTGTGACACTAACTTACCGCTGCTTTCTTGAGATGGGCGGCGAAGAACTCCAAAGTCCTGGGCCAGGCGACATCGGAAGCCTCTTTTTGGTGCCGGTCCCGGTTGTAGTCCATAAATGCGTGGTCGGCCCCCGGGTAGCTGTAAAAGTCATGGGGAATACCTAGAGGTCCGGCCGGAAAGCCATTGGCCGGGTTTCGCGCTACGCCAGACAGACGCATTATAGTCTTATGTGGCATGATAGTGTCTGTAATACGGTTCAAGAACCCACTGTTACATCGATAATCGTCGCTAAGAAAACGACGACTTGGGGAGAATCGGGGTTTCCGTCCGAGTTTCTAGGCGGGTCAACTCCGCGTCGTACTTGGCTTGGTCTTCCGGCGAAGGATTTGTGTCTATGGCGCCAAAGTGGAAGAGAACGGGGCACTTCATATCACTGGTCCGGTCGAATGGGCTCTGGTCAGTATCTCGCCCTGGAACCATGATGTTGCCGCCGAAAAACGGGACAGCCGCTCTGAAGTGAGGGTTTGTGGAGGCTGCCAACCAGGTAGTCCGGCCGCCCTGGCAAAAGCCGGTGACACCCAACCGTTCACGATTAACGGCAGGGTGGCTTCGTAAAAACTCCACTGTCCCGTTTATGTCGGCAATAATTCCGGGGTCGGTTATGTGCTGGCCTGCACTGGAGCCGTCGCTCAACATCTCCTCGGTGACCCGGTGATAAAACTCCGGCGCACATGCGACGTACCCTTCCTTGGCGAGGTTGTTAGAGATGTCTTGGATAAACTCGTTCACTCCCGGTCCGTGCTGGCTTACCAGCACCGCCGGAAAGGGCCCCGAACCATCGGGGGTACTTAGGTACATCCGCATGTCTGATCCGCCTACTTTGATGGTTTCCCACGATGCTGCCATTGGTCCCTCCCTACGCTTAGAATCCCTTGAACCGGGTGTTGAAATTCCTAGCCTGGTCCACTTGCCCTTCGATCGACATACGGCCGGCGCCAACGGCCTTTTCCACTTGCAACCGTCCGAACATCAAGAGGATGTAATTTCCAGTGTTGCAGCGAAAGACAGCGTCGGCTTGTTCCGGTCCCGACGGTCCCACCTGGTAGTTGTCGCCAGTAACCAATATATCCTCATGCACCGCCACCGGGCCCGGCACGTCAAAGCGATACCGCACCGGCGCTGGCAGGTCAAGGCGCGGAGTAAAGGCAGTGCGCAGCCAGCGTGGGACCAAACCGGCCATCAAAGGTAGAGGCGCCTCCCACAGTTCGGCGGCGTGATCCAGACCGGAGCGAATGTCCCAACCGTGAAGCGTCAGTTCCTGCACCTGTATGCCTAGAAAGTCCTTCACCGAGAGGGCGCCTCGCCGGTGAAAGCAGGGTTTGTCCCAGTCCTCGTCTGCAAGGTCTTCCAGAACCTTCCGGAGATGGTCGTGCCCGGCGGTAAAGGCGTCCAAAAGCTGGGCGCCCGATTGCTGGCGGGACTCCCTGGCCGCTTGGCCCGTGGGATGAGAGCCACGCTCGCCGGGCGGCTAGAAGGACTGTCCTTCCGGGGGTCCGGCGTCGCCGGCAACGGCCCTGGTGATGGCGTTGGCCCGCCCGACGGCGCCTCCGGCAAGATGGGCCACTACGTCATCTATGGTCCATCCTTCACACGTGCTGTCACTCGTCCATGTCTGCGGATCCATGCCCGCCAGAAAGTCTCGCAATCGGGATGCTTCGCCGGTCACCGTGTCAATCAGGTGGCGTGTTTGGCCTGTCGCCATGGTCCCTCCAACTCCTTTGTTTCTCCCGCCGGGGGCGGGACGGTCGACACTAAGGACCGTCGGTCATCGACTCCGGGATTCGTATTCTGGAGCTTCGAGCCAATCCTCTCCGACCAGAACCGTAGCGCCTCCATCTAATTCTACATAATACGACCGGGGTGATTCGGCGGGCGCAATTTCACTGCCTTCAAGCCAATCCGAGGTTGACTGGACCGCGATTGTTCCCGAGGCCCCTTTGGCCTCTTGAGGCGGCTCTTTGTGGGGGCCGTTGTTGGTCTTGATGCGCACCCGTTGATTAAGTGTGTATTTTCGTTCCGCGTTTTTGTGTTCCGTCTCTTTTCGTTGCATTTAAGCTACCGCCTTACCTTGCCAATCATTGCCGATATTTTAACCCTGAATTTATCTTATGAGTCAAGCTGACCCGGCTGACCAGGCAGGGCCTTTTCATTTTCTCAAAATAGTATAAAATTATTACCAGTTTAAGCGGGAGGGGAGGATGATGACTTTGAGGGAAGCGCTGGATTTGGCGCCTGACTTCCGGAGTAGCCAAGGGCGACGCCACTCTTTGGGGGCGATCCTGGCCTTGGCCACCTGTGCCATGCTGTGCGGCGCCCGCAGCTTATACGCCATAGCGCAATGGGGGCGGGACCAAGGGGGTGCTACGGCGCAGCTTTTGGGGTTCAGCCAGGAGAAGACACCCTGCGTGGCCACCCTCCACCGGGTGTTCAAGGACCTGGACGTGGCGGCCTTTGAGGCAGAAGTCGGCAACTGGCTGGCAAATAGCGGGGTAGAGGCGGATGATCCCCTGTCCCTGGACGGGAAAACCTTGCGAGGGGTCCACGGCCAAGAGATACCCGGGGTCCATGTGGTGTCGGCCTACGCTAGCCGCGCTGGGGCAGTGCTGGCGCAGGTAGCTGCGCCGGGCAAAGGGGAAGAATTGGCGGCGGTCAAAGAAGTATTGGGCCAGGTACCCCTGAAGGGTCGGGTAGTAGTGGCTGATGCCTTACTGACCCAACGGAAAGTCTGTGAGCAGATTGTGGCAGGCGGCGGAGAGTATCTGCTGCCAGTTAAAGAGAATCAGCCCACCTTGCGCCGAGACCTGGAGGTGGCTTTTCCCCCTGCTAGGAACTGAGAGGGCTGGTGGGCCAACCGTACCTCCCTGGCTGGCAGCGGAGTGGCGAGCACGCGGGGCCAAGCTGACGGTCTGGGCCGATGCTCCAGTAAAGCGGCGTCATGGGCGGCTGGAGCGGCGAGAGTTGTGGGCCTTGGCCGACCCAGAGCTAAATGGCTACGTGGGCAGCGCTGGGACGGTCGGGGAAGCGTGGCCGCATCTGCAACAGGTGTGTCGGCTAGAGCGCCAGCGGGTCGTGAAGGGCAAGAAACAGGTGGCTGTGAGCTATGCAATTAGCAGTCTCCCAGCCACTGATGCCGATGCCAGGCGATTGTTGAGCCTTTCCCGTGGGCACTGGGGCATCGAGAACCGCCTCCACTGGGTACGGGATGTGACCTTCGACGAGGACCGCTCTCAGGTGCGCACTGGGGCCGCCCCACAGGTTCTGGCGGGCCTGCGGAACCTGGTCATCAGCTTGGTACGTCGGGCTGGGCATTCCAACGTAGCCGCTGCCCTACGCCGCCACAATGCCCATCTCAGCGAAGCTTTCGACATGATGGGCTTTACCTACCAGGCAGGAGAATGAAAAGGCCCTGGCTGACCAGGACACAGGCAAGGCCAACTTCGGTTTCTAGGTGGGGCGCCTATGAACGACCTCTGCCGATTCTCGAACCTTGATGCGTATCACCACGGCGGCAGTTACAGCAACTCCGAGGCAGAGAGACCCTACTAGTGAGAAGCCGCCCGATACTAACATCAGTCCTCAGATTGACTTACTTGCTGCAGTACCGACCATGACATGAGCAGAAAAAGCCGCGACCCCAGAGGCAAGCGCTACCGTCGCCCACGGTGATGTGCCGATAATGAATAACACCCCAGCCACAAGTCCACCAGACAAGAAGGAAATTGAGACAAGCAGAAGGCGGCGATTAAGGTCTGATAATCAGCGGTGTTTGGTGGTGTGGCTAGGCCGACGGTGGGTGCGGAAGTATCGTGCAGGCAATTGCGTTAGCAACGATGTCCGTTTAGCGAGGCGCCATGGAGATATCGCACAAAGATTTTCTGATGTTCATAGACCGCGCCCTCGATGGCATGTTGCGCATCGTGGAAGAACTGGGTGAGGAGCGCGCCAATATGCGCCCCGACCTGCCAGGCGCGAACTCGCCTTACGCTATATTGACGCACTGCGTTGGGGTTTCCAATTACTGGATTGGAACGCTTCTGGGGAGGCGGGAGATTTTCCGGGACAGGGACGAGGAGTTTAGGGCGAGCGGCACGCTTGTTGAGTTGCGCGAGAAGGTGAGGGACCTCAAGGCGAAGCTCTTAGATGATATCAAACAGGTGCAAGGCGAGAAGCCGCTGGCATCGGCGCCTGACCCAATGTACAACCCACTGCCAGGTACGGGCTTCGGAGACTGGAAGCAGGGAACAGCGTTGATCCACGCGTACGAGGAACTAGCACAGCATCACGGCCAAATGGAGATTACGCGCGATGTTCTGATGGCGAACTACGATGGCTCTTCTTAAGCCCGAATCCACCGATAGAGGGCGTGTCGCGACAGGGCGGATAGGGAAGGAAGTGCTCCTCTGAATCTGGGATAATGGTTTTATAACAGAAAACCGACCAGAAACAAGGAGCACCCAATAGATGCGACCACGCAACCACCTCGACCGCATCCACATCACCTTCGACGACCACCGCCTGGTCAACAATGCCGGCCTGCTCCTTCCCGCCACCTTGGCCTTGCACCTCGGCCTTTCCCAACTGGTTGACCGGCGCCTGGACCTGGGCCGGGCCCCAGGCCGAGCCAACACCGGTGACAAGATGATGACGCTGGTGGCATCTGCGTTGGCGGGCGGCGACTGCATCGACGACGCCGATGCGCTGCGCGCCGGCGGGACAGCCTGCACCCTGCGCAGTGTGCTCAAGGCGCCCTCCACCCTGGGCGCCTTCCTGCGCAGCTTTCGCTGGGGCCACGTCCGCCAACTGGACCGGGTGAGCCGCGAGTTGCTGGCCCGGGCCTGGCAGGCCGGAGCCGGACCCGGCGACGCACCATTTACCATCGACCTTGATTCGACGATCTGCGAGACCTACGGACTGGCCAAGGAGGGCGCCCGCCACCACGGCTACACCGGCGCCCGGGGCTATCACCCGCTGTTGGCCGCCGGCGCCGGCGCCGGCGACGTGCTGATGTCCCGGCTGCGCGAGGGCCTCGCCAACACCGCCCGCGGGGCCGCCCACTTCCTGCGGGAGACGGTGGGGCGGGTGCGCTACGCTGGCGCCAGCAGGCAGATCACCCTGCGGGCCGACAGCGGCTTCTATACCCACGCCGTGGTCGCCGTCTGCCGCAAGCTGGACGTGCGCTTCTCCATCACCATCCGCCAGCACAAAAGCCTGCGCAATCTCATCGAGGCCATACCCGAAGCTGCCTGGACGCCGATTCCCTACTGGATGGACGGCGCCGCCGCTGTGGCCGAGACGACTTATACCCCCTTCCAGAGTGAGCCGGACGCCGCGCCGGTGCGGCTCATCGTCCGGCGGGTGCAGCCGACCCCCGGTTCCCAACTGGCCCTCTTCGCCACCTACAGTTATCACCGCTTCATCACCGACCGGGACGGAGAGACCCTGGAACTGGAGGCCGACCACCGCCGCCACGCCGAGATCGAGAATGCGATACGCGACCTCAAGTACGGCGTCGGGCTGAACCACATCCCGTCCGGCCGCTTCGCCGCCAACGGCGCCTGGCTGGCCGTCCAGGTGATGGCCCACAACCTGGCCCGCTGGACCGCGCGCATCGGCCTGGGCGAGCAGATCGTGACCACCAAGACCCTCAGGCGACGGTTCTTCTCCCTGGCCGGACGGCTCACCCGCTCGGCGCGCCGCCTCACCCTGCATCTGCCCCAGCGCTGGCCTTGGGAAACCCAGTTCAGTCGCGCCCTGGCCCGGCTGCGCGCCCTGCCACTCCCAGCCTGACGACCCGTCTGCAACTGACCCGCCATCCGGCCAACTGAACGTCCCGGCAAACTCGCGCCAGTCCCGGTCCGCGAGCGCCTCTTCCCGTGTCCTATCCCGCCATCTCGCTCAGCACAGCCACTGCAGACCGCCATTGGCGCCCCCAAAAGCGCCTGCGACCGCCCGCCAACCCGAATTCGAGCCCGGATCATCGCGCCTGCAACTCCCTCCCCCCTCTTCCGCTGTCCTCACGCCCTCCATCCGGGTCCATCGGTGGATTCGGAGTAACTAGAGGGCAGTGTGTTCGGGGGAAACACCGTTTTTTGTAGTGTGAAAGATTATTAAATCCGAGGCAGAGTTCTTTTGTTATCGTCCCTTAGCAATAACATCAACGTGACTAACCAGGAGGGACTGCAATGTCCGAACTACTAACAGGGCAGGTAGCCCTCGTCACCGGAGGCGCAAGGGGAATAGGCCGGGGATTTGCGCAGGCGATGGCCTATGCGGGCGCTGCCGTAGCGATAACTGCTCGTACCGAATCCCAGATCGACGAAACGGTTAAGGCGATCAAAGACGAAGGTGGTCAAGCGGCCGGGTGGGCTATGCAGTCACCGGTCCCAGCCAGGGGACAGCGGAAAATTGTAGCGAACTACGACTACGTTGATGAAAAGGCCCAGCTTCTGTTTCAAGTGGTTCGCTACGATCCCAAGAGCTTTTCTCAGAGACGCCCAGACGGAAACGGTGGATGGGTATGGAACCGGCAAGGGGTTGCAACTGTCCTATACCGTCTTCCCGAGCTGATTGCTACTCCAAATACCGAAGTAATCTTTGTTCCTGAAGGTGAGAAGGATGTAGACGCATTGCGGCATCTTGGAGTGACCGCCACTTGCAACGCTGGCAGCGCCGGCAAATTTACTGCCGAATTATGCCACCCACTCAGAAATAGGCCGGTCGTCATTATTCAAGACAAAGACGACGCTGGAAAAAAGCATGTCAACCAGGTGGCCAACCAGGTTTTTGAGGTCGCGAACAGCGTGCGTGTCGTAGAGATGCCTGGTGACAACGTCAAGGACGCTTGGGACTGGATTGCCTTGGGCGGAACCCGTGATGGGTTGATTTCTTTGGCCTCTCAAACGACTCAGTGGACTCCGGTCAAGCCATTAAAAGAACAATCGGATATTCCCAGGAACACCAATTCGGACCCAGCCCAAACGGGCCATGGTAGACAAGGCCGGAAGCTGTTTAACGAACTGCGCAATGTGAACCTGGTTGATTTTGCTTCAAGGTTTACCGATCTCCGCCCGAGTGGCCGCGGGTGCTGGAAAGGTTTATGCCCGGTTCATCAAGAACGCACCCCCAGTTTTTTCGTTTATGAAAACCCCTGGCGATGGAGTTGCTACGGCGCGTGCGCCACGGGCGGAGACATCGTCGCCTTAACCAAGGAACTCAAAAACCAGGGGAAAATATCATGAACAGCTACGACATTGCCCGAGAGTTGGCCGAGGAATTTGGATTAACCACCGAGATCATGACCACTGGCCGGTGGATGCACGAAATTACCGATGACGGGGTCCTGGCGCTGGATAGGGCGAACAATCCCCCCTTCATATTCCTTCGGGGATCAGAGATCGTGGCTGTCAACGACAATAACAAAAAAATAATCACTGAGCGGTTATCCCGGGTCCGGCTGAAGGGCATCCTTGACCGATGCGCCGATTTCGTGAAGGTGAATAAAGACGGCCTGACTAGCCCAGCTCGACCCCCAGCCGATGTGGTTGCCGATATTCAGTCCTTGCCAGATCTCGAGATCCAACGCCACAATATCGAACGATTCTGCGAAAGTTACGGGTTGGTGCTGGGGAGTCGCTGGTACACCGAGTTCGTCTCCGGGCGGCAGGTCAAAAAAAGGTTGGAGTTTCAAGAATTTATCCAGGACGCTCACTTAGACGAGTATGACGTGCTATTGGCAAACCATACCAGTCGATTCGGGCGAAACCAAGCCGAGTGCATCTTTTACAAAGCCGAATTACAAAGTCTAGACAAGGTGCTGGTTTTCGTCTCCCAAGGAATCATCAGCGGCAACGACCAGGATTTCGTTAGCGAAAGGCTCAACGAGAGATGGACGAACAATACAGCCGAAACCTTTCTAGTATTGTTTACGAAGGCCTTGACGAGAAGTCAGGTGCCGGATTAGCAACGGGCCCCGCACCCTTGGGATACAAGAGCAAACTATTCCCGAACCGCAAAGGAGAGCGAAAAATACGTGATCCCAAGACCATGAAGGTCTTGCTGATGTTGCTGGAAACATATGCAAGCGGGAGGTTCTCGTATCGGGATGTGGCCGACCAGCTTAATGCTCAAGGGTACCTGACAAGCACTGGACGAGGGTTCATTGGGGCTAGTATTCGTGACGTGTTAGCGAACCGGTTCTATGAAGGCAAGGTGGTCTACCATCGAGGACAACCCGACGAGGCATTAATTGATGGCGTTCACAAGGTACCCGAGGAGGTCAAAGACCTTTGGCTTAAATGCCAAGAAATCAAAGAGCTGCGCCGTAACACGACTGCTGGCCACCCTCGGGGACCTGCCGTCTACTTTCCTCTCTCAAGAGTCCTCGCATGTTTTCACTGTGGGAGCCCCTACTACGGTGAGGCTGTGCGGAAATTCGACAAAGTTGACCTCCGCTTGTCTCATGAGCGGCGAGCCGCCGACAGGCGCTGCAACAACAAACCCCGCTCCCAATCAGTGTCCGCCTTGGTGAACCAGATGGGGGAACGGGTGATTCCTAATTTGAACCTGGGCTCTACGTGGAAAACCAGAGTTCTTGCGGCGCTAAAGCCGGAAGAGCCACTACAGCAAAATCAAGGCCAGCCAGAGCGGTTGCAAAGGGCTCTGGAGAATCTGCGAAAACAGCATCAGTGGGGTGATCTATCCGACGATGCTTACCGCCGAGAGAGAGAACCACTAGATCGACAGTTAAAGCTATTAGCCCGGCCGGCTATGTCACAAACTTGGAACGAGCGGCAAAGTTGTTGGCCGACCTCCCGGCCCTGTGGCTACACCCAGGAGTGACCCATGAGCAACGAGAAGACCTGGTCCGTGAGGTATTCCGCCGAATTACCATTGATGGAAAGGAGTTGGTGAGTATTGAGGTCCAGCCAGTTTATGCCCCGCTCTTCGCTTCTATCGTGACCCAGCAAAAACTCGGGTATCGGGAGACGGACTCTCCTCCGTCTCCCCGTCCAAAATTCTCGATTTCGTAATTACTTTACGAATACTTACTAAAATAGTGGTCGGGGTGAGTAGACTCGAACCACCGGCCTCTTCGTGCTGAGTATGATATTATAGTATCAACTTTGTACGCAGGAGAATCCTATGACCACCTCAGTTGCCACCAAGACCGCCGTTGGCTATTTTCGAGTCTCCAGCCCCGGCCAAACCGGCGAACGCCACAGCTCCCTTGAGACTCAGGAGGCCAGATATAACGAATTTTATCAACGAAACGATCGTCTTTCGCTTGCAACATTTGTTGATGTTGTCACAGGGCGCCGGGACGACCGAAAAGAATACCTGCGCATGATAGAGTACTGTAAGGAATACCGCCCGGACGAGGTGGTAGTTCAGTACCTCGACCGGTTCGGACGCAACCCCAGGGAGATACTCCAACGGTATTGGGATTTGGAGGACCACGGAGTAATCGTAGTACCCGCCGATGAAGACATTAAAGAAGAACTGGTGTTGCTCATCAAGGCGGGAGTCGCTGGGGCGGAAAGCCGCAGAACTTCTGAAAGGGTGCGAGCTAACATGAGCAAGGCTGTAGCAAAGGGTGTTCAGGCTGCCAGGCCGCCGTTCGGCCTAAAGCCCGTGTACCAAGGCAAAGAGGCTCATTGGGAGATCGACCCGATAGAAGCCCCGGTGGTACGGGAAATGTACGATCTCGCGGTAGAAGAAAACCTGGGGTACAAAGCGATTGGAGACCGACTGACGGCGAAAGGATACCAAGCCAGGGGTGGGAAACCTTTCGCCTCTTACACCATCCAACGGGTTCTGAGTAACGAAGCGCTCATGGGGACCCTAGCCTACGGGAAGCGGCCTAAGAAGGGGAATCCTCAACCCGAGATCGTTCGGGTCGAAGGCTTCTTCCCGGCGATCCTAGCGGGAGAAGAATGGCAGCGTCTTCAGGAACGGCTGGCCATTCGAAGGGAATCCTCAAGGGGCCGTACCCACTCAAGCCAGTATCTGCTAAGCGGCATAGCCCGGTGCGGGTATTGCGGAGGACCAATGGCCGGCAAGGTCGCCTCCGCCTGGAAAGAGAAACGCTATCGAAACTACTGGTGTTCTCGGGCTACCAAGTCGAAGGCGCTTTGCGCCCACTACAACGGGCACTCCGCCCCCAAATTGGAGCAAGCCATCCTGGAATACCTGGGCCAGTATTCGGATCCGGATCTGGTGAAAGGCCACCTGTCGGCGGCCGAATTGAAGGAGATGGAGCGCCGGGAGACCGAGCTTAAACAATTGGAAAAGGCCCTGAGCGATTTGGAGGGCCAGTTCACAAAACACTTGGATTACCTAAAGCGTGGAGTCTTAAGCGAGGATGAGTTCGTCAAGGCCAACGGAACCGCCCGCGAAAAAACAGCAGCCCTGCAAGAAAAGAAGACAGAATTGACCCAGTGGGTTGACGAGCAACGGGACATTATCTCCGCCGCCGAGCGCCTGCCCCAACAGATCAATTCTTTCCTAGAGGATTTCCAGCAGATGGACGTGCGGCGGCAAAAGGCCCACCTGCAGACGATCCTAAAAGCGGCATTCGTGAAAAGGGATGAGGATAGGGTGACGGCTATAGAATTAGAATTCAGGACCTAAGCATCAAAGTCCTGAGGGGGGCAGCTAATTCGGGGGTTGGATAAACACCATAACTGATTCTCAGTGCAACAAACTAAAACAAGGAGGTCTCCTCATGGTGCTAACTTTGGCGGAAGCGAATCGGATGGTTCAAGGGTCCATAGCGAAGGCTGATGAATTGGGAGTCAAGGTGAGCATTGCTGTGTGCGATGCCGGCGGAAATCTCCTCGCGTTCAACCGCATGAAGGGGGCGAGTGCGGTAAGCGCCACTGTGGCCCAGGGCAAGGCCGCCGCCTCTGCTGGATTCGGACGGGCCAGCGGAGCCCTGCAGGCAGACTCCCCTGTCATACAAGCGATCATAGCCACAATGGGAGGCCGTATGCTTCCCGCTCAAGGCGCTGTGCCGGTGCACAAGGACGGAGAACTTGCAGGCGCCATCGGGGGCAGCGGCGCCACGTCTCAACAAGATGAAGATTGTGCTCAAGCCGGTTTGGCAGCCCTGTGAGAATGCTACGGGCCCCCCAAAGGCGCCGCACTCTCTAAGAGGCCCTCTAGTTCAGGCTTACACGAGAATTTCGTACATCTTAAACTCAGCGGGAGATTGCATCGCGCTCTTTATTTTCGCTCCCAACTCGGAGAGCCCGGGAGGGCTATTCGTTACGTTCTCACTTTCATACTCGGAGAGCGTTTCGTAGGTTTGTGTGGACTCTCCCCCGTCTCCACCAAGAACACAGTGATTCTGCCTCCGGGGCTTCCGGGTCTGGGGGCGTTTCATTTATAAGGACAATGCCACTGCTGGCGCGGGTGGTGGCTACTTCAAAGATTGGCCGGAAAGCTGGCATAGGCGGGATGGCCACCACGGACTTCTCTCCGAAGGTATAAACGTATACGGCGTCAGCATGCCATTGTTCCAGCTACTGAGGTGGACTCCCGAATAGATTGGGCCTGCTTGAGTGCAGGTACTGGCTAGCAATGAAACGCAAAGGTTTCCTGGCATAGATAAACTGTTCTCGCAATACCCCAAAAATATCAGAAAGCCCGGCCAGTCTGGCAGCAGGGTGACTCTCTGCCAGACTGTAGAAACGCTTCCCCTCCCACTCATAGTCCTCCATGCTCCTCCTCATGCGTCTCGAGGCGGGGAAGGTGGACTGGCCGCCCCCTTGGCCAAAATAAGAGTGCTCCTGGAAGACGCTGGAAACGAAGAGACATACATCGGCAATTCGCTTATAGTAGCCCAGACGATTCTCTTCATCGGCGGCCGAACAGAGTTGCACCAAGCTGTCGATGTCCATGTCATTGTGCCGGATTCTCCTCCAGATGCCGCGCCGCACCCTGACCCGCCTTACCTGGCTCTCTATGACAGTGAACGAGGCTAGCATCTGCGCCAGGTATTCGAGCACTCGGGGCTGCCTCATCAGTTCCGTCACACCCGAGGTATCGAAGATTGGAATGGTCTCTTTCCCTATTCTCTCCACGGTATAAGCTGACAGATCCAGCTCTTTAGAAGCCTTTCGCAGCAGAATCTCGAAATACAAGGCGGGAGATAACTTGACCATGACCTCCACATCGCTGATCACCCTTTGAAAGACCCTTTCGTCTCCCACGATGGCTTGGCGAAATTCTTGCTCCTCCAGAATCATCTGCCTTAGCCTTACCTTGTTCGACGCCTGAGGGGCCGCTTCCCCTATCAGGAAGTCGAGGTCAACCTCAGTAAAGTGGGTGTTTCCAGAGGATGTGTTTAGCAACGAAAGATTCCCTTCTCGCCCACGATAGCTTTAATTTTTACGCTCCTCTCTAGATGGCCAATGCTGTCAATGTGACAAATGGTCACCTCGTAACCTGTCGTGGTCAGCCTCACCCACCGTGACAACATTTTAGACATCTATCCGGTAGACACGAGCCGCGGTGTCGTGGAACATCGCGGCTCGTTCGGTGGTCGAGTAAGTTTGGGACAAACGCTTGAAGGCGTTGTACATCACGTTGTAGGAGAATGACATCTTATCCGGCGGGAAGTTGCTTTCGAACATACACCGGTCCGGGCCGAATTGATCTATGCAGTAGTTCATGATCGGAGCTATGTCGGCGGCCAGCTCTTCAGATCCAACGGGTATATCTCTGATATGCCGGTCGAATCCAGCGCGCGGCATCCCAAGCCCCCCCAGTTTAACGACGACGTTAGGACAAGCCGCCACTGCCGCCAGCCCACTCCGCCATTCGGCCAACACTTCGTCGTCCCTGTTGGCGTATGGGCCAATCCGCATCAGTCCTCCGACGTGGTTCAAGATGATGGTCAAGTCGGGTACGGCCTTGGCGAAGTCCGCCAGTTCGGCCAGTTGCGGATGATTCAGCCAGCCTTCTAACGATAACCCCATGCGTGAGAGTACTTGAGCGCCCGCCCTGAATGCGTCGCTCGCAAGCTGACCCTGTGCCTGGTGAGCGGAAGTGTTCTCGATGTCGGGGTGTGGGTCCCAGGTAACAGAATGGCGGATACCTCGGAACCGGTTGGGGCTGGCAGCCTGCAACGCCTGTAGTACTGGCTCAACTCTCTCCCTCAGGTTCAAGTTGGCATGCCCAACGATAGCCGCTGCTGCGCGGGCGGTTCCATAGAGACCGTTGGCCCCGGCGGCCGCCATACCCTGGACAAACTCCACCTCGCCCACCGGACGCATCTCTTCCGGACCATCCGGACGATACATGGCCTTGGCCTCGACAAACACGGTGGAGACGACATTGTGGCCGCTGTTCAGGTCGCCGTATAGATCTTCTATATGATAGTTATGGTATGGAATCCGGTCTAGACGACGGAAGTAAAAGTGGTGATGCGGATCGCAGATGGGGAGATCGGGTTCCAGGGTGGTCTCCTGGGTCAATGCCAACCAGTCGTTGCCTCCGAACGGCATGATATCTCCTCCATTAAGATCGATTTCCCATCCAAGGTACTAGGAGATGCTGGCTGGTTATACTACGCCTTTAGTATCTCCCGCCGGGACAACACCCGCTCCATCAGTGGACGCATGCCCAGCTCACCTAAACTCCGATATCCAAGAGTGATTACGGGATGTCTGAGGGGTGAATAAACCTCGGCCATCCTCACCTCGTTAGCCCGGCCACTGCGCTGGCCAGCTGAGTCCGATGGGGGTTCTCAGCCGCGGCAAACCGTTCTGGTCGAGAATCACTTGCAACAAATCCCGCAGGAGCGTCCACAGACGATGGGTGCGTTCTTTACCAAGCTGCAACCAAGGGCCTATGGCCAAGCCATCGGTTTCTTCTTCGATTCGGGTTCGAGATGCACGGCCCTCGTCTGTCAGGCCGCCAGCATCGTCTAGCCAGCCTCGCTCTTGCAACTCAGCCACCGCTTGATTCCAGACATCATCCGGCCAACGCCAGGCACGGTTCTCTCGAGCCTCCCCCGTCGCCGCGATCAGCAACGGTGCCGTTTGTTCGGGCGTGAGCCGAGCCGCCATCACTGCGCTGGTATGTCCTTCGCCGCGATGCTCACGAAATAGATTGAGACCGTGCCACAGAGCGACGTGGGGCTCACTCGGCCACGGAAGTGCTGAGTGCGCTGCGAATAGTGGCCGGCCGGCGATTGAACAGCCCATCATAGCCTCACGTACCAATTCGACTGCCTCGGCGATCTCATCGGATCCGATCTGCTGTGGAAGCAGCCGCCGGAGCGCCTGATCCACCGCCTCAAAACGCGCGGCGACGATTCTCTCCGGGCTCGCGATGCTCCAGGCAAGCGGGATCGCACCTGAAACCATCTCCACGGGGTGATGATAAAAGGTTGCAGAGACAACCTCAGCTGCCACCGGGCCCAACGCGGCGGACCGTACCGCATAGTAGCTCATGCGATGCTCGCTCAGTCCTAGCTGTTTACAGATAGCCTGTACCTCTGGCGCCCCATAACCCGTGAGGACGATCGGCTCATACACCTGGAACATGGCGCGTGCGATCTGTGTTTGCATGTTATTTTCCTTTAAGTCGGTATTTCCCAGATTAAATTGATTTTCCTGAACATGTACCACCATAGATGCCGTCGGTCAATGAAGTTAAGCATGCACCTATAAACGGTAAGGTGTCCATGACACCAACAAAAACCAGGCTACCGCTGAGAATTACTCATTCTGAAGTTGCAGCCCAGTGGCATCCATAAAGGAACATTGGATTCTAATCAATCCCATACTTCCGCTTGAACTCCGATATCCAATAGTGCGGGATACCGAAGGATGAATAAACCTCGTGGACGCTCACCTCGTTAGCCCGGCCACTGCGCTGGCCAGCTAAGTCCGATGGGGGTTCTGAGCCGCGCCAAACCGTTCTGGTCGAGAATCACTTGCAACAAATCCCGCAGTAGTGTCCACAGACGATGGGTGCGTTCTTTACCAAGCCGCAACCAGGGGCCTATGGCCAACCCATCGGTTTCGTCCTCGATGTGGGTTCGAGCTGCGAGGCCCTCGTCTGTCAGGCCGCCAGCATCGTCTAGCCAGCCTCGTTCTTGCAACTCAGCCACCGCTTGATTCCAGACATCATCCGGCCAACGCCAGGCACGGTTCTCTCGAGCCTCCCCCGTCGCCGCGATCAGCAACGGTGCCGTTTGTTCGGGCGTGAGCCGAGCCGCCATCACTGCGCTGGTATGTCCTTCGCCGCGATGCTCACGAAATAGATTGAGACCGTGCCACAGAGCGACGTGGGGCTCACTCGGCCACGGAAGTGCTGAGTGCGCTGCGAATAGTGGCCGGCCGGCGATTGAACAGCCCATCATAGCCTCACGTACCAATTCGACTGCCTCGGCGATCTCATCGGATCCGATCTGCTGTGGAAGCAGCCGCCGGAGCGCCTGATCCACCGCCTCAAAACGCGCGGCGACGATTCTCTCCGGGCTCGCGATGCTCCAGGCAAGCGGGATCGCACCTGAAACCATCTCCACGGGGTGATGATAAAAGGTTGCAGAGACAACCTCAGCTGCCACCGGGCCCAACGCGGCGGACCGTACCGCATAGTAGCTCATGCGATGCTCGCTCAGTCCTAGCTGTTTACAGATAGCCTGTACCTCTGGCGCCCCATAACCCGTGAGGACGATCGGCTCATACACCTGGAACATGGCGCGTGCGATCTGTGTTTGCATGTTATTTTCCTTTAAGTCGGTATTTCCCAGATTAAATTGATTTTCCTGAACATGTACCACCCTGGATGCCATGCACTATAAAACTGGGCAATCCGTTTAACTGGCCCCCTATTTGAGTTTGTAGGGCTTTATTGATGTTGTCCAAATTCTTTGAGTATTTCGTCTGTCCGTTGTCTAGGAAACGCTGGATTGCAGTAGCAAAACTCAGGGGCGGGAACCGTACCAGGACACCCGGCCTCGAACCATCCGATTTAGGCGCTTGGGTCGTCCTATTAGCGTCTAATTGGATCGGCGTATCTACTACCGGATTTGATGCCAGTCGCTCAGCATCCAAGCATTCCACATAGTCTGCCAACGCCAGTGGGCCTTTCAGGACTCTGTATGTGTGTTCTGACCAAACAGTTGAGGACGATACCTTCATCGCCAACTCTGGTCAACTGGAATCACCAGTGACGACAGACCCAGAGGAAATACAGCGGGATTTGCCGGGTTTCAGCGGGTAGAGAAGGCGGCGTCTAGGGTTTTGACCTGGTTGGAAGAGAGCCGCCAGCCCGACGCGCCGCAGTTTTCCAGGGTGCGGTCCACGCGATCACTCTTGGGTATGGCAATGACGTTGGGGTGGGAGGTGCACCAGTTGAGCGCCACTTGGGCCAGAGTCTTGCCTGCTTCGGCGGCCACGGCTTCCAAAGCCTTGATCCCACTGCTATTCCGCCCGGGGAACCTGGATTTGCCGGCCAAGGAACCGTCGGCCAGGGGAGTGTAGGCCAGGATGGTGATGTCTTGTTCCTGGCAATAGGGCAATAGGCGCCCTTCGATTTCCCGGTCTTTGAGGCTATAAAGCACCTGGTTGGACACTATGGGGTTGCGGGACATGGCATTTTGGGCTTCCTGTAATTCCCCCAAGTTGAAGTTGCTGACACCGACGTACTTGACCAGGCCTTGGTCCACCAGAGATTCCATGGCGCCCATGGTCTCGGCGATTGGCACACCCCGGTTGGGCCAGTGTATCTGATAAAGGTCGATGTAATCGGTGTCCATCAGGCGGAGGCTGGCATCGGCGGCTCGCAGCACCTGGTCCCGGCGCAGGTGGCTGCCCGACACTTTGGTCGCCAGAAATACCTCTTTCCTCCGGCTGGCAATGGCCCGGCCCACCACATCCTCGGTGCGGTACATCTCGGCGGTGTCAATGAGCCAAGCCCCCTGGCCGATCCCAGCCTCCAGGGGTTCTACACCGCCCCGGTACTTCCAGGTACCCAGGCCGATCTCCGGCACCATAATGCCGGTTTTGCCCAACTCTTTAAGGTCCAATGTAGCCCGTTCCAGGATTTTGGGTATACCCGCTATTGGGAGAATGAACCGCCGTGCAATTCGTGGCCCGTTCCAACCGGAACGACGGACGCCTCGAGCTCCTTGCCAATTTGGTTGTAGCTGTCAGTCAGTGAACTCTGATTCTCCGGTTCCTTTTGCGTGCCCAGGTCATAAATAAGACCATATTCGCGCCGCTTTCGTTCATAGAGGGCACGAATTCTCGGACATTTTCATGGAAACGTTTGGAGTTCTTGACCGGTAGCGCGCTCTGCTCCTGGAACACGACGTAGTCCCGTTTCTCACCGGTGATCCTACTCGCGGCGCCGGCGTTCCAATGACGACGCAGAGATGCTCCGCCCGCCGAGATGACCTTGACATCGATAGTCATGCCCTTGCCCACTCGAGCGATCCCTCTCAGGAGGGCGGGAAGGTCGTTCTTGGTTGTGAAAATATTACCGATGAAGAGCATTCGGACTCTTTTCCCTGCCATAATCATCACCTCAGGCTTTTTCCGAACGTCAATTCAATGTGCCTCGCGAACCCGAATTAGTTCTGGTGGGAGTCCAATGTCAAGAGGCCGCTCGACAGCCTATTGCTTCTTCTCTTTGGAAATCGCCCGACCCGCGGAAGAGGGGTTCATCGTGGAGGCTTAACCCGCCACCGGGTGACGACATTATTTTGAACTGAGATCTAAACCGGCTGCATGGTTTGCACGTCAATTCGCGCCAAGTGGCTGCGGGCGAGGTCCCCTGCACCGCCGGTCCACTCTGGGGACCCGGTGAACGCAGCCTCCTTGTCTTTCACCTCCTCCGCATTAGCGAAGCTGCGAATCCAGATGTACTGGTTATGGTCCTCATTCACCCAAGATCCATCAATCTTGATTCCGAGCTTCTCGTGCAGCGGGACACTGGTCCCGGTGTGGAAATTGACCCATGGCTCCATCATGCCCCCATTTATGGTATAGATGCGGAGCTGGCAGGCTTTGCCGGGCCCTCTCCTCAGATTGTCACCCGTCATATTAAGAGCCGGTTCCATGGTCTGGACGACCGTCCTCGCTATATGGCTGCGCGAATGGTCCTTTGTAGCGTTCCATTCCGGAGACCCGTAGAACGCGGCCTCCTTGGCCTTCACGTCCTCCGGGTTGGCGAAGCTGCGAATCCAGATGAATTGAGTACTGTCCTCGCTCACCCACATGCCTTCAACTTTGATACCGTGCTTCTCCTGCATGGGAACGAACTCGGTGAAAAGCTTTACCCACTCGTCCATCATACCGCGGTTGATAGTATACATACGAAGCTGAGAGGTCATGTCAACGCCTCCTTTCTGTATCCATTATGGAGTTGTACTGGATATCTCATTCCACAATGCAAAGCATGCGGATAAAACTCTCCATCCTAACGGGAACTGGTGATAGTCTAGGGCCTTCAGTATCTCCCGCCGGGACAGCACCCGCTCCATCAAATGAATGCCAAGGCTCATCAGTCACTTCTTGGTTGCTCTTATCAATTTATCCAGTGCGGTATTCATATATGGGGCTCACACCTAGTCCTGGATTTGGGCGTAAATGCCTCAGATCCGCCTGTTTTCATTACCAGTAGCTACCTGGCACGCGGCCACGATTATATGACGCTATTGATCTGATAATCGAAATCAATTCGGTTGATTAAATATCAGGCGACCGGTTCACCCGTACAAGAACTCTGGAGCGTCCAGATCGATGGCGGGTATCTCGTCCTTTTCGCGCCAGTAGTCCTGCGTGTGCTGCCACTCTCGTTTGTCGCCCCGCTTGGGTAGGAGGGGTAGCGCTCGCATGAGATATCCAGGGTTGAAATTCTCTGAATCAATCCAGGGCAAAAGCTCCATGTCCTTATCTTCCGGTCGCAGCCTGACACTGACCCGCTTCGATCCGGATTCTTTCATGTACGCTATCAGCCGACAGACGAAATCTGCCAAGAGGTCGGCACGTAACGTCCAGCTGGCGCGGAAGTATCCGAATACCCAAAGCATGTTCGGCACGCCGGTGAACATCATGCCCCGATAGGTGATGGTATCCGAAAAGTCGAGAGGCTTGCCGTCGATTTCGAAGTCGATGTCCCCTAGCACGCTCATGTTGAAACCGGTGGCAGTTACGATGATATCGGCTTTAAGTTCCTGGCCGGACTCCAGTAGGATGCCTCGACTCGTGAATTTGTCGATAACGTCGGTGACGACAGACGCTTTGCCGGATTTGATGCTATGAAAGAGGTCGCCGTCCGGGACGAACGCGATCCGCTGGCGCCAGGGGCGGTAGGTGGGAGTAAAATGGCTCTCCATGTCGTACTCGGGTCCGAGAATGGAGCGAACTCCGTCGATTAACTCCTGCTTTACCTTCTCCGGTTCCTCGAACGAGCGCCGCGTGAAGTTGGATTGGTCGTGCAGAATCTTCTTCCGCACGATCTCGTGAATCCACTCTTCGTCGATATCCAGTTCACGCAGCGTCTCGGCGAGGTCGATCGTGTTTCGACCGGGAATGAAGTAGGTCGGCGAGCGTTGCAGTACAGTGACGTGCTCGCAATCAGCCGCGATCGCAGGCACTAGTGTTGCCGTCGTCGCGCCCGAGCCGATTACGACGACGTTCTTGCCGGCATATTCAAGGTCCTCTGGCCAGGTCTGCGGGTGGACAATGGTGACCTGGAACTGGTCCATCCCTGGCCATTCTGGCGCGTAGCCTTCCGAGTGGCGATAGTGACCCTGGCACATCCAGAGGAAATTGGCAGAGAAGAGTTTCTGTTCGCCAGTGTCCGTGCGGGTAGCGATGATCGTCCAACGATTTTCCTCGCTGGACCATTGCGCGGAGGTGATCCTGTGGTTGTAACGGATGTGGCGGTCGAGGTCATTTTCCTCGATCACTTCGCCCATGTAGCTGAGGATTTCTTCAGCGGTCGCTATGGGGGCCCCTGTCCACGGCTTGAAGCGATAGCCGAAGGTATGGAGGTCGCTGTCGGAGCGGATGCCGGGATAGCGGTGCATCCACCACGTGCCACCGAAGCTGTCGAGTCCCTCCAGCACTACGAAACTGGTACTTGGGCACTGCTTGGTCAGATGGTAGGCCCCGCCCACACCGGATATGCCAGCTCCAACGATTAGGACGTCGAACTCCTCGGTTATTGCTGGGGCCGACTTGGGCGTTGTTTCAGATATTGTCATAGGTAGTTTCCAATCCAGGTCTCTTATTCGGTTGACCCTTGTTAGCGTACTTCGAGCATCGGGGGATTCGGGTGGCCGAAATGAACTCTTTTGGCGTCTCCCGTCGGCGCCTAGCCCGAAAACATCAATCGACCCGTTCCCTCGCCTCTAGTACTTTCCGTGCTGGGTCGTTCGCCGCCAAATGCGGGCTACGTGCCGGATCCAACTTCCATGGGGCCACCGGGGTTTCCACGCCCTCCCGTGGCACAAAAACCGACCGTTCAACCAGCTCGAACTTGTGGACATAGCGGGGACGGTTGGAGTAAACCTCGGTCACCTGCACCCGCACCATGAACTGAGCGCCTGGATATTCGGCCTGCAGTTCATCATCCTCGTGGGCCGTGGCGATTCCCTGAATACGCAGCCGCCGTTGGTTGATGAAGTCGATGAAAAGGAGCCCGGCGCTGGGGTTCTTTAGCAGATTCCCCATGGACTGGTAGTTTCCATTGCCGTCATAATTCGGAAAGGCCAGCGTGTGGTTATCGACTATCTTGACAAAACCCGGGTCGCCGCCTTTGTAGGAGCAGGTCGGCAGTCCGCGATGGTCACAGGTCGCCAGAAAGAACATGTCGGCCTGTTCGATGAATTCCCTCGCCACATCATCGATCTCGTCCCGCGACCGACTTGCCGAATTTTCGGCCAGACGGCGGGTGTCAAATTTGTCTTGGTAATACCGGTTGCCATCGTGATAATCGTGGACTTTATCGGTCATCCTTCGCCTCCTTAGGAATGCAATCTGGACTAAGCCCAGGGGGAAGAATCATGCGGGGATCGCCTGCCGCTACCCAAACCTCCATGCGATGTCTTGAAACTGTCTCGGAAAGGATCGATGCCAAGCAGATTTAGCCAAAGTAACACGCCGCTGGAGACATCCGAGCCCTCGCGGGCTAAGGCAAGCGCAATCCCTCGCCCAATCCCACGGGCCGCGCCGGTAACGATAGCCGCCTGCCCTTTGAGGTCGATGGGCCTGCTCACGGGTAGTTGCTCAATCACACTCGTACCCTGCCGCGTTCGTTGGCCATGAGGGGGATAATAATGCCGTAGCTATGTACATGTCCACTACGCGTAAAATAAGGCGCTTCGAAAGTGAAGTAACGGCCCAGGATATCGAAGAACTTGGAAAGGCGTTATCTTACCGGGAATTACCCCGATTCACTCCCGAACTTCAGACCACGCGGGGTGTCAAGTCCAGACCGTCGAGGAGATCCGGCTCGTGCTCTTCCGGGGCGCAGGGAGGGAAAAGCCGCACAAAGTAGGCAGTCGCAAAGGCAAGGCGGGGCAGTTCTTCGGGCAAGCTGACCAAAAAGCTCCCCGGCGGGACTTGAGTGCGATGGGCGAGCAAAGCCCGCCGCTGGTGTTCACTGTAAGACCGGACATCCAGCGCCACAGTGGCCGTCTCAGGCCCAGGTCCGCGGGACCGGCCCGGCCTTCGCTTCATCCAGTCCATATCAAATCCCGCAGCGATGAATTCGGGTGTCAAATTTTCCCAAGCGCCGTCGTCGATCTGTGCGACGCCATACAACTTTTCCGGCCGCCACGGCGGCCCGGCCTCTGGAAAAGTTTCAGCATCCCCAGCGGCTTGAAAGGCATCCACTGTAATCTCATGACACATGATGTGGTCTGGGTGAGGATACATCCCACCAGGTGGATCGGTGACGATGACCCTTGGCCGAAGCTCGCGGATAATCCGGACCAATTTCCCCACCGCCTCAACTCGTTGGGCATTCACGAAAGCTTTCGGGTGTTGATTGGCCGGCGTGCCCGCCATCCCCGAATCCCGGTAGCCGAGCATCCTGAGGTCAGCCACACCAAGGATCGCACAGGCGTCCTTCACCTCCTGAGTTCGGATTTCCCGCAATCTGGCTCTATCCCCCACCGGGTCCAGGTTTGGATCGTGGATCTCACCCTCTTCTCCTCCGGTGCAGATCACGACCCCTGTCCGCACATCTCGCGCAGTGTAATAGGCCAGCATCCCGCCGGTCATTCGGCTTTCATCTCTGAGTCTCGTCCACGCCTCTGACAAGAAATCACTAACTAAGCCGAAGTGCTCGGTGAACAATGACGTTTCCATTTTTGGAACGTCCCAGCCCGGAAAATACCCATGGATTCGGTCCATAAATGCAGTGTCATCCCGCATATCAAGAGCCAAAGTGCTGAACAAATGACCGATTCTTTGTTGGTGCTCTACGTCGACATCGAAGTTGCCAACCATAACGATACTACCGCTGCCACGGATACTTTCTCTACCCCTGCTGAACTCGCCCGACTCCATGTAGCCCTTCATGATGTTGACGCCATCTTTCTGGTCAAACGTGATGCCAGAAACTTCATCAAAACAAACGACGTCGTACTGGCAAACTAACCCTCTTTGGCCATTGCTGTTATTCACAAACATGCGGGCAACTGTTGCCTTTCCACCTGAAACTAAGTGTGAATAGGGAGACAACTGCTGGAACATATGCGACTTACCGGTGCCACGAGGGCCTAACTCAATCGTGTTGTAGTTCCGCTCTACGAATGGCACCATGCGTAAGAGCAGCACGTCTTGGGCACGGGCACTGAGGCGCTCTGGTTCTAATCCTACACTCCTTAATAAAAACCTTTTCCACTGCTCGACATCAAATGCCCGATATCCTCGGGACAGGTCATCTAGAACTGTTCGCTTAGATAATTGAATAGGCCGAAGCGAGGTAACGCCGAATGGGCGACCTTGCCTTTGTTGGGCAATTGCAGCATCGTATTCAAGACCGATCTCGGCATAGAATCCTCCGGTGAGAATCCGTTCGTTATCCGAAATCGCTTGATCTTCAATACGAACGTCGGTCAATCTTAAGCTAGGCAATGTAACCAAGTAAGTGTCATTGCTAACATCGAGACGTGCCGTCACCAGGTCTATCAGTTTGACAGTTCCTAGTTCGCGGGCACGTGACTTGAAAAGCTCTTCTTCTCCAGCTCTGACGGTTCTGTCCCGCAACTGACGTTCAACTATTTGGAGACTCTCATTGATCTCTTCTTCGTCGGTGCTAGCGCAGTAGCGCCCAAGCAAAAACTCGCCAACGTATGTCGGTACCGGATACTGCCCCTTAAATTTTAGGGAGAGGTCCTTGCGCACGATATAGCCTTCAAAGGCATTCGCAGCTAACCGGTCAAGTTCATCCATTTCCATTAGGAGTCACCACCAATCGTGGTCTGCACTTGGGCAACAACCTGCCCATCGGCGCCAAGTACTACGGCGAAGGCCGCGTGGCCAAACCTATCATCATTCTCGACAAGCAAACTCACCGTTCCATCTCCAACAACCGCCTGCACTTGCGTGACCACGGTTGATGTCGGGTCGCCCGCATTCGTGCGTATGTCCGCCATGCAATCTGTCGGATGATTTTGCACATTGATGTAACACCGCATTCCTTGCCACCGAACTCCAATTGAGCAGGCCTCTCCACCCAACGGGCTGGCCGTCGATATGGTCAGAACTGGCGTCACACACTCTTGAGGACTTAAGCCACCGTGTTCGTATTTTTTCCCTGCTTCAAAACAGCTAATGCCTGGAGCGATCGCAATACGCACGTTTGCATCCCAATACCAAGGGACCCATTGGATGTCGGTTTCGGAAAACTCTTTAAGGCGAGCGCACCGTCCCTTTCGAGTTCGTTCGGCTTCCGTAAGGTGCTGAGGAAGATCGGTTTTCGGTAGGCCTCTAGGCAAATATAGCCATCCGTGGTCAGTAACAACAACGACTTGCTCCCAACCCCAATTAAGCAACGACTCTATACGTTGCGCCAACTCACGGATCTCCCCGTCAACGAGGCGAGCCAATTTGTCGGGTTGAAGGTGACCTAACTCATCAATGTCCCGTGATTCGGTCCATCCCCTCCCGTTCGGGTCACCTGTATCAACTCCTTTTAGAACTTGGTATCCACCAAGCTCGAGTTGCTTGCGTAACACTTCGATGTTGACATTCGGCCCTCCACCTAGAACGACCGGGTCAAGCCTGTCTCCGCCTGTGAGGGTGTCACCAATGGGAGAAACTGCCGGCTTAGATGTGGCAGTAATGCTGGGTAGCGAGGTCAACCGTGTCTCGACCGAAGTTGTTAATCCTAATGATTCAAGACGATTTTTAAGGCGATGTGCAAGATCAAGGCGTAGGCCATCGCTGAATAGCAAACAGGTTTTCTCTCCCCAGGGTCCAGGTGAGACGACCGAATAAGCCGTTGAAAAATCGTTGGCCTTCACCGCTTCCTGCAATGCTCGGGCCCCTTGTTCGAGCCATGGCCGATAAACCGCTTCGACCGCAGCTTCAACCGGGGCGGTGTCGCCGGGAATTTCTACCTGAGAGAGGGCCAGGAGAACGCTGTTGTCAGCTTGCCATCCCCAATCGGCGTAGGATGAGGCAATGGCTTTCACGTCCTGGCCGACTAATGGGGTTTCGGTGAAACTCCCGAGCGCCGTGAGGTGCTCAAGAGCCATCGCCAGTGGTGACCTGCCTAGTTTTGCCCAAACCCAATCACGGCGATTTCCATGCTTTTCCTCCAGGTCATGGAGAACCACTCGTGCGTCCGAAGCAGTTTTGTCCCTCAGAGACAGCAATTGTTGGCGCAACCCGTCCTCGTCAGCCTCGTTTTCCTGTGGCCACGAATCGCGATTTTGGAAAAGCGACATCTCCATTGGACGCGCGTTGCGGAGCCGCTCTGGAATATTGGGATAAACGCCTGGAGCCTCAAAGAATCGTTGCCAAGCCCGTTCCCAGGGGTCGGTGTCGTGTAGCCCGAGTTTTTCTGCAGCTGCGACAGGGCCAACTTCGTCTAGGTTAATTCCGTAGGTGGACCGACTTTGGGCCAAGAATGACAACCATTCCTCTTCGTTGGACGCTTCCCTATACACCGCAGGGTCGTTGAGCCACAGTAATATGTCTCTAGTCACGTCCGGGGTGAGCAGCTCGTCAAAGAATGTTGCCCGTAAAGGCGCCTGCCGCTTCAGAGTATCTATAGGCACGTTATGCAAATGGCGCCGGGCTCTAATGATGGCATCTTTTGTAGCTTGATCCGAACCCGTTGCAATTCCCAATCCAGGAGCACCTGTCTGCAAGAACGCCGCAATCGTCCAGTCGCGGGCGTTTCTTTGGGTAAAAAGAGAGCCACGGTATTGAAGTTCAGCTAACGGTTTGATTTCTTTGGGACACTCTTCGATAGCTCGAATATCCTGCCTGCTGAAACCCGGCAAGTAGATAATCGGCGTATCCTCTTCCGGAATGAGGACCGTCTCAATAGTCCGTTCGATAACGCACCGAAGCCAGTATGCGGGGCCAGTGCTGGTCTCGGGAGCGTATTTTCCTAGAGTGAAAATTGGCAGCCTTTCCCGCAGCAGCGGCAACATGGGCTCCCACTGACGATCCGCATCTGGCCATAGCACAGCACAAGGCTGCGTCTGATCGTCCCGGTTGTATACCGCTGCTGTCTTGGCAGCTTCGACCAACGCTTCGATAAACGTCATCCCCCCACCGCTCTTCGAGCCTCTTGCTTTTCCGCCACCGCCAGGTGCACATCATTGAAGCGCTTGCCACCGTCAGGGTTTTTACCCCGGTCCTTATTCCAGCTGATAGTGAATTTACTGCGAAGTATGCCCGCGTTTACGAAAGGCCGTATATTCAGCCGTACGCCATCATTCAAGTCAGGATTCCACCCAATCGCCTGCTGGTGTTTCGACTTCCAACGGACGTAGATATCGTAAGGCGGCTCACCATCCAAGATGAGTTGGATCTTATTCTGAAGATCTAAGGCAGCGACCAACCGCCCGTCCGCACCAGCCTCGCCCGCTTCCAGTGCTCTGCGTTGAACGTCTATCCACCAGCCCAGGTAGGTATATGCCAGCTTTTCCAGGTTCTGGTAGTCCAGCTGATGATAGTTAAGCAGGGCTGAGAAACCGTCCTTACGTCCGTCCCATACTTGCCAGATCAACGGGCGGTTGTGAAATAATTTGCAGTGCTGCCCAAAGAAGTCATCCATCAACCATTGTTCCAAGTTCTTGTCGGGAGAACCTGCTTGTGCCAGAAGTTGGTCTTGCACGCTCAGCGACCATCGGTCGCCAAATGCCGCTGATAATAGTGAGCGCGATCGCTCCGCTCCAGAGTGTTCACCAGCAATGGGTGTTATGCAGACAATACCGTCTTGATCGATCAAATTTGCCAGCGAGTCCGATTCCTGCTCTGGCCACTGGTAGCCGAGCAATCGAGCCACCGTCACTTGGAGTGGCTGGCTACATTTCCGAATCTGGAATCGGTATGGACAATCACCAATTATCCTGAAGGAATTGACGCTGTATGGAGAAAAGAACTCCGCGTTTGTGCCGAAGATGTGTATCCGATGTATTTCCGTATGGCTCTGCCTCAAGGCGCAATTTCAAATGCGGAAATGCAGGAGATTTTGGCAATCAGTACAGACGAACAAGCGATTCGAGCCAAGCTAAGAGGGTTGGCTACTGAGAGGCGTCCCGACGGGATGACGAGGATTCGACCGGTTTTGGACCAGGACTACACCCGCTCCACCGTCACCAGTGAGCAAGCCAGGTCAATCATCTCGGCTTTGATACTCGAGGGTGACAATCTTCTGATACCCGGAGACGAACCAAACACTATATTGAGTTTTGGCACCGATGTTTCTGTGAGTCGTGTAATTTATCAACTCCTTTATATCCTGGAAGAAAACGAGCGGTTCGAAGTCTTCAAGTCGGCAATCGATAGGCGGCAAAGTATTTTTACGGTTGTTCAGGAAGTTGCCCTCCTCGAGAGATATCCGGGAGAGCCACCCTCTGCGGACGATAAATTGATATCTGTACTCCATCTAAATCAGCTAAGGGTACAAGCGCTGCAGAAAATAACGAGGGCAGCAGCGGAAGGTCGACTGATGGGTTCTCCGGAATTATTGATGTATCTATTTCGCTGGAGGGATTGGGGTGACATCAATGAGGCCAGAGATTGGGTCAGCCAGCAAGCGAGTTCGGATAGTGGGATGCTCGAATTTTTAACCACAACCAAGAGAAAAATTACAACCGCCGGAGGAAATGAGGTTGGGACGAGAGTACGTTATGAAATTGACCTCCAGCAAATCGAGCAATTTATGGATGTCCAAGAATTAGCAACCCGCGCAAGAAATATTCTTGAAACACCTGGGAAACTATCAGACGAGCATCAACAAACTCTCGCTGAGTTAGTCGAAAGAGTGGACATGAAAGAGTTGTCCAACGAATCTTGAAGCTGGGACGCTCCTAAAGAATTCGACTAGCCGCTCGAACCCCTCCGATTTGTCGCGAGTAAGGGCGGAGAACCAGGCGCTGTCGCAGGTAGCAGACGTTTACCTCCCCCGGTGGGTGAGCGTCGAAGAAATCCTTGGTTATTTAAGGGACTCTAAGCTAGTCAATAATCATTAAACAGCATATTCACCTGGTAATGGTTAACTATCAGGGGTCTATCGACCCGGACCAAGACCGTTGGGAGCTCTGCTCCAAAGTCCTGTCCCGGCAGGACGTTTTAAAGAGGCTTTCTGAACCGTGGTAAGGCTCGTAGAGTAGCTCTTATTATTAGCCTAAATAATTGGGAAAAAACCGTGATTTTGACCAATGGAGCGAAGCCAGTCGATTAACCAGCTAAAACTTAGGAAATCGCCACGAGGTAGGTATTTGCCTATTCGGGGTTAATTAGGCTAGGTTTTGGTCAGATTTGTTTTCCGTGCCCAATCCCACGCGTTCGCCCGCTTAAGGCTCCTGGGATCCGCTGGTTACCTTGGGCCAGCGATTGAGACCTCTACCGGTTATTCCCATGTCGGTCAACGAGACATTGCCGTCGGATTGTAATTGGACCATGCCATCTTCTTCCATACTAAGAAGAGCCACGTCCATCGGAATGTCATCGGTTTGAAAGATGTATCGAAGTCTACTTTGCAGGTCTGCCTCCCGCATACCGCTGGGATGCTTCGCCACTTCAGCTAGGATTTTCCGCCGGAGTTTTTGCGGCTTTGCAGGCATGTCTGACCTCCAAGCGCGATTTAATTTCGAGCTAAGCGACCGTGAGGCTGGCCTCGCCGATGCCTTCGATGGCTACCGTCGCCACGTCGCCGGGGTTTAGGAACTTGGGCGTGACAATGCTGCCCGTTATGACCACCGTACCTGCGGCGAGCCCTTTGCCCCTCTCGGCCAGCATGTTCGCCAGCCAAACCAATGGCTCCAGGGGACGACCCATCACGTCGGAGCCCAATCCGTCCCCGACCAACTCCCCATTGATCGTCATCGAGCCACGGGAGGAAGGCAGGTCCACTTCACGCCAATCTGTCACCAGCGGGCCGAGGACGACGCCAGCATTGGAGATATTGGTCGCAATGGAGGCCAGCATCCGGGCCCGAGGGTCCTCGATTTCCGATCCCCTACTGTCGATGACCTCAAAGGCTGGCATCAAAGCGTCCACGGCCATGGACATGCTGTCTCTGTTGTAAGGCGCGCCGGACGCTGGCAAGTCTGAGCCGAGCCGCAACCTCGCACTCAATGCCCAACCGGACGTAATCAGAGCTGTCCAGGGAGGCCGGAGAGTGGTAAATGTTGTTGGCCAGGACGAGACCGGCCCGGGGCTCTGTCGCGCCTGCATGTTGCTGCATAGCAACACTGGTCATGGCAAGTTTATAACCGGCGATGGGGCCGTGGGTCGGCGCCAGGATGTTCTGAAATGCCTCCTGCAGGTCATACGCCTCTTCCAACGTGCGGGGCGCAGATTGGAGGTCGAAGCTAAACGGTCGCTTGTCCCGGTACTGGTCGGCCAACAACCGTGCTGCTCGCTGAAGTCTTGTCTCTGTGGACATACGGTCCCCCAATTACGCCGGTAGTATCTCCCGCCGGGACAGCACCCGCTCCATCAAGGGCCGCATGCCCAGCTCGCTGGAGATGGCCAACCGGCACTCAGGCTAATCACCGAGACCGGTAATTAGCACGTCGCTAGGCCGCTGGCCCACGGAATATGTCTTGATGGGGGTGAGCTCACCCGTATCTCCGTTGATTCGGTATGAGGCGAGGCGGCCTGACTCCGTACCGGCGGCGAAGAGGAATTTACCCTCGGAGTCGACGCTGAAGGAGCCGGGTACAGCTTCGGCCGGCACTAGCCCGACGGCCGTCAACTGCCCAGAGCCTGAGTCTACCGAGAAGGCCGCGAAGCTGTTGTGGCCGCGGTTTTGAGCGTACAGGAATTTGCCCGAAGAAGTGACTTGAATCTGGGAGCAGGTGTTCCTTTCGGTGTAACCAGCGGGCAGCGTCGTTATAGTTTGAAATGCCGACAGCGTGCCGTGTGATGTGTCCAGACGGTAGCCGGTTACGCTCGAGCCCTGCTCGTTGGAAAAGTAGAGAACATCTTGGGTAGGATGGAAACAAAAGTGGCGGGGGCCCAGATGCTCTTCCGGCTCAACCCTTGGCGGGGAGTTGGGAGTGATATGTCCGGTGTTCTCGTCAAACCTGAACTGGAATATGGCATTGGGACCGTTGCCAGCGATGTGAGGCACGAAAGCAAACCTGTTGGACGGGTCGGTCTGCATTGCGTGTGCGCCGGTGGCTGTTTCGAGCCATTCGATTGGGGGGTCACCCACCGCTCCGTCATCTCCGACAGGGTGTACCGCCGCATGTGCGCCTTGATAATAGGCAGAAAGCACAAACCTGCCCTTGCGGTCCGTGGACAAAAATGTAGGTGCGGCCTCCAGTGACACCTTTCCGGTGTGCGTAAGCCCTCCGGTGGCCTGGTCTATCCGGAAGCTGGATAATTCTGAACTGCCGCGATGCCCAACGTAAAGAACATTCCGGTTCGGGCTGATCGCCAGCGCAGATGGCCCACCGGGTACAGGCATCTCGCTCTTCGCCGTTAGGTTTCCGGTCTCCGTATCCATCGCGAAAACCGATATCTTGTCGTCATCTTGCAGGGAAACGTACAGGTAACGAACCATTGACAGACCGCCTCCAATCTCGCTAATTCTTCTTGCCAGCTTGGTACCAATTCACGAAGTAATCATCGTCGCGTCAAGGATCATCGGGGCGTTCCCCGATTATGTACCGAACTCCGCCCAACTGCTACGCTCCAAAAAACTCTCTCCGGGAAAGCACCCGCTCCATCAAGGGCCGCATGCCCAACTCGCTGGAAATGGCCAGGGATTGTCCTAGCAGGGCGGCTGCCTTTTCCTTGTCGCCAGGGCCACCCCGCTCTCTAAGGGTGTCGGCGTAGGCATCGGCTTCATCCAGGAGACTGTCGATTCTCCGCTGTATGCGCTCACTAGCCATGATGGGGCAATCGTACGTCGGCGGAAGCAACTTGTCCACGATATTAGGCCTTTGATGGGGACTGTGGCCAGACGAACGATTAATTCGGAGGCGGCCGATTACAATGGCTGTTAACCAAGCACCAATTCCTGTCGGTCAGATAGTCAAATAGCAGGTCTGCTGTCTGATCACCGCCCATGGGTAGCTGACCCCTGTTAGATTGTTGGCGAGATATTTTGGTTGCGCCGGAAACGAGGAGACAGACATGGCCAGATTAGACGACATTTCTGAAGGCGAACGGAAGATGCTGAAAAGGATGACCATGCCGGTCTTCGACGCGACGCCCTTCGTGAAGGGCATACCCCTGTCCCAGCGCCGGGTTTCCATCCTGTCGACCGCTGCGCTGCAAAAACGCGACGATAAGGTCTTTTACAGAGGGGAAGCCAGCTACCGAATCATCCCGGGGACACGGCCCCGGAAGACATATTAATGTCCCACAACTCGGTCAACTTTGACCGCTCCGGATTTCAACAAGACCTCAACGTTTGCTTCCCCTTGCAACGGCTGCATGAACTGGCGGATGAGGGATTCATCGGCTCGGTTGCCGACTATCATTACACCGTCCTGGGAAGCGTGCCGCCGGGGGAAAACGAAGACACTGCCCGCCAAATCGCCGGTCTGATGAAACGTGAGGGCGTGGGAACTGCGCTCTTGATACCGATTTGACCGGCATGCACGCGCGCCGTTGGCGGGCTGGCCCATTATTTCGAACAAGAAGGACTCAGCACCACGCAAATCAGCCTGATTCACTTGCATACTGCAGCCATCAAGCCGCCGCGGGCGCTATGGGTTCCCTTCGAACTGGGCCGGCCAATTGGGCAGCCCAACGATGCGGAATTTCAAAAACGCGTGTTGCGAGCCTGCCTGGGTTTGCTTGATGCTGACTCGGGTCCCGTGCTGGAAGACTACACTGAAGACGTCCCTGTGGATGCCACAGCCGTAGATTTTACCGGGATGTCCTGCCCCATCGATCTACCGTCCCTGCCCCCCAACGACAGCGAGCTGACCCAATCTTTGCTCCAAGAAATCGGACAGATCGCACCCTGGTACGATCTGGCGGTCAATCAACGCAGCCGGACAACGGTCGGGGTCAGCAAACTCGATATCCTGGATGCGGGACGTTTCTTGATCGAATTCATCGAAGACCCCTCGTCTCCCAGTCCCCGCCCTGAAGTCGAGGTCGGGCCTATGTTGAAATCCACCTGCGAAGACTTGAAGGCCTTTTACTCCGAGGCGGCGTCTGCTCAACCCGGCATGTCGTCGAGCCTGGCGGTGGAATATTGGCTGTGGAACGAAACCGTGCTGGGTAAGTTTCTTTGGAAATTGAGGGAAGAACATCTGGATTCGCCGGACACGTCCACCCAGTTTCTAACCCGGCGCAATTTGGTTCCTGACCGGCAGATTCAATATAAAGGCGCACCGGTTTTCTGATTGATCTAGCTGCTCCAGAGGATCGTGCCTGGCCATTCTCAAATCGTACCAGCGCCCGCATCTCCAATGCCTGGTCCGACTGTTGACGCCCTTGGGTTCCCAACCGCTCAGGGGCGATGTTGTTTGTAATCCAGGCTGTCAAAATAATTCCCCCAATTTCGCTAACCTTCGCCGGGGTGTCTCCCATTAGTCACCACCTCTTCTCCAAGAAGTTCAGTGCAATTCCTTAACCTGGTATCACCCGTCCCACCGGATGGCATATTGATGCGGGGCCGGAACCAGGTCCGGTCCTGGAAGCTGATGGAAGGAGCATCCATGAAGGTAGTGTATATCGGCGCCGACTCGGAAATCGCCGAATTCGTTTGCCTAAGCATGAGCTTGCGCTGGCCCGACACTGCCCTAGTACTACAACGACGGGTTTAAGGTGGCGGCTCCATCCTGCTTTCGCGGCGGGTGGAGCGGCGTCTCTCGTGGGAACGGCGAGCCCGTTCGTTGCGTAGCTGCGTATCCTCCAGCCACAACAGCAATTGATCGGGCCCGAACTGCTCCCGGGGCAGCATCATCCCGCACCACCCGGTACACCTGTGGCCTCGTGATCCGGGGCATCTTTTTCCCCCCAATCCTGCTGCAGGCTCAGCAGGAACGCTCCACCCAGCAGGCACATGGCTATGTGGTGATGCCACCCTGCCCAGCTGCGGGTCTCGTATTCGTCCAGCCCCACGTCACCCTTCTCAGTCTCGAACTCCGTTTCAATGCGCCACCTGGACCCACCCACGTAGGCCAGAGTCTCCAAGGTTGTGCCCTCGGGAGCGTTGGACAGGTAGTAGCGGGGCTCGCTGCCGTCCAGGTTCCGGCGCCAGACGGCCCACAGTTCCTCGCCGGGCTTGCGCCTCCTGGTGGCCCGCACCCGCTGGGCACTGAACCGGTAGGTGCGCGGCCCCTGGCTTCCCTGGGCCACCGTTATCTCCCGCCAAGCCTCATCCGGCAGTTCATCACCGCGCTGCTCCATGGTCCGCCGCTGCCCAGGCCGCAGCTTGGGTTTGCGGGGGCGGCCGAACCCCGGATATTCCGGACTGGTCCAAGCCGGGTCCAAGGGCCAGACCGTAGTGCCGCCCGGAACGTCCAGCACGTAGCGCATCCCCAGGGCCGCCAGTCCCTCCCGGAAGGTCGGCGACATCCCGAAGGCGTCGTCTCCGGCAACCCACTCGGCCCTGAGGTAGCCCAACTCCAGGACCCGCTCCAGCATCTCCAGGGCCAACTCCGTCTTTGACCGGTAGTTCCGCCGGTCCTCCGGCACACCCGCCGCAGCACACCGGTCCTGGTCGGAGGTCCAACTCTTGGGCAGATACAGCCGCTTGTCCACCAACGCCCGGCCCAGCGGGCTGACGTAGGCCAGGAACATCCCACCCTGGCAGTTGGCCACCTTGCCCAGCCTGCCGCAGTACTGCCGGGCCACTCCCGCCGATTTCCTGCCCTGCTTGGGGAAGTCGCTGCCATCGAACACCCACACCGCCTCCAGGTGTCCCAGCCTGGGGGCCAAGTATTCCTGCAACCGCCCTATGACTGTCTCATCGGACCACCGGGCCTCGGTGAGAAAGCGCTGCATCGCCCGGGCCGAGATGCCCACCGATTCCGAGAGATTCTCGGCGTTGCGCCGCTCCTGGTCCTGCACCAGCAGCGCCTGAAGGTAATTCCCGCTGTGATCCCGCCACTGCTTGCGGCCGAAGGAGGCCGCAAAGAAGGCGTGGAATTCCTGAAGGCTGTCGTAGACCCGCTCGAAGCTCGCCGCATCCATCACCCAAACCACCCAACATCATCTGTCCAGCCATCCTACCAGACAACTCGTCGTTGTAGTACTAGTGGTGGCCACTACATGCCAAGAAGGCTTGAAAGCATTAGACCAGGCCAAGCCGGATGTGGTAATTCTTCAAGCAGATTTGCCGGATGTTCCTTTGACAAAGGCAATTGGGGCAATCAGAGGTTTTTCCAACGTCCCTATGTTGGTACTGAGCCAGCTAAAGGGTGAAACGGAATTAGTCATGGCTCTTGAAAGCGGAGCCGACGATTACGTCCGTCTTCCGTTTGAATTGACCGAGCTAATGGCTCGGGTGTGGGCACTGTTGCGCCTTGCAACAGCTAACAGCTATGACGGAGGGACAAGCATGATCCGTAGCGGAGATTTGTTGATGAATCCCGCAACGTATGAGGTGTTCCTAGGAAAGCAGCAGGTAATGTTAACGTCCACCGAGTTCCGGGTGCTGTTCCTGTTGGCCCAAAATCTCGGTAGCGTTATGTCTCACCCAAGCATGGAGCGGACACTGTGGGGAGAAGGAGTGAATAGTCCTGGGTTGTTGAAAAAGTACGTCCAGCGTATTCGTCAAAAACTCGGCGAAAGTGCCGAATACTCTGCTTGGATAGCCACCGTCCACGGGGTAGGCTACCGCTTCACCGGTCCCAAGGCGGAGTTACAAGGGATGGACGAATCGGAGATGTCCCTAACCGGTTAGGCGGCAAGAAAAGGCCAGTTCCTTCTAGGAGGAAGTATGATGAAGATTCTGTTTATTGGAGCCGACCCACAATCGTTCGAAATCACTCTGCTCCAACGCTCGGAGGTAAAGTTGGTCGCGTAGACGGGCCTCAACGGGCTCCAGTTCTTTCCGAATCTGTTCTATCAAATCCTGGCCATCCGCCATGGTCTAACTCCCTAATATCCTAGAAACTCGGACGGAAACCCCGATTCTCCCCAAGTCGTCGTTTTCTTAGCGACGATTATCGATGTAACAGTGGGTTCTTGAACCGTATTACAGACACTATCATGCCACATAAGACTATAATACGTCTGTCTGGCGTAGCGCGAAACCCGGCCAATGGCTTTCCGGCCAGACCTCTAGGCCGACCCAAACCTTCAGCAGCGCATCCCAATCTGACCCGGCAGTCTACGCCTCCGCAGGAGTTCCCTGGCCTTGGAGCAAGAGAACCACACCATCCTGCCGTTAATCGAACCCGATGAGTGATCTCCCAGTTCGGTGAAGAACTTCATGTAGAACAGCCCTGCGGCACGTGGCGACAATGGGGATTGTGGTGCGACGGCCAGGCTGGCAACGTTGTCGCCTGACTCCAGAATCGCCTTGCTGGTCTTTGCATCATGGTTGTCCCAAGTGCATACCGCCAGGAGCTTGGGATCCGGTCCCTTGTGCTGGGACAGCCATTCCCAGTAGTCCGCCAGCGCCGTATCGTCTGACTGTGCCGCCGTCCCGTGGCAGGCGAGAAACATGCAGTTGAAGGAGTCCTGGTCCCGGCAAGGTTCAGCCAGGTCTTCGGGGTATCTGGCACGCAAAGGGCCGTCCCCGACCAATCGAAAGCCTTTTCGAGTCAGGACGTTCCATAGACGGTCGCAGAACTCCGCTTCCCATCCCTGAACGTCTCCGGAACCGTCCACTATGAGTAGCCGGGGCTCGCCGGGAATAGATGTCTGGCTCCACATCAGCGATCAGACCTCCTGGTCTAACCGACCTGATTTTTTTGCGCTGGTGAGGGTGGCTGCGATTCCCTTAGCTTCCTCACTTGTCAGGAAATAGTCCAGCATTGTGACCATGTTCAGCTTCTTGAGAGTGACCACCATACGGAACGGATGGTCCTCGCGGTCGGTGTCCTCGATCTCCAATGTCTTGGCTTGGTCGGACGTGGTGTAAAGATTTCCCATTGGTACTATCTCCACTTGAATAGCGTCCCATTCTGAAAGCCAGTCTAGCACGAGCCAGGCGGCGGTCACAATTGGAAGATCTCAAGTGGGCCCCTTCTTGGGGCTAACTGCTTGAGCCGTTGAGTTATTTGACAGCACCAGGCGGGGGCAGCATTGGGCTTGTTGTTTGCGCCGAAGGTGGGAAGGGAAACTAGGGATACGGAAACTTGGACTTTGACCAGTGGTTCGAGCCTTTCCTAAACGCAAATACTCCGATACATCCATATTCAGTCTAGGATTCGAACCAACGACCTTCCGTCCTGTAACTTCGAGATAAATCGATTACCAGCGAAATAACAACTATCACCGATGATTCGGTGAGTACCCCACTGTGCTATATTTCAACCGTCTAGAAAGACCTCATCACTAGGACAGGAGGTAAAAAATGAGGGGCATCACTATCCTAATCTTAGGCGTTGCGACCTCATTGATGGTTGGTTGCGCGGGAGCGCCTCACCAGGGGCGCCAGACGTAGAGGTGACGCCCACTCTCCGATCCGAGACGGGTGGGGTTGGCCAGATTCTCCACGACGCAGTACCGGGAGAGGTGGTTGCTGGGATTATCGATAGCTGCACATGGGAGGCCATCGCCGCGGGTGGACCAGTGGAGCTGAATGTCAGCTTTACCGTCGCCAACAAATCGAAGCAGGACGTCTGGACCACTTTTCGGATGCAAGACAGCAGCGGAACCATGTACCGTCCGGCGGGAAGAGCTTCCGAGATTAGCGTTGATGTTGGAGCTAAGGAGAGCCGGTCCATTCATACCGGCAAATTCGCGGTGGGCGCGAAAGATGTGGACCTGATAATCTCGGCGCGGCAGCTTGGGCAGACGCAACGCGTAATAAAGGAGATAGTTCCACTCGACCAATGTAGCCAGCGTTGAAGGAGGCCACTACAAGCCTGCTACGCCCCCAGTATCTCCCGCCGGGACAGCACCCGCTCCATCAAAGGCCGCATGCCCAACCAGGCGGCCATCATTTCCAATCCAACGTGTACACTCGATGACAGCCGGGCAATCCCTTAAGCTGCACTTCTCGTCCTTCCCTGAACGTCAGGTCACCGGCGCTCTCCACCAATTCCTTGAGCAGTGACGACACCAGAATTTCTCCTCCAGTTGCTTGGTTTGCGATGCGAGACGCCAATATCACGTTCCGCCCATAGAAGTCGTCGGCGTCTTTGATGGCTTCTCCCGTGTGGAGCCCCATGCGCACCCGACTCGGCTCTTGTGAAGGTTCGTGGTGCTCGAATGATTGCTGGATTGACACGGCAAACTGTAATGCTCGGCGAGCTGAGGAGAACGCCAGCATGAAGCCGTCGCCCATAGACTTCACCCCAAACCCGCCGTGAGACGCCAGCTCCCGCCGAATAATGTTGTGGTGGTCCTGCAGCACCTATTGCATAGCCAGGTCGCCCAACCGGTCGGTCATGGCTGTACAGCCCTCGATATCGCTAAAGAGGATCGTTACGGTGCCGGCCGGCGCACCTGATCACTTACCTTGCCGGATGAAGTCGGAGACCCGCTCGCCGATCATCATTGTGGTGACGTTGGTATTGGCCCTGATGCAGTTGGGCATGATAGAGGCATCCACAATTCTAAGGCCCTCCAAGCCGTGTACTCTTCCATACTGGTCCACCACCGCCATGGAGTCTGATGCTGGACCCATCTTGCAAGTACAGGAAATGTGCTGTGCCGTGGAGACCTCCCGCATCAGCCAATCGTCCAGGGAGGCATCGGACTCTAGATCGGCGTCGGTAGGCTCGATGCGGTCCTCAACAATATCTCTGAAGTCCGCATGTTCGGCCAGATCCACTACCATTCGAACGCCGTCTCTCAATCGTTGCCGATCGAATGGTTCCTGCAGGTAGTTATAGTCGAGGTAAGGTTGCTCATTTGGGTCTTTAGATGTGAGGCGTAACTCGCCTGACCCGCGCGCCAGGTAAATAGATACCGACATTCGAATTCCCACGGGTCCCATCCGGTCTCCACCGCGGTCGACTCGCTCGGTAGCGTAGGAGGACATGATGACTATCATGTCGTTGCGCAGGTCAGAGCCTGGAGCGGTATAGCGTAAGCAAACCTGGCCGCGAGGCGCCAGGCCATCCAGATAAAAGGCGGGTTTGGTTCGCCAAGTGACGGGTACGATTGGGTGGTCCCTTAGATTCTGGCCTACTCCGGGCAAATCATGGACCAAGGGAATCCCCAAGCCTTCGAGGTGGCCTGCCGGGCCGACGCCCGAAAGCATCATCAATTGAGGAGAAGCAATCGCGCCGCCGCTGAGTATGATTTGATCGCCCTCGACAGTGAACTTCTGTCCGCCACTTTCCACTTCAACTGCGGTTGCCCGATGGCCCTCGAAGATCACCCTGTGTACGATGCAGTTTGGTCGAATGGTCAGGTTCAGACGGTACCTTGCCGGATCAAGGTAGCCCAGCGCAGTGCTCCAGCGTATCCCATTAGGATTGTTGTAGGGTGTCGGCCCTACACCGCTGGCATCCGGGCTATTATGGTCGGGACTATCGGGGAAACCAATTGCCCGGCACGCGTAATAGAAGGCGGACTGGGCGGGCGACCACTCCTCAGGCTTAAAACGCCTGGCGATAATCGGGCCATCGGAGCCGTGGAAGTCATCATGGAAGTCGGTGTCCGTTTCCAGTTTTCTGAAGGACGATATAAGGTTTTGGAATGTCCATTCTTGATTGCCATGAGAGGCCCACCCGTCATAGTCTTCTGGCACTCCCCTCAAGAACATCTGGCCATTAATGGCGCTGGACCCTCCGGTAACTTTTCCCCTCGGAACCATTATCGAGGGAGCTTTTTCCGTTGCCCTTCCAGTGAACTGCCAATTGTGATCGCTGGTCATGACGTCTGTCGCAGTGGCGAACCCGTACTTGACTTCATCGGGTAGATTTTCGAATTCCGGATAGTCGGGGCCTGCCTCCAAAAGGAGTACGGCGGTATTCGTATCCTCGCTCAAGCGCGTCGCTACGATGGAACCTGCCGAGCCAGCCCCGATTACGATGGCATCGTATTTCATAACGAACTCCTTTGGTGTTAGGTATTTTCTCCACTCTTGTACATATGCCCAACGAACGGCAGAGTCGCATGGCTGACAGATGCTGCCAAGGAGAATCTCAGGCGCGTCAATCGCGGCTATCACCCCTCAAAATCTCCCTCCAAGACAGCACTCGCTCGGGCAAGCTCAACGGCAGCGACTATTCTCCTGCCGCTGATGTTTATTGAAAATAGGGGATTACCTGGCGGCCGAATAGCCTGATCGATTCCATGATGCGGTAGTGCTCCAAGTTGCCCATCTGCATAAAGCACAGGACTTGGTCCACTCCCGCTTCCTGGTACTTCCGCAAAACTTTGGTAACGTTGTCTGGGCTGCCCATGGCAAAGGCTCCCGATTCCAGGTGGTCCTGGGCGGTTTTATCGACCCGTTCCTGCTGGACGGCGTCGACAGAATATTTGTAAGAATCGGGCACATTCCGGCCTTGCCAGGGACGATACAACTCTTCGGCCTTGTTGACGAACCACAGTCCCTCAGGAGCCGCTACCTTTCGGGCCTCTTCGTCGTCTTCGGCACAGTGGATCAAGCACAGGGCAGCCACTTGGTCGTTTACGATCTGCCCCACCGGAGAGGCGTGTTTCAGGCCCTCGCGGTACATATCCACCCTTTCCTTCATCTGGTCGTATCCAGCCAGGTTAAAGCAAAGCACTCCCAACCCCATTTCTCCGGCGGCGCGAAAGCTATCCGGCTGGCTACAGGCAACCCATATCGGCGGATGGGGTTTTTGCACCGGCTTCGGGATAACCGATCTGGCAGGTATGTTGAAGAATCGTCCCTCATGGGAGAAGGGGTCTTCGGTCCACATACGCGGGATGATAGAGACCGCTTCTTCCCATTGGGCCTTGGTTTCCTCCGGTTTGACCTCAAACCCGTCCATTTCAATTAGCGTCGTAGAGCGTCCGGTGCCCAGATCCATACGGCCATCGCTGAGAATGTCCAACACCGCGGCTCGCTCAGCCACCCGTATCGGATGGTTGTACTGGTCGGGTAGCAAGGCCACTGCGTGGCCGATACGGATGCGCTTAGTGCGCTGGGAGATGGCCCCGTAGAGCACCTCGGGAGCCGAGCAGTGGGAAAACTCTTTAAGAAAGTGGTGCTCAACCGTCCAGAAATAATCGAATCCCACCTGGTCGGCCAGCTCCGCTTGGGCCAAGACCTGCTTGTAGCGCTCTTGCTCGATGCCCGGATAATGGGGCTCGGGTATCTGTATTTCGTACATCAGTCCAAATTTCATGGCTTATCCTCCGTGCTATTTAACCCACCTATCCGCCCTTATACACCTCAGGTGCCTTTATGGGGGATAGTACGTCGGCGGATGCGACTTGTCCATGAGGGAAGGAGTAGGTGGTCCTTCAAGCCAAGCCAGGGAGACCCCCGCTGTGCCCAGGCGCTACGGGACGGGTTGTTCATAACGACGCATGGTGACGCCGTCCTGGTTCCCGCTCCCTGACGGAAGGATTATCGCATAGCCGCAACAGAGGCAGTTGTCCCAGTGCCATCAATGCTGAGATGGTACAGATGCAGCGGTGTGGAAGGTCCAGACCCGGTCTGGTCCAAATCGAACCATACAATGCTTCATCAATAATACGCCGCAGGTCGGGCGCGAGTTGGTCTATTCCGGGTAACGTGTAGTGTCTGGGATCACCTCCAGACATAGCGGCGCGTATGGCTCTCCCTTCCTGGATGTTTCGCACGGCTGCGATTTCAAGGCCATTGCACAAGCCATTGAGGAAGCGGCCGGCGTCAAACTCGGTTCGGGCCTGACCAAGAACGTCAAGCGGATATTCCCCTACACGGACGGGAACAGCGTCACCCGCACAGACAAGCATACCGGCGACTATGCTGGCAAGCGGATGTCACAAACGAAGGGAAGTACCGCCGAGGGCGCGCCTCTATACGTCGGCAAACCCGCCGGCGACCCAAAGACCTTGACGGTGGTTTTCGTGGAAGGGGAAGGGGGTGTTGATCCGCTGGTCAGCCTCGGCTACCGCGCCATTACCTGGCGGGGCGGCGCTGCGGCGCTGGGGCGCTGGGGCGCTGGGGCGCTGGGGCGCTCAGGAACTCTACCCCTGACCTGTCTATTCTCAAAGGACATAACTACGACGTGGCGCTATGGCCGGATGATAACCAAGTGGGCATCCAGGCGATGATGCGCATGGGCCAGCTACTCCAGGGCACCGCCAGGTCAATCTCATGGGCAATGCCGGCCGACTGCACCGGGGACACCGGGCTGGATACCGGCGATTATGCCTCAGTGGGCATTGCTGAAGTTCTGGCAGCGGCAACCCCCTATGAACCAGAAGAGGAAGAGCCGGAGCCGGAAGAGCCGCCACCGGAGCCGGAGCGGCCCAACCCTACCGCAAAGGACCGCGTTCAAGTGGCGCTCAAACTCTGGCAAACCGCCTTCCGCTACAATCTCCGGGGCAACCGCGTGGAGTACCGGAATGGGTCGGGCAAGTGGCAGGAGGAAGATACGATACCCTGCACAATGCGGTGATCCGGGACAGTCTGGTTGCCGCATACGGTCAACAGGGATTCGGGCGGGAAGCGTTCAAGGGTTCCATTGACGCCATTTGCTACGGCAATCAGGTTGACCCGTTCCTGGAATACCTGGAAAGCCTGCCCGATTGGGATGGGACACCGCGCCTTGACGGGCTGCTGCATAGCCTGTTTGTGGTTGCCGTCAACAACCCGTCGGAGCTGGTGGCCTGGGTCGGCCAGTTTCTCTTTGTTGGGCCGGTTTATCGCACCTATCACCCAGGGGCAAAACTGGACGAGGTTCCCGTTCTGATTGGAGGACAGGGGATGGGCAAGTCCACCGCATTGCGGAAACTACTACCTCCATGGGGAGCAGATGATTGGTTTGCCGATGGGCTGTCCCTGGCGGCAACGGACAAAGAGGTTGGGGAAGCGGTAGAGAATCGGGTTATCGTAGAGATAAGCGAAATGGCCGGTATCCGCCGGGCTGAGTTGGAGCGGCTCAAGTCCTGGATTTCCAGGACCAACGACGGCTACTTTCGGAGGGCTTATGCCCGGTACGCGGTAAGCGCGCCCCGGCGTTGCATCATTGTCGGAACTACCAACACCCTGGATTGCTTGCCGAATGACCCAAGCGGCAACCGGCGGTTTGTTCCCGTCACCCTGGCCGATGGCTCACCCGCCGACATTCGGGAGTACCTTGACACCAACCGCGAACAACTATGGGGGGAGGGGCTACACCGCTACCGGGCGGGTGAGCATCCAAGGCTACCGGACAATCTCAAAGTGATTCAGACTGCCCACAATGAACGGCATAGGGATAGGCATAGGGATAGGCATAGGGATAGGATAGGGATAGGGATAGGGATAGGGATAGGGATAGGGATAGGGATAGGGATACCGCCTTGGAAGATACCCTGACCACGTGGTTGACCACCAACCCGGCTGACTCCTACACCCTGGCCGATATTGCCAAGGGCGTTGGGCTGCTGGCCTCCTATGATACCGGGGCAAAGCTGCCCAGGGCTGACCAAAACCGGCTTTCAACCGCATTGAGGGCAGCGGGATTTGAGAGTCAGCGGCGTTGGGACGGCTCTAAAAAGGTGTGGTCTTGGGCCAGGATTTAGCATCAGTGGCCGTCACATGGCCGGCACTTTCTAATGACTTACCAACAGTTGAGTCGACCCGTATCAAGTGTTGGTAGATCAAGGAAAAGTGCCGGCCAGTGACGGCCACTGGGGGCATAGGGTGGTGGGGACCCCTGCCAGTTTTGGCGTTAGGTAGCCGCTACCGTGTAAAAAGGAGTCTTTATGGAGCTTCGCAAATTTCAACAGGAATTCGTAAAGGCGGCGTTCGCTCCGGGGGTGGACACCGCGGCGCTTAGGCCGCGTTCAGGATCGAAAGGCGCCGCGCCGCTTGGCCTTCAAAACCCTGGAAAGCTGGAACGTACTCCCCGGTGGCGAACGCTTCAGTCCGTCGGTCCCGGTAGCTTTGGATCATGACGAAGCCAGTGTAGGTACGCTTGACGTCAGTCGTCAAGCAACATGTGCGAGTTATTGCTACTGGGCAAACCGATAGAGCCTGTCCGAGAAACATCGTTGGGGATCTCTTGAGGGTATGATGGGACGAGAATCCCGTTGAGGTTTGGTTGATGAGGAAGACCTACCGCCCTTACGACCCCGACCAGCAGTTGCTGCTGCCCGCCGCCCTTCAGGAGTGGCTGCCCCCGGACCATCTGGCCTACTTCGTCTCTGACGTGGTGGACCAGCTGAACCTGTCGGCCATCATGGCCCGCCATCAGGGCGAAGAGCGGGGCGGACCTCCCTACCATCCCTGGATGATGGTCAAGGTCCTGCTCTACGGCTACTGCATGGGAGTGGCCTCCTTCCGCAGGATTGCTCTTCGTCTCCACGAGGACCGTGAGCAACGGCGGCAGCGCCCAGTTCCCGGTAAGCCGCCAGGATGCGCCTGGTGTGGCGAGTGGTGACACCCATCAGCGTGGCTGCCTGGTCCAAAGTCATGTGCTCAGCGAGCAGACTGTTCAACGATGTTTCTCGGACAGGCTCTATCGGTTTGCCCAGTAGACCGTCACGATGGTGGAGCTGGTCAGCCGCGGGTGCCGGCTGACCTTGGTCGCCAGCCACAGCATGGTCAGGGACTTGCCCGAACCCTGGGTGTGCCAGACCTCTATGTGGGTATAGGTTGGCATGATTGGACTATTATAGGAAATATCTGACGGGGTCCTGCAAGTCTACTTTGCGGAAGGTTCTAGGCCTTTGGCCTGGAGCCTTGAGGAGGCTGTCAGGCGCCAGAGCTGGTGGCCGTGGCGGCGCAACGGGTATTGATAAAGGCTTGCTGCCGGGAATCGCCGGGCTTTTTTTGCCCGGTTTGTGCGTTATGTTGCCCGGTTTGTGCGTTATGTTGATTGAAGATGAAGGGCGGTGTTAGACTGTGAATTAGCCTCTTGCCATAAACCACAAGCACCACCTGGGATGCAGGTGGTGCTGGGCGGCCGGGGAGCCGAAGCCAACGGAAATCATGCTATCCGTCGGCCGGTGCCAACGTAGGAGTAACTAAGTGACGGTCTCATCATACCACGCCAGGCATTTCGCCTCAACAAATTTGTGTGGTCCCGGGGCTGTCTTCAGTCCAGCACACTAAAGGCACCTGCTACCACGGCTACCCAGGAATCGCCTCGGCATTCGCTGCCCTGGCTGACAGGAAGCTGAAGCCTGGCGGCGTACTCGCGTTGGTACTGCCCTTGTCTGCCGCCGCAGGATTGTCTTGGCAAGGGTTCAGGCAAATGTTGGCAGCTAACTACGCGGATTTGGCCGTTCTGAGCATCAGCGGCACAGAAGATGACGACCTATCATTCTCCGCCGACACAGGAATGGCGGAGTGTCTGGTAGCTGCTCGCAAGAAAGTGGGAAACCTGGACAGGAATCCAAGGCGCATGAAGTGTGGCTGACTGCCAGCCGTACTCACATGAATCGTGACTTCCGGTTTACTTCTCAATCCTTGCTGGTCTCATTCACGGAACAGAAGTCTATTGGAGGCCGTGCTTGGCCTAACGTACAGTTCGACCCTCCGGTGTTTGAATATGCGTTTACGATTTGGGGAAATAGCACGTTAGGATTACTTGCTTTTTGGTGGCACGCGAACCGTCAAGTCTCGGGGAGAGGAACTGCGACCGTGAGCGCAATCCCTACCCTCCCCGTCCTGGACTTCCGCGCCCTCAGCGACGACCAGCTTGCCACCGCCGAGGACATCTTCAACGACTTCCGCGACCGGGAGTTGAAACCCGCCTACCTGGCCGACGCCGACCCCAACCGCGCCCACCTGGATCGCCGTATAGTCTGCGACCGATTGATGACCGAAAAAGTCCACGATTATCATGATGGCAACCGGTATTATCAAGACCTGTTCGACACCCGGCGCCTTTTGAGGTGGGAGGTTTCACCGCCATCCGGCGCCCACTAAATCGACTATGGTGATGCTCAACGAAAAATCATGACACTAACACCTAAACAAGAGAAGTTCGCCCAACTAGTGAGCCTAGAAGGTTTGTCGCAGTCCGAAGCTTTCTGGATATCTGTAAAAATCCGGGGGGCCAACTCATCCAGATATTGCTTCCCGCGTCCAAACTTTCACCGCAGCGCCTTGAAATGATTTTTGCGGTTCACGGCTGTTTGCCGCTGGTCAACTAGAAGGAAATACCCGCGTCTTTGGCCTCTGTAGTCGCCTTTAGCCAGCGCCACCGCTGTAGGGGATCGCTGACCGCCCGCATCCAAACCCCGAATAGATTAAAGGAGAGGGCGGTAAGAAATATCGCCACGCCAGGCACAACCACAATCCACCAAGCAGAAGTTATGTAAAGCCGTCCTGAACCAAGCATTAGTCCCCAGGAAGACTCGGGCGGTTGGATGCCAAAGCCCAGGAAGCTAAGGGTGGATTCCGTCAGTATGGTTGCCGGCACATCTAGGGTCGCCAAGGTCAAAATAGGCGTTATCAGGTTGGGCAGTATATGACGGGTGATGATCCGCTGGTCGGTGCACCCTATGCCCCTGGCGGCCTCGACGAACGTCTGCTCCCGAAGAGACAAGACTACCCCACGGGTGACCCGGCAGAACAACATCCAGCGGGCCACGGCAAAAACGAGCAGAATGTTGATGAAACTTGGTCCCAGGACGAAGATCACTATCAGGGCTAACAATAAAAGGGGCACAGTCATGAACACGTCTACGGCCCGCATGATGATGTCATCAACAACACCCCTGAAATATCCCGCGGCCAACCCTAGAAATACACCAATGCTGCTGGAAAAAAGCACGCCGAGGACACCTACGGCCAAGGAAATGCGGCCTCCGTACACCAATCGGCTAAAATAATCGCGTCCCAAATGGTCGGTGCCCAAGACGAAGAACCTGTCCTCGGTGGGATAAGGCTTTTCGCTATAGTCTGTAACTACGGTTCCCGTGGAAAAAGGAGGCAGATGGCGCACCTCAAGGTGTTGCTCTTTATGGTTATGAGGAGCGACCAATGGTGCGAAAATGGCTGTGAAGACCACAAGTAAGACGAAAGTTGCGGAGATCACCGTAATAGGATCGTTCAAGAAAGCTTGAAACAGAGGCCGCCGTAAAAGAACGGCCACTGGATTTGGACGCACCGAAACCTCTAATGTTTGATCTCTCATGACGGCACAAGATCCTTAGCACTTTCTAGACAAGTTAACGCGTCAGGTCCTTCTCACCCCTATTTGTAAACGATCCGGGGGTCCAACCAGGTATAGATTATGTCCACCGCCAAATTGGCTACCATCACGATCAAAGCTATGGTGAACACTGACGCCGTGACCACGGGCAGGTCCCTTGCGGAAATGGCGTCGATAAGCAATTTACCCAATCCCGGCCAGCCAAAAATGACCTCAGCTACGGTGGCTCCGTTCATGAAGCCCGCAAGCTCGGCCCCCAATAAAGTCACGATGGAGATCGAAGCATTCTTCAACACGTGGGTATAGAGGACAGTGGTTTCTCCCAAGCCTTTGGCCCTTGCGGTAGCCACATACTGCTTGCCCAGCTCGTCGATCATGGTGGCTCGGGTGATTTGAGCGTTGCGCCCTAAAACCCTGGGGCAAAGGGCGAGCGCCGGCAGGATGATGAACTTCCAGCCTTCGGGCCCCAACCCATTGAACCCTGAGGTCGGTAAGAACCCGAACTGGACCGATACAACAAGGATCAGCATCAGCGACAGCCAGAAATCAGGAATGGAGATAACCGCAAAGGACAATATATTAACGATCCGGTCTACGATACCCCGGGGCCTCCTTGCCGCCAGAATCCCCAGAGGAATTCCCAGGGATCCCAAGCCCCAAGCCACCAGTCCCAAGGCGAAAGTGTTGGGCAGCCGCTCCGCCACCATGCCTCCGGCTCCAATCCTAAACCGGAGGGACACGCCGAAGTCGAACGTCAACAGGTTTCCGTAGTAATCGGCAAATTGCACATATACGGGGCGGTCGTACCCATATTTCTCGCGCATCGCCTGGATGATTTCCTCGGAGGCCTCCTCGTCGACCAGTAAATCCACCGGATCCCCCAGCACGTTGAAGGCAAAAAACAGCAGGGCCATAACTCCTAAGAGAATAAAAAAAGAATGGCCCAGCCGGCGGATCATGTAGCTGCGCATATCACGTTCCAGGATTTCCCAATTAAATTGCGCCGGGAATCCAATCGGTTGTATATCGGCTGAACCGGCGCAACATTAATTGGGCTGGGTTCGGGGCCCAAGAGCACACCACCCCCAACTCGGCGTAAACACGGCTCGGCGCCTGTAGAGGACCGAGGGTAGTCAATTTTCGTTGGGCGGGTTGACCTCAACGTTTGGCACGCCGGAGTAAGCAATAGGGCGAATTACTCGCTGAACCAAATGCCATTCACCCGCATGGTGGGATCAAGCCGCGGATTCCAGTTGATCTTGGGGTCGACGGCATAGAATACCGGCAGGTCAAACAGGGATATAAAGAGCACGTCCTCGTGGAATTTGTCGCCGAGCTTTTCCATTAGCCGGCGGCGTTCATCTCCGGAGGCAGACAGCGCCGGTCCCATTTGGTCTTGGATCCCGCCAGGACTAGGATCACAAACCAGCGACCTGATTCCTTGACAGCTCATATAGAAGCGTACCTGGCGGCCGAAGTCCAAAGACTCGTTGGACGGCTGATTCCCGATCAAATCACCAGTGGCGCAGCTGGCCCCTCCCATGTCTATAGCAGCCTGAAAGTCGGCATTAGTAGCCATTTCCAAATCAGGTTCTTTGCCAGCGGAAGTCAGAACTTCTTGAACCGCCTTGCCCATGCCGCAGCGGGTTAGGTCACTGCGAATCTTCGGGTCCACGACCCGGAAATCTACGTTTATACCCACATTTGTCCAAAATGCTTGTAAAGACTCAGAGACCTCTACCTGCTTGGGGATCCGGGTGCCCCGGCTTACGATGGTCATTATGTTGTCGGGGTTGTAGTCGGCTTCTTCAAGCAGTTGGCGGGCCAAGCCGGGATCAAACTCATAGGGCGCCGTGTTGGCCTCTGTCGCCCCTATTATGCCGGGCCAAATGATGTTGCCCCGGCAGGTGGTATAGCCGCCAAACAGGGTTTCGATCATCTGCTGGCAGTTGACGGCGTGAACCATCGCCTCCCGGACTTTCTTCTTTTTTAGCTCAGGATGCCAGACTGTATTCACAGTCAAGGCGTAGCTTTCCGCCGATGTGCCTACCCTGATCATTTCCTCTGGCACGAGGCCGATGGCGTCTACACCTACATCCCAGCCGATGTCGGCTTCACCGGTTTGGACCATGGCGGCGATAACCGTAGTCTCACCTCGCCACATCCACGTGACGTTTTTAATGAATGGCTTCTGGAATTCGAAGTGGTCGCCCGCCGGTACATAATCCTCAAAGGCTTCTTGGGTGACGGACACGCCAGAGGTCCATTTCACGTGTTTATAGGGACCATTACTTACGGTCGTCCGGATCATGTCTTCTTCAGTCGTGCCGGCCACGAAGCCGGGTTCTTCGAAGGTTATGAAAAATGCCGTGCTAGGGAAAATCGGGCATGGGTCGCCGCAATGGATGTCGATGGTGTATTCATCGACGGCCTCAGCAGTGAATGCGCCGGTCAAAGTAGTGCTGCCGAAGTCGGAAGTGAGGTTGCCCTCATAGGTCAAGCTAGGCACGGCGGCCGCCGCATTCCAGGGCTCGCCGTTGTGAAATTTGACGCCCTGGCGAAGCTTAAACCGCCATGTGTCCGGGTCTATCTGCTCCCAACTCTCGGTGCCGCTGGTGGGAACAATGCGCAGGTCGTCACCCGACTGCCACGTGAGCGGGTCTTGCATGCTTAATGTCATTCCCTGGAGAAGCGCGGCGCCAGTCCCGCCGCGGCCACTTAAACCTACGGGCTCGTGTGGCACTACCAACCTGATCTCATCCCGGGCAGATTTGATCCCGCTGGGGAGTGGGGTATTGGTCGGCGCCGGTGTGAATGTCGTCTGCGCCGCCGGTGTATTCGTAGGTTGCTGCGCCCCGGCGCCCGAGCCTGACGAGTCGGCCGGTACGTCCGCTCCACCGCAGGCTACCAGCAGTAATGTTACCAACCCAATTACCAAACGGCTCACATCTGGGTACGCTTTGGTATTTATTATCACTACAGGACCTCCTTAAACGGTAAAACAGCCCTAGAACAACCGTGATTATGAACGTATGTGTGTTACAGGGAGCACATTACGCTCCGGGGATACACCTGTCAACCGGATTTTCCAGATCGAATCGAAGTCAGATAAAGGAAAACCTCAAGAAATCTTGTCATTCCCTGTTTAATGGTGCTGACTAAAATCTCTGGCCAACTTCGGCTGAACTTAGCGCCTCTTCGCCGCCCACGACCAAGACTGAACCATCAGCAAGAGTGGTCGCCGTGTGCCGAGCTCGGGCAGCGGACAACTAGTGAATACCTAGCTCGCGCAAGGAACGTATATCCCTCCGGGCACATATTCCCACTGATATTCACAGGCCCACTCTGGGGCTAGTTCTGGCTCATCATCAGGTATTCTCGCCGTGTTGACGATACTGTACTCGATTAAGCCCTTCTCCGTTGCTATTGAGGTGTAGAACTCCATTTGGAACTCAAACGGCTCGGCATCAAGATCGGCAGTGCCCCCGGTGTCGGGGTGGGCACCGCCTGTAATTGCAACTCCTCCGTAACATCCCCTACTAAATCCTTCCAGGTCCGGGTCTCCATCCCAGTCCGAGCTTGGAGACAATAATCTCAACGCTCCCTCACTTGGCAGGTCTTCCCCAAAGACGGGACCTCCACACGGTATCGGAGTAGGTGTCCTATTAGGATTACGAGTCGATTTCGGCTTGGGAGTTTTCTTGGGTTTTGGGGTTGGTTTGGCCATCTCAGAGACTGTAAAATCCGCAGGACCGGATAGCTCCGCATTGGCTAGCAGGGGCGGGTTGCTTTCCCCCATAGGCACCAAAGCTATGATGACCGTGATACCTAGGGCCAAAACGACTGCAATGAGCAAAATCTTGAGCATTCAGGCGTCCTTTCGGGCAGCGGATGATGCATAGTAGCGCCGTAAGCGGGTTGTTGTAAGTGCAGCAGCCTGGGCACAGCGGGGTTCTCCCTGGCTTGGGACGGAGATACCTACTCCTTCCCTCATGGACAACTACCTTCCGCCGACGTACTATCTCCTCATCATGGCCAGGGAGCGGAGCCAACGTAGAACTGAGCGACTCCTAGATGAAGCTGAAGAAGCGGTTGCTAAGCTCGACTGGGAAACGGTTCGTGACCGTGCTCAGGCTGTGCTTGTATTTGATCCTAACAACAAGGACGCGTCGGAGTTATTGGACGGCGCCGAACGGTCACTAGCCACTTCCACCTCCCCACCGGTTAGCGCTTCTCCGTCCCCAACGGCGTCGGCAGCGCTGACTCCAGCCAAAGCAGAAGCTCAACCCAACTCCTTCGCCAACGCCCGCTACCAGGTCAAACGGTTCCTGGGTGAGGGCGGCAAAAAGAAGGTCTATTTAGCCCAAGACACCCTCTTGGACCGCGAGGTTGCCTTCGCCCTGATCAAGACCAATGGACTGGACGAAACCTCGCGTACCCGCATTCAGCGGGAAGCCCAGGCCATGGGCCGGCTTGGTTCTCATCCACATATAGTCACCGTGTTTGACCTTGGAGAGGAACAAGGCCAGCCCTATATGGTGACAGAGCTTATGGGCGGCGGAGACGTGGAAGGCGTGATAGAAGACGCCGAGGGCCACCGGCTTCCCCTGGAGCAGGCGATCAGTATCGCCTTGCAAACCTGCCGGGGCCTGGAGTTCGCCCATTCCAGAGGTATCGTCCACCGGGACCTCAAACCCGGAAATGTCTGGATAACTTCCGATGGCGTGGCCAAAATAGGAGATTTCGGCCTGGCGGTAGCCCTGGACCGCTCCCGCCTGACCACCGAGGGCATGATGGTGGGCACCGTGTCCTACATGCCACCGGAGCAGGCCATGGGCGGCGAGGTGACGCCCCGCTCAGACCTGTACTCGCTTGGTGCCATGCTCTACGAGATGGTCACCGGCAGGCCACACTTCTTGGGCGACGATTCAGTAGCCATCATCGGCCAGCACATAAACACCCCTCCGGTCAGCCCCACCTGGCACAACGGGGACTGCCCACGACCCTTAGAAGCCCTGGTGATGCGCCTGCTGGCCAAGCACCCGTCGGAACGGCCAGAGTCAGCGTCGGATGTTTTGTCCGCCCTGGATACCATCGACCTTGCCACCAGAATGGAGCAACCCGCGGCAGAAGCAGATGAGGCCCACGCCCTTGACAGCCTGGCCGGAGGTGTATTTGTAGGCCGCCAGCGTGAGATGGGCGAGCTGAAGGCCTGCCTGGAGGATGCATTCTCCGGCCACGGGAGGATGGTAACTCTCGTGGGCGAGCCGGGTATCGGCAAGACACGAACCGCCACGGAGCTAACAACCTATGCCGGACTGCGGGGCGCCCAGGTGCTGTGGGGCCGGTGCTACGAGCAACAGGGCATGCCTCCCTATTGGCCCTGGGTTCAGGCTATCCGGTCTTACGTACGAGATCGAGACTATGAGGAACTGCGGGTCGAAATGGGCGCCGGCGCAGCGGATATAGCCGAGATCGTTTCGGATGTGAAAGAACGAATACCGGACCTGCAGCCCCCGGCGCCCGCGGAGAGCCCGGAGCAGGCCCGATTCCGTTTGTTCGAAAAACCTGAAGCAGTTGAACCTTCAGGAATATTGGACGGACGACGGATGGCAGAAGAACAGGCTCGCCCTACACGAATCCTCCCCGCTCTACAGCGTGATCACACTCGGAGGCAGAAACCCTGACGGGTTCGAACTCGTTGAGGAGGAGGAGTAAGGACCGAGCAGGTTGGAACCAACCTCCGAACCACCAAGCGCGGCACGAAGCAAAATCAGGACCTGAGCCCACCTGATCAAGGAGAAGTGGAAACCGCATGCGAATGATGAACAGAGACATGACCTATCACCAGTGGCAACAGGCTCTCGGGAAACCAGCAGAAAAAGTGTCCAAATGGTTCGAAGACACAATTCACAGCCACCTCAACACCTTAGCCAGTAAAACCGGAGGAACCGTTCAACGCGAACCTATCCAACGGATCAAAAGCGGATTTCCTGGTAGAGGACGGAGACGGACGAGCGTGTTACGTCGAAGCAAAGGGCCTATTCGCATCTGGGAAAAAGAGCGCTTATCACGAATGGAGAGTTGACTTGTCCGACGTCCAGCGTCCAGGTTCTGGAGGCTATGCCTCCTACCGCATCGTTGGAGAAATGACACACCACCTCCCCGAGACGATCAAAGAATCCATGAGGACCTGGCTACTGAGCCTAGACCCCAGTGAAGTGCTGTCAGAACCTTGGCCTTACCACACGCGGACATTACGCTTCACTGCTCTCTTCGGCCACGGCCACCGACTGCCGCAGGTTCTCCAGCACGACCGGTAGGTCCGTCTTGAACTGGACTTGGGCTTGCCGGAACTCCTCGATGTTAGGCAGTTCGTAGTCCAGGAAGCGGCGTATCAGCCGGTGGAGCTCCCCGGGGCGGGACATATCCACCCGCAGGGCCACGCCGCCGTTCTGGACCAGAACGGCTGTCTCCGAGTCCTCGAAGACTATGTTGTCCTTGGGGTAGCCCCGGTCGAACTTACGCTGGATTTCGGCGTCCAGGTCGTCGTGGGTGTCCTTGGCTTCCCAGTAACCTCGGGCCATGCGCAGGGTGTCCTTCACGGTGCCATCGGGAATGATGTTGCCTGGTGCCTTCAATTCGGGGATGAGGACCAGCTTTTCTTTGTGCTCGCGGCAGTAGGCGTCCAGGCAGTTCTCGAAAGCACGACGGATGTTCAACTCGTTATCGGAGCCGCCGAATTGCACCAGTTCCTGGAGCTTGCTGTAGTAAGTTTCTATGTGGGTATAGGTTGGCATGATTGGACTATTATAGGTCATATCTGACGGGGTCCTGCAAGTCTACTTTGCGGAAGGTTCTAGGCCTTTGGCCTGGAGCCTTGAGGAGGCTGTCAGGCGCCAGAGCTGGTGGCCGTGGCGGCGCAACGGGTATTGATAAAGGCTTGCTGCCGGGAATCGCCGGGCTTTTTTTGCCCGGTTTGTGAAACTGTTCAGAGTTGAGGGGAAGTGAGCAACCGGCGGCATTCCAGGAGGGGATTGAGACCTCTGGCCCGCCAGGTGCCAAAGAGGGATGCCAAGGTCATCTTGCTGTCGGCGCCCTGCCCTGAGCGGGCGCCGCCGCTGATCTTGCGACTGGTTACCAGATGCCGCAGGCTCCGCTCGGCGGCGTTGTTGTCTGAGGGCACGGCTGGGTCCGACACGAAGACAAACAGTTCCTTGATGAACCGTTCCATGCGCCGGCAGAGCTTGGCCTGAACCGCCAGGGGATCTTTAAGGAAAGGCCGCGCCAAGACCATTAGTTTCTCCTCCAGCATTAGCTGGGTGCGATGGCCTGGCTGGGCTCGGGGAAGGACCGAGGCCTTGGCCTCCGTGTAGACCTGGTGAACCGCCTCGGCCCACTGAGCCAGCCCAGCGTCTTCTGGGTACAACCCTTTCAGGTCATGGATATCCCGCAGCAGATGAGCCCAGCACCGTTGCTTCAGGCCCGGGTAGTGGTTATAGGCCGCGTAGAAATCACTGACCAACACTCCGCTGAAGGAGAAATCCAGCACCTCATCCACCACCCCCTTATCCCGACCCCGACGCAGGAAGTATCGTTCGCTGGGAGTGCTGAAGGTCCAAACATAGCCGTTGCTCCCGTCCTGGCGCCAGCCGGTTTCGTCGCCCTGCACCACGGGACTGGCGCGGACTTGCTCGAGCACCTCTCGCACCGCCGTCTCAGCCTGACGGGCTACTCCATGGACGGCCTCGACGATGGCGCCAACACTCAGGTGCAACTGATGGACGCTCTCCAGGTACCATTGGATGATTCTTATGGGCAACCGTCCCTCCTCCCGCAGGGTCACCATCAGGCTTACCAGATTGACCCCCAGGCGCTGCTGGCCCAGAACCACCCCCTGCAGGGCCTCTTTGGGCAGCCGGCGCCGCTGGCATACCGGACAGATGCGGGCTACCAGGGCGTGCTCGGTCACTTCTACCGGAGCCACCGGTAGCTCAATGACTTCCCGAGTTCGCTGTACCCATCCGCCGTTCAGGTGAGTCCCGCAGTCGGGACAGACCGCCACGGCATGCTCCACCCGCCGGGTAGGAGTCATGCGCTGGCGGGCGAAGCCATGGCGGCGCGGCTTTCTGGGCTCCTTTTTCTCCGGCGCTTGCCGGCTGGAGTGCGGCTGATTACCCGGCATCCCCAACGACCCGCGCCGGTTGGGACGGGATTCCAGAACCCCAATCCGCCTTTGCAAATCGGCAATGACTGCCCGCTGGCCGGCAATTATCTCCAGCAGAGTTTCGCCACTCGCCGCGTTCAGGTCTAGTTCAGTGTCCACCTCCCTGGTATGCCACAACTCCCCCGGCCATGCCAGCGCTTTTCCAACGGCTTTGAGCCAATTCACCTCATCAAGTCTGAACAGTTACCGGTTTGTGCGTTATGTTGATTGAAGATGAAGGGCGGTGTAAGACTGTGAATTAGCTTCTTGCCATAAACCACAAACACCACCTGGGATGCAGGTGGTGCTGGGCGGCCAGGGAAAGGCGGTAAATTGGTGGCACGGAGAGGCGCACAAGGGGTGGTCCGCACTAAATTAGGTGGGGCAATCGCGTCTTAACCGGGATTCCCCAGATCAAACCACCTTTCCTGGATATAGCTCCCGCGGGGATACCGCCAAATATAATCCCGCATTCCAAGAGCGTCAAATGCGGTCTGATGCGGCCTGATTCACTCAAAGTCCCCGCTTTCATTGGGCAACCACTGTACTGCCAAGCGTAAAAGCCCCAAACCGCTGGTCTACGCCCAAGTCTCCCCCTTGGGAAGCTCTTTTGCCCTGTGCGACCCCGTAACCGTAACCAATCCCGACGCTCCTAAAGTGGACTAGCCAGGAGCCAGCCTAAGCCGACCAATTCGTTCCAGTATCCCGCCTAGCATTTCCCGGCTCACCAGCACCTCAGCAAGCTGAAACACCAGCCTTCCGGCATGGCGCACCAACCGTCCTCCAGTCTTGATCATCCTGGTCTGCAGACTGGTCAACGACCAGTGCTTCATTGCCTCCGGTAAGGCTAGCCTTCTCATGGAGTTGCCCAAGTTGTAGGCCAGTACGAACAACTCCAGCCTGACCTGATTGGCCACGAACTTGTGGCAGGACAACCTAGTCCAGTTCAGGGCGTACTTGCCTTCTTTTATCCATTGCTCCGCCGTGCCTCGGCCATTGTAAAAGCGGACTATCCCGATGTTTGGATAGCTCAGATTGGTGACTATGAAGCCCACTCTGGGAAACAGTTCTCCCTGGCGCCACTCCACCTTAGAGACCACTCTCCGAGCAACGTTCCAGCTCTGGGCCTCGTAGACGAAGTCATGATAGGAGACGATGGGCTTCGGGGAAAGCCACTCCGTAGGCCGTATCAGCCGGGGCGCTATCTCCCGCTGCAGCACCTGGTTGGACCGCAGCCTGATGGCGTAGCCGATGTTTCTTGCTTCCAGATAATCGTATATCTCCGGCTTGGCGAAGGCGGCGTCAGCACGAAACAGCAGCCTGACCGCTGCTGTCAAATAACGCTCCACCACCGGATCAAGGACTTCTTGCCAATCATCGGCACTGGGGACGTTGCCTGACCGTAGCTTAGCTGCTTCACAATCCCCGAACTGGTTGAACAGAAAGAGAGGGTGATAGCAGACGCATTCAAAGTGGCCGTTATAGGCTGCTCCCTCCTGCTGGCCGTGCACTGGACTCTCGGAACTGTCCATATCCAGGATTACTCGCCGGTGTAGGGTATGGGCCATAGCTCGTTCCACCCACTGGGTATTTATTCGTGCCAGCCCCTTCAGGTTGTCCTCTTGGGTCAGGAACTCCGTCTCGAACCGGCCCATCTCACTGGTGCTGGCTCCTTTCCGCTCCGAGCCTTGCCATCCCACGATCACTCGCATGGCTGGGTCTTGGGAAAGGCGCACTGCGTCATTGGTGTCGTCGTAGCCGGCCAAGCGGCTGTAGATCGACTGTCTTAGCAGCGGAACCAGGTGGTGAAGGATATTGCGTCCGGTACGGCTTTCCTGGAGGTAGTCCTCAGCGATTTCGGTAAGGCCCAAGGCATCATCAAACTCTCGAAAGGCAAGAAGGCCAGCGTCGGAGGTGATGGTTGAGCCGTGAAATTCCAGGCGGACTTTGGGGTTGAATTGGAGCCGGAGAGAGGCATTTTCGCCGTCACCCATCAGGTGCCTCCATGATGCCTACGGCATCTTACTGCAAAGTGACATATCATGGAGTTATTATAGCCGGGAGCACGCAAAAAGGGCCCATAATTAGACGATGGTTGAAAGACCATCGACGAATTACTGAGACAACTTTTTAGCCATATGGGAAATGTGGGCTTAACCAAGGAGCACCTTGAGTAGGTAATCCTCAACCCAGCCAGCTTTCAGCCGTTTACCTTGAAGTCCCCGTTTAAGGCTGGTCTCCTGCTTCAGCAAATTGAGGGCTATCTTGCCCAGGACTGCCAGGGTTTGGGGCCCATTATCCTTACGTACCCGGCTGTGATCTTCTCGAAAGGTAACATCCAAAGACCAGTGCAAGCTGTTTTCTATGCCCCGGTGTCGGCGGGTGACCTCCAACAAAGTCTGGGCAGGCCTGGCCAGACTGCTGATATAGTAGCGAGAGTGGACCGTGGTCCCGGTTGCCGTCTCCCGCTGAGCCGTGACCTTAACCACGGCGTTGAGGTTGGCCCACTGCTGCCGGTTTTGCAGATAGTCCAGGCAGTCCGGGTCCGTGATGACCTTCATGCTAGGCCTGATCAATGATGACCGGAAAGCTAACGGGCTCGGCCCTGTCATTTTGGGCGACAACTCTGCCGCCGAGACGCATGCCGAAGAAATGTTGACCAATAGTTACCTCTCCCACTGGTCCATGGACGGAATGAAGCCCTATATGAGGCATACCTTGGCCGGTGGAGTGAACTATGTGGCCGAAAATGTTGCCGGCGCACCCTCCCCTCCAAAGCCAGGACTCCGATACGGGACAGTTTCGCCCAAGGAAGAACTCCGGGAGTTGCAGCGGGGTTTGATGGAGAGTCCGGGTCATAGGAGAAACATCCTCGACCCTCTACACCGGAAGGTCAATCTAGGTATTGCCTGTAACCGAATCACCTGTTCTGTCTCGCAACAATTCTCAGCGGATTATGTGGAGTTCTCCGAGAAACCCACTATCGCTAATGGCATTTTGTCTTTGGCCGGGAGTCTTGCCGCCGATTTCGAGTTCGTCAATATACAGGTCTGGTATGACCCACTTCCCCGTGCTCTGACATTTGGGCAGCTGGATAAAACCGATTGCTACGATACCGGAATTTTGCCTGTGGCGTTCATCAGGAAGCCGCTTCCGCCGGGCACCTCATACGTCCCCAGCACTAAACCATACACGTGGGATTTGTGCACAAATCCGTATGATGTGCCACCGGATACCCCGCGTCTTCAACCTGAGAGCATATCTCCAGATACCACCGAGGCAAAATCCTCCGAAGCGCCTTCGCTTACAGCCCGGACATGGGAAGCCGCAGGCGGTTCATTCCGGGTGGAAGCCGACTTATCCCGTGCAATAGCAAATCATGGAGACGGCGTCTATACAGTATTGGTGTGGGGGAATTCCAGCGGGGGTCCTGCGACACTGACCACTTATGCGATCTTCTTGGAATGAAAGCCCGATACTTTCCCATCGTGGCAATCGAAAGTTTTCTCACTGGCTGGTTCACGGTAGGCGCTGAAAAGGGAAGGAGTAGGCATCTCCGAGCCAAGCTAGAAACTCGGACGGAAACCCCGATTCTCTCCAAGCTGCCGTTTTCTTAGCGACGATTATCGATGTAACAGTGGGTTCTTGAACCGTATTACAGACACTATCATGCCACATAAGACTATAATACGTCTGTCTGGCGTAGCGCGAAACCCAGCCAATGGCTTTCCGGCCAGACCTCTAGTACTACAACGACGCGTTATCCTACAAGGTAACTCGTGGGCGGATTTTGAAGCTGGCAACGAACGAGTGCGAGTCTCCCATGATGAACGGTCCGTAGCTGAAGAAGAAGACCTGAGCGTGTTTTCTCATAACGCGTCGTTGTAGTACTAGGGAGACCCCCGCTGTGCCCAGGCGCTTGCGGGACTGTTAACCGTTTTCTCCGCGGCCCATCATCTCCCTCAATGGTTATGCTATTCGGTTTTCCACATGGTTTCGCCCTTGGCGGTTTCGATCCTGATGGCATGCAACTTGGCCAGTCGGCTCCCCCGGGGATTTCGACACAAGGTGCTGCCTGGTGCCCCGAATTTCCTGAATGGAATCGTGCTCGTATCACTACTCACAATGCCCTCTCCCGCGGCCCTACTTCCGTGGAATGGCCTTGGACAGGTCGCCGCTTAATTCCCCGAGTAGGCCGCGGATCTGATTCTCGGTCTCTTCGTAAGCACCTTCACCAAAATGCCGGTAGCGGACGATTCCATCCTTGTCTATCAGATATTCTGCGGGCCAATAACGGTTGGAGTAAGAATCCCATGTGGCAAAATCGTTGTCCTGCGCAACCGGGTACTCTAGCCCGTACCTGATAGTATTGTTCACTACGTTTTTGGTCTCGTGTTCGAAGTCGAATTCTGGCGTGTGAACACCCACTATCACCAGCCCTTGTTCAGTGTATTTCTCGTGCCAATCCTTTAGATACGGCATCGTCTCTATGCAGTTGTGACAAGCGAGTGTCCAAAAGTCGATCAGAACTACCTTGCCCCGTAATCCCTCCATGGTCAGGGGTTCGGAGTTGATCCAATTGCTTATGCCTTGGAATTCCGGAGCAATGTTACCGACGTCGCCACCGGCCCTAAGTGAGTCTGGTTTGTCTCCAGCCACTCCCTTCGGACTAAGGTTCTCTTCTAGAAACTCGGACGGAAACCCCGATTCTCTCCAAGCTGCCGTTTTCTTAGCGACGATTGTCGATGTAACAGTGGGTTCTTGAACCGTATTACAGACACTATCATGCCACATAAGACTATAATACGTCTGTCTGGCGTAGCGCGAAACCCGGCCAATGGCTTTCCGGCCAGACCTCTAGCGGGTTGTTGTTTGCCTCTTTCGCAACAGGATCGCCGCCTTCTGAGGTATTCGCTGTGCCACAGGCCACCAACAAAAGGAGCCCAGCAAACAGAGCCATGCTGATTAATCTACGAACCATCAATTCCCCTCAAACCTCGCTCCTATCAAATGACATGGGAGCTGGTAGGTGCAGGTTGATTCTGGCCTCCCAGGTTTCCATTCCTTGGCGGGTTGATTATCGCCCAGTCTAAGCAGTACCGACGTCCCACCTGTCTGGAACTCAATTTTCCACCGCAATGGCATTGAGCCGGTTTGGATGCCCGGATAGCATGATCGGTGACCAGCAAGGCTTTCCTAGCCTCCTTCAAACGGACCTGCTTACTCTATACTGGCAGGCGCGGAGCGAGCAACCCTAAGCCGAATCCAGGCGAACCCCAATGCGCCCAAACCTGCCGAGATTCCAGAGATTATTACGACGAGATTGATCAAGTCTAATCTCGCGTGACCACCCACGGTACGGAAAGAATTAGCAAGCCTACTCGGCCTGTTTCTCGGTGGATACCCGGATGTACGTTACTGCTCTAATCATTTCGTATTCCTCGCGAATAGCTTCCTTGACCTTTTAAAGAAGAGTCGACCGGTCCTCCCAACAAGTTGTTGACCCACTCTGCAATCCATCTAACGACCAATAGGAGGCTTCTAGGCTCTCAAGCCTTGCCGTAGATCAACTCGGCAATATCTAAGTAGCCGGTTGGCGCTCTACCGGATCAAATAGTTTCAGGTGTCCAAGATGCCTTCCTCCGTAAATATGACGCCACTGTAGAAATGCTCTGGACCCTTCGGTTGGGCGCCAGAGTTACGGCTGTAGCAAACGCTGTGGCTGTAGCCCCAGACGGCAGTATATACGTTGCTGGCAATATCTTAGACGGAAATTCGATAACCCGAGACGTATTCGTAACCAAATACGAATCCGACGGTGAAAAGCAGTGGATACGTAGATTCGGATCCAAGATTCAGGATTGGGGAAGTGATTTGGTTGTTGATAAAGATGAAAACATTTATGTAGTCGGTTACACGGATGGTGCGTTTCCTAACCAGGTAAATTTAGGAGATCAAGACGCATTTCTCCTAAAGATCAATGCCAACGGAGAATTGGTCTGGACCCGTCAGTTTGGCTCCATTGAGGGAGATTTTGCTTTCGGCGTGGCTCTAGACCAACGAGGGAGTGTCTACGTGGCCGGAGTAACCACGAGGGATTTGCAGGAGCAAACCAACGCCAGGAACCAGGACGTCTTCGTTCGTGTATTTGGCCCAAATGGCGGAGAACGGTTGAACCAGCATCTGGGAACAGACCTAGACGATCATGCCACCGACATCATGTTAGATATTTCAGGGAATATCTATATTTCCGGCTGGACTAGGGGTGTTTTTCGCGGTATACAGCTTACTAAGGATGACACTAGATGAATAATCGCCTTTCATATCAAGTTGGGGCCAACTACAAAATCCAGTTCACCGCCCTAGTGTGACCACATAATCAGCCTCGGTATCTAAGCCTCGAGACCCGGGGAGACCAATGGTAGCCGAATTCAACTTTCCTCCTGCTGGAACAATAAACGTGTCCGTCGCCCTCAGCGGTTTGGTTTGAATAACGCCGTTTACGATTTCGTTGGTGTGTTCGGTCGTATTTCCCTTAACATCGGCTCGTTTTTTATGCCTGCCCAGTCCCCACATGCTATGGTGTCAACGAAAGGACTCCCTTGGGGGCCTTCCAGTTCCAATCAGATTTACCACGCCTCGGTGATGATCGATACTCGATTGATTGCAGAAGCCCTGGGCTCCATCCGCAAACTCAATGCGCAATTCTCGGACCCCGCTCAGGAGTTCGAGGTCAAAGCTGGCGTCTCGCAGCAGCCCGCTCCACCTCCACTGGTCATCGAACAAGCGCTGTTGAGCACCACCAACCAGTAACGCAGTCCCCAGTAGTTCCTCTGACTCGAGAACGAAGATTTTCGCCAATTCGTTGTAGGTCTTACGGCTGATAACCAAAGTGCCTCGTCCGATACAAGCAGTCGTCACTCTCTAGCCATACCCGATGGGGAATCCGAGAGCACATTAACAATAGTTGCCGCCGATAATCCTCCGGCCAGCGCGACCATGGCATCCAACGCCTTGATGAGTGTCTTATCGGCTATTTCGCCGAAGACGCCACCAGTGCCAACTAGATAGGGAATTGGAGAAGTGAGGTGGTACCCAAAAACTAGACAGGTGGCTAAGAGAGAGTCCAGCTCCTAAAATACCGGCAGCGGTTGCTGTTGGGGAGGAGAAGGACATGAGGCAGACGAGGAAGAAACACAGCCCAGCGTTCAAGGCCAACGTGGCCCTGGCCGCTCTTCAAGGGGAAGAGACCATCGCCCAGTTGGCCAGCCGATTTGAGGTCCATCCCAGCCAGATTCACGCTTGGAAAAGGGCCCTGTTAGAAGGAGCTCCGGAGCTATTTGCCGACAACCATAAATCCCAGGAAAAGGCCAAAGAAGCTCAAATTGACCAACTCTACCGGCACATCGGCCAGCTGAAGGTGGAACGCGATTTTTTGTCGGAAAGGTCCGGTCTATGAATCGCAGCCTGCGGCAGGCCATGATCGACCGAGGCCATAAGCAACTGTCCCTGGTCCGTCAGTGTACACTGCTGAACATCAGCCGAGCCTCAGTGTACTACCGACCAGTCTCGACCAGAGCAGAAGACCTGGAGTTGATGGCTCGGATGGACCGTCAGTATTTGAAGACGCCCTTCTACGGTTCCAGGAGGATGAAGGCCTGGCTGCTGGCAGAGGGCGCCCTAGTACTCAGTCATGTTTGGAATCAAAGGGATAGAGACGGTGCAGTTTGGTTCGGGCGTCATGGGTATTGAAGCGCCAGTTGATGGTAGCTTGGGCGGTGTTGCGCTCCGTAACCAGGGCCTGAACCTCCCGCCCGAGAGCTTCCTCGTCGGGGAGTCGCTGTCTGAGGCAGGAGCGGGACAGTACGCTGAACTCGATTTCCGCCATATTCAACCAACTCCCGTGCTTGGGGGTGTAGTGGAACTCCAGCCGTTTGGCAATCCGCCGGGCCTCTGCCGCCGGGAACGCCTCGTACAGCGACGCCATGCGGTGAGTGTTCAGGTTGTCCAGGACGACCCGGACCACCTCGACCTCCGGATAGGCCTCGTCCACCAGCCATCGCATCTGTTGGGCAAAGTCCTCCATCGTGCGCCGTTGGGTCACCGCCACGTGCCGCCACCCGGCCTGCGGCTCACAGGTCAGGAACAGGTTCCGTGTGCCCTCGCGCCGATACTCGTAGTCCTGCCGCAGCGGAATTCCGGGCCGGGGCGGCAGAGCCGGCCGCGTCTGGGCCAACAACTGGGTGGAGGTCTCGTCAAAGCAGACCACCGGCCTTCGCGGGTCATACGGCTCCTCGTATAAGTCCAGCACTTCCTCCATATGCGCCACGAAGTCGGCGCTCACCTTGGGGATGCACCACTCTTTCTTCTGCCACGGCTTGAGAGCGTTTTTTTGAGCCGCTGGCGCACCCCTTCGTGGGACATGGAGGACGCCAACCCCAACTCGACCACCTTGCCAGCCAACAGGCGCAGGGTCCAGTGGTCATGCCCCTCCGGGGCTGGGCTGCAGGCCAGCGCGACCAGGTGAGCCTCACCCCGGTCGTCCAACTTTCGGTACCGATGGGCTTGGGTGCGCTCCCATAGGGCCCCTTCCAACCCATCCTCGACAAACCGCCGCTTGATCCGGTACACCGTGCCCTCCACCACATCGAGGGCTTCGGCCACCCGGGGAGCCGACCAACCGTCGCCGGTCTTGAGCAGAATCCGCGCCCGGATGGTCATCCGAGCTGGGCTCTTCCCGCCGCGTACCAGGCGTTGGAGATTTCCCCGTTCTTCCGAAGTCAGCCGGACTGGGTATTTTTCCCTGACCATCACCGCCACCCCCATCAACACTGTCTGCCCACCAGCATAGCGCGATCGGTCACACCCTCACATCACCATCTAAAACAAGTTTGACTCAGTACTAGTGAGCCGAAGCAAGGTTCGAAGGCTGATGCGGTTGATGGGCCTGGAAGCCATCTATCGGCGTCCCAACACTAGCAAGCCAGCTCCGGGACATCGGGTCTATCCCTACCTGCTGAAGGGAGTGGATGTTAATCGGGTCGACCAGGTCTGGGCGGCGGACATTACCTACATTCCCATGGCTCAGGGCTTCCTGTACCTGGTGGCCATCATGGACTGGCACAGCCGGCATGTGCTGGCCTGGAAGCTCTCCAACACCATGGACACGGACTTCTGTGTGACGGCGTTGGAGGCAGCATTGGGCAAGGGACGGCCGGAGGTCTTTAACACGGACCAGGGGGCACAGTTCACCAGTGATGCCTTTACCCAGACGTTGCAGGAGCGGGGCATTCGGGTCAGCATGGATGGTAAAAGTAGGTACCTGGACAACATCTTTGTGGAGCGGTTGTGGCGGAGCATCAAGTATGAGGAGGTGTATCTGAAGGCATACCAGACTGTCGCAGAAGCCCGAGTTGGGATCAACGCTTACCTGGAGTTCTACAACCGGCGGAGACCTCACCAGACTTTGGGCTATCGAACCCCAGCACAGGTGTACCAAAAGGGCCAGGCAGAAAAGAGGGTAGCAGCTCAAGAACCAGGGCTGACATCGGGCTTGGTGAAACCTAGCGTAGGGGCGGGAGACTCTCTTAATTTAGCCCTCAGGCTGTCTTAATCATTGGGTCCACCTTACAACGCTGAGATAGCTGCAATCCAACCGTCTCGACAGTGTCTGGGTCGGTCCCTATAAAAAGTATCTTCATGGTTATGATTCCTATTTGACCAGATTATTCCACGTTAAGGAGTTGCATCGAATTCCATGGCGGCTCCACAGTGGCTTACTGGACCCAATCGGGGAAAAATGGTGGGTTACCGGGGATGATTCACTGAACAGCCCCTTACCTGCAAAAACTCCCTGATCTAGGGTCTACTCTTTCCAGAACCGCTCCTCTTTGAACTTCCAACCCTTCAGTGGAAGCTCGCCCTTGAGGTCGGCAATCATCCCGGGGTGGCCGCAGGCGTAGACCATCGTGTCATCCTGGGGCAAGTTGAAAATCTGCAAGTACTCCTTAGCGAGCAGGTTAACCCTGCCCTTGGCGCCTCTCCAATCGCTGTTCCCTGCCTCGTTTGGACGGCTAATGGTAGGGATAAACTGTACGTACTCAGGGTACTGTTTGGCCAGACCGGTTAACTCCAGGTCATAGACCAGCTCATCTTGATAGCTGGCCCCCAGCAGAAGGTAAAACCGGTGGTCCTGACCACTATTGTGCAAATAGCTGCGGATCATACTGATGAAAGGAGCCACTCCGGTGCCGGTGGCCACCATGAAGTGGTGGTGAACCTGCTGGTCCATAGTGAATATACCCTTAGCCCGGGGCCGGATGGACATGTTGTCACCCACCTTGAGCTGCCAAATCAAGGGAGTCAGTTCGCCCGTCGGGACCCGCTCCCCAAATATCTCCAAGAGAGGTTCGTGGGGACCCGAGGCAATGGAGTACGCCCGCTCTATTTTTCCCAGCCCAAGGGTGCAAAACTGGCCGGGCTTGAAATTGAAAGGACCCTCCTCCGGCTCCAGCTTGAAAACCATTAGATCAGGAGTGAAATCCTGGCGCTCCACAAGCTTCGCTTTGGGAAACCTAGGATCGAGAGCTATTGTCGTTGCCAGGAAGGGAGCATTTGCAGTCACGCTTCTATCCTCCGTGGGGTCAAACCCCAAATCGACTGGAGCATTTATACTGGAGCATTTATATGGGATAGGGTATGCGACCGGAGCGAACCACCTCGAACTTGACGCGTCCAGAATGGAGCCAAAACGTTCCAAGAGGTCCACGGTCGTGATATTTAGTGACACCACCCCTTACCCGCCACCAGCGGGTTGCGAATGGTTGGCGAAACTCTCAGATACGATCACCCGATCAAGGTGCCAGCGGAGTCGGACGAGTTCCTTGGCATTGGTCACTTCGTCGGGACGTATAGAGAGCGGCGATCTCTACACCAACATTGACCCGCTCATTCTTGTGGCGGCTGGCCAACTAAGTTTTGAGTTTGAAAACGGGTCCGTCGGTCACGCCCGCTGCCCGAGTTCCAGCATTGACGCAAGGTCGAAGCTTGGGGCGATGTTTCCGGTCAGGTTAAGGGGCGAGGGCGAGCCTCCGACAGTGGACGCCTGACATTCTGTCCTTCCCAACCCCTCCCTAGAATCACGCCAAAGGGAAGCCCTGTTATACTGCCGGGTATATGGCTGCCGCGACGAAAATTCCGCGTAACCGACCACCGGGTTTCTGGTCCCAAGTGATTGTTGCTGCTTTGCGTAACCTGGGCGGGGAAGCTGATACCGGCGGTGTCTTTGTCTGGACGGAGAAGAACATTCCTCTTACAGAGAGGGAGCTTGAGCAACATCCCTCTGACGGCAATCCTCGTTATCGGCGCTTGATCCACGGCGCTGCAAGTAAACTGTGGCGTGACGGCTCTCTAATTCACGTTACTCATGGCCGATACCGGCTTCCATAGCCTCAAATCAGGACACCATGGACCAATGGTGGCAGATAGACGCCCAGTGGTGGGAGCAAAGGCCGGTCAGCCGGATCTACCACCGGGTGACACTGGAGGACGGGATGCGGCTGGAGATTTTTCGGTGATTGACTAAAAGCAGCATCGCTCCGCAGGAAGGAGGGAGTGGTCCCGCGGAACGATGCTGATACCCTAGTCTGGACTAAGTGATCTTACTTGCTAGATGACGTTGACCTCAATGCCAAAACGGACTCAAAAAGGACCAGCTATTGATTGTTTGTTCCTCTTGGTGAACGGCGGCTGTGCGATAATCATCCTGTCAGGGAGCGGGAACCAGGCCGGCTGACGGCGTCGTTACGAATTACCCGTCCCGTGGAACTATGAAATACGACGTAATTGTAATCGGGGCAGGATCTGCTGGATGCGCCATGGCTGACCGGCTGTCGGAGGATCCGAGCCGGTCAGTGCTCCTTCTGGAGGCAGGAACGTCTGTTGCGCATGTGCAGCCTGGGAGAATTTGATGAACCATTGGTCCAAAAAGATTTTCAGAGATGACTCGACTCAGGTGGGCGTCTGGGAATGCACGCCGGGTGGTTGGCCAATCGTGGACCGCCCCGACACCGAGGTGGCCTCTATTGTGAGCGGCGGGGGCACCGTGACCGACGCCGATGGCACCGAGCACGTGATAGTCCCAGGTTCGGTCATAACGCTGCCGAAGGGCTGGTCGGGTCGCTGGGACCTCTCCGAGACCCTCCGCAAAGTGTACGTACTTATCGGATAACGTCCATCGAGAGAAGGACCGGACGATTTCCAAGTTTACCTGCGGGGCATGCGGTCCTTGATGGAGCGAAGGAGACTACCAATGAGCGAGACCCCTCTGCACTTCAAAACAATCATCGAATTGGCAGCCCTCTTCAAGTCGAAAGCGCTATCGCCCGTGGAAGTGACAGAAGCGATGCTGTCCCGCATCCAGGCGCAGGACCCTCAATATAGGAGCTACGCCACGGTCATGGCCGAGCAAGCTAGGGCATCCGCCAAAGCTGCGGAGCGGGCTATTGCCGCCGGAAACTATCTGAGCTCCCTCCACGGCGTCCCGGTCGCGGTCAAGGACCTGTGCTTCACGAAGGGCGTAGCCACAATGGGAGCCACAAAAGCTCTGATGGACCACGTCCCGGATTTTGACTGCACGGTAGTGCAGAAGCTGAACGCCGCCGGTGCGGTTATTTTGGGCAAACTCAACCTCACAGAAGGCGCCATGGCGGGTTACAACCCCGAGTTTCAGGTGCCTGTAAACCCTTGGGGCGCCAACCTCTGGAGCGGGGCCTCTTCTAGTGGCTCTGGGGTGGCCACGTCTGCGGGGCTTTGTTACGGGTCGTTGGGCAGCGATACCGGTGGGTCTATCAGATTCCCTTCTGCTGCCTGCGGCATAGTGGGAATCAAGCCCACTTGGGGGAGGGTCAGCCGCTATGGAGTGCTGGCCTTGGCCGAATCCTTGGACCATATTGGACCCATGACTCGTAGTGCAGCCGACGCCGGGATTATACTTCAGACCATAGCTGGCCTGGACCCGAACGACCCCACGTCTTTGTCCGCACCGGTGCCCGACATGCTGGAGGGAATCGGCCAAGGTGTCCGAGGCCTTCGAATCGGCCTGGACGAAGTCTACATCTCTGGAGATACCGACCCTCAGTTGACGGAAAGCGTGTTGGCCGGAATCCGGGTGCTGGAAGGGCTAGGAGCGGTGATAGTCCCGATACAAATGCCCGATGGCAGCGAATACATGGAGGCATGGGCAGCGCTTTGCTCTGCGGAGGCGGTCGCTGCCCACGAGGCGACTTACCCGTCACGCCGGGACGACTACGGCCCGTGGTTCCAAGGCTGGTTGGATATGGGTGCGGGGGTCACCGGAAGCCAATATTCCAAAGCTAATAACGTTCGCTCCGCCTGCCGCGGCCTCTTGAACAATGTCTTCGAGAATATTGACGTAATCGGCTGCCCAACTATGACTACCCCTCCCTTCCCCATCACCCTGGAGGAAATGTACAGTGCCGAATTTTTGCTGGACAACCTCCAATGGGGCCGATTCACGGTGCCATTCGACTTCAGCGGCGCTCCCACTATCTCATTGCCTTGTGGCCAGAACAGCGAAGGACTGCCCCTCAGCATTCAGTTCGTAGGGAAGCACCTTTCCGAGCCGCTTCTATGCCGAATAGGGCATACATTTGAGGAGAACACCCAGTGGCACAACCTCCGGCCAAACATTGAGTGAGATTTCAATAACTGAAGAACCGCCGAGAAGAACAAGGCTGTGGCCCTGTTGGACAAGTCCCTCGCCATCTCCAGCGAGCTGGGCATGCGGCCATTGATGGAGCGGGTGCTGTCTAGACGGGAGATTCTAAAGGCTTAAAACTTGGCGTAGCCCGTTGTCAGGAAAGGGGATGCTATTGGTATTGGAAGTGGCAATCCTAGACGTCAAAACCCGTTCCTCCGGTGAAGTGGCAGGCTCACCAAATCTGTGGACTCCTTGATAAACGACCCAAGCCCAAACCCTAGACATCCCGTCTCGGCGGCAAATGCGCCTCAGCTCCGAGTCAGCCTCATCCCGCCACTCGCTTGCGGGCAATTTACCCGGTTCCCGGCGCATCAACTGGTAGAGGGCATCATGGACCAAGGAACCGCGCATAAACCTCTTGGTGTCTGGCGCCGGTCCCGACGCCCCATCCCACGCCCGAGCAGCTGGGCTAAAACGCATCCAACCTGACTACGTTTAAGCCAATCTAAATAGACTTCTTCGACTAGATCAGTGCGCCCTCCGAAATCCGAATCTTGCTTGATAATCGATTGTGCCAAAAGCAAATCAAGATAATCCCGCCTACTTGAGAATAACATGCGTCTACCACGCTCATCCGCCAGAACATTGCTCGTATTTACGTCTGAAAAGTCAATTGGCATGTTTTCATCCGACTGGACAAGGGCATACCCACGCAGGCATTAAAATGATCTACCGCCCAACCCTCACTTTCTTGGGATTTGGCATGTCCAAAATTTCGCCCAGGCAAGCCAGGTAATCCACGATACGCTGACTTCTAGGAGAACACCGATTCCGGGGAGTCAATTGGTTTCCAGTCCCCTTAACCATAATATACTCTCTCATCATGGCCAGCGAACGGCTGCAACGGCACATTGAACGACTTCTTGATGAAGCTGATCAAGCAATCAAGGACAAGCTATCGCAAGGTACGACAGCAAAGTCGCAGCAGTAACCTGATCGAGTTTGTAGGGGAGGCAGATGGCAGGCGAAATGATCGATGCATCACCACGGCCCGGCTGGCCGCCAGATGTTGACCTAACTCTGCTACGAAACCAAGTCCTTTGGGCGCAAAGCCAGAACCAAATAGCCGTAGATCGTCGGGGTGGGCGGAAGCGTCAAGGTGCAGAAGTAATTCGTGACTCTCCGGTTAATCTCTGCAACAGCAGGCGAGCTAGGGTCTCTGAGTGCAGCTGACTATATACTGCTTCGAAGTTCGCGCTCTTTCCTTCGAAGTTCAAATGACGACTTGGACCTTCAAAGACAAGACTTTAGGAAGCGATCGAACGTTTAAACCGTAGCTGATACTCAAGTGATTGAGGCGGTTATCCAACAATGGTGAGAGAGTGATGAACAATCAAGAAGTCCCGTTCGCCGGCCGAGATGCCATGCGAAATGCTACGTATGCGAGGCTTGTTGATTAGGAACCTCATCCACCACCGTGTTTCTAGTGTGACTGTGACTTCCCTACCTATCGCAACCGAGTCGTAAAGCTCCGACAAGAGATTGTACTCAAGCCCGGAAACGCAGATATAGTGATAAATGTTTTCCAGGTCCGGGTCTGCTCCTTCTGCATGGACTTCCGTCTCCTCTATTCGCTTCGCAGTAACAATACCGGTTAACTCAAGAGGCATGCGATGTTTCTTGCTCATGGGTTCACCTTACCGTGACTACTCCTCAGTGGGCATGGGCATCGCCAGCAATGCCCATCGATTTTACAGAAAATCACTAAGGCAGCTCCATACCAATAATACCTTAGGCAATGCGCCACTTCGGCGCGACCCTTCTCGAAGACCCATGGGAATATTTAAATGGCCTTCTTTCGTCGTCCGCTGTGTTTTAAGACGTCTTTATTCCTTCTATAATCAGTTACCCCGTCGTGCCTGGCTAGCTACGAAACAATTGCCGACATTTTGCCGACATTTTGCCGACATTCTTGGCAGCATGGAGTGGTACCAAACGGCACCACAGGCACAAATCACCTTCCAGCATTAGCACCAAAAAGCACGTCGTCAGGCACGATAACACATAACGGGACATGGCTCACCGAACTTTTAATCTGGTTGTCGCGAGTTGGGAAAGTACTTTTACACATGGCTGTGAACAACAGAGCGTAGAAGAGGTCCCGTCCCTGTGGGGGAGTTCATGCCCGAAGATCCCCGCCCTGCACCGACCAGGTCTACCTACCTACGTGTTTTGTGGCGCAGAGTGGTCGGGATATTAAAGGGCCAGGTGAAGCTAAAACCCCGGTTTGTACTCACCACTGAACAAACATCGGAATCACTACGTGCACTTAGGGTAGGAGTCCAGTTTCCGAACTCGATCTAAATTGATGGTCGGGGTGAGTGGACTCGAACCACCGGCCTCTTCGTCCCGAACGAAGCGCGCTAGCCACTGCGCTACACCCCGATCCTACCCACACCTGATACTAGCATGAGCAAGCATTATTATACCTCAACCGGGCATGCGATTCGGTCTCAATCTGCGTGGCTTGATCCGGACTGGCTAAACAGAGTTGCCAGATCGATTATTGAAGGGCTTCCATCTGCTCAACTTTCTGTTCCAAGACCCTTCGATTAAGAGCCCCGGTCCATTTCTCAAAGATGGTTCCATCGGGGTTGATGAACACTGTGGTGGGCATACCCAAGATCTGATAATCCCGGACTACCCCGCGGTCGTCGGTGAAACCGGCGGGATAGGTGATCGACAACTCCCTCAACAGGTTTTCCGCATCGTGCTGGCTTCCTAGGCCCATGAACTGACCAATGTCCACCCCCACTAAGGTCACGTCGTCTTTAAAATCGTCGTGGAAGGCCTGCAGATCGGGCATCTCAGCCCTGCAGGGAGGGCAAAGGCCGGCCCAAAAATTCAAGATGACCGGTTTGCCATCCAGCTGATGAATATTCAGGTGCCTGCCGCCCAGCTCTGACCCGCCCTGAAAGAGCGTGAACGAAAAATCCGGCGCCTGTTCCCCGACGGCTGAACCAGATCCACCGAACTTCACCCCAACCACGATGGCGGCGGCCACCAAAACCAGAGCGGCGACAGCCAATCCACTGGTCATCACCTGACTGCGCCGCTGCTTGGAGGCGGTTTTAGAAGCTGAAGTGGCCACCCTGCCTTGGGCTCGATTTTTTGCCATTATTCGCGACCCCCTAAATTGACCAAGCTGTCGTTATTCTTATCTCTTAGGATGACAACAATCGGATTCAGGTTCGGCGCGCTCAGGTGCGGCGCCCATCGGTCCGGGGATTGCTGGAGAGGCTGGGTACAAACAACATACGCCCGCAGAAGGCCTCTGGTTTGCCTACCGGTAATGCCGGCGTAGTTCGGACACGTAGTTCTTGCCTAAAAAGTGGTGAATTTGGTCTAGCCACTGGCTCAGCGAAGTTGTCCCCGTGGGCGGATCTTGAGAGATCAACAAGCCGGCCATCAATCCACTTATCTCGTCCCTGGTGAGAACAACATCCCGGCCAATCAGTTTCATCGCAGTGGCCAATCCAAAAAGTATGGCAGGCGGCGTCTGGATCAGCCTGGCGTTGGTCTGGACCTTTTGCGCCACCAACTTCACGAGATCGCGGAAGGCGAGGGTTTCCGGACCGGCGGCGTCGATCACTCTGCTGCTAGTTTCCTGGCCGGCGGTCACGGCCAGAGCCGCCAAATCTTCGACGAACACAGGCTGGACGAGATAATCTCCTGACCCGGCGATAGGGAAGACCGGGAACCGCCTGAGGAACCAGGCGATATTGTTGATCAAGACGTCTTCCGCGCCGAACACCAGCGTTGGCCGGACGATGGCGTACTCCAGGCCGGAGTTGGTGATAGCTTGTTCCGCCAAGGCTTTACCTTTGAAGTACGGCAGGACAGAATCAGCTGAAGGGTTGGAGATGCTGATATGCACTACCTTGCGAACACCCGCCGTCCGGGCCGCATCAATCAGGACCTCGGTATTTTTCACCGCCGAGTCGAATGTCGTGCCGCCCCGGGGGAAACGGATCCAGTAAGTGTTGTAGAGGGTGGTGGCGCCGCGAAGATTTTCCTCCAATTGGGAGCGGTTGTCAAAGTTGAAAGGAAGCGCCCGAACCCGTTCGCCGAAGGGATTGGGCCTCTTGGGATGGTTGGTCAGCGTAGCAACGGTTTTGCCTGCGGAAAGGAGTCTTTGGGCGATGTATTTCCCGGTGTAGCTAAATGCTCCAGTCACTACGTTTAGCTCTGTATCCCCTTCCACTCCATCACTTTCGGCCGGCATCTTCAGCTGCTCCTACGCGGAGGTTTCCTGGGGCGCGGCCAGGTCTCGCAGGCTGTTTTGGAATGCCTGAAACCGTTGGATCACCATGGTCAACCGGGACATCCAATTCTCTCCCATTTGGCGCATGGAAAGTTGGATCTGCTGGTTTCCCACCCTTGCGGCGGGGCCCAATGCTTTTTGCAGCGGGACCCGGGCGCCTCCCACAGGCACGCCCAAGGCGAGGTTAATGGATTCGCCTTGATGAACAACGGATTCGATACCCGCCAACCCTGCCAGCGCCCGAAGGTCGGCCAGAATCAAAAGATTTTCAGTGTCCTGGGGCAGCGGCCCGAATCGGTCCCGCAACTCTTCTCGCAGCTCCCCCACCTCTTTTCTATCCTTGATCCGGGCAATGCGCTGGTAGACCGCCAAGCGGGATGGCAGATGTTCCATGTAACTATCTGGGATACGGGACGGCAGGGGTAATTCCAAGCGCGGCAACCCCGGTGCAGTTGGACCGTCGTCATCGGCTCCTTCGTTCTGCCGCTGCTTTAACTCTTCCACCGCCTGGTTAAGCAACTGGCTATAGAGTTCTAGCCCCACGTCGTGGATATGACCACTTTGGGCGGCTCCCAAAAGGTTGCCGGCGCCTCGAATCTCCAGATCGCGCATGGCGATTCGAAACCCCGAGCCCAATTCCGATGCCTCCAGGATAGCCTGAATGCGTTTTTCGGCGGCTTCGGTGATCCGGCGGCCCTTGGGCAGCATCAAATAGGCGTAGGCCCGGTGCTCTCCCCGGCCTACCCTGCCCCTGAGTTGGTACAACTGAGACAGGCCAAACCGGTCGGCCCGGTCCAGGATGAGGGTGTTTACGTTGGGCAGGTCCAGGCCCGATTCGATGATGGTGGTGCACACCAAAACGTCGGCTTCGCCGGCGGCGAACGCCAGCATAACGTCTTCCAGTTCTGATTCGGCCATTTGCCCATGACCCACCAGGATGCGGGCTTCAGGAACCAGTTCCGATAGTTCAGCAGCCTTCTGCTGGATGGTCTTTACCCGGTTATGCAAGAAAAAAAGCTGTCCGTTGCGCTCCAACTCCCGGAGGATCGCCTCTTTGATCACGTCTTCGCTGTACTCCGAGACAAAGGTTTTCACCGGGAGGCGCGCTTCCGGCGGCGTGTCCATCGTGCTCAAATCCCGCATCCCCGACAGGGCCTGGTTCAACGTGCGGGGAATCGGGGTTGCGCTGAGGGTCAACACGTCCACTTGCTGCCGCAATTGTTTCAGCCGCTCTTTGTGGGCCACGCCGAATTTTTGCTCTTCGTCCACCACCGCCAACCCCAGATTTTTGAAGCTGACATCTTTTTGGAGCAGCCTGTGGGTGCCGATGACGATGTCGACAGAACCGTCTTTCAGGCCTGCGACCACTTCATCTTGCTCTTTGTGGGTGCGGAACCGGCTTAAGACCTCCACCCGCACGGGGTAGGGGCTGAGACGCTCGCTAAATGTAGCGTAGTGCTGCTGGGCCAATACAGTTGTCGGCACCAATATGCCCACTTGGAGCCCGTCGTTCACCGTTTTAAATGCGGCCCTCAGCGCCACCTCGGTCTTGCCGTAGCCCACGTCGCCGCAAATGAGGCGGTCCATGGGTTTGACTATCTCCATATCCGCCTTTACCTGCTCTATTGCCGTGGCCTGGTCAGGTGTTTCTTCGTATGGAAATGAGTCTTCCAGTTCTTGCTGCCAGGTGGTGTCCGAGCTGAACTCGTGACCTCTGGCGGCCTGCCGTGCCGCGTGGAGCTTGAGCAGCTCTTCGGCCAATTCCTGAGTAGCCCCTTTCACCTTGGCTTTGATTCGAGACCATTCGGCCGTGCTCAACCGGGTCAGGTTGGGCGGCTGGTCCTGGGCGCCGATGTAGGCAGTCACCCGGTCAAGATGGTCCGTGGGCACGTAGAGCTTGTCGTTGTCAGCGTACTCCAGAACCAGGTATTCTTTTTCCTCTTCGTCGCCGCCCATGCGGTGTGTGCCGGCGAAACGGGCAACACCATGATCTATGTGGACTACGTAACTGCCCGGGGAAAGGTCGTTCAGAACAATGTCCGGACCTGTTTCCACCTTCCTGGCCCGCCGGTAGCGCCGTTCCTTAACAGTGCCAAACAACTCGGCGTCGGTGAGCAACGCCACCGAACATCTTTCTCCGTTTGATCCGGTAGCGGCGTCCAGTGTCCAACCTTGGGGCAAAGACCCTGCCAACACCCGTACCCCGCCAGCATGGTCCAAATCTTCTAACCCCTCTGAAACCGAGACGCCTATGCCATCTTGTTCCAAGACTTCCGCCACGCGGCGGGCATGTTGAGTCACCGCCACCACCGCCTTGCTTTCACCCCTGTAACGGCGAACGTCACTGGCCAATTGGTCCAACCGGCCATAGTAAGTGACCGCCGGTTGGAAGATGCGGTCCTCATCGTCGCTGACCCAACTGCGCATGGGAATCAATCGGCAATCTTGCATCTCCGCCTGGAATCTGGCCCAGGGTTGGTGCGGCGAAGGGAACCCCTGGGGCATCTCGCCTCGCTCTTCCCGGGTGGTGCGCATCCGCTGGAACCTTTCCTCCAGTTCTAGGGCTTCCGCCTCGATCTGACTGTCCCGCTCCAAGATCAAATATGCGTTTTGAGGAAGATATTCTAGCAGGCTTGAATGGTTTAGCAGGCCATTGTAGAAGGAAAGGATCTCGCTGTTCGGAGCAGAGAACAGGGACACAAGCTCATCCTCAAACCGGTCGCGGACTTGGCTGGTGCAACGTGCAAAGTCCAACCCGGCGATGAGGTCCTCCACACGGCGCCGGTCGGAGAAATCTGGCAACTGCTCTCTAGCCGGGATCAAGTTGACGGATTGGACGTCCGCCACCGAACGCTGGGTGTATGGGTCGAATCGGCGGATGGTTTCGACTTCGTCGTCGAATAGCTCAACGCGGTAGGGCGAAAGGGAGTCGGAAGGAAATACATCGATGATCCCTCCGCGCTGGCTGAATGAGCCCGGACCCTCCACCAGCGGCTCGTTGTGGTAACCCAGGTCCACCCACTGGGTCAACATATCCTTGAGACGGACTCGTTGCCCAACGCTGATTCCTGTGGAACGGGAGGCCACGACTGGAGGAGGCAGAGTCAACCGGAGGGCCGCGCCTATGGACGCCACCACCAACGGACAAAGGGGGTTTTCGCTGGTTCCAATTTCTCCCGTATCGTTCGCCGAAGAAGCGAGCGCGGCCATTGCGGTTAGCCGTTGATTCCCGGTTTGGGCATCCACGGCCAGCCGCTCGAAGGGAAGGACCTCTGGCTCGGGGAAGAGATAGGCGGGGGCATCCTCTCCAAGGAAGGTCAATAACTGGTCGTGGAGCCGCCGGGCGTCTTCGGGCCGGGGTGTCAAGACCAATATCGGCGCCTGGAGCTGGCGCCACAATGCGCCGATGTACGCCGGCCGGGCCCCTGGACGAATCGTTACGGGTGGAGCGGGTTGGGATTGGCGGATCTCAGCCAGTTGCCTCTGATACGCCGGGTTTCCGGCAACAGCCGAAAGGAGGCCTTCTAATGACATCGAATCGGATCCGGCAACGAATGGAAGGCCCGGATAAATCGGAACCGGATGAATCGGACATGGAGGAGCCAACTGCGGAATTTAATCTTAGGTTGTGTGTTCATTTACCCCTATTCTTACGAATTTCTCCGGCGGCGGATATCTTCTTTGGGAATGCCGGACACCGTATTTGCGAGAACTCTTAAAGGGGGCTCGCCCAAAAAGGGCGGCCCCGATAGATAACATTGTATTGCGTCCAGACCCGGTGAACAAGGTCAAAGATGACCTCATGTTATAATTAGTGTCCTATTTCCCGTTGCGCGATTCCCGCACGAAGAGCCCCCAGGAAGGTCCGTTTCCATGACTGCCGCCCGCCGTTCTCCGGAAAAAACCTCGCCCCAAATCGACCAAAAGGAGCAACTGCGACACCGGCGCATCGTGGTCAAAGCAGGCACCAGCTACTTGACCAGCGAATCCGACCCGCCAGGCCTCAATAAGGCGGTGTTGGCCGACCTGGTCCGCCAGATTTGCTGGCTGAGGGAGCAAGGGGCGGAGGTGCTGCTGGTGACTTCTGGGGCTATCGCCGCTGGCCGGCAAGCCCTGCATAAATCCGATCCGGGTCCGGGAAAGGAGCACCCGGAGAGGGATATTTCATCCCGGCAGGTTTTGGCGGCATTAGGGCAGAGCCGCCTGATGCAAACCTACCAGGAATTGTTTGATGCCCACGGCTTCCGGGTGGCTCAGACATTATTGACCATTAACGACCTGTCCGACCGCCAATCATATCTGAACGTCGGCAACACCCTAACCGGGCTGCTGGATTTGGGCGCCGTCCCGATCTTAAACGAGAATGACGTGGTGGCGGTGGATGAGATCGGCGAGGTATTCGGAGATAATGACCGTTTGTCGGCGTTGGTGGCCAACCTCGTGGACGCCGATCTTTTGGTGATTCTCACTGACATCGATGGCCTGTACACTGCCGACCCCAACCATGACCCCTCGGCCACCCTAATTCCACTGGTAAATGAAGTGGACGAGGATATCGAAGGATTGGCCGGTAAAGAGCTCAACCCGTGGGCCAGGGGCGGCATGTCCACCAAACTAGAAGCCGCGCGTCTGGTCACCTCTTCGGGCGTGGCCATGGTCATGTGCCGAGGCACGGCCGAGGACGCCGTCTTGAAGGCGGCCCGGGGTGAGGAAATCGGCACACTGTTTCAACCGGCGGCCGGGAAATTGGAGGCTCGCAAGCGGTGGATGTTGGGCGCCATCTCGCAAAAAGGTGAGGTTCGAGTCGACGATGGAGCGTCAAAGGCGTTGCGTGAGTTGAACCGCAGCCTGTTGCCGGCGGGCATCCGGGCGGTGGATGGAGAGTTCCGGCGGGGCGACATCATATTCATAACCGGCCTTGATGGCCACCGCATCGCCTGCGGTATTGCCAACTACCGGTCGGGCGACATAGCGCAAATCCAAGGAGCCCAATCCGGAAGAATCTCCAGCATCTTGGGGTACGATTACGGCCAAGAGGTAGTTCACCGGAATAATCTGGTGTTGCTGTAAGCCAGTCGAACGAGGTAGCCGGTATGGGGTTTGTCAAAGTAGCCGCTAACATCGGACTAAGCAGAGACAATCTGCAGGAGATAGAGTTTCTTGTAGACACTGGTTCTTTTTACACGTTGCTTCCCCCTGATTTGGCGGAATCGACGGGAATCGATTTCCCAGTGACTACCCGGGTGGTCATGGCTGATAGCCGGGAGGCCGAGGTTCGCGTGGGAGTGGCCTACCTTCCCCTGGAGGACAGGGAAGGTGGAATCATGGTTGCCCCAATGAATGTGCCGATGCCGCTGCTGGGAGCCAGCGCTCTGGAGATTCTCGGTCTGAAAGTAGATCCCGTGGCTAAGGTGTTGGAACACACTCGGCCATTCGGACCAGCTGCGTTAACAGGGCTAACTGGGTTTTAGGAGAATATACTGGAGTGGTTTCCTGTATTTTCGGCGGCGATGGCACAGTACCCCTGCTTGGCGCCGCCGCGCTTGAGGAATTCGGCTTGGGGTTCTGCCCTATCAACCACGCTTTAATCCCCATCGTATTGAACCTGCTTTGGTTTGATCAGGAGTGAAATGGCGACGATCACCATAGATGAGCTAGCCATGATGGGCCGGGCGGCAAAAAAGGCAGCCCGCCAACTTGCCCGCACGTCTACCCAAGTCAAGAATCAGGCGTTGCTGAACATCGCCAATGCCCTTGAAGCCCGACAAGGCGAGTTGCTGTTGGAAAACCAGCGGGACTACACCGATGCTAGTACTTCGGGATTAAGCGAGGCCCTCTTGGACCGTCTACAGCTGAGCCCAGACAGAATCAATGCAATGGCTGCCGGCGTTCGCAGCGTAGCTGCCCTGCCCGACCCGGTTGGCGAAAACATCGAAATGACTACCCTGCCGAACGGCTTGCGTGCCGGCCGCAGGCGGGTGCCCTTGGGAGTCATAGGAAGCATTTACGAAAGCCGGCCCAATGTGACCATCGACATCGCCATCCTGGCTCTCAAGGCAGGGAACGCCTGTATCTTACGGGGCGGCAAGGAGAGCATTCACTCCAATATTGCCTTGTCGAGTCTGGTGCAAGAAGCCATTTTCGGCGCCGGTATATCTCGCGACGCCGTCCAGTATGTGGACAATCCGGACCGGTCCTTGGTTAACGCCATGCTGGATATGAAAGAATACATCGACTTGATGGTGCCCAGGGGAGGCTCAGGTCTTATCCAGTTGGTGCAAGATAAAGCCACCATGCCCGCGGTCACCGGCGGCATCGGCGTGTGCCACACTTACGTAGACCGCGCTGCTGATCTGGACAAGGCGGTTTCGATCGTTTACAACGCCAAGGTCCGGCGTCCTAGCATCTGCAACGCATTAGACACCGTGTTGGTCCACTGTGATCTGGCGCCCCAGTTCTTACCTCGCGTGGGCAAGGAACTGGCGAAGGCCGGAGTTGAACTGCATTGCGACCACCGCGCGCTAAGCCTTCTTGGACCTGAATGCGGCCCCAATCACGAGCTAGTCGCCATTCCGGCCACCGAGGACGATTGGGGACGGGAATACCTTTCGTTGACAGCGGCGGTCAAGGTTGTGGACTCGCTAGGAGAGGCCTTGGAGCATATAGAGAACTACGGCTCCGGACATTCCGAGGCAATCGTAACCGAAGATTATTCCGCCGCCATGAGATTCTTGGATGAGGCCGATGCGGCGGCGGTTTACGTCAACGCCAGCACCCAGTTCACCGACGGCGGCGAGTTTGGGTTGGGCGCTGAGATTGGCATTAGCACTCAGAAGTTCCACGCACGGGGGCCCATGGGACTAAGAGAGCTTACCTCATACAAATGGGTGATCATGGGCAACGGGCAGATTCGAGATTAGGAGGAGGGGTTAGGAGTGGAGGCTGGCATTGGCAGATTTTAGTTTCGAACGCGAGGTCCGGACCCCCTATTCTGAAGCCTACACCATTCAGGAAGCAGATCGTATGGTCGGCCGGGTGGATATCCACTTCGCGGCTGAGATGGTTCATGTGGCGCTGGCAGTGGACGAAAGTCTGACCCAGGACACCATCCAAGAGATCATCGACACCATCGACGAAGACCTGTTGGACGCGGTTGGAATAACCCGGGAAGGGTTTGTGGTCCACGTTTTTCAGGGCCGGGAAACCGGAGTTTTCAGCGACGATGAGGGGTTTGGTGAAAACGGCAGCGACCATTAAAATCCGGTAAATCCGGGTCTGCCCCAGCTAAATTTTGGCCACAACCGCCAACAACTCGGATATCGCCGGCCTCTGGTGGGGCGAGGCGCCGCGAAATTCATAGGCCACTAAGCCATCCTCATCCACCACGAAATCGCCGCCCATTTGCCTCATATCGCTTTCCCCAAAGTGATACTGGTTTCCACGAGCCAGTAATTTGATGTAGGCCCAAACGGTTCCCGGCGCCAAAATGCTCCAAACGGAGGCCGAGGCCAGGCCGTACGCCCGGTAGGCGGTCCGTTGGGGATCGGATAGGACGGGGAAAGGAAGTTGCAGTTGCCTGGAGAGTTGCGAGAGCCGTTCCTGAGGTTCGAAGGAGATGGCCAACACGGCCGCTCGCATGGTCTCTATTTCCTGGTAATGCCGCCGCAACTGCGACAGGTGTTCCCGTCAAGGGAGTCAAGCAAAATGCCGCAGGAAAACCAGGATTACCTTATGCCCATTGAACTCGTCCAAAGATAAGATTCGGTCCTCGTGTCCTTCTCCGTCCCAGACAGAAGAGAGTCTGAAACTGGGAGCAGGACGGCCCAAGAGAGGCCCTCCGGAATCCAACGAGCTAACCCCGCTTTCGTTTGATGGCTTTCTCCGCGGCGTTTCTCACGGCTTCAGGAGTCAGTCCGTACTTCGCCATCAATTCTTCCGGTTTTCCCGACTCTGCGTAACCCCGGAGGGCCACCATCTCGATGGGCGTTGGGTGGTGCTGGCCGATAACCTGCCCGACTATGCTGCCCAGACCGCCGTGGATGTAATGTTCTTCCGCGGTGACCACCGCGCCCGTCTCCCTGGCGGCCGCCAAGATTGTGTCTTCGTCGGAGGGCTGCAGGGTATGCATGTTTACAACACGGGCTTGAATCCCAGATTGAGCCAGCAATTCCGCCGCGTCCAGAGCGACTGACACCATGACCCCCGTGGCTATTATGCCGACGTCGTTGCCCTGGCGTATCACTTCCGACCGTTCCGGCGTGTACTGATAATCAGGACCGTGGATCACAGGGGTGGCCGCTCGGGCCAGGCGGATATAGATCGGCCCGTCGTTGACCGCGGCCGCGCGAACCACCTGGGCGGTTTCCACCGAGTCGGAAGGACAAACCACCGTGAATCCCGATAGCGAGCAGGCCAGGGCAAGGTCTTCAACGGCCTGAGCCGACATTCCGTCTTCGCCGGTTAGAATGCCCGCGTGGGTACACACTAGTTTTAGATTCAGATGGGGCTGGGCCACCAATACGCGCAACTGGTCAAAGGGCCGTCCAACGCCAAAGACAGAGAAGGTGCTGACAAACGGTATCTGGCCAGACGCCGCCAATCCCGCCCCTACGGCGATCAGGTTTTGCTCCGACGGCCCGAAGTCGTAGAAACGGTCGGGATATTGGTCACGCCACAGGTGGGTGAATACCGAAACGTTTAGATCGCCGCCTAAGACCACGATCTCGGGAAACTCATCGGCCATCGACAATAAGGTGCGGCCGTAGGTTTCCCGGGTGGCTGCCATTTCTCTCTGCGCCGCCATCAGGCAAGCTCCTGCATGGCCTTCTGATACTCTTCTTGATTCGGCGCCCGCCCGTGGAACGCGGGATTGTTCTCCATGAAAGAGACCCCTTTCCCCTTAACAGTGTGGGCTATGATTACCGTGGGTTTGGTCCGGCCTCGCTGGGCCCTGGCAATGGCGTCCAGCAGCGGAGGAAATTCATGGCCCGGCGTTTCGATCACACGCCAGCCAAAGGCTCTCCACTTGGCGGCCAACGGTTCTAGGGTCATGACTTCATCGGTGAACCGGTCATTTTGAATGCGGTTGCGGTCGACTAAGGCGATTAAATTGCCCGCCTTGTGATGTGACGCCGCCATGGCCGCTTCCCAAATCTCGCCTTCGTCGCACTCGCCGTCCCCCAGGATGGCGTACACCAGGTAGTCTTTGCCAGTCAACCGGGCGGCAAGAGCGCACCCTAAGGCGAAGGACAATCCCATGCCCAAGGACCCGGAGTTCATCTCCACCCCTGGGGTCATGGGATGGGCATGGCCCTGCAAACGGCTGTTGATCTTCCTAAAGGTAGAGAGTTCCTCCCGGGGGAAGTAACCGGCTTTGGCCAGCACGGCGTAAAGCCCGGGTGAAGCGTGCCCCTTGCTAAGGATCAACCGGTCCCGGTCGGGCCAGCTAGGGTTATCGGGGTCGTGCCGCATGACGCCGAAATACAGGGAAATGAGAATCTCTAGTTCTGAAAGCGAACCACCGGCGTGGCCGGTGCCCGCATTGTGGATAGTGGTGATGATGTCCCGCCGCAATTCCAGGGCAAGGGCCTGTAGCTCTTCGTTACTATAGCCCGGCTTTCTGGAACGTGAATCAGCGGATGCGTTATTTTGCGCTCTTGCGGTCGTGGCCAACATCTCCCCTTTTTGGGCCGGTCATTCCCAAATCCTCACTTGGTGCTAACCGGGATTATTGCTGAATTTGCGTCACCCGATATGAGCCAACCCAGGTTAGCTGGCCCCCTGATCCACGTGCGGCAAATTTTTGAACGAGCAAAATTATAGGCCCGTCCCTCAGGAGTGTCTAGACGGCAGATTGGCGCCGCCGTGGCGTCGTCATAGGTTGGTTTATAATCAACGCCATATGAATCAGGTCATCGACAGCCATTGCCACATTTTCCCCGAGTCTTTTTCCCAAAACCGGTCCGAGATCTCCGGCCGGGATGCGACGTTCTCGGAGCTGTTCTCACCCACCCGCACGGCAGGAACAGCCCGGAAACAGGCCCGGATGTCCACGTCGGAATCTCTGGTCAAGGCCATGGATAAAGAGGGCGTGGCCCGGTCAGTAGTCATGGGATTGGGCTGGACCGGCATCGAGCTGGCCCGCGAAGCAAATGACTATATCATCCAATCGGTGGAGAGCCATCCAGGCCGGCTGTTGGGTTTTTGTTCGGTGAACCCCGCATGGGGGAAAGAGGCGTTGGCCGAGATCGAGCGTTGTGGGAAGGCGGGGATAAAGGGCATCGGCGAGTTGCATCCCGACACCCAGGGTTTTGATATAGACAACGCGGCGGTCTTGGCGCCTTTGATGAACTTGGCAGGCGATCTGGGCATGCCGGTTCTGGTTCACACATCCGAGCCGGTGGGCCACCACTATCCCGGCAAGGGCCGGACCACCCCCGATAAGACGTACCGGTTCATCGAAAACTTCCCGGACAACACCATCATATGCGCCCATTGGGGCGGAGGGTTGCCCTTCTACGGCCTCATGCCAGAGGTTTCGAAGATCTTTAAGAATGTCTATTTCGACACTGCGGCATCGCCCCTGTTATACAACCCTCGGATTTTCAAAACAGTGGCCGAACTGGTGGGCGCGGAGAGGATCCTCTTCGCCACAGACTTCCCGCTGATCGATCACCGCAGGGCCATCGCTCAAGTGGAAGAAGTCATCGCTCCGGGAAAAGAGAAGAATGCTATCCTGGGCGGAAACGCAGCCAAGTTGTTCGGGCTTTGAAAACGACGAGACAGGAATCGACGAGCGGTGGCAGATGACAGAATTCGACACATTGCCTGACCATTTACAGCCTGGTCTGGACATTGTTCTTGTGGGACTGAATCCGTCGGACTATTCCGTACGGGAAGGGCACTATTTCGCCAATCCCCGTAACCGGTTTTGGCCGGCATTGAACCGGTCCGGCCTGGTTGGAGAAGAGATGTCTCCAAAGTTGGACGCCAGATTGTTAACCTACGGAATTGGTCTGACCGATGTCGTTAAGCGGCCCACACCGCAGGGTTCGGGATTGCGGGCGGCGGACTACCGGCGTTGGGCCCCGGTGCTCAAACAAAAGTTGCTGGAATTCCAACCAAGAATCGTCTGCTTCCAAGGTGTCATGGGTTATGGACAATACTTGCGCCACGCGGAAGATGCAAAGGAGAAACCCCAGGTTGGACGCCAGACTCGGACCATAGGCAGGTCCCAGGTATTCGTGGCGCCCAATCCCAGCCCGGCAAACGCCCAATATTCCCTCGATGATCTGGTTTTCTGGTTACAGGAACTGCGCAACCTGCTAACGGAGCTTGCCAAGTGAGCACGCGGGCAGGTTACGTCAGGGCCTTCATCGCTGTCGAGGTTCCCCAAACGGCGCGGCAAACCTTAGCCGAGGCTGTTCGAGAACTGGCCGATCAGACCCCAGGCAACGTCCGTTGGGTTGACGCCCAGGGGATTCACCTGACTCTCAAATTTTTGGGCGACATCCACACACAAGACGCGGGCGAGATTATAACGGCTCTGAACTCGCCAGTGCGGCAGGTCTCTCCATTTTCGCTCCAGCTATCCGGCTTGGGCATGTTTCCCAACGCCAGGCGCCCTAGGGTCCTATGGGCCGGCATCGAAGGCCAACAAGACTCATTGTCGAACCTTCAGCAATGCGTAGAAGGTGTTTTGGTTCAGATGAACCATCCCACGGAAAGACAGACATTCTCGCCACACCTCACCTTGGGCCGAGTGCGCGATGGAATTTCTCCAGGCGCCCGCCGGCGAATCATCCAAGCCATGTCCGCGGCGTCACCGGCGTCGATGGTGGTTAGCGAGCCCTGGACCGTTGAGCAAGTCCATCTGTTTCGCACCACCTTCACCCCTCAAGGATCGATCTATACATCAATGGGCGCTGTCCCTTTGGCGCAAGGGTGACCGCTTGGTCCAAAAGACGATCCAAAAAACCACCAGGACGATATTCCCCAAGCCGCCCTTCGACTTCGAGCTGACCGCGGGGTACCACACCTATTTCCAAGGCCGTTACGGCACAGATTCCTTGGACAACGGCGTGTACCGGCGATTATTAGACCTGGATGGGGACTTGGTGCTGGCCTCGGTTCGTTCCACGGGGAGCGTGGATTCGCCGCAGCTCGAGGTGGAGCTTCAGAGCCAGGGCTTGTCTGACCACAAGGCAGACGTTGCAACCGGCGCCGTGGCGTGGCTGTTGGGCGTTGACCAAGAACTGTCCCCGTTTTACGAACAGGCTCGCCAAGACCCACAGATGTCTGCAATCGTCGAGCGATTTCGAGGTTTGCACCTGCCCCACACCGCCTCGGTCTTTGAAGCCCTGGTGCTGGGGATTCTGGGCCAGCAGATATCCACCAGCGTGGCCCGGGTGATTCGAACCCTACTCATCGAAACCTATGGTCCTCAAGAAGTATTTGGCGGAGAGACCTACTTCGCATTTCCTCGCGCTGAAACCCTGGCGGCGGCATCGGTGGAAGAGCTTAGGGGCATGAAACTAAGCTGGCGCAAAGCCGAATACGTCCATGGAATCGCCGTGGCGGCGTTAGAAGCTCCCGGCCACTATCTGGAAAATTTCCGGGATTTGGCCGACGATGAAGTGGTCAAGGCGGCCACCGCCCTTCGGGGAATCGGAAACTGGACCGCACAGTGGCTGTTGATCAGAGCTTTAGGTAGGCCCGATGGGTTGCCCTTGGGCGACTTGGCCCTGAGAAGAGTGGTGTCCCAACTGTACTTTGACAACGTACCGGTGACCGACGCGCAAGTGGAAGATTTCTGCCAACAGTGGCGGCCCTGGCGGACCTACGCCACCGTCTACTGGTTCACCGCCATGCGCCAGGGCATGGCCTAGGCGAACCGGAAAACTTCCCCCGTTGCCCTCTGGGGTAAGCCCACTCGGCGCCAGCCCCTACCGGAACAGGTTCATCAGCGCTTTGGGGTTGCGGCTTCGGGATAGCTGTTTGACCATCTTCTGAGTCTGTTGGAACTGCTTCAATAGCTGGTTGATGTCGTAGGGGGTGGTTCCGCTGCCATCGGCGATACGGCGGCGGCGGCTACCTTTGATTAAGTCTGGATTGTGCCGCTCCTCGGGTGTCATTGACCGGATGATGGCCTCCACGCGGCCCAACTGGGAATCATCCAGCGAGCCCGCCGGCATCTTTTTGGCCATCTGACCCATTCCGGGGATCATCTCCATGATCTGGCTCAGCGAGCCCATCTTTTTAACGCTCTGCAACTGCTGCAGAAAGTCTTCCAGATCGAAGGTGGCCTGACGGAACTTGCGCTCCATCTCCTTGGCCTGGTCCTCGTCCACCGCTTCCTGGGCCTTTTCTATCAGGGTTAAGACGTCGCCCATAGCCAGGATGCGCGACGCCATGCGGTCGGGGTAAAACTGCTCCAGTGCGTCGGGACGCTCGCCCATTCCCACGAATTTGATGGGGACCCCGGCCACCCTGGTCACGGAAAGGGCGGCCCCGCCCCGGGCGTCACCGTCCATCTTGGTCAGGATCAGACCTGTGAGGTCCAGCCGCTGGTGAAACTCCTGGGCGGCATTCACGGCATCTTGGCCGGTCATGGAATCCAGCACCAGCATGATTTCATGGGGAGAGATAGCTTTCTTGACTTCTTGGAGCTCCTCCATCAATTCGTCGTCGATGTGGAGACGTCCTCCGGTGTCGACAATGACCCAATTCACGCCAAGTTGGCGCCCTTTTTCCAAACCGTTCTTGGACACCTGCACAACCGTGGACGACGCCGGGTCTTCGCTATACACAGGAACGTCCAATTGCCGGCCCAGGGTTTCCAACTGCTGGATTGCCGCGGGACGGCGCAGGTCCGCAGCCACCAACAATGATTTATGGCCTTGGCGCCTCAGGTTCAGGGCTAGTTTGGCGGCGGTGGTGGTCTTGCCCGAACCCTGGAGGCCGACCAGCATCAGGGCAGTTGTCGCTTGGCTGGAGGGTGTCAGCCGGTGGTCTCCGCCGCTGAGCAGGGTGGTGAGCTCCTCATGGACGATCTTTACCACCTGCTGCCCGGGAGTCAGGCTTTCCAGCACGTCGTTGCCCAGTGACCGTTCCTTGACAGCGGCCACGAAATCCCGGGCCACCCTAAAATTGACGTCGGCCTCTAAAAGCGACCGGCGCACCAGCCCCAAAGCCTCGTCGATGTCCTTTTCAGTGAGGCGGCCCTTGCTGGTAAGCCGAGAGAAGATCCCGGTGAGTTTGTCTGTCAGATTGTCAAACATCGATCAGTGTCCTTTCTAAGAAGGTTCTCCATATCCTAGCCGTCATGTTATTGCCAGCGTTTTGAACGAATTGCCGTATATATAACATATCACAGATAGATATTTACTTAGGCACACCAGACGGCGTCCTGGCCCCAAACGCATATGCTAAAATGCGATTGCCCGCAGGCGTGAAACAGGTGGGGGGATGAATGCATCGTAGCGGCAGTGTTCGGCGGCGCTCCTCGGTTCCCATTCCCTTGAATATCTTGCGGTCAGGTTGATCGCTTGATACCCCAGCGTCTCGACATCCAAAACTTCCTTTGCTACCGGGAAGGCGTGCCCACGCTGGATTTTACCGGCATTCACCTGGCTTGTCTTTGCGGCGGGAATGGCCACGGGAAATCCGCGCTGCTAGACGCCATCACCTGGTGTCTTTGGGGGAAAGCCCGTGGCAAGACTCAGGATGAGCTGATCTCCTACGGCGCCACCGAGTGCCGGGTGCAATTGGAATTCACCTCTAGGGATGAGAACTACCGGGTGATCCGCAGCCATTCCAGGGGTGGAGGCCGCCGCCGCCAGGGCGCCTCGGACCTCCAGATGCAGATTCTAAACGGCGGCGAATCCCAACCCATCACCGGCAACACCATCCGCGAGTCTCAGGCAAAGATAGAACAGACCGTGGGCATGGACTACGACACCTTCATCAACACCGCTTTTTTGTTGCAGGGCAGGGCTGACGAATTCACCAACAAACCGCCTCGGGAACGGCAGGCGGTGCTGGCCAAGATCCTAAGTCTGGAGACCTACGACCAGTTGCAGGAACGCGCCCGAGGGAAATACGGCGAGGCGGCTGCCTCAACGGCGGAACTGGGCGGCCGGCTGGGGGAGATGCGCCGCCAGATCGAAGATATTGGCGACCCCGCCGAGGAACTGAAAGGCATCGACCTGCATCTGGCGGCGTTGGACGGCCGTTTGGACGGGAAACGCCGGGAAACCGTGGACCTCCGAGACCAGGTGAACCGGCTGGCCGTCCGCCGCGAGCAGCTTCCGGTGATGGAAGAACGGATGAAAAACATTCGTCAGGACATCGTCCAGTTGCAGGAGGCTCAAGGTTCTTCCCAAAGGCGCATCGGCCAGTTCCAGGACGTGATCCAACAGGGTGAATCCATCCGCGAGGGAGCCGCCCGCCTTGCCCAGGCCCGCAGCCAGCTTGATTCCTTGGAAAAAGCCCGGCAAAGTCACGACCTTTTAACCCAAAAGAGAGACCCTTTAGCCGCGGCCATCCAGGTATCCCGTGCCCGGCTGGAAACCCAGATCGAAGGTCTGCGGGTACGTGTTGAAAGCGAACTTCCCGCCAAAGCGCACGCCGAACCTGGGTTGGCCGCCGATCTGGTGGAAGCCCAAAAAGTGGAGAATGAATCGCAAAGGCAATCCCTAGAGATAGTTAGCCTCCGAGAGCAGGCCCAGTCCCTGGCAACCCAGATCGGCGAATCCCAAAGCACTGCCCTTAGGTATGAGGCCGAGGGCAAGGAGCTGAACCTAAAACTGGAGATCCTGCGGCGGCAGGACCAGGAGGACGCCGTTTGTCCCCTATGCCAAACCCCGTTGGACCAGGATAGCTGCGCCCGTATGGAAGATACCTTCCAATCCCAGGTGGAAGACAAGCGAAACCTTTTCCGGAAAAACCGGGCCCATCTGACGGCTCTGGAAACCCGCCGGGAAGAGTTTGAACGGGAGCTTCCTTTGAGAGAGAAGGCGGTGGCCGACGCCCAGCGAAAATCGGCTCTCAAGATCCAGGAATTGCACGGCAAGATTCTAGAATCCAGGCAAGCCCAGCAGGAGTTAGGCGACGCGACAGTCCAGTTGGATTCCGCCCGGAAGCTATTGGAATCATCGGAATATGCCGCCGATGAACAGGCCCAACTAGACGGGCTGGACCGGGAACTAAAAACGCTAAATTACGACGGCCAAGCCCGCCAGATAGCCTACCAGCAGACGCGGGACCTGCAACCCTTTGAAGAGCAGGAAAGACAGTTGGCCCAGGCGCTGGAGTCTCTTCCCCAAGAGGAGCAAACACTTTCCTCTTCGGGCGAAATGCTGGCGCGGCGCACCGGGGAACTGAAGCGGCAAACCCTGGAGCATCAGGCCGAAACCGAGGCGATGGCCCAATTGCCCCAATTGGAAACCAAGCTAGGAGAGTTGAGCCAGGAAGTTCGCTCACTAGAAGACCAACGTGAAGCGGCGGTGGCCAGACAAGGGTATCTCAAGGGCCAATCGTTGCGCCGAGATGAACTAGGCGAGGAAGAAACACAGGGGGCTCAGCGGCTAAAAGCCCTGGAAGAGGACCAGGGCGTCTACCAGGAATTGACCAACGCCTTCGGCCGCAGAGGCGTTCAGGCCATGCTCATCGAGACGGTGATCCCCCTGCTCGAAGAGGAGACAAACGTGTTGCTGGCCCGCATGACCGACAACCGCATGCACGTCAAGCTGGAGACCCAGAGGGAGCGGAGCACCGGCCAGGGTGAGCCCATTGAAACATTGGAGATCAACGTCAGCGACGAGTTGGGCCCCCGCAGCTATGAGATGTACAGCGGCGGCGAGGCGTTCCGGGTAAACCTGGCCATGCGCATCGCCCTGTCCAAGGTGCTGGCCCAAAGAATCGGCGCTCCCCTGCCAACCCTGTTCATCGACGAGGGGTTCGGCACTCAAGACGCCGCCGGCCGGGAGCGCATCTTGGATGTCATTGGCGCCATAGAAGACGACTTCGAAAAGATCATCGTCATCACCCACCTGGACGACATGAAGGACGTGTTCCCGGTGCGAATAGAGGTCCAGAAGGACGGCGACGGTTCCACCTTCTGGATCAGTTAGCGTGGCTTTTTATAGCGATAAACGTCATGCTGAGCCCGGCGCGGCGGCGAAGTATCTGGTGGGGGGTGTTCCCGCCACAACTCCAACGGCGGCCCAATCGAGAGAGAGCCACGTGACGAATCAGGAAATTTCAAAAATCACCGTTAGGCGGGCCATCGGCTCGGACCTAGAAACCATCGCCGGTTTCAATGCGGCTATGGCCCAAGAGACAGAAGGCAAAACCCTGGACCTGGAACGCCTAAAGTTGGGCGTGGCGGCTGTGCTTGGGGACGACAAGCTGGGTTTTTATCTGTTGGCGGAAATCCGGGAACAGGTGGTTGGGCAGCTGATGATCACCACAGAGTGGAGCGATTGGCGGAACGCCTACTTTTGGTGGATCCAGAGCGTTTATGTCGCTTCCGGTTTTCGGCGTCAAGGCGTCTACCGCGCCCTGGACAATCACGTAAGAGCCGAAGCAGGTAATCTACCAAATGTATGCGGTCTGCGGCTCTACGTGGACCGGGACAACCACATAGCCCAAGCGGTGTACGCCGGGCTGAACATGCAACATTCCAATTACGACATGTACGAGATCGACTTTATTCTTTAGGCGTATTCAGCGGAAGCGAGTCAGTTTTGTAATTGGCCGAGATGTTTCTGGGCAGTGGCGGAAATCCCCCCAACCCTCTTTACAAAGGAGGGCAAACTTGCCCGCTTTCGCAACGGGAGGGCCAAATATCCCCCTTTGCAAACGGGGATTTAAGCAGCCTGTCTATGAACCCGTCAACAGCAGGACAAACCCTTAGAGAACCCGATACTGCCGAAACTTAGGAGGTAAAACCATGCTGCCGGAAAACATAAAAGCTTTCGTCGCAGAGACCAATCGCGGAGTTCTGACCACCTTCCGCCGCGACGGGGCCGCCCAAATGAGCATCATCACCTGCGGGCCCTACCGCGATGGAGTGGCCTTCACCACCACCGCCAAACGGGCCAAGCTGCTGAATCTGCAACGGGACTCCCGCTGTTCTCTACTGATCTCCAACGAGAACTGGTGGGGATTCGTGGTGCTGGAAGGCCGGGCCCATATCATTTCCGCCGCCAACACCGGCGCCGATGAATACCGCGACGCCCTGCGGGATGTCTACCGCACCGCCGCCCGTGAGGAGCACTCCAACTGGGAGGAGTACGATCAAGCTATGCGCGACGACAAACGCTCGGCTATCATCGTCATTGCCGAGCGGATCTATGGGACTGGGGCATAGCGCTGACTTTTCACCGCTGACACCGGCGGCAAAAGTAGGTTCCCCGAGCCCTGATCCTTGTTCCCGAGATGGGGCCGCTGCAACTAGGGCATGGGGCGCCGTCTTTGCGGGGGATTGACCAGGTGTGCATGCCCATGGGCGGGTCGGGCCATTGTTCATCTCTCGCCTCATCGTATGCCGCCAGCGCCGTGTTAAATGCGGTTTTGATCGTACCGGTCAGATTGCTTACCTCTCGTTTGGAAAGTTTATCGGCGGGCCTTGAGGGACGTATCCTCGCCAGATACAAAGCCTCGTCTGCGTATAGGTTGCCCATGCCCGCCACAATCGATTGTTCCAACAGCAAGGCTTTAACCGGTGCGTTTCTGCCCGTTAACGCCTTGGTCAACGTTTCGGGTGTGAAATCCTCACCCAGCGGGTCGGTCCCCAAGGTCGGCAGCACGTCTTGAGGGTCGTCCACTAGCCACATCTTGGCGAACTTACGCCCGTCGATGAACCGCAGCTCCCGGTTTCCGTCTAGGCCGAATGTGTGGCGGACCATGGCGTGGGCCGGTTGTGATGCAGGCTCAATGCACAGTCCGCCGGTCATGCCAAGGTGCAGGATTAGAGTAGGTGCACGGCATGCCGTGCACCCGCTTAATGGCAAGAGAAGGTATTTCCCCAGGCGGTTAACCTCTTGGACCTTGGTCCCCATCAGATCCAGCACGAAATCTTCCAGTGCAGGCGCCTTGAGGGCCTTTGGCCAGCCCACGTCAGCCCGGGTAAAGGTGCTGCCGGGCAGACCCGCTTTGATGAGATAACGGCGGGTGTTTTCGACTTCTGGGAGTTCGGGCATAGTCTGTTTCGCATGGGGTAGGGCACGGCATGCCGTGCACCTACGGTAGATTTGGCGGCAGTTTAAACGCGCTTTACTCCCAAGGTCACGTCCAGCTTTTCCACCTTCACCGTCTCGGTTTTGGCGGCGTCGCTAGGAGGCGCTGAGACCAATTCGTCTGATAGTGTCTCCTGGCGGATGTACCCGGCGAACTGGCCGGTAATGACGTTGGCGATCTCATCGGGCGCCTGGTAGTAGGTGACGATGCGGTCGGTCAGTTCGAACTCAGCATCGCGGCGCAGGTTTTGAATATGGTGAACCACGTCCCGAGCCACTCCCTCTTCTGCCAGGTCCGGGGTGATCACAGTTTCCACGGCAACCGCATAGGGGCCGTCTTGCACGTCGGCGTAACCGCTTTCTTTCGCGGATTTAGTCACATTGATATCCTCGTAGTCCAACTGGACCGGAGAGCCGGTTAGATCCGCTAACGTTATTCGAACCGACCCATCGGCATCGATGGCCGCCACGATTTGTTTGGGGTCCATAGCCGCCAAAGCATCTACGATCGACTGGGTATTGGCCCCGTGCTTCGGGCCGATGTTGGCCAAGTTTGGGGAAACGGTCCATTCCCAAAAATCGTTGCCCTCGGCTTCACCCGCCACCGCTATTTCAACACTCTTGACATTTATCTCGTCCACCAGTTGAGTGATCTTGGGTTCGAGACCCAGCCTTTCAACATCGCTCCTAAGCAACACCTTCATCGATTTCAGCGGCTGGCGCACGCGCAATCCCACTTTAGACCGGGCGCTGCGGCCCATGCTGGAAATTCGCATGACCAATTGGGTGGCATCCTCCAGTTGTTTGTCGACCAACGAAGCGTCGGCTTCTGGGAACAGCGCCAGGTGGACGCTGTCCGGAGCATCTGCATCGACAGATTTGACCAGGTTTTGGTACAGCTCCTCGGCCACAAAGGGGGCCAACGGCGCCATCAAGCGGGCCACCGTTTCCAAGCACGTGTAGAGGCTGATGTAGGCCGACAGTTTGTCACCGTCGTTTTCGCTCTTCCAGAACCGGCGGCGGCTGCGGCGGACGTACCAGTTGGACAGCTGATCGATGAACTCCTGGATGCGCCGTCCGGCATTGGTTGGGTCGTAGCCGCTCAAATAGCCGTCCACCTGGGTGATCAGCGTGTTCAGTTCCGATAGTATCCAACGGTCCAACTCGTTCTCAGGCTTCCAACCGTCGGGTTTGTGTTCCGGGTTGAACTGATCGATTGAAGCGTAATTGGTGAAGAAAGAGAAAACGTTCCACAGGGTAAGCATGACCCGCCGCAAGGTCTCGTTGACCAGCTTGGACGAGAACCGCCTGGCTTCTCCGGGATGGGAGGCGGTAAAGAGGTACCAGCGCAGAGCGTCGGCTCCGTGCTCGTCCAAAACACTCAGGGGCTCCACAACATTGCCCACCCGTTTGCTCATCTTCTGGCCCCGCTCGTCCAGAATCAGACCCAGGCAGATGACGTTCTTGTACGATGGCTCGCCCTGCAGCAAGGTGGACAGGGCGTGGAGGCTGTAGAACCAACCCCTAGTCTGGTCCACCGCCTCGCAGATGTAATCGGCGGGGAATTTCCCCTCCTTTCTAAGTTGCGTGACGTCGGCGTTATCCAACACGTGCCACTGGGCGAAGGGCATGGCGCCGGAATCAAACCAAGCGTCCATGACCTCGGGAATGCGCCGCATCTGCCCGGCGCAACCGCTGCCGGAGCCATTGGAAGAAGGGCACTGGAGCACGATGTCATCAACATAAGGGCGGTGCAGGTCCAGGTTTTCCAAAGACGCTCGTTGTTCAGGCAATGCCATTGTCTTTAGCTCGGCCACGCTGCCGGCGCATACGGTATGACCGCAATCAGCGCACTGCCAGATGGGAATCGGCGTGCCCCAGTAACGTTCCCGGGAGATGGCCCAGTCTACATTGTTGCGCAACCACTCTCCGAAGCGGCCTTCTTTGATGTAGTCGGGATACCAGTTGATGTCGCCGTTGCCGCCAATCAACTTGTCTTTTACGGCTGAGGTGCGGATGTACCAAGAGTTTTTGGCGTAGTAGAGCAGGGGCGTCTCGCAGCGCCAACAGAAAGGATAAGTGTGCCGGTAAACGGCCCTATGATGCAACAAGCCCCGGGCTTGCAGGTCGGCCATGATGTCCTCGTCGGCATCCTTTACGAACTTGCCGGCGAAGGGGTATTCCCCGGTGATGTTGCCCAGCAGATCGACGGGCTGCACGAAGGCGAGACCCTTTTCCCGGCCCAGGGAAAGGTCCTCATCGCCGAAGGCCGGAGCGATATGGACAATACCCGTGCCGTCCTCCATGGAAACGAAGTCGGCGGCGACCACTTGAGGCGCAAACTCGGCGGTCTCCTGTAACTCAGAACTCCCAGAATCCGCCGCCACACCGAACCGGCGCACCTGCGAGCCGTATTTAGCCGGGTCGTACAAAGGCTCGTAGGAGATTCCAACCAGGCTGGAGCCGATCAACGATTCGACGATGGAGGAGTCCTGTCGGAGGTTGGTTTCCAACAAGGGAGTGGCTAGGACCAGCCGTTCGGCGTTGCCGTCCTCATCAACTATTTCCACCAGGGAATACTCGGCGTTGGAATCCACCGCCAGCGCGGTGTTGCCCGGCAACGTCCAGGGGGTGGTGGTCCAGGCAAGCAGGTAAGTGGGGACGGGAAGGCCCGGTTCCACTTGCCACGAATCCAACGGCAGCGTGACCCGGAATTTCACGAACACCGATGGGTCGGGCGTGTCTTCATGGTAGCCCAGAGCGACTTCGTGAGAGCTCAGGCTGGTGACGCAGCGGGGGCAATGGGGGGTGCCTTTCATGCCTTGGTACAACAGGCCCTTGTCCCACAACTCTTTCAGGATCCACCAACCGGTCTCGATGTAGTCGTTCTGGAGGGTCACGTAGGGGTCTGCCATGTCCACCCAGTAGCCGATGCGGTCGGTCATGACCTCCCATTCTTTGACGTAGCGGAAAACGCTTTCGCGGCATTGCTGGTTGAATTTCTCGATGCCGTACTCTTCGATGTCCCGTTTGCTGGTGAGACCCAGCGCCTTCTCCACCTCCAGCTCAACGGGCAGCCCGTGGGTGTCCCAGCCGCCCTTCCGCAGGCACCGGTAGCCCTTCATGGTTTGGTAGCGGCAAATGACATCCTTGAACACCCGGGCCAGCACGTGATGAATACCTGGGCTGCCGTTGGCCGTGGGAGGCCCTTCGAAAAGCATGAACAAAGGGCCATCTTCCCGCTCTGTCTCGGTGCGGTGGAAGATGTCCTTGTCTTTCCAAAGTTGAAGGACGTTGGCTTCCATCTCAGGGAAGCTGACTCGGCTGGAGACGGGGTTGAACATGTAAAGCTTACCTCAGAATCGGTGATTGAATCTTCCAGGCGGGCGCGACGACCGGTTATGGGCCATTATACCGCAACGAATGTTAACGGCAGATGGGATTAACCCGGCCAACAACGGCCTCTGAAGGCACAGGCCACTAGAGGGAACATTGATTTACCCTAGAATCAGCCTGGCTTGCACCAGCCGCTCGCTGGTTTCATCGGCAATCAGGCCGAATGCCTCCAGGGTGTGCCTGCCCAGGGCCGGACGGCTGCTGGGCTCTCCAAACACGCACACTGTGGTCCGATCCTGCCCTTCCAGCCGTATCCTGATCTCAGCAAGCTGAACCTCTTTCTCGGCTCCTCCTAGGACTTGAAACAATTGGTTCCACCCAGGAACGATTCCAAGCATGGTCAATACCGTAGCGGGAAAGACGGCGTAGGCGATGTTGTCATCCATCCGGGCGATCAATCGCTGGAACCTGGAACTGTCTGGGGGTCCAATTTCTACGGGGAGTTGAAATGGCGGCATGATTTTTTCAGTCCTCTAGCAAGTTCTATTCCTTCTAAACGGCGCAACCCCTAAATCCCCTCTCCCCATATGGGGAGAGGGGCCTAACCTCCGCCCATACTGGGAAAGGCCAGGATTGGGGCATGATTCCTTGCTTTGAGACTATCTGGACTGTGGGGCTAAGCCCACAGTTTGTAAAAGTGATTCAGGGGTCCATGGCCTTGACCCAAAGGGAATGAATGGCGGATGGCTTCGGTCACGTATTCCTTGGCCTGCCCCACCGCGTCGATTACATCCAGGTCTTGAGCCAGCCCAGCCGCCACGGCAGATGCAAAGGTACAGCCGGTGCCGTGGGTATTGGCCGTGTTGATCCTGGGCGAAGTGAACTCTTGAAACCTGGAGCCATCGTAGAAAAGGTCGGTGGCCGGACCTTCCAAGTGGCCGCCCTTCACCACCACCCCACGGGCGCCCATATCAACGATGATTCGGGCTGCCTGCCGGACATTTTCCGGCGTGGTTATCTCCAAACCGGTAAGGGTTTCCGCCTCAGGAATGTTGGGTGTCACAACGGCAGCCAGCGGAATCAGCATTGTTTTCAGCGAATCGACAGCGTCATCCCGCAGAAGCGAATCGCCGCTCTTCGCCACCATCACCGGGTCAACCACCAACCGTTGGACCTGGTGCCGCTCGATAGCCCCGGCCACGCATTCAATGATGGCGCTGGATGACAACATGCCCGTTTTTACCGCGTCGGCCCCAATATCGCCCAACACCGCGTCTATCTGGGCCGAGATGATCTCCGTGGGAATCTCGTGGACGCCCATCACTCCCAATGTGTTTTGGGCCGTGATTGCGGTCACAGTTGAAGCACCGTAAACACCCAGTGCGGCGAATGTTTTCAGGTCGGCCTGGATGCCGGCGCCGCCGCCTGAGTCGGACCCGGCGATGGTCATTGCCTTGGGAATGTAGATCATACCGGCCATTCTTCCTTCCGGTAGGCCATCTCCCAAAATAGGAATTCGTAGCGCAAAACATCGACGAAAATCTGTTGCAAGCGGGCCCGGTGGGTTGCGGAGACCGCCGACTGATCCACTGTATCCCGCATCCAGTCGACAAACCCCGACATACCCGGGCTGGTGTGCAGGTCTATCCAGGTCTGGTAGTAATGGTTGTCCGGCCGTTTACCCGCCTCGGATAAACGCTGGGCCCAGTCTAAATAGGGCCATTCCACCGCTAGCAACGTCGCCACCACGTCAATGAACTGTCCGGAGTAGGCGATGTTGCGCAGGAAGCCACTGTAGCCAAGGGTAGTAGGCCGGTATTCCAAGCTCGCCACGTCTTGGGACGACATGCCCCGCCGGCGGAATTCCTCTTGGAAGAGCTCCTCTTCCCCGCCCAAGCCCAAATGCAGAAACCCCACTAGCTGACGAGCGGCGTCGAAGTCCGGAGCTTTGGCGGCGGCCAGGCTCAAAAGAATGGACCAGTCTTTCAGGAAGAGGTGGTCCTGGTCGAAATACACCTGGAATTTATCGGCGGGAAGGTTGTTGTCCCCCAATTCGATGACGAAGGGATGGGTCACCACCTTTTCCCAACGATCACCCGTCCCGGCCCTTAGCTCATCGCTCAGACCCATGTGTCGTGAGGCCTCCATACCGTTCCGCAGGTAGTCATCTAGGACCGGTGATTACACTTCTGGAGGCGAAAGGCTGACGGACTCAGGCTGGGTGATAGGGTCGTCCTGTCTGCCGTCCGTCAAAAAGCCAATGGGGATGCCTGGCAGCGTTTCTATATGCATTCCCGTCCTGACTCCCATCTCCAGGGATAGGCGCGCGACGGCGTCATTGTCGTCGGCCTCAATCATCATCAGGTAATCGAAACGGCCCAACACCGCGTACTGGCCTAGGATCTCGGCCCCGGCAACGGAAACCTTCCTGGCGGCTTCCACCACCAGGTTGCGGTTGGTGTTGACCTTGGCCCGCCCATCGGTCGTAAGTGTTCCCAACAGAAAATACAGAGACATTGAGCCACCACATTTGGAATTCAACTGACCTTATTGGGCGCCAGTATATCACCCCTGTGATACGTTCCGGGCACGCGGCGGCTCCTGAAAACCAGTCATATCGATTACTAAATGGAACGCGCTATTTTTGGGCGCCTTCCACGAACTCATTGGTAAAGGCGGCGCTGGCGTCGATGGGTTTATCCACCAGCTTGTTGGTGTACATCCAATCGGCGAAGTTGGTCCACTTTTCCGAGGTCTGGCATCCGGCCGGGCCGCCCTTGGTCCATAGCGGAGCGATGACTTGAACGCCGGGGCGCTCGATAGCCTCGTCTACTTCGGCGTCCGTCCCTGCCAGAAGCGTATCCACCGCGGCGTCTGGGTCGGCCGCCGCATCGGCGTAACCTTTCATCAAAGCCCGGACCATCCGCTGGACCACATCGGGCCTTTCCGCCAGGGTTTTTTCGCTGGTTACCAACACCAGCTCATAGAAATCAGGAACGCCCCACTCTTCCATACCCATGATATTCACTGGGTGCCCCTGGTTCTCCATGAGGAAGGATTCGTGGCTGAAGTAGCAGCCCACGCAGGCGTCAACAGACCCGTTGATCAGCGCCTCGGCCAAGGCAAAGCCCACATTGACCAGTTCAACTTCTTCTAGGCCGCTTTCCAAGCCGTCCGCTTTTAGCATGGTGTCCAGCAGGGGCTCGTTTAGCGGGATGCCCGGATATCCGACTTTCTTGCCAGCCAACTCGCTGGGCCGGGTGATTCCTGAGGACTTAAGGGTTTGCACCGAGTTTAACGGATGCTGAACCAGGGCGGCGATGGACACTATCGGAACTCCCTGGGCCCGGGCCATCAGCAGGTCGGGTAGATAGTTGATGCCGAAGTCGTCAGACCCGGCGGCCACCGTCTGGTTCACCGTTGAGGGGTCCACCGGGGTATAAAAATCGACTTCCAGGTTTTCGTCAGCGAAGTATCCCTTCTCCTGGGCTACGAACAGTCCGGCGTGGTTGGCATTGGGATACCAATCCATGGCCAGCCTTATCTTCACGGTCTCTTCTTGGCCACCGCAGGCCGCGATCAACCCCATCGCAGCCGCTATCCCAAGTACGACAATCCACCATTTCCTACTCAACATTTTTTCCTCGCCGCCCTGCGCCGTTGGTTGTGGTACCAGGGCAGAAGGGCCTTCTCCAGAGCCCCGGCAATGAGAAACAGGCCTATTCCCATCAAGCTCAACAGGACCACAGTGGCCCTGGAAGCAAGACTGGTTCCCAGCCAAGGACTAGCATCCAGCGATCAATAACAAAACCTTGAAGATGCTGACAGGGCCGCCCGAATTTGGGCGGCCCTGGTTTTTCCACCTCGGCCCATCGACCAAAGGGGAGCATTCGAAGCGGCCCAGTAAGAAAAAAACGCCAAAATTTGAATCTGAAGATGAGGAGCGGAATTTTTGGGCGACTCACAACTCCACCGAATATGTCTCCTGGACCGAAGGAACCAGGGTAACATTACCCAACTTGAAGCCATCAACCAGAACCATCTCAATCCGCTTGCCGGAGTCTTTGTTAGAACGCCTGAAGCTCCTTGCGAACCAGCGCGATGTACCTTACCAGTCGCTCTTGAAAATCTTCCTAGCGGAACGCGTGGATGAAGAGAATCGTTCTGGTTGACCTCTGTCCATGATCGTTAACTCCTGCCCATCTGCAATTTGCCCGGAGGTTTTTGATGACAACCAACCCCACCGACTCAAGCAAGGTTCTTCTGACGGGAGAAAATTCGTTCATCCGACTGTCGCGCCAGAACGGAGCGCTGCAAACCACTAGGACCAGCCACTGGCGGGTCTTGCTGTCCCCCGGCGGACAGGGCCACGTCTTGTTTATGAAATCCGACGTGGCCAACGATGAGGTCAGGGTCTACTCGAACAACATCGCTCTGGCCCGCTGGCTACAGGAAACGATCGAGTCTTTCTTATTCCCGGAATTCGCCGACCAGACCCTACCCGTAGTGGACGCTGTGTTCAACCGGTCAGGCGACGGCCGATCTTTTTGGACCGAAAGCGTGGAGAGCGACGACGACTCCATCGCCCTTACCTGGCACGATTTTATGGAACCCTACATGTTGGTGAACCCAGCAGGCGGCGAGACCAACAGGCCGCTAGTATTACAACGACGCTTCCTCAATTTGGTCAGTTTTTGGGCGGAACCTGCTTCGCGGAAGGCAAGGCCACAAAGCTGTCAAGCGTGTGGTCAGGTCGCCATGAAGAGGTGCTCAAGGTCCCTTTATTGCGAACCGTCGTTGTAATACTAGAGGTCTGGCCGGAAAGCCATTGGCCGGGTTTCGCGCTACGCCAGACAGACGTATTATAGTCTTATGTGGCATGATAGTGTCTGTAATACGGTTCAAGAACCCACTGTTACATCGACAATCGTCGCTAAGAAAACGGCAGCTTGGAGAGAATCGGGGTTTCCGTCCGAGTTTCTAGGCGTATATAGCTGCTTCACTCCGGCCCGCAGGGCCCAATTGACTGTCAACGGCATCGTCGCTCATGGCCAGGTAGACGAGGCAATGCGCGGCGACAAACCCAGCAGCAGCGCCTGCCTTGCCTGGTCGGAGACCTGGGTCAAGCCCTAGTTTGTCTGTAGATTGGCTAGGGGTACGGCATGCCGCGCCCCTGCGTACGAGACCAAGGTGGTTTACCCCAGGAGGAAATCATGAATTCAGACGCGCTGCCCGACCACGCCCCGGCCACCGAGCTTTTCCCCCAGTTCGGCGATGATCTATTTGAAATGGTTTCCGGCGAGCTTGCCGGGTTGACCGATGAGCAGCTGGATTTCGAGTCGGACCGGTGGGGATGGAGCGAGTGGAGCATCCGCAGGAACCTGAGCCACATGGCTTCGGGGGATTATCGATGGTTCTGGCAAAGGTGGCGGGAGGAACTATTCCCCAACGGGTCGCCCACCGGGGATGAGATGGACCGGCTGTTGGATTCCCCCTACGACCGGCGGTTGGACGAAAATCTTTACTGGGAGCTTGACGTCTTGCTGGAAAAGTTGCGCCAGGCTTTGGATTTCGCCCGGTCGATCTTGGAGAAGGAAACCGCTGGCTCATGCCGAACCAGGGAGATCGAAACCAATAACGGTGGGATGTGGCCCGGTCTCATGGAAGCCGGATACACCGGGATCCGGCCCAACGATTCAGACCCAGACAAACTTTACATTACGCTGGAAGCGACTTACCGGCACCGGTACTTCGAGTACATAACCCACCTGTACAACATCCAGCGGCTCAAACGCGCCCAGGGCCTACCCGCCATCAACAAAATCCCCATGGAAGGCTACCTGGCCCTGCCCGGCTGGGACCTCAGCGAACCCTAGGATTTTTCGGTTTGCATGAAACGTGGGTAGGGGCACGGCATGCCGTGCCCCTACGTGATTCCTGCTGCTGTCCGCACCTTACAACGTTTAGCAATCCTTGGATGAATGGGGCAGGTTTTAAACCTGCCGCATTCATGCTTCACGCGGCCCTTACCTGCCTATGCCGACGAGCAGGCCACGCTGATGACGTTGCCAGCGGATTCTGGCAAGGTGTGCTCCTTCCAGGTTGAGCCAGCGTCGTGGGTGCCAAAGACCTGGCCCTTCCGGGTGCAAAAATACACTTGATCCGGTGCTTGGGTATTTATGGCCACGCCAAAGGTGGTGCTCTTGGGCAATATACCCTTATCGAACCTCTCCCAGGTCTGACCCAAGTCGGAGGTCCGCATCAAGCCGCCTTCCTCGCTGCCGAAGTTCAACCCCACGCAGGCATAGAGCGTGTTCGGGTCATTGGGCGCCGCTTGCACCCCCCGGGAATATTTCACCTCGGAGATTTTGCTGAATCCCAGATCCTCCCAGGTCTCTCCCCGGTCCTTGGTGCGCCAAACTCCCGTGCGATTGGAAATGAACACGGCGCCCGAGTCGGCGGCGCCCACGGCCACACCGTGCAGGTCCATCAGGTCCACGTCTCCGTCGAACTTGCTGTTGACTACCTTCCAGGTTTTGCCGCCGTCCGTGCTTCGAGCAGCGCCCCCGACCTCAAGGGCTGCGTACATGTTATTGGGGTCCGACGCTTCGATTCCTATCCCCAAGATTCTGGTGGCGAAGGCCATCTGCACGCTATCCGGGTTGGAGATGGTGGACATATACTGCCAATTCTCTCCGGCGTCCTCGCTCTTGAAGATCTCGCTGCCTTCAGTTCCGAGGAACATTATCTTTGGATCATTGGGATGGAACTTTATCGACCACACAACCCGGCCTTCAGTCATGTTCATCCGCTCCCAGTTGTCCCCCCGGTCTACGCTGCGGTAAATGCCCCGTTGTGTCCCGGCGAAGATCACAGCTTGATCTTCAGGATGAATGGCGATGGACCGGACCTGTGCCGATGGCGCCATGCCCCTGGTCAGATTTTCCCAGCGGTCGTCACCCGCTTCCTTCCGATACAAGCCACTAGCTTCAGCGCCCACGTAAATAAGAGTCTTATTCGCCATGATGACAGCCTCCATATACTAAAGTCGTAATTACTAGCCAAATAGACTAGAAAATCGGGCACATCCTGAACTTGCCGACATTGGACCAAAGAAAGCAAACCTTGTCAATCGTAAGATTTCGTCGTTTAGGCACGGTGATGCTCCCTGGTCACGCCTCTCGGGCTAGGACCAGCCCCCATACCGAACTCGCTCCGGCCGACTTGAGGGCCGAGGCACATGCCGAGATGGTGCTGCCCGTGGTGGCCACGTCGTCAATGACGATGACGGAGACGCCTTGAAGGCCGGATCTTGCTTGAAAGCTGCCCTCCACATTGCGCCGCCGCTCCACCCGGTGGTTTTGGACACCTGTTGGGCCAAGAGCTCCGATTGGTTGTAGCCCCGTTGGCGTTGGCGGCTAGAGTGCAAGGGCACGGGGATCAGCACTTCGCCGGTGATTCTACTGTAGGTTAAAAACTCCCCCAACAACCCTCCCAGCCTGGGAGCCGCCGCCCGTAGATTGCGATACTTGAAGGCGTGGACCGCTTCTTGGATGGCGCCTCCTAGCAGAAAAGGCGCCCGCAATGCGTCCAGGTCCAATGGGCTTTCCCGGCAGGAAGCGCAGGGACTAGACTGGCCCGGCTGGGCGCAAAGACGGCAATAAGGCTGGCCTAGCCGAGTAACGTTCCCAAGGCACGCAGGGCACAGGACATCTCCCTCTTTCTGGCAGCCAACGCATTCCAATGGAAATACCAGGTCGAGGGTTGATTTCGTCAGCTTTGAGATCAGGTTAATCATCTGAACTTATCGGCGCCTCGCTCATTAGGCCGAAGACTGCCACTGGTCCAAGATCAGTTGATCCCTAGGAAACGCCATCTCAGGCAAATCGTCCAAAGAGAAAAATCCGATATCCTGAGCCTCCGGACCCGCGGCCAACCGGCCTCCCGTCTCCTTAGCAGTAAACGCCACCACCACAACGGGATGTCCCGCTTCGGAAAAAAGCCCCACCAACCGTTGGACCTCCACCAGTAGGCCGGTTTCTTCCTGCACCTCCCGAGCCGCCGCCTCTTCCACCACCTCGCCGCGGTCCACGTATCCTCCAGGCATGCTCCACAGGCCGTATCCCACCTGGTTGTCGCGCTTGATCATCAGGACCTTGCCCTGCCTTTCAACGATGCAGGTGGCGGCGATCTTCGGGTCGTGGTAGACAACCCGGCCGCAATTGGGGCACTTAGGCCTTTCGCGCCCGTCCACGTCCTGAATCTCCAGGACCGACGCACAGCCGGAACAATATTTTTCTTGAGACGACATGATTTTGCCAGGATACCACCATGGTCTAGGATGGCCTACGCCCTTGGGTCACCCGAGCCAGCCGATGACCGGATCTGACATGACGTAGGGGCGCAAGGTCGTGCGCCCCTACGTTGATTCGCCACCATACGTGGGCGTTTTAGCCGCTCGTCGATAGTCAAACTTACGGCGACGGCTGAGCCCGAAGCAGCGCCTCCACCTCTTCTCGAGTAGGCATGGAATCCTGCACGCCGGATCTGGTCACAGCCAGGGCCCCCGCGGCAGAGGCTATTCTTACGGCTTCCGGAATCTCACGCCCCTATGCTAAGGCGACGCCAAGCGCGCCGTTGAAGGCGTCACCCGCAGCCACCGAGTCCACGGCTTCGACCTGAAACGGCGGAACGTAAGCCCCGCCGCCGGAGGTAACGTAGTAGGCGCCCTGTGCCCCCAGTTTGATGATCGCCAACTCGACACCCTGGCCGACAAGCCATCGAGCCGCCCGCTCCGCCGAACCGGGGTCTGAAACCGGATATCCAACCAATGCCTCCGCTTCCGTTTCGTTGGGCGTGATCACATTGCAATATTGGAAGAACTCTTCCGGCAGGGGTTCGGGCCGGACGGGGCCAGGGTCCAGAATCACCCTCTTGCCCTGGGAAGCGGCGTCGCTGGCCACCTGCATGGACAGCTCAGGAGACACTTCCAACTGCAAAAGCACAGTCGAGGCACGGACCAGGGAGCGGGTCACGGCGCGGGCTTCATCGGGACCGCAGGCGTCATTGGCTCCCAAGATCTGGATGATTCGGTTTTGGGCGGAATCGTCGATGTCTATGACGGCGATGCCAGAACTGACGCCGGGGCTGACGCTGATGCCGGACACATCGATTCCGTCGGATTCCAAGCCCGCCTGCAGCTGCGGCCCGAACATGTCGTCGCCCACCCGGCCTACCATGGCGGTTGTGGCGCCCATGCGCGCGGCGGCCACCGCCTGGTTGGCGCCCTTGCCACCGGGATAGGTCAAAAAGCGGCTGCCCATCACCGTTTCACCCGCCTGAGGGAACCGGGGCGTCATGCTCACCAGGTCCATGTTGATGCCGCCCAGCACTACTATTGACACCTGGTTCACTGACACCTGGTTCACGTTTTGACCGGCTGTCATGGCGCCCACCTACTTTCGATATCGGCGCTGGCTAACAGCCCATGACCCAGCCTGCCGGCAACCGGCCCGATATTAGCGTGCTATAATCCCACTGGCAAATTCAGGCACGAAATCTTGTCCATACAGGGCAAAATCTCTCCCCGGTCACAGAGGTGGAAATGGCTTCAGCATTGGAAGATCTCAAGGTAGTAGACCTGACCAGGACCCTGGCCGGTCCTTTTTGCACCATGATGTTGGGCGACATGGGCGCCGACGTCATCAAAATCGAAGAGCCCAACCACGGCGACGAGACCCGGTCTTGGACGCCATTTTGGAACGGCGAAGGCACCCAATTCTTGACCTTCAACCGCAACAAGCGGAGTCTCAGCCTCAACCTGAAGGAAAAAGAAGCGGTAGATATCGTGCTGAACCTGGCCGCTAAGTCCGACGTGATGATCGAAAGCTTCCGGGCCGGGGCCTTGGAGCGCATGGGACTTGGCTACGAAGCAGTTCGCGAGGTCAATCCGGGAATAGTCTACTGTTCCATCTCGGGCTATGGCCGGACCGGCCCAATGGCCGAGATGCCGGGGTATGACCTGATCATCCAGGCATACAGCGGGCTGATGAACCTCACCGGCGATCCCGATGGAAACCCCATGCGGGTTGGTTTTTCGTTGGTGGACCTGTTCACCGGGATGATGGCCTATGGGTCCATCCTGACGGCGCTGCGCCACAAAGAAAAGACCGGCGAGGGCCAGTGGATCGACACATCGCTGCTCGACGGCCAGGTAGCCACCATGAGTTACCACGCCACCGGCTACATGGGCACCGGCGTGGAGCCGAACCGCCTGGGGTCAGGCCATCCCAGTCTGGTGCCATACCAGAGTTTCACCGCCGCTGACGGATTCTTCATCCTGGCCTGCGGCAACGACGGCCTGTACCAGCGGATGTGCGAGGGCATCGGCCGTTCGGATCTTTCCGAAGACCCCCGGTTTTTGACCAACACCGACCGGGTGGAGCACCGGGCCGAATGCGTGGCGACGTTCAACGCCATATTTAAAAAGGAGACCGTGGCCCACTGGGTGGACCTGATCTCCAAAGCCGGCGTGCCCTGCGGCCCAATCAACCGGGTCTCCGACGTTGTGAACGACCCTCAGGTGGCGGCCCGCAACATGATTGCCGACATGCCCCATCCCAAGGTGCCCGATCTGCGGGTCCCCGCTTCTCCTTTGAAGTTGACCAAAACGCCTCCCAGCATACGCCGAACCCCGCCGGACCTGGGACAAGACAACGAAGGAGTGCTCAAAGAGTCCGGCTATGATGCGGCCCAGATTGCCGCGTTGAAGGAAAAGGGCGTGATCGGTGGATAATCCCCGTGCTTTACGATCGCTTCAGGAGAATTGATTGCCATCCCGTAAAAAAGTGAAGTTGATACACACTTCGGATACCCATCTAGGCGACATCGCGGGCCATTCCCGTTCCGCCCAAGCCCTGGAATCGGTGGTGACCTCGGTGGCCAAACTAGAGGGCGATGTTCTATTAATGGTCGGCGACGTTTTTGACAACGCCCGGATCTCCGACGACGTGCTGGAGTTTTTCCTGGCCCAGATCGGCCGGCTGGAGGTCCCGGCGGTGGTTTTGCCGGGCAACCACGACCTTTTGGACGAAAACTCGCTGTACCACCGGGCGGCGTTTGGCGCCAAACCGGAGAACCTACACATAATTTCTCAAAACGCCGGGGAAGCCGTAACGCTTCCTGAATTTACGTTGGACCTTTGGGGGCGGGCCATGTTGTCCCACACACCCCAATTTCGCCCGTTGGAAGGGATGCCGTCGAGCAATCCTGACAGATGGCTGGTGGCCATGGCCCACGGCCACTTCCACGTGGATGGCGACATCGACGTTCGCTCCTCGCCTATATATCCCGATGAAGTGGCCAAGGCATCTTGCGATTACCTGGCGTTGGGCCATTGGGACCGCCACTTCGACGCCTCCCAGGGAAACGTGGTCGCGGCATATTCCGGTTCGCCGCTGGAACCCGTGGGCCGCAAAGAGTCCCGGTGGGCAATATCGCCCGTGCATAACGCCGACTGAGGAGGTCATCGCGGGAAATGAAGCATATAAGCAGGGACAACCACATCTACGTATTAGAACCGGAAGCCTCGCCCGCAATAGTCATCGACTCGGGCGACGACTTGATGGTTGAGACCTGGGATGCCTTTGAAGGCGAGCGGGACCCGGCGGTCCTGGGCGAAAAATACCAGATGGGCCCGGCCACGGGGCCCATCTACGTCAATGGAGCGAAGCCCGGGGACGCGCTTAAAGTAGAATTCATATCCATCACGCCCAAGGAGGCCGCGGCCCACATGGTGATGCCCGGCCGGGGTTTCTTAGACGAGGAGTTCACCGAGGGTTATCCAACAATCATTTCGTTGGAGGATGGCCACGCCGTGCTGCCCAGCGGAACGCGTCTGCCCCTTTCGCCTTCCATGGGGCTGGTCGCCACCACTCCCACCTATGTTCAAAGCACCGCCAGCGACAGCGGCCCTTACGGCGGCGACATAGATATGAAAGAGCTCACGGCGGGCAGCGTGCTCTACCTGCCGGTGTTCGTACCCGGAGGCATGCTGGCCATGGGCGATTGCCACGCCGTGGTGGGAGACGGAGCGGTGGCCGGCACCGGCGCCGAGTGTTCCGCCGACACCCATATCCGGGTCACGGTGGAAAAGGGAATGACGATAAAGGGCCCTAGGGCGCTGACCCCAGACCATTTCGTGGTGCTGTCCCACGGGGAGGATTTGGGAACCGCCATGAAGCAGGCAGTTCGCGACATGGTGGATTTCCTGGTGACCGAAAAGGGCTTGAAGCCCTACGACGCCTACACCCTGTTAAGCCTCGCCGGCGATGTCCGCGTGTCCCGCACCTTCCGCCCCATCAGCCCGGTAAAGATGATGCTCTCCCGGCAAGCGTTGGACCAGTTGGGGTAGCGGTTTATCTGGTAGGATGTGTTGGAGGGGCGGAATATTGGGGGTTGGAGTCTTAAATGCCCAATACTTGGGCTGTTATCCATGTGGCTTTCCCGCTGTTGGAGACTTTCCGGGTGAGGATTCGAAACTGTTCAGAGTTGAGGGGAAGTGAGCAACCGGCGGCATTCCAGGAGGGGATTGAGACCTCTGGCCCGCCAGGTGCCAAAGAGGGATGCCAAGGTCATCTTGCTGTCGGCGCCCTGCCCTGAGCGGGCGCCGCCGCTGATCTTGCGACTGGTTACCAGATGCCGCAGGCTCCGCTCGGCGGCGTTGTTGTCTGAGGGCACGGCTGGGTCCGACACGAAGACAAACAGTTCCTTGATGAACCGTTCCATGCGCCGGCAGAGCTTGGCCTGAACCGCCAGGGGATCTTTAAGGAAAGGCCGCGCCAAGACCATTAGTTTCTCCTCCAGCATTAGCTGGGTGCGATGGCCTGGCTGGGCTCGGGGAAGGACCGAGGCCTTGGCCTCCGTGTAGACCTGGTGAACCGCCTCGGCCCACTGAGCCAGCCCAGCGTCTTCTGGGTACAACCCTTTCAGGTCATGGATATCCCGCAGCAGATGAGCCCAGCACCGTTGCTTCAGGCCCGGGTAGTGGTTATAGGCCGCGTAGAAATCACTGACCAACACTCCGCTGAAGGAGGAATCCAGCACCTCATCCACCACCCCCTTATCCCGACCCCGACGCAGGAAGTATCGTTCGCTGGGAGTGCTGAAGGTCCAAACATAGCCGTTGCTCCCGTCCTGGCGCCAGCCGGTTTCGTCGCCCTGCACCACGGGACTGGCGCGGACTTGCTCGAGCACCTCTCGCACCGCCGTCTCAGCCTGACGGGCTACTCCATGGACGGCCTCGACGATGGCGCCAACACTCAGGTGCAACTGATGGACGCTCTCCAGGTACCATTGGATGATTCTTATGGGCAACCGTCCCTCCTCCCGCAGGGTCACCATCAGGCTTACCAGATTGACCCCCAGGCGCTGCTGGCCCAGAACCACCCCCTGCAGGGCCTCTTTGGGCAGCCGGCGCCGCTGGCATACCGGACAGATGCGGGCTACCAGGGCGTGCTCGGTCACTTCTACCGGAGCCACCGGTAGCTCAATGACTTCCCGAGTTCGCTGTACCCATCCGCCGTTCAGGTGAGTCCCGCAGTCGGGACAGACCGCCACGGCATGCTCCACCCGCCGGGTAGGAGTCATGCGCTGGCGGGCGAAGCCATGGCGGCGCGGCTTTCTGGGCTCCTTTTTCTCCGGCGCTTGCCGGCTGGAGTGCGGCTGATTACCCGGCATCCCCGACGACCCGCGCCGGTTGGGACGGGATTCCAGAACCCCAATCCGCCTTTGCAAATCGGCAATGACTGCCCGCTGGCCGGCAATTATCTCCAGCAGAGTTTCGCCACTCGCCGCGTTCAGGTCTAGTTCAGTGTCCACCTCCCTGGTATGCCACAACTCCCCCGGCCATGCCAGCGTTTTTCCAACGGCTTTGAGCCAATTCACCTCATCAAGTCTGAACAGTTACGAGGATTCATCCCATTTTGCCTTGGAATACGGTCCGTGGTTACATAACACGCCATTTTTTCGATGGGTGTTAGATGCCGACGCGTTAATATTCGTAATCGATTCAGCAGAATATTTAAGGAATCAGCCTGACACGATCGACTTTGTAGCGGGGCAAACCAGCGCGATTAGAGCCGCCTGGCAGCACCTCGTAGACAATTACCGTGACTTAAACAAGGATTCTCGAAAGCTGCCCGTCGTTTTGGTCTTTACAAAATCGGATTTGTTTGGGGTCTTGGATGAGGTTCGGGATGACGACTTAGATGAATCCGTAGAGCAACGCATTACCCGCCTGGGGTTTGAGAGTATCCCGCAGATCCATGAACTTGACGTGCAGCGGCTCTCAAAAAGCGAGGATGAGACATTGGATCAGTTTGCCGATTTGCTCACCTATCTTCGAAACGAAGTATCGAGGTTTCGCTGCATATTCGTCAGCAGCTTCGGAACTGTCGATGGTCGGCGCCTCGGAGTCGAAGAACTGCTTACATCGGTCCTGCCACGCTCCTGGATCTAGCTCACGGAATAGCCGTAGTCCGTGGCAAAAACTGCTCCCATCACGCAATCCTCGGCTAGATAGCGTCTGATCCCGTAATAGTTTGCGAAAAACGTGCTAAATCAAGCGGCTTCCAATTAAATGCGACGTCCCCCCGTGAAGATGATGCTCTCCCGCCAGGCGTTGGACCAACTGGGGTAGGAATCTTCGGCCACTAAATTGCCGCATTCCTGAATAAGCCTGAATGCCTTCCTAAGGATGTAATATATTTACTTGCGTTTGGATGTTCGGTATCCTTGCTCGCAAAGCTAAATCAAGGAGGCCCACGACGTGGAGATTTTGCCGGATCGGCTTGCGTGGTTTATTGCCGGCCCCAGCATAGGGGTTTGTACGGTTCTACTGTACGCGGTGGCGAACAAGCACTTGGGAGTCACCACTTCCTACTACCAGATGATGACTTTCGTGCGCAGCCCTAAAATGGCCGACATGTGGCGAGTTTGGTTCTTCGGCGGGCTGGTCGCCGGAACATTGTTGGCCGCCTTCCTTAGAGGCGGTCCGTCAGCAAACCTAAACTATGGCGCGTTGGGGGTCTTTCTTCCGCTGGGGGTCATCATTCCGGTCCTTTTCGTCGGCGGGGTATTCATGGGATTCGGAGCACGGTGGGGCGGCGGTTGCACATCGGGACACGGAATCGGCGGCGCGGCCATTTTGTCCCGCGGCGCCATGGTTGGAATAGCCACGATAATGGGAACCGCCATTGGGTTGACATGGATATTGCACCACCTTACCGGAGGCTCGCTATGAATCCATTTGTTTTTCTGATCGGAATGGTGTTTGGCTTCCTCATTGTGGCCTCTGGGCTGGGTGATTACACCGTGATTCACGACATGCTTTTGCTCCGGGAACCCGATGTCTTCCTCCTCATGGGTTCGTCATTCGCCGTCGCAATGCCCTTGTTGTTTATCCTTCGGCGGCGGCGTTGGAAGACGCCAATGGCGGGTGAATTAGAACTCAACCAAGTCGAGATCGAACAAAAACACGTTTACGGAGGAGCTTTGTTTGGGGCGGGATAGGCCGTCGCGGGCACCTGTCCGGGACCAGCCATTGGTATGGTTGCCGGCGGCAGCTTTCTGGGCCTGGTGGTAATGGCGGGCCTGGGCACGGGTATCCTCTTGAGGAACCTTGCCGCGGGACGCATCTCCTTCGGACGCGGCCCAGCGCCTGGAGCATCCCGCCCCGCGGCGACCTCGTGACTTAATAGTTTTGCGGGTAGTCGCATCAAAGGACCAAAAGGAGACGGCATGTATTTCAAGCAGTACCTTCACGACGACCTAGAAACTCGGACGGAAACCCCGATTCTCCCCAAGTCGTCGTTTTCTTAGCGACGATTGTCGATGTAAGAGTGGGTTCTTGAACCGTATTACAGATACTATCATGCCACATAAGACTATAATACGTCTGTCTGGCGTAGCGCGAAACCCGGCCAATGACTTTCCGGCCAGACCTCTAGGCTGCTCCTCATACCTGATCGCCTCCCGTGAATCGCGTGAGGCGGCAGTGATCGACCCCCATCGGGACATCCAGCAATACCAAGACCTGGCAGCCGAGCGAGGTTACAAAATCGTCGCCGTAATTGACACTCATCTCCATGCCGACCACGTATCGGGCAATCGGGACCTGGCCGCGGCTACCGGCGCGCAAGTCTATCTACACGAAGATGCGGACGCCGTCTTTCCGTTCACGCCTTTGAAGGACGGCAGCGCGATCTCCCTCGGCCAGGTTGATCTCCAAGTGGTCCACACCCCTGGGCATCGGCCCGAGTCGATCTCGTTGCTGGTGGTCAATCCAGCTCGAAGCCCTGAGCCTTCCATGGTGCTCAGCGGGGATTCACTGTTCGTGGGCGACATTGGCCGGCCGGACTTCGGCGGGCCGGAAGGCGCCAGCCAGCAATTTGAAAGCATCAAAAGACTGCTTGCGCTAGAGGACTATGTAGAGGTCTTCCCCGCCCACTTCGAAGGGACGTGCGGAAAAGGGATGTGCGGGCGGCCCAGCAGCACCATCGGGTTCGAACGGCGTTTCAACCCGGCTTTGCAGCTGTCCGAGGAAGAGTTCCTTGAATACGCAGCCACACCCCCTTCAAATCCCTTGAACATGACGGCGATCATGGCGGCCAACCGGGGTGAGGCCAGCTTTACTTGGCCCGAAATCTCCCACGACGACACAGTCCCGGATGTTGAGCCCGATGACGCGGCTGCTTGGCTCCGGGAACGCGATGCCTTGGTAATTGATGTGCGGGACCCGTGGGAATACGCCGAGGGCCGCATTCCGGGCGCGGTTTCTTTACCCCAGTCGGACCTGGCTGTACGCCTGGAGGAATTGCCCAAGGACCGCGACCTCCTCGTGGTCTGCGCCTCTGGGAACCGTTCCATGCGCTCGGCCGGCTTTTTGAAAGCCGTCGACTTCCCCCGGGTCACCAACTTGGCCGGGGGAACCTCGGGTTGGATAGCAGCAGGTAATCCCCTAGAAACTCGGACGGAAACCCCGATTCTCTCCAAGCTGCCGTTTTCTTAGCGACGATTGTCGATGTAACAGTGGGTTCTTGAACCGTATTAAAGACACTATCATGCCACATAAGACTATAATACGTCTGTCTGGCGTAGCGCGAAACCCGGCCAATGGCTTTCCGGCCAGACCTCTAGAGGAAGACGGATAGACTGACAAGCCGCCGAAGCAGGGCGGCGGCCAAACCGACGCCGCCCTATTCCGTGGGCAGGCCGGCGTCATCCTGAACCTGATTTCGATGTCGTACCGTAAGCCGGTCCCGGGAGAAGGTATTGCCCGACCCTTTGGCAATGGCAGGTCTGGCGGCGGCTGCTCTGCTGGGATTCACCATCGCGGGCATCTCCGGTTTCGGTGGCGGTTTGATCGTTATGCCATTGCTGGTGTGGATGCTTGGCCCACGGGAGGCCGTCCCGATCATCGGGTTGGTGCAGCTTGCTGCGTCGGCCTCGCGAATGACCTTCAACCTGAAGGGAATATCCTGGCCTGTGGTCAAATGGTTGGCGCTGGGGTCCCTTCCACTATCGGCCCTAGCGAGCTATTTGTTTGTCATCACGCCAGCGCCGATATTTACTAGGCTCCTGGGATGCCTGTTCCTTTTACTGGTTGCCCAAAGGCACACAAGTTGGGGCAGAAACATCAGGATGGGCCTTCGGAGTTTTGTACTGGTCGGGGCAGCCAACGGCATGGTTTCTAGCAGTGGTCGAGAGCTTGCTTGTCGTGAGCGGAATCGCCCTGATCGTCCGCGGTTAGAGACCGCTGCAGGATAGTGCTGCCGGATAGTAAGGTAGCCGCCGCCCTATTCCGTGGGCAGGCCGGCGTCCTTCCATGCTTGCATTCCACCGTCCATGTAAGACACGTTGGTGAACCCCATTTCCTTCAGCAGCTTCGCGCCCGATGCAGCCAGGTTGCCAACCCCGCAAGTCGTGATCACCGGGCGCGACCGGTCGGCCAGACGGATGTCGCGGCGGTCTTCTGGCACCTCCAGGTCCGCCCGAATCGGCAAACTACCCAGCGATATGTTGACCATGTTGGGGGCTTTTTGATCGCCCGGGATATTTTCAGCGTCACGCACTTCCAGCAAAAGCGCCGGAGAATCACCCTCAAAGCGCCGCTGCGCCTCTAGTACTACAACGACGCGTTATGAGAAAACACGCTCAGGTCTTCTTCTTCAGCTACGGACCGTTCATCATGGGAGACTCGCACTCGTTCGTTGCCAGCTTCAAAATCCGCCCACGAGTTACCTTGTAGGATAACACGTCGTTGTAGTACTAGAAGTCTGGCCGAAAAGTGCACTGACCTCGACTGTTCCGATATAATTGTCAGGATAATTTAATGGGTGTGGGAGGCAGGGGATGCTGGGAAAACGCTCTAAACAGCTGGGGTTCCTGGAAGCGGACCATCTCTACCTGGACTATGTGGGCCGCGGCTCCTTCTACGGCTTCCTGGCCTCCCTGCGGGGTCAGCTATTTCGAGACGAAGACTTCGCCGAACTGTATTGCCCGGACAATGGCCGGGATAGCGTGGCGCCCAGTCTGGTGGCCACCGCGCTGTTGTTGCAAGCCTACGACAAAGTGAGCGACCTGGAAGCCAAGCAGAGGGCGGACTTCGATATCCGGTGGAAGGTGGCATTGGGGATTGAGGTGGAGGACCGTCCCTTTGCCAAGAGCACCCTGCAACTGTTTCGAGCCCAGCTGATCCTCCACGACCGGGTGCGGGCCGTCTTTCAGCGCAGCCTCCAATTCGCCCGGCAGACCGGCTGCCTGAAAGGACGGCGGATGAAGGTGGCGGTGGACACCACCTACATTCTGGGCCGGGGAGCGGTCAAGGACACCTACAACCTGCTGGCCGACGGCATCGTCCAGGTGGTCCGGGCACTGGCCCAACTGGATGGGACCCGGGCCGAGGAGTGGGCCTTGAGACACGGCCTGGAGCTTTACTTTGGCTCCAGTGTGAAGGGAGAGGCGGGGATTGACTGGGACAACAAGAAAGAGCGGCAAGCCTTACTGCAGAAGATAGTAGCCGATGCTGACCTGGTATTGGAACTGGCCCGTCAGGCCCAAGGTAGATTTCCCGCAGATAGTCCTGAGCGCCAGGCTATTGGAGAAGCAGCGGAACTCTTGGGGCAACTCCTCTTGCAAGATGTGGAACGGCAGGAGGATGGTCCGGCCCTGAAGGATGGCGTAAGCCGGGACCGGGTCCCTTCGGCGCACGACCCGGAGATGCGCCATGGGCGCAAAAGCAGCAGCAAACGCTTCGACGGACATAAGGCTGCCGTGGTGGTGGATACCGATTCCCAACTGGTGACCGCGGTAGATATCCTGCCCGGCAATGCCGGTGACAACACCGGAGTCCTGGAACTGGTGGAGCAGAGTGAAGAGAACACGGGCATACCTGTGGAGGAGACCATTGGGGATGCGGCCTATGGGGATGGCGGGACGCGGCAGGCCTTTGCCGATGCCGGTCGGACGCTAATAGCCAAGGTGCCGGGTCGTCCCAGAAAAGACCACTTCCCCAAAGAGGACTTCCAGATCGACCTGGCGGCCGGCACCGTCACCTGCCCAGCCGGTAATGTTACCCACACCTTGCGGACCTTCGGCACCCGGACCAACCGGTTGGGTCAGACCTATCCGGTCCAGAGTTTTCAATTCGACCCGGCGGTCTGTGGCGTATGCCCCCTGCGGTCCCAGTGCGTGGCAGCTGGAGAGGGCAAAGGCCGTACGGTGACTCTCCATCCCCAAGAGGCGCTCCTGCAACAAGCCCGGGCCTTCCAGAAAAGTGAGAGCTTCGCCGAATACCGCAGCTGGCGGCAGCTGGTCGAGCATCGCCTGGCTCGGCTGGTGCAACTGGGGGTCCGCCAATCTCGCTACTTTGGTCGGGCCAAGACCCTCTTTCAGCTACTCCTGGCAGCCACGGTGGCCAACCTGACCCTGGTGGCTACCAGGATGGGGATGATGTCCCAGGCTTCAGGCTCCTCCCCCAATAAACCAGAGAATAGACCGGACCGGCTCGCCGCCGGGTCGCCCATCGTTACTGCCCAATTCATATTGGCCGCGGCCAGATGGGTCGCCCTTAGTCTCAGACTTGGCCCAGTCCACTGGTTATCCTCCACCTCATCTCGTCACAGCAGGGCTTTTCAGCCGGGCTTCTAGGGGGTCTACTCCAGGGACATCTGCCTTGGCTTCCTGCACCATTTGCATAAATGTCTTAGCCATCGGTTTCTCCTCTGGGGTTAGATCCGACCCCATTATAAACTACGTTATAGACCGCTTTGGGTCAGCCTAATTATAGCGTCGGATACCTCGTTAATCCTGCCAGACGGCTTGGGTTATAGCAGAGCCTAGGCTTGACCGCATTATTTAGCCGGGGTAGTATCGACACTGCCACGGATTAGGGTAATAGCCCCTGGGCATGCGGTGAAACTGGATAATCCTTAGGGCATGTTGGCGGCAATCCTTAGCCTAGTATTGATTAATCCTATACTACAGGCATTTCTTAACGGAGGCGGTATGATTTACGAAGTTCGTACTTACACCTTGCGCACCGGAACTGTTGACGAGTTTGAGGCCCGCTTCGAGAAGCGCCACCCATTTCGTGAAAAGTACTCCAAACTCGGCGCTTTCTGGCACACGGATTTTGGAACTCTAAATCAGGTGATTCACGTTTGGGAATATGATGACCTTAAGCACCGCGCCGAGGCACGGGAAGCGGCTAACCATGACCCGGACTTAGAGGCAAATCCCGGTGGCCGTGAGTTTGTCGTAGAGCAACAGTCCGAGATAGTTACGCCGGCGCCATTCATGCACCCCTTGGGCAGCCGGGATTACGGGACCGGCAACGTATATGAGATGCGCACCTACACATACGAGCCCGGAGGGATCCCCAAGGTGCTTTCGGCATGGGCAGAAGCGATGCCCCACCGGGAGGAGTTCTCTCCTCTGGCAGGGTGCTGGTCCACCGAGTTGGGAGCGTTGAACCGGTTCACCCATGTTTGGGTGTACCCCGACCTCAACGAGCGGAACCGGGCGCGCGCTGCGTCGCGGGAAGATGGTTCGTGGCCGCCCAGTTCCGGGGTTAGACCGCTACGGCAGGAAAACAAGGTTCTGATTCCGGCGTCTTTCTCTCCCGTGAAGTAGCCTCCTCCGGGGTTTAGCAATTATTTATTAACCCTGAATCCCGGATTGGAATGTCCTTCGACAGGCTCAGGACGAACGGGGTGGGAAAATTGTCCGTTAGTGCGAGCCCTTCCCAGGGCGCCCATCTCCGGGTGGGAGCCTGAACTCGGCTGGACAATTTTGACAGGACGCACGTCGCTAGACCAGGAGGAAAATTATGGACTTTGGCATAAATGCGGACTTCACCGTCCCACAAGGTGGTACCCACCAGACGGCTTTTAGGGAATCTTTTGAAGAAGTGGACCTAGCCGAAGAAATGGGATTGGATACGATATGGTTGGGGGAGGCGCATTTTCGGCCAAACCGTTCGGTCTTGGCGGCTCCAATCGTCGTGGCCAGTTCTATCGCCACCCGCACGAAAAAGCTGAGGGTTGGCATGGCTGTGCAGGTATTGCCTATGATCCACCCCTTGCGAATCGCCGAAGAGGCAGCCACGGTAGACCAACTCAGCGAAGGCCGTTTCGAGTTCGGCGTCGGGCGAAGCGGCAACATCCGGGCCTACGACATCATGGGGATCGACTACAGCGAGAGCAAAGAGAGGTTTCAGGAAGCCCTGGATATCATCTTACAGGCTTGGTCGGGAGAGACATTCTCCTACGAGGGTAAATACAACCACATCACCAACGCCACCGTATCACCTTTGCCCTATCAAAAGCCCCACCCCAAAATACGGATAGCGGCCAGCAGCGATGACAGCTTTGGCCGCATCGGCCGGCTAGGCTACCCCATTTTCTTGGGATTACGGGCCATGGATGTCGAGGATTTGAAAACCAACCTACAGGAATACCGGGACGAGTGGAAAAAAGCAGGGCACCCCGGCGACGGCGGCGACATAAACGTGCGCTTCCCGATGTACATCGCCCCCAGTGACGAAGAAGCCATCGAGGAGCCCCAAGGAAGCATAGAAGCCTTCTTCCAGCGCCAGCGCGAGTTCTTGGATTATGCCCGGAGCGGATCCGGAGCCCCGGTTTCTGAAGCACGCCAGGCACGAATCGACCGGCTGGCCAACATCACCTATGAGGACCTGCTCGAGACCAGGGTCGTCTTTGGCAGTCCCGAACGCGTCAAAGACCGGCTGGTCCAGTTTCAGGAGATGCTTGGCATAACCGGCATCACCGCCGAGCTAAATCCCGGTGGGTTCTTGCCCAAGGAAGCGGTGCGCCGAAGTTTGAAGCTGCTCACCGAAGAGGTAATGCCGGCGTTCAAGTAACCGCCAACCGGTTGTGGCCAAGGCCAAGGGACCTCCGGGCAAAGGCATCCGACGGGTTGTTTCCTGGGTAAGTGTCAAGCGGCTGTCCACGGGGCGCCAAAAACCGCGATGAGATCAGCCGTCCAGCACCTGAAAGTGAGCCTCGGTAGGGATGCAGTTAACGCCGTTGATGGGCACGATATCTTGCGGGCATGCGGAAAATGCGATCACGCAATCCATCTCGGCCCGTAGCAGCACATGATCGCCTGGTTTGCAGATCGGGGGTTGAAATGAAATTCCCCCGCCGCTGTCCACCGGGATGTTCATGAACAGGTTCCACGGGCTGGGCGTATCCGCCGATGAAATCCCCAGTTCTGCCAAAGCGGCAGCCAGATTATCCGTGCAGTTGTCGTGAAACCCCTCGACGCCGAGCAGTTCATAACGATACCGGTCGCACGCCGCCAGTAGCGTGTCGTGGATGCCTCCCGATGTGTCCTCAACCAGGGTAAGGATGGACCTTCGACGGTTGGTGACTAAACTGTCGCCCACATTGAGCATAATCCGTCCCAGCCAGGTCCGGGTGTGCTCCATTGACATGACTTCGTAAATGTCGCCCGAGTTGAACGCCCATGTGTCCACCACCTGCTGCCCGTGGGTGTTGACGACCTTCACCAGCTGCCCTTCGGTTAGCCGGCAGGCTTTGCCTTTCCGGGCCGGTATGGTTACTGGGGACGGTGAAGCCATGGTTCTTTCTCCAGAATATCCTGTTGAGCGTTGACCCTAAGCCCGAATCCACCGATAGAGGGCGTGTCGCGACAGGGCGGATAGGGAAGGAAGTGCTCCTCTGAATCTGGGATAATGGTTTTATAACAGAAAACCGACCAGAAACAAGGAGCACCCAATAGATGCGACCACGCAACCACCTCGACCGCATCCACATCTCCTTCGACGACCACCGCCTGGTCAACAATGCCGGCCTGCTCCTTCCCGCCACCTTGGCCTTGCACCTCGGCCTTTCCCAACTGGTTGACCGGCGCCTGGACCTGGGTCGGGCCCCAGGCCGAGCCAACACCGGTGACAAGATGATGACGCTGGTGGCATCTGCGTTGGCGGGCGGCGACTGCATCGACGACGCCGATGCGCTGCGCGCCGGCGGGACAGCCTGCACCCTGGGCAGTGTGCTCAAGGCGCCCTCCACCCTGGGCGCCTTCCTGCGCAGCTTTCGCTGGGGCCACGTCCGCCAACTGGACCGGGTGAGCCGCGAGTTGCTGGCCCGGGCCTGGCAGGCCGGAGCCGGACCCGGCGACGCACCATTTACCATCGACCTTGATTCGACGATCTGCGAGACCTACGGACTGGCCAAGGAGGGCGCCCGCCACCACGGCTACACCGGCGCCCGGGGCTATCACCCGCTGTTGGCCGTCGCCGCCGGCGCCGGCGACGTGCTGATGTCCCGGCTGCGCGAGGGCCGCGCCAACACCGCCCGCGGGGCCGCCCACTTCCTGCGGGAGACGGTGGGGCGGGTGCGCTACGCTGGCGCCAGCGGGCAGATCACCCTGCGGGCCGACAGCGGCTTCTATACCCACGCCGTGGTCGCCGTCTGCCGCAAGCTGGACGTGCGCTTCTCCATCACCATCCGCCAGCACAAAAGCCTGCGCAATCTCATCTAGGCCATACCCGAAGCTGCCTGGACGCCGATTCCCTACTGGATGGACGGCGCCGCCGCTGTGGCCGAGACGACTTATACCCCCTTCCAGAGTGAGCCCGACGCCGCGCCGGTGCGGCTCATCGTCCGGCGGGTGCAGCCGACCCCCGGTTCCCAACTGGCCCTCTTCGCCACCTACAGTTATCACGGCTTCATCACCGACCGGGACGGAGAGACCCTGGAACTGGAGGCCGACCACCGCCGCCACGCCGAGATCGAGAATGCGATACGCGACCTCAAGTACGGCGTCGGGTTGAACCACATGCCGTCCGGCCGCTTCGCCGCCAACGGCGCCTGGCTGGCCGTCCAGGTGATGGCCCACAACCTGGCCCGCTGGACCGCGCGCATCGGCCTGGGCGAGCAGATCGTGACCACCAAGACCCTCAGGCGACGGTTCTTCTCCCTGGCCGGACGGCTCACCCGCTCGGCGCGCCGCCTCACCCTGCATCTGCCCCAGCGCTGGCCTTGGGAAACCCAGTTCAGTCGCGCCCTGGCCCGGCTGCGCGCCCTGCCACTCCCAGCCTGACGACCCGTCTGCAACTGACCCGCCATCCGGCCAACTGAACGTCCCGGCAAACTCGCGCCAGTCCCGGTCCGCGAGCGCCTCTTCCCGTGTCCTATCCCGCCATCTCGCTCAGCACAGCCACTGCAGACCGCCATCGGCGCCCCCAAAAGCGCCTGCGACCGCCCGCCAACCTCCCGTCTACCCGAATTCGAGCCCGGATCATCGCGCCTGCAACTCCCTCCCCCCTCTTCCGCTGTCCTCACCCCCTCCATCCGGGTCCATCGGTGGATTCGGACTAAGGGGAATTCCAGCTAGGCCGTGGGCGGATAATGCTCCTTCCACCAGCGGGCAATGTCGATACGGCGGGCGAACCAAACGCCCTCTTTTTCGGACGCGTATTTTAGAAATTGCGCCAAGCCTTGGGAGCGGGATGGCTTGCCGGTTATCCTGCAATACAACCCCACCGACATCATCTCAGGGTGAGTAGCGCCTTCTTCGTATAGTACGTCGAAGCAGGCTTTGGCGTTTTCGAAAAAGTGGCCCGGGGTGATCAAATCTCCCCGCCAGAATTTCGATTCGTTAACCTCTAAATCCGAATCCACCGATGGACCCGGATGGAGGGGGTGAGGACAGCGGAAGAGGGGGGAGGGAGTTGCAGGCGCGATGATCCGGGCTCGAATTCGAGTAGACGGGAGGTTGGCGGGCGGTCGCAGGCGCTTTTGGGGGCGCCGATGGCGGTCTGCAGTGGCTGTGCTGAGCGAGATGGCGGGATAGGACACGGGAAGAGGCGCTCGCTGACCGGGACTGGCGCGAGTTTGCCGGGACGTTCAGTTGGCCGGATGGCGGGTCAGTTGCAGACGGGTCGTCAGGCTGGGAGTGGCAGGGCGCGCAGCCGGGCCAGGGCGCGACTGAACTGGGTTTCCCAAGGCCAGCGCTGGGGCAGATGCAGGGTGAGGCGGCGCGCCGAGCGGGTGAGCCGTCCGGCCAGGGAGAAGAACCGTCGCCTGAGGGTCTTGGTGGTCACGATCTGCTCGCCCAGGCCGATGCGCGCGGTCCAGCGGGCCAGGTTGTGGGCCATCACCTGGACGGCCAGCCAGGCGCCGTTGGCGGCGAAGCGGCCGGACGGCATGTGGTTCAACCCGACGCCGTACTTGAGGTCGCGTATCGCATTCTCGATCTCGGCGTGGCGGCGGTGGTCGGCCTCCAGTTCCAGGGTCTCTCCGTCCCGGTCGGTGATGAAGCCGTGATAACTGTAGGTGGCGAAGAGGGCCAGTTGGGAACCGGGGGTCGGCTGCACCCGCCGGACGATGAGCCGCACCGGCGCGGCGTCCGGCTCACTCTGGAAGGGGGTATAAGTCGTCTCGGCCACAGCGGCGGCGCCGTCCATCCAGTAGGGAATCGGCGTCCAGGCAGCTTCGGGTATGGCCTCGATGAGATTGCGCAGGCTTTTGTGCTGGCGGATGGTGATGGAGAAGCGCACGTCCAGCTTGCGGCAGACGGCGACCACGGCGTGGGTATAGAAGCCGCTGTCGGCCCGCAGGGTGATCTGCCCGCTGGCGCCAGCGTAGCGCACCCGCCCCACCGTCTCCCGCAGGAAGTGGGCGGCCCCGCGGGCGGTGTTGGCGCGGCCCTCGCGCAGCCGGGACATCAGCACGTCGCCGGCGCCGGCGGCGACGGCCAACAGCGGGTGATAGCCCCGGGCGCCGGTGTAGCCGTGGTGGCGGGCGCCCTCCTTGGCCAGTCCGTAGGTCTCGCAGATCGTCGAATCAAGGTCGATGGTAAATGGTGCGTCGCCGGGTCCGGCTCCGGCCTGCCAGGCCCGGGCCAGCAACTCGCGGCTCACCCGGTCCAGTTGGCGGACGTGGCCCCAGCGAAAGCTGCGCAGGAAGGCGCCCAGGGTGGAGGGCGCCTTGAGCACACTGCCCAGGGTGCAGGCTGTCCCGCCGGCGCGCAGCGCATCGGCGTCGTCGATGCAGTCGCCGCCCGCCAACGCAGATGCCACCAGCGTCATCATCTTGTCACCGGTGTTGGCTCGGCCTGGGGCCCGACCCAGGTCCAGGCGCCGGTCAACCAGTTGGGAAAGGCCGAGGTGCAAGGCCAAGGTGGCGGGAAGGAGCAGGCCGGCATTGTTGACCAGGCGGTGGTCGTCGAAGGTGATGTGGATGCGGTCGAGGTGGTTGCGTGGTCGCATCTATTGGGTGCTCCTTGTTTCTGGTCGGTTTTCTGTTATAGAACCATTATCCCAGATTCAGAGGAGCACTTCCTTCCCTATCCGCCCTGTCGCGACACGCCCTCTATCGGTGGATTCGGGTTAAGGCTAGCCTTCTCATGAAGTTGCCCAAGTTGTAAGCCAGTACGAACAACTCCAGCCTGACCTGATTGGCCACGAACTTGTGGCAGGCGAAACACTTAGAAGCTGTTTCAGCTACGGATTTCCCATTTTCTGGGTCCAGTTACCACTTCTCTTACCACTCCCGTTCTTCCCCGTATCTGTCATATATCAGTTGTTACGCTGAATCAGTCCATACTCTTACTTATAGCAGGATTTTTTGTTGTAGACTTTGGCGGCTGCGAATGCCCTCTCGGCACGACGAAAAAGGCGGCGATGGAATGTCCATCTCCGCCTCTTCTGTGACCCTGGCTGCGTGGTCCAGATCGGTGAAATCAGGCGCCGGGTGGCCGGCAAGCGGGTGTTCGGCAAGCGGGTGTTCGGAGTTCGGATGATTTCCGGCGGCGGGGTATCGCAGCCGCTCGGCTCTTGCGCTAGGGCCAGGGTGACTGACCCAATCTGGGGCGGCGTCCGTCGATGGTTAGCCAGGAGGCCATGGCCGGCTCCGTCCCCTGCGGTTCGGGGTCGGGCTCGGTTTCCAACTCCATGGTTCAAAGGTCTGGCGTTTCAGTTCCCTCCGGCTGGTTTTGGAACAATGCGCTCAGGAACCAGGGGGTGGCGGGGGTTTCGTTGTCTTCCACCATTCGGTTGGCCCCGCAGGGGCAGGACTCGATAAACAACTTGGTGAGGTTGGGTTCTATCCTGGGCGGCAGGCTGCTGGGGTTGTTGGGATCGCTGAGGTTCCCGGAGGAGGGGCTCTGATGAGTCTCCGGGTAGGTTGGGTGCCCAGGGCGTGTAGAGCCCCGGCATTTCCCGGCATGGGGCCAGGACGATGGGGTCCGGGGTCAGGTCCGGGCTGCTCTGCTGGAAGTTCTGTGCTTCCACAGCCACCGCGCCCCTTTGGGGGAGGTCGGAGGTCGGTGAGGGCGGCTTCTATTGCTGGAGCTTCGCCAGGTTCGTTGCGAACTGGACGATCAGTAGAATGGTGTCCGACTCACACCGGCGCCCATTCTTCCGAGAGGAGTTCCGCCTGCTGGATTACCGTGTCGGTTGCTTTCTGTGCTTTGTCCGGTGGATATCCGTGCTTCCGGAGGACCTGGCGCACTTTGATGCGCATGTTGGCCCGGACGCTTTCCCTCAGGGTCCAGTCGACCGTTACGTTGTTCCTGATCGTCTCCACGAGTTCCTGGGCGATGGCCCTCAGGGTGTCGTCGCCTAAGATCTTCACCGCGCTGTCGTTGGTCTCCAAGGCGTCGTAGAAGGCCAGCTCATCTTCGGTGAGGCCTAATTCTTCACCCCGGGCTGTGGCTTCCCTGATCTGCTTGGCGAGTTCCACCAGCTCCTCAATGACTTGGGCCGCCTCAATGGCCCGGTTCTGGTAGCGGCGGATGGTCTCTTCCAGCATGCCGGCGAAGGACCGGGCCTGGACCATGTTCTGGCGCCTTCGGGTGGAGAGTTCTCCCTTGATCAGCTTCTGCAGCATGTCCACGGCCAGGTTCCGGTGTTTCATCCCCTTCACTTCGTCCAGGAACTCATCGGACAGCACGGAGATGTCCGGCTTCTTCAGCCCGGCCTCGGCGAAGATGTCCACGACTCCTTCCGATGCGACTGCCCTGGAAACAATCTGCCTGATGGCAGAGTCCAGGTCCCCGCTCGGGGTCTGGTCCCCGGCCGACTTCTTCAGCAGGGCAGCCCGGAGCGTTTGGAAGAACCTCACGTCGTTCCTTATGCGTATGGCTTCTTCGTCCGGGACGGACAGGGCGAATGCCCGGGAGAGGTCCAGTACGGCCTGAAGGAAACGCTCCTTGCCACTATCCTGTGCCAGGATGTGTTCCTGGGCCCCGGCAATGATGCTCAGCATCTCCTGGGGGGTCGCTGTACTCCACGAAGTCCAGTCAAACCCGTGGAGCATGTCGCAGCAGATCTCGTACTTTTCGAGCATCACGGCCACGGCGTCCGCCTGGTTGAAGGTGGCTCTGCCTCGGCCCCCGCTCTGGGTGTAGGTCTCCACCGCCTTTCTCAGGTCGTTGGCGAGGCCGAGATAGTCGACGACCAGTCCTCCGGGCTTGTCCTTGAACACCTGGTTCACTCTCGTTATGGCCTGGAATAGGCCATGCCCCTGCATGGGTTTGTCGAGGTACATGGTGTGCAGGCTGGGGGCATCGAACCCGGTAAGCCACATGTCGCGGACTAGGACAATCCGGAACTGGTCGTCTGTGTTCCGGAACCTGTTTCCCAGGGCGTCCCTCCGGTTCTTGGTCCTGATGTGCTGTTGCCAGTCGGGGGGATCCGTGGCTGATCCGGTCATGACGATTTTGATCTGACCCTTGGAGTCGTCTTGGTCGTACCAGTCGGGCCGAAGCCGGACCAGTTCGTTGTAGAGTTCAACGCAGATGCGGCGGCTCATGCAGACAATCATGGCCTTGCCGTCCATTTCCTCCAGCCGGTCCTCAAAGTGAGCGACGATGTCCTCGGCGATCTGGGCGACCCGGTTTCCGGAGCCCACGATGGTCTCCAGTTGGGCCCATTTTGTCTTGAGGCTCTCCTTGTGTTCAATCTCCTCGCCCTCGGTGGCCTCCTCGAAGTCCGGGTCGATGTTCGGCTTTTCCTCTTCGTCTAGGACCAACTTGGCCAACCTGCTCTCGTAGTAGATGGGGACGGTGGCCTTGTCCTCTTCGGAGCGCTGGATGTCGTAGACGCTGATGTAGTCTCCGAACACGGCCCGGGTGTTGGCATCCTCCAGCTCAATGGGGGTCCCCGTGAATCCCAGGAATGCTGCGTTGGGCAGGGCGGACCTCATGTGGCTGGCGAAGCCGTCGATGAAGCCGTACTGGCTCCGGTGGGCTTCATCGGCGATAACGACGATGTTGCGTCGGTCTGAAAGAAGGGGATGGGTATCTCTCCTCTCGTCTGGGAAGAACTTCTGGATGGTGGTGAACACCACGCCGCCGGTGTTGACGGAAAGTTTCTGCCGTAGGTCGGCCCTGCTGTCGGCCTGGCTTGGCGTCTGCCTCAGTAGGTCTTGGCAACGGGAGAATGTGCCGAAAAGCTGGCCGTCCAGGTCGTTCCGGTCGGTCAGGACCACGATGGTCGGGTTTTCCATCGCTGGTTCCCGGACGATGACGCCGGTGTAGAACGCCATGGTCAGGCTCTTGCCCGACCCCTGGTTGTGCCAGACCACCCCGATGCGCCGGTCTCCGGGCGCCCCGCCGGGTCGGTTTCCCTCAGCCTGATGAGTCAGGGCAGCCTCTCTCTGGAGGGCTGTGGCTCTGAGGGTTTCCTCCACGGCGGCTTGGACGGCGTGCAGTTGGTGGTAGCCGGCGAGCTTCTTTATCAGCTTCCCGCTGCCGTCGTTGTCGAAGACGGCGAAGTCCTTGACTAGGGTGAGGAACCGTGTGGGGTCGCAGGTTCCTTCGAGCATTACCTGCAAATCCGATGTTTGGGGAGCGTTGTCTTCTTCGCTCTCCATGGTCCTCCAGGGCTTGAACCACTCCTTGCCTGCGTTGAGGGGACCGATGCGGGCCAGGATGCCGTCAGAGATGATCTGGACCTCGTTCATCGAGAACATGTCCAGCAGCTCTGCCTGGTAGGTCTGGAACTGGTCCCATGCTTCCCAGATGTCGGTGGATTCATCGGCGGGGTTCTTCAGTTCAATGTTTCCCAGGGGGAGCCCGTTCACGAAAAGTACGATGTCAAGGCGGCGGGTTTGTTGTGTCCCTTGGACGGTGAGCTGGTTGACCGCCAGCCAGTCGTTTTCGTGGGGATTCTCAAAGTCGATGATCTTCGCGGGTACTCCGCTCACCGTGCCATCCGGCCCGCGTCGTTCCACCGTGATCCCGTTGATCAGGTCCAGGTGGAAGGACCGGTTCCTGGCTTCCTGGGTCGGCCCGTCCGGGTTGGTGATGCGGCGCAGGGCTGTCTCCAGAGCCTCGTCGTCCAGGTCGGGGTTGAGCCTTTCCAAGGCATCCCTCAGGCGCCGTTCCAGGATAACCTCGGTGTAGTTGTCCCGCTCTTGAGCGGGAGTTCCGGGGGCGATGTCCGGCCCGTAGGCCGTTTCCCAGCCGAGGTCGGAGAGCCATTCCATGGCGGCTTGTTCGACGGTGGACTCGTTGAAGGGTGTCACTGGTAGTCTTCTTCGTGACCCAGCCCAATTTCTTCTAGCATGAGTCTTCCTAGGTTGGTCAAATCGTGATACCAAATCTCCATTGCTCCGGATGATCTGTTGAATCTGGGGATGTTTGTTTTGGTGTCAATTTGGTATCGGCGTTTGAGCATTCCTAGTTGGGCAAGATGGTCGATGCAGTTCTCCTGGAGAGCTTCCTGGTAGCGAATTTCCTTGGGGGATTGGATATTTGCTCGCACACGGGTAAGGGTTTCCTTGTGTGTTTCTCTGAACGTGTTGAGTGTTTTATCTCCATTGGGAGGTTCGTTGTAAGATCGGAGGCAGATGATTTCTATGTCGTTGATTTCGTCTAGCAGTCTCATCAGGTGTCTTGATTCGGCGTAACTTATATTTTCTGAGGACAGGCCATTGGCTACCATGGATGCTATGTAGCTTCTTCTTTCATCGGATAGTGAGTGTGAGGCTTGCCTCATGCCTTCCTCGACTAAGTCGGTGAATTCCTCGTTTTCGATTTGGGACTCTAAACGACCCTTTTCAACCAGACTTAATCTTTGGTCAAGGTCGGCTGCGAACTTGGCGATCCTGTCTATTCGTTGTCTGGGGATCTGAACACCCAACATTTCAGCAAGGAGTGGACCTACGATGGGGACCAGGTTAACGGCACCTTTTGCTAGAGCTGCTGAATAGTCGGCCATTCTTGGTTTCAGGATCCTTGGGGTGGGGTCATTTTGAGATTGTTGCATTTACTTCCCCGGAAACCAGCTTCGGTAGCAGGGTATCTCTCAGGGTGGTTAGGATACGGGATTCTCTTTCAAGTTCGTTCCGACGCGCGAAGATCTTGGTGGCATGTTCATCAAATGTGTCCAGTACAACCCTGTCGGGGAAGCATTGTTTGTTCATATAAGCTAGGTTGCGGTTCAAGCCGGGCACTGCTGAGTCGGCCGCCATTGACGGGAGGTCTTGACCTGTCAGGGCATAGAACAGAAAAGGTAACTTGAGATCGGCGGTTTCGGGGATGACGTAGAAGGCTGTGTCAATTGGGAAGTAGTCGCTATGTGCCCATGTGACGATTCCTGGGTTTCCCTTCCTGCCGACAACTATGCCAGGCCCATTTACCAGTCCTTCGTTATGCCAGCCGATCTGTCCGTTGGATCCGTACACCGGGATGTTGCCTCCCCTCCGGTCTCCAGCCTTCAATGCCTTACCATAAGCTAGTTCGATGACCTTTCCTAATTCCTTGACCTTCCACCCCTCTGGTATCTCCCCCAACTCCGAGTCCACCAGCCGGTCGGGGAACAGGTCCCACAGTTCCGGCGGCAGGTAGGGTTCCCGGCCCTCCAGCTTGGCGCGGACTGGGCCGAAGGCCACGAACCAGTCCTGGAAGATGGCCCGGGCCATCGCCTCCAGGGTCTGGTTCATCCGTCGGTTCAGCTCAATCTTGTCGTCGAGGGTCCCGAGGATGTGGGCGATGGCTTGTTGTTCCTCGAGTTCCCTCGGTGCCCTGAAAGGCGCAGTGGTCATAGTGGATGCGCTGGCGTTAGGTTGGGCTGACTTATCACCTAGAACACCGCGTAAGAACTCCCAGAACTCGTCGCCTTTCAGATAGTACGAAACGAATCGCGGGTCAAACGTAGGCTTTGTTTTCAACCGGACCAAGTAAGAAGCAAATACAGCGAGGGGCGGGTTTTTCACGTAAGTGCTGGAACCAGTAGATGCGCCGGTGCGGGCTATCACTATATCGCCGTCATTCAGCATGTACTTCTTTGCCGTAGGCTCGTCAGCCTCGACATGCGGTACCGTGTTCCAGTCTGGTTGGCCGGAAACAATGTCTGTAATCCGGAGAAATTTGGGCCCCACTGGATCGTCCGACGCCGAGGCCGTGAGCCCGTAATTAATCTCCTCGCAAGCATCGGCTAAAGTGCATTTAATCCAATCTTTCTCTTCGTGCTTGATAGTCAATACGTCTCCAGACTGGAACGGTAATGGGATCCTCTCCGCTTCGACAATGGTTTTGATCATCAACCCCATCATCAACCCCATCATCAACCCCATCATCAACCCCATCATCAACCCCATCATCAACCCCATCATCAACCCCATCATCAAGGCGCGATCGGGTTTACCGGTTGCCCCCAAATCCCAGCTTTTCCAGGTTCTCGGCTATGGCCTTGTCCAGCTTTCGTGCCTCCTCTTCCTGTTCCCTCCATTGGTCGGCGAGGCGAGTCATCTTCTCCTGGAAGGGTTCCCCATCATCCTCTTGCGGCGCTGCCCCGACGTACCGGCCTGGGGTGAGGACGTGCCCGTGGTGCCGGATCTCTTCCAGCGCGGCGTTCTTGCAGAATCCCGGGACGTCGGCATAGTCGCCAGCTTCCTTGTCTCCCCGCCAGGCGTGGTAGGTGTCGGAGATGCTGGCGATGTCGTCTTCCGACAGGTCACGGTGAGTTCGGTCTGCCATGTAGCCCAGCTTGCGGGCGTCGATGAACAGGGTTTCGCCCCTCCGTTGCCGCCTGCCTCGGCGGAGGAACCAGAGGCATGCCGGTATCTGGGTTGACCGGAACAATTGGCCTGGGAGCGCGATGATGCAGTCCACCAGGTCATCCTCGATGATGGCCTTGCGGATTTCCCCCTCATTGGATTGATTGGACGACATGGATCCGTTGGCGAGTACGAACCCCGCGATGCCCCGGGGTGACAGGTGGTGCAGGAAGTGCTGGACCCAGGCGAAGTTGGCGTTTCCTGCGGGAGGGATCCCGTAGGCCCAGCGCTTGTCCTCACGGAGTTGGTCTCCCTGCCATTCCTTCACATTGAAGGGCGGGTTGGCCAGGATGTAGTCCGCTTTCAGGTCGGGGTGTCGGTCGTTCCGGAAGCTGTCCCCGTACTCGACCTGTCCTTCGATGCCCCGGATGGCCAGGTTCATCCTGGCGAGGCGCCATGTAGTCTGGTTTGATTCCTGGCCGTAGATCGACAGGTTGTTCCTGGCCCTTCCCCCGTTTCCGTTGCCAGTGGCGTGGGCCTCTATGAACCTGACGGACTGGATGAACATGCCGGCGGAACCGCAGCAGGGGTCGTAGACCCGGCCCCGGTAGGGCTCGATCATCGCCACGAGCAACTGCACGACCGAACGGGGGGTGTAGAACTCGCCCCCCTTCCGGCCTTCGGCCATGGCGAATTGTTCCAGGAAGTATTCGTAGACTCTCCCCAGGACGTCGGTGGCCTGGGCATCGGCGCCCCCGACCTTGATGTTGCTGACCAGGTCTATGACCTCTCCGAGCCGCTGTTTGTCCAGGGCGTCCCGCCCGTAGTCCTTGGGGAGGACACCTCTGAGAGCGGAATTGTCCCGCTCAATGGCGGTCATAGCCTGGTCTATGGTGGTCCCGTTGGTATTCTGCCTCGCTTGAGACTGGATGGTGGACCAACGGGCTTCCTTGGGGACCCAGAAGACATTGTTGGCGGTGTAGTAGTCCGGCTCCTCTGAGTCCATTCCCTCGTCTGCTTTGGATTCCAGTTCCTCGTGGAGTTCCTCGAAGGCGTCGGAGATGTATTTCAGGAAGATGAGGGGGAGGACGACGTGCTTGTATTCTGCGGCGTCGATGTTGCCTCGGAGGGTATCGGCAGCTCTCCAGAGTTGTGATTGGTACTCCCCGATATCGGGGGCGGTACCCTTCGCCGTTGGGGTTGAGGTCATTCCATTCTCCAGATTGAGGTTCCCGTCGGGTCGGCCGGGTCGTCGGTGTAGACCGCGGTCACGCTGTCGTTCCCGCACAGGGGGCGGTCCCTGGGGCCGTAGTGGATCACCCTGCCGTATTCGTCCGGCGTGTAGTCCCGCTCCGGTCCCTGGTCCACCAGGGGCGAAGGCTCAAATCCTTCCGGGGTGTCGTCGCACCGGCGCCCTGGGTGGCCGAAGGGGAGCTCCGCGTCCGCGAACAGGGCGTCCAGATTGTTGTTGGTCGTCATGGTCCAGTTCCTCGTTATTGAGACAGCTGGCCCACCGGTCCCTGACCCCCAGCTAACTTTATCCGTCGGTGCGTAATTTGCGACTTTTGCGAAACTTCGATGATTTAACCCCCAAATTACGCAAAAGTCGCAAATTACGCACGTACCCTTAATCATGAGGGACGACCATGGTGATCGCCGTTTTTGCTCGTTATTGAGACAGCTGGCCAACCGGCCGCTGACCCCCAGCTAACTTTATCCGTCGGTGAGTTAATCATGAGGGACGACCATCATGTAGTGGCCCCTCCGGGCGGTCGGTATCAAATGGCGGTGCACCACCAGGACGTCGAGCACCTGTTCCCGGAGCGCCGCGTCTGTTCTCAGCTCACCCTTGCCCAGCCTGGCAATGACGTTTCGGGCGACTATGCTGCCGTCCTCCTTCTGTACCTTCTCCCGTTTTTCACGGAGCATGGTGATGGTCTCGTTGGCCAGCCGGGTCACCTTCTCCGAGGCGGCCTGGACCGCGTAGGACCTGATCAGTTCTCCGTGCCAGGTGATGACGGCCTCTGCCTGGTCGACCTCCGGGCGGGTGTAGTGGATATGCTCCCAGGACTGGGGTATGCCGTCCTCCAGCGTCCGGACATAGGCCAGCGTGGCGGCGTACCGGGCCGTTTGCTCCTGGGCTCTGGCCCAGAAGCCCCGCTCGTGGAGGTTGTCTGTTGCGTCTGCCAGGGCGTCGAACTTGGCCGAGGCGGCGGCGAGAAGGTCCCTGGCGTCATGATCCGGGTGGATCACCGGCCGGCGTAGGACGCCCTGCAGCAGCTCGGCGTTGGCGTCCTGGTCCGCCCGGCGGCGTATGACCAGCTCGCGCATGTCGGCAATGGTATCCAGTGCGGCCCGGTGGGTCGTGGACGTGTCGGCCGGAGGCTTCGGCCTCTCCCGGTCCATGCTGGGCAGGCACCTAGCGGTGAACCCGTTGCCTGCGGCCTGGCTGAACAGCAGGTCCTCCATGACGTTGACCTAGCCCATGATCAGGGCGGTGAGACGGCGCTGGTAGAAGAATATCTCGGGGGACTCGGGGACTCGGGGTTGCGCCGGTCGATGGACGTCGGGTCTCCGTCCCATAGGGAGACGAAATGGCTGAGGGACCGGCTCAGGTTGTCCTTGCGGAAACTCCAGCCGCCCAGGAGCGACGAGGCGTCGCTGTTGGCCACCACCATGGTCCTGCGGGCCTTCCACAGCCGGCTGAGCAGGGCCTCGATGGTGAAGTCCTGCCGCAGGGCCCGGGGACTGAACCCCTTTGCTCTGAACTCCATGCCCTCTTCGGTGTTGGAGTCTGCTTCATGGTGGAGGACTTCCACCCGTTCCTCGGCCTCCACGTGGCCCTGCATGGTTTCCCGGAACGACGCGCTCTTTCTCCAGCCGCTCTCCGAGCCGACGACAAAGTACAGGCCGGATGGATGCGGAGCGTTCGCCCTGCTCTGAACGTCGATGTCCTCAGCAGCCAGGAGGTTGAATGCCGCGGCGATGCAGGCAGCTGATGTGGGGACGCTGGCCCCCGCGACGATGCGGGTGGCGTCGATGTACTTTTTGAGTCCTGGGGGGACCGGAAACTCGGCCAGTTCCGGGATCTGGGGCATGATGTCGTCGGGCTCGTCCGGCTCTGCGAAGCGGGGATCGCGCTGGATCTCTGCCAGCTTCGCCCGGACCATGACATCGTTGGGGTACTGTTCCAGCCATTTCTGAAGCTCCTTGATGTGGTCCAGCCCTTCGGGTGGGACTGGCTCTCCCTTCATCGTCATCACGCTTCCTCCGCACAGATGGCGATGGCCTGCCGGGCGATCTCCCACCGGGGGCAGGCCGTCGTTTCGGAGAGTGTCCTGGCGTACTCCCGCCAGGCCGGACCTGGGTCATTGAACCGCATGGAGGCAGCTGCAGCTGCGGGGTCCTTGTGGGGAGACGGTGTGTGGAGGGCGGTGGCGTTGCCTCCGGCGTCGTTCACCAGGCGCATCAGCCCGCGCCCGTAACGCTGGCCTGGCGGCGCTCGGCCTGCCTTGGCCTCGTCGCGGTCTGCCCATACCCGGGTGGCCGGCGAGGTGGCCAGCCAGTCGGCGATGATGGCGGAATTCATGCCGGAGGTGCCCAGGGTTGCGACTGCAGGAGCGGGGCTTCTGGAGGCCAGGGCGTCGGCCAACCCTTCGGCAACGTCGACGGGCGCCGTGGTCTGCTCCAGGAGCGGGCATCCCAGCACCACCACCGCGTCCTGAACTGCAGCGTAGGTCCTCTTGGTCAGCCCCCGGTCCACGGCGGGCCTTCCGTCTCCGGCGACGTAGACCAGATGCACGGAGCTGAGGTCTGGAAGGCTTGGCCAGGACGTCAGCCAGGCACTTGGCGGAGCTGCCATGGAGATGATGGCTCCGGCTCCCGGGTAATCATGGTTAAGGTGTTCGGCGCTGATCCAGCGCACTGACCCGGGCAGGGGTAGCTCTGGGCGCCACAGATTGCGGTTTGCGAGCCACTTCCTGGCGGGATGTTCAGAGGACTTGGGGATGGGAATGGAGGAGCGCCAGAGTTTCAGGGCGTAGGTTCTGAGGTCATGGTGAACCCGCTTGGGTGAAGCAGGCCTGCGCTCGGTGCGGGTGAGGGTTCTCTCTTCGTTATGCCCGCGGCCGATGGAGATCCCGAACTTGGCCTCGATGGCCTGTGCAATATCCCTGTAGGAGCAGCTCTGGCTGAAGCAGACGGCGGAGATGCGGTCGCCGGCGATCTTGAGTTCGAGGTTGGGGTTGGTGCCGCCGTGGGCCGGACAGGGTATCCGGAGGCGGTCTCTGGTGATGCGGGTGCCGGCCAGGGTGGCCAGCTGTTCCATGCGGGTGTATGGGTGGTCAAGATGGGGCGATATACGCCATTTGCGGGTGGTCATTCTCCCTCTCGATGGCGGCTGCCAGGGGGCCAACCCTGGGACCTGCAGGTGAGTCTGGACCGTTGGAAATCTTGGATGATCATACCAGAAAGCCCGTGCTTTCTACAGCACGGGCTTTCTTTGTTCTACCGGTCCGGCCATCGAGCTCCGGGCCGGCGGGGGTTCTGGGCTGAACACGCGGAGATGGCTGGTCCCCGGGCGGCGTACACCGCTTAGTTCACTTCCCCCGGAATATTATCAAGCAATCCCGGCCTTCTTGTCCATCGCACAAGATCCGGATTGTTCCAGTAGATGGAGTCCCCTTTCCTCGACTTGGGTCAGGCCTGATTCATGGAGTTTTGATCAGCTTGGATCGTAGGCCCCATGGTCTGGGTCAGAAAATCCGCCCATTTCTGCATAATGGGCCGGCGGTGTTCGAAGAAATCGCTTGTCATATAGACCTTCACTATATGCTCGCCCTGTTTATGGCCGAGGACCATTTCGGCGGCGGGTTGCGCGATGTCTGCGCGTCCCCCGGCCCAGTTTCTCAGGCTGGACCTGTCCCCGTGTGGGACTGCCGGTATCTCCAGCTTCTTCATGAGACCGGAGAGCCTTGCGCTGTGCATGTAATGACCTCTACGTGCAGGAGGGAAAATCAGGCCCTCACTGCGTCCCGTCTGCTCTCGGGCGCAGAGCAGTATTTCCATGGCCTGGGTGGAGAGGGGAACCTTGTGCATGACGCTGTTCTTCATCTTGGACCCAGAGATCGTCCATGTGGCGGAGTCCAGGTTGATTTCTTCCCACGTGGCCTTTCTGGCCTCGCCGCTGCGAACGCCGGTGAAGGCCAGAAAAATCAGGCAGTACTTCTCTGCCCACCAGACGTCAGCGTCTCGGATCTTGGCCAGGGCGCTGCCGAGCTGGTCCTCTGGGAGAGATCGGTGATGGCTGCCGGGTGGCTGTTTCCCAAGTTCTTGGAGTGCAACCGGCGTTGCCGGATTGCTGGCGCGGTACTCCCGGTTGATAGCCCATAGCATGACGGTGGAGAGGTTGCTGCGTACTTGGCAGGCCATTCTGGGCTTCTTCTGCCAAATGGGGGCGAGGACGTCGATTACGTCTTTCTGCTTCACTTCTGAGACGGGTTTAGAACTGATCGGTTTGCAGTATCGCTTCGCCAGGCCCCAAATTGCCTCTGTATGTATTCCTTTCCATGAAGGGCGGCGTTGTTCTATCACTATGTCGAAGGCCTCGTCGACAGTCGGGATGATCGGGGGTGGCTTGAGGATGTCCTCGCCCTGGTTGACTCGCCTCGCATTGTCCAGGGCTCTTATCCTGGCATCTGCCAAGGTCACGACCGGGAATGAACCAAATCCCAGAGTGGCGATTTTTCGGCCGATGCGGAGCCTCTGGGACCAGGTCTTACTCCATCCACCGGCTGCGGTTTTCTTGACCAGGAGGCTGAGGCCAAGACCACCGCGGCCGTCGCCGTAGCGTCCTGGCCGAGTCACCGATTTGACGAAGGTGTGCGTGAGCCGTATCGATTTCATAGCTGCCATGGTTACCACTCCAGTTATCACTTTGGAGCGATACAGCCTTAAGAACAAATGTTCTAGTAACTGATACTACCTTGGCGGGCCTGCCGTGTCGAGTTGACGAAGTCAGGCTATTACAGGTGTATCAATAGGGTGGAATAGTCGTGGCGTGGTTGTTTTCTGGTGTCCGCAGCTGAGTTCGGACCCGCGATGTACTGCTGGCAGGACAACCTCGTCCAGTTCAGGGCGTACTTGCCTTCTTTTATCCATTGCTCCGCCGTGCCTCGGCCATTGTAAAAGCGGACTATCCCGATGTTTGGATAGCTCAGATTGGTGACTATGAAGCCCACTCTGGGAAACAGTTCTCCCTGGCGCCACTCCACCTTAGAGACCACTCTCCGAGCAACGTTCCAGCTCTGGGCCTAGTAGACGAAGTCATGATAGGAGACGATGGGCTTCGGGGAAAGCCACTCCGTAGGCCGTATCAGCCGGGGCGCTATCTCCCGCTGCAGCACCTGGTTGGACCGCAGCCTGATGGCGTAGCCGATGTTTCTTGCTTCCAGATAATCGTATATCTCCGGCTTGGCGAAGGCGGCGTCAGCACGAAACAGCAGCAGTCAGGCTGCTGTCAAATAACGCTCCACCACCGGATCAAGGACTTCTTGCCAATCATCGGCACTGGGGACGTTGCCTGACCGTAGCTTAGCTGCTTCACAATCCCCGAACTGGTTGAACAGAAAGAGAGGGTGATAGCAGACGCATTCAAAGTGGCCGTTATAGGCTGCTCCCTCCTGCTGGCCATGCACTGGACTCTCGGAACTGTCCATATCCAGGATTACTCGCCGGTGTAGGGTATGGGCCATAGCTCGTTCCACCCACTGGGTATTTATTCGTGCCAGCCCCTTCAGGTTGTCCTCTTGGGTCAGGAACTCCGTCTCGAACCGGCCCATCTCACTGGTGCTGGCTCCTTTCCGCTCCGAGCCTTGCCATCCCACGATCACTCGCATGGCTGGGTCTTGGGAAAGGCGCACTGCGTCATTGGTGTCGTCGTAGCCGGCCAAGCGGCTGTAGATCGACTGTCTTAGCAGCGGAACCAGGTGGTGAAGGATATTGCGTCCGGTACGGCTTTCCTGGAGGTAGTCCTCAGCGATTTCGGTAAGGCCCAAGGCATCATCAAACTCTCGAAAGGCAAGAAGGCCAGCGTTGGAGGTGATGGTTGAGCCGTGAAATTCCAGGCGGACTTTGGGGTTGAATTGGAGCCGGAGAGGGGCATTTTCGCCGTCACCCATCAGGTGCCTCCATGATGCCTACGGCATCTTACTGCAAAGTGACATATCATGGAGTTATTATAGCCGGGAACACGCAAAAAGGCCCATAATTAGCCAATGGTTGAAAGACCATCGACGAATTACTGAGAAAGCTTTTTAGCCATATGGGAAATGTGGGCTAGAACAGCATCCCGCGCGCTTTGACAGTGCGATAATCGCAGCCATATCATGTTTCCTAGATTAACGGCTGGCAGACCCCCGCCCCCCGATCCAGAGAGGTGATCCAATGGCGACCGTACCGGACTTAAAAGAGCAATATGAAGGCTTGGACCGCCAGGTTTTGGTCAGGCCCGAAGAGACCATCGACGCAGCTTGCCTGCTGACGTTCCAATTTGAATATCCTGACCAAGAGACTCAGGTCCAGCTGGACACCGACGAATTCACCGCCGTTTGCCCCTGGACCGGTCTGCCCGACTACGGAACCCTGGACATCATCTACGTGCCGGGCCAAACCGTTATAGAGCTAAAGTCACTGAAATATTACCTGATGTCATACCGGGACGTGGGCATAGTGCAAGAGCATGCCGCCAACCGCATCCTCAATGACCTGGTGGAACTATGCCAACCCCGCAGCATGAAAGTGACCCTGGACTACCGTGTTCGGGGCGGCATCCATACCGCCGTCACCGTTCAATACCAAGCTCCACAGGATTAAAAAATGAGATTTTCCGGCTCCTTTGTAGTCGTCGCCGCGCTTTTCATCACGGTATTGCTGACCTCGAATATCATTGCCGTCAAACTGATCCACATTGGGACTCTTCCCTTCGACTTCCTGGGTGGCAATCTGATCTTCCTGCCCGCCGCAATGATAGTGTTCCCCATCAGCTATATCATCGGCGACGTGCTGACGGAGGTATACGGATTCAGGGTGGCAAGGGGCGTCATCTGGCTGGGTTTCGGATGCAACGCTCTGATGGCCCTTTTATTCTGGGTGGCTGGCATGGTCCCCGCCGAGGTCTTCTGGACCAATCAGGATGCCTACGACACCATACTGGGGCAGGTGCGTTGGGTTTTATTAGGCTCATTCGCCGCCTATCTTGTGGGAGAACTCTCCAACTCCATGATCCTGGCCTGGCTGAAAAATGTGACGCAGGGCCGTTTGTTGTGGGTGCGGACGATCAGCTCCACGGTGGTGGGCCAAGGGTTAGATTCGTTCGTCTTTATTTTCATCGCCTTTGGCATCGGCGTTGGCATGGGAGCTGAGGACCTGTTGCGGATTGCGTTGATCCAGTGGTGGGCCAAGATCGCCTACGAAGCTTTGGCCACACCGTTTACCTACGCTGTGGTGACCTACCTGAAACGCCGGGAGCAGTTGGACGTATACGACCCGCCTCGGTCGCTAAACCCCCTGATGGTTTTCGCCTAGAGACAAAGAAAAAGCGGCAGGTCCCAATCACAACCGACCCAAAACGACCGCCAGTCTAGATGTGACTGGCATCAGCTCCAGGGGCTGAGATTTTAGTTTAATTAAATCTTGCTAAGCAGCCCTGTCAGGTCTCGGATATCGCGCAGATCCTCCAAATGGTCCACCAGTTCAATCACCTGGCCCGCCCGTTCTTCTCCCAGGGATTCACCGGCTAGCGCCAGGAATTTCCCATGCAATTCACTGCGAGTGACCGGGTTTCGGCTGTCGCCGCGATGGGCGGTGACCTCTTGTTTCAGACTGCGGCCGTCGTTCAGGTTCACGGTGACTCTGGCCGTGGGATAATCGTACCGCCGCAGGTCCATCTTCTCGTCGGTATGAACCTCCACCTTCTCCGCCAAGCCAGAAATCAGCGGGTCGACGACTCTTTCAGGATAAAAAGCCCCGACACCGGTGTTTCCGTGCACTACCGCCGCGGCCACCGCGTAGGGGATGGAAAATTTGGCCGAAAGCATGTTGGCCGGATGAGGGTCGGCCATGGTTGAGGCCATGGGAGGGGCTTCGACCCGAATGCTTCCAACGTCGGACCCTTGGAAATCCTCCCGGTGAAGCAGGTCTTGCACTGCGTCCAACACCGGATGGTTGTACCAACAGCAGGCGTGCATCTTGAAATAGTTCTGCTGAATACGAAACTCACCCGGCCGTCCTAGCCCCGCTACGGCCCGTTCCGAGTCAAATCCTGCTCCCAGAACAGAGGAGAAAACATCCGCGGGGCCGTCATTGACGCCGGTGAACCCGCATCGGCTCAGGTTGGCCGCCAATATCCCCTGAAAATTGGCTCTTCCGGGATAGAGATTGCGTACTGTGGCGCCTTCAAAACAGGGAGTCCAGGTGTTGGCCGGGCTCATGGACGCAGCCAGGTTGATGGTGCTACGGACTTCTCCGGCGCCGAATCCCAACAGCCGGGCAGTGGCTACCGCCGACCCGATTGTCCCCCAGGTTCCATGAGAATGGATATCGTGCCGGGCGATGGTGGCGCCGCCGATCCGCGAAGTAACCTCGTATCCGGCGATGATGCTTTCCAGCACCTGTTTACCCGTGCTGATCCTCTCTTCCCCAACGGCGATCGCCGCGGGGGTGACGTGAATTGAAGGATGACCTCCCCCCAGACGGGTGCCCTCGTCGACTTCCAATGATACGCCGGCAGTGGCGTTGGACAGGGACGCCATCATGGCCTGGGCCTTGCCAGCGTGTCCTATAAGCGCGCAAGCTCCACCTTGGCCCGTTTCGGCCACCATTTTCGCCAGCTTGGCGTTCTCCTCTTGGCGGCTCCCGGCCAACATAGCGCCAATCGTGTCCAAAACCACGTTTTTGGCCGCGGCTACAGTGGATTCGTCGAGGTCTTCCAGTCGGGTATCGACAACGAAAGCGGCCAACCGGTCAAGATAATCGGCGGACATGACAACCTCCAGCCTAAGGTCGAATCTCGGTCGTGATCACTGAAATATCCGTAGAGAGATATACTCCGGATTGGAAACTGTGACATAATTCCGGGCGATATGGGTCACGAAGAACACCGTCACACCCACGGGGTCCCCAGTTATGGCCAATTTGCGCCAACCAATGCCTCTTTGGCGAAAGATGGCCCTAGTAGTGTCAAACAACCTGATTAAGATCAGAACCCGGCAACGCTGTTGCGGGAATCTGGGCCAGCCGGGCTGTTGACGGTCGGAAGACGCTCCGCCGGGTCCCGGTGGATAAGCCGAACCAGCCAGTCAGCGATCACATGCCGGCGGATGCCTCGAGACGTCACACCCCGTTTTGTGATTCAGATGCAAGGCGGATGCCCATCCACCAATGGTATCCCTGACCCCGGCGGCGGCGTTGAAACCCCATTTTGGTCAGGCCCATCCCGAAACTTCGCTGGCCGACGGCCTGGCGTCCTGTCTCCCAGCACCAATCCCGGTAGGCTTGATACAGGCCGCTGGCCTGGCATTTGGCGTCGGGGTCTACGTGGCAATTGTTTCGCACAAAACCGGCCACCGGGTCGGGGCCGGGAGGTATCCTGGGCGAAAACTCGCCTTGAAGTCTATCCGTCTGGGGTAGGTCAATAGGCGCGCCTACACCGCCGCCGGCGTTTGCTCCGCAGCTTGCCCCAGACCAGGGTTGGACCCAGGCAGCGCAGTAATCAAGCAATTCCAGGAATTTTTCCAGCCCGCCAAAATCGTCCCATACGACGGGCTTTCCGTCCAATTCGGTGGCGTCCAGAACAAAGGAGATGGGCCTGGCTTCGAAACGTCTTCGGAATTGCAGCGGGCAGGACCAAAATGGTGTGAGCAATCCCTGGTCCAAGCTCGTGTTTAGCAGGTGAACCGCGCAGCGAGCCGACCGGAGGTCCGGGTCCGCCTCGTCCAACGGCCCGTTGGAATAGACCCGAGCCAGGGATAGATGGGTCTGAATAACAGAGAAAACGAAAGATGACCGCAGCTGGTTGGTGACCTGACGCAGCAACTCCTCTCGGGTTTGCCGCACCATGGCGGCGGCGGCCCCATGGCCGGTGGTGACTCCCACTCGGGGCCCGGACAATAGATGGGCCGGGGTAATAACCCCCTTATCGGCCGCCGTCCACAACGAAACAGCCAATGCAAGGTTGTCCCTGACCATTTTTATCTCAAACGCCGGCTCCACTGTCCCACCCCGCCTCTAATGTCGCCAGACTCCCGCCTCCGGTCTCTCCGCCTAAGGTCTATTCGTCGATGTTCATGACCACCTTGATGACGTTGTCCTGCCGCTGCTCATACATGTCATAGGCGGTCTGCACTTTGGAAAGACCCATCTGGTGAGTCAGCAATTTGCCGGGGTCGCACCACCCACGCTCACGCAGGCCGATGATCTCCTGAATGTGGCTGATCGGATCGCCGCTGCGGGCGCCGGTGGTCGGGATTATCCTGGGCTGCTTATCCATCAACCAGTGGTATTCGACGGGCACCCAGTGGTTTTCGATATGGTCGGGAATGCCGAAGATTATGACCGTGCCGAATTGTTTCACTAGGCGGAAGGTCATGTTGAATGTTTCAGGGTATCCCGCCGCCTCCACCACCACGTCGGGTCCTTCCCCCTTGGTGATCTCATCCACCGCTTCGGCGATGTCCACCTTGCTGGGATTGACGGTATGGGTTGCGCCGAATTCAAGGGATTTTTCCAGCCGGTAGTCCAACAGGTCGGCGCCGATGACGTGGCGGGCGCCCATGCGGGAAGTGATCATCGTGAAGCTAAGACCGATGCTCCCTTGACCCAATACGAGCACCGTCTTACCAAGTAGATTCGGCATTTGCTGGCAAGAATAGAGCACTGTTCCCGAAGGTTGGCACAAAACCCATTCGTCCAGCGCGCCGTGGTCAGGCAACAACGCCATCCGCTCCGGGCCGGAGGTGAGATACTCTCCCAAGCCGCCCTGTCCGGCGCCCGGTATGACAATGGCCCTCTGGCCCACCTTAAAGGCGTCGGTGCGGCTCTCAACCACTACGCCGGCGACCTCGTGACACGGCCGGCCCGGCGGCATGGGGTATTCCTCCTCAGGATGAATCTCGCCATAGGTGCTGCGGATGTCGCTGCCGCAAACGGAGACCCGCTCGACTTTGATGAGGCATTGGCCGTCGACCGGGGTTGGGGTCTCTACTTCCACGAATTCAAAGGTTTTGGGACTGGTCAATCTAACGGCTTTCATCCTTAGTAAAACTCCCACCAAACGATTTAAGGGACCAAACTGGCCTATCTTAATGTCTGGCGCTTCCTGGGGCAAGTTGAATTGACCCGGCCCGTTTCCCCGGCCCGGCGCCACGGTGAAATCGTATTTCGACGTCTGATTTCTTGAGAGATGGACTCCCAGGGGTTATCATTGGCCGAAATATTCTAAGCGGCCTCGCGCGCCATTACCTAACAGCCGGCAGGCCGCTATTCATGTGCGAGGAGGTGTCTCATGCCAAACGGAGATGATGGTTACGACGTTATTGTAGTGGGCGCTGGCAACGCGGCGTTAAGCGCGGCCATGGCAGCCAAAGAGATATGCGGCTCGGTGTTGGTGGTGGAAAAGGCGCCAGAGTTCTTCCGAGGCGGAAACACCTACTTCACTGGCGGGATCATCCGCTTCCCCTTCAACGGGATCGAGGACATCAAGCAGGTGATCCCGGATATGTCGCCCACCGAAGAGGCGTCGGTGGACGTGGGCACCTATCCGGAGACCCAGTTTTACGACGACATGATGCGCGTCACGCAGGGCTTATCCGATCCCGAAATGGCCCAGATCCTGGTCAGCCAGTCTTTCCCCGCCATGAAGTGGCTGCAGGAAAAGGGCGTGCGGTTCGTGCTGTCCTTCGGCCGCCAAGCGTTCAAGGACGGCGACAAGTACCGGTTCTGGGGCGGCCTGCTCGTGGAAGCCGTAGGCGCCGGGAAGGGTCTATCTGACCAGCAATTCGAAGCCTGTAGGCGAGACGGGGTGGATGTCCTCTATTCCACCGAGGCGGTGAGCCTGCTGCGGGACAATAATGGCGCGGTTAACGGCCTTAAGGTATTGGGGCCGGAAGGTTACCACGAAATCGCCGGGCGGTCGGTTGTGCTGGCGTCGGGCGGATTTGAAGCCAACGCGGAGATGCGCTGCCGGTACCTGGGTCCGGGCTGGGAACTGGTCAAAGTCCGTGGCGTCCCCTACAACACCGGCGACGGCATCCGCATGGCCTTGGAGGCCGGCGCTCAGGCCCACGGCCATTGGAGCAGCTGCCACGCCGTGGCCTGGGACATAAACGCCCCGGCATTCGGCGACCGGGTCATCACCGAGTTGTTCCAGAAACATTCATATCCGTTTGGCTTGATCGTCAACATTGAGGGAAACCGCTTCCTGGATGAGGGCGCCGATTTCCGGAACTACACCTATGTCACCTACGGCAGAGCCCTTCTCACCCAACCCCAGGGAGTGGCCTTCCAGATATTCGACGAAAAGGTGAAGCACCTGCTGCGTGACGAATACCACATCCCTCAGGTGACCATGGCCCAGGCCGACACTATCGAGGAACTGGCCAACCGTTTGGACATTGACCCCCAGGGTCTGGTGAAGACTATCGAAGAGTACAACGCCGCTGTGCGAACCGACATCCCGTACAACCCAACGGTCAAAGACGGCCGCCATACGGAAGGCATCACCCCACCCAAGACCAACTGGGCCGAGACCATAGACAGTCCCCCGTACGTTGGCTACGCCGTAACAACCGGCATCTCTTTCACTTTCGGCGGAGTGAAGATAAACAACCGGGGCCAGATCGTCACCAACGGGCAAGAACCCATTCCAGGCCTCTACGCCGCGGGAGAGATGGTCGGCGGGCTGTTTTACTACAACTACCCCGGCGGTTCCGGGCTATCGGCGGGAATGGTCTTCGGGCGCCTCTCCGGTACCAGCGCTGGCCAAGACGCCATGGCCCTGAAAGACTGATCGCCGAGCCTGGAATCCTTAGGGCTAGTTCGCCAATCGGACTGGGGAGCTTTTGAGCAGCAGGATAGGTGCAAAAAAAGGCGGCGGGCATTATCAGATATCTCCCCGCTGCCATGGGGCGTGAAGCTCTTGCGGTCACACCCAGCGCCGGCGCAGAGAGATGGCGACGACGATAAATAGAGCCGGCGCCAAACCGGCCATCCAATCCCAGTGGACGAACCTTCCAAATAGCAGATTGACCACCGCGCTGAGGATTACGGAACCTCCGACCAAAACCCCGGCCCAAGCCAAGGCCATAGGCCAGCTGCGTCTCACCAATGCGGTCTCCGGTTTTGATCTGCTGGACCTCATTTCAGCCCTGAGATCCGGGACAGCGCTTTTGCTTCTGGCAAACTTCTTCATGGCGCCCTACACAGCTTTGATTCAGTTGTTGACTTACAACAGCGGCAGTTCAAACCTTTCGAAATAATGAGATGCTCTCATGGCAAAATCAGGTGCCGTCCAGAATTCTTGGTGATCAAACGGAAAGCAACACCTCCATGCTGAAACCGCCCAGACCAAATAGCCTTGAAGCTCACGGTTTTATGGCTTGTGAACCGCGGGCAAGCGATGGATCACGGTAATTCGGGAAACTGTTCAGAGTTGAGGGGAAGTGAGCAAGCGGCGGCATTCCAGGAGGGGATTGAGACCTCTGGCCCGCCAGGTGCCAAAGAGGGATGCCAAGGTCATCTTGCTGTCGGCGCCCTGCCCTGAGCGGGCGCCGCCGCTGATCTTGCGACTGGTTACCAGATGCCGCAGGCTCCGCTCGGCGGCGTTGTTGTCTGAGGGCACGGCTGGGTCCGACACGAAGACAAACAGTTCCTTGATGAACCGTTCCATGCGCCGGCAGAGCTTGGCCTGAACCGCCAGGGGATCTTTAAGGAAAGGCCGCGCCAAGACCATTAGTTTCTCCTCCAGCATTAGCTGGGTGCGATGGCCTGGCTGGGCTCGGGGAAGGACCGAGGCCTTGGCCTCCGTGTAGACCTGGTGAACCGCCTCGGCCCACTGAGCCAGCCCAGCGTCTTCTGGGTACAACCCTTTCAGGTCATGGATATCCCGCAGCAGATGAGCCCAGCACCGTTGCTTCAGGCCCGGGTAGTGGTTATAGGCCGCGTAGAAATCACTGGCCAACACTCCGCTGAAGGAGGAATCCAGCACCTCATCCACCACCCCCTTATCCCGACCCCGACGCAGGAAGTATCGTTCGCTGGGAGTGCTGAAGGTCCAAACATAGCCGTTGCTCCCGTCCTGGCGCCAGCCGGTTTCGTCGCCCTGCACCACGGGACTGGCGCGGACTTGCTCGAGCACCTCTCGCACCGCCGTCTCAGCCTGACGGGCTACTCCATGGACGGCCTCGACGATGGCGCCAACACTCAGGTGCAACTGATGGACGCTCTCCAGGTACCATTGGATGATTCTTATGGGCAACCGTTGGATGATTCTTATGGGCAACCGTCCCTCCTCCCGCAGGGTCACCATCAGGCTTACCAGATTGACCCCCAGGCGCTGCTGGCCCAGAACCACCCCCTGCAGGGCCTCTTTGGGCAGCCGGCGCCGCTGGCATACCGGACAGATGCGGGCTACCAGGGCGTGCTCGGTCACTTCTACCGGAGCCACCGGTAGCTCAATGACTTCCCGAGTTCGCTGTACCCATCCGCCGTTCAGGTGAGTCCCGCAGTCGGGACAGACCGCCACGGCATGCTCCACCCGCCGGGTAGGAGTCATGCGCTGGCGGGCGAAGCCATGGCGGCGCGGCTTTCTGGGCTCCTTTTTCTCCGGCGCTTGCCGGCTGGAGTGCGGCTGATTACCCGGCATCCCCGACGACCCGCGCCGGTTGGGACGGGATTCCAGAACCCCAATCCGCCTTTGCAAATCGGCAATGACTGCCCGCTGGCCGGCAATTATCTCCAGCAGAGTTTCGCGCGACTCGCCGCGTTCAGGTCTAGTTCAGTGTCCACCTCCCTGGTATGCCACAACTCCCCCGGCCATGCCAGCGTTTTTCCAACGGCTTTGAGCCAATTCACCTCCTCAAGTCTGAACAGTTACATCAAACAATATTGCTTGACACTAGGTTAGCCCGTCACCATAATTGACCAGAATCCAAGAGCAAACCCCGCTATTGAAACCAGTCGCGTGGATCAGCTTAAAAGACATTGACCGCAGTGACTGTGGAGAATTTTTTTGTTAACCCAAAATCCCAGTCCATCGACCAATAACCCCTCTAGGTTCTATTACCAGCCTTGGATGATCGTGGCCTTGGCCACGTTGCTGCAAATCAGCACCAACTTCATCGGCCAAGCCTTCGCTATCCTCATGGTGGTCCTTCAGGAAGAGTTCGCCTGGACGCTGACCATCATCACGTTTGCTTATTTCTTGCGGAGCATGGTCAGCGCCTTATCCTCGCCGGCAGCCGGCTGGCTGGCAGACCGGTACGGGGCGCGGCGCATCCTCTATTCGGCGACTGTTTTGTACGTCGCAGGGCTGGTCCTGTTGGGAACCATGACCAGCGTGTGGCAATTGTATCTATACTACGCTGTCATGCTGGGTGTGTCCCAGTCGCTTTTCCGCGTAAACGTTCCCACCACCGTTGCCGCCTGGTTCAAACGCCGCTTGGGCCTGGCTGTAGGCATTCAACAATCAGCCGGAGGGATGGGTTCCTCCATAATGGCGCCGGCCCTGGCAATCATCCTCAGCAGGTTTGAATGGCAAACCGCATTTTGGGTAATGGCCCTCGTCGCCGGATCGCTGATCCTCGTCCTCCTACTCAAATTTCACGGCGACCCTCAAGAGAGGGGAATGCAGCCGTACGGAGCCACCGATGACGACCCTCAGCCGGTGGCGCCGGCGGACCCTGGCTTGGCCCAAATTCGCACCAAGGTGTTTTTGAGCCAAGCCAAACGCACCAGAGCGTTTTGGAACCTGATATTGATCCACCATTTAGGGTGCGTGGGGCACTCTATCGTGATGGTCGGCGTGGTTCTCTACGCAACTAACCAGGGGCTTTCCCTTGAGGCCGCTGCCTTCATCGTCAGCATATATTCCCTCACGAGTGTCATAAGCAAGTTTTCCATCCCCATCATCGCGGACCAACTCGGCGCCAAAGGCGTTATGATTCTGGCCTATTTCATCCAGGGAGTCACCGTGGCGCTGCTGTTGTGGGCGGTTGAACCGTGGCAGTTCTACTTGTTTGCCACCCTCTTCGGAATTGGAATGGGCGGCGAAATGTCGGCATTCATAGTCATCAACCGACAGTATTACGGCATGGGCCCGGTGAGAACCATCTTTGGCTTCCAGCAGATGGGCTCCGGCATGGGGATGGCTATCGGCGGTCTTCTATTGGGAATCACCGTCGACGCTACCGGCGGCTCCTTCACGTTGGCTTGGATGATCTCCATCGCCGGCAGCCTGGGTGGGGCGATCGCGATCATGTGTTTGGAGCCGACAACAAAGCCCTTGCTACCCAACTGGGAAGATGACCTGCCCGCTGAGGCCCGTTCGACTCCACCGTCGCCTTCGGCTACCGCCGCCGCCGATTGACCTTTTCGGGATATTCCGATACCTTGGCCTCCACTAGGATTATCCCGATTCCCACACCCAAATATTCCCATTAAATTCTTGCCGGGGGTGACGTTGCCATGCCTGGAGAGGTTTCGCCTCAAGAACTGCAGAATATGCTGGACGGAGACGCCCCGTTCGCCCTCATCGACGTCAGGGAACCAGGCGAATACAACAGCACCCACATCCCTTGGTCCAGCGTGATTCCCCGCCGCTTGCTGGAATTCCAAATGGCCGATTCGGTTCCACATAAAGGTGTCCCAGTAGTGCTTTGCGACGACGACGGCCGGCGCGCCGCTCTGGCCGCCAAGACGCTGGAAGCCATGGGTTACGACAAGGTTTCAGTGCTTTCCGGCGGCATCAACTGGTGGGTCAGCCAGAACCAACCCACCGAATGGGGCAGCAACGTCCCATCGAAGGATTTCGGCGAGATGCAGGAAGTGGTGCATCATGTGCCTGAGATCGAGGCGACCGAACTGCACCAATGGCAGGAAGAAGGCAAAAAGCTGGTGATCCTGGACACCCGCACCCCCGAGGAGTACCAGCGGTTTTGCATCCCCGGCGGACAAAGCGTGCCCGGCGGTGAACTGGCCCTTCACATCACCGACATCACCAAAGACCTGGACCCCGACACCACCGTGGTGGTCAACTGCGCAGGCCGCACCCGCAGCATCATTGGCACCCGCATTCTGCAACGCATGGGCGTGAAAAACGCGGTGGGTCTGAAGAACGGCACTTCCGGATGGGTCTTGGCCGGCTATCAATTAGAGACCGGAGCCGACCGGGTAGAGATGCCCGAGGTTTCTCTGGACGGACTGGCGGCAGCCGAAGCCTACGCTGCCCGAGTGGCCGCCGAAGACGGGGTCCGCCAGCTAAACATCGAAGCGTTGCAAGAGGTGATGGCCCGGCGCTCATCAGAAACGGTTTACCTGGTGGACGTGAGGGCTCAAGAGGAGTTCCAAGCGGGACACATCCCGGGGTTCCGCTGGTTTCCCGGTGGCCAAGTGGTCCAGCGGTCGGATGACGTGGCGGCGGTGAAAAACGCCACCATAGTCTTCGCTTGCGACAAAATGGCCCGAGCAACCATGGTGGCGTCGTTCTATCGGCAGTTAGGATTCAAAGAGGTTTTCGCGGTTGACGGCGGAACCAGCGCATGGCAGGCAGCCGGCTTGGCGTTGGAACAGGATATAGCTGAACCTCCGGTTGCTGGCATGGACCAAGCCCGGTCCCAAGCCCGGATGGTCTCACCCCAAGAACTGAAGAGCGCCCCGAATACTAAGACGATCTTCGTGGACACCAGCCAAGCGTTCAGCCGCGGGCATGTGCCCGGCGGCCGCTGGGTTCCCCGAAGTTTCCTCGAATTTCAAATTGATGGCATTGCGCCGTCCAAGACCTCTCCCGTGGCGGTCACCTGCGCCGACGGCAACCTATCCATACTTACATCTCAAACCCTGAGAGATTTGGGCTATCAAGAAGTTTCGGTCCTTGAAGGCGGCATGGCCGCATGGCGAAAAGCAGGATTGGACATCGAAGAGGGCTTATCCGGCGTCACGGGTCCACCCACGGACATGGTGCTGTCGGGGCCCGACCGAAACTACGCCGATATGATGACCTATTTGCGTTGGGAAACCGCGCTAGGGGGAAAGTACGAGACCGCCGGTTAGAGGCTAGCGAGTAGAGGAGGCGTTACCCATGGCCACCCAGCAAGAAGAAGGGGCAATCCCCGATTTTCTGAAAATGGATGGGTCCGGTGGACCCCAGTCCACCAACCCTCACGGCAGCGGCCGATGGTACGGCTGGCCGAGCAAGGAGATGAACCCGGTAAATCTGCTGGATGAAGAAGGCCGTGTGAAGCGAGTCCGGACCCCCGTCGTGGACCTTGAAGGCCTCATCACTCCCACCGAACTTCACTACGTGGTGCAGCATTTTGAAGTGCCCGATGTCCTACCCGCCGACAAATGGTCGTTGACGATAGGCGGGGAAGTCAAAAATCCCATGACCATCAACTACGAGCAGTTGCGCCGTTATCCGGGCCGCACCGTCAGAACGGTGATGGAATGTTCCGGCAGCGACGCCACCTACTTTGAATACTTCAAAGGCGAAGGGCCCAAACCGTCTCGCACCCAGGAAAGGATGATTTTGAGCGCCAGTGAGTGGACTGGAACTCCCCTGGCGGCGGTGCTCAACGACGCCGGCCTGACCGACAAGGCGCTGTATATCCGGGCCGAAGGAACGGACGAGGGCGTCCCAGCCACGGCCGCTCCCGGCACGAAGCCGTTCCTGTACGACAAGGGCCTGTTCCAGAGAGAAGGCGTTGCATCCCGACACCCTTTTGGTTTGGGCGCATAACGGACAATTATTGGAACACCTGCACGGCGCTCCGGTGCGGTTGATCGTGCCGGGCTGGTCAGGCAACTGGTCAGTCAAGTGGCTGAAACAGCTTGAGGTCATGGACCACCTGCCCGAATGCTGGTACCACTACGAGTTTTACTACTACGCCGATTCCGCCGATTCGCCAGACAAGGAATTGATCACCACCATTCCAGTTAGGTCCATCGTGACCCATCCCAACGACGACACGGACACGTTGTCCAAGGGGCGTTCATGTGGTCAGGGGTTATGCCTGGAGCGGGGCCGCGCCCATAACGCAGGTCGAAGTCAGCATCGACGGCGGAGAGACCTGGCAGGCCACCCGGCTGGAGGAGTCAAACGACCGGTGGATGTGGGTCCGCTGGT
>CBDDEJ010000007.1:0-427620 GCA_965226915.1 Dehalococcoidia bacterium
AAAGTATTGGACGAAGGCTTGGCGTTTCTCGCTCCAGCCCTTGGTCATGATCTCCATGTATATCTGGTCACGGGCTTTAAGCCACCGGTCGCCGTCCGCCGGGAAGGAACGCTTCTCGGCCAGCCGCAGGCCCCGATCCAAGGCTACCCAGCACATGAGCTTGGAGTAGGTAAAGTGTTGCCGGCCGCTGCGGACTTCCCAAATCCCCTCATCCACATTCTGCCAATTGTCGCAGACGAAGTTCATCAACTGCCGAAGGTGCGTCCACAGGTCATAGGAGATTGGTGACCCGTATTTGTTGTAGAGGTAAACCGAGTCCATCAGCTCGCCGTAGATGTCCATCTGAAGCTGGCCCGACGCCGCATTGCCGATGCGGACCGGCTGAGAGCCTTTGTATCCCTCCAGATGGGCAGTGTTTCCTCGGTCAGGGTGTGCCGGCCGTCGATCCCAATACATGATCTGTAGGGATCCGTCATCGTTCAGTTCGCCGCAGCGGGCCTCCAACCAGTTCATGAACTGGGACGCCTCGTCGGTGAAACCGATGCGCATCAGCCCGTACAGGGTAAAGGCGGCGTCCCGGATCCAGGTGAACCGGTAGTCCCAGTTTCGCCCAGCTCCAATATACTCAGGAAGGCTGCACGTCGGGGCCGCCACGATCGCTCCAGTGGGCTCGTAGGTCATCAGCTTTAGCGCCAATGCAGATCTTTGGACCATCTCCCGCCACCTGCCGGTGTAGGTGCACTTGGAGAGCCAACGGCGCCAGTATTCCACGGTTTCGGTGAAAAAATCCATCGCCTCGGGGTGGGAGATGCAACCCCTGCCATCCTCTCCCGCCTGAAGTTCCCCCAGCACAAACACCTCCGTCTGCCCTTCTTGGAGGGTAAATTCGGAGATGACCCTGCCTCCATCAAGCCTAAGGGGAGCGGTGGAGCGGAAGGCCAGGTTCAGGTCGGTTGATTGGAAATTGGCCCCTTCATTGACCAGCTCGGTTTTGTGTTCGTCCCGCGCGTAGTTGAAGGCCGGCTGGCACTCCATCCGGAACGCCATCGCCCCGCGGACAGTTTTGACGAGGCGGATCAACTGGCTGCCCTGCCTCCGGCCCCGCCCGACAGGCATGAAGTCCGTGACTTCTCCCACCCCGTCATGCGACAGGAACCGGGTGACCAAAACGTTGGTTTCCGGCCAATAGAACTGCTTGTGAGTGACCTCCGCCTTGTCAGCGGTTATTTGGAAGCGTCCACCGATTTTGTCATCGAGGATCGCCGAGAAGACGCTGGGGGAATCAAACCGGGGGAAGCAAAACCAATCGATGGACCCATTCATGCCCACCATGGCCAGAGAATGCATATCGCCAATGATGCCGTAGTTTTCGATGGGTTGGTATGACAAGGTAATCTCCTTATACCGGCGAGACTTCTACATAGGCTTTGATTGAATTGGAACCTTGGCCCAGCAGTTCCACCACGCCTTCAATGTCCTCTAGACCAGCCACCTTATGGGTCAGCAATTTAGATAGCCAACCCGGATTTTGGACCTCTGTGCGAGACAGATCGTAGACTCCAGCCTCGAAATAATCCCGGTTAGCGTTGACTGTCCCCACCATTACTTTATTCCCCAGGACGAATCCCAGGTTGATCGTGTCGGCTGGGACCTGGATATCACGGCCACCACCGGTCACGCTGGACAGGACCAACACGCCGTTCTTTCCGAGGTGCTGCATCGCGTCGAACACCATGGCGGCGGAGCCGGTGGCTTCAAACATCAGGTCGAAGGGACCGTAGGTTTCGGCGGCTTCTCCCACCGACATATCGGTGGTCGACACGTAACGGGCCCCGATCTCATTCAACAACTCAGTATTTACATTGGGACCCTGGGCGGCGCCCAAAACATGAGACATCCAGGCCTCTGGAGCGAAGGGACATAGCTGCCAAGAGCCCAATGGGACCGGCGCCCAAAATGGCCACCCGGCTGGGCTTCCAAATCTTCAGCCGCCGCTGGATTTCGTAGGCCCTGGATGATACCTTTTTCAATGATGGCGGTGGGCTCAAGAAGCACCGTCACTTCCCTTAATTCCCGCGGCACCTTCACCAAGTACTGGGGCTGTTCCACGAAATATTCCGTCAGATAACCGTGCAGCAGATTGATGCCCCGCTCCCAGTACACATCGTCGGTGCTCATGTCATACTGGCCATTGTCATCGTAAATGCTAGTGCCGGCCCGGCGAACCGTGGGGACCACGTAGTCCCCCGGTTCAAATTCGGTCACCGCATCGCCCACCTCTACGACCTGGCCCATGCATTCATGACCCAGCACCAAGAAGTTGTAGCCTTCGGGCGCCTGGCCATATTCCGCGGCGGTGATTTCGCGGTCCGTTCCACACAGACCGACCCGCATCACTTTGACCAAAACGCCGCGTCCGTTGGGTACGTCCCTGACGGAGGGCTCGTCTAACTCTGCTAGGTGTATGCTTCCGGCTTGTCCTGGGATGACCGCGATCGCTTTCATGTGAGCCCCTTTTTTTCGACGATGAGTCGTCGAGTCTAAACAATAGATACGCCACTAGAGGTCTGGCCGGAAAGCCATTGGCCGGGTTTCGCGCTACGCCAGACAGACGTATTATAGTCTTATGTGGCATGATAGTGTCTGTAATACGGTTCAAGAACCCACTGTTACATCGACAATCGTCGCTAAGAAAACGGCAGCTTGGAGAGAATCGGGGTTTCCGTCCGAGTTTCTAGATACGATACTGCCAATTCGAAGTTGTTCAATTATAACGACAGTTTGTTGGGGGCAGCAAACTAAGTAATGATGGGTATTGAACCGTTCTGAAAACGGCGGAAGGTTGACACGCTTCAACACCAACGGCACAATTGCTGCGCGATCTGGGAGTGGGCTGGAGGGTTGCGATACACGTCTAGGCCCAAGTCCAAAAAGCGATCTCCGGGGATGCCAGACGAAGCCGATCACAACCGCATGGGGGTACACGGATGGACGGGCAAGGTGAGTTTCAGGCCAAACTCCAGATGGTCCGCGCCTGGCTGGATGAACAGGGTTTGGATGGGATTATCCTGAACTCCCAAACCAACTTCGCCTGGATTACCGGCGGCGGCCACAACCACGTTTCACTGGGGGAGTCCCCCGGAGTGGCTTCTTTACTGGTCACCTCCGATCGGCAGTGCCTTCTGACCAACAACATCGAGGTGGGCCGCATCTTAGAAGAGGAGGTGAGGGGGCTTCCAGTAGAACCCATCACCTGGACGTGGCACGAGGCAGACCAAGGTAAAGATCAGGTAGCCCGCTTGTGCGACCTGTCTCGCGCTGTTTCGGACGTTGGCTCCTACGGCTTGCCGGCGCCGCCTTCTTCCTTCGCTGAACTTCGCTATACGATGCTGCCTATCGAGCAAGAACGTTACCGGCTGCTAGGGAGGGACGCTGCCGAAGCGGTAGAGAACACATGCCGCAGTGTCCAGACCGGAGACTCCGAACTAGACGTGGCCGCGCGCCTGGGCTATGAGTCCCAGAAACTAGGCATTCTTCCACTTGTGAACCTCGTCGCGGGAGACGATCGAATCACCCAGTTTCGCCACCCTTTGCCCACTGAGAAACGATTCAGCAGAACTCTGATGGTTGTGTTGACCGGACGGAGACAAGGCTTGCATATCTCCCTCACTCGCATGGTTTCGTTTGGCCAGCCAGACTCCGACTTGGAGCGCCGGCATCTGGCCGTGGGCGCAGTGGACGCCCGGTTCAACCTGGAGAGCAGAGCCGGGGTTTCATTGGGCGAGGTCTTTCAGAAGGGAATGGACCAATACACCAGCGAGGGATTTCCGCAAGAATGGGACCTTCATCATCAGGGAGGGCTCACCGGCTATGCGGGACGGGAGATTTTCGGCACAGTATCCTCGCAATACCGCCTGCGACACGGCCAGGTGGTGACATGGAACCCGTCGATCACCGGCACGAAATCGGAAGACACTGTGCTGCTTACGGAGGCGGGATCCGAGGCGCTAACCCGCACTGGGGCGTGGCCGGAGTTTGAGGTGGAGTTGCCGGTTGGCCGCTGGCTGAGACCAGCCATCTTGGTCAGGGACTAACGGCAGTCCTAGAAACTCGGACGGAAACCCCGATTCTCTCCAAGCTGCCGTTTTCTTAGCGACGATTGTCGATGTAACAGTGGGTTCTTGAACCGTATTACAGACACTATCATGCCACATAAGACTATAATACGTCTGTCTGGCGTAGCGCGAAACCCGGCCAATGGCTTTCCGGCCAGACCTCTAGAGATTCCAGCGGCAGATTTAGCCGTTGGCTGGCTGGGATCCAGAGACTGGTATTCGGATGGTGAACGTGGTCCCAGGAGCGTCCGCATCCACCTCTCCGGCGACCCGGCTTTCTAAGTTGATGGTTCCGCCGTGCCTTTCCACGATGTCGCGAACGATGGCCAATCCCAACCCGGTGCCGTGTTCCTTCCCCGAAGTGTAAAAAGGCTCAAAGATCTTGGACCTTAGTTCCTGGGCGATTCCCACGCCGGTGTCTTTAAATGATAGCTGCAAGTATTCCCCTTGCAGACTGGTCGAAATCGTAAATGTCCCGCCGCCCGGCATGGCGTCGTTCGCATTGCTAGCGATATTTATGATCACCCTCCTCATCCGCTCCCAATCGAAGTACACCGGCCCCCGGTACTCCAGATCGGTGACGAGGTCAACGCCGGACGTATCCAATCCCTCCCTCAAGAAAAAGACGACCCTTTCCAACCATGGCCCCAACTGGATCTCTTCGGGTTGCAGACGGATACTTCCAACGGAAAAATCGGCCACTTCTTGGGTCATGCCGGAGAACCGGGTTACCTCTTCAGGATCAGGTTTGAAAGGTCTTTGCGCCTGTTTTCCTCCAATTCTTGGTCTGCCAGTTGTCTGGCGGCCCCGCGAATCGTGAACATCGGCGTTTTGAAGTCGTGGAGAATGGATGCGGACAGCCGGCCAATCACCGACAGACGTTCCGACTGGACCACCCGCTCCAACAGTCTGCCGTTCTCGATAGCGATGGCCGCCTGATTCGCCACAACCTCCAGCAGGGCAGTGTCTTCGCCGGTAAACTGGGGCCCTCCCCGTTTGTTGATGACTTCCAGGACGCCAAGAAGTTGTCCCCTGCGAATTATTGGAGCGGCTACGATAGCACGAGTCGTAAACCCGGTGGCCTTGTCGACAGAGGGCTCGAAACGAGAATCCTGACGCACGTCATCCACGCGTAGCGCCGTGCTGCTCTCAGCAACTACCCCCAGGATCCCTTGCCCTAGGGCCAGGCTCAAATGCCTGACCTCTTCTCGTTTTTCTCCTGAGGTGATCTCTATGTGGAGGCGTTCGTCCGAGCCATCGTAAAGGGCAATACAGCTCGCCTCGCCCTCCACCGCCGCCTCGGCCTCTTGCATGATCAACTCAAGGAGTTGCTCCAGATCATCTATGGAGCTGATGAACGAGTTGACCCGGTAAAATGTTTCAATTTGCCGGTTCAGAAAGTCTACTTCTCCCCGCCCTTCCGTTCTGCTGACCATGAGGCCAACCCCCTTCCGTGGACCGGTCTGGCCCGTGGCAGTGTCCTTTCCCCGCCAGTATACACCGAGCCCCAGATGGGGAGAGATTGTAACCGGCGCGCCCGGCAGCCTGACTAACTCTTTTTGTTAAGCGAACCTTCGTCTTTTTTGTATGCCGAAGAAACGCTTACCGGTCTTTAGTCCCCCGTCTTGGCAAGAGGCGGTATAGTTATCTCGCCGCTCACGACGGACGGTATTTGCGTGAAAAGACTGATTTCATCCGCCGTCATAGCCACGGGAGCTGTGGGTGCGCCGTCGGCGCGCAAACTGATTGTCTGTTCGTTGGGGAGGTTCTGGGTGTTGCAACCTATCAGCTCATTCACCGGCTCCGTTGCCGGACCTGAGGATGAGGCTTGCTCCAGATCAACATTCGCCTCACCGCCGGACGCGCAATTTGATTTAGGCGGCGCCGAGTCAGAAGTCCCGGCCCGGTCCTGCCTATAATCGGAAACAATTGAATCGTTCGCGGCCAGCATCTCCGGCCCCACCGGAACCGGAGAGACGCTGGAGCCGGTTGTCCCTTCGGATAACAACCCACGCGGTTCTTCCTGATTCAGGGCCTGATCTCTAGGCGTCTGGGGCGCCGTGGGTTCGTCGCTGAGCCTCAAGACGCCATACGCCGCTGGGGGAACGGTGACGGCGAGAAGGCTTGATAAAATCAAAATGCGGCCGAAGTTATTCCTTATTCGGCCACCCGTTAGAAACGTCACAATACGCTGGATTTTCACTTTAGCTCTCCTAATCTAATCAGGACCATCTTCGATGATCGCCTGATTTATTCCTGATCCAAGTTCACCGCTTTCAGGCTCCATGCTGGGGCAGGCCAGTCAGGGAGAGGTTGTCCTTTGGCGGCTAATCGTCCCAAGGATCCCTTGACACATATCCCTGGCAAGTCCAGTTCCCCTGACTTGCCTAAGTCCGAATCCACCGATGGACCCGGATGGAGGGGGTGAGGACAGCGGAAGAGGGGGGAGGGAGTTGCAGGCGCGATGATCCGGGCTCGAATTCGGGTAGACGGGAGGTTGGCGGGCGGTCGCAGGCGCTTTTGGGGGCGCCGATGGCGGTCTGCAGTGGCTGTGCTGAGCGAGATGGCGGGATAGGACACGGGAAGAGGCGCTCGCGGACCGGGACTGGCGCGAGTTTGCCGGGACGTTCAGTTGGCCGGATGGCGGGTCAGTTGCAGACGGGTCGTCAGGCTGGGAGTGGCAGGGCGCGCAGCCGGGCCAGGGCGCGACTGAACTGGGTTTCCCAAGGCCAGCGCTGGGGCAGATGCAGGGTGAGGCGGCGCGCCGAGCGGGTGAGCCGTCCGGCCAGGGAGAAGAACCGTCGCCTGAGGGTCTTGGTGGTCACGATCTGCTCGCCCAGGCCGATGCGCGCGGTCCAGCGGGCCAGGTTGTGGGCCATCACCTGGACGGCCAGCCAGGCGCCGTTGGCGGCGAAGCGGCCGGACGGCATGTGGTTCAACCCGACGCCGTACTTGAGGTCGCGTATCGCATTCTCGATCTCGGCGTGGCGGCGGTGGTCGGCCTCCAGTTCCAGGGTCTCTCTGTCCCGGTCGGTGATGAAGCCGTGATAACTGTAGGTGGCGAAGAGGGCCAGTTGGGAACCGGGGGTCGGCTGCACCCGCCGGACGATGAGCCGCACCGGCGCGGCGTCCGGCTCACTCTGGAAGGGGGTATAAGTCGTCTCGGCCACAGCGGCGGCGCCGTCCATCCAGTAGGGAATCGGCGTCCAGGCAGCTTCGGGTATGGCCTCGATGAGATTGCGCAGGCTTTTGTGCTGGCGGATGGTGATGGAGAAGCGCACGTCCAGCTTGCGGCAGACGGCGACCACGGCGTGGGTATAGAAGCCGCTGTCGGCCCGCAGGGTGATCTGCCCGCTGGCGCCAGCGTAGCGCACCCGCCCCACCGTCTCCCGCAGGAAGTGGGCGGCCCCGCGGGCGGTGTTGGCGCGGCCCTCGCGCAGCCGGGACATCAGCACGTCGCCGTCGCCGCCGGCGGCGACGGCCAACAGCGGGTGATAGCCCCGGGCGCCGGTGTAGCCGTGGTGGCGGGCGCCCTCCTTGGCCAGTCCGTAGGTCTCGCAGATCGTCGAATCAAGGTCGATGGTAAATGGTGCGTCGCCGGGTCCGGCTCCGGCCTGCCAGGCCCGGGCCAGCAACTCGCGGCTCACCCGGTCCAGTTGGCGGACGTGGCCCCAGCGAAAGCTGCGCAGGAAGGCGCCCAGGGTGGAGGGCGCCTTGAGCACACTGCCCAGGGGTGCAGGCTGTCCCGCCGGCGCGCAGCGCATCGGCGTCGTCGATGCAGTCGCCGCCCGCCAACGCAGATGCCACCAGCGTCATCATCTTGTCACCGGTGTTGGCTCGGCCTGGGGCCCGGCCCAGGTCCAGGCGCCGGTCAACCAGTTGGGAAAGGCCGAGGTGCAAGGCCAAGGTGGCGGGAAGGAGCAGGCCGGCATTGTTGACCAGGCGGTGGTCGTCGAAGGTGATGTGGATGCGGTCGAGGTGGTTGCGTGGTCGCATCTATTGGGTGCTCCTTGTTTCTGGTCGGTTTTCTGTTATAAAACCATTATCCCAGATTCAGAGGAGCACTTCCTTCCCTATCCGCCCTGTCGCGACACGCCCTCTATCGGTGGATTCGGGCTTAGGTATTCGCTACCGTCGCTGATTCACCAACCGGGACCAGGCCTAAACGCTCATGGCCCCGTATATCTATCGCTTGTTGTTGGCGAGCAGCCAGCTCTTAGAAAACGACGGCTGCGAAATTGGAGCATTCCGCGGCGGCGCCCGGCGTGGCGGCGTCGACGCACAACTGGTATTGGTAATTCCCACCTCCCTTTTTGTTGATGTTGTCGGTGTACGCCTGGCTTGTGGCTTCTGCTTCACCGGTCTGGATTTCTTTGATCAAGACGCCATCGCGGTAGATCTTGATAGTGGCCGAAGACCTGCCGGTCCATTCTAGGTCGGCATGTTGAACGCCTTTGACCTTGTAACCGGTGGCGCTAAGGGCGATGTCGCTGCCCTCCAAGGTGGTGGCCGATAGTTTGTTCGAGTCTTCTGAATCCCCGGCGCCATTAAAGGCGTGGAGACGATGCCAATACTCGGTGTTGGGCGAGAGCCCCTTGTCGCTGTAACTCGTGTCGCCTGCGCCCGCGGTTCCGGCCAGCGTCCACGTTTCCCCGTCTAGGGAGCGTTCTATCTCGTACCCGTATTCGGCGCCTGAGTCATGCGACCAGGTCAGATCGATCTGGCTAGCTGACGCTCCCGTTGCCGTAAGCAGATCAGGGGTTGGAGGCGCCGGCGCCCCGCCGTCGATGTCCGACCGAACATAAAGATGTTCGACGGAGATACTGTCTGACTGCCTGTTTCCTTTGGTTCGGTCAGTGTCCATCACCCGGACGTATACCGTTGCCGAGGTTCCGCTGGGCAGAGGGAAGGTTGCCTCCGCTCCACCGGCGTTTCCAGCCGGGATGGTCAACATATCGGTATAGCTAGATCCATTGGTGGAGTAGGCGAAGACGAAATCGTCCCCTTCGCCGGAATCGCTGGCCGAGGCGTTGAGGAACAACGTCACGCTGTTCCCTCCCCGGACGTTGAAGACCCACCGGTGCTCCAAATAACTATGGCGGTTTGCCGGCTTGCCGCCGGAATGGCGCTCGGTGATGGTCTGGGAGACGCCGTTGTCCGACCAGGTATTCGTATAGCTGCCGCTCACGTTCCCGGCCACGGGCGTTTCGCTCTGGGCCATGTCGTCGACGAAGGGCGGGGGATCGTCGGTGGTGTCCATCACTGGACCGGCGTATCCCGAGGTTCCGGCCGCGTTGTATGCCCGGACTCTGTAGTGGTAGTCAGTGCTGGCTTCCAACTGAGTATTAGAGAACGACCCTCCATTGGTCCCGACAAGGGTGATTTGAGCCCACGTGGAGCCATCCGGGGAGCGTTCGATTTCAAAACCCGACTCGTTGACGGCGTTGTCGGCCCATTCCAGGTTTATTTGGGTATCGGATACCGCCGTCGCCGTGAGGGCGGTGGGTGCCACCGGCGGTTCCGCGGGAGCGTCTCCGCTGAAGCGGAAGTTTGCGAAGATGTAGGCGGTATTGTTGATCGACCTGGTGTTATCCGCGGAATTGGCCGGGTCCGCTTCGTAGTCGATGCCGATGGGCTGGCCTCCGGACAAAACGTCCGGGTTGGAAAACGCTTGGATCCGGGGGCATCCGGCCGCGCAGTTGTAGGCCATGACCGTGCGGAAGGCTAGGTCTGGCGCCTGATAACCATAGGAATACGGATACGCCGGAGTGCTGCCGGAGTTGAGCCGGTCGTGATGGCTTCCCAAGTTGTGGCCAAGCTCATGTCCAAACGTGAGATTGCCTGTGGCGCAACTCCTGTGCACCACGCTAAACGCCCATGACTGGAAGCTCGACGACACATTGTTCATCAGGTAGGCGATGCCGCAGTAGTTGCCAGTGGCTTCGATCAAACTGACTTGGTCGGCGTTGTAAGTGTCGCGCCAGGCATGGACTTCATCCATATAGCCGTCGGTCGTGCTCCTCAGGCGTGGCAAGTCCAACCCCATGTCGCCTGTTTCCACGTAATTGACTTCTGCCGAATGGACCAGACGCAACCGTGGGCTGATCAAACTATTGGCGAAAGCGGTGTTGGTCTCTTCGACCGCCAGGTCTATCAGCGCTTCCATTGCCAGCACCCCGCCTGCGGCGGTGCGCGCGGCAGGGGTGTAAACGACCATGATGTCGATTTGGGACCCGTCGTCTTCGCCGGCTTCCGCGGCGGTTGAAGCGGCCGCAAAAGTTTCTCCGGCCTCTGTTGGGTTCACTGCAATGGGGTCAGCGTGGGGAGGCAACCCCTGCTCATCAATTTCGTTGATGACATGGACGCCGTCCGCTGCGAAGCGCACCTCGTATTTGCCATCGGCGGATGAGATATTGCCTACCAAGACCTCATTTTTCTTAACGACCAGGGTGACCTGGCTGTTGCCCAAGCCTTCTATGTGGCCAATCCAAGTGACCTGGCCTGGGTTGCGCCCCACCGATCGGTCAAGGACCGCGGAATATGACGTGTCGTCGAATAGGTTGAGAAGGAGTGAGTTGCTGGATTCAGCATCAGAGAAAAGTTCGAAGTTTACGGTCACGAACCTGGTGCGGGATATCGCGGGGTTGGGATCGGGCTCGAAGTCACTCGGGGGAGCCGCATCGATAAACAGCGCGGCTGAGTTATCCCCCTGAACAAGGGTTCGATTGAGCCAGACCGTCTGAAATGCCAGGGCGGCAAGCACCGCGAATATGAAGAATAACTTTGTGACTTTCTCTCGACTCCGCACCATGAATTTCCTTCCAACTGATCGTAGATTTGGCTAACAATCACGTTACGTCAGAGAAGTCGGTTTGCCGGTGAAATCAGGTGACTATTGGGCCTTCATTGGTGGCGGTTTGGCGCCTGATCTGAAGGGATGAAGTCTGGTGCGAGGCTCAAATCACGGTGGGGATGGCGGAATAGGTATTGCCGGCGCAGGCTCAACGGCGAGGCCACTTATGCCTGTAGGCTCCCGGGGTTCGCCGGTTCACCGAACCGGCGCCATCCGTCCTCCGAACTGGGACGGTATCGGTATTTGATTGCAGAGGCAGGTGTAACAAGATATCTGGGGTAGCTAATGGTCCACTCGTTGGGCTTCGCCAAGACCTAGTTTCCGTAGCCTGAATCTAAACTCTAGCAATCACCTAGCCGAGCCTCCCGCCGGCCACCTCGGTTAAAGAACGGGGCGCCTCTCTCTCCACGCCCCGGCCCCAAAGGACCCCGCAACAACAATTGCGGGGTCCTTTTTTGCGATTCACGTTCACAAGATGACGCCACAAACTCCCTGGATTCTCGCGTATCGATCCAGCTATTTCGGCCTGTGTGAGTACGCCGCACCAGGTCCGGCGGTCTTCGGCGCAAGGGATACGCTCCCCTTGGAAAAATTCCAGGAATTCAAGGAATTGTTCGATGAAGTGGTTTCATATGGCCCGCCGGTGCTCCTAGACGAGATGCCATGGCTTGCCTTCCCGGGCGGATAGGGCGAGCGCCACTGAACCCTGAGGCTCGTGTTCAGGACAGGCCCGACGAGTCATAGTATTGAATATCGTGAGCCTCGACTGAGCCACTCCAGTCAGCAACGAACTACCGAAGCATGGCGGTGGTTGGCCATGGCCGCCTGAGGCAAGGGAATTGGCAACCGGATCCTAGAGGGCGAAAATGGCGTCCACGTCTACGGATTCGGGGATCACTTGCTGATCCACGTTGAATTTGATGAAGGTTTCGATAGTCTTCCGGGAGCTTTCCAGGCCATAGGGGATGGGATCATCTCCGACGATATTGGCCAAATTCAGCAGAGCTTGGTCGGCCGGGGTTAAATCCCGCCCAGAGTGCAGAAACTCCAGATACGGCTTCTTGGCTGCCTGGCACAGCGAGAACAACTCGCCGGCCAACCAGGGATTCTCGTCAAGCTGTCGGTTTTTTACCACCATCATGTGACTGATTGGATACAGGCCACTGTCCTTGAACCACTGGGCATCGGCCTCTCCAGCATCTGGGAAAAGGGGCTTTATATCCGGTGAATCGTTGGCTCCGGCGCCGATTGCGGCGTCTATTTCTCCCGAAAGCAGCATTGCCACCAGATCGCTGTTGGGAGAAGAGACCACATTGGACGGAGGCACGTATTCGGCCACGTGTTCGTCTCCGGAAAGGACCCAGGTCACCGAGTTCAGGTCTAGTCCGTACACGTTTTGCAGCATACCCCGTGTCCAAACTCCGGGAGTGACAGTGTATCCCCTCACGCCGATTCGCCGCCCGGCCAGATCGGAAGCGGTTTTGATACCTGATTTCACGTTGTAGGAGACTCCGGCATGGTAAAAACTCCGGGTTAGGAAAACTGGGATTCCGGTAAAAGTCTTCCCATGGGCGCGGGCGCAGAGATACGTGGAGAGGGCCATTTCCGAAACGTCGAATTCCAGGTTTCTCACCATGCGCCGAAAGATGCTGGTCACCGGGGACACATCAATGTGCTCCATGTCGAAACGGGGCGAAACGGCCGCGCCGTCTTTCAAAGGCTTGGTGTGGCCATAATTCCCCACGGCAGTGCGAAGTGTCGGATTAGCCATCAAAGTCCCTCCTGATTTGAGATTCGGATCTGGATCATGAGCTTGGCGAACTTCTAGATGGAAGGTCTACCAAAGGTTTTTGCTGGCCAGCCGAGCGCCGTCAGCTAGGGCGCGAAGTTTCGCCCACATGATTGAAGGGTGGACACGTGGCCTGAAGGCGCCCTGGGAGAACCCGCAATCGCTGCCGGCGATGACGTTCTCCCTGCCCACCAGCCGCGCAAAATTCTCTATGCGCCAGGCCACCAACTCTGGATGCTCCACGGTGTTTGTGGTGTGGGCGATGACGCCGGGAATCAGTATCTTGTCATCGGGAAGTTTTACGTCCTCCCAGACACGCCATTCGTGTTCGTGGCGCGGGTTGGCGGCTTCGATAACATAGGCGCCGGCATTGATCTTTAACACCAGGTCGATGATGTCTTTCAAAGGGAAATCGGTTGTGTGGGGTCCGTGCCAACTCCCCCAGCACAAATGGTAACGGATGCGGTCCGGAGGCAACCCCCCGATGGCGTGATTGACTGCCTCGATTCGCAGTTCGGCGGCCTTCCGGAATTCCTCTACTGTGGGCGCCGGATCGATCATGTCAAACTGAGTAACCACTCTGGGATCGTCGATCTGGAGCAGCAGCCCCGAATCAACGATGGCTTTGTATTCCTCCCGCATAGCGCCGGCTACGCCGTAAAGGTAATCCTTTACCGTGGAGTAGTATTCGTTGCGCCGCTGACCCTCAACAGTGCCTGGCGCCACCGCCGGCAGGAAAGCTTCTTCAAATTCCACTCCCTGCAACGCAGCTTTGAAATTTGAAATGTCGGTTCGAACCGCCTCTTGGCCCACTTGTTCTATTGGACCGGTGCAGACCACCGGGTTGGTTTGGGAATCCCTCGCGGCGCCGTCGTATTCGTCATAAAATTCCGAAAACGCCTTCCGGTCTCTACCCCAGTTCAAAAGGGGGCTTTCACCAGGCGTCCTTGCCCTAGGTTCAAAGCCGGTAAGCCGTTCGTTCACGTAGGCTGAGAAGCTGGCCTTTGCATACTCACCGTCGCTGGGTATGTCGATTCCCGCCTCGGCTTGAAGTCTTACCACATCCGCCACCGATTCTTTTACCTGCGCCGCCAAGGCATCATGGTCATAGGGACCGCCGGTTTCCTTAGCCCACATCAATTCGATCAATTCGGGAGGCCTGGCCAAACTACCCACATGGGTGGTCAGAATTCGAGAAGAGCTGGTTTTCATAACGTTTTCCTTGATCCGTTTAGGGTGGGCCTTTCTAACCCGGGGGGCCGAACCTAGCCCGACGTTTTCAAGCTTGCCTCGGATATCGTCTTGCGAAACCGGGCAATGGTTTTAGGAATTCGGATCAGATCGTGTGATGATACCATTCCTCTCCGCCGCCGGCAGTTGCCCAAGCCACGAATGGCCCGAACGCCGATTCCGTCGCCCTGTCCACAACAGCCAGACAACCTTATAATCTAGGATACATAACGAATGGCACTGGCCGAGGCCAGCAGTTGATTTGGATCCCATTTTCAGAAAGAGGGAAACGAACGTGACCGAGACAGAATCTTCAGCAAGCCAACCGCAAGACAAACTCGAGCATCTGAAAGAGATAATCAGCGGCATGGGGTCGCTCATCGTCGCCTACTCCGGCGGTGTGGACAGCGCGTTCCTGGCCGTTACCGCCGACCGGATTTTAGGGCGTCAAACCCTGGCCGTAACTGCCAAATCGCCCAGCCTGGCCCCCTCGGAATTAGAAGGCGCCATAGACTTGGCGCGGCGGTTTGGCCTGAACCACCGGGTCATTGAGACCAAAGAGGTGGAACGCCCCGATTACCTGGCCAACAACCCCAACCGGTGTTTTTTCTGCAAAGACGAGCTGTACACCCATCTGGCCACGATGGCCTCTGAAGAGCATGTAGACTGGGTGGCCAACGGAACCAACACGGACGATTTGGGCGATTTTCGTCCCGGCTTGGAAGCGGCCAAACAATACAACGTGCGCAGTCCGCTGGTGGAGGCCGGTCTGGCGAAAGAGGAGATCCGCGGTTTTTCCAGGGAACTGGATATTCCCGTTTGGGATAAGCCGGCCCAGGCTTGTCTGTCCTCCCGCATCCCATACGGAACGCCCGTTACGGTGGAAGCCTTGACCCGCATCGCTGAGGCAGAGGAATATCTACGAGGCCTGGGATTGAAACAATTGAGGGTGCGTCACCACGGAAACGTGGCCCGCATTGAGGTAGCCCCCGAAGACTTTTCCGGGCTTTTGGAAGGCGAGACGCGGAAGAAGATCAGCAAACACTTCAAGACCATAGGCTACTCCTACGTAACGCTGGACCTGGAAGGCTTCCGCTCCGGCAGCATGAATGAGGTGCTGTCAAAGTCGATAAAACATGCCGCAAAACAAGCCGCCGGATGAATCTTTAAGCAGGCTCTGAAGCGGCTCACACGACGGCAAAGAGGCTGGCCTTAGGGCCGGCTTCTTTTGGTTTCAGCGATCGGTCCTTTATTATCTGACGACCGGTCCGGCGCCTCATTGATGCGATGTTTATAGAAGGTTGCATCCTTTTGCCGGGGGTCAAGCATCATATATGTAACCAGGAAAAACGGTGGATGGGGTCAATCATCAGGCCGCGCCTGGCGACAAATGGAGGTGCAAACCACAGTGATTCATTCCACGCCTGCCCCAGATGCCACGGAGACTTGATCGATGGAAGAGACCAATATGGTTCCTATCTATCATGCTTCCAATGCGGCCGGTACATAGCAAAACCGTCCAAAAAACCGGCAGGCGCAGGCAAAATCAGCGTGAACGTAAATGCCGATCTGGCGGAATTGTTGGCGCCTTAACCCGATTGCCATCTCAGGCTCAGGAATCGTCCAAATCTCGCCGCCCTTGCGAATCAGATATGTCCACCCACCTGCAACCGCGATACTCGTTCTAACGTAGGATAATAAAATGGAGCCGAATGCCGTCTCTAACCTCATATTCAGCCGCGGTTACCGGCGAATAGACTCGCTGATAAGCGATCCGGCGGGAGTCTTTTAACATGTCAACAGAAATAAGCGGGGGCAAGGCCACGGCCCCGGCTAACCCCCAAGTTTGGAAGAAGATCGGTCTCCCTGTCCTATTGGCTGTTGTGGCCCTAACGGCGCCAGTTCTGGGGGCTTTGATCATAGGCGGTGGCGACGGACTCGACGGAGTTAACGGCTTCGTCGAGTCCCTGTCGGGAAGTTCCAGCACCTGGTTGGGCGGTTTGGGCCTGGGATTGCTGGCGCCCCTGGGATTCGCCTTCGCCGCTGGAATGGTTTCGGCAGTCAACCCCTGCGGATTCGCCATGTTGCCAGCCTATCTTGGCCTTTACTTGGGCGGAGAACAGGAAGCAGCCGAAACCGTCAACCCGGCGAGGAACATCGGCAAAGCGTTGTTGGTGGGCTCGACTGTAACAGCAGGCTTCGTTGTATTGTTTGGCGTGGCTGGGGCAGTCATCGGCCTGGGCGCCCGCACCTTCGTGGTGGAAGTGCTGCCGTGGCTGGGGTTGGCCGTCGGCGTCATGCTGGCCGTGGCTGGATCCTGGATGGTAGGGGGAGGAAAGCTCTACACCAACCTCGCGGCCAGGGCCGCCTCCAGGATGGGGGATCCGGGCAAAACCAACATCAAGGGATATTTCATCTTTGGTCTGAGCTACGGCACCGCCTCCTTAAGCTGTACCCTGCCAATCTTCCTAGCTGTGGTGGGGACCAGTTTGGCGGTTTCAAACCTGGCTGCCGCCCTCGGACAATTTTTGCTTTACGGCTTAGGAATGGGCGTCGTGATCATGGCGCTGACACTGGGGATCGCTTTCTTTAAACAGGCGATGGTTGGAGCGCTGAGCAAGGCAATGCCCTACGTGCAGCCGGTGGGTTCGTGGTTGATGGTCGTCGCTGGAGCCTACATCGTCTTTTATTGGCTGACCATCGGCGGATTGTTGTGAACGGCAAGCAGCCTCCGGGTTTTACTTAGGCATTTGGCAGTTGAAGAAGCGCACGGCGGCCGGAGCGCCTAAATTGTACTCAGAAGATCAAGTGGGAGTTTGTTTGATGAAATCCAACGGACGACGTTTGTTATTCCTGATCGCGGCAACGGCCCTGGTAGCTGTGGCGTGTGGCGGGACTGCTGCGACCCCTGCGGCTGCGCCTCAAGAGTCAGGCATTTCCCAGTCGGCGGGGGCGCCGGCGGCCACGGCCACATCCTCCACATCAGCGGCCGCCGGTGAGTCAACATCCCCGCCACCCGATTCTATTGCTGCATCAACTTCTCCTTCCACCGAACCCGTTGCCGCAGCAGTTTCCCCTAAGGCGGATGCGGTTGATACGCCTGTTTCGGCCTCGGCTGACGCTGCCCAACCAGGAGCTTTCAAAGCGGTGGAGCTCGACCCCAACTTCCAAGACGAACTGGACGAAAGCAGCATTTCGACCCGCGGGTGGAAGACTGATTTTAGCCGCCATACGGTGCCCTTCTTTGAGATACTTTCGGGAGGACCTCCCCGGGACGGCATCCCTCCCATAGATCACCCTTCATTTGTCGAGATCAGCGATGCCAACGACTGGATTGACGACAAGGAGCCGGTGATCTCCTTGGAAATAGACGGAGTGACTCGCGCCTACCCATTACAAATACTAACCTGGCACGAAATAGTGAATGACGAACTCGCCGGCGTTCCCGTGGCGGTGACGTTCTGCCCGTTGTGCAACTCGGCCATCGCCTTTGACCGCCGGTTGGACGGGGTGGTTTACGACTTCGGCACCTCTGGCAGTTTGCGCTACAGCGACCTGATCATGTGGGACCGCCAGACGGAGTCGTGGTGGCAGCAATTGACCGGAGAAAGCATTATTGGAGAATTGGCCGGCCGGAAGCTCGAATTCCTCCCCGCCTCCATAATCTCATGGTCGGATTTCAAAGCCGCAAATCCAGGCAGCCAGGTGCTCTCCAAGGATACCGGCCATCCCAGGGACTACGGACGCAACCCGTATGCCGGCTACGATCAAGCCGACCGCCCGCCGTTCCTCTACGACGGTATCCCCGATGGCCGGTTGTTGCCCAAAGAGAGGGTGTTGGCGCTAAGCATCAGCGGCGCCGACATCGCGTTTCCCTTTTCTGTCCTGGAGGTAGAAGGGGCGGTCAACCGGACCGTCGGCGGCCAAGACGTGGCGGTTTTCTTCAAAAAAGGGACCCTTTCAGCCCTGGATTCGGGCACGATCGCCAACTCTAGAGATGTCGGCGCCACCGGCGTGTTCGACCCCAACCTGGATGGCCGGAAGCTCACTTTCCGTTCCGAAGGCGGCACGATCCTAGACCAAGAAACCGGCAGCGAGTGGAACATCCTGGGTCAAGCGGTGAAAGGCGACTTGACCGGCTCCACGTTGGCGCCGGTAGTCCACGCCAACCACTTCTGGTTCGCCTGGGCCGCCTTCAAGTGGGATACCGAAATCTACCGAGGCGTTGGGTAGTCCGCTCAGGCCTCCTGCCTAGGATTGCCTAGAGGTCTGGCCGGAAAGCCATTGGCCGGGTTTCGCGCTACGCCAGACAGACGTATTATAGTCTTATGTGGCATGATAGTATCTGTAATACGGTTCAAGAACCCACTGTTACATCGACAATCGTCGCTAAGAAAACGGCAGCTTGGAGAGAATCGGGGTTTCCGTCCGAGTTTCTAGTGAATAGCTCCCCCGATTAGGCGGAGCCATTTTAGTGGGAACATCCGGTCGAGCGCTAGCTCGCACCAACCTTCCCAATTCAGAATGTGGGATAACACCCTTCAACCTAAGTCGAGCCGTTTCTAACATCGAAACATGAATAACTCGCGAAGGATTTTGCCTGTTGTGGTTTTGATTACTATGTTGGCGGCCGCATGCGGAGGGATTACAGAGCCAGAAGTGATCCCCGTGCATTTGCTTCCAGCGCCTGATCAAAGCAGAGCCGTTGAGCCGAAAGCCAAATCCACGGGCGCGAACCCCGATCCTTTGGCCGATCCCATACCAGTAAACGAAATCGGGGTGAATGCGCCAGACTTGGCTCCCACCGAATCGACCAAGAGTGAGCCAACAGGGGCTGCGAGGGCATCCCAATCTCCGAACACCTCCTTGGCCGGTTCAGACGCCGCGGAGCCGCCAGATCCGGACCTAACCAAAGACGCTATGGAAACAGCCGAAGCGGTAAGCGTCCCGGATATTTCGAGCGGCATATCGCCATTGCCAGCGGTTGCCTCGCCGCCTGAACCGACTTACGCGATTGCGCCTGCCGTGGAAGCGCTAGACCCGCGGGCGTTATTCGCCCAGGCGATGGCTTCGCCAAATTTGATGCGTTGCCTGGGCAGCAGTGTGGGAATGGAAAACCTGATGCAACTGGCGAACCGTGCGCCGACTGATGAGGAGACCGGGCTCATTCGTTCTTGCTTGATCGAGGGCGAAGTTGCAGGCGGCGTTGCAAACCCTGGGACCTCGACCAGACCAGTCAGCATCGAGCCATCGACACCTACGTTGCTAGAGCAAGGATTGGACTCCCCGGGGTTGATGTGGTGCCTTGGCTCCAGTCAGGACCGGACAAAGTGCATCTAGCCATCAATCAGTCCAGACGCCACGCCGACGGCGCCGAGTACAACGCATTCCCAACTCTCTGGATCTTCACGAAAATCGACGGACGGTGGGGTGTCCAGTTCCGCTCCTCATTCCTTTCGGAGCCGGTGACGCCGCCGGGAGACGTATCAGAATAGCTTACGCAAAACAGACAGGTCTAGGGCTGTCTATGAAGCCATGCCTGGCGTATTTTAATATACCCAAAACGTTCTAGGCTGAATCCTTCCGGGCGCGCCAGTCAGCCATGAATTCTAATACCTCGCCCAAGGGCAGGACGTCGGCATATTTCTGGTTCATGTCGAAGAGATTGATGGCGTGGGTTGCCTGGTGGCGGTCAAACACGCACTCCTCGACCACCATCATGCGATACCGGTAGGTGCAGCCGTCCACCACGCTGGCCCGGACGCATCCGCTGGTGCTCTCGCCGCAGGTTATCACCGTGTCTATGCCCAACTGCGTCAGGTGCCCCACCAAAGGCGTCCCCCAGAAGGCACTGGGCGAAGATTTCAACAGCACTGGCTCTCCTGGCAGCGGCGCCACTTCGTCAATGATGTCCGACTTGCGGTTACGCCGGTCCTGGGCCTCGGGGCTGTTGTCTGCGGAGCGTGATGAGGGCCTGACCGCGCTCCAGCCCTTCAGACCTTCCTGCTCCAGGCTGGTCATGTGCACGATAGGTATCCTGGCGCCCCTGGCGGCTTGAAGCAATGTCTGGATGTGGGGCACGGCGTCCCAAGCGTCCAATCCACAAGAACTGGGCCAGTCTTCGGTGGCGTCCAGAAGGTGTTGGGGATGGTCGCCGAAAACCCACCGGTATAGGTCTATAAGAAGCAGGGCCGGGTTCTCGCCAAAGCCGATGCGGTTGTGGCCGGTCATTGCCAGATGCGCCTTATCTTGTTCGGTCAGATAGGGGTCCCAAACACGCTCACCCATGGGTAACCTCCACTGTAATAATGGGTAACCTAAGCTGCTTTTGTTGGATTGGGGAACGGCAGGGCGGCGGTGCGCCGGGTTGAGAATCGGAAACCTAACGCGCCTGATTGGGCTGAATCTAACACCGGCTCCGGCCCTCGTCAATCTAGGTGACGGTGGAACGTTCCCTCGACCACAACGCGCGGCGTAATCGCATTGGCCAGAGAACGCCAAACGGCCCGCCTGCCAAATCCTGGTTGCCAGCGGGCGCCGCCTATGGCAAAATCCAGCTTTAGCGGCATTTCAATAGCCTGGGTAAAATCAGAGGGGTGGAACATGAGCGGGATCAAAGCTCTTTCTTGGAACGTCAATGGGTTGCGCGCCGTACACCGCAAGGGATTCCTAGACTGGCTTGCCCAGGAAGACCCGGACATCCTGTGCCTCCAGGAGACGAAACTCAACGAAGAACAGATACCGCCCGAAGTGCTGGAAGTGGCCGGTTATCAGAAGTTCTTCTCATCGGCGGAGCGCAAGGGGTACAGCGGCGTCGCGATATTCACCAAGCCGGCGCCTGAATCGGTATCCCACGGTTTCGGCATTCCCCAATTTGACAACGAAGGGCGCGTCTTGATCGCCGATTACGGCAAATTCGTGCTGTTCAACATATACTTCCCCAATGGCCGTTCCAGAGATGACCGTCTGACCTACAAAATGGAATTCTATGACGCCTTCCTGGAGTTCGCCGAACGCACCCGCCAGCGGGGCAAGAACATAGTGGTGTGCGGGGACTACAACACCGCCCACAAAGAGATCGACCTGGCCAGGCCCGACGCCAACCAAAAAGTATCTGGCTTTCTACCCCAGGAACGGGCCTGGATGGACCAGCTCGTGGCCAAGGGATACGTTGATACTCTCCGGATCTTTAACGAAAAGCCGGACCAGTATAGTTACTGGGATCAGATGACAAAGGCCAGGGATAGGAACGTTGGCTGGCGCATAGATTATTTCTTTGTTGACCAAGGGTTTGTTCCCAGCGTAAGCAATGCCTTCATCCTGCCCGATGTAATGGGCTCGGACCACTGCCCAGTGGGAATTGAGATCGACTGGTAGTGGAAGGCCTCAGACGCGTGGTTCTACGCGCGTGGTTCTAAAATGGGCAATCCTTAGACAGGCTCAGGACGAACGGTGGTGGAGGTGAACCCATTTTTTGAGCATCAACCGGGTTCAAACCAAAAGACATGACTCAACACCACCGCTCATGGTGACGAGCGTTACGCAATTACCCCATTAAAGTTTACGCTCGAATGCCCCCTGCGCACCAGGTGAGGTTCAAGCCGGAAGACGTCATTCGCTGCCTCTTTTCGTCAGGTGTTTCGGGGTGGGAGGGGACCAGGGTCGTCTGTTCACTACTTGCAAACATTGCGAGTTCTCCGCATGCCTGGTCGGTCTAAGTAAGCTGCTCTGATACCTCTCCAGGTGGCTGCACCGGCTCTGAGAGAAATGAAGAGCGGAATTGAACGCCCCATCGTCCATCGATTTTCGTGAATATCCAGAGGGTAGGGAACGCGTTGTACTCGGTACCGTCGGCCCAGCGTCTCGACTGACCTATGGCTAGATGGACTTTATCCGGGCCTGATTGAACGGCATCAATCGAAGTTGTGGCTGTGTGGTCCCATCCCTGAGCGCTTAGATGCGCCATCAAGGTTTCCCCGCGAGTAGCCCGAAAATCGTCCGCAGTCCGCCATACCTGGAATTCGTTGTCTCCGGATAGCCTCCGATGCGGAAAATGCATCTCAGCGACCACCCCGTCCATATCTCGGGCCTGGGACGCGGCTTTCCAACGGTTGAAGGATGCTTTAGCCTGTTTGATTGCACTCAGACCTGCAATAACAAAGCAGGACCCCACAGCGAGAGGAATGCTGCGGGGTCCCTTAGTGACTACTAGTTGTAATTTTTAGACTAACTTATTGTGGTCGCTGCTTCGCTTTCGTAGCCATGGCCTAGTTCTTCCCGGTAATCTTCGTATGTTTGATTCCGAATGCTCTTCAAGTCCTCGTTAGAAATCCTCTTCCGAATAAAATCTATCACAACGAACCTCATAGCGCGTCCTGTAATAGCCAAATAGAAGTCCTTTTGGTGCTCCCAAAATTTATCCCAAATTAGACGTTGTCGCCAGCACCTCCATTTTGGAGCGCAAGAGACCAAGGCGCTCGAGAATGTCGAACAATGGGTTTGACGGTGATTTACTCCGAATCCACCGATGGACCCGGATGGAGGGGGTGAGGACAGCGGAAGAGGGGGGAGGGAGTTGCAGGCGCGATGATCCGGGCTCGAATTCGGGTAGACGGGAGGTTGGCGGGCGGTCGCAGGCGCTTTTGGGGGCGCCGATGGCGGTCTGCAGTGGCTGTGCTGAGCGAGATGGCGGGATAGGACACGGGAAGAGGCGCTCGCGGACCGGGACTGGCGCGAGTTTGCCGGGACGTTCAGTTGGCCGGATGGCGGGTCAGTTGCAGACGGGTCGTCAGGCTGGGAGTGGCAGGGCGCGCAGCCGGGCCAGGGCGCGACTGAACTGGGTTTCCCAAGGCCAGCGCTGGGGCAGATGCAGGGTGAGGCGGCGCGCCGAGCGGGTGAGCCGTCCGGCCAGGGAGAAGAACCGTCGCCTGAGGGTCTTGGTGGTCACGATCTGCTCGCCCAGGCCGATGCGCGCGGTCCAGCGGGCCAGGTTGTGGGCCATCACCTGGACGGCCAGCCAGGCGCCGTTGGCGGCGAAGCGGCCGGACGGCATGTGGTTCAACCCGACGCCGTACTTGAGGTTGCGTATCGCATTCTCGATCTCGGCGTGGCGGCGGTGGTCGGCCTCCAGTTCCAGGGTCTCTCCGTCCCGGTCGGTGATGAAGCCGTGATAACTGTAGGTGGCGAAGAGGGCCAGTTGGGAACCGGGGGTCGGCTGCACCCGCCGGACGATGAGCCGCACCGGCGCGGCGTCCGGCTCACTCTGGAAGGGGGTATAAGTCGTCTCGGCCACAGCGGCGGCGCCGTCCATCCAGTAGGGAATCGGCGTCCAGGCAGCTTCGGGTATGGCCTCGATGAGATTGCGCAGGCTTTTGTGCTGGCGGATGGTGATGGAGAAGCGCACGTCCAGCTTGCGGCAGACGGCGACCACGGCGTGGGTATAGAAGCCGCTGTCGGCCCGCAGGGTGATCTGCCCGCTGGCGCCAGCGTAGCGCACCCGCCCCACCGTCTCCCGCAGGAAGTGGGCGGCCCCGCGGGCGGTGTTGGCGCGGCCCTCGCGCAGCCGGGACATCAGCACGTCGCCGGCGCCGGCGGCGACGGCCAACAGCGGGTGATAGCCCCGGGCGCCGGTGTAGCCGTGGTGGCGGGCGCCCTCCTTGGCCAGTCCGTAGGTCTCGCAGATCGTCGAATCAAGGTCGATGGTAAATGGTGCGTCGCCGGGTCCGGCTCCGGCCTGCCAGGCCCGGGCCAGCAACTCGCGGCTCACCCGGTCCAGTTGGCGGACGTGGCCCCAGCGAAAGCTGCGCAGGAAGGCGCCCAGGGTGGAGGGCGCCTTGACCACACTGCCCAGGGTGCAGGCTGTCCCGCCGGCGCGCAGCGCATCGGCGTCGTCGATGCAGTCGCCGCCCGCCAACGCAGATGCCACCAGCGTCATCATCTTGTCACCGGTGTTGGCTCGGCCTGGGGCCCGGCCCAGGTCCAGGCGCCGGTCAACCAGTTGGGAAAGGCCGAGGTGCAAGGCCAAGGTGGCGGGAAGGAGCAGGCCGGCATTGTTGACCAGGCGGTGGTCGTCGAAGGGAAACTGTTCAGAGTTGAGGGGAAGTGAGCAACCGGCGGCATTCCAGGAGGGGATTGAGACCTCTGGCCCGCCAGGTGCCAAAGAGGGATGCCAAGGTCATCTTGCTGTCGGCGCCCTGCCCTGAGCGGGTGCCGCCGCTGATCTTGCGACTGGTTACCAGATGCCGCAGGCTCCGCTCGGCGGCGTTGTTGTCTGAGGGCACGGCTGGGTCCGACACGAAGACAAACAGTTCCTTGATGAACCGTTCCATGCGCCGGCAGAGCTTGGCCTGAACCGCCAGGGGATCTTTAAGGAAAGGCCGCGCCAAGACCATTAGTTTCTCCTCCAGCATTAGCTGGGTGCGATGGCCTGGCTGGGCTCGGGGAAGGACCGAGGCCTTGGCCTCCGTGTAGACCTGGTGAACCGCCTCGGCCCACTGAGCCAGCCCAGCGTCTTCTGGGTACAACCCTTTCAGGTCATGGATATCCCGCAGCAGATGAGCCCAGCACCGTTGCTTCAGGCCCGGGTAGTGGTTATAGGCCGCGTAGAAATCACTGACCAACACTCCGCTGAAGGAGAAATCCAGCACCTCATCCACCACCCCCTTATCCCGACCCCGACGCAGGAAGTATCGTTCGCTGGGAGTGCTGAAGGTCCAAACATAGCCGTTGCTCCCGTCCTGGCGCCAGCCGGTTTCGTCGCCCTGCACCACGGGACTGGCGCGGACTTGCTCGAGCATCCCTCGCACCGCCGTCTCAGCCTGACGGGCTACTCCATGGACGGCCTGGACGATGGCGCCAACACTCAGGTGCAACTGATGGACGCTCTCCAGGTACCATTGGATGATTCTTATGGGCAACCGTCCCTCCTCCCGCAGGGTCACCATCAGGCTTACCAGATTGACCCCCAGGCGCTGCTGGCCCAGAACCACCCCCTGCAGGGCCTCTTTGGGCAGCCGGCGCCGCTGGCATACCGGACAGATGCGGGCTACCAGGGCGTGCTCGGTCACTTCTACCGGAGCCACCGGTAGCTCAATGACTTCCCGAGTTCGCTGTACCCATCCGCCGTTCAGGTGAGTCCCGCAGTCGGGACAGACCGCCACGGCATGCTCCACCCGCCGGGTAGGAGTCATGCGCTGGCGGGCGAAGCCATGGCGGCGCGGCTTTCTGGGCTCCTTTTTCTCCGGCGCTTGCCGGCTGGAGTGCGGCTGATTACCCGGCATCCCCGACGACCCGCGCCGGTTGGGACGGGATTCCAGAACCCCAATCCGCCTTTGCAAATCGGCAATGACTGCCCGCTGGCCGGCAATTATCTCCAGCAGAGTTTCGCGACTCGCCGCGTTCAGGTCTAGTTCAGTGTCCACCTCCCTGGTATGCCACAACTCCCCCGGCCATGCCAGCGTTTTTCCAACGGCTTTGAGCCAATTCACCTCATCAAGTCTGAACAGTTACGTCGAAGGTGATGTGGATGCGGTCGAGGTGGTTGCGTGGTAGCATCTATTGGGTGCTCCTTGTTTCTGGTCGGTTTTCTGTTATAAAACCATTATCCCAGATTCAGAGGAGCACTTCCTTCCCTATCCGCCCTGTCGCGACACGCCCTCTATCGGTGGATTCGGGCTAAACCGGCCACCGGTATATAATCCAACGGTTGAACCAATTGGTTGCCCATAAGATTATTACCATGGCCGTCTCGTCTGGGGCGGTCCCGGAGGCGTGACTTGGCAATTGGAATCCGCACCTACCGTCCCCTAATCACCGGAAAGACCCACATGGCCGCCGCGGGCCACTATCTCGCCACCGCTTCAGCCTACCGGATCTTGGAGCAAGGCGGAAACGCCGTTGACGCAGGCGTGGCCGCGGGCATCACCCTCAACGTGGTGCTGCCCCAATACACCAGCTTCGCCGGCGTGGCGCCGATACTCATCCACCATGCGGGCAAGCAAGAGACCGTCACCATCAGCGGACTGGGCCGCTGGCCCAAAGCCTCCAGCATCGAATATTTCAACCAGCATCACGGCGGGGAAATCCCCGGCGGCATACTGCGCACCGTCACGCCCGCCGCGGCTGACGCCTGGCTGACGGCCATCAAGCTCTACGGGACCATGACCTTCGAGCAGGTGCTCACTCCCGCGTTGGAGATTGCCGAGGGCGGGTTTCCCATCCCCGCTTCGCTGAACCGGGCATTGTCCCGGGCCGGCGACGCCTTTGTCGGCGACGAGGGTGGCGGGCTGCCCTGGCCCAGCACCCAGGAGATATTCGTTCCCGGCGGCAAGCCATTGGAGACAGGCGAAGTCCTGGTGCAAAAAGACCTGGCCCGGTCTTTCCAACGCTTGATCCAGGTAGAAAAGGACAACGCTTCTCGAGGCCGGGAAGACGCCATCCAAGCCGCCAGAGACTTCTTCTACCACGGCGAGATCGCCCAGGAGATGGTGGATTTTTGCCAATCGCAGGGTGGCCTGCTCACCATGGAAGACCTGGCCGATTTCCACGTCGGGGTGGAGCCGCCGGCTGTGGGTTCCTACAAGGGAATCGACCTTTACGCCTGCGGTCCCTGGTGCCAGGGGCCGGCGAACATCCAGGCCCTCCATATCCTGGAGGAGTTCGACCTGCAGGCAATGGGCCATAACAGCGCGGATTACATCCACACGGTGTTGGAGGCCCTGAAACTGACGTTCTCCGACCGCCACAGCTTCTATGGCGACCAGGATTTCGTGGACGTGCCCATGGAAGGCCTGCTTTCCCACGCCTACGCGGCCCGACGCGCCGCATTAATCGACCCCAACCGCGGTAACCCGGAGATGCCCGCCGCCGGCGACGCCTGGGCCTACCAAGGCGGCAAGTCCAACGGCAGGACCCCGGCGCACCCGGAGCCCGTGGCCGGCAGGCTGGAGGCCGACACCAGTTACGTCAGCGTGGTCGACCGTTGGGGCAACGCCTTTTCCGCCACTCCCAGCGACAGCCTGGGCAACGCTCCCATCGCCAAGGGATTGGGATTCATCCTGTCTTCCAGGGGCTCCCAGAGCTGGTTGGACGCGGACCATCCCGCCTCGCTGCAGCCCGGCAAGCGGCCCCGGTTGACCCCCAACCCGGCCCTGGCCATGAAGGACGGCAAGGTTTTGATGCCCTTCGGCACTCCCGGCGGCGACGTCCAATGCCAGTCCATGGTCCAGACTTTCTTGAATATAATCGAGTTCGGCATGGATCCGCAGCAGGCCATCGAGGCCCCCAGGGCGTCCACCTGGAGCTTCCCCAACTCCTTCTGGCCCCATGCCTACAATCCGGGTCTAGTGGGCGTGGAAGGCCGCATAGACGCCGGGGTCGTAGAAGACCTGCGCAGCCGGGGACACGATGTGGAGGTCTGGGACGACTGGACTTCCCGCATGGGCGGCATGTGCGCCATCAAAGTGGACCAGGAGTCCGGCGCCCTATACGCCGGCGCCGACCCCCGCCGCGACGGCTACGCCATGGGGCGGTAGCGCTGCGCGCTCGCTGACAGCTTTGAGTCTGACGGTCAGGCTTGGGGGCTTTAAGCTGTGTGGCCGATTGGGTTTTAAATCGCGGCTAACGTCAAGTTAAAGGCGTTGGTGCCCGTGGCAATCCTTTATTGACGCCTTCGGTAAATCCCTCTGGATGGCTACCGTTGTGGCATCTTCACTCGTATTTCTTCGGCAAGCTCGTTTATGCTTAAACGGCCGTCAAGAACAAGGTCGCACTCCTGTTTGATTCGATCTTGAAAATCAACATAGAGGGTCCGGGCTCCATTTAGGTACGATGTGAGTTCGACTTCGATGTTCTCGGCAGCTTCGTTTGCTGGGGCGTTGGCTATGCCGCGCAAAAGCCTGCGGGCCATAGCAACATCAAACGGAGTGTCGATGAAAACCATGAAATCGATGAACTTTCCAGTGTCGTGGTGTGCTCTCCCCAGCGGAGCATCAAAAACGACGTATGCGGCAGATAAAACTTCGGAGCCATCAGTGGGAGAGTCGATATTGTCACCAGTTGTCAGTGCTTGTAGATCTTTCGTGAGCATTGGAGTTCGCCAGGCGTTGTAATCCCCACTCTCGATTAGCCATGCTTCGAGATTATCTGGATGAACGTTGGTATCGTCGTAATCGTCGAAGCAGACGGTCACCGCGTCTTGCAATAGTTCCGCAAGCCTCTGAGCAACTGCTGTCTTCCCGCCCCCGGAAATGGAGCTTATGCCTGTGACGAAGGTGCGTTTGATTGAGGTCATTGGCTGGTTACCTCAGAACCTGATTGCAATAATCGCAGGAATTGTGAGCGAATCCGCCCGGTTGATCAAGTATATTATTACCGGTATAGACAAGAGGACCAAGGAAGAATATTCGTTCGCTGACCGCTGACCGCTGACCGCTGACCGCTGACCGCTGACCGCTGACCGCTGACCGCTGACCGCTGACCGCTGACCGCTGACCGCTGACCGCTGACCGCTGACCGCTGACCGCTGACCGCTGACCGCTGACCGCTGACCGCTGACCGCTGACCGCTGACCGCTGACCGCTGACCGCTGACCGCTGACCGCTGACCGCTGACCGCTGACCGCTGACCGCTGACCGCTGACCGCTGACCGCTGACCGCAACCGCTGACCGCTGACCGCTGACCGCTGACCGCTGACCGCTGACCGCTGACCGCTGACCGCTGACCGCTGACCGCTGACCGCTGACCGCTGACCGCTGACCGTTACTGAGCCGTCAACCCGCCGTCAATCACCAACTCGCTGCCGGTCATGAAGGATGATTCGTCGGAGGCTAGGAAGAGGACTCCGTAGGCTACGTCTTCGGGTTGGCCTACACGGCCTATGGGATGCCTCGCGGCGGAGCGGTCGCGGCGTTCTTGGCCCGCCATCAGGTTGGGCGCGGTCATGGGGGTGTCGATGATGCCGGGATGCACCGAGTTGGCCCTGATGCCGTCTTTGGCATACTGGATGGCCGTGGACTTGGTGAACAGGCGGACGGCGCCCTTGGACGCCCGGTAGGCCGCCGAACCTGCGCCGCCGGTCAGACCCGCCACCGACGAGATGTTCACGATGGAGCCGCCGCTGGCCTTGCGCAGCTCAGTGATGGCGCTTTTCGTGCCCAGGAAGACTCCCTTGGCGTTGATCTCCATTACCTGATCCCAAAGCTCGCCGCTGGTTTCTTCCACCCCCTCGGTGCGAAAGATGCCGGCGTTGTTCACCAGGACGTCCAGCTTGCCGAAACGGGCGACGGTGGCGACCACCGCGTCCTGCCAGCTCGACTCGCTGGTCACGTCCAGTTGGACGAATAGGCATTCACCGCCGATCTCGTTGATCTCGGCTTCGGTCTTTCGGCCCTCGTCCTCCAACACGTCGCCGATTACCACCATCGCCCCTTCTCCGGCGAAAAGCTTGGCCTCCACGGCGCCCATGCCCCTGGCGCCTCCGCTGATCAGCGCTACCTTATCGTCCAATCGGCCCATGATTCCTCCAGCTTTTGGGGATGAGTCGATTTTAGTTCGTGAGCCCCTGGAGTCAAGTGTGGATGTTTAAGTCGTCTCTCGAGCCGATGTCTCGTTGACCCGATTAGGCTCCGTGGATAAAATGTGGAGCGGTAGCTGTTAAGAGCCAATGGTTTTTGGGGTTTTGGATGATAGATCGTATTCGGCGCCTGACTAACCGAACCTCGATGCTGGCGCTCGCAGCCGTGGCCATTCTGGTGTTTCTAGCTGCTTGCTCCGGGTTCTCCCAGCCGCCGGTCATGGCTGAAGACTTCCGGGTTACTCTTTTCACCGGTGGTGATTTCCAGCTTTCCGACCAACTTGGCAAGAAATCCGTGGTGGTTAATTTCTGGTATCCCTCGTGTCCGCCTTGCCGGGCGGAAATGCCCGCGTTCCAAGCGGCGTGGGAACAGGCGCAGGCGGATGGTGAGGACGTGGTCTTCTTGGGCCTTTTCGTTCCCAGAGGCCTGGATTCGGAGCAAGACGCCCGAGATTTCGTGGAGCAGATGGGGTTGACCTACGATTTTGCTACCGACACCGCCGCGATGATAACCCAGGCATACAGGCTGGAATACTTCCCAAAGACCTATTTCATCGACAAGTCGGGCCGCGTCTCCAGTGCAATGGTCAGTGCGTTGGAAACCGAGGAAATTACCCTCCTGGTCCAGGCCATGGATCAGAGTTGATCCGGCCAACGAGCGGCTGCGTCCGGCCACGACGCCGTAACTGATCGACCCCATGGACGTGCTGGACTGGATTCTGGTAGCCATCCGGTGGATCCACGCCCTGGCTGCGGTCGCGTGGGTGGGCGGCGGTATTTTCTACGTGCTGGTGCTTCGGCCCAGCCGCAAGCAAGCGGGGGACGGCGACTCGCGGGAACGCGACGCCACGGCCCAAGAATTCCGGAGCTTGGTCAACACAGCCATCGGAGTTCTGCTGCTTACCGGAGTGATTCTTTCGGTCAGCCGTTTGACCGCGAGCGCGGCCACGATTCCCTACATGGCGGTGCTGGCAGTCAAGATCGTTTTGGCGTTGTACATGTTCTACACGGTGCGTTTCCTGAGGCGGCGGAGTTATCCCGAAATTGTTCCCGCGGACCAAGGAAGGTGGGCCAGGTGGCGGTCCAACCTGTCCGGGACAACAGCAGTGTTGATCATCGGTGTGGTGGTCTTCGGGTTGGCCGATGTGCTCGACGCATTGTTCGAGGCCGGTTTGGCTGGCTGAATGCTGATAGCTGTCGGCTTATCGCTAGGACTGGGAGGAAGGTAAATGAAGAAAGAGTTGATGGACATTCTAGCCTGCCCGGTGTGCAAGGGTGAATTGGAGCTAACGGTTGAGGCCGAGGAAGGGGATGAGGTAATCACCGGCGGGTTGATCTGTCATAAATGCACCGAGACTTACCCGATACAAGAATCCATCCCCAACTTGCTGCCGCCCAGCATGCGGAGTTGAGGCGGTCAGCACTCAGCTGTCAGCTTTTGGGTTGCCGAAGAGGGTCTCTGGCGTTTGGTTGGTTGGCTGATGAGGCGTTTAAATCCCCCCAACCCCCCTTTGCAAAGGGCGGGGCGAAAGGGACCACATCTCGGCGATCTTGCCGTCTTCCAGCCGGTAGATGTGAATCTCCGTCCAGGTTACGGCGGTCCCGGTTGGAGGGATCCCGTTGAACTCCCCCGTGTGCGTCGCCCGTGCAGTGGTCCGTTCGATCACCTTGTCCCCGTCGGACAGCAGGTCTTCCACGGTGACATTCACGTCGGGAAACGCGCCCACTATCGATTGGCCGACAAGTTTTAGGCCTTCTTTTCCCGCTGGAAGCCTGGGGTCTGGCAGATGATGCACAAACCCAGGGGTGAAAAGTTCATCCACGATGCCTTGGTTGGCGTTGTTCTTGAATGCTTCGATGAACCGGCTCACTACGGCCGTGTTGACCTCAGAGGCAGACGTAGCTTGACTGCCGCAGGCGCCGAGCACGACAGATACAAGGGCAACCGTCAGCAGCGCCAGCGATATTCGCATCTTGTTCAATGTTTTGGTTGACGTTCTCATTGTTGGTTTGAACCTCCATAGCCTGCTTGAGCCAGACGATCGGCCATCAAATTGCGCAATAAACCCTATGCCCACGCCAGGGGCCACAAAAATATCGGGTGGTCCGGCCTCCGCATTGGTGTAGCGGAGGCCGGAACGAGGGCCTCTATTCGGCGGGCTGCGCCATCGCCAGAGCGTCTTCCCTGCTCACTTCCCGTTGATGCACCTCTTTCCCGTGAGCCTGGACCAGCTTGACCAGTTCATCGTCGGTGTTCACCGGTGATCCTCTCGCCACACGGGCAGTTGACTACCTTCGCCATGATCATCCTCCTGCGTATTCGGAATGGCCGTTATAATAAACCGGATATTACACCCGTGACTTTGGCGAATATTTGGCGAAAGCTTGGCATGACGTGAGGGTAAGAATCTACCTCACCGGGCGGCTGTCCATAGAAGCCGATGGGATCACTGTGGTTGCGGAGCGGCAGTTCCGGGGCAAACAAGGCCGTTTGCTGTTTACCTACCTTGTATGGGAACGGAACAGGCCCGTCTCCAAGGAGGAGCTGGCTGCGGTGCTGTGGCCCGAAGATCTCTCGCCGGCTTGGGAAAGCGGACTAAGCCCGCTCACCAGCAAGCTGGGGACTCTGCTTTCGTCGAAAACGATGCAGGATCATGGCTTATCACTGTCTCGCGGCCTGGAGCAGTACCAAGTCCGGCTTCCGCTCGACGTGTGGATCGATGTGGAAGCGGCAACTTCGGCGCTGGACCGGGCTGAGGCTGCGGTGAGGTCGGGCGATCCGGGCAGTGCGCTGGGCCCGGCCACCGTGGCCACGTCCATCGCCGGGCGGCCATTCTTGCCAGGGGTCTAATGGCTTTTGGCCCGATTCTCAGCGAAGGAAGCTAGAACGCCAGTTGGTTAGGTCTTTAGACTGCTTGATCGAAATGCAGCTAGCCGTGGGTGAAGGACAATCCGCGGTAGAAACAGCGGTAAGAGCGGTCGACCTAGACCCGTACCGGGAGCGGACCTATCAAGGCCTAATGCGAGCCTACGCCGCCACCGGCAACAGGGCGGAAGCCGTCAGTGAGCCGTCTAAAGAGACTGAGGCCATCTACCTGAACCTGTTGGAGTCGGTGAGTAAGGCGCAGCCAGCAGGGATGGCTGTCGCTTTCGGTTGACGAAAGGTCGCGGGCATAGCGAGGTAAATCCCCCTAGCCCCCCCTTTGCAAAGGGGGGGCTAGGGGGACCATATTTGCTGATAGCTAACCGCCGCCGGTCAAGATTCCAACCACTATGGGCGCTAGCTCTTCTGCCCGCTGGCGGATCTGCTCCCGGTTGAGGTTTTCTATTGGGTGAGAAGTGAAGATGGTAGGATAATCGGGAGCGCCCCACATCTTGGCCATTCCCTGGGCCGTCGGAATGAACCGGTCGGTGCATATGGTGGCGGAAGGGATTCCTGCGTTCTCCACGTGGATTCCGTCGTGCACACTGCACGCACTGCAGGAGCCTCAATCGCCAATGGCGATGATCACTGAGTCGCACTCCTGGGCCAATTCCGCGATGGCCTTCGGGTCGGTCGGCCGGGATGCGCTGGGCTTGCGGTGCCACTTGACGCTGGATATCTCGTAACGGGTTTCCAGCAGGTCCACCAACTCCTCCAGCAGTGCGTCGGCGTTGCGTTTGCTGTCGTCGATGATCCCCAGCCGGGTCCCCGCCATGGTCGGCAGGCGGGGAGCGCCGTCAAAGGGCGCCACGATGGCCTGGGTAGTTGGGTTCACTAGAACGTGTTCATTAGTCTGAGCCATTTTCTAATCCTCTTCTGAACCTAGTGAGATTTTGTTGGCTTTCCAGCGGTTAATCGTCGCTGCCGCGGCCTATCATGTCACCAGACGGGCGGGCGGACCCGATTGCCGCCTTATATTATAACGGGTAATCAAACAGTGAGAATTCGCCGTACTTGCCTGGACATTCGAAGGACATCCCTTCCGCCGTTAGCCGCTGAACCCCCGTACTGCAGAGTTCTTGGATCTTGGAGGTGAACCCCGTCGGTTTCTCCAGGGTGGCCAGCTCCACGTCGCCGGTCACCGGATTAATTATGGGCGTCAGGCTCAACTCCAAAATGCCGGGCGCCTCCAGGCTGCTGTTGAGCCCGTCGAGATGCAAGTTGAATGGCGCGTAACGGAAGCCTAGAAAGTTGGAAGTCAGGTCATAGAAGACAGCAAAAGGAGGGATTTCGACCAGCATGGCTTCGATGGCAGGTCTCTGGTCTGCCGGTACCCGCTCATCAATCAGCACCAACGTGGTCCCCTGCCCTTCATGGATCGCGCCGGGGAAAGCGCTCATTTGGCAGAATGTTGCTCCGTCCAGCGTGACGCCGTTGTAGTGGCCGCCTTCCACGTGCCACACGTAAGTGCCCTCGCATTTGACATATGTAGGCGGCGCCTCGAAGTTGCACGGGCAAACCCAATCACAATTACATGCCCCCAGGAGTTGCCCTTTAGCCGGTAGTCAGGGTTTTGCGACAACTAACTCCTCCGTCAGGTTTGGTGATGTGGTTCGGCTGAAAGCTGATGGCTGACGGGTGACGGCTAACGAACTTCCTTGGTGACCGCGGTGGAACCTATTTTAGGTCCCCAACTAGGTATCACCGACGACATGTTGGATTCCTCGCCGCCGGCGAAGACCAAAAGGACGTCCTGGGGTTCCGGTATCAAAGACACGAACGTTTCGGCGTCAGCAGCTTCCGGATCTCCGGGGAGTACTTGAGCGTCTTTCAAATCGGCCACCGACCGCCGTATTCGGGAATGGAGGTGGTTCCTCACTTGGTCCTTGCTCCAATCCTTCCAGAGGTTGCTGTTGCCGGCTATGGTGACCACGATCTGCCCCTGCCGCAGCCCCGCCGAGCGGTCGCCCACCGACCCGGAGGTGGACATGCTGGTTCCCAACGATGACGCAACGTCGGCGATGGCGTGGAGTATGGCGCCGGGGCGCCCGGTGGCCCGCACCTGCCGGGGGCTTTCGGCGGCGAAGACCGTAACCGCGCTCTGGCTGGGTGAGAAGCCCCTTTCCACGTGGAGGGGCGTCCAGTGGGTCTCGGTGTCCGCTTCGGCTATGCAGTAACTGAATTTGCCGGGATGGCCGATGACACTCCGGTCGAACAGGCCCGGCACGGCGGCGCAGGCGTTCATCAGGATCAGGCGAATGGCCCGGCCAATTGTGGCGTTGGCCCGGTTGCCGGGGCCGAAAAGGTTATTTCTGGAGTTGATGCCCACGCGCCCGGCTACCGGACCGTTGACCAGAACCAGCACGGCCGCGCCGCCCATGCTCGACGACGGGCCGACCAGGTTGAAGACCGGGTCCAGCATGGCCTCTGTCGCCGCCACCACCACGGGGAGGTATTCGGGCAGGCATCCGGCCATGACGGCGTTGGCGGCGACCTTGCCGGCGGTGATTTGGCGGCGGCGTTCCGGTATTTCGCCGACGAGATCGGATTCGGACAATCCGGCTGACTCTAAAAACTGGGCTACCTTGGCCTGGGTGGGCGGAACCACCGGCAGGCCGTCGGTCCAGCCCAGTTCATAGCATTTTTCGATGGCTTCCAGAGAATCGTCCCATTGGACGGTTGTGGTGTCGTTCATAAGCTGTCAGCCTTCAGCTATCAGCCGTCAGCTTTCATGCCTCCCACGGCGAAATTCGCGCCCAGGCGAGCACACTTTTGATAACATCTGAGGGATCTGAGTTTCAAGACGGCCAGCCATCGGATTTTGGCTGGCCGCTGATTGCTTACAGCTACCCGCTACCACTGGCGCGCGTATTTGGAGAGGCTGCGCAGTTCTCTGGGCGGGTCCATGTGCTGGCCGCGGATGGTGTAGGACACTTCGCCCACGTAGATGTCGCCTTTGGAGTCCACGGCGATGCCATGGGGAGCGATGAACTCGCCGGGGCCTTCACCCTCTTCCTGGGCTCCAAACATGCAAACACGGTTTCCGTTCAGATCGTAAACCGTTACCCGGTGCCCCAGACCCGGCGGGCCGCCCACTGGTCCCACTCCATTGAGTTCGCCAACGTAGATATTGTCTTTCCACAGCACCATGGAGTCGGGGCGGTGGATGTTGTTCCACATGGTGATGAAGTTGCCTCGGGCGTCGAAGATCTGGATTCGGTGGGCCTCACGGTCGACCACGTAGACCTTGTCGTCGCTGTCAATGGCGATGTTATGGGGCTTCATAAACTGGCCGGCGTCGATGCCCGACTCTCCCCATGAGAATTTGTATTCGCCTGACCCGGTATAGCAGTGCACCCGGTTGTTGCCGTAACCGTCGGAAATGTATACGTCGCCGTTGCTGGGCATGATGGCGGCGGAGGTGGGCCGGTTGAAAGGCTGACCGCTCCAGATGGGCGCCGGGTGGTTTCTCTCGCCGATCTCCATCAGCTTGTCGCCTTCTTTGTTGAACTTTTGGATGGTGTGAATCCCGTCGTCGGCGGCCAGTATGGAATCGTCATGGGCCATATACAGGCCGTGGGTCCGGTTGCTGAAGGCGCCTTGGCCAATGGTGCGTATGTAATTGCCGTCTTTGTCGAACACGACTATGGGGTGCTCCCCCCTGGTCAGCACATAGACATTGTCTTGAGAATCCACCGCCACGCCGGGGCATTCCAGCAACTTTACATCAGCGGGCAGCTTGACCCAATCGTCCACATGGGTATAAAGAAAATTGTCCTCGCCGTAGCTATCAGCCATGTTAATTACCTCTCTTTTGGATGGGAAGATGGGAGATTCTATTTGTATCGGCAGGGGGTAATCCTAGAGTCTACCCCTGGAGGTGTCAATGGTCGGGGAAAGGGCGATTTCACCTATCGCATACGGGTGGTTAGCCCGGGAATCTGGGCTGATGCCCAATCCAAGCTACCTGATGTGAAATATTGATTGAAAACGATATGTGAGTTTAATATTCGTATATTTGACACATGTGTCAATCGAATTTATAGTAAAACCCAATTATTCCTTGTAGAGATTTCGATATCGGCAACTAAGGCTTCGCTGCATGGACTTTATGGTTAGATTCTTACTCAATTGGAGTGCAAATGGTTGTTCCACGACAAGTATTTAGCGATCTCTCCTTATTAAGTATCCCAACCAAACGAGCTGCGTGGTCGGATCGAACGGCGCTCCTGATGTCTGAGATGTCGAAACTGGCCTACTATGGGTTTGAAAAGGGTGCCGATAATCAAGTGATGACGCAAGCCGAGCTGGACGGTGTGCTGTCAAGACTTCTGTCTCCTGGCGTAGACGATGAAGGCGAACCAGACCAGCTCCCTGATCTTCCTGAATGCGCGGTAACACTCCAGGAAGATCTAGCCAGGGGAGGTTTTGAGTTGGCGGGGATTTTTAGCGATGAGCCTACTGACACTCAGGCTTTCTTGGCGATTTCAACCTCGGGAGACGGTTCTTCGGTTCAACCGTTCGGAGACGAAGATGTCGTCATTCTTAGTTTCCGGGGGACTAAGAGTCTGAAGGATTGGCTCACCAATATTAATATTATCCACCGGAAGGTGTCAGGAGTTGAGATACACTCGGGATTTCAGGCAGCGTTTGATGCCATCGAATCGTCGATACGTAAAAAATTGGACCCCCTGCTGGCCGACGGCCACACGCTTTATCTGACCGGGCACAGTTTGGGTGGGGCATTGGCATTGATTGCAACCAGAGAGATCGGACCAGGCTCGCGTGGAGCAAACTATACCTTCGGGTCTCCTCGAGTTGCTAGATTCGGGTTTGCCCGGTTTATCAAGACCCCAATATATAGAGTGGTGAATTCCAACGACCTTGTTCCGCGCATTCCTCCAGCTTATATCCCAACTATTCTCTTGTTCGTTTTACGGTTTTTAAACTTTCCAGCGATCGGACTTCTAAGGGGATTAATCGGCAAAATCACCAAATACGTTCACCACGGGGATATGCGTTTCATTCGACGTGCGAAAATCCCTTATGACAATCTCCAGGTCCTCTCTAACCCCAGCGTGATTTACCGATTTTTCTGGTATTGGCCGGCATTGATAGCCAATTGGAGATCTCCTGCTAAAGACCATTCCATCGATGTCTACCGGGAAAAGCTGGCCGCTTATGCGGCCAGCCGCCTAGGTGGCGGATTTGTGTAGTTAGGTCCGGTGATCCGGGAGCGTCTCTGGGATTCGGCTATACGTTGAACGTTAGGCCGGTTGCGTGCAAGACACGCAAGTTTTGACCGGGTGGAAACACCTTGAAAATTACGGGCATATGGACGAATTTTGAGGGCGCCGCCGGCCATAGTGATTCCCGTCGCATAGGAAAAAGTCGTCCTGAGCTTTCTTGGTGTGTTTTGTCTGAAAGGACGAGGCGGCAGAAGGCTATGTGATTACGCTCCTGCCTTCGCCTTTGATGTAGTCGGCGGTGCGTAGAGCCAGCGCTTGGATGGTGGTGGTGGGGTTTACGCAGGCGCCGGTCACGAAGATGCTGCCGTCGATAATGAACAGGTTGGACACGTCGTGGGCGCGTCCCCAGCGGTCCACCACCGACTTTGCCGGGTCGTCTCCCATCCGCGCGGTGCCCAACAGATGCCATCCGGCGTTGCGGCGCAGGCGGGAAGAAATAACCCGTTTCGCGCCGGCTGCCTCCAGCACCTCGGTGCTCCGGTCCACCCCGTGGTCCAGCATCCGGTTGGTGTTGTCGCTGACGGTGTAATTGATCTTGGGGGCGGGGATGCCGTTGCTATCGGTTAGCTCCGGGTCCAGGGTGACCTGGTTGTGTTCCTCGGGCAGGTCTTCGGTCATGATGGTCAAGCCCACCGTCCGGCCAAACCGCTCGTTGAACTCTTGGTGGTGGCCCGCTCCCCAGGGCGCCCGCATACCCAGTAAACCTCCCAGGGCCGTGGTCAGTGGGGCTTCCCCCGCGCCCAAAACCTGGAGGTCGTACCCCCGCACGAAGTCGTTGTCCGGGTTGGTCTCGTAAAATTCCTGGCTCAACATGGTGCTGCCCCGAGGGTTTCCGGGTTCGGCGCCCAGCCATTCGTCAAAGATGCCGACGACTATTCCGCAGGGATGGTGCATCAGGTTTTTGCCCACCAATCCGCTGCTATTGGCCAGCCCGCCGGGAAACTGGGAAGAGGTGGAATTGAGCAGGAGCCTGGCGGTGCCGACGCCGTTGCAGGCTAGCACTACAACCTTTGCCCGTTGTTCTTTCAACTGACCCTGCTCGTCGTAATACAATGCGCCGATTGCTTTCCCGGTGGAGTCGACCAGGATCTCTCTCACCCGGGCGTGGGTCTTCAATTTTGCCCCCATCGCTAGCGCTTTGGGCCAGTAATTCAGATCGGTGCTGGCCATCGAGCGCAGGAACCCCCCGGTGTCCGGCGGGCGGCCGTCGAATGAAACCGAGGAGATAGCGGTATCCGCTGACCACCAGTGCCAGCCCAGTTTGTCGAACCCTTTGGCAATGGCCTGGCCGCCGCGGCGGATGGACAATGGTGGGCAAGGCCGTTCTGGTTTGGGAGGATAGGCCGGGTCCCCCTTAAGCCCGGAGACGCCGATCATCCGGTCGTTGAGGTCGTAGTAAGGCTCTAATTCCGCGTAGGTCAGGGGCCAGTCGTCAGCCACGCCGTCGAGGCTCTTAACCCGGAAATCCGACGGGTGAAAGCGAGGGAAGTGGGAGCCCCAATGTATCAGGCTGCCGCCGACGGCGTTGTACATCAGCGGGGCGATGGGGGTTTCCGTGTCGTTGACCGGGTAGTCCTGGGGCAGCCGCCTGATGCTGGGGTCAGGGTGGAAGTCGGTCTGCAAGTGCAGTTGGGCGTCCGGCTCGCTGATGGGAAACAGGTTGTCCGGGACCCATCCTCCCTGTTCCAGGCACACCACGTTAATACCCGCCTCGGCAAGGCTCCAGGCGAAGGCGCCCCCAGAGGCTCCGGCGCCTACGAGTAAAACATCTGCGACATCGTCATCTGGCATAGTTTCCCCAGGTCTAAATTTCAGCTCGCCAACCCGACACCTCTGCAGAGAGATGCTTTCCCAGGAAATGTCATTCTGAGCCATCGCATAGGCGAAGAACCAGGGAGGCGTCTTCTACGCTCTACATCGACAGGCCCAACCCGGCCCCAGATGCTCCGCGTCACTCAGGATGACAGGTTGGGAGCTGCTTTTAAGCCAAATGCTCGCCAAATAAGAGACGAGGGGTAGAGGGGTTTACTTCCGCTCGAAGATAGCCGCGACGCCTTGGCCACCGCCCACGCACATGGTTTCCAAGCCCCATTGAACGTCACGGCGGTCCATTTCATAAAGAAGGGTGGTCAAGATCCGGGCGCCGGTGGCGGCGATGGGATGGCCCAGAGATATGCCTGATCCATTTACGTTGAGCTTGTCATCGTTGGGCAGTTTCCATTCCCGGAGCACCGAGAGGACCTGGGCGGCAAACGCTTCGTTGAGCTCGATGAGGTCCATGTCTTGCAGAGACATGTTGACCTTGCCCATCGCCTTGTTCACCGCGGCCACGGGGCCGATGCCCATGTAAGCGGGATGGCACCCTGTGACTGCCCAGCCCCGCAGGTAGCCCATGGCCGTAAGTCCCAGTTCTTCCAGTTTGTCTTCCGCGACGACCATGACCACCGACGCGGCATCGTTTTGGCTGCTGGCGTTGCCCGCGGTCACTGTGCCATCGCTCATGATGGGTCGCAGCCGGCCCAATGCGTCCATTGAACTGTCGCCCCTGGGCCCTTCGTCTTTTTCGAAGTTCACCGGGTCACCCCGCCTTTGGGGGATGGGCACCGGCACGATCTGAGAGTCGAATATACCGGCTTCCGAAGCGGCCACTGCCCTTTGGTGGCTGCGAAGAGAGTACTCGTCCTGCTCTTGCCGCGACACTTCGTATTGCTTGGCCAGATTTTCCGCCGTCCCAATCATTCCCTCAATCACCCCGAAACGGTCTTCGGGGGCTATGGTGTCCCTGGCGCGGGCCAGGCGGTCATGGAATGTAACCGAACCAAACCGGGCGCCCCATCGGGACTCGTTGCTGTAAAATTCGGCGTTGCTCATACTCTCCACACCGCCGGCGATGACCACGTCGGCGTTTTCCGTCTGGATTAGCATGGATGCGTTCAAGATCGCCTGGAGACCGGAGGAGCACCTGCGGTCTAGTTGATAGCCTGGAACCTCGATGGGCAAGCCGGCTTTCAAAGAAGCAAGGCGCCCCATGGCGGGATTCTCTCCGCTGGGATAGCCATGGCCCAAAATGACGTCGTCCACCTTGGCGGGATCCAAGCCGGTGCGTTCCAGCACTTCTTTGATGACCAGACTTCCCAGGTCTGCGGCGGACACGTCCCGCAGGGTCCCGCCGAAACTTCCCACCGCTGTGCGTACCGGTGAAACAATGGCTACTCCACGCATTGGAATCTCCTCTAGCGCCTTTGCCCAAGGCGGCCCGTTAGTTTAGGTTTTTGATCTTGGCTCGGCAGCGGTAATCATACCCTTTGAGCCCAAATGTGTCGATTGGGATACGCACTGGAAATTAGATAACTCCCATGCTAGCTTCTAATTGACGCTTGATCAGGTCCGGAGTTTCAGCCGGTTTTTCAACCGGTTATAGATCACGGGATGAGGAGGATGGGCATGAGAGTTTGGCGCGCTTCGGACAGCGTCAAACCCGGGAAGTTCGGAAGCAGAGGCCTCGCAACCCATGACGATGCGGGCCGCCGGAGCCGAGGTTTTCGGATCGTGACCACCGCCGGGGTGGCCGCAACGTTGGTGTCCCTAGAGGTCTGGCCGGAAAGCCATTGGCCGGGTTTCGCGCTACGCCAGACAGACGTATTATAGTCTTATGTGGCATGATAGTATCTGTAATACGGTTCAAGAACCGACTCTTACATCGACAATCGTCGCTAAGAAAACGACGACTTGGGGAGAATCGGGGTTTCCGTCCGAGTTTCTAGGGTGGGTGGCGTTTGTCTTTGCCGCGCCCGTTTTCCAAACCGGTCCAGGTTTGACCGTTGAGCCCAGCGAGGTTTATACCGGCGATTCTATAAAGATTACTCTGGACGGACTCCCTCCGGGGCATTTGATTCCCGGCGGCTCGGTGATGCTATCCGGAGCGCGTCTTGCAATTCCAGGAATTTTCGGCGCCGCGGGCGTTCAACCAATCACCGATGCTGCCGGACAAGTAAGCTTTACCACCAAGGTGCCGCTGGAGGCGCCCTACGGGCCCGGAGAGTTGGTGGCGAGCAATCTAGGGTTTGGGGGATCACGCGCCACACCCGTGAATGTGTTGGCGGCAAAAATTGAATTTTCCCCTACTTCGGCGTCCCCCAATGAGACCGTTACCCTCAGGAGGTTGGCTTTTAGCCCCTCCACCAGCCCCGGAGGCAACGGTCCATTGGGGGTCCACCAAATCACGGGCCAAGGTAAAAGTGGGATCAAAATAAATGGCAAGTTGTTGGAAGCGCCCTACGTCAGATATCCCATAGACTTGGACAGCGACGGTGGGTTCACCACCAAGATACTTCTTCCCGAATCTTACGTGACCGCTCCTGGAGTCGGGCTTCAACTAAAGTCATAGATGATGCGGAAAGGTCGGGCTGGGCGCCATGGAGCGTCAAGAACCGTTCCATCTCGTTGGACACCGCGGAAAGCGGCAGGGGAAGTAAGATCACCGTGACGGGTTCAGGATTCGCCGGGACCTCTCGCCTAAACAGACTCTGCACCAATGTGGACATTTCATATGTCGGCAAGGTGGTCGGGAAGGTCCTGCCCGACGCTTCCGGGTCGTTCACCTCGGTGATCGTAACGCCAACCACCGCGGCGTGGCGATCTCATCTACGAACACCGTCAGCGCCACCACTCCCGCCTGCACCATGGTGGCCGCGGCAACGGCCAAACACAAAATATCGCCCCGGTCTTTGACCATCTCTCCGGCCACCAGCGTAACCGGAGGCCGGGTGACCATCGCGGGCGTCAGTTACACTGGCTACACTCCCATTACCGTGATGACCTTCGGCGGGATATCCGTTCTTCCAGTGCCCGCGCCCTTCGTAGACGCCGGGGGAAGTTTTTCCGTTGACGTTGCGGTGCCGGTGCTGACCGTCGGACTCCAAACGGTGAATATCACTGCGGGCAGTGTGCAATCGACTGTAAACCTTGTGGTGGTCAGCGCCTTGCCCAGCGCCACAGCGACGTCGGCGCCCACTCCTACAGCCACCGCTACTCCGGCGGCCACCGCGACTCCCACGCCAACCCCAACTCCTACGTTGGTTCCATTACCTCCTGCGACGGATACCCCGGCGCCGCCGCCCTCACCCACCCCCACACCCGCTCCGGGGACCGCCGCCCTTTTGGCGCCCCTGGGAGATAACCTGCTGGTTGTTTGGTCCTACAACGGCAATGGCCAATCTTGGCAGTACTTCAGTCCCAACCCAGGATTGACCAGCGATAACCAACTGGCCACGTTGGTTACGGACAAACTTTATTGGATCAAGGTGAAACAGGACCAGCCGGTGCTGCTCAACGGGCGCCAACGAAACATCACCGCCGGGTGGTCTTTGATTCACTGGTGATTTAGGCCTTTTATCTGGGCTATCTCCTTTCAACCGCCGACGATAGTTTGGGGGCCAAACCGCGTATTGACGCTCAGAAATGCCCCAACTACACTTGCATCCTAAATCACCGGCCAGGGAGGACGGATGTCATGGGGTTTAAACTGCTGATACTCAACCCGCCCGGACGAATAGAAACGGAATACATAGCCGCCTGGCCGGGCAAGCTGAAGGAGACAATCCCGGATATAGAGGTCAACCTTGCTGGGTCGGTTGGGGAGGCCATGGAAATGATTGGGGAAGCCGACGCCGCATTTGGCAATATAATACCCGAACTTTTTGAACGGGCGAACAATCTCAAATGGATCGCCTGTCCTCAAGCTGGACCCACAGCCGGCTATTACCACCAGGCGCTCATTGAAAGCAGCGTCACCGTGACCAATACCCGGGAAATCTATAACGACCACATTAGCGCCCACATCATGTCATATGTCTTGACCTTCGCGAGGGGATTGCACGTCTATATCCCGAGGCAACTTCAGCGGCAATGGATTCCCGGATACGAGACTATCCACCTTCCAGATTCCACGGTGGTTGTGGTGGGCATCGGCGGTATTGGCGGCGAGACCGCACGGTTGTGCTCCGAGTTCGGCATGAACGTGGTCGCCGTAGACCCCAGGGCGGCCGGGCCCGTACCGGGCGTTAGCGAGATCCACCGTCCCGATGCTCTTGGCGATGTGCTGCCCAGGGCCGATTTCGTCATCGTAACCGTGCCCGAGACCCCGGAAACCCAAGGCATGTTCGGCGCGGAGCAGTTCCGGCAAATGAAGTCGAGCGCCTTCTTTATTAATATCGGGAGAGGAGCGACCGTGATTTTGGATGACCTGGCTGATGCTTTGCGGGACGGGCAGCTAGCTGGGGCGGGTTTGGACGTGTTCCAGGTAGAGCCACTGCCTGCTGATCATCCGTTGTGGAGCATGGATGGAGTCTTAATTACGCCGCACGTGGCCGGAAGGGGTCCCTATCTGGAGGACCGGCGCACCGAATTGTTCATCGAGAACTGCCAACGGTTCAACGATGGCAAGCCATTGGAAAACGTCGTGGACAAAGCCCACTGGTTCTGACGCCCCCGCCCTCTTCATTCGCGGTCGACGAATACCTCGGCGCAGGCGTACTATTTCGAAAAATCCGGTTGGGATCGTGTCCATCACCGCGCCGCTGTTCTGCCCCGCAACTCTCCATCAGGAGGATACCCACATATGACTACGCTAGGATCCGGCAAATACACTTATACGGCGATCTTGGACTGGGCAAAGTTGCCCGGCGATGACACATTCGAGACGGTCAGCGCCGTGGCCACCGATTCCCAGGACCGGGTCTACGCCTTCCAAAGGAAAGACCCGCCGGTGATGGTGTTCGACCGGGATGGCAACCTTTTGAGTTCATGGGGGAACGGCGCCTTTGAATTCGCCCACGGGATCCATATAGCGAACGACATCATATATGTCACCGACCGGAACACCTCCGTATGCATCGTTTACACCTTGGATGGCAAGCCCATCCAGATGCTGGGCCGCCACGGGGAGCATTCCGACACGGGATGCGAAAACCCCGGTGATCTGGTGCCCAGGGCGGCGGGTCCGTTCAACTACCCCAGCGAACTTGTTCCTTCTCCTTCCGGAGACCTCTACGTTTCCGATGGCTATAGAAACGCGCGGATTCACCGTTTTAGCCCGGATGGCCAGTTGAAGGCGTCCTGGGGCCAACCCGGAAAATCCGAGCAGGGACATTTCCACCTGCCTCATAGCCTGCTGGTTGATGCAGACGGCGCCGTGTTCGTGTGCGACCGGGAGAACCACCGCATCCAGGTGTTCGACGGGGATGGTGAGTTTCAGGCCGTCTGGACCGACATTCAGCGCCCCATGGACATTTCCCAAGACAAAGACGGGATCCTGTACGTCAGCGAAGGCAGCAGGGACGACTCTCCGTCCCGTTTCAGCGTTCTAGACAAGCAAGGCAATGTTCTGGGCCGCTTTAACTGCCGCGGAGGCCATGGCAGCTGGGTCGATTCCCGCGGCGACATATACGTTGGGACGCCGACCAGCGTCGACAAATACGTGCGTCAAGGCTAAGGGCCACGCGGCTGGAGATATCTCTTTAATCAGGGAAGTTCAGGCCAGCGTAGACAGAATGGCGGCCGTCAAGGAATCGAACCGATGAAGCATCTGTGGGCCGGAAATGGGCGGTTGTACTATGGCTGGTACATCGTGTTCACTTGCATGTTCATTGTCCTGGTCACAAACGGGGCGCGAGGCAGCTTTACCATCTTCATAATCCCTATGGAGACGGAGTTTGGTTGGAGCCGCGGAACGATTACGGTGGCTGCCTCTGTGGGACTTTTGGTCAACGCGGTGATGCAACCGTTTTTGGGCAGGGCTTTCGACTGGCTGGGCGGCCGCCGAGTGATTCTAGCAAGCATGGTGGTTTTTGGACTCGCCACGGTGCTGCTGAGTCTCACTTTCCACTTTTTATTCTTAGTATTGCTGTTTGGCGTCGTCGCAGCCATTGCCACTAGCGGCACCTCTTTGTCCAACACTATGGCGCTGCTTAGCAAGTGGTTCCGCAGAAGACGGGGCACCGTAACGGGTATCAACGCCACAGGTTTGGCTTTGGGAGGGCTCCTGATTGTCCCCTTCGCCGCCTATCTTTTGGATGCCACAAGCTGGCGGATAACCTGGGCGGTTTTGGGTTTGTTGGTTCTGGGATTGGGTGTGCCGGTCTCTTTCCTGTTTCTACGCGACGACCCATCCAAGATGGGCCTGCAAATTGACAGCGACCTCCAGCCACTCGACGACGGGCCGTCAAAGGCCCCCGAACGGTTACGAGGTCCGTTGGAAGTGGACCAGTGGGCGCAGGCGTTTCGTTCCCTGCCCATTTGGCAGCTGTCCAGTTCATATTTTGTATGCGGCCTTACCGCGTCGATCATTTCGATTCATTTTGTGCCCTTGGCCATCGATAAAGGGGTATCCCCAGGAATGGCGGCTGTCATATTCGGAGTGATGATGGCATTGAACGTTGTCGGCAGTTTTGGCTCTGGTTTGATCTCGGACCGGTTTGGCGGAACAAAGAATTGGCTAGCCCTAGTTTACTTCTGCCGGGGAGGGGCTTTTTTGTTGCTGTTGCTGGCGCCGGGAGTAATGGGTTTGTGGGTGTTCGCCATCGTGGCCGGATTGTCTTGGGTCGCCACTAACCCGCTAACCACGGCCCTAACAGCCGACGTTTACGGCCTGCGGACCTTGGGCACCATCGGTGGAGTTTCCTTCTTCTTCCACGGCATCGGGGGATCTATCGGTGTGGCCATGGCTGGGTACCTTTATGACGCAACGGGCTCCTACACCATTCCCTTCGCCATAGCCGGGTTCTTGTTGTTCCCGGCGGCGATATCGGCGTTTACCATTCGTGAGCGTAAATACTCCATGCGGTACGCGACGCTATCTCCCATCGCCGATACGTCCGGCGCTTCTACCGCCTCTGGGGATTGACCGTCCATGCCGTGGGGTCAATTTTGGTCGTTTGCGGCCCACGGAGGCGAGCTTGATGTCCACCTTCTGGGTTGGATCAAGGACCTGCTGGACGACCTGCTGGGCTTGAATGAATGGGCCGTGGTAGCGTTGACCGGGGCGGTGATTCTGGTCATACCAGTGGGTTTGGTGGCGTTGTACTTCTCGCAGCGCAGGAGCGGACGCTACGATTCTGAGCCCAAAGTATAGTCAGTAGTCAAACAGCCCAACGCTCCAACTCATGAGCGCCCGTTCGGTGGTTTCGCAACCCTGCAGGGTCAGTGCTCTGCGGAGGTGGCTTGGACCGCCGGTGGGTATCCCGGACCCGGGATCCACCGCCAGACATAGCTTCTCATCGCCGGCTCCGTTTAGCCGTATTACGTCATTATCCAAAGAAAAGAGTTGATTCGGCGAGTCCGAGCACCGTTGTAAACGCAAGGATGAGCCTTTTACCGCTTCTTCGGCCTCAACGCATACATCGTAAGCCGTCATGTAAATCTGTCCTTGACCTGGCCTGCCAAACATGAAGAGTTCATCGGCGGCCGTTTCCAGCGGTTTACACGTGTGGGCTTGCAGGGCGTTTTCAAGTCTAACGCCGACTCCGGCGCCGGGCACGTCCACGCAATAGAATTCGGGTTCATCGAGTGGGTCGGTGAGTTGGATAAACACTTGCTCCGGCTTGATAGATGCCGCAGGCGTTGCCGCCGAGGAAACAGACGGGCTAACAGGCGGGTTAGCGACTCGGGCAGACTAGGGCGTGGCCGGGGCGCCACAGGCCAGAATCACAATGCCCCAGAAGAGAACTGATTTGGTCAGCAGACCCGGGATTCGTTGAAGGTCGATCTTCATATCGAAACCACCAGCGGGAAAAATAGATTGACGGCGCCGCGGGAAACCCGGTCTCCCAGATACCCAAATTGCGGATGTCCCAAGATCAGGTCGTTCGGAGCCATCCGCTTTCGGGTATAGTAAACCAAATTTGACCTCCCGAGGGCCATTCATGATCGAGCATAGAGTATTTGAACTGGGTGACGTAGATGTTCAATCCGGGTTGAGGATACGCAACGCCAGACTATGCTATCAAACCTACGGTGAGCTGAATCCCCGGAAAGACAACGCCATCGTGTTCCCAACATTCTTCGGCTCCCAGCACCCGGCCAATGAGCCTATGATTGGACCAAGGATGGCGCTGGACCCTGGGAAATATTTTATTATCGTTCCAAATCTGTTTGGCAACGGATTGTCGTCCTCTCCCAGCAACACGCCGCCGCCCTACGACCGGGCCAGGTTCCCCGGAATGACCTACTACGACAACATCATGTGTCAGCACCGTCTGGTGACCGAACAGTTTGGTATCGAGCGCATAGCGCTGGTCTGCGGGTTCTCCATGGGCGCCCAGCAGACCTTTCATTGGGGCGCCTTGTTTCCTGATATGGTCGAACGTATAGCGCCTTGGTGCGGTTCCGCCAGAACATCACCGCATAACTTCGTGTTCTTGGAAGGCGTCAAAGCCGCCCTGCGCTCCGACGACGCATGGAATGGCGGTTGGTATGACCGCCAGCCCGCCAAAGGGCTTCGCGCGATGGGCCGGGTATACGCGGGATGGGCGCCGTCGCAGGCATTCTACCGGGAGCGGGTCTACCTCAAGATGGGGTTCTCATCGCTGGAAGACTATTTGGTGACCGCCTGGGAGGGCAGGTATTTGCAACTGGACGCCAACGACATACTGGCGATGGTTCACACTTGGCAAAACGGGGACATAGGCGATAATCCGTTATACGAAGGAGATTTCGTTAAGGCCCTCGGATCCATCAAGGCCAAGGCTTTGGTCATGCCCTCAAGGACCGACCAGTATTTCCCTCCAGAGGACAATGAGATCGAAGTGGGACACATGCCCAGCGCGGAACTCCGCGTTATCCCGTCTATCTGGGGCCATTTGGCCGGCGGCCCAGGCCGCAACCCAGAGGATACCCAATTCATCGATAGTAATCTGAAAGAGTTGCTGGCGAGCTGAATGCGATTGTCTGAATATCCCGCGCCGGAAAAGGAGTTTTCGAAATGACGCAGCAAGTGGCGATAGACCGCGAAAAGACCGCAGTTTTGATCATGGATTTCCAGCAGCGAATCATTAACAACGTGGCCAGCGACCCGCAAACAGTCGTGCAGAAAGCAGCTCAGGCGCTGGCGGCTGCAAGGCAAGCGGGCATCCCGGTGATCTACGTGGTCCATCGGGGCGGGCCTTTTCAGGAATACGCGCCCGACGTGGAAATCCACAAAGGCGTGGCCCCGGAGGCAGGGGAATTGGTCATAACCAAATCCAAACCAGGGCCCTTCTCGACTACGGCGCTGGACGTGACCCTTAGGGACATGGGCAAGGACACGCTGGTTCTAATGGGAGTGGCTACCAGCGGATGTGTCCTTTCGGTGGTGCGTTGGGCCACCGATATCAACTACAAGTTCATCGTCCTGGCGGACGCCTGCTCCGATGGCGATCCCGAGGTGCACAGGGTGCTCACCGAGAAGGTTTACCCCCGGCAGGGCACGGTCATGACCACCCAGCAATTCCTTGGGGCGATATGACCGGCTTTTGGTCCCCGGTTCACGGCACATAACGCAGTGGATTTAGCGTGAGAAATTTTTACACGCCGCCACCACCGTCGAACTGGATCAGGATGCCATCGGGGTCGTAGACGTAGAAGTTGCTTAGGTTGCCTTGGGCGTCGGTTCGCGCCTCCAACGGTCCGGCCGTCTGAACTCCTTTAGACAACAATTCCTCGGCCAGGGCCTTCACATCCGGCACCGAAAATGAGAGGTGGCTGATGCCTATTTGGTCGAGCTTAATCGGGTCGCCATCGGGAGTTTCGCCGGGATGGCTGGTCATGGTGAGGGTAGGGCTGGTGTCGCCGTGACCGTACATCAGGCGCACTTGCCGCCGGGTCTTGCGGGAATGTTTATAGACGTGAGGCAGGCCTCCGGTGCTCGTATCCTGAATCCGGTCCGAAGCAACCCTCATACCCAGGATGTCGCGGTAGAAGGACAAAGACCTATCTAGGTCTCGCACGCAAATAGCGATGTGGGAAATACCTGTGGCGTCCATGGTGTTCTTACCTCCAAGATAAAGAATCCGGGACCGGCGTGATTCCAGTATCCGGCAATCTATTTTTCGGTGATCCTTCCGTCAACGGCGCCAACGGCGCCAACGCCCTCGGTGCTTTCAATTCATCAGGGCAATCATGTCCCGGGGTTTTGATTGGCCAGGGGGATTGCGATGGTGATCCTGGGCTCGGTGCTGGTTACCCGGGTGGTGTGGCCTTGGCCGCTCAAGTCCTCCACCAACATCACATCGCCGGGGCCGAACCGGCGCAACGAACCGTCGCCCAGGCCAATCTCTCCTTCTCCGGAGAGTGTAATGATGTAATTGCGGCGGGACTCCCTGTGCCAGTCGCTAAAATTTCCCGGTTCTCCGATCCTAAAACGGATACTCTCCACTGCGGTTAACGAGTCTAGTTTCGGGTGGTTGAAGATATCCAAGTCCTCAAAATGCGATTGTGCGTCGTCTCCGGTGTGAATCCTGGTGATTAGCATTCGTTGACCTCAAAATCCCCCAGTAAGATTGGTCTCGATGGGCCATTATAGGTTTGCGAGTCTTGGCTGTCACCCGGTTCCATCCGCCGGCACGAGGAGAGCTATCGATTTTGACATGACATAACTGAACGCGGTGCTCTTCAAATCGCCTAATCTCCGTATACCCCTTGGGTACACCATTGTCCTCCTAGAAACTCGGACGGAAACCCCGATTCTCCCCAAGCCGCCGTTTTCTCAGCGACGATTGTCGATGTAACAGTGGGTTCTTGAACCATATTACAGATACTATCATGCCACATAAGACTATAATACGTCTGTCTGGCGTAGCGCGAAACCCGGCCAATGGTTTTCCGGCCAGACTTCTAGCCTGATAACCTTTGACTCATTACTACATTGGCGATGAATATCACCCAACCAGCGTCTAGCCGATCAGCCAATCCTGTTTCCGAATGTTGATTGACTTGAATCGAATATATAGCCGCGACGCCGACGTTGTTTCTTTGGGTGAAAATGGTGATTCACATGGTCGCAAAAACTCTCCGCTGTTCGCATAGTTGACTCCCCGTAGGAACCGTCTTTCCCCCATCAGATTCAGGGTGGCTCCTTAAAGTCAAATATGTAATCCGATTTCTAAAATGATGATGGAACCAAGATCGAAACCAGCCAAAAAATGAGGCTGGCCCGATCCGGGCCCCGAAAGTTATAGAGAGGTTAAGTCCGAATCCACCGATGGACCCGGATGGAGGGCGTGAGGACAGCGGAAGAGGGGGGAGGGAGTTGCAGGCGCGATGATCCGGGCTCGAATTCGGGTAGACGGGAGGTTGGCGGGCGGTCGCAGGCGCTTTTGGGGGCGCCGATGGCGGTCTGCAGTGGCTGTGCTGAGCGAGATGGCGGGATAGGACACGGGAAGAGGCGCTCGCGGACCGGGACTGGCGCGAGTTTGCCGGGACGTTCAGTTGGCCGGATGGCGGGTCAGTTGCAGACGGGTCGTCAGGCTGGGAGTGGCAGGGCGCGCAGCCGGGCCAGGGCGCGACTGAACTGGGTTTCCCAAGGCCAGCGCTGGGGCAGATGCAGGGTGAGGCGGCGCGCCGAGCGGGTGAGCCGTCCGGCCAGGGAGAAGAACCGTCGCCTGAGGGTCTTGGTGGTCACGATCTGCTCGCCCAGGCCGATGCGCGCGGTCCAGCGGGCCAGGTTGTGGGCCATCACCTGGACGGCCAGCCAGGCGCCGTTGGCGGCGAAGCGGCCGGACGGGATGTGGTTCAGCCCGACGCCGTACTTGAGGTCGCGTATCGCATTCTCGATCTCGGCGTGGCGGCGGTGGTCGGCCTCCAGTTCCAGGGTCTCTCCGTCCCGGTCGGTGATGAAGCGGTGATAACTGTAGGTGGCGAAGAGGGCCAGTTGGGAACCGGGGGTCGGCTGCACCCGCCGGACGATGAGCCGCACCGGCGCGGCGTCGGGCTCACTCTGGAAGGGGGTATAAGTCGTCTCGGCCACAGCGGCGGCGCCGTCCATCCAGTAGGGAATCGGCGTCCAGGCAGCTTCGGGTATGGCCTCGATGAGATTGCGCAGGCTTTTGTGCTGGCGGATGGTGATGGAGAAGCGCACGTCCAGCTTGCGGCAGACGGCGGCCACGGCGTGGGTATAGAAGCCGCTGTCGGCCCGCAGGGTGATCTGCCCGCTGGCGCCAGCGTAGCGCACCCGCCCCACCGTCTCCCGCAGGAAGTGGGCGGCCCCGCGGGCGGTGTTGGCGCGGCCCTCGCGCAGCCGGGACATCAGCACGTCGCCGGTGCCGGCGGCGACGGCCAACAGCGGGTGATAGCCCCAGGCGCCGGTGTAGCCGTGGTGGCGGGCGCCCTCCTTGGCCAGTCCGTAGGTCTCGCAGATCGTCGAATCAAGGTCGATGGTAAATGGTGCGTCGCCGGGTCCGGCTCCGGCCTGCCAGGCCCGGGCCAGCAACTCGCGGCTCACCCGGTCCAGTTGGCGGACGTGGCCCCAGCGAAAGCTGCGCAGGAAGGCGCCCAGGGTGGAGGGCGCCTTGACCACACTGCCCAGGGTGCAGGCTGTCCCGCCGGCGCGCAGCGCATCGGCGTCGTCGATGCAGTCGCCGCCCGCCAACGCAGATGCCACCAGCGTCATCATCTTGTCACCGGTGTTGGCTCGGCCTGGGGCCCGGCCCAGGTCCAGGCGCCGGTCAACCAGTTGGGAAAGGCCGAGGTGCAAGGCCAAGGTGGCGGGAAGGAGCAGGCCGGCATTGTTGACCAGGCGGTGGTCGTCGAAGGTGATGTGGATGCGGTCGAGGTGGTTGCGTGGTCGCATCTATTGGGTGCTCCTTGTTTCTGGTCGGTTTTCTGTTATAAAACCATTATCCCAGATTCAGAGGAGCACTTCCTTCCCTATCCGCCCTGTCGCGACACGCCCTCTATCGGTGGATTCGGGTTAAAACATGAAGGTGGTGTTTATCGGCGCCAATCCCCAGGTCGCCGAAATGGCGGGGTTAAGTATTTGTTTGCGCTGGCTCGGGGTTACGCCCCTGGTGGCCTCTGGCGCCTCAGACGGCTTGGGACTGGTGGAGACCGCCTCGCCCGATGTTGTAATTCTTCAGTCATACCTTGGAGACATGTCGGTGTCCGGGGCGCTTCGGCAGTTGCGGAGCTTTTCCAACGTCCCCTTGATGGTCTTGGGTCAGAATCCGGATGAATCGGAAGTCGTCACGGCATTGGAGATGGGGGCTGATGACTACGTACGCATGCCTTGTGACCCGGCCGAGATAATGGCTCGGGTATGGGCCCTTCTACGGCGAGTTGCTGTCAAGGCGTATGGCGATGAGCAGAGGCGGATCAGGGCCGCGGAATTCTTCATCAACCCGTCCACCTACGAGGTGTGCAGTGTTGAGTCTCACGCAGCCCCGGAGAGCACGTTATCAGCCGATAATCTGACCAGCCAGGGGCTAGCCGAAAAAATCCGCCAAACCGGAAGGCAAAAGCTGGCGGACAGCGCCCAGAAATCATTCTGGAGGGTAAGCGGCTACGGAGTAAACTACCACCGTGACTGGGGCGTGCAGCCACCGATACAAAACGTGTAGCTATGCCCGCCTGACGCTGCGGCCGCAGGCGTAATAACGTGGGTGAAGCTCAGCGGGAGAGCACATGCTTTGCATGCATACAGCCCTTAGCGGTGTGCCTGCGTAGCTATGGACCCGAGCGAAATCTGTACAGTTATGTGCTGTCATTTCCACCCCAAAAACTACCCCTGTTTAGCCTGACGTCAATCAGGCAGTCTCCGAGCGTTTTAGGCGTGTCTTTCCCCACGTTGGGTTCGTTTCACAAAAAACGAAATTGGTTACCTAAGCAACTGGCTGTGATCATGACGGCGATCACGCCTTAAGTATCTCCCGGCGGGACAGCACTCGCTCCACCAGGGGCCGCATGCCCAGTTCGCTGGAGATGGCCAGGGACATGTAATCGCCCAGGATCTGTTCCAGGGACCTCTATTTGGAATTGGTTCCCCTCGGGTTGGCTCCGTGAAAAGCGGTTTGCGGATCACTTGGCATGACCTATTCATCGTTGGGGTCCAGACCCATTCGATGGCTAAGAGGCTCAGGATGACTTCTTGCCGCTTCTCCGCGCTATTCCGCCTGGGCCGACCTGGAATGGTAGTCATAACCGGTCCCCCGGACTCAGGCGCCGGTGGGCCGACAGCGCCCGCTCTGTGGCCGTGCTGGCAGCGTAGCGTTGAATCATCGTCCGGCTGTTCCACCCGGCCAGACGCATCAGGTCGCTTTCGGTGCCGCCCTCGCTTAGCCAAGCGTGAGCAAAAGAGTGGCGTAACTGATGGGGATGGATGGCTCCTAATCCGGCCTGCCGTCCTCGCCGCTGTATGATCTGTCTGATACCGGATTCGCTCATCCGACCTTTAATACCAAGCCAAAGGTAGGGCAATTCAGCATCCTTGTGTGCGGACCTCTTACGAAGATACCGGTCAAGGGCGCGCACGGTCTTCCGGCCCACCGCTAAGACCCGTTCCCGCCGGCCTTTCCCGAGCACCTGGAGAATCCCTCGGTCCATGTCAACATTACTGAGGTCGTCGTCGGTTGGATGCCAACGAAGGTTCGTGACTTCACTCAACCTTGCGCCGGTGTCGATGAAGACCCGGATAATGGCAGCATCCCGGCGGTCCTCAGTATCCTGGCCCGTGTCGCAGGTGGCCAGCAGCGCCTTCAACTGTTCTTCCCGGAGAACGTCGGGCGGGTCGAGTGGCACTTTCGGCGGTTTCATACGCGCCATGGGCGACTCTTTGATCTCACCCTCTTCGGTTAGCCACTTGAAGAACGTTTGGAGTCCTCTAAACCGGTTGTTGGCGGTAGCAGGTTTCCATCTTTCCAACAAATAGGAAATAAAGGCTTCGACGTGCTCCCGGTGGATGTTGGCCACTTCAAGCGGCATACCCTGCTCGGTCAGGTACTTTGCAAACTGCCGTGCCGCCTCGGTGTAGGTCTCTAGAGTTCTAGGGCTTAGGTTCTCTGCCCGTAGATGCCGACCGAAAGATGCTATGTTAACCGCCAGGTCTCCGCCTGCTATAATGGGGACCGAAGAGACTTCCCGCACCATTTCCGACACCGCCAAATAGGTTTTAAATCTTGTTCAATTATATCCTCTCCCAGCGGTGTAGCACAAGCTAAAATTAGTTATCTCCTCTCTCTAGGCGTAATATCGTGGGGGTGTAGCTCAGCGGGAGAGCACCTGCTTTGCATGCAGGGGGCCAGGGGTTCGATTCCCCTCACCTCCACCAAATACCACCACTTTCCTATTGATACCTAGTATTACAACGTCAGTTCAGGGAGGGATGTGGGGTGATGCCCGCATGGCGGCGCGGCGCTTGGCATGGGAGCGTTTGGCCCGTTCGTTACTGTCCTGCGTATCCTCAAGCCACCGCAGCAACTCGGTTGGCCCGAACCGTTCCCGGGGCAGCATTTCCCGCACCACCCGGTAGACCTGCGGCCTCGTGATCCGGGGCATCTTTTCCCCCCCAAGCCTGTTGCAGGCTCAGCAGAAAAGCTCCGCCCAGCAGGCACAGGGCCACGTGGTGATGCCAGCCAGCCCAGGTGCGGGTCTCGTACTCGTCCAGGCCTACGTCGCTTTTCTCCGTCTCAAACTCCGTTTCTATACGCCAACGGGAGCCTCCCACGTATGCCAGGGTCTCCAACGGGGTATCCTCCGGAGCATTGGACAGGTAGTAGCGGGGTTCGCTGCCGTCCCGGTTCCGGCGGTAGACGGCCCAGTGGATTTCGCCGGGCTTGCGCCTGCTGGTCGGTCGCACCCTCTGGGCGCTGAAAAGGTAGCTGCGTGGTCCCTGGCTTCCCTCGGCCACCGTAATCTCACGCCAGGCCTCCTCCGGCAACTCGTCGCTGCGCTGCTCCATGGTCCGGCGCTGACCGTCTCGCAGCCTGGGTTTGCGGGGACGCCCGAATCCCTGATACTCCGCACTGGTCCAGGCAGGCTCCGGCGGCCACACCGTAAAGCCGGACGGAACGTCCAGCACGTACCACATCCCCAAGGCCGCCAGGCCCTCCCGGAAGGACGGCGACATCCCGAAGGCGTCGTCCGCCGCGACCCATCCAGCCTTCAGGTGGCCCCGCTCCTGTGCCCGCCCCACCATCTCCAAGGCCAACTCCGTCTTGGACCGGTAGCCCTGCCTATCCTCCGGCACACCCGCCGCCTCACACCGGTCTTTGTCCGAGGTCCAACTCTCGGGCAGATACAGCCCCTTGTCCACCAATGCCCGTCCCAACGGGCTGACATAGGCCAGGAACATCCCCGCCTGGCAGTTGGCCACCTTCCCCAGCCTCCCGCAGTACTGCCGGGCCACTCCCACCGACTTCCTCCCCTGCTTGGGAAAGTCGCTGCCGTCCAGCGCCCACACCCCTTCCGGATGCTCCAGCCGGGTTCCCAGGTACTCCTGCAGCCGTCCTATAATCACCTCATCGTCCCAGGGAGAATCGGTGAGAAACCGCTGCATCCCTCGGGCTGACCCCGGAACCGTCTCCGACAGGTTCTCAGCGTTGCGCCGCTCCCCAGACTGTACCAGCAGGGCCTGGAGATAATGACCGCTGTGCTCCCGCGTCTCCCGGCGGCCAAACAGCGGCGCGAAGTAGGCGTGAAAATCCCGAAATGACCTGTACACCTTCTCGAAAGCTGACGCATCCACATCCCCACCTGCCTATTCCCTCTCCAGCTACACAGTCATCCTATCAAACTAACTGACGTTGTAATACTAGCCCATCCCGTGGTCGAAAGCCCGCACCGAGCGATGGTACAGACTTACTGTTGCCGGAAAGTACGACCATCAGGCCTCTGGCGACGTAGCATGGGCCTTTGTTTTTGCCTGACCGACGTTACCCCCGATTGCTTGAGAGGGCGTGTGAATATCCCGACCGGCAGCCAACCCGTCATTCCCGCCTTCGTGGGAATCCACTGTCTAGACTTTGGAGCGCCGTCGTCGCCATTGACGGCGCGGCCCGGAGTAAACTGACGAACGAGTACCTCGTCGCGCAGTTGCAAACCGAGAGCACGATGCGGAACTAGCGGACCGTCCTCGCGCTGCTGGAGATGGTTGACGCCCCATAGCAGGCCAGCACTACACTATGAGATGACGATAGCCGTGAAGATGGAGACCGCCACTAGGGGCTCCGTCGATATTCCCGCCGGGGGTAATGGCATGAGCGGAGACAGGTGGGGAATCGAAGGGCCGCCCGAAGAAGCGTACTCCCGCGTAACCAACCCGGAACGCTTCCGGCCTCTGCACGCCGCAGCGATGGAGTTGCTCGACCGGCTGGAGCGAGAGTTCGCGGTGGAGCGATTGGAGGGACACGATGCTGACGACGAACTGGGCAGGGTAAGACTTGCGCGTCCTCCCATAAAACTCGTCCCGCATGATCCGCAAGCCGCGCCAATCGTGGTGGCGTACACTGATTTTCCAGGGCTGCATTTGAGGTTCGGCTCCTGGCACACTGAACCATTCCCCGATTGTGGCTGCGACGCCTGCGACGAAACGGCCGACGGGTCGATTGAGAAAATGATCAGAATGGTGGAAGCCGCCGTCTCCGGCGGGTTCCGCGAGGCAATGCGAGTGCCTCCGCTGCTGGGGGATGGTTGGCAGGAAACAGAGTTCCGGCCTAACGACGGCCACGGCGGTCCCAGACGCTCTCGAGGCCGCGTCCCGCGCTCCCGCGCCCTCGAGATGACGGGGGGCGAACGGCACGTGACGCTGGAGTGGAAGCCCTGGCCTCGACGCAACGCAGCCGCCGCGTCTCCCTAGCGCTACTGAGGATGGTCGACTCTCCATAGCAGGCTCGTGCCGTGTTGAATTTGGAATCGCCGGAGAAGCTCGTAACCGAGGTCCAGAAGGTGGAGGTGGTCCAGTGAGATGCATCGTCCTCATTGGGCCGCTGGCCATTCTCCTGTTCCTCGTGGCTGCCTGCTCCAATGGGACGCCATCGGCTCCTGATGCACCGCCGCCTTCGGAAGAGGCCACGCCAACGGTCGCGCCGACCTCGACGGTCATCTTAGGTCCACTAGGTCCACAGCGGACTCCGCCATCATTACTCAGTGCCCCCGTGAACGCCTGCATCTACCACGCACCGGAGCCAACCCCGACCCCTACTCCTACCACGGACCTGACGACGCCGACGGCCACACCGTTCTCAAACACTACTCCCATCCCCTACCCAACAGAAATCCCTTCGGCGGAAGTTGTGGCCTACCCCGATCTGCCGCCACCCGCACTGCCAGCGTCCGTCGAGGCCTGGCGGGACGCCGTGGTGCGCGTGAGCGTCGAGCGGGCGAGCGGCCGCCCTCGGGTCCAGCAGGGGCTAGTCGTTTCCGATGGCGCTGTGCTCACCGTGCTTGACCCCATGGAGGAAATCGCTTCGTTGTCGGTGACGGTATCCGGTCGTGGCGTCTTCACCGCTGAGCTTGAGCGCTTCGACGTCCGCACCGGCGCGGCGCTGCTTAGCGTGGGTGCGGAAGGCCTCGCCCTGGCACCTGGGGGGCGCCGGACCGTAGCGCCTGGGGAGCCAGTATTGCTCCTGAGCCGTGACGGGGACGGCGGCGATCTCGTAGTAAAAGAGACCTACGCCAGCCCGAGTCTCAACGCGCCGGACCATCTCGTCGCACTGCACGGGGACTACACACCCTCCCTCCAATGGGGCACCGTGGTGGTGGCAGGCGATGGCATACCCGTCGGTCTTGCAAGCCACACGCGGACATTTTACGGCCAGTCGATCGTTCTTGGCGGACCTACCATTGAGTACCTGCCAGCAGTGCTTCTGGACTCCGCGATCCGGCTTCTGGAACGCGTCCCTTCAGATGCCGACATCACCCCCGCCGCAGTCGCCTACTACGGGCCGGACGTAACCAGGAACGTGGACGGACCGGTGACCCGCGAGCTCTTGGCGGACCCGGTGCAACAGGCGCTTACGGACCTGGGAGAATCGGTTCCACTGGAAAATCTTAGCAGGCTGCCGAGCTCCCTGCGCCCGCCCGAGTTGGGCACGATACTGGAGTTGCTCTACGCCACGCCCCAGGAACTGCGCGGGCCGAACGGGGAACTGCTGGGCAACGCCCGGTACATCGCGCTCTGGTGGGACAGGGAGGGCGGTTCGCCTGACCTTGTCCTCTGCGGCACGGAAGACGGGAATCACCTGGGAGCCGCCTTTGCCACCCATGGCCTAGACTCGTTCGAGGCGCTCATGGAGGGAGTGCCCTCCAGTTCGCCGCACTCGATGGTAGCCGCTGCGCCTCTCCTCGCGCCGGAGTATGGCTACTCCGTCGATGACTACCAGTACCCCTACGAGTGGGAACTGAAGACCAACAAATCAGTATACGTCGAGGAGGAACTGGTGGTCCTGACCTTCACGGTCACCAACACCAGCAATTGGCCGGTCACCCTGGACTACGTGCCGCCGAGAGTGACCATCCGCAGCGATCAGGATAGCCGATATGTGGCTGTCTTGCCTTACGGCTACGGGCACCGCGTCCTGCAACCCCGCGAGACCGCCTCCTTCATCATGACCTGGGACCAGGTGCACTTCGGGGGCGGTCGGGCAACTCCAGGACGCTACTTTGCGAAGGTACATCTGGCCAACCTCTCGGACCGATGGGGGCTGCTGAGTGCGGGGCCGATTGCCGATCCGCTGGTCTTGGAGTAGACGCGGTGACACGATCTATAGCCAACGTCCTTGGGCCTGGACCTCCCGACGTGCGATTGAACCGGAGGGACTAGCCTCTGATACTAGTGACGGGGTAAGGCAAGACGAGGTGGCATTTGAAACGTGGGTTACGACTAAATATTTCTGGCCTGTGGTTAGCGGCTCTATTGATCTGCATCGCAGCCTGCTCAGGCCAGAGCTTGAGTCCTCCAGAGAGACTGAGTATTGGTGAGTACGGAAGTGGAACTCACTCCCGTCTGGAGTGGCACAGTTCGAACCACGGCTCCGTATCGTTCGAGCTGGAGTGGAGATTTGGCGACGTACCCCATTGGGTACCCCTCTCCACCACCTCCCCGGAGGCGACTGTCTATCATGGCTCGCCCTATCTCGTTGAATGGAACACCGCTACCTATTGCTACCGAGGGCGTGCAGTTCTCGGCGACGCGAAATCTGAATGGTCGGATGAGGTCTGTGACGGGATGTATGCCGGGGAGCCCCATCCCCCTCCCTTATGGCCAGGATCTCCGTTCGACGTTGTCGCTGAAGCGATGGAAGAGGGGGTCAGGTTCACCTGGGCAGTTCAGGACCTTCGCGAATACGGTCAACCTCAATCCCAGGTACTGCGACGAGAATCAACCTCGGGCAAGTACACTGTCATTAGTGAGCTGCCTTTTGCGACCTTCAAGTCCTATGACCATGACCGTCGTTATGGAACCTTCGAGTTCATTGACTCTGAGGGCAGCCGAGAGTACTGCTATCGAATCGCCACGAGCCTTGAGGACCGCGGCGGCAGGAGCATCAGCGGCGACGTATGTCTACCCCAAGTTATGGTGGGGAACCTGCCGAGCAATCTATGGCAGGATTCCACTTCCCTTATCGCTTTCAACGAACGGGAGGCCCATTCCGAATGTGGGACTATCGGTCAGAGTAATCGAAGGACATGCCGACGAATGAGCAGGACTCGCCCCGTAACCCACCTCGTGAGAGCGTTTGGCCCTCTCGTGGTTACGGGGCTTGGTTCAACACTCAATTTTTCCACATAGTGCCCAGGACTATCGGCCTCCTGATCCAGATGCCGTCCTGGCCGCTTCTTCTGCCCAAGGGCTATCAATGCCTCATAACCTGTGGTACGACTATTGGGGACAGGTCAAAGTGACGGACCGACTGGCTTGTAGATGAGTGAATTGAAGAATCAGAAGCGCGGGACTCGAGCGGCGGTGATTGGTAGCGCAGCCGGCCTCATTCCCGCTATCTCGCTAGCCTTCTACTGGTTCTTGTCACAGGAACCCAATGTCGCCGCTCAACGTGTGGGAAATGTAGCGTGGGCTCTACTTCTGCTCTCGCCGTATGTGCTGGCGCTCGTTGCCTCTAGGGTGCGAGAACCTGGTGTACGCGGTGGACTGCTTCTGGGTGTGGGTCTACTATCGTTAGTCGGGAGCTTCTCGACTTTCTCATTGATCGCTTTCATTTTTCTGCCTGCGACATTCGCTATTTGGTTCGCCGCTGTCAGAAGTCTGACTGTCGCGAGGCACCCGTTGGCGACTGTGGCACCTGCCACTGTTGCAGGGCTGTTGATCGCTGCGATTATGGGATTCGGCTTCTTCTCCCTGTTGTGGATGCAGAGCCAGGACTCGGAGGTTCGCTGTTGGGTGCTGACTCAAGGCCCCGACGGACACTCCACGTGGGAGTCACGCCCCAATGTTGGAGAACAAGGGACGATTAGCGTTGGACCCCTAACGGGTGGCGAACGGTCAACATGCATCAGCGGCATCATCACTAATTCCGAGGCCGCGATGAGCATAGGTGCGGTTGCCATAGCTATTCTGGGTATGGTGATAGTATCGATGTGGTCAGGACGGGTAGGGCGGCCCATCTACGGGGACTCCCGGCGGCATTAGCAATTTCGCTCCGGGTGATCACAGGCGTTTCTTCGACTGCGTACCTCCGCAATTTGAACGCCGATTCGAAACCGGCGCTGCCTACCGTCAAGCTAGAGTCGACCATGTCCTTGTCAACCTGCCCTGTTTGAACTGATTGTGGCATTCTTCCCATCGGGATACGATTCAGAGGGCAAGAAGCAACTCGAAGATGGTTCTGTCTACCGTCAACTTAGGCCCAGGGAACGACCATCTCAAAGAGAGTTCGATGTGAGGCAACCCCGGGCCCAAGATACCTGAAGATAGACAGTACGGAAAGGAGTTGTCATAGTGTCGACGCTCTTCCTTGAGGCTTTCGGACAGCTGTCCCCGGGCACGAACCTGATTGATTCAGAGGAGGAGGACCTCTACAGCGTTTTCAGAGCGCGTGCTGAATTGATGGGATGGACCACCACGTCTGCTGGCCGCCAGTTGCTATGGGGGATGAACGAGGCGGAGCTGACCGCCGGGAGCGATGGGTCACGGATCGGATTTGTGCAGGTCGGGCTGCAGGTAGGTGAACTTGAGCGAATCGAGGTCCCGCCCCCGCCGAGTCCAGGTTTCCACTACGCCACGCTTGGGGTACGTCAGCGCCCCCTCGAACCGGCTATGGTGCTGCCGGCGTTGGTCCAGTGCTTCCATGACGCGCTCCGCCGCTTTGGGACAATCGAGTTGTCCGGGCTCCAGGTGACGGCATACGGCCTGGACCTCGGCGCACGGTCCCCTGCCGACCATCTCGTCTCCGGGCTCAACTGGTTCAACCTTACCCCGGAGGGGAGAGCGGATGCGTTCATCGCCTTCGACCAGGAGTTGCTCGGGGGACATACAGAAGCGGAGTTGGTTGCCAGCCTCCGGCGGCGGAACACCGGCTCGTTCGAGTTCGGGCCGGTAGCAGCCGGGCCTGAGCAGCACGCGATACAAACGTCGATCGATGAGCGGATCCACTCCTTCTCTCCCGCGCGCTCGGGCCTTGGTGTGCGGGTTACGCTGCCGGAGTGGACAGCGAGCGCCGTGGGGTGGGTTCTCGCAATCGTCATCGACAGAGCGCGCGCCATCGCGCCGGACGTCCGCAACTTCGCAGTTCGAGTGACGAGGGTTCGATGACGGCACGCTCACCCGTTCGCACGACCCGACCGATCAGGTACTCGCTGCTCTGGTACTCCCTTGCTGTATCGACGAAGTTGACGCCCATGGTTGAAAGAGCCTCCGACCTCAGGACCGGAGGCTCTCAGCGCCTGCGTGGTATTGCCTGGCTGAACCCTAAATCGAAATCTCCCAGCGAAAAGTTCGCAGTACGGTACACTCTGGCCCACCATCTTGGACAAAATCAAGAACCTTCATTCGACGGACTCAATAGACACGGAAAACTCAGGTACTCGTGGGCGGTCGATTTGGGTCCATTCAAGATTGCTAGTACTACAACGACGGGTTTAAGGTGGCGGCTCCATCCTGCTTTCGCGGCGGGTGGAGCGGCGTCTCTCGTGGGAACGGCGAGCCCGTTCGTTGCGTAGCTGCGTATCCTCCAGCCACAACAGCAATTGATCGGGCCCGAACTGCTCCCGGGGCAGCATCTCCCGCACCACCCGGTACACCTGTGGCCTCGTGATCCGGGGCATCTTTTTCCCCCCAATCCTGCTGCAGGCTCAGCAGGAACGCTCCACCCAGCAGGCACATGGCTATGTGGTGATGCCACCCTGCCCAGCTGCGGGTCTCGTATTCGTCCAGCCCCACGTCACCCTTCTCAGTCTCGAACTCCGTTTCAATGCGCCACCTGGACCCACCCACGTAGGCCAGAGTCTCCAAGGTTGTGCCCTCGGGAGCGTTGGACAGGTAGTAGCGGGGCTCGCTGCCGTCCAGGTTCCGGCGCCAGACGGCCCACAGTTCCTCGCCGGGCTTGCGCCTCCTGGTGGCCCGCACCCGCTGGGCACTGAACCGGTAGGTGCGCGGCCCCTGGCTTCCCTGGGCCACCGTTATCTCCCGCCAAGCCTCATCCGGCAGTTCATCACCGCGCTGCTCCATGGTCCGCCGCTGCCCAGGCCGCAGCTTGGGTTTGCGGGGGCGGCCGAACCCCGGATATTCCGGACTGGTCCAAGCCGGGTCCAAGGGCCAGACCGTAGTGCCGCCCGGAACGTCCAGCACGTAGCGCATCCCCAGGGCCGCCAGTCCCTCCCGGAAGGTCGGCGACATCCCGAAGGCGTCGTCTCCGGCAACCCACTCGGCCCTGAGGTAGCCCAACTCCAGGACCCGCTCCAGCATCTCCAGGGCCAACTCCGTCTTTGACCGGTAGTTCCGCCGGTCCTCCGGCACACCCGCCGCAGCACACCGGTCCTGGTCGGAGGTCCAACTCTTGGGCAGATACAGCCGCTTGTCCACCAACGCCCGGCCCAGCGGGCTGACGTAGGCCAGGAACATCCCACCCTGGCAGTTGGCCACCTTGCCCAGCCTGCCGCAGTACTGCCGGGCCACTCCCGCCGATTTCCTGCCCTGCTTGGGGAAGTCGCTGCCATCGAACACCCACACCGCCTCCAGGTGTCCCAGCCTGGGGGCCAAGTATTCCTGCAACCGCCCTATGACTGTCTCATGGGACCACCGGGCCTCGGTGAGAAAGCGCTGCATCGCCCGGGCCGAGATGCCCACCGATTCCGAGAGATTCTCGGCGTTGCGCCGCTCCTGGTCCTGCACCAGCAGCGCCTGAAGGTAATTCCCGCTGTGATCCCGCCACTGCTTGCGGCCGAAGGAGGCCGCAAAGAAGGCGTGGAATTCCTGAAGGCTGTCGTAGACCCGCTCGAAGCTCGCCGCATCCATCACCCAAACCACCCAACATCATCTGTCCAGCCATCCTACCAGACAACTCGTCGTTGTAGTACTAGGAGCCTGTCCGAGTAATCCGAAGTGAGACGAATCACGTAAATCTATACACTGGATATGCCCGATATTGGTCGTGTTTCGCCTAGGTTTATGCATGAAAACTGGCAATTATACGGATTACGTTACACCTCCCCAATACTCGGACACACTCCTAAACAGTAGCGTGCCTGCCGGAGAGGGTGGGGCCGTAGGGAACGGCGTGGCGCGCAGCCTGGGTACCGAACCCGGCTAGGCCGTCCGGAGCTGAGCTAGACGAGCCGGGATAGATGAGTCGTCTCCCCCATGACTGGTTCGATCCCTGTCAACTGGGCCTGAGTTGACGGTAGGCAGAACCATCTTCGAGATGAGGTTGGTTCTGTGAGGTTTTCGTCGGGAGAAAATGGCAATCGAGGCCCGTGCGCTGCGTCCAAGTCGCAAGTAAAGGATGCGGGCTACGTGCTCGACACCTTCCCCATAGTCCGACGGCAAGATGACGCTCAATTCGGCTCTTACCGGACTCGCGATCTCATTCTTGCCTACATGAACGCCCTCGCCGCCGGGGATGCGGAGACAGTGGTGTCGGTATAGGACGGAGGGATGTGGGCAGCATGAGGTTCATTCCTCGCTTCTCCATTACGAACGCAATCGCAGCGGCCCTCACAGAGATTGAGCGCGCCCGCGGGTTCCTTGATGCTGCGAGCCTGTCGGATGAGTGGATAGACTCTATGCGCTCGCGGGCGTTCCTTCTCGAAGCGCACCGCAGCGCAGGTGGTGGTCCAGGAAGGAGAGGGGAGCGCCAACGGTGAAGCTGTGCAACCACAGCGACACCTTCGCCAGTTCAACGGTCAGCGGGTTCTTGTCCACGCCGTAGATGCAGCGTTTCAGGACCATCCGCCGGATGATGGATTGGTCGGTCAACTGGGCCTCGTCCATGACCCAATCCGACGCTTGGGCTCGCTGGAGGATGTCCCGCCGAATTGCCGCCACCCGTTCCACAAGCGTGGATGAGTACTCGCCGTCCAGCCACTCCGGCACCGCCGGCGCGTACTCCGCTAGCTCCGCAATGTAGTCCGATAGGAAGTCGACGGCGGTGACCAGAAAGTGACCGTTTCCCATCGCCGGGTCCAGCACCTTCAGGTCGAGTACGGCTTCGGCCGGGTCCAGCGCAAGCAACTCGGCATGTCGCTCGGCGATGGCACGGTGGTCGCTCCTCAACTCCTCCGACTTGTCCTCGAACGCCTTCAGGCGCTCTTCGGCCAGCGGCTTCAGAGTCCGGTCAACGATCAGGTCGACGAGCTCTTGAGGCGTGAAGAAGCTGCCGCTGTCCTTGCGGGCGTAGCTGTTGGGACGCACTACGATCCCGCCATTGTCGTCTCGGACAGGCTCGCGTTCCAGGAGCCTCTCGTAGATGGAGCCCAGTTGCTGCACGGACATGTCCCGGTAGTTGACGAAGTGGCGTGCGCCCTCTGTCTCCGTGTGGCTCAGGTCGTAGATGATGTCGCCGACGATCTTGTCCGTAAGGCGGGCCGTCTTGAGCAATGGAGCGGCTTCGGACGCAAACAGGCCGCCGTTGTAGGGCGGCAGACCGATGGACTCGTCGCCCTCGTCGATTTGGCGGAACAGCGTCATCAGGTGGTCGTAGTAGCTGGAGGCGCTGGCGGAGAAGACGGCGCTGCCTTGCATCCTGTGCGCCACGTGGTCGCGGACCGGCTTCCGCAAGCCGTAGTCTTCATATCGCGGGTCGTTTACCGGAAGCAGCCCCCGGTCCTCGGCGTAGAGTACGAAGAGCAGCCGGTAGAGAAGGATGAGGGCTGCGTGACGGACGCGTGACAAATCTTCGCCGGTGGCGTCGGCCAGGGCTTGCACCAGCTTGGGAAAGACCCTCTCGAATACGACGCTGGACAGGTCCTGGGCCACCTTCTCCTCGTACCGCCTCCCCTGGGCTAGCGCCGCTTCCAGGAAGCTGGTCGTGGCCCCCTGCTGCGGGGTGAAGGAATCGCGGCGGAACAGCAGGTAGAAGAGGTGGAGCCCGTCCTCGCCGCCGGACTCCAGCATCTCTCCGAGATGGGCCTCGAAGTAGCCGGTGGCGCGTGGGCGGGCGCGGTAGTCATAGAGACGCCACAGTCCCCCGTTGGTCAGGAATCCCCACCGGATACGGCTCTCCGACTCGATGTCAGCCATCGAGAGGTACCGCAGAATCTGGCCGTGGGGCGTCCTGGATTGGCGTCCGGTGTCCCTGTCGCGGGCGTCGAGGGAGAGACCGAACCGCTTGCTCTCCTCCACCACGATGGCGTCCCGGAATCGGTCCTCAGGGTTGGCTCTCCCGGCGGCGCGCTCCTTGGATGCGGCATCGGTGAAGAGGAGATAGTCGGGGATGTCCTCGTTGCGGGTTGTCCCCTGCTGGGGAAGATAGTCGGCCCATCCCAAGAGCTCCAGGACCGGGCGAATCAGCTCCTGCTCGGTGACGGCCTCGTTGGGGCCTTCGGAGCCTCTCAGCGCATCGTTGACGAACGCCATCCCCAAATACGGCAAATGCCGTCGAGTCCGAGATGGACGTGCGCCACTCGGCGGTCGCCTTTATGCCTTCGGTCAGGAAGTAGTTCGTGAACAGATTGCCGGGCATGTCAGGCCCTTACCGCCGGTTTCATGCCATCACTCCAAGAGGACACTGATCTTCTCCAGCGCCTCCCCGACAACCTGGCGTGGGGCATGGCTCTCGAAACGGGCGCGTCTTGCCCGCCAGTCCAAGCTCTTGATCTGGTCTGCCAGCACAACTCCCGAGACGCTGCCTGTCGCGGGGAGGAGGACTTCAAAGGGGTATCCCTTGGCGCTTGACGTAATCGGACAGAAGAGCGCCAGGCTGGTCTTCTCGTTGTAACCTTCCGGGCTCAGGGTCAGGGCAGGCCGGCGGCCAGCCTGTTCATGCCCGGCCTGGGGCGTGAAGCTCAGCCACACGATGTCCCCCCTTGCGGGAACATACTCCCGGTCTACCATTCTTCGTTGCCCTGGGCCGGACCGGAGTCCTGCTCGGAATGAAGATTGTCGGGGCTCATCTGGGCCAGCATGCTGGCCAGGTCATAGGACCTTTTCCGCAATACGACTTGGTCGCCCCGAGGGACAATCTCTATGGCCGAGCCTTCCTGAACACCCCACTGCTCGGCGATGGGCTTGGGAATCCGGACGGCCAGGCTCGTGCCCCACTTGGAGATATGAGACTTCGCACCCATGTGAGCACCTCCTTTTGCATACATATTATATATCATTATTGATTGTCCGTACCAGACTGCCATCCGCCAAACTTCTTGGAGGCTGCCGGATACGGGGCGATAGAGGGAGTAGCACTGCTACTTGGTCGGACGCTTCGAGCGACACCCCGCCCCGTTCGTCGTGGACAGGGAGGACGCCAGCCTGGGGCAAGGTGGGGATAATGTAATAAAACCCCCTGATTGACGAGCCAGCGAGGCCTTCACCAGCATGCTGCTGGCGCAAGGCGTTCAAGTGAGCATGGACGGCAGGGGCCGGTGCATGGACAACGTCTTCATGGAACGGCTGTGGCGCAGCATCAAGTACGAGGAGGTGTACCTGAAGGCATACCAAAATGGGACTGAGGCCAGAAAGGGGATTGGGGCTTATCTGGCCTTCTACAACCAAGAGCGGCCCCATCAAGCCCTGGGCTATCGGTCACCGGGTCAGGTGTTCCAAGCAGTGAGCCCACAAAGGTGTTTACTGGAACATCCACGAGCCTTACCATCGGATGAAGGTTTACGAGACACCCCAGCGGTAGACTCTCTTATTTTAGCCTCACCGCTGTCCTGATGATGGGGTCCACCTCAGAAACCCACCCTAACCGGACTGGCTTGGCCGGTGCGCAGGGCGGTGATCTCATCCCTGGGTAGGTCAAGTAGTGGGCCAAATGGTAACAATTCTCCACACAGTTGGGAACGATTGATCTGTGGCTGGACAAGGGAGTTGGCGGGGATGGTGCGGCAGAGGCGGATGGCGAAATCGTCCGAGACGGCCTGTTGAGATTGTGCGGGGACGAGGAGTTGATAAATGAAACCAGTTGCTCTGGCATTCCTGGTCATAATCGCCCTGGCTGCCCTCGCCTGTACCGCCGGCCAACCAACGCCGACGGCAATCTCAACGCCCACCACCGGGCCTACGGCGGAAACCGCAGTTAAAGTGGCGACTAAAGTCCGGGCAACATCCGAGGCTCCGCCAGCCAACGGGACGAAAACGGTGGACCTGTCGGCGGCAACGCCGGTCACGGAGCCTGCCGATGTTCCCACTCCCACCTTGACGGCCGAGCTGATGTCAACGGCGGCTGCGATCCCTGCACCGACGTCCATTCCATCGCCCACATCGACACCCGTCCCCACATCCACTCCTGCGCTAACGGCTGAACCCACATCGAAACCGGAACCGACCCCAGCTCCTACGTCTCAGCCACCGTCCACACCGATCCCCGAGCCGACGCCGACCCAATCCGACGGCAACCCCCACTCCCGCGACGGACCCGGCCCTAGCGGAGTATGCCCCGATCCTGAAGGAGGCTGTGGCCGGGATGGACTTCGTCCGGGACGGGCTGAACGCCGAGGAGAAAAACGTCCTGGCCTGGGCGGACAGCCGGCTGTTCAGCAACTCGGACTTCCTGGCAAGCAAGTGGGGGCCCGATAACTGGCCTTCTGACGTCAAAACGGCTTCCGTTCAGGCCATACCGCTGCTGATGCTGGAAATCAACATGAACAAGAAGCCGGACGGCAGGCACGTCATCACGTGGCCTGTAGATGGTCTGGATCGCATCTTGGACGATTTAGACATCTGTAAGGGCATGTGCGTTCCCTGCTATGGGAAGGATGACTATGCTACTGTAGATTTGCTCTACTGGAAGGTCGCGCTTGTATAGCATTTCAAAATCGTCAGCGTCATTTTCCATGAAGCCTCTCATAAGTATTCCCTCCCCATCTGCTTTCGCAAGGTAAGTTCGTAAGAACCAATATCCTATAGTAAATGATCTTTCGGGTGGAGGAATCTGTCGTTCATGTCTCAGATTACCTTGCCTGACGGTACGGTTGAGAGCTTCCCGACCACGGTTTACAAAGTTGTTGGCAATTCCGGAAATCCGAGAACTGGACCATAACGGTTAAGCCTGACGGCAACGGAGCCATAACGATCACGCTGCCGGAAACCACCGGCTGCGACGACACCGGCGCAATCTGCACATACGACGGGCGGAAACTGTCTGACTCGACGTCCACCCAGGTCGCAGGACCGGCATAGACGCCGGCCCCCAACCCAAACCAAAGGGAGGTCACAGGATATCTGCTGGCCTCCACAGTCACTTTGAGCCGCCCAGCACGACCACGCGGGACTACGCCACCTCGGACGAGAACGCCCAGGCGGGCTCGGACCACACCGCTGCCAGCGGCACCCTCACGTTCCGGCCCGCCCACGCGGGGATAGACCGTTTCTGGGTGGGGGTGGGGTTAACCAGGTCCAGGTTCCCCCGCCCACGCGGGGATAGACCGGATCGTCACGCCATAGGGTCCGCCAACTACAAGGTTCCCCCGCAGGTGCGGGGATAATCCGACCATGTCCCGGTGAATGAGACAACAGCCCGGGCTGACCCCGCACGAGTGGGCAATAGGCCATACTTTCGAGTTCACCTTCTCCCTGCCAAAGCCAGCCAACAGGAGAGGACGCCCCCACAACTGGAACAAACCGGCAGTAAAGACGTCACGGAAGGCCACGCCCCAACCCAGGACGCCGAAGCCACGGGTAGAACCGACACGAGCAGAGCTGGAAGCCAGACAGGAGAAACGCCGCGAGTCCGAACGCCAACGGGCCCAGACTCCAGAGCGCAAGGAATTGATACGGCGCAGCACCCAGGAAAGAAGGGACAAGGCCAAGCTCCTGGGCATCTGTATGGAATGCGGGGCTCCCCCCATCCCGGACGAGACCCGGTGCCAGGCCTGCTCCAAGCGACACCGGGAGTACCAAAAGCAGGCCAGGGAGAGAGCTGCCCAGAAAAGGGAGCAGGCCTCCGGACAGACCCGCATTTTCTGACGGCCTCACCAGGCTTTGGGCTACCGGACCCCAGCAGAGGTGTACCAACATGGCCAGGAAGAAAGGGGAGCAGCAGCTGAAGAAGCAGGGCTGCCATCGGGCTTGGTGAAACCTAGCGCAGGGGTGGGAGACTCTCTTAATTTAGCCTTCGTGCTGTCTTAATAATGGGGTCCACCTTAATTGAGTCTGATGTGCCATTAATGAAGCTTGCTTAAGATAGTAGTCGAGCTGTGTCTTTACCTCGTTGTTGAACTTTAAGTGCAAGTAAGGAACTGTCACGAAATAACTTATTCTTTACTACATGCTCAGCTATACTTAATGGGTGATAGTTGAAGGAGCGATTCAAGCTCGTTACCAAGCGATTGCCCCCGTTGTGGACGAGCGGGTGCGGCGGCTGGTGCTTGCCGCTGAGGCGTCGGCGGCCGGGCGTGGTGGCCAGGCAGCGGTTGCAAGGGCCACCGGAGCTTCTCGCGGGACGATTCGCCGCGGCATACGGGAGTTGGGCCAGCCGGCCGTAGGGGCCGCGAAGGGCCGCATCCGCCATCCTGGAGGCGGCCGGAAGCGCACCGTCGAGCATGACCCGAGCTTGCGCGAGGACTTGGACCGGCTGGTGGAGCCGACCAGCCGTGGGGATCCCGAGTCCCCGCTGCGCTGGACCTGCAAGAGCGTGCGTCAACTGGCGGCGGCATTGAAGCGCCAAGGGCACCAAGTCAGCCATCGCATGGTCGCCGAACTGCTCCACGACATGGGCTATAGCTTGCAAGCCAATCGCAAGACCCTGGCGGGGACGGAACACCCGGACCGCAACGCCCAGTTTGAGCACTTGGACCGGGCGGTGCAACTGCAACTCTCCCTGGGAGAGCCGGTGATCTCCGTGGACACGAAGAAGAAGGAACTGGTGGGGCCCTTCAAGAACGGTGGGCGGGAGTTGCGTCCCAAGGGAGCGCCGGAGCAAGTGCTGGTGCATGACTTCCTGATTCCGGATCTGGGCCGGGTCAGTCCTTATGGGGTGTACGATATCGCCCAGAACGAGGCCTGGGTCAGTGTGGGGACGGACCACGATACGGCTGCTTTTGCCGTCGAGAGCATCCGGCGTTGGTGGCGCGGCATGGGGCAGGCGCTCTACCCGAGCGCCACTCGGCTGCTGATAACGGCCGACGCGGGCGGCAGCAATGGGTATCGGCTCCGCTTGTGGAAGCTGGAGTTGCAGAAATTGGCGGATGAGACGGGCCTTGAAATCGACGTGTGCCACCTCCCACCAGGGACCAGCAAGTGGAACAAGATCGAACACCGCTTGTTCTCCGCGATCAGTCAGAACTGGCGCGGAAAGCCGCTGGTCAGCCACGAGGTGGTGGTGAACTTGATCGGGGCGACCACGACCCGGACGGGGCTGCGGGTTCAGAGCCAACTGGACACCAACCGATACCCGGCCGGGCGCACCGTATCGGACGACGAACTCGAAGCCATCTATTTGCGTAGAGACTCTTTCCATGGTGAATGGAATTATTCGCTGCTACCCCGCGTTGCGCTGCTCAATTGAACTAATTATTTCGTGACAATCCCTAAGGGCTGTTTCTATACACATAATTGTGTTGGCGATCGATGGTTCCGCCCTGTGTTACAGTTGCGATTCTGAATAGAGAAGGAGTAGTTATTGGGGAACCGCCGTAAGCTGACATAATTGTAGCTATCTGGTTAGCGACATTAAGTGCCTTGTCCTCTGCCTGCCTAAGGTTCGCTTCAGGAAACTCAATCACGAAAGTTAACTCAGCATAACCCCCTTCGTCGTAAGGGTCTTTCATGGGGTCAAGTTTCCAATATCCCCTGAGGATTTCGAACGCCTCAGGATTGGGCAGGGGGTTTCGCACCTGTTCGGTAGTATAAAAACTAGATGGTATCCTGACTTCGGCCACGTAATTCTTGGGTAAGGCGAGACTAGTACTCAGTCAACTTGGTTTTGGGATTTGTTTAAGAAAGGGGCCAATTGAGCTATCCTGCCTGGTGGGAAGTGTTGATGGCGGGGGTGGCAATGATGGTCAGGGACAAATACGCGGTGCGGCTGGCACAGGAACAACGGGAAGAGCTCCAGCGACTGATCCGGGTTGTCAAAAACTCAGCCCGAGTGACCGCTAGAGCGCGGATTCTCCTAAAGAGCGACGACGGTTGGGCGGCACCCCAAGTGGCCGAAGCTTTGGATGTGGCCCTGAGCACCGTATACCGGGTCAATCAGCGCTTTGCCGAAGCACCGCCCAGGAGCTGGCGTCCTACGCCGAGGGGCAGGGCGCCAAGGTCCTTTGGGGATAGTGCTACGAAGAGGAGGGCATGGCTCCCCACCGGCCGGGGGTTCAGGCAGACTTTGGTTCGAAGTTCCGACGGTGTTTCCAGACCGGGCAGCTGTTCCCGGAGCCCGGGAACGACGTCGGCGATATTGGCGGCGCCGGGGCCAACCTAACTATCGGACCTGCCGACGTGATGAGGGTGACTGACCAGGCCGGCTCACCGGCCCCGGGTTTTTATCTCGTGGAGCAATCCCAGTGCGGTGGACACTAGAATGGCGCCGGTGGACGCGCCGAAGTGCAAGCCGCTTTCGATGGCGTAGCGCCTCCCCAAGTAGTTGGGGTCGGCGTTTTGTCCGTAAACCAAGCCGATATAGGAGCCAACTACGCCTCCCACTATTACCAGGACCAGAGAGCCGATGATGAGGCTTCTGCGGTCCGTCAAATTCATCCAGCCCACATAGGCGCCCAATCCTGCGCCCAGGCCTATACCTACGTAATAGAGATTAAGGTGTACATCCAAGGACCAGGGATAACCTACCATGGCGTTGAAGATCACTACGGTCCAGCCACCGACGATTCCCAGCATTGTGCCGATGATGAATCCAGTAATGGTCCTGGCCAGGGGTACCAACCAGGTGTACACACCGCTTTCCAGCATTGTTGCCTCGCCGCTCAACCTTTTGGAGCCTATTCCCTGCTCCAGCGTCTAATGGCATTATCAGATGTTGCGTTGCTGCCTATATCAATTATAGCCTAGCTGACCCTAGCTGTGGCCCATCGCAAACCGCAGCAATTTTGTTCTTTACCCACGCCGGGCCGGGCCACATGGAAAGGCCCCACCCCGATGCAATGGGGGTGGGGCCGCTAACTGAACTCGATCCACTCCCGGGACGCTAGAAGGTCACCCCGGCCTCCTTCGCTTCTTTGGTTTGCTTTAGCCATCGCCAACGCTGGAGCGGGTCGCTGACGGCACGCAGCCAAAGTCCGACGAGGTTAAAGGACAGCGCAGTCAGGAAGATGGCCATACCGGGTGCTACCACCACCCACCAAGCGGTGGTAATGTACTGGCGTCCCGAGGCCAGCATCAGACCCCACGAAGAGTCGGGCGGCTGGATGCCAAAGCCCAGGAAACTGAGGGCGGATTCAGTAAGTATGTTCCTGGGCACGTCGAGGGCCGCGAGGGTCAACAGCGGCGTCATCAGATTGGGCAAAATGTGCCGGACGATGATCCTCTGGTCGCTGCAACCGAGGGCCCTGGCGCTCTCGATAAAGGTCTGCTCCCTCAGTGACATTACGATGCCACGGGTGACTCGGCAATAAAGCATCCATCTAGCCACGGCGAACACGATTATGATATTGGTGAAACTTGGTCCTAATATGTACAGCACCATCAGGGCAAGGAACAGCAATGGCACCGACATGAAAACGTCCACGGCGCGCATGATTACGTCATCGACTCTTCCTCGGTAGTAACCCGCAATCAAACCGAGGAACACCCCAATGGATCCCGATACCAGGACCCCTAAAACCCCCACCGCTATGGAAAGGCGGCCCCCGAAAAACAGGCGGCTCAACATGTCCCGTCCCAGGTGGTCGGTGCCCAGAAGATGGAAGCGCTCCTCCTCTGCAGGTGGATTCACCGAGCGGTCCTTGGCGATGCCGATGGAGAATGGGCTGAGGTGGCGCAGCTGCACTTGCCGGTCGTCCGGGTCCTGGGGGGCTACTACGGGGGCAAATATGACCGCCACCATCACGAGTACAATGAAAACCCCAGAGATCAGCGTAATTGGATCGTTTAAGAACGCCTGAACCAATGGTCGCCGCCAGACGGCCGTAACCGGGTTCGCTCTCTGTTCTATTACCGAAGTCCCGTCCCGCTTAGTCGTCATATAGCCCCTTGCATCAAGATCTCAACCCTATCTGAAGCCTGTGTCGATGGAACAATTCCTCCTAAATCCATCTGTCACAGAGCTTGACCCGCAAACCCAGCCTGTTGCCGCTTCCGGAAAGAGAATGCTTCGCCCCGAGTTAACCTTTGGCGTACGCTACTTGTATGCGATCCGAGGGTCCAGCCAGGTGTAGATCAGGTCCACCATCAGATTTATCGCCATTACCATCAGCGCGACTACGAAAACCACGGCGGTGATCACCGGCAGGTCCCTGTTATTGATAGAGTCAATCAGCAACTTACCCAGACCGGGCCATCCGAAAATGGTCTCGGTTATGGTGGCGCCATTCATAAAACCGGCAAGCTCGTCTCCCATCAAGGTGACGATGGAGATGGAGGCGTTTTTCAATACGTGGGTGTAAAGCACCGTTGTTTCCCCCAATCCCTTGGCCCGGGCGGTGACCACATACTGCTTCCCCAACTCGTCGATCATGGTGGCCCTGGTTATCTGAGCGTTCCGGCCCAACACCCGGGGAGACAGCGCGATGGCGGGCAATAGGACGTACTTCCAGCCTTCGGGTCCGAGTCCTCTGAACCCGGATGTGGGCAACAAGTGAAACTCCACGGCTAGTATCAAGATGAGCATGAGGGCCAGCCAGAAGTCGGGGATCGAGATGACAGCAAAGGAAAAAAGATTTACCAGCCGGTCTATCAGCCCCCTTGGACGTCTCGCCGCCAACATGCCGATGGGAATGCCGAGCGACCCAATCGCCCAGGTTACCAGGCCCAGGACAGCGGTGTTGGGTAAGCGGTCGAAAACCAACTCTCGGGCAGGTATTTTGTGGCGGATGGAAACGTCAAAGTCACCCCGCACCATGTTCCAGAAAAAATCACCAAAGCGCACGTGTAGAGGCCGGTCGAACCCGTATTTCGCACGTATCGCGTCGACCACTTCCTGAGAGACTTCGTCCTCCACCAGAAGCGCCACGGGATCACCCAGGACGTTGATGGAGAAGAAGAGCAGAGCCATCAGACCCAGTATGATGAATATCGAATGGCCCAGCCGCCGGAACATGTAGTTACGCAAAGCGTTTCCTCAAACTGCGCCCCGGGGTGCAGTGTGGATCTATTGGCTGCTACTTCGGCACCGGCCTACGGGGTGAAGCGCATGGTGTTGCCCCGAAGCCGGGGAGCGTAGTAAGGTTCCCACTCCATATCATTGCTGAGGCCATAAACGTACTCCACCTGGAAGAAGGGTATGAAAAACACCTCATCGTAGGCGATATCTAACATCGCTTCCATCGCCTTCCTCCGTTCTGGCCCGGCCGGGGTGGCATTAGCCTCTGCCGCCTGTTTTTGCAAGGCAGCGCGACACACCCGGCTGGTCCTGCTGGAGCAATTCATTCGCGAGTTGTTGAACCGCTGCTGGTCCAGGATCTCATTCGAGGTGGCCACCTCATAAGCGTGGCTGGAGGTAAAGTAAGGCCCTGGCGGATCCCGCCCTTCGCAGTCCAGTGTGTTCTTAAAGTTTTCGTCTATATTATAAAACTGGCCGCATCCCGAATTTTGGACCTCCCGGGCTTTTGCCAAGTCCCCCCAAGAGTTCAACTGGGAGGTGACACCAACATCCCGCCAGTAAGTGACCGTAGCTTCCATGATCTCCAGACCCCGAATGTTAGAGCCCGGCCGGGTATTGACGTCGATCGAGTTGGCCGGGTCGTAGCCGGCTTCCTTGAGTAGCTGCTTGGCCAGTTCCGGGTTGTACTCGCGGACCTTGGAGTTTTCCGGCGTTATACCTACAGTTCCTTCCATGGATATAGCGCCCCAGCATTTGATCCGCTCCTTGAAGAGCGAGTTCAGCAGTCCCTGGCAGTCGATGGCGTGGGCCAGGGCCAGGCGCACTTTCTGCTTCTTCAGCTCCGGGTGAAACACAGTGTCCAGGATCAGGGTGTAGACCTCGGCGGTGGTGCCGCTCACGGCCTTGGGCACCCGCTCTGCTCCCTCGAACCCGATGTCCGCCACCCAATCGGCCTCGCCGGTGGCTACCATGGCCGCCCGAACGGTGGCCTCCGCCCGGTACACATGGGTTATAAACGGGATGCTCGGAGCCTGGGAAAAGAAGTTCTCGTTGGGTAGGTAGTCCGGGTAGGCTTCAAACTTGGTATGAATCCCCGGCTGGTAATCTATGATCCGGTAAGGGCCGAAGGCATTGGTCATTCGGGACCTGTCGCTCTCGGAAGCTGCCTCGAACCACTTGGGGGCCTGGAAATCGGTAAAAATGGCGGTACGGGGGTAGATGGGACAGGGCGCGCCGCATACCACGTCCAAGGTAAACTCGTCGACCACTTCCCCTCCTTTTATGGGGCCGGTCCACGTAATGCTGGCGCTGGGGTTGGTGGGATCTGCGTTGTAATCGATGCCGAACTTAGCGGCTTCAGCGTTCCAGGGCTCGCCGTTGTGGAACTTTACCCCTTCGCGTAACTTAAACCGCCACCGGTCCGGCGCCATCTGCTCATAGCTCTCGAAGCCGGAGAGGAGCACCACCTCAAAATTATTCCTGTCATCAAGCCAGGTGACGTAGTCGCTGACAAAGTCTTGACACCCGATACTGTGGATCTCGGCGCTGCACCCGTCGCTCCAGGCGCCCACGGCGGCGGGTTCCGCCTCGGTTACTACGATGGCCTCGTCTCTGGCCGACATGGCCGCGACAACGGGAGCCGCGGTAGCCACTGAGTCAGCCGCTGGCGCAGCGGTAGCGGCCGCCGCCCCTGGAACAGTAGTTTCCTGCTGAGCGGGGGCTGCTGCTCCGCCGCAAGCAACGATCACCAGGGTTACCAGCGCAACAAAACCGGTCAACCAATGGGTAAAATGGAGCTTCGAAGATGATTTCATTTCGGTTTCCTAGCCTCCCTAAATCGCATGGGCGACCCCATGGGCGCCCCATTCTAAAGGCCCGAAGATTCCCCGCCTAAGACTATATTAGGCCAGAAACATCTGTCAAGAGTGATTCGTGATACGCCCTCGAAATAACCAAGAAATCCCAGGCACAAGTGTCCGGTACGCTAATTATTTCGCGAAAGTTTTTTAAAATGATCCGGTTTCGACGCCAACCTCATAGCCTCCTCTGTTGAATCGGCCGCAGGCCAACGGTTTCATAGATCTGGACAATCCAATGGAGCGGTGTAAAAGGCGGAGGTAAAGTGGACCACCTGGACGGATTGACTGCCTGACATTGTGGCGGTTGAAAAATGTACCGTCCTCTGCCATCCATAGGTTCGAAGTCGTGCTTATGGGTGGTGGGATGGATGTACCAGGTGGACGTGTATCTACGGGTCCGGCGGGCGGTGATGGTGGATGGGATGAGCATACGGGAGGTCTCCCGGGTGTTCGGCCTGCACCGGGACACGGTGCGCAAGATTCTGGCCTACTCAGTGCCGCCGGGCTACCGGCGGCAGAATCCGCCCCGGCGTCCTAAGCTGGAGCCCTTCACCGGCGTCATCGACCAAATCCTGACAGACGACCTCAGGCGTCCCAGGAAGCGGCGCCACACAGCCCAGCGGATCTTCCAGCGGCTCAGGGACGAGCATGGGTTCGGCGGCCAGCACACCATAGTCAAGGACTACGTGAGGGAGCATCGCCGCCGGTCGCAGGAGATGTTCGTGCCCCTGTCTCATCCGCCGGGCCACGCCCAGTGCGACTTTGGCGAGGCCCTGGTGATCATTGGCGGGGTGGAACAGAAAGCCCACTGCTTCGTCCTGGACCTGCCCCATAGCGACGGATGCTTCGTCAAGGCTTACCCGGCCGAGACCACCGAGGCCTTCCTGGACGGCCATGTCTCGGCCTTCGCATTCCTGGGCGGAGTGCCCCGGAGCATCCTGTACGACAACACCAAGCTGGCGGTGGCCAGGATCCTGGGGGATGGACGGAGGAAGCGCACCGGGGCCTTCACGGAACTCCAGTCCCACTACCTGTTCGATGACCGGTTCGGCCGTCCCGGCAAGGGCAACGACAAGGGGAAGGTCGAGGGGATGGTCGGCTATATGCGGCGCAACTTCCTGGTGCCGGTCCCGTCCTTCGAGAGCTTTGATGCGCTGAACGCCCACCTGGAGCGTCGCTGCTTGGCGCGGATGGATGCCAGGTTGAGGGGCCACTCAGAGAGCATAGGTCAACGGATGGAACGGGACCTGGAGACCCTGCTGCCCCTGCCTCCGGTATCCTATGATGCCTGCGAGAAGCAGGCGGGCCGGGTGAGTTCCCTGTCCCTGGTGCGGTACCGGACCAACGACTACTCGGTGCCGGTGGCCTACGGACACCGGGACGTGCTAGTACGGGGCTACGTGGACCAGGTGGTGATCAGCTGCGGAACGGAGGTCATCGCCAGGCATCCCCGATCATACCAACGCGACGACTTCGTCTACGACCCCATCCACTACCTGCCGCTCCTGGAACGGAAGCCGGGAGCCCTGGATCAGGCCGCTCCGCTGCAGGGATGGGACCTCCCAGAGGAGTTCGGGACGCTGCGCCGTCTGCTGGAGTCCCGCATGGGACGACGGGGTAAGCGGGAATTCGTACAGGTGCTGAGGCTCTTGGAGACCTTCTCCAAGCAGGAAGTGCACGCAGCGGTAATAGACGCCCTCCGTCTGGCGGCCATCAGCTTCGATGCGGTGAAGCACCTGGTGCTGTGCCGGCTAGAGGGACGGTCGCCCCGGCTGGACCTGGAACTGTATCCCTGCCTGCCCAGGGTGAGGGTGAACACCACGTCTGCACGAGACTATATGACTCTCCTCACTAAGGAGGGCGGTATGAGCGATCGGTCCACTCTGCTATTGGAGCATCACCTGAAGGAACTGAAGCTGTCCAGCTTCCTCCGGGAATACGGGAAGATGGCCGCGCAGTGCGCCGCCGATAATGGGGACCACCCGGAGTACCTGCTGCGTCTCGCCGAGCTGGAATTGATCGACCGCCACCAGCGCATGGTGGGGCGGCTGATCCGGGCGGCCCGGTTCCCTGCCGTCAAAAGCCTGGACACCTTCGACTTTACCGCCATCCCCTCGGTGAACAAGTCCCTGGTGATGGAACTGGCCCGGTGCGAATACATCCAGCGCCGGGAGAATATCATCGCCGTCGGCAACAGCGGCACCGGCAAGACCCACATGGCCCTGGGGCTGGGCCTGGCCGCCTGCCAGCGGGGGATGTCCGTGGGCTTCACCGCCGCCGCCGCCCTGGTCCACGAGTTGATGGAGGCCAGAGACGAGAGTCGTCTGCTTAATCTACAGAGACAACTTTCCCGTCTCAGCCTGCTGGTCATCGACGAACTGGGCTTCGTGCCCCTGTCACCCACCGGGGCGGAACTGCTCTTCGAGGTCTTCAGCCAGCGCTACGAGCGGGGCTCAATCCTGGTGACCACCAACCTTCCCTTCGACGAGTGGACCGAGGTCTTCGGGTCGGAGAGGCTCACCGGGGCCCTGCTGGACCGCCTCACCCACCACGTCCACATCCTGGAGATGAACGGCGAGAGCTACCGGCTCAAGCGTGGCAGAGAGAGAGATGCCTCCCAAACTCAAGACAAGCCTCACGAAGAATAGGTAGCATCAAGACCTTCCTGCCTGTCCTCTGCTGACCCACCCGTAAGCAGGCCATTTCCCTCAACAAGTGGTGCGGACATTTATGCTGGCCAGTTAGCTCGGACTTTTTCGCTGAACATGAACACACCAGGTGGTACAGTTTTACTCCGCCCCAGTGGCCCAACATGCCTCCGCCATTGACAGTTCGGCGCTGTCCAGGAACTGACGCCGGTCCGACAGCAGCGCCCGCGCCTCCTCGGCGGCGATCTCCAGCTTCTCCTTACGCTCCCGGTGCTCCCTGATGCGTTCGGAGGCGTCAGCCATCTCGATGTCGGTGGTCTCGATGACCTGCCAGATGCGTCCCAGCCGCTTCTTCACGTCCTCCAGCTCTTCTTCGATGGTCCCCAACCGCTCCCGCTGCTCGCGGGCCACCCCGTCCATCTCCTCGTCCAGCAGCTTCACCAGGTCGCGGATGTTGGACTCGGTGAGGACGTTCTCCCTCATCTCGTTGACGATGAGCTTCTCGAAGCTCTTGGCGTTGAGCCTGGGGGTCTCGCAGGTGCCCTTGCCCCGCTTCAGCAGGGAGTGGCAGATGTAGTAGATGTACTTGCCGCTCTTGGCCTCGGCGGCGGTCATGGCCTTGCCGCAGGTCTCGCACTTGACCAGGCCGCTGAGCAGGTAGGGGCTGGAAGCCCGGCGGGGGTTCATCTTCTTGGGGGCGCGGGACGCCAGCAACTTCCTGGCCTTCTGGAAATCCCGCTTGGATACAATGGCGGGATGCGCGTCCTCGACACGCACCGGCGGCGCTACGCTGAGGAACGGAGAAGGGTGGCTTTCCTCTTCACCGATGACGGAGTCCCGGACTGGTCAGGAATCCTGGCGCCGGCGTCGAGATGCCTCGATGCCCCGCCGGATGTCCTCCGAGTGACACTCCCTGGAGAAGTCGTCAACCGCCTGCATAATGCCCTCAAACAAGCGTTCCGCGGAGGTGGGCTCAGTCATCGAAACCACCGTGACACCCGACGCCCCGAGCTTCCGCTTGATCACATGAGCTTCCGCAATCTGCCGGCTCAGCTTGGACATCTTGTACAACAGCACGGTGTCGAAGCACCGGTCGTCCGGGGACTGGGCATCGGTCAGGAGCCGTTTCAGGGCAGGACAAGCAAAGCCGTCCTCGCTGTCACCGCCCTCATCACCACCTTCGGCGGACTCCCCGTCGATGTACCAGCCCACCACGGAGTAGCCGCTCTCCTCGGCGGCCTTCAGGATCGCCTCCTTCTGGGCAGCGACGCTGAGTTGGGTATCCTGATTGGCTGAGGAAACACTGATGTACCCGGCGGCCCGCCGGCCTTCCTCGAAATGATCGACCATACTTGAACCTCACTAGACTAGAATTCGGAATGACGCCACGGACAAAGCGGGAAACCCGCCCGTGCCGTAAAATCACACCAAGTTACGCCGGGAGAGAACCCCCGGCAGAGGAGAAACTCCCCATGACCATCAACGCCACAAAGCGCTTCCCCCTGGACCATCTTATGGAGTGCGGTCAGTGCGGTGCTCCCATGCACCTGGAGGACGGACCGGCCCCGGTCTACACCTGCCCCGGCAGTCCGGACCAGACGGAGCCCTGCCAGGCACCGGCTCTCCGCGCCGAGGACCTGAACCGGCACCTGCTCGGCCAGGTCATGAGCGCGATCATCACCGACAGCACGTTCGACACTTTCAGGGAAGAAGTGGGCGAAGCCCTGGCCGAGGCCGGCCAGGACCCCCCGGAGGAGGATGAACTTCGCAGAAATGCCGTCGACCCGGAATGGCTCCTGGCAGAGCCCGAGGCCGGAGCGGTCTTGAGCAGATTCATCGAGCGTATCCGGGTCGAACCTAGAGCAGCGCTGGTGGAGTACAGACTGCCGCTGCCCCAGGGAACCCCGCTGGCCGGAGCCGTCCGGCAGGATATCAGTCTCCCCGAATCGCTGCTGGCCTGATCCGCACCGGGACCAAGAACAGAGCGGCTACTCATCCGGAGCAACCTCAGACTCGGCTTGGGCCCGGAGATAGGACCTGGTGAATAACCTTGCCAGCATGGCAAGGCCAACCGGGTCCCAATCGCCTTCAAGGTCAACGGGAGAATCCGGGTCGCTCAGCTCATCGGGAAACTCAGGGATTCCAATGGGGAAGAAATCGGGATCGGGAACACGGGCCATCTGGATCTCCTGGCAGAGTCCAGCAAGCCCGCTGAGAAAAGAAACGGCTTCGCTTGATAAAGCGGAAGCCCGCCATTAAAATCAACGTGAGCAAGCGAAAGACTCTCTGCTGGGTGTCTCAGCGTTGCTCTCTTCTTGGCCGTCGGAATGTCCGTTCCGGCGGCCTTTTCTATGCTATAAGAGCAGCGCCTAGCTGGTAGTAATTATATCCATTCAGGATATACAATTTCAAGGGACGAACGGCGCTGAAGAAAAAAAGGGGACGCCGGGGAGTGCGCTAGTATCAATAGGTAGCTAATTTTTCAGTCCGAGCAGGACTCCTCAGGGAGAGCGTTGACAAAAACACTACCTACTAGTAATATATTTATGCCAACATCGGCAAGGAGGAGTGTCGATGCCATACACCACAATTGAGGGATATGTCTGCGACCGGTGCGGATACCGGTGGTCCTCCCGGAACGGGACGGGCCTCCGGGACAAAGAAGACCCCAAGGTCTGCTCCAACTGCAAGAGTCCCTACTGGAACACACCCCGGAAAAACAAGCGGCGAAGAGACCAGCGGGCCAGAGTGTGGATCCCCCAGGATGAGGGCAGCATCGATCCGGAGTAGATCTCGTATCCCGGCCACCAGGACACAACCAGGAGAAGGGCAATGAACAACATAGACCGCATCTCAGTGGCCACCCCACAGGACGTGGACCCAATTCCAAACTCCATGAAGCGGAATATGGACCTCATCCCGGTCGCCATCTACGTGCGGGTCTCAAGCGACCGCCAGGACATCCACAACTCCATCGAAGCCCAGATCGACGAATGCATGCGATACGCCAGCGCCCATAACATGATCGTCGTCAAGATTTACAAAGACGAGGCCGCCAGCGGGAGAATCAGCTCACGGCCGGGATTCCAGGAAATGATAGGGGATGCCACTGGCCCTGATGCCGAGTTCCACACCATCCTGGTGTGGAAGCTCAGCCGGTTCTCGAGGAACGTGTACGACAGCGTGACCTACCAGGCGATCCTCGAGCAGCGCGGCGTCGAGCTGATTTCCATCACAGAACCCATAGACGACTCGCCCGCCGGCAAGATGATCAGGACGATGATCCAAGCGCTCAACGCCTTCTACTCAGACACCCTGGGCGAGGACGTGCGACGAGGGCTGCGCAAACTGGTCAATCGGGGATTCTACCCACACAACCGCACCTGCTACGGCTTCAAACTGGAGAAGATCAAGCAGAAGGAAGACGAACCCGCACACCCCAAGCTCGTTCTGGACCCGCCATACTCCGATATCGTCAGGACGCTCTTCCTGGAATCAATAGCGGGGAGAACCGACAAGGACATCCGTGTAGGACTCCACGACGACGGGATACCCAGCCCGAGTGGCAAGGATTGGTGGTCCCCTTCCACCATCGACACCATCCTCAACAAGCCGATCTACGCGGGATACGTGAACTGGGGCCTAAGCTCGAAGAGCGGCGATGAGCCCATCCTGGTACCCGACCATCACGAGGGAATAGTCGCTCCGGAGGAGTTTGAACTGGCCCACCAGAGCAGAGCAGGGAGGGCGAAAACGGCAACCCATCCCAGGGAGGCCGGAACTGACCGCATGATGAGCAGCCTCCTGAAGTGCCGGAAATGCAAAGAAAGTCTTCAGGCCCGCCCAGCAAAAGATTCAGACCTCTGCTACTACATCTGCAAGACCCGCAGGAATGAAACGGTTTCGGTATGCGACTGTCCCAACATCCACAGCCGGGAATTTGAGCCGATGTTCCTGAAGGCGGTGACGGAGGACATCCTCTCTCCCAGCAACACGAAAACCATCATAGAGGTGGTATCCCGCGAACTGGAAGTCCCATACGAAGAACAACTCTCCAGGCTGGAACTCATCGAAAAGGAAATCCTCGGAGTGGAAAAGAAGGAGGACCGGGTCATGACGGCCTACGAGGCCGGGGCCTACACGGTGGAGAACTTCACGAAGAGGATGGATCCCCTGCGAAAGCAAAAAGCTGAACTGAATGGTAACAAAGCCACAGCAAGAAAGGAGCTGAACCGCGATGCCGTCATCGTGGCCAGCCCACAGATGGTGATTGACTTCGCCAAGGACATGAGCAAGCTGATACAGCACTCCCAGCCGAAGGAAAGGAAGGAGTTACTCAAGAGGTTCATCCAATGCGTATGGGTGGAACCAGGAAAGGCAACCATCGTGTACCGCATCCCGATGCCCAGCGATGGGCCTAACCCAAGAGCAACCAAACACGAACTGGCTCTCGACGGGGAGCCAGTTTCAGTTTGGCCTACTGCACGCGCAGGCCCGCGAACGCGGGGATAATCCTGGATTAGTAAAATGCCTGATAGCCAAGGGGCCAGCCGTACCGGGCTGCTGGGCTGCGCTGGGGGCCGTCCTGGGGCGCGGGGAGTCTTCCTGCCGTGCACGGGGCCAGTATTGGCGCAATGCCCTGGGGCTGCACGTCAAGGGCCAGGCCAAGAAACCGCCTCCCAAATCGGCGACCGTCGCCGATTTCATGCCATCTCCTAAACGGGCTTGGTGGGCGCGGTGGCGGAAGAACTGATATGTCGGCCTGCTGGAAATGCCAGGGCAAGGTTGCTGACCCTTCCGGCTTTTCCCGAAACTCGTTGGGCGCCTCCTGCCACTTGAACCTGGCTATACGACGGGCCAGGGTCCTGAGCAGTGGCAGCCCGCCCACCTCGGTGGGCCACGCGAAGAAGTCCGACTCCACGACCCCTTGAAGACCGGTCTTGCTTCGAAAGTCGCGGCCAAGGAGCAGATCCGCCGGATCATTCTCCGCTAAGTGCCTAATGTCGCCGCCGAAGGAGGCTTGGACGACCATGCCGATGACGGCGCTCAGGTAGGTGTGTCGCACGAAAAGGTCGTCCAGTTGCGCGCTTGACCTGGCGATCTCACCCAGGGCTACCGTGAGCAGGTTCTCCCACAGTTGTCTCTTGACTCTGATGGTGCCGGAGTCCGCGTGCTGTTCGTAGAGGGACTTGAGGGCCGCTATGTCCCGCTCATATGTTGGGGCCGTTGAGCCGAAGTGCTGTGCGATGGCGGAGCGGGACGGCTGCTTGCCTCAATGCGTACTTTCGCCACCCAGACGGTCGTTCTGTTCACAATGTGCTCCCGAAGGATCGGAGCCGGACACGAGCGACGTATTGGGTGCGCTTGATTAAACCCTGGCTGGCGGCCCTCGTTGCGCCGGACGGCTATTCCATTATCGTGACGAAACATTTCGTACGTAACCGGATGCACTACTGGGGAGCGGTGGCCAAGCGATGAATAACCGCATAAAGGAACTCCGCTACGTCAAAGCCTCCGAGCTGGCCCCGGACCCTCGCAACCCTCGCCGCCATCCGGCGGCCCAACGTCCCGCGCTCCAGTCCATGCTTGTGGACGTGGGCATAGCCGATGCCGTGATTGCCCGGGATACCTCGGCCGGTCTTGTGCTCATTGACGGTCACCTGCGCGCCGACCTGGACCCCGATCAGATCCTCCCCGTCCTGGGTGACGGACCTGGACGAGGCTGAGGCGGGCAAGGTACTAGCGACCCTTGATCCCCTCGCGGCTATGGCTGATGTAGACAGTGGCGCGTTGGCTCGGCTGATTGCCGATTCCGCTCCGCCCATTGACCTTGCGGCGATGTTTCCCGACGTGGACCTAGAAACTCGGACGGAAACCCCGATTCTCTCCAAGCTGCCGTTTTCTTAGCGACGATTATCGATGTAACAGTGGGTTTTTGAACCGTATTACAGACACTATCATGCCATGTAAGACTATAATACGTCTGTCTGGCGTAGCGCGAAACCCGGCCAATGGCTTTCCGGCCAGACCTCTAGCTGGTATCCTGGCCCCGGAACCTGAAGCGCTGATAGACCCCGACGATGTGCCGGAGCTACTAGTTGAACCTGTCTCCCAGTACGGCGATGTATGGACGCTGGGGAGGCATCGGCTCATGTGCGGAGACAGTACGGTAGCCGCCGACGTGGAGCGTTTGCCGGGTGGCGCAAAGGTGGACTCGATTGTTACAGACCCGCCCTATTCAAGCGGTGGTTTCCAGGAGTCAGGCCGCTCGGCTGGTAGCAAGGGGACTCGTGCCGTATACAAACGAATTCCAAATGACCGCCTCAGCACGCGGGACTATCAGGCATTTATCAAAGGCACTCTGGCGCTCGTGCCCGTCTCCGTTGTCTATGTGTTCACCGACTGGCGAATGTGGGTTAACCTATTCGACGTGGTGGAGTCCTGCGGGTACGGTGTCCGCAGCATGATTGTTTGGAATAAGGAGTTTCCCGGCATGGGGGTGGGCTGGCGCTCGCAACATGAACTTATCATGTGTGGCACGCGGGAGAACGGTATGTGGAGCAAACACATGGATGTCCAAGGCAACGTCATCACGCTGAAGCGCGATCCTAACCTTGAACATCCGACCATGAAACCAGTCGCGTTGCTGGATACCGTGCTTGAAACGACGCCGTTTGCGGAGACTGTGTACGACCCCTTCGTCGGCTCAGGCACGACGATCATAGCCGCCGAGCGGCAGGGACGGGCCTGCTGGGCGATGGAGCTAGCGCCGAGGTACGTGGACGCCAGCGTGAAGCGCTGGGAGGACTACACTGGCGGGCAGGCCCGTCGTGAGTGACGGCAATCTTTGGGAGCGGCAGTCTGGCGAGACGGCCAAGGCTTACGCCGCGTTTCTCCTCTACCGCGATCTTGCTGCCCGAACTGACCTACCCACTCCGCCGCCACGGCCACCATCCCCGGCGCCTGGCAGCCTCCTCCGGCTTCTTTCCCTCGGGCAGGGCCACCGCCAACCGGTTGACGGTCCCCATCAATTCCTGCACCAGCAGGTCCTTCTGGTGCAGCTGATCACGGTGGTACTCGTCCAGGTACTCAAGACTCTTTACCCTCTCCCGGAGATGTATCACTTCCTCCAGATGAGACTCGGCTGGGTTCTCAGGTGAGACTTCAACTGAAAGCCCAGGCGACTGGTCAGGTGATGATTCACCCGGGTCTTCAGGAATTGCATCCTCCAGAACCACCCAAGGCCGGTTCCGGCTGCCATGGGGTTCTTTCTCGATTACAAGCTCGCCGCGCTCGATCCGCCGGTCCACGGTGGACGGCGAGATTTTAAGCAGGCGGGAAGCCTCAAGCCTGGTAACTCTTGTGCTCATGTGAAACCTCAGGGTGAAAGGTCAGGGAACCCCGGTAGATAGTTCACCCTCAGACTACGTGAGACTTCAGGCCGGGGCATCGTAAACACCGGTCGGGTTTCAACGAATTGAAAGAGCAAAAAGAGGATAATTGCGAAACTCCGAAAGGAAGAAAGCACCACTGACAGTTGCCCATTGCCCACCGCAGGAAAGAAGCAACGACATCCACGACTTGGTCGAACTATGGTGTTCGCAAGACCATGACCCATAACTAACCCAGATCATGTTGTCCCACGCCGGTCCTAAACCAAAGCCAAGGTGAAATGCGCAGACGCATGGGGTAAATTTGTGAAGGAACCGAGGTAGATGGTCTCAAAAATTGCGAGGGGTTGGTGATGGGGGTGAGGGGGGTGAGGGAGATAGACCGGTCTCTGGAACAATGGCAGATGGGAGTCAAGGACTTGCGGCGGCGGATGATTCTGGCTCCCACACCCCGGGAGCGGTGGTACGCCATCCTGCTGCTGGCTCAGGGCTTGACGGCAGCGGCGACGGCGGAGGCGTTGGAGCGGGACCCCCACACTATCGGACGTTGGGCGTCGGCCTTCGGTGAGGGAGGGCCTGCGGCCCTGATATTCGAGCAGACCGGTGGTTCCCCCCAGCCCTTGACCAGGCGCAGCAGGAGGAGTTGAAAGGGGCGGTGGAGCAACCGCCCGCCGCGGCGGGCATCCAACTGGCCAACTGGTATTGGAAGGTGGTGCGGCAGTTTGTCTCAGAACGGTTTGGCATCAGCCTGTGCCGCAGCAGTTGCCTGAACTGGCTTCACCGGCTGGAGTTTGCCTTCAAGCGCCCCAAGAAGCGTCTGGTCAAGGCGAATGAGTCCAAGCGGGAGGCCTTCGTGGCGGAGTACGCCGCCCTGTGGGAGGAGGCCCAACGGACTGAAGCCAGAATATTCTTTGCTGATGAGGCCCACTTCCGGGCGGACGCGGAATTGCGGGGCAAGTGGGTGCTGAAGGGCAAGCCTGCGTTGGTGGACTCCAATAGCCCGCGGTATGGGGAGAAGGCCAGCTACTATTCAGCGGTGTGCCGGAGACGGGCGAGGTGGAATGGATGGAACTGGAGGGCAACAGCAACAGCGGGACCTCGGTTGCCTTCCTGACGAAACTGAAGGAAAAGCATCCAGGGCCGCTGCGGGTCATCTGGGACAATGCGCCGGCCCACCGTGGGGAGGCGGTGCGGGAGTACCTCAGGACGCCTGAGCTGGAGCTGAGGCTGGTGAACCTGCGGGCTACAGCCCGGACTTCAACGCCGGCGAGGCTATCTGGGGCTGGGCGAGAGAGGAGGCCACTGGCAATCTGTGCCTGGGGAGCAGGGCGGTGGTGCAGAGCCTGCCCCTGCGTAGGCAGGGGAGAGGGTCGGCAAATTCCTGGCCGGGCTGTCCAGCCGGAAAGACGAGGTGAGACGGCGCTGCCGGACGGTCCTGTAATCAAGGGCCGAAACACTCCCGCGAGACTCCCGCCCCGATTCCCAGCACCCGGCAAAAGCACATCCCACCTTGGCTTTGGTTTAGAGCCTATCCTAAAAACGGGTAACACCCGCACGGAAAAGGGGTTGTTAGGATAGGCTCTTAGCTGGACTTTGTACAAAACCTAGACAAAATGAAAGAGCAGGGTAAGCTAACTTGGTCTACTCCTTATGAAAGGACAAGTTATGCTCACCCTGCCGCGCCAGCGTGCCGGGATAGGCGAACCCGGCCAGGTAGGTGAAGTTCTTGCCCGAGCGGGCGACTATGGCCGAAATGCCTTCTTCGTCCATCAGCCGGTGCAGCTGCTCTACGTTGGCGATTATCTTGCCGTAGGCGTTGGACATAACCGTCACTCTCGTTCCTAAACCGGCACCAAGATGGAATCGACATATACTCTCATACGAATGCCTGCGGGTTCCATGGCTTTGGTTTAGGCGGCTGCCTTGGCTCCATTGGTCGGCAACTCTGCAGTTTGCGCTTTCCCATTACGTGGGGGTAAAGGTGTTTCTATCGTTGCGCTCCTTGGGTCTATGGCAGTTTCTTGATCCATCAGACCGTATTTATGCTCCAGTTCCAGGACAAAACGGTCCAAATCTTGTTGAGCTTTCTGCACCTCCAGATCCTTCTTATCTACGTCCATCTGCAGCTTCCGTAGCTGGTAGCGCTCTGTCGGATCAAACTCTGCCATTGTCGTCTCCTGGCAATAAGATGAGGCCTAGATATTAGAACATATGTACCGTTATTATCAAGGGGCCACTGACACCACGGATACCGCATTTTTGCTTTATGGGTTGGTATCCTATAATTGATTACCTCGTAACAAGGGCCTTTCGGGTTGGTTCTGCGGCGTGAGGGCGGTTAGGCGAGGGATTGGGTTTGTTCCGGTCGGGGCTTGTGTTGTGGCCGATGAGGTCGTTGTGGCGCGCCATACCCTGTCCGGGTAGGCATCAGCGGGCTCGCAACGGCTCCTGTAGCTTCATGCAGTGGGGGGAGAGCGGTCGCCAGGGCAGCCGGTGGGACCAACATCTGGTCCAACCGTGCCCGGACCATTCGCTTGACGTTACACGCCAGGGCCTTGAGGTAGACGGCGAGCCGGACCCTCCCACCTCCACGTACCCGTAGGCGGCCAAGACCATGGCGCCGTTTCAACTCCGAGTTCGTACCCTCTATCCCCGCACGCAACCCGTACCGTTTACGCCATTGTCCATCCGACTCGGCCCGCCGCCTCCGTCCGATGTTCACCCTGGCGAGGTCCGCACTCAGCACGTAGGCTCCTCTCGGCGACCACTCTCCCCCGAGCTCAGGGCTGGATCTCCCCTTCAACGAGTTGACCGAGGGCTTCGGCTCGGAACGGCTCACCGGAGCGCTGCTGTACCGGCTCACTCACCACGTCCACATCCTGGAGATGAACGGCGAGAGCTACCGGCTCAAGTGCAGCCGGGAGAACGCCCAGCCCCCAGCTCCAGACGATCCCGACGAAGAATAAACCGCACCCTCGACGCTTTCTCGTCCTGCTCCTGTAACGTCGCCGCTCTGCCTGATTTACTGCCTTCAGTCACCAGCCAAAGGGTACACTTTTGCTCCGCCCTACTGGCCCCACATCCCGGCGCCCTTGACACGAGCGCTAGAATTCGGGGCCTTTCCGCCCGGGGCAGGGCATTTTCGGCCCTTGGGGGCCTGGAGGCAAAACGCTCCTAGCCCCTTAATTTTCGGAGTTTGTGGAGTTTGTGGATGCTCTACGCGCGCACGTGATGCGTAAGAGAAAGGGGGTCGGACCTTATGTCCCCAGATTCACCCGTGACGATCAGAAATTTCATACTGAGGGTGTCCGTGACTTTATGTCTTTGATTTCGCGCGCTCGGGGAGAGGGGGCCCGGGGGGGTCCCTGTCTAAGGGATTTATAGCTAAATCCTATACGACAGTATGTCCCTGGATTCTCACATGTGGCTCTGGAGTGAAAAGACTCCTCGGCGGTCTGGTGGACCCGGTTTCCTGGGGGATTGGTCCCGGCTGATGCGGGGTGTCCTGGCGACGGGTCCTCTGGGGGTGTTTGGGGTGTTGCGTCCCGGCTGAAATCCGGCTGGAGGGTTCTGATTCCGGGGTGCGGCAGGTGCTGCTCCGGGGGAGTTGGGAGTCCGTTTTGAGCTGGCACACCTGGTCTCCGGGGTGCGGCGTTCACCCGCTCGGGGGTGTCTTGCGCCGGGGTCCTCCGTGGCCTGGTCTGGCCTTGGCGCCTGGTGGCGAGCCCGTGGGGGCTGGTGCGAGGTCCTGGTCCTCAGGACCGGGGGGTGGAGAGCAACACCGGTTACTTTGTGGTTTCGGTGCCTGATGTTCAGGCCGGGGGATGAGGCCCGGTCCGGGGCGCGCAGGTACCTGGTCTGGTTCACACGCCCGCTCCAGGAGCCAGTATCTGGTGGACAGGTCTTTGTGCGTCTTGGTCAGACTCCAACGTATCTGATGTTTGTTGACCTCCGTACGACGTCCAGACATGGTGATCAGCCCCCCAGTCCGCGACCCCTTCGGGACGGGGCCGCCCTTGCTAGGCCTCTGAGTTCACTGCATGCGTCAGCCAGTCTGCAGTGGACCCATTCTTGGTTACAGCCATTTTCTGCTACGTGCGCCATCAGAATTTCAATCCTTTTGTCTTGCCTGCTTGGCGTGCCCGCAAAGTCGCTTTGTCCGTCTCCCTCAGAAACCCAACCTTTCTAAGTTGGCTGCGATTTCCTCATCCAGCTTCTGCGCCTCAGCCTGCTGCTCTCTCCACTGGGCTGTTAGCCGGGCCATCTTTTCTTGGAAGGGTTCCCCGTCATCCTCCTGTGGTGCAGCCCCGACGTACCGTCCCGGAGTCAGGACATGTCCGTGCTTCTGGATCTCCTCCAGCGTCGCGCTCTTGCAGAACCCGGGATCGTCTTCGTACCCTTCTCCGTCCCGCCAGGCGTGGTATGTACTGGCGATTCTCTCTACATCCTCTTCCGATAGGTCCTTGAAGGTGCGGTTAAGCATGTGCCCCGCCTTCCGGGCGTCGATGAACAGGGTTTCCCCCTGCCTGTCCCAGTTCTCCCTCCGGCTCCGGCCCTTGGACAGGAACCACAGGCAGGCCGATATCTGGGTTGACCGGAACAACTGCCCTGGCAGGGCGATGATGCAGTCCACCAGATCAGCCTCGACGATGTTCTTCCGGATCTCACCCTCCCCCGACTGGTTGGAGGACATGGACCCGTTTGCCAGCACGAACCCGGCTATGCCCCGGGGTGCCAGGTGGTGGAGGAAGTGCTGCACCCAGGCGAAGTTGGCGTTCCCCACCGGCGGTATCCCGTGGATCCACCTCTTGTCTTCCCTGAGTTGGTCCCCGTTCCACTCGGAGATGTTGAACGGAGGATTCGCCAGGATGTAGTCGGCTCTCAGGTCGGGATGCTGGTCGTTCCGGAAACTGTCTCCGAACTCGATCTGGGCGTTTATGCCCCGAATGGCCAGGTTCATCTTGGCAAGCCGGAGTGTCGTCTGGTTGGACTCCTGCCCGTAGATGGACAGGTTGCTGAGCGCCTTTTTGCCGTTTCCGTTTCCGTTTCCGGTGGCGTGGGCTTCGATGAACTTCACTGACTGGACGAACATGCCGGCGGATCCGCAGCAGGGGTCGAAGACTCGTCCCTCGTAGGGTTCAATCATTTCCACCAGCAGTCTTACCACCGAGCGGGGAGTGTAGAACTCTCCGCCCTTCCGGCCTTCAGCTATGGCGAACTGTTCCAGGAAATACTCGTAGACCTGCCCTAGCACGTCAGTGGCCTGGGCCTGGGCGCCGCCGACCTTGATGTTGCTGACCAGGTCCACCACCTGGCCCACCACCTGCTTGTCCAGGTCGTCTCTGCCGTAGTTCTTGGGGAGGACGCCCTGCAGGGGTTTGTTCTCCCTTTCTATCACGTCCATCGCCCGGTCGATGGTTGCTCCTATGTCCTCCTGACGGGCCTTGGACTGGATGTTGGACCACCGGGCTTCCATGGGGACCCAGAACACGTTCCTTTCGGCGTACTCGTCGGGCTGCTCGGGGTCATACCCTTCATCGGCCTTCGACTCCAGCTCTTGGTGGAGTTCTTCGAATGCGTCGGATATGTACTTCAGGAACATTAGGGGCAGGACGATGTGCTTGTACTCGGCGGCATCAATGTTACCCCGAAGGGTGTCTGCCAACTTCCATAGTTCCGATCCGGACACGCCCGTTTCGACAGGGGTGCCTGCGGGCTTCGTTGTGGTCTTTGCTGCTGTCGCCATAAACAGGGTCCTCTCTTGAGTATTCCGGATCTGCTTCCACATGGGCGGAGATTGTGAAAATTCACCTTTTACATGCCACAGCATCTCCGTCTCTGTTCGGGGCACTGGAGACCATCTCCTGCGGGAAACCTTCTGAGCAATTCAGAGGACTCCCGGTCCCCCTCAACCCCCTTCCGAAAACGGGTTTATCACCCGGAGCCCGTCGTAGTCCTCTTCGTGGCTCATGTCCTCCGAGTACACCGCCTCGCAGCCCAGCATCTTCGCCGCCGCCAGGATCGCAGCGTCCCAGTAGGACAACCCGAACCTGCCTCTGATTTCGGTCGCCCTGTCGAACAGCTCCACTGTGATTTCCTGGATCGGCAGTGACCTCAGCGGCCGCAGGAACTCCATGGCCTGCTCGTGGGTCAATCCCGCCGGTCCCTGGGGCCTGGTGGCCTGGTAGAAGAACTCCTGGATGACCTGGACGGACAGCGCCAGGTCCGGTTCCTTCAGGGTCGTTTCCGCCCTGAGCCGTTTTGGGGCGTCGGCTTCCCGGTTGCTCACGGCGTATACCAGGACGTTGGTGTCAGCGAGCCGCATTTCTGTCGTACATCTCTTCCCTGGTCAGTATCTGGCTGGTGTCCACGCCTATCCCTTCCCTCCTGAACCTCCCCAGCACCTCATCCAGGAGCCGGGCGCGCCTCTGAGGTTCGGTCTCGGCCGACTCCGCTTCCACCGGGCGTTGCAGGAGCGCCGTCAGAAGGTCCCGCATCATCGCCGACACGGTGGTCCCGGTCTGAGCGGCCCTGATCCGTGCCAGCCGGTGGGTTTCGTCGTCGACCGACACGCTGATGGTCTTCATTGCCTTCCCCGCTAATTTATTGTTCTGTGTTCTTGTGATGACCAGTCTAATCCGTCGTCGGAGGTCCTTCAACTTGGATGCGTCTTCGTTTCTCCGGGGGAACGGGTGGGCTTCGCCCGGGGCCAGGGTAACCGGGGGTCTGTCCCCTCCTATGCAGGGCCTACACCATCTGAAAGAAGTGGAGACCGGAGGGGGCGGTTCATTCCCTGAACCGCTGGACGAGCGCGGGGTCGACCATCACGGTCCAGGGCATCACCAGAGGCTGGTCTCCTGCCTGGGTCTGGTTTCGCCCTCCCGTTCACCCGGGGCCGTGTCCGGCATCCTGTTCACTAGTCAGCGCCGTCTTTGTCCTGGCACTGGTTCATATCCGCTGGCCTGCCAACACCCCTGCGTCTGTCAAGACGATTGCAAAGTCTCTTCCAACCCGCTCATGGTGAGCCTGTCGAACCATCGACGGATTGAACGGGCATCCTTCGACAAGCTCAGGATGAGGAGACATCAATGGGCGGCGTTACTTTGCAATCGTCCTGCTGCGTCTGTGTGTCCCGGCCCGGGCAGTCAAAAGATGTCCGATAATCGCCACCTGATCGGTCATCTTTCCTCCGCCGTCTCTTGCAGGGAATCTTCCGCCTGGACCAGGAGCTCCGCCTCTGACAAGGAGGCGGCGTCCATCGCCTGTTCAAGGACCTGGACCGGGTCCAGCCCCGCGGCCTCGCAGGCCAGTGCTGCGTCCAGCAACCGCTCCAGGTGCCGGCCGGGGCCACGAAGGGCGTCGAAGGATCGCAGGGTGAACTCCCGCACTAAGTCGGGGCGGATGTACACCTGCCAAGGCGGCATGTCCAGCCGGTCGTGTTCGATCTGTGGTCTCGATGCTGGCCCTCCGGGCTATCTCCCAGAAGACTGATACTGCATACTGTTAGTTGGACCGAGAACGCTCTACTCAAAACTTGTTCAGAGCTCTATCTACTGAACCGATTGTTCTGTCAATGTTTGCTGCCATAGTACGAATTTCCGCGCTTCCCCTTGTTACTTCCCGATTTAGCCTACGTTCCATCCTAGGTAATTCATCCATGGTGTTCGCCAATGCTAAAAACGAGTCTCGGCCATCTATGGCTGTGGTCTTGAAGTTTCTTAAGCTTGAAACTTGCTCTTCAATATTTGAGTCTCCCGGTTCAGGCCCCTCAACGTAGAAACCGATTACAAATTCCAAACTATCTTCAATGCCCACCGTTATGAGTGCGTATTGGGAATTAGCCTCCGCTAGCCGCTGATTGAAGGCCGATATGCGTTCGGCAAGGCGGCGCGAAACCCGCTGGGCAGCCACAGGTGAAGATGCACTGGGATTGCTACTGATAGTAGTAATATCGTTGTTTGTCGCATTTACGGATTCGTTCAAGCCTTGTAGATCAGCAGTTACCTCTTCAATGAGCGTGGCTATCTGGTTGTATCCTTCAGTAACATCAATTAAGTGATCAAACAATCCTCGATCATCTTGGTCCTTTTCTCCGCTTGCCCTCGTGTCCCCACTTCGGGTTTGTGAGTTAGATTCTTGCGCATGTACTTGGGGTCGGCTATGCACACTATATTCTGGAGAAAAATCTGAGAAGGGGGTACCAAACTGTAGTTCGCCAGCTAGAAAAGCTTTGCCATGGTGGGTTAGCCTCTCTCTTGCTGCGCCAATCTTCGCAAAGTGCACATCGTATTCAATCAGCCTGTACGGTTGTAAATCAAACGGAACCTCATCCATATTTTGGGTTATCAGAATTACCGGTTTTCTAACCGCGTGGGCGATGCCAAGCTCATAAAATACATTGGGATTCAAATTCGTTAAGTCTGCGACAATCAGATCGCTGTTAACAATTCCATCAAACACATCACGGAGTATGTTCCTCTGGTTCTGAATATCGTCTGCACGTTTTACACTTAGGCCTGCTAGCTCAAGGCCAGCCTTTATGACTTCCTCGTATATGGAATCAAACTCTGGATCGAAAGGCATTAAAACGAATACAGAGGGCTTGTCTTCTGGTGTCATGTCGCCTCACTCAAAATTCATCGCCAGACTAGGGCCTGTGGACATTCAGGTTGCCTAAGTGGTTTCAGCGCCACAGGAAGGATCATGAATCAGGACATCATGGCCAATAGACCGGTTCTTCCGCAGTTCTCCTGGTGGTCATAGTCTCGATGGATACGCGAAATAACCTGAATGTCCACACGCCCTAGTAGCCTCTGGCGCCCAGGAGCGGGGGCTCAACTGGGGATCGATTCGGGCGCCCGATGAACTGGTGGATGAGGGCCACCTGAATGATCGCGGCTTTTGGGTGGAGGTTCCCCATCCTGAGCTGGTCCGGAGCTTCAAATACCCCGGTCCCGCCGGTATATACAACGGCTCACCCTGGCGAATATCAAGACGGGCCCCCTTGATCGGGGAGCACAACGAGGAGATTTACTGCGGGGAACTGGGGCTTCAAAGGACGGAGTTGGCTTACCTGGCGGAATCGGGAGTGGTGTAGGCCGCCGCGAATTATCGGTCTAAAGCATGTCCTCCGAAGGGACTGGATTGTCTTCATGTCGGCGGCCACCGCCAAACCATGCTGGCACATCCTGCTATTGCGGTTCGAACATCTCATAAAACTCGATGTAGCTTTCCTCCACGAATTCATTCATCTGCTGCGACACAGACCTGATCTCCTCCGGCATTGGGTTACCTTCGCGGTAGGGTGACTCTAACACTGGCGCCGTCCAGTCCATATAGACCGTATTGGCAGGTCCCGGTACAGTGCCACCGCTGGTATATACCCTTATCGGAGAGCGCTGACCGGCGTTTTCATAAGCCTTGCCAATCTTCGTGATCTGCTCCGCCGCCCTTCGAGCTGTCCCTGGTTTACATCTGAAAACCCGCCGAATTAGGTACATGGGAGTCCTCCTTCAGTTAATCTAGTCTTGCGCCCGCCCTTCGACAGGCTCAGGGCGAACGGTTTCCTTCCGTTCGTGGTGAGCTTGTCGATCCACAGCGGGGGGTTTCTGATAAGCCCCCAGTGTGCTTCCTCCCGGAGCGGCCTCACACAGGCCAATTCTACTCCATCGGGACTCTTTCGAACTGGGTCTTGGGGAATATGGCCAACAACCTTGCGGTAGCGCCGGACCGGTTTTCGAACCCGTGCTTGACACCCGACCTTCAGGTCCGATTTCCAGGCGTAACTACCTGGTCACCCTGGCAAGTGGAAACATCTGACGTTCGGCCATAGCGTTGCTATCTCCTGGCTCAGCCTCCGCTGCCATTAGAAGGCACTCCCGTTCTGGTCCGGGTACGTCCCGTCCTTGACTGCCCTCACGGTGGGCCGGCTCACCCCGAAGGCCCGGGCGGCCACGCTGACCGATCCGCCGTTGCCAGGAAGTCCCGGACGGCCCGCAGCTTCTCGGAGTCCAGCGCCGGGGGCCTGCCTCCGGTCCGGCCCTCTGCCGCGGCGCGGGGCGCTAGTACTACAACGACGTGTTATCCTACAAGGTAACTCGTGGGCGGATTTTGAAGCTGGCAACGAACGAGTGCGAGTCTCCCATGATGAACGGTCCGTAGCTGAAGAAGAAGACCTGAGCGTGTTTTCTCATAACGCGTCGTTGTAGTACTAGAGGTCTGGCCGGAAAGCCATTGGCCGGGTTTCGCGCTACGCCAGACAGACGTATTATAGTCTTATGTGGCATGATAGTGTCTGTAATACGGTTCAAGAACCCACTGTTACATCGACAATCGTCGCTAAGAAAACGGCAGCTTGGAGAGAATCGGGGTTTCCGTCCGAGTTTCTAGGCCACAACACACAGGGAAAGGTCGTCGCTACTTCAGCGATGGCCTTCCCCTGCACCTCGATGTATGCGGCCTTTTTTTGCGTTTCAGGCCCCGCCGTTGCGGGCTGTTGCACCGGCTCAGTCGGTGAACAGGTAGCCCAGGCCCGGGTCCTCAGCCAGCTCCAGCAGCGCCAACATGTGCCGCGCGCTGGGCCGCACCAACACCGCCCCACAGGGTTCACCTCGTTATTTTCCGCGTAATCGCAAAACTCCACAAATCCCACGTCCTCTACGATGGTGTATATGGAAGGCAGGACCCAGCTCACCTCAACCCGGAGGGAATCCATGAACACCCCGGAGGAACGACGAGCGGAGGATCGACGCCGGCGGACGGAACGACAGAGGGAACGGCGGGAGCGGGAAAGGATCTGCGGGTACTGCAGGAAGCCCGCCACCGCTGGGCTTATCGAGTGGTTCGGGCGCGGCAGGCCTCTGCTCATTCCCGTCTGCCGCAGTTGCCTGGCCAGGCTGGGGGCCTGCTGGCGCGACATGGATGAGGTCGGCCCTTGGTGCCACCTCGATGAGCAGAGACCGTGCAGCGATTGCTCAGTGGCGAGCCAGGCTGAGAAATCAGATCGGGGCTTTTTCCGCCGGCTGTTGTCATGATGAGCATTTTGCAAAAACCGCCGAAACGGAAAAGTCCCGTACAAGCCCGTACAAGATGGTTGGTAATCTGAAGTTGAGAGGACCTGTAGGAGGTTGTGATGGACGAGTATCAATTCCGGAGTTGGCTGGCTTCCGCTATGTGAACCGGACGACCGTGTCGCGCAAGGAGGAGGTGTGGAACCGGGATGGACTGGTCGTAGTCAAGTACGGTGGCCTTCTGGTACGGCCGCGGCCCAGGTTGTTGAGCACCACGGGCGGGCTGATCGAGGTCTTTCCTCAGCAGCATGTTCACCTGGGGCTCGATCATGACGATCACGAGCATAACCCCCTCCACCCGGCAAGGGAGGACCACGAGCATCCCGGGTTTTTCAACGGCTATAACGGCGCTCTCGACCTCTGGGAGAAGCTGGAGCGGCTTGAGATGTGGTATCCCGCGGCTCCGGAGGTGCTGCTGGGAGAGGGCGCTGCCTGGACCCACGACGGCGAGGCCCGGAGGATCCTGTCCTGGCGGTGGCTGCGGAACAGCAGGTTCATAGAGGCAGTCGCGACCTACGAGGACGACTATTGCGTCTTCTTTGGTCACATCGGCCGGTCCGTCACCAAAGGCATGCTGGAGTACCGGTGGAAATTGCGGTTTCCAGATGTTCACGACGTCCGGCTCCACACGCTGGTCATGCGGTCCCGCGGCGAACGGGAGGAGCGGCTGCGCAACCCCCTGCTCGACCCGCGGGACCCTAACCTGGACTACAACCCCAAGCCATCGGCATATGTCATTTCGACGCCCGATATGCGCGGGGTCGAGCTGGCCCGTAGGGTCCTGCCAAGAGACGCGGCGTATCTCTACCTCGTGGGACCGCCGCCCAGTGAACGCTTCTACCTGGGCCTGGCGGAGCCCGCCCCTTATGACGACGTCGCCGACGAATTCGAAACCCTGACTTTCGGCGACCGGCTGCCGCAGGACCTGTGTCCTGCAGAATAAAGACTAGCGAGAGGGAGGCTGGCATGGTGATCAGAGGACGCGGGGCGTTCCGTCCGGAGCTGCCGACAGAGATGAGAAGGATCGAGCGGCTCTACGGGGTGTTGCCCTACAAGGTCTTTGAAAATATCGAGCACTATTCGGGCCTGAGCGACCCGCAACTGGCGGCCCTGCTGAACGTGAGGTCCGGCAGGCTCGCCGAAGCTCTGGCCCAGATCAACCAGGGAGAGGATAAGGAGAGGATCGCAGCCGCGGTGGCCCGGTTCAACGAGGCTACGGGGGAGGATGAGGATGTTGACAGGAACACCATCGGAGCTCTGCTGAGAGAGGCCAACCGTGGCGAACTATCGGTGCGGATACCCGTGTACACTGGACCAGAGGGCGGACTGACGTCCAATGTGGCCTCGGTACCCCTGCTGGAAGACGGGACCCTGCCTGCGTCCCGGTTTCACATGAATTACATTTCCACGGAAGGGACGATCATCATCGAGCACAGGGATGTGAGCTCCCTTAACGCCATCCGCCGCAGGGTCAATGAGGATGTCCGCAAGGACCACAACGGATACGCACCTCAGCTGACCCACACCCATCAGCAGAACGATTGCATCGTCTCGATGTTGCTGCACGGATACCTCGTTTCCGCCGGTTACCGGGGGTCTCTGTACCTGCCGGGCGGGCAGCAGCTCGTGCCGGACTTCCGGTTGACAGCCCACCTCGGCCTGGGCGAGTTCCCCACGGAATTCATGCGAGGGGCCCCGCGGGTCCGGTCGAGCAGGCAGGGCAGGGCAGCAGCTCGTGCCGGACTTCCGGTTGACAGCCCACCTCGGCCTGGGCGAGTTCCCCACGGAATTCATGCGAGGGGCCCCGCGGGTCCGGTCGAGCAGGCAGGGCAGGGCAGCAGCTCGTGCCGGACTTCCGGTTGACAGCCCACCTCGGCCTGGGCGAGTTTCCCACGGAATTCATGCGAGGGGCCCCGCGGGTCCGGTCGAGCAGGCAGGGCAGGGCAGAGCGGGAGGAAATCCGGCGGCAGCTGGGACAGTACATCCCCGAGGTTCGCAGGCTCGGCGGGCTGACCGTCGCCTGCCTCTGCGAGAACGACGCAGTGGTGGCCGTGACCAAGGAAGAGGCCGGGAATATCGCCAGACACTATGATGTACCGCTGCAGGTCCTCGCAATCCTGGAGAGCATTGTCACCGTGCTTGATGCGGCTCCGGGCATGCCTGATTTCATCCGTCCGCTCTTCATGAGCATCGAGTGGTACGTGGAATACGAGCGCTCCGCAACCACTCCCGCCGCCATCCGGGACAAGTTGAGGAAATACTTCAGAGCGGTGCGTCGCGGCTACGACTGCGCTGTGATCGTTATCTGCGAGACCGACAGGGCCGCAGAGATCTTCCGTCAGCAACACCGGAACCTGCAGCGTGAGTTGGGCGTTACGTTCCCGCTCATCACGTCCACCTACGCCCAGGTGACGGCCGGGGACCGGTTTGATACTTGCTGGGACCTGGACGGGAGGACCGCGACGCTGCTGGAGGCATCCGGAAGGGCCCCGTAAACTCGCGTGCGTCCAAAGCGGCCATTTTGCCCCGACCGGAGGCGGTTTCATGGTCTGAGACCTCACCCCGTGAGGGGCTGCACGGCAATTTCCAGCTTTGCGAGCCCCCTGATCGGCGGAAATTCGCGTGCAGGATGGCCATTCCCTGCCTGAAGGCCACACGGTAGGGGGGCTAATATAGAAAAGCAGGGCTTTCGTAGCTGAATACTGGGGGTGAGCGCGTATTTCCCGTGCGGCCCGGAAGCTGGCGTGCGGCCGGTTTCGGGCCGAGCCATGGGGCCGTGTCGCGCGGTGGGTTGAGGCCACCTGTTGGGGAACATGCCGGGGCTTGTCATTGAACTGGAGGACACCGCGGGGCACCGTCGATGGCCAGGGGAATGCCGAAGAATCGGATGATTCCCTCCATCAGCAGCAGGTAGCCCCGAGTGGCGTCCTCGGGTCTGAAGGGAGCATTGGCCACCGTGTCGGTGGCGTCGTCCAAAGGCGGCAGCGATACGAGTCTGGGCCCCCTGTCCTCTCCCGGCGTACCCGATGCTTGGGGGGACGATGGCACCTGGCATTTGTCAGGCCGTGGAGTCCGAGCAGACGGCGGAGAGTTTGACGCTATCGGACCGCCGGTGGCGGTGCGGCGGCTGCGGCGCCGTTAATGACCGTGACGCCAACGCCGCGCTGAACCTGGAAACCTGGCCGTGTGAATTTCCAGAGTCTTTGACCCGGTAAATAGGGAAAATTGACAAGGTCATTGACCCCTGATTTACAGGGTCTTTGACCCACCCTGGGAGCCTTAAAGGGCGACCATTGGGGCACTTCAGCTATGAGGTGTTGCGATGGCGTACCGGGAGGTTACCAGAGTGGACATACAGGAAATCATCCGGCGCTGAGAAACACGGTCCGCAAGTACCTGAGCGCGGCGAAGGCCGAGGGCATCACCAAGGACGGGTCTGCTCCCACCGATGATCAGCTCAGCCGGCTGGCGGTCATCGGCCAGTCCGGCCCGCGGCAGGCGGAGACGCCCACCGAGGACGTTCTGGCCCCGTGGGCTGACCAGATCGACCGGTGGCTCACCGGCGAGCGGCTACAGCTGACCCGGATCCACGAGTTGCTGCTGGGGCGGGTATGTCGGGTCTCCTACCAGTCGCTCCGGCGTTTCGTTCAGATGCGCCACTGGCGAAGGCCCAGCAAGGTCCCCGTTCGCATGGAGGACACCCCGCCTGGCGAGGTGGCGGACGTGGACTTCGGCCGTCTGGGTCTGATCCACGATCCTGACACGGGACACCGCCGCGCGGTGTGGGCGCTGATCGTGGTGCTGGGGTACTCGCGGCACTGCTTCGTCTGGCCCACCTTCGGGCAGACGCTGGAGGACGTCATCGCCGGGCTGGAATCGGCCTGGGCCTTCTTCGGCGGCATCCCCCGCTACTTGGTCATCGATAATTTCCCGGCGGCGGTGGCGGGAGCGGACGCATTGCATCCCGTCTTCACCTGGGGATTCCTGGAATACTCCCAGTGCCGCGGCTTCATCGCCGACGCGGCTAGAGTCAGGCATCCCAAGGACAAGCCCAAGGTGGAGCGGGGAGTCTAGACCGAACTTCCAGAGGGGTTAGGCCAAATTAGATACGAAAGGGGCTAGATTGAAGCTCTGAACACCCATAGACCGGCCTCCCTGTACGAGACCTTTGAGCCAAAGGAGGCCAGACGGGTGATCCAGCGGCTCGAGTTTCTTTCGCAGCCAGCCCAGCAGCTCCAATACCTCGGTCAGCGACCGGCCCAGGCGCTCCTGCCAGCAATACTGTCACCGTCCTTGGTGAAAGCCTCCCATTCCCAGACTCCTCCTCCCGGATTGCCTACTCCTATTGGAACACCTCGGCCGGAGTCGGGTAGCCCAGGCCTGCCCCGGTGCAGTGACCTTACAAATGCTACTCGCAATTAAGAAAGACAGCGTGCAACGTGGCTGGCGAACATCCGGTTGGCGACGTGTTTTCACCGCCCCGCTGCCACCTGCCCCAATACCCCCATCAGTTCCCCAACATCCGGCAGGTCCTCCAAGTGCTCCAGCATCTCCAGCACCCGCTCGGTGTCGGAGCCGGACAGGGCGCGGCGGAAGCAGTCCCGGACCTTTACCAGTCGTTCCTCGCGGGACATGGGGTTTTTCGCCGAGCCCCGGAAGGCGCTGCATTCGGCCTGTGCCGTGGTCCCGTTCTTCAACAGGGCGGTGGCCAGGGTAGCTCCAGAATCCGGGCCCTCAGGCTCCACCCGAACGCGGCCCAGCATATCTTCCATGTCCCCGGCAAAACGGCGGGCATCGGTGAAAGTATCGATACCCACCTGCCCGTCCAGAAGGGCGGCGGCGGCGCAGTACTCCACGCTGAACTTGCCGTCCAGTCCGCTGCGGGGAAGGGGACCGGAGTGGCCACGGCCCTGCCGGTGAATGGTTACCTGTTCAATGGATTCAGGTGACAGTCCATGCTCCTCCCGCAGCGTCAGCACCGCCTCGATGACATTCTGCATGTAGACCTGGGCAGGGAATCGCTTGATGTCGAAGCCGGGGTCCGTCAACCGCCAGGCAACTCCCAGTCCGCCGGTGGCGACGTCCCAGTTGAAATTGCCCCCGAACAGGGCGGCAGCATATCCTACCGGCGATTCCAGAGCCTCGGAACTAGCAGTGTAACCCATGTTGGCCAGGATGGCCGCCTCGGCGCCCATGCGAGCGGCATTGCCAGGGTGGGTGGACTTGACCATGGTGCCGGTGTTGGCGGTGAGGCCCCCGGTGCGGGAGGCGGCAATGCCAAGGGCCATCAGGGTTTGCTGGCTGTCCAGCCCAAGGGTCTTGGCCGCCGCAGCGGCGGCGCCCAGGGGGCCTACCAAGCCGGGCGGATGGTAGCCCGGAGCGGTGGCGTGGGCCGAAGCGGCCCGCAGCCGCCCTTGGATTTCCCATCCCAGCACGTAGGCGCTGATGATATTCTTGCCGTTGGCTTGATGCTGCTCCCCCAGGGCGAGGGCAGCCGGCAGGCACGATGAGGTGCCGTGAGTGGGCGGGAACCCTTGGATCTCGTAGTCCAGGCAGTGGCCGAAGACCCCGTTGGCGAAGGCCGCCGCCGGAGGATTGGACTTGTACCCCCAGCCTACCACCGAGGCTTGGGACGCTCCTCCGCTGTCCCTGACATAACGGCCGATGATGTCTGCCAGTTCCTGCACCGAGCCGGCAGCCATGTTGGCGACGCCGTCCAGAATGGCTATCTTAGCTGCCTCAACCACCGGCGCCGGCAGGGAATCATATTCCGTATCGGCGATAAACTGGGCTAAAATTTGGGTTGCGCCCATATCGTTACCCGTCCTGTTCTATTGAAGCTAATCGCAGTGCCGTCAACCTTACTTCGTAGGATGGCGCCGGTCCTGGCGGCGGCTCGTCAAAGGATTTGACCCTTCCTTCGGATTCCAGACATCGAAGGTTCCAAGCTTCCCAACGCTTCTACTGCCTTGCTTAGCCTCTCTCCTATGCGATTCGATTAGGGGCTTTGTGAGGTGGTTTTCAAGCAATCTCTTAGTTGCCGCAATCATAGTGTCCAGAGAATCGGTGGCCGGCACCAATACTATAACGAATAGAAAAATCAGAGGAAAGGCGGAAGCGCTCTTATTGGCGGCAGGAATCGCCAGCTGGGCAGCCGTCCGGTGGCCGAACCGGACCGACTCCACCCGGATCACGACCATGGTGAAGCGAACTGCTACAGCACGTACCTTGGAAGCTATTCGACATATCCTTCCAAACCTCAGTGGACGATCATCACGGCCTAATCTGATGAAAGCGGGGGCGGGGAACCGGCCGGCGCGGCCACGGTGGCATAGGCCGGGCACCGCCTGGGCCGGCCTATGAGAATCAACCAGGCGCCCAAGGGTGGACTAATGACCCTGATTAACCTTTGATTACCTGGTATGAAGTTCCTGGCTATTTACTGAGGGGAAGGGCCTGTCCGGATCAACGCGGCGAAGCTGGTAGGCGTCCGACGCCATTATCTCGTCAACTCTACTGGGGAACTCTTCGAACCGGTCGGCAAAGGCCCGGATCAGGCGTCCTGACAAGGCTCCGCAGTCGTCGCTGCCCAGGAAGACCGCCAGTTCCGCCGCCCGCTCGATGGAGGCCCCCTGACCCGAGGTGACCTGTAGGCCTCGTTCGTAGGTGGCGGTATCGCCGATGGCCAACGCCAGGTCCCGCGTTTCCTCCCACATCCGGGTATGGATCGAGCCGGGGCTGATGGCGTTAACCGTTATTCGAGTTTCCGCCAGTTCCAGCGCCAGATTCTCCGTCAGATTGACGATGGCGGTCTTGGCCGCATCGTAGGCTGAAGTATTGGGCCCTCCGACGCCTGACATGTTGACTATGCGGCCCTGTCCCCGCTCCAACATTGATGGGAGAACCGCGTGGCAGCCATAGAACACGCCCATCAGATGCACCGCTATGGTGCGGGCCCAGTCTTCCGGGTCGTTGTCCCAGACTCGGCCCACCGGCCCGATGTTGCCGGCGTTGTTGACCAGAACGTCAATTGCCCCGTAGTGTCCCAGGGTCTGGGCGACGGCCTGCTCCACCTCCTCACGGCCGGACACGTCCGCGACGACGGTAATTGCGTCGCTGCCAAACCGCCCGGCAACCAGATCCGCCGTCTCCTCTAGCTCGGAGGCGGTGCGGGCCGTAAGCGCCAGGCGGGACCCCTCGGCGGCGTAGGCCAGCGCGATGGCTCGCCCAATGCCGCGTCCTCCTCCGGTGATTAGAGCGACGCGTCCCTCCAGCCTCTTGCCGTCAGGCATTAGCCAGCCTCCTGCCAGTCCCCGATAAGCGCCGGGATGGTAAAATCGATTGATATTCAACACCACAGGTACCGTCCCTCATGCGGGGCACGGAGTTGCACGATGGCTGACGCTAACGAAGTTGTGGCCTTCACCAGCATGGCAGAAGGCACCCGGGAGGACTATGAACTGCTGGAGCGTCTGGAGGCAAAATTCGCCGCTGGAACCGCAGACCGGGTTCTGGAGTTGCTCCGGGGGTTGGCCGGGTCGCTGGCCGGCTACCAGGTTGACCGGCTGGAGCATTCGCTGCAATGCGCCACCCGCGCCCACCGCGATGGGGCCGACGAGGAGATGGTGGTGGCGGCACTGTTGCACGACATCGGGGACCTGCTATCGCCATTCAACCACAGCGAACTGGCTGCCGCCGTGCTGCGTCCCTATGTAGCGGAGCGCACTTACTGGATTGTGCGCCACCACGGGTTGTTTCAGAGCTACTACTACGCCCACCATACGGGCGGCGACCGCCATGCCCGCGACGCCTACCGAGACCATCCCTGGTACCAGGACACGGTGGAGTTCTGCCATCGCTGGGACCAGTCATCTTTCGACCCCACCTATGAATCACTGCCGCTTGAGTTCTTCGAACCGATGGTGCGGCGCATCTTCGGGCGGGCGCCGTTCAGCGAGAGTGTAAAAGGCGGAGCTAAAGTGTCCCCGGTGGGCGGATTGACCGGCTGATTGTGGCTGTCGAAGTTCAGGATAAATAAGGTGGACCCCATCAGTTCGACAGTATTGGAGCAATGTTAAGTGAGGGTCCCGCTGTCTTTCCAAGGTCTACCAATGCTCTGGTTGGCGGCCACCTCCTCTCTTTTGACTGTTCATCTGATTGCACCGAGTCTCCACTGAACACCTCGGCCGGTGTCCGGTAACCCAGGGCCTGGTGGGGTCTTTGGGTGTTGTAGAAGTGCAAGTAGGCCTCTAGCCCGGCCTTGGCTTCCCGCCCGTTGGAGTAGGCCTTCAGATAGACCTCCTCGTACTTCACCGTCCTCCACAGCCGCTCCATGCTGATTTTGACCCCGTGGCGCGCTAGGATCCCGGTAAAGCCCTCGCTGGTGAACTGGCTTCCTTGGTCGGTGTTGAACACCTCGGGCTTTCCCTTGCCCAGCGCCTCCTCCAAGGCCTCTACGCAGAAATCAGCGTCCATGGTGTTGGACAGCCTCCAAGCCACCACGTAGCGGCTGTACCAATCCATGATGGCCACCAGGTAGAGGAAGCCCCGGGCCATCGGGACGTAGGTGATATCCGCTGCCCACACCTGGTTGGGCCGGGTGAACTCCATGCCGCCTAGCAGATACGGATGCACCTTGTGCCCAAGTCCTGGCTGGCTGGTACGGGGGCGCCGGTATATGGCCTGTAGACCCATGGCCCGCACCAGCCGTTGGATCCTCTTCCGGTTTACCCGGTGGCCTTGCCTGTCCAGCCAGACCTTCATGCGCCGCGACCCGTAGAAGGGCGTGGCCAGGTACTGCTGGTCGATCTGCTTCATGAGTGCCAGGTCCTTTTGGGAAGGGGCCCTGGGCCGGTAGTAGACACTCGATCTGCTGATACCCATCAAGGCGCACTGCCGGAGGGTGGACAGGACCGGATGCTCACGGTCCACCATCTCCCGCCGCCTCTCCCGGCTCATGGACCGGACCTCTCCGCCAAGAAATCCCGCTCGACCTTCAGCTGGCCGATCTGTTGGTAAAGCCGGGAGATAAGGGCGTCATCGGACTTCTGAATCAATGTGTCCGAGGTGCGGGTGCAGGAGTTTGACGGGTCGCGCCACAGGGACTTTCATCCCCTGCCCGAGCGCAGGCTGATCATCCACCTGTCCGGCGAGGTGGAGATCGGGGCCAGCGACGGCGCGAAACGGGTGCTGCGGGCCGGGGATATCCGGCTGATGGAGGACGTCACCGGCAAGGGCCATTCGCACAACGACCTGAGCCCATCGGCCGCGGTCTATGTCCTGCTGAACGACTGATTGATCATTCTGCCCGGGCGATCCCGGAGGTTCACCAGCACGGTGACGGCCATGACCGTCAGCGGTATCAGGCTGGTGAATTGGATGAGCCTTGCTGCTCCCCGGGGATCGAACCCGGTGGGCAGCAAGGTTAGCATGCACAGGATGAGCGGGATGAGGGCTCCGGCGATTATGCAGGCTATGCCGAGCAGGTGCTTGCTGATGTTGACGGTCATCTCATTCCCTCCAGGGCTGCGCCGGATGCGTTTGAGACAATTCTGCCTCAGGGGGTCCCGGCTGGGCTTTGGCGCCGGGGGGATGGAACTGGAGGGACACTGGGGAGGGATACTGGGTTTTTTCCTCCGGGTCAACGGTGCTTCTTCACTTCCGGTCGAAGCCCGGAAGGTTCCGCTGCGCTTTGCCGGAGGGATTGGAGGCGTGGTAGGGATCTCCTGGAGCGGGATTGTCTCAGACTAAACCCGTTGGAAAATCCTCTGAGAGTCGATTTAAGGCCGTTTCCGCCGCAGGGGTGTCTTCTTTTTGGTGCTGCTGATGTCATGAGGGCATCTACGGGCGATTATGGCGATTTCTGTGGCATTCCAGCGGGGGGTCGGGGGGGGGGGGGGGGGGGGGGGGGTTGTTGGAGCCCAGCGGTGCTGGGCCGCCAGGGGCTGCCAGCGGGTGGATGGTGGTCAAAGCGTCCGGCTGCGCGGGGCAAGGGATTTTGATTCTCGCCTGGCTGGAAACCCGCGACCATTTCAATCCGTTCGCGCTGCGGGCCTCGGAGGACTTCCCTGTTGACGTTGACCGGCCCACCTGAAGAACCATGAGGCGCGGCGGGAATCGAAAGAGGGTCATGAAATTGGGGCCGGTGGAGCTGCGCCAGGTCTCCCCGGCGCAGCTTGAAGCCCGCTGTTCGTTTTAACCGAACAACTCACCGCCGCTACCCGAGGGTCAGCGGGTCCCGGGACAGGTGGACGTGGACGTGAACGACCAACCGGCCTCCCGGCAGTTCCACGACCGCATCCGCATTGGCCGGCGCGGGGCCGGGAGCCCCGGCCGGGTGGCCCATCCCGGGCTGGATGAGCTCGACTTCCTGGGCAATGCGCTCCGCCGTCGGCGGGCGGTGGATGGTCTGGGTCTTCGCCAGCTCCTTCATGCGGCCGATCAGGTCATCGCCGCCCCAGAAGACAGTGACGTGGCCCTCGGCAGCCCGGGCCTCGATGATCGGGTCCGGGACCATGTCGGGGAAGCAGAGGACCGGGAATATGAAGACCTTCCGGTGCAACTGTGCCTTGATGATGTCCCGGATGGCGATCGTCGCATCGAAGGTCTGGGCGATGGGAGAGGGAATGGTCTCCGGCCCGTTGGCGCTGTGGAGTCGCCACTCCCCGCCTGCGGTGGCGGTTTCGCCGCCCTTCACCTGGAGGCCGTAGTGGGCGACGTCCTGCAGCCAAATGCCGAAATCAAGCTGCGGCACGTGGAGCCCGGCGATTTCCTGGTAGACGCGCCACTCGGCCTGGCGCCTGGGGTCCTGGAGCCGATGTTCGGGGAACTCTGGGGTCACAATCATGGGTGATCACTCCTGTGGTTAGATTTTGTCTCCCGCAGGATCTGCCGGCATCGGTATTCTCGACACGGGCCCGCGGGAGGCTGGAACCAGCGAGGGCCCGGGCGATGGGTCTGCGCGCCAGTGATCCGGCTGGACATCATCCGGAGTGATCCGGCTGGACATCATCCGGAGTGATCCGGCTGGACATCATGGATGGGGTGGACGGTGGATGCGCTGTGGGCGGCGGCCCGGTTTTCGTGGGGATTCCCCCATATCTGGTCCGAGGCGCAGGTCCCGTTTCCGGGGGAGTGCATTCCACCGGCGCTGCTGTCTCCCCGCCTACCAGATGTGGGTCCTCAACCTCCGCCGGAATGCCCTCAGCGGCCTCCAGAATGGGCGTAGAGGCCCTTCCAGGCGCTTTTCCGTGGAAAGGGGGGGACCGGGATTGCCGAAAACCCGGTGAAATCGCCGATCTGACGCTCTCCTCAGGTCGAGGACCGGGGAGGGTGTCCCCCCAAGTGTCAATTACAAGCTGGAAATGCGCCAAAAATCAGGTTGTCGTCCAGCGCAAATGCGCACAATCAAATTGGCGTTGACCCCGCTGTAACGCCCCCATGCGCGCATCGTGGCAGGAGCCATGAAGCACGCCGACCCTGGCCGATGCGGGGGCTGGCCGTACACCGACCAGCAGCCGAAGTTATCCAACGGGCCATGCTCCTCCAGCCGTTTGATGGTGGTGGTCAGCAGGGGGATTCCCATTCCGCTCCCCAGGTCCTGGAAGACGGACTCGGCCTCATCGTTCCAGCAGACGAACAGCGCCGGCCAGCCATCCCCCCGGTCGGCTGAGCCGTACCCGTTGAGCTTACGCCCCACCCGGGCCTCACCCCGGGCCGTCCGCGCATACTCGAAATAGGCGCCCATGACACCGCACCCTGCTTCAAGTGCGGCGATCCGAACCCCAAGACCCTGCCGGCGATGACTGAAGCGGGGGCCAGCGACCTGACCACAGCCGACACCATGGCTGGCCTCTTCGCTGCCCTGAATTTGGCAGGGGCGGGAGGACTCGAAACTCTGGTTCCAGAGACCAGCGCTCGGGCCATTGAGCTACGCTCCTGCAGGAAGGGACCAGCGGCTACCCGCAGGTCCTCGGGGTATTCGATGTATCGCCGCAGGTGGTCGCCGGATGTGAGCCTAGCGGCGACCAGACCTATCCCGTTCGGTGGCCACGAGCACGGATTAATCGCAGACTTGCTTCGTGCAATGACCATTACGTTAACTAACCGGATTGTGGGGTGTTACTAGGGGTGCGCCGCAGCAGGGCAAGTAGTGCTAGTAGCCACACCGGGAACCCGCCCGCCTCCGTCTCCAGGCCCTCCGGGATGGGCTGGGCAGCATCCATGATCGCGGTTCGGGAGAACTGATTGATGGTCAGGCCCTGGGCATCTGCCGCCGCCGTCACCTGCTCGTACGCCTCTTCGGTGAAGCTCAGATTGATCTGCCCCGCCGCCCACAGCTTCAACGAAGCAACCCTCCGGCAGACCCTTGGGGCCATCGCCCAGCGCTCCCGCGCCACCGGGGAAGACATCGACCGCGCCCTCGAGGAGGGCTTCCGGCAGGAAGTCGCCCACGCGATGAGCGACGGCATCCTCACCCATGACGAGGAGGAGCGCCTCCGCACCTTCCGGGACCGCCTCGCCCTGGAGAACAGCGCCGCGGATCCCAACTCGCTGGCCGAACTGGACCGGGCCGGGGCGGACCGGGTCGTGATGGAGGCCAGGCTGGCAGCCATCTCCGTCCGGGACGGGGACGGCCACCTCCGGGAACTCTGGGATTCACCTTCTGTTCCTGACTCCGCTGCTGGCCCGCATCTGTGTGGTAGCTGGGGACGTCGAACTCTAGGATAATGGTGCGGCGGACCCCCCGGTCGATGGCTGCGTCGGTGGCCATGCAGGAACAGACGGCCCGGTACGCCGCCACGCTGGCCTACGTCCGGACGCTGGAGGACGGCATACCCCAGTCCTGGGAGCATGTCCACTACACCCGCCCAGAGGTCGACCAGGCCGAGGCCGTCATCACCTGGCACGGAGACGTGATCAGGTCCTACGCGGTCCAGGCCGCCTCGGAGAAGGTGACCCGGCTGGCCAACGAGACCATCACCATGCTCCGGGAGAAGAGGGAGAAGGTGGTCAAGGAGGACGGCAGCATAGCCGCCCGAAACATCATCGCCAGGCTGGGCAAGAGCGAGCTCAGAACAGACGCCGCGCTCCGGGAACAGGTGCCTTCCTGCTGAGCCTGCAACAGGCTTGGGGGGAAAAGATGCCCCGGATCACGAGGCCGCAGGTCTACCGGGTGGTGCGGGAGATGTTGCCCCGGGAACAGATCGGGCCGCCTGAGTTGCTTCGGTGGCTTGAGGATACGCAGGATAGCAACGAAATGGCCAGACACTCCCATACCAAGCGCCGCGCCGCCATGCGCGCATCACCCCACATCCCTCCTTGAACTGTCATTGCAATATTAGGAAGAGAGCATGACAAGCATTGGTGACAACTAAGGTGGACCCAATGATTAAGACAGCCTGAGGGCTAAATTAAGAGAGTCTCCCGCCCCTACGCTAGGTTTCACCAAGCCCGATGTCAGCCCTGGTTCTTGAGCTGCTACCCTCTTTTCTGCCTGGCCCTTTTGGTACACCTGTGCTGGGGTTCGATAGCCCAAAGACTGGTGAGGTCTCCGCCGGTTGTAGAACTCCAGGTAAGCGTTGATCCCAACTCGGGCTTCTGCGACAGTCTGGTATGCCTTCAGATACACCTCCTCATACTTGATGCTCCGCCACAACCGCTCCACAAAGATGTTGTCCAGGTACCTACCTTTACCATCCATGCTGACCCGAATGCCCCGCTCCTCCAACGTCTGGGTAAAGGCATCACTGGTGAACTGTGCCCCCTGGTCCGTGTTAAAGACCTCCGGCCGTCCCTTGCCCAATGCTGCCTCCAACGCCGTCACATAGAAGTCCGTGTCCATGGTGTTGGAGAGCTTCCAGGCCAGCACATGCCGGCTGTGCCAGTCCATGATGGCCACCAGGTACAGGAAGCCCTGAGCCATGGGAATGTAGGTAATGTCCGCCGCCCAGACCTGGTCGACCCGATTAACATCCACTCCCTTCAGCAGGTAGGGATAGACCCGATGTCCCGGAGCTGGCTTGCTAGTGTTGGGACGCCGATAGATGGCTTCCAGGCCCATCAACCGCATCAGCCTTCGAACCTTGCTTCGGCTCACTAGGTAGCCCTCTGCCAGCAGCCAGGCCTTCATCCTCCTGGAACCGTAGAAGGGCGTCTTCAAATACTGACGGTCCATCCGAGCCATCAACTCCAGGTCTTCTGCTCTGGTCGAGACTGGCCGGTAGTACACTGAGGCTCGGCTGATGTTCAGCAGTGTACACTGACGGACCAGGGACAGTTGCTTATGGCCTCGGTCGATCATGGCCTGCCGCAGGCTGCGATTCATAGACCGGACCTTTCCGACAAAAAATCGCGTTCCACCTTCAGCTGGCCGATGTGCCGGTAGAGTTGGTCAATTTGAGCTTCTTTGGCCTTTTCCTGGGATTTATGGTTGTCGGCAAATAGCTCCGGAGCTCCTTCTAACAGGGCCCTTTCTAACAGGGCCCTTTTCCAAGCGTGAATCTGGCTGGGATGGACCTCAAATCGGCTGGCCAACTGGGCGATGGTCTCTTCCCCTTGAAGAGCGGCCAGGGCCACCTTGGCCTTGAACGCTGGGCTGTGTTTCTTCCTCGTCTGCCTCATGTCCTTCTCCTCCCCAACAGCAACCGCTGCCGGTATTTTAGGAGCTGGACTCTCTCTTAGCCACCTGTCTAGTTTTTGGGTACCACCTCAGAGGCATTCTTCACTTTCATAGCAATTCAGCACCATTATGCTACCGGGCCCTCATTCTCACATTGCATCAAACTAGATATTGCCAACTATTACGAGCGTATTTATCAGGCTGCGATTCATAGACCGGACCTTTCCGACAAAAAATCGCGTTCCACCTTCAGCTGGCCGATGTGCCGGTAGAGTTGGTCCACAATGGTCTCTTCCCCTTGAAGAGCGGCCAGGGCCACCTTGGCCTTGAACGCTGGGCTGTGTTTCTTCCTCGTCTGCCTCATGTCCTTCTCCTCCCCAACAGCAACCGCTGCCGGTATTTTAGGAGCTGGACTCTCTCTTAGCCACCTGTCTAGTTTTTGGGTACCACCTCAGAGGCATTCTTCACTTTCATAGCAATTCAGCACCATTATGCTACCGGGCCCTCATTCTCACATTGCATCAAACTAGATATTGCCAACTATTACGAGCGTATTTATCACCACAAGTTGCAACAACTCTTGGAGGTACAGGGCGTTTCTGGGTCTGTCACTTCAGCGGTGAGTACCTTGCTACGGAAGTTTGCCAATGGTGACTCTCATGGCATCCCGCAAGGGCTGTGGCCTTCGGACTATCTCAGGAACATCTACCTCCTATATCTTGACGAATTCTTGAAGGCTAGGGACATCTACGCCATTCGCTATGTCGATGATTACCGCATATTCTGTAATTCAGAGCGCGAGGGTCTTCAAATACTTAAGGAATGTTGTACAGTTCTGCGTGGCATTGGACTGAATCCGCAACCCCTAAAGACATCCGTAGTTACTGTTGATAAGCTGCATCCCGACCTGAAGCCGTTAACTGAACGATTCTTGGACCTACGAACACGAAAGGTACAGGTTGTTAGTAGCTCACTTTTTCTGGATGGCGGTGAATATGCCAACGCATGCTGATATAACGGCAGGGGAGGCACCGGTGCTGGAAAGCGCAATTCCCGCTATTGAGCGGCTCGAAAGCCTCATTGCGCCTACTAATACTGCGCAGATGTCCGCCCTCCACAACGTCTTCCCCAAGTTGGAACATCTGGAGAAAGTGCTTGCCACGGACCGGGCGGAACAAAATAGGAACCTCAACAAGTTCGAAGCGGATGAGAGTCTGAAGAGGCTGGAGAAGCTCTCGGAAGAGCAACGTATCGAGTTTGATGCGCTCGATCTTGTTGGTCAATTGAGGTTGGAATCCGGCCGAGCCCTTTGGGGGCGGGAGGAATTTCATTCTGGCGTGCTGGCCTGGCTAATGGACCCACAGCAAAGTCACGGTGTTGGCGACCGTTTCCTGAAGGAATTTCTTCTCTGTGCTGGAGTGCCATCAGCATGCCGCTCAGCCGATTGGTCGGCGACAGAAGTAATACGGGAATGGGAAAACGTAGTTGATGGACAATGGGGATACCTAGACATTCTAATCGTGAACCAAGCAGAGCAGGTCGTGTGTGCCATCGAAAACAAGGTGTTTTCCAGTGAACACAGTGAGCAACTGACCCGTTACCGGTTAGCGTTGGAGGTCGACTACTCGACTTTCACCAAATACCACGTGTTCTTGACACCGTGGGGCACTCACCCTTTCCGCGAGGAGGAGAAAGGATACTGGACACCTCTCACTTACTCCATGGTTTTCGGCATCATCCAACAGATAGTGGACAACTGTGACAATTCCACGAACGAGGGCATCCGCGCGTTCTTGCGCCAATACTCAACCACGTTGAGGAGACATCTCATGCCTGAGACCAGCATTTCACAACTGGCGCGAAAACTCTATCTGGAACACCGGGAAGCAGTAGAGGAAATAATCGCCAATAAGCCTGACTGGGTGGCTGAAGCCAAGCAGTGGCTCAAGGAAGCAGTCGCACAGCAACAAGAGTGGATATTAGACTTGGAAGAGAGCAATTTCGTGCGATTCCGGTCGACCGACTGGGACCAGTACGAAGTAACGCAAACAGGAAGTGGTTGGGCTCCCCGTTCCAATGCCTTGTTGCTTTTCCAGTTCAGGTTCTATAACGGGCTTCCCTGGCTCGACCTCGGACTTTCTCCTGGGGACGCAGTTAACAATCGCTTGAGACAAAAACTGTTCGAGGCGGTGCGGCAACATCCGAAACTCTTCAGACCCAAATCCACCTCGCTGAACGATGGCTGGACAATTTTGCACGAGGAGAATGACTATATCTTGGATGAAGCCGATTACGGGGTTGGATGGGACGACCGCACCACCCGTGCCAAAATAGAAGCGTGGGTAGCGCACTTCGCCGGGAATGAATTCCCCGCAATGAACGACATTATCGTTAACTGCCTCCGCGAATATGAGGCTGAGGTGTAAAAGGCGGAGGTAAAGTGGACCACCTGGACGGATTGACTGCTTGACATTGTGGCGGTTGAAAAATGTACCGTCCTCTGCCATCCATAGGTTCGAAGTCGTGCTTATGGGTGGTGGGATGGATGTACCAGGTGGACGTGTATCTACGGCTCACACTGGCGCCTTTACCCCTCGCACGAACTATGGTGCGTCTCCTACGTCCGCGACACCGGCGAGGTCTACGCCGTCCGTCAGAGCGAGCGGCCGACAGGCCCTGTCCTGATCCTCGGCACTGTGCCGGCAGACGAGGTTGCCGACGAGCGCCAGGGCATCCACTACCACACCCCAGACTTCATCCTGGAGAGCTGGTCTGAGCGTTGCACGGAGCGGGATGGCCTCCACAGTGGGTTAAGAACCGACTGAGGTAGGGAGACCAGGGGCACAAAGTGGATGACGCTGGGCCTAGCAGACCCGACCATTGAAAGGTGAGAGAATGGAAGATGAGTACGTCTTCGGGCCCACGTCCACGGCCCGCATCAGTGCCCAAGACAACCTGGTTCTGGAACCACCGGAGACCCAGGCCTGCGACACCGACCCGTGGAGGGACGACCTCCTGAACAGGGGCGATACTGCTGGGGAACTGACCAAGCTGCTCCGGAAAGAACACTCCATATCAATCAGCCTGAGCGGAACCTGGGGCACCGGCAAGACCTTCCTCCGTCGGCTCCATGGAGTTCAGTCCGGCGGTCGTCAAGAGGTCGGCCGGCCAAATCGGTAAGCACTCCCCGGTTCCATTCAACCACGGCTGGCACCAGCTCCGCGACCACCACCCGGGCATCCTCGCCAAGGATGTCCAGCGCCGTTCTCACCGAGTAGCCCATTCCCAGACCGCCAATCAGAACGCGGGCCCTCGGCCGTTTTGCCAAGTTCTGACAGCCCAGTCTGGCCATGGCTTCTTCTGACCCATAAACCCGGCTGTTCATGAGTTCCAGGTTATCCGCTTTGAGCGAGAACTCAGAGTCACGTTGGTACAAAACGAGCTCCGCTCCTCTGCCAGGGGTTTGGGGCCGGCCGATTAACTGCCAAGGATTCATTGATACCTCACGATCATGTCTGGAGCAGCCGGGGCAATATCCTAGAAACTCGGACGGAAACCCCGATTCTCCCCAAGCCGTCGTTTCCTCAGCGACGATTGTCGATGTAACAGTGGGTTCTTGAACCATATTACAGATACTATCATGCCACATAAGACTATAATACGTCTGTCTGGCGTAGCGCGAAACCCGGCCAATGGCTTTCCGGCCAGACTTCTAGCTTCTCTTTTTCTCTTACATAGAAGGCAATGGCCACGCCGGTCTCTATTCCGAAGACGTTGTGGGAAGTGCCGGAAATTATGGGGTTGCGCCGCACGTCTGAGCCAAGGTCCATCACATAGATATCCGTAAACTCCCCGGCTGCGACTCGCCGGAACCCGTCGTCCTGATGAGTTTCGAGGTATGCCCGATTCGTGACGAATCCGATAATCCCATCATCCGCCAATCGGTCCGAAGCCCACCGAAGGAACCCCTTATAGCACATCCTCCACGCTCCGGGGAATGACCACACCCACCGGTTCCATCTGGTAGATGCTAGCATCGGTACTGTAAAGCACCCGGGAGAAGGGGTCGAAGCGCACCTCGCCGCCAACCCGGCGGCGCAACTCTTGCGCCAACTCCTCCCGCTCCCTGCCTCGAATCCTCTTCGCTGCTGCCGTGGCCATTCATCTCCCCCGGTAGGTATGGAATGCTGACTCCTCAACAGGTCGGACCCAAGTGGATAAGGCTTACCAGGCCTTTTCCAGGACCTCCAATACCTGCTCCACACTGTTGATGGGAACCAGGCCGGTAACTGCGGGCCGGTAACCAGGATTAGGCCTTTATCACAAGGCCTTCACTGTCCTTAAAATGTTGGACGGCAATAACGATCAGGTCTATCAGCGTCCATATCCCCAGACCTCCCAAAGTGAGAAGCATGAGGATGCCCGTTCCAGTCTTCCCCACATAGAATCTGTGTACACCCAAGCCCCCAAGCAATACGCATAGGATTAATGTTGTAACAAAGCTCTTTTGGCTAGTCCCAGCTGCCATCGCCATATTAGCTCCTCCTGCTGAACCTTAGCATTGGGCACGTCGAGTTCAAATTTGCGAAACCTACCAGCTAATCACGGACTAAACCAAAGCCAAGGTGGGAACTACATTGGGCAGTGATGGCAAAGGCACGGCAGGTGTAAAGATCAACGCATCGGCTCGGGCCTGTAACCGGGTTCGGCAGCGATGTTTCACTTCATCCTTACGGTGAGCTAGCCCGCCGAAGAATTGATTCATCTTCTCTTGGACTTTGGCTTTTGTTCCCAGGCATTCGTTGGCCGTGACCTCTTCCCTGGCCCAGTCCCAGACGGCTTCGTCGGCATTGAAGTCTGGGCTGTAGGCCGGTAAGGCCGCCAACCTCAGATGCAAGTCAGGAGTGGCCAGATAGCTGCGAATCGCTTCACCTCGGTGGGCTGGCCCATTGTCCCAAATCACTACCAGAGGTCCAGGATAGTTTGCTCTTAGCTGCTGTAAAAAGGCGGTGGAGGTCTCGGCATTGCTGTTTCCAGCTATTTCCATGGCTTCCACCTCCCCAGTCTCCAGACAAACTCCCGAGTAGTAGCAGGCCTTCTCTCCCCCCCGGGGACTGGTGGAGTCCACCAGCGCTGCCTCTCCCTTGAGTACCCATTTGCCTCGCAGGTCGGCATCGGCCCGAAAGTGGGCTTCATCCACGAAGAAGATCTTGGCTCCACTCTCTTGGGCCTCCTCTCGGATTTGGCTGTACTGGAGGACGAAGGCTTTCCGTTCTTCATCCTTGGCTTTCAGGAGGCGTTTCTTGGGTCGCTTCAGCACGAAGCCCAACCGATGGAGGTAGTTCAAGCAACTGCTCCGACTCAGCCCCAGGTCAAAGCTCTGCTTGAGAAATTGCCTTACTACTTTCCAGTTCCAGTTGGACAATTCAATCCCCGCCTCCCCAGGCGGATTTTGCACCGCAGACTTCAGTTGGTTCTGTTGACCTCGGTTCAAGACGGGGGGAACCCCCAGTCTGCTCAAAGACCAAACCTTGGGCCCCGCCTCGGCGAAAGTTGGCCAGCCAGTTTCCGATGGTATGAGGCTCTCTCTCCAAAGCCTCAGCCACTTGAGTGGCCGACCACCCTTGGGCCAACAACCATAGCCCATGCCATCGCTCTCGCTCCCGAGGTGTTGGCGCCCGATACATCCTTTCCCGTAAATCACCTACATTGAGTTGCCGCTCTTCCATGAGTTGCACTATGTCTGTCATCCCTTCCACCACCGCCACTCGACTTCTTTTACAGAATATCGCAACTCCTCTTCGGGTTCGCTTTATGTAGGTTTCACCTTAGCTTTGGTTTAGGTGAGTCGCCCACTCTAGGGACATGTGTCACCAATCCCGATGATAGCCCCCCCTTGAGCTGAAGGTAAAATGGAGAATATCCGCCTACCAGGCCTTTTCCAGGACCTCCAACACCTGCTCCACACTGTTGATGGGCATGGGGTTGTTGCGACCGGCGCCGTCCTCCATGGTTTGCTCGGCAATATCCCGCAGGTCTTCCCTTGGGATTTCCAGCTCGCGCAGCCGGTGGGGCATCCCCAATCCCATGATGAACTCGTCAACCACCCGGGCCGCGGCCTCAGCGGCCGCTTCGTCGCTCATGCCGCGGGTCTCCAATCCGGCGGCCCGGGCCAGCATGGCCTGCTTGTCGTCCGAGGCGGGCCGGTTATACTCCATAACGTAGGGTTGGGTGACACACGAAGTGTAGCCGTGCCCTGCACTGTATTTCACGCCGATGACGTGGCCGATGGCATGACTCAAGCCCGAGCCGACGCTGGGCGCGCCCATCATGGAAAGCCAGGCGGCCATCAGACATTGCAGCCGGGCATTCTGGTCATCATCCTGCTCCCGGGACTTGGGCAGGTAGTTGAACAAAAGCTCGGCGGCCTTGGCGCTGGTGGCGTCGGTGGCCGGCTGATTACCCTTGCAGTAGAGCCGTTCGATGCAGTGGTCCAGCGCCTTGACGCCGGTGGATAGCCAGAGCCAGTCGGGGGTCCCGATGGTCATTTCCGGGTCCAGCACTATCAGGTGAGCGTAAAGATCGGGGTGCCGCACCCGGATCTTGTGGGCAGCCTGGTCATCAAGCACGTTGCCCCCGCCCCGATTGAACTCCCCGGCGGAAAGAGTCGTAGGGATGGAAACCTGGAGGGGCAGAGACTTACCCTCCAAATTCGGCTCCAGCAGGCCGCGTTGCTGCTCGCCCAGCTCCCGCAGCCGGTCCTCGCTGGTGATTCCCTCCGCCATCATCACCGCTATCATGCGAGCCGCGTCAGAGATAGTGCTGCCGCCCACGCCCACCAGGGTATCGGCGTTACATTCCAGGGCCATCTTGGTGGCCTCCACGGCGGTATTCAGCGGCGCCCGCTGGCTCAATCCGGAGTAAACTCCCAAGCAGGAGTCTGCCAGGGCGTCACGGACCCGCCGCACCGAGTCGGTTTTCTCAGCCACAGTAGGACCGGAAAGCAGCAACGCCCGCTTGCCTCCCAGGGCATCCAACTCTCCCTGGAGTTGGGAAACCTTTCCCTGCCCGAAAATCACTCTGGAGGGTACTGGGGGGCGGTATTCGCCTTCCAATTTCGACGTGGTCATACAGTTCATCTCCAGCTTGAGGATTAAGTAATCCGGGATTCCCCAGATCAAACCACCTTTCCTGGATATAGCTCCCGCGGGGATACCGCCAAATATAATCCCGCATTCCAAGAGCGTCAAATGCGGCCTGATGCGGCCTGATTCACTCAACTCAGCCCTGCCAGCGCGTCCGGGGATGAAGATGACAAAATATTCCCTATTTGTGATATACTATCTGACAATGTCAGCAAGATCGGCAGGTGCAGGGAGGTCGTGGCAGCATGGTTGAGCGGGACCGTTTCGAAAAGCAGTTTGGCGCAGGATGGCTCAGCGCATACCGGTATGCCAGGGAGGGCAATGTGCCCCTGGAAGGCATCTGCGACAAGCTGGTTTCTGCTCTAGCCAAGACCCTCCGCGACAATGGCGGTATTCCAGCCTTTGGCGAGATGGCCGACATCCTGACCCAGGGGAGAGGCCTTGACCTGATGGCTGCGTTCGGCGCGCTGGATGATCTCGCGGAGCGGGAGAATGGACACCCCCACACCAAGATCGCAGCCGAGGTGGCGAAGTCCCTGATCGTTCAGTCGGAAGCCGCTGGCTGGAAAGTGGAAGCGTCAGAGATCCGCGCCCGATTTGCCGAAGCATCGTGCTCCGCGCTGGTCGAACGCAATTACTTCGCGAAAGCACGGCACCCGCTCCTGGCTGAGAGGAGCTTTGAGAGTTACGAGCAAGTGACAGCTTGGCAAAGCCGGGTTGAGGAGATATCCCGTCCCCAGATTTCCAGGATAGCCGACCAGCTCGGGCAGAAACCCGACGCGAGGGAGTTGCGGGCCCCCAGCCGCCTGACCAGGAAGGAACTCACCGTGGACCTGCTGGCGGAGAATCTCCTCGACGTGAAGACTTCGAACCGCTCAACCGCGAGCAGACCAGGATGAGTGCGGCTGCATTCAGCTACGATTTCACGGAACCCGAGAATGTGCCGGAGGCCGGCCGTTCCTTCTGGATGGTTCAGAACAGCCTGGTGTGCACATTTTCGCGGGTGCTTCCACGCCGTGCCGCCGACCTGATGGACGTGGTCGGAGCTGTCTATGCTGCGGACCGCAGGTCGAAGCGCTGCTTCAGGGGAGTCGCCACCGGACAGCGCAGGTTCTGCATCCGCATTCCGGTGAGGGAGCCTGGGCTCTGGACCTCACCGGAATTGGCGACCCGCCTCCGAGAGTTGCTGTCCTGGGTCAGCGAAGACGTTTGGGATATCGAGTTCGTCCGGCGGGACTCCGTCCTGGAACAAGATTACAGGCAGGGTTTTCTGATGGACGTCCCGCTCGAATCCCCGGCAATGGTCTCGCTGTTCAGCGGAGGACTGGACTCCCTGGCCGGCCTAGCGCAGCATGCCCTGAACTCACCCGGTGGGTCCCGCATCCTGGTGTCCGGCCGCACCCACAACCGCCTGGCATGCCAGCAGGACGCCCAGGTGAAGCTGATCAGGTCCGCATGGGGACGGGGTTCCCCGGTGGCCGGCGAAGACGTGTGGCATGTGGCCGTACCCTTCGGCATCAATTCCGGCGAGATCGAGCAGGAGGAAAAGAGCCAGCGGACCAGGGCCCTGTTATTCCTGGCCTTTGGATCAATCGCGGCGCTGCAGGCACGGGCCGACACCCTCCACATATTCGAGAACGGCGTCGGGGCGTTGAACCTGCCTCTGAACGCGACTCAACTCGGCACCGACAACTATAGGGGCGTCCATCCCCGGAGCCTGTGCATGGCTGAGGCGTTCTTTGAGTCCGTTCTGGGAGAAAGCATCCATATCGAGAACCCCTACATGTTCGCCACGAAGGCCGAAATGTGCCGGTCCCTGCCTGGATCTGGTCTCGCCGACGTAGTCCGCGAGACCGTTTCCTGCGATGGATACCCCCAGCGCGTCCCGAACCAGGCCCAGTGCGGCATCTGCACGTCCTGCGTCCTCAGACGTCAGTCTCCCTTCTGCGCCGGTCTGACGGACCACGACCCGGGTGGTGCCTACCGGCACGATATCTTCAAGGGGTTGAGCAACCTGGGCACAGAAAGAGGCCACGGTTTTGGAGTCATGAGTGAACAGGTCAGCCGGATAGCTGGATGCCTGGCTTCGGAGCAGCCGTGGCAAAAACTCGCCGTCGCCTATCCGGAGTTGGCCAGGACCCTGGTCGAACTCGCCGGTCAACCGGGTGCGGCGGCCCAGGAGGACCTTGCAGCCGGCTTCGTTGGACTTTTCCGCACCTATGTGCAGGAGTGGCAGGAATTCGCCTCCGAAGTCGCGGCCGCAGGATAGGAGGTCCCATGCAGGAGAATGTTGTCGACGCCGTCGATCCGAGGGTTCTGGGGCAGCGTCTTCAGGACGCCAGGAGAGCGCGTGGCCTCACCCAGCAGCAGGTCGCCGACTCGCTGGAACTGGCGCGCACCACGGTGACGGCATTGGAGAAAGGGGAGCGCCGCATCCGTCCTGATGAGCTGATCAGCCTGGCCGGGCTGTACGGCCGTCCGGTCAGCAGCTTCGTCGGGTCCAGGGCGCCCTCGGCGGAGTTCTCGGTGCAATTTCGCACGTCCGTCAACCGGGCAAGCTCGCCCGAAGCCCAGCAGGCGTTGAGGCGCGGGGTCCAGGAGTTCCAGGACCTGTGCGAAGACTACCTGTGGTTGGAGACCGTCACCGGGGCGCGATTCCGGCAGCCCTACCCGCCCCAGTACGAGATAGCCGGCCGGCCCCCGGAGGATGCAGCCGAAGACGTGGCTGCCTCGGAGCGCAACCGTCTTGGCCTGGGAGATGGGCCCGTCCTGAACCTGCGGGAGGTCCTCGAGAATGACGTGGGGCTTCGGATTTTCTACACGCAGCTCCCGTCCCACCTCGCCGGCATCTTCGCCTACACGGAGGACCTGGGCGGCTGCATCGCGGTCAACTCCCGTCATCCCGAGGAGAGAAGGCGGTGGTCGATGGCCCATGAGTACGTCCACTTCCTGACCAGCCGGTTCCGGCCCGAACTGACCGCCCTGGGACGAGGGGGGCGAGTGTCAGCCTCTGAGAGGTTCGCCGACTCCTTTGCCAGAGCCCTGCTCATGCCGACCCCGGGGCTGAGACGGAGGTTCTACCAGATTTCCCGCGCCGCTGACGGTGCGGTGACCGCCGCCGAGGTCTGCCGACTCGCCCACTACTACTTCGTCTCCGTTGAGGCGATGATGCTGCGCCTGGAGCAACTCCGCCTGGTGCCAGGGGGATCCTGGGAGAGGCTGCGCGACCGCGGGTTCAGGGTGCGGGAAGCCCAGGAGCAGCTGGGTTTGTCGCCTCACCCTCATGATGACGCCCCCCTGCCGCTGCGCTACCAGTTCCTGGCGGTTCAGGCCCATGTGGAGGGAGAGCTCACCGAGGGGGAGCTGTGCCGGGTTCTCCGCCTGGACCGGCTCTCGGCCAGGGAGACCGTGCAGAACCTGACCCACTCATTTCATCTTCTGCACGAAGGGGACCTGATGTCCATTCCCATCGACCCGAGCAGCCGGGTGACGGGAACTTGACGTCAGGAGCAGCGGAGAACGAGGGGCCGGACACCGGCGTCCTGATCCTGGACGCCAGCTGCCTCCTCAACCTGTACGCCACTGACCGGATGCTCGAGATCGCGGCAGCTCTTCCCTGGCAGCTGGCCGTCGCTGACTATGTGCTGGAGCAGGAAGCGCTTTACGTGAGGACCATCGGGGCTCAGGAAGAGCAGGAGGAGACGGTTCCGGTGGACCTTTCCACGCTCATCGATGAGGGGTTGCTCCTGGTCCTGCGGCTGGAGAATCCCAGCGAACAAAGCTCATTCGTGGAGTTGGCGGCCGTCCTGGATGATGGCGAGGCGGTGACCGGGGCCATAGCCCTCAACCGAGGGCACGCAGTTGCCATCGACGACCGCAAGGCGATACGGGTCCTGGGCGAGAAGGCCCGGGGGATGAGACTGGTTTCCACCCTGGAACTCATGCGTCAGTGGTCTGCGTTCGTTCCGGCTCAGGAAGTGAGGGGGGCCCTGCGGGCCATGCAGCACAGAGCCCGCTACGTCCCGGGTCAACGGGGGCCTCTGCACGACTGGTGGCGTGACATGATGGAGTGCTCGGGCAACTAGGAAAGGAGCTGCGCCATGATCCATGATACGGAAACCCTGCGCGCCGAACCGGAGCGGACGTCAGCAACATACCGGAAGGATCCGCCGCCGCCCTCGACGAGCTCTGGGACGGGCTGGACCGGGTGGACCCCCACTTCTGGAAAGAGGAACATTTCCGCAGACGGAAGGGCCAGACCCGGGCGGGGGAGTCACCGGCGGGAGCGAAGCGCCCCTGGTCGAAGTTCTGGGGGCGTATAGCTGTTCGGAATCGACATGACGGCCTGGGGCCGTCATGTCATCAGGCCGACAAATGCCCCTGTTTTGGCGATTCTGGCGGGACGTCCGGGGGTAAGCCGGAGACGAGGTGTGGAGGTGTCGGGAGTATGATGGGGAAGGTAGCATCCGGCGAGGACAGACGGCGATGAGCAAGACCTTCCGTCCCCACGACCCCCAGTGGACGAACCCGACCTCGTCACCCGGTACCGGGCGATAGACCTGTTCGGGCGGTACGCGCCCTTGGCCAAGCAGATTTACGAAACCCCGGAGGACTTGTGGCGGCCCTTTGGTCGGGCATCAGCCGTGGGTTCACCTTAGTGCTCCCCGGGGGCCTCAATAGCTCCCTGGCAGCCCTTTGCCGGCGACAATGGCCTGTCCGTCGTCGGGGTTGAGGTAGTGCCTCACATTAAATGACTGCAGCCAGATTTGTTCCTGCCTCGTGATGGTTGCGGTGAACTTGCCAAAACTGGTGTATCAACGTATTGGGATATTGTGATTTTGTAATATCGCAACATTACAGTTATGGGATGTCGTATGAAGGGAGCTGTGGATTCCAGCGGGTCTCCGAACGTACCGTCCGTTCAAGAATCAATGCGCGTGCCGACCACCGGTCAGACCGATGAATAGGGCAAGTCCATAAAGCGGCTGGAAGCGCAGTTGGAGGTGGGTCTGAATGTTTAAAGACCTGGGAGGCATTTTACGCTGACAACCCGGCTCAGCAGAGCAGCGTGGAGTCTGACACGGGGTTCGCTGGCATCTTCAACCCTGGCGCCACACCTGGCGTGTCTTCTACATCCGGACCACCGGGGAGATCTACGCGGTCTACCTGGTAGGCGCGGGCCCTGTATTCCTCCTGGGCACATTCCCACCCGATGGGCCGGTCGACTCGAGGGACAGATGGTACAGCGGTCTTGATGAACTCCTCGACGGTTGGGCGGATCACTGCAACGCGATGGATGGGCTGACCTGGGTTATGGACCGTCTGCAGAGCCCCACGCGGGTGTCACCGTGACCCACCATAATCCCAACATGACCTCCCAAATGCAATCCTCCTGATCCACCCGGCCCGAGAAGCTGCGCTGCTGTATCTCGCCACCTGCTCGTTTCCCCGGCCGGAGTCACGTCGACGCTGGCCACCGCCGCGGGTCCCTGATGGAGACGGAAGTCGCCGCCGACGTCGCTCAGGTAGCCTCGATATCTGACGGTTGGGTTGGTATCTGTGGATGCTGTCCCCGAGGACCGATATCAGATCATCGAGACCCTGAGAATCCCATCGTGGCAGTCCATCACCGGCGGTGAACTGCAATGTCTGCGGGCATTGGGGGTCAGCGGCCGGGTGTTTATGTCTGGGGCCTTCACAGCGATGGCCAACCTCAGGCGCTGGACCTGGACTACTTGGAGTCCATCTCTTCTGCTGTCGCCTTCGACGGGCTTCTTGGCCTGGAAACACTGTATCTGAGAGGCGTGGACGCGGCTGCGAGGTAATCGTGGTCCTGGCCACTTTTCTCGTGCCGGCTAAGGGCTGATATGCCGAACAAGGTCAGTGCCTCAGTGGACCCAGGGGTTGTGCTACTTGAGGGGTGGGGATCAACTTTCCCCATTACGGTACTTGGTGGTTAATCGCGGTGAACTCGCTGAAACTGGTGTAGGAACGCATCGTCGTATTCCAATATTGCAATGTTATCATTTGCCAATATCCCAGTTTGAGGCGTCGTCATGCCACCCATCGTCGGTTTTGTTGGATTCAAGGGAGGCTCTGGAAAGACTCTTCTGGCTTTCCAGATGGCTGAGCGCGCTCAGGATGCGGGCCTCCGGGTGATGATGTGGGACCTGGACCCAGAGCAGTCGGCCATGCACCACACGATGTGGCGGGCTGAGACTGGTCGACCATTGTGGGAGGCGGAGCCCCGGCGGATAGATGCTCCTCCAGAGAATGAGTTGGATATGAGCGGCGTGAACGATGTGGATTTGGTCATATGCGACTGCCCCGGATTCAACACATTCTTCTCGGCTGCGTACATGGATCGGATGGATTTGCTGATCGCCCCGATCAGCACCTCGGCACAGGATCGTACGGTTATGACTCGCATGGGGTGGATGGCTAAGAGCAGAAACTGGCGGTTGGTGTTCGTCCCTAACAATCTGCGGCCGTCACGGGCGCGGCAGGACGGTTTAGTGGAAGACCTGGAGTCCGGGGAATTTTCTGTGGCGCCGGTTCGAATTGGCCGGTGGGTGTCGCTCCAAGATTCATCGGAGATGGGGGTGGGGGTGTGCGAGTACGAACCGGAGAGTCAGGCAGCCGCTGAGATACGGACACTGTGGACCTGGTTAGCCGGCCAAATCAATTTGGGATCGAGGTGACTATGACGTCAGTGTCGAAAGGAAAGGGCAGACGGTATGTGCAGACCAACCAACCAGAAGCAGAGCTGACCGTCGTGCCGGAAGAGCAGAATAAGCCGCGAAGTACAGCCCCGGCAACCGAAGTCCGGTGGCGGCGTACATCGGTAGGTAAGCCGGACCAGAGCGGGTCCTTCAGCACGACAATCAGGTTTCGGGAAGAACGTTACCATTGGTTGCATCAGGCTGCTGCTACAACTGGTCGAAGCAAGTCTGAGTTGGTTGACGAGGGATTGGAGCTTCTGGCTCAACGGATGGGGTACGGGGCGAGACCAGCGGGCTGAATTGCGATATTACAGGCTCGTAATATTGTGACATTACGAGCCTGTCGTGGTGTGCCAGGCATGTTGTGCATCTTGGAGGTGAAAGTCCTCTGCGGGCCGTGATGACTGGAACCGCTAGCCTAAGCAAGGGTGTCCACCGTGAGGTGGAATCTGAAGGAAGCTTATGGCAAAACTCGGACTCGACGAACAGGAACCGGATACAAGGCCGGCGCAGTGGGGTAACCCGGCAATGGACGGGCAGGCCCGGCATTCTCGGAAGCCGCGGTATCCTGTTTCATTGCGACGCGGCGCAGGCCCCTTGCGCCATGGATATGGGCAAGCTAGCCGCCCATGCTGACCTAAACCAAAGCTAAGGTGAAACCTGCATAAAGCGAACCCGAAGAGGAGTTGCGATATTCTGTAAAAGAAGTCGAGTGGCGGTGGTGGAAGGGATGAAGGAAATAGTGCAACTCATGGAAGAGTGGCAACTCAATGTAGGTGACTTACGGGAAAGGATGTATCGAGCGCCAACACCTCGAGAGCGAGAGCGATGGCACGGGCTATGGTTGTTGGCCCAAGGGTGGTCGGCTATCCAGGTGGCTGAGGCTTTGGAGAGAGAGCCTCATACCATCGGAAACTGGCTGGCCAACTTTCGCCGAGGCGGGGCCCAAGGTTTGGTCTTTGAACAGACTGGGGCCCCCCGTCTTGAACCGAGGTCAACAGAACCAACTGAAGTCTGCGGTGCAAAATCCGCCTGGGGAGGCGGGGATTGAATTGTCCAACTGGAACTGGAAAGTAGTAAGGCAATTTCTCAAGCAGAGCTTTGACCTGGGGCTGAGTCGGAGCAGTTGCTTGAACTACCTCCATCGGTTGGGCTTCGTGCTGAAGCGACCCAAGAAACGCCTCCTGAAAGCCAAGGATGAAGAACGGAAAGCCTTCGTCCTCCAGTACAGCCAAATCCGAGAGGAGGCCCAAGAGAGTGGAGCCAAGATCTTCTTCGTGGATGAAGCCCACTTTCGGGCCGATGCCGACCTGCGAGGCAAATGGGTACTCAAGGGAGAGGCAGCGCTGGTGGACTCCACCAGTCCCCGGGGGGAGAGAAGGCCTGCTACTACTCGGGAGTTTGTCTGGAGACTGGGGAGGTGGAAGCCATGGAAATAGCTGGAAACAGCAATGCCGAGACCTCCACCGCCTTTTTACAGCAGCTAAGAGCAAACTATCCTGGACCTCTGGTAGTGATTTGGGACAATGGGCCAGCCCACCGAGGAGCAGCGATTCGCAGCTATTTGACCACTCCGAACTTGCATCTGCGGTTGGTGGCCTTACCGGCCTACAGTCCAGACTTCAATGCCGACGAAGCCGTCTGGGACTGGGCCAGGGAAGAGGTCACGGCCAACGAATGCCACGGAACAAAAGCCAAAGTCCAAGAGAAGATGAATCAATTCTTCGGCGGGCTAATTCATCGTAAGGATGAAGTGAAACGTCGCTGCCGAACCCGGTTACAGACAGCATACTTCATGCTCGAGCGCGAATCCTTAGCGATATAAATCTTCGGGCACACGATCCGTAGCATAATGCTTGCCAAGTGACGGCATGAGAATGAGAAGACTGGCTGTTTCAATAGCTATAATTTCGGTCCTGACCCTTCTGGGCGGGATAACGGCAGGACTGATTTTGGCCGGGGCCCAGGCTCCACGCGCCGTGCCGCCGTCCCCGGAAACCGGGGGCTCGCCTCAGGAGGCCACACCCGAGGCCACGGAAGACCCCACGCCCCCAGATGAACCTACACCCACGCCTACGCCGATTCCACTCAGGCTCCCCGGACTGCTGGAACAACTTCAAACGCCGGGCCCGGCAACGCAACGCTCGACGGAGAACTCCGCCCCCGTACAGGGGAGTTCCGGCCAGGGAACACTCTACACCTGGGAGGACGGCGACCGGACCATGAGGGTCGTGCTGCAGACTGAGCAGGCTGTCCAGGAAACCGCTTCCAACACGCTCCAAGACATCGCAGGCGCGCGCGGGAGCAAGGATAGCACCGTGAAGAAACCGGACACCCACGGCGTGGACGCCCAGCCTGTGTTCCGTTCGGAATCGGGAGGCGGGCTGATGACGCTAACCGGCGGCGTTTTGCTGGCACTGGACCCCGAGTGGGACCAGGCCAAGGTCGAGAGCTTTTTCTCCCGGAACAACATCTCAACGAACCGGACGTCGGAATTGGAGTTCCTCAAGAACGTATTCCTAGTGAAGACCGAACCGGGCTTTCCGTCGCTTGAGTTGGCCAACGCGCTGGCAGGGCAGGATGGCGTGGTAAGTTCCAGCCCAAACTGGCACAGGGAGGTAGAGGCGAGGTGAGAACGCTGCCCCCGAGCCAGCCAAAGTCCATCACCAGGCCCACCCCAGATCTCGAGAGTGACTGACATACCCTTCATGTCAGCACGGGAAGCATCCTCATTGCCATCCTCCCGGAGGATGCTGCTCCTGGCGGTCTCTGTTTGCTTCTGTTTCATCCTGAGCGCCGACGGGGCTGGGGCACAGACGGCCGACGACCACAGCGATTCCCTCAACACGGCGACCGATCTGCCGCTGGGAACACCGATAGCCGGGCGCATCGCCCCCGCCAAAGACAATGACATCTTCAAGCTGGACCTGTCCGGCGCATCCGGGCCCACTGACGTCTGGATATACACCACCGGTGCTCTCGATACCTTTGGAGGATTATTTGATAGCCACGGCAACCTGCTGGTATCCAATGGCAACAGCCGCCTTCCGGGCAGGGAGACCGCCTTTCATATCCGGCGGAGTCTCCCAAGCGGAGTTTACTACGTCGGCGTCGGCAGTTACCGGACGGGAACCGGGGACTATGCCCTGCACGCTGAGGCCGTAACGGGCCCGGGCAGCGCCATCGACACGGCAACTCACCTGAATCTCGATTCTCCAACCCCGGGCACGATTGACACGACAACCGACGCGGATTACTTCAGGCTGGATTTCACCGAAACTACGAACCTGGCCCTCCACGCCACGAACTTTGTCCAATACGGCAAAGGTGTGAATCTTGCGCCTCTCGACGTACACGTGCTTGACGCAGGGGGCACGGAACTTTCCGTTAACGTGTACCCAGTACCCAGATTTGTTCGCTCTCTTGACGACCGGATTGGTTTCAGGCTAGAGGACACCTTCAGCCCGGGCACCTACATCATCAGGGTGACCACTCCTGATGATGTAGATTCTCACCCCGTGCCCTACACCATCCTCGCTCTTGAGGATACCGGTCACGCCGGTTTTGTTGAAGACTGCGAAGCCAAAACGCTTTCATTGGGTGGCACGCAGGCTAGCGACCCCCTGTACGGATGCCAGTGGCACCTGAACAATCGTGATGGTGAGGACATCAACGTCGAACCCGTCTGGGCGGATGGATTCAAGGGAGAAGGCGTAAACGTCGCCGTGGTTGACGATGGTCTGTACTTCACCCATGAAGACCTGAGAGACAACGTTGACGCAACCCGAAATCACGACTACACCAGCAGCGGCATAGATCATCCGCTGGAACATCACGGCACTAATGTGGCCGGTGTTATGTCGGCCCGGGACAACGGTATAGGAGCCCGCGGCGTGGCTCCAAGGGCAACTATCTACGGATACAACTATCTCGCAGACTCCACGGACTCCAACCTGGTGGATGCCATGTCCCGGAACCGGGACGTAACCGCGGTGTCCAACAACAGTTGGGGACCCCGGGGTGGCCCCGGGCTGGACCTGGCCGGCTCGCTCTGGGAACTGGCGGTGGATCAGGGGACCACGAACGGCCATGATGGCAAGGGCACATTCTATGCATTTGCCGGCGGCAATGGACATTTGGATGGAGACAACGCCAACCTTGATGAATTCGCCAACTACTACGGTGTGACCGCCGTTTGCGCGGTGAATGAGCACGACACCAGAAGCTCCTACTCGGAAATGGGCGCCAACCTGTGGGTCTGTGCCCCCTCGGGCGACCGCGCACAGGACTACCGGGGTATCGTCACCACGGAGAATTCCGACCGCTATGTGGACGATTTCAGCGGGACATCAGCGTCAACCCCGGCTGTTTCAGGGGTAGCCGCGCTGCTGCGCGGAGCCAACCCGGCCCTGACCTGGCGGGACCTGAAACTGATTCTCGCCGCCTCGGCGCGGCGCAACGACGCCGGAAACCCCGGATGGGAAGAGGGGGCCCACAAGTACGGGTCCAACTCTGCCGCCGACCGCTATCACTTCAACCACGAGTATGGGTTCGGAGTGGTCGACGCGGGGACGGCCCTCGATCTCGCAAGAGGCTGGACCAACGCGCCTCCGCTGCGAAGCTCAACAGCGGAGGCGCGTGGGCCCAGTGTGCGGATCCCCGACGCCCCGGCCGTCGGCAACCCCACGACGGTCACCCGCACACTTGCACTGGACACCGGCATAGAGTTCACCGAGTTTGTCGAAGTGACGGTCTCCTTCCAACACGGTTCTTTCCGGGACCTGGAGATTGAGCTGGAGTCGCCGACCGGACGCGTGTCGAAACTGGCGGTTCCCTTCGATACCTATATCGACGATGACCCCTCATTGGACTTTGTGCCGCTGCGCGGTGAATTCCGTTTCGGGTCGGCAAGGCACCTGGGGGAAGACCCCAACGGCATCTGGAAACTGAGGGTTGCCGACCGTATACGGATTGAGGATGGAACCCTCGATTCATGGAGTGTTACGGTCTACGGGCACGGACGCACCCCTGGTCCTCCCACCATGGACACACCCGTGGCCGGCGCAGGGTCCTTGACCGTCACCTGGGCTGCACCCAGCCATGTCGCAGGAGTGGCAGTCATCGCCTACGACCTGCGCTATATCCAGGTCGTTGTGGACGGGACTGTGGACTCCAACTGGACCCCGTTGGAAGACGTATGGACCGCGAGGGCTGGCGGCAACCTGCAGTATTCCATCAACAGGCTGGTCGGCGGCTCAGAATACCAGGTACAGGTGCGGGGGGTGAGCGGCACAAGCACAGGCCCCTGGTCCACAGCCGTCACCGGAACGCCAGGACGGGTAACGACGAGCGCCTGCGTAACAGGACACGCGGTGCCAGTCGCATTCCGCAACCCGCGGCTGGTGGCCGATTGCAATGCGCTGCTGGCCGGGCGGGACGCCCTGGCGGGGAGCGCGACGCTGAACTGGTCGGCGAACACTCCCATCGTATACTGGGATGGAGTCACAATCGGCGGAACGCCGCTGCGCGTCACGTGGCTGGAACTCCCCGATAGCCAGTTGACCGGAGCTATACCCACCGAACTGGGCAGCCTGACCAGCCTGCATGTGCTGATACTGTCAGAGAACCAGTTGACCGGACCGATACCATCGGAGCTGGGCCGCCTCACGAACCTGGTTGTACTGGCCCTCTGGGGAAACCAGTTGACAGGGCCGATTCCGGTCTCCCTGGGCGACCTTGCCAACCTGGAATTGCTGTACCTTACTGACAACCAACTGACAGGGCCGATACCCACAAAACTGGGCAGGCTCGACAACCTCCAGGAGCTTTCACTTGGGGACAACGAGTTGACCGGATCCATACGCCCATCGCTGGGCGACCTCGCCAACCTGGAGTGGCTGAACATCACGCGGAACCAGTTGACCGGGTCGATACCGCCGGAGTTGGGCAACCTCACGAACCTGGCTGAACTTGCCCTCGGCGGAAACCAGTTGACCGGGCCGGTTCCCCATGAACTGGGCGGCCTCGCCAACCTGGAAGAGTTGTACCTCTGGGGGAACCAACTGACAGGGCCGATTCCGGTCTCCCTGGGCAACCTGGCCAATCTGGAGCGGCTGTACATCTCGCAGAACCAGTTGACCGGGCCGGTTCCCCATGAACTGGGCGGCCTCGCCAACCTGGAAGAGTTGTACCTCTGGGGGAACCAACTGACAGGGCCGATCCCGGTCTCCCTGGGCAATCTGGCCAATCTGGAGCGGCTGTACATCTCGCAGAACCAGTTGACTGGACCTATACCGGTCTCCCTAGCCAGCCTGGCCAACCTGGAGCGGCTGAGCCTCTCGCAGAACCAGTTGGCTGGACCTATACCGGTCTCGCTAGCCAGCCTGGCCAATCTGGAGGGGCTGAGCCTCTCGCAGAACCAGTTGACTGGACCTATACCGGTCTCCCTAGCCAGCCTGGCCAACCTGGAGCGGCTGAGCCTCACGCGGAACCAGTTGACCGGGTTGATACCACTGGAGCTGGGCCGCCTCACGAACCTGGTTTTACTGGCCCTCGGCGGAAACCAGTTGACCGGGCCGGTTCCCCATGAACTGGGCGGCCTCGCCAACCTGGAAGAGTTGTACCTCTGGGGGAACCAACTGACAGGGCCGATTCCGGTCTCCCTGGGCAATCTGGCCAATCTGGAGGGGCTGTACATCTCGAGGAATCCGTTGACGGGGTGCAGCCCAGCGGGACTGCGACATGTGACGGAACACGACCTCGATGAACTTGGTCTGCCGTACTGCGATGTGCTGCTAAGGGGCCTGACCATAAGCCCGGGATTACTGACCCCGACGTTCGACTCCGATCACACCGACTATGTCGCTGCGGTGGACTCGGCGTGGATCACGGTGACTCCTGTTAAGGGACACGACTCCACTTTGCAGCTCCTCGACGAGAACCGGCGTGAGATGGTGGATGCCGATGGCTCGCTGGACGGCTTTCAGGTCGCCCTCGGTGATGGGATCACCACTATCGGGATCAGGGTCGTCTCCCAGGATGGTCGGGCGACTCTCATCTATACTATTGAAGCAAGTCGGGCCACCGCACCGGACGTTCCAATCATAGGCGCCATCACGCCGGGAGACAGAACACTGACCGTTTCCTGGACCGCCCCCAGTGAGACCGGGGGTGCTGACATCACTTCCTACGATCTACGCCACATCGATAGCGGCGCCCCCGACAAGGCCGACGCCAACTGGGTCGTAGTGGACCACGCCTGGACCAACGGCCCGTCGAGCTATAGCATCGGTGGCCGGACCGGCGCCAACTGGGTCGTGGTGGACTATGCTTGGACCAGCGGCCTGTTGAGCCACACCATCGAAAACCTCGCCGGCGGCACACAGTACGACGTGCAGGTGCGGGCAGCCACCCCAGCAGGCAGCAGCGCCTGGTCAATAACGGCCACTGAAACAAATGCCATTACGCCGAGCGTAAATGTTACTGGAAACGCAGATGCTCTGGTGAGGCTCAACTCGCCGCTCCTTGTGATGGCTACCTTCAGTGAGTCGGTCTCCGGCTTTACCGTCGACGACATCGTCGTAGGCAACGGCACTGCCGGCAACTTTGCCGGCGGCGGGGCGGATTATACGTTCGACGTGACGCCGAACGCCATTGGCAACGTGACGGTGGACATAGCCGCCGGGGCGGCCACCGACGCCGGCGGCAACGGGAACACGGCGGCCAGTCAATTGTCCCTGGGAATTCCGTATGACGACGACGGCAACGGGGCAATCGGCAAGAGCGAGGTCATAGCGGCCATAAACGACTACCTCTTTGGCGAGGGAGATGAGGCCATCAGCAAGGGCGACGTGATAAAGCTCATTAAGCTCTACCTCTTCGGCTAATCCCAGGGATGCCCAGGGCACAGTACAGTACAGGAAGGGAGGGCCCCGCTCGTTTCGATGGCGGACGATGCCGCCGCCGGGGCATCGTCCTCAAGGGCGGCGCCGGGCTGGGCGTTGACCATCACCTCCGCCGGCTTCGGGGCTTTCGGAGCAGTCACGGAAACGCCGCCCGCCGGGTTCGGCTGCGCATCCAGCGACCTCGACGATGGAGAGGTCCAGGCCACCGGCCAGCAGGTCAGGTTCACTCTGCAAGGGGACAGTCCCCCCGTACATCGTTAACACGCCCAGCCAGGAGGGTGTTTACCCTTTCTCAGGCATGCTGAGGGATTCTGACCGGAAAGACACTCCGGCCGGCGGCGCTTCCTGGGGAAGGGCAACTGTCCAGCAGCCCAGCAATCCCGGCCCCCTGTGCGCCCAACGAACAACTCGCCCACCTTTCCTGTTTCCCCTTGGCTTTGGTTTAGTGATGAAATATTGCGGGTGCGGTGGCCCTGGGCAGCGTGCCTCGCCCGGCATCTCCCGACCTCTTGGGCGCCACCGCCACTGTTACTCCGATTGTGGAAGAAGTCGCCTCTTGGTTAAATCGGAACTGTCCATATCCAGGATTACTCGCCGGTGTAGGGTATGGGCCATAGCTCGTTCCACCCACTGGGTATTTATTCGTGCCAGCCCCTTCAGGTTGTCCTCTTGGGTCAGGAACTCCGTCTCGAACCGGCCCATCTCACTGGTGCTGGCTCCTTTCCGCTCCGAGCCTTGCCATCCCACGATCACTCGCATGGCTGGGTCTTGGGAAAGGCGCACTGCGTCATTGGTGTCGTCGTAGCCGGCCAAGCGGCTGTAGATCGACTGTCTTAGCAGCGGAACCAGGTGGTGAAGGATATTGCGTCCGGTACGGCTTTCCTGGAGGTAGTCCTCAGCGATTTCGGTAAGGCCCAAGGCATCATCAAACTCTCGAAAGGCAAGAAGACCAGCGTCGGAGGTGATGGTTGAGCCGTGAAATTCCAGGCGGACTTTGGGGTTGAATTGGAGCCGGAGAGGGGCATTTTCGCCGTCACCCATCAGGTGCCTCCATGATGCCTACGGCATCTTACTGCAAAGTGACATATCATGGAGTTATTATAGCTGGGAGCACGCAAAAAGGGCCCATAATTAGACCATGGTTGAAAGACCATCGACGAATTACTGAGAAAGCTTTTTAGCCATATGGGAAATGTGGGCTAAACTAAGGTCACAACAATTGCTTGGAGATGACAAAATGGCCAAAGCGATCAGGAGAGTAGCTCTGCTCCTTACGTTCTCGCTGCTTATTCTTACCTCCACAGTGGGAGTAGCCAGCTCCCAGGCGGGCGACGGGAAATACGACACCGACGGCGACCGCCTCATCGAGGTCTCCAACCTGGAGCAGTTGGACGCTATCCGATACGACCTTGACGGCGACGGAAGTCCGGACAGCGGTGGCGACGCAAACAAGTACGGCGACGCGTTCCCAACCTCCGGGACAGAAAAGGTCTGCGAGAGCGCCTGTAATGGCTATGAGCTGACCCGCTCGCTGGACTTCGACAACTCCGTCAGCTACGCCTCCGGCGCGGTCAACCCCGCTTGGACCACCGGCAACGGGTGGGATCCCATCGCAAGGGTTGGCCGCAGCCAATTTGTTTTTGACGGCAACGGCCACACCATTAGTAACCTGTTCATCGAACGCATTGATACACAGGGCGTCGGTCTCTTCTCCTTGAACCACCTCGACGGCATCATTCGCAACATCGGCCTGGTTGATGTCGACGTAAGCGGCAAGAACGGTGGCGGCCTAGCCGGCTTTAACCTGGGTATAATCAGCCATAGCTACGCCACTGGCAGCGTCACGGGCAGTGAAGTTGGCACCGGCGGTCTGGTCGGGCTTAACGGTTCGGAATTTGTGATTGGGGGGTTCACAATCAGCCACAGCTATGCCTTGGTCGCCGTCTCGGGGGACAGTAACGTGGGCGGGCTAGCCGGGCACAATTACGGGACTGTCATGTTCAGCCACGCCACTGGCAGCGTGGAGGGTGACGACTCGGGCGTGGGTGGGCTGGTTGGGAGTAATCAGGGGACGGTCATCTCCAGCTATGCCACCGGCAGCGTTTCGGGTTCCGATCATTATATAGGAGGGTTGGTTGGACTGAATTGGGGAGGGAGAATCATTTCCAGCTATGCCACCGGCAGCGTGGAGGGTGACGACTCGGGCGTGGGTGGGCTGGTTGGGAGTGTCTCTTCGGGCTATGCGAATGAAAGAGAAAACTGGATCATCTCCAGCTACGCCACCGGCAGCGTTAAGCCCGAATCCACCGATAGAGGGCGTGTCGCGACAGGGCGGATAGGGAAGGAAGTGCTCCTCTGAATCTGGGATAATGGTTTTATAACAGAAAACCGACCAGAAACAAGGAGCACCCAATAGATGCGACCACGCAACCACCTCGACCGCATCCACATCACCTTCGACGACCACCGCCTGGTCAACAATGCCGGCCTGCTCCTTCCCGCCACCTTGGCCTTGCACCTCGGCCTTTCCCAACTGGTTGACCGGCGCCTGGACCTGGGCCGGGCCCCAGGCCGAGCCAACACCGGTGACAAGATGATGACGCTGGTGGCATCTGCGTTGGCGGGCGGCGACTGCATCGACGACGCCGATGCGCTGCGCGCCGGCGGGACAGCCTGCACCCTGGGCAGTGTGGTCAAGGCGCCCTGCACCCTGGGCGCCTTCCTGCGCAGCTTTCGCTGGGGCCACGTCCGCCAACTGGACCGGGTGAGCCGCGAGTTGCTGGCCCGGGCCTGGCAGGCCGGAGCCGGACCCGGCGACGCACCATTTACCATCGACCTTGATTCGACGATCTGCGAGACCTACGGACTGGCCAAGGAGGGCGCCCGCCACCACGGCTACACCGGCGCCCGGGGCTATCACCCGCTGTTGGCCGCCACCACGGCTACACCGGCGCCCGGGGCTATCACCCGCTGTTGGCGCGCCAACACCGCCCGCGGGGCCGCCCACTTCCTGCGGGAGACGGTGGCGCGGGTGCGCTACGCTGGCGCCAGCGGGCAGATCACCCTGCGGGCCGACAGCGGCTTCTATACCCACGCCGTGGCCGCCGTCTGCCGCAAGCTGGACGTGCGCTTCTCCATCACCATCCGCCAGCACAAAAGCCTGCGCAATCTCATCGAGGCCATACCCGAAGCTGCCTGGACGCCGATTCCCTACTGGATGGACGGCGCCGCCGCTGTGGCCGAGACGACTTATACCCCCTTCCAGAGTGAGCCGGACGCCGCGCCGGTGCGGCTCATCGTCCGGCGGGTGCAGCCGACCCCCGGTTCCCAACTGGCCCTCTTCGCCACCTACAGTTATCACGGCTTCATCACCGACCGGGACGGAGAGACCCTGGAACTGGAGGCCGACCACCGCCGCCACGCCGAGATCGAGAATGCGATACGCGACCTCAAGTACGGCGTCGGGTTGAACCACATGCCGTCCGGCCGCTTCGCCGCCAACGGCGCCTGGCTGGCCGTCCAGGTGATGTCCCACACCTGGCCCGCTGGACCGCGCGCATCGGCCTGGGCGAGCAGATCGTGACCACCAAGACCCTCAGGCGACGGTTCTTCTCCCTGGCCGGACGGCTCACCCGCTCGGCGCGCCGCCTCACCCTGCATCTGCCCCAGCGCTGGCCTTGGGAAACCCAGTTCAGTCGCGCCCTGGCCCGGCTGCGCGCCCTGCCACTCCCAGCCTGACGACCCGTCTGCAACTGACCCGCCATCCGGCCAACTGAACGTCCCGGCAAACTCGCGCCAGTCCCGGTCCGCGAGCGCCTCTTCCCGTGTCCTATCCCGCCATCTCGCTCAGCACAGCCACTGCAGACCGCCATCGGCGCCCCCAAAAGCGCCTGCGACCGCCCGCCAACCTCCCGTCTACCCGAATTCGAGCCCGGATCATCGCGCCTGCAACTCCCTCCCCCCTCTTCCGCTGTCCTCACGCCCTCCATCCGGGTCCATCGGTGGATTCGGATTAAGGGAGGCGTAGGAGTCGGCGGACTGGTTGGGGTGTTACGCCAGAATTCGAGCGGTGGAGATCCTACCAATAAAATTGGGGTCGTCGCCAGCTACGCCACCGGCAGTGTGCAGGGAACCAGTGAGGTTGGCGGACTCGTCGGCGTTATTGTGGTTGAGAATACCGACCCCACCAAGGGCATCACGATCACCGCGAGCTACTGGGACACCCAAACCTCCGGTCAGGCAGCCGGAGTCGGGGACGGAGACCCTACGGGAGTCCAGGGCAGGACCACCGCTCAGTTGCAGGCCCCCATTGGATACACCGGCATCTACAGCACCTGGAACGCCGACCTGGACAATGCCGACGGGGATGACAACAGCGCCACCGAGACCGACGACTTCTGGGACTTCGGAACCAGCAACCAGTATCCGGCCCTGAAAGCCGACGTCGACGGGAACGGCACCCCAACCTGGCAGGAGTTCGGCGGCCAGCGCGGGGACGTACCTACCTACACTCCGCCGGAAGCGCCGACGGGTTTGACGGCCATGGAACCTGAGCCGACCCAGATAACCTTTTCATGGACCGCGCCCAGCGACAACGGCGGCGCTCCTATCACCGCTTACGATCTGCGCCACATCGAAACCGGAGCCGCCGACAAGTCCGATGCCAACTGGACTGTGAAGGAAGACGTGTGGACCACGGGTTCGGGTCCCCTGCAGTACTCCCTCACCGGACTCACCGGCGGTACCCAGTATGACGTGCAGGTGCGGGCCGTCAACGCCGCCGGCGAAAGCGAATGGTCGGCCACCGTCACCGGGACCACGGCCCCGCCGGTCGCGCCGGAAGCTCCAACTCGGTTGACGGCTCGGGTGGTGTCTGGGGAGGCGCAGGTAGTTCTGTCCTGGACCGCGCCCACGAACACCGGCGGCGCCCCGATTACGGGCTACAAGATCGAAGCCTCGGACGATGGCAACACATCATGGACGGAAGTGCACACCACGACCGGCGCCGGCGCCGGCTACACCGACTTGGGCGACGATGGCGACGGCCCCATGTTCGGGGTTGAGGAGGTGCGGCATTACCGGGTGTCAGCGATCAACTCTGTCGGTGAGGGCGCGCCATCGAACGTGGCCAAAGCCGAGGATCTGGTTGGCAGGTACGACGCCGACGGCAACGGCACGATTGAGAAGCGAGAGGTCATCGAGGCCATAAAAGACTACCTCTTTGGCGAGGGAGATGAGGCCATCAGCAAGGGCGACGTGATAAGGCTCATTAAGCTCTACCTCTTCGGCCCGTCTACGCCGCACAACCGCCCGGGGGCGCCTGAGGGATTGACGGCGGCGGGGAACGGCCAGACGCGAATCGATCTGTCGTGGACCGCTCCTTCTGACGACGGCGGGGCGGACATCACAGGGTACAAGATCGAAGTTTCGCCCGACGGTTCGTCATGGAGCGACCTGGAAGGCAACACACTCTCCACCAGCACCAGCTACTCCCACTCCAGTCTGACGGCGGGAAGCACGCGCCACTACCGGGTCTCGGCCATCAACTCCGCAGGGACGGGACCGGCGTCGAACGTCGTTACCGGAACCACGGACGCCGGCAATGCGGCCAGCAATGCGGACACCGACCGGGCCGCGCTGGGCGCCCTCTACAACGCCACGAACGGAGCGAACTGGCACGACAAGGACAATTGGCAGAGCGGGGCCCCGATGGGGGAATGGCATGGAGTAACCACCGGCAGCGACGGCCGGGTCACTCATCTGGATCTCTACGACAACGAGTTGACCGGGGAGATACCGGCGGAGTTGGGCAGCCTGACCAACCTGGTAGGGCTGTCGCTCTACAGGAACGAGTTGACCGGGGAGATACCTGTGGAGTTGGGCAGCCTGACCAACCTGGCAGAGCTGTCGCTCTTCAGCAACCAGTTGACCGGAGAGATACCGGCGGCGTTGGGGGGCCTGACCAACCTGGAAGTGTTGTCGCTCTTCAGCAACCAGTTGACCGGGGAGATACCGGCGGCGTTGGGGGGCCTGACCAGCCTGGCAGAGCTGTACCTCTTCAGCAACCAGTTGACCGGGGAGATACCGGCGGCGTTGGGGGGCCTGCCCACCCTGCGATGGCTGAACCTCTCCGGCAACCAGTTGACCGGGGAGATACCGGCGGCGTTGGGGGGCCTGACCAACCTGGAAGGGCTGGACCTCTCCAACAACCAGTTGACCGGGGAGATACCGGCGGAGTTGGGCGACCTGATCAACCTGACGAGGCTGTTCCTCCGCAGCAACCAGTTAGTACTACAACGACGCGTTATGAGAAAACACGCTCAGGTCTTCTTCTTCAGCTACGGACCGTTCATCATGGGAGACTCGCACTCGTTCGTTGCCAGCTTCAAAATCCGCCCACGAGTTACCTTGTAGGATAACGCGTCGTTGTAGTATTAGTTGGTTGCGTACCCGAAGGCTTGCGAAACACACCGGACAATGACTTGGCACTGTTGGGATTGCAATCTTGCGGAAATTAAGGTGTGCACCCGACAATCATCGGCGGACCCTTGGGGAAGTGGGACATCCTGGATGATACCGGGTTCGGCATGCCACGCGTAAGCCGCAGCCAGCGCGGCGGCCCCTACATGATGCCCAACATCGGTTCCGGCGAACACTCCCCCCTTCGACTCCTCCAGGTCGGCCATAGGCCCGCGTGACGCCTCGACGGTGGTGTCCGGTAGCGGAGAACCTCATGGAATTCTGACGAGGGGTTGTCTACACCAGCGTCGCACACGGCCCATAAACGTATAGCGACCCAATGGGCACACTGTATGGCTATATCCGCACCAGCCGCCAACGGGTCGAAGGGTGGCCGGGAGCAACCCGGAAACCCAGCGCATGCAACTCCTGCGGGCCGGCGTGGACCCGGACAACATCTACTGGGCCGTGGGGTGTCCGGCTCGACGGGCACCCCCACCCGAAATGGTTGGCGCCTGCTCAACATTTAACCTCTATCGGCTGCAAGCCAATGCTTTTGAGGGAATCGGAAATAGCATCTTTGGCCGGGGATTAGCCCAAGCCCCGATGCCATCGCGGCGCCTGGGAAGTAACTGCGAGGGGCCTGGCCCGGTTCAGGGATACGACATGACGAAGGTGGTCACTCCCGCCGCTTCCGCCTGGGCCACTTGGGCCGGGTTCAGCCTCGATGTGATGACGACCGGGGTGACGGTCCCGCCGGTGATGGCCCAGAGTATGCCGGCCCGGTTTTTCGCCCGGTCGATGTCGTCCTGGTCCGCCGTAATCGAAGTCTCGATAACGGCGTGCCGGTTATCGTCTGCGGTGATTATGAGGTCGGCTTCGAAGAGCTCTCCAAATCGGTCTGGTGTGATTCTGCCATTCTGAACGGCTTGCGCGATGGCGCTGGTCAACCTGGGGTCGGCGGGGCTGGTCTGGGCGAGGGCAACGTATGCTCCCTGGAAGCCCAGGGTGATCATGCAGCGGGCCAGGGCCTTGTTGCGGACGTTCCGTTCGTACTCCCCGCCCTCCAGGTTCCCGAGCTGTCCTTCGATGGCGTTGAGCCGCCGGTCAGTCAGCCGGTTGGTCTCCTGCTGTGCCTGGTTGGTCTCGTGCTGGGTCTCGACGAAGCGATCGAACCGGCCCGGCAGGTCCAGCAGGTCCTGGGCGAGGAGGAGGGCTCGGAGTGCCTCGGCCCACGTTGGTTGGTCCCGCAGGATGCGCGCCAGATCTTCGATTGTGTTTATGGTGGTCATTTGTGGATTATATCTTAGCCGGATTCAATGCACGTTTCCTGACCGTCCATCCTAAACAATCAGGGTGTGAAACGCCTCGGGCTCCTTCGATGCGCTGACTCAGAATCGTCGTGTTGAGGCGGCAAATAAGGGGGTGTTGGGCCTGTTCACCAACCCCTTGACGCAGTTGTTGAACAGGACCTATTGTTGGACAGGGTTATTGAACACCTCTCCGTGCCTAGCGGTGGACGTCCGGTGGGGGTGTTACTGGCCTACGACCTTTACCAATTCACAACAAGCCGTAGTCCTCAGCGGACCTGCCATGATATTGTGCGATTCCTCAATGGCCGGCAAAACAGCCCGTTTGAACGTAAAGTCAAGATGCTGGGAGTAGGGCGTGACCCGACCGAGACCATTACCCAAGCCACATTCGTGGACAGACTATTGCGGCTTGTTTCTACGGATCCGATCAAGGACCGGAACCAACTCCGACGTGGGAAGCGTCTGGAGCAATCCCCAAGGGTCCAACAGAGCCGACAGATTTTTAGGAACCTGTTCATCACAGAGCAAGACCACATAATTGCACTCGTCATCTGGAATATCTTTCTCGCTGTGCAGAAGAAATGGCCGACTTCATGGCAGAATGTTGAGAGAGGCAATATTCTGAACCGAACCACCGGATTCGGAGCGTTAGTGAGATACATGAGGGTGGCGTACCTTTCGATGAACATGCCTGACCAAGTGGTCAAGGCCGATGAGTATGACCCCATTATGAAAAAGATAAATTTGAGTGACGGTACGTTTACTCCGGACAAATACTTACCGGGCTCCAGCGGAGAAAAAGCACTTTTTGATGAATTGATTGAGAGCTCCGGTCTCCAAGCTTATAGGTAGATCAACATTTGGGCTTGTGCAAAAGACGGCTGCTTTTACCGTAGCCATTGAAACTTGCCCAATGACACCGCAGGCATAACACTTAGAAAATGAATTCCCAGGTCACCATCAGCACCACGGCAGCAACCACGACCGCCACTCCAGGACCGACCGCTACAGCGACACCGACTCAGATCCCGACCGCCGCCACGGACATGGATGCCCTGGCCATGTACGACGACAACGGGAACGGCCGAATCACGTGCACCGAGGCCCGGGCCCACGGCGTCGCGCCCGTTCACAGGGGACATCCGGCGTACGAGTTCATGCGGGACGCGGACGGAGACGGAGTGGTGTGTGAATAGCAGACCTTTCATGAGAAATGGGTTTCCCGACCTCGACCCAATGGAGTCTGCATGAGCACTCGCCGAAACAATCCCGACCCAGTAGGTCTGGCCATAGCCCGGGAGATGCAGGAACTGCTCCGCCCGACGAAAGTCATCCTCCAAGGCTCCCGGGCCACAGGGGATCACCGCCAAGACTCCGACGTGGATCTTATGGCCGTCTGTCTGGACGAAAAAGTTGTCAGGGAGGCGGACGAGACACTCAGACAACTCCTCCAAGGGAAATATGACATTCCAGTGGTAAATGTGATCACAATCACTGAAGAGGAGTTCCGGCGTACGGCACCCCTGGCCCAGTCCCAGGCAGGCCAGGCCGCCCGTCACGGCGTAACTCCCGACGGCAGAAGTCTGGACTACACCCCGGAAAGGGAGCCTGAGCCTGAAGAGATCCGGGAAGCCACCATATTCTGGCTCGTGATGCCGGAGGTTCACCTGGATGCCTTTGCCCGAGTGTTCGAACACGAATGGCTCGCCCAAGACCCACATCCCTGCCTTTGAAGGCCAGACGGCGTTGGAACGGGCTATCAAGGGGCTGCTCACCGCGAACAACGACGGGGCCAGATTCCGCAGGGACGCGGCACGGATGCACTCTGACCCGGCTCACGGAAGCTTGGGGCGGCGCGGGGACATCGTCCCAGACCCCACGGAACAGGAACAACAGGCCATCGGCGTCCAGGAGCTCCGGAGGGTACTTAAGGCGCTGCACCAGGCCGCCGACGCCGCTGCCGGTGTGGTCGTGGCCACAGGAAGGTGGTCAATACTCACCGATACCTGCAATGTTTGCAGGTATCGGTGAGTATTGACCACTGTCGTCCCGCTCAGTGTGCATGACTTGCTGGTGACCTTGCTTCGCCCACGCCAGGGCAGCACTCACACAAGAGGCGCGCTGCAACGCCGTCAGGTGTCGGCGGTGAAGGTTCCGACCGATCACCCACTGCACTGGATCGCCTTAGGCCACATAGACTACACCGGCGAGTAATCCTGGATATGGACAGTTCCGAGAGTCCAGTGCACGGCCAGCAGGAGGGAGCAGCCTATAACGGCCACTTTGAATGCGTCTGCTATCACCCTCTCTTTCTGTTCAACCAGTTCGGGGATTGTGAAGCAGCTAAGCTACGGTCAGGCAACGTCCCCAGTGCCGATGATTGGCAAGAAGTCCTTGATCCGGTGGTGGAGCGTTATTTGACAGCAGCGGTCAGGCTGCTGTTTCGTGCTGACGCCGCCTTCGCCAAGCCGGAGATATACGATTATCTGGAAGCAAGAAACATCGGCTACGCCATCAGGCTGCGGTCCAACCAGGTGCTGCAGCGGGAGATAGCGCCCCTGCTGATACGGCCTACGGAGTGGCTTTCCCCGAAGCCCATCGTCTCCTATCATGACTTCGTCTACCAGGCCCAGAGCTGGAACGTTGCTCGGAGAGTGGTCTCTAAGGTGGAGTGGCGCCAGGGAGAACTGTTTCCCAGAGTGGGCTTCATAGTCACCAATCTGAGCTATCCAAACATCGGGATAGTCCGCTTTTACAATGGCCGAGGCACCGCGGAGCAATGGATAAAAGAAGGCAAGTACGCCCTGAACTGGACCAGGTTGTCCTGCCACAAGTTCGTGGCCAATCAGGTCAGGCTGGAGTTGTTCGTACTGGCTTACAACTTGGGCAACTTCATGAGAAGGCTAGCCTTACCGGAGGCAATGAAGCACTGGTCGTTGACCAGTCTGCAGACCAGGATGATCAAGACTGGAGGACGGTTGGTGCGCCATGCCGGAAGGCTGGTGTTTCAGCTTGCTGAGGTGCTGGTGAGCCGGGAAATGCTAGGCGGGATACTGGAACGAATTGGTCGGCTTAGGCTGGCTCCTGGCTAGTCCACTTTAGGAGCGTCGGGATTGGTTACGGTTACGGGGTCGCACAGGGCAAAAGAGCTTCCCAAGGGGGAGACTTGGGCGTAGACCAGCGGTTTGGGGCTTTTACGCTTGGCAGTACAGTGGTTGCCCAATGAAAGCGGGGACTTTGAGTGAATCAGGCCGCATCAGACCGCATTTGACGCTCTTGGAATGCGGGATTATATTTGGCGGTATCCCCGCGGGAGCTATATCCAGGAAAGGTGGTTTGATCTGGGGAATCCCGGGTAAAACCTAATTTCTTTTCGTCGTTCATCACCGAAACTTATCGGGTGGTAAAAACTCCGTCGGTAAGCCTTCCGGTCTTAGCCTCAAGTAGCAGTTCCCTCCCTGAACCGTCATTCTCCAATACCCTCTAGGAAAATCCAAATCTAGTGCCCCCTGTTTTATCAATGACAGCCTCGCGAATTGAACTCGATTTTTCCAGCGAACACTACCGCTGAAGAGGGTTTCATGGTCTGTGGATGTCAGTTGGTCCGCCAACAACTCTCCGACCCTCTTTATCACTTCACTCGCTGGCGCTCCACCACCTTTTTCCTCTAGTACCTGGAGAATCGGCCTTTGGGCAACTTGTCACCCAAGGAATTTGCCGCATTGGCGCCAAAAGTGGATCGACCCGCACAACTCGCACTGAGTTTGGTACAGAAAATGGGGCAAGACCAACGTCTATAGGAGCATCTTAGAAAGTAGCACAACCATCGGGGGCAGGTCAGCGAACCAAATTGCCGTTACCTGGACTTGCCCTTGGCTAGGAGAAAATATTCCAGGATATGGAAAGTCGGGGTAAAACATTGTGACGACTCCCGAGGCTAAAGCCAGAATTAACATAGACCGCATGCTGGAGCAGTCCGGTTGGGTTGTCCAGGACAAGAACACCGTAAACCTGTACGCAGCGACGGGTGTGGCGGTGCGCGAGTTTGGCTTAAAGGCGGGCCACGGCACGGCCGACTACCTGCTTTCCGTGAACCGGGTGGCGATTGGGGTGGTCGAGGCAAGGCCGGAGGGATTTAAGCTATCTGGAGTGGAAACCCAGTCGGCCAAGTACAGTACCGGGCTGCCTGAGTGGGTTTTTCTGGGAAACGCCCCACCGGGCCGGGAGGCGGCGTTCCGTGACCTCTACCGGCAGATCCACGGCGGCGTCCACCAGGCCCGTTCACCCTGAGTCGGTTGGCGGCCGCAATCAGTCAGAAACAGCGGGCAAGCTGGGGTTCTCGCAGATATTGGGAGGAACATGGACAAGCGATCGGCGATGGAAATGGTCAACGAGCATTGGGGGAGTAGATTGTTGGATGGGGGAAACACGAGCTTTGCAAATATAAATGCCTCAAAACCAGTGTGGTGGATTAACATAAACTCCTCCAAATTCAAGAGCGACCTGCATCTCCTCTTGGCGAAGGAAGGAGATGGTGGCTTGATTTGGTTGCGAATCGAAGGCAATTCCTTTCCCGACGTGAGAAAGGTGTTCAAGGTGCGGCAGGATAAAGACTGCATTGATTTGGAAATTTCGAGCAGGCCTCCGAAATATATGACCGACGTCAAGAGCGGTGGTACCGAGTACGACTTCACTAAGCACATTGAACACGAGTGGGGACCCGCCCAGCATGGACGGAACCCCAGGCACTTCAGGAAGTAACCCGGAGGCCCTGTCGTTACAGCAGGGGCCTCTGGTTTGTCTCGAAAACTTGCCGCTCGCTCAGATAGCCTCTGTATGAACTAAAGCGACAACCCCAGACGCGACCCCTGATAGCCTTCAGAATCTCCATTCACGGCTGAGCTTAATCGTAATGACCTGGAGTCGGTTCAACAAGATTCAGGAACGGAAGGCCCAACTCCTTCTCCTTGCGATTTAGGTCATCCCACAAGACTCGCGTTATGGCTGTATCAGGTTTCGGGGATCAGATTCAGTGATCGCCCTACAATTCCTCGCTAGAAGTTGATTCGCATCTGTCAAATATGATTCCCTCGTAACAAGTCATGGGCGAGGACATTGGAAGCGAGAGATAATAGGAGCGGGGAAAGTGGAGGAGTGAACGCTCAGGAGTAGGTGGTCGATGTTTCAAGCACGGGAACCGCAGGAGAGCCTGTGGCAGTCGGAGTTTCTGATCACGCCGAGGAAGGCGAAGCTGATGCGGAGGAGCTGGGCGGAGGTGTTTCGGAACGAGGCTCTGGTGCTCATAGAGGAGGAGCGGTTCGCTCCGATGTACAGCCCGGACATGGGCAGGCCGAACCGTGCGGTGCAGACGGTGCTGGGAGTGCTGGTGCTCAAGGAGATGTTCGATCTGACGGACATGGAGGCGTTGGAAGAGTTGGAGTTCAATCTGCTGTGGCACCACGCGCTGCGGCTGGAGATGGAGGAGGCGCACCTTGCCCAGAAGACGCTGCACAACTTCCGTGTGCGGTTGATGGAGCACGACGGGGGGCGATTGGCGTTCTGTGAGACGACGGACCGGATGATAGAGGCCCTGGGACTGCGGACAGGCAAGCAGCGCCTGGACTCGACGCATGTCATGAGCAATATCGCGGTGCTGACGCGGTTGGGTCTGTTCTGCGAGACGGTCCGAGTGTTCCTGTTAGCGGTGAGCCGTGAGCACCGTGGTCTGGGTGAAGGGATTGGGGATGGTCTGGCCCAGCGGTACCTCAAGGAGACCGGCGAAGCATCGAGGTACGAGGACGCACGTTCAGGTGAGGGGCGTCGCCGGCTGTCGGTGTGTGCGCGAGACGTGTACCGGCTGGTGGATAGGTTCCGTGGGACGGCGGTGGCAAAGATGGAGGAGTACGGACTGTTGGAGAGGCTTTTGCATGAGCAGTGCCACGTGGGCCGGCACAGGGACGGTCGTCCCGGAGCCGATGACGACGATGCGGAAGAGGGTAAGGTGTCAGTTGCGCTGAGGGAGTCGAAGGAGGTGCGGTCGAGCTCGATGCAGACGCCGCACGACCCGGAGGTGACCTACAGCGGACACAAGGGGAAAGGGTACGAGGTGCAGGTGTCTGAGACGTGCGAAGAGGGGAACGCCGTGCAGATGATCACCCACGTGGAGGTCACCCCATCGAGCGGTGGCGACGCCGGTGTGACGGTGGGGGTGATAGACAGGTTGAGGGAGCGTGGGATCGGTCCTTAGGAGCTGTGGTGCGACACGTCGTATGGATCCGGACACAACGGATGGGAGGCAGAGCGTAGGGGGACGGAGTTGGTGAGCCCTGTCGGGGGCCGGGCGCCAGCGGAGGCCGACAGGGGTGATCGGCCGGTCAAGCTGACGGCTGCTGACTTTGACATCGACGTTACGGCAAGGAGGGCTGCGGTGTGTCCTGCGGGACATGAGGCTGTGTCCGAGTACGAGGATGAAGAGGCTCCCGAGCGAGTGGAGATGCACTTCGCCCGGGAGGTGTGTGAGCCCTGCTCGCTGCGTTCCCGGTGTCCGGTGAGGTGGCGCCGAGAGGAGCCTACGTGCTGAGTGCGGACCTCGCCAGGGTGAACATCGGACGGAGGCGGCGGGCCGAGTCGGATGGACAATGGCGTAAACGGTACGGGTTGCGTGCGGGGATAGAGGGTACGAACTCGGAGTTGAAACGGCGCCATGGTCTTGGCCGCCTACGGGTACGTGGAGGTGGGAGGGTCCGGCTCGCCGTCTACCTCAAGGCCCTGGCGTGTAACGTCAAGCGAATGGTCCGGGCACGGTTGGACCAGATGTTGGTCCCACCGGCTGCCCTGGCGACCGCTCTCCCCCCACTGCATGAAGCTACAGGAGCCGTTGCGAGCCCGCTGATGCCTACCCGGACAGGGTATGGCGCGCCACAACGACCTCATCGGCCACAACACAAGCCCCGACCGGAACAAACCCAATCCCTCGCCTAACCGCCCTCACGCCGCAGAACCAACCCGAAAGGCCCTTGTTACGAGGTAATCAATTATAGGATACCAACCCATAAAGCAAAAATGCGGTATCCGTGGTGTCAGTGGCCCCTTGATAATAACGGTACATATGTTCTAATATCTAGGCCTCATCTTATTGCCAGGAGACGACAATGGCAGAGTTTGATCCGACAGAGCGCTACCAGCTACGGAAGCTGCAGATGGACGTAGATAAGAAGGATCTGGAGGTGCAGAAAGCTCAACAAGATTTGGACCGTTTTGTCCTGGAACTGGAGCATAAATACGGTCTGATGGATCAAGAAACTGCCATAGACCCAAGGAGCGCAACGATAGAAACACCTTTACCCCCACGTAATGGGAAAGCGCAAACTGCAGAGTTGCCGACCAATGGAGCCAAGGCAGCCGCCTAAACCAAAGCCATGGAACCCGCAGGCATTCGTATGAGAGTATATGTCGATTCCATCTTGGTGCCGGTTTAGGAACGAGAGTGACGGTTATGTCCAACGCCTACGGCAAGATAATCGCCAACGTAGAGCAGCTGCACCGGCTGATGGACGAAGAAGGCATTTCGGCCATAGTCGCCCGCTCGGGCAAGAACTTCACCTACCTGGCCGGGTTCGCCTATCCCGGCACGCTGGCGCGGCAGGGTGAGCATAACTTGTCCTTTCATAAGGAGTAGACCAAGTTAGCTTACCCTGCTCTTTCATTTTGTCTAGGTTTTGTACAAAGTCCAGCTAAGAGCCTATCCTAACAACCCCTTTTCCGTGCGGGTGTTACCCGTTTTTAGGATAGGCTCTAAACCAAAGCCAAGGTGGGATGTGCTTTTGCCGGGTGCTGGGAATCGGGGCGGGAGTCTCGCGGGAGTGTTTCGGCCCTTGATTACAGGACCGTCCGGCAGCGCCGTCTCACCTCGTCTTTCCGGCTGGACAGCCCGGCCAGGAATTTGCCGACCCTCTCCCCTGCCTACGCAGGGGCAGGCTCTGCACCACCGCCCTGCTCCCCAGGCACAGATTGCCAGTGGCCTCCTCTCTCGCCCAGCCCCAGATAGCCTCGCCGGCGTTGAAGTCCGGGCTGTAGCCCGCAGGTTCACCAGCCTCAGCTCCAGCTCAGGCGTCCTGAGGTACTCCCGCACCGCCTCCCCACGGTGGGCCGGCGCATTGTCCCAGATGACCCGCAGCGGCCCTGGATGCTTTTCCTTCAGTTTCGTCAGGAAGGCAACCGAGGTCCCGCTGTTGCTGTTGCCCTCCAGTTCCATCCATTCCACCTCGCCCGTCTCCGGCACACCGCTGAATAGTAGCTGGCCTTCTCCCCATACCGCGGGCTATTGGAGTCCACCAACGCAGGCTTGCCCTTCAGCACCCACTTGCCCCGCAATTCCGCGTCCGCCCGGAAGTGGGCCTCATCAGCAAAGAATATTCTGGCTTCAGTCCGTTGGGCCTCCTCCCACAGGGCGGCGTACTCCGCCACGAAGGCCTCCCGCTTGGACTCATTCGCCTTGACCAGACGCTTCTTGGGGCGCTTGAAGGCAAACTCCAGCCGGTGAAGCCAGTTCAGGCAACTGCTGCGGCACAGGCTGATGCCAAACCGTTCTGAGACAAACTGCCGCACCACCTTCCAATACCAGTTGGCCAGTTGGATGCCCGCCGCGGCGGGCGGTTGCTCCACCGCCCCTTTCAACTCCTCCTGCTGCGCCTGGTCAAGGGCTGGGGGGAACCACCGGTCTGCTCGAATATCAGGGCCGCAGGCCCTCCCTCACCGAAGGCCGACGCCCAACGTCCGATAGTGTGGGGGTCCCGCTCCAACGCCTCCGCCGTCGCCGCTGCCGTCAAGCCCTGAGCCAGCAGCAGGATGGCGTACCACCGCTCCCGGGGTGTGGGAGCCAGAATCATCCGCCGCCGCAAGTCCTTGACTCCCATCTGCCATTGTTCCAGAGACCGGTCTATCTCCCTCACCCCCCTCACCCCCATCACCAACCCCTCGCAATTTTTGAGACCATCTACCTCGGTTCCTTCACAAATTTACCCCATGCGTCTGCGCATTTCACCTTGGCTTTGGTTTAGGACCGGGATCACGAAGGTCTTGTGCCTGAGGTGCTCCTGGACCACGTCATGGATGGCCATGGCGGCGTCCCACGTCCCGGGGATCGGCGACTCCTTGCGGATCCGGCCCCGGTCGGTGACCTGGTACCACTCGCCGTCAATGATGATGTACCTGCCACCCTTGGTCTGGATCCCGAAGGTTCCGACGTCCAGGAGCCAGACCGCGAAGTCCAGCTGGGGAGCTGAGCTCAAGGGTTTGACCTCGTACAGGGCTAGCCCGTCGAGTTCCGAGGTTGAAAGACCATCGACGAATTACTGAGAAAGCTTTTTAGCCATATGGGAAATGTGGGCTTAGGGGATTGGTTTCCGTCTCGACGAAGGACCCTGGTCATCCGATGCGCACATGCTGCACCACCACACCCAAGCCCGGCGCCCGTGAAAGCCGCCCGTCGGCGGTCATCAGTGGGATTCCGTGGACACGGGCAACGGCGACGTAGAAGGCATCATAGGCGCTGACATTCCGGTAGTATCTCCAGGCCAATGCAGCCAGGGATTGGTGGGAGATACGGTCCACCGGCCAATGGGCAAGATCCTCCACGGCCATCTCGGCCCGTGCCTCTTCGAGTACCCCGTTCAACACCGCACGCCGCAGCACCGACAGAACCTCGGCGTCCATCAGTTCGGGCGCGACCAAAGACGCACGGTCCAGGGTGTTGGCCACCGTCATGCCCAGGGGGGTCCTCAGGAGATACTCTACTGCCACCGAGGCATCGACAACCAGTCCGGTCAATCCGTCTCCTGGTCCCGCAGCGAACGTTCTTCCCAGAGCAGTTCTGTGGCTTCAATACCGAGGTCGGTCTGGGGGCGCTGAGCCAGACGTTTCCGCCATTCCCAGCCAGCCAACTCCCGCTCAACAGCAAGGAGCACAGCTTCACCTATGGTGCTGTTGCTCTCGCGGGCGTAGGCGCGAAGGCGGTCGTGTAGGGCATCCGGTATGTTCTTCACTTGTAGATTAGCCATGGGAGGAGTATGGCATGCCGGGAGCATGATGACAAGGAAAAAGCGGACCCCGGGGTGCCACGGCTGACCGGCGGGCACCCTGGCCCACGTCTCCCCCCTGGACCGCCGGACCGTCATATAGAAGCATCGCTATGCCCGCGTTTCGGGCCGTCGGGCTCGGGACATCAGGACTGGTCTGTCCTTCCGCTGGTTTCGCAATTTTCTCGCCCCACCCGCCGGTCTCAGCGGAAGAAACCCCCGATTGTTCCGCACCCCTGACGGGTGTCATTTCCGTGTTGCGGCCAGTGCGGATAAAACGTAACCTGACCGCATGACCCTCTTCGGATACATCCGGACCAGCCGCCACCTGCAGGAGGGCGTGGCCGGGATGGATCCCTTCAGCCAGGAACTCCGGTTCCGAGAGGCCGGCGTCCAGCGGGACAACGTCTACCGAGACATCGGCGTCTCCGGAGCCACCGGCACGGACCAACGCCAAGGCTGGCACCGCCTGGACGGGCGCCTTTCCGGAGGCGATATCCTGGTTGTGGTCCGCATCGACAGGATCGGCCGACGGTGGCTGGACACACTCCAGTGCATCATCGCCCTGCGGGCCCGGGGAGTGAAGATCAGGTCCCTCGACGAGACGGAGGGCTGGACCCGGTTTCTGGAGTTGGCGCCCGACGACCCCCTCGCTTTCGTTGGCCACCAGATGGTCAGCATGGCGGCGTGGGTGGCTGACCAAGAGCGCGAGGTGGGACGCCGGCGCACCAGGGAGGGCTTGGCGGCGGCAAGAGCCCGGGGCAAGACCCTGGGACGCCGGAGGTCCCTCACCGACGACCAGGTGCAGTTGGCCCGGCGCATGAAGGACACCGGCGCGTCGGGGAGGAAGATAGCGCAACTCCTGGAGGTCAACGAAAAGACGGTTCGGAACGCCCTGAAGGCGGGACCTTGAACGTTGACGTAACAGCGGTTTAACGAACCAAACCAGGGGAAGCTGAGACGAGGAGGAACATGACCAACAGAGCCTCTCAGCTAGGACGGTCCAGGCCCAGCGAAAAGCTGACCAGGGAGGATGTTGCCGCCCTCGACAAGGCGACCGTGCCTGAGCCGCCGGCGAAGCCACCTTGGACGAATGGTGGTGGTCCGCAGCGGATGGTGCGCAAAGACCTGCTCACGTTTCGCTGGAGCCTCGAGTGCCCTGGTTGCGGTTTCAAGGTCACCGGCAATGGCCAGCCCCAGCCCGGGCAACGTCTGGCGAGGTGCGGCCGCTGCAAAGTGGTCCTCGCCCTGGGTGGCGGGTGATGCTTCGGACAACCCCGAGTACGTCAACAATGTAGTGGCAGGACGCCGCCCCCGTCGAATGTGTTCAGGTCACCGAAGGCCTGGGGGTGCTGCGCCGGGACGGCGGACGGTTAGCGAGACAGACCGGGGCAAAGCCGCCAGGCCTCCCGGGCGCCGCGTCCCAAGCATATCCCAACCCCGGTTCAACTCCGGTCTCCAATGGAGGAGATTATGAGACTTGGCAAATGTTCCTGCGCCAAGGTCAGCGCGCTGACCCTCCTGCCGCTGTTGGCAGCGGTGTTCATCGGCTGCGAGGCGGCCGCGCTGCCGGACCAGGGGGCCACGGACAACACTGCGCCCGCACCCTTGGTGGCACTCTAAACTAAAGCCAAGGTGGAATCCACATTTGCGGGGCGATGAAGATTGGCTCAGGCGCCACAGGTGAAGCTCCTCCACCTGTACCGCTTCCGCCACTGGCTGAATTGATGACAGTTGCCCCTTGTCGGTGGAGGGACGGATAAGGTAGGGTCAAACTCTCACTCTTCCCTCGAGGGCCTAATACATGGCCAACGCAAAGTGCAGAAAGTGCGACCGCGCGGCCGACGCCGGCGCTTACTGCAGCTCGTGCGCCTCGGACATCATGGCCAAGGCCCTCAATCCCTCCTTCTGCAGACGCTGGAAGAAGTCCCCTCGGCCAGAGCGCGGGGCCAGCCTGTCGGCCGTCAAGCTGGCGATGCTCTCGGCCCCACTGGGCCATGGCGTACAAGCTGCGCGCGCCGCCCAACATGGCGCACACTGTCATGGTCAATACGGCAGCCAGGGAATGACGAATCCCCCGGGCGCTGCGCGGGTCGGGTACCTGGGACAAGGCTTCCCTCAATCCCAACGCAACCTCTACCTTCCCGTCCTCCCCTCACCAGACCTCCGCATCCCAAAGAATAACCTCATTGTTGACCCAAGATTAACAACTGTTCAACAGTTGAATGACCCTGCTCCCTCACCCCCCTCCCGCTGTCCTCACGCCGTCCATCGGTGTCCTTCAGTGGATTAGGGGTAAGGTTGGATGTCCCTCAAACAATTCACATACGCAGGTCGTCAAGAAACTCAGAAGCAGGCTTGACGCCGGTGACCAACAGGTAGTCCCGGGCGCGGGTGCAGGCCACATAGAGCAGGTTTCGTTCAGTGTTGTAAACTTCTTCCAGGTCTGCCTCGTCCGCAATTGATTCCACTCTGGACTGGAGGGGGATAACCTCAGAGTCGCAGGCCACCACCGCCACGGCGCGAAACTCCAGACCCTTAGTCAGATGCATAGTGCCAACCGTCATGCACTCCTCTTCTGCGTCTACCTCTTCGTCAAGTATGGAGTAGGGCAAGCGGCTTCGCTTAATCGCTGCAACAGCCCGCTTGGTCTGGTCTATGGACCGCACGAATACGCCAATTTCGCTGGGTTGGAGGCCCTCGGAGATTCTGCCGGTCAACCACTTGCTCACTGCGGAGGATTCGGCCTCTTCGTCTTCGAGGACTTGAACAGTAGGCTGTGGCCCGTTGAACACCGAGACAGTGCCTTTGCGTTCTTCCAGGTTGCCGTCAACGTCGGAAATTGCTGGGTCCAGAAGCCGGTCTGCCTGCGTCCTAATCTGGTGCGAAGTGCGGTAGTTTATCCGAAGGGTTTGAGAGCGGCCCCGCACGTCAACACCAAGCTCCTTCCAGGAAAAAGGCTGTTGGAAGATTCGCTGACCCAGGTCACCGGCGAAGAAGAGTCCGTTAGCTCTACCTCCGGCCAGGGCGGCCAAGAATCGCAACTGGGCGACGCTCACATCCTGGGCCTCGTCGACCACAACGTGGTCAAAAGGCGGATGGTCCAGTCGTTCAACTTCCCGGGTCAACCGCCCAAACATTTCAGGCTTGGTCACCAATCCCAGTTCTCGCAAGCCCAATCTGACCCGTTGGAACACCGGCCACAATGCCTTTCGTTGCGTTTCCGACAGCCTGCGGTAGCGGCCGATGCGGGCTACGTCCCGGTAGCCTTCCCAAGTGTCCAACTGCCAACCGTCCACAACTCGGTCCCACTCGGTGAGGAGAAAGGCTTGGGAGAAATTGGTCCCTTCCTTACCGGCGGCGTCCTCAACAAGGGCTACAATAAATTCCTGTGTAACCAATTCCGGCGGGCCAAACGTAGCCTCGTAAAGGCTGAGGCCGACGGCATCCAGCGAGTCCACCACGATTCTTCCGTCTGGCTCCACTTCTTGATGGATCAGCAGTTGCAGCTTGGCCCTCAACAGGTTCGCCAGCGTGTCGGAAAAGGTGGTGAGCAGGACTCGCGAACCGGGGTTGGACTTGGCTAGGTAGACCGCTCGGTGGAGCGCAACGACAGTCTTGCCGGTGCCGGCGGACCCGGAAACTCTGGCTGGACCATTGTAGTTCCGCTCAACCAGCCCCAGTTGGGCCGGATGGAGGAAAATGGTCCACTTTTCCCAGGGATATTCCAGGGCCTCCGCCAGCTCTTCCACGTTTCGCATGACGCGGAAGCGGCGCAGTGCGTCGGGGTGACTGAAGGGGTCGGCCCCGGAAGGCGCGGGAAGGGAGGGCTGCGGGGTCTTGCCCACGGCGAGTTCCAGCAGGGCCTCCGCCGCCTCCGACGGCAGATGGTCGGCGAGGTCCAGCACACTGTCTTCATCGGCGGTTTTGACGTCTTCCAGCCATTCCACCGGAACCCCGTAGCCCAGCAGTTGGTTATCAGGCACGTGGTCGAAAAAGAGCGCCTTGGGCGGCGCCTGCACCTCGGTCTCCACGTAAACCGGGACGGCAATTTCCTGCACGACTTCCCGTAGCTCCACCAGTTGGGCGGCGCGGGTGGTCGGGTGGGTCTCCAGCCTGCGGCGCTCGGCCCACTGGTAGGCGTCATCGTGGCGTCCGACGTAGCAGAGAACGACGTTCTCCGAGGCCCTGTGCACGATGATGCGAAGGTCGAGGTTCACCCTTGCCGACCAGAAGCCCGGTTCCTTGGCACCGGTCACACGGTGCAGACTGAGGCTGGGATGGGCGATGTTGGTCTGCAAGTCAAAGGCGGTGGTCTTGGCCGCCCGCTGCTGCTCGTTGGGCAACCGCGCCAGGCTGGCAGTGAATGTGTCGGCTATGCGAAATTGCAAAGCTTTGCCTTTATCCGGCTGTCAATTTCCCTTGAATTTCCTGACTGCGCCTACCGGCTGAAAGTAATTCTTCAATTGATCGCGCGAGAACTACCATAGGGATACCAAGAGCATCAAGTATGCGCATGAATAGCGCGACAAACCCTTCTCCAAGCATAAGATCACCTTCTTGTGGCGGTAAAGCAATTTCTGGCGCGACTACAAACGTATCCAAGGTTGTTCCATCTGGCACTGTAATTTCAGTTTCTTGAACCACCGGATATCCAAACTGGCCTATGTGCTCAAGATATGCCGAGTGATCTACAAACGGGATAGTTCTCCACACCGCTTCAAGGTGGGCTTTTAAGTAGAAAGGCCCATTAACCTTTGCCTTGCTCGACAAGATGCAGTGCCGCCTCATGATTGCGCCCAACAGGTCCAGGACCACATTAAGGTCTAGTACTCGACAGTAAGCTAGTTCGGTATTGGCGAGCATTGACACGAATCTTGACCCGGTCGAATACTCTGCCCAGACGGGTTGAGTAACGTCAGCTTGCAGGGTCGGAATAGGGATTGTAACGAATGAATGACAATTGCTGGAAAAATGCCAAGTCAATACGCGTTTGTACGGATCGTTGCGGCCGACTTGCCGAGCAATGAAGCCACCAGACATGGAGAACACATTGTCGAAAGGTAGCGTGAAACCTTTCATGGTCTCGGCGAAGGCTTCAAATCCTTCGCCATACCAGTGACCCATAACTTCGTAAGGGTCGGACAAGATGCTCAAGTGAATGTATGGTTGATTCTCCTCTCCTTTAGAAGTTACTGGACTCCACAAGACCCTTTCTGCCAGTCTTTTGCGAGTTTCCTCACCTCGTTGAGCAAGCAGGTCAAACGTCGACCTATCAGCTACCGGTACTGGTTGCGACGAATCACCTACTCGCCTGTAAATTCGCCCATCGTTGTGAATGTAAGGCGGATTGGGTCCTTCCGGCACTTGAACTACGATGATGGAATGGCCCTCCTCGATTCCTATCGAAGCTATAGGCCCGGGAAAAAGCCTAACGTTGTAGAAGACTGGAGGGTTAAGCAAATCTTTGGCTGCGTTTCTTATGGACTCCAAAGCAAACTGTACTTCGGAATCAGGTATCCCAGGGAACTCATTTGCTACGTGGTTTTGACCGCCCTCGCTTACACCCAAGAATAGCCAGCCACCATATTGGTTGGCGAACGAAGAAAGGCTTTTCGCGAGTTCGCGGTTTCCAATCAGCTGTTGTTTGTACTCTACGTACCAACCTTCGTGGACTTCTCTTAGCCGCTCCAAATCTTCTGGCGAAACGTCAGACAAATTGTCAGCAAATGGACGATATAGGAATATTCACTCCCCGCTTCGAAATAAAGCAATTAAAAGGTCGTCCTTGGAGAGCCTCTTGACCGGTCTCAGTCCCGTTCTACCCCACCCGGAACACCTTCATCACCTCGTCGCCCAGGTGGTTGATCACCTTGACCGCTATCCGCCCCGACTCCGGGCGCGGGAACGGCCGCGATGTGGCGCTGTGCAGCGTGGCCCAGGCGTCCTCGTCGATTTCGGCGCGGAGGGTGGTCTTCAGCGACTTGTAGGGGTCGCCGGCGCCCAGGAAGTAGGCGTGGCGGACGAAGAAACTCTCTTGGTTGTAGTCGGTGTCGATGAACCAGCAGGCAATGCCCTCCGGCCCGTCGCTGCGCACCTCACCGGTGTTAGGGTGGAACACGTCCACGCCGTTGACCCGCACCTGGATGTGACCGCCGTCGGAGTCGAGTACGTCGATGTCCGGCTCACCGAAGATGACGAACAGGTTGCCGTTGCCGGTGTTCTTCAGATCCCCGGCCATGTGAAGGTCCGCGTTCATACGCGCCTTCAGCACCGGGATGCGGCCCAGACTCTCGAACTCGGTGGTGTGGGCGTCGTAGTTGAAGGCGCAGGCGATTAGCACGTCGAACCCGCACTCGGCGGCCTCCCGCGCCGCCTCCACCAGGTCGGGACGCGACACCGTGCCGAACTCCGGCCCGATGAACACGGCGGCCCTCCGCTCCGGGCCTGACGGCGCATCATCATCATCATCATCATCGTCGCCGCTGCCGCCCTCGACGTACCGTCCATCGGCGCAGACGAACCGCCCCGGCCAGGGCGTCAGCGACGTGAAGCTGATGCGGTCCTCCCGGTGGGCCTGCTGGACGCCGGAGCGTTTCAGGTTTTCCAGGATGACCTGGCCGAAGTCGTAGCCCGTGCTGTAGCCGTCGCGCGGTTCGGCGATGTGGTCGATTACGTCGCCGTTCTCGTCCACGCCCAGCACCCGGTGGGGCGAGATGCTCTCCACGGTGAAGGGGCCAGCCACCCGCACCCTGCTGCGGTCCTCGTGGGGCCTGTCGTACAGGAACTCGTACTCAGCCCGGGCGGCGATGGAGGCGTCTATCTCCCTCTGCCGGGCGATGCGCGACTCCCACCACTGCCGTTGTAGTTCCTGGACTTCCTCCGACCATGAGTCGTCTGCGTCCTGGGGAATCTCCCACTCCTCCCACGCCTTATCCAGGGCACGGTTCAGCTCCTCCCGCAGCGGCTCCAGCTTCTCTTGGTACTCTTCCCAGATGACGTCGATCTCGGCGTTGTTGGCGATGTCCCGCAGGGTGATGTGGGGCACCCGCTCGTAGACGAACCCCTGCCTCACCTTGCCGTAGGTGGGCATCTCCGACGGGGCGCGGCGGGAGAGCTCGGCCTCCTTCAGCTGGCCGTCACGACTGTCGGCGAGGATGTAGTAGGGATAGCGGGCGCCCATGATGCGGGCGCGGGCCAGGGCCAGGGCGACGCGGGAGGTGTCGATGGTAATCCATCGCCTTCCCAACTGCTCGGCAACGTATGCGGTGGTGCCGGATCCGCAGGTGGGGTCAAGCACCAGATCACCGGGGTCGGTGGTCATCAGGATGCAGCGTTCTATAATTCTTGAAGCGGTTTGTACTACGTATGACTTATTCTGCTCAGATAACTGGTCGCTCCACATGTTGGATATAGGGAGAACATCAAAGTCGTCCAGGAAGCGCTTGTACCTAAGAGTATTTCCGACAACCAACAGCCTATCCGATTTCTGAAGACGATGCATGCCTTCGGTCGAGGTGGACCAATACCTACCTTTAGAAGTGAACTCTCGTCCAACATGAACAATCGGTTCGCTTTTACTGTAATGGGACGACGTTAGATCTGAAGAGGCGAAGATTCTCCCTCCTAAGTCAATGCCCCTCCGCAGGTCATCGACATTGGCTAAGGGCACAAGCCTGTCATCAGATGTCTGAAGGTAATTGTATCCAGTAGTACCAAACTCACCCATTCTCTTGCGGTTGAATAGCTGATGGAACTTGACCGCGTTTATGTTTTTCGAAACCCACAAGATATTGTCGTTCACAACTGGGATTAAGTTAGCCCCCTGTGTGCTAGTGGTTCGATAGACAATGAGTGCAACAAAATTATCTTCCCCAAATACCTCGTCCATTAGAGCCCGCACCCGGTGGACGTTCTCGTCGCCAATCTGCACGAAGATGGAGCCTGAGTCGGCCAGCAGGTCGCGGGCCACGGTGAGGCGGTCGCGCAGGTAGGTCAGGTAGGAGTGAATCCCGTCGCGCCAGGTGTCCCGGAAGGCTTTGACCTGCTCAGGCTCGCGGGTGATGTGCTGCCGGTTGCCGTCGCGCACGTCGCGGCTGGTGGTGGACCACTGGAAGTTGGAGTTGAACCGGATGCCGTAGGGCGGGTCGATGTAGATGCACTGCACCTTGCCCTGTAAGCCTTCCCGTTCGGACAGGGAGGCCGTCACCTGCAGGCTGTCGCCCAGGATCATGCGGTTCTGCCAGTAGCCATCGTGCTGGTAGAACTCGGTGCGGTCGGCGCCCTCGGGCAGCCCGTTGAAGTCGGCGAACATGTCTATTTGGCGCTCGTCCGCTTCCCGGCTCTCCCTATCCCGGTTTTCTTTGGACTGGCGCAGCAGGTCGGCGATGAGGGCCTTGGGATGCACCTTCTCCTGGATGTACAGGGGCGGTACGTTGACCACCAGGTCGTCCAGGTCCTGCTCGTCCTTGCCCCGCCAGACCAGTTGGGGGTCCAGGTCGCGGTTGCGCCGCTGGTAGGCCACCCGCAGGGGCGACTCCTGTTCCTCACGCACCAGGGACTGGTACTCGGCGGTGGGAATGTTGGTGCGGGTGTCCTCCTCGTGGCGCAGGGTCTCCACGGACTTGCCGGCGGCGGTGCGGGTTCTTCTGGGCCTGGGCATCTTGGTTTCCTCCTATAGTGGACCCTCAGCGAATGCTATACCCATTTCTTCAGCAATTCGCTTGAGCTGCTGGTCCCTGGTCCACAGGGCAGCGCCAGTCTGGGCGATAACCGACATGAGCAAGTGGGCATCTATGAGTCCGATTCCTCGACCCATCAGCCCGTTGGTTCCAATTTCCTGAATGACCCTTTCATGGTCCAATTGTCCAATCATGGGAAGCGCCGCCAGGAAGGACAGGAATTCGCTCCTTCGCCGAATCATGCCGCAGGCAAGCTCGCCAATGATCATTGGATGGGTCAACACCTGGCCGGTTCTCAGTTGGGACTGAAGCTCGGCCACCGGGGAACGCAAATGGTCAACCCAGACGGAGGTATCCACAAGGTTCAAGCTTACAGCTCACTTCTGCGTCTCGGGATGTCCTCAATTTGGGGTTCACTGCCTCCGGCGTCGGCCAGCCAGCTGGCGGCCACGGTTTGTTGGCGCTCAACCTCGGCGTACTCATACCTGCCGGACCTCTTGTCACCGTCGGACTCCTCGTTGTCTCTGTTCCGGCAGGAATCAATCAGTTGGTGTAAGTTGTCCTCTATGTCAAAGACGGCGGTAAATTCAGTGAAGGCCCAGCGGCCGTACTGCCCCAGAGCGTTGACGCCGGGCAGCCAATAGGCTTCCACCGTGTTCTTCTTTTCCCTGGCGTCCTCCCCCCGGTAGCCCTTGATTTCGACGATGAGGTTCAGGGGGTCGTCCTGACCGTCGTCCACATGAACGATGAAGTCGGGGATATAAGTGCGCGGAGTTGACCCATACAGGTAAGGGACCTCCAGGCCCAGGTTGTGGTTCTTCACGTAGGCCATCACGTTGGGATGGGACTCCACCGCCCGGCAGAACTCGGCTTCCCAATCACTGTCCAGCACGGCCAGGTTTACGTGGCACCTCCGGGAGTCGGTCGTCCAGAGGCCGGTCCTGGAAGTCGTGAAGTTAACATGGCGCGTTGAGCCGGTGGGATTGTAAGAGTCCAACAGCGCCTTGATGGACCGCTCCCCCTGACTGCTGGTGATGGCGGCGGTGATCCGGTTGCAGGCCATGTCCGCCAATGACTGGTACATAAGCTGCGCAGGAAAGGTCCCGCCCCGGCATACCAGGCAAGTGTCCAGCCACTGCTTGACCACGTTCCTCAGCTTGCCGAACAGATGCATCTTGATGTCCTGGTTGGGATCCCGCCACTTGGTTTCCAGCAACCGCTTGGTCAAGTGCAGCACCAGGCTGGAAGTGCGGAGGTCGCCGGTGTGGACCAGGTTCAGGTCAACTCCTTCTCCAATGATTCCCTCGTTCCTGGTCTGCGTCGGTCCGACAAGCTCCGGCGTCAAATCTAACTTGGAATCTTCGGTGAAGTTGGCAACCAAGTCCTCTTTGGGCGGGTCTTCCCGGTAGCCGGAAACCCGGGGGAAGGTTATCTCCAGGTGGTCTCGCTCAGGGCGCATGGCCCTGACGTGCACTGTTTGACGCGGCTTGCCGGGGCCAACCACCACAGGCCGGGCGGTGAAATCAAAGGGTATGCCCAGCACGTCGGCGTATTCCACGTTGAACCGGTTCTCTTCGTTCAAGTCGTAGGACTGGCGCCGCAGGGCACGCCCGACCACCTGCTCGCACAAAAGTTGAGTGCCGAACGCCCGAACCCCCAGTACGTGGGTGACGGTGTTGGCATCCCAGCCCTCGGTCAGCATGGACACAGATACGACGCAGCGAATTTGCCCGCCCAGACGTTCCTCCTTGCCGACGGTGTTCATCACCTCCCGCAGCAATTCCTGTTCGGTAATGTTGTCGGCGTCCTCCCGGTTGCCGGTCCGTTCGACCCGCTCCCAGCGGAACCAGTCAATTTGCGCCGACGCGGCCCGGCGGAAATCATCGCTGAGCTTGTCGCCGGACTCCAGTTGTTGGCTGTCTATCAGCAAGGTGCGGGGTATCGCGTAGCGGTTGCCGTACTCGTCAAAGTTGCGGAACAGTTCCAGCCGGCCATTTTGCAGGGAAGTTGAGCCGTCTTCGTTTTCCCGCTCGAATCCGGAAATGTAGTCATAGACCAGCTTCGAGGTGGAGGTGTTGTTGCAGACCACGATGAAACAGGGCGGAACCTTCACTCCGTCGGCGTCCCATTCCGCAAAGGTATTCTTGTAGTGCCCATAGAGAGCTTCCAGCGCCGTCTGCAGTGTCGCGGGCAAGCTGAGCGGGTCGAGGTTCCCGGCTCCCCTTCGGCCCGCCCTGGGCATCTCTCCACGGATGTGCTCCCAGAGGTTGCGAAACACCGGGACCTGCTCGCCTGGGATGTTGTCGGCCACCGGGACCCTGGGCAGCTTGACGATGCCGCATTCAATGGCGTCCATCAGAGAGAAGTCGCTTACCGTCCAGGGAAACAGGGTACCCTCGGCATAGCCGGAACCGCGCAGGAAGAAAGGAGTGGCCGACAGGTCCACCACCTGACGTACGCCCAGCTTGCGCTTCACAATCTCCAGGCCGGAAATCCAGACCCGGGCTTCTTCGCTATTCTTGACCGCCCCCTGCCTTTCTTCCGCCGTCAGAGGCCTTTCATCGTCTTCACCCGGTTTACGCCGGTAGCAGTGATGCCCTTCGTCGTTCAGCACCATCACGTTTCTCATGCCCATAAGTTCCGGCATGACCCGCTGAACCATCTGGCCCTCTGTTTCCAAGGTTTCCAGCGGGCTTCCCGGCCCCTGCAACAGCGCGCGCCCTCCGCTGGAAACTTCCAGGCGCTCGCGCCCCCGCAAGGCATGGTAGTTGGTAATGACTATCCTGGCCCGTTGCAAGTCTTCCAGCATATCGCCGGGGGCCAGCTCCCGGCTGGTGTAGTAGCTGTCCGGATCGTTTGGCTGTAGCACCCGCAAACGGTCCTTGATGGTCAGACCTGGTGTCACTACCAGGAAGCCTCGAGTGAACCTCCGGCTGTTGGGATGCCGAACGGCGTTGATGGTCTGCCAGGCGATGATCATGGCCATCACGGTGGTCTTGCCAGCGCCGGTAGCCAACTTCAACGCCACCCGAAGCAATTCCGGGTTGGCCTCTTGATTGACATCGGCCAGCCGGTCCAGGACTCTCCTGTCCGCCGCACTGAGCCTGGGAGCAACCTCAGTAAGCCAGATGAGGGTCTCCACGGCCTCAACCTGGCAGAAAAATGGGCGATAATTGCTGAAGTTGTGCTTTCGCCAATGCAGAAGCAACCGGGCCGTTTCCGGCGTTACTCCCCAGTTGTTCGGACCGGGAATGTTCCTCCACTGGCCAACGTGGCGCCGAATCTCGTTCACAGCACCCGTAACATCGTATTGCTGCTCTTGGGTGGAGAGGCCTAATCCTTCGTCGATGACAAACTGCTGCTGTCCGCCCCTAGCCCTCCCCCTCTGCCTGGGCTTGGGTATTGGCGTTACGAATTCGGCCCCCCTCCGGCTTTCGATGATTCGTTGAGTCGGTTGCCCTTCATCATCCAACTCCCAATGTTGGGAGGGATATTCGTATGGCGAGTTGATTATGGGCCGGTCAAAGAACGGGTTTTCCATGATTCGCCCCTATGAATTGACCTCGAGACCACCGTTTGAAGAGCCAGACGCGTCTGGCCGTGGTATTCCTGCAAGGACGGGTAAAGCTGCCCGTCAGTAGAGACGTAAAGGACACCTACCCGTTGCAGCCTTATCGTCAGCACCGAGATGGCTTCCTGAAAGAGATGTCTCAGACCATATAGGCTTGGCCAACTGGCCAGGTCGGCGCGTGGGTAACTTCCCGCAACAAATGGGAAGGGGCCAGAAGAAATCCCATAACACTGCAGCGATGTCCTCAACCAGCACCCGAGGCTTTGCTGCAGCTCCGATTTTGTAGTCGCAGCGACTCAATAGCCGAGTTGCCACCCTTTCCAAATGGTCGTCACCCAAGTGCTGCGTGGTCATTCTTCCCCTGGCGTCTCTTGCCGAGATTGGCTCGAAAAGAGTCTTCGCCAATCGTCGGGCGAACGTACATCGTCCCCGACAGACCGTAGAAACCGTATAACTTCCGGGTTACGCGACAAGGTTTCCGCCAGGTCCGACGGAATTTTTCCAGCTAGGGTGATCAGTTCATCTGACAACTCGATTTCGTCCATCCCTAGTTCGCCCGCAAGTTCTTTGGCAATTCTCTGGAGGACGCTCTCGCTGGGGGGCTCGACTCGCCCATTTTCGATCTTGCTCAAATAGGTAAAATCTACCCCAACCTTCTCTGCCAACGCCCTCTGACTCAGTCGGGCGGCCTTCCTCAATTCGCGCAACCGTTCCGGAAATGGTATCTGATCCTCCACAGCAAGTTTCCCAAAACTTGTGTTGAGTTACAACTATGGGATCCGGTGTAATGCAGGCCCATTGGTCAAAAGTGAATTTGGGTTTGGTTGACCGTATCATCGCCAGCTTACCCCTTCCAGCTCTCATGGGCGGCTGAAGTCCTCGTCCTCAAACAACTCGAAGTCCTCGAAGGCCTTGAACCTCTCCTCCTGCATCGCCGCAGTGTACCGGTTGAGCATCTGCTCACCCTTCCATCCAAGATTCCCCCAGGATGTGCTGCGTGTCTATATTCTGCCGCTTCGCGTTCCTGGCCACGGTCCGCCTGAAGATATGGAAGACGTCTCGCAAGTCCAATCCGGCCTTCTCGGCCAGCCTCTTCATGTCGCGACCCAGGCCGGCGTACCCGATGGGCACGCCGTACTCCGTGACCCACAGGGCCGGGTCATGGAACTCCAGATCCCGCCGCAGGTCGAGGTACGCGGACAGCTCCAACCTGGCCTCGGGGTGGAGTTTCACTTCCCGGGTGTTCCCGGGTGTTCCCGGGTGTTCCCGCCTTTCCCGTGGAGGATGTTGATCCGGCCTTGCTTCCAGTCCACGTCCCCGGTCTGGAGCAGCCACAGCTCCCGCCTCCTCATCCCTGTCGTGAACAGGACCATCAGGATGGCAATCCGCCGGCTGCCAGCCAGGTATCGGAGGAACACTGCTCCAGGAGTTTTTTGAAACCTTCATCGGACAGGAACGGCTTGGGGACCTGATCATCAGCCGGCACCGGGTCTCCAGCTTCGTCATCGCCAGCAACCGGGCCATGGGGGAGTGGCTCAGCCTCTTCGACGACCCCATCCTGGGGAATAGCGCCCTGGACCGGGTGGCCAACTCCAGCTACCAGATCGTCATGGGCTTTCCCCATACAGGGTACAATCCGGTTATCTTGGCCTCGATGAGGACAGAGGGGTTGAACTCATCGGGAACGAAAAAGTCAGGAGCTTGGTCGTAGCCAGGGACGCGCTCGGCCCGTTTCGTCTTGCGAAAGACAATACGAGCACGCGCCAGATGCTCCTCGATAGCTGTTTCCATCACGTCGCCCACCTGCTCCGACACGGCGTCTCGGTGTGTGGCGAACGGCCTACCAAGATACCGTTCATACAGCAACATTGCGTAGGGCACGTGTTGGGAGGCGACGTGGCGGAGAGATTCCAGTCCGTGAGAGGTATCGACCTTGTCCAGACGGTGGACAGTGTCGGCAGCCCCCGGCGGTGCCCCTCGGGTGGGGTGGGTTTGGACCCCGTTCAAAAACGCCCGTTTTCTGGACACATCAGACCTATGGGGGCGTAGCTATGGGGGCGTAGCTATGGGCCAGGCTGACCGGATGAACGCGACCATTTGATCGTCAGATTCTGAGACGGGTCTTCCTCGATGGCGGAGAGCAGCCAGCGGCCGAAGGGCCCCAGCTCGGCCATCTGAGCCTCTCGTACCGCCTCGACCACGGCCTCCGGCGGCTGCCTTGATGATGTCCCGGATGGCGATCGCCGCATCGAAGGTCTGGGCGATGGGAGAGGGAATGGTCTCCGGCCCGTTGGCGCTGTGGAGGCGCCACTCCCCGCCTTCGGTGGCGTTTTCGCCGCCCTTCACCTGGAGGCCGTAGTGGGCGACGTCCTGCAGCCAAATGCCGAAATCAAGCTGCGGCGCGTGGAGCCCGGCCCGCATCTCGTAGAGGGCGCGGCCGGGGGCCTGGCTCCCGGCGATTTCCTGGTAGACGCGCCACTCGGCCTGGCGCCTGGGGTCCTGGAGCCGATGTTCGGGGAACTCTGGGGTCACAATCATGGGTGATCACTCCTGTGGTTAGATTTTGTCTCCCGCAGGATCTGCCGGCATCGGTATTCTCGACACGGGCCCGCGGGAGGCTGGAACCAGCGAGGGCCCGGGCGATGGGTGCGCGCCTGCGCGCCAGTGATCCGGCTGGACATCATCCGGAGTGATCCGGCTGGACATCATGGATGGGGTGGACGGTGGATGCGCTGTGGGCGGCGGCCCGGTTTTCGTGGGGATTCCCCCATATCTGGTCCGAGGCGCAGGTCCCGTTTCCGGGGGAGTGCATTCCACCGGCGCTGCTGTCTCCCCGCCTACCAGATGTGGGTCCTCAACCTCCGCCGGAATGCCCTCAGCGGCCTCCAGAATGGGCGTAGAGGCCCTTCCAGGCGCTTTTCCGTGGAAAGGGGGGGACCGGGATTGCCGAAAACCCGGTGAAATCGCCGATCTGACGCTCTCCTCAGGTCGAGGACCGGGGAGGGTGTCCCCCCAAGTGTCAATTACAAGCTGGAAATGCGCCAAAAATCAGGTTGTCGTCCAGCGCAAATGCGCACAATCAAGTTGGCGTTGACCCCGCTGTAACGCCCCCATGCGCGCATCGTGCCAGGAGCCATGAAGCACGCCGACCCTGGCCGATGCGGGCTTGCTGGCCGTACACCGACCAGCAGCCGAAGTTGCCCAACGGGCCATGCTCCTCCAGCCGTTTGATGGTGGTGGTCAGCAGGGGGATTCCCATCCCGCTCCCCAGGTCCTGGAAGACGGACTCGGCCTCATCGTTCCAGCAGACGATGAGGACTGGACAGCCGTCCCCGTTGAGCTTCCGCCCCACCCGGGCCTCACCCCGGGCCGTCCGCTCGTACTCGAAATAGGCCCACGTCGGCCCGTAGGGGCTGCGCTCCAGGAAGACCATCCCATCGGGAGAGATGCCGCTGGCCTTCAGCTGCTCCCAGGAACGCCAGCCGGCGGCCACGGGAAGACCCCGGGCCAGGAAGTGGCTGATGCAGGATATGACGCCGTCCTCGTGGGCCCGGAGGCTGGGCTTGTTGACCCAGGAAAGGGAATCAATCCGGTCGGCGCATTGGGAGTAGTGGACCCGGTCCCCGCGGGAGATGCAGTCAACGCCCCTTCGGGCCAGTCCTGTAGCGGCGCTTCCCGCATTGACTGAGTACTAGTACTACAACGACGGGTTTAAGGTGGCGGCTCCATCCTGCTTTCGCGGCGGGTGGAGCGGCGTCTCTCGTGGGAACGGCGAGCCCGTTCGTTGCGTAGCTGCGTATCCTCCAGCCACAACAGCAATTGATCGGGCCCGAACTGCTCCCGGGGCAGCATCTCCCGCACCACCCGGTACACCTGTGGCCTCGTGATCCGGGGCATCTTTTTCCCCCCAATCCTGCTGCAGGCTCAGCAGGAACGCTCCACCCAGCAGGCACATGGCTATGTGGTGATGCCACCCTGCCCAGCTGCGGGTCTCGTATTCGTCCAGCCCCACGTCACCCTTCTCAGTCTCGAACTCCGTTTCAATGCGCCACCTGGACCCACCCACGTAGGCCAGAGTCTCCAAGGTTGTGCCCTCGGGAGCGTTGGACAGGTAGTAGCGGGGCTCGCTGCCGTCCAGGTTCCGGCGCCAGACGGCCCACAGTTCCTCGCCGGGCTTGCGCCTCCTGGTGGCCCGCACCCGCTGGGCACTGAACCGGTAGGTGCGCGGCCCCTGGCTTCCCTGGGCCACCGTTATCTCCCGCCAAGCCTCATCCGGCAGTTCATCACCGCGCTGCTCCATGGTCCGCCGCTGCCCAGGCCGCAGCTTGGGTTTGCGGGGGCGGCCGAACCCCGGATATTCCGGACTGGTCCAAGCCGGGTCCAAGGGCCAGACCGTAGTGCCGCCCGGAACGTCCAGCACGTAGCGCATCCCCAGGGCCGCCAGTCCCTCCCGGAAGGTCGGCGACATCCCGAAGGCGTCGTCTCCGGCAACCCACTCGGCCCTGAGGTAGCCCAACTCCAGGACCCGCTCCAGCATCTCCAGGGCCAACTCCGTCTTTGACCGGTAGTTCCGCCGGTCCTCCGGCACACCCGCCGCAGCACACCGGTCCTGGTCGGAGGTCCAACTCTTGGGCAGATACAGCCGCTTGTCCACCAACGCCCGGCCCAGCGGGCTGACGTAGGCCAGGAACATCCCACCCTGGCAGTTGGCCACCTTGCCCAGCCTGCCGCAGTACTGCCGGGCCACTCCCGCCGATTTCCTGCCCTGCTTGGGGAAGTCGCTGCCATCGAACACCCACACCGCCTCCAGGTGTCCCAGCCTGGGGGCCAAGTATTCCTGCAACCGCCCTATGACTGTCTCATGGGACCACCGGGCCTCGGTGAGAAAGCGCTGCATCGCCCGGGCCGAGATGCCCACCGATTCCGAGAGATTCTCGGCGTTGCGCCGCTCCTGGTCCTGCACCAGCAGCGCCTGAAGGTAATTCCCGCTGTGATCCCGCCACTGCTTGCGGCCGAAGGAGGCCGCAAAGAAGGCGTGGAATTCCTGAAGGCTGTCGTAGACCCGCTCGAAGCTCGCCGCATCCATCACCCAAACCACCCAACATCATCTGTCCAGCCATCCTACCAGACAACTCGTCGTTGTAGTACTAGGCGCTTCTCCAGCGCACTTGATCAACTCATGGGGAGTGGCCACGTAATCCAAACAAACGTCGTGGTGGGTCCAGGGCAGTTCACAGTCCAACACCTGCATAGAGTGGACCGTACTGACCACCGGTGTTTCGGGCCGCACTACGCCCGCAGCCACAGCCAGGCCGTATTCCAACTTGATGCAACCTATTCTTCGTGAGGCTCGTCTCGAGTTTGGGAGGCAGCTCCCTCTCTGCTACGCTTGAGCCGGTAGCTCTCGCCGTTCATCTCCAGGATGTGGACGTGGTGGGTGAGGCGGTCCAGCAGGGCCCCGGTGAGCCTCTCCGACCCGAAGACCTCGGTCCACTCGTCGAAGGGAAGGTTGGTGGTCACCAGGATTGAGCCCCGCTCGTAGCGCTGGCTGAAGACCTCGAAGAGCAGTTCCGCCCCGGTGGGGGAAGGGGGTGGGAGCCCAACCGGCCCATGGCCTTGGCTTCACGCTGGATGCGGGTGCGGGAGGTGTCATCTAGGCCCTCAGTCTTGATCAGGGCAAAGGCCACCTCCCGGTCCAATGTGGTGTCATGGGCCAGATAGACTTTCTTCTTGCCGCCTTCGCCCAGGAAGCGTTTCACCTCGTAGCGGCCACCGGCGAAGGAGGACGGTTGGTCGTCAGTAGGAACGGTGATTGCTGACGGTTCCGATGTTACGGATTCTGCGATTGTCAAAGAGGGCGAGCCGCCCAGTGCCCGTTCCGCACTGGCCAAAAAGGTGACGGCGTCGGCGTTTTCCGGGTCTAAAGCAAGAACCGCCTGGGCGCGACTTCGAACCACATCCCAATCAAGTAGCTCAACAGCCTCTTCTACCTGATCTAGCAGGCGGTCTATTTGACGTTGTATACGCTCACTAGCCATGACAAGGGAATACTAATACGGCTGCGATAGGCATGTCCACAACGGCCAGATTCGACTCGCTTCGAAATGGGGGCGCCTGGGCCTTAGGACGCCGGCTGCATCTCTAGTCTCGAAATGCGGGCAGCACCTCTTCGATACACCGGTGGAGCTGCCCGGATAGGTCCGGTGAGACGAATCGCAGCACCGGTGTGGTGCACCCCGCGTCGATGTACGCTTGTATTTTCTCGATCACAGCGTCGGGGGGACCGTAGGCCAGCCACAGCTCGGCTCGGTCCTTGGATATCGTGCCGGCACCGTAGTAAGAGGTCAGAAAAGTTTCTGCCTCTTTGTATGCCAAGTCCCGGTCGTTGTTGATGTTCACCATCAGGTGCAGGCAGGCGTCCAGTCGTGAGGAATCCCGTCCACCTTGGTGGGCATAATCCCTGATGATCTGGAATCGTTGCCGGAAGGTTTCCACCGGCGTGGCATCTGTCTGCCATCCGTCGCCGTATTTAGCCACCCGGCGCATGATGCGGTCCACCGTCGCCTCGTCGGCTTGACCAGGCTTGGGGTTGGCAGCGATCAAGATGGGCACCGCCTGCTGCACCGGCTTGGGCAGACACTCCAAGTCCTCAAACTGGAAATACTTTCCCCGGTGGGTGACCCTTTCCTCGCTCCACAACCGGCGCAGTATTCGGACCCCTTCGATGACCCGGCCCACTCGTTGGTTGGACTTGACCCCCATCACTTCCAACTCGTGGCGGAACTGAGGACCGTCTCGCTCCGAGGCGCCGTTACACACGGCCAGGATCGTCCGTCCGCCAGATAGGACATCCAAGCTGGCCCATTGAATGGCTAAAAGAATCGGGTCCCGAAGAGGGAAACTGGCCAAACAGATAGTGCCCAGCTTCACAGTGGTGGTGTGGGCGGCAATGGCCGACAGCGTCACGATGGACTCTACCCTAGGTTTGGAAAGCAGGTTGTCCCCGACCCACACGCCGTGGAAGTAACCGGACGCTTCGGCGATACGCGCCGCGGCGATCAGGTCGTCAGTGGTGGCCCAATCAAACAGCACCGCCCGGGTGGATAGGCTCAAGCCAAATTTGGCCTTCATGGAGTATGTCATGGCGTTCCCCCGGACTGATATATATCTCGTCAGTGGATTCTACAAGCTCAACTACCTTTTTGAAATCTTCATGAAGCTGGCCGAACACTGTACAGGGCGCCTCAACCACTTGGCGTCCGCAACTGGCCCGGAGTTAATGGGTGTCCAGGACCTCCTCGGCGTAATGGCCAACAAGGCCGGCAAGACCCGGGGACAGCTCCTGGAAATGCTCGTGCGCCAGGCCGAAACAGTCCTGTCATGGGGCCCTAAGATCAACGGCCGCATCGGCGCTCTGGCCGCAAGAAACAGCATGACCCGGGCGGCTTTCCTGGAAGTACTGGTCCTGAAGGCCGAGGGAGTCCTTACCTGGGAGCCGCCCCAGTTGAAGCCTAAGCCGTGGTGGCAATTCTGGCGACAGCCGCAGTGGGAGGAACCTTCCTCGCCTCTCTTAGGGCACATCGTGGAGGCCGGCTCCGCACCAAAACTGGGTAGCGCCAAATCCGGCTGACCCTGTCGCCCAGATATTAACCTGGTCAATATTCTCCTGACAACAAGTGTTACGAGGCGTCAGGCCGCACGGCCCATCATATAATCCCGGTATTGACCGGGTTCCGGTATTGACCGGGTTAATGTGGAGTCCTTCCTTCGACAATGGTCATCTTTCAAGGTTCTTTGAAGCGTATTAACCAGGTGCATGCATGGAAATATCAAGAGGTGGTGGCGGAGGTGGTCGGGACGACCCGGGGCGGATGACGCCCGCCCAGCGGCATGACGAGAATCCTGAGAGGCATGCTGGACGGAGCCAGGTGCGGAATGAACGCCGTAAGAACTTCGCCGCGGCGCTGCCGTCGATGTTCTCCCGGAGGGCGACGATGCCGATGTCACGCGCGGTCAGCTCCGCCTGGATCCGGACCCCTTCCTCGAAGTTCCTGCTGAACTGGTCCAGGAAGGCTACGACGATGGTGTCCCCGTGTTGGACCCGGGACATCAGGTCCAGCCAGCCGGTTCGGTTCATGGTGCGGCCGCTGGCCACGTCGGTGAAAATCAGGTCCTCCCGAATGCCGTGGTCGGCCAGAATCTCCACCTGGGTTTCCAAATTTTTGGCATCGTCGTCGGCTTTGCTGACCCGGGCGTAGCCGTAGGTGACTGGGAGCATGGCCATGTGGTTCATCCGGCCGGGATAGACCGGCCGTCCTCTTGGTAAAGGTGTTCCACAAACGGGGGGTATGGAACAGGGCAAAAAGACTGTCATTTCCGTGTTGAGGGAGGCGTTGCATTAACGTAAACTCCGGGGCATGACACAAATCTACGGATACATCCGCACCAGCCGCCGCCTCCAGGAGGGCGTCCCCGGGATGGACCCCGAGTCCCAGGAGCTTCAGCTCCGGAGGGCTGGTGTCCCCTGGGAGAACCTGTTCCGCGACATCGGCGTCTCGGGCTCCACCGGTACCCAGGAGCGCCGCGGATGGCGCCGTCTGGACAACCGCCTGGCCGGCGGCGATACCCTGGTTGTCGTGGCCATCGACCGCATCGGTCGAACTTGGCAGGACACCGTCAGGTCCATCTGCGCTCTCCGGGACCGCGGGGTCAAGATTCGTTCCCTGGCCGAGGCGGAAGCTCAGTGGACCCGCTACCTGGAGGCCGATGAGGGGAGCCCCGAGAGTTTTTTCGGGCAGATCCTGACCATGTTCGCCGCCTGGGTGGCGGACCAGGAGCTGGAGTCCATCAAGCGCCGCACCCGGGATGGTCTGGAGAGGGCCCGCCAGCAGGGGAAGGTCCTGGGACCTCCCCGTAAGGTCGGCCCAGGTCAGTTGACGGCGATGCGGCGGATGCGGGAAGGAGGCGCCAGCCTCCGGATGATCGCCAGCGACTTCGAGTGCTCACCCAGCACCGTGATGCGGGCGCTGCGGCGGGAAGGGGTGGCGCCATGACCACGGATGTGCCCCAGCCGAAACCTCACTGCCTACCGGCGGGACTGCTGCTAGCCCGACAAGTCATCGGCCGCATTTGAGAAGAGGCCCTGTTACAACGAGGAGATGAAAACGATGGATCAGTTGACTCTGACGCTGCACAAGACCAAGGACACGAAGAACAAGGTCGTTTATGGGACCAAGGACGGCGAAGTCATCCAGAGTGTCTACATCGACAAGGATGCTCTGGGCGACGTTCCACCCGCCACGCTTCAGGTGGTCATATCCCCGCAGGAAGCCTAGGTAGCCTCCTTGACTGGGGAACCACGATGGGGCGTCGTACCGGTGCAGCCGAGGTAAAGCGGACCGTTGGAGCCACGGGATGAAAAACCACTGCTCAACCTCCGGGGGAATCTGTCTCGCCTCAGCCTGCTGATCGTCGACGAACTGGGTTTGGTTCCACTTTCCAGGACTGGAGCAGAACTGCTCTTCGAGGTCTTCAGCCAGCGCTACAAGCGCGAGCCCATCCTATCTGGCAGATGCTGTAGGGACGTTCATTGGCCGTTTCGACGTCGATGGCGTTGCCGGCATCCCGTTGACAGATGGATGCCAGTGTTGCCTAGAATGGCGCCAACTGCAACTCCCCTCACCACCGGAGGAAGAATTTGCGGGGCTGAGAAGGATGGACGGAGATGACAACTGCCGTAGGACGCGATGGCTTTCCTGCCTACACCCTCCACCAGTGGGCGAAATCGGATCGCAGCGAGCCGGGCCGGATCCACCTGCTGGAACACCACCTGGCCGATGTCGGCGCGTGCTTCGAAGCGTTGTTGGGACAACCCACCATCCGCAAGCGGCTGGCCAGAACCGGAGGGAGGGAAGACCTGGACCGGGCAACGGTCTCACGCCTGTCGGTCCTTGCCGCGCTGCACGACATCGGCAAGGTGAACATGGGGTTCCAGACGCAGATCTGGCGGCCTGAGGATTTGCCCGGAGGGCGCGTTCCGGCATCCTTCCGAAGGGTCGGCCACACCAGGGACACGGTGCCGGTTCTCGACGAAAACGGAGACACCGAAACATCGGGATGGTTCTTCCCAGCACTGGGCTTCGACGAGATGCTGGCATGGGATGACCGGGACGGGTTGACCGCCTGCGGCATGTTCGTCGCCACCTTATCCCACCACGGCCTTCCCCTGAGTCTGGAGGACACCCTGCCTGCCAATTCAGCGGTGTGGCGCAGTTTCGGGGGGCTGGACCCGCAGGAGTGCGTCGGGCGGATTGCAGGCCTGGTGCGGGAATGGTTCCCGGATGCCTTTGGCGGCAACGGGGAGGCTCTGCCTCCTCAACCCGCCTTCCAGCACATGTTCCTCGGTCTCTGCACATTGGCCGACTGGATTGGGTCTGACGAAGGGTGGTTCGAGTACCGGGGAGTGCCGGAGGACGGCTATATGGCCCACGCGAGGCGGCAGGCCCGGAGGGCGGTTGAAGCTATCGGCCTGGACATCACGGAGCAGCGGGTCCTGCTCGGCGGCATGCCGACCAGGACCGGTTTTGCCGACCTGTTCGATGTCCCCGGCGGTGCGCCCAACGCCATACAGCGGCGGGCGGCCCTGGAAACGCCGTTGGACGAACCGCTGGTGATCATCGAGTCGGAGACCGGATCGGGCAAGACGGAAGCCGCGCTGTGGCGGTTTGCCAGGATGTACGAGGCGGGACTGGTGGACGGGCTGTACTTTGCGCTGCCCACCCGCTCCGCGGCCAGCCAGCTTCACGCCCGGGTGAACCGGTTCATCGCCAGGATGTTCCCCGAGGAGCAGCGTCCCGAGCCCGTCCTGGCGGCGCCAGGGTATCTCAAGGCCGGAGATTTCACCGGCAAGGACCTGGGGCACTACGAGGTGTGGTGGGAGGACCAATCGTCGGGGGGCACGCCGGGGAGACGATGGGCTGCCGAGGGCGCCAAGCGGTTCCTGGCCGCCCAGATTGCCGTGGGGACGGTGGACCAGGCCATGATGGGAGCGCTAAAGGTGCGGCACGCCCACATGCGGGCCGCCTGCCTGGCCCGCAACCTGCTGGTGGTGGACGAGGTCCACGCGTCAGACACCTATATGCGGGTGATTATCGAGAACCTGCTGGAGGCGCACCTTGGCGCCGGCGGGTATGCCCTGCTCATGTCGGCCACCCTGGGGTCCCACGCGCGGCGCAGCCTGCTGTCGGCCGGCCGTTCCCGGTTCGGCGCCGGCTCCTCCATCACCACCGCGGAAGCTGAAGCAGTCCCGTATCCGGCGGTGATTACCCCGGGGCAGGAAGGTGAAGCGGTATGGGAGGCCGGCGGGAATGCGCGGGAGAAGCGGGTAATCGTGGAAGCGGCGGGAACGATGGCGGACTTTTCGGAGACGGCCCGGCGGGCGCTGGAGGCGGCGCGCCAGGGGGCCAAGGTGCTGGTGGTGCGGAACACCGTGGGATTCGCCATCCAGACCCAGCAGGCCTTGGAGGATGCTGCTGGCCCCGCTGACCACCAACTCCTGTTTTCCTGCGGTGGCGTTGGCACCCTGCACCACGGCAGGTTCGCCGCCGAGGACCGGAACCTGCTGGATGTGGCGGTCGATGAGCAGGTCGGGCGGAACCGGGAGGGCGGAGGCCGAGTTGTGATCGGCACGCAGACCCTGGAGCAGTCGTTGGACATCGACGCCGACCTCCTCATCACTGACCTGTGCCCCATGGACGTGCTGCTGCAGCGCATCGGGCGGCTGCAGCGCCACGAGCGTCCCGAGGGCCGTCCCGCAGGATTCGAGAGAGCTGTCTGCCATGTGCTGCTGCCGGACGGGGATGACTTGTCCCCGCTGCTGAAGCGGGGCTCAAACCGCAACGGGCTGGGACCCGGGGGCTACGTGTACGAGGACCTGCGCATCCTGGAGGCGACCCGCCGGCTGGTGGCGGAACATGCGGAGAAGGGTGATCCCTGGATAATACCGGGGATGAACCGCATGCTGGTGGAACGGGCCACCCATCCCGACGCGCTGCAGACCCTGGTGGACGAACTCGGCGATGACTGGATCGTTCACGGCCATGACATCACCGGCGTGCGGCTGGCGGAGGGTCTGACTGCCTGCGACGCGGTCATCCGCCGGGATGTGTCCTTCCTGGACCGGGAGGTGGCCTTCGGGAGCAACGAAGAGCGCATTCGCACCCGGCTGGGCGACGAGGGAGTGGTGGTGACCTTCGAGCAGCTGCCGGTCAGTCCCTTCGACCCCGGGTTGGAAATCGGCCGAATCTCCATCCCGCACCACATGTCCCGGGGGTTGGACCCGCAGGACGCGGTTGCTCCCACCGCAACGGGTGGCGGTTTTGAGTTCTCCGTCGGCGAAGCCCGCTTCCGCTACGACAAGCTGGGGCTGCGCCGGGTCTAGTGGTTTTCCAAAGAGGTTGACCGTGATGCCAGAGACATCGTTATAATGTTTATTGAAGTCAACTGGCTCATGATAATGTCAGTGAGAAGCAGGAGGTCATCTGATGACCCAAATAACCGCGCGGGTGCCGGAAGAACTCGCGGAGGCCCTGGATGCGGCCGCCGCTGTGCTCAAGCGGAGCCGGGCCGATGTGGTCCGCCAAGCCCTGGAACGGTACCTGGAAGATTTCGACGACCTTTCCGTGGCGGTGGAGCGGATGAGGAATCCCTCCGATCCGGTCCTGGACTGGGATGAGGTCAGGCGTGAGCTACTCGGTTCGGATTAAGGCCAGCGCGGCCAAGGAACTGGAGCGCATACCGGGGCCGGCGCGGCTTCGCATCATCGCCGCTATCGACGGGCTTGGCGAGCAGCCGTTGGTTGGCGCACCGCTGAAAGGCGGACTGCGGGGACTACGCCGTCAACGGGTCGGGGACTACCGCATTGTGTACGAACTGTTGGATGCCGAACTTGTCGTGCTGGTGGTCAGGGTGGCCACCGGCGCGATGCCTACCGCGGAGCGTAGAAAAACTCCTGCATTCCCGGATGCCGGGATGCCCGGCCCGGTATCCGGTGAAGGTTAGCCCCGAACAATCCCCGACGGCTGTTTACTGACAGTTCCCTGTTACTGAAGCGCAGAATGTGTGCTTACGATGAAGACCTTCCGCCCTTCGACTCGGCCCAAAGGAGTCTGAGGAAAAACACGATGTTGAACATTCTGACTGAGCCTGTAATCCGTTTAGACCTGTCCGGCGGTGTACGGAAAGATGCGAACCTGCCCGAGGTTTTCGCCGCCCTGGTGAGCGACAAAGCCCTGGTGAGCGACAAAGTAGTTTCCTTCCCCGCACTGCGTCCGCACCAGCGTCACGCGTGGCACGCCTTCCTGGTCCAGTTGGGGGCGATGGCCATGCACCGGGCAGGTGGGGATAGACCCGGCCAAGAGGACTCCTGGTGGATAGCGTCGAGGGTTCCCCCGCCCACGCGGGGATACACCATGCCAAAGGGCAACTTTTCGAGTACACCATAGACCTATCGGTCCAGAAGACCAGAAACAGCAAGCCCAAGGCCCAGAGGAAGAGCAAGCCCAAGCCACAAATAAGCCCTCCCAAGCCGCGGGCAGCAAAGCAACCCAAGCCCAAACGGGAAACGTCTCCGGTTACTCCGAATCCACCGATGGACCCGGATGGAGGGCGTGAGGACAGCGGAAGAGGGGGAAGGGAGTTGCAGGCGCGATGATCCGGGCTCGAATTCGGGTAGACGGGAGGTTGGCGGGCGGTCGCAGGCGCTTTTGGGGGCGCCGATGGCGGTCTGCAGTGGCTGTGCTGAGCGAGATGGCGGGATAGGACACGGGAAGAGGCGCTCGCGGACCGGGACTGGCGCGAGTTTGCCGGGACGTTCAGTTGGCCGGATGGCGGGTCAGTTGCAGACGGGTCGTCAGGCTGGGAGTGGCAGGGCGCGCAGCCGGGCCAGGGCGCGACTGAACTGGGTTTCCCAAGGCCAGCGCTGGGGCAGATGCAGGGTGAGGCGGCGCGCCGAGCGGGTGAGCCGTCCGGCCAGGGAGAAGAACCGTCGCCTGAGGGTCTTGGTGGTCACGATCTGCTCGCCCAGGCCGATGCGCGCGGTCCAGCGGGCCAGGTTGTGGGCCATCACCTGGACGGCCAGCCAGGCGCCGTTGGCGGCGAAGCGGCCGGACGGCATGTGGTTCAACCCGACGCCGTACTTGAGGTTGCGTATCGCATTCTCGATCTCGGCGTGGCGGCGGTGGTCGGCCTCCAGTTCCAGGGTCTCTCCGTCCCGGTCGGTGATGAAGCCGTGATAACTGTAGGTGGCGAAGAGGGCCAGTTGGGAACCGGGGGTCGGCTGCACCCGCCGGACGATGAGCCGCACCGGCGCGGCGTCCGGCTCACTCTGGAAGGGGGTATAAGTCGTCTCGGCCACAGCGGCGGCGCCGTCCATCCAGTAGGGAATCGGCGTCCAGGCAGCTTCGGGTATGGCCTCGATGAGATTGCGCAGGCTTTTGTGCTGGCGGATGGTGATGGAGAAGCGCACGTCCAGCTTGCGGCAGACGGCGGCCACGGCGTGGGTATAGAAGCCGCTGTCGGCCCGCAGGGTGATCTGCCCGCTGGCGCCAGCGTAGCGCACCCGCGCCACCGTCTCCCGCAGGAAGTGGGCGGCCCCGCGGGCGGTGTTGGCGCGCCAACAGCGGGTGATAGCCCCGGGCGCCGGTGTAGCCGTGGTGGCGGCCAACAGCGGGTGATAGCCCCGGGCGCCGGTGTAGCCGTGGTGGCGGGCGCCCTCCTTGGCCAGTCCGTAGGTCTCGCAGATCGTCGAATCAAGGTCGATGGTAAATGGTGCGTCGCCGGGTCCGGCTCCGGCCTGCCAGGCCCGGGCCAGCAACTCGCGGCTCACCCGGTCCAGTTGGCGGACGTGGCCCCAGCGAAAGCTGCGCAGGAAGGCGCCCAGGGTGGAGGGCGCCTTGAGCACACTGCCCAGGGTGCAGGCTGTCCCGCCGGCGCGCAGCGCATCGGCGTCGTCGATGCAGTCGCCGCCCGCCAACGCAGATGCCACCAGCGTCATCATCTTGTCACCGGTGTTGGCTCGGCCTGGGGCCCGGCCCAGGTCCAGGCGCCGGTCAACCAGTTGGGAAAGGCCGAGGTGCAAGGCCAAGGTGGCGGGAAGGAGCAGGCCGGCATTGTTGACCAGGCGGTGGTCGTCGAAGGAGATGTGGATGCGGTCGAGGTGGTTGCGTGGTAGCATCTATTGGGTGCTCCTTGTTTCTGGTCGGTTTTCTGTTATAAAACCATTATCCCAGATTCAGAGGAGCACTTCCTTCCCTATCCGCCCTGTCGCGACACGCCCTCTATCGGTGGATTCGGACTTAAGCTTCGCCTGCTGCACCGCCTTCCACCTCTCCTTCTGCAGAAAAGTCGGCTTCCGGGGTGATGCGACTATCTGTAACCCAGCTACGTCTGGAACGTCCATTGCCGCAGCATCAGCATCTTTTTCTTGATCTGGAATTGCGCTCGGCAGTTCGATATCTGTAACTGAAAGTTTTGACGCGAGTTCGGGATCGGGGGTCAGGATGGTGGCAGCTGAGGAAGTCCCGTTGCGGCTTCGGAGAGATGCCGGACTGGGGGGCGCTTCCTGGGAAGCAATGATGCGTCCCTCATGCTGTAGCGATAGCCGGCCGTCCAGGCCCTCCAGCACCACGACCACCGCCCCGGCGTAGCTGCGGAGTTGCCGAGTGGGCAGGAGTTGTAGGGTATGTTTGTAATACTTCACGGTGTTGTCCCGGGCCACTCTCCTGCGGTGCTTGAAGCACAGGATATGCTTCAAGCACCGCAGGACCCAAGGGCCGGAATGCCGGCTCGGGGCACTGGGCCGGAACCCCAAAACGCCGGTTGAACCTGAGCAGGAACTGCTGCAAGACGGCCATGGCCTGTTCAATAGTGGTTGCTCCTGCAATCCGTAGCTCCGTGATCAGCCGGTCCTGAAAAGTTCCGGCCGTCCGCTCCACACGCCCCTTTGCCTGGGGCGACATGGCGAATATCACTTGAACCCCATCTCATCCATCGCCGGTCCGAACTGGGTTAGCATCCCGTCGGGCTGATATTCCGAACGGTGCTGATATTCCGAAAAACAGGATGCTGGTCGGTATACAGGGCGAGGGGAACGCCGTAGCGCCGGAGCAGGCCCTGCATCAGCGGGAAGTAACTGCTGGTATCCTCATGATCGCAGAATATGGCGTTGACCACGGTGCCCGTGGCATCGTCCACCGCGAACAGGATCGTGAACTGAGGCCCGTCTTCTCCCAGCCACCGGTGATAACTGCCATCCAACTGGATCAGCATGCCTTCCCGTGGCATCCGCTGTCGGCGCACCCGGTGCTTGGGCGGGCGCCTTCGCCGAGGACTGTTCAGTCCGGCGTTGACCAGGATGCGCCGTAGGGTGGTCCTGCCGATGACGATACCCTCGCGCTCAGCAAGCAACTCACTGAAATGCGAGTGGTTGCCGCCTTCGTACTTCGTACCAGCCAGGTGAACCACATCGGCCACTACGGCATCGGGTGTGGCGTTGGCCGGTCTACGGCCGCGGTGACCATGGGCAAGGGCAGCCGCGCCTCTCTCCTGATAGGCTGCCAAGATGCGCCTGGTGTGGCGCGGCTGCCCTTGCCCATCAGTTCAGCCGCCTGGTCCAGGGCAATGTGCTCGGTGAGGAAGCTGTTCAGCACCTGAAGTCTGGTCTGTTCTTTTTGAGTCAAAGTCACATTCTCCATGGGGTGAATGTGACATTTATGCTGGCCAGTTAGTCAGGACTTTTTCGCTGGACATCGACATTGTGGCGGTTGAAAAATGTACCGTCCTCTGCCATCCATCGGTTCGGAGTCGTGCTTATGGGTGGTGGGATGGATGTACCAGGTGGACGTGTATCTACGGGTCCGACGGGCGGTGATGGTGGATGGGATGAGCATACGGGAGGTCTCCCGGGTGTTCGGGTTGCACCGGGACACGGTGCGCAAGATTCTGGCCTACTCAGCGCCGCCGGGCTACCGGCGACAGACTCCGCCCCGGCATCCTAAGCTGGAGCCCTTCACCGACGTCATCGACCATATCCTGGCAGATGACCTCAGACGTCCCAGATCACCTTTCCCAATGAATGGACCTTGATCCAATAAGCCAAGGAAGCGACATTCCAGTCACCAGACCGAACCGGCCAAATCAAGGTCTCAGTCAGAGAATTTCCCAAGGAAATGGACGAACGAAGATTTGCCCGAAACGTTCGACAGGAAGCCATCGACACCCACGCCCACACGGACGAGCACTTCAACATTTACGACTGGAAGGAACAATTCACCAAGGACGCCCAGTGGCAACAGAAATTCACCTGGACCCTGTGGAGCACCGAAGACTCCTGCATCCAGACCAGGACCGACGTCACCTTCCGGTCGCGACACTTCCCGTCAAGGCCGAAGGCCTACATCCTTACCCTCAGCGCCTGCTCGGAACGCTTCACCCAACACATCGCCGACTGGGAAAACAGCCTGGAAAGCATCACCTAAACCAAAGCCAGGGTGAAATGCGCAGATGGTTGGGGCCACACGACGGAGCCCGGTCATTTTCCAAGTACGGACGAGAGGTATGCACCGGCGCAACCCAGCTGATCATCACCGCCACTTGAATGTACATCCCACCTTAGCTTTAGTTTAGGTCATTCCCCAAACCTGATCAGAGGACTTCACCTCAAGAGTACCGGCCCGCCGCCTTGTCCCTGACGACGGCGGCGGGCCCAGGCAGTCCTCATCTGACGTCCCCATCAAGGCCTCAACACCCAGTTCCGAGACAGGTCCGGAATGAGGCAGGCTTCACCGCCGGCCTTTTTCATCGTGAGAATCTTCCGTTTCAGGAAACGTCAGCTGCCCCAGAACGCTGTCCGCACAGCTGACCCCAACCAATACAAGAGGCAACAACATGATTGTGCCCATCGGGATCGTCCAACAGCCAACAAAGGACAGCGCAACCTTCAGACTGACGCGACTGGGAGACCACAGCATCCTCAAAACCAAATCGCCGGTGGGAGTATTGAAAGCCCAGATTTCAATACTATCATGCCACATAAGACTATAATACGTCTGTCTGGCGTAGCGCGAAACCCGGCCAATGGCTTTCCGGCCAGACTTCTAGACCAAGGAGAATCAGGGCTATTACGCAGAGTACTGAAACGAAAAAAGCATCGACCAAGCCGTTAACCATGATTTACCCCCGAACCCAATCTCTTACTCCCTCAAAGTTCTCGGGAAATCATCCGGCGTGGGCGGCGTGAAGGCGTACCAGGAATGGTCGTAGACGTTTTCCCGTTCCCGATACACATCAACGCCGCTTTCCTCCTTCGACGGTCTGCCGGTCTCCTTGTTAACGGTAAGCACAGTTATATCCGGCATACCGTTCGACCTACAAAAGGCCGCCACGAGGTCAAGATAACTTCCCACGGCAGGCGGGGGAACTTCATTGCCAATCGTCGCGGCCAACTCGCCGTAGGTGATGGTCTGGCGGTTCGAGGCCCGGCCTATGAGGACCTGCCACAGTTTTATTGCCCGTCTTTGGACTGCCGTCATGGATGTTGATGTGCTGGACATGCCAAGATGCGCCTGGTGTGGCGCGGGCTGACTCCCATCAGTTCAGCCGCCTGGTCCAGGGCAATGTGCTCAGTGAGGAACCTGTTCAGCACCCGCAGCCCGCGCTGTCACGTCGAAATATAGCCAATAGCAAACCCACCCACGCGATGTTTCGGCAACCCCCCATTTGGCTTTCCAGGTTTCGCTGGTATCGGAAATCCCTCACGACACATCGTACAAGTTGTGCCAGTCAAGGTTACCTTGAGGTGGACCCAGGAAATAGGACAAGTGGTTAAGCCAGAGTCCTCCTCCTAAACTGAGGGCAGCGGTTGCTGCCGAGAAGGAGTGGTAAATGTCCCAAGGACGGAGAAAGCACAGACCGGCTTTCAAGGACAGGTTGGCCCTAGAAGTCTGGCCGGAAAGTGCACTGACCTCGACTGTTCCGATATAATTGTCAGGATAATTTAATGGGTGTGGGAGGCAGGGGATGCTGGGAAAACGCTCTAAACAGCTGGGGTTCCTGGAAGCGGACCATCTCTACCTGGACTATGTGGGCCGCGGCTCCTTCTACGGCTTCCTGGCCTCCCTGCGGGGTCAGCTATTTCGAGACGAAGACTTCGCCGAACTGTATTGCCCGGACAATGGCCGGGATAGCGTGGCGCCCAGTCTGGTGGCCACCGCGCTGTTGTTGCAAGCCTACGACAAAGTGAGCGACCTGGAAGCCAAGCAGAGGGCGGACTTCGATATCCGGTGGAAGGTGGCGTTGGGGATTGAGGTGGAGGACCGTCCCTTTGCCAAGAGCACCCTGCAACTGTTTCGAGCCCAGCTGATCCTCCACGACCGGGTGCGGGCCGTCTTTCAGCGCAGCTTCCAATTCGCCCGGCAGACCGGCTGCCTGAAAGGACGGCGGATGAAGGTGGCGGTGGACACCACCTACATTCTGGGCCGGGGAGCGGTCAAGGACACCTACAACCTGCTGGCCGACGGCATCGTCCAGGTGGTCCGGGCACTGGCCCAACTGGATGGGACCCGGGCCGAGGAGTGGGCCTTGAGACACGGCCTGGAGCTTTACTTTGGCTCCAGTGTGAAGGGAGAGGCGGGGATTGACTGGGACAACAAGAAAGAGCGGCAAGCCTTACTGCAGAAGATAGTAGCCGATGCTGACCTGGTATTGGAACTGGCCCGTCAGGCCCAAGGTAGATTTCCCGCAGATAGTCCTGAGCGCCAGGCTATTGGAGAAGCAGCGGAACTCTTGGGGCAACTCCTCTTGCAAGATGTGGAACGGCAGGAGGATGGTCCGGCCCTGAAGGATGGCGTAAGCCGGGACGGGGTCCCTTCGGCGCACGACCCGGAGATGCGCCATGGGCGCAAAAGCAGCAGCAAACGCTTCGACGGACATAAGGCTGCCGTGGTGGTGGATACCGATTCCCAACTGGTGACCGCGGTAGATATCCTGCCCGGCAATGCCGGTGACAACACCGGAGTCCTGGAACTGGTGGAGCAGAGTGAAGAGAACACGGGCATAGCTGTGGAGGAGACCATTGGGGATGCGGCCTATGGGGATGGCGGCCTATGGGGATGGCGGGACGCGGCAGGCCTTTGCCGATGCCGGTCGGACGCTAATAGCCAAGGTGCCGGGTCGTCCCAGAAAAGACCACTTCCCCAAAGAGGACTTCCAGATCGACCTGGCGGCCGGCACCGTCACCTGCCCAGCCGGTAATGTTACCCACACCTTGCGGACCTTCGGCACCCGGACCAACCGGTTGGGTCAGACCTATCCGGTCCAGAGTTTTCAATTCGACCCGGCGGTCTGTGGCGTATGCCCCCTGCGGTCCCAGTGCGTGGCAGCTGGAGAGGGCAAAGGCCGTACGGTGACTCTCCATCCCCAAGAGGCGCTCCTGCAACAAGCCCGGGCCTTCCAGAAAAGTGAGAGCTTCGCCGAATACCGCAGCCGGCGGCAGGTGGTCGAGCATCGCCTGGCTCGGCTGGTGCAACTGGGGGTCCGCCAATCTCGCTACTTTGGTCGGGCCAAGACCCTCTTTCAGCTACTCCTGGCAGCCACGGTGGCCAACCTGACCCTGGTGGCTACCAGGATGGGGATGATGTCCCAGGCTTCAGGCTCCTCCCCCAATAAACCAGAGAATAGACCGGACCGGCTCGCCGCCGGGTCGCCCATCGTTACTGCCCAATTCATATTGGCCGCGGCCAGATGGGTCGCCCTTAGTCTCAGACTTGGCCCAGTCCACTGGTTATCCTCCACCTCATCTCGTCACAGCAGGGCTTTTCAGCCGGGCTTCTAGACGGCCACCGGGCAGGATGGAACATCAAAGTCAGCCTGTTTTTCCGCTAGCCCCGGGCCAGCAAACGCTGAACCGTGCTAATTACGCGAGCCTCGTTAGGCATGTAGTTGTTTTCCAAGGCACGGCTGTAGGGCACCGGCGTGTGGGGGGACGTCACCCGGGAAGGCGGAGCGTCCAGATAGTCGAAGGCTTCTTCGGCGACCCTGGCGCAGATCTCGGAAGCCAGGCTGCATATCGGGGTATCTTCATCCACCACCACCAACCGGTGAGTGCGCTTCACCGATTCAATGACGTGGTCGTAGTCGATGGGCGATATGCTGAGGAGGTCCACCACTTCCGCCTCGATGCCCGATTTAGCCAATTCCTCGGCGGCGGCGGTGCAGATCCAGGTCATCTTTGAGATGCCCACCAGGGTGATGTCCGTTCCTTCCCGGACGGTTCTGGCTTTGCCCAAAGGCAGTTCGTAAGGTTCCTCTGGAACCTGGCTGGTGGTGGAGTACAGCCCCTTGTGTTCAAAATAAACCACCGGGTCGTCGTCCCTAATGGCTGCAGTTAGCAACCCTTTCGCGGTGTAGGCGTCGGAAGGGCATACTCCCTTCAGCCCGGGGATGTGGCTGAAAATGGAATAGTAGGATTCCGAGTGCTGGGCGGCGCTGCCAAAGCCAGCTCCGATGCGCGTCAAGAGGGTGAATGGCACGGTGATCTGGCCGCCGAACATATAGCGCATCTTGGCGGCGTTGTTTAGCAGTTGGTCCATGCACACACCGATGAAGTCGACGAACATGAGCTCGGCAATGGTGCGCATGCCGGTGGAGGCTGCCCCGATGGCCGCCCCGACGAAAGCGGCTTCGGAGAGCGGCGTATCCAGCACCCTCTGATTGCCGAATTGCTGGATCAACCCCACGGTGGTGCGGAAAGGCCCTCCCCAGGCGTCGACTATTCCTAGATGCTCGCGGCCCGCGCCCCCGGCGATCTCCTCGCCCATGATGATGACCGACTCATCCCGCTCCATCTCCTGGCGGATGGCCTCATTGATGGCTTCTCGATACTGGATCTCCCGCGTGCCTGTGGCAGCCATGGTGATCATAGTCGTCTCCTCAGCAGGTATCAGCTAGGGGTAGGGCCACGGCTTGCCGCGCCCCTAGAGGTCTGGCCGGAAAGCCATTGGCCGGGTTTCGCGCTACGCCAGACAGACGTATTATAGTCTTATGTGGCATGATAGTGTCTGTAATACGGTTCAAGAACCCACTGTTACATCGACAATCGTCGCTAAGAAAACGGCAGCTTGGAGAGAATCGGGGTTTCCGTCCGAGTTTCTAGGGGCTAGACCAGCATGCTTGTCCCTCGCTTAAGCAGTTCCTTGGGGTAATTTACATAAACGTCGTCGTACAGTTCGGCCGGCTCTGGCATGGGGCTTTCGTCGGCGAACTTGATCGCCTCTTCCATATACTGTTCCGCTTCTTTGTCTATCTGGTCCAGTTCTTCGACCGTGATCTCCCCCTGGGGTATCACGGTCTCCCGGAATTGCTTGAGGGGGTCAAGCGCCCGCCAATGATCCTCTTCCTCTTTGGTCCGGTAACTCAGGGGATTGTCGAAAACGGTATGGCCGTAGAAGCGGTATGTGCGGCACTCCAACAGGGTAGGTCCTTCTCCGGCCCTGGCGCGGGCCACGGCCTGCCCGGCGGCGTCATAGACGGCGAATACATCCATGCCGTCCACCAGCAACCCGGGCATGCTGTACCCCGGAGCGCGATCGGATACATTCGTGACGGAGAGGCCGTACTCCACGGGAGTGGACTCGGCGTAACCGTTGTTTTCGCAACAGAAGATAACCGGCAACTTCCAAACCGACGCCAAGTTCATGGACTCGTGGAGCACTCCCTGGTTGGCGCCTCCGTCTCCGAAAAAGGCAATGGCGACACGGCCCAGGTTTTTCAGTTTGGACGTCAGGGCGGCGCCCACGGCCAAGGGCACGCTGGCGGCTACCACGCCGTTGGTTCCCAGCATCCCCTTGCTCATGTCGCAAATGTGCATCGACCCGCCCTTACCCTTGTTAGGGCCGGTGGACCGGCCAAACAACTCGGCCATCATCAGCTTTGGATCGACTCCCTTGGCGATGCAATGGCCATGCCCCCGGTGGGTGCTGCCGATGTAGTCCTCGTTTGTCAGGTGGGCGCATACACCCGTGGGCACGGCCTCTTGGCCAGCGGAGGAATGCACCGAGGCCGACATGGCCCGTTGTCCCGTTTCAGGGATGCCCCGTTCCTCGAAGTTTCGGATGGTAGCCATCGTGGTGTAGAGCTTGAGCAGAGTTTCTCGGTCCAGTTCCATTCCGGCCCCCATTAGCGGTGACGTTGGGATCCCAGGTTGAATTTTCCCAATCCTAGCACGGGGTGAAACGATGTCAATGGCCGCGGAGGAGGCCAGATGTCAGCCATCAGCCATCAGCTATCGGGGCTGAAGGGTTGGATGAATCAGCGGTGTTGTTGGTGCGGACGGTTACCGTCTCTCCTGCTTCGGCGCCCAGATATTGGGCGGCGCTGCCGTCAGGCACGGCAATCTCTAGGTAGCCGCTGCTGCTTATCAGGGCGACAAGCATGCCACCGGCATCGGGATGGGCATTGTGGAATGTCTTGCTCAGGCGCGGTACTTCCCGTCCTTTGATCTCCACCGTTACGCTTCTGGCTTGGCCCAGGTCTTGGACTGTGATATTGGTCACCAGGTTGCCAAAATGGTCGCCGTGGACGACTTCGCCGCGAATCTCGCTGCCATGCCCCAATGGCTCTATCGACGGTTGCGGGGCGGCCAGGTAAATCATTTGTTCAACGGCGGGTCCGACTTCGTGTTCCGCCACTCCAAGGGAGAGGTGGGCGGCCACCGGTGAGAAGATGTCTCGGCCATGGAAGGTATTGCTGACCGGATTAAGCCAAAATCGGGGCTGGGTCAAAGCGCGGGCGGAGCATCCTGGTGGAATCGAAACGGGGCCGCTGGAGGCCGGCGGGTCCGGCATATAATCGCGTATCACCATGCTGAGCAGGCCATTGTCGGGCGCCACGAAACGCCCTTGGGGTGTAGTCAGGAGCAAGGCTTGCCGGTTGGTGCCAACACCGGGGTCCACCACCGCCACGTGGATGGATTGTTTGGGGAAATACCGGTGGCTGCCGCCTAAAGTACGGGCGCCCTGGAGGACGTTCTGGGGATCTATCCGGTGGGTGAGGTCGACGATATTAGCATGGGGATTTATGGTTAGGATCACCCCTTTCATCACGCCAACGGCCGGACTGCTGGCGCCGAAGTCGGTGGTCAACACAATGATTGGAGATTCCGGAGATTCCGTCCGGGAGGTCAAAGAACGCCGGAGGGCTTGAATGACGATTTACGTGGATTCTGATGCCTAACTACTGAAACGCACACTTGCAATCGATATGATCAAGAATAGACCCACCAGGAATATTGTGAACTGAAATAGGGTCTTCTCTAAGCCGCGGCGGGTCCTGACCGAAGATTGGGCGCTGCCGAATAATCCTCCGCCACCCTCTTTTACCTGACTTAATATGACCACAAGAATCAAGACCGAAACCAATATCTGCACTATGTTTAGATAAATGCCCAAAGAGTTACCTCGACGATGCCTTTCCCCAATGGCGGACTATTTTCCCGAAATTTAGCAGGCTGGCCGCCGTCGCACTTCCTACCTGACGGCTTCCAATCCTTCTTGAACTAGCTGGTTCACCAGGTCCGGCTTGGCTTGGCCTTTGGTGATTTTCATGACCTGGCCTACTAAGAACTTGGCGGCCGTGTCCTTCCCATTCTTGTAGTCTTCCACGGCTTTAGGATTGTCCTCTAGCGCTTGGGTTACCGCAGATTCCAACACCGAAGAATCGTTTATCTGGGCGTACCCATTGTCTTTGACGACTTTCGCGGGGGAGACTCCGGTGTTGAATGCATCCTCTAAGACGGTCTTGGCCGTGTTATTGCTGATTGCCCCGGAATCCACCAACCCTATCAATTCTACCAGGTTGCTGGGGGTCACTCTGGACTGGGAGATTTCCAGATTCTCTATATTGAGGAGGCGGCTAAGGTCTCCCAGCATCCAGTTGCTTAGGGTTTTAGCGAGTACGCCTCCGGTCATTCCGGCGCCCGAATCGCCGGCCAGCGCATCCTCGTAGAAGTCCGCCATGGATTTAGAGCTGGTCAGGAGGCCTGAATCGTATTCCGGGAGTCCGTATTGTTGCGTAAAGCGGGCGCTTCGCTGGCCGGCCAATTCGGGCAATCGGCCTCGAATCTCTTCCACCCAATCCTGGTCGATGGTAAGCGGGGGCAGATCGGGCTCGGGAAAGTACCGGTAATCGTGGGCTGACTCCTTGCTCCTTTGGGAGAATGTGACATTCCGAGCCTCTGACCAACCTCGGGTTTCCTGGATCACCCGGCCGCCGTCCTCAAGGATTTTGCGCTGGCGTGTTTCTTCATGTTTGAGGGCAAGGAACACCCCACGGAAACTGTTCATGTTTTTGACTTCCGCTTTGGTTCCCAGTTCGGTCTCGCCCACAGGACGCAGGCTGATGTTGGCGTCGCAACGGAAACTGCCGTCCTGCATATTGGCGGTGGTTACGTTCAGGTATTGCAAAATGGAGTGCAACGTCGTCAGGTAGGCCCGTGCCTGTTCCGCGGAGCGCATGTCTGGCTTGCTGACGACCTCCATCAAAGGAACGCCCGCCCGGTTGACGTCCACCAGACTGTAAGACTCACCGCCAGTAGAAGGGTGATGGTGCAGCTTGGCCACATCCTCTTCCAGGTGAACTCTTTCGATGCCCACCCGGGCGTCTTCCCCATCGACACAAATATCCAAATGGCCTTCCAGTGCTAAGGGAAGATCGTATTGGGAAATCTGGTAGCCCTTCATGAGGTCCGGGTAGGGATAGTTTTTCCGGTCGAATTTGGTGTAACTGGGAATGCTGCAGTCCAGAGCCAACCCGGTCATTATCGTGTATTCCACAGCCTTGCGGTTGATGACCGGCAGGGCGCCGGGTAGCCCCAAGCAAACTGGGCAAACCCGGTGATTGGCGGGCGCTGCCTGGTAATCGGCGCGGCACGAGCAGAACATTTTGCTCTGGGTCTGGAGTTGGACATGCACTTCCAGCCCTATGACGGTTTCGTATTTCATTGAATTACTCTAAGGAAAGTCCCCCCGACGCATACCAGCAGTGATCATAAACGTCATTGAAGGGCCATTTTAGTATACCAGGGTGCCCAATGGTCTCAGTCGATCATAGTCGAACCTAGCGGGCATAGCGGCTTACGGGACACCGGCGCCGGATGGGCGGTGGCGCCGGGCGCTCATCTCTTGGCGGATTCCATGAGCTTTCTGGCTGTTTCAGCGATATCTGAAGGAGTGGGAATGATTATGGCGCCCGCATCCTTGAGGGCTTTGACTTTGGATTCGGCGCGTCCGCTGTCCCCGGTGATGATGGCGCCGGCATGGCCCATCCTCTTGCCGGGAGGGGCTGTGGCGCCCACGATGAGGGCGCAAACCGGTTTTGAGAACCCGCCTTTGATAAAGGCAGCCGCATCCTGCTCCATAGACCCGCCGATCTCGCCGATCAAGACCACTTGGTCGGTGTCCGGGTCTTCATCAAAAAGGCGCAGGACGTCGACGAAATTGGTGCCGATAATAGGATCTCCGCCGATGCCGATACAACTCGATTGGCCGATGCCCAGCGCCGTGAGTTGGGCCACCGCTTCGTAGGTCAGCGTGCCGCTGCGGGAAACCACTCCGGTCCGGCCTGGGAGATGAATCGAACCGGGCATGATCCCGACCTTGCATGAGGCGCCAGGATTGATCAATCCCGGGCAGTTAGGTCCGATTAGACGCACGCCCTTGTTGTCCAGGTACCGGTCTAGTTTCACCATATCCTGCACCGGGATACCCTCGGATATGCAGATAACCAATTCGATTTTGGCATCGGCTGCTTCGACCACGGCGTCCATAGCGGCTCTGGCGGGGACGAAGATTAAAGACACGTTGGCGCCCGTCTCGCCAACGGCCTCCTCCACCGAATCGAACACGGGAATGTTCCCCTCGGCGGTTTGGCCGCCTCTGCCGGGGGTTACCCCCGCCACCACGTTGGTCCCGTATTCGCGGCAAGAACTGGCATGGAAACCACCCTCACGGCCGGTGATCCCCTGAACCAAGACGCGGGAATTCTCGTTTATCAGAATGCCCATGTAGGCATTAACTCCGGGAGAGATTTGCAGCTAACCGGCCAGCTCCCGCCTGCTCGGAACGCCTTCAACTTCAACTCGGATCAAAACCCAGGTCAACGGATTGTTGAAATCGTGTTAGCTGCCTCGATCATAGTGTCGGCGAACGTCACATCCAAGCCCGATTCTCGCAAGATGGATTTGCCTTGTTCGACGTTGGTCCCGAGCATGCGGACGGCAAGGGGCAGCGATGAGCCGGTGTTTTTATAGGCTTGAACGATTCCTTGAGCCGCTATGTCGCAGCGGAGGATGCCCCCGAAGATATTCACCAGCATGCGGTCTACATCAGGGTCCGAAAGAATAATCGCCACCGCTCCGGCGACCTTCTCCTCGCTGGCGCCGCCTCCCACGTCCAGGAAATTTGCGGGGGCCGCGCCCACGGTGCTGATCACGTCCATAGTCGCCATGGCCAGACCGGCGCCGTTTACCAAACAGCCAACGTTTCCGTCGAGCTTGACGTAGGCGACGTTCAAAGCGGCGGCTTGGGTCTCAAGATCGTTTTCTTGGGAGGGGTCGGCCAGGTCTAGGATGTCGGGATGGCGAAAAAGGGCGTCATCCTCCAGATTGACCTTGGCGTCTACGGCGATGAGATCACCGCCGGTGGTTACGACCAGGGGGTTTATCTCTACCAACGAGCAGTCTCGCTGGACGAAGAGCCGGTACAACCCCGACATGATCTGGTGCGCCATGCCAAAGGCGACCTGTTCCAGGTCCAGCTTATCCGCCAGCCTACGCGCCTGATAAGGCAGGAATCCCAGCACCGGGTCTATGGCTTCAGCGTGGATGGAGTCGGGGTCGGAGGCGGCCACTTCTTCGATGTCCATTCCGCCCGATTTGCTAACCAGCATCACAGGCAAACATCGGCCGCGGTCTACGGTGATGGCCAGATACAATTCTCTGGAAATGCTGGATAATTCTTCCACCAGAAGGCGGCTGACCGGCACACCGGCTTCGCCGGTTTGGGGAGTAACCAGGTTTTTACCCAACAATCCGGAGGAGAATTCCACGGCTTCTTCCGGCGAATGGATAACCTTGATTCCGCCCGCTTTACCCCTGCCGCCGGCGTGGACCTGGGCCTTAATGATCGCGCGGCCGCCCATTCGGCCTACCGCCTGGCCAGCTTCATCGGGAGTGGTGGCTACCTCGCCTTTAGGCACGGGAATGCCGTAGCTGGCGAAAATGTCTTTGGCCTGGTGTTCGTGGATCTTCAATTCACAGCCACCCCAACTGACTCCATTACCGATGGGTGATCCCCAGTCAGACGGCGGTCATAGGTCCCACGGCATGGACTCACCGGCCGGCGGGTTTGTGATGCCGATTTCTAAGGAGATGGCGCCTATGGTGCGCCACTCTCCTCCGCCGAGCCGGGACCTTGCAGGAACTTGAAGATGGGTGCATCCGTAGACAGGATGACCGTGGTCTGCTGGTTAAAGACTGACCTGTAGGCCTCTAGACTTCTTTGAAAGGCGAAGAATTCGGGATCTTCGTTGAGGGAATCCGCTAGGATCTTGATCGCTTCGGCTTCGCCTTCACCCCTGAGGCGGTTGGCTTCCTGGTCTGCCTCAGCCAGGATGACCTCCACCCTCCGGTCGGCTTCCGCCCGGCGCCGGCGGGATTCTTCTTCACCCTCGGCCCGCAGTTGGCGGCCTATCTTTTCCCGGTCGGAGCGCATCCGTTCGAAAACCCTGCCGGAAACTTCGCCAGGGAAGTCGGCGCGTTTGATGCGCACGTCGAGCATGATGATGCCAAACGACTCCGGTTCCGCGGCCAATTCATCTCGTATGGCCGTCAGCACTTCACCCAGCATTATGGCCCGGTTTTCGGTGGCGGACACCTGCGAGTTACCCTCTGCGTCGGTCACTGGGTTGCCGTCGCCATCTAGTTCCACGTCTCCGCCGATGATCTGTTCCCGGCTCCTATCCGCCACTTCGGCGCGAAGGGCCGCGTTGATCCTCTGGCCCAAAACCCGGCGGGCGTTCTCTTCCGATTGCAAGGTTTTGCGGAATTGCACCGGGTCGATGATGGTGTACCGGGCGTAGGCGTCAATCTCAAGGATGTTGATGTCCCTGTCTAGCATGCGCTCGGGCGGAGCATCGATGCGCAGGACCCGCCGGTCGTACCTGGTTGCGGTATCGACAAACGGTAATTTGATGTAGAGCCCCGAGTCCCGGGTGACCGATTGTACTTGACCGAACCGGGTGACGATGACCTGTTCCTTTTCATCCACTACGTAAAGGCCGGTATTTATGAATATTAGGGCTATGACTACGATCACGACCAGGCCAATCAAGGTTTTCATTGATGCCTCTTATCTTAATAATTAGGTGCTGGTTAGGGTTGAGGGCTTGGACCGACGGGCACCGGTATCAACCTGTTGCCGCCGCCGCCACCACCCAGGATCAAAAGGGCTTCGGCTTCCGGCGACACGATGATCTTGGTTACGATTGGCAGAATGTCTTCCATGGCCTCCAGATAGAGGCGTTGCCGGGTTACTTCCTTGGAATCCCGGTACTCTGTCAGCACTGATGTGAACCGCTCCGCTTCACCCTTGGCCCTGGCAATACGAGCTTCTTTGAAAGCCTCGGCCGGTTGAATTATCTGCTCTGCTTGACCCCTGGCCTCAGGTTCCACCTGGTTCTGGTATGCCTGGGCCTGGTTTACTGCGGTCACTTTGTCTTGCCTGGCCTGCAACACGTCGTTGAACGCCGCCCGTACCTCTTCTGGGGCCTGGACGTTTTGCAGCACGACGCTGATAACGTTAATCCCCGTACTGTAGCCGTTCAGAAGCTTCTGCAATCTTTCTTTGGTATTCGCTTCGATCGTTATGCGCTCTTCCGCTAACACATCACCGATGGACCGCTGGCCCACCACCAATCGTAAGGCGGACTCGGCTGCGTCCTTTAGAGTGAGTCCGTCGGGCTGGCCAGCAGGGATGTCCCGGTCGGGCGCGCCGGGATCATCGACCCGGAACAGGAAATCGGTCAGGTTCGCGATGTCGTACTGAACAACCATCCGCACGTCGACGATATTCAAGTCGCCGCTGATCATTAGTGCTTCGTCGAGTACGGGTGCGTCTTCGCCCAGGCCGCTGCGAAATCCCAACTCCATCCGCCGCACTTGGTTGACTAGGAACACGTCCTTTTTGCCCACGGGAGTAGGCCACCACCAGTGTAGACCCGTTTCGGCCACCGGTGGCTGTTGAGCCTCTCCAAAGAACCTTAGGGCGGCTTGCTCACCAGGGCTGATCGTGTAGATGCCGCTGGCCGCCCAGATGACGGCGATGAGTCCGATGATCAACACCACCGCCAAGCCGGTCAACCCGCCGCCAAGGCGCCCGGTGATCTTTCCAATATTCGCCCGCACGCCGGCGATGATTTGTTCGAAGTTTAATTCGGGTTGCCTGGGTCCTCCCGGTGGGTACATGTAAAGTCCTCTCTTAGCATTAAGCTATCCCAGCGTGGGCCTTTGCCCGCGCGGTTGGCGCTTTGGCCTTTTAGATTCTAACATCTTCAGGAAACGATAGGCCATGAAGCATGAACCATATTGCGAACTGTTTGGAGAATCGGCGCTTCAGCAAGGCTGTTTTGGTGGCCTATGGCGCCGCTTGGCATCCGGTAATACTCCGTTGTGAGCATCAAGTCATTCCGGCCAGCGCTCGTGTTTTAATGGTCATGTAACATTACGTCATACACGGGCTGGCTCGATGTAAAAGCGGCCCATCATATTACGCGGAGGAATCATCTCATGGCTGACAACGGCCTAACCGTTAACCAGGGAAGCGATATGACCCGGATACAGGTCACGTGTGAACACCAGAGCGGCCTCGTCTATGTGGTGCCCGCCGAGCGGAGTTGGGTTTGCAACGCGGAAAAGGCGCCCGCCCACGCGCTGGCCGGTTTTTTTCGAGAATTGGTGGCGTTGGACCATGCTGGAGTGCGCGACCTCATGGGTCAATGGGGCATTTATTACCGTCAGTTGCCTCTGGAAGGAGATCAAGCCTAGCCGCAGCCGGTTGCCGACCCCAACGCCTAGTGGAGGCTGCAGGCGCGGCCTCGTGCCGACTATAGGACTTGCCTGGAGGCCCATAGTCGGGGGTAGTGCTATTCGCCGTCGTCACCTGCCGAAACGGAAATGCCGGGGTCCGAATGGGAGCCCAGGTTCGGCGCCGGTTGGGGCGTCACGGGCTGTGGCGGCGGGGTATATGCCGGGGCTTCGGGAGGAGCCTCAGGCGGCGTCGCGGGGCTTCCGGGTTCGTCGCTTATATCCTCGTCGTTGAATAGGCGGTTCAAGTTTTCACCGGACACGACCTCGTACTCGATCAGGTATTCGGCCAGCTTGACCAACTTGGGCTTGTTGGTCACCAGAAGCTCTTCCGCCCTGCGGTAGGCCATGTTGATCAAATCTTTTACTTCTTCGTCAATCTGTTCAGCCACCTTGTCGCCATAGTCCCGCTCTTCGCTAATCTCCCTGCCTAGGAACACCATCTCTTCCCGTTTCCCAAAGGTTCGCGGTCCTAAAGAATCGCTCATGCCGTATTTCTTTATCATGCCCAGAGCGGTTTTTGTGGCCCGTTCAATATCATTACTGGCGCCCGTGGTGATTTCACCGAAGATCTGCTGCTCAGCCACGCGGCCTCCCATCATCACCGCCAGCATGTCATCAAACTGGTTCTTGGTCCACAGATAACGGTCTTCGTCGGGTAAAAGCGACGTGTGACCGCCCATATTACCCCGTGACACTATAGATATCTTATGCACCCGGTCGGCATGGGGCAGCAGCCAGGCGACCAACGCGTGGCCTCCCTCATGGTAAGCCGTCATCTCTTTTTCCCGCTGCATGATGACCCGGCTCTTTCTCTCGGGTCCGGCGATGATGCGCTCTACTGCCTCTTCAAAATCGGACATGAAGATGGATTTTTTGTTAAGGCGGGCCGCCATTATGGCCGCCTCGTTAACCAAGTTGGCAAGATCAGCACCGCTGAATCCCGGAGTCTGTTTGGCTAGGGTATCCAGGACGATCTCCGGGGCAAGCGGCTTGCCGGCTGAGTGGACTTTTAGAATGGCCTGACGTCCCCTTACATCTGGGAGGTCAATGGTTACCCGGCGGTCGAATCTGCCGGGCCGCAAAAGGGCGGGGTCCAAAATGTCCGGGCGGTTAGTGGCGGCGAGGACGATGATGTTGGTGTTAGTCTCAAAACCGTCCATTTCCACCAGAATTTGGTTCAGAGTCTGCTCTCGTTCGTCGTGACCGCCTCCCAGACCAGCGCCGCGGTGACGGCCGACTGCGTCTATCTCGTCGACGAATACGATGCATGGAGCGTTGCGTTTTGCCTGCTCGAATAGATCGCGGACCCTGGCCGCGCCTACGCCCACAAACATTTCCACGAATTCGCTGCCACTAATGTGGAAGAAAGGCACGCCCGCCTCGCCAGCCACGGCCCTTGCCATCAGAGTCTTGCCGGTGCCAGGCTGTCCCACCAGAAGAACACCCTTTGGGATTCGCGCTCCCAAGGCCATGAACCGCTCAGGGAACTTTAGGAACTCCACCACCTCGGCCAACTCGGCTTTGGCCTCGTCTATGCCGGCCACGTCATCGAATGAGACAGTGGGGCGGTTGAACGGCATCATTTTCGCCTTACTTCGTCCAAAGCTCATGGTCTGATTGTTGCTGCCCTGGGCCTGGCGCATCATGAACAGGATCAAGCCGCCGAAGATGATCACCGGCAGGAAGTTTATGATAAGCCCGAAAAAGCTGCTGAGGCCGCTAGAGCCTTTGAATATCACGTCCACGCCATTGGGTGGACCAACCTCCACGCCGCTTTCCACCAGGAGTGTGATCACATCGGTGCCACTGCCTATTCGGCTGACGAACCGGTCGCCCATGGAGCCTGACCCTACTTTCGGATAGGCCGTCAGCTTTCTGCCATCGACCACTACTTCCCGCAGTTCGTGGTTCTTGGCCATGGAGATCACAGTGGTTACAGGTTGCTCGGCGCTGCTTCCAAAACTGGGCAACAGGGTGTAGAAGATAACAATGACACCGATGATCACCAGAAGATAGACGAATCCATTTCTCATCCACCGATTACTTCCCATGCTTATCCTTTGCTCCCAAATCCCTACTGGATATGCCCAGCTAGAAACATATATCCCAAGTAACCCTACGTCTGCGTGATAGTATATTCCACTCCAATCTTAAGGGAGCAACGATGAAAAAGCAAAGGTTATGACCCCAGTTACACCTAAAAATATAGCTATTAGCAATGTGGGAATCCCTTGTGGTCCGCAGACTCGCACGAGGGTGTGTCCCGCCGGATGTTAATGGCCACCAAGATTTATGATGCGGCGACGCCCCAGCAGTTGTACAATCCCGGTGGGTTGACCCGTCCTGATTGAAACTTCGGCCCTCTGGTCAAGATCCACGGTTGACCAGATTCGGCCGAACGAAGTGGACGAGGCCAGAGGCATCGCGGCCAGGCGAATCCTTTGTCCCTCTACGGAACGGAAGTTTGATGCCCGAAGCTGGGGGCCGGGGGTAACCCAAATCAAGCGGCAAATATTATTGGAGGTCTGACATGGCTGAATACGCCCATCCCGAATCATTAGTCACCACCGAGTGGGTCTCTCAACACGGGAGCGACCCCAACGTCCGTCTGATCGAAGTAGACGTCGACACATCTGCCTACGAGCAAGGCCACGTAGCGGGAGCTTTGGGTTGGGATTGGCATAACCAATTGCAACAGACCCTTCGCCGTGACGTCATTAGCAAAGCTGATATGGAGCAACTCCTGGGCAGCGCCGGCGTCGACAACAACACATCGGTGATTCTTTACGGCGACAACAACAACTGGTTCGCCGCCTGGGCTTTCTGGCAGATGAAATATTACGGCCACCAGGACGTGCGCCTGATGGACGGCGGACGCGTCAAATGGCTTGCCGAGGGAAGGCCAACAGTGACTGAAGCGTCGAACCATGCTGCTAAAACATACCGGGCGGCGGATCCGAACGAAAGCATCCGAGCTTACCGGGATTACGTGCTGGGCGCTGTTGGCGCCGGCAATATCTCCCTGGTGGACGTACGGGCGCCCGCTGAATTCAGCGGCGAGTTGCTAGCCCCGGAAAACCTCCCCCAGGAAGGATCCCAACGGGGCGGACACATCCCCGGCGCGGCCAACATTCCCTGGGGACAGGCCGTGGCCGAGGACGGCAGCTTCAAGACCGCCGACGACCTGGCGGCGCTGTACGGCGGGAAGGGCATCGACGGCAGTAAAGAGACCATTGCTTATTGCCGAATCGGCGAACGCTCGTCCCACACCTGGTTTGTGCTGACCCAACTGTTGGGTTACGCGAATACCCGGAACTACGACGGTTCTTGGACCGAATGGGGCAGCATAGTCAACGCTCCCATCGAGAAGCCGTAATCTAAATGGTCATCACTTCTTTCGCCTAGAAACTCGGACGGAAACCCCGATTCTCCCCAAGCCGTCGTTTTCTTAACGTCGGTTGTCGATGTAACAGTTGGTTATTGAAACGTATTGCATACACTACCATGCCGTATAAGACTGGAATACGCCTGCTTGGCGTAGTGCGAAACCCGGCCAATGGCTTTCCGGCCAGGCTTCTAGGCCCATACGAGGGGCGCGGCGAGGACGGGAAAAGGGCGGCTGGAAGGCCGCCTTTTATTCATGCCCGGGCCATTGGTGCTCCGATCGCGATCCTGGTGTTGGGGTTCGGTGGAGATTTAACAAGCATTTAACAAATCCGTAATTTAGAAGTAACAAACAGGTAATCTAAGCGTAATATTGCGTCGATATCATGCGTAAACACGATCAGAGTCGGAGGAATTATGCGTGTTCAAGCGATAAGGAGATCCGGAAGAAGCGGATTCACGTTGCGCCGGGTGTTGCCCTTGGTGATTGCCGCTCTATTTGCAGCGGGTATCTTGGCGGGTTACAACGTGGCTTTCGCTCAGGACGTCACATCTGGTGTTGATGGTAAAAAATTGGACCAAGACGCCAACATCATCTGGATGGTGGGCGCGTTTTTGGTGTTTTTCATGCAGGCCGGTTTCGCCTTTTTGGGAGCGGGCTTGATTCGAGCAAAGAACACCACCAACTACATGACCAAAAGCTTTATGGACTTTGCCATAGCATCCTTGTCCTTCTGGGCCTTTGGCTTCGCTCTGATGTGGGGTACCTCTTTGGCTGGCATCACCGGCAGCACCAACTTTTTCCTAACCGAATCAGCCGATGGCCAGACCTACGTGGACTGGGTGTTCCAGATGGTGTTCGCGGGCACCGCCGCCACGATCGTGGCCGGGGCGATGGCGGAGCGGACCAAAACCCAGGCGTATTTGGCCTATAGCTTCATCATCGGCGCGATCATCTATCCTCTGTATGGCCACTGGGTCTGGGGCGGCGGATGGCTGGGCTCTTTGGACAGCATCGGCCTTCCCGCCGCGGCTGATTATGCCGGTTCCGGTGTTGTGCATGCCGTGGGAGGCTTTGTCGCCTTGGCTGGGGCCGCAGTCGTGGGACCGAGAATAGGCAAGTACAACGCCGACGGCTCAGCCAACGTCATTTTGGGGCATAGCGTTCCCTTCGTAGTGGTGGGAACATTCATCCTCTTCTTTGGCTGGTTCGGCTTCAACATAAATACCTACGATTCCATGGGCCTCAACGCCATAAACACGCTGCTCGCTGGGGCCACGGGCGCCGTGGTGGCGCTATACATACAACTTATGCGAAATGGGACCACCGACATTTTGATGGCCTGCAACGGCGCCCTTGCCGGATTGGTGGGCATAACCGCCGGAGCCGCCTTTGTCGAACCATGGTCCGCCGTGGTGATCGGCGCAATCGCCGCTCCCATCATGATGGGGTCTGTAATCGCGATTGAAAAGGTGTTCAAGATCGATGATCCGGTGAGCGCTATATCCGTCCACGGGGTTACCGGATTGTGGGGTCTGTTGGCGGTGGGAATCTTCGCCAACGGAAACAACGGGGTTAGCGGCCTGGTGGTGGGAAACACGCTTCAGATCGTTTCCCAACTCATCAGCATGGGCGTGGTGTTGGCCTGGGGTCTGGCCACCGGATTTGCTCTGTTCCTGCTATTAAAAACCACCATGGGAATCCGGGCCACGCCGGAGGAAGAGATGGCTGGGTTGGACGTATCGGAACACGGGATCGCAGCCTATGGCGGGAATTTGGTCCCCGGCGCCAGCGACTAAGCCTGCCCTCCCACTAACCTAGCCCTTGTCCTCAAGGGAAGACACATGGGGCGCGTCGCCGCGCCCCATGTGTCTTGTTGTCCCGATCCCGAAACAGGTTTGGTGTTGATCTCGGCCAAACTTTGCATGCCGCCGGAGAGCATTTAGGTGTGGACAGCCAGAAAATGTAACACGGATTTAACAAACTGGAAAAGTATCTGTAACACCGGTGCATAAAAATAGTAGACGGACCATTTAGTGGCGGAGGAAACGATGGAAGCGATTTTGGCCGGAGCGGTATTCGCAGCACTGTTTGGGGTTTGGGTGGTTTTGCCTCGAAAGTTTCTCCGTAAGTAACTAGTCAAAGAAGATTCCTGGCCGTGGTGCTTTATGGCAGCTGCGGGTTAAAATTCAAAGAACGATAAGGACGGGCCCATACTTTCGACGAATATGTCGGTGTGGGCCTGTATCTATTCAACCTAATGAGGAGAAGGTGGAATAGCGATGAATACAGGTGATACTGCTTGGGTATTGGCCAGTTCGGCACTGGTTCTGTTGATGACCCCGGGATTGGCTTTCTTCTACGGAGGACTGTCTCGGCGAAAGAACACCACTTCCACCATCATGTACAGCTTATCGTGCATGGGCATCGTGGGCGTGGTTTGGGTGCTGTGGGGGTACAGCCTGGCCTTTGGTCCTTCGTGGAACGGCTGGGGCTTCGTAGGTAATCTAGAATTGTTCGGATTGCGTGGTGTCTCGGCCACAGAGTTATACCCCGGCACCCAGATTCCCCAACAGGCGTTCATGATCTTCCAGGCCATGTTCGCCATAATCACTCCCGCGTTGATCACCGGCGCTTTCGCCGACCGGATGAAGTTCAGCGCATTTGCCATCTTCACCGTGTTGTGGGTCACCATCGTTTACGCGCCCATGGCCCACTGGGTTTGGGGCGGCGGATGGTTGGGCAGCCTCGGCGCTCTGGATTTCGCCGGTGGAACGGTTGTCCACATCAACGCTGGAGTTGCGGCCCTGGCGGCGTCGATCATAATCGGCAAACGGATCGGGTTCGGGGAGCAGGCGATGCCTCCGCACAACGTTCCGATGGTGGTGCTTGGCGCTGGCTTGCTGTGGTTTGGGTGGTTCGGATTCAACGCAGGGAGCGCTCTGGCGGCAGACGGCGCCGCCGTCAATGCCTTTGTGGTGACTAATACCGCGGCCGCGGCCGCTTTGGTTACGTGGGTGATCATGTCTTGGCTATTCGACGGCAAGCCCAGCATAATTGGCGCTGCATCCGGGGCGGTGGCGGGACTGGTGGCGATCACGCCGGCAGCTGGATTTGTCGGACCTATGTCGGCTCTGGTCATTGGCGCCGGTGCTAGCGTGGTTTGTTACGGAGCGGTAAAATTGCTCCTTACCCTGAAAGTGGATGATGCCCTGGCGGTATGGGGTGTTCACGGAGTTGGTGGCACGTGGGGCGCCCTAGCCACCGGATTATTCGTGGGCATAGGCTTTGCATCGCTGGGCGACGGCGTGACCCGGGGCGAGCAGATCGTCGCTCAGCTCATTGCTATTGGAGTATCCTGGGGTTGGGCATTCGTGGCCACGTCCATCATACTTCTAGCCTTGAAATACACCATTGGAATCCGGGCGAGCCAGACGGAGGAGGAATCTGGACTGGATATCTCCCAGCATTCCGAATCCGCGTATATAGCCTGACGACAATCTTGTAAAAGGTTCCCTGCAAAATTTAACCGGAAAGCCGGGAATGGTTCGGCTGTTGAGTTTCACAGGACGAGCCATCTCTAGTTCCGGGGCGACAAGGGGATGCCGGCATGGAGCAAGATAGGGCTGCGGAGCGCGATTTCGTATTGCGCAGCGCCCAGGAAAACGATGTTAAGTTCATTCGGTTATGGTTCACCGACATCCTGGGGAACCTGAAAGGGTTTGCCATAGCCGTAGACGACTTGGAAGACGCCATCGAGCAGGGTGTCGGTTTTGACGGCGCGTCAATCGAGGGATTTGTCCGCACCAACGAAAGCGACATGCGCGCCTTCCCAGATCCGGCGACGTTCACGCTTCTCCCCTGGCGGCCTCGGCAAAACGCGGTGGCCCCGATGTTTTGCGACATACGCACACCTGCAGGCGACGCTTTTGACGGAGACCCCAGGAACGCCTTGAAACGCAGCCTGGAGCGGCTTGCCCAGCGCGGGGAAGTCCGAAGGAAAATTGTGCTGGCCGGCGATCGCTCCGAAAGCGTCATAAATGATCTGGCCACACTCCTCAGCATCTCCAAGGGCGCCGGGCCGTAGTGTAATAGCCATGGCTGTCTCATCTCTAATCTAATGAATTCTAAATCCAATATTATCCGCAGACTTGACTGCGTGGGGCGTTTTGCGGGAAGGCATTGGTTGATACTAAATTCAGGCGACCGGGTGTTTACGGGGCCGGCGCCACCGTCAATGAGTAATGGGCCTGAACCCTGGTTTTGGGCGCCAGTGCGGCTACGGCCACAACCAGGTTATCCACCGCCTCAAGTTCGTCGACCAGCAACTCCCCTATCCAGCCCCCGTTTTCACCAACTTCTAATTCTAATGTCTTTACCCGGCCTGAGTCAGTCTCCCAAATTACCTGCACGATGTAATCCTGGCGAACCTGGTTGTCCACGAAGGCGAATCCGTCTGGATTCCAGCCAGCATGAGAGAGAGTCCGCGGTGGGGCGCCGTCAGGGGAGTCTATCGAGAGCGAAAGCCGGCGCACGCACAAGCCTGAACCGTTGACGGCGTCGTCGGTAATGTACTGGAAGCGGAGATGGACCTCTTTGCCGGCGTAGGGCGTCAGATCGATGGACTGGTCTAGCCATCTTGAGCTTGAGCCGGTGTATCCCGGTCCATAACCGTTGCCGATGGGGTTGGCCGGGGATGCGTTTGGCGTGCGTATTATGGTCCACGTCTGTCCGCCGTCTTCCGACACCTGTAGATAGGCATAATCCCAGTCCTCTTCCAATTCATACCATACCTGGTAATCCAGCGTGATTTGTTGCCCGCCAGTCAGGTCTAAGGTCCGGGTCAATGTCGTGCTGATGGAATCCCCGGAATTGCTCCACCAGCATCCTTGGGCGCCCACGTCTACAGGCAGCAATTGGGTTGCCGAGGGTGCGGCAAAGGTTAAGATGAAAGGCCCGGCCGGCGGGTTGATGCGAGTGTATTCCGGTGCGAATTGGGGCACAAAGGATTCCAGCTTGGTATAGCTGCTGATGGTTCGATGATGCCGAGCTTTAACCTTCAGGCCGGGATAGGAGTACGGGCCCGATTCTTGATCTAGAACGTTGGCCGTCATCCAATTGGCGAAGACATCGCGGAATTTCGCTGAGTGGCCGAGTGTCGCCAAATACGCTTCGATGCCTTCGATTCCGTCTTCGGGTTGCGCCAGCAGCGGTTTGATATTCGCCAGGTCTCCGTATTGTTGGATCAAATAATGCATGAAAAGGGAGGCGCCGCCGTAGCTGGCCTGAACGCCCAAGCCGGATAGGGGCCAATGCACCACGGAAGTCGGACGTGATTCTAGGAACCTGTAGACCGAGCTTGGCGGGTAGCCAGCCACGGTGGTGGCCAACTCCGAAAGTCCTTCGTTTACCCAGGTTTCATCGGATGGGTCGGCGCGCCAATGGACGGCGTGTTGAAGCTCGTGAGCCAACACCTCCAGATAATCAATGGAATTGACATCATATGCGGCCACGTTGATATAAATGATCTCCCGTTGGTTGCTGTAGCGGGAAACGGCTCGAGGATATTCGTCACCGGAGCTGTAATATCCCGCCGCGCCTTTCAACACTCCATTCAAAACGTTGAGGTGAGGGTCGTTATCCACCCCGGGAATCCACTCATGTCCAAAGGCAGAAGTAATCCTTGGGTAGATGGTTTCTTCAAAAACGGCTGCCGATCTCTGCAAATCCGCCAATCTGATGCTTTGTGAATCCGCCACATACCAATAGGCGTGGGGAGTCACTAGTTTGAGTTCGAAGGACCGTTGATAAACCTCCAAGTCCTGTAGGTCGATCAACCAAAAGGTATCCTTCCTGCCCGCGGCGTAGCTCGTTGGCTGGGGATTTACGATTGCGGGGATGGCTTTGGGGGCCGACGGAATCAATTCGGAGGCCAACTGAAACATGTCCCGGTCGGGGGCCACGGGAAATCCGGCGGCTGCCCGGTGAGGGGTTTCCGGCCCTGGGCCCAAGGGCGAAATGGATTTGCCGGATGAACCAGCAACCTGGGCTGTTGGAGTTGCAGGAGGAGGCTGTTTTTCGGGGCCTTGAGCTTCAGTTTGCGGCTCCGGTCCGGTTTTTTCGGGTGTGGGAGGAATATCCGCGGCCGTTGGGGCGCCCGATTGGCTATTGCAGGCAACTAGGGTCAGCGCCAGCAACAAGATCACGATGATCTGTAACGCCCCAAAGGGGATGCCGGATGGTTGCGCTTTACCTGGTTGCAAGTAATCCGTCCAAGGGCAGGTCTTGGCCTCCTTCAACTTTCCGGTTGAATCGAGTTAAAGCGGTTCATAGCTTCGTCAAGGTTTTCTTCTAACAGGCAGTCGGCCGCGTCGGCCGCCAAACTTACCGACCGGGCGACTAGTTCAGACTCCTCCCCAGAGAAACGGCCCAACACGAATGGAATCGTTTCTTGGCCCGGTGGCGGACTTCCGATGCCCACCCTTAATCTTGGGATTTCCTGGGTCTGCAGAGCCGAGACTATGGAACGCATGCCGTTGTGGGTGCCGCCGCTGCCTTGGATCCGTATGCGTAGACGGCCCAACGCCAACTCCAAGTCGTCGTAGATGACCAGAATGCCCGAAGGCCGAACGCCGAACCGGTCGACAAGATAGGTCAGAGCTTCTCCGCTATTATTCATGAAAGTCCGTGGCTTTACCAAGACGACGTCCTGGCCATGGCGGCGGCCCCTGGCCAGGACTGCTTTGGCTCGGCGTTCTGAAAAAGGGATATCCCATTGTTTGGACATCAGGTCAACGCACCGGAAACCCAAATTATGCCTGCTGTCCCGGTGCCGGTCACCCGGATTGCCCAATCCAACGATGATCTGCATATTTAAACCAAAAGCCGGCGGATAAAACCCGCCATATCAGGGGTCAAAGTATTGGAAAGCGCTGAGAGGTCACTGGCCTGGACGATCTTTAGCAGGTCATCTAGTTGGGGATCATGCGCTTCTTGCATGATTTTACCAACCAACAGATTGCTGAGTTGCCGGTTCTGGCCGGCGAGGTTCGCTTCGATGGCTGAGCTGATCCGGCTTAACTCGCCCAAAGGCAGAGATTGTTCCAAAGTTATCCCGCATGAACCACATACCGGGTCGTTTTCCAACTACAAACTCTCGCCCTCGACCGAACATGGCGCCGGGCTGTTATCCAACTGGGCTAGCGACTGGGCCAAGGCTGAATCTTCGACACTGGAGAACTCGGGAATGATGTTTAAAAGCGAGATAGCCTGGGATTTTGTCCTGGCCGCCTCAAGGTCTCGCCGGTAGCCAAGCAAATCCTGATGGAACTGGGCGTGGTGAGACCGGTATGCGGTGCCGTAGCTGGTCTTGAAACCTTCGATCTCTTGTCTCAACGACTCCCAAGATCTCCCCGGCCGCCGGATCAGATTGCCTAACAATAAGGCTGCCCGCAGGCTCCGGCGTTCCAGTGATAAGGCTGGCATTGTTGAATCGGGAATTTCCGCTCCTTCCAAATAAGCCATTAGGTCCAGCACCATTGGCGCTATCCCAGCTATATCAGCCAGACCGTGCATGCAAGAGATATCATTTTCTATCAGCGCAGGGTTTGGATACAAGGTCCTAATGCGCCGGTACACAGCGGCAAATCCGGCAGGGGCTTCACCGAGGACTGCGGAGAGCCTCTCCAAAGGGTCTGACACATGGGGCGGCAAAGGTTCCCCTGATTCCTGATGGAGTTGGGCCAGCAGGCCTTGGCATTGGGTCAATTCCTGGGATAAAGACGCGATATCGCCGGCAAGCACGGCTTGGGCCGCTGGCATGTCCCCTCCGTGGACATGGGTGGCCAAGTCGGGAGACAGGTATGACAGGTGCTGAAGAACATCCTCCCATACTGGTTCCGACTCCTGGCGGATCGAAGCACCGGGTTTGGCCATATCTGGGTTCCAGGCGATCAGGGGTATCAAATCTCTGGTCAACCGTCCGGTCAGCAAAGGCTTGCCATCCACGGTCGTCACGTTGTCTATCGATGTGAGCGTGATCTCCACCGGCGGTAGTTCAGTGTGGACGAAAATCAGCAGGTTCAGCAGGTATAGACGGGCTAAAGGTCCCGTAAGACCAATCTCATGGGCCAGGTGATGATGAGCCGCGTTCCAATCGGCCGGCCCCTGCTGGCGGGAGATCCACTCCCGCAACAGGTTGAAGACCTCGCAATTTGATGCATCGAATTCTCCTGGCGTTGCATGACTGGAGAGCCCCAATGCCGGCCCCAACGTGCATAAAACTTCAGGTTTGGCGCCGGGTTGATTGAATATGGCCCGGTGGAGATCCGGAACGTCTTCCAGCGTGACAGACCGATTCAAACTCGACGTGTCCACTGGAATCGCAGGGTAGGCTCCATCGAGCAACCGGCCGGCCAGGCGCTGGAACCACTGAACCGGGTCTATGCCGGCGAAAATCTCGGAGGCGTCTATCGGAGAGCCGGTCGCGGTGGTGATGGTTCCGATTGTTCCGTGGGAGTAGCGGACCGATTCCTCTCCCAAAAGGTCCTGTTCCAATTCGTCTTGCCGCCGCCGCAGGGTCGTCCGAATCAAGTCGGCCTCGGTGTCGCGCGAAACCATATACATAGCCTGGGTTTCGCGGATTGTCGCAAGTTCACCGACATAGTTGCTTCGCCGCCGGGAGGAAGTGGCGCCAGGCAAACAAACCGCTATCCTGGCGTCCGTGATTCCGGGTTGCAGGTTGGCGCTCCTCCGGCTCAATAGCACGATGCGGAAATACACATCTTGATCGAGTGGCTCTCCCCAGGAAGGAGACCAAGATGCCGCCCGGATGACTTCTCCGGGGAACGTTAGGCCCAAATGGGTGCAATCCACTGTGGAGGTTTGCCCTTCGGGGAATTGTTCGAGCCAAACTCTAGGCTCGCCGTACAACGTCAAATTTTCGACTCCTCAAAAAATCACCCGGCGGCAACGAGGCACAATGACGGCGGAGCATCATCCAAGGAACACGGTCCACCAAATCGGTTTTCACGGCATACTGGTGTTGCTGATGCTGGCTGGCGTGACCGGGACTTCCAAGCCGAATCATCAGCTTCACTTCGAAGTAACGCTGTCCAGCAGTTCCAAAAAGGCGTTCTCATCCAGCACTTTAGTGCCAAGGCGGTTCGCGGTAGCCAACTTGGACCCGGGGGATTCTCCGGCCACCAGATAATCGGTTTTTCCAGTCACCGAGGAGGTAACTCCGCCGCCCAGAGCTTTGATCTTGGCCTCGCCCTCCCTGCGGCTAAAGGAAGAGAGCGAGCCGGTGATCACAAATATAAGGGAGTTCAAGGGTGAATCCGCGGCCGAGACGGATTCACTGATCTCGCGTTTAGGATCGACTCCTGCCTGCCTTAGCCTATCGATCACCTCGGTGTTATGAGCCACTCCAAAGTAAGCGGCCACGCTTTCGGCGATCTTAGGACCTATTCCGGCTATTTCAGTGAGAGCCACCTGGGATGCACCCGCCAATTCATCCATCGTGGCGTAACGCTGGGTCAACAAATCGGCGATCTCCGAGCCGACGTGGAGGATGCCTAGGGCGAACACCAGCCTAGGCAGGCTTCTGATCTTACTGGCCTCAATGTTGTCGATGATTTTGGTGGCCAGCTTGTCTCCCATGCGATCCAATTGGAGCAGTTGCTCTTTGTCTACGTAATAGAGGCCGGCCACATCCTTCACCAGGCCCTGATCGATCAAGATACCGCACCACCGCTCGCCTAGCCCGTCAATGTCCATTGCTCCCTTGCTGACGTAGTGCTTAAGCAGCTCAAAAAACTGGGCGGGGCACGATGTGTTGGGACATCGGTGCATAGCCTCGTCTTCCGGTTTGATCACCGGCGTATCGCAAACCGGGCAGGTTTCCGGCATTTGGAAGATGCGCTCGGTTCCATCCCGGCGAGCCAAAACGGGCCCCACCACGTGGGGTATCACATCGCCGGCCCGTTCTATGGTCACCCAATCGCCAATGCGGATGTCCTTGCGGTGTATGTCTTCTTGGTTGTGGAGGGATGCCTGCCTGACGGTGGCGCCGCTGACAATCACGGGTTCTAGAATGGCATATGGGTTCAAGCTGCCGGTGCGGCCGACATTGACGCCTATGTCCACCAGGCGGGTGGTGGCCTGTTCAGCTGGGAATTTGAACGCGATTGCCCATCGTGGCTCTCGGCCAACGACTCCCAATTCATCCTGGAGGACGAACGGGTCAACCTTGATGACCACGCCGTCAACTTCGTAGGGAAGATCGTGTCGTGATTCCAGCCAGTATTTGTAATAATCGGCGACCTCGTCCAGCGTATGGCACAACCTGTTATTGGGATTTACCCTAAAGCCCAATTCCTTCAGCCATTCCAGGGATTGCCAATGGGAATCGGGCCTGGGACGGCTGCCGGTTGGTCCAACCGTGTCTCCGGCTGGCGCGGCGCTGGTGACGCCCAACGAATAGACCCAGATCTGCATGTTGCGGCTGGCGGTGACTTTCGGGTCTAGGTTGCGCACGCTGCCGGCGCCGGTGTTCCGGGGATTCATATACAGGGGCTCCCCCTGGCGAGCTCGCTCCTCGTTGAGCCGGTTGAAATCTTCGATGGGCAGATAGACTTCGCCCCGCACTTCCAAATGGGAAGGGGTATCCCCCGAAAGTGTTACGGGAATGCTGCGAATGGTGCGGATGTTTTGAGTCACGTCCTCGCCGACAGACCCATCGCCCCGGGTCGCGCCCTGGGCCAGGATGCCGTCTTGATAGCGGAGGTTGATGGCCAGTCCGTCGATCTTCAGTTCGCAAACCAGGGCAAAATCGGCGCCGTCCAGAAGGGCCTTCACCCTTCGATGCCACGCTTCCAATTCCTCCGAATTAAAGGCGTTTGCCAAGCTGAGCATGGGTATACTATGCTGGACCTGGCTGAAACCCGAGGCGGGGGCCCCGCCGACCCTTTGGGTGGGCGATTCGGGGGTGACAAGCTCCGGGTGGTCCGATTCCAAGCTCCGCAACTCCCGCATCAGCAGGTCGTAGTCGGAGTCGTTGGCCACCGGGTCGTCTAGAACGTAATACCGGTGGCTGTGATAGTCGAGTTCCTTACGTAATTCGGCTATCCTATGTAGAGTTTCGCTATCGGGCTCAGACGTCATTTCAATTTGCGCCCTTCGAATCAGCCAGGAACATTTGAGTCATATTATCATCTCCTAACCGCGGAACAATCAACTGCACTGGACGGTAAATGTCAGACATACATTTAGACCACACCGGAACCCAGCAACAACGTGGAATCAGGCGTACGGCGCCGTTTATCTTGAGCGCTCTTAGTGGCGGCCATGGAATATTTCACTGGTTCAGCCAAAGCTTCTTTGTCATGCTGCCAGCGGTCGTCGCCACCTTCGGGTTAAGCGGTGTCCAAGTAGGGGCGATCCAGACTACTCGAGAGGTGGTTTCAGGCGTCATCGCCCTGCCGGGCGGCGTGGTTACCGACATGCTTCGACGGCATTGGGGATTGGTTCTAGCAGGATGCATGGCGCTATTCGGAGTTGGCTGGCTGATCATGGGCATTTCGCCGGTCTACCCGGTACTGTTGGTGGGCATGGGCGTAGTGGCGATGGCGGCGTCAATGTGGCATCTTCCGGCAACCGCGGCGCTGTCTTACCAATTCGCCCACCGCCGGGGATCCGCGCTGTCCTTCCACGGAGTCGGAGGGAACATCGGAGACGTTTTGGGCCCGGCTTTGACCGGAGGACTCTTATTGGTCCTTAGTTGGAGAGGAATCCTTAGCATCTACGCGGTGGTTCCGCTACTACTGACCTTCGTGGTTTTTTGGGCGTTTCGGGACATTGGCAGGACCGGGACCCAGACCGCCGCACCTCCTGGTTTCCAAGAGCAGATGGAACAGACCCGGCTATCGTTCAAAGAACACCCCAGGTTGTGGGGGATCATGACGGTCGCGGGGCTTCGGGGTATGGCCCACGTGGCGTTTCTGCCGTTCCTGGCGCTGTACCTAGGCCTTGAGACCCAACTGGGAATGAGTAAGCCCTCTTTGGGGCTACATATCGCCCTTCTGGTGGGAGTGGGTATCGTATCCACTCCGGTTATGGGCTACTTATCCGACCGTTTTGGTAGAAAGTTGGTGCTGGTTCCCGGCATGCTTGGACTGGCGGTTCTAACGGCGCTGCTGGTTCCCTTTGGCGAGGGTATAGGGTTGATCGTTGTAATCGCGCTGTTGGGAATATTCTTATTCAGCGACCAGCCTATTCTAACTGCGGCCGCCTTGGATGTAGTTGGGGAAAATGTAGTAGCCAGCACGCTGGGGGTGTTTTCATTCGCCAGATTTGCTCTTGCGGCGGCATCCCCGCTTATCGCCGGGATATTGTTCGACTCAAGGGGTATCGAAGCCACCTTTTTCTACATCGCCGGCCTGTATGTGGTCGCTACGGTTGTCCTGATGATTGTGCCAATGGCAGCACCACGCCATTCCGCCGGCGACGGCCACCATGGGCACGGTCATGGAGGTCACGGCCACGATCATGGCGATGACCATGGGAGCGGCGATGAGCATGGGGCGCAGTGAGAGATCGGCAATTGATTCGGCTTCTAAGATGATACGTGGCCGGTCCTGCGCCGGATCAAGCGGCAGATGATTGTCAGCCCTTAGACAGCCGGCCCAGGATCTCTTTACCCAGCAGGATATTGGGGGTTGGCGACGGATCAACCCCACGCAGGATGGCCAGGTAATAGCTGACGTAATCTCCTAGGATCATGGTGGTGAGTAGTTGACCCAGGGGCGGAATTCCTGGGGGCGGCTCGACCATATGCAGCGGGATGCCATGGCTGGTCAACATTTCCTCCGCGACGGTGTAATGGGCAGCCGCTGGGTCGTCTCTAAGATCGGGCCGGAGCATCACCGCGGCCAGAGATTCTTTGATGGTCGGTTGAGAGGCGTAGGCTTCCACTGAGTTATGCAAAAGTTCCGGGATTTCCTCGTGCCAAGCCCAGACTTTGCCATTTTCGTTTAGTTGGGTTTTCCACCGCCGGGCCAGCCCTGAGAATAGACCCCCGCCGTAGACCAACACCAGCCTTTCGTGGAGGTCCAACGCCAGGTCTTTAGCCGGATTGCCGCCCGACGGCTGGTCTTCAGCCAGGCTGTCCGCCTGGTGATCCAAGGCTTCCAGGGAATCATTCACATCTGATTGGGAAATTGTCCACAAACCAATTAGGTTTAGCGCCGCTGCCAAAAGCATCAGGTTGTAGCCTACGGCGCTTCGGGGCTCGCCAGGGATATCCACTTTCAGCAGCGCAATTCCCATACGGGACGCTTCGCCAGTTAAAAATCCTCCTCCCGAGGCCACGATTATCCTGGCGCCCGCGGCTTTTGCCTGCTGGTACAGGGAAACGGTCTCCCGGGTATCGCCGGAGTAGCTACAGACTATGATCAGGTTTTGGGAGTCAATGCGGAAAGGGAAGTCAAAGCCGCGGACAACCTGAACCGGAGGACCCTTCTGAGCCGCGACCAAGCCTGCGAGCAGGTCTCCGGCGATGGCGGAGCCGCCCATGCCGCACACGGTGATGCTTTGGCTCGAAGCCCATTCAGCGGGGAACGATGAAGCCATCCCTTGCCGCCAGGCCATCTGGCACTGTTGGGGCAACGTTCGGATTCGGCCACCGAGCCCAGACGGGTCGGCCTGGGAGAATGACGCGGGTTGGTCTAAGTCAGCCGCCATTGGCAAGTCCGCCGGATGCTGGATGGATTACCGATATGGACATTCTAGACCACACCTAGCTCCGCGGGACACGGCCTGGAGAGCTAGAGGTCTGGCCGGAAAGCCATTGGCCGGGTTTCGCGCTACGCCAGACAGGCGTATTATAGTCTTATATGGCATGACAGTGTCTGTAATACGGTTCAAGAACCCACTGTCACATCGACAATCGTCGCTAAGAAAACGACGACTTGGGGAGAATCGGGGTTTCCGTCCGAGTTTCTAGCCGATGACATGGGTGCCCAAGCTTTGAACCCCGCTAGGCGAAAATGCCAGGCCGGGGATTCGTATGCGGTTTTGACTATTTGCCGCAATGCCGTGGCCGCCACCACAGCGCCCTGCAAGTTTATCAACAAATCTGAGGCCGACATCTGCCGTCCCACGACGAATGACTGGTGATATTCATCCAGAAAGCCGTATAGGACGGCGATGATAATCGCGGCGCCGGCCAGGCTAAGGGAGTGATTGGTAAATCTGGTCCAACTCCAAATCGTGGCTTGAATGAACGACGCCAGGATTCCAAAGAGGAAAAAATGAGCCAGGATGCTGCGAAGGCCGCCAAGCCGGACAACGGCGGCGGGATCGTAAGGTCCTACCCTCGAAACCTGATCCCCTGGAAGCTCGGTTAGGTAGAAGATAAGCGCCGCCCAACCGGCCAACGCCAAGGAGAACCCGATCTGGTACGCCCAGCGCCGCCAGATCTCTTTTCTGACCGGTGTTCCGTTAATCAATGCTTTTCTATAAGTGCTATGAACAGTCAGGATACAGATTACATAACTTACATCTATCCTAGTGATTCCGATAGAACATGCGGGATTATAGTCCGTTCAAGTATGTCGTACAACGATTTTTCCTTCTTTGGGCGCCCGGTTAGTGTGCGGAATGTTTCGGCCTCGTATCGGCTCATTTTGATGATTGATCGAGAACGCTGAACCTCACGGCCGCGGTTTTGGGCCTTGTTTCATGGGTTCTGTACCAGCATTCGGGAGTTATAGGTTATGTACCAGGGTGCAGCCACCCTGCTTTTAGACATCAAGGCGGTGGTAAAAATTAGTGTATTGGATTCAAGCCCAGTGCGGCCGGCCGCGAAATCCATCATGTATTCGCCCAAACTTAATAGTGGTAACCATCGGCGCGCGCAGGTCACAGTCAAATTTCAGGCTGATGCGTAGTCAACCGCCGGATTCTCCAGCAAGGCATCACCTTAGAAATCCCTCGAATATTCTGGGTATGCCGCAAACAACGAAACTCAATTGGAGCAGATAATCGATGCAAGACGAGGCGTTGGACCTCCGGGAGATCTTGGCCGGATTTCGCAGATGGTGGTGGGTGTTCCTGGCGGCGCCGCTGCTAATCGGCGCGGGGACCGCTGGGGCAGCCATCGCCTCGCCTGTGCCTGATCCGAGATACGAATCCTCGGCTACGTTGCTTGTGGAAGGCGCCACCGCCACGGGCAGTTATCCTAGTCTGATCGTTAGCAGGCCCTTCTTGAAGGCGGTGCTCGATCAGTCGGCGCTTGATTTGAGCTTGGATGAGATAGTGGCGAAGGTCTCCGCCCGGCGGGTCCCAGAGACCGAGTTCCTGGAGATTGTTGCCACCACGGCGGATCCGGCCACCGGCAGACAGGTCGCTGATGCGGTGGCCGCCGCGTTTATCGGACACGTAGAATCCATCCGCGAAGAACAATTGGCTGTTCAGCATACAGAGGTTGAACAAGGTGTGGCGGCTCTCGGTCTTTTTCCCCCACCACGGCGCTCGTGGAGACAGTGAAGGCCGCACTCGAGCGGAACATGCCGATTTACGGCAGGGTGACATTGGTTGTTCCAGTGGAGGAACCTGTGATTCCAGTCCCGACCGAACCGCGGCCCATCGTCAGAAATGGCCTGTTGGCGGCTGGGGCGGGTTTTTTATTGTCTGTTGGAGTGGTTATGCTGTTGGAATACCAGCGGGCGCCCATCGGTTCACCGGCTTTGTTCCAGCGGCGGTTTGGCCTTTCCAACCTGGGCGCCGTGCCCCGATGGTCCAAGGGAACCGGAAGGGCTAAGGAGTTGGCGGCTAACGGCGGCGCCTCTTCGCCTGAAGGCGAAGGTAACTGTTCAGACTTGATGAGGTGAATTGGCTCAAAGCCGTTGGAAAAACGCTGGCATGGCCGGGGGAGTTGTGGCATACCAGGGAGGTGGACACTGAACTAGACCTGAACGCGGCGAGTGGCGAAACTCTGCTGGAGATAATTGCCGGCCAGCGGGCAGTCATTGCCGATTTGCAAAGGCGGATTGGGGTTCTGGAATCCCGTCCCAACCGGCGCGGGTCGTCGGGGATGCCGGGTAATCAGCCGCACTCCAGCCGGCAAGCGCCGGAGAAAAAGGAGCCCAGAAAGCCGCGCCGCCATGGCTTCGCCCGCCAGCGCATGACTCCTACCCGGCGGGTGGAGCATGCCGTGGCGGTCTGTCCCGACTGCGGGACTCACCTGAACGGCGGATGGGTACAGCGAACTCGGGAAGTCATTGAGCTACCGGTGGCTCCGGTAGAAGTGACCGAGCACGCCCTGGTAGCCCGCATCTGTCCGGTATGCCAGCGGCGCCGGCTGCCCAAAGAGGCCCTGCAGGGGGTGGTTCTGGGCCAGCAGCGCCTGGGGGTCAATCTGGTAAGCCTGATGGTGACCCTGCGGGAGGAGGGACGGTTGCCCATAAGAATCATCCAATGGTACCTGGAGAGCGTCCATCAGTTGCACCTGAGTGTTGGCGCCATCGTCGAGGCCGTCCATGGAGTAGCCCGTCAGGCTGAGACGGCGGTGCGAGAGGTGCTCGAGCAAGTCCGCGCCAGTCCCGTGGTGCAGGGCGACGAAACCGGCTGGCGCCAGGACGGGAGCAACGGCTATGTTTGGACCTTCAGCACTCCCAGCGAACGATACTTCCTGCGTCGGGGTCGGGATAAGGGGGTGGTGGATGAGGTGCTGGATTCCTCCTTCAGCGGAGTGTTGGTCAGTGATTTCTACGCGGCCTATAACCACTACCCGGGCCTGAAGCAACGGTGCTGGGCTCATCTGCTGCGGGATATCCATGACCTGAAAGGGTTGTACCCAGAAGACGCTGGGCTGGCTCAGTGGGCCGAGGCGGTTCACCAGGTCTACACGGAGGCCAAGGCCTCGGTCCTTCCCCGAGCCCAGCCAGGCCATCGCACCCAGCTAATGCTGGAGGAGAAACTAATGGTCTTGGCGCGGCCTTTCCTTAAAGATCCCCTGGCGGTTCAGGCCAAGCTCTGCCGGCGCATGGAACGGTTCATCAAGGAACTGTTTGTCTTCGTGTCGGACCCAGCCGTGCCCTCAGACAACAACGCCGCCGAGCGGAGCCTGCGGCATCTGGTAACCAGTCGCAAGATCAGCGGCGGCGCCCGCTCAGGGCAGGGCGCCGACAGCAAGATGACCTTGGCATCCCTCTTTGGCACCTGGCGGGCCAGAGGTCTCAATCCCCTCCTGGAATGCCGCCGGTTGCTCACTTCCCCTCAACTCTGAACAGATTCAGGCGAAGCCATCCGGCAGGTTGCCACCAATATAGAATTCGGGGCCAGAGGCAAGGGCATCAAGAGTTTGGCTGTGACTAGCCCGGACCTGGGGGAAGGCCGCAGCAGCCTCATCGCCAACTTGGGGTATGCGATGTCTTCCAGCCAGGAAAAGGTGGTGTTGGTGGATGCCGACCTGCGGAGGCCGTCGCTGCACACGTATTTCAAATTGGAGAACGGCGCCGGGCTAAGTGATTTCCTTTCCAACCCGGATATAGAAATAGACGGCATTCTTCGTCACACGGTTTACTCCGGCGTTCGGGTCATCACCAGCGGTCCGCCAGCCGCAGACCCCGTTGGATTATTGAAGTCACACAGGATGCATGAATTGTTGAAGCTCCTGGAAGCTGACTACCACATGGTATTGGTGGACACCCCGCCCCTGGCTTCGCTGGCCGCCGGCGCAGTGGTTGCCGCCCAGGTAGGCGGTTCGATATTAGTGGTCAACACATCTATCTCCAGGCTGGATGCGGTGGGATTAGCCCTGGGCAATTTGGAACAGGCCGGCGCAAAAATGCTGAGCTTCATTTGGAACGGGGCTTCATCAGGCTCGCTCTCCCGCTACTCCCGGTATCAGAAACACTGCCGGAAACAGACCGAGGCCGGAAGGTCCACTCAGTTTGCGCCTAGCAGACCCGCCTAACTGAATTGAGCCTTGGTTTGGGCCGTGATTGGGGGCTGGTTTTGGCGGCGATCGTATGTCGCTGATGCGGTAGGTTCGGCCCGGTCATGTAAGGAAGTGAGCTGGGGTTTCTTAATCGTTTTTGAGACCCAGCCAACGGTGGGGCAGGCGGCGCCGTCTACCGCGGTAATCCCGATAGGTTTCGGCGATCACCGTGGCTAATTTTTCCGGGTCGTGCCGGGTGGGGTTGTCGTCATCTATGACGTCGGCTAGCACGCAGACAGCCATATCCTGCCATGGTTGCGACACTTTGACCAAACTTGGCGGAACCGCGACGCCCGATGGATCCGCGGTCTGGATTGTCTGGGAGACGAAGTTGTCGTTGGCCAGTACCAGCGTGACAGCTGAGGGACCCAAATAGCGGCGAATCACCTCAAGATGGTCCAGCACTGAAAATTCCATGGTCTGGCCTGGCTCACCGGCCACGTTGCACACGTATATCTTGAGCGCTGTTGCGTTTGTAATGGCCAATGCGATTTCCGGGACAAGCAGGTTGGGAACGATGCTGGTGAACAAGCTGCCGGGGCCGAGCAGAATCAAGTCCGCATCTTCGATTGCCCTCTTTGCGTCGGGATGGGCGCTGGCGTCGGAGGGCATCAACGCTAGTGACTGCAAAGGGTCATCCGCCGTACCCACCCGGGATTCCCCTATCAACGGCTTCCCAGAAACCGTCCTTCCAACTAGAGTTACGTCGACTGAGGTTGACGGCACCACCCTGCCGCGAATCGCTAAGAGTTCGCCGGCTATCTCAACTCCTTTGTAAAAACTCCCCCCGATGCCGGCCAGGGCCGCGATGAGTATGTTTCCGAAACTATGCCCATCCAATTGGCCGTTTGACGAAAACCGGTAGTCCATCAGGCGTTGCATCACGTCTTCTGAGTCGGCTAATGCCACAAGACAATTGCGGATGTCGCCGGGGGGCAAGATCCCCAGTTCCGCCCGCAGCCTGCCGGAACTGCCCCCGTCATCGGCTACGGTCACCACCGCGGTGATGTTGGAGGTGTAGCCTTTCAGACCCCGCAAGAGATTGGGGAGCCCGCTGCCTCCGCCGATGACCACAACCTCTGGCCCCGAGCCTAACACCCGCTCTATATAAAGGGAATCTAAGAAACGCCAGTGGCGCCGGCGCACCTGAAGGGTGGTCAACGATCGGGTCATGAAGAAAGAGGCAGCCACCGCGATGATGATGCCCGCTCCGATAAAGACACCGGCCCGGACTATAGACGGTTCGCCCCTTAGGCTGATGGTTTCGGCCAGGGATGTGAAACCTGGCCAGAGGGATATTTTCAAGGCGAAAACGATGCCCAGCGCGATGCTCAATCCGCCGAACGCGCCCAGCGCCAGCCAGCGTTTGAGGGCGATGCCCGGCACCAAAAGGATAAGTAAGGCCCTGCCTATCCTTTTAGAAGCAAGGAAATCCATGTATTTAGACATGAATAGGTGTGTCTAACTTCCTGGCATGGTTGATTCCCACGGTGAATTGGGCGCCCCCGGAATAACGGCGTTCGCGGAGGAGCGTGAGCAACTAGCAGCGTGACAACGTATGAGGGATCTGCAATGAGCACGATTTGCCGATGGCGTTGCCGAGCTGGCCGAAAGCAAAAATTGTAATTAGGCCTCCAAGCAGTGTCAAGCAACATATGGTTGAATTCCGGCATATTCTCGGGTGATTCAAATAGGATATAGGACTAGCGCAGCGGGTAACGGCGAGGTTATCAAAAGGCGCTCAGGGTTGTTATACTTGCCCCAAACCTAATCGCCGCCGTGAGGATTCTCATATGAAATGGGCTTCGTCGATATCAGAGCAAACGAGTTTGGAAGACGCGGTCAAAGATTGCGTGTCAGACCTTCAGGCCCAGTTTCAGGATGAGGCGCCTCATCTCGCGGTGACCTTTGTTTCTCCCCATTACCAAGCCGATTTCGACCAGGTGGCCGAATTGGTGCGTCAAGGCTTTGAATCCGTCGTTGTCTTGGGATGCTCCGGCGGCGGGATCATCGGCAATGGCCTAGAGGTGGAGCAACGGGCGGCCGTTTCTATTACCGCCGCCAGTTTGCCCGGGGTCGAAATCGTTGAGTTCCACTTGGAAGGAGACAACCTGCCGAACTTGGATGCGGCGCCGGATGCTTGGGAGGAAGCGCTCAACGTGACGCCAGACCTTTCGCCCCAGTTCGTGATGCTGGCCGATCCTCATTCATTCCCAGTTCAGAATCTGCTTTTGGGGCTGGACTATGCGTTCCCCAATGCCGTAAAGATTGGAGGCCTCGCCAGCGGAGCCCAGCAACCAGGCGGCAACGCTCTCTTTCTTGGCGGGAAGGTGCACCGGTCCGGCGCGGTGGGTGTCGCACTGCATGGCAATATATCGGTGGATACAGTGGTGGCTCAAGGTTGCCGCCCCGTGGGCCAGCCCATGCGGGTCACCCAGAGCCGGCGCAACATTTTGGCGGAATTGGACGGACAGCCGCCCATGAATGTTCTAAAGGAGTTGTTCCAAAAATCCGGCGACCGGGACAGGGAATTGATGCGCAACTCCCTGTTTTTGGGTGTCGTGATGGATGAGTTGATCGATAAGCCCGCCCAGGGTGACTTTTTGATTCGCAACGTGGTGGGCATGGACGACCGTTCGGGAGTGCTGGCCATCGGCGAGCTGCTTAAAGAAGGCCAGTTGGTCCAGTTCCACCTCCGGGACGCCCAAACATCCACCGATGACCTGACCGAGGTATTAGACCGGTATGCGGTGGATAATCGAGAGAATCAGGCGCAGGGGGCGTTATTGTTTTCCTGCCTGGGCCGGGGAGAGTTTCTCTACGGACGCCCCAACCACGACACGGACCTTTTCCAGGAAAAGTTGGGCTCGGTTCCCATAGGCGGGTTTTTCTGCAACGGAGAAATCGGCCCGGTGAGCGGCACGACATTCCTGCACGGCTACACCAGTTCATTCGGGATATTCCGCGCCAAGGATTAGGCAACCGCCTCAAAATGTGGGTCGGAAACCGTATCGCCGCCTCCGGTGGTGTTTGCCCAAGACCCGCCGAAAGGCTCACCACGACCGGCTGAGGTTTTCTCCACTCACTGTCCATTTTCAACGGTGAATTCTCCATATGCGACCTCTGGACGTCATAAAGGCGGGAATCCCCGTTTCACTAACCGGCCAGTTTCAGGTGCAGGGCAAACAGGCTCTGACAGGCTTGCGGGCTTGGGTCAACGACGTCAATGAGGCCGGTGGCATTTCCCTACAGCCTGGGCGACCCGGAATAAGTGTGGAACTGGTCCATTACGATGACGGCAGCACGGCCAGGCAGGTCCGCGGCGCCACGGAACATCTGCTTGCTCATGACGGGGTGGACCTGCTCTTTGGGCCGTATTCAAGCGTTTTGGCTTCGGCGTCAGCGGCTGTGGCGGAGGAACACCGGCGGGTGATGTGGAATCAGGGCGGAGCCTCCGACGACATATATCAGCGTGGGTATAGATATATCGCCGGTGTCCTCACGCCGGCCACACAGTATTTGGCCGGGCTTTTGCCCATGGTTAGGCAAGCCGATGCGCAGGCCGCCAGCGTGGGCATCGTGCGGGCGTCTACCGGGGCGTTTCCCAAAGCGGTAAGTCAGGGAGTGGAGACCCAGGTGGATGCTTGGGGATTCAGACTAGATTTCATCGAAGAGTTCCAGGGGGTTGAAGGCGCCGCTGAAACCGATTTCCAAAGCTTGGCTGGAAAAGCCGCCAAAGCGGCCCCCGATGTTCTGGTGGCGGTGGGAAGGATAAGCAACGATTTATCGTTGGCCCGGATTCTCGCGGAGCATAGATCGTCGTTTAAAGCGGTGGCGGTGGTGGCGGCGCCCATCCAGCAGTTCAGGAATGATTTGGGTCCGGCCGCCGACGGGTTTCTTGGTCCTAGCCAGTGGGAGCTGGCGGCGGGTTATCCCCAGGATTACGGCCCCAACACCCGGCAAGTTTTGGATTCGTTGACGTCCCGGCGGCATGGCCAGGGAAATGCGCCTGGGATGGACAGTCCGGATGTGGATTACCCTATGGTCCAGGCATACGCCGCGGGATTGGTGGCTCAGCGATGCGTGGAAGCAGCGGGCACGCTGGACAACGACGTTTTAAGGCAAACGGCTTCCAGGCTGGATTTCTCGACTTTCTACGGCCGTTTCAAGATCGATGCCGGCACGGGCAGGCAAGTGGGCCGCTCTGTGGTCTTGGTGCAATGGCAGAATGGTAGGAAAACAGTGGTTTGGCCACCGGAGCAACGGCAGGCGGAGTTGCTCTATCCCTGGAGCATGGAGTAATCACCTCCACGCCAATGCTGGGATTCTCCAATAATATCGCCCAGCTCAATCGAAGAAGTATCCAGGACAATGCCGCGGAATATTCTTCTTGCAAGTGTGACGGCAGTTGCTTTGGGTCAGCCCAACCCAGGAGTGTGCTAACGCTCCAATTCCACTGGATTGCTCAGCACCCCGATACCGTCGATTTCGATTTCACACACGTCGCCGTGTTTCATCTCCCCCGGTTCGCCCGGCGTGCCCGTATAGATCATGTCGCCTGGTTCAAGGGTAACGAATTGAGAGGCGAAGGAGATCAGGGTGGGGATGTCGAATATCAGATAACTGGTGCTTTCCCCCTGGACCTCTGTTCCGTTTATCCGGGTGGTTAGTCTTACGTTATGAGGGTCTATATCGGTAACGATGAAGGGGCCCGCCGGTGAAAAGGTATCGGAAGACTTGGCCCGCCACCAGTTCCGGTCTTCCCGTTGCCAATCCCTGGCGCTGACGTCGTTGCCGCAGGTGTAGCCAAGGACGTGCTCCATTGCCTCCTCCTTGGAAACGTTGCGGCACCGGTCTTTCATCACCACTACCAATTCTCCCTCGGCGTCCAACCTTTCGGTGTCCTTGGGGCGGATGATAGTGTCGCCTGGCCCCGCCAGTGATGTGGTGGTCTTGTAAAAAACCATGGGTTCGGTGGGACCTGGCCGATCATGCAAATGTGTGGAGTAATTCAGGCCGATGGCCAGAATCTTACCCGGAACGCAGGGGGCCAGCAGTTTAACGTCCGACAACGGATGGGTATGATCGGTGACCTGGTAATCTTCAAATGGAGTGGTGGTCAACTGTTTGACCATGCCATCTTCCACCACGCCGTAACTGACTTCGCCGTGGGCAAGATATCTGGCGAACTTCATGTTTTTCTCCTAAATTGCGCCAATAGCCGGTCAATGCAGGCGTATTCCGTGCCGGCGCTCTGTTGGGCGCCGGCGTATTCTAGCTGGTTTGGCCCGCACTGGCTATCTCGCTACACGCTTTTTTGCGCGAGCCATGGTATGTATTTGTGGTTAGCTCTCAATGACCAATTTCCCGAAGAAGTCTCTTTGATCCATCTTGCGGTGGGCTTCAGCCACCTGGTCCAGGGGGAACACCTGGCCGACCACGCCGCCCAGCGCTCCATTGTTGACCACTTTCATCATGTCGGCGAAGGTGCGTTGGCTGCGCCCGCCGCTGCCCATAAGGTGCAGGGGCTTCCCATGGAGAATGGAGAGGTCCATGTTGGTGCGGGTTCCTGACGTGACTCCGGTGATCACTAAACGGCCTCCCTGCTTGAGGGAGAGAAGGTTTTCCTCCCAGACGTCAGCCCCCACGCAGTCGAGCACCAGATCGACCCCCTTGCCATCGGTCATCTCCTTGACCCGTTGGCTAAAGCTGCTCACCTCCCGGTAGTTGATCACTTCGTCGGCGCCCAACTCTTTGGCCTTCTCAAGTTTCCAGTCGCTGCCCGCCGTTGTAATGACCCGCGCGCCAAACATCTTTGCTATTTGGATGCCCATGCTCCCCACGCCGGAGCCCGCCGCCTGAATCAGGACGTCGTCCCAGGGGCGGATCTGGCCCTGAGTGACCAGGCTATGCCAAGCAGTGTGCCCGACGATCGGTATGGCCGCGGCTTCGGTGAAGGTCATGGAGTCGGGAATCTTATAGGCGTTCCCCGCGGGTGCAGTTACGTATTCGGCATGTCCACCGTCCATATCGACGCCTATCCGCTTCTGGGTGGGGCAGTATTGATCTAGTCCAATGCGGCAGTTCTCACAATGACCGCATTTGACCCGGTTGTCCAAGATGACCCTGTCTCCCACTTTCAGGCTGGTTTCGGCGTTGGGGCTCACGGTGACGACTTCGCCGGCTACATCGCACCCCAATATCCGGGGTAGAGTCCCTCGATACCCGCCGCCGGCCCTGACGTTTAAGTCCAGGTGATTCAGGGCGCTGCCTCGCACTCGCAACATGACTTCACCGGGCGCCACCTCGGGTTCGGGCCGGTCACCATGGATAAGCGCCTCGGGTCCGCCGTGTTCGCTGATGTAAACTGCCTTCATCGTCTCACCTCCTGGTCTCGCCTCCTGGTCGTGATCGGGCGCCTGACCGAGTCGATTACCCGGCCTGCCGGACATCCCGACTGCGTCTCAATCCAGCGAATCTTAATCCTGGCGGGACGGGCCGTCAAAGGCCAGAGACTCCGCTAACTGGGCACGACGGCGTCGGCTACACTCCAGCCGAATCTCACCCTGTAGAATCTTGGTTTATTCGCGTTAGGCGGAAAACCGATTGGAGTTGGAAATGAGTCTTCCTGAGTTTGATATCACCGGTCAAAAAGCCTTGGTTGTGGGCGCGGGCCGCGGCATCGGAAAAGGCATCGCATTGGCTTTAGCTGAAGCGGGCGTAGATGTGGCCATTGTGGGGTTTACCCCCACCCATGTCGCCAAGGCGGCGGATGAGATCCGGGCATTGGGCCGGTCGGCATTGCCGTTGAATGGCGACGCCACCAAGGCGGCCGATATGGACGAGATTGCTCAAAAGACGCTGGCCGAGTTTGGCCACGTTGATATTCTGGTCACCTGCGTCGGTGATTCGATTCGCAAGCCGGTGGTGCATTTGCCTGGCAGCGACACGCCTGGCATGACAGAAGAGGAATGGAATCATGTGGTGAACATCAATCTGACCGAGGCTTTTCAAGGTTGCCGTGCTTTGGGCCACCACCTCTTGGAGCGGCGGCAAGGATGTGTGATAAATGTGTCGGGGTGGGCCTCCTTCAGGGGACGGGCTTTGTCGACGGCCTACGACGCTTCCAAAGCCGGAGTAATGCGTTTCACCGAGAGTTTGGCCCAGGAATGGGCGCCTTACGGGATTCGAGTTAATGCCATCGCCCCCGGGTCGGTCCCCGACCCCGACCAGATGACGGCGGAAACCTATCAGGCCCGCGATGAAGCGGCCAAGGGTACTGTTCCCCTGGGCCGGGTTGGGCGCTTGAAGGAGCCGGGCTACCTGGCCGTTTTCCTGGCGTCTCCAGCAGCGGCCTATATCACCGGCCAGACCTGGGCCGTGGACGGCGGTGTAAGCATCAAAACTCCCTGATCCGCCCTCGGCTAAATATCCCTAGCCGCGCACCCGGACGGCAGAAGCCCCCGGTCTAAGCCGGGGGCCTCTGCCGTCGCGGTTAACACCTATGCTCCCAGCAGCGGTTGCCCAAACCTTGATTCTTTCGCTTTTGGCCCCAGTGACCCCGTTCTTTTCTTATCGCTATGTTGTCATTCACGGGCACGACTTCGGTTTTGCCGATATCTCTCTGCCCGCGTAGTAACTCTGTCACGGCGGCAAAGTCACTTGCCTCTATTATGGCGTATGACTTATGAGATGGCTGATGTCCCCACACCCCCAGCACCTTCACGTCATCGTTGTCTTCAAGCCATTTCTGCGCGTCTCGCTGTGCATCGGGTCCCGGCCCGCCGGGTCTTCTGGACAGTTTAGATGGTCGTGTTCGTTTGTCACGTGAAAAAGCATCACCGTCTCCGTTACCCAATGAGTTATTGCCTATATAGCGGAAAGTCCGCCTAGGTTATACCCTTGTAGAATGTAATAAGGCGCATTTTACCTCCTTGATAATCAATATATGTAGAATAATTAATCAGAATAGATGTGATAAATATACATATGCCCGAATAATAGCGTAGATCCGTCGTCAGACTTCCCAAGGCCCAAAGCGTGATAAATGGGCGCGCTGAACGCCGCCAACGATGAGGGCATCGCGGCTGTAGCAGGTTTACTAATCATTGGATGTGTGGTTTTCGCAATAAATGGTTAATACTAAACCACTAACGATGTTGCGCCAGCTGACAGCCGCCCGGGACGCAAACAAGGAAGTTCTCACTGGAAATATGACATTGCGTTAACGGCGGACCAAACTTAGACTCCTAAATAGGCCCTCTCGTGGATACCATGGGAGCGGGAAGCGGGGAGATGGGTTTTGCATCAAGGATGGATGAATGGTTAACGTTCTGATAGTAGAAGACGAAGGGCTTTTTCGGGATATGCTGAAGATATCCCTGGATTCGTTGATGGATATGGAAGTGGTGGGCGCCGTGTCCGACGGCGATTCCGCAATTGAGAGCGCGGACCGATTAAATCCCGATGTCGTTCTCATGGACATAGAGCTGGGCAGCGAACCCAACGGGATCGCTGCGGGAAAGGCGATCAAGGATTCCCACGAGGATATGGGCATGATCATCTTGTCGGCCCACAAGGAGCGGGAATACCTCAACTTGATCGCGGCCGATGAGTTTTCCGGGTGGTCCTATCTGTTGAAGCAGTTCGTGAGCGATGCTGGCTCGTTGGTCCGAGCCATTGAGGGGGCCGCATTGGGCTTGGTGGTAAGGGACCCGACGGTGGTCAATGGTATGAAACCGCGAAAGGGGTCCCTTACCGCTGGTCTGACGCCGCGGCAACAAGAGGTGCTTACCATGATGGCCCAAGGGTATAATAACGCGGCCATCGCCGAAAAGCTGGTGCTGGGCACTAAGTCGGTTGAAAACTACATCAACGCGATCTATCAAGAGCTCACTCTCAGCCACAACGGTCCACTCCATCCCCGGGTTCAAGCCGTTCTAAGCTACATTAGGGACAGCGCCTAGTCCCTGACGAAAGCCTAGGCTGATCATTCGGAACCGGCGTGGATCACCGATCACGCCGGTGGCCCGGGAGTGGGCCGTGTCACGTGCCAAGGCCGATTGCGCCGCCAGAGTCCATGGGCTGGAGAAAAGTTTCGGCGATTGGCCGGTTCTCTGGGATCTGGACATGACCCTTGAGTGGGGCGAACTCCTGGTTTTGTCCGGCCCAAATGGTTCGGGCAAAACCACTCTCCTTAAGATACTTTCCACCCAGGTTAGACCCGATGCCGGCGATATCTCCATCGCCGGCTTTGATCTAACGCGGCAGGCCAACCAGGTCCGCCGCCGGGTGGGGGTGGCCGGACACAACACCTTCCTTCATGACGATTTCACCTGCCTGGAAAACTTGGTTTATTATGGCAGGCTGTTCCGCCTGGAGGGCCCAGCGAAAAGAGCGATGGATGTGCTTGCCCAAGTAGGGCTGGAGGACCGGGCGAACCACAGAGTGCGCAACCTTTCCAACGGTATGCAAAGACGGGTGTCAATTGCCCGCGCCCTGCTTCACAACCCGCGCATTTTGCTATTGGACGAGCCTGAGGTTGGCCTTGACGCCTCGTCGGTTGCCATGTTGGGTGATCTGATAGCCCAGTGGACCGGGTCAGGCAGGTCGGTTGTGATGACCACCCATAACTTAGCAATGGTAGATTCGTGGCCGAGCCGCCGAGGACACATGGCCAACGGAAAGGTGCGCGTTAGGGAAGACGGTTTTAACCCGCAGCAGGGAGCGGGGTCCGGCTCATGACGGTATTCTTTCAACCCATCTTAGTCTTGCTTTGGAAGGATATTCTCCTAGAGATTCGCTCCAGGGACCTGCTGATCTCCGTAACTGTGTTCGGGCTTTTGGTGGCGGTGATCTTCAATTTCGCCTTGAGCGCCTCTCCGCAGCAGATCACCAGCCTGGCGCCGGGAATTCTCTGGGTGACCTACGCTTTTGCTGGCGTCCTGGCCATGAACCGGACCTTCATGCGGGAGCTGGAGCAAGGCGGGCTGGAAGGGCTGTTGTTAACGCCGGTGAGCCGCGACGCCATCTTTCTGGGAAAGGCCATGGCCAGTTTTATATTCATGCTGCTGGTCGAGGTTATTCTGCTGCCAGTATTTGCTGTGTTTTTGGGTTTTTCTGTCCTGTCGTGGACATTGGCGGTCACCATCATTCTAGCCACCCTGGGTTTTGCTCTTGTCGGCACCCTGTTTTCCGCCATTGCCGTGCAAACCCGGTCTAGAGAGTTGATGTTGCCGGTGCTGTTTTTTCCAGTGATACTGCCGGTGATAATCGGAGCGGTCCAGCTGACCACCGTGGCCGTTGGCGGGCAAACTAGTGTGGGTTTGAACCGATGGCTGCCGCTGTTGGGGATTTTTGATGCTTTGTTTCTGGTAATATGTCCATGGGTTTTTTCAGTGGTAATGGAGGAATGAATCAGGTGCTTGCGGCGGAACGATCGGATCCAAGGCTGAAGGGCTCTCAACGGGGTAGACTTGGTCCACGCCAGATGGTTCTAGTTTTGGCCGGGCTGTTGATGTTGGCCGACCTGTTTCTGATGCTTATGGTCGCGCCCACCGACTCGGTGTTGGGCCAGGTGCAGCGGATATTCTATTTCCACGTGCCCATCGCCGTCATGTCATTCCTCGCGTTCTTCGTAGTATTTCTAGCCAGCGTAGTTTTCTTGGTTCGGCGTTCGCCATTTTGGGATCGACTGGCTCACGCATCCGCCGAGGTGGGAGTGGTTTTTGTCACTCTGGCCCTGATCACCGGAGTGATTTGGGCCAGGCCGATTTGGAACACCTGGTGGACCTGGGAGCCGCGGCTGACCACAACATTGATTCTGTGGTTGATTTACGTGGCTTATCTAATGATCAGATCATATGCGCCTAGCAGACGGCAGGGGCAGATTTACTCCGCAGTCGTAGGGATCGTCGGTTTCGTGGACGTACCCATCGTCTACTATTCGGTGATCTGGTGGCGCTCTATTCATCCATCGCCCGTGGTGGGCCCACTGGGCGGCGACGGCGCTTTGAATTCCACCATGCTGGCCGTGCTATTGTTTTCCTTCGTCACTTTCCTGGTGTTCTTCGCCTATTTGGTGGCCGAAAGAATGGCCATAATAGAGTCGGAGGACCGGTTGAGGCAAGTGATGTTATCTCTGAGAAGGTCTCAGGCGCGAACCTAAAACCATCGATTTGGTGTTAAATGCCGTTTGCCTTACTACAGACACAACCGCCCCCGGAAAACCTTCCATTTTTATTCGCCGCATTGGCTGTGAGTTGGCTTGTCTTCTTCGTTTACGCTTTTTCGGTCTCCCGCCGCCAACAAGACCTGAGAAGGGAGATCGACGAATTGAGCCAGGGCATGGGCGACGGCGCCGAGGAATAGTTGTCTTCGGCGGATAGCCGGGCTTCCGCTGATCCAAATTGGGCCGGCAGGCGTATAATCAGAGAAACCCGACCCCAATTCATGGGAGACGATAGTTGGCAAGCGATTACGAAGACCGCGACCCCCCATGGGAAGAAGAGGAACCCTCGGGCGCTTCCTCCAGCACCAACCGCGCCCGATTCTTGATCTTAGGCACGGTGGTGGTGCTGTCAATGGCATACATGATCTATGCGGCGTTCCCGGGGAATTCCCTCTACTTTATGACCGTTGCCGAGTTCATGGACCGCGACGCGGTTCAAGACGGGCGGATCGTCCGGGTGTCTGGGAAGTTGGTGGATGGATCTTTCTTGCGGGAGGGTCAGTCGACGCTAGCCCATTTCCAGTTGACTGACGAAGGGGCAGGGCTGGACGGGCAACACCTTAGGGCTTCCTATGTTGGCGTGCTGCCCGATTTGTTCTTTAATCCCCATTCGGAGATCATTCTTCAAGGGAGCTATAGCGCCGACGAAGTATTTCAGACCGATGACATCCTGGTGAAATGCCCGTCTAAATACCAGTCGTTGGAAGAAGAGTTGAGTGAGAGCGGTTAGGCGGCCGCGAAGGATCCCAGCTGGTATGGGACTCACACGTAGAAAAATAACGCCGCTTACCGCCGGCCCCTGATTTTTTCGTTCACGTCATTCTTGAAGGAAAGCGGAGGAGAAACCCGGGGAAACTTGGAAAGCAAGCTGATGGTGGTTGCTAACGTGTCGACAAATGCGCGGCACGGGCCACACCCTGCCAAGTGTGTCCTTACGGATGTAAGTTTTTTCGGGGGCAACTGATCCTCGATGTAATCCGACGACAACCGCCGTACGTCGTCACAATCGACCTCCCCACGACCAAACAGCCCGCCCAATATACCTAACAATATCTTTGCCCCATACCTAATGATAAATCTTTTTGATTTATGGCGCCAACCGCTGCGCCGCCTGTACACTGAAATTGGGAGTCTGGCTCACCCAACAGGCGCCCGATTTCTCCGGTCCCTCAACTGTCATAGACAACCAAATTCGGTTAGATGCACAATGTAGGGGTAGTAGGTGCATGCCGCTCTGAATCAGGAGGCTATGGAAGTCCAAGCCGAACAGGAATTCGAAGGCATTGTAGAAGAGTATGGTGACTTCGTATACAACTTGACCTACCGGGTTTTGGGCAATCACGCCGACGCCGAGGAAGCGGCCCAAGACGCCTTTCTTTCCGCATACCGCAATTTTCAGAGGTTTCGGGGCGAGTCCAAGGTTAGCACCTGGCTTTATCGCATAGCGGTCAACGCCGCGCTGATGAAGCTTCGCAAAGATAAAAACAAACGGACTCTGACTCACTCTGGCTACGACTACCTCCAATTGGTCAGCCCGGCTGAAGGACCCGAGCGCCTAGCGTTGAACAGCGAGCTGAGGGAACACCTGCAACGAGGACTGGACATGCTGAGCGATAACCTCAAGACCGCAGTGGTGCTCCGGGATGTTCAAGGCCTCAGCAACGAAGAAGCCGCTGAGGCCTTGAAGATATCTGTTTCTTCGTTGAAAGCTAGGTTGCACCGGGGCCGGGTGCTCTTGCGCCAACACCTTCAAGAATACCTGAACCAACACCGGCAGGAGGCTTGAATGCTGTGGGGATGGCCCGATGTCCTCAAGTTCTCCATCGCCATGAAAAACTCCCCGCCGAACGCGGGGAGTTTGATTTTACTGGCTTAGTTTTACCCGCACTTCTGCTAGAACTTGAAGGCGTCCATCAACTCATCCACGGTCTGTAGACGGGCTTTCTCCCACGTTGATTCCAATTGTTGCTCCATGGAAGGCCGGGTCTCGTCATTGTAGACTACGCCAACCGGGATGCCACCCTGTTGCAGCAGACCGTGAGCGGCAGCCTTGTCGCTGGGGTCGTGGTCTTCGGGAATGTCCCACAACGTCGGCTCGATGCCCTTTTTAACATTTCCCTTCAATTCTTCGAACGTGTCGTTGTAGGTCGTGCAGGGCGATTGGACGTGGATAATTGAGAATCCGGGGTGCTCCATACCCTGGGTGATCAGGTTGGCCAGGGGCCTGGGTTGGCTGGAGAAACCGGAGGCGATGAATGATACTCCTAAAGTTAGGTAGAGTTCCAAAGGATTTATTTCCGACTCGATCTTGCCGAAGGGAGTGGAACTGGTGACAACTCCCAGCTTGGTGGTGGGAGAGCTCTGGCCTTTGGTGAGGCCATAAACGCCGTTGTCCATTATCACGGCGCAGATGTTCAAATTTCTGGCGGCCTGCGGGCCGATGTGCTCGCCGCCGATGCTCAAGAAGTCCCCGTCTCCGGCGACAACCATCACGTTTAGATCGGGGCGGGCCATCTTGGCGCCGAAGGCAATAGGCAGGGACCGACCGTGAATACCGTGGAAGCCGTAAGGTTGGCCGCCCTCTATCAGGTGCACTAAGTTTCCCGAACACCCGATGCCGGCTATGACCACGTTATTTTCTATCGGCAGCCCGGTATTTTCCAACCGGTCGATCATGGCAAATTCAATAGCCCTGCGAACCCCGAAGTCGCCACAGCCAGGGCACCATTTGAAGTCGTATTCCGGATTTTTCTTACTCACGCTTTAGCCATCTCCTTTTTGCGAGAGTCGGTCATCGCCGTCACCCGAGCCACTAAGTCACGCACCTTGAACGGCAGGCCCGTATACTGGGTAATGGCCTCTGCGTTGACTCCTTGGGATCGAAGGATGGATGCGAACTGCCCCTGGTAGTTTAGCTCAGGGACGATGACCAATTCCTTCTGTTTTAGCTCTTCCAACAGTTTGGGAGGCAATGGGTTGAGGTACATAGTGTAATACCAGCCAACCGGCGCCCCGTTTTCTTTTAGTATGTTATACGCCTCCAGGGCGGGGCCTTTGGAGCCTCCCCAGGGCATGAATGCGATAGATTCTTCCGCCTTGTCTGTCTCGTAATCGTCTTCTTCTAGAAGCTTGATCTTGCTGAACCGCCGCTCGGTCATCTGTACGTGACGGGCCGGCAGGTGGGTAGTGTCGCCGAAGTCATCATGCTCGCTGCCGTTGGCCATATAGGCCCCCGGATTTCCCGGAATGGGCATGGGCGACAGTTCGAAACCCGCGTAACGCCGGTAACCATTGTCTCCCGTGTAAGTCTTTCGTCCGTGGACCTCGACCTTGGATAAATCGGGACGTGGGATATTCTGAACGCGTTCCGCCAGGGACATTTCGGTCATCAGCACCACGGGGCCCTGGTAGCGTTCCGCCCATTCGATCGCTTTGATGGCGCCGAAGAAGCATTCGTCAACGGTGCCCACGGCAATCACCGGCATCTTCACATCGCCGTGCGCCGGGTACATGCACGCCATCAGGTCGGATTGCTCGGTTTTGGTGGGGAGGCCGGTGGCCGGCCCGCCGCGCTGCACGTTTACGACCACAAGAGGAATCTCGGCTATCCAGCCAAGCCCCAATCCTTCGCTCATCAATGAGAAGCCCGGACCGGCGGTTGCTGTCATGGCCTTTTTCCCGGCGAACCCAGCTCCCAGCAAAGTAGTGATGGATTCGATCTCAGAGCTAACCTGGTAAGCGAATTTGCCCGGACCCACCAGGTTTCGCTCCATGTAAAGCAGGATGGTGGTGGCCGGGGAAATGGGGTAGCCGGCGTACACTTCCAGTCCGGCCGCCAGCGCTCCCAAGCAAATCGCCTCATTGCCCTTCAGCATGATTTGTTGCCAATCGGGGCGTACGGCAGGCGCCAGTTCTCCCAAGTTTAATCCGCTCTCGGCGATGGTTTCTCGCCCAGCGGTAAGGGCGATGATGTTCGATTTAATTATCTCGTCGTCACCGGCCCGGCCGCGGGTAAACCTCTGGGTGACAAACTCCTCCAAGAACTTCTGAGGCATGCGCACCAAGTGCGCCAATGCGCCGATGATGACCATATTGGCCGCCCTTGTGTTGCCAGAGGCCTTGGCCAAGTCTTCCACAGGAAGGCCGAATCCCCTAGAGTCGCCCTCCAAGTCGAATTCATTGGAGTTGAAAATGATGACGCCTTCGGGACGGACGTCATCTTTGTGGGTGTCGTAAGCCTCTTGGTTAAACGCGACCAAGACATCCACATCGTCGCCGGGGCTCAGGACGTGTTCCACGGAAATCCTTGCCTGGGTCCAAGTGGGGCCGCCCATAATCTGGGAAGGAAACGTCGCGAAGGTCAGGGCATGATATCCGGCTTGGGTGGAAGTCTGGGCGAGACCCTCCGCTGACGTGACGACTCCTTGGCCGCCTTCACCAGCGAATCGCACGACAAAGTCACGCATTTGCATGTTGATACACTCTCGGCTCTGTTAATTAAGATATAAGAAGGAGAGATTTTCCACGGGGACCAAGAAGAGGAAAGAACGAGGGCTGATACGGGATTTCAATGGAACAGCGACCGGAGCCGGGCGAGGGAATTTCACGGTGGTCGTCATTCTGATTTAAGGAAGAGGTCCTATTGGGCCGCGCGTGCCTCGGCAATTGCCTTCGGCGGTCGTATAAAAAAGTACACCATTGGCCCGAATTTGCAAAAGTACTGCCAGCCTCGGAACCGTGGCTGGCTAGCCTTAGGACTATAACAGCACGCACGTTTGTTGTCAATGAAAATGGTAGTCCGTCGTTGTTTGGAACTTACGCCGGATGCTAGAATCCCTGCCATGATGGAAGGATCTACTCAGCTACAGCAAGAAATAAAATATTGGGTGGCTTTGCACCGGGTTCCTCAGTTGGGCACAGTCCGGTTTCGCAAGCTGGAAGCTCATTTTGGAGACATGAAATCCGCCTGGCATGCCGGGTTGGCCGATTTCAGGGCTGCGGGAATCGAGCCACGTACGGCCCAAGAGATCGTGGCCGCGTGCAAAACCGTGGATCCCGATGCGGAGTTGGAGCGTCTAAGGCAGGCCGGGGTAAGGGCATTGGCGTGGCGCGATTGGGAATACCCGGCAAGGTTGAAAGAGATTCCAGACCCTCCTCCAGTGTTGTATATAAAGGGCTCGTTTCTCCCTGCCGATGAATCTTCTGTAGCCGTGGTGGGAACTCGCAGCCCCACGTCTTACGGGCGGGAAGTGACCGCAAATCTGACGGCGGACCTGGCTAAAAATGGCCTCACCATCGTCAGCGAACTGGCTCGGGGCATTGATGGAATCGCCCACCGGGCCGCTTTGGAAAACGGCGGCCGCACCATTGCCGTAGTGGCAAACGGTTTGGATATCGTCTATCCCAGAGAGCATGAGCAACTGTCCCGAATGATAGAGGATCAAGGTGCCGTGGTTTCGGAGTATCCGCTGGGAGTCAGGCCCGACCCTAGGGGTTTTCCCCGGCGAAACTGGCTGATTAGCGGGATGAGCCTGGGGACCATGGTGGTGGAAGCGGCTGAAGGCAGCAGCGGCACCCGCTGGACGGTGTATCATGCGTTGGAACAAGATAGAGAAGTCTTCTGCGTGCCGGGGAGCATATTTTCACCGGCCAGCCGGTTTACAAACCGAATGATCAAGGAAGGCGCAAAGCTTGTATCCAGCCATTCTGATATCCTAGAAGAGTTAAACCTCGCGGTGGTCACGCGACAAGGCGAGCTTCCGCTCTTCCAAGATTCAGAAGATGTAAACGAGATGGCGCTATTGAACCACCTCGATGATGAACCGCTTCACATAGACGAGTTAGGAAGAACCGCAAAATTGCCGATAACGTCGGTAAGCACTTTGTTGACCATGCTGGAATTAAAAGGCATGGTCAAGCAGGTGGGTTGTATGCATTACTTACGCACACGGGAGGCCGCTCCAGCATATGGTATCTAAATCCTCAGATGAAAAAACGACCGGCGGCACCACACGGAAGAAATCCGTGTCGAAGACTGCTGCCTCAAAGGCAACCGCTAAAAAGACTGCTGCCAAAAAGACCACAAAGTCGAAATCCGCCAAGGGTAAATCCGCGGCCGGTGGCAAAGTAGCCGTGTTAAAAGCGGCCGGGAAGAGTCTGGTCATAGTGGAGTCCCCGGCCAAGGCCCGCACCGTCGGGCAGATTTTGGGAAACAAATACGTGGTCGCCGCCTCCCAAGGGCACGTGCGTGACCTGCCCAAGAGTAAGTTGGGCGTGGACATAGAGCAGGAGTTCGAACCTTCTTACGTGGTGATGAAGGACAAGCAAAAGCTGCTCAACTCGCTGAAAAAAGCCGGAGACGAGGCGAAAGAGATATATCTGGCCACTGACCCGGACCGGGAAGGTGAAGCCATATCTTGGCACCTTTTGACCGCGGCTCAATGGCAAAACCGGCCTGAGCCACCCAAGCGGGTGGTGTTTCACGAAATTACCAAACAGGCCGTGGAAGAAGCGTTTAAGCATCCCCGGGAAATCGACATGCAGCTGGTCAACGCTCAGCAGGCGCGTCGGATACTGGACCGCCTAGTGGGATACCAGGTGAGCCCACTGCTCTGGCGGCGGGTCCAACGGGGAACCTCTGCAGGCCGTGTTCAATCGGCCGCACTGCGCATGGTGGTTGACCGGGAAGATGAAATCCAAGCCTTCGTGCCGGTGGAGTCATGGACGGTTGAGGCCCAGCTATTCAGGGACACTGACCCTGAAGACAAAAGGCATCTGTTCACCGGCGTTTTGCATTCCATCAAAGGCGGCAAAGGGCGTATTACCATTGGAAACGAAGGAGACGCCCGGATTTATCAGGAAGAATTAAAAGAAGCCGCTTACGCGGTGGCCGATGTTCGGAAGCGGGAAGTCCGGCAGAGGCCGGCGGCGCCCTTTACCACCAGCACCCTCCAACAAGAGTCCGGCCGCAAGCTAAGGTTTACCGCCCAGCGGACCATGTCGGTGGCCCAGCAGTTGTACGAAGGTATGGCGGTCGGAGAAGCCGCCGCGGTGGGCCTGATCACCTATATGCGTACCGATTCTCCACGGGCATCCGATGAGGCGATACGGGAAGCAAGGGAATACGTAGGCGGCCGGTACGGGAAGGATTACCTGCCGGAAAAAGCCCGGGTGTATTCGACGCGGGCCAAGAACGCCCAGGAAGCCCACGAGGCCGTCCGGCCCACTTCCATCGCAAGGACTCCGGACTCCCTCAAGGCGTATTTGAACAAAGAACAACTGGACCTTTACAACCTCATCTGGGCCCGGATGCTGGCCAGCCAAATGGCCGACGCCCGGTCGGAATCCACCACGGTGGACACAGACGCGGTTTGCAAGGGTTCCAACAATATGTACATGTTCCGAACCACGGGTTCGGTTCTCGTATTCCCCGGATTCAGGACTTTGTACCTGGAAAGCCGTGACGACGAAGATGATGGTGAAGGCCGCCAAACCCTGCCGGCGCTGGTAAAGGGCAACGGATTAGGGTGTGAAAAGCTGGATGCGTTGCAGCACTTCACGCAGCCTCCGCCCAAGTTTACAGAGGCCACGCTGATTAAGGCCATGGAGGAAAGGGGCATCGGCCGCCCCAGCACCTACGCCCCCACCATCGGCACCCTCACGGGCCGGAACTACGTGGAGAAGGAAAGGAACCGGCTGAATCCCACCACCTTGGGCATCACCGTCAGCAAGCTGCTGACCGAATACTTTACCGATATCATGGACCTGGATTTTACCGCCAAAATGGAAGAAGAACTTGATGACGTCTCCCGGGGAGACCGGGAATGGGTGCCGATGTTAGGGGAGTTTTACGACCCTTTCCAAAAAGCTCTGGAGTCCGCACAAGAGAATATGCCCAAGGTCAAAATGGATGAGGAAACCGACGACGTTTGCGAGTCGTGCGGGATGCCCATGGTGATAAAAACAGGGCGCTTTGGGCGGTTTTTGGCGTGCACCGGGTTCCCGGATTGCCGCACCACCAGACCAATTGTGAACAGGATAGGCGTCGCCTGCCCGAAGTGCGGCGGCGACATTCTGGAACGTAAGTCACGGGGCCGTGGGCGGCCATTCTTCGGCTGTTCCAAGTACCCGGAATGCGACTTCATTTCCAACCGCAAACCCGTGCCGACGCCTTGTCCCGAATGCGAGGGTTTGATGGTCGAAATGAATCAGGAAACGGTCGCCTGCACCGTGTGCGACTGGACTGAAAATGTAGAAGAAGCCCAGGAGCCCCAGGAATCTCCAGATGAGATGGCGCCTGTTGGCGGCTGACCTACCTACCTCGGAGGGCGTTGGGCTTTGGATCGAGCCTCGGATCCTGGCGTGGGCGGCATGACGGCGGCAAACGGGGCTGATCCGTTGATCTCTCCTGATCCACCGGAAATTCGGCCCGGGTCCCACTCGCTAGGAATCATCCAGTTTGACTCCTTCATGCAACGTTACCCCGGCTATCTGCGGGGCCAGCGCGGTCTCTCTGAAAACACCCTGCGGGTCTACTTGGCCGACTTGGCCTCATTCCGCCAATATCTGGAAATGGAAGGTTTGGGCCTGACGGACATGGACCGGGGAATGCTGCGCGGGTACTTAGCCTGGCTGGCCACCGATGCGTGCGGGTCAACCGCCAACGGCGGTCGGAAGCCGCGAGGCGGCGCTCCGGCAAGGCCGGATCGGGGTAAACGGGCGTCTGGAGGCGGATACGCCAGGGTCAGCATTGCCCGAAAACTAACCGTCCTTCGTTCTTTCTACCGGTTTTTGGTGCAAGAAGAATTGTTCGCCATCAGCCCTATGCCTTCCGGACGCAGCTTCCGGGTGAAGGTGGAAAAACCCTTGCCGATATTCATGGGTAAGCAAGAAGTTGAGCGGCTGTTGGAAGCCCCCGATGGGGAAACGCCTTTGGCTGACCGGGACCGGGCGATACTGGAAGTCCTTTATTCATGCGGGGTGCGCCTGGCTGAGATCCAGGAACTAGACCTGGCTGGCCTCGACCTCGCCCAACGGCAGATTTTGGTCAAAGGAAAGGGCTCCAAGGAACGATGGGTCGTCTTCGGGCAGCCCACGGAGGACGCTATTCGCCGGTATGTCCAGGAATCCCGGCCGCTGTTGGTTTCCAGCCCCACTGCGGCTTTATTCCTGAACCGTTACGGGCAAAGACTGTCCCGGCGCGGCATTCAACGGCTGGTTAAAACCTATGCCGCACGGGCTGGGGCCAGGGACGGGGTGCATCCCCACACCATGCGCCACACCTTTGCCACCCACATGTTGGAAGGGGGCGCCGATCTGCGGGTGATTCAAGAGCTTTTGGGCCACTCCAGTCCGGCCACGACCCAGATATACACGCACGTGACCAAATTGGAGGCCAAGGCGGCCTATCTAAAACACCATCCTCTATCCGCAGCGGCCGAGGCCCAGGATATCGATACTGAAGAAATCACTCCGGACCAAGGGGAATAAGAGGCCATGACCAGGTTTCTTATTTTGAACGGCCCAAACATCAATATGCTTGGCCGGCGGGACCCGGCGATCTACGGCGCCAAAACCATGGCGGAGATCAATGGCCAGCTTGCCGAATTGGGTGAATCCCTGGGTGTGGAAACCGTGTTCTACCAGTCCAATGTGGAGGGTAACCTGGTAGACTGTATACAGGAGAACTGGGGGGAAATACAGGGAATAATCGTCAATCCGGGGGCGTTGACCCATTACGGATTGACGCTGAAAGACACGCTAATAGATTCCGGTGTTCCAGTGATCGAAGTACACCTGGGAAACCCTCATGCACGGGAGGAATGGCGGCGGGTTTCCGTGATCTCTGACATAGCCAGGGGCCAGATTGCGGGCTTCGGATGGAGAAGCTATACTGCGGCTCTGGAGATACTTGCCGCTTTGGTCCAAGAAGAAGAGTCTAAATGACAGCGAGTGAACGAAGAGTCTAGGTGAAAGAGCGCTTGGACTGGTTGATGGAGCGGTTGCTGGAAAAAGAGTTGGACGCGATATTGATTTCCGCGTCCGCGAACAGGCAATACCTCTCTGGTTTCACCGGTTCCGCAGGATACCTTTTTATCGCCAAAGGCAAAACGGTTTTGGTCACCGATTCCAGGTACACCGAGCAGGCCGCCAATCAGTCGCCGGATTTTGATGTTGTGCAGATTCGTGGCGGTTGGGATTGGTTGCTGGAGTTGCTCAAGGAAAATAACGTCCAACGGTTGGGCTTTGAAAGCCAAGATATGACAGTCGCTACCTACGACCGTGTCATAGAAGCCCTGAAAGAGGACACAGCCCTTGATAAGGTCTCTTTGGTGACGGCTTCCGGCTTGGCCGAAGAGCAACGGATCACCAAAGACAAAGGGGAGTTGGTCTCTTTACAACGGGCGATCGATGCATCGGACCGGGCGATGGAAACAGTCTGCCCTACGATTCAAGAAGGAATGACGGAGCGAGAAGTGGCCTGGCGCGTGGAGAAGGCGATGAGGGACTTCGGCGCCGACGGAATCAGCTTTGACACGATAGTCGCGGCCGGACCGAATGGGGCCATGGCCCATCATATGCCTTCGGACTATGTCATTTCCCAGGGTGAGCCCATCGTCATCGACATGGGAGCCCGGGTCGATGGCTACTGCTCCGACATAACCCGCACGGTGGTCGTTGGAGAGCCTGACGATTCTTTCCGGAAGATTTACGACATTGTACTGGGAGCTCAACTCACCGCCATAAATACCGTCCGCCCCGGTATGAGCGGTGGTGACTGCGACGAACTTTCACGCGGCGTTATCGCGGAAGCCGGGTACGGCGACAACTTCGGGCACAGCCTGGGTCACGGCGTGGGGTTGAACGTCCACGAAAATCCCCGTGTGGGCCCCAATTCCACCGATCCACTGGAACCGGAAATGGTGTTCACCGTCGAACCAGGCATTTACATCAGCGGTTGGGGCGGGATCCGCATCGAAGATATCGTCGTACTAGGCGAGAGCGGAGCCACTACGTTAAGCAAGGCGTCGAAGTAAGATATGCAGGAAACAACGACTCTGGGGAATGAGGCGGCAGGGATGAGGGAAGCGGCATGAGCATCAACTTTAGTGATTTGAGCCGGGGCCTGGTAATAGAGTTGGATGGCCAGCCTTGGCAGGTCATGGACTACGAGCGGCACAAGATGCAGCAGAGAGCGCCCGTCACCCGCATCAAGATGAAAAATCTGATGACCGGGTCCGTCGTGGAACGCACTTTCCAAAGGTACGACACCGCTTTTTCCGTGGCGGATATGGACAACCGTCCGGCCCAGTATATGTACACCGACGGCACATTCTACCACTTCCTTGATCAGGAAAACTTCGAACAATACGAGCTAACCAAAGAGCTTCTGGGCGATAACCTCGATTATCTGAAAGAGCAGATGATAATCGAGGTGGTCTTCTACAATGGCAACGCGATTGATATAAATCTGCCCACTCACGTTGAACTTGAGGTTAAAGACACACCGCCTTCCTTTCGGGGAGACACCGCCCAAGGGGGCAACAAACCGGCGACCTTGGAAACTGGACTGCGAATCACCGTCCCCATGTTCATCACCCCCGGCACCGTGGTGCGGGTGGATACTCGCAACGGAGAATATACCGAGCGGGTAAGCTAGCGCCGTGGCAGTCTACACCGTTGCCCAGGTGACCGCCCATCTGCGGCAAATTCTAGAAGGCGATCCCGTCCTGGCAGACCTGTGGGTTTTGGGCGAAGCATCCAACCTGCGGGTTTCCTCCGCCGGACATTCCTATTTCACCTTGAAAGACGAGCAGAGCGTATTGCGCTGCGTTATGTTCAAAGGGCAACCGGGGTCGGAACTGTTAACCGAAGGAACGGCCCTGTCGGCCCATGGCCACATCAGCTTCTATGAGCGGGGCGGTTCCACCGATTTCGTGGTTGACCTGGCTATGCCCGAAGGCTTGGGCGAGCTCCATCTGGAATTGGAACGGCTGAGGCTCCGGCTGGGCGAAGAGGGGCTGTTCGAGGAATCCCGAAAACGGCCTCTACCAAAATTCCCCAAGGTCATCGGCGTGGTCACCTCCCCCGCGGGCGCCGTTTTCCACGACATCCAAAACGTTATCAGCCGGCGCTACCCGCTGGTGGAGTTGCTTTTATCGCCCACTGTGGTGCAAGGTCCCAGCGCCGCGGAAGGCGTGGTGAAGGCCCTCGACGCTCTAAACCGCGATGGCAGGCCGGATGTGATTATCGTGGCCCGGGGCGGCGGGTCCTTGGAAGACCTCTGGCCCTTCAATGAAGAAGCGGTGGCCAGAGCCGTCCGCGCCAGCCGCATCCCGGTGGTCAGCGCCATTGGCCATGAAACGGATTTCACGATAATAGACCAGGTGGCCGACATGCGGGCCCCTACTCCATCTGCGGCCGCAGAACTGGTGGTCCCCGACCGTTTGGCTTTGCGCCGAGAGTTGGACGATTCTCTTGACCGGTACGGCCGGGCGGTGGCGTCTTTGATTGAAGCTCGGCGGACTGAGATTTCCAGGCGGGTCCGCTGGTTGGAGAGCGGTCTACCGGACGCCGGGACTTGGCGGCGGCGGGTGGACGACTTGGCCCGAATAGCCGGAGCCTCGATGTTGGGCCGGCTGGCCCTGGCCAAAGGTCAAGTGGAGAGCGTTAGCCTGCAACTGGAAGCTCTCAACCCTGTGGCCATCCTGAACCGGGGATTTTCGGTGGTGCAAAAGGCCACCTCGAATCGGAAGAGCGGCGCAGGTCAGGTGGTTACCAAACAGGACCAGGTTGCCGATGGGGAGGGTCTTGTCATCACGGTGGCCGACGGTGTCATCAAAGCCACCGCCGGTGGCGAAAAGGCGGCAAAAGCTCCGGTTAAAAAACGCAGGGCAGTTCCCCAGGAATCCGGAATGAAACGGCTTTTGTAAGGCGAACCAGTTTTTTTAGCGGCCAGGCTGCCCAGCCGCCCGGTATGTGAGGAGGATCGATATATGGCCGATGATCCCGGAGGGGACACAGCGCTGGACGCCGCCTCCCTTTCCTTTGAGCAGGCTTTCCAGCGGTTGGGTGAACTGGCGGACTCCCTGGACACCGGAGGCCTGACGCTGGAGGAAGCCGCCGACCGCTACGAACAGGGTATGCTGTTGGTGCGGCGATGCAATCAGTTGCTGGACGCTACCGAAATGAAGATCACTAACCTTAAGGAAGCGTACTCCAAAGGGTCCGACGGAGAAAACTCAGTTGGCCAAGAGGATGATGATCCTCCGGCCGAGCTTCAATTTTGATTCGTTGACTCTGACCTACCGCCCAATGGTCTTCAGCCCTGGTTGTTTAATCCGGTTACATTTGGGCCAAGGATGAAGAGCGCACAGGGTTTTTTAAAATCAAGCATTCGGGGACCATCCTTCGACAAGCTCAGGACGAACGGGTGTTGAAGTTATTTATTAAGGGCTTGTAACCAAAATCCAGGCATCACCAAAACTAAGACAAGGTTGGGTCGGCATATGCTAAACATTGGGTGGTTTTCCACCGGTCGCGGTGAAGGTTCTCAAGGTTTGCTCCGGTTCGTACAAGATCGTATTCGCCTGGGATATTTGGACGCCCGCATAGAGTTCGTTTTCAGCAACCGGGAGCATGGAGAAGCGGCCGGATCCGACCAGTATTTTCAGTTGGTGGATGAGTATGGCCTCTCTTTAGAGACCCTGTCATCGGCCAAATTCCGCCGCGCCCGGACCGGCTCTTTCGCCCAACACCGAGATGAATTCGACTCTCTGGTGCTGGATCGCCTGGAACGCTACCGGCCGGATATATGCGTATTGGCAGGATACATGCTCATCGTCGGAGAGGCGATGTGCGGCCGGTATCCTCTGTTGAACCTTCACCCTGCCCTGCCAGACGGCCCCACAGGCGCCTGGCAGGAGGTGATTTGGGACCTCATAGCCAATCGAGCCAGCCAGACAGGGGCGATGGTTCACTTGGCCACAAAAGACGTGGACCGCGGCCCCGTGATTTCTCACTGCACCGTCCCCATCACCGGCGGAGATTTCGATCCCCATTGGGAAGGATTGTCAGGACAAAATCTGAAGCAAGTGAAAGAGGCGCAGGGCGAAGACTTCCATTTGTTCCAACTGATTCGCCAGGCTGAATACAGGAAGGAGCCCTATTTGCTGTCGGAGACGCTAACGGCGGTCTCGGGTGGGAAAGTGTTAATCCGAGACGGGCAAGTGCTGGACCCATCGGGCCGGCGTTTGGCGGACAGCGCACCCAAAGGTCTGATGTTGGACCTGGAGATCGACCAGGCCATGACCGGTTCGGGCGGGAAAGTCAGTCGGGCCAAACTGAATTAGAAAACTTAGGCTGACTTGAGCTCCTGCTCGAGCGAAAGCTGGAAAGTTCCCCCCCCCTTGGTCACCAGGGTCGGGGACTTGTTGCCTTCGATGACATCCCGGTCCACCACGCAACGTACGACGCCTTCCAAGGAAGGAAGTTCGTACATCACGTCGAGAAGCGATCCCTCAATGATGTAACGCAGGCACCGGGCGCCGGTGGGGTGGCCAACTGCGCTTTGGGCCGCCGCCTCCAGGCCGTCTTGGGTGAACTCCAATTCCACCCCGTCGATTTCAAAGAGCTGTTGATACTGCTTGATGATGGCGTTTTTCGGCTCGGTTAACACCCGCATGAGCGCTTCCCGGTCCAAGGGCTCCAGGGCCACCGTCACGGGTAACCGGCCCACCATTTCCGGAATGAATCCAAACTCCAACAGGTCTTTCGGCTCCATTTGGCTGAGAATGCTCTGGTGCGCTTCCTCCTGGCTGCGGTTGGTGGCCAAGAATCCCAGGCGCGAAACACCCGAAGCCAGCCGGCGGGAGACCACTTCTTCCAGACCGTCGAAAGCGCCGCCGCAAATAAAGAGGATATTCCGGGTGTCTATCTGCAGGAATTCTTGATGAGGGTGTTTGCGGCCACCCTGAGGCGGGACGTTGGCGACGCATCCTTCAATGATTTTCAGGAGCTCTTGCTGAACTCCCTCGCCTGACACGTCTCTGGTGATGGACCGGTTTACGCCTTCTTTGCGGGCTATCTTATCAAGTTCGTCGATGTAGATGATGCCGTGCTCGGCTAATGACACGTCCCAGTCCGCAGCCTGAATCAGCCTGAGAAGTATGTTTTCCACATCCTCGCCGACGTAGCCCGACTCGGTCAATGATGTGGCGTCGCAGACGGCAAACGGTACATCCAGGGCGTGGGCCAAAGTTTCCGCGAGAAGCGTTTTGCCGCAGCCGGTGGGGCCGACCAGGAGGATGTTGGCCTTTTCCAACTCCACGTTCGTGGGGTTGGAGTCACTCCAAATCCGCTTGAAATGGTTGTAGACCGCCACGCTGAGGATTTTCTTGGCCTTTTCCTGAGCGACCACGTAGGTGTCCAGGTTGGCGTTAATGTCCCGTGGGACAAGGGGGGACTTCTTTTCCGGTTCCGCTTGGGGCGGTGGCAGGTCGTCTTCCATCAACTGACCCAACACCCGAATGCATTCATGGCAGACGGCCGCCCGGCCTTGGCCGGCCACGACCAAGTTGGCCGGCCAATAGTTTTTTTCACAAAATGAGCATCGCGAAATCCTAGGTCCGCCCCTACCGTCGGCCACCACACACCCCCAGAGCTAGGAAATTGGCGGGACTAATCCCGATATTAAAGCCTGTTTTAACCCGGGTATTAATCCGGCTATAACGTTAAGAAGACTTCTCCTCTGTTTTAGCTGCATCCGAACCGGCGTCGGTGGGAGAACCGCCGAGGATCTCATCCACCAAGCCGTAATCCACGGCTTGTTTGGCGGACAGGTAGTAGTCGCGGTCCGAGTCTTGGGCGATCTTTTCGAAGGTTTGCCCGGTGGCCTCCGCCAAGATGTTGCGGAGGGTGTCCTGCAGGCGGAGGATCTCTCGAGCTGCAATTTCAATGTCGCTGGCCTGGCCTTGGGCGCCGCCCATGGCCTGGTGCATGTGAATGGTCGAGTTGGGCAGGGTGTATCGCTTGCCCTTCTGCCCGCCGGCCAGGAGCACCGTTCCCATGCTGGCCGCCATACCCAGGCAAATGGTCGACACTTCGGGATTGACCAGCTTCATTGTGTCGTAAATCGCCAGGCCGGAACTGATCACGCCGCCGGGGCTGTTGATATAAAGATTGATGCCCTTGTCCGGGTCTTCTCTCTCCAGATACAACAGCTGGGCGATGATGGTGTTGGCAACGTTGTCATTGATGGCGGATCCCAAAAAAATGATGCGTTCTTTGAGCAATAGCGAGTATATGTCGAATGCCCGTTCACCTCTAGGGCTGGTTTCTATGACCATGGGGACGATGTTTTGGGGAACGAAGAGGCCTTGATTCCAGGCGGCCTGGGGGTTCTGGGTATTATTGAATGGGTCGGCTAGCATCGTGCTATGCTCCTTCTTGTTCGTTGTCAGGTTCTGGGGTGGCCGTTTCGGCCGGATCCACTTCGGCATCCCCGTTGGCGTCTTCCGGCGTTTCCGTTTCGTCCTCAACGTTTTTGGCGCCGTCTTCGCCTAGTATTATCTCCACCAGGCGGCCCATTACTTTCCGGTTCAACAGGGATGAACGCAAGGATTCCCGGGAACTGTCGGTGGAAAAGACCTGGCGTATGGATTCTTCCGACTCCCTGGAGGTGGACGCCACCGTGTCGATCTCGATTTCTACTTCCTCATCGGAAACCTCTAGGCTTTCTTCGGTTGCTAGTTTGCGCAACACCAAGTAGGTCTTGAGCCGCTCCTCTGCGTGGGGGCGCATCTGCTCTTGCCATTCTTCTTGAGTCTGGCCCAAATAGCTGAGGTAGGTTTCCATGTCCAGGCGCTGGTTGCGAATGGCCCGCTCCCGGTCCTCCAGGATCATGTCCAATTCCCGTTGATAGACCAGGGCGGACGCCTGAACCGAAGCTGTCTTCAACAGTTCTTCCATGCCGGCCTGTTCCAACCGGCGGACGGCGGCCGTCTCACCATCGGTCTGCAGTCGGCTTTCGACATCTTCACGGAGAGCATCCAGGTTTTCGTACCCGTCCCGCACTCCTTTGGCAAATTCGTCATCCAACTCTGGCAGGTTCTTTTCTTTAATAGACAGCACCTTAACCGTGATATGGCACTCTTTTCCCGCGAACTCCGCCTGGGGTGAATCTTCGGGAATGGTCAGTGTGAAGTCCTTCTCCTGATCCTCGGTCATGCCTTCCAGATACACCGAAAATCCAGGTATGGGGAGAGGATTTTCCAATTCAGGGATGAAGTCTATCCCCTGATCGTTGATTGCCTGCTCTCCAAGGATCGTCCCGTTGACGTTCAAATTCAGCAAGTCTCCGAATTTGGCCGGCCGGTCCGCCGGCTCCCAAGGGGCCGATTCTATTCGCAGCTGCTCCATGACCTCATCCACCTGTTCCGAGGTCACTTCCACAGAATCTTTTTCCAACCGGAGGTCGCGGAAGTTCCCTAGATTAACGATGGGTTCCAAGGGAACCACGGCTTTGAATGAAACAGGCTCTATTTCCAGGATTTCCAACTGGGGCTCGGCGAATGCGCTGAGGTCCTCGTCCTTCAGTACCTGGTCTAGGGTCTCGGGAATCATGAATTCCAAAGCTTCCTGAACCAACGTGCTGCGCCCTAGATGTCTCTCCACAATGGAACGGGGAGCTTTCCCTGGCCTGAATCCGGGGATCTGGACACGCCCGACAAGTCTGCGATAGGACCGCCCGATGAAAGGTTCTTCATCCGCGGAATCCATAGAAATGTTAAGGGTGACCTCAGTGGTGCTTTCCGACTCCTTGGTGACGTTCACCGGCAGTATTCTCCGAAGTTTACAGTCTACAGCCGCCCTGATCCTGTAACGGAACTAGGACGGCTTGCGGTGGCCCAAGTATAGCACAGTCACGATCTGGTTAATAGCTGGCGGGTTCGTCCGCCGACCCAAGGGCAGAATTTTTTTTCCGCGGGAGAAGGACTCGGCAGAAGATTTCGATTAGAAGGAGAGGCGCTTTTCTAATTTTTTGCTTACCCAAAATTTAAGATATTCATCAAAATTCGCCCAAATTTTCATTGACATAAGTAATCGCCGATTGATAAGTTGGCTCTATTGTTTCTCATGGGTGGTTTAGGGCGAAACGGCAGACTACCTCCCTAAACCGCAGCCAAAATTTCGCCGCCGCGGGCTGGAATTCCGGTTATGCTGCGGTCAACTCGAGCCTCCCTTCAAGCATTGGGGCAGGCCGCTGAATCCTGGTAATGAAGTTGTCATAAGTCTTTGCGAAGTGGCCTCGCCTTAAACGGATTTGGAGCGGTTGGCGCCGGTTGGAAAAAACTCGCTCCCGTATGCCCCAAAATCCAAGGTGAACAAAGGGCAATCATAATGGCCAGGAGACACGGTGACCGTCGGAACCATTTTCGAAACTGTTGCCCTGAACGTTGGCGGGGAAACTAAATTGACCGGGATGAATAGGCAGGCCGGTCCTGACTGGGATTCATCGGGCTTTCATCTGCCCGTTTTCCTTGAAGAGACATTGGCCCGGTTGTCGCCTCGCGACGGCGGCGTTTATTTGGATGCCACGGCGGGTGAAGGCGGGCACACCCTGGCGATCCTAGACCGGTCCGCGCCAAACGGCAGGGTCCTCGCGATCGACCGGGATCCTCGCTCCTTGGTTCGGGCGGAGCAACGGTTGTCCCAACATGGGGCCCGGTTCATCCCCGTCCAGGGCAACTACGGTCAAATGGCGGAGATCTCCCGGTCCAGTGGAATCTCTCAGGTGGACGGCGTGTTGATGGACTTGGGTTTTTCCTCCCGTCATATCGAGGGCGAGGGATATGGGTTCAGCTTCCAGAGGGACGAGCCCTTGGACATGCGCTACGACCCAACGCAAGCATTGACCGCCGAACACATCGTCAACGGATACGATCAAGAAGAATTGGCTTCTGTGATCTTCCGGCTAGGTGAAGAGCCCCGGTCCAGGTCGATCGCCAGGGAGATAGTGCGCTCGCGGCCCGTCTCCACCACGGGAGAATTGTCCCGAGCCGTGGCCAGAGCCATGGGGCCGGCTCGCCGCCGGATAAATCCCGCAACGCGGACCTTCCAGGCTCTCCGAATTGAAGTGAATGCGGAGTTGGATCATTTAGAGACGGGATTGTCTCAGGCAATAGAGTTATTGGTTCCCGGCGGAAATCTAGTGGTCATCAGCTATCACAGCTTGGAAGATCGGATAGTAAAAAATACCTTGGCCAGAGAGGCGGCCAGGTGCATCTGCCCGCCGGAATTACCGGAATGCGTTTGCGGCCATCAACCGCGAATGCGAAACATCACACGGAGGGTGATAAAGCCTTCGGTTGAAGAAGTGAAGCAAAATCCGCGCAGCCGCAGCGCCCGTATGCGGGTCGCCCAACGGCTCTAGGGTGTGCGCCGGGCGGCGGATCGCCCGATGGGTAGTTCGATAAAAGGACGGTGGGGAAGTGGCAAAAGAGATTTATTACACCGGTGTAGACATTGGCAGTAGCAAGGTTTGCTCCATTATCGCCCGGGTGGGCTCCGAGGGCGAATTAAAGATCCTAGGCACAGGTCTGGTTCCTTCCCAGGGAATGCAAAAAGGGCGTATAGAAAACATCGGCGAAGTTCAGACGGCGGTTAAAGAGTCGATGGAAGAAGCCCAAAGGTACATCGGCCGAGGCGTCATATCAGGGGTCTACGCCGGAGTGAGCGGCGCTCATATCTCCTGCTTGAACTCCAAGGAGATCTTGGACAACCCTGGCGACATGGACGACGTCACTCCCAGCCGGATCGAGCAGTTGATGGAGTCCTCGTTTCCAGTGGTGGACCCGGCCCGGGAACTCCTGCATATCATTCCCATCGGTTACGGCGTCGACGGATTGTCGGGCGTGAGGAACCCGGTGGGTTTGCATGCCAATCAGGTGGAAGTCGAGGCCCATGTGGTCACAGGCGACGCCGTAACTTTGAAGAACACTGTTAAGGCGGTTCAGGGCGCCAAGGTTGCGGTGCATAGCTTGGTGCTGCAATCGCTGGCCTCGGCTGAAGCGACCCTTACCGGTGACGAGCGGGAAATGGGAGTGGTGTTGGTGGACATCGGCGGCGCTACCACTGATATGACCATATACCGGCAGGGAAACCCATGGTATTCAGCAGTGATCTCCGTCGGTGGAGATCACCTGACCAAGGATTTGTCGGTGGCGATTCGGACTCCCTGGAAAACGGCGGAAGAGATGAAGGTGAAGTGGGGCAACGCGCTTCCGGAGTTGGTTCGAGCCGATGAAGAAGTGGTGCTGCCGAGCTATCAAGGTCAGCCCAGGCCGGTGCTGCAGCGAAGGGCTCTCAGCGAGCCGCTTAATGCCAGGATGGTTGAAATTTTGAAACTGGTTCTTTTGAAGGTCAGGCAATCGGGGCTGCGCCAGTTCCCCATCGGGGGATTGGTGATCACAGGGGGCGGCGCCGAATTGGCTGGCATCAAAGAGTTAGCGCTGAAAACATTGGGTGGCCCGGTGCGGATCGCCTACCCTAGCGGAATCGTGGGATTGCCGTCCCAGTTGCGTAAGCCCACATTTTCCACGGCGGTGGGACTGCTTTTGTGGGGGATCAAGCATCAGGGAGAAAAACGTACGTACCGGAACGGTGGAAAATCGTCATGGGGATCACTCTTCCAATGGGGTAAATCATCCGCTGGGGAAGGACAAAGTCAGAAGGTAGGCGCCAAGTAGATCGGGCGATTCATAGATCTTCTATACCAAGGGAACTATTTGACCAGGGGAGTCAACTCACAAGGAAACTGAGGGCACATAATTAAAGCGGAGGGATACGATATGGTGTTCGACAATTCAGCGTCTTGGGATGCAGCCCCGGAAATGCCAGAACAGGCAAGTTTGATGCCGGAAATCGTCGGCGGCGTGCCGCTGATCAAGGTTGTTGGAATCGGCGGGGGCGGCAGCAACGCGGTTAGCAGAATGTTCAAGGAAAAATTGCCTGTGGTGGAGTACTACGCCCTGAATACCGACGCCCAGCATCTTTTCCGGTGCGAAGTCTCCCATAGAATCGCTATCGGGCAGAACCTGACCCGGGGTTTGGGTTCGGGCGCTCAACCTGACCTGGGCCGGCAGGCGGCGGAAGAAAGCCGGGCAGAACTGGAAGCAGCCCTGGAAGGGGCCGACATGGTCTTCTTGGCCGTGGGAATGGGCGGCGGCACCGGCACGGGCGCCGCGCCGGTGGTGGCGCAGATAGCTAAAGAGTCGGGAGCATTGACAGTGGCCGTGGTTAGCAAGCCATTCGCCTTTGAGGCCAACAACCGCCGGAAAAATGCTGAAGAGGGCATCAGCCGTCTAAAAGACCAGGTCGATACGCTCATAGTGATACCCAATGACCGGCTCCTACAGATGAACACCAACACCGAGCAAACCTTCACTTGGGAAGATGCTTTGAAGATGGCTGATTCAGTCCTTCAACAAGGCATTCAGGCGATAGCCGAAGTCGTCACCGTCCCTGGTGAGATCAACGTGGACTTTGCCGATGTAAAGACCATTTTGACCGGCGCCGGCCCGGCCTGGCTGGCTATTGGAAAAGGCAAGGGTGAACAACGCGCGGTGGATGCCGCTAGGATGGCCACCAAGAGCCCGTTGCTGGATATCGCCATGGATGGAGCGAAGCGGGTGCTTTTCGTGATCAACGGCGGTCCTACCCTCAGCCTGCAGGAAGTTCAAGAGGCTGCTGACGTTATCCAAGAGATGTCTGACCCGGATGCGAACATCATCTTCGGAACATGCCGCGACCCCAAGTTGGAAGACGAGGTCAAGATCACCATGGTCGCAGCCTCCTTCCCGCTGCTGCAAGACAGCCAACTGGCCAGGGAGTCGGAGCTGGAAAGGCTGTTGCAGGACGTGATTCCCGCATCTGACGAAGAGCTGGACGTACCGGCGTTCCTGCGCCGCCAGGCCAGCAACAAGGGCCGAGGCTTTTTCCGGTAAGAAGTCCCTGCTTAAGTCGCCGGTCCCAGGCCTAAAGCCTGGGACCGGATTATTCAGAGTAATATTCTCGGAAGCCTAAGCGCACTATTAACCATAATCCAACCAGGCGCCGGGAACCACCACGAGGCCGTCTCTCCAATAGGGGGGGCGGCCTCTTTGATATCCTGGCCTCTCTGAAATCCTCCAGCAATCGCTTAGCCCTCTCCCAGGCCTCTCATCTAATAACTAATAACCAAAAAAACTTCCAAGACCCGCAGTAAAACCAGAATAGTTGCGCCGATATTCGTAATTCATTGACTTGTAATGGAAGGCAATATACAATATATCTACTACTTGTGGTAGTATCAGTTAACAATAACACATTATATAGTATTTTATATTCATTTAATAATATTCTCAAATTGAGACCATTTAAATGAACTGTCCGTACTGCGGATACTCGGATTCTAAGGTCACCGACTCCAGGGTCGTGGAGAACGGCATACGCCGCCGCCGGGAATGCCAGCAGTGCAGCGTCCGGTTCACCACCTATGAAAGAATCCAGACCACGGCCCTCATGGTAACCAAGCAGGACAACCGGAGGGAAGAGTTCGACCGTGACAAACTTTTAACCGGCATTCGGATGGCTTGCGCCAAACGGCCGGTGTCTTCGCGCGTAGTCGATAAGCTGGTCGAGGAAATAGAATCCGAACTTCAGCATCTGGGCCAATCTGAGGTGGATTCCAACCGGTTGGGGACCATGGTGATGGACCGGCTAAAAGAGATAGACAGGGTGGCGTACATCCGGTTTGCCAGTGTTTATCGGGATTTCCAAGATATAGAAAGTTTCGAAAAGGCGGTCAATGACCTGAAGGAAGAGAACACCCAGCTTCCATTGTTGGAGGAAACCCCGCCCCCTATTAGGCCCGCCCGCCGCCGTGGCCGCCCGGCCGGCGCACGAAGCCAGTCGGTCAACGGCAGACTGTCGGCGGGAATGGCTAAAAATGATCCGTCCGGAGGAAATGGATCTTCCGAATTACTCTTGCCAGCGAATTCAGAACCATCAGGAGAAACCGGCAATGAATAGTAGTCTTAGTCAATCGGCGCTGTCCCGGTTGTTGTCGTTGAGCAACAGAGCATATGATTTGGACCGGCAGTTGGGAAACATTCAAATACCGGCCGGGCGAGAAAACCTTAGTTCGCAAGCCGTCCTCATCCCCAGCCCCATCGCCGATCTTCAGGACGACTTGGACCGGACGGTCCGGGCCGGTCTGGTCACTTGTTGGCTGGGGGATTCTTCCGGTAGCCTTCAGTAACTCCCGGAAAATTACTTCTGGACTATTGTCCCGGGGTTCCCTCTAGGCAAGTCCGGAATAGCCCTGCCATTTCCCCCTTCGGCAAGGCCAGATCAAAGCTGATTTTCATTGCCGGATGAACGCCGGAAATCCGGCTAAAAACCCCGGCCTTCTCCTCCCGATTTAGACCCCAGAATCCCTTGACTTTCCCTACCTCCAACGCTAAAATGCGCCTCTACAACCTGTTGTAGTTGCCTGCTGGCTTGGCACACTATATGGTAGTGTGCAGGCGGCGAACTGATGAAATCCCGCCTGGAAAACCCCGGATTCCCACAGGTGTTAGTGACAATGACAGGGGGTATCCGGACCCGTAAAGTGGTACAAAATAAGGCATTGGTTTCTAAGTGCGGTCTTATAGAAAACATCGGCTCGGGGTAGGGTCGTAGAGATTAAATTTTGGCTCCGATCGCGTGTTGGGATTGGTGATGGTTGAGGGGTCGGTATGGTAGTTTCTTTAGATAATTTGAATATGCAGAATACAACTGATAACAAAGATCAGATTCAAGAAAACCGCGAAAAGATCACGGTTGCGCTCGAGCAAGCCGGGATCACCGCTCAGATCGCGGACCTGTCGCCGGAGCTCACGAAAAACGCCCAGGTGGTTTTGGAACGCCGGTACCTTTCCAAGGACCGGCAAGGAACAATCCTAGAAGATTCCGACGGCCTGTTTCGGCGGGTCGCCCAAAACCTTTCGCAAGCCGACTTGTTATACGGCGCAACCGAAAGCCAACGCGAGCAAACCGAGGAAGAATTCTTCCAGGTAATGCGCCGTCTAGAGGTGCTGCCCAACTCGCCAACGCTGATGAATGCGGGACGTGAGTTGCAGCAACTTTCAGCGTGTTTCGTTCTGCCCATTGAAGACTCCCTGGATTTTATCTTCGAGAAAGTCAAGCAGACCGCCATCATCCACAAAAGCGGCGGAGGAACCGGGTTTTCCTTCAGCCGGCTTCGCCCAGCAGGAGACGTGGTCGGTTCCACCGGCGGCATCGCCAGCGGCCCCGTAAGCTTCATCCGCGCTTTCGACACTGCGACCGATGTGGTCAAGCAGGGCGGCACCCGGCGCGGCGCCAACATGGGTATTTTGGATGTTACGCATCCGGACATCTTGGATTTCATCAAATCCAAGGAAGACGGAACGATCCTTAATAATTTCAACATCTCGGTGGGCGTCACCCAAGAGTTCATGGAAAGGGTCAAGGCCGGAGTGGATTACGATCTGCTAAACCCCCGCAGCGGAGAAGTAGTCCGTCGCGAGAATGCCCGTAAGGTTTTTGACTTTATAGCGGATATGGCATGGAAAACCGGAGACCCCGGACTGGTTTTCTTGGACGTCATCAACCGGGACAACCCGAACCCCCAATTGGGATATATAGAAAGCACCAATCCGTGCGGCGAGCAACCACTGCTGCCTTACGAGTCGTGCAACCTGGCGTCCATCAACTTGGCTCGCATGGTCAAGTACGAAGGCGCCGGCCAATCCACTCAGGTGTCAATCGACTGGGACCGCCTGGACCAAGCCATTGGGACGACAGTCCATCTTTTGGACAACGTCATCGACATGAACGACTACCCGATCAAAGAGATCGAAGAGATGAGCAAGCGTACCCGGCGCATTGGCCTGGGCGTCATGGGATTCTCCGACCTTTTGATCCAGATGGCCATCCCCTACGACTCTCAAGAGGCCCTAGACCTGGCGGAAGAGGTGATGGGCCGCATCCAGCAGGAGACCATCAGGTCATCGGCCGTGTTGGCGTTCCAGCGGGGGACATTCCCAGCTTGGGAAGGAAGCGCCTACAACCGGACGGGGACCCATGGCGAACCTCCGGTTGGCCCGATGCGAAACTCAGCCCCGACCACGATCGCTCCCACCGGCACTATCAGCATAATCGCCGGCGCATCCAGCGGCATCGAGCCTTTGTTCGCCCTGAGCTATGTGCGAAACGTGATGGACAATACCCGGTTGGTGGAAGGCTATCCATACTTTGAAGCAGTGGCCAAGAACGAGGGATTCTACTCCGATGAGCTGATGGAGCAGTTGGCCGAAAAAGGAAGTCTAGAAACCCTAGACGTGCCCCCATGGGTCAAAAACGTGTTCCGCACCTCCCACGACATAAACCCCGAATGGCACGTGAGAATGCAGGCGGCGTTCCAGAAATTCACCGACAACTCGGTGTCGAAGACGATCAACTTCCCCCATGACGCCACCGTCGAAGAGGTTCAGCAGGCCTACATGCAGGCCTATGACCTGGGCTGCAAAGGAATCACTGTCTACCGGGATGGCAGCAAGGCTGGCCAGGTCTTGTCATTCTCAGGGAAAGAAGATGCCGAAGATCAGGTCACAAGTGGGCCGGATGCCCTTGAGCCTCGGGAGCGGCCGCAGAAGATCTACGGCACGACCGAAAGGGTCAGAACCGGCCACGGCAACATGTACGTGACGATCAACGTAGACGAAGAGAACCAACCCTTCGAGGTGTTTGGCACCCTGGGTAAGGCGGGAGGCTGCGACTCCGCCCAATTGGAGGCCATTTCACGGCTGGTTTCCCTGGCGTTGCGCTCCGGGATCGACCCTCACATCGTCATTGACCAGCTTAGGGGCATAACCTGCTGTCCCGCATGGGATAACGGCACGCTGGTGCGCTCCAGCCCCGACGCCTTGGCCCTGGCTTTGGAGCGGCATGTTGGTTCTGCGGTTCAAGATACGGAAGGAGAGGTCCAGTTGGCGTTCACGCCCCAGCCAGTGGTCACTAATGGCAATGGCAACGGGCACATTTCGGGGCGAAAATGTCCCGAATGCAATACGCCGGTGATATTCCAAGAAGGATGCCAGAGGTGTGTGTCCTGCGGTTGGAACAAGTGCGATTAAAGGAGGCGGCAAGGCCAGACCCAATGACCATCGGTCGCGTATCGGAGAGCTATGTTATGAGCAAATCCGGAGAGAGTAGGCGGGCGCGTGGTGTGGTTGTGTGGTCAACTGCGATACAGGTAGCAATGCCTCGTAGCTGACGGGGGAAGCGCTCGCCTGCCCTCCTCCCTGAAGCCCCCGGCTGGCCCCGGGGGCTTCTCTTTTGCCCCGAAGGGCGTGCCGGAAGGATGACACCCACCGGCGATTGGACAAATATTAACCGGACAAATTTTATTTTACAAGGCGTTAAAGACCCGTTAGTCGCCGTATTTGGCGGGTTGCAGCGGCCTTCAATCACTCTTCAGCAGGCCGCGGCGGGTGCTATAATCGCGGTTAATCCCCCGGAAAACTAAGCAAAATTAGAGGTCCAACCGGCGTTTTAATCAACCCTCTGGAGGCATCCATCATGGCCCAGACCGGCAAACCAGCCATCGCCATAACAATGGGAGACCCCTGCGGCATCGGCCCGGAGGTTGTGGTGAAAGCACTGGCCGATCCTGAAGTCTACGCCTCTTGCCGGCCCGTGGTGGTGGGTAATCTCTACGCCATGGAGCAGGCTGTCAAGCTGACGGGCCTTCCGTTGAAGATTCGCGAATCCGACGACCCAGCCTCCGCGGGGCAGGACCCGGCATCGGTGGATGTGGTGGACATCCACAATTTGAACCCTGAGGATATCGCGGTGGGACAGATTACCCCTGCCTGTGGCAAGGCAGCCATGGAATGGGTCACCAAAGCCGGAGAACTGGCTTTGGCTGGGGTGGTTGATGGCCTCGCCACCGCGCCTTTGAACAAAGAGGCGGCCAGCCTAGCGGGGTACCAGTCCATAGGCCACATGGAGCTACTGCAGGAAATGTCGGGGATCAAGACGGTGGCCACCATGCTGATGGCCAAGAATTTGAGAGTGGTACACCTGACCACCCATCGCTCGCTGCGGCTGGCGTGCGACTACGTGAAACATGACCGTATTCTCGAATTCCTGAGCCTGACCCACGACAGCTTCGTCACCTACGGATTTGCCAAGCCTCGAATCGGAGTGGCCGCCCTAAATCCCCATGGCAGCGACGGCGGCCTGTTGGGTGATGAAGAGAAAGAGGAGATCGCACCGGCGGTGGCCGACGCCCAGAAGCAAGGAATCGACGCCGTTGGCCCGATACCCGCCGACATCGTCTTCCATCAGGCCATCCAGGGTAAATACGACGTGGTCCTCTGCATGTTCCACGACCAAGGGCACATACCGGTCAAGGTTTACGGTTTTGAGGAAAGCATCACCGCCAACCTGGGCTTGCCCTTCGTGCGCACATCGGTGGACCATGGCACCGCTTTCGACATTGCCGGCAAGGGCGTCGCCGACCACCTAAGCATGTTGGAATCCATCCGCCTTGCTGTAGCCCTGGCCAAGGGGAACGGTCTAGCGGGGTTCTAAGGCTCCTGGGTCATGTTTGCTCGCCGCTAGCATATCTCAATCCCCGGCTTGAATTAATACCTAACTCACCATAGGCTCGGTGATATAATGAGATTTTATTCTAGATATAGGCAATCTCTTTAGATTATCGAAATTCGGCCATGGGCGCCGGAGGCGGCGGGACAGATGAAGTTAGCGTTTATCGGCGGGGGAATCATGGCCGAGGCCATCCTGAAGGGTGTGCTGAACGCCGGTATCGCCAAACCCGCAGATGTCCAGATAGGCGAGCCCCGTCCCGAAAGGCGTGTTGCCCTAACTGCTGAATATGGCGTCGGCGCCCACGAGTCCAACGCCAAGGCCGCGGAAAATGCCGACCTGGTTATCCTGTCGATCAAACCTCAGGACCTGCCGGTGGTGTTCGGCCAGTTGAAACCCTGTCTTGAGCCTGCTCAGGCCGCCCTGTCCATCGTCGCCGGCGCCAAGATGGACACCCTTTCCAAGGGACTGGATCATTCCGAAATCATCCGGGTGATGCCCAACACCCCGGCGCAGATCGGCTGCGGCATGACCATGTGGACCTGTTCCGATTCGGTCGGCCAGGATTTGCGTGCCTTGACCAAGTCGGTATTGGGAACCGTGGGCGAAGAAATCTATGTCGACGATGAAAAATATCTGGATATGGCCACCGCCCTCAGCGCCAGCGGTCCGGCCTACGTATTTCTGTTCATCGAGGCGCTCATCGACGCCGGTGTTTACGTGGGATTGCCCAGGGACACCGCCCGCACCATGGCGCTGCAAACGGTTTACGGAAGCACCAAGTTGGTGATGGAAACCGGTCTGCATCCGGGCCAACTGAAGGATATGGTCGTCTCTCCCGGTGGAACCACCGCTGAGGGGCTGCAGGTGTTGGAAAAGGGTGGTGTTCCCGGCGTTATTGTCGAGGCCGTGGATGCTGCCTACAAGAAGTCTGTCCGGCTAGGGCAAGGGTGAAGGATTGATCACACTCATAGGGCTGGTTTCGTTAGTCCTGAAGATAATGACATTCGCGGTAGTGGCCCGCGCGATTCTATCCTTCGTGGTTCCCATGGCTGGCACAAGGCCCCACCCCTACTTACTGGCCGCCGATGCGTTTATTCATCAGATAACGGAGCCGATCCTCGGGCCCATCCGCCGGGTGTTGCCTACTATGGGCAACTTGGATTTTAGCCCGATGGTGGCCATCATCCTCTTGATATTCGTCAGAGGGATCATCACGCGGGGATCGTTGTAAGCGCTGGTCCAGGTCTCAGCCTAGATTCCGGCTAATCTGACCATTCGATCCAGTTGCGCCCCACCCAGGTCCCATTTCCGCATCTACACCGCCGACCCGATTCCCGCCATCTCATGACGCCTGGTGCTTCGAAGCTGAACCTTGCCCTAAGTATTGTTTGCAACGTCCCTGGTAGGATACCGTGCAAAAAGGATTCCGCCGAAACTTTCCGCTGAGGTGATTCCTCCGGATGGCCCGCCAAAATGAATGGGACCCTTCCAAGCTGAAACCGCCGCCTGAACTGGAACAACGCCTCGCCCAAGATATAGCCACCCTGCGGGAGGTCTTAGATCCAGAACTTCCGCATCAAAAAGACATGCCCCGGGTGCTGGTGGCGTTGTGCGGGCTGCCCGGCGCCGGCAAGTCGCATTTTGCCCGGGAGTTGGTCAAGCGAATGCCGCTGTTGGTTTTGGAGACCGATAGGCTCCGGAAGGTTCTCGTGGCCAAGCCCAAGTACACTCCTGGAGAGCACCGGCGCGTGTTCCTAGCATGCTATTCGTTGATCGGCGAATATTTGGGCCGGGACCACGGGGTCTTGTTCGATGCGACCAATCTCACCGAGGACTTCCGGCAACCCATCTACTACCTTGCCGAACAGCGAAACGCGCATTTGGTGATGGTAGGGTTTACCGCGCCTCAAAACGTGATATAAGAGCGATTAGCCGTCAGGGAGATGGGCCGGGACACCATTGGTTATTCCGACGCTACATGGCGCATCCACAGCCGGATGCGCCCATGTGAAAAACCCATCCGACGGGATCACTTGCTAGTGGACTCGTCCAAGGATATCACTGGGCGCCTGGACCAGGTGCTGACCCAAATACAATCCATGAGACAGACATCTGACCGTGCGGGTTAAAGAGAAAGGTGGAGCTATGAAGATCAACGTAACGGTGGGCGACGCCACCCAAGTCGATACACAGGCCTTGGTGGTCAACCTATTTCAAGGCGTTACTCAACCCCAAGGCACCACCCATGCGGTGGACTTGGCGCTGGATGGCGCCATCAGCCAGTTGATCCAAGATGGAGAGATCACGGGCCGGCTGGGTGAGATTACATTGATCCACACCATGGGGAAGATACCCGCCGCTAGGGTAGTGGTCGCGGGACTGGGGAAAGCCGATTCTTTCGATGCCCAGGCGGTTAGGCAGGTCGCGGGGGACGTTGTGCGGTATCTACGCCAGCGCAACGTGGTTAGGGCTGCGACAGTTGCCCACGGCGCCGGTATTGGCGGATTGGACCCGGAGATCTCGGGCCAAGCCATTGCTGAAGGGGCGCTCTTAGGGCTGTACCGATTCGGCAATTACCAGTCCAACGGTGAGCGCCCGGCGGAATTCCAAGAACTGACCGTGCTCGAACAGGATCCGGACACCGCCAAGGCGGTTGAGTCCGGGGTGGCGACCGGCGCCGTCATGGCGGAAGCCGCCAGCCAGGCCAGGGATTTGGTAAACGAGCCGGCCAATGCCATGACGCCGACCCAGTTGGCGGAAGCGGCCCGGAGGGTTGCCGAGGCCGAGCGGTTGGAATTCTCAGTCCTGGAAGAAAGCGATATGCGGGAACTGGGGATGGGGGCGCTTTTGGGCGTGGCCCAAGGCAGTGAGCAACCCGCCAAGCTGATTGTGATGAAATACGCGGGCGACCCGGCGAATCCGGGCAACAATCTGGGCTTGATCGGCAAAGGCATCACTTTCGACACCGGCGGCATTTCGTTGAAGCAGCCCGGCGGCATGGAGGCCATGATGGGCGACATGGCCGGCGGAGCTTCGGTAATCGCGGCCATGCAGATCATAGGCCGGCTCAAGCCTAAGATAAACGTGACCGCCATGGTTCCGGCAACCGAAAACATGCCCGGCGGAGGCGCCCAGCGCCCCGGCGACGTGGTGAAGGCAATGAACGGCAAGACCATCGAGGTCATCAACACCGACGCCGAAGGCCGTCTGGTGCTGGCCGACGCGCTTTGTTACGCCCGGGAGCAGGGCATCAATCGCTTGGTGGACGTGGCCACATTAACGGGTGCCATCGTGACGACCCTGGGGAAAGCCTGCACCGGGGTGATGGGCAATAACCAAAACCTGGTGGATCAAGTGATCGACGCCGGCAAGGTTTCCGGTGAGAAGTTCTGGCAGTTGCCCATGTTTGAGGAATACAAAGAGCTGATCAAAAGCGATGTGGCCGACATGAAAAATAGCGGCGGCCGCCAGGCCGGCTCCATCAGCGCCGCCTGCCTGCTGGCCGAGTTCACAGGCGACCGCCGCCTGGGTGCATCTTGATATCGCCGGCACGTCGACCGCTGAACGAGCCAAGGGCCATCTGGTGAAGGGCGCAACGGGTGTTCCTACTCGCACGCTGGCCCAACTGGCTTTGAACTTGGCGGCTGATTAGCTGATTAAACGTGGACCATGCCTATGGGCGGTGAGCCGGGCAGTTCCAGATGAAGATGCTATAATATCCGCAATCAGCCACACCCCAACGGAGGATAGATAATATGCCTGCGATCGAAGCATTGGGCCATGTTGGAGTCTACGCGGAAGACCTGATGAAGCAACGGGACTTCTACTCGAGGGTCCTGGGCCTGAAGATAGCTGATGAGGACTTGGAGAACCGGGGCATGGTCTTCATGAGCGCCGACCCAGACCGGGAGCACCACGAATTCGTGCTGATGAAGGGGCGGGTCACCCGAGACGACGCCAAGGTCATCCAGCAGATCTCGTTCATCGTCAACAGCGTCGAAGATCTCAAAGAGTACCACCAGCGCCTCAAGGCCGAGAACATCACCATTGAGCGCACGGTCAGCCATGGCAATGCGTTGGGTATGTATTTCTTCGACCCCGAAGGCAACCGAATCGAGCTCTATTATCGGACCGGGTTCGACGTCCCGCAGCCTCATGGCGACGCCATCGATTTGGAGACGGCCGTCGATGAGCTTTTGGATGTCGCCCGGGCGGCCATTCCCGCCTCCTAGCACGATACCAGACTCGACGATCCTCACGTTAGCCCTTCGGCGCAGTTTAACTTGGGAGCAGCCGAAGGGCTAACAAAATAATCCGGTTTTCAACCGGCGCCTAGTACTACAACGACGTGTTATCCTACAAGGTAACTCGTGGGCGGATTTTGAAGCTGGCAACGAACGAGTGCGAGTCTCCCATGATGAACGGTCCGTAGCTGAAGAAGAAGACCTGAGCGTGTTTTCTCATAACGCGTCGTTGTAGTACTAGAGGTCTGGCCGGAAAGCCATTGGCCGGGTTTCGCGCTACGCCAGACAGACGTATTATAGTCTTATGTGGCATGATAGTGTCTGTAATACGGTTCAAGAACCCACTGTTACATCGATAATCGTCGCTAAGAAAACGGCAGCTTGGAGAGAATCGGGGTTTCCGTCCGAGTTTCTAGGATGTGGCGTGCGTTGGACAGACTGCCGCCGGTGCCTTCGTGAAATATGGACGCATCATTAAATCGGCAAGCCGCAATTCGACAAGGCTCACCATTAGCGGTTTGTGCGCATGATAGCTAGCCTGGTTGGGATTGGCCTCCTCCCAACGGGCGGACCCTATAGATTCCAAAGTCGCCACCTTGGTCTTCCCTACTGTTGATGGACGACGAAAGCCCCGCAGGGCATCCCATACGCCACACCGGTAATGCCGCCGGTCATGGAGTCCCTCCACCTCCCCAACCCTACGACGCCCTGCCCGCCGCATACCATGTGTGGAAGTGGCGGATCCTGGTGGCGTTCTGCGGGTTCTACCTCTTTGTTTACCTAGGCCGTTTCAGCTTCTGGCCGCTGTCGCCCATCATCAAAGACGACCTTTCCTTAAGCCACATTGAGATTGGGATCATCAACGCACTGCTGCTATGGGGTTTCGGGCTGGGAGATTTGGTGCATGGCCGTTTAGCGGAAGCCTACGGTTTGCGGCTATGGGTCGCGTCAGGCGCGGTTTTGACCTCCGCGCTCAACGTCGCCACCAGCTTCGGTTCCAGCGCCATGACCATAGCCATTCCGTTGGGGATTGCCGGATTCGTCAACGCGGCGTGTTGGAGCCCGGCCATAAGCATGATTTCCCAATGGTGGCCCCGGCGGGACCGGGGGATGGCAATGGGTATAGTGGGAACCTTCACCGGCGCCGCCATGCTTCTTATGTGGTGGATAGCGGGGACTGTGGGCGCCGAATTCGGCTGGCGGGCGGCTTTCCGGTATCCACCGCTGATCATAGCCGCGCTGGGCGTGGTTTTTTATTTCTTATCCCGAGACCGTCCCGCCGATGCCGGCCTTCCCGCATACGTGGAAGAGGACGAGGTTTCCGCCACACCCGAGGCGGTGGCGCCGGAGCGGCTCAAGGGTTTGGGACCCTACAAAGAGCTGTTGTCCAATCCCCGGTTCCAGCTTGCCAGCCACGTGAAAGGTCTGGAAAACGTCGTCCGATACGGTCTCACAACCTGGGTCCCCATTTACTACTTTGAACAGGGCGGATTGAGCATAGAGTCCACCCTGATGTTGACGATTCTGTTGCCAGTGGGGTACCTGGTGGCGCCGCCCATATCGGGATTGGTTTCCGACCGGTTGTTGCACAGCGCACGCAGGCCGATGGTGATCGTCTCCTGTCTCCTCAGCGCTGTCGCCCTCGTCGCCATCGCGCTGGCGCCGCCGGTAAATGTTGCCTTGGGCGCGGTCTTGCTCTTCATCGGCGGCGTGTCCATGGGGCTCTCTCCCATGTCCACCGTGGCTATCGACATAGCGGGCCGGCATATGTCAGGCACCTCGGCCGGGCTATTGGATGCCCACGGGTACGCCTACGCCGGGTTGCAGGCTATCGTATTCAGCGTGGTTCTAGATATGACCGGCAGCCCGTGGCCGGTTGTGTTCATAGCCATGGCCGCCACCCGGTTGATCTCAGCCGGCATGATCTCCGCTGTCCGGGTATAAAGCTCTTTGGCGTAGGTATCCGGTAGGCACGGCATGCCGTGTCCTTACCGAATGTCTGCAATAAATCTTAAAGACCACCAATAGTATTGACATGGTATTGGGATGTGCTAAACTTCGTAATTGCAAACGGTTGCAACAACGGCGATTGGCATGCCCAACTACGAAGAAGCAATAGAAACGTTGCGGAACAAGGGGCACCGGCTGACCCCGCAACGGTTGCTGGTCTTGTCGATTGTCGCCGAAGGCGACGCCCATATGGGTGTGGACGACGTTTTTACGCGGGCCAAGGCCGCCTATCCCTACATGGATATCGCCACGGTGTACCGCACCCTCCATCTGTACAAAGATTTGGGCGTGGTGACCGAAGTAGCCATTGGCGACCGGTTGCACTACGAGCTCACCGATCCTTCGGGTCGCCACCATCACATGGTTTGCCGCATGTGCAACGGCGCGTTCAACCTGGGACCGCACTATTTGGAAGAGTTCCGCCGGACGCTGATCTCGGACTTCTCTTTCGAACCCGACTTGGAGCATTTCACCATCACCGGTGTGTGTTCCGACTGTCGGCAAGCGCCTGGTGATGGTCAATAGACGAATTGAACTGGTAAAAGCCTAACGCGCGCTCCCGAATTTGAGGAGTTTTCATGGAAGAGCAATTAGCTCAATGGGGTTTTATAGCGGCGCTAGGCCTTGGTCTCGCATTAGGGTTGAAACACTCCATAGAGCCTGACCATGTAGTGGCAGTTTCCACCATCGTTAGTGAGTATCGGAATCCGTTCAAGTCATTTTGGGTGGGAGCGTCCTGGGGATTGGGTCACACGGCCACCCTTTTTCTGATTGGCATCGTAATCATCGCCGCCCGGCTCTCGATACCAGCCCAGATGGCGCTTTTACTTGAGTTTGGCGTCGGAATCATGCTGGTGGGGATGGGTGTTCAGGTGGTGTACGGGTTTTGGAAAAAGAAGGTGCATCAACATGGCCATGCTCATGAAGAATCAGACCATCAACACTACCATTCCCACGCCAGAGAGATAGAAGCAAATCAGGACCACCATGTGGAATTTGGCATTGGTAAGCCTTTCTTAAGGAAAAAGTCTTTTCTGGTGGGCACCGTCCATGGGGCAGCAGGAAGCGCCGCACTTGCCTGGATTTTCTTGGCTACGATCGAAACGCCGCTAGCAGGCTTAGCTTATATTTTCATGTTTAGTCTGGGTACGATTTTGAGTATGGGGGTTATGACCATAGTGATTAGCCTGCCGTTCGTGGCATCGGCAAATCGAATGCCCAATTTGACCATGAGGGTACAACTCGCCGTGGGCGCCCTTAGCATTGTTTTCGGCGGGTATTGGATGTACCAGAAAGGCTTCGTGGAAGGCCTATTTTAGGTCTAGTTTTAAGTATTAGGGGATTGTGAGCGTGACTATAGAGACAGTGGCCATCCTTAGCCCGGGAGACATGGGCCATGCCGTGGGGCAGCTTCTCAGAGAGCATGACCTCAAAGTGGTGACTTGTCTGACGGGACGGAGCGGCAGGACCCGGGCTCTTTCCGAGCAGGCAGGCATTGTTGACGTGCCGAACTTCGAGCAGATGGTCGAGCAGTCGGACATCGTGCTTTCCATCACGGTATCCGAATCCGCGCCCGGCGTGGCCCAGTTGGTGGCTAACGCGGCCCGGTCAACTGGGAAGGACCTGCTTTTTGCCGAATGCAACGCCATAGCCCCCCAGGTGGCGCGGGAGATCGAGCCGGTGATCATCGATTCCGGAGCTCGTTTCGTCGACGCTTCCATCATCGGAGGCCCGCCCCGGAATGGCTCCAGCCCCCGGTTTTATACTTCTGGGCCGCGAGCATCCGAACTGGAGCAACTGCGGGAGTTCGGCTTGGATGTGAGAAACATCGGTCCTAGCACCGGCCAGGCCTCGGGCATAAAAATGTGCTACGCCGCCATGACCAAAGGCTCTTCAGCACTGTATGCGCAATTGCTGATGGCCGCCGAGTTGATGGGGCTTTCCGGCCACCTCAGAGCGGAGTTTCAGGACGGACAAGAGGCGGTGTACCAGCGGATGGAACGGGGATTGCCCGGAGTGCCTGCCAAGTCCCGCCGGTGGGTTAGCGAGATGGAAGAAATACAGGCTACTTTCAGCGGTCTGGGAATGACGCCCCACCTGTTTCAAGGCGTCGCCGATATGTACCGCTTGATTGGCGGCACGCCTCTGGGCGATGAGACCCCTGAGTCCAAGGATTTTGAGAGGTCATTGGAACAGACCATAACCCAACTGGCTTCTCACGTAGAGCCGCCGTCGGAATAAAGCCGCTTCCGGGGCAAGTCATGGATTAGGAGAACAGGTAGGGGCACGGCATGCCGTGCCCCTACACTTATGTGGGCTGAATCCGCCGGCTGGATTTACGCCTCGGTTTGTTCGGTCTCGCTGCCTTTGACGGTTACGGTGATGTGGGCCATGGAGGTGCTGTCGGGGGCGCCGTGCCAGTGATTCTCTCCCGCGGGTATGACCACCACGTCGCCCTGTTTAACAATAATTTCCTCTGTGTCGTTGACGACTTTGCCAACGCCTTCGGTGATGATCAAGATCTGATCGCCGCTGTGCTTGTGGAATTTGTTCCGTGAGCCGGCGTCAAACGCCACGATGGCAAAGTTGAAGTTACTACTGTCCGCGGGCTGAAGGATGGACTGACGCCATACCTGGGTGCCGGTCATCAAGCCGCCGGTCATCGGGGCTGCTTCTTTGGGAATGTCGCTCATGGTTACGACTTTCATGAAATCCTCCTAAATGGTTACAAATGTCGGTAACGTGGTGATTGTGGTAATTCCCTGACACGGGCGGCCACGCCGGTAATAATAACCCGGCTGGCCAGGCATGACAACGCCTCAGCCGCTTCCCGCTACTCCTGACTCCGCTGCCGCATTGTAGCCAGTAGATCCGCAACCGTCTGGGCAAGAAGACGGGGGCGCTGGGCGTACTCTTCTGTGGGATACCATTCGTAATCCAGGCTATGGACTACCGTGCCCTCTATGCTGCACCTTAGCCCGGAAACGATCACTTTGAACCCCACTGCTTGACTCGCTTGATCGGCTAGGATTTCCAAGACCACTTCGGGACAGTCGAACACCACCAGAAATCCGCCTTCTTTCTTTCCGTCGGTTACCCTGGCCCTGAACACCTGCCCCAAGTGGTCGAACTCGACTATCGAATAGCCGTGTTCGTCAATGCCGTAGTCCGGCCAGCCAATGTTGATGATTCCACCAACTTCCCAGTGGTGCATTATTCGTTAACACCGCGGGGATTGGGACTGGAGCCGGGAACTTTCTCCCCTCCCCGGAACACAGCCGCGACTTTACGCAGGTCCTCCAGGTTGTGGGACGGATCGCCCTCCACCACCAACATGTCGGCTTCCTTTCCGGGTTCAATGGTCCCTATCCGGTCTGAAACCCCCATGGCGGCGGCGGCGTCCCGGGTGCCGGCGGTGATGGCGGCCAAGGGAGAAAGCCCAGCATCGGCCATGGCTATCAACTCTCCCTGGAAGTCGCCGAACGGATAAGTGCCCCAACCGCAGTCGGAGCCGCCGATAAACCGCACCCCGGCGTCAATCAGGCTAGCGCACCGTTCCAGCCGGGGTCCATCATTGGCTTCCAGCGTCTCCAACCGGGCTTGCTCCTCGGGGGTCAAATCTTCGTTCTCCCGTTTTTGTCTCAGCAGGTCGCGCCGAGTCCGGCCCAAATGCAACGTAGGATTCACCCACACCCCGGCGTCGGCCAACCGGTGAGCGGTGTCTTGGTCGTACCGGTAGGCGCCGTCGGGTTCGCAGAAAAAGCAGTGCAACACCATGTCGACACCGGCGGTCAGGGCGTTCTTGATGGCGGCAGTGCACCGGCAGTGGGCGGCGACGGGCCGGTTCCGGTTGTGGGCTTCTTCCACCAGGGTGATCATTTCGGACTCGGTGAAGGATGGACGAAATGGGTCGCTGGTGGTGGTGCTGCCCCCAGAGGCGGCGACCTTTATGAAATTTGCCCTTTGTTTGACCAACTGGCGTACTTGGCCGCGCACGCCTTCAACGCCGTCGGCCTCCGCGCCCATGTACCAAAGGTGCCCGCCGGTCACGGTGATGGGCCGGCCCGACGCCAGGACCCGGCTTCCAGGGACCAAACCTGATTCCACGGATTGGCGCAGAGAGAAGGCGGTGTCGTGCCAAGCTCCGCAGTCGCAGACCGTGGTAACGCCGGACGCCAGGGCTTTGATCACATTTTGGGCCGAACGCAACAGCCGGATGTCGTCGGTGTCATCTAGATTGACCGCTTCCCCGCTGCGCCCGTCGCCCGGCATGTTGGTGTGGGTGTGGCAATCGATGAGGCCGGGCAAGAGGGTGGCGCGAGGATAGTCCAAGGCCTGGTAACCATTTGCGGACGCCAACGGGCCCCCCGGCGCATTCGCAGTTTCGACGGGACCTATCCACTGGATGTTGGCGCCATGCACCACCACTGCCTGGCCGGTTGTTGGCGCGCCTCCATGACCGTCGATCAATCTGGCCGGACGGATCAAAGTCCATGCTTGGTTCGATGTGGGCAATATATGTCCTCCGGGAATTTGTGGGCGCCGTGTCACGCGGCACGTGGATTTGTCTCCTCCGAAAGGCCGCTACGGTTGATCCGTTGGTTGATCTGTTAATCGAGGGCGTGGGCGGAAAGCACCGGCAGGATTATAGCCTACCCACGCTGCCTTAGCATGAGGAACGCCAGCGGGATCGAGGACAGCAGGATCAGCAGCAGGGCCGGCGCCGCCGCTTGGGCGAAGAATGCCTCGGAAGCCGCCGACCAGGCCGAAGTCGCCAGAGTATTGAACCCTATTGGCCCCAAAACCAGGGTGGCCGGCAGTTCTTTCATCACCAGCAGAAACACAAGAGCGGCCGCTGACGCTATTCCAGGTCTGGCCAAAGGCAACGTAACCGAGGTCATGACCTGCCAGGGAGGACGGCCCAAGCTGCGGGCGGCTTCCTCTAACCGAGGACTGATTTGCAAAAATGAAGTGCGCAGGGCTCCCACCGCAGGCGAGACGAATAGCACCACGTAGGCCAGTATGAGCAATCCCAACGTCTGATAAATGGGCGTGGCGTAATTTGCTCCGAAAAACACCAGGGCCAGGGCGACGGCTATTCCGGGCAGGGCGAATCCTATGTGGGTGATCCGCTCCAATAGGGTGCTAAATGCGCCTGGGTATCGGACCGCCAGCACGGCCACTGGCAAAGCGGCTGCTACCACTGCTATCGATGCTAAGGCGCCGGCGATAATGGAGTTAAGCGCAGGGGCCCCAAGCAGCACCAGAGGCTCACCGGCGGCTATGCCTCTTACTGCCCAGTACACCAATACCGAAGCCGGGAGAACCAGGCTTATGGCCAACACAAGGCAGCACAATCCCAGGCCAGGCCAGCGCCACCACCCCAGATGGACCAATCCGGCCGGCCGAGGAGAGCCTGGGTCACTGCGGTAATACCTTGACCGCCCCCTGGTGGTGAATTCCAACCCCACGATTCCTAATGCTATGACAACCAGCACCAGAGAAAGGGCGGCGCCAATGGTCCTGTCCAACCCTGAATCGTATTGGACGAAGATTGCCCAGGTGAAAGTTTCGTACCGGAGCAAAGAAACGGCTCCGAAATCGCTCAAGGTGTAAAGCGCCACGAGAAGCCCACCCGAGGCAACAGCGGGCCGAAGTAAGGGAAGCACCACGCGGCGGAAGGTCGCCCAAGAACCGTGGCCCAGGCCCCTGGAGCTTTCCAACAAAGATGGATCCATGCGGGAAAGAGCGCCGCTTACCGTGAGCAACACGTAGGGGTAGCTGAGAAAAGTAAGCGTCAGCCAGGCCCCGGGGAATCCATAGATCTCCGGTAGCTGCTCCAAACCGAACAGCGATTCCAGCAGTTGCTGGAGCATCCCTTTAGGGCCCAAAGCCACCACCACGATGAATCCGGCTATGTAGCTGGGTATCACCAACGGCAGCGCCATGGCCACGGCCCAAACACCGCGCCATGGCAAGTCGGTGCGGAGGGTTAGCCACGCAAGAGGCACCGCCAAGGCGATGCACCCAGCCGTAACGGTAACCACCAGCAATAGTGTCCGGAACAGGGTTTCCAACACCCTCATGCGGAACAGCAGGTCCCAAGTTTCGGCCCCCGCGCCGGCCGTGCGTATAAATAGATACACCGGGACTAGGACCAACACGGCCCCTACCATGAATCCTGCGATCCATAAAATCGGTGGAGGTCGATTAGCGGCGCCGGATAACAGCCATCTCAACACAAACCGGCCAGATGGAGGAACGGAGTCACGAGTTGGGCTCCGCCGGCTGCTCATGGAAGCAAACCCGTCTGGCGCAACAGTTGTTGGGCGCCTTTGATATCGGAAAGTTCACCTGCCGTCAGGCCTGGATTCTGTATCTCCGACAGCGGGACCAATCCTGTATGTTGGGCAATGCCGGCCGCCAGCGGATACTCGTAGGTCTCACTGACGAAATACCGCTGCGCTTCTAGCGACAGCATGAAATCTAGGAACCGCTCTGCGGCGTCCCTGTTGTTTGACTGCTCCAAAATGCCGGCTCCGGCCACCATGACGATTGCGCCGGGCCCGCCTGCCTTGGGGTGGTAGTTTCGGGCGGGGAAGCTTTCGCCTTCCTCGGCCAGAAACCGGTGGAGGTAGTAGTGATTGACGAATCCTACGTCTATCTCCCCTGACCCCACTGCTGCTACTATCGGTGTGTTTTTTGGGTATATCTTCGGTTGGTTGGCCTGGATGCCTTCCAACCACTGCTTTGTTTTTGCATCGCCCCAAATCGTTCGCATACCTGTGACCATAGTTTGGAACGAGGAATTGGTGGGCGCCCAGCCTATGCGGCCCCGCCATTCCGGTTCAATGAAGTCGAATATGTCATCGGGAAGGTCGGCCTCGGTCAAGGTCTCTGTGTTGTAGACCACCGTTCGGGCGCGCCCCGAAAGACCTACCCACCGGCCGGTGGAGGAGACGGCCCAATCTGGGACCCGTTTGAGAATCTCGGCGGGCAACGGTGCTAACAAATTCTCCACGGCCGCCAATCCGCCGGGGTCTTGGGCGAAGAATATATCGGCGGGGGTGTTGGCGCCTTCTTCCAACAGCGTTGCCGCCAATTGGGGGGTCCCGGCGTACTTGACCTTGGTTTTTATTCCGGTAGCTTCGCTAAATTGTTCTATCAGTGGTTTCACCAGCGTTTCGCTACGGCCGGAATATATGGTGAGCTCGCCGGGCGAGGCTCCCGCCCCCCCTCCGGCGCAACCCAATACGGCGGCCATGGCAAGGGATACGGTCAATGCTGTGAAAAATCTACCCATTTGATTGGATCTCCAGATTGGTGTTAATGTCAGCCCATTGAAAATTGTTCGTACTATGTTAGTATTTTACTATGTATGCACGATTTTCCACGAAAAGGATATGCGGGGATGGCTTAGATGTCAACGTATTTCCCGGATCCTGGATATCACGGTACCCGGCAATCATCCTTATCCTCGAGGGATTAGGCAAAGTGAGCGATGGCTAGAAACGCCCTCGCAAGCAGGAGGCTACGTTGACATTTACCCAGTGCATGATTAGACTCTAATTCCACTACTTAGCCTATATGTCATTATTAAATATGTATAAGCGAAAAACCCCTGCGGATTTGAAAACTGACAGCTCACCGTCCGGTGCGTCTGACGAAGGCCGCAACGAAAATTTAGCGCCCGCTCTGGAATGCCGAGGAGTGGCCAAAGGATTTTCTGGGGAACCGGTGATTGACGGGCTCAACTTGATCCTGGACCAAGGCCAGGTCATGGTCCTGCTGGGCCGCAGTGGATGCGGTAAGACCACCACCCTGAGGCTGATTGCTGGTTTCGAAGAGCCGGACGCCGGCATGGTTCTAATAAACGGACATGCTGTCTCACAAGCTGGACATTGTGTCCCGCCGGAAAACCGCCAGGTGGGAATAGTCCTGCAAGAAGGTGCGCTATTCCCCCACCTGACCGTGGAGCAAAATGTAGCCTACGGCCTGTCAAAGGAGTCCCGTCGAGACGGACGCATCCAAGAAGTGCTTTCGTTGGTCGGTATGGAGCAATTCGCCCACCGAATGCCCCACGAACTGTCTGGAGGGCAGCACCAGCGGGTAGCGTTGGCCAGGGCGTTGGCGCCTGGTCCCGGTGTGCTTTTGCTGGATGAGCCATTTTCCAATCTGGACCCCAGGCTCAGAGAACAGGTGCGAAAAGATGTGCTCGAGATTCTCAAAAATAGCGAAGTAAGCACTATCTTTGTTACCCACGACCAAGAAGAAGCCCTTTTCATGGGCGATGTCATTGCGGTGATGGGCAAGGGGGCAGTGGAGCAGGTTGGCCGGCCAGAAGAGATATTCCACCATCCGGCAACCCGCTTCGTGGCTGAATTCATCGGTTTGGCGGATTTCATCCCGGCGTGGCGGGAAGGTGATTCTCTCGTCACGGAGGTCGGATCAACCCAATGGCCAGCCGGGGCATTCGACGGGCATCAAAGCAGTGGCGGTATCGATGGCCGGCTGGAAGTAATGGTCCGGCCCGATTGTCTTATGTGTCATGCCTCCCAGGAAGGCCAAGGAGTGGTGACCCAGCGGGAGTTCCGCGGTCCATTTAACCTATATCATGTGTCTCTGCCTTCTGGTCATGCGGTCAGATGCCTCCTTTCTCACACCGAAAACTTTTCCGTGGGGACCACCGTAGAAGTGGGGCTGAGAAACGGACACGCGTTGACCCCCTTCGTAAACGACCACGCGGCATAAATCACTGGGCCGCCGCATCAAGCGGGTTCCAGCCTCACCGGCTCGCTTCCCAATTATCAGCGCATCAGCTTCGAGTGATTTACCAGTGTGAGCCTAGGTTTTACGATGCCAGGAAAAACAAAAAAATCTAATAACCCAAGCGCGGCAAAGGTCCAATCGGACCTTGCCAGCGAGCGGCTTTCTCCGGGGACCGAGAATTATCTGCTTTGTCTTTACCGTTTGTGGGAAGATTCAGAGACCCCAACCATTACCCAACTCACCGACACCCTTAAACAGCTACCCTCCACTGAAGGGTTGGGCACATCCGTTCCGTCGGTTTCCGGGATGATCCGCCGAATGCAACGGCAAGAACTCGTGGACATCGGTTCCGACAAGCGGATCCGGCTGACCAAGTGGGGACTGGATTGCGGAGTGGATATCGCCCGGAGGCACCGGCTGGCTGAGTGGCTGGTGGTTGAACTGCTGGGCATGGAGTTGCGTCAGGCTCACATTGAGGCCCACCGGTTGGAGCACGGCATATCGCCGGAATTCGAGGAAAAGTTGATGGAGCGGCTGGGCCACCCCACTCGCTCTCCCTTTGGCAGGCCGATACCTCACTCCGGCCAACCCGAAAAGCCGGTTAATACCAAAACCCTGGATACCGCCCCCCCTGACACCGTTTTCACGGTGGACCGGGTGCCCGAGGAAGACACAGAGTTGTTGCGGTTCCTTTCAGAGGCGGGAATCGTGCCTGACCAAGAGGTTCAGGTGGTGGAAGCGGCCCCGTACCGCGGAGTTTTAATCGTCAAGTCGTCTAAGGACCGGGTGTCGATAGGCTACAACGTGGCCACCCAGATCGTTGTCCGGCCGGCAAGCGGCGTTTAGTCACCCTTTCGCCTTGCCCCCGTTTTGATCAACCCGCCGTGTCTCGCCTATTAGACGTGGTCATATCCAGCAACGCGAGGCGAAATCCCCCTTAATCCCCCTTAATCCCCCTTTGCAAAGGGGGAGACAACCGGCGATGTGTAGATAGTGATACTTGGCGATCAGAGTTGGGCTAAGTAAACCTCGGCTGGGTCATTCCCCGGCCAACAGGGTTTCCCGCACCTCGGCGAAGCCCTCTGCCATGGTTCGATCAGGGAAGGGGAGTATCTCCTCCTCTCTAAACACCTTGACTAGCACGAATATGGGCCCCGGCTCCTTCATGACTTCTTCCATCCCGATAAGGAACTCTTCCAGCTTATCGAACTCGTAGGTCTTGGCGTAACCGGCCCCCTGGGCCATGGATATTAGATCAATATGGTCTAATCCCTTGATAGGTGTCCCGCCGGTTGATTTGTTGGTGGAGTCGTCGAAGACGAAATGGACCAGATTCTCCGGGTTGGATTCGGCTATCGTACCCATGGACGCCAGGTCCGTTCGCAACGTTGCGTCGCAGTCCAGAACCAGTACTTTATCTTCGGGACGGGCCAGAGCCAGACCTAACCCCACCGCCGGCGCCCGGTCCATACAGTCGGTCAGGTCGACGTCTAGGTCCCTTCGCAGCGATACGGTGGTCCACTCCCGCAGCGAGGAAGAAGTCGAAACCACCAGGGAATTCTGGCGATGGAAATTAACCGCCTTTGTTGCTTCGATCGATGGGATCACCCGTACTGTCCTCCTGGTTGTCTGGGTCTAGCTGACCTTTGTCCGATGGCGCCATTGGCGGTTCTGCGTGGCGGACCGTCACCATCAAGTACATTCCTATCAATATTACAACGCCGCCGCCCAATCCTAAAGGAACTCCGGTCCCCAGATCGCCCGCCTGGAATCCCCGGTAGATCAGCAAAAAACCTGCCGCCAGGGCTCCGTAGGCCAGTAGCCGGCCTAAAATCCCTTTGACTAAGTACCTTAGGACTGAATTACCCATGTTGGTCTATTCGTTTTGATTCCAAATACAAAATGATACGAGGCGGTGACTCGTTCACCGCCTCGGTTGGGTGCTGTGGCCGTTTCCATGAGACCCGAAATGGAGACCCGAAATGCAATGGGCACTCGTGGCGGTGGCCTTGGACGGCGGTCCCGGGTTAACCTTTTGCCAGGGCTTCTGGGAGCTCCTTGAACGCGGTGAGCACCGACCGGGTTGGCCTGGGCCGGTTCTCCACCGCCGTGTTTTCGATCTCTGGCGTGACCGCCAGACGGACGAACACGGGCCCTGTGGCAGCTAGCGCCTGGTCGATCCCAGTCGCCAGGTCTTCCAGGTTGTCGAAGTTAAAGACAGCGGCATAGCCGGCGCCTTTGGCCATCTCTTCCCAGTCGGCGCGGCCCGTGCCGGGAACCGGCTGACCTCCGGTGACGGCGTACACGCCGTTGTCGAAAAGGAAGTGGTACAGGTTGGTCGGCGCTTTGCTGGCCACGGTCACCATGCTGCCCAGGTTCATCAATAGACTGCCGTCTCCATCCAGCACCACGATCTTTCGCTGCGGCTGGGCCAGGGCGAGGCCCAACGCCACCGAGGAAGCCTTGCTCATGGCCCCGGATATGGGGAAGTCCAGCTTCTCGTTGGAGGTTATGGTGGGCAGACCGAAGCTGACGTTGTTGGCGTTCATGGTGGCGACAAACACGGCGTCACCGCGCTTGCTGTCGATAATCTTGACCGCTTCTGTGTTGTTTATCATTGCCTGTTTATCTCCAGCAGAATATATCTTCGGCAGAGTTGGTTAAGTGCCGAACTCGGTTCCCACCAGCACGGCCACCGGTCTCTGGTTGCGGTCGGCCTCCGCCAAAGCGAGGCTGATGCGGTCGGCGTCGTCATCGGTTTCAATCAGGTAGTAGTTGATGCCCCAGGCGTGAAGTATATGCTCGATGAATTTGGCCGCCGAATCGTTGGTCAGGCCGTGGCGGCTCCAACCCCGGTAACCGACAAGCATCACCAAGGGCTGATGGACGTCGAGGCCTAGCCCCCGGATGGAATCGCCCGACTCGAAGATGCCGGTGTTTTGGATCAACACCACGGGCTTCTTGCCGCCGACCCATAATCCGGCCGCGATTGCCATGGTTTCGCCTTCCCGGCAGACGGGCACCAAGTCCAGAGTCGGCTCTCCGGTCAGGAGCTCGTACATGAAGTTGGTCTCGCTGTCGGGAAGCCACACCACATGGGTGACGTCATTCTTCTTCAACTCGTTGATGATCGCCGCTGGGTGGATCACCGCATCCTGTGTAGTCATCGAGTCTCCTTGATAGAGGCTAGGTCTAGAATCGTGGGAAAGCAGATATGTATGGGGCTTTAGGTTGGACTGGGCCATTATAGGCAGCCTGGGGAATGGCGGTCAACAAACAACGGGCCTAGGCGTTTCCGGCCCACCTGACCCAAGGAAGGTTCACCGTGTTGACCAACCTGCGGTCTAAGGTCCACAACTCGCAGTCCTCGGCCTGAGCCGCCGCCAGGTACATGGCATCGTAGACTCTGGGTAGGTTATGGAGTTTGGCTAGAGCCCATGCCGGTATGTGAAGGTCGCTGCGAATACTCAATGAAATATTCATATCGCGGAAAGTGTTGAATGCCAAGTCACCCTCTTCAGGTGTAATCCTTCCAGAGAATAGTGCTTGGCGAAGAACGGATGGGACCTCGGCGTACAGAAGGGGCGGAGCGAACGGGGTATCATGTTTTTCCAACCACTGGAACCAAAGGGATTCCACTCGCTCGTTCTGTTCACCGGGGAGAAGCCGGCTAAGAATGACGTTGGCGTCCACGCATACCCTGGCCATGATCAGGGATGGCTCCGGCGATCCTCTTCAAGCAACTCGACAATGTCGAACGATCCCACCCTGGCCCTAATGCGCTCCCGGTTAGCCCTCGCTCGTTCAATGACCTCTTGCTGGCTGGGTTTGTTTTTGGCGCCGCGAAAGATATCCAGGTCCCGGCGGGTCACAAACCACTGCATGCCAAGTTTTCGAGCGGGAAGCTTCCCTTCCCTCACGTAACGCCGCACCTGTTCTAGGGACCGGCCAAGCTCCTGAGCCACTTGGTTCAGCTTTAGATCTTCTTCTGGAGCCATTATTGTATCCTTGTAGTTGTTGTAGGCAACAACATCATATCAGGAAATCGGTTGAGGTCAATGTCTATGATTGTGAACCGTCACGCCTCGAGTTCTCACACAAGCGGCTCATGGTGTCGTTAATCCTTTGAACCTCGATCGTGAGAGGTTAAGCCCGGAGGATCTCCCGCCGCGACAGCACCCGCTCCATCAAGGGCCGCATGCCCAGCTCGCTGGAGATGGCCAGGGACTCGTAGAGCATTGCTCCCAACGAATACAGGTCAGACCAGGGTGTGACATCGCCGCCCATGGCCTGCTCCGGAGGCATGTACGACACGGTTCCGACCATCATGCCCTCAGTGGTCAGCCGGGAGCGGTCTAGTGCTACGGCTAGTCCGAAGTCGCCTATCTTGGCCACACCATCCGAAGTTATCCATACGTTGCCGGGCTTCAGGTCCCGGTGGACGATGCCCCGGCTGTGGGCGAACTCAAGGCCTCGGCAGGTCTCGACGGCAATGCTGTTACCCTGCTCCAGGGTAAGGCGGTGGCCTTCAGCATCCTCTATGATCCTTTCTACATCACCGCCGCCCATCAGCTCCGTCACCATGTAGGGCTGGTCTTGTTCTTCTCCAAGGACGAAGACGGTGACGATGTGGGGATGGGAGCCCAGCCGGCCCATTGCCTGGGCCTCACGCTTGATTCGGGTGCGGGAGGTTTCGTCCAGGCCTTCAGTCTTGATAAGGGCAAATGCTACCTCCCGGTCCAGCAGCGTGTCCTGGGCCAGGTAGACCTTTTTCTTTCCGCCCTCGCCTAGAAACTCGGACGGAAACCCCGATTCTCTCCAAGCTGCCGTTTTCTTAGCGACGATTGTCGATGTAACAGTGGGTTCTTGAACCGTATTACAGACACTATCATGCCACATAAGACTATAATACGTCTGTCTGGCGTAGCGCGAAACCCGGCCAATGGCTTTCCGGCCAGACCTCTAGGAAGCGCTTTACTTGGTAGCGGGCGTTAGCGAAGCCGGTGGGCTCAGGGGGCGAGGTTGGCGGGGGAGGAAGTGGCTGAGTCGATGGCGCGGTCGGACTTGCTTGGGCGCGTTCCGCGGCCGCTAGGAAAGCCAAGCCATCGGCGTTATCCGGGTCGAAGGCCAACACTGCTTGAGCGCGGTCGCCGACCGTTCCCCAATCCAACCGGGAAACCGCCTCTTCGGCTTCATCTAGCAGGCGGTCGATCTGTCGCTGGGCACGCTCGCTGGCCATGGTGGGATGTTAGCGCAGCTTGGTTGGCCTTGTCTATCCAGCGAAATTGATGGTGTCTGCGTGCGTCTCCAGCCGCCGGCGGCGCGAAAGGGGCACATTTGGCCGATTTATGGGAGGCGCTTTCAGCTTCGGGTCACACGAGGATCAAAACTCTGCGTTTTTTGGAGTTCTGGGGAATGGGCTGACATCTCTGATGTTGGGAACGCCGGTGACGAACTGGACGGTGCGCTCAAAGCCCAGCCCAAAGCCGGAATGGGGGACGGTCCCGTATTTTCGCAGATCCAGGTACCACCAATATGCTTCCTCGGGGAGCCCCGCCTTTCTCAGCCGCTCCAGCAATACGTCACCCCTTTCTTCCCGCTGGCTGCCGCCGATGATCTCGCCTATCCCGGGGACCAACACGTCTAAAGCCCGAACGGTTTTGCCATCGTCGTTTTCGCGCATGTAAAACGCCTTTATCTCCATGGGGTAATCTGTGACGATCACCGGGCGTCCCACCCGTTTCTCGGTCAGGTACCTCTCGTGCTCCGATTGAAGGTCCAAACCCCACGCCACGGGATATTCAAAACTCTCGCCGGACTTGATCAGGATATCCACCGCTTCAGTGTAGGTGAGCCGCTCGAAGTTGGTATTTACGATGCCCTCCAGGGTGGAAATGGCGTCGTCTTTGTACCAGCGGTTGAAAAATGCCATGTCCTCGCCGCAATTCTTCAGCACCTCAGAAAAGATATGTTTCAGGAAATCTTCGGCTAGTTCCGCCAAGCCATCCAGATCGCAGAACGCGACCTCGGGCTCCACCATCCAGAATTCGGCCAGATGCCGCGAGGTGTTGGAGTTTTCCGCCCGGAAGGTTGGCCCAAAGGTGTAAACGTCGGACATGCCCAGGGCGAATATCTCCGCCTCCAACTGGCCGCTGACGGTGAGGAACGCCGGTTTTCCGAAGAAATCCTCCTCGTTATTCACGGCGCCGTCCTTTATGGGCAGGTCATCCAGGTTCAGGGTGGTCACTCGGAACATCTCGCCGGCCCCCTCGGCATCGCTTGCCGTGATCATGGGAGCTTGGATGAATAGATAGCCGCGGCTCTGGAAAAACCCGTGGATGTATTGGGACATCTGATTGCGGATGCGGGCCATGGCGCCGAAGGTATTTGTGCGGGGCCTGAGGTGAGCGATCTCCCGGAGGAATTCCGGGGTGTGGCGCTTTTTCTGCAACGGGTAGGTCTCGGGGTCAGCTTGGCCCAACACCTCGATGCTGGTGGCCTGCACTTCGTATTTCTGGCCTTTGCCCAGGGATTCGGCCAAGGCGCCCAATACGCTGACACTGCAACCGGTGTTTAACGAGTCCACTATTTTGTAGGCGGGAAGTGACTCGTCAACGACAATCTGAAGGTCGGCCAGGGTGGAGCCGTCGCTGATTTGGACGAACGCGACGTTCTTGGAGGAGCGGCGGGTCTTCACCCAACCCTGCACCAGCACATCGCCCCCAGCCTGCTCGCGGTTCAAAAGATCCTTGATCTTGCTGCGTTGCATGGCGTCCCTCCCGCGTGGATATTTTAGCACCGGGCGGATTAAGCTGGAAATAGAGCCGAGCAAGTCATTTCGCCGTTGAATCTAGATTTTGGTTTCGTAAAATCGGGAGAGAGTCCGCAGACTGCCAAGAGATGTTCGGAGATGTTCAATGAGGTGCCCTGGGCAGCTTGGTAATGTTGGGCTACATTAGAAAGAATATATGGCTAAAGAAAAGCTGACGCCGGTACACCCGGGCGAAATCCTGCTCGAGGAGTTCTTGAATCCACTTGGACTCAGCCATTATAGGGTGTCAAAGGACATTGGGGTTCAGGGGCTCGCCGTATCAACGAGATCGTTCACGGCAATCGGGCGGTGACCGCCGACACCGCCCTCCGGCTTGCACGGTACTTCGGCACGTCCGAGGGTTTTTGGATGAATCTTCAGGGGCATTACGACTTGGAGATGGCCACGGACTGCATGGGAGATCGTGTGGCCGACGAAGTGAAAGTGCTGGAGCGATCCTGATTGGCCCAACTTATACCTGAACGACTTCTACACTTGGAGATCTTTAAGAAACCGTCACCAGGCTACAACACCGGCCACGCCTCGTGCCACTCCGTCGCCTGCTCGTAGGCGTGGGCGGCGCGCAGCAGCGTTTCTTCCGATAGGTGTGGGCCGATCAGCTGCATACCGACCGGGAGGCCTTGGGAAAAGCCGCAACGTATCGAGATCGAGGGGAGGCCTGCGATGTTGATGGGCAAAGTGCAAACGTCGATCAGGTACATCTGTACCGGGTCGCCGGTTTTGTCTCCCAGCGGGAATGCGGCCACGGGTGAGGTGGGTGTGACCAGGGCGTCCACTGTCTCAAAGACCCGAGCGAAGTCTTCCCGGATCAACGTGCGTACCTGCTGGGCCTTCAGGTAATAAGCGTCGTAGTAGCCGCTGGACAGAGCATAGGTCCCTAGCATGATCCGGCGTTTTACTTCCGGGCCAAACCCGAATTGCCGCGTCTTTGACATGGCTTCCACCATGTCGGTCGTGTCCTGGAAGGAATAGCCGTACTTAACTCCGTCATAGCGCGAAAGGTTGGCCGAACATTCGGATGGCGCGATGATGTAGTAGCAGGCCAGGGCGTACTTGGTGGTGGGCAGGGAAACGGGTTCGACAGTGGCGCCCAAATCTTCCAACGCTTTGATTCCGGCCTGGACCGCATCGCGGACTCCGGGCTCCATCCCGTCGACGAAATACTCTTCTGGCACGCCGATGCGCAGACCTGCTATGTCTTGGTTTAGAGCGGCTGTGTAGTCTTTGCCCCCCTGGGGCAGCGATGTGGAATCTTTTGGGTCGTGGCCGGTGATGGCGTTTAGCACCAAAGCGCAATCGGTGACATCCCGCGTGATTGGCCCGATCTGGTCCAACGACGATGCGAAGGCCACCAATCCGTACCTGCTGACCAGACCATAAGTAGGTTTCATCCCGACCACGCCGCATAACGACGCGGGTTGGCGCACGCTGCCGCCGGTGTCGGATCCCAGGGCGTAAGTGGCTTCTTGGGCGGCTACGCAAGCCGCGCCTCCCCCGCTGCTGCCGCCGGGGACCCTGGTGAGGTCCCAGGGATTGTGGGTGGGATGAAACGCTGAATTCTCGGTGGAAGACCCCATGGCGAACTCGTCCATGTTGCCCTTGCCCACCATGACCGCGCCCTGCTGGTATAACTTGTCCACCACGGTGGCGTTGTACACCGGCACATAGTCTTTGAGCATTCGCGACCCGCAGGTGGTGGTGATCCCCCGGGTGGAGATTACGTCTTTGATCTGGACGGGAACGCCGGTCAACGGCCCGGCCTGTCCATCGGCGATGCGCTGGTCGGCCTGCCTAGCCTGCTCCAAGGCCTGTTCTTCGGTGATTGCCAGGAAGGATTGGACCCGGTCTTCCACATGATGAATACGGTCCAGACAATCCTGGGTAAGCTCGGCAGAGCTTATTTCCTTCGCGGTCAGGCGGCGATGGGCTTCATGGATGGTCAACTGGTGCAGGCCGGCCACTACTCTTCCTCCAGCACGGCTTTGACGCGGAAGAACTCTCCTTCTTGCCGCGGGGCGTTGCTTAACACATCTTCAAACGGCGCCGATTCTTCGGGAATGTCATCCCGCATGACCCCGGCTTCTCCTGAATCGCCGGCAGCGTGGCCCGTGGGGCTGACTCCCGCGGTGTCAACTTCCGCCAGTATCTGGAATTGTTCCAGAATATTGGAGAGCTGGTCTTGAAAGCCCTCCAATTCCTGATCTGTGAGTCCGATTCGGGCCAGGGTTGCCATGTGCTGGACTTCTTGCCGGTCCAGGGGCATGATTTCGCCTCCTGTGGATTGCTCGTTCGCGTTTACGTTCGCGTTTAATGGTGGGAGTGGGAATCGTGTTCAGACTCCTGCCCATCGATCCCATCCGAGTGGTGTTCACCGGGCCTGGGATGGTGTTCCTCGCCCGAGGTTTCCCGTGGGTCCACGTGTATGGTGGCGTTGGACAGATACTGCAAGCCGTGCAGGAGTTCATGATGCACCTGCTGGGCGATGCCGTGTCCCTCTTCCACGGTGATGCTGGAACGAACGGCTATGTTTACTTCCGCCAGCATGCGATGCCCCAGCCAGCGGACGCGTACCTCCGATACATCGACTACTCCTGATGTCTCTTCGGCAACTTGGCGAACCTCATCCACTACTCCGGGCTCGACGCCGTCCAAAAGCCTGGCTAAAACCAGCTTGGCGGAAGATACCACGATTTTCAATATCGCCGCGCTGATCACCAGGCCTACGATGGGGTCGGCCAGGGGGTATCCCAGCCAAACGCCCAGAGCGCCCAGCAAAACCGCCAGGCTGGTGAAGCCGTCCACCCTGGCATGGTAGCCGTCGGCGATCAAGGCAGTGCTGGCGATCTCTTTTCCGATCTTGATGCGAAACAGGGCCACCGCTTCGTTGCCCAGGAATCCGATCAACGCCGCGGCCGCCACGGCCCAAAGGAACTCCACCGTTGGCGGGTCGGAAAGGCGGCTCGCCGATACGTAGGCAGCATATACACCGCTGGCGAGAATCACGCCTACGATGAAGAGCCCTGCCAAATCTTCGGCCCTGCCGTAACCGTAACTGAACCGTTTGGTCGGCGCCTTGCGGGTCAGGCTGAACGCGATCCATAAGGGAATCGCCGTCGCCGTCGCCGCGTCGCCAAAATTATGGACCGTATCGGCCAATAAGGCCACGCTGCCGGTAAGAACCACCACCACAGTTTGCAACGCCGCCGTTGCCAGTAGTGCTATCAGCGACCACTTGGTGGCCCAGATTCCCCTGGCGCTGGCGAAGATCGCCGGGTCCACGCCACCGTGGGTGTGCCCGTGGCGTTCGGTGTCTGCGCCGTGATCATGGGGAATCTGCGTTAAATTATTTCGCCTGCTGAACTTGCCGCTTTTCTTATGATTCCAATCTAACACCGGAGAAGCGCCCGGTGAAGGAAGATTTTTGGCGGATTAACCCTAAGATGAAGCCCGCCCGATTGGATGGCGCCGCCTAAATGGGATACCATGATTTCCGGTCTCATCTATTATTCAAAAACAAGATAATCTTCTTTGCCTGCTCCAAAATTTGATCTCGTAACAATTGATGGTCTCTAGACTTCGCGCCGCCTTGGATTGGCGCATAAAAACCCCGTTCTACTACGGCTGGCTGATACTGGCGATGGCGTTCTTGGCCGCCTTCGCCGCCACGGGCGTGACCCAGGTGGTGGTGGGCGGGATTCAAATATTCATCACCGAAGACACGGGTTGGGAGCGAACAACCATTTCTCTGGCGGTCACCAGCGGCACCTGGCTCTCGGGGCTGTTCGCTCCTTTCTTGGGACGGCTTGCCGACCGTTACGGACCCCGGTGGTTGATGGCGGTGGGCCTGGCCGCCGCGGGAACCTCGTTTATCTGGCTGGGCGGCATTCAGATAATCTGGCAATTTTTCGCAGCCTACATACTCGGCCGCGCCGTCAGCAATCCGGCCCTGATCGGTGTTGTGCCCCGCACCGCCGCCGTTAATTTTTTCCGGCGGCGGCGGAACATGGTCCTGGCGCTGATGTCCACCTACCGGCCCGTGGGCGGCGCCATCAATATCCAGATCATCTCTTTTATCGCCGTCCACCAGGGCTGGAGGGCAGCCTACCGGTATTGGGGATTCCTCAGCTTTGCGCTGATGCTGCCTCTCATCTTGATAATGCGCCGGCGACCCGAGGATATCGGCATGTTGCCCGACGGAGACAGTCCGGTGGAAACGGCGCGGACCGAGGCGCGGGCAAGGGGGTCGAGGACCGCCCGCGGCCCCGGCGTGGAGTTCAGTTGGACTGCGAAAGAGGCCTGGCGCACTCCCTCATATTGGCTGATCGGCGCGACAGCTGTTATGGGGACAATAGCGGCGGGGACCACCGGCTACAGCCTGGTGCCCTATCTATACGAAGAGGTCGGATTATCTCAAACCCAGGCCGTCGGGGTCTTGAGTTTCGGCACCTTTTTGTCCATAGCCAACCTGGGTTGGGGTTATCTGGCGGATCTGATCACGCCGCGGCGGTGCTTGGTCATCTGTTTGACGGGGACCGCCGTGATGTTGGTTTTCTTGATGCGAGTGGATTCTTTGCCCATGGCCCTGGCGTTCGCCCTGGCGTGGGGGATATTCTCCGGGTCGGTGGGCTCGTTAGAACAGATGGTGCTGGCCCAATACTACGGGCGGGCCTCCTACGGGGCCATAGTTGGAGTGCTCAACCCCTTTCAAACCTTTGGGTTGGGAGTGGGACCGGCCCTGGCCACCATCTTCCAACAAACTGTGGGCAACTACGATATCTTCTATTCCATTCTCCTCGCCGTTCACTTGGCTGGGGCTTTGTTCATCTTCTTGGCCCGGCAGCCCCCCCGGACTCTATGCCCCGAGCCGGATTGACCGGGTTAAACTGGCCCGGTTACGGCGTCAGTTCATCTGTGAGCCGCCGGAGACGCTGACAGACAGCCCGGTCACGTAGTCGGACTCGCCCGATGAAAGGAACGCCGCCATGCGGGCGATGTCGCCCGCTTCGGCGATGCGGCCCAAGGGCACTGCTTCCGCGGTGGCCCGGACCATCAACGCCCGGTGTTCCTCGGCCGATTCTCCCTCCGCCGCCAGGGCCGCCGCGATGAAGTCCACCCGTTCGGTGTTGACCAGTCCGGGGCAAATGGCGTTGACGTTGATTTTGTGAGGCGCCAACTCGTGGGCCAGAGCCTGGGTGAAACCGATCAAAGCGAACTTTGAAGCGCAATAAGCGGCGTACCTGGCGATTCCCTGCTTGCCGGCGCCCGAAGAGATGACGATCATCTTGCCGCCGCCGCCACGTTCTATCATGTGGATTGCCACGGCCTTGGAGCAAAGGTAGGTCCCGCGGACGTTGACCCGCATGACTTCATCGAATGCTTCTTCGCCCAACTCGACGACCAAGACCCGGTCGGGTCCCGGCTGGGAACCGGCGTTGTTGACCAGAATATCTATTTTGCCGAACCGGTCGAGGGTTTGTGTCACCATGTCGTCCACCTCAGCGCCGTCGGTGACGTCGGAAAACAGGCCCATCGATTGCCTGCCCATGTCTTCGATCTCCTCAAGAACGCTGGGCAATCCGCGCCATCCGCTCTGGCGGTCCTCCTCACGCATCCGGTCGGTGCTCCGCTGAATATCTGTGACCACCACGTCGGCTCCTTCTTCCGCCAGACGCAAGGCGATGGCCCGCCCAATGCCGTGACGCCCGCCGGCGCCGGTGACCACCGCGACTTTTCCGCTGAGATCGTACATAACGTGTTATTACTCCCAGGCCTTATATCGGTCGATTTGTTGGAATCAACTTGGATTGGACAAGAATGTTACCACCATGTTGTGGCGCCCGTTCCGCTGGCGTGCTGGGTCAGCGCTTTATTGAGAACGCCCGCGAGCCCGGAATCGAAATGGTTTCTAAACTTGCTAACCGCCGTTCTCATCTGCCACCGCAGCCAACCGCTCCCGGCGGCCTCGCCACAGCACGCCTTTGCTGGGGGAGAATAACAGCGCCAGCAAGAAGAACCCCGTGGCCACCACCACGATGCTGGGGCCGGAAGGGAGACCGGCATAGAATGACAGGTAAAGTCCCGCCACGGTGGCCGCCAAGGCGACGGTGATGCTGTAGGCCATGATCCCCGGCAGCCGCCTGGCCAGGAGTGTTGCCGTGGCGGCCGGGGTGACCAGCAACGCAAGCACCAGCACGATACCCACCGCCTTAAGCGACGCAACCGTGGTGACGCCTACCAAAACAGGCAATAGGTATTCGACCAGCCGGACGGGGATCCCGGACGCGGCCGACATGGTCGAGTCGTAGGATGTAAAAAGCAGTTCTTTATATAACGCCGCTACTACCAGCAGCACCGCCCCGGCGATGACCGATATGAGCAGCACGTCGGACCAGGAAACGCCAAGCAGACTGCCAAACAACAGGCCGAACAGGTCGTTGGTGTAGTTGAACACCCGGCTCATGAGAATGATGCCGACGGCGAAACCGCTGGCGAATATGATCCCAATTGGTGGTGTCCAGTCTCAAATTGGCCCGGTGGCTGATGAGTGTGATGGCCAAAGAAGCGGGAACGGCCCAGGCCAGGGCGCCCCAGAAGACGTTGCCGCCGAAGAAATAGGCCACCGACATCCCCGCCAGCGAGGAATGGGCCACCGCGTCGCCCATGAACGCCATGCCCTTCAGCACTACGAATATGCCGACCACGGCGCAAACCAGCCCCGCCAGCCCGGCGGCCAGAAACGCGCGCTGCATGAACGGAAACTCTAGAGGCACCATGATGGCGTCAATCATTTGGCGCTAACAAGGGGCGGCTCTTGCCCCGGTAAAATTATTCGCGGTGACAAAATCACGATCTTAAAATTTGGTTTGATAGGTTTTCCTGAGCTTGCACAAGTTAGTTCGGCAGGCTCACGATGATCTGTTGTGTTGGGTTTGGATTTCCGGTTTCAAACGCCATAATCCCACCCAAACCGATTAGCCCTTCAACAGCCGTTCGTCCTGAGTTTGTCGAAGGATGTTTCATGCTGAGAAATCGTATTGCGTCGCGGATTGGCCTATTCATCAACATCTTTCAAGGCTTCACCCGGCAGGTCGTCGTGACTGTGGTGCTGGTAGGCGTAGGCCTGGCCGTCCAGGTGCACCATTAGCAGGTGTGTGCCGAAGGTTTGGCTAAGGACCTCTTCGTTAAGCACCTGAGACGGAGGTCCAAAGGCTATTAGCTTGCGGTTCAAGCAGGCGGCGTAGCTACAGTAGGCCGAAACGCAGGACAGGTCATGGGTGCTGAGAACTACGGTGGTCCCACCGGACCGAAGGTCGTCCAGCAGGTCCAGCAATTGGTGCTGAGCGGTGGCGTCCAAACCGGCCATGGGCTCATCCATCAACAGCAGCCGGGGTTGGTTGGCTAAGGCTCTGGCTAACAGCGCCCGCCGCCTTTGCCCACCCGACAGTTCGCCGATGAGATTGTTTCGAAGTTCATACATGCCGGTTTGCTGCAATGCCTGGCCTGCCGCCTCCCGGTCCTCCTTAGTGGTGCGTTTAAAAGGGCCACGGCGGGCATACCTGCCCATCAAAGCGACGTCGGCCACGGTAACCGGAAAATCCCAATCCACCTGCTCTACCTGGGGCATGTAGCCCACCAACTTTCTTTGCGCTTTGGCTGGTTCTCCCAGTATTAGCACTTCCCCTTGCCATGGCCGCATCAATCCCAACACCGATTTCAGCAACGTGGTTTTGCCCGAACCATTGGGGCCGATGATTCCCAAGACCTCGCCAGATTCGACCTGGAAGGTGATGTCTTTCAGCGCCGGGCGCTTGCCGTAACCCGTCCAAAGCCCGCGGATGTCTAATGCATGAACGGCGGGCGCGTGATGGGAATCCGCAGCGCCTGTATTTAAAACCTCAATTGAGGCCGGTGTGCTTGCGTCAACCACGGATCTAGTTTCTGTCCATCATTTAAGATTGTCAGCCAGGCTGCGGGCGTTGAATCGCATCATTTCCACGTAGGAATTCACCTCTTCGCCCAGGCCGGCGTAAATGGGCGACACGCTGGTTCCAGTGTCCCGGGCTACTTGCTCCAATGCCGAGGACGAGAACCTTGGATCCACGAAAACCGACGGCAGACCGGCGTCTTTCACTGCTTCGGACGCTCGGAGGATCGCTTCGGGCGTCACGGAAACGGAGTCTCCACGGGCCAAGGCCAGCGTCCGCCATCCGTAACGCTCAGCCAGGTGGGAGAAGGCCTGATGATGCGTGACCAATATCCGGTGCCTCTGCGGGACCTGGTCCAACAACCCGGCGATCTCCCGGTCGAGTTGTTGCAGCCGGGCCGTGTATTGCCGCGCCTGTTCTTCGTATTGGCCCGCATTGGCGGGGTCCGCTTGCACCAGGCCTTGTCGGATTTGCTCCACGTATCGGATTGCCGATAGCGGATCTTGCCAAAGGTGGGGATCAGATTGAAGACCGTCCCGAGCTTGGGCGTCCAAGCCATGTGATGCGGTCACGTGAACGGCATGGCCGGGCCGGGCGCTTTCGAGAACGGGAAGCAGGAAATCGTCCAGGCCTGAACCGTTCGATATGGTGAGGCCGGCCTGGCTGATCATAACGCTGTCGCTTGGCGTTGTCTGATAGGAATGGGCATCCACTCCCGGCGGAACCGCTGAGTGGACCTCCACCAAATCGCCGCCAACGTTCCGGGCTAGATCGGCCAGCACCGGTATGGTGGCCGCCACGATGATCTTGCCGGAATCTTGGCTATCCGCCATCGTGGCGGCTTGGGTGCTTGAGCAACCGGCCATCAACAGGACGGCGAAAGCCAGATAGGCTAAGCCCGGCGTCCCCGGGATACATTGTTTCAAGCGGTAGAAATTTTTATTTAAGAGGATGTTTGCCAATCCAAGTATCAGTAAATCTAAGTTATGAGACTTAGTATCATTATGTTCCAAAAATAGAGACTACACGGCGATGGGTTCGCGATCCAAACAGGCGTGGCACTTGCCGTAGACTTCCAGCCAATGCCCGCTGAGTTGAAATTCGTGTGCGGCGGAAACGGTTTGCAGCAGATCCTCTATGTCGCAACCCAAAAGGTCTTGAGACGATCCGCACTCCACGCACAGTAGATGGTGGTGGTGGCCTCTATGGCTGAGTTGGTAATGCAAATCGCCTTCTTCCAGCAACACCCGGCACAGGACGCCCGATTCGACCAGCAATCTTAACGACCGATAGATGGTCGCCCGGCCGACGCCCGGCAATTGCTCTCGCAACTCTTCGGCGGTGAAATGCTTGTTTTGTCCGGCGATGGCGTTGACCACGGCCCGCCGGGGAGACGTAGAGCGGTGGCCCCGCTCTTCCAGAGTCTCCAACAGTTGGGTGGCCAAGGAATTACTTCTTTTGGGCATAGTTATTGATACCATGTCTCGTTAATGAATTAACTCTAGCATAGAGCCGTGTCAGAGTCAATTTCACTGCGAAGGGGTAACTGTTCAGACTTGATGAGGTGAATTGGCTCAAAGCCGTTGGAAAACGCTGGCATGGCCGGGGGAGTTGTGGCATACCAGGGAGGTGGACACTGAACTAGACCTGAACGCGGCGAGTGGCGAAACTCTGCTGGAGATAATTGCCGGCCAGCGGGCAGTCATTGCCGATTTGCAAAGGCGGATTGGGGTTCTGGAATCCCGTCCCAACCGGCGCGGGTCGTCGGGGATGCCGGGTAATCAGCCGCACTCCAGCCGGCAAGCGCCGGAGAAAAAGGAGCCCAGAAAGCCGCGCCGCCATGGCTTCGCCCGCCAGCGCATGACTCCTACCCGGCGGGTGGAGCATGCCGTGGCGGTCTGTCCCGACTGCGGGACTCACCTGAACGGCGGATGGGTACAGCGAACTCGGGAAGTCATTGAGCTACCGGTGGCTCCGGTAGAAGTGACCGAGCACGCCCTGGTAGCCCGCATCTGTCCGGTATGCCAGCGGCGCCGGCTGCCCAAAGAGGCCCTGCAGGGGGTGGTTCTGGGCCAGCAGCGCCTGGGGGTCAATCTGGTAAGCCTGATGGTGACCCTGCGGGAGGAGGGACGGTTGCCCATAAGAATCATCCAATGGTACCTGGAGAGCGTCCATCAGTTGCACCTGAGTGTTGGCGCCATCGTCGAGGCCGTCCATGGAGTAGCCCGTCAGGCTGAGACGGCGGTGCGAGAGGTGCTCGAGCAAGTCCGCGCCAGTCCCGTGGTGCAGGGCGACGAAACCGGCTGGCGCCAGGACGGGAGCAACGGCTATGTTTGGACCTTCAGCACTCCCAGCGAACGATACTTCCTGCGTCGGGGTCGGGATAAGGAGGTGGTGGATGAGGTGCTGGATTTCTCCTTCAGCGGAGTGTTGGTCAGTGATTTCTACGCGGCCTATAACCACTACCCGGGCCTGAAGCAACGGTGCTGGGCTCATCTGCTGCGGGATATCCATGACCTGAAAGGGTTGTACCCAGAAGACGCTGGGCTGGCTCAGTGGGCCGAGGCGGTTCACCAGGTCTACACGGAGGCCAAGGCCTCGGTCCTTCCCCGAGCCCAGCCAGGCCATCGCACCCAGCTAATGCTGGAGGAGAAACTAATGGTCTTGGCGCGGCCTTTCCTTAAAGATCCCCTGGCGGTTCAGGCCAAGCTCTGCCGGCGCATGGAACGGTTCATCAAGGAACTGTTTGTCTTCGTGTCGGACCCAGCCGTGCCCTCAGACAACAACGCCGCCGAGCGGAGCCTGCGGCATCTGGTAACCAGTCGCAAGATCAGCGGCGGCGCCCGCTCAGGGCAGGGCGCCGACAGCAAGATGACCTTGGCATCCTTCTTTGGCACCTGGCGGGCCAGAGGTCTCAATCCCCTCCTGGAATGCCGCCGGTTGCTCACTTCCCCTCAACTCTGAACAGTTTCGCGAAGGGCGGTTCGCCATCGGGCAGCAGGAGCGAGTTACTTGTACCAATCGTCGCCGGCGGGAGGCCATGGATTCACCGGGTCCAGCACCTGGGAAAGCTGGGTAAAGGCGCCTTTCATGAACGCGGGGTGAACCCAAATGCTGTTGAAACCCAAGTTGGTGTAGTTGTCGGTCCGGCGTGACGTCGTGTAACGGGCGCCCGTTTGCTCCAGATGGGAGTCGAAGGCCAGAGAGTCGTCAATCTGGTAAATCGTCAGGTAGATTCCCTCGCCGTACCGTTCCAGGAACCGAGCCGAGGATGTGTCCTTGCTGGTGGGTTGGGCCAACTCGATGAAGGTATTGCCGTCGCCTAGCGGCAGGACGGCGATCTCCAGATCGGTGAAGCTGATCTGGAACCTCTTGGTGGGTTGGATGCCAAATAACTCCGACCACCGCCGGGTGGCCTGGTCCAAGTCCTTTACCAGAATGGCTGTCTGCTTTAATTGGCTTGTCAAGGGTTTAGCATCAATCTGTTGCCAGTCGGGGCCGGCGGCCGGCCAAGGATTGGCGGAACCTTTTACCTCGACAATCTCCAGGAACGCACCGTTGGTGGCCGAAGGGTGGATGAACGCCGAGCGGGTTTTGGGCCGGTCGCTTTCGCCGGTGATGCGCACGTCGTGTGCTTTCAGGTGGTCGATGAGCTTGGTGTAGTCTTTGGTTTCGAAGATCAGCAGATAGGGCGCCTCGCCCCGGCGGGCCAGAAACCGCGCCCCCGCGGACTCGGGCGATGTCGGCTGGAGAAGCTCAACGAATGTCCCGTTTCCCGCCGGCAAGACCGAATTCACCAGGCCGAAGTTGGTCAGTTCCTCAGAGCGGCAAGACTCCATTCCCAGGGTGTTGCGGTAAAGGTCTTCGGCCTCCTTCAGGTCGTTCACCATGAAGGCCGCCTGGCGAAGTTTTTCTAACATTGGCGCGGCTCCCTATACCCAGATCTAGCAACGACTATCAAAAACGGTTCCATTGTGGGCGGACGGCCATGCGATTTATTCTAGAATCGGAACCGGTAGGGCCCTTTAGACCGTCAGGGCTTGCTGGGCAGAGAAACCAGGGCTTTGCCGCCCACGTAGCGCTGGCCCTCGGGGCCGGTCATCAACACGTCGCATTCCAGAATGTTTTCGCCGTCCTCTTGGCGGGTGTCGGTGATAGTGGCGGCTATGTTCAGGGGCGAGTTGTGGGGCACAGGCTGGCGGAAGACTAAGTCCAGGTCCTTTAGCGCCTCGGGGCCGGCCCAATCGGTGAACAGGCGGGCCATGATGGCCATGCTCATGATTCCCGGCACGATGGGTCCGGGCATCCGGTCCCTTTTGGCGATCTCGGCATCGGTGAAGCGGCTGGGAGCATCGTTGCCCCAAACCCGGCAAAACGCCAGGACTCCTTCGTCGGAGGCTTCTATCACCAGCGGGCCAACCTCATCGCCCAGTTCCATGTCCTCGAAATACGGCAAGTCTTCCACCTCTTGGTTGTCAAATGATAGGGTCTGTGACGCTTTTGTTTGGGGAACCGCCGTCACTCCCGGCGGGTGAAGGACTCCTGAACCTCGGCCACCACCTGTCCTCTCTGGTTGCTGAATGTGGTCTCCCAGACAACGAAAACCATGGTGCCGGAACGGCCGGTTTTGGCGTACACGTCTTTCAGGTGAGAAGAGGCGGTGATTTCGTCTCCAACCACGATGGGCTCAACCGCCTGGACCTTTTGCCCTGCGTGCATACCGGACTTCCCAAATTTTAGTTGGACATCGGGCAATTTCACCTGACGCACGAAAATGGTGCACAGGGTGGGCGGGGCCACCAAGCCGGAGTAACCCGCGGCCAATGCCGCGTCTTCGTCAATGAAGATGGGGTTTGTCTCCCCGATTCCTTGGGTGAACGATTTGACCACATCCGCGGTTACGGGAAACGGTCCCGCCTTGTGTTCAACCCCATATAGCGAGCGGTCGTAATCCAACTCTAATGCCATTTCGCGTCTCCTGCGCCGGTTGGTTGGCCGGTTGCCAGCCCCGGTCTTGCTTGCTTTGACTCTGGGATTCTAGCGGTTTACTCTTTGGTGTCCTCCAGCCAAACGGGCTGGAACTCTCCCGAAAGCAGCGCTTCGACCAACTCGCCTTCGCTGGAGATGTTACCGGTGAAGTTGGTTAGGCAGGCGCCTATGTGACTGGTTAGATGGGCATCGCTGCCGCCGATGCCCTGGTAGCTTTTTGAGTCGCAAAGTTCCCAAGCCCGTTCGTTCTCTCCGGGGCGGCTGCCGCCGTTCAAACGCTCGACAATCCCCACATCTTTGAACTCTTCGCCCTGGTCCATAAAGTCGACCAGGCCGATGCCGAACCGGCCGGGATGGGCTGGCACCGCCAATGCGCCATGTTTGCGGGCGGTCTCCATCAGCACCCGGGCGTCCATACGTACGTCTGCAAAATCAATGTCCCTGGTCAGAGCTTCGGTGACGCCATACACCAGGAAGTGGCCGTAGCGGGTATCCAGTTCGGACCCTTTTAGGACGGTGACCCCGTATTGTTCCGCCAGGCTTGAATAATCCAGGTGGCTGTCGAATTTGCGGTGTTCGGTCAGGACAAATCCATCCACCGTGTACTCCCGCTTCCGCAATACCTGAATCCACTTCAGATATTGCTCCACCGTGGCCCTGGAATCGTCGGAAGACACGGAATGGCTGTGCAGGTCCAGGAACATTCGTTGACTGGGGACTCCTTAAACAGGCTCTTTAACTATGCAGAACAGGGAAGGAATTCCATGAGGCCCGCCAGTCATTTTGGTTGGCTTGAACCTCGCTTTTTCCAGTCACCATCATAATCGTTGGCAATGGAATCATCAACCGTTTGAACGGATTTCGACGCAGGAAGGGCAGGTCGAAAAGAGGCAAGGAGAAGAAACCGGCTAACCGGCCATGGACGCCGCCAGCCACCGGGTAAACCGGTCTCCCAGCGTCACGGGGTCTTCCAGGAGCAACGGGACCGAGGCGTTGCCATGGGCGATTTTCATCAGGATAAAACTGGGCCCCGACGGGCGGGACGGCGTCGTAGCTTCCGAGATTGCCTGGTCCAACCCTTCCAAGTCATCCGCCTTCCAGGTATGGAAGCCGCATTGGTCGGCGATACCCGCCAGGTCTAATTTGGTGGTGAAAGTGGCCTGGCCTCCGGTGGAGGCGTAGGCTTCGTTGTCCAAAACGATGAGCAGAAGGTTTGACGGTTGGAGATAGCCGATGGTGGCCAGAGAGCTAAGGTTGGCCAGCATACCACCGTCGCCTTCCACACCGATGACCCGTTTATCCGAGCCCTCTTCCAACCCCAGGCTGATTCCCAAAACAATGGAGCTGACTATGCCCATGGAATCCACCACGCAGAGGTGGTTTTCCCTGCGTTCCAAAGCGGCTACTTCCCGGCTGGTTGCGCCACAGGTAAAAATCACCGGGTCGGCCGGGAATCGCTGGGAGATCAGGCGCAGGGCTTCTATTCGTTCAGTAGGCATGGCCTGTCGTTCTAACTAACCAACTAACCAATTGAAAAGATGATTCGACCAAGCCGCCGTGAACAGACGCGGTCCTCTCTCCCGTTCGTCCTGAGCCTGTCGAAGGATGGTCCATCTTGGTCATCGGTTTTTGGTTAGTCCTAATCTTTAAGGTTGAGAAACATGATGATGGGTCGATAGGTCATGTGCGCGTAGTCGTAGGCCTGTTTAATGGCGCCGGGCCATTGATCCAGCGGCACTTTGTAATCCAGGGTGAACGACTTGATTCGCATTGCGCCCACCATGTCCGGGGCCGTCTCGCTGAAATGGAAGTTGGCTGCGTTGAACTCGCCAAACCCTCCCCTTCGGATGGCCAGGAGCAGAATGGGCACGTGGTAGGCGGCGGCATATGTGGTGAGGGCGCCGATGGAGTTGCCCAGCCCGGTGTCCTGATAAAAAAGCACTCCCCTCTTACCGGTCATGGCCAAACCCGCCGCAATGCCAATACCCTCTTCCTCCTTGGCGACGGGGAAAGAGCGGACCTCCTCGCTGGCCTCAAAGTGGCTGATCACAGACGCGCCGAAACTGTCGGGGACGTGGATGAAGAATTGAATCCCCGCGGCTTCCAATCCCTCGACCACAGCAGCGCAAGAGTCTTCCCTATAACCCACGATTATCCCCTAACCTTCTTCTGGGCTGGGATGAACTTCGACGTCGACTGAGATGCTTGAAAGAGGGAGAACACTGGCAATCTCGGTTCGATTTCCGGTCAACTCTTCACCGGTCAACTCTTCACCGGTCAACTCTTCACCGGTCAACTCTTCACCGGTCAACTCTTCACCGGTCAACTCTTCACCGGTCAACTCTTCACCGGTCAACTCTTCACCGGTCAACTCTTCACCGGTCAACTCTTCACCGGTCAACTCTTCACCGGTCAACTCTTCACCGGTCAACTCTTCACCGGTCAACTCTTCACCGGTCAACTCTTCACCGGTCAACTCTTCACCGGTCAACTCTTCACCGGGAACCGGCAACCCTCGGGTATGGTACTATGTCAACAGCAAACTGGGAAACACCATGGGGCCTTTTCATTTTCTCAAAATAGTATAAAATTATTACCAGTTTAAGCGGGAGGGGAGGATGATGACTTTGAGGGAAGCGCTGGATTTGGCGCCTGACTTCCGGAGTAGCCAAGGGCGACGCCACTCTTTGGGGGCGATCCTGGCCTTGGCCACCTGTGCCATGCTGTGCGGCGCCCGCAGCTTATACGCCATAGCGCAATGGGGGCGGGACCAAGGGGGTGCTACGGCGCAGCTTTTGGGGTTCAGCCAGGAGAAGACACCCTGGGTGGCCACCCTCCACCGGGTGTTCAAGGACCTGGACGTGGCGGCCTTTGAGGCAGAAGTCGGCAACTGGCTGGCAAATAGCGGGGTAGAGGCGGATGATCCCCTGTCCCTGGACGGGAAAACCTTGCGAGGGGTCCACGGCCAAGAGATACCCGGGGTCCATGTGGTGTCGGCCTACGCTAGCCGCGCTGGGGCAGTGCTGGCGCAGGTAGCTGCGCCGGGCAAAGGGGAAGAATTGGCGGCGGTCAAAGAAGTATTGGGCCAGGTACCCCTGAAGGGTCGGGTAGTAGTGGCTGATGCCTTACTGACCCAACGGAAAGTCTGTGAGCAGATTGTGGCAGGCGGCGGAGAGTATCTGCTGCCAGTTAAAGAGAATCAGCCCACCTTGCGCCGAGACCTGGAGGTGGCTTTTCCCCCTGCTAGGAACTGAGAGGGCTGGTGGGCCAACCGTACCTCCCTGGCTGGCAGCGGAGTGGCGAGCACGCGGGGCCAAGCTGACGGTCTGGGCCGATGCTCCAGTAAAGCGGCGTCATGGGCGGCTGGAGCGGCGAGAGTTGTGGGCCTTGGCCGACCCAGAGCTAAATGGCTACGTGGGCAGCGCTGGGACGGTCGGGGAAGCGTGGCCGCATCTGCAACAGGTGTGTCGGCTAGAGCGCCAGCGGGTCGTGAAGGGCAAGAAACAGGTGGCTGTGAGCTATGCAATTAGCAGTCTCCCAGCCACTGATGCCGATGCCAGGCGATTGTTGAGCCTTTCCCGTGGGCACTGGGGCATCGAGAACCGCCTCCACTGGGTACGGGATGTGACCTTCGACGAGGACCGCTCTCAGGTGCGCACTGGGGCCGCCCCACAGGTTCTGGCGGGCCTGCGGAACCTGGTCATCAGCTTGGTACGTCGGGCTGGGCATTCCAACGTAGCCGCTGCCCTACGCCGCCACAATGCCCATCTCAGCGAAGCTTTCGACATGATGGGCTTTACCTACCAGGCAGGAGAATGAAAAGGCCCTGCGGGAAACACTGGATCCCTGCCCGGTTGAGAAGATACCGCTGGTAGGGAACGCGCTGGGGCCGCAAGTCCCAGAAATGGTGATGCGGGTCGCAAATGGGTATCTCCGGCTCCAGGACATCTTCCTGGGTCAGTGCGAGCCAGTCATTGCCTCCGAATGGCATGTGGGAGCCTCCATGATTGCTATGAGTGAACCAACAGCATCGCGGCGCAAGCCCAGTCAGCGTAACCGGTATCCATGAATCTTAAGACTGGCGGGCGCCCGTTCTACCCCCACTGAATCTCCGCCTTCGTAAGGGGGAGAGCACAAACCCCTTCCCCCTTCACGGGGGAAGGCTGGGATGGGGGCCGCACCCTCTGCTAATGCTTCAAAACGATTTGGATGTACTACTATTTCACCAAACCGCCAAGTTTAGGAGGCGCCAGCATTGCGCTAGACGCCTCCCCGATTCCATTGGAGCAATTGGGATATGCCGTTAGTCTGCGAGCACTCCCTGGTTTATTGCCGTGGAGCGTAGATCGCCCTCGGATTCCAGATGGGCCATGATGGCTTCCGAGGCGGCGTCGATCAAATCTCCGTCAAGCGAGGCGGTCATCCCGGCTTCATCAAGCATCTGCTGACCTTGATCCTTGATTTGCGCCAACGACCAAGAGATTTGCGTGGGAGTGTCTCTAATTTCATCGGGAAACTCGGTGTGAGTTCCGCCTGCCCCCAGCTTGTCGTAGCCTCCCTTGTGCCAATGGCCGCGCGGACCATGGGTATCAAAGCGCAGGATCTCTACCCCGTTTACATCAACTCCAAATGTTGGACCGCCCATTTTGCTCTTTAAGCACCGCAAGGGCCATAGATAAATCTTTACGTCACCCGATTTGGACAGTGGCCGAATCATGACCCGGCCCAAATACGATTCTCCATCGATCATAGTAGCCATCTAAAATCCCCCTTGGTCGTAAAAATAAGAGCGAACTCCGCTCAGCAAGATATTAACACAAACCCAGTATCTGATAGTTGGCGCCCGCGGTGATCACGCGCCGGCGAACACCTTCAAGACAAACGCGTACTCCAAGGCGACTTCCTTCAGGCGGTCAAACCGGCCCGACGCGCGGCCATGCCCGGAATCCGTGTGTATCTTCAGAAGCAACAGGTTGTCATCTGTTTTAGTTTTTCGCAGGCGGGCGGCCCATTTGGCGGGTTCCCAATAGGTAACCCGCGGGTCGCTGATACCGCCGGTGATGAGCATGTGGGATTTCAGGATCATCTCTGGGGGAACGAGCTTGCGCGCCTCGTCCCGGCGCCCGTCGATCCAAAGATTCTGGACTTCCTTCGCCTCGTCGGCATAACCGGCCCGGCTGTAGGCGGCGTTGTAAAAATTGAACTCCCTGGAGCCCATGGCGCCCAGGCTGAAGGCCAATCCAGGCTTCAGCGCCTCCACCACTTCGTCGACATCGTCGGTAAAAAGAACCGTCCCTCCCACTTGAAGGTCCAGGTCGCCCATGGACCTGCCCGCCTTTTGCGCCCCCTGCTGGATGTGGTCGAAAAAGACATCGGCGTGCTCGGGCATGAATGATGTGCCCTTCCAGCCGTCGGCCAGTTCCCCGGTGAGTCGAAGATCTCGTGGCCCAAGGGAAGCAACGTAGATCGGAATCTCGGGCATTCGAGGCGCTTCGACCCTGATCGATTTACCCTGGCCTTCCCGAACCGGCAGCCGATGTTCGCGTCCCTGGTAGGCTACCAGCTCTCCGCTGAAGACCTGCTTCATGATCTCGATGGTTTCCCGGGTGCGGCGTATCGGGTTGTCGAATATGACTCCGTGGAAACCCTCCATGACCTGAGGTCCGCTGGTCCCGATTCCCAGGAGGAACCGGCCATCGGACATGGAATTAAGCGACATGGCGGTTTGGGCCATATTCGTGGGAGTGCGGGTCCCGACTTGGAGCACGCCCGTTCCCAACTTTATGCGGGAGGTTTTCGCCGCCAGGTAAGCCAGGGGAGTGGCGCCGTCGAAGCCCCAAGCCTCTGGCGACCAGATGCTGTCAACGCCCAACCGCTCGGCTTCCAACGCGAAGGTGGTGAGCTCGTTCCAATCGGCCACCGCGTAGCCGTGAATGAATCCCGTTGAGACTCGCATGCAAATTTCCTTCTTATCAGCCTTCTGGCGTTTTTGGTCTGGCTGCCGCGGCTCGAACGCTAGATCATTTGGTCACGAGGTCCCCCATCCTAACCTTCCCCCTCGAGGGGGAAGGAATTTGCCGTGGGCAAAATTCTGTCTAGCGCCGCGACAATGACCAGGGCCTAACTGCCATCCGCGGGCCGAAGTTCGGCATGGAGCAGAATCTCTACCTTTACCTCGTCATCGACGGAGACTATCGGCCTGGCGGTCGGACCGACAAACCGAATTGCTCCCAGGTAAAGCTGGTCCGCCCCAAGACCAGAAGCAGGTCACCGTCTAACCTGACCTCGATGTCGAAATTCAACGGCACGTCGGCGTCTCGAATATTCAGAGAGCCGGCAACCTGTCTGTTAATCGTTTCTCCCGAGTAGAGCCCGTCGGGGATGTCTCCGATGGATTCCACCGTGAACGTAGCAACGGGCGAGTTGGGGACCATTCTGCGCCTTATGTAGCGGTCGCGAAAGTCCTGGTCGCTGGAAAGAGCATGGAGGTTGATTTGGACCGCTGCCCGCCCGGTTTCCAAGTCAACGTCGCCGGAAATCGCGTTTGTGCGGACCACGGCGTCGTTGGCCGCCGGAAGCCGGGCAAGTTGCTCCGTCGCGGTGAAGGTCGCCTCGGATCCGGCGCCGACAACGTAGATGCTAGCCGCAGCTGTGGGCGGGGCCGCCGCCGCCGTCGCGGTTGGTGCTAGCTCCGCCCCGGTAGGTGTTGAAACAGTATCTGTTGCAGAGGAAGCCGCTGCTATAGCCGGCGTTTTTCCAGTGGTGGGCGCGGGAGTTGTCGTGTCCTGTTCGACCCGGAGTGTTAGGGTAGGGCTTGACTCAGGTGTGGCCGCTTGGGTTTCCGGTCTGGGCGGCAGAGACAGCTCACCGCTCGCTTGGTCTCCTTGGTGCGTGCTGGCCTAATTGCAGGGTCTTTGGCGGCAATCCTAGTCGCCCTGGTTTCCCTTCCTCTTCACTCACCGTCGGACACGATATTCAACGCCCTGACGGTGGTAGTCGGGGTTCTGATTACCGGCCTCTTGTCGGGAATTATCTGGCAGGCAATAGCGCCGGGGCCCAAAAGGTTCGTTTACTACATCGCGGCTATGGGCGGTGGGCTAATCCTGGTCGTGGCCGCCGCGGCCATAGGTGAGACGCGCTAGACCGAATGATCTCTTTCGTAGCCCCATTGGCGGCCATCGCGTTTGTGGCGTCCGCGGTATTGGTCCCATTGATAGACCGCGTCTCTGTCCTGAACCAGTGGTGGCCGGCTTCAGCATTTGTAGTACTCGCATTCGCCGTCGGGTTCGGCCTGGCGAGCCAAGGAGACCAAGCGAGCGGTGAGCTGTCTCTGCCGCCCAGACCGGAAACCCAAGCGGCCACACCTGAGTCAAGCCCTACCCTAACACTCCGGGTCGAACAGGACACGACAACTCCCGCGCCCACCACTGGAAAAACGCCGGCTATAGCAGCGGCTTCCTCTGCAAGTCGACGGTCACTTCGTATTTGGGCAAGACGTATTGCTCGACCCGTATGTCGACCTGGGCTTCGGAATCACCGAGATGGGCTGTTACTTTCCAGACACCCAGATTGGGCTCGGTGGAAAGAGGCATCTCCAGGGTGGCCATGCCAAAATCGCTGGTCGCAGCAGTGGTTTTGAAGACTTTGCTCCCCTTGGCATCTTGTATCTCGACCAAAACTTCACCGGGTAAAGGTTTAAGTTCCGGGCTTAAGGACAGGGCTCGAATCATGACCGTCTGCCCTGGCTTGTAAATAGGCTTGTCGGTCTCTAGAAAAAGGATGGCGCCGGGTTCGACTTTCAATGTGGTTTCCTCTTGGAATCCGGGCCCGATGAGGCGAAGCTGGTAGCTTCCCTCGGGAAGGGCCGGCACCGGCAGATCGATGATGCCGCTGCCGGTAATGCGGCCGGGGGCTAGAGCTAATACTCTCTGGTCGTCTAACAAACTGATCTCGACCAGACCCATCGCCGGTTCCTGACCAGAGAACAAAGAGACCGAGATGCCTTCGGTTTGGCCGGACCGGAGCACCCGTGGCGCCAAAGCGACGTAACCGTCGGGCGGATCCGAAGTAACGATCGGTACAAGCGGCGTCTGCGCCGGTACAGGCACGGCGGTATGGACTACAGTGGGGGCCGGCCCGAGGGTAACAACAGTGGGCGCCGGTCCCCGGGTGGCGGTGGGATTGTAAGGCTCGGCGCAGGCGACTCCGATCAGCCCGCCCAGCATGAGCATAAACACAAATATGGAAAGCAATTTACCGATTTTCATCTCGCTACCTCGTTTCGTTTCTTGAGTAGTAAGATGGAAGGTGGGCGATGAAAGTTCCCGAAGAAAATTAATGACAATAATCCTGGCCTCGGTTGGGGTATTACCACTGACGGAATGTCATGCCGAGCCAGCCTCAGCGGCGAGGTATCTGAAGTCACTTTTGCATTGGTGGCCCTTAGTTTGGAATGGTCCATGGGTTGCTCTGCAATGCCGTAGGCTTCCTTTATAGTTGGCCTACGGCTCGCGGGATTTTGGTAGCTGGGATTTTGGTAGCTGGGATTTTGGTAGCGGAGATTATAGACTCCTCGCGCGGCTCGGAACGACATTGGCATGAGCGCCGACTCGTTGCCCATAGGCCACGGGGACATGTATCTGGAGCAAAATAGACACGGCATCCGCACTGCGCTAACATGCCTCTATGGTTAGCGAACGTGCCCAGAGAAAGGTCGATCGAGCCGTAGACGAACCGGAAACCACCGTCGTTTTTAGAGGCGATGGAGAACCGCAGACGCCGCAGCTCTTGGTGAAACAGCTGGAGGCGTTGGAATTGGCCAACGGCTTGGACGCGGATAGTTATTCCATTGGCGGAACCGTGGCGGACCTTGAACGACGGTTTGCTGGAGAACTGGGAAAAGAAGCCGCCATATTCATGCCCACCGGCACTCTGGCAAATCACCTGGCGGTCAGAGCGTTATACGGCGCCAAACCCAGAGCGGTGGTTCAGGAACAGAGCCACCTTTACAACGATACTGGCGACTGCGTGACTCAACTTAGCGGGATCAACCTTGTTGCTCTGGCTAAAGACCGGGCCTATTTCACCTTAGAGGAGTTGAAGGCGGCGGTCGAAGGTTCCGATTCGGGAAGGGTGGCCAATCCCGTGGGCGCGGTGATGGTGGAAAGTCCAGTGCGGCGTCAAATGGGCCAGGTGGTTCCCCTTGAGGAAATGACGGCCATTACCGACTATTGCAAGGCCCACGGCATCGGGACGCACCTGGACGGAGCGCGGTTCTATATGATGTCGGCGGCGTCTGGCATTGGTCTCCGGGAGTACTCCGGGTTGTTCGACACCGTTTACGTTTCTTTGTACAAGTATCTCGGCGCGCCCTTCGGCGGCATTCTCGCCGGGGATTCCCGCCTGATCGAAGGCATGTTCCACACCAGGAGAATGTTTGGAGGCGGCCTAGCGCAAGCCTATCTTGCGGCCGCCCTGGCTTTGAAAGGATTGGAAGGTTTTGAAGAACGCTTTAATGCGGCGTTAGGCAAGGGAAGAGACCTGTTCCAAATGCTTAACCGTTTGCCGGCTATCGAGATAGAAGAGTTTGAACATGGCTCCAACATATTCCCTCTAACGTTCGCCCCCGGTGTGAACATCGGCAAAACCGTTGAAGCACTCCGCCAATCCGGCGTATACCTATATCCAGATGAAGGGACCGATAGGTATTCCCGGCTAACGGTGAACACGACGATTCTAAGACAATCCAACGACGCGATCTTCCGAGCGTTCGAGGAGGCCACCGGCGCCGCATAGCGTGGTTGCCTAAGTGAACGTTCGACGACGGTGGGCTTAATTAGGGAGGCTTAATTAGAGAGCCTTAGTTAGGAGAAAGTCGATGCCACTTCAGATTCGCCCAGAAGACCCTCGGATATCCTGGCAGGGGGCCATCTCGTTCGAACAAACTGATCAATGGACCATGCCCTGGCGAATTCCGTTTGAAGACCGCGCCTAAGTCCGAATCCACCGATGGACCCGGATGGAGGGCGTGAGGACAGCGGAAGAGGGGGGAGGGAGTTGCAGGCGCGATGATCCGGGCTCGAATTCGGGTAGACGGGAGGTTGGCGGGCGGTCGCAGGCGCTTTTGGGGGCGCCGATGGCGGTCTGCAGTGGCTGTGCTGAGCGAGATGGCGGGATAGGACACGGGAAGAGGCGCTCGCGGACCGGGACTGGCGCGAGTTTGCCGGGACGTTCAGTTGGCCGGATGGCGGGTCAGTTGCAGACGGGTCGTCAGGCTGGGAGTGGCAGGGCGCGCAGCCGGGCCAGGGCGCGACTGAACTGGGTTTCCCAAGGCCAGCGCTGGGGCAGATGCAGGGTGAGGCGGCGCGCCGAGCGGGTGAGCCGTCCGGCCAGGGAGAAGAACCGTCGCCTGAGGGTCTTGGTGGTCACGATCTGCTCGCCCAGGCCGATGCGCGCGGTCCAGCGGGCCAGGTTGTGGGCCATCACCTGGACGGCCAGCCAGGCGCCGTTGGCGGCGAAGCGGCCGGACGGCATGTGGTTCAACCCGACGCCGTACTTGAGGTCGCGCATCGCATTCTCGATCTCGGCGTGGCGGCGGTGGTCGGCCTCTAGTTCCAGGGTCTCTCCGTCCCGGTCGGTGATGAAGCCGTGATAACTGTAGGTGGCGAAGAGGGCCAGTTGGGAACCGGGGGTCGGCTGCACCCGCCGGACGATGAGCCGCACCGGCGCGGCGTCCGGCTCACTCTGGAAGGGGGTATAAGTCGTCTCGGCCACAGCGGCGGCGCCGTCCATCCAGTAGGGAATCGGCGTCCAGGCAGCTTCGGGTATGGCCTCGATGAGATTGCGCAGGCTTTTGTGCTGGCGGATGGTGATGGAGAAGCGCACGTCCAGCTTGCGGCAGACGGCGACCACGGCGTGGGTATAGAAGCCGCTGTCGGCCCGCAGGGTGATCTGCCCGCTGGCGCCAGCGTAGCGCACCCGCCCCACCGTCTCCCGCAGGAAGTGGGCGGCCCCGCGGGCGGTGTTGGCGCGGCCCTCGCGCAGCCGGGACATCAGCACGTCGCCGGCGCCGGCGGCGACGGCCAACAGCGGGTGATAGCCCCGGGCGCCGGTGTAGCCGTGGTGGCGGGCGCCCTCCTTGGCCAGTCCGTAGGTCTCGCAGATCGTCGAATCAAGGTCGATGGTAAATGGTGCGTCGCCGGGTCCGGCTCCGGCCTGCCAGGCCCGGGCCAGCAACTCGCGGCTCACCCGGTCCAGTTGGCGGACGTGGCCCCAGCGAAGCTGCGCAGGAAGGCGCCCAGGGTGGAGGGCGCCTTGAGCACACTGCCCAGGGTGCAGGCTGTCCCGCCGGCGCGCAGCGCATCGGCGTCGTCGATGCAGTCGCCGCCCGCCAACGCAGATGCCACCAGCGTCATCATCTTGTCACCGGTGTTGGCTCGGCCTGGGGCCCGGCCCAGGTCCAGGCGCCGGTCAACCAGTTGGGAAAGGCCGAGGTGCAAGGCCAAGGTGGCGGGAAGGAGCAGGCCGGCATTGTTGACCAGGCGGTGGTCGTCGAAGGAGATGTGGATGCGGTCGAGGTGGTTGCGTGGTCGCATCTATTGGGTGCTCCTTGTTTCTGGTCGGTTTTCTGTTATAAAACCATTATCCCAGATTCAGAGGAGCACTTCTTTCCCTATCCGCCCTGTCGCGACACGCCCTCTATCGGTGGATTCGGGCTTAGGAAAACACCTTGATGGCTTACCGTATTCTTGGGGAAATATCCGTTTACATAACTAATTCGGCTGTTGATGTGGTAAAATCCAGTTGCGCCCTCGACCCAGGCCATCTAGACCAAGACGGCGGCGCCAACCTTGTTGGTTTCCCGCATCGCCTCCATGGCGACTTCGAATAGAATATCCCCGGATTGTGAACTGTTGGTGTTTCGGTCTTAACCCTGGGTCCGGCGGTGAGTGTGGAACGTGTGCGGGTTCCCCACAGGGCGGTTAGGCTTTTGAACCATTGCCTGCCTTTTTGCAATTACGGTCATCCCTTATGAATCAATTATTTCAGGTGAGAGGAGGAGCGAAGATGAGCACAGCGAACAACTTTTTGGTGGGGTTACTCATCGGAGTTGCGGTTGGCGCCGCGGCGGGAGTCCTAATGGCGCCCAAGGTTGGCAAAGAGACACGTCAGATCGTAGGAGCGCGAGCAACCCAGGCCAAGCAAAAGACCGGGAATTATGTGGGCGCCCTTCGGCAACGGATCAAGAAAGAGGGCGACCCTCAAGGCGTTAAATAAAAAGACTTCGCGACTGAACTGGAACGCGGTTGAGGTCGCGCCCGGCTAAAAAATCGCTTTGCAGACGATTCGTTATCGCAGCCGGATGGCATGTGATGTCCAACAGTGTTTGGTCATTGCTGGCTAATCGTTCTGTCCAGCATAGATTCGGCGCGGCGCTCGGGAGATTGTCTACCGGCGTTGCGCCATCAACACCAGCATCAACACACGGGTTATTGGCCGCCTGGCCATAGCCCTACCAAACGAAGGATGCACCCGTAATCGTGGGTAAGATTTAGGGCTGCATGTTGATTTCGATGATTGCCGCCTGTAGATCAGCAACGTCTATCCCCAAAGCTACCGCGGATTCCACGTCTTTCCTGGCCTCTTCAGCTTTTTCGATAAAGGTGTAAGACCAGGCTCGGTTGTAATAGGCCGTGGCAAGTTGGGCGTCGAGTTCTATAGCTCGCCCATAATCATTGATGGCTCTTTCATGCTGGCCCAAATCATCGAAAGCGGATCCCCGGTTGTTGTAAGCCGCTGAGTCACGGGGGTTGAACCTTATAGCTTCGTTGTAATCTTGGATTGCCAGTTGATGCTGGTCTAAGTTGTCGTAAGCGGTTCCCCTGTTGTTATATGCCGTAGGATTTTCGGGATCAAGCCTGATAGCCTCGTCATAGTCATCAATGGCCAATTGGTTATGGCCTAGATCATGGTAGGAAGTCCCGCGGTTGTATGAGGTGGTACCCAAAAACTAGACAGGTGGCTAAGAGAGAGTCCAGCTCCTAAAATACCGGCAGCGGTTGCTGTTGGGGAGGAGAAGGACATGAGGCAGACGAGGAAGAAACACAGCCCAGCGTTCAAGGCCAAGGTGGCCCTGGCCGCTCTTCAAGGGGAAGAGACCATCGCCCAGTTGGCCAGCCGATTTGAGGTCCATCCCAGCCAGATTCACGCTTGGAAAAGGGCCCTGTTAGAAAGGGCCCTGTTAGAAGGAGCTCCGGAGCTATTTGCCGACAACCATAAATCCCAGGAAAAGGCCAAAGAAGCTCAAATTGACCAACTCTACCGGCACATCGGCCAGCTGAAGGTGGAACGCGATTTTTTGTCGGAAAGGTCCGGTCTATGAATCGCAGCCTGCGGCAGGCCATGATCGACCGAGGCCATAAGCAACTGTCCCTGGTCCGTCAGTGTACACTGCTGAACATCAGCCGAGCCTCAGTGTACTACCGGCCAGTCTCGACCAGAGCAGAAGACCTGGAGTTGATGGCTCGGATGGACCGTCAGTATTTGAAGACGCCCTTCTACGGTTCCAGGAGGATGAAGGCCTGGCTGCTGGCAGAGGGCTACCTAGTGAGCCGAAGCAAGGTTCGAAGGCTGATGCGGTTGATGGGCCTGGAAGCCATCTATCGGCGTCCCAACACTAGCAAGCCAGCTCCGGGACATCGGGTCTATCCCTACCTGCTGAAGGGAGTGGATGTTAATCGGGTCGACCAGGTCTGGGCGGCGGACATTACCTACATTCCCATGGCTCAGGGCTTCCTGTACCTGGTGGCCATCATGGACTGGCACAGCCGGCATGTGCTGGCCTGGAAGCTCTCCAACACCATGGACACGGACTTCTATGTGACGGCGTTGGAGGCAGCATTGGGCAAGGGACGGCCGGAGGTCTTTAACACGGACCAGGGGGCACAGTTCACCAGTGATGCCTTTACCCAGACGTTGGAGGAGCGGGGCATTCGGGTCAGCATGGATGGTAAAGGTAGGTACCTGGACAACATCTTTGTGGAGCGGTTGTGGCGGAGCATCAAGTATGAGGAGGTGTATCTGAAGGCATACCAGACTGTCGCAGAAGCCCGAGTTGGGATCAACGCTTACCTGGAGTTCTACAACCGGCGGAGACCTCACCAGTCTTTGGGCTATCGAACCCCAGCACAGGTGTACCAAAAGGGCCAGGCAGAAAAGAGGGTAGCAGCTCAAGAACCAGGGCTGACATCGGGCTTGGTGAAACCTAGCGTAGGGGCGGGAGACTCTCTTAATTTAGCCCTCAGGCTGTCTTAATCATTGGGTCCACCTTAGTAATACGTCACGGGATCATTCGGGTCTAGCCGAATGGCTTCGTCGTAGTCCTTGATTGCTTGTTTATGCTGGCCCAAGTTGTCGTAGGCCAGATCCCGGTTGTTGTAGGTCACAGCATTGAGCGGGTCTAGGCGGATGGCTTCGTCATAGTCCTGCGTGGCTTTTTGATGCCAGCCCGGGTCGTCGTAGGCTGTGGCCCGGTTGTTGTAAGCCGAGGAATCCAGGGGGTCCAGAACGATTGCCTTGGTGTAGTCTTGGATGGCCCGCCGATATTCGCCCAAATCATAGTATGCGGCGCCACGGTTGTAGTAAGTCAAAGAATCTTCGGGATTGATCCTGATTGCTTCGTCATAGTCGATTATGGCCCGGCGTTGCTGACCCAGGTCATGGAATGCGAGGCCCCGGTTGTTGTCGGTCAGCGCTTTCTGAGGGTCAAGCCTGAACGAATCATCGTATTCTTCAATGGCTTCAGTTAGCCGGGATTGGTCTTGAAGTATCACGCTCGCGGCGAAATGCATATCCGCTTCACTTACTCCACCAACACACGCCACCAAGACCGATGAGAACAACGATGCCAAGATGATGGCTGGCCGGCAGATTAGTTTCATCCTCGTGCTCCTGACAAGATCCACGCGGGCATCCGATGGTAGACCAGCTCTAGAATAACCGCGCTCACGCTCCCATTCCCGCTTCGGCCGAGCTTCGGTTTGGGTAAAGCTAGAGATTTGGCTGAGCAGTCCTTGAGATGCTCAGTCGCTGTTTACAGCGGTAGGCAACGTATCGCCGTGGCGCCGGTGAACCGGCGCCTGGAGTTTGATCAACTTTTCCGCCCTGTATGGCCCCGGCGAATACAGGACATCGTTAATTGGCGTTATCCTCACCTTTGCCAGCAAGGCGGGCCAAGAGTTTTTCTTCTTCCCGGCGCCGGTCCGACGCCCGCTGCAGCGTCTCTTGAAGGGTCTGTTGGCGCTTCACTTGCTGTGTGGTGTCCTACCGTTGACCCTGGTCCGGCGCGGAACCGCCGCCCGGTGTGAAGTCGCAGGCGGTAACCAGAAAAGCCGCCAGTACGATTACGGTCAGAACCAGAATGCGGAGAGAACGATTAATCTTCCTCATGGACGCCTCCTGCAAAGATGGGTTACTCCCACCGTCACCCGAATGGGTTATTGTGGCTTCCACGAGTTTGCCAAATGCCGGTGACGCGGACGGGGCAAATGGAGCGACGACGCGGTGATTTTTGGTGACATTTAGCTCCATGCCAGACGCCGCAGGTGGATCTCGAAGCTGGGTCCGGTTTGTGGATGGGACACTGCCGCAGAAAGCAGGGGGGAGCCATGTCCGCCGGTGCGATGGGACTCGGGTAGCGTGAGTCGGTGCCGTGGAGCGGACCACCAGGGTGTCTAGAAGCCCGGCTGAAAAGCCCTGCTGTGACGAGATGAGGTGGAGGATAACCAGTGGACTGGGCCAAGTCTGAGACTAAGGGCGACCCATCTGGCCGCGGCCAATATGAATTGGGCAGTAACGATGGGCGACCCGGCGGCGAGCCGGTCCGGTCTATTCTCTGTTTTATTGGGGGAGGAGCCTGAAGCCTGGGACATCATCCCCATCCTGGTAGCCACCAGGGTCAGGTTGGCCACCGTGGCTGCCAGGAGTAGCTGAAAGAGGGTCTTGGCCCGACCAAAGTAGCGAGATTGGCGGACCCCCAGTTGCACCAGCCGAGCCAGGCGATGCTCGACCACCTGCCGCCGGCTGCGGTATTCGGCGAAGCTCTCACTTTTCTGGAAGGCCCGGGCTTGTTGCAGGAGCGCCTCTTGGGGATGGAGAGTCACCGTACGGCCTTTGCCCTCTCCAGCTGCCACGCACTGGGACCGCAGGGGGCATACGCCACAGACCGCCGGGTCGAATTGAAAACTCTGGACCGGATAGGTCTGACCCAACCGGTTGGTCCGGGTGCCGAAGGTCCGCAAGGTGTGGGTAACATTACCGGCTGGGCAGGTGACGGTGCCGGCCGCCAGGTCGATCTGGAAGTCCTCTTTGGGGAAGTGGTCTTTTCTGGGACGACCCGGCACCTTGGCTATTAGCGTCCGACCGGCATCGGCAAAGGCCTGCCGCGTCCCGCCATCCCCATAGGCCGCATCCCCAATGGTCTCCTCCACAGCTATGCCCGTGTTCTCTTCACTCTGCTCCACCAGTTCCAGGACTCCGGTGTTGTCACCGGCATTGCCGGGCAGGATATCTACCGCGGTCACCAGTTGGGAATCGGTATCCACCACCACGGCAGCCTTATGTCCGTCGAAGCGTTTGCTGCTGCTTTTGCGCCCATGGCGCATCTCCGGGTCGTGCGCCGAAGGGACCCGGTCCCGGCTTACGCCATCCTTCAGGGCCGGACCATCCTCCTGCCGTTCCACATCTTGCAAGAGGAGTTGCCCCAAGAGTTCCGCTGCTTCTCCAATAGCCTGGCGCTCAGGACTATCTGCGGGAAATCTACCTTGGGCCTGACGGGCCAGTTCCAATACCAGGTCAGCATCGGCTACTATCTTCTGCAGTAAGGCTTGCCGCTCTTTCTTGTTGTCCCAGTCAATCCCCGCCTCTCCCTTCACACTGGAGCCAAAGTAAAGCTCCAGGCCGTGTCTCAAGGCCCACTCCTCGGCCCGGGTCCCATCCAGTTGGGCCAGTGCCCGGACCACCTGGACGATGCCGTCGGCCAGCAGGTTGTAGGTGTCCTTGACCGCTCCCCGGCCCAGAATGTAGGTGGTGTCCACCGCCACCTTCATCCGCCGTCCTTTCAGGCAGCCGGTCTGCCGGGCGAATTGGAGGCTGCGCTGAAAGACGGCCCGCACCCGGTCGTGGAGGATCAGCTGGGCTCGAAACAGTTGCAGGGTGCTCTTGGCAAAGGGACGGTCCTCCACCTCAATCCCCAACGCCACCTTCCACCGGATATCGAAGTCCGCCCTCTGCTTGGCTTCCAGGTCGCTCACTTTGTCGTAGGCTTGCAACAACAGCGCGGTGGCCACCAGACTGGGCGCCACGCTATCCCGGCCATTGTCCGGGCAATACAGTTCGGCGAAGTCTTCGTCTCGAAATAGCTGACCCCGCAGGGAGGCCAGGAAGCCGTAGAAGGAGCCGCGGCCCACATAGTCCAGGTAGAGATGGTCCGCTTCCAGGAACCCCAGCTGTTTAGAGCGTTTTCCCAGCATCCCCTGCCTCCCACACCCATTAAATTATCCTGACAACTATATCGGAACAGTCGAGGTCAGTGCACTTTTCGGCCAGACTTCTAGTACTACAACGACGCGTTATCCTACAAGGTAACTCGTGGGCGGATTTTGAAGCTGGCAACGAACGAGTGCGAGTCTCCCATGATGAACGGTCCGTAGCTGAAGAAGAAGACCTGAGCGTGTTTTCTCATAACGCGTCGTTGTAGTACTAGACGTCCCATAGCCTGGGCTTCACGCTGAATGCGGGCGCCGGACGTATCGTCCAAACCCACTGTGTTGATCAACGCGAAAGCGACTTCGCGGTCCAATAAGGTGTCGTGGGCCAAACTTTTTTCTTGTCGCCCTCACCCAGGAACTGCTTGACCTCATAGCGGCCGTTGGCGAAGGAGACCGGTTGTCCCGGAGCCAGTTCCCGCGCCAGGACTATCGGTGGCGGAGATAGTGAGTGAATCGCCGCCGCCTGGGTTAGACCGCCTAGGGCCCGGTCTGAGGGCCCGGTCTGAACTGGCCAAGAATCTAAGGGCGTCAGCATTGTCTGGGTCTAGCGTCAGGACCGTTTGGGCCCGGTCGCGAACGAAGGCCCAGTTCAGCTGGTCGACCGCTTCGTCAATTTGATCAAACAGCCGGTCGATGCGGCGCTCGAATCGATCGCTGATCGTTATAGCCAATTTGTTCTGCACGTACCTATCCTCGAAAGCATTGGGTGATGCGACGCGTTGTGACTAGGGGAGTTTGCCCTCTCCCAGCCAATTTTGCTCATTATTGAACTCCAATACCCCCCGGAACCACTGGCCGGTGTGTTGCTGTTGTCCGGCGCCGCCGGAACCAGTCCGAATGCGCCTGCTGCAGCCGGCGCCGAAATGACACGTTCTTGTGCCGCCATAAGCGAACCTCCTTGATGATTTGGGGAAGTATCGCAACCTATCTCGAATTATTAACGAAAAATTAGTGACGCTGTGGTGACATTTTTGTGACAAATGGTCCAGCCGCCGGTCCATGATCATCTGCCATATGGCGCCGAATCCCTTGTCATACCGCTGGCTCACGCTCGTCGTGCGCTGTGCAATTTCAAAACTACCCGGCACAGTTCACAAAATCAGCAGCTCAATAGACGTGTGGCGAGCCCGAAATGTCACGATTCATTCGCTGATCAAAATCCCGGTAGTCGCTAATTCAGGAATTCACGCTTGCGGTCCTGACACGTGGAACAAACGGACTCAGTGACCTACCTAGGAGCAGGAAAAGAAGACACTAGCGGAAGGGCAAGAAACCGGAGACTTCAGCGCCGGGCGCCAAGCTGGATATGCGTAGCTACTCTTGGGGACGATCTTTCATGCTTAGAGAGATGCGTTTGCGGTCTATGTCCACTTGCAGCACCGTCACCGTGACCCGCTGATTCACTTTGACCACTTCGCCGGGATTACGCACGAAACGATCAGCCAGCTGGCTGATGTGCACCAATCCGTCTTGATGCACTCCAATGTCCACGAAGGCGCCAAAGGCTGTGACGTTGGTCACGAGGCCTGGCAGCCGCATTCCTTCCTCAAGGTCTTGGATCGCCTGAACTCCCTCGGCAAAAGCGAATGGCTCGAATTCCTGGCGCGGGTCCCTTCCGGGGCGGGCCAATTCGGCCATGATATCCCTAAGCGTCGGGAGTCCCGCCGCATCACTCACATAGTCACCAAGATCGATGCGCGAGCGCATGGATTCATCAGTCATCAAATCTTTGACATTGCAACCCTGGGCCTTGGCCATGGTTTGGACCAATTTGTAGCTTTCGGGATGGACGGCGCTGGCGTCCAGCGGTTGGCCGCCGTCTCGAATGCGAAGAAAACCAGCCGCTTGCTCGAATGCCTTCGGCCCCAGGCGAGGCACTTTGAGGAGGTCTCACCTGGACTTAAAGCCTCCATGGGCATCCCGGTATTCCTGGATTGCTTTAGCCAGGCTGGGGCCCAAACCAGACACGTAGCTCAGTAGTTGCTGGCTGGCGGTGTTGACCTCAACTCCCACGCCGTTAACGCAACTGACTACGACATCGTTCAGCTTGCCTTGGAGCCGGCCCTGGTCGATGTCGTGCTGGTACTGGCCTACGCCGATCGACTGAGGATCGATCTTCACCAGTTCGGCCAGCGGGTCCATCAAGCGCCGCCCGATGGATATGGCCCCTCTAACCATAATATCAAGATCGGGAAACTCATCTCGCGCAGCTTGGGACGCGGAGTAGACCGAAGCGCCGCTCTCGCTGACCATGACTATCTGAACACCTTCATCCAAGCCCGAACCCCGAAGAAACGCTTCGGTCTCTCGCCCGCCCGTTCCGTTGCCCACGGCGATGACCTCAGGCTCGTGACGTTGGCAAAGATCCAAAACGGTTTGGGCTGCCTCGGCCGCCTGCCTCTCGCCAAGTAAGGGATAGATCGTCGCCGGCTCGAGGAACTTGCCCAGCGAATCCAGAACCGCAATTTTGCAACCGGTGCGCACTCCGGGATCTATCGCTAACATGCGTTTTTGCCCCACCGGCGGCGCCAGCAGCAATTGGCGAAGGTTGTCGGCGAATACAATGGCGGCGACCGCATCGGCCCGCGCCTTTGCTGCGTTGCGAGCTTCGGTCTCAATCGACGGTCCCAGGAGACGCTTATAACTGTCCGCGATGGCCAGGAGCACCTGCTGCGAGCATTCGTTGGACCGCCCGTCTGCGTCGTCGTTTGAATCTACGACTGAATCCACGACGAACAACGTTTCCAGTTGCCTTACCACCTCCTCTTCCGGCGGCGCCAGGCGCAACGTCAACATAGACTCTTTCTCGCCCCGAAACATTGCCAGAACGCGGTGGGATGGAGCCTGGACCAATGGTTCTTGCCAGTCGAAGTAATCCCGGTATTTAACTGCTTCCGCTTCTTTGCCGTGGGTCAATTTGGAATTCAAAAGTCTTCGCTGACCCACTCGGCCATGATGTCCCGGGCGCCCTGCAACGCGTCGGCGAGGCCTTCGACGCCATTCTCCGGGTCCACCGCAGAGGCCGCCTGGGCCGCCACGTCTATGTCTTCCTGCATCCAAAGGAGTCTGGCCAATGGCTCCAGACCCTTCTCCCGGGCAATGGTCGCCCTGGTGCGGCGCTTGGGGCGGTAGGGAAGGTAGATGTCTTCCAATACCGCCAAAGTCCCGGCCGCCTGAACTCGGTCTCTCAAGTCCTCGGTGAGCAGGTCCCTCGCTTGCAAAGAGGCCAACATGGCATCCGTCCGATGCGCCAGTTCCTTAAGTTGCTCTAGCCTGTCCCGTATGGAGGCTATCGCCACTTCATCCAGCGTGCCGGTTGCTTCTTTGCGGTACCGGGCGATAAATGGAACCGTGGCTCCTTCTTCGACCATTCTCCCGTTGTTCAACCAATCTCCCGTAGTTCAATAGGTAGAACGTCTGGCTGTTAACCAGGAGGTTGCTGGTTCGATTCCAGCCGGGGGAGCCATAGCCGCAGGCGCCGGGCGCAGAGTGGGCTTTGAACCCGCGAAGCTAGGTTCGACTCCTGGTGCGGTTGCCAAAGCCCGATCGAATCACTCTGTCTCAAGGCTCTATCGTCTAGTGGAGAGGATGCCGGTCCTTCAAACCGGGAAGCTGGGTTCGATTCCCAGTAGAGCCGCCATCGCGGGGCGCCAAGTGGCCCAATGGTCTCATAAACCATCTGGTCCGGGGGCAGTTCCCGGCCCCGCATCCAAGACCTTACTGTTAAAAGTCATCGGGGGGTCATAGCTCAGTTGGAAGAGTGCCTGTCTGTCGAACAGGATGTCAGGGGATCGAGGCCCCTTGGCCCCGCCAAATGCTAATGAGTGGTGACTGGTGAATTTTGACCCTGGGCGGCTGTAAACCGCCCGCCGAAAGGCTTGGGAGTTCGAATCTCTCCGCTGGCGCCATGTCCATGTAGCCCAATAGGCAGAGGCGGCAGATTCAAAACCTGTCTCATGTTGGTTCGAATCCAACCATGGACACCAAGGGAACGTAGCCCAAATGGCAGAGGCAACTGGCTTAGACCTAGTTCAGTGTGGGTTCGAATCCTACCGTTCCTACCAAAAATTCACCGCCAGAAAAAATGATGGGCCGGGATGGTGTAATCGGCAAACGCGAACGGCTTAAATCCGTTTTCTTGGGGGTTCGAATCCCTCTCCCGGCGCCAACGTCAAATCAGTTCATGCCCAAAGTAGATCTTGCCAAGGTAGCTCAGTGGTAGAGCGCAGGGGTGAAGTTCCTGGCGGCGGGAGTTCGAATCTCTCCCTTGGCGCCAAATCAAAAGGAGGCAGCCATGACGAATTACTCAGAGCAGTGGCCGCATGGAGCTCTTAGCGGCTAGTTATTGTCTTGAGCCGGCGAGCCACGGCGGCGGCGGAGCCTCCAAAACTCCAGCCAGTGGGTTCGACTCCTAACGCCGGCGCCAATGGACCGTAGCTCAGTGGCAAGAGCACCAGTCTTATAAACTGGCGGCCGTTGGTTCAAGTCCAACCGGTCCAACCAAGCCTCTGTGGTCCAACGGAGAGGGCGGGTGGTTTCTACCCATCAGATGGGGGTTCGACTCCTCTCAGGGGCTCCATAAAGACCCGAATCAAGGAACCGTAGCTCAGTTGGCAGAGCACCTGGCCCTTAACGAGGGGGCCGCCGGTTCGAGACCGGCCGGTTCCACCAAGCACTCGTAGCTCAAATTGGCAGAGCAGCGGCCTTTTAAGCCGAGGGTTGGAGGTTCAAGTCCTCCCGGGTGCACCAGGACCTGTAGTCTAGCGGCATGACGCCTGATTCTCAGTCAGGAGACCCGGGTTCGAGTCCCGGCGGGTCCGCCAAGAGTCCACGATTTCTTGGGAGTAGCGGTATCACGCCACCGCGCCATGGTGGCGGCGGTAGGACGATTCTCCTACAAAAGCTCCCTATAAAAACTCCGGGGGACGCTCTAGGCCGGCGTAGCTCAGTCTGGTAGAACTCTCGCCTTGTAAGCGAAGGGCCAGGGGTTCAAATCCTCTCGCCGGCCCCAAATCAATGCCCCCTAGTTAATGCCCCCTAGTCAGTGCCGTGGTGTAACGGCAGCATAGCAGGTTGTGTCCCTGCCGGTCTGAGTTCGAATCTCAGCGCGCTGACCAATAAACAGATATCTATGAGTTCAAATCCCCACTCAAAAGATAGGCGATGACTGACCTTCTTTAACGCAGACCTTTTGGAGACACGTTGGCAGTCATTTTTAAAACAATTGCGTCAACGAGGCCGGAAGAGATATTATGTCGATTCTCTCCATTTAGCGTCGACTGCCTTGAATCATAAGGCGAGTCCTATGTCCGGCGGGAACAACGAGCCCCTTGCTTGGCATCTACCCAGTCCCCCTTACTGGCGGGTAGCATCTAGCAAAGGAGGAACCAGAAAATGCGGTGTGTTAAATATATCGGCGCCGGGGCATTTCTCACGACTTTGGTGATTCTCCTATTCGTGACCCTTCCACTGGGGATTACCCTAGCAGGGCACAACGGGCCATCGGCTCCGTCGATAACCAGCACGCAATCCGGAGCGTGGTCCAATCCCGGCATCTGGAGCGGCGGTCGGCCGCCCCGCGGCGGGGACGAGGTCCTAATCTCCAAGGGGACCGTGGTTACCTACGATGTGTTCTCTAAATCGGCGATAGCCGAGCTTAACATTGAAGGATCTCTCGTGTTCAGCCGCGCGGCCGACACCAATCTGGATGTGGGAGATATCCTTGTGGGCTCAAGTGGTTACTTTGAGGTCGGGACCGCCGCTGATCCAGTGCCGGCCGGAGTCACGGCCACGGTTCGATTCGTCAATTCCTCCGACGGCGAGCACGGCCTTTTGGTGTCGGGCGAAGCTCAGATACATGGACAACCGCTGGCTTACGTCTACACAACCTTGGCCGTAACTGTTCAGACTTGATGAGGTGAATTGGCTCAAAGCCGTTGGAAAAACGCTGGCATGGCCGGGGGAGTTGTGGCATACCAGGGAGGTGGACACTGAACTAGACCTGAACGCGGCGAGTGGCGAAACTCTGCTGGAGATAATTGCCGGCCAGCGGGGAGTCATTGCCGATTTGCAAAGGCGGATTGGGGTTCTGGAATCCCGTCCCAACCGGCGCGGGTCGTCGGGGATGCCGGGTAATCAGCCGCACTCCAGCCGGCAAGCGCCGGAGAACAAGGAGCCCAGAAAGCCGCGCCGCCATGGCTTCGCCCGCCAGCGCATGACTCCTACCCGGCGGGTGGAGCATGCCGTGGCGGTCTGTCCCGACTGCGGGACTCACCTGAACGGCGGATGGGTACAGCGAACTCGGGAAGTCATTGAGCTACCGGTGGCTCCGGTAGAAGTGACCGAGCACGCCCTGGTAGCCCGCATCTGTCCGGTATGCCAGCGGCGCCGGCTGCCCAAAGAGGCCCTGCAGGGGGTGGTTCTGGGCCAGCAGCGCCTGGGGGTCAATCTGGTAAGCCTGATGGTGACCCTGCGGGAGGAGGGACGGTTGCCCATAAGAATCATCCAATGGTACCTGGAGAGCGTCCATCAGTTGCACCTGAGTGTTGGCGCCATCGTCGAGGCCGTCCATGGAGTAGCCCGTCAGGCTGAGACGGCGGTGCGAGAGGTGCTCGAGCAAGTCCGCGCCAGTCCCGTGGTGCAGGGCGACGAAACCGGCTGGCGCCAGGACGGGAGCAACGGCTATGTTTGGACCTTCAGCACTCCCAGCGAACGATACTTCCTGCGTCGGGGTCGGGATAAGGAGGTGGTGGATGAGGTGCTGGATTCCTCCTTCAGCGGAGTGTTGGTCAGTGATTTCTACGCGGCCTATAACCACTACCCGGGCCTGAAGCAACGGTGCTGGGCTCATCTGCTGCGGGATATCCATGACCTGAAAGGGTTGTACCCAGAAGACGCTGGGCTGGCTCAGTGGGCCGAGGCGGTTCACCAGGTCTACACGGAGGCCAAGGCCTCGGTCCTTCCCCGAGCCCAGCCAGGCCATCGCACCCAGCTAATGCTGGAGGAGAAACTAATGGTCTTGGCGCGGCCTTTCCTTAAAGATCCCCTGGCGGTTCAGGCCAAGCTCTGCCGGCGCATGGAACGGTTCATCAAGGAACTGTTTGTCTTCGTGTCGGACCCAGCCGTGCCCTCAGACAACAACGCCGCCGAGCGGAGCCTGCGGCATCTGGTAACCAGTCGCAAGATCAGCGGCGGCACCCGCTCAGGGCAGGGCGCCGACAGCAAGATGACCTTGGCATCCCTCTTTGGCACCTGGCGGGCCAGAGGTCTCAATCCCCTCCTGGAATGCCGCCGGTTGCTCACTTCCCCTCAACTCTGAACAGTTTCCCTTGGCCCAGGATGCAGGCAGAGGCGCCAGAACGATTCGCGTACAAGACTCCATTGAATGGGCTCCCGGACAGCGAATAGTAGTTACCTCCACGACCCAGAACCCACGGCAATCTGAAGAGCGGGTGATCGAGGCCATCGACGGCCAAAGCCTGCGGCTAAACGGACCATTGCGATATCGCCACGGTGGCAATGGCCCCGCCCGCGCCCATGTCGCATTGCTGACCCGTAACGTTTTGATCACCAGCAAGAATCCCGAGCTTCGCGGCCATACTCTTTTTCTTGAGGGCTCCGATGGGAGCATCAGCTACGCCGAGTACCGGAATCTGGGCGCCCGAGGGCAGAAGGGCAAGTACCCAATCCATTTTCACCAAGCCGGGCAGACAATGCCGGATAGTTATGTTAAGGGCGTTTCGATTTGGAACTCAGGCAACCGGTTTATCACGGTCCACAGCACCCAGTACGTGAAATTGATCGAAAACGTCGGCTACAACGCCATCGGCCACGGCTTCTTTTTGGAAGAGGGGGACGAGGTTTTCGTCACATTGGACCGAAATCTGGGCATCACCGTCAATCCGGGACAGATCCTCAGGACAGACATGTCGCCTGCTGTGTTTTGGATCCAGAATCCCGTAAATACGATCACCAATAACATAGCCGTGGGCAGCCTTCGCGGCAGCGGCTTCGAGTTCGCCATCATTCCAGGCCGTCATAAGATCCCGGCCTTGGGCGGCGCTGTGGAGCCCAGGAAGCTGCCCCTGTTGAGGTTTGAGGGCAACGAAACCCACAGCAACGGGAGATTTGGCGTCCGCGCATACCGCTTCAACACTCCCGAGGACGAAATCAGCGAGCTTCGGGATGTGAAAGTCTGGCGGAACCGTAACGCGGGTCTGTCCTTGGTGGGAAACCGTATAACGGTTTCCGATGCCTTCTTGTTTGGCAACCGCATGGTCAACGTAACTCTCATGGGCAACGACAACGCGGTGGAGAACAGTACGATTCTAGAGGTCTGGCCGGAAAGCCATTGGCCGGGTTTCGCGCTACGCCAGACAGACGTATTATAGTCTTATGTGGCATGATAGTATCTGTAATACGGTTCAAGAACCCACTCTTACATCGATAATCGTCGCTAAGAAAACGACGACTTGGGGAGAATCGGGGTTTCCGTCCGAGTTTCTAGGTGAACTAGACTCGACAGCCGGTCAGATTAGGATCTACCCTCCTTCGTCACGCGGCTTAGTAATCGGTGGAAAAGACACCAACGTCGCAGATACGAGGTTCCGGGGCCACGTCTCCTGGCACGGCATCACCGGGTCGGATATCACCTTGAACCAGAGCCATGAAAGTCCCGTTACAGGCCTGATCGTCAACTCCGTGATGGAAAGCGAGCGGCCAATCATTTTCGGCTATCCCATAAATGAGGCGAGCCGGCTCGAGGTTCGCGCCTCCCAAGGAAATAGATCGGATGATTTTTCCTTATCCCGTATCGATATCGCTTATCCCGGCAGGTGCCCAAACGGTTTGATCGACATGTCCTTCATCGCGAAAAAGTGCTGAGGCAATCCGCCTTGGACCGAAACTAACCCCAAAGCCGTCAGTTGGTCTCTGGCGGCAAGGCGATGGGGAAAGGCACGTTGGGGTATTGCTTAAGCAGCCTGCGCCACACTGCGTGACCGGTTTGCTCGGCTCTGCGGACAATGTCGTCTTCGTCGATGGTCAGAACCTTGCCATCGCGCATTAACCAGCGCCCATCAACCATGACTGCCTGGACATCCGATGCCTGGCCGTTGTGGACGAAACCAGAGACGATGCGCAGCGTGGGAACCAGGTGGGGCCGCATCATGTTTATCATAAATAGGTCAGCTTTCTTACCCACTTCTAGGACGCCCGTCTCCTGACCGAGCCCAAGGATTTGGGCGCCGCCTCGGGAGGCCCACTCCAGCACGTCCTCGGGCTGGGGGTCCATCTGGTCGTTGCGGCGCACCCGCTCCAGAAACAATCCCGCGCGCATGACCTCCACCATATCCTCAGCCATGTTGTCGGTGCCCATCCCCATGCCGCAGCCCGCGGCCAATAGCTCTTTCACCGGCGCCGCCGCGCCCCGCCGGGCCGCAATGGCGGCGTTGTTGGAAACTCCGGCGCCGGCCTGGCCCAGCAAGGCCACCTCCGCGGGGTTCACGTAACGGCAGTGAGCCAACACTAATCTCGGCCCCAGAAAGTCGTTGGCAAAAAGATAGTGGGTTGGAGAAACGCCGCGAACCCGCATCACAGCCTCGATCTCATCCTGGCTCTGGGAAAGGTGAATGGTATAACCCACGCCGTAGTTTTCCGCCATTTCGCGGCTCTGGCGCAGCAAGCCCGGCGAGCACGTCTCCGGTGCGTGGGGCGCGACAAAGCAGGATATCCTGCCATCGCCCTTGCCATGCCAACTTTCGATCAGGTCGGCGTATCTTTGGAGACCCTGGTCCATGCGGTCCGAGGACGAACCGGCGGGTCCGCTTTGTCCGTCAGACGGGTCGATGTCATTCACGCTGTCCGCCAGCACCACGCGCAGTCCGGTATTCTTTAGTTGCCCGGCGTAGTCCGCCACCCCTGATTGCACTTCCATCAAGCAGGTGGTCCCGCTGCGGATTGCTTCCAGGGCGCCCAGGGTAGCCATCAATTGCCGCTCCTCTTGGGTCAGCAAGGCGCGCGCCGAGACGGGAAACCGCAGAGTGGTTGGGAACCCCCAATCCTCAAGAATGCCCCGGTCGTTGGAAGCCAAGAGGTGAGTATGGCAGTTCACCAGCCCCGGGAACACCGCCTTTTCTGAGCCGTCCACGATCTCGGCGCCGGCATAATTAGCCAGCACCTCCGGCGTAGGGCCGACCGCCACTATTCGGCTGCCGTCGATAGCCATCGCGGAGTCGTAAAATATGGTCCTGCCGTTGTCTCCGGTCACAATAGTCGCGTTTGTGATGACCGTGGTCATGCTTTCCGCTCCTCCTGGTCATTGGTCGCCGGCCAAATAATACCATCACGGCCCTAGTACTCAGTCATGTTTGGAATCAAAGGGATAGAGGCGGTGCAGTTTGGTTCGGGCGTCATGGGTATTGAAGCGCCAGTTGATGGTAGCTTGGGCGGTGTTGCGCTCCGTAACCAGGGCCTGAACCTCCCGCCCGAGAGCTTCCTCGTCGGGGAGTCGCTGTCTGAGGCAGGAGCGGGACAGTACGCTGAACTCGATTTCCGCCATATTCAACCAACTCCCGTGCTTGGGGGTGTAGTGGAACTCCAGCCGTTTGGCAATCCGCCGGGCCTCTGCCGCCGGGAACGCCTCGTACAGCGACGCCATGCGGTGAGTGTTCAGGTTGTCCAGGACGACCCGGACCACCTCGACCTCCGGATAGGCCTCGTCCACCAGCCATCGCATCTGTTGGGCAAAGTCCTCCATCGTGCGCCGTTGGGTCACCGCCACGTGCCGCCACCCGGCCTGCGGCTCACAGGTCAGGAACAGGTTCCGTGTGCCCTCGCGCCGATACTCGTAGTCCTGCCGCAGCGGAATTCCGGGCCGGGGCGGCAGAGCCGGCCGCGTCTGGGCCAACAACTGGGTGGAGGTCTCGTCAAAGCAGACCACCGGCCTTCGCGGGTCATACGGCTCCTCGTATAAGTCCAGCACTTCCTCCATGTGCGCCACGAAGTCGGCGCTCACCTTGGGGATGCACCACTCTTTCTTCTGCCACGGCTTGAGAGCGTTTTTTTGAGCCGCTGGCGCACCCCTTCGTGGGACATGGAGGACGCCAACCCCAACTCGACCACCTTGCCAGCCAACAGGCGCAGGGTCCAGTGGTCATGCCCCTCCGGGGCTGGGCTGCAGGCCAGCGCGACCAGGTGAGCCTCACCCCGGTCGTCCAACTTTCGGTACCGATGGGCTTGGGTGCGCTCCCATAGGGCCCCTTCCAACCCATCCTCGACAAACCGCCGCTTGATCCGGTACACCGTGCCCTCCACCACATCGAGGGCTTCGGCCACCCGGGGAGCCGGCCAACCGTCGCCGGTCTTGAGCAGAATCCGCGCCCGGATGGTCATCCGAGCTGGGCTCTTCCCGCCGCGTACCAGGCGTTGGAGATTTTCCCGTTCTTCCGAAGTCAGCCGGACTGGGTATTTTTCCCTGACCATCACCGCCACCCCCATCAACACTGTCTGCCCACCAGCATAGCGCGATCGGTCACTCCCTCACATCACCATCTAAAACAAGTTTGACTCAGTACTAGATCCGGGACAGTGTATTCGGTTTATTTCGGCTTGCGTGCCGAGCTATGAAACGTTGACATCGATGGGGGCGAACACTAGAGTACAACGATTACGGACCCTGAAACGTTGTAGTCCTGAGGTGTAGATATGACCACGGTTTTAGACCACACCATAGTTCCTGCGATCGACCGGGAGAAGTCGGTGGAATTTTACACTCGGATCTTTGGCTTCAAGGATCTGGGCGAAGTGGGACCCTTCCTGGCTGTCCGGGTCAACGACACATTCAACTTGGACTTTAGAAACTCGGAAAACTTCCAAAGCATCCATTACGCCTTCGCCATGGACTCCGAGGAGTTCGAGACCGCCTTTGCCAAGATAAAAGAATCGGGAATCCCTTACGGCGACAGCCCCAGGGAACAAGAGAACATGAAGGGCCCAGGCATGACCGCCGGCGCATTAGGACAGGGGAAAGCGGTCTACTTCAAAGACCCCATTGGCCATGTCCTAGAGATCAAGACCTACTGACCACCCTGCTCACCAACAGGAGACTGGAGGCCAACATGCCAGATTTAACCAACGAAGAGATCAAGGCCATGGGCCATGCCGTAGGCTTGGAAATCCAGGAGCCTGATTTGACCGAAGTGGCCCATAGCCTGAACGCCATGCTGGAAGCACTGGACGGAATCAACCCGCCGGGCCTAGACGAGATTGAGCCGTTACCTATCATCATTCCGCCGGGGCCTGCGAAGGGATAAAAGCGGCCGAACCGTTTCCTTAGTCTATGATTAAAGTCCGCCGGCTGCGGCGCCGCATCACCTGTGGCTACCCATACCGGATGATGCTCCGGGCCACTTCCCCCTGGTCAAGCAGGTCAAACGCCGTGTTGATCTCATCCAACTTAAAAGTTCGGCTGATCAACTCATCCAGCTTCAGCTTTCGTGACATGTACAGATCCACCAACATGGGCATATCGGCCCTGGGATAGCACGATCCGTAGGTGCACCCCATCAATATCCGGTCTTGATGCAGGAAATCCGGGTCGATGGTCAGTTCGGCGCCAGCCGGCGTGACTCCCACGACCACGGTGACGCCTCCTCGTTTAGTTGTGGCCAATGCCTGGTTGATCGCCAGCGTCGAGCCGATGACCTCGAAAGCGTAATCCGCCATCTCGCCGTTGGTCACTTCCCTCACCGCCTCCACGACGTCCTCGGTGGCGCCGTTGACCAGATGGGTAGCGCCGAACTGGAGGGAATGCTCCAGCTTGGAACCGTGGATGTCCACCGCGATAATCGTATCGGCCCCGGCCAGCGCCGCGCCCTGCAACACGTTCAGGCCCACCCCTCCGGCACCGATGACCACCACCTTGCTCCCGGGTCGAACCTTGGCGGTGTGTATCACGGCCCCCACGCCCGTGGGCACTCCGCAGCCGATCAGCGCCACTTTTTCCAATGGGGCGTCTTCCCTGACTAGAACCAGGCTGTCTTCGGGAACCACGGCATACTCTCCAAAGGTGGAAAGCCCGTTGAAGTGGTTGATCTCCTGCTGGCCTTTATGCAGGCGTTTGGTCCCGTCAAGCAAGGCCCCGCGCATCCCGTATCGCGCTTCGCACAGGTTTTGCCTGCCCTTGATGCAGTAATCGCACTGGCCGCAGGAGGGTACGAACGAAAGCACCACATGGTCGCCCGGCGTGGCGCAGGTAACGCCGGGTCCCACCTCCTCCACGATACCTGCACCCTCATGTCCCAAAACCACCGGCATTGCATGCTCCCGGTCACCTTTGAGGTAATGGAGGTCGCTATGGCAAACCCCGCTGGCCGCCATTTTGACCAAGGCCTCCCTTGGCCCTGGAGCGTCCAATGTGAGTTCCTCCACCACCAGAGGTTGGAACTTTTCGTACAAGACCGCTTCTTTCATCTGGTGTTCTCCCCTTAGGGCCATGACTCCGGCAGACTAAACCGTGAGGCCGCGCTAGTCAAATGATTCGGTTGGCTCGCCCTTGACGCCGAATTTGGCGATAACTACAATCTACGCCAGTGATGACCCTAAGCCGAAGCAGGCGCCCCAACCTGAGATACGGCGCATCACCTCTTCTGAAGGAGGCCCATCCATGGCTACCCAAGGCAAGATCAGCCCCGCGGAATTGGAACAGTTTTACGAAAATTCGAAGCTCGCCGGTGTGAACCCAGGCTGGCTGGGAAGGGGCAGTCAGCCCCGCCCCAAGACCGAGCCCTTCCTTTGGAAGTGGTCCGATATCCGGCCTTTGGTTCACCGCAGCGGTGAGATAGTCACCCCAGACCGGGACGTGGAGCGGCGAACCATGCGGCTTTCCAATCCAGGTCTGGACTACGGCACGACCCACACCATCACCGCCGCCCTGCAGTTGCTGCTGCCAGGCGAGTGCGCCCCCGCCCATCGGCACACACCCACGGCGATTCGGTGGGTGCTGGAAGGCGAAGGCGTCTCCACCACCGTTGAGGGAGACAAGTGTTACATGGAGCGGGGCGACCTCGTCCTCACTCCATCGTGGACCTGGCACGACCATAACAGCGAAGGCGACGGCCCCATGATCTGGCTGGACGGCCTGGACGTGCCGTTGATCCAAAGTCTGGACGCCAATTTCTACGAAGCGTTCCCCGAAGATCAGCAACCGATAACCGGTGTGGGCGAATCGGAGAAGAAGTACGCCTCCGGTTCGCTGCGGCCTGCTTGGGAATCCCCCAGCACGCCTTACTCTCCCCTCTGGCATTACAAATGGGACCGCACCTACGACGCCCTCTACCGGTTGGCCCAGATCGACGCCAGCCCCTTCGATGATGTGGCGTTGGAGTTTTCCGATCCGGCCACGGGCGGCCCCGTGCTGCGGACCCTGGCCTGCTGGATCCAGCTGCTGAGGTCTGGGGTGAAAGGAAAAGCCCATCGTCACACCACCAGCAAGGTGTACCAGGTGTTTGAGGGCGAAGGGTACACGGTCATCGACGGCAAGCGGTTCAACTGGACCCGCGGCGATCTCTTCGTGGTGCCGTCCTGGTCTTGGCACGAGCACGGCAACGAGTCCGACCAGGAAGCCATTCTGTTCTCCATCCAGGACAATCCCGTGATGAAGGCCCTGGCGCTTCTCAAAGAAGAGGCCTACGAGGAGAACGCTGGGCACCAACAAGTCACCGAAGTGTTTTCCGGCGCCGGGTAGTTTCTTCTCGGGTTGTCCAATCGGGCATGCCAGAAGTCGGGGTTGTCTTTGTTGAAAAGACAACCCCGACTTCTGGCGTTTCACCGCCTAGAAAACCCGAGAAAACGTTAATCAGGACGTGGGGTGGACCTCTACTAAGACCGGTGTGCATACGCCTTTGACACTAGGGAGAGCCTTTCATAGACTCGGAATTAATGGTATTTCCGTTGGACATGACAGGCAGGTTTACCGGTTGAGCTGCCCTGTGAAAAGCAAGCGAAAGCGTGTAGCCCACCCGCATTTGGCATTACTTGGATTGATCGGCGGGTTTGCCGGGTTTTTTGTTGTCTTGTCGCTTCTGGGACCGGTCACGCCGGCCGCCCACGCTCAGGAGTTGCCTCCCCACGTGTTCATCGGCGCCGCCACCGTCAACGGGGCGCCCGTTCCGGATGGAACAACTATCGCTGCCTATGTCGAAGGTGTCCAGGTGGGTCAAACAGTGATCGAAGGCGGATCCTATACCCTGCTGGTGGTGCAACCCCGGGGCCGGTCATTTCCCGGAAAAATCGTTTCTTTTACGATAGACGGCCGACAAGCCAGGGAGCACCAGGCATGGGAAACGGGCGGCGCCCACGAGTTAAACTTGAGTTCAGGCGAAATTCCAGCGGCGCCTACCGGGGCTGCCGGTCCTCTGGATGGCGCCTTTGAGTGCATCATCCAGGTCTTGGGGCGTTTGCCCGCCGGCGCGCGGGACATGTCCGATCAGGAGCGCATACGCGTGTTCCGGCAGTGCCCCGGCGTCAGAAACAACCTGAATGCATTGATACAGATGGGAGCGCCGCCGAAATTCCCACAAGCGGCGGTCCCTCAAGTGGAAATCTCCCCCATGGACCAGCTTCTGAAGGAGTTGCGTGAGGTCGATCAAGAAATCTCCCGGATTGAAAGGGAGACGCCGTTAAAGATCCAACGGACCTTGGACCAAGTGCAACAGGAAATCACCAATCTGGAACGGGACCTGTGGGACAAACTCCAATTCGAGCTGGACCGGTTGGACCAACAGCGATACGAAACCGAACGCCAGCTTCAGCAGGAGCTGAGGTCCGCAGATTTTCGACGTCATTCGCAGATAGAGTACAAGTTCAGGCTGATCTTGGACAATTTGGAAAGAGAGCGGTTTGAGACGGAACGCCGAACCCACCTCCAAATAGATCAAGAAGTCGGCCGTGTTTTGACCAACGGGCAAAACACGGAACGCCAGATGTGGGACGATAAGCAAAGGGAGCTAGACCGGTTGGAACAGCGCCGCTTTGAATTGGAAGGGCAGATCGACCGGGAGCGAATGGCGGCAGAGCAAAAGCAAATGGACGATGAGAACGAAAGACGCATCCAGCGCGAACGCCAAATGGAGGAATAGCGCTTACGGCAGCAGGAAGAACTGGAACGGCAGCGCATAGAACAGGAGCGTCAGCGTTTTGAACAGGAGAGGTTGCGCGAAGAGGAGAGGTTGCAGCGGGAACGCCAACTTGAGGATGAACGGTTCCGGCACATGGAGCAACTGGACCGGGGGAGGAACGAACAAGAACGGCAACGTATGGAACAGGACCGGCGTTTAGATCAAGAGCGGTTAGGCCGGGGAAGGGCGCTTCAAGCGGGACTTCAAGGGCCCGACGGCAACTTACGAATCACTTCAGGTCTTCCCCGTAGAGACCTGCCTACGCGGGGATTTTTCACGAATTCATCCTCAGACAAGATCAACAACATCGAAAATCTTATGGATCCCACCTATTTGGCGGTGTTGGGCATACTGCTGACATTGATAGCCACCTCTGTATCTCTGGTTAGGGGAAGTTAGAGATGGCGTCCACACCAAAGAGAAGCCTGGGGAGCCGTCTATACCATAACACCTGGCTCACTCTGCTCCGACGGCTGCTGGTGAGCTCGATAATCGCCGGGCCGTTCCTGTTGGGAGGCGTTTACGGATTCTACGTAGGAGAATTTCCTCCGGGGGCGTCTTTGGTGCTTCTGGGTGTCGGGACTCTGCTTCTATTGGTCAGCCTTTATATGAGTTTCACGGGTGTGGCGCCTTCGCCTGCTTTGTTGCCCGATGAAAGCCAATTCGAAATGCGCCACCCGACCATGAAGCCCGCCTACGCCAGAATGTTGTTCAGCCTGCCGTTTTTCCTGGGGTCTCTGTACATGGGGTTCTATTCCGAATTACCCTACGTATACCCAACCGTGGTGTTCTTAGTAGGCCTGTTTTTTTTCTTCAAAGGGACGATGCGGTACCTAAGGAACCTGCACATCACCTACACGGTCACCGACCGCCGCGTGGTGCACATGTACCGGTTTCTCTGGCTGAACACAAAAGAAATCCCGGTCTCGCGAATAATATCGATCTCGGAGGCCCGCAGTTTTTTCGAGATCATAACCGGCCGAGGCAGCGTTATGGTGTCCAGCGGTATCGGCGAACGCCAGGTAATCAAGATCGAGGACATCGACGGACCGGGAGCGGTGGCTGAATCCCTGCGGGGATTACTTCCCACCTAGGCTGAATCCCTGCGGGCATAGCTTCCGACCTAGGCTGGTTCCCCGCGGCCGGGGGAATCACAGCGTTTCGTTCTGATACCGTTCTAATAATGCCTCTCCCCGGCTCAGAATCTTATCCCGGCGCTCTTGTTCCATGTCCCGTCCATCGAGGTACAACTTCAGCACCTGCATGGGCGCCAAACCTTGGGCCGACTCTGCTGAGAGACGAGTCCGGCGGCCTTCGCCGGTTATCTCCCGGTTGATCGCCGCAACATAGTGGGCGGACCGCAGAGCATCGCGCAGGTCAGTCTCTCTCAAATGGGCTTGCCCTTCCGGTGAAAGCGTCAATCGAACCCTCACCACGGCATCGGTGACATCTTTCCTGGCGATGGCCCTCAGCACAAAATCGGTTGGGTCCTGCTGCTCCGCGGGAACCGTTACATCCACGGTTACAAAGGCACGTGCGTTCAAACGGTGAAAAGTGAAATCGGTCAACCTTCGGCCTTGGGGTGCGGACGGGTCGATTTCAATCACGCAGAAACCCTTTTCGTCGTTCTCCTCGCTGAAGTCCACACGCTGCAGGCTACCGGAATAGACCACCATCGGATTGTCCGTCCGCAATACCTGGTGTTTGTGGATGTGCCCCAGGGCCACGTAGTCCAATTGAGGACGGCCCAACGCACCGGCCAGCAAAACATGATCTTGTCCTAGCATCATAGAACGTTCGCTACCGACGGTGGCGCCGTTGACCGTCACGTGGCCGGCCAACAGGGCCGGGGTTTCAGAGTCAAGCTCTCCCGCCCTGGCGCCGATGGCAGCCGTCATTCGGTCTTGGATTTCGTCGCGCACCTCCAAGATGGTCAATCCCCGGGAATCCTCCCGGCTCAAAATACCGCTGCGCCGGGGCCAAGGAACGGCCAATATCTGCAGCGGACCTGACTTAGTCTGAATGGTGTAGTTGCGTAGACTGTCTCCCACGGTGACGTGGGGCAGCTCCAGAGTAGAGAAAATCTCCACTGCCGTGGCTCGGCTGGCCGCGCTCGGCAGATCGTGGTTGCCCACTAACAGAAAAACCGGGATTCGCGCATGGGACAGTTTTGCCAGCCGGGTGGCGAACTCCCTCTGATGGGTCTGGCTAGGGTCCCGGCCTTTGTAAGCATCCCCCGCCAGCAGAACCAGGTCCACATCTTCGGTTAGCGCGTGCTCAACCACCTGGTCCAGAGAATATAAGAAGTCTATGAGCCGAGTGGATAAACCGGTCAGGGGATCAACACGGCCGTAATTTTCAACGCCTATGTGCAGATCGGAAAAATGTAATATCTTCAAAACACCCCTCCCACTCATCCTCACTATACATCAGACGCGTCAACAGACGCCCCGGATAGGGGGCATATCGGCGCAACTTACGCATTTAAACCGGGGCCGCCATGTTGACAACTACCGCTGCCGTTTTTAGAATCGAGGACAGGGCAAAAATTAAACGCTCGCCGCCGCCAAGGATCCACTGGCCGGCGACATCCGAATAGGCAGGGTATCGACATATGACCACCTCCCGGCAACTGTTCTCACTTCAAGAATTCGACCTGGCGTTGGACCAGATAGATACCCAAAAGGCGGAGGCTAACTCGGAATCAGGGTCGGGCGGCGGCGCGGCGGCGGTGGAGGCGGTGGAGGCGGCCCTGGAATCTGAACAACAGAACTTGGAAGCCGTGAGGTCGATGCACAGGGAACAGCAGACCGGCGCAGAGGATCAGCGGCAGCGGTCTACCGATCTAGACCGGCAATTATACGACGGCGACATCACAGACCCTCAGGTATTGGAGAGCTTGCAGCAAGAGGCCGGAAACGTCCGTAAGATGCTGCAGGACAGGGACTCAAAACTGATGGAGTTATCCCTCAGGGCTGAGGAATCCCGAAACCGGTGCGCCGAGTTGGAGCAACGAATCTCCGACATCAACACCGCGTGGGAACTTCGCAGCGAGGAACTAAGCAAGATCATCAAGGATTTGACGGCCCATCGGGACGAACTGGGGGCCAAAAGGGGCGAGTTGGCCGAATCCTTAGAACCGGTGGCGGTTCAGAAATACGAGGTCTTGCGAAAAGCGAAAGGCGGCACCGCAGTGGCCAAGGTTGAACGTGGCCTGTGCCAGGCATGCCGCATGTCGCTGCCCACACAGCAACACCAACAAGTAAAAAGCGGGCGCCAGACGGTCCATTGCAGCAGTTGCGGCCGTCTCCTTTGTCAGGGTTGACCACTTTGGTTTGTTGAAGGTTGGCCGATCCCTAGTCCAGAACGACATTTTTCTCGTCGATCTTCCCCAGTCTCCCTCTTCGTCAGGTTTAAGCTCGACGTTCGAAATCGCCTTGACCGCCTTATACGGTAATGCTAAGGTTTTTTCGGGAGGGCCTTCATGGACTGGGTGGCCGCCGCCTCGAAATATCGAGGGGGAGGAAAGTCCGGGCTCCACTGGACAGGGTGCTGGGTAACTCCCAGGCCCCGTCTGCGGTTACACCGTTGACGGGGACGGAAAGTGGCACAGAAACATACCGTCCCGAGCTATCGGGATAAGGGTGAAATCGGACGGTAAGAGCGTCCGGCCGTCTGCGGTGACGCAGCGGCGGCCAAACCCCACCTGGAGCAAGGCCAAATAGGGGGACTATGGGCGTCCGGCCCGTCCCCGGGTTGGCTGCTCGACCCCGGCGGCAACGCCGTTCCGCCTCAAGGTGGGAGCCCCCACGGCCCCAAGCCGTGGGGCGGGCTAGATAGATGGCCACCATCCGCTACGGCGGACACAGAACCCGGCTTACAGGTCCACCTGGCCCTCCCACATTGCGCTCCTGCTTCGGAGCGCCCGTTCTGTGCGTCTCCTGGAACTCCTGGCCGCCCACCCTTTGGCATTCTCTATTTTGAAAGCCTGCTGTTTTCGATATCTAGGCGGAGTTGTTCCAGTTCTTCCCAACGTGCGTAGGCTTCAGCCAAAAGCCTTTTCACTTCTTCTAGCCTATCGTTCGTGGCAACAATGTCAGCCCTGTCCTTTTTGTAGAGTCCTGGATCTCCCATGGTCTGGAACAACTCTTGCTGTTCCCTTTCGAGGCACTCAATAGTCTGGGGCAGTGCATCCAGTTCCTTTTGCTGGCCGAACCCTAATTTTAGCCTTGCCCTGGGTGCCTGAGCCGGTGGAGCCTCTTGTTTGCTGGCAGATGCCCTACTCGGTTTGGCTTCCTGGGGGCGCTGACGCAGCCAGTCATCATAGTCACCCACGTACTCCTTCACGATGGAGCCGCGTTCAAAAACGACGGTGCTCGTCACGATGTTGTTGATGAACGTCCTATCATGGCTGACGAGGAGAATCGTTCCTGTGTAGTCAATCAAGAGGCCTTCAAGGAGGTCAAGGGTCTCGATATCAAGGTCGTTGGTGGGTTCATCCAGCACAAGGAGATTGGAGGGCTGCGTGAAGAGACGGGCGAGCATGAGGCGCTTGCGCTCCCCACCGGAAAGAACAGAAACAAGAGAGCGAGCTTGATCTGGAGAAAAGAGAAAATCTTGCAGATAGCCGATGATGTGACGATTTTTGCCGTTAACGTTAACTGTATCATTGCCGTCGCCGACGTTTTCTATGGCGGTCTTGTTTTCGTCCAATTGCTCAAGAAGTTGGTCGGAGTAGCTGATTTGCAAATTAGTGCCGAGGCGGATTGTTCCAGTAACCGGACTGAGCATGCCAAGAAGAAGGCGCAAGAGTGTTGTCTTGCCGCTGCCGTTGGGGCCCAGAATTCCAATCCTATCGCCCTTCAGAATCGTGGCGGAGAATTTTGAGATTACCTGAGTATCGCCATAGTTAAAGCCAATATTGTCTGCCTTTACCACCAATGTTCCGGAACGCTCGGCCTCGTGGGCTTCCATCTTCACATTCCCGGGCCGGTCCCGTCTGGAACTGCGCATCTCCCGCATTTTTTCCAGTTCCCTCACGCGGCCCTCGTTACGCGTCCGCCTCGCCTTGATACCTCCCCGAACCCAATGTTCTTCCTGTTGCAGCTTCCTATCGAACAGAGCGTTTTTCGTCTCTTCTGCCTGGCGGTTGGCGTTTCGCCGTACCAGGAATGTCTCATAGTCGCAGGTCTGATCAAACAGCCTGCCCCGATCAATTTCCACTATCCGGGTAGCGATTTTCTGCAAGAACATCCGGTCGTGGGTAACGAAGATCAAGGCACCCGTAAACCGAACCATCATCTGTTCCAGTTCCTTGATGGAATCAATATCCATGTGGTTATTTGGTTCATCAAGTAGGAGGATATCCGGCTCACCAACAAGCGCCCTCGTCAAGAGCACTTGACGTTTTAGGCCAGCGGAAAGAGAACTGAAAGCGCGGCCAGCATCCACCCCAAGTTGCGAGAGGCTTTTGTTGATCTGTTCCCTCTTGTACCATACTCCTTCCATATCAAGGTTGTGGTGAATGCGGTCCAATTCTTCGCGTACAGGCGGTGTGCCTTCATGTAAAAACCTGGCGCTTGGGGATGGATTCCGTGTGGTCAGGTCGGCGTATTCTCTGCTTCCGCTGGCGACTACATCAAACACGGTACCGCGTAAATCAGGGGTCACCTCTTGTGAAAGATAGGCCGAGCGTACGCCCCTTTGGACTGAAACAGCGCCGGAGTCTGGTTTGACGCTTCCCTCTATCAGCCGCAGCAATGTTGATTTCCCTGACCCGTTCCTGCCTACCAGGCCAACCTTTTCTCCTCGCTCAATGGTTAAGTTGACCCCGTCAAAAATTGGGACGCCAATAAAGGCAAGGGATATACCTTGCATACTTAAGAAGGCCATAAAGGGAAGTTACCTTGCCACCACTATTTTCTTAACGCGACCCACTTGACCGCTTTCCAACAAGACTTTTATGCCCTGTCGCGAAGGGATATTTTGAAGGCTGGACAACCCTGCTCTGACGAAATTCAAAACCAACATGTCCCAAGTTTAAGGACTGCTTGCCATACGGTCTAGTGAGGAGATGAATTGCCATCCGCGGGGCGCCAAAACCTAATCCTTTTGGTGCGGGCAATTTTACACCTATCGTAGCGAGCGCACACGAGAACCATAGGTTCGAAGAGACAATGCATTGATCGGTTTCTGTGACGCTAAAAAGGTCCCTTTTTTCGTGGCCGGAGTTGGGCGGATCTCAGGCACATTTTTTGACTACCATTTTTTGGAAAGACAATCCGGATGTCGGTGGTGATCGCTCATCCTGGGTCGAGCAAGCGTCACCGAGATACGCTTTGAATTCGGAAGTTGCTGTCTTAGCAGTGGGAGATTGGTTTAATCGGATTTCAAACGAGGCCTGGGTGGGAGGTATGCCAGGAAGATCATAGGGAACTGGCGGCTGGACTACAACGAGGTCAGGCCCCACAGCTTACTGAAAGGCAAAACGCCGAAGCATCCGGACTCTACTAGCCAACGTTACTAACTTCGGGGTAAGGTCACCTAAATTAGTTCAAAAGCACGAAAAGTTTATCACTTCTGAACATACATCCCGATGTATGTTCAGAAGTGACCCAAAACTTTCTCGTGTCCCGTTCAAAATTCAGGCGGTTCTAAGGTGATATCGGGGCATTCAACGCCAAGTCGCAGGAAAATAGCCACTCAGATCTCGCATCACTTGCACTGTGCCGCTATCCGCTGATGTTTTTCTGGTACTCGTCGGCGGGGAAGGCTATCATGGCATAGCTGGTTTCTTTCGGATGGTCTTCCAATCGCCAAAGGGGGAAAATCGTGGATCTAGACAGTAAATCGATTCTCCTAGTAGGGCAAAACCTGTTCTTTTTGGGGAAAGTCGATGCTTTAGCTGAACCATTAGGCCACGAAGTCCAACGTGCCGCCACTGAGCCAGTTTTTAAAGAAAAAGCCCAAGATCATCGACTCGCTTTGGTCCTTATTGATCTCGAAGGAGACGAGTCGATCTGGGTTACGGCATTGGAAGATATCAAAAACAACCGGCCGGGAGTCAAATCAGTAGCATTCGGCCCACACGGAAATGTCGCTGCTCTCCAGCAGGCCAGGGACTTGGGTTGCAGTTTGGTTCTAACCAAGGGTGAGTTCAACAGAGATCTGCCTAGAATTATCCAAGAGATAGCGAATGGATGACTTTTGACCGTTCAGGATTGCCCACCCAAGCGGGCGCCGTTTCTTCGATGCCTCTCGAGAAGGCTCCCAGGGGGCTTAGCTTATTCCTCTGAAGAAATTCCCTACCGCTACCTGCAGCCTTAACCCATCCGGCCTACCTGCCTGAGCCATCAATTATGAGATCGGCGATTTCTTGCGGCCTTTGAGACTCTTTGTATTCCTCTTCTCGGGGCATCCATTCCTTCACCCAGTATTCCCGTAAGCTTTCCCCGTCTCTATCTATTCCACGTGCCAAACGTAGCTCATAAGTGGCCTCGACCCAAATTTTGTAGTCGTAGGCATTCCGAAGTTTTTAATGTAATGATTACACCCCTTCAATAACAACCACCCTCGGGGGTCCAACCCTACGCCATCCTGCGAGTCTTTTTGTCTCCCAATCAAATCTTTGATAGGACGCATGCGTACCCTTTCTTAATGGCTCAAGCACCTGTTCGTATACTCGGTCCCAATCCGCTCTAGCCAATTCCGGAATGTAAAAGTCATCCATTTCAACTATGGGGGCTCCGGAGCATTGTCATTGATGGATTTTGCCACCGTGCTCTTTCCCGAACCGCCAAGTCCATCAATAGCAACCAACACGACTTCCTGCTTCTCCAAAAGCGCACGTAGGGGTTCAAGTAACCTGTTCATTTCCATCAGCTAGGCATAGCACAAATTCGTGGAGGTTTAAAGTAAGATCAATATCAGTCAGAATGCAGTGAAACACTGGAACACCCCTCGGCGAAGGTCTGGACAAAGACAGACAAATACTTACTCCAAATTGCGGGCTTTAAGGCATACCCCCGTAAATCATGTTCTCTTGTGGCCGTAGACAATCCGACCCTCCAGACGTACTATCTCCCTGGCCACCAACGCCCGTCAGGGACAGCGTTCTTGCTTTTATTCTTCCAAGGCGGCCATTGTTTAACGTCAGTTGAAACTAGCTACTTCACTACAACAAGCGGCCTACCCCTTTGGTATATTGCGTCAGCGCAATTTCGCCCTGTTGTGGTCCTCCATGGCGTTGTCCGGCACGGCCATGCAGATGGAGTCCATGGCCCTAGGGTGGTTGGTCCTCATCCGGACCGACTCACCGTTCCTGGTGGGGTTAATCGCCTCGGCTAGGATGGCGCTGAACCTCCTGGCCTTATTCTCAGGTGCTGTCGCCGACCGGATGCCTCGTCACATTCTTGTAGCCGCCGTAATGTTCAGTTTGAGCCTGCTTAGCCTGGTGATGTTCACGCTCCTTCAGAGTGGCCGGTTGGAAGTGTGGCACATATTCGCACTGGTGTTGGTTGGGGGCATGGTTCGGTTGTTTCAAATGCCTGCCTCGCAGTCCCTCGTAGGCGACATCTTGCCGACGGAACGTATCTCCAACGGCGCCGCACTCACCACAATGGGCAGGAACCTCAACACCATAGTGGGACCGCTGATTGGCGGCTTTCTGTTCCAGTCCATCGGGCCGCAGGGTGTCTACGCCGTGATTGTTGTACTGAACTCCTTGGGCGGGATACTGGCGCTGTCCATCGGGACAATCCGATTGTCCACACAATCGAAGGAAGATTCTGTCTTCAGGGCGATGCTGGAGGGGCTAAAGTACGTCAAGGGACAGCAGGTTTTATGGGCCTTGCTGTTATTGGCGGTCATCATCAATTTCACCGGCTGGCCCTTGCACACGTCGCTAATGCCCATTTTTGCCCGAGATGTTTTGGGCACGGATTCGGCGGGGCTGGGAATCTTGATGTCCACCTTCGGCATTGGCGCCTTGATTGGTTCGACCTCTCTGGCATCGGTGCGCAACCTGAAGTCCGCCGGTAGGCTGTTGATTCTGTCCGTGATAGTTTGGCATGCAACCATGTTGGCGTTCTCAGCATCCCATTCCTTCTACGTGTCGCTGTCAATCCTGCTGGTTACCGGTATGGCTTTCTCATCAACCCAGGTGTCGATGCTTACGGTCATCTTGAGGACCACGTTGCCTGAATTCCGGGGCCGAGTCCTGGGCCTGCGGTCAATGGCCATTTACGCTTATTCGTTCGGGAGCTTGAGTTCTGGGGCGATAGCCGGGGGGTGGGGGGCTCCCTTGGCCGCAAGTATCAATGGGGCTATCGGCATCGTGTTGGTTGGAGCACTGGCTTTTTTCACTCCCAAGCTCCGTAAAGCGTAGAAGAGTAGCGGACTCGTAATACATGGACATGAATCAAGACGAAATTGTCTCAACGATAGTTGAAGCTAAGGACAATGGCTCTTCTATTTTGAGCTTGCATGGCAAGGGACTGGAGGTGTTACCCCCTGAGATAGGTCAGCTGACCAACTTGGTTGGGTTGGACTTGGGTCTTAACGACCTAACTGAATTGCCCCCCGAGATAGGGGACTTGACCAACCTGACCAATCTCAAATTGGACAGAAATCATCTGAAGACACTGGCCCCTGAGATAGGTAACTTAAGGAACTTAACCGAACTGAATGCAGGAGCTAACGACCTGATTGAATTGCCCTCCGAGATAGGGAAATTGACCAACCTAGCCTATCTGCAACTGGGCCATTCCCGGATGTTCCAGCGACATAATCAATTAACCAGGTTGCCTCCCGAGATAGGCAATCTGGCCAGTCTGACGTGGTTGAGCCTTTACCGTAACCGGCTAACTGAATTGCCCACTGAAATAGGTGATTTGACCAACCTAAAGTTCCTAAACCTTGATGACAACCGTTTAACAGAACTCCCGTCCACGATAGGGAACTTGGCAAACCTTAAAATCTTGGCCCTAGCAAACAACGAATTGACTGAATTGCCTCCTGAGATAGGCAGCTTGACTGGTCTAACTGAATTATTGTTGGGCGGCAATCATTTGACGGGTTTGCCAGCTGAGTTCGGTAACCTGGATGCGTTGACCGAATTATTCGTAGAGGACAACCGCCTTACGGAACTGCCATCTGAGTTAGAAAAGCTTACCGGTTTGTCTATTCTGCACTTGTATGGGAACGACTTGGGGCAGTCGGAGTTCGACTTCTCTCGACTGGCCAACTTGACTTACTTACTGATTGAAACGCCTAGATGACCAGCCTGAATTAGGGGAGTCAACTAGGCGCCTTTCTACTTCTAGCCACACGACGGTGAGGGATCGGCTCATTGACGTTTAGAACTAACAATGGAACTCTCGACGATAATTGCTGGGATTGCTGGGTTCGACGATTAGCCTGACCTATCGTATAGTCTCCCAATTTTGTTTTAGATTATGTTCTGAGGAGACCGAGAATGTACATGGTGAGAAATGTCTGGAAGTGTGCTCGAGGAAAGGTGCCTGAGTGCTTGGAAGTTGTTAAGGAGGTTAGGGCTTCCTGGGACAGGGATGGCAATACAACGGGCAAAATCTACACGGATTATACAGACCGAATGGATACCATCGCATTTGAGATTGAAGTGGAAAGCCTAGATGAGTACTTTAATAATCAGCGTTCCAATTACGACGAGCTATCCCCCGAGACAGAAGAGTCTGTCAGGCAATTCAATAGCAACACAGTAGAAGGCAACCGCCAGGTCTGGGAGGTCATTCCATAGGCTCTGGGGGTATAGCAGTCGAACAATGTGGTGGCCGAAGCGTTGGCGGTATCGCTCGACAAGCCGCTACCTAGTCATTCTAGAACCTACCGGGTTAACGGAGTCTACAACCGCATCAATCAGTATATGTGCCAAAAATATGTAAGCCCAACGGCATTTTTGGTCCCGTGGCTGGGTAATATTATCCGGAATCTATGCTCTATGGAATGGCCGCCACGGCTTCAATCTCAATCCGGAAGTCGGGGTCGGCGGGCCCAGAACAGAGAATCAGCGTGCTGGCTGGCAGGGCATCGTCATCGGTTAAAAACTTGCTCCTGGCCGCCCGGTAGGCCGGAAAATCCTCTCGGTGTGTCATGAAGGTTGTCATTTTCAAAATATGGCCCAAGTCACTGCCAACCGATTCCAAAGCCGCCTGGATGTTACGAAATACCTGCTCCGCTTGGGCTGCCGCATCACCCACTCCCACTGTTTTTCCGTCCCTATCCCGAGCCACCTGTCCAGCCAGATAGACGGTATTGCCATCCTTGACCACGTGATGATAGCCGCCCGGCTGGCCCAGGCTCGATGGGTTTGTGCGCTCAATAGCCATGATGGATTCCTACCTCCAATGATTCTGCTCACTTCGATGACGCTATGGAACGCGGACACCCTTCGAGAATGGGACGGAGATGGAGCCCGAGCCAAAGTCGTTTCCTTGCGGGACGAGCCCTGGCCATCTCCAGTGAGTTGGGCATGGGGCCCTTGATGGAGCAGGTGCCGTCGAGGCGGAGATACCGCGGGCTAGCTCAAGAAGTAGTGGACACATGGGCAACGGGGGTAATCCGTTCTTCGTTGAGGAAATGCTTCGGTTTTTGGTGGAGAATCACGCGGTCCGCTGGGTGCGCGACCATTGGGAAGTGTTGGACGCCACTAGGGTGGGAATTCCCGAATCGGTAAAGCTATTAGTGCAGGAGCGGGTCGGCCGGCTCGGCGAGGAAGCAGTTGCCGTATTGCAACAAGCCGCCGTCCTAGGCGAAGAATTTAGCTTTGCGGCCCTCTTACATGTGGCTGGCCGGACCGAGGAACAATTGGTTAGGATACTCGATCAGGCTATGTCAGCCGGGCTGCTAGTACTACAACGACGCGTTATGAGAAAACACGCTCAGGTCTTCTTCTTCAGCTACGGACCGTTCATCATGGGAGACTCGCACTCGTTCGTTGCCAGCTTCAAAATCCGCCCACGAGTTACCTTGTAGGATAACACGTCGTTGTAGTACTAGTGGACCGCACGGTTGCGCCAATGGAAGAAAGGTATTGGTTCCGGGAAGACCATATTCAAGAGGTTCTATACCAGATCATTCCCGCAGCTCGCCGGCGGCGCTACCACTTGCAGGCTGGACAAGCTCTGAACGCCTTGTATCCTGATCGAATCGAGGAGCTAGCCTACCGCTTTACTCATGGGAGCGACGTTTCTCAGGGTGCAACATACTCGCACCAGGCGGCAGAGAGAAACGGCTCTCTATTCAACTGGAACCGGGCGATTCCGTTGTACCAGAACGCCTTGGACCTGTGGGACGAGCTTGGTGGACACCTGGACGAGAGGGCTGCGGTTGCCGAGAAGCTTGGCGACGCCTGCTACAAGTCTGGAATCGAGGCCCAACGGGCGGTAGGCTACTTGCAGCAGGCTCTCAGTTTTTACGAAGAGCTCGGTAACGACTACAAAGCGGCAATCATCCATTCCCAATTGGGCCGGGAGCAGATGCACGGAGGCAACCTAGCCGTACAGGACCTATCCCTGGCCCTGGAGAATCTCCGCCAGGCCAAGACGATCTTCAACAGGGAGCCAGAGGGAATCCCCCAGGGCATGGTTTATTGTGGTTTGGCACTGACCCATCTCGATCGCCTGGAGTTGACCGACGCGGTTTCTTGGGCCCGTCAGGCGGTAGAACTAGGGGAACGGCTCAACTCTCCAGCCGTTGTCGCCAACGCATGCGCGCCTCTGGGTTCAGCTTTGTCCTGTAGCGATATAGTCCAGGCACGGGATGCCTTGGAACGCGGATGGGAAACCTCCTTCCAAAACAAGTTGGGTTTCCAGGCAGATCTAACCCGGGCGTGCGGCGCCCGGGTCCTCGGGCCTATTAACTCCCTCCGGGGTACAAAAGCTGCAAACGATGGCCGTCGGGGTCGTCGAAGTAAATGCACCGGTCGTCTCCGGGGCGGCCTGTCACGGTGCAACCGTTTCGTTCCAGGTACTCCTTTACCTCTTCGTAGGTCCCCGATTCCAACACCATCTGGCCATTTCCGCACCAAAGAAAGTAGTGTCCACAGGCTCGTAACCAAAATTACCGACCATGGATTGCAATACCACGCCAGCGATCCGGTCCGGCCACACATGGGTGTGAACGTCAATTCTCGTTCAATGCTCCGTTACCCTACCAGGGGCAGCCCTTCGTCGCTGCGCACCTCGTTGATTATTTGCAACACCCGTGTGGGGAAAGGGGGGTACTCCAGCTCGAACTCTCCTAACAGACGGCTGTTGTCAACCAGGAAATTACCCGAATCTTCGCGCCCGCCGTCGCTGTCGAAAGTGATCTGGGCATCGGGAAGGAATCCTCTAACTATGTCGGCCAAGTCCCCCATGCTGATGGGGGTGCCGCCGGTGTTGTATAAGGGATAGTGGCTTGAATCGGACAGCGTGACCCGAACGAAGGCCTCGGCCACATCATCCACATGCACCGGCAGCCGCATGATGTCTTTCTTGGGGAAGTTTACGGGCTGGCCCATTGCGGGCAGGACAATGCACTGCACATGGTCGGTGGAACCCCGCACCTTATCCGGCCCGGTCACGTTGGCGGGGCGAATCCCGGTGATGGACATGCCGTAGACCGAGTTGTACTGGTCGGCCTGGAACTCATTGAAAATCTTATGCACGGCGTACTGGCTAATCCCATACTTGGGGTCGTCCTCGTTAATCAGCCTCTCGCCGAATTGGGACTGCTGGCCGCTGGAGGCCAGGGAGCTGGCATACACCACCCGGTTCACACCACAGACCCTGGCCGCCTCAAAACAGTTGTCCATACCCAACACATTCAGCTTCATGGTGAAGTGAGGGGTGTCGTCCCCGCTTCCCAGCAAGTAGGCCAGGTTGAGGATGCGGTCCGGCTTGGAGGCGAGAATCGCTTTGATTACGTCCTCGAACTGGGTGATGTCGCCGTACATGACGCTCACCTTGTCTTCCAGTCCCGGGAACGAGGCGGTCCTGGGGTTGATGTCCATGCAGACGACATTCTCGCCCCGCTCGGCCAGACGGTGGATTGCTCGCGTTCCGATGAACCCCGTGCCACCCAAGACTAGTGTGGTCATTGCTATTTCCTATCGCTAATCGTGATTGCTTCGCCAGGGTAGATTTCGCCGCCGAGATCGCTGAAGTATTTCGCACCGGCGAGAATTCGTCGGGGTAATCAACGGCGGCTACGAACTCCAAGGCCTTATACCTTATCAGCTGGACGAATAAGGCCTTTCAGATATGATTCCCTAACTAGAGCTTACTAGAAAAACCCACCATTAGACAGGGTATACAACTCGAAAACCGGTGGGGGTGACCCCGTGTCAGTTTGACTCTGACCTTCGGCGCCACTCATTCTAGGCACGAAAATGGCCTCTAGACCGAAATCAACACCGAACTCAGCCTGGAACTTTGGACTATTATTTCGGCAATATCTGGGTTCGACGATTGAGGTAGCCGATGCGTTGCCCTGAATCTGGAGCCAGAGGTTACAGCAGGAAGGCCAAGGCCCCTGAATTGCGTTGCAGTGAATGCGGCCATGAGTGGGGAGGGAAGCCTGGACCTTCAGGTTCGTGCGGAGTAGCTTTGACCGCAGTCCAACAACGTGGAGTCTCGTCGTCGACGCTTCTCTTATTTGCGGCCATCGTGTTTATGGTCAGGGCGGTAAGCCTGATGCTTGGGCCCCTCCTGGTGGCGTTGGCAGACGATTTCGGCACTTCTATAGCTGTGGCGGGACAGCTCGCCGCGGCCACCTTCATAACCTGGGGAATAACTGCGCCGTTGGTTGGGCCTATTTCAGATACGTACGGCAGACGGCCGGTGCTCCTGATTGGGGTTTTGCTTATGGCCCTGGGAGTGTTGGGGTCAGGAGTCGCGTGGAGCTACAGTTCCCTACTGGCCCTACGGCTCATCACCGGCATAGGATCCGCAATGATTCTCCCGACCATCATGGCGGCGTTGGCCGACAACTTACCGCCTGAGAAGGTAGGGAAAGCCGTCGGCTTCATAACCTCCTCGAGTTGGGTTGGGGTCGCGGTGGGAGTGCCGGCGATTGCCTTGCTTGGCTATATCGGCGGATGGAGATTGCCCTTTTACATCACCGGCGGTCTGTCGCTGGCCGTTTGGGCGCCGCTGTGGCTTTGGCTACCCCGGAGCCCACGACGCTCGGCCCAGAGCATAGATCTCATCAACCGTTTCAAGGTCATAGGCCGTCAGTCAGCGCCGTGGTACGTGCTCATCGCTAATGCCACTCAGCAGATCGCGCTGTTCGGGCTAATGACCTACTTTGCTGCCCACATGATCGAAGGCTACGGCTGGAACGAGGCAAGCACGGCTCCAGGACTTGCCCTGTTGGGCGTGGGAGCGGTGATTGGCAGCTTCGCCGGAGGGTTCATTGCTGGCCGGGCTCGCCGGTTGGACTGGTTGCCCGCCATCAGCCTGGCCGGTGGGGTGGTGGCCGGACTCCTCTTTGCTTTAGGCACGTCCGCCTGGATAGTCGTCGCGATGGCCTTCGTAGCATCGGTGTTGGTGTCCGTTTCAATGCCGGTCCTGCTGACACTGATAATGCACTTGGCGGGCCAATCTCGAGGTACCGCAGGGGGAATGCTGTCCACGAGCAATCAATTCGGTAGCCTTGTGGGCGCCTCGGCCGGGGGGCTTATGCTGTCTCTGGGCGGCTTTCCGGCGGTGGGATTGTTGTGTCTTGTTGCGACAGTGTTGTCCGCGTCCGTGGTCGGCCTCAGAATGCGCCGGTCGCCCGCGTTCCAGTTGGGAGGCGCCGGTACGTGAGAGCCGAAACCAAACCACTAGTAGTTGTCGTGCTGATGCCTTTGGCTTGTACCACTGGGCATTGGCGAAGCTGATGTTTAATTTAGGCAACAAAAAACCCCGGCAAGCACCGGGGCATCTGGCTACATTTGGCCTGGGCAAAAAAAGAGCCCCAACAACCTTTTGTTGAGATTTACGCTATTAAATCACAGATGCCAGCCAACGTGCAATCGTTTGCGCCTAGATTGGCGGCTTCAGTATTTAAAGGTCAGTGGCCAGGTGCCGGACACCACCAAAACGCGCCCCTCTCCTGCCATTCTCCGGTGGTTGACGAGGTTGCCCTAGCTTTGGGCTAGAACGGCGGCATGACCATTGAGAATCTGGCGGAGAGGGATGCGGTTTGGTGGTGCAGCAGCGGACGTGTGCCGGTCCGAAACCGATTTCCTCCACTTTAAGAGAGCTACCTTAAGAGAGCTACCTTGCCGCTACCTCTGCTACCACAACTCCCCCGGCCATGCCAGCGTTTTTCCAACGGCTTTGAGCCAATTCACCTCATCAAGTCTGAACAGTTACCTTTAAGGGAGGGGTCATGGACAACGGTCAGATGGATATGGTAGAAGATTTCGAACCGGCCGGCCCTTTAATGCCAGTTGCAATAGGCGGACCGGAAACCCGGCTTACAGGTCCATCTGGCTCTCCCACAGACGTGGCTCCAGCTTCGGAGCCCCCGTGCTTTGCCCACCTCTTGGAGTTCCTGGCCGCCCCCACTCTTTGACCCGGAGCATGCAGCCAAGGCGGCGCCCAGATGGGACGTTCCGGCCATGGACGCCCCCTCTACGCCCGCTAGCTGGAACTCCGGTACTTGGACTTGAAAACTCTCCGTCGTTACGCTCAGAACATGCCGTCTACCAGAGTTGGCTGCGCAGGGGCGAGGCGAACCCCGAGACTGCCAAATCCTTACGCCGTCCGTTTAAGGGACATCTCAGTACAACCCATCAACAATCAGTTTCTACTTCACAAGCCGTTAATATAATCCCAATTATCCCTTATTTACGGTTTGGTGACCAGTTGGTGACCGACAAATCGTATATCAATCGAGTATTCTAATTATATATAATTAGTAAGAATATATAATCAATAATAAGGAGTGTTTAAATGCCTACATCAATACCGTATGATCCTTCTCTGGTGCTTGGCAACCTAGTCACTGCGGATAAGCTTCAGGTTCTGGAGGAGATAGCGGCCAGCCAAGCTGTCATCGATTCCAAAGAAGACGAGCTGAATCTGTACATCGAAGCCAGAAGAAGTCTGGACATGACAATGCAAGATTGTCTAACTTGAACATCGACACCGGTTCGCTTACCACGCAAATATCCGTGTACAACACCGACATAACCACTGCGGCGACCGAGGTAGTGAAGGCCCGGACGGACGAGACGCCGAAGATCGTGGCTGCTAAAGCCAAGATCGCTGGTATCGACCATGACTTTGAGAGCCCCATCGATTACAACAGGACTCAAGTCAAGAAGATGCCGCTGTCTGCCGATTCGTTGAAGATGGATGCCCAATATTTCTCCTACGATATGGAGCGGCAAGGATCCAACAGCACCATCACCGCCATAAAATCATTCGTTTCCGGGTCGACCAGCATCCTGGGCAGCAAAAGAAGTCTTGAAATGACTGCTGCCGCCGCCAGCCAAGCGGCGAAGCAACGGGAGAACCACGAATTATCCGGCACCCTTATCATCACGGCGACTTGCACCCACAAAGGTGCGTTGTTGTTGGCGCCATTCATTCTAGATGTCGACAAAGCCATCAGGGTTTGGAACGACGTTTTCACCGGTCAAGACCAAAAGATAAAAACGGATAGCGTTTCAAACCTGCAACAGATCGCCAACGATGAGGGGACTTCAAGCGAACTGAAGCTGGACCTGTTGTCTGGACAGACCAACGGATCGAGTTTCGTCGGCATGGTTCATGTGTTGAACACATCATCGACGCAGACCAGTCAGCGTAACTGTTCAGACTTGATGAGGTGAATTGGCTCAAAGCCGTTGGAAAAACGCTGGCATGGCCGGGGGAGTTGTGGCATACCAGGGAGGTGGACACTGAACTAGACCTGAACGCGGCGAGTGGCGAAACTCTGCTGGAGATAATTGCCGGCCAGCGGGGAGTCATTGCCGATTTGCAAAGGCGGATTGGGGTTCTGGAATCCCGTCCCAACCGGCGCGGGTCGTCGGGGATGCCGGGTAATCAGCCGCACTCCAGCCGGCAAGCGCCGGAGAACAAGGAGCCCAGAAAGCCGCGCCGCCATGGCTTCGCCCGCCAGCGCATGACTCCTACCCGGCGGGTGGAGCATGCCGTGGCGGTCTGTCCCGACTGCGGGACTCACCTGAACGGCGGATGGGTACAGCGAACTCGGGAAGTCATTGAGCTACCGGTGGCTCCGGTAGAAGTGACCGAGCACGCCCTGGTAGCCCGCATCTGTCCGGTATGCCAGCGGCGCCGGCTGCCCAAAGAGGCCCTGCAGGGGGTGGTTCTGGGCCAGCAGCGCCTGGGGGTCAATCTGGTAAGCCTGATGGTGACCCTGCGGGAGGAGGGACGGTTGCCCATAAGAATCATCCAATGGTACCTGGAGAGCGTCCATCAGTTGCACCTGAGTGTTGGCGCCATCGTCGAGGCCGTCCATGGAGTAGCCCGTCAGGCTGAGACGGCGGTGCGAGAGGTGCTCGAGCAAGTCCGCGCCAGTCCCGTGGTGCAGGGCGACGAAACCGGCTGGCGCCAGGACGGGAGCAACGGCTATGTTTGGACCTTCAGCACTCCCAGCGAACGATACTTCCTGCGTCGGGGTCGGGATAAGGGGGTGGTGGATGAGGTGCTGGATTCCTCCTTCAGCGGAGTGTTGGTCAGTGATTTCTACGCGGCCTATAACCACTACCCGGGCCTGAAGCAACGGTGCTGGGCTCATCTGCTGCGGGATATCCATGACCTGAAAGGGTTGTACCCAGAAGACGCTGGGCTGGCTCAGTGGGCCGAGGCGGTTCACCAGGTCTACACGGAGGCCAAGGCCTCGGTCCTTCCCCGAGCCCAGCCAGGCCATCGCACCCAGCTAATGCTGGAGGAGAAACTAATGGTCTTGGCGCGGCCTTTCCTTAAAGATCCCCTGGCGGTTCAGGCCAAGCTCTGCCGGCGCATGGAACGGTTCATCAAGGAACTGTTTGTCTTCGTGTCGGACCCATCCGTGCCCTCAGACAACAACGCCGCCGAGCGGAGCCTGCGGCATCTGGTAACCAGTCGCAAGATCAGCGGCGGCACCCGCTCAGGGCAGGGCGCCGACAGCAAGATGACCTTGGCATCCCTCTTTGGCACCTGGCGGGCCAGAGGTCTCAATCCCCTCCTGGAATGCCGCCGGTTGCTCACTTCCCCTCAACTCTGAACAGTTTCCAGTCAGCAAATGGTTTCAGCGGCGGCGAGCATGCAGGCTCAAATGGAAACGGGATCGTGGTTCGCCAGCGCCGAGGGCGGGTTCGGTGTCAGCGCTCAATTTGCCAACGACGTAAAACGGATGCTCAGCACCCAGCGGATCTCTTCCCACATAAGCCTAATTACGATGGGGCTGATTCCCACGATCAAATCTAACGAAGTCCAGATCGGAGTCAAGGAATTGGCGGATTTTCATCCCGCCAAAATGATGGACAAGCTCGCCATTCTAGCCAACGCGACAACCTCAGAGCAAAAAACAGTCCAGGAAGGCGCTCAAGCGGCAAGAACTGGAAATCAGATGATCCAGATCAGAGGCGCCGAGATCAAGAGCGTAATGTCGGGTTTGGGCGAGATCGATGACGGCAAGAATAAAATGCTCGACATCAATTCGCTGATGACCGCGTTTGAGGATTATGTCAACAAAGCCATCGCTGGGAACATCGGTGTCCCAATAAACTACTACCGAAAATCGATCACCAGAGCGCAATTGGCCCAAATGTGGGTGGCCAAATATTATCCGAATCAATACTTGACGATTTCAGGCGATGACAGCTCAAGCCCATCCTCGAATGGGACCGCCGCCGCCGCCCCGGCCGAAACCGCGCCCGCAGGCTGAGTCGTTTCAGCGATCCTAGAAGTTCCGGCGAATCTAGGTTAGACGGGTTCGGGATGCCATAGGTTTTGCCTGCGCCGCCCTCCGAGGGCGGCGCAGGCATATTGGCGCTTGGCTCTTGGGCGGTGAACGGCGTTTATAGGCCACGCCGTCCCCTTGGCTCGCGTGGTCGAGCGAATCTTTTTGATTTGGGAAATCCTATTTGAAACACCATCTGCAGATTCAACATCCTGCAGATATGGGAGACCAACATGCCACAAGTAACTAACGTAACCATCAGGCAGCAGGCAGGCCAACAACTGGTCGTCCAAACGGGCGCCACCGCCGACGTTGAACAGGGGCCCACCGCTACCGGGGTGATCCTCAATACTCCCTTTCACGACCAGAATGGAGGACCGGTCACCGGCCCTTTTGGAACGGGCAACATATACGCGATGAATGCGACTGATCCGGCGACCAATAATCAAATTAACGTGCCTCACCTGCGTTATCTCTTCTTGACTCCAGCGGGGAACGCCCAATATACGACGGAATAAAAGGGCCGCTTAGATAAAACGTTATGATCCAGGCCGGTGATTCGATGCCCTGATCACCGGCCTGGGAACGAAAGAATGCAAGCCTCATGCCTCACCTTCTTTCGTTTGATTGTCATGGCCGGGAGTCGAATTCTTTTCATATAATGGACCCTAGTACTACAACGACGTGTTATCCTACAAGGTAACTCGTGGGCGGATTTTGAAGCTGGCAACGAACGAGTGCGAGTCTCCCATGATGAACGGTCCGTAGCTGAAGAAGAAGACCTGAGCGTGTTTTCTCATAACGCGTCGTTGTAGTACTAGAAGCCCGGCTGAAAAGCCCTGCTGTGACGAGATGAGGTGGAGGATAACCAGTGGACTGGGCCAAGTCTGAGACTAAGGGCGACCCATCTGGCCGCGGCCAATATGAATTGGGCAGTAACGATGGGCGACGCGGCGGCGAGCCGGTCCGGTCTATTCTCTGTTTTATTGGGGGAGGAGCCTGAAGCCTGGGACATCATCCCCATCCTGGTAGCCACCAGGGTCAGGTTGGCCACCGTGGCTGCCAGGAGTAGCTGAAAGAGGGTCTTGGCCCGACCAAAGTAGCGAGATTGGCGGACCCTCAGTTGCACCAGCCGAGCCAGGCGATGCTCGACCACCTGCCGCCGGCTGCGGTATTCGGCGAAGCTCTCACTTTTCTGGAAGGCCCGGGCTTGTTGCAGGAGCGCCTCTTGGGGATGGAGAGTCACCGTACGGCCTTTGCCCTCTCCAGCTGCCACGCACTGGGACCGCAGGGGGCATACGCCACAGACCGCCGGGTCGAATTGAAAACTCTGGACCGGATAGGTCTGACCCAACCGGTTGGTCCGGGTGCCGAAGGTCCGCAAGGTGTGGGTAACATTACCGGCTGGGCAGGTGACGGTGCCGGCCGCCAGGTCGATCTGGAAGTCCTCTTTGGGGAAGTGGTCTTTTCTGGGACGACCCGGCACCTTGGCTATTAGCGTCCGACCGGCATCGGCAAAGGCCTGCCGCGTCCCGCCATCCCCATAGGCCGCATCCCCAATGGTCTCCTCCACAGGTATGCCCGTGTTCTCTTCACTCTGCTCCACCAGTTCCAGGACTCCGGTGTTGTCACCGGCATTGCCGGGCAGGATATCTACCGCGGTCACCAGTTGGGAATCGGTATCCACCACCACGGCAGCCTTATGTCCGTCGAAGCGTTTGCTGCTGCTTTTGCGCCCATGGCGCATCTCCGGGTCGTGCGCCGAAGGGACCCGGTCCCGGCTTACGCCATCCTTCAGGGCCGGACCATCCTCCTGCCGTTCCACATCTTGCAAGAGGAGTTGCCCCAAGAGTTCCGCTGCTTCTCCAATAGCCTGGCGCTCAGGACTATCTGCGGGAAATCTACCTTGGGCCTGACGGGCCAGTTCCAATACCAGGTCAGCATCGGCTACTATCTTCTGCAGTAAGGCTTGCCGCTCTTTCTTGTTGTCCCAGTCAATCCCCGCCTCTCCCTTCACACTGGAGCCAAAGTAAAGCTCCAGGCCGTGTCTCAAGGCCCACTCCTCGGCCCGGGTCCCATCCAGTTGGGCCAGTGCCCGGACCACCTGGACGATGCCGTCGGCCAGCAGGTTGTAGGTGTCCTTGACCGCTCCCCGGCCCAGAATGTAGGTGGTGTCCACCGCCACCTTCATCCGCCGTCCTTTCAGGCAGCCGGTCTGCCGGGCGAATTGGAGGCTGCGCTGAAAGACGGCCCGCACCCGGTCGTGGAGGATCAGCTGGGCTCGAAACAGTTGCAGGGTGCTCTTGGCAAAGGGACGGTCCTCCACCTCAATCCCCAACGCCACCTTCCACCGGATATCGAAGTCCGCCCTCTGCTTGGCTTCCAGGTCCCTCACTTTGTCGTAGGCTTGCAACAACAGCGCGGTGGCCACCAGACTGGGCGCCACGCTATCCCGGCCATTGTCCGGGCAATACAGTTCGGCGAAGTCTTCGTCTCGAAATAGCTGACCCCGCAGGGAGGCCAGGAAGCCGTAGAAGGAGCCGCGGCCCACATAGTCCAGGTAGAGATGGTCCGCTTCCAGGAACCCCAGCTGTTTAGAGCGTTTTCCCAGCATCCCCTGCCTCCCACACCCATTAAATTATCCTGACAATTATATCGGAACAGTCGAGGTCAGTGCACTTTTCGGCCAGACTTCTAGTACTACAACGACGCGTTATCCTACAAGGTAACTCGTGGGCGGATTTTGAAGCTGGCAACGAACGAGTGCGAGTCTCCCATGATGAACGGTCCGTAGCTGAAGAAGAAGACCTGAGCGTGTTTTCTCATAACGCGTCGTTGTAGTACTAGGGATGACCAAGGAGAAGTTCGAGAATGACTTGGACCAGAAACAACATGTCATCCTTCTTAGACAGGGTTCCAACGGCGGGAAGATTTCGGGCTTTTCCACACTCATGCGCCTTGATCTAATGGTGGAAGGAAAGCCGGTGAAAGCCGTTTTTTCCGGAGATACTATTGTGGACCGGGGGAGCCGGGGCACGCTCGGTCTAGGACTGGAAATCACCCGTTATTTTGCCGAGACGCCAAAGGAAGACCCTTGCGCCGAGTTGTTCTACATTCTCATTGCCAAAGGATGGCAGACCTGCCGGATTCCGGCCCTTCTCTTCGAGAGTTATTCTCCGTCGCCGGGACGGCCGGTAAGCCATCGGCATAAGCAGGTCATGGACGCTTTTGGAGCGAAAAAGTATCCCCGCAACTACCAGCCGGAGACGGGCCTCATAACCTTTGCCGGTGAGACCCAGCGGGTAATGCCGGAATCCTCCGAAGCGGCGATTCCGCACCGCGACGACGTACAGGTGGATTTTTTTGTAAAGAAGAACCCCAATTACATGCGCGGCGACGAGTTGGTGTACGTGGCCCCCATAGCGGAATGGAACTTCACGAAGGTGTCCAAAAAGCTGCTTAGTCTTTGAGGAAGGAGCCCTGACTTGTTTGGTAAGGTCGCGACTGTGTCCGCCAATACCGCCCTTCTGCTGGGGTCGGCCAATCAATATCGGCAGTGGAAGCGGGCGGCGAACCACATCGCCGATGCGCAACTATCGGTCTTGCTTCGCATCCTCGCGAAGAATGCGGAGACTTTATTTGGCCGGGAGCACGGTTTCCAGGATATCAAGTCGGTTGCGAAGTACCAGCGCGCTGCGCCACTGAGTTCTTACGGGGACTGCGAGCCCAACATCGCCCGTATGGCTGGCGGGGAGAGCAACGTGCTGACCAACGAGCCGGTGATCTTGTTCGAGCCGACCAGCGGCTCCACGTCGGCCTCCAAGTTCATTCCGTACACCAAATCGTTGAAGCTGGAGTTCCAGCGGGGCATCGGCCCTTGGCTATACACCACATTCACCACCTGGCCGGGTCTGCTGACCGGCAAACAATATTGGTCCATAACCCCCATCGACCAAGGTAAACCTTTCACCGATGGCGGGATACCCATAGGGTTTGAGGAAGACAGCGAATATTTTGGCGACCTCAAAAGGAAGATCATCCAGACGGTGATGGCAGTCCCGCCTGCCGCGCGCCGCATCCAAGACCGGGAAACCTTCCGCTACGTGACCTTGCTGTATCTGCTCCAGTGCCGTGACTTATCTCTGATCTCTGTATGGAACCCCACCTTTCTGCTGCTTCTATTAGAAGGGTTGCGTCGCCACGCCCCCGCGCTGATTTCGGACATTGCCGAAGGCGTTCTGACGCCGCCAAACGCCATTGAGCCAGATATAAAGCAGGAGATCGTCTCTTGCTTGAATCGGGACCCCGGCCGGGCGAGGGCGCTTGAGTCAGCGCTTGGCGCCTGCAACAACGATCCGCTATGGAGGGATAGCAAGGGCCGCGCAATGCACGAAGCCATCTGGCCTAAACTCGGGCTGATCAGCTGCTGGGCCGATGGGCACGCGGCTGAATACGCGGCCGCCCTGCAGGAATTTTTCCCCAACACCCCAATTCAGCCAAAGGGTCTTTTGGCCACCGAAGGTTTTGTCTCATTCCCCTTGGGCCGCAGGACCGGGGCCGCGCTTGCCCTTACTTCCCACTTCTTCGAGTTTGTGGAAGCCGATTCCAGCGTCGAAACCACCGTGGTGAGGCTTGCCCACGAGCTAAAGTTGGGGCAAATCTACTCCGTTGTGATCACGACGGGCGGCGGCCTGTACCGTTACCGGCTGCACGACTTGGTGGAAGTGACCGGCTTTGAGGGCGATTGCCCGTTGGTCCGCTTTGTGGGGAAAGAAGACGCGGTAGTGGACCTATTCGGGGAAAAGCTTAATGAGTCCCATGTACGGCGTGTTGCCGCCGAGCAGTTTGCTTCGAATGGCCCACTTCCGGCTTTCTGGGTGATCGCCCCGGAAAAGGACGGAAACTACTCGGCCCATTACACCCTATTTGCCCAGTGGCAACAGTCCAACGAGGACGGCGCGTCCACCGAGAATCTGTTAAAGAAGTTAGTTGCCGGCCTGGAGAAAAGGCTTCAGGAAAACTATCACTATAGGTATTGCCGGGAATTAGGTCAGTTGAACCAATTGCGAGGGTTCCTGATTCCGGCCGAGTCGGGGAATGCGAACACCAGATTCTTGGAAGCTTGCAGCTAGTTGGGCCAGCGCCTGGGAGATGTGAAGCCGGTTGCCCTGCACGGTCATCACGGCTTGGCCGGGGTATTTCCCGGAAAGTATGTCTGTGTATGACGTGCGTCGACCACATAATTCCTTCAGGGAATCTTGTTTGCCCGATGGGACACAAAAGGCCGATATGACGCCTCCAACGGTTAATGGGGCGGTTCTGTTACTATGTGGGCATTCAAGCGCGATCGGTAGTCCATTTCAAAAAGGAGCCTAGGCGATGCAGGGAATGGGCCTTTTCGAGGCAATGTACACCCAGCGGCAGATCACCCGCTTTAAGCCGGACCCCGTTCCCAGGGAAGCGATCGACAAGGTGCTGGAAGCCGCCACCAAAGCCCCCAGCGGTGGGAACAACCAGCCCTGGCATTTTTTCGCCATTAACGACAAAGAATTGATCTCCAAGATCGGGAATATTTACGGCGAGCTTTGGCTGGGCGCCAGAGGGTCGCAGCCCCAGCCGGGCGAAACCGTGGCGTATCAGACGGCCCGGTACTTGGCCAACCATTTTCATGAAGTCCCGGCGATGATCCTCATCTGCGTCGACCACTCCAGAATCCCCGGATTTACTGAAGGACAGGCCATCGAACGGGGCCGCTACGGCTCTTCCATCTGCCTGGCGGCGCAAAACCTCTTCCTGGCAGCCCGGGCATTGGGCTTAGGAACGAGATTAACCACCGCCTATATGCCCCGGGAGCAGGAGATCAAAGACCTTTTGGGTATTCCCGATTACGTGGAGACGGTGGCCCTGACGCCACTGGGATACCTAAGGGGAAGGTTTGGCCCGACGACCCGGCTTCCCCTGTCCGAGGTCTCTTCTTACAACCGTTGGGGCAGCCGGGAATAAAGCATGCCTGCTGTGGTGAAAACTGTTCAAGCAATACACATCGCGCCGGTCAAGTCTCTGGGCTTGGTCCAGCCCTCCAGTGTGCATGTCGGCCCTTCGGGTATAGTCGAAGACCGCCGGTTTTTCCTGTTGGACCAGCAGGGCAGGGTGATAACCCAACGCCAGGTGGGAACGCTGGTCCAGGTCAAGCCAGATTATCAACCAGAGAATGATTTCCTGCGGTTGACCTTTCCCGACGGGATGGCGGTTGAAGGCACGGTGGAGGCCCAAGAGCCGGTGGAGACCGTCATGTGGGGCCGCCGGGTGAAGGGCGACATGGTCGCCGGCGATTGGAGCAAAGTCTTGACCCGTTTTTGCGGCGGGACGGTTAACCTGGTCCAAGCCCGTCAGCCGGGGGAATGTTTCGACGAATATCCCATATCGTTGCTATCGAATGCTTCGGTGGACGGATTCAAACAGCGTCCGGGTGTTGGCGGCGATGTGGACGAGCGCCGGTTCCGCCCCAATTTCCTTTTGGCAGGCTGCCAAGCACACGAGGAAGACAGCTGGTTGGGAGGGCGGCTTCAGGTGGGGGCCGGCCTTATCTTAAATGTGGTGGCCCCGGACCCAAGGTGCGCGATAACCACATTGAACCCGGACACAGGACATCCGGACCTGGATACTCCGTCGGTGATCAAAGATTATCGCCCCAGCGCCGGTCCCGCCTACTTTGGAGTTTACGCAGTGGTGGAACGCCCAGGCCAGGTCTCGGTGGGCGATCCGGTCACCCTGCCGGGATGACGCTTTAAGCACACCGGTCAAGCAAATGGAGTCTTGGCCCAACCTTCGTCGAAGGGCGTCCAAAAATGGGAAGTCAGCTTCAAATGTTGGAACTTCCACTCTCCGTCGATTCGGACGTATTCCTCGTCATACCGGCCCGAACCCCAGACAGCGCGATTGCCTTCGGCGAATGTGCAGGTTTGGAATAGGTACCACTGGCCCGTTGCCTGGTCGCCGCTAACCTGGATGATGGGGTTCATCACCATGTGGATGGCGAAAGGCAAGCGCTGGGAGGCCTGGACGAAGAAATCCTTGATGGCCTGGCGCCCGTCGGCCCTGCCCCGGATTCCGCCGTCCCACACCGCGTCTTCAGTAAACAGGCTGGCGATACCGTCTGCGTCGTAACTATCGTCGCAATAGGCGCAATACCTGGCCTTGAGACCTTTGATCTCTTCTATATCCTCTAGGGTTTTGATTCGCCGCTCCAGGTCTTCCATTCCCATCAAGCGCCTCCTAAATCAGCCAGATTCGGATTAGATCGCCGTCCAGCCGCCGTCCACCACCAGCAGATGGCCCGTGGTGGCGCTGGCGGAGGGGCTGGCAAGGTAAACCGCCGCGCCGACCAATTCTTCGGGCTGCATCCGCCGGCCCTAAGGCATGTGGGCCGCCAAGTCCCGCTGAAGTTCGTCGCCGGTTTGGGTGTCGGCGTCAAGCAATCCGGGAGTTTCCGTGGGGCCCGGCCCGATGGCGTTGACCGTAATGCTGTATTGGGCCCACTCCAAGGCCAGTGCCCGGGTCATATTGGCCACACCGGCTTTGCTGGCGCAATAGGCTACCCGGTTTTCCCTGGCCACCAGGGCCAGCTGGGATGAAATGTTGATGATGCGGCCGCCCCCCTGCCCAATCATGATTTTAGCCGCTGCCTGGGCGCAAAAAAAGACTCCCTTGAGGTTGGTGTCAATTACCTCGTCCCATTCATCTTCGGTGACTTCCAAGGCGGGACGGCGCACCCGGACCCCGGCGTTGCTCACCAAGATGTCCAAACGGCCGAAGTCAGACACAACCCGGCTGGTGGCGTCGCGTATGCTATCGAGGTGTAGCACATCCAATGGATAAGCCGCGCTGGACTCGCCAATAGCCTCGATCTGCGCCTGGGTCTCGCGAGCCAGGTCCAAACGGCTGGGCATGTCCGAAACGGCGACCGAAGCCCCGGCCTGGGCCAGACCCACCGCTAACGCCCGGCCGATGCCCCTGGCCGACCCGGTGACCAGCGCCACCTTTCCTTCTAGATTCAAGCCTGCGTATGGCATGGCGATACTCTCCACTGAAACTGCTGATGAATTCGGAACGAGCCGATTATAGCAAGCTGTGAATCGGTGTATCGAGAATTCACTGGGTTCCACGATAGAAAAGATAGAAAGGATAGATTTCACTTTCTGGTGTGATCGTTCGATAGAAAGTGGCGCTGCCTTGCGGTAAAGTCATTTTAGGAGAAGGATTTTGGGTACGTTTAGTTACCAAATTGAGGTCGGCGGCATGGACGGACAACGTTGTGAATTGTTGGAATCGTTGGTTGACACCGGCTCCAGTCACACTGTTGTTCCGGCAAGTCTCCTTCGACGCTTAGCATTGCCGCTCTAGAGCGTATCGAGTTTGAGTTAGCGGAGGGCCGAATAATCGAGCGGGAGATTGGCGAGGCGCGGAGCCGAGTCGTAGGCAGGACCGCGACCACCATGGTGGTTTTCGGAAACGAAGGCGTTTCAGCCCTTCTGGGAGCCTACACCCTAGTACTACAACGACGAGTTGTCTGGTAGGATGGCTGGACAGATGATGTTGGGTGGTTTGGGTGATGGATGCGGCGAGCTTCGAGCGGGTCTACGACAGCCTTCAGGAATTCCACGCCTTCTTTGCGGCCTCCTTCGGCCGCAAGCAGTGGCGGGATCACAGCGGGAATTACCTTCAGGCGCTGCTGGTGCAGGACCAGGAGCGGCGCAACGCCGAGAATCTCTCGGAATCGGTGGGCATCTCGGCCCGGGCGATGCAGCGCTTTCTCACCGAGGCCCGGTGGTCCGATGAGACAGTCATAGGGCGGTTGCAGGAATACTTGGCCCCCAGGCTGGGACACCTGGAGGCGGTGTGGGTGTTCGATGGCAGCGACTTCCCCAAGCAGGGCAGGAAATCGGCGGGAGTGGCCCGGCAGTACTGCGGCAGGCTGGGCAAGGTGGCCAACTGCCAGGGTGGGATGTTCCTGGCCTACGTCAGCCCGCTGGGCCGGGCGTTGGTGGACAAGCGGCTGTATCTGCCCAAGAGTTGGACCTCCGACCAGGACCGGTGTGCTGCGGCGGGTGTGCCGGAGGACCGGCGGAACTACCGGTCAAAGACGGAGTTGGCCCTGGAGATGCTGGAGCGGGTCCTGGAGTTGGGCTACCTCAGGGCCGAGTGGGTTGCCGGAGACGACGCCTTCGGGATGTCGCCGACCTTCCGGGAGGGACTGGCGGCCCTGGGGATGCGCTACGTGCTGGACGTTCCGGGCGGCACTACGGTCTGGCCCTTGGACCCGGCTTGGACCAGTCCGGAATATCCGGGGTTCGGCCGCCCCCGCAAACCCAAGCTGCGGCCTGGGCAGCGGCGGACCATGGAGCAGCGCGGTGATGAACTGCCGGATGAGGCTTGGCGGGAGATAACGGTGGCCCAGGGAAGCCAGGGGCCGCGCACCTACCGGTTCAGTGCCCAGCGGGTGCGGGCCACCAGGAGGCGCAAGCCCGGCGAGGAACTGTGGGCCGTCTGGCGCCGGAACCTGGACGGCAGCGAGCCCCGCTACTACCTGTCCAACGCTCCCGAGGGCACAACCTTGGAGACTCTGGCCTACGTGGGTGGGTCCAGGTGGCGCATTGAAACGGAGTTCGAGACTGAGAAGGGTGACGTGGGGCTGGACGAATACGAGACCCGCAGCTGGGCAGGGTGGCATCACCACATAGCCATGTGCCTGCTGGGTGGAGCGTTCCTGCTGAGCCTGCAGCAGGATTGGGGGGAAAAAGATGCCCCGGATCACGAGGCCACAGGTGTACCGGGTGGTGCGGGAGATGCTGCCCCGGGAGCAGTTCGGGCCCGATCAATTGCTGTTGTGGCTGGAGGATACGCAGCTACGCAACGAACGGGCTCGCCGTTCCCACGAGAGACGCCGCTCCACCCGCCGCGAAAGCAGGATGGAGCCGCCACCTTAAACCCGTCGTTGTAGTACTAGAGGTCTGGCCGGAAAGCCATTGGCCGGGTTTCGCGCTACGCCAGACAGACGTATTATAGTCTTATGTGGCATGATAGTGTCTTTAATACGGTTCAAGAACCCACTCTTACATCGACAATCGTCGCTAAGAAAACGACGACTTGGGGAGAATCGGGGTTTCCGTCCGAGTTTCTAGAAGGAGTCAGGCTTGTCGTTGACCCAGTGAATAAGCGCTTGATCCCCGCTCGTGCCTTGTTGGTAACTGTTCAGACTTGATGAGGTGAATTGGCTCAAAGCCGTTGGAAAAACGCTGGCATGGCCGGGGGAGTTGTGGCATACCAGGGAGGTGGACACTGAACTAGACCTGAACGCGGCGAGTGGCGAAACTCTGCTGGAGATAATTGCCGGCCAGCGGGGAGTCATTGCCGATTTGCAAAGGCGGATTGGGGTTCTGGAATCCCGTCCCAACCGGCGCGGGTCGTCGGGGATGCCGGGTAATCAGCCGCACTCCAGCCGGCAAGCGCCGGAGAACAAGGAGCCCAGAAAGCCGCGCCGCCATGGCTTCGCCCGCCAGCGCATGACTCCTACCCGGCGGGTGGAGCATGCCGTGGCGGTCTGTCCCGACTGCGGGACTCACCTGAACGGCGGATGGGTACAGCGAACTCGGGAAGTCATTGAGCTACCGGTGGCTCCGGTAGAAGTGACCGAGCACGCCCTGGTAGCCCGCATCTGTCCGGTATGCCAGCGGCGCCGGCTGCCCAAAGAGGCCCTGCAGGGGGTGGTTCTGGGCCAGCAGCGCCTGGGGGTCAATCTGGTAAGCCTGATGGTGACCCTGCGGGAGGAGGGACGGTTGCCCATAAGAATCATCCAATGGTACCTGGAGAGCGTCCATCAGTTGCACCTGAGTGTTGGCGCCATCGTCGAGGCCGTCCATGGAGTAGCCCGTCAGACTGAGACGGCGGTGCGAGAGGTGCTCGAGCAAGTCCGCGCCAGTCCCGTGGTGCAGGGCGACGAAACCGGCTGGCGCCAGGACGGGAGCAACGGCTATGTTTGGACCTTCAGCACTCCCAGCGAACGATACTTCCTGCGTCGGGGTCGGGATAAGGAGGTGGTGGATGAGGTGCTGGATTCCTCCTTCAGCGGAGTGTTGGTCAGTGATTTCTACGCGGCCTATAACCACTACCCGGGCCTGAAGCAACGGTGCTGGGCTCATCTGCTGCGGGATATCCATGACCTGAAAGGGTTGTACCCAGAAGACGCTGGGCTGGCTCAGTGGGCCGAGGCGGTTCACCAAGTCTACACGGAGGCCAAGGCCTCGGTCCTTCCCCGAGCCCAGCCAGGCCATCGCACCCAGCTAATGCTGGAGGAGAAACTAATGGTCTTGGCGCGGCCTTTCCTTAAAGATCCCCTGGCGGTTCAGGCCAAGCTCTGCCGGCGCATGGAACGGTTCATCAAGGAACTGTTTGTCTTCGTGTCGGACCCAGCCGTGCCCTCAGACAACAACGCCGCCGAGCGGAGCCTGCGGCATCTGGTAACCAGTCGCAAGATCAGCGGCGGCGCCCGCTCAGGGCAGGGCGCCGACAGCAAGATGACCTTGGCATCCCTCTTTGGCACCTGGCGGGCCAGAGGTCTCAATCCCCTCCTGGAATGCCGCCGGTTGCTCACTTCCCCTCAACTCTGAACAGTTTCCCTTGTTGATGCGGGCAACATAGATTTGAAGCATTATCGTGGTTCACTTCCCATGCCGGCCGGTGGCTATGATTCATCAGTTGGTGTGATCGTCGAACTAGCGTGCCCCGTCTCCGCTAAGAAGCTGGGCAATCCGCTCCAACCCGTCAACCTCTTCCAGGCGGTCCAAAAGGTCCAGCAGTTCTTGGGACGATGGACCGGAAATCGCGGCTGCGGCGCAGTCGCGGAATTTGTCCCGTATCTCGTCCATGGTAGTTCCCCTGAGAGCGCCGGTGTCTATGCGATCCGCCCTCTCCTTTAGCACCCGGCCGTCCTTCAGATGGACCTCCACTTCGTTGTACGCCTCGATCCAACTGGGCTGGCCTTCGTTCCCGGCGATGCGGCGCATGTTCACCCTGGGGATGAATTCCTGAGCTTCTAGCCGTTGCACCTGGCTGTCGGTGAAACTGTTGAGGCCAACGCCGCCGTCCAACATTGACGCCGCCAGGCAGTATTGCATGCTGAATTTCCCTTCCAAAGCGATCTTCGGGCGGTAATGGATCAATGACCGCGGTGGGTCAAAATCCACCAGCACGTCCACTTTTTCCACCTCCTCCGCATCGACCCGTTCTTTGGCTAGCAAAGTGGACATGGCGTCCAGGGCTAAGTGGGCGCTGCCGCAGCACGGGTATTTCTTGATCTCGATGCCCGACTCCACCAGGTAGCATTTCTCTCCCAGGTTTTGCAGGACCTGATCCGGGTCGTAACCCTGGCCTCCGGAAAATGCGCGCATGAATCCAAACCTGGCTTCAATGGCGTCGTCTCCGGCGGTGAATCCGGCCTTGATCAGCTTGGCTGAGACTACGCCCGCGCGGCAGGCGGCGCCGGCGTGAAAAGGCTTGGTCATGGTGCCGAAATTGGCTCTTAACCCGGCGGCTTGCGAGGCGGCCAGGGAGACTGCCATCGCCGTGTGTTGGGTATCTAACCCCAGTATGCGGGAAGCGGCCGCGGCCGCGCCTAGCGCCCCCAGCGGGCCGGTTGGATGCCAGCCAAGATCGTCGGAATAGGCCACGCTCATAGCCTCGCCCACGCTGCAGGCGACTTCGAAGCCCAGCATGTAGGCTAGCAGCAATTCCCCGCCGGACGAGCCTTGTTCTTCTGCGAGGGCCAATGTTCCAGGCAGCAGGACAGCCGTGGGGTGTCCCTTGATCGCCCGGGTGATGTCGTCATAATCCAGGGCGTGAGACATGGCGCCGTTGATGAGGGCCGCGTCGGCGGAAGAGGTTTGAAATCCGCGGCCGATCACGGTGGCCGAGGGGACGCCTCCGTTAGCGTTGACGAAATCTGAGAGCACCTGCGCCAACGGTTCAACCGAGCCGGCCAAGGCGCAAGCCAGACAATCAATGATGGCGCCTTTGGCGGCCTCAACAGCGTCGGGCGGGAAACTATCCAGCTCAGCGCCGCTGACGTATTCGCCGATTCGCTGGGTGATTTTCTGGGTGACTTCCATGTTGCGCCTCCACCGGCTGCTGCCTGATGTTTGTATTTTGCCGGGATTCCCCAGATCAAACCACCTTTCCTGGATATAGCTCCCGCGGGGATACCGCCAAATATAATCCCGCATTCCAAGAGCGTCAAATGCGGCCTGATGCGGCCTGATTCACTCAAAGTCCCCGCTTTCATTGGGCAACCACTGTACTGCCAAGCGTAAAAGCCCCAAACCGCTGGTCTACGCCCAAGTCTCGCCCTTGGGAAGCTCTTTTGCCCTGTGCGACCCCGTAACCGTAACCAATCCCGACGCTCCTAAAGTGGACTAGCCAGGAGCCAGCCTAAGCCGACCAATTCGTTCCAGTATCCCGCCTAGCATTTCCCGGCTCACCAGCACCTCAGCAAGCTGAAACACCAGCCTTCCGGCATGGCGCACCAACCGTCCTCCAGTCTTGATCATGCTGGTCTGCAGACTGGTCAACGACCAGTGCTTCATTGCCTCCGGTAAGGCTAGCCTTCTCATGAAGTTGCCCAAGTTGTAAGCCAGTACGAACAACTCCAGCCTGACCTGATTGGCCACGAACTTGTGGCAGGACAACTTGGTCCAGTTCAGGGCGTACTTGCCTTCTTTTATCCATTGCTCCGCGGTGCCTCGGCCATTGTAAAAGCGGACTATCCCGATGTTTGGATAGCTCAGATTGGTGACGATGAAGCCCACTCTGGGAAACAGTTCTCCCTGGGGCCACTCCACCTTAGTCCGAATCCACCGATGGACCCGGATGGAGGGGGTGAGGACAGCGGAAGAGGGGGGAGGGAGTTGCAGGCGCGATGATCCGGGCTCGAATTCGGGTAGACGGGAGGTTGGCGGGCGGTCGCAGGCGCTTTTGGGGGCGCCGATGGCGGTCTGCAGTGGCTGTGCTGAGCGAGATGGCGGGATAGGACACGGGAAGAGGCGCTCGCGGACCGGGACTGGCGCGAGTTTGCCGGGACGTTCAGTTGGCCGGATGGCGGGTCAGTTGCAGACGGGTCGTCAGGCTGGGAGTGGCAGGGCGCGCAGCCGGGCCAGGGCGCGACTGAACTGGGTTTCCCAAGGCCAGCGCTGGGGCAGATGCAGGGTGAGGCGGCGCGCCGAGCGGGTGAGCCGTCCGGCCAGGGAGAAGAACCGTCGCCTGAGGGTCTTGGTGGTCACGATCTGCTCGCCCAGGCCGATGCGCGCGGTCCAGCGGGCCAGGTTGTGGGCCATCACCTGGACGGCCAGCCAGGCGCCGTTGGCGGCGAAGCGGCCGGACGGCATGTGGTTCAACCCGACGCCGTACTTGAGGTTGCGTATCGCATTCTCGATCTCGGCGTGGCGGCGGTGGTCGGCCTCCAGTTCCAGGGTCTCTCCGTCCCGGTCGGTGATGAAGCCGTGATAACTGTAGGTGGCGAAGAGGGCCAGTTGGGAACCGGGGGTCGGCTGCACCCGCCGGACGATGAGCCGCACCGGCGCGGCGTCCGGCTCACTCTGGAAGGGGGTATAAGTCGTCTCGGCCACAGCGGCGGCGCCGTCCATCCAGTAGGGAATCGGCGTCCAGGCAGCTTCGGGTATGGCCTCGATGAGATTGCGCAGGCTTTTGTGCTGGCGGATGGTGATGGAGAAGCGCACGTCCAGCTTGCGGCAGACGGCGGCCACGGCGTGGGTATAGAAGCCGCTGTCGGCCCGCAGGGTGATCTGCCCGCTGGCGCCAGCGTAGCGCACCCGCCCCACCGTCTCCCGCAGGAAGTGGGCGGCCCCGCGGGCGGTGTTGGCGCGGCCCTCGCGCAGCCGGGACATCAGCACGTCGCCGGCGCCGGCGGCGACGGCCAACAGCGGGGTGATAGCCCCGGGCGCCGGTGTAGCCGTGGTGGCGGGCGCCCTCCTTGGCCAGTCCGTAGGTCTCGCAGATCGTCGAATCAAGGTCGATGGTAAATGGTGCGTCGCCGGGTCCGGCTCCGGCCTGCCAGGCCCGGGCCAGCAACTCGCGGCTCACCCGGTCCAGTTGGCGGACGTGGCCCCAGCGAAAGCTGCGCAGGAAGGCGCCCAGGGTGGAGGGCGCCTTGAGCACACTGCCCAGGGTGCAGGCTGTCCCGCCGGCGCGCAGCGCATCGGCGTCGTCGATGCAGTCGCCGCCCGCCAACGCAGATGCCACCAGCGTCATCATCTTGTCACCGGTGTTGGCTCGGCCTGGGGCCCGGCCCAGGTCCAGGCGCCGGTCAACCAGTTGGGAAAGGCCGAGGTGCAAGGCCAAGGTGGCGGGAAGGAGCAGGCCGGCATTGTTGACCAGGCGGTGGTCGTCGAAGGTGATGTGGATGCGGTCGAGGTGGTTGCGTGGTCGCATCTATTGGGTGCTCCTTGTTTCTGGTCGGTTTTCTGTTATAAAACCATTATCCCAGATTCAGAGGAGCACTTCCTTCCCTATCCGCCCTGTCGCGACACGCCCTCTATCGGTGGATTCGGGCTTAGAGACCACTCTCCGAGCAACGTTCCAGCTCTGGGCCTGGTAGACGAAGTCATGATAGGAGACGATGGGCTTCGGGGAAAGCCACTCCGTAGGCCGTATCAGCCGGGGCGCTATCTCCCGCTGCAGCACCTGGTTGGACCGCAGCCTGATGGCGTAGCCGATGTTTCTTGCTTCCAGATAATCGTATATCTCCGGCTTGGCGAAGGCGGCGTCAGCACGAAACAGCAGCAGTCAGGCTGCTGTCAAATAACGCTCCACCACCGGATCAAGGACTTCTTGCCAATCATCGGCACTGGGGACGTTGCCTGACCGTAGCTTAGCTGCTTCACAATCCCCGAACTGGTTGAACAGAAAGAGAGGGTGATAGCAGACGCATTCAAAGTGGCCGTTATAGGCTGCTCCCTCCTGCTGGCCGTGCACTGGACTCTCGGAACTGTCCATATCCAGGATTACTCGCCGGTGTAGGGTATGGGCCATAGCTCGTTCCACCCACTGGGTATTTATTCGTGCCAGCCCCTTCAGGTTGTCCTCTTGGGTCAGGAACTCCGTCTCGAACCGGCCCATCTCACTGGTGCTGGCTCCTTTCCGCTCCGAGCCTTGCCATCCCACGATCACTCGCATGGCTGGGTCTTGGGAAAGGCGCACTGCGTCATTGGTGTCGTCGTAGCCGGCCAAGCGGCTGTAGATCGACTGTCTTAGCAGCGGAACCAGGTGGTGAAGGATATTGCGTCCGGTACGGCTTTCCTGGAGGTAGTCCTCAGCGATTTCGGTAAGGCCCAAGGCATCATCAAACTCTCGAAAGGCAAGAAGACCAGCGTCGGAGGTGATGGTTGAGCCGTGAAATTCCAGGCGGACTTTGGGGTTGAATTGGAGCCGGAGAGGGGCATTTTCGCCGTCACCCATCAGGTGCCTCCATGATGCCTACGGCATCTTACTGCAAAGTGACATATCATGGAGTTATTATAGCCGGGAACACGCAAAAAGGGCCCATAATTAGACCATGGTTGAAAGACCATCGACGAATTACTGAGAAAGCTTTTTAGCCATATGGGAAATGTGGGTGGGAACAGCCCGATCTTTTCAACTAGGGCGCCGGGGTTTCGGTTAAGCAGGCATTGCAAGCGCTTGATCGCGGCGAAATCAGCTTAATCCGCCGCCGCCCCTGCCTTCTCCGCGCCGACCCTGGCCACAAATTCATGGACTAGCCGGTTAAATATTTCTGGCTGTTCGAAGTGGGTGGAGTGCGCCGCGCCGGGAACCACCTCAAAACGGGACCCGGGTATCAGCCGGTGCACCGCCCGGATGACGTTGGGCGGAAAGATCAGATCTTCCTCGCCAACTATCAACAATGCCGGGACATTTAGCCCAGCTAATTCATCAGCCTTTGGACCATTCTCGTTTCTGAAAGAAGCAACGATTCCATCGTTGGCGTTTTCCGGATTCATACCCTGTATCTGGGTGTACAGAAACACCAGGTCCGGGTTATTTTTTATGAACTCGGCGCAAAGGGCGCGTCCCGGCCCACCCGCGGGCGCTTGCCCACCACTCAATTCGTTCAACACCGAGGCGTCACCCACACCTCCGGTGGTGTCCCCCAAAACCAGCCCCAAACATCGTTCCGGGTAGGCGAGGGCAATCCCAGGCAGGTCAGACCTCCCATGGACTGGGAAACCAGGAAGGCCTGGGGAATCTCCAAGTGGTCCAGCAGCTGCTTCAGGTCCTCGACGAAGGCGGTCCGCCCAGGACCGCCGGCCGCATCGATCGACGCGCCCCAGCCCCGGTGGTCAATGGTGATGCACCGGTGATTTTCAGCAAATGCCGGAACTTGCCGCCACCAACTCAGGTGGTTGCCTCCCCTGCCATGGGCAAAGACGATGGCGGGTCCCTGACCATGGCTCTCGTAATACAACTGAATTCCATTGACATCCGCTTTTGGCATGGTGGTCTCCTAATCGATCTAGATGGACCTTGGATTTAATGGGGCGGTTCAGCGGGCCCTGGGTAGCCTGAAACCTTTAATTTCTCAGTCCGTCCGGCGGTATCTTCCGTGCCATTTGGTCCTGTGTCCTGGCGTCGTCCTCAGGCATCATTTGGAAGGTGGCGGATCCAGCGGACTTCGAATAGAGGCCTCTGGCGGTCCAATCAGGCGCTGACTCGTTCGATGGAGGTTCAGAAATGACACAAACACGAATACCAGAAGACAAGTCGAAACCCCGAACCCGGCACGAAGAGCTCCACCCTACGCTGATCATTGAATTGGCGGGCATCGTGGAGGAGGCGGAAAAAACGAACGAGCCCGAAACGTCAAATATATCACCTTGGTTCTATTCCGTGCCTTGCGCCCGCGTCCGCCATTACACCGACCATGATCATCGAACTCCGATGGAGGAACCAAGCCGCTCTACCAAATAGTGACCTGCAAGCCCGGAAAAGGCGCTTCTGATCGCTGAGAGATTACACCGGCCACTGCTCCATGTTGTAGGCCATCTCCCAAAACATGTACTCGTACCGGCTGCTGGTCAGGAACGCCTGGCGCATGACCTCCAACTCCCGCGGGCTGGCTGATTCCGCCTCCCGGTCGACGAAGCTGCGCCAGGCGTCCACGCTATTTTGGAGCAGGCCGCCCACGTAGAAGGCGGTCCACTGGCTGTAAAGAGGATGCTCCGACGCGCCCAATTCCTCCCGCAAAAGATGATAGGTCCATGGGCAAGGCAGCAGGCACGCGGCGGTGGGTCCAAGACCATAATGGGATGCGATGGCCAGCATATGGTTTACATAAGCTGTGTTGGTTGGCGAGCGCCGGGCCTTGTGCACGTCATCCATCGAGAGGCCCGATGCTGTCACCAATTGATGGTGAAGGGGACGCTCGATGGGGGTCATGACTCGGTGGGACAACTCCTCCAGGATATCGGAGTTGGGGGCCTTGGCTAAGGTCATTGCCACAGTCCGGCCAAATCCTTCCAGATACTGATAGTCCTGGCCCAGATAGTATTGGAACTTCTCCAATGGCAACGTCCCTTCTTTGATCTCCCTCAGGAAGGGATGTGCGAAGATTCGACGCCAGATAGGTTGCGCCTCCGCCATGAGTTGCTCGCTAAAACTGTCCATTCCGCTCCTGTCTTTAATGTCCATATACAGCATGGGTTCGTGATTGCCTGGGACCAAAGATATGGTATCTCCATATCCCGGTCAACCTGCGGTGAAGCAGCAACCCGAATGCAACCCAGAATCGCCATGGGAATGCTATACTCGCTTCCAGCACCTGCTATAGCTATCGAAAATAAGGGCACGGCTTGCCGTGCCCTTATAATTTGGGAGAGACCTATTGGCCTTATCCATCGCTCGAATCGCCGCCGTTGGCCGCAGTCTGCCCGCATTTAGGGCATTGCGGCATCGCAACTTTCGGTGGTACTGGCTCAGCACCAGCGCCCAAGCCGGCGCCCGTGGGATGCAATTTTTCGTTTTAGGGTGGCTGGTCCTGGAATTGACCGACTCGGTCTCCCAGCTGGGATTGGTGATCTTTCTCTACGGCGTACCCAACCTGGCCTTGATGTTGTTGGGCGGCGTTTTGGCCGACCGGTGGGAGCGGCGGCTGCTTTTGCTGGTAAGCCAGGGCCTTACGGCAGCCATCATCTTCGTCCTGGGAATCTTGACCGCCGCGGATCTGATATCGCTGTGGCACATATACACGGCTTCGTTCATGATGGGGATCATTCAAGGTCTCAACATGCCGTCCCGCATGGCGATCGTGTCCGACTTGGTGGACCGGGACGACCTGATGAACGCCGTGTCCTTGAATATGGCGGTAATGAATGGAGGCAGGGTCCTCGGCCCGGTCGTGGCGGGCGGGATCATCGAGGTATCAGGCATAGGCCCAGCCCTGTTCATGAACGCCGCGATCGCTCTCATGGGTGTGGTGTTCTTGTTGGCGGTCACTGAAATATCCCGGCCTCCCGCCGCTGAGAAAACCACGATTTTTCGAGACCTGACCGACGGGGTTCGCTATTTCCTGGGTTCTCCAGTGGCCTTGACGGTGATCGGCATGGGATTTGCCCTGGGATTCTTTGGCATGCCCTACATCCAGGTCTTGCCTGCCTTCGCCAAGGAATCGCTAGAAGCAGGCGCCGCCGGGGCAGGGTTCCTGCTCACTGCAGCGGGCGTTGGATCACTGGCCGGAGCTATGATTCTCGCATCCATGGGTAACTTTCAACGGAAGAATTGGTTACTCATGGCTTCCGCCCTCACTTTTGCGGTGTCCTTATTCGTCTTCGCCTGGTCGTCCTGGTATTGGGTATCCTGGGCCATATTGCTATTCGTGGGCTTGGGCAGCATGACCTATATATCCACCACCACCACGGTCTTGCAACTGACGGCGCCGCGCGAGATTCACGGCAGATTGCTTAGCATCTGGACCTTGTCCGCCGCGTTGATGTTCATCGGGTCTTTGCCCATGGGAGTAGTGGCGGACACGCTGGGATGGCGTGTCGCTCTGTCAGGCGGCGCTAGCCTGTGTTTGACGGTGTTCCTCTGCTTGGGGATTTGGCGGCCCACATTGCGGCGCCTGCGAATTTAGTTTGACGTGACGCTCATCCCGGCCGCCGGCCGCTTTTTTGAAACTCGGCCTCCCGAAGCTCCACCCGCCTGATTTTGCCGCTGACGGTCTTGGGCAACTCGGTGACGAAGTCAATGGCCCGGGGGTACTTGTAGGGCGCCGTGGTGGTTCGGACGTGCTCTTGAAGGCTCAGCACCAACTCGTCGGAGGAAACATAGCCGGGGGATAGGATCACGAAGGCTTTGACTATCTCTCCGCGCACGGCGTCGGGGCTGGCCACCACCGCCGATTCGGCCACCGCCGGATGCTCGATGAGCGCGCTTTCCACCTCGAAGGGACCGATGCGGTACCCTGCCGAAATGATCACGTCGTCGGCCCGCCCAACGAACCAGAAATAACCGTCATCGTCCCGGTATGCCTTGTCTCCGGTAAGGTACCAGTCGCCGAGGAAAGACCGCTCCATGGCTTCATCGTCTTTCCAATACTCTTGGAACAAACCAACCGGCCTGTCCGGCTTAACCTTGACCGCTATCTGTCCCTCTTCGCCAGCGGGCACCTCTAGCCCCTCCTCATTCACGATGGCGATCTGGAAGCCGGGCATGGGCTTTCCCATGGAGCCTGGTTTGATAGGGATAGCCCGGAAATTGCCCACCAACAACACCGTTTCAGTCTGACCGTAGCCATCGTAGATAGTCAGACCCGTGCCATCCTCCCACTGCTTCATCACCTCCGGGTTCAGCGGCTCTCCGGCGCCGGTGCAGTGGCGGAGCTGACTCAGGTCATATTGCTTCAAGTCCTCCAGGACCAACATACGGTAGGCCGTGGGAGGAGCGCAGAAGCAGGTAACCCCGTATTTTTCCAGCATGCTTAGCGTCAACGCGGCGTCGAACCGGCCTTCGGCGTCGTGCTGCATGACGGCCGCTCCTTGGGTCCACTGGCCGAACAGTTTGCCATAGGCCGCTTTGGCCCAGCCGGTGTCCGAGAGGGTCCATTGCAGATCGGTGGGCTTCAAGTCATGCCAGAACTTGGCGGTGAGCACGTGGGCCAGTCCATACGACGCCTGGGTATGCAAAACCATTTTGGGATATCCCACGGTGCCCGACGTGAAATAGATCAGCAGCGGGTCGTCACTGCGGGTGCGTTGTACATTCTCCAGCCGGGTGGATGCCTGAGCCATCTTTTCTTCGTAGGATACCCAACCTCTCTTGGGGCCATCCACAGTCATCAGGGTCTTCAGCGATGGACAGCTTCCAGCCGCCTCTTCCACCTTGGCCGCGTTCTCCGAATCGGTTATGGCCAAGTTGGCGTCCGCTTGGTTGATGCGGTACTCGATGTCTCTGGGGGTGCACAGAGTGGTGGTTGGCACGGGAACCGCGCCTCTCTTGATCAATCCCAGCAAAACCACGTACCATTGGGGAATCCTAGGCAGCATCACCAGCACCCGGTCGCCCTTGGCCACGCCTAATTCGCCCAGAACGTTGGCAAAACGGTTGGACAACACTTTCAAATCCCAAAAAGTGTGATGCTGCGGCAGTTGACCCGTCGAGTCCAGGGAGATCAAGGCCAGCTTGGTGCGGTCCTCCGCCCAACGGTCCACCACGTCGAAGCCGAAGTTGAAATATTCCGGAACCTCCAACCGGTGGTCCCGAAACGTTTCCTCGTAGTCCAACATGTTGGGGTCTAAGTCAGGCATGGTTCTCTCCTGGCGGACTGGATTGGGCAAGTATACCTTACATGGGTTTATCAATCTGGGGCGGTCGTAAACGCAATGTAGGGGCGCACGGCCGTGCGCCCCTACCCCACTTGCCAAACCCCGCCTTGCCGGCAGGGACAAGGCCATCCACATCACCCGCAATGGGCGCAAACCTGAAACTGTTCAGAGTTGAGGGGAAGTGAGCAACCGGCGGCATTCCAGGAGGGGATTGAGACCTCTGGCCCGCCAGGTGCCAAAGAGGGATGCCAAGGTCATCTTGCTGTCGGCGCCCTGCCCTGAGCGGGTGCCGCCGCTGATCTTGCGGCTGGTTACCAGATGCCGCAGGCTCCGCTCGGCGGCGTTGTTGTCTGAGGGCACGGCTGGGTCCGACACGAAGACAAACAGTTCCTTGATGAACCGTTCCATGCGCCGGCAGAGCTTGGCCTGAACCGCCAGGGGATCTTTAAGGAAAGGCCGCGCCAAGACCATTAGTTTCTCCTCCAGCATTAGCTGGGTGCGATGGCCTGGCTGGGCTCGGGGAAGGACCGAGGCCTTGGCCTCCGTGTAGACTTGGTGAACCGCCTCGGCCCACTGAGCCAGCCCAGCGTCTTCTGGGTACAACCCTTTCAGGTCATGGATATCCCGCAGCAGATGAGCCCAGCACCGTTGCTTCAGGCCCGGGTAGTGGTTATAGGCGGCGTAGAAATCACTGACCAACACTCCGCTGAAGGAGGAATCCAGCACCTCATCCACCACCCCCTTATCCCGACCCCGACGCAGGAAGTATCGTTCGCTGGGAGTGCTGAAGGTCCAAACATAGCCGTTGCTCCCGTCCTGGCGCCAGCCGGTTTCGTCGCCCTGCACCACGGGACTGGCGCGGACTTGCTCGAGCACCTCTCGCACCGCCGTCTCAGCCTGACGGGCTACTCCATGGACGGCCTCGACGATGGCGCCAACACTCAGGTGCAACTGATGGACGCTCTCCAGGTACCATTGCCAGGTATCATTGGATGATTCTTATGGGCAACCGTCCCTCCTCCCGCAGGGTCACCATCAGGCTTACCAGATTGACCCCCAGGCGCTGCTGGCCCAGAACCACCCCCTGCAGGGCCTCTTTGGGCAGCCGGCGCCGCTGGCATACCGGACAGATGCGGGCTACCAGGGCGTGCTCGGTCACTTCTACCGGAGCCACCGGTAGCTCAATGACTTCCCGAGTTCGCTGTACCCATCCGCCGTTCAGGTGAGTCCCGCAGTCGGGACAGACCGCCACGGCATGCTCCACCCGCCGGGTAGGAGTCATGCGCTGGCGGGCGAAGCCATGGCGGCGCGGCTTTCTGGGCTCCTTTTTCTCCGGCGCTTGCCGGCTGGAGTGCGGCTGATTACCCGGCATCCCCGACGACCCGCGCCGGTTGGGACGGGATTCCAGAACCCCAATCCGCCTTTGCAAATCGGCAATGACTGCCCGCTGGCCGGCAATTATCTCCAGCAGAGTTTCGCCACTCGCCGCGTTCAGGTCTAGTTCAGTGTCCACCTCCCTGGTATGCCACAACTCCCCCGGCCATGCCAGCGTTTTTCCAACGGCTTTGAGCCAATTCACCTCATCAAGTCTGAACAGTTACGCAAACCTCCCTCAGCTAACGCGTTTCAATCAGTGAGTAGTATAATTCCTCACCAATGCCCTTGCTGAATAACTTTACGCGCGCTCTAGCGGCCACCAAACCGGCCTCGATTCCGTCTCCCGCCCATTGGGTGTTTGGCTTGCTCGTAGGGGGGTTCACCGATTGACCAGGAGTGAGGAGGGGATCCGTTAATGAGCCTAGCCGCGGTGGGAGACCACCTTAAATCCCGCTATCTGATCTCGCTGCAATATCAGGAGTATCGCAAACTCTGGGGCGCCACCGTGTGTTCCCAGTCTGCCGCCTGGGCGCTGATCGTTGCGAGGATGACCTTTGTCTTCGAAATCACCAACCATTCATCCACCTGGACCGGAGCGGTCACCCTCGCCGCAATGATCCCCGGCGTCCTCATGTCGCCGTTGGCAGGGTACCTGGCCGACCGCTTCGACCGGCGCGAGATACTGTTGGCCGCCTACGCGGCCAACCTGTCCCTGAATTTCGTGCTTGCCGTGTTGGTGGTTACCGGTACAGTGAACGAGTGGCACATACTAGTACTGGCGGTATTAAACGGCGCTGCCCGGTCAAGTCAGATGCCTGCGACCCAAGCGTTATTGCCCAATACACTGCCCAAGGAGCATCTCTTCAACGCTATGTCTCTGTACGGGGTCACTCAGCACGGGTCGCGACTTTTCGGTCCTCTCCTGATCTTGGTGGTCCTATGGCTCGCCGGGCGGGAGGATTTGGTGTTTTTCCTTTGCGCCGGCCTTTACGGAGTGGGCCTTGGATTCATCCTTAGGGTCCGGACTTCCTCCACTGGCGTGACCACTTCCGGCAGCGGCATGGGGCCGATCATGGGAAACCTGGTCCAGGGATTGAAGTACATGTACAGCAATCCCCTGGTAATGTCCCTGGTGCTGCTGGTGGTCGCCCACTGTGGCATGACCATGTCCTTCGAGTCCCTGCTTCCAGTGCTGTCCGAAAAGCTTGGCTTGGTCACGGGAGCCACCATTCTTGGCGGCACCAGCTACCTGATGGTGGGCTACGGCGCAGGCGCGTTGGTGACGACACTGGCTCTGGCCGGAGTGAGAAGCGAGGCGGTCAAGGGGCGTTTGTTCCTGTGCTTGGCCGTTTTTAGCGCTATCGCCCCGGTCGCCCTGGCTTTTTCTCCCAACTTGCCGCTAGCGATGCTGGCGGCGGCCGGCATGGGGGTGTCCCAGGGTGGGTTCATGACCATCAGCGCGGCCATGCTTCAAGCCATTTCACCGGACAGCGTTCGGGGGCGGGTGATGGGGGTCTACAACTTGCATATCCTGGGCCTTATGGCCAGCTTTAACCAGGTCAACGGTACCATGGCCGAGATGACTACCCTCACCGCGCCGGTGATTCTGGGTGTCGGCGGGCTGGCTTTCTTGGTGGTAGTGAGTCTAAGCTTTGGCCGCGTACCGCTGCGGCAGCTATATGCCCGAGGAATTCCAGCGCCTGATCCGGCAACATGAATCCAATCATAAGGAGTATCCATGGCGTCCGCTAACAATGAACTGGAACGATACTTGGAGTTGACCCCCAAGTCCCGCGCCCTGTGGGAAGACGCTCGGAACTACCTCCCAGGAGGCGATAGCCGTCATTCCATCTTTTGGGACCCCTATCCCATATTCATCGACGAGGCGTCGGGCTGCCACGTTGTGGACGCCGATGGAGTAGACCGTCTCGACTTCATCAACACCATGACCACCCTGATCCTGGGACACCGGCCAACGCCGGTAATGGACGCGGTAAAAGATCAACTTGACAAGGGCGTGGTCTATAACGCCCCCAACCGGAACCAGGTGCGCCTGGCCAAGATCCTATGCGATAGGATTCCCAGCATTGACCTGGTGCGGTTCACCAATTCGGGAACCGAAGCCACGTTGAACACCATCAGGGCCGCCAGGGCCTTCACCGGCAAAAACCGGTTCGCCAAGGTTGAGGGTGGCTATCACGGAACCCATGACGCGGTCACGGTCAGCATCCGGGTTGACCCCCGGCTGGCGGGCGACCCCGATGAGCCCACCGCTGTGGCGGGGAGCGCCGGCTTGGCCAGTGACGTTGTGGATCAGGTGACAGTCTTGCCTTTCAATGAGCCAACCACCGCCCGGAAGATCCTGGAAGACAACAAAGACCGGTTGGCGGCGGTGATAGTCGAACCATTGATGGGCTCGGTTGGAATGGTGCCAGGGACTCACGAGTTCTTGGGCATGCTCCGGGATTTCACCCAGGACAATGGGATCATCCTGATATTCGACGAGGTTATCAGTTTCCGGGTGGCCCCCGGCGGCGCGCAGCAATATTACGGGATTACGCCGGACATGACCTCGCTGGGAAAGATTATCGGCGGGGGATTCGCCGTCGGGGCATTTGGCGGGCGGGCCGACATCATGGAGCTTTACGACCCCACCAAAGGTGCCAAGGTCTCCCACGCCGGCACGTTCAACGCCAACCCAGTGACTATGCTTGCCGGGGCGGTGACACTGGAGCAATTGACCGGCGACGTCTACCGCCGTTTGGCGGAACTGACTGGACGGTTGAGGCAAGGCATCGAGGAAGCCGGCGCCGGATTGGAGGTCCCTGTGCAGGCCACCGGACTGGGCTCCCTCTTCGGCATCCATTTCACCAGCGAGCCGATACATAACTACCGGGATATCACCACTGAAGACACGGGGTTGCGAAGCCAGGTGTTCCTGGGATTAATGAACGAAGGGATCCTCATGGCGTCCAACCTGGTGGGAGCGTTGTCCACGGCAATGGACGAGGACGACGTGGACTCGTTCTTGGATGCTTTCCGGAAAGTGCTAGCCCGCCGGTAGCATCCCCGATAAAACGGCGGCGGCGGCCAATAGGATAGGGGCACGGCATGCCGTGCCCCTCTTTTTACAACCTGCGTTCTGACTACATCGGGCCGCTCACGGCACGGGCTGGCGCTTGCTCCAAACCGAGTCCGGGGGATAAACCGGGGTGCCCACCCGCCTGGTGATCTCTCCATCGAACCAATCGGCGCATCCTTCCCGCCACTTGGTGAAGTGGGGCGCCGCGCGATGGGCGTCAACCGCCGCCTAGAGGTCTGGCCGAAAAGCCATTGGCCGGGTTTCGCGCTACGCCAGACAGACGTATTATAGTCTTATGTGGCATGATAGTGTCTGTAATACGGTTCAAGAATCCACTGTTACATCGATAATCGTCGCTAAGAAAACGGCAGCTTGGAGAGAATCGGGGTTTCCGTCCGAGTTTCTAGTCCCTGTAGACCTCGTAGAGGTGGATAGTGTTGTCGTCCTCGGAGTCCTGAAGCACGTCGAATCTCAGGCAACCCGGTTCGTCGTTATTGGAACCACGGGCATCGCCAAACATGGACGCCATGAATTCGTCTTTGTGTCCCTGCTTAATCTTGATCGTCACCATAAGGGCTATCATTTTCCCTCTCCCGCCAAAAGATGTGGTCTTAGAAAAATATTACTTCGGAGGCGGTCCCCGCCGAAGCCAGCGCAATTATAGACCCGCGCTGGCACGCTAACAAGACAAAAATTCACCCACGAATGATTCCTGATCATGCGTCAGGTGACAGGAATAACCGGCGGATGTAAAATGGCGCCACAGGCTCCCAGGAGGCGGTAAATGGCTGATATTCCCGTGGTTTACACGCTCACGGTTTGCCCAGCATGCGACAGGCTGCGGGCATCGTGGGCCAAGCAGGGCATCAAGTACGAAGAACGGCGGGTGGACCAGGCCCAGGAAACCCTGGATGAAGCGCTGTTCTATGCCGACACTGTGCCGATCATCATCTATCCAGACGGAAAGGTGGAGGTGGGATTTGAAGGTCACACCGGTTGAGAGATCGGCTGATGGGCCGGGCGCCCATCTCGTTTACATGCGCACAACGTCAGTACTGAAAAGCCACATCCACAATATCCTATCGTAGCAGGAGGGTCCTCATGGCTAGTGAAACCAGCGTCGTCACCCCGGAAAGATTCCAACAAGGTATCGGTTACTCCACTTACATCGGCCAAATCAAAGTTAACAAAGCGCGGTTCGACGGATTTTACGAAAATTTTGTAGTCACTCCTGAAGACACCACCGCATTGAAGGAACTTGTGGCCAAGCCCAATGGACCGGCCAAGATGCTGGTGTTGGGTGAGGATTGGTGCGGCGACGTGATCCGGGGAATGCCGGTTTTGGCCCGTATCTGCGAGGCAGCAGGAATTGAGATGAGTATTTTCCCTAGGGATGAAAACCACGACATAATGAACGAGTTCCTGAAGAATGGCGAGTGGATGTCCATTCCGGTGGCCGTTTTCTACACCGCCAATCACGAGTACATCTGCCATTGGATCGAGCGCCCGGCTTCGGCGGAACGCGAGATAGAACAAATCGCAAAAGACATCAAAGCAGCCAAGCCAGACATCGACGACCAGGAGTTTGGCCGAGAGCGCCGCGCCGCCACCGCCGCCAGGGCCGAGGCATGGCAGCAAGACAGCGTCACTGAGATCAAAGAGCTCATAGCCAAGAGCATCAGAGTTTAGCCAGAGCTACACTTGAGCGTCCGAAGGGGCACGGCATGCCGTGCCCCTTCCTTTTGGGTCACACCGTCTGGTTCGTTATTAGTCCTGCCCGGACGGAGCCGGCTCTCCCAGCGCCAAAAAGAGCAGCGCACCAACAAAACTGACCACGGCCACCACGCTAAACGGTATGTCGTAACTGCCGGTGGCGTCGAACATGATTCCAGCAAACAAGGGGAAGGCCAAAAGAAAGACATTCATTGGGATCATCGAAACCCCCGTGATGCTGGCAAAGGCCTTCCGGCCGAAGTACAAGCCTCGGATGGACGTAGTCAAAGGCGTACGGCCGCCAAATCCGATGCCGAACACCACCGCGAACAAAAACACCAGCGGGCCGGAATCGGCGAATAGCAGAAGCACTACGGCCGCCGACTGAATCGCTGAAAACCCAAACAGGGCGAAGCGCAGCGGCGCCCGGTCCCCCACATACCCACCCACCATGTTGAATATGGCCGAAACACCGGTTTGGGTGGCCACTACCCACCCCACGGTCTGTAGCGAAAATCCTTGGTCGGTTAGCATGGTCCCCAAGTGAACCATCAAGGTGACGATGACGATGGAGGAACAGGCGTGACCCATGGTTATAAGCCAGAAGGCCCGGGTTCGCAGCGCCTGCTGCCAAGTGTATTCAATCCCCTCTTTGACTGGCCGGCGTTTTTCTACTCCCGTGGAGACGCCGTCATCGGGCGGGCTGCCGTCGGGCAACAACCCGTAATCTTCCGGCTTGTTTCTAACCAATCTGGAAATAGGGAAGGCTAGCAATATCACCCCTAGGCCAATGACGACGGCGGCATTGCGCCAACCGTCTTCGCCGAACCGCGCGGGGTCTATGGCCCAGGCCAGCACCGGGACGACCACGACGCCACCCACGGCGAATCCTTCCATCGCCAGGGCCATCGCCATGGTCCGGCGCTTGATGAACCAACTGTTCAGCACCGTCATCATGGGCAGCCAGGTCCCCAATCCGGCGCCGGAACTCATGATGATGAACGCCAGGTAAAACTGCCACAGGTTGTTCACCCGGCTGAATGCCAGGAACCCCCCGCCCAGAACCAGTAAACCAATCAGGACCATCCGCCGGGGGCCTAATTTGTCGATGAGATACCCGGAGATAGGCCCCATGATGGACCCTTCGACCCGGGTCAGCGAGAAAGCCAGGGAGAGCTGGGCGCGGCTCCAGCCGAAATTGCTTTCCAAGACCACAAACCAAGCCGGCATTCCTTGGAAGATCGGCACGGTGCCAATGACCATTATCAGCGCGGCGATCCCGGCCAGCCACCACCCATAGAATGCGCCTCGCATCTTGCCGACGGAATCTGTCAATGACCGTACTGGGACCAATTCATCTCCTTCCTAACGTGTTGTCCGGCTTAACGTGCTATCCGGGCCGCTTTTTGATTCAACCGCCCTTCGCATTTGCGGCCATCATTATCCCACACCTCTATAAGCCAGTTGGTAATTCCAGGCGCCGTCAGATCTTTGACGCTTGGTGGACGGGGAGGCCTGGGCTAGAGTAGCATCCAAAGTCGACGGCCCCCGTGGCGGGCCGCACTTCCCAACGGCTACTGGAGGCGATGGTCATGAAGCATGGGTTATTTATGATGCCCTCACATCCGCCGGAGCGAGACCTGTTTCAAGCCCACCAATGGGACCTGGACTGCTTGAGCCTCGCCGATGACCTGGGGTTTTCAGAAGCCTGGATTGGCGAGCATTTCACCAGCCCCTGGGAGCCGATCCCGTCTCCTGATCTGATGATCGCGCAGGCGTTGCAACGCACCAAAAACATCGTGCTGGCAACCGGTGTCCACCTGCTTCCCTATCACCACCCGGCCGAGCTCGCCCACCGGGTGGCTTACCTTGACCACTTGGCCCAGGGAAGGTTCATGTTCGGCATCGGTTCAGGTGGCCTGCCAAGCGACTACGAGTTATTCGACGTTGACGGCAACGCCGGCGAGCACAGGGAGATGACCCGGGAGTCTATCGAGATCATCCTGAAGATTTGGGAGGATCAGGGCCCATTTCAGTACAAGGGAAAGTTCTGGAACGTAAACCTCCCCGACACCATGTACGGTTCTTTGAAGTATTTCCTAACCCCGTACCAGAAGCCGCATCCGCCCATCGGCGTCGCCTCGGTGAGCATTGGGTCTGAAACCCTGAAGATAGCTGGAGAGCACGGGTTCATGCCCATGAGCCTAGGCTTGAACAGTGAGTACATCGCCAGCCATTGGGAGGCAGTGGCGGAGGGCGCGGCAAGGACGGGTAAGACTCCAAGCAGAAGGGATTGGAGGATAGTGCGCGACGTATTCGTGGCGGATTCCGACGATGAAGCCTACGAAGCCGCCGTCAACGGCATGCTGGGCCGGGTGTGGCGGGACTACCTGCTGCCCCTGTTTGACGCCTTCGACCTGCTGAAGGTGTTCAAGCACGACCAGGATCTTCCCGACTCGGCGGTCACTCCCGAATACATGGCGGAACACCTGTGGCTGATCGGTTCGCCGGACACTGTGGAAGCCAAGCTGCGGGGTTTGTACTCCGATGCCGGAGGTTTTGGAACTTTACTGGTCCTCATCTACGACTACATGGAAGACCAAGCCCGATGGGAGAACTCCATGAACCTTCTGGCCAAAGAGGTCATGCCGCGGTTGGAGGACCTGGTTCCTGACTAGAGAGAAGTACGCCGAAGCCTCTAATCAGCGGCCCCCGGCCGGCGGCGGCAAGTTTTAGGCCTGTTTCGTTCTCAGGGGTCGGCTCACCTGGTGGAGGAATCTCAGCAACTCGAGATTGGAGCCTATGACGCTGGTTTCGTGGTACGAGATCGATTTTTCCCGGCAAAATTCCCTGACCATCTTTTGGGCGCGTCGTAGGTTTCTCCGAGGCATACTGGGAAACAGGTGGTGCTCGATCTGATAGTTAAGCCCGCCGTAAACCACATCAGTTATCGGATGGGCCTTGACGTTGCGTGACGTCAAAACCTGGAGGCGCAGGAAGTCAATGTCTGCATCCTTGTCGAAAACAGGCATGCCCTTATGGTTGGGCGCAAACGTCCCGCCCATGAGCAGACCTGCCACTCCCTGGTGAACCAGCATGAACAACACCCCATGCCACGGCCCCAAAAGGAAATACAGCAGGCTGAGATAGATGCAGGCATGGGCCGCCAATAACAACGGTTCCAGAACCGGGTATTTTACTTCCCCGCCCCTGACGATGTAGTTAACGCCGCCAAATCGCAGGCTAATAGAAGACAGCGTCAAAATGGGGAAAAACAAAATGGCCTGGAACCTGATTATCGGCCGCAGCCAGATGTTTTTGCTTAACACCTGTTCTTCGGTGAACGCGAACACCGACACCTCAATATCGCTGTCTTCTCCCACGACATTGGGGTTGGCGTGATGACGGTTGTGCTTATCCATCCACCAGCTCAGGTCCATAGCGACAAGGAAGGTGGCCAGCAGTCCGGCCAATTCGTTTCTCCGGGCCGACCGGGCTATCTGATAATGCCCTGCGTCGTGACCGATGAACGCTATTTGAGAAAAGGCGAATCCTACAAAGACGGCGTTGAGAAGTTGCCACCACAGGCCATCCACCAACGCCATAACGGCCACCCCTATGCCTAAGTAAGCGACGCCTAGGACAATCTTCATCGCGTAGAAAAGAGGTTGTTTCTCCAACATGCCAGCTTGCCTGACCCGGCGCCGCAATTCCAGATAGTCGTCGTTCTGTCTGGGGTCGATCGGGATGATGGATTCAAGCGATAGCGAGGGAGGGGTCAGCGTGGCGATCGAGCTGGGAGCAACTACAGCATCCGCCAAAGTCACTCCGGCGGCATGCGACGTGGGTGAATCCTGGATGTCTTGGTCGGACATTCCGCTTTTATCCTTTCCTGTCCGGCCGATGGGTTACCGCACCCTCACACTGGCGACACAGGTAATACTGAAATAGTTCTGAATTAAATCTGTCTGGGGCCTGAAGGCTCAGGGCAGTGGCTCCTGGGCGATCAACCTACCGTTTTCCACACTTACCGTGGTGGACCACATACGGGCGTTGGGGCCGTTGACGCAAACACCTTCTTTGTATTCGAAGCGCCATCCGTGGTCCGGGCACATGAAGCAGGTTCCCCAATCCACAACCTCGCCACCGTGATGAGGGCAGACGGTAGACAGCAGCATGTAGCCGTCTTTGCCCTGCACCAAGAAATATGACTCTCTATCCATTTCAATCAGCGCGGGGAACTTGATGAAATCGGTTTCAGCGCCTAGATCCATCGGTTCACGTCTCCATTAATTAGATTGAATAAAGAGCGTTAATGCAATCCGGCTAAGAAATCAGGCAACGAGTTTCTGGCTACCTTCCCCGAAGCGTACCTAGTATAAACTACGGTGGTGACAGGCTCAAGCCATGGCCAGTTCCAAATTGGAGCAATCGGACTGGCCCCGGCGGCGCCTTGATAAACAGCAATCGTAAATAATCGCCCAAATGCGGCTAATCTTCGCCGAAGAAGCGTCGGGGGTTATCCACCATGATTGCGTTTATATCCTGGTCGGTGGCGCCCAGCTCTTTAAGCCGGGGCAAGACCCGCCGGGTTATGAACAAATACCCGTCGGGATTGAACGCCCGCCGTTGATCCGCCAGTTCCTTGGTCACCTGGGTGCTGACCACCGAATTATCATGGGAAAGCATAAGACGGTGGGCAAATCCCGCGTCGATCAGTTGTTTGACCACCTCGGTGCGCTTCTCCCAGTTGGGCGTCTCGGGCGTTCGGCCGCCGGGATACCGGTCCAACCCCAGCCAGACACCCTTGTTCAGCAATCCCAGTAAGTAATCCAGGTCGGTGTCGTCGTTGCTATGGCCCACGTAGACCCGGTTGAGATCGACCCCTTCTTCCTCAAGGATGCGCACCTGCTGCTCCCCAACCCTGTCGGGTGACCAAGTGTGGGTGGAGATTCGCACGCCGGTCTCCCTTTGTGTGATGGCGGCGGCTCTCAGAACGATCTCCTGGGGCGGGGTGATGCCTCCGCGGTCGCTGGCGACTTTGATGATCCCCGCTTTGATGCCGCTATCTTCGATTCCCTCTCGAATCTCACGAATGAAATGAGGCGCGATAGCATCGGGTGTGGAAGCAGCGAAATCCCGCGGAACCGCCAAGTGGTTGCCGGTGCAGGCTATGATGTGGACCCCGCTCCTTCTTGAAACTTCTTCCAATAACCGAATGTTCCGGCCCAAGTCGAAGGTGGTGACATCGACTATAGTTCGCACTCCTTCGTCGTAGGCTGCTTTCAGAGCCACGCCGCCCTCATCTGTCACGGCCTGGTGGTCGATGAATCCTGGATAGGTGTGGCTGACACCGGCTGCGCTGAGCAATACATGCTCGTGGCTCAACGTAAATCCCAACTCAGATGCCTCTACGGGGCCCAGAACCGTGTTGACCGTGGCCATTCGTTCTTTCCTCCTGTTGAGCTATTGCCGGTGAGGGGCGCCCTATTTCTGGGGCTCTATAATCACCTTCAAGGATTCTTTAGCATCGGCCGTCAGTTTAAAGCCCAGACCGGCATCGCCGAGCCCCAGCCGGTGGCTAATCATTTGGCCTACCTGCACCCGGCCTGAGGCGATCAGCTCCATGGCCGTCCCGAGATCGGCGGGCGCCCCAGCGTAGGTCGTGGTCAAGGTGGCGTCATTGCGGAAGAACACGTCGTTAACCGGCACCGATACACTTACGCCCGGCTCGGTAGGGGCGAAGAAAAGCACCGTGCCGCCACGCTCGACCGATTGCAGGGCCTGGTCCAGCGCCGGAGGCGCTCCGGTGCAGACGATCACCAGGTCGGCAAGACGGCCTTCGTTGACCTCCCGCAGCCGGGCGGGCACGTCCTCAGATGCGGAAAACGCCACGTCGGCGCCCAGCCTGCGCGCCGCTTCCAACCGGTAATCAACCATATCGATGGCGACGATGCGTCCGGCCCCCAACGCCCTGGCCAGATTGATATGAAGCAATCCCGCCAGCCCGCTGCCCAGGACCAGCACGCTCTGGCCCGGTTGGATGTTCGCCCGTCTCTGGCCCCGGTACACACAGGCCAATGGCTCCGTGAAAGACGCGTCTTCAAAAGATACTTGGTCAGGAATTGAGAAAACGCCCCGGTCCACATTGATCTCCGGCACCCTCAGATACTCGGAAAAGCCGCCGGGCTCGAAATTGGTCTCCCGCAAGGTGTCGCAGACCGTGTGGTGGCCGGTCAGGCAAAACCGGCAGGCGTTGCAGGGAACGTGATGAGTGACCACCAACCGGTCCCCTTCTCTATATCGCTCCACTCCTGAACCGGTCTGCACAACCTGGCCCGAAACCTCGTGGCCTAGGACCGTGGGTGCCCGCTGGATGCGATACCACTCCATGACATCGCTGCCGCACAATCCTCCGGCCTCCACCCGCAGCAACAACTCTCCGGGGCCGATCTCCGGCACAGCCATCTCTTCAAGTCTCACGTCGTGGTTGTTGTAATACATCGCCACGCGCATAGAACATCTACCTCCGGGGTTTTAGTGGACGGGTGTGGACCACAGGCATGATCCTTATCGACGGGTTTCATTTCTACGGTGGTTAAAAGCGGATGCCCACAGCGCTTTCGCCTTCGATGTGGTGTTCGACCTCCCCTAAATCCCCTCCTTCGTAAGGGGGGACAAGCCGGCGGACCAACCTCCCCCTTTGCAAAGGGGGATTGAGGGGGATCTCCGCTCTCTTCCCGGCGCCGCCGTTGAAGCGGAAACCCTAGACTGCGGCCAACTGGCCGTTGCCTGCTTTTACGCTGTCGAATATCTCTTGGGCTTCCTTGACCGAGCCGTTCTCATGGACGACGTGCCGCAGGGCCCGAATCATGGGGACTGGGTAATCGCTTTGCCAGATGTTTCGCCCCAGATTTATCCCTATGGCGCCGTTTTGCATGCCGTCGTGAACAAACTCCAGCACCTCTAGCTCGGTGTCGGCCTGGGGACCGCCGGCCATTATCACGGGAACCGGACAGCCGGTCACAACCTTGTCGAAGCCGTCGTCGCACCAATAGGTCTTGACGACGCGGGCGCCCAGTTCGGCGCAGATCCGGCAGGCCAGAGCTAGATACCTGGATTCCCGCTGCTCTAACTCCCTGCCGACCGCGGTTACCGCCATCACCGGTATGCCGTATTTTTCGCCCTCGTCCACCAGCTTGCCCAGGTTCAGCAGGGACTGCTTTTCGTATTCGGTGCCTATAAATACGGAAATACCAACGGCCGAGGCGTTCAACCGGATAGCATCTTCCATGCTGGTGGTGACCCCCTCGTCGGCCAAATCGTGGCCCACCATGCTGGTGCCGCCGGAGACCCGTAGGACCACCGGCTTGGTGTTGCCGGGGTCGATGGCTGAGCGCAAAACGCCCCGAGTCACAAACAGGGCGTCGGAGTATGGCAACAGTGGCTGTATGGTCTTGGCCGGTTGTTCCAGCTTCCGTGTGGGACCCTGGAAATACCCGTGGTCTATGGGCAGGAACACGCAACGCCCGTCGGATTGGATCAATTGGGCCAACCTATTCGCCATTCCCCAGTCCATACCTATGCCTCCCTACCTTTCTTGGCTGGCTGTATTGGGTATTTATTACAGAGCCGGGTCATTCTTTACCCGGTCAAAAACGCCTGGAATCTTCCGGTCACCATTTTACCTTCTTGGGGCCGCCAACTGCTAGGCCTGGGTCTCTACCGAAGAAGCCGAGGCCTGCCAAAGAATACGAAGTCTACCAACCCAACGTCTCTTTGATCAAAATCATGGTAATCCTCCCGGCAACCTGTTCGTTTTCGAAGACCATGAGCTTGCCGATGGGCGCCGGGCTGCCGCCTCGGTTTTGGAGCCAGCTATCGTGGCGTCGCAACGTATAGCCCCTGACCCGGTCGATGGCGTCAGACAGGCTGGGGCAGATCTTTTGGGCGCCCGCCAACCAGATGAGGCGGCGGGCGTTATATGCGTAGGCGGCAATCTGGCTTCCCGAGCCGCTGGCCACCACCACCTCGCCCGTCTCAGCTATGGCTTGAACGCTGCCGATGAAATAATCCGCCAAGGTGGCGCGGCGGCGAATGTCTCGTTGCTTTACCGGGTCCTTCTCGGCCACCATGTCATCGTGCAGGTTCCGGTATTTGGGATTGCCCTTCACGAAGTCGGAATAGCCGATTGAATCCAGGGTCTCCGATGTGTTGTTAAAGATCACCGACCCTTCAGGCACCAGGTCTTTGAGAGCGTCCAAGGCTCGGGCGCCGTCGTCCACGACCAAAGTTTCAACGTTTCGGGCCTTCAAGGCGTCGACAGTGCGGCTTATGGAGCCCTCGCTCTTGGGATCCATGTAGTTATCCTCGTTTGGGCGCCATGGCAATGATTCCCGCGGCGAATTCGTTGTCGATTCCCCGGGGCCATTCACGCTGAGACGGGTCGCTGATCTTGATGACCAGAGCCGGGCCCATACCTTCGATTTCCATTCTAATGACGTCTCCGTCCTGCACGGCGCCGATATGTTGGTGATTCACGCCGGTGGCGATGACATCCCCCGGCTCCAGGGTGGTGATCTTCGAGAATTCGGAGATCAACTCCGGCAGCAGGTGGGCCATGTCGCTGGTAGCGAAATCGTGGCGGGGCTCACCATTGTTCCAGAGCCTTACCTGCAAATTCTGGGGGTCGGCAATCTCGTCGGCCGTCACCAAGGCCGGCCCCATGGGAGCAAACGTATCCCAACATTTTCCCAGGAAAAAGCTGTTCCCCACGGCGCCCTGCAATCCCCTAGCCGACATGTCCAGGAAGTTGCAATAACCGAATACGTGGGACATGGCCTCTTCCTGGCTAACCTTGCTGGCGGTCTTGCCGATGACGAAGGCCATTTCGGGCTCGTGGTGGAAGATCGACGCCGCCACCGGAGGAAGCTCGCAGGTGTCCCCGCTGCCAATCACGGCGTTTGGGGCCTTCAGGAAAGCATCCAAGATGGCGGGCTCCCTTTGACCAAATTCCAGGTAATTCACCGCGGCGCAAATGAGTTTGGCCGGTTTGGGGACCGGCGCCCGAAATCTGACGCTTTCGATGGGCACGCCATCTTTGCCCGCGATCGCGGCCTCTATCTTCGGGCGGAACTCATCCCATCCGATGATCACGTCTTCAATCATGTCTTGGGGCCGGCGAAACTTCTGGCCATCCATAGCAGCCATGGCGTCGACCACCCGGCCGTCTTTGATTACCCCTAAGGAAAACTCGTTAAAAAGGACCAGCTTCATGTCCTCACCCCCAAAGCGAGTATCGCATTTCCAAGATATTTGTTTGCACCGGAGCAGGAGCGCACGGCAGCGCGCCCCACTTATCGGGCAGCTAGGAGTTTAGCAAAGGGCCATGGGACAATCAATCAAAATCGCCACCGGCAAACGGGCCATCGGCAAACGGGCCATCGGCAAACAGGCCACCGGCCCGGGGGAACGATTTCCCAGAAACAGCCCCATCTGGGTAGTTCGTCTGCGGTCGAGACTTGATCGCCAGGGAACGCCGCATCCTCAGCGGCTATTTGGCATCTAAAAAATAACTATTGTTTGTTTCACTTCAAGGCTCCAATTTTGGTCGTGAACAAAATGCGTTTAGCGTTATTATCAATATGGATAGGCCAACCGGTTCTTCCGCATGGATAGGCCAACCGGTTCTTCCGCCACGGAATAGAAAACTGGGAATCAACTACGGAGTTCAGTGCAACGGGGTGTGCGGTCATGCGCAAGGCTAGTCTCCTTTCAGCAATGTGGCTTTGCCTGTTGCTCCTGAACCAGGCTTGCGGCACTTCTGACGTTTCTATACCTCCGACTGAATTAGCGCCACCGGCCGAATCAACGCCACCGGCCGAATCAACGCCACCGGCCGAATTAGCGCCACCGGCCGAATCAGCGCCAACGGCAACAGTTACCGGCCTGCCGCGGCAACAGATCGAGGCAGCGGACGGGACACCGGAGACCGCGGTCATTCAGGTTTACGAATCGTTGGAGAAGGCGTTACGCACCGGGGACGGCAAACTGTGGCTGGACCTCCATGCTCAAAGTGCATTGGAAGAGACAACAGACGAACGGAAACGCGGTATAGAGGAAAACCTTCCTACCCAACTAGATATACGCTTCCACTTCTCGTCAGTCGAGGTCCAAACGGACTCCGCCGCGGTGTTTGGAAAGTTGGCGCGTGAGGGCGAGGGGTCCCAGTTTCATGCAGTTCGGTTCGTCTTAGAAAATGGGTCTTGGAAGGTCTTGGAAGAACGGCTAGCCGAGAGCCGGCCGATCGATCAAGCGTCATTCTTGCCTCCGTAAGATGGAGCCTTCACTTCAGAAGGGTCTCCTTGGTCTGGAGTCTCACCTGCAGAGGCGCGTCTGGAATCACCGGGACATGGGCCACACAAGCGGTTTACGACGAATCCTTTGTATACCTGCGCTTTGAAGGCGGCGTGGCTTTACCCACCACCGGCCAGGAAGTCGCAGACCAGTTCGTACCCGGCATCCCGATAATGCCCATATTAGAGATCGAGGTTGTCCCGGTTCAGGCCCAGGAGTCGCCCGAGACCCGGTTCATGGTCACGATTGGAGACGTTACAACCCAAAAGCCAAGTTTCGTCGAAACTGGCAAGGCGACAAGCACACGGTATTTCATGAACTACTCTCTTGCGCTCCAGGATAGCGAAGGGGAGCCGATTTTCCACAACTTCGCAGACTCCCTGGCTCGGCTCATCGAAGTAGATGCCAGATTCATCGAAGTCAAGATCCCTTGGGGCAGTCTGGGCATGGGAAATGAGGATGCCGCCCGGGTGATTTTGCACGATCGTTTCGGACCGCTCCTTCCCTACGAGATACGCCGGTTTCCATAAGACGGGACGAGTGGCGCCGTTTAGCCCACGAAATTGAGTTCTACGCCACAATTGCTTGACCGCTCAGGTGTAGCTATAATTTCAGCATCGGCAAAGTCCGGTTGATACGGTTCAGGGGGAGAGATGGTTCAGCCTTCTAGATCGGCGGCTACCGCGGACGAACTGCAGAGCTTTTACCAGGATTTGCAGCCCAACAGCCTGGGCGCTCTATGGACCGTGCAAGAGCGGGCTTTGGTGGACGAACCCAAGAGCCAGGCGGTGGCCCACCTTTGGCCGTGGCGGGAATTGCGGCCCAGGGCCATGAAGGCCGCGGAATTGGTTGGCACCCTGGACGCTGAACGCCGGGTATTGATGTTGCTTAATCCCGGACTTGACGGCCGCATCGCCACTACCAACAGCCTGTTTTCCGGCCTGCAGATTGTCATGCCTGGAGAGGTCGCCCGGGCGCACCGGCACACCCCAGCAGCGCTGCGTTTCGTCATCGAAAGCCTGGGAGGCTACAACACCGTCGACGGCGACCAGATCCCCATGAGGCCAGGCGACCTCGTGCTCACGCCCAATTGGACGTGGCACGACCACGGCAACGACACCGATGAGCCGATGATCTGGTTGGACGGTCTGGACCTTCCACTGGTCCACATGCTGGAGGCGGTGTTCTACGAGCCGTATCCCGAAGACGTGCAACCCATCACCCAGGCGTTGGATTCCACCCTGGCCCGTTACGGCGCCGGGACGCTGACGCCGGCATGGCAAACCTCCGATAGCGCCCATTCTCCACTGATGCACTACCCATGGGAGAAGTCCAAGGAAGCTTTGTTCCGGTTGGCTCCAGAGGTAGACGGTAGCCCTTACGACGCCGTTATCCTGTAGTACACGAATCCCACAACAGGCGGGTCAGTGATGCCCACCATGGCCTGCCACGTCCAGCTGCTCCGTCCGGGAGAGCGCACCAAAGCCCACCGCCACACTTCCAGCGCCATCTATCACGTGGTGGAAGGCGAAGGCGCATCAGTAGTCGACGGCCAGCGTATGGACTGGGAAACAAAGGACGTGTTCTGTGTGCCCGGTTGGGCCTATCATGAGCACGTCAACAGGTCGTCTTCAGAACCGGCGCTGCTTTTCAGCTTCTCCGACATCCCGGTTTTGAGGTCGCTCAACCTGCTTCGGGAACAATCCCACCCCGAGGAACATCAACGAACCAACCCCTCAGCTTAACCGGGAACTACGCGTCAGCGAGGCCATCGGCGAATCCATCACCAACTTTCATCGCCGCGTTTTACGATGATCACGGCGGCGATTACGTCTACCGGTCTGAGCTCGGCGAACTCTACGTCCAGTTGGACGATTGGTGGAATTCCATTTACCAGATGAATACGCGTCACTTACCGATTTTTGGGCCCTGGAAAGCGAGGTGGCATATCTAAGTTCTCAAGTAAACAAATAGCCTAATCCAGAATCCGCTTGCAACCAGAAGAAAGGCGCACCATAGCCGGTGCGCCTTTCGGTTTTTAAGGGCTTTTGGTGGTTCTCCGCACTCCCAAATAACACTTCTGTTTCTGGGGCCTGGACACTATACTGTGTCCTGATTGCACGCCCCGGCTCATTCCCAGCCAAAACGCGCCCAATTCCTCGAAGATTACGCCCGAAGATTACGCCCGAGACTACGATGGAGGAACCGTATGAAAGAAGACATGGCTTCTCTGATACCTAACCCGTTTGGACCGCTCCAAGGTGTGCGCATCTTATCCAGCGGCACCATAATCGCCCAACCCTTCGCAGCCGCAATGGCGGCCGAGATGGGCGCCGAGGTCATCCAAATCGAGCGGCCCGGCCAAGGGGATGCCGTGTGGCGCAACTTGGAATTTCCCATCAATGGCGACAACGGCACCACCATCGCCGCCGGTTGGGTGCAAAATCGGCGAAACACTTTGCATACCACCCTCGATCTCTCAACGCCAAACGGCAAGGAGTTGTTCTTGGGACTGATCCCCAAAGTGGACATCTGGATGGAAAGCTCCATTCCCGGCGCGTACAAAGAATGGGGATTAGACGACGAGACTGTCCTCAAAGCCAACCCTAAATTGGTGATCTGCCACGTATCGGGCTATGGCCAGTACGGGCACCCAGACTATCTGGCCAGAGCGTCCTACGACTTCATCGGCCAAGCGTTCGGCGGATTGATGAACCTGACCGGCTTCCCCGATCCTGAGCCACCGGTAAAAGCCACTCCCTGGACCGGCGACTACATCACCGCGCTTTTCTGCATCTGGTCCTCCCTGGCTGGCTACATCAGCGCCCAACGCACGGGAGAGGGGCAAGTCATCGATCTAGCCCAATACGAGGCGGTTCACAACACGCTGGCAGGCACAATGGTCGCCTATTATGAGCTTGGGTTGACCCGGGAACGCAACGGGAATGCGGCGGGGATCTTTCAGCCCTACGACGCATTCCAGGCCAACGACGGCTGGGTAAACATCGCCGCGATCGGCCCCGGTTTTGATCGTCTGCTGGATGTGATTGGCCTAGACCGTAGTGACGACAAGTGGCGGGCGGCTGGTTACGAACCGGATTCTCCTGACGGAATCGAGTTCGACGCCGTCTTGCGCGGCTGGGTGTTGGATCATAGTGTGGAAGAAGTGGTGGAAACGTTGAACTCCTCTCAGATCGCCGCCTCGGCCATCATGACTCCCAAGGACATGGCCGAGGACCCCCACTACCAGATGCGAAACGTCCACATCGAGTGGGAAGATATCAATCTTGGGAGAAAGGTCAAGGGAACCGGGGTCATACCCAAGTTTTCCAAAACTCCGGGGGAGGTTTGGCGGGGATCCGTGCCATTGGGTTACGACAACGAGTCGGTCTACCAGCGTTATCTGGGCCTTTCACCCGCTGACCTGGACCAGCTTAAAGAAGAGGGTGTCATCTAGGCGATAGATCGTTGTAGTATCGACGCTCCGTGGCGCCCAAAGCAGGAAGGCCCGGCATGGTTGCCGGGCCTTCCATTTATCGTTAGCGTTTTATCGTTAGCGTTTCCGGCCCGGTCACCGCAAGGTTCGAAACCCTTCTGTTATCCCACTTCAACCCCTATACTGATGCCCATCCACTCGACCTGCCTTGCTGAGTTGCTTACACAATGGCAAATCGAATTCGGCCAACGTAGCATGGCTCTGAATCGTCGCAAATCAGGCGAGTTTTCCGGTCTTGAGAAAACCAAGGGAGGATTCGCATGCCTGAGGATATGGCTTCCCTGATACCCAATCCCTTCGGCTCGCTCCAGGGGGTGCGTATTTTATCCACGGGAAGCCTAGTCGCCCAACCCTTTGCCGCCGCCATGGCCGCGGAAATGGGTGCCGAGGTGATACAACTAGAGCAGCCCGGCCCGGGTGACGCACTGTGGCGAACCCTGGAGTTTCCCATTCAAGGGGAGAACGGCGACTCGGTCGCGGCGGGTTGGGTCCAGATGCGCCGCAACAGCTTTCACACCACGCTGGACATGTCTAGCCCCAAAGGCAGGGAGATGTTCCTGGAAATGATCCCCAAGGTGGACATCTGGATGGAAAGCTCTGTTCCGGGCACCTACCAAAAATGGGGGCTAGACGATGAAACGATCAAAAAAGCCAACCCAAAACTGGTCATAACCCACGTTTCGGGTTACGGCCAATACGGGCATCCCGATTACCTGAACCGGGCGTCCTATGACTTCATCGGCCAGGCGTTTGGCGGTATGATGAATCTGATTGGCTTTCCCGACCCCGACCCTCCCGTGCGGGCCGCGCCTTGGACCGCCGACTTCATCACCGCCCTGTTCTGCCTCTGGTCGTCGCTTGCCGGATATATCAGTGCGCAGCGCACGGGGAAAGGGCAGGTGATCGACCTGGCCCAATACGAGGCGGTCCATCACATCTTGGCGGGCACCATGGTAGCCTACAACGAACTGGGGTTGAACCGGGAACGGTCGGGCAACGCCGCCGGCCTGGCTCAACCGTACGACTCCTACGAAGCCAGCGATGGCTGGGTGGTGATAGCTGCGGTGGGGACGGTATTCGACCGTGTCTGCGGTGTCTTGGGATTGGAACCAGTAGACCCATATTGGCGTCCGGCGGCGACGGAAGTGGACTCCCCAGTAGGTATTGAGTTCGACGCCGTCCTGAGAGGTTGGGTGCTGGAGCACACGGTAAAAGAAGTGGTGGAGATCATGAACGCCGCCCGGGTCGGTTGCTCCTCTATCATGACCCCCAAAGATATGGCTGAGGACCCACACTTCCAAGCCAGGAACGTTCATATCGAATGGGATGACATCTCCCTGGGGCGAAAGGTCAAGGGAGTCGGCGTCACGCCCAAATTCTCGGACACGCCAGGCGAGATCTGGAGGGGATCAGTCCCCCTGGGCTACGACAACGAATCGGTCTACCAGCATTATTTGGGCTTATCCCCCGCCGACTTGGAACAACTAAAAGACCAAGGAGTCATCTAGGTAATTTGCTATGAAATTTCACCTCTTTATGCTGCCCACCATCGGCAGGCGCCACGAGTTGGAGCAGGGAATGGCGGGCGCCAGGGACGACCTGTACCAGCGAATGCTACAGGAGATCGGCGAGCAGGCCCGCTTGGCCGATGAGATGGGCTATTACGGCCTTGGCTTCACCGAGCACCATTTCCACATCGAGGGTTTCGAGCTTTCCACAAACCCGGTATTGCTCGACATGTTTGTCGGCATGCAGACCAAAAACCTCAAAGTGGGACAACTGGCCACGGTGCTGCCGGCCCATAATCCATTGAACGTGGCCGAAGACGTGGCCATGCTGGACCAAATGACCGGCGGTCGGGCCTACGCCGGGTTTGCCCGGGGATACCAGGACCGGTGGGTCAACACCCTGGGTCAGGCTCTGGGAGTCGGCGCGACCAGTTCCGACAAGTCGCAACGTGACTTGGATAACCGGCGCGCGTTTGAAGAAGCTTGGGAGATCATCAAACTGGCGTGGACCAAAGACACGTTTTCCTACGACGGCCACTTCTGGAAGATACCGCCGCCGGACACCCAATGGGACATGCCCGCGACGCTAAAATGGGGCAAGGGCGCGCAAGAAGGCGGCAGCCTAAAAGAGTTGGGAATCAGCCCCCATCCGTTGCAGAAGCCCCACCCGCCGGTTTACGCGCCCTTTACCTTCAGCGCCACCACGTCCCGTTTCTGGGCCAGGGAAGGCGGCACACCGGTGGTCATCAGCGACGACGTAGAGTTTTGCAAAACCCTGTTTCAGGTATACATGGACGAGGCAAACGGCGCGGGCCGCAATCTGAGTTACGGCCAGGGAATGGCCATGGGCGGCGCTCTGTGTCTGGGAGAGACGCCCGAGCAGGCCCAAGAGATACGAGACCAATTCGAATGGTTTTTCAACACCTGGTTCGTACCCTTCGGCTTCCCTCCAGGATTGGTCTTCCAGGGCACCCCGGAGCAGGTCACTGAACAGATACGGGGTTTACATAAAGAACTAAAATTTCCCGAGTTATTCCTGTGGCTGAACACCGGCCTGGTAGACCACAACGTGATGATGCGCCAACTGGAGCTTTTCGCCACCAAGGTCATGCCTAACTTCGCCGGTTAACCGCTGGTACGAACCGCTCTCGGTTGCGCCGTTTGACGGAGGAACCATGAACGCAGTCAATGTTGGCATCATTGGGGTGGGAAACTGCGCCTCCTCTTTGGTTCAGGGGGTGGAATATTACTCGAATCTAGCGGGTGTGCCGGATTGACGAACGTTGTGTGCGCCGGTTACGCGGTCTCAGACGTTAGGTTCACAGCCGCCTACGACGTCAACATTTCGAAGATCGGCCTCGATCTATCGGAAGCGATTTGGGAAGGGCCGAATAACGCGCTTAGATTCACCGATGTCCCCCACCTAAGGGTTCCGGTAAGTGAAGGGATCCTCAGCGATGGCCGGGGAAAATCACCGGCAGACAGGATTGACGCGCGCGGACGGGCAACGCTGGACGAAATCGTTGAGCACCTAAAACTTATTGAAACACATGTTGTTGTGAATTTTCTACCTGTCGGTAGTCAAAATGCGTCTGAGTTGTATGCTGAGGCGGCACTCCGGGCCCGGTGTGCGTTTGTCAATTGCATACCGTCTGTAATCGCGCGCTCGGCGGATTGGTCATCCAAGTTCGAGAACGCCGGTTTACCGTTGCTGGGTGATGACCTCAAGAGCCAGTTCGGCGCGACGCTGGTGCACCATGCGCTCGTCGACGTGCTGTCGAGAAACGGTGTCCAACTCAAAAACACCTACCAGATCGTCAGCGGCGGCAACATGGACTTTTTCAACATGCAAGATGCCGAACGCGTCGAGAGCAAGAAAACAACGAAAGTCCAAGGGCTCGGTGGCGCGGAACTCCCGGCGGAAAGCGTCCACTTCGGCGCGGAGTACGTGCCCTTCCTCAATGACCGCAAGATCGCCTTCATTCGATTGGAAGGCGATGCGTTCGGCGGAACACAACTCGAACTAGAGTTACGCATGAGCGTCGAAGATTCGCCAAGCGCCGCTGGGAACGTACTCGATGCCGTTCGTTACATGAAGTTCGCGATGGATCGAGGGATATCCGGGGTAGTCGACCCGGTCTCCTCGTTGCTTATGAAGGCAACCCCAGAGCCAATGAGCGAGCCTGCTGCGCTGTCCGGACTGAGCGCAATACTCGATCAATAAACAACAATGCTGCAAGCCTACTTCACGTCGGGATGATAGTCCATCCCGATGTGTCCCTCTTCTTCCAGGGCGGCGTATTCCTGATCGGTGTAGCCCAGAAGGTCTTGATATAGATACTGGTTGTCTTCGCCTAGCCGTACGGGACCGCGGCGGATCTTGGCCGGGGTCTCAGACATTTTGTACGGCGCTCCGGGGTATAAGTGGGTTCCCGTGTCTTCCTGGTAGGCCTCTTCAAACGCGCCTCGATGGTTCAGATGCGGGTCGGAGAAGGCGTCCCTTTGGTCCATCACCGACCCGGCGGCCACGCCTTTTTCTTGAAGCCGCAGCATCACGTCGTAAGGTTCCAGGGATTTGGTCCAGGCGCTGATCTTCTCGTCGATCTCATCGTGGCGCCGGCGCCGTTCGACGGGGTCGTTTAGCTTTTCATCCTGGCTCCAGGCGGGCTCCCCCATCGCGTGAAGCAGACCGCGCCATTCATCATCGGCTCTGATCGTGATGCAAACCCAGCGGTCATCTCCCAGGCATGGGTAACAGCCCTGAATACCGTTCGGGTGCCGGTTGCCCAACGTCGACTGGTTGCGGCCGTTCATCGAAAAGTCCATGAACGCCTCGCCCATGAACGGGATCAGGTTCTCAGCCTGGGACAATTCGATTAACTGGCCCTTGCCGGTTCGCCGGCGGTAATGCAATGCCGCCAGCACCGCGAACGCCCCCTGGGTGCCCGACGCGGCGTCTCCCATCAACACGCTGGTGGCGGCCGACGCGTCCATATCGGAATATCCGCGCATCAAAGTATGGCCCACGACCCCTTCTATGTGGAAGCCAAATGACCGGTGATTCTGATAGGGGCCCTCATTGGCGTAAGCGGGCATCCGCAACAGGATCATCGAGGGGTTAATCTCTTTGAGCATCTCGTACGAAATTCCCAGTTTCTCCATTGTTTGGGTGGGATTGTTCTCCACGATCACGTCGGAGACAGATATCAATCGCCGCAGCACTTCCTGGCCCTTGGGTAGCAATAGGTCGACCGTCATACCTACCTTGTTGCTGCCGTGGGCGTTGAATAAGGGCATCCGGTTCCAGGGACGCTTCCCGGGGACCCGGCCTGGAGTACCGCCGCCGGACGGAGGCAGGGTCTTCAAAAGCTCCTCGGTTGGGCGCGGCGTCTGGCCCCTGGTCGAAGGGATGAAGACCTTGGTGGACTCCATCTTGATGACCTCAGCCCCCATGCCGGCCAGGAACGCCGCGCAATAAGGACCGGCCCAAACAACGCCGAACTCCAGCACTCTGATGCCATCTAACGGAAGTCTCGACTGTGGCCGTACGGTTGCCATGGGCGGCTCCTAGATCACGCCCATCTGGCGCAGGCAGATAAGGTCTTCGGAGGAATATCCCAACCCGGTCAACACTTCCCGATTGTGTTCACCCAATAACGGCGCGGGCATCCGAAACGTCCAAGGGGATTCCGACATGATGAACGGCCGGCCCGTTTGCTTGAGACGGCCTGCTACAGGATTATCCACTTGGGCAAACACGCCCCGGCTGTTGAAAAATGGTTCGTTGGAAAGGTCTTCCATAGTGTTCAGAGGCGCGCTTAGGACCAGCGCACCTTGCGCCGCTTCCCACGCCTCTTGCTTGGACCTGGACAAGATCCATGGGTAAAAGATCTGCTCGAACTCTTCCTTGAGTTCCGGGTCCGACTGCGCCAGCGGCGTGTGCCACTTGGGGTCTTGAAGCTCGTCGGGAGAGCCCATCATCCGCACCGCTCTGGGGAAGTAGACCCGGCCGCCGGCCAGCGCAAAGTACCCGTCTTCGCAAGGGAAAATCCCGGTGGGATAGCTGCTCCCTCCCATCTGCTCCCGCTGGCTTGTCTCGCCGGTATACTGGAAGGCGATAAGTCCGCTCATCCTCCGGTCGATGGACCCCACCTGGGTTTCCATGATGGAAACATCGACGTGCTGACCCTGAGAATCTCCGGGATCCGTGGCGAGGAAAAGCGCGCCCATGGTGGCCACCGAAGCCGTGGCCCCGGCCTGGTATAGGATGACGTTGGGCCCCAATTTCACGGGCTCTCTAACCGCCAGCCCCGTGCCGATCATCTCGCCGCCCATGGCGTAGAAAATGATGTCCGAGCCGCGGAAATCCCGGTAAGGCCCCGTCTGGCCGAAGTTGGATATGGATGTCATGACTAGATTTGGGTTGTCGGCCTTCAAGGATTGATAGTCCAGACCAAAAGAAGCCATGGTCCCGGGCCGGAAGCTCTCGACCACCACGTCGGCGTCGGCCGCCAGCTGCCTGGCGATGTTTCTGCCGGCGCCGGTGGCCAGGTCTAGCGTGATACTGCGTTTATTGGTATTGAGGTGGAGAAACAGACCGCTCTTTTCCGGATGGGGTATGTCGCCGGGGTAAGGCCCCAACCGCCTGGCCAGGTCACCGGCGCCGGGCCGCTCCACCTTGATCACGTCGGCCCCTTGGTCGGCCATCAACTTAGTGCAATACGGCCCGGCCAAATGCTGGGTGAAGTCAAGAACCTTTATGTGAGAAAGAGCTTGGTCAGGCATTGGTTAGCCCGATCCGAGGGCGAACGAAGAGTCGCCGGAGTTCTCAACATCGGCGAGCCGAATGATGGAAACGCGGTTCTCTCCGAGGTATTCGGAGACAAATCCCAGGCGCTCCATTTCGTCCAGCTGCAATATGACAGCCTCTTTGAGTTCATTCTTTGCCTCGTCGATGGTGTCCCCAAACGTGGACGTACCAAGGTCTAGGCACGTTCCCATCCACTGCTCGCCTTCGTTCTCAATGTCAAAGGTGAGAGAGAACACGAAATCTGGGGAGCCAATTCCCTTCTCTCGGTGTATCGCGATGATGGTATCTCGCATTAGCCCGCGCTATCCTATCGGCGGCATGGTAGCAGTGGTCTCGCCTATCACAACAGGGTTCAAGCAATCACCCATACAATAGCACATCAATCCAAATAATCCCTATGGGGATGGCGGGCTAACGCATTTAACAGGTTGACTACGCTGGTTCAATATTGGCGCCTGCCTGCCTCTTACCCGATGTTATAATCGGCGCGTTCCACCAAACCCTTCTTCAGGAGGCATGACATGCGGTTGGAAGGCAAGGTAGCTTTGATTTCCGGGGCGGCCAGCGGGATCGAGGGAGAGCTGATGGGCTTCGGCGGTGCGGCGGCCCGGCTTTTCGCCAGGGAGGGCGCCAAGGTTATGTTGACCGACATAAACGAGGAATTGGGCCAAAAGACCGCCGCGCAAATAAACGAACTCGGCGGGGAAGCCATGTTCCTGCGGCTGGACGTGACCAACGAGCAGGATTGGATCGACGCGATTCGCGCCACCGTGTCCAATTACGGCAAGCTTGACATTCTGGTCAACAATGCTGGCACCGGAGCTAGGTTCAAGGTCGAAGACACCACGGAAGAAGTGTGGGACACCCAGATGAACATCCACGCCAAGGGCGCGTTTCTGGGCACAAAGCATGCGATTCCAGAGATGCGCAAGATCGGCGGCGGGTCCATCATCAACGTGTCGTCCATCTACGGGCTGGTGGGCAGCGAAACTTCCACCGCCTACCACGCTGCCAAGGGAGCGATCAGGTTGTTCACAAAATCGGTCGCCATTCAATACGCGAAAGAGAACATCCGCGTGAACTCAGTGCATCCGGGTTACGCCCATACCCCGCTTACTCAACGTGGGTACGCCAATGCCGAATACCTAGAAAACATCCGGTCTAGGGTGCCTATAGGCCGTGTTGGCACGGCCGACGACATCGCCTACGGTATGCTTTACCTGGCTTCCGACGAATCGTCATTCGTGACCGGCTCAGAACTGGTCATCGACGGCGGCACCACGGCCCAGTAGCCGATCAAAAATCCCGGTCGCGCCTGATGCCAAACGCCCCGGTCATTGCTGGCCGGGGCGTTCGTAATTCCAATCTTTATCGGGGCCGCCGTTAAGGCTTTATTTGGAACCAGGAGTCACAAAGGGCAATCCCTGCTCCTTCTAACCGCTGAAACCGGGGTCCATGTAGGCCACGTTGGTGTATCCCATGGCTTTCAGGTACGACGCACTCATCTTGGCCGCCTGTGCAGCATCAATCTTGTGCACCACCATGATAGCCAACACGGCGGCAGGTGTGTCTATTAACAGAGTAATTAGAGACCCCCAACTACTGGAGTCGAGGAATGGAAGGCCATAGTGGTCTATGACAAATAACCACCACCACAACGAAAGAAGGGGAGTGTCCATTCCCACGCTCCATTCCCAGATTTCTTCAACAATTTTTTTAGGCTTGTAGATATTCATGATCGGAACAAACCACCATAGCACGGAACTTCTCGGGGAGAAGTCCGTTTCGCCCGCACCCAGGGCAGTCAAATTCTTATTGGATCGATAAATCCACATTAGGAAAAGAATCGCTGTGATCAAAAAATTGAAAAACCAAAACAGCCAGAGAAAATCCAAAGGATGTGATCCTGGTAGGTAATTCGGGCGCGTTTCGGCATATGCGGGCACAATCAAAACTACGTTAAGTAGGATGGTTATAACTAAAAATGCTTTTACCAATTGTGCGCGCTTATGGCCAGGGACAAAGGGTTTAGCGAGATTCAGGGAAGAATCGATCACTGTGCCATGAAGTTCAGTCACCACGCTGTCTCTCACGGCTCCGCAATACGGGCAAAAATTTGCGTCCTGATTAATTTCCTGGTTGCATTGGTTACAAATAGCCATGCTGCCAAGCACCTCTGAACCAAACTAGATTGATATGCAACAAATACTGGGCCATTCGACGCTGGAGATGGTACGCAATTACGTGAATCTGACGCAATCCCATATCATGGTCCAACACAAACGGTTCTCTCATTTAGATCGCATGAATCTGAGGCAGGTCAATAAGGCAGTTTCCTTCCAAGCCAGGAAACGGTCCGGGAGAGGGGCTCCTGAAGCTTTCTCAGTTGCTGTATCATCCCATGCGGCCCGCCAGCTTCCTCTTAACCACCTCCGCCACACCCTGCATCACGCCCGAAGGATCTCCCGGCGGGACAGCACCCGCTCCATCAATGGCCGCATACCCAGGTCGCTGGAGATGGCCAGGGACTCGTCCAGTAGTGCAACGGACTTCGCCCGGTCGCCTTCGCTGTTCCTGTCCCTCAGCATGTCGGCGTAGTCGCAGCAGGTCCAGGCCAACTCGGGACGGTATCCCGCGTTGCGGCAAAAAGCCAGGGCATCCTCGAAGTGGGCCGCCGCCTGGTCGCCCATCGTTTGATTGAGACAGGAGGCCAAGCAGGCGGTCCGATGAGCGGAGGATGCCTGGCACGACTATGCCCCGATATTGCTTATGTAATGGTATGGTCGAATGGGACTCCGGTTGCATGGACCTCCCCCGAGTCCAACAGGTGTTTGGACTGGGGTGCAGTTTATCGACGCTGCGCAAATCACTTGCTCAGTTATTCGGTCAGGTGGTCGGCGAGACGGTGGGATAGCGCCGTTATCGCCAGCGTGGGGTGAGAGGCACCGCCAGTGACGAACACGCTGCTGCCAACGACATACAGGTTTGGTAAGTCGTGCACACGAAGGTTGCGGTTGGTCACGCTGGTATTTGGGTCGTCCCCCATTCGACAGCCTCCGAGGTGGTGGTGAGACCAGGACATCTCTCCCTCGGAAATATCCCTCACGCCGAGATTACCATAAATATCACGGATCAGCGTGCGCACTTCCTTCAACGTCTGATTGTCCCTTCCTGTAAACCTTAAAGAGAGATCGAGCCCAGGATTCCCGAAGTGGTCAGAGATGCCGTCCGCAAGGGAGATGCGGTTCTCCGCCAATGGCTCCATTTCCACCGTGGCCCCGATGATGAGCCGACGGGGCTCGCCCAGCCCCCAGAATCGGAGGATTACGCTGCCCAATCCCCGGTGCTTAAAAGATTCGTAGAACTGGTGGCTTCGCGCGATGTTTATGATACGGTCATTTGGTGCGGTTCCTCGAAAGGTGACGTTCGGATGTTCCATGAAATAGCGGCCTACTATGCCACTCGTGTTTCCGATTCCGCTGGGGAAAACCTCCGATCGGGATAGCAGGAGCAGCCGCGCCGATTCTAAAGCGCCACAAGCGATCACGAAATTATGGGCAGCCACTGTCGTCGTAGAGCGGTCCAGCGACTGGACTCGCGCGGCGGTAATTTGGCCGTCTGCACCGGATACTAACGCCGTGACCGTTTGACCTGACATTAGCGTCGCACCGGTAGATTCTGTGAACTGGGGAAGCAAATCCCGCGAAACGCGGACCGGCCCCGGCCCCTCACTGACGCTGGAGGTTGGCGTTTGGTCAAGCGTGATTCCAATGTTTTTTAAAAGCGCCTTCAGGTCTGCGATGCTGCTGACAGAGCCCGGGAGATCGTTTTTTCGAGGCGCGTGAAAACCCGACAGCTTGTCACCCCTGACTCCCAGCGTGATTTCAGCATGTTCGTAGTACGGCTCGATGTCGGGATACGAGATAGGCCATGACGCATTCTGCGGCGTATACGGGTTCCTTTCGAAATCGATCGGGTGAAGTCGCGGGGAACGGCCCGACCACAAATTCGACGTGCCTCCCAGAGCGCGAAAACGTGTCGACGACACAGGGTATTCTAATGGGCCCGAGCTGCGGTAGATGTCCAACGCTTCAGCGGATTGTCTGGTCTCGTCTGAACCTGGCTCTGCACCCGATTCAATGATGATCGTTTTTAAGCCCCTGCGGGCAAGATCAAGGCCAAGTACCACCCCGGCTGGGCCAGACCCGATGATGCACACGTCGAATTTGGTTCGCTCACCAGGGTTTGCCGGCCTTCGGGTGGCTGGGGTAGGGACGTGGGGAGTCCCCAGCGGGAAGCTGCCGAACATCCTGTTGCCGCAAGCATCACACCTAGTACTACAACGACGCGTTATCCTACAAGGTAACTCGTGGGCGGATTTTGAAGCTGGCAACGAACGAGTGCGAGTCTCCCATGATGAACGGTCCGTAGCTGAAGAAGAAGACCTGAGCGTGTTTTCTCATAACGCGTCGTTGTAGTACTAGCAGGCCGGTCAAGAACGAGCGCCGTGTTATCTTCTTGGAGAATACTACCCGGTCCCGGACGGACGAACCGGCATACGTCCTCATCGCGACGGGCGCAATTCCTGAGCCGCCGGCCAATGGATGGAGAAGCCGGGCCAACGAAATAGCAATAAACCCGGGTAGCAAAACGATGAACGATCTGCGTTTACGCATCGATGGCTACTTTAATCAACGGTTTGATGGCCTGAACCGGTTTGCAACTCGATTCTGAAAACGGCTTTTGACATCACGTTAGGGTAGCATGCCCTATGCCTGCTTCGGGTCCTATTTAGACACGACTATCCTTCAGCTATCGTCGACCAACTTTGGGTGGTCGCCAGTGAAGATGAAGAATTTGTCAGACCAGCGTGCGAAGAACTTGGAATCAATGTTTGGATAAAGTAATGGCGACGGCCGGTTTTTGCTGAGCGGCTTCCTAGTATTACAACGTCAGTTAGTTTGATAGGATAACTGTGTAGCTGGAGAGGGAATAGGCAGGTGAGGTGGGGATGTGGATGCGTCAGCTTTCGAGCAGGTGTACGGGTCATTTCGGGATTTTCACGCTTACTTCGCGCCGCTGTTTGGCCGCCGGGAGACGCGGGAGCACAGCGGTCATTATCTCCAGGCCCTGCTGGTACAGTCTGGGGAGCGGCGCAACGCTGAGAACCTGTCGGAGACGGTTCCGGGGTCAGCCCGAGGGATGCAGCGGTTTCTCACCGATTCTCCCTGGGACGATGAGGTGATTATAGGACGGCTGCAGGAGTACCTGGGAACCCGGCTGGAGCATCCGGAAGGGGTGTGGGCGCTGGACGGCAGCGACTTTCCCAAGCAGGGGAGGAAGTCGGTGGGAGTGGCCCGGCAGTACTGCGGGAGGCTGGGGAAGGTGGCCAACTGCCAGGCGGGGATGTTCCTGGCCTATGTCAGCCCGTTGGGACGGGCATTGGTGGACAAGGGGCTGTATCTGCCCGAGAGTTGGACCTCGGACAAAGACCGGTGTGAGGCGGCGGGTGTGCCGGAGGATAGGCAGGGCTACCGGTCCAAGACGGAGTTGGCCTTGGAGATGGTGGGGCGGGCACAGGAGCGGGGCCACCTGAAGGCTGGATGGGTCGCGGCGGACGACGCCTTTGGGATGTCGCCGTCCTTCCGGGAGGGCCTGGCGGCCTTGGGGATGTGGTACGTGCTGGACGTTCCGTCCGGCTTTACGGTGTGGCCGCCGGAGCCTGCCTGGACCAGTGCGGAGTATCAGGGATTCGGGCGTCCCCGCAAACCCAGGCTGCGAGACGGTCAGCGCCGGACCATGGAGCAGCGCAGCGACGAGTTGCCGGAGGAGGCCTGGCGTGAGATTACGGTGGCCGAGGGAAGCCAGGGACCACGCAGCTACCTTTTCAGCGCCCAGAGGGTGCGACCGACCAGCAGGCGCAAGCCCGGCGAAATCCACTGGGCCGTCTACCGCCGGAACCTGGACGGCAGCGAACCCCGCTACTACCTGTCCAATGCTCCGGAGGATACCCCGTTGGAGACCCTGGCATACGTGGGAGGCTCCCGTTGGCGTATAGAAACGGAGTTTGAGACGGAGAAAAGCGACGTAGGCCTGGACGAGTACGAGACCCGCACCTGGGCTGGCTGGCATCACCACGTGGCCCTGTGCCTGCTGGGCGGAGCTTTTCTGCTGAGCCTGCAACAGGCTTGGGGGGGAAAAGATGCCCCGGATCACGAGGCCGCAGGTCTACCGGGTGGTGCGGGAAATGCTGCCCCGGGAACGGTTCGGGCCAACCGAGTTGCTGCGGTGGCTTGAGGATACGCAGGACAGTAACGAACGGGCCAAACGCTCCCATGCCAAGCGCCGCGCCGCCATGCGGGCATCACCCCACATCCCTCCCTGAACTGACGTTGTAATACTAGAGGTCTGGCCGGAAAGCCATTGGCCGGGTTTCGCGCTACGCCAGACAGACGTATTATAGTCTTATGTGGCATGATAGTATCTGTAATACGGTTCAAGAACCGCCTGTTACATCGATAATCGTCGCTAAGAAAACGGCAGCTTGGGGAGAATCGGGGTTTCCGTCCGAGTTTCTAGGCCACCGGAGTATCGCTACCACCGCACGTTACCTGGCCCGGATGGAAGGGGAAGATGATAACGGCTGGCACAGTGTAGCCCAAGCCCTGGGCGTGGCATAAGTAACCATGAACTACAAAGCGTTGGCATTATTCGCGACTCCTGATACCAACCCCCGTGGTCCATGTTCTTGAACACCTCCAGGCTCTGGCCGTCCTCCAACCACCCGGTAGTGATCCACTCCATTTACAACCAGATCCTTCAAATATAAGCGTGTATAATCCGTCGGATGATCGCCGGATGATCGCCGGATGATCGCCGGATGATCGCCGGATGATCGCCGGATGATCGCCGGATGATCGCCGGATGATCGCCGGATGATCGCCGATCGGGCCACGGGAAACTCGCTATGGAAAAAACTACCAAATTCCTTATTCTAATCGTCATTAGTTTGGCGATCCTTTTTGGCTGTACGGTTCAGCCTACACCCACTTCGGCTCCAACACCGGACATTCCAGCCACGGTGTCTGCGGCAGTGAAAGCGGCTTTGCCGACCGCTACGCTAGTCCCACCGGCGGCTTGTCCGACTCCCTTACCGCCTCCGACATCAACAGTTGCTCCGACTCTGGTTCCGAATACTCCGACGCCCACCGCTGGGCCCACTTCGACTGCGATGCCCTCGCCAACACCTCAGCCTACCCCAAAGCCGCCTGCAACTGTCGAGGCAGTTGTCGGGGCCACCATAGCGGCTATCGCTCCCACCACGGCGGCACCCACCGCAACACCGCGGTCTCCGACGCCAACACCTTTTCGTGCTACTCCGACGCCAAGACGCCCTATAGTGTGGCAGGAAGTCGACCGATGGACCGGAGACTTTCTCCAGACCACCACTCACTTCCGAGTCCGGGCAGATGAGTGGCGAATTACCTGGACCACTCAACCCGGCGAGTTGGCATTCAAGATCAATCTGCACAATTCCAACCGGGAGCTCAAGACCGTCGTCATTGACAAAATTAACCCGGAACCAAACTCACTGGTATTTCTGAGAGACGGTGACCGTTATGACTATAATGACTTTTATCTGGTTATAATCGGTTATCAGCCTTATACCGTCATCGTTGAAGAGCTAATCCGATAAGTGAAGCCTGGACCAGGGGGTCTCCGTGGCTCGGCTCACAGACCATCTTGGCCATCTTGATGTTCCGGGAGCCGCCAGGCCCAATGTCCACCCCTTTTCCCTCGGTTGCCGATCATCGCTGATACCAACCCCCATGGTCCATGTTCTTGAACACCTCCAGGCGTATGCCGTCCTCCAGCGTCACCCGGTAGTAGATGCGGCTAATGGGCCTATGTTCCCACACCTCCGCGTCAATCTGCCACCATTGGTCGACGGAGGTAACTGTTCAGACTTGATGAGGTGAATTGGCTCAAAGCCGTTGGAAAAACGCTGGCATGGCCGGGGGAGTTGTGGCATACCAGGGAGGTGGACACTGAACTAGACCTGAACGCGGCGAGTGGCGAAACTCTGCTGGAGATAATTGCCGGCCAGCGGGCAGTCATTGCCGATTTGCAAAGGCGGATTGGGGTTCTGGAATCCCGTCCCAACCGGCGCGGGTCGTCGGGGATGCCGGGTAATCAGCCGCACTCCAGCCGGCAAGCGCCGGAGAAAAAGGAGCCCAGAAAGCCGCGCCGCCATGGCTTCGCCCGCCAGCGCATGACTCCTACCCGGCGGGTGGAGCATGCCGTGGCGGTCTGTCCCGACTGCGGGACTCACCTGAACGGCGGATGGGTACAGCGAACTCGGGAAGTCATTGAGCTACCGGTGGCTCCGGTAGAAGTGACCGAGCACGCCCTGGTAGCCCGCATCTGTCCGGTATGCCAGCGGCGCCGGCTGCCCAAAGAGGCCCTGCAGGGGGTGGTTCTGGGCCAGCAGCGCCTGGGGGTCAATCTGGTAAGCCTGATGGTGACCCTGCGGGAGGAGGGACGGTTGCCCATAAGAATCATCCAATGGTACCTGGAGAGCGTCCATCAGTTGCACCTGAGTGTTGGCGCCATCGTCGAGGCCGTCCATGGAGTAGCCCGTCAGGCTGAGACGGCGGTGCGAGAGGTGCTCGAGCAAGTCCGCGCCAGTCCCGTGGTGCAGGGCGACGAAACCGGCTGGCGCCAGGACGGGAGCAACGGCTATGTTTGGACCTTCAGCACTCCCAGCGAACGATACTTCCTGCGTCGGGGTCGGGATAAGGGGGTGGTGGATGAGGTGCTGGATTCCTCCTTCAGCGGAGTGTTGGTCAGTGATTTCTACGCGGCCTATAACCACTACCCGGGCCTGAAGCAACGGTGCTGGGCTCATCTGCTGCGGGATATCCATGACCTGAAAGGGTTGTACCCAGAAGACGCTGGGCTGGCTCAGTGGGCCGAGGCGGTTCACCAGGTCTACACGGAGGCCAAGGCCTCGGTCCTTCCCCGAGCCCAGCCAGGCCATCGCACCCAGCTAATGCTGGAGGAGAAACTAATGGTCTTGGCGCGGCCTTTCCTTAAAGATCCCCTGGCGGTTCAGGCCAAGCTCTGCCGGCGCATGGAACGGTTCATCAAGGAACTGTTTGTCTTCGTGTCGGACCCAGCCGTGCCCTCAGACAACAACGCCGCCGAGCGGAGCCTGCGGCATCTGGTAACCAGTCGCAAGATCAGCGGCGGCACCCGCTCAGGGCAGGGCGCCGACAGCAAGATGACCTTGGCATCCCTCTTTGGCACCTGGCGGGCCAGAGGTCTCAATCCCCTCCTGGAATGCCGCCGGTTGCTCACTTCCCCTCAACTCTGAACAGATTCCGACGGAGTTGACCCGGAGTTCTTCCCACAGCTAGGTTTGAGGCTTTGGGGTGTCCGGGCAGGCCTGCTCCCTGGGAGTGTTTGGGACACATTGGGACCGGTTTGACATCACTGGTTCGAATCAAGTTCTGAGACGATAGATATCCAAACCAAATTGTTGAGTTATCTGGTGCGACGGTATATGGATAGGAAACATGGTCGGAAAATTATCTTGGCTCAAAGATAGAACCCTGAGCTTACTGCCAAGCGAGACAGGCGCTGTTGCCTTTGAATACACCCTCGTCATGGGCGGTGTGAGTGCCGCAATCATGGTCGCCTTTTTGGTGGACCAGCCGACATTGATGATTGTCGTGCTCCGCGGTGCTTGCTCGTCCATGGATCACCTTTTCGCTATGGACTGCACACCTTGGCAGGGATAGCTATCCCGGTCATCCACAGAGACTTCTGCTTGCCTAGTTCCGTCCGGGCTTTCAATGACAAAGGAAGACTCCGCCATTCTACCGCTTATGGCCGAGCTTCAACATCAGATGGATACAGGTGGGTATATCAAGCCCACAAAGGATACCGTTGGAGCGTTTCTGCAACGTTGGTTAACCAACTACGTCAGTACACTGGTTCGGCCAAAAACATTCGAAGGCTACCAATATCGAGCCAAACATCTAATCGCTGGGTTGGGTCATATCCCGTGACCGAGCTCAACCCGGAACATATCCAGCATTACTATTTGGAGAAGAGTAAAACGCTCGCGGCCTCGACTATCGTTAAGCACCACCACCTTTTGAAGCAAGCCTTAAGCCAAGCGGTAGAATGGCGGAGTCTTCCCAGGAACGTTGCGGAGGCGGTAAAGCCACCAAGAGTCGCAAGGAAAGAAATGCGGGCTTTAAGCAGACCGGAGGTCCACCGGGTCCTAGTACTACAACGACGTGTTATCCTACAAGGTAACTCGTGGGCGGATTTTGAAGCTGGCAACGAACGAGTGCGAGTCTCCCATGATGAACGGTCCGTAGCTGAAGAAGAAGACCTGAGCGTGTTTTCTCATAACGCGTCGTTGTAGTACTAGAAGCTTGCCAGGATACACAATGGCATCCTTTCTTCCACACTCTGACCTGGACAGGACTCCGGCGCTCTGAGTTATTAGGTCTACGCTGGCGAGATATTGACGTGGAGTTGATGACTCTCCGGGTGGTTCAAACGCTTCAGAGGCTCAACACTGGGGAGTTTATTTATCAGGAGCCAGACTACCGCAGGCCGTCGTACTATATCGCTATCACCGGCCTCGTGCCTTGAATTGAGGGCGCACAGGGAGAACTAAGCCAGGTACGCAGAGGCGTTGGGGATACCCCTAACCGATAACACTTTGGTTTTCAGCCACCCTGTTGGGTCACCCAGATCCCCAATGACCCTATCAAACGCCTTTCGGCAGTTAATGAAGCGCATCGGACTTGAAGGGGTTCGACTCCATGATTTGAGACATACCATGGCCTCGCTGTACCTAGAGCAAGGGGTAAGCCCAAAAACGGTCGCGGAGAGGCTCGGCCACGCATCCGTTGTGATAACTCTTGACCTTTACAGCCATTGCCTGCCAGGTGTCCAGGAGGCGGCAGCGGCGCAGTTTGACGCGGCGATGGAGTCGGCTAAATCCACGCCTGCCGAAATGGCCACCTCAGAATTGCGTTAGCAAACCGTTAGCAAACCCTCAAAAACAACGCCCCAGCTGTTTCAGGCCGGGGCGTTAAAAATCCAACTTATTTTGAGGTTTTCGTTAGAACATTACTTGGAATCAGGAGTGACAAACGGCAATCCCTGCTCTTTCCAACCGCTGAAACCGGGGTCCATGTAGGCCACGTTGGTGTATCCCATGGCTTTCAGTGTCTGCCCTGCAAGGGCAGATCGTCCGGTGCCGCCTCAATGGATCACGATCGCGGCGTCTTTGTCGGGAACCACTTCTTCCAACCGGCCTTCGATGCGGCCGCGAGACAGCAATGTCGCGCTTTCAATCACGCCATTGGCCCACTCATCTGGCTCTCGTACATCCAAAATCACCAGCGGTTCACCGGCTACGACCCGGTCATGGACTTCTTTTGCCGGCACGGACGAAACCGTACTCTGGGCAATCTCGACCATCTTGCGGCCTGTGTCTGCCATTTACCAACTCCATTTTGAGAAATTTTGGGTACTTCGGTGGGTAAGGCTAACCCATCAGGCGACGTGGCGTCCAATCCACCTTCCTGTCCCGGATCAACGTTACCAGGGTAATGCTACCGGGGCGCGCAGGCTCGGATGATCTCCATGGCGCTCTGTTTGGCGCCGGGCCCAGACACCCTGGGCGAGACAATGGGCAATGAAATGCCCGCATCCCGGTATTCTTCTAGTTTGGCGCGGCACTGTTCCGGAGTGCCCACTACGCCGATCTTATCGATCAACCCCGTGGGCACCAACCGGCGCGCTTCTTCTTCGTTGCCCGACTGCCAAGCCCGGCGCACCGCGTCCACCTCATCGGCAAAACCCGACTCGGCCATCAGGCGGCGGTATCTGGGGAAACGGCCCGCGTAGCTGGCGATCACCGGCCGGAAGGAATCCCGCGCCGTGTCCAGGTTTTCCGACGCCGCGCATGATATGAGGGAAGCCACTTCCACGTCTTTGGGATTTTTGCCCGCTCGTCTAGCGCCCTCGGCAACGTGGTGGGCCGCGGCGGCGGCGTGGTCAAGCGTGCACCAGGTCAGCAAGGCGCCCGGGATATCTCACCGGTGATTTCCAGCATTCGAGGACGCACCGCGGCGACATAGATCGGGATCTCCCGCCGCAAGGGCTGGAACCAAAGGTCGAATTCCTTGATCTTTACGACCTCGCCCTGATAGGAGACCCGGCTGTCCTTCAGCAATCCGCGGACTACGTCCACGGTTTCCCTAAGCCTGGTCACCGGTTTGGTGAACTCCAGGCCATGCTCGGGCTCCACCTGGACCTTGTAGCTGGAGCCCACCCCCAGCACAAACCGCCCGTTGGAGAAGTGGTCCACGCACGCGGCGGCCATGGCGATGGTAGGCGCCGTGCGAACGTAAACGCTAGTGATGCTGGTTCCCAGGCGGATACGCTGGGTGGACAGGGCGCAGGCGGTCAAAATGCTGAATTGGTCTCCGCCGTGGCCCTCGGCCATCCAGGCGGATTCGTATCCCAATTCCTCAGCCAACTGGACGCACTCCACTGCTTCCGCCGGGCCCAACCCTCCTGAGATTGAGATTCCTAAACGATTCATAATCACCTACCAAACAGGCTGCACGCTAATCGGGCTGCCCGCAGATCAGGCTACACGAACCAGCCCATACCCTGGTAATACCCGCGCAGGTAGGCGATCTGCCCGCCATGGGTGATGTTGTCAAAGACGAAGACGCCCAGCAGATCGGAGATCAGCCGGGGCTCGTTGGCGGGCTGAACCATTACGCTGCCTGCCAATTCTTCGTCGGTCAAAGCATTCAAGTATTCCCGGGCGCACTCCTTGACCGCCTCGGAATACGCCAACAGCACCTCTTTGGAAGGAGGTGTCCACTGGGCGAGTTGGTCTTTGGTCCAGCCTTGGCCGTTGTTTGCGGAATTGTCGTCCATGCCAAATTTCTGGTGCCATCCGTCCGCGACCCAGATATGGGGTTTGGACTGGAGCCGCTCGTTGAAAAATAGGTCCACTACCCGGTTCATGTGAAACATAAGCCAGGCTATGGAATTGCTGTCATCGTTGGGCTGGCGAGCTAACATCGCGTCGTCCAGGCCCTCCAGCGCCCGGCCCACCATGCTCCAGTTGCGTTCCAGCGACGTGGAAATTACATCGGTTGCGGCCATTCTTGTCCTCCATAACATGTAACGGCAGTGGTTCGCGGCCATTGTAACAGCAAGCAAAAGAGCGTCCCGGATTGGCGTTGACACTATTTTGCGGCCCGGCTACACTCTGCCCTTGCCACCGAGTACGGTCGAATCCTTTTCCTATCAGGAGTGACCTTCCATGACTGCGGCGACGGACAAGTGGAACCTAGAAACTCGGACGGAAACCCCGATTCTCTCCAAGCTGCCGTTTTCTTAGTGACGATTGTCGATGTAACAGTGGGTTCTTGAACTGTATTACAGACACTATCATGCCACATAAGACTATAATACGTCTGTCTGGCGTAGCGCGAAACCCGGCCAATGGCTTTCCGGCCAGACCTCTAGAGGGCGAGTACTTTGAGAACTGCAACTGCCAGATTCTCTGCCCCTGCGTGATTCCCGGCTCCTCCGGTGAGCCCACCGAGGGGCATTGTGATGTTGGATTCGCGTTTCGCATCGGGCAGGGCGAGCACAACGGCGTTTCCTTGGACGGGCTAGTCTTCGTAATCGCCGCCTACACACCTGGAACAATGGGCGCTGGAAACTGGACGACGGCATTCTACGTCGATCAGCGGGCGAATCCCGGCCAGCGTGAAGCCCTGGGCCGGATTCTCTCCGGAGAGATTGGCGGCCCGATGGCGGCGTGGATGTCCCTGACCACGGATTTCAAGGGGACAAAATACGTGGAGATAGATTTCCGGGCAAGGGGGCTCGAACGCAGCGTCGTCATTCCCGGAATCATGGAATTCCACATTGAAGGGATCAAAGCCGGCCCGAGACGGCGTTCACCCTTACGGTTGGAAAACACGGGCCACCCGGTCAGCTCCAAACTGGCCCTGGCCAAGGGCGCGGGCAGCACATGCAACGACCACGGCATGGCATGGGACAACACCGGCAGAAACGCCCACTACGCCAGGTTCCAGTGGAGTTGGCCGTAGCGGCTGTCCCCAACCCGCAGGGCCGTTCGCGCCGTATACCTGGAAATCAACTGACAAGAGGGTGAATGGACAACAATCAGCATCATAATAGTTCTTTTTTGATTAAAATCTTTATCGGATTGGTCGCGACCGTGCTCCTACTGGTTCCAGTAGCGTGCAGAGAAACGGCGCCGTCAGAATCGGCCGCCAAGGAGACCATCATATTCGCAGACCTGAACTGGAACAGCGCCAAGATACAAAACGAGATCGCCCGTTTCATCGTCGAGAAGGGCTACGGATACCCCACTGACGCAGTTTTCGGGGGCACCTTGTCGCTATTCCAAAACCTACTGGATGGCGAAGTCCACGTGACGTTGGAAATCTGGCTTCCCAATCAGCAGGAAGAGTGGGACAGGGCGTTGTCAAATAAGCAGGTCATTCCAGTCGGAAAGAGCATAAAAGACAACTGGCAGAGTGCATTTATCGTTCCTTCCTACGTGATTGAGGGCGACCCGGAGCGAGGCATTGACCCGGTGGCTCCCGAGTTAAAGACGGTGCAAGATATCAGACAACACACGGAAATTTTTTCGGATGCCGTCAGTGAAGGAAAAGCTGTTTTGGTTGATTGTCCAATCGGCTGGTCGTGTGAAGAAATCAACACCCAGATGGTGGATGCCTATGGCCTGGACGACGTTTTAACCCTGCGGAAGTCAGCGGACCAGGACGACTTGTTCAACTCTCTGAAGACCGCCTACGACAACGGCGAACCTTGGCTGGGTTACCTATGGGCGCCGACCTTGCATTCAAGCCTTGAGCTTACCCGGTTGGAGGAGCCGCCCTACTCGGACTTTTGCTGGTTTACCACCAAGGCTTGCAACTATGGCCCTGCCGACATAACCATCGCAGTCCACCCCAGCTTGGTCCAGAGAGCGCCGGAAGTTATCGAATTTCTGAGGAAGTGGGATCTCACATCGGAAACAGCCGCTGAGGCCGAGGCATACATGGCGAAAAATGGCTTGACCTTCAACGCCACAGCCATTAGCTCAAGGCAAACGAAGCCGAGTGGACTCAATGGGTCTCTCCAGAGGCGGCAGTGAAGGTGACAGATGCCCTGGCGGAATGATTCGGCAAAAGAAATTATTCCAACGATTGGCATAGGAATGGTGAGCCTGGCTAGCAGAGTGAATGCGGGGAACGCTATATGAACCCATATTTGTGGGGGATTCTCATGGTGGGCCTGGTAGTGTGGATAGCACTAGGGCTATGGTGGTGGCTGGCATAGCTGGCCGTCATAGCAGCTGATGGCCGAAGGTTATGCGAGATTTTCAGCCGGCCATGCCTACTGGGACGGAAACCGGGCCGCCAGGATGTCTATGATCAGGCTGGCAGCCATCTGAACGGTTATCTCCGATGAGTCGTAGGGCGGGGCCACCTCCACCAGATCGAATCCCACCAGATTGCACTTCTCCACCAGGGCGGCAAGACACTCCCACATCTCTTGATACCCCAGTCCTCCGGTCTCTGGAGTACCAGTACCTGGCGCCTGGCTGGGGTCCATGACGTCGATGTCCAGGGTGATGTACAGGTTTTCGCCTTTGGGTATCAGGTCGACTACGGCACGGGGCCCCAATTGGTGGAAACGCTTGGTCGTTATCACCAGATTCCCATCTTGCTGGGATTCTTCATACTGCTTTCTGCGGGCAGTGCGTATTCCCACGGATGTTATGTGATCGACGAATGGCAGTTCGTGGCAACGCCGGATGGGACTCCCATGGGTATGAAACACCCCTTGAACGTCGTGCGTGTAATCCATGTGGGCGTCGAAGTGGACCATGTTTAATGGAGCGAAGCGGCTAAAGCCCCGCACCGCCGGGAAGGTGATGGCGTGGTCTCCGCCCACCACCACGGGCAAGGCCCCCTTCTCCACGGCCTTCTCCACGCCTTGGTCAGCTTGTCGAAATTCCCAGTCACATCAGAAGGCACCACCGTGATATTGCCGCAGTCGGCCATTGTGACGCCCTTCAACAGATCTCCCCCGGTGTCAATATCAAAGTACCCTTCAGCCTCTATTTGCCGTCCGTAGGGATCGGCATAGGAGTAGGCCCGGGGAGCATCTCGGATGGCGTCGGGGCCGAAACGCGCTCCCGGCCGCCCGAAGGTACTTGATCGAAGGGCACGCCGATGAACGCAACGTCGGCTTGCAATTGATCCATATCGATGCACAAAGGAGCTTTGAAAAAGCTCCTGGGCTGGGCCTTGATGATAGGCCACTGCTCATCGCGCTCCGGGCTACTAGATGAATCCTGCCTTCCCTCTGTCATGCCTCTCTCCCAAGTTCAAACTCTGGGAATGAAAACTTCCGGCTGGGCCGGATTGCCCTTGTGTCGCCCTTACGTCGAATCGTACCGCCGCAGATTCCGGGTGTCACGCGCCATGTCGCCCAACGAGTCGGCGGCCCTTGAATCCCAAGTATAGAGCTTGTATGCTGCCGTTAGCTTCACGAACAAAGGCCAACACCCAGCCGCCGCCAAAGATCTTCACTCCGGTCATCACTCCGGTCATCCCCCGGCGGTCAAGAATTCTTAGGAGGACACCATGAAATTCGGTATCTTCACCATCGTCCCCTGGCACGAAGATTTCACTCAAAGGGACGCCTTGAACCAGGCGTTGGAGCAAGTGGTATTCGCGGACAAGATGGGCATCGACGAAGCGTGGCTGGGCGAGCACCGTTTCTCCCGCCACGGCCTGCTTTCCGGGATTTTCTCCTTCCTCGGCGCGGTCGCCGCCCGCACCGAGCGAATCCGCATCGGAACCGCTGTCATCGTCTTGCCGCTGCATAATCCTATTCTGGTGGCCGAAGAGACCGCGATGCTGGACGTAATCAGCGGAGGAAGGTTCAATTTCGGCATTGGCGCCGGTTACCAAAGGCAGGAGTTCGACGGCATCGGCGTGGATATCAATGAGAGCCGGGAGCGTTTCGCCGAGGCCGTTGACGTCATCATTAAAGCTTGGACCGAAGAAAGGCTGACTTACCACGGAAAATTCACCAACGTGGACGACCTGTTGGTTATGCCCAAGCCTTTGCAAAAGCCTCATCCGCCATTGTTCCAGGCGGTCAGCACCAGCCCCGCCAGCGTGGATTTCGCCGCCAGCCGCCAGATACAGGTGATCGCCGGCGGGCCCACCGACATCATGGGCCAGGCGCCGCAGGTCATAAAACTGTGGCGGGAGAAGATGGACGAATACGGCCACCCCCACGACCACCTGGACCCGCCCATGTCCAAGAGCATTTACGTCGCCCCCACCATGGAGGAGGCGGAGAACGACCCCATCGGGCTGGAAGATTTCTCCTCCCGTATCTTGCGGTCCGACGGAACGAATGGCGCCATCGGCATGCCCACCGATAAGAACGGCAACGTTCCCCCGGGTTACGAGCATTGGGCCAACCGCCAGAACGATAGGGACCGGCGTGACGATTTGGGCCATGCCGGCCTTCCGCCCCTGCGAGGCACGCCTGAGGTGGTCATTGAACGAATCAAGCAGACCCAGGCGGCGGGCATCAACCACATTTTCGGCAACTTCGGATTCGCCGGATTGCCTCACGAAAAGGTGATGCGGTCCATAGAATTGTTCGCCACCCAGGTGATGCCCCACTTCCAAGAGACCACCGCGGGGACGCCTTCGCGGTGATCGAAGCCGTGTAATTAAGGTCAGGACACCGGCCCCCATCCTAACCTTCCCCCGCAAGGGGGAAGGGACTTTGTTCCTCCTCTCCCGCAAGGGGGAAAGGACTTTGTTCCTCCTCTCCCGCAAGGGGGAAAGGACTTTGTTCGTCCTCTCCCGCAAGGGGAGAGGATCGAGGTGACGGGTCATGTCCCATAATGCCCTTCTTTAATGCGCGTGGGGACAGAATAAATTCCCCGTCCCAAATACCAAATCCCAAAAACGGAGCCAGCAATACATGCAGACTAATCACACCAAGGCCAAACTTTCCAACGGCGAAGTGGTTTTTGGGGCCATCATCACCCGCTATGCGCCGGACCTAGTTGAGATCATGGGCGCCATCGGGTACGACTTCGTAATGATCGATTGCGAGCATGGACCTTCGGACCTGGACCAGGTTGAGCACATGGTGCGGGCGGCCGAAGCCTTCGGCATCACTCCCATCGCCCGTATCCCCAACCACGCCGACGACACCATTTTGCGCTTCCTGGACCGGGGCGTTCAAGGAATCATCGTCCCCCATATAAACACCAAAGAAGAGGCGGAATCGGTAGCCCGGGCCGCCCGGTATTATCCCGAAGGCCACCGGGGAGTGGGCGGGGGCAGGCCCCACGACTACGGCGTCAACACCAACAGGGCCGAATCCACCAAATGGGTCAATTCCCAGGTGCTCGTCATTCCCATGTGCGAAGAGACCGATGCGGTGGAAAACCTGGACGCAATCCTTGGCGTGCCCGGAGTGGACATCATCCACGTGGCGGCCGGAGACCTGGGCCAGAGCATGGGCAACCCAGGCCCGGAGGCAGTGCGGGAGCAAATGCGCCAGGTCGTTCCCAAGATTAGGGCGGCCGGCAAGTCGGTGGGAGTGGGTGGAAACTCCCCGGCCGACGCCGCCGGGGTGGCCGAGTTCATTGGTTTGGGCGCCAATTTCGTGACCATCTCCGCTTGGGGATTGCTGCGCCTGGGCGCCGAAGATTTCCGGAATCGGGTGCAGGCGGAGTTGGATAAAGCGTCCTAGAAACTCGGACGGAAACCCCGATTCTCCCCAAGTCGTCGTTTTCTTAGCGACGATTGTCGATGTAAGAGTGGGTTCTTGAACCGTATTACAGATACTATCATGCCACATAAGACTATAATACGTCTGTCTGGCGTAGCGCGAAACCCGGCCAATGGCTTTCCGGCCAGACCTCTAGGGGCGCGCAGAAAATTTGCCGTGGGAGGGACCGAATGTACATCATAGTAGCGCCAATACAGATCAAAGAAGGCCACAAGGATGAATTCATCGCCGCCCTTTTGGACGACGCCAAAGGTTCGGTGAATGACGAGCCCGGCTGCCTGCGGTTCGACGTAGTGCAGGACGCCGGCGACTCCAACCGGGTTTGGCTCTACGAGGTATACAAAGACGAAGCGGCGTTCCAGGCCCACACCGAGGCGCCCCACTTCATAAAATGGCGGGACACCACGGCAGATTGGCGGGAACAGGGGCTCCAAGGCGCCGCCCGGGGAAGCCACAATATCTGGCCTCCCGACGCAGAGTGGAAGTGATTTTGGCGCTGTCCAAGAATCCTGTACGCCCGTTGAGCTCTCTTTGAATCGTGTTCTAATTTAAGTGCTGGCAGTGCTTCCCGAAGGATTACGCCGCGGACGAGCCCATAGGCCCACTCATACCAGGTTAGGAGGAATGCCATGACAACCGCCAAATCCGTAGAAGTCACCATGTGATTTGACTACACTTGACCCTATTGCTACGTCGGCCTGGGCAGGCTCGACAAGATTTCCGCGGAGCTACCCGCGAATATCTCCATATCGGTTGACCGCAGGCCCTACCTGCTTCGCCCGGACAAGCCGCCGGAAGGTGAGCTTCGCCCCATCCGGGACGGCGAGACCGAGACGGAAGTGAACCAAGCCATGCGGGACCGGGCCAAGGGAGCGGGGCTGGAGATACATCGCCCCCATTGGTCTCCCGACACCAAGCTCGCCCACGAAGCCACCGCCTTCGCCAAGGAAAAGGGGAAAGACTCCGAGTTCCACCATTCGCTGGCCAAAGCCTATTGGACGACGGGCGTGGATCTGGCCGACCCGACGGTGTTTCGGGGGTTCGCTCAGCAGAGCGGCTTGGACTGGGATGAGCTATCTCCCAAACTGGAATCCCGCGAGTACTTGCCCACGGTAATGAACGAATACGAGGCGGCCAAGACCAGGGGCGTAGGAGGGACCCCCAGCTATTTCATCGGCGGCGAGTTGCTGGGTGGTGATGTGAGCCAGGAAGACCTGGCTACGGCTATCAAGAAGGCGGGGCAGGCTTAGTTATCTGATGGGGCTCAAAGTCTGAGGGAACTGGCCCCCATCCTAACCTTCCCCCTTTATGGGGGAAGGGATTTGCCCTCTGCACATCAATGGGGGAGAGTTGGAGCGGGAGCGGATTCACTGCCAATCTATGTTGATTTGAAGGGGCGCCCGACTTTGGGCGCCCCTGTTGATTTATCGTTCAATGGATTAGCTATGCGGGTTGATTCATCAGATGCGAATAAGGAGCATTCATGGCCAAGACGATTCTGGTAAGCCCCATATTGTCCACACCCAACGGAATCATGTCCCACGGCGTTGAGGTCCCTGCGGGGAAAATGGTGTTTGTGTCGGGCCAGGTGTCGCGTAACGCCCAGGGAGAGATTGTGGGAAAGGGGGACATCCGCGCCCAGACCCGCCAGGTGTTGGAGAACTTGAAATCGGTGCTGGTCCAAGGCGGGGCAACCATGGATGACGTTGTTAAAGTCACCGTCTTCGTGACCAACGTGGCGGAGCACTATTCCGACATCCACGAAATCAGAGCGGAATACTTCCCCAAGGACTATCCCGCCAGCACCATGGTGGAGGTAAAGGCCTTGGTGCAGCCCGAGTTGATGATCGAGATAGAGGCGATTGCGGTGGTGGCTTAACCTTTGGGTGAACCGTCACAACTTCGCAAGTGACTCTGCACAAATGATTCCTTCATCGCCGACATTACCGGTATCCTCGTAACTCCACCATGCGGAAAGCACCGCTTGGGCCAACGACCAGCCGAGAATCCGCTCTCGGTCGAACCCCAATTCATCGGCAAGCTGGTCTACGCGCCGGGCCAGCAGGCGTTCCAGATTCTCTCCAGGAGCCAGGCCGTTGCGCATAAAGGCGCCGACTTCGTATTCTGCCTCTCCAACAACGCCTTTAGGATCGATGGCCAGCCAAGGTTCGCGCGTTGCCGACAGAATATTCATTTGGTGAAGGTCTCCATGAAGAAGCACCAGATCACCCATAGTTCCAATAAGCTCTGAAAATATCCTTTCAGCCTTATCGACCAAATACGCCGGGAAGGGGCCAGTTGAACCGTCGAAACGAAACCGTAGGTTCTCTAATCCCGAGGCCCACGTAGAGACGGTAGGAAACCGGTGCTCCATGGGTAGCGGCAGCCGTAATCGCCTCATCACTTCGGCGCATATCGAGGCCGCCTGCACATCGTCGATTACGGTGGATAGCAACGTCCCCGGTTTAACGCGCTCTAGAAGCATAGCGCCTAGTCCACCGTCCGCCTTCAACAATCTCACCATTCCACGGCCGTCATAAAGCCGCAGCGCTTCCATTTCCGTTTGGAATCCTTCATCGGGGACACCCAACTTCAAGACCGCTTCCGTGCCATCGGATCGGGTAACCAGGGTCACATAGTTGGATGACAGATTAGCGAAGGGAGGCATTACCTTGATCGACCAACTCCGCTCGCACTCATCGATGGTTCCAGCAAGCCCGCCAAGCCAATCGGCTCCTGCCTTCCCGTGGACGCCAATAACATTCCGGGAGAACCCATCAGGGACATGCGGCATACCGGTTATCCCGCTAAGAGGCAGTTTTGAAAGTCAGAAGGACGCCATCAGAATCTACTGCGCCGGCAGGTGCTCTTGGAACCACTCCAGGGTTGCCGCCATCACCTCGGTGAAGGCGGGCTCTTGGTAGACCTCATAGTGTCCGTATCCCTTTAACACCACCAGCTTTTTCGGTTCCTTTGCATGAGCGTATAGCTGTTCCGATTCTTCTTGCAACACCAGCCGGTCGTTGTCTGATGTAATGAACAGGATAGGCCTCGGGGATATCTTATCGACTATCCATTCGGGATTGAAGCCTATGGTGTCGTCCACGTATTCCATGGGAATCGTGCCGACGGCCGCCGGATTGTTGCGGCGGGCGGCGGCAGCCAATTCGGCCGATTGCCGGTCCGGCAGCAGGATATCACTGCGCTCCACCATCTGTGAGTCGCCGGTCGTTGCCCGTTGCTCACGGTCCGATTTCGAACGCTCCAGCAGGTCGAACCACTCGTCCACGCGTCGCACGCGGCTCATCCACCGGGCGCCGTGGCCGATGCCCACTACGCTGACGATGCATTGAGGCCGCTGGTCGATAGCGCCGACCCAGGACACGGTGGCTCCGCCGTAGCTGGTGCCGTAGAGCCCGATGCGGTTTTCATCCACCTCTGATTGCATCCCCAAAAAGGTCATTGCCGCCTGAACGTCGGCCACCCGGCCGTAGGGCGCCAACCTGCTGCGGGATCCCTCGCTTTCGCCCCAACCTTTGTAATCAAAGGTCATAACGATGTACCCGGCCTGGTTTAGGATCCTGGCGTTATCTGGAAGGTACAAGTCCTTCACCCCGGTGTAGCCGTGGCACAGCAGCACCGCTGACCGGGTCTCGCCGGGGGCAAGGCCGTCGGGCGTGTAAACATCGCCGCAAAGCTTGAATCCCTCGCTGTAAAACTCAACGGCGCGTTTCATATCCAATCCTCCTGCCTTCCCGGCGCAGATTTACGAGTAGGTTGAACGCCGGGATTATAGCAGGGATCGGCGGTTGACTAACCTTCGGCTTGAAACGCCAGTCGAACTTCATAGGCGCTGGAACCACCGGGACCCATGATGAAGTCAGACCGCATTCCCGAGTGTGCCCGGCGGAACGCCTCGCTTTGGGTCCATAGGTCATGAGCCTCCGCGGACTCCCAATGCGACACCACGAGGAATTCCTCGTGCTCGGCTTCTACCTTTGCCTGCCAAAGCTCGAACCGTAGGAATCCCGGGACTTGTTCTAGGCCGCCCCGTTCTTTGAACAACTCCTCCAAATCTGGTCCGTGGGGTTTTCGGACGTTGATCCGGTTGGTGGCTACGTACATTCTTCTATCTCCTATTGGTTGGAATGAAACTCCCTAATAAGGTTCATCATCTTGCCTGAACGCGAAACCACGAATCCGGGATTGGAGCATCCTTCGACAAGCTCAGGACGAACGAGACGTGCGTCTCCTCTGATCATGGTGAGCCTGTCGAACCATCCTTTCAGATTTCCGCTTAACCTTTGGCGTAGAGCCTGTTCATGTTGGCGTAGCGCGCCGGGTCCAGGTCTTTGCCCTCCAGCGCCGGATGGTCAGGGCCATAACGGTGAGCCCGGAAAACGGCGTTGGAAAGGTCCGTGGGATTTGCCCGGTTGGCGCCGGTGACGAATAGTGGGTTGATGTACTCCCACACGATCTCCCCATTGAGCGTCACCTCAAATATCCTCCCTGGCGAACCCTCGCAGATCAGCGTGTTGCCGTTGGGCTGCCGCTCGCAACTGCTGACGGCCTGGCTGTAAAAGGACAAAGCTGGGTTGCCCTTGTATTCCCAGGCGATCTCATTTGTGGCCGGGTCGACTTCTATGACCCTGGAAAAGCTGGATCGGGGACGGTGATAACCGTTGTCGAAGATCAAGACCCGGCCATTATCCAACCAGGTAGGGTGGTGCTGGTGGTCGACTTCGCCAGGCCCCCACTTCCACTTGAAATCGCCGCTGGCCTTGTCCACGATTCCCACAGTGCTGATCACTCGGTAGCTTACCAGCAGGTCCCCTTCGGGGGTGAGGTTCAATGAATTGCCATGGGTCCACTCGTTACGGTCTTCTAGAGGGCAGATGATGTCTTCTTCCACGTTCAAATGCTCCCAGGAACGCCACTCGTAGACAACCTTGCCGTCTGGGGTTATCTCCTGAATCTTGTCGCCAAACATCTGCTCCGGGTCATCGTCCGAGGTGCGGCCGCCCCGGACTTGGGCAGTCAACTCAGCAGAAAGCAGTTGGAAAAGCAGCAACAGGGTGTTGCCGTTGGGCAGTCTCTCGTAGTCGTGGTGGATCAAGGGGTCGCGGTGTTCCCAGACCACGTTGCTCTCCCAATCCAGTTCCAGCAGGGCGGCTGACGATCCGCCTATCTTTTCGGCGCCGCCGGCGTCTTCAGGAGGATTGGTCCGCAACAACAGGTGGCCGTTGGGCAGCAGATAGGCGTAGCCGATACCCTCGTCAGAGTGCCACCGGTGGCAAATCCTGCCCTCCATATCGATTAAGTTGGCGTGAAGCCCCCGGTTATTAGTGGTCAGGGTATATCCCCGGTAGCAATGCTGTGGAGCGTAGTAAATCAACCCCACCGGATGATGCGTAGACCAGCCCATACCTGCCTCCTTATATAAGTGCGTTTGTGATTCCGCCGGCCAACGTCGGCCTGGCCGATTTAAAAAGACACAGCACGCTTGCGCCGCCGTGTGACCGCTCTCTAGATTCAGCGTAATGCTGCAATCGGAGGGTGGTCAAATTGATGGCCCAGACCTTTCGGCGGGGCGATCCCGTCGCTGTGATCCGCGGACTGTATGCCGGGCGCTACGGCGTGGTGGAAAGTACAGTGCACCAGAAAAGCGTGGACCAGCCCCACGAGCCCTCGGCGGCTTGCCACGTTATATTGAACACGGGGCAGGTGGTGACGGTGGAGCAGGAACGGCTGGAACACCGGCCGCCGGATATTCCATGAATATGTTCGTCCTTAGGGGCGCGGAATGCCATGCCCCCGCATCTCGCCAAAAGCCGCCCCATGAAGGCCAAGATTACCCGGCGTCGAATATGCTTTAAATCAGTAGTGAATCGACCGGCCCGATCCTCCCGCTGTGGCTATGGCGTCGCCGTTGATCGAGATCGACTTGGGCGACGCCAGGAACGTGATGACGTAGGCTATTTCTTCGGCGTCGACCATTCTTCCAATGGATATGTTGGACGCCATCCTTTTTTCCGCCTCTTCGGCAGTGATGCCCTGGCTGCTCATCTGCCCCTCGACAATTGCCGCCGTCCGCTCAGTGCGGGTAAGGCCCGGGTGCACCACCGTGACGTTAATGCCCTGGGGCCCCAGTTGGTCGGCCAGGTTCTTAGTCATGGCGGCAACGGACACATTGCGCATGCTGCCGATGATGGTCCCCGATTGCCGTGCGGCGAGGCCGCTGATGTTGATGATGCGCCCCCAACCCTGGCTGGCCATGTAGGGAGCGACCTCCCTGGCGCAGGTTAGGTACCCCAACACCTTGGTCTTCATGTCGTCCCAGAAATCTTCTTCGGTGATCTCCGACAAAATGGGAGGAGGACGGCTGCCGCCCACCCGAGCTGCGCCATTGATCAGGATATCCAGGTGTCCCAGTTCCTGAGCCGCCTGCTGGACCATGGCTTTGATGGAGTTTTCGTCGCTCATGTCGGCGGCGATAGATATGTACCGCCCGCCCGTCTCGGCCGCCAACTCCTTGGCTGTCGCCTCCAGATTCTCGATGGTCCTGGAGACCAAGGCGACTTCCACGCCTTCCCGGCCGAATTCACGCGCCACCGCCTTTCCGATACCGCTGCTCCCTCCGGTTATGATTGCCGTCTTTCCTTTCAAACCCAGGTCCATGATGCAACTCCTCTGCAATTGACTTTCGCATATGGGCGTATTCGCCCGGCAATGCAGTGTATGCAAGCTCCAGCCCTGTGGCAACAGGCATGGGCAAATCTGGCGTGTCATCCATCGATCGGCTGTTCACCCTCGGCCCGGTGATCATCCCCACCCCAACTGTCATCCTGAGCGACAGGGAAGGATCTGGGGTGGGGCGGCGAGGTTCATCTTCCAGCGCCGGAGACGCCCACCTCCCGGATTCTTCGCCTCTATCGATGCCTCAGAATGACATCGGTAGGGCGCGGCTAGGGATTTAAATGGTATTAGGTTGGCAGAGTGACATGAATGAGGTTTGGCTGGCTCAGGGGCCCAGGCCAAGCGCCAGCACAAGCCACACGACGCCGATCGACGATTTAAGCTGAAGCGTCTTGCGGAGGAGACACCGGGGGGATCCCACCCAGGCGCAACCGGAAAAGTCCTTTGATATCTTCGGTGGCTGTCTGGGCGATATTGACGGTGGTGTTGGGGTCGTCATCCCATCTCACCGGAACCGATTTTATCTTATATCCCCGTTTGGCCGCGATGATCAGCAATTCGGTGTCGAAGAACCAGTTATTGTTTTTGATGTTGGGGACAATGGCCTGGGCCGCCTGCTTGGTCAGCGCCTTGAAGCCGCATTGGGCATCATTGAAGGGAGTTAGAAACATGGATTTGATCAAAAGGTTGTAAGACCTGGAGGTGACCTCCCGCTTGAAGGAACGGGTGACCCGGGAGCCCTTGCTTAGACGGCTGCCAATGGCTATGTGATAACCCTGATCAAGGGCTTCCAATAGCTGGGGAAGATGGCTCAAGCCTGTGGAGAGGTCCACGTCCATATAGCTGACTATGTCGGCGGAGCTATCCAACCAGGCCGCTCGCAAGGCCCGCCCCCTGCCTTTTTGGGGTATGGGCAGGTAGCTGACTCCCGCGTACCGTTGGCAGAGGTCTTCTGAAACCCGCCGAGTGCCGTCTGTGGAAGCGTTGTCGGCGATTATCACCTGCCAGGGGTTTCTCAGATTGTCCCTGAGATACTCGGTCAGGATCGATATGCTCTGCGGCAACGCCTTTTCTTCGTTGTAGACGGGAACAACTATATCAACCGTGGCGCGGTCTCCCGTGGCGCTCATCCCTACCTCCATCCCATAGGCCCGCCGCCTGAAACGCCAAGGGTCTTAACCCAGCGATGGGCTAATGCCGAAAATGACGGACGCCGGTGAACACCATCGCCAATCCGGCTTTGTTGGCTGCTTCGATGACTTCTTCATCGCGTATCGACCCGCCGGGCTGGACGATGGCGGTGACCCCGGCCCCGGCCGCCAACTCTATATTATCAGGAAAGGGAAAGAATGCATCCGAGGCCAACACGCTGCCTTTGGCCTTTTCACCGGCCGTCCTCTGGGAAAGGTGGACGCTAACCACCCGGTTTGGTTGTCCGGCCCCCATGCCCACCAAGGCCATGTCTTTCACCAAGACAATGGCGTTGGATTTGATGTGTTTTGCGGCTTTCCAGGCAAACGCCAGGTCTTTTAACTCCTCTTCGCTGGGGGCTCTGTCCGTAGCCGTTTTCCAGCCCGCCGGATCTTCGTCGATGGAATCTGATGTTTGCACTAGGATACCGCCGGTGATGGGTCTCACGTCGTATGGCCGGGGACCATGGGCGGGTTGAACTTCCAGGATACGCAGATTCCGTTTTTTCTGAAGTGTTTCCAGGGCTTCAGGCTCGTAACACGGCGCAACCACCACTTCGTAAAATACAGGTCCCATGGCTAGGGCAGATTCTGCGGTGACTGTCCGATTGTAAGCGACTATGCCCCCAAATGCTGAAACAGAATCGCCGTCAAAGGCCCTTTGGTACGCCTGGACCTGATCGTCGTGGGAAGCCAACCCACAGGAGTTGGCATGTTTCACCACCGCAACGGTCTGCTGGTCAAAATCTGAAACGGTCCTCCAGGCGGCGTCGGCGTCCATCAGGTTGTTGTAGGAAAGCTCCACGCCGTGCAACTGCTTAGCGCCCGCTATCCCTTGGCTGCCCAAGCTGGGCGATACATAAAGCGCTCCCTGCTGGTGGGGGTTTTCGCCGTACCTTAAACCGGTGACTTTCGTAAGTGACAGGGCTAAATCATCGGGTAATTCGTCCTGGCCGGCATCGGCGCTGAGATAGCCGGTGACCGCCGCGTCGTAAACAGAGACGTGGTGAAACGCTTTCGCGGCCAAGCCCCTGCGCTCTTCCAAGGTAAGGCCCGGTCCCTTCAACCGTTCCGCCACCCATTCGTAGTCACTGGGGTCCACCACAACCGCCACCGACGGGAAATTCTTGGCCGCCGCCCGCAACATTGTTGGACCGCCGATGTCGATATTTTCCAGTGCGTCATCCAACGTCACACCGGGTTTGCTAACGGTGGCGACGAAGGGATAAAGATTTACCGCCACCAAGTCTATCGGCGTGATCTGGTGTTTAGCCAACTCGGCCTGATGTTCGGGAGAATCACGCCGGGCCAGCAGGCCGGCGTGGATGACGGGATGCAGAGTTTTGACGCGGCCGTCGAGTATCTCCGGCGAGCCGGTCACCACCGACACTTGCTTGACCTCTAGTCCCCCTTCTTGAGAAAGAGAATGGTGGGTGCCGCCGGTGCTGATCAATTCATATCCCGACCCCGTCAGGGATTTGGCGAATTCGATCACGCCGGATTTGTCGTATACGCTGATCAACGCTCTCAATGTATCTACTACCTCAAAATAATTGCGCTGCGGGAATCAGGCTTCATGAAGCACTACCTGATCTTCACCGTCGCGCGGCACGATTCGGCCAACCACTATCGCATCGGGCGCCGCCTGCTGAACGGCCGCCACATCATCAGCCCGGCATATGGCCACCATTCCCAGGCCCATATTGAATACCCGGTGCATCTCGTTCCAGGAAACATCACCGACTTTCTGAATAAGGTCGAAGATCGCCGGCCGCGGCCAGGACCCCATGTCGAATTGGGCAGCCATGGTATTAGGCAATATTCCGGGCATTTTGCCGGGAATGCCTCCGCCGGTGATATGGGCCAATCCTTTAAACAATCCGAACACCTGGGACATCATAGGATAGTAACAGCGATGCCGGATCAACAATTCTTCCCCTAGCCGATGCCGCAACTCGCCGTAGTACTGGAACAACACCGAAGGATCTTCATCGATGTTAAAAACCCGCCGGACCAAAGAGAATCCGTTGGTGTGAAGTCCGCTGGAGGGAAAACCAACCAACACATCTCCCTCCGCCACCGAGCCGCTGTCGATAACCTCGCCCCGCTCAGCCACGCCGACGACAAAACCCGCCAGGTCCAGGTCTTCGGAACGGTAGAGACCGGGCATCTGGGCCGTCTCGCCGCCGATCAACGCGCAGCCGACTTCCCGACAACCCCATGTGATGCCCCGAAGAAGGGAGTCCATGCGCTGCTCGTCCAGGTCGCTAAATGCCACGTAGTCCAGGAAGAAGATCGGTTTGGCGCCCTTGGTGAGAATGTCGTTGACGTTGAGGGACACTAAATCCTGGCCTACGGATTCAAAGTGTCCCAGGTGGCCAGCTATCTTGAGTTTGGTCCCTACACCGTCGGTGCTGGCCACCAACACCGGCTCCTTGTACCCGGAAAGCTGGTACAAACCGGCAAACCCGCCTTGGGCATTGAGCACTTCCGGTCCGTGGGTCGCCGATGCGAATCCCTTGATCCTTTCTTTCAATGCTTGCATAGCATCCACGTGGACGCCGGAAGACCCGTATGAGTTTCCTGAGGAACTGCTAGTCAAGGGGTAACTTCCTCCCGAACCCAATCTTTTATTAAAACGGCCTACCTGACAACGGATTGCGGCGGCAACGCAGGGCCGGGTGAATCCCGCCGTGTCAAAAGATTGAACCACGTTCAGCCTAAAGCACGGTCAGGCCGGTGGCAAGGCATTCCGAGAAGGGTAAGACGAATGGACTGCCGGAGGGATCACGAGAGAACAACGGAAACGAAATCCTGGCCGCCGCGGTTAATTCGAAGGCCCTGCTCCGTTTTCCTCAAGGACCAACTTTGTTAGCTCCAGTTGCACGGGGACCGGGTAATTTCCAGTGAAGCAGGCGTCGCAGAACCCGCCCCCCGAACCACCGGCCACTTTGATCAACCCCTCCACCGCTAGGAACCCCAAAGTGTCGGCGCCGATCTTCTGGCGTATTTCTTCCACGCTCATGTTGGCGGCGATAAGCTCTTGGCGGGAAGCCATGTCGACTCCCATGTAACAGGGATGTTTGATAGGCGGAGCGCACACCCTCATATGGATTTCCGCGGCGCCGGCCCGGCGCAGCAGACTGACCACGTGGGGCGTGGTTGTTCCCCGGACTATGCTGTCATCCACCACCACCAGGCGTTTGCCCCTGATGACTTCAGTCAACGGATTGAACTTTTGCCTGACACCCAAATCTCTAAGCCGCTGCTCAGGTTCGATGAACGTTCGGCCAACGTAACGGTTCTTCACCAACCCTTCGCTGTAGGGGATTCCTGATTCCTGAGCGTAGCCCACGGCCGCTGCCGTGGATGAGTCTGGAATCCCTATTACCATGTCGGCGTCTACTGGATGCTCCCGGGCCAACTGGGCCCCCAACTCTTGGCGCACCGAATGAACCAACTGGCCGTCCAGCATGGTGTCGGGCCGCGCGAAGTAGATCATCTCGAAAACGCACAACGCCCGGCGGCCCTGGGTTCCCGTCCAAATGGCCGAGTGGAATCCATCTTTGTCGATGGTGATCACTTCACCCGGCTCCAATTCCCGTTCGTATTCCGCCCCCAGATGGTCCAGGGCGCAACTCTCAGAGGCAATTACCCAACCGCCGTTGAGTTTCCCGAAACATAGGGGCCGGATTCCCAAGGGATCCCTAGCGGCGATCAGAGTGTTCTCGGTTAGCGCCACCATGGAAAACGCTCCTTCCACCTGCCGCATGCATTGGAACACCCGGTCTTCCCAAGCGGCTCCGCCGGCGTTGACCAAAAGCAAAGCCAGCACTTCCGAATCAGTGGTGGAAGCGAAAGAGCAATTCCACTCGTCTTGGAGTTGGTCCTTGAGCTGGGGAGCATTGATGACATTGCCGTTGTTGGCCAGGGCCAGTTTGCCGTGTTGGCCCTCCACAACAATGGGCTGGGCATTGCACAACTGGCTGCTGCCCATGGTGGAGTAGCGGGTATGGCCTATGGCCATTTCGCCGGTAAGAGGGTAGAAATCGCGTTCGCGGAAAATCTGGGTCACCAGACCCATGTCGGTGTGAACGTTGAGGGTTTCGCCGTTGGAGGCGGCTATTCCGGCGCTTTCCTGACCCCGGTGCTGCAGAGCGAAAAGGCCAAAAAACGCCAAATGGCTAGCCTCTCCGTCCGGAGTATAAACTCCCACAACACCACACTCATCTTTGGGGTGGTCGCCTGGGTGATGGAGCTTGGAGAAAGCCAGCTCGCTTGTCACTGGATTATTCTAGGGGCTAGACGTCTAAGGGTCAAGCGTATGCGCACTCTGCCGAATTCCCTCCAGAGAGATTAAGAAAACGACGGTCGATTGGCTTTAAGATGATTCCGGCGCCTTGGTCCGCCACCGGCAATCGTCACCCAACCTTTATCCAGCTTGTTTGATCTATTCCCGCGTGGGCGAGATGGTCACTTTTCGGTCTTCCCCCATCCCGCTGCTTTCAGTGGACACTCCGGCGTAGTCGGTCAACGCGGTGTGGACTATGCGCCGGTCGGCGGCGTTCATTGGCTCCAGAGTCACGGGGCGGCTGGATTGCACCACCCGGCTGGCGACCTTTGTGGCCATGTCCCGCAGCGAAGCCTCCCGGCGTTCACGGTAGCGCTCCACGTCCAATACAACCCGCACGCCGTCGCCATACTGCTTGCGGACGATCATGTTGACCAGAAATTGAAGGGCCGCCAATGTTTGCCCTCTGCGGCCGATCAACAAACCGGAATCTTCGCCCTCCAAGTCGATGACCGGGCCGCCGGCTTCGGGGTCGTTGGCCGCCCTCAGTGTCCGGCTCACGTTGACGCCCGCGGCATGAAGGATGCGGCTGATGGTCTCGACCGCCAATGATGCCGCGGTGCCGCCTTCGGATATTTTGGTTACCTTTACCCGCGCCAACTCGGCGCCTATGCCGAGAAAGCCAGCCTTGCCCCTACTTAATATTTCTACCTCGGCCTCGTCGCGGTCGACGTCTAGCTCTTTCAGGGCTAACTCGATTGCTTCGTCGACGGTTCGGGCGGTCATTACGCGTTCTTGCATCGTCATCCATCTCCTCGGGAAGGGTTTGCCGGACTTGCTGGTCCGGCGCCTCTGCTGGGCCGGTCTTTGGAGGCCACAGCGGGAATAACGGTCCCCACCCGGTCACAAAATATTGTATTCCTATCCCGATCACGTTTGAAACGATCCAATACATGGAAAGTCCACTGGGAAACTGAAGGGAGAAAAACCCGATCATCAGGGGCATCATCCACAGCATCATGGTCTGGTTCGATTGCTGCTTCGGATCCGCAGACGGCATGATGGTCATCTTTTGCTGGACCCAGGTGGACACAAAAACCAGAACCGGAATGATTATGGGAGACGGGTCGGGAACCGAGAGGTCCATCCACAAAAAATGTGGATTCATGGGGGCGGCGGCGAAGGCCACGGAGAACGGCGCTACGGGGTATATTTTCTCTGCCAGCCCCACCAGCTTGTCAGGGGTGCTGAACAGGGTTTGTATCAACACCCGGAACAAACCGAAGAGGATGGGCATCTGGATCACCATGGGTCCCAAACATCCGATGGGGTTGACTCCAGACTCCCGGTAGATGCGCATGGTCTCTTGAGAAACCCGGGCCCGGTCGCTTTTATAGCGCTCTTGAACTTCCTTCACCCTGGGTTGAAGGCTGCTCATCGCCCGCATCTGCTTGACTTGCTTGATGGTGAGCGGCATCGTCAAAAGCCTGATCGTAATGGTCAGCAGGATGATAGCCACGCCCATCTGATTGCCGCTCAAGACGTAGAGCAGCATCAGCATATTTAGCGTTGGGCGGATGATGAGCTCATTCCACGGGTTCCACCCCGCCAACACCAAATCGCCAATCAAGAACGCCGTCAGCCCGGTAGGCTCCAAAAACGTTACCTCTCCGCGGACCGGTTAAGTTTGGGTTGCATACGGTTAATTATTAGTTGCATACGGGTTCCTCGGTATGGAAGCACCAAATCTGTTTTCGGGAAACCACATCCACCCTGGTCACCGTGCTGTCACTGGCGCTCACAAACACGGAACTTCCGTTGGCGAAGATCGGCGCCATTATATCCGCGTCCCGGAGCGTAGGTGAATACAAGACACGGCTTAATCCGATGTCCTGTGTGGTGGGGTCCAGGACTGTGATAGTCCCCTCTTTGCCAGCCACGACCAGTCCGTCGGGCAACATCACGGGCGTGGAAACTATGGGAGAACCCACCTGGTGCTTCCACAACAATCTGCCTCCACTGTCTATGGCATATACATTGCCGTCCATCGAAGGAGCGAAAATCGTGCTCCCATCGGTAACGGCGCCCGCCCAAAACCAGTTGCTTCCCTCAAATTTCCAGCGAAGGCTGCCATCGAGGAGGTTCAAAGAATACAGGTTTTGGTCAAATGAACCAACGATAACCTGATCGCGGAACAGCAGCGGACGGGCGGCCACCACGCCTTCAGTGGAGAACGTCCATTTCTCTTGACCGCTGTCCAAAAATACGGCGTAGATCGATTTGTCGTGGGAACCAAAATACACCACTCCGTCGCGCACAACCGGCGTGGACCAGATCTTGCCGCCGGTTGGGCGGCTCCAGATTTCTTCCCCGGTAACGGCGTTGTAGGCATAAAGGTTCCCGTCTTCAGAGCCCACCAACAACGTGTTTGACCCCCGGTCCAGCGCCGGGGCCGCCACCAACGGAAGCAACTCCGGGTTTTGGCCCCCGGGGCGGCGCCACCCCAATTTTGACTGCTGTTTGGGGAAGCTTGTAAGCGGGTCAACCGCGTAGAGGTAGCCGTCGGCCTCCACAGAACCGAAAACGGTGGCGTCTCCGGCTAAACCGGCTTCTTGGGAAAGGGCGGTTTCTCCCAGGGCGTAGACGTAGCCATCTATACCGGAGAGATAGAATCGGCGCCCCCGGATCTCGTAGGACAAACCGGCTTCCCGCGCCTCAGAATTCAATCCTTCCACCGTCAGAGTGTTCTTTCCGATTACCTTGACGGTATATCGGCCGGAGTTCCTGCCATTGAGAATAACCAGGGCGTCGCCGGTGACCACGCCTGATTCGGAAAAATCAACGCTGGGAACGGTGAAGCCGTCGCTGTGGACCTCAGTGACCCCATCGGTGCCACTGGTTATCACCAGCCCTCCAGCCACCAGTGGGGGATTATAGGCGCCCTTCAGTCCGGCGTCACCGCCACCCCGTTGAGGGAGAAAACAACCCGTGGCAATAACCGCGACAATCCCCATTATCAGGCTGAATCCGATAATCCTATGGCGCTGCGGGCTCACTGTGAGGTATCCAGTGGGCGGAAGATCCAATCAGTGCTGGGCGGGCCAAATCCGTCGTCCTTCATGGCTTTGATCTCACCCTGCTTTGTGACCACGTAGATGGTAACCGCTTCATCACTGAGAATGAACACCGGGGCGCCGTCGGCGTGGGGTTGAGGCGTTGTACCGTTGGTGCCGCGGACGACTCCCAGGTCATTGCCGACAACAGAAGTGATTGCCAAGTGCTCGCTTTCGATCACCAGGGTCTGGCCAACGGAAAATCCGCCGCCGGTAACCGTCAAAGTGGAGTCCGACTCTGTCAATCCGAACTGTTCTGAAATGGAGGCCTGGCTGATTTGGACCGCACCGCTGAC
>CBDDEJ010000008.1:0-830620 GCA_965226915.1 Dehalococcoidia bacterium
AGGTGGGTCTGATCTCCTCGGTGCGCCTGGCGACCAATTTCGTCTCCCTGTTTGCGGGAGCGGTGGCCGATCGGGCGCCTCGCCAATTATTGTTGGCCGCGGTGGAGTTCACATTGGCCACCCTTGCCGTCGTGATGCTGATCTTGGTGATCACGGACCGACTAGAGGTATGGCATCTTTTCGCCATCACATTTTTCGTGGGTATGGCCCGGATATTCCAGATGCCGGCCGCCCAATCGCTAGCAATTGACAGTGTCCCATCGGATCAGATTGCCACCGCGGTGGCCCTGGCCACAATGAGCCAGAACTTGAACCTGGTGGTTGGGCCGTTGTTGGGGGGCTTCCTTTTTGAATGGTTCGGCGCGTGGGGGGCGTACGCCATGATTGCCGTTCTGTACTCCTTCAGCGGGATAAGCGCATTATTCGTCAGGACAGCCAGGGTCACCCGCAGCGACCAGATGGAATCGGTGATGGCGGCGGTCATCCAGGCGATCCGTTACGTAAAGGGCCAGCAATTGATCTGGGCGGCCTTGGTCATCGCCGTGATCATCAATCTCACCGGGTTCCCTTTCCACGGGACGCTGGTTCCGACTTTCGCCCGAAACGTTTTGGGCCAGGACGCGGCCGGGCTGGGCCTGTTGATTTCAGGTTTCGGAATCGGCGCGGTGGCCGGGTCCATGTCCTTGTCCATGTTTCCCGACCTTAAGAACGTGGGCAGATATTTGATTCTATCGGTGGTGGTCTGGCACCTATCCATGGCGGCGTTCGGGGCTTCTACATCGTTTCCCGTGTCGCTAGCCATTTTGGTGGTTACCGGATTCGCCTTCTCATCCACACTGGTTTTGATCATGATCCCCATTTGGCGGACGGCGCAGTCAGAATATCGGGGCCGAATCATCGGTCTGCGAGTTCTGGCGATATACGCCAGCGCCGGCGGCAGCGTGGGATCCGGTTGGTTCGCCGAAACCTTCTCTCCCCCACTGGCGGCCAACGTCAGCGCGGGCGTGGGAATCGTCCTGACAGGGTTACTGATGCTGGTGGCGCCAAAGTTGAGGCGCAGTTAGGTTGGGTGTGGGGATGGGTCGATGTAGGTTGGTTGGAGGAGAGTACGCCCGATCCTAACCTTCCTCCTTTACGGGGGAAGGTTAGGATCGGGGCGAAACCCTGAAGCTCATGCCAAGTTGACGAATACCAAGACCTAATCGCCGGCCGCGGCGGGCGCCGATAGGCGGTTTTCCACCAGGTCGGCAGCGCAGGCGGAATCGCTGATTAGACCCCAGCCGTTCATCCAATGGTAGGTGTCCTCAACGATCTCGTCGGTGTAGTTGGTGTTGTAGGTATAGCGCATCCGCGGCAGGTGGAAGTCATCGGGAGTCAACCTGCCGTACTTGGCCAGCGCGTTGGCGAAGCGTGGGTCGTCGATCAAGTAATGCAGGTAGCTGCGCTTGTCGGCGTTGATCATGTCCACTGCCTTGGCCACCGCCCGGTTCAAAGCCTGGAAGGTTTCCGGGTCCATGTCGTCGCTGGCGCTCTCGGCGCCCAGGTAGTGGCCTTCGCACACGGCCCGGCAGCCAAGCTTTTCGCCCAGGGCGATCCAGGGCTCCATGACCGCAGCCGCTTCCACATCGCCATTCATCATGGCCTCGAACCGCTGCTCAGGAGAACCGTAGTGGACCAGCTTGATCTTTTCCTTTGGCAGGTAACCTTCCAGCAGCCGCAGGGCCACGTAGTGGGAGCCGGCGTGAAATTGGACGGCCACCGGCTGGTTTCCCAGGGTCCCTGGATAGTAGTGGTTGGAGTCCGGCCGCACCAGGATGGCCTGGCTGGCCACGGCGGAACGGAGGGCGACGATCTTTGCGCCCTGTTTGCTTTCATAGGCCCGACGGACCTGACCCTCTTCTCAAGCGCGGTAGATGGAGACCCGGCCCTCCTCAAAGGCCACGTGGCCCAAGATGGGGTTGATCTCATCAGGATTTTCCGTCACCTGAGTGGGGCGGCCACCGGCGGCCCGCACGAACTCGATCTCAATACCTTCGGCTTCAAACAACCCATGATCCTTGGCCACCAGCCAGGGAAGGCTGAACACTGTGCCGCTGATCTCGCTGGTCACCTTTTTCATCGGGCCATCACCTCCGGCATTATTCGATCAAAGAGAGATTTACGAGTGAACGATTGCTCATAGTCTACCACGGCCGATTTTCCGTTAACTTCCACCCGCCGCATCCGGCGGCTTCAGGCGGGAGAATCGCACCTTGTCGAACCACAATTTGGGCTCGCCGCCGGGGACCTTTTGGAGCATGACGTTGCACAGCCAGCCGGCGTCGTTGGAATCTGGAAAATCGCTGCGGTAATGGGATCCTCGGGATTCCTCCCGCGCCAGCGCGCTTTCGCAGGTCAACCGGGCCACCGTTAGGATGCTCTGCACGTTTAGCCATTCGTGCCATCCGGGGTGATATTCCCTTGAACCGGAACCAGGCGATTGGGAAACAGGGGCCTGTTGCGCTCTTTCTCCGATCTCCGCCAAGCGGTCCAACGTCATTTGCAGGCCCGGACCGCTGCGCACGAGCCCACCTTCGGCCCACATGAGTTCTTCTATCTCCCGGCGGATCTCAAAGATGTTCTCTCCGGCAGCGTTTTCAAACGGCTGGATGGCCCACGCGATGGCCGTCTCGATCTCTGAATCGTCCAAGCCGGGCTGGCTGCGCTGGGCGGCAAACCCGGCCATGGCGTCTCCGGCTAATGTTCCAAAAACCAGGGACTCGGCCACCCCATTGCCGCCCAACCGGTTGGCGCCGTGGACCCCGCCCGAATCCTCTCCGGCGACGAAAAGGCCCTCCAGGTTGGTGCGGCAGGTCTCATCTATGCGGGCGCCGCCCATGTGGAAGTGGGCCGTGGGCGAGACCTTAACCGGCGCTCTTGCCAGGTCGAAGCCAATCTCCCGGCACCTCTCAACCATGCCCGGGAAGGTGGTTTCCACGAACTCCGCCCCCAGATGCGACACGTCCAGCATTACCGCGCCGTCGGGAGTGGCCCTTCCCGCCTGTATCTCCATGTATCCGGCCCGGGAGACCAGGTCCCTGGTGGATCGCTCCATCCGCTCAGGGTCGTAATGCTCCATGAACCGATCGCCAAGTTGGTTGACCAAGTAGCCCCCGGCTCCGCGCAGGCCTTCTTCCAACACCGAGCCGGTCAGCACCGAAGCTCCAGCCACCAACCCCGTTGGATGAAACTGGTACATCTCCATGTCCTGCATCACGCAGCCGGCCCGGTAGCATATGGCCATTCCATCTCCGGCTTTTTCCAGCGACGGGGCGGCGATGGAGTACATTCGGGCGCCGCCGCCGGTGGCCATCAATGTGGCCCTGGCGCTGACCGCCAGGAATTCTCCGCTTCTGACGTCGACCACCAGCGCGCCGCCGATACCGCCTTTGCCATCGGCCAGCAGGGAGATGCCCCGCCGTTCATCCAGCAGCATCAGGTCTTCCGCCAGAACGTTGTCTTTCAGACGGGACATGATCTCGATGCCGGTCAGGTCTCCCCGGTGAACGGTGCGGTCGAAGCTTTGGCCGGCGAACGCTTTTTGAGAAATTCGTCCCTGGGGGTCGCGGTCAAAAAAGCAACCCAGCCGTTCCAGTTCCTCGATGACTTTAGGAGCGTTTGTGACCAACACCCAAGCCAGTTCTTGGTCATTGATGAAAGCGCCGCCCCGAATCGTATCGCCGTAATGAAGATCGAAGGAATCTTTAGGGTCCAAAACCGCGTTGTACCCGCCCTGCACCATGCGGGTGCAGCCGCTTTGGCCAACCAAACCCTTGGCCGCCACGGCAATGCGTAACGAGGGTTCCGCGCGCCGGGCGTGGAGGGCGGCCATCAAGCCCGCCCCGCCGCCGCCCAAAATGAGGATGTCTACTTCCAGCTTTTCGTACATCAGGTGGACGCTATTCTACATGCCACAGGTGAGCGACGTTTGGGGTGCATACCATGAGGGGGTATCAGACGGGCAACCGCATTCCCCCCAACACTTATGCGATCAAAGCGAGGAATCTAAAAAAATCCATAGCCTCACCAATGATTATGCGGCAACGGAACCCATGCTACCGCGCAGTTCAGCGACATAACAATATTTGGGTTCGGAGATATCCAATTCCACCGGAATCGCTACAGACTAGCATACCGGATGACGTGCAACATCCGATTGGTTTATCGATTGTCCTGCATTTCCTTCCTGGGTTCGTCATTTTCTTTGTTTACATCGCAGCCGCCCGTGTCGTGATGACGTGGGGCTTCCCGCCAACATTCGCCCTCCTCCTGGCGTTCCTGTTCGCCGGTATTCCGTTGCAGCTGGGAATCCTTTTTTATCAAGGCAAAAAAGGAACGGCACATTCTCCTTCGAAGGTGTTGTTCTATATCGCAATGCCAGGCCCTATCTGCTGTATTTTTTGATCGTTCCCCTTATCGCCTATGCTGCGCTGATGTCAGTCCTGTTTGAGCCAGTGTCGACCTTTTTGGTTGACACAGTGTTTCTTACATTACCTGATTGGTTCCTTGACCCATCAGCAGAGCCTGGAGAGGCTCTTTCCAGGAGTGCCTTATTGGTGTTCTTGGCAAGCAACTTGATCATCGACGGCGTGGCCAACCCCGTGGTCGAAGAGCTGTACTTTCGTGGGTATCTGCTGCCTCGTATCTCTAGATTCAAGGCGTCGGCGCCACTTCTCCACGCCGCTTTGTTCTCGGCGGCGCACCTCTGGCAGCCTCAGAACGTTCTGTTGATATTCCTGTTGGTGGTTCCTCTCTATTACCTTGTTTGGTGGAAGCAGAACATTTATCTTTCAATATCTGTACATTCGCTGGCAAACGTGATTGGAGCTGTGTTGACGATCGCAGTGTATTTCGGCTAGCCGCAACATCCATGAAAGAAACCGGCTACACAAGCCACAACCGTTGATTGTTTTCTGTTGCAAGAGGTTTAGAGGCAACCTCCGTGGAAACCCTCGCAAAGGACACCGGGAGATTAATAAGTCAATGAAATCGAGGCCTGATGAGGGCAATGTAACCATTTAACGGCGGCGAATCGGCGGGGAATTTCTTGACACTCTGATGCCCTAATGTCACCCTTGTTCCAACGTTAAGATTCAACCCAAAACAGGATTCTAGCTATGACCACAGTGGCTGGCGCTATCACCCAGGAGTTGATCTACCAGGTCGCTTACGAAACCAATAAGCGGGCCGCCATCACGGTGCCCCAGGACGGCCTGACCGCTTTCGGCGAGGCGTTCCAGCGGGAGACCAAGCCGATGGCCCATTTTATATTGGGACAGATCTTGGAGAACTCCAAGCTGGCCATCGCTGACTCGCGGCCTATGTGCGGCGACACGGGCCTTCCCAGATACTACTTGAAGGTGGGGAACGAAGCCCGAATTGAAGGCGGGTTCATCGCCCTTGAGCGGTCCTTGCGCCAGGCAGTGGCCGACATCACTCAGGACATCAAGATGAGGTCCAATCGGGTGCATCCGCTGACCCGGAAAAATCCGGGCAACAACGTTGGCATATTCTCGCCCAGCGTGGATTACTCTTTCGAGCCCGATGGCGATTGGATAGATATCATCGCCGTGCACAAAGGGGGATTGTTCGGCACCGACTACCGGATGCTTTTCCCCGCCGACGGGACCGACGGGATCAAGCGGTTCCTGTTAGACAACATGGCGGAGTTCGCGCGCCGCGGCCTATCCTGCCCGCCGGTGGTGGTCGGAGTTGGCCTGGGCGGGGCGAAAGACCAGTCGATGAGCCTCTCTAAAGAAGCCGCGTGCCTTCGCCTCATCGGCGACCGGCATCCCGACCCAGAGGTGGCCGCCCTGGAAGTGGAACTGCGGGACCTGGCCAATCAGACGGGATTCGGCGTGATGGGCGTTGGCGGCGACACCACAGCCCTGGACGTCCACATAGAGATCGCCTACACTCACACTGGCGGGATTCCGGTGGCCATATCCCAGTTTTGCACCGCATACCGGAGGGCGGTGGGCCGCATCTACGCCGACGGCCGAGTGGAGTTCCGGGAAGATCCCCAATGGTTCACCGAATACTACCGCCGAGAAGGGATAGCCTGATGGCCGGACGATCCGGGGGAACGATGCCGGAGGGACGATGATTGAAAACGGAGGCGGCCAAGAATGGCGCTTGAAGACGCCGTTGTCCCCTGAAGACATCTCGAAGCTGTCTGCCGGCGACCTGGTCTACCTGTCGGGACCGGTTTATACGGCTCGCGACGGTGTTTATCAGCACATGCTGGTCAACGGCAACCCTCCGCCTATTGACCTGGCGAAACTGACCAACGTTAGTTTCCAATCTTCCCCAGCAGGCGTCGAAGTCTCCCCCGGCGAATGGGAGGTGGCCTCTTTGCAGGCGACCGCCGGTTTTCGTTATTCCCGGTACATGCCTGCGTTGTTGGAGCAGTACGGCGTCAAAGCCGTGGTTGGCAAGGCCGGTATGTCCGAAGACGATTACCGGAACACCTTTGTAAAGCACGGCGCGGTCTGCCTGACCACCATGGGCTACGGTCTGGGCGCCATCTACGGACGGGCTATCGAAAAGGTTCTGGGGGTTTACTGGGTTGAGGAATTGGGTGTGTCTGAAGCCCTTTGGGTCCTGCAACTCAACGAACTGGGCCCTTTAATGGTGGAAGGAGACGCGAAGGGAAACAGCTATTTCGCTGGAGTGAACGAGGAAATAAACCAACGTTTGGGGTCTCTGTACGAAGGGCTCAACCCCCCGGTCTTCGGCCGCTTGGGCGAGGAACAGAAACCCGAAAACGAACTTTTTTAGGGCTGGCCGTGGCTGCGCCCCCTAGGAAATCACTCGGGACATATCTCGCTTGCGGAGGCCTTTCTCGAGACCGTCTCTCGGGCTCGCGGTCCGGCTGGTGGGCGTGGCTATTACAGCGGCTTACGGGCCTGGGCCTGGTGCTCTACCTGTTTCTGCACATCGCGGTCATCTCCACGGTCCAGCTGGGGGCCGACACCTTCGATGCGGTGCTGTCGGTGCTGCAAACGCCCTTCTTCGTGGTGTTGGACCTGCTGCTGGCCACCGCGGTCTTGTACCACGCTCTGAACGGCGTCCGCGTCATACTGATCGACTTGGGGATCGGCATCACCCGCCAGGCCGAAATGTTTTGGGCATGCTTGGTCTTGACCGCGTTGACCATGGCGGCGGTCACCTATTTCAGCCTTCCCCTGATCGTTCGGGGTTGATACGGCCTATGGACCCACCCGCCGAAATACCTCAAACCACGGGAATCTCGGGATTCTGGCAGTGGTTCCTCCAGCGGGTCAGCGGTCTATTGCTGATCTCCCTGGTGGGCATGCACATGTGGATGGGGCACTTTTCCGGCTTGGGCGATGTCATCGGCGGCAGACAAGAGGAATTGATCCTCTACGATGTGGTCAAACTCAGGCTGGCCCAAGGGCTGTTCATCTTGGTCGATTTCTCCCTGCTGGCCCTGGTGCTCTACCACGGCCTCAGCGGGCTGCGCTCGGTGGTCTTGGAATTGGGCCTGGCGGCCCGGCGGCAGAGGCAAGTGTCCATCGGAATTCTGCTGCTGGGAATCGTGACATTTGCTTATGGCGCCAGGGTCCTGCTGGTTTTCATCCTGTGATCGGAATTGGGCCTTAGATGAATGATTTCAGCCTGGCGGTAAAACGCACCGGCGCGAACACGGATTCGTATTGGCAGGACTTCAAGACGCCGATCATCTCGGAGAGCATGAGCGTCCTAGATGCGCTAATCTGGTCCAGGGCCAATGCCGACGCTACCTTGGCCTTCCGGTGCGCCTGCCGCGTGGGCATGTGCGGCACCTGCGGCGTGGTGATCAACGGACGGGAACGGCTGGCCTGCAAGACTCTGGCGGCAAACCAGTTGGAAGCATCGGGCGGCGCCATTCGGGTCGAGCCTCTGCGCCATCTTCCCGTGATAAGAGACCTGGTCACGGACCCGGGGGATTTCTACCGCCGCTTGACGGTAGTCAAGCCAAACCTGTCCCCCGATGCCACCACCCCCGAGCCCGCGGTCATCACGCCCGATTCCAAAGAGCGGTTGACCATAGCACCTCATAGGGAATGTATATACTGCGGGCTTTGCTATTCGGCCTGCTCGATGGTTAGACCGGACCGGGAGTTTTTGGGACCGGCGGCCATCAACCGGGCTTTTGCTCTGGTCGAGGACAGCCGGGATCAATCGACCGAAGGACGACTTACAGTCCTGGGCGGCAGCCAAGGCATTTGGAATTGCCGCACAATCTTCGAATGCACGGCCGTCTGCCCCAAAGGCATACCCATCACCCTCGCGTTCCAGAAGCTAAAGCGCAGGTTGTTGGTCGACAAGATCAAGGGAATCTTCCGGCTGGGCAGGCGGCGATAGGTTCGCAAGTCTTCATGTAAATCAAGGATTCATCATGCCTAGAATGGATGGGATGGTGGCGATTGTAACCGGCGCCAGCAGAGGTTTGGGCCGGGCCATCGCAATGGAATACGCCAAGGAGGGCGCATCCGTAGTCATCTGCGCCCGCAAGCAATCCCCCACCGGGCTATCCGGGACTCTGGAAGAAACGGTCCAAGCCATAAGCGGCGCCGGGGGTGACGTACTTCCTCTGGACTGCGATGTCACGGACCCCGAAGAGGTGGAGGAGATGGTCCGCCGGGTGAAGGAACGTTATGGCCGCATCGACGTTCTTTTCAACAATGCCGGGGCCATGGTGCTGGGTGAGTCCATTCGGGAAATCGACCCCGCCAGGTGGGGCCAGGTAATGCTGGTGAACGTCACCCGCCCATACTTATGCTCCAGGGCCGTGTTGCCCACCATGATGGAGCAAAAGCGGGGCAGCATCATCAACATCGGCTCCCGGATTGCGACGGACCCGATGCAGGGAGGCGGGGTGCTATACAGCGCCAGCAAAGCTGCGGTGCACATGTTTAGCTTGTGCTTGGCGGAAGAGGTGGGGGAGCATAACATCGCCGTCAATATCCTCAGCCCCGGCAGCCTTAGAAGCGAGGGTTCCGCAGCCATCCCTTGGACCCAAAGGGACTGGCACGAACGAGTTGAACCATCAGAGGTAGGGCCCTGCGCAACTGGCGCTGCGGGCCGACTTCGGCAAAACCTGGGGGATTTAGGCGCGGATGATCGCCTTCCAACACTGCGCCATGAAGTGGCGGCCCGAATAACGATACATTGGTCTATAATGGCAACTGGTGATACTGGGGCGGTTCTATGATCGTCATCTGGTATGACCGATGTATTTTGTCCAGTCTGTTTTTATTTAGGGGCCTGAAGACCAATGCAAGTGATGAGCCAAGACGTGGAATACTACCTCGACGCCGCCCGTGAATTGGCCGTTCGCGTGGCGGCCGAAGCAGACCGCATCGACGCCGACCGGCAGATCCCGGCGGAACTGGCCGCGGAGTTGGCCGATAAGGGATTCTTCCGGCTGCTCCTGCCCCGTTCGTTGGGCGGCGCGGAGTTGGCCCACCCGGACTTCCGCCGAATCCTGGAGGTCTTCGCGGCAGCGGACGGGAGCACGGGCTGGTGCATCAATCAGAACAACGTCTTTTCCACCGACTGCGTTAGGATACCCGAGGAGACCGCCCACGAGATTTGGGACGAGGAACGGGCGGTGGTCACCAACGGGCCACCTTCGTCGTCTGCCAAAGCTATACCCGTCGACGGCGGTTACAAGCTCAGCGGCCACTGGGATTTCAGCAGCGGCAGCACCCACGCCACCTGGATCGCGGCGCTAACGCCGGTGGCGGAAGTTGGCCCTCGTATCATGCTGATCCCCGAAAAAGAGGTCAATTTCGTGGACCGGTGGCACGTCAACGGCCTTCGGGGGACCGGCAGTTTTAGCTTCGAGCTCGACGGGTTGTTCGTTCCCAAGAATCGAACCTACTCTCAGGCCAATCCCTCCCGCGAGAGCGGCCCTCTTTACGTGATTCCAAGAACGTTGCTCTTCGGATCGGGCTTCGCCACGGTATCCCTGGGCGTCGCCCGCTCGGCGCTGAAGACGGCCATTGATCTCGCCACGGAAAAAACGCCTCTCCGGGCCACTTCGGTGTTACAAGACCAATCCACTACGCAACGGTTGATTGGCGAAGCGGAGGCCACCTGGCGCTCAGCAGACGCCTACCTCCGGGAGACTGCCGGCGCGGTTTGGCAAAGCGCATGCAAGAAGGGCGGGCTAGAAACCGATGAGCGCATCCAGTTACGGCTGGCCGCAACCCACGCCATAAACATGGCGGCCAAAACAGTGGATATCGCCTACAATCTATGCGGTTCCGACGCCATCTTTACCGGCAATCCGATCCATCGCAGATTCCAAGATATCCACGTGGTAACCCAGCACGCCCAAGGCAGGCCTGTTCACTACGAAACCGCCGGGCGGTTTTTGTTGGGCATGGAACCTCATGGTAGCTACTGATTCAGTAGACAGCATCAACAACACAGCACAACTTTAAGAATGTCACGCTGAGGCATCTAGAAACTCGGACGGAAACCCCGATTCTCTCCAAGCTGCCGTTTTCTTAGCGACGATTATCGATGTAACAGTGGGTTCTTGAACCGTATTACAGATACTAACATGCCACATAAGACTATAATACGTCTGTCTGGCGTAGCGCGAAACTCGGCCAATGGCCAACGTCGAGGCAGGTGAGGTGGGGATGTGGATGCGGCAACGGGATTTTCACGCTTACTTCGCGCCGCTGTTTGGCCGCCGGGAGACGCGGGAGCACAGCGGTCATTATCTCCAGGCCCTGCGTACAGTCTGGGGAGCGGCGCAACGCTGAGAACCTGTCGGAGACGGCGGGGTCAGCCCGAGGGATGCAGCGGTTTCTCACCGATTCTCCCTGGGACGATGAGGTGATTATAGGACGGCTGCAGGAGTACCTGGGAACCCGGCTGGAGCATCCGGAAGGGGTGTGGGCGCTGGACGGCAGCGACTTTCCCAAGCAGGGGAGGAAGTCGGTGGGAGTGGCCCGGCAGTACTGCGGGAGGCTGGGGAAGGTGGCCAACTGCCAGGCGGGGATGTTCCTGGCCTATGTCAGCCCGTTGGGACGGGCATTGGTGGACAAGGGGCTGTATCTGCCCGAGAGTTGGACCTCGGACAAAGACCGGTGTGAGGCGGCGGGTGTGCCGGAGGATAGGCAGGGCTACCGGTCCAAGACGGAGTTGGCCTTGGAGATGGTGGGGGCGGGCACAGGAGCGGGGCCACCTGAAGGCTGGATGGGTCGCGGCGGACGACGCCTTTGGGATGTCGCCGTCCTTCCGGGAGGGCCTGGCGGCCTTGGGGATGTGGTACGTGCTGGACGTTCCGTCCGGCTTTACGGTGTGGCCGCCGGAGCCTGCCTGGACCAGTGCGGAGTATCAGGGATTCGGGCGTCCCCGCAAACCCAGGCTGCGAGACGGTCAGCGCCGGACCATGGAGCAGCGCAGCGACGAGTTGCCGGAGGAGGCCTGGCGTGAGATTACGGTGGCCGAGGGAAGCCAGGGACCACGCAGCTACCTTTTCAGCGCCCAGAGGGTGCGACCGACCAGCAGGCGCAAGCCCGGCGAAATCCACTGGGCCGTCTACCGCCGGAACCTGGACGGCAGCGAACCCCGCTACTACCTGTCCAATGCTCCGGAGGATACCCCGTTGGAGACCCTGGCATACGTGGGAGGCTCCCGTTGGCGTATAGAAACGGAGTTTGAGACGGAGAAAAGCGACGTAGGCCTGGACGAGTACGAGACCCGCACCTGGGCTGGCTGGCATCACCACGTGGCCCTGTGCCTGGCTGAGCCTGCAACAGGCTTGGGGGGGAAAAGATGCCCCGGATCACGAGGCCGCAGGTCTACCGGGTGGTGCGGGAAATGCTGCCCCGGGAACGGTTCGGGCCAACCGAGTTGCTGCGGTGGCAGACCTCTAGGGGCCGGTGCGGGGGCAGCCTCACCATAGATACTTCGCCGCCGCGGCAGGCTCAGCATGACATTATTCGATCAATAGAGGAGATTCATGGGACTTCAATTCGGGGTATTCGATCATATAGAACCCATCCCAGGGCAGGACTTGGGGACCATATACAAGGACCGGCTGACTCAATTGGAGATGTTTGATTCCCACGGGTTCTATGGCTATCACCTGGCGGAACACCACTCGCCGGCGGTCCATAGCCTGGCGCCATCTCAAAACGTCTTTCTATCCGCCGCGTCTCAGAGAACCAAGCACATCAAGCTGGCTCCCTGCATCTACGTGCTGCCGCTCCACCATCCCATGCGCCTCATAGAAGAGATCTGCATGTTGGACCACTTGAGCGACGGAAGGTTGGAGGTCGGCGTCGGCCGGGGCGGTGTTCTGGAAGCGTATTTCTGGGGGTCCGACTGGGGCGTGGAAGAAAACTACACCAAGTATCAGGAAACCCTCGCCGCCATAAAAGAGGGCTTGAGCCACGATTACCTGACCTTTAAAGGCGAATTCTACAATTTCGACGAACTGCCCATGAGGTTGCGGCCCAAGCAGGCGCCTTACCCTCCCATGTGGTATATGCGTAACGTGGAGATTGCCGCCACCGAAGGTATGAACTGCATCATCGTGGGAAACCTTGATGGATTGGAAGCCAACGTCAAGAGATACCGCGAGATCTGGGCCGAATGTCATGGCCCGGAATCTCTGACCGTTCAGGGAACCGAGCCCAAGATCGGGCTGGTGAATCACCTGGTGTTGGCGGACACGGAAGAAGACGCGGTGGAAGCGGCCCGGCCGGCTTGGGAAGAATACTTGTGGAATCTGTCTGCGCCGCGCCGCATCGAAGTCGAACGGCGGGGTCTTGACCAGTTCCTCGCCGGAGGGATGAACGCCAGGCCCCAGGGACTGCCGGACCGCGAGGCTGACGCCCGGTTCCAGTCGTCACGCCCGGCAGACGAAGAGGCCCAGCGGAGGCGTCAAGAGCCAGGCAACGTCGCCCAACAAGCCCAAGCTTCAAACTTCAGAGTCGTCGCCGGCACTCCGGACACCATTCGCGCCTATCTAGACGAGTATCTGACCACCGGCGCCAACTACTTCGTATGCGCCTTCCACTTTGGGAACATGGAACACGCCATCGCGGAACACTCCATCGACCTGTTCGTCAACGAAGTGATGCCGCACTACGTGTAGGGGGCCGTGCGAAATGAAGTGTCCCAGATAGTGACTAAATTACGACTCTGAATTTCCCGTTAGCATGAAGTGGGCAATAGGGGCCGCCAGTTGCTTCAGCTTACGCCCATGTGAAACAATGATGTCTAACTTACTAAGGATTCCCCAGAACCCATCTACTACCTCTGCTCCAGTTGTTCCACCATCGCGAACATCTCTAATTTCATCCTGGAAGCGAAACGCGGCTCCTAAAGTCACCTCTAACGCTCTTTTCAACCCCTCTGCACCGTTGATCCGAAATCCTAGAATCGCTTGGCGGATGTCTTCGAGAGCGTCGACGATGTAAGCTTTTAACTCATCGGCTAAATCTGCGCTAACCAATTTTTCGAGTAAAGAACTAACGTCATTCTGCAATTCCATCAGGGTCGTCGTCTCGATATCTTCATCACCTTCTTCCCTTGATAAAAAGTCGGAACAAAACCTCATGCTGACCAATGTGGGGTCGTCTAAATGACTTGTGAAGCTCTGCCAGGTTTCACCTAGGTTAACATTAGAAATGGCTTGTTCGATTGATTCGAATGGCTTGAGATATAGAGCCTGATCGACTTCGGGATGTAGGCGAATCAAGCGCTTGGAATCATCGACAAGCTGCATCACCTGGGAAATTCCGGTCAAAAGCTCAGGCAGCTTTTCAGAGGAGTGGATATTTAGGACTACCGTCCATACTTCCTTCATTCTAACGTCGCCGCTGAATTTGGACCGGATGTCGTTTAAGATTTCGTACAGCCTTCCGGCCGGATTGTTTACTTGAGCCATGCCAAAACCACCTATGAAGACTGCGGATCAACATCTGCCGAAATGCCGCTCTTCGGACGCCCCTAGCATTTTATCGTTGCATCAGCCGTTCCATCATGAGGTCGTCCAGCTCTATGCCTAGGCCCGGGCCGTTGGGAACGTCCAGGAAACTGTCTTTGACCACAAGCGGATTTTTTAATATGGGCGATTCGTCGCGAATGGAGATGGGCTCGATGTTGTATTCCTGGGCGTAAGGGATATTGGCAAAGGCGGCGCAAGCGTGAAGATGGGCCACCGCGCTGACGGTGGGTTGGATGTTGTGCACCGTGATTGGTTTGTTGAACGCGGAAGCCAGGGCCGCGATCCTTCGGAACTCGGTAAAGCCGCCAGTCTTGACGATATCTGGCTGGATGATGTCAACCCTGCCTCGCACTATCAAGTCCCGGTACTGCCAGTGGTTGAATATATTCTCTCCCGACGCGACCGGCATCTCCAGTCCATCGGCCACCTCTGCTAAGCCCTCCAGGTCGTAATGCGGCCGGGGCTCCTCAAAATGGAACACCCCCATATCTTGAAGCTTCTTGCCGATCTCCAGGGCGTGGTGGGTAGAGAAGGCGCCGTTGACGTCCACCAAAATCTCGATGTCGTCTCCAACGGCGGAACGGACCTCGCGCACCGTGTCCACCGTCTCATCGGCGGGGTCGTCGGTGGCGCCTGGCACGGCGCTATGCAGCTTGTATCCCGAATACCCTTCCTCGACGAACGAGACGGCGCGCCGAGCCTCTTCCACCGGTGTCAGGTCTCGCCGCATCGAACTAGCGTACATCCTTATCTTGTCACGGAATTTCCCGCCCAACATCTGATAGATGGGAAGCCCTAAGGCCTTGCCTTTCAGGTCCCAAAGGGCGATGTCCAAACCGGCGATGGCGCAATAAACCACTCCGCCCATGTCTATGGCCGACCCGGCCCGGTACATGTCCTGCCAACGAAGCTCGGTGTCCAGAGGGTCCGCGCCCAGCAGTACGGGTTTCAGGGTGAAATCGACCAGGGTTTTTACCGTTTGGGGCTGGCGGCGAAAACATTCTCCAATGCCCACCAGCCCTTCATCGGTGTAAACGCGAACGAAGGGGAATTGGCCGTCCAGGATCAAGCATTCTACGTCAACGATCTTCATTTTGAGTTCCTTCATGGCCGGATGAATTCTAATCGACGCCAACACCCGGCGTTGCTAATCCCGAGCTAGGCGCGTTTCGAACCACATGGTTACACTTAGCGCCTGAGTAAGCAACCCAGTTCGCACCTGATGGGAAGCGCAACATATTGCCCCACGTGATTGATTACTGCGCCGGGGTCAGACGGTACGGCAGAAAAAAACATAGGGGTGTCAGGGACAAAACGGCTGAGGCGCCCGCATCGGGATTTAGCCAATGATTAGCACCTGCATCTCCGAGAAAGGCGACTCTGTAGGACAGGGGGATATAGGTTCAGACAGGAGCGAGGTTTTAGGGTTCCGAGGCGAGCCGTTGGGCGGTATCAATCGGACGATGACGGTACGGCTGCCCTTGTAGTCACCCCGTAGCGCCGGCCTGGGAAAGTCGCCAATCAAGGCTTGATGCCCAAACAAAACTTATGACAGGCTTCCTTGGGGAACCTACACTTTGACACCAAAAATGGGCATTGCGTGAATCCCCGACCCCGATTCGACCCGAAAGCTGAATCCGTTGGACTTAAGGTTGTCCACATTGTTTATTCGAGGAGCCGCCAACGTAGCCATCGGCCTCCCCCCAATGGTCTGGTTTTCCAACCTGATGTTGTTGTCACATACCTGGTGCAGCCGCGACACCAGGCTAGGCTCAAAGAAGGCGGAATTAACCGTCACTATCACCGTTTTCCCCTCTTTGGAAATGCGCTGGCAGGTCATGAAGAAACTCAATACCGGCTTGCGTCGCTGATGGCCGCCAGGCTGGAAATGCCGTCAATCACCACCAGGCCGCCGGGTATCGTGGCTACATCTTCCCCCAGTTGGCCTATCATCTCTTCCGGGTCACCGTCGCGGCTGGATGAACCGACACACCGCAAGTTTGTGCCCGCTGGACGTCTGCCAAAGGCCCAAGTTGATGGAATTCATCTGCCGAACCAGGCTGCCGGTGGTGTGCTTAGAGCAATAATATGCGACGTCAAAATTCGCGGATACGGCGCCAAAGGTCAAATATTGGCAGATGAGGCTCTTGCCTGAGCCAGAAGTGCCTTCGATCATGGTCAACGATCCGAGCTGAATCCCGCCGTTGAACAGGTCCTCTAGCATTTCAAGATTGCCGGCGGTATCTATTGAGTCTCCGGCCGACTCTCGTGGTTTCCGCTCCACATGCGCCTGATCAGCAGAGTCCTCCTCCGGCAACTGGAAAACAGTCGCCGCCTGGGATGCTGTCAAACCTTCCTTGATCGTCATGCGTATGGTGCTACGCATAACCCCAGGGTCGACACGTTTAGGTAAAATATAGTTGGCGCCCAGCCGCAGCGCTTTTGATTCAGTTTCGGCCGAGAACTCCCCGGTTAGCATGATGACAGGGATGGCCGCTGTTTTTCTGGCTTCTTTGAGTTTTGCCAGGACCTGGTACCCGTCCATGCCTGGCAGTTCGGCGTCCAGCAGCAAAAGGTCGATTGCTTCTTTGGAGGCCGTTCCAATCACTTCCTGGCCTCCGGGAATCTCCTGGGCCTCGTATCCGAGTTCGTGGATGATGTTGGTCAGTTGCTTCGTTACAGAAGGTTGGTGATCTACGATATACACCTTTGGCACGGCATGCTCCCGCGGCTCGATATGGTTATGGAACGGCCAGCATCCATGACCATACCGTTTTCAATGGCGCGATAAGAGTGTGGCGCCCCATTTAAGCCACTGATGGAAACACACCACACGCCCTAGGCGGCGGATAACTTCTTGTTTTTCCGCGCCGATGGGCCAGAAAGAGGGTATCTGCCGCCCAGGGTTGGGTAGGCTTGGAAAGAATTTTTGCCTAGACGGAAAGCTGGATCAGGCTATTGATTCGCCAGGGGCACCGTCGCGGTTACGCATGGCACGTCGCCATAGGTTGCCGTGGTATGCCCGGAACCGGTGACATCTTCCACCAGGCGGGCGTCGCCGGGGCCGAACACGTGCAGCGACCCATCTTTGAGGCCTATCTCCAATTGGCCGGAAACGATGATCACGAACTGCCGGCGGGGGGCGCAATGATAATCTGAGAAATTCTTAACCGCGGCCTCGCGGAAAGTTATATTGGTGGTGGCCTGAGCTTGGGTCCACTCCGGGGTCTTGGTCAGGTCAATGTCCTCTATCTCGGAAACGGCTTGGCTGTTGGTGAATAGGCGGTATGTGCCCATGATCGTTTCATCTCCTCGTATTCGATATGGCTAGAATTTCGGTATTATAACGCCTTCCTGGAGCGAAAGCGGCCATCAGTGAACTAGGCTCCCCCTGGAGCTATTCCCCTGGGTCGCCTGGATGAAGAGTTCGTAAGAGACCAGCCATTTAAGATTCAGCGCCGGAAAGCGCGGTGATCAAGGAGGCCACGCCCTGTTGGAAGACGCCATCATCTTCCCACCCTCGAAAATCCACCACAGCGCCCTGCTTTAGCTGTACGCATAGCCCGTCTTGACTATGGTCGAAAAGGATATCCGCGGCCAGGGAGGTGATTTTGCGTCCGGGTTCCGATCCTTTGCCACCGGCCAATTCAGACATGTATCGCCGCGTTTGCGGGCTATCAAGTGACGACGCGGTGCAAAGCAGGACGAGCTTGTCGAAATAGACCGTATTGGCCAGGATGGTGGCGCCCGACTGGAACGCCGACTCGTCATCGGCCGCTACACTCCAACAGGGTATCTGCGCGGCCCGCAGGCTCTCCCGGAGACGGCCGGCCAATGTTTCATCCTCCATTGAGCCTATGGTCAAGACCGACGGGTACTCGCGCTTTACACCGGCAATGGGATCTTGGGCATCTATCAACGGCGCGGCTACTCCAGCGTCTTCCAGGAATTTCCGTGGTATGCGCCCGCCGGACTTGGCGAGTGTGTCCAATCCAATCGTACTCGGCCCCGCGTGGCGCGCAAAATCAAGGGCAATGGCCCTGCTGAGGTCGCAGTTGACGAACGTGGATATTCCAAACACGGCTTCGTAGAATATGGCGCTGTCGAGATCAGACTTGATGATTGAAGCGCCCCTCAGGTCGGCGCCAGTGAAATCGGCTTGCCTGAAGGTCGTCGAGGTTAAGTTTGCGGACCTGAGGTTGGCGGCATTGAGATTGGCTCCGGTCAGGTCTGCCGAAGAAAGATTGGCGCCGGATAGATTGGCCCCTTCCAGATCGGCGTAGGTCATATCACAGGAAGTCAGGTCGGCCCCCGTGAGGTCGGCTGACCGCAGGTTGCACCGGGAAAGATTGCTTCGGATAAGAAAACATCCAGACAAATTGGCGCGGGTCAAGATCGCATGGGACAGATTGGACCGCGACAAATGGGCCGAATGCAGATTCACACCTTGGAGTTCCGCCATGCGGAGATTACTGCTGGTGAAATCTACGCCGGCGAGGTCATCATAGGCCAAGTCTGCCCCGGCCAACTTTGCCCGGCTTAAAAAGGCGCCCGAAAGGTCAAGCTTGGGGCGGCCATACACGAATTCCGGATTGAACACTTCGCTGGTGGACCGGTCTTCAAGCCGGTAGTTCAACGTGTGGGTGATGCCAACGTTGGGTATTAGGTGATTCAGCTCGCGCCAACGTGCTATCGCATTTGCCCCAGACTTTGCAAGGGTGACATGCTCCGAATTAGCCAATAGGCTGCCCTATGTCCAACGCCACGATCCACCCGCCAATCGGGCTGTGCGAGAACAGGTTTGATTCAATCTATCCATTGGTCACCGCAACCTCTCTTCCCTGGTTGGCCGCCTCTCGTATATTGTCGATGAAATGGTGCAGTTCGACGGCTTCGGCAAAGTCGGGCTGACACGGGTCTCCTGAGACAATGCTTTGGCCAAACCGGTAGTACATCTGCCCTACGTTGAAGGGGGCTCCCCTGGGCATTCCCTCCAACACATTGGTGTAACTGGCGGGCACGTCAATATCTTCCAGAGTGTGACCTTTCTGGGCGCCCTTTATGCGAAGCCCATCTTGGTTAGCCGATTCGTTGGAAGACGCCACCAGCGTTCCTTCCCGGCCGTATATCTCCATGCGGTATCCGCTGCCTGCCCATGGGTTGGCGGCGATGTGCACCGAGGCGACTCCTCCGTTGGCCAATTTCCCGCTGACCAAGATGTTATCCGGCGACGTCACCGCCACCATTTCGTTGTTGTCGACGTCAAGCCACTCGCCGGCCTGGGTGCTGATGACTGTCGAAACATTGCTGAAGTTACCGGCCACGAACCGCAAGGCATCGATGGTGTGGCCGCAGGAGATGGTTAGCGTATTGGCGCCCAATTCAACGTCCCGCTGCCAGGTCCGGTCGGCAGTCCGAGTAAGATTCCCACCGGAAATACGGCTAACGTGGCATGACATGACCTCACCCACGTAGCCCGACTCGACCAAGTATTTGAGGTGCAGCACGGCGGGGTTGGCGCGCGACTGGAGCCCCACCATGTTGATGACCCCCTTGGCTTGCGCCAGATCGGCCATCTCCTGAGCCTCGGCAGTGGTCCGGCCCAGTGGCCATTCCACGTAGACATGCTTGCCTGCGTTGATCGCCGCCACGGTGGGCTCGTAATGAGAGGGTACCCTCAGGCTGACTGCCACGGCGTCGATATCAGGATGAGCCAGCATCTTGTGGTAGTCGTCAAAAGCCAGTTTCGCCCCATATTTCTGCTTGGACTCTTCGGCGCTTTCCATGCGGGTGGTGCAGACCGCTGTCAGTTCAAACTCGGGACTGGCGACTATGGCCGGCAGATGGGACCGCCGCGCCCAACCCAGATGAACATTGGCGCCAATGATGCCCAAACGAATCTTGTCTGCCATATCTTCCCCTCAAATCTACAGTTGGGCTCTATCCTACCACGGCTGGGGGGGGGAGGGATGCCTTACATATTTTCTGGCTGATTTGCCGGGATTCAAGCACGACTACGGCCATTTCCGACGGCCCCGCTGGCCAGCCGTGGTAGACTCCCAGGGAATATTCGCAATGGGAGGCAAATGTATGCCTAAGATGACCGGCGCCAAGTATCTGGCAGAGACCATGAGCGCTTATGGGGTTACCCACGCCTTTTATATGCCTATGATCGTCACCCGGGCCTTGATGGAGATGGAGAAGGTGGGCATCCGCCGGATCATGACCCACGGCGAAAAGGCGGCGGCCTACATGGCCGACGGCTACGCCCGGGCAGCCCGGAGGCTAGCTGTCTGCATGTGCCAGAACGTGGGCGCGGCTAACCTGGCCGCGGGCCTTCAAGACGCCTACTTGGGCGGGTCTCCCGTGGTCGCCATCACCGGCAAACGGACCCATATGCAACAGGCCCGGCACTCTTATCAGGAAGTAGACCATACCCAACCCTTCGCCGCTGTCACCAAATACAGCGCGATGGTCGATAGCTTGGATCAATTGCCGATCTTGTTGCGGCAGGCGTTTCGGGAGGCAACGTCCGGCGCGCCCGGGCCGGTCCACCTGGACTTCGAAAGCGCCAACGGAAGCGCGATCACGGACGCAGAGGCAGACCTGGAGATTCTGGCGGAGGCCCCCTTCACCCACGTGCCCCCTTTCCGTGGCGAACCAGAGACAGAGATGATCAGAGACGCCGCCAGCGTTTTGTCCGGCGCCCTCCGTCCCGTCATCGTGGCCGGCGGGGGCGTCGTCTCATCCGGCGCTCAGAAAGAGGTGGTCGAGCTGGCCGAGATGCTAAATATCCCGGTAGCGACATCGCTCAACGCCAAAGGGACCATTCCCGACGCGCATCCCCTGTCGGTAGGAGTGTGCGGCACCTATTCTCGCCGCTGCGCCAATCAGGTGGTGTCTGAAGCCGACCTTGTATTCTTCATCGGCAGTCACACCGGCAGCCAGGTGACCACCGAGTGGCAGATCCCCGCGGCGGGGACGCCGGTGATCCAGCTGGACATAGACCCCGCCGAACTGGGCCGCAGCTATCCAATCACGGTTGGCTTGCAAGGCGACGCCCGGGCGTCGCTGCGAAAACTGATCGAGAACATGGAGCCGCTAGGTCCGCGCGCCGAGTGGGTCAACCGGGCCCAAGAGTTGGTGAAAGACTGGCGGGACGAAGTGGCGCCCCACGTGAATTCCGGCGCCTCGCCCATCAGGCCGGAACGGCTGTGTAAAGAGATTACCGATTTCCTGCCCTCGGACGGAGTGTTGGTGGCGGACACGGGGCATTCGGGAATCTGGGCCGGCACCATGGTGGACCTCAAGACCCAGGACCAGACCTTCCTCCGGTGCGCCGGTTCTTTGGGCTGGGCGTTTCCCGCGGCCATGGGCGCCAAGTGCGCGCTCCCGGACCGGCCCGTGGTTTGCTTCACCGGAGACGGGGGATTCTGGTACCACCTGACCGAATTGGAAACCGCCGCCCGGTACGGCATCAACACCGTGACCGTGGTCAACAACAACCACTCGTTGAATCAGGAAAAACGTGGCAACGAGCGGTACTACCAAGGAGAACAGGGCAACGTTGACGAGCTATGGGTGTTCCCAGATACGGATTTCGCCAAAGTCGCTCAAGACATGGGCTGCTTCGGAATCCGGGTCGACGACCCCAACAAGATCCAAAGCGCCATTGAGGAAGGAATCGCATCGGGCAAGCCCGCGGTCATCGACGTGGTTTCAGACATGGAAGGAATCGCCGACCGGGCCTGGACGCCGTAACGATTCCGGGGGCCGGACGCTCTTAAACCATATCCTGTTCCCATTGTGTAAATCACATTTTCCGGAGAAGCGACATGGCAAGTGAATCGCCAGAGGCAATCGGAGAATACGTTCTTACAACAGCGGTCGCCAGGGCCAAGGATTCATGGGGTGATCGTCTCGTAGCCGCCTACGCTCTCGGGAGTCTGGCTCACGGCGGTTTTAGCATCAATGCCAGCGATGTTGACCTCGGGCTGATTCTCAGCGACCCCGTAAACGACCGGGACGTGGAGTTGATGCATGGCCTTTCGACGGGAATCAAGGCAAGTGAGATTCCCCTCGCTAACCGTCTGTCCGTGTTCTGGGGTTCTCTAGGTACTTTGTCGGGCATTGCTGAGGGCGGCCGTTTCCCACCGTTGGACCGGCTCGATATGAAGCTATACGGCCGTCTTTTGGCGGGCCGGGATATTCGCGATCAGCTGCTCGCTCCAAGTCGAAGATAGAGGGGGCAGTTCGCTCTCGAAGAACTCGTGGTAGAGGGGGCGGAGTTCGCTCTCAGGGTGTTGTCCAGTCCCGATGTGACAGTCCAGTTGAAGGATGCAGAGGCTCTAGCCGCTAGCGATCTGATTACCATAACCAAGAAGATTCTCTTCCCCGTGCGGTTCGTGTTTACGGCAGCCACAGGTGAGATCGGGATGAACCATTTGGCGGTTGAGTATTTTTCAACCGCAGCCCCCGGACCCGCGGCTCGGCTCGCCGAAAAGGCTCTCGAATGGCGTGGCGCCCCACCGGAGCCCGCTGATCCCGCTACTCAACAGGTCATCGAAGACGGGCTTTTGCCCATATACCGAGTGTTCATCGACGACTACGAACCGCGTCTCAGGGCATACAGCCGGCCTGACCTAGCCGAACGATTTCGCGCGTGGCGGGAGCAACTCGACGCCTAGGCGGCGACGCCATTTCCGCCCACCCGGTCACTCTGCGCAGCGAAGGCTCTGGGTGAGAAGCGGGGCGGCCCCACCCCAGATGTTTCGCCGCTGCGGCTGGCTCGACATTACATTCGTTACGGCTGCGGCACCGAAAACGCCCCACCACCGCGAAGACTCGCAATGGCGGGGCGTTTTGATCTCTTCCCATGGCCGGTGTCTGACCGGCCATGGGAAGAGATTTAGTCCTCCAGATGCACCGTGGCGGTCACCCTGGGCGCGTCTCCGACCACTCGAGTCGTGTGGCCGTTGCCAGTCGTGTCTTCGGCTAGGTTGACGTCTCCAGGCCCCAGAATGTGCTTCGTACCGTCTTCCAAGCCGATCTCTCCCTGACCGGACAGGGTGATGATGTACTGGCGGCGGGGGGCGATGTGCCAGTCGCTGAATCTTCCCGGAGGGGACGCCCGGAACACGATGCCCTTGGCGTTGTGCAATTCGGTCCAAGCGGGATGGGTGGTCGGGTCTATCTCTTCAATGTGGGACTTCCCATCGTCGCCTGTGTAAAGTCTGATTGAACCCATGATTCGGCCTCCTTGTCGTTAACTTGACGTTTATCCGCGGGTACGGATTATAGCCTAATTTCGCCCAGTGGCCGCTGGCGCCGCAAAAAGCCTAAACAATTCGCCTATCTCCCCTTGAAACCCTCGGTTCGCCCCACCTTATGCCAGGGTATAAAATCAATGACATCGCCGGCGTGACCCCGAGGTTGAGTCTACGGCCCCGCCAGTTCCGCGGACGCCGCCGCGTAAGTCAGATATGGATGTGCTGATATGGATTTGATCGAATCCAGGGCGCAAACCCAAAGTGCCCAGTTTGCCGAGAATCGGGAATGCATGGCGGCCCTGGTCACTGAACTCAAGGAGCGGATGGCGTCTGCGCGAGAGGGAGGCGGCGCTGAGCGAACCGAATTGCACCGGAGCCGGGGCAAGATGCTGGTGAGAGACCGTATCGAAGCTCTCTTGGACCGCGACGCGCCCTTCTTGGAGCTCAGTCCTCTCGCGGCTTGGGACATGTACGACAACGAGGACAACGCGGCGGGTATCGTCACCGGCATTGGCGTGGTGCATGGAAAAGAAGTTGTGATCGTGGCCAACGACGCCACCGTGAAAGGCGGCAGTTACTATCCCATCACCGTAAAAAAACACCTGCGCGCCCAGGAGATCGCCCTGGAGAACAACCTGCCTTGCATCTATCTGGTTGACTCGGGCGGCGCCTTTCTGCCACTGCAAGCGGAAGTCTTCCCAGACCGCGAGCACTTTGGCCGCATCTTCTATAATCAAGCCAAGATGTCCGCCCAAGGGATTCCCCAAGTAGCGGTTGTCATGGGTTCCTGCACAGCCGGCGGCGCTTACATACCCGCCATGAGCGACGAAGTAGTCATCGTCGGGGAACAAGGCACCATCTTCTTGGCCGGTCCTCCCTTGGTGTTGGCCGCCACCGGCGAGGAGGTGGACGCCGAGACGCTGGGAGGGGCCGATGTCCACACCCGGGTCTCGGGGGTTGCCGACCATTACGCCACCGGCGATGAGGACGCCCTGGGCATCACACGCAACATCGTGGAAAACTTTGTAAAGCGGCGCGATCCGCCTTTTGACGTTATGACGCCGGAGCCGCCCGCCTATGAACCTGAAGAGATATACGGGATCATACCCGCCGACAACCGGCGGCAATACGACGTTCGCGAGGTGATCGCCCGCATCGTCGACGGCAGCCGGTTTCATGAATTCAAGGCCAACTACGGGGAGACGCTGGTCTGCGGCTTTGCCCGTATCTGGGGTTATCCGGTAGGCGTCGTGGCGAACAACGGCATCCTGTTTTCCGAGAGCGCGTTAAAGGGGACCCACTTCATAGAGCTATGTTCCCAGCGGGGCATCCCTTTGCTGTTCCTGCAGAACATCGCAGGATTCATGGTGGGCCGCCAGTACGAAGCCGGAGGCATAGCCAAAGACGGCGCGAAGATGGTGATGGCAGTGTCAAACGCCGCCGTTCCCAAATTCACGGTGGTGATCGGCGGCTCTTTTGGCGCAGGGAACTACGGAATGTGCGGCCGTGCGTATGATCCCCGGTTCCTGTGGATGTGGCCCAACGCCCGGATATCGGTCATGGGCGGGCCTCAAGCCGCGGCTGTCCTGGTGACGGTCCGGCAGCAGCAGCTGGAACGGCAAGGCGGGTCCATGAGCGAGGAAGAGCAAGAAGAGTTGCGGCGTCCGATCTTGGAAAAATACGAAGAAGAGGGCAACCCTTATTACAGCACTGCCAGATTGTGGGACGATGGAATCATCGACCCGGCCGATACTCGAACGGTTGTGGGTTTGGGCATAGCGGCGTCGCTCAACGCCCCGTTCCCGGAGAGGCGCACCGGGGTGTTCCGGATGTGATGTTCTCTAAGGTATTGGTAGCCAACCGGGGTGAGATCGCCGTCAGGGTTCAGCGAACGCTGAAAACCATGGGCATAGCCACGGCCGCCATCTATTCTGACCCCGACGCGTCGGCGCCACACGTTTTGATGGCCGATGAAGCGTGGCCGCTGGATGGGCGGAGCGCTGAAGAAACCTACCTTGATATAGATAAGATCATCGCCATCGCCCAGCGATGCGGCGCCGATGCCATCCATCCAGGCTATGGGTTTTTATCCGAGAACCCCAGATTCGCCAGGGCCTGCCATGCCGCAGGCATCGCCTTCATCGGGCCTACCCCGGAAAACATGGAGGCTTTGGGCGACAAGATAAGCTCCAAGTTGCTGGCCCAGCGGGCGGGCGCGCCGGTGGTCCCCAATTCCCCGCCCTGCACACGAGTCGATACCGCCGTTGAAGAATTCACCGCCGCTTGGGGCTATCCCCTGCTGGTCAAAGCCGCCGCCGGAGGTGGAGGACGGGGCATGAGGTTGGTCAACGGATTCGACGAACTAGCCTCAGCGTTGGAATCAGCCGCCCGCGAAGCCCACGCCGCTTTTGGCGACGGCCGCGTGTTTCTGGAGCGGTGCATCCCGCGCCCGCGGCACGTGGAATTTCAAGTGCTCGCCGACATATTCGGCAACACGGTTCATATGCTAGAGCGTGATTGCAGCATCCAGCGCCGCTACCAAAAGATCATCGAGGAAACCCCATCGCCCGCCTTATCCACCGAACTGCGGCAGCGAATGGGTGAAGCCGCCGTTGCTGTGGCCAAAGCCGCGGGGTACGTCAACGCTGGGACCGTGGAATTCCTGCTGGATGTTGATTCTGGCCAATTTTACTTTTTGGAGATGAACACCCGGTTGCAGGTGGAACATCCCATCACCGAAGAAGTGCTGGGTCTAGACCTGGTGGAGTGGCAGGTGCGCATAGCTTCCCGAGAATCGCTGACGTTTCAGCAAGATGACGTTCACGCCAGAGGTCACGCGGTGGAATGCCGCATTTACGCCGAAGACCCATATCACGATTACGTCCCGTCGGTAGGCACGCTGGTCAAGTGGCTACCGCCCACCGGCCCTGGACTTCGGTTGGACAGCGGGGTCGTTCAAGGACAGGAAATAACCACATACTACGATCCTATGTTGGCCAAATTGATCGCCTGGGGACCCGACCGGGCAACAAGTCTGCGCCGGATGGAGCTGGCATTGTCTCAGTTCCCTGTCTTGGGACCCGTGACCAATATCCCGTTTCTGCGCCAGGTTATCCGAAGCCCAAGTTTTCAGGACGGAGATTATGACACCGGATTTTTGACGCGAGAATCGGAAATTGGCGGCCCCGAGTTGTCAAAAGCGATTGTCAGCCTCGCCCAGGCACTGGCGGCGTGGGCCGCGGAGAGTGGCTCACATCAAACCCGTACCGTACAAACGGTTCCGGCGGCCGGTCAGAATAGCCCCTGGCGCACTGCCGGCAAGCTGAGATTTCCGTGAGTCAGGGGAAATTGAGCCAGAAATATCCTATATTCAGCCCTGTTTTCGACTACCGGGTCGAGACCCAGGGCGGGACCGTCAGGGTTAGCCTGGGCGAAAGTGAAATCGAGTTGGCGGTCACGACGGAGGACAACCAAGAAGGACTGTGCCGCACTCCCGACGGCAGGTCTTACCGATTCTTTTGGACCTGGTCGGGACACGCAGTACAACTTTGGGTGGACGGCGAACTTTTTATTTTTGAACGGCCGGCTGCAAGCAGAAGCCGGGCCGACCGGGAACCTAGCACAGGCGGCAGCGATATCGTCGCGCCCATGCCGGGTACGGTGGAGCAGATATTGGCGCAGACCGGCGATTCGGTGGAACGCGGCCAAACGTTGATCATCATGGAGTCCATGAAAATGGAACTGGAGATCGCTTCCCCCCGGGCCGGAATCGTCAAGAGGGTGTCGGTGGAGCAAGGCGCTCAGGTGGATAAGGGCATGCGCTTAATTGAATTGGATGAGTTGGAGAGTGGGTCATGACTTCGGCGAGAGGGTTCATTCCATCCTTGGACCATTCTTTGGGCGAGACCATAGACATCGTCCGGGAAACGGTCAGGGACTTTACCGCCAAAGAGATCGCTCCCCTGGCCCAGGACATTGACCGGGACAACGACTTCCCCGGAGATCTGTGGAGGAAGTTGGGTGAATTAGGTCTGCTGGGAATCACGGCCTCTGAAGAGTATGGAGGAGCCGGCCTGGGTTACCTGGCCCACGCCGTGGTTCTGGAGGAGATCTCGCGGGGTTCTGCTAGTGTCGGATTGAGCTATGCGGCCCATTCAAACCTGTGCGTGAACCAGATCTTCCGCAACGGCAACGAAGACCAGAAGCGCCGTTACCTCCCCCGACTCATCAGCGGCGAGAATGTCGGAGCGCTGGCCATGAGTGAATCCGAGGCCGGCTCCGACGTGGTCAGCATGCGGTTGCGGGCGGAAAAGCACGGCGATCGCTACGTCTTGAACGGGACGAAGATGTGGATCACCAATGGGCCCGACGCCGACGTGCTGGTGGTCTACGCCAAAACAGATGCGGACGCTGGCTCCCGGGGGATTACCGCCTTTCTTATCGAAAAGGGATTCCTGGGCTTCTCCCCGTCTCCAAAATTAGACAAATTGGGCATGCGGGGTTCAAACACATCCGAGCTCGTGTTCGAAGACTGCGAAGTTTCGGAAGAGAATATCCTGGGGGAACTCAACCACGGAGTAAGTGTCCTGATGAGCGGACTGGACTTCGAACGGGTGGTCTTGTCCGCGGGGCCCTTGGGGATCATGCAGGCATGCCTGGACGTAACCATGCCTTACGTCCATCAGCGGCAGCAGTTCGGCCAGCCCATCGGGGAGTTTCAACTCATCCAGGGAAAGCTGGCCGACATGTACACGGCCCTGTCCGCCAGCCGGTCATACGTCTACGCCGTGGCCCGAGCTTGTGATCGGGGACAAGTCGACCGCAAGGACGCCGCTGGGTGCATCCTTTTCGCCGCCGAGAAAGCTACCTGGATGGCTTTGGAGGCTATCCAGATACTGGGAGGCAATGGCTACATCCAAGACTTCCCCACGGGACGTCTGCTGCGGGACGCCAAGCTGTACGAGATCGGCGCGGGAACAAGCGAGATACGCCGCATCCTCATAGGACGGGAGTTATTCCGGGAGACGGAATAACTCCCGTATAGGCTAGACAAGTTCATTTCCGTTAGAGAACAGCGGATTTGACTCACTAATACTTCGTCACCTCGGGTAGTTCCTTGTGGATTAGCTGCTCATTATGATAATCTCGCTGCAATTCCTGAATCGCTTTTAGGAGATGGATCATGGGTTATAAGCCGAGGCAACTGGGACACGTAAACATCTTCGTCCGCAACGCGGAAAGGGCCCGGGATTGGTATGAAGACCTCCTTGGCCTGCACACTCAGGGTTTCACCGCGGGACGCGCCGCATTCATGACTTCAGACCTGGGAAACTCCCACGAGATTGCTCTGACAGAAGTGGGAGATGACGCCCCCGCGTCTCAACGGGGCCAAGTCGGCCTAAACCACATGGCATGGTATATGGAAAGCCTCGACGACCTGAAGGAACTCTACTTCCGGATCAAAGAGAAGAACGTAAAGATCGAGAACGTGTCGGACCACGGCCACGCCATCGGCATATACATCCGCGACCCGGACGGCAACGGCATCGAGCTGTCCTACGAAATGCCCGCCAGCGAATGGGGTCACGATGAAGGCAAATACATGATCGGCGGAACCCAGAAGGGGCGCATGTCCGGCCCCTGGGACGCGGAAATTGCCGCCGGCGCCGCGGTGCGTACCTAGCTGGCTCTCTAGAAACGGGGGACCATCGAGGGGGTGCGATTCAGCACCCCTTGTTGCGTGTTAAAATCGGATTTGATTGGCTCATCTGAAGGCTAATCTTACGAAGAGAAGGGCGCAATGGCACAGAGCAACGGAGCGGACGAGTTGGCATTGGAGCTGACGTATAGGGATTCGCTGCCGATAGACGGGTCCATCGCAAAGGAAATGCTGCGGGAAGCAAAGCAGATCATGGATCAGCTTGGAGTGGTGTTCTTCCTGCGGCAGGGCACCTGCCTCGGCGCCATCAGAGACAACGATATCATTCCCTGGGATGACGACCTGGATCTGGGCTCGGTGCTGGGGTTGAACGGCTTGGACGAAAGTTCGGTAGACCCCGTTGTGGCTGCATTCCGCGACCACGGGTATTTCGTAAAAGTAGACCGAAACGACCACTACATCGGTGCGGCGATGATAAGGTCCTCAATCAGAATGGACTGGTCCTGTTACCGGGTGATTGACGGCAACATATTCCATTATCCCGGCATCCGGCTTCCGGTACATCTTTTCACCGAAATGAAAGAGATCGATTTCATCGGCGAGAAATTCCTTGTACCCAACCCTCCCGAAGAATACCTGCGCGCCAAATACGGACCCTCCTGGATGACCCCGAAAAAACTGGAGTGGGTGAAAGACGTTGTGGACTTGATCCCGGAAACCCCGATTTCCGGCCGCGCGGGCAAAATGACGCAGTTGCTCACCACCCGCGTTCTACGGTGGCGCGCCGGCAGGGTCAGAGTCCTGGATGATACGGGCAGTCCCGTCGCGGGCGCCGATGTCGTGGTTGCCGGGCTAAACCGGTCAAAGACCAACAAGCAAGGTTACGCCAGGTTTTATCTTCCATGTGACGACTTCTACGCGCTTGTCATCAGGTATGGCAGCCACGAAGAGGTGCTGTATCAAGAAAAAATGGCGCCTGGGGTGACATATGTTTACCGCCCTGATCCATCATCGGAGCCGGGCCGGTTTGGCGCCTTGCGCCGCCAATAAGAACAGCGCGTCGGAAATCCCCCTAATCCGATCGGCGCCGCAATCAAAAATGACACCCGAGGATTTTTGGAACCAGAGGAAATCTCACAACGATTATGGAATGAGGCAAGGCCCAGTGGTACGAGTATACGCAGACATGGTGGCCGATCTATTTCACTACGGGCATGTTGAGTTTCTCAAAAGAGCACGCGCGCTGGGAGACTACCTGGTGGTCGGCATTCACTCCGACGAAGCAGTGCTCGCTCACAAACGCCAACCCATACTGACGATGGATGAGAGGATAGCTTGCGTGGCTGGGTGCCGGTACGTGGATGAAGTCCTTGCGGATGCGCCTTGGATCATGGACCGGGATTGGATAGCGAAACACAACATCGATTTGGTTGTGCATGGCGACGATTATTCTCAAGAAGCCCTTAGTGACACATATGTGATTCCCATCGAGATGGGGATACTTCGCACCCTAAGCTATACTTCGACGATTTCAACCACCGAAATCATCCGCAGAATCCAGGAAACAAACCCCTAAACTGACTGCCAAGATTCTCACACAAATCGATCCGCCGGTGGACCAGTAGACACATCGATGATTGGCCGGACGGCTAAACTGCGGCGCTTTTGATCAACTCACTTGTGTCTTTGATGTCTCCAACGCCTCGAATCAAGTTGATGATCTCATTGGCTGCCCGGCCGGGAATCGGTTTCAAAGCATGTGCGGCGCAGTCTCTGAATTTCTCCTCCAACTGAGGGCCGGTGAGAGGATTTTTGGGAGACCCCGATGGACCGGCCAACTCCAACATTCCAGATGTGCCATCAGACCGGACTACTTCTATCGTGCCCCAGCCCCGGCGAGCGCCATCGAGGGGGGATCCGGTGACACGGGCCGCCACCGCTAGCACCTCAGAGTTGTCGAAAGCAGTGATCTCGTCGATCCCAACCCTTCCCAAAGCAAGTCCTGCCCCAATCAGATATGGCAGGCTGAACTGGGATTCCACCTGGTTTTGGGGCGAGAAGTTTATCACCGAGGGATGAAACTGGGCCTGATATGTATCTGGGCCCGTCGTGACTGCCACCGACTCCACTCCAAAATTCGCCAAATCCAACCGGCGGTGCAGTTCGATCGCGGCGTCGACGTAGGTATGAGTCGGTCTTCCGCAGGGGTATGGCTTATGGCTGAGTTCGTTGCCGCGAAACTCGGCGCCCAACCCTTCATAAATCGGCGCCAGATCATATCCATTTGGTTGGTACATGGGGAAAAAACCATAACGGCCGGCAAAAACGTTAGCCGCTCCGGTAAGCCCCTCATTGGCGAGAACGGTCGAAAGCACCGCGCCGTGGGCAGCCTGCCCGGCCTGGAAACGCTTGGTGAGCGCCCCGTCAGTGATGCACTGCCGGTTGCCCGCCGCCTGGCTGTAGGCAATACCAAAGGCATGGACCATCTGCTCTTGGCTCAACCCCAAAATCTTCCCAGCGGCGGCGGTGGCACCAAAGATGCCGAACGCGCCAGTCCGGTGCCAACCCCGGTCGTCGTGGGCGGCCAAGGCCAACCGGCATGACACGTCCAACCCAAGGGTCACCGCCAGGATCAAATCTCGACCTGAGACGCCACCACGCGCTTCAGCGACAGCCAGACTGGCGGCCAAGACCGAGGTTCCCGGATGGATGTTCCCGCCAGCGTCCAACGTGTCATCGAAATCCAAGGCGTGGCCCATTGCCGAATTGACCAAAGCGGCGTGATGGGCGGGCATCTTGCCGCCCAAAATAAACAGGCTGGATTCTTCCAACCCGCCCCATCGCCGGGTCACCCGCGCCAACTCCGCGATTCCCGGCGCGCCGCTGCCCGCGAGCATGACGCCAAAGGTGTCCAGAACGTCTCTCTTGGCGGCGTCGATAGCATCGGCTGGAATGTCCGCGAATATTGCCCCTGCCACGTGAGCGGCCAGCGCCCACGCCGGGTCGGCATTTGATTCTTGGGTCGCCATCGTTTATGACTCCATCTTGGGTGATGCCTGAAATGATAATGGCTCAGGGTATTTTGCTTTCCCTGAGCCATCAGGTAAGAATGGTTCAGTACTACTTCTGGACGATGTCCACGTTAACCGCCCTTTTGGCGCTGACGGTAAACGTCAATGACGCGGTCCCTCCACCCTCAGTGCTGTCCATCACTTGGATATTGTCCGGGCCGTGGAGATAGGTGATCTCTTCGCCGTCGACCCTGAAGGGCCGGTCGTGGCCGGGGTAGAAGACCTGCGACGCCGCCACCATCTTCTCAACGCTGGTCCTGGCGTCGTCCACGTCCCAGAAAACATTGTAGGGCAGCCCTCGGGCCACTGTGCCGCTTTCAGGCATGGCGTCGCCGGCTAGCAGCACCTGCTCGCCGTCAACCTCCGCCAAGATGCTCATGTGGCCCTTGGTATGGCCCGGCGTCTCAAGGACCGAGACTCCTTCGACGATCTTGTCTCCTTCCGACACAAGCTCCACCTTCATATTCCGCATCATGTCGGCCATCCCAGCAGCCACGGCCAGGTCCCATTGGTTGGGGTTGCGGGCGTAGTCGATCTCCGTGGGATTGACCAGCACTCGGGCGTTCTTAAACAGGTCGGTGTTTTGGCAGTGGTCCCAGTGCATGTGTGTCAAGATGACGATGTCGATGTCATCGGTGCTCAATCCCTTGGCCTGCAACGCTTTAAATAAAAAGGGGCGCCGGGAGGACGGTCCCGTGTCGATGAGTATATTGTGATTGCCCACCCGAAGGAGCGAGTTGGTGGAATACCCGAAAGACCCCTGATCGGTAGTGAGGGCAAACCCATAGGTAAGAACATCCAGAGTAGCCATCTTTGATCTTCCTTTGCGCCTGATTCTTGAAAACAGCAGGATGGTAACCCGGCTATCTACCAGTGTCCACCAAGGGGACATCCGGGTGCTAGACAGGGAAGAGCCTCAGCGTTACTATTTCACCCGTGGCTCTTGGGGCGGTTCAAAAACGTGTTTCCGCCCGTGTCCAAGGGAATGGGACAAACGGAATCCTCCCTACCGCACATCGTAAGCTTGTCGAACTACCGAATGTCGGCAAAAACAATCCCGGACCAAAGCGTAGGCCTGAAGACAGCCCGGAATTTTATCGGTTTTGCCCGGCCTGACCAGTTTTCGGCAAGCTCAGGGTGAGCGGTGTTGGTGGTCGGCCTTGTTCCGGAGAATCCTAAGCCTTTGACAACCCCGAATTAGTCGAGGGGCCAAGGTAGGAAAAACGGGAATTCTTTCATATCAAGAGATGATTCATCAAGAGAGGTAGTATGCCCAAGATAATACCGGTGGCCGATGAGCTGAGCAAGCCCTTTTGGGATGCCGTGAACGAAAAGCAGTTGATCCTTCAGAATTGCACCGCCTGCAACCGGCTCCAATACCCGCCGCGGCAGGCATGCATGGCGTGCGGCTCAGGCGACAAGCTGGAGTGGAAAGAGGTGGAAGGCAAGGGCCACATCGCTACCTCCATCGTCATAGAAGACGGCCGGCTGAACCGGCGCATGCCCGATCAGCCCTACAACTTGGCGATGATCACCCTGGACCAGGACACCAGCATTAATTTTTACTCCAACCTTCCGGGAGTCCCACCCTACGAAGCCCCCGTGGGGGCTGCCGTCCAGGTGATCTACGAAGAGGTGGCGCCGGATCAATTGATCCACGAATGGCAGGTCATAAGCTAACGGGCCACCCAATTCTATCCGGTTCAAAGTTCAAACGAATTCAATGATTGAGCATAGGTGATTGATGGCAACGCAAAACCCATATTCATGGCGTAGAGACAAGGACAACATGGGGGTCTGGGACCACCGGGGCAAGGTCGCGGTGGCCGGTTACGGCCACTCACCCGTTGACCGGCGTTGGGACGAGACATCCATGGACAAGACCCTGGGCGCCTACTCGATGCTGGCCTGCGAACGCGCCATGGAGGACGCCGGTGTAACTCCGGACCAGATCGACGGGGTAATCTGCTGCCAGAGCCACATCGCCGGGGGCGCCGGGGGAGCTGCCTCCAACTGGGCGCCGAGGCCCTACTTCGACGCCCCCTACGACTCGGAATGGGGCCTGACTCTGGTGAACGCCGAGTGGCTGGTCAAAACCATGGAGTTGCCAAACGTCAAATACACCCCGTCCAATGTGCCCGCCATAGGCGAGATGATGGGCCTGGCCGCCCAATCGGTGGCCGACGGGCTTTGCAACACCTGCTTGGTGATCTATCCCACGGGTAATCTGCAAGGCAGATACCGGCGAGGCGGGGAGAACGCGGAGGATTACGCCAAGGGCGCCCGCCAGTGGACCGTCCCCTGGGGCAACCACGGCGGCAACGATTTCATCAACATTTTTCCCCACAATCAGTACGGCCTTAAATACGGCGGCGCGCATGACGACCTGGCGCCATTCGTGATCAACCAACACCGGAACGGGCTCTTGACTCCTTGGGGCTTCAACGCCACCAACGGCATCGACCAACTAACCCTAGAAGACTACGTATCGTCCCGGTACATCCTAAATCCGCTGCGTCTGTGGGATTGCGACCGGCCGGTCAACGCCTCGGCGGCCTACCTGTTCACCACCGCCGAACGCGCCCGGGACATGAAGCAACCGCCGGTCTACGTGTTAAACCATTCCCAGCACAACTTCCCCAACCGCACTACCCAGCCCGACTTGGACGAGATAGAGCAGTGGACCGACATCGCCGCCAAGAGGATGTATGACGGCTCCGGTCTAAAGCCGGCGGACGTCGATATATTCAATCCCTACGACGGCTACGCCACGATGAGCCAGTTTTACCTGGAGGCCTTCGAGTGGCACGGGGTGAAGCGAGGCGACGCTTATGCATTCTATAAAGGCGACATCCGGGTGGAAGGCCCGCATCCCTTCAGCTCCAGTGGCGGCAACCTGGGAAATGGCCGCACCCGCACCGCCATGTACACCGACAGCATTCAGCAGCTTAGGGGAACCGCCGGCCCAAGGCAGGTCACAGTAAGGGCCGAGACGGCGCTCGCCGCCTTCACGACGCCCAGCAGCGGCGGCTGGATGATGTTCGGCAAGCACCCGAGTTAGTTCGGAATCGGCTGGCTGGCGGCGCCCGCTCTGAAAGCATCAGTCTACATAGCCACGACCGTTGACGGTTTCATCGCCCGGGAGAACGGCAGCCTGGATTGGCTGCCCGGTTCGGAAGGGGGCGCTGGGGGTGAGGATGAGATTGCCTGTGAAGACTTTGGATTCCAGGAATTCATGGATTCCGTTGATGTCTTGGTCATGGGGCGCAACGCTTATGAGGCGGTGCTCGGTTTTGGACTGTGGCCCTACGGCAGCAAGAAGGTCGTGGTGCTAAGCAGCAGCCCGATCCAAATCCCGGAGGATCAGGCCGGGACCGTGGAGTGGAGATCGTGCTCCCCAGCCGAGTTGGTCAAGGATCTCTCCGAGTCCGGAGCGGAGCACATGTATGTGGACGCTGGGAAGACGATTCAGGGTTTCCTGGACGCCGGGTTGATCCAGGAGATCATCATTACGCAGATACCCGTTCTCATCGGCACGGGCATACCACTGTTTGGCGCGTTGAGCCAAGACATCAGTCTAGAAGTCTGGCCGGTAAGCCATTGGCCGGGTTTCGCGCTACGCCCGACAGACGTATTATAGTCTTATGTGGCATGATAGTGTCTGTAATACGGTTCAAGAACCCACTGGTACATCGACAATCGTCGCTAAGAAAACGGCAGCTTGGAGAGAATCGGGGTTTCCGTCCGAGTTTCTAGCCCATATCGAGACCCGATCGTTCGTTTGTGTTGCTCGCCACTGTAACGTCCATGAACAACGTGAGTTTTGGCAGAGGGCCTTGTGCCCCCCCTTGCAGGCTCACGTTGGCTTTGCACCAAAACTCTCCAAACTGACTGACTTTTAGTTCAATTCAGAGGCGATAGTACGTCGGGGACCTGTGTGCTATAGTCGCTGGGATGGCAAGCAAGCGCGAAGTGCTCAAATGCCGCCGCTGCGAGGTCGCAGCACATCTCGTCATGGTAGATGGAAACAAAGACAGCGGTAGAAGCCATCGAGGGGAAGCTGGAGTAGTGTCTCAGTTTGACTTTGCGGCTAGTAAGGAAGTCCACATGGATTTTGTCGACGAAGTAAGGACCCGCTCCGGGCGTTTCGCTGGAAGAGTGAAGCATTGGGAAAGTGAGCCGCCTACTGAGGAGGGAACCAAGACCTCGCTGATTTTGCCTTTCATTCAGATGCTTGGGTACGACATCTTCGACCCCACCGAAGTGGTACCCGAATTCACCGCCGACATTGGGATAAAGCGGGGCGAGAAGGTTGACTACGCCATAATGCAACGCGGCAAGCCGGCCATATTGATTGAGTGCAAAAAGTACGGCAGCAGTCTTGCCGAAGATGCCGTCTCTCAGCTCGTCCGCTACTTCGGCGTCACCGACGCCCATTTTGGTATTCTTACCGACGGCATCAGCTACCGGTTCTTCTCTGACCTTGACCAACCCAACGTCATGGACCCAAAGCCATTCTTCGAGTTCAACGTGCTCAGTTACTCTGACAAAGCAGTCGGAGAACTGAAACGTTTCACCAAGGAAGAGTTTAAAGTTGACGAAACTCAGGAAGCCGCTTCCGTTCTCAAGTACATCGAAGGGATGAAGCAAGCGTTGGTCAGCCAGTTAAGTGCCCCCGACGAAGAATTCAGCAGGTGGCTGACCAAACGGGTCTACTCCAAGCTCTTGACCCAAGCGGCTAGAGAACGATTTTCCCACTTAGTCCGCCAAGCCTTCCGGGAGTTCATCGATGATCGGATCAACGCCACTCTCAAAAGTGCCCTGGCCAGGGACACTATCATCGATGAGCCGACCCCTAAAGTCGTTGCTCCAGAGGACACAGCCCAGCCAGTAGCCCTTGAAGCCGCCACTACTGAAGAGGAGGTTCAAGGGTACGAACTGGTCAAGGCCATCGTCAGTGACGTTGTTGACTTGGATCGGGTATTCTTCCGAGATACCAAGAGCTATTCCATGGTCCTGCTTGATAACAACAACCGGAAGCCTATTCTCCGGCTGTACTTCAATTCCCTCTCCAACAAGCAGATTGGGTTGCCAGTGGAAGGACGAGACTCTTACGGTCGGAGGAACATACTGGAGTACCCAATAGAATCCGTCGATGAGATAACGGGCTACGCCGACCAGATTCGGGACGTGGCGAGGCGCTACCTCAAAGAGGACGGTGACCCGAGAGAACTGGCGTAAAGAGTAAGGATCAGGTGGACAACATTAGCACCCGACTTTTGATTCAGACCGATGACTTTTGATTCAACCAGGACTTTTGGTGCAAAGCCACATGGAACCTTATATGCAACAAGACGGAATTCTCGCGGGCGTGCGCGTCCTAACCCTGGAACAGGTGCATGCTCTTCCTTGGGGGACCTCTTTCCTTGCCGACCTGGGTGCTCAGGTCATCCGGGTGGAAAGCGTGGTCCACCTTCAAGACCGCAAGTCGGGGCCTTTCCCAGAAGGGCGGCCCAGTGAGGAGTGGTGGAACGAAGGGGGCAACCTGGCCTACTTCGGGACCCGCAATAAGCACAGCCTCTGTCTGGAAGTGGCCGACCCGAAGGGCAAGGAGGTTTTTCTCAAGCTGGCCGAGAAATGCGACATCGTCACCGATAATTTCCGCCCCGGAACCATGGCGCGGTACGGCTTCGACCATGACAGCCTGTCCAAGATCAACCCCAGGATCATTACCTTGAGCTCCACAGCGTATGGCTACACCGGACCGTGGAGCAGGGCCGGTTCCCGCGCCCGCACGGTGGATGCCTCCAGCGGAATGTCCTACCTGACCGGATACGAAGACGGCCCCTCGCGCCGGGCCAGCAACAACTACATGGATCACTCGGTGGGAAACAACGTGGCATACGCCCTGCTGCTGGCGCTGTATCAACGCGACAAGACCGGCGAGGGGATGCGCATCGACCTCACCATGCAGGAGACCGGAGTGTCGGCCATCGGCCCGGCAATTCTGGAAACCCAACGCGCCATCTCTCGTTCCCGTCTTGGCTGCGGCCATCTGTGGAAGTCTCCTCACAACGTCTTCCCCTGTAGGGGCGACGACCGCTGGATAACCATCGCTGTGTCAAGCGATGCAGAATGGCGGCGGCTAAGAAAAGCCATGGATGACCCAGCCTGGGCGGCTGATTCACGCTACGACACGGCCCGAGGCCGCTGGGAGCATCGCCGCGAGTTGGGCGAGTTGTTGTCAGGCTGGACCCAATCCCAGGACAACCAAGAGTTGATGAACCACCTGCAAAGCAACGGCGTCGCCGCCGGCGCGGTGCTGACCGCCGAAGACTTGGTGGCCGATCCCCACCTAGCGGAGCGAGGCTACATAGAGGAGTTTGAAAACGTCAACGCACTGCAGGCCGGTCCGCGAAAATATGCCGGGCGTCCGTTTCGCATGCCTGAAGTGTCATTCGACATCCGCAACGTGGCGGCACTGGGTGAGCACAATGCGGGGACGCTGCGAGATATCGCTGGATTGTCTGAAGAGGAAATCTCCGCTCTGGCTGATGAGGGGATAATCTCCAGCCGACCTCTGCCCACCGAATCCCGGCCATAGAGGCATGAGTGGCCGCACCCTGCTAGGACGGAGTGTGCCCCGCCCCAGATACTTCGCCGCTTCGGCTGGCTCAGCATGACAGTCTTGTGCGGCCAGGGCCGTATGACAAACTCACGAGGGTGAATTGGATATTCTATCTGATATAAAAGTGTTGGAATTGGCCCATAGCCTGTCTGGGGCTTTCTGCGCCAAGTTGCTGGCCGACCAGGGCGCCGGCACGGTCAAAGTGGAACCGCCCGGATGGGGAGACCCGGCCCGCCAGGAGCCGCCCTTTATCAATGGCGTTCCAGACCCGGAAGGCTCGACAATTTTTCTGGCCTTCAACACCAACAAACGCGGCATCACTTTAGATTTAGACCAATCCGCCGGCCGTGATTTATTGCTGCGGCTTTCCGCGGAAGCGGACATCATCATCGAAAGCCATCCGCCAGGCCATCTGGAAAGCCTTGGCTTGGGATACCCGGTATTGAAAGAGACTAACCCCAGGTTGATCTTGCTGTCCATCACGTATTTCGGCCAGACCGGGCCTTACCGGAATTACCGGGGAGGCGACTTGGTGGCCCAAGCGACGGGAGGTTTCCTCCACGCGGTGACAGGTTCGGCGGACCTGCCGCCAATGGGCACGGCTCTGGAGCAAATGGAGATCACCGCGGCCCGTAACGGCGCCATCGCCCTAATGGCCGCCCTATTCCAGCGACAACGGTCCGGGGAAGGCCGTCACATAGACCTGTCAACCATGGAAGCCGCCATCAGCACTCCTTCCGGTTTGATCCAGCCCTACAGCTTCACCGGCCGGAGCCCCGTACGAGGAGGCAGCGACGGAAGCGTTATGGACGGGATGCACCTGCCCACCAAAGACGGCGAAGTGACATTGACCACCGCCGGCACCGGCGGGCGCCCCATGGAGGCCTGGGCCGAGTTCCTTGAGGAGCCAAGGCTGGTGGACCCCAAATTCGCCACCCGTCAAAGCCGCATGGACAATTGGGAAGAGCTCCATAGCCTTGTCGCCCCGGTATTAGCCCGGTGGAACAACCTGGATCTGATGAAGGAAACCATGGCCAAGGGATTGGTCGTTGGGTTGGTCCAGAGCCCTCAGCAGGTGGTGGAATCTCCCCATCTGGAAGAGCGAGGGTTTTTTGCCGAGATCGATCATCCAATAGCCGGGAGCTTGAAATATCCCGGCCCCGGTTTCTTTATGGACGGAGCGAACCCCATGGAAGGCAGCCGGGCGGCGCCAACATTGGGAGAGCATAATTCGGAGATACTAGGCGGCGAACTGGGCCTCACGGTTGAAGAGCTGGGCCTGCTCCGGGCCTCCAGGGTCATATAAGAAATCCAGCGTTTAACGCCGGCTACACCGGTCAATGACTATCCATTCATGCGCCAGTCCGATATGCCACAAAGGCGTTTAGTATATCTGACTGGCAAACTAAAGGCAGGGCCGCGCAATTAACGCTACTCTCCAAGGTTGGTGAAATTCATTAGCTTCCAATCCACCGGCGGTCAACCCGGCACAGAAATCACAAGCAACCCTAAAATCTCCAACGGCCCCGGCTTGCAGCGAAAAGAGTTATTAGGCTTCTTATTCTTCGGGCACTTTGTCATCCATTGGTTCCAGCAATTGTTGCCCGTATTCCTGCCCCAGATTAGGGCGGATTTCGGCCTCTCGGTTGTTCAGGTAGCCGGCATGACCACAGCCAAACAAGCGGCCAGCGGATTGCTCACCCTGCCATCGGGCATCTTGGCCGACTCATTCGTTAAACACCGGCCCGTAATAATCGGGATAGCCATCATGTTGGGCGGGTTGGCCTACCTGCTGGTAAGCATGTCCTCTGTCTATGTCCTGGTTTTGCTGTCACTATGTTTGGTGGGTGCATCTTCGGCGTTCTGGCACCCTTCGGCGGTCTCCTCCCTTTCCACGTTTTTCCCCGAACACCAGGGTACAGCCCTGGCCGTGCATGGAGTTGGCGCCAGCGTCGGCGACGCCATCGGCCCCCTGATCGTTGGCCAAGTGCTGCTGCTGGTCAGTTGGCAGCAACTGGCTCAATGGCACTTGATACCGGCGTTGATCTTGGCGGTAATGGTGTGGGCGGCCACCCGCGGGATCTTCGCCGGAGAAGCCACGCGGATGGATGTAAGCGTCTATTTGGCGGGTCTCCGGGATTTGGCTCGCCATCCCAGCGTGTTCGTAGTGATGGGCGCTAGCAGCCTGGTGGGAATGGCCCGGCTCACCACCGTGACCTTCCTTCCCTTGTATATCGTCGAGGAACTGGGCTACTCCACGGCGGGGTTGGGGTTCCACTGGATGTTGCTATACGTGATGGGAGCGGTTTCCCAACCCATTATGGGATTAGTATCCGATATATTCAGTCGCAAGACCGTCCTGCTTCCCGCCTTTACCACCATGGGAATCCTTTATTTCATCCTGCCGTCGGCGGACAAAGGAATCGAATTGGCTTTGGTGATCGCGGCTATGGGCGCGTTCTATTATGGGACCGGCAACATCGCCACCGCCGCAGTCTTGGACGTGGCGTCGCGGCAAATCCAAGGGACCACCAACAGCATCATGAGCCTGTTTCAGCAATCCATTACCCTGCCGGCTCCGATCATCGCGGCGTTCATCGTGGATGCATTTGGCTTGAGCGCGGTATTTTATTTCTGCGCGGCGCTGCTGGGGCTTGCCACGCTGGCGTGGGTATTCATAAGTTTCACGCCGCGAGATGTTGGAGAGGAGTCCGCTCACACCAGCGCCTAGCCGCTTGGACCCCGCTGTCTAGGTTCCGTTGTCTTCGGCGGCTTCCCAATGCGTTTGCAAATCAAACTCATTGGGGCTCTCGACCCCCGCCTCGGAGAGACGTTGCCGCATCACTCCTCCCAGCAGGTCTCGCAGGTCGGGTGACGAGTTAGCCAAAGCGATAAAGTCGTTACCGTTCATGGTGAGAAGGTCAACCGAGGTCAGCGCTTGGATGGTCGCGGTGTGACGGACGCCAAACAGCAAAGAGATCTCCCCGAAATATTCGCCGGATCCCAAGGTCGCCACCAACTCTTTGACGCCATTCTGCTCGCGGAGAACCTGGACCTGCCCGTCGAGGATGATGAAGAATCCGCGGGCCAAATCCCCTTGATTGAAAATTATCTGGCCTGGCTCATAGTGGGACCGGGAGGTCATTTGGCTCCTAGTGATATCCAGGTGGACAATGTCCCGGTGAAACAGCAACTCCAGATTCCAGTCGATCAAAACCTGCATTTTTCGCTTCAGCCTGGGAAGCTGAGCCAGATAGTAAGAACGGTATAACAACCAGGCCAAGAGGCCTGAGACGTTGAACCCCATTATTTGGGCGGCCGCGGAAAACCGGCCTAGCGGTACGAATACACCCAGGCTTTTGTGAGCAAACGGTTTCACGGCCGAACCTTTCACCGACGCTAATATGTTTTTGGCCAGTTGCTTCGCTTCCCTGACCGCGTACTGGGCCGTGGGCGGACAGATTCCATCTCTGGTTTTATCGGGGATGGCGGCGCAATCGCCAATTGCCCACAAGCCCGTGTATCCCGATACTGCCAGCGAAGAATCAACGATCAGGCGCCCTTGCCGGTCCCTTGGGCAGGGCAGTTTTCCCAGCAATTGGTTACCCGCCGCGCCGATGGCGGCAACGAGGGTGCCGGCGGGAATACTGGACCCATCGTCCAGCAACACTCCTTCGGCGGTAGCCCCGGCAACTCTAGTCTTGAGCCGGATCTCGATTCCTTTCCGTTCCAGCACCTTATGGCTGAAAGCGGCAGGCTCTTCATCCAGTTCCCGCAGGATTCGTTCCGATCCCTGGAGCAAAAGCACTCTTGCCTTCGCAGGGTCCACGTGGCGGTAGCTATGGGCAGCTTCCGTGATGAAATCGTTGATCTCCGCCGCGACCTCCACTCCGGTGTAGCCGGCTCCGGCCACGACAAATGTTAGTAGACGGCTCTTCCGCTGCGGGTCATCTTCCACGTCAGCCTTCTCCAATATTCCAATCAGGTGACTGCGGAGGGCAATGGCGTCGCCCAACGTTTTGAAAGAGAAGGAATGAGCCGCCATACCCGGAATCCTGGATAGGTCGGTGCTGCCGCCCACGGCGATGACCAGATGGTCGAATGGAATGTGTCGAAAGCGTGGTTGGTCAGGGTAACGGATCACGACCTGACGCCGGTCCAGGTCTACGCCCTCTATCTCGGCCTGGTGAAAGTCGCACTGGCGGCAGAGGCGGCGAATGGGGCTGACGATGTGGGGAGGCTCGATGCTGCCGGACACGACTTCCGCCAGCATGGGCTGAGTCAAAAAGAAGTTATCCCGGCTCACCATGGAAAGGTGGATTCGCCCCTTTCGCGCTGCTTTTTGCAGTCCCAGGGCTGCATACACCCCTCCGTAGCCCCCTCCCAGGATCACTACGCGTGGCGGCCCATCCAGCCGGGCGGCGATTCCCTCTGTAGCCCTTTCGGTTTCGGTTACCATCGCTGCCTCCGGGTGAAATAGCAGGTTGTTTTAGAAAGTTGTTTGAGCAGGTTGTTTGAGTAGGTCCTTTTATAGGTTCGCTTGGGGAACCGGTCAAGCCTGCCGTAGTTTGGGGGTGAACGCCACCAGAGCCAGGACCAAACCAATTCCCAACAACCCGACAATATTAGCGGCCTGGGGAGCGCCCCAAAGCTCCGCCATCGAACCGGCGGCGACGCTGCCGAAGGAAAACGCGTAGATCGCCAGAACGCGCAGGCCGATGATCCGGCCTCTAAACTCAGGCTTGGTGGTTCGAAGCAGGACTGTGAGCATGAAAACCTGGGTGGCGGAAAACCAGATTCCCATGGCGAAAAGAATGGTCATGGATAGATAGAACGACTCGGAGGCCGAGAACGCCAGGATACTAGCGTGCCACATGATCACCGCCCCAATCAACAACTTGCCGATGCCGCGCAGGTTGCGGAACGCCGTCAGGATGGCCGAACCGGTGATCGCGCCGATGCCAAAGGCGAACAGAAGCCATCCCAACCCGGCCGAGTCGGTCCCCAGAACGTCTCGGGCGAAGATGGGCATCAGACTGGTGTGAACGGTCCAGCCGGCCAGATTGATGACCACGGCGATCAACAATGTCGCCCATAGCACCTGCTCTTTCTTGACGTATTTCAGGCCTTCCAAAACCGACCGCAGCACCGGCTCTGGCTGGGCGGGCGCCGTTCTCTCAACACCCCTGATGGAAAGCGCGGACATGCCGCTGAGGCAATATAGAGACGCTATAGCGATATAGGCGCCCCATGCTTCGAATGCCTTGAATAAAAAACCGCCCACCAGCGGTCCGACGATCATGGCGATGTTCATTCCCACGGTGGTGAAGGCGGCGCCGTTCCCGATCCGATCCTGGGGCAGAGTATCGGCCACCAGCGACTGGGCCGACGGCATCTGGAAGATCCGCACCATCCCCGCGCTCACCGTGATGGCGAAGATATGCCACACCTCCAATAGCCCCGTGGTGATCAAGATAAGCATCAGGAACCCCAGGGAAGCCATGACGAACTCCACCGCGGCCAGCACGCGCTGGCGGGGAAGCCGGTCGACGATGGCGCCGGCAAAAAGGGCCAGGAAATTCAGGCCCATCCTAGCCGCGGAGATCAGCCCCACCAAGAAATATGAGCCGGTTAGTTCCAGGATGTACCACCCTAGGACTAGGGCTTCCATCTGCGAGCCCATGCCCACGAGGGTCGTGGATGACCACACCAGGGCGAAGTTGCGCCACCGGAAGATTGAAAGGGGATATGCTGCCCGGGCCAAAGTCGCCGAAATTCTATCGTTGGCGTTCAATATTCGATTGAAGGCGGTTCTGAATACAAGACGTTCCGTTTTTTGCCACACCGCCGTCATCCGGCGGGCATGGCCGAAAATTCAAATCAGGATTAGCGCCTATTTTAACTCAAACCCTCGCAACATTCCGGCTGGAAAATCCGAGGGATTCAATTCTCAAGCCGGACAACCGCCCCCCGTTGACTGTGAGCAGTCTATGTCCGAATTATCAGGCGGAGGAAACTAGCTGCGGGGAAATTCGAAAGTTACTCGAAAGAGTCATATTGAGCCAGCCGCAGCGGCGAAATATCCGGGAAGGGGACCCCTGCCCCCCAGATCCTTCGTGCCGCTCAGGATGACTTGGCTGATTGTTAGGCAATCGAGGATTGGAACACCCGCCATGGTACAATCCGCCCGCCTCCAACACATATCCATATCAGCGTTTTTGAGGTAACTAGCCGTGTGGCAAGCCACGGAAGACCATCTGGAATCAATTTCCATCGGCGCCGGCATCCTTGGTACCGGCGGCGGCGGCAACCCTTACATCGGCCAGCTGCGGGCTAGGCAGGCGCTGCGGGAGCATGGACCCGTCACTGTGTTGGACCCGGATGAGCTGGACGCCGGCTCTCAGGTGATTTGCGTCGGCGGTATTGGCGCGCCTACCGTTGGCATAGAAAAGGTCAGGGACCGGCAAGCCTACCACGCCCGGCGGGCTATCGAGGATTTCACCGGCAAAAAGGCAGGGCCTTTTCATTCTCCTGCCTGGTAGGTAAAGCCCATCATGTCGAAAGCTTCGCTGAGATGGGCATTGTGGCGGCGTAGGGCAGCGGCTACGTTGGAATGCCCAGCCCGACGTACCAAGCTGATGACCAGGTTCCGCAGGCCCGCCAGAACCTTTGTGGGGCGGCCCCAGTGCGCACCTGAGAGCGGTCCTCGTCGAAGGTCACATCCCGTACCCAGTGGAGGCGGTTCTCGATGCCCCAGTGCCCACGGGAAAGGCTCAACAATCGCCTGGCATCGGCATCAGTGGCTGGGAGACTGCTAATTGCATAGCTCACAGCCACCTGTTTCTTGCCCTTCACGACCCGGTGGCGCTCTAGCCGACACACCTGTTGCAGATGCGGCCACGCTTCCCCGACCGTCCCAGCGCTGCCCACGTAGCCATTTAGCTCTGGGTCGGCCAAGGCCCACAACTCTCGCCGCTCCAGCCGCCCATGACGCCGCTTTACTGGAGCATCGGCCCAGACCGTCAGCTTGGCCCCGCGTGCTCGCCACTCCGCTGCCAGCCAGGGAGGTACGGTTGGCCCACCAGCCCTCTCAGTTCCTAGCAGGGGAAAAAGCCACCTCCAGGTCTCGGCGCAAGGTGGGCTGATTCTCTTTAACTGGCAGCAGATACTCTCCGCCGCCTGCCACAATCTGCTCACAGACTTTCCGTTGGGTCAGTAAGGCATCAGCCACTACTACCCGACCCTCCCCTTTGCCCGGCGCAGCTACCTGCGCCAGCACTGCCCCAGCGCGGCTAGCGTAGGCCGACACCACATGGACCCCGGGTATCTCTTGGCCGTGGACCCCTCGCAAGGTTTTCCCGTCCAGGGACAGGGGATCATCCGCCTCTACCCCGCTATTTGCCAGCCAGTTGCCGACTTCTGCCTCAAAGGCCGCCACGTCCAGGTCCTTGAACACCCGGTGGAGGGTGGCCACGCAGGGTGTCTTCTCCTGGCTGAACCCCAAAAGCTGCGCCGTAGCACCCCCCCTTGGTCCCGCCCCCATTGCGCTATGGCGTATAAGCTGCGGGCGCCGCACAGCATGGCACAGGTGGCCAAGGCCAGGATCGCCCCCAAAGAGTGGCGTCGCCCTTGGCTACTCCGGAAGTCAGGCGCCAAATCCAGCGCTTCCCTCAAAGTCATCATCCTCCCCTCCCGCTTAAACTGGTAATAATTTTATACTATTTTGAGAAAATAAAAAGGCTCTGGACAAAAAGGCGACCGCCTTGATTTCCAACGAGATCGGGGGCAGCAACTCACTGGAGACATTGATCCCAGCGGCCATGGCGGGATTGCCCGTGGTGGACGCCGACGGCATGGGCCGGGCATTCCCCGAGTTCCAAATGAAGACATTCTTTGTCCACGGTGTTCCCTATTGCCCTATGGCGATCTGCGATGAAAAGGGCAACACCGTGATCATACCCAACGCAATCAGCGCCAAGTGGGCGGAGAGGTTGGCCAGGGCCGCCGCCACCCAGATGGGTTGCGTGGCCTGCTATGCGGTGGCGCCCATGTCGGCGGATCAGGTGAAGCAAACCTCGGTGCTTCACACTTTATCCCTGGCCAGGGACCTGGGCGACGCGGTTAAGGCGGCGCGGGAAAGCCAGCGTAATCCCATCGAGGCCATTTTACAGGTCCACGCCGGCCGCATCTTATTCATCGGCAAAGTGGTGGATGTGGAGCGCCGCACCGTTGGCGGATTCGCACGGGGATCTGTAGTCATCGACGGCATGGACGAGTTCGGCGGCCAACGAATGGAGGTCGAGTTTCAGAACGAAAACCTTATCGCCCGGCGCGACGGCGAGCCGGTGTGCACCGTTCCCGACCTGATCTGCCTGGTGGAGACGGATCGCGCAGAACCCATAACCACCGAGCTCTTGCGCTACGGCTTCCGGGTTACGATGCTGGGTTTTCCGGCGCCCCCACTATGGACCGGCCCGGAAGGGCTGGCGGTAGTGGGGCCACGAGCCTTCGGATATGACCTTGACTACACTCCCCTTTCGGTCTGATTGACGTGTCCCCCATGCTGATAGGAGTAGACGTAGGCGGCACAAACACCGATGCCGTTCTGATGGATGGCGCTAATCTGCTAGCCAAGGCCAAATCGCCCACCAGCGGGGACGTGACCTCGGGTATCGTGGCCGCGCTGGAAAAGGTGCTGCCCGCCGCTGCCGGGCGATCTATCGCCGGAGTGATGCTAGGAACGACTCACTTCACCAACGCACTGCTAGAGCAAAATGGATTGGCGCCCACGGCCGTGTTGAGGCTGGCTTTACCCGCCACCCAATTGCTTCCTCCACTTGTAGACTGGCCCGATGATTTGAAAAACGCCATCGGCGGTTTCACCTACATGGCGGCTGGCGGACATGAGTTCGACGGCCGGGAGATATCCCCCTTGGATTATTCCGAGTTGGAGAAAATCGCTTCGGATATGGGCAAGAAAGGTGTCGAAGCTGTCGCTGTATCCGGAGTGTTCTCTCCGGTGAATCCAGTTCATGAGCGAGAGGCCGCGGCCGTCATCCAGCGCGAGCTGCCCCACGTTAAAATCACCCTTTCTCACGAAAACGGACGGATGGGGATCCTGGAGCGGGAGAACGCGGCAACGCTCAACGCCTGCCTGGGCAAGGTCGGCGAAATATCGATCGGCGCCATCAAGCAGGCGTTAAAATCCCTGGGATTGACCGCGCCGCTGTACCTCAGCCAGAACGACGGCACCCTGATGGATGAAGGTTTCGCGGCCCGCTTCCCTGTATTCGCCATCGCGTCGGGCCCCACCAACAGCATGAGGGGCACCGCCTATCTTTCTGGGCTGACCGATTGCGTCGTGGTGGACGTGGGCGGCACCACCACCGACGTCGGCGCATTGGTCAAAGGTTTCCCTCGGGAGGCCTCGCTGGCCATAAATATCGCGGGCGTGCGCACCAACTTTAGAATGCCCGACGTGGTCTCCATCGCCCTGGGTGGCGGCAGCATCGTGCAACCCGAGCCGTTGCGGGTGGGTCCGGAAAGCGTTGGTTTCCGATTAGAAGAACAAGCCCTGGTATTTGGCGGCAAAACGTTGACCGCCACCGACGTGGCCGTGGCTGGGGGTCTAGCGACACTGGGAGATCCAGATCTGGTTTCCGGACTGGATGAATCGTTACGGCGGCGGTCTGGAGACGGTCGTGGACCAGATGAAGCTCAGCCCGAATCCTGTACCGGTGGTGCTGGTCGGCGGCGGGAGCCTGCTGGTAAGCGAGCCTCTAGAAACTCGGACGGAAACCCCGATTCTCCCCAAGTCGTCGTTTTCTTAGCGACGATTGTCGATGTAAGAGTGGGTACTTGAACCGTATTACAGATACTATCATGCCACATAAGACTATAATACGTCTGTCTGGCGTAGCGCGAAACCCGGCCAATGGCTTTCCGGCCAGACCTCTAGCAGGCGCCAGCCGGGTACTGAGGCCGGAACATGGCGACGTGGCCAACGCCATCGGCGCGGCGATAGCCCAGGTGGGCGGTCAAGTGGAGAAGGTATTCTCCCTGGAAGACGTGGGCAGGGATGAAGCCCTGGAATCCATACGGTCCGAAGCCATTGGCAGAGCCGTAGCGGCAGGCGCCGAGCCGGGTATTGTGGAGGTTGTGGAGCTCGACGAGATCCCCTTAACCTATCTGCCGGGCAACGCCACCCTGATTCGCGCCAAGGCCGTGGGCGATTTGGGAATTATCCAATCCGGGTGAGTTGGCCACGGTGCGTCCGCCGGAATCAGTGCCATCTTCGATTAAAACCTTGCCCTCAAACCTTGGCCTCAAACCTCCGGGGGCATGTCTTCATCAATAAGCGCGGCTATCTGCCGGTCGTTGTCGCCGGTATGGGATTTTAGCTCATCCGCCACCCGCTGGCGGCGGTGATCCGGATGGTTCTGGTTGAGCTTCCACTTGCCTTGTAGTCGGGTTATTTCTATTTCAAAAGCGACGATGCGCTTCACCATTTGATCGGCGTATGGCGTTGTGAAGTCGGCCTTCCACGGCCGGGGCTGGGACGCCTCGTAGTAATCGGTGATCCGGCCCACGATGTCTTCTATTCCCGCCCGGTCTTCCACCGCCTTGAACACCCCAGTCGCATGAACCGCCACGTAATTCCAGGTGGGAACCGTGTCTTCTTCCTGGTACCAAGTTGGAGAGACATAGGCGTGAGGACCGTGGAACACTACCAGCACCTGTTGACCATTGGCGTCCCGCCACTGGCGGTTCGCCCTCGCCATGTGGCCCAGAATTAGCCCCTGCCCGCCGCCTCCCTCATCAAGGATGAAGGGCAAATGGCTGGCCGTGGGCTCCGGGCCGGTTTGACCAAATAGGATGCCGAACCCGTTGCCCTTGATGAAATCGATCATCTTGGATTGGTCGGTGACCGCGTAGTGTTCGGGAAGGTACATAAGGCTCCTACGGTCCCCCTGAGGGCGTTTGAGTTCGATGGGTGCTTGAGTTCGATGAGTGCTTGAGTTCTATCTTGGCTGGTCACGCTTAGCCAGTCACGCTGGCCTATTAGAGAACTGGTCAATTGGTGTAGGTGTCGGATTGAATCACCTCAAAACCACCTTTTAATATGTCGTCTTCTGAACGGATGGTGTTGGCCACGTGGTCGCGGGGCACGATCACGTAATGGTATCGCCATATGGGGCTATAGCCTTCATCTCCGGGCCTGGTGTCGTATATGCCGTACTGCCCGGTAACGCGCTCGGGCCTGCCGTCCGGTCCGTCAACGCTGTAGACCAGCACGAATTCTTTGCCCCATTTCTGCTATGCCGGATCAATGTGCACGACTCCCGATGGCATAGCGAAGACGATCTCACCACGCACCCACCGCGGTCCAACCCGCTGGCCGTGGGGGTTGGAAAAGGTCAGCAGGGGGTCGTTGATTCCCTCGGTGACGTCTCCGCTGTAGTGCAGTCCTCCCGATGAGTCGGTAGCCATGGTTTTCATCTCCTTTTCTTAATTGGCAAATTTTTGATGGTAGAATTCTTGATTTTCAAATGCCGGGCAAGACCCTTTATCCTTCCTGCCCTTGTCTCATGTGCGACCGCACGACTTCCGCGCGTTCTTGAATCTTCTGCCGGTCCATGCGCAGGGGCTGGCCATCCGCGTCGAATGGGGCTTTGAAATCGAAGGCGTGGGCTGTTGGACCGTTGTCGTGGAGGTGCTCTAGCCGCTTGGCGCCCTGCGCTCGGGTGGGTGTTTCGTCGTCGGGTATCCACCAGGCGACGAACGCTGGCCAATCGCCTTTGACAAACCAGTCATCGCGTTTGCTTAGGACCTCGGCGTGGAAGCCATAGTAAGTGAAGGCGTAGACTGACTCGACATCATCCCAAAGGGAGAGCGTGGCCAGAGCATCGCGGTGCTCGCCGGCGGTAAGGAACCTGGGACTGACCTCCCGAGTGCCCCAGTCCCGTTCTCGCTCAGCGTGGTTTCTTTTCCAACTATTCCCCGACCGGTCCACAAAACCCACCGAGTTCTCGGCGCTGGTGTACACAAATGGGTTACGGTCATGGAAACCCGTGATTTGCTCATGGTCCCTGGGCTGCTGAAGAATACCAAATGTATACAAGACTAACTTGGCCATGGCTTAACCTCCGGTCGGGTCTCGATTAGGGGCCATCGAACTGCAAGATTTTCAGGACAAGGGCTATGACCCGGATTTTTCCGGATCAGCTGCGAGCCAGCGCGGGGAATATCGTCTCCTGAAAGGCCTGGAGTTCCCGCAGGGGGAAGTTGTAGGACTCGCCGGTCATCAGGTAGAGGTGGTCTATCCCGTTGGCTTGGGCCTTGTCGATCTGTTGAGCGCAATATTCCGGAGTGCCGATAAGTCCAATCGTGTCGCACAGCTGGGCTAGAAGGTCATCGGGCAGGAAGGAACAGAGCTGCATAGCCTTTTCCCAGTCTTCGGCGTGGGGAATGTCGGGATAAAGCTCGTTGAGTTCATCGACGGGGATTTCCAGGTCGTCGGCCTCTATCCCTGCCGCATGCAGGTATGGCGTGTGGGATTTTTCCACCAGCCTCTGCACGCACATCGGGCGCGCTATCTCCCTAGCTTCTTTTTGATCGTCAACGATGATGGTGGTCGCCGTGTGGATCACCTCGATATCATCGACGTTGCGGCCGGTTCGTTGGGCGCCGATCTCCAGGTGTTTTCGCGCCAACTCGATGGCGCCCGGATGAAGACCGGTCTGGAGCAAAACCCCGTCGGCAACCTCGCCAGCAACTTCGATGGTGCGCGGGCCGTGGGCGGCGATTATTATCTTTGGAATCTCCTGATCGCCGTGGCGCATGCGGCTGGTGGTATTGCCCGCTCTGCCGCTGAAATCAAAGTTTTCTCCAGTCAATAGACTCTTCAGCGTGACAACGCACTCCCTCATTTGCTTCACGGTGGCCGGCCGCACACCGACGGTCTGCACCGAGCTAAAGCCTCTGCCTATCCAAAACTCCATCCTGCCGGGGGCCAGTTCGGCCACGGTCTTGGCGGCTGACGCGATGACCGAGAGGTGGCGCGTGACGGGGTTGAGCACAGCCGACGCGATTCGAATCTTAGACGTTGATTGGGCGGCAACGGCCATGCTGACAAAAACGTCCCTTTCCAGCATCTGTGAATCGAGTATGCCCACACCGTCGAAACCAGCCGCCTCGCACTGACTTATGAACTTTGCGACTTCGTTCACCGGAGCGCAGGGTGGAACTCTCAAGTCTATCCGCATGGTTTTTGGTTTCGTTTTTGAGGCGGGCCAGGTTGCGCCCCCATCCTAACCTTCCCCCTTTAAGGGGGAAGGGATCAATCCAGCCGGCTCAGGCATGGGCGGGAATGCGGGAATGATGTCCATTTCACAGGCGAATGGCACGAACTCTCGTGGTTGGACAAGCTGGGTGATCCATTTGGTGAACTCGTCCAGGTGTTTTCGAAGCAACTCTCTGATCTTATCGTCGATAAGATCTCCTTCCGAGTCGAATGTGTTGGGGCCAAAGGCTTGGATCTGCACCCCCGGTTTGACCATCACGATACAGCCGGTTTCACCCAGGGTTTCGTGAAGTTGCATCTGGGCGCGGGCAGTCCCGGCCCTTCCCCCGGCGCCTATGATCGTCGCGGGTTTCCCCATCAACGAACCTTCCTCCCGGTCCCGGGATGCCCAATCGATAGCGTTCTTTAGCGCCCCCGAAGTGCCCCAGTTGTACTCCGGGGTGGCGAACATTACGGCGTCGGCGCCGCGTACGGCCGATTTTAGCGCTACAACGGAGGCGGGATCGCCTTGGCCCTCAACGTCTCCGTCGTAGAACGGGAGGTCTCGAATGCCGAAAATCGTAATCTCCATTCCATCTGGAGATATCTCCCTGGCGGCCCGTAGCAATCCGGAATTGAATGAGGCTTTTCGAAGGCTGCCCGATATGGCTAGAACCTGGAGTGCGCTTTGGTTAATCCCTTGCAAAGTCATCGTGTCCTCCCGTCCTCCAATGGCCGGTCAGGCCTTCTAACAATATTCCCTGGCCTTTTTCTCGGGTGTGGGCAATGCGGGTGATTGCACCAGGAATCATCCAGCCCGCAAATGTAAAAACTCATTCTATGTGGGCCTTCTAGATGTGGTCTTATGCTGTCCTCAACGGGCGGAAGGATGCCCGGATGTCCTCGGCCAACATTTCCGGTTCTTCCAGAGCGGCGAAATGGCCGCCCTTGTCCATTTCCGTCCACCGGAGCAGATTGAACGAGCGCTCGGCCCACTCCCTGGGAGGCCGCGCGATGTCCTGGGGGAACAGGGCGACTCCAGTCGGGGTTTTTACCTGGTCGTTTCTTCCCATGCTCCAAAGGCTTCGCTGGTTTTCGAAATACATTCTGGTGGACGAGTTTATGGTCTGGGTAACCCAGTAGATCGTCACCGTGGTCAACAACTCGTCTTTGGTGAACCGGCTTTCCACGTCGTCGTGGCAGTCGCTCCAGGTGCGGTATTTTTCCACGATCCAAGCCGCCAACCCCACCGGCGAGTCATTGAGACCATAGGACAAGGTCTGGGGTTTGGTCCCGTGCATGTGGGCATACGCGCCTTCGGCCTGCTGCCACCGCTCTCTCTGGTCAACCAACACCTGCTCTTCCACACTCAAAGGCTCAGAGCCGGGTCCGAGGTAGGGAGTGGGCCTGGTTATTGACGTTAAATGGATGCCCGTCATAACGCCGGTGTGGGCGTAACCCAGCCGGGAGGTGACGCCGGCGCCGATATCTCCGCCGTGGGCGGCAAACCGTGGGTAGCCCAGGTTCTCGGTCATCAACTTGGCCCACAAATCGGCCACCTTCAACACCTGCATGCCGGGTTCCGCCGGGCGGTCCGAAAAACCATATCCGGGGAGGGAAGGCGCGACCACGTCGAAGGAGTCGGCGGGATCGCCGCCATGGCTGCCGGGATCCGATAAAAGAGGCAGAATCTTGGACATCTCAAAGAAGGTGCTGGGCCAACCGTGGGTGACGACCAGGGGCATGGGATTGGGACCGGCGCCCTTTTCGTGAACGAAATGGATATCCATGCCGTCCACCTGAGTCTTGAATTGGCTGAATGAGTTCAGCATTTTTTCTTGAGCCCGCCAGTCGAAACCGGTCCGCCAGTATTCGACCAGCTCCTTGAGGTAGTCCAGGTTGCTGCCGTAGTCCCATCCCGACCCCGGTATCTCATCGGGCCATCTAGTCTGAGCCAGGCGTTGACGCAGGTCGTCCAGCACACTATCAGGGACATCTATCTTAAAGGGCCTTACATCCATGACCATCACTCCTTACGAACTTGCGGTGTGTCGACGACGGACCATCCTTTGGAAGGCTCAGGACGAAAGGTGTACGGAGCATCCTCGCCTTAGGTGGTCAGCGCCCTTGGGCCAGTTTCTCCAGGTTATCGCCTGCCAGGCGGTATGTGGTCCAAGCGTCCACGGGGCCGGCGCCCAATCCCTTGTAGAATCCAATGGCTGATTCATTCCAGTCAAGCACGGACCATTCTAGCCGCCGGCATTTCCGCTCCAGGGCTGTTTTGGCCAAGTAACCCATCAATTCCCGGCCCAGACCCCGGCCCCGCCATTGAGGCAGCACGAATATGTCTTCCAAGTACAGACTGGGCCGGCCAGTGAACGTGGAATATTGGAAAAAGAACAGTGCGAAACCGGAGGGCTCATCTCGGTGGTATCCGATGACCGCCTCAGCCACGGCCTCGGGTCCAAACAGGGCCTCTTTTAAATCTTCTTCAGTGGCGGCTACCTCCTCAGCCATTTGCTCGTATTCAGCCAAACCTTTGACGAACTGCAACACCAGCCCCACGTCGCCGATCGTGGCAGGCTTGATACTGAATCGGCCTTCCTGAGTCATACCTGGTGTCAGACCTCTATTTGGTATACCCGGACCGCTGTATCATGGAACATATCGGCGCGTTCGGACGCCGAATGTCCCTGGGACATCCTCTTGAAGGCGTTGTACAAAATATGGTGGGAGAAGGAGACTTTGTCCACCGGGAAGTTGCTTTCAAACATACACCGGCTGGGACCGAATTGCTCGATGCAGTAGTCGATGATGGGCGCCATGCCCTCGGCCAATTCCTCGGACCCAACGGGCTGGTCCCGCTCGTGCCAATCAAACCCGTACCGGGGCATTCCCAATCCACCCAGCTTCATGACCACGTTTGGGCAGGCCGCGACGGCGGCTATTCCGCTTTTCCAAGCAGACATGACCTCGTCGTCCCGATTGGCGTAGGGGCCTGTCCGCCACAGGCCGCCAATGTGATTCAAGACGATGGTCAACTCCGGTACGGCCTTGGCGAAATCGGCAAGCTCAGGCAGCTGGTGGAAGAACAGGGCGTTTTCTAGGCAGAGGCCCATTTCCGCCAGCACCTTGGCGCCGTCCCGGTATCCTTGGCTGGCCAGGCAGCCTTGATCTTCCCGGTTTGGGAATTCCGGGTTGGGGTCCCATCCGGTTGAGTGGCGGATACCCCGGAACCGGTTGGGGCTGGCCGCCTGCAACGCCTCCAACACCGGTTTGACCCCACTACCCAGCTTCAGGTCGGCGCGGCCAATGATGGCAGCCGCCGCCCGGCCTGGGCCGTAGAGCCCGCTGGCGCTGGCCGCGGCCATGCCCTGAACGAATTCAACCTCGCCCACGGAGCGCATCTCTTCAGGGCCGCTGGGCCGGTACATGGAACTGCATTCGATGAAGACGGTGGAGCGCACGTTGTGTCCACCGTTCATGTCGTCGGCCAGTTGGTGGATCAAATACCGTTGGTAGGGGATGCGGGCGGTGCGAAAATCCCAGAAATGGTGGTGTGAGTCGCAGATGGGCAGATCGGGTTCCAGGGTTTCTTCCTGGGTCAAAGCGTGCCAGTCATTGCCTCCGAACGGCATAATCGCGCCTCCAAGTCTGAGTTCGGCGGCCCCATCCTACCACACCTATAGGCGTGGTGAGGCTTTTTTGCCGGGCTGAGACTCATTTTTTGGATCACGTTAAATGGTCTGCCGGTTAGCCTGTGGCGGCGCTCCGGGCCAGATTCAATGCCGTGACGGGCGGCAGGCCGCTGAATTGCCATAGTTGCTGTTTTTTGAAGGCGCCGGCGGTTTTGAAACGCCGCGCCATGTCTCCAGCCGTTTCGACCGCCTGGGCCAGCGCCCCGCCCGGCGGCGCCACCTGGCTGACCAGCCGCATCTGCTGCATTTTCTGAGCGCCCATCACCTCTCCGGCGAGCAGCAAAGCCAGGCCGATGCCGACATTGGTCATGCGGGGCAGCAACACCGAAGCCAGACGGTAGCTGACGGGGAGGTTGGTGTCTGGGAAGCCAAATTGGGCGTCTTCCGCCGCTATGCGCAGGTCGCACGCCAGCGCCAACTCGAAGCCCAATCCATAGCAGCGGCCCTCCACGGCGGCTAACACCGGTTTCGACAGGGTATATGGGAACAAGCCTTCCAAAGGATCAGCCATGGAGCTGTCGTCCGATGCGCCCAACAACTCTGGGACATCGTGCCCCACCGAAAAGTTGTTGGCGACTCCATGGATCACCCCGGCCAGCAGATTATCTTCCGCTTCCAGATGCTCCCATGCCGCGATTAATTCTCGCTGGAGTTGGCGGTTCAACGCATTGCCAGAATCAGGGCGTTCAAGCTGGATCACCAGAGCTGGGCCTTCTTCTATGTACGACAAGAGTTCGGGCATGTCATGCCTCACCGTAGATTTCTCCGTAAATTTGTCCGTTGATTTGTATGGCGTTTAGCGTGGCCATTCAATCCCGTGAATCCCGCTTTCCGCCAAGCTTCGCTCCAACCCCTGCCGGTACTCAGCGCTATCTTGGGGTGGGAACCGCTGCTCTAGGGACATGGCATAGTCCAAGGGCACGCCGATGCTTTGGAACGTGCGCAATTTATGGTAGTGGAGGTACTCGGACGAATAACGGCATATCCGCCGGGCGGCCTGTTTGGCTATTTCGACGCTCTGCCCCGCAGCCGCCACCTGGTTCACCAAGCCGAGTTCGTGCGCTCGTTGAGCCGTCAGTGGGTCGCCCGTCCAAACCATTTCAAGGCCGATGTTCAGGTTGGCCAGGAAATGCAGCTTGTGAGTGGTCTGCTTGGCCCCCATCCCGCGCTTGACTTCGGGCAGGCCCATCTTGGCTTGCTCTTCCATGATGCGAAGGTCGCAGCCCATTGCCAGCTCGCAACCCGCCGCCAGACACCAGCCGTTGATTGCGGCGATGACGGGCTTCCACAGGCCAAAGTTGTTGCCGTTGAACGAGGGGCGTATCTGCCGGGAATGGGCGGCGTCCAACAGCGCTTGGGCAGACTGGGCGCCCAACTCCCGGGCCCTGGCGTCGTTCTGGCGCAGGTCGGCGCCGGCGCAAAATGCCCGGTCCCCGGCGCCGGTGATTATCATTACCTTAAGTTCCGGGTCGTCGCGGAAATCCAGCCACGCCTCGATGACCGCCTCGGGCAAGCCACCACCCATGGCGTTCATCCTCTCCGGCCGGTTCATCGTCGCGATGAGGATCTCTCCATCCCTCTCCCGCAACAGCACATCTGTCGATTCTTGCATGTCTCTCCACGGGTAACTTAATGGGTAACTTACTGGCTAACTTAGCGGTTGCGCCATACGGGACGCCGTTTTTCAACAAAGGCCCGGGTCCCTTCGATGCGGTCTTCACTCGCGTAAGGGTTGGGGCCTACCTCCAGCGTTTGGGCATAGTGGAACGGCACGCCAATCGACTGGTAGGCGGTCTCCTTCTGGAAGGAACGGGTGACCGGGGCGTAAAGCAGCAGCTCCCGGCCCAGCCTCATGCCGCCGGACACGGCCGTGCCCTCGGGTGTGGTCATATGTGGCTCGATCGGCAACATGGGCAACGCCCCTCCTCCTTCTTCAGATTCCTCTTCCGCCTCACCTTTGGAAACCAACCGGTTGACCAAACCCAGCCGAAATGCTGCAGCGGCGTCCAATGACTCCCGCGCCCACATCAGGTCAAAAGCCGCCGATTGTCCGAGCAGGTTCACCAGCCAGACCCCGGCTACGTTGGGGCCGCCGGCCATGGTGTCCAGCCCGGTCTGAAATGAGACGGAACCGTCGGCCAGGCGAAGGTCGCAGCCCAAGGTCAGGGCCAGGCCTTCTCCTCGGCAGGTCCCCTGAATGGCGGCGATGGTTGGCTTGGGCGTGTCAACGTGGCCGCCGGCCCAATACGTGGCCCGGTCCCTACGTTGTTGATGGGTAAGTTGATGGGAAGCCGGTGGCTCATCGGCCGAACCGGTGCAAAAATCGCCGCCATCGCCGCAGATCACCGCGACCCATGCGTCGTCATCGTCCCGATAGCGCACCAAGGCCTGATTCAACTCCCGGCGCATCTCTGGGTTGAAGGCGTTGCCCCGGTCGGGCGCTTGCAGCGTTATCATCGCCAGCCGTTCCTCGACTTGATAAGAAACCTGTGCCACAGCTTTGCCTCTGTTTGAAAAACTTCCCCGGCCACGACTATTAAGCCCGGAGAACGTATACGGTAACAGTATTCACAAAGACCCGTCGACTGCTGTTGGCTGGTGGCGGATTCCTTCATGGCCCTACCGCCACCAACATTCACCATGATGGTTCTACGCTCGGATGCCGCGAGCGAGTTTGTAAAAAACCCGGCTCATCCCGAGCTTGTCGAAGGAAGGACTCACATGGAAATCCATCATCAATCGTTGACATGCCCTCATTCCAAAAGCCGTGGTTCGACAAGGTCACCACGAACGTTACGCAAAGCACCCTCCTTGCCGGGAGGCAGGATCGTCTCAACCTTGATACATCCGTCATCCACGACGATGCCGTCGACCACCAGCCGTAGGAAACGCTGACGTTCCTCGAAGGACATGTTGTCCAGCCCCGCGCTTACACGGCAACAGAACTCGTTCAATTGATTCAATCCCTGACGGTTGTCAGGCTCCTGTTGGGCTTGATCGGTCACCTTCCGACTCAATCGCTCCATTTCCTGACGCTGCGGCGTATTTGGTTTGGCGGGGAGTTCGGGAGGCCAGTGCGACGACAATGTCTGGATCCAAGCTGTTGTTGACTACCCTGCCGCCGGTGAGGTCGACATCGCCGTATCCACATTCGCGAAAATGTGCGACGCCGTTCCCGTGATCACGGCGGTGGCCCAAGGCGATACGATTGGTTACGTGGCGGGGGATCCCCAGGTAGGACACACATTTGTGTTCACGGTGGTCAGTGACGGCCCGCTCAAAGACCAGACCGTAAGCTGCAATGCACATCCAAAAGGAATTGAACTCACGTATATGCGCATGGAGATCGACTTTATCGGCAACCTTACGTGCGGCTGCGGGTTTGAGGAATTCTACGTCAACAATCCCATTGATAGCTGCGTCTGAGTGGTGGAAACAAGCCAGGGTCTTTACGCTCGGCACTGTGCCTGGTATTGACCGGCCCACGGCGGTGGAATACTCTCACTGATACCAGCGTAGCCTGCTTTCCGACGCCCCGCCAGAAGAAGGCGGTTGGAGTCAGCACCCGATCTAAGACAAAGAGTCAGCAATCGAAACGCCTCCCAATTTAATGTGGACAAGCCATAGGCGGCGACGTAATATTCTCTCTGATGGCCAGTGATAGAAGCCGACGAAGAATTGAGCGTCTCCTAGATGAGGCGGATGAAGCCCTCATCCAACTGAACTGGGACACAGTCCGCGACCGCGCGACTGCTGTCCTTGCGCTGGAGCCAGATAATACCGATGGTCATACCCTCCTCGCTGCTGTTGAGCGAGCATTGCGGCCCACCTAGCGGTTCAGCCACACCCACCGTTCCAGCCACGACGCCATCAATCCAACCCACATCCTTCGCCAACGACTCTGTGGCCATCATCGGCCAGCACATCAACACCCCGCCGGTTAGTCCCACTTGGCACAACGCGCAGTGTCCTAGTATTACAACGTCAGTTAGTTTGATAGGATAACTGTGTAGCTGGAGAGGGAATAGGCAGGTGAGGTGGGGATGTGGATGCGGCAGCTTTCGAGCAGGTGTACGGGTCATTTCGGGATTTTCACGCTTACTTCGCGCCGCTGTTTGGCCGCCGGGAGACGCGGGAGCACAGCGGTCATTATCTCCAGGCCCTGCTGGTACAGTCTGGGGAGCGGCGCAACGCTGAGAACCTGTCGGAGACGGTTCCGGGGTCAGCCCGAGAGATGCAGCGGTTTCTCACCGATTCTCCCTGGGACGATGAGGTGATTATAGGACGGCTGCAGGAGTACCTGGGAACCCGGCTGGAGCATCCGGAAGGGGTGTGGGCGCTGGACGGCAGCGACTTTCCCAAGCAGGGGAGGAAGTCGGTGGGAGTGGCCCGGCAGTACTGCGGGAGGCTGGGGAAGGTGGCCAGCTGCCAGGCGGGGATGTTCCTGGCCTATGTCAGCCCGTTGGGACGGGCATTGGTGGACAAGGGGCTGTATCTGCCCGAGAGTTGGACCTCGGACAAAGACCGGTGTGAGGCGGCGGGTGTGCCGGAGGATAGGCAGGGCTACCGGTCCAAGACGGAGTTGGCCTTGGAGATGGTGGGGCGGGCACAGGAGCGGGGCCACCTGAAGGCTGGATGGGTCGCGGCGGACGACGCCTTTGGGATGTCGCCGTCCTTCCGGGAGGGCCTGGCGGCCTTGGGGATGTGGTACGTGCTGGACGTTCCGTCCGGCTTTACGGTGTGGCCGCCGGAGCCTGCCTGGACCAGTGCGGAGTATCAGGGATTCGGGCGTCCCCGCAAACCCAGGCTGCGAGACGGTCAGCGCCGGACCATGGAGCAGCGCAGCGACGAGTTGCCGGAGGAGGCCTGGCGTGAGATTACGGTGGCCGAGGGAAGCCAGGGACCACGCAGCTACCTTTTCAGCGCCCAGAGGGTGCGACCGACCAGCAGGCGCAAGCCCGGCGAAATCCACTGGGCCGTCTACCGCCGGAACCTGGACGGCAGCGAACCCCGCTACTACCTGTCCAATGCTCCGGAGGATACCCCGTTGGAGACCCTGGCATACGTGGGAGGCTCCCGTTGGCGTATAGAAACGGAGTTTGAGACGGAGAAAAGCGACGTAGGCCTGGACGAGTACGAGACCCGCACCTGGGCTGGCTGGCATCACCACGTGGCCCTGTGCCTGCTGGGCGGAGCTTTTCTGCTGAGCCTGCAACAGGCTTGGGGGGGAAAAGATGCCCCGGATCACGAGGCCGCAGGTCTACCGGGTGGTGCGGGAAATGCTGCCCCGGGAACGGTTCGGGCCAACCGAGTTGCTGCGGTGGCTTGAGGATACGCAGGACAGTAACGAACGGGCCAAACGCTCCCATGCCAAGCGCCGCGCCGCCATGCGGGCATCACCCCACATCCCTCCCTGAACTGACGTTGTAATACTAGAAGCCCGGCTGAAAAGCCCTGCTGTGACGAGATGAGGTGGAGGATAACCAGTGGACTGGGCCAAGTCTGAGACTAAGGGCGACCCATCTGGCCGCGGCCAATATGAATTGGGCAGTAACGATGGGCGACGCGGCGGCGAGCCGGTCCGGTCTATTCTCTGTTTTATTGGGGGAGGAGCCTGAAGCCTGGGACATCATCCCCATCCTGGTAGCCACCAGGGTCAGGTTGGCCACCGTGGCTGCCAGGAGTAGCTGAAAGAGGGTCTTGGCCCGACCAAAGTAGCGAGATTGGCGGACCCCCAGTTGCACCAGCCGAGCCAGGCGATGCTCGACCACCTGCCGCCGGCTGCGGTATTCGGCGAAGCTCTCACTTTTCTGGAAGGCCCGGGCTTGTTGCAGGAGCGCCTCTTGGGGATGGAGAGTCACCGTACGGCCTTTGCCCTCTTCAGCTGCCACGCACTGGGACCGCAGGGGGCATACGCCACAGACCGCCGGGTCGAATTGAAAACTCTGGACCGGATAGGTCTGACCCAACCGGTTGGTCCGGGTGCCGAAGGTCCGCAAGGTGTGGGTAACATTACCGGCTGGGCAGGTGACGGTGCCGGCCGCCAGGTCGATCTGGAAGTCCTCTTTGGGGAAGTGGTCTTTTCTGGGACGACCCGGCACCTTGGCTATTAGCGTCCGACCGGCATCGGCAAAGGCCTGCCGCGTCCCGCCATCCCCATAGGCCGCATCCCCAATGGTCTCCTCCACAGGTATGCCCGTGTTCTCTTCACTCTGCTCCACCAGTTCCAGGACTCCGGTGTTGTCACCGGCATTGCCGGGCAGGATATCTACCGCGGTCACCAGTTGGGAATCGGTATCCACCACCACGGCAGCCTTATGTCCGTCGAAGCGTTTGCTGCTGCTTTTGCGCCCATGGCGCATCTCCGGGTCGTGCGCCGAAGGGACCCCGTCCCGGCTTACGCCATCCTTCAGGGCCGGACCATCCTCCTGCCGTTCCACATCTTGCAAGAGGAGTTGCCCCAAGAGTTCCGCTGCTTCTCCAATAGCCTGGCGCTCAGGACTATCTGCGGGAAATCTACCTTGGGCCTGACGGGCCAGTTCCAATACCAGGTCAGCATCGGCTACTATCTTCTGCAGTAAGGCTTGCCGCTCTTTCTTGTTGTCCCAGTCAATCCCCGCCTCTCCCTTCACACTGGAGCCAAAGTAAAGCTCCAGGCCGTGTCTCAAGGCCCACTCCTCGGCCCGGGTCCCGTCCAGTTGGGCCAGTGCCCGGACCACCTGGACGATGCCGTCGGCCAGCAGGTTGTAGGTGTCCTTGACCGCTCCCCGGCCCAGAATGTAGGTGGTGTTCACCGCCACCTTCATCCGCCGTCCTTTCAGGCAGCCGGTCTGCCGGGCGAATTGGAGGCTGCGCTGAAAGACGGCCCGCACCCGGTCGTGGAGGATCAGCTGGGCTCGAAACAGTTGCAGGGTGCTCTTGGCAAAGGGACGGTCCTCCACCTCAATCCCCAACGCCACCTTCCACCGGATATCGAAGTCCGCCCTCTGCTTGGCTTCCAGGTCGCTCACTTTGTCGTAGGCTTGCAACAACAGCGCGGTGGCCACCAGACTGGGCGCCACGCTATCCCGGCCATTGTCCGGGCAATACAGTTCGGCGAAGTCTTCGTCTCGAAATAGCTGACCCCGCAGGGAGGCCAGGAAGCCGTAGAAGGAGCCGCGGCCCACATAGTCCAGGTAGAGATGGTCCGCTTCCAGGAACCCCAGCTGTTTAGAGCGTTTTCCCAGCATCCCCTCCCTCCCACACCTATCAAATTATCCTGACAATTATATCGGAACAGTCGAGGTCAGTGCACTTTTCGGCCAGACTTCTAGTATTACAACGTCAGTTCAGGGAGGGATGTGGGGTGATGCCCGCATGGCGGCGCGGCGCTTGGCATGGGAGCGTTTGGCCCGTTCGTTACTGTCCTGCGTATCCTCAAGCCACCGCAGCAACTCGGTTGGCCCGAACCGTTCCCGGGGCAGCATTTCCCGCACCACCCGGTAGACCTGCGGCCTCGTGATCCGGGGCATCTTTTCCCCCCCAAGCCTGTTGCAGGCTCAGCAGAAAAGCTCCGCCCAGCAGGCACAGGGCCACGTGGTGATGCCAGCCAGCCCAGGTGCGGGTCTCGTACTCGTCCAGGCCTACGTCGCTTTTCTCCGTCTCAAACTCCGTTTCTATACGCCAACGGGAGCCTCCCACGTATGCCAGGGTCTCCAACGGGGTATCCTCCGGAGCATTGGACAGGTAGTAGCGGGGTTCGCTGCCGTCCAGGTTCCGGCGGTAGACGGCCCAGTGGATTTCGCCGGGCTTGCGCCTGCTGGTCGGTCGCACCCTCTGGGCGCTGAAAAGGTAGCTGCGTGGTCCCTGGCTTCCCTCGGCCACCGTAATCTCACGCCAGGCCTCCTCCGGCAACTCGTCGCTGCGCTGCTCCATGGTCCGGCGCTGACCGTCTCGCAGCCTGGGTTTGCGGGGACGCCCGAATCCCTGATACTCCGCACTGGTCCAGGCAGGCTCCGGCGGCCACACCGTAAAGCCGGACGGAACGTCCAGCACGTACCACATCCCCAAGGCCGCCAGGCCCTCCCGGAAGGACGGCGACATCCCAAAGGCGTCGTCCGCCGCGACCCATCCAGCCTTCAGGTGGCCCCGCTCCTGTGCCCGCCCCACCATCTCCAAGGCCAACTCCGTCTTGGACCGGTAGCCCTGCCTATCCTCCGGCACACCCGCCGCCTCACACCGGTCTTTGTCCGAGGTCCAACTCTCGGGCAGATACAGCCCCTTGTCCACCAATGCCCGTCCCAACGGGCTGACATAGGCCAGGAACATCCCCGCCTGGCAGTTGGCCACCTTCCCCAGCCTCCCGCAGTACTGCCGGGCCACTCCCACCGACTTCCTCCCCTGCTTGGGAAAGTCGCTGCCGTCCAGCGCCCACACCCCTTCCGGATGCTCCAGCCGGGTTCCCAGGTACTCCTGCAGCCGTCCTATAATCACCTCATCGTCCCAGGGAGAATCGGTGAGAAACCGCTGCATCCCTCGGGCTGACCCCGGAACCGTCTCCGACAGGTTCTCAGCGTTGCGCCGCTCCCCAGACTGTACCAGCAGGGCCTGGAGATAATGACCGCTGTGCTCCCGCGTCTCCCGGCGGCCAAACAGCGGCGCGAAGTAAGCGTGAAAATCCCGAAATGACCCGTACACCTGCTCGAAAGCTGCCGCATCCACATCCCCACCTCACCTGCCTATTCCCTCTCCAGCTACACAGTTATCCTATCAAACTAACTGACGTTGTAATACTAGGAGGACTGGGAAAGCTGGGCGAAGATGACAGGAGACTACGTAAATATCTGGCTTTCGTTCCTAGAGTGGACTAGCAAAAGATTGGGGAGAGTCAGTGCGGTGGCCGTGGCGCTGGAAGAAAGGACAAACAAAATGAGGCGCCGGGTATCGCTGGGTAAGCGGTCCCGGGGGAAGGCCGGCTTAAGCCCGCCTAGTACTACAACGACGAGTTGTCTGGTAGGATGGCTGGACAGATGATGTTGGGTGGTTTGGGTGATGGATGCGGCGAGCTTCGAGCGGGTCTACGACAGCCTTCAGGAATTCCACGCCTTCTTTGCGGCTTCCTTCGGCCGCAAGCAGTGGCGGGATCACAGCGGGAATTACCTTCAGGCGCTGCTGGTGCAGGACCAGGAGCGGCGCAACGCCGAGAATCTCTCGGAATCGGTGGGCATCTCGGCCCGGGCGATGCAGCGCTTTCTCACCGAGGCCCGGTGGTCCGATGAGACAGTCATAGGGCGGTTGCAGGAATACTTGGCCCCCAGGCTGGGACACCTGGAGGCGGTGTGGGTGTTCGATGGCAGCGACTTCCCCAAGCAGGGCAGGAAATCGGCGGGAGTGGCCCGGCAGTACTGCGGCAGGCTGGGCAAGGTGGCCAACTGCCAGGGTGGGATGTTCCTGGCCTACGTCAGCCCGCTGGGCCGGGCGTTGGTGGACAAGCGGCTGTATCTGCCCAAGAGTTGGACCTCCGACCAGGACCGGTGTGCTGCGGCGGGTGTGCCGGAGGACCGGCGGAACTACCGGTCAAAGACGGAGTTGGCCCTGGAGATGCTGGAGCGGGTCCTGGAGTTGGGCTACCTCAGGGCCGAGTGGGTTGCCGGAGACGACGCCTTCGGGATGTCGCCGACCTTCCGGGAGGGACTGGCGGCCCTGGGGATGCGCTACGTGCTGGACGTTCCGGGCGGCACTACGGTCTGGCCCTTGGACCCGGCTTGGACCAGTCCGGAATATCCGGGGTTCGGCCGCCCCCGCAAACCCAAGCTGCGGCCTGGGCAGCGGCGGACCATGGAGCAGCGCGGTGATGAACTGCCGGATGAGGCTTGGCGGGAGATAACGGTGGCCCAGGGAAGCCAGGGGCCGCGCACCTACCGGTTCAGTGCCCAGCGGGTGCGGGCCACCAGGAGGCGCAAGCCCGGCGAGGAACTGTGGGCCGTCTGGCGCCGGAACCTGGACGGCAGCGAGCCCCGCTACTACCTGTCCAACGCTCCCGAGGGCACAACCTTGGAGACTCTGGCCTACGTGGGTGGGTCCAGGTGGCGCATTGAAACGGAGTTCGAGACTGAGAAGGGTGACGTGGGGCTGGACGAATACGAGACCCGCAGCTGGGCAGGGTGGCATCACCACATAGCCATGTGCCTGCTGGGTGGAGCGTTCCTGCTGAGCCTGCAGCAGGATTGGGGGGAAAAAGATGCCCCGGATCACGAGGCCACAGGTGTACCGGGTGGTGCGGGAGATGCTGCCCCGGGAGCAGTTCGGGCCCGATCAATTGCTGTTGTGGCTGGAGGATACGCAGCTACGCAACGAACGGGCTCGCCGTTCCCACGAGAGACGCCGCTCCACCCGCCGCGAAAGCAGGATGGAGCCGCCACCTTAAACCCGTCGTTGTAGTACTAGGGCCTGACGATGATATTCAAGCGGATGTCGCCGGCCAGGCACAGGCACTTCTCAGTTTCATGCCACGATCATAAGTCCCACGTTTGTCCAGTGAGCGTCAGAATCGGAAACAAATTGAATCGGGTGGGTGTAGATGAAGGTACGGACTGAAAGGCAAGTAACTCACACCAACCTTCGAAAGCTTCGCGCGGCCGTTAGCCAAATTTAGGCAACGGTGCTGCCAGCAGGCATGGCCACCTCTGCTTCCATGAGTTTGTCGATGATCCTTCTGGGATGCGTTTCGTCTCGGCCATTGCTGCCTACATTGTCCAATTTATAGCCCTGCTGCTAAACCTGTTTTTGGGAGCAGGTCATTGGCCATGCAACTCTAGAAAGGAAGTGACCCATTTGCTCACCACTTAGCCGAGAATGGTTGTCGCACATCTACGCAACTTTAAGAAGAGTTCCTAAGGAGAGCCGCTTGACGACATATAACCTTTCAGAAATATCGGCCTTTGAGTTCGAGGCGCTATGCCGTGATCTGCTGCAAGAAGAGCTAGGGCTTTCGTTGGAGCTCTTCACTCCAGGACCAGACGGAGGCATAGACATCCGTTATATAGGGTGCCAGGACAATGAAAAACACACCATCATAGGCCAGTGCAAATGCTGGGCTGAAGACTCCTTCAGCAGCCTCCTTACACACCTTTCCAGGGAAGAACTCCCCAAGATCAGAAAGTTGGCTCCCCAGCGGTACATTGTCATGACATCTGTCCCGTTAACCCCCGGTCGAAAGGAGCAAGTGGTCAGGGCTTTGGAGCCGTGGATTCAAACTCCCAACGATATCATGGGAAAGCACGATATATCCGGGTTGCTGGCGAGGCATAGCGAAGTGGAGCGCCGCCATATCAAACTGTGGCTAACGAGCACTGAGGTCCTAAACGCCCTGCTGAATAGCGGCATATTCAACCGGAGTGAAGATGCTTGGGACCAAGCCAGACACCAATTAAGGCTTTGGGTTCCCAATCCAAGCTTCGACCTGGCTCAAGAAATCCTTGATGCCAACCGCGTGTGCGTGATTTCGGGCGCTCCTGGGATCGGGAAGACCATGCTCGCCAATGTGCTTGCGGCCGGCTACGCATCAATAGGGTATCAACTGGTTGCGATTTCAGGCGATATCAACGAAGGGGACCGTGCATGGCAACGTCAATTTCGACAGGTCTTTCTATACGATGACTTTCTTGGACACGTCACCTACGGTGAGCTTCGTCTTGGTAAGAATGAGGAGTCGCGTTTGGCACGGTTCATGGAGCGCGTGCGCAACAGCGAGAACAAGAGATTCATTCTGACAACGAGGGAGTACATCCTGTCCGAGGCCCTACATCGCTACGAACGCGCCTCTGACATGGAACTCGCGACATCCAAGAACATCATTTCACTTGAAGACTATACTCATCTCAAACGAGGGTGGATCCTATATAACCACTTATTCTTCTCAGACCTTCCTTCAGATCTAAAGACCGCGTTACTTCCTAACGAGCGATATTGGGATGTAATACGCCATCGCAATTACAACCCACGGGTCATTGCGCACGCCGTAAGTTTGCCCGGTGTTGCTTCCCTCAGTCCGGATGAATTCGTGTCCAACATTTTCGCCACGCTTGATGATCCCACTAAGGTCTGGGAAGTTATTTTTGACAACTTGCCAGACATGGCTCGCCGCATACTGCTGGCCGTAGCGAGCCTTCCTACCGAAGTGTTTCTAGAGGACGTGCAGCGTGTGGTAGAAAATCTTTCGGACAGTGACTTAGATGCCAGCAGGTTCAATAACGCCCTTGGCATGATTGAGGGAACGTTTATTGACCTCAGAAAGGCAAAGCCCGGAACTAATAGCCGCCAGCGTCTGGTTGTCATCCGAGACCCTTCGGTGCGCGATTACTTGTGGGCCCGCCTCGAGGCAGTAGAAGGCGAGGCGGATGCATTGCTAAAACACGCAGTCTTTTTTGAGCAGTGCGTGATTCTTTTTGAAGGCCGAAATCATGCCGACGCGATGCGTACAATGTTACGTTCTCGGACCCATGGGCAGACCCGGGATCGAGACGTAGTCAACCCCGAAGTCGTTGCGAGCCGAGCGATTGATTTGATTTACAGCGCCAGTCCGGTAGTAGGCAGGCGGAGGGATGAAAATTCTGAGTATTTCCAACGAGAACCAAAGAGCTTGGAACGAAGAACCGCCTTCCTAATGGACGTTGTCGCGGTGCACCAGAGTAGCCGAGCAGTCGCCGCGTCGGCTAAATCTGCTTTGACCGCCACCGTTGAGGAGTGGGAAGTGGGAAGTGGGTCTCCGACAGGGCCTTTTCATTTTCTCAAAATAGTATAAAATTATTACCAGTTTAAGCGGGAGGGGAGGATGATGGCTTTGAGGGAAGCGCTGGATTTGGCGCCTGACTTCCGGAGTAGCCAAGGGCGACGCCACTCTTTGGGGGCGATCCTGGCCTTGGCCACCTGTGCCATGCTGTGCGGCGCCCGCAGCTTATACGCCATAGCGCAATGGGGGCGGGACCAAGGGGGTGCTACGGCGCAGCTTTTGGGGTTCAGCCAGGAGAAGACACCCTGCGTGGCCACCCTCCACCGGGTGTTCAAGGACCTGGACGTGGCGGCCTTTGAGGCAGAAGTCGGCAACTGGCTGGCAAATAGCGGGGTAGAGGCGGATGATCCCCTGTCCCTGGACGGGAAAACCTTGCGAGGGGTCCACGGCCAAGAGATACCCGGGGTCCATGTGGTGTCGGCCTACGCTAGCCGCGCTGGGGCAGTGCTGGCGCAGGTAGCTGCGCCGGGCAAAGGGGAAGAATTGGCGGCGGTCAAAGAAGTATTGGGCCAGGTACCCCTGAAGGGTCGGGTAGTAGTGGCTGATGCCTTACTGACCCAACGGAAAGTCTGTGAGCAGATTGTGGCAGGCGGCGGAGAGTATCTGCTGCCAGTTAAAGAGAATCAGCCCACCTTGCGCCGAGACCTGGAGGTGGCTTTTTCCCCTGCTAGGAACTGAGAGGGCTGGTGGGCCAACCGTACCTCCCTGGCTGGCAGCGGAGTGGCGAGCACGCGGGGCCAAGCTGACGGTCTGGGCCGATGCTCCAGTAAAGCGGCGTCATGGGCGGCTGGAGCGGCGAGAGTTGTGGGCCTTGGCCGACCCAGAGCTAAATGGCTACGTGGGCAGCGCTGGGACGGTCGGGGAAGCGTGGCCGCATCTGCAACAGGTGTGTCGGCTAGTACTACAACGACGCGTTATGAGAAAACACGCTCAGGTCTTCTTCTTCAGCTACGGACCGTTCATCATGGGAGACTCGCACTCGTTCGTTGCCAGCTTCAAAATCCGCCCACGAGTTACCTTGTAGGATAACACGTCGTTGTAGTACTAGAGGTCTGGCCGGAAAGCCATTGGCCGGGTTTCGCGCTACGCCAGACAGACGTATTATAGTCTTATGTGGCATGATAGTGTCTTTAATACGGTTCAAGAACCCACTGTTACATCGACAATCGTCGCTAAGAAAACGGCAGCTTGGAGAGAATCGGGGTTTCCGTCCGAGTTTCTAGACCAACCCTTGCCGGACCACTTTGAGTGATTACAGATTGGTCGTTGCGTCCACCGCCCACCGGCGATTTGGCGGGGGTTGGATAGCTTTGCTAAGATTCACGCTATAGACACTTCTTTTGACTATTGCGTCACACGTTGCATCCCTATTCGACCACCCCGTACCCGTAACATGGACACCAAGAAAGCAAATGGGGTGCCATCTTGGATATAGAGAGAAAATACCCAACGGGTCGGGCAACACGTGAACCAACAATCGATAACGACGGCCTCCCGGTCACGCGGGGAGCCTACGATGTGGCCGGACCCCTGGCGGATAGGACCGCGACGGCTTGGATGGCCGGCGCCGAAGGTGGGCAGCCTACGATGTGGCCGGACCCCTGGCGGATAGGACCGCGACGGCTTGGATGGCCGGCGCCGAAGGTGGGCAGCCTACGATGTGGCCGGACCCCTGGCGGATAGGACCGCGACGGCTTGGATGGCCGGCGCCGAAGGTGGGCAGCCAACGCGGAGCGGGATGCGAGGCGATCTCCGTTCCTGGGGCATCGGGCTCATTGTCCTGGGTGTCGCCCAATACTTTCTCCCCTTCCTAGACTCAACCTGGGCCTTCGTGGTTGTTCCCCTGGGTATCCTCAGCCTTTTGTTCATCCATAGGAGCTTGTTTATAGCTATCGGCGCGGCATTGGGGATGATCGGGCTCCTCAACATATTTGGCGGCGGCTTCGGATTCTGGACCATCTTCGGGGCCTTCCAAATCTATTGGGGGGTGCAAGAGTGGCAGAAATTCGGGAAGTATGCCAACGCCCGGTAGCCAAGCAAACATCGACGGCAGTTGGCTGGCATTTCAACAGTTGTCAGGCAAAGCCTCAGGCTGCCAGACCGGAAACATAGCGATCCCGGTCATCCTGGGTACAGGCCTTGCCACATCCCCATCCTCCCGTGCAGCATGTCCCAAGTTGCCACAAAGAAATCCCTGTGGCAAAGGTCAAAAAATAGGACTCCCCAAATACGGATTTATACTGGACCTTGTGGCAAGGCTAGTAGTCAGTCAAACTTGATATTAATGGTAACGTGAAAGATTGAGCAAAAGAGCTACCCTGACTCTGGATAGTGTTGATGGGAGGCGGTGGTATGGTCAGGGAAAAGTATGGAGTCCGGCTGACGGCGGAACAGCGGAACCAGCTCCAGCATCTGGTTCGTGCGGGGAAAGGCACAGCCCGGGTGACGGTCCGGGCCCGGATTCTGCTCAAGACGGATGAGGGGTGGAGCGCTCCCCAGATGGCCCAAGCCCTGGATGTGGCCGAGGGCACGGTGTTTCGGATCAAGCGGCGCTTCGCCGAAGAGGGGCTGGAAGGGGTGCTGCAAGACCGGCCCCAAGCCCGTCGGTACCGGAAGCTAGACGACCGGGGCGAAGCCCACCTCATCGCTCTGGCCTGCTCCGAACCGCCGGAAGGGCATGACCACTGGACCCTGCGCCTTTTGGCGGGCCAGGTGGTGGAGTTGGGGTTGGCGCCCTCCCTATCCCACGAGACGGTGCGGCTGCACCTGAAAAAAACTCCCTCAAGCCGTGGCAGAAGCAGGAGTGGTGCATCCCCAAGGTGAGCGCCGAGTTCGTGGCCCACATGGAGGACGTGCTGGACCTGTACGCCCAACCCTATGACCCGCGGCGGCCGGTGGTCTGCTTTGACGAGACTTCGACCCAGTTGTTGGCTGACACCCGTCCCCCGCTGCCAGCCCAGCCGGGGAGACCGGCGCGGCAGGACTACGAGTACCGCCGGGAGGGCACTCGAAACCTGTTCCTGACCTGCGAACCGATGGCCGGTTGGCGCCACGTGCAGGTTACGGAGCGGCGCACCATGCAGGACTTCGCCCGCCAGATGCGCTGGCTGGTGGATGAGGCCTATCCAGAGGTCCCGGTGGTGCGAGTGGTCCTGGACAATCTGAACACCCACAGGACAGCTTCCCTGTACGAGACCTTCCCAGCGGCCGAGGCCCGCCGGGTCGCCAAACGGCTGGAGTTCCACTACACCCCCAAGCACGGGAGTTGGTTGAATATGGCGGAAATCGAGTTCAGCGTGCTGTCCCGCTCCTGCCTCAAGCAGCGCGTCCCCAACGAACCCGCCCTCCGGCGGGAGGTCCAGGCCCTGGTCACGGAGCGAAATGCCGCCCGAGCCACCATTAACTGGCGGTTCAACACCCAGGACGCCAGGGGCAAACTTCACCGCCTCTATCCCTTCGATTCCAAACATGACTGACTACTAGAATCGTCCCTTTCTTGGTCGCACCTGTTCTAAAGCCAGACTTAATTATTCGTGTGCTATTTATCGACGCAGATGCCTTCGAGAGAATCCATTACAGGCCTATCGCATGATGCAACTCTAATTACCTGGCATCGTAGGCACGCACCCAAAAGTCCCAATTGCCGGCGGCGTTCGTGCCTGTCCCGACGGCAAAGACCCGATTCCCCTTCACGGCGATGTCACTGGCCCAGTGGGAGCCCCCGGCCTGGTCGGCCTGGTCCTCCCACTGCAAGGCGCCTGTCTTAGCATTGTGGACACGCACCAGAAAGTCCCCGTTGCCGGCGGAGTTCACGCCAAATCCTGCGGTGAAGACTAGATTGCCCTGCACGGCGATGGCCCGTATCCCGTCTTCTTCGCCGGCTTCATCGAACCGTTCCTCCCATATCACGGTGCCTGTCTTTGTATCGTAGGCACGCACCAGCCAGTCAAGGCTGCCGTTCGTGGTCTGAATAGCGACGAAGAGCCGATTCCCCTGTATTGCCATGTCCGCTAACGTAGTGTCGGCCTCGCCCTGGTCGGACTGATCTTCCCAAAGCAAGACTCCGGTAGCAGCATCGTATGCCCGCAGCACAAAGTCCAAGTCACCGACGGCGGCGTCACGAATACCGCTACCACCGACGAATACTCGATTCCCCCTCGCGACAATGCTTCCGGCCACTTCGTCTAACCCGGCTTTGTCGAACTGGTCCTCCCACAACAAAGCTCCTGTCTTGGCATTGTAGGCACGTACCAGAAAATCTTCGTTGCCGGCGGAGTTCGTGCCTAGTCCAGCGACGAAAACCCGATTCCCCTTTACGGTTACGCCGATGGCAACATCCGACCCCCCGCCTTGTCGAGTTGGTCCTCCCACAACAAAGCCCCGGACTCGGAATTGTAGGCGCGCACCAGATAGTCATTGTTTCCAGCGGCGTTCGTGACTCGCCCAGCGAGGAAAACCCGATTCCCCATCACGGTGATATCAAGGGTCCGGTCGGAGCCCCCCGCTTTGTCGTACTGGTCCTCCCACAGCAAGGCTCCGGTCTCGGCATTGTAGGCGCGGACCAGAATGTCCGTGTTGCCGGCGGCGTTCGTGACTCCCCCAGCGGCAAAGACCCGATTCCCCTTAAATATTATGGCCGAGGCAGAGTCGGTGCCTCCGGCCTCGTCGAACTCGTCCTCCCACCGCAGGGATCCTGTCTTGGCATTGTAGGCGCGCACTAGAAAGTCCCAGTTACCCGGTGTGCCCCCGACACCGGCGGTGAAGACACTGTTCCTATCCACGGCGACGGCTACAGCCTGGTCGCCCCCACCAGCTCGGTCAAACTGATCCTCCCAGAGGAGGTCGCCCCCACTCATGGCTACCGGACCAGCAAACCTGTCACTGCCCCCGCCGTCGATGGCGGCCAGCTGTGCGTCAGACGAAGCAAACATGGTAGTGCCAGGGACGAAAAGTAAAGTCGCGGCAATCCCGAATAGTATAACGCTAAGCACTGATTTGCGAAGCACTAAATTACGGATGTTCATTTAAAATACCCCTTGGCCGAGTTGCAGTTCTCCACACTGGAGGTTAAAGGGGTAATGTCACCACGTAAATCGCCCGTTCGGGTGAATTATTGGTCCCGGCGGGGTGAAAATTTGGTGAGCGAAGATCGGATTGTAGGGGCCGCGGGAATGGGGGGTAGGCATAAATTGGGTCCTTTGTCTCCGGCCACCTTTTTGTTGTCAGCAGGGTAGGCCTTCAAACTACCGACCCCGTTTATTTACTTTGGTAGAGATGGGGCGCCCGTGACATCCTCCTAGGCAGTGATGGATGCAAATATCCGCCAAATCGACCCGACACTTGGCCTGACCTTTTTGCCACTCGAAGACTTCACCGGGGGATGAGCCTCTGCGATCTCGGCCCAACTCTTACCGGCTTCTCGCAGACTGACCACCAACTCCGCGTCCAATCGGTCAACCACGATCGGGCGGCTGATAGGCTTGCCCTTTGACCGGCCCTTGTCCATGCCCAACTTGACCCCCCCTTTTTAAGACTGTCCTGACGAGCCAACCAAGCAAATAGTGCTGCATACGGAGGAGCCAGCCAAATAAATCTCCGGCCTGACGTCGCGTTAGCCGGTGGTAAGAGAACCCGTTTTCACCAACTTGGACTTCTGGGACTTGGATGGCGTTAATTTCGCACGAGTTTCTCTTTTCAGGCATTAGGCTGGGACATTACTAGACCCCGATTTGCGACTATCCGGTGGTAACTTCATATCAATCGGCCGCTCTGGTACACCATAATCTTAATTTGCAGGTGAACGAAAATGGCCAGATACAAAATGGCAGCGATGATGGGTTCCCTCTTTGCGAATGTCCTTGTGGGTTCCAGGCCAGGATCAAGACGAAGGTTCTTCGGTAGTCAAACAAAGGGTCTTGGCGCTCATTGCGCCCGGTGTGGTGTCCTGGGTATCCATAGAACAGCGGACTGTGTCGGAATTGGGTGAGAAGGTCGTGAACAAGCCCAAGCACTGCACCGTCGCCCGATGATGGCGCGCAGGTGCTCAGCCCGCAGCGCCCGTAATTCTTAACCAACACGCGACAGTAGGAGGAAGGGGCCGCCAAAAGCGGCCTCTTCCCTTTTTGATGCACCAGCCATGCCATGTAGTCGTTCTGTTTACCAACTCAGAATGGAAACTCGTCCCCCGCTCCCACTGCTGCCGCTCCCGGGGCGGTTATCGTCACGACCAACTCTTTGGGCAGGTCCGTTCCTAAGCCCGAATCCACCGATAGAGGGCGTGTCGCGACAGGGCGGATAGGGAAGGAAGTGCTCCTCTGAATCTGGGATAATGGTTTTATAACAGAAAACCGACCAGAAACAAGGAGCACCCAATAGATGCGACCACGCAACCACCTCGACCGCATCCACATCACCTTCGACGACCACCGCCTGGTCAACAATGCCGGCCTGCTCCTTCCCGCCACCTTGGCCTTGCACCTCGGCCTTTCCCAACTGGTTGACCGGCGCCTGGACCTGGGCCGGGCCCCAGGCCGAGCCAACACCGGTGACAAGATGATGACGCTGGTGGCATCTGCGTTGGCGGGCGGCGACTGCATCGACGACGCCGATGCGCTGCGCGCCGGCGGGACAGCCTGCACCCTGGGCAGTGTGCTCAAGGCGCCCTCCACCCTGGGCGCCTTCCTGCGCAGCTTTCGCTGGGGCCACGTCCGCCAACTGGACCGGGTGAGCCGCGAGTTGCTGGCCCGGGCCTGGCAGGCCGGAGCCGGACCCGGCGACGCACCATTTACCATCGACCTTGATTCGACGATCTGCGAGACCTACGGACTGGCCAAGGAGGGCGCCCGCCACCACGGCTACACCAGCGCCCGGGGCTATCACCCGCTGTTGGCCGTCGCCGCCGGCGCCGGCGACGTGCTGATGTCCCGGCTGCGCGAGGGCCGCGCCAACACCGCCCGCGGGGCCGCCCACTTCCTGCGGGAGACGGTGGGGCGGGTGCGCTACGCTGGCGCCAGCGGGCAGATCACCCTGCGGGCCGACAGCGGCTTCTATACCCACGCCGTGGTCGCCGTCTGCCGCAAGCTGGACGTGCGCTTCTCCATCACCATCCGCCAGCACAAAAGCCTGCGCAATCTCATCGAGGCCATACCCGAAGCTGCCTGGACGCCGATTCCCTACTGGATGGACGGCGCCGCCGCTGTGGCCGAGACGACTTATACCCCCTTCCAGAGTGAGCCGGACGCCGCGCCGGTGCGGCTCATCGTCCGGCGGGTGCAGCCGACCCCCGGTTCCCAACTGGCCCTCTTCGCCACCTACAGTTATCACCGCTTCATCACCGACCGGGACGGAGAGACCCTGGAACTGGAGGCCGACCACCGCCGCCACGCCGAGATCGAGAATGCGATACGCAACCTCAAGTACGGCGTCGGGTTGAACCACATGCCGTCCGGCCGCTTCGCCGCCAACGGCGCCTGGCTGGCCGTCCAGGTGATGGCCCACAACCTGGCCCGCTGGACCGCGCGCATCGGCCTGGGCGAGCAGATCGTGACCACCAAGACCCTCAGGCGACGGTTCTTCTCCCTGGCCGGACGGCTCACCCGCTCGGCGCGCCGCCTCACCCTGCATCTGCCCCAGCGCTGGCCTTGGGAAACCCAGTTCAGTCGCGCCCTGGCCCGGCTGCGCGCCCTGCCACTCCCAGCCTGACGACCCGTCTGCAACTGACCCGCCATCCGGCCAACTGAACGTCCCGGCAAACTCGCGCCAGTCCCGGTCCGCGAGCGCCTCTTCCCGTGTCCTATCCCGCCATCTCGCTCAGCACAGCCACTGCAGACCGCCATCGGCGCCCCCAAAAGCGCCTGCGACCGCCCGCCAACCTCCCGTCTACCCGAATTCGAGCCCGGATCATCGCGCCTGCAACTCCCTCCCCCCTCTTCCGCTGTCCTCACCCCCTCCATCCGGGTCCATCGGTGGATTCGGACTTAGGTTGCGCGCTTCCATCCGGGCGCGGGCGCGGGCCGCGGCGCACAATCGAGGGACCTTGAGAGCGGCGGAGGATGGGAATCGGCAGCTATTGGAATCGGGTTCACAGTCATTCTTGTGGGCGGCGGAGGCGCGTGCGCGTACTATTCGCCTATAAACGAGAGCATCACGCTGGATATGTCGGCCCGGGCTATCGTTGTGGCCAAAGATCAAATTGGAAGGGCATCGGAGAGAATTATTCCATTCGATGATGTGGGTTACATCATTTATGAGACTCATAGAACGTTAACTTGGGATCCGGACGTACCTGACGTTAAGGTGTACATTCGATCCACGGGGGAGACGTTGTCGCTGCCCGTAGTGAGACACTTACATCGCAAACTGGCTATTGCGCTGACGGAGAGAACTGGGAAGCCGATCAGCTGTGTTCATAATGGATTCTCAGAAACAAGGGTGAGGTCCCCAGAGTGGTGTTTGCGTTGACATGGGGTGGGGGGGGATTAATATAGCCTCAAACATGGTACCCAAATAGTGAGACATGGCAGATAAGTCGATGCCAACCGAGTGCCACTCCGGTGAAAACACGCCGGGTTAATGAGGTAGATATGGGCCCCCTTGTTTAACGACTCAAGACCGGCAACGGCGGGATGAAGCCATCCAGAAGCTTCCGAAGCCTAACAAATTTGGTCGTACCTGTCAGATTAAGTACTTTGAGTCCGCCCAATAAAAAAGGCCCCGAAATGATGAAATTTAGGGGCCTATCGTTCAAGTTCCAAGGGACTAACCCGACGAAGACAAAGAACTAGACGGCCGGCCCTGGACGAGGATGATGTAATGGAAATGAGCTTGCCACGGTTATTCACAGATTGCACGATCACTTAATTGTCATCTCCTCAAAACCCGAAGATGAAAACATCACGTTGGCGAGGCTAAAGCTGGTGGGGTCTGCCCAGATCGTGATGCTCCGGGCGTTGGAGCTGATGGGGATAAGCGCCCGCGAGGAGATGTAACACGGGATTCATTGGCGGCTTGATGAGCAAGGGAATTGCCTGGCTACCCCAACTCAACGCCACCAACACCGCCAGCCCGTGTTTCAGAGGGAGTTCAACTCTCCCCCGTTTTTTGTTCTTGCAGATAGGAAGGGTTGGTCCGTGCTGCTCCAGAAAGGGAGTGCGTACTGGCGTAGCTGAAAAGATCGAAATTTTACTGGCACCAAAAGGACTTGGTTTTGGGCCGGAGTGTGCGCTCGGCCTGCGGGTTGATCGGATCTTAAAGCGCCTGCTTTATACGAATCCTGGCCCACCGCTGTTCATTAGGCAAAAGATCGAGAAGTACTTGGGTATCAAGCACGGTGCCGTCTTGAACCTACTGATTAAGAGTCACTAGGAAAGGGTGTTCAGGCGTGCCGCTGGATGTCGTCGGGTGCCGCCCGTCAAGCTAAACGACAACCAACGACACGGCCCGGCAGGCAACGGACGTGCACAGAATGTGCACATAAACTCTGTGGCTGCGCGAGATCATTGGGGCTTGGGTTCCTTCCAGAGGCGAACGATGAAGCGCGACTCCTCTTCGATAAGGTCCGGTTCTGTGCCGTTATGCGCGAGCATGCCCTGCACGATTTTGCGCGGTACTCCAAGGCCGGTGGCCTCAACGTACCGGTAGTCCCGCAGCGCTTCTTTGAGGAGTTCGTTGCGTGACGCCCGATAGCCCGCGCGCATTTTGTCTACGGTAACAGTGTTCGGGAGGCGACCGGGAGAAATCACCTCCAAGCGGTCGGAGTAGATCGCCAAATCGATGTCCATGACCGTGATTGTGTAGTCGCGGTGGGCGACGGCGTTGACCACGGCTTCCCGGACCGCGTCCGACGGATAGTCCCAGCGCTCTTGGCGTCTCCCCCCATCGTCGATCTCCGCCGCGATGGTTATGTTCCGCCGAACGAAATCGAGCGCCTGTTCGATTATCCCTGTTTCAACAACGTCACCCGCTTCGGACAAGAGGGCCACTGCCGGACCACGAATCACATTCCGCTCTTTCGCGTCGTAGTCCTTCTCAATGCCCGAGTAAGCAACGGCAGTGATGCCCGAATGAGGCAGGTACTTGTTGGGATGCAGACCGAAAAGAAGCAACCCTCCCACGCTCGGAATGGGGCGCCCCCGGTCCTCGGTCATGAACTCCGTGTTCACCAGTAGATTGATCCAGCCATTCTGATCATCGTCGTCCGGACACGCCTGGCGGCGAACATCGCGGAAGTAGTTGGCCAACCGACGCCGGTCGAGATCGGCCACCAACGAACCTGGCACGGGCTTGCGGTCATACTGCAATCGGCCCGACTGTTGGTACAGGCGCATCTCCTCTTCGTCGGTCGCATCACGCGTCGTCGTTCCAACCCGGACCTTCGTCACCCAGGCCGACCCTCTCTTGGCCTTGTAAGGCTTGTCGGGGCTATCTTGGGGGAGCGAGACGATTCCCACGATCTTGTCAGGCGCCCACTCGAAAGTTTCCCAGAACGGAATTGCGGCCGGGCGAAGGTGGGTGCGGGATGCCTCCATCACCCATTCCTCGGCCTTCTCCGGGTGGCGTGTCAGACCGGAGACTGTTCGGTCATTCTCGACACCGAGGAGGATGTAGCCACCCTCTATGTTGAGTAATGCGGCCATCTCGTCGGCGAGCCTTTCCGGCTGAATATCATCGCGTTTGAACTCAACCCCGGAATTCTCGCCGTTGCGAATCAGATCCCCCAGATCAGTTCGATTCATCTCGCGCTTCCTCAGAATCCATACTTCCGCCGCCGCATCTCGAAGGCTTCCTTGCCACCCTCGAGAATCTCCTCCACGAGTTCGCGCACGGGCCGCGAGTCGAGCGAGCCCATATGCTCGGGTACCATGCGGGCGTGGCCGTGCTCGGCCTCGCCAGAAGCACTGAGACCGACGATGAGTTCCGCGTCGCCAAGCACTGGGATGTTTGCGTTGTGGGTCGAGAAGATGAACTGTCGGCGCTGCTTCTCCTCCCGCATGCGCGGTACGACCCCCTCAGTGATGAAACGGTTGTCGAGGTCATCCTCCGGTTGATCAACGACGAGGGGGGCATCGGATTCGAGGAGAAGGAGCAGAAGTACAGCCGTCGCCTTCTGTCCAGTCGAAAGATCTTCGAGGGCCTGCCAACTGGTATGGTTTCCGACTGGCGCCGTGTTCAGTCGGATCTCCGTGGTCGGTGGCAGGTCGAGCTCTTCGATGCGCATCATCACTTCCGGATCTGCTTGGAAGAGTCGTTCGGCCTGCGCCGGACTAATTCTGTATGCCTGAATCAATGCGTCGGTGCCCGCTCGGCATGCTTCAACGAACTGGGTCAGCGACAGAGATTGGACTCGATTGAGGCATTCAATTGTCTCGGACAGCCGGCCCCCGACTTCTTCACGCAGAGTGCGGAATAGTGGTTCGCGATCGCCAGCGGCCGTGACCTCGACCTGGACCTTGTCCCTCAACTTCTGGTTGACCTTTGTCGCGGCGCGATCGAGGCTCCGGAATTCCTCGGCCTTGAGATCCTCCCATTCGGCACTGAGCGCCCGGCGGCGGTCGGCATGTTCCTTCTCCAATCGTAAAACGAGAGTCTGACGCTCCCGTAGTGGTCGAAGCTCCTCGATCTGGCGTCGCAGCTGGATAAACTCCTCGCCATCCACCCGCGATTTCTGGAGCTCGCGGAGGATTAGCTCGTAAGCAGTCTGGACGTCAGTCTTTCGAATCTCCCATTCCGTTCGCACCATAGCGACTCCCTGGTCAACACGCTGTAGGGCCTGTTCCAGGTCTTTGGAAATAGGCTCCAGATCGCGGTCGAGCTGCGCGAACACCCCGTCCGCACGAGAGAGAATATCCTTCCCCGGCAGGTCTTCGAGCGCCTTCGATGAGAGGAAGACGCGATCGATGGGAATCTCCCGCTTCAGGATCTCCAAGCATTCACGGAGAGCGACGAGGCGTTCCGGAATCGAGGTGAGTACGCGCTCCTCGCGAACCAGAAGGCTCTGTTCTCGAAGGCGCTCTTCCAATCCAGCCTCACGGAACCGCTCCAAGGTTTCCTCAAGGCCTGGGAGCGCTGCCAGACGCTCGATGATTTGCTGCGACTCCAATCGCGTGTCTAGGAGGCTGCGCCGGTTCCTTTCCAAATTCCGTCGTAAATCGGCCTTACGTCGCGGGAGCGACCCATCCTGCTCGACGAATCGATCGAGCACGCGGGTAAGCTTCTCTCGGCTCTTGGTGAGCTCCGAGATCTCGTGCTGGCCATAAATTTCAACGCGGGGGAGCACGTCGTCAGGCGAGAGGTTGGAGACCCCGCCCTGGTCATCTCGTACTAGAGGCGGATTGGGGATCGTTCGCTCAATGCGGTATTCGTGGAGAGCTGGGCGGTGAGCGCGCACCAAGAGGGAAATCTTCGTGCCGCTTTTCAGAACGTGCCGCACAATTCCCTCGTGCGCCTTACGTGCCTCATCTCCGAAGGGGTCAAGGCCGAGGACGGAACGAATACTCTCGATGACCGTCGATTTGCCGGTGCCGCGCCCTCCGACGAGGACATTGAGGTTGGGGTTGAAGTTGAAAGCGGCGCCGTCAAGGAACCCTCCCTCCCACGCCAGCGTGACGAGCTCTGCGTGCTCCTCTGGTTCCAGTTCGCCTTCCTTGGGCATGAGGCGGATGCGGGACCCCGGATCTAGGAAGGCTTGTCGCAGTCCCTCGATGCTCACTTCGGACATCTTGATCCAGCACGTGGCTGATCGGTCGTCAAGATCTTTAGACTCCATGATGTCCTTAGCATTGACCACGGCGACCGCGGGCCCGTCCTCCGCGGCGTGTGGGCGGTGGTAGTCGGCATTCTTGTTCTCGACAATCTGAAGTACATCTTGGGGCAGGTCCTCGACCAGGCCCGGGATCTGTATTGCGAGCAAGTCTTCACACTGCCATGCCTGGATTCGCGGTTGGCCGCTAAAGACTTTGAAGAGACCTTTATCGTTCGTAACATGCGCAGCGACGGTTACGCCTCCCTGCCCTCGAACCTCCCCGAGGATCTCTACGAAGTTCTTGTTCGAAAGGTCTGAAGAGGGAGTCGTGGTGGTAATCCCGAATCCCCCCAGGAATCGTCCGAGTCGTTCGCCATCTGTCTCTTGGGGGTAGATGCACAGGATGTGAACCCCTTCGCTCGAACACAGTTCGAAGCCAGGGAACACATGGATGCCGCGTTCGGCGGCCGCGTCCTGAAAAGCTGGCACTCCGCTCACGTCGTTGTGGTCAGTGATAGCAAGCACAGAGACACCAATCTCGACGGCCTTGTCGACGATCGCCTGGGCGTGTGTGCCGACATCGCCGCCAGATGGCTTTCCGCGAAAATTGCCACCGTAGGCTTGCGGATTTACCTGGAGAGCGCATCGGTGGAAAACCGCCCCCGAAGGAAGTGTCCTGGTTTTGGCGATCGAACCGTTGGAATTCACTTTTGGCCTCCGTACGACGGCGGCCAAATCATTGCGCCAACCGTCAGGTGTAAATGCGGAACTGGTGGTTGGAAATAGCAACGGCTCCGGCGTCGTCGTTATTAATTATAACCTTGTCTGCCATTACCGCTGGGATCGTTGCCAACCACGTCGGGCCAAAACCGTGATGGATCTGGCGATCCACCGTCCAAAAAGAATGTGGTCAACCTGGCAGACTGAATTCACCCAGGGAAAGCGTGACACGCTTTCCCTGGGTGAATTCAGTCTGCCAGGCCGCCCTCGAAATCCTGCATCATGATCCGCGATCGGGCTTCCAACGAGGTTGGCTCGGCCCAAGAGAAAGCATAAGCCACCCTGGCGCCGCCTGGCGAGATACTGGGGTCGGAAATTGCCTGCAGGCGGTAATCGACATCGGGGCCGATGGGGAGGTTCATTTGTTCATTCCTCCGAACATTGTCGTGCATTGGATTTCCTGACCGACCTATCTGACCCATCAACCGCTCAAGGTGAGCCCTTCGGCTCGGCTCAGGACAGGCTTGTCGAACCACAAGCCTGGGAGGGTAAATCAGGCTCGATAATAGCGGAATTCATTGCGCTGTTGGTCGGTGTGGCGGGCTATCTGGCTCTGAAACCCGGCTCTCTCTGAAACCGATTACGTCTTTCGACAAGCTCTCAGGATGAGCGTTCTTTATTGATGATTGGAGCAGAACTCTCAGCCGGTGTTGTCCAGCATTGGCCGTTGCAGGCGTGGGAAAAACTTTAGCTTAACCTTGCGGCTACCATCTTCTTTACCAGGGGGATCACTTGGTCCGCGACCCGGCCGCATTCTTCTACGTGCGGGAATCCCGAGAGGATGAACTCGTCCATGCCCAACTCCCAGTAGGACATCAACTCGCCAGCCACCTGCTCCGGCGTTCCCACCAGGGCCGAGCCGCAATTCACCCGCACTTCTGACAATCCGTTCCACAGGTGCCGGCCCAACCGGTGGTCCGGCGCTTCTTTAGCTTGGGCCTGAGGCCCCACCATTGTTGTGCCTTCTATAGCCGACTGGCGTTGGGCTTTGACCTCAGGATCAGCGTGGGCGATGAGTTCGTGCGCCGCTTCCCACGCTTCGTCTTCCGTGTCCCGCACCACCAAGTGGGTCCGAAGACCAAAGATCGGTGTGCGTCCCTCTTTTTGGTATTGCTCCTTTAGACCGTCGACGCGCTGGGCGGTCGACTCCAGGGGTTCTATCCAACCCAGGTGCACATCGGCTTGCCGGCCGGAAAGAGCCATTGCCCTGGGCGAAACACCGCCAAGATAAAAACGGGGGCCGTCTTCCCCCGGCTCAGGCGAGCAGTAGGCGCCATTTAGACGATAATGCTCCCCCTCATACACGATGGGTCCAGGACCGGCCCACAATTTGCGGCAGGCGGCAATGAATTCCTCAGCCCGGCTGTAGCGGGTGCTCTGGTCGCTGACCTCTCCTATCCGTTCCAAATCGCCCCCGATTCCGCCGGGAACGATGTTGATGTCCAAGCGGCCGCCGGAGATCTGATGCAGAGACGCCGCCATCTGGGCGAAGAGGCCCAGAGACACGAAGCCAGGCCGGACGGCAACCAGAAACCGGATGCGCTTGGTCACGGCGGCCAGGGCCGTGGCGGTGGTCCAGGTTTCGGCCAAAGGAGCGTCCTCGGCGAAAAGGCCGTTGGCGAACCTGGTGGGAATCAGCAATGAATAGAAGCCGTTGTCCTCGGCCGTTTGCACCACTTGGCGCAGATATTCGAATGTCGGCGGCCTTTCCGCTCTCTTGGTGCCTGCCCAGGCGCCGTCTCCATCGATGGGTATGAACCAGTCGAATTTGGGTTCGGGCCGTCCTTTATTAGAGCTCACCTTTAACTCCCGCCTTTAAGTCGTACTGTGGGGTTTGGAGGGGTTTCGAACACCCTATCCTTGCCAGTGAAAACATCCTACGCACCACTATGGGGTGGGTCAAGATTGTCCCGAGTGATGTCGGCCAGTCCTAGGCAGGACCGAAAATCCGCGCGCCGCCCTCTTCCTGTTCATACCACATGATCATCACTATGCCGGCCACTAGGATGCTCATCATGTCTCCGATGACCCACAGGATCAGCCCGCCCAATTGCTGATCGCTTATGAGCGAAATCGGGTATGGCTGGTTTACCTGGGCATATCCTTCGTAAATCAACCCACTCTGAAATGTAATGGCGGCGCCCAACACCGTATTAGGTATTACTATCAGACCCAGATATAAGACTCGGAGGCCGTAATGCATCCGCGACCGGTGGGGTTTGGGGTCTATGACCAGCCACCAGAACAGAAACCCTGAGAAGATCATGGTGGTGTGCATGAACTCGTGGACCAGACCGTTGTGCAGGGCCAGATCGTGGGGCTGCGGAACCTGCCACAGGTAGAGCACGCTGAGGAAAAGGAGTGTTGTCAACACCGGATTGGTGATCAAGTCGTAACCCCGGCGCACCGTGGGGTTGCCCACCACCGGCCGCACCACATCCAGCAACGCCCAGGCAGGCAGGCCGCGCAGCATGGGCGTCAGAGGCGCGCCCAACAATATTAGAACCGGCGCCAACATTCGCAGCATCACGTGCTGTATTTGGTGGACGGAGAACATGTGAACCGCCAGCGGTTCTATCGGCGACTGCAGGGCGAAAAAGAAGACCAGCAACCCAGAGAAAAATGAAACCTTCCGCCACAAGTTGACTGGGTGGGTGGGACGTTGCCACCTGGAAAGTCCGTTTACGTAAAGATAGGCCGCCAACAACAGACAAAGGGAGGGCAATAGATTGCCGTTCCAAACGGTGAGGGGGTTCTGTCCCGGATCTATCGCGCCGTGGGCCAGAGCCACAGCGGGGGCGAAGCCAACCGAAGCCGTCCAAACCGCCACCGCCGCTGAAAGCCAAAGGAATGGGCGGCTAGCGATCTTTGTTCTCAAGGCTTTCAAGACTCCCTTAATCCCCGCCATTGCCGTCTGGCCCTTGACCGCCCTGACCGGCAGGTCGATCCTCGGATCGTCCAGATGAGACGGCCAGAGCCTCTCGGCGTTTGTTCTGCCGGGAGGTGTTCCACCAAAGGAACGCTGCGCCTGCCACCAAAACCAGCGTCAACCCTACAAAGACAAAAGATCCAGAAGAATACCCTCGCAGATCGGGAACGTTCAATGGCTCCACCAGCATGGTGCCTTTGCCCAACTCCCCTTGGATCTCAATGGAAACCAAGTAGACACCGGGAGAGTCGAATCTGGTCTGAGCATGGTAGGTGCCCGGGAACGTAGGAACGCTGTATGCGGCAGCCCAACCCTCTGTCCCTTCGGCCTGATGCTTGATGCGAATCACGATCTCAGCACCGTTGACCGGTCCTCCGGTGACTGGGTCATCGACCGTGATGATGAACCTGGCGCGGCCAACCGACAGGTTAGACCGTTCGGTCAATACACCAACTTCATACGGGCCGGCGGTTTGCTGTATCTCCCTGGGTTGTTGCTCTTGCGCCATCAACGGCGGCGTTGCCGGCCATATCAAGAGGCCCATGAAGGTAAAAACCAGGGCTATCCACGCAGTCTTTGTTTTGCTCAAGGGGTAAATCAACCTTTCTAACCTTAGGTCCGAGTCCAAGTTGCCGTCTATCTAGCCGTCTATCTAGCGGTGGGGGCGCCGCCCCACCGCCCGCGGGTTGTCATGGGGATGCTCGATGTGGTGGTCCTCGGCGCATCCTTCGTCTGAATCTTCCAGTTGGATGGTGACATGGGCGATGCCAAATTCGTGACTCGCAACGTCGCGTAAGCGGCTCAGCACCAAGTCCGGCGCCGCCATGGCCGATGCGTTGCCGGTTACGTGAGCGCTGAGGGCATCATACCCAGTGGTAATCGACCAAGCGTGAATGTCGTGCACGCCGGTCACGCCTTCCAATTGCTCCAGGCGTTGGCATAAAAGATGCAGGTCCAGATCATGGGGAGTTCCCTCCATCAAAACGTGCAACACCTTCCAAAGCAGCCGCCCAGAGGTCAGTAAGATCAATACCCCTATGACGATGCCAAATATTGGGTCCACCAGGTTCCAACCAAACAGCATGGTCAACAAACCGGCGGCAAGCACGCCTATGGAGCCAAGCAGATCGCCTATCACATGGAGGAACGCCCCCTCCACGTTGATGCTTTCCCCAGCCGACTTGTGGAGCACCCACGCCGCCGCCAGGTTTACCGCCAGACCCACCGCTCCGGCCGCCAACATCACCCCGCCTTGGGCTTCGACTCCATTGTTCAAGCGCCGGAAAGCCTCAAAAAATATCAGTGCGGTGATGAGCCAGAGCCCCAGAGCGTTTAGCAGGGCCGCCAAGACCTCGGTGCGATAGAAGCCGAAAGTGCGTTGAATGGAAGCGGGACGGCCCGCCAGCCAGATGGCCACCAGCGCCATGCCGATGGCAGCCGCGTCGGTGATCATGTGGACCGCGTCGGCCAGCAAGGCCAAACTGTGGGCCATCAATCCAGCGGCCACCTCGACCACCATGAAGGACGCAATCAGCGACAGCGCGACCGCCAGCCTCCGGCTGCCCGCGGACCGGCTGTGGCTCAGGAACTCACCGGCATGATGCGCGTGGCGCGTTCCGTCTGCCTGTGGCGCACTTCTCATCAGCCGTCCCAGGGACCGGCTTCGCAACGGCAGTCGTGCCGGTTGTCACACAGAGATTCAACTGCTGGCCTTTATGTCCGATTATCACTGGCCTATAGCTGAAACGTCTTCTTCCAGATTCCTGGAGAACCCGATGCATGGGACATGGCTATCTGCATCCTTGGGTTGTCCGGGTGGGCTTCCCGCTGGGTGAGCCATTCCGGGGATTTCGACACATCTTCGTGTTCGAACTCGTATACAGTTAGGTATTTGGGTTCCCCGAGCACCGACTTCCACCGGCGTCCCCGGATGCAACCCGGCACCTTCATATAGTTGGGCACGTAGACCCCGCTGTACCACTGATTCCATTCATCTTCGTCGGCCGGTCCGATGTCCATTCGGCCGATTTGGAGGGCGGGGGCCATACCGCTTTGAGAGATCTCCGATGTCAACGCACCAGGGTAGATCATCTCGTATCTGTTTCCGATGCGGTTGGATCCAACGGCGCTGACACCTGACCGTTTGGCCCATTCCGTCACCGGACGATTCTTGAATGCCTCGGTCTCAAAAACGTCCGTGCTTTCAATTTCATAACACGCCAAGTGCTTGGGACCGCTGGAAACAGCCTCGTAGCGGGCAGCGTCCAAGATTCCGGGCACGGACATTAGTTCGGTCAAATGCTCTTCGTTGTACCATTTGTTGAAGTCGGCTTCATTGTCCGCGGGCACGTCCACCCACACCATCATGAGAGCCGTTCCTTTTTTGTTGGCCATGAATTCCTCCCGTGGTTTTCCGTCTTTATACGCCGTCTATTGTAACCGTTGGGCATGACCGCTGGAAACGGCAACACGCCCGGTCGATCATTGCAGTAAATTCGCCCGGAATCGATCAATGGCGGCTTGTTCCACGCCCTGGGACCGGAAAAACCCGGCCGCGCCGCCGTGGACTGTGCGCACCTCTTCCAGGACCGCTTCCATGGCCGGGGCTTGGGCGCGGAAGAAATCCACCGGGATCCTCTGCATTTGCTCGTTGCCCGGCCGAGAACTCAGACGTTGGATGATCAAAGCCACCTTCTCATTGGTGACCAGGTAGTCTTCAACTATGGTGTCATCGTCCACACCCAAGATCCCAAGAATCAGGGAAGCGAAAATCCCAGCGCGGTCCTTGCCCGCGCTGCAATGAAACACCGCCGGAAGGTTTCCCACGCCCGCCACCGCTTTAAAAGCGGCGCCGTAGTGAGCGCCGCCATTTCGCAGGGCCCATAGATACATATCCGTCAGTCTTTCCGCCGGGTCTTCCTCGCCGGTTGCGGGTATGGTTCCCCGCTCCTCCAGCACCGGCTCGTGGTGATAATTTACGCACGGGATGGCCGCATCGGACCGGCCGTCCCTTTGCACTTCATGGGTGTTGCGAAAGTCTACCACGGTTGCCAATCCCACGGTTTCCCGCACGTATCTCGCGTCTTCAACTGTGAGGTGTTGCAGCGCATCGCTACGGAATATCAATCCAGCTTTGATACTCCGGCCGGATACCGTGGCGTAGCCTCCCAAATCCCGGAAATTAAAGCAGCCTTCCAGGGGCAAGAATCGTGGCTTGAATCCATCGAAAGAATTGGTCATCGAATCAACCTCGCACCACGGTGCTATTTATCGGTTCACGTTGAAAGCCGGGCCCGCCTCTTCGGCGATGGCGGCAATTATATAGCACCGTGGTGGCGACAACCGGGGTTTAGCCCGAATCCACCGATAGAGGGCGTGTCGCGACAGGGCGGATAGGGAAGGAAGTGCTCCTCTGAATCTGGGATAATGGTTTTATAACAGAAAACCGACCAGAAACAAGGAGCACCCAATAGATGCGACCACGCAACCACCTCGACCGCATCCACATCACCTTCGACGACCACCGCCTGGTCAACAATGCCGGCCTGCTCCTTCCCGCCACCTTGGCCTTGCACCTCGGCCTTTCCCAACTGGTTGACCGGCGCCTGGACCTGGGCCGGGCCCCAGGCCGAGCCAACACCGGTGACAAGATGATGACGCTGGTGGCATCTGCGTTGGCGGGCGGCGACTGCATCGACGACGCCGATGCGCTGCGCGCCGGCGGGACAGCCTGCACCCTGGGCAGTGTGCTCAAGGCGCCCTCCACCCTGGGCGCCTTCCTGCGCAGCTTTCGCTGGGGCCACGTCCGCCAACTGGACCGGGTGAGCCGCGAGTTGCTGGCCCGGGCCTGGCAGGCCGGAGCCGGACCCGGCGACGCACCATTTACCATCGACCTTGATTCGACGATCTGCGAGACCTACGGACTGGCCAAGGAGGGCGCCCGCCACCACGGCTACACCGGCGCCCGGGGCTATCACCCGCTGTTGGCCGTCGCCGCCGGCGCCGGCGACGTGCTGATGTCCCGGCTGCGCGAGGGCCGCGCCAACACCGCCCGCGGGGCCGCCCACTTCCTGCGGGAGACGGTGGGGCGGGTGCGCTACGCTGGCGCCAGCGGGCAGATCACCCTGCGGGCCGACAGCGGCTTCTATACCCACGCCGTGGTCGCCGTCTGCCGCAAGCTGGACGTGCGCTTCTCCATCACCATCCGCCAGCACAAAAGCCTGCGCAATCTCATCGAGGCCATACCCGAAGCTGCCTGGACGCCGATTCCCTACTGGATGGACGGCGCCGCCGCTGTGGCCGAGACGACTTATACCCCCTTCCAGAGTGAGCCGGACGCCGCGCCGGTGCGGCTCATCGTCCGGCGGGTGCAGCCGACCCCCGGTTCCCAACTGGCCCCCTTCGCCACCTACAGTTATCACGGCTTCATCACCGACCGGGACGGAGAGACCCTGGAACTGGAGGCCGACCACCGCGGCCACGCCGAGATCGAGAATGCGATACGCAACCTCAAGTACGGCGTCGGGTTGAACCACATGCCGTCCGGCCGCTTCGCCGCCAACGGCGCCTGGCTGGCCGTCCAGGTGATGGCCCACAACCTGGCCCGCTGGACCGCGCGCATCGGCCTGGGCGAGCAGATCGTGACCACCAAGACCCTCAGGCGACGGTTCTTCTCCCTGGCCGGACGGCTCACCCGCTCGGCGCGCCGCCTCACCCTGCATCTGCCCCAGCGCTGGCCTTGGGAAACCCAGTTCAGTCGCGCCCTGGCCCGGCTGCGCGCCCTGCCACTCCCAGCCTGACGACCCGTCTGCAACTGACCCGCCATCCGGCCAACTGAACGTCCCGGCAAACTCGCGCCAGTCCCGGTCCGCGAGCGCCTCTTCCCGTGTCCTATCCCGCCATCTCGCTCAGCACAGCCACTGCAGACCGCCATCGGCGCCCCCAAAAGCGCCTGCGACCGCCCGCCAACCTCCCGTCTACCCGAATTCGAGCCCGGATCATCGCGCCTGCAACTCCCTCCCCCCTCTTCCGCTGTCCTCACCCCCTCCATCCGGGTCCATCGGTGGATTCGGACTAAGGGGGGCAGCGAAAACGGATGTGGTTTTTGATTTGACCGGCCATGCTAGTGGGGAGGCTATACGCCTGGCCTGTGCGCCAGGTCAGTGTGATAGAATTCTTGGTGCTTCCCCAGAGATTAACCATTATTAGATGGGGGTTTGTGATGGCGACAAACATCGTTCTTTCCAATACCGAATACAAGGTCGTGGGAACGCGACCTATCAGGCATGATGGCACCGACAAAGTGACTGGCCGGGCAAAATACGGAGGCGACTTCCTAACGGCTGATCTGCTCCACGGAAAGGTCCTGCGCAGCCCTCACGCCCACGCCCGGATCAAATCCATAGATGTGAGCAAGGCGCTGGCCTCACCGGGGGTCTATGCCGTGATCACGGCCGAAGACCTGCCCGTGGGCAGAAACGCCGAAGTTTCCCAGGCCACCCGGTTCGCTTGTCAACGCTTGATGGCTCAGGAAAAGGTCTTGTTCAAAGGACACGCGGTTGCCGCGTTGGCGGCCGCCAGTGACCACGAAGCTGAAACCGCTCTGGGATTGATCACCGTCGAGTACGAAACATTGACCCCGGTGATGGATGTCGTCGGATCCATGAAGAACGGATCCACGTTGCTCCACGACGACGTGACCACCACGGAGTTGGGAGAGAAAACGGACAAAGCCAGCAACGTCGCCACCCACCTTCGGTTTGAACTGGGGGACCTGGACAAAGGGTTCGCCGAGGCCGATGTCGTGGTGGAGCGGGAATTTACCACATCCACGGTGCATCAGGGTTACATCGAACCCCAAAATGCAGCCGCCCTTTGGAACGCCGATGGCCACTTGACCATCTGGACCAGCACCCAGGGCGCGTTTACCGCCCGGGAAGAGCTATCCGCGGCGCTGGACCTGCCCGTTTCCAGGATCAAAGTGGTACCCATGGAGATCGGCGGTGGCTTTGGCGGTAAGATCCCAATATATCTGGAGCCGTTGGCCGCCCTGCTGTCCAAGAAAACCGGCCGGGCGGTAAAGATGCTGATGTCACGATCGGAAGTGTTTGAATGCACGGGACCCACATCAGGCACCTATATCAAGGTCAAGATGGGGGCCACCAAGGACGGGAAGATCACCGCGGCGGACGGCTACCTGGCTTACGAGGCCGGCGCTTTTCCGGGGTCCATGGTATCCGCCGGCGCCCAGTGCATTTTTGCCCCCTACGAGATTGATAATGTGCGGGTCGATGGCTATGACGTGGTGGTGAACAAGCCCAAGACCATGGCTTACCGGGCGCCCGCCGCTCCCAACGCCGCCTTCGCCGGCGAGTCGGTGGTGGACGAGATTTGCGAAAAACTGGGCATGGACCCCATCGAGTTCCGCCTGCTTAACGCATCGAAAGAAGGCACCCGGAGGGTCGACGGGCCCACCTTCCCGGTCGTCGGCAACGTGGAAACCCTAGAGGCGGCCAAAAATAGCGCCCAATACAAGAATCCTCTGAATGGCAAGTTCCGTGGCCGCGGCGTGGCTTCAGGATTCTGGTTCAACATCGGCCTGCAATCCAGTTGCGCCATCAGCGTCAACGCCGATGGGACCATCAATCTGGTGGAAGGCTCCACCGACATCGGCGGCTCCCGGGTCTCCATAGCCATGCAGGCGGCTGAAGTCCTAGGGATTCCCGCCGAGGCCGTGCGACCCAGCGTAGGAGACACCGAGTCGGTCGGCTACACCTTCCTGACCGGAGGCAGCCGCACCACCTACGCCACCGGATTCGCCGCCCATGATTGCGCCCAGGAGATCAAACAGAAGATGATCGAACGTGCCGGCACGATCTGGGAAGTTTCCCACGAGGACATCGAGTTGGTGGACGGGGTCTTCCAGCACAGATCCGACCCGGATCTCAAGTTGAGCTTTGCTGATTTGGCCGGCCGCCTCAACGGCACCGGCGGACCCATCTCCAGCCAGGTCAGCGTGGACCCACGCCGGGCTGGCGGCGCTTTCAGCACCCACATCGTCGACGTGGAAGTGGACCCGGAAACCGGAAAGGTAGATATTTTGGACTACACCGCCGTCCAGGACGCCGGCAAAGCCATCCACCCCAGCTACGTCGAAGGACAAATGCAGGGTGGAGTGGTCCAGGGCATCGGCTGGGCCTTGAATGAGGAATACGTCTTCGATAAGGAAGGCCGGATGGAGAATTCCAGCTTCCTTGATTACCGGATGCCCACCAGCCTGGACTTGCCCATGATCAGCACCGTCATTGTCGAGGTGGCCAATCCTGGACATCCTTACGGAGTGCGAGGAGTAGGAGAGGTTCCTATAGTGCCGCCCATGGCCGCCATCGCCAACGCCATTTCTGATGCCTTGGGTGTCCGGATGGACCACTTGCCCATGTCGCCAGCCCACATACTGGAAGCCCTGTGGGAAAAGGAAGGGAAATAAGCCAACTGCCCCTCGTGAGGCTACAAAAACGTAAACACGGGTATGTGGCTAGCCCCGTTCAATCCTAAGTGCCTTTCGACGGACCGGCCATATTAGTCAACCGGTCCCAAAAATCAAAATAGGCTTAGTCTTCAAAGCCGTGGTTCTACAAGCCCGTCCTGAGCCGGGCCGAAGGGCTCACCAACCAACCAACATCAACCAGCCAGAGGAGGCGCCAGCATATGGCAAGAGTACCCATCACCACTCGGGATTCAATGAGCCCTGAAGGTATCAAGGTCTGGGACGACATCGAAAGCAGCCGGGGAGGCGTCGCCCGCAACTACGCGGCCATCCTCAACAATCCCCAAGCCGCAGGAAGCTTGGCCGGGTTGGGCGGATACGCCCGGTATGAAACTCCCTTGGACCTCCGCATCAAGACATTGGCTGTCCTCACCGCCGCTCGAGAGGCGGGCGGACATTACGTGTGGACCGTGAACCAGCGGGGCGCCAAAGAAGCGGGCATTTCCGACGACATTGTCGCGGCGATTCGCGAGTTTCGCGCTCCAGTGGGTCTGGAGCCAGCCGACGCCAACGTGGTCCAGTTTGTCATCGAGATACTTCGCCAGCATCGCGTTTCCGACGCCACCTTCCAGGCTTTGAAAGCCCAGATCGGCGACGCCGGCATCATCGACGTTTTGGTGGTGTCCGGTTACTACCACACCCTGGCCCATACATTGCAGGCGCTGGAAGTGGAGCTTCCCGACGGAATAACTTCGGCGTTGACTTATTAGCTAGCGGGCGATTCAGAACAGAGTCTACGAAACCTAGAAGACAAAAAGGAGCGGCCGGACCGCCGAAGCGGAAGAGCCGCTGAAGGAGCGGCTACCCGGTCGCTGAGGGGATTATTCTATTCCTGAGGCCGGCTAGGGTCAACTGTCCAAGCCGTACCGCCGCCTGTCCGTAGCCCATCGAAGCCTCCACAATCGAAACTCCAAATTGAACTCTTAGGAGGCCCTACGCCATGGCCGATTATATTTACCTGGTGCAAATGGACATACCGGAAAGCCTGGAGGATGAGTTCAACCGAATCTACGACACCCAACACGTGCCCAACATAATCAAGGCCTCAGGGGTTCACGGTTGCACCCGTTTCAAACTGGAGTCGGCTGACGTTGACGGCGTGGCCCGATATGCGGCCGTCTACGATATCGACTCACCGGGAGTGCCGGAAAGCGACGGTTGGAAAGCGGAATCAGAGAAGGGGGACTGGGCGTCGCAGATTCGGCCCCATACCACCAACCGCACTCACATCACATATAAACGCGTCGGCTGAAATGAGGCCCCGAGTCCGGGGGAGATACTTGATGCGCGGGTGACCCTAAGGTGTAATTCGCCTGGCCTACCCGGCCGACACGGCCGACACGCAAGTAATGGTGCGGACCACCCCATGGATCCTTTGCACCATCCCGGTGACTAGGTCGGCGACGGCGCCCATGTCGTCCGCGGCTATCAGGGTGATCACATCAAATGGGCCGGTGATGATATCGCAGGAGACCACTCCTTCCAAGGCGCGCAGTTCCCCCACCACGTTTTTTACGCTCCCCACTTGGGTCTCTATCAATATGAAAGCCCTGCTTGCCACCCTGTGACGCCTCCTTTTTACGGCCGGAGCGGATTCCCGAAGCAGTTTCCCGGAGCGGCTTCTAAGTTGGGATGCAGGCGGTGGACGTGATCTCCACCAGGTTGTCGGGCGCGCCGAAGTTGACAATGATGGCCGTCCTGGCGGGCCTGTCGGTGACGAAATACTCCCCGTAGACCTCATTGAATCCGGGAAGGTCCTCGGCCTTGGAAACGTAACAGGTGTTGGTCATCACGTTATCCAGGTTGGTGCCGGCGGCTTCCAGAATGAGTTTTATCCGTTCCAGCGTGTAGCGGGTCTGCTCTTTTATGTCCTTGCCAACTTCTCCGGTCTCAGGGTGCCTTCCGGTGCAGCCTTGCACAAAAACCAGATTGCCAAAACTGGTGGCCTGGGAAAGAAGGCCCCGGCCAGGGGTCAGCGCATCGGAAGAGATGATTTCTTTGCTTGGCATGTCAATGCTCCTGGTTGGCGAAAATCGCCTGCGGTAGGGCTTGAGCCAGTTCCTCAGGCTTTAGGTTTTAGACGAGGGGTTTCGGGCGAGGGGTCTCGCCGGAGCTTGGGTCGTCCCATTGTCGTCCCATTATAGATGGAGAGGAAACGGTGTCAAATCAAATCATGTTGCGTTAAAGCCGCCGGTGACGCTAAAATGGCCGAAGGAGCTGGGCGCATCACAGGCTAGACTCCACCCTTTAATATCCCACGGGATATTCCGTCATGAATATCCGGTCTGGAATTGCAATACTGATCGGCCGGCGCGCTGGCTTAGACTTGTAAGCGGAGGGTAAAGTTCAATGCCCAATACAGATGTCAGTAACCTTCGAAATGTGGCGTTGTTGTCTCACAGCGGGGTGGGTAAGACCACCTTGGCTGAGATTCTACTTTTCAACGCCAAAGCCACCACCCGCGTCGGAAGAATTGAAGACGGAAATACGGTCTCCGACTTCGAGCCGGAAGAGATCAAGAGGAACGCCAGCATCCAGACCACACTGGTCGCCTGCGTCAGCGGCGAGAGCAAGGTCAATTTCCTAGATACCCCCGGATATGAAGACTTCCAGGCGGAGGTCGCCAGCGCACTGCGTGTGGTGGAAAGCTCCGTCATCTTAGTCGCTGCCCCTTCTGGCGTGGACGTTGGCACTGAACGCTCGTGGGACATGAGCCGCGCCGCCGACCTTCCCCGGATGTTCTTGGTCAACAAGATGGACCGGGAAAACGCCAGCTTTTCCAAATGCGTCGCCGATATCCAGGGCACCTTCGGCAATAATTGCGTGCCTTTCCAGGTGCCTCTGGGAGAGGCTCAAGATTTCACCGGTGTGGTCAGCGTCGTGCATCCGCCTTCTGACGCACCCGCCGATGTGGCCGCTGAGATAGAAGCGGCGCGGGAACGCCTGATTGAGGCCGCCGCGGAATGCGATGACGCCCTGGCCGACAAATACTTGGAAGGCGAAACCCTAACAGACCAAGAGATCCTCGCCGCCGTCCGCAAGGGGGTTTCCAGCGGTGATCTGATTCCCATTTTGGCCAGTTCCGCCACCGCCAATCTGGGAGTGGATGAGTTCTTGGAGACGGTCCTGGAATTCCTTCCTTCGCCGGCCGGCGCGACGCCGGACACCGAGCCCGACCCTACGGCTTCCCTAGCGGCGCTGGTTTTCAAAACCACCGCCGATCCCTTCGTGGGTAAGTTGTCCATATTCCGGGTTTACCAGGGTACTATCAAGAGCAACTCCGAGGTCTGGAACTCCAACCGGGAACAATCGGAGCGCATCGGCCAACTTTACTTGCCCAGAGGCAAGAGCCAAGAAAATGTGACGGACGTGGCCGCCGGCGACATAGGCGCCATCGGAAAGCTTTCAGCCACCATCACTGGGGACACCCTATCGGCTCGAGACAATGCCGTCACTTTCCCTGCCATAGAGTTCCCTAGCGGTTACTACAGCGTCGCCGTCTCCCCAGCCACTAAAGCCGACCTGGACAAGATGTCAACGTCCTTAAGCCGAATCACCGAAGAAGATCCGAGCTTGCGTTTCTCCAGAGACACAGGCACCGGCGAAAGTATCTTGACCGGATTGGGAGAGGCGCAGATAGACGTAGCCCTAGACCGCATCCGCCGTAAGTTCGGCGCCGATCTGAAGGCCAGGCTTCCCAGAGTGGCTTACCGGGAAACGATCACCCAGATAACCAAAAGCGAATACCGCCACAAGAAACAGTCCGGTGGCCACGGCCAGTACGGCCACGTTCGGCTCCGGCTGGAGCCTAGGGATAGGGATCAGGGTTTTGCGTTCGGTTCCGAAGTCACCGGCGGATCCGTGCCCAAAGAATACATTCCATCGGTGGAAAAGGGTGTCACCAAGGCCTTGGACGCAGGTGTATTGGCAGGTTTCCCAATAGTCGACATCAAAGCCATACTCTATGACGGCAGCTACCACGACGTGGATTCATCTGGGATGTCCTTCGAGATCGCCAGCAGCCAGGCGTTGCGAGTCGGCCTCGCGGACGCCAGTCCGATCCTGTTGGAACCCGTGATGAAGCTCAGCGTCACCACTCCCGACGGATACACCGGCGACGTAATGAGCGACCTAAACACCAAACGCAGCCGTATACTGGGGATGACTCCTGGGGACACCTCCACATTGATCGAGGCGGAAGTGCCGTTGTCCGAGGTTCAGAGGTACGCCCAAGACCTTCGCTCTGTGACCCAAGGCCGGGGCACGTACACCTTGGAATTCGACCACTACGACCCGGTGCCAGCCAACCTGGAACCCAAGGTCATTGAGGATGCCAAGCGGGCCAAGGAGGGGGAAAAGGCCTAGACCCGGCACGCGGTCCTTAATAGCCCAGGTAAAACGTGGAAGGGGCCGGATGACCGGCCCCTTCCGATTTTAATACTTGGTCAGAACGCCATCGCGGACTGGGTTTAAAACCCCCAGCTAGGCTGGTACTCGCCGAATACCTCCCGGAACACGCCCATCATCTCACCCAGGGTGGCGTAGGCTTTGACCGCCTCCAGCAGCGCCGGCATCGTATTCTCTTCCCGCCGGGCCGCCTGCTCCAGGTTCCTTAGCTTTTCCGCCACATTCCGGTTGTCCCGGGTCCGCCTCAAATCGTTCAACTCTTTCGTGTGGCGATGTTCCCCCTCTTGGTCCACCTTCAACAGGGGAATCTCAAGGGACTCCTCGGTGGCGTATTCATTGACACCAACGGTGATGCGCTCGCGCCGGTCTTCCTCCATCTGGTAGGTATAAGCCGCGTCCCCGATCTCCCGCTGGAAGAATCCCGACTCCAGCGCTGGGATGACTCCGCCCATATCATCGATGCGCCGGAAATATTCATACGCGCCGGCATCCAGTTGGTTGGTCAGCGTCTCCAGGAAATAGCTGCCTCCCATTGGGTCAACCGTGTCGGTCACACCGGTCTCGTGGGCGATGATCTGCTGCGTGCGCAGGGCCTGAAGCGCGGCTGCTTCAGAGGGCAGGGCCCAAGCCTCATCCTTGCCGTTGGTGTGCAAAGATTGGCAACCCCCTAGCACCGCGGCCAAAGCCTGAATGGAAACCCTGGCAACGTTGTTGTCCGGTTGCTGGGCCGTCAGCGTCGCGCCCGATGTCTGGGCATGGAACCGCAGGGTGGCCGAGCGGGGATCCCGGGCGTGGAACGTCTCCTGCATCTCTCTGGCCCATATGCGCCTGGCCGCCCGGAATTTGGCCACCTCTTCGAAAAAGCTGTTGTGAACATTGAAAAAGAAGCTTAACCGGGGAGCGAATTCATCCAGATCCAATCCTCGGGCCTGGCAGTGGCGCACGTATTCAAACCCATCGGCCAGGGTAAAAGCCAATTCCTGGACAGCGTTTGATCCCGCTTCCCGGATGTGATACCCGCTGATGCTGATGGGGTTCCACTTAGGCACGTGCTTGGTGGCGAACTCCACCGTATCCACTACCAGCCGCATGGAAGGCGCCGGGGGAAATATGTACTCATTTTGAGCGATGTACTCTTTCAAGATGTCGTTTTGGAGAGTGCCGCCGAGTCGGTCCAATGCTGCGCCTTGCTTCTCGGCAACCGCCAAATACATGGCCCAGATTATGGCCGCGGGGCTGTTTATGGTCATGGATGTGGTTATCTGATCCAACGCCAAGTCGTCGAAAAGTGTTTCCATGTCGGCTAACGACGAGATAGCCACGCCGCATTTGCCAAACTCACCCTTTGCCTTTGGGTCGTCGGTGTCATATCCGTAGAGAGTGGGCATGTCGAAGGCCACGCTCAGGCCGGTCTGTCCGCTGTTCAACAGAAGTTTGAACCTGGCGTTGGTCTCTTGGGGCAGTCCAAACCCCGCAAACATGCGCATGGTCCATAGCCTTTCCCGGTAGCCCGTAGCGTGGATGCCTCTGAGATATGGGTACTCTCCGGGCAGACCAATGTCGCCCAGGTATTCGGTGTCTGGAAGGTTTTCCGGAGTGTAAACCGGGTCCACCGGAATTTGGGAAGGCGTCTTATAGCTAGCAAGGCGTTGGGGGCGAGACGCGTTCTTTTCCCGCCATTGGGCCCCCTTTTGACGCAGCCTTTCCAACTCTTCAACGGAGAACAAGGATCACCTCCGGGGAATTCGGCGATTCGAGGAGCATCGTGAAAACATTATACGGCGAATGGATATAATCCCCCACCACCGCTCATGGTGAGCCCATCGGTTCGGCTCACGAGAGCGGTCTGTGAACACATCGCTCGTGGGATCCGATCGCCATAGAAGTGGAAGTTTGGAGGCCGCGTTTTGTCGGAACCAGTCCTAGGTTTGGCCATCCAACAATCGAACAAATCTGCGCCTGCCGACCTTTAAAACGTCGCGGTCATTTCGGTCAAGAGCGGAGAGGGGATGGTCCCGGTCCAATGTTTGAGAATCCCCATCGCCGTCTGGTATCAGCGTCACTGCCCCCTGGTTGATCAAGCGTTTCGCTTCTGTGGCGCTGGAAGCCAAACCGGCATCCACCATCAGGTTGCTCAGCCGTTTCCCCTCGTCCCGGAAATATCCCGGCTCTGAAGGGACAAAATCCGGTATCTCGTCGGGCAAGCTCCGGTTTTGCACCACCCGTTCGAAGTTCTGCTGGGCCCCGTCAGCCGCCGCAGGGTCGTGGAATTGAGATGTGATCTCCCACGCCAGCCGCTTCTTGGGCTCCATTGGATTCACCGTATTCGCCGAAAGGGAGTTGCTCAGTTCCTCCAAGTCTTCGTTGGGCAAGTCTGTCAGGTAATCCAGATAGGGCACGATCAAGCTGTCGGGAAGAGACATAAGCTTGCCGTACATATCGTTGGGCGGCTCCTCCACCGCCACGTAGTTGCCCAGGCTTTTACTCATCTTCTGGACGCCGTCAGTGCCCGGCAAGATGGGCATGAGGAAGCATTGTTGCGGTTTTTGCCCCATCATCTCCTGCAACTGGCGGCCCACCAGCAGGTTGAACATCTGGTCGGTCCCGCCGAACTCCACGTCCGATTCCATGGCCACCGAGTCGTAAGCCTGTAGCAGCGGGTACATCAACTCGGTAATGGCGATGGGTCTATGCTCTTGGAACCGCTTGGCGAAGTCGTCCCGTTCCAGAAACTGGGCCACCGTGAACCGGCTGGTCAGGCGCAACACATCGGCTAGAGTGAATTTACCGAACCATTCGCTCTGCCAAATCACCTGGGTTCGGTCCTCGTCCACCACCTTGAAAAACTGGCGCAGATAAGACTCGGCGTTGGCAATGACCTCTTCGTGGGTCAGTTGGGGCCTGGTGGCCGATTGGCCGCTGGGGTCGCCTATCTGGGCGGTCCAATCACCAACGATCAAGATCACCTTGTGGCCTAATTCCTGTAGCTGGCGCAATTTCCGGAGGCCCACCACATGACCTAAATGTATGTCAGGCCGGCTGGGGTCGAAGCCCATCTTCAAACGCAGTGGAACCCCGGTTTCCAACAGACGCACAAACTCCTGCAGAGATATGATCTCTTTCACTCCGCGGGTGGTGATGGATTTGATGGTATCTGGGCTAAGCAATTCCTGCTCCCCGGTCCCGGTTCCCGTGGTCCCTGGCTAGGGTCACCCTGGCCTGGGCCACGTCCTGGTCCATCTGGGCAATCAATTCGTCAACGCCTTCGAATTTCTCCTGGCCCCTAATCTTTTCGACGAATTCAACACCGAGTTCTTTGCCATACAGATCGCCGTTGAAATCCAAAACATACACTTCCACCATCAGGTCCGAGAGACCAAAGGTGGGGCGGATGCCGATGCTGGTGGCGGAAGGGCGCCGCTGTCCATCAACCAACGCCCAGGTGGCGTAAATGCCGTCGCCGGGCAATAGAGAGCCTTCAGGCAACGATAGGTTAGCCGTCGGAAAGCCCAGCTCCCTCCCGCGGCGGTCCCCCGGAACCACTTTTCCCTGTATCGCGAAGGTGCGGCCCAAGAACTTGTTGCATGTGAGCATATCGCCTTGAGTCACGGCTTGGCGGATGTTCCGGCTTTTGATCGGCTGGCCATCCATCGAAAACGGCTTCACCGACTCAACCCAGAAGCCCGATTCTTTGCCATGCTTGGTCAGGAATTCCAAATCCCCTTCCCGGTTGCGCCCCAACGCAGTGTCGGGTCCCAGAACCAAGCCTTTCATTCCCAATTTTTCCACCAGTGACGAAGCGAAGTCGCCGGCGGTCACCTGGGACAGCTCCAAAGTAAAATCCAGAGCGATGACCAAACCAACCCCCGCATCCCGCAACAGCCGGGATTTTTCTTCGGGCGTGGTTATAGCCTTGACTATTGTATCTGGCCGGAGCACCGCGATGGGGTGATTGGAGAAGGTGACAACGGTGGGGGTATACTTGGAACCGGCCGCCTCAACCAACCGGTCAAGGAGGTGGCGATGCCCTTGGTGGACTCCATCGAAGACACCTACGGTAACAATGGTCTCCCGGTCCGGGGCGACTCTGGCCAGCCGCTGGCGAAAGCTCATCGTACCTGTGTCCCGTTAAATACCTTGATTCCCGGTGTTGATTTTGGTGTTCTGAACGGTGGTGTTCGACCCCAACAACCCTGGAGCCTACTGCCAAAACGACCGTTCACCGGGTTGGACGAACAGTCTGGATGGTAGCATAGCGGGCTAGGAGCGTCAACGGAAATGGAACTCCTCGGAGTGTCGCCGGGGGGTCGCCAGACTCCTAAAATTTGGTCAAAACCGGACATCCAGGTGCTAGGAAATAAAAATAAACGTTATGTATAATTCGGCATTGTTGCACCCATGGTGTGGTGGCCAGTGCGGGTAGTCGGAGGCAATGCCAAAGGCCGGCGCCTCAGGGGCACTCTTAGCCCGGCGGCCAGACCCACGACAGAGCGGGTCAGGGCGGCGATTTTTAATATCCTGGGCTCCGGGATATTCCAAGATGGCCGGGTCCTTGATCTATACGCAGGGTCGGGCAGTCTGGGAATAGAATCCCTCAGCCGCGGCGCCGCCTGGGCCGACTTTGTAGAGCAAAACCGGCGCCAATGCGAAGTCATCCGAGGAAACCTGGCCAATACCGGATTCGAAGGCCAAGCGCGAGTGCATTGCGCCGATGTGGAAAAATACCTGACGGCGTTGACCGGACCCTACCGGTTGGTGCTGATGGACCCTCCCTACAAGTTCTTGGAACTGGGAGAATTCTTAGAATCTATGGCCCAGGTTGACGGGTTGGTGGAAGATGACGGGACGGTGGTGGTGGGGCATTCCAGGCGTCTGGATCTACAACCAAGTTATGGCTCCTTGCACCAGTTCTCCCACCGCCGCTACGGCGACAACGTGGTGGACTTTTATAGCAAAGGTGATAGTTGATGGCGACCGCCCTTTACCCAGGATCTTTCGACCCGGTCACAATGGGCCACGTCGATATCACCACCAGAGCTGCGGCCATATTCGACAAGTTGATAGTCGCCGTTTACGCGACGCCGTCAAAAAACCTGCTGTTCGACGCCGATGAGCGGGTCGGGTTTTACCAAGAAGCGGTCCAACATCTGCCGAATGTGGAAGTCATCAAGTTTGAAGGATTGGTGGTCCGGCTGGCCGAAGACATGAAAATCGAGGTCATTGTCAGGGGTTTGCGTAGTGGATCGGATTTTGAGTACGAGTTTGACATGGCGTTTATGAACCGGAGGCTGGCGCCAGGAATAGATATGTCTTTCTTCATGACCTCTCAAGAGTATATGTTCCTGAGTTCGAGCCTGCTTAAAGAGGTCGCCCGGCTGGGCGGGGACATCACCGGCATGGTGCCTCCCAACGTGGCCAAAGCGATATCCACCAAATTTGGGTCGCCGGTCTGATAGTGATGGGCCGGGAAGAGGGGGAATCATCGATATTATCAATGTTATAGACCGACTGGAAACCCTAATCACCACCAGCAAGACGGTGCCGGTAAGCGGCAATATCATGTTGGACAAGAAAAAGGCAATGGAACTGGTGGACCAGATGCGGCTGTCCATACCCCAAGAGGTAAAGGCAGCTATAGAGGTTCTGGGCCAAAAAGACCAGATCGTAAATCAGGCCACGCTGGATGCGCGCCGAACCAAATCCGACGCGGATCAAGAGTACCGGCAGCGCATGGACCAGAGTGAACTGGTCGTTTCCGCCGAGGCGCGGGCGCAAGACACTCTGCGAGACGCCGAACAGCGGGCATCTAGGTTGCTGCACCAATCAGAGGCTGAGTCGACCTCTCGCCGCTCCGACGCCGACGCTTACGCCCTGCGTAGTCTGAGGGCTCTGGAGCAGGAGATCAGCGCCATCGCTGGGTCCGTCCGCCGGGGCATCGACTTATTGGCGGGCCAGACCACCAGCCGAATGGTTGCGCAGGACGCTGAAAACTAGGCCACTGGCCGCGATGGGTGGTTCGACAAGCTCACCTCGAACGGGTGGAAAGAATTCCCTCGGTTCGTCCTGAGCTTGTCGAACGATCCTGGCAACAATGTCGCGCCGCTGAACGGGGAGGAGCCTCTCAGCCGGGGCCGTGGTTCGACAGGTCTGTCCTGTGCCGAGCCGAAGGGCCCACCATGAACGGTGTGGCTTTTCGGTTCAACAGCGGTGTTTAAAGCCAGAAGACTAGGCCTCCAAAACAGCCCACCCTGAGCTTGTCGAAGGGCTATGCAGCTGAGAGCCGCTGTCCGCAAGGGGGTTGCCGCGGTTAATTCGTGGCGGCCAGCAACCCGCCGTAGTACCCGCGCATCGACTCGTTCAGTTCCCTTAGTCGCCGGTCCACCAGATCGTTGATGGAACCGCTGGGGTAGGTCCCTTCCGCTGAACGTTCCCCAATGGAACGGCCGGTTAGGATCTCCATTCCCTCGTCCACCGTGCTCACCGCATATACGTGGAACTGACCCTCTTTGATTGCCTCCACCACGTCGGCCCTAAGCATAAGATTGCGCATATTGCGTTTGGGCACCATCACGCCCTGATCCCCGGTGAAACCCAACACCCGGCACACGTCATACATACCCTCGATCTTCTGGTTGACCCCTCCAATCGGCTGTATCTCCCCCCTTTGGTTCACCGAGCCGGTAACCGCGATGTTTTGTTTAAGGGGAAGGCCCGACAGGCTGGACAGGATGGCGTACAGCTCAGTAGAAGATGCGCTATCGCCATCTACGCCTTCGTAAGATTGCTCGAACGCCAAGCTCGCCGACAATGTTAAAGGCCGATCTTGCCCATGGCGGGCGCCCAGGTAGCCGCTGAGGATCAGCACGCCCTTATCGTGGGTGCTCCCGCTCAACGCCACCTCCCGCTCGATATTGATTATCCCTTCGCGCCCGGCGAAAACCTGGGCGGTGATCCGGGATGGGCGCCCGAATGAAAAATCTCCCAGGTCATAGACCGCCAGTCCATTTACTTGGCCCACCACCTCGCCAGAAACCTCCAGCAAAAGTGTCCCGTCGGAGACCATTTCTCTGACGCGCTCTTCCATCAGGTTAAGCCGGTATACTTTTTGAGCCACCGCCCGCTCAACATGTTTCCCCGCCACCAACTCGGCGCCCTCTTTCCTAGCCCAATGATCCGACTCTATCAGCAGGTCTTTGACCTGTCCGAACCGGGTGGAAAGCTTGGCCTGATCATTGACCAAACGCGCCGCATATTCCAGTACCTGGGCCGCGCCGCTGGTGTCGAAGGCGAGCAGCCCTTCTTCACGGCAGCTAAAGCAAATGAAGGCGCAGTATGCTTCAATATTGTCCGGCGTCAGGTTGACCTGGTAATCAAACTCGGCTTTTACCTTGAATAAATCTCGGAAATCGTCGTAGTCCAAAGTGGTCAGCATCCGGTATATGTTCTCATCCCCGGTGACGATCACCTTCAAATCCAACTGGATCGGTTCCGGCCGCAATCCCACGGGAACCAAGAAGCCGGTCTGGTCCGTGGGGTCCTCCAGGCGGACCTCGCGGTTTCTGATTACTCTCTTCAGTCCCTCCCACACTGCGGGCGCCGCTAGCAAGTCCCGGGCGTTCAAGACCAGGAAACCGCCGTTGGCGGAATGGACCGCGCCGGGTTTCAGCATGGTGTGGTCGCTGATGTAAGTACCCATGGTGGCCAAACGCTCAATGCGGCCAAACAAGTTTCCCCAGTTAGGATTGGGTTCCTCCACGATAGGGATGTTGGTTACACCGGCGTTATCCACCAGGACGTTTACCTCAAATGGAAGATAAGGATCCCGGACCAGGCCGTGACCCACCGGTAAGGGCGCCGCGGGTTGTGGCGCCGGTTGCGCTTGAACTTGGGCGGCTGGAACCTCTTTGAACAGGAACAATTGGTCCAGCACATACCCTATAACACGGTTCAAGTATTCCCAAAGATCCGGCAGATATTCGGCGCTGTCCAGAAGATCGCCAAAGATCTGGGCAACCCTCCCATTGGCGGCTTCCCGTTCCAGGTGGGCAATCTCCTCCGCCGTCTCCAGCTCGGCATGGCGGATATCCGCCATAACGTCCTGGGTTTGCTCCATCAAAACGGCTCTGCGTTCGTCTATGTCTTGCCTTTGCTCCAACTCCAGAGCTTGATAATCATCGGGCGACAGGGGTTGCCCATCCAAAATGGGGAAAATAGACAGACCCATTGGGGATGCTTGGACCGCAAATCCGGCGGTTTGGGCTGCCTGCTCCAAATCCGCCATCAATTGTTGAGTGTCCTGCCGGCCTCTGGTTTCCACGGTCCGGCGCTGGGTCTCATACTCTTCATTGTCGAATACTTTGGGGATTTCTTCCTTCAGTTGTTCCAATGTCCTGGCCAACCGGGTACGGAGCTGCCTGGCCATGCCTTGGGGAAGGTTGATCGCCTTGGGGCGGTCTGAATCGTCGAAATTGTAAACGTAGCACCAATCGTTGATGGGCTTACGCCGATCTTGGTGCCCTGGGCCGGCTATGATGGGCTGCAGCAGAGATTTAATGGCGCTGGTCTTACCGGTTCCGGTGAGGCCGGTGACAAACAGGTTGTACCCTGGTTTGTCCACTTCCAAACCGAACCGGATGGCTTCCAAGGCCCGGTCTTGGCCGATGAACCGGTCCAGAGGAACCAGGTCGTCGGTGCATTCAAAACTGAAGCTTTCAGTGTCGCATTTCCAGCACGTATCCTCCCAAGGGATTCGGTGCTTGTCAGCATCTGGCATCAGCATCTCCAGACCTATCAATCTAGCAGTCAGCAGGCGTGAACTGCGATGAACCACCCAAGTCCACGCCATTATACATTGGTCTTTTTATTTATTTAGATGCCGCATCGCGGGCATAAGGACTCTCCTGTGGCCCCATGCCCATCGGCTAAGCGGGTTCAAGGAGCATGAATTTGGGTTGACATTGATTTTAGGCAGGGAATACAATTTTGATGCCGAAGACATTGGCGGCATTGGGCTTCCGGGAAAACCGGCAACCTTATGGCCTTGGGCAACTTGGGGAGGCAGCGGGTATGCAGGAGATGACCATCGATAGTATCAGGGTCAGCCCGATGAATTATCAACGGGTCGTCATCCTGAAAGAAAAGGGCTCCGACCGGTACCTGCCAATATGGATAGGGCCTGCCGAAGCCGATGCCATTGCGGTGAGACTCCAAGACCTCAGCGTTCCTCGACCGCTGACCCACGATCTGCTTAGAACCGTCATCGACACCCTGGGCGGTTCAGTGCAGCATATATTGGTTAGCGACCTGCAAAACGACACTTTCTACGCCAAGATAACCATCCAATCCAACGGCGATTCCAAAGAGATAGACTGTCGCCCCAGCGACGCCGTCGCCTTGGCAGTGCGGGTGCAGGTGCCGATATTTGTCGAAGAGGCGGTTCTGGATAAAGCGGGTATCCTTCTAGACAAAGAGACCGGCAAACCCATCGCCATGGATGATACAGATACTCAGGCCGAACCCAAGCCTCCCGAGGTGAAAGAGGAGGAATTGCGCCGAATGTCGGCGTTCACGGATTTCATAGACACCTTGGACCTGGAGGACTTCGGCAAGTCCAAGCCAAATGCGTGAATCTTACGGGTGAGTGATATCCCCGACGTCAAATTCCAGTCGTGAATTCCTAGACCCCGGCGCAGGAAACGCCGGGGTTTATTTTCGAAATTCGCCGCCGGATTTCGTAGCAAATAAGCCAATTGACTTTTGAAAACCATGCTGCTAAGATTTGCCAGGTTTCTCGCAGGGCATCAGTGTGGCCAATGAACTTGGGCCTTTGACCATAGTACTGCGGCTTACCGGTCTAGGCTGGTACGTGGCAACTTGTATAGTCCTAGGAGTGGTCGGCGGGCTATTTCTGGACGAGCTCGCCGGGACAACACCTCTATTTATCTTGCTGGGTACGATCTTGGGTAGTGTCGTCGCCTTCTGGGGCCTTTTTAAGATGGTGCAGCCCATTCTCAACGCTCCAAAAATCACAATCAGAGGCAAAGACGTGGAAGATCAGGAGGAGAAGCGCTAGTGCCATCGGGCGCCTTAGCTAAAAAGCTGCTAGTAGTGTCGGGCTTGGGCCTGGTGGCGTTATTGTTAGCGGGCGTGGCCGTCGGAGCCGTCGGTTCCGCTATCCTCCCTGGCGATTCTTTCCTGTCCAAACCAGAGATTCACCTTCCTCCGCAACCGATCTTCCCCGCCGATCTCAGAAACCAGCAACTGGGACTTACTTCGGATGACGGGCACGAGACCCCTGCGGCTCCGGCGACTGCCGGCCACGATGAAGAAGCCCACATACCGCCCCTTCCCATAACCCAGTTCGCCGTTACAAACACCCTGATTTCCTGCTGGTTCGCCACCATCGTCATCATCCTGTTCTTCGTCCTCGGCGCTCGAAAGAACAATCTGGTTCCCGGGCGTTTTCAGGGATTGGTGGAAATCCTGGTTGAAGGGGCGCTCAGGGCATGCGCCGGCGTATTGGGCTCGGATATGGCCCGCAAAGCCTTCCCCGTCATCGCCACCATGTTCTTCTTCGTCTTGTTCAACGCTTGGCTTTCGCTGTTGCCCTTCTACCAATTCTTTGGATACGTGCAGGATGGGGAGATGAAGGCCCATGTCCTTCGGTCGGCCGGCACGGACCTGAACATGCCTCTGGCGCTAGCGTTGATATCCTTCGCCTTCGTAGAATACTGGGGTTTCCGGGCCAACGGCTTCGGTTACCTGAAAAAGTTCTTTGCTTTGGGTAAACTGTTGCGGCTAAAACCCGCCGGCCTGATCGACGCATTCGTAGGATTCTTAGAGTTTATCAGCGAGTTGGTGCGGATGGTGAGTTTCACCTTCCGGTTATTCGGAAACATGACCGCTGGAGAGATTCTGGTGGTTATGGTGACCTTCCTGGTGCCGTTCGTAGCCACCGAGTTGGTATTCGGCCTGGAATTGTTGGTCGGTCTGATTCAATCCATCATCTTTGCCGGGCTAACGCTGGTCTTTTTGTCGGTGGCGGTCCGCCATGAGGAGCACTGACCCAGCCCACGAGCGAAGGTGGACGGTTAATCCGGGCCATCGCATGACCTAGTTAAAATTATCTAAATCTATAGATTCTGCGGAAACAATCGAAAATAATTAGCCAAAAGGTTGAGGAGGACAAGTAGGTATGGACCTGATCCTATTACAGGGATTCAACGCGGAAGCTGCCAAGTTCATCGGCGCCGGTCTGGCCATTGGGTTAGGAGTGGTGGGACCCGGAATCGGCATCGGCATCCTGGGCGCGGGTGCAATGGCCGCCATCGGCCGCAACCCGGAAGCGGCGGGGCAAATCCAAACCAACATGATTCTGGCCATTGCATTCGCTGAGGCGCTGGGTATTTACGCCCTGATCGTAAGCGTCATTCTATTGTTCGTGGTGTGACATGGCAGAGCTAGGTTTTAACATTCCCAGCTTGATCGCCTATCTGGTCAACTTCATCATCTTGCTGGCTATCCTCATGCTATTCGCTTACAAGCCGGTGCTGAAAGCGTTGGACGCCCGCTCCGAGCGTATCCGGGAGAGCTTGGAAGCCGCTGAGCGGGCCACGGCCGAGGCTGCCACTTCCCGCGCGGCGATAGAAGATCAGGTCAACGAGGCTCGCCGCCAGGGACAGCAAATGTTGGACCAGGCCCGAGAGGCGGCGGAAAGGTTCCGGGAAGAAGAGATGACCCGGGCCAGGCAGGAGGCTCAGGACTTCGCGGATAGGGCTCGAGGCGATATCCAGCGGGAGCGTGATGCAGCGGTCGCCGAAGTCCGGTCAAATTTCGGAGACCTGGCTATCACCGCGGCCGAAAGGGTGATACGGCGTTCCCTGGACCGCCAGGCTCACCAGGAGTTGGTGGCCCAGGTCTTGGAAGAGGGTGACTCGCTCTCCTCAGGACAGAGGGGTTAACGGCCGATGCCCAAACCGGTCTCCGGAAAACGGTACGCTGAGGCGATTTTCGAGCTTGCCATTCAGGAACAACAAGTAGAACAATGGGCCACCGAGTTGCAACTGGTTGGCGAAGTGCTTCAAGATGCGGAGTTTAGCTCCTTTCTTAAGCATGCCGACGTCCCGGTGGAACAAAAAATTAAGGCCATCGACACGGTTTTAGCCCAGGTTCATCCCTTAGTGCGAAACATGACCAATCTGCTGGTTTCCAAGGGGCTTGTGGACTTGGCGGCCGATTTGAAAGAAGCGTACGACGAGCTTTGGGACCAGCATGCCGGGCGCCAGCGAGTGGGAGTGACATCAGCTGTGGAGTTGGACCAACAAGAGGTTGGCCGCATATCCCAGTTCGTGTCCGGATTGATCAATAAAGAAGTCGTCGTTTCCACTCAACTAGATGAATCCATCTTGGGCGGCGTCATTATTCAAATAGGAGACCAATTGTTGGACGGCAGCACCCGTTCCAAGCTGGAAGGGCTGCGCAGCCGCCTCCATTCCGATATCCTTCCGGCAAGGTCCTAACCGGTTATTACATCTATTACCCGGGATCTGAGGAGAGCTGCAAATGGCAATTAGTGGTCCAGAGATAGTATCGCTGATCAAACGCCAGATCGAGGAATTTGGCGGCGATCTTACCTTAGTGGACGTGGGCACCGTGGTGCAGGTAGGCGACGGTATCGCCAGCATTCAGGGCTTGCAGGGAGTCCGCTCCAGCGAATTGTTGGATTTCGGCAACGACGTCTTGGGCCTGGCCCTAAACCTGGAAGCCGATCTGGTGGGCGCCGCGATTTTGGGAGATCCCAACTCTGTCAAAGAGGGCGATCAAGTTCGCTCCACCGGCAGGATCATCGAAGTGCCCGTAGGCGAGGGTCTCATCGGCCGGGTGGTCGATCCCTTGGGCCGCCCTCTTGATGGAAAGGGACCAATCAGTTCCAGCGGAAGCCGCCCGGTTGAGAAGACAGCTCCCAACGTGGTGGCGAGAAAATCGGTGGACACACCCGTCCAAACGGGCATCAAGGCCGTTGACTCCATGATTCCCATCGGACGCGGTCAACGAGAGCTCATCATCGGCGACCGCTCCACGGGAAAGACAGCGATCGCCATCGACTCGATCATCAACCAAAAAGGCGGCGATCTGATCTGCATCTATGTGGCCATCGGCCAAAAGCAGAGCAAGGTCGCTCAGGTAATGGCCACATTGGAAGATAACGACGCCATGGCCCACACCATTGTGGTCAACGCCGGCGCCGCAGATTCAGCGCCACTGCAATACATAGCGCCCTACGCTGGATGCGCCATGGCCGAAGAGTTCATGGATCAGGGCAAAGACGTGCTTATCGTCTACGACGACCTGACCAAGCATGCCTGGGCCTACCGGCAGATGTCGCTATTGCTGCGCCGCCCGGCCGGACGTGAAGCCTACCCTGGAGACATTTTCTACGTTCACAGCCGCTTGTTGGAGCGGGCGGCCCGTATGGATGACCCCCATGGCGGAGGCTCCATAACCGCGCTTCCCATCATTGAGACCCAAGCTGGAGACGTGTCCGCATACATACCCACGAACGTCATCTCCATCACCGACGGCCAGATATATCTGGAGCCGGAGTTGTTCAACGCCGGAATACGTCCGGCCGTCAACGTGGGACTTTCAGTCTCCCGTGTCGGCGGCGCCGCCCAAACCAGGGCCATTCGCCGGGTGGCCGGCCAGCTCAGATTAGAGCTTGCCCAGTACCGTGAGTTGGCCAGTTTCGCCCAGTTCGGCACCGCCGATTTGGACGCCGCCACCCGCGCCCAGTTATCCCGGGGTCAATTGGCCATTGAGATATTAAAGCAGGCCCAATACCAGCCGCTTCCGCTGGCTGAAGAAGTGGCGATCCTCTTTGCCGTGAACGCCGGTCTGCTTACCGACATTCCTTTGGATAGGCTGGTGGATTTTGAGGCGCAGTTCCTCCGCCATGTCTCCTCCGCTCACCCGGATATCCTTCAGGCGATCACAGACAGCAATGACATCACTTCAGAAACAGAGGAACGCTTGACTCAGGTCACCAACGATTTTAAGGCCGGGTTTTTAGCCTAGTTAGAATGCTTCCCGGTCTTGGTTCGGGTTAACTCCATCAGCAGGCTCAAGATACATGCCCACTGTTAAAGACTTAAGGCGCCGAATTCGAAGCGTGGAAAACACCGGCAAGGTGACGAACGCCATGTCGTTGGTCGCCGCTTCCAAGATGCGCCGCGCCCAACTGGCCGTCACCCAGGCCCGCCCCTTCGCCGAGAAGATCCTTGAGGTGATCGCCCACTTGGCCGCTCAGCCAGCCGACGATTCCGGACAGGTCCAGGCCCTCCTGCAGATTCGGCCGGTCCAGCGAGTAGGCATCGTAATAGTGAGTCCCGACCGCGGCCTATGCGGCGGGCTGCACGCCAATCTCAACCGGCGGGTCGAGGGATTCATTCGAGAGCACGACGCGCCGGTCCGGTTGATCGCCGTTGGGCGTAAGGGACGCGATTTCGCGGTGCGAACCGGCCAAGACGTCCAGGCGGTTTTCACCGATCTGGGCGAGAGACCCGAATTGTTGGACACCATCGCCATCTCTCAGATCGTCATCGATGCTTACACCACTGGAGAGGTAGACGAGGTGCACCTGGCATATACCAAGTTCGAATCCACCGTTTCTCAGCAACCCACGGTAATAAGACTTCTTCCGGTAACCCCCGCCGAGCTGAGCGGAGTGGAAAGGGTCGGGTACATCTACGAACCGGATAATCTGACGGTCCTAGGGAGCCTCCTGCCCCGCTTTGTGGAAATGGAGGTCTACCACGCCATCCTTGAATCCATCGCCAGCGAGCAATCCGCCAGGATGGTCGCCATGCGCAACGCCACCGACAACGCCAACGAGTTGATGGAAGATCTCACCTTGGTGATGAACAAGCTGCGACAGGACGGCATCACCAACGAGTTGCTCGACCTTGTGGGCGGCATGATAGCCCTGGAAGGTTAAGACGGCATCTGCCGTATATCATTTCCTCATACCAAAAATCCCATGATCATTCATCCCAACGTCCTATTATTGGCAACAGGAGAAAACAATGGCCGTAGGTAAGGTAGCTCAAGTGATCGGCACCGTCGTCGACGTAGAGTTCCCTCCCGACCAGCTTCCCAATCTTTTTGACGCGCTGGACCTGGACAACGGCGGCGAAAACCTGGTTCTGGAAGTCCAGCAACACATCGGCAACAACTGGGTCCGGTGCCTGGCGTTGGGCTCAACCGACGGCCTGGCCCGCGGGATCAATGTCAACGACACCGGTCAAAAGGTTACCGTGCCCGTGGGCAAAGAGACCTTGGGACGGCTGTTCGACGTAACCGGCACTCCCCTGGACAACCTGGGGCCGGTGGAAGCCGGCACGAGCCTCCCGATTCACCGCGACCCGCCCGCCTTCGACGACCAGAATCCCAGCGTCGAGATCCTGGAAACGGGGATAAAGGTTTTCGACCTCATGACCCCCTTTATGAAGGGAGGAAAGATCGGCGCCTTCGGTGGCGCCGGCGTGGGAAAGACGGTCATCATTCAAGAATTGATCCGCAACATTGGCGCGGTCCACAAGGGCGTTTCGGTCTTTGCCGGCGTGGGCGAACGTTCCAGGGAGGGCAACGACCTCTGGCACGAGATGCAAGACTCTGGCGTGCTGCCAAGCACCGTCTTGGTCTTCGGGCAGATGAACGAAACGCCCGGCGTTCGCGCCCGGATTGGACTCACCGGTCTGACAATGGCTGAATACTTCCGCGACGAAGAGAAACAGGACGTTCTCCTCTTCGTGGACAACATCTACCGGTACATATTGGCGGGCATGGAGGTTTCGGCGCTGCTGGGGCGCATGCCATCCGCCGTGGGTTATCAGCCCACTCTGGGAACCGAAATGGGGCAACTGCAGGAGAGGATCACATCCACCAAGAGCGGTTCCATCACATCCCTGCAAGCCATCTATGTACCCGCCGACGATTATACCGATCCGGGTATCGTCACCACGTTCGGGCACCTAGACGGCGTGATATCGCTGGAGCGGGCCCTTTCGGCTCAAGGTCTGTATCCGGCGGTGGATCCGCTGGCTTCGTACTCCCGGATCCTCGAGCCCCGCATTGTGGGAGAAGAGCACTACCGGCTGGCCCGGGGAGTTCAGTTGGTGTTGCAACGGTACAAGGACCTTCAGGACATAATCGCCATCCTGGGAATCGAAGAGCTGTCTGACGAGGACAAACTGACCGTTTTCCGGGCTAGGAAGATTCAGAGGTTCCTAACCCAGCCTTTCTTCGTTGCCGAAGGGTTCACTGGCCAGCCTGGCAAGTACGTGCCGGTCCGCGATACCGTCCGCGGTTTCGCGGAGATACTAGACGGCAAACACGACGACCTCCCCGAGCAGGCCTTCTACATGGTCGGCACCATTGAAGAAGCCGTTGAAAAAGCGGCGCAACTGCAGGCAGAGGCCTAATTAGGAGCAATTCAAGGCTACGGGAATCAGGCCGGAGAATTCGTGCCCCCTAAGATACGAGGACTGATCTCCGAGCTTGAACGCGCCGGGTTCGAGAATCGGGGAGGCCGCGGCAGCCACAGAAATTTCGTTCATCCAAACCTGGGAAGACCTGTTACGATATCAGGTGATTTTGGGGAAGACGCCAAGCAGTACCAGGTGAGAGCAGTACGGCTGGCCATCGAAGCATCTGAAAAATGAATGATAGTGCAAAGTACGTCAAGATAGTCGAATGGTCTGATGAAGACCAATGCTATGTAGGGAGCGCTCCAGGGTTGGTCTACGGCGGTTGTCATGGCAACAACGAAAGAGCGGTCTTTGACGAGCTCTGTAGTATCGTTGACGAAGCGATTGAGATTTGCTTGAAACAGGGCAAGCCGTTGCCACCGGCAACCGCCGGTCGAGACTATGCTAATAAGATGCAGAACGTCGGGTAGCTCCGGACGAATCAATCACGTCTTGATTAGGTAAGCCCATTTGCCCGGTTAGCGTTCGTTCAAACGAGGAACATTTATGTCCCCAATGCGCTTGGAAATAATCACTGCTGAGAAGGAAGTGTACGCCGACGATGTGGACGTGTTGGTGGCCCCTGGAATAGAGGGGCAACTGGGCATTTTGCCCCACCATGCGCCCTTGATGACGGCGTTGCAGCCCGGCGAACTGATGATTCGCAAAGATGGCGAGGAGTCTTACCTAGCGGTCACCGGAGGCTTTCTAGAGGTCATCGGCAGCAAGGTTACGATCTTGGCCGACGCCTGTGAGCGTTCCGATGAAATCGACGAGGAACGGGCCCAGGCGGCCATCGACAGGGCCAGGGAAGAAATGGGCCGCGCTGACGCCAACCAGCAATTGGCTCAGGCCGCGGTGGCCATGCACAGAGCCCAGATCAGGCTGAACGTGGTGAGGCGCAGAAGGCCAAGGACTACGCCGGGACCCTCCGCTTCTTGATTCCAAACCGGCCTCACCCTGTTTCTTAACGGTGGGACCAGACCTTTTCCGATCACCGCTTCAGCTAAATTTCCCCTTCCCCGCTCAGGTAGTAGGTCATCGACTGTAGGGAAACCACCGGGTCGATGTTGCGAATCTTCACCCCAGGCAACACCTGGGGAGCGATGGGCGCGTAATTTAGGATTGCCTGCACCCCGCAATCCATCAGCCGGTCAATCACGCTTTGGGTGCGGTCCACGGGTACCGCGACGATGGCAATGCTGATTGCCTCGCGTTTGACTGTGTGGTCCAGTTGATCCATCGGCTGAACGATAAGCCCAGCCACGTCCTCTCCCACCACTGCTGGGTCGCCGTCAAAAGCCGCGACCAGCCGAAACCCGTCGGGTGTGAACCCTGGATAGCTCAGAATGGCCCGGCCCAGCCTTCCTACGCCCACGACCGCCACGTTCCATTGAGTGTTCAGGCCCAGGATTTCCTTCAAGCGGTCCAGCAGGTGGACCACGTCGTAACCCCGGCCTTGCTTGCCGAAACGCCCAAAGTAGCTCAGGTCTTTTCGAATCTGCGCCGGAGTCACCTGCAGCCTATCCCCCAGCTGGTGGGAGCTGACCACCTCAGCTCCGTTCTCCCGCAGCCGGCTCAGGATCCGTACATACTGGGGCAGACGGGCGACCACGACTTCAGGCACGTCCACGCGGCGGGGCGAAGAGCCGGAGGGCATGCTACGCCCCTCCTTGAGGCGCGGCCACGGCAGGTGCGGCCACGGGAGGAGTGGTGTATATGGGTCGGGTATGTGAGGGAATTAGGGACACGATATGATGGTTGCCGGCGCCCCCTGCTCGAATTGGGGCCATTATAACCTATAATTAGCATCCGGTTTCACGCTATAGGCTTGCGATATCTGCGAATCGCCGGCCCATCGCCCTGGTTTAATCGGTTGGACTTGGAGGTTTGGTTTGCCCATTGGAGTCTGCCGGGTATCTTTTCACCTTCCTGGAGTTCAAAGTCTGAAGGGCAAACGTCAGGTTTCCCGATCGGTAAACGCCCGTATCCGGAATCAGTTCAATGTGGCCGTCTCAGAGGTGGAGGACCAGGACCTCTGGCAACGCCTCACACTGGAGATTTGCTGCGTCAGCAACGATTCCAACCACGCCAACCAAATTCTTGCCAACGTGGTGGCCTTTGTGGAAGACCAGCGCCGCGACCTGGAGGTACTGGATTACGAGACTGAAATAATCACCGGAGTCTAGCCCCAATGGCGCCAATGGAAATTTTGGGGGATTGAGCATCCGAATTTCCCAGACGTTCGTCGAAATGGAAACCTTGACGCGCCGTATCTGTCTTTGTAGACTTGGCCACGGGTATTCCAACAGTGCCACCATATGGGCGCCAGCAGGTCTGGCCCCCAGACATAATCGAAAAACTTCATTTGCACTTAGGAGGTGCGCTAATGTATGCCGAAATGTCAAGCATTGACGCTGGAATCAAGTTCAAGACCCGGGCAGGACTAGTGGTTGAGACCACCGGCGTCAGCCAGCAATTGGAAGTCAACGACGTCAACGTACACGAGGTGGTCATCGTCGAGGGAGACGGCCAGGGAGAAAAATACCTCCACAACCTAGACTACGCCGAGAAAGTCTAGCCATCTCGCGGCGATAAGGCCGCGATCCTCAAGGAAATCTCCCCTAGTGTTCCTCAGCCTCGCTAATTAAAACATGCCGGAGCCTCTCAAGGTCCGGCGTGTTTTTGTGCAAAGAAATTTATATGTAGACAGTGGGTTTATTCCCGCCTACACTCGCTCATCGATGGCTTTCATCAGGTCTTGGAGGTCCGGAAACAGATGGGCGTCGGGCTCATGCCGATGGGCCGCCACCAAGTCGCCGTCGATTATCACGTCGAACTTGCCGTGGGGACCCGGAGTAAGTTAGAAGATGCTGATGTTCTCGCCAACCCGGCTTAATGCCTCTCCTGCCATTCAGGCAGCACGCAAGGCGTGGCCTCAATCCCAGAAGTAGAGGATCTCTATTTCAAGTTTTTCGACTGTCATCATGGCATAACTCTCCTGACCTGAAAAGTACCAATGACTCCTGGCCGCGGAGCCAAAAGCGCCTTATGGCCGGCCTCTGGGCCTCTCAATCGATTACCCGATCATATTTGGATTAAGACCACGATTCAAATTAGCAGGCCACCGTCCATTTCAAAGCCTCAATTCATCATCCGCCGCCCGCCAACGAAACTCTAAAATTCTCCAACGCATCCCAAAAGGCAGATCCTCCATTTACAAATATATCGTTATGGCCGGCGCCAGGCGCCAACTGGAATGTTTTGGGCTCGTTGGCCGCTTCGAACAACGCCCTTCCTTGTTTAACTGGCACCGTTTCGTCTTGACCGCCATGAATGACCAAAAGAGGGGTCTGGAGATCTCGGATCCGAGATATGGAATGGAACCGGTCCTTCAGGAGCCACCCCACCGGCAAATAAGGAAACGCCAGGCGCGCCATATCACTCACTGAAGTGAAAGGGGAAACCAACACCATGCCCGCCGGTGGAGATTCCGTTGCCAGTTCCACCGCCACCGCGGCGCCCAAAGACCTGCCGAAGTACACAATCTTTTCAGCATCTACGGTGGGCCGGTTCGACACATATTCCAGGGCGGCCCTGGCGTCCTGATAGGCGCCCTGCTCCGTCGGTTCCCCTTGGCTTCTCCCATAACCCTGATAATCGAATATGAACAGGTTTACGCCCAAGCGGTGGTGCAACATGGCAAGTTCATCCACCCGGTGGCCGATGTTTCCACCATTCCCGTGGAACCAGATCCAGGTGGTGTTTCCCGCTTCACCCTTGCCAGGAATGAACCAACCGTGGAGCTGAAGCCCACCAGGCGCGCCAAATGAAATGTCTTCATAGCGCAGACCGGCGTCTTCTGGTGTGAACTGGACATCACGGGTGGGAAAGAATATGTACCGGCGCTCTAGCTGGCTCCAAAGGAATCCCACCGTCAACACCAAACCCAGCGCCGCGCCAATGGCGATGATAGACACGACGCGCCACGCGTGGCGAATAGGCTGCCGCACAGAAGGTTGGCCCGAAGCGCTCGCTGGAAGGGGCGCCATAACTCACCGAAGCAGTTCAAGGGAGCAGCCAGAGAAGCAGTCCGCTTCAGTTCGGAATGCTTCCCTGAGGCGGATTGATTTCCTTGGCGGGAACGGCCTTGGGGTAACTGTTCACTTCCTGGTCAATGGACTCCTCCCGGCCGGCCACGTCCCTTATTTCGGGCTGGTCGCTCTGACATTGAGGGCACCAAACTGTTCCGGTGCTGAACATCATCATGTTGTCTTTCTTGATAGCGAATGTCTCGATGCGAAACTGACATTTGCCGCAAATCCTGACCAGAATCACTTCGTCGATGGGCATCGATTAAATCCCCGGTTCTTTCAAGATCACCGAATCAATCTTCTAGGCTTTCCGCAAGTATCTCCAGTACGTCCAATGCTTTCTTTTGGCCTTCTTGACCCTTGGCTTGGATTCCTTCAGTGAGCATTTGCAGACAGAATGGGCAGGACACCGCCACGGTGTCGGCGTCGGTTTCCAAGAAATGATCGGTGCGTGCATGGTTGATGCGCGTCCCGCCACTCTCCTCCAGCCACATGTGTCCTCCGCCGGCCCCGCAGCAAAAACCCCGTTCCCGGCACCTTGGCGACATCTCCACCAATTTCAGGCCCGGTATAGATGTGGCAATGTCTCTGGGCTCATCGTACACGCCGTTATGGCGGCCCAGGAAGCAGGAATCGTGATATGCGACGGTTGTATCCATGAGTTTGATGGGTTTTACCTTGCCTTGTTTCACCAAGCCGTCAACGAACTGGCTGTAGTGCAGCACCTCGTAGTCCCCCCCAAACTGGGGGTACTCATTGCGCATCGTGTTGAAGCAGTGGGGGCAGATGGTGACGATCTTGGTCACCTTATACCGGTTCAGCGTTTCGATGTTCTGCTGGGCTAGTATCTGAAACAGGTACTCGTTGCCCATGCGCCTAGCCGGGTCTCCGGTGCATGTCTCCTCTTCCCCCAAAATGGCAAAGTCTACTCCAGCCGACTTCAGCACCTTGACCATGGACCGGGCAACGCCTTGACTGCGCTGTTCCAGGGCGCCGGTACAGCCGACCCAGAATAGGACTTCGGCATCGGGCTTATCCGCCAGTGTCGGCACGTCCAATCCTTCGGCCCAGTCTGTCCGGGAATACTGGGTGCCCCGCCAGGGATGGCCTCGCTGCTCCAGGCTCAATAGGGCGTTCTTCGCCGTCTCGGGAATCTTCGATTCCTCCAAGACCAAGTTCCGGCGCAGGTCCATGATGGTGGGGATATGCTCCACCACAACCGGGCATTCCTCCATGCAAGCGCCGCAGGAAACACAATCCCACACCGCCACCTCTGAAATGGCTCCACCGATCAGGGGTGTGGGCTCCACGTGTTCGGGATCCCTGGCGCCCTGGTGCCCGATGGTCTGCATATGCTCTTTGAGGTTCTCAACGATGTGCATGGGCGAGAGCGGCTTTCCCGTCTGGTTGGCTGGGCAGGCTTCGGTGCATCTGCCGCAAACCGCGCAGGCAAAGCCGTCCAGCAATTGTTTCCAGGTGAAGTCCTGCACCCGTCCGGCGCCGAAGCGTTGCGCGTTTTCCAGGTCTATCGGAGCCAACGCGCCCCGTGGCTCCAATGAGCGAAAGTAGGCGTTCATCGGCGCGGCCACCATGTGCATGTGCTTGGAGAACGGGATATAGACGGAAAAACCCAGGATGATGCCCAGGTGAATCCACCAGAACACGCCGTGCATGACGCTGGCCGCTGCCTCGCCTACCCCCAGGCTGGTGAACCAGCCTCCCAGGGCAGCGCCAATCAATACCTGAGCCTCGTGACCTTCGCCGCCCTTGGCTACAAAAAATGCGTGGGTAAGCAGCGTCGATATCATAAGGACGGCGATAAGGACGACGATGATCACCGAATCCATGCTGCGGGTCAGGTCAAAACTGAGCCGCCTCGGCGTGGCCACCCAGCGGCGCAGCAATGCCCATGCCAGCAGCACCAGCAAAACCGCCGCCGAGATATCCAGGAAAGAACTGAAGACCCGCACGCCCATCGCCGTCAACAGCATCTCGGGGAAGGAACGCCAGGCGGATCCGATGAAGATGAATATCACATAGCTAAGCGAGAATGAAAGGAAGCCCCAGAATATCAACGCATGGCTGAGGCCCGCCCAGTCTTTGGCCGGCACTCTTTGCAGGACTTTCCGTTGCCCCAAGACTATGGCAGTCGCCCCCGTCAGCCGCTCCCAAGGACGGTCGAAGCGAGCCACGCTGCCGCCCTGCCGGATCAACCGCAACACTCGGAAATAAAACAGATAACTGGATAACGCCCCGGTAAGGGCTAGGAACAGGTATACAGCCGCCCAAATAGGGATGGGACCGATGTCGCCTGGTGGGACCATGGTTGCCGGTCACCTCGTGGTATAAATACGGTAATGGTCAGGGAAAAGTTGCGATGTTAGTCTAACACGGGGGCTGGGTCAGGGCATTTGGGCGCGGAGCCTGGCAGGCCGAGATGCCACGGCATCCGGCAGCTTTCCCTCCGTCTAATCTAAACTTCCCAAAGCAACTCCTCGTTTGAACGCCTTCATCACTGCGGCTACACTGACCCCATGGCGGATCATTCGTCCCAATCAGAACGAAGTTCGTCATCCCGAATCCAGCTTCACGACACATTCGTGGGCCGTAAGCGAGAGTGGGCGCAGCTTACCGCAGCCCTAGATGATGCCCTTTCCGGCCGAGGACGTCTGGTCATGCTGGTGGGCGAGCCAGGCATTGGCAAGACGCGCACGACTCAGGAATTAGCGCTCTACGCTGAGAAATTGGGCGCACAGGTCTTATGGGGCCGCTGCTACGATGACGAGGGGACGCCATCCCATTGGCCTTGGGTCCAGACCATACGGTCGTACCTGCACCAAGCCGATGCCGAACAGCTTACCGCTGAGATGGGCCGAGGGGCCGCCGCCATCGCCGATGCCGTCCCCGAGATCCATGACAAGATCACATACCTCTCGCCTTCCCCGTCCCTGGAGCCGGAGGCAGCCCGGTTCCGCCTCTTCGACGCAATCACCACTTTCTTAAAGAACGCCTCCCAGACTCAGCCCCTGATGGTGGTATTGGATGACCTCCACTGGGCTGACCAGCCTTCCCTGCGTCTACTGGAATTCGTGGCTCGTGAGTTGGGAGAGTCCCGGCTTCTGGTGGTGGGCTGCTATCGTGACACCGAGCTTTCCCGGCAGCACCCTCTGGCGGAGACCCTGGCCCAGTTGTCCCGGGAGCCGGTCTTTCGGCGCCAGGCGCTTGGACGGACAGGACGAAGTGGCGAGTCAATGACGAACCCGCGAATAGTAAAAACTCCGTTCGTGGTGAGCCCTTCGGTGGGGCTCAGGACAGGCTTGTCGAACCATCCTTTGCGCTAGTACTACAACGACGCGTTATGAGAAAACACGCTCAGGTCTTCTTCTTCAGCTACGGACCGTTCATCATGGGAGACTCGCACTCGTTCGTTGCCAGCTTCAAAATCCGCCCACGAGTTACCTTGTAGGATAACGCGTCGTTGTAGTACTAGAGGTCTGGCCGGAAAGCCATTGGCCGGGTTTCGCGCTACGCCAGACAGACGTATTATAGTCTTATGTGGCATGATAGTGTCTGTAATACGGTTCAAGAACCCACTGTTACATCGACAATCGTCGCTAAGAAAACGGCAGCTTGGAGAGAATCGGGGTTTCCGTCCGAGTTTCTAGGGCTGCCTCCAACTTCGTTCACTGGCATTCACCGGCTGCCCGGCATTTTTCACTCCGCGGTTTTCACTCCACGTTGTTTACTCCGGGTTTTTTACTCTGGGAATGACGTCCCGGCCCATGATCTCGATCTGGCGCAAGGCCAGTTTCTGGTCCATCCCGGGCCACTGCATGCGAAAGATCATGTAGTTTACGCCCAATTCTTCGCCGTACCGGTTGATCTCGTTGACCACGTCATCTGGTGACCCAAGAAGGAACCGGTCTTTGGCCAGGTCTTGATAGGGCACGCTGAAGCTCTCTTCTCCGGGCAGCGCCTTATCCTGGCCCCACGCGGCGTAGGCGGCGTATTTTCCTTCCAGATGCGGCTGGCTCTCCAGATATGCGGTCTCCCGGTCTTCAGCCACGTAAAGCTCTCGCATCATTGGCCAAGCCGGGGGAGACGGTTGGCCGGCGCGGTCCAAGGCCCTTCGATAGCCCGCCAATTGCTCGGCGACCATCGGCACTGTGGCGTGGGGGTTGATCAACCACGGATATCCCCAACGGGCAGCTCTGCGAATGGCGCTGTCGTGGTTGGCCGCCACCCAAATGGGCGGATGGGGTTTTTGAACCGGCTTGGTGGCTATCTTGCTCCGGGGAACTTGGTAATATTCTCCCCGATACTCCACCTCGTCTTCCGTCCACAAAAGTTTCATGATGTCCAAGGCTTCCCTGGTCCGCGGCACTCTTTGGCTGCGGTCCATGCCAAAGGCGGCGTATTCCTCGTCGCGGTATCCCAGTCCAATACCAAATATAAATTTCCCGTTGCAGATAGCGTCCATGGTCGCCACGCTTTCGGCCATTTCCACTGGATTGTGCAGGGGGACCAGGATCACGGTCGCCGCGACTTCCATATCCCCGGCTTCAGCCGCCAACCGCGCCAACAGAGGCAACGACGTGCTCATTTGGTAGGGCGCAGCCAGGTAATGCTGGCCGGTGCAAATCAGGTCGAATTCCGCCTGCCGCGCCGCCTGAACCAGTTCCACGCTCTCGGCGATCTTCTTGGGCATTGACTCGCCCGGCAAATATTGGTTGGTTACAAAATATCCTATCTTCACCGCATTCGCTCCCGGGTTTCTATCGCGCAACCCTTCAAATGATTACTTTATTCTAGGCTTACCACCAGCATGGAAACAACATATTGGGAATCTGGGATTTGGGCTAGCCAGTAGGCAAATTGGCCTCGTTTTAGTATTGATATGGCCAGGTGGAAGGATTAAAATCCCGCCGAAGAACCCAACAGCATGCCGCTTTCTGCTCTTGCCTGGACCGACTGAGCTTGAATCGGGTGGTCAAGGCGGCGTCAATGGTCAGGCTTCCCGGGGGCGTCCACCGCGGGATGATAGATGATCCTGCTTTCACCTGATTAGAACCCTATAACTAGGAACCAATTCCATGATGTTGCCGATTTCCTGGACGGTTCCAATCGGGGTTGGCGCCACTCTGGTCCTCTAATCACTCCAAAAGGTAGAAAAAGATGAAGATCGCGCGCTTTCGGTCCGGCCGGCGGGTGGCGTTTGGTGTGGTCATGGATGAGGATGTGGTGGAGATCCGCGGCAATATTTTTACTAAATTTAGAATGACAGACACTCGGCATCCCATTTCCGATGTCACTTTTCTGGCGCCCACGGAACCTTCGGAGATCTGGTGTCCCGGCCTAAACTTCGCAGACCATGTGGAGTTCGCCGCCACCGTGCTCAGCGGTGAGGCGCCATCGGTTCCGAAACACCCAAACCCCTGGCACAAAGGGCGCAACGCCCTCACCGGCCCCGGCGAACCCATCATTATCCCCAAAGATTCCAATGGGGATGTTCATTATGAGGGCGAGGCCGTGGCGGTCATCGGAAAGCACTGCCGGCGCGTGACCCCGGAAAAGGCGTCCCGGTATATCTTGGGGTACACCTGCGGGAACGACGTGAGTGACCGCACTTGGCAGGGAGATGACTGGACCTTTTGGCGGGCCAAAGGCAGCGACACCTTCGCACCCATCGGGCCCTGGATAGAGACCGGGATAGATCCGCAAAATCTAGAGATGATCGTCCGGCTAAACGGTACGGAAGTGCAGCGGTGCTTGTCCAAAGACATGCTATTCACATTCCCGGAAATTATCAGCTACATCAGCCAGCAGGTAACACTGCAGCCTGGAGACCTGGTATTTTCGGGCGCCGCCGGCGTTACGTGCGCCATCAAGCCAGGAGACACGGTGGAGGTGGACATTCCCGGAATCGGCGTTTTGACTAATCCGGTGGCCGCGGAATTCGACTCGTCGGCAAGTTGACCAAGCCCCGATTGGAGTGTGGTTTACAGTTTCAGCATGTTCAGGAATCCCTTCTCACCCCGGTGCGGTCCTACCACCGCCAATCGGAGCTGCTCCTGCTTCAATAAATCTTGGGCCACACGAGCGACGTCGGATGGGGTAACCGAGTCCAACTGATCCGCCACTTCCTCGGGGGTTGAAACCCTATCCAGCAGCAGCTCTTGGGAACCCAGCCAGCTGGCCACCGCCCGAGTATCTTCCATCCGCAGCATCAGTCTGCCCTTGGCGTACTCCTGGGCTTTGGACACCTCTTGGACCGGCGGCTCTTCTCTCAGCAGGCCCAATTCTTCCACCACCGCCTGCACCGCTTTTCTGCTCTTCTTGGGCTCCACACCGCAGTAGACGACCAGCGAGCCGCAATCTCTAAACATGCTGGTGGAACTGCTAACGTCGTAGGAAAGGCTTTGGCGCTCCCGTAGATTCATGAACAGGCGGCTGCTCATACCATCGCCCAGGATGATATTGAGTATGGTAAGGGCGTAACGGTCGGGGTGGTCCAACGCCAAAGCCGGCAACGCCAGGCAAATGTGCGACTGGTCGCTGCGTTTTTGCTCCACCTTCACCATAGCCTCGGTCTGGCCTTCCGCCATCACTGGTTCCCACTTCAGAGATTCCCTGGGCTTCCAGCTCCCGGTGGCTTCTGCTAGGAGGTCCACCACCTCCTCATGGGTTACGTTACCGGCTACCGCGATGACGGTATTGGCCGGGTTGTACTGCCTTTCCATGTATTCTCGGATGCTCTTCTGGGTGATCTCTTCCACCGACTCGGGAGTTCCACCCACGTCCCGGCCCATGGCTTGATCCGGCCAGAGAGCTTCGTCGATCAGCAGGTCGACCCGGTAAGACGGCATGTCCATTGTCATGCGAAGCTCTTCTTGAATGACCTCGCGTTCTTTTTCCACCTCGTCCGGTTCCAACAGCGGATTGAGGATCATATCCAACAAGACGGCAAACGCGGTTCGGAAGTGAAAATGGGGCACCTTGCACCAAAAGACCGTCATTTCCCGGTCGGTGCTGGCGTTTAATATGCCGCCCACGCTCTCGATGGCTTCGCTGACCGCCCCGGCGTCGGGCCATTTCTTAGTGCCTTTGAATGGGAGGTGCTCAATGAAGTGGGAAAGCCCCGCCATTTCTTCCGATTCGTATCTCGACCCGGCGCCCACGCAAAATATCATCGACACTGACCGGGTGTGGATCATGGTGGACGTCAGTACGCGAAGTTGGTTATCCAAGACGGAGCGTTCGTGCATTTTTCCTCGCTAATGGTGAATGGGGCGTTAAATCCTTCAACCCGAGTCCAAGACGAACGGTAAAGACTCCTCTCCGTTCGCCCTTAGCCTGTCAAAGGATATTCCGGACTATGATTCCAGCCAGTTTACGTCGCCGCAGAGGTCGGCTGGATGCGGCCGGGACGCGAAATCCTGATACTGCCGCCGGGCCTCTCCGATGGTAGTGTCAATCCCGTGGCCGGGATAGACTGCCGTGTCATCGGGCAGGACCAGCAGCTTGCGGGTGATGCTGTCGATGACCTGTTTAAGCAGCTCGGGGCTGCGGGTCTTTCCGGGACCGCCGGGAAAGAGGGTGTCGCCGGAAAACAGGTGTTTGCCAATCAAGAAGCAAGAAGCCCCTTCGGTATGCCCGGGAGTGACCAAGACTTGTAGCTCCCTGTTGCCGAATTTGACCACGTCGCCGTCTTTCAGCACGACTTCCGGCGGCCTGGGCAACCCGTCTACGTCATCGGTGCTGACACCCACCGGGGCGCCGGTTTTACTGGTGATCTCGTCGAATCCCAGCAAGTGGTCCTGGTGTTTGTGGGTAATCAAAATCGACTTGATTTGGATGTCTCCGATGGCGTCCAGCAGCTTCTCCGGCTCGGCCGGAGTGTCTATTATCACGCCTTCGTTGGTTTCAGGGCAGGACAGGATATATCCGTTGTTGTCGTAAGGACCCATATTGATCTTGGTGATCTTAACTTCGCCGTCGTAATGAAAGGCCATGGCCGTCCTCCTCCGGGATTTTTCTGCGGAAATTTACTGGAATGCTTTGCTCGGTTGGCGCCATTCTACCAGACCGTGAATCGTGAATCGTGAATCTCCAAAATCGCTGGATAGCTCTGCAACTCGAAATACTGCCTAGCGCAGAACCAACTGGTCCAATATCAAGATCTCCAAGTCCGAAACAGACGTTAAAAAAGAATCGTTCGTCAGGAACGCCGTCGCGCGTGCTTGGATGGCAGTCGCCAATTGAATCGCATCGGGTGTGCGCAAGTTGTAGTTGGCGCGGAGGCGATCTCCGCCGTCAATTCCATACATGAAAGGTTGTTGGCATTGAGAATTGTCTGGCGGTACTGGTCAGCCAACTTGAGAACGCCTCTGCGGAAAGGTTGAACCAAGACTTAGCGCAGTGTGACGGTGGACGTTACCCCAGTGATTCCCCCATCATTCATCTCGCTAAAAAAACTTCTAACGGCGTCTAGGTAAGCTGGGTGTTCTTCAATCAGGTAAATGAACGGCGAAGTGTCTATCCCTATGATGGCCCCGCGCAAGTCGTCTACCCAGCCCATGACGCTCGTTCGCGGTTGACATAGGCTCGGGGGTCAATGCCAGCCCAAATCTCCTTACCTAAGCCCTGAAGCTCCAGGATGCTGCGTTTTCCTCGGGGCCCAGAACCATCCGTAAATAAGGACTGCATAGCATCAAAAAACTCGGGGCGGATTCGGTATGTCTTGGGGCTGACCTGCTCCTCCACTACGTTGGCTCCAGTCTTTTGCCGCCACGGCCAAAGACCGGCACTTTGGCTTGTCCAGATTCCTGCGTATTCTTGGATCTCTTTGACGGAGATGAATGCGTGGGCGCCTTTTTGTTGAATTAATTCCACCAGGGCTTTGGTTCCAAGGTAGACTTGCTCTTTACCCCTGTCCCTTTTTCTGGCCTCTTCAAACACGCACCGGACAAACTCCACCGGGAACTGGGCAGGTGGATAGCGCAGTCTAGATTTCTGAACATAATCTAACATTTGATTCTGCCTCGGCTTTCCTAATCCCCCACCGCCACGGCCTCCCGCTGCTCGGACGGTTCCCGGCCGGCTTCCAGCACTTTGCCTAGGTATCGGCCGGTGTAGGAGTCTTGGTTTGAAGCCAGGTCTTCCGGGGTCCCGATGGCTATGACATGGCCGCCCAGGTCGCCGGCGCCCGGTCCCAAATCGATGACCCAGTCGGAGTTTTTGATCACGTCCAGATTGTGCTCGATCAAAAGGACAGTGTTCCCAGAATCGACCAACCGGTGCAGCACCTTCAACAACGCTGCGCAGTCCGAGAACGACAGGCCGGTGGTGGGCTCATCCAGAAGATACAGCGTCTTACCGGTGGCCCGTTTGGAAAGCTCTGTGGCCAACTTGATCCGCTGGGCCTCCCCTCCGGACAGAGTGGTGGCAGGCTGGCCTAACCGTATGTATCCCAGACCCACGTCCCGCAAGGTTTCCAGTTTGGGATTGATTCGCGGAAAGTTGGAGAAGAACTCCCAGGCTTGATCCACCGTCATGGACAGAACGTCGGCGATGCTTTTATCCTTCAGAGTCACCTCCAGCGCCTCGCGGTTATAACGGCGGCCGTTGCACACCTCACAGGGAACGGTGACGTCAGGAAGGAACTGCATCTCTATCTGGTTGTATCCCTCACCCTGGCAGGCTTCGCACCGCCCGCCCTTTACGTTGAAGGAAAAACGGCCGGGCTTGTATCCCCGGACGCGGGCTTCGGGCAGGTTGGCGAACAGCTCCCTGATCGGGGTGAAGGCGCCGGTATATGTGGCCGGATTGCTGCGTGGGGTCCGCCCGATGGCTGACTGGTCTATATTGATGACCTTGTCGATATTGTCGATTCCCAGCAGATCATCGTGGGCGCCCGGCAGATCTCTGGACCGGTAGATTGCTTGAGCCAATCTTTTGTACAGGATCTCATTAGCCAGGCTGCTTTTGCCCGAGCCGGACACGCCTGTGATGCACACCAGCTCGCCCAGCGGTATCTCCACGTCCACGTTTTTCAGATTGTTCTCCCGGGCCCCCTTGATGGTCAAACTGGCTCCATTGCCGGTCCGCCTAGCCTCGGGGATAGGCACCCGCTTGCGGCCACTAAGATATTGGCCCGTCACGGAATGCTCGCTGGCCATGATCTCTTCTATGTCGCCGGTGACCACCACTCTGCCGCCATGCTCTCCGGCGCCGGGTCCCATGTCGGCGATGAAGTCAGCCGCCCGCATCATGGCTTCGTCATGCTCTACCACGATAACAGTGTTGCCCATGTCCCTTAAATTGGACAGCGTTGAGATCAGCAAGTGGTCGTCGTGGGGATGCAAGCCCACCGTTGGCTCATCACAAACGTACAGAACGCCAGTCAACCCCGACCCAATCTGCGTTGCCAGACGCACCCTTTGGGCCTCTCCGCCGGAAAGAGTCCGGGCCGTGCGGTCCATGGTGATGTAATCCAGGCCGATGTTGGTGAGAAACCTCAGCCTGCCTTCTATCTCTTTCAGGACCTGGTTCGCTATGGTCTTGTCTCTGGTGCTGAACGTCTCTCCCGGATGGTCTCCCGGCGCGTCTGGGTCAATCTCCCTAACCCACTCCAGGGCTTGGCCGATGTTCTTGGCGCAGACGTCCATGACGCCCAAACCGCAGACCTTCACCGACAGAGCCTCTGGGCGGAGCCTCTTGCCACCGCAGGCGCTGCAGGGGCGGGCCGTCATGTACCGCTCGATCTCCTGGCGAGTGTAATCCGATCCGGTGTCCCGATGACGCCTGCTCAGATTTGAAACCACGCCTTCAAACGTCGTTTGCCACTGGTACTCTCTGCCCCTGTGGGTTCGATGGGTTACCGTGACTTTTTCCGACTTGATCCCGTAAAGAATGATGTTCAGTTGTTCTTCGGTTAGGTCCTTTACCGGAGTCTTGGCGGAGAAGCCGTGGGACTTGGCCACCGAGTCCACCAGGCTTAGGTACCAGCCTGTGGAATGCCTGCCGTGGCTCCAAGGGGCGATGGCCCCTTCGCTGAGGGAAAGGTTCTTGTTGATGATTACCAGTTCGGGGTCGACCTCCAGTTTGAAGCCCAGACCGGTGCATTGCGTGCACGCTCCATGGGGGCTGTTGAAGCTGAAGGTGCGTGGTTCGATCTCCGGCAGGCTGACGCCGCAACGGACGCAAGCGAATTGCTCGGAGAAAACCAATTCGTCTCCGTCTTCCACCGCCACCTGAAGCGCCCCTTCCCCTTCCCGCAGCGCCGTTTCCACCGACTCGGCCACCCGGCTGATCTCTGTGTCGGGGCGAACGATCAGGCGGTCCACCACCAACTCTATGTAATGCCACTTGTTCTTGTTAAGGTTGAGGTCGTCCAACTCGTCCAGGATGTGTATGGTTTCGTTGATCCGAACCCTGACGAAGCCGGACTTCCGGGCCGCTTCAAAGACGTCTTTGTGCTCGCCTTTTTTCCGCCGCACCTTGGGCGCCAAGAGCAGGATGCGGCTGCCCTCGGGCAGGGCCAGGATCGCGTCCACGATCTGGGAAATGGTCTGGCGCTCCACGGGCCGGCCGCATTTGGGACAGTGGGGCAGGCCGACTCTGGCGAACAAAAGCCGCAGATAGTCATAGATCTCGGTCACAGTGCCGACAGTGGACCGGGGATTGTGAGAAACGCCTTTCTGGTCGATGGATATTGCCGGTGAAAGCCCTTCGATGTAATCCACGTCGGGCTTGTCCATGCGGCCCAAAAATTGGCGGGCGTAGGCCGACAAAGACTCAACGTACCGCCGCTGGCCTTCGGCGAAAATAGTATCAAACGCCAGACTGCTCTTTCCCGAGCCGGACACGCCGGTTATCACCACCAGCTTGTCTCTTGGGATGGTGATATCGATATTCTTTAGGTTGTGCTCCCGGGCGCCTTTGACATGAATGAAATCCTGGGGCATCTAAAACCTCACGCTCACCTCTTGGGTCGACATAATTTTACCACCTAGGTGAAGGGCGTGGGTCGGAGCTTGCCGGAGCTCCGCCAAAATTTCTTTCACATTGACTAATCGATATACGTTAATATCACCTTGGCGGCTCTGGCGGATTGGTTCTATGCCGGTGTTAACACTCCATCATTTGTTCGGGGAGGATTCCCTTGCCAAGCAATTTGTTCAACGCGAAAAAAGCATTCATCGGCGTCATCCACCTGCCTCCCCTGCCCGGGTCTCCCCTATGGGGCGGCGATCTGGGAAAAGTGCTGGAACGGGCACGGCAAGAGGCGGAGGTGCTGGTACAGGGGAGCGCCCACGGAATCGTGGTGGAAAACTACGGCGATGCCCCGTTTCGCATCGGCCGGGTTGAGTCAGAGACTGTTTCAGCCATGACCCTGGCAGTTCAAGCAGTCCAAGATGTATCGCCGCTGCCCGTTGGGGTGAATATGCTGCGCAACGACGCCGGTTCCGCCCTGGCCGTCGCCGCCGTCACCGGAGCAGGGTTCATTCGGGTCAACGTCCACTACGGCGTGATGGCCGCCCATGAAGGTCTGGTCCAGGGAGAGGCATTCGATACCTTGAGGCGGAGGGAATCGCTGGGAGTGGACGTAAAGATACTGGCCGACGTGCTGGTAAAACACGCCGCGCCCCTGGGGGAAACCGATTTGGGATTGATGGCCCGCGAAACGGCCACCCGGGGTCTGGCCGACGGGCTGATCGTTTCCGGGCCGGCCACTGGGATGGCCACCTCGGCCACTGATGTGGCGATTGTCCGGCGGGAGATGCCCGATGGGTTCATCCTGGTGGGCAGCGGAATCACCGAATCCAACGCCAAAGACATTCTGACAGTGGCCGATGGGGCTATTGTAGGCACCAGCCTTAAAAAAGACGGCGTCATCACAAATCCCTTGGACCCCCAGAGGGTGAAGGCTATGGCGGCGATTTTCGCGGAAGTTTCTTAACCCTAGACTTCTTAACCCTGAACTATACGTATTGCCCGGCGCAAAAACCTGAGGCCCAGGCCCACTGGAAATTATAACCCCCGAGAGGCCCGGTCACGTCTACGCCCTCTCCGATGAAGAACAAGCCGGGCGCCTTTACCGCCTCCATAGTCTTGGATGAAAGGCCGGTTGTGTCCACCCCGCCCACTGCGACTTCCGCCTTGCGGTAGCCCTCTGTCCCGGACGGCGACATGGTCCAAGTCTTCAATGATTCTGCTATGGACTCCAATCCACTGGCTGAAACCCTGTTGATTGGCCGGTTGCTCAAATATGTCTCGCACATTGCCCTTGCGAAGTTCCTGGGCAGCAACGACGAAAGAATCGTCGCCAGTTCCGCCTTGGGTTTGGTGGCCTGTTGCTCGTTTAAATGGGAGAGTAGATCGAATCCGGGAAGCAGGTCGATCATTATGGGATCGCCGTCCTTCCAATAGGAGGATACCTGGAGTATGGCTGGGCCGCTTATACCCCTATGAGTGAAAAGGAGGTTCTCATCAAAGCTGACGCCGTTGCATGTTGCCACACAGGGTATTGAAAGACCGGCGAGGCGCCGGCAAAATTCCAGACCGGGCCCTTTAAATGTAAACGGGACCAGACCGGGCCGGGCCGCAGCAACCTTTAGCCCGAATTGCTCAGCGACTTCGTGGGAAAATCTGGTTGCCCCCATCTGAGGGATGGACGGACCTCCGGTGGCCATGACCAACGAACCGGCGGCCACGTCTCCCAAGTCGGTCCTGATCAAGAACCCACTGTCCTGCCCCATGGCCTGCCTGGTGTCCCGCCCGGAAGCCTGTCCACTGCCTTTCCCGGCTGTGTCCCCGGCGTCCCGTCCTGTGTCCTGTCCAGTGACCTTGGCCGCGTCCTGCCCGATGTCCGGACGGGCGTCTTGCCTGTCGCCCTGGTAGATTCTCGTTACTTCGCACTGGACCCGGATGGATACTCCGGCCGTCTCGCATTCCGCCATCAGCATGCGAACGATTTGCTCGGAAGGCCCATCACAGAAGAGTTGCCCCAACTTCTTTTCGTGGTAACGGATGCGGTGCTTCTCCACCAGGCTGATGAAATCGTGAGGCGTGTACCGGGTCAGGGCGGAGATGCAGAAGAACTCGTTCTGGGATTGGAAGTCTTCAGGCGTGGCCGAATAATTCGTGAAGTTACACCGGCCGCCCCCTGAAATCAAAATCTTCTTGCCCGCCCGATCGGCGTGCTCTAGGACTAAGACGCGGCGACCTCGCTTCCCGGTCTCGGCGGCGCACATCAGACCGGCTGCCCCGGCGCCAATGATCACCACGTCGTACCGCTCCGGGCGGCGGCCCGTGGCGCCGGCCCGGTATGCCGCCGCAGTCCGGCCTGGGGTTTGTGGTCGGGATTTTGACGGTAATTTGGCCATTTCACACTTGGGATTCACGAGGGAACAATGTAGGAACCGACGGGTAGGAAAATCTTAAAACGGGTGGTTCGACGGGCTCACCACTAACTGGGGAGGCTTCTTTGTCCGTTCGCCCTGAACCCGCCGTAGAATTATCCAGTTTGGATTATTGGCTTTTGGATCCATTCTAAGACCCTCGCCTAATCTCCTGTCCCGTTTGCTCTTCCAACGGCAGGACGATGGCCCCGATGTCTAGGTCGCCGAGCCCTTGCTCAACGGCTTGGGCGACGTTCTGGTAGGCTAGGTCGGCAGCGGGGGCGGGCACGCCCAAGTCGCGGACAAGTTCCTGAATCAACCCCATGTCCTTCAAGAAGACCTTGATCTGGGTTCGGACGCCGTCGAAATCCCGGTCCAGCATCACTGGAGCGTTGCGCCCCAGCATGAAGCTCTGGCCCCATCCCGAATTCACTACCTCAAAGATCATCGCCGGATCCGCGCCAGATTTGGCCCCCAATACCATTGCCTCGGCGGCGGCCACTGAGTGGATTCCCACCAACAGCTGGTTTACCAGCTTAGCCACGGTTCCCGCTCCTGTAGGCCCGATATACCGGACGGTGGCGCCCATGGCCTGGAAAACCGGCAAAGCTGTGGCGTAGGATTCTTTAGGACCGCCGGCCATGATCGTCAGGGAACCATCGGCGGCCCTTTCGGTTCCGCCGCTGATGGGCGCATCTAAAAAGCTGGCTCCCTTGGCTTCGGCGGCCGAGGCGCATTCTTTGGACGTTTTGATCCCCACCGTGCTGTGGTCGACCAGAATCTGGCCCGGCCGGGCGTTGGCGATGACGCCGTCTTCACCCAGAAAAACCGCTTCGGATGTTGCAACGTCGGGCAGGCAGGCCAACAACACGTCTGATTCCTCGGTCACTTGGGCCGCCGATGTGGCGGCGTGAGCGCCCGATCTTGCCGCCTCTTGGACCTTACCTTGGCTGCGGTTGTGCACTGTGACTTCAAATCCCGCATGCAGCAACCGGTAGGTCATGGGCAACCCCATCCGGCCCAAACCTATAAATCCGATTTTAAGCGGCATATTCCTCTCCGTGGCAATCCGATGCTTTTGCAAGCTCGACTAGCAAGCTAAATGGCGGAGTCCCTCATTTTTACAGCCCATGGCTACAGATTCGAATCCCGGTCCGAATCCCGGCGCTTATGACCCAGGACGTTGCAACCCCCTTAGGTAAGAGATGTGCCCCTGATGTTGGAAAAGCTCGCCGACCACCTGCCGGAAGATGGCCCCCACGGACATCTCTGGCCTTTGCTCCCGGGGAACCGCGTTGAAATCGTCCGTGGTCAGGCCTTTTAGATACTCCAGTGTCTCAACGCGGACCGCGTCTCCATAGCGCATCAACTCGTCCCGATCCAACGCCGGGAAGTCGGTTACTTGTTCTTGAGTGTGGCCAAAACCAATGTCCCTGGTGGGCAGGCCGAATTTATCATTCCAGCCATCCCTTTCCCAAATCTCTGGCTTTCGTTGGATGAAAAACTGGAACCACATGTCTTCCACCCGGAGCATGTGCCACAAGATCCAACCGGCGGGGTTGGCCTCGGGACCGGCGCGCCAGGCGAGCTCTGCCGGCGTAAGGTCGCTCACCGCCGCGGTCAAAAATTCCTTCTCTTGCCTGAAGGCGTCTTCGATGAATTCGTTCAAGGTCATTTAAGGCCCTCCTATCGCCCATATGAGATTCGGGGGGCGATGCACTTCGGGCCCTAGATCAAGCAAAGTTGACCGGCCCTTCGGCCACGGGTATTCTACTCTTCGGCCAATCCCCCGTCATTTCCAATGCTTCATGTTACCCTAGAAGGAGCAAACGCCTTGGCAGACACGCTGATCACGCCCGAGGTGCGGGCACTCATCGGCCAGGACACTACGCCGGAGCGGAACAAGTTTCCGATAAGCGAGGAAATGGCCTACGACTTGGCCAACGCCACCGAAGACCCGAACCCATTATATTTCGACCGGGACCATGCCGCTGGCAGCCGGTTCGGGCGCCTGCTTTGTCCTCCCCTGGCCACATGGAAGGACATCGCCCCGCCCATCGGATATTTCGGCGCCGGACAGGAATCTCACTTCCAGGTCCCCTTGCCGTTCAATAGCTACGGGTTGAACGGCGGCGCCGACTGGCAATTCCTGCGTCCCGTTTACGCCGGCGACTGGATAACCCGGCAGTTTCGCGTCATGGACGTTTTCGAAAAGGCGGGACGGTCCGGGCCATTGGTCTTTATCGTGCGCCGTGAGACCCAGACCAACCAAGACGGCCTGGTTGTCCAGCGCGCCGACCGGGTCAGCATCCATCGAGCTCTGCCCGCTGGGGAACAACCAGAGCAGGCGGTCAATGTGTCTGACGATCTAGACAACGTCGATGTTTCTCCCCCGGCTCCTGACGTTGTAGTGGAACAACCCCGTCCCAAAACCTCGGCCCAGCTTCACTACGAAGACATCTCGGTGGGCAGGGAGCTCACACCGGTGATCAAAGGCCCACTGACCACAACCCACCTGGTGCGTTGGGCGGCCGCCAATGGAAACTATGCCCGTATTCATTGGGACCTTCCCTTCGCCCAGCTTCGCCAAGGTCTGGCCAACGTGGTGGTGAACGGCTCTTTGAAGAACCAATACCTGGGCGAACTGGCGATCAAATTCGCCGGGGAGGAGGGCTGGTTCCGCCGGTTCTACGTGGAGCATCGCGGCATGGACTACCCCGGCGACGTGATCACCGCCTCGGGCGTGGTGACCGCATTTGAGGAGCGGGACGGTTTTGGCCACGTGGAATGCCGGGTGGTCTTGCGGAACCAGCGGGGCGAGGAAACGGCGTCCGGACGGGCCATCGTCGTCCTGCCCAAAACAGGACAATCACTGCCCCTGGTTTGGGATCCGCAAGACTGATGCCGGACAGACCGGGACAGACGGGCATACTGGGCGGCCTCCGGGTACTGGACATGGGGGACGGCGTGTCCGGTCCGTTCTGCGCCAAGCTCTTGGCGGATTACGGCGCGGATGTGATCAAGATCGAGCCTCCCCATTTAGGCGACTCGGCCAGGCGGACGGGGCCATTTGCCGGTGACGACCCGCATCAGGAAAAAAGCATCCCCTACCTATACAACAACACAAACAAACGCGGGGTTTCTCTGGATATCAGCCTGGCTTCGGGTAGGCGGCTATTCGAGCAGTTGGCGGCAAATGCCGATGTACTGGTGGAGAATTTCTCCCCGCTGGAAGCGTCGGCCCGTTCTATGGATTACCCTACCCTGGCCAAGATCAACCCTGCTCTCGTGGTCACGTCCATAACCCCATTCGGCCAGACCGGCCCTTACCGCGATATGGAAGCCACCGATATCGTCACCACCGCCCTCAGCGGGCTAATGTACCATTCGGGCGACTCGGACCGGGAGCCCCTGCGCAACGGCCTGGACCAATCCCTGTACGTGGCCGGCATCAACGGCGCGGTGGCCACTCTGGCTGCCGTTTTCCAGCGTATCACCACAGGCGCAGGGCAACACGCCGACGTGTCCGTCGCCGAATGCCTATCAAGCCATCTGGTCCAACCGGTGCCGTACTACAATTATATGGGCGCCATTAAGGGCCGCAGGCCGATTCGAGGCTCGGGATTCGAAGAGCTCATGCCCGCCCGCGACGGCTACGTCATCCCTTCGGTGCAGGGCTCCCAACCCTGGTCCACGGTGGCCGGTCTTATCGGGCTGGAAGAACTCGAGGACGAAAAGTTCGCCACCGGTGGTGGCCGCATCGAGCACGGGGAAGAACTCAAAGATCTTTTGACCCAAGGCCTAGCCCAATGGGACCGAAAGCCGCTGTTTCAGGCGTCGGGTGAGAGCCGCCTGGTCTTCGGCATGGCCCAGGACGCCGGCGACCTGTACCACTGCCCCCATCTGCGGGAGCGAGGTTTCTACGTAGAGGTGGAACACCCTGCGGCCGGCACGGTGGACTACCCGGGGTTGGGCCCCCGCCTCTCGGACCTGGAATACCAGGTTGCCCGCCCTGCTCCGCTGCTCGGCCAGCACAACCACGAGATATTCTGCGGTGAGTTAGGCTATGCCATAGAAGACTTGGTGAAAATCCGCGAGATGGGCGCCATCTAAACCGGCGTCAAGACCGGCAACAAGATTAAACGAGAGAGTTTTTCATCCATGCCAGACCTTCCCCTTGCCAACATAAGAGTCCTCGATCTAAGCCGGGTGTTCGCCATGCCCTACGCCGGGGCGTATATGGCCGACCTTGGCGCCGAGGTCATCAAGGTTGATTCGTGCCAGGCCCAGTTCATGGACACTACCCGTACCCTCAACGGCCCCTATCCGGGCAACGACCCCGGAGAGAACCATTGGAACCGGGCGGGAACGTTCCAAACCTTGAACCGGGGTAAGCGCAGCGTCACGCTGGACCTGCGTAGCGACTCCGCGTTAGACATCCTCAAGCAGCTGGTTTCCATCAGCGACATCGTGCTGGAGAATTTCACTCCCCGGGTCATGCGCCGGTTTGGCTTGGATTACGCCAATCTAAAGGCGGTCAATCCCGGGCTGATCATGGTCTCCAACACCGGTTACGGCCACGGCGGACCTTGGACCAACTTCGGCGCGATGGCCACCGCCTTGGAACCCACCCACGGCACGGGCGCCTTCATGGGCTACCTTGACCACGGCTCCGTAGGGGCCGCTACTCATGGTGAAAGCGCGGGAAGTGTTCCCAACAAGATAGGTAATTCCTTCTCCGACTTTCTAGCCAGTTGGACCGCTCAGATGGCTGTTTTGGCGTGCCTAATCCACCGGGCGCGAACCGGACAGGGCATGTGGATAGACTTGGCCATGTACCAGGTGGGAGTCTCCTTTTTAGGGGAGGGCATTCTGGATTACGCCTTCAACGGACGGGCGGCGCGGCGGCTAGGCAACCGCCATCCTGCGATGTCGCCCCACGGTTGCTACCCCTGTCTAGGCAACGACCAATGGGTGACCTTGGCGGTGAGGGACGACGCCGAGTGGCAGGCGTTTTGCGTGGCATTGGATCAGCCTGAAATGGCCGCCGACCCCAGGTTTAGCCAACCTTTGGAGCGGTGGAATAAGCAGGATGCGCTGGACGCCAATATATCTAGCTGGACCGGGAAGCGGACATCCTATCAGGTGATGGAAATACTGCAGAGCGCGGGCGTACCAGCGGGCCCGGTACTGAACGCCCGCCAGTTGCTCACTGATGCCCACTGGCGGGACCGCGGGTATTTCGAAGCCGTCGACCACCCCCCTGAAACGGGTTTGGGCCGCCGGGAATATGTGAGCAGGGGTTGGCGTCTTTCGGGGACAGGCGTGAAAATCCGGTCAGGGGCGCCCCAACTGGGCGATTCCAACGAATACGTCCTTCAAGGGCTGCTGGGCCTGAGCGGAGGGGAGATACAAACATTGGAAGACGGCGGCGTCATCGGCTCTCAGCCCATCGGTGGTTCTCCAGCCGGCGCCGTCCCCCTGCAAAGGCAGGCCGAACTGGGTTGGATAGTAGACTTTAACCCGGATGCCGCATTGGGTCAGCAGCCGAGCGCCTGACTCAGTTTAGCAGCCATCCAGGCATGCAAAGTGCCTGCCCTAATCGGGACGCCGCTGATCATAAGCGGTTGGAATGCCGGAAAAATGCTTGACACGAATATCGGCCGCTGATTATAATAAGTCGTAGGTGCCCTGCTAGAGAATGCGTCTGCTCTTTTTTAGTCCATCTTTGTTCCGCCTCAGCCGTATCTCGTTTCGCCCATATCGGGCGGAATCTGCATATTCGGCTATAGCACAGGTGCATGGCCACAAAGTATATCTTCGTCACCGGGGGAGTGGTCAGTTCAATCGGCAAGGGGATCAGCGTCGCATCGATCGGACGCATCCTAAAAAGCCGAGGTGTATCCGTCTCGGTGCTGAAACTTGATCCCTACCTCAATGTAGATCCTGGAACGATGTCTCCGTATCAACACGGGGAGGTATTTGTCACCAAAGACGGCGGCGAGACCGATTTAGACCTGGGTCACTACGAGCGGTTCATAGACCAAGACCTCACCCGGTCCTCAAACCTCACCGCGGGCCAGGTCTATCTCAGCCTCCTGGCTAAAGAGCGTAAGGGAGATTTCCTAGGCGGGACCATTCAAACGGTCCCCCACCTGACCAACGAGATCAAGGACAAGGTCATAGCATTGGCCGACGAGTCGATGGCCGATGTGATAGTGGTGGAAGTCGGCGGAACCGTTGGCGACATTGAAGGATTGCCCTTTCTTGAGGCGATTCGCCAAATCCGCAACGATGTGGGCAGGGAAAATGTTTTTTACGTCCACCTGACGCTCCTGCCATATCTCTCGGCAGCCAAAGAACTCAAAACCAAACCAACACAGCACAGCGTGAAGGAGTTGCGCAGCATAGGCATTCAACCCGATGCGATCATTTGCCGCAGCGACTATCCGGTGCCCGAAGCCATAAGGGGAAAAATCTCATTGTTTTGCGATGTTCCAGAGCGGGCTGTGATTCCCCTGCCCACCGTAGACAACGTATACGAGGTGCCTTTGATCCTGGAAGACGCGGGCCTCGGCGATATAATGACCAAGCACCTGTCCCTCAAGTCTGAGTCTCGGGACATGGTTGCATGGTCGGCCATGGTAGATCGGATGAAGAACATCAAAGAGATGGTCTCCATAGCCCTAGTAGGAAAGTACGTGGAGTACCCCGACTCCTACATCTCCGTTAAAGAAGCTTTGCGTCACGCGGGCCTCGCCCATGACCGGGAGATCGATATCCAATGGGTTCATTCTGAAGACGTGGAACGGGAAGGTCCCGATGGGTTGTTGGCTAATGCCTGTGGGATCGTCGTTCCAGGCGGATTTGGGCCCCGGGGCGTAGAGGGAATGATAGAAACGGTTCGCTACGCAAGGGAGCACCAAGTGCCTTTCCTGGGCTTGTGCCTTGGGCTGCAAGTAATGGTCATTGATTGGGCCCGAAACGAACTGGGTTTGACCGGCGCCAATTCATCGGAACTGGACCCGGACACCCCCCATCCCGTGATCCATATCATGCCAGATCAAAAAGCCGTGACTTCCATGGGGGGAACCATGAGGCTGGGGGCTTATCCTTGCCTGCCCCAAGAAAATACCATAACCAAAACCATGTACGGCAACGGGGTGGTGAACGAGAGGCATCGCCACCGGTTTGAGCTAAATAACGCTTATCGCGAAGCATTGGAAAACTCCGGGTTCATCATTGGGGGCCTCTCTCCCGATGGTAATCTGGTGGAAGTGGGAGAAGTCAGCGGACACCCATTCATGGTGGGGGTCCAATACCACCCGGAGTTTCAGTCTCGGCCTAACCGGCCCCACCCACTCTTCTCCGGGTTCATCGAAGCGGCCTGCAAGACCATCCGAGAGGGGACCCAGACACCACTGCCCCTCCTGGATGACAAGGGCAATTGATTTGCCTTTCGTTTACCTGCTAGCCGATTTTCCGCGGTAAATTTCTGATTGCGCGGTGACGACGTGAAGCTATTTTTAGACACGGCAAACATCCAAGAGATCCGAGACGGCGCGCGGCTCGGAGTGATCAGCGGTGTAACCACAAACCCATCCCTGGCGGCCTCCGAGGGAATCGGAAACGCTCAAGGTTATAGGGCTGCGGTACAAGAGATCTCGGACTTGGTAGATGGCCCGATCTCGGTGGAAGTCGTGAGCCAAGATGCCGCGGGAATGGTGGCTGAAGGAAGGGAAATCGCCGAATGGATTCCCAATCCATGGGTTAAGATTCCCAGCACCGCAGCCGGATTCGAAGCTATATCCGTCCTGGCCCGGGACGGCATCAAAATTAATCAGACCCTGTGCTTTTCGGTAAATCAGGCCCTTTTGGGCGCCCAGGCCGGTTCGACGGCGGTGAGCCCGTTCATCGGGCGCCTGGACGACATCGGCGAGCAAGGGATGGAACTGGTGGCCAACATAGTGAACATCTTCCGCGGTTACGACATCAAGACCCAGGTCTTGGCAGCCAGTATCCGTCACACCCTGCATTGCACCATGGCCGCCGAAATAGGGGCGGACATCGCCACGGTACCCTACAAAGTACTAATGCAAATGGTCCAACATCCCCTGACCGATGCTGGAATGGCAAGGTTTCAGGCGGACTGGGACAAGGCTGGAGAATCCTGAGCCTTCTAGTTGAAAATCCCGGTTTTGATTTTGAGCCTTTTAAGGCCTCACCAGCAAATGGCGGCAAACTCAAATCCTTGATGGCGATCCCCGCTTCATATTCGTTCTATTCCGCGCCGCTCCCGGTCATCCCAAAACAGCGGGAGATTCACGGGTTTCGGCGGCAATTACTCAAGGGGCAAATTTCATCACGGGACTGCGGCCCAGTCCCAACGATTCCTTTGTGGGGGAGCCCTGGCTATGGCGTCCACCGGCAGGGGCATCGCGGGCCGGTTTGCGCCCGGTAAATCGCGCCCGGTAAATCGCGCCCGGTAAATCGCGCCCGGTAAATCAATGAGGTGATCATGGTAACCACACAGAGTCCATTAGACGTCGCGGAACTCGGCGCCAAAAGCAAGGACGAATTGCTGGCGATGGCGTCGGATGTCGGCCTGTCCGACAGCAATTCCTTGACCAACCTGCGCCGGGAAGACCTGCTTACCCAGCTGTTGCAGGCGGCGTCGGCCCAACAATCCCTGGTGGCGTCGGGAATCTTGGAAACCATGGACGAAGGCTACGGCTTTCTGCGGCAGGTCAACACCCATTCGGGCACCGGTGACGTTTATATCTCCCAATCGCAGATCCGCCGGTTTGGACTCAGAACCGGGGATACGGTCACCGGACAGGTCCGCCCACCCAAGAAAGGGGAACGCTATTTCGGCCTTGTCCGGGTGGAAAAGATCAACCTCATGGATACGGGCCAGGTGCAATCCCGGTCCCGGATCCAATTTGAGCATGTGACCCCCATCTTCCCTGACAAGCAGTTGGTGTTGGAGACCGAAGGCTCCATCCTTTCCACCCGCATGGTGGACCTTTTCGCGCCCATCGGTCTAGGCCAACGAGGATTGATAGTCTCTCCCCCCAAGGCTGGCAAGACAACGATTCTAAAAGATATCGCGCACGCCATTACCGCCAACGCACCAGAGGTCGTGTTGATGGTCGTCCTAATCGGTGAAAGACCTGAGGAAGTCACCGATATGCGCCGGGCCGTCAAGGGCGACGTGTTCGCCTCCACCTTTGATGAGTCCGTGGAAGAGCAGTGCCGGGTCGGAGAACTGGCGTTGGAACGCGCCAAGCGCCTGGTCGAGTTCGGCCAAGACGTGGTCATACTGCTAGATAGCATCACCCGCCTCACCAGAGCATATAACCTGGCCGTTCCATCCAGCGGACGAACCCTTTCCGGCGGCATCGACCCCATCGCCCTCTATCCTCCAAAAAAGTTCATCGGCGCGGCTCGTAATATCGAAGAAGGCGGAAGTCTCACCATTATTGCCAACTGCCTGATCGACACCGGCAGCCGGATGGATGAGGTCATCTACGAGGAATTCAAGGGTACGGGCAACATGGAGCTGCACCTGGACCGGCGCCTAGCAGAAAAGCGTTTCTTCCCCGCCATCGACCTCGTCCGCAGCGGCACTCGCCGGGAGGAACTGCTTTTTTCCGAGGACACGCTCAAGCAAATCTGGCTGTTGCGCAGGATGATAAGCCTTATCTCCAACGATGGCTCGTCCAACGCCACCGAGCGGGTATTGGAAAGAATGGCCAAGACCAGCAACAATCAGGAATTTCTGGAGAACCTGAACAAAGAGGTTTAATCCCGTACGTTAACCTCCGCCGCATGGGCCGCCACCGGTCTAACGTTGGCGCTACAGAATTACACAGGTTTTCTAATCGTCTTTAAGTACCCACCACATCGTGTTTGGCTGAAAGGGTGACGACTCCCCGTACATCCCCGATCCCCCCGCGAAACAATGGAAGAACAACGGCTTGGACCGGCTACGCCCTGGAGATTCTGTGGTTGTCGGCCGTGTTTCTGGTTCCCCTGGCCTTCCTGAACCGCGATTATCTGATATCCGACTTGAACTGGCCTTTGTAGACCTTCCCAAAATCGCGTTGTTTCGCACCCTGGCCGCCCTGATCGCCGTATTCTGGCTTATCGAGTGGTCCCTGCCATCACTCAGGACCGAGCGGGGCGGCGAACTTGAATATCCAGGATTGGAGCGCCGGCGCGATCCAACATCTGAAGATTCTGCGAACCTGGGTCTTTGAACATCCTAGCCGGTGGGTAATTGCCGCCGCTGCCCTGTTCTTGCTCACCACCTTGCTCAGCACCGCCCTCTCCGTGTCCTTTAGTGTGAGCGTTTGGGGGCTGGTTCCCGGATTAGACAGTTACCCGGCCTACACCGTTCTAGCCCATATTTTGCTGTTCGCAGCCGTCGCCACGCATCTGAAGACCCGAAATCAACTGGCCCGGCTTTTGGTTGCCGTAGTTTCAATGGCGGTATTGGTCTCCGGATACGCCGTGGCCCAGCATTTTGGAATCGACCCGTTCGAACTGTTGGATCTGGTGCAAACATCCCGGGCCACTTCCACCCTGGGAAACGCCATAGTTGCCGGATCTGTGTTGGTGTTAACCATCCCACTGACGCTGGCAGCCGCTGTGATCACCTTGGACCAACCGGTGATGACGAAACAGTTTTGGTCTAGATTCTTGGGTTGGAGCCCGCTGTTGGGCGTCCAACTCCTGGGCTTGATCTTCACCTTCAGCCGCGGGCCGTGGCTCAGCGCCATCGCCGGCCTGGTTGGACTGCTGGGGTTGATCCTGCTTTTTGCCGGCTGGCGCAACTGTTTCAAAGGTTTGCTGGTCCTCGGAACGGCCGCGGGACTTTGCGTCCTGACGGTGTTCGCCACCCAGGGGATACAGATTGGAGAAAGACCGGCCTCCCCAAGTGGACCAGTCTCGCAGGAAACCTTGGCGCCAAGCAGGGGCATCACCGAAGCCACGACCGGCCGGGACGTAGCGCAACGGTTTACTTCTGTGGGACGTGAGGTGGCCCAAGGGGGATTATCGGGGCGCCTTCAAATCTGGCAGGCATCCCAAATGCTGATTCTCCAACGCCCTTGGTTTGAATTCGAAGACCTAGGTCTCCCCTGGCTGCGCGCCATCACCGGATACGGCCCAGACCTTTTCAAATATACCTATTTGATCGAGCGCCGGCCTCAACCGGCTACCGGCCGGCTGGTTTCCGAGAGGTACGCCCATAACTAATTTATGCACAAGGCGGTGGAACTCGGAGCATTCGGGTTGATCACGGCGCTGGGGTTGTTCCTTGTTCCATTGAGCGCCGGCGGATATCTGTTGATTCGCCGTGGGAAAAGCTATTCCACGATTCACCGGCTGGTTTTGGCGGGTCTCTTGGCCACACTGGCGGCCAGATTCCTGGAGCAGATGGCCGGGGTAGCATCGATATCTGACCTGGCCATCACCTGGGTATTGCTTGGGGTTTTCGCGGCGTTGCCCGTCGTAATGGGTGAAGCTCCGGCCATTGACCCGCCTCACCATCCTTCCTCCACACGCCATGAAAGGCGACGCACGGAACGGGTAGACATGCTCACTAATCTAGGATGGATGTGGCGCGCCGCGTTGGCCGTGATTCTCATCCTCGGCGTTGGAACGCTTACCTATATTAAAACCATCGAACCTCCTCTCGCCGCCGTAAAAGCCCGGGAAGGCATCGAACAAATACAGATCGGGGACCTGCCCAACGCCCAGGCGTCGCTGGAACAAGCGGTTTCATTAGCCCCTGGAGTCGTGGTCTACTCTGGGCTGCTGGCGTCGGTCTACCATGCATATGGGGCCGATGCCTCGCTAGACCGGGAGGCAGAATGCGGCGTCACCAGCGACGAAAGAGCCTACCAGATTTGCCTGGCCAGAAAGGTTTTGCTACACCACCGCCGCGCCGCCGAGCAACGCCCAATGGATTGGAGGCCTCAGCTTGCCGTTGCCGAGTCCACCTTGGCCCTCGCATCCCTTGAACAATCCTCCCAGCTGGCCGAGGACGCGGTCACCCGCTTTCGGCGTGTTGCCCAGATGGACCCGCAAGCCTGGTGGCGGTGGGAAGCCCTGGCTGTGGCTTATAACCAGACCGGCCAACCACAGCAAGCACTCGAAGCCCTAGAAACTCGGACGGAAACCCCGATTCTCTCCAAGCTGCCGTTTCCTTAGAGACGATTATCGATGTAACAGTGGGTTCTTGAACCGTATTACAGATAGTATCATGCCACATAAGACTATAATACGTCTGTCTTGCGTAGCGCGAAACCCGGCCAATGGCTTTCCGGCCAGACCTCTAGTACTACAACGACGGGTTTAAGGTGGCGGCTCCATCCTGCTTTCGCGGCGGGTGGAGCGGCGTCTCTCGTGGGAACGGCGAGCCCGTTCGTTGCGTAGCTGCGTATCCTCCAGCCACAACAGCAATTGATCGGGCCCGAACTGCTCCCGGGGCAGCATCATCCCGCACCACCCGGTACACCTTGGCCTCGTGATCCGGGGCATCTTTTTCCCCCCAATCCTGCTGCAGGCTCAGCAGGAACGCTCCACCCAGCAGGCACATGGCTATGTGGTGATGCCACCCTGCCCAGCTGCGGGTCTCGTATTCGTCCAGCCCCACGTCACCCTTCTCAGTCTCGAACTCCGTTTCAATGCGCCACCTGGACCCACCCACGTAGGCCAGAGTCTCCAAGGTTGTGCCCTCGGGAGCGTTGGACAGGTAGTAGCGGGGCTCGCTGCCGTCCAGGTTCCGGCGCCAGACGGCCCACAGTTCCTCGCCGGGCTTGCGCCTCCTGGTGGCCCGCACCCGCTGGGCACTGAACCGGTAGGTGCGCGGCCCCTGGCTTCCCTGGGCCACCGTTATCTCCCGCCAAGCCTCATCCGGCAGTTCATCACCGCGCTGCTCCATGGTCCGCCGCTGCCCAGGCCGCAGCTTGGGTTTGCGGGGGCGGCCGAACCCCGGATATTCCGGACTGGTCCAAGCCGGGTCCAAGGGCCAGACCGTAGTGCCGCCCGGAACGTCCAGCACGTAGCGCATCCCCAGGGCCGCCAGTCCCTCCCGGAAGGTCGGCGACATCCCGAAGGCGTCGTCTCCGGCAACCCACTCGGCCCTGAGGTAGCCCAACTCCAGGACCCGCTCCAGCATCTCCAGGGCCAACTCCGTCTTTGACCGGTAGTTCCGCCGGTCCTCCGGCACACCCGCCGCAGCACACCGGTCCTGGTCGGAGGTCCAACTCTTGGGCAGATACAGCCGCTTGTCCACCAACGCCCGGCCCAGCGGGCTGACGTAGGCCAGGAACATCCCACCCTGGCAGTTGGCCACCTTGCCCAGCCTGCCGCAGTACTGCCGGGCCACTCCCGCCGATTTCCTGCCCTGCTTGGGGAAGTCGCTGCCATCGAACACCCACACCGCCTCCAGGTGTCCCAGCCTGGGGGCCAAGTATTCCTGCAACCGCCCTATGACTGTCTCATCGGACCACCGGGCCTCGGTGAGAAAGCGCTGCATCGCCCGGGCCGAGATGCCCACCGATTCCGAGAGATTCTCGGCGTTGCGCCGCTCCTGGTCCTGCACCAGCAGCGCCTGAAGGTAATTCCCGCTGTGATCCCGCCACTGCTTGCGGCCGAAGGAGGCCGCAAAGAAGGCGTGGAATTCCTGAAGGCTGTCGTAGACCCGCTCGAAGCTCGCCGCATCCATCACCCAAACCACCCAACATCATCTGTCCAGCCATCCTACCAGACAACTCGTCGTTGTAGTACTAGAGACTTCCTTTACTCTATTGGGCGACAGCGATGAAGCAGCCTATTCCCTATTGCTCCAGGGGGTGGCCTGGCGAAATCTGGACCAGCCCTCGAACGCATTGGACGCTTTAGACTGGGCGATAATCCTGTTCCATAGCCTAAAGGATTCGCCACGGGACCCTTCCATCGGCTATCTCTTTACCGTTAACAAAGCTTTGGCCGACGCTTATTCCAACCGGGGCGCCGTGTTGATCGACGCGGATCAGAACCGAAAAGCCATAGCGGATCTAGACCAAGCCGTAGCCTTGAATCCAGACCTAGCCGCCGCATTTAATAATCGGGCCAACGCCTACGCCAACATGGACCTGTTCCAAATTGCACTGGGCGATTATCAAGAAGCTTTACGCTTGGACCCCCGGTTGGCGTTGGCCTATTACAACAGAGCTCTGGCTTATACTTACCTAGGCAAAGACCAAAGCGCCCGGCTGGACCTGGAAATGGCAATGGATTTGGGCATGGACACCACCGCCCTTGTTGAGCGAATCGAAAGGATAAAGAAAGACCGCTGAACCAAGTCCCAGGGGTGTCTCTTGAATCCGGTTTCGGGAAAACTGGGAACAATACTGGATACACTCCTGGGCGAACACCCCCTGATTCATGTGCCTGCCACCTGGAAACTACGGCTTGCTTAAAGGCGGAGGCTGACGAATAATATTGTAGCCGCCAGAGAACCCCGTGCGAGAAAGATTTACGGAAAGATCTACGAGTGGTAACACTGCGGTAACACTTCCCCAGTTAACATGTATCGTGTGCCACAGCATCTACGCTGTATGTTTGGAAGAGTGGCACATATTTGATTGGATGAAACCTCGGTGAATCGGAATAATCCAGTCGAGATTAAGGACCGTCAAACACTTCTCCAAACGGCGACTACGGCGGGCGAATTATTCAAGGGAAGCCACATCCAAACGCCTTGACATCGGAAAGCCGTTGATGCTAAAAAGGTTAGGAATTTCCGGGAAAATTTATTAAAGAGGGTGGGGGGCTATGGGAATAGGTATATTTTTTATTGTTGGTCTAAATGCAGACCCCTTCCCCCGACAGGAGTTATATATGTAACCAAAGGCTGGGCCCGGGGGGTGGAAGAGTGGTTTGAAGCCGTCTGCCTAGGCAAGCCCCAAAGGTGAGAGAACTAGCAATAACCGTTCCTTCGAGTGACCAAATAAGGAGATTGAATAGATGAAAACCAAGATCGGAATGTCTTTTGGGCTCGCCATGATGCTGGCCGTGGGCGTCTTCGCCACCCTGCTGGCTCTTGGCACGTTCACGCCTTCTGAGGTACAGGCCAAAGTAAGCCCTGTGTCAGACGTGAATTTCAGTGATGTCCAGGTATACCCGAATGTGGGTGGCCCGTCGGATGACGACCTTCCCACTGTAGATGTTTCACCCGACGAGCCTGGAGCTGTTTCCAGGCACACGATTATGTTCACAACTCCTAATGATCTGGTGGGCGGCGTGGACACCATCACAATTCAGTTCGAGGATGACGTCGGTGTGCCGAAGGTGTTGGATCCTTCGACCATCACCATTATCGCTAGCCACGGCACCACTCGGGCCGCCTCTGTGACTGGTACGATGGTAGCAAACCCCATCTCCGTTACCACGGAAAAGGTCGGTGTACCCGCCGACGAGACCGAAATCACCCTCTTGCTTCCCGACATGAGTACCGGAGAGGATGGTAGCCAGGGGATCTTGGGTGACGCTGGTGAAGGCTGGTCGTCTGTTACGGTAGTCATAAACCAGACGGCTGGGCTGACCAATCCGACAGAGGGAACTAAAGATTACAAGGTAAAGGTAAAAACCACCAAAGACGACACATTTGTCTCCAGCGAGGCATACAACATCCCGCGGGAACTGATACTCAGTAACGGCTCCGGTAACCGCGGGAGAACGATAACCGTCACGGGGAGAGGTTTCGAGAACGGCACCACCGCCACCGTGTGGTTGGACCTTGTTGAAGACCGTATCCTGGACACCGAAACTGAGACCGTCTTGGGCAAAGCCATTGTGCAATCCGACGATACCTTCACCGTATCGTTCGTGGTTAACGTGCCTCCCTTCGTGAGAGGAATAAATAACCATATCCGAGCCAAGGATGGTCAACAAAACGTCGACGAAGGAGACGGAGGGGAAGTGGCAACCTTCTTCGTAGATGGCCTCCTTAAATTAACTCCGAAAGAGGTTGCAATCGGCGATACCGTAGTGGCCACCATTAAGGATTGGCCGGGGCCGGATGGCCAAGCCGTAGAGACGTTTGCTGTGGGTGGTGTGGACATTCCTGTCACCTTTACCATCGCAAACGGCCAAGCCGACTTCTTCTTCGAGGTACCAGACGGAGTCACACTGGGCGTACAAGAGGTCAAGTTAAAGACCTCCTACGAAACCGATACGGTGGATATCACCGTCTTGGGCGCGGGCTTAGACGTAGCTCCGGGCGTAGTCGTACCCAATCAGACTGTGACCCTCCAGGGGCGAGGCTTCACCGATGATGGGGTAGTCACCATCGCCAACGACGGCAAAGCAAGCAGTGTGCTCACAATCGGTGGCGTTTTGATCAAGGAAGAAAACTTCGACGAGGGCGACATAGTCACCGTCGATAGCAGCGGCAACTGGGTCGCGTCGGTCGTAATACCGATCAACAGTGTTACCGTTGAGCCGGGAACCTATGATCTGAAGGCCTTTGACAGCGAAGGACGGGAAGGCGTGACCACGATCACACTCAGAGGTCGCGAAATCCAAGTGACTCCGCCGGTCAGTCGCTCGGGCACCGACATAACCGTTACAGGATCAGGATACCCTGCGGTTAACAGCACCAGCCCGCAAGACATATCCGTAACGGTCAGATACAGCGGGTCCGGGTTCAGTCCCAGGACCGTGACCGCGACCCCCGACTCCTCGGGTAATTTCTCGGCCGTCATCGGCGTGCCGTTGGGAGCCGGCATACCGTCGACCAACACCCTCACGATTACGTACACCTACACCGATCCTGTCGGCCGCGGACTCCCTGTGCCCGTTGTCGACACTCTGTCCCACCGCATACCCGGCGCCGAAATCAGCATCGACCCGGTGATGGGCCCGGCCGGAACGGTAGTTACCGTAATGGGCTCCGGATTCAAGGGTACTCGCCAGTTGTCCAATCTGGAGATTGGTAACGTTGACGTTCGAAACATTCCGGTGCCGGCCACCGACCGTGAAGGAAACTTCGAAACCACCTTCGTAGTGCCTCAGTTAGAAACCGGCGCCCAAAGCGTCCAGGCTGAGGTAGGTGGAGATACGTCTGGGACTACCGCCAGCGCTAGCTTCACGGTGCTAAAGACCGGGGCAAGTGCGACCAGTGGCCCAGCCAGTGCAGCCCAAGACACCGGCGTAGCGTTAGCATCGATCATCGACAATAGCGATAACCTGGTGCGCGTGTTCCGGTTCAACAACGAGACTCAAGGGTGGTCCTTCTTCGACCCGCGGCCGGCATTCGCAGATGCCAACGATCTAACCACCGTAGCGGGCGGAGACATCCTGTGGATAAGGGTTAAACTAGCCCAAGACTTCAATGAACTGTCTCTGTTCTTAGGCTGGAACCTCATAGTAATGCCATAAACTGGGACCAACCAATGACGTTAACGTGGGGCCGCCTTAGTGGCGGCCCCACGATTCTTACGACCCTACCAAGGAGGAACCTATGACCAGAATAAGAATGTTGGCCTTGATGGCTGTGGCGGCCATGCTGCTGATATTCCCAGCTGTAGTATTGGGACAGCAGATTCCGCCACACCTTACGGCCATAACCGCCACCGTTGATGGCGCGCCTGCTCCCGACGGGACCGTCATCACCGCTTGGATAGATGGTAATGAGGTCGGCTCCGGCGCAGTCGCCAGTGGAACAGCCGTACTCGTTATCTCGGGAGACGCCAGTTTCACCGGAAAGACCATCAGCTTTAAGGTCGGCAGCCTGGACGCCAAAGAAACCGACACCTGGGAACAGGGCGGCCACGTGAATCCAGTGCTCACCATATCCGCTAGTTCCTCAATGGAAGCAACCCCCGTGCCGCCAATGGCGATGCCCGTAGCCACCCCTGTAATGGTCGCGGGAGCGAAGGGTGACACCGGAGCAGCCGGCGCCAAAGGCGACAAGGGCGATGCCGGAGCGGCCGGAGCGGCCGGAGCCAAAGGCGATGCCGGATCGGCCGGAGCGGCCGGATCGGCAGGATCGGCCGGAGCGGCCGGCGACAAAGGTGATGCCGGAGCAGCCGGAGCAGCCGGAGCAGCCGGCAGTGGTGGTGGCAGTGGACTTGCCATAGTTGCATTGATCCTAGCCATCGTAGCCATCGTAGCCGCCGGAGGCTCTTTCGCCATGGGACGACGGGGCTAAAAATCCGATCCCACGTCACATAGTTTGAGCATCCTTGAAAGAGACTCCCGAACCTAGGTTCGGGAGTCTCTTTATTGACCGCCTCAAATCAAATTCGTCCCAACCCGTCATTTGTACTACTTGCAAAACCCCGCTATTTGAGTCAGCATGTGTCTTTGCATTTCCATTGCATTTCCGTGTCCCATATAGTGTTGTGAGGAAACTTAGGAGGTTTCAATGTTCAAAATAAGGATTCTGGCTTTGATGGTAATGGCGGCCATATTGCTGCTATTCCCTGGTGTCGCCCTGGGGCAACAGGTCCCTCCCCATATTTCGGCCATAACCGCCACCGTAGACGGCGCGCCAGCCGCCGATGGCGCCGAAGTCACCGCGTGGATCGACGGGGAACAAGTTGCTTCGGCAATAGTTGAAAATGGTGTCGCGGTCATAGTGATTTCGGGTGACCCCGGTTTCACGGGCAAGACAATCAGCTTCAAAGTGGACGGATCCAACGCCAGCGAGACCGATACCTGGGAACAAGGCGGCCATACAGACGCCGAATTTTCCATCAACGCCAGTAGTTCCATGGCCGATGCGGCGGCAGTTGTATCCACCGCTTGGGCTGGGTTGAGCCAATACCTGGTGGACGGCGCCGGTATGACCTTGTATATATTCACTAGAGATACAGCTGCAGCAGCCGGCGCCTCCGCAGTCAGCGCCTGCACCAGCGACGGGTGCCTGCGATCCTGGCCTCCGTTGTTCACCGGCGGCGATCCGTTGGTGGCCGATCAGCCCCAATTCGGGTCCACCGCGGATGAAGAGATGTTGGGAACTTTGGTCCGGGCCGACGGCAAGGGGACTCAGGTAACCTATAACGGCTGGCCTCTATATCATTACGTCAGAGACACCAAAGCCGGAGACGCCATCGGCCAGTACGGGCCTTGGTACGCCTTGGCTCCCCAAGGCACCATCCTGGTGGGCGGCACCAACGTTGCGCCAGACGCCGAAGATGTTAGACCCGGATTGCCCGGTGACGCGGGCGCCGCCGGTAGTAAGGGCGACCAGGGTGATACCGGAGCCACCGGCGCCGCGGGGTCCGACGGCGCGGCTGGAACCAGCGGAACCAACGGAACCGACGGAACCGACGGAACCGACGGAGCAAAAGGCGATCAGGGCGTCAAGGGTGACGCTGGCGCCGCTGGCAGCAGCGGCGGAAGTGGACTTGCCGTGGTTGCGTTAATCCTGGCCATCGTCGGGATCGCAGCAGCAGGCGGCGCCTTCATGATGGGACGCCGGTCTTAGAGGCAACCCCCGGTCCGGCATAATAGAAGATTCTGAAAGGCGTCCCAATGTTGTGGGACGCCTTTCGATTTGCTATAGAATAAAAATCCGGTTGATCATACTCTTAATGAACATGGTGAGGTGGGTGTGGTGAGGAGGCAATTTAGAACCCTGGCTGTGCGGTCATCTCTAATCTTGGCCGCATTGGCATTTACAACTTTGGCGACGATGGGCGCCGGTCCCCGGCAAGACGGAGTGCCGCCCCAGCCGTTTTTCCCCGATTCCGTGTCCGGCAGCGTGACCCTCCAGGGCAAGTCAGGTCCAACAGGCGCCAAACTGGTTGCCTGTATAGATGATTGCAACTCTGTATTTGAAAGCTCCCCGGTGCTGATCGCCGACGATGGATCATTCAGCGAACTGCTTGTAAATCCGGAGGGCCAGCGGTTGGTGGGACATGAAATCGAATTCTATCTGGTGAACGAATTCGGCAGGATTCGAGCTGCGGAGACCATCACCTTTCGGGGCGGTCCGGAGATACATACCGCAGAACTGACATTCTCCCAGCCCATGCCTGTACCCACGCCAACACCAACATTAACCCCCACGGCCGCTTTGCCGGCGCCGGGAGACCCGGTTGTGGCGGTAATTCCCAGATACGTTCTGATGGCGGGAGCGTTGGTGGTGGCTGCTGGGGTATTCCTGCTGTATCTGGCCAGGCGGAGAACCATTTAGCGGTTTGCCCGGCAAGTAAGACGAATCAGGAGACGCGGGCCTGGTGAGATAGCAAAACCACCCTGCGGTCCGCGGGCAAGTTCGCTGCCGTCACCACCAAGCGCGGCTGGGTTTGAACGTCGTCAAGACCCATGCTCCTGAGAAAAACGTCCACGCCTTGAATGGGCAGATCCACGCCTTCTACGCTGTGGTGCATGGGGATCACGATCTTTGGGTTCAAGTCCTGCATTGCCTGTAGCGCCTGGTCCAATTCCAAAGTGCAACTTCCGCCGGTGGGCAAAAGCAACACGTCAACGGGCGCCAACTCATCCACCTGTTTGGGCGTTAGAGGCACCACAATATCGCCAAGGTGACAGATGTTGATCCGGTCGATCTCTATGGTGTAGGCAACACTACGGTGCTCCATCGGCGTGTCGGGAGGCAAACTGGTCATGACTCCCCGGACTGCCACACCCGAATACTCGTACTCGCCCGGTGCGTCAAAGACTCTGGGCGATCCGCCCACCTCTGACCAGTTGCGATGGTTGGGATGGGTATTGCTAACTGTGACCACTGTGGCTGGCCGGACATCTGGTCTGAGCCCCAGCGATCCAGGAAACGGATCGGTTATGACGACCAAATCATCGGCCCGCAACCTAAAACAAGAATGACCGATCCAGGTTATATCCATAATCCTCCACCCCGCCTCCGGTCCAAGGCTGTCCACGCGATGGGGACAACCAAAGACGCGATATATAGCTTCACAAGATCTCCAACTATGAACGGATAAAGTCCGAATTCGAGTACCTTGTCGTTTGGCAGGAAAAACGACAGTTGCAGAAGGCCGGGAATGTATAGCACTGCATTGCCCGCCAGCATGGCGAGAATGATCCATACTTTCCTATCCCACCCGTGCTCGCACAGGTAACCCACCACGAAAGCCGCCGGAATGAAACCTATTATGTAACCACCGGACGCCATATTCCAGAATAATCCCGAGGTCCCTCCAGCGTAAAAAGGCAGCTGCGTCCCTTCGGCCAGATAAAGGACCATGGCCGCCGCCCCTTTCCAGCTGCCAAGCGTCGCCCCCGCCAGCAGAACCGCCAGGGTTTGTCCGGTGATGGGCACAGGCGAAAACGGCAGAGGGATAGAAACCCGGGCCATTAACGCGATAAAAAGGCTAAACCCAATGATCAACGCCAAATCTCTGGTAATCCGCCGCGCACGGTCGTGTACGGGAATCAGGGCGTCTACGAAGGTTAAGGTTGTGGAACTTGCCTGAGGATGCAAATGTGACCTGGCCGGCGGGCTGGCAGAGCAGCTCGTAAATTAAGCGGAAATTGGCGCCAGGTTTCAATCCTAAAGAATCGATGATTTCATGGTTTTACGGCTGATGTCTGAGGCTGAAACCGTGGGGAGTATAATATTTAAGCTGGTGTTAGTCAACGTTTGACACTAGGAAACGCCCTGTGATAACTTCGATTTACGCTCAGAGATTCAGTACGCCAATGCTTTCACCAAAAGCAAAGCCCTCGCGGCGCCTCGACATGGCGGCTACCACCCAATACCAGGTCGCTCCAGCCCTCGGACTTTCTCCCTCCTTGTCCCATAGACCCGGCTCAACAGAGACGGCTAGGGCCTTACCGCAGACTTTTGGCGGGGTTGGTAACCCTGCGCATAGTGCTAACCGATGACAGTCAGTAACCAAGAAATCGCCCAGCTATTCGAGAACATGGGTGTCCTTCTGGAGATACGGGGAGACACCATTTTCAAGATTCGCGCCTACCAAAGAGCCGCTCGAACTATTAACGACCTCTCTTTTCCCCTGTCCGGCGCAATAGATGAAGGGGTAGACCTAAAAAAGATCCCCGGCATCGGAAAGGCGATCAACGACAAGATCCGGGAATTCAACCAGACAGGCCATGTCTCCTCCTACGACAAGCTTGTGGAAGAGTTGCCCCAAGGCGTCCTGGACCTCATGGACATCCCAGGCATCGGTCCTAAGACGGCCATGCTCATCGGCAAAGACCTGGGCATCAGTAACATCGAAGGCGTGGAACAAGCGATAGGGGACGGCAGGTTGGCGTCGCTGCCCGGAATGGGCCAGAAGGCGGCCGATTCCATCTTGCGTCACATTCAGGCCATCAGCACCAAGGACCAACGGACCCCCATTGGCCAGGCGCTGCCTCTGGCCGAGGAGATCGCATCCGCGCTGCGCCGGGAATGCCCGGGCATCGTAGAACTATTCCCCGCCGGCAGCCTGCGCCGGTGGGAAGAGACCATCGGCGACATCGACCTACTGGGCGCCGCTTCCTCCCCAGGAGATGCCGCTAACGCATTGGTTTCCCTTCCAACCATCAGAGAGGTGCTGGTGCATGGCGACAAAAAGACCAGCGTCGTCGTTGAACCCGGAATCCAGGTCGACCTGCGCTTCGGGGAAGCGTCTTCCTTCGGCGCCATGTTGCAATACTTCACCGGCAGCCAGCAACACAACATTCGCCTGCGCGATTACGCTAACCGAATGGGCTTATCCCTGAACGAATACGGCATCACCAACCGGGAAACGGGCATAGTCGAAGAATTCCCGACGGAGGAGGCATTCTACGCCAGATTGGGGTTGCCCTATATAACGCCTGAATTGCGCACCGGGGTTTGGGAACTGGACGCCGCTCTGGAAAACAGGCTGCCGAATCTGGTGGAAGCTTCACATTTAAATGGCGATCTTCACCTGCACAGCGAGTGGAGCGACGGCAATGATCCAATAGAAAAAATGGTGGAAGCCGCTGTGGCCCAGGGCTACCAATACATGGCCCTAACCGACCATTCCGCTGGATTGGGGGTGGCCAACGGTTTGAGCCCCGAGCGTTTGGAGCAGCAGATCGCCGTTCTTAGATCCATGCAAAACGGCTGCCCGATCGCCATCCTCTGCGGTTCCGAAGTAGATATTCGCGCTGATGGGCGCATGGACTACCCGGACGACATACTTGCTAAATTAGACGTGGTGGTGGCTTCCATCCATTCGGCCATGGGCCAAGACAGCGCCACCATGACCCAAAGGATCATCGCGGCCATGCGCCATCCGTCGGTGACCATCATCGGCCACCTGTCCACCCGTCTCCTGGGGCAGCGCCCGCCGACGGAATTCGACCTGGAAGCCGTGCTCCACGCCGCCAGGGAAACTGGCACGGCATTGGAGATCAACGCCTCTCCTGAGCGGCTTGATCTAAAAGACACCCACGCCTACCGCGCCAGGGAACTGGGCGTGCCGTTGGTAATCAATACAGACTCGCATGATCATGCCCATCTGGACAAAAAGAGGTACGGCGTCGCAGTGGCGCGACGGGCATGGTGCGAACCGCGGCACATCCTGAATACGTTTTCCCGGGATCAGTTCCTGGAATTTATCCGAACCCCCAAGCCGGACCGGCTCAAGGTGTTCGACATTCAACGTCTTTCTCTCTCTCTGGGCGGCCAGGCATGAGCCAGTCCCAAGCGGTTTTCGAAGGCGGACCCACCAGCGGCCTAGCGGCCCAACCGTCCGAGGCGTTGCGGCACATCAAGCAGGCGTTGCTCGAAGGCAGGCCTTGGCACGAGGTAATGCTGGAAGCAATGGGGCTATGGACTCTTCCTCGGGAGGTTCACGAGGATCGCACCTACCAGTACCTCATCGGTGGAGAGGCGTTCGATTGGGTTTTGTTGGCAGAACGCCTTTGCGTCGAGTTGGAGCCGGCTATATCTAGCGATGAAAAGGAAAGGATGCTTTTCAATGGCCGCCTTCCCGAGTCGGTCACGCTGGAGCTTTTCCGGGATTCTCTTGGCGTGAACAAATACAGGGGTTATCTAAACTTTTGGTATGGCGTCGTCGTGGAAGAGGCCCTGCAACTCGCCGTGGAAGAAGAAGTGAGAAAAAGGCAGATGGCCCGCTGCTATCCCGACAGCGAAGACTTGGTTGAGGACGCCTTCAACCACATTTACAACGCCACCCGGACCGACATGATGGAAGAGTTTCGACGCCAAGCCAAAATATCGATGCGCAGGGCTCTCACGTTGACAGAAGTAAAAGAATTCACATACTGGCTGCACAAACACCGTCTAACAATATGGGACCCGGCCAGGGTGGCCAGCGACACCACCAAGGGAACCAGGCGCCTTGCCCTGCTGCAGCAAACAAGCCAGGGAGGCCAGAACCTCAATTTAGTGTATGCCGAGGCCTCAGCCTGACCAGTCTGCGTTCTACACAACGGATTGCGTGGCGGCCACGAATCCGGACCGCACCGCTCTTCACGCAATCCCGTCCATAAAAAAACTGGGCTCCCCACGCCACGCCCATCTAATCGCTGAGGCTTAACACCCGAATATGGAGAGAAACCAGGTATTTAGACTCGTAAAGTACATCTGGCCGCATTGGTTCCTGCTTCCCCCAGTTCTGTTCTGCATGATCAGCGCCACCCTGCTCAGCCTGGCCCCACCCTGGTTGATGGGCGTGGTTCTTATAGACCGGGTGATCCTATCTCAAGAATCATCATTACTGCCATGGGTGGTCTTGGGTGTGCTGGCGTCGGTGATCCTGAGGCAGGTCTTCGATTTCGCCCAGCGCTATTTGCTGGCGTTGTTGAGCCAGCGGGCGATACACCAACTGCGATGCGACCTATACCTCCACCTGGAACAGCTTCCCCTGAGCTATTTCAGCCGGACTCCGGTGGGCGATTTGGTCTCCCGCCAGGTGAACGACGCAGATTCCTTGGAGGACGGGCTCCAGGCGCTGGTCACCGAGGCGGGCGTTCACCTGATATTGATGCTGGGCACTCTAGGCCTCCTTTTTTCGCTGAACGCCAAACTGACGCTTTACATCCTCCCGTTCATGTTCTTGCTGGGAGTGACGATGCATATCTTCCGGAGGGTCGTACGCGGGTCGTCCCTGAACGTAAGGCAACGGCTGGGACAGCTTTCGACCCTGGTGACGGAGACCCTCTCTGGAATCGGCGTTGTCAAAGCCTTCAGCATGGAGCGTGCGGAGCTTAACCGTTTCAGCGGACTTTCGGTAAACATACTTCGGGCCAATCTAAACCTGGCCCGGCTGGAAGGCTTCTACAGCACCTCGGTGGAGTTGATCCTGATATCCGGAACGGTGCTGGTAGTATGGCTGGCCGCTCCTCAGGTGATAGCGGAGCAAATGACCCTGGGCGCCCTGGTAGCCTATCTGAGCTACCTGACCAGGTTCTACGACCCGCTAAAAGGCCTGAGCCGAGCCAATTTCCAGATTCAGCGATCGGTCGGGGCCGCCACCAGGATCTTCGCCGTGCTGGATTCACCGGCTGAAACCACCGAAGACCCCACCGGCATTTTGTTGCCCAGGACTCCGGGCAAGGTGACATTCGAGAACGTCGACTTTGCCTACGATCCAGAGAGACCGGTCCTCAACGGATTCTCTCTAGAGATACAACCTGGAGAAGTGGTGGCCTTGGTGGGGACCAGCGGGGCGGGAAAAACCACATTGATCAACCTTCTATTGCGGTTCTATACCCCCACGGCAGGCCGGGTCTTGCTGGACGGCATCCCCCTGGACACGCTGGACGTCCAATCCCTGCGAAGCCAGATATCCCTGGTTTCACAGGACCCCTTTCTGTTCTCCACCACCGTCAGGGAAAACATCCTGTACGGCGACCCTCAGGCGGAACACGCCCAGGTGGAACAAGCGGCCAAAAACGCCAACATCCACGACTTTATCGTCTCCCTGCCCCAAGGGTACGAAACGCTGGTTGGGCAGCGCGGGGTGGCCCTGTCCGGCGGCCAGCGCCAAAGGATATCCCTAGCCCGCGCCTTTCTGAAAGATTCTCCGGTCCTGCTGCTGGACGAAGCTACTACCAGCGTGGATTCCGAGGCCGAGGCCTTGATTCAAGACGCACTTGAGCAACTGACCGAAGGCCGCACCACCCTGATAATCGCCCACCGCCTGTCGTCTCTCCACCGGGCCCAAAGAATCATCATCCTCGAAAATGGCCGCATCACCGAAGAAGGCAACCACCAATCACTGCTGGCCCGCCCCAGCCTCTACCGCAAGCTCTACGACCTGCAAACCCTGGACCAGCCAGCGCCGTAGATCGACCCGACACCCCTTCCTGCCACCCTGCTTAATCGCCTCATCGCGGGGCCCTTCTTTAGTTGCATTTGAGGGCGCATCACAGCGCTTCTGCACCCTTCCGGGTCACCGACTCATCAGAATTAACGGTTGGGCGCCCGTGTGTGCTAGCCGTCATGGTTTAGCCCTTAACCGCAAAAACGCCGGCCGCCGCTCAAACTCCGGCGGGCGTCAAATCATTCCGATAAATTGGCCGCAATCCACACGCCGGCAGGCTTGCTTTGCCATGCCGCGGCCGGAGGATGCGAAATTCCAGGAGGTAAACCCGGTGAAACTCTTACCCAGATTGAGCAAGACGGGGTTGGCCGTCATCGTAGGGACGATAGCCCTGGCGGCAGTGGCCTGCACCAGCGCGGACCCTACTCCCACTACCGCCCCCACACCCCAGCCAACGGCAACCCAAGTGGCCGCTGAGACACCTACTGCAACCGTGACCCCCGTTACGCCTCCAGTGACCGGCAGCGGAATCATAGGCGGAGACCCCGAATTCAACGCGGCCGCACTGGTGTGGCAGGGCTACTGGCTTTCTAGAGACCAATTCGGGCCCTTAGTCATGGCCTCTGGAATGGGAGTCCCGTTTCAGCCCCCCATGGAGATGATGGCCCAGGCGATGCAAATGGTGGCTCAGAACCCCGACGACCCTCTAACGGTTCCCCAAAATATGATTCCATTACAAGCAATGTTCGCCTCGGGGAGCCCAAACATGGTCAACGATCCACGCGATTTCGGACCATTGGACCTGGAAGGCTTACGGCTGGACCCGGCTAGTTTCGATGAGACCGTTCGCGTCCGGGCCCAAGCGGAGACCATGTTGAAGCTGAGTCAGTGGGCCCATAATTTCGCCAATGAAAAATTTGGCGCCCCAACCGACGACTTCGGCGCTCTCCAACGCTTCATCGGAGTAATGATGAATATGCTCTCGCAGGTCCAGGGCAAATACGCCATGGAGAATCTGCTGAACATGGATGACGGGTTGTACCGCGATTCCGACGGGCGCCTGGACTACACCGCCAACTGGGTTATGTTGCACACCCTATCCGACATCTCCCTGCTCACCGGCGATTCCGGCGGGCGTTACGCCAATCCCGACATGCATCCCATGTTCGAGCAGGCGGCGACCGGGTTGTTCAAGGCCTTGGAGGCCCGAGAGCCCGAGTCGGCCAAAGAATCGGCCGCCGCCATTCGCGCGCTGACCTACCGTGCCTCGACCGCGGACGATCCCGCCGTTTCTCAATCCGCACTGGCCAAGGCTAATACCGTCGCGGACGCCAACCTGGTTGGCCTCGTTTCCGAGGACGTGGTGGATCAGGCCGCGGCCATGGCCGGTCTTCTATCCATCGCCACCGCCCAACCCGGCGGCGAACACCGCCAAGCGGCCGATGTTGTCTTCCAAGCCATGGCCGATGACTTCGACCCCTCCATCGGCATTTTCAACTCCAAAAACGTCTACAACGTGGATGATGTCGCCTGGATCATCGGAGGGTTGAACTCCCTGGTCCAGCAGGGCAGCAGCGACACCAGGGCAGCTGGCTCAGACATGCTTCTGGCTTTCTATGAGGCAACCATCAGCCTAGTACTACAACGACGTGTTATCCTACAAGGTAACTCGTGGGCGGATTTTGAAGCTGGCAACGAACGAGTGCGAGTCTCCCATGATGAACGGTCCGTAGCTGAAGAAGAAGACCTGAGCGTGTTTTCTCATAACGCGTCGTTGTAGTACTAGAAGTCTGGCCGGAAAGCCATTGGCCGGGTTTCGCGCTACGCCAGACAGACGTATTATAGTCTAATGTGGCATGATAGTGTCTGTAATACGGTTCAAGAACCCACTGTTACATCGATAATCGTCGCTAAGAAAACGGCAGCACGGAGAGAATCGGGGTTTCCGTCCGAGTTTCTAGGAGGAATGCAGCTGTCGGCGCCTCCCGGGAAGAACGGTGTGATGGCGGGAGAGTTTGAGAAAGACCTGCCCAGCGCGATCTATTATCGCCCCGTCAACGCCCCTCCTCCTCCCATGGTAGGCAAGTTGCCGGCGCCGGCCGAAGAGATAACCTGGGACGGCTCAACTTGACAGGTTACCAGCGACCGGTTGGTGACGGCGGGTGCCATGCACCTGGCCAACGAGTTGAATTGGCTTGGGCCTCACCTTGGTTCAATCCCGTTCCCGCCCCAAAACCCTTAGGGTAACGGCAAAGACGGCGCAAAACCGTCCCGGCGGCTATGACGTATATAAGGGCGCACAGTAGTGCGCCTTTATCTTTTCCCGGCGCCCGGGCTTTTGTCGTAAACGCGGCCCGCCAACCGTTGAACCTGGTGCGGCGCAGGTCTAGAATTACCCATCAGTGGCGCCATTACCACACAGGCAATCCACCGGCAATCCATAGCTGTAAACGGATCCCCTCAGGTGTGAAGTCGCGATGCAAGAGCAAGAAATACATCAATCCTCTGACCAATCCGCCGGGCAATCTTCTGACCAATCCGCAGCCGAATACTCCCAGATGTCGGAATTGCCCGAAGAGGTCTTGGGCCCCCGCTCGTACCAGCCCGGCGAGGCTATGGAGGGTGAAGTCGTCCGCGTCGATCAAGAAGGCATCATCGTCAACGTGGGCCTGAAGATGGAAGGCGTGGTCCCCGCCGACGAGATGCGCTCGATTTCCGCCGAAGAATTAAGCCAGATCAAGCAGGGCGACAAGCTATTGGTGGCCATACTTGGTGGCCAGGGACCCGGAGACATGGGGCTCTTGTCCGTCGACCAAGTCAGGGAGCATCTCTGGTGGCAAGAGTTGCATGATGCGCTGGAATTCGGAGGAATGGTCACCGCGAAGGTCACCGGTCACAACCGTGGCGGCATGGAGGTGGATTATCGAGGCATTCGGGGCTTTGTCCCCTTCTCCCACCTGGCCCCTGATTCAGGAACCTCTGAGGATGGCGTCTTGGAGCAGCGGATCGGTCAGGAGTGTCCCTTCGATGTCATCGAAGTGGACCAAGACCAAGAACGGCTGATCCTCTCCGAACGCTCCATCTGGCGCAAACGCCAGGAAGACGAGCGGCTCAAGATGATCGAACAGATCGAAGTCGGCGTGACCATGCCTGGCAAAGTCGTATCGGTGCGCGGGTTCGGCGCATTCGTTGACATCGGTGGCGTCCAGGGCTTGGTTCATATCTCCGAACTCTCCTGGGGCAACGTGAAGGCTACTGAAGAGGTGGTGAGCGTCGGAGACGACATCAACGTTTACGTCCTGGCGGTGGACCCTGAGAACCAGAGAATCAGTCTTAGCCTGAAACGAACGCTGCCGGCGCCGTGGGACACCGTTCCCGAGAGGTATCAGATCGGCGAGATAGTGCAAGGCGTGGTGACCAACCTGGCCCCATTCGGCGCCTTTGTAAAACTGGAAGAAGGCGTGGAGGGCTTGGTTCACATCACCGAATTGTCGCCACGGCAAGTCACCAACCCCAAGGAGTGCGTCTATCAGGGGCAGTCGGTGAAGGTGATGATCCTTACGATTGATTCAGAGAGCCGCCGCATAAGCCTGAGCTACAAGAAAGCATTCGGCATGTAGCCTGCCGCAATCCCCGCTCAACTCCATATCCTTCGGCTACTATTTTCCCTACCCTTCTACTTGACTGGACAGTCGATTGGCCCCACCCTGTTGACGGCGCTTCGTCCGATGCGATGGCATTCTGAATGTCATCTGTATGGAGCGATCTATCTTAGAGATTTAGCGGCCTAGCCGCAGAGGATGCGCATTGCATGAAGAAGTTGGGCCTTAATCTCCACAGACCCGACAAAGCCTACCAGGGGTACACCCTTATTTCCCCCATGGAAGGGACCAACTCCTACCTGCTAGACATGCAGGGCCGCATCGTCCACCGGTGGCAACTTCCTTACCGGCCCGGCGATCACGGGTATTTGCTGGACAACGGGCACCTGCTGATCGGGGGCAGAACCAACAAAGGCCCGGTGAACATCGGCGGCAAAAGCGGAGTGATTCTGGAATTCGACTGGGAGGGCGAGCGCGTTTGGGAATATGAAGAGCCAACCCTTCACCACGATTTCAGCCGCCTGCCGAACGGCAACACCATGGTCACCGGCTGGGAGTTGGTCCCGCCGGAAACGATGAAAAAGGTGCAGGGCGGTGTGCCGGGATCCGAGCCTCCCGAAGGCATGTGGTGCGACTACTTCCGGGAGGTGACTCCTCAAGGCGACACCGCCTGGGAGTGGCACGCCCACGAGCACCTGGATCCGGTGGCTGACGCCATCTGCCCCCTGCACCGGCGGGACGAGTGGACCCATACCAATACCTGCCACGTATTGCCCGACGGCAACATACTCACTAGTTGGCGATTATTAGACCAGGTGGCCATTGTAGACAAGGCTACCGGCGATTTCGCCTGGAAATGGGGCCGGGAAGAACTGGGCCACCAACACGACCCCAATCTGCTCGAGAACGGCAATATCTTGATCTTCGACAATGGCTGGCACGCCCTGACAGCGCCGAGTCCGGGCTCCAGGATCTTGGAAGTGAACCCCAAGACCAACGAGATCGAGTGGGAATACAAGACCCAGCCGCCCTGGGAGTTTTTCAGCTCATTTATCAGCGGGTCCCAAAGGCTGCCCAACGGCAATACCCTGATTTGCGAGGGTATGACCGGCCGGGTGTTTGAAGTGACCCATGACGGCGAGATGGTGTGGGAATACGTCAATCCTTTTTATGGCCACGACGAGCGTTTTGGCCACGCCAACCGGGTATTCAGGGCCTACCGGTACGACGCCGACTTTCCGGGGTTCGCCGGCAAAAGCCTGGACCCCGCCGCCAACGGCCTGCTCAGCCATCTTTACGAGTGATTCCAAGCAGCCGGTGTGGAATTTGGGTTGAACTACGGTAATGGTCCACGAATTGATGCCTGCTCCAATCCCCCTCATCCTGAGCCTGTCGAAGGATTCCTGCTGATGATCAACAGTTAACACGGGTTCGGGAGAGTTCTTGAGTTGAACCCGTGGTTCGACAAGCATGTCCTGAGCCGAGCCGAAGGGCTCACCATGAGCGGTGGCCGGCGCCAATTCTCCGTTTCTAAAAGGCTCGCCAATACCCCGCGGGCCACGCAGACGGCCATCCAGGCCGATGATATACTGGCTAGAATCCCGGTTTCGCCCGCCGCTTCAGCAATCTGTATGCCAAATCAAACCTGATTCCGAGTGCCAGATATGTCCTCCAAACCATCTACATCCATGCCCAGCGCATATAACCCCGCCGATGTCGAGAGGCGGGTGTATGACTCCTGGATAGACAACGGCTACTTCACGCCCGTAATAAAACAGGGCCAGGCTCCGTTCACCGTCACCATGCCGCCTCCCAACGTCACCGGAGAGCTCCACCTAGGCCACGCTTTGGAAAAGGCCCTGGAAGATGCTCTTGTGCGTTGGAGGCGCATGACCGGCATACCCACCCTTTGGGTGCCGGGTACAGACCACGCGGGCATCGCCACCCAGTGGGTCGTCGAGCAGCAGCTAGCTGCCCAGGGGACAAGCCGGCAAGAAGTGGGCCGGGAAAAATTCGTCGAATTGGTATGGGAACATGTGGCCAAATCCGGCGGGTTGATCCACGAGCAGTCCCGCCGCTTGGGAATATCCGCGGATTGGGACCGCCACAGGTTCACCTTGGACGCGGGACCAAGCAAGGCAGTCCGCACCACTTTCGTCAATCTTTACGATAAGGGGTTGATCTACCGTCACGAGCGCATCATCAATTGGTGCCCACGCTGCTCCACCGCTCTTTCGGACCTGGAAGTGGAGCACGAAGACCACGACGGCAAGCTGTACCACATCCGCTATCTGGTTCTCAGCGAGTCCGGCGACGAGATCTCCGGCGCATTCATAACGGTAGCCACCACGCGGCCCGAAACCATGTTGGGCGACACCGGCGTCGCGGTCCACCCAGAAGACCCAAGATATAGCCAATACCAGGGTCGAAGGGTGAGCCTGCCCCTCACGGACCGCAGCATACCAATAGTCGGCGACGAAGCCATTAGCACCGAATTCGGCACCGGGGCATTGAAGGTGACGCCCGGCCACGACCCGGTGGACTTCGAGATCGGCCAGCGCCACGGGCTGCCCATCGTCACGATCATCGGCCTGGACGGCAACATGACCGATGCCGCGGGGAAATACTCCGGCGTAGAGCGGTTCCAGGCTCGCCAAGACGTTGTTGCCGAACTGGACTCCCTGGGCCTTTTGGAAAAGGTAGAGGACTACCCGCACTCGGTGGGCCACTGCCAACGTTGCAACTCGGTGGTGGAGCCGCTGGTCAGTCTCCAATGGTTCCTAAACCTGGGCGCCCACGACCAACCGGAAACCATCGCCGGACGAGCTTACGCCGCCGTAGTCCAGGGCGATATAAACATCGTGCCAGAACGGTTCACCAGGGTTTACCTGAACTGGCTGGAGAATATCCGCGATTGGTGCATCAGCCGCCAGCTGTGGTGGGGCCACCAGATTCCCGTTTGGTACTGCGATGACTGCGGAGAACAGACGGCTTCGGTGGAAGACCCCACCGGCTGCGCATCATGCGGCGGCGCAAACCTTCGGCAGGATCCTGACGTGCTCGACACCTGGTTCAGTTCCGGCCTCTGGCCTCACACGACTTTGGGTTGGCCGGAAAAAACGGAGGACCTCGATTACTTTTACCCCACCTCCGTGCTGGAAACCGGGTACGATATCCTGTTTTTCTGGGTCGCCCGGATGATCATGATGGGCCTGGAAAACACGGGCCAGGTCCCCTTCCGCACGGTTTTTCTCCACGGCATGGTCAGGGACGCCACGGGCGCCAAGATGAGCAAGACCAGGGGCAACACCATGGACCCCCTGGAGTTGGTTGAGCGGTACGGCACCGACGCTTTGCGCTTCTCTTTGACCACCGGCGCCGCCCCCGGAAACGATTTGCGCTTCTCGGAAGGCCGGGTGGAGGCGGCGCGGAATTTCGCCAACAAGGTGTGGAACGCCTCCCGATTCGTACTAACGAGCCTGCAAGGCAACACCGGAACCGAAGGCTGGTACGGCCTGCCAAACCTGGAGCACCGGGAAGACCGTTGGATCGTCAGCCGCCTGAACCAGATGCTGTTGGAAGTAAACCAGTCGCTGGAAACCTTCGAACTGGGAGAGGCCCAGCAAAAGCTGTATGACTTCATCTGGAACGATTTTTGCGACTGGTACATCGAGATGGCCAAGATCAGGATCCGGTCAGCCGGCGCCCTGTCTCCGCTGCCGACGCTGGCCCACGTTCTGGAGCGCACACTCCGCGCACTCCATCCCTTCATGCCTTTCATCACCGAGGAGATCTGGCAGATTTTGATGCCCGGGTTGCCACGGGAAGGAGATCTGCCCCAGTCCGTGATGATCTCCCCTTACCCGCAGGCTGACGAAGACCGCATCGACCGGGAGGCGGAGGAACAGATATCCATAGTGATGCAGACCATCCGGGCCGTGCGCAACGCCCGTTCACAGTTGCACATCCCGGCCAACCAGCATCTGGAAGCCTTAGTCGAAACCGACGGCTTCCGGTCCACACTGGAAGAGGAAGCCCCTATGATTCAGGCGCTCTCCCGCATAGAGCCCCTGCGCATTCTGGCCCCCGGCGCCGATAGGACCGGAGGCCGGCGGGGCGTGACCCTGGTGGTCAACCCGGTCGTGGTTCACCTGCCCCTGGAAGGAGTGGTGGATCTTGGCGAGGAGCAGCAACGATTGCGCGCCGAGTTGGACGAATGCGTCAAAAATATGGACCGGGTGGAAAAGTTGGTGTCCAACCCCAACTTCCGGGAAAAGGCCAAGCCGGAGGTCGTAGAGACCGAAGAAGCAAGACTCCAAGACCTGAAAGAACGCCAGCGACACCTGAGTGAGATTTTGGAGCAACTTGCGGGTTGACGCTCGCTCCGCCGTCCCATGACACAACGCCTCGGCATCATTGGCTATCCCATCGGGCATTCCATCTCGCCTGTGTTTCAGCAGGCGGCGCTGGATCATTTGGGCATCGGCGCCACATACCAAGCGTGGCAGGTGGCGCCGGATGACGTCGGCGCCTTCGTTGGCGGACTTCGGGAGCCAGGGACCCTGGGCATCAATGTGACTTTGCCCCACAAAGAAGCGGTGATCCCGTTTCTGGACGAGGTTGACGATTGGGCCACAGCCGCTGGCGCCGTCAACACCATCGTCAACCGCCCTGACGCCAACGGGGACGCCAGCCTCACGGGCCACAACACCGACGGCACAGGCTTTTTGCGGGCGTTGCGACAGGAGGGTGGCTTCCACGCCCAGGGGCGCCGCATTTTGGTTCTGGGGGCCGGTGGAGCGGCCCGGGGCGTGGTCCTAGCCCTGAGTCGGGATTCCGCCGCCAGCCTGACCATCGCCAACAGGACGTTGGCCCGGGCCCAGTTGTTGGCCCAACTGGCCGCGGACAACGGCATCGAATCCGCCGCGGTCTCCCTAACCGGCGCCGGGTTTGACAATGCGGTCCAATCAGCCGATTTGATCGTGAATTGCACCACCATGGGCATGACCCACGGCCCGGACGAAGGCAGTTCTCCCCTCTTGAGCGCCCAAATACCTACTGGGGCCCTGATCAATGACCTGGTGTATAATCCAAGGGAAACTCCCCTGTTGCGGGAGGCCGAACGGGCCGGAGCCCGAACCCTGGGCGGCATACATATGCTGGTGTACCAAGGCGCCTCCTCCTTCGAGATGTGGACGGGTCAACCGGCCCCGATTCCAGTGATGCTAGAAGCCGCGCTGCGGGCCATGGAATCTCGAAGTTGAACCCTGGAGAAATTGGCGCGGCCCGAAACGAACCCCACACCCAATCACATATTGAGGATTTCTAGATGATCCGGTTTTTCACCGCGGGCGAGTCCCACGGCCCCGGTTTGGTTATCATCGTCGAGGGGGTCCCGGCGGGACTGCGTTTGGACGAAGACTATATCGGAGTCCAACTTGGCCGCCGCCAAAAGGGCTATGGCCGCGGCGGGCGTATGCTCATAGAACAGGACCACGCCGTTATCACCTCTGGGGTGAGACAGGGCCGGACTCTGGGCAGCCCCATCGGCATGACCATGGAGAACAAGGACTGGGTCAATTGGCAGCAATCCATGTCCATCAGCGAGGTGGAGCACGATCCAGAGGACGCCCGTTCTCGGAGGGTTACCCGCATCCGTCCCGGCCACGCCGATCTTCCGGGAACCCTCAAGTACGGGTTTGACGACGTGCGCAACGTCTTGGAAAGAGCCAGCGCCCGGGAGACCGCCGCCCGAGTGGCCGCCGGGGCCGTGGCCATCCGCCTGCTGGAAGAGTTTGCCATAATCATGCACAGCCACGTTATCTCCATTGGCAGGATCACCGCGGACATCCCTGAAAACATAGACTGGCAGGCCGTGGAAGAGTCTCCTGTCCGATGCTCCGACCCCAAGGGCGGGGAACGCATGATGGCCGAGATCGACGCCACTAAAGAAGCGGGCGACACTGTGGGAGGAACCGTCGAGGTCATCGCCGAAAACGTGCCCATCGGTTTGGGCTCCCACGTCCACTGGGACCGCAAGATCGACGGCCTCATTGCCCAGGCGTTAATGTCCGTTAACGCCGTCAAGTTCGTTTCCGTTGGCCCCGGCTGGGAGGTCGTTCAGCAGCGCGGCTCGTTGGTTCAGGACGTTATCGAGCCTGTGACTGACCCAGATCATCCCTGGCAAAGGAAAACCAATCGGCTGGGGGGGACCGAGGGCGGAATGACTAACGGCATGCCCCTGGTGGCCCAATTCGGCATTAAACCCATCGCCACCATGGTCAATCCTCTGCCATCGGTGGACCTGGACACCGGCGAGGAGGTTCTAGCGCACTTCGAACGCTCCGATGTTTGCCAGGTCCCTCCGGCGGGGGTGATCGGCGAGTCCATGATTGCCCTGGTGCTGGCCAACGCCTTTGTTGAGAAGTTCGGCGGCGACTCTGTGGAAGAGATGCGCCGGAACTACCAGGGTTACTTGAAGACCATCGGTCCCAGAAAGAAACCCCGGTAGCAGGGTGAATCATTCGGAATCAGCGCCACCGGTGTCGCCAGCATCATTGACTTCTGATGGTTTTCAGCTAAACTAGCATTTAACCCGAATACTAGGGTTCAAGGAGGCGTTCTTATGGAAGGAAAAGTACAACTGGAAATCACTTACTGCGTACCTTGACAGCATCTCGCTACCGCCACGTGGATGGCGAATGAATTCTTCAGGGCTTATGGCCCAGACGCAGCGGTAACCATTTCCCCCCGCGGCCAGGGAATCATGGAAGTATTCCTGGATGGCGAGCGGATCTTCGATAAGAAGGGCGAAGGCAACATCTATCCTGACCTGGCTAGGGTCCGGGAGATGAAAAAGGTCATCGCGGCGAAGATTGAGACTCTCGTTCCCGCCCCCGCAGACTAAATCCCCCTGGGGAACTTAAATGCGGAAACAAACAGCCCCTCCTTTACAGGAGGGGCTGTACTTTTGCCCATATCTCTTCGGCCAGTTGGGTTCTGGACCGCGAACCGTCTAACACCAGCCAATCTGGTCCCGATTCTTTGGATTGAGCTATAGCCTGGTCCAGATACCCCTGCCTCACCGTGTGGTGGAATTCCAACGGCGCGGAATCGAAATTATCCTGGCCGCCTCTCCCTTTTCTCACGCCGCCTAATTCTGGAGGCACATCTAGAAACACGGTCAAGTCCGGCGACAACCCGCCGGAGGCTGCCCGGTTCGCCTGCTGGACAAGATTTAGGTCCAAACCCCGGCCATAGCTCTGGTAGGCCACTGTTGAAGCAACATACCTATCGGCCAAAACGGTGACTCCCTTTGCCAAAGCCGGCCGAATCACCTGCTCCACCAACTGGGCACGGGCGGCGTTGAAGAGGTATAGCTCGGTAAGAGGATAGAGGCCTGGGCGCCGCTTGACCCAACGCCGCAGCGACTCGCCGAGGGGCGTGCCGCCGGGCTCGTGGGTCAGTAGAACTGGGTATTCCCCGCGGACCAAACGGCGATACAATGCCCGTGCTTGAGTGCTTTTACCCGAGCCGTCGATGCCTTCGAATACGATAAATGCCGCCACTGTCGTCCTTGAGCCTGGAGCCCGGAACAAACCTTGATGCTTAGGGCTTGTAAAACATGACGCAGCGCTCCGGGTCCCGGCCATGGCTGATGGACGACAGGTTGTACCGTTGGCCCAGTATGTGCTGTAGCCGGCGGACGTAGGAACGCTGGGGAGTCAATTTGATTGAACTCTCCCCACCCAACACCTTTTGTACTGCTAGCTCGGCCTCTTGCAATGCCTGTTCCAAGGTTTCCTTGAAGTCTTCCTCAGACCGTTGTGACCGATTGCCTCCGCCGTTTCGCTCCCTGGTCAAGGTGTGTAGGAAGTCTTGCACTTGAGGCATGGTGTTCTTGCGCAGCACGTATACCGGTGTGCCCGCCGATTCTGCGGACTTGACCAGGTGGCTACCCCGGCGGTAATGGGTCTTAGTGGTGAGGACCGCGTCGGCCCGTCGAAGTTCGTTCACCACTTCCACGGGGATTCCTGCTTCGGCTACGGCCGCCTCCAACTTATCTCGTCCCACGCCAAAGAGAAACACCCTGAGGTCCTTTTCCGGCCCGGTCTCACCATCTCTTGCCGGTTCTGCCTCAACCCTCGTCTGGACATCGGCAACGCCGTTCTCAGCCTGCTTTAGATGGGACGACCTTCCTCCCCTCCGGCCCCCGTCTACCGCCCAAGGCGCCGTTGCGGAATCACTGCGCCGGGGCGCCTCTTGGTCGCGATGCACTTCGCCGTCATCATCCAGCCAGCGAATCTCCGACGCGATGGGAAATCCTCGCAGCCATTGGTCCACTACGTGGGTCACATCCTCGTGAACCGCCAATCGCTCCCAGCTTTGTATCTCCACAACCACGTCGAAGGTAGGCGGAGACTTTCGCTCCAAGACCGTCTTTTGGGTCCCCCGGTAGCGGGCTTCCTGGTCTCCCAAGGTTACGGTCTGAATCCCTCCAACCAGGTCGGACAGCGTAGGGTTCATGATCAGGTTGTCCAAAGTATTTCCGTGGGCGGTGGCCACTAGTTGAACTCCACGCTCGGCGATGCTGCGGGCCGCTGCAGCTTCTTCCTCGGTGCCCATTTCATCGATGATGATGACTTCGGGCATATGGTTTTCCACCGCTTCGATCATCACAGCATGCTGGCGGCTTGGGGTAGTCACCTGCATCCGGCGGGACCGGCCGATTGCGGAGTGGGGAACGTCTCCGTCTCCGGCAATCTCATTTGACGTGTCTACGATCACCACCCGTTTACCGGCAGTCTCAGATAATATCCGGGCCATTTCCCTCAGCATGGTCGTCTTGCCCACCCCCGGCCGGCCCAGCAAAAGGATGTTCTTTCCGGAGAACGCCAAATCTTCGATGATCTTTATCGTGCCGAAGACCGCCCGGCCCACGCGGCAAGTAATACCCACCACCTGACCCCGGCGATTGCGTATGGCCGAGATTCGGTGAAGTGTCCTTTCGATACCAGCTCGGTTGTCCTCCCCAAATTCACCCACCCGGTCGATCAGCTCTTCCAGGTCCTCACGCGCCACCTCTTCATGGTCCAGCGCCACATCGCCGCTCAAGAACCTGGCTTCGGGCGGCCGGCCCAAATCCAAGACCACCTCTAGCAGGGTGTTCAAGTCTTCTCGGGCCCGTAGGGTTTCCGCCAGATTCGGCGGCAAAACTTCCAACAGTTGATTCAACTCTTGAATCGCCTTTTCGTCCGATAATTCTTGGGTATTGATCAACCTCAGGCCTCCACGGCGGCCCTAGAGTGGCTGAATTCTCGAGCAGCCACGGTCTTGGCCAATATGGCGTATTCTGATGTTTCCCGAAATCCCCTCCGCGACAACAAATCGTGAGTTGCTTCTTGATAGTCCGGAACCAACCATTTTTGGGGTCCAGGTTGGGACAATATCAGACGGGCCATCACCGGCAGCAATTCGGGATGGGCTGGGTGGATCATCAACTCGCCGTAGGTGTCCGCCCCTTGGGCGCCTGCGGCCACCCATCCGGTCAATCTATCATTGTGATGAGCCACCCACTCATGGCCCTCCAGAGGCTCTTGAGCATCTCTCCATTGCTCCAAGGTAAAACCCAGCCCGACACGAACATGTTGGGGAGTGGCGGCGGAAAACAACTGAAATAATCCATGGGTGTCGTGGGGAAGCCTGTCCCTCACGAACTCGGCGCTGTCACTTCCATCTGAAGTTTCCGGCGTAACATCTTTTTCCAACAGCACTTGGTTAAAGTAATGGAAAAACCCCGCTCGCTGGGCCAAATGAGTCACTTCACTGCCAGCGAAGCACCTCAAAAACACCCTTTCGGCGCCCCTTTCCCTGGCGGCTAGGACCAGATCATCCAGTAAACTCGCGAAATCGTCTTCTGGAAAATCAACACCGGGCGGAGGTTCCTGAAGATAAAGGTGGTCGATCTCCCAAACCTTGAGCCCGCGGCGCATCCGCGCCGACCCCGCCCCTCTCAAGCTCTGACCATCCCGGCAAACCTGTGTCACCCTGTCTTGGCGTTGGATCAGCGCGTCTTTCCAAAATGAGACGAACTCATAGCCTCGCGCCCGGAAGCCACGGGAAGCAAAGGACTGGGAAGACGATATCGATGCCTTGGCGCAGGCCAAGTTCGGGCCCTTCAGCTCGTGGAATATGATGCTGCGAAGGGCATCGCTTATTCGCAAAGCTGCAATCACCGAGGGTGAACGCTCCCCGGTGACACCATATCGACGAAATACCGGTGGAATCGGGTGTCGTTGGTCAATTCCGGATGGAACGAGGAAGCTAGCATATTGTCTTGGCGAACCGCAACCGGCTCACCGGCGGGCAACGAAGCCAAGACCTGCACGCCATCGCCCACCCGCATCACCCCTGGCGCCCGGATGAATACCCCGTGGAAAGGTCCGCCTTCAAAGGCATCCACATCCAAGTCTTGCTCAAAGCTGTCGATCTGCCGGCCAAAGCGGTTTCGCTGGACGCCAATGTCCATCAAGCCCATGGGCTCCGGATCTTCCTCGGTGATCTCCCGGGCCATCATTATCATTCCGGCGCAGGTGCCCCACAAACCCTTCCCATCACGGCTCAGTTGCTCCACCGGCTTCCTGAGGTCATATATTGACATCAGCCTGCTGAGAGTGGTGCTCTCACCGCCAGGGATGATCAACCCGTCTAGATCATCCATCTGATGGGGCAACCTTACTTCCGGGGCTTCTACTCCTAGCTTTCTCAGCGAGGCAATGTGTTCAGCGAAATCGCCTTGGACTGACAAAACGCCAATTTTCAAATCGTCCTGCTCTGGTTGCTCCCTTGCGATTATATTGCTGGAGGGATCCGGTCTACATGGACCCCCGGTGTCTGCCTAGATCAACTCATACCCAAGGCAGGTTGAGAATGGGCTCACCTAATTTTCGCCAGCGAGACGCGTTGGCCTGATGATACGGTACTAGCGGCTCCGCGAGGCCAACAATTCTTCTTCAGGGATGGACTTAGCGCTGATTCCCACCATCGGCTCGCCCAAGTTTTTAGACACCTCGGCGATGATCTTGGGGTCGTTGTAGTGGGTGACTGCTTGGACGATGGAATAGGCTCGCGGCGCTGGGTCTCCGGATTTGAAGATACCGGAGCCTACGAAACAACCGTCGGCGCCCAACTGCATCATCAAGGCGGCGTCGGCAGGTGTGGCCACACCTCCGGCGGCGAAGTTAACCACCGGCATACGGCCCATTTCCTTGGTCTTGATCAGAAGGTCCAGGCTTACGGCCAAATCCCTAGCTTCGACCACCAGTTCGTCGTCAGGCATATTCTGCAATTTACGGATGTGGTCCTGAACCGCTCTCATGTGACGGACCGCCTCGACAACGTCGCCGGTGCCGGCCTCGCCTTTGGTCCGAATCATGGCCGCGCCTTCAGAGATGCGGCGAAGAGCCTCGCCCAAATCCCGGCATCCGCAGACGAAAGGCACTGCATAATCGTGCTTCCATATGTGGTGCAACTCATCAGCGGGAGTCAGCACTTCAGATTCGTCAATATAGTCGACGCCTAGAGATTGCAGTACCTGGGCCTCTACAAAATGCCCAATACGGACCTTGGCCATCACGGGGATACTCACCGCGTCCATAATGGCGCAAATGATGGCCGGATCGGTCATCCGGGCAACACCGCCGTCGGCGCGAATATCCGCGGGGACTCTTTCCAAAGCCATGACGGCCACGGCGCCTGCTTGTTCAGCTATAATCGCCTGCTCTGGAGTAACCACATCCATGATCACGCCGCCCTTAAGCATCTGGGCGTGTCCCTCTTTAAGCGTAGAGGTGCCGGTAAGAACATCGACCATGGCTGATTTCCTCCTAGAAAATTGGCATCCTGATCCTCATCCTATTATACGTCCAAGCCCAGACAGTTATCAATTGGACCCAGCACCGATGGAACTTGCTCCGGCAAATTCAGCTCTCACGTGGGGACCGCGGCGGGCTCCAGCTTTCACAGCCAACGTCCTGCCGCTGGAAACGGCCAATCATCATCTTGACAGCTTTACAAAGTCCAACTTAATATTGAACCTGTTGGCCGAGGTAGCTCAGTTGGTAGAGCACGGCACTGAAAATGCCGGTGTCGACAGTTCGATTCTGTCCCTCGGCACCACCACCCTCAAGATTCCTCTCTTTTTAACTACAGTCGCCTCAAACCGCCCCGCCAGCAACCAAATCCCCTTGATTCACCCAGCCGAAGCCCAATAAACCTGCCCAAGATCGACAAGGCCCATTCTGCTGCAAACCCGCATCCCGCGGCCTACGTTTAGTCCTGTCCGGCCCTGTACCCTGTCCTGTACGCAGGAGGACAATATCATGGACGGAAACCAGGCATTGATGGACATCTCGGAAGTCGCGGGCAGGCTGGGGATCACCCCGGAGGCTGTACGAAAGCGGGTAGCCCGGGGCAGCATGGAGGCGACGAAACAGGACGGCCGTTGGTACGTTTCGGTGGACGAGCAAGCCGGGAATGAGCAAGCCGGAAAGATTTCGCCTACCGCGGCGGAAACTCCGAGACCGGACCTACAGGACGCCCGGGAAAGCGTACCGGACGTTGTCCGGCAGGACCAGGACGACAAGAACCGGCTCATAGAGGCGCTTCAAGGCCAAGTACGGAGTCAGGGAGAGGAATTGGACGCCCGCCGCAGGGAGGTTCAGGAACTCCACGTCCTACTCCAGTAATCCTCCCTGCCGCCCGCCAGGCATACACGGGTGTGGTGGCGCCGGTTGTTGGCCGCCGATTAGCTCCGGAAACATCTTTTATCTAATGGCGCTTCTAGCGCCTCTGGGACCACGGGACCGATAAAGAACGCCTAAAGAACGCCGCCACTCCGTAGTCGATGTCCGCAGTAAATGTCTGCGGATTCCAATCTCGTGACGCCCTCGTTTGGTTATACCGGGTTGGACACGACCGTGACCAAGGACATCAAAATCATCATCATTCCCAGCATTATCATTCTATTTACCGATATTCTTACCTTCATAATTCACCCTCTTAAATTATTGCCAACATTGTTTGTGCGGGAAACCCCTGGTAAGAAGGATTATGAAGTGGCGATTGTTTGGCGTATATCGCCCGCATAGGTGAAAATCGGGGTGAATTTGAGGGTGGAAACAGGTGACAATCAAGGGGGGTTGTTCAAGAATTCGGTCCCCATTCGGTGACGCGCCAGGGCTGGCGGCATAGCTGAGTCCTGGGATGCAGAGACGAACGAATGCGGCTCCGTCCAGCCGCAATGACACCGCCCGTCTTCGCCACCCTGCCGCACGTACCGGCGAATTTGCAAATTCTCCGCCGCCAACCTTTTGACATATTCGCAAAATGTGAATATTGTTGACCATGTAAAGCTACTCGATCTACTTTTCGTTATGCATTGGAACCGGCGAACGAACCGGCCAACGAACCGGCCAACGAACCGGCCAACGATGGAGGAATATATGGTTAAGCAGGGTGTGATACCCGATGAACTCACCAAACCATTTTGGGAGGCAGCCAACGACGGGCAGCTGGTTATCCAGAACTGCACCGCCTGTAGTAGACTCCAACATCCGCCGGCGCAGGCATGCAGCCAATGCGGATCAGGCGACAAGCTGGAATGGAAGCAAATGAGCGGGCGGGCCAAGATATACAACTACTGCGTGGTTTACGATTGCCCCATAAAATCGCTTCAGGAAGACCAACCGTTCAACCTTGCCGTGGTCATGCTGGACGAGGATCCGGACATACAGATGTATTCTCATCTGCCTGGCACTCCGGTGGACGATGTCCCGGTGGGCGCCAGCGTTGAGGTTCTGTTTGAGGCTACCGCCAACGGCCAAAAAGTCCCGGAATGGCGGGTAGTTAGCTAAACCCATTTATCAATTGATTAATTAAAAGCCCGCAAAAGGAGTGAACAATGACAACTCAGAATGCTCCAGCTTCCATGTATAGAGCCACAGAGGGATTGGGGGTTTGGGAACACAAAGGCAAAGTGGCGGCCGTCGGTGTCGGGCATTCGCCCACCGCCCGCCGTTGGGACGGAACGGCCGAGCATACTCTAGGCGCCAACAGCATCGTGGCGCTCAGGGCGGCCATAGCGGACGCAGGTGTCTCGCCCGACCAGATCGACGGTTTGGTCCTCGACCCGGTGACGACAACCGGGGCTCACTGGCAGGCCGGCGACCCTATGCCCATGGATGCGATCAACGCCTATAACCAAACAGACGATCCATTGGACGGCATCGCCAAGCTGAGCTCCGAATGGATCTTAAAAAACATGCCGGAACTCACCAACGTCAAATTCACCATGTATGGTCCGGGTTGTATGTCCCACTCCATCGTCGTCGCCGCCCAGGCAGTCGGTGAGGGCCGTACCCACACCTGCCTGGTTTTAAAGGGTTGGCATAACCTGGAAGGCCGGTACAATCAGGGAGGAGTCAGCGCCGCCAGCGAGGTCTCCGGGACTTACGCGATTGGCCCGGGCCGCACGATTTGGGGCCCGCCTGGTTCCTGGGGCACCGCTTTGCAGTTCGCCGAGTATTGCCGGAGATATGGCAAAACCCACGATATGATGGCTCCGTTTATGCAGAACTCAAGACGGAACGGCCTGATGTTTCCTGAAGGGTACTGGGCCCAGCACCGGCCCGAGCAATTGACGCCGGAAGATTATCTGGCTGCCCGGTGGATTGCCAAGCCGGCGAGCCTGTTTGATAACGATATTCCAATCATGGTGTCCGCGGCTTACCTCTTCACAACCGCCGAACGAGCCAAGGACATGAAGCAAAAACCGGTCTACATCCTCAACCACGCGTCGAGCAGGGGCAGGCTCAGAAGCATGACCCCAACCCTGGACGAGGTTCAGGCGGAAACCGGCAGCACCGGGCGGAAGATACTCGGCGGCGCCGGAATCACGGCAGACGATCTCTCCTTCGAAAACATGTATGACGGCTTCGCCCTGTTCCATCAGTTTCACATTGAAGGTCTTGGCTACCGGGGCATGAAATTTGGCGACGCCTTGGATTTTTACCAGACTGATATCAGTATCGAAGGCCCGAACCCGGTTCTACCCAGCGGCGGAAACATCGGAAGCGGCCGCAGCCGTTTCTGGATGCACACCGACTGCATCCAGCAGTTGCAGGGACGGGCGGGGCCCCGCGCGGTCACGGGCGTAAAACCTGAGATCGCCGTCTCCGGCGGTCCCATGCCCATGGGCGGCAACTTTACGGTGTGGAGCGCGACTCCCGATTAGAGGTTCGTGTCTGAGCAAACCCCTAATAAAATACGTTCAAAATTCTTTCAAAATACGTTCGCCCTGAACTTGCTGAAGGGCGCTATGATTCGACAGGCTCGCGGCAAACGGGCGACTACAATCTAAGAAGAGAGGAACCTGCTTGGTCACACTGATAAGTTTTGACATTGACGGCACTTTGGAGGTCGGCGACCCGCCTGGAGTTCTCACCATGGATATGGTGAGAATGGTCCAAGAGAAGGGGTTCTTGATCGGCAGTTGTTCTGACCGCCCCATGAGCGGACAACAGGCAATCTGGGATAGACACAACATACCGGTGCACTTCGTCGTGTCGAAACATATGCTTCCAGATGTCATGGCAAAGTTCGAAGCGGACGTCTATTACCATATTGGCGACAGGGAAGACCTGGACAGGAAGCCAGCGTTAGACGCCGGTTTTGAGTTCCTGTGGCCTCACGAAGCCGTTGAGATGCCCTGGTTCAAAGCGGAAGGTAACTGTTCAGAGTTGATGAGGTGAATTGGCTCAAAGCCGTTGGAAAAACGCTGGCATGGCCGGGGGAGTTGTGGCATACCAGGGAGGTGGACACTGAACTAGACCTGAACGCGGCGAGTGGCGAAACTCTGCTGGAGATAATTGCCGGCCAGCGGGGAGTCATTGCCGATTTGCAAAGGCGGATTGGGGTTCTGGAATCCCGTCCCAACCGGCGCGGGTCGTCGGGGATGCCGGGTAATCAGCCGCACTCCAGCCGGCAAGCGCCGGAGAAAAAGGAGCCCAGAAAGCCGCGCCGCCATGGCTTCGCCCGCCAGCGCATGACTCCTACCCGGCGGGTGGAGCATGCCGTGGCGGTCTGTCCCGACTGCGGGACTCACCTGAACGGCGGATGGGTACAGCGAACTCGGGAAGTCATTGAGCTACCGGTGGCTCCGGTAGAAGTGACCGAGCACGCTCTGGTAGCCCGCATCTGTCCGGTATGCCAGCGGCGCCGGCTGCCCAAAGAGGCCCTGCAGGGGGTGGTTCTGGGCCAGCAGCGCCTGGGGGTCAATCTGGTAAGCCTGATGGTGACCCTGCGGGAGGAGGGACGGTTGCCCATAAGAATCATCCAATGGTACCTGGAGAGCGTCCATCAGTTGCACCTGAGTGTTGGCGCCATCGGTCCAGGCCGTCCATGGAGTAGCCCGTCAGGCTGAGACGGCGGTGCGAGAGGTGCTCGAGCAAGTCCGCGCCAGTCCCGTGGTGCAGGGCGACGAAACCGGCTGGCGCCAGGACGGGAGCAACGGCTATGTTTGGACCTTCAGCACTCCCAGCGAACGATACTTCCTGCGTCGGGGTCGGGATAAGGGGGTGGTGGATGAGGTGCTGGATTCCTCCTTCAGCGGAGTGTTGGTCAGTGATTTCTACGCCGCCTATAACCACTACCCGGGCCTGAAGCAACGGTGCTGGGCTCATCTGCTGCGGGATATCCATGACCTGAAAGGGTTGTACCCAGAAGACGCTGGGCTGGCTCAGTGGGCCGAGGCGGTTCACCAGGTCTACACGGAGGCCAAGGCCTCGGTCCTTCCCCGAGCCCAGCCAGGCCATCGCACCCAGCTAATGCTGGAGGAGAAACTAATGGTCTTGGCGCGGCCTTTCCTTAAAGATCCCCTGGCGGTTCAGGCCAAGCTCTGCCGGCGCATGGAACGGTTCATCAAGGAACTGTTTGTCTTCGTGTCGGACCCAGCCGTGCCCTCAGACAACAACGCCGCCGAGCGGAGCCTGCGGCATCTGGTAACCAGTCGCAAGATCAGCGGCGGCGCCCGCTCAGGGCAGGGCGCCGACAGCAAGATGACCTTGGCATCCCTCTTTGGCACCTGGCGGGCCAGAGGTCTCAATCCCCTCCTGGAATGCCGCCGGTTGCTCACTTCCCCTCAACTCTGAACAGTTTCAGCTTAAGGCGATTCCTAAGGAATCCTCTCCGCCAACCAGTTTCAAAAGTTAGGCGCCGGTTATTGTGACAACCCCTTAACCTGGCGCATAGGGCTTCTCATGCAAATCGAATTCCCGCGATCGGGCTGGCATATCGCGGCCGGCCCGTAGGCGTTTTTATGCGGGAAATCGGCGGATTCAATAATAACCGTGGAATGGTACCGGGCTAGAAGTCCCGGCCGCTCCCTCATCTTCTATCTGAGTCACACTAGGTTCCCTTTCCATCTGTTACCCGCTGTTCCCCGGATTTTTCCTCAAGCATCGGCAATTCACCTGTTTGCATCAATTCTCCGGCGGTTACCCCAACCGCTGGCTAGAACCTCCGAAAAGCGCGCCCTGGATGATTCACTATTTGTCACATCCCACTTGGATAGTGTCACTTATGGGGACCAAACCAACCCCGGTTTAGCACCCCTATGCCAGTAATATGTAAAGCGACATAGTTGATCAACACAAGGAGGAACACAACATGGTTAGCAGAAACAAGATATTCACCGGTTTCGTAGTGGGGGCGGCGGCCGGAGCTGCCTTGGGCATCATGATGGCGCCAAAGACGGGCAAAGAAACCCGTGAAATGCTTCGCCACCGTGCCGGAAAAGTCCAGAACCAGGCAGGAATGGCGCTCGGAACGATTCGCAACAAGATCAACGCCAAGACCGCTACCGCCTAAGGGCCACGGTGGTCATATAACGGCCGCGACATAATTTGGCCGCCCAGTCAAAGGCCGCTTCAATCCTGGCAGTTCCTACATTACGTGTCCGCCTGTGTAGGTCTTGAATCAGGTCACATCGAAGCACAAGAGATTGGGCGGTGCAAACCCCGTTCGTCCAGAGCTTGTCGAAGGATGTTCCAGTAACATAGCCGATGTTCGACGAGGCGCTGGTAATCGGGTGTGGCTCTCACACGGCGCCGTGCCCCATCAAGCCGCAGGATGTCTCCTGCGGCTTTTTTTTCAGCCTTTGATTAGACCGTTTTAACGGTCTTCCCCATCCAATCCCGTGCCGCCTCGCCATAAACGACTTCACCCCCCTCCCAGAGATATACATCGGCGGCTCCGGTTGCGCCTGAAAGTCACACCCAGAGCTTGCCCTTCAGCCCAAACTTATCCTCCAATATCGATATATTTCCAGAATAGAAAAAGGGGAAGCCTCTGTTTACGAGGCCTCCCCTGACCCACTGAAGGGGTTATTCCGGCGCGTTTACCGGGAGGGCTCCAGGGTTTTGAGAGCATCAACGACGTGGTGCTCTTTGGCCAGCCAGCTGACGGCGATGTCAGCCATGGAACCGGTGAAGGTAGCGATCAGGGCCACGTAGATATGGATGTTTAGGAAAACCAAGCCCTGTCCTACACTGCTGGCGAGATACTGGGTATAGATGCCTTCCCCTATGATAAGGGCCAGCAGGGGGAAAGCAGCCATGCGCATCCAGGATGTGGTGTCGCGGCCCAGCAACGTGTACCACAACACACCCATTACATAGCTAACTGCAATCAAGGATACTGCGAAACCTAGTTCTGGCATGTTTTACCTCTTTACGATTTTAACGAAATTAACAGAATCGATTCCCGCATTGCCTTTTGTTGGCGGGAAGTATGGCTACCCTAACGAATACCGATGCCCGCGGGTAGGCAAAAATTCCAATGGAAAAATAATTCCAGGATAGGACCCGGCGGTTGCCACAACACCTCAGCACCCCTCCCAAACCCCGGGTTAACTGAGATGCATGCCAACCACCTCCTAACTTAACGTTCGAAAACACGGGTGATCCGAATCCGATGAAACCCTAGACTAAAACCCTCGAAGCGGGTCCCGTGCATAGCAAAAAGTCTGATTAACTTAATTGTTAGCCCGTCCGGGCGGAGCGGCGTCTCGATCATGATCCGAGATCATACTGCCTCACCGAACTTGACTTATTGGCGGCAATTTTAACATTTTTTAAGAAAAGTCACAAAATTGCCTTTTTGACACCCGAAATGTACAGGCGCTGGGTGCTGGTTCGAACCTGATGGCTGAATCGCTCGTCCCGATCCGCCTATCCAGTTTCATGGTCCAGTTTCATGGTCCATTTCCTTGCCATGTGGCATGGCCGAGCCTAGAATGGGCGAAGTCTCAACCTGATTTTACTTGGAGGCGGCCATGTCGTACGACAAGCCTATGCTCGGCCTGGAGCAAACCCAACACGCCATGTCGGTGATGCTGGACAAAGCGACCCAGGAATCTGACCGGCCCGTGACCATCGCCATCGTCGATGACCTGGGCAACATGCTCAGCTTCGCCCGCATGGACCGCTGCCGCCCCGGACCGCAAAAGATGGCAGTGCGCAAGGCCTATACCTGCGCGATTCAGGGACAGGATTCCAAAGATTACGCCGAACGCCTTAAGGGCCAGGGCCGCACAGTGGCCGAGATGGGCGACCCACTTCTGGCCGCCGTTCAAGGCGGAGTGGTGGTGCTCCATCCCGAAACCGGTTCAATCATGGGAGGCATAGGAGTCAGTGGCCTGGCCGCCCAGGAAGACGAAGACATCGCCAAATTGGGACTACAGGCTTTAGGGCTTTAAAGCGATCAGCCGTCAGCTTTTCCCTTCCACCCCCGTGGAGTTGGCGGGGTAGAGCAGCTGATAGCTGAAAGCTGACGGCTGATTGCTACACCCCAAGGAGAATCCATGGTAAACCCGCGGGCTGATTTTTCGCCGATCTTTGACCGTAAACCCTTACGATTGCCCGGGAATGCCCGGATAGCGGTCTGGGTGATCATCAACATGGAAGAGTGGGACATTAACGAAGCCATGGCCCGCACAGTGTTGCCCACACCCCAGGGCCGGGTAGTCATCCCAGACATACCCAACTACGCCTGGTTCGACTACGGGCTTCGGGTGGGGTTTTGGCGGCTGAAGCGGATTCTCGACCGCCGCGGCTTGCCGGGCACCATCAGCCTTAACGCATCCCTATGCTTGTCTCACCCCCAGATCGTTAGGGAGAGCTTGAATTCCGGCTGGGAACTGATGGGCCACGGATTCAAGCAGCGGGTGCTCAACGTGGAGGCGGACGAGCGAGATATCATCCGCCGCACCATCAGCACCATCAAAGAATTCAGCGGCTCGGCGCCTCGCGGCTGGATGGGGCCGGGACTGGCTGAAACGTTCGACACGCCGGATATTCTGGCCGAAGAAGGCATCGAATACGTCTGCGACTGGTGCAACGACGACCAGCCCTACCCCATGAAGGTTAAATCTGGCCAATTGGTTTCCGTGCCCTATACCTTGGAGCTCAACGACATTCCCATCCACCTGGTGCAGCACCACCGTTCGGCGGAGCTCTTTGAGCGGGCCAAAGACCAATTCGACACTCTGTACCAAGAGGGAGCAGAAAGCGCCCGGGTCATGGCGATTTCCACCCACCCGTACATCACCGGCGTGCCCCACCGCATCGGGTACTTTGACAAGATATTCGAATACATCAGCCAATTCCAGGGCGTGGCCTTCATGACAGGCAGCGAGATATTGGATTGGTACAAGTCTGAAACCGGGATCGCCGACTGCTGACTGCTAAAAACTATCGTCGTTTGGAGGAGCCAAATGGTGCAGTTTGAGCCGGGTATTATCCAAACTATTGCCGGAACTGGCGCGGCAGGTTACGCGGGCGATGGCGGACCCGCCCGCCTGGCCGTCCTGGGCGAACCTTTTGGGTGTGATTTTGACGTTCAGGGCCACCTTTACGTGTGCGATAGCAAAAACAACACGGTTCGCCGGGTGGACAAGGACACCGGCGTGATAACCACCGTGGTTGGCAATGGAGAGGAGGGATACTCGGGTGACGGGGGCTCGGCGGTTCAAGCAACGCTGAACCAGATCTATTCCCTAGTCGTGGGCGCCAACGGCGATATTTACGTCATAGACCGGCTGAACGCCGCTGTCAGGAAAATCGAAGCCGCCACGGGGATAATCACCACCGTGGCCGGCACCGGCCAACCCGGTTACAGCGGAGACGGCGGTCCCGGCGCACTGGCCCAACTGCGCGAACCCAACGATTGCTTTCTAGACGGGAAAGGCGGGTTGTTGATAGCCGATATCCAGGACCAACGAATACGCCGCCTGGACATAGCCACCGGCATCATAGACACGTTTGCCGGCGACGGTGAAAAGGTCCGGGCCGGAGACGGACTTCCCGCCACTCGAGCAAGCATTCTTGGAGCCCGAGCCGTTTGCATGGACTCGAAAGGCAACACCTTTATCGCCGAGCGTGAGGGAAATGGCATCCGCAAGGTGGATGCAAATGGGATCATGTCCAACTATGCAGGAACGGGGCAGCGGGGATACGAAGGCGATGGCGGTTCCGCCCTGGAAGCGACATGGGGCGCGCCCAAGGCCATACGCTGTGATGCCCAAGACAACCTGATCGTGGTGGACACGGAAAACCACGCCATTCGACGCATCGACGCCAACACAGGAATAGTCACCACCATAGCGGGAGGCCGGCAGGGCGGCCACGGTGACGGAGGCAGCGCGCCGGAACCCGGGCTGGACCGGCCCCACGGCTGCGGCATCGACCGGCAGGGAAACATCTACATCGCCGACAGCAACAACCACCGGGTAAGGGTAGTGGGGATGGGGTGAACGTCCAGGGGACAGAGTGCGGCTAGTCTTTATATACGGACCGGCAGCCTCGGGAAAACTTACGATTGCCCGCGAACTGAGTGGGATTACAGGGTTGCCGGTTTTTCACAACCACCTCGTGGTAGACATGTTGCTGGCGCCCTTCGATTTTGGCAGTCCGGCGTTTGTAGAGTTGCGAGAATCTATCTGGCTCCAAGTGATGGGCCGGGCTGCGGAAGAAGAGATCCCGGGGCTCATTTTCACGTTCACTCCCGAAAAAACCGTGGGTCCTGATTTCATCACCAGAATGGCCGCCATGTTCGAGGCTGCGGGAAACGAGTTGCTGTTTGTCCAACTGGCCTGCGCGGAAGAGGAACTAGAGAGGCGTTTGGAGAACGAGTCACGAGCCGAATTCCGCAAGCTGCGCTCGTTAGGATTGTATCGCCAGCTTCGAGACGAAGGCGCATTTGATTATCCGCCATTGCCAGGCTCCGGCCTGACAATAGACACCGGCGAATCAAATCCGTCAGAATCGGCTCACAAGATCGTTGACCATTTCGGGCTAGCTGCCCATGTCTAAAGCCGGCGTGACCAGGTAAGGTTGGCTAGTTAGAGCTGGTTTCGGGCTTCTGCGCCAGCCGCTGCCGGAATTCCTCTGAAACCGTCCCGATGCGTTGCCGGAAGTTGGTGGTTTCCCGGTTGCTCACCTGTAGAGCGGCCTCCATCATCAATTCCACGCCGCCGATGAAATCGTCTTTGTGGATGTACTCGGCTCCGATGGCGTCCCCTGGAGCTCCGTTGTGGTAGTTGCCCAATGGGAAAGCCATGCCGGTGGTCTTATAACCATGCAGGGCGAAAGCGCTGGCCTCGCACACTCCGCCGCTCATCAGCTGACGCTGGGACTTGAACCCCTCTGGCCGTTCCTGCAGAGTCTCCTTGGCCTTGATCAAAGCGGATTCCGCGTCGGCGTTGAAAGTGAGGCCGGCGTCCCCAACCCGGATGACCGGGCCGCCTCCCATTTCGGCCCCCGGCAAGGTGCGGCTGGATTCTGCCGAAACCACCAGCGTATTCGCGGGCAACGTCCCGGCCTCGGCCATCAATCTGGCGCCCACCAGGCCCACCTCTTCCGCTCTGGTGAAAACCCCATAAACATCCCCTAACGGCTGAAGCTCCGGGTTGGTGTCCTTCATATCCGACAGCGACGCCAAGGCTGACAAAGCCGCCAAAATACTGGCGCATCCGGCCAAATCGTCGGCTGCCCGCATGTGGATGAAATCTCCATCGATTTGAAAGCTAGTCAGGTCAAAAACCACCGGCCTGGGAAATTCCAATGGCTGGGGTTGGTCTAAGCTGATAAGGACCTGTCGATGAGACTCATCCCCGTGCCGGCCCGCAACGGATCCCGGTAGCCGCCATCCGTCTTCCAGGATAATTTGAACCGGAACTCCGTCGGCAAAGGCTCCGGCGGGAATCCCTCCCAATGCGCTTGCGACGACAAAATCACCATGGGCGGCCACGGCTTCAAACCCGGGATGATCCATGTGGGCGACCAAAGCGATGGGCGTTGCGCCGGGATCAGAGCCAGGAATCTTAGCAATGATATTTCCGAAGCCGTCTGTCTCGGGAGTCAGCCCCGATTCACCAAGAATGTCATGGACGACTTGGGCGACTCCGCCTTCGTGGAAGGCCACGGCAGGTTGTTGTCCCAGCCGTTCCAAGATGTTCAACGCCAGTTCAGGTTGAATGGCCATATCATCCTCGACTATTGAAATTATCAGCGCGGCAAATCCCGACGGTATACCGGCGCCATTTTCGATTAAAAATTTGGCCGGATTATATCAGGAGGCCAGGATTTTTGGCAGGATTTTTGGCAGGATATTTGGTTGGTGGATCAGATTAATGTTTAGGTACTGAAATATACGTCCAATGGGGTCATGGGTGTATCTGTAGAACGCACGGGGTTAGACATAACGTAGCAGGTTCGGCATGCAATCTCCCGTAAGAACAACAGATTTCACCCAACGCCGATCTCTATCTCAGGTGGCGAGATGAAATGGGCGGCGGAAATCTCTTGCCCCGGCGCCGCTTCGTTGCGCTGGGGCGGCCATAGGCCGGAGCGATGAGAAACAAGATCTTAACGATCATAGCGGTAGGAATAACACTCGGGTTTCTCTTGGGAATGGCGGTGGTGGCCCTTCTTAGGGCGGTGGTTGACGGGACCGACACCGGGTTGGAGATCGCGTTCACCCTGTTGGTGGCATTCATGGGCACAATGCTGATCTCTTATGTCGTGCGAACCACACGAGGTTCATCGGCTCCAAAAGAAGGAACGGTCAGCGCCAATCGTCCCACCGGCGGCTCGGAGTTTCCGAATTGAACATTGTTCGGTCTGATCTTAGCCGTTGCAACGCGATCCGTCCCCCATTATTCCGGTAACCACCGAGTCGTTTCAACTTGAACCCGGTTACCTCGGTTTGATCCTTTTGCCATAAATTCTCCCTAACATCCGAAATAAGCGCTGTCGGTCACTCCAAATGGCGTGCCAACTACCATGGCCCCCGAAGTCGCGCTGGAAACATTTGGGTTAACCTTTATGTCGAATGTAACGGTCTCGCCAGGGTTCCAGGCGTTGGGGTCTCGAATATCTGGAGTGATGGAATTCAAGGCCCACTCGTTATCGCCTACGGCCCCCGTCACGTAATCTAGCCGTTGGTGAACCTCGCCGCCGCCACCATCTTGGTAATCCACGATCACATAGACTTTCGAAAAGTCGGTGATATGCGTTTTGTCGGGATTCGAAACGCCAACCGTATATGTGCCGCAGCCGCCCGATGAAGCTGTGGAAGTGATGCTTACCCGAGTGTTGAGATTGTCGGCGATCAGAGCGGCGTTGGTTGATGATTCCGTGCTTTGCAGATTCCAAACATCCAGCATCACCAAAAAGGTTACGCTGCTCAACACGATGAACAGTGACATCGCGACAACGGCGCCCAGCCTTTCGGTCATATGGTCGCGCCTCTTCCATCAGGGAACGGGCAAAACCCGGCCAGGGGCGGATATTGAACAGCCGCACGCTTCATCCGGCTAAGTGGCGGCCGCCGAGGCTAGAACGAAGAGTGGCTGAATCCAAAGCGATCGGGCAGACGCCGAACGGTCTGGGCAAGTAAAGGGCCCGTCGGTCTGAAGCGGGCGAAACCGAGAGTAACCATGATCAAAACGGTGATTGCTGATGCGCTAAGCGTCAACGCCATAGCGTTGTTATCGTTGGAAGCGGCTGCCGACGAGCCTTGGGAACCAAAAATCGCGGAAACCCTCGACGCCGCCATCGTCTCGGCGGCGATGAACCGGTCAGGATTGTGTGTGACTACAGCCGCAGCGCCGTTCATCATTATCTGGCTCCGGCCGGTTTCCACAAAGCCCACCCACAAAAGACCAACTGTCATCAGAAAGGCGGTTGTGATCAGGGCCAGCTTCGGTGCAATTAGCATTTGGCGTACTCCTCGATTACCGGAGTTGTTGAGCGGACGTTTAAAGACCACTAATCCATTGAGGAAATCGACGTCGAAACTGTTGCTTGAAACCATTTTGAGCCTGTCGCCCGGCTGGTCAAAGGGTGCGCACCCCTAGTATTACAACGTCAGTTCAGGGAGGGATGTGGGGTGATGCCCGCATGGCGGCGCGGCGCTTGGCATGGGAGCGTTTGGCCCGTTCGTTACTGTCCTGCGTATCCTCAAGCCACCGCAGCAACTCGGTTGGCCCGAACCGTTCCCGGGGCAGCATTTCCCGCACCACCCGGTAGACCTGCGGCCTCGTGATCCGGGGCATCTTTTCCCCCCCAAGCCTGTTGCAGGCTCAGCAGAAAAGCTCCGCCCAGCAGGCACAGGGCCACGTGGTGATGCCAGCCAGCCCAGGTGCGGGTCTCGTACTCGTCCAGGCCTACGTCGCTTTTCTCCGTCTCAAACTCCGTTTCTATACGCCAACGGGAGCCTCCCACGTATGCCAGGGTCTCCAACGGGGTATCCTCCGGAGCATTGGACAGGTAGTAGCGGGGTTCGCTGCCGTCCAGGTTCCGGCGGTAGACGGCCCAGTGGATTTCGCCGGGCTTGCGCCTGCTGGTCGGTCGCACCCTCTGGGCGCTGAAAAGGTAGCTGCGTGGTCCCTGGCTTCCCTCGGCCACCGTAATCTCACGCCAGGCCTCCTCCGGCAACTCGTCGCTGCGCTGCTCCATGGTCCGGCGCTGACCGTCTCGCAGCCTGGGTTTGCGGGGACGCCCGAATCCCTGATACTCCGCACTGGTCCAGGCAGGCTCCGGCGGCCACACCGTAAAGCCGGACGGAACGTCCAGCACGTACCACATCCCCAAGGCCGCCAGGCCCTCCCGGAAGGACGGCGACATCCCAAAGGCGTCGTCCGCCGCGACCCATCCAGCCTTCAGGTGGCCCCGCTCCTGTGCCCGCCCCACCATCTCCAAGGCCAACTCCGTCTTGGACCGGTAGCCCTGCCTATCCTCCGGCACACCCGCCGCCTCACACCGGTCTTTGTCCGAGGTCCAACTCTCGGGCAGATACAGCCCCTTGTCCACCAATGCCCGTCCCAACGGGCTGACATAGGCCAGGAACATCCCCGCCTGGCAGCTGGCCACCTTCCCCAGCCTCCCGCAGTACTGCCGGGCCACTCCCACCGACTTCCTCCCCTGCTTGGGAAAGTCGCTGCCGTCCAGCGCCCACACCCCTTCCGGATGCTCCAGCCGGGTTCCCAGGTACTCCTGCAGCCGTCCTATAATCACCTCATCGTCCCAGGGAGAATCGGTGAGAAACCGCTGCATCCCTCGGGCTGACCCCGGAACCGTCTCCGACAGGTTCTCAGCGTTGCGCCGCTCCCCAGACTGTACCAGCAGGGCCTGGAGATAATGACCGCTGTGCTCCCGCGTCTCCCGGCGGCCAAACAGCGGCGCGAAGTAAGCGTGAAAATCCCGAAATGACCCGTACACCTGCTCGAAAGCTGCCGCATCCACATCCCCACCTGCCTATTCCCTCTCCAGCTACACAGTTATCCTATCAAACTAACTGACGTTGTAATACTAGAAGCCCGGCTGAAAAGCCCTGCTGTGACGAGATGAGGTGGAGGATAACCAGTGGACTGGGCCAAGTCTGAGACTAAGGGCGACCCATCTGGCCGCGGCCAATATGAATTGGGCAGTAACGATGGGCGACCCGGCGGCGAGCCGGTCCGGTCTATTCTCTGGTTTATTGGGGGAGGAGCCTGAAGCCTGGGACATCATCCCCATCCTGGTAGCCACCAGGGTCAGGTTGGCCACCGTGGCTGCCAGGAGTAGCTGAAAGAGGGTCTTGGCCCGACCAAAGTAGCGAGATTGGCGGACCCCCAGTTGCACCAGCCGAGCCAGGCGATGCTCGACCAGCTGCCGCCAGCTGCGGTATTCGGCGAAGCTCTCACTTTTCTGGAAGGCCCGGGCTTGTTGCAGGAGCGCCTCTTGGGGATGGAGAGTCACCGTACGGCCTTTGCCCTCTCCAGCTGCCACGCACTGGGACCGCAGGGGGCATACGCCACAGACCGCCGGGTCGAATTGAAAACTCTGGACCGGATAGGTCTGACCCAACCGGTTGGTCCGGGTGCCGAAGGTCCGCAAGGTGTGGGTAACATTACCGGCTGGGCAGGTGACGGTGCCGGCCGCCAGGTCGATCTGGAAGTCCTCTTTGGGGAAGTGGTCTTTTCTGGGACGACCCGGCACCTTGGCTATTAGCGTCCGACCGGCATCGGCAAAGGTCTGCCGCGTCCCGCCATCCCCATAGGCCGCATCCCCAATGGTCTCCTCCACAGCTATGCCCGTGTTCTCTTCACTCTGCTCCACCAGTTCCAGGACTCCGGTGTTGTCACCGGCATTGCCGGGCAGGATATCTACCGCGGTCACCAGTTGGGAATCGGTATCCACCACCACGGCAGCCTTATGTCCGTCGAAGCGTTTGCTGCTGCTTTTGCGCCCATGGCGCATCTCCGGGTCGTGCGCCGAAGGGACCCCGTCCCGGCTTACGCCATCCTTCAGGGCCGGACCATCCTCCTGCCGTTCCACATCTTGCAAGAGGAGTTGCCCCAAGAGTTCCGCTGCTTCTCCAATAGCCTGGCGCTCAGGACTATCTGCGGGAAATCTACCTTGGGCCTGACGGGCCAGTTCCAATACCAGGTCAGCATCGGCTACTATCTTCTGCAGTAAGGCTTGCCGCTCTTTCTTGTTGTCCCAGTCAATCCCCGCCTCTCCCTTCACACTGGAGCCAAAGTAAAGCTCCAGGCCGTGTCTCAAGGCCCACTCCTCGGCCCGGGTCCCATCCAGTTGGGCCAGTGCCCGGACCACCTGGACGATGCCGTCGGCCAGCAGGTTGTAGGTGTCCTTGACCGCTCCCCGGCCCAGAATGTAGGTGGTGTTCACCGCCACCTTCATCCGCCGTCCTTTCAGGCAGCCGGTCTGCTGGGCGAATTGGAGGCTGCGCTGAAAGACGGCCCGCACCCGGTCGTGGAGGATCAGCTGGGCTCGAAACAGTTGCAGGGTGCTCTTGGCAAAGGGACGGTCCTCCACCTCAATCCCCAACGCCACCTTCCACCGGATATCGAAGTCCGCCCTCTGCTTGGCTTCCAGGTCGCTCACTTTGTCGTAGGCTTGCAACAACAGCGCGGTGGCCACCAGACTGGGCGCCACGCTATCCCGGCCATTGTCCGGGCAATACAGTTCGGCGAAGTCTTCGTCTCGAAATAGCTGACCCCGCAGGGAGGCCAGGACGCCGTAGAAGGAGCCGCGGCCCACATAGTCCAGGTAGAGATGGTCCGCTTCCAGGAACCCCAGCTGTTTAGAGCGTTTTCCCAGCATCCCCTCCCTCCCACACCCATTAAATTATCCTGACAATTATATCGGAACAGTCGAGGTCAGTGCACTTTTCGGCCAGACTTCTAGCCGGGCTAGAGTGGTTGCCATATTGGCTCGGTGATATACTGCACCGGCGCAGGCGGGACGGGTCATGCGGCGCCGATGCCTTCGTTCAAATTCCTAAAACGTCAAGATCAACGAAATATAGAATTTTATGGAGGCCAGCCTTGCTGGAGCAATTCAGAGTCAATCTAGATGAAGCCGTGTTTGCCCAGGGAGAAGACCTGAAAAGAACGGCGGCAGGTGTTTTTGAAAAAATGGGAGTGGCGGCCGAAGACGCATTGTTGGCCGCCGACGTGCTAGTGCTGGCCGACCTAAGGGGTGTGGACTCCCACGGCGTCTCCAACATGCTGCGCAGTTATGTAACTGGATACCAAAGCGGGTCGATCAACCCCCGGCCAGACTGGAAGGTGGTGAGGGAGACACCCAGCACCGCCAACATTGACTGTGACCGGGGACTGGGAGTGATCATTGCTCCCAAGGGCATGGATATCGCCATACAAAAGGCCAAGCAAGTCGGAGTCGGCATGGTGACCATGGGCAACGCCCGGCACCTGGGTATGGCCTCTTACCACGCCATGCTCGCCCTAGAGCACGATATGATCGGCATTTGCATGACCAGCTGCCCGCCGTCGGTGGTGCCTACCTTCGGCGCCGAGCCTAGGTTGGGCACCAACCCCATCGCCATAGCCGTTCCATCGGGAAATGAGCCCCCATTCGTGTTTGACGCCGCCACCAGCAGCGTGGCCGGCAACAAGATAGGCATCGCCCGGCGTTTGGGCGCCAAGCTGGAGCCAGGTTGGCTGGTGGACTCAGACGGCACCCCCATCATGGAGGAGATCGACGCGCCGGACAGTTACACGCTGTTGCCTCTGGGAAGCACCCGGGAACTGGGTTCCCACAAAGGCTACGGGCTTTCCTGCATGGTGGATATCCTGGGCGGCGTGCTGACCGGCTTCGGCTACGGAGCAGTGCCCGGCAGGCCCAACTTCGGCCACTATGTCGCCGCTTACAGCGTGGACGCATTCACAGACGCTGGTGAGTTCAAGACCACCATGGACGAATGGCTGCAAATGATGAAAAGCACCAAGCCCGCCCCCGGCCACGATCGGGTCTTGGTTGCCGGTCAAGCCGAAGCCGAAGTGGAAGAAGTGCGCCGCGCCGACGGGATACCGCTGCACCCAGAGGTGGTTCAGTGGCTACGCGACACCTGCAGCGAGTTAGACGTCGCCTGCCTCATCTAGGCTAGGCAGCCTATTCAGGCAGGTCGTGCTTCGACATGAGACTAGTGGATGAAGAACCACCCCCTCTCTAGCTCTCCCCCTTACGAAGGCCGAGAGAACTAGTCCCTTCCCCTCGCGGGGGAAGGTCAGGATGGGGGTCGTTCTTCCAGCCACTGAATCAAACCCCTCTGGATAAAGCGCTAATCCTTCAGTGCTGGGATGACTTCCCGGCCCATGAGTTCCAGTGATTTCATAGTGTCTTTGTGGGACAGCCGGCCGCCCTGGGCCTCCAGAAGCAGCGAGCCGACCCCCAGGGTTTCTTTTATGTGGCGCAGTTGGCGGATGACCGAATCGGGGTTGCCCACCACCAGGTGGTAACGGCTTTGCAGCTCTTCGTAAGACATCTCATTTAGCGGAGTGGGACGCCGCCGGGCCACCGCCGCCGCTCCAGCCCGTGACATGTAACCGGGTGGAGACCAATACTCTTTGGGACCTCGCAAAGGGTAGTTCATACGCCACATGAATGCTTTCCCGGCTTCCTGGGCCAACTCTTCAGTCTCGTTCACGTGGCAGCAGATCATGAAAGCGAATTTATCCGGTCCCGGCTCCCATCCATCTTCCGCGGCGTATTCCCGGTAGCGCTGAAACAGGTCTTTGGCCACATCCAGCGGGGTCAAGAACGCGGCGTAGGTATACCGGTTTCGCGCGGTCCATTCCACGGTCTCAGGGCTGCCGGTGCCAGGCACCCATATCGGCGGAAAGGGTTTTTGCAGCGGCAGCATCCAGGGATTCACGGCCCGGAACTGGTAGTGCTTCCCCTCCCAGCGGAAAGGCCCGGGAGTGGTCCACGTCTTGATGATCAGGTCGTGGCACTCCTCGAACCGCTCCCGGTTGTGCAGCGGGTTGGTGTTGTTGGCCCAGCTTTCGATGCCGATGCCCCGAACGAATCCCGACTGGATACGGCCGCCGGATATGACGTCCAGCATGGCTATCTCTTCCGCCAAGCGCACCGGGTTTTCCGTCGTTGGGAGCATATTACCAAGCATGAGGATCTTAGCTTTGGTTGTGGTCCTGGCCAGGATCCCACCGGTGATATTGACCTCCACGTCCATGCACGACGGCGTGTTGTGGTGCTCATTGATCATCAGCCCGTCAAACCCAACGTCCTCGGCATGCTGGTATTCGTCCAAGTAGCGCTTGAACAGGTCGTGGGCTGTGTTTGGGTCAAAATAAGTGTTTGGGAACGTGAGCCGCATCGACGGGTACTTCTCCGCCTCGGACTCAGGGAACTCGGCGTAAGGGAACTCGGTGAAATAGTAGACATCCATTGGAGGGCCTCCGAGTTAGCGGTCAGCTATCGGCCATTGGCGCCGTCAGGTGAGCTGAATGCTGAATGCTGTTAGGTTAAAAAAATTCCAGGGCTGTTTTGACGAACTCCTCGGTTTTTTCTACTTGGGGAACGTGTCCGCAATTGTCGATGACCACAAGGTCCGACCCGGGGATGGCCTTATTGAACATCTGGCCGCACTCCAGGGGGATTAACCGGTCGTTGGCGCCCCATACGATGCGGGTTGGTATGGACACTCTGGCCAATAAACCCGCCAAACGGGGGTCATACATGTACGGCTTCCAGCAGATGCGCACAGACATCTCCCGGTTGCGTTCGGCGGTGTCAATTTGCCCGGGAGTCGGCTCGCCGCCGTAGATCGACTCATATTCCGCGGCTTGCTTGGGGTCGTGGAAAAGCAGTTCTGTTACCTGGGCCGGACTAATGATGAATATGTCGGCGATCTCGCCTAGTTTGGGCTGGATACCCGCGGCGTCTACGAGCATGAGTTTGCTGAAGGCATGGCGGCAGTTGGCGGCGATCTCCGAAGCCAGCCAGCCTCCCATGGAAAACCCTATAGCCCTGGCGCCTTCCAACCCCTGCTCTTCCAGAAACCAGGTGTAAAAAGAGGCCAGGTCGGCCATGGTTTCCAGCCATTCAGGCCGGTCCGACTTGCCGTAGCCGGGGTGGCTCGGCAGGTAGACTGTGTATTTTTCGGACAACGCTTGAACGTAATTCAACCAGCCCGAACTACCGCCGGCGCCGTGGAAGAGGAGCAGGGGGTCGCCCGACCCTCCCTTGAGCACCTGGATCTTCGCGCCGCCCACATCGACCATTTCCTCGGTGAATGCAGTCGCCATGTCCCACGCTCCTTAGTGCAGCTGTCAGCCAACAGCGGTCAGCTTTCAACTGGTGGATTCCAATTTGGTTTCCGTTGCCGTAACCGGGCTTCGTGCTGGCTCGTCCGCCAAAAAACCAAGACTTACGGCTGGAAGCATCGTCATCCTATCCGGGAGCGGGTTGATGGTCAAGGAAAGTGGACCGGGCTGGCCGGACGCTCTTGCGCGGGAATCACGTGTGCTATAGTCTAGGCTGGGCCTTCGAAATGGGGCCCGCGATCATTCGATTGCTGGAATTAGGATAGGAATTTATGGCTAGAGTTTTAGTTGCCGACCCCATCGCCGCCGACGGAGTGGATCTGCTCCAGTCGCAAGGCGAATTGCAAGTCGACGTGAAGACGGGCATGAAGCCGCCGGAACTTCTGGAAGTGGTGGGCGTTTATGAGGGGCTGGTGGTCCGCAGCGAGACCAAGGTGACCTCGGAGGTCATAAAACAGGGCAGCAAACTGCGGGTGATCGCCCGGGCGGGCATCGGCGTCGATAACATAGATCTGGATGCCGCCACCGGCGCGGGGATCGCGGTGGTCAACGCTCCCACCGGCAATACCGTAGCGGCGGCAGAGCACACCGTCGCTCTGATGCTGGCATTATCGCGGAATATTGCCGAGGCCAACCAATCCATGAAGGAAGGCCAGTGGAAACGCGGCGCTTTCATGGGTATTGAGGTCCGGAACAAGACGTTAGGCATCGCCGGGCTGGGCCGGGTAGGCACCGAAGTGGCCCGCCGCGCCCAGAGCTTCGGAATGAGACTGGTTGGGTTTGACCCCTTCGTCGCGCCAGAATACGCCCGCCGCCTGGGCGTGGAACTTTTAACCCTTGAAGAGATGCTGGCGCAGGCTGATTTCGTGACCTTACACACGCCCCTCACTGAAGGCACCAGGGAAATGATCAGCGCGCCGCAACTTGCAATCATCAAAAAGGGAGCACGCATCATCAACGTGGCTCGTGGAGAACTGATAAACGAGGCGGCGCTGCTCGACGCATTGGATTCGGGCCGGCTGGGCGGCGTGGCTCTAGACGTGTTCGCTCAGGAACCGCCGGTGGACAGCCTCCTGCCCAAGCATCCCAAAGTACTCGTCACGCCCCACTTGGGAGCATCCACCGAAGAAGCTCAACGAGAGGTGGCAATCGAGGCAGCCGAGCAAGTACTGGCGGTCCTGAGCGGCCAACCCGCCCGCAACACGGTGAACGCCCCATTTATGCCGCCGGAAGTCCACGAAGTGGTGGCGCCCTATATCGAAGTCGGAACCGTTCTGGGAAAGCTGTTGACGTTTATGGCCGACGGCCAGCCGGTGCGGCTAACCATTAGTCACAAAGGCGAGATCGCCCAGCACGAAACGCCGATCTTGAAGGCCGCCGTCCTGGCGGGATTACTAGGGCCGGTAAGGAGCGAACACGTTAATTTGATAAATGCTCCCATGCTGGCCCAGCAACGCGGATTGAACGTCACCGAACAACGTAATGAGGTGGCCCAGGAGTACGCCAGTATATTGAGCGCCACCCTGGAGACCACCGGGGGCAGCATATCCCTCTCCGGGACCTCCATGCGTGACGAGCCTCATATAGTCAAGGTGAACGATTACTGGCTAGACATCACTCCGACCACGCCCTACATGTTGTTCGTAGACAACCAGGACCAGCCGGGGTCCATAGGCGCTGTAGGAACCATAGCGGGAAAACACAACATCAACATCAGCTTCATGGAGGTGGGCCGCCTTAACATGCGGGGCCGCGCCATGATGGTTTTAGGGCTGGACGAACCGATTCCACCGGCAGTCATGGAAGAGATAATCGCCCTTCCCCAGATCCACACCGCCCGCTTGGTGACTCTATAGCGGCAGCTCGCGGTTGGGCATTTTATGATGAGCAAGGGCCCAAACCCCTGCCAAACTTAGGGCGACACTGAATCATTCAGGAGGTTCAAATCATGGCCGATAAGATAGCGATCATGGGTCCGGGCGCCGTGGGCAGCTACGTGGGGGCCTATCTGGTGAAAGAGGGCGAAGACGTGACTTTCATCGACATGTGGCCGGAGCACGTGGAGGTAATGAAATCACAAGGCCTTCACGCCACAGACACTCTGGGCGAATTCACCGTGCCGGTAAAGGCCATGCATCTGACCGAAGCCCTAAACATCCACGAAATGTTCGACATAGCGTTCATCACCGTAAAGTCATACGACACCGAATGGGCCACCCACTTCATCAAGCGGTATGTGAAGCCCGACGGATTCTTCGTGTCCATCCAGAATTGCTGGAACGACCCGGTCATCGGCGGAATCGTCGGCGCCGACCGCGCCTTGGGCTGCATCGCTTCTCATATCGAGGTCGCCCTCTGGGAACCGGGGCGGGTCTTGCGGGGAGGCGAGGTGGGCCGCGACCATGGCCACACCGTGTTCCGGGTGGGCGAGCACGACGGCCGCATCACCGAACGTTCCGAGTCCATAGCTAAGAAACTCGATTGCATCGACGCCGCCTACGCCACCGACAACCTGTGGGGAGAGCGGTGGTCCAAGTTGTGCCAGAATTCCATGGGCAACGCCATATCTTCAATGACCGGGCTCGGTTCCCAAGACCTGGCCCAAGACCCCAGGTGCCGGTTGATTCGTATCAACCTGGCCAAAGAAGGCGCCAAAGTTGGATTGGCCATGGGTTTGAACGTGGTGGATATGAGCGCCAAGCCGGCCGTCATGTGGGCCGACGCCGATAAGGGAGACGTCTTTGAAGAACTGGACGACTTCTTGGGCTCCCGGGGCGGCAACGTCAACTGGTTGGCGTCGATGGCCCAGGATGTCAAGAAAGGCCGCCACTCGGAAATCGATTTCATGAACGGCTTGGTCTGCGAGAAGGGTCGCGAGGTGGATATCGCCACCCCTTATAACGACGCCATCGTAGATGCTATGCACGGCATCGACGACGGCTCGATCAAGCAAAGCCCGGACAACGTAGACCGCATCCTGAAGGCCGTGGGCCAGTAATTTCAGGCCAGTAATCCCGGGGCAGCAATACTGGGAATCCAACACCCACGGCATCAAATATCACCGCCAGGTGGAACGCCATGTTTGTGCAAGTTGAACCGGCCGATTTCTTCATGTACACGGTCAAGCTGATATTTGACCTGGAGAAACCCGACTCGGAGGACCAGGAAGTAAGAGATTACCTGGACGAACGGGAACTTGAGCCCAGATACCTGAGCACGGCCGATCTGGATGGGCGCCAATGCCAGATCATGCAGTTCGGCGGCTGCTACCTGGGCAGACACCTAGACCATCTGGGCCAGATCCAACGCCGGGCGGTGGAGGTGGAGGTCCTAACCGACGAGATCCGGAGCCATCTAGCCACCGAAGACGACAGCCCAGAGCAATCCGTTGACGAAGCCTTGATGGCCACGTTGGTGGCTGAATTCCACGAAGATTCCGCGTTCCAAGCCGCCGAAAACGGAGAGTTGGTTGCGGTGCTGGACGCCGACATCGTCAAAGCCGCAGCCGGTAAACACTTGGCGGCGGAACGCTAGCACTGACTCCTATCAGAAGTTTAATCAAAAGGCCCCGGCGAATTGCCGGGGCCTCCGTTTTACCTTGAGCGTGGAGCGGGTGATGAGAATCGAACTCACGTGACCAGCTTGGAAGGCTGGAGCTCTACCACTGAGCTACACCCGCCCGAGTGGTTATTAACGAGCCAATTATACCCGATGGCCGCGGCAATCTGATAGCCGGGTTCCAATGAGTTTCCGCTTTCACCGGGCTGCCCGGGCACCGTCATCGTGCCGGCGTCGAGTCGCGTCCCCCAACCGTGGAATTTCAATATTTGCGGCGAGCCAGACTTTCTCCAGCCGCCCTAACCTTGTCGACGGGCAACGAGGTGGTTCGACAGGCTCACCACGAACGTGGGGGGCAGCCACTTCGGGTATTTGAACATCGTTTCCCTCCTCGGCTCATCCCGGCCATTTTGGTAGTATCATCTGGCCCAAATAGCGATACTAAAATGTAAGGAGGAATCATGGACAAAACCAGAAGTAATTACCCGGACATCGCTCCGTCGGGATCGACTTACAGCAGGGTTGTCCGCAGCGGCAACCTGGTGTTCATCGCCGGATGCACCGCCCGAGGCACTGAAGGCCAGGGGAAGCCGGTGATGGAGCAACTGCAAGTCACCCTGGACCGGATCATTCGAATCGTGGAGGCTGAAGGGGGGGCGCCAAAGGACATCACCAAGATCACCACCTTCGTAACCAGCATTGCCGATTGGAACGCCCATCGAGAACAGCAGCAATCCCTGTTTGAGGAATACTTCCGGGAAGACTACCCTGCCAACACTTTGGTGGAGATCACCGCCCTGGTAGAGGCCGGTTTGGATGTGGAGATCGAAGCCATCGCCGTGATCGATTAAATGACTTCACCGCGCCTCAAGAGGGCGTGAAGTCCTTCCCATGAGAGCTATCCTGTTGGCCGTCTGCTTACTGGCCTTGGGCTGTACTGCCTCAGACGCCCCGAAAGGCCAAGGTGGCGCCGAGACCGTACCGCTCGCCGCGCTGATGTACCTCTGGTTCGGATTCGTCGGAGGAGAGGCTCCAGCATCGACGGAAGCATCGACGAAATGGTGCGGCGGGCGATCAATGCCCGGATCGACTAACCCTATCGACTCACCGGGCAGGTCATGACGCACGCAATCCGCTGGATAATGCCGGCCCTGGCGGCCCTGTTGGTTTCCTGTGGAACGGAGGCCCCTGTCCCTTCGAAGTTGGTGCAGAGAGGGGACATGGAACTGGGGGTTAGCATGATGCTTTGGTACGGCTTCGAGCCTGGGACCGGCAACAGTGTTGGAGGCCTCGGGAGTGAACATTGGAACTCCAGGGCAATCGCTTCAACAGGACTTCAGGACCCGGTGGCGGTTGTCCCAGACCAAGGCTTCCACATTTCAGACGACCCGGCCGTAATCGCCCTACAGGTATCGCAAATGCAAGGAATTGGCGTTGACTGGATCATGACCAATTGGTGGGGCTGGGGAGATGACGACCTGGACTCCGTCGTAAACAATCTCGGCCGCCAGGCCATAGACCGTGCTCACACCGCATTGTTCGACCATCTGGAGTCCCGTGGGGGATCAGTCAAGGCAGCCATAGCGATGGATAAATGGATGATCCCGCCTGACCAGTGGGACTGGACCTCCGGCCCGGTTGAAGTGGGCTCCGTCAACTCCCAATTGATATGGGACCACATCTGGAACAACTACGTTCAGCCATACCCAAACAGTTATTACTCATGGGAGGGGAAGCCCCTTGTCGTTTCCTGGGCGCCCGTCGTTTTGACGCCTGACGCCAGGGATAGATTTACCTATAAGAAGCTCTGGCCCATTACCTTTACGGACGGGAGGGACCAGACTGCGATGGACTGGTCATGGCTCTCTCCCTTCGTGGACAGCGAAAATTACGCGGACAATATCATCTCGGCGGACGGCATGGTGGTGGTGAATCCGCGCTTCGACCAGTATTTTGGTTGGCTCCTGGGATATGTAGCTGATACCCGAATTCGTGACGATCCGTTCCTGCAAGAAGAGCTTTACGACACGAACTGGAAACTCGTCTATGGTGCGCGGGCTCAAGTTAAGAATGTCATGATCGCCACATGGAACGACTACCATGAATAAACTCAAATAGAACCTTCGACCAATGGACTACTGGGCACAGGTTCCCTCCTGCTGGAGAAAAGCAAGCACTACTGGTCGGCATTAAAAAAGGCCAGTCCTTTCAAGCGTATGCAGGCGATGACGACCGCACGGGCCCCGACGCCGACGGCCTCGAAACGGATAGCCCTTAGGTCATTCACACAGAGATGCGTGACCCTGGGGTCGCCAAAAGGATACTTGGAGCATTGGATCAATCTTACCGGCAACGATGGGAACACAAGTTTCGCTGTAACAGGACAAGCAGTCCAGGACCGGACCCAGCCGCCTATTCACGTGAAGGCCTTCCCATGAGAGCTATCCTGTTGGCCGTCTGCTTACTTGTGTTGGGCTGTACTGCCTCAGACACCTGGAAAGGCCAAGGTGGCGCCGAGACTGTACCGCTCGCCGCGCTGATGTACCTCTGGTTCGGATTCGACCTCGACACCGGCGCAAGCATTGGAGGATTGAAGTCCAGCCATTGGAACACCGACCTGGGAATCGGTAGCAGGGTTGGGCTTACGGACGAACCTGCTTACGGCTTTTACGCCTCTGACGACCCTGCGGTGATCACCCGGCAACTTGCATCCATGGAGGAGGCCGGTATCAACACGATCATCGCCTCGTGGCATGGCTGGGGCGATATCGACTTCGACGGGATTATCGACGACAAGGAAAAAGAGGCGATGCACAGGGCGCTCATTGCCCTGATGGATCACATCGCCGACACGAACGCTCCGTTCAAAGTATCGGTCTTAGTAGAACCGTTTATGGTTGATCCTCCGGGACTTACCCTGGCGCAGAAACAAAACATCGCCGATTTCCTTTGGGACACCGTGTACGACGTCTATCCGGATTTCATGTTCACTTGGCAGGGCAGGCCTCTGGTGGTCACGTGGTCTGACGTGGACCTGAAAGAGCCGGCCGACACCAGGTTCACTGTAAAACGTTGGTCGAGTACGGACAATCCTGACTGGAAGGCTCAAACGGGGTTGGATTGGAATGGGTATCCGGATACGGCCCTGGCCGAAGCGGCCATTTCGGACGATGGCGTAATGGTGCTGTTCCCCCGGTTCGACGAATATTGGATGTACATCATGGGCAAGGAAATGCGTCATGACTACCGGCGGGTGGATCCATTACTGGAAGACGGCGTATACGGGCAGGTCTGGCAAGTGGCGGTAGAAAATCGGAATGATCTAGCCCTTATCATTCTTTACTCTTGGAATGAGCATGAAGAGCACGCTGCTATAGAGCCGGACCTAGGTATTTCTCCAATCAGTCATGGAAATTCGTTGGGTGAAAAAACCGCTGTATACTACCGTCAATTCCTGGCTGGCGAAGACATCACGATCGTCGATTACGGATATCCAACATGGATATCCACGCCAAATTTCAAGACATTAGGCGGTGTAAATAAAAGTCATGACCACTCTTATCAAAGCCCGAAGATTGATCGACGGCAACGGAGGGGCGCTGGATAACGCCGCCGTGCTGGTCGAAGGCGGCCTCATAACGGCAGGTGGGGACTCAGGACGCATTGGCGCCGCCGGAAAGGAGCGGAGGTCATCGACGGCGGGGGTATGACCATCATGCCCGGTCTCGTGGACGCCCATGTGCATCTGGTCAACACGGGCGAGGCCTTCAGCGCTCGGGACGCGCGCACCGCCACCGATGAAAGAGATGATGGTGTTGGCGGTCAAGAATGCTTTCCTGGCGATCAAGACGGGCGTCACCACCGTAAGAGACCTGGGAGGCAAGGGATTCATCACTGTGTCGGTTCGGGACTCTATAGACAAGGGAGTGATTCCGGGGCCCAGGGTCGTCTCCTGCGCCGCCGCGTTGACCATTACCGGCGGACAATCCCATTACAAGTCTTTGGAGGCTGACACTGCCGACGAGATGAAAAAGGCGGTTCGTTATTTGATCAAAGGCGGCGCGGATTGCATCAAGATATTCGGCTCCGGCGGCAACGCCACCCCCGGCAGCAATCCTATGGCGTCCCAGTACGCCCTGGATGAGTTTCGCGCCGCCACCGAGGAAGCCCACTGCTTGGGCAAGCACGTGGCGGCCCACGTCCACCCCATCACGGCGATCAAATTGGCGTTGGAAGCAGAAATCGATTGCCTGGAGCACTGCACCTGGCTCCGTCCCGGGGATTGGGCGTGGATGAGGCGGTGCTGGAAGACATTATCAAACGGGGGACATATATCAGCCTGGGCTTCCCCGCCAGTTGGTACCGGGTGCCGCTGGACGAGATTCAGGACGTGATGGACCGGGCCGGGAGAGAACAATTGCTGGAGCCTCGGTATCAGGCCATCAAACAGATGTACGATTCCGAAGCCCTGGTGGTGGCCAGCAGCGATGCCGGCTCCACCGCCACCCGCGTCGACGAATTCGCCCTGCTGCTGGAATTCTTGGTGAACAGCCTGGAAGTACCTTCCCAAAAGGTGATCACCTCAGCCACCAGCCTGGCCGCGAAAGCCATCGGCATGGGAGACGCCGTGGGTAGCTTGGAGTCTGGAAAGAAGGCGGATATCTTATTGGTCGAAGGAGATCCATTGACCGATATCACAGCCCTGCAGAGAGTGTCCACCGTAGTTAAAGGAGGGGAAGTGGTGGCCGGTGGAGGGCAGGTGTTTCTCTAGGGCCGGGTCATACCGCCCGCCAATAACCGAGCGAGGTTCCAAGAAAATTATTTCGGGTCATCCATTTGACAAAAAACAAAACCGGCGCATTGATCAATGCGCCGGTTTTACGTCCTGCCTTAGCGCCGCGTGCTAAACGCTGGTCTGCCAGCCCGTGTGGGAAACGTCGATGATTTGGTCGCTGGGACCTGCCCATTTCATCTCAAAATTGCGAGGGCCTTGGGGTCCGGCGCCGGCCGCCACGGCTTCCCTGCTTTGCAGGCGCTTTCCCTTGACCTTGTCCAGCTTGGCCGACGCAGCCTCCAGGTCGTCCACCTGGAAGCCCAAGTGGTGGATGCCGTCGTAATTGGGGCCATTGGGACCGACGTCCATGTCGTCATTGGTCTTGTAATTCAGGATGGCCAGATTGATGTAGCCGTCGGATAGGAAAACCGCGCCGTTGTCGCTGCGGCGGATCTCCTCTAGGTCGAACGCCTCTTTATAGAAGGCGGCCACCGCGTCCGGGTCCTTCGCGGTTAGGGCAATATGCCGAATCTTTGCCATAGCTGCATCCTCCTCATCTGATTGCGATTGTGACAGTGAGTATACCCCTGCCCGGAAACTGTCGGCAAATCTGCTCTGCGCCCCTCTCTGGCTAAGTACCTTCCGCCGACGGTCCGCATCATATTGATAATGAGAATTCCCAGCGCTAAAACCATTTGAAGATAACCCGCCCTGAAACCTCGTCAACACACGGTTTTGGGACGCGGCGGAGCATGCGGAGACATTATGAAGATGGGATACATCATCCCGATACTCTTGGTGGGACTTTTGTTGGCGGTGCTGTTGATGCCCCAAATCCGCGGGGCATTCTTGAAGCTACGCAGCGAGAAGGTGACCATTTCCCAGGCGGGCGACTCCCTCCCCCCTGACAGCACCGGCGCCACGTTGGACCTGAACATCATGACAGTGCTGGGCAAAGACGGGATTCCCGCGATACTGGACCCCACGTTTCTCACCGCGCGAGAGGCGCAACCGAATATGAACGACGGGGAACGGGTCTTGGGCGTGTCCATCAACGGGGAGAACAGGGCGTACCCGCTGAGCCTGCTAAGCCGTCATGAGATCGTCAACGACACCGTGGGAGGCCAACCCGTTGCGGTGACCTGGTGACCCCTCTGTTTCACGGGCATTGTATATGCCCGCGAAGTGGCCGGCGAAACCCACACCTTTGGCGTGTCCGGCAAGCTGATCATGAACGCCCTGGTGATGTACGACCATCAAACAGACACCCTGTGGAGCCAATTCCTCAGCCGGGGCGTTCGTGGCCCTTTGGCTGGCACGTCCCTGGAAATCGTCCCATCGTTGCAAACGACCTGGGGCCAATGGCTCGGACTGCATCCGGACACCTTGGTGTTGGATAAACGGGGTAATAACTGGGGCGATAGCTACGAACGGTATTACCAAAACGGGTCGGCTGGGATCATCGGCGAGTCCAACAAGGACAACCGCCTGCCCACCAAGGAGCTGGTCGTGGGGCTGGACCTAGAAGGAAACAGGATCGCGTATCCATTCCGGGACATCGCCAAACAGCCGGTGATCAACGACTTCTTCGCGGGGCGGGATGTCCTGGTCACCTTCGAACTGGAGTCGGAGACGGGCGCCGTGTTCAACCGCCGGGTCGACGGGCGCACATTGAACTTCCGTCCGGTCTCTCGGGACACCGGAAGCTCTACGGGTTACACACCGGTTTTGATGCAAGACGATGAGACCGGCACCATATGGCAGGCTTTGACCGGTGTGGCGATCGAAGGGGAGTTGGAGGGGAAGGTCTTGACCCGGTTGCCTTCCAACTACTCTTTCTGGTTCGCCTGGAGCGATTTCTATCCCGACACCGAGCTATACGACAATCGCGCCAGCTAACTTAATCTCGCGCCAGAAAAGCGGCGGCGTCCCTGACCCGGCGGCCCCACCACTCGGGGCCTTCCCGCACGTACTTCCATTCCGGGTTTTGATGGGTGTCCCGCAGCCCAGCCATCACTTGGCGAAAGACCGGCGCGTCAGCCTCGGCGAACTCGAAGTAGCCAACGAAATCATAACTCCCTTCCAGGCCATAGCCATCCGGCGCGTGGACCAGCCGGCGGTTGATGCAGGGGACCCCGGCGGCACTGGCCAGGGCGTGTCCCTTGACGGTCATCTCCTCGTTCTCGTCGTAACGGGGAAGGAAGAAGCTCTCCCGGTGCAAGAAGTCCATCTCCCACCACGCGCTGGTCTTATTCATTGGCGTCACCGCCGCCAACGGATACCTGTCCCCCGGCCCCGGCGGCAAGGCATGAGCGTAGGCAAACTCGGACATGGCGTGGCTGGTGTAGCTCCGGGGCCGCATCACCCCCGCCAAGGTCTCCACCGACCCGCCATCCGCCTGAACCAGCGCCCGAAGCACCGCCTCATACTGCCTGATCGGCTCCAGTGTCGCGCATTCCAGCCGAATCAACCCATCAGAACCCGACAGCCCCGGATGGGAGATCTGCTGCTCGGAAGACATCCCATCCTCACCCCGCAACAACTGAAACCGCCCCCGCTCAAACGCCTCACCCGACAACGCCCCATCCACGTCATGCATGTTCTCCAACCCCCGCCCCAGCAAATCCAACCCCTCCCCCAACTCCCGCCGGTCCCCACCCCCACCGCCAAATGTCACAAACAAGAATAGCTGGTGGCCGGTAACGGTGGTAGTCATGTTCAGATCTGCGGGTTGCATCAGGGAGTGTCTAAGGTGGACCCCATCAGTTGGACAGTATTGGAGCAATGTTAAGTGAGGGTCCCGCTGTCTTTCCCAGGTCTGCCAATGCTCTGCTTGGCGGCCACCTCCTCTCTTTTGAATGTTCATCTGATTGCACCGAGTCTCCGCTGAACACCTCCGCCGGTGTCCGGTACCCCAGGGCCTGGTGGGGCCTTTGGGTGTTGTAGAAGTGGAAGTAGGCCCCTAGCCCATCCTTGGCTTCCCACCCGTTGGAGTAAGCCTTCAGGTAGACCTCCTCGTACTTCACCGTCCTCCACAGCCGCTCCACGAATATGTTGTCAGCGTACCTGCCTTTGCCATCCATGCTGATTCTGACTCCGTGCTGCTCTAGAGGTCTGGCCGGAAAGCCATTGGCCGGGTTTCGCGCTACGCCAGACAGACGTATTATAGTCTTATGTGGCATGATAGTGTCTGTAATACGGTTCAAGAACCCGCTGTTACATCGATAATCGTCGCTTAGAAAACGGCAGCTTGGAGAGAATCGGGGTTTCCGTCCGAGTTTCTAGGAGCCCGGTGAAGCTCTCGCCGGTGAACTGACTCCCTTGATCGGTGTTGAAGACTTCCGGCCTTCCCTTGCTCAGCGCATCCTCCAAGGCCTCTACGCAGAAATCAGCGTCCAGGGTGTTGGACAGCCTCCAGGCCACCACGCAGCGGCTGCACCAGTCCATGATGGCCACCAGGTAGAGGAAGCCCCGGGCCATGGGGATGTAGGTGATGTCCGCCGCCCATGCTCGGTTGGGCCTGGTGATCTCCATGTCGCCCAGCAGATATGGGTAGACCTTGTGCCCTGGTCCCGGCTTGCTGGTCCGGGGCCGCCGGTAGATGGCCTGCAGCCCCATGGTCCGCATCAGACGCTGGACCCGTTTCCGGTTTGCCGGGTGGCCCTGCCTATCCAGCCAGACCTTCATGCGCCGCGACCCATAGAATGGTGTGACAAGATACTGCTGGTCGATCTGCTCCATGAGGGCCAGGTCCTGCCGGGAAGGGGCCCTGGGCCGGTAGTAGACACTTGATCTGCTGATCCCCATTAAGGCGCATTGCCGGACGGTGGACAGGGCCGGATGCCGGCGGTCCACCGTCTCCCGCCGCCTCTCCCGGCTCATGGACCCGACCTCTCCGCCAAGAAATCCCGCTCAACCTTCAACTGGCCGATCTGCTGGTAGAGCCGGGGGACCAGGGCCTCACCGCTTTTCTGCTGCTTGTCCTGGTTTCCGCTGAAGACATTGGCCGCTCCTCCCAGCAACGCCTTCTTCCACGCCTGGATCTCGCCGGAATGAACCTCGTACCGGGCGGCCAGTTGGGCCACCGTCAGTTCCCCTTTCACCGCCTCCAAGGCCACCTTGGCCTTGAATGACGGACTGTGCTTCCTCCGTTCTTTTGACATGTCCCACTCCTCCTTCACAGCCACAGCTGCGCTTATTTTAGGAGCAGGACACTCACTTAGCTACCTGTCCGAATTTCCGGGTCCACCTCAGATAGTGCGGTAGCCCCACATGGCGGCGTCACGCGGAGTCGATTCGCAACACGTGTTGGTGGCAACCCCGGTGATGAGCAGCGTGTCGATGCCTAGGTTGCGCAGCATGTCATCGAGTTCCGAGGGGTAGGGAATGAACGCCGAGTAACGGTACTTGATCGCATCACCGTCCCACTGGCCGTTCGCGTTGTGTGGGCCAGGCGGTTAATGTTGGGCACGATGTTTCGCGCCTCGGGCGCACACGCCGGCATGCCGTCGGCGACGAAATAATTCTGCATGTCAACAACGACGAGCGCCGTCTTACTTGCATCCAACGTGTCATAGGCATTGAGCCGGCCGTCGCGAATCTGCTTCGCCTTACTCACGAACCAGGGATCGATGTTCAACGTGTGCATGAGTGTCTCCGGGTGTTGTATGTCGAGACGTTAAATCAGAGTTTTATTACGGCATCGCCCGGTTTTATCTCACCGCCCTGGATCACCTTAAGGTTGATACCCCTCAGTTGGAGTTCCTTACCGGTGGGCGAGCTGATCAGCTTCAATGCCTCAACTCCGAACCGCGCGGCGAATTTCCCGCAGCCGGTATGGGGCTGGTCGGTGGCCTCCAGAATGGCCGACCCCACGGAGATGCGCGTGCCGGGGGGTACGTTGGCTTTGCTCAGGTCCAGGTCCACAAACAACTGGTCGCCGGACAACGGCCAGCGGTCCTTGGACTGGGCCACCAGTGACGCGACCCGAGAGTTCATCATGGTGACCTGCATATCGGGATGAGCCTTGCCGTCGCCGCTGCGGGCGCTGGGCCGGTCTTGCCAAGTGTCGCCCACAAGACCCACTTCAACGTGCAGATCGGCCACTTCCATCACCTCACGCGCGTCCTCTTCAGGACGGCTGACGATCAGGTCCAGAACGCTCTGGTCTTTAGGCGAATTGCGTATTTCGTTAAGCCCGGCTTCCAAGCCGGCCGCGGAAAGGTACTCTATCTCTGCTTGCATGGATTTTCTCCAGGGTAGATTCAGGGAAAGTGTTCGAGGTAGTTTAACATGGGCAGGGGATCCCAGACCTCTAGCCGAATCAACTCATCTGCCAAACCGTTGGCTCAGCCGGGGCATGACTTCTTTGGGAAATAGGTCCATTGATTTCAGGACCTTGTGGTGCTCCATGCCGCCGAAGTCGAAATTGCACCCGAAGTGATCGATACCGGCATTCTGTAACTCTTTGATTTGGGCGGCGCACTGGTCGGGCGTACCCACGATCGCTCGGTTTTGAGAGATGTATTCATGGCCCTGGGGCGCCTGGGTGCGCTGCCGCCGCCAATCGTCCATGCGCTGATCGACTTCACTGCCCCGTTCGATCAAGCGACGCCACTGCATGAAGTCAGCCACCCAGTCCAGACGGCCGGCGGTGTCTTGCTTTACCTGCTCTTCGGTCTCGGCCACGTAGAAGTAGCGAAAAAAGGGAATGTCCGCCATGGTCCGGCTGATACCGGTCTCCTCGGACATTCGGACGAACCGCTGACAGAGATCGATGGCGTCGGCGGTGTCTTGCACTACGGCGATGCATAGGTTATGTCCCGAGGAAACCAGAAACTCCAATGTAGAGGGCGTACGGGTGGCGGCGATGTAGATGGGCGGGTGAGGTTGCTGAACCGGCGGCGGAACCAAATTGATCTGGTCGAGGTGGTTGAATCGGCTGTCGTAACTAAAGTTCGGGGTGGTCCACAAGCCCTGGACGATTTTCACCGAATCCTGGAACCGCTCTTGGCTCTCTTGGTGGTCCATGTTGTAGCCGTGGTACTCGTACCCGCCGGCGCCTCGGCCGAATCCTACATCCAGCCTCCCGCCGGAGCAGACGTCCACCATGGCCGCGTCTTCCGCCAGGCGCAGCGGATTGTGCAAGGGAGACACCAACACGGCGGCGCCAATGCGAATCTTCTTGGTATGCGCCGCAAGGTGCGTGGCCAAAACCAGGGGGGAACAAACCATGCTGTAGCGCGTAAAGTGGTGCTCGGCCAGCCAGGCTCCGGTGAACCCTAGTTCTTCCGCGTACTGAACTTGCTCAGTGGTTTGGGTGATGATCTGGCCTGGGTCGCCGCCCTCGGGCCAAGGAACGTGGGTGAAAAATGCGAACTTCATGCGTTGTTATCTGTTGGCTGGGTTATCTTTTGGGTGGGATTTCCGGCGAGTTTACAAGTTTATTGGATGCTCTTCATAATCTTTGAGCTTGTTATAGATTTGGATCCGGTTCCGGTACGACTCCAAAACTATTATCCGGCCTTCGGCGTCAACGTTTACGGCCACCGGTCTCTGGAACCGCCATTCGGGCTCCAGATCAACCCGGCGCCTGGCTTTGATGATTTCCGGATTGGCGTCGATATACGTCTGAGTCCAGCGGGAAGGCTCCTGCGCGTCACCGGCCAGCGCGGTGATGTACTGCCCATCGGCGGTGTATATCTGGACACGGTGGTTCCCCCAGTCGGTCACGTATACATCCCCATCGGAGTCCACAGCCACACCGGACGGCCCTTTGAGGGAGCCAACCCCGGTGCTGGAGCATTCAAACTTTACCAGCAATTCTCCGGTGGGGGAGAATTTCTGCACCCGGTTATTTCCCCAATCCGCGACGTAGATGTTGTCTTGCCGGTCGATGCAGATGCCCCAGGGCATCTCCAGGTCTCCATCTCCGCCGCCTTGTTTCCCGAACCTGGACTGAAACTCGCCGATCTGGCTGAAACATTGGACCCGGTGATTCCAGCTGTCCACCACCCAAATCGCTCCGCGGGAATCTAAAGCGATTCCCGACGGTCCATTTAGCTGGCCGTCTTCGTCGCCGGGCCTGCCCCAATGATACCGGTAAGCGCCCGCTTCATCGAATATGGTTATCCGGTTGAGATATTCATCCGAAACGAAAACCCGGCCGTGATGGTCTAAATCGATGGACCGGGGCCAAACAAAGCGCCCGTCTTCGGATCCGACGGAGCCGAACTGGCCTTGAAACTGATGGTCAAAGGTGATCTTGCTGACACGCTGACCCAACTGTTCCACGCCGCGGCTCAACACGTAGATTTGATCATTCGATCCCAAGACGAAATCCTGGGGCGCCCAAAAACCCCGGCCAGACTGACTGTACATGCCTATGCAGTAGCTGTAGTCATACACCCGGCCGGCCGCGACGGTGGTCAGCATATCTGCTCTCCGGTGATCGAATTAGGGACTCGTAGATCTAGTCGATCTACACGAAAGACAGTTGCTCGAAGTTTCCGCCGACGATAGGCGCCGGGTCGAGTCCCAACCATTTGTCCGCCAAGGTGGAGTAGAAGCCACGGAAATCGTAGTTGGGCGCCAGGTCTCCCTGAGTGAGATCTGCCGGTTTCAACGACGGATAGGTCCCGTACATCCCGCCCTTTACCCGGTCTCCGATGGCAAAGGCTACCCCTGCCGCTCCGTGGTCGGTGCCTGTGCCGTTGTCGCGGACGCGGCGTCCGAATTCGCTGAACATTATCATGACCACCTCGTCCGCCGCGTCGTGCTCACGCAGGTCGGCGAAGAAGTCTTTGACGGCGGCGGAAACTTCCATCCAAATCTCGGTATGTGATCCTAACTGGTCATAGTGAGTGTCGAAGGGCCCGTGGGAAGTGTAAAAGACTTGTGCGCCCAAACCAGCCAGATGCACCTGCGCCACGTCTTTGAGGCGCTTCGCGATGGGATTATTGGCGTATTCAACGTTTGAAGAGTACGTTTCGGGAGCAACCCGGATGATGTCGGCTCCTCTCAACGCATCCCGCCCCGCCTGTCCCAGGTAGTCCATGGTCGGTCCAGCGCCGATGGCGGGAGCGTACATGCGGGCGAAGCTGGCCAATAACTGATCCCGCTCCTGTTCGGAGGCGATTCCGGGATTTGATGAGAGCACGCCGTATGAAGGAAGATGGTTGACAGAGGTGACCGGGACACCCCGCATTGTAAGCGCCCGGGGCAACCCCTGGCCCAGGTTCACCCCCTTTAGGACATTCTCACCGGCGGGGTCCAGGTCCCGGATGACCTTGCCGAGCCAGCCGTTGATCCCGATGGAATCCGGTTCGCAGGTATGCCAGATGTCCATCGCACGAAAGTGCGAGCGCGGGGAATTTTCAAAACCGATGCCGTGAATGATCGCCATGTTCCCGTGGTCGTAGATATCTTTCAACGGCTCGATATCAGACCGGAACGCTAGTTCATCATCTATGATCAGCAACTGGTCTTCAGCGATATTAACCCTGGGCCGGTTATCCCAATACAGAGGATTGCTATAAGGAACGATCGTATTGAGGTAATCGTTGGCCCCGGTTAGTTCTAATACCACCAGCACCGGGTCTTTATGGGTTGATGCCATTCTCATTTCCTTCAAAGCTAATTGTAGGCGCTAGATCAGGCAAACTGATAGTCTCTGGAAGCGGCGATCAGGGTTAATATCTTGCTTACATTCTGTATTGAATCGCTTAGTTCCTCACCGGTGCTCCAGGCCAACTGGCCACATTTTTCGGCATGGACCATCAATTCGGCGTGGGTCGCCTCACTGACTTCCAACGGCCCCATCGCGTCGAGGCAAGCCTCCACTATGGCCAGGGGCGAAAGGTTCTCCTGCACATGCACCTGCACAAGCACGCGTTTGATAATCGCCCGCACACCGGGCAACGATGTGTCTCCTAATATTCTCGCGGCAAAATTCACCCGGCGCATCAGAACCCCAGGGTCGATCCACTCGGAGCCGGTGCGCCAACTTTCCACGCTGGGCGGATTGAGGAGCTCCTGTCCCTGCCAATTGCACTCTAAAGCCAGATTGTTGAATCCTGGCTGGAAGCCGTTATAGTTTCCCGCCATACGAACAGTCCCAACGATCAATTCAGCCGGGCTTTTCACCCGGGCGAAGCGGGCATTCTTGAAGAAATCCGAGTTGAACAATACTCGCAAAATAGACCGGATGTCGCCACGGGATTGATTGTAGGCATCCACCAAAGACTCGATGGCTTCAAGATCGTTGGGAGGGGTGATGTTCCAACTGGCGACGTGAGGCTCGTCGGCGACGAAGAATCTGTACAGGTGGCGGGCCAGGAACCGGGCCGTAGCCGGCTCGTCCACAATGATGTCCACGATGTCTTCGCCATTGAAGTTTCCGGTATGCCCTAGGAAGGTCTTCTCCAGATGGTCGTGGTCCTCGGGTTTGTACTCGAATTTCCAGTAAAACCGGCCCAAAGGATTACGGGGGATCTTGGGCGCGATCGTCCATCCGGTGAAAGCCCTGGCTGCTTCCCTGATATCATCCTCTGAGTAGTTGCCGGCTCCGAGGCAAAACAACTCCAACAGCTCCCGGCCCCAGTTTTCGTTCATGGCGCCATCGTGGTTGCCGTGGTTGTCCAACCAGAAGATCATGGCCGGCGACTTGGCAAGCTCAACCAACAGGTCACGGTAAGCGCCCAATCCGTATTCACGGAACATGGCAATCTGGCGAGTCAACTCCGGTGGATTGTCCACCTTGGAGTTACTTGTGGCGAACAACTGATGCCAGAAGAGGGCCATCTTCTCTTCCAGAGGCCGCTTGGTGTTTATCATCCGGTATACCCAATCGGCCTGGTTGATTGGCGGCGCCGCGGCCCCCTCATAACCCGGGAAGATCCGGTACAACAATTCTTCGTTTATGGCGGGTTGCCGCTCTGGATGCAGAAGCTCCTCGACCACGGCTTCGTAGCCCTGGGACGCCCGCTCTTCTAGTTCTTCGCGGGGATCGCCGAACCCCGCGCGTCTCATCAAATGGGCCATCAATCCAATGTCTTCTTGGTGGGGCATTGCCACCTCTCCGATTGTCGATCCAAAAGCACTACGCCAGGCGCCCATTGGCTACATCTTAGGATTGACCAAAACAAGTGTCAACAAGAGCTTCAACCCTGTCCGCAAAGGTTATTCAAGCGGCGCATGACATGGAACGTCGGCTGGGCTGTTGGAAAAGTTGGCCTGGCTAGGATTGGATCGGTCCACGCAGAGTAGGTACTCTCCAAAGCAAGCCCGTTTTGGAGGTCTAGGCTGTACGCATAGTGGACATCCCCATACCACCGGCATTGCTATTCGTCCGTAATGGCGAGTGAGCGTCTCCAACGGCAGATACTTGCGGCTACTTGCGGCGGATCGGTTGACACTTCTAGGTTCCCGGGCCCAGTAACACCTGGAGACGCCCTTCCCGCATAGCAGCGCCACACGGCTACCCGCTTGGCTGATTAACTGCGGCCTCCCCTTGGCTCATCACTCCACTGTTTTTCGGCGCGTATTTGCTTTTGTGATTAACTTCATAATCGATATATATTGTGATATAATTCACAAGAATTGTGAAGTTTTTCACTAACACCACCGACTCCACTACTGGAGGACCGGCAACCATGAGCGAAGAAGGCGCATTCCAGGACCCTCTCCCAGCGCCGGAGACGCTGCTGCAACTGCTGGAAGAGCGCGAGCCAAACGACTCCGCCATCCTCGTACCCAAAGGCCCCACCATCTCATATGAATGCCTTCGGAGTCAGGTGCGCTCCCTCGCCGACCATCTGAATCGTCTCGGAGTGGGTAGGGGCCATAAAGTGGCCATTGCCCTGCCCAACGGTCTGGAGTCGATTGTATCGATCCTGGCGGTTACAGCGTCCGGCGCCACGGCCGCTCCCCTGAATCCAGCTTACACAGGTGATGAATTCCGGTTCAACCTGGATGACACGGGCGCCCGGGCGTTGATTACTCCATCCGATGGAGGAGACGAAGCCCTAAGGGCCGCGCCGCCTTCAACCATTAAGATCGGCGCCAGCGCCGACAGCACAGGACGTGTGAGTTTTTCAACCCTTGATGCCCAACGGCATCCATCGTCATCCGGATTGCCAGACCCGGATGACGTGGCGCTTACGCTGCACACCAGCGGCACCACCAGCCGTCCGAAACGGGTGCCCCTTACTCATGGAAACCTGGTAGTCTCGGCACGCAATGTAGTAGAGACTTACCGTTTGACCTCCGATGATGTTTCACTCTGCGTAATGCCCCTTTTCCACATCCACGGTCTGGTGGCCTCGACACTAGCAACGTTGCTCTCGGGCGGAACGGTGGTGCTTCCCACCAAATTCAGCCCATTGAATTTCTGGCCTATGGTTCGTGAATGTGGGGTTACCTGGTTCTCGGCGGTGCCCGCCATGCACCAGATCTTGGTGAACCGGGCTAGAGGCAAGAAAGGCTCCGGATCCGCCCTGGACGGCTACCAAGGGCTCCGCTTCATCCGCTCATGCAGCGCTGCCCTTCCCGCCGCGACTCTGACGGAAATAGAGGAGCTTTTCGGGGCGCCCGTCCTTGAGGCCTATGGCATGACCGAAGCGGCTCACCAGATGACATCCAACCCTCTGCCATGCGACGGCAAACGGGTCCCGGGATCCGTTGGCCGCGGCGCCGGAGTGTCCATCGCCATCATGGATAAAGAGGGCCGGATATTGCCCTCAGGCGAGCGGGGAGAGGTGGTCATCAAAGTGCCTAACGTTACAAATGGATACGAAGGCAATGCTGAAGCCAACGCCGCCTCCTTCTCCGAGGGTTGGTTCCGCACCGGCGACGAAGGTACAATTGACGCTGAAGGTTACCTGACCCTGGTGGGCCGGCTAAAGGAACTGATCAACTACAACGGAGAGAAAGTGTCTCCCTGTGAAATAGATAAGGTGCTGCTAGCCCATCCCTCAGTGGCCGAGGCAGTGGCCTTTGGTCTGCCGCACCCGATCCACGGCGAGGAGCCATACGCCGCAGTTGTGCTCAACTCTTCGGCGACACAGGCAGAATTGGCCGCCCATTGCCGGGAACGTATGGCCGCGTTCAAGTGGCCTAAGGTGATCCACATCGTCGACGCCATTCCAAGATCAGCCACTGGCAAGGTGCAGCGCCGCATGGTGGCGGCGGCATTCGCCGGCGAGTCTAACGGCTCCTCCAAGTCCCCTGAACCGGTTGGAGCCGTTGCCGCAATGGAGTAGCGGGAATGAAATTTGCCATCGTAGGCGCCGGAGCGATCGGAGCTTTCTTGGGGGCCAGGCTATCCCAGGCGGGAGAGGAAGTCTTCCTCATAGCTCGCGGCCCTCACCTCCGGAGCATGCAGACCGATGGAGTGCGCGTTCGCAGCCCCGAAGGTGATTTTGAGGCCCGACCCACGGCTACCGACGATTATGGCGCGGTTGGCCCGGTAGATTTTGTTTTCCTCACGGTAAAGGCCCACAGCCTGACCGGATTGGCCCCCCAGTTGTCCCCCTTGCTAGGACCGGAGACGGTGGTGGTTTCGGCCCAGAACGGCATACCCTGGTGGTATTTCCAGCGTCACGGCGGACCATGGGAAGGGACTTCCCTGGAGAGCGTGGACCCTGGCAGGGTTATCGCGGAGGCCATCGAACCCGGCCGGATCATCGGGTGCATCGTTTATCCTTCCGCGGTGATCGCCCAGCCGGGCGTGATCGAGCACATCGAAGGGAACCGCCTGACAATTGGGGAACTTGACGGAGAGTCCAGCGTCCGGTGCAAACTCCTGTCGAGCATTCTCAAAGGAGCCGGTTTCCGCTCCCCTATTCGCCGTAACATTCGCCACGACCTGTGGGTAAAGCTCCTGGGGAACGTGGTGTTCAATCCCATGAGCGCCCTCACCGGAGTAACGCTGGTGGAAATGGCGACCCACCCCGAGGCTTCAGCAGTGTCACGGGCTGCGATGGCCGAGGCAGACGCGGTGGCCTGTGGACTGGGCGTAGACCTGGGCGTGAGTATTGACCAACGCATGGCCGGCGCCGAAAAGGTCGGCCGCCACAAAACATCCATGCTCCAAGACATCGAGATGGGCAGGCCTTTGGAGTTGGAAAGCGTGGTGGGAGCGGTGCTGGAACTCGGCGATATGCAATCCCCATGCCCCACACCAAAACGTTATACGCCTGCACCAAGTTGCTGGCCCAACGCCTCTCGCAGACTCCTGTGGCATGATGCGCTAAAGTCTCCAGTGGCGACATTTCCGCCGTGTTAAAATTTCAGGGAGGGCATACTTCACGGACAATGTGACGCTCAGAAACCGTTGTTGATGGATTACCGGCATTGAGCCCAGCCCACGCGAGAGCCGGTCTAGTGGACTCTGAGCATGACAACCATGCTTTACCGCCGGAGGAAGGTGGCGATGACGAGGCGGTGACAAGTATACACTGGCCAGCCACACCGGACACGGTAGGCGGTGAGAATGAGCTTGATGACATCACGATTGGCCAGTTCCTGGACACCTTGGCGGAGATCGCCATGGCCATTATCAGCCGGAGGCAAAATCTAGACTCATGAAGGCCGCCGCCTACATAAGGGTTTCGAACACCGAACAGGTCGACGGACATTCCCTGGAGGCCCAGGAGAGAGCCATGGGAATATTGCCGGACCCGTGGTTGGGAACTGGTGACAGTCTACCGGGAAGAGGGCAAAAGCGCCCACACCGACTCCATCCACAAGCGCCCATTGCTCAAAAGGGCAAATCGACGTGGTGGTGGTCCACACGATGGACCGGTGGTCCCGGAACATGCAGGTAGCCATGGCTTCCATGAGCATCTTGGGCCGGGAAGGAGTCGATCTTAGATCAGTCACCGAAGACCTGGACCGCTCCACGCCGCTAGTATTACAACGTCAGTTCAGGGAGGGATGTGGGGTGATGCCCGCATGGCGGCGCGGCGCTTGGCATGGGAGCGTTTGGCCCGTTCGTTACTGTCCTGCGTATCCTCAAGCCACCGCAGCAACTCGGTTGGCCCGAACCGTTCCCGGGGCAGCATTTCCCGCACCACCCGGTAGACCTGCGGCCTCGTGATCCGGGGCATCTTTTCCCCCCCAAGCCTGTTGCAGGCTCAGCAGAAAAGCTCCGCCCAGCAGGCTGGTGTTTCAGCTTGCTGAGGTGCTTGAGCCCTAGGCGGGATACTGGAACGAATTGGTCGGCAGGCTGGCTCCTGGCTACCACTTTAGCACAGGGCCACGTGGTGATGCCAGCCAGCCCAGGTGCGGGTCTCGTACTCGTCCAGGCCTACGTCGCTTTTCTCCGTCTCAAACTCCGTTTCTATACGCCAACGGGAGCCTCCCACGTATGCCAGGGTCTCCAACGGGGTATCCTCCGGAGCATTGGACAGGTAGTAGCGGGGTTCGCTGCCGTCCAGGTTCCGGCGGTAGACGGCCCAGTGGATTTCGCCGGGCTTGCGCCTGCTGGTCGGTCGCACCCTCTGGGCGCTGAAAAGGTAGCTGCGTGGTCCCTGGCTTCCCTCGGCCACCGTAATCTCACGCCAGGCCTCCTCCGGCAACTCGTCGCTGCGCTGCTCCATGGTCCGGCGCTGACCGTCTCGCAGCCTGGGTTTGCGGGGACGCCCGAATCCCTGATACTCCGCACTGGTCCAGGCAGGCTCCGGCGGCCACACCGTAAAGCCGGACGGAACGTCCAGCACGTACCACATCCCCAAGGCCGCCAGGCCCTCCCGGAAGGACGGCGACATCCCAAAGGCGTCGTCCGCCGCGACCCATCCAGCCTTCAGGTGGCCCCGCTCCTGTGCCCGCCCCACCATCTCCAAGGCCAACTCCGTCTTGGACCGGTAGCCCTGCCTATCCTCCGGCACACCCGCCGCCTCACACCGGTCTTTGTCCGAGGTCCAACTCTCGGGCAGATACAGCCCCTTGTCCACCAATGCCCGTCCCAACGGGCTGACATAGGCCAGGAACATCCCCGCCTGGCAGTTGGCCACCTTCCCCAGCCTCCCGCAGTACTGCCGGGCCACTCCCACCGACTTCCTCCCCTGCTTGGGAAAGTCGCTGCCGTCCAGCGCCCACACCCCTTCCGGATGCTCCAGCCGGGTTCCCAGGTACTCCTGCAGCCGTCCTATAATCACCTCATCGTCCCAGGGAGAATCGGTGAGAAACCGCTGCATCCCTCGGGCTGACCCCGGAACCGTCTCCGACAGGTTCTCAGCGTTGCGCCGCTCCCCAGACTGTACCAGCAGGGCCTGGAGATAATGACCGCTGTGCTCCCGCGTCTCCCGGCGGCCAAACAGCGGCGCGAAGTAAGCGTGAAAATCCCGAAATGACCCGTACACCTGCTCGAAAGCTGCCGCATCCACATCCCCACCTGCCTATTCCCTCTCCAGCTACACAGTTATCCTATCAAACTAACTGACGTTGTAATACTAGAAGCCCGGCTGAAAAGCCCTGCTGTGACGAGATGAGGTGGAGGATAACCAGTGGACTGGGCCAAGTCTGAGAGTTCAGGTCACTACATAGTTGCTTGACGAGTGAGAATCATGCCTCCGCTTAGGGCGATGAACTTGGCGCTCCGCCCCGCTGCTCCCGGGGGATTTGCACCACACAATTAAGAAGCCCTTTCGGCACCCCGGATTTTACATCCTCAGTAGTAACACCGCACAGGACTCCCGTTTTAGAGCGCGTGTTATTGGACGAGACAGGGGTGAGTGCTCAACCTTTCCGATCGCCGATGCCCTGGCGATTAAGGACGCTTATACGGGAAGCACGGCCCACAGGAAAAGCACATGGCCGCTGGGAGGTAAGGACAAAAAGAAGCCATCCAGGCTACCTGATTCGCTGGTCCGAATAAACAAAAGAGGTCCCAATTTGAGGCGCCGCCATATGCCAATGGCTTGATAAAATATCGAGTAAATAAGCGACCGATCCTCTATGGAAATCAAATGACCGCGTGGAGGTTGCTTGAGCTCTCTTTGAAAAGTCGAGAAATACGTTGACCAGACTCGAAGGGGCGACTTTAATCTACGACCGTCTCCAAACGATGCGCCTAACCCATTGTCTCAACCCAATTTTTTTCGTCTGAATGCCAGGCCTTTTAAATTGTGGATCTAAGGCAACGTCCTGGCGTAGGCTGGAATCTGTTACCGACCGCGAGGTAATTTGGAGTTCTCGCTGCAGATGGGCTAAATCCAATTCTACAGGCCAGCTCCTTTTGCAGGTATGGCAGTAGAGGTCGTTTGATCTCGTGCGGTACTCCAAGCCTTTGGTCTCCCCTTTGCTCTTTCCACAACAGGGGCACTTCCCCTGTTTGTACCTTTCTGAAGCTAGGTCCAAAGTCAGAGGCCGGCCAACGGTTCGTTTAGAGTTTTCCCAGATCAAATTGTTCCCCCAACCAAGTGACCCGGTGGAATACCTCGACTAGAGGACATTGACCGACCTACCTAGAGGTCTGGCCGGAAAGCCATTGGCCGGGTTTCGCGCTACGCCAGGCAGACGTATTATAGTCTTATGTGGCATGATAGTGTCTGTAATACGGTTCGAGAACCCACTGTTACATCGACAATCGTCGCTAAGAAAACGACGAGTTGGGGAGAATCGGGGTTTCCGTCCGAGTTTCTAGGAACTCAATGCCCCGACCATTGAAATAACGCCATTTATTGGGTGTAGTTATCTGGCAATATAAACATGAACAACCCACATTTCTCAACCCGGGTGTCGCGGGTTCTCCCCCTAATCAGCCACGGCTTTTTGGCTTCTGGAACCAACCAATATTCGCAAATAGTGTCACACCCATCGGGATTTGAGCGAGTCATTGACCCCGAATCCCTTAGCGGCTACCTTCTTAGAATTTTCCGCCAGCGAATCATGTCAGATTCAGAGTACCATAGTTTCGAATTCGTAATCAGACGGCGTAGAATCGGGGTTGGCAGTCGTATCGGCGACGCCGGGTCATTAGAATCGAGGACATCGCGGTCCCGGTTTCCGTAATTCGTAATCACATTCTCGTGTAAATAATGATTTAAGACAAAGGTTATCCTATTGTAGTGATATATTGAAGAAACTCTTGCAGTTTTCGTTTGTCACAAGAACTATCTGTTACATTAACTGCTGAGGTTGAGTTTTTGTTGACACTAATAGGAGGAGAGCCTATAATCCCCGCCAATCATCGAATAGTCCCATTTGGAGCACAGTGAGGCCAATCTGAGGAAGTGCAAGTTGATGCCAGCGCCCGATGCAACACTCGCGCTTCGATGAGACCAGCGAGACCAGCTTTGGCTTGGCCTCTGAAGCAACGCCGGAGGTGCAAATGATAGACGAAAAGGTAGACATGGTCATTGACGCGATGAGGACTACGACCAGTGATAACGTTGATGTAATCATTGAGCCGCTGGATTTCAACCAAGGGATTTTAAGAATTAAATATTACGAGGGCACCAACGAAGACTGTCCCGAATGCGTTATGCAACCTGATTCGTTCAGGGAAATGGTGAAAATGATGTGCAAGGTGCAGGCTCCCTATGTCACTGACGTGGAGATTGAGGCTGCTAAGTAAAATCGTGAGATGGATACAAGCAATAGCTGTGAAAGGCTCTTCTAGAATACCGCCACTGGGATTGCGCTCTGTGGACGTTCTTAATGAGGTGCCCACAAGACACGGGTACCGTAGCGAAAAGAAGCGGCTAATGATTGGAGGGGTACTTATGAGACAATTCAGATGGTTGAGGTTCACGTCATTGATTGGACTCGCGTTTTTACTCGCGTGCGGAGGAGCTGCGTCAACCACTGAGGCGCCGGCGGCTGCGTCAACCACTGCGGCGCCGGCGGCTGCGTCAACCACTGCGGCGCGGGCGGCTGCGTCAACCACTGCGGCGCGGCGGCTGCGCCAACGGCGCTTGCGCCAACCTTGTCAGCGCCGACTAAAGCGCCTGCGCCCACTGCGGTAATCGGGGCGTCGCCGGCGGTAGTTCCGCCTCTGGCCAAGCGTGACGATGCCGAATATGGCGGCACGCTGCGGATTGGGTACTTCCGCAAGGCCGCCAATATGGATGGTATTAGGCAGAGTGGCAGTTTCGACCGAATCTACCTGCACATGTCCAACGAGTATATGGTAACCCTGGGCCGGCAGGCTTTTTACGAACCACAGGAGTCGCTGGCCTACGCCTTCGAAATACTGGATGAAGGGCTTCGCGTCCGTTTCCACATTCGGGAGGGAGTCCAGTTCCATCGCGGTCAGGGGGAGTTGAAGGCGAGTGATGTGGCCTTCAGCCTGAATCGCGTGCGGGACCCGGATTCCGGTGAGGGGAGCCAAAAGTTATGGGCAGGTGTGAAGGAAGCCGTGGCGGTGGACGATTACACCATGGACCTGTACATGAATGAGTTCGACGGTCTGATTATTGCAAAGCACCTTTTCGCTTACAACGACTTCATACACTCCGAGAAATACTGGAATGAGGTGGGTCCCGACGCCCACGTAAGCCTGCCCGCGGCCACTGGGCCCTTTGTGGTCGATAAATGGACGCCTGGTGTCGGGATCGACTTGAGCAAGCACGAGGCTTACTGGAAGGAAGGGCGGCCCTATGCGGACGCTGTCGAGATGAGGGTGATCACCGAGACCCGGACCCGCCTGGCAGCCCTTGAGACCGGTCAGTTGAACGTTGCCTGGCTCCAGGCCGAGATGGTGCCGAAGGCCAAAGAGGACCCCGACATCCAGGTATGGGCAAATCCGGGAGTAGGCTGGGATGGCTGGTATTGGAGCAACGGGCTGCCCCCCTTCGACGATTTCCGTATCAGGCAAGCCATGATCAAGGCGGTTGACCGTAAGGCAGTTAACAACTCTATCTACCTGAACACCTTGATGAACCACAATGCCTACGCCTACAGCCCTGACACCTCCCCATTCGGGGTAGACCTCACCGACGTGTGGGAAGGAGCGATGAAGTACGATCCTCCGGCGGCAAAGGCGCTGGTGGAAGAGTACGCTGCGGAGAAGGGCCTCAGCCTGCCGATCGCCATAAAGGGCGTCTGCGAAAGAAGACCCGATCGGCAGCAGTATTGTGAGTTCCTGCAAGCCGCCTGGGCCGACATAGGGCTGAAATTCGAGTTCACCATAGTCCCCGCCGCAGCCGACAGGACACGGGTGATGCATGAGTGTCAGACCCATGTCACCCAAACCGGCGCCACCATGAACCCCCTCGGTACCACGCTGGACGCACAACTGGGATCGTGGGCAAACAATAACTACGCAGCGAACCCATGTAAGGATAAAGGGCAGGCCCTCGGGCCGGAAGGCCAGGCCTTTCAGGATTCGCTCGACGCCGTGTTAAAAAGAGCCTCGGGCTCTACCGACCCGGCTACACAAGCCGAAGCATACCAAATGGCGCAGCGAATGGCGCTGGAAAACGCATGGATTTATAACCCTTCCATGCACAGGGTGAACTATATGGGCTGCTACACCCCCAAAACCGGTGGTTGCGATGAGAACCCGTTCTGGGCCCACGGCTTCTGGCACACTCAGGACTTCTGGGTGAAACCGTAGAGGAGTCGCCTTGGAGCTTTGACAAAACTGCATTGATGCATTCTCGTCGCCCCCATCCCTTCGCCCCGATTTCATCGGGGTCCGGACAGGCGTAGCCTTTCTCCTGAGGGGGAGGAGGTTCCCCGCCGCCTCTGGGAGCGAGTTAGTGAGGGGGCGACGAAGATTATCACTATCCAGGTGACAGACTACTGGAACCACGGGGCTTGCCAAGCCAGGGTAATTTAGATTTGAAAACATACATGATCCGGCGCATCCTAAACCTGGTGCCTACGCTGCTTATCGTAAGCATGATAGTGTTTGCGATGATACGCATACTGCCGGGAGACCCTATATATACGCTGGCGGCGGTTGACGATTCTGACGGCAGTGAGATTGACCCGGAGCTGTACGCACGGCTTTTAAAAGAGTACGACCTGGACAAGCCCATCGTGGTCCAATATGGTCTGTGGATGGCGGGAGTTTTGCGTGGGGACTGGGGCAGCTCATTGTTTAGCCGGCAAGCTGTCCTCCCACAAATAATTCCACGGGTAGGCTTTACCCTACAACTCGCGTTTCTTTCCTGGGTCTTCGGCATTGTTATGGGCGTGTCTCTGGGAGTCGTTTCTGCTCTCCACCGCAACAAACCGCCCGATGTCGCGGCGACAACCCTCGCCATGACCGGCGTGGCGTTGCCCAACTTTTGGCTCGGGCTAGTGTTGATCGTCGTGTTTGGCGTATGGCTGGGGTGGCTCCCTATTTATGGTTACGTTAGCATTCTAGACAGTCCTTCGGGATGGGCCTTGCGGATGGTGATGCCCGTAGTGACCCTGGGCACAGCGCTGTCGGCTATACTCATGCGCCAAACGCGGTCCGCTATGCTTGAAGTATTGGAAGAGGACTACATCCGCACAGCGCGAGCGAAAGGGCTTAACGAACGGAGCGTCATCGGGCTGCACGCGCTGAAGAACGCTATGCTCCCCGTGGTGACAGTTACGAGTTTGCAGCTGGGAGGGTTGATCGGTGGGACGCTTATCACCGAGTCAGTCTTCGCCCTGCCGGGGGTGGGGAAATTCATCCTTGACGCCATCATAGAGCAAGACTACCAGGTCTTTCAGATGGGCATGCTCGTTATAGTTCTGGGGGTAGTTCTCGCCAACTTCATGGCAGACATATTGTATGCGTATCTCGATCCCAGGATCCGGTACGAATAATAAAGGCCGTCCAGACATAGGTCTTCGATCTTAGGGCTCAGGCATAGCGCCCAGGATAACGCCGAGAGGCCTGACACAGGAGCCCAGTTGCAGCGGTGTGCTGAACGAACGCGGTTTCTTTTGTCGGGTATTTGTTGATCAGCAGGAGGATGTAAGTGGAGGACATAGGTTTACGTCAGGCGGACGTCCTGCAGCGTGCGCCCAGGGAGTCGGGGCCCAGAGTCATCCTGCGGGAGATGCTACGGCTTCGCCTGGCCAAGTTCGCCTTCTTCATCATCGCCGTAACGGTGGTGGCGGCATTCTTCTCACCTCTGCTGGCGCCCGATGATCCGTTTAAAATGAACCCTATGAACAACCTGGCCGCGCCCTCGGAAGAGTTTTGGATCGGATCCGATCGCCTGGGGCGCGACCAGATGAGCCGGCTCATCTACGGCGCGCGCATCTCTTTGCTTATCGGAGTTTTGAGCGTTGCCTTTTCCGTGCTTGCAGGCGTGGCTATAGGCACGGTGGCAGGCTATTTCGGACACTGGTGGGACGAAGTGTTGATGCGGTTCATAGATGGCTTGGCTTCTATTCCCGGGATATTGCTAGCCTTGGGACTGGTGGCCATCACCGGCGGCGCCGTTATCAACGTGATTATAGCTATCGCCATCACTGCGACACCTGCCAAGGCCCGCCTTATTCGCGCCGCGGTGTTGTCAATAAAGGAGCGTGACTACGTATTGGCCGCCCGATCCATTGGGGCCTCAAATTCGCGCATGATCATGGCACATATACTCCCCAACTCATTCGCACCGATCATCGTGGCGGCTACATTGAGTCTGGGAGCAGCGATTATTGCCGAGGCATCCTTGAGTTTCCTGGGCGTGGGGGTGAAGCCCCCGACACCTACTTGGGGAGCCATGTTGCGCCACGCATTTGAAACTGTCGACCTGGCGCCCTGGCTGACTTTCGCCCCAGGGGCCGCGATTTTCCTGCTTGTTCTGGCTTTCAATTTCGCTGGTGACGCGCTACGGGATGTTCTGGATCCCAGGCTTAGAAACACCAGATAAGGAGGAGACACTCACCCCGTGATAATTGTCGTGCGGCTGGTGCTCGGCATCGTGCTGGGCACCCTGTTGGGGGTGGGAGGATACTTCGTAGGCTGGTACATCGCCTTCTCCGTGCCAGAAGGCTACCCCCAAATACCCTTCCTGGTCGCTGCAGCCGGGATAGGCGGAGGTTTGGGAAGCTTTCTGGGTTGGTGGCTGGATTTGGATGGTGGCTCTGACCGGAACAGACTCATTACACTCACCGCCTTAACCCTCGCGATCGTAGCCGCAGTTGGTGGGGCTTGGGGAGGTTATTTGTATGGTGAGACAATCGAGGGTACACGGGTCTGGCGACAGCCAACCACCCAGGCCATCCTCAACGGTACGGTAATCGCTAGCAATATAGCGCTCCTCGTCTGGCACATAGGCGTAAGACTGTTACACCGTCCCTCCCATCGTCAGCGGGCCGCGCCACAGACCACATATTCCGACCAAGCGAACCTGCTATCGCGGAGATCGAGCCCAGAGCCGAGATCTAGTAATCGGTCAGGTGAACCATGATGAACTGGGTCGCCCCCTCTCTCCCAGCGGGAGGGACCCTAACACGACGGAACTTCGGCATGGGGGAAGGGTAGGCCTGCCCTGAGTTCATCGGAGGGTTGGGGCTGAATAACATGTATCAGAGCTCTGTGGACTGGTTAAATCAAAACGAAAGGGAGAAAGTTGTGCATCTGCTAGAAGTCTTAAATCCCGTAGGCACCCAGAGGGGTGAGTTGAATGTCAAGACCATAAACGATAGACCGTCCACCTTAGATGGCAAGACAATCGGCCTGGTGTGGAGCGGGACCCACGGTGGGGATTGGGCGCTGAATCGCGTGGGGGAGATGCTTCAGGAAAGGTTCGAAAACATAGACATCAAGTTCTATATTGCCGGAGGTTATCCCGTCCCGCCCAAGATTCTGGCACAGGCGGGAGAGGAGTGTGACCTCATCGTAGGCGCTACCGGGGATTGAGGGACATGCGCGTCGTGGATGTGCCACGACATGATCGAACTAGAGAACATGGGCAAGCCCGCCGTGCCCATCATATCCGGCAGATTCGAGGGTGACGCTAATGCGAGCTGCCGTGCCTTCGGCATGCCAGGGTTACAGTTTGTCGTAGTGCCCCGTATATACCGCAATTTGACTAAAGAAGAGAGCATCGCGCAGACAGAGCCAGCGTTTGAAGACATCGTTACATCGCTGACCAGGAATAGCAACGGGGGTGTTCCATCCAGCCTGAATGACACCTCGGAGATGCACCGTTTCGAGGGCGAAGACCGGCTGGATACCTTGCTCCGCATGAATGAGGAGTTCTTGAACAGAGACTGGGGCGACGGATTCCCCTTGTTGGCTGCCACAAGGCCGGCGGTGGACGAGCTTCTCAAGGGCACCAATCTGCCACCTGACCACGAGGTGTGCGACGTGCCTCCCGGGTTCGGCATTGCTACGGTGGAAAAGATAGCGATCAACGCGGCTATGGCAGGGGCTAAGCCAGAGCACATGCCGGTGATCATTGCGTCGGTTAAGGCGCTATCTCAGATTGGCGGACAAGGTGGAAAGTCACTTCTCATGTCCACCAGCCCCCAAGCCCCTATTCTGATGGTTAACGGACCAATCGCCGCGGAGTTGGGCATCAACGCGAGGTCAGCCTTGGGGCCAGGACGAAACAATAGGATCAACATTGTAATTGGCCGGGCGTTCTCGTCGTGCCTGAGGAACCTAGGCCACTGGTACCCGGACCAAATGGACATGGACACCATAGGGACCACGCGGAAGTTCGTCATGTGCATAGCTGAGAACGAGCAGATGAGTCCCTGGGCGCCCTTTCATGTGGATAGGGGATTCAAGCCTGAGGAAAGCACCGTCAGCTTGTTCATAACCGACGGTGAATTGGATGTGCAGGACCAGGGGAATGACACCGCCGAGGGGCTCCTGAAGAACCTGGCTTACGGCGCCACCTTCGGGACCCGCAGCCTGGGTGAACGCCACCGGAGCGAGAGGCTTATATTCATGCCGCCAGATGTAGCGCGCCCCGTTGGAGAGCAGGGCTTTTCCAAGCAAGCCGCCAAAGAGTTCATTCATTTCCACGCCAACGCCAGCCTTGGGAAGATGATTCAATACATGCCCCTGGAGGGAGAGCCCAGAGTGGCCGCTAACTGGAAATGGCTGAAAAACCTCACAGAGCAGGAGCGTCTCAATATTACTGTCCCAGTACTTGAGAGCTCAGACCGCTATGACATAGTAGTTGTCGGCGCCGATAGGGCCAAGACAGCGATAATGCCAAGTGGCCCGAGTGCCGTGACTGTCGGAATCGACCAGTACAGGCCGTGAACAGACTCAGGAGGGCACGAGCGGGACGTAGACCGGCGTGACCCTTCGTCAAGCAGGATCTAAGGGGTAACCACTGGCTTGAGTATCGGGTAACAGAAACGTTGGTTCCACGGGGTAGGGCTAACAATCCTGGCATGTAGATTGAAGGATAAGCCCCGTAGACAGTTAACCGGCTTGAAGTCAAGCTAAACAGGATAAAACTACAATATCGGGAAGGTGACATCGACCACGCCGAATACCGGCAAGAAATGGCCCTTACCAACGCCGCATTGGCAGCTGTTCAGCTGCCACAACAGGACCAGCTAATCCTGCTTGGTAACCACATCGAAGGCTTGGTGGAAGCGTGGCAGGCGGCCACCAAGGAAGAACGCCACCAGCTACTAACCATGATGCTGAAATCCGTCCAGGTGGATATGCAAGCTGGAAAGGTTGTAGGCGTGGAGCCAAAACCCGAGTTCTTGCCACTTTTCAACCTAAAGGAGCCTGTCACAGCGGGTGAAACAGTTTTAGTTACTGGCGGCTTTGACCCTCCCCCTTCTCCACTGTTCACCTGAGTTCAGTGAAGCAATTTCGAAGCTACATCGGAACGTTTATTGTGTTCCCCATACTTCCATGACGGAGTACTCCCAGTGGTTATGGTCAACTAGCTGAGATCACCTTCCGCAATGATCAGTTCACCGGCCGAATCCACGGTCTGGCTATTTCTACCCAAATGGGTTCTGTTCGTGGACAAACCTGTGGCCTGAGGCTAACATTCCTCTATCACGGCCAGCGAGCGGAAACAACGCCAAATCGATCCCCTCCTGGATGAGGTGGACCAAGCAATGGCCCGAGCTGGGCGAGGGCCCCATTGGAAAGGGTGCTGTCAAGGCGAGAGATAATGAGGGCTTAGCCTGGCACATGTTGGAGGCGTACCTCCCTCAAGCGCGGACACAACCCCTTCACCAAAACCTCCCCAGCCGTCGCTATAGTTGACACCCCGGCAGAGGCCAAGACAATCCCGACCTTCGGTTACGCGGTCCAGGCGGTGTATGAGGCCAACCGCGAGGAATGGGGCGACAACACCGCAAAGCGCTGGCTGGCCGCGGATGGTCCAGCATTGCGAGCACTGGACGGGCGCGAGGTTGACGGAATCACGCGGCGGGAACTGGCAGACATCCTCACTCCCCTTCGCAAAGAACACCATGAAACCGCCCGTAAGGTCCGGCAAGGGCTGTAAAGGTTTTTCGCTGGGTACGCGCCAATGACTACCGAGTTGACGATCCGGCGGATGATGCGCTGGGAGAGCTGGTAAGCAAGGTTAAGCACGTCACCCAGCACCGCGAGTCACTACCTTACGCCGACGTTGCAGGGGCCCTCCACAAAGTCCGATTCGGATATGCCCTTAGAACGACCGCCCTGGCCTTTGAATTTCTGGTACTCACGGCGGCGCGGACGGGTGAAGTCCGGTTTGCCGACTGGAGCGAGCTTGACCTGGACTCCGGTGTTTGGGAAATTCCGGCTGAACGGATGAAGGGGCGCCGGCCTCACCGCGTACCGCTGTCTGAACAATCCATAGCAATCCTTCGGGCGGTCAAGTGGCAACCGGACCCCAACGCCGCCGATGATGACATTCACCAGTTGGTAGAGGCGGCCGGGTACGTATTCAGGATGCCCAACGGCAAGACGCTATCCGAGAATGCGTTTCTGAATCGTTGCAGGAAAGACCACTTGGACTGTACGCCCCACGGCTTCCGCAGTAGCTTTAGGGGCTGGGCCAAGGCGGTACACAAGGCGCGGAGGGAGTCTATCGAGCTATCACTGGCCCACACGGTCGGCACCACCGTTATGCAGGCGTATGACCATGACGATCTGCTAGAGGAAAGGCGGGAAATCCTTCAGGCGTGGAGCAACTTCGTTAGCCATCTCATCGGCGGGTTTTTTTCGCTCCTTTCTCGTTTGGGTCCATCTGAGAGGGTTTTTCATCCATGTGGCCCATTGATTCGTGTCGCCGTAATTCCACCTTGTGCTAAAATATCTGTCATGCAACAAGACCAGCCAGGACCCGAATCAATACCCCAACCACTGTACTGGGACAATCACCGGGTTTCGTTTAACATGACCTTGATTTTCGCATTGGTCGTGGCGGTGCTTGGTTTGTTTTCTGGCGAAGTGATGTTGATGTTCGCTGGAATCGGGGTGGGGACCTACACTTGGTTCACCAGCCCCAGGCGTTACATGATCTACGAAAATGCCTTGGTGATCGAATACGGACGCCCCAGAACCAAGGCCATAGATTTTTCCAACATTTCTCACCTGGAAATGTTAAGTCTGGGGATCGGCGATCGGCTGCGGGTGGTGTTGATCAACGGCAAACGGACCATGGTGATGGCCCGAGACTTGGAAACGTTCCGGGAGAAGCTGGACGAGGCGATGGACCGCTACCAAGGCCAAAATCCGCAAGGGCAAAGCAGAAACGGCGGGCCCCAACAAGTGCTAAACGACCGTATCATTGATGCGGAGGGAGGGCCTGATTTCGAAGGGCCTTCAGAATGTTAGGCCCCATCCATTCCAGACGTAGGAAGTGAACCCGAAAATCGACACTTCTGACCCGCCAAATTGCTCCTAACTTCTGCCCCGGAGTTGTCCAACTCCGGGGCTTTGTTTTTGCGCCGGCGCCACCGACAAGACACAGAAGCGCGTCACTGCTGATCCAAGGCGTGGCTTAACGTTCGGTTGGAACTTTGGCTGCAGACTCGCTCAGGTCGGACTGATAGCTTGGGCGCACCATTTCGAACACATCCGTGGTATGGCAATACATGTTGCCCGCCAACCTTCCGGTGGGCTTCAGCCGTTGCTGATTGATACGGTGACCATCGATGATGTCGTCTCGAACGTGAACCAAGACCACTTCACCTATGACCAGGCCGTGTTGGTGATCGCCTTCACCCAGGGGAATGATCTGGTTGAGTTTGCATTCCAGGTTCACCGGCGATTCGGCCACACGAGGCGGTTTGACCAGGTCTGAGGGCGCAGGGGAGAGGCCGGCGATCTCAAACTCGCTATCCTCGGCCGGGTATTCGGCAGCGGTCATGTTCATGGCTTCGGCGATGTCGTCCACCACGATATTAACCACAAATTCGCCGGTGTTCTCAATGTTGGCCAGGGTGTCCTTTCGTTTCTCCCCCGCGTGGCGGGACGATGAGAAAATCACCGTGGCCGGATTGTAGGAGACTACATTGAAGAATGAATAGGGCGCGACGTTCAAAACGCCTTCCGGAGAGATAGTGGATACAAAAGCGATGGGCCGGGGAACCACCACGCCCGTGAGAACCCGGTTGAACCCCTCGAAAGTCTTTGGGTCAATCTTCAATGCTCAGCCTCCCAATATTTGAGTTTGATTTATGGGAAAATTATAAGCGGAATGTCGTGTATCGCCAACCTGTGGCGAGGTTTTTGACATTCAAACAGGCCGCTGCTAAGGTTGGTGCGATCTTAACCCTGGGGGAATTCGTCTATGGCCTGGGCCGAAATCATCGTACAAGCGTTGAAAAATTGGGACACGTCTTTGATCGCCTACGTGCCCGACATCTCAATCGACCAGGTGACCAGCCTCATTGATGCCGACCCTTACTTCCACCTGGTTTCGGCTACGCGGGAAGAAGAGGCTATAGGCATCGCCGTGGGGGCCTATGCCGTGGGCCAAAACGCGGCCGTGTTCATGCAATCCAGCGGGTTTGGCAACAGCGTGAATGCCCTGGCCAGCCTGTGCATTCCGGCCAGAACTCCCATCCCCATGTTTATCAACCTCCGCGGCGGGCCTGGAGAGTTCAACATCGCCCAGGTGCCCATGGGCCGCACTACCCGTCCCATCATGGACCTGCTGGGATTGGTTCATTTTACCCTGGAGGATGAATATAAGATGGATAGGTTGGTGGACGGGGCGTTGAAGCTTTGCCACGCCAACCGTCAGCCCGTGGCCATCTGCCTAACCCAAATGCTCCACGGAGGCAAACTTGCTTAGGTTGGAAGCCACCAGGCAGATATTGGGCCAGGCGGGAGATTTGCCCATCGTAGCCAATCTCGGTCCTACCAGCGACGAGCTGTGGCACGCCGGGCACCGCGACCGCAACTTCTACACCTACGGAAGCATGGGCCTCTGCTCCTCCATCGCCCTGGGGATGGCCTTGGCGACCAAAGAGCAGGTGATTTCCTTGGACGGCGACGGGTCGTTATTGATGAACCTGGGGACCATCGCCACCATTGGCAGGGAGCAGCCCAAAAACTTGATTGTGGTGGTTTGGGATAACGAACAATGGGCCCAGACCGGAAATCAGTCCAGCCACACCGCCTATGGCACCGACCTCGACCAGGTGGCTCGAAGCTGCGGGATTAAAAACATCGCGGTGGTGGATGACCTGGAGGAACTGAAGTCCGTCTTTGGCAAGGCGTTGCTTGAGGATGGCCCCTGGTTCATCGTGGCTAAGATCCAGGAAGGGGGATACCTTCCGGTGGCCCCGGTGGAACCGGAGTTCACCCTGTACCGGTTCAGGGAGTCATTCAAAAGCGGTTAGGCCAAAGAACAATCGGGCCAGACGGCTCAAAAGGCAAAAATTTGACCCCCGGCGGTCTTGCGACAGACTGCCGGGGTTTTTGTTTCACGCTGGGCACGCCGGTGGGATCGATCCCCCGGGCCTAGTTTTTGACGTACTTGTCGAACCAGGTCAGGGTGCGGGTCAAGGCGTCGTTCGCGGAAGCTTCGTGGTAGCTGCCGCGCTCGTCGCAATTGAACCCGTGGCCGGCGCCGGGGTACATCTTGAAATCGGTGGTCACACCGGCCTCTTTGAGTTTGGCCTCAATAGTGTTCACGTCGTCGGGTGATGGATTTGCATCCTGGTCCCCAAAGCTTCCCATGACCGGAATCTTGATCTGGCTAGTCAGGTCGATGGGCGCCGGGCCGTCGCCAAAGGGTAAAAGCGTCCGGCCGGGATAATAAACCGAAGCGGCGCTGAGCTGCGGGCAACTGGTGGCGCCGAGGTAAGCGATGCGTCCGCCCACGCAGTATCCAACTATGCCGATCTTCTGGCCCACGGTGCGCTGGTAATGGTTTTGCAGATAGTCGATGGTGACGTTAATATCTTCCACCAACTCGTCGTCCCTGAGAGCTCCCATATACTGATTACGGGCGGGGGCGTCCTCGTCTCCGTAACCTAGCTTGGGGTTTGGATGCTCCCGGTGGAAGAGGGCCGGCGCCACGGCCACGTACCCTGCCGCGGCAAACCGGTCACACACCTTTTCAATGTGCCGGTTGACGCCAAAAGCTTCCTGGGCCACGATGATGGCCGGGAAGCTATTGCCTTCTGACGGGTTGGGGTGGCTTACATATACGACCATGTCTTGGCCCTGATAGCCGTGCATGTCGTCCAATTCCCGATCGCCGGCGAACCTCAAATTCTCCCAAAATGATGGCATTGCTTATCCTCCTGTAATTCTTCTCACCCCACCCTCCATCCCGTCGATAACACGCGTTCATCTAGTTCAGTGGGCAAACGTCTGGTAGACGTCGAGGCGATTTTAGCAGAGGGTTCTGCGCCGCACAAGCTGAGTCTTCCGGTGTGAATTAGCCATGTTTGGAACCACACCAACGAACATGTTGACCGGACTGCCCCAATCCCCGCATGATGTCGGCGGATTGATCCAGCAAGCCGGCCCGGGTTGAACGGGGCACAGGGCAACCGGCTCTGGCGCCGACGGGCCGGACCGGCGCGAAGAAGGAGGAAGGATGTACGGTTGGCGAGGTAGAATCGGCGCCATCGTCTCGCCGCCGAATACGGTGGTGGAATGTGAGTTTGCCCAAATGGCGCCCGAAGGCGTTTCGGTTCACGCCGCCCGATTGGGCAGACCGGCTGGCGCCGAAGGACCCCTTACCGGCGACGCGGTGCTCCAAACCAATGCCGATCTGCCCAGGGCCGCATCGTCTCTTTCGGAATTGCGGCTGGACGTGGTGGTCTTCGCCCATACGGCAGGCAGCATGTTGGGCGGGAAACAGTACGACCAGGAGTTGATCTCCATGATGGAGGAGACGGTTGGCTGTCCGGCGGTGACCACGGCTTCAGCCGCGGTGGCAGTGTTAAACCGCGCCGGCGTCCGGCGGCTGGCGTTGTCGACCCCGTATCCAGAAGAGATGACCGTCAAAGAAGCCCAGTTCCTTCAACAGGCAATCCCGTCTCTAGAGGTAGTCAGCCAACGATCAATGGGGACGGACACGGGGCTAGCTATCGGCGATATGAGCCCCCAAGCCGCATACCGGGAAGCCCAAAAGATAGACACCAGCGGGGCAGATGCTTTGTTCCTTAGTGGGACCAATTGGCGGACGATTGAGGTCATCGCCGCTATGGAGGCGGATTTGGGGTTACCCGTGTTCACGGCCAATCAGGTGACCATGTGGGCGGCCATGCAACAACTGAAGGTGGCTGCAAAGCCAGGTTTTGGCTCTCTTTTAGACTAGCAGACGCCAGTCTTGAAAGAACGGCTCCGCGGGAACTGCATCGGCGCAGCGGTCCCGCGGAGTGGACAGTCCACATTATTGATCAGGCGTGGAGGGAGATACGGCTATCGATTCGAATCTAGCTCGCTCTTTGTTCTTCGACCTGGTCGACAAGGGCCCCGATCTCCCGGAGCATGTCGGCGACTATCCTTTCCGCCGGCTGTTGCATTATCAGGACCTCGCCCACCGAGAGGCCGGTGAGGTCTAGATTCATCAGCGCATTGACCTGCCCGGTTTCGTCGCTCAACTCCAACCCGTAGAAGACCATGGCAACCCGCAAATCAGGCGAGAACATGCTGGGGCCGCTGGGCTGCTGGTAATGCTGGGTCATGCTCATGGTCCCTGCTTGGCCATCGAAGAACAGCATCCGCTTAGATCCGTCTTCGTAGTAGAGGGTCAGCTCGGCGTTGTTTAGAGGCTCGCCCTTGGTGTAGTCCTCGATTTTTATGCTGCTGATAAGTTGGGATTCTTCGTTGAATAGAGCAAAGAAATTGGTGATGCTGCGTGTCTCGGTATCTACCTGGAGCGTGTACCAGGTTTCCGCCAACTGGGAGGCGGGCAAATCCAGCGCGACCCAACCTTGGTCCAAGACCTCCCCGAATTTAGCCTCGGGTAAAACCTTGGCCGCCACTTCATCTTGAACCACAGTTACGGAGGCCACCACTAAGGGGGCCACTGCCACGGGGGCCACCATTACTACGGGGGCCGCCTCAACGACCATGGTTGCTTCCGGCGTGGGCATAGGCGTCGGCTGGGGTTTTGGGGCGGCGGTCGGATCGGGCGCCGCGGGTTGGCCCCCCGGTCCAGAAGTCTGTTGTGAGGCTGCGGTTGCACCGGCGCCTTCATCTTCGGCCAACGTGGAATCAAAGGCTCCAGCGAAAAATACGATGAGGGCAACGGCCGCAACGGTTATTGGCAATCCGAGGAAAAGAATGGATTTTTTTAATGTGCCGCGGCCCTCTGACACCCTTTTGGTCTGCATCAATGCACTCCCTTACGCGTTAATGACCCATTAAGCCAATGGGGCTGGCTGGAGAATCGCTCCTACAATGAAGGCACGTCATCGGCCAACCTAGTGGCGACTTCCCAAGCCTTTGCTCTTGTTTCACGCTTTTCTTTGACCATGCTAATCATGTGGGTAGCCCTTTCGGTGAACCATTCGACCCTTTCCATGGCCGCGCCTTCGCCTATGTTGGTGATGATGGTGGTAACCGCAATCGTGTCCGAGGTGCGGCCGGGATATGTTCCCTTTCTGCGCCCCGCGCCGGGCACACGGTCGGCCAAACAGTGGTCCATCATTTCCACGATCTCTTCAGTCGCCTCACGGGCGGGGCCGCTGAAGAGACCCAGCACGTTGGCGGCGTCATAGACACTATGACCGTCGCGTTCTACTTCGCAATCCATCGACAGCTCGGCTAGCGACTGAAGCACCACGTTTTGGGCGCGCTCAACCCGGGCTTTAGAAGTGGAAAAGTGTTCGGCGCCTCCCTTGGACATCAACCCGGAAAGGAAACCGCCCTTTTTGGGGACGTCGGCTTGACTAACCCCAATGGCGCAGGGTCCCTTGACTATTCGCACCACGTCGTTGGCGTCCAGCACCTCGCCTATGTACCGCCGGTCGGTCTCCTCACCCACGCACAGGATATCCATGAACGAGTCCACGATCCGTCTGTTTATCAGAGAAAGGTTGACTCCTACTTCTGCGTTCCTGCGAACGAATTTTTGGTTGTCGATCAGAAACACGGCGTCGGCCTTGGAATTGTGCAGGACTCGCTTGAGGCAGGTGGCCGTGTTAACCATGCTGTCGGGGTCGTCATATTGGTTCTCAAATGGAAGCACGAGCATGGCCCAAACGGGCTTCTTGAACGCATCCTTGAGCAAGTCGACAATGACCCCCACCGAACCGGACCCGGTGCCGCCGGCGGTGGTGGCGATGACCAGGATCGCGTCGGCGCTGTAGACGTCTCCGTTATCACGGATTGTAGCCAAGATGTTCTTCTCGCCGCGCCGGGCCTGTTCGGCGCCGTCGGCGTTAACTTTACCGGCGCCCCTGCCGCGGAACTCGTCGGTGGTCCCCAACAAAATGGTGTGGTCGTCGGTCTGGGGAATGTGCTGCAGACCATAAAGGTCAGCAGCGCCTAGATTGATCGCAAACACACCCTTGGAAAGGGGATCGTTCCTTTCGCCGGTGAATATACGGATATTCCTGTTTTTCCAAACCCATTTGCTGAGTGAGACGAACTCGTCAGCTATGTTGGATCCGCCTTGCCCTGTTCCGACCACGACTAGCTTCATTGCCTGCTCCTCATCTGCCTGGGCGCCAGAGGGTAATCACCCTATTGATCTTCGCCCTCTACCCAGATAATCAACCGGATCAACGGTTTTCAAACACCTTGTTGCCTAACTCCTTGAATTCTTGGCGTGAGGTTGTCCCTTTCGACTAGTGTTGACGACCCCTTGTTTCACGTCATAAACAATTATAGGCACGATGGAATAAGCCAATAGATAAAATATTTTTACGAGTTTTAGCGAATTTCTTATATTTAAGCCAAAGTTATTGCGGATTATGTAAATTAAGAAGTAGGGAATAACCATTCAATCGGCGCTGTTTGAACCGGTGGATCTCGATGAGGCAACTTTCTATCCCAAGAGGTTGCTTGAAGGACTAGTAAAAGCAGGGCGCCCAACTTGCCAAGGCAAGGCTCGATGGGTCAACGGGGCGTTAGGGTTAAGGCATGACCGAAGCGAGGGCATCTTCCATTTCCTCTACCGTGGTGAACCCCTCGAACCGCTGGTAGATCACGCCATTAGAGTCCAGCACGAATACCCAGGATTCGTTGAGCCAATCTGGGATTGTGGTGAACCCCCAATCGCTCGCATGGGTCACAAGCTCGGCCTTGCTCAAATCGCCTTGGATCTCACTGGGGTTGTCATAAAGTTCTACGTGTATGAAGTTCGCCTCTTCGGGATGGCCGTCTTTCAATTCTGATACGGCGTCCACCTGTGGGCCGCAAGTCGGGCTGGTGCAAAAGGCGGGGGTGGCGAAAACCACCACAGTAGGCCGGCCTGTCTTGATGGCTTGGTCGACGGAAATCTGATACAGGTCCGGGTCCGGATTGTAATCGGTAGTGAGGTCCTCAACGTTTGCCACGGTGGCCAGAGTTTTGTTCGCGGTCGCGGGCGCAAGTTCGCCGACGTCTGGGATGGCTGAAGTCTCCGTGACATTCACGTTCAGGGTTGCTTGGAGCGGGCCTGTTTCGTCCTCAACCGTTATTTCCAACCGCCAAGTTCCCGCTCGGGGAAAATTCAGGTTCGTGCTGTAGGCGCCTCTGACTCCATACGGCCAGGCATGGTACTGGGCTCGACTGGATTCCGGTCCCCCGCCGCCAACCTCAGCTCCAGTGAACACCGGTGTCACCTGGGCTGAAGGAGCATTGATGATGCCTTTGGGCCCCGGCAGCAAAAACGCCACTCTTTGAGAACCTACCCGCAACACAGTTGTAGCCAAGATGGTGTTGACGCCCGACTCGCTCGATGCCGCTGGCTCGGGAGTGGGAGGTGGAAGGCTTGCTGTGGCGGCGGCCCCGCAGGCTAAGATAAAAACCGAAATGCCCATCAGAACGAGCCAAAGGGCTTTCTTGAACATCAGGTTCGTAAATTTTCCTGTCACGCTGATCTTCTCTCTATTTCCATTGGTCGGGATCAACTGCCGAAGGTGAACGCGAATAGGGCGAAGTCGGAGGATGCCGGCAGCAGCCGAAGTTCGTGTTCCGAAAATCTTTCCAGGGAAACCAGATTGTACAAACGGCCCTCATTTACGGTAATGAAACTTTGGCCGTCGTCGATCCGAATGTCCACGCCTGCTTCCTGCTGGGTCAGGGGCCGTCCGTCCAAGGTGACCTTCACCTGAAAAGGCTGATCTCCCTTGGGATTCACCACCGCGTTTACCGTGGCGGCGGAGAATTTGATGCCGATATAGTCTTCAAACGACGGGCTTTGCCGGGCGTGTTCTAGCGCTTCCAAGCCGCTGAACCACGGGCCCTGCAGGTAGATTTGATGGTTCTGATGACCGCCCGGATCACGGTAGTCCACCACCGTTTCTCGTTCATCGTAGTATTCAGAATGGGCTACGTACCCCGCCTTTTTGGAATTGTTCCGGTGAAATCCGCCGTAAATTTCCCGGGTCAAGTCGAAGGGAGCGCCCCGGCTGGCAAGAGCGTTTACACCCGCCGCGACCAAGGGGGCTCCTAGGGGCACATCCTCCAGGCTTGCGCCTGCTTCTTCCAACAGTTCCCGAATCTTCTTCTCGGTGTCCCGGTATTTTCCTTCGCCAAAGTGGGTATAACGGATCACACCATCTTTGTCGATGAGGTATTTAGCCGGCCAAAACCGGTTGCCATAAGCATTCCATGTCGCGAAGTCGTTGTCTTGGGCAATAGGATGCTCCAACCCCGCCTCTTGGGCGCTGGCGGCCACGTTTTCGGTTATCTTCTCGAACTCGAACTCCGGCGAGTGCATCCCAACGATGACCAGCCCATCAACGGAATATCTGGCATGCCAATCTTTTATGTAAGGGGATGTGCGAATGCAGTTGACGCAGGTGTAGGTCCAAAAATCCACCAAAACGACCTTGCCTTCCAGGCCCTTTAGGGTTATCGGCGGTGAGTTGAGCCATTCGTGGATACCCTGAAACTCGGGCGCCTTGGTTCCCGCAAATCCGCTTTGGCCGCCAAAAAAGGATGTAGCCAAAATCCAAACGACGACGGCCGCGAGCGTTAAAACCAGGCCTATGCGAATCAAGGCAGGACGGAGGTAGCTTGGACCCAGTTTCTTAAATTGAATCATGCTCGGGCGCCCTAATTGGCATCATTGCCCTTTTTGGTAGATATCGAACGTGAAGGCGAACAACCCGAAATCCGATGAGTCAGAGCTCATTGTCAGGCGTTCCCGCTGCTTATACCCGGAGTTTGCCAAAATCTGATACAGACGTGCCTCATCCACCATAAGATAGCTTTCACCGTCACTCCCGATGATGATGTCTTCCCCTTTGTTCTCGTCTGTCAGATATTCGCCGTCGGCGGTTATCCGGACTTTGTAATCTTTCCCTGATTCCGAGGTCAACACGGCGTTTACGCTGACGGCGGAATAGATGATTGAGAGGGTGTCCTCGTGCCCGCCGGTCTCCCTTCCGTGCTTGATGCTCTCCGGGCCCACCAACCAAGGCCCGTCCAGATAAATCTGGTGCGGCTCCAGACTTCCCGGGGACTCAAAATCCGCCACCGTGTTGGGTGAATTATAATATGCATTCTGCTTGAAGTAACCGCCACGTCCGTAAAGGAAGTCATTGTACCCCCGTTCGTATCCACCGTACAGCTCCCGAGTCACCTCGGCGCCCCGCTCGTTGAGGTAAGTGGCGTCGATGGTCTGGCCGGTTGGCAGAGGCATGTCGCCGCCGATGAACGTGGCGCCCGTCTCCAGCAGCAACTCGCGAATCTTCTCTTCGGTTTCAGCGTACCCGCCCTCCCCGAAATGTGTGTAGCGGACTTCGCCGTTTTGATCTATCAAATACTTGGCCGGCCAAAAGCGGTTGGAGTAATTCCGCCAGGTGACGAAGTCGTTGTCCATGGCCACCGGCCAGACGATCCCGTCGACTTGAGTCGCCCGGGTGACATTGTCCTGGTCTTTTTCAAACTCGAACTCGGGACTGTGAACGCCAATGATCACCAGACCATCGTCGGCATAACGCGAATGCCACAATTTCAAGAAAGGATACGTGTGGATGCAGTTGATGCAGGTATAGGTCCAAAAATCAATCAACACCACTTTGCCCCTTAATTGCGCCACGGTTAGGGGCTCGCTGTTCAGCCACGCTTTGATGCCTTCGATTTCAGCCGCCCGGTCACCTACATTACCGCCCACAGGCCCGGTGTAGTCATCGGTTGGAGGCGCCTCCGGGGTTGGAGTTGCTTGCTGAATGACCTGGGCGATTTCCACCGAGACAGAGGTAGAGGTATCTTTGGTAGGGCCTTCAAGAATGGCGCCACCGGTGGTTTCCGGGGTCGGGACCCCAGCGCCGGCGGACGCCGATTCCGGCTGGCCGCCCGTTGCTCCCGTCGTTGAATCGGGAGCAATCTTGGCAGGACTCGCGTCATCCGCCTTCTGGGCATCGCTGGGCGAAATGGCCGTATCGCCCGTTGCACCCGTTGTGCTTTGACCTGTTGGAGCAGCAGGGGCAGCCGTGCCGCAGGCCACCAAGAAGAGCGCTAGGAACAGACTCAGAATCAACGGTTGAAGGAATGTTCTAAAATGCACGAATCGTCGCGGTGTCACTGTTTGCTCCAATATGATGGGTCGCCGGGCAAGCTGGTGATGCAAATGGCCAAAACCAAATGCCATATGGTATTTATACGCTGGAATCAATGAGCTGGATGCGGAGCCGGGGGATTTCGGCGAACGGCTACCCATCGGCAGTATCCCAATGGTATTATGTTACACTCAAAATAATCGGGCTGACTGACCGTGGCCGTAAGGAGGTCCTGCTTGCAGGATACCAGCACCACCACCCTAATCGCGCGCCGGATCATAGACAACGTATCTAAGGTTATCGTCGGTAAAAGGCCCGTCATCGAGCAGGCCCTGGCGGCATTGGTGGCCCAAGGGCACCTGCTGGTCGAAGACGTGCCAGGTGTTGGCAAAACAATGCTGGCCAAAAGCATTTCTGTGTCGGTAGGTTGCTCATTCAAGCGCATACAATTCACTCCCGACCTGTTGCCCAGCGACGTATCGGGAATCTCGGTTTACAGCCAACAAACCGGAGAATTCCAGTTTCGGCCTGGACCGATCATGTCGCAGGTGGTCTTGGCCGACGAGATCAACCGGGCCACACCCAAGACCCAGTCGGCGTTGCTAGAGGCCATGGAAGAACTTCAAGTCACGGTGGACGGGGTAACCCACCTTTTGGAACACCCCTTCATAGTGATGGCCACTCAAAACCCCATCGAATATGAAGGAACATTCCCCCTTCCAGAAGCCCAGCTAGACCGGTTCTTAATGCGCATCAGTCTCGGATATCCTGACTTCAATGAAGAAATGTCGGTGATCGAGATTCAAGAATCCACCCATCCCATCGCCACTCTGGAGGCGGTGGCCACCCCCGAAGACGTGCTCGCCATGCAGGAGGCGGCTAAAGAGATCTACGTCGATCAGGTGGTCAGACAATACATAGTCACACTGGTGGAGGCAACCCGGGAGCAACGGGACATTGCTTTGGGAGCGTCACCCAGGGCGTCGCTAGGCCTTTTCCGGGCGTCTCGCGCCCTGGCTCTGGTTCAGGATCGGGATTACGTGATTCCCGACGATATCAAAGATTTGGCCGTCTCGGTCATCGCTCACCGGCTCATATTGTCGTCCTCCGCCAGGATGCGGGGCATGCGGAGCGCGGATGTAGTTCTGGATCTGCTAAACCAAGTCGCCGTTCCCGGCGCAACCCGGTAAGCGAAAACGTCATCTACAGCATTGATCTTGCATCGGCTTCTTCTGGCTGCTTCCGCAAAATGACGCCGCTAAATAAAGAAGTCAAAATCAACTCACCGGTCCCGATCGAACTGCCGGCGAACCGCCGGTGACAATCCCGGATCAGCCGTACTAAACACTGGCGCCGTATCGGTCTGCCGAACATCGCGTATAGATGAAACCCGGAGATAAATAGCTTGAACAGGCGCACCGTAGGCATCTTGATTCTACTGGCCGTAGTGGCTTTCTACACCTTTGGCACAGGCTTCACCTTCTTCTTCCGGTTTTTTTACGCCTTATTGTTGCTGTTGGGAGTCGGTCTTTTCTGGGCATGGCTTAACCTTCGCGGATTAGACATAACGTTGAGACGCAGCGCCACACGGGGACAGGTCGGCGGTTATCTTGAAGGATGGGTGCAGGTGGAAAACCGGACCCGCTTCCCCAAATCGTGGCTGGAAGTGGTGGAGGTCACCGATCTCCCTGTGGAGTCGGCCGGGAGAGGTCTGGCCTTTGTGCGGGACCAGAGCAGAACCTGGAAGATAGAAACACATCTGACGCGAAGAGGAGTGTTTCACACCGGTCAGGTGGAAGTAATCAGCCAGGACCCCTTTGGCTTGTTCCGTTTGAAACGCCATTTCCTGCAACCACAGGGATACGTGGTGGTTCCAGCCACCCATCCGTTACCGGACCTGGACCCGCGACTCGCCGGGTTGCCCAGCGATAGCCGCACCACCCGCCACTGGGATAACCTCACCACAGATGTGGCATCGGTCCGCGAATACGCTCCGGGAGATAGTTTCCGAAGGATCCATTGGCCGTATACGGCGCGCATGAACTCTTTGATGGTAAAAGAGTTCGACATGGGGATTTCGGCCGAGGCCTGGGTGGTCGTGGATATGCAACAGGGTGTTCACTTCGGGGAGCCACCGGACAATACTGAAGAGATGGCAGTCACAGCCGCCGCGTCGCTGATCAACCGGCTGGTTGAGTTGTCGTTGCCCGTTGGTTTGGCCATGGATGGACACAACAACTACGTTGTCCGTCCGGATAGCAGCCCAGAGCATCTGGGCAGATTGATGGAGGCATTGGCCGAGGTGAAGGCGGTGGGGACCACTCCCATCGAACGCTTCCTTTATGACCTGCGGCCCAAACTTAGCCGGTTCAACACGCTCACGTTGATCACTCCATCTGGCCGCACTGATTGGATACCGGCCCTGACGGCTCTCCAGCGCCAGGGTGTGAGTGTGTCAGTGGTGTTGATAGACCCCAAGAGCTTCGGCAGCGCGTCCAATATGATGTATTCCCTGGAATCTTTGTTCCAGAACGATATCTCCACATATTCCCTATCCCGCGGGCAGGAACTGAACGAGGCGCTCCACGCGCCTATTGGCAACGACAATCGCTCGGGGTCGATGGCAGTGCCAGATCTTGCCCAAGCCCAGTCAAGAGATGTAGCGGCATGACGCCCAACGGTGTAGCGGAACAATCTCCATATGCCGGCCGGTTGGATCCGGATTCGGCCTTCCGGTGGCTGGTAAACCTCCTGCGCATCTTCCGGCCGTCCGACGGGTGGCTGGCCACGGTTCTGATGGTGCTAAACCTCATGATAGTGGTCTGGTCGGTTGGGACGGCGGAATGGGTGGATACGCCAAACCTGGTTGGCCTGGTTTTCCTGGCAATGATGACCGGGTTGATCCTTTCCCGGATTCCCGTCTGGGGAGCCTTGTTGTTGCCCATTGGAATGGCCATTGGCGGGGTGGTTATCGTGTGGCGGCTGGTGAATTTTGAAAGCCGAACCCTCGACCTGGCCAACTCCGCCGAATTGTGGGAACGGCTAGACCTGTGGGTTCAGGCGGCCAAGACCGGCTCGATCAATATTGACACGGTCCCCTTCGCCTTCGCGCTGATGGTGGCCACTTGGTCGGCAGGTTTTCTAGGCGTTTGGATGTTTGCCCGTCTCAAGAATTTCTGGGGCGTGTTCATCCTGGGCGGCGCCGGATTGCTTTCCAACCTGACCTACCTGCCGCCCAAGGCTGACGTGCACCTGGGCCTTTATTTATTTACCGCCCTGCTGCTGTTGGCTAGGGTTCAATCGGTTCGCCGCCGCAACCAGTGGCGCGAGCGAAACATGGGATTCGACGGCCATTTGGGTTGGTTGTCAATCTGGGACAGTTTATTCATGGGCGTCATTGTACTGTTGGTGGCGTTTTTTATGATTCCCCAGGGAACCAAGTGGCAACCCACCAACGACGTGTACGAATTCATTCGCTCGCCTATGTTAGGGTGGGAGGACGACTTCAACCGCCTCTTCGCCGGGCTGCCCGCACGCCGTGCCCTGGGCTACCGAATCTGGGGAGACGTTATGCCTTTCCAGGGCACCATCAACCCCACCGAGGCGCCCGTGCTTCAAGTAGAGTCGAGGCTGCCCATGTACTGGAAGGCCCGCACCTACGACACCTATACCGCCAAAGGCTGGAAATCCGAGAATACCGAGCTTCAGCCTTTGGGTTGGGTTCCCTCATACACCAATTCCGAAGCTTACCAAGAGCAGTTCGAAATCAGCTACGTTGTAGTGCCTAACTACGAAACCCAGCAACTATTCGGCAGCGGGCAAGTGATTGCGGCCAGCCGGGAAGTTCGGGTGGAAACCTACGATTCGCCGCGTTACATCGTTAATTTGACCAACCCCGGTGTTTATGACGGGTTGCCACCAAAGTTAGCGGAAGCCGCGGAAAATCTGGCCAATGTGAATGAATCAAGGCGGCGCGCCGCCTCTGATTCCAGTTTGGCCGACGGTCTACCTGCCGATTTCCGTTTGGTAGAAGTTGAAAGAGAAGCGGGCGTTGCTACACAAGCGATCATCGCAGAGGCTATACCACGTCAAGCTGATGTGGTTTCCGTAAGAAACGCCGATGGCAGAGCGAAACCGGGACACGCTTATCAGCTGACCTCCAACGTGTCCTTGGCCACCCCGGAGCAATTGAACCGGGCGGGAGAGGATTATCCTTCTTGGGCCCTTGTCAAATATACCCAGTTGCCCGACAGCCTTCCCCAACGAGTGCGTAGATTGGCGGACGATATCACCGCTGCGTCCACCACGCCATACCAAAAGGCCAAAGCCATAGAACGCCACCTGAGAACGCTGCCTTACACCCTCAGTGTGGAGCCACCGCCGTATAAAGCCGACGGAGTAGACCATTTCTTGTTCACTTTGGGGGAAGGGTACAGCGAGTATTTCTCCTCGGCGATGACCGTGATGCTGCGTTCGGAGGGGGTTCCCGCCCGGATGGTGACGGGGTACACCACCGGCGATAAAGTTTCCGGCGAGGACATATTCATTGTGACCGACAGCCACAGCCACGGCTGGGTCGAAGTATTTTTCCCCCAATACGGCTGGATTCCGTTTGAACCAACTCCGGGAGAGGTGTTGCCTGGGACGTTCATACCCAGTCCCGTGGCGGAGGCGAGTGACGCGTCAAACGAAATCACCGACGATGATTTGGACGAAGACTGCTTGGTCGACTTCGACCTGGAAGACTGCGTATTCGGGAACACCTCCAGATCGTCAGATGGAGTTTTTTTCGGTACCGGCCTCTTCAACCAAGCCGTACGGGACGCGCTTCCTTGGATCTTGGCGGTCATGACTGTGGTTGGCGTAACAGCCGCAATCGCCAGGGTGCTGTGGTGGAGATTCATGGAGCCCTCAACCAACCCGAATACGATGTACCGAAGGCTTGCCTTCCTGGGCGCCTTGAATTCGGTGTCTCCAACCAACCATCAAACTCCTTACCAGTACCGTAGCCGGCTGGAAGAGGTCTGGCCTCAACAAAGGGCCAACCTTTCCGCCGTCATTGGCAGCTATGTGCGTTCGGTGTATGGAAAAAAGGACCTATCCGACGGGGAACAAGAGCAACTGGTTCAAGCTTGGCTCAAACTTAGAATCCCATTGTTGCTCAACGTTGTGCGGAGGAGGAACTAATGGCCGGGCTCCGGTATTTCATGTTTCAATGCCCGGTGGGTTGGGTGGTCCTTCTAGGAAGCGAGAAAGGGCTCAAGCGTTTGAGCCTAAAACCGAGCCCTGAAGAAGCCATAGATGATCTAGGCTTCGACTTGGAAGAGGCAACCATGGACGCATCGTGGTTCCAACCGGTGCAAAGTTGCGTGGAGCGTTATCTCCAGGGTGACCGGCGGGCGCTGGATGAAGTTGACCTGGACCTTGATGGTGCTCCGCCATTTTTTAGCGCCGCATGGAAAGCCTGCCGCACGATTCCCGCCGGGGAAACCCGGAGTTATGCGTGGTTGGCGGCCGAAGCCGGCAGCCCGTTGGCGGTACGCGCCGCGGGGCAGGCAATGGCGAGAAACCCATGGCCACTGATAATCCCTTGCCACCGTGTGATTGGCAGCGATGGCGGTTTGGGCGGTTATGGGGCAGGTGGATTGCCGGTCAAGGCCAAATTGCTGCAGATGGAACAATCATATATCCCCGCCAATAATTTCGATCACAAATTCGATTAAACCAAAATTTGATCAGAGATTCGAATACACTGGTTGTCAGCGGCGCACCCCGCCGCGAGACGACGGAGGTTTAAATTGACCAACTCAGCTTCAGTTCCTTCAAGGCCTGCCGAGGCCTGGGCCACCGTGGGTGATTTGGAGGTCCGATATTTAGACTGGGGTGGAGATGGCCCGCCCATAATGGCTCTGCACGGGTTGGCGTCTTCGGCGCACTGGTACGATCTGGTGGCGCCTCTGTTGAAAGAGCATGGCCGTGTCATTGCCCCAGATCAACGGGGGCATGGGCAAACCTCACAAATGGATTCAGGATATGACTGGCAAACGCTCGCTTCGGACATCGTAGGGTTGATGGACCACCTAAAGCTGGAAAAGGTCTCGGTGTTGGGACACTCTTGGGGCGGGAACGTGGCTGGCAACCTGGCCTCCCGGTTTCCAGAACGGGTGGAAAAGCTGGTGTTGATCGACGGTGGGTTCATGGGGGCCCGCAATCGTCCGGGGGCATCCTGGGAATCCTTCCGGGATCGGGCGCGGCCCAGGGACGTCTCAGGGACGAGGGAAGAGTTTCTGGATAGGTTGAGAGTGCAGTTAGCGGAATGCTGGAGCGACGAATTAGAGCGCATTGTCCTAACCATGGTCTATGAAGACGAACAAGGCCAAATCCAGGACATCCTCCAGCCGGATAATCACACTCAGGTGATGCACGCCATGTGGAACGAGCCGCCGTCCGCCACGTTGCCGGGGGTAGCCTGTCCGACCATCATGATTCCGGCCGGCCCCAGGCCGGAAAGGGCCGGTACTGAATTCGCCGTCATGCGGCAAGAAATGATTGAAGAAGCGGCCAAGATCGTCAAAAACTGCAAGGTCCACTGGATTCCCAACACGATGCACGACATCGGCTATCACAAACCCCGTGAATTGGCGGATGTCATTCTGGACTTCCTATCGCAATAACCCGTCCCAATAACCCGGATTCCGCGCCAAGAGCGGAGATCATTCCGGTCAATAGCGAACGTAAACTAGTGATTCCGGGATCAGACGGGGACATTCTCGATCTTCACTCCGGCTCCGTCGTTCAGATGCACGGTATCGCATCCTAGCAAGGTCTCCAGCCGCTCATGAAGGACCGGGCAATATTTGGTGTTGACCATAGGCAGTTCCATGACCACACGGTGTCCGCCGGTGCGGATCTTCAAATTTATGCGGTCCGAGCCCGGGTACTCTAGAAGCAAACCCACCACCTCTCGCAGCAGATGAGCATCGGCCTGGGGATCGCTGGTTTCCGTCACGCCAAGGCTGACAATGCGGCCGCCGGCCGGCGCGGATGATGCGCCGCTATTGACCGGGGACCCGTTGGAAGCGGCCGGGGCCTTCTCGTGGGTTGCGCCGTTGGAGGCCGGCCGCCGTCCTGTGGCCCCATTGGCCGTAGTTTGAGGGGCGGAGCCCGTTGCATCGGAGTTGGCTGCGGGATTCGATTGGCCGGCGCCGTCGAAATCAAAGACCTCGACTTGGTCGCAGGTCAAAGAGAATTGGTCACCCCTGGCCCGGACCTTGCCCGTTACTTTGATGATCTCGCCTTCCCGCCACTGGTCAGCGGTGCGCTCCAGCGTGTCGGGCCAGACCATTACCTCTATCTCACCAGCAAGGAGCTCCAGGGTGACTATCAGGTATCTGCGATGTTCCTTGGTTTCCCTGGCAACGGTACTTGAAAGGTGGCCGATCACCGTCACCGGTTTCCCGTTCATCTCCTCATCGATCTGATCCATGTAAGTGATGGCGCTTCCGGCGTCGATGGCCGCCAGTGCCTTCAGCGGGTTATGTGACAGAGACAGACCAAGCAGCTCCCGTTCCCACGACGCTCTTTCCTCATCTGTCGCGTCAGGACCGTCCAAGACGATTCCTGAGACACCAGCCTGATCAAAAGCCTCCGCGGAATTGACTGGGCTGTTGAACATGCTGGTTTGGCCTGAATCGCGCGCTTTCGCCTCCAACTGGGCGGTGGCTATGACCTGGTCCAGCGCTTTTAACATGGGACCCCGCCCGGCCAGGGCGTCAAATGCTCCGGCCTTTACCAAGCTCTCCATGGTGCGGCGGTTGAGTCCCTTAGCATTGGCACGGCGGCAATAATCGTCGATGGACGTAAAAGCGCCGTTTTGTTTACGCTCGGCCACCACCGGGGCCACGGCGCCCTCGCCCACCGTTTTGATGGCCTTGAGCCCCATGCGGAGGCCCACCGGTTCGCCTTCTTCGCGGGAAATGATGAACATCTCTTCCGACTTGTTTATGTCTGGCAGCAGCACCGGAATCCCAAGTTTGGTGCAGGTGTTGATGGACGCCACCATCTTTTCAGGGTTGTCCATTCTGGAGTTAAGCACCGATGCCATGTATTCCACCGGGTAGTGGGTTTTGAAGTAAGAAGTCCAATATGAGATCAAGGCGTAACTTACGCTGTGGGCTTTATTGAAAGCGTAGCCGGCGAAGGGCTCTATCAGGTCGAAGACCTCCATGGCCAACTCTTGGGTGAAGCCTTTGGCCTGGGCGCCCGCCACGAACTTCTCGCGCTCCTGGGCCATCATGGATGCTATTTTCTTCCCCATGGCTTTGCGGACGATATCGGCCTCGCCCAGGGAATAACCGGCGAACCTCTGCAGGATCAGAAGCACCTGGTCTTGGTACACGATCACGCCGTAGGTTTCGTCCAGCAGATCTTTCAGGCTTTCGTGGGGATAGGTAATCTTCTCGCGGCCGAACTTGGCGTTGATGAAGCGGTCGATGTGTTCCATCGGGCCCGGGCGGTAAAGGGCTATCATGGCTGAGATGTCGCCCAGGTTGGAAGGCTTTAAATCCTTGATGTAGCGCTGCATCCCGGCGCTTTCCAGTTGGAACAGGTCAGATGTGTTGCCCGAAGACAGCAGTTCAAAGGTCTGTGGATCATTCAAGGGCAGTTTGTTCAAATCGATGTGGATGCCTTGGCTCTCACCCAACAATTTAACTGCCCGGTCCAGGATGGTCAGGTTGGTCAATCCCAAGAAGTCCATCTTCAGCAAACCAAGACGGGCCACTGGGTCCATGGAAAACTGGGTCATCAGCACTGGGCTGGATTCATCACCCCGGGTGGGTCTCTGCAACGGTACGGTGCCGGTCAGGGGCTCATCGGCTATCAAGACTCCGGCCGCGTGGGTGCTGACGTGGTGGACGGTCCCCTCCAACCCACGGGCGGTGTCTACTAGTTTTCGGACGTCTTCCTCTTGTTGGTAGGCGGATTCAAACTCGGGGTTGACCCGCAGAGCGTCTGCCAACGTGCGGGCTTTTAAGGGAACCATGCGGGCCACTCGGTCCACGTCGCCGTAGGTCATGCCCAAGGCCCGGCCCACGTCTCTCAAAGCGGCCCGGGCGCCCAGTGTTCCAAAGGTGATGATCTGAGCGACACGGTCTTGACCGTATCGCTCGATGACATAGCGGAGGACTTCGTCGCGGCGGTCGTCTTGGAAATCCAGGTCGATGTCCGGCAGTTCCTTACGTTCCATGTTGAGGAACCGTTCGAAGACCAGCCTGTATTCCAGCGGGTCGACCAGAGTGATACCAAGGCAGTAAAGGGCCACGCTTCCGGCGGCGCTTCCGCGAACACCGAACATGATTTCCTGTTTGCGGACGAAATCTATGATGTCCCAAACCACGAGGAAGTAGTCGGCGAATCTGGTGTGTTGAATGACCTCCAACTCATACCTGAGACGGTCTTCCGCTTCGGGAGTGCTATCGGGATAAAGGTCCCGGAAGCCCTCCCAGCACAACTTGGAAAGGTATTCGTGAGCGTCGATGCTATCGGGGGTATCATATTTTGGCAAGTGGGTTTCGCCAAACATGAGCTCCACATCGCACATGTCGGCGATGAGCTGGGTGTTTTCGATGGCCTCTGGGTGGTCCGGGAACAGTTGGGCCATCTCTTCGGGGCTTTTGATGTAATAAGAGTCGTCTTCCATTCGCAGACGTTTTTCGTCTTGAACGGTGGTATTGGTCTGGATGCAGATGTAAACGTCCTGCAATGGGGAATCCGATTGGTGGACGTAGTGGGAGTCATTGGTGACGACCAGGGGTATATTCAACTCCCGGCTGAGGGTGATCAGTCCGTCATTGATCTTATCCAAGTTGTCTACGTGGGCGTGGCTCTGCAATTCCAGGAAGTAACCATCGCCAAACAGATTTTTGTACCAGACGGCGGATTTGGCGGCCTCTTCCAAATTTCCGTCGGCGATGAGGCGTGGGACCTCGGCCGATGGGCATCCAGAAAGGGCCACTAGCCCGTCGCCGTATTTTTCCAAAAGCTCTTTGTCGATCCTGGGCTTGTAGTGGAACCCTTCCACGTGAGACAGGGTCAGCAACTGCATCAGGTTGCGGTAACCCTGGTTATTCCTGGCCAGCAACACCAGGTGGTTGGGGCTGCGTTCGGCGCTGGTCTTATCCAAGTGGCTGCCGTGGGCAACGTAGACCTCGCAGCCGATGATGGGTTTGATCCCGGCCTGTTTGCACTCTGAATAAAAGTCCACCACGCCATAAAAAGTGCCGTGGTCGGTGATGGCCAAAGCCTCCATGCCCAGTTCCTTAGTTTGAGCGACCAACTCCGGGATGTGGCTGATCCCGTCGAGCATGCTGTATTCAGTGTGAATGTGCAGGTGAGTGAACACTGATCTGTAAACCTCCCCCAACCCCTCGGTATTTGCGATATAGCGGAGCTTATATTAACCGATTCCAGCTAGGGTACTGTCAAGGGGGAAAATACCAGATGTGGTAAATGGAAGAAGATCGGATACCAGGAATGGAAGTGGATCCCCCATTTTCGCGGGGCTAGTTCGGGCCTAAATCAAAAGAGGCCGGTGAAAATCACCGGCCTCTTTTGTCTCTAGCTGATAGGCTATCGGCTAAGAGCGCCTATTCGTCGCCCTCATTAGCGGCTTCACCGGCTTCCGCTTTGGCCGGCGCCGGTGCCGCCTTGGCTGCGGTTTGGGAGTCGTCGGAGTTTGACTTGTTAGACAGCCGGGAATCACCCCAGGTGGCGGCTTCCACGTAGTTCTTGAACTCCCGAACTTCTCCGCATAGCTTGCACACGCCCTGGCTCACCGGACCTGTGGCGGGTTGAATAGACCAATGGTGACAACACGCCGCTACACTTGCATCGTTGGCCGCCGGGGTTGTGGATTCCTGTGCCACCATAAGCCTTTACCTCTCTTAATTGGGCCAACATCATACCAGTTTGAGCCGTGATTCGTCAATGAATCCATCGTCATATTGCAGGGCCTTTTCATTCTCCTGCCTGGTAGGTAAAGCCCATCATGTCGAAAGCTTCGCTGAGATGGGCATTGTGGCGGCGTAGGGCAGCGGCTACGTTGGAATGCCCAGCCCGACGTACCAAGCTGATGACCAGGTTCCGCAGGCCCGCCAGAACCTGTGGGGCGGCCCCAGTGCGCACCTGAGAGCGGTCCTCGTCGAAGGTCACATCCCGTACCCAGTGGAGGCGGTTCTCGATGCCCCAGTGCCCACGGGAAAGGCTCAACAATCGCCTGGCATCGGCATCAGTGGCTGGGAGACTGCTAATTGCATAGCTCACAGCCACCTGTTTCTTGCCCTTCACGACCCGCTGGCGCTCTAGCCGACACACCTGTTGCAGATGCGGCCACGCTTCCCCGACCGTCCCAGCGCTGCCCACGTAGCCATTTAGCTCTGGGTCGGCCAAGGCCCACAACTCTCGCCGCTCCAGCCGCCCATGACGCCGCTTTACTGGAGCATCGGCCCAGACCGTCAGCTTGGCCCCGCGTGCTCGCCACTCCGCTGCCAGCCAGGGAGGTACGGTTGGCCCACCAGCCCTCTCAGTTCCTAGCAGGGGAAAAAGCCACCTCCAGGTCTCGGCGCAAGGTGGGCTGATTCTCTTTAACTGGCAGCAGATACTCTCCGCCGCCTGCCACAATCTGCTCACAGACTTTCCGTTGGGTCAGTAAGGCATCAGCCACTACTACCCGACCCTTCAGGGGTACCTGGCCCAATACTTCTTTGACCGCCGCCAATTCTTCCCCTTTGCCCGGCGCAGCTACCTGCGCCAGCACTGCCCCAGCGCGGCTAGCGTAGGCCGACACCACATGGACCCCGGGTATCTCTTGGCCGTGGACCCCTCGCAAGGTTTTCCCGTCCAGGGACAGGGGATCATCCGCCTCTACCCCGCTATTTGCCAGCCAGTTGCCGACTTCTGCCTCAAAGGCCGCCACGTCCAGGTCCTTGAACACCCGGTGGAGGGTGGCCACGCAGGGTGTCTTCTCCTGGCTGAACCCCAAAAGCTGCGCCGTAGCACCCCCTTGGTCCCGCCCCCATTGCGCTATGGCGTATAAGCTGCGGGCGCCGCACAGCATGGCACAGGTGGCCAAGGCCAGGATCGCCCCCAAAGAGTGGCGTCGCCCTTGGCTACTCCGGAAGTCAGGCGCCAAATCCAGCGCTTCCCTCAAAGGTAACTGTTCAGACTTGATGAGGTGAATTGGCTCAAAGCCGTTGGAAAAACGCTGGCATGGCCGGGGGAGTTGTGGCATACCAGGGAGGTGGACACTGAACTAGACCTGAACGCGGCGAGTCGCGAAACTCTGCTGGAGATAATTGCCGGCCAGCGGGCAGTCATTGCCGATTTGCAAAGGCGGATTGGGGTTCTGGAATCCCGTCCCAACCGGCGCGGGTCGTCGGGGATGCCGGGTAATCAGCCGCACTCCAGCCGGCAAGCGCCGGAGAAAAAGGAGCCCAGAAAGCCGCGCCGCCATGGCTTCGCCCGCCAGCGCATGACTCCTACCCGGCGGGTGGAGCATGCCGTGGCGGTCTGTCCCGACTGCGGGACTCACCTGAACGGCGGATGGGTACAGCGAACTCGGGAAGTCATTGAGCTACCGGTGGCTCCGGTAGAAGTGACCGAGCACGCCCTGGTAGCCCGCATCTGTCCGGTATGCCAGCGGCGCCGGCTGCCCAAAGAGGCCCTGCAGGGGGTGGTTCTGGGCCAGCAGCGCCTGGGGGTCAATCTGGTAAGCCTGATGGTGACCCTGCGGGAGGAGGGACGGTTGCCCATAAGAATCATCCAATGGTACCTGGAGAGCGTCCATCAGTTGCACCTGAGTGTTGGCGCCATCGTCCAGGCCGTCCATGGAGTAGCCCGTCAGGCTGAGACGGCGGTGCGAGAGGTGCTCGAGCAAGTCCGCGCCAGTCCCGTGGTGCAGGGCGACGAAACCGGCTGGCGCCAGGACGGGAGCAACGGCTATGTTTGGACCTTCAGCACTCCCAGCGAACGATACTTCCTGCGTCGGGGTCGGGATAAGGGGGTGGTGGATGAGGTGCTGGATTTCTCCTTCAGCGGAGTGTTGGTCAGTGATTTCTACGCGGCCTATAACCACTACCCGGGCCTGAAGCAACGGTGCTGGGCTCATCTGCTGCGGGATATCCATGACCTGAAAGGGTTGTACCCAGAAGACGCTGGGCTGGCTCAGTGGGCCGAGGCGGTTCACCAGGTCTACACGGAGGCCAAGGCCTCGGTCCTTCCCCGAGCCCAGCCAGGCCATCGCACCCAGCTAATGCTGGAGGAGAAACTAATGGTCTTGGCGCGGCCTTTCCTTAAAGATCCCCTGGCGAAAGATCCCCTGGCGGTTCAGGCCAAGCTCTGCCGGCGCATGGAACGGTTCATCAAGGAACTGTTTGTCTTCGTGTCGGACCCAGCCGTGCCCTCAGACAACAACGCCGCCGAGCGGAGCCTGCGGCATCTGGTAACCAGTCGCAAGATCAGCGGCGGCGCCCGCTCAGGGCAGGGCGCCGACAGCAAGATGACCTTGGCATCCCTCTTTGGCACCTGGCGGGCCAGAGGTCTCAATCCCCTCCTGGAATGCCGCCGGTTGCTCACTTCCCCTCAACTCTGAACAGTTTCCCTCAAAGTCATCATCCTCCCCTCCCGCTTAAACTGGTAATAATTTTATAATATTTTGAGAAAATGAAAAGGCCCTGCGTCATATTGTGAAACTTTCTGCTATCCACCCATTCGGGACCCTGCCTCCTTGGGAGGCCTCTTAAAGCCGGGAGCGGTCAAGAGGAATTGACTATCTCTTGGGTGGTGATCCGGGTCACTCCCCAACCGGCCAGCCATGCGGAATGGCGGCCGTCCCCACCGGCCACCAAGACAACGATATCTTCGGCGGTTTGCACGATCGGCAGCGTCGCGCCGGGGAGAGTTTCGTCGATCCAGGCGGGCCAATTCCGATTGCCGTAGTGGGCCACCCCCTGGAGTTCGGCCAGTGACGCCCGGGCGTTTTGATAGACGTATTCCCGAACGTCCCGCTTGGTGAGACCGTAATCCGCCATCTCAGCGGCGTGTTCAGGGCAGATTATTAGGACAATCTGGGTTCTGGTGCCCAGCTGGTAATAGTTGGATGCTCCGCTGCCCGTCATCGTCCCAACGATAGTCCGTAGGATCTCGATGCCGGAAGAGACAGTCGTCTCCATCACCGTGTAAACCTCGCGGATTCCCGCAACGGTTACTAAGCTGGCGTCAGAATCGTATCCCAATTCCACATGCCTGGGTTCCCAGGGGCTTCTGGCTTCGTTCTCCGAGAAGCAGAAACTGTAGCGGCCGGGGGTCGAAAGCGTTGCTTTGTCCATTTCCCCCGGCACCTGTCCGCCAATGTTGCGGATCACCAGCCGAAGTGCCCGCCCTATTGAGGCGTTCGACCGGTAGCCCGGGCCAAAGCAACCGGCGTCCCCATTGATGCCAAGCTGCTTGGCTATGGGACCGTTGACCATTACCACCGGCGCGGCGCCTCCCGTGGTGGAGGATACGCCGGCCACATTGAATTCATCTTTCAACACCGCTTGAACCGCGGCCACCACCACCGGAAAATAACTGGGCTTGCACCCCGCCATGACTGCGTTGACGGCGACTTTCTCCAGGGTGACGTTGGCGTTTCTGGGTTGGATGATCCCTAGCGAAGTGGAGGAATCCTGGCCGTACCCCTCAAGCATCTGGCGGACTAAATCTTCGGTAGGAGGCGCCACCGGCAACCCATCAGTCCAGCCCTGCTCCCAGCAGTAATCTTGGATCGCGTCGAAAGAATCTTCCACGTCTACGCGGCGGGAATGGAGTGTTGAAGGATTCATACTGTCGCACCTGGAAATTGGGCCCGGCATCCAGAAAGATCAGCGGCGGTCTTAATTGAAGACCGCCGTTCTAACTGCCGGGAAAATTTGGGATTGGGCTTCCTTGCTCTAGCCGCCGGTAAGGTGGCCGACGATCTCGGGAGCGAAGTCGTGGGCCATCTGCTTCACGTCTTCAACAGACCGGACGGCCAGTGGGCTAGGGATGACAACTATGCGCGCGCCGGGCATGCCAAGTGAGGTTACCCTAGCATGGGCGGCCCGGGTAAAGGAACTGGTGATGACGCTCACGGAAGGAACGCCCTGAGATTCGGTTACTACTGTGTCGTGGAGACCCCACGCCGTACAGGAGCCTCAATCCGCGATTCCATGAATCACCGCGTCACATTCCTGGCTCAGCGAATCCAGAGTTTCCGGGGCGCAGGCCGCGCTATAGGTGAACTTGGTGGCGTATACAACCTTTTCGGCTTGGTACTCATCGACCAGAACGTGTTGCAGTTCTTGCAAAAAGGCGTCGGCATGGTACTTGCGGTTCTCCAGCAATCCGATGACCTTACCCTGTAGACTGGGAAGAGTGGGACTCAGTCCTAACTCTTCCGGCACATCCTCGGCTGTGGGGTCCAATATCTGAATTGTGCGGGTTCTGTCTAACATCTAGTTAATCTCCTACTAACCTGCTTCCGCCGCCGGACCATCGATACGCCGGTATGCAAACGGGAGCGCGAGACTGTTAGCCGGCCATTTGGAAATATTTCCCTTCTGTCTTGATGGACGGAGCTATCACCATCTGGGCTTTATGAAGATCGCGTATCGTATAGGCGCCGCACATTCCCATGGCGACGCGAAGGGCCCCAACAAAGTTCTGTGTGCCATCGGTCTTAGAAGTAGGGCCATAAAGTATCTGTTTTAAGGTCCCCTTGGTTCCGACACCGATGCGGGTCCCCCTGGGCAGTTCTGGATGAGCATTGGCCATTCCCCAGTTGAATCCCCGGCCCGGCGCCTCTTCAGCCTGCGCGAAGGGAGTTCCCAGCATCACGGCATCGGCTCCGCTGGCAATTGCTTTGCATACGTCTCCACCGGTTCGGAAACCGCCATCAGTGATCACCGTCACATACCGGCCGGTGCGGCGGAAATAATCTTCCCGGGCGGCGGCGCATTCAAGGGTGGCGGTAACCTGTGGCACGCCCACGCCCACCACTTCCCGCGTGGTGCAGGCTGCGCCGGGTCCAACGCCCACCAAAATTCCGTCGATGCCCGTTTCCATCAATTCCTGAGCTACTTCGTAAGTTACGCAGTTACCCACCATGACGGGTACGTTGAGGGCTTCGATCAGTTCGGAAAAAATGAGGCCCCGGTAGCTCTTGGACATATGTCGGGCGGTGGTCACCGTGGATTGCACCACGACAATATCGGCGCCTGCCTCTACGGCTACAGGGGACATACGTTTGGTGTTTTGAGGAGTAAATGAAACGGCGCAAGTCGCGCCCGTGCTTTTGATCTCCTCTACTCTCTGGCCGATTAAGTGATCTTTGATCGGTTGAGAATAGACATGTTGGAGATATTGAGTGACTTCCTCCTTGGACATGGAAATGATCTCTTCCAACGTGGAGTATGGGTCTTCGTACCTGGAGTAGAGCCCCTCGGCATTGAGAATTCCCAAGCCGCCCATCTCGTGCATCAGGGTGGCGAACCGGGGAGACACCGCTCCATCCATTGCCGATGCCAGTATCGGTATGTCGAAATCCAGGCCACCGATGGTCATCTTAGTGGAGGTCAGTTCCGGGTTTATCGTGACCTGACCGGGAACGATGGCCACTTCATCGAAGCCGTAAGCCCTTTCCAATTCCTTAAACAGGCGTCGTCCCATCCCTATTTACCTCCCTCCACGACTGAATCTATTAACGTGAATGTAGCAGGAATAAGAGCCAAAAGTCAACGAATTCGACGAAAATAGTCAAAAGGTGACAATTGGTCCGGCACGAGGTCCCAATTGGACCCGCACGGCTGGAAAAAGCCGAATGTCAACACCCTCGATCTAGAATCAAAAATGGTGCTTGCCCAAGTGCTTGCTAGGTTGTGAAAAATGGTGCATACTGGACTAGTAAATATACTTCCTGGTGGTTCTAGCGGGGTGGCCCCACCCGTATCCATCCCGAACACGGTAGTGAAACGCCCCAGCGCCGACGATACTGCTTTGGAAACGGAGTGGGAAAATAGGTCACCGCCGGGAGGTATATTAAAAACCACGCGGGTGAGTCCCGTAAACACTCGGCCCGGTTGGCCTTTAAAACCGGCGCCGAAACGCACCTGCGCAATCGTAAGGCCTTGGCGAATTTTCGGTGAATCCACTGTGATCCGCCGCGGGATGGGAGGGCCAACACACCTTTACTCCCCATAAGCCTTACCCTATAATTGATGTGTGTACAGTTCATCCTAATCACTTCAACCGTTGCCGGGCAGTCCCGAGGGATTATATCCAGTGTGGAGGCGGAAGGGCAGGGTATAGGCTATCATGTTGGCCTCGCGCCAGAGTAAACCCTGACTCACGACCGTCTTCAACCTGACCCACCAGGAGCAATAGAATGGGAAGCAGATTCGAAAAATTCTCCGAACGTGCAAGAAGAGTCCTCTCACTGGCTCAGGAAGAAGCCCAACGTTTTAATCATAATTATATAGGCACCGAGCATATCCTTCTCGGTCTTGTTAGAGAAACCGAGGGCGTGGCGGCGCGGGTATTATCCAGCCTCACTGTGGACCTAAATAAGGTTCGTTCCGCCGTGGAATTCATCATTGGGCGCGGCGAAAAGCCACCCCAGGGTGAAATCGGACTGACCCCGCGGGCCAAAAAGGTCGTTGAATTAGCCGTGGACGAAGCCCGGCGCATGAACCACACCTACATAGGGACAGAGCATCTACTCATCGGCCTTCTTCGGGAAGGAGAAGGCGTAGCCGCCGGGGTTTTGGAAAGCCTGGGAGTCACCCTTGACAAGGTCCGAACCGAGACTCACCGGATCTTAAGCCATAGCTCGGGCGCCACCGGAACCAGCGCCCGCTCCACCACCAAGACCCCTACGTTAGATCAGTTGGGGGTTGACCTGACCACCGCAGCCAAGGCTGGGAAGCTGGACCAGGTCGTAGGACGGGAAAAGGAAATTGAAAGGGTGGTGCAAATCCTAAGCCGGCGCACCAAGAACAACCCGGTTCTGGTGGGAGAACCCGGTGTAGGAAAAACGGCCATAGTAGAGGCTATGGCTCAGCGTATCGCCGAAGGCGATGTTCCTGATACCTTGCAAGGCAAACGTCTGGTTACCCTCGACATGGGCGCTTTGGTTGCGGGAACAAAATACCGGGGCGAATTTGAAGAGCGCCTGAAGAAAGTCATCGAGGAAATAAAAGCCTCGGGCAACTGTGTATTATTCATCGACGAGATCCACACCATCGTCGGCGCCGGCGCCGCTGAAGGCGCCGTTGACGCATCCAACATCCTCAAGCCCTCGCTAGCTCGGGGAGAACTACAATGCATCGGCGCCACAACACTGGACGATTACCGCAAGTACGTGGAGAGAGACCCGGCCTTGGAACGGCGTCTACAGCCCGTCCGGGTTGAAGAGCCCAGCCAAGAAGATACCGTAGCCATCCTCATGGGTGTTAAAAAACATTACGAAGAACATCACAACGTGGAGATCACCGAAGCGGCTATCAAAAATGCCACGAATTTGGCCGCCCGGTATATCTCCGACCGGTTCCTGCCTGACAAAGCGATAGACCTGATAGACGAAGCGGGCTCCCGGGTCCGCCTACAGGGGAGTGTCACCCCCCCGGCCGTCAAGGACGCAATCCAAGTTTTAGAAGACGTTCGCAAGCAAAAGGACGAGGCTATCGCCTCGCAGCAATACGAAACGGCCGCTGAACTAAGGGACCGGGAGATACGCCACAACCAAGACTTGGATACTCTGGAAAAAGAGTGGCAGGAAGGCCGTGGCAAAGAACGCAAAGTAGTTACTGAAGACGACATCGCTGAGGTCGTCAGCATGTGGACCGGGATCCCGGTCACCCGCCTGGCGGCCGAAGAAACCGAGCGTCTGCTCCGCATGGAAGAGGACATCCATAAACGGATCATCGGCCAGGACGAAGCCATCGTCAATGTTTCAAAGTCGGTGCGCCGTGCCCGGGCAGGATTGAAGGATCCGCGGCGTCCCATTGGAGTGTTCTTGTTCTTGGGACCCACCGGCGTGGGCAAGACGGAATTGGTGCGTGCTCTGGCGGAATTCATGTTCGGCGATGAAGACGCAATGATTCGCTTGGACATGTCGGAGTTCCAAGAGCGCCACACCGTAGCCCGCCTGATAGGCGCCCCTCCAGGGTACGTTGGCTATGACGAAGGCGGCCAGCTGACCGAAGGCGTGCGCCGCAAGAACTATTGCACCATCCTGCTGGATGAGATTGAAAAAGCCCATCCGGAAGTGTTCAACATCCTGCTCCAGATCTTTGACGCCGGCCAATTGACCGACGCCAGAGGCCGCCGGGTAGACTTCCGAAATTCCATCCTGGTGATGACCAGCAACCTGGGATCTGACCTGATAAAACGCGAGACCGCGTTGGGATTCACCGTTAAGAGTGACGAAGCCAAAACAGACGAGAGTTCCTATCAGCGGATGAAGGACAAGGTCATGGACGAAGTCAAACGCTTCTTCCGGCCGGAGTTCCTCAACCGGATAGATTCATCGGTGGTTTTTCATCAGTTGACCAAGGACGAGATTCTGCAGATCGTCAATCTGATGATGGACCAAGTGCGGAAGGAATTGTCGGAGAAGGAAGTCGGGTTGGAGCTAACCGAAGCCGCCCGAGTGTGGCTGGGAGAAAAGGGATTCGACACCGTGCTGGGCGCTCGGCCATTGCGCAGGCTGATTCAGAACGAGGTGGAAGACAGGCTTTCCGACGAAGTTCTCAGCGGACGGCTGAACCCCGGAGACGTAGCCGTGGTGGATTTGGAAGAAGACACCATAGTCATCATATCGAAGGAAGGCACTCCCGCCGAGGAGCCGGAACCTGAACAGGAGCCGGAGCCGGAGCCCGCTTCCGCTTAGCAAACAACCAAGCTCAATCATAGGCTACTGACAGAAGGCCCCACTTCCGTGGGGCCTTCTGCTGTTACAATCCGGTTGCTTGTCCAAGCTTTCACCGGACGCTCTACTACTGGGTTTCCCAACAGGTTGGATCGGACTTGGATTGAAGGTGTTTGGAGCCAAAGTAACCGAATTGATATCCAGATAGGAAGGGTTGGGTGGTTCGGCTTAAAGAGAATCCACGTAACGTGTTTGCCTGCACTGACTGCGGCCATGAAAGCGCCAAATGGTCGGGCTTTTGCCAGTCTCCGGCATGTAGTTCCAACCTGCCACTGGTGGAAGTGAAACCCAGTGCCACCACAGTCGCCTCATGGAACGTCACAGAACGGCAACCCTCTCAAGAGTTGTCGAAGCTGGACCCGGATGACAAGCCCCTTATCGTTCTGCCGGGCCAAGAGATCAACCGGGTTTTGGGCGGCGGTATCGTACCCGGCTCTGTGGTGTTGTTGACCGGCGATCCGGGAGTGGGCAAATCCACCCTGCTGATGCAGATCGCCGGGTATTTGGCCGCCCCCGATCGTCCGGTCTTATATATCACAGGCGAAGAATCGCCCCATCAGGTCAAGCTCCGGTCGCAACGGTTGGGCATATCCGGGCAGGGTATCTTCATCCTGGCTGAATCCGACGTCGACACGATCCTGGAAGAGATGAACGAACGCCGCCCGGGGTTTGTCATCGTCGATTCCATCCAGACGCTGCACTGCCGCGAGGCATCATCGGGTCCTGGCAGTGTCACCCAGGTGCGGGAGAGCGGGCTCCGGTTGATGCGGTGGGCCAAAAGCAGCGGCGCCCCGGTATTGCTTGCGGGACACGTAACCAAGGATGGCGGGGTTGCCGGTCCTAGGGTGCTGGAGCATATGGTGGATGTCGTCACTTACCTGGAAGCCCATGACACGGGCGGCTACCGAATCCTGCGCAATGCGAAAAACCGGTTCGGTTCCACCTCCGAAGTAGGTGTGTTTGAAATGACCGGTCACGGACTTGCTGAGGTCGCCGACCCGTCGCAAGCAATGATTGCCAAACGTCGCCGGGAGGCAGTAGGAGCGGCGGTGATTCCCGTTCTGGAAGGCAACCGGCCATTGATGTTGGAAGTGCAGGCGCTGACTTCGCCATGCCACGGACCGGCGCCCCGGAGGGTGGGAAATGGTGTGGATTACAACAGGTTGTTGATGCTCGCGGCCGTGGCCAGCAGGCGCGGCGGATTGGGCCTAGACAGCCAAGACATCATCGTCAGCGTTGCGGGCGGCTTTCGGGTGAACGAACCCGCGGGAGACCTGCCGTTGGTTTTGGCGATGGCCTCTAGCCTGTCCAACAAGCCATTGAGATTTGACCTAGCGGCATTTGGCGAGATTGGCCTAAGCGGTGAGGTGCGTTCCACGCCGCAAGCTCAACGACGGGTGCAGGAAGCGTCTCGTTTGGGCTTTTCCACTTGTATTTTACCTGCCGCCAACGAGACACAGGTCAGCCCGCCACCGGAAATGAAACTGGTTTTCGTGGATTCCGTGCGCGAAGCGGTCCACAAGGCGCTGGAAATTGGGGCAAGACATGTTTTGCCGGACCAATGGGGCGAAACCGCCAAGGCAGCGGCCTAATCGTCTCTGCTAATCTTGGGGCGCCGGGGCTGGTATCCCCTCGGGGCCTTCAAATTCGTGGTCCTCGCAGGCTACCCACCTGGACCCCTCTTCAAAGACTTCCTTTTTCCAAATTGGAACCGTCTCTTTTAGGCGATCCACGGCTTTGTGGCACGCTTGAAAGGCCTCAACCCGGTGAGGCGATGCAACGGCGACTATCAGGCTGATCTCTCCGATGGGCACGGTTCCGATCCGGTGGGCTATCGCTATGTCTTCGATGGAGAACTCAACCTGCATCTCTTGCCGAATCTCCTCCAGCTTTTTCACCGCCATCTCTTCGAACGCTTCATATTCCAACGTCACCACTCGGCGGCCTTCGAAATTATCTCGTGTTGTGCCAAGAAATGTCACAACAGCGCCGCTAGCATCGTTTCTGACCAAAGCGGTGAGCTTTTCTGGATTCAATACGTTGTGAGTGAGTTCAATCACTTTTTTTATCCTCCACTGACCGGCGGTATCAGACAAACGTCATCTCCGGGCTCAAGCAAGGTTTCCGGCTCGGCGTAATCCGCATTCACCGCCACCACTATAGACACATCCGGCGGCGCCAAGTTGGGAAACCGGCGGCGCACCGCGGCGGTTAGGTCGGCTACGGTGGACTCTTCCGGCAGGTCCAACGAGATCTGATTGCTGCCGGCGCGCTCCCGGTAAAGTGCGAAAAATCTTACTTTTAATTCCATGAAACCCAGTCCGTATAACGTAGTCCCAGTAAGCCGGAGTCGGGAATTATCTCCTTAATCCCGCGTGTTTCCGGGTGTTTGCGGTGGGCCGTCTAAAATCTGGCGGCCATTGTCTACAGATTATTATGGCATAGGGCGAAGAGTTCGGCTAGCCAGCCTTCAACGACGAATCTTGCCGGGCAAAATCACCAGGCTATAAGATTCCAGCCTTCGAACAAAGTGCGCCGCGTTCCATTGAGATTGACGCTCGCTGGAATATTGACCTTGATCCAGTAGATTTGGCCGCGGGATAGTTTGGCCACCGCGTTGGTAGAGGCGAATATTGGGCCTGGGTCGTAATACGCCCACTCCTTGCTGGCGTTGTCGAAAGTCCAGACTCTGACCAAGTTGCCAGCCAGGGGGGCCAAGGCCTTAGCGGTTTCTACATCTGGCATCGGCGTGGCCGTAGACAAAGGCGTGCTCCGTAGGCGCTGGTGGTGGAGCCGGCGAAGGCAACAATGAACTGGCGCCTATATCCAACCTGGTGGCTGTTGCCCGCCGAGGAAGCCCGAAGCCCCGGACTCGAACCGTTCTCCCGGGGGGCCTGAGCTGGGTGTCATTCTCACCGTAGGCCCTGGAACCTCGTGGACATCGCTGGCAGTTATGGCTGTATCCAAGCCAGTCGCTGTCACGGTTGTGACGGACGGAATCCGCGCCGTATTCGGAACCTTAAAGTTCGCCCCAAAGTTGCCTTGCTCGTCCGTCTCGGTTATCGCCACGGCAAGAATGCTGCCATAGTCGATCCTGACCCTTCGGACGGACGTGCGGTGATTGGAAGCAGGGAACCCGGTTCCGGTTACGTCCACCAGGCTTCCTCTGGGCCCTTGCCCTTCATCAGGATTGATCTTGAAAGTTGGGGTCTTGATCTTCACCGTGTCGGAATCGGACTTGCCGGTGGTGTCTGTGGCCTTCAAAAGCAATGTCGCGCCGGGCTCGGTGGTGTCGTTGACCGGAATCACCACATTGACGAAAAGTTCGCCGCCACTAGTGAGAGGGACGGGATATTGAACCTCGGGGAATTTCAGCGGCACGCCGCCCAACGTGATCACGCTGTCTCCGACCCCGGTGATTTGGTGAGTGCCTCCCTCTCCCAGCCCGCCGGGAATGTCCGAAGAGGCAAAGTTGGTTCCTGTAAGTAATACTGTCTCGTTGAGCACAGCGCTGCTGGGCGACACCTGCAAATCCGGGATCGGCGTCTTGGTAGGTGTGGGAGTGCTTTGCAACTCTGGCGCCGAGCTGACAATGGGCGTTGTCAGGCCCACCATTAATCTGCCGGTGAAGATAACCGCAACCAACAATAACCCGGCGGCGACTCCGCCCATCAATCCAGGCCTCAAACTGCCCTCCAACGGCTGGCGACGTTTCTAAGTATCATGCCTTCGGTGATGCCCGGCTGGATCCATCATCTCTAATTTTAGATGTTCCTCGGAGAAGCCGGATCGTCGAGGTAGCTGGATATCGCCGATCGAACCTAGACATCCGGGAAGCTCGCAACCATAGGCCCAACAGCTTGGAAACTCACGAATTTACCAATGTTAAGGTCCAGTCTCTGAATCGGCAGCCTGGCGGGCTGCATTCTGTTGTTCGGCGATCCAATTTTGCAACCAACGGCGGAACTCGTCCAGCGCCGGAGGCGACACATAGAATACCTCGATGTCTTGGGGAAACTGAACCTGGTGCCGTTCGCCGATCATTAGGAGACCGACCTCACTAGGTCCCAACGTCTCGTCGATCTGTCTGGCTATATGTTCGTAACGTTCCCGGTTGCTGCCGGCAAACCACTCTTGTAGTTGCAGAGCCACCTTTTCACTGGCCAAGGGCATCATCAGGCATCTTTGCAGATCCACGGTTTCGGCAAGCAAATCGGCGCTTTCGGTCGCTTCCAGGTTAGCCCCAGCCCCACATTTGGCTGCTATGAATCCATGGCTTCGCTGATCACGGACCTCTAATTGCTTGAGCCCGTTATCTCCGCCTTCGGTTACGCTTTCGTGGTAAATGTGGTGCAAACCGCCCAAAGCAGACTCCAGAGAAGCCACTTGGGCCTGCATTTGTTCCCAATAGGTCTGCAGGATCGCCAAAGCGTCTTTGGCTTCCGCCGACGGACCGTACAGCAAAGGAACCATCAGCAGTATTCTGCGCCCTTGGTATTGGCTTGCCGAAGGTCTCGGTATTTGTCCCAGGTCTTGCGACATGCCCAGCCCCTATGAAATAAGAGGCAGCCCCGCCGGCCGGCCCGGCAGGCAGCCTTGGTGCGGGTTGCCTAGGTGTAGGTTACCTGGGTATAGGTTACCTAGAAACTCGGACGGAAACCCCGATTCTCCCCAACTCGTCGTTTTCATAGCGACAATTGTCGATGTAACAGTGGGTTCTCGAACCGTATTACAGACACTATCATGCCACATAAGACTATAATACGTCTGTCTGGCGTAGCGCGAAACCCGGCCAATGGCTTTCCGGCCAGACCTCTAGTATTACAACGTCAGTTCAGGGAGGGATGTGGGGTGATGCCCGCATGGCGGCGCGGCGCTTGGCATGGGAGCGTTTGGCCCGTTCGTTACTGTCCTGCGTATCCTCAAGCCACCGCAGCAACTCGGTTGGCCCGAACCGTTCCCGGGGCAGCATTTCCCGCACCACCCGGTAGACCTGCGGCCTCGTGATCCGGGGCATCTTTTCCCCCCCAAGCCTGTTGCAGGCTCAGCAGAAAAGCTCCGCCCAGCAGGCACAGGGCCACGTGGTGATGCCAGCCAGCCCAGGTGCGGGTCTCGTACTCGTCCAGGCCTACGTCGCTTTTCTCCGTCTCAAACTCCGTTTCTATACGCCAACGGGAGCCTCCCACGTATGCCAGGGTCTCCAACGGGGTATCCTCCGGAGCATTGGACAGGTAGTAGCGGGGTTCGCTGCCGTCCAGGTTCCGGCGGTAGACGGCCCAGTGGATTTCGCCGGGCTTGCGCCTGCTGGTCGGTCGCACCCTCTGGGCGCTGAAAAGGTAGCTGCGTGGTCCCTGGCTTCCCTCGGCCACCGTAATCTCACGCCAGGCCTCCTCCGGCAACTCGTCGCTGCGCTGCTCCATGGTCCGGCGCTGACCGTCTCGCAGCCTGGGTTTGCGGGGACGCCCGAATCCCTGATACTCCGCACTGGTCCAGGCAGGCTCCGGCGGCCACACCGTAAAGCCGGACGGAACGTCCAGCACGTACCACATCCCCAAGGCCGCCAGGCCCTCCCGGAAGGACGGCGACATCCCAAAGGCGTCGTCCGCCGCGACCCATCCAGCCTTCAGGTGGCCCCGCTCCTGTGCCCGCCCCACCATCTCCAAGGCCAACTCCGTCTTGGACCGGTAGCCCTGCCTATCCTCCGGCACACCCGCCGCCTCACACCGGTCTTTGTCCGAGGTCCAACTCTCGGGCAGATACAGCCCCTTGTCCACCAATGCCCGTCCCAACGGGCTGACATAGGCCAGGAACATCCCCGCCTGGCAGTTGGCCACCTTCCCCAGCCTCCCGCAGTACTGCCGGGCCACTCCCACCGACTTCCTCCCCTGCTTGGGAAAGTCGCTGCCGTCCAGCGCCCACACCCCTTCCGGATGCTCCAGCCGGGTTCCCAGGTACTCCTGCAGCCGTCCTATAATCACCTCATCGTCCCAGGGAGAATCGGTGAGAAACCGCTGCATCCCTCGGGCTGACCCCGGAACCGTCTCCGACAGGTTCTCAGCGTTGCGCCGCTCCCCAGACTGTACCAGCAGGGCCTGGAGATAATGACCGCTGTGCTCCCGCGTCTCCCGGCGGCCAAACAGCGGCGCGAAGTAAGCGTGAAAATCCCGAAATGACCCGTACACCTGCTCGAAAGCTGCCGCATCCACATCCCCACCTCACCTGCCTATTCCCTCTCCAGCTACACAGTTATCCTATCAAACTAACTGACGTTGTAATACTAGGTGTGCGTTGCAATGGGGAAGGATGCTCTGATGTCTTCGCGAGTCAATGGCGGAGAGAGTGGGATTCGAACCCACGATACAGTCGCCCGTATACCGGTTTTCGAGACCGGCGCTTTCGTCCGCTCAGCCATCTCTCCGTGTCTTGTCAGAGTATCCCTGCGGCCGGTTGTTTTCAAGTAATGGCGGATTTGCGTCTTCGTTGTTTTGATTGATCTCAACTGCGATCACCACGAAGAGAACGAGACTGGGCCTTGCCTGCGCGACAGGTCGTTCATATCCGGCCGGACGGTTCACAACTGGCGGCGCGTCCCTTCAGGGCCTTTTCATTCTCCTGCCTGGTAGGTAAAGCCCATCATGTCGAAAGCTTCGCTGAGATGGGCATTGTGGCGGCGTAGGGCAGCGGCTACGTTGGAATGCCCAGCCCGACGTACCAAGCTGATGACCAGGTTCCGCAGGCCCGCCAGAACCTGTGGGGCGGCCCCAGTGCGCACCTGAGAGCGGTCCTCGTCGAAGGTCACATCCCGTACCCAGTGGAGGCGGTTCTCGATGCCCCAGTGCCCACGGGAAAGGCTCAACAATCGCCTGGCATCGGCATCAGTGGCTGGGAGACTGCTAATTGCATAGCTCACAGCCACCTGTTTCTTGCCCTTCACGACCCGCTGGCGCTCTAGCCGACACACCTGTTGCAGATGCGGCCACGCTTCCCCGACCGTCCCAGCGCTGCCCACGTAGCCATTTAGCTCTGGGTCGGCCAAGGCCCACAACTCTCGCCGCTCCAGCCACCCATGACGCCGCTTTACTGGAGCATCGGCCCAGACCGTCAGCTTGGCTCCGCGTGCTCGCCACTCCGCTGCCAGCCAGGGAGGTACGGTTGGCCCACCAGCCCTCTCAGTTCCTAGCAGGGGAAAAAGCCACCTCCAGGTCTCGGCGCAAGGTGGGCTGATTCTCTTTAACTGGCAGCAGATACTCTCCGCCGCCTGCCACAATCTGCTCACAGACTTTCCGTTGGGTCAGTAAGGCATCAGCCACTACTACCCGACCCTTCAGGGGTACCTGGCCCAATACTTCTTTGACCGCCGCCAATTCTTCCCCTTTGCCCGGCGCAGCTACCTGCGCCAGCACTGCCCCAGCGCGGCTAGCGTAGGCCGACACCACATGGACCCCGGGTATCTCTTGGCCGTGGACCCCTCGCAAGGTTTTCCCGTCCAGGGACAGGGGATCATCCGCCTCTACCCCGCTATTTGCCAGCCAGTTGCCGACTTCTGCCTCAAAGGCCGCCACGTCCAGGTCCTTGAACACCCGGTGGAGGGTGGCCACGCAGGGTGTCTTCTCCTGGCTGAACCCCAAAAGCTGCGCCGTAGCACCCCCTTGGTCCCGCCCCCATTGCGCTATGGCGTATAAGCTGCGGGCGCCGCACAGCATGGCACAGGTGGCCAAGGCCAGGATCGCCCCCAAAGAGTGGCGTCGCCCTTGGCTACTCCGGAAGTCAGGCGCCAAATCCAGCGCTTCCCTCAAAGTCATCATCCTCCCCTCCCGCTTAAACTGGTAATAATTTTATACTATTTTGAGAAAATGAAAAGGCCCTGGCGTCCCTTGGAGGTTCCGCCTTGGAGCTTGTGGTAGTGGTACAATACGTATATAGTTTAGGCACAATAAGAACGATTTCCAGTGGCGGATGTTCGGTTACCACCAAATGTTTTGGTTCCGCCCGATGGCCCGGAGAGCAGGTCTTGACCCAAGAAGAAATAGCAGAAATGCTTCGTCAGTGGGAAGTCAGGGTGACTCCGCAGCGGTTGGCCATCGCCGAGGCGGTGTTAAATTCCACTGATCACCCAACGGTGCAGCAGATTTACGACCGCGTACGTGACCATTTCCCGTCCATGACCTTGGCCACCATCTATTCCAACCTGGGTGTTTTGGAACGTAGCGGCATGATTCAGGAGCTTCCGTTCCAAAAGATGTCCCGTTATGAGCCAAACGTTGGGCCTCACGTCAACCTGGTGTGTATCCAGTGTGAGACAGTCATGGATGCCGATGCAGGACAAGACGCTGTGGTGCGGCTGCGGAACCGTATCTCCAGCCAGTCGGATTTTCAGGTGGCCTGGCAGAGAGTTGACTTCTACGGGTGGTGCCCTCGGTGCGCCGCCGCGAAAAAAGATGGCGCTCCAGCCAGCGTCTAACCCGGTCACGACTTTCCAAATCCCCTGTTCCCAGGCGCCGTAGACTCGCCGGGAGCGGGGGATTTGCTTTTTTAGAATCAGGAATGCCGGGCGAACAACGATAAGGAGTGGTCATATGGTCAGCGGCATAGTGGGCATCACCCTGTGGACCGCGGATCTGGATGAGATGTTCCGGTTTTATCATGATGTCCTGCAGCTGCCATTGCATTCCCGGCACGACGATTTCATAGCATTTGAGTTGGGCGAGGTCCGTTTCAATATCGGCCTTCATGCCCGGGTTCACGGACCATCCGCTGATCCATACCGGGTGATGCCTCATCTGGGCGTAAGCGACATCCATGACTTATATAAGAGATTGGCGGCCCAGGGAGTGGAGTTCATCCGCTCGCCGGAACAAGAACATTGGGGCGGGTGGATCGCTACTCTGAAAGACCCAGATGGAAATATCTTGCAGCTATTGCAACTTCCGTGAGGAAGGGGGTCTCCTGTGATTTACTCTGTAGCCGCGGACATCATGCTTGACCGGTCAGGTGTGGGGTCCTACAATTTTGCCGACTTAATCCAAATATTTTCTAAGGAGGGATGCCCGATGGGTAGCATAAGCGGCCTCAGTCATGTGGGTGTATTTGTCAAAGACCTGGACATGATGACGAAATTCTACTGTGACACCTTAGGCCTCACCGAGACCCACCGTAACGGCGGCCGGATTGTTTTCCTCACGGCCGACGTCGCGAAAGAAGACCACGAAATCGCTCTGGTCAGCGGCAAGGAAGGAGACGGCCAGGCCATCCAGCAAATCGCGTTCCGGACCAAGGACGTAGACGACGTGCTTGGCTTCTACAAGACCTTCAAAGACATGGGGATAGAGATTCAGCAGACGGTGAGCCACGGGGCCGGCGTGTCGTGTTACTTCTACGACCCTGAGGGCAACCGCTTAGAGGTCTTCGCCGACATCACGATGCCCAATGGCCGAGGCTACAGCGGCCCCATAGACCTGGAAAAGAGTAAAGAGGACTTGGTGGCCCAGATAATCGCTGGGTAAACGGGACAGTTTTGTCAGGCGATCAAGGGGCGCGGGGCAATGAGCTCCGTGCCTCTTTTGTTGCTATTGGGCCAGCGACCGAATCACTAAGGATAGACCCAGCTTATCCAAGGCGCCCGAAGCGGTGTCCATCATGGCTTGATGGAGCACATCCTGGGGATCTTCAAGAGAAATTTCATTGATTTCCAGAAAAACCAGGGCACAGGCCAAACCGGTGCGTTTGTTGGCGTCGATGAAAGCATGGTTCCGGCTGAGGTGGAAGGTATAAGCCGCCGCCATTTCATTAATGTGGCGGTGAAGCGATTCGCCGCCGAAGGAGGCCTGGGGCATGGCCAGCGCTGATTCCAGAAGTCCAAAATCGCGCACGCCGTTGGGCCCGCCGTAACGTTGGATTTTGTCGGCGTGGATCCTTATCACATCTGGAAGTCTAAGGAAAGCCGGCTTGGGCGCCTATTCGGCCAACTTCCTGAGGGTTTGGCCGTGACGGGCGTTGATTTTCTCCAGTGCCTGGCTGACACGTTCGTGTTGGGAATCGTCCCGTACGGGGGAGACTGAGGTGGTACCCAAAAACTAGACAGGTGGCTAAGAGAGAGTCCAGCTCCTAAAATACCGGCAGCGGTTGCTGTTGGGGAGGAGAAGGACATGAGGCAGACGAGGAAGAAACACAGCCCAGCGTTCAAGGCCAACGTGGCCCTGGCCGCTCTTCAAGGGGAAGAGACCATCGCCCAGTTGGCCAGCCGATTTGAGGTCCATCCCAGCCAGATTCACGCTTGGAAAAGTTAAAAGGGCCCTGTTAGAAGGAGCTCCGGAGCTATTTGCCGACAACCATAAATCCCAGGAAAAGGCCAAAGAAGCTCAAATTGACCAACTCTACCGGCACATCGGCCAGCTGAAGGTGGAACGCGATTTTTTGTCGGAAAGGTCCGGTCTATGAATCGCAGCCTGCGGCAGGCCATGATCGACCGAGGCCATAAGCAACTGTCCCTGGTCCGTCAGTGTACACTGCTGAACATCAGCCGAGCCTCAGTGTACTACCGGCCAGTCTCGACCAGAGCAGAAGACCTGGAGTTGATGGCTCGGATGGACCGTCAGTATTTGAAGACGCCCTTCTACGGTTCCAGGAGGATGAAGGCCTGGCTGCTGGCAGAGGGCTACCTAGTGAGCCGAAGCAAGGTTCGAAGGCTGATGCGGTTGATGGGCCTGGAAGCCATCTATCGGCGTCCCAACACTAGCAAGCCAGCTCCGGGACATCGGGTCTATCCCTACCTGCTGAAGGGAGTGGATGTTAATCGGGTCGACCAGGTCTGGGCGGCGGACATTACCTACATTCCCATGGCTCAGGGCTTCCTGTACCTGGTGGCCATCATGGACTGGCACAGCCGGCATGTGCTGGCCTGGAAGCTCTCCAACACCATGGACACGGACTTCTGTGTGACGGCGTTGGAGGCAGCATTGGGCAAGGGACGGCCGGAGGTCTTTAACACGGACCAGGGGGCACAGTTCACCAGTGATGCCTTTACCCAGACGTTGCAGGAGCGGGGCATTCGGGTCAGCATGGATGGTAAAGGTAGGTACCTGGACAACATCTTTGTGGAGCGGTTGTGGCGGAGCATCAAGTATGAGGAGGTGTATCTGAAGGCATACCAGACTGTCGCAGAAGCCCGAGTTGGGATCAACGCTTACCTGGAGTTCTACAACCGGCGGAGACCTCACCAGTCTTTGGGCTATCGAACCCCAGCACAGGTGTACCAAAAGGGCCAGGCAGAAAAGAGGGTAGCAGCTCAAGAACCAGGGCTGACATCGGGCTTGGTGAAACCTAGCGTAGGGGCGGGAGACTCTCTTAATTTAGCCCTCAGGCTGTCTTAATCATTGGGTCCACCTTAGACTATCAGACTCTCGCCATCCGTGATGATCTCCAGAGGAGTGCTCATATCGATAATTAGCACTTCCAAAATTGCCTTATCGATGATGAGAGCCGCATTGTTGCCGTGGGCCGTAAGTGTCTTGATCATGGTTGATTTTTTGTATTCCCGATGTAGCTACATTGTAGTACGTCCTCCCAAAGAGAGCCCCAAATGAAAAGGAGTGTTCTCTGAGAAACGGGCTCACCGCAGGTTGCCAGCGTCTACTCTCCACGGGAAACGATTGTTATTGGGAAAGATCGACCGCCAATGATATTGGGTCGTAAACCATCAGTCCGCCAACTTGGGTAAAGGCCGCGTCGGTGGTGACGATGCCCTCCAAATGGTGGGTGGAGACCACGGCCGCGTGGATGGCGTCACGAGGAGACAGAGCCGGGTATCGCTCCAAGATTTGGCGGGACAACAATATTTCTGACCTACCGATGGGTAGCGGGTTAGGAACGAGGGCAGCTAGAATATCGAAAACAGCGAGCCCGAACGCCCTATCACCACGTCCGTCGTAGACATGCAGGATTTCTTGGAGCAACTCAACGTCTATGTAGTAATTAGAATCGGAATCGCCTATTTGGGCTACCAAACGGCGGCATGGTTCTTTGTATCTGTGGGGACGTCCGAGGGCATAGATGAAAATATTAGTATCAAACAGTATCAAAGCGGCGGCCCGGGTCTTTTTCGATAATCTCCTTGGCTTCCTCCCAGGTCAAGTCACTTTCCATATCCAGCAAGTCCCGGACTGCAGCCCTCCTTTCCTCAATGGAGGGTTTCAAATACTGTTGCTCCACCGCCTTACGCACCAGCGCCCCCACCGTCTTGCCTTTGGAACGGGCAATCCGTTCTATCGTCCTGTAGTGGTCTGGGTCAAATAATACTTCCACACGCTTAGTGAGCGGCACCGTATACTTCCGGAACCGTATGGATACGTATATATTAACATGACGAGGTCGCCGGTGAGGTCAGGGCTCGGGGCAGCACGTTTCAACGGACTATCTCAGCAAATCGCTGGCGCAGGTGCTGTTCCGCCTCATCACAGATCGTACGCAACACCTCGCCGGCCGGGCGGATGGCATCTACGGAAGCAGCAGCCTTGCCGAACAATGCCGAGCGGATCTCGAAATCATTGTTACGCCGGGCCTCTTCGTAGGCCGGAAGTATTTCGTCCAAGCGGTCCCTAAGTTCTTTTTCCAGGCCATGCCACTCCCGGGCGAACCGGTTGTTATAGCCGCGGCCGGCGATACCTTCCGGCCAAGGTGTGTTGTCATACGATGCATTGTTGATGATGTCAAATACCTGGGTATGAATGGTGTCGTCGCCGTCGCTGGCAACGATCAATTCTTTGTGCGCATCCGGGATCTCGTCGTCTTCTTGAGCCGCCGTGAAGACTGTCCCCATCCAGGCGCCTTCCGCCCCCGCGGCTAGAACGGCGGCCAGAGACCGGCCATCGCCGATGCCACCGGCGGCGAGCACTGGAACGTCTGGAAACTCAGTGACTACACGGACGAGGAATGGCAGCAGGCTCAACATGCCGGTGTGTCCACCTGCATCGTTTCCTTGCGCAGCTAGGATGTCGGCCCCGCCGGAGACCGCCAAACGAGCCCCCTCCATCGTCTGAACCTGGCAGATGACCACAGCGCCGCTCTCTTTGGCCCGGCTCAGCCACGGCGTGGGGTCGGCAAAGGAGAAAAGGATAACCGGAACTTGCTGCTCCAACACGGTCTCGAAGTTCTCAAGTGAATTGTCGATGCGCATGGTGATGAAGCCGGCGCCGAATGGTTTATCCGTCTGGGAACGTATGTAGCCGATCTGCTCCCGTACATAGTCTGGACTGATGGCGCCGGGGGCCCGGCGCAGCCAAAGGTTCCCAGGCCTCCCGCGGAGGATACCGCAGCCGCTCATGCGCTGCATCGGCGCGGAGATGATTGGGTAGCGAATGCCCAGCAGTTCGGTAAATCGCGTCTTCAGCATGAACATTCCCCCTTATCCCTGGTGGACCTGTAATACTCGGGGCCATAATCGGCCCTGTCGGATCATCTGAATCCCGCAACGAGAGAAGTATTTCTTAAAGTATAAACATCGCATCACCGAAAGAGTAGAACCGGTAGCCTTGGGCAATGGCTCCCTGGTACGCCGCCAACAACACCGCCTGACCTGAGCCCGCCGCAAGACCACCCCGCCCTGATTCAATAAATGCTGAAACCAGCATGAGCAGCGTGGACCTGGGCAGGTGGAAGTTGGTGACCATGGCGTCCACCAGGCGGAACTCGTGGCCGGGGAGGATGAACAGCCCCGCCCAGCCGCTTTGGGCTTCCAGTTTGGTCTGGCCGCGACTTCGCATACCCTGGCCGGCTTGCTCCAAAACCCTCACCGATGTGGTGCCCACTGCAATGATCCTGCGTCCATCGGCTCTGGCCCGGTTCAAGCTGGCAGCGGTCTCCGCGGGAATCTCGTAATATTCGGTGTGTATGGGGTGTTGAGTGGGATCTTCGTGCTGCACGGGCCGGAATGTGTCCAGGCCCACGTGTAGGGTGACAAAGGCCGATTCAACCCCAATGGCCTGGAATCTATCCAGCAAATCCTGAGTAAAGTGCAGACCCGCGGTGGGAGCGGCGGCGCTGCCCGAGTCTTTCGCGTAGACGGTCTGATAGCGTTCCGAGTCTTCAAGCCTGTGATGTATGTAGGGTGGCAGAGGCACGTAGCCGAGCCGTTCTAGGTCGATATCGGCGGGTAACCGAATCGTCTTCGAGCCGTCGTCGTTTGCCGCCAGCACTTCGGCTATCAATCCCCCCGAACCCCCCTTTGCAAAGGGGGGGCGAATTGAGGGTGCATCAGCGCTGCACTGCGGGTTCTCTGGGGGCTCCAGTACTACTTTGGCCCCTGGGCGCAGCCGCCTGCCCGGTTGGGCTAGGGCTTGCCAGATATCGGCAGCCTTCTGGCGAAGCAACAGGAATTCCACCTTGCCGCCGGTGTCCGCCCGCCGCCCGCGAAGCCGCGCTGGAATCACCCGGCTCTGGTTGAACACTACGACGTCGCCGGGACGCAGATATTCGATGATATCGGTGAAGCGCCGGTGGTTGATCTGCCCTGAAAGCCGGTCCAAAACGAGCAATCGGGATGAGTCCCTGGGCTCCAGAGGCGTCTGGGCGATGAATTCCGGAGGGAGATGGTAGTCGAAATCGCTGGTTTGCATTTGTTAGCTATCAGCGGTCAGCATTCAACCGTTGGCGCCGGCCGAGGCGTCTTGGCATATGTGACGGCCTGAACTCAAATTCTTTAAATCCATAGCTGATAGCTACCTGCCATGGATGCTGATCCGGGCGGCGGTCAGGGTGTTGACCAACAGCATTGCGATGGTCATGGGGCCGACGCCTCCGGGCACGGGGGTGATCGCCTCGGCTTTTTGTGATACGGCTTCGTATTCCACGTCCCCCACCAGCCGGTAGCCGCGCCGCCGGGAGGCGTCTTCCACGCGGTTTATCCCCACGTCGATGACCACGGCGCCGTCTCTTACCATATCGGCGGTGATCATTTGGGGCTGGCCGGTGGCCGCGACCAGGATGTCAGCCCGGCGAGTGTAATCCGCCAAGTCCTTAGTCCTGGTATGGCAAACGGTGACGGTGGCGTTGGCGCCATCCTGCCGTTGCATCAGCAAGATCGCCAACGGTTTGCCCACAATCTCGCTGCGGCCGCAGATGACCACGTTTTTCCCTGCGGGGTCGTAGCCGTGTCTCACGAGAAGCTGCTGGATGCCCGCCGGTGTTCCCGGGACGAAATCGGGCCGGCCCTGGACCAGTTTCCCGACGTTGCTGGGGTGGATTCCGTCCACATCTTTTTGCGGATTCACAGCTTCGATGATGCGCTGAGTGTCCACCTGGGGAGGAAGCGGAAGTTGGACTAAAATTCCGTGGAAACGGTTGTCGGCGTTCAACTGTTCCACCAAGGACAAAATCTCACCCTGGCCGGTGTCTTCGGGCAGGATGAAGGAGTCGCTGAACATGCCCACCTCATCGCAGGCCCGGCGCTTGTTGCGAACGTAGACCGCCGAGGCGGGGTCGTCGCCCACCAAGACAGCGGCCAAGCCAGGTGTCACCTGGTGTTTCTGCTGCATCTCTTTGACACCCACGGCGACCTCGCCGCGAATCTCCTGGGCGAGGGCGGCGCCATCCAATATCTTGGCCATCTTTACATCTTCCTTGCGCTTGTTTCTCTGATCAGCGACGAAAATTCTAGCATAGGCCCGAGCTATCAGCTACCAGCTACCAGCTATCAGCGGTCAGCTTTCAGCTCCGGGTCATTGTTGATGCTGGTTAAACCCAGGAATATACTGGCCGAAACGGGATTGAAAGGCGAGAGATGCATATCTGTTCATTGCTGCCCAGCGCGACTGAGATCGTTTATGCTTTGGGTTTGGGAGACGAGTTGGTGGGTGTTTCCCACGCCTGCGACTACCCATATCTGGCTCAGTCAAAACCGGTGGTCAGCCGTAGCCTGCGCCAGGCCGGGGAGTTAAACAATCTGGGCAGCCGGGAGATTGACGCCATCACCCAACAGACCCGGTCCTCCGGCAACCCCCTTTACTGGATTGACGGTAAGCTGCTTAGTGAGCTTCAACCCGATTTGATCATTACTTAAGAGCTATGCGAAGTTTGCGCCGTTGGAAGCGGCTGGGTTTTCGAGACGGCAAGCAAGGTCCTCGACTACCAACCAGAGATAATCACCATCCGGCCCGCCGGTGTCGAAGATATATTCCAGAATATATTGAATATTGGCCGGGCGGCGCAATCGGCGCTTAGCGCTCAAGGGTTGGTGGATAGCCTTAGGCGGCGGATGAAATACGTGCGGTCGGCGCTGCCATCTGAGGGAGACCCGCCGAGAGTCTTCTGCGTTGATTGGCTGGACCCGCTGCGCAACACCGGCCAGTGGGGACCGGAGTTGGTGGAACTGGCAGGTGGGGTGGAAGGTTTGGCCGCCAAGTGGGGAAAGTCGCGTGAAGTGGCCTGGGAGGAGGTGCTAGTCTACCAGCCGGAATACCTGATGATGATGCCGTGCGCGTTTGGTCCTGATCGTGTGGAGCATGATTCGGCGGAGTGTTTGCGGCGTCAGCCGGGCTGGCAAACGCTTCCTGCGGTGACTAAAGACCAAGTCTTTTTGTTTGACGGGCGAATCCCCAGCCACCACGGGCCCCGGATTGTAGACGTCATGGAAGGGCTGGCCGAGGCCATGTGGCCCGATCGCTTCCCAGGGCTTGCTCCGGAAGGAGTGTTTAGGAAGTGGGAGGCGTTCTAGCCTGAATCAGCAAGGAGCCACGAACGATAGGGTCTCTGCAACCAGCGTCGACCCGCGACTCCGTCATTTAGCGAGTCGTTTGGGGAATAGGTTTTACGCCCCAGATCAATCGAATCGGCGCAACCCGAGAGAAGCCCATTTTGAAATGGCTTCCGGCCATCGTGTATACTATTTGCAGGACTGGTGGCTTAGCAAAACCGGCGTGGCGGCGCTTCCTTGGTCGAGCTGCATCAACCGTTAAGCCCGGCGCCAGTATCAATCGAGCGGAAGTGGCTCAGTGGTAGAGCACCTCCTTGCCAAGGAGGGGGTCGCGAGTTCAAATCTCGTCTTCCGCTCCAATTATTAGGCACGAAAAGCCCTCAGGGGAAACCCCGAGGGCTTTTGCTTTGCCCCTTTGTACCAATTAAGCCGGAGATGGCTCCGATTCCCTTGATTTCATCATGCCTTGCTCGAACTGTAGCGCAGCCGCCTGCTGGAGTCCGGGGGTCACGTGGGAATAGATATCTAGCGTGGTCCCCACCTTGGCATGACCTAATCGTTCTTGCACTATTTTGGGATGGACACCTTGCCGAAGCATGAGACTGGCGTGGGCATGACGAGCATCATGGAGTCGGTAGCCTTCCAGTCAGGCCTTGCGCATGGTTTTGGTGAACGCCCCGCTGAAGCTCCTGGGAGGAATGGAGATCCATCGCGATAGCGGAACACGGGGGTTTCATCGTTGACCGCGTACCCCTGCAGCAACCCATGTGCTTCTTGACTCTCCCGCAGAGAACGTAACGTCAACGCTGTTGATGGCGTAAGGGCCACTAGGCGACGCCCCTTGGCCGTCTTTGGATCCTGGTAAATGGACAGGCCGCCCTTGGCACGGTACAGGCTGTGTGCCACCGAGAGGGTGGCCATGTCGAGGACCACATCCCTCCATGTAAGAGCCAGCAACTCGCCGCGCCGGAGACCGGTGTAAAAGGCGGTAAACAGGGCCTCGTAATAGTCAGTGGGCCGTGCAGCTTCAAGGAACTGGTGAACAGCTTCGGCGTCCGGTGGGTATAGGTCTTTGCTGGTAGCCTTGGGTGGAGAAACTGGTTGGCAGGGGTTGCGGTAAATCAACTGGCGCTTCATCGCATCGTTCAATGCCTTGGACAGCCGGCGGTGCGCATACTGTACGACGCTAGTTGACTTCCCTGCCTTTAACAGATTGTTCCATGCACGGTCAATCTGCTGCGGTTCCAGCTTACCGAGCCGGATTTGCCCTAAGAGGAGTGTGATGTGAAGCCGGATCGCCGCTTCGTAGTCCACCACGGTCTTGAGGCGAAGCTGGTGCTTCATGCTCTCCAACCATTGGGCCAGGTAGTCTTTCAGTACATCTGTGATGTTACCAAGGGGAGATGATCGTCCTGCTTACGTTGAAGGGCCCGGAGTTTGGTTATCGCCTCCTGCTTAGTCTTCCCATAGACCGCTATGCGCTTTCCATCCTGGGACACCCGGGCAGCCCATAGGCCGTCCCTCCGTAAGGTCAGTGAACCTTCTTGGTTGCCTCTGCGCTTCGCCATGACTTTCCTCCGTAGACCTATGATTTCTTCGTGGGCCGGCTTCGATAGTAGCGTTCCCGCCGGTTCTCCGAGACGCCCCGCGTCCGGACTCGCAAATAACAAGTTTTGTAACCCCATTGCTAATTAATGCGGGTGAGCGCCTGTGCCTCAGCGGTGCCGGTACGTACCCTGCGCCAGGAGTGCCGTTGTTTTTTGCGGGTGTCCTGGTCCCGGTTCCGTAAAGTTAACTGACCACCGGGACCGGCACCATGCATTTTCAGCTTGGGTCGCTGGGTAAGTCCGAATCCACCGATGGACCCGGATGGAGGGGGTGAGGACAGCGGAAGAGGGGGGAGGGAGTTGCAGGCGCGATGATCCGGGCTCGAATTCGGGTAGACGGGAGGTTGGCGGGCGGTCGCAGGCGCTTTTGGGGGCGCCGATGGCGGTCTGCAGTGGCTGTGCTGAGCGAGATGGCGGGATAGGACACGGGAAGAGGCGCTCGCGGACCGGGACTGGCGCGAGTTTGCCGGGACGTTCAGTTGGCCGGATGGCGGGTCAGTTGCAGACGGGTCGTCAGGCTGGGAGTGGCAGGGCGCGCAGCCGGGCCAGGGCGCGACTGAACTGGGTTTCCCAAGGCCAGCGCTGGGGCAGATGCAGGGTGAGGCGGCGCGCCGAGCGGGTGAGCCGTCCGGCCAGGGAGAAGAACCGTCGCCTGAGGGTCTTGGTGGTCACGATCTGCTCGCCCAGGCCGATGCGCGCGGTCCAGCGGGCCAGGTTGTGGGCCATCACCTGGACGGCCAGCCAGGCGCCGTTGGCGGCGAAGCGGCCGGACGGCATGTGGTTCAACCCGACGCCGTACTTGAGGTCGCGTATCGCATTCTCGATCTCGGCGTGGCGGCGGTGGTCGGCCTCCAGTTCCAGGGTCTCTCCGTCCCGGTCGGTGATGAAGCCGTGATAACTGTAGGTGGCGAAGAGGGCCAGTTGGGAACCGGGGGTCGGCTGCACCCGCCGGACGATGAGCCGCACCGGCGCGGCGTCCGGCTCACTCTGGAAGGGGGTATAAGTCGTCTCGGCCACAGCGGCCGCGCCGTCCATCCAGTAGGGAATCGGCGTCCAGGCAGCTTCGGGTATGGCCTCGATGAGATTGCGCAGGCTTTTGTGCTGGCGGATGGTGATGGAGAAGCGCACGTCCAGCTTGCGGCAGACGGCGACCACGGCGTGGGTATAGAAGCCGCTGTCGGCCCGCAGGGTGATCTGCCCGCTGGCGCCAGCGTAGCGCACCCGCCCCACCGTCTCCCGCAGGAAGTGGGCGGCCCCGCGGGCGGTGTTGGCGCGGCCCTCGCGCAGCCGGGACATCAGCACGCCGCCGCCGCCGGCGCCGGCGGCGGCGGCCAACAGCGGGTGATAGCCCCGGGCGCCGGTGTAGCCGTGGTGGCGGGCGCCCTCCTTGGCCAGTCCGTAGGTCTCGCAGATCGTCGAATCAAGGTCGATGGTAAATGGTGCGTCGCCGGGTCCGGCTCCGGCCTGCCAGGCCCGGGCCAGCAACTCGCGGCTCACCCGGTCCAGTTGGCGGACGTGGCCCCAGCGAAAGCTGCGCAGGAAGGCGCCCAGGGTGGAGGGCGCCTTGAGCACACTGCCCAGGGTGCAGGCTGTCCCGCCGGCGCGCAGCGCATCGGCGTCGTCGATGCAGTCGCCGCCCGCCAACGCAGATGCCACCAGCGTCATCATCTTGTCACCGGTGTTGGCTCGGCCTGGGGCCCGGCCCAGGTCCAGGCGCCGGTCAACCAGTTGGGAAAGGCCGAGGTGCAAGGCCAAGGTGGCGGGAAGGAGCAGGCCGGCATTGTTGACCAGGCGGTGGTCGTCGAAGGTGATGTGGATGCGGTCGAGGTGGTTGCGTGGTCGCATCTATTGGGTGCTCCTTGTTTCTGGTCGGTTTTCTGTTATAAAACCATTATCCCAGATTCAGAGGAGCACTTCCTTCCCTATCCGCCCTGTCGCGACACGCCCTCTATCGGTGGATTCGGGGTAAGTATTTTCTTGCCGTCAGAACGGCCCGAGTCGGCTTCAGACGTATTGTCCGCCTTGGACTCCATCGACCTTGCCACCAGCGTGGAGCAAGCCGCGGCAGAAGAAGATGAGGAACACTCGCTGGACAGCTTGGCCGGGGGAGTGTTCGTAGGCAGGCAGCGCAAGATGGGAGAGTTAAAGGCTAGCCTGGAAGAAGCGTTGTCAGGCAGGGGCAGGCTAGTGACGTTGGGTGGGAGAGCCCGGCATCGGCAAGACCCGTACTGCCCAGGAGCTGGCCACATACGCAGGTCTGCGTGGAGGCCAGGTATTGTGGGGCCGTTGCTACGAGGAGCAGGGCGCGCCGCCCTACTGGCCCTGGGTCCAGGCCATCCGTTCCTACGTTAGGGACATCGACCCCGAACAACTACGCTCAGAGATGGGCGCTGGGGCCGCCGATATCGCCGAGGTGGTATCCGATGTGAGGGAGCAACTGCCTGGCTTGGACACCCCTCCTCAGATTGAACCGGAGCAGGCAAGGTTCCGGCTGTTCGATTCCATTACCGCATTCCTAAAAAGCGCCGCCCGGCGCAAACCTTTGGTCCTAAACCAAAGCGAAGGTGAAATGCGCAGATAGTGGAGGTCAAACAGCGGTGCCGGATCATTCTCCAAGTACGGATAAGAGGGCTTCACTGGCGCAACCAAGCCAATCTTCATCGCCCCTCGAATGTACATCCCACCTTGGCCTTAGTTTAGTGCTGGACGACCTGCACTGGGCCGACCATCCTTCATTGCTCTTGTTAGAGTTTGTGGCTAGGGAATTGGCCAACGCCCGAGTGCTAGTGGTCGGGACCTACCGGGACATGGAACTCTCCCGTCAGCATCCACTTTCCCAGACACTGGGGGAGTTAACCCGCGAGAGATTGTTCCAACGGGTGCTGCTGCGCGGGTTGGACCGGGAAGATGTGGGCCGGTTCATCGAATTAGCCTCCGGCTTGACGCCTCCCGATGGGATGGTTGAGGCTGTTCACCGCCAGACTGAGGGCAATCCGCTTTTCGTTACCGAGGTGGTACGGCTTCTAGTCCAGGAAGGGGAGCTGACCCAGGGCGGAGCAGGTCAGCGGGATTCTTGGAGCGTCCGTATCCCCGAAGGTGTGCGGGAGAACGGGCTTTGTCAGCGTACGCCTATGAAGAGGCCCTGGTCCACTTCGAGCGGGGGCTTGCGGCCAAAGAGGACCGGCCCACGGATGAGGAGACGGCGGCGTTGCTGTTCGGTCTGGCTCGAGTCCAGGAGGCAATTGTAGAGAGGCACCGCTTCCAAGAAGTAGCAGATCTCCTAAAGAGGGCCTTTGATTTTTACGCGGAATGTGGTGACTTGGACCGTGCTGTAGCGATCGCGGAGTATCCATTATCCCTCTTGGGTGGTCAGAATGTTGGGTTGGATGAGTTAATCTCACGCGCCATCGCGCTGGTGCCGTCTGATTCTCACACTGCGGGCCGCCTCCTGTCGAGGTATGTTAGGGTCATCGGAATAGAGCGTGGGAACTACGAGGAAGCCCAAGAAGCCCTCAGCCGTGCCCTGGCCATTGCCCAAAGAGCGAGGGACCACCAGTTGGAGTTGCAAGCCCTGTCCAATGCCATCCAAGTAGACGAGTTTTACTACAACCTACGGGAAGCCATTACAAAGGGCCTGCGGGTGTTCGAACTGGCCCGCCACGTCGATGATCCCCACTCAGAGGTTGTGGCCCACTTTTATACTGCGTGGACTCAGATAGCTGTGGGCGATCCAGGTGGGGCGCGTCTGCGTTTGGAGCCTCTTGCCGCTTTGGCGGATAGATTGCGCCATCGCTCTTGGCTGAGCAATGCAAATTTAACCCACTCATACCTGTCCCAGTTGGAAGTTGAGTGGCAGGCCGCCCGAAACTATAGCGACCGGGGCCTGGCAGTGTTGCCCATGGAACCACGGCTCCTCGGATTTCGCGAATTGTTAGAGTACGGGGTGGGCGACTTCAGCCAAGGAGAGGTCTTTTTGCAGCGACTCCTTGAGGTTGTGCGGATCATGCCGCCGGGCGCAACCATGGCTTATGGACTTACTTCTTTATTGATACCGTTGGCCAGTCGCGCCGCCGAGGCCGATTTATCGCTGGCGGTTGCCGAGGAGGCTGCGCAGATTATCCTGTCATTAGCTACTGCCACTCAACTCGTCGCCACCCAGGCCAGATCCGGTCTAGCACTGTTAGCCATATCGAGTGGTGACCTAGTACTACAACGACGGGTTTAAGGTGGCGGCTCCATCCTGCTTTCGCGGCGGGTGGAGCGGCGTCTCTCGTGGGAACGGCGAGCCCGTTCGTTGCGTAGCTGCGTATCCTCCAGCCACAACAGCAATTGATCGGGCCCGAACTGCTCCCGGGGCAGCATCTCCCGCACCACCCGGTACACCTGTGGCCTCGTGATCCGGGGCATCTTTTTCCCCCCAATCCTGCTGCAGGCTCAGCAGGAACGCTCCACCCAGCAGGCACATGGCTATGTGGTGATGCCACCCTGCCCAGCTGCGGGTCTCGTATTCGTCCAGCCCCACGTCACCCTTCTCAGTCTCGAACTCCGTTTCAATGCGCCACCTGGACCCACCCACGTAGGCCAGAGTCTCCAAGGTTGTGCCCTCGGGAGCGTTGGACAGGTAGTAGCGGGGCTCGCTGCCGTCCAGGTTCCGGCGCCAGACGGCCCACAGTTCCTCGCCGGGCTTGCGCCTCCTGGTGGCCCGCACCCGCTGGGCACTGAACCGGTAGGTGCGCGGCCCCTGGCTTCCCTGGGCCACCGTTATCTCCCGCCAAGCCTCATCCGGCAGTTCATCACCGCGCTGCTCCATGGTCCGCCGCTGCCCAGGCCGCAGCTTGGGTTTGCGGGGGCGGCCGAACCCCGGATATTCCGGACTGGTCCAAGCCGGGTCCAAGGGCCAGACCGTAGTGCCGCCCGGAACGTCCAGCACGTAGCGCATCCCCAGGGCCGCCAGTCCCTCCCGGAAGGTCGGCGACATCCCGAAGGCGTCGTCTCCGGCAACCCACTCGGCCCTGAGGTAGCCCAACTCCAGGACCCGCTCCAGCATCTCCAGGGCCAACTCCGTCTTTGACCGGTAGTTCCGCCGGTCCTCCGGCACACCCGCCGCAGCACACCGGTCCTGGTCGGAGGTCCAACTCTTGGGCAGATACAGCCGCTTGTCCACCAACGCCCGGCCCAGCGGGCTGACGTAGGCCAGGAACATCCCACCCTGGCAGTTGGCCACCTTGCCCAGCCTGCCGCAGTACTGCCGGGCCACTCCCGCCGATTTCCTGCCCTGCTTGGGGAAGTCGCTGCCATCGAACACCCACACCGCCTCCAGGTGTCCCAGCCTGGGGGCCAAGTATTCCTGCAACCGCCCTATGACTGTCTCATCGGACCACCGGGCCTCGGTGAGAAAGCGCTGCATCGCCCGGGCCGAGATGCCCACCGATTCCGAGAGATTCTCGGCGTTGCGCCGCTCCTGGTCCTGCACCAGCAGCGCCTGAAGGTAATTCCCGCTGTGATCCCGCCACTGCTTGCGGCCGAAGGAGGCCGCAAAGAAGGCGTGGAATTCCTGAAGGCTGTCGTAGACCCGCTCGAAGCTCGCCGCATCCATCACCCAAACCACCCAACATCATCTGTCCAGCCATCCTACCAGACAACTCGTCGTTGTAGTACTAGAAACTCGGACGGAAACCCCGATTCTCTCCAAGCTGCCGTTTCCTTAGAGACGATTATCGATGTAACAGTGGGTTCGTGAACCGTATTACAGACACTATCATGCCACATAAGACTATAATACGTCTGTCTTGCGTAGCGCGAAACCCGGCCAATGGCTTTCCGGCCAGACCTCTAGTACTACAACGACGGGTTTAAGGTGGCGGCTCCATCCTGCTTTCGCGGCGGGTGGAGCGGCGTCTCTCGTGGGAACGGCGAGCCCGTTCGTTGCGTAGCTGCGTATCCTCCAGCCACAACAGCAATTGATCGGGCCCGAACTGCTCCCGGGGCAGCATCTCCCGCACCACCCGGTACACCTGTGGCCTCGTGATCCGGGGCATCTTTTTCCCCCCAATCCTGCTGCAGGCTCAGCAGGAACGCTCCACCCAGCAGGCACATGGCTATGTGGTGATGCCACCCTGCCCAGCTGCGGGTCTCGTATTCGTCCAGCCCCACGTCACCCTTCTCAGTCTCGAACTCCGTTTCAATGCGCCACCTGGACCCACCCACGTAGGCCAGAGTCTCCAAGGTTGTGCCCTCGGGAGCGTTGGACAGGTAGTAGCGGGGCTCGCTGCCGTCCAGGTTCCGGCGCCAGACGGCCCACAGTTCCTCGCCGGGCTTGCGCCTCCTGGTGGCCCGCACCCGCTGGGCACTGAACCGGTAGGTGCGCGGCCCCTGGCTTCCCTGGGCCACCGTTATCTCCCGCCAAGCCTCATCCGGCAGTTCATCACCGCGCTGCTCCATGGTCCGCCGCTGCCCAGGCCGCAGCTTGGGTTTGCGGGGGCGGCCGAACCCCGGATATTCCGGACTGGTCCAAGCCGGGTCCAAGGGCCAGACCGTAGTGCCGCCCGGAACGTCCAGCACGTAGCGCATCCCCAGGGCCGCCAGTCCCTCCCGGAAGGTCGGCGACATCCCGAAGGCGTCGTCTCCGGCAACCCACTCGGCCCTGAGGTAGCCCAACTCCAGGACCCGCTCCAGCATCTCCAGGGCCAACTCCGTCTTTGACCGGTAGTTCCGCCGGTCCTCCGGCACACCCGCCGCAGCACACCGGTCCTGGTCGGAGGTCCAACTCTTGGGCAGATACAGCCGCTTGTCCACCAACGCCCGGCCCAGCGGGCTGACGTAGGCCAGGAACATCCCACCCTGGCAGTTGGCCACCTTGCCCAGCCTGCCGCAGTACTGCCGGGCCACTCCCGCCGATTTCCTGCCCTGCTTGGGGAAGTCGCTGCCATCGAACACCCACACCGCCTCCAGGTGTCCCAGCCTGGGGGCCAAGTATTCCTGCAACCGCCCTATGACTGTCTCATCGGACCACCGGGCCTCGGTGAGAAAGCGCTGCATCGCCCGGGCCGAGATGCCCACCGATTCCGAGAGATTCTCGGCGTTGCGCCGCTCCTGGTCCTGCACCAGCAGCGCCTGAAGGTAATTCCCGCTGTGATCCCGCCACTGCTTGCGGCCGAAGGAAGCCGCAAAGAAGGCGTGGAATTCCTGAAGGCTGTCGTAGACCCGCTCGAAGCTCGCCGCATCCATCACCCAAACCACCCAACATCATCTGTCCAGCCATCCTACCAGACAACTCGTCGTTGTAGTACTAGGGCCACCGCCACTTGCTCCCAGGTATCGTCCCGGTCTCCTTCCAGTTGCCGGAGATACACCGTTGTCACCGCCAGGCTGCTGTGGTCCAGGACGTGGCTGACCTGCTCCACCGGCTCACCGGCATCTCTCCGGAGCCTGGCAGCCGAGTGGCGGAAGATGTGGACCCCCGATGGAGACAGCCCGGCAGCTTTGAAATACCGGCGCAGGTTGCCGTAGAAGGTACCGCTGGTGATACCGCGCCCGCTATCGGCACTGGATGGCCACAGGGATTCGTCTGGCTGAGAAATCCTTGCCGAACGCTTCTAACGCCTGCTGTATCGCCCTGAACGCGGGCTCTGGCAACTCCCGCTTGCCGTATTTGCCGCCCTTGCCCCGGTAGCTATATAAGACCGCGTCTCCTTCCTCGATGAGGTCACGGGCCTTGAGGTTCAGCACTTCGCTGCGCCGCCGTCCGGTAAGGGTCAGGGTCAAAATGATGGCGCGGTCACGCAGGCCGACGGGATTGCAGGGAATCACGTCCAGCAGCTTCTTGATATCGGCGGCGGTCAGTCCTCTAGGTGGCGCCGGTGTCGCGTTGGGACGTTCTAGCTGGTCCCAGGGATTGGATGCCACTAGAAACTCGGACGGAAACCCCGATTCTCCCCAAGTCGTCGTTTTCTTAGCGACGATTAGCGATGTAACAGTGGGTTTTTGAACTGTATTACAGACACTATCATGCCACATAAGACTCTAATACGTCTGTCTGGCGTAGCGCGAAACCCGGCCAATGGCTTTCCGGCCAGACCTCTAGACCCATTCGGATGAGGAAGCGGTAGAAGGAACTGAGGCAGGCGATGCGGGCGCCTATCGTAACCGAGGAAGGTTTCTTGCCGGAGAGGCCGGTGCCGTGGCCGTAGCCGAAGACCTCCGTGGCCGTCACTTGGTCCGGCGGTTTGCCCAAAATATCGAAGAAGCGGTAGAGCATCGCGGAATAGGCCCGCACGGTCCTCATGGAGCCGGAGCGGCGTTCCTTCTCGGCAAGGAAGGCGTAGATGGCCTGCTCCCATTGGCCGGCCTCGCCGCCTTGCACCAGAGTCTGAGTTGTCATGGTCACCTCCTGTGGGTGACGGAGTGACACTATTCACGCTCTGGTGTTCCGGGAAGTCAAGGAATTGGGTCTCAGGTTCCTAGTACTACAACGACGCGTTATGAGAAAACACGCTCAGGTCTTCTTCTTCAGCTACGGACCGTTCATCATGGGAGACTCGCACTCGTTCGTTGCCAGCTTCAAAATCCGCCCACGAGTTACCTTGTAGGATAACGCGTCGTTGTAGTACTAGGCCCAATCGTGGACAATTCCTCCTCTCGTAGTTACTATTCCTCCATCACGGCTGGCGAGGACAATCCGGTACCGGCATCCCTTTTTAGTGGACCCATGGAAACCAATGGACAATGACCGCAACCATCAAGCCCGGCAACTGTTCGATGGGATCGCCGCTCAATATGATTGGGCGCCCGACTATTTTTCATTTTTTCAATACCGACGCTGGAGGCGGTACCTGGTATCTCGACTTCAGGCAGGGCCGGACGCTATGATTCTGGACCTTTGCACCGGTACTGCTGGCGTGGCGATGCAAACTGCTCGCACTCACAAATGCCGGGTGGTCGGGGTGGACCTGAGTCCCAAGATGCTAAGACGGGCTCAGCACAATCTTTCCAGCAACGGACTGGCCGGGCAGGTACCTTTGGTGATGGGCAGGGCAGAAAACCTAGCCTTTACTGACCATTGTTTCGACGCAGTTTACGTCACCTTTTTACTCCGGTACGTCGACGATCCGGAATCAACGATGGCGGAAGTCATCCGGGTCTTGAAACCCGGCGGACGCCTGCTGTCATTGGAATTCGGTGTGCCGCAGAATCCCATTACCCGGGCACTTTGGCAAGTCTACACCAAAGGAGTGCTTCCATTGGCCGGAGCGCTGGTGTCACGGGGCTGGCGGCACGTAGGCGAATTTCTCGGCCCGAGCATATCCAAACTGTACGAGTCCTACACCGAGGACGACCTTCGGGAGTTGTGGCTTCGGCTGGGAATAATGGACGTGCAGGTAACGCGTCTCTCTTTAGGTGGAGCCGTGGTTATGTGGGGTAATAAAGTGTTTGACCGAGTCTAGAGGTCAGTAAGGACGGTATCGAATGGCGACGGGAAAAAGCCCTGCGTTTTATGCGCTGCCGGGCACCAATGGATGGCAGGACTACCTAAATCTGCTTCATCTACCATACACACTGTGGCACTTGAGTTATGTGGTCCTAGGCGCCGCAATCTCACCAACGGTCCACCTGGACCGGCTGTTGGGCACGCTGCTGGCGTTTTTCCTGGCAGTCGGGATTTCGTCCCATGCTCTGGATGAGTTGAATGACCGTCCGCTGAGCACCAAAATCCCTCGGGCTCTGTTGGTTTCCCTGGCCGTAGTATCCCTGACCGGCGCCGTGGCCTTGGGTGTCGTGGCCGGTATCATGGAATCCCGATGGATATTCGCTTTCGTCGCTTTCGGCGGATTCATTGTTGTCTCCTATAACTTGGGCCTGTGGCGCAACCGGTTTCACACCGACATTTGGTTCGCGTTTTCGTGGGGCGCGTTCCCGGTTCTCACCGCATACTGGGTCAACGCATTACGCTTTGACGTTGCGGCCGGGCTATTGGCGGCGGGCTGCTTCATTCTGACAATGGTCCAACGAACGCTGAGCACCCCAGTAAGGACAATCCGGCGGAAGGCTCTTATTGTGGAGGGCTATATTGAGCTGGAAAACGGAGAACGGATAAACCTGGACAGCCAAAGCATTATCTCGGTGCCAGAGAGGGCTTTGGCATTGTTAGGAGCTGCAATCGTGGTGCTGGCGGCCGGCCTTTTGGTCTTCCGGCTTCAGACCCAGTAGTCAAGACGCTGTGAGTTTCTCGAATCATGGTCTTCCTACCACGGCATCGATTATCGGTCACACTATGACCTGATAGTGTTCCATGGTGTGATGACTCGGAAAGAACGGGGGCATCTGGGTCTTTCCTACGCTTTGCTTCAAAACCGTGTCAAAAGCTATCGCGGCCATTTGGGCGATTAAATCGTTAATCGGCGAAGTGATACTCTTGGCCAGATGAAAACCGGTATAATCCAGGTCGAATTACCAACAGGAGACGGAGCCATGTACGTCATCAGAAGAATCGCCAAAGCGCAGCCGGGGAAGGTATGGCAGGTTGCCAGCCTGCTGACCAAAATATGCGCTGCCTACGAGGAGCAAGGCCGTCCCAAGGCCCATGTATATGTGTCCCAGGGTCTGCCGGGAACCCCCAACGTGGCCTATGCTGAGTGGAACCAGGCCACCATCGAACCCAACTGGCTTTCCAAAGTCCCCGAGGTGGTAAGGACCCTCAACGCCGAGATGCAGGCCCAGCTCGATTCTTACGAGATCGAGTTCTACGAGCTGGTCACACCGGAGAAACTAGTCGAGAGGGGCGTCTGATAGAACGGTAGCTAATGGCATTCTTCCGATCTAGTGTGGTCTCTGGTAGTGTATTGTTAATTGACTCGGTCAACAATCTTCAAATAAGAGCCCCGGTGCCACTTTAGCGTGGAAAAGGTGCGGCTCAACACCAAGTCCTTTTAGTGCCATTCATTTTGAACCTTTAATGGGTGCGGTGCGCAGCAATCCCGTATTGGAGCGTCAGAAATTGTGTCACCCGAGAAGATCAGAAAATAGATTTGTCCTTGAGGCATGGGCAAGGATATATTACCGGCACTATTCGCCGATAGTGTCAGTGCTGGGATCAGCGGTGCGCTATATCGTTGGATAGACAACCCATTCAGCCTACGCTAACATCCGATGATGGCCAGTGAGCGAATCCAGTGCCGCATCGACAGTCTGCTAGACGAGGCCGATCAGGCTATTGCTCATGAAGACTGGTCCACCGTCGCCAGTCGCGCCCGGTCGGTCTTGGTCATTGACCCGGAAAACAGCGACGCGGCAGCGTACCTTGTTGCGGCGGATGGGAACTAGGCGGTGCAACTCCTCCGGCCGCCCAACACCAAGGAATTCTCACTTCGCCTGAAACCGCAGACACCATATCATCACAGCCCACCTCTTTCGCCGATGGCCGCTACCAGGTCAAGCGATTCCTGGGTGAAGGCGGCAAGAAAAAGGTCTAACCTGGCCCAGGACACGCTGCTGGACCGGGAAGTGGCCTTCGCCCTGATTAAGACCGATGGTCTGGACGATACATCCCGCACCCACATCCGGCGCGTGGTTCAGGCCATGCGCCGGCTTGGCTCCCTTCCACCACGCTCCATTACGCCATCCAGCTGCTGAGGTCTCTGCCCAGCAAAACTTGAAGCTTCAAAATATCTTGGAGATAGAAAGGTCGTAAGTACTCTCTCGCCCTCGACTCCGTCGATGGATTGGGACCTTCCATTGATTCAGTTAAGTTGTTCTCCCACCGACGAAAAACACGTGCCCTCGCAGTCCGTCGAAACAAGTGATATCAGGAGCGGAGAAGTCGGCTTGACTTCACCCACCTGATTGCGGCGTTGCGTGGCGGTCTGGAATAATTGTAATTTCGATGAGGATCGAAGAAATCCCCGTTGCTGAACGGTAATGCTAGGAACTCGCACACATCTTCGAGCATTTTAGCAGAGTCCGCTGAGAAGTCTAAGGTCAAGTAAATGCGCACCTTTCGGCTACCAAACGTATCCAAATATCGTTTTATACCGTCGAAGTAAAGGCCTTGCTCGACGTAAAGGCGGGCTTGTCCTAAACTAAAGCCAAGGTGAAATGTACATCTCGCTGAAACGACCGCACATGCCGGCTGTATCGGTGCCCACCCAGTTGGGGCCTAAAGGTGATATGAGGTGCCGTGGAGTCCTTTCGGTCATCGTCAATCTCCCTGAAATGCACATCCCACCTTGGTATTGGTTTAGTAGCTTTCCGTGGCGAGCCTGGTCATCAAGCAGTGCCTGGTAAAACGGCTTCCGCTCATGCCCGTATATCGCTAACAGCGAGTAATGCGAATAGGCGCGCTCGACAGGATCACGCAACATGATAATGATATTCGCATCGGGGATCCTGGTGGCCGACGCAGTCTGCTGTGCCTCCGCCGAGTGCTGTCCTCCTACAAGTCCCACGGCGACAAGTCCCACGGCGACAAGTCCCACGGTGGCCGCTGCCACTACCAAGACTAACGCTCTAAACAAAGGTTACCTCCCCTGGCCCCGGTTTCATCTGAACACGTCTCCCTTACAGGAACCTGTTGCCCTACTGGCGGCCCTTGTATTCGAAGTACAGTCCAACTACTTTCCTCGTATCATCAAGGCTGAGTTTCACGCCCTTCGGGGGACCGAAATAGTCGCCCACGGCAACGCGTGCTTCTTCCAGTTGTATCCACCCATCTTTGTTGGCGTCGTACCGTGCAACCAGGGGGTCCACGGCGGTCATCGCGTAGTTCGACACCGCCCTCGCGGTCTTGCCGGAACCCAGGAGGTCGGTGTAGGTCGCGGTGGCGCGCAGGTGGTAGCCGACGTCCATGGACGTCGGAGCGTAGCTCATCGACGTTGCCCCTGAGATGTCCATCCAACTGTCCATGTCTGCGGACTTGGACCACTGCCATGTCACGTCGGTGAGGTCGCCGTCAGGATCGCCAAGGGTCGCCGTTAGGTCGTCGCCAACCGTAGGTTTCTCCGACGACAGGGTCACCGTCCCAGCTTCGTCCAGGTTGGTCACCGCAATGGTCACCGTGATCATAGCAGTGGCGCCGGATGGGTCCGTGGCCGTAACCTCGACACCGTAGGTATTCTTCTCTCCCTCGTAATCCAAATTCGTCCCGTCCCCCACCTGGATCTGTCCCGTGGCTGCGACGATGCCGAAGGATCCCGCGCCGGCGCCGCCCAGCATGTAGGTCAGGATGCCGGAGTCGGTGGCCACGACCGGAGCGCCGACGTTTTCGCCGGCAGCCGTGTTCTCGGCTATCGAGCGGTCCGTCCTGGGGCCATCCGCAAACACCGGGGACCGGTTCGATGGCCGTGGCGGCGGGGGCGGTGGCGGCGGCGGGGGTGGCGTTTCCCGAGCGGTTGCGGTCGCCTCGTCGGACCATTCGCCGTCGCCGTCGCCGTTGACGGCGCGCAACTGGTAGGTGTAGGTCGTTCCAGCGGACACCTGGCTGTCCCGGTACGTGGTCGCCGCGACACCGGGGCCGGGACTGACGAGGGCATAGCTCTCTCCGGCCTCCTTGCGTTCCAGCTCGTATCGGGTGATGGGGCTGCCATTATCTGAAGGCCTGGCCCACGACAGTTCGATGAAAGCGGCGCTGCTCCGCACGGGCGACAGATTCCTCACCTGCTCGGGCGGGGCAAGGAGTTCGCTGGACTCCGTGGCCGTGTTGTCCCCCGGCCTGCGATCGAACTCGTCGCCAGTGGCTGTGGAGGTAATGGAGATGTCTGCGGACGCCGCTGACCCGACCTGCACGACAATCTCGCCCGTCCCGCTTGCGCCCGAATCCAGGTTGTCAAATGCGCAGGCGACCTCGCCGCCGGTCGCTCCTCCCGAGTGGGCGCACTTGTCAGCGGGGGTAGCCGACACCAAGCTCACGGCCCGATCGAGGGTGCTCCTCACCACTGTGTTTGTCGATGCAGCCGGACCGGAGTTCCGGACCGTGTAATCGTAGGTCAACTCCTCGCCCCGGGAGACACGGGAGGGCGAGCCGGATACCATTGTGCTCAAGTCCACGGTAGCTGATATGTCGTCGGTGATGGTCACCGTCGCCGTGTCCCTTCCACCTAGCAGGTGCGGCAGACCGGGGTCGGCGTAGGCCAGGGTCACAGTGAAGGTCTCGTTGGGTTCCTGGACGGTGTCGTGAGTGACGAATACCGTGAAGGTCTTCACCGCTCGGTAACGCCGCTGGCCGCTGACGGTCTCCAGGCTGAAGTCACTCCGGTTGAAGGTCGCCGTGTCGGACAACCGCTGGTAGTCGGCGGGCTGGGTTGCGCTGCCGTCTGCGGTGGCTACGGTCACGTCGAAAGAGAAGCCGCTCTCCGGCATCTTGTCCTTGGTGGTGATGGCGACGGCGTTCAGGGAGACGGGGCGAGTGCTCCCAGGGCTCGTGGCTTCTTCGGCCGTCGGCGCCGCCTGCTCCCAACTCAGGACCACGGGCACGTGGTCGTTGTCGGCAATGGTCACCGTCGCAGTGGCGGGACCTCCCTGTAGATGGGGGGGGCTTGGGTCGGAGTAGTTCAGGATTACCGTGAAGTTCTCGTCCGGCTCGTCGTCGGTGTCATTGATGATGGAGACGCCGATGTTCCGGGTTGCCTGGAAGCGGAACTGGCCCCCCACGTCGGTGCGCGTGAAGTCGCCCTGGCCGAAGCTGAAGCTGCTGGTCAGCGGCCGATAGTCCGAGCCTTGGGTGGCGGTGTTGTCGGCCGTCGCAGCGGACAGGGCGACAGTGAAACCGTTCTCCGGCATTTTGTCCGACGTGGTGGTGGCCTGGGCCTGCAGGGTGACCCTTGTCGCATGCTCGTCGACGCTCACGAACGACTGGTCCCAGCTGATGGTGACGGGTACGAAGTCGTTGTCGGTGATCTTTACGCCCATAATGGCTGGTCCGCCCTGCAGGTGAGGTGGGCCGGGGTTCGCGTACTCAATGGTTGCCGTGAAATCCTCCTCGTCTTCGTCGGATGTGTCATCCACAATGGGTACCAGCACTTGCTTTGCGGCGCGATAACGGCGCTCGCCGTTGACGGTTACCCGGCTGAAGTCGTTCCGGCTGAAAGTGACGGTATCGTCCACCCGCGTATAGTCGCCGGGCCGGGCCGCGCTGCCGTTAGACGTATAGATGGAGGCGTCGAAGGAGAACCCGTCTTCAGGCCGCTTGTCCACAGTAGTGACGGCGTAGGCGCGCAGTGTGGCGCTTCCTGCGTTCTCACCGACCGTTACGTCCGACTGTTCCCAGCTGAGAGTAACTGGAACGTGTTCGTTGTCCTTGATTGTGACGACTGCCGTGGAGGGGCCTCCCTGGAGATGCGAGAGGCCGGGAGTCGCGTAGGCCAGCCTTACCCTGAAGGCCTCGTCCGATTCATCCGCTGTGTCGTCTATGATGGCTACGCTGAAATCCCTGGTTGCTCGGTATCGCTGCTGGCCGTTCACGTCGGTCTGGCTGAAGTCGCTCGCGACAAAGGTCGCGGACGAGGCCGGAGTCGTGTAGTCGTCGTCGAGGGTCGCGCTGGTATCGGTGGTGGTCAGGGTCACATCGAAGGTGAAGTCAGCCTCCGGCGGCGAATCCAGTGTGGTTGTGAAGACTGCTCTAAGGACCACGCTCCCGGCGTCCTCGTCCACTTCAATAGAGGTCTCTTCCCACTGCAGGGTTATGGGTATATCGTCCGGCAGCGGTGTGCCTGTCTGTGTGTCAGACCATGCTCCATCCCCCGCGGAGTTGACGGCCCGCACCTGTACGTCGTACTCCGCCGCGTTTGTGAGATTGGAGATGACATTTCGCAGGTTGCCGCTTCTCCAGGCGTTGTCCCGCACCGTCCAGTTGGAGTCCACCGTCTCGTCTTCGCTGGTCTCGATGTAGCGCACGTCGTAGGCTGTGATGACCCCGCCACCCGTGTCAACGGGGGCAGTCCAGACGACAGCCAGAGTCCTGTCGCCGCGTGTGAGAGAGGTTATGGCCGGCGCCGACGGCGTGGTCGTGGTGGGCTCGTCAGCTTCCGCTTGGGACCAGGGGCCGTGTCCGGAACCGTTGTGAGCCCGCAGTTGGAACTCGTACTTGGTTCCGCCCTCAAGGCCGGTGATGGTGTGGCTCCGGTTGCTCGGCGTCCCTACGCCCGTCTCCACAGACCAGTTGCCCTCGCTCCTGTCGGTGACATCGTCTCTGATGTAGCGGAGGTCGTAGGAGGTGATGGCCGTCTCCCCTGTGTCGGTCGGGGCCTTCCAGCCGACCGTTAGCGTGCCTCCTCCCGGGGTCACAGTGTCGATATCGGGCGCGCCCGGAATGGAGCCGTGTCCGTAAATGGTGAGGCCCCACGACCTGAGACTCCCACTATCTATCCTCAGAGCGTCCTTGATCCGAAGTGTCCATTTGCCGGCCGCGTCCTCGCCCAGGTGGCGGGCCGAACCAAAGCGGAACTTGGTGGGCAACGCCCCTACTATCGGGGTGGAAGGGGACAGCGTTGAAACGGCCCCTGCGGGCGAGACCAGATCAACGGTCAGGTCCCGAAAGTTAGAGTGGTTGAAACGGGCGTTGACTTCCACAAACTCAACGAAATCCACAAACGGGTCGATGGTCAGGCTGGTGGTTACGGTGGTAGGCGTATCGGACGACGGCAGGTCGGGGATTCGCAGGTTGATGACGCTGGACGAAGAGGTGATTTCCCTCAAGTCGCGGACGTTGGTCCAAGTTGTGGCCAGGTCCACGGCCGCCTTGGCGTCCACCATTCCGAAACCGTACTCGTGGTTGAAGTTGTAGCGGTCCGTGGTGGACCCGTATTTGAAAGCCCCTTCCACCCAGCCCGTGTTATCCGGGTCGTTCTTTCGGGCGGAGGCCGCCAGGATCAGCTTGACGTCCCGCCACGTCAACGCGCTGTTTGCTTGTCGAATCAGCGCTACCACGCCGGAGACTATGGGAGTGGCGGCGCTGGTGCCTCCAAAACTGCCCCTGTACCGGTGTCCGTTATCGGTGGTGGCTATTCTGGGCTGGCCGTCCCTCCCGCTGCTGGACGGCCCGCACACCCACAGGTTCGCGCCCGCTTCCGAGTAGTCGCTGCGTTTGTCGTCGTGCCCGACGGCGCATACGGCAGTGACGGCGTAGAAGTTGGAATATTCATCCAGGGTGGAGTAGTCGTCGTCACCTCCATTCCCGGCAGCCCACGCGTAGAAAACGCCCTTCCCGCCATACCCGGTGGTGACGCCATCCTTGACCGCCGCTTCCCAAAGTTCAGTGGCAGGCTCCGGCTGACCGGAATCTCCAGGGCCCCAGCTGTTGTTTGATATGGCCGTGGTTGCCGCATTTCGCGACATGGCGTTCGCTTCGTTGGCGTTGGATTGTTCCACCAGATAGTTGTATCCGTATATCTTGGCCCCGGGGGCTACGCCGCGCATGCCTAGGCTGTTGTCCTTCGCCGCGATGAGGCCGGCTACGGCGGTGCCGTGGTCCTCGAACGGGTGATAGATGTCTGTCAGGTCCGGGTCGTAGTTGTGATTGAAGGAGGTGAGGACGTTGTCGGCCAGGTCCTCGTGCCGGTAGTGCATTCCGTCGTCCACCACCGCCACGTTGATGCCTGAGCCTGTGTATGTGGGCCACACCTCCTCGACCCTGATATCCTGACCGGCGCTGTTGCGAAACTGACCGTCGTTGTTCAGGTGCCACTGGCAGCCGTAGAGCGGGTCGTTTATGCCGCTGCTGGTCGTGATGTTGGAGCAGCGGTCTACGAAATAGGTGTACCCACCTTCCTCAATAACCCTGACGGTGTAACGTCCTGTTTCCGTGCCGTCCTTGCCTGTCACCTTCAAATGGTATGTACCTGCCTCCAGTCTGCCTTGGAAGGTAAATATGTCGTCAAAATGAACCGAATCTACCGGTGCCTGGAGGTCGTTTTCATCGGTCAGGGCTCCGTTGATATTAATGACTTCGCTCACTCCACCGATGATCACGTAAGTTGTCTCTTCGAGGGTAAGGCTGAAGTAGTCCTCGTCGCCGGCCGGGTCTATGATTCCGCCCGCCGCACCGCCGAGGGTCAGTGGCTGAGCGTCAGCGATGGCGCTGCCAGGCTCGGTTATGGCCGTAGCAAATACTGTGTAAGGCCCATCGGAACTATATGCGAAAGAGCTGACCCTGACGTAGTACACCCCGGCGTTTAGGTTCTCCCGGATGAGAAAGTTCGTCCAGCCGCCAGGGAGATAACCGTCATCGTTGGATGCTATCACCGTGCCGTTGCTTCGTTGCAGCTCACCAACCGTATCCGGGAACCCGGATGCGCGAATGGCTACCTCCGTAGCTTGGGATAGTTCCAACTTGAAGTAGTCTTGGTCGTCTTCCGGGTCAATTGTGCCACTTGCAGAGCCGTTGAGATTCAGAGTGGTAGCGTTGCTCCTGGACGTGGTCTCCGGGATCTCCCTGACCCTGAGGATATAGGGTTCGTCAGTTGGTCCGAAGCCGGTTACCTTGATGTAGTACGTCCCGGACTCGAGTCTGTGCCACAGAAAGAAATTGTCCGGGTCGGGCGGCACGGCGCCATAGTCATTGCTTTCTACGGACATACCGTTGCTGTCCAGCAACTCACCCACGGTATCCAGGTCGCCCAGGGTATATATCCAGTAATCGGCTGTCCTTGACACACTAAAGCTGAAGTAATCTTCATCGTCGGCGGGGTCGATGGCTCCCCACACCCTGGCGTCTGCGGTCACGCTCGTGGCTGCAGCGCGAGTATCGCCGTGGTCAGAGGGGGTTGCGCTGGTTGTGGCCGACCAGGCGCCGTCTACGTCGTCTTCGTCAACCGCACGCACCTGCACGTCGTACCCCGTGCCATTGGTCAGGCCGGCGACGCCGTAGGCCAGGCTGCCGCCGCCCTCTTCCCAGGCGTCCTCCTCCACAGTCCAGTTGGGGTCCAACATCTCATCAGCGCTGGTCTCGATGTAACGCACGTCGTAGGCCGCAACGCCGGTAGTGATTCCGTCGGGAGCGCTCCAGGAAACCCGCACGGCCCGGTCGTCGGCGCGAACGGAATCGACGACGGGAGCGGGCAAGGCAGACGTCCCGACCTCAGTTGTGGACCAGATCCCATCTCCGTTGGAGTTTACCGCCCGTACCTGGACGTCGTACTGTGTCCCATTGCCCAGCCTAGTTAAGGTGTATGAGAGCGTTCCGGATGTCCAAGCGTTGTCCTCGACGGTCCAGTTGGCGTCGTCTGTCTCATCCGCGCTGGTCTCGATGTGACGCACGTCGTAGGCCGTGATGCCGGTTTCGCCGGCAGGAGCGGACCAGGCCACGGTAAGTGTGGTATCGCCAGAAGTTACAGAGTCGATGGCAGGCGCGGCGGGAGTAGACTGCGCGCTGGCGTAGCCCAAGCCCAGCACCAGGCAGAGCAGGGCACATCCCGCCGCCGACAGCAGTCTGGCAGGCCTGAGCATCCTGGTCATGGGACAGATGACTCTGAAGAGACGTTAGCTTGCGCGGGAACAGTGGGTCGCAACAACCCGTGGTATTCACAGGCAACAATCACTTCGTGGTGACTTCTCTTCCCCAGTTGGGGCTGGAGATTTCCACGCCGTCCTGCACTGCCAGGGCGTTGGCGAGGTCCAGCGAGGGGAACCCTGGTTCAGTTTCAACGAAGAAGCCGTTGGCGACGTAGTCCAACTCCGACACGCGGTCCATCTTGATCCCGTTGTTGGAGAAAAAGGCGTTCGTTTCCGCCTGGCCCCATTCAGAGCTGAGCACCAGCAGAACGCCGCCGGGGAGGGTCATCAGAGCGCCGGACTCCGAGCGAAAGACGGGCAGGGTATCACTCTTCGATTGTCCATCCGCACTCCTACCAACGTTGGTTCCACCCTCGTTGGCTGAAACGACGTCAAGAGGCAGTCCGCCGGAGCCTTTCTCGACTACCAGGTCCGTCTGAAGCTTCACCGTCATGGTCCTGTCGCCATCCTGCCAGGTGTAGGGGTCACCCAGGACAGGGCCGGTAGCGCCGGGGCCGCCCTTCTGGGGAGAATCCGGATCAACAACCGTTACGGGTTCCTCTTTCTTGGACGTTCCGAAAGAGTCGACGGGCTCGAATTCAATCCCGTCGCCAGCAGACGACGCGGGAGTCGGTGTTGACACGGAGTCATCCACTGGAGGAGTGGATACGGTGGCGATGGGCTTCAGGAATAGCGATGTGGTCTCCGTGGGCGCTGCAGCGGACTGTTCCGCCGGTGCAGACGATCCGCATCCGGCCAGGACCGTCATCACGCTTGATACAAGGGCAACTATGGTGAGCAGGACAACGAGCTTTCTCATTTCAATCCACCTGGATGGCCCTGAATTATATTCGGGGTAATAGCCGTTTAATATGCATCATTGGCCGCGGGATGTAAAAGGCGGAGGTGGCCGTGGGTAACTGTTCAGACTTGATGAGGTGAATTGGCTCAAAGCCGTTGGAAAAGCGCTGGCATGGCCGGGGGAGTTGTGGCATACCAGGGAGGTGGACACTGAACTAGACCTGAACGCGGGGAGTCGCGAGACTCTGCTGGAGATAATTGCCGGCCAGCGGGCAGTCATTGCCGATTTGCAAAGGCGGATTGGGGTTCTGGAATCCCGTCCCAACCGGCGCGGGTCGTCGGGGATGCCGGGTAATCAGCCGCACTCCAGCCGGCAAGCGCCGGAGAAAAAGGAGCCCAGAAAGCCGCGCCGCCATGGCTTCGCCCGCCAGCGCATGACTCCTACCCGGCGGGTGGAGCATGCCGTGGCGGTCTGTCCCGACTGCGGGACTCACCTGAACGGCGGATGGGTACAGCGAACTCGGGAAGTCATTGAGCTACCGGTGGCTCCGGTAGAAGTGACCGAGCACGCCCTGGTAGCCCGCATCTGTCCGGTATGCCAGCGGCGCCGGCTGCCCAAAGAGGCCCTGCAGGGGGTGGTTCTGGGCCAGCAGCGCCTGGGGGTCAATCTGGTAAGCCTGATGGTGACCCTGCGGGAGGAGGGACGGTTGCCCATAAGAATCATCCAATGGTACCTGGAGAGCGTCCATCAGTTGCACCTGAGTGTTGGCGCCATCGTCCAGGCCGTCCATGGAGTAGCCCGTCAGGCTGAGACGGCGGTGCGAGAGGTGCTCGAGCAAGTCCGCGCCAGTCCCGTGGTGCAGGGCGACGAAACCGGCTGGCGCCAGGACGGGAGCAACGGCTATGTTTGGACCTTCAGCACTCCCAGCGAACGATACTTCCTGCGTCGGGGTCGGGATAAGGGGGTGGTGGATGAGGTGCTGGATTCCTCCTTCAGCGGAGTGTTGGTCAGTGATTTCTACGCCGCCTATAACCACTACCCGGGCCTGAAGCAACGGTGCTGGGCTCATCTGCTGCGGGATATCCATGACCTGAAAGGGTTGTACCCAGAAGACGCTGGGCTGGCTCAGTGGGCCGAGGCGGTTCACCAGGTCTACACGGAGGCCAAGGCCTCGGTCCTTCCCCGAGCCCAGCCAGGCCATCGCACCCAGCTAATGCTGGAGGAGAAACTAATGGTCTTGGCGCGGCCTTTCCTTAAAGATCCCCTGGCGGTTCAGGCCAAGCTCTGCCGGCGCATGGAACGGTTCATCAAGGAACTGTTTGTCTTCGTGTCGGACCCAGCCGTGCCCTCAGACAACAACGCCGCCGAGCGGAGCCTGCGGCATCTGGTAACCAGTCGCAAGATCAGCGGCGGCGCCCGCTCAGGGCAGGGCGCCGACAGCAAGATGACCTTGGCATCCCTCTTTGGCACCTGGCGGGCCAGAGGTCTCAATCCCCTCCTGGAATGCCGCCGGTTGCTCACTTCCCCTCAACTCTGAACAGTTTCCTAAAGTGGACCACCTGGACGGATCGACTGCGTGACTAGTGGCTGTCGCTGTTCATGACACATGTCCGTTTAAGCGGCCAGCACAATTGTCACTCGGTTTAGGTTGCCATGGTATTAAATGATGACGTAATGGGGCCCGGGATAGTCTCGTCGGGGGACCGTCGGCGTCCAGGTAATTCCTCTCGGGGCCCTGTTAATTCCCAATCCCCGCTGAATTGCTCACAAGGACATCTCCCTTGGGCCTGGCCTTCTGAATCGTCTTCCATCTCTCCCTCTGAACGAACGTCGGCTTGCGCGAAGAGGTGGCTTTTGGTTTGCCAGCGGTGGCCGAGCGGTCGGTGAACGTCCCTTGCTCCTTCTGTTCTTCTGCCCTTGAGTCCAGTGGTTCGAGGGCCGCCGCCCAACGTTCACCCAGGCTGTAGGGGCCGGATGGCAGGACCGGAACAGATGCGGAACGCCCGAGGCCGTTTCGGAGAAATATCAGGCTGGGTGGCGTCTCATGGGCAGAGATGATGCGCCCTCGGTGGCGCACCGACAACCGGCCGGCCAGTCTTTCCAGGACGTCCACAACCTCCCCGACATAGCTTGGGAGGTTCGGGCCCGGCACTTCGTTCGTCGCCGTTTGTGATCCTCGCCTCGGACCATCTCCCCGTCCGACTCAGCGGCGGAAACCCCCGATTGTTCCGCATACCTACCGGGTGTCATTTTCGTGTTGCGGCCAGTGCGGATAAAACGTAACCTAGCCGCATGACCCTCTTCGGATACATCCGGACCAGTCGCCACCTGCAGGAGGGCGTGGCCGGGATGGACCCCTTCAGCCAGGAACTCCGGCTTCGCGAAGCCGGAGTCCAGCGGGACAACGTCTACCGGGACATTGGTGTCTCCGGGGCCACCGGCACGGACCAACGCCACGGCTGGCACCGCCTGGACGGGCGCCTCTCCGGAGGCGATATCCTGGTTGTGGTCCGCATCGACAGGATCGGCCGGCGGTGGTTGGACACCCTTCAGTGCATCATCGCCCTGCGGGCCCGGGGGGTGAAGATCAGGTCCCTGGACGAGACGGAGGGGTGGACGCAGTTCCTCGAGTTGGAGCCCGAGGACCCCATGGCCTTCGTCGGACACCAGATGGTCAGCATGGCGGCGTGGGTGGCGGACCAGGAGCGGGAAGTGGGACGCCGGCGCACCAGGGAGGGCTTGGCGGCGGCAAAGGCTCGGGGCAAGACCCTGGGACGTCGGAGGTGCCTCACCGACGACCAGGTGCAGTTGGCCCGGCGCATGAAGGACGCCGGCGCGTCGGGGAGGAAGATCGCAGGGCTCCTGGAGGTCAACGAAAAGACGGTTCGGAACGCCCTGAAGGCGGGACCGTGAACATTTGCGTAACAACGGCTTCCCGAACCAGACCGGGGGGAGCTGAGACAAGGAGGAACATGGCCAAAAGAACCTCTCTGCTGGGACGGTCCAGGCCCAGCGAAAGGCTGACCAGGGAGGAGATCGCCGTACTCGACAAGGTGACCCTGCCTCCCGAGCCGCCGCCGAAGCCGCCTGGGAAGAATGGTGGTGGTCCGCAACGGATGGTCCCCAAGGACCTGCTGACGTTTCGCTGGAGCCTCGAGTGCCCTGGTTGCGGTTTCAAGGTCACCGGCGATGGTCAACCTCAGACCGGGCAACGTCTGGCGAGGTGCGGCCGCTGCAAGCTGGTCCTCGTCCTGGGTAGTGGGTGATGCTTCGGGCAACAACTACGCCCTGGTCCTGAGGAGACGGGCGGACAATCCCAAGATCAATCCTCATTATTCAGCAATCATCGAGTTCCACAGTATCAGGTCGGTCCGGCCCATCGACATCCCTATGTGGCACACCAGAACCAGGAGGCCGTCGGAGACGGGGTACCGGCAATGTTACCGTGTCGCGCCGCAACTCCGGTGCATTCGTTCCGCCATCGCCGCGAGATCGGCGGACGACGGCTCCCGGTCTTCCCCCCTTGCCCAGAACCTGCGGCGGATCATCGCTCCCCTCCCGTTCGGGCAAAAATAATTGTCGTGGTGAGTGGATTAGAACCACCGACCTCCAGATCCCGAACGTTGTGCGCTAGCCGCTGGGCTACACTCCGACTATAGCTGGGGTGCGGCACCCCAAGAGCGCATTCGAGAAACCCGGCCGACGACCGGTTACGTACCATCGCGCAATACAATGGAGAACAACGCCATGACAACTCACAATATCCGCAGGAGTCCGCCTGTCCTCGCACTGATAGTCGGGCTGATGGCGATGGCCATTAGCTGCGGAGGGGCGGATGAAGCATCTGAATTTCAGTACGAGGAACTGTCCGCCGAAGCATCTGAACCTCAGTACGTTGAAACCACGGTGGACAGTTCCTCCAGCGACCAGTTTGCCAGTGGCCCGGGCCGCCTACTCGGCTATCAAGGGACGACAGGCGCGGCGGGAGCGGCAGGCGCTCCAGGGCCGGCCGGCACCGATGGCCCCATCGACGCTCGGGCGCGGCGCTTGGCGGCGGACCTGCAATCTGCGCCGGCGGCCACCGCGGCCCCGTCCGCTGCGCCAACGGTCGCTCCCGCTCCCGTTCAGCCAAAGGCCGTGCCCACCTCCGGGGAACCGGGAGAAGTCCCGGTGTCCGACTCCTCGCAGGGCCAGACCGCCCGCCAACTCATCGTGGAATCTTGGTTCGGCCTTGAAGTAGACGACATCGACGCTGCGGTTCGCCATGTTGAAACAATAGCGACCCAACGGGGAGGATGGGTCGAATCGGCCGAGATAATTGGTGAAGCCGGGTACCGCTCCGCTTCCGTCCGACTTCGAGTGCCGGCCGACCGCTTGGACAACGCTTCTGGACGCTCTTCGTGACCTGGGCCGGGTCGCCGATGAGGGAGTGTCCTCCACCGACGTTACGGAACGGCTCATCGACAACGAGGCACGCCTGTCCGCTTGGCACGCCCAGGAAGAGCGCCTTGTCACATTGCTGGAAAACGCCCCCACTGTCGAGGACATCATCCAGATCGAGGAACGCATTGCCCAGGTCCGCTCCGACATCGAGCGTGTTGAAGCCACCCAGCGTAACCTAACCAATCGCGTCGCCACTTCCCTCATCACCGTTAACCTGCGCCTACCGGCCCAGTTCGCCGCCGATCCTCCCCACGGTGTGCTCCATCTGTCGGTGGGCGACCCCTCCGCAACCGCCGACGCGATAACCGCCCGCGTCGCTTCGGTGGGTGGTTACTTGGGCCAAAAACGGGAATATGAAGAGAATCGTGACAAGGTCGTGGACCTGGTCGTCTTCGTCAGATCCGCCGACTTGGCACAACTCATGGACTACGCCGCAACCTTGGGATCCCCATCGGGGAGGCAGTTGAACTCCGTCGGCCCGTCCCCAATCAACGACGTTCCCAACGCCCGTCTCACCTTGGGCATCCGCTCCAACGTCGACCTGAGCGCATCGTTGTCCCTGTCGACGGCCCAGCCCATGGACGTGGCCGGACAAATCCGGGACCAAGCGGTATCCCAGGGCGGGTTCGTCGAGCACTGGAATGAATTCCGCCGCGATGAACGTCAGCACGTCAGCATGGAATTGGTGGTCAAGGCATCCGACCTGCGCACCATCATGGACTTCGGTGCCGGTTTGGGCGAAATCGAGGGTTGGGAATACAACGCGGCCGGTGAAAATCCGGCCGTCGATGCTCCCATCGCCCGCTTGGCCGTGTCAGTTTCCTCTGAGGAAAAACTGCCCGGAGTTTGGATAATCGCCGTCGTGCTCGCGGTCGTCATGGTCGGGATCTCCGCCGCCGTGGTCGCCCTGCTGTTGCGTAGACGCCGCCGTACCAACCCCGCCGGCGCAGATCAAATGCTTGAACCCGATGCTAACGGTTAGCGTTTAACTGGGTGAGGGGGTAGCCCTCGTGGGTTCCAGTGGTCTCGCGGGCGGCGGCGGGTATGCCGGCGTCCTGCAAGGCTTGGGCTACCAGGTCAGCGGTGGCGCGCGTATTGAGGTTCAGGTGGAACTGCTCGGGGTGAAGCTGGACATGACCCTTCGGAGGGCCCAGAGGTTCTAGCCTTGGTCTCGGTGGTGCATGGCACTGGCCTCGGCCAGGCCAGCCGCGTGCCCTTCGGCGTTGCAGTCGCAGGGATCGCCGGGATCGCAACGGGCTTGGCGGAAGTCGGTCGAGTCCCCGAGCTTCGGATCTCCCTCAAGCCCTCCCGCGTGACCGGCGTGACGGTACCCCCGTTGATAGCTCCGCCTCCTGACCCGGGCGGCCTCGAGGACCGTCTTGCAGTGGACCTCTCCGGGGACCACGCCCTCGCGGACCTGGTACCAGTCCAGGAACTGGGCTTCCACGTCGCCGTCGGGGTCGAAGGGTTTTGTTTGCTTATGGCGGACACTGCCCCTGCAAGCGCGCCCGCAGAGACAGGAACATTCCTGCGATGGCCCAGAGAACCCATGCTGCCGGAGCCGCCATAATTATGGCAATGCCCTGCGATGGCGATGGGCACCGAGCTCCAGAGGGCTCCCTCGATGGTTATTGCAGTCCCAGCGGCGGCCACCGTAAGGCCTACCCAAAGTGGATTAACCTTCCAGTTCGTCCTCATGTGGTTTCACAATGTCCGAATCGCGGCAGGATGGGCCATCCGCCATAAGCGACCGGAACCCTGTTGTTGGATAGGGCGCTTTTTTGCCCTGACTCGAGAACCGCGCGAAGTCGCACCAAGTATGATGCGACCCCCTTTCCGAGACGAAGAGCACTATCAATGAGACCGATTGGACCGGATATGGCTGGCGTCGACCGGGGCTTTCTAGGGAGCCTTATGGCGATGCTGGCGGAAGTTGTCCTTGTGATGCCGTTGGGTTGCGGCGAGGCGGGGCCAGGCTTGTGGCCGTTCCCACCCTAGGAATTTCAACCGGAGTTCGACAAGCTGGTGGACTTGAAAACCCGCATTGACGCCGCACGGGAACGGGGCTGCCGGAAGCCTCTGGCAGAGTGCGGCATTGACGTGGGGGGCTACCGGGCCGACCTTGCAGGTCATCTGGAACGGCACGACTACGAGAACCCCAAGGCCATCTACAGGGGGATGAATACCGAGGTCCGGCAGTATGAGGCGAAGTGTCTCAAGGGCGAGTACGTATGCAAGTACGGTAAGACGACTCATGCCGGATGCGATAACATAGAGACGAAGTATTACCAAATATCTCCGCAAACGGGCAACAAATGGGTGCTGGTAGCCAATGAGCACGGCGTTGTCTTGGCCGACCAAGGAGACAGCGGCGGGCTATTTTTCTCCGGCAACGTCGGCTATGGGATTTTGACTCATGACGTGGACGTCGATAAGGTCATCTACATGGCGTTCAGCTTTATTGAGAATAAAGGGTTGTCGCTTGACACCGATTAGGTTGGCGGTTGGTTCGCTGGTCGTCGTTCGTTGGTGGAGTGTTTTTGAATCGCGACCACTGTTCCGAGGCCTGTTCCTTGCGCTGCCAGTGGCTGCGTTCGTGGCGTCCTGCGGTGATGATGCCGGCGACGCTATCGGGGAGGTTGGCCCGTTAGACGCAACGGTGGCTCCCGCCACAACAGACCCGGCGCAACCCGTGGTCCCCCGTCATGGCGGGCCGGTTCTGGTCAATCGTGGGGATAATTACGTCTACGGCGACCTGTCGTGGTCGGGCGACTGTTTGCGAATATCTTACTTGGACCAGGTCAACACTTACCGGACTCGGGACGGTCTGCTGCTGGTCTGGCCGGTTGGTTTCGACGTGCAACTCAGCGGCGACGCTGTGGAGGTTGTCGGGGCCGATGGCAGCGTGGTTGCCGCAGATGGTCAGACTCTTCGGGTATCGGGCAGGCGTGTGCGGGACGAGTTGGCGGCAGTTGATGAGTGGGATTGGGATGGTGGCGACGTGGGGCATTGCTCCGGACCCTACTGGCTGGTCGGAGACGAGGTTACGGCCATTCTGCCGGGTGGGTCCGATGTTGCATCGGACGATGGTATCTTCTTCCCGCGCATTGCCCATCAACGCGGGCCCATCGTGTCCACCCTGGAGGGAATGCAGGGTCGGTTGGTGTTGCGTGGTCGCTGTCTTCTGCTGGAAGTGCCGTGGCCCCCTGGGGAATACCTGGTGGTTTGGCCTCCGGGGTTTGGCGTTCGGGATATTGGGGGCGACCTTTTCGTGTTGAACGGCGGCGGCAACGTCATCGTTCGGGTCGGTGAAGAAGTGACCCTGGGCGGAAACAGCGGGCGGGAAGGTGCGACCTACTCGGGTGAGTGTCCAGGCGCGTACTTCAAGGCTTACTCGGTCACAATGCCCTCCAACTCCCGTTAGTCGTGCAGCCAACCAAGCGTTCCTGACGCTGACCGCGCGGGAACGGCAGCGCGAACAACCCAGATACGCCAAACTGAGGTGGACCCGGTTAGTTGGACAGGACCAGGGAAATCATCCGCAAATGCATCACCGGGTGAAGGCTGGGACCGTTCCGAGTCCCCTTAATCCAGGAAGCGACCTTAGGGTCAGGATATGGGGGGATAGAGGAGAGTCAGGCTGGTCGTTGTTGATCCGGGCGGGACTTCAATAAGTGGATTGGCAACGGTAGGTCCAATGTCTGCCGCCAGTTTCGGGACCGTCGGCCAGGATAGGTTGATCGAGGTGTCCCGCGTCACGGTCTGGAGGTAGGTCCAGCAGGCAGTCCGCCGGGCCACAGAGGCTGGCCAAATCCCCCAGGGTCGTGTTGTTGGAACCCACGCGTTGAGACACAACTATGCGCGGCACATGTTGCTCAACGGGATCCCGCTGAACTACCTGAGCCGGTGGTTGGGCCACGGACGGATTCAGACCACACTGGTTTACCTGGAGCTGGCGCCGGACCCGTCGGGGAGTCTGGCATCTGTGCCCTGATTGATACCCTCGGCGTGGGATGGGGAGATGTTCTGCCGGCAGTTAGAGGAGAAATGATGGTTAACCGCCTGAAAACCATGGAAACCGGGTTGGCCTTGGCCAAGGTGTTGGACCTGTTGGTCAATGAGCAGGACCCTCCCTTAACCAGTTGTCCAAAAACCCGGGTCCACCTGAGGCCAGCACTCCAAAAAAACCGTCTCTCTAAAAAATCATCTCTCGCAGTAGGCTACTCCGGATTCTCCCTAATCGGGTCGATTCCAGTAGGGGGCAGGATCGTACGCTAAGGTGAAAGGCGCCGGTTGAGTGTGCGATAGACGGTTGGTCTTGAGACGGAGAAGAGTTCGGCGAGATCGCTGATGGAATACTCGCCCGTGGCATGCATGCGGCAGAGTTCCCGCTGCTGTCGGTCGGACAGTTTAGGCTGCTTGCCGCGCAATTTCCCCTTGGCGCGGGCGATGGCCATGCCCTCGCGGGTGCGCATGCGGATGAGATCGGCTTCGAACTCGGCGAAGGTGGCGAGGATATTGAAGAACAGCTTTCCCATCGGATCGCCCGGGTCGTAGAGCGCCCGGCCGAGGGCCAGTTTCACGTCTCGTTCCCGAAGCCGATCGGCGATGGCGCGCGCATCTGGGACGGACCTTGCCAGCCGGTCGAGTTTCGGCACGACCAGCGTGTCGCCTTCGCGCACGGCGGCGAGGGCCTGGTCGAGGCCGGGTCGGGCGCGGGTCGTGCCGGTGAGACCGTGATCGGTGTAGATGCGATCCTCGGCGACGCCCAGCGCCAGGAGCTCCTGGCGCTGGGCGTCCAGATCCTGCCGGTCGGTGGAACAGCGCGCGTATCCGATGAGCGTTGCCGTCATGGGGGAAGTGTACGGATAGGGCCCCGCTTCCGCAATTGTTTCCGTACCATTCATATGAGACGCTCTTGGTTCCGGTTTGGAGGGGGTCGGGGCGACCGACTGCCCCGTCCGCTAGACGATCCCCTTACGGACAGCGCCGCGCCTGCCGGGATGAACGGATAACGGAGAGATGGAACATGCCGAGACGAAGCATCTGGAGCGCGCGCCAGCGCGCGGCGCTGTTCGACCTGCCCACGGACGAAGCCGCCCTGCTGCGTCATTACACGCTGTCCGACGACGACATCGAGCAGATCCGGGTGCGGCGCGGGGGACACAACCGGCTGGGCTTCGCGCTCCAGCTTTGCGCCTTTCGATATCCGGGGCGGCTTCTGGTGGCGGGGGAGGCCATTCCCCTGAACGTCCTTCGCTTCATTGCCGCACAGCTCGGCATGCGCGCCGAAGACCTCGATGGCTATGCGGTGCGGGAGGAGACCCGGAGGGAACACCTGGCCGAGATCCGGCGCATCTACGGCTACCGGATGTTCTCGGGGCGTTGCGCCCGGGACCTGAAGGTCTGGGTCGAGAACGAGGCGGAAGCGGCGCGCTCGAATGAGGGGCTGGCGCGGCGGTTCGTGGAGGAGTGCCGGCGCCGGCAGGTGATCCTGCCGGGATTATCGATCCTGGAGCGTCTTTGCGCGGGGGCACTCGTCGCCGCAGAGCGCCGGATAGAGACGCGCATCGCCGCGGGCTTAGACGATGCTATGCGGATGCGTCTCGACCGGCTGCTTACCGAGGAAGTCGACGGCGGCGTGAGCCGGTTCGTCTGGTTGCGCCGGTTCGAGGTGGGCCGGAACTCGGCCGACATCAACGGCCTTCTCGATCGTCTGGACATTCCTGCAGGGCTTCGATCTTCCCTCCGATCTGCTGGAGACCGTTCCTCCGCATCGCATTGCCCGTCTTCGCCGCCAGGGGGAGCGCTACTTCACAGACGGGTTGCGCGATATTTCGGGTGATCGCCGTCTCGCCATCCTCGCCGTCTGTGCCGTGGAGTGGCGCGGCGCTATCGCCGATGCTGTGGTCGAGACCCATGACCGGATCGTCGGCCAGACCTTCCGGAGTGCGCAGCGGCGCAGCGATGCGCGCATTCAGGATTCGAGGACAGTACTGCGCGATACTCTGGCCTCCTTCAGGACCCTTGGAGCGGCGCTGCTCGAGGCAAAAGGGGACGGCGCGCCGCTTGAAGAGGCCGTCGCGGCTGCCGGCGGCTGGCAGAAGCTCGAAGGCGTTGTCGCTGCGGCTGAGCAGCTGAGCGACACGATGTCTGCCGATCCCCTGGCCCACGTGGTTCAAGGCTGGCCCCGGTTCCGGCGTTATGCGCCGCGCATGTTGCGCGCGCTCGAGATCCAGGCTTCCGGCGCCGGCGAACCTATCCTTGCCGCGTTGAGAGCTATCGGAGGCGGGTCCCGCGACATGCCCCGGACCTTCCTGCGCCGCAATTCGAGGTGGCATCAGCATCTCAACGCTCGCCCGGCCGGTGATCGCCGGCTTTGGGAAGTCGCCGCGCTTTTCCATATGCGGGACGCCTTCCGCTCTGGCGACGTCTGGCTCGCGCACTCTCGGCGCTATGGCGATGTAAAACGCGCCCTGGCGCCGATCGAAGCAGCGCACGCAACGGCCCGGCTGGCGGTTCCTTTCGAAGCCCGGGAGTGGTTGGCCGAGCGCAAGGCGGGTTTGGTCGAGGGCCTGGATCGCCTCGCCGATGCCGCGCACCACGGCAGGATACCCGGCGGAGCCATCGAGAATGGCGAACTCAGGATCGGCCGGCCCGCCTCCGCAGTGCCGGAGGACGTCGATGAGCTCGTGCTCGACCTCTATCGTCGCCTGCCCGAGGTGCGGATCACCGATATCCTGCTGGAGGTGGACGCCGCCACCGGTTTCACCGACGCTTTCACGCACCTGCGCACGGGCGCGCCATGCAAAGATAGGATCGGACTCCTGAACGTCCTCCTCGCCGAGGGGCTCAATCTGGGTCTCAGCAAGATGGCCGAAGCCTCCAACACCCATGACTTCTTCCAGCTCTCGCGCCTCTCGCGCTGGCATATCGAAAGCGAGGCGATAGACCGGGCCCTGGCCATGGTGATCGAGGCGCAGGCGCAACTGCCCATGGCCCGCCTCTGGGGCCTGGGCCTTACCGCCTCCAGCGACGGGCAGTTCTTCCCGGCCGCACGACAGGGCGAAGCGATGAACCTCGTCAACGCCCGCTATGGCAGCGAACCGGGCCTCAAGGCCTATACCCATGTCTCGGACCGGTTCGGACCCTTCGCAACGCAAACAATCCCGGCCACGGTCAACGAAGCGCCCTATATTCTCGACGGGTTGCTGATGACCAGGGCTGGGCGGCGCATCCGCGAGCAATACGCCGACACCGGCGGTTTCACCGACCAGGTCTTCGCCGTCACATCCCTGCTCGGCTATCGGTTCATCCCACGCATCCGGGACCTGCCATCGAAACGGCTGCATGTCTTCGAGCCCAGACGCGTTCCGAAACCCCTGATCGGATTGACCGGCAACAAAATCCGGGAGGACGTGATCGTACGGAACTGGCCGGACATCCTGCGGGTTGCTGCCACCCTGGCCAGCGGCGCCCTTCCGCCGAGCCAGCTGCTGCGAAAGTTCGCGGCCTATCCGCGCCAGCACGAACTGGCCGTCACTCTCCGCGAAATCGGACGGGTCGAACGAACGCTCTTCATCGTCGACTGGCTGCTCGACGCCGATATGCAGCGCCGGGCCAACACCGGCCTGAACAAGGGCGAGGCTCATCACGCGCTCAAGAACGCGCTCCGGATCGGACGCCAGGGCGAAATCCGCGACCGCTCGAGCGAGGGCCAACACTACCGCATGGCCGGGCTCAACCTGCTCGCCGCCATCGTCATTTACTGGAATACCGCCCATCTCGGCGAAGCGGTCAGACAGCGGAAACACGCCGACCTGACGGTCGAGCCAGAGCTCCTGGCCCACATCTCACCCCTTGGGTGGGCCCACATCCTGCTCACTGGCGAATACCGGTGGCCAAAACGCCGATAGCGGACTTAGCGTACGATCCTGCCCCTTACCGGAGTCGACCCGAGGTTGTCGGGGGATCCCCAGTGGACCGCGACGTTCCTGGCCGCGGCCAAGGCCTCGATCTCCGCGTCCGGCTCCATGTCCGGCAGGACCAGGACCGGGATCACGAAGGTCTTGTGCCGGAGCTGCTCCTGGACCAAGTCATGGATGGCCATGGCGGCGTCCCACGTCCCGGGGATCGGCGATTCCTTCCGGATCTGGCCCCGGTCGGTGACCAGGCGCCACTCGCCGTCAATCATGATGTACCTGCCACCCTTGGTCTGGATCCCGAAGGTTCCGACGTCCAGGATCCAGACCGCGAAGTCCAGCTGGGGAGCTGAGCTCAAGGGTTTGACCTCGTACAGGGCTAGCCCGTCGAGTTCCGAGGCTTCCAGGGTCTCGTAGATCAGCTTCTCCGCCCGCCGCGTCGGCGTGGCCTCACGGCAGGTCGGGAAGGGTGGGTAAATTTTCATTCGTGTCTCCTTGCGCAATTTTGACCCCTGCGGACGGCGGCCGAGGTCCTGCGACAGGGGCCGCCGGACGGAGCTGGTGCGGCCGAAAGGCCGGCTACTCAGTGGTCTTCAGGGCCGCACCTGGCGGTGGGCGTCGGTAATGGCAGTGGGGATGGCGGTGGCCACCATGGGGCGTGATGATGCAGCGGCGGGCGAGGAATGCGCTGGCAGTGATGAGTTGCCGGATGAGGCTTGGCGGGAGATAACGGTGGCGGAGGGATCCCAGGGGCCGAGGAGCTATATGTTCAGCGCCCAGCGGGTACGGGTAACCCGCAAGGGCAAGCCTGGCGAGGGGGCATGGGCTGTCTACCGCCGGAACCTGGACGGCAGCGAGCCCCGCTACTACCTGTCCAACGCTCCCGAAGACACAATGTTGGAGACTCTGGCGTACGTGGGCGGTTCCAGGTGGCGCATTGAATCGGAGTTCGAGACGGAAAAGGGTGACGTGGGGCTGGACGAATACGAGACCCGAAGTTGGGCTGGCTGGCATCACCACATAGCCATGTGCCTGCTGGGCTTGCAGCAGGATTGGGGGAAAAAGATGCCCCGGATCACCCGTCCCCAGGCTCCTGGCTAGTCCACCTCAGGAGCATCGGGATTGGTTACGGTTACGGGGTCGCAAAAGAGGTTCCCAAGGGGGAGACTTGGGCGTAGACCAGCGGTTTGGGGATTTTAGGCTTGGCAGGACGGTGGTTGCTATATGAAAACGGGGAATTTGAGCGAATCAGGCCGCATTTGATGCCCTTGGAATGCGGGATTATATTTGACGGTATCCCAGAAGGAGCTATATCCAGGAAAGTTGGTTTGATCTGGGGAATCCCGGTTTACAGCCCTGGCCCTTGACGGATATGGACTTCGTGACCTTATGCTCACTCGTCCGCCCAGACCTGCCTCTTATCCGGTTCCTGTTCGTCGAGTCGCCACATTGCTCCACGCTTCCTTCAGACACCGCCTCGCAACGATGCCCTTGCGCTTCGCTAACCCTTCTCCTCCGTCAGGATGGGTAGAGGACTTTCACCTCCAAGCTGCCGTTCATGCCCGGCACACATAAAAAAGCCCCGGCTAGAAACCGGGGCTTTTGATCGGATTCACCCTGGGCAAAAAAAGAGCCCCAACGACTTTTTTTGTTGAGACTGCCAGACATTATACCATAAAAGCTATACGACATGCAATACTTTACGCCCAGATTAACAGTTTCAATATTTTTCGGCCTTTGGCCGTAACCATGCCGTCGGGCGGCCCCATCCTGGAGTTCTTCCAACGGGTAACGACCTATCCTCCCCAACGCGCTGGCCGGTGGTCCCCGCGTCAAGCAATTGACATAGGTAGGCCCTCGCGGGCTTTCCCTGTTAGAAGGAGATCACAAAATGGGGATATACTTTTTCCTTACCCAAACAACAACATTTATATTTGGCTCCCGAACTGCAAGGACACCGTTCATTGCGCCCTATTCCCTTGAAGTCCGGATGGAATTGCCTGCGTTCCTCCCTGTAGTAGCTCCAGCGGCGCCGCCTGAGGGTTTTGGTGGTCGCGATCCGTTCACCCAGGCCGATGCGGGCTGTCCAGCGGGCCAGGTTGTGCGCCATCACCTGTACCGCCAGCCAGGCGCCGTTGGCGGCGAAGCGCCCCGAGGGCATGTGGTTCAGCCCGACGCCGTACTTGAGGTCGCGTATCGCATTCTCGATCTCGGCGTGGCGGCGATGATCAGCCTCCAGTTCCAGCATCTCCCCATCCCGATCGGTGATGAAGCCGTGATAGCTGTAGGTGGCGAAGAGGGCGAGCTGGGAACCGGGCGTGGGCTTCACCCGCCGCCCGGATGAAGGCCAGACGTCCCCACCGGGTGCCGCTGCCCGGGAGGGCTATGGAGACTTATTATCCCAACAATGGGGGTGTGAGTTGGAGCCGGTTAGACTTCTTCTGGCGGATGACCATACCCTTTTCCGAAAGGGGGTCCGGACATTGCTGGAGCAGATGCCAGACATTGAAGTAGTAGGGGAGGCGGCCAATGGTCAGGAAGTGGTGTCCCGGGCCCGGGAGCTGGTGCCGGATGTCATATTGATGGACATCCGGGTGCCCGAAATCAATGGGATCGAGGCGACCCGCTTCAGCAACAAGTGACAGCTTCATCCTTGCTTGCTGATCTGGAGAGACAGTTGGAAAGTTCGATTCAGAATCTTCCAATGTTAACCTTATGAGGAGGAAAAGGCAGCTCGTTGGCTTCGGTCCTTTTTGTATCATACTGTTCAGAGTTATCAGAGCTTGTGGGGTCAAGAAGATCCTGAATAGTATGGATCTTATCCCAGTCCATGATGCCCTCTCTCTTGAATGGGTCTTGTGTCGAGTAGATAATCCCCGTCCAATAACGTCAAGAGTCAAGGGATACCCCTTTGAAGTACTCCTCCCCGCGACAAGCAGCGTCTCGGGAGTTGTGCTGGCCGACCAGGTCAAGAGCCTGGACTGGCGGGCGAGACGCGCCCGTTTCGAGAGCCATGCCCCACGCCAGGTTGTTGGAGAGGCGCTGGAGCAGATCAGTGTGCTCTTGGAGTGATGGCATGAAACCGGAGGTTAGGAGCTGACATGCCCGGCAATCTGTTCACGAACTACTTCCTGACCGAAGGCATAAAGGCGACCGCCGAGTGGCGCACGTCCATCTCGGACTCGACGGCATTTGCGGCATTTCGGAATGGCGTTTGTCAACGCTACGACGCGCTGAGCGGCTCCGAAGGCCCCAACGAGGCCGTCACCGAGCAGGAGCTGATTCGCCCGGTACTGGACCTCTTGGGATGGGCCGACTACCTTCCCCAGCAGGGGACAACCCGCAACGAGGACATACCCGACTATCTCCTCTTCACCGATGCCGCATCCAAGGAGCGCGCCGCCGGGAGAGCCAACTCTGAGGAACGATTCCGGGATGCCATCGTGGTGGAGGAGAGCAAGCGGTTCGGTCTCTCCCTCGATGCCCGCGACAGGGACACCGGACGCCAATCCAGGACGCCCCACGGCCAAATTCTCCGATACCTCTCGACGGCTGACATCGAGTCGGAGAGCCGAATCCGGTGGGGGTTCCTGACCAACGGCGGCTTGTGGCGTCTCTATGACTACCGCGCCCGCCCACGCGCCACCGGCTACTTCGAGGCCGACCTCGGAGAGATGCTGGGGTCCGGCGGCGAGGACGGGCTCCGCCTCTTCTACCTGCTGTTCCGCCGCGATTCCTTCACCCCGCAGCAGGGGGCCACGACCAGCTTCCTGGAAGCGGCGCTAGCCCAGGGGAGGCGGTACGAGGAGAAGGTGGCCCAGGACCTGTCCAGCGTCGTATTCGAGAGGGTCTTTCCCAAGCTGGTGCAAGCCCTGGCCGACGGCACCGGCGAAGATCTGTCCCGTGTCCGTCACGCAGCCCTCATCCTTCTCTACCGGCTGCTCTTCGTGCTCTACGCCGAGGACCGGGGACTGCTCCCGGTGAACGACCCGCGATACGAGGACTACGGTTTGCGGAAGCCGGTCCGCGACCACGTGGCGCACAGGATGCAAGGCAGCGCCGTCTTCTCCGCCAGCGCCTCCAGCTACTACGACCACCTGATGACGCTGTTCCGCCAAATCGACGAGGGCGACGAGGGCGACGAGTCCATCGGTCTGCCGCCCTACAACGGCGGCCTGTTTGCATCCGAAGCCGCCCCGTTGCTCAAGACGGCCCGCCTTACGGACAAGATCGTCGGCGACATCATCTACGACCTGAGCCATACGGAGACTGAGGGCACACGCCACTTCGTCAACTACCGTGACATGTCCGTGCAGCAGCTTGGCTCCATCTACGAGAGGCTCTTGGAACGTGAGCCTGTCCGGGACGACAATGGCGGGATCGTAGTGCGTCCCAACAGCTATGCCCGCAAGGACAGCGGCAGCTTCTTCACGCCTCAAGAGCTCGTCGACCTGATCGTTGACCGGACTCTGAAGCCGCTGGCCGAAGAGCGCCTGAAGGCGTTCGAGGACAAGTCGGAGGACTTGAGGAGCGACCACCGTGCCATCGCCGAGCGACATGCCGAGTTGCTTGCGCTGGACCCGGCCGAAGCCGTACTCGACCTGAAGGTGCTGGACCCGGCGATGGGAAGCGGTCACTTTCTGGTCACCGCCGTTGACTTCCTATCGGACTACATTGCGGAGGTAGCGGAGTACGCGCCGGCGGTGCCGGAGTGGCTGGACGGCGAGTACTCATCCCCGCTTGTGGAACGGGTGGCGGCAATTCGGCGGGACATCCTCCAGCGAGCCCAAGCGTCGGATTGGGTCATGGACGAGGCCCAGTTGACCGACCAATCCATCATCCGGCGGATGGTGCTGAAACGCTGCATCTACGGCGTGGACAAGAACCCGCTCACCGTCGAGCTCGCCAAGGTGTCGCTGTGGCTGCACAGCTTCACGGTCGGGGCGCCGCTGTCGTTCTTGGACCACCACCTCCGCTGCGGCGACTCCCTGGTCGGTCTCCGTGTTCCGGAGGCCACGGCTCAGTTGAACCGGCTTGGGGGGCTGTTCGCAAGCTCCGCCATAGCCGGCGCGGAGGCCGCCACCAGTGGGATGCAGCGCATAGAGGAGATGTCGGACGCGGACGTTGCGGAGGTGCGGGAGTCGGCCGAGTTGTTCCGTGGCGTCGAGGACACGACGGCCAACCTTCGAGGTCTGCTCGATTTCCTGTGCGGCCTGCGCTGGCTGACCTCGGACATGAGGGGAAAAGCGCGCGCCGCGGTCGAGACTCTCCTGGTTGAAACTCTGGGCAGCCGGCCTAACGAGGCGTACAGCCTCCTGTCGCAGGGTCCTGACGCCGTTGGGGATGGAGAGACCGGCGGCGATGACACTTCCTGGTCAGGGTTCAAAGAGTTGTGGAGCGATGCCCGGTCCGTCGCGGACCGCGAAGGCTTCCTGCATTGGGAGGCGGCCTTCCCCGGCGTCTGGCAGCGGTGGCAGGAAGAACAGCCGGTTGGCGGCTTCGACGCCGTCATCGGCAACCCGCCGTGGGACCGCATCAAACTCCAAGAGGTGGAGTGGTTCTCCACGCGCTCACCGGAGCTGGCCCTGGCCCCGACAGCGGCCGCACGGAAAACAGGCATTCAGCAACTGCGCGACAAGGGCGCGCCTCTGGCGGACGAATTCGACGCCGCGAAGGAGCGAGCGGATAAGCTGGGCGAGTTGATTCGCGCGTCCGGGAACTATCCCCTGCTGGGCGGCGGCGACATCAACCTCTATTCGCTGTTCGTCGAGCGCGCCATGGGGTTGATCAAGCCGGACGGATTCGTCGGGCTGCTCACGCCGTCGGGTATCTACGCCGACAAGACCGCTTCCGCCTTCTTCAAATCCCTTTCCAGTAGCGGACGAGTAGGAGGCCTGTTCGACTTCGAGAACAGGAAGATATTTTTCAAGGATGTCCACGCATCGTTCAAGTTCTGCGCCCTGATATTCGGCGGTGCGGAACGGCGGTTCGACGAGACCGAGTGCGCCTTCTTCCTACACGATATCGAAACCATCAGCGACCGGAACCGCTGCTTTGCGTTGGCCTCCTCGGACTTCGCCCGTGTGAACCCTAACACCGGCACCGCGCCCATATTTCGCACGAGGCGGGACGCGGAGATCACCCGGCGCATCTACGAGCGGCATCCGGTGCTGGTCGACCGTTCACAGGGCGAAGAGCGCAAAGCGTGGCCCGTCCGATACCACACGATGTTCCATATGACCAACGATTCACACCTGTTTCGGACGGCGACCCAACTCGATTCGGAGGGTTTCTACCCCGTCCAGGGCAACCGCTGGCGCAGGGGCGATGAGTTGTACCTGCCATTGTATCAGGGCCGAATGATTCATCAATTCGACCACCGGGCTAACTCCGTCGTCATAAACCCGGAGAATACCCATAACCCCTACCTGAGTGAGGAGGTGACCGACGAGCAGCACGCGGATCCGATATTTCTTCCCCAGTCTCAATACTGGATTCCCGCGTCCCAGGTTGCGCCGGTAATCCCGGACGGACGAGGGTACGCTATCGGGTTCAGAGACATTGCCCGTCCGACTGACGCGCGCACGGCGATAGTCGCGCTCGTGCCCTGGGCAGGATACGGCAACACCGTTCCGCTACTCATAGGCGGTGAGGAGGCATTGTCAGCCGAACTTGCGGCGACGGCCGCAGCGAACCTCAATTGTCTATGCTTGGACTTCATCGTCAGGCAGAAAGCGCAGGGGACTCATCTGAATTGGTACATCGTGGAGCAACTGCCCGTGGTGGCCGACGGCGATTACGACCGGCGGTTCGGCAATACCACTGCCCGCGAGCTTGTCCGGGAACACGTGCTGCGGCTCACCTACACCGCCAACGACATGATTCCCTTCGCCAGGGACCTGGGCTACGATGGCCCGCCCTTCATCTGGGACGGCGAGGAACGCCGCCACCTGCGGGCGCGGCTCGACGCCCTCTACTTCCACCTCTACGGGCTATCCAGAGAGGACGCGGGCTACGTGCTCGACACCTTCCCTATAGTCCAGCGGCAAGACGAAGCCGCGTTCGGTTCCTACCGCACACGCGATCTCATTCTCGCCTACATGAACGCCTTCGCCGCGGGAGACACCGATACGGTGGTGTCGGTGTAGGACAGAATGACGAAGGCAGTATGAGATTCACTCCGCGCTTCTCCATTACGAACGCAATCGCAGCGGCCCTCACCGAGATTGAGCGCGCCCGCGGGTTCCTCGACGCTGCGAGTCTGTCGGACGAGTGGATCGACTCTATGCGCTCACGGGCATTCCTTCTCGAAGCGCACCATACGACGCATATCGAGGGGACCCGCCTTACCATTGAGGAGGCCGCAGACCTTCTGGCGGGCGATGATGTTCCCGGGGCGGACCCGGACGACACGCGCGAACTGCTCAACTACCGCGACGCTTTCGAGTTCGTCAGCACGTACCTGAACGATGGCGGTCCAATCACTGAGAGGCTTATCCTTGATATCCACAGGCATCTGGTTTCCGGCGTCAGTGGAGGGTCAGCCGCACCGGGGCAATACCGGCGTGTCCAGAACTATGTCGTCAACTCAGCGACCGGCGAAACGATATACACTCCGCCTCCGGTCCGCGACGTGCCTATTCTCATGCGCGAGCTCGTTAGTTGGCTGAATCGACCTGGCGACATACATCCTGTCATTGCAAGTGGGATCGCCCAATTCCAGTTAGTTCACATTCATCCTTTCCTCGATGGCAACGGCCGCACGTCAAGGCTCCTCTCGACCTTGTGTCTCTACCGGGCGGGCTACGACTTCAAGCGGCTGTTCACCATCAGCGAATACTACGACCGGGACCGCATGGCCTTCTACCGGGCTCTCCAGAGCGTACGGCGGACGAACATGGACATGACGGGTTGGATCGAATTCTTCGCCATCGGCCTTGCCACCCAGCTCGCCGAGGTTAAGCGGCGAGGAGAGTTGGCGATTCAGCAGGACATCCTCGCTCGCCGGCACGACCTGACGGATCGACAGGTGCTCGCCCTTCGTCATGTGCTGGAGTCCGGGAGAGTTACCATCAACGAGTTCGAGCATCTGTGCCCAGGAATTCAGCGGCGCACGCTCCAACGTGACCTCAGGGGACTGATAGAGAAGGGATTGCTTCTCCGCCGGGGCAGCACGAACCGCCTCGAATACGTCCTCGCAGATGGAACCGTCTGATCTTGCGACAAACTCGTGCCAAAACTTGCGACAGACTCACGACACTACTTGCGACTTGGGCGCAGGGCGTTTACTTTGTTTGCGTGAGCGATCAGCCATCCATCTAAGGCTAACAACATAGCGAACAGACACCCAGGTAGTGGTTCACGCTCTGGACTCTTGTTCCGGGCCTGTTCGTACTCCCAGCGGTCTTTGTGTGTGTCGCCAGCTTGGGCCGCGGGTGTTTCCTGATGGGCGCTGTTGCCGTTGGGCTGGGGGACGCGGTGTTCCGGCTTCTGGAGGACCGTTGGTCCCGACGGTCGGGTTTTTGGTGCAGTATTCTTGCCGGGACCGGCTGCTTTGGAGCTGAGCTCACCGGCCTCGAACCGGACCGTGGTCCCTTCCCCCGCAACCGCTTCCAGGGCTCGCGTTATGTCGCCGAATACCCTGCGTTCCAGCCACGTGGCCACGAAACTCCCGTGCACAGCCACCACGAGGCGCCGCTGTCCGTCTGAGACATCCCATGCGTATCCCACCGACTCAGTTTCAGCCATCGATGCCTCCTGGTTAACGTAATCGGGGTTGTCCGAACCATCACCCGCCCCCCAGGACCAGGACCACTTTGCAGCGGCCGCACCTCGCCAGACGCTGCCCGGGCTTGGGCTGGCCATCGCCGGCGGTGGCAGGCGCGGGAGGCACGGTCGCCTTGTCGAGGGCCGTGATCTCCTCCCTGGTAAGCCTCTCGCTGGGCTTGGACCGGCCCAGCAGCGAGTTTCTGTTGGTCATGTTCCCACTTGTCTCAGTCTCCCTGGTTTGCTTCGCACAATCCGCTGTTGCGTCCATGTTCCCGTACCCGCCTTCAGGGCGTTCCGCACCGTGTTTTCGTTGACCTCGCCGTCAGGTCCTGGACCATGCCGACGCATCTGCTTCGCTTTCTTCTAAGAAGTCTGTAAGTCCTCAAGATTCACAGCTTCCTGTTCCTGCCGCCGCCGTTGCACCGTGGTGCGCGATACTCCGAAGATCCTGCCCCGCCGCGGGCCTGGACGGTGAGCTGGATCATCTCGGTGAAGCTGACCTGGTGGCTCTGCCGGCACTGGGGGTGATCCCGTTGGAGGAGACCTGTTTTCTGGCCGCGGTGGCGGCAGGTTCCGTTCAGGGACTGGGTATCTTGCGACGAGGACTCCATAACGGTTTCCAGGTTCGGGATCCGGCTGCATCCGAGTGCCTTGCAGTTCCAGTGGAGTACTCAGTTGAGAAGGAACTGCTCCGGGTCCTGGCCGCATTCCTTGGCGAGTTTTATAGATGCCCTCTGACAGCCGCCCCTGCTGAGGTTCACGAGCACTCGGAGATTGGAATCCAGGATTTTCTTGTAATGGTTCTGGTCTTCGTCGTTGGTCCCGCTGTCCACTTCGACTAGGTTCCTTTTTTTCCCCGACGCGATGGGTGCTAGTCCTGGAACCAGATGTTTGTTCTTGTAGAGCCACTCAGCGGTCTCAGTCACCATCTGGCGGGCCGTTGCCAGTTCCCGTTCTGTACGGTCGGGGAACCTTATCCTCGTCGGAGTCCGACCCTGGTTCGAGAACTTGAAGTCTGAAAGTTTGGTCCATCCTTCCTCTGGCGGAGCGGGTGGCGGCGGATCTTCGGTTTTGTCGCCCAAAGGGCTAGGCGCCTGGATGGGGTCAGTGGTCAGCATGTTGGGCTTCCACAGAAGCATGAATTTGAGGGCGGTTCCAGCTATCGGGTCATTCACTATGCTGGCTTTGAGGATGCACTTGTCCTCTAGGGGTTTCTGCTTGAAGACGTCGTAGATCTCCCAGTGGTCACCGTCGGTCAGGCCGCAGTATGGGATTCCAACGATGTTCGCGTAGGTGACCATCTGAGTACGGTTAGGTTCCAGACGTTCCCCCAACTTCTTGGCTTCCAGAGCCAAGATGGGGCGTCCCTCCTCCGTCATGAGGGCGTAGTCTGCCCATCCGGTGCTGACCTTGTATTCGTGGACGACTGCTGTGGGGTCCTCGGTGTCCCACCCCAGAACGTCCAGAAAGGGATCTATCGCAGACCTGCGAGTCCTGGTTTCGTTTTCCTTGAGCAGGGCTCCGTGGTGGCCAATTCGGTCACGGATCCCCTCCAGCGCATCTATCAGGGGTTCTAGGAGTTTCGTTGCAGCCATCACTGGCCTCCGTTGGTTGTTGTCGCTCTGCTATCTATGTGCACACGGTGTGGGGGGTCGGTCTGCAGCCTCGGTGTATGAAGCCGGGTCTCCGGCGCCGGAAGCTTGTTGACTAGGAAGTTCCCAGCCCGTTGGTATCCGCGCCCTGCCTCCTGATTTTCTTCCGGGGGCGCCGGGGTTACATTGGCGACTGCCCTCTTCTTTTTGGTGAGTAGCCGTCTTGCCATGCTCCCTGTTGGCCTTGTTGTCCAGGGTTTCGTGGGCCAGCCGTCGGCGTTGACACACCCAGCCCCCCCAACCGCTACCTGTCCACCTGCTGGATGGTCCAACGGCTGACCTCCAGGAGCTTGGCCAGTTCCCGCTGGCTCACTCCCTTCGACCGCTCTGCCCGGATGTACTCCCGTTGCCGCTCGTTCAGGCTCGGCCGCCGGCCAGGGACCCGCCCCTCGGCCCGCGCCTTCGCCTGCCCCGCGACCGAGCGCTCCCTGATCGAGTTCCGCCACCACTCGCTGAAGGCGAGCACCATCTGGAGCTGGAGCTTGCCGGTGGCCGTCGAGGTGTCGAAGTCCTCCGACAGGGACCGGAACTCAACTCCCGCATGATGCAGGCCCTCGATCACCTGCAGCCCGTAGGTCAGGCCTCTGGAGAGCCGGTCAATGTGGGTGACCACCAGGGTGTCCCCCTCGACCACCAGGTCCAGCAGTTCGAGGAGGCCGCCGCGGTCGTTCCTGGCCCCGCTGGCCTCCTCGGCTCGAATATTGCCCATGGAGCAGCCGGCGCGGACCAGCCGCTCCACCTGCAGGTCCAGATTCTTGTCCTCGGGCTCCCTGATCGAGACCCTGGCATAGCCGTACACCGTCATCCTGCTCTACCCCTGGCTGGAATACCTGAAGTATAGGATTCTGCCAAAGGTTCTGCAACTGGGGTTTCCAGCCGCCCCCTCAGCTACGGGAAGTGAGGGTTTACAGCCAGGGCTGTAAACAGGGCTGTTTCCAGCCAGGCGCACGCTGAGTCCTGAGGCGGGTGGTCCCTCACGTCGGCTCAGGAAAAACAGGAGCCTTAAAACGGCTCCTATGCGGACGAATATTTGCCGGAAAGCCCGAAGCCCCACAGTCCGCTAAGTAAGGTTAGCAGTCAGATGTCCGGATCAGCCCGTTTGTTAGGCGCGGGCGATGAACAAATCCACCACTCGGTCGAGCGCATTTACCAACTGGCTCGCGTATCTGGACCTGAGCGGCAATTTGGTGGAGCAATTCGATTTGCACCCTGAGATTGTTCGGGAGATTGTTCCGAATGAGGAAGGCGATGGTTTCACCAAGGGTTTCTACATCAATGTGCCGGAGTGTGTTCCTGCCGCCGTTCAGTACCACCTGTACGTGAACCTTCACGGCGTTTCCTATGTTGAGGGCGACTCCATCTTCAATGGCCTTGGTGAACGGCATCGACGTGCTCAACTCGTGGCTGAGTGGTTACAACCTCTTCCGACGGCCAAGCGATATTTCGGCAATGTTCCTGACCGCCCTCGGCTTGGCGATGGCCGTGGCGACCATCATTCTCTTTGCTCGACGCCGGAGCTCCAACGTGAGAAGTTGGTTCAGCGAACCGGAGCTGCGCACGACCGAGGATGAAGATTGAAGCAGAGAAGCGCACGGTCTCTGGTATCTTTGAAGGTGGGACGCCCGACAGGAAATGGTGATGCTCTCGCTGGCACCGATCAACGAAGTCAAACTGGTGGCCCTCCTTGTCCTGCTTGCCGCTCCCCTGCTCACCGGGACCGTCACCGGGGCAGCCTTGGGTTGGCGTCGCGGTCGGCTCGGCAGACTGGCGGGCTCGGCCCTGGGCTTGAGTGTTGGAGTGCTGGCGGTTGTGGTCGTCGTCGCTATGATGGAAGAACCGGACCAGCCGGAAATGGTCTTGATCGGGCCCGCGGATGCTGGTGCTCTCGCGCCGGGAGACCCCGGCGTGGAGGTCAAGTACACGATAACCGTCAATGGACCGCTGTACGGGGAGGTAACGCTGATTTGGGCGTTGCTGTACCCGATCCGCGTCGGAGCGGTTATTGTCTGCACCCGGTTCGCCACCGTCTCCCTGTGGTCGCTTATCCGGATGGGAGCACGGTTCGTCATACGGTCCCTGTAAGCCCGGGTCCTGCATCCGGGCAATTTCCACTTAGAAGACCTCCAGACGGTCGCTGTACACCTCGCATGAAAGCTGCGCTCAGCGCTGGAGCTGTTACATAACGAAGATCGCCGAACGCTACGAACGGAGGTCTTTGGGCATCAGGTCCAACTTGGTCTTTTCGGAGTGGGAGCGCATCTTCGTCAACCCCTTGTCGACCACGCGCCAGTGTGTGGTCCCAAAACGCCACCATGGGCCACCTACGGTGCTCTGTGGCAGCAATGATGGCCTTGCTGCGGCGAAAGGGTATGCTGCTCCCCCAACCTATGTTGTCTGCTAGTTAAAGTTTTGGGTCGGTATCAGGATGCTACTGTCCGATCTCCTGGTGGTATTGGCCAGCCGCCGTCCGGTGAGCGTCGCCAGTCGCTCATCCACCAGCACACCAGTCCTGAGATTGTGCTCCCGCAGTTCGGGTTTCTTCATGCGAAACCCGCTTCGCCCCTGGGTTCCCTTCACGCGATTGCAGTAGGAGCACAGCAGCTGCCAGTTCCGCATCTGGTGATCACCATCGTCTCTCAGCGCTAGGATGTGATCCACCTCGAAGCGCAGGTAGTGTGGTAGGTGGATGCCGCAGCCTGGGCAGACGCCCCGCTGGACGGCGTAGAGACACATCCGAACCTCGTCGGGCTTGGCGTCGTTGACTGCCTGCCGCCCGGCTTCGCGGCGGCCGCTTATCGTGCGGCTGGTTTGAGCATATGTCAGCGTCGTGGCATCCTCAGTGTAACCACTTCAGCGCCTCCCCCGACGCCTCGCCCCGGGTGTGCCGGGCCACCATGTCTCCGTGCTTTCACCGGCCCTGGCGCTGCACCGCCGCGTTGGGCGCCCCTGCCGCCACCATCCTCCGTGCCATTCCGATGCGGCCGCTGTGGCCGGAGAAACCGTCGCCCAGGCCGGCAGCCCTGGCTGAGGCACGTATCCGGCAAGCCAGGGCCTCGCCGGTCAGGCCGAACACCGGAGCCGTGGGGTCGGCGTCGTTCGGCTGAATCTCGCGCAGCGCCCTGGCGGTGGTCTCGGTCACTGCCACGGTCAGGGGTTCAATTTGGTTCTTTCCCTTCTCGATGGTGATGCGGCCCGTGCCGTCTGCCCAGAACTCAACGTCTCCCCAGGTCAAAGCCGCGGCCTCTGATCTTCTCAGCCCGCCGTCGGACATGACACCGACGATGGCCACGTCGATGGCGCCCCGGGCCTGTGCCGCCTCTGCGGACTCCATGCGTCCCCCGCGTCCGCGCCTGGGAAGCCGGGCAGTCTCCCGGATCCGGGCCAGGGCTGGTCCGGTGAGTGCGTCCGCCTGTTTGGGCGCTGGCGCCACATTGCGCCAACCCTTGGTCATTTCGGCCACGACCGGATGGCGGGCCGGGTTATTCGCTTTGGCGATCCCCGCGGCGGCATGGGCGTGGGAGATGGCGGCTCGGGCCTGATTTATGGTGGCGATGGTCTTGCCGGCCGCCGCTAGGTGGCCTAGAAATCTGGCCGGAAAGTGGTCTGAGCCAAGTGAGCGGCTCGGTCTTCAGGGCAGTGGAGCCCGCCTTTCGGATCGCTCATGGGGTGGTCCGACGGAATCTTGCGACCGATAGCATGATCAAGAAGGCGACCGCAAGGACTCCTATGCTGGTGGCAGCTTCGGTATTGGTAGTGAAATCGCTGCAAAAGGTCCGGGTGACACCGCGGCCTGCGGAAATGCTGGATTCTCCGGGGGCGATGGAGTCGGGAAGGGGCTCCCAGCGGGACTGTCCGTCCGTGCCTCTGGTCTGTGCCCAACACCGGTCCTTCGCGTCCTGCGCAAACAGGACTGTATAGAAACCGAAGCCTACCGTAGCGGCAATCAACAGCCCCGCGGCCGACGATCAATTTTTTGTTCTCCTCCAGCTCGTGACATGCCTTGTGGATGTCGGATTCCGACACGTCGAGCCTTTTAGCGAGGTTCGCGGCAGAGGCCCACGGCTGCTGCGCCAGAACCACGAGGATTCGCTCCTCCAGGGGGAACGGTTCAAGCGCCGCATCCTCCGGTCGTCCCTCGGCATGGGGACGAAGGGTTAGGAATGCGGTTGGGTGCTGCATGGTCGTCACCTCCGGACCAACTCCCTACATCTAGTGTAACTGTCAACGCCGACGGAAACTTGACCCAGTGTCGCCGACGGGGTTTGCGTTAGCAGCTACTCGTTCATTCCTCCTTCGCTGGGTGAACCGGTTTCGGATTATCCACCGCAGTCTACTTCTGCTTCCATCATCCGCTTCCGGATGCGGTCCCGAGAGGACTGATGCTCCGTGGCGCCGATGAAGGTGCAGCCCTGCTTCCTCGCCCCCAGCGCCGTGCCGGCCCGATCCAGCATCATCGGGTCGCAGACCGTCTGTCCGGACCGGCACAACTTCTTGACGATCAAGTCCATGGTGGTCTCGTTCCGGTCGAGGCCTGCGGGCAACTCCTCCGGCGGGGGAACTGTGATCAGGTCGTCCACACCGGCGGGCTGGAAGGCGGGCTTGCCGTAGACGAGCAGGGGCTTGCGGCGGAGGTCCAGGAAGTACGGGCGCCCGGAACGATCCGGCGGCCCCTGGGAGAGGACGTCCTGCTCCATAATCCACCTGATCCCCTCGTGCTCCAGATGCGCCAGCATCCGGGGCAGAAGCATGCCGTTACCCAGCACTGCCATGAAGCCGGAGGGCTTCAGGGCGTGGGCTGCGAGAGCCGCCAGGTCGGAGTACATGAACAGCTTGTCCTCGGCCTGAGGAGGATGGGTGATGATGGCGTCGACGGTGTTGGCCGGGACCAGCCGGAGTATGTCGGCGATCTGCGCCACGTGCAGGGTCATGGTCTCATCCAATGGCTGCGCCAGCATGTCCGCCAGGGCCGCCGCCTCCACCGCCTCGGCCATCTCCCGCTCAACCCGCTCCACCGCCCGGCTGACGGTCCGGACTTCCTTGCTCATCACCAGCTCCACCGCCCTCTCCTGCACCACGGCCGGGCGGGATATCACCCGGGCGGCGTCCGTCCCCTTGATCTTCCACTCCCTCACCGCCTGCTGCAACGCCGGCACGGCCTTGCTGTTCTCTGACAGGACCTGGGCGAAATAGTTGATGAGCCGGACGCTTACTCCGAACCGTTCGGCCATGGCGGCCCGGGTTTTATTCTGCAAATTTGCAGAATTTTGGTCCTCATCCCGGGGCCTCCCCCGGGTGGACCACTCTGAGGCCATCCAGGCTGCCCGCCCCCGCGCGTTGTTGTCCATTTCCAGGAAAGGAATAGCCGCTGCGGCAAGAGCCTCGGTCGGGTCCGCATCGTCGGCCAATTGTTCGAACCGGGGCTCCACGCCAGCCTCTTTGTAGGCCTTCAGGAGTGCCACTCCGAAAATGATCTCCTCCCTCCAGACGATGACGGCAGGACGGAAACTATGCTGGGCAATCCGGACCACCAGGGCGGCATGCTGCGCCGGGGACAACGGTGGGAACGACTCCGCCAACGGACCGATGGGATAGGGGTATTCCTTCAGGTTGTCCGTCATGGGACACCTCCTCAAAAATGTGGCGCCCATATTGTGGACTGGAACTTGCACCCCATTGTTTGTCACGACGGGCATGGTCGACCGGGGGTTCTTCGGGAGGTCGGATGGACTGAGAAATGCTGGTCTTCGGTCGTTCGGCGGAAGTTGTGGAGGGTCTTCTGGGGCAGGTGGGTCTCCTCGATGTCTAGCCGCAGGGCGTGGTGCCAGAGCAGAGCCTGCCCTGAGCTTGCCGAAGGGTTGAACTCTAGTTGTTCCAGAGCTCGCAGCGCCCACGACCTTTTATTACATTATCCCCACCTTGCCCCAGGCTGGCGAGGGGTTTTTACGAACAAATCAAACTTGGCCTTCAATTTCCTGCCATAATTACTTGACAACTTTGTAAGTGTGTAATATTGTAATTGCAAATATATATTACAGCATTGTCGTCTTACCAAGTTAACTTAGGAGGTGGCGTTATGGCACAAGATAATTTTCCCGGGTCCGGAGAACGGGTGATTCGGGGAGTGGAAGCGATGGGCAAAGGCCTGTCCGAAGTGGGCCGGGGCGTTCGCGACGCGGCAGCCACCGGCGTGGAAAACGTCCGGGAAACCGTGCGCAACCGGATGCCCACCGAGCGCCAGGTCCGGGACAACGTGGTTATGGTGCGCGTGGACAAGGATAGCCTGGACCGTATGGACGACCTGATTGAGGCCGGTGTGGTTGGCAGCCGCTCCGAGGCCGCCAACTACCTGATAACCGAAGGCATAAAGTCGCGCCAGCACTTCTTCGACGTGGTGGCATCCAAGGTGGCGGAGATAAGGCAGGCCAAGGAGGAGTTGCGGCGCCTAACGATCGAAGAAGAAGAAGAAGAAGAAGAAGTGCCCCAGGATTAGTTCTCCACCGGGCAGAATCCCACCACTTGCATAGGAGACCACAATGTGGCACGTTACGGCTGGTCAGCACACCAACTGCTTTGTTTGCGAGCATCAGATACTGCCAGGTTCCCCATGCATTTCCGATTTGCCGGAGCAGCTTCCCAAGAAGGTCAACCGGCGCGATTACCGCCATTTTCACCTGGAATATCCGGAAGGCGATGGACCGGTGGATGAACTACCTAAATCCTGCTACCAGGTTTTTGCTGCCCAACTGAAACCTGAGCAGGCAAAACAGGAATCGGTTTGCCTCTTTTGCGGGCACCTTGTCCTTGAGGGCGAAGAGTTGCTCCAGGACTTTTTCTACGTCAGGGACGACCGCCGGAGATACGACGGCATTGAAAACAACCGGGGCCCGGCAGCCCTACTGGCGGCACTGGCCAAAGGGCAGCAAGTAAAGCCAGCCCCTTTCCTGTCGCACCTTAGCGGGCCCATGCAGAACAAATTTCGAATTGCCGGGTTGGGGAGAGGGAGAGGAGTCCGGGGTCCGGCCGCCGCCCAAGAATTCTACCGCTCCAGCGTCCCGGGGCCAGTCCGGAACATGGGCGAGGGCCCGGTAAGGCAGTTTACCAACGGCAAGCAGGCCAGCCATATCCGCTCCGTGGCCAACGTTCCCAGCCAAGCCCGCAACTCTGCCAACATCATATGGGAATCGGCCAGGGCCAATACCGCGCGGGGATCTCGCAACATGACCAGACTGGAAGTCGTCGGCGCCCGCACCGGCAACGCGGCCCACGCCGCCGGGATAGTGGGCGCTGCGGCGGCCAAACGCGCTGGCCGGGGCGCCTTATGGACCGCTGTATTAGAATTGCCGGTAAGTCTGGTGGAAAACGGGATTAACGTCTCCCGGGGTAAGAAAACCCGCGAGGAAGCCCTCAAGGACACAGGTAAGGACGTGACGACGGCCGGGGTAGCCGGTGGCGCGGTAGCGGCCGGAACCACGGTAGCCATATCCCTGGGGGCCGGCCCCGCCTTGCTTGCGGCCGGCCCGGTGCTGGTTCCCGTCGGCGTGTGCCTGTTCGCTATCTCCGCCGGCAACCGAATCTGGCGCGCTTGGCAGGATAACCTTGCGCGGGTGGAACTGAGCTTCCATAGCACGTGCCCCGACTGCGAGCCCGTCGAGAACTGCTACGCCGCTTTTACCGAATGGGTTAGCGCCTACGGAACGGTAATATCGGAAGAAGCGTAATCCCCCGCTTAACTTGCGGAGCCAGAATTGAGCTTGGGGGAACCTGCTGGAGGGAACGTTTAGGGGGAACCGGTGAGCCCGCTGAGGCCAATACGCAGGATATGCGGCTATCGGCCTTTACACCGTTGCCGATATGTCATAGCCTGCGGCTAGTCAGTTACCAATTTGAAGATGGCGATGTGTACATGATTTACCCAAAATAATCTGAATAGCAGCGTTGAGAGTAGTTATTGGGGAACTGCCGTAAGCTGACATAATTGTAGCTATCTGGTTAGCGACATTAAGTGCCTTGTCCTCTGCCTGCCTAAGGTTCGCTTCAGGAAACTCAATCACCAAAGTTAACTCAGCATAACCCTCTTCAAGTTTCCAATATCCCCTGAGGATTTCGAACGCCTCAGGATTGGGCAGGGGGTTTCGCACCTGTTCGGTAATATAAAAACTAGATGGTATCCTGACTTCGGCCACGTAATTCTTGGGTAAGGCGAGACTAGTCATTTTCTCCTCAGCATTCGTGAAATTGCGGAGGTAAAGGAGAGCCAAGGTCTTAGCAAAGAGATTAGTTAGGCCACACCCAGCTCGTAATGTGGCAGTAACAGGTCAACGGGTTACGTTTGGTCCATAACCGTCCACGATGGCATCTGCAGGTGCGAGTTCTGTGTCACCGGCATCGCCCTCGTCGAAGCCGCCCTGGGCGATATGGCCGGCATCCTACGCGAGTTCCGCGGCGAACTGAAGCCTGCCGAGCCCTCCGACGAGCTCACCGTCCCCGGACCCGCCGGAGGGGATCCCCGCCCTCCGGCGGTGTTCATCAACAGCGGCGCTGGAGTTGGCCATCAGGCCGGGAAGGAACCCCTGGACCGGCGAGCGGAGTCGCCGGAGCAACTCCCAGGGCACCGGATGCATTACCAGATCCAGGGTCTGGACGATCGTGGACTGCGGCTCATGGGGCCGCATCACCTGGGCCTTCAGGCCCAAATCCCGACGCCGAAATCCAGCCTTATCGGCCAAAAACAGTGTGAAACTGGCGCCCCGTGACAGGCAGTATTTCCACAGGTATCTATAATAGGTCCATTGTGGCGCCCTGTTTTTGCCCGTTTTAAGGGCTTTCAGGGGCTAAAAGGGGTCGTTTCACGCTCAGAAAGAAGTGTGAAAACGGATGTATGAGTCGGGATTTCCGCCCCGCGGTCTGACGGACCATCAAAACACGCGGAAGGGGTTGTCCAGCGGCACCCTCCATCCCATTCTTTCGGAGTCTTGGACGTAAAGCTGGGCCCCAAGATCGATCGGGGCCGTGGAGCTCGGGGCATCTCTGTTACTGTACCAGTACCACCAGCAGCCCGAGTGTGCACCCGCACTGAGTGCGCCGTCTTGGATGACGGCCTTCCCGTGAGGACCCGCCTGCACCGAGTCCATATCGGCGGCGAGCAGCATGGGGCACCGGAGTGCGGCCAGGTTCTTGGCCGACGTTATGGAGCGTTCCCGCGATTGCTTTGTCGCTTGCTCCGCAGGAAGGTTCCGGGGTACCGTACTATCCGTGATGAAAAGGACGGGGACATGAAGCCCTAGGTCGGCGAGCCGCCGGTAGTTCTGCGCCTTTCTCTCCAGAGCCTTTGGCGTCTGCGCGCTCCGCTCATACTCCAGGAAGGCCAACACCCCGGGGGGCAGTAGCACACACCCGTCCGGTGCCACTCGGATCGTCCGCCGCCGGTTCGACGCCCAGTACGACGCTTCGATGACGATGCCCATGGTCGGGAATGCGGGGAAGCCGTGTCGGCGCAATGCGAGGATGGCCTCAAGCTGCCCTTGGTTATGGAGCCGCTGGGCACGGGTGTACTCCCCGCCCGGCTCCTGATAGACCCCCCAGCGCCTCTTCACCCCGCTCCGAGACCTCCTCTGGGAGTCGGCCAGCAGGCCCCGTCCGGAGACATCCAGGTAATGGCCGTTCGCCTGGACCGTGATCACGTGGGCCCCGACCATCGGCTTCAGCAGAGCTTGGACGGCCTTTTTATCCACCCCCATATCTGCCGATATCTGCTCCAGGGTCACCCCGGGAGAGCCGTCGATGGCCCGGAATGTCCGGAATGCCCGCTTCCCGTTGACGGTGGGGTAAGCGCGCTTGGCCAGGGAATCCACGGTTCCCTTGATATCTTTCAGGGGCCCTGCGCCAGGAGGCAGGCGACGCGGTCCGGACAGAATATCACCAAGCTCTGCAACCAATTCCGCTGCACCACCGCAGCGGCGACGCGGTCCGGACAGAATATCACCATGCCCGGGTAGTAATTCCCGAGCGCCTGTCCCGTAGGCAGCTTGTTCCACCGCTCATCCTCCAGCAGCACCTTCTCCATGTCCCGCCGCACCCAGGCTATATCATTAGGCTTCTGAAATGAGCCGCGCCACAGGATCGGGATATGCAGAGAGCCCTGCTCCGGGTTACCGTTGCAATAGGTGGCGACGGCCTCGAAAGGGCCATCTTTTAGCCAGTGGAGGCTGTCCAGGTAGCCATTACTCCAGTCGGTCTCGACCAGCTCCGCGCGCATGACCGGCTTCCCGGTTTGCCATGCGATCTCTTCCCACTCCTGAAACACGTGGCACTTGGGAACGCTGACCAAGTTTGACTGCCACAAAAGGGGCAAATAGTTGTATGCCATCTCCAGGACCTCCAGTCGTCGGGCGAGGGCCCCGACCCCGTCGGCGGTATGCCACCAGAAGGGCTTCCAGTCGAACCGCTCGTGGAGCTCCGCGACGCCCTTGTTGGCAACCACGTACCGGGCCGCGACCGGGGCCACACGGCCGAGGCGGGCCGAAACGAACCACCTGAGCTCCGTCTCCCCGCGCTTCAGCGCGTTGCTGACCGCCGAGGCCTTCAGGCCCGTGACCCGGGCGATGTCTGCGGCGGACGCCCAGGGCAAGTGCCACAACCACCGGTAGACGTACTCAGTATCGGCTGCTAACTCCCTCGGCATGACCACCTCCAGTTTTGGGGGGATGCATTCATTCTATCCACAAAATCCCGGCCAACGTTTTGCGGAAACGACCTGCCCGCGAGCAGGCCTCCTGCTCCCCCCGGGTGTCGTCTCGGAGCATCGGTTTTCCGCAACTGCCGCAGGTGATAAGCCCGTCCAGGGCTGACTTGGGAGGGGCTGGCAGCGCCGCCCCGGCGCCCTCATTTCCTCCAGGCTGGGCTCCTAGTCTGATGAACTGCCACCGCGGGTGGCGGATCCGTCCCTCTCGGTGGCGCAGAGAGGTTTCCCGGTGCGGTGGGGGTGGGATGTTGGATGGAGCTGGCTGCTCAGCCCTGGGCCAGGTTGGCGGCCAGATTGTAGGGGAACCAGCCGTTGCTGGTCCGGAAGGTCTGGGGCTTCCCCGTCTGGGCGTCCCGGCGATGGTGGGCAGCCCCGTGGCGGGAGTGTTGGGCTGCTTGACCACCTCATTGGGTGCGGTCCTCGTCGGGGTCTTGGCCGGCGTCTAGGCGGAGAGGCGCGGAAAGGTCGAAACCCGCCGTCCTTCAGCTATACGCTGTATAGCGGGCTGCTGCTACTGTTGGGATGCCGGAGTGCTATACATGGAGCGGCCTGCTATGCCGAGAAAGCAACTTAACGTCACACTGAGCCCTGAGCAATACGAAGCCGTGCAAGCGGCCGCTGCTGAGGAGGGGGTGAAGGTGGCTGCCTACTGCCGGGAGGCCATCCTGGCGAGGGCGATGCCTGAGCCGGAGCTCCCTGACGTGGCCACGCTCCCCGCTTGGCTGCTGCACTTCCTGATATTCGTGGCCAGGGGTAAGGCTCGGCCTGTATAGCCCGGCGTATAGCTACCTGGGATGCTTCATTGCTATACAGCTATGGGGTCGTTCTTTCCAGCCCCTGTCGCTCGTCCTCTTTTCACCCCATCGTGGTTCCCAGTCAAGGAGGCTACCTAGTCTACAACGACGCGTTTCTACCCGTGGGCGGATTTTGAATCGTGGTTCCCCAGCTCAAGGAGGCATACCTAGAGGTCTGGCCGGAAAGCCATTGGCCGGGTTTCGCGCTACGCCAGACAGACGTATTATAGTCTTATGTGGCATGATAGTATCTGTAATACGGTTCAAGAACCCACTGTTACATCGATAATCGTCGCTAAGAAACCGGCAGCTTGGAGAGAATCGGGGTTTCCGTCCAAGTTTCTAGCCAGGATTCAGTGCCGGGCCCCGAAGATAGCCTCAAATGGCTGAAAACCGCCGACCCCCGGAAAACCCGGCTGCGTGGGACGCCCGTAGCGACGTTTTCTGAGGCGGGGATGGTGTTTCCACAATACCACTCAACCTCTGAAACCCACAGCATTGATTGACTCTACGCCGTTCTGCCCCGTTCCCGGGGAAACCTGAACCCCCGAATCCACCCCGCCGGTTTGACTCCTTTTATTGTTGCTAGTAAAATCCTCTAAAATCTGCTAGGGGAAATAACCATCATGCCAGCCTCAAGGAAGTTAGACCCGGCCAAGTTACTTTCTTGGAGCCGACAAGGGCTGACCGCGGATCAGATGAAGGAACGTCTGAAGTCCCAATTTGGGATCACCGCCAGCTTGGATTTGGTTCGACTCAGACTTCGGGAAGCCCGGCAAGAAGCCGACGGGAGGGAACCGGCCCCGAGGAAGCGAGCGGCCAGCAAGACCGCGGACCTGGCGGACGCTGTCCAATCCGCCATTGCCATTGCCGAGAACCTGGACCTCGGGGAACCCGACCCGGACGACTTCGACCAGGAGCAATCGGTCCAGGAGCTCCGGAGGGCACTCAGGGCGCTGCACCAGGCCGCCGACGCCGCCGCCGGTGTGGTCGTGGCCACAGGAAGGTGATCATGGTCCTTAATCCCAACAACAGGCCGGCCTGCGCTCCGGAGCCCGCGGACATCGACCAAGACGTCGAGGACCCCGTTCAGTAGGTACGGGACCGGGACTATCTGGCCTGAGTCCGAGGTTACGTCGCCGGCAAGGCCAAGGCGTTTTTCGAGGTCCGGGCCCTAGCCGATCCATCTCTCATCGGCCAAAGCTAGCCTGACTGTCGACGAGGCCCGCCCGTTGCCCGTTGCTCCAGAAGGGGAGAGGAATGGTAGCCACTGACCGAGTGCTCGAAATATTTACCGACGCCCGGGCCCTGCAGGCTGACGCCCTGGAAATGTTGGCTCAGGGAAAGGTCCGGAATGCGGCCGAGAAGGCCTGGGGCGCTACGAAGCGCGCCACAGACGCCTTGGTGCTGGCCAGGACCGGCGACGAGCCGGAGCGGACGCCGCAGACATCGACGGAACTGAGGCATCTGGAGGGCCTGGACCAGGATGTGCGACAGGCTCGCCTGGTGGCCAGATATTACATCCGGCAGGGGTCGCTCCACGGTGACTGCTTCTACCTGGGCCTCTGCGAACCTTTGGCGGACACTGAGCGCCGGATCAGAGAAACCGCCGATTACATCGATGACGCTGAGCGTCTAGCGGCTGGCTGAGTGTCCACAGGCCTGTGCGATGAGGATGATGCAGAAGAGGAAGGGTAACTGAAAAGCTGCCCGACCCGAAGGGTCCCGCCCCCAGAGCATGGGGATCTCTAAGGTGGTCCAGAAGTAGGTCACACCGGACCTGGTGAACCCTTTATGGGCCAGGGCCGTTCCTCCAGGAAGTCTGTGACGAGGTCGGACAGACCGACATCACCGCTTGGTGGTGACCAGGATGGGCTCGCGCTTGTAGCGCTGGCTGAAGACCTCGAAGAGCAGTTCTGCTCCAGTCCTGGAAAGTGGAACCAAACCCAGTTCGTCGACGATCAGCAGGCTGAGGCGAGACAGATTCCCCCGGAGGTTGAGCAGTGGTTTTTCATCCCGTGGCTCCAGCGGTCCGCTTTACCTCGGCTGCACCGGTACGACGCCCCATCGTGGTTCCCCAGTCAAGGAGGCTACCTAGGCTTCCTGCGGGGATATGACCACCTGAAGCGTGGCGGGTGGAACGTCGCCCAGAGCATCCTTGTCGATGTAGACACTCTGGATGACGGCGCCGTCCTTGGTCCCATAAACGACCTTGTTCTTCGTGTCCTTGGTCTTGTGCAGCGTCAGAGTCAACTGATCCATCGTTTTCATCTCCTCGTTGTAACAGGGCCTCTTCTCAAATCCGGCCGATGACTTGTCGGGCTAGCAGCAGTCCCGCCGGTAGGCAGTGAGGTTTCGGCTGGGGCACATCCGTGGTCATGGCGCCACCCCTTCCCGCCGCAGCGCCCGCATCACGGTGCTGGGTGAGCACTCGAACTCGCTGGCGATCATCCGGAGGCTAGCGCCTCCTTCCCGCATCCGCCGCATCGCCGCCAACTGACCTGGGCCGACCTTACGGGGAGGTCCCAGGACCTTCCCCTGCTGGCGGGCCCTCTCCAGACCATCCCGGGTACGGCGCTTGATGGACTCCAGCTCCTGGTCCGCCACCCAGGCGGCGAACATGGTCAGGATCTGCCCGAAAAAACTCTCGGGGCTCCCCTCATCGGCCTCCAGGTAGCGGGTCCACTGAGCTTCCGCCTCGGCCAGGGAACGAATCTTGACCCCGCAGTCCCGGAGAGCGCAGATGGACCTGACGGTGTCCTGCCAAGTTCGACCGATGCGGTCGATGGCCACCACCACCAGGGTGTCGCCGCCGGCCAGGCGGTTGTCCAGACAGCGCCATCCGCGGCGCTCCTGGGTGCCGGTGGAGCCCGAGACGCCGATGTCGCGGAACAGGTTCTCCCAGGGGACACCAGCCCTCCGGAGCTGAAGCTCCTGGGACTCGGGGTCCATCCCGGGGACGCCCTCCTGGAGGCGGCGGCTGGTGCGGATGTATCCGTAGATTTGTGTCATGCCCCGGAGTTTACGTTAATGCAACGCCTCCCTCAACACGGAAATGACAGTCTTTTTTGCCCTGTTCCATACCCCCCGTTTGCGGAACGGGAGGCACTTCCCTCTCCACGCTTGCACAGGTGTTCAGTAATAAGTAATAAGGGGAATCCCGGTTTCTACGCTCGGCGGTAGGCATCGCGCCAGTGGGCCACCCTGACTACTAGCACGACAAGTTCGGCATCCAACAGTTCGTACACAATGCGGTAGTCTCCGACCCGTTGCCGACCAGGCCCCGCAGACCCCCTTTCAGCGGGGCGCCAGACAGGGACTGCTCGCCGAGTCGGTCGATAGCGGCGATGATGCGGAGCGGAGCCGCGCCGGTTCCGGGCCAGGACGCGGGTCCGTCTGGCAGGGTCTGACCCGGCTTGGCGGTCTGGCCTCCATGGTTAGCCGGTCCGACGATGCATTGTCGAGGGTGGCCATTAGGGCGAGGTTGTCCCGGAAGGTGCGGAGGCGTTCCTCCTCTGGCGGGTGCGGAGGCGTTCCTCCTCTGGCGGGTGAGGATGCCGTCACTCATCACCTGGGCCACTCCCTACCGGAACCCCTCCTCCAAGGCGCGGTCGATGTCCTGGCTGGGGGTGGCGCGGGAGCGCTGGGCGATGGCCCCCAGGGTCTGCCGGAGGGCGGTCTCGTTGAAGGTGTGGGCCGCTGCGGCCTGGGTGGCGAGTTGGGTCATCTCCTGGATGCCGGCCTGGTGGGTCCGCCGGCATTCCGGGTGGATGCGTTGCAGGATGCCGGTCTTCTGGCCGCAATGGCGGCAGGTGCCGGTGAGGGACTGGGCCAGCTTGTTAAGGGGCATTTGGCTTCCTCCACACTTACTGGAGGATTCGGAAGATGGCCAGGCCCAGTGCTGTAACCAGCAGTGCTAACGCTGCCCAAACTGCGTTCGCTAGTGCCGTGTGGGCGACCTTCATATCTTCAAGTTTCCGGTTGGTCGTCCAGTCGTTGTGCCTGGTGGTATTCATCATTTCATTGATCTTCCGAGTCACATACTTGGCCTTGTCATCATCTTTCTTTGGTATGACTGACTCGGGAGTGGCTCTACGGTAACCTCTGGCTTCCAGGCCCTTCACAGTGTTCCTGACGGTGTTCAACATTTGTAAGGCGATATACGCGACCAACCCTATGGCGAGAATTACTAGGTATGGGGGTTCTGTGGTTGCGTCCGGCACCGTGATCGTGGCGGCGCCAATTAGTAACGCTATCATGACCGATGATGCCACTGTTGAGATGGAGAACAGGGAGAATAATTTGCGGTCTATGGCTGTCTCGCGTTCTTCCGCTTTCTCGGCGATGGCATGTGCATATTCTTCCGCTTTGAGCAGGATTTCTTCAGATCCTTCGAGAGTCAATTCTCTTTCCTCCGGGCAACTTTCTCGTGGGCCCAGTATTCTGGGCCAGATCCTATCCACCACCCGTCCTGTGGATCGACTCCACTTCTTCCTCATTGTGTGAGCCATTCCGAGATTGATTCGGCTATCGGGAATCCGAGTTGTTGTTGAATCCACAGCCACTCACCATTAGGGTTGATCTCGAAGAAAATGTAGGAATCCTCGTTGGTGAGGGCCAGATCTATGGCGCCAAAGTCGATCTCCAATTCCGAGGTCAGCCGCCGACATTTTTGGGCGATGTCGTTCGGGAGGCAGTGCGGGCGGTGCTTTAGGAGCGGATCGTCTGTCGCCCTCCAGTCGATCTTGCTGGATTCCCGTTCTTGGGACAGAATTTCCGCCGCGAATATCTTTGGCCCCACCACGGTCACTCTTATGTCCGACTTTTTCGGCACCATTTCCTGGAATGTTGCTGGTGCCAGAGCCAGCCCGTCTAGGTCGGCTAGGTCCTCTTCGGATAATTGTGTTGTGAACATCGCTCTGAACCCTTCGGGGCTGTTCACGTACCCCGAGCGGACCGCTTTGGCGACCAATTCGTGGTCTTGGGACATCTCCGAGACGGTTCCTGGGTCGTTCGTGGTTGCTGTGAGGGGGGTGACGAATCCAATATCATGGGCAATGGAGAGTTGGAGTAGCTTTAGTTCCGCTCTTGCGGTGGTAGATGGGTGGCTGAGCCATCTGACTCCGTTGAGTGTTGCCAGGGTTCCCTCAATGTAGGCTTTTTGTTCCCTTCCACAGAACTCACGATGGTGTTCGTCCGTCGTGGGCGGGAGTTCTGGAGATACGTTGCGCCGATACCAAACCGCTTTGATTTCTGAGGATTCTACACGGTTGGTTCCTTTCCAGTAGGCGAACCCGCTTCTTGGTGAGTAGGAGGACTTGACATCCCCGGGGAATTTATCAGTGTCGAGCCTGAACCACTTCTCTCCTGAGTCCGTGAGCGCTTTTTCCACTAGGCCTGCAGCTTGGTCGTAAGAAGCCGTGACCAACAATACTGTGTCAGGTATCGTCAGTTGTTTCATTCTGAACTTTCGTGAGTATAGTAGTCGGCGGCTGGGGGATAACTGCTGCCTGGGTGTCAGTGGGCTTCTTGTTTCCTAACTCGTTCTCTGGGGTGTCTTGAGATCCCGATCCTCTGGCAAATTTAATCAGGAACGGTATTGTTGACATCCTGTTTCCTTACCCCTTGGTCCTTAGTTCTCGTCCGTGGTTTCGGCGTTGACTCTGGTGTGAATGGTGGTTGGGGGTGGGGGCGGATCGGGTATGTTCCCCTTCTCGTGTCGGCCGTTTCCGGGTTTCGCTGGTTCTTGCACCGCGCTTCTTGCGAAGCGGACCAAGAATGGTTTGAGATTCTGCATACTTTTCCCTCCTGTCCTTGGAAGCTTGTCCCGTGACTCCTTGGCTCAAAACTGATTGTGAAGTTTTACCTATATGAGCTTCAATCTCGGGTCGGACGCGGATGTAGATAGTCAACTGCTGGTGGCTCTCCGTGTGATACCGACTAGCCGGGATGGTAGCACTGTCTTGGCTAGAACGCTCAACTATGGCGAACTGGACTCCGGCGAGGGCATAGTTCTCCAACCCGGTGAGCGATTGTTATTTCCGCCGGGAAGCGTGAAGGTGACCATACAGGATACTGACCGGGACAACACGCCGGACTCGGACGGGTACACAGTCATAGCAAACACCGTGTGGACTTGGTTGCAGATTGGGCCGTCGCCAGACCAGAATTTCTTCAATTATCTCTTTGCTGCGGCGCGCCGACTAGATTCGGCTCACGCACTTTGCGTCAGTACGATAAGTGAGTTTGACAACCCTCCTGACGAGCTCTTCATCAAGTCTAGAGCGCGGATTTTTCGGGCTCTGGGCAATGCGGAGTTAATGTGCATCGCACTTAATCGAGCGGACAGAATGGTTAAGGATATCCCGGCCAAGTGGTTGGTGGCGGCAACCGTACCTGACGAGGTGGATACGATACTGCCAGCATTAACGGCGATTCGTGATGCTTTTGAGCATATAGACGAACGGGCTATGGGCAACGCTCGCCACGAACAGCAGACGAGTGCTCTATCAATTTTTAACCAAGTCGAGTTTGTCACTTCAGGCATACTGCGGTACGCCAACTTTTCGTTGGATTTGCGGGCGCATGTGATTCCGGCGTTGATTGCGAGCCGAAAGTTTATCTTTGATGTCGCCATCGAGAAGGGCGGGCGTGCAAAGACAGTTAACGCCTCCACTCAGGGTGGAGAGCCCTCCTCCACGTACGCTTGATAAGCCTCCTCCACGTAGGCTTGACGCTCCACCACCTCGGCCGGTGTATTAGCTGGGGGTCAGGGACCGGTGGACCAGCAGTCTCAATAACGAGCAATAAAACGGCGAGCACCCAAGACGAAACTCGACTCGATTTCAGGAAAAGGCCACAGTGGGAAAACTGGTTGTAACCATACGTGTCGGAGACCAACAGCGCAGACAGTTCGAGGACCTCGAGGTGACTGTGGACACCGGGTCAACCTTCACGGCCGTGCCCAGAGCACTGCTGCAGAGGATGAAATTGCCTGGTTAGGGAAGATGTGAGCGACGCGGAGAGAAACCCCACCATCCGTCAATTGACCTCCGTCAGAGCCTAACCCCGAAGCAGGGGAGAAGATATAAAATTGCATGAGACCACCCACCACCGGGAGGGGAACATGCTCCAGAATACCCAGCCGAAGCTCCCACACCCCACGGACCCCGTGGAACAGGCAATCGACAGGCTGGAATTAATGCGAGACCAGCAGTCAGGCGGCAAATGGCTGGAAAACCTCACCGCAGCCGTCGGTCCCCACATCAAGGAATGGGACATCACCCAATGCTGGACCTGGCCGGAATGGCCGGACCGCGAAACAGTCTTCCCAGGCTCCACCAAACAGGACATCGGCATCGACGTCGTGGCCGCACGACGCAGTGACGGTCGTCACGTTGCCATTCAGTGCAAGTCCCGCCGCCTCGAGAACGGCATACCGGTAGCAATCCAGAAAAAGGAGCTGGACTCCTTTGCAAACATATCATCCAACCCATTCTGGGCGGAACGCTGGCTGGTCGCGAACGGCGAAGCACCCTTCAGCCCGCAGGCCGAGACAGCCCTCTCCATGGCCGGCGTTGATCGTCCCATCAAGCCCATCAACATTCACGCAGACCTGCTGGGCCAAAGCGGCGGACAAGACGAACAGCCTTGCCCACACTGCCAGCCGGACGCGCCGGAGACGGCAAGACAAACCAAGCAGTGCATGCAGGACGAAGCCGTCGCCACAACCATCCGCGTTCTCCAGGACCTCGTCCAGAAAGATAGCGGCGGCCTGCCGGCAGGCCAGGCCCGCGGCAAAATCATCCTGCCATGCGGCACCGGCAAAACCCGCATCTCGCTGCGCATCGTTGAGGAACTAACGCCCGCTGGAAACGTATCCGTCGTACTGTGCCCCTCCATCGCCTTGGTCGCTCAAATCCGGCGTGAGTACCTGCAACAGGCCAGGGGCAGCATCAACGCACTGGCCGTCTGTTCCGACGAAACGGCCGGCTACGACCCCAAGAAGGAAGACCAGCGCGACACGCTCAAAGATCCCACCGCTGACAGCAGCAACTTCAGCGCATCCACCATCAAGGGGGCGGTCACGACTGACGCCGGCACAATCGGCGAATGGATTGAGGCAGCCAAACAACGACAGGACATTGGAGTCATCTTTGGCACCTACCAAAGCGCACATCGCGTCGCGGAAGCCCTGCGCAGTACGGGGACCACGGCCTGCGTGATGATCGGCGACGAAGCCCACAGGACCGCCGGCCTACGCAAGAACGCGCAGAACACAAAGAATCCGAACCTGCGGAACTTCACTCTCTGCCACGACAACGATGCATTTCCCACCACCTACCGCATCTACCAAACCGCCACTCCCAAGGTGTACGACGAGGAGAAACTCCAGCGCCAGAACGACGAGTGGGTCGTCCGCTCAATGGACGACGAAACCGTGTTCGGGGTGGAAATCTACCGGCGCAGCTACATTAAGGCCCTGAACAATGGCTGGCTGTCCGACTACCGCATCATAGCCATCGGCATCAACGACCCCGAATCTTACCGAGCCGCCAACATGCTCGCCAAAAACACCCAAAGCAAGGGACGACAGGCCCTCACCACCGACCACTACATCCGGGGGCTGGCCTTCGCCCTGGCCATGGGCAATGCCACCCAGCAGGACGATGACGCAGAGGAACAAGTAGCGATTCAATCCTGCATCGCATTTATGAACACCGTGGACAAGTCCAAGAACATGGCCAAGGACCTCCAGTCCGACACCGCCAGGGAATGGATTCAGAAATACCTGGACGACAACCTGCCGGGCCGCCAGGCCAGCCAGTACAAGCTGGAACACCTGGACGCATCCTCCAATGTCCTGCTCCGTGAGCAGGCTAAGGGCAACCTGGCGCAGGCCACCAGTGAAAGTCCCCGGGGCATCCTCAACGTGGGAATCTTCGGCGAGGGCACCGACTCCCCGTCATTGAGCGCTGTAGCATTCCTGGAACCACGTAAGAGTCCAATCGACGTTATTCAGGCAGTCGGGCGCGCCATGCGCACCGCTCCTGGGAAAAAAATGGGCTACATCATATGCCCCATCGTAATACCGCCCCAGGCGGACCCTGAAGAATGGTTGCAGACCAGCAGCAAGGAAGACGGCTGGCAGGAACTGGGCCAGATACTGCTGGCCCTGCGCGCCCACGACGACCGCATCGAAGACCGACTGTCGGAACTGATGACGCTCTACGTTCCTCCCCCGCAGGAAATAGTAGCCACGGCGGTCAGCGTGGCGAACCAGGAGTCCGGCTACATCCGCCACCACTATCACGTCGGCCCCGTAGGCGAGGCCCAGAGAGCAGCCGAACAGGTCGTAGAGCGCAAAGCACGCCCCCAGGACGTGGGATTACGTCCCCTGAACGAACTGCAGGAGCGGGTCAGAGAACAATCCGCCGTTTCCGAGGAAGCCAAGTCCGCGGCCGTTGCGCTGGACCCACCGGAGGAATTCGAGATACAACAGCAGGCAACGTTCTATCCGCAACCCACGCCGGCGCCAGGGACGACCGCAATCAACGAAACCGAGGAACATCCGGAGAAACTAACGCCGGACAACGTTACTGCCAACGACATCCATACAGTGCTGACCACCCATCAGAACGCTGACAGCAGTATCGAAACCCGGGTTGACCGCGCTCCCAGAGAAAACGCCAAGCCGGACGAAATCCTCGGCCCTATAGACATCAAGCGTACCAAAGACAAGGCGCACCGCATGGTGAACAAAGGCGAGGGCGTGCGCATAGAGCACACCAGCAAGCGGAAGCCCAGGGATCCCATGGAACGCAGCAACCGGAACGCGCTGCAAATGCTGCTGCTCACCGGACTCAATGACAACACCAAGGCCATCAAGATGAACCTGCTCACCAAGTCCGGCCTGAAAGGCAACAACGTAGAGCGCGACGTGAACATCCTGAGGGACTGCGTGCTGGAGGCAGGCCGTCACCTGCGGGAGGACGGCCTGCAGTCCACACTGGACAACCACTTTCAAATGGATAACCTGGCCGAGGGAAAGCGCAACGACAGTTGCAATGTAGCAGCCCTGTTGCTGATGAACGCCGCCATGCTTCACCAGCGCATCGCCGTCGGCAGCTGGCTGCCCATCAGCAATCTATCGGAAATCAAGAACGACGCGAACGTCGTGAAGCGATTGTGCCGGGAGTGGGAGCGCATCATGCGCCACGACTTCAAAGCAGTGATCGAACCCGCCCTGGAAACAGTGTACGCCGCGGAGAACACCGGCAAGATAGCTGGCCTGGAAAAGGCACTACGCCATGTGGCCGCCGCCGCCCAGGAAATCGCGACGACCTACGCCGAGATGGGCACCGACCACGCCGGTCCTATATTCAACGAATTCATGGGAAACCAGGCCAGTGACGGCGCCTACTTCACCAGGCCGGTAGCCGCGTCCATCGCCGCTCGCCTGGCGTTGGACGCCTGCGGAGAACAGGACTGGACCAACCCCGACGTGTGGCGCGAACACAAGAGCGTGGACCTGGCCTGCGGCAGCGGAACCCTACTGACCGCCATACTTACCGACATGAAACGCCGGGCCCGGCAGCAGGGCGCAGAAGAATCGGAACTCGCCCAACTGCAAAAGCTGGCGGTCGAAGAAACCATCAAAGGACTGGACATCAATCCAATGTCGCTGCAACTGGCGGCATCGCAACTGACGGCTGGGAATCGAGAGATCCAGTACAGGAAGATGGGCCTGCACCTGATGCCCTACGGCCCATCGCCGGAGGACCTCACCAGGGTATCAACGGGCTCCCTTGAGCTGCTGGGCCAGAAGGCAATTGTCACCAGAGACAACGAACTGAACCTGGGCGACGACAAAATCGGCTCCCAGATCGTCTGGAACCAGCCAGACGACGCCGAGCTGGAAGAGGCGGTGGAAGCGGTCAAGGACGCCGGCATCGTCATCATGAATCCGCCGTTCACCAACAGGGCCAAGATGGGAGAAAAGTTTCCCGGCAACATCCAGCAGGCACTACGATCCCGTGTGGACGAAATGGAGCGCATACTTGTCCGCAACGACGAGGAAATGGAAGACTTCACCGACAAGAACTCCATAAGGCCACTATTCGTGGCGCTTGCGGATCGGTGCCTTCGGAAGCAGGAAGGAATTCTGGCGATGATTAATCCGACTATCGCCCTCTGCGCGCCGTCTGGATTAAATGAGCGCCGCATACTGGCTGAGCGCTACTACATCCATACCATTCTGACCTGCCATCAGCCCGGCAACATCAATATGAGCCAACACACCAACGTCAACGAAAGCATCATCGTCATGGGTCGTCATGATGGCCTGAAGTCGCCAACGCGGTTCATCAACTTGGACAGACTGCCAGCTGACGACACGCAAGTAGATGAAATGCACCAAGCCCTCTTGAAGTGTGAAGAGGGACAAATGGAGGACGGCTGGGGTCTAGTGTCTCACTGGCCTGCGGAAAGCATTCAGTCCGGCGACTGGACGCCAGCAATCTGGCGTTCACCAGTATTAGCGAAAGCAGGCGAGGAATTTGCGCACGATCCCACCCTACAACCCCTTGGGTCAATACCAGGTTGCATCACTCACGACGGGAGCCGAAGGGTACGTGAGAACTTTGACAGATCAAATCAAGAAAACGAAGAAAGCATACCTATACTGGAATCGAAAGGCGCTGAAGGCCAAAAGACGATCCAGTCTACACCTGACGGACATTGGGTTTTTAAGCAAGGACGAGAACGCCAGGCAAGACATTACCTCGAGTGGTCATCGCACCTTCTGATAACCGCCGGACAAGACAACAGTACAGCACGTTTGACTGCGACCGCGAGCGACGCCAAGTACCTTGGGAAGAGTTGGTTTCCCGTGGTCGGCTTGTCGCCCGACGAAGCGAAGGCTATCGCCGTCTTTACCAACTCGACGCCAGGACGGCTTCAAATTATGCGGGGTCCAGGGAAAAAGCTGGAGTTCCCAAGCTACTCACCACGGGCAACAAATAACCTCAGCATCCCTGACATAAAGAACGACCGTATCCGTCAAACTCTAGTCGACTGCTGGGAACGCACCAAGGACATGGAAGTGCCTCAGTTCCGCGACGGCGAGTGCGAAGTGCGTCGCCTGTGGGACCAGGCCGTCGCTGAGGCCATGGGTTGGGATCCGGACGAACTGGCCCAGCTGCGCGAGCTTCTGAACAACGAACCACACGTCCGCGGACTCGGCTACAACCAGTACGGAGACAAAATGGAGGATATCGAGGACATGGAAACTGATCCTGACGACGAAACCGCCGAGGATCAGTGTTGAACAATCCCCTACTTCGCGGGCAGCCGGAAGCGGTTCCAGGTCCGGTACGACTAAGATAGTCGCCCTCGATCCCTTCAGCGATGGGTTCGGGATCATGCGGGAAGCGCAGAGCGCACAGCCCCAGATCGGTGCAATCTCGGCCCAAACACCCATCAGGGCAACCCAACTCTACCCGGAAGGGCTGAAATGCCCCTTCCAGGGGAATCTCGAGCGATCACCGGCGCCTTGCCCATCGCTCGGTCCACTCTGACGCGGTACTCCCAACTGGTAGTCCGAACGCCGAACACCCCGGCTCCCGGCCACCCGGCGCCCGATTTCACCCATGAGCTGGACCACGCAGCCAGAGTCACAGAAGAGGCGGTGATGGACATTCCATCACCGCCTTTTTCTTCGTGCCGTGAGGGCATCCGCAGCCGCCAAAGTCTACAAAAAAAATTGATGCTATAAGGGGAGGTATGGACTGATTCAGCGCAACAATAACTGATATATGACAGATACAGGTACAAGCAAAGTGGTAAGTAATATGGTAGCTGGCTGCAAGAAAGGGCTATTTCGTAGCTAAATAGGAGCTTCCGCGGCTCCGACCCATGGGACCGGACCTCTCCGCCAAGAAATCCCGCTCCACCTCCAGCTGTCCGATTTCCTGGTACAGCCGGGCGATCAGGGCGGCGTCGCTCTGGGTCCTCTGCTCTTGCCCGTTGCTGAACACGCCGGCGGCTCCATCCGGCCTTCACGGCGGGAGGAGCGGCGTCTTTCGTGGGAGCGGCAGGCCCGCTCGTTACGTAGTTGAGACTCCACCAGCCATAGCAGCAACTCGTCCGGCCCGAACCGCTCCCGGGGCAGCATCTCCCGCACCACCCGGTACACCTGGGGACGGGTGATCCGGGGCATCTTCCCCCCCCCATCCTGCTGCAAGCCCAGCAGGAACGCTCCGCCCAGCAGGCACATGGCTATGTGGTGATGCCAGCCAGCCCAACTCCGGGTCTCGTATTCGTCCAGCCCCACGTCACCCTTTTCCGTCTCGACCTCCGATTCAATGCGCCACCTGGAACCGCCCACGTACGCCAGAGTCTCCAACATTGTGTCTTCGAGAGCGTTGGACAGGTAGTAGCGGGGCTCGCTGCCGTCCAGGTTCCGGCGGTAGACAGCCCATGCCTCCTCGCCAGGCTTGCCCTTGCGGGTTACCCGTACCCGCTGGGCGCTGAACATATAGCTCCTCGGACCCTGGGATCCCTCCGCCACCGTTATCTCCCGCCAAGTCTCATCCGGCAACTCATCACTGCCGGCGCATTCCTCGCCCGCCGCTGCATCATCACGCCCCATGGTGGCCACCGCCATCCCCACTGCCATTACCGACGCCCACCGCCAGGTGCGGCCCTGAAGACTACTGAGTAGCCGGCCTTTCGGCCGCACCAGCTCCGTCCGGCGGCCCTTGTTTGTGGGCCCTCGGCCGCCGTCCGTCGGGGTCAACATAACGCAAGGAGACACTAATGAAAATTTACCCACCCTTCCCGACCTGCCGTGAGGCCACGCCGACGCGGCGGGCGGAGAAGCTGATCTACGAGGCCCTGGAAGCCTCGGAACTCGACGGGCTAGCCCTGTACGAGGTCAAACCCTTGAGCTCAGCTCCCCAGCTGGACTTCGCGGTCTGGATCCTGGACGTCGGAACCTTCGGGATCCAGACCAAGGGTGGCAGGTACATCATGATTGACGGCGAGTGGCGCCTGGTCACCGACCGGGGCCAGATCCGGAAGGAATCGCCGATCCCCGGGACGTGGGACGCCGCCATGGCCATCCATGACTTGGTCCAGGAGCAGCTCCGGCACAAGACCTTCGTGATCCCGGTCCTAGTCCTGACGGACATGGAGCCGGACGCGGAGATCGAGGCCTTGGCCGCGGCCAGGAACGTCGCGGTCCACTGGGGATCCCCCGACAACCTGGTGGAGCACCTGGTGGAGCTGGCCGCGGAGCGGAAGGTCTACGTCAGGCCGACGTCTGCCGGCATCGCCGCGGAGGCGGAGCTGGTGCTCCCCGGGTCAACCCGGGCAGTCCGGACTACTGATCCGCTGGCCGCGCCGGCGCCCCAGGTCCACATCCACGTCGAGCACCTCCACATCCACGTCGCCGGGCCCGAGGGTCTGACGGATCTGCAGGAGGCTCCTCACTAACCCCACAGGGCGGTCCCGGAGGGGCCTGGTCAGGACGGCGACCAGGCCCCTCCGGGACCGCCGGAAAATGTCCCTGCACCACACCAACCGCTATCGTCCGCCCGATTACATCAAGATCAGCCAGAGGACCGCAGTACAGAACACGTTCGACCTCAAAGTCCAAGTCAGAAACTCGCCACTCTCGAACGACGACTACTCGGGCGACATCTTGACCAGAGGGACCATTATTCTAGGTGGGTCCGTCAACGGAACCATCAGGGATTCTTCCCAACGTCACGACAACGACTGGTTTGCCGTTGATTTACCGGTTTTGAGCACCTACGAATTCAAGGCCACGCCTCGTGGTTCCTCACCATCTCGCAGCCTATTCGTCATCCTGCGGGATTCCCACGGGCAAGCCATCAACTCTGGCTCCTCAGGGCGCGACTCGTCCTCCCGCCCGTAGCAGACCCCCAGACGCCGGCGGGTTACCCTTCCCCGCCGGCGTTTTTCTTTTGCACCACTTAACCAACACCCCGTCGCACCATATGACCATTGCTCCGGGTGACGGGGGTTTTGCTCGGAATCGCGGCCCCATACCCCTTGCTATTTACAACGGCGGGTTGCTATCTTAGTTAACAGACTAACTCAAGGAGGCGTTCAATGGCGCATAACAAGATGATGAGGGTTTCCACGGCCCCACTGGAACGGGCGCGGGAACTTCTGCCGACGCTGCCAAAAATGCGGTTCGGGGAGGATGAGTCTCCGGCAATGTCTGATCGGCAATTGGTGGACGCCGGCCTGGGCTGGTTAGCCGGGAGACTGTCGGGCGACGCCTTCACCAGAGCGGAAGTTGACGCTACTGTATTGCGGACGATAACGGACGTGCTTGGTCAGACCTTGGGCGTCAAGGTAAACGGGATGGCGTTGGACGGCAAGTTGACCCTGACGTGGGAGTCCCCGGACAAAGAGCGCAACGAGGTAGTCGTCAACCTGACGGCGTAAGGGAAGGTGGCGCAATGAAGGGGAATAGAACGTTCAAGGTCAAGTGCGCTGACTGCGGGATGCCAATGTCTAACCGCAAATTCTCAGCGCACCAGCGCAAAAAGCACGACCCACCGGAACAAAGCAAAGACCCCGCAGCGCTAACTCCGCAGGGCCTCGTTTCCAGACTCTCCCAAACCATCACGTAAAGGACAATCTATGCTTCAAAGTTATACTACGATAGACCAACTGTCAACGCCCAATGGTGGCCGAACCCTGCGCGAAAAGTGCCCCGTCCACGGCGGTAAGAAAAAGTCCGTTGCCGTCTGGTGGAATAACGGGCCTCGTGCCTACTGCCATTCCCATCAATGCTCCCAAACGGAAATCTTGGCTGGCCTCGGCATCACCAGCTCCCAGCCTTTCGCCTGGACTCCACCACCACCTCCACGCCTACGATCGACCATCAGCGCCAAACCATTGCTTCCTGTGACGCCCATACAGGGCCGCGCGTACCTAGCGGGCATACCTGCTAACCGCCGGGAATGGATTCAGTACCAGCGTCAAGACGGGCTGCTGGGCTGGCACTGGCGGCAAGGCAGCGACCGCAAGGTTCCAGGGATAAAGGGCAACGGCTGGCAGCTCCGGCGGTTTGATCCGGCTGATCCGGCTAGCGCCGTCGCGATCTGCCTGGCTGAGGGCGAAAAAGATTCCGCGATCCTGGCGGCCGCTGGATTGATCAGCTTCTGCGGGCCACGAGGGGCCCAATCTCTACCCTCGGCCGACTTTTCCGAAATGGCGGAGCTGGCCGGATCAACCGGGCTCCCAATTTTGCTGATCGGCGATAATGACGAGCCGGGCCGCAAGGCAATGGAAAAGGTTCGGGGCTTGTTAAAGTCGGATTTCCACGTTCACGCCCGTGACCTTAGCTCGCTCGGCGAGGACAAAGGATCAGTAGCAGACCAGCCCGCCGAAGACTTGATAGCGCTGATCCGGGTTAAACTCCTGGACCGCGATCCCATTTGGCAAAAACCGGGTAGAAACCGGTGCCAGTATGTGAAATTCCAATGTCCGAGACCTAAGAAAAATATCAAGTCTGCCGGCGACGGCGCTGGGATATGGGGCATGATTTCATGCGGGAACACGGCCGTCTGCAAGGAGTGCTGCGCATGGGAAGGCTTTTTGCACGTCGAGCGGTGTTGGAGGGGCAGGCCAGCTCAGATGGTGACGATTTCGGGCTTCGGCGAGGATGCCTCAACCATTCCTCAAACGACGTGGCTGGCCAAGGCTTACCGGGGGCATTGTGAAGAGCGATTAAGGAAAAATGCTGACGTTAACCAGAAGCAGGAAAACCCTTCTAAACTAAAGCCAAGGTGGAATCTACATTTGCGGGGCGATGAAGATTGGCTCAGGCGCCACAGTGATACTCTTCCACCTGTACCTGGAGGGCGGTCCGGCGCCGCCGGTTGACTTCCTCCATATGCGTATTTCACCTTGGTATTAGTTTAGGCAGTGTGGGCATCGCATTGTATGACTCCATCGAACCAGTAGGGATCACTACTCTTTGGGAATGTCCCGCGTCGAGCCTCTTGCGCCCGGCCTTTTGTTCAAACTAACAGGCCAGCATTTCATCGGGAATCATCACGGTTCTTTCCGGTCGTTACCATCCGGCCTTTCCGCAGTGAGGGCAGGGCCTCCGGACTGCCCGGCGCCATTAGACGCCGTTCCGGGCGGTGATCTCCTGCTGGCAGTGGAGGCAGTTCGCCCAGTGCTCGTTGTCCTCGTCGAGGTCCTCCGCAACCAGTTCCAGGCAGTCGGGGCATCCGGCCACCAGGGCCGGGTCGTCCGTGTAGACCGCGGTCATGCTCTCTGAGCCGCACAGCGGCCGGTCGCCCGGGGCGTAGTGGACTATGGCATCGTCTCCGTCAGGCATGTAATCACGCTCATAGTGCGGGCCCATCAGCAGGCGGCGGGTGAAAAAGAGGGAACAATGACCAAGCTCTGGGGCGTTCCCGAGGTGGACTGAGCACCAGGATGCACATGGTGTGCGACGCAAAGGGCCGGCCTCTGCGTTTCGCTCTCACCCGAGGTGACTCCCTTGCTTGACGGCATAGAGACCGGGTCCGTGATAGCCGACAAGGGATACGAGAGCAACAGGATACTGGCCCATATCCGCTCAAAAGGTGCTACAGCGTGCCGCCTGTGGGTTCCTGTTGGACGATCCACGACTGGTCCTGGAACACGGTGACGATCACAGTCCTCCGCGTCCTCTGCCATTGCCATCCGGCACTCTTGACCGCCTTGAACCCCGCCTCAATCCAGAATCGGAGCACGTACCAACTCATGCCTGCCTGGTCAGGCGGAAGGCCGGTCAATATGGTCCACGGTCCATCTTGCTCAACATACCAGACTGCAATCAACGTGCAACGGCGCTTTAGTGTTGCGTTGCTGAACGCCGTCCCGGTCCCAATCCACCCGGTATCCGGCCGGGGAACGAAGGTTCGTGCGGGAAGGCGGCGACCGCCATCGGCGCAGAAGGTGACGTTTTTCGGATACCTGATGTATGGATGCCAGCCTTGAGCGCATATCTGGCGCCACAGTTTCGGGCTGGTCAGGCCCCGGTCACACAGCGCAATCACGCTCATTTCCCTGGGGACCGCCGGGGCCAGGGCCTGCAGCAGTTCCACTATCGGGTCCATCTAAGCCCCGCGCTTGTTGGCGCGTTGGACTGGCCCTATACGCAACAGGTCTTCAAGCTGGAGCGGAGCTTTGAATACGTCAAAGAGGGCAAGACAACCTTCGACGCCGTTTATGGTATAACCAGCCTGGGGTTCCCGCCGTCCTTTTCGGCGGTGAAAAGGAGATCATTCGGGTTGTATACGATTTCGGGCGTTATGGGGACGAAGCCGCCCCCGCCGCCTCGGCGCCGAGGCGCGTCCCTCCGAGCGTGGCTGTGCGGCCCTCGCCCGGCAGGGACCACGGTCCCACCCCGTCCACATTCACGGCCCGCACTCTCACCTGATAGTCTGTACCTGCCGAAAGGCCCGCGATGTCCGTCGTGGTGGACTTGCCGGATATGCTCCGCGTGACATATCCGCCAGTGCTTCCTGACTGCCTGTGCCCGACATCGTATCCGCTGATGGCGGGGCCTGAGTTGCGCTGGGCTGGCAACTGTTTAGAACTGACGGACTACCTTACGAGCCACGATCCCGCGACAGCGCAAATGCCACCCTCTCATGCTTCAGCCAGCCAAGCTGACTAACTGGGGAGATAGAGGGTGACGACCTCCAACAGCTCGTCCCTGGTAATCCGGTCGGCAAAGTGTTCGATTATGGCTGCGATGACCTCATCCCTGCCGATCCTCTTGTCGTTGTCTGTGTCATATCGACTTCCCAACTCACCCAAATCCTCAGCGAACACCGCAATTGTCACGCCGATGGCGGCGCTGGAGCCGGAAGGGTCAGCGGCCGTAACGCTGACGGTGTAGCTGGCCCCTGCCGCGTAGTCCAGCGCCGTCCCGGCGCCCACCGTGATCTGCCCCGTGCTTCTGCCAATGTCGAACGAACTCGCATCGGCGCCGCCCAGCGTGTAGGTCAGGGTGTCGCCGGTGTCCGGGTCGGTGGCCGTTACCGGAGCGCCGATGTTCTCGCCCGCCTCCGTGTTTTCGGGGACCTCGCGGGTGGCTGCGGCCGAGTCGAACTCCGGCGGGCGGTTTGCTCCGGCCTGGACTGCCTGGGTTGATGCTGCCTGCGCGGTCTTGCCCGGCCCGTGCCCGTCGGTGTAGGATGCCCTGGCCCGCAGGTGATACCCCACGTCTCCGTCAACCGGCGTGTAGGAGGGGGAACTGGTCCCGATGCCGGCCCAATCGGTGTTCCCGTCACTGGACCTCTCCCACTGCCAGACGGCGCCGGTAACACCCTCGTCGGGGTCGGTCAGAGCGGCAGTGATTTCGGCGCGGGCCGGGGGCTGGTTCGTAGATAGAGCAACCGTCCCTGCTTCGTCAATGTTGGTGACAGTGACCGTCACGTCTACGGTAGCGGTGAGTGCGCCGTCGGAAGCCGTCACGGTCACTGTGTAGCTGGACTTGGTCTCGTAGTCCAGGGCGGCCTGGGTCTGCAACTGGCCGGTCGATGTGTCGATGTCGAAGAAGTTGGCATCCGTCCCGCCAAGTGTGTAGGCCGGGGTGTCGCCGGTGTCCGGGTCGGCGGCCGTTACCGGAGCGCCGATGTTCTCGACCGCCTCCGTGTTTTCGGGGACCCCGCGGGTGGCTGTGGCCGAGTCGAACTCCGGCGGTTCGTTCACGTCGGCGACGGTGATGGTCACGTCGATGGTGGCAGTGCCGCCGTTGTTGTCATCCGCCTTGACCGTTACAGAGTAGCTGGACTTGCTCTCGTGGTCGTAGGTCACCCCAGGCTTTGTTTGTATCTGGCCGCTGGCGCTGTCAATGTCGAACGAATCTAAGTCCGCGCCCTCCAGAGTGTAGGCCGGGGTGTCGCCGGTGTCGGGGTCGGTGGCCGTTACCGGAGCGCCGATGTTCTCGCCCGCCTCCGTGTTTTCGGGGACCTCGCGGGTGGCTGTGGCCGAGTCGAACTCCGGCGGTTCGTTCACGTCGGCGACGGTGATGGTCACGTCGATGGTGGCAGTGCCGCCGTTGTTGTCATCCGCCTTGACCGTTACAGAGTAGCTGGACTTGCTCTCGTGGTCGTAGGTCACCCCAGGCTTTGTTTGTATCTGGCCGCTGGCGCTGTCAATGTCGAACGAATCTAAGTCCGCGCCCTCCAGAGTGTAGGCCGGGGTGTCGCCGGTGTCCGGGTCGATGGCCGTTACCGGAGCGCCGATGTTCTCGCCCGCCTCCGTGTTTTCGGGGACCTCGCGGGTGGCTGCGGCCGAGTCGAACTCCGGCGGTTCGTTCACGTCGGCGACGGTGATGGTCACGTCGATGGTGGCAGTGCCGCCGTTGTTGTGATCCGCCTTGACCGTTACAGAGTAGCTGGACTTGACCTCGTGGTCGTAGGTCACCCCAGGCTTTGTTTGTATCTGGCCGCTGGCGCTGTCAATGTCGAACGAATCTAAGTCCGCGCCCTCCAGAGTGTAGGCCGGGGTGTCGCCGGTGTCGGGGTCGGTGGCCGTTACCGGAGCGCCGATGTTCTCGCCCGCCTCCGTGTTTTCGGGGACCTCGCGGGTGGCTGTGGCCGAGTCGAACTCCGGCGGTTCGTTCACGTCGGCGACGGTGATGGTCACGTCGATGGTGGCAGTGCCGCCGTTGTTGTCATCCGCCTTGACCGTTACAGAGTAGCTGGACTTGCTCTCGTGGTCGTAGGTCACCCCAGGCTTTGTTTGTATCTGGCCGCTGGCGCTGTCAATGTCGAACGAATCTAAGTCCGCGCCCTCCAGAGTGTAGGCCGGGGTGTCGCCGGTGTCCGGGTCGGTGGCCGTTACCGGAGCGCCGATGTTCTCGCCCGCCTCCGTGTTTTCGGGGACCTCGCGGGTGGCTGCGGCCGAGTCGAACTCCGGCGGTTCGTTCACGTCGGCGACGGTGATGGTCACGTCGATGGTGGCAGTGCCGCCGTTGTTGTCATCCGCCTTGACCGTTACAGAGTAGCTGGACTTGCTCTCGTGGTCGTAGGTCACCCCAGGCTTTGTTTGTATCTGGCCGCTGGCGCTGTCAATGTCGAACGAATCTAAGTCCGCGCCCTCCAGAGTGTAGGCCGGGGTGTCGCCGGTGTCGGGGTCGGTGGCCGTTACCGGAGCGCCGATGTTCTCGACCGCCTCCGTGTTTTCGGGGACCCCGCGGGTGGCTGTGGCCGAGTCGAACTCCGGCGGTTCGTTCACGTCGGCGACGGTGATGGTCACGTCGATGGTGGCAGTGCCGCCGTTGTTGTCATCCGCCTTGACCGTTACAGAGTAGCTGGACTTGCTCTCGTGGTCGTAGGTCACCCCAGGCTTTGTTTGTATCTGGCCGCTGGCGCTGTCAATGTCGAACGAATCTAAGTCCGCGCCCTCCAGAGTGTAGGCCGGGGTGTCGCCGGTGTCGGGGTCGGTGGCCGTTACCGGAGCGCCGATGTTCTCGCCCGCCTCCGTGTTTTCGGGGACCTCGCGGGTGGCTGTGGCCGAGTCGAACTCCGGCGGTTCGTTCACGTCGGCGACGGTGATGGTCACGTCGATGGTGGCAGTGCCGCCGTTGTTGTCATCCGCCTTGACCGTTACAGAGTAGCTGGACTTGCTCTCGTGGTCGTAGGTCACCCCAGGCTTTGTTTGTATCTGGCCGCTGGCGCTGTCAATGTCGAACGAATCTAAGTCCGCGCCCTCCAGAGTGTAGGCCGGGGTGTCGCCGGTGTCGGGGTCGGCGGCTGTTACCGGGTCACCGATGTTCTCGCCCGCCTCCGTGTTTTCGGGGACCTCGCGGGTGGCTGTGGCCGAGTCGAACTCCGGCGGTTCGTCAACGTCGGCGACGGTGATGGTCACGTCGATGGTGGCAGTGCCGCCGTTGTTGTCATCCGCCTTGACCGTTACAGAGTAGCTGGACTTGCTCTCGTGGTCGTAGGTCACCCCAGGCTTTGTTTGTATCTGGCCGCTGGCGCTGTCAATGTCGAACGAATCTAAGTCCGCGCCCTCCAGAGTGTAGGTCAGGGTGTCGCCGGTGTCCGGGTCGGCGGCTGTTACCGGGTCACCGATGTTCTCGCCCGCCTCCGTGTTTTCGGGGACCTCGCGGGTGGCTGTGGCCGAGTCGAACTCCGGCGGGCGGTTTGCTCCGGCCTGGACTGCCTGGGTTGATGCTGCCTGCGCGGTCTTGCCCGGCCCGTGCCCGTCGGTATAGGATGCCGTGGCCCGCAGGTGATACCCCACGTCCCCGGCAACCGGAGTGTAGGAGGGGGAACCGGTCCCGATGCCGGCCCAACCGGTGTTCCCGTCACCGGACCTCTCCCACTGCCAGACGGCGCCGGTAACACCCTCGTCGGGGTCGGTCAGAGCGGCAGTGATTTCGGCGCGGGCCGGGGGCTGGTCCGTAGATAGAGTGACCGTCCCTGCTTCGTCAATGTTGGTGACCGTGACCGTCACGTCCACGGCAGCGGTGAGTGCGCCGTCGGAAGCCGTCACGGTCACTGTGTAGCTGGACTTGGTCTCGTGGTCCAGCGCGGCCTGGGTCCGCAACTGGCCGGTCGATGCATCTATGTCGAAGAAGTTGGCATCCGTCCCGCCAAGTGTGTAGGCCGGGGTGTCGCCGGTGTCCGGGTCGGTGGCCGTTACCGGAGCGCCGATGTTCTCGCCCGCCTCCGTGTTTTCGGGGACCTCGCGGGTGGCTGTGGCCGAGTCGAACTCCGGCGGTTCGTTCACGTCGGCGACGGTGACGCGCACCCTAAATGAAGTCCGGCCGGGTCTTCGCCCATTGGGAGGACTGGTGTCGTAGGCCGTGATGGTGAACGAGTACGTGTTGTCCCCGTTCTCGTCCGCCTGGTCCTCGTAGTCTGGGGGCTGTGTGAAAGTAAGCACACCGTTATTGTCGATGTCGAAGAAGTCACCGTCGCCGCCGCCGGTCTCAATGCTGATTATCCAGCCATGAATGTCGCGGTCCGGGTTGGAGGCAGTGGCGGAGTAGGTGGCCAACGGCCAGGTGCCGTTCTCGGGGTACCTGATTTCCTCGGGACCTCTCACAGTAGGCGACCCTGCCGAGCCGGAGGGCCTGAGAGCCACATCGATGCTGCCGGACCGGCCGGATGGGTCAGTGGCAGTTAGGGTTATCTCGAATATGCCATCTGTCCCCGGGTTATCGTAGGCATGGGCGTCCGTAGTGTACAGGTCGCCGCTCAACGGACCAATGCGGAACTTCACGGCATCCGCTCCATCTATAGAGTAGCGGACCTGGTCGTTGTCGGTATTGTCGACATAGCTTGGGTAGTAGATTTCGGAGCCTGGCGGGGCGTGTCTCTTAATGTACGGGCAGACATCTGCCGTCTCACCCTGGGTACAGCCGTAACCGCCACCTGTATTCGCCTGGAACTCCGGCGTTTGGTTGGGGTCCGGCACTGGCTTTACAAACGCGGCCGCCGACCATGCGGTCTTTCCGGCCCCCAGAGGGTCGGTGTAGGAGGCGACGGCCCGCAGGTATCTGTTCACGTCGCCTTCTACCGGGGTGTAGGTGGCTTGCGTCGCAGTGCTGATGGCGGTCCAGCTCGACTCATCCGAGGACTTCTCCCAGCGCCATGTCACGCCCGAAACGTTGCCGTCGGGGTCGGTCAGGCTGGCCTCAACCTCGGCGCCGGGCTGGGGCCTAGTCCACGTCAGCGAAACCTTCCCATCCTCCTCTACGTTGGTGACCGTGATGGTCACCGCGATGGTGTCTTTGGCGTCGGATGTGTCGGTAGCGATTACCTTTATCGTGTAGGGGCTCGCGGTCTCGTAGTCGAGGGGTGCGCCGACCTGTAACTGGCCGGTTGCCCTAACGATCGTGAACGGGGAGGTGCGGGCGCTTTCCAGGGTATAGACCAGTCTGTCGTCGTCGGAATCGGTGGCCGTCACCGGGTCTCCGATGTTGTGAAACGTGCGAATAGGGCAACAAAGGACGAATAGGGACGGAAAAAACGGCAACCGCCGCAAGGAACGTTCTACGACTCATCGACACCACCTCACTCCTTCCCGCTGCACAAGACCAAACGAATCAGTCAGACGGTAAACGCCCCACCCTTTTCCCAAATGGAGGACTAAGCCCCCGCCCCCCTTTCGCAAAGGGAGGATGGAGGGTGATTTCCCAGCCTGGACACTGCGGGACTCTCGGTAATCGGCAACGCGGCGCCGAATGGGATATTTCTGTAACCGGACTGATCCCAACGGCTCCTGCGAGCCGCCGAGTGTGGTGATAAAGCCGGGGTCCAGCTTCCCGCCATACCGGGTCTCAGACCCGCCCCTGCACTCCGCCGCTGAGAATACGCATCACCACGAGCAGACCGTATCACGTTCGGCTCTCTCATCTATGCTTGTTTCGGAACGGGATTCGGGCTTTTCCCCACTTGATTGGCCTGCGCCACTCCGCCTGTCCATGCTGTTTACCCCGTATTCCCCATTTGGCTAAAACAAGTGATGCGGTAAATAGGCAACTTTCTTGCTTTTCTAGTCGTTACATGAATCTCTTAGCCGTATTTCAGATATAATACATGCAATAAGTTGGCTATTTCAGATAACTTGCGTACCGACATTGGAGGCACCCGATGGGTGACCGCGAAAAGGCCTCTCTTCGGCTCCAATTCAATCCCCAAATCCGGCTGGAGTTACCCGGCTGGAGTACATGGTGCCACCATCACCTCCGACGCCGGACTGCTGGCATTCCGAGAACTGGATGACGCCCTGGACCTTACCCCCATAGCCTCCGACTATCTCCGGGAAAGCCGTACCGGCCGCAACATCCGACACCACCTCGTCCCTCTGCTCCGCCAGTCCATCTACAGCCGCTTGGCTGGCTACGATGATACCAACGATGCAGAACGTCTTTCCCAAGACCCAGCCATGAGAGTTGTCGTAGGTTGGCAAGGCTCAGACCGCAACGCCGCCAGAACCAACACCATGAGCCGTTTTGAGACGGAGACTCTGACTCAAGAGGACAACCTAAAGGGGCTAGCCCTGATGAATCCCCAGTGGGTGGAGCTGGCCATGGCTCACACTCCACACCGGCGAGTGATTCTGGACATGGACAGTTCGGAGAGTCCAGTGCATGGTCAGCAGGAAGGAGCCGCCTACAACGGGCACTTCGAGTGTGTCTGCTTCATCCCCTCTTTCTGTTCAACCAGTTTGGGGATTGTGAAGGAGCGACGCTACGACCCGGAAACGTGCATAGTGCCGATGGCTGGCAGGAACTCCTTGAGCCGGTGGTGAAAGGATATGAAGCACTGGACTCTGACCAGTCTTCAGACCAGGCTGATCAAGACGGGTGGGCGACTGGTACGCCACGCAAGGAGGCTGGTGTTTCAGCTTGCCGAGGTGCTGGTAACCAGGGAAATGCTGACCGGGATACTAGAACGGATCAGCCGGCTTCGGCTGGCACCTGGCTAGCCTGCTTTGAGAGCACAGGTATTTCGGACAGTTATGGGGTCGTCCGGGGTGAATAGACCACCCCGAGGGAGACGCTTGGGCAGGGGCAGGCAATTATAGACTTTTACGCTCGTCAGGGGGGTGGTTACCCTATGGGAGTGGGTCAGTTGAGTGAATCGGATGCAGTTGACGCCCTCAGGCTGCCCTTTTATAGTTCGAGCCATCCCACAGGGTCACATGGTTGGAGGAATCAGTTTGATCTGAGCAATCCCGACTAAGAGTCATCCCGGGCCAGAGACACCCGGCCGTAGACCCCGTCATATCCGGGCTCTACCCGAATGTGGCCGCGACGGGCCTGCAAGATGACCCGCGCCAATTCCTCTCCCGCCACAGATGCCAGGTCCCTCTCCTTGGCCCATACTAGGAGTTCCAACTCGCTGCCCAATTTCGCAACGAGCTTCATATACTCCATCTGCACTGTCTTGGTGGCTGCCCCTCGTCCCCAAAGGGCCGCGATGATTTCCTGCATGGGCAGCAGCCGGACAAAGGGTGGTCTTCCCCCCGGGGACCGCACAAACCCCTCCGAATCGGGAATGCCCTCCCATTTTATGGGAAACTGAGCCGGGGCCAGCTGAGCCGGTCCGCCTGAATCCTCATCTTGCTGAGCAACATAGCGCACCCGATGTAGAACCCCCAGGGTAAGGGGCCGACTGCAGACCGGGCAGGCAACACTCCGGCGGCCCGTCTCGCTGGGATGTTGCGAAACGCCACACTTGCGGTGACCGTCATAGTGGTATTTCCCCTCCTGCGGGTAGAACTCGGCGGTGTAGGCCACCAGATTTTCGGCCAGAGCTTGGGACAGTCCGGAATAGGAAAGCGGGGCATCGAAAACCGTGACCTCCCGGCCCAACTTGGGAAGGGAGTGGGCATCCGAGAAGGAGACGATGGTCTTGTCGGACAGCTGGGGAACTATCCAGTTCATGGCCGGATCGCTGGATAGACCGGTTTCGACCGCGTGAATATACTTGGCCATATCCAGGAAAGCATCCTCCAGGCGGTCAAATCCCGATTTCGACCCGTACAGTCCATACCAGGGAGTCCAGACATGAGCTGGTATGACCAGACACTTGGGATTAACGCCCAGCGCCAGTTCGGATAGGTCCAGGACTGATAGCTTTAGGGTCGGACGCCCGTCATTTTCCAGCTTGCCGAGGCGCGCCAGCTCGGAAGTCAGCCGGGCGACCGAGGGCAGATCGGGCAGGAAGAGCAAGACGTGGATCCGGCGCGGGCGTTCCTGTTGCCGGTAGACGCAGCTGACCTCTGTGCCCAGGACAAAGTTGGCCCCTTGGAAGCTGTAGATGCCCTCGTCTCCGCCCTCTAGCTTTTGCGCTAATTCAGCAAACCAGGCAGGATGGGTGAAGTCGCCGCAGGCCAGCAGATCAATACCCTTTAGCTTGGCCCAATAGGCCAGAGTTTCCAGGGAGAGGTTCTTGCTGGTGGCGTAGGCGTACCTGGAATGGATGTGTAAGTCCGCGACAAAAGTCATTGGCGCAGTCTAGCACAGTAACCGCGAGCCTCCGGTACTATGATAGAATCACCCGACCGGTTGCGCCTCGCTCGCCGCCGGCCTGAAATATTCCCACACCAATGCCAATGCTGACGGAACAACTTCCTTGGATAAGACTCTTCTGCTGCGCTGGGCGCTAATCGTGTTCGCAATCACCTGTTCGCCGCTGGCGGCCGCGTGCGGAAATGGGCCCCAAGCCACGCCAACGCTGGCTCCAACTAAGGCCACTGCCGCCAGCACTCCCACGCCCGGTGCCAGCGTGCCTGCGCTGGTGACCAAGGCTCCTACCGGACAGCTGGCCTCGCCCACGCCAACCCCCGCTCCGCCCACGCCAACCCCCGCTCCGCCTACGCCGACAGCCGTTCCGCCTACGCCGACGGCCGTGCCAGATACGCTGACACCCCTGCCTACTCAAAAGCTCGACCCGTTGGTTCTGGAAATTACCGGGGGCACAACGGCCCGTTACCTGGTCAAGGAGCAATTCGCGCGGCTTGATCTCCCCAACGATGCAATTGGAGAGACATCGGAGGTCAGCGGCTCCATCAGGTTCCGGCCCGACGGTTCCATCGACCCGGCTGGCTCCAGGTTCGAAGTCCAACTTCGCCGATTAAGCAGCGACGACGAGGAGCGCGACGAATACCTGGAGGAGGAGGCACTGGAATCGCTCAAATTCCCGGTGGCCATGTTTGTTATAGAAGAAGCTCCAGGATTGCCCTGGCCCCTGCCCCAGGATGGCCAGACCGAGTTTCAGTTGCAGGGCGAAATGACGGTCCATGGCGTAACCATCCCGTCAAACTGGGACGTGACGGCCCAATTCACTCCCAAAGGAGCCTCCGGCCAGGCCAGGACCAGTTTTAATTTCGCCAAGTTCGGCATCGAAAAGCCTTCGGTGTTCTTTTTATTGAGTGTGGAAGACCTTATTCGGCTGGAGTTGGATTTTGTCCTTAGCTACGCATCTCCCGAATTGATCAAATGATTGGGTCCAACCGGCCGGATAGCGAAAATCGGCCGATTCTGGACAAATCCAAAAACCAACTTTAAGCGCAATTTAGGCTGGCACTGCCAGGGTTATTCTTTTAGAAAGCGCCTGCAAAGAAATTAAGGAGGGATTTCCATGAAAACTCGGTTCAACCTCAGGCATTTTTCCCGGCATCGTAGCTTCTCAGTCCATAAATGGGGGCGTTCTGGAGCACTTATCATCCTGGGGCTGGCGTTGACCATGGCGCTAGTTGCCTGCGCTGGCAGTGCCGGGGTAGCCGGGCCTCAGGGATCCGCCGGTCCCGCTGGCGCGGCCGGACCTGCTGGCGAGCAGGGAGAAGCTGGCCCCGCCGGAGCTGCTGGTCCCGCCGGCGCCGCCGGTAAGACTGGTCCCGCCGGACCGGATGGCGCTCAGGGGCCTCCGGGACAAACCGGGCAATCCATAGCTAACGTGGTTTGGATAGGAGACCCGGGATTCCGCGAGAGGGGCGACCGCCGAAATCGAAATTTCCTCCCCAATGCCATTCAGGTTCAGGCGGGTGACACGTTGCGCGTCGTCAATGCCGGATTCCACCAGGTTGCGGTATACAAGGTCGCCGCCGGAACCACTCGGGAGCAGGTAACCGCCGACCCGAATGCCTACGTGGATACTACTATTGCCGGGGCCGCCGGCGATAACGATATCGGCGACCCCAATAACCGAATAGCCCTGGGACCCAGCCCTCGCATTGTTGACCGGGCGGTGGTAAATCGCGACGATGTGCCGAACATGGACCTAACAATAAATGTACCAGGCCGCTACCTGCTTATCTGCGCCATTAAATCCCACTTCCTCGAAAAGGACCCCGCCGCCAATGGCGGCATGTTCGGTTTCATCGACGTGGAGGAGCAAGTGGAGGGGCAGGGAACGGCGGACATCACCGGGCCTGCAGGTTACATGCCGGAGGTCACGGTTCGCTTCGGAGACCCCAGATTTCGGGGAAGGGGCGATTCTCGCAATTTCACTGTGCTGCCCTCCGAAGTGGAGGTTAGCGCAGGTGACACCATCAGGTTCGTTGACGCCGGATTCCATCAAGTGGGCGTCTATAAGGTGGACGTGGAAGCTACCCGGCAGGACGTGACCAACGATCCAAACAAATACGTGGATACCACGATCAATGGACCCTTCAGTGAAAAGGATATCGGTGACCCCAATAACATGGTTGCCCGGAGTGCCAGCCCGAGGGTGAACGATCCGGAGTTTCTGAACCGGGACGACGCCCTGCGCTGGGACCTAACAATCATCGAACCTGGACGATACCTGATTATCTGCACCATTCGCTCTCATTTTCTAGATGAAAAACCTGGCGCGAACGGAGGCATGTTCGGGTTTGTCACGGTGCGTTGAGGACTCCTTACTTCGATAAAAAGACCATAACTTAAAGGCAGCGAGAAGGCCGGAGTTTTATGCTCCGGCCTTTTTTTAAATTCTATCTCTGAACGACTCATGTCATCCCGAAGGAGCCCTTAGGCTCAGCTGAGGATAAACTCCGCGACTGAGGGATCTAAATGCCAGGCCCTAAAACCTCATGAGTCAGTACTGCATTTACTTCATAACCAATGGCGTCGGGACCATGTTCCGAGGGACTTTAGAACCCTCGCTAAGCTCGGGGTGACATTTCGAGACAGATCCTAAAAGATCAGTAGCCGAAACTAGGCGTAGCTGAGCAAAAGGTCGGCCATTTCCCTGGCTCGATATAGGGGGGCCTGATGACAGGCGTCCAGCTCAACCAACTCCACATCTGGGTTTAGGGTTGCCGTCAGAATATGCGGGTCTGTCCGGAGGCCTGTTCCCTCTGCTGCCTGGCTTTCTCCCGGGCTTGCTTGTGGTATTGCCGGTGTTGTTCGGCACATGCCTCGCACCTGGTCTGGTCCGGGATGGGGGGAGCCCCGCATTCGACACAGAGCCCGAGGGACTTGGCCTTGTCCCTTCTGTCCTGGGTGCTGCGGCGTTTTAGTTCCTTGCGCTCCGTCCTCAGCTCGTACCCGCGCTGGTTCTGCTCCTTGGCTTCGACCTCGGTAGGTGTGGGCTCCCCCCGGGGCTTCGGCTCGACCCGGGGCTTCGGCTTCTTTACTTTTTGGCTGGCGCTGGGTGATTTTTTGTTGGACTTGGGTCTTTTTGGTGTGAGGATGACTAAGGTGCTTTCGAAGATGCGCTCTTTAGGGCCTCCCGGTTGAGAACGGGGCTGCTCTGCTATGGGGTGGCTAATCATCGGATTTGTACATTTCCACCCACTCTCTGTTAAGCCAGCAAACCACCTGATGTGTGTCTTTGGCTTGGGCGCAAGTTTCACAGAACACTTCCACCGCGTTTCGACGTTTGCCGCGCTCAACATTGCCAAAGGTAATCAGATGGGAATGTTCTTTTCCGCAACAATAATCGCGCGCCAGGTCAAAGGTTTCATTCTGATGCTTTCCCAAAATCCTGTGGCTGCTTATCTTGTCCAAAGTTGTATCTGCCATCTCATCCCTCGTCCGATTCATCTACTAGGCAGCACTCTTCGGCGTCCTGCTCGCTCTCATAGTCATTCATCCCGCACAAGTTGCACATCCACAGCTGCGGCGGTTTCGGGGTGAAGGGAGATCCGGAGCCGCATCCTTCACAGAGCAACTGCCAGGGCATTACGCTCGCCCCACAATGCAGGCAATCTTTTATGTCCTCTTCCTCAACTCCCATCGCTACGTAGTCCCTTGCTATGTCATCGATCTTGTCCCTCCTTCCAGTCATTCTTTCCCTCCCTTGTACGACTCGATGCACGTTGGGCAAGTTCGTCGATCATCCAATATCTGCTGAGTGACCCGGTCCGCTGGGAAATAGGAATGTGCAGATTCGGCTCTCCCTCTCCGGATGGAGAGTCCGCACAGCAACATTTGTTTTCCCTTTTGTTGGATGTGGAATCTCATCACCCAATGGGGGACATCCGCGTTTCTCAAGTCCATGGGTTTCTCATCCATCCTATCGTCATTCTTTTACCGCTCATAAAGCGGGTTGGGAAACCTGCTGCTCCCAAATGTAGTTGTTAAGCTCGTGCTCAAACTCACGGTTGGTGAAGTATAGGTTGGCCAGCTCGATTTCCGCGTTCCCCGGCAGTACGTCCATCAACTTTTCGAGTAGGGCCGTCCGAGTTTCTTCGTTGTTCATCAACGTCTCTATCGCCTTGCTGAAGTCCTCTTGGCTGTTGATTTGATGCTGAGTCATCTTGCTCCTCCTCCTCCCATGTGGCCGGGGTTGCGACCGGCCTTCCCGCATTAAAAAACCCCGCCGGAGCGGGGTTGTTCTGCGCTTATTCGTAGCTGGGGCGTTCCTGTGGGTAGTCCGCCCCAGGGTATTCTTCGATATGCAACTGTGTGTATCTCCTACACAGCACCGAGCCGATATCACGTTGGCCTTCCTCCCGCCGTTTTTCCTCAACCCAATCCCTCAAGGCATTCTGCCGATTCATGGCGAGAGCCTCACTGATGTAGACTCCGTGGCATCGCTCGAACACGCCAACGTCATACCACCAGCCGCCTTCCTCCGGCCCGCCAAAGACTCTATTTGTCACGTATTCATTCACGTAGAAGGGTTCCGTTTGGATGGAATTGCCCGTGAGAACATCCGTGGTTTCGGATTCTGGCGCTACTGTATTGTTTGTCATTTCGTTCTTTCTCCTGTCTTCGACTTGTCTTGCATCACGAACGGGACGGTCGTCTGCTTGCGGGATTCCGCAAGCTTTTCTCAGTTCTCGGACTTGGGCCCGAGCCCGGCGTTTGCGCTCTCACCACTCATCCGATGTTGGTACTCACAATCTGAGCATAGATACTTCTCTTCTTGGTCCAGGTGAGAAAGCTCACCAGGCTGTCCACACCAATCACAATTGGAGAGCAGCGTCAACTCACCGAGATCGACCGCTCTGTTCAGGAAGTGCTCCGCAGCACAGCTGTAGCATAGATGGCCGCCGCCGGGCTCTTTGTAAACGATATTATCGCCATCGCCACACTCGCCGCATTTCAGCTCTTTCAGTACCGTTTCTGCCATCTTCCTAGTCATGGGGACACGGATGGCCGAACGTGAAGCGGTTTTTCATGCACTGGGAACATATGTTGCTCGCACACCAACCGCATACCCATTCGCCGTCGCGGCTGCCCCGGCAGTGGGAGCAGGATTGCTTGGACATCGTCTCCTTGATGACGTCCATCAGGGCTTCATTCTGCCGGCCGACGTCCTGAAACACGTCTTCAGCTGCTTCGACCAAGCTCAGCCTCATTGCTTCGGGAAGCTCCTCGAAATTGGATGGATGGCCCGGGAGCGCATAATCGTCGTCCGCTTGAATTGCCTCGTATGTGCTGATTACGTCACTCGTGGTGAATACGCACAGCACGTACTCAGGGTCGAGCAAGATATCCTGGGGATTTGTTGGACCGTCAGTGGGGTGCTTGTTGATAAATGTCATCACTGTGCTCCTTTTAGCTATAGGATTTGCTGGATTTCCGGGCCGGCCCTATCCAATCGGTCCGGATCCAACCTGGGAGCTGTGCTTCAGCGGGTTGGTCCGCGTGCCAGATTCATGGCCATTACGGCTATCGCCGTTCTCGCTCCCGCTGCTGTGGCCGCCATGGTTTTCCACAGGGAGGCCACACCCTGCGCGGCATACGGGAAGGGAAGAATTCGCGCAACTTTCAAACGATGATTTGGTCTAGCGATCTTTCAGCAGTTCGCGCAGCGCCAGCGTGTTTTCCCGTTGGTCTCGGTGCAGCCGGATGAATTCCTGGGGCGTCATGGCATCCTGGAAGAATTCGATGGTCTCTCTTCCGGGTCCTATCCTGAGGGGTGAGTGGGTGAAGGACAGTATGGTGGAAACACCGTTGCGGGCGCCGGTGCAGATGCACCCGGGCGCCCTGCTGGTGGGTTGATTGGGGAGGTCCATGCCCGTGAAGGTGAGCATCCTATTGTCGTACCCGGTTGTGACGGGTACGACCTTCGGGCCGATGATGTTCCTGATTGCTTCCTCGAAGTCTCCCCATGTCGCCGCCTTGACCCGGATGGCGTGGCCCTGGACGATGGCGCTGAGCCGGTTTTTCTTCCGCCGCCAGATGTAGGTTTCCTCAGTTTTCTGCTGGTCTTGCGTCTCTCCCCGGGTGGTCTGTTGCCGGGGTTGTTCCGGCTCTGGTTTTTCCGGTTCATTCATGTAGGGGAGGTTCTCGGCCTTGGAGCATACGTTCCACAGGATCTGTCCGGGGGTCGTTATCTCTCCGAAGACATCCATCCCGGTAATTCCGATGAAGGGTGAGTTGTCAATCATGCCCAGGAGCCTGGGGCCGCTGTCGTCCTCTATCAGCACCCAGTATTCCCGTATCTCGTAGTCCAGGTCTTCGTGCTGACGCCTCAGGAGCAGCTGAGTCCCGTGGGTCCGGCTGGTGACGGCTTCCCGGTGCCGGTTGGCGGCCTGCCTGGCGGTCTCCAGCGTTACGGTAATCCTGAGTTTCCTGAACTCGCCTTCCATTATTCTCTGGCTGATGTTGGTCCAGGGGTCCCCTTCCAGGATGCTCGACATCCGGATGTTGTATTCCTCCAACAGTTTCATTCCGGGGTTTTCCTGCCCGTCCGCGCGTGTTCTGAGCATGGCCTCGTACCCTGCGTCTGTCTCGGCCATCCTGCATTGTTCCGGCGTGTATCGGATCGTCAGCTGCTCAATCTGGGTTGTGTCGTCATCGTCGGTCCAGTCGGGAGAGATGAACATCTCGCTTTCGTGTCCGTGCTCGCTGATGAACACTACTTGGTACCCCTGAAGGTCCGGTTCCGGGTCATCCGGGAGGTTGAGGCTGATGGGTCCCAGGGGGTTTTCTTCTCCTCCCACCTGGTGGTCGAGGAATCTTTCCCACGTGATCGGTTGGACTCTCACGGTGAAGTTGTTGTTGAACCCCGTTGCCACCTGTCCCACTATTTTCCAGTCGCCTTTCTGGTCGCTCATCGTTCGCCTCCTGGCCCTCTCGTGTGGCTGGTGTCCTAGCTTCCCTTCGCCCTAGCCGGCTTTATCCCTGGGAACCCTGGGAATCCTGGGCGCCCAGGCGTCTGGACCGGATGATCGCCGCCAGCTGGCGGCCGGTGACGGAGGCCGCGCCCATCCTGATGGCCTCCTTCCTTTTGGATTCGGAGACGTCCAGATGCTCCTTGGGCGTCCCGGGGTGCTGGATCCACCTCTCCATCTTCAGCTTCTCGGCTATCTCTCGGAGTTCCTGGGGCGTGTCGGCCATGAGGTGGGACATCAACATCCGGCCGTAGGGGATTCTCGCGTGGTCGACGTAGAGCATGTTCTCCTTCCTGGAAATTATGCGCTTGTTTTTCTATAATCCGCCCATGGGATGAACTCGCTGTAGCGGCGCACCACCCAGCGTTGGAAGTCCTTGAGCTCCTTGTTGTCCCCATAGACCATCGGGAACGCGTGGCAGCCCCGTTCCTCCAGCCTCCGGTGCCGGTGAAGCACCTGTTCCATTGTCTCCCCCGGCGCGTAGCCGACCAGCATGTAGACCATCAGGTGCCGGGGTGGGATTCCGGCGGCTTCTAGCCGGTCCACTCCCTGGAAAAAGATTTTCTCCTGTCCCAGGTTGTCCCAGGCGGTGTAGAGCCGGCGCTTGGTGAACCGGCCGTCGTAGTACCGCACGGAGGCGAGGGCCTGGGCGGCCTCGTCGTTGATGAGCCTCACGTTGACGCCCTGGCTGAAGTTGACCTTGAAGCGTCCTTCCTGGAGTTCATCGATCCGGGCCTGCCATTGCTCCTTGGGCTGACCGAAGAAGTCGTTGTCCAGGAGCAGGATGCAGCGTTTTGTGTGGGGACGCCAGATGCTTCTGATCGTGTTCACCGTCCTGGGACGGCCCTCCTTCTTGGGCACCACGCAGAACCCGCAGTTCAGCCGGCAGCCCCGTTGGGTGAAGCCCAGGCTCCAGGGTTACTCCGGATAGATCGAGTAGTCGTAGCGTTCGTAATCACTGATTCCCAGGGTCTGCTCCACCGTCAGGGAGAGATCCCCGCCGGCGCCGGTCCCGCCTATGATGGCCTCCGGGTGGACTCCCCGAAGCTCCTCCAGCCGGTGGGCGGAGCTGGAGAATATGGCCGAGGCGTAGACCAGGTCGAACTTGTCTCTTTCGAAGAGGGTTCGTTGGACGAACCGGGACAGCATGACCTCGTTGCCCTGCACCAGGTGCCAGTGGGCCAGCTTCATGAGGGCCAGGTTCGGGAGTTTCCCGTCGATTTGGACCAGCTTGACGTGTTTCATGCAATTCCTGCTTCGCTTTTCTCATGCTCCCAGAAGGCTCGTTTTATGTTCCATGCGCCGGGCTGGCCAGTCCCCGCTCCACGAGGGCGGAATACACCTGGGACATCTCCTTCCGGCTGAAGTGGCGGCTCAGGCTCCGCATCACGGCGCTGGGGTCGTCGCGGAAGTCGTTCGGGCTGTGGGACTCGTGGTAGAGCCGGAGTACCTGGTCCTGGTAGCGGCGGTGGTCCACCGTCTCCCGCAGGACTCTCTGGATTGTCTCCATTGACCTCTGGATTTGCTTCTCGCTCCAGTCCTCGGCCAGGAGTTGGATGATCTCCTGCTCCCCCGGGTTGTCGGCCAGTTCAAAGGTGTTTCGGGCAGTGGCCTGGATCTCTTCCTTGCTGATGTGGTCCTTGGCCCAGTGGATTTCCTCGATCTGGTGGGCCTTCAACTTGACGAGGCGGGTGAACCCGCCTGGCTCCGTCCGGGCGCCGTCCGGGCGCCGTCCGGGAACGAGGCGTATAGCATCTCTCCCTCCTGGCCCCGGAATTGTTCATCCGTGAGGGGAGTGAGTTGTTCGGTCAGCTCGTCCTGGCGGCGCTGGTATTCCCTCTGGACGTCGTCGATTTTCGCTATGAGCCGGTGATCGGCTCGGGGGCAGTCGATGTCCAAGAAGATGGGGTTCTCCGCTTCCTGAAGGGTGACTATCCGGCCGTCGGGCTCCCGGGCGAACAGCAGGGCGAGGTCGATGGGCTGGTCATAATGGATGAGCATTGGGTTCTCGTGGCCGTACAGCTCGTACATGCAGGACTGCCGGGGGCGGAGCTTCCGGTCCCGCACCCCGGGGTAGAATTCAAAGCATTTCTCCATGAGGTTGATGAAGTGGGGGGCCATGAATGGCCTGATCCTGACCTTGAAGCTGGTGAACTCTCTCCCGTAGGCGTCCTGGTAGCAGAACTGGCACGATGTTGGTCCCGTCCAGCTTGCAGTAGGCTTCCAGGCTATCCATCCCGGTCAGCACCCAGGAGCCGTCCTTGAAGAAGGGATAGGTGGCCTTGGGCATCGTGTTGATGAACTGGGGAGCCGGTTTCTTGTTCACGGTCTGGATGGCCAGCGTGCCGTACTCATCCCCTCCTTGTATCTGGATGTGGCCCTCAAGCCGGTTCTCTGGGTTGAAGGGGTCGATCTCGATGAACGGCCTCCACCGGCCCTGGTGGCTGTCCGGCGTGGTGTGCTCGTAATGATTGTCATGCCAATTCCTGGCGGTCTGCAGGCTCATGGCCTCTCTCCTGGCCTCCCGCACGGTCTGGGGGATGTTCATAGCTCTATTCTCCTTGTCGGTTGTGGCTGGGACTGGAGGACGGGGAGCGGGGAAGGTTCACGCGGCGCTCCTGGCGAAGAGCTGGGGGTTTTGGCTTGGCTTGGCTGGTTGGGGAGCGGGGGAAGGTTCACGCGGTGCTTCGTTCCCGGTCCCTCAGGAGGGTTCGCCCTGCATCGTTCTGGCGTGAAACTTGCAGCTGGCGCCGGCCGGGGTCTCGGCTGCTCCGTACTGCTGGATGCCGGCCTGGCAGTTCGGGCAGTACTGCTGGTTGGTCACCGTGGGGCCGGACGGCTTCTGGACGCAGCCGGCGCACTGGCAGATGTATCCCCGGTCGACCATGATCTCCCGGCCCAGGTCCGTCAGCGTGAAGCCGTTGGACGCCCGGTGGTCATCGCTGTACGTCCAGGTAGGGTCTGATTCTCGGACGAGTCCTTCCTTGATGGCTTTTGTTCCACCCTCGGGCATTGTGCGCCAGCCCCGGCCGCTCGCGGCCTGCAGCAGGATTCTTCCATGGGTCTCGAAGAGTTGCTGTTTTGTCATTTCCTCATCTCCATTCGGTTCTGGGGGGCAGCCCGGCGAGCGACCTCACCAGGGACCGGGCTGCCCCGTTGGTTTCCTGAAGATGGAGCTGGCGGGGGTCTACTTCATCCTCATCCCTGGCTGCTCCCCGCCCTCGATACCCGCCAGCTCCATCTCGATGAGCCGGACGATCAGCCCGTCCAGGTTGTTTACGGTGAACTGCTCCACGCTGTGGGGCGTGTCCAGTTTTCCCTGGGGGCCATCCTGGTAGAGGATGAACAGGAAGCTTCCCATGGTCTGCTGGGCTATCTGTCGGAAGATGTACTCTCCTTGTTGGTCCAGCCCGCTGCTGGCCACGGAGAATATCTTTATGCCCTTCTCCCGGGCCCGGGCCATCTCGACGGCGTAGTCCTCGTCCTGCGGATAGTCCAGGTGGGGCGGGGCGTCGGCGATCAGGAAGATCAGCCTTATCGCGTTCTCCCGCCAGGAGGCGTCGTTCACTGCCTCGTGGAGCGCTTGGTTCAGGGACTCGGGGTAGTCGTTGCCGCCGTCGGCCCTCACGCCCCGGATCGTCCGGTGGAACCGTTCCACGTTCCCGTCGAAGTCGTGGAGCCGGGTGACGTAGGTGTCATCCCGGTCCCGGTAGCTGACCATTTCGAAGCGCAGATCCGGGTTGGCCGGTAGGTTCGACACCCGCTGGGCGATGGACTGCAGCGTGGTCTTGATCTGTTGGATCTCGTCGTCCATGCTGCCGGTGGAGTCCAGCAGGAACAGCACGTCCAGGGGGATGTTGCTGCCGTAGGTCATTTTCCCGTCCAGCGTGAGGGTGTGGCTCTCGCCATCCCCGGGGACGATGTTCGTCTCTGAGGTGAAGCCGTCTCTATCCACGCTGACGTCGAGTTGGCCCGTCTGCCATGGACTCTCGCCGGAGGCTGGCCGGTTCTGGAGGACCTCCGGGAAGATGAGGGTTCGGCCGTCGGCGTAGGTGAGGTACTCTGCCCGGTTCTTCCCGTTGTCGCTCACGGCGACGAGGGCGTTGGGCACGGGATTTCCGTCCCGGTCCAGGACGGTGATTATCTGCCGGTCCGCGAGGTTGGTGCGGTGGACCGGCGGGCCGTCGTAGTCTTGGATGAACTGCAGGTACTCGCTCCAGCGTTGGTTGTCGTCTACCTCGCCGGCCTTGAGGTCCGGTTGGGGCCCCGTGGGTCGGCCGCCGTGCTTTCCCGTGGCTGAGGGCGGGCTGCCGGAGCGGGTGCCGGCGCGGGTCCCGGAGGAGGTCCCGACGGAGTCTTCCGCTGTGGTGCTGTGCATGTCCGACTTCATCTCATCCCTGAGTGGAGCCGGGGTTGCCAGGTTTGCCAGTTCCACAGGCATTGTCTTTGCGCCGGCCGGCGGTGGGGATTCTTCCATCGGGGCGGAGCCTGGCGTTTCTTCGCCGAGGTCCGGCGGCGCTTCAGATTCCCGGGGAGAGTCCGCTGGGATGTCTGACGCCCGGGGGGCGGCGTCGTCTTTGGGTGTCTCGGGTTGGGATATCGGTTCCGGCGGCGTGGGGTCCGAGCCGGTAACGGTGCAGGCTATGAGGATGCTCATGGAGAGCATGAGGACGGTGATCATGGCCGTGGAGAGCAGTGGGACGGCGCTGAGGTGGCGCATTTTCCCTCCCTTTTCGCACTGGGCGGTCTTTTCGTAACCTTATGTTCTTTTCCTCCGGGTAGGCTTTGACGCTGGGGATGTTGTGCGTTGGCGAAAAGGGGTGGGTATTTGGCTTGGATGTTGGTGCGGGCGGGGGGCTGGGGGAGCCGCGTGGCCTGTGGATGGTGGTGGGGGCAGGCCGGATGGGACCGGCCTAAATTTGCACTTCAAGTTGGAACGGAGCCGCTGCTCCTCTGCATCAACCGAAAAGTTCGTTCCCTCCACAAACTCCTACGAACCACTCAAGGGCCGTGTTTTCCTTAGAGTCCAGTGATATTTCTTCCCATGATCTTAACGAATCCGCATATTCAATGATCTGGTCTCCGATGGCAATCTTGCAGATGTTCTTGTTCTCCCCGGCATTCTCCTTGGTCAGGTACTCGACTTTCTCACCGTCGACGATGATGTCGACTGTCCTTCCTTCGTACTTGTTGTTGATCTGATTTGCTATTCCGCAGACGACCTCTAAGTTGTTCAGCTCGATCTCCTCGGGCCACTTGAAGTTGTTCATGGTCACACTTCTCAATTCTTCAAGTTTGCTGAAGAGACCTTTTGGTATCTGTAGTTCGACGTAAGTTGCCGGCTCGGATGAATCCGCGCTGATTTTTAGGTATTGAATGCCTTGTACACCGTCGAGGCTTCCTGGGAAAATCCGTTTGATCTTTCTGACATCCAATGTTTTCACGCTGAGTCCATCCAGCCCGCCGCTGGGCATTGATTCCAGTGACTCGAACATTATCTTGTCGATTTCCCCTGACCCCTTGAATGTTCCGCTTTCGATGCTGGCGTAGCCGTTGACGTTTAGTACCTTCAGGTGGTTTATTCCTTGGAAGGCGTTTTCTCCAAAGAGTAGTGGCGCTTTCTCACTGCGGTTTTGTATTCCGAGCTGTTTCAGTTCCGGCATTCCTTGGAATGCTTTTGCGCCGAACGCTGCTGTTTCTTCTTCTTCCAGCAGCTTCATGTCGATGTGGAGACTTGTCAGTGATTTCAGTCCGGCGAAAACATCCGGTGTCATTGGTTCGTTCAGCCCTGAGATCGTCAGTGTCTTCAGGTTGATGAAGCCGGCCAGGTCTCCTCGTTTGATGCTCTCCGTGTCGAAGGATATTTCCCTGGCCCAGCAGTGTCAGGGTGCGGCCCAGTTCATAGGATATCTGCCATCTGCCGGGGCTGCGCTGTCGGATGCGGCCTTTCATGGGGATTATCGGCCCGCTAGAAGTTCCAATATCCAGCCTAGGCGCCCGACTTGGTCCTGCAATTCACGGACATTGTCGAGTGGCTCCTGAATTCCATCTTCGGTCATTTTTACGGTTACGCCGCCATGTTCGATTTGGAGCCGTGAACCTTTATCATTGTCGTGGTCGGCACTCTGACGCCCGATGGTGAAACTAGACAAGCCTACGAACACCAATGGACCATGGGCAAGTGCCGTCCGAATTGGATGGATTCTTTCGAACGCACTGACAATGGCCGCGATGCACTCTTCCATCGCTTGCCCGTCGTCGGCTGATTGCCCTGAGTACGACGCTACGATTGCCTTCTTTTGTTTTTTCAGGCGTTCAATATCCGTTGACAGGTTGCTGCTGGGCTTATGACCGGGCAAATTCACCATCCTTGCTCGCAAGTTGTTCTCGGCAAGCGCGTAGCCGACAATTATCTCTCCAACCGCGTTGATAACTCCCGGACTGACATCCGAAATGACGTTTTGCGAACCAGTCAAGGACACTGCCATCTGTATTTCATTGTTGACCGTAATCCCGCGAAAACACGCGCCAACAATTCCCGTATTCATGCCGCAGTTCGCACAAAGGTAGTAGCATTCCTCAACGCCATGGTCGTCAGGGCCAGCATTACATTTTAGGTGGGCCGTGTTCCATCCACACGACGGGCAAAAATCGGGGCCATCGGGACTTGCAGAAAGTTCGTCGCCGAGGGTATGGAAGCGAAATTCGACGCTGTGAGCCATTTCGTCGTCTTCATTGTGGTAGATGGTGGCGTGGCCGCTCTGACACCATTCGTTGTCCGCGAAAAGTTGCTCCAGTAGCACTTTCAAATCCTGGACAGTTACGTAACTGCCTTCTTCGTAGACCGAAAGGGCAATCCAGTTGAATTTATCTCCGTCAACTCCGCGCTCTACGCTTTCGGCGTTGGCGTAATTCCCAGGACTCTTGTATTCGTCCAGTGAGTATGGATGTGGCCAGTAGGGTTTCGTCTCCAGCCCATTGGTAGCACTGAGCATGGCAAGGATGACTTTTTTAGTTTCCTCCATCGTCATTGTCATCTCTTATTCGCACCTACACTCCAATTTCCGCCAGCCGCGCCACTAAACTACAGCCAAGGTGGAATGTACATTTAAGTGGCGCCGGTAATCAGCTGGGTTGCGCGGGTGAATACTCTCGTCCGTACTGGGGAGAATGACCCGGCTCCGTCGTTTGACGCCTACCATCTGCGTATTTCACCTTGGCTTTAGTTTAGGATATTTAAGAGATTTCGCTACTGCTATTCACTTGCTGCTGCCTCAGGTGGAACACATGGTGTGGTTCCACCTACAGAGCAGAGAAGTCACGACTACCATCCTTGAGGCTGGGGTCCAGAGTGAAAGGTCGCTCGGCGCATTGATGAGTATCCCTGAGGTAAGGGACATCTTCGGAGAGGACATGGCCTTCGAGATTCGTGCGTCGTTCTGCCACCCGCTTGGCGGGAATCTCCGAAACGATGTTGGTCATGGGCTGTTGGACGACCGGCAGTTCGGGACGGCTGAACCCATATATGCGTGGTGGCTGGCATTAAAACTCGTGCTCCGTTCCGCACTGCCACGATGACTTTCAGCCCCTGCGCCCGGGCCAGGTGGAGCGGCGCGCACCCATGATTACTGCGCCACGGCACCACGTCCCTCTTCGCCGCTTTGGACGCCAGGACCGGCAAGGTGATTGGCCAGTGCCACCGCCGCCACCGGGCCGTGGAGTTCCGCAAGTTCCTCGATGCCATCGAGTCCGAGGTGCCCGCCGGGTTGGACGTGCACCTGATTGCGGACAACTACGCCACCCACAAGACGGCGCTGATGCGGAACTGGTTCGCCAAACGGCCTCGCTTCCATATCCACTTCACGCCCACCAGCGCCTCCTGGCTGAACCTGGTGGAACGCTGGTTTGGGCTGCTCACCGAAAAGCAGTTGCGCCGTGGAGTGCATCAGAGCAGCGGCGAACTGGAGGCTGCCATCTACCGTTACCTGGACGTCACCAACGAAGACCCCAAGCCCTTGGTATGGACCAAGACCGCTGACCAAATTCTGGCCAGCGTGGCCCGCTTTTGCCGACGCACTTTAGATACAGGACTCTAGTATTACAACGACGGATTGGCGAATAAGACGGCTGACGGTTCTTGTCCAGCTACGAATCAGTGATCGTGGAAAGATCGCAGCGGTGCTGTGGCAGGTTCAATTTCCTCGCAGGAAGCACCTTGTCAGTTAATCCGTCGTTGTAATACTAGTACTACAACGACGCGTTATCCTACAAGGTAACTCGTGGGCGGATTTTGAAGCTGGCAACGAACGAGTGCGAGTCTCCCATGATGAACGGTCCGTAGCTGAAGAAGAAGACCTGAGCGTGTTTTCTCATAACGCGTCGTTGTAGTACTAGTATTACAACGTCAGTTCAGGGAGGGATGTGGGGTGATGCCCGCATGGCGGCGCGGCGCTTGGCATGGGAGCGTTTGGCCCGTTCGTTACTGTCCTGCGTATCCTCAAGCCACCGCAGCAACTCGGTTGGCCCGAACCGTTCCCGGGGCAGCATTTCCCGCACCACCCGGTAGACCTGCGGCCTCGTGATCCGGGGCATCTTTTCCCCCCCAAGCCTGTTGCAGGCTCAGCAGAAAAGCTCCGCCCAGCAGGCACAGGGCCACGTGGTGATGCCAGCCAGCCCAGGTGCGGGTCTCGTACTCGTCCAGGCCTACGTCGCTTTTCTCCGTCTCAAACTCCGTTTCTATACGCCAACGGGAGCCTCCCACGTATGCCAGGGTCTCCAACGGGGTATCCTCCGGAGCATTGGACAGGTAGTAGCGGGGTTCGCTGCCGTCCAGGTTCCGGCGGTAGACGGCCCAGTGGATTTCGCCGGGCTTGCGCCTGCTGGTCGGTCGCACCCTCTGGGCGCTGAAAAGGTAGCTGCGTGGTCCCTGGCTTCCCTCGGCCACCGTAATCTCACGCCAGGCCTCCTCCGGCAACTCGTCGCTGCGCTGCTCCATGGTCCGGCGCTGACCGTCTCGCAGCCTGGGTTTGCGGGGACGCCCGAATCCCTGATACTCCGCACTGGTCCAGGCAGGCTCCGGCGGCCACACCGTAAAGCCGGACGGAACGTCCAGCACGTACCACATCCCCAAGGCCGCCAGGCCCTCCCGGAAGGACGGCGACATCCCGAAGGCGTCGTCCGCCGCGACCCATCCAGCCTTCAGGTGGCCCCGCTCCTGTGCCCGCCCCACCATCTCCAAGGCCAACTCCGTCTTGGACCGGTAGCCCTGCCTATCCTCCGGCACACCCGCCGCCTCACACCGGTCTTTGTCCGAGGTCCAACTCTCGGGCAGATACAGCCCCTTGTCCACCAATGCCCGTCCCAACGGGCTGACATAGGCCAGGAACATCCCCGCCTGGCAGTTGGCCACCTTCCCCAGCCTCCCGCAGTACTGCCGGGCCACTCCCACCGACTTCCTCCCCTGCTTGGGAAAGTCGCTGCCGTCCAGCGCCCACACCCCTTCCGGATGCTCCAGCCGGGTTCCCAGGTACTCCTGCAGCCGTCCTATAATCACCTCATCGTCCCAGGGAGAATCGGTGAGAAACCGCTGCATCCCTCGGGCTGACCCCGGAACCGTCTCCGACAGGTTCTCAGCGTTGCGCCGCTCCCCAGACTGTACCAGCAGGGCCTGGAGATAATGACCGCTGTGCTCCCGCGTCTCCCGGCGGCCAAACAGCGGCGCGATGTAGGCGTGAAAATCCCGAAATGACCTGTACACCTGCTCGAAAGCTGACGCATCCACATCCCCACCTGCCTATTCCCTCTCCAGCTACACAGTCATCCTATCAAACTAACTGACGTTGTAATACTAGTATTACAACGACGCTTCATCAAATAGGGTGACTCGTGAGCGGAAATTGTATTAGGGAACGATCGGGCGCGAAGCTGTCGTGCAAGCTGGCCTATAGCTGGGAAGGGATCCCCAAGAGCCCTTTCAAACCAACCGTCGTTGTAATACTAGCTCCCATCCTCATAGCGATGGGGCGGGGTCAGCAGGAAGGCTTAAGGCACCCCACATTGTGGACACCGTTAACACTCCGTGCGCTGGGACAATTTGAGGGTTGAAGGGAACGCACTACAACAACCCCAACGCATCTTCAGGAGAAACCACGGTCAAGCCGTACTTGGATAGAATTCCGCAGGATGCCAGGTCGTGCCGAAGTGCTCGGTCCGTCGTTACCAGGGTCGCCCCCGTTTCCACCGCCAGCCTGACAAGATAAGCGTCATCTTGGCTACCATTTGGAATTGACCCTTCGTCGTCTATGATCGGCGCGGTGTGACCAAGCCCGTCGACTTTCTTGGAGACCGTGAGGGCGTTCCACAGCGAGCGAATGAGGAATGAGCCCAGGAATGAGGAATGAGCCCAGGATGGGATGATGGTAACCGGGATGGTTGAGTTGCTCGTCATACTTGTCCCAAAGAACGTCATCCACCACGATGGTGTGACAAATCTCAATGACCTGTTGAATTAGATCGGCGCATCTCGGGTTGGTGTTCCCATATTCGTCCCGCCCTTGCTGCGCCAGGATCACTACGTTCTCGTCGAGGATGAAACGGGGAGTCATACCTTGGCGCGTAGCGCTTCAACGTACCGCCGCATTTCGTCAAGGTCGGTCTCAAAGAAGCTCTTCAGGCCCCTGTTGACCTGTCCTCGGTCCGTCACTTCGATTTCGCTGGCCGAGCAAACTCCCGTCTCGTCCTTCTCGAAGGAGTAAATCGCGAGTTCGTCAGCGGATAGCTTTCCTTCTGCGACCATCGTCAACAACCGTCCCGCAACGTGCTCGCTGTGGGTAGCCATCACTATCTGTTTGCCGCCAGATTCGGCCTCTTCGACCAGCACCGACGCTAGATCGGCCTGCGCTTTGGGGTGTAGGTGAATCTCCGGCTCCTCGATCAACACCGTCGCCCCTGGGACGGTTCTGACCATCTCGAACAAGAGGTGCACGAGGGCGTTGGTGCCGAAGCCTTCAGCCAAGAGGCTGAGGTCGCCGCCAAGAGATTCGGAGACCGGCTTTGCGGATTGAGGTGGAACAGTATCTACCCTGACGCCGACGCCAGTAATCCGTTTCATCAGATGGGAAACCTTCTCCACCTCTAGTCGGGAATAAGCCAAGGTCGTTGCGGTGTTGTCCTCCTGTGTACCTAGTCCACTGGCGCCGGAAATGTCGCCGTAAGATACTGGCCCCAATATGTAAACGTCGCGGGTTAAACCTCTAGCCGCCGGAACCATTTTCAAGTTAGCCAGCGTTTCCGCAGGCGCTTGGGACATTTGCTTCCACAGAGGTAAGGATGGATCTTCGCCTCCCATACCCGCGGTGATTCCGAAGCTGTTGATTTGAGGCAACACCTCGTACCCAATTGAACCTCTTGGCGTTGCTGCTTGAAGAGGGCCACGCTTCCGGTCAAAAGAAATTTCATACTGTTGGCCGGAGGTCTCCCACTTTGTCGATCCACGGTCGACGTTCAGATTAGCTAGCCCCGAATACTGCAGGTCAACCTCGAACTTTAACGGCCCTTGGACTTCTTCTGAGTCGATGGGAGAACATCCGGACAACGATAGCCGAACGCCATCTAAACTAGATTCATGTCCAAGCAACATAAACGCTTCTGGCGCAAACCGTATCAATTCACCGTTCAACTTCAACGGCGTGACATCGTTTCTCGATTGCTTCAGCAGCAGCAGTGCCTGCATGACGCCCGACTTGCCGGTGCCGTTCGGGCCGATAAACAACGTAACCAGCTTCGGGTCGACGCTAATACGGCGGAAGCACTTGAAATTTTCCAGGGTAATATTCGTTATCACTGTAGCCACCCTCTGGCAGGATTATAACACCCGCCAATCCAGATCAGCGCGTCACCGAGCGCCAGGTCTGAAGCCAGGGGCCGGGTAAGCCACTCGCCTTTGCTTGATGGGCAAGACTGAAACGTCCCCGCCAATATTTCCAACAACTCCACCGCCTGCTGGCTGGCGGCGGACTAGGGGAGCAGCCAAGGGGAGTGACGGCCGTCGCCCCCGGCCAATACCAAGATGTACCTAGTGGTTCGAAATCTTTGAAATGATGGACAATTTCATTGACGGGATTACCTGGCAAGGATTGGATTACGAACCTCACTTCAAAAGCAATCCATCATTTCAAAGCAGTTGGACTACTAGTAGTCAGTCATGTTTGGAATCGAAGGGATAGAGGCGGTGAAGTTTGCCGGTCCTGGCGTCCTGGGTGTTGAACCGCCAGTTAATGGTGGCTCGGGCGGCATTTCGCTCCGTGACCAGGGCCTGGACCTCCCGCCGGAGGGCGGGTTCGTTGGGGACGCGCTGCTTGAGGCAGGAGCGGGACAGCACGCTGAACTCGATTTCCGCCATATTCAACCAACTCCCGTGCTTGGGGGTGTAGTGGAACTCCAGCCGTTTGGCGACCCGGCGGGCCTCGGCCGCTGGGAAGGTCTCGTACAGGGAAGCTGTCCTGTGGGTGTTCAGATTGTCCAGGACCACTCGCACCACCGGGACCTCTGGATAGGCCTCATCCACCAGCCAGCGCATCTGGCGGGCGAAGTCCTGCATGGTGCGCCGCTCCGTAACCTGCACGTGGCGCCAACCGGCCATCGGTTCGCAGGTCAGGAACAGGTTTCGAGTGCCCTCCCGGCGGTACTCGTAGTCCTGCCGCGCCGGTCTCCCCGGCTGGGCTGGCAGCGGGGGACGGGTGTCAGCCAACAACTGGGTCGAAGTCTCGTCAAAGCAGACCACCGGCCGCCGCGGGTCATAGGGTTGGGCGTACAGGTCCAGCACGTCCTCCATGTGGGCCACGAACTCGGCGCTCACCTTGGGGATGCACCACTCCTGCTTCTGCCACGGCTTGAGGGAGTTTTTTTCAGGTGCAGCCGCACCCCTTCGTGGGACATGGAGGACGCCAACCCCAACTCCACCACCTTCCCAGCCAAAAGGCGCAGGGTCCAGTGGTCATGCCCCTCCGGCGCCGGACTGCAGGCCAGCGCGATCAGGTGGGCCTCGCCCCGGTCGTCCAACTTCCGATGCCGGTTGGCCTGGCGCCGGTCTTGCAGCACCCCTTCCAGCCCCTCTTCGGCGAAGCGCCGCTTGATCCGAAACACCGTGCCCTCGGCCACATCCAGGGCTTGGGCCACCTGGGGAGCGCTCCACCCCTCATCCGTCTTGAGCAGAATCCGGGCCCGGACCGTCACCCGGGCTGTGCCTTTCCCCGCACGAACCAGATGCTGGAGCTGGTTCCGCTGTTCCGCCGTCAGCCGGACTCCAAACTTTTCCCTGACCATACCACCGCCTCCCATCAACACTATCCAGAGTCAGGGTAGCTCTTTTGCTCAATCTTTCACGTTACCATTAATATCAAGTTTGACTGACTACTAGATACGTCAGGTGGTTTATTCCTTGGAAGGTGTTTTCTCCGAACAGTAGTGGTGTTTTCTGACTGTCGTTTCGTATGCCGAGCTCTTTCAGTTCCGGCATTCCTTGGAATGCTCCTGCGCCGAACGCTGCTGTTTCTTCTTCCAGCAGCCTCATGTCGATGCGCAGACTTGTCAGTGATTCCAGTCCGGTGAAAACCCCTGGCGTCATTGGTTCGTTCAGCCCGAAGAACTCCAGTGTCTTCAAGTTGACGAACCCGGTCAGGTCTCCTGGTTTGATGCTCTTCGTGTTGAAGCCTATTTTCCTAACCCGGTAGAGTTCCGTGTCGTTGATCATCCTGCAGGATCGGATGCCCAGCTGGCTGATGAGCTTGTTCTGGATCTCGGGGGTGCGGCCGCATATTCCCGGCCCAGCTATTGTTACTGGCGTTGGTCCGGTGCTAGCTTTCGGCGTTCTGCTCTCTCTGGTTTTTGTGCCGTCCTTAGTCTTGCTGAGCTCCGCCATGGGACTTCTTTCGTCGGAATCCTTGGGACTGGCCCAAGGCTTCAGCAGCTTCTGGCTCTTGTCAATGGCGCCTCCTCCGTCGCCGGACTCGGTCGTAGGGTCGATGGGCGGGGATGATCCGCCGGAGCCGCCACAGCCGGCCAGGGCCAGAATCCCGATGATTGTGAAGATTGCAAGTCGCCGCATTTCTTTTTCCTATTGGGTGTTTATCTAACACTTTAGGGGAAATTCTGTGGCTGTTGTTTAGCAGTTGGGAAGTTTTCGCTTCCACAGGTCTCCGGCCCTCCACGCGCCGGCTTGGCATCATATCAATGGAAAACCGATGCTTTAGGCAACAGACGTGACGTGTGGGGTTTTATCGTCCCTGGCGGCGAATCAAGTCCTCTTCCCTTTCCGGGCTGCGTTACTCTTCGGATTTAGAAGGCGGCTCGTTGCGTTCGTTCCCCTCCGGGTGTGACCAATAATCCAGGGGCGCGGGGTGTTCTCTCCTAGCACTTGGCATTAGGAGCTCCCGTGGGATAGTTCCCAGTTGATGCTCTGCTCCCAGCCGGCCCATCTGCTGCTTGAAATGCTTGAAGCTGTTGGCTTTATCTGCGATTCTGAAGATCAAGTCCAGGATTTCCATTTGCCCCGGTTGCCCCGGTTGCCCCGGTTGGACCGGTCCTAGTTCGTGTCCGCTGCCGATTTGAAAATCGTCCGGCGTCTCATGGGGTCTTGGCGCTGCCTGCCGGGCGGCCGTCTCGGCTTTCTCCGCGGCCGTCTGGGCTTCCTCCGCGGCCATCTGGGCTTCCTCCGTGGCCATCTGGTCGCATAGCTCGTTGAAGTGGTTTCCGCTGTGGCCCTTGACCCATTGCCAGGTGATGTTTCGTTGCTTGGCCAGGGGCAGGAGTTCATCCCAGAGATCGCGGTTGCTCACCGGCTTGCCCAGGCTCGTGCTCCAGCCGTTCTTTTGCCACTTGTCCAGCCAGTTCTCGTTGAAGGCGTTGGTGAGGTACTTGGAGTTGGAGTGAACAATCACCGGAACGTCCCAGGGCTGGGGGATCAAGTGGTCCAGCTGGTGGAGTCCATTGACCGCCGCGGTGAGGTCCATCCGGTTGTTGGTCGAGCTGGGATCTCTGCCCCGGACCGTGAGGTTTGTGCCCTGGAGTGTGAGTATGATGGCGGCCCAGCCGCCTGGTCCTGGGTTGTTCGTGCAGGCGCCGTCGGTGTATATGTTGATGGCTTCGCTCATGGTTTCGCTCATGGCTTCCTCCCTGTCGGCTGTCTGGCGAGGGCGGCGACACCACTACAACGGGACGCCCCGCCGCCGCGTTTTTCGTCAGCCGGCCGGGGACCGGTTGTTTTTCTTCGTCGCTTTTGCGATCTGTTTTTCCCCGGGGACGGCGCCGGATGTGGTCGGCTCTTATATTGTGGACGAACGGGCGGATTGTCCGTTTTGCGGACAAGGAGGATGTGGTCCGGCTCGCCGGCGTGGCTCTCAGGAGGAGGGGGAAGGTTGTGGGGTGCCGATCTGCGAACCTGAGTATATAATCGCCTTATTCCTTTTATTGGAGGCTGTTTATGCCCAGCAACGACGATAACCGTGCTGACCAGATGAACCCGAACAACGATGCCTACTGGGAGTCTAGGGGGTATGATGAACGGCCGCATAATTGGGATGATGAGGATGACGATGCGGCTTATGATGCGGCTGAGGTTGAGGGCAACGACGATAACCGTGCTGACTAGATGAACCCGAACAACGATGCGTACACGTCGTCGCGGGTAGAGTAACTCTCCGGTTAGCGCGGCCGTCATCTCGTTGTCTATGTGGAGGTCAACGGCGCCAGGGTTTTATTCTTCGGCGTTTCGTTTTGCGTTGAAGAGGAAGAAATGAACAAACACCACCAACACCGGGCACTGCTCTTACAAGAGGTTGGCCAGTTTCCGAATGATAATCTGCGCAAACGCCCTCGTGCTCCCCAGGAGATCAGCGAAACGGATTACGCGCCGGTTCCTCCCCCCCCCCAACATGAGCGCCCAACCTGCCGGAGACTGCCTAATATGGGTCGGCAAGATGAATGCCGACGGCTATGGTAATGGGATTTTCCCAACTGATGAAACATTGGCCCATAGACAGGCATTCGCCCAAAGCCGGAAATCCAAGGCGGAGGCCGGCGTCCTGCATTTGTGCAGTCGTCCTTTCTGTGTGCAACCAAGCCACCTGTACGAAGGTAGTCACCAGGACAACAGCGACGACCGGCGGTTGCTCGTTGACAAGGATGTGCCGTGGGCTAGTTGGAACCAAAAGGAAGACACCGTGCAGCGTGTGGCGCCATACCGTTGGGAAAGCCCACCAACGGGGATGCAACCGCCGCTGGCCCTAAAGACGGCGGAGGTCGAGCACGATTGCAACTTCATTATCCCGGCAGGCGACTACTATATTTGCGATAACTGCGGCCAGCCTGCCCCCGAGTGGCTGAGACAGCAACCATGTCCCCGGGAGTTGCAACCGGCGGACAAGGACAGAAACAGCTTCTCTCTCGTCAAAGATGCCCGGACGCTGACCAATGTGGCGGAGGGGCTAGCCATTGGCTTCGATCGTGAATCAACCCTTGATATGCCCAAGAACCGTTCAGAGAGAAGGCGTAGAGACAGGGAGATGAGGAAGCATCCCAATCCCAAAGGGCCGGTCTTCTTGGGGTCCCATATTATTGACCCGACCAATCCCACAGGGACCTGGGATGTCAACCTCTCCGACTTTCCCTTACGGGGGCCGGGGACTTTAGCGATGGTGATTCGTGTTTTGCCGTGCAACGTGGCTGGTTGCAAATGTCCACAGTCCCTAGAAACTCGGACGGAAACCCCGATTCTCGCCAAGTCGTCGGTTTTTTAGCGACGATTGTCGATGTGACAGTGGGTTCTTGAACCGTATTACAGATACTATCATACCGAATAAGACTGGAATACGTCTGCTTGGCGTAGCGCGAAACCCGGCCAATGGCTTTCCGGCCAGACTTCTAGGGCGTCTCGCCGTCAGAGTAGCGATTCAAGCGATTCAACGGTACGAGGCGTCCCGAAGGATGGGGCATCAGCATTGCAGGGCCTTCGCCTCGCCAAGAAACCACCTCTGCTTCATCCGTCAGAGAGGAGGCACCGTGCATCTCCCAAATGGCGGGTAATTCTACCTCGTACTCCGAAATCGGCTGAGTATCCAGCGAAAGTGGCTCTAAGTCGGAAGAGGATCCGACTGACGGCTCGGGAACGAATCCAACTGGTACCAACACGAGAGCTACTTCCTGCCGGTTCTCCAGATCCAGCAGGCGGTTAACCGAGCTGTCCACGAATCCGGCCACCACCTTAGCAGGTAGGCCATGCGCCGCAGCTATGGCTAAAGTGTTCGCCAGAATGGTTCCGCTGTCCCAATAGGAGTGGCGGTATTCCCGGGCCTGGTACTTACAGGCGTTCCGCCAAAATACATCGGTATAGAGGATTATGGCGGGAGCATGGGTCAAGCTCGGCTCGTTGCCACTGGCAGCCACCAGGGTTCCCCGATAGTCGCCCGGCCGTAGCCGGGTTAGGGACGGCCCTCGGGGATTATAGTGGTAGACTCCGGCTGCTAAACCAGGCAGGTCTCCACATACCACATAAAGCTCGATGTGGTACAGAGCACCGGTACAGGCCGCGGCACGAAACGGCATGGATCCCCAGGGGAAGTTCAACCTCTTGTTAATCCCATCTGAGAAGTACAGAATGCTGCTCAAGGTGGTGATATCCAGTGTTCCGTCACTGACTGAGGGAATAACCTCCATGGAGATCGCGGATAGCGCGGGCACCACCGATGGCGATGCCTCAAACGGCAACGGAATCGGATCCAGGTCCGGGTATATTTTTAATAGCAGGGGTTGGCTCGACGGGTCAAAGGAGTGCCGAGGGCCCGGCAGATTGGTGAGAGGCTCCGTCACCACCAACTCGCAGCCGCATTCGGCGTAGGTAGAGTAAGAATGAGTACTTCTTTTGTCGACGCGCATACACAAGGGATCGGTGAATTCATCCAGCATAGACGATTCTTCTGCGTACCAGATCACCAAAGGGACTTTGCGTGGACTGACGAGGAAGTAGAACAGTTCCTAAACGACATAGTCGGAGCAATTCAAGACTCCGAGCAAGACTATTTCCTCGGCCTCCTAGTATTACAACGACGGTTCCTCTGGCAGGGCGATTTTCGAGAATGATTTGAACCTGACAACGTGATGCGATGAGCCTACCGTGATAGCCCGCTGGCAGCCGAATACGAAGGGTAAGACAACATATTTGGTAATCCGTCGTTGTAATACTAGTGGTCGTCGAACCAGAAAAACACGGAGAGGCCTGGGAGATACTTGACGGTCAACAGCGGCTCGCAACGACGACCATGGTATATGCCGCAATAAGGGAATGGCTACACTCTGCAGGCTTCGATTCAGACGCCATCAAACTACAAAATGACTATATTGCATTCAGGGAGCTTGGTGAGGCTGAGCTTTATCCCCGGCTAACATTGAACATAAATAATCGGACGATGTTTCGAGAGATAGTAGTGGATAGGAACAATGACCACTTTCTGGCTTCTAAGCACGAGGCTGCTCCACGCTATTCATCAGAACGCCGGTTGATTGAAGCTGCACAGACTTGTAGGAGCTGGGTATCCGAGCTGGCTTTGAAATCTACTGATAAACCTTCAGAGCAGGCGAAGGCTTTGTTCAATTTAGCCAATTATATGCGCGACAAAGTAAAGATTGTTGCAATGGATGTCGCATCAACGGCCAACGCATATAGAATTTTTGAGACTTTGAATGATCGCGGTTTGGACTTGTCGGCCTTGGACCTCGTTAAGAACCACCTGTTTGGGAGATCATCGAATCGATTATCTGAAGTCCAGTCGAACTGGCTGAGAATGTTGTCAAATATTTCAGGAAAGCAGGCAGACGACTTTCTGAAAACGTTTTGGACTTCCCGGTGGGGTAGGATACAGCGTGGCAGGTTATTCGACGAATGGAGAGCCAAATACGACTCTTCGAGTCCAGGGGCAGTAGTGAACCTATCTGCCGATCTGGACCAGGCCGCAGATAGGTTCTCTGCTCTCGAGGTGCCAGAACACGATACATGGAACGAGTACAGCAGTGTGTGCAAGAGGGCGATCAAGTCGCTATCTCTCCTAGAGGTCTGGCCGGAAAGCCATTGGCCGGGTTTCGCGCTACGCCAGACAGACGTATTATAGTCTTATGTGGCATGATAGTATCTGTAATACGGTTCAAAAACCCACTGTTACATCGACTATCGTCGCTAAGAAAACGACGACTTGGGGAGAATCGGGGTTTCCGTCCGAGTTTCTAGGGAGTCGTCAGGCTTGGCCAGTTATGCTTGCCGCATTGGATGCCTTCAGTCCCCAGGAAATGGAACGACTGCTCAACCACTTGATAACCCTTACTGTGAGATATCAAACCATTGGCAGACGTCGAACAGGTCGACTTGAGATAGCCAGCGCTCGAGTAGCGCTTGGTATTTTCGAAGGTGAACTAAATACCCCTCACAAAGTATGGAAAGAATATTCGTCCATTGTACCCAGTGATGAAGAATTCATGGAAGACTTCGGAAGGTGGTCAGATAACAAATCTGCTAGAGTTAGGTATATTCTTGCTGAGCTCGAAAAGGCAGAATTCAAGCAGAGCAATAACGGCGCAGATCCCGAAGAGAGCCCATTGTGGGAAGAGTTGACCCTTGAGCATATTTTCCCAGTTAACCCAGGTAGCGAGTGGTCGAATGAATTAAAGTACTTTCCGGCATTGAGGCAAGAGTATTTGCACAAATTAGGTAACCTCTGTCTGCTACAAAAACACCAAAACAATAAATTAGGTAACAGGGGATTTTCTTACAAGAAGGAACACCTATATGTTGAATCTGAATTGACTCTTACCTCACAAATAGCCCTTACATGTCAATGGGATCCAGACTCCATTGACCACAGGCAAAAGCAACTCGGCTCCCTTGCCCTTATTGCGTGGCCGTTGCCACCGCATTAGGAACCAAATAGCTTGGTTTAAGTTCATTTGATACGGTACATCCCTGCTGCTTAGGACGGACGAGAGGTCGCCCTTAGTTAACCCGAATCCACCGATGGACAGGGATGGATGGCGTGAGGACAGCGGAAGGGGTGAGGGAGTTACAGGCGCGATAATCCGGGCTCGAATTCGTGCACACTCCAAAGGGAGGGCACGCCCGGCAGACGGCTCCGGGTGCCCGGTAGAACCGGAAATGGGCTCCCTTGGAGGAGATGTGGATACGTTCGAAGGGGAGCGCCTTACCCTGGGGACACATGAAACTGTCGCTGCTCTCATCGTACGCGAACCGATCCTTGGGTGAACCTCGATCGGGCCAGGGCCTTGGTGCGAACGGTCCGTTCGTACTGCCCGCCTTGTAGGTTCCCGAGTTGTCCTTCGACTCTGCCCATCCGCCCTTCGATGGCGTTGAGCCGCTAGTCGGTCAGCCGGTTGGTCTCCTGCTGGGCCTGATTGAATTCCCGCTGCACCTCGACGAAGCGGTCGAACCGGCCTGGCAGGTCCAGAAGTTCCTGGGTGAGCAGGAGGGCCCGTAGGGCCTCGGCCCAGGTGGGCTGGTCCCGTAGGATGCGGGCCAAATCTTCGATGGTGTTGATGGTGGTCATACGAGAATTATACCTCAGCCGGATCGCCGGATGAAATGCGGGTCATATGGCCCACCGGGGTTTGGGGACGTGAAGAGGTTCCAGCGAGCTTGTTTGCCCCGGTCCCGGGCCGAGATGATGGGTCCACGGCCTTGGGTCTGGGTAATTGGAACACCCTCCAGGGTTTCTGGAGGGCGTTGATGGCGATGGGTTCTGGATGTCCTGGCGGCGATCTCCACCCGTCCCGCGCATGGTGGACTGGTCTGGGGCTGGGGTTTTCAGAAGCACTATGCTTGGCCCGAGGCTGATCCCTTTCCTGGGAGGCCCGTTCCTTTGGGCGTGATGTGGGGAGGGGCCATCGGTGCTCCTTTGATCTGGAATGCAAAAGGGTCAGGCTTCCGCCTGTCCCTGGGTTGGTGTCGGTCGGGTTTTGACCTATTTGGTGTCGGGGAGACGTTCATCGGGAACCTGTCGGAGTTGGTGCTGCGGCTGAGTGCCGGGGGCCGAGCCAGCGGGAGTGCGGGTTCTAGAAACTCGGACGGAAACCCCGATTCTCCCCAAGTCGTCGTTTTCTTAGAGATGGTTATCGATGTAACGGTTGATTATTGAAACGTATTGCATACACTACCAGGCCGTATAAGACTGGAATACGTCTGTCTGGCGTAGCGCGAAACCCGGCCAATGGCTTTCCGGCCAGACCCCTAGTATTACAACGACGGATTGGCGAATAAGACGGCTGACGGTTCTTGTCCAGCTACGAATCAGTGATCGTGGAAAGATCGCAGCGGTGCTGTGGCAGGTTCAATTTCCTCGCAGGAAGCACCTTGTCAGTTAATCCGTCGTTGTAATACTAGGGTCAAGTTGAAGGAGTCCATGGGGTTCAGGATTACCTCGAGGTGGTTCATCTTCTTCGAGCCCAGGAACCGGAAGGAGACTCCGTTCTCCAGCAGCTTGAAGTTGTTCGCTTTCATCATCATCTTCAGTCCCGGGATTCCCTGGGGGCTGATGTATCGGATGATTGTCTCGGCCAACTCCGTCTTCTCTTCTTTGGTCATTTTTCCTCTCTCATGCAGAAAAGCCCCAGGGGGAAATGACCCCTGGGGCTTTTTTCTGGTCTTGCGGTTTTCCCTGTTTCCCCTCGTTGTTCTGGGGAATTTGATTGGTGTATCTGGGCGTAGCCCAGAGGTTCATCCTCGTTGTGCGAGGTTACCGTTCGTCTATGGGTTTCCGGGCTGTCCCACCATCTCCACCATCTCCACCATCTCCACCATCTCCATCAGGGCCGCCCGGTTTTCCGGCGAGTCGTCCAGTGTCAATAGGACGTCCGCGGTGGCCATGATCTCTGGGTGCGCGTCCTTTTCGTCGTACTCCGTGTGGTTGAGCCGGAGCATGACCTTTCCCATCACGCTGGCGGTTTCTCCCATCTCCGTGAACTGGATGGCGGTGAGGGTGTTGACGTAACACTTGACCTGCTCGTTCGGCTCGTTTTCGCCCCGGGGGTTCTCGATCATCGGGAAGTCACTCGCGATCCAATCGCTCATATTCCCGTTTGGCGCCATGGCCGGAATCCCGTATTCACAGAGCAGGAAATCGGCGTTGCACTGCCATTCGCTGTCGGGTATGGATAACCCCTGGGGGTTTGTGAATGTCAGGGTGGCGGTCTCCTCCCGGTAGGTTTCCTCCCGGCAGGTGTCCTGGTCTCCGGAATTCTGGATTCCTGTTTCGTAGGACATCACAAATGCGGTTTTGTGACTCTGGTCTGTTTCGTCTGTCTGGTTCATTTCGTCCTTCCGGCGTAATGTAGATTTATCTTCTTGTCCTTGGATTGGTTATTTCTCTGGTCTGATGTGAAACTACCAGGACATGAACTTGAAGTCCGCCTCTCCCTGCCGTTCGGCTTCCACCATGAGCCTCGCCCTCTGGTACTCGGCCATGTACCCTTTGTGGAACCTTCTCCTCTGGAAGGCCCCGCTCAGGGTGTCCCGGCCCACGTCGAGTATGTTCTTTCCCCCGCTGGTCATGTGTCCGTACCACTCGCAGTAGAAGCTCTGACCGCGGATGTGGGCGGTGATGGCGTTGGCTGCGGCCTTGGGGGTGAAATACCCCAGGCTCGCGCATATCAGGTGGGCTACCAGTATCGGGTATCTCTTCATCACCTCCTGTGACGATTGGGCCCTCTCTCTTTCTGTATTTTTCATAATTGTTTCTCCTCTTGGTCTTCTTTGTCTTCCATTTCCTTCAGAATCCGTGGGACTTGGTCGCTTCGGTGGTCAATCCACCAGGAAGCTTGGTTCATCGCCCTGATCTTCTGGTACAGGCTCCGGCGCCTGGCTTCTCCCTGCTCCAGTTCGGACTGAGGTGTTCCGGCCTTGCCCGCCTTCTTCACCATCTTGGCGATCCACTCTTCGGTGCGCCAGCAGATGTCTGCTCGGATGGATTCAGCCCAGGCCACCTGCTTCTCGGAGCCGGTCAGTGGAGGCATCCCGGCTCCGGAGTTGTCTTGGGCGCTCGCGGCGTTTGTCCTGGCCCGTGCGGCGTTCTGGCAGTCGGGACATTCTCGTTCCGCGATGCGGCTTCGCCTTGCCGGGCGCTCTCGCTCCGGGCCGGTTATGTCGTGGATGCCCTGGTGACCGCAGGTGTGGTCGATGGTGTATTTTGCCATTTGCCTTTCTCTCTCAGGCCGGCTTGATTCTTACTTCCGTCTCCGGTTCGGGTCCTGACGAGTGCTGCGCTCTAGGTTGAACACCTCTTGACGATTGCACTCCGGGCACGTCGGGGAAGCTTCGACCACCCAGGGAGGTCGGTGCACACTGATCCCTTTGGCCAATTGCAATCCGCACTCTGTCCACTCAGTCTCACTCTTCCGCCGGAGATGCGACGGCTTGCTGACCGCGGCCTCGTGGTTCACGAAGTCCGTGCCCTGGCACACCGGACAAACCGATGGGGCATCGGGATCGCCTGCCAGGTTCGACGTGCTGCGGCAAAAGCCGCACTCCCGCACGAGCTTCAACTCGAACTGGTCCAACACCTCATCAGGGCTCAGGTGATCGGTGTCAAACCCCTGATTCCCAAGCTGCAACCGCAGCCTAACCGTATAGTCCAGACTCATCTCATGCCTCACACGCTATATTTCCGTACACCGCGGGCAGTTCTCACCACCCTCTGTGGCATACCAGTGGCCGTAATGGTCCGGGCAGGGCTTCCGCACTACTCCATCACAATCCTCCGTGATCGAGTGGACCCACCGCTCATCGATCGTGAACCAGTGCGGGGCTCCGTCGATTGGGATAGCGACCACCAAGCGCACCCCTGCGGTCGTACCGATTTCCTTGCCGCACCAGTGACAAATCTCCGTCAACTCAGCTTGCATTCCTAATCTCGCCGAGGGTCTGCGGCGCCCAGTCCAGGTCGCGCTCCACGGCTGGGGTGCTGCCGAATACGGTCACTTCCGAGAGTTCCGTCAGATCGAAGTAACCTAATTCGGTCTCGAATCCCTTGACGAGGCCGAAGCACCGCCCGGTCTCCGCCTCCCACTCGGTGATGAACCAGTACCAGCCGCTGTACGGGCTGAACAGCTTCACCTTGGCAACTACGGCGGCGTCCTCGACGTTTTCGTTGGCGTACAGGCGCGGGATGGTGTCGGCGAGTTCCTTGGTCATCAGCTGGTGTCCGCGTCGCCCGCTGTGGGTGTCCCGCCAGGTTGTCATGGTTGTTTCTTGGTCAGACATGGTTTCTCCTTCTCCTCTGCGGGTGGTATAGGTTCCTGCGACCGGAGCCGCCGCTCCGGTTTCGTCCCTGCCAGGGGACTCATCGGGCGGGCTAACTTCCTGGCCGGCCACCACAGTATCCGCAGTTACCGTTGCTGTCGGACTCCACGAAGCCGCCGTCGAAGTGGTCGTAGCAACGCTGTGCATCTTTAGCGCCGCTCACCTTGTCGGCGAACTGGCGGAAGAACGGTGGCAACGCCCGTCCCAACGCCCTGAAGTACAGATCGTACGCAGGACCCCATTCTTCGGCGTCGTCGAAGTCCCCGTCGCTGCTGACTCTCACCTGGTCTCCGAGGTGATGCTTGATCGCAATCAGCGTGGCGCACACCACCGGGTCGTAGGGCATCTGATTGGTCTTGCAGAAATTAAATCCTTCCTCAATCCCGAATTTCTTGTTCCACGCAAACTGCGGCGGGTATCTGAAATTCTCGAAGTCCTCGGGGTCCATGGCGTTGAAGTTAATCTCGTCTGGTCCCAACAGCGGCTCCGAACCGGGCTCGCCACTCCAATCGCCTATCTGGATCTCCGACGTTATGATGATCGCCTCGACGTCGGCCGCGATCTCCGGGACCTTCAGGTCTCCCAGTGGGTCCGCCACGGTGTAGTAGTGCGCGTATCCCATAATTCCTCCTTCAATTTCCCAGCGGGTTGGGCATAGGCATCCCGCGACCGGAGCGGTTGCTCCGGTTTCGTCCGTGCTGCCGGATTCATCAGGCGGGTTGAGGCCAGGTCGGTTGAGGCTAGTGGGGGTTGACGCTAGTCGGGGTTGATGCTATTCGGGCCCGGGCCAGCTGGGAGATCCAAGCTCTCCGGCTGAAAACCGGGCGTGAAGAAAATGCTTGCGGGTGGACTCGCGGGTGAGTGGGTTCAGTCCCGCCAGGACTCCAGGACGCGGATGGTTTCGGGGCCCAGCACCATTTGTATCTCCGGCCATTTTATTCGCCGGATGGGGATCTCCCGGCCTCGTGCGAACCCCATTTCGATCAGGATGCCACGGCTGTGATCCCAGCCTGGGATCTCCAGGATGGTCAACCCTGCGGCTATGGCGAGGAAGTTCAGGTCGAAGTCGTACCAGCCATCCGGGGGGCTGAAGCCGTGCTGGTCCTGGAGTATTGCGCTGTACACCACTGGAGAGAACACGGCCTTGTCGCTGTTGATCATCTCCAGGACGGCTGCCGCCGCCGCCGTGGTCCGGGCCCGTCGGACCTCTATGCGGGGGTGCGAGTAGGGGGATGCAGCGTACTCGATTTTCAGGTTGGAGGTTTTCGTTTCCTGGTTCAGGAATGTTGTCAGGTCTGGGCTTGCGGGTTCGTGCTTCATGCTGGTCTGCTCCATTGTCTTTTTTCGGGTTGTCATCGGTTCCGGGGGTCAGGCCCGTCCGGTGGACGATTTTCAATTGTTTCTCAGTTCTAGAACGGGGGCCAGGCCGTCCGGCGCTGAGGCTCCGCGGTTGCCTGAGTCGCTGGTGATGAGTCTTCTTGGGGGTCGAGGTCCGCACTCCAGAGCATGGCCTGGAATTCCCTTCCGTCACGGCGGCTGGCAGAAGCCGGGCTCTTCCCGTTCGGGCTGTTCGTCTCTGGTCTCTTCCCGTTCGGGTTTTTGCCGTTCAGGCTGTTTGTCTCTGGTCTCTTCCCGTTGGGCCTCACGGCCCCATGGTTCTCGCCGCCGCAGGCGCATCGGCAGATGTTTCCCTGGGCGAACCAGCACTGGCTGCGGCAGTGGGCCTGCGGGAAGACGCCGGCGTTCATTCCGGCGCCGGGTCGGATCGGAGCAGACGGCGCCAGTCCTTACGGTATATTTTCCATCGCCGTTTCCGGTCGCTTTGTCCGCAGGCCGGGTCCGTCTGCCGGCAGCTGACGTGCCTCCGGGCTGGGATCGGCTCTGGTCTCAGGTTTGGCTTTCCCATCGCTTTCTGTTCCTCCTTTGCCACAGTGTCTTTTTCTGGTATGATGCCGCTGACACCACCTCTCCCCGGCCGAATTCCTCAGCCTCCCCAGGGTGAATGGTAACTTGCCTAAAACGATCATTCACTTATCATTCATTTTGGGCCGTTTTGGGCCCCTTTTTCGCTGGTTTGGATTTTTGGCCGCTCCATTGTCCGGCTCGGGTCTCTCTGCGTTTCGCTAGCATGTTTTCGCTTTGCTGGCTGTTTTCCACAGCCCGTCCCTTATATACATGAGAGAAAGGAAAGTCCTAAGTCATTTGAGATACCAAAAGGCACGTATTCCTGGTGAATGATAAGAATGATAGGTGGTTGGAACTTATCATTCAGAACAAAACCCTAAAAACAGGTTGTTTTAGATTCAAAAAATTAGAACAAAATAGGGGGTGAATGACAGAATGATAAGAATGGTCTGTTTTGAATGGGCAGATGGAAATGAATTTTGTTTTCTCGCGCTATTTAGTCATTCACCCACTTTTTGCGAATATATAGTATCTCCGGGGTAGGTTTGAATTGATTCGCCTGGAGGGAGCCCGGATTTCTCCCCGCCCCCGCGCTGTGGCCGTTCAGCATCCGGCGCCGGGGGCGCTTCCCGCTTTTCTCTCCGGCCCATCGTTCATGGAACCTTCGCTGTGGCGTCTGTGAGGCCCGGTGCGTGGGTTGTTGTCCCTTAGAGGCTATGTTGTCCGTCTCGCTCCAACATGTGGCCGAAAACGGCTTCCTGGCGCGTTGTCGGGGATGCCCCCGGGAGAGTGCCGCCGCCTCAGAGGCCCGGGAGTTCGGGGTGGCCCTGCCTTCTCAGGATCATGTCCAGAGGCAGGGGTTCGGTGTGGTGGCAATCGGGCCAGTCGGTGCATCCGAGAAAATCTTTTTTTGTGTTCTGGTTGGTCCTGACGGTCAGGGGCTGGTTGCACTGCGGGCAGTTCTTGGCCGAGGTCCTGGGTTTCCTGGGTTCCCCGGGTTCCATGGGTTGCATCTTTTCCTCTTTCCGTTCAGGGTTCTCGCGACCGGAGTGGCCTGTCCATGACGCAGTCCGGAGATGTGGGTTACTCCTGTTCTTCGAATACTAGGGGATGGTCCTGCGTGAGTTCCTGCCAGGGTATTCCATCGTTATCCCACCAGGTGTTGGTCACCGTGTTGTCGTCCCAGTCGAAGTTCTCGATGGCGAACTGCAGGAACTCCTGCCGGCGCAGGATGCTCCATTTCTCATGGCCGTCCGGTATTCGGGGCGTCAGCTTCGCGTCGTCCAGGCAGTGGTTCATCCCCTCCACCAACCCGGGTAGGTGGTGTCCCATGGCTACGGATTGGGACATCATGGCCTCGTTGAAGGCGATGATCTGCCGCTTGGGGTCGAATCGCACCCCCAGCCCTTCCAGCAGTTGCTTCAGCTCCTCTATCCTGCTGCTTGGGACCTCTATCGTGAAGGTGATCATCCCTGCTGTTGTCTCTTCAGCCATTGTCGTTTCTCCTACAGGCATTGTTGTTTTTCCTTTCGACCCGTCGGGGTCAGGCGTTGTCTCCTGATGTGGAATTTTCCAAGCAACCGGGCGCGGCCGCTATCTCCACACCGGAAGCGCCGCGCCCCGCTCTTCAGAACAGTGCGGGCTGCTGTGTTTCCTGGGGCTTCTCCCGCGTTCCTGCTTTCTCTCCTTTGGTTTCATCTCCTGTCGGTTCTGGCCTGGCCTGGGCTGCGCCGGCCTGTTCCGTTCCCCGTTTCTTCATCCTGTTCTTCTTCTTGTCCAGCTCCGCGTCGATGGCGGCCTGGGCGAAAATGTTCCTTTGGGCTGGCCTCAGGCCTGTGTGCCTTTCCAGGAATTGCCAGTATTGGCAACTCTCGTGCCGGCCGTCGTGGGTCAATGGGAAGGGAAACTCCCCGGTCTCCTGCAGGCGCCCGCACCACGAGGGGCACTCCGCTGCCCTGGGACAGAGTTCCCCCGTCGGCGGGTTGGGCTCTTCGGAGCGGCCTTCCAAGTACTCCCGGACGGCATGGGGGGTGACCCGGTTCAGGAAGCCGATGTTGGATGCCGCCGCGTCCGGGCTGTGGATGGGCTCGTCCTCCATCCCCGGGTGCTCCGGTACGGTGAGCGTCATCAGGTCCCATTCGGCCTGCGTCCTGATCTCTCCTGGGTCCTCTCCTTCCCGGAGATAGATCTGGTTGCGGTGGTTATTCTCGTACCCCCGGTGGTCGAGCAGGTAGTTTTCTTTGGCCTGCGAGTCGTGCCACTGTCCGCTCCGGGCGTTGGCGTAGGTATGTTCGATGTTTGCCTCGCGTAGGGTTTTCCTGAGTTCTTCCAGCCCGGTGATGGCCCCCATGTCCTGGCGCACCTGGGTTCCCTGCTCTTCGAGCTCCGCCATCAGCTTCTCCGGGCTGTCCGGCCTCTGCGCTGCGTGTTCCTGCCCGGTTATTCCCATCCGCCATGCGAGGCTGCGTATTGTTACTCCCATGATCCAGACTTGGGTGAGGTCTAGCTTCTTGTTCTTTGGCTTAGCGCGTTTGTTGTTGAGGGTGTCGGGGACTCCAAACTCCAGTATGTGGCGGGCCATCTTCCCGTGGTTGGGGATCTCGGGCGCGGCTGCCTGCGCCATGGCCGATATGACTTGGTTCAGCATCTCGGAGAGTGGGTCCTTCAGGGGATCGTGGTCTTGGGGCCGGTGGACGCCTATGCGGGAACTAGCGTGGTCCATCCACCACTTCTTCCAGTCGGGTTTCCTTCCCTCGTCCGATGGGGGCATCGTGGCGATGGTTTTCAGCCGGTCGTGCACAGCGTGGTTCCACGGCTCATCCCCCAGCCAGTTCAGGGAAAGTACTTCTTTCGTCAGTTCCGGGGGTAGGGCCAGGGCTTCTAATGTTGCGGCCTGTCTCTCCGTCAGGACGAAGAGGCTGGCGACGCCAGGCCGGAATTCCTTTCTGATCTTCTCCGCCAGCCGCTGGGCCATCCGCTGGCGTAACTCCGGGATCGTCCTGGGCTTGTTGCTTTTCTGCTTGGTTGTGGTCTCTGGGAGGGGCGGCTCCGCTGCTTCTGGGTCGAACTGCGCTCGGATCAGCGCCGTCAGGTATTCGATGCCGTTTTCTTCGGGATGAGTGTTCCCGGAATGAGGCTTCTCGGAATTAGGTTTCATGGTTACTCCGGTTCTTCGAAGACCATTGGGTAACGCTTTGTGAGATCTTCCCAGTTCTCCTCCGGCCACCTTTCTTGTTTGATCATGTTGTCGTTCCAGTGGAAGTGGTGCATGGCGAACTGCAGGAATGCCTGGCGGCGCAGCGTGCTCCACCCCTCGTGGTCCTTGGGTATCATGGGGGTTAGCCCATCTTCGTCCAGTGTCCAGTTTATGCTCAGGACCATCTCCGGTATGTGGTGGCCCATGGCCATGGGCTGAGACCTTGTGGCGTCGTTGAATGCGACGACCTGGTTCTCGGGGGCGAATTTGATCTCCAATCCTTCCAGCACTTGTTTCAGCTCTTCTATCCTGCTGCTTGGGATATCTATGATGAATGGAATGGTCATTCCACTGTCGTAGTCAGGCATTGTTGTTTCTCCTTCGGACTCGGCGGGGTTGGGCGTATTGGGTGTTTATAATCCGGCTTGTTCCATCCTTTCCGCGTAACACTGCTCGCAGGCCGTGCCGCCTAGCATGTGGGCGACTGGCTGGAGCCAGACTCCACACGCGCTTACGGCGTCGTCGGCGCACAGCACCTCGGCTACGATGCCGGTATAGTCTGAGTGATCCGTCCAGCCGACCCGTGCGGTGTATCCGGCATTCCTGAGCGTAGCCACTTCAGCTAGAATCTCTTCCATGTGTCTGCGGTCTTGTTTGTTGGCTTGTTCTATGCGTTCCTCTTTCGTCATGCGTCTGAGCATTTGTGCACATCCTATTTATCGGCGCTTCTTCTGGTGAAGGCGGTTTTTATCCCTTCACCACGGGTCCCCCGTGCCTGGGGTTTCCCCGGTGGTCGATGATGTTGACGTCGAAGCCCTGCTGCCGGCTGATCTTCACCATGTTCTGAGTGCCCGGCCCTCCGGGGAATGCCACCACCAGGTCGGGTTTTCCCTCGTCCAGCATCTGCTGGTTGCGTCGGTATCCTGCCGACCTGCCGTGCCTTTCCCACTCGGCTGGAAACTCTCGGCATTCTATGCCGTTCTCCCGGGCGTATCTGCCGGCCATTGAGTCGGCTCCAGCCGCGGCGCCGTGGATGATGACGTCGGGTCTGATCCGGTCCAGCGTCTGCTGCATCGCAGTCCATCCTTTGAAGTTCCGGCCCCCGCATACCAGCGCGCTCACCTTCCGGTCTTCGGCGGGCTCCCACGATTCCATCTCCATCTCGTTCCTGCCGCTGTCCAGCCAGCCCCGTACCCTGACCACCATGCCGTTCTTTATTTCCGGATTCTCCGTCTGCACCGGGCGCCAGCTATATTCCACGTCTATCTCCACCGGGTCCCCGAAGGTGGTGATCTGGAAGCGGATGATTGCGTAGCGTTCTCCTTCCCGTTCAATGTTCAGGTCGTCTCCCACGGTTCCAACCACGGTGTCCCGGGGGTTTCTCTGCAGTGTCATCTCCTGATGTCCTCCTTCGTCTATTCTTGGGGGCCGCGCCCGTCCCCACACCCGAAAGCGCGGCCCCCGTTCCTGTGCCGATGGAGGATCCTCGGGGATTTAGTTTCTATTCCCCGTTTTGGACGTTCCGGTCGGTCAGCGCGACGCCCTCTATCTCTCCGGGTCGGAAGCAACAGATGTGGGCGCCCAGCTCGTGGGGCGGGCCTCCCTCCAGGAAAATGGTCTCTCCCTGGGTGTTGACCAGGAAGTCGGCGGTGAAGTGGATGCCTGTCGGGTCCATTGGATTGTCCTGGAACATGAACGTGTGGTGCCAAAGGAAGGGTGTCTGGGCGTGCTGTATCAGTCGCTCAGTGTAGTTTTGCACCGCCTTCAGGTGTTCCGGGAACCGGGGCAGCGGCCGCTGGGGGTAGTAACTGCTGATGCCCTGCAGCTTGCCGTCCCGGACGTAGGCTCGGTACTCGACGGGGTATCCGTCGATCACCTGGGTTTTCGCCCAGGGGCGCTGCCAGATTGGGATGTTCTCCCGGGGATACTCGCTGACGATGTTGTAGCTCCGCGTGTCATCCAACATGATTACCCCGAACTCGGGCTGGAATCCGCCGCCGTCTCCCCGGGACATCCGGTACTTCAGCTCCGCGTCGGTGCAGCAGTCCAGCCGCATCATGTGGTTCTCCGTCCGGGCGTACTGGATGGCCTTCCAGACCTGCTTCAGCCGGGTGCGGTGTTCTCCTTCAGTTTCGAAGTCGAGGTAGTCATCCCGCAGCACCTGGGCGATCTGGGTGGCAGGTACGTGGGGGACCTCTGCCCTCCGGCAGAGATTCAACCAGTCTCCCAGGGAGATGGTGCAGAATTTTTCCTGAAGCCGACGATTCTGCGCTGCTTGCAGTTCTTCATGGGTGGGTAATTTCATGCTCATTGTTTTCTCCTGGATTGCAAATTTTTGTTGCGGGGGCGCGCTGTTCCCCACACCCGAAAGCGCGCCCCCCGCGCCGCAGCGCCATTTCCCGCCGGCTGGCGGGACATTCCCCAGGGGAGGGTGTCCCTCCAGTTGATTCATTATCGGCATTGGGCAGTCCACTTCGTTTGGCCCCATGCTCTCCTCCACATCCTTGTAGAGAAGCTGGGTGTTGCAAAGCTGTAGTTGCGTGGTTGCTGGGTGTTGCAAAGCTGTAGTTGCGTGGTTGCTGGGTGTTGCAAAGCTGTAGTTGCGTGGTTGCTGGGTGCTTCAACACTGTAGTTGCGTGGTTGCTGGGTGTTGCAAAGCTGTAGTTGCGTGGTTGCTGGGTGCTTCAACATTGTGGTTGCCGTATGTTGCAACATCCGTGATGCTGTGCTGTTTGGCCCTATCTCCGGTGGCAGTCCATGCTTACCCTGTGCTGTTGTCCGGGTGGCCGAGGTTGAAAATGAAGAACACCGCTGCCAGCATTGCTGCCCCAGCGGTGATCATAGTCATGCAGATGTAGTCTTGGTGGTTTTCTTGTGTCAACTGGTAGCCCCTACTTACATTTCTTTTCTTCCCAGAAACCATGCTCCTGCGAACGTGCCGAATGAGAATACGACCATCAGCACCAGGTAGCCGATGCAAACTGCCTTTTGCTGGTTCTGGAACTCCACCATCGCTGATAGGAGGAAGAACGTCCCGGCCAGTATTCCCATGAATGCTCCAGCGGCGATCCACGTCCAGGGCTGCTGGGGGAGTTGCTGATTCCTTCTGGGTGCTTTGCTCTTGTTTTCCTCCGTTCCCTTCGCCATTGCTCTCTCGCTCACCTTCTTTTTCTGATTCTAGCAATTTGCGATCGCTGGTGCTGCAGGGCTTGGTCTTCCAGCTCTCAGGATCTCTGAACGATGCCTCGTTGTGGAGTTTTCAGAACGGCGGGGCGAACCCCTGCCGTCCCTCCCCGAGGTGAGGCAGTCTTGCCTTCAGCGTTCGGAATGCTTCCTGGTAGTGCTTCACGTACCTGGGCTGGAATTGGTTCACCGGGCAGCCCAGTTTCTCTGCCATGATTTCGAATGCTTGCTTCCTGGTCTGGGCGACGAACTCGCCCGTCTCGAAGTGGAAGGTCTGGGCGATGAAGCGTTCTACCCCGGTTGCCAGGAGGCTGTCGCAGAAGGCGTTCGCATCCCGGACCAGCAGGAGAGGTGTCATGGTGATGCAGGATTGGATGCCGGCCGTCTGGATCTGCCGAATGGCTTTCAGCCGGGCCGGGTTGGAGGGACATCCGGGCTCAAAGGTTTTCCGCACGTCCTCGTCATCGGTCGTGACGGTCATGTTGACCTGGACTCGGCCTCCCCTCTGCTCAATCTCCTGGAAGAGTGGGATGTCCCGGGTGACGAGTGGGCTGCGGGTCTGCACCACCAGCTTGGGGCTGTGGTGGTTGGCCAGCTTCTCTAGGATCTGTTGGGTCAGCAGAATTTTCTGCTCCAGGGGTTGGTAGGGGTCGGTGACGGTGCTCATGTAAATGCGCTTTCCGTCCAGTTCCCCCGGTTTGAGATCCTCTATCAGCTGGGCGGCGTTCTGCTTGGCGTTGACCCACAGTCCCCAGTTATCCTGCTGCGCTTGGTCCCGGGTGAAGAAGGCGGCGTAGCAGTAGGAGCATCCAAAGCTACAGCCTGAGTAGGGGTTGAGGGTGAAGTCGTAGGCGTTTATGAATCCGCTGGTTTTGGTGAGGATATTCCGGGCTGGTTGGTAGGTCACCTGGGTGGGTCCTATCTGGTTGGGTAGTGGCATCACGGTCATTTTTCCTCTTGGATTTCACCAGCTTCTTTTCGTTTCATGGAAGTAAGTGCCTGTCCGGACAGGTATGCCGTCTCCCGGTCGATCTCGTCGAGCAGGTGTTCTCCGAGTTTGAATTCCAGGGCAGTCTCTCTTGTTGCTTTGAATATGTCCGGGGCAACGGATCTGGCCCTGCTCTCGGGGATCCACCCGTTTCCGGGTTTTAGCTCCCCTTCTTGGTTGAGCAACCAGTGCAGCAGCGTTTCGGTGGTCGGATGATGTGGAATCGCGAGGGGGTCGTATGAGCCCGGGGCCTGCAGCTGCCAGGATGCATCCCTGATTCTTTCTTCGGGGAGCTTTTGGCAGATGATTGTGGTCAGGTTGTCCAATTCCCGTTCGATCATGCTCCCAAGGGTATCTGTGGTTTGGTAGCTGCGCACCTGTTCTTGGACTATTCGATTCAGGTCACAGTCGTTGGAAAGGTCGACTTTCTCGTCTTCATATTGGTTCTCTTGGTGTACTTCGAAGATCAGGGAATCTTCGTAGAGCCAGTGGATCAGGTAGGTTGGTTGTATGTCGTCCTCTTGCGTGGTGGTCATGCCAGTTCCCCATGTTCTGTACTGAGTTGATTTCTGGGCGCCTGCTAGTTCTGGATCCAAAGCCAGGGCCGCCCCTGGCGAGAACCGGCGGCCCTGGCTTTTCTGGAAGATCAGCAGGATAGGGATTAGCTCTTCCTAGGCGTGACTATAGCGCCAGTTTTGACAGGTTTTTATCCCGGCTTCTGGAAGATCAGTATGTACTCGTGCACCCTGTTGATGCGGAAGACGCTGGGGTGGCCCAGGGGTCGGAGGTTGTTGTATTCGTGCTTTCTGTCCCAGATGATGAGGTCGTCGAACAGGAACCCTATGTCTTGCATCTTGGTTGCGAGATCTGAGTGCAAGGGGAAAAATTTACTGCCCTTTCTCAAATCCATCACGATCACACAACAGTAACAGCCGGGTTTGAGAACGGCTAGGATATTTGAAAATACATTTCCCAGGGCGCCTAGAAATTCCTGGTAGCCGGAAATCCTGCCCAGGTCTAGGTCGGAGTCCCCGTAGTTTCTGATCTCTTTGTAATCCGCGGTCCGGTTCCGGAGCAGAATGTCCCAATATGGAGGAGAGGTAACCACGAGGTCAACTGACTCTGGTTCAACGTGTTTCAGGATGTCTCTGGCATCAGCCTCGAAGAATCGTCGTTCTCCTCTTCTTGTTTCCTGACGCTGGTCGAATAGATTATGGTTTGGGGGCGGCCGTTTCCTAGCTTTTGATATATATTTTGGGGATATCTCCATTCCTATTCCCAGCTTGTCTAGGGCTTCGGCTGCGATGGCCGTGGAGCCGATGCCGGAAAAGGGGTCTAGGATCACGGTCTGGTCAGGCCGGGTGAATGATTCGATCAGTCGGGAAACCAGCTGGGTGGGAAACATCGCTGGGTGTTTGAGGGCGGTTTCTTCGGATGTCTTGGAGATGTCACTCCAGATGCTGATGGAGTTCTTCAACCACCTTTTCCCATCAAGGTCGTTTGCCCTATGCGACGGGGACTTTCGTGGCTTTCGGTTTATTTCAGGGATTAACCGGCCCTGTTCGCCGATGTCTTCCATGAAACTGATATTAGCATCGGACTGGCTTTGAATGGTTTGGTTCTTCTGTCGTTAGAGGGGGGCCACCCCCGCTCGTTCGGGGGTTCTCGATTCTCTCTCTTCAGCTGTTGCGTGGGGCTATCGCATCCATGAAAGATACTGGCACGGGATCCCCGTCCCACCATCTGATATGGCTGGGTTCATATTTGTCCGGGGCGGATGCGATTGCTTTCAGGCATGAGGGGCAGGTGGGTTCCTCGTTTGATTCCGGTTTGACCAGGCTCTCGGCCGGTGCAAACCCGATGGTCAACCGGTCCCATATGTACTCTCCGTGGAGGAGCCGCGCCCGCGATGGTTGCCCATCTTTGGTGATCCCTGCTCCTGCGATTTGCCAGGAGCCTCTCATTCCTGTGATGACTTTGGTTTCATGCTGGATTATTTCTCCGCAGGCTGTCATGTCATCCAGTTTCTGGATGAACCCGTTTTTCCTGATGACCCTGTGGGTGTGCGTGGTGCTCATGTGGCGTTTCTCCTTTGAAGTCTGGGGTGGTGAAGTCTCCGCGTTGTTGTGGGCGGGGGTACGGTCCAGCTGTACCTCCTCAATATACATTTGCCAGTAGCTTCGATTGATGGGAGAGTCCCCATGGGGTGCGCATTGCCTTCCCGGTGGGCTGGATGGTCACGGCCGGCGGGAATCAGACATCCCACACCGGGGCCCGTGAAGTCCTGGTGTCCCTCTCCGTTCTTTGCTATTTCCTCCAGTGGACGCACTCGCTTGGTTCGCTTCCAGCCGGGATCTCATAGCTGGTGTTCACCCGCTCAATGATCTCGGGGGTTCCAATGATGACCAGCGAGCTTCTGCCGGGGTAGTACCAGGAGCGGGCGCTGCCTCCCATCTGTAACGTCACTCCTGGCAGCAGTTCCTGCCAGGATTCAAGGCATTTTCGGATCCGGGTCTCGTCCTCGTTTCTGTCCAGGTAGGGCTGGGAGATCATGATCTTCCTTCCGTCGGGGAACCTGGCCAGCTCGTGGTGCCTCAGGAACCAGTCGTTCGGTTGATCTCCGCTCGGTCCCAGGTGAAAAGCTCCGTGGCAGCTGTGCGACTTCTCCCCGGCTTCCAGGAGGCAGTTGGGTGTTCCCTTCCGGAACTGGATGTCTGGGTTGGTTTCCTGGAATGCTTGGAATACCAGTTTGGAGTAGTTGGTCCATGTCTGGTTGCATCCCGATAGGTTCCAGGGGGTTAAGTCCAGCTTCGGTTCGTACCCGCATTCATCCATTCCTTCGCAGACCCGGAGGGTTCCGACTTTCTGGCTCTCTGCCGGCCAGACTGCGCTGGGCTTGCGGAGGATGGGGGGCTGTTTCCCCAGTATCTTTCTTTCAGCGGGGGTACTGCCGCTCCAGTCCTCAAAGATCCTCATTTTCTTGGACCGTTGCCTATTGTGGTGGAAGGCTTGCCAGCCCTTTCCCAGGGTAGACTGCATGGTCTTCGTGATGGTGTTTCCCATCTCCTGGATGTCGACGGGCCAGATGATGTCTCTCAGGATGGCCTGGCCGTCCAAGTCCAGGCTGATGTTGATTCCCACCGGGCACCACTGGCCTGACGGGGCGAGGATGTCCGCGGATGCGCTGTGCCGCCAGGCTACGGTGCGGAGGATCCTTTGCCGTCCGGTCTTTGTAATGGACTGCCGGCGTGCGTTCTCGGGCTCGGGGCATTCCAGGACGGCGCGGCGGGTGTTCTCCTCCCACCAATCGGCCAGCTCCTCCAGCCCTTCCTGGAGGATGTGGCTGTGGCTGATGCTTAGGGTCGCGGACCATCCCTGTTCGCCTTTGATCTTCCGGGTAACTGCCTGGTTTGAGAGCTCGTAGTTCCCGTGGAGTTCTTTGATTCTCTGCTCGACCTGCTGGTATAGCTCCTTCATTCGATCCACCGGGGGTGGGGGTAGGACTGAAATCTTCCTGGTCATTCTCTCTCTCTCTCCTGGTCCTTTTTGGTTGGGTCACCGCTCCCGGCACGGGGCGCCTGGGTCCACGCCCTCGCGGCCGCACTCCGGCGGTTCCACCAGTTGCTGGGGCGGAAACTGCTGGGCGCATTCCATTACCCGTTTCTCCAATTCCGCCATGACCTCCTCATTCTGCTCAACGATGGCGGTTGTCAGCCGCTCGGCTCCTTGGGCGTCCTGCACTATGCACCTGATGATGGCTGCCAGCTCTTGGCTGATGTCCATCTGTTTGGAGCGCTCCTCGCCCAGGCAGTCCTGGGTGTTGATGAAGGTCCCGGCGATGGCCACGAAGAGGGCGTCCGTAAAGACCGGGTACTCCCCGTCAGTCTCCAGAGCTTTCCGCACCATCCGGCCGCTGTTGCCGGCTGCAAGGCATTCCTTTTCCTCCGGCGTCAGCGCGATCTCTTCCTCCATGACGGGTATGATCATCAGGCGCACGATGTCCTCGTCCGAAACACAGTCCGCGACCTGTTTCAGGATACGGGCATGGTGAGTCCCGACCACGGAATCCAGCTCCAGGCTCACCCATCCATCCCGGACGTCCGGCGGCAGGCAGTCCCGCTCCTCCGGTGTGAGCGCCCTGATCGCGTCCAGGAGATCTTCTTGGTTGGACGGCCTGCCGGGTTGGTCGCTGGGTTCTTCCGTGAGTTGGCTGCCCGTTTCCGTCCTGCCATCCGGTTCACCGGCCGGCGCTTCCGGTGGGGCGCGGTTTCCGGCGGCTGCGGGACTCTGCTCCGGCGCTGCGGTTGGCGGCTCCGGGGCTTCCGTCCCTGGTCCTTCCGGCATTGCCGTCGCTGCCGGCGTTGCCGTCGCTGGACTGAGGGCCGGCGCTGCGGTGGTGATGATTGTTGCCGTGGGCTCGGAGGTGGGATCAGCCTGGCTGCATCCGGCGCTCATGGCTGTGAAGGCTGCGATGAAGGCTGCGATGAAGGCTGTGATGATAGCCGTGGCCATCAGCAGTTGGGGTTTACTGTTTCCCATGATTTCGTCCTTCTTCCGTGCTTTCCGCTACCAGGGCATCTGGTCCGGCCAGTAGTCCGGCTTCGGCCCGCCCTGGTCCATGTATTCGACGACCTGTCGGGACCATTCCCGGATTGGCTCTGGGATCTTCTTCCAGTCCCCTGCCCGTGCGTGGTGGAGCATCTCCGCCCAGATCTGGCCTCTCTGGTACTCGGGCAGCTCCGCTGTCATAGCGATGAATTTCATCGCTGCATCCCGGGTGTTGAACCTGGACATGGTATCGTCGATCTGCCGCCGTTCAATCTCCACCCCCGCCGGGTCTTCGGCTGGGTCCTCCCAGTTGTCGAGTCCCATTTCATCCATGATCTCGTGGATGTCCGTCAGGTCCTCCATGGAGATTCCCTCCATGGCCTGGACAGCGTCCTCCACGGTTCCGGGGGGCATGCTGAGGGCGATTTCGGCCTGCTTGGTCTCCCGCCTCATCCCGTTCCAGACCCTGGTGCCGTCCCGCATCATCCACTGCCGGCACGTGATGCCGAAGCGCTCCGCGGCCCGGTCCAACGCCCACCCGATGTGGTTTGGGGGCAGGGTCAGCCTGGTGTGTCCGGAGATCTCCCAGTCGTCCTCGAGCTGGTCATCGCTCAGGGCGTACATTGCCTGGTGTATGCCCCTAACACGGGCATGCGCCACGTCCAGGGTGCAGCCCTTTCTCAGCATCTTCTGGGCGTTCATCTCGATGGCCGCCGGGCATCTGAACAGTGCCGTGGGGATCCACTCATATTTTCCCTCATGCTGGGAGGCTGGCCTCGTTCTTATGAAGGTGAATGCCAGGGTTGTGGGTAGTGGTTTTCTTGGGTCCAGTTTTCCTATTCCCTTCACCGAGAAGGTTCTGCAGAATGCTTCCCTGATGGCGGCTGCCTTCGCCTCATCCTCGGTTTCTCCTTCCCTGGATGGATGTAGGTCCATCGTTTCTCTCTCCTTCGTGCGTTTGCTCTCTCTCCGCAGATTTCTTCTGGCGCCTTTGTGAGGGCTCTTTATTTGTTAAGGGTTGGAACTGGGTCTTGGTAGTTTTCTATGGGTTCTGTCGCCATTTTCTTCTGGAGGTTGTCCCAGGTGTACTGGAGTTTGATTGCTCGCACTTAGATGAAGAACCCGAATGGGTCTTACTGCCTAGTCTCTTCTGGTCGTCGATGTGCCGCCGTCCTCAGCTTGAATTTCTCTCGTCTTTTCCGTGTTGAGGAAGATTATGGCGACCGGTGGAGCTATCATCGTCATGCCCATGATGACCGCGATGCCTGCCGATAGGTCCTGAGAGACGTGGGTGTAGATGATGGTGATGGGTATTGGCATCATGCAGGAGGGCGGTATTGAAGGTTTCTATGCCTCAGTGAACTTGATTCCCTTCACCCGGTCTTCCGGTGGTAGTGGTCCCTTGTTCCAGCATTCCTGACACATCCTGCCGGGTTCCTCGTGTTCGAGGATGTGATAGTGAGTTTCCTCGGATTTCGTTTCTTCCTGGCATTGGTTGCATACCGGTGGGTTTCCGCATGATGTGATTCCTTGCCGGTCCCAGCAGTCTTTCCTTTCAGCGGGGCAATCTGCCCAGGTTGATCCTCTTCCCTGCCATCTGTTTCCGTTGAATTCGTCTCGGAATACGCTGGGATCTATGTCTAGTTCTCGGATCGCGTCTTTCCCGGTCTCCCATCTTGGATGGCTGATTATCTTGTCCCTTGGATCTATGTAGACCGATGCTACGTCAGGGCCCATGATGTCCCCACCTTCGATCTTAACCATGAAGTCCACCTTGCTGATCTCCGTTGCCCGGAAGTGGGCTTCAGTCATCTCGAAGTGAACGTCCTGGATGTCGTCGAAGTTCTCTCTGTCCCAAGATGTCTCGACCTTGTACTTTGGTTTGCTCTCCCATCCTGAAGAGAATCCATAGGTTCGGATACCCTGGATGGGATTTACCGAGATTGGGCTTTGCTCTCCGAAAGATCTCCGCGGGTTTTCCAACACGCTTAATGGCTGGCTAAATTTGCTTGAGTTAATTTTCTCCTGGCTTTCCGCTTTGGTCTGATTGGCCTTTCTGGTTTGGGCGGATTTGTTCTTTCTCTTATTTTTGCTCTGTGGCATGGATTTCTCCGTCTGTTCTGCATCGGGGTCGTTAGTTAATTTGCGGTGCTTTTCCGCGATCTGCCCACCTCTTTTGCCTTTGGCTCGTCGTGTCGTGAGTCCAGCGGGGTTTCCTGTGGACCTGTAGTCTCCTTGAAGCTTGCAGGTCTGGTTCCATGGGTTTAAGTCTGGTTTCTCTCCCGCCTGGTTCGTTCCCGGTATATCTCCCAGTGGGCCTTGGTCCACTGTTCCTGTTTCCGTATCCGGTCCAGCAGGGCGTGTCCCACGGCCTTGATCTCATCCGGGGCTTCCCAGCAGAAGTTGCTCCCGAAGTTGCTCCCGTAGTTCGTTTCCGTGCGGAGCGAGCACCGCTTCTGGTGGTCGAGCATTCCCTGCTGGATGATGTGGGCCCAGGCCTTCCTGGGATCTCCGTGCTGCCAGGTGCGCTGCTCGTGCAACTCTTCAAACTGGCGGTTCTCAACCATCCTCAGGATGCTTTCTGTCAGGGAGCTTCAGGTTGGCTCGTGCAACTGCCCGGCAGCCAATGGCAATGTCCTCCAGCTCCCTCGCGGGGTTCTCTCCGTGCTTGTCGTGCGAGCATGGGTTCATGAGGTATTCGTTATTGAACATCATCTCTTCATCTTCGCCTCAGCCTCAATTGTCTGCGGTCTGCCGCATCACTTCCTCCACCATCCGGTCGAAGGAGTTGACGTTGGCTACCCTTTGGCTTTCCTGATCCAGAAGGCGGGGAGCTTCTCCCTGCGGTCGGTCATGCATTTCTTCAGAATGTCGGCGGGCACCGCCCGCTCCAGCGCGTCGGGGTCGTAGACCCGTTCGCTCCTGGGCTGGAAGTAGCCTCCGATGATCCCCTTCACCATGACGTCGGCGCCGCCGGCCGAGTTGGACGCGGTCTGGAGTATGTCCCGGGCCTGGTCCACCCTGGGCTTGAGTTCAGCCCAGGTCTGGGCCGCATCCACCACCTCCGGGTTGTCGCTGGTCGTTGTGGCCTTCCCCGTAATTTCTTCTCCTGGCTCCGGGTCCGTCCCCCAGCATGTGGAGTGGTAGTTGCAGTATTTGCACTCGGTGGAACTCTGGGGATAGGGCCGGTCCGGAAGCTCCCCGGCCCGGGCGGACGTGACTATCTCCGCCAGGATTTCCAGCGTCTTGTCCACGTCCTCCCTCTCCCAGGCGATGCGTTCCGGGGGGATCATCCGGCCGTCCCGGTCCATCATGGCGAAGATGCCCCGTTCCGGGTGGGATACCAATTCCATCTCGTACAGCTTCCGGCTGTAGAGGCTGATCTGGGCCACGTAGGCGGGATAGACGGCGGCGACGCCGCTCTCCTCCACGTCGAGAGCCTGGTCGATGCTCATCGACTTGCATTCCAGCGTGACCCATTGGTCTTTGGTGAAGTCGGGATGCCGGCCGATTCCGTCCAGGTGTCCCTTGATGGTTGCGTCGGCTCCGGGGATCTCCAGTTCCAGTTCCAACTGGCCCTCGTCGGAGAGCACCGTGTATTTGGTCTCCCAGCCGTTGCGTTCCATCTCCTTTAGGATCAGGATCTCTGCCATGTGGCCCATGGCCATCCGGTTCTTGGCCTGGTTGCCTGGAAGGTTCGACTCCGGCTTTCCTGAGGCCGAGTAGGTCTGGGCGCGGACGCACCTCCCGGCGGAGGATATCCTGAGGTGGGGCGGCTGCTCCCGGTCCATGTCCTTGGATGCGATGGGTTGCCAGTTGAACTCTTCTGCCATTTTCGTGCCCTCCAGTGGTTTTTCTTGATGCTATCACAGGAGGAGTGGCGCTTTGTTTTGGGTGGATAGCTCTGGCAGAAAGAAGATGTTTGGTGGTCTGATGTCCTCAGCGTGTGTGGCCTGGCGAAGTGGGGTTGGGCTTTTGCTGGTGAATTGCTTCAGTAGTCCGGCTGGCTGCGGGGCGTGGAACTTGTTGACGTACTCCCAGAACTCAGAACCTAGAACTCAGAACTCCACTGGGCGCAGGCAGGTGATGTCGCCCCGGCGTTCCAGGTAGCCTGCTTTGGTCTTGTGTCCGTGGGAGAAAACTAGCAACCAACCCTGGCGCTCGGCGTCGGCTAGGACCTCTCGCTTCTGCTCGAAGGTGTCCTGGGGAGAATGGTCGAAGGCGGAGATAACCGCTGGGTTCAGATGATATGGGGTGGGTACCAGATCACCCAAAAATACCACTCGCTCGCCGCCGTGATTGAACATCACCACCTGGTGCTCCTTTGTGTGGCCGTCCGTAACTATGACGTTCAGGCCTGGGAATACCTCGCTGTCCCCGTCCAGCATTTCGAATTGCTCCAGGTTGGCAATGGGTAGGAGGTTCTCCATGCGCTGGTGCAAGAAACATCTTTGGTTGTTGGTGTTCGACGCATCTTCCCAGGAGGTGCGCTGCACAAAGTAGCGTGCCTGGGGGAAGGCCGGTACTGGCTTGCCAGCCCGGTTCAGCTTGGTGCATCCGCCGCTGTGGTCGAAATGCAGGTGAGATAAAATCACTGCGTCAATATCCTTGGGGAGCAGCCCTGCGTCTTTCAGCCTGTGGAATAAATGGTTGGAAACCAGCCCCATGGCCTCTTGGTCATCGTCGTTCACATTGGAGCCAATTCCTGTGTCCACCAGGACGTTTTTACCGCGCACTTGCAATAGCAGGCAGTTCAAACCCAGTGTTATGCGGTTCTTCCAATCTGGCTTAATCGTTTTTACCCAAGTTGCCCTGGGCACCTGCCCAAAAAGGGATCCTCCATCCAACTTCATCACTCCGTCACTCAGGATTCTTATAGATGTTGACCTCATAATGCTATTCAACATCTCCCAAAATAGTTGAAATCCGGTCTTTGGCTGGCCTGTTTGGATTCAGTAGAGGATGAGGTTGCTTTCCAATGTTACAGCAGTGGGATCACTCGTTTTTTCCCCGGCGGGAAACTGGGTCCAGTGCAATCTGGTTGGTGTGTTGTATCCATGGTGGGTCTCCCCCCGGCCTAGATCGAGCTGGGTCGGGGGGAGTTCGCCCGGGCCCCGTCCGCCCGGGTCTCTGTCTTGTGTGAGCTAGGTGTTCCTGCCGGTATTGCTGGAAATTAGCTCGGTACGTAAAAAGTGGCAACGATTTTGCCGCAGGAATTACAAATAGCGGCATTGCCCTTCCGTGTGATGTTCTCCATTTTATCGCCTACCTTCAGGCGATGATTGTGTTTGCATTTCCCTACCATTATGTTCTCCTAAAAGGTCCCGCCCACATCGGCCGGCCGTTCTACCGCTTCTACTGCTCCTTTTGTTCAGTGGTTTCAGTGGTTTCCTGCTTCGCCGCCCACTGGAAGAGCGAGGGTGGCTCCGGTTCTTTCTTTCGCCGCCGCCCGGTCTTCTCTACTGGAGAGGCCATGAACTCCGTCCAGGGGAATACGGAGTGCTGCGCCGGCTCCCGTTCCTTCGGGGCGGCGTCCGGGTCCATCTCAAGTTCCGGCTGTGCCTGAGTGGTGTGCCATTCGTCGTCCACGAGGTACCGCTCCGCCTCCTGCTCGGCTTCCCGCGTCCGGGCGAAGATGTTCTCCAACGAGTCGCTGGATTGGAACTCCGTCTCGTTGACGATCTGCCGGGCCAGCGTCATGATCAGGTCCTGGCCGTCGTCGCCGAAGGCGATCAGCCCCTCCTCGGGCAATTCTCCCTCCACCGCCAGGGAGCTTTGCATCTTCTTTGCCACCAGCCTGAGCGCCTCTGTCTGGATGGTGTTCTCGTAAACCATGAACACCACCTTCACTGGGCGGGTCTGCCCGATGCGCCAGGAGCGCCTTGATGCCTGCCGCATCGTGTAGACTGAGTAATCGGTTTCAAACCAGCAGATTGTGGGAAAGTCCACCAGGTCCAGCCCGGTCTGCACCAGCCGGGGATTGCAGATTAGCGCGTCCAACCCCTCCTGCACCTTCCGTCCGACCGCTGCCCGATTTGGACGGGCTTGGGAAATTCGCTGCGCTGGATCATCTTGTAGACGGTGGCGCGGGACAGGTTTACCTGTTCCAATACCTGGGGCAAGCGCAGGATTAATTTCCGGTTATCCTGCTTTTCTTGCGCCGCTCTCGGGCGCCGGCTCATTCCTGGCCGTCTTCCTCCATGGGTGGGGGTTTGTGGTACTCCTCCAGGCCTATGCCCAGTTCGCGGCACCATTGGTACATGGTCCCGCTGGTGATTCCGAGGTCGATGGCGGCGGCTTGGGCCATGTTCTTGTCGGCCCGGTGGTTCTCCAGGGCTTCCCGGATTATTTGCCGGATTTCCTTTTTTCTCTGGACCTCCAGTTTTTCCTGGGTGGGCGTTCTCCTTTCCATTGGGACCTCCTGACTGTTGTGTGAGAGGGGATGCGTTCTGGGTGGGAGATGATGACGGAAGCGGGGAAGAAGGGCTGGTGTTTCGGGTGTGCGCTTTCCTCGCGTGCACAAGGGAGTCCACAAGGATGCAGGTGGCTATGAACTTTATTTCTTCGTCGGAGAGGTCGGACTGGGCTTCCTGGAGAGCTATCTGGGCCGCGTTGGGGCTGGTCTCCTGGTCGCTCCAGAACCAATCCGTTTTTTTGCCGTAGACGTCGGCCAGGGATTTGAGGGTGGATGCTGTGGGTTGTCCCCGCCCGGTTTCATATCTTTGGAGGCTGTGCCGTGAGATTTGTGCACGGATTCCGGCCTGTTCCTGGGTTATGTCGGCCTCAGACCGTGCTTGTTTTAGTCTTTCGCTGAATGACATTCGTATCCTGTATCTCGGCTGCGGGGATCCCCCCTGCGCCGTATTTTGCTGGCAATCGCTGATGGTGTCAGCCGCTATTTTGGAACTTTTGACGGTGAATCTTGTTGCAGTTTTGTTGCATGCACTAAAATCGTGGCGGCGGCGGCTGGGGGGTGTGGGGCTTGGAGACGGACAAGAATCTACGCCGTTCTGAGGCGTTTCCTCTCAGATACGGCGTCGTCTGGTCGAATTGGTGAGCGTCTGCAGGCGCGGTTTGGGGACTTTGGGGGATGTTTTAGCTAAATTGGGGGGATGTTTTGGGCGGATGGGACGTACGCTTTGATCGTCTTCCCTGATTCAATATTGGGTACTAATCCTGGTACGCCGGTGGCCTTTGGTTCCTGATATAGCTATAAAATCGGCTATATTAGGAATTCCTGTGCCTCCGCCACCCTCAATTGCGCCGTAAGGAAATCCCGGCGTAACTCTATGGATTCAAAGTCTCGCTGGGAGGTTTCGATGGTCTGAACGCCTATGCCGGAGTCATTGAAGAGGGCGCGGGTTTCAACACGAAGGAGCAGGGCTTCACGTTGAATATTGGAAAGGTTTGTAGTGGCGTATCCGGCGTCCTCAAAACCCGTGGCGGTCCTTGCGCCGCTCAGATAGGTGTAGCCCCATCAAAACGGCCGTAGCGATGGCAAGGAAGCCTACGACCACGATCAAGGCGATCTGAGGTCCAGAAAGTCCTGGTGAGATCGGGACGATTTTGTTGGTCACTTAACCTCTATGCACTTAAGGCTCCAAATCCAGAGATCGTTGTGGCTGGCGGGGTCAATAGAGTGGCTGCCGTAGGGATAGATGATTCTGAGGGGGCCATAGTTTTCCACGTTCATTAATTCGCCGTCGGCCCGTGTTGCTAGGAGAATGGGCCACATTTCGATGTCGGCGATGGGAATATCCACTTGATAATCGTCTAACGCTACTATGTGGACGGACTGGGCGGTATGGAATGTCCCAGCGTATTTAAGAATATCAGACATCAAGACACCACTGTAGGTGAAGGTCTGCTTGAGCCAAGGATCATGCACCTCGTACTTAACCAAGCCCAACTTCTCCAGGGTGCTCATGTCCAATTCCAGTGAGTCGGCAGTGTTCTTGGCCGCTACCTGACCGAAAATGCTCAGGACCACGTCCTGTGAGGGGCTGGGGATCGCCTCGGTCAATCCAATGCTGGCGGGCCCGACCACTTCATAGCCGGTATCCTTCGCGCTTCCACATGCGGACATGAGCAGCACCAAGACTGCAGCTAATATTGGCATCGCCGGCCATACCTGGCTGGGGTAAGTCCAGGTTAACAAAAGCTCTAACCAACGATAGATTTGTTAAAAACAATAAACTGCTATCCATGACCAGTCAATCCTAGGGTTAAAGCCATTCCTCTTCCCCAGACAGGCCAATCTCATGCAGTCAGGGGTTATTTCTATTGCGAATCACAACAATAGACACCATGGCGGGCGTTTTGGCGCCGCTTCCAAGTACATGACATCCAGATCTGGTTCCCTCGCGCTGCGGCGTGCATCAATTCAGGCTTCTTATGGTTCTGATGGAGAAGCCTTTTACGTATCGCGGTGGGCGCCTCGACTGGCTAAGAGTGACCGGGGTATCAGAGCTTGGTGGTTAGTATCGCCGGGCCTTTCCAACATGTTCCGGAGAGTTGACGCTATGGGCATCTACCATGATACTGTCGGTGTCCGCACGAGCTTTTTCTTTCTATAAGAGAATCAGGCCAATTAGGGTCTGACCCGCGGTCAATCTTTCGGCCAGGAGTCCATCATGCAGCTTGGAGCGATCTTTCCCCAGACTGAGATTGGAGCAGACCCGGCGGCGGTGCGGGATTTCGCCCAGGCGGCCGAAGCTATGGGATACGAACACTTGCTGGTATTTGACCACGTTTTGGGGGCGGATCCGAGCGAGCGCGACAGTTGGGACCGGCCCTACAGCCACACCGATATGTTTCACGAGCCTTTCGTATTATTCGGTTATTTGGCCGGGGTAACAGAGACGATCAAGATGACCACCGGCGTGTTGATCTTAGGCCAGCGGCAAACGGCCCTGGTGGCAAAGCAGGCCGCCGAGGTCGACGTGCTTACCGGCGGCAGGCTGCGTCTTGGCGTGGGCATCGGCTGGAACCACGTTGAATATGAGGCATTAGGAGAAGATTTTAGCAACCGGGGCAGCCGGAGCGCCGAACAGATCCGGCTTTTGCGCGCACTGTGGACCGAAGACGTAGTCACATTTGAAGGGAGATATCACAAGGTCTCTCACGCGGGCATCAACCCTCGTCCGGTGCAGCAGCCGATACCCATTTGGCTTGGCGGCGGCGCCGATCGGGTGGTCCGGCGCATCGGCCGGTTGGGCGACGGGTGGTTTCCCCAGTTTCAGCCGGACAGCCAGGGTCAAGAGAAGATTGCTCAGATGAGAGAGTACGCCAAGGCAGCCGGGAGAGACGCGTCGGAGATCGGGATTGAGGGCCGTGTCAGCCTGGCCGAAGGTGGCCCCGACGATTGGGCTAAGGCGTCGGCGGCCTGGGACGAACTGGGCGCCACCCACCTTTCGGTCAACACTATGAGGGCGGGACTCAAAGGTCCGGACCAGCACATAGAAGCGATACGCAAGTTCAAAGAGGCCGTGTCGGGTTAGCACTTCGCCTTATCTTGAGAGTAGCTCCCGGACCCGGTCCAGAATCCGGTTGCTCACCTCGTATTTGGTCAGCAGGGGAAGTTCCTGAACCTGTAGGTCGCGGCTGATCAAGGTCACCCGGTTGGTGTCGGTCCCAAACCCGCTTTCCGGCTCGGTGATGTCGTTAGCAACCATCAGGTCCAGATTCTTGCGTTTGACCTTATCCTTGGCGTTTTCCACTAAATTCTGGGTTTCGGCGGCGAAGCCCACTTTTAAGAAATCACCTTGGGCCGCCTCCAAAATATCAGTGGTTTTGGCCAGATTTATTCTAAGGTCGTCTTCGGACTTCTTGATTTTCTGGTTAGCTTCCATTTCAGGACGATAGTCGGCCACGGCGGCGGCCATGATTAGAACGTCGGCTTGTTTGACCTCCCGCAACACTGCATCGCACATTTCCTGGGCGGTTTTCACCGGCACAGCCCTTACCAGCGGCGGTACCGGCAGCCCGGTTGGAGCGGTTACTAGCACCGCTGAGCCTCCCCGGTCCCGGATCGCTTCTGCCAACGCATAGCCCATCTTGCCCGAAGAGTGATTGGTGATCACTCGCACCGGGTCCAACGGCTCCATTGTGCCGCCAGCGCTAACTACGATGGTTCTGCCGGCCAAGTCGCCCTCGTTGCCCAGTGCGGCGGATATGTGACCCAAAAGCTCCACCGGCTCCACCAGCCGGCCCATTCCCGTGAGACCCGACGCCAACCGTCCCGGCGCAGGGCCCACGATCGTCATTCCCCGGCGGCGAAGAACCGCCAGGTTGTCCTGGGTTGCCTGGTTGTCATACATGTTGGCGTCCATGGCCGGGGCCACCAAAATCGGGGCTTCGGTGGCCACTATGGTGGTGGTCAAGGCGTCATCAGCCAGACCCGCGGCTAGTTTCCCGATGGTGTGCACCGTGGCGGGCGCGATCACCACTATGTCCGCCTGCCTGGCGAGGGCTACATGCTCGTGGGTATACCGGGAATTCGGGTCAAAGGTGTCTGTCACTACTTCGCGGTGGGTGATGCTGCGAAAGGCAAGTGGCGTTACAAACTGGGTGGCGCCGTAGGTCATGATCGTATCCACCAACGCCCCGGCCTGCACCAGTTTGCTGGCGAGATCGATGGCCTTGTAGCAGGCTATGCTGCCTGTGACCCCCAGGAGGATTTGCTTATCAGTCAACGGACCAGACATTATTCCCCCAATCTCCCCGCTAATACCCTTAATTCCCTGGAACGCGCCTTTCAGTTGGTGCTGCCGACTGATCCGGTCGGTGTAGATTCATCTCATTGATCAAACGTAATCCCACCAGAGTAAGGTCTGGATTGATGTGATCGAAGATCTCCGTCTCTTGGGCAATGATCCCAGCCAACCCGCCGGTGCCCACGACCTTGGAATCGCGGCCCAACTCTTCTTTGAACCGTTCGACCATCCCGGTCACCATGGCCGCATAGCCGAGAACGAGCCCCGATTGAAGGGCCGTTGTAGTGTTTTGGCCGATGGCCGACCGGGGCGCCACCAGCTCCACCCGCCGGAGTTGGGACGTGCTGTGGAACAGCGACTCAGCGGCCACGTTTATGCCTGGAAAGATGGCGCCCCCCAAATATGCTCCTTCCCGGGAAACGGCGTCAAAGACGGTGGCGGTGCCAAAGTCGACCACGATTAACGGAGGCCCGTAGATCTCCACCGCCGCCACTGCGTCCACAATACGGTCGGAACCCACGTCTCTTGGGTTCTCATAGCTTATGCGCAGGCCGGTGCGTACACCAACGGTCACCGTTAATGGGTCTACGCCGAAGAACTCCCGGCATACTTCATCGAACACGCCGGTTAGCGGCGGCACCACGCTGCACATGGAGATGGAGTCGATCATTGTTGGATCCACTCCCTTTTGATGGAGCAGGTTCGTAACCAACAGTCCGTACTCGTCCGCCAAGCGGCGGGTGTCGGTGGCTACCCTGAGCGTGGTTATCAGTTGGGCGCCGTCGAAGGCCCCCAAAGTGACCGTGGTATTGCCGATGTCGATACAAAGCAACATTCCGGGTGCAACCCTCCGGATGCAATTATAAGGCAGCCTCGGTTGAGGTAGCAACGAAGCACTTTTGCCCGTGCGGACTGGTTCTGGCAAGCCGGCAATTGGCCTCTAAAGCGTTGGAATCGTTGGGACGGGTTACAATAACCGCGCCACATCGAGCAAGGAAGCGTGTCTCTCTATGAAGATCACCCGGGTGACTGTGGAAGTTTTGGAGACCCCATTGAATGCTCAATATACGGCGGCGGGCAACTCAGTGAGTTCAAACTGGCATATTTTGGCCAGGATCGATACTGAAGACGGCGTCCAAGGAATCGGTTTTACCGTGGCGCTCAGGCCCACCTTGGTGCGGTCCGCCGCCGAGGCCTGCCAGGAATTAGGAGATCTTCTGGTGGGCATGGAGGTGATGGAGATTGAAGCGGCCCGTGCGCGCCTGGAACGGGCCGCCGGTTGGGCCGGGCCTGGCGGCATGGTCTGCATTGCCATGGCGCCCTTGGACATCGCCATGTGGGACGCGGTGGGCAAGACGGTAGGCCAGCCCCTTTACCGAATGCTGGGCGGCTACCGGAACCGGGTAAAGACGTATGCTAGCGACGCCCTTTGGTATAGCCTTTCCCCCGGCGAGCTAGCCACTTCGGCTCAAGCCCACGCATCGGCGGGTTTTGACATGGTCAAATTGCGTTAGGGACATGAACCAAACCCGCAGGGCGAGGTGGACCGGGTCCGGGCGGTTCAGGACGCTGTGGGCCCCGGTGTGCAGGTCATGGTGGACGCCACCGAAAGCTGGACCGAGTCTCAAGCGTTGGCGTCGGGGAAGGCCCTCCAGGAAGCGGGTATCGTTTGGCTGGAAGATCCGGTGAACCATCAAAATATCGCCGGCCTGGCCCGCCTGTCGCATGCTCTGGAGGCACCGGTCGCCGCTGGTGAGCGCCTGTTTGGAGTGGAGCCGTTCGTAAGGACTCTGGAAGCCCGGGCAGTGGATTTCGCCATCATCGCCCTGGCCCGGGGGGGCGGTATCACGCCCTGGATGAAGGTGGCCGCCCTGGCTCAGGCCAAAGGAGTTCCGCTGGCAGGTCACGTGATACCAGAGGTCCACGTCCATCTTTTGGCGGCCGTGCCCAATGGACATTTGGTGGAATACATGCATCGCTCTGAGCCGATAACCAAATCCCGCGTGGAAATGGAGGATGGCCACCTGGTGGCGCCCAAATCGCCGGGACTTCGAATAGAGTTGGATGAAGCTGCTTGCGAACGTTACCGCAACGGTTAGCCCAAATGGCCCATTGGCCATATCAGGCAGCAAACAGAAAACCGGCGCTCCTTTAAATAGGAGCGCCGGTTTGATCTCCAGGTCAGACTAGGCCGCCACGGGGGCCTATAAGTTGAACTGCGGGTCTTTGTACTCGCTGTCCTTGTTGTATACCTGGATCCGGCTACGCAGCGTGTCGCACACCAGCAACCGGTTGTTGGGCCGGTCGAAGGTGCAGGCCACGGGCATGCGGAAGTAGTTTTGGATTTCCGGGGTCTTGACCCGGCGCCGGGCCTTATCCATGTCCGGATTTGCCGCTATGGACATTTCCGCCCATTTGGATAGACCTGAGGCGTCGCCGCGCAACGTAGCCACGGCATCGCCAGCGGCGTCGAATATCACGATCCGCTCGTTCATCCAGTCCACCACGTAGACATCTCCGTCTCCGTCGACGGCCACGCCGGTGGGGTGGTTGAGGTCCTTGGGGTTGACGGCGACATGGGATTGGTAGGTGTGGCTGTAAGGGGTCCCGCCGTCAGGGGAGATTCCCGTTCGCTTGCCGGAGCCAAAGGTCCGCAGATGAGTTCCACCGGTGGTGAACTTCTGCACCCGATGGTTATTCCAGTCAGCCACGTAGATATCGCCTTCGTTGTCTATGGCGATACCCCATGGCATATCAAGCTCGCCTTCGCCGTCGCCTTTTTGGCCAAATCCGCCCAGGTACTGGCCGTCTTTGGTGAACTTCTGGATTCGGCTGTTGGCGCTATTGACGATCCAGACGTTGTCATCCGCGTCGAAGGCCATGCCTGAGGGGCCGTTCAGTTTGCCGTCTTCTTCTCCCTTCTCCCCCCAGTTCTTCACCAGATCTCCGTCCTTGGTGTGGATAATGACGGAGTTGTGCCATTCATCCGTGGTGTAAACGTTCTCATCGGCGTCCACCGCAATTGAGGTGACCCACATGTTGCGCGACGGAAACGGGGCGTCCGGTTGTTCCGGCGTGCCGCGGCCAAACTCTTTAATGAACTCCTGGCCCAGCGTGGCCTTGGTTATGCGCGGATTGTTCCGGCTGGCCACGTAAAGCATGTCATCTTTGCCCACGGCCACGCCTATCGGGGCGGTGAATCCCGTGCCTGCCCCGCCTTGGCGCCCCACATAGTGACTATAGTGCCAGCAGCGCCCGGCTGCGACTGTTATAACTGCCATCTTCTATTCTCCTATCGGAATGCGGGTTCGACTACTTCAGGAAGCCCAGCTTCTCGAAGCTGCCGTTGACTATCGGCTTGGAATCCATGCCCAGCCAGTCTTCGATCAGGGTGGTGTAGCCGCCCCGGAAATCGTAGCTGGGAACCAGGTCGCCCTGGTCTAGGTCTTCCACTTTCCGCGACGGGTATTCGCCGAACATTCCGCCCTTGACGTGGTCGCCGATAGCAAAGGCCACACCGGCCGCGCCGTGGTCGGTTCCGGAGCCATTGTCGTGCACCCGGCGTCCGAATTCCGAGAACAGGTACATGACCACGTTGTCGCCCTCGCCGTGGGCGTGGAGATCGTCGAAGAACGCCGTAACTCCCTGGGAAATGTCTTCCCACAGTTTGGGATGGGCGCCCGCCTCTCCGGCGTGGGTGTCAAAGCTGGCGTGCTGGGTGTAGAAGATCCGCGTTCCCAGGTCGGCCAGATATACCTGTGCGATGTCTTTCAGGTGAGCGGCTATCGGAGAGTTGGGATATTCCACCGTGGAGCTGTACTTCTCGGGCGCGACTTTGACGATGTCGGCCCCGATCATGGCTTCCATGCCGGTGGAGCGCAGGTAGTCGGTAACCGTGCCGGTGCCGACGGCCGGGGAGTACATCTTGGCGAACAGGTCCAAAGCCCGGGCCCGCTGGGTGTTGTCGGCGATGCCGGTCAGCACGCCATAGGTGTTGAGGTCGGCGATGGCGGCGACAGGAACGCCGGCAACCGTCAGCGCCCGGGGAAGACCGTGGCCGAAGTTGATGGCGGTCAGAACGTTCTCTTTGTTGGGGTCTATCTCACGGGCTACCCGGCCGGCCCAACCTTCGATGCCGACTTTGTCCGGCTCGCAGGTGTGCCAGATGTCCATGGAGCGGAAGTGGGACCTGGGTGAGTTGGTGTAACCCACGCCGTGGATCACCGCAACCTTGCCCTGGTCATATAGGTCTTTGATGGGGCCCATGGTGGGCGCAAAGCCCAATTCGGCGTCCACTTTGATGATGTCTTCCAGGTTGTACCCCACCGCCGGCCGGTTGTCGACGTACAGCGGGTCGTTGTAGGGAATAACCGTGTTGAAGTAGTCGTTGCCGCCGGTGAGCTGCAAAACCACGATAACCGGGTCTTTCTTCGTCGAGGTCATGTTTTTCTCCTTCGTTTATATTGCCAGGGGAACGGTCCCCAGGGCTGTAGGGGCGCACGGCCGTGCGCCCCTACTTGTCTTAACCGAACTGATATTCCGTGGTGGCGCCCACTAGGGCGAGCATCTCGCCGATGCGGGTCCCCGCGGCGTTTTCTTTGCTCCAATCCATGTCGCCGCCGCCCTTGGCGTGGCCCAGAAGCTGCTCGCGGGTCTCGTCGCTAACCTCTAGGAATCCCATGTGGTCGAGAGAGGACTCCACCAACTCCTGGGGAGACTTCACGCCTTCGGCCTTCATCTGGCTGATGATGGTCATTACACCGGGGAGTTCGGTGTTGGCCACGCGGTCGGCCACGAAGTTGATGCGGGCCAAAAGCGAGCCGCTGTTAATCCACTCGGCGCCGGTGTACCAACCTTCGACGCTGGGCGGGTCCAAGAGGGACTGACCCATGTAAGTGGACTGGGGGCCAATGTCCGGGATTGAGGGCTCCGGCACCTGGTAGGTGCCAACCATCTTCAATGTGCTGGCGACCACTTCGGCCGGGCTCTTCATCTTGCTGAATCGGGCTTTTTTGAAGAAGTCCGAGTTGAGCATGGTGCGGAGCACCGCTTTCATCTCGTAGCCTGACTCTTCGAACACAGTCACCATTGCCTCAAGGGCATCCTCGTCCCGGGCGTCATTGATGGTCCAGGCGGGGACTTGCACTTCATCAGCCACGAAGAAGCTGTAAAGGTGGCGGCAGATGAACCGTGCGGTGGCGGGCTCTTTGACGATGATGTCGATGATGTCTTCGCCGTTCAAGTTGCCCGTATGGCCCAGGAAGGTCTTTTCGCCGTCGTCGTGATCCTCGCCCAGGTACTCGAATGCCCAGGGGAAACGTCCAAAGGGCTGGCGAGGCAGCTTGGGTGCGATGGTCCAACCGGTGAAGGCCCGGGAGGCTTCCCGAACATCAACTTCGGTATAGTTGCTGACGCCCATGGAGAAGAGTTCCAAAAGCTCCCGTCCCCAGTTTTCGTTGACCGCGTCCCGGTGATTCTCATTATTGTCCAGCCAATAGATCATGGCCGGGTTCCGGGAGATCTCGAGAAGCATTTCCCGGTAGTTGCCCATCCCGTATTTCCGGAACAAAACGATCTGCTGGAGCATCTGGTCGCAGTTGTCCACCTTGGAGTTCCCTGTGGCGAAAACCTGGTGCCAGAAGAGGGACATCTTCTCTTCCAATGGCCGCTTGGTGGTAATCATGTTGTACATCCAGTTGTACTGCCCCGGTTGAGGGACCCCTCCGGGCAGCAGACACCCTGGCATATACCGCAAAAGCAGAGCCATGTTTCCCGCTGGCATGTCTTCGGGCGGATCGATGAGCTCCTCTACTGTAGCTTCGTAGCCCTTGGCCACGTAGCCCTCCAGTTCTTCTAAGGTAGCTCCGAAACCCGCACGGCGCATGAGGTGAGCCATTTGGGCCAAGTCTGCCTTGTTCGACATTCGACGCCTCCTAAAATTTGGTTATTGTTGTATTTTTTAGGGCGCAATCGCCCCAAATTTACCCATTTGACGGGGACAATCATATTGCATCCCGAATTCAAAGTCAACGCATTTTTGCCCAAATTGGCAAACTTCACTTCTTTTTGATAACCATTATAAAATAGAAATGCCCATGCAAGTTAAGCCGATGTCGTTGGTCGAATCCCCAGTCGTCATTCGCCCCATGACAACCGGTGTTTACTGAGGAGGTAGACATGTTGCCAAGTGCCGATGACTAAAGCGAACCGAATTCTAGGCGGCGCACATCTAGGGCAGAGCAAACCAGCATAAGGTATAATCGCCGAAATTGATAATTCTAGATAGGAATGGAACATGAGTAAGTTTCTTGAACGAATGGATCGAATCACTGTGGCGGCGCCTGGCGGAATGGGCTTTGGCGCCGCACGAACCGAAAAAACTCCGGCGGTTGCCTTGGTTGGCCTGGTGTCGGGCAGTTACGCAAAAGGCTTGACGACCGTGTCGGATCTGGGCCTAGACGCCGTCATTTTGTCTGGAATCGACAACGCGGGAGGGCTCAAGCGCATCGAGAAATCTTTACCCTCGTTGCCCTGGGGGGTCAAAACCTCGTCCCTCACGGAAAGCTCAGCCCAGGAATTTCGTGACAGCGGCTGCGATATTCTGGCCTTTTCATTGGAAAACACCGATGCCTCCGCATTAATTGCCGATGACGCGGCGCGCATTTTGTATGTCGATCCCGAAATCGAAGAACGGGAGCTTCGGACCATCGGCGCGTTGCCTGTAGATGTCCTGATCCTGCCCATGACCGGCGTCTCCGGTCCCTGGGGGTTGGCCCATGTAGCCTCGGTGGCGACCATCAGCCGCCGAGTGGACAAATATATCCTGGTGGAAGTCTCCGGCACGCCATCGGACAAAGACTTGGAGGCATTGAGAAACGCGGGGGTGGATGGATTGGTGCTAGATGTGGCCGGCGTTGGCGCGGACGCCCTGGAGAAACTCAAGTCTGCGGCGCTGGCGTTGCCGAAGCAACGTCCCAGCGGGCGAGGCCGAGCCACCGCTATCGTGCCTTCGTCGGTGTTTCCCTCCATCTCTGGGCCTGAGCCAGAAGAGGAAGATGATGACGACGATCAAGATATTTAGCCGGTATGCGTGCGCCGTATATGCCGGAGATAATAGATAGGTGTAAACCCAACCAGACGTCCACTGGCGGAACTGCCTCGCTCCTCGTCTATATCCTATGCTGCTAAATAACTACCAACTTCTTCTGGATGACCCATCCGGTTTCTTGCGACTCACTGTTTTGGTCGCATTTTCCTTGGTCTTAGCCATCACCGTCCACGAATTCAGCCACGCCTTAGTCGCCACCGGCCTGGGCGACAATACCGCCAGAATGCAGGGCCGGGTCAGTCTGAACCCCCAAAAGCATCTCGACCCGTCAGGGGCATTGATGTTTCTGGTCGCTGGGTTTGGCTGGGGAAAACCGGTGCCCGTAAACAACCACAGGCTTTCTCATGGACAGGCGGGTATGGCTTTGGTTGCGGCGGCCGGTCCGCTGTCCAATCTGGTTGTGGCGTTTCTGCTGGCGCTGCCCATCAAATTGGGGTTATTGGATAACAGCGGGCTGGCTTTGAACCGGGTCGCCCGGGTTATGACCGGAGGTAGCCAAGACGCTCTGGCGGACATTCTGGGGATGGTGATTCTTTTCAACATAATATTGGCGGTGTTCAACCTAATTCCCCTTTCTCCACTGGACGGATCAAAGGTTTTGGCGGGCCTGTTGCCACCGTCCCAAGCGGAGGTATACGCTCGAATTGATCGGTACGGACCGGCGATTTTGATCGGTTTGATAATGATCGATTTCATGCTGGGCCTTGGAATCCTGTGGAGCATAATCGGGCCGATAGTTGGATTTTTTACGCGTCTTGCCATCGGGTATTAGATCTGTCGCTAAATTTCTTCTGGAGACCTCTGGATGAGACCCATTTGGGCATGGCGCCGCTGGGAATGCCAACGGCCGCCAGCGTGCTAGAATAACCGCCACTCAACTCTTCGATCCCCTCCAATTGGTCAGACGCCGGCTCGCCGGGTCCGTCGATACCCATTCAGGGAGTTCTCCCCCATGACCGATGACAACAACCAAGATGAAAATCCTGAAAACCTGGGCACGGTGCTGCCGGAAGAGGGCGTGGTTCACCTTGCCGATCAACTGACTGGATACATGACGGAGATAGAATTGGGCGGGCTGCCCGACATCATTGGGCAGGTCTTGGACGATTTCCTTGAGCAATGCGGGGGTATGCCCGAAGACTTGAGTGATGCCAACGCCTTCGAGCAGATCACCCGAAACCAACTCTCGGTGACTTTGGCCTATCAGCTAGGCAGGTTGGAAGGCCGTTCTCCCCAGGTGGTGCGGCTACTGATAGAGGAAGCGGTGAACAGATGGGGCGCCCGGCCGGTGGCGGAATCGGCCGACATCTCCGAGACGGACTTGGCGTCACCCAAGGAGTTGGTGTATCCACGCCTGCGGCGGTTGGAATATCCTGATCCGCCCGATGAAGGTGGATGATCATGGAGCAAACCGATGACCACTTCTGAGACGGCTTATGATCTCGCGTTGACCGGAGGCACGCTCCTGGACCCCGGCCAAGGCATTATCAACGAACGGCGGGATATTGCCTTTAAAGACGGGTTGGTGGCGAATATCGCCCAACGCATCGATCCAGAGTCGGCGTCCGCGGCCGTGGACGTAACCGGAAAGGTGATTACTCCAGGCTTCATAGATTTACACGGTCATTTTTACCACGGAGGCACCAGCAGCGCGGTCTCGGCGGATGCGAACTGCCTTTCTTCAGGAACCACCACCGGCGTGGACGCGGGCAGCGCTGGGTTTCTAAATTACCAAGCGATGCGCGACTACGTATTCCCCGCCCACCGCACCCGCCTTTTGGCCTTCCTGCACATCGGAGCAGGAGGTCTTACCTTGAATGGGGTGTTGGGTGGCGGGCTGCACGACCTGGGGGTCATTGACGTTGAGCAGACGGCGAGCCACGTAAAATCCAACCCGGGCTTCCTCTTCGGAGTGAAGGTGCGGATGCATCACAACGCGGTTGCGCCGTGGAACGCCCACCAGGCGATGAAGAAGGCTAGAGAGGCTGTTGACCTCTCGGGTAGCCGTTTGATGGTTCACGTCAGCGGGACACCGATCCCATTACCGGAGGTATTGGAGTATCTGGGACCCGGAGACATATGCACGCATGCCTTCAACGGCAACCACGAATCGATCTTGGATCAAAAGGGCAAGTTGCGTCCCGAGGTGCGGGAAGCGGCCGAAAGGGGTGTTGTCATGGACGTGGCCCATGCCGGCATCCACTGCGACGTTGAAGTGGTCAAGGCCGCTATGAATCAGGGCTTGACGCCAACCACCATCAGCACTGACATCCATATCGCGCCAACTGACCGCACGGTTTATCTGATGAACGACTTGGTGAGCCAGTTCCACGCCTTGGGGATGCCCCTGGAAGACGCGTTGGAAGCCAGCACGTCCCGCCCGGCTCAAGTCCTGGGCCTTGAGGAAAGCATCGGGTCTTTGGCGACGGGGATGTCTGGAGACGCGGCGGTGTTCGATCTGCGGGAAGGCCGGTTTGTTTGGCACGACATGGCAGGTCACAATGTGGAAGGGAAATTCCGGCTGGATACTTTCTTGACGGTTCGAGCAGGCCGGGTTGCATGGCGGGAGGGCCGGCTGACCCAAATGGGCGAGTGCTGATCCTCGGCGTCAATCCGGATCAAGCAGAGCGGATCGTTTCGCTTGACTTAAGGGCTCAATCTATGGCGGCGGTCACTGTGGCCGCCGTTTTCCCGTTGACCTGAAATACGAACTCAATGGGGCCGGGTGTGGAAAATAGGGAGCGCTTCACCGCCACCACCGTCACAGGGGCCATTAGGTACGGCCGGAGTCTTCCCTGAGGCTGTTCCTCCAACTCCATTTCCACCGTGACCTGGTTACCTTCCACTGAGAATCCGACCATCGATAACGGGTCGCCTTGCAAAGGGCGCCACACGTAGTAAGCGGCCAGCAAAATGGAGCCTTCGAACTCAACTCTGGCTAGGCTGGCGGCGGTGGCTCGAGATCGCCAGAGAGTGAATCCGGCGTTGAACCCGTCGAACTCTTGTTGGTCGGTGATGACAAAGGCCTTCAAAACCTGTGAGAAAGCGCCGGCGGATTGATGATCCTTTGGTTGGACCCACCCGCTGTTCACAAATCTCCAGTTGGGGAGGGCCTTGATTTCCACCGGCGGGAGCGGTTCTGTGGAGGCGGGCGTCTGGGTTGGCGCAGGCGTTTCAGACGGTGAAGGCGCCGGCTCCGTGGATGATCCTTGGGCGCACGCCGGAGCTGCTATCAACACCGCCAACGCCGCTATCAAAAAAACCCGGTTGATCATGCTGGCCATAACCCCATATCCTCCCTAACCCATTCCCAGCCACACCCCTGGCCACACCCGTCGTACCCCATCAAATGCAATTATATTCCAATGATATCTCGAGGGTATTTTATCAGGCCGTTGGTTGGCCGGGCAGGTCGAAGTTCGGCTGCGACGTTGTTGGCGGCGGCGCTCGATATGCCGGGAAACCCTTAGTGAGCGGGACCGCCAACTATTGAAAATAGCCTGATAGACTGTCAAACTATACAGATGCGCTTGGGCGAATTTGAATTCACCGAGCCGCTTCCTCAACTGAAAGACCCCCACGTTTTGACGGTTCTTAAACCATGGATCGATGTGGGAAACGTGGGCACCCTTGGGTTGGGTAGAATGGAGCGGCACCTACGGGCAACCGAGATTGGACGGTTGGCGCGGCCGGGCAGGTATTACGATTTTACCCGATACCGCCCTCGCACGGTCCGCAATAAAGGCGGCAGAGAGTTTATCGTTCCCAACACCATCATCCGGGCCGCCATTCGAAAAGAGGCGCCCGACTTGATTTTCATCCACATGAGGGAACCCCACGCCTACGGCGAAGATTTCACTGATTCCGTTCTAGAAGTACTCACCTCCCTTGGCGTCAAGCGGTATTCTTTGGTGGGTTCCATGTACGACATGGTGCCCCATACCAGGCCACTTCTCGTTTCCGGCGGCGCCAAAAACCCTGAGAATGAAGAAGAGTACCAATCTATCGGGGTCCGTCCCAGCGATTATCAAGGGCCAACCTCCATTACATATTTGATCAACCAACAGGCTGAAAAGCTGGGCATTGAAACCCGCACTTTGGTGGTGCACCTTCCCCAGTATTTCCAGGTGGATGAAGACTTTACCGGCACGGCCCGGCTCATGGAAATCTTATGCCGGCTCTATCATCTGCCCAATCGGCTCATAGACCGGCAGCGGGGCGAGCAACAGTACGAAGCTTTGCAAAACATCGTCAAAGACGCCTCGGAAGTTTCTTCATTGTTGACCAGGTTGGAAGAACGTTACGACCGGGAACAGCAAGAGGGGCCAGCCGGCAGCGTCGAGCCATCCACACTGTCTCCCAACATAGAGAATTTTCTCCGGGAACTTAACGAAGGCTTCGAACCGCCGGACAAGCCATAGCAGGGCTAGATTAAGGAAAGCCCGGTTCGGCGTAATTGTTTCGCGCTCACCTGCTTTACGTCTCAAATTTCGAGCAGGAACTTGCGAGTTTCCCCGGGGCCGAGCGCGAAATAACGCCGGGCTATTTGCTTCCGGCAGGCAGGCCACGCCGGATTGACCAGTGCAAGGGCGTGTGATAAGGTAAATCGACCTTTCGAGGCAGCCATTCAAGGGGAATCTACCTGGAGGTCGCAGAGTATAGCTAGGCAATATCGGGTAAACGAGCGGATCAATTCTCCCCAGGTGCGAGTCATTGGCGAGAACGGAGAACAGCTCGGGGTGATGACGGTGGCGGATGCCATCAAAGCCGCCCGAGCAGCCGATGTAGACTTAGTCGAGGTGGCCCCCAACTCCGAGCCTCCGGTTTGTCGCCTGCTAGACTACGGAAAACTTCGGTACCTCTCCTCAAAGAAGGAGCGGGACTCAAAGAAGGGCCAGAAGAACACGGACCTTAGGGAAGTGCGTTTTAGGCCTAATATTGGGACCCACGACCTTGAATCCAAGACCCGGAAAGTAAGAGAATTGATTGGGGACGGCTCTAAGGTCAAGCTGACCGTCCGTTTCCGAGGCCGGGAAGCCACCCACCAGCAGATAGGCCTATCGGTCTTGAAGCGGGTAGCCGACGATCTGAAAGATATGGTGCGCTTGGAAAAGCCGCCTTCAATGGAAGGTCGAGCCCTGTCCATGATCTTGATTCCGACAGCCCCAAAAACCGAGGCAGCCCCAACACTTGAGCAGGCCGAACAACAGGCCGAAGATTTAGCCGATGCCAAAACTTAAAACCCATAAAGGCGCCAAGGCCCGCATTCACATTACCGGCACAGGTAAGCTGATGCGGCGAAAGCGTATGAGTAGCCACCTCCGTAGAAAAAAGCCCACCAAGGTTACCCGCAAGTATTCGGACAAGCTTTCGGTTGACCCCAAAGACGTTCGCCGTCTGACTCGGCTGCTGCCCTACGGATAGCATTCCCATCGATCATCCACATCCCCGGATTGGAGACTTGAGTTGCCCAGAGTAAAGAGGGGCGTTACAAAACACCGTCGGCATAAGAAGGTCCTGCTGGCCGCCCGAGGATTTCAAGCATCTTCCCATCGAAACTACAAATGGGCCAAAGAGGCCTTATTGCATGCCTGGACCCACGCCTATCGGCACCGCAGGCAACGCAAAGGCGAATTCCGCCGCCTGTGGATCCTGCGCATCAATGCTGCTTGCCGGAATGCTGGGACTTCCTACAGCCAGTTCATGCACGGCCTGAAACTGGCGGGAATCGAACTGGACCGTAAGATGCTGGCGGATCTGGCGGTAAACGACCCGGTCGCTTTTGAAAAATTGTTGGGCTTAGCGGCGGAGCAGGCAGCCGCCTAGAAACTCGGACGGAAACCCCGATTCTCCCCAAGTCGTCGTTTTCTTAGAGACGATTGTCGATGTAACAGTGGGTTCTTGAACCGTATTACAGACACTATCATGCCACATAAGACTATAATACGTCTGTCTGGCGTAGCGCGAAACCCGGCCAATGGCTTTCCGGCCAGACCTCTGGGTTTCCAAGACTTCAAGAAATCCGCCGGATAACTTAAAGGGGACGTGGTCAATGACCACGTCCCCTTTTTATTTGCGCGTTCGACCGCTTTGTAAAGGATCAATTCAACCGGGGTTCCGGAGGTTAACCGGCATCTTCCCGGGCGAAGCCGTAATAGGTGTCGGCGTCCAGCACCCGCTCCAAGCCCTCTTCGGTCACATTGATTGGCCTGACGGGGGTGGCCCAACGTTCAGTCAACTCGTAGTGTAGGTCGGTCAAACTGATGAGCTCGTTCTTACGCGAAAGAAAGATGCGAAAAACGATCTCCATCAATGGCATATCGGTCCTGATGTAGTCCGGGTCGTCTTGATAATGCCGGGATATCTCAGTGATCAGCACCTGGGGATCCTTGAGGTCGGTGAGCGGTTTGGCCATAGAGGGACAAGACTCCACCAGCCGTGCGGCGACCAACATCACGGCTGAACGGTTTAGCTCTTCCAGCCGCCGAAAGCTGATGCGATATTTGGGAGGCTCCACCGGTTCGGGCTCCGGCTCCGCTTCGATCCCGGCTCCAGCACCATCTCCGATGCCTGCTCTGGCGCCTTGCTCCTGGGTCTCCTGACCGGTTTCCAAAGAACCTTCAGCCACCGCCGCGTTCTCCGATTGGGTTTCTTCAGTGTCTGGGGTGGTCATACCTCAACCTCTTCGTTCCAATCCAGCATTATGATATCAACCGTTTCTCCGGTGTCTTTCTTGGGCAGGTCGTCGGGGCAGATGGCGAATCCGTTGGCCCGCGACATGGATGTGAGTATATTGGACCCTTGAGGCCCTGCCGGAGAGGCGTAATAGATTCCGTCTTTTCGGGTTACCTCCACCCTGGCGTATACCCGCCGCCCGTCATAGTTAAAGATAGGCCCGGTAAGCACTCCTTGCACTTTTGGCCGGGCTAGCCGGCGATAACCTAGCATCGTTCTGATGGCAGGGCGGGCGAACATCTCAAAGGCCACCATTGCGCTTACGGGATTCCCTGGCAGCCCCAAAAGGGGGATTGCCGAACTTCCTTGACCGTTCAAATGCCCAAAGGCCAGCGGTTTCGCCGGCCGCATGCGCACCGACCAAAAGTTCATCTCGCCGCGCTGGGTCAAAACGTCCTTTACTATGTCGTAGTCCCCTTTGGAAACCCCCGCCGAGGTTATCACCAGGTCGGATCCGGCGGTTTGCTCCAGCTTCCCCTGCAGGTCTTCCATGTTGTCCTGCGCGACACCCAGCAATTTGGGAGATCCTCCGCAGGCCAAAACAGCGGCGGCCACGCTAAAGCTGTTGCTGTCGTATATCTTTCCCGGCTCCAGTGGCCGGCCCGCTGGGAATAACTCGTCACCCGTGGCGAGTATGGCAACCACCGGGCTTCTTCGAACCTCGGCTGCGACCAGCCCCAACGAGGCTAGCACGCCAACCTCCGCCGCCCGTATCGGCGTCCCGGCCGTCAACACTAACTGTCCGGAGCTTACGTCTTCGCCGGAAGGGCGCACGTTTGCGCCGATCGGAAGGTCGGCCTCGATGTTGATCTGATCCAACGATTGCCCAGCCTTTCGTCGCTGAACCTCGTCGGTCTCTTCGAAGGGCACCACGGTGTCGGCCCCATGGGGAATGGGAGCGCCGGTCATGATGCGAATTGCCGTGCCGGATGTTACCTCTTGCGATGACACCTGTCCAGCCGCCACTAAACCAATGACTTCAAGCTTCCGGGGAGCGTTTTCCCCCGCACCGCCTATGTCATCGCGCCTCACCGCATAGCCGTCCATGGCCGAGTTGGCCAACGGCGGCAGGTCAAGTGGCGAATGCACATCGACGGCCAGCACTCTTCCCAAGGATTCCATCAGGGGAACAGTCTCGGCGTCTAGGGGGCTAAAGCAAGAGATCACACGCTGGTAGGCTTCTTCCACGCTGAGCATGTCTTCCTCAACGTGGCGGTGGGCATGCTCCTCATGCTGGACGTGCCCGTGGCCCGAATGGGCTTCATGGCTATGGCTTTGCATCAACTATGCTCCGCTGGCTGGATATGGGGCGGCAGGTCAACTGCGCTATTGAACCGTTGAACCGTGCTAAATGATGCGCCAGGGAATGTAGCAGGCGGATTCGCGGGATTCAACCACGGTTCCATCGCAGACCATTTGGCATTTCTCTAAACTACGCTCTGAGGGAGGCTCCGACTTCCCTTTCCAGGGATTTCAGCAAACCCTCCATCGAGCGGTTGACTTCATCTGCGGTCAAGGTTCGATCGTTGGACTGAAAATTTACGTGAAACGCCAGGGATTTTGTCCCAGGGGCCACGTTTTCGCCCGAATAAATATCAAACAGATCTACTTGTTGGACCATGCGATGACGGGTAATGATCTGCCGCACTCTCCCCGCGGGAACGTCCTGGGAAACAACTAAGGCTAAATCCCGGTTGGCGGCGGGATATCTGGAAAGGCTCTTGAACTTTTTTTCGGCCTGACCCATCAATTCTAGCAGGGTATCCAGGTCTAGTTCCAGTAAACTGACCGTGGCGGTGTTCAGGTCGAATCTTTGTCTTACGGCCGGATGGACTTCCCCCACCACGCCTAAATCTGCCCCGTTGGCCGAAATTCGGGCGCATCTCCCGGGCTGGAACAACGCGTCCTTCGCCGGCTGGTACTCCGGCTCCACGCCCAATCTTCCGAGAACTGCCGATAAAACCCCTTTTGCGTCGTAGAAACCCAACTGCTCATCGTCACCCAGCCACGAATAATCCCAACGCCTTCCCGCCAGCACAGCCACCACCGTTTCCCGCTCCAGCGGCAGGTCGTTTTCCCGGGGGATGAACACCCGGCCCAACTCAAACAGCTTGAAGGGCCCTTCGCCGTGGCCTTCGTTTGCGGCCAGGGTCGCCAGGACGCTGGCGCGTAATGTCGGGCGCAGAATCTCGTGTTCGGCGCTCATGGGGTTGGCGACCCGCAAGAGCCGTCCATCGGCCTCTAGATGGCCCACCTTATCCAAGTCCGCCTGGCTTAGTAGGGGGTAGTTTATGACCTCCTGCATGCCGGAGGCGGCCAAAGCGTCTCTGATATTTGCCACCAATTGGGTGACGGGACTCACCGGCCGATAAGGGATGGGGGTTGAAAGCATAGTCGTGGGGACTGCGTCATACCCAATTATGCGCACGACCTCTTCCACCAGGTCTTCCTCAATGGATATGTCGTTACGCCAATAGGGGACCTGCACCTCCAGGCCTTCACCCTCCCTGTGGGCGCCCTGGCTGACGGGGAATCCCAAGGAGACGAACACTTGCTCCACGCGCTCCATCTCAACATCCATCCCTAAAATCTTCTTCAGGCGATGGGCGGTTAGGCTCACTTTTGGAGTTGGCGTGGTCTGGCGCTGCACGTCGATGATTCCCTTTGCAACCGTACCGCCCGCCACCTGGTGTATCAACTGGGTGGCTCTTCGCAGGGCGATAGGGGCCAATTCCTGCCGCAGTCCCTTTTCAAACCTGAGAGTCGCCTCGGTGCGCAACCCAAACGACTGGGCCGTGTCGCGGTTGTTGTACGCCTCAAAAGTAGCCGATTCCAGAAGCACCGACGTGGTCTTAGGGCCGATCTCGCTGTTGGCGCCTCCAATGACTCCCGCCATGCCGATGAGGTCGCTGGCGTCGGCGATCACCAACACGTCGGTGTTCAGGCTTCGCGGGACATCATCCAGGGTCACCAAGGATTCTCCGGGCCGGGCCCGGCGCACCACCACCGTGGCGTCGCGTATTTTGTCGAAATCAAAGGAATGCAGGGGCTGGTTCAACTCCAGCATCACAAAGTTGGTCACATCCACCACGTTGTTTATCGGCCGCAGCCCGGCGCGGGTGAGACGTTCTTGCAGCCATTGAGGAGACGGCCCAATTGTGATTCCCTGAATCAACGTGGCGGTGTAGCGGGGGCACAGGTCCGGGTCGGCCACGCTGATGGAAACAAGGCTATCAATGGGAGCGCCGTCTTCCGGGTAGTCAACGCCGGGTTCCGTTACGGTGGTTTGGGTCAGAGCAGCCACCTCGTGGGCCACACCAAGAATCGACAAACAGTCCAGCCGGTTCGGGGTCAATTCCAGGTCGAGCACCGTGTCGCCTAGGTAATCGTCCAGCGGAGTTCCCACGGGGGCGTCTTCGGGCAACACCAGGACGCCCGAATGGTCTTCGCCCAATCCCAACTCCAACTCGGAGCAGATCATGCCCTGGGATTCCACTCCCCGGATGCGGGCCGCCTTCAGTGTTTCGTACTTGCCCGAATGGGTGTCCAGTAGCCGGGCCCCAACGGTGGCGAAGCAAATCTTCTGACCGGTGGCGACGTTGGGCGCCCCGCAGACAACCTCCATCTCCAGGGTTCCGTCGCTGACCTGACAAAGACGCAGGCGGTCGGCCTGGGGATGTGGCCGTACCCCCATGACCTGACCCACGACGCAACCGGTCCAGCCGCCCGTTTCAATGACTTCGCCCACTTCTATTCCGGCCATGGTCAGGCGATGAGCCAATTCCTGGGCGGGAATTGTCACGTTCACGTATTGCCGCAGCCAACTAAAGGGAACTTTCATCCGATATCAAACACCTTGATTGCAAAAAAAAAAGCTCCAGCCATCGCCAGCAGGCAAACAATTAGATTGCCCGGCATGGTGGGCCAGATCATTTAGAATTGGCGTAAAAACCTAAGGTCGTTGGCATAGAACAGGCGAATGTCATCGATGCCGTATTTCAGCATCGCGATACGTTCGGGACCAAGGCCAAAGGCAAAACCCGTGTATTTCTCTGGATCGTATCCCACTCCGGCCAAGACCTTGGGATGGACCATCCCGGCGCCCATGATTTCGATCCAACCGCTGTCCCGGCAAATCCGGCATCCCGTTCCCTCGCCATTGCAGGCGAAACAATCGATGGACATATCCACGCCGGGTTCCACGAAAGGAAAATAGTCGCACCTGAACCGGACGCGCCGCTCTTCACCGAACAGCCGGCGGGCAAACTCGTAGAGCGTGCCCTTTAAGTCGGCAAAGGTGATCCCTTCATCCACCGCCAGCCCTTCAACTTGATGAAAATGCCATTCGTGGGTGGCGTCGGTGGCCTCATACCGGTAGCATTTTCCCGGAACAATGACCCGGATGGGCGGATCGCCGGCCTCCATGACCCGGGCTTGCATGGGAGAAGTGTGGGTGCGCATCAGCATGGGACGGTTTCCAACCGGGTCTTCATAATCGACCCACAACGTGTTCCACATGTCCCTGGCGGGGTGGCCCTTGGGTATGTTGAGCATCTCAAAATTGTAGTGGTCCCACTCGACTTCAGGGCCTTCGACGATGCTGAAACCCATGGTGGCGAAGGCGTCGCAAATCTCACGAATAATCTGGGTAGTGGGGTGCAACCGGCCTGTGGAGGATGGCCAGCCGGGCAGTGTCACGTCAAGTTGGCCTGTGATGAAGGTCTTTTCCAGTTGGGCTTCATCAACCTCTTGAAAGCGTTGTTCTAGCCGCTCCTCGAGGGTTCGCTTGGCTTGGTTGCCCAGGGCGCCCGTCTCCCGGCGTTGTTCCACGTCCAGTTGGGCTATTCCCCTGAGGAACTGGGTCAAACTCCCCCGCCGGCCCAGGTAGGCGACCCGCCATTGGTCCAGGGATTCGGTATTCTGTATGTCTTCCAGTTCGCCCAGCGCCATCTGGACCAACTCTTCTATGGACTGGGCTGTGGCTCCGGTCACCTGTGGGCACCCCCCATGGTTGAAGTTGAAGCTGACATGCGGCGGAATCCGCAACATTTAGTCTGGCTATTATAGGAATGGCGCCCAACCGGGTCAAGGTTTCCGGTGGTGTATAATCCACCACCGCTGCGTCATGCTTCAAAGTCTATCTAAACTCACCGCCAAGATCACTGGCAAACGCCATTATGGCTGGGTCATTTTCGTCCTAACCGGGGCCAACCTCACCGTAGAAGGTGGGATGAAAAACAGTGTCTCGGTGATTTTCGTGGCCCTTCGTGATGGATTCGGCAAGAGCGCCGCGGCGACATCGGCGGTGTTCTCGGCGGCGGGGATCATCGGAGGGCTGATGGCGCCTGTGGTGGGATTGCTATTGGACCGGCTGGGCCCCAAGGGTTTGTTCCCCATAGCCGGTGTGGTCATTCTGGTGGGTTACTTTTTAAGCAGCTACACATCCGGCATGTGGCAGTTGTTCATTTTCTATAGCCTGGTGACGGCGCTGGGTGAGACCACCATCTCGTCTTTCACCGCCACCGCAACGCTGGCGCCCTGGTTCCCCCGCACGCGAGGCCGGGTATTGGGTCTGGCCGACGCGGGGAACCCCTTGGGCCAGGCCATCTTCACGCCTTTGACCCAGGTCCTGATTTCCGCCCTTGGATGGCGGCCCACGTTTAGGATATTGGGGCTGGTGTTTTTTATGATGGTTTCACCGGCAAACCTTATGATGCAGCGGCGGCCGCCTTCTCAGGGCGGCGCCCCGCCGCTCCATCAAAGTTTGAATCCGGTTGCGGTCACTGAACCAAACCAGCCGGCTCAAACTGCGGACCCGGCGGATTTGGGCGCAATATGGCGCCGCCCCATCCTTTGGTTCTTGGTCATGGCCCGCCTGGCTGCCTCTGTGGGTATCTCAATGACCAACGTGCACTTGGTGGCGTTTTTCATTGCCGCCGGATACAGCGGCCTTCAGGCGGCGGCGACGATAGGCGCTGTTGGGTTGGTTGGCATGGTTGGGAGGCCGATATCAGGCGCCCTGTCAGATTACCTTGGCCGGGAATTCGTGTACACCGCCGGCCTGGGGATGAACGTTTCCGGCCTGGTGCTGGTTTTGATCTTCGGAAACGGGCAAAGCATGTGGCCGATCATCGTCTTCGTGGGATTAACCGGTCTCAGCGACGGCATCGCCGGCCTGGTGGTGGCGACCAAGGCGGCCGACGTTTTCCCATCTCGCAACCTGGGCTCGGTGATGGGGTTAATTCAATTGGGGCGCGGGGTGCGATTCGCCGCCGGCCCGATAATGGGCGGGTTGCTCTACGACTTCAACGGCGACTATCTATTAGCTTTTTTGCTGGCGGCGGCAGTTTCCGTGGCCGCAATCATGTTGATGTGGCTCGCGCGTTTCGCCTATTCCGGAAGCATACCGGCGGAACCACAACAGCGCATCCCTGACGAGAAGAAGTTGTAACAGAACAAATGTTCTTGGCCAGGGCCCGATAGAACCTTAGCAGCCAAGTTTAACTGGTCACTGTCCTCGACAACTTTTTCGGACTAACCAGGAGTGCGAATTGCTCCACCTCCACTTAAAGGCCTGTCTCACGTGTCATGGCGACTTAGCGCTGGATGAAGGAGATTGGCTCTGCCTGCAATGCGGAAGATATCGCTATACCCGGCGCTACCCGAAGCCCGCTCCATTGCCCGCCGCCGATGCACCAACCGGTGACCAACGAGAAAAAACGGCGTCGATAACGACCTCCAGTTTGGACGCCCTGACACGATTTCCACGCGTGGCGGCCACGGCGTATGGCGGTCGGGAATCTAAAGAGCTTGGTTCCAGCGGATTGGCGGCCGGTTGGCCTGTTAGCCCCGCCTCTTTTGGGCCCGGCGCCACGGGGATTGGCGGCCCGGATGAGGGCGGGCGATGACCGCGAGGAGCGTCAACGAAACCCTGCTGGCCCTAGACGCTGGAGTCAGGGAAACTGGGTGGGCAGTTGTCATGCTGTCTGGCAGGCAGGCCGGAACCCAAGCCGCTCCCGCCACAGGCATCATCAAAGCCCCCGCGCCTCGAAAGGCCGGCGTCCAGGCCAAAATGGAGCACCTGATCAGATGTTTGGACGGTCTGGTGGATCAGTATTCGCCTCAAGCCGTGGCGCACAGCAGGCCCTCGGGGATCCACTGGCCGGTGCCATCCTTGGATCTGCTGGAAGAACGCTTGGTTGACTGGAGCCGCCGTCACAACCTTCCCCTGCATGCCTACACGGCCCAAGAGGTTAGGTCCGCCATCGCCGGTCAGACCAACGCATCCCAGGACCAACTTGCCTTTGCTGTTATGGAACCCTTGGGCCTCATCGGCCTGAGCAAAACCTCCCACGAATGGGAGGCCCTGGCAGTGGGGGAGTATCACCTGGAGCGAGTCATCTCCATGCCAGGTTGAACGGATAGTTGCCCCCTGGTTGATTGACGCTCGTCATTCCCCGCAGGTCTAGCGCCCGGTGGTGGTCCGCCCTCGCATCTCCAACCCGTGTATACGTGTATAATGGGCATGATTTGACCTAGCCTCGAAGCTAGCGTAATTCGGGCCCTGCGGCTCCGCTGCCACCGGCGCCGGACCGCTTCAGCGCCTTTGTAAAAGGGGACGACCTATGCCCATAATCCAGCGGCCCTATGTACCGCCAGAAGACCAAGTCCCTCAGGAAGAAAGCTACCACAACCCCGGCGACACCCAGAATGCCAATGCCGGTTCGGAAGAAAATTCCGGGGATCCGATCACCTTTTACTCCGACTCCATGCACATTTACAGCAGCCTGTATTCGGCCGTGCTGTTTTTTGGCGAGCAGATGGAGGAGCGCGAGCCAATTTTGAGGGCCCGCATCAAAGTCAGTCCACCAATGCTCAAGGCCATCGCCTTGTTGGCTAGCAAGCATGTTAAAGAATATGAAGAAGCGGTTGGCCCAATCAATCTGCCCGAGCAGGTCTACGTGGCTTGGGAGCTGGGAGAGGAAGAGTGAACGAGCTCGGCACACCCGAATCGGCCGACGACCGGACGTTGGCTGAAGACCTGACCACCCCGGTGGAGATCCAGCCCGGCAAGGACTATGCCACCCCGTCCGGCTGGGAATGGAGCATGCAGGGGACCAGCAAGCCGAACGCCGCCACTTTCCATATGAGCCATAGCGATGTGGGACGGGTGCTGATTGACGTGCTCACGCCGGAGGACTCGCCGGAGGACGCTCCCTTCGAGGTATCCCAGGACATACCTATCGTCATCATGGATAGCCTGGATAAGTACTGGGCCGGAGAGTCGCGGACGAAACTTCCCTTAGAAGGCATCCGCGTCCCGGTAGCCGAAGACACGATCAAGGAGTCCAAGAGGGCCTTGGCAGCCGACTTGGCGGCCCAACTGCGGCTATTGCTCCTGCTATCCAGTTCCCGCCGGGGAGGCCTGGCGCCACAACTTCAGTCCAACATGGAATATCTGCGGTCTGTGTTGGCCCCTCGCACCGGCGCCCAAAAACCCTAACCATAGTCGAATCGCGACCGTCCGGGATTTCTTCCTTGACCTGAAGCCAGTCGAGCCAGACGCATAGAGGTAGGCGCGCCCATGAGGCTATTTGGGGCAGAGCCGTCCCATTTTGCATCTCGTTCCGGGAAACCGGGTTTACCGGGTGAACTTAGGATGAGGGGAAGCATCATGGCGAGAGGGAATCAGACTTTCAGCTACCATTGGGGCAGCGGATACATTTCGGAAGAAGCCCAAGTGGAATCGCCCCATCACCTACCCACCTTGCAGTTGATGCAATTCACCGACGGTCCGGAGGCGGGATCTGTAAACATCCGCTTTTGCCACTACAGTCACCGGGGCCGGTTCATGAGATCGCCTTTGTTGATGTCGGCCGACGATGTAGACTTGATGCGCGAGGCCCTTCGGGCAACTCCCGCATTAAAGGCGTTCTTGAGGCGGCTGGTAGAGGACTAGATGGCCGTTTGGACGCCTGCTAACGCCTCGGTCATGATCTCGTCTCTCAAATGATTTCTAGGAATTATCTGACAGGGTCCAGCCGGTCTCTAATGTCCTGGGCCACATGGTCCAACGGGACCATGGTTGCATCCTCTTCTTGCCGGCCCTTTACCTCAACCAATCCCTGTTCCAGATTCCTGGGGCTGACGATGATCCGTACTGGCAATCCCAACAGATCGGCGTCGTTAAGCTTGACCCCCGCGGATTGATCGCTCCTGTCGTCGTAAAGGCACTCGATGCCCTTCTCCCATAGTTCGTCGTACAGATCGGCGGCTGCTTGGGCAACCTCGGGCCTGGCCAGGTTCAGCCCCACAAGATGGACTTGATAAGGAGCGATGGACGCGGGGAAAATTATCCCCCGGTCGTCGTGGTTTTGCTCGATTGCCGCCGCCAACAACCGTCCCACGCCAATGCCGTAGCACCCCATTATCACCGGTTGCTGCCGTCCGTCCTGGTCCAGGAAAGTCGCCCCCAAAGCTTCGCTGTAGAAAGTCCCCAGTTTGAATATATGGCCCACTTCCACTCCCCGGATGGCGTCCAGAGCATGGCCGCAGTGGGGACACAGTTGTCCGGGCAGGGCCAGGGCTATGTCGGTGAGCAGGTCCACCTGGAAATCCCTCGGGTAGTTGGCGCCTCGCAGGTGGGTGTCGGGCTTGTTGGCGCCCACCACGAAGTTGGCCCCCTTGGAGATGGAGAAGTCGGCCACCCTTTTGATGCCGGTGATGCCGATGCCGGAAGCCGAGCCGGCCACCAATCCAGCGGCTTGAACCTCTTCGTCGCTGGCCATTCTCAACTCGTTTACGTGGAGGGCGTTTTTTAGCTTGACCTCGTTTACTTCCAAATCACCGCGGATGGTGACAAACACTATTTCGCCGTCGGCCATGTAGAACACGGCTTTCAGGGTTTTCTCGGTTGGCAGCTCTAAAAACTCGGCGAGTTCGGCGATGGTCTTGACCCCCGGCGTGGATACTTCTTCCAGTTGGATTTCATCCTCGGCGGCCACTTCAGGCAATGATGCCTCGGCTTTCTCGGAGTTGGCCGTGTAGGAGCAGCCGGAGCAAGTGATGACGGTGTCTTCTCCGGTGGCGGTGGCTAGGATGAACTCGTGAGAGTCTTTGCCGCCGATGGCGCCGCTATCCGCCTCGGCCATCAAAACCGGCAAGCCGCACCGGCGAAATATATTGCGGTAAGCCTGGGCCATGGCTTGATAGCTCTGTTCCAGCGACTCTTCATCGCTGTTGAAGCTGTAGGCGTCCTTCATGGTGAATTCCCGCACCCTAACCAAGCCGGCGCGGGGGCGGGGCTCGTCGCGGAATTTTGTCTGGATCTGGTAGAGGATCTGGGGCAGGTCGCGATAGCTCTGCACGTTGGCCCGAACGATGCTGGTGACAACCTCTTCGTGGGTGGGCGCCAAGACCATGGGCCGGCCCCGGCGGTCTTCCAGAGAAAACAGGACATCGCCAATGGCCGTGGCGCGGCCGGTCTGCTCCCACAGCTCCCTGGGCTGGAGCGCGGGCATCATCAACTCCTGGCCTCCCGCAGCGTCAATCTCCTCACGGATTATGTTTTCGATCTTGCGCAGGGTCCTCCAGGCCAGGGGCAGAGACGCGTAGAGCCCTGCCGCCACTTGGTAGATGAAGCCTGCCCGTAGCAGCAGCCGGTGACTGGCGGTTTCCGCCTCGGGCGGGTCGTCGCGCATGGTCTTGGAGACCAACCGGGTGAATCTCATGCTACTGGTGTGTTTTCAATCTCTTCCATCAAGGCCGTGAGCATATCCGCTTCCGGAACGACTCGGACCTTTTCCCCCTTGCGGAAGATAATCGCCTTGCCCGCGCCCGCGGCGATGCCAACGTCGGCATCCTTGGCCTCGCCGGGCCCGTTGACCTCGCAGCCCATGACGGCGACCTTTACCTCTTTGTCTTGCTTCTTCAGCAGGGCGTCCACCTGGTTGGCCAGCTTCACCACGTCCACGTCGGCCCGGCCACAGCTGGGGCAGGCCACCAGCACGGCGCCTTTGCGGCGAAGGTTCAATGACTTTAGGATCTCGTATCCCGCCTCAACCTCGTCGACGGAATCGCCGGCAAGGGAAACGCGAATGGTGTCGCCGATACCTTGGTATAACAATAGTGACAAGCCAACGGCCGTGCGGATAGATCCGGCTTGCACCGTTCCAGCTTCGGTTATGCCCAGGTGTAAGGGATAGGGAACCATGTCCGCCAGTTTGGTATAAGCCTCGACAGTGGTTGGGACGTCGAAGGCTTTCATGGATATCTTGATCTGGTCGAAGTCCTGGTCTTCCAGCAGGGTGATCTCCCATAGCGCCGTCGCAACCATATGGTCCACTAAGCTGTATTCACTATCGGGCTCTTGGCCGGCCTTGGGCAGCTTGTTCACCAGATCCATATGGCGGGAGAAGCCCTTGGTCCTTCCGATGCCTCCCACGGGGGGGAGACTGCCGAAATTCACGCCGATTCGAATGGGAATGTTTCTTTCTTTAGCCGCCGAAACGACCTGGCGGACCTGGGATTCATCCCGCAGGTTGCCGGGATTCAGGCGCAGGCAATCGACTCCGCCCTCGGCGCATTCCAAAGCCAGTTGATAGTGGAAGTGAATATCGGCAATGAGGGGGATGTGAATCTGCTTCTTTATCTCCGCCATCGCTTTGGCTGCTTCCATGTCCGGGACGGCGGAGCGGATGATCTCGCAGCCTGCTTCTTCCAATTGATGGATCTGGCGCACCGTCGCCGCCACGTCCCGGGTGTCGGTTTTGGTCATTGATTGGACTGTAATATCGGCGCCGCCACCGACCTTGACGCCGCCCACGTAAACGGGCTTGGTAGCCCGGCGTTTGTTCATTGCTAACCGATACCTCATCGAATGATGCGTTACGCATAAGGGGTTTCAACGGTTGATATTACACGATTGCAGCAGGGCGCGCCACGGCTTGGCTCGGCAAAGGCTAGGCCGTTTTGGGGTCAGAGCTACGGTCGCCAGCCGGCAGCCGAAGTCTAACAAGCGGGACCGGCTCGGCTGGGCTTGGGATTGCGGCGGCTACGGGGCGGGTTGCCGGTTTGGATGATTCTGGATCATGTCAAGAATGCCGGATTCAACCAAGCAGGTTTCGTATGTCGTTGGCGGTTATCAACAGGACCCCGGTCATGAGAACCACGAAGCCGATCAGGTGCACCAATCCCTCTTTTTCGGCAGGTATCCGCCGGCCACGGCGCACCCACTCCAGCAAGACGAAGACCACGCGGCCCCCGTCCAACATGGGAATCGGAAAAATGTTCAGTATGGCCAGGTTGATGCTTAGCAATATGGTCATTGCCAACCATCCCTTAAAACCTAGCTCTGAGGTAAACTCGCCGGCTATCTTGGCGATGCCAACGGGCCCGGCTAATGGAGGCGCTTTGCCTTGAGAGATCGCTCCGGAAAGGCCCTGCTTGGTAGCAACCAGCAGTTCCCAGATTCTGACGAAACTTCCCGGAACGGCCGACCAAATCGGCTCAGAACGCCTCTCCACCCTTTCGTTGACCAATGTACTGGAAATACCGGTAAGGAATTGATCGACTCCCGAATCGTCATATTCGGGAGTGACTAAGATGGTCTGCTCGGAACCGGACCGGTCGACGACCCAGGCCATCTGGGATCCTTTATTGACGCCAATGGCGCTGGTGAGGTCGCCGACATTGGAGATTTCACTGTTTCCCGCCCTTAAGACGATGTCCCCTGGGTTAAGGCCGGATGCTTGGGCCGGTGAGCCTGGTCCCACTTGTGTCACGGTCACTCGCCCGGCGGAATCTTCAATGAAGATGCCCACAAGCCAACGGCCTTCAGGTTTCTCGTAGATCGGTGTGACCTGCACCACCTGTTGGCGGCCGGTGCTTTCTTGCAAGATCAGCCAATCCATGGGTGATTGACCGTTTTGATTGATTATCCAGTCCAAATCACTAGCGGACTCGATGGTTTTCCCTTTGGCTTCCAATACTATGTCCCCTGGCTGGACGCCTGAGGACGCTGCGGGTGAATTCGCATCTACCTTGGTGATCTGAACCTGTCCGACAAGGACATCTTGGGGAATCATGGCCATGACCGTGAAGATCACCACCGGCAACACGGCATTCATCAATGACCCCGCCACTAAAACGACGAACCGCGTGCCCACGCCTTTGCTGGCCAGACTTCGGGGAATACCGGGATTATTCTCGCCGGCCATTCGCACAAATCCGCCCAATGGAGCCCAGTTTACGGTATACAGCATATCGGCGAGGATCAATGATCCGCCGTCCATATCACGGATCTTGCCATCGTGCTTTAGATATTCGTCCGAATCCGAGATGGTTTTCGCAGGAGTCTCTGGAGGTTCGGTCTTGGAGAACCGGTTTTTGATCCAATTATTGGATTGAGGGACTTCGATGGTCCTGGCTACGAGGTTGCCGTGTATGTCTTCGCCGGATGAGACCTTGACGAATTGGCCGTTTGCCAATGCCCCGGGCCCGTCAACTCCCACGAACCGCGTCTGCGGGTCGAAGAGCACCCTGGTCCTGCCCGTATAGATGGCGAAAGCCCGAGGTGGGAATCCGACGCCAAATTCCAGCACCTTCACTCCCAAAGCCCTGGCGGTAAAGAAGTGCCCTAACTCGTGGATTACAACCAGAACCAAAAGCATGGGAACCATGGCTCCCACAGCTATCAAAAAAGTGGTCATCTAAAGCGGCCCCTTCACCAGTTCTTCGGCCCGGGCCGTGGCCCAAAGGTCTGCATCCAACAACTCGGCGGAATCCAGCCCGGGGGTCCTTTTGTGTTCAGACAAGACCCGGTCCACCAATCTGGGAATATCTGTAAACGCGATCTTTCCGCCCAAAAATGAGTGAACCGCCACATCGTCCGCGGCGCTCAGAACCGCGGGGCAAGAGCCGCCCTGCCGGCCGGCCTCCATGGCCAGTTCGAAGCAGGGATACCGCTGAGGGTCCAGCGGCTGAAAGGTCAAAGAGTGGGAGATGCTCGTGTCCAATCTCGGGATCATTCCGTTGGCCCGGCGTTTGGGATAGAACAGTGCGTACTGGATTGGCAGCCGCATGTCTGGGGGTCCCATCTGGGCTTTAATTGATCCATCGGCAAACTCTACCATGGAGTGGATGGTGCTTTGAGGATGGACTACCACCTCAATCTTATCCAATGGCACCCCGAAGAGCCAGTGCGATTCAATCACTTCAAAGGCTTTATTCATTAGAGTAGCGGAATCAATGGTTATCTTTTCGCCCATGTGCCAGGTTGGATGCTTCAGAGCCTGCTCGGGTGTCACCTTAGCCATATCTTCTAGCGGTGTGGACCGGAAAGGTCCGCCGGAGGCGGTGATCATGAGGCGCCGGATCTCGTTTTCCTCACCTCTTAAACATTGCCAGATGGCGCTTGGCTCGCTGTCGACCGGCAGGATCTGGCCGCCGTAGCGCGCTTCATAATCTTTGATGATGCCGCCGCCCATAACGATGGGCTCTTTGTTGGACAATGCCACTGCTTTTCCGTGCTTCAGCGCATTCAGGGTTGGAATGAGGCCAACGCTGCCCATGGTGGCCACGACCACCGTGTCCACGTCGTCGAGGCAAACCATATCTTCCATCGGGGTGAATGCGACGCCGTTGGGAAGGGGATCAGGGCGGGAGAGACAGCAAATGTGCCGTGGGTGGAACTCGTTTATCTGCTCAAGGAGTAATTCCAAATTATGGCCGGCGGCCAAGCCCACCACCTCGAACTCATCGGGAAATGCCCGAACGATGTCCAAGGTCTGGCTGCCGATGGATCCGGTGGCGCCAAGAACTACAATTCTTTTCACGGCTTGAATACCGCCCCGACCAAATAGTACACAGTCGGAATCGACACTAGGATGCTGTCTAGCCGGTCCATGATCCCGCCGTGCCCTGGAATTATACTCCCCGAATCCTTCACACTGGAAATCCGCTTTAACTTGGATTCTAGCAGGTCACCGATTTGGGCCGCGGCGCTTGCCGCCGCTCCCACCAGAGATTGTTGCCAAACGGGTATTCCCAATTCCATGAACTGGCCCAACGCCAGCACCGCTATGATCCCACAGAACATACCCCCGGCGCTGCCTTCCCAGGTCTTGTTGGGACTTATGCTTGGCGCCAAGCGATGTTTTCCGAGCAGGCGTCCCGTGAAAAATGCGCCGGTGTCGGTGGCGAAAACAATCAAGAGGGCGGCCAAAAGCCAGTTTCGGCCTAGGTATTCGAAGTCCCCCAACTCCCGAAGAGCCAGACCATGGGCCAGCAAGAATCCGATGTAGATGCCTCCGCCAAACAGGTAGGCGGCAGCCAGCCAAAAGCGGCCGCCTTGATATCCGGCGATAAGCCACAGTAGTGAGACGAATGCGCCGGCGCCCAGAATTACTGAGGAAATGGTCAAAAAGCCAGCCGGGCCTCCGCTAACCAGGCCGCCGAAGACCAACGCGGCCACCCATAGGGCGCCCAAAGTAACCGGTAAGGAGCTTTCGCCTGAAGGAAGGAGCCGGTAGAACTCACGGATGCCTAAAACCGCCGCCAGAGCCACCAGGGCTGCTAACCATCCACCTCCCCACCAGACCGCCGCCAGCAGAACCGGAAGCGCCACCGCCGCGGTCAGCACCCTTTGTTTCATCCGTTAGGCTCCGGGCTTTACCCTGCCGAACCGCCGCTCCCGGTTCCCAAAGGCTTCCAGGACTTGCTCCAATTCGGCTGAATCCAGGTCGGGCCACAGAGTGGAGGTATGATAATACTCGCTGTATGCCGACTGCCATAACAGGAAATTGCTGATGCGCATTTCCCCGCCGGTTCGAATAATCAGATCGGGGTCAGGAGAATGGGCTGTGAATAGATAGCTATTAAACTTGTCTTCGTCCAACTCCTCAGCGGGTACGCCGTCTCTAATGATACGGCGGACGGCTTCCAAGATTTCGTCCCGGCCACCGTAGTCGAAGGCCACGTTTAGGGTGATTCCGGAGTTGTCCTTGGTGAGTTCTTGGGCGTGGTTCACCGCTTCCATGAGCTGAGTACTCAGCCGGTCTACTTTACCGATGTGGACGATGCGTACATTGTTGTCGTGGAGCGCCTGAGTCTGCCGCCGCAAAGCATCGTAGAGAATCTCCAAGATGCCTTGCACTTCGTTGGCCGGCCGGTTCCAATTCTCTGTGGAGAAAGCGTAGAGGGTGAGAAATTGGACACCTTTTGCCGATAGGCTTTCCAGCACGGCCTGAATGCAGTCGACTCCCACTTTGTGGCCCGCGATCCTGGGCAAGCCCCGCATGGCCGCCCACCGTCCGTTGCCATCCATGATGATGGCAACGTGGATTGGCACCTTGGGGTCTCTGGGGAGAGGATTTTGGGAGGTGGCGGCCCGAACTTGCATGGGCTAGACCTGCATTATCTCCGCCTCTTTGGCGGCGCCAACCTCATCGACAGTCTTGGTGTGGCCGTCGGTGGTCTTTTGCAGTTGTTCCTGGGACCGGCGGTTCTGGTCCTGGGAGATTTCCTTATCCTTCTCCATCTTTCTGAACGTTTCCAGCCCGTCGCGCCGAACGTTGCGAATCGATACCTTACCCTCTTCAATCTTTTGCTTGAGTAATTTAACCATCTCCTGGCGGCGGGCGGTGGTCAGGGGCGGGATGGGGACGGTTATATTGTCGCCGTCGTTGGATGGGTTAAAACCCATTTCCGACTTGCTGAGTCCACGTTCGATATCCCGCAACGATTGTTTATCCCAAGGTTGAATCAAAATCGCCCGGGCATCGGGCGCGGAAATGGAGGCGATCTGCTTGAGGGGAGTGGGCGTGCCGTAATACTCGATCATCAAGTTTTCCACCAATGATGGCGTTGCCCGGCCCGTGCGGAGCCCTTCCAGTTCGTGCCGCAAAGCACCAATCGACCTGTCCATCTTTCTGCCGACCTCGGTCAGGATCTCCTCTGGAGTGGATTGTGGAGCATCGCTCTTATTATTAGTCATGGTTAGCTCCTCCCGCTTATGAGAGTACCGACGGCATCACCACACAAAACCCTGCCCACATTTCCTTCTTGAAATATGTCGAACACTATGATCGGCAATTTGTTGTCCATGCACAGGGATACGGCAGTTGCGTCCATGACATCCAGGCGGCGGTTCAAGGCGTCCATGTAATCCAAATTGTAAAACCGGACAGCCTCTGGGTTCTCATTGGGGTCCGAATCGTATACGCCATCGACATTGTTTTTGGCCATTAACAGCACCTCGGCATTGATCTCCAAGGCGCGCAAAGCAGACGCTGTGTCGGTGGTCATGAATGGATTGCCTGTGCCGGCGGCGAAGAGGACAACCCTGCCTTTTTCCAGGTGCCTGATAGCCCTGCGGCGGATATAAGGCTCGGCGACAGCCTGCATTTGGAGAGCGGACTGGGTCCTGGTGGTGATTTGATGACGTTCCAAGCCATCTTGAAGCGCCAAGGCGTTTATCAGGGTGGCTAGCATTCCGGCGTAATCCGCCGTTGCCCGGTCCATGCCTTGCGATTCCGCAGACTCACCCCGCCAGATGTTGCCACCGCCAATGACCACCGCCAATTCCACGCCCAGCCCTTGGGCAAGACCAATCTGTTGGGACAAATAATTGACCGCCGATGGGTCAATACCGTAACCGCTGGAGCCTTTTAGAGACTCACCACTAATTTTTAATAAAACCCGGTGATATCGAGCCTGGGGCATAGGATTTTAACGGAGGCTACTCTCCCAGGGCTAAACGGGTGAACCTGAGGACCCGGACGTTCTCTCCCACTTTGGCGGCCAACTCCTGAACAACCTCTTCCACTGAGTAGCCACTCTTTTTGATGAAAGGTTGTTGAAGCAAGCTGACTTGGGCTGCAGGCCGGGTATCTCCCTCCTCCATCTCCTTTTTATCCACGTATGTCGGCGCCATGGCCGCCACTTGCATGGCTAGGTCATGGGCCAGTTCTCGAAAGTCTCCAGTACGGGCTACAAAGTCGGTTTCGCACCCCAATTCGACGATGGCGCCCACCCGCCCACCGGTGTGGACATATGCTTCGACGATTCCTTCGGTGGTGTCCCTGCCAGCCCGCTTGGCAACCTGGCCCAACCCCTTGTCGCGCAGTGAATCGGCGGCCTTCTCTAAGTCGCCGTCATTGCTCACTAATGCTTCTTTGCATTCCATAACGCCAGCCCCGGTTTGCTCTCGCAACGTTCGGACTAGCTCGACGGTTACCTGCAATGGACCTCCTGCCCGTTGCCAGACAGCTTAGTGTATTGAGCTTAATGTATTTAACTGGGCGCCGCCGTCCAACTCTGGGTTATTAAGCGCCGCCTGTCTCGGTATTCGTATCGCCAGAGTGGACCTCAGGGCCGGCTTCCGCTGGTGATGACACCGCAGGATTGGCGACCGGCGCAGTTTCGCTGGCGGCAGTGAAATCTTCTTGGGTAAAGGCCAGGGCCAAATCGCTTTCCATTCCTGAATCAGAGCCGCCAGCGCTGTCCACTGAGTTGTCCAGCTCCTGTTCCTCTTGCTCGGTGAGCATCAACGCTTCCTGTTCCGCCAAGGCCGCTTCTTCACGTTCGGCCTCCAGCATGGCCTCTCTCTGGGCCAGGCCTTCCAAGGCGGCGTTTGCCAGCCTGCCGGTAATCAGCCGAATGGACCGGACGGCGTCGTCGTTGCCGGGGATGGAATGCGTTACTTTATCGGGATCGCAATCTGTGTCTACGATTGCGAAAATCTCTATACCCATGCGCCGTGCTTCGGCGATGCATATGTCCTCTTTCCCGATATCTATGACGAACAAGGCCTTGGGCAACTGGTTCATGTCGCGCAGACCGGTGAAGTATTTCTCCAACCTATTCAGTTTGTCCCGGAGCTTCACTGCCTCCTTTTTAGGGAGGACGCGGAAATATCCCTGATCGCGCTTCTGCTGTAACTCCAGCATGTGGCTGATCCGGGTGCGGATAGTCTGGAAGTTGGTGAGGGTGCCGCCCAACCAGCGTTGGTTCACGTACCACATGCCGCAGCGGTCGGCTTCGCCTTGCACGACCTCCTGGGCCTGCCGTTTGGTTCCCACGAAAAGCACCTTTCCGCCATCCGCCACCAATTGGGTCATCGCCCGGCACGCTTCGTGAATCAACCCCAGTGTCTGCTGAAGGTCGATTATGTGGATGCCGTTGCGCTGGGTGAAGATATACCTCTTCATCTGCGGGTTCCAACGCCGTGTCTGGTGCCCGAAGTGCACGCCTGCTTCTAGCAGGGACTTCATCGTTATCGGCTCTCTGGGCGGGACATTGGGTTGAACTTCCGCCGGCGCCGGGCCGGGGCCGGGGCCGGGGGCGGGGGCTGGTGCTTCAAGCGCCTCTACCATAAAACCTGCCTTAACTCGATTTTTGCCATATACTACCGCTGGAACCCCACCGGATTTTGGTTGGCGCCAGCATTATTTCAACCAACATAAGCAGCTACATCCTCCCGAATCTCACGACTACGGGGGGCGAGCCGTCCCGGATTTGAGTATACCACAGGCCCCATACCTGGGCAATTAGGGTTCCCTACCCGTGGACCGTATTTTTATGTTGAGAAAAACGCGATTCTGACGCCGTTCAAAATCACCGCCCCAAGCACTCCGGCCGCCAAATCGTCGGCCATGATCCCCATACCACCAGGCAGACGCTCCAAACGGTTGATCGGCCAGGGTTTGACCACGTCCAGGATTCTAAAGCATAGGAATGCCGCCGACAACCAAATGAGGGACTTGGGAAGCAGCAGGCAGGTGGCCCACATCCCTATCACTTCGTCCATCACGGCTAGGGATGGGTCTGGACGGTTGGCAGTGGATAGCGTGCCGGTGGCCCACACTCCTAACATAAACCCCACGCCGATCATCAGGTAAAGAATGATCGAGTCTTCCGCAACAGGCAGGAAATAATACAGGACCACGGCGGCTAAGCTGGCTACTGTCGCCGGAGCCACTGGGGCCAAGCCACACCCAAACCACGCTCCCAACAGCCACCCAAGCCCGCTAGTGACGGTCCGGCGTGTTTGGATCAACGGCGCCTCCTGTTCTTGGTCCGCATCAGGCCGGGCACCCAGGTAGGCTTAACCGGGATAAAATCAGCCATAGCCAAGCGCGTCCAAGTCGTCTTCGCCAAGGCCCAGATAATGACCTAATTCGTGCCACAGGGTGATGCGTATCTCACGTTCGGCCTGGGCGCGGGTTTTACAACTGCGCAATATGGGCTGGCGGTATATGGTGATGCGGTCGGGTTCCACTGCGCCTCCGGCCCCGCCTTCCCGCTCGGGCAGCGGAACTCCGGTGTACAGCCCGAACAAGACCCCGCCGCCGCCAACGGAGTCCATGGTCTCGGCATCGGGCCATTCCTCAACCGCCACGTCCAGGTTTTCCAACGCATTGTGAAATCGCTGTGGCACCTGATCATAAGCACGCCGCAACGATCGCACAAATTCCCTCCGGGACATTCGTATCAAGCGCTGATCCCCAGTCTTTGGCGAATGTCTTTGAGGATTTGAACGTTTTTCTCGTCGGGCCCTTTGCCCTCAAACCCAGGCACTTCCAGGAAAAATGGCACATCCTTAAACGCCGGGTTGCCCATGATGGCGGCAAACCCGTCTTCGCCGATGAAACCCTCACCGATGTTGTCATGTCGGTCGACCCCCGCCCCACAAGGGCGCTTGGAATCGTTGGCATGGACCGCGGCCAGATTTTTCAACCCGATGGTGTCATCAAACTCCGCGACCATCGCGTCTATCCCTTCTTTAGAAGTCAGGTCGTATCCTGCGGCGAAACTGTGCTGAGTGTCCAGGCAAACGCCCATCCTGGGGCTGTCAACGGCATTTAGGATTTGGCCCAACTCGTCGAATTTTGCGCCGATGTGCTGACCCATGCCCGCCATGTTTTCCACGGCTAGGATGGGGCCTTCCGGAGAATTGTCCAGAACCTTGTTTATGGCTTCCACTGTCTGGGGGAAAACCGCCTCAAATCCATTCCCGCCATGGATTCCCGGATGGAATATCACGCCGGCGGCGCCAATGCTGTCAGCCAGCGTCATGTAGTTGACCAGCGAGCCGATACCCTTTTCCACGTTAGCCAGGTTAGGGGTTCCCAGATTTATCAGGTAGATGGCGTGGAGAAAAACCGGCCCGATATTCTCTTCCGCCGCCGCCTGCCGAAAGGCCTCGATCTCTTTTCCCGGTATGGGTTTGAATGCCCAGCCCTGGGGAGAAGAGCCAAAGATCTGGATGGTTTCGCATCCTATTTCAGCGCCGCGGGCCACCGCCTTGGAGATGCCGCCGGCCGAAGAGACGTGGGCGCCGATCCGCATGTTTCACCCCGTTCTAGAAAGCTGGACGCAGACCCAGCGCCGCGAGAGTTTGAGCGTGGAGCATGGTCTGAGATTGACCGCCATTATACGGCGCCGGTGGTTGGATGCACCATGCCGCGGGGATATAATGGCCGGGTTATGCGCGCCTTGACGGTAGAGCAACCCGGACGTCCACCGAAGCTTTCGGTCAAAGAAATTCCCGTTCCTGTACCCGGCCCAGAAGAAGCGCTGGTGCGGGTGGAAGGGTGTGGGTTCTGCCATCACGATATGTTGGTTATGTCGGGTATTCTCCGGCGGGGTGTAGCGCCGGGTGTGATCCTGGGTCACGAGATCGCCGGGATCGTGGAACAGACCGGAAGCCAGGTGACCACTCTCAAGCCCGGCGACAGCGTGGTCAGCATTCTGACCGATGCGTGCGGCAAGTGCGGCCGCTGCTTGGCTGGGCAAGAGCATCGTTGCCGTTCCGGAGTTGGCATCGGTCATGGCCGAAATGGGGGTTTCGCGGAATATGTGGCTCTGTCGGAATTCAGCCTGGTGCGTGTAGGCGATGAACTGGGTGATAGCCTGGACTTGATCTCGGCTTCCCTCTTAGCATGCCCGATGGGAGTCGCGCTGCAGGCGGCCCAAAGCGTCGCCCATATCCAGCCGGGCGAAACGGTGGTGGTCACCGGCGCCGGTGGGGGCCTGGGCATTCACGCCGTGCAAGCCGCCACTTCTCTTGAAGCCCGCGTGTTGGCTGTTACTTCTTCTCCGGAGAAACTGGGGTCTTTAGCGCCCCTGGGCGGTGAGGAAATCCTCCACACCGGTGAATTGGACTTCAGCGAAATGGTGCTGGCGCTAACCGAAGACGAAGGCGCGGCAGTGGTTTTGGATACCGTGGGATCGCCGCTGTTCCCATCCTCATGGCGGAGCCTGGCCCAATTCGGCAGGCTCGTCCTGATGGGAGAAGTCGCGGGGCGCACAGTCGAACTTAGTCTGGCGGAGATCATATTCCGGGATGCCCGTGTGCTGGGCTCATCAGGCGTATCCCGCGCCTTGGTCCAGCAGGCGGCGGGAATGGTGTCCCGGGGAGAAATGGACCCCATAGTCAGTCAAACCTTCCGGTTGGAAGACGCCGAAACCGTTTTTTCCTTACTGGCGAGCCGGCAACCGCTGGGCCGGTTGGTGTTCGCGCCCCAGCCTGGCGCGGTTTAAGGCTAGAGTCGTCTTGGGGTTGATTAGCAGGCGCGCCCGAGGCTGTACCCTACTTGAGAAGCTTGATATATGCGATGAGCAGGTCTAACTGGGAATCCGACAATCTCTCCGCAAAGTCATCGGGCATGATGTTGGGCGAGAAACCTTCCACTATTTTTGCGTTTGGATCCAGGATCGACTCTCTAAGATAGGCCTCGTCCACCGTCACAACGGTCCCGTCGTCCAAGGTCTCCTCACTGCCGAAAAGCCCCAACCAGGTGGGTCCAGCCGCCCCTACGCCGTCCGCGGTATGGCAGCCCGCGCATACGTAGGTTCGGGCAGCGGCCTGGCCAAATGATTTGGTGTCTGCTTCTGATAACGCAGGTCCAGGGGAGGTTTCGGTCCCCGGAGACTCGGAGACGGCCGTGGATTTAGGGGAATCACTGCCTGAATCGGGTGAGGACCCTCCCCCGCAGGCGCCGGTTAGTAATAGCAAGAATATCGCCAACACGGCAACACGGCAACACGGCAACCTTGGAAAATAATCTCATCCCTTTCTCCTTGCTCATCTAGAACCGAAATAATAATCCCCTAGAAACTCGGACGGAAACCCCGATTCTCTCCAAGCTGCCGTTTTCTTAGTGACGATTGTCGATGTAACAGTGGGTTCTTGAACCGTATTACAGACACTATCATGCCACATTAGACTATAATACGTCTGTCTGGCGTAGCGCGAAACCCGGCCAATGGCTTTCCGGCCAGACCTCTAGGCCAGCGCAACCGAGAAACTATAGAAATCACCGGGCGCCTACGGCGTAAAGTACCGGCGATTGGCCAACTGGAGCGGCAGCAATACATACTATCATATTTTCTTCGATGCCATTGGCTTCAGATTAAACCCGAATCCACCGATAGAGGGCGTGTCGCGACAGGGCGGATAGGGAAGGAAGTGCTCCTCTGAATCTGGGATAATGGTTTTATAACAGAAAACCGACCAGAAACAAGGAGCACCCAATAGATGCGACCACGCAACCACCTCGACCGCATCCACATCACCTTCGACGACCACCGCCTGGTCAACAATGCCGGCCTGCTCCTTCCCGCCACCTTGGCCTTGCACCTCGGCCTTTCCCAACTGGTTGACCGGCGCCTGGACCTGGGCCGGGCCCCAGGCCGAGCCAACACCGGTGACAAGATGATGACGCTGGTGGCATCTGCGTTGGCGGGCGGCGACTGCATCGACGACGCCGATGCGCTGCGCGCCGGCGGGACAGCCTGCACCCTGGGCAGTGTGCTCAAGGCGCCCTCCACCCTGGGCGCCTTCCTGCGCAGCTTTCGCTGGGGCCACGTCCGCCAACTGGACCGGGTGAGCCGCGAGTTGCTGGCCCGGGCCTGGCAGGCCGGAGCCGGACCCGGCGACGCACCATTTACCATCGACCTTGATTCGACGATCTGCGAGACCTACGGACTGGCCAAGGAGGGCGCCCGCCACCACGGCTACACCGGCGCCCGGGGCTATCACCCGCTGTTGGCCGTCGCCGCCGGCGCCGGCGACGTGCTGATGTCCCGGCTGCGCGAGGGCCGCGCCAACACCGCCCGCGGGGCCGCCCACTTCCTGCGGGAGACGGTGGGGCGGGTGCGCTACGCTGGCGCCAGCGGGCAGATCACCCTGCGGGCCGACAGCGGCTTCTATACCCACGCCGTGGTCGCCGTCTGCCGCAAGCTGGACGTGCGCTTCTCCATCACCATCCGCCAGCACAAAAGCCTGCGCAATCTCATCGAGGCCATACCCGAAGCTGCCTGGACGCCGATTCCCTACTGGATGGACGGCGCGGCCGCTGTGGCCGAGACGACTTATACCCCCTTCCAGAGTGAGCCGGACGCCGCGCCGGTGCGGCTCATCGTCCGGCGGGTGCAGCCGACCCCCGGTTCCCAACTGGCCCTCTTCGCCACCTACAGTTATCACGGCTTCATCACCGACCGGGACGGAGAGACCCTGGAACTGGAGGCCGACCACCGCCGCCACGCCGAGATCGAGAATGCGATACGCGACCTCAAGTACGGCGTCGGGTTGAACCACATGCCGTCCGGCCGCTTCGCCGCCAACGGCGCCTGGCTGGCCGTCCAGGTGATGGCCCACAACCTGGCCCGCTGGACCGCGCGCATCGGCCTGGGCGAGCAGATCGTGACCACCAAGACCCTCAGGCGACGGTTCTTCTCCCTGGCCGGACGGCTCACCCGCTCGGCGCGCCGCCTCACCCTGCATCTGCCCCAGCGCTGGCCTTGGGAAACCCAGTTCAGTCGCGCCCTGGCCCGGCTGCGCGCCCTGCCACTCCCAGCCTGACGACCCGTCTGCAACTGACCCGCCATCCGGCCAACTGAACGTCCCGGCAAACTCGCGCCAGTCCCGGTCCGCGAGCGCCTCTTCCCGTGTCCTATCCCGCCATCTCGCTCAGCACAGCCACTGCAGACCGCCATCGGCGCCCCCAAAAGCGCCTGCGACCGCCCGCCAACCTCCCGTCTACCCGAATTCGAGCCCGGATCATCGCGCCTGCAACTCCCTCCCCCCTCTTCCGCTGTCCTCACCCCCTCCATCCGGGTCCATCGGTGGATTCGGACTTAGGTTGCGCGCCACGGTAGGATAGCGCCGGGGTAGGTTAGCGCACGGGTAGGTTAGCGCGCGGGCAGGTTAGCGCCCGAGGAGCGTGAGCATTCCGGAAGCGGAAGCGGCGGAGGACCGGCGCCCCAACCGTAAGAATCGGCCGAGCTCGCCCCTGTCCCATATTACTAGGAACTGGCTGGCTATGAAGATGGAGCTGTAAGTACCTATGACGGTGCCCAATGCCACCGCCAGCAATAATTCACGAATGCTGGCGCCACCCAAGAGCAACATGGCCAAGAGGACGAAGAGGGTGGTGAAACTTGTGTTCAGCGAACGGCCGATGGTTTCCATCACGCTGGTGTTGACCGTGGCGTCCAGGCCGCGGTCTGGGTGCCGCACCACGTTTTCCCTGATGCGGTCAAACACCACAATGGTGTCGTTGACGCTATAACCAGCCACGATCAAGATTCCCACAATGAACATGGAGTTGACTTCCATATTCATCACCTTGCCCAAGATGGAAAAGACCCCCAGGACAAAAACCACGTCGTGGACCAAAGCCAGAATTGCGCCTATGCCGTACCTCCAGGCCTTTGGCACCCGCCGAAAAGCGTACCAGATGTACCCGGTGATAAATACGGATGCCGCCAGCACCGCGAAAAAGGCGTTGCGCACGGTCTCTCCCGCTATGATCGGCGAGACCGATTCAAAGTCTACCTTGTCCCGCTGCAATCCAAGGGTGCGCTCCAAGTCCTGCTCTACGGCCTCCCGTTCCGACAACTCATCGCCCTGCGCTTCCAGGAACTGGTTGGTCCTGATAAATGCCGAACCGGAGCCTATCTTTTGGATCAAAGCTTCGGGATGGCCCAGCGCATCCAAGCGTTCCTTGATCTGCTGTTCGTTGACCGGTTCGTCAAAGCTCACCTGCAACACCGACCCGCTGGTGAAATCGATCCCTGGATTCAGGCCGGAATCCCATGAAGCCCACCCGGGTGGGCTGATCATAGATATGACGCCCGGCAAGAGCAACAACGCGGAGAACAGGAAATACCAGCCTCGCTTGCCAACGATATTGAGCACGGCTAGCTTCCCCCTCCCGCAGTGGCGGCGCCCCGGACTTTTTCCGGAGTAAATAGTTGAATCCGATGGGCCAGGCCAATCCAGGCCATTAGCTGCAGAAGGTTACGGCTGAGAACCACCGCGGTGAACATGCTGACGGCCACGCCGATCAGCAGGCTCAAGGCGAATCCCGTGACCAATCCGCCACCCAGCCTGTCGCCGAACCACAGCAGGACCAAGCATGTTATGAACGTGGATACGTTGCTGTCTCGAATGGCGGGCCACGCCCGGTTGAAGCCCACTTCCATGGATGAGGCTAGTGTGCGCCCAGTGCGGATCTCTTCTTTCATGCGTTCAAATATCAAGATATTTGCGTCCACCGCCAATCCTACGGACAGGATGAATCCTCCGAAATGGGACAGGGTCAACGTGATAGGAATCAGCTTGAACACCGCCAGGACGACCACCGCGTAGAATACCAGAGCCACCGACGCAACCAGGCCCGACATGCGGTAATAGGCCAACATGAAGACCATCACCAACCCCAACCCCACAAACCCAGCTAACAGACTGTTGCGCAGGGATTCGGAGCCCAGCAGGGCGTCCACGTCGCTTTCTTGAATCAGCTTCAATGGCACGGGCAGGCGGCCCGATTCCAACTGGATAGCCAACCTGCGGGCTTCTTCCCGAGAGAAGTTCCCGGTAATCTGGCTGCGGCCGTCTCGGATCCAAGCCCTGGCCACCGGAGCTAATACCTCTTCATCGTCTAGAAAAACGGCAATTCGTCCAACATCCTGCCGCTGAAAAAGCCTTTGGGTAAGCCCGGAAAATACTTCCTGGCCCCGGCCGTCGAACTGGATGTCGATGGCCCATCCACCTACACTGTCGGTGGACACATTGGCCCGGACCAAGTCGTCACCTGACAGGCCGATGTCGGCATCGATAAAACTGAAGCAGGTCGGGTCGGTGCACGTACGCTCCTTGAATTCCAGCCGGGCTGTCTGACCTATGAGGCTTTTGGCGTCGTCGATACCGCTGGAAACGGTGAAGGAAAGGATGGCGCCAAATTTGGTTTCCAAATCGGCTCGCAGTTGCTCGCGCCGGTCGGCGCTCAAAGTATCGGACCTGATCTCAAAGGAACTGGCGTCGCCCTCGATGATCGTGTAATTCTGGAGGTCCAGCCCCGCCAAGATTTCCATTGCGTCTTGAGGACCTAAACCCTCGCCAAAGGGCTCGGCTAGTCCAACTTTGGTGATCGAGCCGCTGGCGCCAGGCAACTGCACTATTATTCTGTCTTCGCCGAAGAGTTGGATGATCGGTTCCTCAGTGCCAAACTGGTTGACCCTGCGGGTGATAATATCCAGGACTCCTTCCATTTGATCTGGAGAGGGCTCGCCAATTTCCGATACTTCAAATGTATCAGCTTGGCCGAAACGTTCTTCTAAGGCCGCCCGCACGCCCTCGATAGCTTCTTGGTCGAGCAATGGCGTTTTGATGCGAAATGAGTTGATTCCGGTCGCAGACACAGAGAAATCGGCGTCGATCAGGTCACCAATGGTTTCCTCTACATCGACATCCAGAATCACCGGCGGCCCGTCTGTTTCCTGGCTGGAGACATCGCCTGAGGAGTCAATGGTGGCGTCGGCTCCCGTTTCGGCAGGTGGCTGGGAGGAATCGGCGCTTGTATCTGCTCCGGGAGTCTCGGTCGTGGCATCGGTGGCGTCTTGGCCCGTGGCGTCCACAGCATCGGCCGCCGGTTCCACCGCCGCTTCTTCAGCGCTGGTCTGTATGGCGGAGGGGCCGGGCAAAGGAAACACCACGTCCATCCGGGTGCTGGTGTCAGCTTGATACACCAGATGGCCGCCGCCGCGCAGGTCTAGCCCCAGCTTCAAACCCAAGGGGCCAGTGCCGCCGCGCTCCATCGCGGGAAATCCCGGGATATCTATATATACGTTTCTGAAGCCTAAAGCGGTCAAAGCCAGCCCCAGGATCAGCAGAATAACGATGGATAAACGGACGCTCCGGGTCCGCATGGGCTACTCCTGCCGGCGCTGAGTTGGCAGGCTATCTTGAGCCAATGCCAGCGCCTCTTCTCGAGTGTGGATTTCCCCCGTGGACTGAGCCTCTATGATCTTTTCCAGAATCTGCCCGACCAAAGGCCCAGGTTCCACGCCGAGATGTTCAATCAAATCGTGCCCGTTGATCAGCCGGTTTTGTCCAGTGGGAACCGGCTGCTGGGCGTGCGACTCCAAAATGTGCCCCATCATTCTAGCATGGCTGGACCAATGTTCCAGCGACAAAGCAGGGCCATTTGTGGCCAAATAGTCGGCTATGGCCAGGTACACCGTGTCCACCGCCGCGTCTCCCAGATCCCGGAAATACCGGTGCACCGCTCTGGGGGTGGGCAGTTCGGCTCCCTTGCTGATATTGTTGGGCCGCAGGTGATGTTCCACCATTTTCGCGATTAACGTAATCGACCGGGAGCTCATCCGCAACTGAGCCAGCCGGTCTTCGACCATCGTCGCCCCCAGCTCGGAATGGCCGAAAAACCGGGTGCGGCCATCTGCTTCCAGGGTTTTGGTCTGCGGTTTGGCTATGTCATGAAACAGCGCTGCGAGCTTGAGCATGACGGCGCGGGTATGGCCGTCGCCCGCATCTTGAGAGAAATGGGCCGCCGACTCCGGCGTCCAGGGCACAAACATATAGATCGGGGAATTTAGGTGGCCCTTGGTCACCATTTCAGCCTCTTCCACACAATGCATGGTATGCTCCCACACGTCCCAAAAATGGACACGGGGCTGGTCGACTCCCTTGGTCGACTCCAACTCCGGAATCAACCTGCACAACAAGTCTAGCCGGTCCAAAACCTCCAAGTGGCCCATGGCTCCGTCGAGAGACAAAATGGTCAAAAACTCGTCTCGCGACCGTTCACCTGGCGCCTGTTCCAGCCTGTGCGCTTCCTTGCGAATGAGCGTGGCCGTGTCCGCGTCTAGCCGAAAACCCAACTGGGCGACCAACCTAACCGACCGCAGAAGCCGGCCGGGGTCGTCTTGAAATACGCTGGGCGAAACCGTTCGGATGCGCTTTCCCGCCAGATCTTGGCGGCCGTTGAAAGAATCAATGACCGATTCAGACCAGTCGTCCGTAGCCCAGCTGTCCAACAAGCGGTCATCCAGAGCCAAGGCCATGGCGTCGACGGTGAAATCCCGCCGAGCCAGGTCCTCCTGAATGTCCCCCGAGAAACCCTTCAAGTCTATCGACCATGCCGGCGGTCCCTGAGGATCAACCAGGACCGGCGAGGTCACGCGGAAGACACCTCTGGCTGGATTTACCGGAGCGAATTTGGCCGAAAGAGCGGCGGCAAGGTCTCGTGCGATGGCTTCCGAATCGCCTTCTACCGCGATATCCAGGTCAGATGATGGCGTGCGCAATAACATGCGGTCCCGGAGGTAGCCGCCCACCAAATAGGCGGAAGAAGGCCCGCCGGAGAAGAACCGGATCAATTGGGGAATCAATTCCTGGGGGATGGTTGAGGTTTCTAGCGAGGCCGTCATGGGGTTCAGGCTGTTGGGCTGGAACTAGTCCGAGTCATCTTGGCTTGCCGATTCGGGACCGGAGACTGCCATGGATTCTTCTTCGGCGCCGTCTTCCGCTTCTTCGTTTTCACCGTCTTCCTCGTCTTCCTCGTCTTCGGGATGCTCGGAGATCTTCCACAGGTCCTCGCGAGACACCAGGTGGTCTACGTATAGGATCCCATTGAGGTGGTCGGTTTCATGCTCCAATGCCTGGGCCAACAATTCATCGGCTTTGATCCGTATGACTTTCCCATCCAGATCCAATGCCCTAGCCCGCACTGTCAGGGAACGTTTAACCATTCCCCGGTAGCCGGGTATGCTCAAACATCCTTCGACCACCTCGCGTTCCCCTTCCCGGTTGGTGATCTCCGGGTTGATCAGCACCATCGGCTCTTCCATGTCGGGCGTTTGGATGATGCACACTTTTTGCACAGCACCCACCTGGTTGGCCGCGATGCCAACGCCCTGATGCGCGTGCATGGTCTCGATCATATCGGCGGTTAGCTTTTTGAGGCTGGGCAGTATTTTGCCGATCTTTTTAGCCTGCTTCCGCAAAACTGGGTCGGGCAGGAGTCTCATGCGCAGAACGGCCACTCAGAACCACCTCATGTTGGTTGTTAACGGCGGGCGAATCATCCTGATGCCGGCGCCAGCCAAACTGCCTCGGTGTTATAGATTGGTGTTATAGATGGGTATTATATTGGCGGCTCTTTGTCAGTGTAAAGGGAGCCTAGAGCCCGAGCCTAAAGGACATGGGCCGGGTCTATGTCCACGGTGCATCCTGGCGGAAATTGGGTCCGCTCCAAAAACCGGTGAAGATTGCGCCCCCTTAGGAGGATATGCCACCGGTGTTTCCCTCTAAGACGGGCGGGAATGCCGGGGGCCGGCCCGATGACCTGTATGTCGGTCAAGCCTTGGGCGTAGGCTTCCTCTCGCAGCTGGCGGGCCATGTTGGACGCCCTGCGCTGGCAAATGCTGTCGCTGGTGTCTTGCCACACCAGATGGACCAACCGGTTGTAGGGAGGGTTCCCCATCTCCTGGCGGGACTTGATCTCTTGCTCAAACAGAGAGGCATAGTCCTGAGCCGCCGCCGCGACGATGGCGTAATGGTCGGGCCGGTAGGTCTGGATGACCACCTTCCCGGGGGAGGCGCCTCGGCCGGCTCGGCCGGCGACCTGGCACAAAAGTCCGAAATTGCGTTCGCCGGAACGGAAATCGGGCACGAATAAGCCGACGTCGGCCAGGATCACGCCCACCAAAGTCACGTTGGGTATATCCAGCCCCTTGGCCACCATCTGTGTTCCCACCAAGACCTGGGTCTCCCCGCTGGTCAGCTTGGCCATGACGTCGCCCGGGCCGGAACCGGAACGGTTGCTGTCGGCATCCCACCGGTCCACCCTGACTCCGGGAAAACGCGCTCTGACTTCGTCCACCACTCTTTGGGTGCCGATGCCCAGTTGGCGGATGTGGGCGCCGCCGCACTCGCGGCACCGGCGCGGCATCCGTGTGCGGCGGTTGCACCGGTGGCACACCAGGCGGGAGTCATCCGCGTGATAGGTCAAAGACACCGAACAGCGGCTGCATTCGGCTACGTAGCTGCAATCACGGCATTGGACGATGGGCGTGCTGCCCCGCCGGTTTAGAAAAAGAATGGTCTGCTGGTTCTGCCGCAGGCAGTCTTCCATGTAACCGGCTAGTTTGGCGCTAAAGATGCTCCGGTTGCCTTCCCGCAACTCCCGGCGCATGTCGCAGATTTCCACCTGGGCCAACTCTTGATCTTGAGTCCCAATGCCCAACTCGCTGGAGTTCCTCTCCGGATTTGGGATTCGCTGGGTCAATTCCAGCAGCCGGTGCCCGCCGCGCCGGGCATGTTGGTAGGTCTCCACGTCGGGCGTCGCGCTCCCCATCAGCACGACTGCGCCGGTAAGCCGCGACAACTCCAGGGCCGCCGACCGGGCATGGTACAGAGGATGAGCCTCTTCCTGCTTGTACGTCCACTCGTGTTCTTCGTCGATCACTATCAGACCGAGCCGTGGCGCCGGCGCGAACAATGAGCTTCTGGGGCCAACCACAACGTCGTAGGCGCCGTCGCGGATCTCCCACCAACGGTCGAATTTCTGCCGTTGGGTAAGACCGCTGTGAAGCACGGCCACCCGACCGGGAAACCGCTGGTTGACCCGTTCCAGAGTTTGGGGGGTCAGGGATATTTCCGGCACCAGGAAGATGGCTTGATCGCCCCGGTCCACCACCGTCTGGATCGCCCGCAGGTACACCTCAGTCTTGCCGCTGCCGGTGACCCCGTGCAGCAAAAAACTCCTTGGCTTGGCCGAAGGGTCATTAAGGGCGGCTTGAATCCGCTCCAGGGCATCGGCCTGCTCCGTGGTGAGGGTAAGGGGAGACTCAACTTTGTCGGCTCCCCGCTCGCCGGAGGCAACATACGGCGGGGCATCCTCTCGAACCCAGTCCATCGCCACCAACCCTTTGTCCACCAGGGCCTTGCCCACTCCATAGCCGAATACCTTGTTGGCCGACGATGCCGGATACGCCTCGCCGCTGGAGCGGATGGCGCTCAGAAGCGCCAGTTGCTTCCGCGGCAGGCCGCTTTCCATTTCCGTGCCGGAATCCCTGGCCGGCGCTAGAAAACAATTGAACTTGGGGGAGACCCGAGGCCGAGGCAAGCTCACTCGCCGGCTGACGAATCCCTTGTCGATGAGCCTGGTTAGCTCTCGCTCTCCATACCGCCCCAAAATCTTTACAAAATCGGCCTCGTTTTGACCTGGCTTGTCCTCCAGTTGTTTCAGAGCTTCCACGGTTTGCGGACGCAGTTCCTCGACGTCCGGCGCCCCGCCTTCGGGGCCTGGCAGCGCATCGATGCGAGACCTGACTCTGGCTTCAAATCCGAGGGGAAGCATCAACCCAACGGCGGTGAACAACGAGCAGAGGTAATACCGGCTCAACCAAAGGGACAACTTCAAATGGGCTGGACTGAGGACTGGAGATGGCTCCACCGCTTGGAGAACGTCCCGGGTGACTTCCACCTGGGGAGCAGCGGCCAATTCCATGACCACGCCTTGAAGGATGCGGCGGCCGAAGGGAACCCAGACCAGCTGTCCCGGCTCCAAAGACAAATGTTGGGGAACGCTGTAGGAGAAAGTGCGGCCGGGCCCCACTGGGGCGTCCACCGCTACTTCCACATAGGGCATAGCAAAGGACATGGCGCCAGGGCCTTCTCTAGAGGTTTTCAGGGAGCATTCCCGGCGTTCCAGTGGGCGTTCCAGTGGGCGTTCCAGTGATGGAAAGCACCGGGGTGATTTGCCAGCTTGGTCCGGCTTGTTTAGGCAGGCCTGGCCCGTTGCGGACGCGGAACCGTCTTTTCCTTGATGCGGGCGGCCCTGCCTTGCAGACCCCGAAGGTAGTACAGCTTAGCTCGCCGCACCGAACCTTTGCGGGTTACTTCCAGCGACTCCACCAGAGGGGAGTGGATGGGAAAGATTCTCTCGATGCCGATTCCGCCGGAAATCCGTCTAACGGTGAAGTTGGCGGCGGGGCCGGTCCCGTTCATGAGGCGGATGACAACTCCTTGGAACACCTGGATCCTCTCCCGTTCACCCTCGCGGATCCGGAAGTTGACCTTGACGGAATCGCCCGGGCCGAAGTCGGGGATATTAGGATTGGGTGCTGATTTCAGGATCTGGGCGACGTCCATGAGTTGATGCCTGCCTAAATATTCGATTGACTAGTTGATCGTAAGTGATCTGATATCAAGTGGTGGGCGGTAGTGGACTCGAACCACTGACCTCTTGCGTGTCGAGCAAGTGCTCTAACCAGCTGAGCTAACCGCCCGCAACCTAACTAGTTTAGCAACGGGCCGTTGCAGGCGTCAAGGAACTTGAGGCCGGGGAAGTAGCGCGATCCCTTTGCTAGAGCCGCCATCGGAGGGACATGACCCTGCCTTCCACTACATCCTCGACAAACATCTCCTTAACCACTCCCGCCACCCTTCTTCGCCAAAGCGCTTCCGATAGCCGCGCCAATCGCCACGCCCATGGCTATCCACAGTCCCACGTTGTCCGTTAAGACACCAATAACCGTTCCGATGATGATGCCAAGGCCAACGGCGGTTCCGATTGTTTTACTATCGATGTTCTCGGAGGATCTGGATTTTCGCCTGAGAAACCTCTGGAGAATCCGGCCAAGCCTACTCGCCGGCTGAGACTGATCGTCGGCCATTTAAAACGTCCTAGACGTGCCTGAATTTCTACCGGATATGGTACACTACCCGCCAAATTGAGGCTATGTCCGGCGTGGCATGGGCCCAGGAATATACGAAATCCGCTGGGATGACGCCGCAATCCAGAACCGGCTGCACAACCGGGAAGCCAGACATCTCAGCAGAGGAGGTTAGCTAGCCATGACGACTAAAGAAATCCCCAGCCTAACGACCGCCCGCCTCATCCTCCGGGCCTGCACCATGGCGGACGCGGCTGACATGCAGCGGCTAGCCGGCGACCGGGACATCGCTGCGACCACCCTGAGGATTCCCCATCCTTACGAGGACGGCATGGCGGAGCAGTTTATGTCCACCCATCAGGATGATTTCGATCAGGGGCTTGGTGTTAGCTTGGCCATCGCCCTGCGTTCCGATGGCTCATCGGATGGAACGTATATGGGCGGCATCGGGCTGACCATCGAGCAATCACACGACAAGGCCGAGATGGGCTATTGGATCGGCAAACCGTATTGCAACCAGGGTTACGTCACCGAGGCCGCCTCCGCAGTAGTGGGCTACGCCTTCGAGACGCTGGGTCTCAACCGGGTCTACGCTTCGCATTTCAAGCATAACCCCGCTTCGGGCCGAATCATGCAGAAGATCGGCATGACCCATGAGGGGTCGTTGCGGCAGCATTTGAAGAAGTGGGGCCAATACGTGGATTCCGAATATTACGGGATTCTCAGGAGTGAATTTCAAGGCCAGTAGCCCAGGTAATAGCCGGGCGCCGGTTGACGCCGGCCTCATGATTGCCGGCGGGATCCCATGGCGAACACCCAGGCCCCGACCGAAACCAAAGCAGCCCCTAGCCGGAAAACGTCCTGATAAGCCAATATGAAGCCCTGCTGATACAAATCGGGGGCTCGCGGCGCTAGACCAGGATCACCGGTCTGCAATTCGGCCAGGTGATTGCCCAGAGTCCAAGCAAATATTCCCCCAACGACTGCCACCGACAACACCGTGCCCGAAGATTGGGCGAGGGAGAGCGCCGCCGAAGCCGTGCTTCGCCGGTCCCTTGGTGCGCTGCTCAACATCAGGGCGAACGCGGAAGCCTGGAACAGCCCCATCCCGGCGCCCACTATCGCGATGCGCAGGCCCACCTGGGTAAGTGTTGAATCGCCGCCCAAAAAGCTCATGGCCAGCAGTCCCGACGCCAATATCGCCAGTCCGAAAAAGCCCACCGGCGTGACGCCCAAGCGGTCGCACAGCCAGCCTCCTAGGGCGGCAAATCCCGAGTTCGCCAATGCCATCGCAGCCAGCATCACACCCAAAGACCCGGGACCCCGGCCCAATGCGTCGGCGACGTAAAAGGGGAAGATGAACCAGATCACGAAAACCCCAAAATGGGCCAAGAACATGCTGGAGTAGGCGACGGCGAATCCCCGGACCTTTATCAGGTCTCCTGGCAGGACCGGCCAGCGGGCGCGGCGCTCCGCCTGCCAAAAGCCCACCAGCAACAACGGCGCCAGAGTTAACAGGGCCAACACGATCGGGGAGGTCCAGCCTTCGGACCGGCCCATCCGCAAACCGATCACCAGACAAATAAACGCACCCAATAAGGTAATGGCGCCGGCGGCGTCGAAAGGCCGCCTATCTTCTTTAGATTTTTCCTGCCCGCGATGCGAACCGTCCGCCGGCAAGAAAACGAAGGCCAGCACCAACGCCACTATCAGAAACGGGATCCTAGGGAAGAACACCGCCTGCCAGCCGAAGACCGCGACCAACGCGCCGGCGCCCAGCGTGCCCGTCAACATGCCCAGGGCTTGGCTAGCTGTGGCAAACCCCATGGCCAACCCCTGACGGTGGGCTGGAAACACCTGGGAGGCGAGCGCCGGCGATACGGCGAAGAGGCATCCAGTGCCCAGCGCTTGCAGAACCCTGAAGGCCACCACGGGCGCCAGAGTGGGCGACAACGATATAGCCACCATGGCGGCCACATAGGTCAGTACGCCAAACAGGTACACCCGGCGCAGGCCAAACCGGTCGGCAAAGCTGCCCGCGCCCATCACCAGGCCCGCCCGGGCGGCCACGAAGGCGACGATCACCCACTGGACGGTCTGCAGGTCGGTGTTCAGCCCCTTGGTCATCGTTGGCAAGCCCACGTTGACGGCGATGTCCAGGGAACCCAGGAACATCCCCAGCCCGGCGCACACCGCCAGCATGCGGTTGCCCCAAACGCCCGAGACGGGTCCATCGCCGGCGCCCGGTATTCTATCCAGCGGAGTTTCCCCTGAAGACGACACAATTAGAGATTCTACGCTATCGCCCAGCCATCGCCCATGGGCGGTTTAGGGAACGACGTTCTACTCCGTTTACAAACCTAGTTCCTTATGTGAAAATTTCCGTGATCCGGCGTGAGGTCTGATTGCCCATGAAGGCTTTCGGCTAGTGCTTAACAGAGGTTTTTAAATGGTAGAAGACAGGGGCACTTTTGAAGCTCTGCTACAGGAAGACCGGACCTTTCCGCCGACCGAGGAATTCCGGAAGCAGGCCAATATTTCTGACCCCGATATATACGAGAAAGCCCTGGCCGACCCCGAAGCATTCTGGGCTGGATTCGCCGAGGAATTGCACTGGTTCAAGAAGTGGGACCAGGTCTTGGATTGGCAGCCCCCCCACGCCCAATGGTTCTTGGGCGGCAAGACCAATATGTCCTACAACTGTCTGGACCGGCACCTTTCATCGGAAAGGCGCAATAAGGCAGCCATCATTTGGGAAGGCGAGCCCGGCGACTGGAAGGTTTACACCTACTGGGACCTTTACCGCGAGGTGTGCCGCTTCGCCAACGGACTGAAAAGCCTGGGAGTCAAGAAGGGCGACCGCATCACCATATATCTGCCCATGGTCCCCGAGTTGACCATCGCCATGCTGGCTTGCGCCCGTATCGGCGCTCCCCACAGCGTGATCTTCGGCGGTTTCAGCGCCGAATCCATCCGCGACCGGGTGAACGACTCCGAGTCAAAGATCATCATCACCGCCGACGGAGGCTACCGCCGGGGCAACATCATCCCGCTCAAGCAGACTGCCGACGAATCTCTGGACGGCTCGCCCAGCGTGGAAAAGATGGTGGTGGTTCGCCGCACCGGCCAAGCCGACGACAAGATGGTGGATGGCCGCGATGTCTGGTGGCACGATCTGGTTGAAGGCCAGCCTCTGACCTGTGAACCGGAGCAGATGGACAGCGAAGATATGCTTTACCTGCTCTACACCAGCGGCACCACCGGCAAGCCCAAGGGCATCGTCCATACCACCGGCGGCTACATGGTGGGAACCTACGCCACCACGAAATGGATATTCGATATCAAAGAAAACGACGTTTATTGGTGCACCGCCGACATCGGGTGGGTCACAGGTCACAGCTACATCGTTTACGGCCCCTTGGCCAACGGCGCCACCACCGTGATGTACGAAGGTTCTCCGGATTATCCAGACCGGGACCGCTTCTGGGCCATCATTGCCAAGTACGGCGTCACCATCTGCTACACCGCTCCCACCGCCATCAGGACGTTCATGCGTTGGGGCGAGGAATACCCCCAGCGCCATGATATGTCGACCCTGCGGTTGCTGGGCAGCGTGGGCGAGCCCATAAACCCTGAGGCGTGGGTCTGGTACTGGGAGCATATCGGCGGCGGCCGCTGCCCCGTCGTGGACACCTGGTGGCAGACTGAGACGGGCATGATTTTGATAACGCCCTTGCCTGGAATCACTACCCTGAAGCCGGGCTCAGCCACCAAGGCCTTTCCGGGGATCGACGCCGAGGTGGTGGACGAAGCAGGCAATCCAGTTGGTCCCGGTGGTGGTGGCTACCTGATCATCAAGAAACCCTGGCCGGCAATGCTCCGCACCATCTACGGCGACCCGGATCGGTACGTGGACCAATACTGGTCGCGATACAAAGACATGTATTTCACCGCCGATGGCGCCAAACTGGATGAAGACAGCTATTTCTGGCTGTTGGGCCGGGTTGACGACGTGATCAACGTATCCGCCCACCGCATCAGCACCATGGAAGTGGAAAGCGCCCTGGTGGATAACCCAAAGGTGGCCGAAGCGGCATGTATTGGCAAGTCTCACGAGATTAAGGGCCAGGCTATCGTCGGCTTCGTAACCCTAAAGGACTCGGTTGTGGGTTCCGACGAGATAATCACCGAGCTCAAGCAGCACGTGGCCACCAAGATCGGCTCCATGGCCCGCCCTGACGACATTTACTTCGCCGCCGAGTTGCCGAAGACCCGCAGCGGCAAGATAATGCGGCGGCTCCTCCGGGACGTGGCGGAGGGCCGCGTTCTGGGTGACACCACTACCCTGGCCGACCCGGCCGTGGTTGAGGCCCTGAAGGACCAGTACGGGGACGAGGAGTAGCCCAAACCCTCGATCTCAATCATCACCACTCTGAGCATTCTATAGAGTCAAAACCGCTCCGGCGGATAAGGAGTCTCCGATGCCAAGCTACTCAAAGAACGAAGCCCAAGATTGGGCTTGGGAAACCCTGCGAGGCCAATGGACCACGCTGATCACGCCGTTTACGGCCGACAACAAGCTGGATGAGCAGGGTATGCGCGACAACATACGCCACATCCGCCGACTGGGCACCACGGGCGCCGGCTGCACCTGGGGCATGGGCGAGTTTTGGAGCCTCACCCATGAAGAAAGGCTTAAGGTCATGGAAATAGTGGCTGATGAGGCGGGTGGGAAGTGGCCCGTGGGCGCCCATGTGACACACACCTCGGCTGAAGAGATGATCGCCTTGGCCAAACATGCCGAGGGCGCCGGGTTCGAACTGTTGATAGTGGCGCCGCCCTACATGGTCACCAAGACGGAAGAGCAGGTCATCGACTACGTGAAGTTGTTGGCGAAAAACACTGAAACGGCCATCATGTTTTACAACTCGCCTCAGTTCGGAATTGTGGTCAGCCCCAACGGGCTGAAGAATATCTGCGAGATAAACGGCGTGGTGGGAGTCAAAGAGGCCAGTTTTAATCAGCAGTTGTCCATTGAGGCCCATGAAATGTTGGGCGAGGACTACGTGATCAGCACGCCCGACGAGTGGATATTCTTCCGGGCCCAAGAACTTGGATTCCAGCAACAGGTCATGTTCGCTAATACTTCCGACTGGCGCTTTGATACTCCTGAATGCAACAACTACGTCCAATTCATCGACAAGGCCACCAGTGGGAACTTGGATGAGAAGTTCTACGAAGAACACGTGCGCCGTCTCAAAGAGCTAAACGATACTTGGTGGACCCGGATCATGACCAAGTACAACGGCGCCCTGCCAATAGCCATGGTGAAGTATTGGGCGGAATTGATGGGCCTGGCCGCGGGTCCAACCCGTCTGCCTCTGACCGATTTGAATTACGAAGAAAAGGCCCAGCTCAAGCGAGAGTTGGAGCCACTGAAACCCAAGCCTCCGGTAGTCCAAATAGACGCGCCGAAAGCCTACGCCCAGCCAAGGGCCAGTTGGCTCACGGCCAACAACAACTTCGCTTCGGGCATGTTGTTGATGGTCAGCGTCCAAAATGTCGCCGAAGCTCTGGAGGCCGAGCAGGGTGGGTGCGACGTGGTGGACGTCAAGAACCTTCAGGAAGCACTGGTGGGCTCCGGGCATCCCAGCATCGTTCAAGATGTCCGTTCTATCATCCCAGTTGAGATGCACGTGAGCGTCACCCTGGGCGTCGTGCCCAACCAGCCGGGAACTGTAGCCATGGCGGCCTACGCCGCGGGGGTGCTGAACGCCACCTCGGTCAAAGTGGGCTTCCGCCAGGCCGACTACGACATGGCCGTGGAAGTGCTGCGGGAGTCGCGGCATGCCCTGGAGGGTTTCAACACCAAGCTTATCGGGTCCCTCTTCGCCGACAACGTGCTCTACGAAGGCGGCCTGGACGCCCATCGCATGATCGACCTGGCCAAAGACGGGGAGTGCGACGGATTCTTGATTGACACGCTGACCAAAGACGGCCGCAACATATTCGATTTCCTTCCCGAGGACGAGTTGCGGGAGATGGTTTTCCGAGGCAAGGAATTGGGTCTCAGCACCTCACTTTCCGGCCACCTTAAGATTACCGACCTGGACGAGCTGGCCAGGATCAACCCCGACATCGTCGGAGTGCGCGGCGCCGTCTGCTCGAGGGGGGAGAGGGACCGGGCCATCGCATGGGAAGCGGTGGCCGAATTCAAAGCGGAACTCGACAAAAGAAAGACCGGCGAGATCAATGTTCACCCTGATCAGGCGCCCATTACTTCAAATGGCTCCAATGGGTGGGTGATCATTGACGGCCGGGGCAAGAGTTGCGCCGGGGTGTTGGCGGCGTTGACCCGTCAGACCGAATCCGAGGGTGGCTCGATAATCGAAGCCATTTTGGCCGACGCCCTGAACATCTACGATGTGATCGTCTGGGCGGAGAAAGCCGGACACAATATCCTGACTCAGCGGAAAGAGACCGACGGCACGGTGAGGGTGTTGATTCAACCGGGCGCCAAGGCACCCAACGGCGCCCGAGTCAATGGTTAACCGGGTCCGGAACCGTTAGACCATAAACACCGGGCTGGCGTCCCGGTTGATCCTGGTCTCTTGTTGAATACCGGTCCTAAGGTATTTGGGAAGGGACATCATGTTCCGTTGGGTCTCTCCGTCGTAGAACCGTAGTTCCTTTGCTATGCGCTTTGACGCCAGTTGGTTGACCTCTTGTTCTGACAGAACGGCCAGGGGAGAATCCGAGGCCAGGGTAAAACCCCAGAGCGTCTGGAAGGCCGGCACGTGTGCCTGCAGCGGCATGATGTGTTTAAAAACGCTTGCCAGTGTCATGTAGATGGTGGTGAAGCATTCCTGGTAGCTGAGCAGCCCGGAAGGGCCCGACTGGGTCGCCAATATCCCACCGGGCGCCAGTTTCGACCGGGCGATCCGGTAGTATTCCTCGGTGTAGAGCAGGTAGGCTGGCCCCCCTTCCATCGGGTCCACCAAGTCCATGATCATCACGTCAAAGGTATTTGCGGTATTGGCCAGGTATCCTCGGGCGTCTTCATGGATCAACTCCACCCGAGGGTCGTCGAAACTTCCCTGGCTGTGGTTCGGCAGGTAACGCCGGCATAGCTCCACGACTTCCTGGTCCAGGTCCAACATGACGACCCGCTCCACGGAGGAATGAGCCAATACCTCCCGCAATGTGCCTCCCTCGCCGCCGCCGCCGATAAAAACCGTGCGGGGATTTGGGTGGAGAAGCATGGGAGGATGGACCAAGGCCTCGTGATAGACGAACTCATCTACCTCGGTGGATTGGGTCTTGCCGTCCAAAACCAAGCTGCGGCCGAACGTTTCCGATTCGAGGACTTCTACTTTCTGGAACTGTGTTTTACCGGAATAGTGCACTGCCCGCACCTGAAGCATTATCGCCAGGTCCGGAAAGACGGTTTCCAGGTACCATTTGCCCGAGATATCCACAAGCCTCGCTCAGATGCCTTAGTTAGGTGGTCACCGCCTGTGGGATCATGCCCCGCTGGATCTCGTGTATATACGGATCCGAGCATTCAAGCTTTTCAATCAAAAGGTCGGCGACAATCTGGGGGTGTAAAGATGAGCCACAGGTGAATACATCAGCCGCCGCATAACCATACTCCGGCCAGGTGTGGATGGAGATATGAGACTCGGCAATGGATAAGATGCCTGTTACTCCCTGAGGACTGAACCGGTGGAAAGACTCGCCCACCACATGGGCGTCCACGGACTCGGCGGCTTTAATCAATGAATCTCGGATATGATCGATGTCATTGAGGAGTGCTGGGTTGCACTGCCGCAATTCAAGCAGAAGATGAATACCTAGTACATTCAATCACCTGTCCTCCGTTCGAGTTCTTACCGCCAGTCACGGCGACAAGTTATTCTATATGCATACCGGTAGGTAGGCAAGACCTAGGGCCCGAACAATCGGACAATGGGACCAAAGGGACGTGTTTTTACCATGACCGGCAGCAACCGCCCCCTGGTTCCAAGTCCCGTCATGGTTGTGCGCCCTCCAACAGCGCCCAAAAAGAGATGGACCTTGATCAAGGGGATCAACCCAGTCCGGAGGATTTGAGGATGTTTGAAAAACGACGGCCAACGGGACAGGCAATACCCCGTTGGCCGTTAGTGGCTAAACCGCGGGAGCGCAGGCTTGGCGGGATGGTTTATTCGTTGTCAGCCCACTCCGTGTCCATGGCTTCCTCATCGATGGACGGCTCGTCGTCGTCGTCCAGGTTATTTTCGCTGATATAGCGCACCAAGTTTTGACCCAGGTATACCTTGTGTTCTTCTCTAATCCTGGTTGGAAAGGAACACACGTCGCGCAGACTGGGGTCCCGGCGAGTTTCACGCACGATGATGGAAATGGATTTTTCATTGACGCCCACGACCGCGGCGTCATACTCGTTGCCTCCATTCATCAGTCGAATCAACCGGCGGGCCAACCTGGGTTCTATTTGGCCCAAGCACTCATTGTCCATTGCGTAAACGTTGATGGAGTTGCCCTCCACCACCAGATTGGCGCTGTCGCTGGGGGACACCCGGGCGATGACTTGGCGGCTAGCCATATTTTGCAGCACCGTCATGCCGGATTTGCCGATCTCTTCAATAAACAACTGAGGCGCGCCGCCGCCCTTGCGGACCTGTTTTCCCGAGGATGGCGTTTCGGCCAGATGGGCCAGCCGGGCGACGTTTTGCTTGGCGATGTTGTTATAAGGGGCCAACTGGACGACCCGGTCCAAAACTTTTTTGGCGTCTTCGTATTGGGCCAACTCCATCAACGCCTTGCCCAGCCTGTTCATGGCGTCTACGTCGTCTTCGAACAACTCAAGAATGGCGCGGTTGACCTCGGTGGCTCGCTCCCATTCGCCTTTAAGCGCCAGGGAGATGGCTTCATGGATAAGGTCCCGCTTGAACTTAGGCCCGCTGCCCGGCCGTACCGGAACCACCCTGTTGGCCTTGTCTATATTGTGCAGATATTTTCCGTTGGTGTGTTTTTCCATAATTCACTACTCCCCATTCACTCCTGCGGTAAGTAAGATTAGATGCAGGTGCTACGGGAGGAAAAATGCCGGTCATTAAAACCAATTTGATCAAAACCGGCCATGCGCTGGTGGGGGATGAATACAACCCGGCTACGGCACCGCTGATGCTGATTCGGCCCCAAACACCTCCTCCGCCTCACTACCTCCAGGCCACAAGCGAACCGGCTCGCCGGACGTACTACGTCTCTCGCGGCCGGCCCATCGCCGTAGTCAGACAGGCTTACCTGTAAATCCAGCGCGATGGGGAAGCTGAATCACGGGTTAGCCGCAACTGTCCCAGCGGTGACGTGAATAATCATTTTTTAATTGTTAGTAATTACAACAAAACCGTCCTGCGGGTCAAGCCCTTTTTTTCGCCATTGTTGAGCAAAAAATAGCTGAAGTGCTCCTAACACCGGCTGCCATGAAGGGAATTCCGCAGAACTCCTCCCACAGGTTACCTGCAGGGGGGTGAATTTTCGGCGATAACCATCCTGATTAAAACCCTAAATACCGGCCCCGGAGGTAGTTCCAGCGAATTTTGAGCAAATCCCCAGTCATGGTCAGTGAATCCGTCAACGGACGGACCTTGCTGCCCTGGCCGTAATACCAATCCACTCCGATCTCGTTAATCGAAAGACCAGCCTTCAAAGCTAGAAACATAACCTCCGCATCGAAGGCGAATCCCTCCATTCTCTGAGCGCCGAACAATCGGGATACGATCTCTCCCCGATAACATTTGAAGCCGCACTGGGTGTCCTTGAACCCCGGCGCCACCAAGACCCTAACTAGAGCGTTGTACACACGGCCCATGAGATGCCGGTGGGACGGTTCGCGGAACCTTTGAGAATCTGATTGCTCCCTGGACCCCATGGCTATGTCAGCGCCCCGGGAATGGGGAGGCAGCAACCGTTCCACCTGTTCAATCGGCACCGATAGATCTGCGTCGCAAAGAAGGCGGTACTCCCCCACCGCGTTCAGCATCCCATGCTTTACCGCCGAACCTTTGCCTCGGTGGTCCAGCCTCAAGACCTTGACGTTGTGGTTGGTGGAGGCAACCTCTCCAACTAACCGTGGCGTGGCGTCGGTTGACCCGTCATCGGCCACAACCACTTCCCACGTGTAGGAACCGGCGGTTAGAAATCCCACGACTTGGTCTAATGTCCGCTGAATGCGGGCCTCTTCGTTGAACGCCGGTATGACCACGGAAAGATAGGTTGGGGCCAAAGGTGGTTCTCCGGGACTGGATGTCCGGTTGGACGTGGCTACTGTTGCTGTCTAGGCCTCTGGGTCCGATTCTTCTTGATCCAACTGGAAACCGCGGTGGAGCAGGCGCACGGCTTCGTTCACCTGGTTCTCTTGCACGATGCAAGAGATTCGGATCTCTGAAGTGGTGATCATGTCGATGTTGACGTTGCCATCGGCTAGGATCCGAAACATGCGGGAGGCGTAGCCAGGGGAATGCTGCATCCCAGAACCCACCACGCTGACCGATGCCAAGGTCGCGTCGCTCAACGCTTCCGAACCGCCCACAGAAGGCAGCACCTGGCGCACTTCCTCCATAGCCTTACCCAAGTCGTCACGGCTCACAGTGAAGCTGATGTCGGTGGTCCGCTCCACGCTGGTGTTCTGAACTATGGTGTCGACGCTTATGCCCACCGCTGCCAAGGGCTCGAAAAGGTTGGCGGCTATGCCGGGTTTGTCCGGCAGCGCCCGCACCGTGATCTTGGCGACATTGGTGTTCCCGACGATTGCTGTAACCTTGATTCTATCTTCCATAGGGTATTCGTCCGGCTTACGATGGATGAGGGTCCCGCTGGATTTGCCAAAACTCGACGCCACGTAGATGGGGACATTGAAGGCGGCGCCCAATTCGATTGATCTCGGATGCATCTTGGCCCCGTAACTCGCCATCTCCAGCATCTCTTGGTAGCCGATCTCGTCCAGCTTACGCGCGTTGGGCGCCACCCGGGGATCGGCGGTGTAGATGCCATCCACATCCGTGTATATCTCGCACCGGTCAGCCTCCAAGGCCGCCGCCAACGCCACCGCGGTTGTGTCTGAACCCCCGCGGCCCAATGTGGTGACGTCTTGTGCTTCGTTTATACCCTGGAAGCCGGCCACGATCACGAGATTGCCCTGGTCGAGCTCTTGCATGATGCGGCCGGAATCGATGTTGTGGATCCTCGCCCTGCCGTACATCGTGTCTGTATGAATACCGGCCTGCGGTCCCGTGAGACTGACGGCGTTTAACCCCAGGTTCCGTAAAGCCATGGTCAGCAATGTGCAAGAAACCAACTCACCCGTGGATAGAAGGAGGTCCAACTCTCGGGCGTCTGGCTCGGTGGATACCGTATGGGCCAGCCGTATGAGGTCGTCGGTCGTTTCGCCCATGGCCGAAACGACCGACACAATCTGTTTGCCCGACTCGCTGGCGTCACGAATGCGCCGGGCGACGGCCAGGATCTTGCCGGCGTCTGCCAACGAGCTTCCCCCGTATTTTTGAACGATCAGCGGCAATGGTCGAAATCCAGCGTCTTCGCCGCCAAACTAATCCGCCACCACGTGGGCGCCACGAACGGTGGGTTGTGTTATTTTCAACCGGCCTTCCACACCCGCTTGCTTGGCTGCTTCGGCCATCTCATATCCCACGGTCATCTCCCTGCCCCGGGTCAATGCCAGCACCGTGGACCCGCTTCCTGACAAGAATACGCCGAGGGCGCCGGCGGCCGTGGCGGCCTGAAACAGTAGCTTCATGGCTGGAAACAGGTTTTGCCGGTAGGGCTGGTGCAACCGGTCCTTGGTGGCCTCGGCCAGGTACTCTGGGTGATTACCCGCCATTGCGGCCACCAGGAGCGATGTACGGCTCATATTATAGACTGCGTCGGCCCTGCTCACGGTTTGAGGCACCACCGACCGTGCTTCGTCTGTGGCGATGCGAAGATCGGGAATGAACAACACCGCTCGGATATCTGGCGGCACTTCCAACGGCGCCGTGAAAATCTGGTCTTCTTCAGTGACAACGAGCCTCAGCCCTCCGAGCACAGCCGCCGCTACGTTGTCGGGGTGCCCCTCCACGCTGGCGGCCATCTCCAGCAGTTCGTTGCCGGAGAACTCCCCGGCGGCTTTGGTGGTCTTGTTGGATTCCGAGGCAAAACCCCGTGAACACAAGGCATTGGCGGCGACGAGTCCTCCGGCGATGGCGGCGGCGCTGCTCCCCATACCCCGCTTCAACGGAATCTCGTTGTGGCATTTTAAGTGAACCAGAGGCATCTCCCGGCCGGCCTCGTTGAACAAAAAGGCCATGGCCCGGTAAACCAGGTTGCCGGGCCCCGAGTCGAGCTCTCCAGCGCCCTCGCCGATAACCTCAACGGTCGGTTCGCTGGAATCGTCTTGACCGGCATATATGTCCAACCGGTTCCAGACATCAAGGGCCATTCCAAGGCAGTCAAACCCCGGACCCAAGTTGGCCGTGGTGGCGGGAGCTAATACCTGGAGGTGGTTCATTGTCAGGTTTGCGGCAACGTCAAGCTAAAACGTGTTGAAATACGTACCTGCCGAGGTCCACGTTTTCCTTGAATTGGTATTGGCCGAATGCTCCACCGTACCCTATGACCGGTACGCTGTCTTCGTGCAAAGAACCGTGAGACCGCAGGTTCGGCGGGAGATCCACCTGTTGGGAATCGCCGAACACGACCCCTGGGGAACCCAGCACCATCACGTCTCCGATGCGCTGGGGCATCAACTTGAATCGCCGGGCGGCGGCTTGCTTCGGAAGGGCGTCGTCAACGCCATCCACTTGCTTCATTATTTCAACGGCGCGGTCAACGTCCCCCGGTTCAAGATACACGTAAATGCAACCGCCAAGATTAGAGTGATGCACGGTGTACATGTCTTTGATGATGGGCACGGCCCGTCCCTTTATGCCGTGGGAGGACAGCACTTCCGGCAGATTGATCATTGAATTTTTGGCCGACATGCCGTGGTCGGCCGTTATCAGCACCTGAATTTGGGGTATGCTCTCGACCAACTGGCCGATGGCCTCGTCCAAGATCTTGATGTGCCGCTGGGACTCTGGTTCCTCAGGGGCATACGTGTGCATGGCGTAGTCGGTGGTGGTTACGTAGGCCAGGTCGAATTGCTCGCGGCCCATTATGAATTTAGCGGCGTTCACGACCCACTGGTTCACATCGACGGAATAAATGGGGGGCGGTTCGCCCACACCTTTGACAACCCAGTCAGGCGGCTGCTCAGAAGAAACGCTGAGGGTGGCGCCGTCGCCTAGGAGCCGGCGAAGTTTGTCTTTCGCCGTGATCAGCAGGGACCGGGCTCCCTGGGAAGTGGCCCGCTGAAACATGGTCTCCTTCTGTATGAATTCCCCTGACTCCATGTAGACTTCGCCAGAGTCATGCCCGGCGTCCCGGTTGAGCCAGTAGTTGGAGGTTATGCCGTGTCCTTCGGGATAGCTGGCTGTGATCAAAGACACGTTGTTAACGTTGGTCACCGTTGGCATGACGGCCTTGGCTTCTGTCCTAAAGCCGTCCCGCGCCAACTGGTCTAGATTGGGCGCCGGACAGGATTCCAGATAATCCGGGTCCAGGCCATCTATCATCATTATTACGGTCGTAGGGTCCACTGCGTCCCCGAATCATATTTTTAATGGCGTTAGGCCGCCCGGCCGCCGCTAAAACTGTATCCCATCTCAACCGGCACGGCAAGGCAGGTTTTTTTGGGGATAGAGCAAATGGGATGGGTCGGCTGGCGATGCAATAAACCCCGACCCGGCTTCAGCCGCGGGGCGGACCAATAGTGCCTTTAAAGGGCCTTAATGGGAAACGTTTGAATTCGGTCCAATCTGGACTAAGACGTGTTACGCCTTGGCTGAGAGTCCTTAGGAGGAAAGGTCGTGAGTCAGACTACGGTCCCCGTTATGACTTCCATTCCGGTTTTCGTTGACGTGAACTCCATGAGCGACTCTGTTGCCTTGAGGCCCCTGCAACCGTTCTTTCACCGTTCGGAGGTAGTCCAAAGTAAGGCGCGGAAGCAAAAATCGTTGCCGCACAGAATCGTGAGCCGCCTGCCCCAGCCTTTGGGCCAAGGCCGGGTCTTGCATGATTTGAACAATGCGGCCGGCGCATTCCTCGGGTGAATCGACCAGGTAACCGTTGACTCCGTCCTCTATCTGCACCCGGATGCCGCCCACGTTCCCTCCGATCACCGGCTTTCCCTTCCACATGGCTTCAGTGACGGTAAGTCCAAACCCTTCTCTGGTGGACTTTTGCATGACCACTTTGGAAGCGGCCTGGAATGCGTTCACCAGATGGTCTATCGAGTAATTCAAACCATCGGTGTAGAAGTAAAGATGTATGTCCGGGTCGCCCGCGGCGTAATCTTCCACTTGGTGCAGCACATCCAACGACTCTGGGTCGTCTGTGGCCTGGCTGAGTCCAAGCAGAGCTAGCTGAAGCCCCGGGATATGCTTCCGGGCCAGGCGGTAGGCGTCCACAACCCCTAGGGGGTCCTTCCATAGATCGAATCTGGAGACTTGGGTGATCAGGGGCCGGCCTGGGTCAATTCCCATTGCGGCCACGGTTTCCAAGGCCTGTGATTCGGTCAGAGGAGTGTTTTTCTCCGTCAACGGGTCTATGGCCGGCGGCGCGATATGGACCGGTGTGTCCCCCAAACCTTTGGGGATGTAGGAATCCAAGGAAAATATCAATGAGTCGTAGTTTTGCGTCATCGGCAGTAGCGAATCGATGGTGCTGGGGTTGGGTGACGTCAAGTCTATATGGCAGATCCAATTCCTTATCTGGCTGGCGGCTCCGGGAAACATGCCGGACAGCGGCAGCACCTGGGGGTCGTGGAAAAACCAAACCTCGGCCGCCAATTCCCGGCGGACGAATTCTTCGGCCACGGCTTGGTTCGTGTCAAGATATGTCTGAAACTCTTCCCTGGACAGGGAACCTTCCGCTCCCTGCAGGAGATTATGGATTCGCTTGGTGACCTCGAAAAACTTTGGATTACCCTCGATGACTATCCTTTCGGTGCTCAGGCCCAAGGAATTCATCAATGGGACCATGGACTGAAGGATCTCAGCCACACCGCCTCCGGTGGCGGTGCTGTTTATGTGGATGAATTTCAAATCCCGGAGGTCATGCGCGATGGACGTCAGTTCATCTGCCAATCCGGGATCCATCAAGGCAAGGTAACCGTCGATGCGGGCCGGGGGATGATCCATTGTCAAATACATTTTGGTAGCCACCCTCACGCGCGGCGCCCGGTGGACACCGCATTCCGAAAAACATAGGTCACTTATATGATTTCACCTATGATCTCTAACTTCAAGCGCTAAAGGCGTCAACCATTGGACAGTTTTCGAAATGCGGGTGAACATCGAAGAGTAATATCTGGGGTAAAGAGAGTACGAGAGTGGGACCATATCTGGATGTGGCGGAGTCAGTTATGGAGATCCCAGTGGCTTGAAACAGACGGGGGAAGCAGCCGTGAAATGACGCGAAGTCTACTCCACAGTGACCGTCTTGGCCAAATTCCGCGGTTGGTCGACGTCGCATCCGCGTAGGACCGCGATGTAGTAGGCCAACAGCTGGAGGGGAACGGTGGCCAGCAAGGGGATCAAATGGTCCGGAGCCGGAGGGATGGTGACGGTTTGGTCGACTTCCATGGCCAAGTCTTCGTCACCTTCCGTTATGATAGCCAAGACGTTTCCGTCTCGGGATTTGACCTCTTTTATGTTGTTCAAGACCTTGTCGTATAGCCGGTCTTTCGGAACGATGGCAACTGTGGCCATTTCTGGATCAATCAGCGCGATGGGTCCGTGTTTCATCTCACCGGCCGAATAGCCCTCGGCGTGGATATAACTAAGCTCTTTCAGTTTTAAAGCGCCTTCCATGGCCACGGGGGCGTTGATGCCTCTGCCCAAAAAGAGGAAGTTGTTGAATTTGGAATATCTGCGGGCGAGGTTTTGATAGACGGAGGTGTCGGCCAGCAATTCACCCATCAGACCTGGTACAGCGGCCAGGTCGTCAACCAAACGGCGGCAGTCTTCGGGTGTTAGATGTCCCCGAACCTGACCTAGATAGGTGGCTAGCAGGTTCAATATCGTCAATGAAGCAGTATAGGTTTTGGAACTGGCAACCCCTATCTCAATGCCGGAGCGCATAAGCAGGGTGCCCTCCGCTAGCCGGGAGGCCTGGCTGTCTTCAGCGTTGCATATGGTGATCAAACGGGCGCCCTTTTCACGCACCATCTGCATCGCGGCTACGGTGTCGGCCGTCTCGCCAGACTGGGCGATGGCGACTACGAGAGTTCGCCTATCGATATAGGGGTCCCGGTAACGGAATTCCGATGCGCTCTCTGTCTCAGCCGGGAGTCCGCCCAACGTTTCCACCAGATGACGGCCTACCATGGCGGCGTGGAGGCTTGTGCCGCAACCAATGAGCACCACCCGTTGGAGGTCTTTGACCTCGTCCGTCGACAGGGGGAAGCCGGGAAGCTCAACCAGGCCCGCCTCGAAATCGACCCGTTCGCGCAATGCGCTTGTCACCGCTTGAGGCTGCTCCATGATCTCCTTGAGCATGAAGTGGCGGTGGCCTCCTTTGTCGATGATTATCTCCTCGGGCGAAACAGTTCTGAGGCCTTTGTCCAGCCGGTTGCCGTCCATGTCGCGGTAATCCACCCCTTCCCGGGTGACTACGGCCATCTCACCGGACTCCAGAAACCCTACCTGTCCGCCTTGGGAAATCTGTCTCAGTATGGGGAGCACCGCTGGCAGATCACTGCCGACGATTCCCTGTCCCTCGTTATGAGCAACAACGATACCGCCGGCGTAACCCAGGCGTATGGCGCAAATCTTGCTCTCTTGGCCCTGGAGCATTGCGGTGATGGCCTGGGACCCTTTTATAGCGTGGCCCATGCGGAGGAAAGCGTCTTCAAAACTCAATCCGCGGTCAATGCCATCTTCAACCAGGTGGGTTATCACTTCAGTGTCGGTTTCCGAGGAGAACTGGTGTCCGGCGCTCTCTAGCTGATGCTTTAGCTCCAGGAAATTCTCTACGATGCCATTGTGAACCACCGCCACTTGGTGACGGCAGTCGGTATGGGGATGGGCGTTGGCCCAAGACGGCCTGCCATGGGTGGCCCAACGGGTGTGGCCAAGTCCGGCAGACCCATGAAGCAAATCTAAACCGCCGGTCGAGTCGAGACCGTTTACCTTGCCGACGGTTTTGCGAAATTGGAGCTCTCCATCGGAGTCAACGACCGCTATGCCCGCACTGTCGTAGCCGCGGTACTCTAACCTCTGTAGGCCTTCGAAAATAATGGGCCAGGCTTCTTCATGGCCCACAAATCCAACGATCCCGCACACTAGTCCCTCCCGTTTGATAGGCAAAATCGACGGGCATTCGCCAAGTCGTTACGAACTTCGCCTCGAATAAACCTTGAGGCGCAAGGGTCAAGTATATTTACGTCTGCTCCGTAGTGTCAAGGTTAAAATCGCCCCGGCGCGTGGCAGACCGGACGCAGCCCGCTGGGTTAACCCCTGTTGCTCAGACTGGTCATAAGTTCTTGCAATTGAGAGGCCAAATCTAAAGCGCCGATCTCCCCAACGGAATTTACTAGTTCTTGATATGCCTCATCGACCTCCTCTTCCTCTTGGAATATATTCGCGATGTCTATGCCCGATCCATTCCCGCCCTCAGGGGAGGCCGATTCTGGAGCGGGCGCCGGACGTTTGCCCGGCGCCCGCTCCCCCTCCACCTTGTGAACCATTGTCCGCCGCTGGCTCTCCTTGCGGGTTGGCTCCAGACTCGGTAGCCGAAGTTAGCCGTATATCCAGTCTTTTGATATAAGGTTCGAGGGTTCTCAAAGACCGCCGGTCGATCTTGCCCAGCGACCTACTCACAGTAGTGCCCAGGGTCGAGGTAACCTTGCCCAGAGACCTGATGAAGACTGCTATTTCCTCGTCCATCTTGTGGATTTGGCTATTTTCCCGCATGGCCAAAAAACCCGATGGGAACATGGCGGCGGCCAGGATCAGGAAAAACATAGCCTGTCCGTATTGGAACGCGGCAATGGTCCCTAAAACGAGGCCTGCAGGGACCATGATTAGAAAACAGCGCTTAGCCCACCGGCGAAGCGTAGGTCCCTTTTTATTTTGGTAGGTCTTAACCCGAATCCACCGATAGAGGGCGTGTCGCGACAGGGCGGATAGGGAAGGAAGTGCTCCTCTGAATCTGGGATAATGGTTCTATAACAGAAAACCGACCAGAAACAAGGAGCACCCAATAGATGCGACCACGCAACCACCTCGACCGCATCCACATCACCTTCGACGACCACCGCCTGGTCAACAATGCCGGCCTGCTCCTTCCCGCCACCTTGGCCTTGCACCTCGGCCTTTCCCAACTGGTTGACCGGCGCCTGGACCTGGGCCGGGCCCCAGGCCGAGCCAACACCGGTGACAAGATGATGACGCTGGTGGCATCTGCGTTGGCGGGCGGCGACTGCATCGACGACGCCGATGCGCTGCGCGCCGGCGGGACAGCCTGCACCCTGGGCAGTGTGCTCAAGGCGCCCTCCACCCTGGGCGCCTTCCTGCGCAGCTTTCGCTGGGGCCACGTCCGCCAACTGGACCGGGTGAGCCGCGAGTTGCTGGCCCGGGCCTGGCAGGCCGGAGCCGGACCCGGCGACGCACCATTTACCATCGACCTTGATTCGACGATCTGCGAGACCTACGGACTGGCCAAGGAGGGCGCCCGCCACCACGGCTACACCGGCGCCCGGGGCTATCACCCGCTGTTGGCCGTCGCCGCCGGCGCCGGCGACGTGCTGATGTCCCGGCTGCGCGAGGGCCGCGCCAACACCGCCCGCGGGGCCGCCCACTTCCTGCGGGAGACGGTGGGGCGGGTGCGCTACGCTGGCGCCAGCGGGCAGATCACCCTGCGGGCCGACAGCGGCTTCTATACCCACGCCGTGGTCGCCGTCTGCCGCAAGCTGGACGTGCGCTTCTCCATCACCATCCGCCAGCACAAAAGCCTGCGCAATCTCATCGAGGCCATACCCGAAGCTGCCTGGACGCCGATTCCCTACTGGATGGACGGCGCCGCCGCTGTGGCCGAGACGACTTATACCCCCTTCCAGAGTGAGCCGGACGCCGCGCCGGTGCGGCTCATCGTCCGGCGGGTGCAGCCGACCCCCGGTTCCCAACTGGCCCTCTTCGCCACCTACAGTTATCACGGCTTCATCACCGACCGGGACGGAGAGACCCTGGAACTGGAGGCCGACCACCGCCGCCACGCCGAGATCGAGAATGCGATACGCGACCTCAAGTACGGCGTCGGGTTGAACCACATGCCGTCCGGCCGCTTCGCCGCCAACGGCGCCTGGCTGGCCGTCCAGGTGATGGCCCACAACCTGGCCCGCTGGACCGCGCGCATCGGCCTGGGCGAGCAGATCGTGACCACCAAGACCCTCAGGCGACGGTTCTTCTCCCTGGCCGGACGGCTCACCCGCTCGGCGCGCCGCCTCACCCTGCATCTGCCCCAGCGCTGGCCTTGGGAAACCCAGTTCAGTCGCGCCCTGGCCCGGCTGCGCGCCCTGCCACTCCCAGCCTGACGACCCGTCTGCAACTGACCCGCCATCCGGCCAACTGAACGTCCCGGCAAACTCGCGCCAGTCCCGGTCCGCGAGCGCCTCTTCCCGTGTCCTATCCCGCCATCTCGCTCAGCACAGCCACTGCAGACCGCCATCGGCGCCCCCAAAAGCGCCTGCGACCGCCCGCCAACCTCCCGTCTACCCGAATTCGAGCCCGGATCATCGCGCCTGCAACTCCCTCCCCCCTCTTCCGCTGTCCTCACCCCCTCCATCCGGGTCCATCGGTGGATTCGGACTTAACCTCAACGGGCGCCGTCCGGTAGATGATGTAAGTGCCGAAGAAGCTGACTGCCACCATGGAAAATGTCAACATCGCTACGAATCCACCGCCCAGCTTGCTTATCATGCTGGAAATCATCGCCACCACTACCACCAGAGAAACCGACACCAACAGGGCCGCGCAGGCGTCGCCCCATTTGGTCAGGGTTTCTAGACTGCGGTAGTAGCTGTTGACATACTGCTCCCGGTCCACCCGGGCTTCCTCGGCCAGGAACTTCGCCTCGGAAACACCAGCCAGGATGGCTCCGCCAAAGCGGAGCAGCAGGTTTTTTACCGACTCACCGCCCACCTTTTGGGCCACCATTCGAAAGGAGCGGACGTATTCGATGCCCATGCGCTTGGACAACATATAGACTTGCCGGAAGTAGATTCCGGTCTTAAAACCCTGCTCAATGGCCTTTTCGAAGATCAAGTCCCGGGAGGTTCCCCCGTGGCCATGGCAGCCATGTAAGTCAAGATTGTTAAAAGATCGAAGCTGAGAACTGAGTCATCCGAGGACACCTTCTCGGTACGCTTGCGAGATGACTTGATAAAGTTCATAAAATCCGGTAACCCCTTGGTCTTTTAGCTTGCGCAGGATGTTTGCTCGTTTCGTTACTTCGGCGTAAATCTCCCGTTTTTTATGGGAATTACATAGTTAACTTCGCAAGCCTCTAATTGATCCCTTGCCCCTGGGATGGCTCACACCAACGGGATTGAAAGCGTGTGGGCTGTACTAAAGAGGGGTTACAACGGTGTCTACCATCAGTGGAGCGCAAAGCACATGGCCCGCTACGTCAATGAATTCACCCGCGCTGTACGGCGATTACCTCTTCGAGCATGTAACTGTTCATGTGCCCGGTGAACTCAAACGTGTCGTTGGCGGGATTCCAACGGAAAACCTCGATGTAAGAGAACGCATCCGCGGTAGGGTCATAACCGACGATCTCGCTGATGCTAATGATTCGCCTGCCTTCCTTGCCGTTGGGCAGCCGGACGGCGCTTTGAATCACAACCAGGTTCAGGTTATCGATGTAGGTCTTGGGAATATTGATGGGGTTGCCTGTTAGCCGCTGGATGAGTTTTTCCACGGTGGCGGCGTGGAAGGTGGCCATGCAAGCGTGGCCGGTTTGCATCGCCTGGAACATGATGGCGCCTTCCGCTCCGCGAATCTCACCGATGATGATTTCATTGGGTCTTTGCCGCAGGGCCGCCCTCAGTAGGTCGAACATGTCTACCGAGGAGCCGCCGTCGTCACCGGCCGACCCTCTGGTCACATCTCGGATCCAATTGGGGTGGGGCACCTGCAACTCCGGGGTGTCCTCAATGCTTACGATTTTGGCGCTGGGGTGCAGGAACACCGTCACGGCGTTCAATAGCCCGAAGCCGTCTCGCCGGAGATGAACACGTTCATTCCATGGGCCATGGCCAAGGAGAGGTAAGCAGCCATCTCATTGGTGAGACCTCCAAACTCCACCAGTTGGATCATGCTGAGAGGCTCGGCGGCGAATTTTCGGATGGTGAAGTTGCTTCCCCTCTTGGAGACGTCTTCACCGTAAACCATGTTTATCCTGGAGCCGTCTAGGAGCGTGGCGTCAACGATGGGTTCCCGGAACGTCACAGGCCGCCCGATCTTCTCGGACATCTGGATGACGAAAGAATCTAGTTCTTCAGACGACTTAAAGCCGACGCTGCTCTTCATGCTTTTAAAGATCTTGTGCTCGATGAAAATTGGCCCCGTGCCGCTGCAACTTATGTCCTCTATATTGGTATCCAGGATCATAGGCTCAAGCAATCCCATACCTTGCTTGTCTCTTTCCATCCGGTAGCTCAAGTTCGCCATTTCCGACTTGTTGACCGGAAGCCTGGGCGAGCCCTTTTTCCTTGCTTTGGCTCGTTCTTTTTTCACTTCCCCGGGTTTCACCACTATGCAGGCTTGCTTCAGAATGCCGCGCAACACGGCTGCTTTCCGGGCCGAGTCTCCGGTCATCTGCTCCAAGTCGGCCACGTACTCAATCAGCAGGTTTTCCAGTTCCTCCATCAATTCGCCGTCGTCCCGGTCCATTCCGGGTTCAATGGGCACATAGAAGTTGCGGAAATCGGTTGGGTCGCTGTACACATGGATGTACAGCCCCTTGTCGATGGGATAGATCAAGTTGGGGTTCTTCATGTCGCTCATACTGCGTTCCAGTTTGAGCACATATTCAGGCACTCCGATTTCTTCCATAGCCAGGCCGTGGATGTAGTCCATCACTTTTTGCATGAGGCGAAAAACTCGATGATGGCGTGGTCGTCACTATTGGCGACCACGCCGGTCAGAGAGTCGATGATCGCCAGGCTAAACCGGGTGGGCAGGCTGTCTAGGTGGTCGATAAGAATCTGAAATACCCTTCCAGAATCGTCTTGATCTGACGACGAGATCTCCAGGGGATATATCCTCATGCGGTCGCACAGGAAATAGTCGGTGATATCCAGATTGAGAGAACTCATCTGAGATACCAGGCTTTTCACGGTGTTTTCGGTGGTGTAATACACTGAAGACATGAGGCCCGAAAGGGCGCCATGGGAGAAATGCTGACACAGGACGCTCTTGCCAGCGTCGGACTGGCCTTCCAGTAAGACCAACGAGCCGGCAGGAATACCGCCGCCCATCTTCTTATCGATCTTTCTGCTCCAGGGTGCCCCCGTGTCTCAGCTAGGCCGGCAGAGATCGTCTCTTTGGCCTTGTCACTGGAGAACAGACCCGTGGACAGGGCAGCGAAAGCGAACACCGATGAAACCACTACGAATGCGATCAACACGATGGCCGATTCAAGTCCTGTTATACCTTTCTGGTCTGGAAGCCAGGCCGTCAGCCTGGGCCCCAAATTGCCCGTTACTTGTCTCATTGTTCTATTCCCTCTCGATATGAATTATCTGTGTGCCCCTAATTACTGGTTGCCCCGCTGTGTGTACCTTGGCGGCAAATCCGCCGGTATGGGTGGATGTCTAAATTTGCAACCCTCGTGCAAGGTTTCCTCTCCCACACACGTCCTAGTAAGTTTAGGTTTGCCCCAAGGGTTGTCCCACGGGACCGCCACCTATCTTGGGTGCAGTGAGAGCAAGGTCAGCCAGGGGTTAGCGACCGGTCTAGATACTGTGTTTCTCCACGGTTTGAGGCGTTAACACCCGGATGGATGATGGATTCCAGGCGAGGGGTTAGACAGGGAATGATAGGACGTTGTGGCAGAGTTTCAGTCAGCCAAGGAATCACGGTTCTCGATTCGAGCAACCGTAGAGTTCGAGGGAGCTTGGAGATGGAATTAGCCGGAAATCAGACCGGGCAAGGGAATAATCTCATACGCATTAGCTGTAGGCGGCGCCGCTGACCTTAGCGATTGGGAGTTGGTAGAAGGGGCCTCTAGGGGTTGGCTTGTTGAAGGAGCTTGGAGAGGTTTCGGGCGAACTCTTCCATGGTGTTTCTGGCTTTGCGGTGCATCAACGGCTGGCCCAACTCGCCCAGTTTGCCCATAAAGGCGGTGTCGGTGATGATGGAAACCTCGGTTTGGGCAGCGTCTTGTCCAGAGGACTGGTCAATCAGCCGCATGGTCATGTCGGCTTTGATGGAGCCGCCTACCCGGCGGTCCGAGGCTTCGACTTGGAACCTTGCCTCTCCCTTAGACTCATCGTTTTCCAGCACGGTCACGGTTCCGGAAAAGGTGAGCCCCATCGGTCCGACGCGGGATTCCAGCGTGGCGCGGTAGCGGTTTTCGCCGTCTGGAACGATCTCTTGCAGGCCGGGCACGCAGGCAGCGGCCCGGGGAATGTCCATCAACAATTCCCAAGTGGTAGCCTGATTGGCCGGGACAAGGCAACTCGTTTCCAATCTCATGGAACCCGCCTCACGTAACCCGTTCCATGAATCCCGCCTCAAGCCCAGCTTGGCAACGGCATTTCATCATGCCGCCGGTCCGTTTGCCGGTATTTGTTCTATTGCTTGTTGAATCGCCCTGCGGGTGAAGACCTCGGCCATGTCCCGTTTGTATTCGGCAGAACCCCGGAAATCATCCAACGGGTCAACCGCGTCTTTGACCAATGAGGCGCAGGCGGCGATGTTCTCCGGGGTTAGGGTCTGGCCTTTAAGCGCGGATTCGGCCTCGATCGCATGTATAGGGGTCATACCGACGGATCCCAAGACGATTTTGACATCGCTACAGATATTTCCATCACTTTTTGTAACGACAGCAGCCACGGCGACGGTTCCGTAGTCGTCTGCCGTGCGGGGCAGGAACTTTAGATATGCTGAACCGGAACCGGGCGGCTGCTGAGGGATGATGACGCTGGTGAGTATCTCCCCGGCTTGCACATCGGTCTCGTAATAATCGACGAAAAGCTCTTCGACCGGTAGTTCCCGGCGGCCGGAGGAGCTGGTCAAGACCACTGATGCCCCCAGAGCGATCAATGTAGGCGGCGGGTCTTCATTGGGATCTCCGTGAACCAGGCCACCGCCCACCGTCGCCATGGAACGTATTCTTGGTGTGGCCACGTGTTTATATGTCGCTACCACCATTGGCAGTTTTTGGATGGCCACCGGGTCGTTTTCCAATGTTCGGTGGGTGACCAATGCGCCCACTTCCACTGACCCCAAACCGGCGTTGAAATCCTGTCCGATGGCATTGAGCCCCGGAATCTTTTTCAGGCCGATCACATGCCCCGGTTGGGAGAGCCGTTGTTTCATCTGCAGCACAAGGCCGGTGCCGCCGGCCATCACCCGCGCGTCGTCCCCATACCGGGCCATCAGTTCGAATCCCTCTTCCAAGCTGGAAGGGCTGTGAAATTCGAAGTCTATCATCGCGCCCCTTCGTCTTTGGAGCCAGCAGCGGCAGCGGCCACCGAGTTCAAGATGCCGTAATATCCAGTGCACCGGCATAGATTGCCCATCATCCACGCCTTGATCTCATCCTCGGTGGGGCTGGGATTGATGTCCAACAACGCTTTTGCCGCCATGACTTGACCCGGGGTGCAAATGCCGCATTGGAAACCGCCGTGGTCAATGAATGCCTGCTGCACGGGATGCAGCCGGCCCTCCTGGGCGATTCCTTCTATGGTGGTGATCTGGGCGCCGTCGGCCGCCACCGCCAGGGTTATGCAAGAAGCGGCCATCTCTCCGTCTATCAAAACGGTGCAAGCCCCGCATACGCCGACGCTGCAGCCTTCCTTGGTGCCGGTAAGACCCAAATCGTATCTAAGGAAATCAACCAGTAATCGGCGCGCGGGGACCTCCACCTGGTGATCGGTCCCGTTGACGGTTAAACGTATCTGTTGGTTCATTTGTCTCCACGTAAACAAAGGTCTGGGACGGTAAGTTTTCTGGGAAAATCGCTGGTTGAAAAGCCACCCAATGTTATACTACGCCCCATCGCCAGGCAATAGCCCTGGCACGCCTACAGACTGGAATCTTTACGCACGCAGCCGGAGGTGATCTCATGGCCGAACCTAACGATAATCATCCTGTCCAGCACATTGGCAACACAATATTGGTGGTGATGATGGAGGTTGACCAGGGCCACGAAGAGGAGTTTGCCCGTTGGTACAACGACGAGCATCTGCCCGAACGCCTGGAAATACCGGGCTACGTCAGCGCCCGCCGGTTCAAGCTACAAGAGGGGGAAGGTGTTCTGGAGTATCTTTGCATCTGGGAGTTGGAAGACGCCAGTCCATTGGAAAGCGATTTATACAAATCCCAACGGGCCAGGCCCAGCAGGCTTCGCGACGCCGCCGGACCTCACATTCGCCAGCGGGCAAGGGGCCTCTATAACCAGATATTCCCCCTGGTTGGAGCCTTCGAGGACCATTCGGGCAACTACGCCAAGCCAACGGCGTAGGCTGACCGGGTTGACGAGGTTCTAGCCGCTAGATCTTGGCCACCCGCAGGACCTCTTCCATCTCTTCAACCTTATCCAGGTTCCACAGCCTTTCCAGCAAGGCTGAGGTCCGGGCGGGAGTCAGACGGCCGTCGCAAAGAGAACGGAACTTAGCCTCAACTTCCGAGTCGTCCAGAGGGTCTTTGTAGTGGCCTTTGTGGTAGGCGACTTCCGCTGAATACTTTTGGCCGGCGCCGGTCACCACCTCCAGGCGGCACAACATGGCCTCCGGCGCCCGTCGATTAGCTTCCTCTGAGACATTTACCTTTACCTTGCCTGTCAGATTCAGCAGATCCTCGTTCGCCAAGTATACGTCGTCGAAGTGGTCCTGCTTCACATCGCCGTAGAGCAATGCGACTCCGACCGTGTATGGCATGGAATGGTCGGCGGTTTCCCGGTTGGCGGGCCGCCATTTTTCCGGGTCTCCAGCCATGATGTTTACCGCCGTCTGCAACGTCTCAATGTTGATCTCGGCGATGTCATTTACGTCAGGCAGTTGCTGGCGCACCTCCAGGGCGGCTTGGACCACGGTTTGTGAGTATTGCCCCAGCGGGAACCGTTTGATGCTGCATTCCATGATTTTGAATGGACGGCCCTCGCCCCCAAAAGGCTCCAACTCGAAGGGCTCGCCGCTGACGGCTTTGAAGTAACCGCCTGGCCCCTCAAAGATGGGCGAAGGCCCGGTTAGACCACGGCGGGCCAGCATGGCCGCGAAAAGCGCGTTTCGGCTGGCGTTGGCATAGGCGCAGCCTTTCCACATAGAAACATCGCCGATGCGGGTTTGGTACAAAGCTAGATTCGAGGCTACTGCCAGATTGAGCGCCTGGTGGGTCTGGTCTTCAGACAGCCCCAAACCCTTGGCCGCTCCCAAAGTGCTGGCGATGCAGCCGACCGTCACATGGTCAAATCCCTGGGGCTTTATGTCCACCGCGTCGCACACCCGGCAAAAGACTTCGTAAGCCGCCACGGTGGCGGTTATGAATCGCTGGCCGCCGGCCCTGGCTACTTCGGTTGCGGAAAGGGTGGCCGCGATGCTGTCGCTGGGATGCCCCGATTCCTTGCTGGTGTAGCCGTCGTTGAAATCCAAGTAGCGAATCATCACCCCGTTGGCAAAGGCCGCCATGTCCGGACTGGTCGTCTGTCCGCTGCCCAGGACGGTGGCAGGCTGGGTGCTGGTTAGCGTCGAAGCCAGGTCCCTGGCCAGTTTACTGGGTCGCCCGGCATAACCGCCAAAGGCGCAGCCCAAGGTGTCGATTATCAGGCGCTTGGCTTGATGCACAACCTCGGGCGGCAAGTCTTGATATCGTAGCGAGGTGCCGAAGGAACTCAAACGTTCCGCAATGGTGGCCATTAACGTTCCTCCGCGGTGGGCGCCGGATTCCTCCAGCCAACCGCGTTTCGAAGAAGAGTGACTGACCCGGTGGTGGCTTCTAAGTTGGCAAAAGCCCGGACAATACCACTTTATGCGACTCTGGCAGACGCCATGATAGCTCAGATTGCCCGATTGATTGATCCGGGCTTAGCTAATCGCTGTGTCTTTAATCAAAGTGGGGCATCACCTCGTCGGCGAATAACTTCATCGACCGCAGCAACTTGCCTTGCTCCATGCCGCCGAAAGAGAAATTGCAACCGAAGTATTCTATCCCTTGGCTCTGCGATTCCTTGATTTGGGCAACGCATTCCTCCGGAGTTCCTATGATAGCCCGCCGGTCGTATAAATGTTCGTTGCTGGTTGGCAACTCGGTCCGGTCGCGGAGCCAATCATCCATCTTGTGGTAGACCTCGCTGCCCTGACTAAAGGTGCGCCGCCACTGATTCATATCCATGGTCCAACTTAGGGCGGCCGCTGTGTCATTCCTGGCCTGCTCCTCAGTCTCCGCCACATAGAAGTAACGGAAGAAAGGAATGCTGGACATCGGCACGTTATGCCCCGCTTCTTTTGACATCTTGGTAAACGTGCGGCACAGGTCCACGGCGTCAGACGTGTCCAACACCACTCCGATTATCAGCGGATGGCCGGTGGAAATCACGAAATTCATGGTCGCCGGTGTCCTGGTGGCCGCAATGTAGATCGGCGGATGGGGCTTTTGCAGGGGAAGGGGCACCAGATTGACTTCCTCAGCCTCAAAATAATCGCCCTTGTAAGAGAAACCGGGCGTGGTCCAAAGCCCCTGCACCATGTTGATCGTTTCTTGGAAACGGCCTTGGCTTTCATCCCGGTCAATCTTGTATCCCGCGTACTCGTACCCGGCGCTGCCCCTGCCAAATCCCGCGTCTAAACGCCCGCCGCTCACCAGGTCCAGCGTGGCGGCGTCTTCGGCCAGTTTGATCGGGTGATGCAGGGGAGGGACAAGGATTGCCGTGCCCAAACGGATCTTTTTGGTCTGCGCCGCTACACTGGCCGAAAACACCAGGGATGAGGAACCCAAACCGTACCGCGGAAAATGGTGCTCCGCCACCCAGGCGCTATGAAATCCCAACTCCTCGGCATACACCACCTCTTCTGTAGTGTGGTCCAGGACCTGCTTTGGCTCCATGCCTTCGGGCCACGGAATGTGAGTGAATAATCCGAACTTCATTCGCCGGTTTCCCCCCGAATCTCACAACGTCCTCGATATCCAAAACAGGTGCTATTATTCCACAGAAATGGGTGGGTCGCCAGTTGGCCACGCCCTGGTCGACCGGGGGTCGCAAAATCCCGGTGTTATAATCTTGCTGCAGGCTGAATTGCCCCTTTGACCCAACTTACAGCCTCGGCCGCCCATCTTTCGTTTCTGCGGAGCAACGCATTGCCGGCTCATGTTTTACACGGAGACAGTTTTTTGGTGGCAAAGGCCCAGGCGCGGCTGGAGGCGGAAGCCGGCGCCTCGGGGTTGCTGGACGCCAACCGCCACGTATTGGCGGGCGCCGGGCTCGGCCTCAATGAATTGGTGGAGATGGGCAACGCCCTTCCGTTCATGGACCCGGTTAGGCTGGTGTTGGTCCAAGGTCTGCTGGCAACTGTTGAGGGCAGAAGGCCGGCTCGCCGCACCCGGAGGGGAAATCCTCCAGGTAGGGAATCCAACGGGCCCCTGGGGCAATGGGAAGGATTGGCCCAAGCCATTTCAGCCATGCCTCCAACTACCCTTCTGATCTTCGCCGATGGTCAGGCAGCCCCGGCGAACCCGTTGCTTCAAGCGTTGGGCGAGGTCTCCCAGGTGCGGGGCTTGCCGGCGCCGAGTGGTCAAGAACTGGCTCGCTGGATCAAAGAGGCCGCCCAGGAAAAAAACGCCGCGATCAGTCCGGCGGCCATCAATGTTCTAGTCGACATGTTGGGCAACGATCTGTGGGCCCTGGACCGCGAGCTTGAAAAACTTTCCGTTTACGCCTGGGAGCGAACCATCGAGGAAAGCGACGTCTCTGCGCTGGTGTCCCAGGTCAGGGAAGCGAATATATTCAATGCCGTCGACGCCATGATAGAGGGGCGTCAGAGGGACGCCATGTCTCTGCTCCAGCAACTGAGGGATGATGGCCGGGATCCCTCCTACATCATCGCGATGGTGCAAAGGCAGTTGAGGTTGTTGGCCTTGGCGAAAAACGGCATGGACCGAGGGGCTTCCCAGGCGGAAATGGGCAGTGAAATGGGCACGTCATCCCAGTTTGTCATCCGTAAGACCGTCCAACAGGCCAGGCGGCAGACATGGGAAGAAATCGTCTGGAGGTACCAACGTCTGTTGGAAGCCGACCTGGCGATCAAACAGGGCAAAATGGAACCGGGGATGGCCCTGGACCTTTTGGTGGCCGAGCAGTCGGCCTTACATCACAACTGACCGGGTTAGAGGCAGATGAAACTAGGTTGGGGAATCGGACAGCGAGACCGGGCTTTAGCGTATCGATTAAGCAGATGCCACAATCTCCACAGGGTTGTAACAGGCCACCCGATGATCGGGTTTGATCTCTTCCATCGCCGGCTTAGGTTCTGACCGGCATTTCGAAATGGCCTTATGGCAACGGGGCAGGAACGGGCATTCATCAGGCAACGTCACCATGTTGGGTGGCGTACCGCGCAAGGGTTGCAGGCTTTTTCCCACGTCATCCAACCGGGGAAGGGCTTGGAGCAACGACGAGGTATAAGGGTGTTTGGGTTCTTTGAACAACGGAATCACATCCGCCGATTCCACCAGCGACCCAGCATAGATCACGCCAACTCTCCGGGCCATGTGGGCCACCACGCCCATATCGTGGGTAATCAGCAAGACAGATGCCTTTTGCTCGACGCTCAAGGTCCGCAGCCGCTCCAAGATCTCGGCTTGCAGGGTCACGTCCAGCCCCGACGTAGGCTCATCGGCGATCAGCAGCTTGGGTTTCAGCACCAAGGCTATCGCCAGCATCACCCGCTGGCACATGCCGCCGCTGAGGCTAAAAGGATACGAGCCCATGATCCGTCTCGGATCGGGCAGGCCCATCTCCTTGAGCATGTCTTGAGCCATCCGGTTGGCCACTCGGGGCGACGCGTCTATGTGATTTAGAATCACCTCTTCCAGTTGAGGACCCACCATCTGCACCGGGTTTAACGCGGACTGGGCATCCTGGAACACCATGGAGATATCGTTTCCTCGTAACCGCCTTAAATGGCCGGGGTCGGCGTGAACCAGGTCAACCCCGTCGAATATCACGCGTCCCTGTGATATCGTCCCGGCGATGGGTAGAAGCCCCATGATGGCCAGAGCCAGCGTGCTCTTGCCGGCCCCGCTCTCCCCCACCATGCAATAGATCTCGCCTTCTTCTAGGGTTAAGTCGACCCCGTTCAAAGCCTTTACCTGGTCTTCGCCCACGCCAAACCGGACGTGCAGGTCCTCCACCCTTAACATTTCGGCCATTTAGCAACCCCCGCTGGCAAACCAGGCCCAACTCCGGCCGCTCACCCAGCAATGCTCAAGAAGATACGGACGGTTCATGCATTTGGATTTCATAGCCGATTCCCGCTGTCCGGCGAGGGATGATTGCCGTTGCGCAGGTCCACGGGTTTGAACGTACCCTGTTTTAGCTGCTCTATCAAGTCAGCCAGGTTGGTGATCTTTTCCTCAAACTGGGTCGCCGCCGTGCCAACCTGCTCCAGCCGGTGGGCGTCGCTACCGGCGGACATCTTAGCTCCCAACCGCTCTCCCAGTTCGTAGGAAAAGCTGTTTTGCACCTCAGAGGCCCGGCCGTTGAATCCTTCGACGCCGTGGCACATCTGGAAAAACTGATCGCCGTACGCCCGTTGCAGCATTTCCTCACGGGCCTCTGGCTTATGGCCGGGGTCTTCCAAGAACCGGCGGCGATGGGGATGGGCCGCTATCATGGCGCCCTTCACTCCCAAGACCTTATCGCGCAGGAACGCTGGTTTGTGCAATCCAAACACATATTGATCCAAGCCAAAGACCAGAACATGCCCGGTGTCCGTGTTGATTTCCGAACCCGGCAGCACTAGAAACCCATGCCTGCGGGCCAGCTCCATTACCTGGTCTTCGGGCCAAAACCAGTCATGGTCGGTGAGGCAGACGCCATCCAATCCATGGGACTTGGCGGTGTCAATCAAGTCGTCTACTGCCATGAAGCTATCGTCTGATTGGGGGTAAGTATGGGTGTGGAGGTCTATCAGCACCGGCGTTCTTTAATAGGCGAGGAGGTAATTCCAAGATTGGACTTATGATACCAAACCGGCTGCCCATAGGGAAAGGGCCTCGTTAAAGTGTTGGGTTGGGCCGCTGCACGTACGCAGAGTGAGGGATAATCGGGCGTTTTGCCCAATCTTGCGGGTTTATCGCAGAGGAACCATACCTTCTTCTTCCAACTGTTCGATTATCTGCTGCGCGCGCTTGGTTCCCACTTTCAGCCGGCGCTCCAGGAACGAAGAAGAGAGGTTGGGGTTGCTTAACGCCTGGTCTCTTGCCTGGTCCAAAAGGTCTTCATCCAGATCATCTTCATCAAATTCGCCGTCCTCATCGTCGGCCATGGAAATTTCCGGCAGGGGAGGACCCTGCTGGTTCAGCCAAAATTCCACCAACCGGTCGATCTCCGGATCATTGACCAACGTGCCCTGAACCCGCCGAGGTTTCGGTGAATCGTTGTTCAGCAGAAGCAGATCGCCTTTGCCGAGAAGTTTCTCCGCGCCCACCGTATCCAGGATAACGCGGGAATCCACGTTAGACGCCACCGCGAATGCAACCCGGGCGACGATGTTGGCTTTGAGAAGTCCGGTCACCACCCTCACCGACGGCCTTTGGGTGGCCAGGATCATGTGGATGCCCGTGGCCCGGCCCAATTGGGCCAGGCGAATCAAATTCTGCTCCACCTGAAAGCCGCCGGTCATCATCAAGTCGGCCAACTCGTCTACGATCAGGACCAAGTAAGACATTGGGTCTTTGGACTTGGCGTTGTAGCCGGCGATGTTTCGGGCGCCAGTTTCCTCCATCTGCCGGTACCGGCACATCATCTCACGCATGAGAGCGCGCAAGGCGCCGTTTACCTCGTCAACCTCCACGATCACCGGGGTGACCAGATGAGGGATTTTGTTGAACGGAGTGAGTTCCACCCTTTTTGGGTCCACCATCATAATGCGTAGCTGGTCCGGCGTTTTGGTCAACAACAATGACGCTACCACCGAGTTGATGCAAACGCTTTTTCCGCTGCCGGTGGAACCCGCTATCAGTAGATGCGGCAGCGTGGCCAGGTCCATGACCACGGGGCTGCCTCCAGTGTCCTGGCCCAGCGCTATCGGCAGCCCGCCTTTGGAAATCAATTTGGTGAAGGCAGGGCTTTCCATCACCTCACGCAAGGTCACCTTGGCAGGCGACGGGCTGGGGACTTCCAAGCCCACTAGTGCCTCTCCGGGAACCGGCGCTTCCAGCCTTAGGTAAGGAGTTTTTAGAGCGAGGGCCAAGTCCTTTTCCCGGGTCAAGATGCTTTGCACCTTCACCCTGGTGCTTTCGCCCTTGCCCCGCGAGGTTTCAATGGCGCCGTCATCGCCTTTTTTGCCGGTCCATCCCGGCACCAGGCCAAACCGGACGATTCTAGGTCCGGCTTTGATGTCTTTGACTTCAACACTCACGCCATGCTCATCCAGGGTGCTTTCCACCAACCGGGCCATCTTATCTAAGGAGTTTCCCAGAGACGGGCGGCGTTCGCCTGACGAGAGTAATTCTATCGATGGAAGCTGCCAACTCTGGCCAGGACTGGCAGATTGGCCGGATGCCTTCGATGCCTGGGCTGCGGCCGAGTTGTTCTTTTTGCCGCCCGATTCAGTGTCCGAAGATGTGTCCATGTCAGGTACGGTCCCCGCCTCAAGTCCTTCCCAAACCCCGTGATCATCAAGGCCGTCAGCGCCCTCCTGCTCACCTGGACCCTCCCCTGAGTCTGCCTCCGCTGCCTCGGAGCGATTGCTTAACGCGGCAAAATGGCTGCGAATCGGCCGCGGCGAGCGGTAGACAAAAATGGCGATTGCCTTCAATCCGAGCGCAACCTGATACAACAGCAGCCCATAAGTTATTCCAACGGGACGTGGGAAGAGCGCCAACGGGATGAGTATGACGATGGCGCTTATTTTGAGTATGGCCAGCGCCAGGGGGGGGCCGCCGATGACACTACCCCATCGGCCTCCCAGGCTCACCTCAGACAACAAGCCGAATTGGGGATGGAACAACGAGAGAACACCAGTCGTGGCTACAGCCGTCCCCGCCGCGAGGAACCACCACCGCCAGAACGGGAAAAGCGAACGCGGCCGGAACCGGAGGGTTAAAAAGGCGGCGCTGGTCCAAATCCCCACGGGTATCCAGCCGTAGGCCAGCGCTCCCGCGGCCCACTCATTCGCCGGAGTGTGCCGCCAAAGGACCAAAGCCGAAACCAAAACCGCCAGCACGACCAGGATATCGCCAACTCGGCGCGGTGTTAACTTCCCGATCCATTTGAGTAGACTTAATGTGACGCGGGTGAATAGCCCAAATGTGACACGGGCGCTTTTGGTGGCGATGGCCATAAGGCTCTTAGGATCATCCTTCCTGCAAAACTATAGGAATAATGATAGGCCTTCGGCGTGTTTCGGCAGCTAGAAACTTTCGGGCGGTTTCCCGCATTTTTGACTTGAGCTCTTCGGGCTGACATGGCGATTGGCCGTGGTCTTGCAATTCTCCCGCCAGTGATTCGCTCAACCGTTGAAACAGGTCCACCGTTTCATCAGCATCCATGAACCCGCTGGCCACCGCCCTAGGTTTCGATGAAGGCAGGCCGGTGTGTTTATCCGTGTTTATCACGATCACCACCACTCCGTCCTGGGAAAGGGAGCGCCGCTGGTTCAGGACCTCGCTGTCGGTGTCGCGGGCGCTGAGCCCGTCGATGTAGATTGGGCCTACGGGGATCGACTCTTCCACCTGGGCGGTTTCATCGGTGATATGCAGCACGTCTCCGTCTTCCAGGACGAAAATCCCAGACTCGGCCAACCCTAGGTCCCAGGCGAGCTGAGCATGCGCCATGAGATGCCGGTACTCGCCGTGCACCGGCACAAAATAACGTGGCCGCACCAGGCTGAGGACCATTTTCAGTTCTTCTTGGCTGGCGTGGCCGTGAACATGCACCATGGCGATGCGGTCATACAGGACGTTGGCGCCCTGACGCAACAGGTTATCGATTGTGCGGCTCACGGGCAGTTCGTTACCAGGAATGGGCGTGGCCGAGATGATCACCGTGTCGCCGGACATGACTTTGACTTCCCGGTGGTCTTGGTTGGAGATGCGCACCATGGCCGATGTCGGCTCTCCCTGGCTGCCGGTGGTCATCAAAACTACTTGTTCCGGCGGCAGGCGGCGGCTTTGGTTAAGCGGGATCAACATGTCAGGCGGTATGGTCAGGTAGCCCAGGTCCACCGCCACGTTGACGTTGTCCACCATGCTGCGGCCCACGATGCTAACTTTGCGGTTATATTTCGCAGCCGCATCTATGACCAACTGAATCCGGGAGATCAAAGAGGCGAATGTGGCCACCATCACCCGGCCGGGGGCGTCCCGAATAGCCCTGTCCAGCGCCTCGCCCACCACCTTCTCCGAGGTGGTGAAACCGGGGACTTCGGCGTAAGTGGAATCGGACAGCAGCATCAGCACACCTTGAGTGCCGTAATGGGCCAAAGCCGCCAGGTCCATGGTCTTACCGTCCACCGGCGTGTGATCTATCTTGAAATCGCCGGTGTGGATTATCGTTCCGCTGGGAGTCTCTATGGCAATTCCCATGGCATCCGGGATGCTGTGGCATACCCGGAACCATGTGGCCTGAAAGTTGACGCCAAACTGGTAGGTTTCGCCAGGTTCAATCGCTTGCACCGTGGCGCCTCTGGTGTCCCGGTGTTCTTTCAGTTTGGCCGAAATAAAACCGTGGGCCAGCCGGGGAGCATATACCGGTACATCCAGCTTGGGCAGCACAAACGGCAGCGCGCCGATGTGGTCTTCATGCCCGTGGGTTATCAAGATTCCTCTAACCCGGTCGATACGTTCAACCAGGTAAGACACGTCGGGGATGATCAGGTCGACGCCGGGCATGTTGTCTTCGGGGAATTGGACACCGCAGTCGATGATGATGATGTCTTCACCGCACTCGACTGCCATCATATTTTTGCCGATCTCCCCCAGTCCACCCAGGGGAATCACACGTATTTCAGGATTCAAATTTACCCAACTGCCTATATTAGATTTTTTACGAAGGGAACAGTGAAAGCTGGTGTGCCGGGAAAACGGTTTCTTTTTGGGAATCCACCGGCTGTTCCGCCACTGGGTTGGAACCGAGCTGGTCCAGGTTTTCCAAGACCCTGGGAATTTCTTTGAAGTCGCTGACGATAGCAGATCTCATTTCTTCGCGGTGCAACGCCGCCGCCGGATGCATGATGGGGAATATATGGCGGCCGTCTTTTTCCCTGACCTTTCCCCGAACCCGGGTTATGCTTTCGCCGGGGAAAAACCGGGAGAGTGAAAACCTGCCCAGGGTGACTATCAGTTTGGGATTGATCAATTCGATCTGCCGGTTCAAGTATTTTGAGCAGGCGGACATTTCCGCCGGCAACGGGTCCCGGTTTTGGGGCGGACGGCATTTAACCATATTTGCTATAAACACATCCTCCCGCTTCAATCCTATGGACATGAGCAAAGAATCCAAAAACTGGCCGGCGGGGCCCACAAACGGCCTGCCCAAACGGTCTTCGTGATAGCCTGGCCCTTCTCCAATGAACATCAATTCGGCCTGCGGAGAGCCTTCTCCGGGCACTGCATTATTTCTTCCCTGGGACAATTCGCAATCAACGCACCCTTTGATCAGTAAAGCGATTTCCTCCAGGTTGTTCATGGATTCCGCCTCCCTTCCACGTCTTTTGGCTTTTACCGGCTAGGCCTTTGATCCATGTGCGCTCTCAAATGAAAATTGCCGCCGCGCCAAATCCGGCCTGGGATACCGGCACGCGGGCATTGGGGGAAAATGCTTGAGAAACAGGGTTGCGGCGTCGTGCGTGAGAACGGTGGATTCCACAACCAAGCCGTCGTGGACCGATGGGCCTCCAGAATTCTAGAACGAAACAATGTGACAAAGAAACCTTGACGATTCGACGAATACCGTTCCCGGACACCAAATCGGACCGGAAAGGTCAACCTTAGCTTGCCCCGTGTAAATATTCAATCCGCATAGGCGATTGTTTCTCCGGGAAAACGCCATTTTCAACCAGCCGCTTGGTGGGGTCTATAGTCATCCACTTTAGCGAGCCAGAACGACGTTACAGAGGTATGCGCATTGGGTCAGCTATCTTCCACTCCGTGTTCTTTGAGGTAGGCAACGGCATCGTTGATGGTGGCGATGTTGCCGGCGTCGTCATCTGAAATCTCCACCGGATGGTCGTCGGTGGTGAACTCTTCTTCGAAAGCCATGATCAACTCGACCAAGTCTAACGAATCTGCATTCAAGTTCTCGACGAAGGAGGAATCTTCATTGACGTCCGCTTCGTCCACATCCAATTTGTCAATTACCACCGTTTTTACACGTTCGTAAACTGTGGGCACGCCTTCATCCCCCTTCCGGCACCGGATTTTCCGCCGCCAACTCACCCATTTCCAGACCTGACATCACCGACCCCAATACTCCGTTGACAAACCGGGCGGAATTTTCGCTGCCGAAGGCCTTGGCCAGCTCCACCGCTTCGTTGATAGCTGTTTTATCGGGAGTATCCGGGTAATGCAATAACTCAAACAAGGCAATCCGCAAAATGTTTCGATCCACTAGGGCCAACTGGTCCACCGGCCATGCGGGTGCATAACGTTGGGTGATCTGGTCAAGACCCGGCATGGCACCCGCAACACCTTGAAAAAGCCTTTCAGCGAATATCACCGTTTCGTCGGACAGGGAGTCTTCCTCGGTTAACCAGTCCAGGCAAGATTCTTCGAGGTTGTCTTTGATGTCGGCGGCAAAAAGAGACTGCAACGCCGCCATGCGGGCTTTTCTGCGTGGGTCAGTAAAATTCGATTTTGGCATAGGCCGGCTGTGAGGCGTTTAGCCGCCACCATTTTCCGTTCGTTCGGCCAGCTTGCTGATAGATTCGGGATCGGTGACCGCAGTGGCTTCAACGCCGCGGTCGATCCTGCGAATCAAGCCGGAAAGAACTGCCGCCGGCCCAAACTCAACGAATTGGGAAACCCCGGCGTCGACCATCGACCTGACGGACTGCTTCCATTGGACACACTGACAAAGTCCGCTGACCAATTCTTGCTTGACCTGATCCCCTTTGGTCAAACGTGTGCAGTCGGAGTTGGCGATAATGGGCACTTCAGGGTCGTTAAACTCCATGGAATTGACGACCTCTTCTAGGCCAATTTTCGCCTTTAGCATCAGCGAAGAATGAAATGCCCCGCTAACAGGCAGAGAAATCGTCTTCTTAGCGCCCCGGGCTGAAGCCAAGTCCATGGCTTGGGCCACGGCAATCTTGTCGCCGCTGATTACGATTTGGCCTTCGCAGTTGATATTGGCCACCTCAACGCCGGTTTCAGCGCAGATGCTTGCCAATGCCAATTCATCTAGGCCCATGATGGCCGCCATCCCGCCGGGCCGGTTCACTGCGGCCTGTTGCATCAATTGGCCGCGTTTTCTAACCAACCGCACAGCATCGGGGAAACTGGCGACTCTAGCCACCACCATGGATGTATATTCACCCAGGCTATGCCCGGCCACCATGTAAGGAGGGTTGGCGTTGGCGCCCGCCTGCTCTTCCCATGCTTTCCAACAGGCGATACTTACGGTCATGATGGCGGGCTGGGAGTTGGCTGTATTCTTCAGCCTTGCGTCGGGTCCGCGGAAAATCAGCTTCGACAGCCTGAACCCCAGGCTATCGTCGGCCTCTTGAAACACCTCCCTGGCAGCAGGAGAGGTGTTGTAAAGTTCCAAACCCATGCCAACGCTTTGGGACCCCTGTCCCGGGAAGACATAAGCCTTTTTATCCGCAACTTGCGTGTTCGTAATCCCTCCACTTCAATCGACGGCCGACCGTTTAGCGCCGCATTTTATAACTCTGGCCGCGATTTGTACACCACAACCCTTAGGCTTCCACGCCGACAACTTGCCGGCCCTTGTAGTACCCGCACTGGGGACAGACTATGTGAGGCATTTTGGCCGTTCGGCAGCGAGGACACAGAGACGGATGGACCGGCTTCAGCTTGTGGGAGTTGAGCCGATGCCCCTTTTGTGCCCTGGTTATTTTTTTCTTTGGTAAGGCGCCCATAGTTTGCTTTCCTATCCCCGGCGGTGCATTACCGTCCGGGCTCTTTACTTAAAATGCGGTATTTGGATTAGAGTAAGATTCTAGTCACTCTTTAGAATTCAATAGCCCTGCCAAAGCCCCCCAGCGAGGGTCTATCGGGTTGGCGTCGCATTCACAGGTACCTTGGTTCAGGTTGCTGCCGCATTCGTGGCACAACCCCAGACATTCAGCCTGGCACAAAGGTTTCATGGACTCGCCGCCAATCAGGTATTGTCTCAATGCTTCGTTCAAATCGATGGTGTGATCGTCGCCAATACTAAAACCGGATTCATCATCGGGAAGAAGTTCAAGTTGTTGGCCGGTATTCAGGTCTACCTCTGGGAGGTACTCTTCCTCGATGAGGAGCGATGTGGATTGGGAAAACCCGGTTAAACAACGGCTGCAGGTGAGGTTCGCCTCTACTTCGATATCGGCATAGGCTAGAATTCCCCGATGGGTGCGCAAAAGCCGCACCTCCCCCTGGATGACCTCGGGGGACGCTTGGCCGCTTACGTTTTTATTATCAAATGAAAAGCTGCGAGTGGAGCCTGTGGGCTCCTGCAGCAATTTTGCTACATTATATTGCATTGACGGTATAACTCCGCCGAAAGACGAAGATAATTATACCCATCGCATCCGGCAAATTGTCAAGGGAAACATATCTTTAAACTGGCGGCTTTCCACAAATGAGACTGAAAGGGAGGCCAGATTGAAACCTGATTACCTTATCATAACGGATTGCGTGATTATCCGGCGTCTTTAGACCCGGCCTGCCGCTCGGAGGGCTCCATCCGCGCCTGTATGAACTGAACTATTTCTCCCGTTGACGCTCCAGGCCCGAAGACACCCTTTATCCCAAGGTCGATCAAGGGTTGCCGGTCGGATTCCGGGATGATGCCGCCCACCACCACGATGACTTCTCCCATGCCTTCTTGGTCCAACAGCTCCATCAGTTCAGGCAGGATTTCCATATGGGCACCCGACAGGATGCTCAACCCCAAAACGTCGACATCCTCCTGGACTGCGGCTTGGGTGATCATCTGGGGGGTCTGCCGGATACCGGTGTAAATCACCTCCATGCCCGCGTCACGCAAGGCCCTGGCGATTACTTTGGCGCCCCTGTCGTGGCCGTCGAGCCCCGGTTTCGCCACCAATACCCGGGTTGGCCGATTACTTTGAGTCATGATCTCCTTCCACAGGGTTTATTTGCCGTTTGTTTAAGCCAGTTATTTAAGCCGGTTATTCGAATAAAAAAGTCCGGGTTAGGAACGGCCGCCGCAATCGGGGCCGGCCACGTTAGGTCATTTGCCAATGCTTTCCACGAGTTCGGTCAGCACACCGAAAACCGATGTCGGGTGTATGAAAGCGATGTTCCCCGACAGGCCCTCCCGGGGTTCCTTGTCCACCAAACGGATGCCACGCTTCTCCAGGGTCTTTAATTTCCCGACGATTTCCGACACGTTTAAGGCCAGGTGATGCAGTCCCTCGCCGCGCCGCTCTATGAAGCGTCCAACGGCGCTCTCCGGCGTCATTGGCTCCAAAAGTTCCAGGCGGGTCTCTCCTACCTGAATCAAAGTGGCTCGTACCCCTTGGTCCGCCAACTCCTCCACCTGCGCCGGGGGAGTGTCGAAAACTTGGCCGAAAAATTCCAGGGCAGCGTCAATGTCTTTGACGGCTATGCCCACGTGGTCTACGTAATTGATTGTGCAAGTCTCAGTCGCCATGCCTGACCTCTATCTTTGCTGGTTACTTGCGCCGGTGGCCGTACCGGGTTCTTCAGATGGAATACTGGTTCATCAACTGCCGGGCGATGACCAGGCGCTGCACTTCAGAAGTGCCCTCATATATGGTGGTGACCCTTGCGTCCCGGAAGATCCGTTCCACCCCGGTTTCTTGGAAATAGCCTATGCCTCCGTGGACCTGAATCGCCTTGGAAGACACGTTCACGCACATCTCCGATGCTAGGAGCTTGGCCATGGACGCCTCCATCAGGAAGGGCAATCCCTGGTCTTTCAAGGTGGCGGAGTGCATCGTCGCCACCCTGGCGGCGTGGACCTCCGTGGCCATGTCGGCCAGCATGAATTGGATTGCCTGATGCTGGGCTATGGGCTTGCCAAAGGTTTCCCGCTGTTGGGCGTAACGCACCGCCGACTCCAGGGCCGCCTGGCCGATGCCGACGCACTGGGCCGCTACGATGATGCGGCTGGAATCCAATATCTCCATGGCGTATTTGAAGCCCTGTCCCTCCTCGCCCAGCCGGTTGCGCGCCGGCACCGGCGTGTCCTGGAAAACCACCTCATCCGTGGTTGATCCGCGAATGCCCAGCTTGCCGTGGAGCGCGTTTATCTGAAGTCCGGGCGAATCCCTTTCCACCACGAACGCGCTGATGCCCCGGTGTCCTTTCGAGGCGTCTTGGGTAGCGAAAACCACGATGGATTCGGCCACACGGGCGTTGGTAATGAAGGTTTTGCTGCCGTTCAGGAAATAGGTGCCGTCGCGCTCGGTGGCGGTGGTGCGCAAGGCTGCGGCGTCGGATCCGCTTCCCGGCTCGGTAAGGGCCCAGGCAGCCACTCCCTTCCCGGTGGCCAACGACGGAACCAGGCGTTTTTTCTGCTCATCGTTGCCAAACCACGCTATCGTGGTGGTGCCCAAAGAGAGGTGCGCTAGCAGACTGACGCTGGCCGAGGCGTCGCCCCGGGCCACTTCCTCGGCTACTATGGCCACGTGCCGGTACCCTCCCGAGCCGTTGCCGCCGTAGGCGGAATCGATGCCGATTCCCATCAAGCCCAGCCCGGCCATGCCGTTCCAGTTCTCCCAGGAGAATTCCTCAGCCTGGTCCACTTCCTGGGCTCTGGGAGCCACTTCCCGGTCAACGAATTCCCGGACCGTGCTTTGCAGCATCCGCTCTTCTTCGGTCAACATCAAGTCTGGCATTGGGTGTTCCTCCAAGTTGATAGCGTGGTGATTCGACAGGCGCTTGTCGAGAAATTTAAAGCCATTTAATCCACCGCATTAAACTGGTCAAGGAATTCCGAGTTTTGTCCACATACCTAAAACCAACAGGCGCAGGTTCGCCATGACTCGGCTCTATGTGGGCCTGTTCGCCGTACATGTTCCAGCTATAGAGAACGATCATGGTCAAATGCCTACGAAGAGGTATCAACCCGTCAAACTGACCTTTATAGAAACCTTCAGTCAAGTCAGGATTCACCCGCCGAGGTTCCCATGTGATGTAATCCGCGCCGTCTTCCACAAGATAAGTCTCATCAAAGCGCGGAAAGATAAACACTACGCCATCTTTAGAGATATTAAGGCGCTGAGGTGGTGCGAACGACCAATCCCAATCCTCCTCTGCAGTTAGCTGATCAACAGCCCGTCCCGTCCATTTCTTGATCGTATGTCGTTCGTCACTCTTTAACTCCATGGGGTCAAAAGTAACGACCAAGGGCTTGCCTTGCCACTCAAACATCTGGTCGGGGTACTTTCCGTAATAGTTCTCCCAAATATAGTCCAGAACCATTTGGCTTTCACGCGAAGACAACTCACCAGAATGGCCGGCTTGCGGAACGGTAAACGGCTCGATTATCAGACCAACCTTCATGTCCAGGCCTCTGGCCTGAATCTGATTTAACATCTCCTTCACAGACTTGTTGATGAACTGATCTGGATGCCCCTCGATAACGCCGTCTAAATCTCTGTCTCCATAACCCCACCACGAGTACAAAATGACGGTTATCCCGGCCTTCTCCATTTGATCTAACTGCCAGGAGACAACCGCGGGATCACTGAGCAGTAGTATCCAAGCTCTGGAACGTACCGTACTCCCCCGGTGTTCGGGCCATCGTTCCAATGCGTCGAACCTAATCCACCGATACATTCGCCGCTGACCGGATCATGACCATACCAGCCTGCAAACACGGCGGCCATCGGAACCTTGTTGGCGGGCAACCAAGCCACGCAATGAAAGCTAACGACAAAGAATAATAAGGCGATTAAGGAGCTCATTACTCAAGCGCCTATCCCAACCAACATCTGTGCCGCGTCCATCCGATATTTTCTAATAAAAGCGTAATCCATAAAATGGGATATTAAAACCCAGCAATCTCCTGCTGGTCGCCGAAAACTCCCCGGAAGACCTGGCAGATCTCGCCTAAGGTGCAGTTGGCCTCCACGCATTCCAGGATGACCGGTACGGTGTTATTGGTGCTGCGAGCCACGTCTTCCAGCCGAGCCAACGCCGCTTGGACCGAAGCGTCATCCCGTTCGCGGCGCACCTGCTCCAGCCTGCTGATCTGTTGCCGCGCCGCCGTCTCATCCACGCGCAGGAGGCCTTCCATGGGTTCCGATTCCGTCACGAACTGGTTGACCCCGACGATGGTCCGCTCCCCCGATTCCACTTCCTGGCGGTGTTGGTAGGCGGCTTCGCCGATCTCACGCACCTGGAATCCCTCCTCGATGCCGGAGACCGCTCCTCCCATATCATCGATTCGTTTCAGATATTTCAAGGCCTCTTCTTCCAGTTGGTTGGTCAGGCTCTCCACATAATAGGAGCCGCCCAGTGGGTCCACCACGTCGGCGGTCCCGCTTTCGAAGGCCAATATCTGCTGTGTCCGCAGCGAGAGTTGGACCGATTCTTCCGATGGCAACGCCAGCGCTTCGTCCCTGGAGTTGACGTGCAGCGACTGGGACCCACCCAAAACGGCCGCCAGCGCCTGCACGGTGCAACGAATCAGGTTGTTGTCGGGTTGCTGGGCGGTGAGGGACACGCCGGCGGTTTGGGTGTGGAACCGCAGCATCATCGACCGAGGGTCTTTCGCGCCAAAGCGTTCCTTCATTATTCGGGCCCACATCCGCCGGGCGGCCCGGAACTTGGCCACTTCTTCGAACAGGTTATTCTGCGCCACGAAAAAGAAGGAAAGACGGGGGCCGAAGTCGTCCACGTCCAGCCCGGCGTCAATCGCCGCCTGCACGTACTCGATTCCGTCGGCGAAGGTAAAAGCCAGCTCCTGGACCGCCGTGGCGCCCGCCTCCCGCATGTGGTAGCCGCTGACGCTGATGGTGTTCCAACGGGGCACATTCTCGGCGCAGTACTTGAACACGTCCACCACCAGCCGCATGGAGGGCCGGGGAGGATAGGCGTAGGTCCCCCTGGCGATGTACTCCTTTAATATGTCGTTCTGGATGGTGCCGGTGAGCTTATCGGGCGCCACGCCCTGGCGCTTGGCCACGGCGATGTACAGGCACAACAGAATCGAGGCGGTGGCGTTGATGGTCATGGAGGTGCTGACCTTGTCCAGCGGGATGCCGTCCAGCAGCGTCTCCATGTCGGCCAGACTGCAGATGGGCACGCCCACCTTGCCCACCTCCCCCTTGGCCAGCACGTGGTCCGAGTCGTAGCCGATCTGGGTGGGCAAGTCGAACGCCACCGAAAGCCCGGTCTGGCCCTGGTCTAGGAGGTACCTGTACCTTTCGTTGGTGTCGGCGGCCGTGGCGTAGCCCGAATACTGGCGCATGGTCCACACTCGGCCCCGGTAGGTGTTGGGCTGCACGCCTCGGGTGTAGGGAAACTCGCCGGGAAACCCCACGTCCCGCTGGTAGTCCACACCGGTGTCTGACAAATTCTCGGGAGTGTAGAGAGGGTCTATCTCCAACCCGCTGTCGGTGACGAACCGCTCCCGCCGCTGGGGAAAGCGCCCAACGCTAGGGCCCAGGGTATTCTTCTCCCACTCATCCTTGCTGCTGCTGGGCATGCTGCGTCTCCTGGAAGGGGGCTCCGGGTGGATTAAAGGCCCGCGGCTTCGGGCCGGCTCAATTGTACGCCTCTGCCGGATGGCGGCTCAACCGGGTGGGCAGAGGGTGGGGAGTTGGCGGGGATGTAGGAAACGCGGCAGGGATAGACGCTAGGGGAATGATAACGGAGTGATCAGGGGGTCAAACGCAGGGCAAATAGGATTACACACAGGACATTTGAATTTCTAATAGTCTGGATATCAGCGTACCGGACAACCAACAGACCGGAACCAGTCGCCGACGACTTGTGAGGTGGACCCGGAAATTCGGACAGGTAGCTAAGTGAGTGTCCTGCTCCTAAAATAAGCGCAGCTGTGGCTGTGAAGGAGGAGTGGGACATGTCAAAAGAACGGAGGAAGCACAGTCCGTCATTCAAGGCCAAGGTGGCCTTGGAGGCGGTGAAAGGGGAACTGACGGTGGCCCAACTGGCCGCCCGGTACGAGGTTCATTCCGGCGAGATCCAGGCGTGGAAGAAGGCGTTGCTGGGAGGAGCGGCCAATGTCTTCAGCGGAAACCAGGACAAGCAGCAGAAAAGCGGTGAGGCCCTGGTCCCCCGGCTCTACCAGCAGATCGGCCAGTTGAAGGTTGAGCGGGATTTCTTGGCGGAGAGGTCGGGTCCATGAGCCGGGAGAGGCGGCGGGAGACGGTGGACCGCCGGCATCCGGCCCTGTCCACCGTCCGGCAATGCGCCTTAATGGGGATCAGCAGATCAAGTGTCTACTACCGGCCCAGGGCCCCTTCCCGGCAGGACCTGGCCCTCATGGAGCAGATCGACCAGCAGTATCTTGTCACACCATTCTATGGGTCGCGGCGCATGAAGGTCTGGCTGGATAGGCAGGGCCACCCGGCAAACCGGAAACGGGTCCAGCGTCTGATGCGGACCATGGGGCTGCAGGCCATCTACCGGCGGCCCCGGACCAGCAAGCCGGGACCAGGGCACAAGGTCTACCCATATCTGCTGGGCGACATGGAGATCACCAGGCCCAACCGAGCATGGGCGGCGGACATCACCTACATCCCCATGGCCCGGGGCTTCCTCTACCTGGTGGCCATCATGGACTGGTGCAGCCGCTGCGTGGTGGCCTGGAGGCTGTCCAACACCCTGGACGCTGATTTCTGCGTAGAGGCCTTGGAGGATGCGCTGAGCAAGGGAAGGCCGGAAGTCTTCAACACCGATCAAGGGAGTCAGTTCACCGGCGAGAGCTTCACCGGGCTCCTAGAAACTCGGACGGAAACCCCGATTCTCTCCAAGCTGCCGTTTTCTAAGCGACGATTATCGATGTAACAGCGGGTTCTTGAACCGTATTACAGACACTATCATGCCACATAAGACTATAATACGTCTGTCTGGCGTAGCGCGAAACCCGGCCAATGGCTTTCCGGCCAGACCTCTAGAGCAGCACGGAGTCAGAATCAGCATGGATGGCAAAGGCAGGTACGCTGACAACATATTCGTGGAGCGGCTGTGGAGGACGGTGAAGTACGAGGAGGTCTACCTGAAGGCTTACTCCAACGGGTGGGAAGCCAAGGATGGGCTAGAAGTCTGGCCGGAAACCCCGCTTCTCCCCGAGCCGGCGTTCTCTTAACGTCGATTATCGATGAAATAGTGGGTGTTGCAACGTATTACATGCACTACCATGCCATATAAGCCTTGAGTAGGTCTGCTTCGCGTAGCGCAAAACCCGGCCAATGGCTTTCCGGCCAGACTTCTAGTACTACAACGACGGGTTTAAGGTGGCGGCTCCATCCTGCTTTCGCGGCGGGTGGAGCGGCGTCTCTCGTGGGAACGGCGAGCCCGTTCGTTGCGTAGCTGCGTATCCTCCAGCCACAACAGCAATTGATCGGGCCCGAACTGCTCCCGGGGCAGCATCTCCCGCACCACCCGGTACACCTGTGGCCTCGTGATCCGGGGCATCTTTTTCCCCCCAATCCTGCTGCAGGCTCAGCAGGAACGCTCCACCCAGCAGGCACATGGCTATGTGGTGATGCCACCCTGCCCAGCTGCGGGTCTCGTATTCGTCCAGCCCCACGTCACCCTTCTCAGTCTCGAACTCCGTTTCAATGCGCCACCTGGACCCACCCACGTAGGCCAGAGTCTCCAAGGTTGTGCCCTCGGGAGCGTTGGACAGGTAGTAGCGGGGCTCGCTGCCGTCCAGGTTCCGGCGCCAGACGGCCCACAGTTCCTCGCCGGGCTTGCGCCTCCTGGTGGCCCGCACCCGCTGGGCACTGAACCGGTAGGTGCGCGGCCCCTGGCTTCCCTGGGCCACCGTTATCTCCCGCCAAGCCTCATCCGGCAGTTCATCACCGCGCTGCTCCATGGTCCGCCGCTGCCCAGGCCGCAGCTTGGGTTTGCGGGGGCGGCCGAACCCCGGATATTCCGGACTGGTCCAAGCCGGGTCCAAGGGCCAGACCGTAGTGCCGCCCGGAACGTCCAGCACGTAGCGCATCCCCAGGGCCGCCAGTCCCTCCCGGAAGGTCGGCGACATCCCGAAGGCGTCGTCTCCGGCAACCCACTCGGCCCTGAGGTAGCCCAACTCCAGGACCCGCTCCAGCATCTCCAGGGCCAACTCCGTCTTTGACCGGTAGTTCCGCCGGTCCTCCGGCACACCCGCCGCAGCACACCGGTCCTGGTCGGAGGTCCAACTCTTGGGCAGATACAGCCGCTTGTCCACCAACGCCCGGCCCAGCGGGCTGACGTAGGCCAGGAACATCCCACCCTGGCAGTTGGCCACCTTGCCCAGCCTGCCGCAGTACTGCCGGGCCACTCCCGCCGATTTCCTGCCCTGCTTGGGGAAGTCGCTGCCATCGAACACCCACACCGCCTCCAGGTGTCCCAGCCTGGGGGCCAAGTATTCCTGCAACCGCCCTATGACTGTCTCATGGGACCACCGGGCCTCGGTGAGAAAGCGCTGCATCGCCCGGGCCGAGATGCCCACCGATTCCGAGAGATTCTCGGCGTTGCGCCGCTCCTGGTCCTGCACCAGCAGCGCCTGAAGGTAATTCCCGCTGTGATCCCGCCACTGCTTGCGGCCGAAGGAGGCCGCAAAGAAGGCGTGGAATTCCTGAAGGCTGTCGTAGACCCGCTCGAAGCTCGCCGCATCCATCACCCAAACCACCCAACATCATCTGTCCAGCCATCCTACCAGACAACTCGTCGTTGTAGTACTAGGGGCCTACTTCCACTTCTACAACACCCAAAGGCCCCACCAGGCCCTGGGGTACCGGACACCGGCGGAGGTGTTCAGCGGAGACTCGGTGCAATCAGATGAACATTCAAAAGAGAGGAGGTGGCCGCCAAGCAGAGCATTGGCAGACCTGGGAAAGACAGCGGGACCCTCACTTAACATTGCTCCAATACTGTCCAACTGATGGGGTCCACCTTATTATTACGCTTGAGCCGACGCAAATCTCACGCATGGATGGTGGTTTACATAGCTTCGGCGGCGATCTTACCCTACGTCCATTACACCGCATTTCACATCTTGGCTGCTCATGCCGCATATTGGGCTTACCACATAGCGGCCCGTCAGGGAGAGCGGCGCGCGCTCACTGGCGTTGGCATAGTCTTGGCATTACCGGTGCCCCTCAGGCCGAGCACCTTTACCATGCGGTGGAACGAGGAGGTGCCCGATATATAGCAGCCCCTGGCGTGGAAGAAATCGTCAACACGACGGAAACCGTGTTGGGCGTCCGCCTGATGGATTTCCAGCCCGAGCGTTTGCTGCAAGACCCGGTATTGGTCGGGGCGCTAATTGCTGTCCTTGCAGCGTTGTCCCTCTTTGGACTTTACCGCCTGGTTCGCCGAGACCGGGACGCAGGCGTTTTTATTGCGCTGATGGCTGGAATGCCCTTCGTATATGCCATTGAGAGCTACTTTGGCACTCCCATTTTCATTGGAAAGGCGGTGCTCGCTTTTTTGCCCGCATGGTTATCATTTCCATCTTTGCCGCTCTGGCTTGCCTCCAAAGATACATTGGAGTGACTTTGGTTCTGACGGGAGCCGTTTCGATCGCGTTTTTAATGAAATCAGTCGCTTTCAAACAGAGGGTCGGTTACCTGGTGGTCTTTAGCACAATATCGCTCCTGCCAATAGCTGCGTGGGTGATTCGAAACTACATTTTGACGTCACCGCTGACCGGAAGGCGAGCGCCGTCCTCCTACAGCTTCAGCCAGAGCTTGGGCTACACCTATGACGCGGTTGTATCGTGGTTTTTGCCCTTCGACCGGGCCGCCAGCACGGCGGGGGAGGTCCACTTTGCGATCTCGAAGGGAATTGGGGCGTTATCGGTGTTGGTGTTGGTTTCGCTTATCGTTATTCTGATTCGATTCCCGCTTAGCGGAAAGTCCAACAATAAGCTGGTACAGCTTTTCCCCGCCGTGATTTTTGTGGTCGTCTACGTTCTGTTTTTGATAAGCGGTTCCTCGGTCGCTGGCTTGGATAGAATCGGCTTCCGGTTGTTGGCCCCGGTGTAATATGTCCTTATCACGCTTTTCCTCTTCGTGGCGATCGAGCAAATATTGTCTATGGCCAACCGGCTTTTGATCAGGCAATCTCAAACCCGGCGGTTGTGGAGCATCCTGGGGCAATTGCTGGTCGTCGGGTTGTTTTCTGTTTGGCTTGTGGTGCCGCTTCGAAGTGCCTATTCGTTCATAGCAGCCGCTCTTGAAAACGGGGCCGGCGGTTACAGTTCGGTGTTTTGGGGAGAATCCGCTCTTATTCAGCACCTACGAAGCTTTCCGTTAGAGGGCAAAGTTTATAGCAATGCACCCGATGCGATCTACGTCCTAACAGGATTTTCCGCAGCCGTGAGCCCGCGTAAATATTCATACGCTTCTCCCAATACTCCCACAAACGATCTAGATCGACTTGAAAGATCGCTAGTCTCAGAGGGCGATACATATCTCGTTTGGTTCGACGATTTTAGGTCCGCGAACACCTTATTTGGCGTTTCGGAAATTCGAGCAAGATTTAATATAGACGTTGTTGCTTCGAAGGACGATGGCGCCGTCTACATTTTTAAGCCTGCTTTAGCAGGAGATTCTAGCCCGACACCGAACACCATTCCCCAACACTAGCGATCCCACCGGTTTCTGGACAGTCTATATTTTCACCCCGACCTTCGCTCCGGATCTGGCCAATAACTTCCCCGACTATCCTGGCATTGGGATCTGCTCAGGTTCGCTTTTATTGCTTACCGCCGAGGCGCGTTCGTTTTGGTACTTAACTTGACGATTGGAACTCTGCGCATCCCATTGGCCGTTTTGTTGGGAGCAGCAGGTTCAGGCCTGGGCATCGTGGCCGGGCACGGGGCGGCCGTGCTGGCCGCCATTCTGATTGCCATGGTTTTCATGCTTCCCAAATGCACCGGCAGCCGGCGGCTTCCTCTAGCGTTTGATCCATGGCGGCTGGCCCCGATGGCAGGATTTGCCCTGAGTAATTTTACGTCCCATGTGCTGACCATACTGGTATGGCACCTTCTGCCATTGCTCGTGATTGGTATGGCCGGAGCGGAGGCAGCTGGATTTTTTTATATCTCTTGGGCAGTGGCCGGTCTCATTCTTCTCATGACGCAGCAATTGGCCTTGTCCCTATTCGCCGAAGGCTCCTTCGATTCCAGAGGGTTCGCCCGTCAGGCCCGGGGAGCGCTTTTGTTCGGAGTGGCGCTGAGCGGGCTTTTCGCCCTAATGGTGTATCTGTTTGGTGATTTGGTCCTATATCTGTTTGGCAAGGCGTACGTCGAAGAATCCAGCAGGGTCCTGAAACTCTTGGCGGCAGCGACTCCTTTGGCGGCGGTGACCTATATCTATTTGGGCATAGAGCGGGTCCGAGGAGGAATGGCGCCTTTGGTGACGGTGTCCGCGGTCATGGCTGCGATAATGCTTTGGGTGACGGTAGTGATGGTACCCCGTGCCGGAATCGAAGGCGCCGGGTATGGTGCCATTGCCGGTACGGAGCCGGTGCACTGTGCAGCATCCTCCTAATATCCCGCATGTTGATCTCCGCCAAAACAGTGGATACGGCCAATTGACTCCCTGGGACAGGAAATGACGTCAGGCGGTGCGGCATTAATCACGCAAGTAGAGCAGGCTAGTGGTCTGGGCATCCTGCCGCGGCAGACGATAGCCGATTATTGCGCAGCCGTTGAGGCTCAGACCGGGATAAGCTTGGCAGCGGTTCGAAGCGTTGCTGAAAAGGAAATCTACCGAGGAGCCTCTCCCTTCGCGCGGACACATGACGAAGAGACCGCGATACGGGCGGAGCTGGGAGCATTAGAAGACTTCAAGCTTAGGACGCAGCAGGAGCGCACGGCCCTTGAGCCGGAAGAAGAGATACGCCCAAGAGATGACGACCCCGGCGGCGGTATTGCCATCGAAGACCTGACCCCAATAGAAGGCCTCATCCCAATAATAGAAGAGCCGTTCATTTCCCCACACTTACCCAGTAAACGTCCCGCCCCGGTTAGAGGGAGTCTCGATGACTGGCGACTCTGGCTGGTCGTACTATTTTCCGGAGCGCTGGCGCTACGGCTCATTGCATTAGGGAGTGACAACGTCAGGATGGACGAGGCCTACTCCTGGAACGTAGTCGGACTATCGGTTTCCGAAATCGGGTACTACGAGGTGAGGCACCCCTGGGGCTATTATGCTGTGCTGGGCCGTTTCATCTCGGTGTTTGGAGATGGCCTATGGATCCTAAGGTTGCCCAGCGTCCTCTTTTCTACAGGCGCAGTAGCGGTGTCATACCTTGTGTATCGCAGGACTGGCGATCAATTGGCCGCTATCATCGCCGGGGGATTGTTGGCCATGGCCGCTTTTTCTGTCGCGTGGGATCAAGAAGCGCGGATGTATTCGATGCTGCTCTTCTTTACCTGGCTATCGGGATTAGCATCATGGTCTCAGACGGTATGTTCAGTCGACCGATGATTTGCTCGCAAAGCTGGCGAGTGAGTAGCCAGAAGGTACGGCCATAACCGGTGGGACATTCCCGACGCACGCGTGGATGTGGATTCTGGAACGAACAGCTGAGGCGGGCAGTTGGCTTTTTTGCCTTAACGCCTATAAACACGCGTTTCTGGTGTGGATCAGTGATTGGATTGGGCCGAAACCCTGCATTCCTAAGAACACGGAGCAATGTGGCCTCAGGGAACGGGCCGAAGATGTGCCGGTCGCGCTCAACACGGACGCTACCTGATTCCCACAACAGATAGGCAAAGTCGACTGTATAAATGCTGTCTTCAGGTCTGGGTTTGTAACCCTTTCCAGGCAAAGTCGTCTATGAACGCTGCGCCGGGTTGGACGTCCCAAAAAAGACAGTGGTGGCCTGAATGCACCACTCCTCCTTCACAGCCACAGCTGAGCTTATATTAGGAGCAGGACTCACACTTAGTTACCTGTCCGAATTTTGCGTCCAACGATAGCAGACGATACGGGAAATTCCTCGGAAATTTGTCAAATCGGAACCCCAGAACTCGCTTCAAGATCACCTCTGATTTTCCGCGGCTTTTGACCTTACGAAGCGCGTTCCTCCGCCAGGCTGAATGCCTTATTACAGTTGTTGCAGGGGTGTTCATGATTACTTTCAGATTATATTAATCTATTTAATAATGGGTAATATTTCATTTGGCGACCGTTTAGTGACACGATTGCTTCACTCTTGCGCCAGTGCCAGTTTACAGACTCTTACATCGCTTTGGAGTTCTCCTGAGACCAAAAAAGACCGTCACCGACGCCAACAGTAAGCTGACCCAGTACAACCGCGGCGACGGGGCGACCGGTGGGGGCGACCGGTGGAGCCGGCCGAAATCGGGTCCGAGTGCGGAACGGCAGGCACCGGCGACGGCGTCGATGACGACAGCGTCGGAGCCAAGGACGACGGCTGTCCATCGGCGGTCTACCCCTATGACGCACTGAACCGCCTGACCTCCGAGACCGATTCCCTGGGCCGGGAGACTGCATATCAGTACGACGCCGCCTCCAGTCTGACCCAGCGGACCGACGCCCGGGACCTGGTGACCAAGTATTTCTACGACGACGACCGACAACAACGGCGACGTAATAACGAGCTACAGCTACGACGTCTTCGGCGCCATCCGCGCCCAGACAGGCGGCGATAGCAACTACTGGCAGTTCACCAGGGAGCATCGGGACGACGAAACCAACTTCTACTTCCTGCGGGCCAGGTACTACGACCCGGAGACCGGCAGGTTCCTCAGCCGGGATCCGTTCTCCGGCCTGGCCAGCGCGCCCCAGACCCAAAATCCTTACGTTTACGCCCACAACAACCCGATTGACCCGCCTTGTGATGGAGAATACACTTTCTCCGGATACTAAATCTTCACGCCAAATTGATTTTGATCCAACCTGCCAAGACCTCGTCAGGCTGCCGCGGGTCAAGCAGTCCCAAAGAATGCAAGAACGTCGCGAATCCACTGAGTCAACGGAATCCTCAGAGTCCCTTCCGCTCCAATCCAGCTATCGGTGGGTGGTCGTTGGCATCTGGATGGTGTCCGGCGTGTCCGGTTTCATGGTGTTGGCCACCTTGGGAATCCTTCTTCCGTCCATCAGCGCCGACCTGAATATTTCACCGCTGCAGCAAGGCCTGTTGGGGTCATCGGCTTTTTGGGGCAATATCGTTTTGGCCATACCTCTAAGCTGGTGGACCTCGCGTTACGGCCCGAAGATCCTGACCTCGGTGACCATGGTGCTGGGGAGCGCGGCCCTATTCGTTCAGGGATGGGCGCCGGTATTCGCCGTGCTTTTGGCCGGGCGCCTGGCCTTTGGGATCACCGTGATGGCGCGGCAGCCTGCTCGGGTCTCCTTGACCCAACAATGGTTCGCTCCTCGAGAGATAGTCTTCGTTAACAGCGTCTCTAATATGTTGTTTGGCGTGGTGGTGGGTGGCGGTTTGGCGGCGGCGCCCTTCATGCTGGCCGCGTTTGGGGATGACTGGCGGGCCACTTTGAACGTCTTCGCCGGACTATTCGTGGCGCTGACCATATTATGGATGATATTCGGAAGGGAACGCCACGCCCCGCAGCCGGCACGACAGCAAAGGCCATCGCAGGCGCCAGAATCCGGTTTGGTGGCGGGCGCTCTGGCCCATCGGGATTTGTGGGTCCAAGGGTTCGGCTTCGTAGGGGCCACCCTTTGCTGGTCAGCCTTCCTGGCCTTTTACCCAACCCTGATGCTGAACACCTATCAGCTATCCCTGCAATGGTCGGGCGCGATCCTGGCCCTGGGAGTTTTTGTGGGCGGCGCGGCGGGTTTGGTCATGGGCTACATCGTAATGAACAAAGGCCATGGCAAATTGATTCTTCAGATCCTGGGCGTTTTGATGCCGGTGACCTACCTGGGGATGATCTTCACTGGCTCCATCCCGATCCTGATCGCGCTGACGCTCGTGAACGGTGTCGCCTGGGGCTTCTGGCCCATACTATTCACCGTTCCTTTCCACCTGCCTGGAATTCGTCCTCGTCAGGTTGCCGTGGCGGTGGCCTTCACCATGATGATGTCGTCCGTCGGCACCGCCATGGGGCCGTTGACCGCCGGGTTATTACAGGAGGCGTTAGGCGATCTTCAACAGACACTGTTCATCCTCAGCTTCACCGGCCTTTCGCTAACCGCCGCGGGGATTTTCCTGCGCACCGGGACCCAACCAAACGTGAAGGAAACCGCCCAGCCTGCCGCCGGGGATTAGTTCGCGGATTTGTTGATCGAGCCGGTAGGGTTTACCGTGTTTACCGGCGGGATCTGGCCCCCAGCCTAACCTTCCCCCTTTACGGGGGAAGGGACGTTTCGGTCTCCGCTGTCCGCAGCTCCCCTATCTGGGTTGGACTACCGTGTCGATCAGGGCCAATCTGCCTTCGTTCTTGACCACATCTAAGCCCCGTTTCAATGCCGAACCGATGTCGCCGGCGTCCAAGATCGGGCCGTCGCCGTAGAGGCTGAAACTCTTGGCCAAGGTGGCAAAATCGGTGTTGGGCCCTTCCAGCGAAACGCCCACTCCCACCGTTTCCAGCGATCTCTCCCGCATCCGCGCTTTGGTGGCCGACGTCCTGGTAATAAGACTGGTTGTTGAACATCACCACCAGCATGGGGATCTGGTGGTGGGCGGCGGTCCACATGGAGCCGCCGGTGTACAACAGGTCGCCGTCGTTCTGGATGCTGACGCACACCTTGCCCGTCCCCCGGAAGGCCAACGCCGCGCCCATGGCCACACCCATGCCGGTGCCGGTGCCGCCACCGCCGGCCACCCATCTCGATGGGTCGTCGACGTTCCATAAACGGCGTTCCCAGCCGCTCAGCGAGCCGTGGACCAACACCCAATCTTCTTCTTTGATCGCCTCCCAAATCTCGGCAGCCAACCGGGCAGTGGAGGTTGGCGTCTGGTCCCACCACCGTTCTTTCAGGTCTTGATGGGCCCTCTGGTAAACCCCGTCGTGGATTGGCCGGGCTTTGGCTGCTCGATCCGCCGCCCGTTTCTCCAACCCGGCGTCTTTGGCTTCCCGGCATTTTTTGGCCAGCTCGGCCAGAACCAACGCCCCGTTGCCTAGAAACTCGGACGGAAACCCCGATTCTCCCCAAGTCGTCGTTTTCTTAGCGACGATTATCGATGTAAGAGTGGGTTCTTGAACCGTATTACAGATACTATCATGCCACATAAGACTATAATACGTCTGTCTGGCGTAGCGCGAAACCCGGCCAATGGCTTTCCGGCCAGACCTCTAGGATATTTACGTCGGTGGGCAACAAACGTCCGTAACTGCTGGGCCATGCTTTCACGCCATAGTCGTTCAGGCCGATGCGTATCAACTTGGTTCCTTCAGAAACCAGGCTCTCGTATTGCCTGCCGTAACCCGAGGCCGTTCGAGGCAACCCCGCCTGGGGGCTTCCCTGCTCGGTCACGGCCCGGGTCAATACAGATTCCACGTCTTTTACCCCCACCGCCACTACTAGTACTGAGTCAAACTTGTTTTAGATGGTGATGTGAGGGAGTGACCGATCGCGCTACTCTGGTGGGCAGACAGTGTTGATGGGGGTGGCGGTGATGGTCAGGGAAAAATACCCAGTCCGGCTGACTTCGGAAGAACGGGAAAATCTCCAACGCCTGGTACGCGGCGGGAAGAGCCCAGCTCGAATGACCATCCGGGCGCGGATTCTGCTCAAGACCGGCGACGGTTGGCCGGCTCCCCGGGTGGCCGAAGCCCTCGATGTGGTGGCGGGCACGGTGTACCGGATCAAGCGGTGGTTTGTCGAGGATGGGTTGGAAGGGGCCCTATGGGAGCGCACCCAAGCCCATCGGTACCGAAAGTTGGACGACCGGGGTGAGGCTCACCTGGTCGCGCTGGCCTGCAGCCCAGCCCCGGAGGGGCATGACCACTGGACCCTGCGCCTGTTGGCTGGCAAGGTGGTCGAGTTGGGGTTGGCGTCCTCCATGTCCCATGAAGGGGTGCGCCAGCGGCTCAAAAAAACGCTCTCAAGCCCTGGCAGAAGAAAGAGTGGTGCATCCCCAAGGTGAGCGCCGACTTCGTGGCGCACATGGAGGAAGTGCTGGACTTATACGAGGAGCCGTATGACCCGCGAAGGCCGGTGGTCTGCTTTGACGAGACCTCCACCCAGTTGTTGGCCCAGACGCGGCCGGCTCTGCCGCCCCGGCCCGGAATTCCGCTGCGGCAGGACTACGAGTATCGGCGCGAGGGCACACGGAACCTGTTCCTGACCTGTGAGCCGCAGGCCGGGTGGCGGCACGTGGCGGTGACCCAACGGCGCACGATGGAGGACTTTGCCCAACAGATGCGATGGCTGGTGGACGAGGCCTATCCGGAGGTCGAGGTGGTCCGGGTCGTCCTGGACAACCTGAACACTCACCGCATGGCGTCGCTGTACGAGGCGTTCCCGGCGGCAGAGGCCCGGCGGATTGCCAAACGGCTGGAGTTCCACTACACCCCCAAGCACGGGAGTTGGTTGAATATGGCGGAAATCGAGTTCAGCGTACTGTCCCGCTCCTGCCTCAGACAGCGACTCCCCGACGAGGAAGCTCTCGGGCGGGAGGTTCAGGCCCTGGTTACGGAGCGCAACACCGCCCAAGCTACCATCAACTGGCGCTTCAATACCCATGACGCCCGAACCAAACTGCACCGCCTCTATCCCTTTGATTCCAAACATGACTGAGTACTAGGTCAGCGTCCTTCAGCACGTCGGCGTTGGCGCCGGTGACGTTCATCGGGTGGCTGTTGGGCAGGTTGAACGCCGTCCCGATCTCGATGACCGGCACGCCTAAAACGTTCACCAAATCCGCCATAGCCTCTGATCCTCCAGGCTCCCGGCCCAAACCCTCAACTACCAGCACCGGCCACTGGGCCTCCAGCAAAGCTTGGGCTGCTTGGCCGACGGCATCCGGGTTGCCAGCGGGAGGCGCCGGATGTTGGAAGCGCGCCAAGTCCGGCAGCACGAATCCTTCCGGAAGCCGGGATTCCTGCAACTCCACGTCGAAACATAGGTAGACGGGGCCGCGAGGCTCGGTCATGGCAATCTGATACGCACGAAGAATTGATTCGGCCACGCTTTGGGCGCCCAGGGGCTGGTCGTCCCATTTCACATAGTCTCGTATGAGTTGGGCCTGAACCTGGGCGGTGTGTATCCAGTCGATCCAGGGCCGCCGGTGGGAGGCGTCCACCGGTCCGGTGCCGCCAATGATTATCATCGGGGTGTGGTTGAGCCATGCTTCGTAGATGGCCTTGCTGGCATGTTGCAAGCCCACGATGTTGTGCACCAGCGTGGCCAAAGGCCGTCCCGTAGCCAGGTAATAACCCTCGCACATCGCCACCGCCAGTTCTTCATGCACGCAGGTGATCATCTCAGGGGCTTGGTTGCCCCCATAATTGACGATGGATTCGTGGATCCCCCTGGTTGTGGCGCCGGGGTTCAGTGGAACGTATTCAATGCCAAGGCCATTAAGCAGATACACGATCAGATCAGAAACATACTCAGGTCGTTCCAGGGTCATACCTTTCCTCCATGAATTTGCCGGTGTAGTCGCAGGTGTATTTGACGGTAAGTTTGACGGTTGCGGATCATATTTCAGAAACGGGGGCTCAAGGAGCCAATCTCCCAGCTAGTCGCCAGCGGGCGCCAGTGCCCCCTTGGGAATTTCCGACCGGGCCTCAGGCGGGAGGGACGCTTCCCAATCGGGTATCAGCAACTTTGCGGTGGAATCCAACGTAAGGATCACCGCTACTCCGCCCAAGCTGAATGCCATGGATATGGCCATGACCGGGTAAAACGAACCGGTGGCGTATACAATCAGGCCGCCCAGGGAAGTGGCGATGGCGTGGCCCAACAGAGCGCCGGTCATCTGGAAGCCGTAGCACGTGCCCATTGGCCCGTTGCCAAAATACTGGCGGTTGATCACCAAGTAACCGGTCCACTCCCCTCCGAACCCTATCCCAAAGAGGCCAGCGAACAGGTAAAAATGCCACGGGGCTTGCGCCCAGAAAAGCACAAGCACAGTGATTCCTTGGATGAACAGGCAGGTGGCCATCACCTTCTTGGAGCCGTACATCTCGGCCAATATCGGCGTGGAAAACCGGCTCAATATGCTCACGGTGGAAATAATAGTGATTATGACCGCGCCCTGGGTGAGACTGAGGCCCTGGGAAACCGCCAGCGGGATCGAGAAGATAAGGATGACCCCGTGGCCGGCGCAACCCAGTCCGTGGATCACGGGAAGGTTCCAAAAAGCCCGGGTGCGGCGGATGTGCTGGTTGAAAACCTTCAGACGCAGCTTCTCTAGAACTGGGCCAAGCGCCGCTTGGCCTTCGTTGGCTTCAGCGGCGCCGTACGGTTTCAGCCCAACGTCGGCGGGGCGGTTTCGCAGGAAAAGGCTTAACACTAACAGGATAAAACCACCAGCCGCTCCGATGCTCCAGAAGGTCGCCGGCCATCCCACATTCTCCAACAAGAACCCCATCAACGGCGCGAAGATGGCGCTGCCCAAACCACCCGCCGCCCACAGGATGCCCGTGCCCAGCCCCAGCCGGGTCCGGAACCAGCCACTGATCGAAGCCATCAAGGGGACCATGGAGATAGCCTGGGTCATGGACAGCATCACCCCATATACCAAGAAGAACTGCCAAAACTCTTGAATAAATCCGAGCAGGATCATGCTGGCGCCGTATAGCACCCCGCCAGCCATCATCATTCGTTGTGCGCCGTAACGGTCGCCTAGCCAACCGGCGGCGGGGGCAAAGATAGCGCCAAACAGATAGTAGGCCCCTAAGCCAAGAGTGACTGCCCAAATATCCCAGCCGAAACCATCCTGGCTGTCGGTAAGGGACGGCACTAATATCCCTGCGGCCAAGCTGATGGAGCCTGCCAGAATCTGGACCGAAGCCAGGATACCGACGATGATCCAGCAATAATGGAACCCGCCGGGTAGATGCCGTGCCGAAAGTTTAAACCTAGGTTTTGCCGATAAAGCCAAGGACGGCGCCTCCCTGCCTTTGATCCATTGCCGTTTCCGGTTGGCCAGGCCTTTTGAGCGGTCAACCGGGCGGTGTTCAGATCATGAAGTTCATTTGATTGATTATCGCCTCGCCTAGCACCAGGTCGCCAGTCATGGCCACCTTGCCCGACTCCAATGCGGTCGAGGGCTCCCACCGGCCGGAGCCTAGGCAAAGGAACGTCTCCACGTCCATGGTCAAGCCAACGGTGGGTGACAGCGGCGGTTCTGGGATCTCGCGCCCTCGCTCCGCTTCCACTTCGACCGCAACCGTTCGTCCCGCGGCGCCGGTGAGGCTGAACACGACGGTTGTCCCATCGGCGGCCATGGCTTTCTTCGCCACGATGTATGGCATGGCGGCGGACATGCGGCCAACACTATGCTGCGCCACCGGCCCTTCCATGTCACCCGGACGGTCTAGGGCACGGCGCATGTCTTGCTCATGCACCCATGCGTCGAATATGCGTATCGCCAGATAATCCTTAACCGTGCCGGGGCCTATCGGCGTTTGGGCCGGTGCGTCAAAATCGCCTTCATTCATCGCACGAAGCAGCTTGAGGCGCTCTCCGGTGTTTTCTTTGAACTCCTGGAAGACCCCTTGGCCCGTGGAAGGCCGCCGGTAGTCCACCAGCACTTCGTTGCGTCGGCCTATGTCATTCTTGATGTAGCTGGTGTCCGCGGGAATGTGGTCCGGCGCTGGGCGCCCTAGGATCATAGACTCGGAGCCCGCCAAGTGGGACAGTTGGTCCTGCACCGACCATCCCGGGCAGTCTGTGGCGGTCTTCCACTCCTCTTCGCTGAGTTCCCGGCACAGTTCCTCGATGGACGCCCAAACGCTTTCCATCTTGTCCACCAGGTCTTTCCCGGAATCTTTACCTTGGCTCATTTCTGTCTCCTAAGGCGGGACTGCTGAAGTTTTTGATTGAGTCTCGTGAATCTTGGATTGGCCATAGTGCTCCAAAGACCTGCTAATGGGACGGCTCTTCCTCCTCCCGGCGCCGCCGTTCCCGGTTGGTGATCTGGCGGATGGCTTCCTCTGTACCCATACGTCCCACCGGTCCTGAGGCATACACTGATCCCAAGATAACGCCTCCTCTGCCTAGGAGAAACTCGGCCGGCTGAATGTAACCTCCCCGGTCCTCGGACCACCAAGCTCCGAATGTTTCGGACTCCTCTTTGGTGACACCATAGGCCACCGGGTAGGTCAACCCCCTGCCCACCACCTCTTGTGTCTGTTCTAGAGTGTCAACGCTGGCGACTATGATGGTTAACTCAAGGTCCGCCAATGCTTGCTGGGCCTGCTCCCAAGCGGCCAACTGCCGCTGGCAATAGGGTCACCAATGGCCCCGGTAAAACAGCAAGGCGGTATACCGGCTGGGGACCTCGTCGGGGATGACGATCTCACCGCCGTCCACCAACCTTAAACTCAATCTGGGGAAACGGTCGCCTTGTTGCAGCTTGTCCGCCATTGGCCCTCCAGCGTTAGAGGCGGGAAGCCATGGTTCTCCAACACCGCCGCCTCGCGAATCCCGCCCATCATACGCACTGCTCGATATGGGAGCAATCCCAACTGTTCCAGTATCCCATTGAATTTCCCAGCCAAATGTCATGTCGAGCCAGCTTCAGCGGGGAAACATCTGGGGAGGGACGCCCCGTTGCCTCAGGTCCTTCAATTCTTCAGGATGGCATGTTTGATAGTTCCGGCGTGCGGCGGATGATATTCGCCGATGCCGGATTGGACATGAGGAATGAATGTCGGACCAGTTATTCGGGCGCCCGTCCGGCGGATTGATCTCCGGAAGACTGGAGGAACGCCGAGAACCGCTCAGACTTCCCCGGCCGCATGATCGATGAAGCTTCTGGCAAAGGTCAAAAAGCGATAGACATCGGCGAAGTTGGTGGCCAGGCCCAAAGAGATGCGCACCGCGCCGGCGCTCTTCCCTTCGCGGTCCTCCAACACGCTCAGGAATTGTTCGAAGGTCATGCGCTCTCCCTCGGCGAAGGCTATGGCCATATCTTCTTCGTTCAGCCCATGGGCCACCTCTCCCGCGCCAGGATTGCAAAAACACCCGGTCCGCAGTGAGATTCGTTCGCGCCCGGCCAGGCTGTCGATGCGCCGGTGGTCGATCAACTCTCCTTGGGGATCGTAAAAATTCAGGGTAATCGTGCCCCCGCGGTCCACCATCGTCGTGGGACCGTAGACCTGGATGACGGGCGCGCCGTTGCCGTGGCGCACGCCCTGCAGGTTTTCCAATAGCCATGACGTAAGACAACTAACCCGGTCGTGAATCAGGTCAATACCGATCTTCTTGATGTGGTTCAGTCCTATCTCAACCGCGGGGATATTAAGGTAATTGATGGTCCCTTCTTCGAAGGCCGCCTCACCCTCGGCGAGGAAGTGCCTTTCCGGCCAGACCTCTAGTACTACAACGACGTGTTATCCTACAAGGTAACTCGTGGGCGGATTTTGAAGCTGGCAACGAACGAGTGCGAGTCTCCCATGATGAACGGTCCGTAGCTGAAGAAGACGACCTGAGCGTGTTTTCTCATAACGCGTCGTTGTAGTACTAGGAGTGGTTGTCTTCGAAGATGCGGGGCTGTCCGAATGGGGGTTGCCAAACACACCTTCGCCCAACAACTGGGAAAATTCTTCGACCTGGGAGTCCGCGTATTGGCCTCCCCCAGTGTAGTCGAGAAAAACCTCGCCCAGACGGTCCAAGCGCCCATATTCGGTGCGGCGCAGTTCGTCGAGCAACTGGGTGGTCTCGAATACCGGATTAGCTTTCAGGAACTCGTCGAAAGCTGCTTCCATGCCGCCGGCCGCAGTTGTCATTCTCACTCTAAACAGTAGGTTGGGCCCCGACCTGCCGGAGATCGGACCGCAAGCGTCGTACATGGGCCAGGACCTTTTGAATCCTCCCAGCGTGGAGGGTTGGTACACCGGCAAGGAGTGGATCAATAGCGGTTCTCTGTTGGCCAGGATCAACTTTGTGGCCGACCATGTAGCCGACACCAATCTGCCCGGCGTGCGCAACATCATCGGGTATATGAAGACCGCCGGTGTGACCACGCCGGACGAATTTGTGAACTCAGCCTTGGACCACATGGGCTACCTGGAAGTGGGACAAGAAACCCGCCGGCAACTCATGGACTATGCCGAGTCCGGCGGTGACATCGACTGGGACGACACCGAAGTGGATTCTCGCGTCGGCGAGATGTTGGCCCTGGTGGGCGCGACCACGGAGTATCAGTTCGGTTAGACGAGCCAAAAATCCCGCGAGAGAATCGAAAGAATTTGGGGAAGGTGAGATATGCCACTCGACACGTTAGCTGCCGGGCGCGCTTGGACCTATAGCCATAACGTCGGCCGCAGGGCAACAGCGGGCATGGGCTTCAATTGGCCTGTGGCCATGGCTGTCGCGAAAGACGGCGTTTTGTTCGTCGCAAACCGCACTCCCTGCATTTCCAAGGTTACGGTGGGCCAGGAGTTTATCCACGAGTTCGGCCGCAACGGCGAATTCGTTTTCCTATCCGGCTTGGCCTTGGACCGGGATCAGAACGTCTACGCTTCGGACGAATGGCAGAATCGGATCACCGTCTTTGACAATGACGGCAACCTGCTGCGCACGTGGGGAGAGGAAGGTGAAGGCCCCGGACATTTTAAGGGCTGCACGGGGCTTACGTTCGATGCCGATGACAACCTTTGGGCGGTCAACGGGATGAACAGCCGCATCCAAAAGTTCAGCAAGGATGGCGAGTACATCGGCGGGTTCGGCGTCAAAGGCAGCGCACCCGGCGAGTTGGACATGCCCTGGGGCATCACCATTGACAACAACGGCGATATCTACATTGCCGACTGGAACAATCATCGGGTCCAAAAATTTAGCCCGGACGGCGCACACTTGCTTACCTTTGGGTCCGGACGGATCACCGGCGTTTCCACCGACGGCAGCACGCCCTATGAACATGCTTTGGTCCAAGACATCGGGGTCAATCCCAACGATCTGAATCACCCGGCGGATGTAGCGGTGGACGGAGACGGGGACGTATACGTGGTCGATTGGATGAACGAAAGGATAGTAATCTTCGACTCCGAAGGCCCAACCTTGGCGACATTGCGGGGCGATGCCCACGAGATTTCCAAATGGGCCGCTATGTCGATGGAGGTCAGTCCGGGTATGCGCATGCGGCACCGCCAGGCCAAGAACCCAGACGTGATGCAGTATTTCCGCATGCCTAGCTACTGCGCCTTCGATCAAGAGAACAACCGCCTCTTGGTGTGCGACACCATGCGGCACCGGATCCAGGTCTACCAGAAGGAAGACGGCTACCAAGACCCCCAGTACAACTTGTAGACGTGCTCGCGGGTCTAAGCCCACATAAACCAAACCGGCGCTCCGGTTGGGAGCGCCGGTTTGGTTTACTGCGACTGTTCGGCTGCCCTGTGTTGATTTGTCAGGGAACCCGGCTAATCTTCGAGGAAATCGATGATGAGATCGCAGACCTCCTCGAACCGCTCCATCATCACCAGATGCCTAGCTCCTTTAATCACTTCCAACCGTCCGTCACGCACCCCTTCCGCGATGCCGCGGCCACCGATGCCCAGCGGTCCGGTGTCCACCGGTGAGTTAGCGGAGAACTCGCCATTGATCACCAGTGTGGGCGCTGTGACGCGAGCCAGGTCTGGGCCCAGGTCCACAGCCTCACAGGCTTCCGTGGTGGCTATATAAGCGGCTGGGGGAATCTCACTGAATGTCGACCGCATCTGGTCCAGCAGCGGGCCGGCTTCCGGGCTGTCCAAGAATTCCGGGGTTAGCACTGCCTGGGCTGTAAGCTCCGCCACCGCATCCATGCCCACGTTCGAGGCAAGGGCTTTGGACAACTTCCTATTCAAGCGCATTGCCGTATCGTACCGGGCCACTACGCCAACCAGCACCATCTTATTCACCCGCTCCGGGTGCTGAGCGGCGAACCGAAGCGTGGTGAAGCCTCCAGTCGAAGTGCCGTGCAGATGGGCACGGGGGATTTCCAGCAGGTCCATCAGGTCCCGAAGATCGTCGGTCCAATCCTGCAAGGTGTATCCCGGCGGGGTTGGGGTGCTTTTGCCAGTGCCCACTACGTCGAAATCCACCACCTTGAAATGGCGGGCCAGCACTGGCGTGACCCGTGAAAAGTTGCGAAGCCCCAAGGCTCCGCCGGGAAGTTGCACCAGCGGCTCGCCCTCGCCCGTGATCTCATACCAGATTCGCTTCTCCCCCAGCTCGGCAAATGGCATCTCAAACTCCTCAGCCAATGAAACACATAACCCGAATCATGCTAACTGGCTGGAGTCTAAGTGCGCCTTCAATCCCCGTCAACCATGAGAACTTAATTTGCTGCATTTGTTGGATTCGGAAGGATACTGTCGAAACGATTTCCTGGCCCACAACACCTCATCGAACACATGGGATTTTCCCTGAACTTGTGCGTTCTAGGCGACGGCGCTAGGATGATACCCGATCAGCTTGGATCATCATCACCCCTAAACGAGGCTGGAATGAAAATCACGAACATAGACACTTACATCGTTGACGCGGGTTGGCGGCCATGGACCTTTGTCAAAGTTGAGACCGACGCGGGTATCACCGGTTACGGCGAGTGCAGCGACGGTAGGTCTCCCAACGGCGTGGTGGGCACAATCAAAGATTTGGCGCCGGGGCTTTTGGGCAAAGACCCCCAGGCTTTTGAGATGCGCTATTGGGACATGCTCCGCTCCACCCGCCAGAGCCCGGGAGGGATTGCGGCCAAAGCGATCGCCGGGCTCGACTGCGCTTTCATCGACATCAAAGCCAAAGCCATGGGTATCTCAGTCACAGAGCTGTTTGGCGGTCCGACCAGGGAAAGCGTTCGTGTTTACTGGTCCCATTGCGGGACCAGTAGGGCGAGGGCGGCCGACATTATCGGTGTGCCCCAGCTAAAGACCATGGAAGATATCTCAAACTTGGGCCACGAGGTAGTCCAGCGCGGGTTCACGGCGTTGAAGACCAACATTGTTATGCCGGGGGATCCGGCAACGGTTTACGGCGGTGGATTCGCCATCGGAGGGGGAACCACCGACGGGACAGTTTCCACGCCATTGCTCCGGCACATTGAAACGCTAATCGGCACGTTCCGCGACGCCGTCGGCCCCGACGTGGACATCAATCTGGATCTGAACTTCAACTTCAAGCCCGAGGCCTGCATGCGAATAGCCAAGATGCTGGAGCAGTTCAACATGCTGTGGCTAGAGATAGACATGTACTCTCCCGAGGCGCTGCGGCAGATCAAGGAGTCGACGGACACCAAGATATGCACCGGCGAGAACCTCTATTGCATGAGGGACTACCTGCCCTATTACCAGCAACGCGCGGCCGACATATTTATGATCGACGTTCCCTGGAACGGTTTCAGCCAGAGCAAGAAAGTGGGTGATCTGGCGGAGGTGTTCGAGCTGAACGTGGCGCCTCACAATTACTACAGCCACCTATCGTCGTATATGAGCGCCAGCCTCTGCGGGGTGTTGCCCAACGTCCGCATCATGGAGATAGACATCGACGATGTACCCTGGAAGGACGACCTGGTCACTGAGCCGCCGGAGATCATACATGGCTATATGACGATACCTCAGAAACCCGGCTGGGGAACTGATCTGAACGAAAAGGAACTGGTTAAGCACCTTATCAACCGCTAGCTGGCGAATCAGCTAACTGGTTGTCCGAAAAGATGGTTCGACAAGGTCAGGATATGGCTTTCAGGTAGTCCCCTATCCGAGTCGATCAACACCGACTCATAAACGGGAGTGATCTATGGTAGACCAAACTGCGGTGGCTCAATCTTCGATCTCAGATGAGACCCTGGAGATCCTAAAAAATATCCCCACGCAAACGTTGATCGACGCTCTCTGGGTCAAGGGTTGGCCCATGGGCTACGTCGAGGGCTCCCGGCCCCTCCAGTTGGGCCAGAACATGGCCGGCTGTGCGGTGACCCTGCGATTCGTTCCCCACCGCCCCGACCTGGCGGATGACAAGCCCAAGGGCGACCAGTCGGCGGAATACGTGGCGTTCGAGTTGTGCGGTCCCGGCGAGGTGTTGGTCATTGACGCCATGGGCTGGCAGTACAGTTCCATTGGCGGCGACATCAAATTCTTGAGATTAAAACAGCGGGAAGCCGGCGGATTGGTGACCGACGGCGGTGCCCGGGACAGCAAGTCATTAAAGGAATACGGCTTCCCAGTCTACAGCGCCAGCACCACCTCCAAACAAGGTCCTGCCGAGTTTTGGCCGTGGCAGGTGAACGACGCCATTCAATGCGGCGGCGTGTTGGTCCGTCCCGGCGACGCGGTAGTCGGAGACGACGATGGCGCCGTGGTCGTGCCCCATGCCATCGTGGATGAAGTCATAAAGATCGCCCACGAGCGCGAGAGCGTCGAAGAGGTGATCAAAGCCCAGTTGGAGATCGAAAAATGCTCTCCGGGCAAATATTACCCGTTCAACGACCGCACCTGGCAGTTGTTCGAGGAAAAGACCGGCCGGAAGCGCCCAACCTAATAGCGCTCCCCAGCCAGCGTTCCGATCTTATGGAATCGAGGAAAAGCACACCATGAAATTTGGGATATTCTTGTTGATGCAGTCGCCGGATATGCTGCCGTCGTCGGAGATATACAACAACGCGCTGGAGCAGGTGAAGCTGGCGGACCAACTGGGCTTCGATTATGTGGTGGCCGCCGAGCATCATTTCTCCAGCTATGGCTTTCTCCCTAATCCGTTGATGCTTATCGCCTCGTTGGCGCAGCACACCAAGCAGATCCGGTTCAGCACCGCCGTTGTGGTGCTGCCGTTGCGCAATCCCATTCAAACGGCGGAAGAGATCGCCATGTTGGACCACCTGACCAACGGAAGGTTGGAGGTGGGATTCGGCACCGGCTATCAAGAATACGAGTTCCAGCGTTTTCAGGAGCCATTAGCAGAGAACCGGCGCAAATTCGAAGAGTGTCTAGACATCATTAGCAGCGCGCTGTCGCAAGCGCCATTCTCCCACCAAGGCCATTACTATCAGATCCCCGAGACGACTATCCTGCCCCGCCCTTTGCAGCAGCCGCACCCGCCGTTTTGGCGCGCCACCACCAGCATCGAATCCATGGCGTCGGCCATCGGAAAAGGGCTCAAGGTGATAACTGGCGGGACTGCGGGTTCCACGGATCGGATCATCGATTCGTGGCATTCGTTCCAGGAGGCGTTGCGGTTATCCGGCAAGACATGGCCCCAGGAGTTCATCGTCCAGCGAGGCGTCTACGTCTCGGATTCTGAGGAGGACGCCAGGGCCCAGCTTCCCCACGCCGTGTGGCACACCAGGAGCGCCCGGGGATTGCGAACCAACACCCTGCAAGTGGACTCGGGCAAAGCTAGAACCGACTTGACTCCCCCTTTGGACATTGAGGACGATCCGGTATCGCTATACCAAGACTGGCTTTTCGGCACGCCTGAGGCCGTTACCCAGAAGATACGTTACCTCACCCAAAATACCGGCGTTACCTACCTGAACTGCACCTTCTCGTTGGGGCAGATACCCCATGAAAAGGTTTTAAAGTCCATGGAGATGTTCGCCGAAAAAGTGATGCCCCACTTCGAAGACTACGTGCCGGAGCAAAGCAAATATCCAGAACGATCACCGGCGTGACCTCCACCAAAAGCGGTCCGAATCAGGGTCTGAGGATGACTTTGGTGTACCCGTCGATCCGCTTGTCGAACTTGGTGTAGGCGTCCGCGGCGGCGTCCAAAGAAACGGTGTGGGAGACGACAAAGCTTGGTTTCGCCTTTCCGGCGATAATCATGTCACGCAGGTAGGCGTTGTAACGCTTTACGTTGCACTGGCCGGTGCCCAGCCGCAGGCCCTTCTCGAACAGGCGCCCGAAGTTGATCGATAGGGCGCCCCGCTTGGCGTTTTCGTCCACCCCGCCGGGATCCGTGGGCACGTACAGCCCTGGAATACCCAGCGCTCCGGTCGGGTTGACCACGTCGATCAACTGGTTCAATACGATGTTGGGCACTTCATCCTGCTCGCCGCCCGCGGCGGATGAACCCGCGGCCGCGGCCTGGTAGCCGACGGCGTCGATGGCTTTGTCCACCCCCTCGCCGCCCCGAATGTCCTTGATCTGCTGAACTGGGTCTCCCTGGTCGAAGTTGATGGGAATGCCACCCATGTCCCTTGCTTTGTCCAGGCGGTCCTGAACGTGGTCCACCACGTAGATTTCGGCTGCCCCGCGGATTCCGCAGCTATAGGCAGCCATTAAACCCACCGGTCCGGCGCCAAAGACCGCCACGCTCTCTCCGGGGCTCACGTCCGCCAGCACCGCCCCGTGGTAGCCGGTGGGGAATATGTCGGCCAGCAAGGCGAAGTCGGACTCGAAATCGCCGCCGGCCGGCAGGGGCAAGCAATTGAAATCGGCGAAGGGGACCTGCAGGAATTCGGCCTGGCCGCCGCCCCACGGACCCATGGCGACGTACCCGTAAGCCCCGCCGGCGAAACCCGGATTCACCGTGGTGCAGAACCCGGTGAAGCCGCGCTGGCAGTTCTTGCAGAAACCGCAGGCCACGTTGAATGGCATGACCACCCGGTCGCCCACCTTCAGCGTTTTGACAGCCGATCCGGCTTCCTGTATCACCCCCATGTTCTCGTGGCCAAATACGATGCCGGGCTGGGCAGCGGTACGCCCTTCGTACATGTGAAGGTCGGAGCCACAGATGCACGAGGAGGTGATTCTGACGATGACATCGTTGGGGTGTTTCAGCGAAGGGTCGGGAACGCTCTCCACGGCAACTTCGAAGGGACCTTTGTATACCACGGCTCTCATGCTTTTTCTCCATGCTGGCTGGGATGGTCTGAGGCTAGACCCATCGTTCTTCTACCGTCCGGAAACAGGCGGCGGGTGGCCCTGCAGACGTAAGGGTCGGTATGAGATAAGACATGGTGGGCTTTTCAGGCGGTACGGCGAGCTGGGGTCAAACCTTCCATATCTGGGAATGGCGCTCGTTTTACCCTTTGGTTCGGCGGCTGGTCACGATGAAGGAATAGTAGCGCCGGTGACCGGGATTGTCCATCAGATCGGGAGAGCCCTACGGCCGGTATTTGTCGCCCTCCTTCCTGGTTATGCGGCCGGACGCCATCAGCCACATTCGGGAGATTTCCGGGCCCATGAACTTGAAGGTGCTCCGCAAGGTTTTCTGAATCGCAGGGTATTCCGTTCCTTCCAAGACGTCGTAGAACCAGTTGCAGAAGCTGCCGTGCTCGTCCTGGAGCGCTACAACCGTGCGGGCATTGTCGACGGTGGCCTGGATCTTCAGCCGGTTGCGGATAATCGCTGGGTCGTTCCGCAGCGCTTCTACTTCGATGGGCCCGAACGCGGCCACGGTCTCGATATTCCAGCTACCAAAGGCGGCGCGAAACCCGTCCCGCTTGTTGAGGATCATGCGCCAGGTAAGTCCGGCCTGAAACACCTGCAAACTCATCACCTCGAACAGCGTGTCGTCGTCGCTGACGCGCTTGCCCCAGATGGTGTTGACATACCAGTCGCGCAAAGGGTCCGCAGGCGCCGTCGGGTCATGACCTTCCTCATGCATGAGACGTTAATCCTTGTTTTTTCGAGACTCGCGCAGGTTGAAAGCTAAATGGATTTAAGGGCAAGTAGTTCAATCTTACCTTAGACCATCAGCGCTAGACCATTTGCCCTGTCCTGCGGGCGGCGTTGACGCCCGTTGACGCACCTCTGGCCGGACGTTAAGCTGCCAGTCAATCACTTGAGGAAACCACAAACGATGGAGGTCCGCCGTGGAGCAGATAACCAGCAACGTGTTCGTGGAGACCCAGGTTCGGGGTTGCAACCATGGTTTCGTCAAAACTTCCGACGGACTGGTCATGATAGACAGCCCTCATAAACCCAGTGACGCCCTCAAACTCAAGGCTGAGATGGCGAAGCACGGGGAGTTGCGTTACATCATCAACACCGAGCCGCATGGCGACCACTGGACAGGGAATGCGTTTTTCGACGCGCCGGTGGTGGCTCATGAAGGTGTGCGGACCCGCATGATGAACACCAACATGGACGAGCATGTGGCCCGGGTTGGCGCTTTCGGACCCGAGGAGCCCGCATTGCTGGAGGGATATACCGCCAACATGCCGGTGATCACCTTCAAGAACGGCATGACCATGCACGTGGGCGATCATACCTTCGAGATGATCCACATGCCCGGCCACACCCTGTATCAGGCGGCCATCCTTATCAAGGAAGAGGGCGTTGTCTTCACCAGCGACAACATTTTTCACAAGGTGCAGACCTGGCTCCATGAGGCTAACCCCGACCTGTGGCTGGTGGCCATAGAGTCGCTGCGCAAGCTGAACGAGCAGATATTCGTACCCGGCCATGGCGCTTTGTGCGACAAGGGATACCTGGACGAGCAGGGCTCTTTCATCCAGGAGTGGAAGGAGTACGTCAAAGACGGCATCGACCGAGGCATGACCAAAGACGAAGCGGTTGCCAACCTCACAAAGATGACCGAACGCTACCCCATGGATGTTGGCCAGCACGGTATGGCGCCCCACGTTATGCGCATGAACGCGGGCAATCTGTACGATTACATGACCGGGGCCATCGCAGGGCCTGTCGCCATACCGCCTTCAGCCTTTGCCCGCGGACATTAAACCAATCCTGAAAATCGTGGTGGATACGTAGGGGCGCACGGCCGTGCGCCCCTGCCGTTGTTGGCAATCCTCGTTAAATCGTTCAGGCCGTGGCCAGCGACTTCCTACCCCTTTCCCGGTCGGCCTGGTATTCCTTCACCGCCGGAATCACCTCCTGGGTCATCAGATCTATGGACCGCATGGCCACTTGGTGGGACATTGGGCCTTCCCGGTCCCATAACACCAGTGATCCGGGGTCCACAACGTCCAGGGCGACCTTCAACTTGCGGATCACGGTATCTGGGTTTCCGGTGATTATCTGGTCCGGGATTCCCCAGATCAAACCACCTTTCCTGGATATAGCTCCCGCGGGGATACCGCCAAATATAATCCCGCATTCCAAGAGCGTCAAATGCGGCCTGATGCGGCCTGATTCACTCAAAGTCCCCGCTTTCATTGGGCAACCACTGTACTGCCAAGCGTAAAAGCCCCAAACCGCTGGTCTACGCCCAAGTCTCCCCCTTGGGAAGCTCTTTTGCCCTGTGCGACCCCGTAACCGTAACCAATCCCGACGCTCCTAAAGTGGACTAGCCAGGAGCCAGCCTAAGCCGACCAATTCGTTCCAGTATCCCGCCTAGCATTTCCCGGCTCACCAGCACCTCAGCAAGCTGAAACACCAGCCTTCCGGCATGGCGCACCAACCGTCCTCCAGTCTTGATCATCCTGGTCTGCAGACTGGTCAACGACCAGTGCTTCATTGCCTCCGGTAAGGCTAGCCTTCTCATGGAGTTGCCCAAGTTGTAAGCCAGTACGAACAACTCCAGCCTGACCTGATTGGCCACGAACTTGTGGCAGGACAACCTGGTCCAGTTCAGGGCGTACTTGCCTTCTTTTATCCATTGCTCCGCGGTGCCTCGGCCATTGTAAAAGCGGACTATCCCGATGTTTGGATAGCTCAGATTGGTGACTATGAAGCCCACTCTGGGAAACAGTTCTCCCTGGCGCCACTCCACCTTAGAGACCACTCTCCGAGCAACGTTCCAGCTCTGGGCCTGGTAGACGAAGTCATGATAGGAGACGATGGGCTTCGGGGAAAGCCACTCCGTAGGCCGTATCAGCCGGGGCGCTATCTCCCGCTGCAGCACCTGGTTGGACCGCAGCCTGATGGCGTAGCCGATGTTTCTTGCTTCCAGATAATCGTATATCTCCGGCTTGGCGAAGGCGGCGTCAGCACGAAACAGCAGCAGTCAGGCTGCTGTCAAATAACGCTCCACCACCGGATCAAGGACTTCTTGCCAATCATCGGCACTGGGGACGTTGCCTGACCGTAGCTTAGCTGCTTCACAATCCCCGAACTGGTTGAACAGAAAGAGAGGGTGATAGCAGACGCATTCAAAATGGCCGTTATAGGCTGCTCCCTCCTGCTGGCCGTGCACTGGACTCTCGGAACTGTCCATATCCAGCATTACTCGCCGGTGTAGGGTATGGGCCATAGCTCGTTCCACCCACTGGGTATTTATTCGTGCCAGCCCCTTCAGGTTGTCCTCTTGGGTCAGGAACTCCGTCTCGAACCGGCCCATCTCACTGGTGCTGGCTCCTTTCCGCTCCGAGCCTTGCCATCCCACGATCACTCGCATGGCTGGGTCTTGGGAAAGGCGCACTGCGTCATTGGTGTCGTCGTAGCCGGCCAAGCGGCTGTAGATCGACTGTCTTAGCAGCGGAACCAGGTGGTGAAGGATATTGCGTCCGGTACGGCTTTCCTGGAGGTAGTCCTCAGCGATTTCGGTAAGGCCCAAGGCATCATCAAACTCTCGAAAGGCAAGAAGACCAGCGTCGGAGGTGATGGTTGAGCCGTGAAATTCCAGGCGGACTTTGGGGTTGAATTGGAGCCGGAGAGGGGCTTTTTCGCCGTCACCCATCAGGTGCCTCCATGATGCCTACGGCATCTTACTGCAAAGTGACATATCATGGAGTTATTATAGCTGGGAACACGCAAAAAGGCCCATAATTAGCCAATGGTTGAAAGACCATCGACGAATTACTGAGAAAGCTTTTTAGCCATATGGGAAATGTGGGCTGGTAGGTGGCGTGGGCCTCTTCGTATTCCATGTTAGGCCCGCCGGGCGTAATGTTGCCGGCGGCCGCCGGTTGCACGGCCCGGCTGGCATTTCGCACCTGCTGACGCCCTCCTTGGGCGGCCGCGCGGGTCAGGTAGCCGGGCGGCGCTTGCCAATGCCGGGGCGCCACGCCAAAGGAAGTGCCCATCTGCCAAAAGAAGTTCTTGCCCTCTTCGTAGGCCTTCTCATCGGTGTCCGCCACGCAACATCTTATGACGTATCCGCGCTGTTCGCTGGTGGCGGTGAAGTTCTCTTCTTGGGCGATTTGGTCGTACAGGTCGAAGATCTCGTCCATCAAGTTGAGGGGCGGCGCCAGGGCGATGTAGGGATATTTGTGGAGGGCTGCCCAAGTCACGGTCTCGGGGGAGGCGACGCCGGGGACCCATATAAGGGGATGTGGCTTCTGCAACGGCAGCGCCCAAGGATTGACAACTCGGAACTGGTAGTGCTTGCCTTCCCAGCGGAACGGGCCGGGGGTGGTCCACGCTTTTATGATCAGGTCGTGGGCCTCGTCGAACCGCTCCCGGTTGTGCAGTGGGTTGATGTTGGTGGCTATGCTCTCCTGGCCCAGCCCCCGGACAAAGCCGCATATTACCCGGCCCCCGGATAGGATATCGATCATGGCGATCTCTTCGGCGATTCGCAACGGGTTCTCGTGAATCGGCAACACGTTGCCTGCAAAAACGATCTTGCCCTTCTTGGTGGTGCGGGAGAGTATTGACCCAATGACATTGACCGATGGCATCATGCAGAGCGGATTGTTGTGGTGCTCGTTGATCATGATGCCGTCTAAGCCGGTCTCCGTGCAGTATTGGAGTTCCTCAAAATACATCCCGTATAGCTCATTGGCCCGCTCCGGGCTGAAGTGTTCGTTGGGAAACATCAGGTTGTTGAACCCATGTTTCCTAGCTTCATCTTGAGGATAGGCGGTGTAGCCCATTTCAGTGAAAAAGTAAACCTCTTTGACCATGAAACTCCTCTAGGCGCCAGTTCTAGGTATGATCTGAACTCGGCGAGGGGCCACGTCAGCCTCGCGGAAATTGTCACAAGTATGGCCAGCAACGGATGCAACGTCAATCCCAACTTGGAGCGATATTCTGTGGTCAACCCATAAACAAGGGGCTTTATGCGCTTGTTTCGTTGACTGGGCCGCGGCCATATGGGAAAATACAGATGTATCTCTTTGGGGACGCGTGGGTTCGACAGGAGCGTTCCGTGGCGGATTGCAGGCCGAGGCGCCACCGCCCTCGTTAATCAGGTCGCCTAACAGCGGCTACGTCTGCTCCCTGCTATTCCTGGAGGCGGGGATGCGGGCGCCAAAAGTCCGGGATGCAGGCACTGTGACGCCGATAAGCGGAGCCTAAAGACAATTCGGCTGGCCAAAGGGTGATTCCGTCGGTGGAAGCTCCTTGAGGCGAGACACAAATCGCCGAATAAGCCTGTAGCACATCCGATCAGGGGATCTTCTGGACGGGGAGTTCGACCCTCCCCCGTCTCCACCACAAACACGAATCAGCCGCCTCAGGCTCAAAGTCAGTCGGGGGCGGCTGGTTTATTAAGACCACATCGCTGCCTTCACGGGTCGTGGCGATCTCGAACAGGGGCTGGAAAGCCGGTTTGGGCCGGATGGCTACGATGGATTTTTCCTCTACCGTGTCCACGTAGACGGCGTCCAGCATGGTCATTAGGAGGCTTCTCCGCTCTGCCAGGTTGGCCTCTTCCCATAGCGTGGGGAGGCTCTCCAAGAGCTTCCCTGCCTTTTTGGCGGCGTCGATGCCAGGGACTACCAGGAGGGTTAACTTCTCTTCTAACGCCCGTTTCTCCCGCCGGTAATCGTCGTCCGGGTAGAGCCCGTCTACGTATGCTTTCCCGAGGCGTTTCAACCGCTGTTCGGTAAGCTGCCGTTCATGCCCGATCCTCTCCACCTCATCCGCCAGGTGAACCCTGGCTAAGACTCGGTCCATCCATGCTTCAGGCAGCACGATTGCCCCCATGATCCGGCCCATCTGATCGTCTGGGACGGCACAGGGCATGGACCCGCTGCGGTTGACGCAAAACCCGTTGCCCCGGGAGCCCTTCTGCTCCCGGTAGTATCTGCGCCCGTTGGAATAGGTCTGGGCCCACATAGGCAATCCGCAATGAGCGCACCGGATCAACCCTTTGAGCAAGTATTCCCGTTCCGGCCTGGGATGCAGAGTCTCGCTGCGCCCATGGTTCCGCTTCAAAGCGGCCTGCACCGCTTCGTAAAGTTGTTCTGAAAATAAGGGCTCATGCACTCCAGGCAGAATTTCGTCTTTGTGACGGATCTTTCCAGCGTAGAAAGGGTTGTGGAGGATTACCCGCACCGAGGCGTTGGTGAATAGTCTTGGATCGCCATTGCCACTCGAATTGCGATGTTTGTTACGGGTGCGAAATCCCTGGTCATTCATCCAAGTGGCCAGCTGGGTTGTGGTGGTAAGGCCCGAAGCGTAGCGCCGGAACATCTCCCGGACTGCTACGGCTTCTCTGGCGTCGATGTGCACCCCTCCGGGATGTTCCGGGTCGCAGACCAGTTGTTTGTTCTCCCAGCAGGATTGGTAGCCGAAGGGCACCGCGCCCAGATGCAGCCCCTGACGGGCCCGCTCCGAGACTCCTTTCTTGACGTGGGTGCCCAACATGGCGCTGAACATCTCCGCCATGCCCATCACCAGGGTGGTGGAGAATTTTCCCAACGGTGTTGACCGGTCCAGGTCTTCGGTGACTGATTTAAGCTCAACTCCTTCCCGGCCCAAGATGCTCATGGAAGCCATGGCTACCTGCATGTTCCGGGCCCAACGGTCCATGGTGTGGACCACCACGATGTCGAAAAGCCCCTTCGAGCAATCGTCCAGCAGCTGTCGGAATATTGGGCGCTTGTGGATGGAGTCGGTGTGGGCGCTTTTGCCCTCTTCCCGGTAGACCGTGACCAACTCCCAACCGCGGCTCCGGCAATATTCCCCGATGGCTCGCTCCTGGGCTTCCAGGGAGTGTCCGTCGACTTGATCTACGCTCGAAACCCTTATGTAGGCGGCGGCCTTCATTGATCTAGATTTCACAGTTCACGGTGTCTGGCGTGGCTGGCCAGTGTATACGCGCGTGTATACTTGTCAACCCATTGGGCCCTCCGCCTTCTCCCGGGGGAGACGCCGTTTGTCTGGTCCCGGGAGAGTTAGCCGTCACGCTCCGATAGTCGTTTCAAAACCTCGCAGCCGATGACCAGATCTTTAGGGGTTTGTCTCCCGGAGATTTCGTCGTCGTTAGGGCGCTCCAAAATAGCTCCAAAACGATATTTGCATCCCTGCCCGTCCCATCTACCAGGCTGGCCGATTTTCTTATCTAAACGGCCTCTCCGGTCATTTATCAACACCGCCTATGGAGTACAGTGTCCTGATCCGGGGAGTTCATAGCTACCCTGGATATACACCGTAGAGCAGATGGGACAGTACACTGGCTTTACCTATAGAGGACTGCACCGGCGGCAATTCGGTGGGGCTGGCATTGCAGAGACTTAAACGGGTTGACAGAACCACTTCATGTCGGAGTCGGGGGACGTCGCTGACCACGGTCATGTCGGGGGTTCAATCGTTCAACCCCGTTCAACGCAGCCTGGAGTTGAACGTTGAACGGTTCAACTTCGTTCAATTGAACCGTTTGCTGGAGGCTGTTGAACTGGGCCGATTCCACCCCTCAGGTAAAGCGGTATGTATACACCGGCGTATACGCGAATGTTGCCCTGTGAGTTACGGGACGTCTTGGATTCTGGGGGAAGGCTCAGGGAACACTATGAACATTTCGGTGTTTGACGGGAAGACGGGGGAGGGTGGAACTGCACCTGAAACACGGACTGGCCGTGCTGGTGGCAATATGCTGGGGATTCCGAGGCCGGGCCCGGCCCGCTCACCGGAAATGTCCGGTTTGATTCGTCCACCATCAACAAATGACAAGACCACGGGAGCCGCCCCCATGGTCTTGTCATTTTCCAAACAGGACTGCGATTAATCGGATTTAGACCGAATGATCTTCAACCTCCGCCTGGATCACCAACCACTGCTCGCCCGAGAACACGCTTCCGCCGTCATCGGACAGGAGAGCCTGCATCACGCTGGCAGAGTTGCCTGAGGAGCTTCGCCCGGTCTGATTGCTAGAGTATCCAACGGATCCGTCTTCGATCTCGGCCTGGATCATCACCAGATGTTCGCCAACAGACGGCGTGCCGGTGGATTCTTTGGTAGAGACTTCGAGGGCGAATCCGTCCTCAATCTCGGCCTGGGTCAGCAATTGCTGTTCGGCCGACACGTAACCGGGGAGATAAGCGCCATCGTCGATCTCTGCCATGACCACTAATTCTTGCTCGGCGGTCAGATTGGCGGGTACATAAGCGGAGTCATCGACCTCAGCCTGGATCATTAGTTCGAATTCGCTGGTGAAGGTCTTGCCGGGTACATCAGCGGATACGTTGGAAGGCATTGCCACCGCAGTCATCATGATGGCGCCTACGGCCAAGCCCGCGATCATTTTCACCGGGGTACTGATGAAGTTCCATTTGGATGTGTTGTTAGTGGTCTTCATTTGAGATTCCTCCTTAAGATTCATGCTTTCGTGATTCGTCGTGGTTACCGTGTTCTGGATGTTGTTGGTAAGTGCGTTCATTTCTTGTCCCTCCGTCAGTTTGCCGTTCGTTTCGGCGTCTTGTTTTCCTGTGGTTACAACTTACCGGAGAGGGGCAGACCCGGACATCCGGTGAATGGCGTATTTCTAACATGGGGGGAAATATGCTCCAACCGAAGCGGCATACGTAGAACGTACTAGTACTACAACGACGAGTTGTCTGGTAGGATGGCTGGACAGATGATGTTGGGTGGTTTGGGTGATGGATGCGGCGAGCTTCGAGCGGGTCTACGACAGCCTTCAGGAATTCCACGCCTTCTTTGCGGCCTCCTTCGGCCGCAAGCAGTGGCGGGATCACAGCGGGAATTACCTTCAGGCGCTGCTGGTGCAGGACCAGGAGCGGCGCAACGCCGAGAATCTCTCGGAATCGGTGGGCATCTCGGCCCGGGCGATGCAGCGCTTTCTCACCGAGGCCCGGTGGTCCGATGAGACAGTCATAGGGCGGTTGCAGGAATACTTGGCCCCCAGGCTGGGACACCTGGAGGCGGTGTGGGTGTTCGATGGCAGCGACTTCCCCAAGCAGGGCAGGAAATCGGCGGGAGTGGCCCGGCAGTACTGCGGCAGGCTGGGCAAGGTGGCCAACTGCCAGGGTGGGATGTTCCTGGCCTACGTCAGCCCGCTGGGCCGGGCGTTGGTGGACAAGCGGCTGTATCTGCCCAAGAGTTGGACCTCCGACCAGGACCGGTGTGCTGCGGCGGGTGTGCCGGAGGACCGGCGGAACTACCGGTCAAAGACGGAGTTGGCCCTGGAGATGCTGGAGCGGGTCCTGGAGTTGGGCTACCTCAGGGCCGAGTGGGTTGCCGGAGACGACGCCTTCGGGATGTCGCCGACCTTCCGGGAGGGACTGGCGGCCCTGGGGATGCGCTACGTGCTGGACGTTCCGGGCGGCACTACGGTCTGGCCCTTGGACCCGGCTTGGACCAGTCCGGAATATCCGGGGTTCGGCCGCCCCCGCAAACCCAAGCTGCGGCCTGGGCAGCGGCGGACCATGGAGCAGCGCGGTGATGAACTGCCGGATGAGGCTTGGCGGGAGATAACGGTGGCCCAGGGAAGCCAGGGGCCGCGCACCTACCGGTTCAGTGCCCAGCGGGTGCGGGCCACCAGGAGGCGCAAGCCCGGCGAGGAACTGTGGGCCGTCTGGCGCCGGAACCTGGACGGCAGCGAGCCCCGCTACTACCTGTCCAACGCTCCCGAGGGCACAACCTTGGAGACTCTGGCCTACGTGGGTGGGTCCAGGTGGCGCATTGAAACGGAGTTCGAGACTGAGAAGGGTGACGTGGGGCTGGACGAATACGAGACCCGCAGCTGGGCAGGGTGGCATCACCACATAGCCATGTGCCTGCTGGGTGGAGCGTTCCTGCTGAGCCTGCAGCAGGATTGGGGGGAAAAAGATGCCCCGGATCACGAGGCCACAGGTGTACCGGGTGGTGCGGGAGATGCTGCCCCGGGAGCAGTTCGGGCCCGATCAATTGCTGTTGTGGCTGGAGGATACGCAGCTACGCAACGAACGGGCTCGCCGTTCCCACGAGAGACGCCGCTCCACCCGCCGCGAAAGCAGGATGGAGCCGCCACCTTAAACCCGTCGTTGTAGTACTAGTAAGGCGCCTCCAGGTTTGTCAAAAGCCGCTATCCCTTGGCGGAGTTTGTTGGTCGTCACAACGAAGTCAGCCAATCACCCATCTGCCATTGGACCGGCTCAGAGCGAACGGGAAGCAGCTGGATTACGGTAATCGCAGGAGTCACGATTTGGAATCAGAGGATCTCCTTAAGCGGGTCGTCCTATTCAAGCACGTCAACAAGGCCGCGCTGGCGAAAATATGCGGTCAGACGCGTCTGGTTTGTCTGCAAGAAGGACATGTGATTCGCGATACCGTGCGAGACACGGCCCCGATAGATGGTTTGTACATCATCAAATCAGGCGTGGCCAAAGTAACTAGAACGTCACAGAACTGGGAGGCCGAGGCTGTATTGGCTATACTCAGGTCCGGGGATTGCTTTGGCGAGATCGGCCTGATTGATGGGCTGCCGCCTTCCGCCAACGTGACCGCCGTGGAAGCTATGGAATGTTATTTCCTGCCACGCGAGTCTTTCATGGCGGCTTTGGAGGAGAATCCGGAGATCGGGCTAGGTATGGTCTACAGCGTTGGCGCCATGGTCCGCGCCGCCGACCAGTGGATCGCCCAACTTCTGTGATTCGGGTTGCGGTCTCGAGGCCATAGCGCCCCGGAGAAATGGATCTGCTATCCCCCGCCGATTCCGTACTCTTCCAGAAGTTCCTGGATTCCAACTCCTACTTGGCGGGTCAATTTACCGGCTGCCAGACGTCGGTTATCGTGCTGCTGGTAAACAGCCGAGTCGAAGGGCCGCCAAGAACCTCTCAGTTCTTTCAGGGAAGCTTCTTCCCGTCGCACCGCCTCGACCAGCAGTTCTTCTAGGGGCCGCAACACATTGGTGCTGGGCAGATCACCGGCCGAAGCGGCGATTCGTCCCATCCGCAAGCCGAAACCAGACAATGTGTCAACAGCCTGTCTTCGGTCGCAGCCACCCTCAGTCCGCCGCCATTCATCGTAACCTTCGTGGAACCCATTCCAGCCTTCGAGTAAAGCCTGGTATTCGGAATTGAACGCTGCCAGCCCGGCCTGGTGTCCTTCAGAAAGGGTGCGGGTGATCTGGTCCATAGCGTCCAATGCTTCCCGGCGAGTTGTGTTGCTGCTGACCAGTTGTAATTCGTAGGCGCCGAAAAGGGATGGGTCGCCGGCTTCAAAGGAGTCGCCGGAACTCTCTCCACCGCCATTCAGCGAAGCCAAGGGGTCCAGGGCGTCACTGACCGACTCCTCTCCATCGCCAGATTTCTGGAATGTGGAACGGAGATTGCGCAGGGCCAAATCCTCAGCGTCGGCAGCTTCGGCCATCAACGCAGCGGTCTCTCGAGTTGCGTCTAACCTGGGCAACTCACGCACGGCCACCATCACTTCCCTGAATTTGGCGACCAGATCACTGAGACCGGTCACGACCTCGGCCGAGGTCAACGAAACCTGTTCGGAGCGGAAGGAATCGTACTCCTCATGAAAAAGGTCCCACCTCGTGTTGGCCGCTTGAAACGCCAGCAAGAAACCGTCAATCGAATCTTGCGTCGCGGAGGTCTTCCGGTCATCCAGGTCAATCAGCACGTCGGTCACTTGCCTCAGCATCTCCGAGGAATCGGAGCGGGCGGCATCCACTTGCTCCGACAAAGAAACCTGACCGCCTTCTGCGTCGACGTTAACCGCAACCTCATCACCGGGCAAGTCTGCATCGCCTGCACTGGATTCAACTGAGACGGGTGTGGTCACTTGCCAGTTGTCCCTCAACTGGCGCAGCGTCTGCTCCTCCGCTTCGGCAGCTTCAATAAGCCGGTCGGCCAGTTCGCGAAAGCCGCTGGTTCGTGTAAGGTCCCTAGCCGACTGGGTGATGAAGGAGAAATCTCCCGCAAACCGGTGCAAATCCCCTTGAACGGCGCTCTGAGTACACGGATTCAGACCAGCTTGCCAAGTGTCGTACTCCTGGTGCAACTGGTCCAGATCGGCCTTGATGGCCTGGTATTCCTGGGCAAAACTTTTGGCGGCCTCTAGGTCTGATTCGGGAACTGCCGTGGGCGCCGGTGAGCCTTGAACCTGCTGCGACACAGCGGTGATGGTGGCTTGGGCGTCGGGCGTTGCCGGACCCGGGAGGATTTGGGAAGATGCGTCGTCCGAACAGGCCACGGCCAGAAGCAACAATCCGCCTACAGCCATTGGCAAAAGCCCACCGATCCTTTTCCTCATGAAGTCTTGTACACTCCAACAAAGTCCCCTAATAGGCCATCCCTGAAATCACCGGAACCAATCTCTTCCAGCACGCCTGACACGGAGCCGGGCGTGTCGCCTAGTATCACCAAAACCCGTCTGCCAGCGCTCTGGTGCAAAATCACGATAGCGGTGTCTTCAGCATCGATGCCGGGCGCAAACGGCGTCCGAATGGCGCCGTCTACCTGCACACCGGCCAACTGCAAATATTGGGACACGTTCAACGCGTCATCGTACAAGCCCAGGTACACGGTATCACGGTCCAATTGCTCCACGCCGACGATCTCGGAACCCACCTGAAGGCCGCTCAACAGGCCTTTCATTTCCGCGCCGGCTTCCACCAAGGCGGACCCGCTAAGAACGATGTCCACATCGTCCTTGAAGAAGTGGGGGAAATCGGCCAAATTAAACTGGCGCTCGCTCAGGGTCAAAAAGTTGGCCAGGTTGGAGACCAGTTTCCCATTGTCGTATATGGCGTCTTGAGGAGGCACCATGAATGTCATGTCTCCGATGGCCACCACGCCGCCATCGGAGCTTTTGACCATGGGATAGAGAGGCTCGATGTTTTTCACCAATGTGGATTGGATGTTAGAGTCCGAGACCGCCAGCCAAGACCCTGCGGTTTCCAACGAGCCGGCGGTGTAGAACGCGACTGTGCCCAATCCGGACGTAAGCTCGTCGGGACCGAATTCGCGAATGAAGATGTCTTGAAAGTTCAGGTCGTATTCCACCCGGTTATATAGATAATCCGGCCTGAACGTAATGCCAAATCCGCCTGCCAAGGAATTTATGTTGTGGTCCCTGGTAGGGTCGGCTATCAGCAGAAGTTTTCCTCCCTTCTCCAGAACGAAACTCCGGATCACGCTCACCTCTTCGGCCGTGTATTCCGATTCCGGTTGAATCACCAAAAAACTGTCGGCGGCTCGGAGTTTATCCTTTAGGTCATCGATCTTAGCTGTCCCGGTCAGGGTGGACGTGCCGCCAAATGACCGGAAAGAACCAAGGAAGTCTATGTCATAGCCACGTTGTGAGATTTTGGAAAGGAACGAGGTTATTTCTTGCTGGCTGTAGTCGTTGCCATGCCCGGCGTCCACTAGCAAAGTACCGCCGTGGATGGGCGGGTTGTCCACCAGGGTGTTGAAATTTGACAGGGGCGGCTGGTAGTTGTGGACCGGGATCTCACCGGTGGGAGGAGCGTCGTAGCCGCCCCGATAAAAATAAACAAATGCAGCCAGGAAAAAAACCGCCGCGGCCACTGGCAAGACCAGTAGCTTGCCGTATCTATTGAGTAGGCCCGACATAGAGGTAGTAAATGTTAGGATGATTCACCCTGCGGGGGAAACCGGGCAAGGCTTCAGCCTGCCCTTCACCCACTCCGCCGAATGGAAGGATATTCGTCAATGGGTCTCTGTTGGCGGCGACGACAGGTGCTCCGTCAAACCCGAACAATCCATCGGTTGTTCGAGTGGAAACCGCGGCGGCGGCGGCCTGTGGCTGTCTTTCGAACTGTTGGTAGTCAAACAGCAACGGATCGAAGACCCAACGCAGTGTTTCGTTGGACTGGCGCGCAACGCGGGCATTGATGTCCACCAATTCATAGTTGGATACGCCGGCCAGGCTGGCCGCCTTTTCCACGGCGTCTGTGTCGCTCCCTATTTCGTCGATAAGGCCCCAGTTTTTCCCTTCAATCCCGGACCAAATCCGTCCAGTGAGGACCTCTTCCTCCGGAATCTTGAGCCGGCTACCCCGTTCCGTCGTGACGATGCCGCCGAACGAGCGTTTCATTTCGTCAGCCATGGTCAGCCAATCGCGCCGGCTGCCCCCGGACAATTTAGACGGTCCGGTGATCACCAGGTTTTCTTGCGGCGGCGCAGGAATAAATGGCCCGGGGAACGAGATTATCACTCCCACGTTGCCTACCAGAGAAGACGGGTTGGCATACAGATAGTTGGCGCCCATGGCCATCATGTAGCCGCCGCTGGCCACCAGGTCGCCCATGACTATGACCACGGGTTTCTCTTCGCGAAGTTTGCGGGTTTCGAAAAATAACCTTTCAGATGCGGAGGCGGCTCCGCCGGGGGAATTTAGACGGATCACCACGCCTTTTATAGAGGGATCTTCGCGGGCGTAAGCCAGATACGCCGATATGGTGTTGGCGGAGCGGCTGGTGATAACGGTGAAGGGGATATCGATGACGCCGATTTTCGGCTTGTGGGGGTACACGTTGAAGAACACCAGGTAGCCCAGGACAATACCCAGCCCAGCCAACAAAGCCACGGAGACATACCGGTGACTAAAAAATCGCCCAATGGCTGAAAGTCGGCCCATGCCTAGTAATATCCCGCCGGTCAGATTTGATTCAACGTGATTTAGATGTGGTTCAGGCGTACCGGGATGCGGCCGCCATCCAACCCTGAGCCTAGCCCAAGAGCCCGCTGCCAATACCCACCGGGCATCGGGAATCTTACGCACAGCTTCGGCAAGTGTCAAATAATACGCTTAACCCTCAGGGATGGATTTTCTCGCACAGTCCTGTTTTCAATAATGGTCCATCCGAAAATATAATGACCCCAGAACGCGTGGGGCCGTTGGCCATCAGGTCTTGTCCGGCAAATACGCCGGGGTTACAATACGTCGGCAGGCCTTGGGGATTAGTCCAGTGGTAGGACGCCTGACTCTGGCTCAGGAAGCCGAGGTTCGAACCCTCGATCCCCAGCCAAACATTTATCCATCCTGATCACAGGCCTGGTCATCGGCAAAATCAGATACCGATCATTCAAGCGGAGAAGGATGACTACAACATTAAGCGCTAACGAGTCCATGGTGGCGGTGGCGGGCACAGAAGTGCAGATGTTTTCCGGCGGATCGGGCCCGCCCATATTGTTCCTCCACGGCGCCGGAGGAAACCGGGGGTGGCAGTCATTTCACCAGGCGCTGGCCGGCTCCAACACGGTTTACGCTCCCTCCCAGCCCGGCTTCAACGGCACCCAGAGGCCCAATTGGGTGTCCACGATTAACGACGTGGCCCACTTCAACCAGCAGTTGGCTCAGAAATTGGGACTGGATCAGTACGTGTTGATGGGTCATTCCATGGGCGGCTGGATCGCGGCCGAGATGGCAGCCATGTCTCCATCATCGCTGAAAGGCCTGGTGTTGATCGACGCGGTGGGCATCCGTCCCAAGAAAACCGACATAACCGAGATCTTCATGGTCTCTGCCCAGACCCGGGCCGGATACCGGTTCTATGATTCATCCCAAGTTGCGGGCATCGAAGAATTAACCCGCGAAATGACACCGGAAGAGACGTTGGTGGATTACTCCAACCGGGAAATGGCCTCCCGGCTTTTATGGAAGCCCTACATGCACAACCCCAGCCTTCCTCATTATCTGGCGGCTGTGGGTACCCCTTCACTGGTGCTTTGGGGTAAGCAAGACGCCATCGTCCCGTTGGAATGCGGAGAGCTCTTCAACCAAGCTTTGAGCAACTCCAAGCTAGCCGTGATAGACCAATGCGGCCACACACCCCAGGTGGAGAAACCTCAAGAATTTCTTGAGCAGGTAACGGGCTTTTTGGCCGGACTTAAGTAGCCGAGCCGAGATAAACGCATTCTCCGGGACCGCATCCCGCGGCCGGAAACGCCCCAAAAGGAGGACTCCGTGGCTGAGATATTCTGGTTCTCGGAACAACCCTACGGGCATGTGACCGACGCAGATCTGGAGCCGTATGAATCGGGGAGGATGCACTTCCCCAACACGTATTTCGACCCCATCAAGGCCCACCAGCTGTACAACAACTACCACGACCAGTACGCCTGGGCCGACGAAATGGGGTTCGACGGGATCATGACCAACGAGCACCATAGCGCTTATTGGTGCATGAAGCCATCCGCCAACGTGGACGGCGCCGTCATCGCCAAGGTGACCAAACGGGCCAAGATCGCTCTGCTGGGCAACGTCATCGCCCTCAGCGACCCAGTGAAGATGGCCGAGGAATTGGCCATGCTGGACTGTATCTCCGGTGGCCGGCTCATCTCCGGTTTCGTCCGGGGGACTGCGGTGGAGACCCTTCACGCTGGGATCAGCCCCACGGACAACCGGGGCAGGTTCGAAGAGGCCCATGACCTTATCCTTAAATGCTGGACCGAGCCCGGCCCATTCCGCTGGGAGGGCGAGTATTTCCACCACCGTATGGTCAACCCTTGGGTGGTTCCCATCCAAAAGCCGCATCCACCCATCTGGTTCCCCGGCACGGGCAGCCCGGAGAGCGTGATTTGGGCGGCAAAACGCCAGTATCCTTACATGAACCTGGGGGCCTTGCTCGATCTGACCATTCAGCTAAAACAGATTTACTTTGAGACTGCCTTGGAAACGGGATACGAGCCCGGCCCGCAACACTTCGGCTATCTGATGAGGGTGTTGGTGGCCGACACTGATGAAGAAGCCCAGAGGATGGGTCAAGAGTTCCTGTGGACTGAAGCCCACCGGCAACGGGGACCAATCGAGTTCAACGATCCCCCGGGATACCAATCCCGAGAGGCGTTGCAAATCAAGATGTCCCGGCCCACCATCGGCACGGGGACAATCGGCCACCGGCTGAGCTACCAAGAGCTTCAAGACGCATACAACATGATAATCGGCAGCCCGGAGACGGTGATCAAAAAGCTTCGCCACGTGAAGTCTGAACTCAACCCGGGATACATCCTCATCTATGGCAACGAAGGGGCCATGCCTCACGAAGCGGTGATGCGGTCCATCGAACTGTTGGGGACCAAGGTCATCCCAGCGTTGAAAGACGACTAACCTGGGCTGGTGACCAAGTCTTACCAACGGCATAGGGGCTGGTTTAAAACCAGCCCCTACATTTTTGCCAATCACAAGCCAGCCGACAGGGGATTAGGCTCAGCCGGTTAGCCGACGATTCCTGATTCCTTCCAGGCCTCGTAATCTTCGACGGAGAATCCAAGCTCCAGCATGATCTCGGCAGTGTGTTCCCCGAGGGCCGGAGATGGAAGCGCCGGCTCGGCGGGAGTGCCCCTGAATTTAGCGGTGGGCCCGATCATGGTAACCGTGCCAGCATCCCGATGTTCAGATTGGGACACCAGGCCGTTGGCTTTGATCTGGGAATCTTCGAACAGTTCCTCGACGAACCGAACCGGACCGGTGGGAATTCCCCGTTCCTCCAAGATCTGGAACCACTCGGTCGAGGATTTTTCCCGGAACAAGTCTTCGGCCTGTTTGGTTAATCTTTCCGCGTACGCCACGGACTCGGGGGCGTTGGGGTCATAACCGGGCTCGAAGGCTATGTCTTCCAGGCCCAGGGTGTCCAGCAGACGCATGCGTAGCGGGTCGCTAAGGCATCCCACACCTATGGGACGGTCCGTTGTCATGTAAATACGGTAGTAAACGTTGGCATGGTGGCGCTGACGGCGGCTTCCCGGCGAGGCGTCCAACTGGTCGGAGTAGGGAGCGGATTCGGCGCGTTTGGAGGCGATGTCGGCCAGGGCCCTCTTTCGCGTCTCCAGATCATATGAGTCTACATTCAAAAACCGGCTGCCCAACAGGGTGAGGGCCGACCCCAAAAGACTAGTTTCCACCCTCTGCCCCACACCAGTCTTTTCTCTGGCGTAGAGGGCGGCGCAGACGGAACCCGCCAGGTTGACTCCCGACGTAGTGTCGATCAGAGCCGATGCGAATATCTGTTGAGGGACTCCGTCTTGGATCTTGGCTTCCGACGCCATCAATCCCGACATAGCCTGCAGAATCATGTCGTAGCCAGGCCGATGGGCATCGGGGCCTTCGCGGCCGTAGGCTGTGATCTCACAGTAGATGAGCCTGGGATTGATTTCCGCCAAAGTATCGTAATCCACACCCAAGTTGGCGGCCACGTCGGGCCTGAAGTTCATGAGGGTGACGTCGGTCCGTTTGATGAGGCGGTGTATTATCTCCTTGGCTTCGGGCTTTGACAAATCCAGGGGCAGGCTGCGCTTGCCCCTGTTGTAGACGATGAAATTTCGGCTTTCTGAAGGAAGAAACTTCTGCTGGAACCGCCAGGGCTCTCCCCATGGCGGCTCAAGTTTGATGACATCCGCGCCCATGTCAGCCAGCAGCCTGCCGCCCAGGGGTCCGGCGATGATCTGGGTGAAGTCAAGCACCTGCACCCCATGGAGTGGACCTGGCATATAAAACCCCCTATGTCCTAAGGACGCCCTGACGGCTGAACAGCGTTTCGCGAGACGTTTGATTGGCGGCGGCGTGGCCGGCGGCTCGCCCAATTGTATAACAAGTGAAAAGATTACAAATAATGCATCAACGGGCGCAAGAATAGTGCGGAGATTGTGAGGCAACAAGTTATCTGCCAAAGGACATCACCCAGCTCTACAACCGTGATTCTCCGTCACTTGGATTGAAGCGGTCCGGTGAGTATGCTATTCTACGAGCCTCGGGGCGTAGCGCAGCCAGGTAGCGCACCTGCATGGGGTGCAGGGGGCCCCCGGTTCGAATCCGGGCGCCTCGACCAGACCCCCAAATTTAGCCGAAACCGTGCCTGAAGACCACCAGATTGGTGGTCTTTTTCTTTTGCCAGATTTCGGGATTAGGTCAATCCGGTCACCTGCATGGTCCCGGCATCCGATGATCCCTCTAATTGCTTGCTCACCAGACACTTACCCATTTGGAGGCAAGCATCTATGGCCCAGGCCATAGAAGGCTAGGCCCCTGTTGAAATAGGCCTCTGAACACCCGGAGTCTAGACGAATCGCCTCATCGTAGTCCCCAATGGCCTCCTCAAGTTGACCCATCCAAAAGTACGCAATGCCCCGGTGGTTGTAGGCAATATTGTCGTTCGGGTTCAGTCGGCCCGCCTCACTCAGATCCTGGACCGCCTGTTCATGACGGCCTAATTCCCGGTTTGCCACTCCCCGCAAGCCATACGCCATTGCGTTCTCGGGATCAAGTTTGATGGCCTCCTCCGAGTCTCCGCCGGCCAGCGCTGGCTGGTCCAGCTTGAAGTACTCTAGCCCCCGGTTTACATAGGCCTGTGCGTCCTGGGGGTTGAGACGGATCGCCTCATCGTAATCTTCGATGGCCTGCGCCAGTAGCCCTAGTTTTGCATATGCATTTCCCCGATTGATGTAAGCTCCAGCCAACATGGAGTCAAGGAGAATAGCTCGGTCATGGTCCTTGATGGCCCGTTCCGGTTGGCCTAGAGCAGAGTAGGCGTTGCCCCTATTTGTGTAGGCACTGGCACGGCCAGGATCGAGGCCGATCGCCTCGTCCAGGTCTTCGATGGTTCTCTGGTACTGTCTCAGGCCGGCGCAGGCAAGAGCCCGGTGGGAATACGCCCTGGCGCTCTCGGGGTCGAGACGGATCGCTATGGTATAGTCCTGGATGGACTGATTCAGGTCACCCCTAGCCTCGTATTCGTCTCCTCGCATGATGAATAAATCGGGATCAGAAGGATCTTGGTCGATCGCTTCGTCTAATCGCCCAATCACGGTTTGGGTTTCCTCCTCCACGTCATAGACGCAAACCCACAGGCAAGTTTTGTCTGGCGATCGATCGAACCAGAAATCTACTTCTTCATCGCAGTAGTCGAACCGGAGATCATACTCCACATCACCTTCAAGTCGCCTCAGGTCTTCGCTCGTCAACTCGCTCCAATCGATGCTGGAGACACAGAGCCAGTCGTATCCGGCAGTTTCGTATTCCCACCAGGGCTGACCGTATAGGTCAGCTAAGTCGATTGATCTTAATCCTGGTTCAACTAACACTCGAGCGTAGGTAGTTCCGCTAATGTCAAACGTTACTGCATAGCGCGCATCTGTAGAGTCGGCTGGGTCATATTGCTGCATCTCTAGCAAATTCCGGAGATACTTCCTGTCTAGACCGTCAATATCCATATAGGCGCAGCACGCCCGGACGGCAAGGATGGTCCCCTCCAGCAATAACTCAGGGAAGTCAGGCAGTTCCAACCGCCGCAAGTGGTCACCCAGGATTTTGTACCCATCGGCTTTCGCCGCAGCTCGGAACCCACGTTCCCATCGGTCTATTGCTATTTGCGACATGCTTCTCCTCGTATCAATGTCCTGATTCCACGCTCTTGCCAGGGGGGATCCATACTGCAGTAACGTCTCTTGAGGGGCCCATTGGGAGGTAAGATGCGGGCTTCGGACAGGACCGCTAGGGCGGGAATTACTTACGTCAATTTTATTTCATGACTGGCATCAAGGCAAAAAACGAAATCCGCACAGGCGTGAAGTTCACGCCTAAATCGAATTTTCTGGAGATGATTCTGCTGGGAAAATTCCTGAATACTGCTAGAAGTACGCCCAAATTGAATCTGATTCAGACTGAAACGGTGAGTTGGTGGAATAATCCATCGTCAGCCAAAATTCTGAGGTGGCGGTGAGTGTATTTATGCCGAATGGAATCGGGTGTGCGGAAAGCTATTAGCCGGGATTCCCCAGATCAAACCAACTTTCCTGGATATAGCTCCCGCGGGGATACCGCCAAATATAATCCCGCATTCCAAGAGCGTCAAATGCGGCCTGATGCGGCCTGATTCACTCAAAGTCCCCGCTTTCATTGGGCAACCACTGTACTGCCAAGCGTAAAAGCCCCAAACCGCTGGTCTACGCCCAAGTCTCGCCCTTGGGAAGCTCTTTTGCCCTGTGCGACCCCGTAACCGTAACCAATCCCGACGCTCCTAAAGTGGACTAGCCAGGAGCCAGCCTAAGCCGACCAATTCGTTCCAGTATCCCGCCTAGCATTTCCCGGCTCACCAGCACCTCAGCAAGCTGAAACACCAGCCTTCCGGCATGGCGCACCAACCGTCCTCCAGTCTTGATCATCCTGGTCTGCAGACTGGTCAACGACCAGTGCTTCATTGCCTCCGGTAAGGCTAGCCTTCTCATGAAGTTGCCCAAGTTGTAAGCCAGTACGAACAACTCCAGCCTGACCTGATTGGCCACGAACTTGTGGCAGGACAACCTCGTCCAGTTCAGGGCGTACTTGCCTTCTTTTATCCATTGCTCCGCGGTGCCTCAGCCATTGTAAAAGCGGACTATCCTGATGTTTGGATAGCTCAGATTGGTGACGATGAAGCCCACTCTGGGAAACAGTTCTCCCTGGCGCCACTCCACCTTAGAGACCACTCTCCGAGCAACGTTCCAGCTCTGGGCCTGGTAGACGAAGTCATGATAGGAGACGATGGGCTTCGGGGAAAGCCACTCCGTAGGCCGTATTAGCCGGGGCGCTATCTCCCGCTGCAGCACCTGGTTGGACCGCAGCCTGATGGCGTAGCCGATGTTTCTTGCTTCCAGATAATCGTATATCTCCGGCTTGGCGAAGGCGGCGTCAGCACGAAACAGCAGCAGTCAGGCTGCTGTCAAATAACGCTCCACCACCGGATCAAGGACTTCTTGCCAATCATCGGCACTGGGGACGTTGCCTGACCGTAGCTTAGCTGCTTCACAATCCCCGAACTGGTTGAACAGAAAGAGAGGGTGATAGCAGACGCATTCAAAGTGGCCGTTATAGGCTGCTCCCTCCTGCTGGCCGTGCACTGGACTCTCGGAACTGTCCATATCCAGGATTACTCGCCGGTGTAGGGTATGGGCCATAGCTCGTTCCACCCACTGGGTATTTATTCGTGCCAGCCCCTTCAGGTTGTCCTCTTGGGTCAGGAACTCCGTCTCGAACCGGCCCATCTCACTGGTGCTGGCTCCTTTCCGCTCCGAGCCTTGCCATCCCACGATCACTCGCATGGCTGGGTCTTGGGAAAGGCGCACTGCGTCATTGGTGTCGTCGTAGCCGGCCAAGCGGCTGTAGATCGACTGTCTTAGCAGCGGAACCAGGTGGTGAAGGATATTGCGTCCGGTACGGCTTTCCTGGAGGTAGTCCTCAGCGATTTCGGTAAGGCCCAAGGCATCATCAAACTCTCGAAAGGCAAGAAGACCAGCGTCGGAGGTGATGGTTGAGCCGTGAAATTCCAGGCGGACTTTGGGGTTGAATTGGAGCCGGAGAGGGGCATTTTCGCCGTCACCCATCAGGTGCCTCCATGATGCCTACGGCATCTTACTGCAAAGTGACATATCATGGAGTTATTATAGCTGGGAGCACGCAAAAAGGGCCCATAATTAGCCAATGGTTGCAAGACCATCGACGAATTACTGAGAAAGCTTTTTAGCCATATGGGAAATGTGGGATTAGAGCAGAGGCCCGAAATGAAGAAGCCATATCCGTGGTTCGAGAAAAATACGTCGCTCTAGTACTACAACGACGCGTTATGAGAAAACACGCTCAGGTCTTCTTCTTCAGCTACGGACCGTTCATCATGGGAGACTCGCACTCGTTCGTTGCCAGCTTCAAAATCCGCCCACGAGTTACCTTGTAGGATAACGCGTCGTTGTAGTACTAGCACCTTGAATTTAGTTGCCAGCCTGCCCGGTCGACCTATTTTTGAGGGCAGCATCCCACTTCCAACCCGGCAGACTCTCCAGTCTAGAGATTCGCTTTGGGGAGAGAGCTTTCCCAGTCTTCTTATTTCTTCTCTGACTGTTTACCCATACTCCCAATTTGAATCCACCTTCAATGTGGGATGTGGGCACTGCATGCCCCTTCCGTTGGACGTACTTTTCGAGGGCGGCAAAGCCCTTCTCCCAGATTGTTTATCGAAGATTACAGAAACTTAATAAACCATTTATATCTACATCCGGCGGAAGTTTGGTTTCATCTTTTCTTTCGGGGCATTAATTTCCTGCTATTGAACAGGAAAAAAACCGGAACAGTAATTGTCGATGGGAGATCAGAGAAACTTAATAAACCATTAAAATCCCTCGGACGGATCAAGCTAGATTTGGTCGAGCGTACCTGGGCACGGCGGTGGTGGTGAGACCTTCGTCGTTTAGGCGACCATTCCTATCCTAGTGTAGTTTCACCCCTACTTCTGCTTTGGAATTAGCATTTATGCCAGAGAGCGGAGGATTCATCAGAAATAGGGGAGCCGCTCAAACGGTGGAACATTATCGCGATGGCCTATCGGCACGCTCCCACTAGCTCTCACTAAGCGGGTGACGCATGGCTTCGCAACTCTTGTGCTCGAAACGCCAAATCTGTCTTACCGGCACCCCTATGGCCGGAGATGGCCACCAGAGAAGATTTTCCGACCAACCGAGCCAGCTTCGCGTCAGGTTCAGGCACGTACGCCTCAACGATACCCGGAGGAATGTAGGTTGGGATGAGGCTTTTCGGTGCGCTGGATAGCCTCGGTAAAACCCTTGCCAAGACCTCGTCGACCAGCTCGTCCGTTAACTCCAGTGGTGGTGGATCCGATGGAAACCCTTCAACCCTTATGCCCATACCGCGCTGACCCAACCATACGACCTTTTGAGACAGGCTCGACGGTGGATCTCGCCCTGAAACACGGAATGGCTATGTTTGTGGTAACGCCCGCGGGAGCGCTATGTAATAGGGAACTATCAAATGCTGTCGTGTCAAAACTCGGTAGTTTTTGACAGTTCGTGATCAGTCCATGACAGTTATGGCGCCATATATTCGATCAAGCAAATCCAGCAAAATGGAGGCAGGCGGTGGAAGCGATCAGATTAACCCGCCAGGAAAGAAGAGCCTCGAGATTAAAACGGCTGGTGACCTCCAAGGACGCCCATCGGGCAGCGTTAGAGGCGGGCCTCGACTATCGGGTTTCCGGTGAGAGTGGGGCGATAGTAATTCACACCCACACTCTCACCTGGCACCGGGCTAAGAGCCCGAACATCACAGTGCCACCACCTGGCCGAGGTTGGGACAGGTCCGGCCGCGCCCGAAAGGTGGAAGCACCCCAGGGCAGCGTCGCTGAGCCGCCCGCCCAGCACTTAGATGGGAGACATATAGCTGGAACAAATACGATATATACAACCGAATAACCGGCGGCGACCCGGCCACAACAGGGTTAGAAAGGGCAATGGTGCATAACCGTTGCCCTTTCTTCTTGCAACCGGGCTGGGCTGTCAGTTCAGGCGTTTGGTTCGGCACTACCACCGGGATAGAGAAAGAAGGTGCATCGATAGTCTTGGTACCGTCAAACCCCACGGCTTTTGACCAAATAGGAGGTTTATCGTGACTCTTCGCGACACTTTGCACAGCCCATTATTGGTGGCCTTACATTCCCGGTTGGGATGGGCGACCTGGTTGTACCTCCTGGTCGCCTTTACGTTCTCCGGGATCAGTGAAATGGCCCGGATGAACGCCGATGTAATCGTCGCCTGGCTTCTGTCTCAGGGCACGGTTGGCGAGGCGTGGGCGAGTTCGCTACTGTTCATAGTCACAAACGGGGCTACGGCCGCCGGGATATGGGGATTGGTAACAGCCGCGTTGATCGTCGTCTGGGTAGTGCTTGGGATATATCCATGGTCGCCCGTGCTTGCCGCCGCCGAATATTTGGGGAAAGCCTTACGACCAGTAATAGGGCCAATTCTCCATGATTCGCATGTCCTTCTGGTTTGGACAAGCGCAGTGGCGGCGTCACTGGTCCGGTACCTGGGGAATCGTACATCCACCATACTGGTCGTAATCCGAGTAGCAGCGGCCAGCACGGGATGTCTTTCGGTCAGGCTGCTCGCCCTCTCGGTGGTGTGCGTCCAAACCGTGGTCTTCAGGCCAATGCGTCGAGCTGGAGTGGTCCTATTGTCGGCCATTGGACAGGGATGGGCATTGGCCTCATCGCCACTGGCGCGCCTCGGCAGAACAGCGGTTTCTGGTGCGCAGCAATTCCGCCAGGTAGCCTCTGTCATCGTCCGGTCCATTCGGCTGGCGTCGGTTTCCGTGTGCAATTCGTCCGGTGTTTTGCTAAATCATATGGTCACTGTCGTCAATACCGCTGCCGGTGCCCTCGAACTGATCCTCCAGTTCGGACGACACGTGGTTCGCTCCGTGGCAGGACGGACCAAACAGACATTAAAGATGGTCGTCATTCCTGTGTCCCGGGCATTCATACTCGCCTTTCGATCCACATCGGCATTCGTCTGGCAGCCATTTTCCTGTGGTTGGTGGAACATGGTCTTGATAGTGGGTTCGGCCGGGCGAACCCTCTCCACCACGGCTGGCCGTTTGGGCGGGGCGCTATGCCAGGTAACCAGCCTGGCAGCGTCCATCTTTGCCAGCGCCATCGCCACGGCGGGAAGCCCAGTCATCACGATGGCGCTGTGGTCGATGGGAAAAGCAAAGCATGGTGTCGTCGTCGGACTAGGATGCCTGAAGGAGGGCGTTTCTGTCCTTGCCGGGCCTCTCGGATTTTTCACCCAGGCAGCAACGTCGGGACTGGTAATTGGAGCCCGTTTCGTGGGTCTGGGATTAACAATGGGACTCATACCTGTCTGGCTTGGCATGACCGCAGCAGTGAGGCACATGCATACGGCAATCACTGCTCAGATTAAGTGCCTCCAATGGGTGGGGGCGAAGTTCATAGCGGCCATGCGCCGCCTGGTTTGGCGAGTGGCCTCAGAAACTCTCGCCAGTGCCCACCAGGCAGGACTTTTCCTGAGAGCGTTCTTCGGGCCGATGTTCCTTCTAGCAAGGACAACTGGGGATTGAGGCCCGCACGGCCGCTTTGCTCATTGGAATGCTCGCAAACGGTGCCTGGGCGGTGGCCTTCCAAGCCCTCAAGATGATCGCTGGTGTTCCATTGAGTGTGACGCGATTGATGTGGACTGGGGCAGCTGCGGCTCCAAATGCGGGTAGAGCGGCGATTTGGTTGGCAACTAAGAGAAAGGGAGTGTTTGAAATGTCTGACTTTAACCTGACCCGCCAAGGAGTGATCTCACTGATCGGCACACTGTGGATTTTGGGCCTCGCGGGTTCATTTGTGGGTTGGATCTTATGGCCCGCCGATCCAGAGCCCACCGTGGAGGTACAACACTGGTCCACCGGCCACCTTATGCGGAAAGGGGACGGGATACGCCTGCTGCCCGATATGGCTGAACAATTCAACAGGGCTGAGCACAGGACCAAGTCCGGAGTCCGGATAGTGATCAATGTACATAATGTCCCATCGGAGCTGATTGCAGAGTACTTGGTCCCCCGAGTGAATAGCGGAAGGCAAATAGACCTCACGGCGCTGAGTAACGGGTATGTAAAGACGGGATATTTGGACCCTACCATTGTGACGCCGTCCAGTGCCCACTGGCTGGTCACCGTCAACCACAAGGTGGGCCGGGCCTTGGTGGACCTGGGCGACGCCCAGAGCATCGTCCGTCCCGTAATCGGAATCGTCACCTATGAGGAGATGGCGAGATGGCTTGGTTGGCCGATGGTCACACCTGCAATCACCGTCGGCAGCGAAACGATTCGAGTTCTGCTGATTGACGAAAATCCCCTGTTTCTTCAGGCGGCCACCGGATTCTTGCAGCGTCAAACCGGGTTAGTGGTTTTGCGAACAGCGGCGCGGCTGGACGCCGCGTTGATCGGAACCCGGGATTTCCAGCCTGGGGTAATAGTCCTCGACCCCAGTACCTGCGGCATCGGCGGGCTGGAGATCATCTCTCGGCTACGATCAATGTCGTTGGATGTAGGAGTGATCGTCTTGGCCCTCATGGATTCCACGACGTACCGGCAGGCGGCGTTCGCCGCCGGAGCAGACGGGTTCGTCTCCAAGGCAAATATGGTCGTTGACTTGCTTCCCGCCATTCGCCGCGCAGTACAGCGGGAGACATCGGCAAACACCGGAGGTTTGCGTGAGGCCAACTTCTAAAATTCGGAGGAAGGGTATGAGACACGAGATCGAAGACGGTTTTGATCCGCTCCAATGCTCCCTCGGCGAATGGTATTTCTGGATGGAGTACGCCAGGCCCAAGCGTCAGACTCCTCAAAAGATACTGGTCCCGTTGGACCATTCCATCAGGGGAGCGGAGCAGGTGCTTAGTGTCGCGCAAGGTCTCCTCGATGCGGAGGGCGAAGGAATCTTACTACGTGTGATCCCTTCACTTTCTACGAAAATGACTAGCACCAGCTTCATATCTGGAAGCCAGCAGGAAAAACATGAGCGCTCGAAAGCTTTAGCGTTCTTGAAGTACTTTGGCGACCGCCTTGGTGATGGTCGTGGCCGGTGGCGGTACGATGTTGCCGTGGCGGACTCTATTGCTGATGGAATCGCCGATTTCGCCGCCCGAGAAGAAGTAGATCTAATTGCGATGTATACCCATGACCGGAAAGGTTTAGCCAAATTTTTCAAAGGGAGTGTTACAGAGCAGGTCCAGCGAAGGGTCTCCACCGAAGTACGCATAGTGCGTCCACAGGAAATGGCCGCAAGGTGAACCCCCGTGAGTGCTCCCGGAGAAGTTATTTGACGGGAATCGCAACACATAACCGCCGAGGTGCAAGATGTACAGCAAAGTCTTAGTCCCATTGGATCTATCCCTGGAATCAGAAGGTGTCCTCCCATTGGTGGTTGACCTGCTTAAACCAGGAGGCGAAGGGATCCTCCTGCATGTCATACCCCCCGGTCATGCAAGGTCGATGGGTGAGTTTGTCCAGCTAGCCAGTCAGATAGAGGAAGAGGCGAGGGACAAGGCTATGGCCTATCTGACGCGCCTCGCAGGCCAGTTTGGGGATGACTCGCGGCATTGGAGTTGCGCGGTGTCAGTCTCGGGTTCCTTGCCCGATGAGATCGTCAGCTTCGCACTCCGGGAATCTGTCAATCTAATCGCGATGTATACCCACGACCGCAAAGGCCTGGCCAAGCTGGTTAAAGGGAGCGTCGCAGATAAAGTGCAAAAGAGGGCGTCAATCGATGTGAGACTATTCCGCCCTCGGGAGCTCGTAGCCAGGTAGGTTAGCAAAACCTAGCCCGTATAAAGCAGCCGTTCACCGATGACGACTAGATCCACATTTCGGCGATCAGGAGGTGTGAGATGGCAGCAACGGCGACAAAGGAGAAAACCACCAAAGTTTCTCAGGAGCCTAACCCGCAGGAACCAAAGACCAGTAAATGGTTTTCCTACACACCCTGCTCCGGCGTCACCTATTATTCCTTCGACCAACGCCCAAGCCGTCCGGCGAAAGTGGAACCGATAGCTCCTGCCCTCACCGTGGCGGGCATCCCCTAGTTTGACTCGCTTCATGTAATTGGAGGACGAATTCTCCTACGGCTCCCCACCCACCGAGGGATCGGCCCACTGGACGATTCCCCTCGTTCCAAAGTCCTCGATCTGCTGGCCGTCGTACCCCATCTCCCGCAGAAGCGGCTTGGTGTGCTGGCCGATCTCCCGCAGAAGCGGCTTGGTGTGCTGGCCGACCTGGATGGAGGTTCGGTAGAGACCAGGGGTCAAGGAGAACTCGACCAACCCGCCGTAGCGAAGGTAATTACCGATATGCGGATGCTCCACTTCAACACTCAGAGCATTCGCCTTGGCGTGGGGATGGTCCGCGTAAAATTCTCCCTCCAAAGCTTCGTCGGCTCGGACACAACCGATGTCGGCTTTGATCAGCAACTCTTCCCACTCGGCAGCGGCGCCCCCCGAGAAGATACTCGATATTTCGCCGATCAGGGCCTCGTCATTGGCCTGCCGCGCTTCCCGGGTAGAGAAGCGGTCATCGGCCAGCAGGTCTTCCCGCTGCACGGCGCCGCAAAATATCTCCCACTCTTCCTGGAACAGGCAACCCAGGAACACCCATCCTTCCTGGCAGCGGTAGAGACGGTACAGAGCGTGTAAGCCATGGATCTCCTCGTCGGGCATAGCGATAGGGGGGCGGTTAGCGTGGTCGTAATATTCATCCGCGTTGGTCCAGGCATTTGCGTTGAGCATGGTGACGTGGACCGGTTGGCCCTTGCCGGTGAGGTCACGCGCCCTCAGGCCGAGGATGATGCCCGTCGCCACGGCGCCGGAGGTATTCTGGTCCGGCCCCCAGTTTGACCTCATCATCCAGCGGGTAGCCTCTATGACCTCGTCAATATCCATGTCCTGGTCAGGTGGTGGCGGCATGCTCCGGCCCATCTGCCGCATGGGGCCGCCCATGACCGCTCCGGGGATGGGATGGGCCCCCGGTCTGCTGGCGTGGGCCCCATTTTCTCCGTAAGTACCCATCCAGACGTGGACGATTCGGGGATTGATCTTCCAGCAGGTCTCCCAATCGATTTGGAGACGCTCGGGAACCCCTGGGCGAAAGTTGTGCAGGAGAATATCGGCCTGGGCGATGAGCTTGTGGACAATCTCTTTGCCCTCAGGTGTCTGAAGGTCGACCTGGATGCATTCCTTGCCGGCGTAGGTCCTTGCGTCGGCCATGGCCTGCGCTGTGGAACGCCGCCCCTCGTCCAATCGCCGATCGGGGGCGTCGACCTTGATGACCCGCGCCCCCATATCCGCCAAAAGGGCGGCGCCGTAGGGCCCCGCCTGGATTGTAGCCAGGTCCAAGATGGTGACACCTGACAGGGGGTGGTCTGGCGCATTGGCGGTGCTGGACTCAGGTAAACCACCGCTTTCTGCTACCGGTTGCCGCCGGAGGGGTCCCAGCACTTCAGAGTTGTGCTGTCCCGCCTCGGGGGCTGGTCCGCTTGGCTCTCCCGGAGTGTCCTTTAGATCGGCCAGTGGGGCCAGGGTGCGCAAAGGCCCCACGCGAGGATCATCGATGGTTACCACGGCGCCGTTGGCAAGCACTGCCGGATGATCCATGGCCTGGATGCTGCTGCGATAGGGCTCGGCGGCGATGTTCCCATCCTGGAGGTAAATCTCCATCCACTCGTCGGCCGTCTTCTCCACCTGCTTATTCAATATCTCCCGGCGGAGCAGCTCCCGGTTTTCTAGAGTGATGCCGGGCACTTTCTCAAACCGCTCATCCTCAAGCAGATGCCCCAGACCGATAGCCTTGATGTGGCCCTGGATGTGCGGGGCCCTCAGATTGGCGTGCTGGAGCCACGTGCCGTCCTTGGTTCGGACCGGAATGTACCCGATAGAGGAGAGGCCTCTGCCGCCGCCGGGTCTCCCGGGGAACCGCTCCGGGTCCCTGCGCCGGAGCTGCATATTCACCAGCCCACCTTCACCGGCGTTGTTGTCGTGGGGAGAGGCCAGGCTCTGGATGATGCTGGTCTGGACCCACTGCCCGCGCCCGCACAGGTCACGCACGCGGAGAGCGGCGATGATTCCGCGCACCGCAGCCTGGCTGGCGTGCCAGCTTCCGGTGGAAACCGCCGAATACACTGGCCCATCCCGGTTAGGCTGTCCCTCCAGGTTGAGCATCCGGCCCGCCTTGGCCGCGACGACGCCCTCGTACCCTTTGACTCGGCGGAGCGGGCCCTTTTGTCCAAAGCCCGTAATGGAGCAGTAGACGAGTCTCGGGTAGAGGTGCGACAGGGTGTCATACCCCAATCCCCATTCGGCCATGTCTCCGGGCCGGAAGGCCTCCACCAGCACATCGGCCTCACCGGCCAGATGGATGGCTTGCTCGCGGCCTTCCGCAGTTTTGAGATCCAGCACGATTCCTTTCTTTCCTCGGTTCCATGAGATCCAGGCGGGCTGGAAACGGAACGGATCTCCGCCGGGAGGCTCCACCTTGATCACTTCGGCTCCGTAGTCGGCCAGCACCAACGTGCAGATGGCCCCAGGCATCCCCAATGAGAAATCCAGGACGGTCAGGCCTGTACATGGTCCCGCCACGGTTCACCTCCCTTCAGCCGGAATCCCCCAAAGCTTGGTTGCCAAGATTGGCCCTCTGGGACATCTCGAACTATTACACGCCGCTCTGGGCGCGTCAAATGCCTCCGGATTCGGTTCAAGTTGTGGCCTCGGCATATTCCTTAGATACTATGGATGAAAATAACAGACGGGCTTTCCACGGGCAGCCAACTGGAACCTTGCAGACTGTCATTGGCGAATTGTGGAATCTCGGGCGTTCCGGGGGATGAGGTTGCGTTCAGCGGTTGACCAGGAGATCAGAGATCTGATCCAAAAGAATGGGCGGATCACATTCGCCCAGTTCATGCAGGTCTGCCTATATTCGCACCGTGGAGGCTTTTACTCTTGCCGGGACAATAGGATTAGCACACACTTCGGGACTTCTCCCACCAGTCACCCGGTATTCGGCGCCCTGATCGCGCGGCAACTGGAGCAGATGTGGCGCCTGCTTGGAGAGCCCGCTGTTTTCCATTTGATTGAGGTGGGGTCCGGTGACGGCGCCTTGGCTCGATCGATCGTAGACGCCTGCTGGCTGATGGAGTCTCCGTTTGCTCAAGCCCTTGGCTACGTCGCCGCGGACTACCAACCCTCGTGGCTCCATTCACCTGAGCACGCTTTGGGATGGGGCTACGGGAGTGACCGTTCGGCTGACCCCGAGAGAGAAGCCAACATCACGGGGATCCAGCGAGTTAAGGCCGAAGGATTACGGCCGTTCCAAAATGTCGTTGGCTGTATCCTGTGCAACGAGTTGGTCGATAACTTCCCCGTCCACCGGTTCGCCATCCAAGACGGAAAAGTCAAGGAAGTCTTCGTCACATTGGAGGGAGAGAACCTCACCGAGGTGTTGGACGAGCCTTCATCACCTCGCATCGAAAACAGGCTGACCGGTCTGGGTTTGCCGCTGCCTGAAGGGCATAGGGGTGAGGTGAATTTGGCGATGGATGACTGGACCAGCCAGCTTGCCGGAACCCTAGACCGCGGTTTTGTCCTCACCATCGACTATGGTGAACTGGCAACTGATCTTTATTCTAGCCAAAATTCCCAGGGTACGCTGGTCTGCTACAACAAGCACGCCGTCAGTGGCGACCCTTACCAAGATATCGGTCAACAAGACATCACCGCGCACGTCGACTTCACGTCGCTGATGCGGCTAGGCGACCGGCAAGGTCTTGCCACCGTGGAATACGCCCAACAGAGCCAATTCCTGGCCCACCTTGGCTTCTCCTCGTTCCTACATGAGCTTCAGGAACAAGACATGTCAGCTGCCAGGATGGAATTGGCGCGTATGGCAATGATGACGTTGGTGGACCCGGACGAGTATGGCGGCTTCAAAGTGCTGGCGCAGGCTAAAGGCGTTGGGGCGGGCGTTGAGCTGTTTGGGTTTGAAAACCGGGGGCCGTAGCGGCGGATCAATTCCTGGTTGTCCGTAACTAGGCAGGTTCTCCTTCAATGATGCTCGGGCCCTGAGTTGTTATGACCTTTGTAAGTCTAAATCCCGCGGCATCTAGTAAACCACGGAACTCGCTCTCGGTTCGCTCTAGGGCTCCCACCAACACCATCATGGTAATATCAGACATTTTGCCGGGAGATGGGTCATTGCCAGTAGGGACCACATGATCAACGATCAATATTCTTCCGTTGTCTCTGATACCTTGACGGCATTTCTGAAGAATTGCCGTCGCGTCGCTGTCATTCCAGTTGTGGATAACCCCTTGAAGTACATATGCGTCACCACCAGCAGGCACTGACTCGAAAAAACTACCCGCGACAAGTTCACATCGGTCGCTTACCCCTTCGGACTCGACCAACCTTCGGGCGCCTTCGATCGCGGAAGGCAAGTCAAAAAGAACCCCTTGCATATTAGGATTGGCCTTGAGAATGGCGGAAATGAGCTCCCCTTGCCCCCCTCCCACGTCAACAATCCTCGAAATGCCGGAGAAGTCGTATGTAGGCAGCGCCCTAGTCATGTCTCGGCTAGAACGACTTGTCATAGCCCGATCAAAAACTTCGTTGGCTTCAGGATTGCCAGCGAGATATTTCCAGAAGCCCATGTGGAAAATGCGGTCAAATGCGGGTTGTTTTAACGTTATCAAGAAGTCGTCCCCACGGCCGGTATAACAATTCCTCGCCCCATAATATGGCCCAATCACGTGCTGATCCAGGAACGTCGCTCTGCAAGGGTTCAGCATTAACCGTCAGCTCAAAGGCGTCTTCCTGATTTTCGGCAAATATGCCCAAGCTAGCCAATGCTCGCAACACTCGATAGAGATTGCGACGGTCGGCGCCAATCGATTCCGCCAAATCATCTGGGGACCTGGGTCCATCTTTTAACAGATCAGCTATACCCAGTTTTGCCGCGACATAAACTAGCTGGGTGTTTCTAACGCCATTTATCATCTCGCGTAAAGGCAATTGAGACACGACCACCTTCCTATGCAATCCTAAAATAGTGAGTGACCTAGGGGAAAGGGACACGAATTACACTCGGAGGCGTGTCCCTTCATTAAGATAGCGGAAGAGCCGCAGGCAAAAAATCTGCCGAGCTAGGGTACAGCCTAGCTCGGGTTCTTGCTGAACATGATGAAGCCGTTGCTGTCGGGGGTATTACAACCCGCGAGGGCGGTTTCAGCCCGCACCGTCACCTGCCGGGCGCCGGCTGTCCCCCGGAGCTGCTCAAGGCTATCGGAGTAGAGGACAGAGCGGTTGCGTCCCGTCCCGTTGTTTCCACCGCTGGAGAGGAATGGATGTGGACCTTCGACCCTGATGTCGTCGGCGTAGAAGTCGTGGGCCTCTCCCAGCTTGACACCGTGCCACTGGAAACCCTCCAGGAACTGCTGCGTGAAGGTGAGGTATCCATCGTAGGGGTTGAAGATGTCGACATCCGCGGCGCCAAGGCCAGACCCCTCCCACATCTTCCGCGCTAGGCCGGCGACCGCCTCCTGATGCTCATCCAAGGTCGCCATAGTGCTCCGGCCTCTGCCGGTGTTCTGGGCATGGTTCAGGACGTAGACCGGCTTCTGCCTCAAATCCTTGGCGCGCTCGGCGGTGGTGAAGATGAATGCGCCGCAAGTATTTACCGGCCTGTCACAATCGAAGATAACCAGCGGCTCCTCTATCAAGCGCCCATTCAGGTAATCCTCAGTGGTGAGTTGATGCGGCTCATGCAGAGCGTAGTAACTCCAGGGGGTCATTAGGCCGTTTCTGCGCAAATTCAAACATAATGGGGCCAGCCCGTCATGGGACTTGCCGTATCTCTGGCAGTACTGCTGGAAGATCACGAGATTGTTGAACATAGCGCCGCTTTGATAACCCCACGGCAGGGTAAAGGCATTATTCCCGGGTGCTTCCTCATTCGAGTTTTGAGGATTGTTGTGGCCGTACCGGCCTTCGAGGTTGACCATCGGATACCAAACCAGGGCGGTTTCGCATAAACCATCACCAACGGCCTGAGCGGCCAGGCCCATCATCGGGCCGATGTATGGCGCGTCTGATTTGAGATACTTTGCGTTCTTAAATCCCACCTCTTTTTTTATCCAATCGGCTGAAGCCTTGATCAGACCGTCTTCCGTGTCGTATGGCGGTGCGAAATAAGGCCTAGGCGCCCAGGTCTGTTCGGCGCGGGTATCCGCGCTGGTGATAAGCCCATCAATGTCGTCCAGCGACAGGCCCGCGTCAGCGACCGCCTTCAGGCAGGCCTCTATCGCCAAGCCGCCGCAGCTCCGGTCCATGGTCACACCGTCCCAGCGCCGGTCCATATGGGACTGCCCCCAACCGACTACCGCGACCTTGCCTCGGTGCTCCCAGACTCCCATGCCTTCACGATTTCTCATCCAACCATTGTCACTAGCCATTTCAGCTCCCTTGCGCTCTCTGTGTTGTTCGCCGTTTCAGTGGGATCAAACCGGGCTACGTTAGCAGCTGCCACTCGTGGACCAACTGGCCGGTGCTGGTCTCTTCAAATATCAACTCGACTGGAGCCCCAACGGGGACTTCGCCCGGTGGTGTGCCTGGCAGGTTGGACAAGAAGTTGATGCCCGGGTCCTCGTCCAGGGTTATCACCGCGAAGTTGATTGGCTGCGCCTGCCGAAACCCCCTGATACGAGAGTCGCGGATCACGAGGTACACGTCTATGTGTCCCTTGCCTTGCACCTCTTTCCAGTCCAGATTGTCGGCTGAGCCACACTTGTTGCACCGTTGAGTGGGCGGATAATGCAGCCGCTCGCAGGCGGTGCAGTTCTGCAAGACCAACCGCCGCTCGTTACAGGCGTCCCAGAAAGGCTTGGTCAGATCATCTGGAACCGGGGAAGGTCTCTGTAGGCCTGGGATCGTTGACATATTTCTCACCTTTTTAATAGTGCGGATGCGGCGTCTGAACCACCGTCCCAATTGTGCGTGGGTTAGCGGATTATATGTAGAGTACCATTGCTGGTCAAGGCTGATTGTGACGCGGCGCCGAACGCGCCGGTTTGGCGGCTGAACAAACCAATAGTTCCAATTACTTGCCCCTGGCAAATTAAGGGAGACGTGATGAATGACCTTAACCCCTCGGCCGCCATGGCCCGGTCGGCTCCGAATCTGGCTTCCACTGAAATGTCTTCCCGCAACAAGGTAAGACCGGTGCTCGCGACAAAGCCTGTTGCGGATTCTTCCAGGGGCACAGACCGGCCGACCGCTCTAGAACTCACATTGGCGCCATACGTGTATTGAAGGCTGAACGTTTGGGCCTGATGATCGATTAGGTTGATCGCTATCCCGTCGAATTCCACCAGCTTGTTCATCTCGCCGGCAAACCTCGCGTATACGTCTCCGATGTCGATGGTTGCCGTAAGGATCCGGGCTATCTCGTCGGTGGCATCCAGTTCCTGGCGCAACTTTGCATGCGCCAGCAACGGGCCTATCTGTCTGGCTACGGTAGTGAGCAGATTCACGAGTTGTTCGTCAAATGTCCACGCATTTCTGCTGACGAAGGTGAATACGCCGATGGCCCGGTCATCGAACATAATGGGAATTGCCACGGCGGATTTAAGACGTGCAACAACCAAATCCGAAATGGAATCCGGGTGCTTGGCGTAGTCTGTGGTTGCCACCACCATTTCACCTTCGAAGGCTCGGTTGACCAACCCCTGTCCAAATGGGATGAGGTCGGAGGGAGGAGCTCCGTCTAAGTCGCCCGTACCAGCCAACAGAACGAAACCGCCGGCGGATATGTCTGGAATCCGGAGCGTCGCCCCGTCACAGTCCGCAATTTGCGCCAAATTTTTAATGACTTTGTTTGCCTTGTCTTGAAGGTCGCAGTTTTCCGACAGTGTGAGGGCCACGTCATATAGAGTATCAACTAAGGCGGATTGCCACTGCTCGCTTTCTTTCAACCGCTTTTCGATTCTGTGCTTATGGACCGTTACCTCTACCACGGATTGCAACGCCTTGCGCTCCAACGGCTTCAACAAATAGCCGAAAGGCTCGGTCAGCTTTGCCCGGTCCAACGTTGCTTCATCCGCGTAGGCTGTGAGGTACCCCACCGGAATATCGAAACGTTGCCTAATTCGAGCTGCGGCATCGATTCCGTCTATATCCCCGCTCAAGTGAACGTCCATCAGCACCAAGTCTGGGTGCAGTTGGGACGCTTCCTCACCAGAGCCGACGGCAGCGGGCACGCCGTAACCCAAATCTTCTAGCTTATACCGCAAATCCATCGAAACGATGGCTTCATCTTCAACAATCAAGACCTGAACTTGATTCATGGCCATTCTCCTATGGCTCTTCGTTCATTTATGCTGGCCCGATCGGGTCGTTAAATACCTTAGTATACTTTCGCACCGCGCCATTTTTCCGAATAGAATGTGTCGAAAACATAACAGTTTTTTTTCGCTCCAATGCTGCTGAGGATTGTCTTGGCGGCATTGACACGGAGCCTGGGCACTGCTAGATTTTGGAATCTCCCATGGACTGGCGCGCGGCCGGTGATATCTCGCTAGAAAGCGCGACTCCAATCGCCTCGAGCAGGCACTCTGAGAAAATATGCCACGGACCGTATGAGCGACACAGCCCTCCAAAACGTGAAGGTCATAGACCTAACCCAGCATATCGCCGGTCCCTATTGCACGAAGTTACTGGCGGACTATGGTGCAGACGTAATCAAGATCGAGCGGCCAGGCGGAGGTGATCCATCTCGCAGGATGGGGCCATTCCCGCGACATGAAGCCCACCCGGAAAAAAGCGGCATTTTCCTTTATCTGAACACCAACAAAAGGGGAGTAACCCTGGACTTGAAGTCGGATGGCGGACGGGCGATCCTACTTGACATGGTCAGGGACGCAGACGTACTGGTGGAGAGTTATTCTCCGCGAGTGATGCCGTCTTTGGGTCTGGACTACCAGACCCTGACTCATGTCAACCCTAAACTTATAATGACGTCAATATCCAACTTCGGGCAAAACGGCCGATACCGGGATCATCGAGCCACGGAATTGGTGCTGTATGCTCTTTGCGGCATGGCCTATATCACGGGCGCTTATGATCGTGAACCGGTGAAGCACGGGTACAACCAAGCCCAATATCTGGGTGGCGCCGCCGCGGCGGCGGGAACTGTCGCCGCGCTATTGGGGCTCTGGCGGGGAGGAAAGGGCCAGCAGGTGGATGTGTCAATCCTGGAGTGTGTTTGCAGCACGCTTTTCACCACTCTGAACGATTATACCTATGCTGGGATGGTCTCCCGGCGCCAGCCCGCCCAGGGAAGCAGCCTGCGCTATCCCGCCCCCACCAAAGATGGGTACATACTTCCTACGCCGGGAGTGATGGGTGATTGGGAGACCTATGCCGAGATGGCCGGGGTCCCGGAGTTGCACGATCCCAAGTTCGCAACCCCAACGGGCCGGCAAGTGCATTCTGATGAGGTCGATGGATTGTTGAAGGCCAAATGGCTGGAAAAGACGGCTGAAGAGTGGTTCCACCATGCCCAGGAATGGCGGTTCCCCTTTTCTCCGGTGCAGACTATGGCTGGCATTTCAGACTCTGTCCAACTGCGAGACCGGGGTTACTTTGTGGAATTTCCCCATCCGGCGGTTGGCGCCTTGCATTACCCTGGCGCGCCCTTCCGGATGTCGGCAACGCCCCGGCGCCAGAGCAGGCCGGCTCCAACCCTGGGCGAGCATAACCTGGAGGTTTTTGCAGAATTGGGATACGAGGACGGAGTGGTCACTCCTTGATGCCTTTGCCTTTGAGCGGTATACGCATCATCGAACCTGGTCAGGTTTGGGCGCTACCATACGCTATTGCTCCCCTGGCGGCCTACGGGGCAGAGGTTATCAAGGTGGAATCCGCGGTGCGCCCCGACTCTTCCCGCGGCAGCCCCCAACCGGACAACCTGGTCGGCGAGCAGCCCTGGAATGACGGCGGTACGTACCACGAAGCCAACCGCAATAAATTGGGTGTTTCCCTGGATCTTAACACCGAATGCGGAAAACAGTTGTTCAAGGAATTGGTAAGCATAAGTGATGTGGTGGCCCAGAATTTCCCTCCCAGGGTGATGCGAAACTTCGGTCTGGACTACCCTAACCTAAAGCGGGTGAAGCCGGATATTATCGTTTTGGACTCGACCGCTTACGGCAGCTCCGGGCCTTGGCAGAATTACATCGGATACGGGTCCAGCCTTCAGGCGGTCACCGGGCTGACTTACCTCACCGGCTACGAAGACGGCGGTCCGGTCCAAGGCGGAATACTGTTCAACGACACCCTGGGCGCGTTGAACGCGACGTATGCCATTCTGCTGGCGTTGGCCCACCGGGAGCGAACAGGTCAAGGGCAATGGATAGACCTATCCCAGTATGAGGCTGGCGTGGCCCACCTGGGCGAGGCGTTCATGGAGTACGAGATGAACGGCGTGGCGCCCTCCCGGCGTGGGAATAGCCACCCGGACCACGCCCCCTACGGCGTTTACCGGTGTGCTGGGGACGATTCATGGGTTGCCATCACGGTCACATCCGACGCCGAATGGGCCAACTTTGTGCGGGCTGTGCCAGAACCTTGGGCTTCCCGCTTGGATTGGGAAAACGTCGAGGGCCGTTTGGCCCGGCGGAAAGATCTGGATGAAGCCATCGGTAGGTGGACCAGCAGCCGGGACAAACACGAAGTGATGCACCTGCTCCAGGCAGGCGGCGTGGCCTGCGGAGCGGTAAACAACACCCGGGAGGTGGCGACCGACCCTCAACACCGCGACCGGGGATTCTTCTCCATATCTGAACACCCAGCGCCGGTGGGCCCCAGACCTCACTCGGCGCCCCTGTTCAGACTGACCGGGGTGGAGCGGCCTCCAGACCGCATCGCGCCCCGTTTCGGAGAGTCCAATAAGAAGATCTTTTGCGATCTACTGGGCCTAACCCGGAAGGAATACGACGAGTTGTCCGAGCAGCAGGTCATTGCAGACGTCCCGGCTAATCCAGGAGTGACTCCCCCGCCGGACCCACAGGAGTTGTTGCGTATGGGGTTCCTAGCGGAATACGATTTGGATTACAAATCCCGGCTTGGTATCTCGTCTGGCCAAGGTGCAGATTCCCCCAGTGATTAAAGTGATCAAATGGAGGGCCGCCAATGGACTCGGTGATATACAAGAAACTAACCCCCGACGCCCCCATCGCTTGGATAACAATTAACAGGCCACATGTGATGAACGCCTGCGACCCGCCGACCACAGATTATATCTACGAATGCGAGCAAGACTTTGATAATGACCCGGAACTAAAGGTGCTGGTGCTCACCGGGACCGGTGACCGGGCATTCTGCACCGGCATGGACCTGAAGGCCGCGGCGGCCCGCATCGCGGCTGGAGGCCAGGTCAGCAACGTCGTGCCCCCGTACATGAAGACTGAAAAGGTGACCATCGCCGCTGTCAATGGTTACGCCGTGGCCGGAGGTCTGGAGAGGGCCCTGGCCTGCGACATCCGCATCGCCTCTGTGAATGCTCAATTCGGTTGTTTCGAGATTCGCCGAGGCCTTCCAAATCCTCCCGATCCTCTCATTCGCCTCGTCGGCTTCGGACCGGCTCTGCATATGTTGCTCAGCGGCGAGTTGATCGACGCCCAGGATGCCCTCCGAATCGGCTTGGTCACCAAAGTGGTTCCCCCTGAAGAGTTGATACCGTCCGTGGAAGCATTGGCATCCCGGATGGGCGAATACCCTAGAGAAGTTCTGGTGGCCACCAAAAAGGCGGCATTCGCCGGACTTGGCATGACCACAGAGCAATCCCACATGTATTCCCGGGCGTTGGCGGCGCCATTACGAGATTCGGACACCAACCGAGAGGGAGTAATCGCCTTCGCGGAACGCCGAAAAGCAAACTACGGGGAGTCAACTGGATAGCCAGAACCGAAGCCCGAGACGGAAAGGTGTGGACACAGCGGGCAAGCAGGCGCCAGACATGATCCACAGGCATTTGTTGGCGCTGTCAACGTATCTATACGGCCAGTAACTTCGTCTTGCCGCGGCTTTTGGTTGCTCCCATGACCCGAGCGTCAGGTGAGTGAGGCGCCGAGAGCAGAGCTTGGAATACATCGATGAAGTTTTGAAGCGCGGTCCCGCGGTACTTCCCTCGTAGTGTGCAAACGCCAACTGGAGCGCTCTGGAAAATGTGGTCAAGGATCACCACGCCCAATCTGTCATGGTCTTGGGGCCGCAGGTTAAAGTCGCTGCAAATCGCGACACCCAATCCGATTTCCACGTAGCGCTTGATAGACTCAGTATCGTCCAGAACCAAAGTTACTTCAAAGTCGACTCCTTGATCCCTCATCGCTCGATCGATCACAGGGCGGATCCAACTCTCCAGGCCGGTCATTATCAGTGGCCAATCCGCTATATCCTGCAACTCTACGGATTGCTGGTCCATCAATGGGTGCCCCTTAGGAGTCATTAGAACTATCTTGCCTTGAAACAATTCCAAAAACTCTAAGGCCGGATCATTTGAAGGAGGCGGGGAACAGAGCGCTAGGTCTACCTCTCCCGACTTCACTAATTGTAGTAGCTGTTGATAAGGGTGGGCCCGCAGCCAGATGCGCACGTCGGGGTACTGGTCTTGGAACGGCCTGATGACTGTAGGCAGGTGATGCATCATCATGTCGGGATTGGCGCCGACGACAATGGAACCGTGCCGCCCCGGATGCTCCATTCCAGATTTCACGTTGTCGACCGCTTTTACGATAGGCATTGTCAGCCGCAGGAAAGTGGTCCCCGCTGAAGTAATCCGGAAAGGGCTCCCATGCCTCTCGAAGAGGGAGACGCCAAATTCCTCTTCCAAGGATTTCACGTGCTGAGACACGGTGTGCTGCGCCAGGTGAAGCTCTTTGGCGGCTTTGGTAAAACTTTGATGATGGGCCACTTCGCAAAAGCTGATCAGCTCGGTGATATTCATCTAATTAGCCCTCGGTTTTTTCTTGGGGCTCCATTAGCGCAGCTGCGTTGAATCTATCCGGCCATCAATCAATATGGAGGCAATTTGAAGGTAATTTGCGGGGCAGTTCCCCCTGACTTCCTTTCTACCGATCCGTTTTGACGATGACACTCAGGATTAAACGGTCTGCATTTACGATACCGAGCTTGCTTTTATCGTCTGGTTCCATTCTCGAAAGAATTTAAAACCCTATTCCCACACCTCTCAGGACATGCCGTTCAACAACCTCGGCATGATCCACTTCCATCACCATCTTAAGTCGCGACATTGCCTCCCAAATACATCTATGACCTCGAGAGAGAATGGTCAGCCGAATCGACACATGACCAGACTTGGCCTCTACCCAACTCCGGTAACTGCGTATAGTCTTCCGTTGGCTGACACCACGTACATCGTGTCCCTCACCACAACCGTGCTGTCGGCTATCTCATGTCCGGTTTCGAAATCCCATAATATTTCTCCGGTAGCCGCATCCAGTCCGATTACCACGCCGGACTTTGTTCCCACCAACACCGTGTCGCCGGCTACGGTGGGTGCCGCGGAAATGGTTGCGCCCACCTCGGTCGTCCACTTGATACTTCCGGAAGAGGCTTCCAAAGCGAACACCTTTCCGTCCCGAGTAGCTCCGTAAACCGTATTGTGAGCAACGGCAAGAAGGTCCCGGATTTCGCCGCCTACTCGCATTGACCATAAGGCGCCGGGCTGAATGGGAGGTTCAGAGATCATCTGCCACACGTACAGATTGATCTTCACGCGGAATAACAAGCGTTGCATGGGATAGGACTTCGCCAACCGGTCAACGGCCCATACCAGGCCGCGGTCTGAGCTGAAATAGACCGTATCCCCCTGGATGGTCGGTCCTCCGCCGAACCTCTGGTAGCCGGTATCGAAACCGATCCGCTTCCGTCCGGTGCTGGCGTCAACGATATAGACCATGTTGTCTTGCGGGGCGACAATTACCGTGCCGTCGGCGTAGGCCATTGGAGAAACGATCCAGTCCTCGGTGGAGAAGACCCATCGCTCCTTCCCGGTGGCGGCGTCGAGGGCGTGGAGATTGCTGTCCGCCGCCCCGAAATAGGCGCTACCGTCTGCGACAATGGGCGACGAGAAAACACCGGCCTCCAGGTCCGATTCCCATTGCGGCTCACCGGTAGCACTATCCAACGCGACTGCCAAACCAGGACGAAAGGTGACGATCACCAGCCCGTTCGCCACGGCAGGCGTGGAAGTGGACGGAAGGCCGCCGCGATGTTCCCATACCGGCCGGCCAGTCTCTTGGTCCAGAGCCACGGTGTGCCCTTCGTCACTGGTGATGTATACTCGGTTTCCGGAAACAGCGGGTGACGCCGAAAATGTCCCGGCGGCGTCATAGATCCATTTGACAGATTGCGGAACCGGCGCTTGGGCCGGAGTGAAGGCCGTGTTTTCAGGTGTGCGCCGTGCTTGGCCCCAAGTCTCTGGACCTAGGCCAGCGCTTAGGTATGTGGTCGCTTCTGGTGGATTGGGTCCAAGATGCACGAATGACGAAAGCGTCCAAACGCCCAGCGCCAGAACCAAGGCGACAGGCGCCGCTCGAACGATGACTCGGCGGCGCAAAAAGCGCCTTCGGCGCACCCGGACCAACCGCTCCAGTTCAGCCTGTCCAACCTCGGAGACACCGGTCAGAGCCAACCAGCAGTTGTCGCACCTTTTTGAACCGTCGGCCGAATTCGCGTGACCACAGGACCCGCAAACTCGAACCTGTCCCGACGGGGAAGCAGGGCGTTGGCTTGGGTCGTCAGCGGTCCGAAAAGCCTGTGAAACCACTCTCCTAAACATTGCAAATCCGGCTGGGGCAATCGCCCTGAAAGTTCCGGCTGGTCTAGCCCGTCCCCCGCAAGCGAGGATCCAAGACATCCCGCAACGCGTCTCCCAGAAGGTTCCAGGAGAACACGACGACGACGATTGCCAGGCCTGGGAAAATCGCGACCCAGGGGGCCGTCTTCACGTAGCTTTGCGCGGCCCCGTTCAACATGCCGCCCCATGACGGCACGTTCGGAGGAGTTCCCACACCCAGGAAGCTCAACGAAGCCTCGGCGATGATAGCGCCGCCCAGGTGGATGGTCACGATGACTATGAACAGGGCGAAACAGTTTGGCATCATGTGGCGAATGATGATGCGCCAGTCTCCCGCGCCCACGGCGCGGGCCGCCAACACGTAATCCATCTCCTTGATCACCATGGATTGGGAGCGGAGTATCCGGGCGGTGCTGGGTATGTATACGATGGCCAGGGCTATCACCACGTTGTTAAGGGACGATCCCAGGGCGGCCATGATCGCGATGGCCAAGATCAAGGACGGGAAAGCCATCATGCCGTCGATGAATCTTTGGACCACCAGGTCGGTCACTCCCCCGAAATGGACGCTGGCCACTCCTATGATCAAGCCGATGGTGCAGCCGATGAACGAACTCATGATGCCGACGTATAGGGATATCCTGGCGCCGTGGACGATTCTGCTGTAGACATCCCGGCCCAAGTGGTCGGTTCCCAGCCAAGTCTCCAGGGTGGGCCCGGTGAAGACCTCAGCGACTCTAATGGCGTAGGGGTCGTAATTCTCCAGCAGGTTCGCGAAGATGGCGACAAATACTAGAATCAGGGCCACCACGGCCCCAAAAGCCCCCAATGGCTTTCTCCGGAAGAATTCGGTCACGTGTTGGACGTACGTCCGCTTCGGCGGCAATACGAAGATCGCTTGGCCCGGAATGGCTGCTTGGCTGATCTGGTCCTGAGCCATCTATGCTCTCCTGAAGCTAGAGTCTTTCAAGTCTAAGAATGATTAGCTGTACCGGATCCTGGGATTCAGCCAGGCGTAGAGCAGGTCTAGGGCCATGTTCAACACCAACACCAACACGGTGATCAACACGATGACCGCCTGAATCTCCGGGAAATCCCGGTGGAAGATGCTGGTGACCAAAAGCCGGCCCATGCCGGGGACCATGAAGATGACCTCGATGATGACCGTGCCGCCCAAGAGCCGGCCGAACTCGTAACCGGCTATGGTGACCACCGGCAACAAAGCGTTCTTCAAGGCGTGGCGGAAGATCACCACTTTTTCTTTCAGGCCCTTGGACCGGGCGGTGCGGATATAGTCCTCGCGGAACACTTCAAGCATGGCCGAGCGGGTCACCCGGGCGATGAAAGCCATGTTGGAAAAGCCCAAAGCCAGGGCGGGGAAGAACATCTGCCTAAAGTTTCCGGCGGGGTCGTCCCACAGGCTGACGTAGACTATGGGCGGCATCCAGCCAAAGATTAGCACCAAGCCGAATATGATCAGGATGGCCAGCCAGAAGCTGGGCATCGCCACCCCGGCGATGGTGATGATCCTGGTGACATAATCACCTAAAGTGTCCTGTTTTATGGCGGAAATCACCCCCAAGGGCACTGCGACGATAATCGCCAGAATCGTCGCTAAAATCGCCAATTCCAGGGTCACGGGGAACTTGGCTTTTAGGTCTTCAGATACCGGAGTCTCGTAGAAGAAGGACGTCCCGAAGTCCAGCCGGAGCATGTTTCCAAACCATGACGCGTACTGGACGACAATGGGTCTATCCGTGCCCAGCTTGGCCCGCAGATCAGCCAGTTGTTCTTGCGAGTAATCTTGCTCGTCGCCTCCGCCCGCTCCCCCAGACAGCAACATGACCGCCGGATCGCCGGGCACCACGCGCAGCAAGGCGAAGATGACAATTGTCACCATCAACAAAGTTGGAATGAATAGAAGGGTCCTTTTGGCTATATACGCCTGCATCGGTACGCTCCGCCCTCAACAAGAATTTCCCGAGTCTTTAGGGGTTCCGAGTCGATCCGACTTATAAACCAACTTAGTTCCAGTATGTCGTCTTTGGCCGAAAGCCAGCCCATAACTCGAAGGTAAAGCCTGGGAATTCCCAGGCTTTACCTTCGAGTTATTTAGTTACACGGGTTGTCCGGGTCGCACCAGATGTGCTCCCACTTGGTCAGCATGTAGTGGCTGGGATGGAGTTTGAATCCCTGGACGCTACGGTTGACCGGGAAGGCCCGGGCCCCCCAGAAGAACCGGATGTACTGGGCGTCCTGGGTCAGGAGAATGTCCTCCATTTGCCGGACGATCGCCTTCCTCTTTTCCAGGTCCAGCTCCTGTGCCTGTTCTTTCCGCAGGTCTTCGAATCCACCTGGATGTTCAAAGTTAGCCCCCGCGGCTCCACCAGCGCCCCACCTGGTCATGGTGCTGTGGCTAAACTGGCCAAGGATGACGTCGGGGTCCCCCAAGGCCAGTGTGTGTCCCTGGACCAGGAACTGGAAATCCCCGGCGTCGTAGGCCGCGTAGCCGGCGGCGCTCTCGTAGATCTTGATGGTGGCGTTGATCCCTATCTTCTTGAGCTGCTCCGCAAAAATGGCCGCCTCGTCGGGGTAACCCACGGCGTTGCGGGCCGAGAGGACGACGTCAAATCCATTGCCGAGACCCGCTTGGGCTAATAGAGCCTTGGCATCCAGAATGTCCTGGGGGTCCTTCGTCAGACCTACCACTCCGTCTAGGCTGGTCGATACTTTGGAGCCGGTTCCGTCGACGTAACGGTAGCCGGGTAGCTCAAGCAACTCTGCGGTGGTCCGCCCGTACAGTGTTTCCGGCGGGACGGGTGCGCCCATCCAGTGGACTCCTCCACTCAAAACTTCGACAAATTCCGCGCGGTCTATGGCCAGTTGTACGGCCCTCCGCACCCTCACGTCATCAAAGGGCGCCTTGGTGGTATTGAACCCAACCCCGTGGCCAAGGATCGGACCGGCCCAGAAAAAGTCGACCTGCCCTTCCATTTCGATGGCTAGCTTCTTGGCGTCGAACACTCCGATCTGGTGGACGATCCAGTTCGGCATCATGACCTGTTCAGTTTGGAAGGCTGCGATCTGAGAGCCTGAGTCAATCAGGATGACGTGCCTCATGCCGTCAATCCGGGGGAAACCTTCCTTCCAGTAATCCGGGTTCGCGATGTATTCATTTTGGACATCTTTGGTGTAGCCGGTATGCAGGAACGGCCCGGAGCCGTTGAAGTCCTGCGACGCCTTGATGGTTTGGGCCTTTCCTTCGCCGATCACCGTATGCTTGGGCAGCATCTTGAGGACGTCCAAGGCGAGCGTCGGAATGAAGGCGGGCGCCGGGAACATGGTCTTGACCTCAATCGTGTACTGGTCTATCGCCCGGGCGTTTCCCACCTCATAGTAGCTGTCGGTGTAGATGGCGCCGGTTCTGGAGGCGCCCTGCAGATTGTCCAGCCCGTTGCAATCGGAGCACACGGCGCCGTCGAGGCTGAACACAATATCGTCGGCGGTGACAGGCACGCCGTCGTGCCATTTGGCGTTCTGCCGCAGCTTGAACACATAGGTCGTGGGGTCCGTCTGCTCCCAGCTTTCCGCCAAGTCACCCCTGATGTCCAGAGCGTCATCCGTCTCGGGGTTAAACTCCAAGAGGCCGTTAAATACCGGAGAGGTATTCTTCAGTTGAGAACCCGCCCATTCCCAAATGGCCTTCTGGGTCGGGGCGTTGTAGTCCATAAATGTGATAAAGCCGCCGTATTCGATCGCCTCGGCCTTCGGCATCGCTGTCGGCTCTACCTTGGGCATGGCGGTGGCGTCGACCTTATCAGCTGGTTTGGCCACTTCCTTGGGGACTTCCGTGACCACCAACTGAGCGCCTGCCATAGCTGTCGGATTCACATCTACAGCTTTGGGCGCGTCTTTGACCACATTCTGATCACCAGTGGCCTCCTGGTCGGGGGCGGATGCCCCGCAGGCTACGATGAATCCCAGAGTCAGGAGTGTCAGGGCCATTAGGAATCGGTTGAGCTTGCGGAACCCGCTGTTCTTCATTGGGCTTACCTCTCTATGTGACAAAGATATGTATTCGTCCCGTTAGATGAGGAACACCATTATTGGCGATAAAGCGCCGATAATGAACTGATTGAGGTTTATATGAAATAAAGGCTACTAAACCTAGCTATTTCAGATGATAATCAGCCGAATAAAATTTCGTGAAGAATGCGTTGGCGTAATATAGTATATCTAAATATGTAATGTCAATGGATTTATGATCGTGATAATTGATAGTGATTATTGCAGTGATAGATGAATGCACTTCCGGAAGGAAAGCAGTGCGCCAAGGAACGCCGAAGCCGAGGGTGATCAGGAGTCAATTTAACTCAGAGGAGAAAACGAAAGGGCGGCAGAGACAATCTCTGCCGCCCTTTCAAGTTGTCACACCGCCTGCCCGCCTCAGCGGGCGGTTGCCGCAGGTTGATGCGCCTTGAGAAAGTCCCGCACGTGGTTGATGGTCTTGGCGCGGACATCCTCTTCCTCTTTCCACGGGTACACCGTCAGCTCGGCTTTTGGCGCCAACTCCGCTACTTCCATGGCGGCTTCGTACGAATGGGATGGAGTGTTGTCAGGCATGACCAGCATCGGCGTCTGGCACGAACGCACGAAGTCGCGAGACACGCTGTACACGAAGTCCGGGTCGACCCGGTAAAGATTGTGGAGGTATTTGTCGACAATCTCCATGGTCACATCGGGCCGCTTGGCGCAGAGCTCGGGGCCCCAGCTGTCATGACCAGAGTCATACATGGAGTCGGGGAATTTCGGGTTGTGCCCAACCGGCTGACACAGAACGCCGGCCAAGATGCGCTCCGGCGCCCGTTCCATCAGCTTGAGCGCAAAGGGGCCGCCGATGCAGTAGCCCATGAAGAAGAACTCCCGTATACCGAGATGGTCCAACAGCCCCAGTTGGTCGTCGGCGAAGGCTCCCCACGGGTCGTTGACCGGGACCGGCCCGGTAGAGGACCCGCCGTTGGCGTTGCGCTGGTCCATTGTGATGCATCGGAAGTCGTTCTTGAACTCTTCCATCGCGTTGAAAACTTGCCGAGGCCAACCGCTGGCTAGGGAATTCAAGCCACCTCCGGGTGTGACCAGAAGCGGGAAACCCGACCCGGCCTCCTCATAGTAGATGGTGACATCGCCTTTGGTGTAAGACGGCATAGCAGATTCTCCTCATTAATAATCGTGAGTCACAATTCTCCGGGAAATTCCGCTTCCGCACCGGCGTCTTCCATGGGAAATCATAGAGTGGATATCCGGGGATTACCCATGTCATGCGGCCCGGAGGCTCAGCGGGTCCCCTGCGAGACAGAGCGAGTATGTGACACCCTTGGATAGCTGTCAACTTCGGGGCTCCGCTTGGGCTGCCCTCCGGCGCCAAGTCTATAAGAACCCAAATTTTCAACGGCGGCACTTGCTCCGGCGACTCTATCGTTCATTGTCAGGGCGGCCGTTTTTGCTTATGCTTGGCGAGCTTGAGACTAGAACAGACGTCACTTGTGACCTTTGGCGTTGAACCCCTGGGCATAGCCAGTTTAGCCGTGCTTCATCTTTGGGATTGGTGAATCGACGGCATCAAGAAGAAAGGAGTCCGAAATGAACTCAACCCATAAACCGGTCGCGGTGGTGATAGGCGCGACATCCAAGTGGCAATCAGATGGCCGCAACACCAAACTGGCGCACGGTAAGGAAATCGACGATAGCGATTTACCCGTCGGCGTGCGCTGGGGCGTGGGGGGCGCAATAGCCCAGAAGTTTGCGCAAGAGGGTTTCTTTGTTGTGCTGACGACCCGTTCTGCCTCCAATGCGTTCGCGCTGGAAACCGCTATTCGGGAGCAAGAGGGGGAAAGCATGATTGTGGAGCTGGACCTGGTGTCGGAAGATTCCATATCCAGTGCCTTCGCACAGATTCGCAGTGAAGCTGGAGACCCCGATGTCTTGGTCTACAATGCGGGCTACCTGGAGGGCCGTGACCTGCCGCCGGAGAAAGAATTACTCGAACACATGCCGGTCGAAATGTTCGAAACCGCCCAGCACATCTCCAGCCGTGGACCGTTCTTGGTCGCCAAAGAGGTATTGCCCGCTATGCGGGAGCGAGGCGAAGGATCTTTCCTCATTTCCAACAACCCATCGTCCTTGCGCGGGAAAAAGCGAAACACCGGACAATCGCTTTACTATCCGCGAGTGATGATGCGCACGCTGGCCCAAGTGCTGACGGAGGAATATTCCGAGTACGGCGTGCACGTGGCCAACGTCATAATAGATGGCACCATTGACTCTCCGGGCACCCGGGCCATGCCGAGAAACCAGCAAAATCCGGAGAGGGTGATCAATCCCGTAAAGATCGCCGAGGCTTTCTATTATCTACACACCCAAGACAAATCCTGCTGGACGCACGAAATCCAACTGACTCCATACCCGACCAAGCCGAGCTTTTAAGGGGTATTGACCTGGGCGGCGCCTCGCGCCCGAGAGTGTGGAAATCTCGTGGGACCAGAGACCGGATATGCGTATTGGGTTTCTGGCTCCACGAAGAATTGTCAGTGCCGTTGGCCTGGTCCAGCAGGTGTCAAGGCCTCGCAATTGTTTTGCTGGCGAATCGAACTCCAAAGACTTAAGTTGGTCGAACCAGTTTAGCGGCAAGAGATAAAAATGGATGCAGATAAAACGGCCTCCGGTCCACTAGTACTACAACGACGTGTTATCCTACAAGGTAACTCGTGGGCGGATTTTGAAGCTGGCAACGAACGAGTGCGAGTCTCCCATGATGAACGGTCCGTAGCTGAAGAAGAAGACCTGAGCGTGTTTTCTCATAACGCGTCGTTGTAGTACTAGAAGTCTGGCCGGAAAGCCATTGGCCCGGTTTCGCGCTACGCCAAGCAGACGCATTCTAGTCTTATACCGTATGGTAGCGCATGTAATACGTTGCACCACCCACCATGTCATCGATAATCGACGTTAAGATGGCGACGGCTTGGGCAGAATCGGGGTTTCCGGCCAGGCCTCTAGTATTACAACGTCAGTTAGTTTGATAGGATAACTGTGTAGCTGGAGAGGGAATAGGCAGGTGGGGATGTGGATGCGGCAGCTTTCGAGCAGGTGTACGGGTCATTTCGGGATTTTCACGCTTACTTCGCGCCGCTGTTTGGCCGCCGGGAGACGCGGGAGCACAGCGGTCATTATCTCCAGGCCCTGCTGGTACAGTCTGGGGAGCGGCGCAACGCTGAGAACCTGTCGGAGACGGTTCCGGGGTCAGCCCGAGGGATGCAGCGGTTTCTCACCGATTCTCCCTGGGACGATGAGGTGATTATAGGACGGCTGCAGGAGTACCTGGGAACCCGGCTGGAGCATCCGGAAGGGGTGTGGGCGCTGGACGGCAGCGACTTTCCCAAGCAGGGGAGGAAGTCGGTGGGAGTGGCCCGGCAGTACTGCGGGAGGCTGGGGAAGGTGGCCAACTGCCAGGCGGGGATGTTCCTGGCCTATGTCAGCCCGTTGGGACGGGCATTGGTGGACAAGGGGCTGTATCTGCCCGAGAGTTGGACCTCGGACAAAGACCGGTGTGAGGCGGCGGGTGTGCCGGAGGATAGGCAGGGCTACCGGTCCAAGACGGAGTTGGCCTTGGAGATGGTGGGGCGGGCACAGGAGCGGGGCCACCTGAAGGCTGGATGGGTCGCGGCGGACGACGCCTTTGGGATGTCGCCGTCCTTCCGGGAGGGCCTGGCGGCCTTGGGGATGTGGTACGTGCTGGACGTTCCGTCCGGCTTTACGGTGTGGCCGCCGGAGCCTGCCTGGACCAGTGCGGAGTATCAGGGATTCGGGCGTCCCCGCAAACCCAGGCTGCGAGACGGTCAGCGCCGGACCATGGAGCAGCGCAGCGACGAGTTGCCGGAGGAGGCCTGGCGTGAGATTACGGTGGCCGAGGGAAGCCAGGGACCACGCAGCTACCTTTTCAGCGCCCAGAGGGTGCGACCGACCAGCAGGCGCAAGCCCGGCGAAATCCACTGGGCCGTCTACCGCCGGAACCTGGACGGCAGCGAACCCCGCTACTACCTGTCCAATGCTCCGGAGGATACCCCGTTGGAGACCCTGGCATACGTGGGAGGCTCCCGTTGGCGTATAGAAACGGAGTTTGAGACGGAGAAAAGCGACGTAGGCCTGGACGAGTACGAGACCCGCACCTGGGCTGGCTGGCATCACCACGTGGCCCTGTGCCTGCTGGGCGGAGCTTTTCTGCTGAGCCTGCAACAGGCTTGGGGGGGAAAAGATGCCCCGGATCACGAGGCCGCAGGTCTACCGGGTGGTGCGGGAAATGCTGCCCCGGGAACGGTTCGGGCCAACCGAGTTGCTGCGGTGGCTTGAGGATACGCAGGACAGTAACGAACGGGCCAAACGCTCCCATGCCAAGCGCCGCGCCGCCATGCGGGCATCACCCCACATCCCTCCCTGAACTGACGTTGTAATACTAGCAGGTATCAAAGTAGTAGACCTCACTCGTGGTATGGCTGGAGCCATCGCCACCATGCTCTTGGCGGATAACGGCGCTGATGTGCTCAAGGTGCAAAACCCCTCAGGTGACCCGTTGGAGCGTTCTCCAGCATACCGTGTCTGGAACCGGGGTAAGAAGAGCGTTGCGCTCGACCTAGCCGAGCCAAAAGCACGGCGCGTGGCTTTGCATCTAGCTCGGGATGCTGACGTTTTCCTGGAGTCCTTCCGGCCCGGTGTAGCGAAGCGATGTGGCCTTGATTACCCATCAGTCAGAAATCTCAACCCTGGAATCATTTATTGCTCCATATCCGCCTTTGGGTCCAATGGTCCATGGGCACAGCGGCACGGATATGAAGGTCTCGTGTCAGCTGCTTCCGGGATCATGACCGATCAGACCGGTGTGCGCGATGGCCCGATGTTCTCCTCAATACCGATGGCTAGTCTCGGAGCATCGATGTTGGCTCTTCAAGGGGTCCTTGCGTCGCTCCATGTGCGGAACATATGCGGTATCGGTCAAAAAATTGAAACCAGCATGTATCAGGGCACTATCGCAATCAGGTCACCGATGTTGGTGGAGGCGGACGACATATCGAAATTCCATATGAATAACCTGCTCCCGCAAGGCGGACTGCCGGCCTACCGGATGTACCCTTGCGCCGATGGGAAGTGGCTCCATATTGGGTGTCTCACCAGGGAGTTTTGGGACAAGCTCGCCGTAGCTCTAGACCTGCTAGACCTTGCCATTCAGCCCGAGTTCGAGTCAGCTCCGTCTGGATGGGCCACAGACCAAGACCGCGAGTCAGCAATAGACCTTATCGGGAATCGATTGCTGGAGCGCCCTCGGGATCATTGGCTCTCGGTCTTGGCCGAGGAGGATGTCCCGGCTGCTCCCGTTCTGACAACTCAGCAGTTCATGGATCTTCCGCAGGTCCGTCACAGTGATTTGGTCCAAACTGTTGAGGACCCGGTCTTAGGTGAAATGGAACAGGTGGAGATGGTGATCGGATTTTCGGAAACTCCTGGCCGCACACGGATGCCAGCCCCCAGGCTAGGCCAGCACACAGACGAAGTGGTGGCGTTACTGGAGAACAACGGGAGTTCCCCCGGCGGGTCTGGAAACAGCGCGAAGAGCAGCAAAACGCCCAAGCATCCTCTTGAAGGAATGAAAGTCTTGGACCTTAGTTCATTTATCGCCGCTCCTTTGGGGGCCATGATACTTGCTGACCTTGGCACCGATGTCATCAAAGTAGAGCCTCTAAATGGAGAAGGGGCGAGACCTTTGCCTTTTTTGATTCTTGGTGGGAACCGGGGCAAACGAGGTATTGCCCTTGATCTTAAAACTTCGGCGGCCAAGGAGATAATCAACCGCCTACTCGGCTGGTGCGACGTAGTGGTTCACAACATGCGAGAGGGAAACGCGGAGCGGCTGGGCATCGGCTACGAAGGGGCGCGAAATCTTCGGCCCGACGTGATATACGTGCACGTCACCGGCTACCGAGCGACCGGACCCGACAAGCTAAAGCCCGGTTTCGACCCACTTTTCCAATCTATGTCGGGAACTACCGCACGGCAGGGAGCGAGCGCCGAGCGCCCGGTTTTTCTGAGGACCCCGGTGACCGATGACACAAATGCCATGCTTCTGGCAGCGGCGGTATTGATGGCTCTGCATCATCGCGACCAGACCGGCCAGGGTCAGAAGATAGACCTGAGCCTCCTCAAAACAGCTGCTTTGGTAAACTCGGACGATTTTATGCGCTTCCAGAGCAAAGAAGACCGTCCGCTTGCAGACAACGGACTATACGGACTGAGCGCTGTCAAACGCCTCTACAAAACCGCGGACGGGTGGATATTTCTTGATTGCAACCAGGCGAATGAATGGGAAAGCCTCAGCAAATTCCTGAGTGGATCAATGTTGGGCGACGAGCTTACTTTCGACGTGGCCAATATGATGCACCCGTGGAACGAAGAACTGTGCCGAAATCTGGCTGAGGAGTTCGAACGCCGTCCCGCTGACGATTGGGAGAGGCTATTGGTTGCCGGGGGAGTACCTTGCTGCAGAGTAGCAAAGGACATCGATGAGGGATTCTACCTGCACCCTCAGGCACTACACCTCGGAATGATGGACGAAAACATGCACCCTGAATACAGTAATTTGCGGCAAGGGGGCGTACAGGTCGCGTTTTCAAAGACGCCTTCTGCTGACCGGCAGCCGGCCCCCAGTCTTGGCCAACACAGCGTGGAAATTCTCCAACAGCTGGGGTTCAGTGAACTGGAGATTTCAGATATGCGTGCCGCCAGATGCATCGGTGTCCCTGGCATATCGTGACGGCCTGCTTCGAAAGCCTGCGGTCTAAAAATGGGAGTCCAGTGCGCCGGTGACATCAGGCGTGTAAAATCTGGGAAGCCAAGGGCTTGGTTTTTGAGCCTTCTCCGTTTTGCAACGGTGGAAAAAGGAGTGTGGTATGTCCATTGCACGCGAATTGGCGGGCTTCCTCACGGGGGTTTCATACGCTGATATACCGTCCCAAGCCCTTGAGCACGCTGCGATGCTGATCTCCAGCACGATCGCCAGCGCCGCCTGCGGGTCCGGGATCACCTCGTCATCGATCATGCGTGATCTGGCCAAGGAGCGCGGTGGAACACCTGACGCGTCGATTTGGTTCGATGCAGGGCCAAAATTGCCTGTAGCTAGCGCGGCCCAAGTCAACGCCGTCATGAGCGACGCCGCCGCTTCTGACGACAGCGATCTGCGAAATATCGTCCATGCCGGAACTACCCTTGTTTCCGCCTCCCTGGCCATGGCGGAGCGGACCGGCGCCAGTGGCCAAGACGTTTTGGCCGCCATCGTACTCGGCTACGAAGCCTCCGGGCGCATCGGGGAGGCGATTACTCCCACCTTCCAAACCCGGGGCTTTCACGGATGCCTCGCCGCTATTTTCGGCGGCGCGGTTGCCGCTGCCCGGCTCCTTCAGCTAGACCAGGCGCAAATGGCCCAAGCTATCGCTCTGTCCGCGACTTCGATCGGCGGGCTCAGGGCCGCGGCGGACACCAGTGAGTCGCGCGAATATCACGCCGGCTTGGCTGTGATGCTGGGAATACAGGCCGCGCTCGCCGTTGAGCGGGGTTATGCCGCGGAAGAAAGAATCCTCGAAACGAGGGGGGGATTTTTCGGGGTCTACGGCGACACGGATGGGGCGAGTGTGACCCGCGGCATGGGAGACTCTTGGGACATCATCACCGACATGGCCATCAAGCTAGTCCCCGGTGGCCATCCCTCCCATTCGCTGGCCGAGGCCGCCGCCAACGCAGCTAGGGCGGGCCAGGTCGCCCCCGACGAAGTCGAGACGATCACCCTCTCGCGGCCGGGTGTCACAGCACTTACCGGACCAATCCACCCAGCCAGTCTTATCGATATGGCGCATAGTCCTGCCTACTTTCTGGCCGCCGGCGTGGCCGACCACGAATTCTCCTGGCAGCACGCGGCCGACGACAAGATTTCGGACCCTGTCATCCATCAACTAATAGATAAGGTGCAGGTTGGCGCGCCGCCGGCCCAACAGGTTGAGAAATACAAGCAGGGCGCCACCGTGACCATTAAAACCAAAGACGGGCGGACGTTCTCAAGCACTGTCTTCGCTCCGAAGGGTGCGGGCGCTCTCGGAATCGACTGGGCCGACGTAGACGCCAAATATCGCTCATTGGCGCCGCGGGCTCCGTTGAGCGGTCCACAGGTTGAAGCAAGCCTGGGGGTGATCCACGACTTCGGCGGCGTTAAGCGCGTATCGGCTCTGATCGACCTGCTGCATACCTAGACGGCGAGGGGATACACAAACAAAATAAAAACGGGGCTAGCCAACCGGCCAGCCCCGCAATGCCGCCGCGCTTACGATGGCGCCGATGGGTAGCTGGCCGGAGACCACGCGGCCGAAACTGGAGCCCTGTTGCAAGCCCAGCCCTTCCAGGTCACCCGCCAAAGCCTCGGCGTCTCCTACGGCCACGGCGTCGATGACCCCGCGGTTGCCAACTACGGGCAACAGAGGGTTGGTTGGGTTGAACCCTTCGCCGCTACCCTCCCTATCTGTATGAGCTTTGTATTCTGCGTGGAGATTCGCCAGGTCTAAGCCGACCTTGGCCAAAGGACCTTGTTTGATCATGGAGCCTTTCACCTTTACACCGTCTCCGCTGTTCCCGGCGTATGCGGTCACGGCAGCGCCCACGAGCAACACGGCCATCATGGTTAATAAAACTGGCGCCAGCGATATTTCATATTGATCATTCCTTGAGAATCTCCATCGTTCGAGAATGTTGCATCCCCAGCGGACTACTAGTACTGAGTCAAACTTGTTTTAGATGGTGATGTGAGGGTGTGACCGATCGCGCTATGCTGGTGGGCAGACAGTGTTGATGGGGGTGGCGGTGATGGTAAGGGAAAAATACCCAGTCCGGCTGACGCCGGAAGAACGGGAAAATCTCCAACGCCTGGTACGCGGCGGGAAGAGCCCAGCTCGAATGACCATCCGGGCGCGGATTCTGCTCAAGACCGGCGACGGTTGGCCGGCTCCCCGGGTGGCCGAAGCCCTCGATGTGGTGGCGGGCACGGTGTACCGGATCAAGCGGTGGTTTGTCGAGGATGGGTTGGAAGGGGCCCTATGGGAGCGCACCCAAGCCCATCGGTACCGAAAGTTGGACGACCGGGGTGAGGCTCACCTGGTCGCGCTGGCCTGCAGCCCAGCCCCGGAGGGGCATGACCACTGGACCCTGCGCCTGTTGGCTGGCAAGGTGGTCGAGTTGGGGTTGGCGTCCTCCATGTCCCATGAAGGGGTGCGCCAGCGGCTCAAAAAAACGCTCTCAAGCCCTGGCAGAAGAAAGAGTGGTGCATCCCCAAGGTGAGCGCCGACTTCGTGGCGCACATGGAGGAAGTGCTGGACTTATACGAGGAGCCGTATGACCCGCGAAGGCCGGTGGTCTGCTTTGACGAGACCTCCACCCAGTTGTTGGCCCAGACGCGGCCGGCTCTGCCGCCCCGGCCCGGAATTCCGCTGCGGCAGGACTACGAGTATCGGCGGGAGGGCGTCCGCAACCTGTTCCTGACCTGTGAGCCGCAGGCCGGGTGGCGGCACGTGGCGGTGACCCAACGGCGCACGATGGAGGACTTTGCCCAACAGATGCGATGGCTGGTGGACGAGGCCTATCCGGAGGTCGAGGTGGTCCGGGTCGTCCTGGACAACCTGAACACTCACCGCATGGCGTCGCTGTACGAGGCGTTCCCGGCAGCGGAGGCCCGGCGGATTGCCAAACGGCTGGAGTTCCACTACACCCCCAAGCACGGGAGTTGGTTGAATATGGCGGAAATCGAGTTCAGCGTACTGTCCCGCTCCTGCCTCAGACAGCGACTCCCCGACGAAGAAGCTCTCGGGCGGGAGGTTCAGGCCCTGGTTGCTGAGCGCAACACCGCCCAAGCTACCATCAACTGGCGCTTCAATACCCATGACGCCCGAACCAAACTGCACCGCCTCTATCCCTTTGATTCCAAACATGACTGAGTACTAGGACTTCCCGTGTCTTAATAGCGGCTGCTATGGTCTCGAGGAAATGGTACAGGTGAAGTGGGTTATGCCTGGGGGTATGGTAGTGTGATTATCGAGGAACTTTCGTGAAATCAGGTAGCATCTTGGCGGGGAAATGGTCCCGGCGGCAGCGAATGCGGAGGGTCAAAATGGTAGGCTTAAAAAGGATTTGGATAACTTCGGCCTAGGGCGCATGATATGGTGGCGGGCCCCTAGCTGCGGTGATGGCGAGCCGTCTTTGCCCGAATAGATTACTGAGATGGTGATCGATCTTTGGAGACTAAAGCGTTAGGAAAAGCCAGTGGAACGATTCCCGAGGTCGGACTTGGCACGTCGCAATACCGGGGAGGAAATGAACCTCTGCGTCAGGGCGTCTCTTTGGGAGCATTCATAGATACTGCTGAGATGTACGGAACCGAGGACGTGGTCGGCGCGGCGGTCCAAGGAATCCGGGAATCCGTTTTCATAGCATCAAAAGTCCTTCCCAGGAACCTCAGGTATTCCGACCTGATGCAGGCCGCCGAGCGAAGCCTCAGTCTTCTCCAGACCGGTTATATGGACCTGTATCAGCTCCATTACCCCAATCCCGCGATACCGATCGCTGAATCCATGAGGGCCATGGAAGACCTGGCGGATCAGGGGAAGATCCGGTACATCGGGGTCAGTAATTTCTCAGTATCAGAGTTGGCCGAAGCGATGAAAGTAATGACGAAGTATGAGATCGTCTCCAACCAGGTCCAATATAGTCTGACTCACAGGGACATAGAACGCGACTTGCTCCCCTTTTGCCAAGAGCACGGAATCACCGTATTAGCTCACACGCCATTGGATACAGGAGCCCTTGTCAGAGAACGGGGCTTCCGAAGAGGCGACGGCGCGGATATCCTGCAAAATGTCGCCGCCGAGACGGGCAAGACCGCCGCTCAAGTCGCCATTAACTGGTGCTTATCCCACGCCAACGTCGTAGCAATCCCCAGGTCCAGCCGGACCGCTGGTGTGATCGAGAATTGCGCTTCCTCTGGGTGGTCGCTGACCGAAGAACACCTACTAGCCCTAAGCGAAGCTTTTAAGTAACCGACGTTTAATCGAGGTGGCTTTGGTTATCCAATTGCCGCTGCTTTTTGGGCTTCCACGGTCCCGGTTTCCCCTCCAATGGCAGGCAGACTAGGCACGGCCTGTATCCCATTCCTCTAGCTTCACTGGAACTGGAGAACACCATCCTGTTCTCCGGCTTGGTCCTTCTGCCTGGTGGACAGTTGGGACGGCAGAAAATATGAGTCGTTTTGCATGCGTTGAACATTGGTTGTCCGTTGATAGTTCACAACATATGACGCTGGATTAGCGCCGTTGCCTAATAGTTAGTCTATGGTCAATATGATCTTGCCGAAATTGGCGTTGGTCTCGATATACCGGTGGGCCTCTGAAACCTCTTCCAACGGGAAAGACCGGTCCACTACCGGCTTCATGCTCCCCGACGCAAGGTGAGGCAGCACGTGCCGCTTGAATTGAGCGGTCACGGCCAGCTTCTCCTCGATTGACCGGCCCCTCAAGGTAGTTCCGCAAACCTGCAGGCGCTTGGCCATGAGTTGGCGCAAGTCCACTTCGACCTGGCCGCCTCCCATGAGGCCGACCTCAACCATGCGGCCCAGCATGGCCATGGAGGCGATGTTCTGGTTCCAGTAAGGCCCGCCGATGAAATCAATGAGCACGTCCACACCCACGCCGGCCGTCTTCTCTCCGACCACCTCCGCGAAATCCTGTTCGTGGTAGTTGATGCCCACGTCCATGCCCAATTCAGCCGCCCCAGCCAGTTTCTTAGCCGATCCGGCGGTGCCGAACACAAACGCTCCGGCATGGTGGGCCAACTGAACCGCCGCCGTGCCCACGCCGCTTCCCGCCGCATGGATCAGCACCGTCTCTCCCATCTGGAGACCGCCCCGGTTGAACAGCGCGTCATAAGCGGTGAGATATACTTCTGGGACCGCGGCCGCTTGGACGAAGTCCCATCCGGCAGGGATATGAACGGCCATGCGGTGATGGGTGATGGCGCGGCTGGCGTAACCGCCTCCGCCCAGGAGTCCAAAAACCCGGTCTCCCTTGGCCATGCCTACCACCCGCTCACCAGTCTCAAGAACCACTCCTGCAAATTCCAATCCGGGAATGTCTGACGGGCTGCCGTGGGGGGCGGTATAGCCGCCCTGACGCTGAGAAGTGTCGGCGCGGTTCAGGGCGGTGGCCTTCACGTCAACCAGAATGTCTTCTGGGCCCGGCGCCGGGTCATCAACCTCCATTATCTTAAAAACCTCTGGACCACCAGACTCGGTTATAACGGCTGCACGCATTATTTAATTCCTTACGCTTTGGACTTGTATCACGGCGAGGTAAGCATCCCGTGAGATTTCGAAACAGTTTATCATCGCTGATCGAGCTCCGCAGTCTCCAAATGGCAAAGAAGCCCCGTTCCAACGATATCCATTGTCGCGAGTTGCCGCGCCAACGTTGTAAGCATGTCCACGTAGTGGACACACGCACGATCACGGTATTACCATCCCCAAGTAATGGCCAGCGAAAGACAGCAACGCCAAATCGACCGTCTTTTAGATCAAGCCGAAGAGGCGATCACCAATGAGGACTGGGCCACCGTCGCCAGCCGCGCCCGCTCCGTCTTGGCCATAGACCCCGGCAATGCCGACGGCCTGGCGTACCTGGCCGCTTCGGGCCGCATCCTAGGCACTTCGGACGGATTGCCAGGCGAACCAGTCCCCGATTCCCAAGTCCCGTATTCCGGAGCGGGCGCGTCAACTCCAACCCCGGCCGCGGCTGACTCAGAACTTCCCTCCGGTATGATCACCTACCTCTTTACCGACGTGGAGGGCAGCACTCCGCTTTGGCAGCGCCTGCCTCATGAGATGAGGGAAGTCATGTCGCGCCACGATTCCATCTTGACCTCCGCCATTGAGTCCAATGGCGGAGCCGTGGTGCGACCTAGGGGCGAGGGAGACAGCATATTCGCCGTTTTTCCACGCGCAACCGACGCCGTTGGCGCGGCCTGCGCCGCTCAACAACTTCTCCTGCGAGAAACGTGGCCGGCGGGCATCGCCATCAAAGTTCGCATGGCTATGCACACCGGCGAGTCTGAATTGCGCGAGCATGACTACTACGGAAACACGGTGAACCGCTGCGCCCGCCTCAGATCAATCGCCCATGGCGGTCAGATCTTGGTCTCCGAAACCACCGCCCAGTTGGTCCGGGACGATCTGTTCGGGGAAATAAGCATGCGGGATCTCGGTGCTCATCGTCTTAAAGACTTGCAGCGTCCCGAGCAGGTGTTTCAGCTGGTCCAGCCCGGCCTGCCCACCGATTTCCCATCACTAAATCCCTTGGACGCTCATCCTCACAATCTGCCGGTTCAACTTACAACTTTCATTGGCCGTGACGAAGAGATTGATGAGGTCACCGGCCTTCTCTCCAACGCCCGCCTGGTGACGCTAGCAGGCGCGGGTGGCTCGGGCAAGACGCGGCTGGCGCAGGAGATCGGCGTGTCGTTGATCGACGAATATTCCGGCGGCGTCTGGTTTATCGGCCTGGCGGCCCTGTCGGACCCCAAGATGGTGAGTTCGCAAGTTGCCGAGACATTCAACGTAGGTGAGGACGCTCAGGGTGGTTACCTGCAAGGTAAATCGATTCTGATAATCATCGACAATTGCGAGCACCTGCTTGAGGCGGCGGCTTCAACGGTCCAAGGATTGCTTTCTTCCCCTGGCGTCACTGTGATCGCCATCAGCCGGGAGACGCTGAACCTGGCTGGCGAGCGGACCTACCAAGTGCCGCCGTTGCCAACCCCGATGGCGCACGCAGCCCAGGAAATCAATGTTGGATGCCCTTCGGTGGATCTTTTCGTCGAAAGGGCTCAGGCAGCGAATCCCGCGTTTTTATTGACCTCCGGTAACGCGGGTTCGGTAAACCAGATCGTGCGCCGACTCGACGGCATTCCCTTGGCGATCGAGCTTGCGGCGTCTCGCGCGAAACTGCTGCAGCCCGCAGAGATCGCCAGCCGCCTCGATGACTGCTTTAAGATACTGTCCGGGGGACCAGTCGACACCTTGGCGCACCACCAGACCATCGAGCGGTGCATCGACTGGAGCTACGACATGCTGGAGACGGAGCAGCAGACACTGTTTCGCAGGTTATCGGTGTTTCGTGGCGGCTTCACCCTCCCCGCTTGTGGTGCGGTCATGGGAATTGAAGATGAGTTTGAGGCGCTGGATGCCCTTGGCGAGTTGGTGGACAAATCGCTGGTGCGGACCATGCCAACTGGTGAAGAGAGCAGATACTACCTGTTGGAGCCGTTGCGCCAGTACGCCGCGGCCAGGATTACTCCGGATGAGGCTGCGGAGGCGGGTGGCCGGCATGCTGGATACTTTCGTGTTCTCGCAGGACGGGCGGGCCCTGAGGTTCACGGCCCAAACCAGATCGAATGGTTTGGACGGCTGGAAACGGAGCACGACAACCTCCGGGCGGCCTTGGCCTGGGGACTAGGAGCCGGCGATGCGGATCTGTCTCAAAGCATAGCCGCCGGTTTGTTCTGGTTCTGGATAGTAAGGAGACACGTCGATGAGGGTGCGGGATGGTTCGACAGGGTGCTGGCCATGGAAGGAGGAGCCTCGATTGCCAGGGCCTCTGCGCTCCTGCACGGCGGCTTTCTCAGCACCATGGTTCGGATGGATGACCTGGAGGGGTGCCGCAATCAAATTCGCGAAGCTCCAGAGCAATTCGTCGCGTTGGGAGAAGACGCTGGGGTAAAAACGGCTGAAAACTACGATGCCGTGATGCTGTGGTGGCTTCGTGACCTGGATGGCTCGGGCCAGAGCCTTGCAGGCATTCAGGCAGACCATCGGTCCAACGGGTTTGACTGGGGAGATGCGTTTTGCGGCTGGTTCCTCGGTTCTGGAGCCTGGTTAGCGGGAGACATCAAACGGGCGGACGAGCACTACACGCGAATCTTGGAAATGTTTCGCCGGGTTGGAGACCCGACTTTTATAGCCTGGACTCTCCTCCCCCTAGCCAACATCTCATTGATATCCGGTAAGCTGGATCAGGCAACAGAGTTCTACGAAGAAAGCCTCCAAGTCATGGGCGAAATAGGTGACCGTCACGGCGCGGGCGCGGTATTGTTAGGCTTGGGGCTAGCGGCCCATTTTCGCGGGGAGACCGAACATGCCGAGTTGATCCTTACAGACGCCCAAACCCATCTGAGGGAAGGCGGCGGAGGCCAGGGACTATCATGGCCGCTGTCTAACGTGCTGATCGAAACCCGCACGCACCATCAGTTGATGGAAGTAGTGAACCGGTATCAAGCCAGTCTCAATCTGCCGGCTGCCGAATGGGTCAAGATGGTGTGCGCCGATGGGGAAGCCTTGCGCGCTGGCGTCAGCACCCCTTGACGCCGGATTCGGGGCGAACTGCGCTCACTGCCATAAGATACTTCAACGAAAACTATTAGGCCTTAGACACCGCCGTCCGGCAAGAATCTATAGGAGACTAATATGAAACTACAGATCATGTCCCCAGCCGCGGACAGGGTGGATTTCAAGGTGCCCCCAGCCCCGCGCTTGTCCACCCTGGAGGGCAAAACCATCGGCCTGTACAACAACATGTCAGGCGGCGCGGATATCGCCGTCGACCGGGTGGCCGAGCGCATCAGCCAGCGGTTCGCCAACGTGAAATTTGAAAGATACGGGGGAGATCTGCGGCCCGGACGGCCCGTCCTCAGCCGGGGAGTCCATATAGACGACGAGGAAGGCGCCCGAATCGCTTTAGAGGTGGACGCCATGATCGGCGCCACCGCCCATTGAGGCGGATGCACGTCGTGGCTTGCCCACGACATGGTCGCCGCCGAGAAGGCCGGAATCCCAGCCGTTGCCATCGCCGCCCGGAGCTTCGCCAGGGCCTGGCAGTCGTGTGTCGATGGATGGGGCCAGCCCAATACGGCGTTTGTCACCATCCCCCACGCGACCACCGGCCAGCAGGCGGACTTCATTCGCAACATGGTGGATGACCAGATCGACGCCATCATCCAGGGTCTCACCGAGCTACCGGCTTCCGCAGGGCGATCAAGAGGCTCTAAAGCCAGCGGCAACGGCGCCGACTTGTTCACGATAGAGATGGACGAAACTCCACTGGGAATGAACGCGGTAAACGATTTTCTCGCGGAGCGGGACTGGAGCGATGGCATTCCGGTCATCCCGCCCACGCCGGCCGCCGTTGAGCAGATGCTGATGGCCACCAAGCGTCAACCAGGGGAAGTGGTCATGGTCATGGAGCCAGGATTCGGACTGGCCACCGTGGAAAAGATCGCCATCAACGCGGTCATGGCAGGCTGCCGACCAGAGCAATTCCCAGTTCTTCTGGCGGCAATCGACTGCCTGGCCCAACCGGAGATGAACCACCGCGACATGCAGGTCTCCGGCCATACGGAAGCGCTCATGATCCTGGTCAACGGTCCCATAGCCAAGAAGGCCGGGATCAACTCCGGCACCACCGCAATGGGGCCGGGCGTAATCAATGCCGCGAACACGGCCATCGGACGGGCGATGCGGCTGTGCCTGATCAACATCGGTTATTGCAAAGCCGGCTCTGGAGACCCCAACTTCGTAGGCCTGCCCACCAAGTTTGGTATGTGCATCGCCGAAAACGAAGAGATCAGTCCGTGGCAGCCCTACCATATGGACCGGGGGTTCCAGCAAGACGAAAGCGCGGTCACATTGGCCACCGTAACGGGCCCGACCACCATCATCGATGCGGCATCCCGGAGCCACGAGGACACGTTAGACAACATCGGGTCCATGATGTTCTACCGCAACGCGGGAGCGGGCGGATGGCTCCGGGGTTGGCAATCGGCCCAGGTTGGCCACACCAACAAGAGGGTCAGTTACAAAGGGCCATATCATCCCATCATCCTTAGCCCTTCCCGAGCTGTGATCATGGCTGAGGCAGGCATGAGCAAGCAGGACGCCCAGGAATGGCTGCACCGAAATTGCACGGTATCTTTGAAATCTGTGCTGGGCGCCCGCGAGATGCCCACCGATGACAGTGGCAAATGGCTGCACCACGCCGAATTGCAACATCTAGCCGACGACCCCGGCGCCACCATACCAGCGCTGGAGAGCCCGGAACAGTATCTGTTATTCGTATCCGGCGGTTCGACCCACTATTCTCATTTCTTCTACGGGACCTACGGCATAGCCACCATGCCGGTGGAAAACGTATGATTTCCGTCTAAACCTCGTCGCCGGAAAAATAACCAGCGGGTCTTTTGAATCGCGAGTAAAGGCTAGGCGCTGCAACCCCCTGTTATCGGCGTTGAACTGCGTCTAGCGCCAAAGAAACGGTTGAATCCGCCATCCCGGAATTCAGACGCACTGGAAGCACCACGTTATCCCGATTATACTGGCGGCATGTCCGAACCACCTCAGCAACTAGAGCAAAGCCCGTCGCACCATAGCGCGCCGCGAAACATATTCGTAGGCCGCCGGCGGGAGTTTGCCGAACTTACCGCCGCCCTGGACGACGCTCTATCCAGCCGTGGCCGCCTGGTCATGTTGGTGGGGGAACCGGGCATCGGCAAAACGCGCACCGCTCAAGAACTGGCTTCCTTGGCGGAGACGCGCGGCGCCCAGGTCCTTTGGGGGCGGTGCTACGAAGAGCAAGGCACGCCTCCTTACTGGCCCTGGGTCCAGGCCGTCCGTTCCTATGTTCAAGGAGCCAGCGAGGAACAACTTGCCGCGGAGATGGGACCCGGCGCCGCCGACATCGCCGAGATCGTCCCCGAGATAAGAGGCAAACTACCGGACCTGGAAGCGCCTCCGGCCCTGGAGCCGGAGCAAGCCCGCTTCCGCCTCTTCGACTCCATCACTACGTTCCTGAAAAACTCGGCCCAAACAAAGCCTCTAAGTGGTGGTCCTAGACGACCTCCACTGGGCCGACCGGTCTTCCCTGCTATTCCTGGAGTTTATGGCCCGGGAAATCGGGAACAGCCGATTGTTCCTGGCCGGCACGTTGCGACTACGCCGACTCCCTGATCCAGCGGACGGGTTCCGGGGACCATCAGAAAGCAATGGCTTTGCTAGACGAATCCCTGGCCATCTCCACCGAGTTGGATATGCATCACCTCAAAGAGCGGGTAAAAAAGAGGCTGGACCGGGCGAATTCTAGCCCAGGACCACCGCCCGCTTACCCAGACGGTCTGAGCTCTCGCGAAGTGGAAGTACTGCGCCTCGTCGCCCTGGGTAAAAGTAACCCGGAGATAGCCGAACAGTTGTTCATCAGCCCCAATACGGTTGCCCACCACGTGACCAACATCCTCAACAAGACCAGCTCTTCCAACCGCACCGAAGCCGCCATCTACGCCCATCAGCACGACCTCTTTCAGTAGGGGGCGCTACTGGAGTCTTCCCCCCGGCATGTTGGTCCACGCGCTCATCTCGTGGGGCTGGACGACGGGCTCTGCTTTGGCCACGTAGGAAGGGGACAGCTTATCGATAGATGTGACCCCCATCAGACCCATGGCGATGCGGATCTCCTCCTGTAATATCTCCAGGACCCGCACCGCTCCCGCAGTTCCGTTGGCGGCCAGTCCCCAACCCTGCAGCTTTCCGATGGCCACCGCCTTGGCGCCCAACGCAACGGCTTTGACTACGTCGCTTCCTCGCTGCACTCCCCCGTCAACGATGACCTCAGCGTTGTCTCCAACCACGTCCACAATCTCAGGCAACATGTCTATGGTTCCCAGCCCGTGGTCCAACTGGCGCCCCCCGTGGTTAGACACCCAGATGACATCCACGCCATGCTCCAAAGCCAGGGCCGCGTCCGCCGCGGTGGCGATACCCTTTAGCATGAACGGCAGACCGGCGTACTCTTTGATCCTATCTATGCTTTCCCAGGTTACCGACGCAGCCCATACCGGGTCTCGGGGAGTGCGCTGGGATACCGGCGTCCATCTGGTCATCAGTGGACGCTCCCGGCGGCTGTAGGTGGCCGTGTCCACGGTGATGCAAAACCCTTTATAACCGGCTGCTTTCACCCGGTCTATCATGTCTTTGGTCCACTCCCAGTCTCCGTGGATGTAGAGTTGGAACATATTGGAGGTTCCGCTGGCTTCGGCGATCTCTTCCAGGGAAGGCAGGGTGACCGAACTCACCACATGCGCCGTGCCGAATTCCGCGGCCGCCCTGGCTGCTTCGGCGCCGCCCTCGGGAATGAAAACTTGCAGCGAGCCTATTGGCGCCAGGATGACCGGGATGCGCAGAGAATGCCCGAGAAAGGTGGTTGAGGTGTCAACCTTAGATACGTCCTCAAGCACCCTGGGACGAAAGGCCACACGGTCGAACGCCAGGCGGTTTCGCCGCATTGTCGTCTCGGATTCAGATGCGCCCACCAGATAATCCCAAGGACCTTGGGCTAAACGCCGGCGCGCCTCCCGGACGATCTCTTCATTGCTTACAAACTCTGGACTCAAATCATGTCTCCTTACGAGTGTGGGTTCGTCAGCCAACCATCTAGTACTACAACGACGCGTTATGAGAAAACACGCTCAGGTCTTCTTCTTCAGCTACGGACCGTTCATCATGGGAGACTCGCACTCGTTCGTTGCCAGCTTCAAAATCCGCCCACGAGTTACCTTGTAGGATAACGCGTCGTTGTAGTACTAGGATGGGAATCTCAGCATAGTATATCCCCTCATTTATCGGCACGGTGCATTCGCCTTGCGCTTGGCTTCGCTCCTGCCCGTGTATAATCCGGGAAATCGGGCTGGAAACCGAAGAACGGGTAGCGGATGATCCACGAGAGAGCGCCAGGCAGTGTCTTCGTAGGCCGCCAACGCGAGATGGAAACGCTGGCAGCGGCCCTAAAGGACGCCATTTCCGGCCAGGGCCGCTTGGTGATGCTTGCCGGCGAGCCCGGTATTGGCAAGACTCGCACCGCCCAAGAGTTGGCGTCTCTCGCCGAAGACCAAGGCGCCAAGGTGCTGTGGGGATGGTGCTACGAGGAAGAGGGCGCCCCGCCCTATTGGCCCTGGGTCCAGGCCATCCGCTCCTACATACAAGACTGTGACGCCGGACAACTTGAGACCGAGATGGGCCGCGGGGCCGCCGACATCGCCGATAGTCCCAGAGATTCACTCCAAGATAACAGGCCTCACGCCGCCGCCCGGTCTAGAACCCGAGGCGGCCCGATTTCGCCTTTTCGACTCCATCACCACGTTTCTATAAAACGCTGCCCAGACCCAGCCTCTGATGCTGGTGCTAGACGACCTGCACTGGGCGGACCGGTCATCCCTGCTGCTTCTGGAGTTCATAGCTAGAGAACTGGTTGGCGGCAAAATCCTGGTGGTGGGGTGCTACCGTGACATGGAGCTATCCCGTCAGCACCCGCTTTCCGAGACCCTGGCTCAGCTATCCCGATCGTCTGGAGGTGGGTTCCAACGGGTTCTCCTTAGAGGGTTTGACCACGACGACGCAGCGCGTTTCATCGAGACAAGTTCCGGCGCTGAGCCTGCCAACGGGCTGGTGGACTCTCTCTTCTCCCAGACCGAAGGCAACCCGTTTTTCCTGTCCGAAGTCATCAGGCTGTTGTTGGAAGGTGGAGATTTAGGCGCGGCGGGCGCCGGCGCCCCGGAGAGCCTGAGAATACCTGAAGGTGTCCGGGAGGTGATTGGGCAGCGACTGAACCGACTGTCGGAAGGATGCAATCAGGTGTTGACCACGGCATCCGTCATTGGCAGGGAGTTTGATTTCAGGCTACTGGTCCGCCTGGACGAGGTCGGTGCTCAAGACCAAGTGCTAGAAGTCCTTGAAGAGGCACTTGGCGCCCGCATCATCGAAGAGCCGGCCGGGACCACGGGACGGTACCAATTCACCCACGCCCTGATCCAGGAGACTCTTGCCCAGGAGCTATCCACCACACGCCGGGCCAGGCCGCACGCCCGCATCGCCCAGGCGCTGGAGGAGTTGTACGGCGCCAACGCCGACACCCATGCGGCCGAACTGGCCCACCACTTCGCCGAGGCCGAGTTGATCCTCGGGCCCGATACATTGGTGCGCTATTCTCGTCTGGCCGGCGAGCAGGCGCTTGCTTCCTACGCCTACGAGGATGCGCTTGCTCATTTTGAACGGGGCTTGGTTGCCCGGGAGATCCCCTTGTCCGGAAAGGATCCAGCTCCCGATGAAGAGGCCGCGTATTTGCTGTTCGGTCTGGCGCGGGCGTGGTCCGCCACCGCCGGACATTATCAGCTTTGGGACGTGTTTGACGCATTAAGCCGCTTCTTCGAGTTTTACGCCGGCGCAGGTAATGTCGATTTGGCGGTGGCCGCCGCTGAATTCCACATCGCGGCCCCAACGTTCCCAATTCCAGGCAATGCCGCTCTTGTGGCCCGCGCCCTTACCCTCGTTCCAGCTGATTCCCACGAAGCAGGACGCCTTTTCTCCAGGTACGGTGGAATCATAGGGTCCGCCGAGGGTGATTACGAAGGAGCCCAGCAAGCACTGGAAAAAGCGATGGGCATCGCCAAGCGCGAGGGCGGCGTCACACTGGAGGTGGAGTCCCTAAACTATGCCGCCACGGTTAGCGCGAACCACCTGCGGTGGCAAGAGAGCGTCAACCATGGGCTGAGGGGCATGGAACTGGCCGCCGGACATGAAATCCCATTTGCCGATTGGCTTTGTCGCTGGTGGACCGTTGTAAGCTTACTTCGCCTAGAAACTCGGACGGAAACCCCGATTCTCCCCAAGCCGTCGTTTTCTTAGCGACGATTATCGATGTAACAGTGGGTTCTTGAACCGTATTACAGATACTATCATGCCACATAAGACTATAATACGTCTGTCTGGCGTAGCGCGAAACCCGGCCAATGGCTTTCCGGCCAGACCTCTAGTACTACAACGACGAGTTGTCTGGTAGGATGGCTGGACAGATGATGTTGGGTGGTTTGGGTGATGGATGCGGCGAGCTTCGAGCGGGTCTACGACAGCCTTCAGGAATTCCACGCCTTCTTTGCGGCCTCCTTCGGCCGCAAGCAGTGGCGGGATCACAGCGGGAATTACCTTCAGGCGCTGCTGGTGCAGGACCAGGAGCGGCGCAACGCCGAGAATCTCTCGGAATCGGTGGGCATCTCGGCCCGGGCGATGCAGCGCTTTCTCACCGAGGCCCGGTGGTCCCATGAGACAGTCATAGGGCGGTTGCAGGAATACTTGGCCCCCAGGCTGGGACACCTGGAGGCGGTGTGGGTGTTCGATGGCAGCGACTTCCCCAAGCAGGGCAGGAAATCGGCGGGAGTGGCCCGGCAGTACTGCGGCAGGCTGGGCAAGGTGGCCAACTGCCAGGGTGGGATGTTCCTGGCCTACGTCAGCCCGCTGGGCCGGGCGTTGGTGGACAAGCGGCTGTATCTGCCCAAGAGTTGGACCTCCGACCAGGACCGGTGTGCTGCGGCGGGTGTGCCGGAGGACCGGCGGAACTACCGGTCAAAGACGGAGTTGGCCCTGGAGATGCTGGAGCGGGTCCTGGAGTTGGGCTACCTCAGGGCCGAGTGGGTTGCCGGAGACGACGCCTTCGGGATGTCGCCGACCTTCCGGGAGGGACTGGCGGCCCTGGGGATGCGCTACGTGCTGGACGTTCCGGGCGGCACTACGGTCTGGCCCTTGGACCCGGCTTGGACCAGTCCGGAATATCCGGGGTTCGGCCGCCCCCGCAAACCCAAGCTGCGGCCTGGGCAGCGGCGGACCATGGAGCAGCGCGGTGATGAACTGCCGGATGAGGCTTGGCGGGAGATAACGGTGGCCCAGGGAAGCCAGGGGCCGCGCACCTACCGGTTCAGTGCCCAGCGGGTGCGGGCCACCAGGAGGCGCAAGCCCGGCGAGGAACTGTGGGCCGTCTGGCGCCGGAACCTGGACGGCAGCGAGCCCCGCTACTACCTGTCCAACGCTCCCGAGGGCACAACCTTGGAGACTCTGGCCTACGTGGGTGGGTCCAGGTGGCGCATTGAAACGGAGTTCGAGACTGAGAAGGGTGACGTGGGGCTGGACGAATACGAGACCCGCAGCTGGGCAGGGTGGCATCACCACATAGCCATGTGCCTGCTGGGTGGAGCGTTCCTGCTGAGCCTGCAGCAGGATTGGGGGGAAAAAGATGCCCCGGATCACGAGGCCACAGGTGTACCGGGTGGTGCGGGAGATGCTGCCCCGGGAGCAGTTCGGGCCCGATCAATTGCTGTTGTGGCTGGAGGATACGCAGCTACGCAACGAACGGGCTCGCCGTTCCCACGAGAGACGCCGCTCCACCCGCCGCGAAAGCAGGATGGAGCCGCCACCTTAAACCCGTCGTTGTAGTACTAGGTGATTGTGATGCGGCCCGCCCGCATGTTCTGGCCCTACGAAACCTGGTTGAGACGAGGGGCATCGCCCGCAGGCGAGCTAGTTCCGGTTTCTCCGCCATCAACTATCTGTCGTGCCTTGAGGGTGATTGGCAGGCGGGCCGCGAAGATAGTGGCCGGGGTCTAGAGCTAACACCCCTAAATCCGTCGATACTATTCCCCCGCATAGTCTTGGAGTATGAAACCGGGGATTTCGCTCAAGGCGACGTCTTCCTGGAGCAGTTATTTGACGCAATGCGCCAGCCCGGCCCGGAAAGATTGATGGCGACAAACAGGGTGTCTTTGGCAATTCTCTTAAAAGCCAGGATCACCGGAGTCCCAGACCAATTGGACGTAGCCGAGGCTGCCGCCCGAGGGGTTTTGTTGGAACAGCCTGTCGCGCCTATCGCCACCATAAGCGCGCGCTTGGCGTTGGCGTTGTTGGCCATGCTCAAGGCCGACCGAACCGCGGCGAAGGAACATCATGCCTATTTGCTAGAGTATCTGGGCTCCATGACCGATACGGCGTTATCTGTTGACCGCGTGCTCGGTCTTCTGTCCCATATCATGGGGAACGTAGACGAAGCCACGGTCCACTTCGAGGAAGCTCTGTCCTTCTGCCGCAAGGCGGGATACCGGCCCGAGTTGGCGTGGAGCTGTTGCGACTACGCCGACATGTTGTTGGCAGAGGCGCGCGGTCCTTCCACAGGATCAGGACGAACGGGTGGTGCTGGTGGAAAGGCGAAGGCCAAAGCCTTGCTGGACGAATCCCTTGCGATTTCCAGCGAGCTAGGGATGAAGCCTTTGATAGAGCGCGCAAATAACCGGCTGGAGCAGCTCGAGGCGCAACCCTATGCCGCCCCTGCATACCCCGACGGGCTTACTGACCGAGAGGTGGAGGTGCTACGCCTCATCGCCGCTGGCAAAACCAATTTGGAGATATCCGAAGAACTGGTCATCGCCGAAGGCACCGCCCGCCGCCACGTGGCGAACATATACGAGAAGATCGGCGCCGCCAACCGGGCAGAGGCCACCAGGTACACTTTGCAGGCGGGGTTGGTTTTTCTGGATCAATCAGAACCGGCCAGCCCATGATTCCATAGCCTTCACATCGACAAGTCATCCCGGTCTCACCTCTAGCCGATAGTCACTTAATCGTTTCGATATACCCAAACTCCGTCTACATAGCCATTGGCTACCAGCCAAATCGTCCACTACACACTTCTGCACATTGGCGCCCCGCCACCACCGATTTCTCCGTTTTTACATTTGTGCTTTTCAGTCGATGCGGCCCTACCGGCCCTCGGCCTAACATGATGCCATAAAGAAATTCACTGAAGGAGCCAATCATGAACGCACCAATGAACGGCCACCACAACGCACTAGCAACCTTCAAAAACCGCAACAACGAAACTTCAAACGCATCGGAGGTAAACACCATGACTTCGACAAAGACAACCGGAAAACTGAATATGAGAATCACCCGCAACATCGCTAGCAAATTCTCGGTAAAGATCCTAGAAACTCGGACGGAAACCCCGATTCTCCCCAAGTCGTCGTTTTCTTAGCGACGATTGTCGATGTAACAGTGGGTTCTTGAACCGTATTACAGACACTATCATGCCATATAAGACTATAATACGTCTGTCTGGCGTAGCGCGAAACCCGGCCAATGGCTTTCCGGCCAGACCTCTAGTACTACAACGACGCGTTATCCTACAAGGTAACTCGTGGGCGGATTTTGAAGCTGGCAACGAACGAGTGCGAGTCTCCCATGATGAACGGTCCGTAGCTGAAGAAGAAGACCTGAGCGTGTTTTCTCATAACGCGTCGTTGTAGTACTAGGCGGGTTGGCTGTCGGAGCCATGCTGATGACCGCCACGTTGTTCCCGGTAAATCCCGCCACCGTTTCCGCCGACGACCCGGCCAGCCCGTTGGTCAAAGCGGCGGTCCCCTCCCACGACCAACTGATAGACGATTTAGGAGAGTGGGGCTTCGTGGCCAAGACGAGCGTCCCTTCCCATGACCAATTGATAGACGACCTGGGCGAGTTCGGCCGGGTAGTTAACGCCACGACCAGCATCCCTTCCCATGACCAGCTGATGGATGATCTCGGCGAGTTCGGCAGAATAGCCAACGCGACGACCAGCATACCTTCCAACGAACAGATGATTGACGATATGGGCGAGTTCGGCCGGGTGGTCAACGCCAAGACCAGCGTCCCTTCCCATGACCAGCTGATGGATGATCTCGGCGAGTTCGGCCGGGTAGCCAACGCCACGACCAGCATCCCTTCTCATGACCAACTGATGGACGACCTGGGCGAGTATGGCCGGGTAGCCAACGCCAAGACCAGCATCCCTTCCCACGACCAGCTTTTGGACGACCTGGGCGAGTTCGGCAGAATATCCAACGCGACGACCAGCGTCCCTTCCCACGACCAGCGTCCCTTCCCACGACCAGCTGATGGACGATCTCGGCGAGTTCGGTAGAATAGCCAACGCGACGACCAGCGTCCCTTCCCACGACCAGCTGATGGACGATCTCGGCGAGTTCGGTAGAATAGCCAACGCCACGGCCAGCGTCCCTTCCCACGACCAGCTGATGGATGATCTCGGCGAGTTCGGGCGGGTAGTCAACGCCAAGACCAGCATCCCTTCTCATGACCAACTGATCGACGATATGGGCGAGTATGGCCTGGTAGTCAACGCCAAGACCAGCATCCCTTCTCACGACCAACTGATAGACGATTTGGGCGAGTTCGGCCGAGTAGCCAACGCCACGGCCAGCATCCCTTCCCACGACCAGTTGATGGACGACCTCGGCGAGTTCGGGCGGGTAGTCAACGCCAAGACCAGCATCCCTTCCCATGACCAACTGATGGACGACCTGGGCGAGTTCGGTAGAATAGCCAACGCCAAGACCAGCATCCCTACTCACGACCAACTGATAGACGACCTTGGAGAGTTCGGCCGGGTAGCCAACGCCAAGACCAGCATCCCTTCCCACGACCAACTGATGGACGACCTTGGAGAGTTCGGCCGGGTGGTCAACGCCAAGACCAGCATCCCTTCCCACGACCAACTGATGGACGACCTTGGAGAGTTCGGGCGGGTGGTCAACGCCAAGACCAGCGTCCCTTCCCACGACCAGCTGATGGACGACCTGGGCGAGTTCGGACGGGCAGTCAACGCCACGACCAGCATCCCTTCCCACGACCAACTGATGGACGACCTTGGAGAGTTCGGCCGGGTGGTCAACGCCACGACCAGCGTCCCTTCCCATGACCAACTGATGGATGACTTGGGGGAATGGGGATTATAAGAAATTACTGACCTCCGCTGGTGCGTGTGGAGGTTTTCAAAGGCCACGGGGATCCCCCCCGTGGCCTTTTGTCTTTTAGGCGATATCCGAGACCTGCGCCTTTCAGCAAGTTCCATTCCCATAGGAGAACGGGTATCGAGCGGCCTGTCCCCTCCGATATCCGGACGGACGGAGCCCAGCCAACGAAGTCCGACTGCGCCGCCCGACCTGGCGCCATCAATTTTCTCCGTATGTGGTTAACGAGAGCGGGCGTTTGACACTGTGGTGGAGCGGTGTTAACTTTCGCCCGGCATCGGCATTTAGGGGATAGATTCCTCAAACATCCTCTTGATTCAAAAAACCTCTGGCTGGAACCGTTTGTCCAAAGAGACCCCCACAGGAAATCGGTCAGTCAATCCCTTCTCCGTTTTTCGATACCGTGATTTCGCATACGTCTGGACCTCAACCACGTTGGTGGGTATGGGCACCCAGATGGAAGCCGTTGTCCTCGCATGGTTGGTCCTCACCAGGACCGACAACCCTTTCCTGGTTGGGGGGATCGCGGCGGCTCGGATGGCTCTAAACATCCTAGCCCTCGTGGCCGGGGCCGTCGCCGACCGGATGCCTCGTAACCGACTCTTGGCGGCGGTGGAATTTCTCATGACCCTCTTCGGGGTCGCTATGCTCATATTGATATTCAGCGGCCGGTTGGAGACGTGGCATATCTTCGCGATAGCCGTGACCGCCGGGATGGTTCGGGTGTTTCAGATGCCCGCGGGCCAATCGTTGGTTGCCGACACGTTGCCTGAGGACCGCATCAACAATGGCGCGGCGTTCAACACACTGGGAAGAAACATCGCCATGTTGATTGGACCGCTGGTGGGCGGGCTTTTGTTCAAACATTTCGAAGTGCAGGGCGCCTATATCGCCATCGCCTCCCTATATTTCCTGAGCGGTTTGTTCGCCCTCAACATCAGGTCATCCGGGAGCGTCGCCCGGCGGGAGCCGGAGTCCCTGTTCCGAACGGTGATCGGGGGATTGAAGTACGTCAAAGGTCAGCAGGTGCTCTGGGCAACTCTGGTGTTGGCCCTGATCATTGAGTCTTCGGCATGGACCTTCCACACTACTTTGATGCCCATATTCGCCCGTGACGTTCTGGGCGCCGATTCCGCCGGGTTGGGGTGGTTGTTATTCGCCTTCGGCGCGGGAGCGGTGACCGCATCTCTAGGCTGGGCCATGATCGGCAACTTACGGAATGTGGGAAAGCTCATGATCGGGTCGGTGGTCGTTTGGCACGCCAGCATCTTGGTTTTCTCCACGTCAGAGTCTTTCTATCCATCCATGGTGGTCTTAGCGGTGACCGGGGCGGGCTTTGCCTCGACCCAGTTTTTCCTGCTTTCGGCGTTGTTGGGCGCCGCCCAGGCTGAATATCGGGGAAGGGTCATGAGTTTGCGCTCCCTGGCTATCTACGCGTTCGCCGTGGGCAGCATGACTTCAGGATTCATGGCCGGACTCTGGAGCGCGCCCCGGGCCGCGCCCCGGGCCGCCCACATCGTGGGAACCATGGGTATCGTATTGGTGCTTGTTCTCGCTGCCTTGGCGCCCAAACTAAGGCGTCTCTAGAAATTTTGTATTAAACTGCGGCTACGGCAAAAGACGGTATTGGCCGAATTGCCAAATTTTTATTTGATCCAATTCGCGGGAGGACCGGATATGGGAAAATCAAGCTTCAACGAGCTTACGGTAGAGGAAAAACGCGTCATTGAGGGTAAGGGCACGGAACACCCATTTACCGGCGAATACGATGATTTCTATGAGGAAGGCGTTTATGTCTGCCGGAAATGCGACGCTGAACTCTACCGGTCCGACGACAAGTTCGACGCCCACTGCGGATGGCCGGCATTCGACAAAGAAATCCCCGGCGCGGTTAAGAATATGCTGGATCCCGATGGTCAACGGATCGAATGCGAATGCGCCAACTGCGGCGGGCACCTGGGGCACGTCTTCATTGGAGAGAATTTCACCCCGGCCAACGCCCGCCACTGCATAAACTCCATATCCATGAAGTTCGTTCCGGCCTAAGGTCAAAAGCCCAGCATCTACGTATGCTTTTTATGCACCCGAAAGTAGCGAATTCCGCCGGGTTGAAATCAAGTTCGCTAGTATAAATCGTGGAACTGGGTTTTTATTGAAATACATGGGTCAGACCAATCAAATTTCGCCGCTAACGCCTGGTCAACTTTTAGACGTTTTCGTTAAATAATCGTTCGACTTCGTGCATATCCTGACATGATCTACTGTTAAATTAGTTGGGTAATGTCAGATTCACCGGTCAATTAGTGGAAGTGATTTAGAGGCGCCATCCTGGCAGGCGGGCGCCATTCAGTGTTGGGGGAGTGTGGCATTGACCGGAGAGCCGCTCTGCGATCGATTCGATCGTCCTCAAATGGACTTCTGGTTACCGTTCTTCATCGGCTGTCTACTCAGCGGGTTATCGTTATTGATGGACGCATAGCGTTGCTATGTACTGGCCCATCATGAAATTTACGTTTCAGGTAATCTGTGTTCCCATCGTCCAAAGCGGCGCGCCACAAGCCAAATCTCAGCCAGCGCCATGTGTCGAGGCCAAATGACGATGAGTTTGGAATCCACGGAGTTACAACGTCTGAAAGAACTGACCGTTGTGGACGCGGTGGCGAGGATCATCACATCCACGCTGGACATACAAGATGTGTATGCGGAGTTTGCCCAACAACTACGATTGTTAGTGGAGTTCGATTGCGTGGCCATCGCGGTCATTGACCATGACGCCGGCGCCATGGAGCACAAATACGCCTACGGGGAACCGCAAAACGTGTATCAAATAGGCAAGATCCTTACCATTGACCACTCGCGAACGCAGCGGATGTTGATGACTGGCCGGTCGTTTGTCACTGATGACGTTTCCGGCGACGGCCGGTTTCCAAGAGATGAGTGGCTCCTGGAAACTGGCCTGAGGGCTAGCATGAACACTCCCCTGGTTTACATGGGTAAGATCTTCGGCGCCCTGAACCTGAGGAGTAAGAAGGCGGCCGCCTTTGGCTTAGAGGAACAGGCCATAATCGAACGACTCGCGAACCTGAATGCCCCGGCGGTCAGAAATGCTGATCTGTACGAGCGGAGTAAACGGATCGAGATTGAACTTCGCCAGCGCGAGGATGAAAGCCAAGTATTGGCTGACATTGGACGAATCATCAGTTCCTCTTTAGACATCAACCACGTATATGAACTTCTCGGTGATGAAATACGTAAGATTATCCCCTTCGACCGTATGACATTGAGTATGCTCGATCATGAAAGCTATTCCGTGTCTCGCACCTGGAAGTTGGGAACCGAAGTCTCGCAACGCCCACCGGGGGAACGGCTTCAACTGGCGGGCACCATTTCTGAAAAAATAATCCACAAAAGATCGGCGATGATATTTGAGGCGGATAGTGAACAGGATTTGGCCCAACGGATGCCAGGTCTGCTGCGTTCCTATCACGCCGGCATGAGGTCTTTCTTGGCGGTCCCCCTAATCTATCGTGACGACGTCATAGCCGCGCTCATTCTAAGATCGAAAGAAAGGGACGCCTATCGCCAACCGCATTGGGACTTCATCGAGCGAATCGGCAACCAGATCAGCGGCGCCGTCGCCAATTCCCGGCTTTACGCCGAGCGAGTGCGGGCATAGGAGACAATCAGGACGTCTCTCGATGAGAAAGAGGTGTTGCTCAAGGAAATCAACCACCGAGTCAAAAACAACCTTCAGATAATAATAAGCTTGCTCTCGTTGCAGAGCCAGGAAATCCAGGACGAGCAAGCCCGACACTCATTTCACGTGAGCCAAGATCGAATCAGGTCGATCGCCTTGGTCCACGATAAGCTCTATCGGTCTGACGATTTGGCCAGAATCGACATGGGGGAATACATCAATAGCCTGGCCGACGTTTTGAGAAATTCCTACGGGCTCACGTCAAAAGACGTTAACTTGAAGATCCAAGTGGGTAATATCCTCTTGGGAGTAGATCGAGCCATCCCCTGCGGTGTGATCGTCAACGAGTTGGTGGCGAACTCTTTGAAACACGCCTTCCCAACGAACCGGCCTGGCGAGATTTCCGTCCGCTTTAAGGAAGTTGGCGGCCGGTATTCAATGACGTTTTGTGACAACGGGATAGGGTTTCCCGATGACATTGATATCAGCCGCCCATCCTCGCTGGGATTTACGATAGTGACCGCCCTTACCGGTCAGCTCCACGGCGCCATTGCTTTGCTCCGCGACAACGGGGCCGGGGTAAAAATCACGTTTCCAGCCAATCCGAAGGAGAACTGTTATGGACAAATTCCGAGTTCTGATAGTTGAAGATGAGGCCATTGTCTCAATGGCCTTGCGGCGCAAGCTGGAAGCCATGGGATATACCGTGCCCGCCGAGATCTCATCTGGCGAAGACGTTGTTGACGCGGTGTCTTGCCTCCGTCCGGACGTGGTGTTGATGGACATTCGCCTGAGCGGGGAAATGGACGGCATCGACGCCGCCAAAGAAATTCAACGTCTCTTCAAACTTCCAGTGGTGTATATCAGCAGCTATTCTAATGAGGATACGTTAGAGCGAGCCAACACAACGGAGCCATCTGGGTACCTTATGAAGCCATTTAGCGACATGGCGCTCCGTGCAACCGTCGACACAGCCATTCAGCTAGCCAAGGTTTAGGAATGGGCGGAGATTCACGCAACGCAAGCATCCTGGTCAGGAAACCCGGATAACCTAAAGGGCGGCTCCGCGGCTGCCGAGTCTGGATTTCAGCTTGCAGCACAACCTGGCCTACTATCAGGGAACAGTGAGACAGGGTTGAGGGTGACGAATTACGACGAGGTATTAAGCGCCAATACACGTCGCTCCCAGAGATTGCATCGGGCAAAGTGCGTTGTTCCCACCGGTGCGCGCCTGCGTTGACACTATTTTCCACCAGTGCTAGCCTTGAATCCACCTCAGGCCCGCGCCACGAGGCAATCCGCCAAGCCACTTACCAAGCAAGGAGGGCGATTATGGACTTTGGACTGTTTAGCACCTGGAATGCTGTGTACGCTGATGGCAAGGTACCGTGGGACCCCGCCTATAATGGCGGGAAGCTCCTCGAGGAGGAAGCTTACGCCACCAACTTCAAAGAGATCGATCTGATCGAGTCCGGAGGTTGGGACTACCTTTGGCTCGGGGGAGGCCACTTTTCCACGCAGGGGAGCATGGACCCTCAGTGTCTCATGCTGGCCGGCATCATCGCCGAACGCACTAAAAATATTAGGATCGGCACGTCCATCCACCGGCCGATAATGAGGCTGCCCGGAGAGGAATTAAGGCCAACCGCTCTGCCGCATGAACGATACGCGTTTGACAATTTGATGCTAGATGATCCCTTCCAGACGGCAGAACAGGTCTCCATAGTCGACCAGGTCAGCCACGGCCGGTTCATTTACGGCGCGGGAGCACGTTCTCGCGGTTCTGAAGAGCGCCGGGACTACTTCTTTGAGTTCCTGGATGTAATGAAGCAGCTCTGGACGGAGGAGCACTTCTCCGGGTTCGAGGGGAAGTATTACAACTACCCCGCATTCTACGAATCGTACATGGGCATCCCGAAGCCCGTCCAGAAGCCCTATCCTCCCATGCTGTTGCCCGTGGATAGCCAGGAGAGTTTCGTGCCCATGGGCGAAAAGGGCTATCGAATCGCAATAGGGGCGGGAAGCTCCCCTCACAACCTTAGGGGGTCCGAGGTTCTAAGGGAAGACGTGAAAAGCTACCGGAAAGCCTGGATGGATGCGGGTCACCCCGGAGACCCGAGTACCGTGGTCCGCGTACCCACCCTGGTGGCCAGCACGAAAGCGGAGGCCGACCGGCGGACCGAGGAGCTCTTGAATCTCGCCAGGATATATTACGCCGGAAGGGTGGGCATCGGAAGCACCGACGCGGGCAGCGCCGGCCCCGAAGCCACTGAGGAAGTTAACCTGTTTGGGACACCGGAAGAAGTGGTCGAAAAGATACATATGTTCCGGGAGGCCTTTAACACAGACGAGATAATGTTCGAGTGCAACTGGACGTCATCGGTCCCTCGCGAAGTGGTCATGGATACCCTGCGGTGCATCACCGACAAGGTGATTCCCGCGTTCAAGTAACCCGGGGCGCCAAACCTAGGTTGCAATCAAAAACCCTTCTCCCAGGTCGCTGGGAGAAGGGTTTTTCGCGCCTGTGGTGAACGTCTTCCTGGATGGCGCTTATTGAAAATCATAGGAACCGCCGCCGCGTCTACCCGCCAGCTGGCGCTTGCAGCATGGGCCAGAGTTTGTGGGCGGAACTGCCCATGATCCAACCGCGGTCTTCGTCTGACAGCCAGGCCAGGGCTGTCTGAGCAAGCTGCACCTGGCCGATGAAGCCGCCCTCGCGGGAGGAAGGGAAGTTTGAGCCCCACATGACCCGCCGTGGCGTGAACGCCTCGATGACCCGCCTAAAAAGCTCCTGCTCGGGCGAAGTCAGGCTCATGTAAGGTCCGAGGCTGGTGCTGGAAATACGCAGGTGCGCATTGGGCAGCTTGGCAAGGTCTTCCAAGGCAGCCGTCATGGCAGCTTTGTCTTCGGCGCCGTTCCAACCAGCGAAGTGGTCCGGCGCAAACATCACGTTGGGGCGCCGGGCGGCTATCTTCCCCATCCGGGCAATTTTCTCAGGCTGGCCCCCGCCGCCCAGGGAGATTGGGACGCCTAGACTTTCGGCGCGTTGCCACAGGGCGTCGCAGCGAGGATCGTCGGGCTCGGCCTCGCTCTGGAGGCGAACGCCATTCATGCCATGCTCGTTCACCCAATATGACAGCTTGTCGGCGGCATCTGGCGCCGCCGGGTCTAGGATGCCCACGGCCACGGTGCGCGGGGCGTATTCCTTGGCGCTGTCGCATTGATAGATGTTATCAAGGCCGTAGGTGGCGTTTGGTTGCACCAAAGTCGCGCAATCGACACCGGCCTTGTCCATCTCCGCGATTAGGTCCTCAACGTCGTTGCTAACCTCGGTGGACCATCCCCGCGCGCCGGGGTGAAGAGGGTGCTTGACCTTGTCGCTGCTTACCACGTGGGTATGGGTGTCTATGATCATGGGGCGCCTCCTGGAGGGATTGCATCGAACAGCCTATCACACGGCCAGAATTGATGTAACAGGACCGGTGGTTAATGCCGCCCTTGTAGCGGTGTGCTAGAATGCTTTTCTACCGGCCCTCAGCATCTTTGGGTTTCATATACTGTAATTGACCTCTGCGTGAATGTGCCCGTGAACGTGCCTTCGATACATACCGGACAAGTTGACGGCGCCAACCGGCACTCCCCTTCCATTGATTGGTTGCACTCGTTTCCCGACGGATTCGACGAGATAACCACTCCGGCTTTTGTATATGACGAAAGCATCCTACATTCCCTTCTTGATCGGGCGAATATCCTCCGGAGTGATGGCCATTGCGAGGTGTTGTTCGCCGTCAAATCATTTTCATTCGCCGGTGCTTTGGAATTGATGGCGCCCCGCTTGGATGGGTTTGCGGTAAGTTCCCTTTACGAGGCCCGGCTGGCCCGGAGTGTTGTTTCCCCGGGCGGGTCGATACACATCACCACGCCCGGTCTCCGGCCGCGGGAGATTGAGGAGATTGGCTCGCTCTGCGACTTCGTGTCCTTCAACTCGTTGAACCAATGGGATACGTATCAAGACCGGGTCGAGGGGCGCTTTAGTTGCGGCATACGTGTGAACCCTCAACTGTCGTTCGTCGATGACGAGCGTTATGATCCCTGCCGGCTCGGTTCAAAATTAGGCGTCCCTTTGGACGGACTGGTTTCCGAATTTCGCCGTGACCGAGCCAGGTTTGCTGACCTGCGGGGCATACTTTTCCACTCCAATTGCGATTCAACGGATTTTGGACAACTGCTGGCCACGGTGGAGCATCTCCATGCCAACGCTGAGGACGTGCTATCCGCGGTGGATTGGGTCAACCTGGGCGGTGGATATCTTTTCGAAGAAGAGCATAGCGTGGTTGAACTATCGTCAGCCGTGGATTTTCTAAAATCCCGGTATGATGTTCAAGTGTTCTTCGAGCCGGGAGCGGCCTTGGTCCGGCCGGCGGGGTATATCGTTTCCATGGTTCTCGATGTGTTTCAAAGCGGGGGCTCGAAGGTGGTTGTGCTGGATACATCGGTGAATCATATGCCGGAAGTGTTTGAATACGACTTTGAGCCGGATGTCGTTGGCCACGACAACGGCGGCGCCAACGAATACTTGCTGGCGGGATGCACCTGCCTGGCCGGAGACCTATTTGGGGTTTACAGATTCGACCATACTCTCCAGATCGGCGACAAGGTGGTGTTCAACAATGCCGGGGCGTACACCTTGACCAAAGCGCATATGTTCAACGGGGTTGCTCTCCCGTCGGTCTATTCATTGACAACCCAAGGAATGTTGGCGCCAAAGAGCCAATGCACCTACGATCAATTTGCCGAGCGGTGGGGGATGGGGCGTCATGTATCTGCATGAGATAGAAGCTGCGTTCCCGGTTGACCCTGGGAAGGGAAGCATCCTTGAGCAAGTCGCCAACGGATTAGGGCCGCATATTCCAGCTGATGGGCTTCCCGTCCGGATTGTCATCACCGAATCCAAAGATGGCGGATATGAATGCGAGGCGGCGATACTCCGCGACGCTCCATCCCAAAACGGAAGCCGCTCATACCATCGGGACGATTCCTCTACTTCGAGTCCGTCGGCATTGAACTTCAAGAAAAGGAACACTGACAACAGCGAAAAGTTCAATGCCGTTTTTCTGGTGCCGACGGGCGTCGGCGCGGAGATTGGGGGACACGCTGGGGACGCGACGCCGGCCGCCACCCTTATGGCGTCCATCTGCGACACCTTGATCACTCATCCCAATGTGTTGAACGGGTCCGACTTGATAGACATCCCCAGCAACACACTCTACGTTGAGGGCAGCGCGATCAGCCGGTTGTTGATGGGTTCCATAGGGCTGCAACCGGTGAGGGCAAACCGGGTTTTGGTGGTGATAGATTCCCATCCGGACGAGTTTTTCGTAGACGCGGCGATCAACGCGGTGAATGCGGCCCGCTCCTCATACGGGCTGATGTGCCCGGTCATAGTTCGTTTAGACCCTCCCCTAGACATGCGGTCCCGTTATATGGACTCGGGCAGAGTGACGGGAACGGTAGATGGCATAGACCGGTTGCTTGCCGCCTTGGACGACAACCGGGGGACATATGATGCGGTTGCCATTTCGTCGGTGATTTCCGTGCCGCTCAGCTACCACATGGACTATTTTGAGAGCTCTGGCGATATGGTCAACCCTTGGGGTGGCGTAGAGGCGATGCTTACCCATACCATCTCCACCCTGTACGATGTGCCATCGGCCCACGCGCCAATGCTGGAGAATCAGGAAATCGCCAATATGGAGACGGGGATCGTAGATCCTAGGATGGCGGCTGAAGCGATTTCTCTCACCTTCATGCAGAGCATCTTGAAAGGTCTCCAGAAGAGCCCGAAGATCGTGTCCGACCCGGAGGCTATGGGGCGTCACGGGGTGCTCACGGCCAGCGACGTAGCCTGTTTGGTAATTCCCGACGGATGTTTAGGGCTTCCCACGTTGGCGGCGCTGGAGCAAGGCATTCCGGTGATCGCGGTAAGGGAAAACCGGACCTTGATGAACAACGACCTTGCACGCCTCCCTTGGACGCCGGGACAATTTCACCTGGTGGAGAACTACTGGGAAGCGGCCGGCGTGATGTCCGCGTTAAAATCGGGAATCGACCCAAGGGCAGTGAGGCGGCCTTTGTTGCCGGCGGCAGTGCGAACCAGTTCGGCGGCGGATTCGCAGGCGCCGCAATCTGTCGCGGTTGGTCCCGACGCAAAGTAACCCTCTCCTATGTTGGTTCGATTGAAGTAGATCCCGCATTGGATGCTGCCTATATGGAAAGCACCGCGGAAAGCGCCGCTGGTCAAATACTACAACTCTCCGACTTGGTGTCCACCAGGAAGTGCGCCCTGCGCATTGCACCCGAAGATGCTTTCCTTCCTTTGCGGGCACTGCTGGAAAAATACCTCAAGCGCGCTCCGATCCAACAGTTGCTGAAGGAATCCAGAATAACCCAGCAATCCGCGGATACGCTGTACGCCATACAAGACTTGGTTTACGCAAGCTCCGACAGCGGGCAGTTAATTGATATGTTTCCCCGGGTTGCCTTCAAAGAAGAAGGCGGCTTTATCGGATTGGACGATGTGCCGTTCAACCACCTGACGCGGGTTGCGGACCAGGAGTTTTCGCACGAGGTTTCGATTCTAGACATATCCATAGACCGTAGCGACGCCGGATATGACCGAAACTGGGTAGGATTTCACAAACGGAAATGGGCTAGGGATGAAAAGAGATATTCCGAGTTCGTTCTCACCTCGTTGGACAAGGAGTTTGGTTCCGGAGAGGCAGGCGCTTTGCTCCAATTGGAGTCAACCGAAGACAAGCTGAGGTTTCTACAGGCGCTAGCCCGCGCTGTTTGGAACAGCCGGTTTGAGAATTACTCCCGGTTCACGGGTAAAAAACTGGTGTATAAATCCGGCGATGAGACCATCGACAACATTATCTTGGGCGCCGGCGCTGTCTGTTCAGAAAAGGTTCAGGCGCTGAAGTTCCTGACCGATCACTACGGATTGAGTTCCGAATACATCATCGCCGGCGAGAACGCCGAAGGCCCGGTTCCGGTGGAGAAGCTGCGGGAACTGCTGACTACGTTCGATTTTCGGTTTTCCAAGCGTTACATGCGCTTCTGGCAGCACACCGCTCTGCTATATGATGTGGATGGCGTCCAGGTGCTGGTGGATGCGACCAACGGAAATATCCCTTTTCTGTTTCTCCAAGACGCCGGCGCGAGCCGTATCCTGGACTATCCAAATCAGGTCCCGGTCCCAGTGAAGATGGTGGAGTCTGAAGAGGACTTCTTCTATCACCGGGTCCAACAGGATATACCGGAGGATCTTTTCTTCGCTCTTGAGGGCTGGTGGTCGTTCTCCGATCTGATGCAGGTATTCGAGAATGAGCTGGGCTTGTATCTTTCAAGCGAGTATTACATAACACCGATCACGTTCAAGAGCGAAAAAGAGTTCGACAGGGATAAGCAGGAATATTTGAGCGTTTGCCAGCGTGCCGGGTTGGAGTCGTCGATCACGGATACTTGGACCCTGGATTCGGCCCTTGGCGAAAGATTTCTGGAGGCTGAACCGGAGGTTGGCGATAGGATACTGGAGGCTAGAGACCATTTATTGGCGCGCCTCGACGAATGCGACGGTCCGGGCCACGAATCGGGGCTGGTTATAATGAAGCTGCGGAATTAGAGGTTATCTAGCCGCCTAGTGGAATGGCCGATTTCGACCGATGATTTACTCCATAACAAGAATGGTGCGCCGTCTCCGGCGGAGGCGAGGCCTGAGCGTCGTCTCCATGGCGGCGGTCCTGGGGGCCAGTGTTCTGGGCAACGCCCTGAGCTTTTTTTTCTTCGAGAGCCCGGTGCAGCCCGAATTAACCATCGGCGACAGCTTTTGGTATAGCATCATATCCATCACCACCATCGGATATGGTGATTATTCAGCGTCGACTCTGGGAGCGCGCATCGGCACAGTGGTGTTCATCGTCCTCGTCGGGCTCTTGGCGTTCACCACCACCGCCGGGATGTTGATCGACTGGATTCTTGAGTTGCGGATCAAGGAGCAGACTGGGATGGCGAGCATTCAAGCCAATGGCCACCTGTTGATAATCAACTTTCCCAATGACGCCAGGGTTCGCCAGATCGTTGATGAGTTCGTCTCAGACCACGGCCACAAGAATCATGAAATCGTGATCATCACCGACGCAGTGGCCACCCTTCCATTCAACCATCCCAACGTTTCCTTTGTCCGGGGTTCTCCACTGGAAGAAGAGACTTATAACCGTGCTTTGCTGACCGATGCGGCCAAGGTTATCATATTGAGCACCAACTACGACGACCCCAATAGCGACAGCGTGGTGGCGTCGGTGGCGTCGGTGATCCACCAATTGAGTCCCCATGCTAGGGTGGTGGCGGAATGCCTAAGCCCGAAGCACAAGTTGTTGTTTGGCAACCTGGATGGCGTGACACTGGTTTACACTTTGCATATGGCAAACAATCTGCTGGTCCAGGAAACCCAGGATCCCGGCGTGACCACCCTGACCCAGGCAATGACCAGCAATCGCATTAATGGCACGCTGGCCAGCACTATGGTGGATTCGCCCGTGGAGGCCTCCATCAGCTATCATCAGGTGGCCGTCAAGCTGCTGAACGAGGACATCAACTTGGTTGGCGTGATTCGCGACGAACAGGTCCACTTTAAATTTCGTGACTTTTCCCCCGTGGTCGGGGACTTGCTGGTTTATATAAGCTCGAGCCGGTATTCTTGGGCGGCTCTACAGAATACGATCTAGGTCCGGAGTTCTTGTTGCTGAAAACTTCCCAGCAAACATTCCGGTTCGCCACTGGGGCGCTTGGCGAGGCGCGTGAATCGAGACAACACGGCGCGTCCGGGAAATCACGCCCGTTTGCAGTGCGCCGCAAGTTTTCTCGTGGCGCCTGCCAAACGATGGTGGCAAGGATCCGTAGATTTGATTTCCAGTCATATGATGATGTAGACCTAGGCATGGCCATAGCGCGCTTGAAGGCCCAGACGCGAAACTCCCAAACAGATGAGTTCTTCCCGGATGAGATACTGGCCGAGGTATTTGCGTTGGTCCACCAGGCCATCAGCCGCGCCTTGGGCATCCAAGCCACCGATGAGCAGTTGATAGCCGCGCTCCACTTGATGCGGGGAACCATCGTGCAGATGAACGCCGGTGAAGGCAAGACCGTTGCGGCCGCTTTCCCGGCGGTAGTCCATGCCATGGGCGGGAGCTCGGTTCAAATCATAACCTCCAACGACTACCTGGCCGCAAGAGACGCGGAGTCGTTGGGTCCCGTATATCAATCTCTCGGTATTAGCTCGGGAGCTGTCTTGGGGTATATGGATGACGATGAACGGCGGCGGGCCTACAAAAAAGGAATCGTCTACAGCACGATGCGGGAATTGGGATTCGATTTTCTTAGGGATAACCTTAGGTTCACCACCGAGGCCAAGGTCCAAGGCAAACTGGAAGTAGCGATCATCGACGAGGCGGACCATGCTTTGATCGACGAAGCGTTCACGCCGATGATCATATCTGGAAGACCCGTCAGCGATAAACGGGCGATCACCAAGGTCAAGAACGCCGTTGCGGATATGATCAAGTTGCAGTGCGAGGTAGCCCAAGGTTTCGCTAGCCAAATTCCTAGTGAAAATTCCGGGCCGGCTCTTGAACCCCGCGATTTAACCGGGATACTCAGCCAATTGCTTTTGGCGGAGCCCGAGAATCCCACGTTAAAGGGGTACTTGGCCGATCATCCAAGGTGGGTCAAGGATCTTAGGGCCATCGCCGGCCGGGATTATGCGGACTACACGGCCGACCTGTTTTACGCCATAGATGCCGACCTCCGATTTGTCAGCCTGGCGGACAAAGGCCGCGATTTCCTAGAACAGCGCCTGGGTCCCTTCTACGACGGCCGGTCGATGGAAGAATCATTGGATTCCGTTTGGGGCAGCAACGATGGGACACTGGCGGAGCGCCGAAAGAAGGCCGATGGGATCAACCGGCGCTTGGCCCGGCAATACAATCTCGGCAATCAAATCTATCAGACCCTCCGGGCGTTCCTGATGCTCCATAGGGATGTGGATTATTTTGTCACCGAAGACTCCGTGGTTCTGATCGACAAGTCTACCGGCAGGCCAAAGGTGGATTGTATCTTCCAGCAAGGGTTGCAGACGGCCCTGGAAGCCAAGGAAGGGGTTCCCTCTCACCCGGATTGCGAAACTCTGGCGCAGATATCGGTCGAAGGCTTCATGCAGATGTACCAATGCATCTCTGGAATGACCGGCACCGCGTCGGGTTCCGCCGATGAATTCTTACAGCGATACGGTTTGGCAGTGGCCGTGGTGCCTCCGGCTCAGCCGCTCACCAGGGTGGACCTGGGTTACAAAGTGTATCTAAACCGTAACGATAAACTCTCAGCCATCATTGATCAGGTGATCGCCTGTAATCGAACGGGACAGCCGGTGTTGGTTGGGACCCCAACGGTGGAGCGTTCGGAAGAGATCAGCCGCCTATTGTCGGGAAAAGGCGTCGGCCACAATCTGCTCAACGCTTTGAGTTGTGACCTGGAAGCGCAAACCATAAAGGACGCCGGTAATCTCGGCGCGGTTACTGTGGCGACGAATATGGCTGGCAGGGGAACCGATATCATTTTGGAGGCTGGCCTCGAAGCCGGAATCGCGAGAAGGTGCGTCGAGCAAATCGGCCAACTTTTGTCCACCCAAGCAGGCTCCGCCCTGGTGACTTGTCACTCGCCCGCGGAAGCCGACATCCTGGAGACCGAGTTGGCAAAGGGCATGCTATTTTCCATCGCACGGGATCAAGATGGAGATTGGCAACTCCTGAAAATCTCATTGAATGGGACCACCAGCCGGGATAATCAGGTCTGCATAGATTTTTCTTTGGGGCTACACGTCATTGGAACCGAGATCCACGAAACGCCGCGAATCGACCTGCAACTCAATGGCCGGAGCGGCCGGCAGGGTGGATTTGGCCTCACCCAGACCATCCTCTCGTTGGAGGACAACCTGATCGATATTCACGTCGACGGAATCTTGAATCTGGACGGCTGCCGGGAAACAGACGCGGCGGGCCGGAGTTATTTTGCCGGACCAGAGGTGGCGGCGCACATCGAAGATTTCCAGAAAATGGCTGAGCGAGAGGGAGAGGTCCAGAGGGGCTTGATGCAAGACTATGCGGCGGTCATGGACCTCCAAACCAGCCTGTTTTACCGCTGGCGCCGCCAGGCGATGGAAGCGGTTTCCCAAAAAGATTTCCGCATTTCGTCGGTCGGGGAATTCGCAGCGAGAATCGTGGCGCGGAATTTCCCGGAATTAACCTCGGAAACTTACGCAGCCCTATTTGACGACTTCGCCGCTGAAGTCCAATTGGACTATAGAACCGATTGCTCGGAGTTGTTTGGCGGCGATTTCAACCAGATGCCCCAGGATCTTGCCACGTTGATCGTCACAGAAATCGAACGTTTGGAAGACAGGGTGGGGCGGAAAGGATTTTTTGACTTGGCCCAGCAGATCCTTCTCCAGACCGCCGACGATCTGTGGTGCGGGCATATCAACGAGTTGCGGGAATCTATCTCCAACCAGATACTAGCCACGACCACCCACAAGTCGGCGGTGGCCCACTACGTTTCCCAAAGTTTCCAGGCGTGGGACGGGTTTCGCGAGCGGATCATTGCCCGGTTCCTATCTCGTTTGCTGACGTTTCCTATAAACCAGCTCATTAACCCGAACATCGTGCGGCAGCCGGAAACCGTCCAGGCAACTGACGATATACTGAAGCTCATTCCAGATCGCCCCGCGGCCGTAACTTCGGCCGCCGATTAGCAACGGAGGTAATTAGAATGGCCAAGAGACGATTTGGACTTGGCAAGGCGGTATCCGTGGGAGGAGTAGTCGCCGCCGCGCCGCTGATCGCCGCTTGCGGTGGTCCGTCATACGACGAATGGGCGGCTACAGACGGCGCCGCTGGAAGCATCAACCTGGACGACGTTCAGGCCGCGTTCAAGGACTCTAAGAGCGCCACTGACTTCGAACGCAGAGTCAACGAGATCTATGAAGGCGATGGTCTGGTCATCATCAGAGCAAGCCAGGACGGAGAAAACCTGACCCTGGAAGGCTGGGAAGATCTGGACAGCGACAATGACATCGATGACGCTAAGGACGACCAGTTATTCTCCATCGTGAAGGGGACCAACCAAGAATACGATATGCGCGGGCACAACGCCAACGGCTACTACAACAGCCATTTTGGCGCCGGAAACTTTCTGATGACCTACATGCTCATATCCGCTATCTCTCCCCGTGGTTATTACTACTCCACGCCGATCAATCGCGGGGCCGGGATGCGGTCCGGGCGCACCAGATACCGGCAGTCTTCTTCCTATGGCAGGCAGGTCCAAAGGAATAGCAATTTCGGAAGGCAGCAGGCGTCGTTCGCCGGGTCTAGGTACCAGCAGGCCAAAAGCAACGTCAGCTCCAACCGCAGGACCTACCAATCGGCGCGCAGAACCAGCGGTACGTTCAAGAATAGTAACTCCATAACCCGAGGGAGATCCGGATCAACCCGGTCTATAGGCAGGTCGGGCGGCGGCGGAGGCCGTGGCGGCGGGGGCGCCATGAGGGTTCTAAGCAGGAGCCGCTTCTAGTGCCCGACTCGGAGCCCATGCCGGAGGTCGCCGCTCATGGACGGAGCACTGCGTTAGAGGTCCGGGTTTCCTTGAACGGCATGGAACCGGATGACGTTCTAACCATCGCGCTGCCAGCCGAGTTCACCGGCAGCACAATGACGCGACTGCTGGATCATGCATTTCCGCTTCTGGATAATGAGCAGCGGGCAGTGGCGCCGACATTCGATCTCCGGACCAACCCAGACCTTCCCGAGATTTACGAGGTCTTTTTAAACGCTTTTGACGATTGGCGAAAGGGCCGTTGCACCCTCTCGTTTTCCGGCGCGGATGGAAGGGATCTGGATTTGTCCGGTTTAGTTTCCCAATACCTAGACATTTCCGGTGTTGCTGTCGCACCAGAACCCGGCACCCAAACAGCTTATCCCATATTGACGATTCAAATCGAGCAGCGATATTGCGCGGTTGAAAACGCTATTCAAACGGGTTTCTGGGGGAGCAGTGAAGAACTTCTGGAATGGCTGCGATGGTCGACGGTGCTGTATTTCCTCGACAAACATCGGGTTGAGATCCCATCGCCTATTCCATCGGGTTCCGGACCAGGATTGATGACCGCCGTTTCAGCGCTCCTGTCGAAAGACTTGATCTCAGGTTCTCCGGACACGCATACCTTTGACATCACCGAACAAGGGCGAGGGTTCATAAACCGGCTGTTAGCTGAGACTGAGTCGTACATAGACTTGTACGACCACTTCAAAGACACTGACTTCGACGTTGACCCGGAGAAGATTGAATTCGACACCGGCCGGGGCGTTGATCTGAGGGTTCAGGTGTTCATGGCCGAGGGGTTGGACCCGGTGAGGACGGTTTTCTTGCTGCGTCTGTACGACGGCGCCCTGGATGAATTCGTGGGGGAATGGGATTGCCTAATCGATGAAGAGTCGTTCTTCGACGGCATCTTGGAACCCGTGGTTAACCGGATTGAGGCGGACGAGGCGATGATCGGTCAGATAGTCGATAGCGGGTACGGTTTCCTGGAAGAGCAGGCGGAACGCGCCAGGGAACTGGAATCCCAACAAGAGATCATCGATAGAGTCTGGGCGTAGCTTCATCCCCGCGGACCGACCAACCCGTGTCACCGGGAGTTAATGTCTGCAGCCGCTAGAGGAGCCTTTCCTCGTCAAATGGCCAAGAACAATATCAACGCCGCGCTGATCACAACCGCACTCTCGATATAAGCGACGCCTACGTTGCGCCCCTCGGACAGCGCGTTGGCGATCTTGATACTGGGCAGTATCAGTAAGTCGATGAGTAACCGCAGTACGTAAAGGAGCGCGAAGCCGATCACAGCGAAGGTGAGAAACGCCGCGATGCTTTCCCCCCAGCCCACGAAATCCCCGAATAATGCTTTGAAAGTCACCAATCCGATGGCGATAAGGTTGCCTCCGAGAGCGACTCCCACCGCCGTGTTTTTGCCTTCTATCTCGGAATGGATGTCGAACGAAGTGGTGATCTGGTAGAAAAGGGAGAACACCACCAACACCGCCAGGCCCATACCGAAGAAAGCCAGCGCGGTCAGAGCCGCCGCGATCTCGGTTCTGCCTCCATCTCCCGCCACGGCGCCTGCAATCAATAATCCAGTGGCGACGTTCATGCCGAATTCCGCGGCGCCGGTCCCCACGTTCTGGTCTTGGACGATCTCCCGCTCCATGCTGAACTTGTAAAATATCAGGCGGTCCATCAGAGGCCGGACCAAATTCAACGCCACGATTCCCGCGAGAGAATAGAGGAAAACCCGTAGGACTTCTTCTCCGAAGGCACGGTCGAAACCAAGCCCCTCCGGCGCAATCAGGGTCAGCGGTTGGTACAACGCCCCCAGGAAAACCAGGATCACGCCGGCGAGATAGCCGCTCAGCCTTAGCGCCACCGCCACATTATTTTTTTGCGTGACTTCCTCGTCGATTTTGTACTGGGTCACGACGTCCCGTGCCAGCTTGGCCAGCACCAGGATGACTAACCCCAGCCCCACGTAGACCAATCCTTGGGGAAATGCCTGTAACGTGTCGATAAATGCGTCTATCATTCCGGCCTCCGGCTTCCCTAGCCTTTTTGCTCGGTTGTGCGCTCGCCCTTATATAATTTGATACTTTCGGGCTCCACCACATCAGTAAAGACCGCCTCGAATGGCCGGCCTTCCCACTTGGAAATCGACAATACCCGGTCTCCGTCTTCCCGCAAGAAATCCCAGTGGTAAAAATCGCTGCCTTGGCCCCGATTGTCCTGGTAGAAGGTCACCTCGGAGCTATTCCGGTAGTCAAACCTGGCGCCCTCCACTTCGATGTGATTGTCGATGGAGTTCTCTTCGTCCAGATCGATCAACTGCTCCTCGGTCAGCCCGATGCTGGCCAAACCCACGGGGTCAGGGTCGTCGGTCGCTGTTACGAAGAGGTCGTAGCCGTCGGTCCAATCGATCCAAATATGCGTGTCGCCGTCCACGCATGTGAGCTCATACCACGTATCCGAGGGGCTGGAGTACCGGTGGATCTTTTCGACGAAGAAGTATAGGTCATCGTATTCCAACGCCAGACCCTGGATGGAAAGGACGTCCCCGGTTTTGGCCGCCCGGATACTGTCGTCTTGGGCCGGGCCGGCGCCAACACCCTTGCGTTTTTTGCCTTTGCCGAATAATGACCGCAGCATATGCTTGGACTCCATCCGGTTTGGTGAGAACGTGGGATTCAAGATTGGAGGAAATGGCGCCTGCTGTATGCGGCCAGTCCACAACCCTGCCCCATCAATGACCTACTGAATATTTGAATCGTAGGAGCTTTTGTCGACACGTCTGCCGGCCAGTTAGTCCGCCAGAACTCCATTTGATGCCGCTGATTGTATTGACTCGCCATTGAGCAAGTCAACGGTATCGCATAGCCGGTTGCCCCCCGAATCGGACGGATTTGAGTATACGCAGCCCCCTGACCCAGGTCAATTTAGATCTTTCTCCTCCGGCGCAGTTGGAAATCGAGTAGGCAATCTTGACCCCGTTTCCATTTAATTTAGGTCGGGCATTCGAAGAACCCCAATTGAACCCTTCTGTTTTGCTCTAGTCAGCGGGGAGCTGCGTCTTTTGGTTCAATAGCGGAGTAATGGCGGAGAGTGAAAAGGGTTTACCGGTCGATGTGGCTTGATTTGCACAAAATGGGACGCTTGACCTGAATTACGGTGGGCTATAATGTTAATGATACGGGAATTATTCTAGGTGCGACGGGAATTCTATTATGGGTTTTTTGGGCCAAGGCAGTTTAATCGTCGTCGGTGGAATCCTATTGATCGCGGGCGTTTTGTTAAAGAGCGGACTGATTCAGTGGCTCCTGGATTTGATGGGCACTCTCCTCATAATCGCCGGCGTAATTGTCGTCATTGTTGCCTTGGTCGGTATGGTGACCGGCAAGAAGGGTGGTTCAGCAGGGTATTGAAGCGGTCTGCAGGCGCATTTAGAGTTACTGCTTATTAGGGGGTCCATCATGGGAATGCTCTCGCGAATGTCAACCATCGTTAAGTCTAAGATGAACAAGATAATGGATTCCGCGGAAGACCCGCGGGAGACATTGGACTACTCCTACGAAAAACAACTGGAGATGCTCCGCAACGTCAAGCGGGGCGTGGTCGAAATGGTTACCGCCAAGCGGCGTATCCAGCAGCAAGCGTCCACGGTCCAAGGAAACATAGACAAGTTGGAATCCCAGGCCCGGCAGGCTTTGGAAGCGGGCCGGGAGGATTTGGCGCGCTTGGCGTTGCAACGTAAGCAGGCCGCCGCCATCGAACTCCAAGGATTGGACGATCAGATTGGCGGCATGGAAATGGAGCAAGAGAAGCTAACCCTGGCCGAGCAGCGGCTCCAGGCCAAGGTGGGCGCCTTTAAGACGAAAAAGGAAGTCATCAAGGCCCAGTACACCGCGGCTCAAGCTCAGGTCCGCATCGGCTCCGCCTTGTCCGGCATCTCCGAAGAGATGGGAGACATCAGCCTGGCTGTGGAGCGAGCCGAGAACAAAACTGATCAGATGCGAGCCCGGGCGGGCGCCATCGACGAGCTGGCCAGCGCTGGGGTATTGGACGACTTTACCGGGGCTCAAGACGACATAAGCAAGGAACTTGAAGCGCTGACAGGCTCGCAGAACGTCGAGGATGAGCTGAGCGCGCTAAAATCGGGCCTGCCATCGGCGGAGAGGAAGCAACTACCGGGGGGGTAACATGATCATTCGAATCACGACGGAAGGCCAGTACAATCTTCCCGGTTCTTTCATCGACCAATTGAACGATATCGATAACGAATTGGTGGAGGCTGTGGAGGCTGTGGACCGCGGCCGCTTCGACGCTCTTCTGAAGCAGATGTTGGACGTGGTCCGCGAGAAAGGGTTCCCGCTGCCGGTGGAGGAACTTGTGGAATCGGACCTTATCCTGCCGACTCCGGACACGACGTTGGAAGAGGCGCAGATCTTGTTCGTTGGCGAAGGGCTTCTACCGGGCTAACCGGCCGCAGGGGATTGAGTCCCGTCTGGATTCTAATCCAGCCTCTAGTCCAGCCTTCCGGCGGGCATCCGCGTCAGACATCGCGATATTTTCCGAATGCCTAAAACAGGCCCAAAGCGAAGTTGATCTACCATCGGTGAGACCAGCTGCTAGTCACCCCCGACCAAGCTGTAATCACGCCAAATAACGAGTAGCGCTCGTAAACCAGGTCGAAGTCTTCCGACGGCGGCGCCCACGAAGTGAAATTACCGGCGAAAGAACTGGCCTCGCGGGAAAGTTTTCCCTCTCCCTGGCCGTGCGCCCATCGAAACAGGTCTGCCTGGGCCGGCGCCAGTTCGTGGACTTCGGCGCCGTTCGACGTGTCACGGCCAAGTCTTGCCACCGAGATGTCCACGAACTGGCGCGAGGCTTTCAACGCCTTGGTGAATTCCCGGATATGTATGGATGCGCCCTTGCTGCCCCAAAATGGGATGCCCGAATCAAAGCACAAGTAAAGAATCTTCAAGACCGTTCTTGCCCCCAGCATATTCGAGTCCGGCCACCATATGAGGGGAATTCCCCAAAACCGTTTTCCTGAAGTGTCCCTCCAGCGTGGCCACATTCTTCCTCAGGTCGAATCGTTCCTCTGCCTTAGACCTGCCTTGCGACGCGAACTCCGAAGTTAGGCCGGGAACAAGTAGTATCTTTTCTATGGCGTCGGCGGTGGCCACTGCGTCACTCGGGCCGACTAGGAAACCGTCAACGCCGTCATCGATAATTTCGGGGACACCCGAGATGGTCGTGGAGACTACGGGGCAACCCATGGCTAGGGCTTCCAACAAAACCGTTGGCAAAGCGTCCTGGTTGCCGTCGGAATCCATGATGCAAGGCAACACGAAAACGCTTGCCTGCCTCATCTACTGGCGGACCTCATCCTGGGTCTTAGGCCCAAGAAGTTCGATAAACCCGGCGAGCCCTTGTTCTTGAATCAATGATTCCAAGAGCCCTCTTTGTTCCCCATCGCCCACGATGGAACACCGGAATGGGACTCCGCGCTGTTTCAATACCGAGCAGGCAGCCAGCAGATCTGGGAAGCCTTTCTTAGCCACGAGGCGCCCCACCGACAGAATGAGGCCTTCCTCACGAGCCGATCTCTCCACGGAGTTGAAAAAGTCCAGATTGATGCCGTTGTAGACCAATTTGACCTTGTCTGCCGCTGCCGCGGTAAACGTGGAATCAAGATGCCGCTTGTTGAAGCCCGTCACGGTAACCACGAACCGGGCGGCGTTGATCTTCTCCTCCAGCAGGCCCTCATCTATGCTATGTACGTAAATGTCTTTTGCGTGGGCGGTAAAGCTGAACCCGATGCCGGAGATCCGGCTGGCAAAGTAGGCCACGGTAGAGGATTGGGACGCGAAATGGGCGTGAAGGTGATCCAATCCTAAATCCAGGGCCAGAGCCGAAGCCAAGGCAGCCCTGAGAGTAGCTTGAGGGAATCCGCGTTATCATTTGCGATCCGCTCTTCCAACAATTCCCAAAGTTGCTCCCGGCGCGGCGATAGGGTAGGCCAGTGCTTTCGCAAGACGCCCCAACCACCCTTGACTTTGGAACCGTCCAAATAATGGACCGAGGCCTTTACCTGCGCGACTTGGGGATGATGCCGTTCTTCATTGGGACGCAGCATCGAAAAAATGACCACTTCCACCCCTCGCCTTTCCAGCTCCAGGATTTCGTTCAAAATGAACGTTTCCGAGAGGCGCGGGTACATCTTTACGAAATATCCGACCTTTAGTTGCTCCAAGATGAGTTCACCGCCATTTGGCTGTTAAGCATGGGGGAGCATAGGGCCGCCAAACGCGCCGCTCCGTCCAACGGCAAGGCCCGCCTTCTGCGAGCCTCCTCCGGGGGTTGTTCTTCGCTCTCCAACAACGCGGAAACCGATTCGTATAAACAAGATGGAGTCAGTTGCTCAGGAGGTATAAAGCTGACTAGGCCCAACTCGGATAGCCTCTGGGCTCGTATCAACTGCTCCTTGCGAGGGTGAGTCCGCGGAATGATCAGCGATTTACGCGCCAGCATTAACAACTCCGTGACGGTGTTGTAGCCACCCATGCTTATTACCAGCTCGGCCTTCCTGAGATAGGGAGCGATGTTGGGTATGAACTCCCTAAAATCCACGTGCAAAGCTTTCGCCAATATGGCGAGGTCCAAACGTGCTTGCTTAGGGAAAAATGGGCCAGTGACGACGGTGGTTAAATACTGGACCTGTTTCGGGAGAGGGACTGCATCCGAAGGAATGTGTCTACGATCTCCATCCCATCTTCGCCGCCGCCGACGGTCAGGAATACCTCCTTCACATCTTTGCGCCCGTTCACTCCCCGCTGAACTGTTGATTCCGCCGCGGAGCCGGAAATGAAGCCTGTGTAGCTGGTCTTGGCCCTTGATGAAGCGCCAAACCGGTATTCAGTAACAGGGTCGAAAATCTCAGGAGCCCCGTAAACGAAAATCCGGTCGTAGGTGGATTCCAAAACCTGGTGAATGCTTTCCGAATGCCATGTGGCGAGAACGGCTTGGGGCTCGTCTATGATGTCGCGCATCCCCAAAACGATCTGGCATTGAGGATTGTGACGCTTGAGCCAGAGCAGGGTCTTGCGAAGCTCACCCTTAACTCCGATGGGAGAGTGGTCGACCAACATCAACTGAGGACGAAATGTTTTCACGGCCTCGCAAATGAGGTTCTGGCGAAGTTCCAAGGTTTCCGTGATGGAAATTCCGAATGAACGGGCCTGATAGTTATTGGCGCCGGTCTTAGCCCGAATCCACCGATAGAGGGCGTGTCGCGACAGGGCGGATAGGGAAGGAAGTGCTCCTCTGAATCTGGGATAATGGTTTTATAACAGAAAACCGACCAGAAACAAGGAGCACCCAATAGATGCGACCACGCAACCACCTCGACCGCATCCACATCACCTTCGACGACCACCGCCTGGTCAACAATGCCGGCCTGCTCCTTCCCGCCACCTTGGCCTTGCACCTCGGCCTTTCCCAACTGGTTGACCGGCGCCTGGACCTGGGCCGGGCCCCAGGCCGAGCCAACACCGGTGACAAGATGATGACGCTGGTGGCATCTGCGTTGGCGGGCGGCGACTGCATCGACGACGCCGATGCGCTGCGCGCCGGCGGGACAGCCTGCACCCTGGGCAGTGTGCTCAAGGCGCCCTGCACCCTGGGCGCCTTCCTGCGCAGCTTTCGCTGGGGCCACGTCCGCCAACTGGACCGGGTGAGCCGCGAGTTGCTGGCCCGGGCCTGGCAGGCCGGAGCCGGACCCGGCGACGCACCATTTACCATCGACCTTGATTCGACGATCTGCGAGACCTACGGACTGGCCAAGGAGGGCGCCCGCCACCACGGCTACACCGGCGCCCGGGGCTATCACCCGCTGTTGGCCGTCGCCGCCGGCGCCGGCGACGTGCTGATGTCCCGGCTGCGCGAGGGCCGCGCCAACACCGCCCGCGGGGCCGCCCACTTCCTGCGGGAGACGGTGGGGCGGGTGCGCTACGCTGGCGCCAGCGGGCAGATCACCCTGCGGGCCGACAGCGGCTTCTATACCCACGCCGTGGTCGCCGTCTGCCGCAAGCTGGACGTGCGCTTCTCCATCACCATCCGCCAGCACAAAAGCCTGCGCAATCTCATCGAGGCCATACCCGAAGCTGCCTGGACGCCGATTCCCTACTGGATGGACGGCGCCGCCGCTGTGGCCGAGACGACTTATACCCCCTTCCAGAGTGAGCCGGACGCCGCGCCGGTGCGGCTCATCGTCCGGCGGGTGCAGCCGACCCCCGGTTCCCAACTGGCCCTCTTCGCCACCTACAGTTATCACGGCTTCATCACCGACCGGGACGGAGAGACCCTGGAACTGGAGGCCGACCACCGCCGCCACGCCGAGATCGAGAATGCGATACGCGACCTCAAGTACGGCGTCGGGTTGAACCACATGCCGTCCGGCCGCTTCGCCGCCAACGGCGCCTGGCTGGCCGTCCAGGTGATGGCCCACAACCTGGCCCGCTGGACCGCGCGCATCGGCCTGGGCGAGCAGATCGTGACCACCAAGACCCTCAGGCGACGGTTCTTCTCCCTGGCCGGACGGCTCACCCGCTCGGCGCGCCGCCTCACCCTGCATCTGCCCCAGCGCTGGCCTTGGGAAACCCAGTTCAGTCGCGCCCTGGCCCGGCTGCGCGCCCTGCCACTCCCAGCCTGACGACCCGTCTGCAACTGACCCGCCATCCGGCCAACTGAACGTCCCGGCAAACTCGCGCCAGTCCCGGTCCGCGAGCGCCTCTTCCCGTGTCCTATCCCGCCATCTCGCTCAGCACAGCCACTGCAGACCGCCATCGGCGCCCCCAAAAGCGCCTGCGACCGCCCGCCAACCTCCCGTCTACCCGAATTCGAGCCCGGATCATCGCGCCTGCAACTCCCTCCCCCCTCTTCCGCTGTCCTCACCCCCTCCATCCGGGTCCATCGGTGGATTCGGACTTAACCACCTCGGGCAACTTTACGAAGTCCACGCCTTCCGGGAGAGGAAACCTGCCAGCATGGGGCGACCCGGTAAGCAAAAGCACCGAAAGTTCGGGGTTGATCGCCTTTAGCGCCTCCACGATCTTTATGCATCGGCGGACATGGCCAAGCCCATACGTGTCGGGCGAATAGATCACCATTCTGGGCGCTGTATGGCCCGAACCGTTGGCGGCGGGTGCTAACCCGGCCCCCGCGTAGTAACGAAGGCAATGTAGGGCCCAACTCTTGTCGAGGAGATAATGCTTGCTTTGGAAACACCGGTAGCGTAGGGCCCAACTCTTGTCGAGGAGATAATGCTTGCATGGGCAATGTTTTAACCAGAGGGCCGGGCGAGTGCAACACTGATGGGGCTTGCGTGGGCCCCTAGGCACAGGTCCAGGATGAAAGCTGTACCTAGAATCAGACAAAACCTACGGGCCTCTACTCAGCTAGCACCCCATAGTAGGAAAAGCATTCCCCGATAGAGCATCGGAATTGAGTCTTAACCGGTGTGCAGCGATAAATCCATTTATTTGTTAAACAGGAGAAAACTACAATGCGTAAGTTTGTATTTGCAGGCGTCGTGGCTGCGTTGGCCTGGCAGCCGCCAGTGGGGGTACGGGCACGCTCACGACGGACAACACCTACGACAAAAAGGGCTGTGCACTCCCCAATCCTAGACCCAAGGTCCGCACGTGAGGTTGACCCTCTGCTCGCCTGGCACGGGGTCATTTTAACCAATCGCCGTTATGAAAAAGAGGGTGGCCGGAGCCACCCTCTTTGCTTTCCCCCCCAATGCACCAAAATTAGTCATTTCAATAATTGACGGATAGAATTGGCCGAGGAGACTGCGCAAACTATCCTGTCATTAGCTACGGCCACCCCCTTCGTCGCCACCCAGGCCAGATCCGGTTTGGCATTGCTAGCAGTATCGAGAAGTGACCTCGCGCAGGCCGCCGAACAGTACAACGCCCTGCAAACTTTCCGTGGGATAGTGCCCGCGGGTGGCATGGTAATTGACCGTCTGCTGGGGCTCTTGGCCCAGGCGCTGGGGAGACTGGAGACGGCGGAGGACCATTTCGAGGACGCATTGTCATTTTGCCGCAAGGCTGGCTACAGGCCTGATCTGGCCTGGACCTGCTGCGACTACGCCGACACCCTAAGAGAGCGGGATGATCCCGGTGACGAGGAGCAGGCCGTGACACTGTTAGACGAGTCCCTGGCCATCTCCAGCGAGCTGGGCATGCGGCCCCTGATGGAACGGGTGCTGTCCCGTGCGAGAGATATTGAAGGCTTAGCTGCCGGATACGAAAGAACGGCTCGGGCGGCCGCGGTTGCATTTCAGGCGTCTCCGGGAGTGTTTCACGATTTGAACAGGGGACGGCGCCAAAAGCGGTTTCAGCCGCGATTCACAGCTAATCCCCCAGCGTCGCCACCGCCTGCACCACGGGGCTAAGGTCTTGATGGGTGTGGCCCGGGCCAGAGGTGTCTTTCCATGAGCCGGGCGTCGCCGGGGCCGAATCTCTGCTTCCCTCCGTCGCTGACGCCTATCTCAACCTCTCCAACCAGATGGATAATCAGCCGCCGTTCAGGTAATGAGTGGAAGGGCATGGACCGGAGTTCTGAGAACTTGTGGATGGTCATGTTTGCGACGTTGGGAAACTCTGCCGATTGTCCGTTCGCCCCCCAATTCATATGGTTCGATGTGGCTTTCTCCGTCGGGTCCCGCGAATACCCTGTATATGGCCATGACAGTCCTCCCATTGCAAAAATCAATTCCCGAACCCAGTTAAGCGGCCGGACGTCCGCCAAGAATAAACCAATTGCCGAAAACATCATAAGGGGGGCGCCGCGATGATCCCCGTTGGCGCCCCCTGCTACCCGCGGCCGATTTTCCGTATTAGAATAGCGAGGCTTGCAATTTATCAGGAGGCTACGCCATGACCGCCGTGAATACCGTATTGGGAGCCATAGATACCTCAGAGATGGGTTTAACTCTGGCCCATGAGCATGTGGGAACCAATGCCGCCGGCCTTCGCCATACGTATCCAGAATTCATCGACCGGTCCGGCATAGTGGAACAGGCGATTAATGCCCTTAAAGAAGCCTACGACGAAGGTCTCCGCACCATGGTGGACCTGAGCCCCTTTGACTTGGGCCGCGACGTGCAGGTCATGCAGGAAGTTTCCCGGGGAAGCGGGGTCAATATCATTTGCGCCACGGGCAACCATTTGGCGGTCCCGCGGCCATTTGGCGACGTGTCGCCGGATGTCATCGCTCCCTTCTACGTGAGAGAGATAGAGGAAGGCATTGAGGGCACGGGGGGTTAAAGCAGCGATAATAAAAGTCGCCAGCGACCGGGGCGGGATCACCCCGCCCCAAGAGGTGGTCCTGAGAGCCGCCGCCCGGACCCACAATATCACCGGAACGCCCATTTCCACTCATACCTGGTCTCCAGACCGGGTCGGAGAGCAGCAGGTGAAGATACTGGAGGAAGAGGGCGTGGACTTGAACAGGGTCTACATCGGCCACAGCAACGACGATTTTGACATGGACTACCTGCTGGGGTTGCTGGACAAAGGCGTTTTGGCTGGGGCTGGACCGTTTACCCCGGCGGACGAACGCCCGGAACACCCAACTGGGAACAGCGAACCGAGATAGCTAAGAAGCTGATTGACGCTGGGCACAAAAACCGGATCATGCTCTCCCATGACTACTCGGTGCCCAAAGCCCGCATCGGGGCCGACGTCCAGGAGGACCGGCGCCTAGCCAATCCCGATGGCTTTAACTTCATAACCCGCAACGTCCTGCCTCGCCTGAAGGAACTGGGAGTTTCCGACGAAGACATCACGCAGATCATGGTAGACAACCCACGCCGGTTCTTCGAAGGACAATAGGGGGCACCGCCCGTCTGGTCGCCCATTACCCGTCTGGTCGCCCATTAAAGGAGGAATCTTCTTGAAAAATAAAATCTACGATAGCTACGATGCCGCCGTGGCCGACATACCCGATGGCGCCACTATCATGTTTCCTGGTTTTGGCGGGGTGGGCAGCCCGGATAATCTGATTAACGCCTTGCACCGGCAAGGGGCGAAGCAACTCACCGGCATCTCCAATGGCACTGGCGGCGGTGGAGGCGGCGGTGGCGCATCGGGCGTCGGCGCGCTTATCGAAGCCCGGCAAATGAAGAAAATGATCTGCGCTTTTACCGCTCCCACCCATCCGTCGCGCACCACGCCCTTCATCGACCAGTACAACGCCGATGAGATTGACGCCGAGCTGGTGCCGCAGGGGACATTGGCCGAGAGGATGCGGGCGGCCGGAGCGGGAATCGGCGCCTTTTTCACCCCGACGAGTGTGGGCACCGAGTTGGCTGAAGGAAAGGAGCACCGGGAGATCAACGGGAGGCTCCATGTATTGGAGTATCCCTTGCCCGCCGACTACGCTTTCATTCGGGCTTACCGGGCCGACACTTTTGGCAACCTCCAGTTCCGGTTGACCCAGCGCAACTTCAACCCGGTGATGGCGACCGCCGCCACGGTCACGATAGTGGAGGTTGAAGACAAGATCGTATCCGTGGGTGAGATGGACCCGGATACGATCCACGTTCCCGGCATATACGTGAACAGGATGATCTTGATACAAGACTAAGTCCCATGCGATCGCCAGTGCAAGCAACTGGCGATCATCAACCTATGCATTGGAAGGAGCGCGATGCGTGTCGCGGTAATGGGGGCAGGGGGAATCGGCGGCAACCTGGGAGCCATGCTGGCCCGTGATGGCAATGAGGTCACTCTGATCGCCAGAGGAGCCCATTTGGAGGCCATTAGGTCCCAGGGCCTTCGCGTCAAGATGCCGGGTGACGATTTCACCGTCCAGGTCCAGGCCACCGATGACCCCGCCCTAGCCGATCCGGTCGATTTGGTGATCTTCACGGTCAAAACCTACCAAAACGCCGAGGCCATCGAGGCCATACGCCCGCTGGTGGGACAGAACACTTCGGTGGTCAGCTTTCAGAACGGGGTGGAAACCGGCGGCGAATTGGCCCAGGTTTTGGGGGCGGATCGCGTCTTGCCAGGCGCGGCCATTTTCGGAGCATTCATTGAATCACCCGGTGTGGTGGTCAACCGCGGCTTGCCTCCGGATGTCGTGTTTGGCGAGATCGACGGGTCCGAGAGCCCTCGCGCCAAAAGTATTTTGGAGGTATTTCTCAAGGCCGAAATATCAACCCAGCTTTCCACCGACGTTGTGAAGGCGTTGTGGACCAAGTTCATGATTATTCCATCCGGCTCCGGTATGACATGCGCCGCCCGTATCCTAATCCGGCCGTTGATGGAACATGCCGACGCCATGGAGATGTTGGTCGCGTCCATGCGGGAAATAGAGGCCGTCGGCCAGGCCAAAGGGGTGGACCTTGATTCTGACGTCGTTGAAAAGAGCATCCAACTGATGGAAAGCGTACCTTGGGAATATAAGGTTTCGATGCACGTAGACATCGACCGGAGCGCCCCTCTGGAGTTGGAGGCTTTCAACGGCGCGGTAGTGCGCATGGGAAAGGAACTGGGAATTCCCACCCCGGTCTACCAATTCTTGTACACGGTGCTAAAACCCCACGTAAATGGGACGGACAAAACCTGACCATATTTTTAGCAGTCTGCGCTAACGAGGCCGGCCCATGTCGATGAACCAACAAAAGATAGAAGACTTCTTGACGCAAACCATGGTGGCCGTGATCTCCACGGTGGACTCAGCCGGCAGAGCCCGCTCCGCTCCCATCTGGTTTGCCTGGGATGACGGCGCGGCCTACATGTTCACCAGCCGCCGGACCTTGAAGTGGCGAAACATCCAATCGACACCCCACGCTTCTCTTTGCATCGACAAGCGGGAACTGCCTTACGAGTCAGTCATCATGGACGGCCCCATCCAAGAGGTGGAACGCCCCCTGTTTGACCTGGTGCTTGCCATGGCGCTGCGGTATTACTGTGAGGAAAAAGGCCGCGCCTTTGCCGAGGGCTACAGAGGCGTTCAGCCAGGAGTTGCCGTGTTCAAGCTCACGCCCCGCCACATCGCGTCTTATGTGAGCGATCCGTAATCCCAATCAACTCGAGACATCGAATTTTGGCTCGTGTCGCACCGGCAACGCTTAGCTGGTAAACTGCGCCGTTAAAGGCCAGATGCAAAGGTTATTTTTCTACAACAGTTCACATTACGATAGGGGACTAGATGGCGACTCGAAAGCAAGAGATCAAAAACATGCGGCTCATCTCTCACAACGACCTGAACGGTTTCGGCAACATAGGCGAAGGGGTAGCCTTACAGCTTACTTCCGATGGCCGCAGGGTGTTCCATATGGCCCATGAAAGCGGACCCAAGGATATTTCCAGCGTGGATGTCACCGATCTGGTAAATCCCAAAGTCATCACCCAGACTGAGTTGGACTATTCTCACCTGCGTTCCAATTCCCTTGCGGTCATGGGAGACACGCTGCTGGTGGCCTACCAATCCCAACAGCACGACCAGCCCGGAACCGGCATGGGCGTTTATGACATCAGCAAACCCGAAGACCACCGGCGTATAGGTTTCTACGACACCAGCGGGCCGGGGTCGAAGGGCTGCCATTGCTTGTGGTGGGTGGATGGCGAGTACGCCCATCTTGCCACTGGAACGCCCGATTCCAAACCTACCAATGACCGGGACGACCAGTTCTACGTCATCGTCGACGTGAAAGACCCCACCAAGCCCACCGAAGCGGGCCGCTGGTGGTTCCCTGGCACTCAAGAAGGCGACGATGCTCCCCCTCCGGCGCGCCATCCCCAGTGGGACGCCGGCCACAGCGTTCACAACGCCAACGTATACCCGCAGCGGCCTGACCGGGCCTACTGCGGATGGAAAGACTCCGGGGTTGTGACTCTGGACATATCCAACAAATCGAAACCCTCTATGATCGCCAACCTGAATTACGCCCCTCCCTTCCCCGGGTTCACCCACACGGTGCTGCCGTTATTCAGCCGCGACCTGTTGGTGGTAACCCAGGAGGCGGTGACCAATGGCGGGCTGGATCACCCCAAACTGGTCTGGCTGATGGACAACCGATTGGAAACCAATCCGGTCATTGTCAGCACCCTGCCGCTGGGAGACACCGAAGCCCAATTCAAACTGCCGGGCCGTTACGGCGCCCACAACATTTACGAGAACCTGCCCGTGCCTGGCTCATTCGCGTCGGACAAATACATCTACGCCACGCTGTTCAACGGCGGGATTCGAGTGTTCGATACTAGCAACCCCTTCCAGCCGGAGGAGGTAGCGTACTTCGTGCCCGAGTCGTTAGATTCGGATACGGCCGTGGCGATCAACGATGTCCATGTGGACGAAAACGGCATCATGTATGTGGTTGACCGAATCAAGGGCGGGCTGTATATCCTGGAGTTGACCATTTAGGCAGCGGGAATGTCGCATTGAACAAGGGGACTTCTCCCCCATCCTAACCTTCCCCCGCGAGGGGGGAAGGGACCACTCTAACTCTCCCCCTTTACGGGGGAGAGTTAGAGTGGGGGAAAACCGTATTGGCGGGTCAACGGACGAACGGCGGGTCCCAAACTGCTTAGAAGGGGTGGCAGGGTTGCGGTGGAAAGGGATTGAATTCTCGGTGCGGGAGAACCATCGGGCCAGGCGGGTGATACTTCGGGTTTCATCCGCCGGCCTCCTTGACGTGGTCGTTCCCCGCCGGTTCAACCGGCGGCGGTTGCCGGAGATATTCCAGCACCATCAAGATTGGATCCACCGTGAGTTGCAAGAGGCCCGGCAGGAGCCCATTCCGTCGGCGCCGGGCCAAATTCGTCTTAACGCCATTGGTGAGTCATGGCGCGTGGATTACCGGGACGGCTTGGTTGCCCGGATAGCGTCGGACCCTGAGTTAGCAAGGGTGCTGACCGTTGACCGGGACTCGAACCAAGTTGAGGCCATCGCCGCGGATCTAACCTCTTGGTTACACCGAATGGCCCGCGCCCACCTAGCGCCTTGGCTCCGGGAAGTCAGCGATGAAATGGGAATCCCATTCGAGAAGACCAGCGTCAGGGGCCAAACCACGCGTTGGGCCAGTTGCTCCAGGCTGAAAAACATCAGTCTTAACCGCAGCCTTCTTTTCCTTCCGCCTCATTTGGTGCGCCACGTATTCCTTCACGAACTCTGCCATATCAAACAACTCAACCATTCTCCCAGCTTCTGGCGGCTTTTGCATGACATGGAGCCAAACACCCGGGCTCTGGAAGCCGAGCTGAAAAAGGGCAATCAGTATGTGCCCGCGTGGGTTTCCGTGGCCAAGTCCCGTTGGATAAAGCAGGCGTAATCCCCGCCTAGGCGGTTTCTATCCCTTGATGGTGACCGGAACGGCGAGGATTGAATTGCCGGCGAAACCCCGGAAATTCCATTCTGCTTTTGCGGGTTGTATTCGCCCTTTAGTGTCGGTGGCCCTGGCCCTGACCAGGTAGTGGCCGGGTTGGGCGGCCTCCCACACAAACTCCCATTGCCGCCAAGCATAAGCCCGAATCCACCGATAGAGGGCGTGTCGCGACAGGGCGGATAGGGAAGGAAGTGCTCCTCTGAATCTGGGATAATGGTTTTATAACAGAAAACCGACCAGAAACAAGGAGCACCCAATAGATGCGACCACGCAACCACCTCGACCGCATCCACATCACCTTCGACGACCACCGCCTGGTCAACAATGCCGGCCTGCTCCTTCCCGCCACCTTGGCCTTGCACCTCGGCCTTTCCCAACTGGTTGACCGGCGCCTGGACCTGGGCCGGGCCCCAGGCCGAGCCAACACCGGTGACAAGATGATGACGCTGGTGGCATCTGCGTTGGCGGGCGGCGACTGCATCGACGACGCCGATGCGCTGCGCGCCGGCGGGACAGCCTGCACCCTGGGCAGTGTGCTCAAGGCGCCCTCCACCCTGGGCGCCTTCCTGCGCAGCTTTCGCTGGGGCCACGTCCGCCAACTGGACCGGGTGAGCCGCGAGTTGCTGGCCCGGGCCTGGCAGGCCGGAGCCGGACCCGGCGACGCACCATTTACCATCGACCTTGATTCGACGATCTGCGAGACCTACGGACTGGCCAAGGAGGGCGCCCGCCACCACGGCTACACCGGCGCCCGGGGCTATCACCCGCTGTTGGCCGTCGCCGCCGGCGCCGGCGACGTGCTGATGTCCCGGCTGCGCGAGGGCCGCGCCAACACCGCCCGCGGGGCCGCCCACTTCCTGCGGGAGACGGTGGGGCGGGTGCGCTACGCTGGCGCCAGCGGGCAGATCACCCTGCGGGCCGACAGCGGCTTCTATACCCACGCCGTGGTCGCCGTCTGCCGCAAGCTGGACGTGCGCTTCTCCATCACCATCCGCCAGCACAAAAGCCTGCGCAATCTCATCGAGGCCATACCCGAAGCTGCCTGGACGCCGATTCCCTACTGGATGGACGGCGCCGCCGCTGTGGCCGAGACGACTTATACCCCCTTCCAGAGTGAGCCGGACGCCGCGCCGGTGCGGCTCATCGTCCGGCGGGTGCAGCCGACCCCCGGTTCCCAACTGGCCCTCTTCGCCACCTACAGTTATCACGGCTTCATCACCGACCGGGACGGAGAGACCCTGGAACTGGAGGCCGACCACCGCCGCCACGCCGAGATCGAGAATGCGATACGCGACCTCAAGTACGGCGTCGGGTTGAACCACATGCCGTCCGGCCGCTTCGCCGCCAACGGCGCCTGGCTGGCCGTCCAGGTGATGGCCCACAACCTGGCCCGCTGGACCGCGCGCATCGGCCTGGGCGAGCAGATCGTGACCACCAAGACCCTCAGGCGACGGTTCTTCTCCCTGGCCGGACGGCTCACCCGCTCGGCGCGCCGCCTCACCCTGCATCTGCCCCAGCGCTGGCCTTGGGAAACCCAGTTCAGTCGCGCCCTGGCCCGGCTGCGCGCCCTGCCACTCCCAGCCTGACGACCCGTCTGCAACTGACCCGCCATCCGGCCAACTGAACGTCCCGGCAAACTCGCGCCAGTCCCGGTCCGCGAGCGCCTCTTCCCGTGTCCTATCCCGCCATCTCGCTCAGCACAGCCACTGCAGACCGCCATCGGCGCCCCCAAAAGCGCCTGCGACCGCCCGCCAACCTCCCGTCTACCCGAATTCGAGCCCGGATCATCGCGCCTGCAACTCCCTCCCCCTCTTCCGCTGTCCTCACCCCCTCCATCCGGGTCCATCGGTGGATTCGGACTAAGGCTGCCGTGGTGGTGGATACCGATTCCCAACTGGTGACCGCGGTAGATATCCTGCCCGGCAATGCCGGTGACAACACCGGAGTCCTGGAACTGGTGGAGCAGAGTGAAGAGAACACGGGCATAGCTGTGGAGGAGACCATTGGGGATGCGGCCTATGGGGATGGCGGGACGCGGCAGGCCTTTGCCGATGCCGGTCGGACGCTAATAGCCAAGGTGCCGGGTCGTCCCAGAAAAGACCACTTCCCCAAAGAGGACTTCCAGATCGACCTGGCGGCCGGCACCGTCACCTGCCCAGCCGGTAATGTTACCCACACCTTGCGGACCTTCGGCACCCGGACCAACCGGTTGGGTCAGACCTATCCGGTCCAGAGTTTTCAATTCGACCCGGCGGTCTGTGGCGTATGCCCCCTGCGGTCCCAGTGCGTGGCAGCTGAAGAGGGCAAAGGCCGTACGGTGACTCTCCATCCCCAAGAGGCGCTCCTGCAACAAGCCCGGGCCTTCCAGAAAAGTGAGAGCTTCGCCGAATACCGCAGCCGGCGGCAGGTGGTCGAGCATCGCCTGGCTCGGCTGGTGCAACTGGGGGTCCGCCAATCTCGCTACTTTGGTCGGGCCAAGACCCTCTTTCAGCTACTCCTGGCAGCCACGGTGGCCAACCTGACCCTGGTGGCTACCAGGATGGGGATGATGTCCCAGGCTTCAGGCTCCTCCCCCAATAAACCAGAGAATAGACCGGACCGGCTCGCCGCCGGGTCGCCCATCGTTACTGCCCAATTCATATTGGCCGCGGCCAGATGGGTCGCCCTTAGTCTCAGACTTGGCCCAGTCCACTGGTTATCCTCCACCTCATCTCGTCACAGCAGGGCTTTTCAGCCGGGCTTCTAGGACCGGATAGCCTTCCAGATAACCCATGTCCACTAGTTCCACCCCGGGGGCCTGCCGGGCAAGCTCGTCGCGGATGGGGTCCATGTCGGTGGGACTGGTGACCGGCGGATTCCAGTTGTCGTGATGGCCCAGAACTATCGACTTGGGCCGCAGAAGGTCCGCCTCCCGGGCAACGAACTGGGCCAGCGTTCCCTGAATCGGCTCACCGTCTATATTGCCGCGGCCGGCGGCCGCCAAGAGCGCTACGTCGGGCCGCAGATCCCGCATTATTCCGGTCCAATGGCCGGAGGTGTCCTTCCACAAAATGCTTCCATACGCTGTCTCGATTAGGTAGGCAAATGCGCCTCCCTCGGCCCGCGGGCGCTGAGTGCACATCTGGCGGTGGGCGTTTACCTCTTCCATTCCAGGTTGCTGGGACGCGGCGCGGCTGACCGCCCGTTCCGCCAGTTTGGCTTCCCTTTCTTGCATGGTGAAGCCCAGATCTCCAAAGCACGCTTCGCCCGGGGCGCCGGTGGTGCTCCAGATGCACGAATGCTGGCTGGGGAATACTCGAACCGTGACCGAGTTCGACAACCGGATGCGTTCGCCTCCCGAGACCGCCACCAAATGTTCCTGCGGCTCTTCCTCCAGTTCCATTAGCCGCACCGTATCGTGGGAGCCGATGATGGTGGCGCCGGTGTTGTGGGCGATGCGTTCCGCTCCCCACAGGTGGTCGAAATGGGAATGGCCGATGAGGATATGGTCCGCCCGGTCCACCTCTCCCGTCTTCAAACCCACCGTGGGCGCGGCCGCGACCCGGTCCATATAGGCGTCCAGAAATATCACCAGGTCATCCACGATCAACAGAAACTGTTCAGAGTTGAGGGGAAGTGAGCAACCGGCGGCATTCCAGGAGGGGATTGAGACCTCTGGCCCGCCAGGTGCCAAAGAGGGATGCCAAGGTCATCTTGCTGTCGGCGCCCTGCCCTGAGCGGGCGCCGCCGCTGATCTTGCGACTGGTTACCAGATGCCGCAGGCTCCGCTCGGCGGCGTTGTTGTCTGAGGGCACGGCTGGGTCCGACACGAAGACAAACAGTTCCTTGATGAACCGTTCCATGCGCCGGCAGAGCTTGGCCTGAACCGCCAGGGGATCTTTAAGGAAAGGCCGCGCCAAGACCATTAGTTTCTCCTCCAGCATTAGCTGGGTGCGATGGCCTGGCTGGGCTCGGGGAAGGACCGAGGCCTTGGCCTCCGTGTAGACCTGGTGAACCGCCTCGGCCCACTGAGCCAGCCCAGCGTCTTCTGGGTACAACCCTTTCAGGTCATGGATATCCCGCAGCAGATGAGCCCAGCACCGTTGCTTCAGGCCCGGGTAGTGGTTATAGGCGGCGTAGAAATCACTGACCAACACTCCGCTGAAGGAGGAATCCAGCACCTCATCCACCACCCCCTTATCCCGACCCCGACGCAGGAAGTATCGTTCGCTGGGAGTGCTGAAGGTCCAAACATAGCCGTTGCTCCCGTCCTGGCGCCAGCCGGTTTCGTCGCCCTGCACCACGGGACTGGCGCGGACTTGCTCGAGCACCTCTCGCACCGCCGTCTCAGCCTGACGGGCTACTCCATGGACGGCCTCGACGATGGCGCCAACACTCAGGTGCAACTGATGGACGCTCTCCAGGTACCATTGGATGATTCTTATGGGCAACCGTCCCTCCTCCCGCAGGGTCACCATCAGGCTTACCAGATTGACCCCCAGGCGCTGCTGGCCCAGAACCACCCCCTGCAGGGCCTCTTTGGGCAGCCGGCGCCGCTGGCATACCGGACAGATGCGGGCTACCAGGGCGTGCTCGGTCACTTCTACCGGAGCCACCGGTAGCTCAATGACTTCCCGAGTTCGCTGTACCCATCCGCCGTTCAGGTGAGTCCCGCAGTCGGGACAGACCGCCACGGCATGCTCCACCCGCCGGGTAGGAGTCATGCGCTGGCGGGCGAAGCCATGGCGGCGCGGCTTTCTGGGCTCCTTTTTCTCCGGCGCTTGCCGGCTGGAGTGCGGCTGATTACCCGGCATCCCCGACGACCCGCGCCGGTTGGGACGGGATTCCAGAACCCCAATCCGCCTTTGCAAATCGGCAATGACTCCCCGCTGGCCGGCAATTATCTCCAGCAGAGTTTCGCCACTCGCCGCGTTCAGGTCTAGTTCAGTGTCCACCTCCCTGGTATGCCACAACTCCCCCGGCCATGCCAGCGTTTTTCCAACGGCTTTGAGCCAATTCACCTCATCAAGTCTGAACAGTTACAGGCGAACAAGGCCTTTTCATTTTCTCAAAATAGTATAAAATTATTACCAGTTTAAGCGGGAGGGGAGGATGATGACTTTGAGGGAAGCGCTGGATTTGGTGCCTGACTTCCGGAGTAGCCAAGGGCGACGCCACTCTTTGGGGGCGATCCTGGCCTTGGCCACCTGTGCCATGCTGTGCGGCGCCCGCAGCTTATACGCCATAGCGCAATGGGGGCGGGACCAAGGGGGTGCTACGGCGCAGCTTTTGGGGTTCAGCCAGGAGAAGACACCCTGCGTGGCCACCCTCCACCGGGTGTTCAAGGACCTGGACGTGGCGGCCTTTGAGGCAGAAGTCGGCAACTGGCTGGCAAATAGCGGGGTAGAGGCGGATGATCCCCTGTCCCTGGACGGGAAAACCTTGCGAGGGGTCCACGGCCAAGAGATACCCGGGGTCCATGTGGTGTCGGCCTACGCTAGCCGCGCTGGGGCAGTGCTGGCGCAGGTAGCTGCGCCGGGCAAAGGGGAAGAATTGGCGGCGGTCAAAGAAGTATTGGGCCAGGTACCCCTGAAGGGTCGGGTAGTAGTGGCTGATGCCTTACTGACCCAACGGAAAGTCTGTGAGCAGATTGTGGCAGGCGGCGGAGAGTATCTGCTGCCAGTTAAAGAGAATCAGCCCACCTTGCGCCGAGACCTGGAGGTGGCTTTTCCCCCTGCTAGGAACTGAGAGGGCTGGTGGGCCAACCGTACCTCCCTGGCTGGCAGCGGAGTGGCGAGCACGCGGGGCCAAGCTGACGGTCTGGGCCGATGCTCCAGTAAAGCGGCGTCATGGGCGGCTGGAGCGGCGAGAGTTGTGGGCCTTGGCCGACCCAGAGCTAAATGGCTACGTGGGCAGCGCTGGGACGGTCGGGGAAGCGTGGCCGCATCTGCAACAGGTGTGTCGGCTAGAGCGCCAGCGGGTCGTGAAGGGCAAGAAACAGGTGGCTGTGAGCTATGCAATTAGCAGTCTCCCAGCCACTGATGCCGATGCCAGGCGATTGTTGAGCCTTTCCCGTGGGCACTGGGGCATCGAGAACCGCCTCCACTGGGTACGGGATGTGACCTTCGACGAGGACCGCTCTCAGGTGCGCACTGGGGCCGCCCCACAGGTCGGGCGGGCCTGCGGAACCTGGTCATCAGCTTGCTACGTCGGGCTGGGCATTCCAACGTAGCCGCTGCCCTACGCCGCCACAATGCCCATCTCAGCGAAGCTTTCGACATGATGGGCTTTACCTGCCAGGCAGGAGAATGAAAAGGCCCTGCGATCAACCGGTAGGTCGATACTCCAAGCCAATCCAGAGTGACCGCCATAATCACGCTCCAAATTCCAAGAAAATCTTTCTACGGGAATGAATGTTAATCCTTGGCGGGCCGGTAAGCCAGTGGCCCACCCTCAACTCGTCCGGCAAGCAAGCCAGTGGCCTGGCCTCGCCTTTGCATCGGACACAACATTAGAATGGTGGACAATTTGCCCCGCGCGACGCTAATATTCCCCCTGGAAAGGTAAAACACTCAACTTGGAAGAAATATAAACGCACCGGCGGCGCCCGGCGTAAGGGGGGAGCAATGGCTTTAACAAGGATTCACCACGTGGGGATGGTCACCAGCGAACTGGAAAATGCCAGGAAATTGTTCTGCGACGGATTTGGCCTGGCGGTGGACGAACACCGAACCCCTTGGCCGGAAGGACGGTCCGGCAATGGCAATTCTCTGAGCGTGGTGGAATTCCCGATTGGGGAGATGTACTACGAGGTCACCGCTCCCAACGACACGGAGAGCAGCGCGGCCAAATTCCTCGACGCTTCCGGCGGCCGGGGCGGGATACACTACATCTCCATTGCCTCCAGCGATATAGGCAAAGACGTGCAGGCGATGATGGATAAGGGGATTAAGCTGCAGGGCGATTGGCACGGAGAGGGCCCGGTTTTCCTGGACCCGGCTAGCTGCTTGGGCCTGGAGGTCCAGATCACCCCGGACGACGACTACTTCGTCCACCCCTTCTTCCGGGGGAAAGGGCTGGTCATGGGCATGGCCCACGTGGGTTTGGCCGCTCGGAGCGCCGAAGAGATTCGAAGGTTTTGGGGCGAGATCATGGGCCTGAGCGAGGACAAAACCATGGAGCGCGGCTTGGACCGCGACACGGCCAGGGCGCCCCGTCCCGCTGGAGATCCTGTGCATCTACTGGAGTTCCCCTTGGGCGGCTCGGTGGTAGAGGTCAGTGTGCCGACAACCGACGACAGCGGCACAGCCCGGTTGGTGGCCCAGCGGGCGACGGAAGGCGCCGTTTACCACCACACCTGTCCCTACACTCCCGATGTCCACGCTTTCACCGAAGGCGCGGTGGCGGCGGGCATCCAGCAGATCGGCTCCATTCCCCCCAAAGAGGAGCGGGAACGCGTGGTGGCCTGGTTCCATCCCCGGTCGTGCATGGGGATGTTGGTGGAGGCCTGGAACCGCCCGGCCGGCGGCGACCACTACCGGGCGCCCACGTCCTAGAGGTCTGGCCGGAAAGCCATTGGCCGGGTTTCGCGCTACGCCAGACAGACGTATTATAGTCTTAGGTGGCATGATAGTGTCTGTAATACGGTTCAAGAACCCACTGTTACATCGACAATCGTCGCTAAGAAAACGGCAGCTTGGAGAGAATCGGGGTTTCCGTCCGAGTTTCTAGGCCCATTGGCGGCCGGCTGAAATACTGATTCGACAAGCTCACTATGAACCCAGGGGAATCTTCCCACCCGTTCGTCCCGAGCTTGTCGAAGGACCCTCCAATGTGGAACTATGTTTTTAAGGCAGATAGCCAGCCGGTCTCCGCGCCTGCGAGCCCATCTTAAATCATGACCTTATTGGTCCAAGGCATTAACGGCTGTATGCGGGCCTCTGTTTCTCTTCGCACCCGATCGCACTCGATCGCGCCCAACTAGTCTGCCTAGGCCTCGGAATAAAGCCCTAGTCCCAGTGAGGGAATGCCAGTGAGGAAATGATGGATTATCAGAACCTGATATTGGACCAAGACGGCGCCGTGCTCAAGATCACGGTTAACCGCCCGGAGGTCTTCAACGCCCAGAGCCGCAAGATGCGCGAGGACTATGACGATGCGCTGGCCCAGGCGGCGGAAGATGACTCGGTGCTGGTGGTGATAGTTGCCGGCGCCGGCGCGAATTTTTCCTCGGGACATGACTTGGGGAGCCCAGAGGAATTGGAGGACCGCAAACAGCGTCCCTACGCTCCGGGTTTAGCGGGCGCCTATAAGCGTAGCGTTGACATGACTTTGACCAATACACTGCGCTGGCGGGATTTTCCCAAGCCGACCATTGCCCAGGTCCAGGGCGTTTGCATCATGGGCGGGCTAATTCTCGCCACTTCCTGCGACTTGATCGTGGCCGCGGAAAACGCGAAATTCGCCGACCGCACCATCCGCTGGGGCGGACCGCACGTCCAGTACGCCAGCCTGCCTTGGGAGGTTGGCGTTCGCAAGGCTAAAGAAGCGATTTTCACCGGAGACTGGATCGAAGCTGAAGAAGCCTTGAGACTTGGCCTGGTCAACCGGGTTGTCCCGCTGGAAAAACTGGAGGAAGAGACCATGGCGTTGGCGCAACGAATTGCGCTGCAGGACCCCTTCGCCATAAGGCTGGCAAAATTCTCTATCAACCAGATGCAGGACGAGATGGGCTTTAGGGTCAGCATCAACAGCGCCTTCCAATCCCATGCCCTATCCGTCGCCTACCGCTTGGAGCGGGACGGAGATGAGTCGCAGCGCGTTAGGGGAGCCCAACGGGCGCGCAACCGGGATGAACGGTTTGGCGACCACGGTTAAAGCCCAGACCGGAAGGGAATCACGATGACCGCGCTGTCAGACCTTCGGGTCATCGACCTATCCACCGATGTGGCCGGCCCGCTCTGCACCAAGATGTTCGCGGACTTTGGAGCCGACGTCATCAAGGTCGAATCCCCGCTGGGTAATGACGAGGGGCGGAATCTGGGACCCTTTGCCAACGGAGAAAATGACCCGGAAGCCAGCGGGATGTTCCTTTACCTGAACGCCAACAAACGCGGAATCACCCTGAACCTGGAATCCCAGCAGGGTGTGTCGCTTCTGCGGGAGTTGCTGGGCGGCGCGGATGTGGTGGTTGAGAGTTTCACGCCCGAAACAATGGAGGACATGGGCCTAGGATTCGAAGCCCTAGAGAAACTTAGGCCGGGTATCGTGCTTACCTCCATCACTCCATTCGGCCAAACCGGCCCTTGGCGGGATTTTCAGGCTACCGACTTAGTCGAATATGCCGCGTCGGGGTTGAGCTACGTCAACGGAATTGACGGACAGGAACCGCTGGGGTCGCCAGGATTTGAGTCATATTACCATGCCGGTCTGAGCGCCTTCACCGGCAGTATGACCGCCATCTGTTCCCGTGACCTATCCGGCATAGGCGAGCATGTAGACGTTTCGATACTGGAGGCCGCCACGTCGATCTTTGGGCCTCAGTTATTGGGTTCGCTATATTCTGGAAGACCGTCCCGCAGAAGGTTTCCCGACGGCCCGGCGGGATTGTACCCCTGTAAGGACGGCTATGTGTCGTTAAACGTGCGCCACGAGCCCACTTGGCAGTTCATGTGGTTGTTTTTCGGAGAGCCTGAGATGGCCGACGACCCCCGATTCGCCACCCAGGACGATCGCCGCCGGCGCAGCAAGGAATTAGAGGAACTTCTCCTGCCTTATTTGGCGCAATACACCAGGGAGGAGCTTTTCCACGGCCTGAGCCCGCTGCGCATTTTAGTCGGAATGGTCTTGGATGTGCCTGATGTCATTAACGACCCGCACCTTCAAGAACGAGGATTCTTCACCAAATCGGTCCATCCGGGCACCGGAGAGGTGAGCATGCCCGGCGCCCCGTTCAACATGAGCTTGACGCCTTGGCAGCTAAACCATCCGGCCCCAATCTTGGGTCAGCACAACCAGGAAGTTTATTCGGGGATTCTTGGGCATAGCAGCGAAGAGATCGAACGCTGGCATGACCAAGGAGTAGTTTAGCTTGCAGCAGAAGCCGCGAAAATTGCCGTTGGAGCATATCCGCGCGGTGGTGCTTACCCAAGCCTGGGCCGGCGCCTTTACGACGATGCTCCTGGCGGACATGGGAGCGGAGGTCATTCAAATCGAGTCGCTGGACCGGCCCGATCCTTGGCGAGGCGGTTATCCGCCAAGGACTTCGGGCACTTATCCGGACAACCAGCCGGGGGACCGGCCCTACAACCGGGCCGCATCGTATAACTCGGTGAACACCAACAAGTTTGGAATCACGCTGGACTTGAACACCCCCGAGGGAAAGGACCTTTTCCTCGAACTGGCAAGCATATCCGACATCGTGGCTGAGAATTTCTCGGCGCGGGTCATCCCGAATTTTCGCTTGGGTTACGAGCTGCTGCGGCACGTGAATCCCAGCTTGATCATGCTGCGGATGCCCACCTACGGCGTCGACGGCCCATACTCCACTTACATGGGGAACGGAGGCACCACGGAGCCGATGTCGGGATTGTCCTCGTTGATGGGTTATGGGGACGGCCCACCGATGAATTCAGGAATCATGCACACCGACCCGGTGTCCGGGCTTTACGGGCTTTCCTCCCTGCTCATCGCTCTGCACCACCGCAACCGGACCGGCGAAGGACAGCTGATCGACCTGTCCCAACAGGAGACCTCGGTCCATCTAATGGCGCACCAGGTGATGGACCATTCTATGAACGGTCCGGCGCAACGAACTAAGGGAAACCGGAACGCCCGGATGGCCCCTCACGGCAATTTCCCGTGCGAAGGCGGCGATTCCTGGGTCGCCATTGCGGTGCGTTCAGACCAAGAGTGGCAGCGGTTGTGCGGCATCATGGACGGCGCCGATTTGGCGACAGACCAGCGTTTCGCCGGGCTGGAGGGTAGATTAAAAAACGTTGATGAACTAGAAGGTTTGATCACCCAGTGGACCGGCGCGAGGAAGGCCTACGACATCATGAACCGACTGCAGGCTGAAGGCATACCGTGCGCCCCGGTCCTAAACGCCCATGAAGTATTACAGAATCCTCAACTTGCAGAACGGGGGTTTTTCCAGCAAGTGGATCATCCCGGGATAGGTTCCCATCAGCACGCCGGAACGCCGTGGCGAATGTCTCGTTCTCCAAGCCGTGTCCGCACCTCATCCCCGGCCCTGGGCCAAGACAGCGGCCAGATTTTGACCACGCTGTTGGGTGTCGCGGAGGGCGAATTAGCTTCGCTGGTTGAGAGGGGCATCACTGGCGACACGCCGAATTTGGACGACTAAACCAAAGCTAAGGTGAAACCTACATAAAGCGAACCCGAAGAGGAGTTGCGATATTCTGTAAAAGAAGTCGATTGGCGGTGGTGGAAGGGATGACAGACATAGTGCAACTCCTGGAACGGTGGCAACTGGATGTAGGCGACTTACGGGAAAGGATGTATCGGGCGCCAACACCTCGGGAGCGAGAGCGATGGCATGGGCTATGGTTGTTGGCCCAAGGGTGGTCGGCTATCCAGGTGGCTGAGGCTTTGGAGAGAGAGCCTCATACCATCGGAAACTGGCTGGACAACTTTCGCCAAGGCGGGGCCCAAGGTTTGGTCTTTGAGCAGACTGGGGGTTCCCCCCCGTCTTGAACCGAGGTCAACAGAACCAACTGAAGTCTGCGGTGCAAAATCCGCCTGGGGAGGCGGGGATTGAATTGTCCAACTGGAACTGGAAAGTAGTAAGGCAATTTCTCAAGCAGAGCTTTGACCTGGGGCTGAGTCGGAGCAGTTGCTTGAACTACCTCCATCGGTTGGGCTTCGTGCTGAAGCGACCCAAGAAACGCCTCCTGAAAGCCAAGGATGAAGAACGGAAAGCCTTCGTCCTCCAGTACAGCCAAATCCGAGAGGAGGCCCAAGAGAGTGGAGCCAAGATCTTCTTCGTGGATGAAGCCCACTTTCGGGCCGATGCCGACCTGCGAGGCAAATGGGTACTCAAGGGAGAGGCAGCGCTGGTGGACTCCACCAGTCCCCGGTGGGGAGAGAAGGCCTGCTACTACTCGGGAGTTTGTCTGGAGACTGGGGAGGTGGAAGCCATGGAAATAGCTGGAAACAGCAATGCCGAGACCTCCACCGCCTTTTTACAGCAGCTAAGAGCAAACCATCCTGGACCTCTGGTAGTAATCTGGGACAATGGGCCAGCCCACCGAGGAGCAGCGATTCGCAGCTATTTGACCACTCCTGACTTGCATCTGAGGTTGGTGGCCTTACCGTCCTACAGTCCAGACTTCAACGCCGACGAAGCCGTCTGGGACTGGGCCAGGGAAGAGGTCACGGCCAACGAATGCCACGGAACAAAAGCCAAAGTCCAAGAGAAGATGAATCAATTCTTCGGCGGGCTAATTCATCGTAAGGATGAAGTGAAACATCGCTGCCGAACCCGGTTACAGGCCCGAGCCGATGCTTTGATCTTTACACCTGCCGTGCCTTTGCCATCACTGCCCTATGTAGTTCCCACCTTGGCTTTGGTTTAGCTTCGAATATCTGATCCCGGAGTTCCCCATGCAGTGGCAATATTCTTTTTCCAGGCTCAGGTAGCGGTCCCCACACAGGAGAGACCCAAGGACCTTGCCTTGGGTCTCTCGTCACATAAAGACGGATGTTGGCGGGCCGACGTGAGAGAACACAAACCTCTGCCGGGCGGATATACGCGGGCCGCCATCCGGCAAATGCTGCTCTGATGAGTTAGTTCTGACGCCAAACATCACCCACTTTACAGAGCCTGACAGCGAAACCCCGACGTGTCAGGGTCAGGCAACGTCATCGAGACACCGTTAGAAAGAGTGGCCGTAGTATGAGTGAGAGATAAATGCGGCAATACCAACTTGAATCTTTTGGCTGTTGTTTTTCCAGCGCGAGTTCCCCTCACGGATTTGATAATACCGTCGAGCGGCAAGGTGTTGGACACCGTGATGTCATATGGGTCAGAGTGCATGTCACCGTCGTTAACAACCGTCACTTTGAAGGTTCTAATGCAGGTATTATTACTTTCTCGGTGTGAGACGAGTTAGAAGGTTTGAATTTGTAAATCGACGGCGGCCCTCGCTACGTCCGCGGGCGGCGAGATCAAAGCCACCGCTGACAAAGCCACAGCCAGCGCAATGTATGTAACTAGACGATTAAACAAAAGTCCTCCCAGCCAACAATTGTCGAATGGTTCCCAGTATAGTGATTAACTCCATCGCTCCAGCCGTACCAAAAATGCTGGTTTGGGGGAAATTGCGGCGACATCGGACCTCGATGAGTTACTGTTGAGTTCAAAAAGGAGGCAACATGGCCGGTAAGAGACGCTCTATCCACGTTGAAGGTATCCAGCACGGGGCACCCATCCCCATGGGCGCATTGGTGGGCAACGTCCTATTCTCCAGCGGCATCATGGGGACCGACCCGGCCACCGGACAAGTTCCCAACGACTTGGAATCCCAGTGTGAATTCGCCTTCGCCAACATGAAGGCTCTGGTGGAGGACGCCGGAGGCACGGTGGAAGACATCGGGTCGATAAAGGTGTGGATGAAGGACCGTGGCCAACGGGAGGCGGTGAACCGGCCCTGGTTGAAGATGTTCCCCGATGAGAACAACCGCCCGGCCCGTCACGCCATCGAATACGACGCCTTTCCTCCGGGCGTGCAGGTTCAGTTGGAGATAATCGCGGTCTTGGATTAAGGTTCCGGTTTTAGCCTAACAAGGCCCTCCAGTTTCGCGAGAGGGCCTTCGATGGCCTCCTAATCTAACGAGACCGACTCGACACGGTGGTTCCAGATGCCGCCCCGTTGGGGTGGCCGCCCTTGGAGCACGTCACGGAAATGGGGCAGCGTGTGTATTGGAGTCCGGTCGAACATCTCGCTCACCAGTTCGTCCGGCAAACGGGCGTGTTCCCGGCCGTCGGCGCAATAGGCCAGGTAATTCATGTGGGCCTGTTCCTCCAGTTGCATCATGGCCGTGACCGACTCGGACAGGGTTTTGCCGGTGGTCACCGCTCCGTGGCCTTTTAGGAGGATCACCGGGTCCGACCCCATTAGATTGACCAACTCCATACCCTCTTCATCGGTGACTATGGTCTTCATGTGGGGGAACACGGAGATGGGATTTCGCACCCATTCGACGCCCTCTTGGCACATGGGGACCAAGGGCACGCCTAGAACGGTCATCAAAATAACGTACCGAGGGTGGACGTGCACCACGGATTGAACGCCAGGCTGGGTCTTATAAATGCAAGAATGTATTTTGATCTCGGAACACTGGGTCAGCCCCGTGCGCCCGCCCACTTTGAATCCCTCGGTGTCGCAGATAACCATGTCCTCGGGGCGCATCACCGACAGGGCGTCCACCTCGTATTCACGGCCCTTGACCACAAACCGGCTGGGGTCCGAGGGTATCCGCATACTGGCGTGGCCCAAAGCCGACCGAAGCCCCACCGCCAACCCAACGTCGGCCAATATGCGGTTCGCCGCCGCCGTCTGCCGCATAACATCATCCAACTCAACATCCATTACCATCCGTTACTCCTTGCTGCTATGGGATTAGTAATCATGAAATTCTGGAGTATTGTAGCGGATTTGTGGTTTGGGGATGCCCGCTTTAGCTATCGGCGGGGGCTTCGTCACCCGTGAGAGGCTGCTCTCTGCCGGTAAGGTTGACCACAGTCGCGTTGGACGCGGTGATCCACTCGCACATGCGGTATTGGTCCACGCCGCCGTCGTTATACAGGGACTCCATGGTCCGGTCGAAAATGCCTTCCTGTAAAGCTTGGCGGCCGGCGTCTACCTGGGCCGTGCCGGGAGTGGTGACGATCTCCACGTCCAGCCCTTCGAGCCTGAACAGGCCTTCATCCCTGGCCACCAGCAGCGCCAGATCGTGGACGGCGTTCATCATCGAAACTCTAACCTTCTTCAACTCTTGCTGGGTGCTCATGAAACAACCTTCAGGCCTGAAATGCAGGCGATATCGACTTGGATTGGCGGGGCCTTTTAAAAGTATATGCCAGTCCATTCCGGCGGTTCAACCGGAGATGCTCCAGTAGCTGGATTGCGCGCTAAATCCCCTCATCCCGGTGCACCACTTTGCCTCCGACCATGGTCAAGACCGAACGTAGCTCCGGAATCTCATCTTCGAAGATCTCCAATAGATCTCCCGACAGCACCGCCAGGTCAGCCAGCTTGCCCGGTTCAAGAGAGCCTCTCCGCTGTTCGTCGAAACTGAAATACGCCCCGCCCAGCGTGAAGGCCCGCAATGCCTCCAGACGGGTTAGGCGTTGCTCCGGCCCAACAACCTTTTTGGTGTACCGCTCTTGCCGGGACACGGCCGACCAAAGGGTTTCAAAGGGATTGTATGGCTTGTTGTCGGTCCCGAAACCAAAGGGAATACCCTGGGCGAGGTAGTTCTTGTGGGCCGCGGCTCGGCTGGCTAACTCAGGGGAATCCACCAGCGCCCGGCCCCTCAGCCATAGCTCCGTTAGGGGAATGGTTTCCACTACCAGGCCAAGATTTTTGATGCGGATTAACTCTTCAGCGGTCGCGTCCCGGGTGTGGCCCAGGGTCCAACGCCTGGCGTCTATGGGGGTCTCGCGGTGGACCTCTTCGAAAACCCGCAAGACTTCGTCAACCTGGTCCCGGACGATTGTGTTCACTCTCAGGTTGTACTGGGCGGCCAGGCGGACCAGCCGGCGGAACCTGCCCGGCGGGTTATAAGCCTGGGAGAACCCCGCCCATCCGGTATAGGGCAGGCCCGCCGACCGCGCTATTGCTATATAGCGGCTGCCCCGGTAGTTGAAGTAATAACCGCTGATCTTCAGCATGTCGTCGCCGAATCCGCCGCCCGATGCGGAATGCGACCAGCGCTCCATTTCCCGCTCCGCCTCTGCCATCGACTTGAAGGAAGGACTTAGCACCAAGCGCGCCCGGACCGTCATCTCATCCCGGTCCCACAATTCTTTGTAGGCGGTCAAAACCTCCGGCGTCACGCCGTGGCCTTCGTAAGTGCCCGTGGTCCCGACGGCGTTGTACAGCCCCATGGACACCTTCAGGGCCGCCACCCGCTGGGCATTGCTGAAGCGGGGCGCTGCCTTCATCAGTGTGAACTCCAGTGATGGGAAACGGCCTTGGTCGACCAAAACGCCCGTGGGCTCTCCTTGGTCGTCGCGTTCGATGGTGACGCTGGAATCTGGAGATTGGGTATGCCGGTCTATCCCGGCCAATTCCAAGGCCAGGCTGTTGGCCACCCCTACCGACGGGGGCACGTTCCACGGAGTCCAGGTCCCACGAATGTAAACCGGGTTTTGGGGCGCCGCACGGTCCAACTCCCACCGGGTGGGATACCGGCCTTCGGCAAGATTGCCTGGAACGTCGGCGTAGTTGGGCGGGTCGCCCACCGGCATGGTGGTGATCCACTCTCCCGGACGGGCGCGGCCTGCATGTTCTCGAATCACCGCCAGGATGTCTTCGATGGATTTGGCCCCTTCCAACGATGGGTATATCCGCTTCAGACCTTCCCGGTCCATGTGGGCGTGAATGTCGATTATGCCCGGGATGCAGGTGCGGCCACGAAGGTCGATGTTAACGGTTTCCGGCCCGGCCAGAGCAAGAACGTCCCGGTTGCTCCCAACCGCCACGATCTTGCCTCTGGCGACGGCAACCGCCTCTTGAATGTCGTCAACCGCGTCGACGGTCAGCACCTTGCCGTTGTGGAGAATCGTGTCCGCGGCCGCTTGAATCTGAACCATTGGTTAGCCCTCCGGTGGGGTAAAGGCGTAGGCGATCATATCCCTGGGGGAATATACAGTCGCGGACCGTCCCGCGCCACCCTCCGCAGGCGGCAGGGTAGGAATTCGTGATGCCTCCACAGTTTTCTTTCACCGGCTCTGCACGGTGCGCTATAATCCCGATGGTCCGCGCCGGCCCAGATCACCTTGGCGGGAAGGTCAGGCGCCTCAGAAGGAGTTCCAAATTGCCCGAAAGAGCCCTTGAAGGGGTCAAGGTCATTGACCTTACCCACCAGATCGCAGGACCTTATTGCACCAAGCTGTTGGCCGATTTCGGCGCCGACGTCATCAAAGTGGAGCGTCCCGGCGGCGACGTGGCCCGGCGGATGCCACCTTTCTTTCACGATGAGACCGACGCCGATAAAAGCCTCTTGTTCCTGTACCTGAACACCAATAAGCGCGGCATCACCCTGAACCTCAAAACCCTGCAAGGGCGGGAGATGCTTAAAGAGCTGGTGCGCGGCGCCGACATGCTGGTGGAGAATTTCTCCCCGCGGGTGATGCCCGGTCTGGGGCTGGACTACGACTCGCTGCATGAGATAAACCCATCGCTGGTGATGACTTCCATCTCAAACTTCGGCCAAACGGGCCCTTACCGCGATTACAGGGCGGCGGATATCGTCGAATACGCCCTTGGCGGGCTGATGTACATCTTCGGGGGCTACGACGGCGAGCCCTTGAAGCACGCCTTGCATCAGGCCCAGTTCCGGGCGGGGACCGATTCGGCATCCGCCTCGCTGATGGCCATGTATCATCAGCGGTTGACCGGGCAGGGTCAGCGGGTGGATGTGTCCATCCAAGAGTGCGTCGCCTCGGGCTTGCGGGACGTGGTGGACAATTACACCTATTCCGGGGCGGTAAGGCGCCGGGAGCCTAACCACCGAGGGGACCTGACCCGGATACGAGAGGTTTCCGACGGCTATATACTGCCCAACCCTGGAATCACCGCCCGTCTGAATTGGAGCGTGGTGGCCGACTTCTTGGAAGCTCCGGAGCTCAACGACGAGAGGTTCAACACGTCCTCCGCCCGGTACGCCAACCCCGAGGCGTTGGGCGAGGTGATGGACCGCAGCTTCGCCAACAAGAAGATGTACGATATGTTCTACGCCGCCCATAAGCTGCGCTTCATCTACGGCATGGTCCAGTCTCCGGAACAAGTTCTGGCCGACGTGCAGTTCGCAGCCCGCGAGTTTTTCGTGGACGTTGACCACCCTGCTACGGGCAAAGTGAAATACCCCGGCGCTCCCTTCCACATGGAGGGAACGCCCTGGCAGGTGAAAAGGCCCGCGCCAACCCTCGGTGAACACAACCGGGAGTTGCTGGGAGAGCCATTTGGGTACTCGGATATCGACCTGTCCCGCTTGCGGGCAATGGAGGTTATCTAACCATGCCCGCATCATCAACCGGACCGCTGGCCAGACTGCGAGTCATCGAGATGGGCCAACTCATCGCTGTGCCCTGGGCCACCAAGATGCTGGCCGACATGGGTGCCCAGGTGATTCGCCTGGAGTCGTGCCAAAGGCTGGAAAGCTACCGTACCGACGCCTTGTACCAGAACAGCGTGGAAGGCGAGTTTTGGAACCGGGGCGCCAATTTTTACGAGCACAACCGCAATAAGCTGGGCATCACGCTAGACCTCAGCGGAGATCAGGGGCTGCCTATTTTGAAAGACCTGATCTCCATCAGCGATATATTCATCGAGAATTTCACACCTCGCGTGGTCAAGAACTTCGGGCTGGAATATGAGGACCTGCGCCGCATCAAGCCGGACATCATCATGGTCTCTTCCACGGGATACGGCTTCACCGGGCCCTGGGCCAACTTCGGCGCCACCGGACCGGCCACCGAAGGCGCCTCCGGTCTGGCATTCATGACCGGGTACCGGGACGGACCGCCGGTGATGTCGGAGATACCCTACACAGATTACACGTCGTCCGAGCACACAATCTTCGCTATCATGGCGGCCTTGATGCACCGGCTCAAAACCGGCCAAGGACAATTTTTGGACATATCCCAGACCCAGGCCGCGGCCGTGACCGTCCCCGAAGCCCTGCTGGATTTTTCCGCCAACGGGCGCACCCAGCCACGCTCGGGCAACGAAGACACCGCCATGGCGCCCCATGGTTGCTACCAGTGCCAAAGAGACGACCGGTGGATCGTCATAGCGGTGGAGAACGACGCCCAGTGGCAAGCGTTGTGCGGTGTTTTAGGTCAGGAAGAGTGGCTGGAAGACGCCAGGTTCTCCGATGGGTTGACCCGCTGGAAGAATAGGCTGGAGTTGGACCAATTGCTCAGGCTGGTGACCATCAACTGGGACTCGCGGGAGTTGATGGAAAGATTGCAGTCGGTTGGCGTCGCCGCAGGCGCGGTCTTGGATGGCTCAGATTTGCTGTTCGACCCCCAACTGAAGGCGCGTGGCTTCTATGAGGTGATCAGCCACGACCCCAGCACGGGAATACCGCCCCTTCCCTACGCCAGCCGCCCGTGGAAACTGCTGGGGACCCCCGCGGTGGCCAGCAAAGCCGGACCCATCATGGGCCAGCACAACAGGCTTGTTTTGATGGACCTGTTGGGTAAGACCGAAGCCGATATGGCGCAACTGGAAACCGCCCAGGTCATCGGCTATGCCCCCACCAGTCCCGTGCCGGTATCCCGCCCCTCCCCCGAAGAGCAAGTCCGCCTAGGCCGGATGCAACGCTACGACGAAGACTACCAAAAAAGGGTGGCCGAGGCGTATCCGGGAACGCCTGAGTCTGCCTAGCCTTCGATCCTCCGTGCGTGCCGCGACGTCAGCTACGGGGACGCATCGGCGCCCTGATAAACCTGCGTGCCGGGGTTAAACGCCAGCCACCCGAACCAGTAGGAAACGCGGCTGGCCAGTCTGGGGAGGCGCTCATTGGGGTTTTCAACCAATACAAGCGCATCCTCATCAAACCGCCAGAGCCGGCCTTGCTGGTCGAGCAGGGAAGCGTCAGCGCTCTTTTGCCCGGCTGCCGGCGAGGAGAATAAATGGGGCCCGCTCCGGTAGACCCGGGCGCCTACGGCTTGGCCGGTGGCGACGATCACCAACCCTTGGCCGGCCAGGGTGTCGTTGAGAACCCGTTGGCGAGAAAGCAACTCCAGTGGGTAGGCCCTGGCTTTCCCATTCACCATTAATCCCAGGACTTCGGATTTGGTGGGGAGAATGGCGCTACGCTGTGGAACGGGGAAAATAGTGTCCCCGCTATTCCGATAGCGAAAATATATCGACTGCTGGTCGTCCTCGGGCAGGTAACTGCTGGCCGGAAATATGCCGGTATCGATCGAAAGTACCGAAGTTTCGGGATGTTGCGCCAGCCAATCGGCCCAGGTGGTGACCGCCATCGGGAACAACTCGAGCTTGATGCCGCTGTCGGCCAAAGGTTCCACGGCGGGCTCACCCAAGAACTGCTGCCACAAGGTGTTGGTTCCCCGGTCGTACATCAGTTTGTTGCTGCGGTACAGCATGCCCGAAGTGCCGAATTCCAGGACCTCGCCGTTAACCCGCCTGGAATCGTGTATTCCAGATCCGCAGAGCGTTCAATTGGCCAGCACGATGGGAACACCGCCCAGGGTGTCGTTGGCCATTTCATGGGGATTTAGTATCCGCAGTGGATAGGCCCGGTGTTCGCCATTGATGGAGACCCCGAAGACACGGTCCGTGGGATTTAGGTACTCGGCGTCCTGACCGGAAATCGCAGGCGGGTTGACCAGGTCTGGTATGCCGTCTTTGGCCACCCCGCCCCACACAGCCTCTTCCAAGCGTATTCGGGTCTTCACGCCATCGTAGGAAAACGATCCCATTTCCGGGTCGATGTGCCCCAGAAAGCGCCCTTTCCACCCCGCGTAACATGGGGGCGGTTGTATTTCGGGATGGTTGCCCAGCCATTCCGACCAGCGCTTCCAATCGCCAGCTCCCTCCGGGCTTAGATCTGGTTGATCGCCAACCAGCTGAGCCAAGTAGGCGCTATACGTGGTCCGGCCTTCGTAGAAGAGTTGCACGCGCAAGAACTCGACCAAGACAGGTACGAACGCCATGTCGCCGCTTTCCGCCATTCGTTCCGCCACATAATCCAGATTCACCAGTACACGGCCGAAACTGGGCATGTCGGGGTCGTCTTCTGACAGGTGGAAAATGGGCAAAGATTTTAAGGCCGAGGCCATCAGCGAGCGGTAGGCTTCAGGTTGAAACGCATCTGGCGCGGCGGAGGTTGGGGGAGGGGATTTCGTGTCAATCCCAGTAATACTTGGCCGAGGCGCATCTGTCGAGTCAAGATTGGATGCTGACGGCGATGGAGACGGGGAGAGAATCGCCTCACGGGCCGGAGCTTGACTTGGTGATGAATTGCAAGCAACGCTGACGGCCAAGGCGATTATCAATAACCAGGTCCAGGCGGGCTTTGACACGTTATCGAACAACGTCTGTGATCCCAAGGCGCGGCGGATCCGCGCTAAATCACATGGCTAAGACTTGAGGTTTTCTGCATATAAGTTAATACGGTCAACTTCCAGACTTGGCCTTTTCCGTATCCGCGCTGGGGAGAGCGCGCACGCCGGGCGGGGGCAACGCTGGGCCCGCCGCCGAAAAAGCTAATCTTTGAGCTCCACTACCATCTCTATCTCCACGGGCATCCCGCCTGGAAGGGTGCTCATGCCCACGGCCGAGCGGGCGTGGCGGCCCGATTCCCCGTAAAGGTTGATCAACAGGTCCGACGCGCCGTTGGCCACCTTGGGCGTGTCGCCGAAGTCGGGCGCGGCGTTTACCATGCACAGCAACTTGACGATGCGGCCGACCCGGTCCAGGTCGCCGATCTCGCCCTTTAGCGACGTTAGCAGGTTTAGCATGACCAGGCGAGCGCAATCGTACCCCTGCTCGATTGTCACATCGGCGCCCAGCTTTCCCACATGGAGGAATCCCCCGCCCGGGAGTCCAGGGCCGTGACCGGATAGAAAGACCAGATTGCCGGTCTTAACCGCCGGGATGAAATTTCCTACCGATTGGCTCCGTGGGGCCGGCAACTCCAACCCTAGCTCTTTAAGCTTGTTCTCTATTTCCATGCGACCTCTTCGCTTGATTCGGTTTTCGACCGGTGGAAATTGTCAGCGAATCTCCCCAATCCTAACCTTCCCCCGTATAGGGGGAAGGGACATGCCTCCTCTCTCCTTGCGAGAGAGGTTTAAGGTGAAGGGTAGATTCCGCCGATCAACATCTCTAAAGCGTTAACCCTCAGGGAAGGTGAGTTTTAGCAGGGTGTGCCGGCGGTTTTTGGTGTAGGGCCTCACCTGTTCCGGCCAACGTCCCTTTTCAACGGCCACGGCCCAGGCGTCGCTGGTCAAAACCTCGGGGCTTTCCAATTCATAGATGGCGTGGTGTGTTGGTTCGCCTTCGATCTTGATGGTGCGGGTTTCCCCGCCCATGCTCATGGCCAGGTCTTGCAATTCGAACCGGGAAATGAGCCCGACTCCAGGCACCTGGGAGAGCATGGGGCAATGCTCGGTGTTGTAAACCTCGTTGAACAGCGCCTGTTTTCCAGACTCCACGTCCATGCTGGCGATAAACAGATAACGGGAACGCTCTGCCATGATTCCCCTCCAAATATAATGATCAATCCGCCAAAAAGCTGACGGCTGAAAGCTGAGGGCCGATAGCTCGAAGCTAGAAAGCCCGCCGGAATGACGTCTCGGTCTCCGAGGCGGTTATGAACTCCAACAGCACTGCCCTGCCGTCTTGTTCGGTGACCCGGCGCGCTCTTTGGAACGCCGGGCCTATCTCGGCCGGGTCTTCGATTCGCTCGGCGTACCCGCCCATGGCCGTTCCCATGTCGGCGTAGTTTCCGCCCAGGTCCCTGGTGTTGTATAGCTCGTGGGAGGCGGCCATAGCGTTGGTTTCGACGGCCATGGTCCCGTTGTTCAACACCACGGTAATGATGGGTATCTGGGAACGCACGGCCGTCTCGAAGTCCAATCCGACCATGCCGAAGGCGGCGTCGCCCATGAAGTTTACACAGACCTTGTCCGGCTGGGCCAACTTGGCGCCGATGACGAGGCCCAAACCCGTGCCCAGGCCATGGGACTTGCCCCAACCTAAGTAGGTTCGAGGGCCGTTGGACCGGTAGAAAGGCGTGATCTGGTCGCGGGGGCTGCCCGAATCATGGGTGATGATCGCCTCTTCCGGCGGTACGGTATGCATGAAATCCCAGATCACCCGGTAGGGGCTGATGGGGCGGTCGTTGCTGGTCAGTTTTTGGTTCCAATCTTTCAGCCAAGCGTCGCGCTCCGACTGGATCTCCCGGGCCGTGGCGTTGTCGCCCTGGCGGCTGGCGCCAACGATCTCCCGGCACGCTTCGATCATTTGGCGCAATATCAGCTTGGCGTCGCCCACCATGGGCAAGTCGATGTTGTAATCCTTGTTGATGTCCCGGGCGTCGTTGGTGGCTTGGATCAGCGTTTTTCCCGGAGGTAGTGTCATGCACATGCCGTGGCGAGTGAAGCTGGTGCCGATGCCGAAGATGACATCGGAACGCCGCACGAAGTGGTGGACCGGCCCCGACATGACGCCGGAACCGCTGCCCAAAGCCAGGGGATGCACTTCCGGAAACGCGCTCTTCCCCAGCAGAGTGCTCATCACCGGAACTTGCAGCAGTTCGGCCAATTCGGTCAACTCACTAGTGGCTTGGCCGTACATCACTCCCTGGCCGGCGAGTATCACCGGATATTTCGCCTGGCAAAGCGCCCGGGCGGCGGCTTCCACGTCCCTGGGGTCGGCCTGGCTGACCATGGAGCGGCTGGGCTGGTAGTAGAATGCTTCCTCGCTGACTTCTTGCAATGCCACGTCGGCGGGGGTCTCCACCATCACCGGGCCCGGCCTGCCCTGGCGCAACGCCGCGAAGGCCCGGCGGATAACGTCGGACACCCGGTCGGGCACATTAATCTGCTCGATTTGCTTTGTCACGCTGGCGTAGCTGACCATGGAGTCGAAGTGGGGCGCGATGCCGTGGCGCTCCGTGGGGTGGCCCAGGGGTAATAAGAGCATGGGCGTTCCGTCGGAATATGCCGTGGCCACGCCGGCGAACGCGTTTTCGGCGCCGGGTCCATACTGCATGGCGAAGACGCCCATCCGGTCGCCGTTGGTCGCCCGGCTAAAGCCGTCGGCGATGCCCACGCCAACCCTTTCTTGGCGGCACACTATGGGGCGGATCCCCGCCTGGGCCGCCGCCTCGATCACCGGAGTGGTGGGGAAACAACTCAAGTACTCCACACCTTCGCGTTTCAAAATCTCTGCCATCGCTTCAATGGTGTTCACGGGTCAACTCCTTGAGGTTCGAATCCGGCTGGCCGGCGCAGCAGGGTTAGGATGAAAACGGCCGGCGCCGGGCGGCCAGGCTTGGAAACCATGGAGAGTATATCACCGGACATAACCTTGGTGGGTCAACGGCTAGACGCCACGTTGCCCGGTGCTCCCAATGGTGTGATGGGGAGTCACGAATTCGTAGGAATCCTAGACCTTAGTATTCCTTAGTCCGAATCCACCGATGGACCCGGATGGAGGGGGTGAGGACAGCGGAAGAGGGGGGAGGGAGTTGCAGGCGCGATGATCCGGGCTCGAATTCGGGTAGACGGGAGGTTGGCGGGCGGTCGCAGGCGCTTTTGGGGGCGCCGATGGCGGTCTGCAGTGGCTGTGCTGAGCGAGATGGCGGGATAGGACACGGGAAGAGGCGCTCGCGGACCGGGACTGGCGCGAGTTTGCCGGGACGTTCAGTTGGCCGGATGGCGGGTCAGTTGCAGACGGGTCGTCAGGCTGGGAGTGGCAGGGCGCGCAGCCGGGCCAGGGCGCGACTGAACTGGGTTTCCCAAGGCCAGCGCTGGGGCAGATGCAGGGTGAGGCGGCGCGCCGAGCGGGTGAGCCGTCCGGCCAGGGAGAAGAACCGTCGCCTGAGGGTCTTGGTGGTCACGATCTGCTCGCCCAGGCCGATGCGCGCGGTCCAGCGGGCCAGGTTGTGGGCCATCACCTGGACGGCCAGCCAGGCGCCGTTGGCGGCGAAGCGGCCGGACGGCATGTGGTTCAACCCGACGCCGTACTTGAGGTCGCGCATCGCATTCTCGATCTCGGCGTGGCGGCGGTGGTCGGCCTCCAGTTCCAGGGTCTCTCCGTCCCGGTCGGTGATGAAGCCGTGATAACTGTAGGTGGCGAAGAGGGCCAGTTGGGAACCGGGGGTCGGCTGCACCCGCCGGACGATGAGCCGCACCGGCGCGGCGTCCGGCTCACTCTGGAAGGGGGTATAAGTCGTCTCGGCCACAGCGGCGGCGCCGTCCATCCAGTAGGGAATCGGCGTCCAGGCAGCTTCGGGTATGGCCTCGATGAGATTGCGCAGGCTTTTGTGCTGGCGGATGGTGATGGAGAAGCGCACGTCCAGCTTGCGGCAGACGGCGACCACGGCGTGGGTATAGAAGCCGCTGTCGGCCCGCAGGGTGATCTGCCCGCTGGCGCCAGCGTAGCGCACCCGCCCCACCGTCTCCCGCAGGAAGTGGGCGGCCCCGCGGGCGGTGTTGGCGCGGCCCTCGCGCAGCCGGGACATCAGCACGTCGCCGGCGCCGGCGGCGACGGCCAACAGCGGGTGATAGCCCCGGGCGCCGGTGTAGCCGTGGTGGCGGGCGCCCTCCTTGGCCAGTCCGTAGGTCTCGCAGATCGTCGAATCAAGGTCGATGGTAAATGGTGCGTCGCCGGGTCCGGCTCCGGCCTGCCAGGCCCGGGCCAGCAACTCGCGGCTCACCCGGTCCAGTTGGCGGACGTGGCCCCAGCGAAAGCTGCGCAGGAAGGCGCCCAGGGTGCAGGGCGCCTTGACCACACTGCCCAGGGTGCAGGCTGTCCCGCCGGCGCGCAGCGCATCGGCGTCGTCGATGCAGTCGCCGCCCGCCAACGCAGATGCCACCAGCGTCATCATCTTGTCACCGGTGTTGGCTCGGCCTGGGGCCCGGCCCAGGTCCAGGCGCCGGTCAACCAGTTGGGAAAGGCCGAGGTGCAAGGCCAAGGTGGCGGGAAGGAGCAGGCCGGCATTGTTGACCAGGCGGTGGTCGTCGAAGGTGATGTGGATGCGGTCGAGGTGGTTGCGTGGTCGCATCTATTGGGTGCTCCTTGTTTCTGGTCGGTTTTCTGTTATAAAACCATTATCCCAGATTCAGAGGAGCACTTCCTTCCCTATCCGCCCTGTCGCGACACGCCCTCTATCGGTGGATTCGGGCTTAGGATCCTTTGACGGGCTTGTTGCATTTCGAGCTCCTGCTGGAGTTTCTTTCTCTCTATTTCCTCAGCCCTATGGGTTTCATTCTCGATTCGTTGTTTGTACACCGCATTCGCCCTTGGAAGCCATTTGTTGAAATGGTCGATGATGTCCTGAACATGACGTGCTGGAACCTGAATATTCGCGTTGCTGCCCGTGAACGAGAACGAGGTTGGCGGAAAGCCGCCTAGATTAGAAAAACTTCCCATGTTGTGAAGGGCTTGATTCCACTTTTCGTTTACAGGTGAACTCAAGATGAGTGTCAACCGTTCAGACTCCCAGTCAAAATTGACTAACCGAGGGGGATTGACGATTAGAGGATCGTCTAGTTCATTTTCAGGAACCACGGTTGTTGTTAGTGCGCTTATTCGTTGCCGTGTTGTGAACTCGTTCTTGTGGGCGATGAGCTGATTTTTTACTTCGCCTATATTGGTTTGTCGTTCTTCTGGATCGCGACGCAGCATTTGATCCACGACTTCGTCTAAGTATTCAAAATCTGGTGCTACGGCACCAATCGCTTTATATGCTGTGCCGTATGGGATTTCAGGCGTGAACATCTCATTTAATGTGCAGGCCAATGAATATATATCCGCGCGTTGGTCAACCTGGGCTCCCCGGTCTCTTTGCTCAGGAGCTGCGTATTGAAAATTCGCAAGGCGGGCGTTGTCCTTTGTTTCCACTGCTGTGTAAAGTTCGTCTTCCGCAAACCATGCAATGCCGAAATCCGCTATCAATAACGTATTGGAGTCATGGTCGTAAAGAATATTCTCGGGTTTAAGATCGCGGTGTACGACATTTTTCAAATGCGCCGCCTCAACACCATCCAAAAGTTGCCCGAAATAGCCTAGAAGTCTGGCCGAAAAGTGTACTGACCTCGACTGTTCCGATATAATTGTCAGGATAATTTAATGGGTGTGGGAGGCAGGGGATGCTGGGAAAACGCTCTAAACAGCTGGGGTTCCTGGAAGCGGACCATCTCTACCTGGACTATGTGGGCCGCGGCTCCTTCTACGGCTTCCTGGCCTCCCTGCGGGGTCAGCTATTTCGAGACGAAGACTTCGCCGAACTGTATTGCCCGGACAATGGCCGGGATAGCGTGGCGCCCAGTCTGGTGGCCACCGCGCTGTTGTTGCAAGCCTACGACAAAGTGAGCGACCTGGAAGCCAAGCAGAGGGCGGACTTCGATATCCGGTGGAAGGTGGCGTTGGGGATTGAGGTGGAGGACCGTCCCTTTGCCAAGAGCACCCTGCAACTGTTTCGAGCCCAGCTGATCCTCCACGACCGGGTGCGGGCCGTCTTTCAGCGCAGCCTCCAATTCGCCCGGCAGACCGGCTGCCTGAAAGGACGGCGGATGAAGGTGGCGGTGGACACCACCTACATTCTGGGCCGGGGAGCGGTCAAGGACACCTACAACCTGCTGGCCGACGGCATCGTCCAGGTGGTCCGGGCACTGGCCCAACTGGATGGGACCCGGGCCGAGGAGTGGGCCTTGAGACACGGCCTGGAGCTTTACTTTGGCTCCAGTGTGAAGGGAGAGGCGGGGATTGACTGGGACAACAAGAAAGAGCGGCAAGCCTTACTGCAGAAGATAGTAGCCGATGCTGACCTGGTATTGGAACTGGCCCGTCAGGCCCAAGGTAGATTTCCCGCAGATAGTCCTGAGCGCCAGGCTATTGGAGAAGCAGCGGAACTCTTGGGGCAACTCCTCTTGCAAGATGTGGAACGGCAGGAGGATGGTCCGGCCCTGAAGGATGGCGTAAGCCGGGACCGGGTCCCTTCGGCGCACGACCCGGAGATGCGCCATGGGCGCAAAAGCAGCAGCAAACGCTTCGACGGACATAAGGCTGCCGTGGTGGTGGATACCGATTCCCAACTGGTGACCGCGGTAGATATCCTGCCCGGCAATGCCGGTGACAACACCGGAGTCCTGGAACTGGTGGAGCAGAGTGAAGAGAACACGGGCATAGCTGTGGAGGAGACCATTGGGGATGGCGGCCTATGGGGATGGCGGGACGCGGCAGGCCTTTGCCGATGCCGGTCGGACGCTAATAGCCAAGGTGCCGGGTCGTCCCAGAAAAGACCACTTCCCCAAAGAGGACTTCCAGATCGACCTGGCGGCCGGCACCGTCACCTGCCCAGCCGGTAATGTTACCCACACCTTGCGGACCTTCGGCACCCGGACCAACCGGTTGGGTCAGACCTATCCGGTCCAGAGTTTTCAATTCGACCCGGCGGTCTGTGGCGTATGCCCCCTGCGGTCCCAGTGCGTGGCAGCTGGAGAGGGCAAAGGCCGTACGGTGACTCTCCATCCCCAAGAGGCGCTCCTGCAACAAGCCCGGGCCTTCCAGAAAAGTGAGAGCTTCGCCGAATACCGCAGCCGGCGGCAGGTGGTCGAGCATCGCCTGGCTCGGCTGGTGCAACTGGGGGTCCGCCAATCTCGCTACTTTGGTCGGGCCAAGACCCTCTTTCAGCTACTCCTGGCAGCCACGGTGGCCAACCTGACCCTGGTGGCTACCAGGATGGGGATGATGTCCCAGGCTTCAGGCTCCTCCCCCAATAAACCAGAGAATAGACCGGACCGGCTCGCCGCCGGGTCGCCCATCGTTACTGCCCAATTCATATTGGCCGCGGCCAGATGGGTCGCCCTTAGTCTCAGACTTGGCCCAGTCCACTGGTTATCCTCCACCTCATCTCGTCACAGCAGGGCTTTTCAGCCGGGCTTCTAGTATTACAACGACGGTTGGTTTGAAAGGGCTCTTGGGGATCCCTTCCCAGCTATAGGCCAGCTTGCACGACAGCTTCGCGCCCGATCGTTCCCTAATACAATTTCCGCTCACGAGTCACCCTATTTGATGAAGCGTCGTTGTAATACTAGGACGTCGTTAGGCGGGATAGTAGCGTTAAGAAGGATCCTTAACGAACATCCGTAAAGGGGCATAACGAAAAAAGGTGTTCTCCCGTCACCATCATCAACAAGACCGTAATCCAAAACTGGAACGATGTTTTGGTGGCTGTTTTTCGCGCAAAACTGGTATTCGTTTTTGAATCTTTTAACTTTGTCTTTGGTTGCTTTGGCAGGATCAAGAAGTTTGATGGCGAAGCTTTGTCCGGCGTCATCGGTCGCTTTATAAACCCGTGCAGAACCGTCCTCACCTATAATTTCTGTGGCTACGTACTGGCTGAAGGCTGTCCTGAATTCGATGGGGGATTTAAGGGTCATTAGGTTCACCTCAGGGTGTTCATAAGCCAGGTAAAGAGGTGAGTAGCCGGCGCGATCGGTCGAGTCACCAGCGCTAGAACTTGACGACTAAAATCTGATTGACCGGTATCTGAGAGCTAAGGGCTATTTACCGTGGCAACGTTTGTATTTTTTGCCGCTGTTGCAGGGGCACTTCTCGTTGCGGCCGATCTTGTGGTCGGAGTCCTGAACGATGTGGCGTTTCTCGTCGCATAGCGCGCAGGTGCATGCTGTGGGATGTTCGGCGTACCAATTGGGTCTAACCATTTCTCACCCTTTCTCGGTTGGGGACTTGGCAATTATAGCGGACGAGGACCAACAAAGTTAATGACAAGGCGTCTGAAGGTCAAAGATAGCGGTGTTTCAACAAACACTGAATTCACCGAGCAGCTACAATTATGGCTGCGAAGACCGTTTGTGGACAAACGAGAGTAGAGTTCTGCGATGTCAAAATTGATTTATGGAGAGCGGGTCGCCAAAACAGCCAAGCTTGCTCCACGCGCCACCGCCGTCATCTTCGACGAGGCCCGGGAAAAGGTGCTGTTGACCCGCCGGGCCGATAACGGGCGCTGGTGTCTCCCTGGCGGGGGAATGGATCCTGGCGAGAGCGCCGCCGAAACCATCGTTCGGGAAGCCTTGGAAGGTAACTGTTCAGACTTGATGAGGTGAATTGGCTCAAAGCCGTTGGAAAAACGCTGGCATGGCCGGGGGAGTTGTGGCATACCAGGGAGGTGGACACTGAACTAGACCTGAACGCGGCGAGTGGCGAAACTCTGCTGGAGATAATTGCCGGCCAGCGGGCAGTCATTGCCGATTTGCAAAGGCGGATTGGGGTTCTGGAATCCCGTCCCAACCGGCGCGGGTCGTCGGGGATGCCGGGTAATCAGCCGCACTCCAGCCGGCAAGCGCCGGAGAAAAAGGAGCCCAGAAAGCCGCGCCGCCATGGCTTCGCCCGCCAGCGCATGACTCCTACCCGGCGGGTGGAGCATGCCGTGGCGGTCTGTCCCGACTGCGGGACTCACCTGAACGGCGGATGGGTACAGCGAACTCGGGAAGTCATTGAGCTACCGGTGGCTCCGGTAGAAGTGACCGAGCACGCCCTGGTAGCCCGCATCTGTCCGGTATGCCAGCGGCGCCGGCTGCCCAAAGAGGCCCTGCAGGGGGTGGTTCTGGGCCAGCAGCGCCTGGGGGTCAATCTGGTAAGCCTGATGGTGACCCTGCGGGAGGAGGGACGGTTGCCCATAAGAATCATCCAATGGTACCTGGAGAGCGTCCATCAGTTGCACCTGAGTGTTGGCGCCATCGTCGAGGCCGTCCATGGAGTAGCCCGTCAGGCTGAGACGGCGGTGCGAGAGGTGCTCGAGCAAGTCCGCGCCAGTCCCGTGGTGCAGGGCGACGAAACCGGCTGGCGCCAGGACGGGAGCAACGGCTATGTTTGGACCTTCAGCACTCCCAGCGAACGATACTTCCTGCGTCGGGGTCGGGATAAGGGGGTGGTGGATGAGGTGCTGGATTCCTCCTTCAGCGGAGTGTTGGTCAGTGATTTCTACGCCGCCTATAACCACTACCCGGGCCTGAAGCAACGGTGCTGGGCTCATCTGCTGCGGGATATCCATGACCTGAAAGGGTTGTACCCAGAAGACGCTGGGCTGGCTCAGTGGGCCGAGGCGGTTCACCAGGTCTACACGGAGGCCAAGGCCTCGGTCCTTCCCCGAGCCCAGCCAGGCCATCGCACCCAGCTAATGCTGGAGGAGAAACTAATGGTCTTGGCGCGGCCTTTCCTTAAAGATCCCCTGGCGAAAGATCCCCTGGCGGTTCAGGCCAAGCTCTGCCGGCGCATGGAACGGTTCATCAAGGAACTGTTTGTCTTCGTGTCGGACCCAGCCGTGCCCTCAGACAACAACGCCGCCGAGCGGAGCCTGCGGCATCTGGTAACCAGTCGCAAGATCAGCGGCGGCGCCCGCTCAGGGCAGGGCGCCGACAGCAAGATGACCTTGGCATCCCTCTTTGGCACCTGGCGGGCCAGAGGTCTCAATCCCCTCCTGGAATGCCGCCGGTTGCTCACTTCCCCTCAACTCTGAACAGTTTCGGCCGTGGGCGTCGGGGTAGGCGTACCGGGGTCCCCGCCGTCGCTAACAGCCACTGGCAGACCTCATCGGCACGATCGTCTTTTCCGTCGGTGACTCTGAGCAGAACCGTATATTCGTCGCCTATAGCGTATGAATTACTGACTTGGGACCCAGTGAAGGCATCGAACGTTCCGTCATTTTCGAAGTCCCATTCAAAGCCTCGCTTTCTGCCGGTGGAACCGGAGCCGTCGAAGTCGCAATCTAACGCGTTGCACGGAAAAGTGAACGAGGCCACCGGCGCCGGGGGTCCCGCAAGAGCCGTAAATTGCCCGGTCACCCTCACAGCCACGGGAACGCCTTCCAGTTTATTGGGGATGCCGCCAACTCCGGGCTTCGCGGTTAAAACCAAGACCGCTATTTTGCCGGATGGGTTCAAGCCCACGGCCGTGCCCACCACTCCTTCCTTGGCCAGCAGAGCATCCGTGTGCTTCTCCTGAGCCTTTATGGCCCGCTCTAGCCCTTGCTGACCGTTGCCGGCGCCAAACACAGGCAGCACGGCCAATGCGCCGATAATAACGACGGTCAGCAAGATGGCCAGGGGCACCAATTTTTTCATGTCCGAACACTTCTCCACAGGGGTATCTAAGGCTGAAAATTACCCTTATCGGTTAACAAACGCCTAATTTTCAGTCAATCGATTTTGGCGCCGGTGGAAGCCCATTTTCCTCGAGAAGAGGATTGTTCGTCGCACGCTGCCCTGGTGCGTCAAACCTCGACTGCGGTTCGGCGCCGGGCCTAGATTGCGTGGCCTGGCGGGACTATGTATTATTGACCCGTCTTATCTGAGTTTGTCTGCACGGGAGGTCTTTTCCATGTCGGTCATGGTCACGGGGGGCACGGGCTTCATCGGCAACCGCATCGTCCGCAAACTGGTGGACCGGGGCGAGGAGGTGGTGTGTTTCGACCTGGCGCCGCCAAGGGCTAATTTGCAGCCGTATTTGGACCGGATTCAGGTCTACCGGGGCGACATTACCCAGGTGCCCCAGTTGCTGGAAGCGGTGAACACTCACGGCGTCGAACGCATCATCCACATGGCCGCCCTGCTGCCGCCGGACACGGAAGAGCGTCCCCATTTTGCCATGCAAATCAACATCCAGGGCACCAACAACATTTTCGAGGTGGCCCGCTGGACGAGGATAAAACGGGTGGTTTACGCTAGTTCCATCGCCGCCTACGGAGTGCAGGACACCTTTGGAGACCGGCCGGTCAACGAGGAAGACCTGGCTGCGCCGGTCAATGTTTATGGCATGACCAAGGCGGCTAACGACTTCGCCGCTTGGAAATACACCGATCTCTACGGGCTGGACCTTCGCGGCGTGCGCATCTGCACCGTCTTCGGCCACGGCAGGGTGACGGGAATGACCGGCATCATCGGGGGATTATTGATGTCGCTGCCCGCCATCGGCCAGCCCATAAGTATGCCGTTCCACCAGGACGAGCTTTCCCCCATGATCCACGCCGAAGACGCAGCCGAGATCTTCGTCAGGGTCGCCTTGGCTGACGCGTTGAACCACCCTATCTACATCAGCGGCGGCCACCTTTGCAACATCGGCGAGATGGCCGAAATCGTGCGCAGCATCATCCCAGATGCCCAGATCTCCACCGGAGACCAGGCGGTTCCCCATATCTACCGGGTGGACAACAGCCGGATGCTGGCCGACCTGGGTTACGAACTTGCTCCCCTGCGAGTGCGCATCCTGGAGCACATAAACGACGCCCGGCAAGAAGCCGGCTTGGAGCCCATCGCCGGGTGATTTGAGTCTTAGCACCTCACTGTAATTCTGAGGAGTGAAGCGACGAAGAAGCTGGGGAGCGGGGCCGTCCCCCACGCCCCAGATGTTTCGCCGCCGCGGCTGGCTCAACATGACACACATCGGCAAGCGCGAAGCGGTCGAGTCGAGAATCCCATGGGAACCCAGGCAGCTTCGACATTCAACAAAGGAGCCAAGCCATGCCTGACTATCAAGACCTATTCGATCAGGTAGACGCCGCCCACGACGAGATCCTCGCCTTGGAGCAAGCGTTGGTCAAGATCCCATCGGTGAATACCGGCGTTATGCCCACGGGCAACGAGACGCCGGTGGCCGAATACGCTCGGGACTGGCTGGCTCAAGATGGCATCGGCTCGGAGATATTGGAGTCGGCGCCCGGCCGAGGCAACCTGATTTCGGGTCTGGAAGGAACCTCGGGGAAGGCGGGCCTGCTGTTCATGTCTCATTTGGACGTGGTGCCGGTGGAAGAAGAAGAAAAGTGGCGGTTCCCTCCATTCAGCGCCACCATCGCCGATGGCCGGATCTACGGCCGGGGCGCCAACGACTGCAAAGCATTGTTGACCTGCCAACTGATGGCTTTGCGCATGCTAAAACGCAACGGCATCAATTTGAAAGACAGCTTGATTTTGGCGTCCTGCGCCGATGAGGAACACGGTGGCCGGTACGGCTTTGGCTGGCTGGCCGATAATCACCCGGATAAGCTGGCCGCTCCCTTGGCGGTCAACGAAGGGGGCGGTGTGCCCATTGAGGCGGCGGGGGCTTTGACCTACATTCTGGGTGTGGGCGAGAAGGGTAGATTGCAGGTTGAGATAGAGGTCAAAGGGTCTAGCGCCCACGCCTCTACCCCCTGGCAGGGAACCAATGCGTTGTACCGGTTGGCCCAGATCGTCCAGCGTATTGAGCAATACGAACCCGAGCGCGACACTTCCACCGGCCTATTTGATTACCTGTCCACCTTCGCGATAGAAGACAAGCCTTCGCCTGAGAATATCGACCAGATCATCGAGGACACCCAGCCGAAAAACCCTCGATTCGCTTCGATCCTGAAGGCACTTTCCCGCATGACGGTGACGCCCACCATGATTCGGGGCGGCATCAAGTCCAACAGTGTGCCCGAATCCATCAGCTTGACCTGCGACGTGCGAACCCTGCCTCACCAGGACGATACATACGTCCGGGAACAGCTTGATCAGATTTTCGAGGGGATACCAGGTGTGGAGTTCGAGATCGACTACATGGCGGTGCCTAACTCCTCACCCTTTGAGACGGACTTCGCCAAGCGGATCCAGGCCGTCACGTCGATGGCCTTGGAGCGGGACGATATTCAATGGGTGCCCGCCATAAGCACCGGGTTCACCGACTCCCGGTTTACCCGGCCCCTGGGAATCATCACCTACGGCTTCGCCGGTTCCCACCCCGACGACGATCCCATGCTCAACAAGAACCACGGCACCGACGAGTCGGTTGGCATGAAAAGCCTGATCAGCGGCACGAAGATCATGCTCGCCTTGGCTTGCGACCTTCTGGCGGTTGAATAGGGCGTCTTGGCCGAGTGGGGATCTTCATTCAGACAACCGTGATCACCGGCGCCACGCATGAATAGGATTCGCATCTTATTGGCGATCGGCGTAGCTGTTTTGACCGGCTGCGCCGGTTCCGATCACCCCACTTCAACTCCGGTAATCCCAACCAGCGTCCTGGCCGTGGATACGCCCGCGTTACTCCGAATCCACCGATGGACCCGGATGGAGGGCGTGAGGACAGCGGAAGAGGGGGGAGGGAGTTGCAGGCGCGATGATCCGGGCTCGAATTCGGGTAGACGGGAGGTTGGCGGGCGGTCGCAGGCGCTTTTGGGGGCGCCGATGGCGGTCTGCAGTGGCTGTGCTGAGCGAGATGGCGGGATAGGACACGGGAAGAGGCGCTCGCGGACCGGGACTGGCGCGAGTTTGCCGGGACGTTCAGTTGGCCGGATGGCGGGTCAGTTGCAGACGGGTCGTCAGGCTGGGAGTGGCAGGGCGCGCAGCCGGGCCAGGGCGCGACTGAACTGGGTTTCCCAAGGCCAGCGCTGGGGCAGATGCAGGGTGAGGCGGCGCGCCGAGCGGGTGAGCCGTCCGGCCAGGGAGAAGAACCGTCGCCTGAGGGTCTTGGTGGTCACGATCTGCTCGCCCAGGCCGATGCGCGCGGTCCAGCGGGCCAGGTTGTGGGCCATCACCTGGACGGCCAGCCAGGCGCCGTTGGCGGCGAAGCGGCCGGACGGCATGTGGTTCAACCCGACGCCGTACTTGAGGTCGCGTATCGCATTCTCGATCTCGGCGTGGCGGCGGTGGTCGGCCTCCAGTTCCAGGGTCTCTCCGTCCCGGTCGGTGATGAAGCCGTGATAACTGTAGGTGGCGAAGAGGGCCAGTTGGGAACCGGGGGTCGGCTGCACCCGCCGGACGATGAGCCGCACCGGCGCGGCGTCCGGCTCACTCTGGAAGGGGGTATAAGTCGTCTCGGCCACAGCGGCGGCGCCGTCCATCCAGTAGGGAATCGGCGTCCAGGCAGCTTCGGGTATGGCCTCGATGAGATTGCGCAGGCTTTTGTGCTGGCGGATGGTGATGGAGAAGCGCACGTCCAGCTTGCGGCAGACGGCGACCACGGCGTGGGTATAGAAGCCGCTGTCGGCCCGCAGGGTGATCTGCCCGCTGGCGCCAGCGTAGCGCACCCGCCCCACCGTCTCCCGCAGGAAGTGGGCGGCCCCGCGGGCGGTGTTGGCGCGGCCCTCGCGCAGCCGGGACATCAGCACGTCGCCGGCGCCGGCGGCGACGGCCAACAGCGGGTGATAGCCCCGGGCGCCGGTGTAGCCGTGGTGGCGGGCGCCCTCCTTGGCCAGTCCGTAGGTCTCGCAGATCGTCGAATCAAGGTCGATGGTAAATGGTGCGTCGCCGGGTCCGGCTCCGGCCTGCCAGGCCCGGGCCAGCAACTCGCGGCTCACCCGGTCCAGTTGGCGGACGTGGCCCCAGCGAAAGCTGCGCAGGAAGGCGCCCAGGGTGGAGGGCGCCTTGAGCACACTGCCCAGGGTGCAGGCTGTCCCGCCGGCGCGCAGCGCATCGGCGTCGTCGATGCAGTCGCCGCCCGCCAACGCAGATGCCACCAGCGTCATCATCTTGTCACCGGTGTTGGCTCGGCCTGGGGCCCGGCCCAGGTCCAGGCGCCGGTCAACCAGTTGGGAAAGGCCGAGGTGCAAGGCCAAGGTGGCGGGAAGGAGCAGGCCGGCATTGTTGACCAGGCGGTGGTCGTCGAAGGTGATGTGGATGCGGTCGAGGTGGTTGCGTGGTCGCATCTATTGGGTGCTCCTTGTTTCTGGTCGGTTTTCTGTTATAAAACCATTATCCCAGATTCAGAGGAGCACTTCCTTCCCTATCCGCCCTGTCGCGACACGCCCTCTATCGGTGGATTCGGGGTTACGAACCAGCGAGGCCAACGTGGCCACCGACGCGCCGAGAGAGGTTATTCGTCTCCGCATCTCGCTCTTTCTGTTGGTGGACGATAAAGAAGAGCGTGATCTGGATATATCGACCCACCGCACCGAGGAGGACCTGAGGAAGATACTTGAAGGCATGAACGACATCTGGAGCCAGGCAGATATTCGTTTGGATCTACAGACTATCCACACTGTGGAGGTCCCGGAGACTCTTTTGCGGGGGACGCAGGCAGGGAACCTGCAGCCATTCTTTCGGGAGTTCGGCGACAGGCTCTCCCTTTTCCAGCCCTCAACGATACGGGGTTTTTATCTCCGTAACGTCGGCGGACCCAACGGCGTCAATCCGTTAAGAACCCGTACTTGTTTCGTCATTGATGAGCCTTCCGTCCATGACCGGCGTGTCAGCAGTCATGAGGTCGGGCATATCTTGGGCTTACACCACGTTTTGGATGACCCGGGGCGTTTGCTGTTCTCAGGAACCAATGGCATGACCCTCACCGAGGACGAAGCCACCGTGGCCCGGTACATCGCCTGGGGGATGATTCAAGGAGTTAGATAGAGACGGATTACTCCAGGCACAAACCGCGGCCTTAGCCCGTGTTCATTATCGGCTCCAAGGTTATCTCCAGTTCAAAGATGCCAGGCTCGTTGGTGTTGGAGTTGGTGATGAAAAAGGAAACCAGGTCTTGGCATCCGTCATTATCGCCAGCCCGGTCAAGGAGCAACCGGAATTGAACAAACCGATACGAATCGTCCAACGACCTTTGGACGGCACCGGCGACGTCACACTGAAATGGGCCATTCGAAGTGTTAGCAATTTCGCAAACGTCGCCACCGATTAGGGCTAGCTTGTCCCACAAATCAGGCGAAAACTGGGAAAAGCGAATCTCTTCCGCCCGCAAGGATCCTAGAAACTCGGACGGAAACCCCGATTCTCCCCAAGCCGTCGTTTTCTTAGCGACGAGTGTCGATGTAACAGTGGGTTCTTGAACCATATTACAGATACTATCATGCCACATAAGACTATAATACGTCTGTCTGGCGTAGCGCGAAACCCGGCCAATGGCTTTCCGGCCAGACTTCTAGATCCTTAAAGGGCGTCCCACTAACTGAGGCATTCTCCGAGCTGAGCATAGCGGATACCACCCTCCCCTCTGGCACAGCACTCAGGTCAAAGGTCAGAAAAAATTGCACACCATCGCCTTCGGGGGAACGTGGATTCAGGTTATCCCCGGCGAACAACCCTGAACCCATACCCGGGAAGCCTCTAGAAACTCGGACGGAAACCCCAATTCTCCCCAAGTCGTCGTTTTCTTAGCGACGATTATCGATGTAACAGTGGGTTCTTGAACCGTATTACAGACACTATCATGCCACATAAGACTATAATACGTCTGTCTGGCGTAGCGCGAAACCCGGCCAATGGCTTTCCGGCCAGACCTCTAGTATTACAACGACGGATCGCAAGAAAGGGATCTTGAGTACCCTTCATAGCAACCTGCCCACGCGCTCGACAGCTTTGTGGCCTTGCCTTCCGCGAAGCGATTTCCGGTCAAAACTGACCAAATTGAGGAAGCGTCGTTGTAATACTAGGTGTATGCCCTTCCATATTCCCACCGTGATTGCGGAGCAGAATGACCTGGTTCGGCGGAAGTTTGACCGGGGAGAACTTCAGTGTCGCTGATTGGGTTCGCTGTCGCCAACCCCCGAGCAGGAGAGGAGGGTTCCGAGGCCAAGGGAGGTGAGCCTTCGCTGCAGGCGGATACTAAAAGCAAGAAAAGTGTCAGAGTTACGAAAGAGCCGCGGCTGAGGATCTGTTGGTTTTTCATCTGCCGCGACTACAGGTCATCGGGAGCGGAGCAACGGCTGTGGGGCAATTTGGGCCTCCAATGGCTGCTAACTTGCTTTTGAAGTTAGATGCCGGCGGCCTTGCGTAAGATTCCAGCCGTGTCCAGGGTGGCGCCGTCCCCCGTCCAGGCAACGTATTGATCGGGACGCACCAGGATCAAGCGGGACTCGTATTCCTTGAGTTCCCCTTGGTAGCCATCCCGCACCACCTTGAGCGGGATGCTCAGGGATTGAGCCGCCTGGCTAAACTTCGTGACATCTTGGTTGTCGTCGCCAAACGCCAGCAGCGTGAAGCCTTCGCCGAGAGCCTCAAATACGTTGTCGCCTGACGATAGCGGCTGAGGCGTCAGGTGGTGTCCCGGCCGCGCCGCAAAGGAATGGCTGCCTTCGACGCCGCAGTGGGCGCCTGGCGGGCCGAATATCAACGGCGAACCTTGATAGTGGGGGACATATGACCTAGGCCTGGCACTGCCGGCCGTTTCCAGCTCCTTCCAGGCCTGTTCAAATTCCGCCCTGTCGCGTTCTGGGCTATAACGTTCCAAGAATGCCCGGTCTGATTTGATCCCCGCGGCGATTATGCCTTCCCCCGTGCCAACAAAGACGGGCTGCCTCTCGGCGCTGTAGGAGTCCAGCAACCCGTCACCTCCCCATCCCTCCAGCGCCGAGGCCAATTTCCATCCTAGATTAGCGATGTCTTCCAACCCCGAATTAAGGCCGAACGCGCCATATGGAGGGTGGGTGTGGGCCGCGTCGCCGGCTATGAAAGCCCTGCCCCGGCGGTATGTAGTAGCCACCGCCACCCGCAGGTCCCAAAACCCCAGGTGTTCGAATGCACAGGAGAAAGGGAAGCCAGCCGCCCTCTGTAGCAGGGCGGGGTAGTCTTGATTCTCAGGGGTGGCGTCATCCGACACGGGGCCGTGGTAGAAGAAACCTTCCCCCACGTCGATGCGGCCAAAGAATTGCCAGACGCCTTTCAGATCGGGGTGCAGCGCCCGGTAGGTGGTGCGTTCGGGCAAGCCTTTTAAACCTTCGTGCAGCTCCGGCGAGCGGATGACGGCCAGCATCATGCGTTGGTGGAAATCGGCGCCTTCCCGTTGGATGCCGAAATGCTCCCGCACGATGGAACGAGGGCCGTCGCAGCCAACCACGTACTCTGCTTCCAGAACACTTTGCTCTTCGCCGTTGGCATCGGCGATGGTGACTTTGACCCCATGGTCATCCTGTTGGACCGTTTCCGCCGACCATCCGAAAAAGGTGGATACATGGGGGAAATCAGTCATTCGCCGGCGAAGCACTTCCTCGGTAAGGTATTGGGGCAGACGCTCGTTGGCTTGATAGTAGTATGACCTGACGGCCTCGCGGCCTACGGGGGTGTACCAGTACTCTCCCATCAGATCGCCGTATGCGGTGATGCCGCCTATGGGATAGCCATTGGGCAACAAACGGGCGGCCCGCAACTCGTCGGCGATGCCCCAAAAGTAGAAATGCTCCAGGCTTCGTTGGGTCAGGTTTTGCCCCTTGGGGATCCGCTGGGGCGTGAGATGCCGTTCCACCAGCGCGCAGGCGACCCCCCGAACGCCCAGGTCTACGGCCAAAGCGACGCCCACCGGACCGCCCCCGACGATGATCACCTGAAAGCGCTGTTCCATATCAATCCCTATACAAATTGGCTGTGATGCCGCGGAGTGTAGCTTGGCGAATCCGGCGAATCAACCTTTAATATATGGCGCCAACTCAAACTACATTGCCTGCCAGTACCGGCGGCCCGATTCTCGTATCACCCTGCCGAAACCGCTGTGGTGGCAGATGGCGATGGCGGCGCTTTCCGACTCAGCCCGGTCCAGCATGGCCCTTCGGGATTGGCCCGCCAGGCCGGGGTCGGAATCGTAATGGAACACCCAATCGGTCTCGGTCACCTGGGCCGGACTGTGGAACAAGTCTCCCATGATGAAAGCCTTTTCGCCGCTTGAGTTCACGATCATGCTCATGGAACCGGGAGTGTGGCCCGGTGTCGGGATGATGGTGAGTTCGCCAGTCAACTCCGTGTCGCCGGACACCAGGTCCAAGACACCCAGGCGGCGCAGCGGGGTCATCGTCTCGGCCCACCAGTCGTAGCCAAAGATCTCCGAGTCTCGGGGTGTGCTGAATGTAGCCCAATCGGCTTCATGGGCGACGTAGCGGGCGTTGGGGAAGGTGGGCGACTCGCCGTCTCCATCCCGGGTCATGTTCCAACCTACGTGGTCGGGATGCAGATGGGTCAAGAATACGGTGTCGATGTCGCTGGGCTGAAACCCAGCCGCTTGCAGCTCCGCCAAAAGCACCCCCTCCATGCCTACGCCAATGTTGGCCACTACGCCGGGGTTGGAACTGGCGTTGCCCAGGCCCGTGTCGACCAGCAACGTCTGACCTTGAGAACGGATCAGGTAGCATTCAAAGTGGACCCTAAAGCTGCTCGATCCGATGTAGGCCTCCGGGTACATCTCTTGATAAGGCGCCCATGCTTCCGGTGGCACGCCGGGGAAAGCTTGGTTAAAACGCATGGGGATTTTCGCGTCGTGGAGCACCGAAATCTCTACGTTGCCAATGGTTTACGTTGCCAATGGTTAGTGTGCAATGGGGCAATTCCAAACTCCTAATGGCTCTGTGGCCTCAATTCAAATTGGCTTGGGACAAGTCTAAGTTCACCGGGAGGCTTCTTTAGACCCGGTCATCTGACAAAAAGAAATCCCCCCAACCCACTTTGACAAAGAGGGATAGACTACCTCCTCTCGTATAAGGGAGCATAGTCTCCCCCTTCGCAAAGGGGGACTAAGGGGGATTTCTTCCGTCGCCGCTAAAAACCTGCCAAAACCAAGACAGATCTTTTCCCGGAGGCATTACCCGTGGCTGACCAAGCCTTCGTCCACCATGGCTTTGACCGCGCCGTCGAAGATCTCCAAGCTGAGGTCTATGTCGGCATCTGTGTGCGTGCCGGAAAGGACGCCGCTGCTGCGAGACATCAGGTCCACGCCACGCACCTGCAGGGCCTGCCGGAACGCCGTCTGGGTCTCCGCCGGCTGGTTCTTCAGGGCATTGGCGTCCAAACCTTCTACGGACCGGCCCCCGAAGTAGACGTGGAAGGTGGAGGATTCGCCGTAGACGGCGGCTTCAACCTCGTAGCGCCCCATGATCTCTCGCAGGCCTACACGAATGCGCTCGGCCATGCGGTCGGCCTGGTCCTGAAGCTCTCCAGTTGCAACTAATTTGAGCGCGGCGTTTCCCGTTGCCGCCGCGTAAGGATTGGCGTTGAAGGTGCCGCCGTGCAATACCCGTTGATACCGGTCGTGTTGTTTGTCCCCGGTCTGCTCCATCACCGCCATAACGTCGGCCCTGCCGCCCACGGCCCCGCCGGGCATGCCGCCGGTGAGTATCTTGGCCATGGTGCAAAGGTCTGGCGTGACGCCTATCTTCTGCTGTAGTCCGCCGGGGCTCCAGCGGAAGCCGGTTATGACCTCGTCCAGGATCATGACAACGCCATGTTGCTCGGTCAGCCGCCTGACTCCTTCTATGAAGCCCGGCTGCAGTGGAACAGTGCCGTAAGACGCGCCGCTGCCTTCGGTGATGACCCCGGCGATGTCTGGGTTGGCGTTCAGCGTGCGCTCCAAGGCTTCTAGGTCCGGGGGCAAGACGATCACCGAGTCTATGGTCCCCTGGGGTATGCCGATGGATGCGGGAACGTCGAAGGGAGGAAGGTTGCCGGGCATGGCGTAGTCGTGCCAGCCGTGGTAGTGGGACTCCCAACGGATTATCTTTTCCTTGCCGGTAAACGCCCGGGCCACCCGCATGGCAAGCATGGTGGACTCGGCGCCGGAACCCACAAAACGGACCCGGTCGGCGCAGGGCATCAGGTCGATTATCCGCTCGCCCCATTCCAATACAGCCTCCACCGGGCCGCCGAAGTGGGAGCCCGAGGGCGCGGTCTGGATCAACGCCTCCACTATATCGGGATGGGCGTGACCTGTGAGCAACGATGCTGAGCCCATGCCGTAGTCGATGTATTCGTTGCCGTCCACGTCCCATTTTCGCGGACCTTTGCCCGAGGCGATGCTCAAGGGGAAGGGAGCGGCCACGTAGCCGTCATGTCCGCCGCCGCCGGAAGGAAACAGGTCTTTGAACCTGGGATACAGCTCCGCCGACTTGGGGCTTCTGCGAATGTATGCTTCCCGGATTGTCTCGGCCATGATCTCCTCCTCGCGGTTTCAATTTCGCAGTGGTCTCTAGTTCAAAATCCCCAGCCCAGTCGTGCTGAGCCTCTCTCATGTCATTCTGATGAGCTCAGCGAATAATCTGGTGGGCGTGGGGCGTGGCCCCTCCCCGGATTCTTCACCGCTGAGGCTGGCTCAGAATGACACGAAGCTGGATGTCGTCATCGGGCCTATCCCTCAAAAACCGTATTTCCGCCCACCACGGTCCGCTTCACCTTGATGTCTTTGATGCTGAACGGGTCTATTTGAGTTGGATCCGATTCTAGCACCACTAGGTCGGCTAGCTTGCCCACCTCGATGGAGCCTTTGATGTTTTCCTCGAATGACGCGTAAGCGCCGTGCATAGTATATATCTTGAGAGCCTCTTCCACCGATATTATCTGGTCAGGGCCCCACAGTTTGCCGTTGCTGTCCGTTCTGGTTACGCAACTCTGGATCCCCATCAATGGTTCGTAGGGACCGGGAGGATAATCCGTGGCGCCGGTGGCCGTTATCCCGTAATCGAGAAACGACCGCTGGGCGAACATCCACTGCAGGCGGCGTTCACCGTAGAACTGCATCTTTTCTCCGTGGTAGTACACGTAGGTGCAGAAGGGAGTGGCCACGGTTCCCAAATTCTTCATCTTCCGGAGAATATCCCGAGTCACCAGTGTGCAATGCTCGATGCGGTGGCGAGGGTCGTTCCTGGGATAGGCGGCTTGGGCCTTGGCATAGGCGTTTAGCACCATGTCGATGGTGGTGTCGCCGTTGGCGTGAACGGCCACCTGAAAGCCGGCCTTGTGAATGTCCATGACCAAAGGTTCGATCTCGTCGACATCCATGGCCAGGATGCCGCAGTCGTCCTCGCTGCCCTCATAGGGCTCGGATAGATATGCGGTGCGAGTGGCGATGGCGCCGTCGGCCACCATCTTTATGCCGCCCAGCCGGAGCATGTCGTCGCCGAAGCCGGTCTTGAGGCCGGCGTCCCGAAGAGCAGGGAAGTAGGGATGGAACATCAGCATGTACACCCGCAGGCTCAGATCGCCGGCGTCCCTTCCCTCTTGGTAGGTGACTAGCTCCTCGGCGGTGACTCTGGCGTCGTGGACGCTGGTCAAGCCCACCCGTGTCAGCATGTCGCAGATGCGCGTCAGCCCTGCCCGGCGGTCAGCGGGGGCGGCTTCAGGAAGCAAGCCGTGGCGGATGGCGTCGCCGGCCCGTTCAAACACCACGCCGTCCAGCTCCCCAGTGGCCGGGTCCCTGCCGTAGCGTCCTCCAGGCGGGTCGGGCGTGTCGTTGGTTATGCCCGCCATCTCAAAGGCCTTGGTGTTGACGCCGAAAACATGGCCCGCGCGGTGGGCCACAAAGATGGGATGCCTGGTGCTGACGGCGTCCAGGTCATGGCGGTTTAGAAACCGCCGCTCGATAGTCTTGGTGTCGTCGTACAGAAAGCCGCGTACCCACTCCCCGTCCGGTGTGGCGTCGGCTCGTTCTCTTAGAGCGTTTTGAACCGCCGCCACCGTGGGCAGGTCGCAAGCCGCCTCGATGACGTGACGTATTCCGCTGTTCAGGACGTGGATGTGGGCGTCGATGAAGCCAGGCAAGACCGTGCTGTGGCCCAGATCTATGACCTTGGTATCGGGACCGATAAGGCCCGCCACGTCGTCATTGTCACCTACGGTCAAAAACCTGCCGTGGCCCACAGCCACAGCCTGGGCCCGGGGGCGCCCAGGATCCATGGTGATGATGTTGGCGTTTTGGATCACCGTCTCAGCACTGTAGTTGCTGGTCATATCGCTCCTGTTGATTTATTATTTCGAGCCGGCCATCTCGCATGTAATTCTGGCCCAGCCCCTGCCATGTCAGTCCTAGCTAGCCTTCGCGCATGTAATGCGATTGATGCTAGCTGTACCCCTGATAAAGTTTGCTCTGGGACAGGTCAACCACCTGAAATCCCAATCCCGAGCGGCGGGCGGCTGCCTCCCCTTCGCTGGTCACGAGCAGTGTACCGCCTTGGCCCAGCGATCGCCCATCCCTCATGACCGGATTGCCCGCCACCAGACTCAGTACGGCGGCGCCGGTGGCCGGGTCGACCACGGTCACGTCGGCGTCGGCGCCGGGCGAGAGGTGGCCCTTAGTGGTCAGGCCGAACATCCGGGCGGGGTTCCACGACAGCTTAGCCGACATCTCCAGCGGCGTCAGGGCCTCCAATTGGGTCATCGCCCAAGTGCGCTGAACCGATATATTTCGCGGCAAATAGCCTCCATCGGTGGAGACGGCGTCGATGATGAAATTACCGGACTCGTCTTTGGCCACCGCCAGGTTGAAGGCGGCCTGAGGAACGCCCACGGGGAAGCTGACGGTGACCTCTGTGCGCGCGGTTTCCCACTCGATCACGGCGTCGTCGCCAGATATTAACGCCATGCGGCCGTCCCTCTCGGCCACCACGGAAGCGTAACCGTCCTCCATCGCCTGGCGCAGACCGGTCCGCGTCAGAGGATAATCGCGCATCAAAAGGCAGTTGCGCGTCACAAAATCGGCGACGTCATCGCCTTGGCAGCGGCCGCTGGTGCCGTTGGGGACGGCCAGATGCACTTCGGAAACCAAATGCTCTTTCATGTTGGACAGCATTTCCAGGGCTTCGCCGCATTCGTCTCCTGTTGGAAGGATCATGCCCCGGCAGTAGGCGTTGACATGGGCTACGTGAAGCCTACCGGCGCCCACCAATTCCGGAACTTCCCTCAAGCCTGTCAGGTTGCTGGAGGTTGCTTTGGTTCCGCAGTGGAAGGCCACGTAGGCGCCGGCTTGATTGCTGACCTCGATGGCCCTGGCGGTCGCCTCGGGGGTCATGGGGTTATGGCCGCCCATGCACTTCAGCCCCAGGCTGCCTTCACAGAGGGCCCGGCCCAATGTATCGCGCAAAACATCGGCTGAAGGGTTGTCGTCAGGGACCGTGGCGCCAGGGTCCAGAATAAAGAGGCTTCCAATGTTGAGCCCGGCGCCCATGGCTTGCATTCCTGGAATGATCCCGGCCATGGATCCGGCAAAATCAATGGCGGTGGTCACTCCGGCTTCAGCCATCTGGCGGTAGCCCAAGGCGTGGCTGGCATTTCCACCGGCGGCGGACACGTGGACGTGGGAGTCGATGACACCCGGCAATACCCACCGGCCCGACAGGTCGATCACGGAATCGGCCTGGCCTGGGTCAAGCTGGGCTTCGACTTCAGTTACATGCCCTAACGAGATGCCAATGTCAGAAATACCGTCCCGGCCGTTGGCTGGGTCCAACACCCGTCCGCTTTTTAAAATCAGGTTGTATTTGCCCAAGTTTCCACCCTACGGATTTGAAAGTCGGGGAATGGGGATCTGGACCGCCAGATCAACATGAAGTCTCCTGTCCGGCCTGTCCCCCGTCCTCCCGCCAAGGCATGCCCGGGATTTCAGTGGCGGATGGCGAGGGCGCCCCAGCGGCCACCAGAACGGGCTCGGCCAACGGTATGCCACTGACCACGGTGCCGTCACTGAGGATCATACCGTCCTGGCAGTGGCACTCGATTCGACCGGCGCCGAACTGCTCCAGATACAGCTGGGAGTACAGGCCCTTTTGGCCAAGCAATTGCCCGTGGCTGCCCTGCTCCACGATTTTCCCCCGGTCCACTAAGTAGATAATGTCGGCGGAAAGTATGGTGGACAGCCGGTGGGCGATGACCAGCGTTGTGCGGCCTTTCATCAGCGGTTCCAGCGCCGCCTGGACGTACCGTTCACTGGTGGTGTCCAGTGCTGAAGTCGCTTCATCCAGGATCAATATTCGGGGTTGGTGGAGTATCACGCGGGCGATAGCTAGGCGCTGACGTTCCCCGCCGGACAGGCGGAACCCGCGTTCCCCGACTATAGTGTCGTACTTTTCTGGGAACTCCATGATTCGGTCGTGGATGTGGGCCGCCACTGCCGCCGCTTCGATCTCTTCTTGGCTGGCTTCTGGCTTACCGTACAGAAGGTTCTGGCGCAGGGTGGCGTGAAACAGGTAGCTCTCCTGTGTCACATATCCCACCAGTTTGGACAAAGACGCCAGGCCGACCTGGCGTACATCGGTCCCGTCTATGCTGACCGTTCCCTCGGTGGCGTCGTACAGCCGGGGTATCAGGTAAGCGATGGTGGTTTTGCCGGCGCCGCTGGGACCGACGAACGCGGCCATCTTCCCCGCCGGTATATCCAGGTCTATGCCGTCTAGAGCCCAACTATCCAGCACGCCAACACTATCTGATCCGTCGATTTCGGGGCCGTCCAATAGCTCTTCCGCGGATTCTCCGTAGTTCACCCGCACTCCTTGGAACCTAACGGATCCCGAAACATCCTGTGGCTGGAGGACCGTTGCATCGGGAGAATCGACGATTTCCTGCTTGAGGTCCAGGTAACCGAAGATCCGGTCGAAGAGGGCCATGGAAGATTGCAGTTCGACTGAGACTTCCAGAAGGCGGCCTATTGGGAAATACAGCCTGCTTTGGAGGGTGGTGAAGGCGATGACAGTCCCCGCCGACCCCGCTAGGGATCCTCCGCCCTGAATCAGATACCCGGCCAGCAGGTAGATGAAAGCGGGCGAGATGTTCATGAAGGTCATCACCACCGCAAAGAAGGAGTGGCCAATCATTTGCCGGCGGACCACCAGGTCGGCCAAACGCTGATTGTGGTGGTGAAAATTGTCCGCTTCCTGTTTCTGGGTTCCGAAAAGCTTAGCCAGCATGATGCCAGATACCGACAGAGTCTCTTGAGTGATGGCGGTTACCTCCGCCATGGACTTCTGGGTTTCGGCGGTGACCGCCCGGCGCCGTTTGCCCACGAAACGGGTCAAGACGAAGAACACCGGGGTGGTGGCGACGGCCACTATGGTTAACTGCGAAGACAGGATCAGCATGGCAATCAAAGTGCTGGCGAAGATGACGCAGTTGGACACCGTGTCCGACAGGGTTGTGGTGACCACCGCCTGGATGCCACCTACATCATTGGAAAGCCTGGATTGTATCTCCCCGGTTTTGGTGTTGGTGAAGAAGCGCAGGGACATCCCCTGAAGGTGCTCGTACACCGTGTCCCGCAGGTCGCGCATCACGTTCTGGCCCACTTTGTTGGACCAATAGGTCTGTAGCACACCCAACCCACCGCTGGCCAACGCGATGGCGGACATGACCACCACGACTTTCCATAGCAGGCGGATGTTGGGGATTCCCGACTCCGGGAACAGGCCCGAGTCGAATACGACCTTGATCAGCAGGGGATTGACCACTCCCAGGCTGGACGTGATCAATATCAATAGGCCGACCATGGTCACGGTGAACTTATACGGCCGAAACAGGACCAGGATACGGCCTATGTGGCCCTTGCCGGACGATCTCTTTGCCCGGGTGTCTTCCGAGGGATTCATGCAGGTCAATCTCCCTAGGCTAATGGGTGATCGATTCTGGGAAAGCTAAAGGAAACGCCGGTAGTGGCATCTATAAAACCGCCCAGCGTGAACTTGGCTAATTTGATCCCCGGGCGGCAACGGGCTAGTTGGCTTCGAGATTGGAAAGATCCCGGCGTTCCCTCCGATTTTAGCTCCGGTGAATTAGAGGGTCAACTGGATGTCAATCTTTGAACCGGGGCTCCCGTTTCTCCAAAAAGGCGTTCATCGCCTCTTGGGGATGGCCGGTGGTGAAGCCCAGGGCAAACGCCTTAATGCTGTATTCGGCGGCCTGCTCCTCGCCCAAGTCCAGCCACTTGGCGATGATGTCTTTTTGGGCCGCTAGCACTTTAGGGCTGATGTTGCGAAACTTTTCAGCGGCTTCCATGGCGGCCGGCTCCGCGGAGCCCTTGGGAACCACCTGGTCGATGAGGCCCATCGCCAGCGCTTCCTGAGACATGATTGATTCGCCCGTCATGATCATCCGCCGGGCCCTGCCAAGCCCGATGGTTCTGGGTAAAAGCGACGCTTCGATGACCGAGGGCACTCCCACTAGGACCTCGGGTAGGCCGAAAATGGATTCTTCCTCGGCTACTCTCATGTCGCAGGCTAGAATCAATTCCAGTGCGCCGCCCAGGCACGGGCCGTTGATTGAAGCGATGACGGGCATTGGCAACACCAACACCTTGCGGATGGCCTGGTGCAGCGTGCTAATGAACTCTTCCGCCTTTTGGGGCGTAAGGTCCCGCATCTCATGAAGGTCGACTCCCGCGGAGAACGCCCTCTCTCCAGCACCCCGGAGCACAACTGTCCTGATGTTAGTGTCGGCGGTCACCTCATCCAACGCGTCATTCAACCGTTGAAAAAGCTCCAATCCCAGCAGGTTCAAATTTGTGCGTCCTTCAAGACTCAGGACTGCGATGGAACCTTCTAGCTGAATGGAAACCTGGGACATGGGCTTGCCTCCTACTCGAACCGGCAGGCGGCGCCAACCCGTGGATTTTTCTTCAGTAACGGATTGGCGATCACGAGGATGCCGGGTTGGCGCCGCCTGCCGGTTGGTCCAAGTATAACCGGTTTCCCGGTCAATCCCATCGCGGCAGAGCCGTCCACGCCGGGCTTAGGTCTAAGGTTGATGGTGTACAATTGCCAGTGCCTGCTTTGGCGCGGGCGCCCCCGGTCAGACATGCTTGAGATCGGGGATTTCAAGCCGGTGCTTTGACGCATGATTGGCGTATGTAGGAGAACGATATGAGCGTTGCCATAGGATATGTGCCCGGCGCATTTGGCCAGGGCGGCAAGGACCCGGACTTTCTCCGCCAGTTGGTGGAAGTCGGCGACCGGTACGGTTACGACTCTCTTTGGCTCAGCGACCGCATCGTCAGCGACCGGTTCAGCTTGGAGCCGATGATCGCCCTATCTATGGTGGCCGCCTATTCGGACCGGATGAAATTCGGCACCAGCGTGCTCGCCATGCCGCTGAGGAATCCGGTGGTGCTTGCCAAACAGATAGCCACTTTGGACTATCTTTCCCAGGGACGCTTTTTCCCGGCTGTCGGTCTCGGGCAGGAAGAGCCGGAAGAGTACGAAGCCTGTGGCGTTCCCAAGGAGGACCGGGCCAGGCGGACGGATGAAGGCATAGCCTTGATGCGCCGGTTATGGCAGGAGGATAGCGTTACTCATGAAGGGGATTTCTACACCTGCCATGACGTAAGCATCACCCCCAAGCCGGTTTTCCAGCCTTCGCCTCCGGTATGGATCGGAGGGCGGAGCCTGGCTGCGGCCCGAAGGGTAGGCCGGGTGGGGGATGGCTGGCTGGTGTCCAGCGCCACCCCGCAGGAGATAACGGAAGGGCGGGAAGTGTTGTTTGAAACGGCGGAAAAGTACGAACGGGAGATTGAGGACGACCACGTCGGCGTGATGCTGGGATATTACATTTCGCCCGATGTGGAAGCCGCTACTGCCAAGGCCCACAATTTCGTGACCCGGCACCGCCCCGACGCCTATTTCACCGAATACAGCGCCACGGGCCCCGTGGAACACATAGCCGAGGTCATCCACAAGTACGAGGAAGCCGGCGCCTACAAGTTCGTGGTGCGTCCCCTGTGCCCAGCGGACGAAACCATGGAGCAACTGGAGATGATGGGCAGCGAGGTGCTGCCGATGTTTCATCGATAGTACGGGAAGTCCGGGCCCACTTTTTGGAATTAAAGGAAGGTTTGCTGGTTTATTCTATAGAGGGCGCACTCGGACTTGGGTTCACTTACCTCGAAAAACTATGCGCAAATTGGTTCATATTGGGCGTTCGTTTCAGATGACCACCTATTGGGCCGGGACAGAAAATTCTGGTGAGGTCCCAGGTTCCGTTTGATCTAACTCCTTAAGCACCGTCAACAGATTTTTGTTCCACTTATTTCCTAGTTTTTCGTCTGTGGTCAACTCCATGGCTTGCTCAATCGACCTAGCGGCGTCCACGAGTTGGCCACGCTTTCGAAAACGCTGTCCTTCGCGGTATATTCCTTTAGCAATTGTTTCTATTTGATTTTGGTGGTACTGCGCTGATTCAGCTTCAATTAGCCCCTCATAAATTTCCACCAGAATCTGATGCGCCTGGATCCGCGACTCTTGGTGAACCAACAACTCCCGACTTCTCTCAATCGTATTTGCTGCCTCGATTAATCGGCCTTCATGTCGGAGATCGAGACCAGCTTGGAATATTGTGTCGCCTATCTCGTTTGCAATGTTCCGATGCCCATCTGAGGACTCTGATTGGTCGAGTTTCGCATAAACACTTGCCAATCCTATATGCGCTCGCCACTTCAAATCCTCATCGACGAAGAGCTCAAGACTATCGTTTAGGTATTCTGTCGCGAGCTCAAGCTTGTTTCCCGACAAAGAGGACTCCCCATTTTGCACAAGTTCTTCAGCTACCTTTCGCACTTGACGATGGTGTTGCTCCGCTAACAAGGTTCGGCCCAGCTCCCCATAAATTTCCGCCAGTGCTTGATGTGCGCGTCCTTGGAAAACCACATCCAGGGGTAATGTTAGGCTTTGCTCGAGAAAATCAGAGGCTTGATCCATCCGGTTTAAGTCCCGGTTGGCGATTCCAAGGAAGAATTTAACCTGAGCCGTTATCGCCTCATGATCGAGGAATTCGTTTGCGTCGAGTGAAAGCTCCAGCAATGCCTCTGATTGTCCCGCATCTAAGTAGGCTTCGGCCAGGTTCGTATAGGTGGCGCCCAATTCATCCCTCAAGGGTATGCTATTAGGAATCATACCCAGTACATCCCCGTAAAGCCGGAACGCGATTTCGTTTTGGGTTAGGTTGAGGGCTGAGTTGGCCAATGCCAAGCGAGACCGATAATAAAACGGCCGCTGGTTGACGCCTTCAAGATTGCTCTCAAATGACTTTATATTGAGGCAACCTCCGTAAGGAATGGAATCTTGATGAGTACACTCATTCTCGGGAGTAACCTCTTCGAACAAGTGGAAGGCGGAGTAGACTTGGGCACGGTAATTGTAGTATGGGGAAACGTCTGGGGCGAGTTCGATAGCTTTGTCCAGGGATGCCAGGCTGTCCTGAAATTCACCGACACGAAAATGCTCCACGGCTTCACCCACCTCAATCGATGCCCTGACGTAGCTAACGTTTTTCACCCAGATTAGAATCCCGATTCCACCTATCAACCATGCGATCAGCGCCAGCCGTATGAAGTGTGGCAATGTTAAGTGGAACTGGGTATTGTTCGGCATTGATAAGACGTTTGAAGTCCTCCCGGAAGGTTGGGATTGCGTCGGGGCCTGTGATTCCTCCTTTGAGCGCCTCATCAACTCTGGTAAAGCGGCCAAAATCCCCAGTAATACCCACAAAATGGTCAGATCCGAAACCCGAGCTACTCCGACCATCATCTCTAAAAAACGCCCAACCAATGTAGCCAATACCCCGATTAGTACCAGGGTAAGCAGAGGCGAAACACCATTTCTTCCCCAAATCAACAAATAGCCGCCCACCAAAAAAACTGCTAGAAAGATCCCGAGAGAGCTTAAGAAGCCGAATCCCCCCAAATCCACCGCCTGAGTAATGAAATAGTTGTGAGCGTGGTCGGGCTCCACTGGTACATTTCCCCCCTGAGGAACACTTTTCAGCAGATAGGTATATCTAAACAAGTCGGGACCGTAACCCAACAGGGGGCGGACCCATGGAAAACTCAGTTCATCGAATTCGAACCATGGCCGATCTTCGATCAGCTCCCAGGATCTCAGCCAAGTATCAACGCGACCGCCCAAGATGCCAGATGATAAATCGCGTCTGATAGAGGAAATTCTTCGTGCCACCTGGGTGTCCGTAAACGATGAGGATTGCGCGGATGACGCCGATAGGTTGTCGACGGAGTCAAGACCGTCACTGAACCAGGACGGCATCAAAAAGACCACGGTTGCTAAAAAGGCTCCGACTCCCAAGACTAACGAGACCCTACCTAAAATGCGCCAACCCCAAAATGCCACGATGCTTAATAGACCAACCAAAACCATTGCGGCTCCCAGCCATATAAAAAAATTGGATATAGGTATGTCAAATTGAACCACCGCCAAAGTAATCCCTGTCGCAACCCCCAGTACCATAGCAATTCGCCCTAAAGCACCCCAGCCTGCAAAAACAGCTGTCATTCCACCGCATGCTGCCAGCGCTAATAAGGTGCCCATCCAAGGACCTCGGCTGAAAGTAAAAGTAATGCCCAGTAACTGGACTACTAATATCAGCACCCATAAACCGGCAATCGAATAAGTCAGCATCAACTGCATTAGATTTCTTTGGAGTTTACCGTCGCATTTATTGGCGTGGCGCAGGCTGGCCGCAGCGGCGAGTAATGACACGGGTATCATCATCGACATTAAAGCTGCAGCAAATATGGCGTTGCCCGAGAAGGATGTTGATCGGCTTTGACCGCCTCCCGTTAGTTCGGTTAGACCCAGAAAATCAAAGTTATAGTGTTGCAGCACTGAGTAACCGCAGACCAGAATCCCCATGACGACAATGGTGCCCAACAATCGCCATAATTGGCTTGTCGTTCTAAGGTGAGTTGCAATGGCTCCAAAAATGACCATATAGGCGACGATCGTGTAGGCTGGATACCCGTCCTGCCCCGGTACTTCTCCCCAAAGACTCACTGAGAACGAGGCTGAAAACGCGGTGCCCATAAGAACGGTTGCAAAATAAAACCAAACGGCTAACCATAACCAGTGGCTCGGTTGCGAGCGCAGCCAAGCCGCTGGTCGTGAAATTACAGCTCTAAATTGAATTTCCCGAACCCGGGTCAAATCAAATGACAAAGAGCTTGGCCGGTTGGCTATGCCCCATTCCAGCAGCCATAGGATAGAAATCAAGCCCGCCAAAGTCCGCAGCATTGCTATTTTTGGGACTTCTACATAGGCGATAACCGCCTCGGAAATCGCATATTGCCGATCCAGGAATGCTAATGGCACAAAGAGCACCGCCAAGAGCCAAATGCATTCGATGCCCAAGTTGATCCAGCGCAATATCGAGCCCGAATAGGGTGCGCCCAATATTCTTTGTGGAGTTGTTCTCAATGAATCACCTGCGGTTAACGGGCGGCGCACATTCGCTGACGGGAAGTCCGCAAGGTTGTAATGAAGGTATCTCGATTACTAACTACGACGGAGGTTATCAAGTAGATAACCCGAGGGTTCCACGAGTGCGGTCGAACGAATCAAGAACTTAGCGTATTAGCCTCGTCAGGGATTCCTGGCTCATCATCCTTACCATCCCGTGAGGTTATATTGCCCATTTTCCCCTCGCGCCGGTCCCAACGAGCTAGTAGTGTATTCCGTACCGATAGCAATAACAGTTTTAGATCTAGCCAGAAGCCCATGTGATCGATGTATTCCATATCGTATTTGAATTTCTCTTGGGCGATATCCATGCGGTCGTGGACTTGTGCTAACCCGGTGAGACCCGGAAGAACAGATAGGCGGTCCGCAAACCCAGAAATTTCCTGTTCTAATTTACGGTGTTCTTCTACGTCAAGAGCCCTAGGACCTACAAGGCTCATATCACCCTTCCAAACGCTTAGAACGCCGGGTAATTCATCAAGGGCCGTTCGGCGCAAAATTTTTCCCACAGCGGTGACACGGAGGTCGCCTTCAGTGGTCCACGCTGGCCCTTTTTGGCGGGAATCTGGAATCATTGTCCGAAATTTAAGAATAGTAAATATTTCTCCACCCTTACCTGCCCTTTGTTGGCGGAAGAAGACGGGACCACGGTCTCCAAGCCAGACAATCAAAGGGATCAGGGTCCAAAGCAAAAACCAGACAGGAAGGAGTGATATGTGGGCTACAATAAGAACAGAGATGTCGAAGCACCGTTTGTAGCGCGGTCCTTTACTTTCGATTAAAGGGGGTGTGGAGCGGACCAAATTCACATGCACCTTGACTCTGTAACGGCGGAGCAGCGCTCTGCGCTAGCCAGGATTTAGTTCAGGGTTTTTGCTGCATGGTCGACATTCAGAGGTTGGGGGAATTGGGCCCTGTTTTGTTTGGCGAGTTCATTCCAAATCCATTGGTACGTGATGTTCATACCTTGTTCCAGAGTTATTTTGGGCGACCATCCAAGAACGCTATTGAGCAAGCTATTGTCGCTGTTTCGCCCACGTACTCCTTGGGGTTTGGTGAGGTCGTGCCTGCGCATTAATTTCTTATCCGCCGAGAGGCAGACAGCGTCCACAAGTTGATTGACAGTGACGAGTTCGTCGGTCCCCAGATTCAAAGGCCGCGTGTGTCCAGAGTCCATGAGCCGAAGGAGTCCTTCTACACAATCGTCGATATGGCAAAAACTACGAGTCTGCTCTCCGTCTCCCCAAACTTCAATCTCTGAATTATCGGGCGCTTCGGCCACCTTTCTGCAAATCGCTGCCGGTGCCTTCTCCTTGCCGCCCTCGTAGGTACCTAGTGGCCCGTAGATATTGTGGAATCTGACCATGCGAACATCGAGGCCGCATTCCTCGTGGTAGTAGGTGGTCAGCTGTTCAGCAAAAAGCTTCTCCCAACCGTAGCCCTTCTCCGGGTCGGCGGGTATCGCCTGGTCTTCCCGAAGGGGTGTCACGTCGACCTCGTTCTGAAGGAACATGGGATAAACACAGGCAGAGCTGGTGTACAAATAACGGTTGACTGCCTCAATCCTGGCTGCTTCAAGCATATGGCTATTGATCAGAATGTTGCTTCTGGTAAGTAAGGCGTGAAAGGCCGTGATATATCCGATTCCGCCCATGTCGGCCGCAAGGTTGTACACGTCATTTACCCCTTGGACGGCCGTTGAGCAATTTCCGAATTCTCTGAGATCGAGTAACAAGAATTCGTCGGCAGCGGTGGGTTCATATTCCGGCTCTTTGATGTCCACGCCTCGAACCCAGTGCCCCTCCGACTTCAGGCGCTTAACCAAATGGTGGCCGATAAATCCGCCCGCTCCAGTTACCAGCACCATTTTGTAGTGATTGTTAGTCATCTATTTCCTTAAACATCACGAAGATACCCCTTCCATTTAATCATTTTGGCTTGGATGAGGCTATGGAGTCAAGGCCTTCTTTTATGACGCAAAGCATGAAATGAGGGCCATCGATGAAAACCCGCCGCCATACGCGCTTTGGCTCAAAGGCCAGACGCCATAACCATTCTAAGCCATTGTCGCCGATCCACCTTGGGGCCCGCCTCACCTGCCCCGATAGGAATTTAAATGCAGCACCCACGCCAATTGCCACTGGGACTTGAAGTCGATGCTGGTGCTCGTAAATCCATTGCTCTTGTTTGGGCAACCCGAGACCCACCCATAATATGTCGGCGCCAGAGGCGTTGATCATCGCTACCTCTTCCACGTCTTCCTCCATAGTTAGCTCGCGAAATGGAGGAGAGTGCATTCCGGCAATTTTTAGGCCCGGAAGCCTTTCCTTTAGCTTGATGGACAAAGCTTGGAGCGTGTGGTCGGTGTCTCCGTAGAAGAACACACTGTGTCCCACCTCTTCGGCATGTTTGCATGCTTCCCACATCAAGTCGGGGCCACTGACCCGTTTGTTGATTTTTATTCCCCGTAGGCGGGCTACAGCCACCAGGGAGAAACCATCGGGAACGAAAAGTCCTGCTGAATCAATGACCTCTTTGAAATATGGACTTCGCCGGGCTTCCATCACGCCGTGCATTCCTGTAGCCACTACATAATGGCACTCATTCCGATTACGAATCCAAGAATCCATTACATCGAGCACCTGGCCCATTTGGGCGAGATGAACCGTTACACCCAATATCCGCGTTGAAGGAATCTGGTGCGTCAGCGAATTACCCTCCCATGGGTGCTTCGATGCGTTGGTCGATCGAAGAAACGATTTGGAGATAAAATAGCACCGGTGCCAGAAGCAGCCAATCAATGCCGTAGAAAGCTCCAGTCGATTCCGGGATTCCGCGAACCGAGAGGAACAAAAGGATTCCGATGGTTTGGATGACCAAGTGCTTGTGGGTTTCAGGGAGATGGTTCAACTTACGAGAGTTCTTGTAAACCAGCACCCAGCCCAACACCAAAGCGGCGACAAATGGGATAGTCCCTATTATCCCGGTTTGTATCAACGCGTGCATAATTGCATTGTGCATGTGGGTGCCCATCACCAGCCGGTCGGCATGGAATCCGTAACCGAGAAAAGGAGACAATTTTACGAACTCCCAACCTGTGGCCCATATGGAAGTTCGACCGGTTAGCCTCAGGAACCCCTTTGGCAGGAAACTTAGTTTCGAGTCCAAATAACCAAAATTAACCAGCGTTTCCGGAGTCCGGATTTCTAAGTATGCGATTCCCGTTACATCGTATTCCCTCAAAATGCAGGTCTGCGCGAATGTCTGAGGCACTTCCGCAAACCAGGCCGCTGGCGCCAAAACGGCTAGACCAATAGCCCCTATAATGACGGCTTTTTTGCCACCATGGAGCATCGCTATTAATGGCACCGCTCCGAAAAACCCGAGTAACGAAGTCCTGGCCCCAGTAGTCATCATGAAAACGACTGATAAGTAGAATATTAGGAACCAGATCGCACGCCAGTTGTTTGGCCGCCAAAGTAAACTGAATGAGATTATGGCTGTGATGGCGGCGAATCGCCCGACCCCTGTGGACCTTAAGACCCCTGAGGTCAGAGAATGCCAACTGCCAAGCGGTTCGCATTTCCACAGAGAGGTATGACTTAAGAGGATGGACGATAAATCGAATTTTATCAGCGCGATGATGAAAAGTGCCGCGAACGCGGTCATGATTAACAACCAGTTGAGTTTGACCAGTGCACTGATGGATTCCCGGGATGGTGCCCTCCAAGCTATAGCCCACAAGACCACAGGCACGGAGAGGTACAGCAAAACCCAACGAATTGCAACCCAAATGTTTGGTGATAAAAATGCTGCCACCAACCCTATTAGACCGTAAACGACCGTGAATCCTAGAGGCCCAACGAGTGGAAATCCTCTGGGGCGTTGCCGGAATAGTTTGTAACATATAATAACGATGGCTACGGAAGCAGCCATAAAGGGCAAAAGCCCTCTGACTCCATGTAAGAAAATTACCGGGTTCGCGGGATTGATAACAGCCTTTAGGCTTGCAGACTGTAAGCCGGCCCAGAGCATAACCCATAGAACCACGGGCAAAAGGAAGGCCAGGGCCAAACTTAGATGGGGTCGGGACCATTTGAATCCCGTCAACATCATTAAATGCCGGTGCCGGGCTCATTTAGGTGTTGGTAGATTTCGTTTAGTCTGTCGCCAGTATGGTCCCAATGAAAGACCAACCTGGCCCTTTTTCGTGCCGCATCACCCATTTTTTCCCGCATTTCTAAATCTAGATACAATCGTTCCAGCGCCATTTCCATCTGTTCTACGGCGCGCTCGGGGGAAGAGGCGGCTATCTTAATGCCACTCTCTTGAGTAACATGCATCGCGGGACCGCTGAGATCCAGGCAAACTACTGGTGTACCCATACTCATTGCTTCCACGACCACTGCTCCGCCTCCGTCCCTAAGGCCAGAGAAAAGAAAAACATCGCTTGAAGCCATCTTTTGCAACAGTTCATCGCGAGGCATCCACTTCTGAAAGGTAACTAGTTTCGATATCCCCAACTTACCGGCTAGATCTTCCAGGTGGCGTAATTCAGGACCATCGCCTGCAATTGTTAGTTCAGCGTTCGGATAATTTTTCGAAAAACGAGCGAACGCTTGAATCGATAGGCCAAAACCCTTTATTCGAAGAAGTTTACCGGCTGAAAAAACTCGAAAAGTAGAGCTGGGCATTCTCTCATTTGAAAACAGTGACAAATCGGCGGACGACACACCACAAACCGAGAACATGTGAGCTTTGTGTCTCCATTTTTCGGGTAAACCCTCAAAAGCTTCCCGGTTACAAACAAGAATTGCCCGAGCGCGCCTTTGCCCAATTAAGAAAAATGGGTCGTGTCGAAACATCCATTGGCCGATGGAGCGAACCCTTTCCCAGAGTCGGCCTTTCAAGCCGTAATGGCTGAGGAATTTCTTTGGTGTCCGATGGGCTCCTCCACCGGGGCCGCGGATGTAGTGCACCGGCAGCAGAGCCCCGATATAGCTAGCCATCCAGTCATTGGCATATGTTACATGATGGAACGCCTCAAACTGGTACAATCGATGCAGTCTTTGGGCTTCGAAATTTGCCTTGATTTGCCACAGTAATGCATATAACTGGATGCCCCCCTGGAATTGTTTTAGCGGCCCAAACCATCGGGGAAGCTCAAAATAGTGGAACCATAGATTGCTGGCAGGTTCCGTGTGGAGTGCCCTTTCAACAGACGGGCGGTTCCTAGTGTGGGCAAGAACCCACACCCGGTGAAACCGGGCGAGTTGGTTCACAACGTTCCATCCGAGGATGTCCTCCCCTCCTCCGAATTGCTCTCCTTCACCAGTAGGAGAACAAGTGTATGCGCAAGCTAAGACGCGCAACTTTTTATCCAAATCACTTGACGCTGGCAAAATAGTTGCTCGATCCGCTACCCCTTGCGGGCAAATGCGTGAAATTCGGAGGTTCCTCGTTGCAAATTCTCAATCTGGTTGAAGCCCAAGGATTTAAGAAAATCTAGAACGTGCTCCGTCTTGGTATCCGTTGGAAGTAATGGAGGGTGGATCTCACAACACACCACCTCGCACTCTGGCATAGCCAGAGTCTTTCGGAGACCGCGAATTACCGCCCACTCGTGCCCTTCGACATCGATCGTGACTACCCTGGGCACCGGTAGATTCTCGGTGGAGACCAAGTCATCGCCTTCCACAACGGTTACCACCTCATACCCGCCTTGGACCACTGTCGACCGCTCCAATCTCGATGCGCCCGTATACTGCAGGAAAAGCTTCTCTTCCCTTGCGCGGTCTCCCAGCGCCAGTTGGAACGTCTTGACGTTGGTCAATGAATTCAACTCCACGTTGTCTTGAAGATGGCCGTAAGCTTGGGCCTCGGGCTCAAATGCTACTAAAGTGCCGGCCGATCCTGCAGCTTTGGCCAGCAAGATAGTGTAGATCCCAAAATTACTGCCCACGTCGAATACAACGTCGCCAGGGCGAACCAGGGAAGCCAACTTCTCTAAAACGTGCTGCTCCCGGCCCATGTCTCCGGCAGGGTCTAGGGAGCGCAATTCCCAAGGTGTGCGAACATAGAAACTGGCGTCGATGCCTCCAATCCGGGTGTGGACTATGTTCCCTCGGGGCCGGTTTAGGCAGTAGTAGCCGGTTCTTAGAATTCCGGCTAGATGCAAGCGCCACACCAAGCGGCATACGGCGGGCCGGTACGTCAGGCGTTTTAAGGAGTCGGTCATCCTGCCGATAAAAGTGCGGTTTACGTGATGGTCAAGCATATCAGCAGCGCCTAGAGGTGTAGGCATGGTCCAAACATTGGGCCAAAATCAATCCCAGGTCCCGATTTAACCAATCCTGGATGAGTTGGTGTGACTTTCTCCCCATGGCCATCCGCTGTTCTTCATCCATCTCCGCGATCTGCTTGATGCTATGAAAAAGGCCGTCGGTGTCGCTGGAATTATAGCAAAACCCGTTTTGCCCGTTGATCACCATGTCGTCACTGGCCCCAACCGCGTCGGACACGACCACCGGGAGGCCGAAACACATCCCTTCATTAACCACCATACCCCAAGTTTCTCGTTCCGAAGGCAGCACCAGGACGTCGGAGATCGCATAATACTTGGCTATTTCATCCCGTCGTTGGAAGCCCGGGAAAAACACCGAATCAATATGGCTACTGGCAACATGATCCATTAAGGACTTCTTGAGGTTCCCGTCACCAACAAAAATCAAGGCTTTGTGGGGCCTTTCCAATCTGTGGTAGGCATTAAGGAGTTGAATCAGGTTCTTTTCTTTTCTGAGTCGACCACAAAACAATATGACAAATCCGTCTTGAGGTATACCCAATTCCTCCCTTAGCTGCGTTTTCTGCGGAATCAATTCGCGGGCGGACACGAAAAGAGAACCATAGCCCCACGAATAAGCGAAGGGGAATAATTTTTCCTTAGGAACATCATACAAACGATACAATTCTCGGTTTCTGAACCCGGAGCACAAAAAGCCGGCAGCGTAGCGGAAATAAAGTCGGCCAAGCACCAACTTTCGGACCCACCTTTTTACTTTTGGCATCGATCGTTCCGTGTGAACATTGGCGTCCGTCATCAGGAGGTACGGGATTTGAAATCTAATTGACGCCAAAACGGCTAACCACCATGTTGGATTCATCCAACTCATCACGACAATCCCATCCGGTCTGGTTTTTTTGATTTCGGACCAGATGTCCCAATTCATCAGGCCTATCAGAGAGTTCAAATGGGACGGCCAAGGGGAATAATTCTTCAAGAATTTAGATTTATACCCCTGAAGGATGTCTTCGCCAAATCCCCAATCGGAATCAGAACCAAACAGACCGGAGACATCCTCGCTGTGCAGGCCCTCGTCCGAACAAAAATAAACTGTGAGATCAATCCGAGGGTGGTTAGCCAGTTGTCGGAACATTTCGGCTTGATAATAGAAACAGTTGGGGGCGATAATGGCTAATTTGTAAAGATTCTTCACGCGATTCATCTTTTTATCTGACCTGCTACTGGTCGCCTTGGGGCATCGGCTGTGAGTTAATACGCCAGCGCCCATTAAATGTCTCGGAAACTAATTAGGCGGACCATTGGTTTGATCGAGTCTTGCCAGGGCGTCTTTAATTGCTCATATTCGTTTTCATAAGAATCGGACCCCGGGTGAACCATTATTTCGATCGTATCGTATTTGAGGTACTCGAGTGTACCTCGCTCCAAAAATGTCTTGAAGTCAGTGAACCCCTGGGTGGTCCTGGTCCGGTAGTATCGCTTCAGCATGAAATTAAATAAGTATTTTTTCAAGATTAAATTTCGAGGGATTAGATCATTCGAACCGTAGATGTTACGGGTGATGCGCACTTTTCTGATCTGGAATCGCTTCTGTATCCGTTTCAAAACCGGAAACATTCTCGATATAGTGTGAGCATGATAGTGGGAATCAATGTGACTCACGCAAATTCCCAGAGATTGGAGCTTTTGAATCTGGGTGCAGAACTCCTGATAAATTGCCCTGGAAAGCTCTGAATCAATAGGGACTTGCCTAATTCTCTGCCCTGCAAACTTTCCACTGTGATCCAAAAGCGGCTCTAATCCGTGAGCGTTGCTCAAAGGACTAAATTCGGACACGTTTAAACCCACATTTCCCATATGGCTAAAAAGCTTTCTCAGTAATTCGTCGATGGTCTTTCAACCATTGGCTAATTATGGGCCCTTTTTGCGTGCTCCCGGCTATAATAACTCCATGATATGTCACTTTGCAGTAAGATGCCGTAGGCATCATGGAGGCACCTGATGGGTGACGGCGAAAATGCCCCTCTCCGGCTCCAATTCAACCCCAAAGTCCGCCTGGAATTTCACGGCTCAACCATCACCTCCGACGCTGGCCTTCTTGCCTTTCGAGAGTTTGATGATGCCTTGGGCCTTACCGAAATCGCTGAGGACTACCTCCAGGAAAGCCGTACCGGACGCAATATCCTTCACCACCTGGTTCCGCTGCTAAGACAGTCGATCTACAGCCGCTTGGCCGGCTACGACGACACCAATGACGCAGTGCGCCTTTCCCAAGACCCAGCCATGCGAGTGATCGTGGGATGGCAAGGCTCGGAGCGGAAAGGAGCCAGCACCAGTGAGATGGGCCGGTTCGAGACGGAGTTCCTGACCCAAGAGGACAACCTGAAGGGGCTGGCACGAATAAATACCCAGTGGGTGGAACGAGCTATGGCCCATACCCTACACCGGCGAGTAATCCTGGATATGGACAGTTCCGAGAGTCCAGTGCACGGCCAGCAGGAGGGAGCAGCCTATAACGGCCACTTTGAATGCGTCTGCTATCACCCTCTCTTTCTGTTCAACCAGTTCGGGGATTGTGAAGCAGCTAAGCTACGGTCAGGCAACGTCCCCAGTGCCGATGATTGGCAAGAAGTCCTTGATCCGGCGGTGGAGCGTTATTTGACAGCAGCGGTCAGGCTGCTGTTTCGTGCTGACGCCGCCTTCGCCAAGCCGGAGATATACGATTATCTGGAAGCAAGAAACATCGGCTACGCCATCAGGCTGCGGTCCAACCAGGTGCTGCAGCGGGAGATAGCGCCCCGGCTAATACGGCCTACGGAGTGGCTTTCCCCGAAGCCCATCGTCTCCTATCATGACTTCGTCTACCAGGCCCAGAGCTGGAACGTTGCTCGGAGAGTGGTCTCTAAGGTGGAGTGGCGCCAGGGAGAACTGTTTCCCAGAGTGGGCTTCATCGTCACCAATCTGAGCTATCCAAACATCGGGATAGTCCGCTTTTACAATGGCCGAGGCACGGCGGAGCAATGGATAAAAGAAGGCAAGTACGCCCTGAACTGGACCAGGTTGTCCTGCCACAAGTTCGTGGCCAATCAGGTCAGGCTGGAGTTGTTCGTACTGGCTTACAACTTGGGCAACTCCATGAGAAGGCTAGCCTTACCGGAGGCAATGAAGCACTGGTCGTTGACCAGTCTGCAGACCAGGATGATCAAGACTGGAGGACGGTTGGTGCGCCATGCCGGAAGGCTGGTGTTTCAGCTTGCTGAGGTGCTGGTGAGCCGGGAAATGCTAGGCGGGATACTGGAACGAATTGGTCGGCTTAGGCTGGCTCCTGGCTAGTCCACTTTAGGAGCGTCGGGATTGGTTACGGTTACGGGGTCGCACAGGGCAAAAGAGCTTCCCAAGGGCGAGACTTGGGCGTAGACCAGCGGTTTGGGGCTTTTACGCTTGGCAGTACAGTGGTTGCCCAATGAAAGCGGGGACTTTGAGTGAATCAGGCCGCATCAGACCGCATTTGACGCCCTTGGAATGCGGGATTATATTTGGCGGTATCCCCGCGGGAGCTATATCCAGGAAAGGTGGTTTGATCTGGGGAATCCCGGTTAAATGTACTCCGAAGGAGCATTCAGGGTAATGCCTCGCTCGTTGACCGGCATCCTCTATCCAAGGCGAATTGGCCAGAAGCGTGGCAGAAGTGACTTTCCGATTTTCGATCAGTTCAAATGTTGAGTTGTTTACCTTCTCGCTCAAACCGAGGTCATCGGCGTTTATAATGATTTTGATGGTCATCGAGAAATTACCCAAAGCCCGAGTTCTAGGTGAGAGAAACAGACCTGGCCGTCACATCCGACTGTGCGTATCATTGCTAGCCAAGGACTTCGCTCTCAGTTTCGCTCATGGTAGCTAAGAATGAATTCGGTTTCGTATCTGGTAGATACGATTTTATGTGGTATAAGTAGGTGTTATACCACGAGTGCTACGGAATGTTGGCACAAGGAAAGGCCCCACTGTGGGGCAGACAGTAGGGCCTTTCAGGAGTATGCGCCCGGCCTGGAAAAAAAACCTAACGTCAGGTCTATTCTAACAGGTCGCTAGCCCGGCCTCTAGTGCTTTTGAACGTCGGCGGGTTGACCTTCCACCGTCCTGCTACCGTCCGTTCCTCAGCCGTTGGCGGCCTGGGCGGCCCTTGCATATCACGCCCGCATATCAGGCAGAATCCGGTATCGTTCTGAACCCGGTTCCTGCACCTCCAGCAGGCCATACCTATTCCGTTGCCAGCAGCCCCGACAATCCCGCCGCGCGGTCCAGTGCCATGCCGCGCTCGAAACCATGCTGGAAAAGGCCCGCGCCCTGCCCGCAATATCGGCCGCTTGCAGTTCCGCAAAGTCTAGGGTTATGTTGGTGTCCAGTTTGGCGCTCAGTTCGGAAGCTACCGTCCGGGCTAACGAAGGGACGGTGGAAAAGAGAAACTCCCGGTACGCCTCGCGCATGGCAACACCTGGCGCAACTGAAAACAGGCTGGGGTTGACGCCGCATGCCCCGAAAACATCCTCCCGGCTTATCTTGAAAAGCTCCACCAATGCCGCCGTGGGTTCCGGCGCCAGCCGCTCCGGTTTGAGCATGAATTGACCGCCGCCAGGACTTCCGCCCCAATCGCCAACTTCCAGCAGCGCCGTATGGTCAAGGTCTGCAGCCAGGCCATTAACGACGCCTGTGATCGAGTCGTCGCTATCGAGCCGAATCGAGTCCGCGTTCCACCAGATGCCGTCGAAGTCATCATCGCCGGTGCCCACGGTGTAGGAGAACACCAATTCCTTAGTGCCACTACCGCTCTCATAAGACATGAACTCTGACCCGTCTGGCACCGTCACGTTGAACTCCAGCTGGGGGTCGCCCACCACCGTCACCGGCAGCGAGAATCCCAACGTAAACTGGATCTTTTCGCCCGGCCCGTACCAGGGCGGTGCTATCGGACTGGACGAAACTCGTCGCGAGACTATCTCCGAGACTGCGTTGACACGATGCTCTGGGTCGTTGATGACGCGGTTATTAGACAGGTCCGCGTCCGCGTATCCACGAAGTGCGAAGCGATTGAACGACATACCGTCGTCGTCGCGGTCATCGGCAACCACCGTGTAACGGAACACCCACGACGTTCCGGTGCTCGCGGACGCCACATAGGTCATCTCGCGCTGGTTGTCGCCTATTTGCAACAACAGTACAGGCGGCGGGCCATCAAAGGTGACCGCCTGGTTGAGCATCACTGTGGCCTCAATAACCTCGCCGGTTACGTACATTGGTTCCTGCGCCGGAGTCGACGTGAACTCCACGTCCTCTAAGAAGTTCGACGACTGCAACTCAGAACCTTTGATAGCGAGAGCGCAGGCGTTTTCAACTGAGGAGATAGTCGATAGTGAGCCTGGCCATGCTTTATACGAGCGATCGTTGATGGAGAAGCCCGGTAGGGAATTGCTATCAAGGCCCTCTCCTAGTACTACAACGACGCGTTATGAGAAAACACGCTCAGGTCTTCTTCTTCAGCTACGGACCGTTCATCATGGGAGACTCGCACTCGTTCGTTGCCAGCTTCAAAATCCGCCCACGAGTTACCTTGTAGGATAACCCGTCGTTGTAGTACTAGTACTACAACGACGGGTTTAAGGTGGCGGCTCCATCCTGCTTTCGCGGCGGGTGGAGCGGCGTCTCTCGTGGGAACGGCGAGCCCGTTCGTTGCGTAGCTGCGTATCCTCCAGCCACAACAGCAATTGATCGGGCCCGAACTGCTCCCGGGGCAGCATCTCCCGCACCACCCGGTACACCTGTGGCCTCGTGATCCGGGGCATCTTTTTCCCCCCAATCCTGCTGCAGGCTCAGCAGGAACGCTCCACCCAGCAGGCACATGGCTATGTGGTGATGCCACCCTGCCCAGCTGCGGGTCTCGTATTCGTCCAGCCCCACGTCACCCTTCTCAGTCTCGAACTCCGTTTCAATGCGCCACCTGGACCCACCCACGTAGGCCAGAGTCTCCAAGGTTGTGCCCTCGGGAGCGTTGGACAGGTAGTAGCGGGGCTCGCTGCCGTCCAGGTTCCGGCGCCAGACGGCCCACAGTTCCTCGCCGGGCTTGCGCCTCCTGGTGGCCCGCACCCGCTGGGCACTGAACCGGTAGGTGCGCGGCCCCTGGCTTCCCTGGGCCACCGTTATCTCCCGCCAAGCCTCATCCGGCAGTTCATCACCGCGCTGCTCCATGGTCCGCCGCTGCCCAGGCCGCAGCTTGGGTTTGCGGGGGCGGCCGAACCCCGGATATTCCGGACTGGTCCAAGCCGGGTCCAAGGGCCAGACCGTAGTGCCGCCCGGAACGTCCAGCACGTAGCGCATCCCCAGGGCCGCCAGTCCCTCCCGGAAGGTCGGCGACATCCCGAAGGCGTCGTCTCCGGCAACCCACTCGGCCCTGAGGTAGCCCAACTCCAGGACCCGCTCCAGCATCTCCAGGGCCAACTCCGTCTTTGACCGGTAGTTCCGCCGGTCCTCCGGCACACCCGCCGCAGCACACCGGTCCTGGTCGGAGGTCCAACTCTTGGGCAGATACAGCCGCTTGTCCACCAACGCCCGGCCCAGCGGGCTGACGTAGGCCAGGAACATCCCACCCTGGCAGTTGGCCACCTTGCCCAGCCTGCCGCAGTACTGCCGGGCCACTCCCGCCGATTTCCTGCCCTGCTTGGGGAAGTCGCTGCCATCGAACACCCACACCGCCTCCAGGTGTCCCAGCCTGGGGGCCAAGTATTCCTGCAACCGCCCTATGACTGTCTCATCGGACCACCGGGCCTCGGTGAGAAAGCGCTGCATCGCCCGGGCCGAGATGCCCACCGATTCCGAGAGATTCTCGGCGTTGCGCCGCTCCTGGTCCTGCACCAGCAGCGCCTGAAGGTAATTCCCGCTGTGATCCCGCCACTGCTTGCGGCCGAAGGAGGCCGCAAAGAAGGCGTGGAATTCCTGAAGGCTGTCGTAGACCCGCTCGAAGCTCGCCGCATCCATCACCCAAACCACCCAACATCATCTGTCCAGCCATCCTACCAGACAACTCGTCGTTGTAGTACTAGAAGTCTGGCCGAAAAGTGCACTGACCTCGACTGTTCCGATATAATTGTCAGGATAATTTAATGGGTGGGGGAGATTGAGGATGCTGGGAAAGCGCTCGAAACAGCTAGGACTCCTGGAATCGGACCATCTCTACCTGGACTATGTGGGCCAGGACTCTTTCTACGGCTTCCTGGCCTCCCTGCGGGGTCAGCTATTTCGAGACGAAGACTTCGCCGAACTGTATTGCCCGGACAATGGCCGGGATAGCGTGCCGCCCAGTCTGGTGGCCACCGCGCTGTTGTTGCAAGCCTATACCAGCCGCAAGGGGGTTCCACTTGCTTGATGGTCCTGATATATGGGCTATTCTGCGGACATTGGAAGGCGTTGATGACAAGTTGCTGGAAGATCCGGCATTTGCACGACTGCCTGACGAACTGGAAGATGGCGAGATACCTGAAAGCGTAGCATGGAATCGCGATGCGGATGTCTATGTTGCTACGGATCGTAGGATCATCCACCTCCGAAGGGCTGTTTGGTCGAAATCAATCAAGTCGGTGGCCTCTTACCTCTACAGCGATTTACGCTCATTCCGTGCGGATACAGGGTTCGCGTCACTGGGCTGCAATATGGTGCTGGTAAAAGGTGGTGTGAAAACGCTGCCTATGAAGCCTCAAACCCGCCAGCGATTCGCTACGGTTGTCCGTTCCCACATGCCGACACACGCAGTGCCTGGAGCACCTGGCCTCCGGCGGGCTGCTGGGACTGCTGCCGGCCAGCATCGGGCTCCTGGCGGTCGACATCGACGAGGCGTCCAAGGACGGCCTGGCCAACAAGTATCCGAAACCGACCCTCGTCCAGCCGCATCGTCACAACCACCGAAAACTCCGTCGCCATCAACACAGTCAAACCCTGGAAAGGGTGCTTGGATTGGCTGTGGTGAGGTGGTACCCAAAAACTATACAGGTGGCTAAGAGAGAGTCCAGCTCCTAAAATACCGGCAGCGGTTGCTGTTGGGGAGGAGAAGGACATGAGGCAGACGAGAAGAAACACAGCCCAGCGTTCAAGGCCAAGGTGGCCCTGGCCGCTCTTCAAGGGGAAGAGACCATCGCCCAGTTGGCCAGCCGATTTGAGGTCCATCCCAGCCAGATTCACGCTTGGAAAAGGGCCCTGTTAGAAGGAGCTCCGGAGCTATTTGCCGACAACCATAAATCCCAGGAAAAGGCCAAAGAAGCTCAAATTGACCAACTCTACCGGCACATCGGCCAGCTGAAGGTGGAACGCGATTTTTTGTCGGAAAGGTCCGGTCTATGAATCGCAGCCTGCGGCAGGCCATGATCGACCGAGGCCATAAGCAACTGTCCCTGGTCCGTCAGTGTACACTGCTGAACATCAGCCGAGCCTCAGTGTACTACCGGCCAGTCTCGACCAGAGCAGAAGACCTGGAGTTGATGGCTCGGATGGACCGTCAGTATTTGAAGACGCCCTTCTACGGTTCCAGGAGGATGAAGGCCTGGCTGCTGGCAGAGGGCTACCTAGAGGTCGCCGGAAAGCTGGCCGGAAAGCCATTGGCCGGGTTTCGCGCTACGCCAGACAGACGTATTATAGTCTTATGTGGCATGATAGTGTCTGTAATACGGTTCAAAAACCCACTGTTACATCGACAATCGTCGCTAAGAAGACGACGACTTGGGGAGAATCGGGGTTTCCGTCCGAGTTTCTAGTGAGCCGAAGCAAGGTTCGAAGGCTGATGCGGTTGATGGGCCTGGAAGCCATCTATCGGCGTCCCAACACTAGCAAGCCAGCTCCGGGACATCGGGTCTATCCCTACCTGCTGAAGGGAGTGGATGTTAATCGGGTCGACCAGGTCTGGGCGGCGGACATTACCTACATTCCCATGGCTCAGGGCTTCCTGTACCTGGTGGCCATCATGGACTGGCACAGCCGGCATGTGCTGGCCTGGAAGCTCTCCAACACCATGGACACGGACTTCTGTGTGACGGCGTTGGAGGCAGCATTGGGCAAGGGACGGCCGGAGGTCTTTAACACGGACCAGGGGGCACAGTTCACCAGTGATGCCTTTACCCAGACGTTGGAGGAGCGGGGCATTCGGGTCAGCATGGATGGTAAAGGTAGGTACCTGGACAACATCTTTGTGGAGCGGTTGTGGCGGAGCATCAAGTATGAGGAGGTGTATCTGAAGGCATACCAGACTGTCGCAGAAGCCCGAGTTGGGATCAACGCTTACCTGGAGTTCTACAACCGGCGGAGACCTCACCAGTCTTTGGGCTATCGAACCCCAGCACAGGTGTACCAAAAGGGCCAGGCAGAAAAGAGGGTAGCAGCCCAAGAACCAGGGCTGACATCGGGCTTGGTGAAACCTAGCGTAGGGGCGGGAGACTCTCTTAATTTAGCCCTCAGGCTGTCTTAATCATTGGGTCCACCTTAGTTGAGCATATTCGAAGGTAACCCGTGCGTAACAAATTCGTTCCATAGATGAACCGACGTACTCCTTGCATTGGTCCTTCGGACTCCTGACGCAATTCATCGTCGAAAGAGAAATCGGCAATCAATTGGACTCCTGGGACCCCAAAATCCATAGGTCCATATGTACTCAACATCAAATCAAACTGGCCCGAAATGGTTTGGCAAAACCGCTGGAGCAAACTCCCTCTGAGCGCCGCGAACCTGGTGGTATGGTGTAAGGGTGGAGGTAACGGTGCCCTAAGGATCGTAATATTTTCCGGTAACAGGTGGGTACCATAGTAGGCGTTGAGGCCAGGTAGGTCTACTGTTCCCGTGGTAACCAGCGTAATTTCATAGCTTTGTTTCAGAGCTTCAATCGCCCACAGTGCACAGGATTCTGATCCACCTTTTCCGAGAAGAGGATGGACTACGGCTATCCTAGAACGCCTCATTCGGCTACCTTCCCTGGTGTACACCAATGGGACAGGTCTCTGCCAATCAAGTTACTGAGGTCATCTATTTCTGAAGCGAATGTTGCTTGCAGGCGATTCCTTAATTGCGGATCGGTCGGGCTAATATTCCCCTCGGGTGCTCTGAGGCGGTTAGACCATCTATATACAGACAGAAGGATTCCTCGTCTCAGCCAAGCGGGTAACACTCGGCGCCGGACGTTTTTGGCCACTCCACTTTTTAAAATGCCAAAAAAACAGATTATGTATCTTCGTGTTGCGGATGTTCCTGTTCCGATTGACTGGTTGAAAATTGATGGCTAGATCGGTGGTCACGCCTAGGAATTCGCATGTCGCTCGAAACGTACCGACCGTATCAGCGCTATTGATACGTTATAACGACCAAAGACATCGAAAAATCTTCGCACCTGCCAGCGTATCTCGGCACTTCGCCATACGGAATTTGTCTCGAGCCGGCGACAAACATCTGTTCCCTCACGTTGCGAATAGGCCGAGTTATCTCTCATGAGAGTAGTTTCGAGGTCCTTGATCTGCTCAGTCCCATTAAACAACCTTAGATTATGCAGAGACCTAATTATGTCCCCCGGGTTTCGAACCATGATGATAATTTCGCATTGGGAGAGAAGAGTTTGATTTCTGACGCTGTCAGTTGTGGGAAGAGGTACCAGGTGGACGCTTCTCCCATCTTCTGGCCCGGCCCGGCTTCGGAAAAGAGAGATATATTCTCTGATTCATCGCCCCTCATGAACCAAGGAGATTCAAGGTCGGTCGCAAAATAATGAGGCTCCTTCCTATTTGGCAAGAAGAACTCTGGATGTTGCATTAAATAGGCAGCCATAGAGGTTGTACCATACCTTGGCGCACTTACGATATAGAAGTCAGGCTTATGGGCTTCCATGGACCATCCCTTCTGAGTAGACGCCTAGCCCGCTTCCCGGGCGTTGGTATCCATGGTTCGGAGCTTTTTGGTCGAGAAACCGTTCTGAGCCGATGTGATTCTGGTCCATAAGCTCACCTTCTAGTTATTTTCCTGATTTCGTCCAATTTGAAAGATCGCGCCCGATTAGATCCGCCAGCTCTTCAACATCGTCCCGAAAGAATTGTATCAATTCCTCCCTAAAAGGAGTTCTCATCTGAGGCCGCTCGAGAGTTACGTAGTTACTCCGGCTGAGCCCTAAGGCGCGAATGCCGGTAGCTCGTTTGGTGGCCTTAAACAGACCCATCACGGGTCTGTTCATTGTGGCTGCCGCGATTAAGTTCGCTAAGAATTCCGAGCGGACTTTCTTGTTCTCGTTGAACACAGGGAACTCCAACGATCCATCCAATGGAACGTCGAGAAATCGCAGAACGTCTTCGTAGATCCCCTTGGTGTCATTAACAAAGTCGTCAAATACGATTACCTTAACTTGCTTATCGGACACTAACTCATAGAGTCGCCGAAGTTGTTGACCAAGCTTGCAAGCATCTCCGTACTGGAGAAGTTTCGGCTCTCGGCATAGCAGGGGAATTTTTTCTCCTGCTTCGCGCAACTCCTGGAGATTCCAAGCAGCCTCAACCCCGACATTTTCTTGGCGCTCATACAATAGTTGAGAGTGGACTGAGGGGTACATATCGGCTGGGTTGCGGATCATCACAATGAATTTGGCTTGCGGGTTAAACTCCAAGATCATGGAAACCGCATGTGAGGAGTAAAGATACCAAGCGGATGCTTCTCCTACTGCCCAATGTCTATTATCGCACCCGTCAAAGCAGGTACGAAGATATGTCTCCTCAGAAGGCCAAGATCGCAATTTCAAATCGCGCGAAAAATAGTAAGGCTCCTTGGGCGATGAAATAAAGACATTGGGGTTGGTCCTAAGGTATTCACTCAGGGACGTTGTGCCACATTTAGGCGCACCCACGATGAAAAAATTTGGTTTATTCACGGTTTCCCCAAAAATTAGCCGCGGAACTACATTTCCATATGAATGGTGATGTATGTTTGCAATGTATGTGTTAAATTACTGCCTCTTAGTCCAGAGGAATTCGAGCCAAGGGGATGTTGCTTATCCCCAATGCAATATTATTTCATTACTTGTTAGTGATTTACTAAAGACTTTGGTGTTGTGCGGCAGAAGTAGGTAAATCTACCACTGCGAACAATGCCTGATACCCTTTATTCGTGGCTAAAAGCTCCTCGTGAGTCCCTTGCCCCACCACTGCCCCCCGATCGATCATTACCACTCGATCTGCATGTCGGACCGTTGAGAGTCTGTGCGATATCAATATTGTAGTCCGATCAACGAAGCCGTTGAATAGCGCCTCAAGCAAACGGGACTCAACTTCGCTGTCTAAGTCACTTGTCGATTCGTCCAGTATCAGTACTTCGGGAGTGCGTAAGAGCGCTCTCGCGATTGCGAGCCTTTGCCGCTGACCTCCCGAGAGTGTTACACCACGATCTCCAATCGGGGAATTCAGACCATCGTCGAGGCTTTCAATATAGTCGAGTATTGATGCTTGGTAGCACGCTGCCAGAATCTCGTCCTCGGAGGAATCTGGCTTCCACGCGAGGAGATTTTCTTTTATAGTTCCCGCAAAAAGAAAGACCTCTTGATCGACCAATCCGACGCGGTCGAGCCAACTTCGGCGTTCAACGTCTTTGAGGTTCTGGTCATCCAACCAAATCGTACCTGTATCTGGTGATCGAAACTTGAGGATTAGGTCGATCAATGTGGATTTGCCGGACCCCGATGGCCCGACAATGGCCGTCGTCTTGCCTGCCTCGATCAGGAAGCACGCATCCTTTAGTGCATGACCATCACTATCGTAAGAAAATGAGACCTGGTCAAATCTAATGCCTTTACGGAGATGCGACGCATTTAATGTCCCCGATGATAGGGCATCCTGAGGCGAACCAATCCATTTTTCAGCATTCTGCAGGTTTGGCAAAGCCTCGGCCAAATGGATCCAGGACCTGCTCATTTGGTTAAATAATGGGGAAATCCGAAATAACGCATAAGCGAATACACCAAAAATCGCGACTTCAGCCGAGATGCCTTCACCCGATCGGATAAGCGCTACAGAAACAACGGCAATCGCAAATCCAATCTGGAGGGCTGTTTGCAACGCTGCCCCCGGTAACCAGGTTAGAAAATTCACACGCATTCTTGCCCCTTCTGAGCCCTCAACGTCGGCGGCGTAGGCGCCGATCCAAGTATTTTCCGTCCCAGCCGCGCGAATTTCTCGAATGCCGTTTATGATATTCGAAGCTTTTTCTGCAGCCGCTGACTGGCGTGCAAATCGGTCTTGTTGGTATCGCCTCACCCGCCTTCCAGTCGGATGCACAATGCTCCCAAAGAAGATCAAGGCCATGACGGCCGAAATACCAAATAACAGTGGCGACATGAGACTTAGTGTGATGCCGATCATGAGAATCAAGAAAAATGCCGACAACCCGTTAACTATGGCATCAACAGCCAGAACGGCGCCTACCGGGCCTATGAGCATAGCATGGATTATTTCGCCTGGTTGAGATTCACTAAAAAGCCGCAAATCGGCAGATGTGACCCTACCCATGATTTTTTTGCTTAATATACTAACTACTCTGATTGACCACCTGAGACCTATGTATTGGTAAGCAAGCAACGTCGAAAAACGAAACATGTTGAAGGACAAAAAGGCAATTCCCAAGACGACCAATGCAACTCGATCGGAAAATCCGTCCAGAATTTGACCAATCCACGTACCAGCAAATAATTCCGGGAGCTCCTGCCCGAGGATTCTGTGCCCTAGAAACAACAGGGAGACGAGTGCCATGGCCTCTAAAACTGCTGTAACACCGATAAGCCCGAACAGCAGCCACACCTGGAGGCGATGTTCGCGTACAAGATTATTAACTTCCTGTGGTAGGAATTTCATGGGTCCCTAGTAGTCCATCAGTGTTGGATTGACGGGTAGAGGGACTTCAGTTTGATGCGCGCATCCGAGGTGGTGAAGCGCCAGTCCACCCGTATTGCGTCCTGGTTGCGCTGTTGCTGCCACGCTCCCACCTCCCGCCGCAGGACGCTTTGGTCGGGAATACGGCGGTCCAGGCATTGTCGAACCATCACCCCGATTTCAATCTCGGCCATATCCAGCCAACTCCCATGTTTGGGAGTGTAGTGAATCTCCAACCGTTCGGCGATGCGCCGCGCTTCGGCAGGTTCAAATTCCTCGTACAACGAGGACGGGTGGTGGGTGTTCAAGTTGTCCATCACCAGCACAATCCGGTCTTTGTGCGGGTAGTCCTCGTCCACCAGTTGCTTGACCACCCGGGCCCAATCGGCTTTCGTGCGCCGGTCCGTCACTTCCACCCGGCGCCACCCTTCCAACGGCGCGAACAACATGAACAGGTTGCTCACCCCGTTGCGCTCGTATTCGTAATCGTAGCTGCCGGCAGCCCCAGGCCGGGCCGGACGCGGCAGACGGGTCTCCTTCACCTGTTGTTTGCTGGTCTCGTCCAGGCAGACCAGAACTTCGTTGTCCCCGTATTGGCGATGGTAGACTTCCAGCACGTCTTCCATCGCGCAGACAAACTCCGAACTGCCTCCCGGCGGGATGCACCAACATTCTTTCAGCCAGGGCTTGAGTTCGTTTTTTTGAGCGTTTGACGCACCGTCTCAGGGCTGATGCGGTCCACTATCTCGCATTCGACCAGCCGGTCGGCCAACAATTTCAGCGTCCAACTCGCCCGTCCCCGCGGCGGTTCTCCGCAGGCCAGGGCAACCAGGTGGGCTTCCCCCTGACCGTCCAGCTTCTTCCGGCGACGCCGGATTTGCACCCTGCGTTCCAAGGCCGCGTCGACACCCTCCTCCACGCAGCGGCGGCGCACCCGTTCCACCGTCGAGCAACCAATCCGTAGGGCCCGGGCAATCTCTTCGTCCTTCATGGCTCCGTCCCCTTGCCCCTCATCGCTCAGCAGCAAAACTCGGGCGTGGGTCTGCTTGTATGCTGCCGCCCGCCCCCGGGACACCAGCACCTTCAATTCCTGTCGCTCCTCAGTGGTCAACTTAACCCGGTATTTCTTGACTGACATCCTCATCACCCCACAACCCAGTCCTGTTTATCCCATGTTTAGAAGAATACTCCTGCAAGCCGTCATTTCAAAGCTGTTGGACTACTAGTGTATGACGGCGTTAAGTAGCATCAATCGACCGCAAATTTTTATAGGTATTCCGGTGGTCGTGTCGTCTCTGATCTAATCGTTCGAACCCTGTCGGTCGGTAGTGTCACTATTTGTCCTCAAGGGAGATATGGTGTCTGCCTTTCATCCTGCTAGACTTCCCTAGCTGCTTCCTTCTCGGCAAGCGATTAATTTAGTAATGGATTAATTTTGATGTTTTTGGACCGATCAATCGACGACCTTGGTTGCTGAACATTTTTGGTGGATGTAGGTCATGACCTTTTTTACGCTGACTTCGGCGGACTCCAAATTTGTTTCTATAACCAATTCAGGATCTAACGGCTCCTCGTAAGGGTCGGAGACACCGGTGAAACGCTGTATCTCCCCGACTATTGCTTTCTGGTAGAGTCCCTTAACGTCCCTTACGATGCAAACTTCCACAGGGCATTTGACATAGATTTCCAAAAACTGATTAACTTCCCGCCGTGCTTCATCGCGAGCTTGTCGATAAGGAGAGATAGCCGCGGTTATGGTTACCACGCCGTGCTGGGACAGAAGCTTAGCGACGTACGCAATTCGACGAACGTTTTCGTCGCGGTCTTCTCTGTTAAAACCAAGACCCGGGGTCAACCGCGCCCTGACCTCGTCGCCATCCAAAACTTGTACTTCTTTTCCTTCCCTTATTAGTTCCGCCTCCACAAGTCTTGCCAAGGTGCTCTTACCCTATGATGGGAGTCCGGTTAACCATATAACAAATCCGTTAGATGCCTCCATTCAGCACTCCCGATTTATCCTTTTCAGCATAAGAAACTTGGCGCGGCCCTAATTGTTGGCATGCTTCCGGGGTACTTTCTTCGCGGCCGAATAGAACGATTTCGCAAGCTGGACGCATAGCGTCCAACTCTGGATGGCGCCATGGCGAAAATAGGCAGCATAACCTATGGTCTTGAGGGTTGTCCAAGTGATGGACTATTGTGAGGATAATTACACCTCCCTCCATGTTAATTTCCACAAGCCAATGGCCATTGCCGCCGCGGCAAAAGTCGTTAGGACGGTTAACTCGACCCAAATATCGTGATCGCCCGAAATAGATTTCGTAATTCCATCGGCGGCGTAGCGCATCGGTGAAACCCAACCAACCAAACGCAAAACGGGTGGTGCTTGGTCCATTGTAAAAAATACGGGCGACGCCATTACTAGCACAACCCCAAAAAAATTGGCCATTATCCCGCCGACTTCCAAGGAGGGAGCGTAGCTAGAAATCAACAATGCAATGCCGGAGATGCCAATCACCGCAGCAACGATCAAAGGGAAAAACGTCCAACTTAGTTCCAAATTTACTCCAATGACGGGCGCAAGAACCATCAATACGACGACGATTGGTGTCGACTGCAAAGTCGAGAAAAGCATTACTCCCGCCCCGTAAGAAGCTTTTGACATGGGCATGGTGGCCAGAAGGTTAAGCCGACCGAGGAATTTGTCTTGAAGGACTTGCTGCGATACGAGATTGGCGGTGGCTAATGAAACGCCAAATATCACTGCGCCCGCCAAAACTCTAAGGTTGATGTCGGGTTCGTCGGGTACCATCACACGTAGCCAGAACAGGACTCCGATGGGAAACATAAGGGCTCGAATAAGGTACCAATACCATCCTCTTACGAGAAATAGGGTCTTCATTTCCAATACGGACCAAATGTCCCTCAGGAACTTAACCCTATTTTTGGACACATAGGTGCGGTGGAGATCACTGACTCCAGATTCAGGGTGTCCAATCATCACTGCCGCCCATACCGCGCGTCATAGCAATATATACATCTTCCAAGTTGGTTCGCTCAACAGAAAACTGTTGGACGCCCATCTCTCGTAATTTGTCTATCAGTTCTTGATCTCCTGAGCCATACAGTGTCTCTATGTCCCCATTGGATCCATACGGCAAAAAGGTTGCTTTGAACTGATATCCTTGATTGGCGCGCAAGTTTGTCACCGTGTCTATCGCCAGAATTTGGCCACCTCGGATTATCGCAACTCTGTCGCAAAGCGCTTCTGCCTCTTCCATACTATGGGTCGTAAGTAAGACGAACGCGCCCTCCTCGCGGCGCCTGCGCAACAAAGACCAGACGTCACGCCTTGACTGAGGGTCTAGGCCGGTGGTCGGCTCGTCTAGTACCATCACGGGAGGGTGAGCGAGGTCCGCGATACCGACTAAAACGCGGCGTTTGAGCCCGCCTGAGAGTTCCCTTATCGGCTGATCTCGGTGGCCGTCGAGCTTCAGATCTAAAATCAACTGACCGGCTCGTTTGGCAGCGCATTGTGGTGAGAAACCACGAAGCTTGGCAAAAATCCTCAAGTGCTGGTACACGGTCAAGTAGTCAAAAAGACTCGCCTCTTGGGGCATCACACCCAACACAGATTTTACTCGGTTAGGTTCTTCAACGACACTCCGACCCAAGACACTAATCGTACCAGAGGTAGGCAACAATTCGGTTGTAATTTGACGAATTAAGGTCGTTTTTCCAGCCCCGTTGGGCCCTAATATTCCCAATATCTCCCCGGAATGACCTCTAAGATTGATATCTCGATTGGCCCAGGTCCCACCTTTGTAGCGTTTGGTGATATTTCGAACCAACAACGGTGCCCCATTGTGCATGGTTGAGCCTCGAGCGTTCCGAGCGACAGTCGGCCAGTGGGCTTGAATAATTGGGTGAATGCTGTCCCCAATAAATTTTATGGTAAGTTACAGTTCTGGACAAGGGTATTTGAGGTGGCGTAACTGTTCAGACTTGATGAGGTGAATTGGCTCAAAGCCGTTGGAAAAGCGCTGGCATGGCCGGGGGAGTTGTGGCATACCAGGGAGGTGGACACTGAACTAGACCTGAACGCGGCGAGTGGCGAAACTCTGCTGGAGATAATTGCCGGCCAGCGGGGAGTCATTGCCGATTTGCAAAGGCGGATTGGGGTTCTGGAATCCCGTCCCAACCGGCGCGGGTCGTCGGGGATGCCGGGTAATCAGCCGCACTCCAGCCGGCAAGCGCCGGAGAAAAAGGAGCCCAGAAAGCCGCGCCGCCATGGCTTCGCCCGCCAGCGCATGACTCCTACCCGGCGGGTGGAGCATGCCGTGGCGGTCTGTCCCGACTGCGGGACTCACCTGAACGGCGGATGGGTACAGCGAACTCGGGAAGTCATTGAGCTACCGGTGGCTCCGGTAGAAGTGACCGAGCACGCCCTGGTAGCCCGCATCTGTCCGGTATGCCAGCGGCGCCGGCTGCCCAAAGAGGCCCTGCAGGGGGTGGTTCTGGGCCAGCAGCGCCTGGGGGTCAATCTGGTAAGCCTGATGGTGACCCTGCGGGAGGAGGGACGGTTGCCCATAAGAATCATCCAATGGTACCTGGAGAGCGTCCATCAGTTGCACCTGAGTGTTGGCGCCATCGTCGAGGCCGTCCATGGAGTAGCCCGTCAGGCTGAGACGGCGGTGCGAGAGGTGCTCGAGCAAGTCCGCGCCAGTCCCGTGGTGCAGGGCGACGAAACCGGCTGGCGCCAGGACGGGAGCAACGGCTATGTTTGGACCTTCAGCACTCCCAGCGAACGATACTTCCTGCGTCGGGGTCGGGATAAGGGGGTGGTGGATGAGGTGCTGGATTCCTCCTTCAGCGGAGTGTTGGTCAGTGATTTCTACGCCGCCTATAACCACTACCCGGGCCTGAAGCAACGGTGCTGGGCTCATCTGCTGCGGGATATCCATGACCTGAAAGGGTTGTACCCAGAAGACGCTGGGCTGGCTCAGTGGGCCGAGGCGGTTCACCAGGTCTACACGGAGGCCAAGGCCTCGGTCCTTCCCCGAGCCCAGCCAGGCCATCGCACCCAGCTAATGCTGGAGGAGAAACTAATGGTCTTGGCGCGGCCTTTCCTTAAAGATCCCCTGGCGAAAGATCCCCTGGCGGTTCAGGCCAAGCTCTGCCGGCGCATGGAACGGTTCATCAAGGAACTGTTTGTCTTCGTGTCGGACCCAGCCGTGCCCTCAGACAACAACGCCGCCGAGCGGAGCCTGCGGCATCTGGTAACCAGTCGCAAGATCAGCGGCGGCGCCCGCTCAGGGCAGGGCGCCGACAGCAAGATGACCTTGGCATCCCTCTTTGGCACCTGGCGGGCCAGAGGTCTCAATCCCCTCCTGGAATGCCGCCGGTTGCTCACTTCCCCTCAACTCTGAACAGTTTCGAGGTGGCTTGTTGTTGATTTGGGAATGTGGTGTTTGTCGAGTCATTTGTAAACTGCTGAAGGCATGTATCGGCATTTCCGGCATTCGGACATCGCGGCAATCGTGGCTCCCCGACCCATGTTAGTTACCTCGGACGTTAGAGAGGCGAGAGCGGTCGGTGCACCAATCGTGGTTGGGCGGCTACAGCCCGCCTACGACCTATTTGCAGGCAGTGTAACGGCGCTCCAACTCGGCCTGAAGAACCGAATACTCGTTCTCGAAGCATTCAAGATCCCCAGAGGAGATTGAGGGGAAAGTCGCCTTAATCAAATCTAGAGCCGAAGTGTGTACCGATTGAGCTAACCTGGCCATTTGATTAAGCGGAGGACACATGGCGGTGCGGAAACAACTTAGGCACAAGCGGTGGACACTTCGTCCGGTGATCGGTCGGGCCGCTTCGTACATCCCTTTCGACTTGAAATTGCCAATTCGAACAGCACACGGGACTTCGACCTCTGGACCAGCTGACCGGCATCGATTTTTATTCGGCCCTTTTGAGGGGAGGACGGCAGTATTGGGTTTGGCTCTTCTGTAGCCATCTAATAACCTTCCAAGCTTGCCTAGCTTGAATTCTTCCTTGTTATATTATTACTTCTACGGTGATTTTGGCTATTAGTTATGAGAATCCGCACTATGGCAGTCCGTGGCGATGGGAACAAGAGGGTTATGAAGGGGCCCAGTCTATTGGAGGTGGCTGACGGTCAACGAAGGTGACCAGTCCATGTATTCGGGCTATCCTGCTTGCGAGGTTGCCTTGCTAATGAGTTCTTCTTCTACTCTGGGCGGGTAAGAATGCCTTGTGCCCAAGCGGCGGAGCGACTCAAATACCAGACCAGTCGGTACCCAAATGACGAGTAAGATTGCTATGATCGTGATAGCCTAGATTCTTGGCAAACCAGAGATTGCCCTGGTTCCCTCACGCCCTCCACAACTCACACCGACTTGTAGATCAATGATATTCAGGTGATCTTTTGCTCAATCCCAGAAAATGGCCAAGATTTTTTATTCGATGACCGCCTCCAAGGCCACCTGGGCCTTGAATACAGGCCGCAGCCACAGCTGCGCTTATTTTAGGAGCAGAACTCTCACTTGGCTACCTGTCCGAATTTATGGGTCCACCTCAGATAGCACGGCAACAGACGGCGAATTAGGGGGTCTATTTACCCGTTATCAGGGACACTGACAAACACGAATAGGTCGCCCTGCTGGCAATCGAAATAACTACACAGGCGTTCTACAACTGACAATCTGATCATGGTCGATCTCCCATTTGCCAATTTCCCGTCGTGATACCCTTCGACCCCGTTCACCAAAACAGGAGGTCGTTGTGGGACAGGTCTGTTGAAAGGTCTAAGAAGCCAGACTCGGGAGGTAGCTTCTATTTTGTCCACTCTTTGCTTCCCCACCAACCCTACGAATTTGATGGTGAAGGAAACATGATTAGGGAGGTATCGGCCGTCAGTGGCTTCGAAAATTTTGATGAAGTGGCAACCGCCTATGTAGACCAAGTGATGTTTGTTGATACCTGCTCGGGGTGTTTATTAACAAGTTAAAGTCTGCCGGACTGTATGATCGTTTACCCATCATAATCACCGGGGACCATGGCCCTCGCAGCCTGGCACTTGGCCATCAATTTTCCGGATTCGAGAGATCTGGGGATTACACCGATTATCTGAATCCTATTATCCCTTGGATCCAGCTAATTATTCATAGTCCCCGAATTGCGTCCGAAGTATCGACAATCGAATACCAGCATTTAGACTTGTTGCCCTACTCCCGACATGCTGGGCTTGCATTCAAGAGGGAACTTCGCTGGCGTTTCTGCTTTTTCGTCTCAGCGGCCCTATTCGAAAGAAAAATTTTTCTACGGAATTCCCAATGAGAGGACGACCTGAGAGAAGGTAATTTATATCTATTACCAAACAACTATGTTGTGGACAAAGGTCGAACCTTGAAGATGGTCATTCCCTGGACCGGCTCAACCCTGTGCCCAATACCATACTCATGCTAGGCGAGAATGTTACACCTGATCTATATGGATGAATAAATCACCGGGCTGGCAACCGAAATAGGAACAAATACGATCTTGCCCCAAAATTATGGATGCGTTGGCCGCTCGATTCCATTATTATATACCGTAGAAGCACTGACGCTGGAGCGGCACAGCAGGGAGTTGCAAGCGCCAACTGGTCACCATTGTTGCAGGCACGTCGGCTCAAGGATCGTGGCAGAGGCATTGGCACCTCTCAGCTAGCAGAGTTCTAAAGAAGGAAATGTCGGAAACCGGCGGCACTTCCGTACCGGCCGCCCATAGCATGGAGGCAGTTTGACGAACACAGCGCCTATCCTTGAGGTTCACGACCTGGTGAAGGACTTCGGCGGAGTGCGGGCCGTTGACCATTGCTCCCTGCGGATCAAGCGGGGCGCGATCACGGGGATAATCGGCCCCAATGGGGCGGGCAAGACGACTTTGTTCAACCTGGTTTCCGGCGCGATGTCTCCGACCAGCGGGAAAGTCATCTTCGACGGCCGGCGCATCGACAAGATGGGAATGCACCAGACTTTCGGTCTGGGCCTTGTGCGCACCTTCCAGATCCCTAGGGAGATGAAGCGCATGACGGTGCTGGAAAACCTTATGCTGGTACCCGCTCCACAGACGGGCGAACACATCTGGGCATCTTGGTTGATGCCCCTGAAAGTGGCCCGTGAGGAGCGCCAGATCGAGGTACAGGCGATGGAAGTCTTGGAGCTGCTCACCCTATCTCACCTGGCCGACGAGTACGCCGGGAATCTGTCCGGCGGCCAGAAGAAGCTGCTGGAGCTAGCACGCGTCCTTATGGCCAAGCCCAAGATGGTGCTATTGGACGAACCCGGCGCCGGAGTCAACCGTACGCTGCTTCAAGGCATCTCGCAGAACATACTTCTGGCTAGCGTCGAGCGGGACATCACGTTCGTAATCATTGAGCACGACATGAGATTCGTCATGGCTATGTGCGACCCGATTATCGTCATGGCCAACGGCGCCGTAATTGCGGAAGGAACGCCGCTACAGGTGCGGCAAAACCCGCAGGTGCTGGAAGCATATCTGGGAGGCTCAACCGGTGACACTGCTTGATGCCTGCGGCGTAGTGGCCGGGTATGGAGAGACCGAGATACTGCACGGTGTGTCTATTACCGTGGGCATGGGCGAGGTCGTCACGATCATCGGCCCCAACGGCTGCGGGAAATCCACCTTGATGAAGGCCATCGTAGGTCTGATTCGGATGCGATCGGGCAGCATCATGTTCCGGGGCGAGGACATATCTGGGATTCAACCGGATCAGGCGGTGCGCACTGGCTTGTCCTATGTCCCCCAAACCGGCAACGTCTTTCCTTCACTGAGCATCCGGGAGAACCTGGATATGGGCGCTTTTATCCGTCGCGACGACTACCGGGGACGCATCGACGAGATGTTCGAAATCTTCCCAGACCTTGCCATGCGGCCGGGCCGCAAGGCGGGAACCTTGTCGGGTGGCCAGCGCCAGATGCTGGCCCTCGCCCGCGCGCTGATGCTGGACCCTGCGCTGATACTGCTGGACGAACCCTCCGCCGGGCTCTCTCCAGAGATGATGGGCCTGGTCTTCGAGCGCATCAGGGACATTAATCGAAGCGGCGTAGCCGTGCTGCTGGTAGAGCAAAACGCCCGCGAAGCGCTGCGAATGTCGCACCGAGGCTACGTTCTGGTTGCGGGGGAAAACCGGCTGGACGACACCGGCCCTGACCTGCTGGACAACCCGCAAGTAGCCAGTCTGTACCTAGGAGGCTAATCAAGACGTGCGCTCAGAAAGTCCGAGATGACTACCCTGCGCGATACCGCCCGACAAATCGGCTCGGCCTGGACGCCAGCGCACACCACTGCCGTCATAGTGTTGGCGGCGCTGGCCATTGGCTTCCTGCCTTTCGTCAAGATGGGGCTGGTGGTCAACGGCATTTTCCTCGGGGCCATCATCGCCCTAGGCGCTATCGGCTTGACCCTGATCTACGGCATCCTCAATTTCGCCAACATCGCTCACGGCGACTATATGACCTTGGGAGCGTACGCCGCGCTGTTCATTATCGGCAGCCTGCTTCCGAAGATTGGAGTTGAGGGCGAGGGTCTGGGGCCATTCACATTCGGCTACCCTCTGCTCATTGCCTTGCCGATAGCGGCGGCGGTCATCGCCGCGGCGGCGATCGCTCTGGACGTGGTAGTGTACCGTCGGCTGCGGAACCGAGGCGTGAACGCCGTAGTGGTTTCAATGGCCTCGCTGGGAGTAGCCATCGCGCTGCGCGGGTTGGTGCAGCTGATTTGGGGAGGAGATGTCCAGCGCTTGCCGAGGGAGACCCGGCAGGTGTTTCACCTACCCATGGACGTGCGGATACCGCCGGACGCTATCTTCATCGCCATCGTGGCCGTCATCCTCGTGGTGGCGTTGTATCTGGTGCTGAGCCGCAGCAAAATGGGCAAGGCCATGCGCGCCACAGCGGACAACCCTGACCTAGCCCTGGTCAGCGGCATCGGTACCCAGCGCGTCATATGGTGGACTTGGGGAATGGGCGCGGCGTTGGCCGCCACCGCTGGCATCCTGCTGGCCGTATTTCAGGCGAACATGCTGCCCATAATGGGCTGGAAGTTCCTCATCCCTCTGTTCGCCGCCGTAATCCTGGGAGGCACCGGAAACCCATACGGCGCGCTGGTGGGTGCCTTCGTCATCGGAGTAACGTCTGAAGTTTCGACTCAATGGATCAACCCCAGCTACAAACCCGCGGTAGCCTTCGCGCTGATGATTATGGTGCTGCTGGTGCGGCCGCGCGGAATTTTGGGAGGACCACGGAGCTGAATTGGAAGTAATCGGCATCCTCGATTACCTGGTGGGCTTTGCCATCATGGCGGGCATCTATTCCGTCTTCTCCCTGGGGCTGAACGTTCATTGGGGGTTCACCGGGCTATTCAACATCGGGATCGCCGGATTTTTTGCGCTGGGCGCCTACGCATCGGCGCTGTTGACCACCTCGTCGCCGGACCCGACGCTGTTCGAGGACTTCAAGTTCGGCGGCAACTGGTCCAGTCTGAGCTATCTGGACTTGGGCATCGACGTCTGGTTCGTCTTTGGACTGGTGGCGGCAGCATTGTGCTGCGGAGTGATTGCGCTGGTCATTGGCTACGTTGCTCTGCGGCTGCGCGACGATTATCTGGCGATAGCCACGCTGGGAATCGCCGAGACAGTACGCCTCTTATTCCTGAACGAAAAGTGGTTGGCCAACGGCTCCAAGGGGCTGTACAGAATCCCAAAGTTTCTGGGCGACTGGATAGCGCCGGACATCTACAACTACCTGTATCTAGCGGTAGTGATCGTCACGCTGGCGGCGCTCTATCTGGCGGTGCAACAGGCGGTCAACTCTCCCTGGGGACGGGTGCTGAGGGCCATTCGCGAGGACGAGACGGCCGCCGAAGCCAGCGGTAAGGATGTATTCAAGTTCAAGCTCCAGGCGTTCATCATGGGCGCGATGATCATGGGTATCGGCGGCGCGCTTTATGCCCACCACATCCGCTTTCTCTCCCCGCTAACCTTCGACCCGCTGCTCGCTACCTTCGTGATATGGGCCATGCTGATGGTGGGCGGCTCTGCCAACAACAAGGGGGCAATCCTGGGAGCGTTCGTGGTGTGGGGAATCTGGACCGGCACGCAGTCCCTGCCAGGCATACTTTCCGATCCCAGCTTCCGACTCTTCATAATAGGCGCGCTCATCGTGGCGGTGATCCTGCTTCGCCCCGGCGGCATCCTGAGCGAGCAGCGCCATGTCGCCCGACGCGGGTTCCCTCCAGATGCTGCTGGCTAGGGATGGCGAACGCGACGATGGTCCAACTCGCTTGATCCGTGGCGATGTGCCCGCGCCGAATAACATGCGCCGGGTCGCCGAGAATCTGCTCTCAGCGTCCCGGCGCAATCGCTAGGAGTCTAGTTTCGGCCCGCGCTGGATTTATTGGCCCAAGTCAACCGGCACTTGGCGATCCGAAACGATCTCGCCGCCTTCGATCTTCCACACTTCGATGTGGCCTGTGATGACGTCACCGTTCTCGTCCAAGTCAACCGAGCCGGCAGCTCCCTCGTAGTTAATGTCCTTGCCATCGGCGATCAGCTCCATGGCCCGCTTGATGCCCTCCTCTCCGGGCCTCACCACCTCGCCGGGGGGATTGGCCACGTCCCGGAGGGCGTCGCGAATAGCGGTAGAGTCCGTGGTGGTGTCGGCCTTGGCCGCAGCCAAGCCGATAAGGATCATCGCGTCGTAGGTTTCGTTCATGAAGGGATGCTCAGGCTCCATGTCGTAGGTCCTCATATAGGAGTCAATGAACGCCTGGGTTGACGGGTTGGCCTCGAAGCCCGGCCCGGTGCCATAGCTGCCTTCCAGAAGGTCCCAGCCGATGACTGCGAAAGATTCGGGGATCTTGGTGCCGTCCACGAACAAGAAGGTGTCCGCATAACCGCCTTCCAGGGCCTCGCGTAGGTAAACCTCGGCCTGCTGGTAGCTGATAGCGATCAGGACGTCAGGGTCGCCTTCGGTGGCCTTCTCCAACTCGGAAACGAAGGTAGGTTGGCTATCTTCGTGAGGCACCGAAGCGATTACCGTGCCACCCAATGCGGTAAACGATTCCGTGAATTGGGCCGCCAACCCTTCCCCATATGCGTTATTGATGTACAGGATGCCCGCGCTCTCGTAGCCCAACTCCTTGGCCAAATCCGCCAGAACCACGCCCTGAGAGGCGTCGGACAGTGAAGTACGGAACAGGAAATCGTTATCTTCCAGCACGGTTATGGCGGGCGCGGTCGATGCGCCGGAAACTTGCAGCACGCCGTTGGGGACGGTCACCGCAGTGGCGACAGGTATAGTTACACCGCTCGCCAACGCCCCCACGATCGCCACCACTCCCTGGACATTCACCAACTCCTCAGCCGCGGACACTCCCTGGACCGGATTCACTGCGGTGTCGCGGTGAACCAAGACCACGGAGCCGCCCTGGATACCGCCAGCACGGTTGATGTGGTCCGCCGCCAGGCCGATACTGTTTGAGTGGGACTCGCCGAAGTAGGACAGCGACCCGGTGAGGGCGTTGAGGTGGCCGACAATCAACGGATCAGGCACCTTTTCGGGTTCACTCTCGCAAGCGGCCACTGCCACAGTCAAAACGGCAAGCAGAGCAACTACCACCAACCGGAACTTATCGATCTTGAACACCTTTCCTCCTCAGGCTGATGCCATTTGCCAACCAGGATGAACGGGTTGAATGCAAAGGAGATTCGTCTCCTCAATACATTTCATATGATACGTCATCACCCTCTGATCAACAACGATTGCCCTGCTGCCGGTCTACCGGCCTGTCAGGAAATTTACCTCTATGCTGAATGTCTCGGCGTGGATATCGTTCACCCGGTGGAGTGTTAAGTGGCCGGCGCTCTGCGGAAGCCTTTCGAACATGGTCGCTGTCCGGCCTGCTCCACCATCGATGAACACGAGGTACGGTTCTGTTGCCTCTCGTACCATCCAGAACCGAAGATCAGGCCGTCGTGCTTGACTACCCACGTGTGCTTCTACTCTTCCTTCTCAGTTGTAGGGTTCAGATAGACGTAACCGACCCACTTACCTTCCTCTGTTGCCGTCAGCATGTCCTCGCCGAAGTTGTAGCTATTCAGGTCCGTTCCCAACGGCCCTTTGATGTCTTCGCCTACGTTCGCAGACACCGTCGGGTGCACTATTACACAGTCGTTCTCGTCGAAGACGAAAACTTACCACTCGCCGTCCACGCTCTCCATCGTGCCGTGGTAGGCGAGGGCCGCGTCGCGCCCTTCGGCCTCGTAACGATCGATGGCCTGTGCCACGAACGCCTTGGTAAACTCCGCTGGATCGTCGGACTTAGAGATGGGCATGGGAGTGGGCGCGTCGCCACTGCGTCCAGCGACGGAGAGAATCAGCACCCCCATTGGGACTAGACTGACCCTGGAGGCCATCGAACTTCTCGAACGAAGCAAATCGTTACCCCCCTTCTGTCCACTCAACGGCGCGGGGCTAGCCAATCCAGCCCCACTCTCGGAACCACACTCGCCTGACCATTGGTGAGTATAGCGGATTCTGATAATCAAGGGGGGCGTGCGCAACTACGCCGAAGCGTTGGGGGCAGCCCTGCTATAGCGCCAACCTAAACCTGAGCACGAAGGCTCTTGATTTTCTCCAGTTTGGTGGGCCTGCGCGTGACGAATTGCGAACTTTTCAATCCGAATGTTCTTGATCTTGTATAGTTTGGTGGGCCGGGGCATACTGTGCTGCGTCCTGCCTGAGTGACATTGACGCCTGCCCCAGAGAGATCAAGTTCGACAAGCCGCCTTGCTTCCCGCTGAAGCTCTACGAGTGAGCAGGGTCTTTCAACTACTCGAACTGGGACGCTGGTCCGCAACGTCCGCACAAGCGCGACCATCCTGTGAGGGACTTGTCCCTTCCAGTAGACCCACATTTCCCATATGGCTAAAAAGCTTTCTCAGTAATTCGTCGATGGTCTTTCAACCATTGGCTAATTATGGGCCCTTTTTGCGTGCTCCCAGCTATAATAACTCCATGATATGTCACTTTGCAGTAAGATGCCGTAGGCATCATGGAGGCACCTGATGGGTGACGGCGAAAATGCCCCTCTCCGGCTCCAATTCAACCCCAAAGTCCGCCTGGAATTTCACGGCTCAACCATCACCTCCGACGCTGGCCTTCTTGCCTTTCGAGAGTTTGATGATGCCTTGGGCCTTACCGAAATCGCTGAGGACTACCTCCAGGAAAGCCGTACCGGACGCAATATCCTTCACCACCTGGTTCCGCTGCTAAGACAGTCGATCTACAGCCGCTTGGCCGGCTACGACGACACCAATGACGCAGTGCGCCTTTCCCAAGACCCAGCCATGCGAGTGATCGTGGGATGGCAAGGCTCGGAGCGGAAAGGAGCCAGCACCAGTGAGATGGGCCGGTTCGAGACGGAGTTCCTGACCCAAGAGGACAACCTGAAGGGGCTGGCACGAATAAATACCCGTTGGGTGGAACGAGCTATGGCCCATACCCTACACCGGCGAGTAATCCTGGATATGGACAGTTCCGAGAGTCCAGTGCACGGCCAGCAGGAGGGAGCAGCCTATAACGGCCACTTTGAATGCGTCTGCTATCACCCTCTCTTTCTGTTCAACCAGTTCGGGGATTGTGAAGCAGCTAAGCTACGGTCAGGCAACGTCCCCAGTGCCGATGATTGGCAAGAAGTCCTTGATCCGGCGGTGGAGCGTTATTTGACAGCAGCGGTCAGGCTGCTGTTTCGTGCTGACGCCGCCTTCGCCAAGCCGGAGATATACGATTATCTGGAAGCAAGAAACATCGGCTACGCCATCAGGCTGCGGTCCAACCAGGTGCTGCAGCGGGAGATAGCGCCCCGGCTGATACGGCCTACGGAGTGGCTTTCCCCGAAGCCCATCGTCTCCTATCATGACTTCGTCTACCAGGCCCAGAGCTGGAACGTTGCTCGGAGAGTGGTCTCTAAGGTGGAGTGGCGCCAGGGAGAACTGTTTCCCAGAGTGGGCTTCATCGTCACCAATCTGAGCTATCCAAACATCGGGATAGTCCGCTTTTACAATGGCCGAGGCACCGCGGAGCAATGGATAAAAGAAGGCAAGTACGCCCTGAACTGGACCAGGTTGTCCTGCCACAAGTTCGTGGCCAATCAGGTCAGGCTGGAGTTGTTCGTACTGGCTTACAACTTGGGCAACTTCATGAGAAGGCTAGCCTTACCGGAGGCAATGAAGCACTGGTCGTTGACCAGTCTGCAGACCAGGATGATCAAGACTGGAGGACGGTTGGTGCGCCATGCCGGAAGGCTGGTGTTTCAGCTTGCTGAGGTGCTGGTGAGCCGGGAAATGCTAGGCGGGATACTGGAACGAATTGGTCGGCTTAGGCTGGCTCCTGGCTAGTCCACTTTAGGAGCGTCGGGATTGGTTACGGTTACGGGGTCGCACAGGGCAAAAGAGCTTCCCAAGGGCGAGACTTGGGCGTAGACCAGCGGTTTGGGGCTTTTACGCTTGGCAGTACAGTGGTTGCCCAATGAAAGCGGGGACTTTGAGTGAATCAGGCCGCATCAGACCGCATTTGACGCCCTTGGAATGCGGGATTATATTTGGCGGTATCCCCGCGGGAGCTATATCCAGGAAAGGTGGTTTGATCTGGGGAATCCCGGGTAGAGGATTACTTCCCCCTTGTCATTGTCAAACCGCATCCCTGTGAAGCCTTGCAAGCCTTCTCTCTGCCAAAGCTCGTAGATTTGACTCGACGCATCTGCTAGAGGCATCTGCCTAACGATACTAGAAACTCGGACGGAAACCCCGATTCTCCCCAACTCGTCGTTTTCTTTGCGACGATTATCGATGTAACAGTGGGTTCTTGAACCGTATTACAGACACTATCATGCCACATAAGACTATAATACGTCTGTCTGGCGTAGCGCGAAACCCGGCCAATGGCTTTCCGGCCAGACCTCTAGCGCCTATCCGGTTGACCGCCCTCACTTTGTTGGGCCTTCGGCTCCAACAGACGACGATGCGCAAGATACTCCTCTGGAGCCCCGCCGTCGTGCTTCTGGGATTCTGTTTTGTAGCGATAGCTTCGATCGGCATGTTCTACCTGCCAACAGCCCTCGCGCTCCTTGTTGCAGCCATTGCTGATCTCGGAGGTCAGGAAGGCAATGAGCCGATCTAGTCTCTCGGTCGTCACTGGGGCCTTTGGCTACAGTGGCAAGTACATCGCGCGGCGGTTGCTGGAACAGGGAGCAACTGTAAAGACGTTGACCCGTACTCCTACTTCCCACAGCCCCTTCGGTGATCGGGTGGAGGCTCTACCTCTGGGCTTCGGCGACTTTAACGGTTTGGTGGAAAATCTTCGGGGAGCCGCCACTCTGTACAACACCTATTGGATTCGCTTCGCACGAGGCACGGTTACTCATGACGTTGCGGTTCAGAACTCCCGCATCCTGATAAGAGCGGCGGCCGAAGCCGCCGTTAGCCGCATCGTCCATATCAGCATCACCAACCCCTCGGAGGACTCGCCACTTCCTTACTTCCGGGGGAAGGCCCTGGTGGAGAAGGCAATCCACGAGTCTGGGTTGTCCTACGCCATCCTCAGACCCACGGTGCTGTTCAGCCCCGAGGATGTGCTGATAAACAACATCGCCTGGTTCCTGCGGCGGTTTCCGGCGTTCCCCATCGCAGGGTCTGGGGACTATCCGATACAGCCGGTGTTCGTAGACGACCTGGCGCAACTTGCCGTGAATGCCGGGGCGGGAAGCGAAGATGTCGTGTTAGACGCCGTGGGTCCAGAAACATTCACGTTTGAGGAGATGGTACGGCTCATAGCTCGCCGAGTAGGCAGCCGAGCCCGGCTGATTCACGTACGGCCTTCCGTGGCGCTGCTGGCCGCCCGAATGGCGGGTTGGTTGGTGCGGGATGTAGTGCTGACCAGGGATGAAATCGACGGACTGATGGCGGGCCATCTGGTGTCGGCTGACCCACCCACCGCCTCCACCCGGTTCACCGAATGGCTGGAGGCCGAAGGCGCTACGTTGGGACGGCGCTACGCCTCGGAACTGGGCCGCCACTACCGCCGCCCATGACTGGCGTTGAAAGCGAACAAATCAAGAGAAGAAACTACGGATTCTTCGTGACGGAGATGCCGCCAAAATGGGATAATTGAGAGGAACAACGAAGGGGAATGGAACGGCGATTCTGCCTGGCTAATTCTAATGGGCTCGGGCTATGGAATCGTCTTTTCCAACTGAGCGTAGATGTGCGGAAGATACAGCCTGAGAGCGGACATAGGAGAGCTGCAAGAGCGGTTCGGATTTGACGGCTCTGAACTGACCCACGCTCCCCGCTACAACGTCGCCCCCACGCAGATGGCGCTCACCGTGACCAACGGCAGCGAAAGGCGGGGTTCCTACATGCGGGGGGGACTGATTCCATCCTGGGCCAAGAGCGCATCCGTCGGCAATCGCATGATAAACGCCCGCGCGGAGACGGTCGCCGAAATGCTCAGCTTCCGCACTGCGTTACAGAGACGACGGTGCCTGGTTCTGGCCGATGGCTTCTACGAGTGGCAGGGGAAAGGCTCCAGCAGGAGGCCCATGAGGGTCACGATGGCATCGGGTGAGCCCTTCGCCTTCGCGGGTCTGTGGGATGCGTGGCGGGACCCGAAGGGCGAGGTCGTCCGCTCCTGCGCCATCATTACCACGTCGGCCAACGAGTCGCTCAGTCCCATCCACGACCGGATGCCGGTCATCCTGCCAAGGGAGCTGGAGTCCCTCTGGCTGGACCACGACATCCAGGATCCGGCTGCCCTCGACGGTATCCTGAGACCTTATCCCGCCGAGGCGATGGAGGTCCATGAGGTCTCCTCCATGGTCAACAGTCCCGCCAACGACGGACCGGAAGTGGTTGTTCCTTTAGGGCAGGTCAGGCCAGGCGACGGCCCTGCTCTGAGGTTGCTGTGAGGAGGACGCCGTGACGATTGCTCTTCCCAAAGGGGATTTTTTGGTGACGGCTGGATTTGCCGCTATTACGGGCGCGGGTGTCGCGTCGGGTTTCACGGTGCTTAGTACTACGAGCACCTGGCTGCTCATCCTTGCGGCGGACTGCTCGCGGAGTAAGGGAACGTTGGGGCGAAGTGGAGCATTCTGGTGAATAGACTGGTGATGGTGATGGTCATGCTCGCGTTAGGAGCAGTTTTAGCCGCCTGTGGAACAGCAGACGACCCGGAAGTCCCTCCACCCACCTCAACGGAGCTTCCCGCCAGTGCCACCGACGCCCCTAGAGGTCTGGCCGGAAAGCCATTGGCCGGGTTTCGCGCTACGCCAGACAGACGTATTATAGTCTTATGTGGCATGATAGTATCTGTAATACGGTTCAAGAACCCACTCTTACATCGACAATCGTCGCTAAGAAAACGACGACTTGGGGAGAATCGGGGTTTCCGTCCGAGTTTCTAGTGAAGCTCCGCTCAACGCTACGGAGATTCTTGCTCATACCCAAGAGATGATGGACAGCAGAGCTTCCGGGGCAGTTTCGCCTTTGCACCTTCGAGGCCCATGCCAACGTTCACCTATCCTCCAGGCCTCACTCTCCTTCAAGACATGGGCGGCGATTGGCCTCCATTCCTCCTCCTCTCCCGTGGGACGGCCTTATCCTCGGAAAGCGGCACACGTTGGCTAACGTCGCCTGACAACTCCAGCTCTGGGCTCTTCTTTGGCGTCATATCAGACCCACGGGTCGCACTGCGCTTCCCCGACGCTCCGGAGATCGTCGGGGAAGAGGCCATCGACGGCCACACCTATCTGGTCGTGTCTACCGGCCTCGACGTGGAGGCCCTCGTGGATACGACACCTCCCCAGGAGCCTCACGTACGGGCTATCTTGAGCTTTTCCTACCCGGAAGGGGCCGACGCCCAAAAGCTTGAGGGGCTGGGCTACGAGGTATTCGGGTACCCTCTGGAAGACTCTGCCGAGTGGGAGGCGTTTAAAGGACCTTACCATCTGAGTTTCTCCGAACGTGCCGACCGTCCAGGTCAGCCGCGAAGCGAATGGGACGTACGAGTCACCGTCATCGTCCAGGGGATCACCACGCTGGAAGCATCGGCCAAGCAAGAACTGCGTGCAGCTTTGGCAGCTTACGGCGCCGACCCGGACCTCGTGGAGAACGCGCGCGTTATGCCCGTTGCTCAGGACGCAAGTGAGTACATGAGTCAGCAGCTACAGGAGGTGAGGGTCCGGCTGTGGATAGACGAGGAGACGGGCCTGGTTCGACGCATGGCTATCGGGCAAGGCTCTTCAAACACGGACGAAGGTGTGGTCGGGTTCTGGGGCTACGGCGAAAACATGCAGCTAGAAGCGCCCACCCAGGTTATGGATTTCCGGCGGGCCGATGCCTTGGATGGGGTAGCTCAGCGGGGCTTTCACGCGCTCAACGAGGCGTTGCAGTATTACGAAGAGCAACACGGCCGCTACCCAGATGCGCTGACGCCGGAGTCGGTGGGGGATGCCCTGGAAGCCCTCAGACTTGTCTGGCCCATCAACCCATTCAGCGGTGCCCCCATGCACTACGCGCCGGACAGCCCTGGGAATTACAGCTACACGAGCTATGGGAACGACTACACGCTCCAGGTCCAGGGCTGGGACCACCCGGTCACATCCAGAACGGCGGTGTCCGGTGAAACAGGGGATGCTCCGAAGGCGGACACGCTGGAGGAGGACCTGGACTACGTAAGATCCTTGGACTTCCCCGTGTTCTGGCTGGGGTTGAAGTCCGGTGCACCGGCCCAGGGCGAAGCGGCGCTACCTCCGCTGACGTTGACCGAGGCTGTCGCATGCCCACCGGAGCCAGCTTGCATTTGGCCCGTCCGCTTCGTCTACGGGACGGCGGAACACGGCTCCAGGCTCTTGTCGTTTTTGGAAAGACCCCGTGGTGCCAGCAATTCCCCGGAAGGCGAGCAAATGGAGATTGCTGGGCTTCATGCGACCGTAGCTATCTCAAAGGAACCATTGCCTGCCCGCGCCGATCTCTCTGTATGGCAGGCCACGGTTTGGCTGCCGGTGAGCGTCATACGAGTGGTAGCGACCACCATCACGGAGGACCCCGAGGGAAATCCCTTCAATAGCGAGCTTGGCCTCACTGCGACACTAAGCCTGCTGATGGAGTTGCGGTAGAACACCGCTGGCGATGGAAAGGGCATGCGTAAAGTGAGCCGCTGGCAACTATCTGGGGTTCCTATGCTAGGGCTGGCGTCCATCCTGGAGCAAACGGTGAAGAGCCTTCACGAGGCCAACGAGCACCCTTCAACCGACGCCTCCGAGCAGTACACTATCCTGGACGGGCTGAAACTGCTTTCGGATGACAAGTTCAGAAGCAGAGGTGACTAAGTAAGGGAATGGTCGTCCATCTAGAGAATCGAAGGTTGAAGGTCACCGTTGAATCCTGGGTACCGGACTCATGTTCTGCTCTTAAGCCTGAGGAGTCGCGGAACAGATGGGCAGCAAAACACCGGTCGTGCTCTAGAAGTCTGGCCGGAAAGCCATTGGCCGGGTTTCGCGCTACGCCAAGCAGACGTATTCCAGTCTTATGCGGTATGATAGCATATGTAATACGTTTCAATAACCAACTGTTACATCGATAATCGACGTTAAGAAAACGACGGCTTGGGGACGATCGGGGTTTCCGTCCGAGTCTCTAGGAATTCCGGGACCTAACACTGGAGACAGGTCACGTGAGGTCCGGTAGTAAAGGGCTAGCGGTATGGCCCAGCCGCTAGCGAACAACATCATGTCTTTCTTGCAGACCACCCTCGTCAACTGTCGCTCACCACAGCAGTGTAGGGAACCTATCGTCTCAATGGCCTGTATATTCCTAATGAAGGCCGCTGGCGACCAGGAGAGAACGTGATCAACGAGCAGGATGCGGTCCGGCGCTGCCAGAGCGGCGACCGCGAGGCATTCCGTCCGATAGTGGAGTACTACGGGGACGTGCTGATGGGTACGCTCTATCTCATGACACATGACAGGCCGGTCAGCGAAGAGCTCGTCCAAGAGACGTTCGTGCGAGCCTGGAAAGGCATAGCAACGTTCCGTCTCGGCGAGCCCGTGAAACCTTGGTTGGTCCGCATCGCGGTCAACCAGGCGCTCAACGCGAAGGCTCGCCATCAGCTGTCAGTCGAACCGTTATCCGAGGCTGATCAAGGCAGCACGGACCCAGCGTTCGGCTATGTGAACGACAAGGACGAGGTTCGGCGAGCGCTCAGCCAGCTGTCCAACGATCACCAGCGAGTAGTTGCTCTCCGCTACTTCACGGACCTATCGACGAGGGAAGTGGCGAGCGAGCGCAAGATCGTCGGGTTCGACGTCACGGAGCTGAGTCCCGGAGAGGGCCCGGAGGCCGGCGCGTTCACCGCGGCCAAGCTGGTGCAGAGGGTGATCGGGTACTCCGTACCTGCCGCGTAGCTTTTCCGGGCGTGCGGATTGGCGCAGACCGCGAAGCGTGACGGGCGCCGAGGCCGACTCAGTCGAGTATCTGGGACAGGAACATCTGGGCGCGCTCGTGCTGGGGGTTGTTGAAGAAGTCGTTGGGCGGGGCCTCTTCGACTATGTTGCCCTCATCGAACATGATCACCCTGTCGGCGACCTCCTTGGCGAAGCCCACTTCGTGAGTGACGATGATCATCGTCATGCCGGACGTGGCGAGCTCCCGTATGACGTCCAGGACCTCCTTGATCATCTCGGGATCCAGGGCCGAAGTCGGCTCGTCGAACAGCATGATCTTGGGCTGCATGGCGAGCGCCCGCGCTATCGCCACCCGCTGCTGCTGACCGCCCGAGAGCTCGGCGGGGTACTTGTCTGCTTGCTCGGGAATGCCCACCCTCTCCAGGAACGCGATGGCCGCCTCCTCCGCCTGCGCGCGCGGCCATTTCCTGACCTTCATCGGCGCCAGCGTGATATTGCTCATTACGGTGAGGTGCGGGAACAGATTGAAGGACTGGAACACCATGCCGACGTCTCTTCGGATGGCGTCAATGTTCCTGACGTCGTTGGTCAGCTCTATGTCATCGACTACGATGCTGCCCCGCTGGTGCTGCTCGAGGCGGTTGATCGTGCGAATGAACGTCGATTTGCCCGAGCCGGAAGGGCCCAGGATCACGACTTTCTCGCCCCGGCCCACGGACGTCGTGACCCCCTTGAGCGCGTGAAAATCCCCGAACCACTTGTGGACGTCTCGACAGACGATGATCGGTTCCGTCGTGGCTTCTCTGATCTCAGTCATGGTGGCCCTCCTCGGTTTCCAACTAGCGCTGGCCGACGCCCAGGTGATGCTCTACGCGTTTGCTGACGTACGACATGCTGTAGGTGAATATCCAGAAGACGATCGCCAGGAAGACGAACAGCTCACGTGGGTTGTCCTGGAACTCCAGGTTGCTGCTGATGAACACGCGGCCTATCTCGACGATGTCGAGCATGCTGATGATGTACACCAGGGTGGTGTCCTTGAATAGCGAGATGAACTGGCCGACGATCGCTGGGATGACGTTGCGAATGGCCTGTGGCAGCGATATGAGGAGCGTCGTTTGCCAGCCGGGCAGCCCCAGCGCCCGGGCGGCTTCGGCCTGGCCGGGGTGCAGGGCCTGCAGTCCTCCGCGGATGTTCTCCGCCATGTACGCCGAGCTGAACAGGGTGATGATGATGGCGGCGCGGCTCAGAGAGTTGAGCGGGAAGTTTTCGGGGAAGGCCAGCGGTACGAGCGTCTGGGACATGAACAGCAGCGTGATCAACGGCACGCCCCTGAACACCTCGATAAAGACTATGCATATCACCTTGACGACCGGCAGGCCGCTGCGACGGCCCAGAGCCAGGGCGATACCAATGGGAAGGCAGAGCGTGATGCCTATGACCGCCAGGATCAGATTCAGCATCAGGCCGCCCCAGTCATTGACCGACACGGGCTGCAGCCCGGGCACTCCGGACAGCCCGCGGAGCAACACAAGGGTCAGTACGAACGCGGCGACGCTTAGAATAGCGAGCCTGAGCGGGGTCCCGAGCGGCGTGTAGGTCGCCACCGCCCAGCCGATGGCGGTGGCGGGCGCGCAGGCCAAGAGCAGAAGGCGCACGTCCAGCCCCATCTCGTTCAGGCTGTAAGGTAGGAAGGCGAAGGCCGAAGCCGCCACCGCAAGGACTATGGCCGCGACTCTGGCCGTGCCTCCGCCGGCAATTCCCCAGGCCATGCCCAGGAGCGCCGCTACCATGATCAGGCCGGCCTGCGGCCTCCAGAAGCAGTCCTGTCCGGCGCAGGCGGCTACGGTGTTGTACTTACCGATGACGAACCGGCCGCCCAGCGCGGAAATCACGGACCATTCGGCGTCTCCGAGAACCCAACCCAGGCCGAACCACAGCCCCAGAGCCAGCGCCGTGCCGCATATGACGGTCAGCAGCGCGTCGTACCAGGTGCCGAACAGATTTTCGCGCGCCCATCCGGCGGCGCCGGTGGTAACCCGGGGGGGCCTAGCCAGCGTATCGTTGTAGCTCGCGGTCATCCGTCAGCCTCGGGTGAAGCCGATGCGCCGGTTGTACAGGTTGCCTATCAGCGACCACGTCAGACTCATGGCCAGGTAGGCCGCCATGACTATTATGAAGATGGAGATGGCCGATTCTCTCTGTGTCATGGTCTTGGCGACGTTCATCAGGTCGGAGTATCCGATGGCGCCGGCGAGGCTGCTGTTCTTGGTCAGGTTCAGGTACTGGCTGATGAGCGGCGGGATGATGACGCGGAGGGCTTGTGGGAAGGTCACTTCCCGCAGGACGCGCAGAGGCGACAGGCCGAGGGCCGATGCGGCTTCGGTCTGACCTCTGCCGACCGAAGTTATCCCGGCGCGCACGATCTCCGCGATGAAAGCGGCAGTGTACGTCACCAGTCCGACCAGCAGGGCCAGCAGCGCGGCCGGCGCGGTAAATCCGCCGACGATGTCATGGAATCGGCCTCCCTCCGTCGGCGTCGATATGAAGAATGGAGATTCGCCGGTGACGGCGGTCACGACCAACCATGCCGCGGCGCCGATGACGACCGCGGCGACACATCCGGCCAGCCCAGGGTACGACGCCTTCCCGCTCTCGACCTCGCGCCGCGTCAGCAGCCGGTTAACGCCGATCGCGGAGATGACGGCAACAGCCGCCAGTGCAAGCCAGGCCAACGCCGCGTACAGCCCATTCTCCGATATCCAGGGAATGGATATGCCCCTGTTGCTGATGTAGAGGTAACCCTCGATGGTGTAGCCCTGGCGCGCCTCCGGCAAAGCGAGCCAGGCGTAGAAACAGAAGCCCAGGATGATCAACATAGGCACGTTGCGGAAGAACTCGACGTATACAGCGGCCAGCTTCGAGACTAGCCAGTTGCTCGACAGCCGGGCAACGCCGATGACTACCCCCACCACCGAGGCGAAAATGACCCCGGCCACGGCGACGAAGACTGTGTTGACGGCCGCGACGAAGATTGAGTAACCGTAGCTGTCCGATGCAACCCAGGGGAGGAAGGTGTGGCTTATGCCGGTCTGGTACGCGGTGGAGAGGAAGCCGAAGCCATACGGGATCTCACGTTCCTGTATCGCGGCACCGACGTTCACGAAGAACCAGACGACGAGCGCCACCACCACGATCCCGGACACGATCTGGGACGTCCACTGTAGGACCTGGACGTGCCGCCAGAGCGGGATGCCCTGGTACGTCAGATTTCGCGGTATTGACGACATGCGGCTCTCAGAAGCTCCCGACCGCGGCGATGCGCGATTCCGCGGCATCGCCGCGGTCGGGAGCTTCTGAATCCGGTCCATCAGACAAGAGCGGTCTCTCTACCTCAGAGGCGCGGCGTATATCTGTCCGCCCTTGGGGCAGTCGCCGCATGGGGCGTCGCCCCACAGGGCGTTGCGCCCGTTTTCGCGCGGCAGGCCGATTCCGTTTGGTCCGAGGTGGCGGTCGTATATCTCGCCGTAGTTGCCCACGGAACGGATCACGTCCTGCGCCACCGTATTCTTGAGGCCCAGGCTGTCCTGGCCGAACGAACCCTCGAGTCCGAAGAGGCGGTCGACCTTCGCGTCACCGGTCGTGGCCGTGGGCACGTTCCCCGAGCCCACGCCGTAAGCCTCGGAGTAGATGAGGATGCTCATCACCGTCTTGACGATGTCGAACCACTGGTCGTCCCCGTGGGGAACCACCGGTCCGAGAGGCTCCTCGGAGATCGTCTCCGGCAGGATGACGTGATCGTCGCGGTTGTCGAAGGCGCTGCTGATGGCGGCGAGCTGCGAGCGGTCGTTGGTGAACGCGTCGCACTGACCCGCCTGGTAGGCTGCCACCACGGCGGGGGTGCCCTCGAAGGTCAGCGGCTTGATGCCAAGACCGTTCTGACTGGAGAAGTCCTGGAGGTTCAGCTCCGTGGTCGTGCCGAGAGTCACGCAGACGGTCGCGTCCTTGAGCTCGAGAGCGCTGGAGATGCCAAGGCTCTTCTTGACCAGGAAGCCCTGCCCGTCGTAGAACATCGTGTGGGAGTAGTTACCCCACTGCGCGTCGCGCGAGGTGGTCCAGGTGACCGTACGCACCAGCATGTCGACCTCGCCGGACTGTATCGTCGGCCCGCGCTCGGTGGCCGAGATCAGGCGGATCTCGAAGGCGTTCGCGTCCCCTAGGACGGCCGCGGCCAGCGCGCGACAGAGGTCGATGTCGAAGCCCATGTTGTTGCCGGCCGCGTCGATCGATCCGTAGCCAGCCACGTCGTTGCGGCTGGCGCAAATGACCTTGCCCCGATCCTCAACCGCCTCGAGCCGACTGTCCCCCCCAGAGTCAGTACATGCGACCAGTGCCAGGATCGTAGTCGCTAGAGCCATAGTCAAGAAGGCCAATGGAGTGCTCAACGGTCATCCTCCTAATTCCAGGTGTTCTTCGTTGCCGACGTCCCAACCCGTACGTCCAATTCGACTGTTCTTAGGCTCTGCATTATACCACGACGCGTTATACCACAAGACGCGGGTACGCGCGCCCGTGCGCGGAGCGAATTTAGGACCAACCCGTTCTTGCGCTGGCTCCGACGCCCTTCTCGAGCCACCGACTTGGGCTCTGGGTCTGATGCGGCGTGGCCGGCCCGCCGTCTGTATAATTCGGCATGATTCACGGCCCGGAGGGGCTTTGCACCAAAAGTCCTGGTTGAATCAAAAGTCATCGGTCTGAATCAAAAGTCGGGTGCTAATGTTGTCCACCTGATCCTTACTCTTTACGCCAGTTCTCTCGAACACAAATACGATACACCGTAGGGGGGATGAGATACTACTACAATCCGTTTATGAAAGAATCGTAAGTCGAGTAATGGGATACGGCGACGAGGGAAATAGTGGATGCCGAGTAGCCCTCAGGGCGCACCCGCGAGATGGACATCACTCCCGTAGATCTGGAGGGGCAGGTGGACGAGTACCGGGCTGAACAGAACAAGGAGAAACAAGCAAGGAGAACACACCCATGAACATGAAGCTACAGGACGACTACACCCCCGTGGCCCGCCCTCTACGCCAGGGTCTCCAGCGACAGACAAGACGTGGACCTCTCGGTGTCGGCCCAGCTCAGGGCGCTCCGTGACTACGCCCAGAAGAACGGTTACCTGGTGGCCCGCGAGTACGTGGACGAGGCCGAGAGCGGACGCATCGCCGACCGGCCCCAGTTCCAAAAGATGCTGAACGAGGCCAGCAAGCCGGAATCCCCTTTCCAGGAGATCCTTGTCTGGAAGTTCTCCCGCTTCACCCGCAAGCGCGAGCACGCCGTCGCCTTCAAGGCCATGCTCCGGCGCAGGGGCGTCCGCGTGGTGTCCATCACCGAGCACGCCGACGACTCCCCCACCGGCAAGCTCATGGAGGCTATCATCGAGAGCGTGGACGAGTTCTATAGCGAGAATCTTGCCCAAGAGGTTACGCGGGGGATGCGGGAGGCGGCGTCGCGGGGCTTCTGGGTCACCAGCTACGCCCCCTACGGCTACAAGAGGGTCTACGTCCAGGACGGGCTTCTGGGTCACCAGCTACGCCCCCTACGGCTACAAGAGGGTCTACGTCCAGGACGGGCCAAAGAAGCGGCACACGCTGGAGCTGAACCCGCCCGCCGACGCCGTGGTCCGCCGCATCTTCGACATGGTGCTCCAGGGCAAGAGCATCCTCGACGCGACCAAGACCCTCAACGCCGAGGGCATCCCCACCACCAACGGCAAGAAGTGGCTGAAGACCACCATCCACACCATGCTCGCCAACGAGGCGTATACGGGAGCCGTGGTCTGGGGAATCAAGGCCAAGGACAAGGCCGACCCGGTGCGGGTGGAGGACGCCTTTCCCGCCATCGTCAGCAAACGGGAGTTCCAAAGGGCCAGGCACCTGCTCGGGTCCCGCGCCCCCAAGCAGGTGAACCCCCGACGGGCTTCCAGCCCCTACCTCCTCAGCGGCCTGCTCAAGTGCGAGACCTGCGGCAAGGCCATGACCGCTGCCGAGGCCAAGAGCGGCAAGTACACCTACTACGTCTGCCACTCCCTCCTGAAGCGCGGCAGCGGGACCTGCAAGACCCCCCGGCTCAACGCCAAGACCTTCGAGAAGCTCATCGTCGATGAGATTCGGGCCAACATCCTTACCGAGTCCAACATCCGCGACCTGGTGAAGCTGCTGGACGAGGAGATGGACGGGGTGGCTAGCGAGCAGCGGGAGCGGCTGGAGACCATCGAGGAAGAGCTTGAGGAGGTCAAGCGGCGGCTGGGCCGCATCTGGCAGGTCATCGAGACCACCGACATCGAGATGGCCGACGCCTCCGAGCGCATCAGGGAGCACCGGGATCGCAAGGAGAAGCTGGAGGTCGCCGCAGAGGAGGCGAGAAGGCTGCTCAAGGACCGGCGGCAGTTCCTGGACAGCGCCGACACCATCGCCACCTTCGCCGAGGACATGAGCGCGTTCCTCAAGACCAGCGAGCTCACTCAGACCAGAGCCTTCGTCCACTCCTTCGTCAAGGAGATCGAGGTCAAGCCCGGCAAGGCCGCCATCGTCTACTCCATACCCACGCCGGAGGACTCTCCCATCGGTGGAGCGGACGCCGCAGAGATCGCCCTAACCGGGCGAGTTCGCAGTTCGGTACGTGATGGTGGGCCGTGCGAGGGTCGAACTCGCGACAACCGGATTAAAAGTCCGGTGCTCTACCAACTGAGCTAACGGCCCGTGTCTGTCTTACCGCGGATGTTAGGGGGTGAGGATACAACCTGATTCGCTCGTGCTGGCCAGATTATGTAAAAGAATTAGGTTTCACTTGTCTGGCTCAGCGAGCATTATTTTATCATCAACAAGACAGCAGGCAAAATGCCTGTGGCACATCACCTTGGCCTGGACGTTGGCTGGGTTGGAACGCCGTGCCGTTCGTGGTGAGGCCTTCGGCGGAGTTTAGCCTGAGCGCAGCCGAAGGGCTTGGGACAGACTTGTCGAACTACCTCCCTCCATCCTAGTACTACAACGACGCGTTATCCTACAAGGTAACTCAGGTGGGCTTCTTTTGAAGCTGGCAACGAACGAGTGCGAGTCTCCCATGATGGGAGACTCGCACTCGTTCGTTGCCGTAGCTGAAGAAGAAGACCTGAGCGTGTTTTCTCATAACGCGTCGTTGTAGTACTAGAAGTCTGGCCGGAAAGCCATTGGCCGGGTTTTGCGCTACGCGAAGCAGACCTACTCAAGGCTTATATGGCATGGTAGTGCATGTAATACGTTGCAACACCCACTATTTCATCGATAATCGACGTTAAGAGAACGCCGGCTCGGGGAGAAGCGGGGTTTCCGGCCAGACTTCTAGTAACCTTTGAGCCAACCAAAACGCCTAGGCGAGGGTCATTTGGCGTAAGGCGTGTCGCTCCCCGCGCCTAGAAGGGTTAAACTCAACGGAGCGGTCCGGCCGTGGCTGGTTGCTGTCGTCTTTCCGTAGTCGTGTTTCTGTTGAAGAGGAGGTGGCGAGTGTTAGGTTTCCCACTATTCGTCCTACGGCGCTTATTTTGGCTGATTGGGAATCTCACCCGGCGGCTGAAAAAGGCGCCTGACTATGTTGTCTTCATCCTGGAAGGGGAATATCCGGAGCTGCGGCGCCCCAGGGCCGGGTTTCTGCGAAAACGGCTTTTCCCCGACCCCCGAATCAGCTTGGAAGATCTGGGCGAGCGGTTCCGGGCCGTGCAGCAAGATCCTCGCGTTACCGGCGTGGTCCTTCACTTGCGCAGTTTGAAGATATCTACCGCCCAGGCTCAGACGATACGGCAATTTATTGGGGAACTACGCTCGTCGGGAAAACGGGTCGTCGCTTGGTCGTCGAGTTATGACAATACCAGATACTACATCGCCGCCGCCGCAGACGAGATAATGTTGCAGAACGGCGGTGAAGCATCTCCCGTGGGTCTCAGAGCGACGTTCATGTTTCTGGCCGACGCGCTGGAGCGCATCGGTGTAAAGGCCGATTTCGTTCAGATCAGCCCTTACAAATCGGCAGGCGACGCTCTTATGCGTTCGAGCATGTCGGACGAAGCGCGCGAGATGTCTAATTGGTTGATCGACGCCTACTACGACGATTTTATCCAGGCCGTGGCGACGGGCCGTAACCTGGACGAAGACGAAGCCAAAGCCTTGGTGGACGGCGCTCCATACACCGATCTCCAAGCCTTGGAATCCCGGGTGGTTGACCGGCTGATTAGCGAAGAGGACCTGCCGTCTTATCTTGGCGCAGGAGACAAAGCGGCGCGATTGGCGGCTTGGGACACCGCCCGGAGGCAGTTGCTCCGGCCGCCGTTGACTCCCAGGGGGCGTTATGTGGCCCTGATTCGAATCGAGGGCCCCATAGTCGACGGCCGTAGCCAACAACCACCGTTCAAATCTCCGCTGCCGTTGCCCATGGCTTCCGGACCCCGGTCGGGAGATCTGACCGTTGTACAGCAGGTTCGAAAAGCGCTGGCTGACAGAAGGGCGGCGGCGGTTTTGCTGTATGTTGACTCTCCAGGCGGCTCGGCTTTCGCGTCCGAGGCAATCGCGGCGGCGCTCCAAAAGGTAGCGGACAAGAAGCCCCTGGTGGCCGCGATGGGTTCGGTTGCCGCCTCGGGCGGGTATTACGTTTGCACTCCAGCCCAATGGATCTCAGCTCAACCGGGCACATTGACCGGGTCGATCGGGGTGCTGTCGGGCAAAGTGATCACCGGGGGGCTCTGGGACAAGCTGCTGTTCCACCGAGAGCACATGAACCGAGGCTTGCATTCCGAGATCCTGGGATCCGAAAGGCCTTTTAACGACGAGGAACGAAAAACCGTTTGGGACAGTATCCAGCGGGTCTATGATGTGTTCCTTGACCGGGTGACCGCCGGCCGGAACTTGTCCCGCGACACCGTCGAGTCCGTGGGCGGAGGACGTGTTTGGACCGGGAGTCAGGCGTTGGAGCGAGGACTGGTGGATGAGCTGGGCGGGCTGGAGGCTGGGCTTGCCAAAGCCCGGCAATTGGCGGGCCTGAATCCCCGGGCGCCGGTGCGCGAGGTTGGCCCTGCCCGGGATGACGTTCCACCCCCGGTTCCCGACCCCGCGGCGTTTATCAGCTATGCCTTGGAAGGACTGGAGATGTTCGCTGGTGGCAAGGCGCTACTGCTTTGTGACCTGTTCGACTTGGAAGCTGGGCATTACACCTGATTCGTCTAAAACCCCATGGCGGACAAGAGGCATTTCTACGTTATGTTCACATCAGGTGTAGAATTACCGGCAACACCGTTAGCCATCATCTGCTAGATTCCACCTTGATTGAGGCGGCCAATTGCAGGGTCGCGACACCAGAGTCTTAAATTAGGAGAAATTCGCCATGACACAGGGAAATGACTCGCGCCGCAGGATTTTTGTGGGGACCCACGACGGGGTATGCGCCGTGAATAGCTCCGACGGTGGAGCAACTTGGCAGCGGGGTAAGATCACGCCCCTGGCCAACGCCGCCGCCCGGCTGTCGGTGAGCCCAGCGCGACCGGAGAGCGCTTATCTAGCCGCTTATGAAGCGGGTGTCTTCAAGACGGAAGACGGCGGAGACACCTGGCGTCATTTGACCTCTTACCCCACCGGCTATGCTCACACGGTCCTGGCGCACCCTAAAGACCCAAGCGTGCTGTTCGCGGGAAGCGAGCCGGCGGCGGTTTACCGGTCTGACGATGGCGGCGATTCCTGGAGCGAATGCGCCGGTTTCCAACGGGCCAACGATTCCAACCAGTGGAACTTTCATGGGGATAGAATGTCCCACGTGCGGGAACTTCGCACGGCGCCGGGCGATCCAAACACCATGTACGCCGGCATCGAAGTCGGCGGGATAGTCAAGTCCACCGACGGCGGCAGTACTTGGAGCCAGTTGCACGGAACCCACGACGACATCCATTTGGTCGACATCAGCGAAGCGAACCCCCGCCGCGTATACGTGGCGACCGCCCAGGCGCCATATCGTAGCGACGACGGCGGCGAGAATTGGGAGCTGATCAACAACGGCCTGGAACGCAGGTACACCCTCCACATTAGCGCGGCGCCCCATGACGCTAGCCTGGTGCTGGTGGCTGTCTCAACCAACGCCGGGCGGAGTAATCCCCAGTTCTACCGCTCTACCGACGGTGGGAGCCATTGGACGTTGATCGAATCCGTTGGCCAAGGCGAAAACCCGGAAGACATGGTGGTGGCCATCGATTGGGACCCCAGCATTCAGAACCGGGTTTACGCGGGGACCGATGGCGGCAAGATCTATCGCAGCGACGATGGCGGCCAGCGGTGGGATCTCCTGGAAGTGGACCTGCCCAGGATTGCCGTCGGCGCCATGGCGGTGGCGCCGGCTTCCATATAGCGAGCGGCTTACTAAAATTTCCTGTGAACGCTGAACGCCAAAGGCTTGGATTGCTCGCGCGGCTCAAACCCAGCGTGGTAGGGTGAGCCAATCGCTGAATCAATCATCAACGTTTCTCTAAAGGGAGGAAGACATGGGTTACACGCCTAAGTTTCTAGGCCACGTGAACATTTTCGTGCGAAACACCGAGCGCTCCCAAAAGTGGTACGAGGAGATTTTGGGACTGCATACCTACGGATATCGGCCCGGCGCCGTCGCCTTCATGGCGGCCGACATCGAACAATCCCACGAGATTGCTCTGGTCCAGGTGGGGGATGATGCCGACGGTCCCGAGAAAGGCCGGGTGGGTCTGAACCATATGGCTTGGATGATGAACAGCCTCGACGATTTGAAGGAGATGTACCTGCGCCTGAAAGAAAAGGGCGTGGAAATCGTCCGGGTTGGCGACCATGGGGTGTCAATCGGGATCTATATCGAAGACCCAGACGGCAACGGCGTCGAGGTCGGTTATGAGCTGCCCCGCAGCGAATGGCCCCGCGAAGAAAACCTGTTCGCCGGTGATGTCCTGAATAATGGACGATTCCCAGGTCCTTGGGACGAACTCCTGGCCAAGCCAGCGGCCGCTTCCAGTTAGCCTTTTTCTCAGCCACTGGATGTACTAGGCGATTTATGGCGGCAGGTATTCTGCCGCCATTGTTGTGGTCTCGGGCGCAAGTTAGCCACGGATCTGGGATTAGCTAGAATTTTCTTGAAGGAGCTTTCTATGGAGCTTGGAATCACGTTGCCTATGGTGGAACTTGGCGCCGACCTGACGGCGGTGCGTGACTACGTTCAGGTGGCAGAGGGATTGGGGTACACCCACGTTCGGATATTGGATCACGTGCTTGGGGCGGACCCGCGGCATCATCCAGAGGTTCCGCGCTTTCCCTACACCTACCACAGCCATCTGCACGAGCCCCTTACTTTGATGGGATACCTGGCCGGTCTAACCAGCAAGATCAAGTTGGTGACCGGCATCCTGATCCTTCCCCAAAGGCAAACGGCGCTGGTGGCCAAACAAGCAGCCGAAGTGGACGTCCTCAGCGGGGGAAGGTTGCGCTTGGGAATCGGCGTGGGCTGGAATCCAGTGGAGTACGAGGCGTTGGGACAAGATTTCCACACCAGGGGCCGGCGCTGCGAGGAGCAGATGACCTTGCTAAGGCAGCTGTGGACCAATGAGGTGGTGGACTTTGAAGGCCGTTATCACAAGATCAGCCATGCGGGCATCAATCCGCTGCCGGTGCAACGGCCCATTCCCATCTGGATGGGCGCCGGAGGTGGAGACCGTCCCATACCAACCGACCGGGTGCTGCGCCGCATCGGCCGGGTGGCCGACGGTTGGTTCCCCATGTTCCCCCACGACCATGAAGGGCGCGATGTCATCTTGAAGGTGCGCGAGTACGCCAAACAGGCCGGCCGAGACCCCGCGGAGATCGGCATGGAAGGCAGGATCCGCCTGGCCGGCAACAACCCGGAAGACTGGCTGGCCGAGGCACAAGCCTGGGAGGAACTGGGCGCCACCCACCTCTCAGCAGGCACCGCCGGCGAGGGCGTGACCACCATCGACCAACACATCGACTCCATGACGCGACTCAAAGAGATCATGAACTAACGGGCCTGAAAGAGCGAAACAACAAACCATCAACCAACCCCGAAATAATATGTCATGCTGAGCCAGCCGGAGCGGCGAATCATCTGGGGAGGCTGGCCTTGTGGGTAAACCGGGGTTGAAATTCTAGAAAAATCCAATCGCAACCAACTTGGAGGAAAACATGCCTAGAGTGGCCTTGGACCTGAACACCGACGCAGGCCGCCAAAAAGTAAATGGACAGTGGAGACTGGCTGAAGGATTGGTTCCAGGAGAACCCAACGAAGGACTGACCGCCAGGATGCTGGCCAGCCCCCCTCGGTTGCCCGACTTTGACGATTCGGGTTGGCGAATCTGCCAAAACGTGCGGGAGAGCCTATCCGAGGGCTTCACCTTCGCCTGGTACCGAATCGCCGTGGAGTTCCCGGAAACGCTAAACGGCGTGTCCGTGGCCGGCTCCCGGGTCTTCTTTGAAACCAACATTGACAACTACGGCGAGGTCTGGATAGACGGCCAGATTGACCGCGCCACCGGCGTCATCGTAGGTATAAACGCCACCCAGCGCGTGGAGGTGGTCAACAGCGCCACACCGGGCGAGAAGCACGTGATAGCCGTCCTGGTCCTGAACGGCCCCCTGGCCGAGCCCCGAGGAGGCATCTGGATGCGCTTCGCCACCCTGGCCTTTGAGTCGGCGGGGTAGGGGTGGAAGCTTAGGCTCTCAGCCGAATCCGCTACCGGGTAACGTTGGAGGAAGAGGGGCGCCGATCGGCGCCCCTCTTCCTTACCTATCCCTTCAAGATAGTGGGCTGTGGCCTGTTTTCTAGCGGTCCGAGTCTACTCGTCCAGCCCCACTAGCATTATGTTACCCGGTTCGAACATCCGCGAGGTGTGGCCCTTACTTGCCATGTCGTCTACTAAAATCACATCGCCGGGCGTGAAGCGCAGAACATTGCCATCGCTGGCTCCGAACTCTCCTGTCCCCGACAAAACAACGAACCATTGCTTTCGTGGAGTGGGATGATAATCGCTAGAAAACTCGGTGTAGTTTTTTAGGAAGAACGAATCTGAGGTTGCCTGACGCGCTGAAAACCCTAGTCGTGGGCTACCAGACTAGATCATACCCTCTTCGAATTCGACCTCCACGTCTTCAAAGTGAGTCTCACCGTCCGCGTCTGCGTACAATCGCGTGTACTTCATCCATTCTCCATTAGGATTCTACCTGTCAATCTCTTTTGTGACTATTATACTGGCTACTTTCCGCCTGGCGCCGGAGGACCGGCCAGCTCCAACCCATCATGCCCATCACCGTCGCCGAGACCGCAGATCATCGGCCGCTTTTCGTGACTTACCTGGGCGAAGAACTCCGGGTCAACTCCATCGACCAGTGGTGGCGAATAGACGCCGAGTGGTGGGGGCGCCCAGGGGTGTTCAAGAACATGAATCATGGTTGCTTGGTAACAGCAGGTTTGTCGACACACAAAGAAGAGGGGCGCCAATTGGCGCCCTTCTCTTGTTGCCCCCTGCCTTCAGAGTGTTTGACCCGCCGAAAGTCGTGTAATTATGCGTTCCGGTCCGAGCAGTCCTGGGCATCAAACTCAACATCTTCGGTTCCTTCGTTGTTTTCGTCGTCCCAAGGAGTACCCAACTCGATGTCATCGTCGACACCGTCGCTATGGGGATGGTTGCCGTTCTTGCCTACGACGTGACCCTTCAAGGCCGGGTGGGTTGCCACATGGTCTTCGCTTCATCCCTGAAAAGGGGAAGTTTTATGACTTTTTGTGGCGGGTCAGTAGCTACAGCCCAGGTTGGTGCAAGCCGGTTGCGGCGGGCCATGGGGAACATCGGTGAACTATGGGGACTGGGCCGGGGAAATCAAAAGCGCTCCGGAGCGCCGCACCCCCACTCCTCCCGTCTACGCGGGCGAAGTGTATCTGGTATCTTATTGGGTCCTTGTCCTCGGACTCAATGTCAAAGCGGTGGAAGGAAGGTCCAATTTGGTGGCAGCGGTCTATTCAGCCCGCAAAGATCCTAGGTAGGCCGGCCTGCCCAATACAACTTCAAAGGCCAGCCATTTGGTTCGACAAGCCTGTCCTGAGCTAAGCCGAAGGGCTCACCATGAGCCGGCGCCGGCGGCGGCGGCAGGCGCAGGCAGTTACCTCGGAGCGGTGGCCAAGGCTTACTCCAACGCGCCGTCCTCTTCCAGCGAGCGGTACTCCTCTTCTGAGAGGCCTATGATCTGGGTCAGGACTTCGTGGGTGTGCTGGCCCATCAGGGGAGCAGGCCGGTTCAGGCTGCCGGGGGTCAGAGAGAGTTCCATTTCGGTGCGTTCGGTGGCGTAGACTCCCATTTCGGGGTGATCCAGAAAGACGAAGTGGCCCCGGTGTTTCAGCTGGGCGTCGCTAAACAGGTCTCGCGTGTCGTTGACCACTCCCGCGCCAACCCCGGCGGCTTGCAGCGTGTGCATCAACTCCAGCGAGTCCCACCCGGATGTCCAGCCCGCCATGAGTTGGTCCAGATCGTCCTCGTTCTTTTTCCGAGCTTCACAGGTGGCGAACCGCTCCTCTTGTGCCCAGCCTTCGCCCAGTCGCTTGATGACCTCGCCCAGCGCTTGCCATTCCTGATCGCTGAAACAGGCGATGGCGATCCAGCGCTCTTCTCCGAGACACGGGTAGACCCCGTGGGGAGAGCCGTCGGGGTCGCGGTTTCCCATTCGAGCATGCCCATGGCCGTTGACGGCTTGGTCCAGCATCAAAGGCGCGGTGAAATGCAGCGACGTTTCCAGTTGGGACATGTCCAGGTGTATGCCCTCTCCTGTGCGGCGGGCGTTGTCCAGTCCGGCCAGTATCGCGGCGACGGCGAACTTGGGACCGATGAAATCGGTGTAGGCCCCGTAGGGATTCACCGGGTCCCGGTCGGGCCACCCGGTGATGTGGGTCAGTCCGGCCAGGGACGAAAGCACCGGACCGAATCCTGGCTGCTTCTCCATGGGTCCGCCCCGGCCCAGCATGGAGGTGCTGAACATCACGATCTGCGGGTTTACCTCTTTCAGCTGAGCGTATCCCAGGCCCCAGTCCTCCATGGTGCCGGGGGTGAAATTTTCGGTGACCAGGTCGGCCCAGGCGGCGATTCGCAAAACCAGGTCTTTGGCCCTGGGGTGACGCATGTCAATGGTGACGCCGTATTTGTTGGCGTTGTAGTTGGCGAAATAGCCGCTGCGGTTGATCCCCGGTACACCGCCGGTGAAAGGCGGGGCCCGCCGAAGGGTTTCCGGCCGCTTGGACGACTCCACCCGGATCACCGTGGCGCCGTATTCCGCCAAGTACTTGGTCGTCTGCGGGCCGACGGCCACCCAACAAAAATCCAATACTTTCAGCCCATCCAACGGTTTAGAGGCTAACGGTTTAGCGGCCATCAGATGACGCCCCCGGCTTTCAAATCAGACAGTTCTGCGTCACTCATGCCCAGACCTTCCCGGTATACCTGACTGTTGTGCTCGCCGATGAGGGGCGGCCGGCGGCGGATGCCCACCCGCTGGGATTCGCTGTCCCGGTCGTTGTCTTTGATGAACGGGCCGGGGTAGGTGGCGGTGATGCCCAACTCGGGATGTTCCAATTCCTGGAAATATCCCCTGGCCTCCAATTGGGGATGGGCCAGGATATCTTCCTGGGTGGAAACGGGAAACAGCAGGATTCGTTTCTCCACGCTGCCGGCCACCAGTTCATCCCTGGTGTGGGTGGCGAAAAACCGGATCAGGGGCTCGACCGCCTTGTCCATGATCTCGGCCCGCATCTGCCCGTAGCCAAGTTCTTCCCAATCGACCGATTCCAGGTATTCGTCTCCCAGGCCCTCTTGATTCATCCAGGCCAGCAGGGCTCGGGTGCTGGCGGCGACGCCCGCCCCTCCGCCTCCGGGGGAATAGTTGATGAACCCGTCTTTGCAGGGCCATGAGGTGCGGACGAGACTATCGCCGGCGGTCTGCCGGAAAACGCCGTTGCGGGTAAGAATGTTGCCTTCCACGTCCCAATGCTGGGGCGCGTGGGCCAGGGTTCGGGCAACCGCCTGTTGGCAAGAGACATCGACGTGCTGGCCTTCACCTGTGAGCGCCCGGTGGGCGTGGGCCAGCATCGCCCCGGTGGCGCCGGCCGCCGCGCCGTGGAGGTAGAAATGGGGAAAGCTCACCCGGACCGGAGGCCGGTCGCTATCGCCGGTGAGCCACATGAATCCGCTCATGGCGGTGCCCACGATGTCGGGCGCCTTAAATCCGGCGTACGGCCCGTTCATGCCGAAAGGGCTTATCGAGACCATCACCAAGCCAGGATTGGTTTTCGCCAGATCAGCGTATCCCAATCCCAAGCCTTCCATGTATCCGGGGGAGAAAGACTCAATCAAAAAATCCGCGTCTTCGACCAACTTGAGCAGCAGGCCCCTGCCGGCGGCGGACTCAATGTCGAGGGTTATGCCCCGTTTGTTGGCGGCATAAGACCACCAGAAGAGGCTCTTTTCCGGCTCCGCCTCATCGTGGTAGAACGGACCCAGCTTCCGAGCAGGACTGCCGCCGGGAGGCTCTATCTGAATGACACCGGCGCCCAGGTCGGCCAGGATCTTGCCGCAAAGCAACCCCCGGTGGTCGGTCAGATCCAGCACCCGGTAGGGGCTCAACAACATAGTGGCCGCGCCGGAGCCGTCAAGCGAGCTTTGGGTCATGGCCGCGCCTCCAAGGTCCGGGGGTAATTCGGGGCCGCGCCGGTCGGCCCAGAGGGTATTGTAGTTGGAGGCGCATTTTCGTCAAGGCGCCTCCGCTGGATTGCCTCAAGGCGTTCGCCCGCACGAGGCCATAGAGTATCCCCTCCTTGCGAAGGAGGGGATTAAGGGGAGGTAGTCCCGGAAGGACTCAGAGAACCCCAGCCTCTAATCAGACCGGCGTTGACCCCGTCATACGTGTCCCATACAATACGCCCAATCTCGCCTTGTCAGGCACGGATTAAAACCTGGAAATTCGGCCAGGAATTTGGCAGCGATTAGTTAGGAGGAAACATGAAACTGGTATTCTTCGACGATTTCAAACTTGGCGTTGTTAACGGCGGCAACGTGGTGGACGTGGGAGCGGCGGTGTCAGGCATCGTCCACACATCTCCCCAGGACCTGATCAACCAGGTCATAGCAAACTTCTCCCAACACCAGTCGGCAATCCAATCAGCCGCCGACAGCGGGCAAGGCAAGCCGCTGGACCAGGTGAGGCTGCGCTCCCCGCTGCCCGCGCCCGGCAACATCGTTTGCATGGCGGTCAACTATATGGAGGACGGCACCAGGGACGAGCCGGCGCCCATCAACGCCTTCCACAAGTCGCCCAACGCGGTCATCGGCAACGGCGACATCATGGTTCTGCCCGACGTGCCCGCCACCATCTTCGAGGGGGAAGCCGAGTTCGCCCTGGTAATCGGCAAACACGCCTCCAATGTGAAACCGGAAGACGCCTATGATTACATCTTTGGCTACATGGGGTTCATCGACGGCTCCGCCCGGGGGTTGACGCCTCCTGGCAACACCTTCTATCAGATGAAATCCCGGGCCACCTTCGCGCCCATGGGCCCCTGGCTGGTGACCGCCGATGAGATCAATGATCCTCTGAATCTAGCCGTTAAGCTTTGGGTCAATGAGCAACTGAAGCAGAGCTACAACACCAGCGACATGGCTCATAAGATTCCCCGGATCATGGAGTGGGTCACCTCCATCCACGATTTGGAGCCCGGCGACGTGGTGGCCACGGGCACGAATCACCGAGGACTCAGTTCATTCATGGACGGCGACAAGGTCAACCTGGAAGTCGAAGGTCTGGGCAACCTGAATTTCGGCATTCGCGACGACCTGAAGCGGACCTGGGCCCGCACGACCCGGCTGGAAATGGCCGAGGGTGGTAAAGAAGGCACCACGCCTCAGCTAACCGGCAAATATTCCTAGATACTCCGTTAATGCGAACCGGGGCAAAGAAATTTCGCCCCTACCTCAACTCTCAAAAAATCTCTTCCTCCTTTAAGGGGGAAGGTTAGGATGGGGGCGGATCCGTCATAAGCCAGGAGGGTCATAGCAGCCGGGGAGACAGCAGCATTTCGGATCCGGCGGCCCGCTGGCAATTGTAATCGCCCTCGCCAAGCAAGCCGCAGAGGTTTTTAAGCGTCCAGGGGTTTGGAGGAACATGAAATTCTACAGCTTTGACGAAACCACCTATCCTGGCATTCCCGATGAGATAGGTCCGGAAACGCGCCAGACCAACAGGTTTTGTGACCCGGCTCTCGCTGCTCTAACCTATCAGGAGCACCTGGACGAGTGGGCCATGTGTGAAGATCTGGGGTATGACGGCGTCTTCGTCAACGAACATCACTTCACCTATTTCAACATCAACCCGTCTTGCACCGTGCTGGCGGCGGCGATCATCGCCCGCACAAAGACCATCAAGGTTGGCGTCATCGGCCACGTCCTTCCCCTGAGGCATCCCATCCAGACCGCGGAGGAGTTTGCCCAATTGGACATCTTGTCCGGAGGGAGGTTCATCGGCGGCATCGTCCGGGGCGTGCCTCAGGAATACGTTTCCTATAACGTCGACCCTTTTAGCAGCCGGCAAAAGTTCGCCGAGTCGTACGAGATCCTCAAAAAGTGCCTCACTGAGGAGATATTCGACTTCAAGGGTGATTTCTACGACCTAAAAGCCGTATCGGTGTGGCCGAAACCTCTGCAAGACCCCCTGCCCATCTGGATGCCCGCCGGTTCAGCCGAGACAATCGAATTCGCCGCCGAACGCCACATACCCATCGCCAGGGTCTGGAACCCTACCGTGGTCTTTCAGGACGCATTTGAATACTACAAAGAGGTGGCAAAGGAAAAGTTCGGGTGGGAGGCCGGCCCGGAACAATGCATCGGGTCTCGCTACATCCATGTGGCGGAAACAACCGAGCAGGCCATCGAGGAGTGCCGCGAGGCGATGATGTACGTCCGCCGGTTGAGCACCTTCAGCCGTCCGGTGCAGGTGCCGGCCCCGGTGCCCGGACTGCAGACCGACCGCTCCTATGAATACCGGAAACGCTCGTCTGGCGCGGAGATGCCGGGCCCTGGCACGCCTTTTGAGAAACTGCGGGAGACTGGGTTCATTGTCTGCGGCGACCCCGGCTACGTGGCCGACTGGCTGGCCAACGACATGCGGACGGCCGGGTATGGGCATTTCATGGGCATGTTCCGGATGGGCAAGATCGATCATGAAAACGTCATGAAGTCCAAAAAGCTCTTCGCAGAGCAGGTCATGCCGAAACTCAAGGATATCAACGTGTCTTCAAGTGTGCAGAAGGCGGCTGCTGGGTAGGCTTGTATCACAAACTAGCTTGGGGATCGAATAATTGTTCGACAAGCTCACCACGAACGGCTGGGTGCGCCACTAACGCAAAAGGCTCACCGCGAACCTGAGCGAGTACGCCTGCCGTTCCTAAAGATTCAACAGGAGAAACATGACCCTTCCGCTGTATGACGAATTCAACTACACGCTGACCAGGGAATCGCCGGAGGGGGAGTTTCAGGATGCCGCCGATGGCCGGGTCACCGTGGGCTGGGATATGTTGTCTCCTCCGGCGGGTCCCGACGGCGTGCCCTACCAGATGATTTTTGTTGGACCAACTTCCGAGCATCGGGGCTGCGCCGTGCGGCTGAACCTGGTTACTCGCGACGGTGTCCAGGCGCCCGATGACGCCGAAGTGATGCTGGAAACCTATTACCGAACCGGCGAAGAGCGAACGGTGCTGTTCCAAGGCCTATACAAAGACTTCAAATCGGCGCCAGACCAACGTGCCGCCGAAGCCGCGGTTTCAATCCAGAAGCGGGCCGAGGCGGGCGAGGACTACGTCATCCGCCTTGGTGTTAGCGTACCCGAAGGCGGTCAGGTTCTGGATCCCGAGGCCGACGGCTCATATTTTGAACTGGAATGCGTAAAGCTTTGGTGGAACGAGACCGCGTGACCCACCCATGGGTCAACAGTCACATCAGAAACAGCCGCTGACAACATCCGCTCCAGGTGAGCTCGTCGAAGGGTCTCTCAGATGAAGAATGGTTCGATAGGTTCACCACGAACGGAGTTGGCGCTTTGAGTTTTAGAAAAAAGCTTAAATCAGCCTAACGCAACGAAGGTGACCCCATGGGCGCAGCCGATGGCTCTATCTTTACCCGGCATACTGCTTCCGTAGGCGGCTTTGACGTTTCGTACCTAAAGGGCGGGGCGGACGGCGATCTTGATCCGGTCCTCTATCTCCACGGCATGGGCGGCGCCGGCAAATGGGAAGCCTTCCACATGGCCCTGGGAACCACAACCATGACCTACGTTCCCCAGTTGCCCGGCTGGCGGGAAGGCAAGGCGCCTGAGGGAATCACATCGGTGGAGGACTACACCCGGGTGGTGGTGGACTTGATTGACGCTCTTGACCTGGAACGGGTGACCCTGGCCGGGCATTCGATAGGCGGATGGATTGCTCTCCAGTTGGCGGTGCGGCATCCGGAGCGGATATCCAGCCTGATCCTGTCCGATGTCATGGGGTTGGACGTGGCAAAAGCCCCGGCGTCGAAGTTAGGAGAATTCGACGAAGATGAATTCGCGACGGCGGTTTTCGGCAAGTTGGGCATGATCGCCACGGCCGGGGCCTACGGATTTGGCGCTGAATGGGAGAACGTTCGCAAAGGCCCTGAATTTGAACGCCAATGGAAGGGCCGTGGGCTGGTGGCTGATTTGATCAAGGACCGGTCCTCCGACCCTGACCTAACCAGCAAGCTGAGTGATGTTACCGCCAGCGCCCTGCTGGTTTGGGGCCGGCTTGACGGCATAGCTCCGATGGCCCACGGGGATGCCCTGAGAGCGGCCCTGCCCAACGCCAAGATGGATGTGATCGACCGTTGCGGCCATCTTCCAATGGCGGAAAAACCGGAAACCTTTAGCCGCCTGTTGCGGAACTTTCTCTTGGGGTTAGAGGAAGAAATCCCCGACGTGGTGCGGATTTGAAGGATTTGACATCTGGCGTGCGCGCGAATTGTGGGCGCGCGAAGTCGTTTCCCCTCCTTACGAAGGAGGGGATTAAGGGGAGGTTTCTCGGGCCGGAGGACGACCCCCTGTGGTCCCCTTCTAAAGGGGGACGGGACCACTTTACTAAACCAACCAGATTCTAAGGAGGAAATCATGGCCAGGATCAAGCATATTGCCATACGCACGCCGGACCCTGAGAAGACCGCCGCTTTCTACAAAAAGGTATTCGATCTGGAAGAGGTCGGCAAAGCCCGTACGGGAGTCTACCTCTCCGATGGTTACATCAACCTGGCGATTCTCAAGACCAGCGAAGGGAGCAACGGCGGTTCGCCCCGGGACGTGCCCGGTTACGCCGGCATCGACCACCTGGGATTCGTAGTGGATGATGTTGACGCCACGAGCAAGGTTTTGGAGGGCGAAGGCGCCAGCGCCATGGGCACGCTGGATCTGGGCCAAGCTCCGGGCGGCCATTCGTATTACGAGGTCAAATTCCGGGGACCCGACGACCAGGTCATCGACATCACCGCCGCCGGTTGGGTGGGGACCTAGATAATTCGGGGTTTTCGGGTGTTTGTAGAGGACGGTGGGAATCCCCCCAACTACCCCTTTAGAAGGGGTTCATTAGGCTGAATCGAGTCAAAAAGTAGTTCCGGGCAACCGGCTGGTGGAGGACGTATGCAACTGGAAGGGAAAACGGCGTTGATCACCGGCGGCGCCAGGGGGATTGGCCGCGCCATCGCCCTGGCTTATGCCCGGGAGGGGGCCGACGTGGCGGTGGTGTCCCGCACCGCGTCTGAATTGGACGAAGTAGCCGGCCAGATCCGGGCGGTGGGCCGGAACGGCCTGGGAATCAAGGCTGATCTCACAATCAGCGGCGATGCGGTCCGGTCGGTGAAAGAAGCGATCGAAGGACTGGGCAAGGTGGATATCCTGGTCAACAACGCCGGCGGCTACCGGTTGTTCACCAACGATCTGTCCCACCAGGTAAACGTTGCGGATATCACCGAAGAAGAATGGCAAACGGTGATGCACTCCAATGTAACGACCACATTTCTTTCCTGCAAGGCGGTGCTTCCCCATATGATGGAGCGGGGAAGCGGCGGGATCATAAACCTGACTTCCCGCAACGTGGCCCGAAAGGGAAGAGCAGGCGCCGCCGCCTACAGCGCCGCCAAGGCTGCGGTGGAGCGGTTGGGTGAGTCCATGGCCGAAGAGTTATCGGGATACGGGATTGCCGTCAATTCGCTGGATCCTGGTTGGGTTTTGACCAGGCCCAACGACGACTACGATGACGAGATTCACAAGCGTATGCGCCTGCCGGATGATATTGCCGAGGTTGCCGTATATTTAGCTCTCCAAACTCCCGAAACGTTAACCGGGGAAATGGTAGCCGCGCCTGATTTCGACCAGGAGCACAGCATCCAGCGGCCCTCAGCCTACGAGCGGCTGCACGCCTAGGAAATTCAGCAAAACCGGCTGATGCCGGATGAACTGTTAATCCCCTGGGTGACGGACGGTGTCGTTCCCCTCGGTTTCTCCGTCAACTGCCTTCCCCACCGCCGCTGTCTCCTGCGAAGCTGGCGGCTTGCTCCCTTTGATCGCGGAGATGGCCATGGCGGCCAGTAGCAGGCAGGCCATGACTGTATAGGCGTGGCGCAATCCTGCGGTAAAGGCTTGTGCTCCTTCAACACCCCGCACCGCATCAAGACTTGGCTCGAACCCGCTCCCGGCCATCGTGGCGGTGACTATGACCGTGGCCATGGCGACGCTGGTGACGTTGGCGCCATTTCTGACCAGGTTCAAAAACGAAAGGATGACCCCAAACCGTTCCCTCGCCACAGCGCTTAGGATGGAACTGGCGTTGGGGGAATAAAAGGTCCCCATACCGATGCTCTGCAAGATCAACGCCCCCATTACCATGAACCAGGGAGAAGTCACCGTGATTTGGGATAGGATGGCCAGGCCGGCGGCTGAGCAGACCAACCCTCCCACGGTGAACCTTCGCCACCCGAACCGGTCGGACAAACGGCCGCTGATGGGCCCCAGTAACGCAATGCAGACGGCTGCGGGAACCACGAAAAGGCCGGCCTTTTCCGGGCTGTAGCCAAACACCCTTTGCAGATAAAAAGGAGTTAGGAACAAAACGGCGGATCCGCCCAGAAAAGTAAGGAACGCGGCGGAAACCCCCAGTGAGAAATTTCGTTGCCGGAACAATCTCAGTTCAAGCAACGGTTCAGTTACCTTGAGTTCCCACCATATGAACCCGCCCAGCAGTGCGACGAAGGCGGCGCCGGCCGCCAATATGGGGGCCGAACCCCACCCCGCCTTTTGTCCGTTTGTGATGGCCACAATCAGGAAGAGTAATACGCCGGAGGAAAGGGCTGCGCCGATCCAGTCGAATTTTTTGCCGGAATCGCCAGCGGTGTTGTCGCCGGTCCGCTCCTTGTCCAGCATGGCAAGCGAGGCTATTACTCCGATCAGCCCCAGGGGGACATTGATGAAAAAAACCCAGCGCCAACCAAGAGACCCTACTACGAGCCCGCCGACCATGGGCCCAGCAACGGCGCCTACGCCCACCACGGTCATGACCATCCCTATGGCTTTGCCCCGCTCTCCCTCGGGAAAGGTGGCGGTGATGATGGCCATGCCGGTGCCTTGGTTCATAGCGGCGCCGCACCCCTGGATGACCCGCGCCAAGATCAGGACCGGCAGGGTTTGGGCCGCTCCCGCCAATCCGGCCGCAAGGGCAAAGATGATGCTCCCCAAAATATAGACCTTGGTCCGTCCTACGATGTCTGCCAGACGGCCCATGGGTAAGAGGAGGGAACTGATGGTCAGGGCATATCCAATGACGATCCACTGGATGGTTGGCAGGCCGGCGCCGAACTGGCGGGCCACCGAAGGCAGGGCGATGTTGACGCTGCCGTGGTCAACCACGGAGGCGAACATACCGATGGAAATTGCGCCGAAGGCCCAATACCGGTAATTAGCGCCGCGTTTCACGGCTGCGAGCATCGACTCATGCCTATCGGTTGTTTACAGAAATAAATCGCTAACATAAATGCCTGGTGAAATGCGCCCAGCGCCCAAATGCCGCAGGCCCTGAGGATGCGACGCTGCGAATTCTAACACCAATGGACGGGTTGACCATCTGGACAACGGAGCGCCGGGGTATTATCATCGAAATCTATTGGTGCAATTAAACGGGGTAGCCTCAGCCGAAGCGAAGACGCTGATTGACCGGGTTTCCAGCTACCTGCCCAAGGAATCCACGGAGCTGGTGGCCGGGGCGTACGCTTACGCCGATGAATGCCACCAAGGCCAAACCCGCAAATCTGGCGAACCCTACATCGCCCATCCCCTGGAAACCGCCCTCTTTCTCGCTGAACTCAGCTTAGATTCCAACACCATCATCGCTGCTTTGCTGCACGATGTGGTCGAGGATTGCGGCGTGACATTGCAAGAGGTGGAAGAACGGTATGGCGCCGAAGTGGCCACCCTGGTCGATGGCGTCACCAAACTCACAAAGCTAAATTCCCGGTTCAACGACCCCAACGATCATTCCTTTGCTCTCGCCGACGACCCGGACCCCCTTTACGCGGAAAGCCTGCGCAAGATGTTGGTCGCCATGGCTGAAGACGTACGAGTAGTCCTAATCAAGCTGGCCGACCGTTTGCACAACATGCGGACCCTTGACGCCCTCCCGCCGGAAAAACGCCGCCGCATCGCCCAAGAGACCTTGGACATATATTCGCCCTTAGCCCACCGGCTGGGTATCTGGGAGATCAAGTGGCGCCTGGACGACCTGGCATTTCAGCATTTGGACAACGAAAAGTACAAAGAAATCGCCAATATGCTGGCGGCCAAACGGGAAGAGCGGGAGAATTACGTTGAGAATGTCGCCACCACGCTTCGGGGTGAGATGGCGAGATACCACGTGGCCGCGGAAGTAGCCGGGCGGCCCAAGGGCATCTACAGCACCCACCTGAAGATCCAAAAATACGCCACCCAAGGCAAGGAACTTCGGGACATCTACGACCTTTACGCGCTGCGGGTGTTGGTTGAGAGCAATGAAGACTGCTACAAAGCCCTGGGCGTAATACACCAGTTGTGGCATCCGATTTCCGGCCAGTTCGACGATTATATCGCCAACCCCAAAGAAAACATGTATCAGGCCCTGCATACAACTGTTGTTTGCGAGGGCGGAAATTCCCTGGAAGTACAGATAAAGACCTACGAGATGCATCAGATCTCGGAATACGGCGTGGCGGCCCACTGGCGGTACAAAGAGGGAAAAAAGGGAGATCTGCACTTCGACGAAAAGATGACTTGGCTGCGGCAACTTCTGGATTGGCAGCGGGAAGTAGCGGGGACGGACGAGTTCATAGAGTCGGTAAAGCAGGACATCTTCCATGACCAGGTGTTTGTTTACACGCCGAAAGGCGATATCGCTGAACTGACTTCCGGTTCCACCCCCATCGACTTTGCTTACAAGATTCACACAGAGATGGGCCATCGCTGCATCGGCGCCAAGGTGAACGGCCGGCTGGTGTCTTTGGACACAGCACTGCAAAATGGCGACACCGTGGAAATCATGGTATCCAAGGCTGAGCGCGGCCCCAGCTTGGATTGGCTCAACCCCAACCGCGGTTACGTCCGTTCGGCCGGCGCCCGCCAAAGGGTCCGGCAATGGTTCCGCAGGCAGGCCAGGGGCGCCAACATAACCCGCGGCCGGGAATCGCTCAAGCGAGAGCTTCGACGAATCAACCAGCACTTGGAAGATTCCGAGATTCTGGCCATCTGTAAATATGACAACATAGATGACTTCCTGGCCGATCTTGGCTCCGGCGGAATCACCGAAAGCCAGGTGGCCCACCGGCTGGCCCAGGCCCGGCAAGAGACGGAGCCGGCGCTAGAACATCCCAAGCCCAACGTTCCCCTTTCCAGCCCCAGTTCCGGCGTTACGGTTCTGGGAGTGGGTGACCTGCTTATTCGTATGGCTCAGTGCTGCAATCCAATTCCCGGCGAGCCGATTCTTGGATATATCACACGTTCGCGGGGAGTATCGGTCCATAAGAAAAACTGCTCCAGTTTGAAAAACGAAGACGAACGGGAGCGCATCGTGCAGGTGGATTGGGGCCAGACCCAGGACCTGTATCCCACTCGAATCATGATGAAGGCGTACGACCGGGTTGGGCTCCTGCGGGACATCGCCGGACAGCTTTCCGAAGAGCACGTAAATATAGCCTCGGTCATCACAAAAGAACTAGCCGACGGTTCGGTTACGGTGGAGTTGACCGTCCACACCACCGGGCTGGACCAACTGGGCAAGGTATTCGCCAAGCTTGAAGGCGTTAGCGGCGTCACCTCTGTCTACCGCGAAGGGTCCAGCATCTCTTCCTCAGTCCCCGCTTAAACTAGATTTCTCGGCGGCTTCTCTCGTTCGATTTCCTAGTGCCGCGCGTCCCGGCGTCCGTATTCCTGTCAGGCTTTGGCTCCCACAGCATGACCCCCAGGATTGATTCCCCAGATTGATTCCCCAGGATTGATTCGCCAGGATTGATTCGCCCGGGTTGATTTAGAAGTTTTGACTCAAATGGCGCCGGTGTTGTTATAATCAGCGGGTTCCGGCGGCCATTGAAATTTTAATCCAGTTTAATTTGGAGGCTTCAGTCATGGTACAGAGAAAGCCGATCATCCCCCCGGGAGCTCGCCCCAATCCCGCCCTATCCCCAGGCATACAAGTGGGCGACACGCTGTACGTGTCGGGTCACGTGGCGGTGGATGATTCGGGAAATGTGGTGGGCGAAGGTGATTGCGAAGCCCAAACCAGGCAGGTCATGGCCAACATTCAGGCGGTGGTCAAAGCCGTGGGCGGGAGCATGGAAAACGTGATAAAGATCACTTGCTTTCTCACCGACGTGGCCAATTACCCGGCCTATAGCAAAGTGCGGGCCGAGACTTTCCCCAGCAACCCGCCGGCCAGCTCCACGGTCATCGTGGCCGGGTTGGTGAGGCCGGAGCTGCTGGTGGAGGTGGAAGCGGTGGTGCACCTGCTCTGAGCCGGACGGCTTTAGTCTAGGGACCGGATGTCTCCAAATCTGATGGCGAAAAAGATGCTCAGGACCAACGCCAAGATTCCAACGCCGATCAATGCGGTGTTGATGTCCATCCGGTCGGCCGTGAAGCCAATTGCGACGGCCGCAAGGGGAATCAGGCCGGATTCGTAATGCCAAACGCTGGATACCCGGCCCCTTAGATCGTCGGGCACAACGGACTGGATCAGTGTTTGGTTACTGACGATGAAGTGGGTCTGCGAGAGACCCATGACCACCATCATGGCCAGGGAAAGCCATAGCCAGTGGGATACCCCCAGCATCAGGATGGCAATGGACCCGGTAAGCAGCGTGATCAACACCACAGCCCCCTTCTTGGCGAAGAAACCCCAGGTGGCCATGACGAAGGTGGCTATAAAGCCGCCGATGCCCATCACCGCTATCATCACGCTGCCCGTTCCCACGCCGGCGCCCAGCGCCTGTTGAGTGTATACCGGCAGCAGCAGGATCAGCGGCATAAATACGCCGGTGCGTACGAAGTTCACTATGGTGAGCCGGCGCATCACCGCGTTGCCAAATATATAGCGCAGCCCTTCCAAAAGGCTGTCGAACATGCTTACCCGCTGGGTGGAAGAGGACGCCTTTCCGGAGGTTTCCCGATACAGCGTTCGCATGGGTAGAAGCAGAATCACCATCACAACGTACAGGCCGGCCTCGAAAAAGAAGTTCCATTTGAAACCCACGGCGCTGATGAGGACTCCGCCCAGTAGAGGACCGGCCAGCCTCATTGAGGTGATGCCCATTGCGTTCAAGGCCATGGCGTTGGCCAGGTCGGCCCGGCGGACAGTGTTGGCCACCAAGGCTTGACGCAGCGGTTGCTTGACGGCGAAACCCCGCTGGCGACCAGCAATGCAAACGCCGCGGCCAACACCGCTAGGCTGAATTGGGTGGCGATGAGCAGCTTGCGGCGGTCCATCCGGTCGGCCAAAACCCCCGCCAACGGCCCGATGACCAGGATGGGCAAAGAACGAATCCCGGCCACGGCAACGGAGCGCATCGCAGAGCCGTTGCTGATGGAGAACACGAGCCAGCCGATGGTGAAGATCTGCAGCCACTGGGCGCAATTGGCCGCGATGTTGCCCGCCCACAGGAAGCGGTATTCCCGGTTGTTTTGCAGGGCGGTGAAGGTTCTAAGGCCGCCCCGCTTGGTCCGAGGCGCCACCGAGCCGGCGCTGCTCGTTCGGGCGCCGCGGGCTTGGGTATGCGAATCTTCCGTTGATTGGTTTTGTGATGGGACCTGGGTCAAACTCCTACCTGTAATGCGCCGGTCTTTTTGAATATATCCGAATCATAGCCCGCGGATTTATGGAACCCGAGGGAATCGGTGACGTTAATGGATCCGGAATGCCGGGCGAAGCCCACTATTTGACTATGCTCAAGTACGGGCGTGTCCTTAGATTCCAACGGTTGTTCTCTGCATCGAACGTGGAATTCACGAAGACGCGCCAATTTGTATCGTCCAGATCAGGGTAGTCCGACCGGTAGTAGTAGCCGGGCCAGCGGGTCTCCTGACGGTACAGCAGATGATGCATGTGAGCTTCTCCGACCCACGCCCTATGAATCACTTCCCAGCAGCGCAACAACTCGTGCTGGTTCCGCGCCGCCAAATGTGTCAAATCTTCCCGCAGCATCTCAATGAGCTCGATTCCCCGTTCCAGGGCGGATGCGTTGGTGGTGTACCAGCTAGAAGTCCCGCCGGCGTATTCGTCCATGATTTTCTGCAGCCGCACCAAGGCTTGCTTTGGCGTGATGAAGTTGGGGTTGACCGATTCAGAGGTTGAAGCACCCTTGTGTTTTTCGAATGTTTCCAGGGGCGCCCAGATGGCCTCGGAAAGCTGCCGCACTTGGGAGTCGCTGATCGTAGGCGCTCCAGGGTTGTCTCTAAGGAAGCTCACCGCGGATTTGGCGGCCAGCCGGCCTTCGGTGAAAGAGCCTGAAGAGAACTTGTGCGGGGCCGCGCCGACGCCGTCTCCGGCGGCAAACAGGCCATTGATGGTGGTCATCTTGTTGTAGCCCCAGAAGTATTCCGGAGGCGACAGGTCCTCGGGGCCGCTGACCCAAGCGCCTGCCTCACCGGAGTGGGACCCCATGATGTAGGGCTCCGCCAAAACCACTTCTGAAGGAGTTAGTTCCGGCTGGATATTCTGGGAAGCCCAGGTGAGAGCTTGGGCCACAGTCATGTCTAGAAAATCTTCCCAGGCTTCGGTTCTTACTTTATCCATTTTGGCTGGGTCACCGCCGGCTAATGCCTGCATAGCCAGGTCGGTGCGCATATACATAGGACCTTTGCCTTCCTTGATGTCGAGGAACATCTGATGGTTACGCAAAGGAGTCGGTGTCGGTATCGCCGATCCGTATGGCTCATACTTCCTCAGTTCGTCTTCCCGGGTTACGGTATAGTCTTCGCCCAAGGCGTTGGTCACGTGGGCGTGGAAATACTGGAACCACATGCCCACCGGACCGTAGCCGTCTTTGAATCTGGTGGGAACGAACCGGTGTTCCATCTGGGTCATTTCGGCGCCGGCTGGAATCATCAATCCATAGGCGGAGCCAGTGGCGAACACAGAATACCAGGTGCGCCCCATCCCTTCGTTCACCGATCTAGGACGAAAGACGTTGGAAGCGCCGCCTGAGGTTATGATCACGGCCTTGGATTTGAAAACCCAAATCTTGTTTTCGCGCACGCCGAATCCGATGGCGCCTGCGATGCGACCGGAATCGTTCGCGTCGGTCAAGAGGTGTGTGATGGATATTCGTTCGAAGATGTTCTCCTGGCCCACGGCTTTGCGGGCCGGCTCAGCGGTGATGGGTTTGATGGACTCGCCGTGGATGGGTATTTGCCATCGTCCGACGCGCTCGTACTCTCCGTTGTCCTTCTTCCAGATGGGAAGTCCCCACTCCTCCAACAGATGAACCGAAGAGTCCACATGACGTCCCACGTCATAGACCAAGTCTTCCCGGGCCAGGCCCATCATGTCGTTGACCACGTAACGCACGAAATCTTCCGGGGTGTTCCAACCGTATCGCTGGCCCATATAGCAGTTGATAGCCGAAAGACCTTCGCCGGTCGCCCCGCTACGTTCAATTACAGCCTTTTCGGCAATCACGACTCGAAGGTCAGGGCCCCAGAACTTAGCCTCGAAGGCGGCGCCGCATCCCGACATGCCGCCTCCGACTATCAAAATATCGCACTCAACAGTCTCTACCACAGGTAACGCCATGAAAATTCTCCTTATATAGACCCTAACCGGGTTGTTCTAGCCCCTAGCTTTTTATATTGTAGGCAGCTGCTCTACACCCAGCCATATGGACTCACCGGCTAAGCCCTGACCTTTCAATTCGTTCTGTGGATTCTCGGTAAAATTCCGGTACGGGTCCGAGGAGCCTACCGCGGTGGTGCGGGATGGGTAGGTGAACTGGAGTTCGTGGCCATCGCGGAACTTCACCGTCCAGGTCAACCCTCCGTCCACCCGCTTCGGTTGCACGGAAGCGCCTAGGGGCATGAAGTCGGCATAACCCCGGACAAAGATAGCGTCCTCAGGGCAGAGCTTCACGCAGGCGTAACACTCGGAGCACATCTCGACTTCCTGGTTGAAGCCCTTTTTGCTGTCAGGGTCCAGCACCATCAGGTTGTTGGGGCAGATGTACACGCATTGAGGCCCCCCGTGTACCCCCTCGCAGGCGTTGCAGGTGTTGGGGTCGACAAATGTCGGCATATTTGTTCCTCCTGTTACTGTCGCGGCCGGCGCCGCCGGCATGAAAAAGCCCCCGCTATGGGTGCGGGGGCCAAATGGCCATGAACGCTAATGTCGATGATTACAGGTGCAATCCGTACACCCGCAATCAGACAGGGCCTGAACCGGCATGGACATCACCGGAGTGCGCTTTTCCAAATAAGCCTCGTCAACGAATGGGGACCCGAAGCCGTACTGCTTAGAGCACTGCTGGACCACTTCAAGCACTTCCGCCCTCAAGGTTAGAGGGTCGGGCTTCGTTCCACCTTGGATTATGCTGCGCATCAATGTTCCTGAAAGGTCCTGCTTTTGGTCAGGGTGGCCGCAGAGGCCCTCATAGGCAACCCCGGCGCAGACTGGACAATACCACCATTCTTGGACCGGGACCGGGCGTATGCCCAGATCGGGTAGTGTATCAAATATTTGATGGGCTGCGTAGGTGTCATAGTAATTGCCGACTCCGGCGTGGTCCCGCCCGAACATGTGGTGGGTGCAGCCCAGATTTTTGCGCACCAAGGCATGAAACACTGCTTCCCGGGGCCCGGCGTACCGCATATCCCAGAGTAATATGGAAGTGAGGTGGATGTCTTGCCGGAAGAATCCGGCTTCCCGCAACCGGTGATGGCCCAACACGATGGCTTCGTCAATGTAGTCGCCGGGTTTTTTCTCGCCAACTACCACGCTCACCAGGATACCGTCGGAACCGGCGGCCAGCCACGCGCCCTTCATCAACCATTCGTGGCCGGAATGAGGAACGTTGCGGCTCTGGTGGGCAACCGCCTTCTCCCAACGCATTTCCGACATGGCCTGCCGGAGTTGACGGGGCGTGTGCCAGAACTGGTCGAAGGGCGGGTTGATCACAGGGGCGTTGACCAGGGTGATGGGTCCGGATATGAACAAATCGCGGTAAGCCAGGGTCCGCTGAACCCCCGGGTGTGCGTTGTCGGTGGTTCCGTAGATCTGCTGAGCCAAGCGCTCTTTGTCGTAGGAGTAAATGTCTTGAATCTCCAGCACGGCTAACGGCTGTTCTTGGCTGGTGAGCAACAGGGAGTCCCCTGGCGCCACTTTGAGGCGGTCCAACTCCTCGGCCGAAACGTCACAGACGATGGGGATGCTCCAGACATAGTCGCTGGCCAGCGTCATGTTAGCGGCCACCGAATCCAGGTCTTTCTCGCCCATGAACCCTTCCAACGGGGAGAAGAACCCGTAGGCGATATCCACGCATTCGTGGGCGATCTGGTCCCGCACCGCCAAGCGAGGCAAACCGTGTATCAGGTCTGCTGCCTCGCCAGGAGGAGAGACCCTTTCCACCAGAACGCCGCCATGGGGTGAAAGAGAGTTATCTACCAATAGTTTTGCACTCGATTTCCGGTTCATTGCCCGTCAATTTATGCTTCAGGCAACCGGCTAATTGTGCCTGTGCCGTGTTTGGATTGTCAAATGGCGGGATGGTATATAGATTATCAACGGTCCGTAAGCCTTGCCCTGACCAACCATCGATTAAGCCCTAGACACCGAGTGAACAAAGACCTAGTATATACGTATAGCATACGTGTAGACTTGGAGCCTAATTGCGTAAGAAACTAACAGTGACCATAGACGAAAAAGTGTATGAAGCAATGCACAGAGTAATCGGCAGGGGTTCCATCAGCCGGTTCATTGAAGATTTGGTCCGGCCCCAGGTCATGGAACTTGACTTGGAGGCCAACTACCGGGATATGGCCAAGGACGAAGAACACGAGAAAGAAGCCTTGGAATGGGCTGAGGCGTTGATTGGAGATGTCGATGGCCATCCGGGGTGAAGTGTGGTGGGTGAACTTCGAGCCATCGATTGGAGGCGAGATTCGCAATCAGCGCCCGGCCGTCGTTATTAGCAACGATGCTTCCAATAGGAACTTGAACCGGGTGCAGGTGGTTCCATTAACCACCAACATTGACCGCCTATATTCCAGCGAAGCCTACGTAACCCTGGATGGAAGGCAAAGCAAAGCGATGGCCAACCAATTGACTACCGTGAGCCAAGTGCGGTTGTTGAATCTGGCCGGTGCGTTGTCTGCTCAAGATATGTACAACGTTGAGAGAGCGGTGAGGGTACAACTGGGGATGTAAAACTAGCTAATCCCCAACCCCGGGCGGTAGCGGTTGACGATGGGGAGCCTACGGTCTTTGCCGAATGCCCGGGGCGTGATTTTGACGCCTGGCGGCGCTTGGCGGCGTTTGTATTCATTGCGGTCTACGTTGCTAATAACCTGGGCCACGACAATCGGGTCGAACCCGATGGCCACCATTTCGTCGTAGCCGCCGTCTAGCTCCACGTAAGCCTTAACCACAGGGTCCAGCACGTCGTAAGGAGGAAGGGAGTCCTGGTCCGTCTGGTCCTCTTTCAACTCGGCGCTGGGCGGCTTGTCTATTACGGCTTGGGGAATGGGGTGTTTCGGTTCTCCGTGCTTGTTGCGCCATTCGCACAGCCGGTACACTAGGGTTTTCGGCACGTCTTTTAGCACCGCGAACCCGCCGGCCATGTCTCCATACAGGGTTGCGTAGCCCATGGCCATCTCGCTCTTGTTGCCCGTGGTCAGGACCATCCAGCCAAATTTGTTGGAAATGGTCATTAGCACGTTGCCGCGAATCCGGGCCTGGACATTCTCTTCGGCCACGTTGGCGTCGGTGTCGTGGAAATAGGGCTCCAACATATCGGCGAAGGCCGTGTGGGCGGGCTCTATGGGAACGGTCCAGAGATCGATTCCCATAGAGCCCGCCAATTCCTTGGCGTCGGTGATGCTGCCTTCCGATGAGAAGCGGGATGGCATTGCTACGCCTACCACATTTTTGCTGCCTAGGGCATCAGCCGCCACGACGGCGGTCAAGGCGGAGTCCACCCCACCGGACAGGCCGATAAGAGCCTTGCTGAAGCCGGTTTTGGTCAGGTAGTCCTGGGTCCCCAACACCAAGGCCCGGTACACCTCTTCCACTTCCTCCAGCAGTGGCGCTGGAGGCTTAACCGGCAACGCGTGACTCAGACTTGGTTCGGCATTGGATACTTGAATAAATTTACTGGAGCCGATTTCCTTGAGGATGGCGGCGTTTTCTTTGCGGGGCCTGGGATCGCGGAGCCGGGAACCAAACACTGACTCAATATCCAGGTCGGTAACCATCAACTCTTCCATGAAAGCGGCCCCTCGCGCAACCAGCTTGCCCGACATGTCGTACACCGTGCTGGCCCCGTCGAACACCAATTCGTCCTGGCCGCCCACGGCGTTGAGGTAGGCCACGAACAACTCGTTGTCGGCGGCCCGGGTTGCGATCATTTTCTCCCGCTGTTCCCCTTTTCCGGCGTGAAATGGCGAGGCGTTGATGTTGATCACAAGCTCTGCCCCGGCTTCCCGTTGCACCGCCATGGGACCCACTGGATACCAGATATCCTCGCAAATGCCGACGCCGACCCGGACCCCATTTATGACGTAAACAGGACAGGTATCGCCCTTACGGAAGTAGCGGTCCTCGTCGAAAACGCCGTAGTTGGGCAGGTACATCTTGCGGTAGGTATCGATCAGGCTGCCGTCGTACGCTAGGGCGGCCGCGTTGGAAATGTCAGGCTCAACGCCCACATAGCCGACCAGTACGGCGATGCCGCGGGACGCCGCCGCCACCTGTTGCATGGCGGCTAGATTATCGTTGAGGAAGGATGGCTTAAATAGCAGGTCTTCCGGCGGATAGCCGGTGATAGCCAGTTCGGGAAAGGCAACCAGATGCGCACCGGCCTCTCGAGCCCGGCCCAAGTATTCGATAATCTTGGCCGTGTTGCCCGGAATATCCCCCACTGTGGGGTTTATCTGGGCCAGGGCCAGCCTAAGGGTTCTAGCCATAAAGTGGTGTTGGCTCCTTATGCCGAAGTATACAGACTGCTTTCCGGCGGCGCCAATTTGCCGAATAACAAACATCCGGTAATTCGGCGCTCGAACGCGTCATCGCCGGCTTTTCATGTCCTTAATAACCTTTTCGATCTCATCCCGGTCAAGCCCCAATTCCACTGCCTGCTCCACGTCTTTCCGTGCATCCACATCATGGTTAAGCAGCGTGAGAGCGAGCGCCCGGTTGTAGTATGCCGACGCGTATTTCGGGTCGAGGAGGATGGCTTGGTCGAAATTTTGGCCGGCCAGGTCAAGTTTTTCCAAGCGAAGATGGGAAATGCCGCGGTTGTTATAAGCTAAAGCAGATCCCGGGTCAAGAAGTATGGCCTGGTCATAATCCTGTATGGCACGCTGGTGCTGGGCCAAATTGTCGTAGGCGGACCCCCTGTTATTGAATGCGGCCGCATACATCGAATCCAGGCGGATGGCTTCGTCATAGTCTTGGATAGCCAGCTCGAACTGGTGCAGATTCTTGTGGGTGATTCCGCGATTGTAGCGCAGGACCGCGTTTTCCGAGTCCAGCCGGACGGCCTGATCGAAGTCCTGTATGGCCCGCTGGTGCTGGCCCAGCACATCGTAGGCCGTACCCCGGTTGTTGTATGAATCAGCATCTTCCGGGTCCAGGAGTACGGCCTGATCATAGTCCTGGATAGCCCGCTCGAACTGGCCCAGACTGTCGTAGGTGATGCCTCTGTTGTAATATGCGGTCGCATCTTCCGGGTTTAGCCGAATCGCTTCGTCGAATTCCGCGACTGCCGAGTTCAATCGCCCTTGCTCCTGGATTTCGACGCCGGCGTCGAAATGCTTTTCCGCCGCGCTAGGCCCACCGCAGGAAGCAAGGAGCAGACTGACCAACAGGGACGACGTCATCACTATAATCTTCAAGAATCGCATTTCCACCATTTGCGATAAATTTTTTTGCTAGCCATCTTTGCTAGCCATCATTGTATCAACCTAGAGAGGAATCCTCCTCAGACACGAAATTCCTTGTTGCCGCACATACCCCGTGCTACTATGGCCGGAATCGCCGCGCCTGCAGGTTCAGGCCGGGAAGCGGGAGTGGATCATGGCCGTTCGAACCGGGGCCCAGTTCCTCAAGGGCTTGCAAGATGACCGGGAGGTCTGGTTGGAGGGTGAACGGGTGGAGGACGTGACAACCCATCCCAAGCTGGCGCGAATGGCCCAAACCCTGGCATCGGTTTACGACCTGCAACACGACCCCAAACACCACCAAGACATGGTCTTCCAGTCTCCCTCCAGCGGCGAACCCGTGGCCCTGTCCTACATGATTCCGGAGACCAAAGACGACCTTTTGCGGCGCAGACGGGCGTTGGAGATCGTCGCCCACGATTCATACGGGATGCTGGGGCGCACGCCCGACTACGTCAATATCCAGCTCACCGCCATGCGGCAGATGGCGCCTCTCTATGGCCGCAAGGAACCCAAGTACGGGGAAAACCTCATTGCATATCATGAGTACGTGCGGGAGAACGACCTCTGCATGACCCACGCCTTTGGTCATCCCCAGGTGAACCGGGGAGTGCTTATCAGCGAATTGGCCGACCCGTACATCGCTATGGGGGTCGTGGACACCAACCAGGACGGCGTAATTGTCCGGGGCGCCAAGCAGTTGGCCACCCTGGCTCCCTTCTCGGACGAGATATTCTGCCCGTTGTACCGGCCTCTGCGCACCGACTCCGAGGAAGAGAATAAATACTGTCTAGGCTTTTCCATTTCCTCCAGCACTCCGGGCTTGAAGTTCATCTGCCGCCAGTCCCACGACCTTGGAGACTCGCTTTACGACTATCCGTTATCGGGGCGCTACGACGAGATGGACGCCTTGGCCATTTTCGACGATGTCCTTATCCCTTGGGATCGGGTGTTCAATTTCCAGGATCTGGAGCTGGCCAATGAGGCGCTGGAAGCTGTTCCGATGTGGCGCCAATACATGCAGCAGGTGGCGGTCAAAAACATCGCCAAGCTGGAATTCATCCTGGGCATTATCCAAGGCATCGCCAAAGGCATCGGAATCGACGGCTTCAGCCACGTACAGGAGAAGATCGCCGAGATCGTAGACATTCTTGAGACGGTGCGGGCCTACATGCGGGCGGCCGAGGCAGACGCCGGTCCGTACGAAGCTCAAAATATTCAGGGCGCAGGCATTTGGCCCGCGCCCCAACCGTGGATCACCATGAGAAACTGGTATCCCGACGCCTACGTCCGCATCATTTGGATCGTGGAGCAATTGGCTGCGGGAGGACTCATGCTCACGCCATCCGAGAGCGACGTTCAGGGCCCCTTGGCGGAAACCATCGGCAAGTTCTACCAAGGCGCTTCGATGGACGCTTCCCAAAGGATTGCGCTGTTCCGGCTGGCGTGGGACCTGGTGGGCACCCAGTTCGGTTCACGTCAGGCGTTGTACGAGCGTTTTTTCAATGGCGACGTGGTCAGGCTGCGCCAGCGGAGATACGCCAACTACGACTTCACCCGGGCGGAGAACGCGGTGGATTCCTTCCTAAAGCGCGACCGGTTGGAAAAACCGTAGGGCGACGTAGGGCGTTTGAACCCCCCTCGGTATGTGGAAACGCCGGTTCCCCTTCAGCAATTACTGCGTCAATCCAGCTTGGGTTAGCCGGTGGGAGGCTCCAGGGATTTTCGGCTGATCACGGCGAAAATGGGGTCGTCGGGCGGGCTTTGCTCCGAATTAACGAAATCGGCTTTGATGTCATCAAAGTTTCCCGCCCGGTCCATGTAGGATGTAACGAGTTCCATCCGTCCCTGATCCGAAGACGCCCGCCATATCCGAACGGCCTTGGTGGGAAACATGCGGTTGGAAAAAGTGACGATGAATATCCCGCCGGGCCTCAACACCCGGTTTACGTGCTGGAATGTGTCTACTGGATGAGTCAGGTACTGGGGCGATACGGTGATGACAGCGGCGTCAAAAGTGTCGTCGGAGAAGGGTAAGGCCGGGTCTTGATTCACGTTGTGGACCACAAAATCGTCCAGGTCCGGGTTGTCTTCCATTTCCTGGGCATTTAGACCTAACCCGAACAGACGGCGTTTGGCGTGCCCGTGGGGCCAATGGGAGCGCCAACTGCTCATCAAATCCAAGACCGTGGAATGGGCAGGGATCAGGTCCTTGAAAATTTGGGATACGGCGGCAATGGCGCCTTCGTCAATATGGACCACCAACCTGGGAGAAGAATAAAACGAGGTATCGTCGGACTCATCTTCCCGTTCAAACGAGCCTGGAGGGTAATTGTTTTCCGTGACATGCCTCCTCGACCGCCATAATATTTTCGAGTGGAGCGGCGGCTTTCGGCTGGGGGATTGTAACACGAGGGCGCCCGGCGCCGGTCTTGCTTACGGCGTTGCCCGGTAGGACAATTGATTCCGGCCAAGGGACCACCTCTTCGATAAGCAACTCACCGGTCCGCGTTGCCCCCATGATCCAAGAGACAACACAGGAGTTATTGATGAGCCAGGGGAGCGAGCGCACTCGCATCAAGAACCATCCGGAAAGGGCCGTGCCCGAAGAATCTGCTGAAATCTTGGCCCTAGGGCAGGTCGCCCACGTGGGGTTCATCTCCGCCGGTCATCCGATGGTAGTGCCGTTGACGTATCACTTTGACCCCAAATCGCCGGATCTCTTATATCTCCACGGCGCGGCTCGCAGCCGGGCGTTGGATGAACTGGCCGGAGGGCAGCCGATTTGCGTCACGGTGACGCTGGCGGATGGGCTGGTTTACTCCAGGAAAGCGATGAACCATTCCATGAACTACCGCAGCGTTATGGTCTTTGGGCATGGCAAGCTCATTGAGGATGAGGACGTCAAATTCAAGATCTTTGACCAGATGGTCCAAAGGTATTTCCCTGGCCGCGCGGTAGGAGAAGATTACAACCCGCCTCCTTCGGAAGATCTGGGAATCACAGCGCTGGTGGAGGTGACTATCGATGAATGGAGCGGCAAGGCCGGCCGGGGACCCCCCACGGGCCCCGACGATGACCGGCCCGATGCCTTGGGTTCCGCCGGTGTAATCGAACTTGGGGGGTGATCCCCGAGGTTTGAATCCCGGAGTCTTATCTTGGGGGTCTAACCGGGCAGCGAGCAGAATAAGTTCTTGTAAGGGCACGGCATGCCGTGCCCTTACTTTTTGGAACACCAATTCCGTAAGGAGGGAAATCATGGCCACCGATGGAGCCAGGGAATTTTTACAGCGGACCCAACAAAATCGGGGGTATACCCTGGAGATGCACCGCATCATGGCCGCGGCCGATCTTGAGTGGGCCGAGAAGTACCACCAATTCATCGACGCGACATACACTGGGCAAAGGTTGCTGGACCGCAAAACCAAGGAGTTGCTGCAGATTGTGGTGGAGGCGGCGCTGCGGGCCGACGTGGAGCAGATACAGGCTCACGTGCGGGTTGCGCTGCAGGAAGGGGCGTCACCCCGGGAAATCCTGGAAGCCCTCCAGGCGGTGATAGCCCCGATGGGAGCCTTAGCATTTCGCCGAGGGTTGCAAGCCTGGGCCGCGGAAACTGGTTTTGAGGTTCCCGAGGCGTAGATGACGCTGGCGCCTAAGCGAAACTCAGTGATACTACGTAGGGGCACGGCATGCCGTGCCCCTACGTTTGGAGCGAGGTTGGCGTGTAGTGGGAGTAACCCTACTTTTCCCAGACGACTTTGTTGGTCAGCGTGCCGATCTCTTTGATCTCGATTTCGCAGGTGTCGCCGTCTTTCATGTTCTCAGGCGCTCCATCGGTCCCCATCCACAGGACATCCCCTGGATACAGGGTCAGATATTGGCTCATTCGGCTGATGTAATGGCGCACGCTGAAAATTGCGCCGGACATGTCGTAGTCGCCCACCACGCGCTCATTGAGCCGGATTTTGACGTTCAGGTCGTCGGGCTCCAAATCGGTGACGATCCACGGTCCCATGGGCTTGAAGGTATCGGTGTTCTTGGCCCGCCAAAATGTCCGGTCGCCCCGCTGCCAGGTGCGTTCGCTGACGTCATTTCCGATGGTGTAGCCAAACACATAGTCCAGGGCGTCCTTCTCGGAAACATTCCGGCACTTCTTGCCAAAGACCACCACCAGTTCGCCTTCGTACTGGACCAACTCGGTGGCGTCCTTGGGGACTATGATGTCCTCGCCATCGGCGATGATGGCGTTCACGGCCCGGTATCCGACATCGGCCGCCGCAGGGAATTGCGGCTCTTCGCCCCGTTTATGGGCCATCTCGGTTACGTGTTCCTTGAAATTGATCCCGGCCGCGTAAAACGTGGGTGGTATGACCGGGGCCAGCAGCTTCACCGAAGATAGCGGCTGGGAGTTAGAGGTCTTGGTGAAGCTGTCGAAGGGGCTTCCTTCCACGGCCGTCACCGTGTCGCCTTCGATGATCCCATAGGATGTGTTGCCGCCGGTCTGGTATCTGCACCATTTCATGATCTGCGCTCCTGAAGAACGGATTTTGGGCACGATTGTGTCTCCAATTTTTGCATCGCGGGAAGCCATGGTCAAGTTGCCGGCTCCACACACTTGTAATCCGCCGTCCCTTGGTGATTGAAATGATTGGCCATGCGTACGGCGCCCGCTTCTCAAGCAGGTTTCTTGCATAGCAGGTCGCCTCACCATCGCTTTCAACAGCCTCATGCCCATGCTGTGGTAAACTGCCCAGGCTTATTGTTTGGGCTTTACGCCCGGGTTTATCACTTGAAACCGTTAGGAGGACCCATGAGGTTGGAAGGAAAATCGGCGCTTATTACCGGCGCTAGCCGTAATATTGGCCGTGAAGTCGCCATTACATTCGCCCGGGAAGGGGCGGACTTGATTTTAAACACGCGGAACAGCCACCAGGAGTTGGACCAAGTGGCAGCGGAATGCAGGGAATTGGGCGTCAAAGTCCACACCATCCTGGCCGACGTCTCGGATTCGGCGCAGGTTTCCCAAATGGTGGAAGAAGGAATCCGGGCCCTGGGCAAAATTGACATTCTGGTAAGCAATGTGGCCATCCGGCCTCACACCCACATCGTGGACATTTCCGATGACGAATGGCACCAGGTGATGAACACCAACCTCAACTCGGCCTTTTATCTATGCCGGGCGGTGTTGCCGGGCATGATCGAACGGCGCGCAGGCAGTATTGTCGCCCTGGGCGGCCAGGCTGCCATCACCGGGCGGCCCGGCACTGTCAGCGTAACCGCCGCGAAGACGGGACTGCTGGGTTTGATTCGCTCAGTGGCGGCGGAGATGGCCGAATACAACGTCAGGGCGAATCTGGTGAACCCCGGCTCCACCGACACGGAGCGCCGCAATCCCGAGTGGTATCCGGAATTCAGCGGCGGGGGACGGGGAGACGATAACCACCTGAATGAGATTCCTCTGCACCGTCAAGCTACGGTGGAGGACATCGCCAACGCCTGCCTGTTTTTCGCTTCAGACGAGTCGGGCTATATCACCGGAGACCGCCTGAACGTGGTGGGAGGGAAATACATCGTCTAAATGGGGCGAGTCCGGCCGCGACTGGGTTGGGGCGCCCATTGTTCTTAGAATTCCGCCGCGAGCGCGGGTCAGCCCAACCCCTGCTGCACCATGGCGGCGGCGCCGACGATTCCCACGGAATCGCCCAATTCGCTGAAGGTCAGAACAAAGTCTTGGTGACGCTGGCTCATGGCCCGGGAGTCCATAATGGCCCGGATGTTGGGGAGTAGGCCCAGGTTCTTTAAACCGTCCGACACGCCGCCGCCCAACACAACCAAGTCGGGATTATATAGATGCAGGATGTTGGTTAGGCTCACGCCCAGGGCGTTGACTGCCCCCGCGACGATTTCTTGGGACAGGGGGTCGCCTGCTTCCGCTGCTTCAAAAACGGCCTCGGAAGTGATGTTCGAGGGATTTAGGCTCGATATTGAGGAGCCCGTTCCACCAGAGACGGCAACTCGTTCCCGGGCGATGCGGGCGATGGCGGTCCCCGAAGCTAGTGTCTCCAGGCATCCTTGGCCTCCGCAGAGACATGCCGGCGCCGAGGGTGTGTAGTCTATGGTCATGTGGCCCACCTCTCCGGCCAGGCCGCCGGCGCCCACGAACATCCGGCCACGGTCAACGACGCCGCCGCCTATCCCCGTGCTGATGGTCATGTAGACCAGGGTCTGGGGGGTTGCCCCCCGGTCTCTGGCGTCCCGTCCCGCCCCGTGGTGAAACTCGCCCATAGCCGCCAGGGTGGCGTCGTTGCCTACATACACGGGGCAGCCCAGTTCATTCTGCCAAAGAGAACTTAAAGAAACCCCGTCCAGCGCCTTAAGGTTCGGCGGGTCGTGCAGCGTACCCGTATCGGTGTCCACGGGGCCGGCTACAGCGACTCCCACACCTGGAGGTTTGCCTCCGCATTGCGCTATGGCCCGGTCGAGCATGGACTTAGCGGCGCCGACAAGTTGGGACTGGGTAGCGTCTTTGGGGCTGGGGGTCCGGTCTTGCCACCGGATACTTCCGCCTGAGTCGACGGTGGCCACCCGGATCCACGTGCCTCCCCAATCCATGCCGACCACTAGCTCAGACTTGGAACTCATGCCTGATGCCGCCTTGCCTCGAACCACGGGATTGCAGATGAATGTTCTCGCCCGCTGAACATTCAGTTCTCCTGGCCATTATTGGCGAGCAAGCCGTCCAACACTGCCCGCAGGTCGTCGGGCTTTATTGGGCCGACGAATTTTTTCGCTACGGCGCCATCGGGCCCGATGAAGAATTTCTCCGGAATTCCGCGCACTCCGTAGGCAATCGCAATGCTGCCGTCGCCATCCACCCCATTGGGATAAGGGACCTGGAATTGATCGAGGTACTCTTGAGCTCCTCTGGGATCATCCCAGATATCCACCCCGACGAAGTCAACGGGCTTATCTTGGTATTCCAGGTAAACTTGGGCGAGACCGGGCGCTTCTTCGCGGCAGGGCGGGCACCAAGAGGCCCAAAAATCCACCAAAACCACCTTACCTTTAAGGTCTTCCAGGCTGAGACGGCCGCCGTTAAGCAAATCCAGTTCAAAATTGGGAGCTATGTCCGCCGGGACGATGATTTCGCCAAAATCGTTGTTTACGCCCAGGCTGACGGCCTGTCCGCCCGTCTGGGCCGATGCCCAACCCAGGATGGCCAGCAACGCCACCAACGGTATGCCGGCGCCGAAAAAGATCAATTGACGCTTGGTCACAGCTTGAACACCCTGTTGCTAGGCATCATTTGGACCAAGTATCTGATCCTTCAGGTGCTGCCTTTGAGCCTGGTATTCTTCTCGCGGAGTGTTACCGGTCTCGAACCGCAGGTCAAGCATGGCCAATTGCCGGACCAATTCGGCCCGCGATTCAGCGTCCAGATCGTTGGCGGTCGGGACGGGATTTGACGAGATAATCCGCCGGTTTAAGATCCCGAACACCAATAGACAGACCAATGATACGCCCATCAAGGAAGGAATCGCGGTTGTCCAGAAGCCGGTGCTGCCGGTGTAGGATTTGATTTGCGCGGCCAAGGACGGGCTGGGAAGGTTGGCTAGTTCCAGTAAAAATCCTTCCCGTGGAGCAAGGTTTGTCGCTTGCCAAACCTTGTACTGGGTGCCCTCGATGTCCACTGCATCTATGGGGTCCAGGGGGCGAACTTGCAGCTGAGTCAAACGTTCCGGGGCCATCACCTGGTAAACCTCCGCTCCTTGAAGCAGGTTTTGCCGGTACGCCAGAACTTCGCCTTGGTAGGGAAAGTGGTACGAGAACTCGATGCTGTGGTCTCCCGGTGTGATCGGCGAAGTGACGGCGAAACCAGTGCCAATGGATATTATCTCACGGCTGGGCAGGTCGGAATTCACCCTCAAATCCGTGGTTCCCGGAGGCAGTGTAAATCTGAGGAAACCCATGGGGGCTCCGGCGGAAAGGTCTGAAACGATCGTCCGGTCTGTGGGGTTGGAAAATCTGATGAACTCGGTGGCCATAATCTCGCTTGCGTTCGAGTCTATGCCGATGATCACCATAACCTGACGCTGTAGCCGGATCACCGAGATATCCGCCGCCGTCTCATACACGGTAAGCTGCAAATCATCCTGCAGTTGTTCTTCGGCAATGATCTTTTGGTATGCCGTGCCCTCGTATTCCACGTCTAGGAGATAACTTCCACCGGTTGCCACGGGCACGTCTATGATCTCGAAAGCCCCCCGTTGGTCAGTGGACGCCTCCCCAGTGGAAACCAGGCTTCCGGCGGCGTCCAAGACCAGCAACAAAACGGTCAATCCGTCCGGAGCCCCTTTGCCCGCCGTTCCGTTGACTACCTGGCCGGTCAAGGAAATGGTTTCTTGGGCTTGGACCGGTGTGGCGCGGATAGTGGCCACCGTCAGAACGAGCAACGCCGCCAGGGTGCTGACGGCCAACCCGGTGACTGCCAAGACGGCGATTGATCGAAGAGCCGGCAATGGCCGTGGGGACGTCATCTCAGGTCCATGGCGGTGGCAACGGATACGTGTGTGGATGTCAGCAATCTACACGATTCTCTGGGCAATCCGCTTTCAAGCGATCCGGTTCGCTCACGCCGAGGCGCGCCGCCAGGATTTCTTGCTCAAGGAGGAAATCAGAGCCGCTGGCGCCGGACTCGCTCTGTCGGCGAAGGGCCTCCGCCGCCTCCATCCTATATCCCAGAAGTTGCTCCTGGTACAGTTCTGTTGGAATGTTGCCCAGTTGGTGTTCCAGCCGCAGGGTCTCAATAGCGGCGTAAATGTCTTCCAGCGTAGTCTGGGTTGCTTCGTTGTCTGAAAGGGTGTCTTCCTGATGGACCTGACGAGAGCCTCGCCGCAAGGTTATGAATGGATAGAGCACCACGGCCAGGCTCAACAAGGCAAGAAAAACCCCTGCTATCAGCGCCAAAGGGTCATCACATCCGGAAGATTATAATAAGCGGTAACCTCGGCCCGGTCATGAGGCCGCTCGAGAACAGCATGGTTTTACCATACTAAACGGGCGTCGGCCGAGAGCGAATCGTTCGGGGCGATGGCGCCGGCGCTCTGGCAGTCTCGCGGGCCGGCGACGGCCACAGGGAGACCAGCGTTCCGAAAACCAAGACCGGCCCGGCCACCCACATCCACCAGATCAGAGGGTTCACCAAGATTCTAAACCCGACGCTGCCGTTGGCCAAGTTTTCGCTGGGAACCAGATACAGATCGTCGATGGGAGTGGAGCGGATGGCGGCCTGGGTGGCGGCCATGTTGAAGAAGGGATAAAACGTGCGCTTGGGGAACAGGGTGGTCAAAAATTTGCCGTCGCGGTAAACCTCCACCGTGGAAGTGAATTCGGTGCGGTTGGATTTAGGCTCCTCGCCGGTGCCAATATAGCGGATCTCATACCCCTGAATCTGTGCCGTGTCTCCTGGCGCCAAGATCAGGTCTTTCTGGGTATTGAAAAACGAAGTCCCTATCACGCCCAGAGCCACCATAACCACCGACAGATGGACGATGTATCCGCCGTAACGAGGCCGGTTGGCCCAGATGAGGCGCCCAAAGGCCACGGGATAAATCTCTCCGCGGGACCGGTGCAGGGACCGCGTGCCGCGATACCATTCCGACAGAATCCCTGTGGTAACCAGGGCGCAGAGGGCGAATCCGATAAGAGGATAGGGCTTGTGAACGCCTAAGATGACAAGGACCAAAACTGTGGCCACCCCAGCCGCGGCCGGGATCCATAACGAGCGCCGGGCCGTGGCGGGAGTGGCTCTGCGCCACGGCAGCAATGGACCTACACCCATCAAAACCAGCAAACCCAGGAACAGCGGTCCGTTAACCTGGTCGTAGAAGGGCCGGGCAATCGTTATGGATTCCCCGATGGCCATTTTTGAGATAAGGGGATAAACGGTTCCCCAAAGGGTGACGAACGCCACCCCCAAAAGTAAAATGTTGTTGACCAAAAAGGCCGCTTCCCTGGAGAGCATGGAGTCCAGGTGTTGGGCGCTTTTTAACAGGGGATACCGCCAAAAGAAAACGGCGAAGGGGACCAATACGCCGATCGCCAGGAACATCAGGAATACCCAACCCAAAGAAGATGCTCCAAATGAATGCACCGATGGCACCGGGCCGCCCCGGTTCATGAACATCCCATACAAAGCGAGGCCGAAGGCTATGTTGATCAGCACTATGTTCCACATTCGGAACATGCCCCGGCGCTTCTGCACCATGATGGAATGGACGAAGGCGGTGAGGCCCAGCCAAGGCATGAACGCCGCGTTTTCCACCGGGTCCCAAAACCAAAAGCCGCCCCATCCCAATATGGTGTAAGCCCACCAGGAGCCCAGCAGAAGACCCCCCGCCAGCAACGCCCAAGATATCAGGCCCCATTGTCGGCCGGCGTCCACCCATTCGTCGCCGGTTTTCCCTCCTATGAGGGCACCCATCGAGAATGCCAATGGGATGGCCGTGGCGACCAAACCGGCCATCAACGCAGGTGGGTGAATGAACATACCCAGATGGGTGAGCAAGGGGTTGATTCCCTGTCCATCGGGGGGAATGATCTGCAATTTGTCGAAGGGATTGGCCATAAATCCGATTACGGCCAGGAAGAAGACCATGACAACCATCAAGATGGCGCTGGTGTAGGGCATGGTGTCATGCAGACGCTGGGGCGCCCGCCAGATGGCCACGGCCGACATTGCCGCCAGCGCAAAGGCGATGTACAACAGGGAGCCCTCGTTCCCGGCATAGAACGCCACCCAGGTGAATCTATCGGGCATGGCCAGGTCGCTGTGCAGGGCCACGTAGGCGACTTCGAAGTCCCGGTTGATGAATGATGCTACCAGGCTGAGTGTAGCCACCAACACGGCCAGTACAACCAGGTAGACCGCCCGCTGCGAGCTGAGGACCAGAACTGGGGTGCCCCGCACCTTGCCGACCACAGACCCCAGCGCTGAATATGACGCCAGGGCCAGGGCAATCCAGAGGGAAATTGCTCCAAGATCAGCCATTCGGTCCCCCGTTCACACGGGTTTCCCCGGCTTCGCTTGATTCGGCGGCTTCGGCAGAACTACCGTCCTCGGAATTTATGTCTTCGAATCCTAGGTCCCGGTCCACGGCCTGCAAGTAGGGCTCCAGGTCTTCTTCGGCATCATGCCTGCCTGACGCAACTTGGACGACATGCGCCGGCTTTCCCAACATCGACCGCAAAACGAAGAAGCCGGCGGTCAGGGCGGCCAACACGCCGGCTACCGGGACGGTCCATGCCACCAGATTGAAACCGGTTTTGGAAGGAGCAGCCAGGATGTCTTGCCCGTACACTCCGGCGAAATACTCCAATATTTGCTCCCGGCTCTCGCCTTGCGCCAACTTTTCCCGCACCAATCGGCGCATCTGCTTTGCAATCGGCACCTGGGCCTGGTCGATGGTTTCGGCCGGGCATACAGGGCACATCAACATACCGTCGATGCTCTGGGCGGCCTTCTCATCGTAATTCAAGCGGTTTTCCGACGCATCGGCTGCGACGGGCTCTTGGGCGCTGACTTTGGCCGGAACAACCGAGCTCTCCGAAACAATGGAGAATCCGGCGATAGCGGCGACAGCCGCTAACAAAACCATTGATGGGGTATGGAGTTTGATGGGAAGTCCAACGCGCATAACAGCCTACATTCAAGTTTGGATGCGGAGGGCGTTAAGAGGGTTCGACCGCCAAGACACCAAATTCGACGATTGGAATTATTGTAGCAGGCCCAACGGCGCCAATGTTCCACGGGTCTATTGTTGAAGCGTTCCGGTAATGTATTCAGAGATCGCCGCCATCTCTTCGGGCGTCAAAAGCTTGGAGAAGTTGGGCATGATATTGATTCCACCACGCATGAACCCTTCGATGCCCTGTCCGCCCATGTCTTCGACTTGCTTGGACGTTAGGTCAGGCGGCAATACCGGCGTGTAGCCGTAGTCGTTGATCAGTTTTTGCAGCACCGGGCCGTCGCCTTTGCCCAGCTCACCGTGGCACATAGAGCAATTCACCTCGAAGAGGTGCTGTCCGTCGCTGCCGAACGATGTATTTTGCCGGCTTGGAAACCAAGCCACCGATGTTTCTACACCGGTAAGGCGGGGCGGCTCCTGGGACTTGTAGGATTGCTGATAATGCATCTCGTAGAAGATGTCCAACGGGTAGGAGCCCTGGGAGCATCCAGCGGCCAAAGCTCCCGCAACCAAGACCAACCCTAGAAGCCTGGTCTTGGTTCCAAGGCGGATCCAATTGCCGGCCTTGCGGGCGGCTGTATATAACGTGTTTCTCACGCTGGCGATGACCCCTAACTCTCCCGGATTACGTCGACGGCGCCGGCGCCGGAAAGGATATCAGAGACGCCGGATAGCCGGTCTTCCTCAACGTTTACGAGTACTCCGATAAATCCTTCGGTGATCCGGGTGTCGTACAAGCCTGTCTTCAACCTGGGCAGGCGCGACTCGAAGACAATGCCTATGATGGTGAATATGATGGCCGTTAGCATAGTGCTTTCGTAGGTCACCACCGCCATTGGAGGCATCGACAGTATGGGCTTGCCCCCCTGAACCAATGGGTAGGCCATCTGGGTCATGGTGGTGAGCAGGATGCCGATGGTCAGGCCTAGCAAGGCTCCGCACAGGGGGAACACATACAAGCGATGGCGTTCCTCGCGCTCACCGAAAGCTCCTTCCGGATAGGGTGCATCGGTTAGGAAGTCGTAATCGTCGGGGGATATATTGGCCTGCTTCAACGCGTCGCCGGCATCGGCGGCGTTGTCAGCGGTCTCAAACAATCCCAATATCGGCCTAATCGCCATTTTATTTTCCCTCGCTGCTCACCCTCTTGCCCCACGGGGACGAGGGTGAGGGGCGTCAGTCTTCCCTAAAGACGGCCGGCACTGTCCGCCGGCCTATTTGGACCGTGGTAGTCAGTATGTGACCCTCTTTGATGTCATACAGCGGTATCAGAGGAATCACCCTGCTGAACAGCAGCATCAACATGGAAACCAGAGCGAAGGTGCCAATCACGATGATGATCTCAGTCGGGCTGGGGCGGTAGGAGCCCCAACTGAAATTGAACAATTGCTTCGCCGCCAACGCCGGCACGATGATCAGGAACCTTTCCAGCCACATGCCGATGTTGACCGATATGCAGGCTATAGACATGATCCATAGGTTTCTGCGAGCCGTCCGGCTCAACCAGATTGTCACCGGGATGAAATACGTCGTGATTACGAAGATCAACATCCAGGTGTTGTACGGGCTCCTGCTGAACTGCAATTCCCGGACGGCGATCTCGTCCGCCTCGCGACCGTAGAAGCCGAAGATCACTTCCATCACGAAGAAGTAGAACCAAGCGGTAGCCACCACCACCAAAAGCCGGGCCAAAGCGTCGATGTGCTCGTGGCGTATGTAGTCCTGCCACCCGTAGATGTACCGCAGGATTATCATGACGAAGGCCACGGCCGACACGCCTGAGTGGACGGCGCCCACCACGAAGTAGGGAGCGAAAATAGTCGAGTGCCACGATTTGATCGACACTGCCATTCCGAAATCCCAGGATACTATGCTGTGAACAGAAACAAAGACGGGAAGAATCAGCGCGGACAGCAGAATCCCGGCGATGATCTGTAGTTTCCACTGTCGGGGGTTGCCCCGCCAGCCCATTGCCAGAATGGAATAAACCGTGTGTTGCATGCCCGTCGTCCGGTCTCTCAGCACCGCGAAGTCAGGTATCAAAGCAACCAAGACAAATAGGACGCTTGACGTTAGATAGGTGTATACCGCGCTGGGGTCCCAAACCAAAGGAGAGCGGATGTTGGGCCAGATGCCCCGGGCGTAGTCGTATGGAACAAACGGGGCGGTGTAGATCCAGTAAACGACCCGCCACGGCCGGCCCGTGTGAATCACCGGCATCAACATGGCCGTCATCAGCGAGAATACGGTGAGGACCTCAGCCGCCCGCGTGGCCGGCCGGCGCCATTCCGCCTTGGACAACCGCAGGATGGCGGAAAGCATGACACCGGCGTGGCTGATGCCGATCCAAAAGACAAAGTTGGTGATGAAGAAGCCCCACATCACCGGCCGGTTCATGCCGGTCATGCCCATGCCCTTGTTGACCATTATTCCGGCCGCGGAGAAGGCAATCAAGACGATGAAGCCGCAGACGCCGACGGCAACCCAGAACCATGACGGCGACTCCAAGATCGACCGGAGCAAATCCCGGTTGACCTGGGGCGAGGATAGGACTCTACCTTCCTGCATGGAAGCTCCTAATCAAGCTTTCAGTTATCAGCATTCAGTAATCAGCCTCTGTTGAATTTGATCCCAACGCGGGAGTTAGCCAAGCCGATGGCTGATGCCTCATCATTCGGGTTTAGCCAGCACCAGGTATTTGCCTCTGATGAAGGTCTGCATACTCTGGTATTTGGCCCCTTCCTTGGTTTCCCATACTGAGATCATGGGAATTAGTTTACACGCGGTCATATACACCAGGGCGGCGGCGCCCAATATCCCTATGACCATGAAAACATCCCAGAGGTCTGGGTATGCCGGCGCGGGAACGTGATCGAGGCCAAAGGAATAGATGTCTCCGGCGTTAAAAGCCCCCACGAACACCCGCAAGTTGAATAAGAACCCGCCCACCAGCGCTGATACTCCCGCCAATGCCGGTCCCCAAGCGGTCTTGCGCACGGGGTTCCATAGGAGAATCAAGAACGGCGTCACGAAGGTGAAGAGAAAGTTTCCGATGAATACCCAGCCATAGGAGTCGATGAAGAAGTACTTGAGTATGTTCTGCTCCACTTCCATGCGGCCAAACCAATAGGTGATCACAAACGCGAACGTGTGGTAGATCCACAGCAGGGTGAAGGCAAGCAAGAGCTTGCTGGCGGACCAGAACGTTGAGACGCCCAGGTATTCTTCATAGCCGCCCCAACGGCGCATGGCGTAGAGGATGACCAGAATCAACCCGAGGCCGGTTTGGAAGCTGGCGACGCTGAACAGCGGCGGGAAGATGGAATCCTTCCAGCCGGGCACCAGGCTTTGGGCGTATTCGGTGGTGATGACGAAGTGCACGTAGATCAGGAACATGAAGTAGAATGCGCCCAGGAGCGCGATTCCGGCCTTTTGAATCTCCCATTGGCGTTTGGTCCCGTACCAGTGTCCAGCCAATAGGCCATAGAGATTCTTTCGGAATCCCGTGGCGGTATGACGCCCTTCGGCCATGTCAGGCATGGAGGTCAACCAAAGGATTGCCAAGCTGGTCACACCCAAAAACGCCACACCCAGCATATCCCACCAGTGGGGAGCGCCGATGGGGACTTGAAACCAGATGGTGCGGCGGAGGTCCAGGGTATGCTCTGTGATCTCTGGATTCCAGATGGCCGGGTACACCAGCATGAGGGGGATGAACAATAAGACGTTCAGGATCCCCACGACCGCGAACAACTCGGAAACCCGGGTCAATGGGCGTCTCCAGTGGCTCTTGGTAAAGCGGAATGTCACCGCCGCCAGGGGCGCTGCCGATGTGACCATGAACACGAACATGACGCCGACCGCGTAGTAGCCCCATGGGGTGTGATCGCTGAAACCATCGGTAGCGGCCCGGGCGGCAAAGCCGATGATCCCGAGGACGGTTAGCAGCGCCGCGGCAATCATTCCCAGCTTAAATACACTGGGCATGGCTGCCGTTTTAGCGGCCATATCCCTGGTCGTCTCTTCCGGACGGGGGAACATCCACATCCCGGCGTGATGTTGTCCGTTTTCAGCCATGGGTCTCATTCTTCAAAGGATACTTGTCTACCTTCTTCAGGTAAATCACGTTGGGCTTGGTGCCGATCTCTTCCAGAAGCCGGTAGCCCCTGGTGGTCCTGTCCTCGGCATGCTCGTGGCCGTCCAAATCGTCGAAGAACTTCTTAACGGGACCGGACGCATCGTCTTGATCGCCAAACTGCAATGCATTGGTGGGGCAGGCCGACACGCAGGCCGGAAGGAAGTTTCGTTCCTTCATGGCGGCGTGGTCCAAGGTGCGCCCTTCTTGTCTCTCAACCTGAAGCTCGCCTCGGCGAATGCGTTGAATGCAGAAGGAGCACTTCTCCATGATTCCCCGGCCCCTCACCGAGACGTCGGAGTTAAGCTGGTTGCGAAGGCGTTCCGGCCACTTGGGCTCCCACCAGTTGAAGAACCTTACCGAGTAGGGGCAGTTGTTGGCGCAATACCTGGTGCCGATGCACCGGTTGTACACCTGAACGTTTAGACCCTGGTCATTGTGATAGGTGGCGAAAACCGGGCAGACCGGCTCGCAGGGAGCGTTTTCGCAGTGCTGGCACATGATCGGGATAAAGCGGGCCTTGACGTTGGGGAACTCACCTTCCCAGTAACGCTCCACCCGAATCCATTCGTAGGCCCGCTGCTGCAGGAAATAGTCTTTGATGTTGATGGGCAGGTTGTTCTCCGCTTGGCAGGCGACAACGCAGGCCTGACAACCGGTGCAACGGTCCAAATCTACTACCATGCCCCATTTGTGGGCTATCCGGTTAGTTACCATTTTTTCTCAGCTTTTCCCATTTCAGCCTTGGCCTGGTCCAGGTTGTTATTCTGTAGTTATTCTAAAGCTTATGAGGGCTCATCGGGAACGGTAAGAATGATACGTTCGCCTTCGTGGACGCCTATCTCAACGGCGCGTTCGTTGCCTTCGAATTTGGAAACCTTCATGCTGGCGCCCGTGCCCGACACCGTCACCCGCGTGCCGGCCCAGGCGAGAGAATCGCTGCCCTCCACCCGTTCCGCGGCCAAAATGTCCAACACGTTGGAGCTTTCGATGCCTGCCCGGCCCGATGCATATTCCGATCCATGGCGCCGGCCCTGCCCTAGGGGGACCCCTATGACTTGAGGGGGCACGGCGGGAGTGGGATAGAGCAGCGCCCTGATGGAGCCGCTGGAAGATTCTATGCTGACCACGTCGCCTTCCCGCAATCCCAATTCGGCGGCTGAGGTGTCATTCATCTCGACCCAAGTCTGCCAGGTGATCGTCGTTAATGGGTCTGGGGTGGCTTGCAACCACGGAATGTGTCCATTGCGGCCGTCCAGTAAGGTGTGGTGGGAGAACGGGACCAAGAAGAACTCTTTACCCGTGGATGATGGGTTGTTGAACCGCGGGTCTGACAACTCGGCGGCAATCTCGTTGAACAAGCCCGATGGGGGCGAAGAAGGGGCGCTGGCAGTCGCTCTCTCATCCCACCAGCCGCCTTTTTGAAGCAGGCTGTTCCAAAATTCGGCGGCTGATCCGGCTTTTATCGAGCCGCGGTTCATCGCGAAGAGGGCGTCGGAACCCTCGCGGAGCATCTTTTGATAATTGTCCCAGGGCAGGCCGGCGTCTTTACCGAGTTCTTGGGCCACCGTGAGCATGACATCAGGGAAGCTCAGCGGGTCTAGGTCGTGCAGCGGATTAACCACCGGCTGCTGGAACCCTAGCATTTGGTAGCCTGGTCCTGGTTCCGGTATATCGTCGCCCCAGTCCTCCAGTGACATACGGTCGGGCAGTATCAGGTCCGCCCACACGCTGGTTTCATCGATGAACGGAGAGAAGCTTACAACGAAGAGGTCATCGGCCTGGTCGAGTGTTCTGGCCAGGTTCAAAGAACCGGGCAATCCGTGGACCGGGTCGGCGTTGTGGAGCATCAACAACCGGGTTTTTCCGCTGCGGATAGCCTCGTTTGCCTCTTCCCAGTCGGCCAGAGTTCCCACGTTGGCCGATGCGGGAACGTCCTCTAGCGGGCTTCCGGGATTGAACCTAACCCCGCTGTTGCCCACCAGGTGGTTCAAAGCATATATGGCTTCCAGATTAAACAGGCCGTTGTTGTAAGCCCCCGCCGATCCGCCTCCGATGGCCAGGCTGGATCTGCTGCCAGCGAATTGTTTGGCGAGACTTACGATGAACTCCGCCGGACTCAGCCCCAACATCTCTTCTGTAAGGCCCATCTTTTGGGCCACGGTTTCGGGGCGGAAGGCATCCAACGCCACCTCGCGCTGACCGTTGGTCATGGCGGCCACATCAACGCCGGGTGAATGCAGATTCTCGGAAATAATCACGTACGCCAGACTGAGGGCGAGATGGCCTTCCCATCCGGGATTGATGGGGATCCATTTGTCGGCGTTGGCGGCGGTCATGGAGAAACGGGTGTCTACTTGATAGAAGGTCCCCCGGTTCCGGCCATCGCCTTGGCGAAACTCGCCGTACCCCTGGCTCCAGCGCGTGGGAGAAACCCACGTGGAAAGGAAATCTGCTCCGAACGACAGCAGAAAGCCGGTATTGGCCAGGTCGAAATCGGGAAGTGTGTCCTGGCCGAAAACCTTTTTGACAGCCGTACGGTAAGTGTTGTTATCCAGGGTTTCAAACCCGAGATGCTTGCCTCCGACCGCATTTGCGAACCGCTCCGCCACGAGCGCCAAGTGGCCCCGAAGCGGTTCGGTGATCAAGAGCGAATCTTGGCCTCGGTCTTGAAGCTGTTGCCCAAGTGTGCCCAAGCCTGAAGGGCCGGTTATTCCGGGAACATCTTTCCAAGAAATTGGTGTGAAGTGGCCTGAACCTCGCGGCCCGGAACGGCGCATTGGCCCCGAAACCCGGTCTGGGTGATACACGGCCTGTAAACCTGCTTCGCACCTGGCGCTTTGTTTGCCGTGATTTATCGGATAGAGAGGATTGCCCTGGACCTTCTTTGCCCGGCCGTCCATGACACGGACGACGATGCCCTCGGCGCAAGGGCAACTCCGGCAAAGGGTGGCGTACCAGTTGTCTTGTCCTTTGACCAAGTCTTCGGGCAGCATGGTGGAACTCTGGAGGCTGAGTTCACCCTCGCGGATCCCGAAGCCTTCACAGGCAACGGCTCCAACGGCCGAAAGCCCGGCCCAAGCTAGAAAATTTCTCCGCGTTAGTTTCATTTACCCATTACTCGAAGTATTACCTGACGCATGCCGGTAAAGATCCAAATCCCATCTACTTGTGGCACACCGTGCAGTCGGTAGGCGCGTTGTTGTCGCGGTGACAGTCAAGGCAGGTGCCCATCTTAAGGGATTGGAACTTTTTAGGTTGGACCTCGGTCATGCTCGCCACATCACCATGGCAGATGGAGCAGGTTTGGGACACTGATAGCCCTTCGTTCAACTTTTCACCGTTAATCGAAGTCCGCGTCATAACGGTCTCTTGGTCGGTGAAGAACCGGATGTGGGCCTCGTGAACGAAGCGCACATGATCCGGAAGCCTGTGGACCCTCTCCCAGTTGATGGGGTTGCCGTCCGCAAAGGCAGTTCTCACCTTTTCAATCTCGGCCGCCGCGGCGGTGCCCGCCTGACCGGTGATTTCCTTGTGGCAGAAGAGGCACTGCTCCACGGCCGGGACCGTAGCCGCTTCTCCCTTGGTAACGTTGCGGTGGCAAAACTCACACTGAATAGCCATGCCGCCTGCCGAAGTGTCGCCGGCATGAACGTCGTGGGGAAAGGCCACCGGTTGGGGAGGGGCGTTGCCCAAGCCAAACGGAGGATTGGAAAACCATGAAATCAGCAACACCACCACCACGAACCCTACGATGGCGGTAATACCGAGGCCTACGGCCGATGCGGCGAGAAGTTTACCTGTCAGACGAATCGGCATTTAAAGCCGGCCTTCCTGGTTATGCCACGCCGGGTGCGCGTTTTCCGTGTGTTCATCGTTATGGTTCGCGGGGTCATGATAAGCAGTTAAAGCATTACGGGCTGAATTATCCCGGAGGGTGGCCCATGGTCCTTTAGATCTCAAAAAATATTCCGGTCCCAGAAATTCTCCACCGCCGTCGCCTGGTTCAAAGCCAGCCCAATGACCACCGCAGCCATCGCCAGAATTACGACAGCGAAAGCCGTCAGAGGGATTCTCAGCTTGATCCATCCAGGGGGCACATGGCCGGTGATGATCAGAGAAGGAATGAATGCGTGGGCTATGACCATAGTCACCGCCCCGGTTGCTATCAATGGAAGACATATCCAAAGCCACTGCAGCAAGAGGTGTATGTCTTGCCAGTTCGCTGAAGTCAGAGCTTTGGGGTCGTCGAACATGCTGGGCCGGAATCCTCGCGTGCGTAAACCCCATCGTTTCCACCGGGGAGTTTACCCTTGAAAATGGCGTCATGAAGGCATCGAAAACCAGCCTGGCCGGAAGCCCAGTGAAAAGTATCACAATGCCCCAACAGTGTCAAGGCAAATTCAGGGGCGCCAGATACGGAGGCGTTTGGCGTGACCAGGAGGCCAGCAGTCAAAGGCGCCAGTCAAGGCCAGCAGCCCAGGTTTCCAGGTAGTTCATTGATGATGCCGAGCGCGCCGCAGGGGCTAGAGGCTTGCACCAGCTGCGACGAGCATCGGCAGTCAGATGATCCAAACCCAACGGCCGGCGAAACCACGCCGGGAATGGCCAGTGCGGCATGAGCCCAGAGGCACTCCCACCGCTGCCGCCCGGCTGCCCACCACACCCGTTCAATTTGGGCGATGGCGGTAAGATAGTCGATATGCCAATGAAGCTTCTTTCCAGGAGATTGGTGGCGGTTGATTCGAGGAGCAAGGCCGCCCAGCGCGCTGCCAAAGTAAAGGTAGTGGGCTGAAGGGAAGTCGAAGGATCCCAGCTTGCCCACCTGAATACATCCCGCGTGCGCCAGACGCAGGAGCAGAATATAACCGCCCGCGGGTTTGACCAAGCCGTTAGGCATGAATTTTCCAATCCGCAGTTGGGAGCAAGTTCGGATGCGGCAAGTTGCTGGATTTCACGCCGCCAAACGACTCAGTGTTTTGAGAAGTTACGAAGGACGGTTTTTGCGTTCTTGCTCTCTTTCTTCCGCTTTATTGCGCAACGCCCGGCCCTTATCTGGCGTAGGGTCTTTGACTAGACCGTAGATCGCTAGGCCCTCATGGTCTTTGGGCAGGTATTCGGTGATGGGTAATCCCTCTTCGTTCACGAACAACAGGCAGTGACAGTATTTGTAGATCTGCATGTCGTCGCAGGCGCAAATCCAGGTTCGGTGCTTGACCTCTCCTTCCTTGTCGGGATAGAAGCGGCAAGGGCACAATGGCCGCCCTAGTTCGTCGACGTACTTGGCTAAACCATTGATGACTTCATCGGTGATTCCATCCACGGGGTGCTTAAACGTCCCGGACTTTTCGCAGTATTTATCAACGAAGTTACGCATCCGCTGTACGGATTTCTCACTGGGTTGTTCTGCCATCTTGGTCTCCTAACCGCTGGAAGCGGTGGATTTGAGGATTTATATAGCGGCCAAAGCCGGGAGAGTGCATTTCAAAAATCGGCGACGGAGAGAGTGGGGATCGAGCCCTCGATACAGCCAGCCGTATCGGTTTGGGTGTGACGCGATACCTGTTTTCAGGGTTTTTGGTCTCCTCCGCTTCGACAACTGTAAGTATCGTACTCTACCTAGTCCTCTCAGTCCATTTCGGTAGGCAGGACTAAACTAAAGCCAAGGTGAAATGTACATATCGCTAGACCGCACTGTCGGTGCCCACCCAGTTGGGGCCTAAGGGTGATATGAGTTGCCGCGGAGTCCTTTTGGTCGTCGTCAAGACCCCCGGAATGCACATCCCACCTTGGTATTGGTTTAGGTAAATCTGGGCGGTCTCTCAATCCAGTGAGGCATTGTGGCCCCTCAATACCGTTCAGCGCAAAAACCTTGCGGATTTTGTATGTGCCTTAATCACCTACCCGTGATTGAGCTCTATTCCTAAAGAGAGGAGCTTCGTCAACCAACGATTAACGATTTAGGTGATAGGAGCGGTCAGGGCGGATACCACGGCCTTAGACGTAACCTCCTTCGGAAGAAGTTTTTTTGATCAATGCCACTGGTGATCAATTGCGTTGCCGGTTTATCTAAGTGGGGCGCTTTTAGGGTGCTAGCACCTGAGAATGAGGTGATGGCCCCTATCTTTATTAGCAGAAAGGTATGTTACAAACCCAATGTGCACTTAGTTATCGATCCAGTGTCACGAGATCGAGGAGGCTAAACCTGACGCGAACAGCATCAAAACCGCGGATTCGCGAAATTGGGCAGCGGCCTGGGATTCCGGATAGATGGTGAGTGATGCTTGACGCTCTGCTCGGAGATCCGCATTTGCCGTGGGGAGTTTAAATGCCTCAAGATCAATCATGGCGATGGTTAAATGCCCGATCGAGTCTGCTTTAGCGTGAGATGGAATCGAAGATAGGAAGGCCGGCAATCGCGAACAAGTATCGATTGACCATTTTCTTCGGCATTGCCGTGATGGTCATCATATTTGGCGCCACGTTTGTCATGAGCCATATCCTTGGACGAATCGCGGAGAACAACTTGGTAAGACTCGCCGAAAATAGCATTACCTCCGATGCGGTGCAGATACTGTCCGCCATCAGGAGAACGGAGTTGCCGCAAGGAATGGTCTCTTCAGGACCGGTTTCCGGCGCAAGCTCACCCAATAAATCGGCGATCAACCGGGAGCCTATACGACCCGCTCGGAGATTGAAGGAGGAGTTATGGGATACACGCACTACTACACCGTGGCGGACCCCAGGGCGGACCTGAAGGTCCTGGAGATTGCGGCCGACGTCGAGTCGATCATCATGGCATCGGAGATCCAGATCGGCGATTGGAGTGGCGAGCCCGGTTCGGAGCCGCTGTTGGGAACCAGACGAGATTAACGTTGCATCACCCAAAGGGCTTCCATGACCTTTGCATCCTTGTAACGTGAGGGTGATGAGGAAGTCAGCAGCACTGAGGGCGTCGCCGCTCGCACTATTCGGATCACTCTTCGGTCCCTCCAACTTCCTGGTCGAGCGCATCAATTGCGGCCCTTCTAGCCCACATTTCCCATATGGCTAAAAAGCTTTCTCAGTAATTCGTCGATGGTCTTTCAACCATTGGCTAATTATGGGCCTTTTTGCGTGTTCCCGGCTATAATAACTCCATGATATGTCACTTTGCAGTAAGATGCCGTAGGCATCATGGAGGCACCTGATGGGTGACGGCGAAAAAGCCCCTCTCCGGCTCCAATTCAACCCCAAAGTCCGCCTGGAATTTCACGGCTCAACCATCACCTCCAACGCTGGCCTTCTTGCCTTTCGAGAGTTTGATGATGCCTTGGGCCTTACCGAAATCGCTGAGGACTACCTCCAGGAAAGCCGTACCGGACGCAATATCCTTCACCACCTGGTTCCGCTGCTAAGACAGTCGATCTACAGCCGCTTGGCCGGCTACGACGACACCAATGACGCAGTGCGCCTTTCCCAAGACCCAGCCATGCGAGTGATCGTGGGATGGCAAGGCTCGGAGCGGAAAGGAGCCAGCACCAGTGAGATGGGCCGGTTCGAGACGGAGTTCCTGACCCAAGAGGACAACCTGAAGGGGCTGGCACGAATAAATACCCAGTGGGTGGAACGAGCTATGGCCCATACCCTACACCGGCGAGTAATCCTGGATATGGACAGTTCCGAGAGTCCAGTGCACGGCCAGCAGGAGGGAGCAGCCTATAACGGCCACTTTGAATGCGTCTGCTATCACCCTCTCTTTCTGTTCAACCAGTTCGGGGATTGTGAAGCAGCTAAGCTACGGTCAGGCAACGTCCCCAGTGCCGATGATTGGCAAGAAGTCCTTGATCCGGTGGTGGAGCGTTATTTGACAGCAGCGGTCAGGCTGCTGTTTCGTGCTGACGCCGCCTTCGCCAAGCCGGAGATATACGATTATCTGGAAGCAAGAAACATCGGCTACGCCATCAGGCTGCGGTCCAACCAGGTGCTGCAGCGGGAGATAGCGCCCCGGCTGATACGGCCTACGGAGTGGCTTTCCCCGAAGCCCATCGTCTCCTATCATGACTTCGTCTACCAGGCCCAGAGCTGGAACGTTGCTCGGAGAGTGGTCTCTAAGGTGGAGTGGCGCCAGGGAGAACTGTTTCCCAGAGTGGGCTTCATAGTCACCAATCTGAGCTATCCAAACATCGGGATAGTCCGCTTTTACAATGGCCGAGGCACCGCGGAGCAATGGATAAAAGAAGGCAAGTACGCCCTGAACTGGACCAGGTTGTCCTGCCACAAGTTCGTGGCCAATCAGGTCAGGCTGGAGTTGTTCGTACTGGCCTACAACTTGGGCAACTTCATGAGAAGGCTAGCCTTACCGGAGGCAATGAAGCACTGGTCGTTGACCAGTCTTCAGACCAGGATGATCAAGACTGGAGGACGGTTGGTGCGCCATGCCGGAAGGCTGGTGTTTCAGCTTGCTGAGGTGCTGGTGAGCCGGGAAATGCTAGGCGGGATACTGGAACGAATTGGTCGGCTTAGGCTGGCTCCTGGCTAGTCCACTTTAGGAGCGTCGGGATTGGTTACGGTTACGGGGTCGCACAGGGCAAAAGAGCTTCCCAAGGGCGAGACTTGGGCGTAGACCAGCGGTTTGGGGCTTTTACGCTTGGCAGTACAGTGGTTGCCCAATGAAAGCGGGGACTTTGAGTGAATCAGGCCGCATCAGACCGCATTAGACGCCCTTGGAATGCGGGATTATATTTGGCGGTATCCCCGCGGGAGCTATATCCAGGAAAGGTGGTTTGATCTGGGGAATCCCGGCCAAGTGATGTCAGCCCAAAACAAGGCCGACCTTTCAGGTGCGGTCTGCCCCGTCCTCATCGATTCGATCCGCTTAACCATTACCAAATAATCTTCTGCTTGCTTTCTCTGCTCGGCGGTCAGAAACTCGTTACCCGCTAGAAACTCGGACGGAAACCCCGATTCTCCCCAAGCCGTCGTTTTCTTAACGTCGATTATCGATGTAACAGTTGGTTATTGAAACGTATTACAGATACTATTATACCGCATAAGACTGGAATACGTCTGCTTGGCGTAGCGCGAAACCCGGCCAATGGCTTTCCGGCCAGACTTCTAGTATTACAACGTCAGTTAGTTTGATAGGATAACTGTGTAGCTGGAGAGGGAATAGGCAGGTGAGGTGGGGATGTGGATGCGGCAGCTTTCGAGCAGGTGTACGGGTCATTTCGGGATTTTCACGCTTACTTCGCGCCGCTGTTTGGCCGCCGGGAGACGCGGGAGCACAGCGGTCATTATCTCCAGGCCCTGCTGGTACAGTCTGGGGAGCGGCGCAACGCTGAGAACCTGTCGGAGACGGTTCCGGGGTCAGCCCGAGGGATGCAGCGGTTTCTCACCGATTCTCCCTGGGACGATGAGGTGATTATAGGACGGCTGCAGGAGTACCTGGGAACCCGGCTGGAGCATCCGGAAGGGGTGTGGGCGCTGGACGGCAGCGACTTTCCCAAGCAGGGGAGGAAGTCGGTGGGAGTGGCCCGGCAGTACTGCGGGAGGCTGGGGAAGGTGGCCAACTGCCAGGCGGGGATGTTCCTGGCCTATGTCAGCCCGTTGGGACGGGCATTGGTGGACAAGGGGCTGTATCTGCCCGAGAGTTGGACCTCGGACAAAGACCGGTGTGAGGCGGCGGGTGTGCCGGAGGATAGGCAGGGCTACCGGTCCAAGACGGAGTTGGCCTTGGAGATGGTGGGGCGGGCACAGGAGCGGGGCCACCTGAAGGCTGGATGGGTCGCGGCGGACGACGCCTTTGGGATGTCGCCGTCCTTCCGGGAGGGCCTGGCGGCCTTGGGGATGTGGTACGTGCTGGACGTTCCGTCCGGCTTTACGGTGTGGCCGCCGGAGCCTGCCTGGACCAGTGCGGAGTATCAGGGATTCGGGCGTCCCCGCAAACCCAGGCTGCGAGACGGTCAGCGCCGGACCATGGAGCAGCGCAGCGACGAGTTGCCGGAGGAGGCCTGGCGTGAGATTACGGTGGCCGAGGGAAGCCAGGGACCACGCAGCTACCTTTTCAGCGCCCAGAGGGTGCGACCGACCAGCAGGCGCAAGCCCGGCGAAATCCACTGGGCCGTCTACCGCCGGAACCTGGACGGCAGCGAACCCCGCTACTACCTGTCCAATGCTCCGGAGGATACCCCGTTGGAGACCCTGGCATACGTGGGAGGCTCCCGTTGGCGTATAGAAACGGAGTTTGAGACGGAGAAAAGCGACGTAGGCCTGGACGAGTACGAGACCCGCACCTGGGCTGGCTGGCATCACCACGTGGCCCTGTGCCTGCTGGGCGGAGCTTTTCTGCTGAGCCTGCAACAGGCTTGGGGGGGAAAAGATGCCCCGGATCACGAGGCCGCAGGTCTACCGGGTGGTGCGGGAAATGCTGCCCCGGGAACGGTTCGGGCCAACCGAGTTGCTGCGGTGGCTTGAGGATACGCAGGACAGTAACGAACGGGCCAAACGCTCCCATGCCAAGCGCCGCGCCGCCATGCGGGCATCACCCCACATCCCTCCCTGAACTGACGTTGTAATACTAGGAGTGACAAACTCATGAGGATGCGTTCCACATCCGGGTCGTCATCTAGCTCAAAATCAAAAGCCTGCGAGGCAAGGATCTGGTCCGTCCTGCTACCCCACAAGCTTGGAACCAACACGCCTTCAACCGGGAAGCCCAGACCCTGTTCGAAAACGGGTACCGGGGGTTCGGCGCCGAGGAACTGGAGCAGTCGCTGGTCATCGGAGGTCCCGCCGAATGCATTGAATACCTGGAAGACATGGAGCGGGCGGGTGTCACCCACGTCCTGTTCCGGTGTGCCCTGGACGAAGGGGAACAGGCCCTTCAGACCATCCGGGTCTTGGGCTCAGACGTGATACCCCATTTCAAACGGTGAGGTGGTAAGGCAGTAAGGCGCCGGGACCATTTCCCTCGCCAATGCCTGTGGTGTTAGTATGCGGGCGGACCGGGAACCGCCCGCGCCTGGACAAAGAAAGGGGCCTGCGCCGGTCAATCATATATTTCAGGGTGAAACGAAATGGCTAGAGTGGCTCTGGACCTCGAAACCAAGGAAAGCATGCAGATATTGTCGGCCGGCGGCTGGAGCAGGGCGCCGGGCCTGGTTCCGGGGGAACCCAACCAGGGGCTGGTGGCCGAGATGTTGGGCAGCCCCGCCCGCCTGGCAGAATATGACGATTCAGGCTGGGACCGCGACGTGAACGTTCAAGACCGGCTCTCCATTGGGTTCACCTTCGCGTGGTACCGATTGGGCTTCACCATGCCCGAGGAGGTCAAGGGGCAAAAGGTGGAGGGCAACCGCGTCTATTTTGAGACCAACGTGGACAACTACGGCGAAGTCTATATCGACGGCAAGATCGACGGCAGCATCGGCGTGGTCACCGGCAACAACACGCCAAAAAGGGTGATGATCGAGGAACCGGCCGTGCCCGGCGGGAAACACGTCATTGCTTTATTGGTCGCCAACGCGCCGTTGGGTTCCCCCGTGGGCGCAATTTTCGTTCGCCACGTCACCATGGCTTTTGAACAGGCGCCAGCGCAGGCATCCGCCGGGTAATTTTCAGGCAGCCGCCAGTTAATTTCCAGGTGATTTTCAGCCGATTCGGGGTTGGCTTCTCCAGTGCGCCCGCCCCGGAGGCCGCTGGCGTGAGAGTGGAAATCGTCAATTCCGCCAGGCCGGTTCCAACCCCACAGAGTACGGCCGCCCTGAGTCCTTTGGGCGGCCCAGGCCGTTAGCCTTCGGCTCCGGTCCCTCGCAACCTTGGGTCCAGAATATCCCGCAGCGCGTCACCCAGCACATTCCAGGCGAACACCACTATAAATATTGCCAACCCGGGTAATACTGTCGTCCAAGGCGCGATCGTGGTATTCGCCGCGGCTTTGCTCAATATACCGCCCCAGGATGGAACGTCGGGAGGGGTGCCTACTCCCAGAAAACTCAGGGCGGCTTCGGCGATGATAGCTGCTCCCAGGTAGTAGGTCACAATCACGATATAAAGAGCTAGCAGGTTGGGTATCATGTGCCGGATCATGATCCGCCAAGCACCGGCCCCCACCGCCTTGGCAGCCAGGATATAGTCCATCTCCTTTACCGCCAAACCTTGAGCACGAAGGACGCGGGTTGTGAGAGGCACATAGGCAATGCTCAAGGCGATTACCACGTTGTTGAGGGAAGCCCCAAGGGCAGCCATGATGGCGATGGCCAGAATAAGGGTGGGAAAGGCGATCATGGTGTCCACGATCCGCTGTATGACGAGGTCCATTATTCCTCCAAAATGGACACTGACAACCGCTACGAACATGCCTATGGTGCACCCAATGAATGCGGACAGGAGGCCCGCATACAGCGAAATCCGTGCGCCGTAAACCAGCCTGCTGAACAAGTCTCGCCCCAGGTGGTCCCCACCTAGCCAGTTCTCGGCGCTGGGTTTGGCAAATTTACTCTCGGGGCTAGGTTTGTAGGGGTCATGGGTCGCGATCGCTGGGGCGAAGATGGCGAAAAATATGAGAACAACAGCTACCACCGACCCAAAAGCACCCAAATACTTTTGCGTGAAAAAGAAAACCAACTGCCTCTTGACCGCCGGCCAGCGGCCCAGAGGTTGAATCGTATAGGCCTCGGCGCTCGCTGGTTGTATGCTCATTTTTCTCACCCCGATATCTAGAGCAGGCTAAGCGTAACGAATCCTCGGATTTAGCCAGGCGTACAACAGGTCCGTGATCAGATTCGCCACCAACACGAAGACGGTGATCAACATGATTATGCCTTGGATCATGGGGAAGTCCCGGTTCAGGATAGCGGTGATCAGCAACCTGCCCATCCCAGGCACCAAGAAGATCACTTCGATTATTACCGTGCCTGCGATGATCGATCCCAACTCGTGGCCCGAAACGGTAAGTACCGGCAACAGTGCGTTCCTCAGAGCGTGCCGGAAAATCACCACCCTCTCTCCTAGACCTTTGGCTCGGGCCGTCCGTATGTAATCTTCACGGAGCACCTCCAACATGGCTGAGCGGGTCACCCGGGCCAGAAATGCTGTGTTCGAGGTGCCCAAAGCAATTGCTGGGAAGATAAGCTGCTGCAGGTTGACCGAGGGGTCTTCCCAGATGTTGACGTAACCTATCGGCGGGAAGTAGCCGAACCACATCACCAAAAAGAAGATCATCATGATGGCGACCCAGAAGTTGGGCGTTGCTATCCCCACGATGGTAAGGGCTCTAGAGATATAGTCACCCATCGTGTCCTGCCTCAAAGCAGAGTAAACACCCAAGGGTATGGCCACTATAGAGGCCAGGAACACCGCCATCACGCCTAGCTCTACGGTAACCGGCAGCCTTTGCCACATGTCGCCGACAACTGGAGTGTCGTAGAAGTAAGATTCGCCGAAGTCCAACTGCACAATGCCCCATGCCCAGTCTGCGTATTGGACAACAATGGGCCGGTCCGTTCCTAGCTGAGCCCGTATCTCGGCCAGCAGTTCCTCATCGTAGGATTCTTCTCCTTCGTCGCCTCCCGCAACAATGAACATGATCGCCGGATCGCCGGGCACGACACGCAGGATAACAAAAACCACCACCGAGATCATCAGCAGCGAGGGTATGAACAGGCCCACTCTTTTGAAGATATAGTAGCGCATCTTTCCAGGCGTCTCTAAGGCAGATTGGGAAAGGCCAATCACCTACATTAACACCAAGGTGAGATCTTCGTGGATATCTACGTACCCTCCGCAGATTTCACATTGGTATTGCCGTAGGTACTGACGGGGCAACTTTCTCTCCTGTTTGTCACGCTCCGCCCCGATGTATGGGCACCAAGCGTCCAACTCTGTAGCCGAGATGATTTGCTCCGCCCACCACGAAAAAGGTGGGTGAACTGCCACTCGGCTATGCTGGTGAACAAAGCTCCCGGGCCAAATTTGCCGGACGCCTCGCGTAGTACTCAGGAGTATTCAGGAAGGCCGGATTCAGGGCCCCGGCCGGGGCCCTGAATCCTTAATCAACTGCCTAAGTGGAGCCCTTAACTTAGCACTTGGGATCGCACCACATGTGCTCCAACTTGTGGTTGGCGTAGCCACTGGGATGCATGTTTATATTCTGGATTCGGTTGCTTATCGGCCAATGTCTCATGCTCCAGTACACTCCGACGTAATTGTTATCCTGGTTCAGCATGATATCGTGAGCCTTCAGCACCAAATCTTTTCGCTTGTCCCGGTCTGCCACCCCTGCCTGTAACGCAACCAACTCCTCGAGCCCTTCCGGAATCCAGCCTCTGTTGTCTCCGCCAGCGGCCCGCATGGGCGCGGTGCCTGTTGTGTACCGAAGCAGCGCCGCGGACGGGTCATCAAAATTATAGGTAGATCCCTGCAGGTTGAATTGGAATTCCCCGTTATCGTATGCGACGTAGCCGGCGGCGCTTTCGTACACCTTCAGCGTGACATCCCAGTCCAGGAAAGTCCTCAACTGGTCCGCGATGATCGCCGCCACGTCAGGATACCCCACCGCATCTCTGGTAGCGAACTCCACCTGAAACCCTCCACCAAAACCGGCGTCGGCCAGCAACCGGCGTGCCTCTACCAAGTCATCGGGGTGTTTCTCCCCGTTAAGCTCCCGGAATCCGGGCATCTGGGCTGCTTCTTCCGAGGTGTAGCTATACCAGGTGTCAGGCGGCAAGGGAGTACCCAGCAGATCCTGCCCACCACTGATGATCTCTATGATGGGCTGGCGGTGTATCGCCAAATTAAGGGCCTGTCTCACTCGCTGGTCGTCGAAGGGTTTCTTGGTCGTGTTTATTTGAAAACCTCTAAAACCGCTGGGTCCGGCCCAGCGCACCTCGAGTTCCCCCGCCATGTCTTCGCCCAGCTTCACGGCTTGCAGCGGATTCAAGGGGGTAGTCGGCTGATTTTGCATCAAAACCTGTCCTGACTTGAAAGCCGCTATCGTCGTTCCGGGATCGGTAATAATGAAGTGAGACATCGAGTCGATGCGGGGGTAGCCCTCCTTCCAGTAATCGGGATTCCTCACGAACTCGTTTTTGACATCGACGGTATAGCCCACGTGCAAGAAGGGACCTGAGCCGTTGAGGTCCTCTGATTGGTAAATGTTTTGAATCTTCCCTTCACCGAGTATCGTGTGCTTGGGCCCAATCCCGACGGCGCTAAGCGAAAGCATATCAAGAAAAGCAGGGAGCGGGTAGTTGAGCTTTATCTCCACAGTCTTGTCATCGATGGCCCGGGACTGGCCTACCTCGTAGCCGCCTCTGAAAAAGAAGAGCGAAGTCCTGCGCTGGCCTTTCATGACTTCGAAACAATCAGGGCACAACATGGCGTCTAAACTGAAGACGACATCGTCGGCAGTGACGGGCACGCCATCGTGCCAGTTGGCCTTCTTGTTCAGGTGGAAAATATAGGTTAGCCCATCGTCCAGTATTTCCCAGCTTTCCGCCAAGTCACCCCGAATCACCGAGGGATCCGGGTCCTCCGGGTCCCATTCCACCAGAGTGTTGAACATGGGGCCCATGTTTTTCATCGTGGAAGACCCCGCCTGCCAGAGGTACCGTTTGGAGGGAGCCGCGTAGTCGGCCATGGGGATATCGCCGCCAAAGTTATCCGAAACCATCGCCGAACTGCCGGTTGGCTCAACAACGGGCGCTGGAACGGTGCTAGCCTGGGCATTGGGGGTCTCCAGAGTGATTCTGCTGACCGGAGGGATCAGTTCGGGCATGGACTGGGTGGCCTGCGATTCTTGTGGAGCCGAAGTCGCAGCAGGCGCCTCGGCAGAGGAGCCACAGGCGACGATGACCGCCAAGGTCAAGAGGAACCACGCGGTCATGATTCCTTTGGACTGTATTATCCAACGATTCAACATGAAAAAACCTCTGGATCAAGTTAATTTGGGTTTAACGGGTCCTACCGGCCGATATGATTGGGCCATATGATAGTGCGGTTAGGCCGCTGTTGCTCCATAAGATACCCAACCGGAGCGATTTGTTCAAGAAACACCGTGTTTGCTCAATTACAAACCGGTATCGTTAGCCGTACTTTGGGATAGGCGGCAAATATAGTCTATGAATAAATGATATGTCAATAGCCGTAAGCTTAAGGTAACTGTTCAGACTTGATGAGGTGAATTGGCTCAAAGCCGTTGGAAAAACGCTGGCATGGCCGGGGGAGTTGTGGCATACCAGGGAGGTGGACACTGAACTAGACCTGAACGCGGCGAGTGGCGAAACTCTGCTGGAGATAATTGCCGGCCAGCGGGCAGTCATTGCCGATTTGCAAAGGCGGATTGGGGTTCTGGAATCCCGTCCCAACCGGCGCGGGTCGTCGGGGATGCCGGGTAATCAGCCGCACTCCAGCCGGCAAGCGCCGGAGAAAAAGGAGCCCAGAAAGCCGCGCCGCCATGGCTTCGCCCGCCAGCGCATGACTCCTACCCGGCGGGTGGAGCATGCCGTGGCGGTCTGTCCCGACTGCGGGACTCACCTGAACGGCGGATGGGTACAGCGAACTCGGGAAGTCATTGAGCTACCGGTGGCTCCGGTAGAAGTGACCGAGCACGCCCTGGTAGCCCGCATCTGTCCGGTATGCCAGCGGCGCCGGCTGCCCAAAGAGGCCCTGCAGGGGGTGGTTCTGGGCCAGCAGCGCCTGGGGGTCAATCTGGTAAGCCTGATGGTGACCCTGCGGGAGGAGGGACGGTTGCCCATAAGAATCATCCAATGGTACCTGGAGAGCGTCCATCAGTTGCACCTGAGTGTTGGCGCCATCGTCGAGGCCGTCCATGGAGTAGCCCGTCAGGCTGAGACGGCGGTGCGAGAGGTGCTCGAGCAAGTCCGCGCCAGTCCCGTGGTGCAGGGCGACGAAACCGGCTGGCGCCAGGACGGGAGCAACGGCTATGTTTGGACCTTCAGCACTCCCAGCGAACGATACTTCCTGCGTCGGGGTCGGGATAAGGGGGTGGTGGATGAGGTGCTGGATTCCTCCTTCAGCGGAGTGTTGGTCAGTGATTTCTACGCCGCCTATAACCACTACCCGGGCCTGAAGCAACGGTGCTGGGCTCATCTGCTGCGGGATATCCATGACCTGAAAGGGTTGTACCCAGAAGACGCTGGGCTGGCTCAGTGGGCCGAGGCGGTTCACCAGGTCTACACGGAGGCCAAGGCCTCGGTCCTTCCCCGAGCCCAGCCAGGCCATCGCACCCAGCTAATGCTGGAGGAGAAACTAATGGTCTTGGCGCGGCCTTTCCTTAAAGATCCCCTGGCGAAAGATCCCCTGGCGGTTCAGGCCAAGCTCTGCCGGCGCATGGAACGGTTCATCAAGGAACTGTTTGTCTTCGTGTCGGACCCAGCCGTGCCCTCAGACAACAACGCCGCCGAGCGGAGCCTGCGGCATCTGGTAACCAGTCGCAAGATCAGCGGCGGCGCCCGCTCAGGGCAGGGCGCCGACAGCAAGATGACCTTGGCATCCCTCTTTGGCACCTGGCGGGCCAGAGGTCTCAATCCCCTCCTGGAATGCCGCCGGTTGCTCACTTCCCCTCAACTCTGAACAGTTTCAGCTTAAGGGTCGCAGATGCGGTCCGTTCTGCGCGATCCGAAGCAGAGTTACGGTCACTCGGAAGCCAGGCTATGGGTACGGCGGTGGCGATCAAAGAAGAGTTGGACCGCTACGGCATTTCAACGGACAGTCAAGCAATGCGTCGTTCGCTCGAAGACTTGAACGCCGACTATGGTAATGACGTTTCAGAATTGCGCCGACGGCTCCACATAACGCTTCAACAGGTTGCCGGTTACTACCGTGCTCGGGCCCCTGGTCTAAACTGACGCGCCTGGATTGATTCTCTCGGGTCCGAGATGCCACCGTGCCTGGTGACAGATACCTCCTCGCAATTGCACACAATCGCGAAATGGACTCAATCTGGCCGTCCCATAGCTAAACACCGTGGCCCGAGCAATACCGCCAGGCTAAACAGGCTAGACGACTCCATTACGATATTGACCCCGTAATTGCCGATGCCCTTACCAGAGGTATCGCTTCATCTCGACTTGGCCGGGATTCCCCAGATCAAACCAACTTTCCTGGATATAGCTCCTTCTGGGATACCGTCAAATATAATCCCGCATTCCAAGGGCATCAAATGCGGCCTGATTCGCTCAAATTCCCCGCTTTCATTGGGCAACCACTGTACTGCCAAGCCTAAAATCCCCAAACCGCTGGTCTACGCCCAAGTCTCCCCCTTGGGAACCTCTTTTGCGACCCCGTAACCGTAACCAATCCCGATGCTCCTGAGGTGGACTAGCCAGGAGCCAGCCGAAGCCGGCCAATTCGTTCCAGTATCCCACATAGCATTTCCCGGCTCACTAGTACTACAACGACGCGTTATCCTACAAGGTAACTCGTGGGCGGATTTTGAAGCTGGCAACGAACGAGTGCGAGTCTCCCATGATGAACGGTCCGTAGCTGAAGAAGAAGACCTGAGCGTGTTTTCTCATAACGCGTCGTTGTAGTACTAGAGGTCTGGCCGGAAAGCCATTGGCCGGGTTTCGCGCTACGCCAGACAGACGTATTATAGTCTTATGTGGCATGATAGTGTCTGTAATACGGTTCAAGAACCCACTGTTACATCGACAATCGTCGCTAAGGAAACGGCAGCTTGGAGAGAATCGGGGTTTCCGTCCGAGTTTCTAGCACCTCAGCAAGCTGAAACACCAGCCTTCTGGCATGGCGCACCAACCGTCCTCCGGTCTTGATCATCCTGGTCTGAAGACTGGTCAGCGACCAGTGCTTCATCGACTCCGGCAACACCAGCCTTCTCAAGAAGTTGCCCAAGTTGTAAGCCAGTACGAACAACTCCAGCCTGACCTGATTGGCCACGAACTTGTGGCAGGACAACCTGGTCCAGTTCAGGGCGTACTTGCCTTCTTTTATCCATTGCTCCGCCGTGCCTCGGCCATTGTAAAAGCGGACTATCCCGATGTTTGGATAGCTCAGATTGGTGACTATGAAGCCCACTCTGGGAAACAGTTCTCCCTGGCGCCACTCCACCTTAGAGTCCACTCTCCGAGCAACGTTCCAGCTCTGGGCCTGGTAGACGAAGTCATGATAGGAGACGATGGGCTTTGGGGAAGGCCCCTCAGTAGGCCGTGTCAGCAGGTGCGCTATCTCCCGCTGCAGCACTTCTGTAGCACTTCTGTAGCACTTCTGTAGCACTTCTGTAGCACTTCTGTAGCACTTCGTTTGCTGGCAGCCTGATGGCGTAGCCGATGTTTCTTGCTTCCAGATAATCGTATATCTCCGGCTTGGCGAAGGCGGCGTCAGCACGAAACAGCAGCCTGACCGCTGCTGTCAAATAACGCTCCACCACCGGATCAAGGACTTCTTGCCAATCATCGGCACTGGGGACGTTGCCTGACCGTAGCTTCGCTCCTTCACAATCCCCGAACTGGTTGAACAGAAAGAGAGGGTGATAGCAGACGCATTCGAAGTGGCCGTTATAGGCTGCTCCCTCCTGCTGGCCGTGCACTGGACTCTCGGAACTATCCATATCCAGGATAACTCGCCGGTGTAGGGTGTGGGCCATCGCCCGTTCCACCCAACGGGTATTCATTCGTGCCAGCGCCTGCCGGTTGTCCTCTTGGGTCAGGAACTCCGTCTCGAACCGGCCCATCTCACTGGTGCTGGCTCCTTTCCGCTCCGAGCCTTGCCATCCCACGATCACTCGCATGGCTGGGTCTTGGGAAAGGCGCACTGCGTCATTGGTGTCGTCGTAGCCGGCCAAGCGGCTGTAGATCGACTGTCTTAGCAGCGGAACCAGGTGGTGAAGGATATTGCGTCCGGTACGGCTTTCCTGGAGGTAGTCCTCAGCGATTTCGGTAAGGCCCAAGGCATCATCAAACTCTCGAAAGGCAAGAAGACCAGCGTCGGTGGTGATGGTGGCACCGTGAAATGCCAGGCGGACTTTGGGGTTGAACTGGAGCCGGAGAGAGGCCTTTTCGCCGTCACCCATGGGGTGCCTCCAGGATGCTTACGCTACCTATATAAAACTCGCCAAGCTATGGGGTAATTATAGCCATACCGACGGCCAACGTCTCACAAATGGACAATGGTTTAAAGAATGCCGACGATTTACTCAGAGGGATATTCAGCCATATGGGAAATGTGGGTTAACTTCAACGCCATGCAGCCCGAGGACTACGAGAATTTCCGATACCCGCCTCCGTTTGAACGGAACTACCAAACCGGTATTGAAGAGGGGTTCAGCTTCTGCAAGACCGGCCGGATGCCGTACGACCCGGTGGTGTGCGCCACGCTGATTGCGATCAAACATCACCTCGGGAACTACGTGAGGGTCAGCAGCGACGGGGACTTCGACGATGCCGACGAATGGGGTCCGGCGTACGATCTGTACTTCAGGGCGTTGCGGCGGGAGTTGCCGCCGCTCTTCCGCCAGTTCGCTGCCAAGCTGAGCGGCGCTAAAGCTGCCCGGTTTTGCAACGGTCACTTCGTAGAATCCGACGGCAACGGTAACTGCGGATACTGTGGTGGCCGGCCAGGAAGTTAACCCGCCCGATGAGTCCCAGTGGGGACGAAACCGGAGCGGCCGCTCCGGTCGCGGGAGCCTATACCCAACCCGCTTGGAGATTGAAGATGGCAGACAACGTGCGAAGCGTCGCGGACATACCGGGCTTTATGGGGCAGGGGCCTCCGGCGTACTACCGCTGTGAATCAACGGACTTCGGCGCCGAGAAGACATCGGACGTCCATTTCAGAGACGAAGACGGCGGCTTCCTGCGCCCCGATGATCTCTACTACGCTGAGCTTGTCGAGTTCGAGACGAAGTGCAGCGGCTTTTTCTGCGAGACCTGCATCGAGCGCTTCGGGAAGAAGCACGGCCACCGGCCGACGCTGGCCGCGTTCCTGGAGGCCAAGGCCACCGGGCAAGTGGCTGGCCTGGGAAAAAAGCTCTACCAGACGTTGGTCAACTAACAAGGGGAGAGACACAAAATAAGTATTTCCGTGGAGGGAATCCGGGACTGGGAAGCAGAGCTTTCCGTGTCCCCACTGAAGGTAACTGAGGGATTGGATGTCCCGGAAAAAAGCTGGGGCCATGCGATCTACTACGATGGCAACAATATGGGCGAGTTCCTGTGGAACGGACCATCCTATTATCATGACCGGCTGCATGGGTTCCTGGTGGCCTATGCGTTTGAGTTCTACGTGGATGAGGATGGAAAGCTCAAGGCCACCGGGTCGTTGTATCAAGCCACTGAAGGGGCTAGGGGAGACCTCTACACGCTGACGGATGAGGTTTTGATGGAAGTCGAAATCGGGATCCAGTTCAAGTCGGAAGAGACTCAAATCGCTGTCGTGCGGTTCGTAAAGAACCATCGTGATGAGGATTGCGAGGACGATGACGATGAGGATTGCGAGGACGATGACTGACGAGGAGAGAGAAATGGCAGACAGCTTGGATACGATCCGTTCCCACACGGAAGAGCTGATCAGGGGAGCCTGCCTTCTGCTGAAAGCATCCCACACGCAGGCCTCGACCGCGTGGGCCACTGTTGCGTCGGCGAAGGCGACGCTCTACCTGGCTGAGGTCATTCGAGCCCAGGGAAGCGGGCAACCGAAGGAGCTGCAGCCGTTGGATGCGGATTCCCAAAAGGGCAAGTGTGCGTTCTGCGAGGCGGAGTTCCCCAAGAGTGCGTTGAATTACTCCTCGGGGGACCCGGCGTGCGCTCCCTGCCAGAAGGCGTTCGACCTTCCCCCCTCCTGAGCCGGCAGCCTCCCGCCTGACGAGTCCGGAAGGACGAAACGGGGCCCTGGCCCCGTCGCGGGGAGCGGTGGGCGTTGCCCAAGGTGCAAGCCAATTTGGAGCGCATGAGGTTTGAGATGAGCATGGACTACATGATGAAGCTGCGGTTGCAGCTTGGGAACCAGGGATTCGACACCGACGACCTGAGCGATGATGAGGTATCGGACCGGTTCGAGTTGAAGCTCGTGCGGCAGTGCGGCTTTTGCCGCAGCACGCCGAACCTGGCAGGCGATCCCGATGCCCCGGCGGTTTGTCAGGTATGCCAGGGCACGGACTTCGTGAACCGCGAGGCGGCGGTCAGCAAGCCGTCGCACCTCCGGCGGAAGAGTGAGGCTGGGTGGACAGAGTGCGGATTGCAATTGGCCAAAGGGGTCAGTGTGAACCGGCCTCCCCGGGTGGTCGAGGCCAACTGCACCTGCTGGGCCTGCAACCATCAACAGGCGTAGAGCGCAGCGCTCGTGGGAACCCGAACCGGAGACGGCAGCATGGCCGGAAAAGGAATAGGAGTAGGCATGATAGTAGGGAATACGACATACCACAGAGTGGCCAGCGACGGCATTGCCCACCCGACCAAGGTTATGGACAGCAATGCCCCCTTCCAAGCACGGTGCAGCCCACGTGAGATCGCAATCTTCCTGGCCCGCAACTGGAGACCGGATGAGAACGGCGTTGCCATCGGAGCCAGAGTGCCGGCGGGCATCCGACGCACCATCGAGGCCATCCCTCTGCGTGACCTCAACACCCTAGTCGGACGGGACATCAGGCCGACACCTGCGGGAGAGTAATGCCCTACGTCATTACGGAGCAGCGTGCCGAGATGCTACGGGTAGTAACGGGATGGAGACGGTAGGAAGAGAGTAAAAACCACCGCCCCACTAAGGGGAGCAGAACGGAAACCCCAAAACCCCGGCGTTTCGCCGAGGTTTTTTCATGCCCGGAAGAAATCCCAGAGGTACAGGCTGATTCGATAGAAAGAGAAGAAATCTTCGGACCAGGAAAAAAGGGAAATGAACAATGCAATGAGCTCAATTGGATGGGAGGGCTTCATCACCGGCTCCCGGAAAGAACTGCTGCCCAGCATGGGATGGAAGGTAGACCTGTTCGGACAAGGACAAAGGCAACTCAACCTGAGGGCCAAGGTGCTGGACTGGAAAGATCGCACCTGGGCGGACCAAACCTTCCTGCAAGCCGCCTATGGCTTCCGGAAGGACGGCGCCATCGTTCTGACCCTGGAAGACGTGAGGAAGGACAGTATCCTGCAGCCCCTACTATACGGAACCCGCAGGGAGACGCCCCAGGGCGCGTACCCGGAACCCGGGTGGGCATTGCCCGGCGCCGACACCCGCATCCGGATGCACCTCCAGGAGCACACCTGCTGGAAATGGATGAACCCCCAAAACGACACGGTGGCATGGATAGGGCCGGACGGCTCCATCATCCTGACCTCCCCGGAGGGATGGGGAATGCTCGACCTGGCGTGGCGGGAACCAGCCAAATACCACGAGTTCGGCGAGAGGAAAAAAATCTGCGCCTGGCAACTCGACCAGGGTCAACAGCCCGGGTGGGCCACATCGCCCCCGATGCTACCAAGGGACGGGCTGCAGCCCCTGGGAGAGGAATGGCAGGTCGACTCGGTCACCCAGTCCCACGGCGTGACCCACACCAAGCACCGCCGTAAGGGACTCCTGGGAGAGAGCATCCTGGAGACAGAAGACGAACAACACCTGCTCCGGTGGCGCACCAAACACACGAGGAGCGGGTCCACCTGGAAGACCAACCCGATGGGCGACCCTGGGTGGAGCATCACGATAACAATGTCCTTCACCGGGAATCCAATGGCAAAAGTCACCTCGAAACGAGACGGAGAAACCCTCATCAACATAGGGTCATCATGGAACGGAGACATCGCCTACCTGATAGCCCACGAATATGTCCGGGTCAAGGCGCGGAGAGCAAAGGAGTAGACCCGAACACGCCAGGCCATCCCCCACGCACCGGAACCATCCCCAACTCCCATCCACCAGCAACAGCCCCCACCAAGACTCTCAACCACGAGAGATGCAGCCCCAGCACATCCGCTCGCCTGGGTCCAAAACCCCAACATCCTGGAGGAATGAAATGAGCAACAACCAGCCCCAACCGCAACCTGATGCACAGCAACTTTCCATGCAACTCGAAGCACTGGAACTCGAAACAGGAACGCCAACGCCGGCGCCAACGCCCGAAAATCCCCCGCGGCCGGAGCAGGAAGCGCCGCCGACAATCCCTCACCGCAAGGGCATGAAGCTGATCCTCGAAGAGCACAAGAAGAAACTCAAGGCCAACTGGCCGCGCAGCGGCAAGGAGCCGCCGGTACTCAAGATCTTCAATCCCGTGGGCGCTTCGACCTGGCTCATCCACTCCATGGACCCCCGCGACGAGGATACGCTGTGGACCCCCGCGACGAGGATACGCTGTTCGGCCTCTGCGACCATGGATTCGGATTCCCGGAGCTGGGCTACGTCAGCCTGTCGGAACTGCAGGAGGTCCACCCAAAGGTCAGAATCACCATCAACGGCCGCACGCTGGAGATGCCCATCCACCTGGAGACGGACAGGCACTTCCAGCCCACCCATTCCCTGTCGGTCTACGCCGACGCCGCCCGGGCCGAATCGGGAATCACGGAACGCCTAGAACACCTGGACAGGGCCGCCATGAAATAGCCCGCCACCATCGTCGAAAGCTAAAATAAACATGGAGATGTTCGCAGAACAAGTCGTATGGCAATGCCGAAACATGGAAGGCCTATGGTCAGAAGCGCAACGCACATCACCAAAGACATGGAGACTGGTATCATCTGTATGAACCCACATAGAAAGGCCACGCCACCCAAGCCGCCATCTACACCCCCGCCCGGACGTCGGTGATAAGATCTGAAGCCACCACAGCCGGATCGCAGGAATCACGCAGAACCTGAACCGCACCGACGAGGACAGAGAGGACATACGTGACCACACCAAACGCCGACCGGCAAGCGCTGGATATAGCCAAGCATATCCACAGGATCTCCGAGGCCAGACAGACGTTCCTGTTCGGCTCCAGGGCACGGGGAGACTACAGCAAAGACTCGGACATAGACGTGCTCATAATCACCACCGACGCGCCGCCAGACTCCTGGCTGGAGGATATGAGACAGCAGGCCAGACAGGTCCAGAAAGCCCTAGCGCCGGAGGCGTCGGGCATCGATGTCATGTGCATGTCGGAACCGGACTTCCTCAGCCGAAGCCGTCTCAGAAACAACATGGCCAACACCATCATCAAAGAGGGGCGCCCGATAATGCCGGACGAAAATCTCGGCTACAGACTGGAATACGAGGACGAGGAAGTAGACTGGGAAGACGTCGAAAAGAAGATGACCGACGCCACGGGGGCCACCGACTGGATCGACGCCATGCGGCAGGCCGACATCCTGGATGCCGGGGACGACAAGCAGTTCGGCAGAGTTGCGCACAATGCCCTTGAGTTTGCCTACAAGGCAGTCATAGCGGCCCACGGCCACGAATACCCCACCAGCGGCCGCGACGGACACAACCTCACAATCCTGACCCAGCTCATCAGGAGTCACGGGATTATCAGCAACGACGAGGAAATACCGGGCCGAAGGCACGCCTACCTCACGGAGTTCGGAGGGTCGGCAGTATACGCCCACGAGCATCCAGCCCTGGACCGCCACCTCATCGCAGAAGACGTGCCGGAAGCCATCGCCCAGCTGAGAGAAATAGTCGAGAGAGCCAGTCGATGAACCGGTGAACCACGACACGAACAGAGTCCTCACGAAAACGAGGAACCGGCGCCGCATAAGATCCACAGCCACCTGAAAGGGAACAGCGGAGCCATAGCACAAAACCGAATGGCCCACCGAGCAAAGGGCTGAACCGCCATGCCGTTTTCAACCCACTTCCTGACCCCACCACCGCCCCTAGACCTTCCCAGAAGCCCACCGCCTCTCCAACTCCGCAGGCCCCCCCGCTCCACGCCTTCCCCAGCCCTGAGATCCACGCCGGCGGCCCCGGACCACGCCCCCTTGTCCGCAAAACGGACAATCCCCCCGTTCGTCCACAATATAAGAGCCGGCCGCGTCCGGCGCCGTCCCCAGGGAAAAACAGATCGCAAAAGCGACAAAGATAAACCGCCGGTCCCCGGCCGGCAGACAAAAACGGGGCGGGGAGCGGTGTCCCGTTGTGGTGGCGTCGCCGCCCCCACCAGACAACCGACACGGAGAAAACCATGAACGAAGTCATCAACATATACACCGACGGCGCCTACAGGAACAGCCCGGGACCCGGCGGCTGGGCCGCCGTCATACTCACCCCCACGGCACGAACCTCACGGTCCGGGGCAGAGATCCCACCTCGACCAACGACCGGATGGAACTCACCGCGGCGGTCAAGGGGCTCCAGGGGCTGGACCACCTAATCTCCAAACCCTGGGACCTTCCCGTGATTCTTCACTCCGACTCAAAGTACCTGACCGACGCCTTCAACGAGAACTGGCTGCGCAAGTGGAAAAAGAACGGCTGGAACACCAGCATGGGCACGCCGGTGAGCAACCCCGACCTCTGGGGGGAACTGCTGCTGCTGGCCGAGCAACGGAACATCATCTGGCAATGGGTCAAGGGCCACAGCGGAAACTACTTCAACGATCTCTGCGACCAGATCGCCACGGAGGAAGCCCAGATGGCCAAGGAGGAAGCCGAGACGGCCGCCCGGCAGGCAGCCGCCCAGCAGGCAGCGGCAAGACCCCATGAGACGCCGGACGATTTTCAAACCGGCAGCGGATACGAGCTGGAACCGGTCCAAGCGGGGCGAATGGAAGTCCTGGACTTGATCTTCAGAATCGTAGCTGAAGCCAAGAGCTTCAAGCATTTCAAAGAGCGGATGGGCCGGCTGGGAGGAGAGTATCGACTGGGAACTGTCCTACGGGAACACCTAAGGCCAAGTGCTGGGAGAGAAAACGCCGCGCGCCTGGATTGGTCACAACAGGAGGAGAACGAACGCAACGGGCCGCCTTCTGAATCCGGAGAGTAACGCAGCCCGGAAAGGAAGAAGGCTTGATTCACCGCCCGCGGCGATAAAACCCCACACGTCACGTCTGTTGCCTAAAGCATCGGTTTTCCATTGATATGATGCCCAGCCGGCAAAGGGCGCTTTCGCCCACGCCTCTCCCTCCTCCACATCCCCGGCCGCGCCAACTTCCAAGCCAAATGCCCACCCCTTTTCGCCACCGCACAACATCCCCAGCGTCAAAGCCTACCCGGAGGGAAAGAACATAAGATTACGAAAAGACCGCCCAGTGCGAAAAGGAAGGGAAAATGCGCCACCTCAGCGCCATCCCACTGCTCTCCACGGCCATGATCGCCGTCCTCATGCTCTCCATGAGCATCCTCATAGCCTGCGCCGTTGCCGGCCCGGGGTCCCGGCCGGCAACGAAGAACATCGGCAGCCCCGCGCCGCCGGAACCGATATCCCAACCCGAGACACCCGAGGACGCCGCCGCCGCCCGGGCGGCGGAGGGCCCAGCGGGCTTTCCCCGGGAATCTGACGCGCCGCCGGAGATCCCAGCAGACTTTCCCCGAGAGTCTGAAGCGACGCCGGACCTCGCCGGAGAAACGCCAGCCGCGCTGGCAGTCGGCGCCAGGGTCAGGACAAAGCCTGTGGAACCAGCAAACCTGGCAACCCCGGCTCCACCCAGGGAGAGCATAAAGTCGGACGCGCACAGCGCCACAGCGGAAGACTTCGTCGGGACCTTCGTCGGGGGCCGCGCCGGCCGACGGCCCCCAGCCACAGCAGAAGACTTCTTCGGGACCTCCTCCGGGACCTCCTCCGGCAGCCCGCCCCCAGCCACGGGAAAGCACGGCGGCCGGCCCATGCTGCCCCAACCGGACCTCAAGGCCGGCGAGGTGGACGACAACCAACGCTGGAGCGAGTACCTGCAGTTCACCACGGACTACGAGGGCCCGCCGGTCCACCGCACCAACCTCGCGGACCGGCAGATAATCACCGTCCTGGACCGGGACGGAAATCCCGTGCCCAACGCCCTCGTCACCGTGAGCGACAACGGGAAGAACCTGGCAGAGTACCTCACCTACGCCGACGGCCGAACCCTCATCTTCCCGGAGGCCCTCCAGAACCGGCCAGCCTCCGGCGAGAGTCCATGGCAGAGGGGCCAACTCGACGTCAGCGTGGAGAGAGACGGCTTCACCTCAGAGACGAGCATCGTCCCCGGGGAGGGCGAGACCCACACCGTCACGCTGGACGGAAAGATGACCTACGGCAGCAACGTCCCCCTGGACGTGCTGTTCCTGCTGGACTCCACCGGCAGCATGGACGACGAGATCCAACAGATCAAGACCACGCTGCAGTCCATCGCCAAGCGGGTGTCGAACCTGCCGGCCAACCCGGATCTGCGCTTCGGAATGGTCAGCTACCGGGACCGGGATGACACCTACATCACCCGGCTCCACGACTTCGACGGGAACGTGGAACGGTTCCAGCAGACGATCCGGGGCGTGAGGGCCAACGGCGGCAACGACTACCCCGAGTCCCTGAACCAAGCTCTCCACGAAGCGGTGAACGACGCCTCCTGGCGGGAGAACGCGATAAGGCTGATCTTCCTGATCGCCGACGCCCCGCCCCACCTGGACTATCCGCAGGACGAGGACTACGCCGTCGAGATGGCCCGGGCCCGGGAGAAGGGCATAAAGATATTCTCCGTGGCCAGCAGCGGGTTGGACCAACAGGGAGAGTACATCTTCCGGCAGATCGCCCAGCAGACCATGGGAAACTTCCTGTTCATCCTGTACCGGGATGGCCCCCAGGGAAAACTGGACACGCCCCACAGCGTGGAGCAGTTCACCGTAAACAACCTGGACGGACTGATCGTCCAGCTCATCGAGATGGAGCTGGCGGGGATCGAGGGCGGGGAGCAGCCAGGGATGAAGATGAAGTAGATCCCCGCCGCCAATCCCGGAACACAAGCTTCGACCCAACAACCATCTTCCCGAAGCTGGCGGGCAGCCCGGTCCCTGGTGAGGCAGCCCGGTCCCTGGTGAGGCCGCTCGCCGGGCTGCCCCCAGAACCGAATGGAGATGAGGCAATGACAAAACAGCAACTCTTCAAAACGCACCAAGAAATCCTCCTGCAAGCTGCCGGAAGGCGGGGGTGGCGCACAATGCCCCAGAACGGAGCAACGGCCATCCAGGCGGGACTCGTCCGGGAATCAGACCCCGCCTGGACGTACAGCGATGACCACCGGGCGTCCAACGGCTTCACGCTGACGGACCCGGGCCGGGAGATCATGGTCGAACAAAAATACGTCTGTGAGTGCGCTGGCTGCATCCAGAAGCCGTCCGGCCCCACCGTGACCGACCGGAAATACTGCCCGAACTGCCGGGCCGGCATCCGGCAGTACGGGGCAGCCGAGACCCCGGCCGGCGCCAGCTGCAAGTTTCACGCCAGAACGATGCGGGACAAATCTTCCTGAGGGACCGGGAACGAAGCGCCACGTGAACCTCCCCCCGCCCCCCAACCAGCCAAGCCAACCAAGCCAAAACCCCAGCTCCGCCAGGAGCGCCCCCAAGGTCCGCATCCTCCAGTCCCAGCCACAACCGACAAGGAGAATAGAGCCATGAACATCCCCCAGACCCTGCGGGCGGCAGGAGCCTGCAGACCGCCAGGAATTGGCATGACAACCATTACGAGCGCACCACGCCGGACAGCCACCAGGGCCGGTGGAGACGGTTCATCGAGATCGACCCCTTCAACCCGGAGAACTGGCCGGAGGGCCACATCCAGATGCAGGGAGGGGATGAGTACGGCACGCTGGCCATCCAGACCGTGAACGGGAAGCCGGCTCCCCAGTTCATCCGGACGATGCCCAAGGCCACCTACCCCTTCTTCAAGGACGGCTCCTGGGTGCTGACCGGGATGGAGAGCCTGGAGGCCTACTGCAAGCTGGACGGGACCAACATCTGCCAGTTCTGCTACCATGACGCCTACGGGAGAGAGTTCACCAGCTTCAAGGTCAGGATCAAGCCATTCATGGCCCCCCACTTCATCAACCTCATGGAGAAATGCTTTGAATTCTACCCCGGGGTGCGGGACCGGAAGCTCCGCCCCCGGCAGGCCTGCATGTACGAGCTGTACGGCCACGAGAACCCAATGCTCATCCATTACGACCAGCCCGTCGACCTGGCCCTACTGTTGGCCCGGGAGCCGGACGGCCGGATAGTCACCCTCCAGGAAGCGGAGAACCCCATCTTCCAGGACATCGACTGCCCCCGGGCCGATCACCGGCCCATAGCGGAGACCTCCACCGCGATGACCCGCCGTACGTGAAACCAGACCTGGGTATAAACCCAGAGACGGGAACCAAGCTCACGGAAGAACTCCAACTCCACCGAAGTCAGATATGGATTACGGCTCCCCTCCGAGTCCAACGGGTTGAGCGCGATCACCGGCGGAGCCTGCTCCCGGTTGAAGGCCAGTTGCGCCTGGAGCATCGCCGCCACATTGAGAGTCGGCCTGGGCGTCTCCGTCGGCATTGCCGCGATCGTAGCCGAGACGCTAATGGCGACCATCTCCTCCTGGGATGGCAGCTGCAGCCCGCCGGGAACCAACGGCAACGGATCACCCTCCACGGGAATCAAGAAGGCGTCATCAACGACGTCCCCATTTCCACCTCCGTTCTCATCGCCCCCGGTCAGCAAATAGAACGGGACGCCGACGAGCAAAACCAAAACCAGGCCCACGACGGCCAGGCCAATACGCCGGTCAAGCCGGGTAACACGCGCCACCAAGCCAGAAGGCATCATTCTCGACTTCCTCCACACAGAATTCGTTCAGACAGATTCTTCAAGCAGCAGAAAAAAGTCATCTCAGGCCCAACCCCCCGACGGCCCGGGAGACCTCATCGACCTCCCGCTCGACCCGACTCGCCGCGTCCGAAAGGAAGAACCTGGCCTCCCGCAGCAGCGTCTCGAACCGGTCAGTCTCCTCGATATCCATGTTCAACATCGAACGGCCCGAGGGTCCGACCACCACCGATGCGGCCAGGATCCGGTCGGCGCCGTAGGCAGCGACCTGGGCCGTCTCCAGCATCCCGATCTGGAGATGCTGATACTGCTCCCGTTGGGACTCGGGCACATCCAGGGATGTGAGAACCCGGAAGAAATCGTCCGACTCCCGAGTGACCTCGTGAACCTCAATGACCCAGTCCAGGTTGACGTCCGCCGGCCCCGAGTGCTCCACGGCAGAGTTCAGGTCCCGGATGACCTGGCGAAGACGCTCCAGCCGGACCTGGAAGTAATATAGGAATCGGATTTCGATCAGCACCTCGGGGTCGATGGACGACAGCGCCCCGGCGATAATCTCCTCCGGCTCCAGGACAATTTCCCCATCATCATCGAACTCTATCATGCCAAGCTCGGGGGCCTCGGAATCGCCGCCGAAGCCGGGCAGGATGCCGCACCCCAGAGAGAGGGAAAGCACCGTCAGAATAACCAAAAACAGAGAAACCGGACGAAGAGCCATAAGCAAACTCCAATGCCACTGAAAACAGAATAGCAGGATGAACACAGCCAAGGCTTTGACCGTTAAGAAAAAACGCCGGGACGCCGGACCGTGACAAAATTCAAGAGCGCCCGGAAAGCCGGACCAAAACAGAGGAGAGATCCCATGCTCAAGACGAGAACCGAATACACCCCCGGACAAATGATCCGGTTCGAGGCCGCCGCCCTATCCCACAACGCAACGAGGCTCATACAGATCATGCTGGAGAGCCGGCCGAAAATGGACTTCCTGGACGTGCCGGCCACGGCCGGGATGAACAGCGTCAGGAGAAACCCGCAGGGAGAACCCAACGGCATCAACCGGAATCAGGAATACTACAACGAGCTGATACAGGCATTGGAAAAGGCCCGGGACCAGATCGAAGGACAACCCGTCTCGGAGAACTCCTGGCGGGGATGGCTGCTCCTGAACCGGTGCCGCTACCATTGCATGACGATCCTGAGCATGATGGAACAGAGCGCCCGCCAGAGCTAGACTTCCCCCAGGAAGGAGAGATTTGACCACGCTGATCTACGCCCTCAGCTTCATACCCATGATGCTGGTCACGCTGACCATCCACGAATTGGGGCATCTGGCAATCGCCAAGCTCAACCGGGCCAAGGCGGGAGGCTTCCACATCGGCATGGGTTGGAACATCATCACCCGCCACACCGGCCGGACCACCGTCCGGCTCACCCCTGAAACGGAGCTTCTAAACCCCCAGACGGAAGAACTCAAGCCCAGAGACCTGGCCTCGGTGTACGTGACCAGGGAACCCGGAGACGAGGGTTACACCGCCGCCGGGCTGCTGCCCCAAAACGGAACAAAGCTCCCCCCGGAGCAATGGAACGCCGTCCGGCGCTGCAACGAGACCCACATGCGCCTGAACGGAAAGGTCCGGGAGATAGACGAAGAGCGCATCATCCTGGCCGATATGTCCTGGTCCCTGCGGGCCATCCCCATCATGGCCCATGTGATGCTCACCGACGACCCGGCCCGGAAGTTGCCGGAGGCATACAACGTCATGCCCTGGCCCCGGAAGGCGGCCATCACGCTGGCCGGCCCCGCGGCGAACATCCTCCTGATGGTGTTCACGCTGGCAATCGTCGCCATCTTTCCCATAACCTCCGTCAGCACTCCCGCATGGACCGTGGCCAAGGTGGAACCGGGAGGGCCCGCCCACGAAGCCGGCATCCGGCCCGGAGACCGGATAGTGACAATCAACAACCTGCTGTACCCCAGCGTTCAAGAGATAAACGAACAGAAAGAAAAATCGGTGCGGACCGGGAAGGAACTCCGCATCGGGATCATCAGGAACGGGAGCAACCTCAACCTGCGGGTGAAACCAGACCCGGAGACCGGCTGGATAGGCATCCAACTAGTACTACAACGACGGGTTTAAGGTGGCGGCTCCATCCTGCTTTCGCGGCGGGTGGAGCGGCGTCTCTCGTGGGAACGGCGAGCCCGTTCGTTGCGTAGCTGCGTATCCTCCAGCCACAACAGCAATTGATCGGGCCCGAACTGCTCCCGGGGCAGCATCTCCCGCACCACCCGGTACACCTGTGGCCTCGTGATCCGGGGCATCTTTTTCCCCCCAATCCTGCTGCAGGCTCAGCAGGAACGCTCCACCCAGCAGGCACATGGCTATGTGGTGATGCCACCCTGCCCAGCTGCGGGTCTCGTATTCGTCCAGCCCCACGTCACCCTTCTCAGTCTCGAACTCCGTTTCAATGCGCCACCTGGACCCACCCACGTAGGCCAGAGTCTCCAAGGTTGTGCCCTCGGGAGCGTTGGACAGGTAGTAGCGGGGCTCGCTGCCGTCCAGGTTCCGGCGCCAGACGGCCCACAGTTCCTCGCCGGGCTTGCGCCTCCTGGTGGCCCGCACCCGCTGGGCACTGAACCGGTAGGTGCGCGGCCCCTGGCTTCCCTGGGCCACCGTTATCTCCCGCCAAGCCTCATCCGGCAGTTCATCACCGCGCTGCTCCATGGTCCGCCGCTGCCCAGGCCGCAGCTTGGGTTTGCGGGGGCGGCCGAACCCCGGATATTCCGGACTGGTCCAAGCCGGGTCCAAGGGCCAGACCGTAGTGCCGCCCGGAACGTCCAGCACGTAGCGCATCCCCAGGGCCGCCAGTCCCTCCCGGAAGGTCGGCGACATCCCGAAGGCGTCGTCTCCGGCAACCCACTCGGCCCTGAGGTAGCCCAACTCCAGGACCCGCTCCAGCATCTCCAGGGCCAACTCCGTCTTTGACCGGTAGTTCCGCCGGTCCTCCGGCACACCCGCCGCAGCACACCGGTCCTGGTCGGAGGTCCAACTCTTGGGCAGATACAGCCGCTTGTCCACCAACGCCCGGCCCAGCGGGCTGACGTAGGCCAGGAACATCCCACCCTGGCAGTTGGCCACCTTGCCCAGCCTGCCGCAGTACTGCCGGGCCACTCCCGCCGATTTCCTGCCCTGCTTGGGGAAGTCGCTGCCATCGAACACCCACACCGCCTCCAGGTGTCCCAGCCTGGGGGCCAAGTATTCCTGCAACCGCCCTATGACTGTCTCATCGGACCACCGGGCCTCGGTGAGAAAGCGCTGCATCGCCCGGGCCGAGATGCCCACCGATTCCGAGAGATTCTCGGCGTTGCGCCGCTCCTGGTCCTGCACCAGCAGCGCCTGAAGGTAATTCCCGCTGTGATCCCGCCACTGCTTGCGGCCGAAGGAGGCCGCAAAGAAGGCGTGGAATTCCTGAAGGCTGTCGTAGACCCGCTCGAAGCTCGCCGCATCCATCACCCAAACCACCCAACATCATCTGTCCAGCCATCCTACCAGACAACTCGTCGTTGTAGTACTAGGACGCCTGGAGGTTTCAAGAATAGAGTACCGGATGACGCCCCAGGCCGCCGGACAGAGAATGTGGAACCTGGGAGGGTCATACCTTGACGCCGTGACGGAGCTGGTCCTAACGCTGACCGGAGACTCCGAAAACCGGCTGGATGCCGTATCCGGGCCGGTCATGGGCGCCTACCAGACGGCGCGGGCTGTGGAGTACGCCGGACTCCAGGCGTGGCTGATCATCCTGGCGACGCTGAACCTGGGCGTAGCCGTGACCAACATGGTCCCCATCCCGCCCCTGGACGGGTACCGGGTGGTGGCCGAGGGAGTGGAAGCCCTGAGAGGAGGCCAGCCGGCGAACCCCAAGCTGGAACGGGCGATCACCGCCGGGGGGATCGTTCTCATATTGCTGACCGGGCTGTACCTGCTGCTCAGCGACGTAATCAAACTCGTCGGGTAGAACAGAGCGGCGACCCGCAATCCGCTCTCAACAGCGCACCAAACCCTCCTCGCAACTCCGGCTCCCGATACCCCATTGCAGCAGATATGTTCCCGAACATCGACCGCACTGGCCACGGCGGCAACCGCTGGGCAACGCGGTCACGCCCACGGAGAAATCGGCCGGCGAGAAAAACGCCGGCGCCAACCCCGCCCGGACGCCATATCCAGAAAATGCTCATCAGGAGACATGACCATGTCCAGAAGAAAGACAGCCACAGCAAGGGCCAATGAACTCCCGAATTACGACAGCTACAAGGACGAGGGTTGCGAGGTATCCCCGTCCTGCCTCACCTGCCCACTGCCCCAATGCAGGCACGACGACCCCATCTGGTTTCAACAATACAGGCGTGTGGCCAGAGACTTCAGAATATGGAAAACGATTCAGTCAGAGAGCCTGACGGCGAACAAAGCGGCGGAGCGTTTTTCGGTGACGGTGCGGACCATCTCCCGGATCATTCAACGCTGCCGGGAAGCCGAGAAAGTGCAGCCGGTCCTTCACCCCCGCAAAAACCGCGTCATTGCGAAGTCAAGCCGTACTGGAAGAACAAACCATGCTCGCGCCCAATCAACTTAGTTTTGGGATTTGTTCAAGAAACGGACGAATTGAGCTATCCTGCCTGGAATAATGGCCAGAAACAAATACGCGGCATCGAGCGACGAGGCCATCCAAATGATGGGAAACCGCCCAATCTGAGGAGCAGCACCACTGCCATGTCGAAACTACTGTATTGTGCGCTCTTCATCGCCCTGACGACCGTCTTGGCCTGTTCCGGCCCGGAGACGAGTCAAACCCCAACCGCCGCTCCCGTAGAAACCCCGGCGCCGACCAGCGCCCCAATCCCCACCGCAATGCCGGCGCTGACCCAACCGCCCCCAGAAACAACGCCAAAGTCCGGAACGCCTGTCCCCCTCGACTCGAACAGCCCGGAAGCCTTCATGTCCCAACTATCCAACGCCGAGCTTTCCTGCATCTCGGAAATCGGAGACCCCCAGCAGCTGCCGATGCTGATCGACAGCCCGGATCTCGCGTCGCAGGAGGAAAGGGATGCATTGGCCGTATGCCTGGACAACGAGACCCTGCTGAACATATTCCTGAAAAGATTTACGGACAAGGCCGGACCAATGAGCAACGACAATCCGTCTCCGGGCACTTTTAAATCCCGGACCAGTCTAATGGCGGCATCGGTGTAGCTGTCCACCCAATTGCGGATAGTCGTCGGCGTGACATCGGCGTCCTGGATACCAAATTGGTCCTTTAGGGCCTTGGCCGCCTTCCTGAGAGACCAGCCGGTGTAACACATCTGAATGGCAGCCCCGATCTGGTCCGGCGGGAAACTGTGTCCCCCAATCGCCCCTCCCTCCCTGAACTGCTTTCCGCAGCCTCGGCACCGGTAGATCTGCTTGCCTTCCCGTCTGCCATTTAAAACGGTCCGGCATTCCCTGCAGTAAGGGCAACTCGTTCGGGCGACCTTCACGACTAACTCCCCGGAAATGTCCCGTCTTTTGTGGTTACTCATCTCCCCGTTGTTGCATCATTTATCGTCCTGCGATATTACACACTATTTCCATCCCAAGCCCATTTTGAGCGTAAGACGAAGCTGTAGCCGGACTCTACCGGAACTCAGTGAATGTTACAGGACGTTCAAATGGGAAAACTCTCGGTCGTGGCCTTGGCCCAAACTTGTATCAGTGGATACAAAAAGTCGCCATGGTCTGGCCGGAGATACCGCGGCTGTGGTGGGACGATAGAGGAGGCAAAAATGAACGCCGACGACGACGACAAGTTTATCCGCCTACCCGAACTCATGCAGTGGTTGGGAGTGGGCAGGTCCACAGTCTACGCATGGGAAGCTGCGGGGCTTATCCCACGGCGGCGTCAGCTCGGGCCCCGGGCCGTGGGGTGGCTTAGACGGGAGATGCGCGAGTGGAGCAAGCTACGCCCCCAGGTTAACAAAAGGACTCCCAAAAATTCCGGCCGCACTCCGCAGGTTCCTGATTCCTGGCCCGAATATGGTTTGGATGCTACCCAATAGACTGTCTCGCCCATGAGCGCCCCAACGGTATTCCCCGGACAGGCTACCAGGGACACAGCGAAAAAAAATTGGCGTTGATACTGCGACCCGTCCGTTCCCCCGGACGGGTCGTGGCCGATGGCCATACCCGTAATCGGGGACTCGGCGGGCACACTGGCTCCGGAGAGTTTGCGGCCAGATAGACCTAGAGGTCTGGCCGGAAAGCCATTGGCCGGGTTTCGCGCTACGCCAGACAGACGTATTATAGTCTTATGTGGCATGATAGTATCTGTAATACGGTTCAAGAACCCACTGTTACATCGACAATCGTCGCTAAGAAAACGGCAGCTTGGAGAGAATCGGGGTTTCCGTCCGAGTTTCTAGGCGCAGGCGACCCCCTCCAACAGGTCAATCCGCTAGGCGCCCCATGAAATCGACGCAGTCCGACGAAACCTAAATTGTAAACCCCCCGGTCCAGCCCATCATGGGCGTCCGGAATAAGCTCATTCAAGGGATGCATTTGCTTGAACTTTGGAAATCCGCGCCGGAGAGGACATCCGGTGAGCGAACCTGAGGATAGTGCCGGTCCCCCCGGCGCGAGTTTGGGGCGGACTCTGCCATTGGAGCCCGGTTTTCCGTCGTGGAACGAAATTCTCGGGAACTCCGGTTGCGTTGCCGGAGGCCGCCTCGGAAGTGACGAGATGGGACTTGGGCTCAGGTGGCGTGTCTCCATCGGGGGGAGTACAGAGAAAAATGCGGGAGGCCACCCAGGTCTCCTCGCCCTATCAAATTGGGGGGAGCAAAGCGCCGACCGGATTTCGGAGGACCGCCGCCACCCCTCCGCGATGTGATTTTCCGGTGGCGGGCCCCGGAGACGGCAAAAAAGCGGGTGATTAAAACGCCAAAATGTTTGCCGTCCCACGAAGGATTCCCAGGAGCACAGCCGGGCTCTTGGACACAAATCAGGTGGACCAAAGCGGCGAAAACCCCGAAAACCCCTCAAGCGCTATCCGGGGGTGGACGGCGGAGCGGTTAGATAGGAAATCAAGCTCAACTTGAGCGCAATTTTGGAGGACTAGAATGCGACCCTATGATAAGACCATAGAAATGGAATTTTGGGTCATGTTCCGGCACTGGGACATGCTGTTTGCCTCTGCGGCCGACCTGGCCGGATTGGGCGAGTACAGCATGTCCCAGTGCCGGAACACCCTGGACGTACTGGAGCGTCGAGGGGACGCCAGTTGCTCGCAGCTCGGGGCAACGGTCCGGAAGCAGAATCGGTACCTGTTGACCAGCCAGGGAGTCCAGAAGGTCTTCGATAAGATCGATGAGTCCCCCGGTTGGTACACCGTGGAGGCGGGCGCCAGGGACCTGGCCCAGCGAATGCCGATGGTCGAGCAGTTTTACAGGATCTTGCCCAAGCTCCGGGCGGCCGCAGGCTTCCAGGCCGCGGGGGACCGGGGTCTGGTTGCTGCGAACCCGCGTCTCCACCGGTTCATCTGGCTTCGAAGCGATTCCTACCACGCCATCGTCGAATTCGAGAATGGGGTGTGGTTCGTGCTCATCTGGACAGGGGTTTGGTCCACTGCCGAGGTACTCAGACGGAAGTGGGATGACCGCCTCAAGGGGAGCCTGGACCACCGACCCTGGATCGAATGGGGCATTGATGATGAAATCCCTCGGGAGGCAAGGCCGTCCGCGTGGGTCATCGTCGGGCTGGACCACTGGGCTGCGCAGGTCGCCTACCAGGAAATTGCGCCCGGAGAGGGTCCCTACACGAAGATGGTCCTTGTCGATGGCGAGGAGCTCTACGGGGAATTCCTGGCGTTGCCGTCGGCGGACCGGATCGTCGAGAGTAATCCTGATAGGGACGTGGGCGAGCCCGCCCGGGTCCTGCGAAAGCTTGAGGGGCACGACCAGGAGGCCGCCATCAGCGGCAAATTCCCCTTCGGAGTTTTCCGGACCGTCACTGAATTCTACGGGGCTACGACAGCCCAGGTGGCAAGGCTGCTGAGAAACTCTGACGATGAGACCCCGGTGCTAAGAAGGCTGGTGGCAGCGGGCCTCGTGGTCATCATAGATGGACGATTCTATCTAACCGAGCCGGCATGGCGGCGAGCGGTGAAGATAGACCGGGTATCCGGCGGGAGGGCCAAGAACCGCCTAGCCAGCTTCATCACCGAGGAAGACCACACCCGTAAGCGGTACCGGCGCCACGACGCCGCAGTCATGGACTTGGCCGACCAGTTCAGGCGGCACGGCATGCCGGTCGCCAAGGGTTGGCGGGCGGTTCTCAACGTCCCCGGGGTCACCCAGGTGGCGCCCGACCTGGTGGTGTGCGTTGGCGACGGCCCCTTCGGAAACGCCTGGCATTATTTGGAGTTCGAGAGGTCGGCGACGGAACCGGCCGCTGTTGAGAGAAAGCTCCGGCCGTATTTCAGGATGGCGGACAACGGAGTCTCTCTACCCCTCCTTGTCGTGTGTGAGCGGCGTACGGCGGAGGAGGTCTTCTGGGCAGAGGGGCGGGGCCTACGCATGTTGACCACCACCCTGGCCGAGGCTAGGCCCGGGCCCCTGGTGGGGCCAACCACGGTCTGGCTCCAATTCGGTCGGCAGGTCTCCCTATATGCCCCCACCGACGCAAGCCAGAAGCTGATTGTGCCGTGGAGACGGCGGTGAATCCGGAACCTGGGACGTTAGGCAGAAATCATTTTGCAACTGAGGGGCATTTTGATTTCGGATCGAGTCTCGGTTCCCTGGCAACAACCCCATTGGAGGAAGTCCCGGCTATTCACGACCTGGAGCGTTGCTCCGTAGTCGGCGAACACGGAGCATGGAAAGGAGGGAGAGATGCTATACGCGACATTCCCGGACGGCGCCCGGACGGAGCCAGGCGGGTTCACCCGGCTCGTCAAGCTGAAGGCCCACCAGATCGAGGAAATCCACTGGGCCAAGGACCACATCAGCAAGGAAGAGATCCAGGCCACAGGAACGCGTGGGTCGTCCACAACTGGCTGACCAAGCTGGACATAAAATCCGTTCTCGTCGAGAACGTCCCCGAGTTCGTCGAATGGGGGCCCCTCAACTCCGAAGGACGGCCCGACAAGGCCCACAAGGGAGAGCACTTCCAGGCGTGGTTCATGACGTTCCAAGCGTTGGGCTACCACGCCGAATGGCGAATGCTCAACGCCGCCTACTACGGAGACGCCACCACCCGCACCCGGTTCTTCCTAATGGCGCGGAAGGACGGGATGCCTATCCTCTGGCCGGAGCCGTCCCACGCGAAGGGCGACACCGGCATGTTCCCGGGCCGGCGTCCCTGGAGAGGAACGAGAGAGATCATTGACTGGTCGAACCCGGGCCGCTCCCTGCTGGACGACCCCAAATACCGCAAGAAGCCACTCAGCGAGAAGACCCGATACCGGATCGCCCGGGGGCTTGAGCGCTTTGGCGGCCCGTTGGCGCCGCTCTATATCCGGCTGCTGGACCTGCCCAGCGAGGAGCCGGACGCCGCGCCTCAGGCCTCAGACGCCATCGCGCCTCAGGCCTCAGACGCCACCTGGCCTCAGGCCTCAGACCCCGGAACGGGAGCCTTCATTCAGGGTCGCCATGGGGAGAACGGGAGCCCCCGGATCCATTCCGTCGAGAAACCAATGCCCACGGCGACGACGAGCGGAGCAGGCTACCTCGTAGCGCCGGAGGCCAGGGCCTTCCACGGCTCGGACCACGGCTCGGACCACGGCTCGGACCACGGCTCGGACCACGGCTCGGATCGACAGCACACGGCGCCGCGAAGCATCGACGAACCAATACACACGGTCACGACGCTGACCGGGGGCGGCGACTACCTGGTTCATCCCATCGCCCAGCCCTTCATCTGCGCCAACCGGAACAACAATGCCCCAAAGGGCATCGACGAACCGATCCCCGCCGCAACCACCGCTCACGGCGGCGGGAGCTTCCTGGTGGAACCCAGCGCGGAGTCCTTCCTGCTGGGGCAGCAGAGCGGGGGAGCGCCCAGGTCAACGGACCAACCGGCCCCCACGGTGGCAACCGACGGCTAGATCACCCTGGTCCAACCGGCGATCACCTTGTACTACGGGCAGAGCCACGCCCGGGCGGGGGACGACCCCCTCTCCGTCATCACGTCGATGAACAAGCATGGCCTCGTCAAGGCCACGCTCGTGGAGTATTACGGCCGGAGCGGCGGAGCCGACATTGATGAGCCCCTGCCCACCGTCACGGCCAAGGCGAGGCACGGCCTGGCGGACCCCGTACTCATCGAGGTGAACCACGGAAACGGGACGGAGGGACCTTGAGCTCCGAACCCGTCTGCACGGCTTGTGGCTCTTGCGGTGTGGATGGAGGCTTCTTTGGGTGGCCGCAGCGTTGGGTGCCCACTACCGGACTGTGCAGCGGTGGGTAGCTTGGTATCGAGAGGGGGGAGTAGGCAATGTCCTTTCGCACAAGATGGGTGGCAAGGGGCAAGCGCCGTTCCTTACTGCTCAAGCCCAAGAGCAGGTGGCAAAAGAGGTGGAAACAGGACGGTTTCGAACGGTGGCAGAGATCAGGGAGTGGATCGCAGGGCAGTATGGGGTAACCTATACGGAAGGTGGCGCCTACAGTCTGATGCGCCGGTTGCAGTGTTCCCCCAAGGTACCCCGTCCGCTGCATGCCAAGGCCGATGAGGAGCAACAAGCCTCCTGGAAAAAAGGGGGCTTGGACTTGCGCTTGCACAGGCCGGGGTGACACCCCGAACGCCCTTGGGCTTCGCCGATGAGATCCGCGTAGGACTGCGGGGCATGGTGCGGCGAGTCTGGGGACGCCGGGGTGTGAAGGTGCGCCAGCGCCTCCAACTGGTCTATGAGTGGCGATATCTGTTTCTGGTGGTGGATGGCCGGAAGGGGACGCTCCATTGGACCTGGATGGAGTCGATGAAGGCTGATATGGTAGGGGCTGCGGTGAACGGACTGAAACAGCAGACCGATGTGGCAGCGGTGGTGTGGGACGGGGCATCGAGCCACCGGCATGAGCTTGTGCGTGGCGTGGGTCTGCCGCTGATCGGACTGCCTCCCTACAGTCCAGAGCTCAATCCGGCGGAGCGGGTATTCGAGGAGGTGCGGCGGTGGATCGAGGGGAAAGTGTACCCGAGCCTGGAGGATAAGGTTGCGGCGGTCGCGGCGTACCTGACCGAACTCGAATCGAACCCCGACCGTGTGCGGGGGCTTGCCGGCTGGGATTGGATCGAGGACGCCATCCAGAGACTCCCCGCGCGTAATGCGGCGTGATCAGGACGATTTGGTATTAGTCCTTGAGGGCCTAGTATTACAACGACGGATCGCAAGAAAGGGATCTTGAGTACCCTTCATAGCAACCTGCCCACGCGCTCGACAGCTTTGTGGCCTTGCCTTCCGCGAAGCGATTTCCGGTCAAAAACTGACCAAATTGAGGAAGCGTCGTTGTAATACTAGAAGTCTGGCCGGAAAGCCATTGGCCGGGTTTCGCGCTACGCCAAGCAGACGTATTCCAGTCTTATGCGGTATGATAGCATATGTAATACGTTTCAATAACCAACTGTTACATCGATAATCGACGTTAAGAAAACGACGGCTTGGGGACGATCGGGGTTTCCGTCCGAGTCTCTAGGGGAGTTAGATAATCTCGTGCCACCGGCTCCCATTTCCCCGGACGCCGCCAAGAACTCGCAGGTATGTGCGTGCGGATACAACAGTAAAAACCCAGGGCTGGAGGCAATTCATTCTGAATCGGACGTAATCGGGACTGCCTTCCATCCTCTCAAAGCCGCCGCCTGGCTGACGGGATGGTGGATCTCATCCCTCCCCCGTCTCTACCAGAAACACAAAAGAGCCTTCCCAGACTGCTGGGAAGGCTCTTTTTAGCAACGCCTTGGACCCATCCCAACCGGTGGCCGCCTGAATCGCCCGTCCTAAAGGGACTTCGGGTGAACAGCCGCCACTTGCCTTGATTGCCTGGTCCAATCCTAGCCGGCTCCCAGCAACCGAGGGGACCACACCTCACTATTGGGCCTTGAATACGAAAAAATATCGGTGGCAACCCCAAGCTGAACGAAATTACCACCGCTGGGAGTGTTCGCAGGTTTGCCCATCCCCAATGTTCCAAGATCAGGTAGCCGGCTATGTTCACATTTCCGGTATAGTAGACAACCAATAAACGGTCGAGGTCCTTATTATGAGCAGCAATCAAGTCTTCGAGTTGGGTGACGTCGAAGTCCAATCCGGGCTGAAAATTCGCGGCACCAGACTATGCTACAAAACCTACGGGGAGCTAAATGCTGCGAGAGACAACGCTATCGTATTTCCGACGTTTTTCGGCTCGCAGAGCAAGGAACAGTGGTAGAGTCTCGGCCTGGCGATGGCGCAATGTGTCGCCGGAAGTAGCGCCGGGTAAGCTGGCTCCCGCACTTGAACGGCTCCTTCGGCCTATGCCAGGGATGATCCGTTACACTATCCGGCCGGCGCCGTACTCCGGGTTTATTACTCAGGGTAAATTTGCTCGAAGTCTAGCTCAAGGAGGAACTATATGACCACTAGCCCCGTCGACCCCAACCGCGTTCTCCTCACCGGCGAGAACCCCTATATCCGGCTTAGCGAGACCGACGGTGGCGCAACCACCTCGGATGCCAGCTTCTGGCGCATTCTGTTCTCCCCGGGCGGGCCCGGGCACGTGCTCTTTTTGCGGAGCGAGCTGACCCACGACCTCCCCAGGGTCTACACCGACAACGTGCAGATGACCCGCTGGCTTCAAGGGGAGATACAGGGTCGGATCAACGCCACCTTCGGCAACTTGGATATCCCGGCGCGAGAGGCGAGCTTCCGCAGTTCTGGAGACCTTAGGTCTTTCTGGACGGAGTCGATCACCTCCAGAGACGAGGAGATTTCCCTAACGTGGTACGACCTGGGCGAGCCGTTCCTGAGTCACAGCTTCCCTGGAGGCAACCCCGAGCGGCCCCACGGCGTGTCTACGGTTCTGATCCCGGCCAGCGGGGCCCGTCTCAGCGTCAACGGCAGCTTTGCCCAGGGGCGTCCCTTCCCGCGGGAGAGGGATGGCAGGGCCCACAGCACCTGCGCGCTGGCTTTCTCGGAGTCCTGGCTTATTCCCTACTAAACCAAAGCCACAGTGAAACCCGCCGGGGTTGGAGCGCAGGGGCTTTCGTTTGTTAGAGGACGATGGCGTGGCCTCCCCGCCCTCCAGTTGTCATTGATCCGAATATGTCATGCTGAGAGTTTGTGACTTTTTAGCGAAATCCCCGATTTTCAGTCTCAATACAGCTGTAAAACCAGTCTCAATCAGGCCATTCCAGGGTATTTCTACACAAGCTCTGAGCCAGCAGCAGCGGCGAAGCATCTGGGGCGGGGCGTTAACCCCTCCCTTCCCCAGACCCTTCACGGAGTTTATCCTGAACCCTTCGTCCGCCGTCGGCGGATCAGGACAGGCTCCGGCGAAGGGTTCAGGGTGACATTCGAAAGACCCTGGGTTGGTGGGGCTGTCCGTGTAGATCCCGCTTTGGCTTAAGTTTAGGAAAACGATCTAAGGCCCCGCGGAGGATGCCGTCTCGGCGGTATCGTTGAAGCCCGAGCGATGCCACTGTACACTGGGCCGTACCGAACGGCGATTCTATTCTGATGACGCCGGAGACTCCTGGAACAAGTTGTGGCGGGAGTCCAGTAAAATTTCGTCCGTGCTTTCCATACCAGAGTAGGGAGCAGTGAAGGACCTGGGACGTGGCTCACGATGCCAGTGGATCGAGGATTCG
>CBDDEJ010000009.1:0-766741 GCA_965226915.1 Dehalococcoidia bacterium
TGGCGCGCCAGCGACCGTCCAACGACGGTTTTCCCGGCGGCCACCGGGCCGTCGATGGCAATGACGTTACGATAGCTGGTCAACCCGAGGCGTCTCCTTCCCCATGGCGGCGGGAGTCTTCGGCATTATAGCACCGGTAAAAATAGTTACTTCTTCAGCGCACAGCGTGTCACCCGCTGGCCGCAAGCGGCGGTCGAGAACCGGGGTGTTCCATTGAATTGCCCTGAAGTAAATTGCCCTGAAGCCTCACCTAAGACGATACGGTTGGCGGGGGCGCGCAGCGTATAATAGGCTAGGCATGATTACCGGCGGATCTTGGCGATTTTGGATGTTCATGGCGGGCTTAGCCTTGACTGTCGCCGTGTTTCCGCTGGCCTGGGCGTACCCAAATTTCCCCGGCGATGAACGGGCGCTCCGGAGCGTCCAGAGTCTCGAAACCAATTGGCTGGACGCCATCGCCAGCTGGCTGGATGCCATGGGGGAACTCCGGGTCGTCGCGGCTTTGATGGGTGGGGTTACTCTGGCGCTCTTTGCCATGGGCCGCCGAGCCGATGCCGCCATGGTTGCCGCTGGAACCATGCTCTTGGGCATCGGCCAAGTTCTAAAATTAGCCGTGGGCCGGGCCAGGCCCGAGCAAATGTTTTCCGGCGCCGAATCCTCGAGTCTTGCCTTTCCCAGCGGCCATTCAGTCTACGCCGTGCTTTTTGGCGGCCTGTTGATCTTATTCGCCAGCCGATTGATCCGGCCCGCTTGGCCTCGGAGGTTGGTGCAGGCCGGCGTGGCAGTGTGGGTGGTGGCTATGGGTGCTTCCCGCGTGTATCTGGGGGTTCATTGGCCCAGCGATGTCATCGGCGGCTTTATGTTTGGAGCCGTCTCGCTTACGTTGATAATAATGCTGCGTAATACTTTAAGTTCAGAGTGATGGTAGCCTGATAATAGTGGATTGACCCGGCGCCGGAAAATGAGTTGCCCAACGGCCGGGTCCGATGGAATTTGTTCCGGCGAATTTGTTCCGGCTTTCCCGGGCGCCAAGGTGGTGTGAAATGAACTGGATAGACTGGGCAGTCCTGATCGTATGCGTATTAACCGCGCTTTACGGGTATCGGATGGGCTTATTCCGGATGTTGGTCCCGCTGGTGGTTGTCGTGGCGGGGTTGGCTTTGGCTAGCCGGATTTCAGGCCCTGTGGGCAATCTTTTTTCCTCTTTTACCAGCAACGAGAACACGCAAACTATCATGGCTTTCTTCGTAATCTTCGTAGCGCTGTTTCTCGCCGGCGCCGTGATTAGTTTCTGGCTGCGAATGGTGTTCCGTTTCATACCATTTTTCGGCCTGGCCAATGGGCTTACAGGAGCTGTGGCGGGACTCGCGCTCGCCTTTGTAATGTTATCGGGAATCATCACCGCAGCCCAAAGGTTCCCCGTTGGAAATATCGATCAAACGATAAACGAATCGCCAAGCGCGTTGTTTTTCGCCGATAGATTCGGCGCGGTGATGCGGGGCCTAAGATTGATCCCGGTGGATTGGGACGCCAAGGCGCAGGACGTGAAAGATGCGCTGCCGGAAAGCATTCCAACGTCTTTGCCAAATAACGTGTCTGATTCTTTGCCGGCCGGTCTGCCAAGGGGCATTTCAGACTTATTCCCCAAGAAAGACCTCGAAACCCAGAAAGCCCCAGAAACCCAGAAAGAAACCCAGAAAGCCCCAGGAACCCAGTAGGGTCGATTTGACCTCCAGGCAGCCGTTCACGCCGGCGCCTTGGAAAATGCTGTTTTGCATCGCCTCCCCAAGGCGCGGAGATAGGATGGCTGAAATCGCTCTTTATGCTACTATAAAGGCGTTGGGCTATCCGGTCGTTACGAAAGCCTCATTTCTGATGCCTGTAATGGGTACAGCCGAGTGATATTTCTCCGAATTCCCGCCTAGATAACACCGGCTTTCGAGGGCCCCGAATTTTGGCGAGCATGGTAGCCCGGTGATTGATTCCTTAGTTCGCGGCGTCCCGGTTGGTTTTGATTCACCCGCTGTATTTGATCCAGCAACGGGCGTATTCGCGGGCGGAGCCAGGCATGCGAGCAGTGGTCAGCCGAACTCATAAAGGGCAGTCCGCCGAGGCGCCGCCGGGTGCGGATGGCGCAAAATCCGATTCCCCAGACTCGCCGGCTATGGTGGTTTCGGCGCCCGTCTTGGTGCTCAACTTAAACTATGTTCCCATCAACGTGTGCACCGTTCGCCGGGCGGTGGTGCTGTTGGTCAAAGAAAAGGCCGAGCTTTTGGAGAACCACCGCGGCCACCTTCGCACCGTAGACCGCGTCGTTGACGCGCCCTCGATAATCCGGCTGGCTTACCTGGTCAAGCGGCCGTTTCTGCCCCGGAAGTTGTCCAAGAAAGAGGTTTTTCTCAGGGACCGTTATACCTGTCAATATTGTTTCAAAAAGACCCAGGATTTGACGCTCGACCATGTGGTCCCTCGCCGCCAGCATGGGCCGCATACCTGGGACAACGTGGTGACTGCCTGCACCCGGTGCAATTTGCGTAAGGCGGGACGGACGCCTTTGGAAGCAAATATGAAGTTAGCCAAAATACCCAAGGCACCAGACCCTAACCCGTACTTGATTCTTCAAAACCGGGTGATTTTGGATGAATGGCAGCCTTATTTGCCATGGAATGTGAGAGGCGCTCAAGAGGAGTAATTGGGCGGGGCGGATGGCGTGCGACTGGATAGATGAAATCCGCCTTCAGTTTCGGGCCGGCAGGAAGCGCTCCAACCGGGCCAGCGGCCATTCGAAAACCCGGTCATCTTGATACTGAACCGACACCGTCTCTTTCAGACGGTGGCCCACCACCACCTTGGCTTTACTTTCGGGAGTGCCCACCTCTTCGCCGATACGTGGCATCGCCTTGTTTATCTGACGGTATTGCTCGTATTCGAATCGCAGGCAGCAGCGCAACCGGCCACAGGCCCCTGCCAGTCCGTCGGTGCTGATGGGCAACGCCTGTTCTTTGGCCATTCGAATTGAAACGGATTCAAACTTGTCCATCCAGGAAACACAGCATAAGGTTCGTCCGCACCTGCCGATACCGCCGGCCAATTTCGCTACATCGCGGTCGCCCACCTGACGCAATTCCACCCGGCATTTCAGGGCAACTCCCAATTCTCGTATCAAGGGACGGAAATCCACCCGGCCTTCGGCGCCGAAGGTTACGGTCATCCTGGTCCGGTCAAATGTGCACCGGGCCTCGACTATCTTCATGGGAAGGCCCAAATCGCTGGTTTTAGTGCGCGCCAACACAAAGGATTCTCGTTCCATTTCCCGGTTCCGCTGCAGGTTTACCAGGTCCGAGGCTGTTGCTATGCGGAGAACAGCGGGCAACGGTTTATCTTCGTTTTGAGACCAGACCACGTCCTGGGATACCTGAGCACCTCGCCGATTTCAGGTCCTTTTTCTGCTTGAACAACCACGTATTTTCTGGGGCGCAACTCCAAGCCGTTGGGATCGGCATAGGTTAGGGGGTCTCCCGTGCGAGTACGTATTGGCACTACCGTGCTCATCTTCTCGACCCATGAATGCCCACTAGGCCGTTACTGCGGCGCCGGGCATATTTATCATTAAAACTTCCAGCGCGAGGCGCGGATTGGCGTTGCTGTCCAACGCTTCCAGCGTTCCCATCAGCAGTTTGATGAAATTCAGGGTTTCAACGGTGTTTAATCCGGCGGCCGTCAACCGCAGGTCATTCAGCCAGCGGAAATTTTGGACATACTCCTCGGCGCCCTCTTTGATCAAAAGCACGTCACGCCACCACCTTAACCACAAATAGAGGACTTGGCGAGCGGACTCCCTGTCCTTGGAAAAAACACTGGCAATCTCCCCGGCGTAGGCGAATCTTTGGCCTAGCCTGCCTTGGCATACATCCCTGAGCCGTTCCAACTGGGATTCCTGGTCTTCCAGCCATTGGGGGTTTTCCGCGGCGGTGATAGCCCAGCCAAGGCATCCCCGGGACAGAAGCGCTAATCGTTCCGACTCTTCAGGGCTGGCGCCATAGAAGGATTCCATATGGCGTTCGATTTGATCTTTGGATACGGGCAACAACCTTAAACGGCGGCAACGGGAGCGGATAGTGGTAAGAAGCGCTTCCTCGTTGGCTGTGAGTAACAGGAATAGCACCTGGCCGGGAGGTTCCTCCAGAGTTTTCAACAGGGCGTTGGCGGCTTCAGCGCTCATGGTATCGGCATCGTTAAAGATGATTACGGTGAAGGCTCCCTCATAGGGCTTCAAGCTCACCTGGTGCAAAATTTCCTTGATCGCGTCTATCCCGATGACCGTTCGAGTCGGGCCGTCATCGGTTCCCTGGCTGACTCCTATTACCCGAACGTCGGAATGCTGATCCTGGGAAATACGGGTGCATTGGAGGCACTCGCCGCAAGGTGATGGGGACGGGTTGAGGCAGTTGACCGCCCGGGCAAGGTCCATCGCCAATGTCATTTTGCCCACATGGGGCGGTCCCACCAGCAGGTAAGCATGGGAGGATTGCCCAAGCTTCAAGCCGGGCTCAATTTGCAGCAATATATGGTCTTGCCCGCTGATACGCCACATGTTAGGTGCGAGCCTCCACAGCGGACATTAGGGTGGGTCTATGCCTTCGTTCCAATTCCATTCATCTTTTGGCAACGAGGCGGCCTGCAATCGCTCCATAAGAGGATTAATGTGCGCTTGCCCTGAACATGGCCCATATAGTGGGTTGAGGGTTTGGGTAAAAACCGTGTCGTTATGTTCTTCCAAGAATCCCAATGTTGGGTCGGCTGGTTAACCTAAAGCTAGAAACGAAGCCATCTCATCAGAGTCAAATGCGATAAGGTCTTGGTGGTGGGCACGGAGAATCGTTTCGGCTTCTAATGTTGAACAATTTCCGCGGCGAATCCAACCGACCCTTGGAGGATCCCCGTCCAGAAAACTTCTCTGGCGGAAGTCAGAATCCTTGGACACAATGGTCAGACCATTTTGAATCGCCTAATGCCAGACCTCATCATCTCCCGCAGACGCGAGCCTCACGTTTCTTACATGAATAATCTCGGGGAGAATGTCCGCCAATAAGTCCGATAAACGTTGGGAAAGATTCTGGTCTAAGAAGAGCTTCATATTGGGGGAAGCGAAATCAACCTTCTTTCCCTATCGGCTGCAAACCCTAGGCATGCCCGAATGTCTTCCTGAGTTAAGTCCGGAAAGTTGGCGACAATCCGTTCTTCCGACATCCCTGAGGCAAGGTACTCCAAGACATCATAAACGGTGATTCTCAACCCTCTGATACACGGTTTGCCGCCCCGTTTACCTGGTTCGATGGTTATTATGTCTTGGTACTTCATCGTTAAAGGTTAGGGCTAGGGTAAGTTACTGTCAACGCGGGTACGAGCGTCTATATTTACATACCATTCCACCATTGGGCCGACGACCAATAGGACAGCTTCCCATTCCCATTTGTTTTCATTTTAATGATTCCACCCTCGGTGGCGTTTACCTGCTATCCCCTCACACCACATCGCAATGCATCAGGTCCTGGTAGCTTTCGCGGCGGCGGATGAGGCGGGTTTTGCCGTTGTTGACCAAGACCATGGGGGGCCTGGGCATCAGGTTGTAATTGCTGGCCATGGACGGGCAGTAGGCGCCCGCGGCGGGAATGGCGATGATGTCTCCGGATTCCAACTCGGGCAGCATTATGTCGGAAGCCAAGATGTCGCCGGACTCGCAATATTTGCCGGCTATGGTCACTTTTCGGGAAGGCTCTTGGTTTGCCTTGCCGGCGGCGATTACCTCGTATTCGGCTTGGTATAGGGCTGGCCGGATATTGTCCCCCATCCCCCCGTCCACGCTGACGTATCTGCGCACGCCCGGTATGTCTTTGATGGCGCCGATGCGGTAGAGCGCGACCCCGGCCGGCCCGATGATGGAGCGGCCCGGTTCAATGATCAGCCGTGGCAAAGGCATGGCCAGCTCTTCACAGGTTGCGGTCATGGTCGAAATTATCGCCTCGGCGTATTCAGAGACCTCCGGCGGCTCTTGGTCCCTAGTGTAGGCGATGGCGAACCCGCCGCCGGGACTGAACTCTTGGAGCTCCAACCCCTCTTCCCGGAAACCCGAGGCAAACCTAATGACCAGATCTACGGCCGCCCTGTAGGGCTCAAGCTCAAATATAGGCGAGCCCAGGTGGAAGTGGAGGCCCCGCAGACTGAGATTGGAAGCCTGCAACGCTTGGCGGATTGCTTGGGCGGCGTGGCCGGTCTGAATGGAAAACCCGAATTTTGAATCTAAAATCCCAGTGGTGGTGTGAACGTGGGTGTGGGGATCTATCGCCGGCGAGACCCGGATTAGCACATTTTGGACCTTGCCGGCCTCACCGGCGATGGCGTTCAGCATATCCAGTTCGTGGAAGCTGTCCAAAACCACCCATCCTATGCCGCTTTCCACCGCTTCCGACATCTCCTGCGGCGTCTTGTTGTTGCCGTGGAAGTAAACCTGGTCCAGGGGAAAATCGGCGCTCTGGGCGATGGCCAACTCTCCGCCGGAAACCACGTCCAAGCCAAGACCTTCCTCAGCGAAGATACGGGCCAACGCCGGGTTGATGTAAGCCTTGGAGGCGTAGACCACCTGGGTTGATGGGTGCCGGGCTTGAAATTCCCGCACGAACCGGCGGCATTTTTGGCGTAGGGCTTCTTCGTCCAGGATGTAGACCGGAGTCCCGAATTCATCGGCCAAGTCGAGGGTGTCGCACCCTCCTATCACCAGGTGACCCAGGCCGTTTACGTTCGCGCCTTGAGGTAGAACTACCTGAGGGATCATTTTTTTGGTTCTCCCGATTGGGATTTTGAAATGCCTGGAGTGGTGGCCATAACATGGTTTAAAGGCAACTAACGAAATCATAGGCCCGACGGGGATACCGGCGCAACCGCAGATTTCGTTGACTGGGTAATAGGCTCAGTATATACTCGCTCCCATCAGCTTGGGGGCACGCCTGCCGCCATGGTTTTCATTCCGTACCGCAATCCTGGTTACAACCCTGTTATATGGAGGGGTTTGCAGTGAAATTACCCATTCAGGTCACCGTGAACGGACAAAGCCACCAATCGGAGGTGGAGCCACGCATGCTGCTGGTTCAGTACCTCCGCGAGGAGCTTGGGCTGACGGGGACGAAAGTCGGCTGCGACACCAGTCAGTGCGGCGCGTGTGTGGTGAGGATGAATGGCTCAACAGTTAAATCCTGCACCTGTCTGGCCGTCCAAGCCGATGGCGCGGACATTACCACCATCGAAGGGCTGGCCACCGACGGCAACCTTCACCCGGTTCAAGAAGCGTTCTGGGACAAGCATGGTCTTCAGTGCGGCTTCTGCACGGCGGGAATGATTATGACAGTGGTGGAGTTGCTTGAACGAAACCCCCATCCCACCAACCAGGAGGTGCGCGATGGTCTTGATGGGAACATATGCCGGTGCACCGGGTATCAGAATATAGTCCGGGCGACCTTGGCGGCCGCCGAAGCGGCGGGAGGGTAGTCTATGACCAGCAGAATATTCGGTTCAGGTATCCGCCGCCGCGAAGATCCCCGGTTAATAACGGGTCAGGCGACCTATACCGATGACATTAAATTGACTGGGATGCTATACGCGGCTATTCTCCGCAGTCCCCACCCACACGCCAAGATCAATAGAGTCGACGTGTCGGCGGCCAAGTCCATGCCCGGAGTGGTGGCGGCGTACACCGGCGCCGATACCGACGGCGTGCTCAACCCCATACCGTGCGCGTGGCTCCCTCCCGACGCCGACATCAAAGCGGTCGCCTACCCCGCCATGGCGAAAGACGTCGTTCGTTATGCCGGTGAGGCCGTGGCCGTCGTGGTGGCGGGAAGCAGAGCACAGGCTGAGGATGCTCTTGAAGCCATCAACGTCAGCTACGAAGCATTGCCCAATGTGATCAATCCCGAGGCGGCCACCCAGCAAGGCGCGCCCCAGCTTCATGAAGACGCCCCTGGCAACCAGGCGTTTCATTGGGTAGTGGCCGGCGGGGATGCCGATGCCGCATTCCAGTCGCCGGAGGTGCTGGTTCAAGACACCATCTTGCAACAACGGTTGTTGCCAACGGCCATGGAGACCCGTTCCGCGGTGGCCAGTTATGCTTCCGCCATGGGAGAACTAACCCTGTGGAACACTACGCAAAACCCCCACATCGCACGCTTTCTCTGTTCTCTAGTAACCGGACTAGGCGAGCACAAGATCCGTGTCATCGCGCCCGAAGTCGGTGGCGGATTCGGCAGCAAGATCCCCATGTACCCATCCGATATGATCACCGTGTTCTGCTCCATGAAATTGGGACGGCCGGTGAAGTGGACCGAATCCCGAACCGAGAATTATCAGGCCACCATCCATGGCCGGGACCACGTCCAGTACGTGGAGATGGCCGCCACCCGGGAAGGCAAAATCACCGGGATACGGACCAAGGTCTACGCTTCGATGGGGGCATATCTCTCCACCGCAGGCCCGGGAGTTCCCACGATCTTGCATGGTTTGATGTATTCCGGCCCTTATGACATTCCCAACATCAAGGGAGATATCTACGGCGTCTTCACCAACGCTACGCCGGTGGACGCCTATCGCGGCGCCGGCAGACCGGAGGCGACCTTCCTGATAGAGCGGCTGGTCGAACTTCTGGCCAACGAGTTGGATATGGACCCGGTGGAAGTCCGCCGGCGTAACCTGATACCCAAGTTTGATGCCGGTCACGATGTCGCCACCGGTTTGACATACGACAGCGGCGACTACGAATTGGCCTTGGACGCGGCCCTCAACAATGTCGATTACCATCAGTTGCGGCATGACCAGGAGCACGAGCGAGAGCACGGCAACTACATCGGCATCGGGGTGTCTTGCTACTGCGAGATTTGCGGACTTGGACCTTCCCAGGTGGCCGGAGCGGTGGGATTCGGCGGTGGTCTGTGGGAGAGCGCCATCGTGCGGTTCTACGCCACTGGAAAGGTCAACGTCTTCGTAGGGACTTCACCCCACGGCCAGGGCGAGGAGACCACCTTTGCCCAGGTGGTGTCTGACGAGCTAGGTGTTCCGGTGGACGACATCGAGGTCATTCACGGCGATACCGATGTCACTCCCATGGGTTGGGGAACCTACGGCAGCCGGACCACAGTGGTGGGAGGCGCGGCGGTGGCCCTGAGCTCGCGTAAGATCAAAGAAAAGGGCCGGGCTGTGGCGGCGCACCTGTTGGAGGCGGCCGAGCAGGATATTGAGTATGAGGACGGCAAGTTCTTCGTGCGCGGTTCGCCCGACCAGAATAAGACGATTCAGGACATTGCATTGATGGCCAACGTGGCTTGGAATATGCCGGAAGGAATGGAACCAGGATTGGAGGCCACCACCTTTTATGACCCGCCGAATTTCTCCTATCCTTTCGGGACCCACGTGGCTGTGGTGAGCGTGGACCCGGACAACGGATATATAGAGTTGCAAAAGTATGTGGCTGTGGACGACTGCGGCCCGCAGATCAACCCAATGATCGTGGAGGGACAGGTCCACGGAGGCGTGGTCCAGGGCGCCGGACAGGCCCTATGGGAAGGGGTGGTTTACGACGATAATGGCCAAATGCTTACGGGCTCGATGTTGGATTATGCGGTGCCCAGGGCGCACATGGTGCCCGACATCGAAGTTTTGAACACGGTTACCCCCTCGCCCCATAACCCGTTGGGGGTCAAAGGCATAGGCGAGACGGGCACTATCGCTTCCACGGTGGCAATTTACAATGCGGTCATGGATGCCCTTAAACCCCTGGGTGTCACTAAGTTGGACATGCCGTTGACCCCGGAAAAGGTCTGGCGGGCCATTCAGGCAGCCGGTCAGCACGGGCACGGTAATGGCCATGGCCATGACCACGGACATTCCCATTCCCATTAGCACTGTTAAAGGGAGATAAGCCATGTACGCGGCTGAATTTGATTACTACAAGGCTGGCTCGGTGGCCGACGCTTTACAATTGTTGGCTGCCCATGAGGGCGCCAAGCTCATCGCCGGAGGGCATAGCCTGATCCCGCTTCTAAAGTTGCGGCTGGCCCGGCCTTCGGCATTGATCGACATCGGCGGGATATCCGATCTCAAAGGGATCAGCGTAAATAACGGGACAATACGCATCCGCCCGCTGGCTACTCATGGAGAGATAGCCAGGTCCCAGGCGGTTCAGAACGCCTGTGGCATGATTGCCGAAGCCGCCGGAGGCATCGGCGACACTCAGGTCAGAAACCGGGGCACCATCGGCGGCAACGTTGTCCATGCGGACCCCGCTTCGGACTGGGGCACGGTGCTTACGGCGCTGAACGCCAGTTTCACTATCGAAGGCGCCGGCAGCCGCACCGTCGCGGCTGAAGACTTTTTCGAAGGTATATTCACCACCGTGTTGGGCGAAGGCGAAGTCCTTACGGGAATAGAGATACCTGTCTTGGGGCCCAACCAACATGCCGAGTACGCCAAGATGGCCCATCCAGCCACGGGATTCGCTGTGGTTGGCGCCGCCGTGGTCATCACGGTGGAAAATGACCGGTGCACGGCCGCCAGGGTGGTCGTAGGTGGTTTGGTGGTGGCGCCGTTACGCATCAAGTCGGTTGAAGCAGCTTTGATCGGACAAGAGCTCAACCTGGATACCATCGCGGCCGCTACGCAGCATGTCGGCGAAGACGTGGGAGATAACGCCATCGGCGACTTCTTCGCTTCCGCCGAATACCGCACGGTAATAGCCGGGGTTGAAGTCAAACACGCCATCAACCACGCAATGGGTTTGGCCCATCACTGACGAACGTTTAGGATAAACGCTTAGGGTAGACGCTTAGGATGGATGTTTAATACGACTATGAGATCATGGCGGGGCCTTCTGGAAGGCCCCGCACCCGGCGCGTTGTTCCCCCTTTGAAGATTCTCCTCACCAACGATGATGGCATCGATGCTCCCGGGCTGTGGGCGGCGGTCAGATCCCTCAGGCAAGTGGGAGAGGTTTGCGTTGTCGCGCCCCTTCACGAACAGAGCGGCGTGGGCGCGGCCCTAACCCTCCATGCCCCTGTCGAGGTCCAGGAGCAGTCCATAGACTCCCAATTGGCCGGCGACGGCCCTGATCTATTTGACGTGGTGGCCTATTCGGTCGACGGGACCCCCGCCGACAGTTGCGTCGTGGCTTTGGAAAAAGTCGTGGGCAAGGTGGACCTTGTGGTGTCCGGAATAAACGCCGGGTCGAATACCGGTTGGGACGTGATCGTGTCGGGAACGGTGGGCGCCGCCCTTCAGGGATATTTTCGGGGATACAACACCATCGCGATTTCCGTCGGTGGCGTAAGAAGCCCCATATTCGACAGTTCAGCGCGGCTGGTCGGGTTGATGGCCAAGCGCCTGGATGAGCGCCGGGAAGAACTTGGGAAGCAAGACCATTTCTTGTTGAACGTCAACGTTCCCAACGTGGCCTTGAATCAGATCGCCGGGCTAAAGGTCACCACCATGGGCGGCAGGTCCTACGGCGAATCAGTCACCGAACAATTCGGTGGCGCCAATGCCGGCAACAAGCGTTATCAAATATCCCGAAACGTGCCCATGTCGGCCAAAGAGGCGGAAGGCTCGGACATATGGGCCTTGAAGAACAACCACGTGTCCATCACCCCCCTGCACATAGCTCTTGGCCACCTCGAGCGGATGCCCGACGTGGAGACGCTGGTTTCTGGGTTGGGGGACCGGTTGTTGGCTGCCGGTGATTGATCTGGATGAGCGGGTGCGGTAACGAGGAATGGCTTGAAAGGTGGGGGTGATTCAACCCACGGCTGGATTAGCCATAGTGGAAGGGGAAGCGATCGAACCCAACAAACCCCCGATCATGGTGAGTCCTTAGACTGCGCTCAGTACAGGTTTGTCGAACCACAACGTTCCACTTCAAACGTTCCTCAACTATAGCCGAACACCCCTCAGCAGCGCGTCCTTCGACAAGCTCGGGATGAGCGATTTAGGGGATGATGGATGGTTTTCCTCAAACTGGTCACGGATATAGGCGCTTAAGGTGTCGACGCCGCCTTTGTCCGCGGTGAACGACTCCAGTTCGACCATTTCCCGCAGTGTGGCCAGTATCTCATCGGCGTGTTCATCAGCGTAATCAAGGAGCTCTTTCATATCGATTCCTTCAGGTGTTTCTTTAGGTCTTTAAACTCAGCTCTAGCTCGGCGAGAGGCCCATCCAGGGGCTCCCCGGCCGCCTGCATATCTATGATCTGCCGCTGCATGGCGTAGGCAGGGGCTTCGAAGGGGTGCAGGGGGGTTCGCGCGCCCAAGTAAAATGGCTTGAGCAATAGGTAGGCGGCGTACCAGGGCAATACTCCCCATCGCTGGGCATGCCGCCAATGAAACCATTCGTGGCAGCGCAGGGGCAGGTTGTCTTGGGCGCCCCGGCGGTAAATGATGAAGGGCCATAGGGTCATGGCGTCCACGCCCTGTTGCAGAGCGGGCACGGTGAATTCAATGGGCTTCATGTGTTGATCAGGCCGTGGTGACGGCGCCGGAGGGTGATTTGGCGTGGGTAACGCCGATCATGGATTCCAACGTTACGAGCTTGGCCAATTCTTCTTCGCTCATGTTGTCCGTGCCGTCGGGGCGTTTGGGCAACACCAGGTAGCGCATGTCGGCGCTGCTGTCCATCACGCGCACCTCCACCGACTCGTCCAGCTCGGCGCCAAACTCCCGCATGACTCCCCGGGGGTCGACGACGACCCGGGACCGGTAGGCTAGGCCCTTGTACCAGTCGGGAGGGCGGCCGATCACGGCGCGGGGGAAGCATGAACAAAGAGTGCATACGCCCAGATGGTGGACTTTGTCTGTGTTTTCCAGAACGCGCAATCGGGGAGCGGTTTCCGCCAAGTGTATGCCCAGTTCTTGGATGGCCGATAGGGGGTCGGCTAAGAGCCGTTTTTTGTACTCGGGGTCAACCCAGGACCTGGCCACGATACGGGCGCCGTCTTCGGGCGTGCGTGACTCTATATCGTCCGCCATGGTCATGATCTCATCGAGGGAGCAGACGCCTTTTTCGATCAGCAGGGCCTGGATAGCCTCCGCCCGCCGGGAATAGTAATCGACGTGGTCTCCGTGGTTGTGTCCATTTTCGCCATGTTGATGTTGACTGGCCATTTTTTCTCCTTGCGCCTTGCTCAGGCGACCGGATCCAACCAGTTTTGGTAGAGGTCGATGAGCAGCTTGTCGCTGTCCGGGCCCCGGTAGTCTTCCCAAAGGTCTTTCTGGGCGAACTCCACCCGATACAAGGGTTGCCTGGGCGCGCCGTCGCCTCCGTAGGCCAGCGATTCGGGGTTTGGATAGGCGCCCCACAAGACATCCACCCGGCCGGTCTTACCCTGCACGTACAGGGGGGTACGGTAGTGGGTAGGCGGGTTGCCCACCCGCACCAACACCCGGTCCCCTGCCTTGAATCTTGCGGATTCGGCGCTGGAACCGAATTCTCCGGAGTTGGGTTCCCCGTCGGATTCGATGGAAGTCACGGTTACTTGGGTTCCTTTTCCAGATCGGACATTTTCCGGTCGATCTCGCCGGTGGTCATGATTCCTTGTTCCACCAAAAGGGTCTCCATGGCGGCGGTCCACTTTTCGTAGTAGCTCAGGGTCTCGTACTGATCTTGGCTGAGGCTTTCTATCGCCCGGCGCAGCTGATCGGTGTTTTTCAATCCCTTGTCGCCCAATATGCTGCTGAGGGAATCGACCCGCCGTTCCCATTCATCCAGATAGTGTTCGCTGCGGTCGATGGGGTTGTCGTTGGGCCAGCCGCCCCGGTCGTGGACTTTCGGCATTTCGCCCTCCTGTCGTATGGGCTTTATTAGTGAGGCCATATTAAAGGCGGGGATTAGATGTGTCTACCGGCCCCGCCACATTTCCGCCACGTCCACCGCCCGCATGAATTCTACGTTGGGGAAGGTTTGGATGTATTCGATCAACCTCTCCAGCATCAACAACCTGCCTGGGCGGCCGATGTATTGGGGATGCATGGTCAGGGTGAAGGCGCGGCCATAGCGGTAAAGGCCCTCGAACTCGGCGGCCCACGTTCCATATACCTCGTCTGGGTTGCGCATGGGGCCCAGGCGGCCGGCGGTGGGGGCGTAGACGAAGTTGGGGGCGTCGTCCAGCAGCCAGTGGATTGGGATCTCCACCAGGCTTTGGGCGGTCTCAGGGTTCAAGACGTAGGGCGCGTCATCGCCCATCAGACTGCTGTCGTAGGTAAAGCCGTGCGAGGTAAGAAGCTCAATGGAGTGCTCGCTGAGCTCCCAGCTTGGCGAGCGGTATCCCGTGGGGGCCTTGCCGGTGATGCCGCCCAGTATGGATATGCCACGCTTGAGTATCTCGTGTTCCTGGTCTGGTGTGAGGGTGGCCGGCGGTTCGTGCATGTACCCGTGGTGGGCGATCTCGTGACCCCGGCGGTCTATCTCTTTGACCATATCCACGTGGGTTTCGGCCACGTATCCGGGCACATAGAAGCTGGCCTTGATGGAATAGGAGTCCAGCAGGTCCAGGATTCGAGGGGTGGCCACGCTGGGGCCGTATTCGGCCATGGACATGAGGCTGGGCAGTTTTCCGTAGTCGGGATTCCGGTTGAGCCAGGAGGAGACGCCATCAACGTCGAACCCCAGCATGACCACGCATTGGGTGTCGCCTGGCCATATACCGGACATAGTTGGTCTCCTTGATTTACCAAGTATTTGCCTGGTTGGCGATGTGAGCGGGCCGGGCTAACTTGCGGGAATGGCGTCGAATCCGGTGTAGGGACGCAGGACCTCGGGGATGGTCACCGAGCCGTCTTCTTGCTGGTAGTTTTCCAAGATGGCGATCACTATCCTTGGCAACGCCAAGCCCGAGCCATTGAGGGTATGCAGCAATTCCGGGCGGGCGTCCGGAGCGGGGCGATATCTCAGGTGGGCCCGGCGCGCCTGGAAATCGGTGCAATTGGAGCAAGAGCTGACCTCGAGCCACTCCTGGCATCCGGCCGACCAGACTTCGATATCGTAGGTTTTGGCGGAGGCGAACCCCATGTCGCCGGTGCAAAGCTGTAATACACGGTAGGGCAATTCCAACCGCCGGCAAACGTCTTCCGCGTCGGCCACTAGACTCTCCAGCTCGGCGGGCGAAGTTTCCGGCTCCACCAGCTTGTACATCTCCACCTTGTTAAATTGGTGCACCCGCTTGATGCCCCGGGTGTCTCTGCCGGCAGCCGACTTCTCATTGCGGTAGCATGGTGTTTGCGCCACGTAATGGATCGGTAAAGAGCCTGGAGGCAGGATGTCGTCCCGGTGCAGGTTGGTGATTGGCACTTCCGCCGTGGGAACCATCCAAAGATCGCTCTCCACGTCGCGGTAGAGAGTGTCGCTGAACTTGGGAAGGTTGCCCGAACCTTCCATGCTTTGCCGTTTCACCACCGAAGGGATCATTATCTCGGTGTAGCCGTGGTCTTGGGTGTGGAGGTCCAACATCCAGCCTATGAGCGCTCGCTCCAGCTTGGCTCCGGCCCCGAACATGGTGTAGAACCGGCTGCCGGACAGCTTCACGCCCTTCTCAAAGTCTATGATTCCCAGTTGTTCGCCCAGGTCCCAATGGGGAACCGGCGTAAAGTCGAAAACCCTGGGTTCTCCCCATTCACGAATCACCGTGTTGGCTGATTCGTCCAGTCCTTGGGGAACGTCGTCTAAAGGGAGATTAGGCAGGGTTAGCAGCGTATCGTTTAGCCGTTCGTCCAGTTCTTTTACTTCTTGCTCAAGCCGGCTGATCTCATCGCCGACCTCCCGCATTTCCTGGACGACCTCTGCTGGAGGCTCTTGGCCGGATGACCTGGCCTGGCCCACTTGGCGGCTAACCTGGTTGCGGCGGCCCCGGAGTTCGTCTCCCATGGTCACCGCCTGCCTGCGTTGAGCGTCCATGGCCAATATTTCGTCTATTGGGTCTTTTTCACCCCGGGATTCCAGTGCTTTCCGCACCAGGTCTGGGTCTCTCCTAATTAATTCGATTGATAGCACTCTATTGTTCAGGCTCCGGTGTAATATCTGGCGCCGATTCTGGGGATCCGTCCGGCGCGACGCCCGGGTCCAGCCGGCGCATCTGGGGGAAGAGGAGCACGTCCCTGATGGACGCCTGCCCGGTGAGAAGCATCACCAACCGGTCTATGCCCATGCCCAGGCCCCCGGTGGGGGGCATGCCGTACTCCATTGCCAGCAGAAAATCCTCGTCTTTCCGGTCCACCTCTTCGTCCTGGGTCTGGAGGCGGACGTCTTCCTGAAGGTCGAACCGCTCTCGTTGCACCTGGGGGTCGTTGAGTTCCGTATAGGAGTTGGCGATCTCCATGCCCGCGGCGAATGCTTCAAACCGCTCGACGTAACCAGGCGCTTCCGGTTTGGCCTTGGCCAAGGGGGACATGATCTCTGGATAATCGAGTAGAAATGTGGGTTGCACCAGGTGGGGTTCGACGAAAGTTGAGATCAGCTTGTCGATAATGCGGCCCCTTCCCTCCCGTTGGCTGGTGTCGACTCCTGCCTCGACCGCCCGATGGGCCAGATCGTCGTCGCCGGGAAACGCGTCGATATCGATGCCGCTATTCTGGATCAGGGCTTCCCGCAGTTGTACCCTCCGCCAGGGAGGAGTGAAGTCGATGATCTGGCCGTTAAGTGAAACGGTCATGGTTCCGTTGACTTTCATCGCAACGGTGGAGACGAGCCCTTCCACCATGGTCATGACGTCGTTGTAATCGGCGTAGGCTTCGTAGCTCTCCAACAGGGTGAACTCGGGGTTGTGATCCTGGTCCAGCCCTTCGTTACGGAAAACCCGGCCTAATTCGTAGACCTTGTCGAATCCGCCGATGATCAACCGTTTCAAGTAGAGCTCGGTTGCGATGCGCAGGTAAAGCTGCTCGTCCAAAGCATTGTGATGGGTGACAAAGGGCCGGGCATGGGCGCCGGCCGCCACTGGGACCAACACCGGAGTATCAACCTCCAGAAACCCGCGCTGGTTGAGAAAATCCCGTATGCCGCTGATGATTCTGCTTCGCAGGGCGAAGACGGGCATTACCTCCGGGTTGGCGATGAGATCCAAGTACCTTTGGCGGTATCGGGTTTCCACGTCCCGCAGACCGTGGTACTTCTCGGGTAGTGGCCGCATCCCTTTGGACGTAATGACGATCTTATGGGCCTCTATGGTGACCTGGCCGGTGCGGGTGCGGATCATGGGGCCGGTTACACCAAGATGGTCTCCCAAGTCCAGGTCCCGGATCATTTCGTATCCGTCGCCGAGCACGTTTTGGCGCAGCAACGCCTGCACGGTGCCCGAGGCGTCTTGAAGGTCTAGGAACGCCGCCCGGCCCATGGTGCGCATGGACACGATGCGCCCCGCCAGGGATATGTGGGCCGCGCCTTCTCCGCCTTCTGCGCCGTCTGGGGCTTCTGTGTTTTCGGCTGCCTCGAAATCAGCGATGGCCGTGGCGGCGTCGCAGGTCCTGGGGAAGCGAGGAGGATATGGATCGACACCGCTCTCCCGAAGCCGGTCAAGTTTTACCTGGCGGCTGGTTAGTAGGCCATCTTCTCGGTCGGGCATCTTCTTTTGGACTCTCTTGTGGGTTGCCTGGCGAGTTGCCTGGCGAGTTGCCTGGTCGGTTGTCTGGTCGGTTCTTCACGGGTCCGGCGGTGGGCCGAATCCTAATGTCTGCGTCAACTGAATATGTCTGCGTCAACTGAATATGTCTGCGTGGTTGCCTGGCGAGTTGCCTGGTCGGTTGTCTGGTCGGTTCTTCACGGGTCCGGCGGTGGGCCGAATCCTAATGTCTGCGTCAACTGAATATGTCTGCGTCAACTGAATATTTGAATGACGAGGCGCGCCGATCCTAGAGGATCGACAGGATCTTGAGCTTGACCTTTCCCGTTGGGGCGCTTACCTCGGTGACTTCCCCCACCTTTTTCCCCAAAAGGCTCTTGCCCATGGGGGAGACGTTGGAAATCTTGCCCGACTGGGGGTCTGCCTCGGCGCTCCCGGTGATGGTGTATTTGATGGTTTGGCCGGCTTGGTTCTTCACCGTCACCGTTGCCCCGACGTCCACCGATTCTCTTTTTCCTTGGGATTCGTCGATGATAACGGCTTGGTTGACCAGGGTCTCCAGCGTCAGTATGCGGCCCTCGGTGAACGCCAGTTCGTTTTTAGCCTCTTCATATTCTGCGTTGCCGGTGACCCTGCCTTTTTCGCGGGCTTGCTGGATCTTTTCCGCTGCATTTTGGCGGCCTACCGATCTCAGGTGGTCCAACTCGGCCTGAAGCTTCTCCAGCCCTGCCCTCGACAGATATGTGGGCTGAGCCATGGCGGCGCCCTCCCGGAAACAAGAGAGGAAACAGCGGAGAGCCGCCGTTTCCCTTATGCGAATTCTAGCCCCACACCCTGACCTTGTAAAGCGTGGCCGCAAGGGCGTTGTCGATTGACAATGTTTATAGGGTTCATCTAAGATTCTTTATGTGCTAGGCTCAGATTTGAAAGTTCAACACCAACCCGGCGCCGGTTTTACTTGAGTGGCGTCCTATGGGACCTGGATTGGCCGGCGGTCCCAATGGGTTGGTTCCAGGTTGTTCTTTATCTAGCCCTTGTTTCCAACCCCTATTTCTCGACCCACGGTTTAAACTCTCCGGTTTATTACCTCCGGTTTGGGACCTCCTGGCCAAGGCCTCCCTTGGTAGCCGTTGGACTGACGCGGCTATAGGCGAGACCTGTCGAATCCGTTTTTTCAAGGCTTTGGATTTTGATCCAGGGTGGTTCCGGGCTATCTTGCTTTGCCAAAGCTTCGGGATGGCAGGCGGCCCTTAGAAAAATCGTCGCCGGCGCGCGAAGGGGAGATTAAGAGCGATCACACACGTAACGGCTAGAATCCTTTTGCTGAACTTGGTGGGTATTTTGTGCATCCTGACGGCTTGTTCAGGCGAAGACCTACAGGGGGCGCCAAGGGTGTTGAAGATAGGGGGAATCCCAGATCAGGATGCGTCGCGTTTGGCTCGCCGGTACGAGACGTTTTCCGATTATCTATCCCGCCGGCTGGGAGTCGAAGTGGAATACGTTCCCACAGTTGACTATGCGGCGGTGGTCACCGCGTTCTCACAAGGTGGTTTAGACATGGCCTTCTTCGGCGGATTGACCGGCGTTCAGGCGCGGATTCGAAACCCCGGCGCCCAAGTGATCGCCCAACGGGAGCAAGACGCCAGGTTCCACACGAAGTTCATCACCAGGGCTGATTTACCCATCGATTCGCTGGTGGAGCTGAAAACCCGGTCTTCAGATTTGACCTTGACCTTTGGCAGCGAAAATTCTACTTCCGGCCACCTTATGCCCCGTCATTTTATGAACCAGGCCGGCATCGATGCCGACAAAGATTTTCTGTCTTTGCCCAACTACTCTGGGTCTCATGAATTGACCTGGAAATTGGTGGAGTCCGGGTCGTTCGACGTCGGCGTGCTCAACGAAGACGTCTGGGACCGGGCCGTCAGCCAAGGGCAAGCCGACTCGGAAAAGGTTCGGGCGTTTTACACAACCCCGGCTTATTTCGATTACAACTGGACCGTAAATACCGGCGTTGACCAAACATTTGGCCTGGGATTCACTGAGAGGTTGCGGGATGCGCTTCTAGACCTAAATACAGAAGAGCATGCGGAGATTCTAGAATTGTTCAGCACGCAGAGATTCGTTGCCAGCGAAAATGGGAACTACCAGGCGATTGAAACCGTGGCCAACGATCTAGGAATCATCCGATGACCCAAGATCGGAACCAGGCATTGCCCCTTATCGACGCTCGAGGGATCTCCAAAAGCTATCCGGGGACCGTGGCGTTGGCGCCGATCAGCTTTTCGATAGGGCCGGGTGAAAAAGTGGCCATAGCCGGGCCCAGCGGCAGTGGCAAGACAACCCTGTTGGAGCTGCTATCGGGAGCTGTCCAACCAGACCAGGGTGAGTTATTGCTGGATGGCAAAAACCTGAGGCGGTTGATGCCGGGGCGGGAGCTCTCGTCATTGGTGGGTATGATCAGCCAGGGGTACGATCTCGTGCCTCAACTTTCGGCCATTCACAACGTTTTGGCCGGGCGCCTGGGGGAATGGAGCCTTTTGAAGGCGCTGGTCTCTCTGGTGAGGCCCAGGGATAGGGATTTGGCGGAGGCGGCGCTGGAAGAGTTGGGCATTTCCGACAAGCTGTATGAACCCACGTCCCATTTGTCGGGAGGAGAGCAGCAACGGCTGGCCGTTGCCAGGGTGATGGTTCAGTCGCCAAAGATCATTCTGGCGGATGAACCGGTCTCATCGCTCGATCCGGCCCGAGCCGAGGATATGTTGGATCTGATGACCGGGCTTATCGACGATTCAGGCCCGGACGGGCCGGCTCGTACCCCGAATAAAGCCTTGATCGCTACCCTTCATTCACCGGAGTTGATCCTCAATTTCTTCACCAGGGTGATTGGCTTGCGCAACGGCGAGCTTCAGTTCGACCGGCCTGCCGGCCAAGTCAGCATAGATGACCTCGACGACTTGTATCTGTTGGAGGGAAATCACTGGCCGGAGGGCTGGAATCCGGGCAGGTTTGGCGGTAGGTTCGGCGGCGGTCCTGGCGGCGGGTCTAATAGAGGATCCTTCGTTGCCTGACCATCGCCGGGTGCTCACGCTGCTCATGGTGGTGGCGGTGATATTGAGCATATCGGGCATTGACTGGGGCGGTCCGATCTTCCACACCGGAGGCGGCGGGGTGCTGGGAGAGTTCATCTCCGCTCTTTTCCCACCCGAGGTGTCCCTGTCTTTCCTTGGTTTAGCCTTGGTGGCAACCTGGCAGACGTTGGTCTTTGCCGTGGCGGGAATGACCCTGGCCGTGTTGCTTGGATTACCCTTGGGGATCATCGCCTCTGGCGCGGTTTTCGGCTCGGGAAGATCGGGAGGGACACTCATCGCGGCGGTGCGGTTCTTCCTGGCGATGATTCGCTCCGTCCACGAGTTGGTGTGGGCGGTGCTATTCGTGGCAGCCTTCGGATTGTCATCGTTGACGGCGATTCTGGCTTTGACGCTGCCGTACGCGGGCATCCTGGGCAGGATCTACGCCGATCTGTTCAACAACGTGCCGCAAGAGCCGTTGCAGGCTCTGCGCGCGGCCGGCGCATCGCCTTTCCGAGTGTTCTTATACGGAAGGTTGCCCATGGCCCTTCCCGACGCAGTGGGTTACACGTTCTACCGGTTTGAATGCGCGATCCGCGCGGCGGCGATCATGAGCTTTGTGGGGATCAGGGGTTTGGGATTCGAGATACAACTTTCCCTCAACGACCTGTTGTTCGGCCAGGTCTGGACCCTGATGCTGTTCTTGATCGCCCTGGTTTTGGTCGTTGACCGTTGGAGCAGCATGTTGCGTCGGAGCATGATGGCATGACGGGCCTCACTGCATGGGCTCCAATTGACCCGCTAAGGGCCTCACTAAGGGCCGTCGGGGCCGGCCAATGAGATTCCATCGCGTATCCGCATGGGGATTTTTGCTATTGGCGGCCCTTGCGTGGGGATACATCTTGCTGGGAGACAACAGCGGTCTGAGCGAATTCTCATCGGCCAAGACTTGGGGCAACGCTTCGCGATTCATCCAAGAGTTGGCTGGGGCAGGTTCCCAGGGCACTCCTGCTTTCTTGAGTCTGAACCGTTGGTTTGAAACCGGGAAGCTGGCCTACCAGACGCTGGTCATGAGCGTTCTGGCCATGGGGATGGCCGGGATAGCGGTTCTGGTCACGTTTCTGCCCGGGGCGCGCAACGTGGGCAACGGTGATTTGGGCGGAGCGTCCTCGCCGTCCTGGAGCCTGCTTTATCATCTGCTTAGGGCTGTATTCGCCGTCACGCGGGCGGCGCCGGAGCTGGTTTGGGCGCTGCTGTTGGTGTTCTTTCTGTCTCCGGGAATCCTGCCGGGGGCGGTGGCCCTGGCTATTCATAATTACGGGGTGCTGGCGAAACTATCCTCCGAAGTGGTGGAAAACCTGGACCCGGCGCCGGCGAGAGCGCTAAAGAGGGCCGGCGCCGGCAACCTGCAGATGCTGTTGTACGCCATCATGCCCCAAGCGTTGCCCCATTTCGTGACCTACCTGCTCTACCGTTGGGAAGTGGTGATACGCACCACCGTGGTGGTGGGGTTCGTCAGCGCGGGAGGGTTGGGGCGGGAGTTGCGGTTAAACCTGAGCTTTTTCCACTACACCGATGTGGCCCAGATAATCATCTGGTATCTGATTCTGGTGATCGCGGTGGACTTGACGGCGGCCTGGCTGCGCCGCCTGGCCCGGCTTGGTTAGGAAGATTTCAATAGAGAGGGCGGTGTCAAACACCGCCCGCGGTCACTCGAGGTTTACTTGATAGATGACCTGTATGACTCTGCCTTCGCGCATGGCGTCGAAGTAGGGCTGGGGATGGGACGGGTTTTGCAGCCACCGGCGGGTGAAATAGGCGCACATGTTGGCCAATTGGGTCCCCACCGAATATTCGGGACTAACGAAGCAGAAGTTTTCCAGCACGGCGGTCGTGTCCCGCCCATCATCGGACTTGAGGAATTCGGCCATGAACCTCGGTTCCACCGACTGGCCGCTCCCGGCCACCACCATGGCGAAATCGGCGATGGGCCATTCTGATTCCATGAGTTGGGTCGCGTCTAGATTTGACATGTTCAGTTCATCTATGAACATATTCAGCGCGAAGAGGAACCGGCTGACAGTGGGTTCCGATGGAGTCTGCCACATGGAGTTTGGGTTGTCGCCGTTGGACCGGACTTCGGCGAAGTCCTGCTTGTTTACATGGGCGATGATGACCGGAGTCTCCCGGCGGATGAGGATGCCCAAACAGTCCTGGATGAGCTGTCCTCTTTTTTCCGGCGGCCATGATCTGAAAAACCCCTGACCCTGAAAGAGGTGAGACGGGCGAATCTCCGCGGGCATTCCTTGTTCGCCGGGCGGCGCTCCGAAGTGTCTTCGGTAAAGAGCGTTGAACTCGCCGTTGATGGAAACGGACTGGCTTTCATGGACCAATAGCCCGATCTGGACGTGGTGAGGCTGGTTGGGGTCGCTTACGCTGTTGCCAGTGTTTCCCGACTCGCCGACATAAACCAGATACAATACTTCGCCTCCATTTGGCAATGCAGATAGGCAACAATAGGGTCCGCCGCTATTTGCTCGTCAGACCCAAACAATGACGGCTGGCGGCCGGTTATTCGGGCGAGCCTTCCTGCGGGGCGTCCCCGGTGCTCTCATGGCCTTCTTCTTGGCCTTCGATGGCATCGGTTTCCACTTCCACCCGGGGCAACTCAACGCGGACGATCACGAATTCCGCATCTGTAAGCCGGGTCACATTTTCCGGCAATTCTATATCGCCGGCCCGAATCACACTGTCAGGCTCCGTAAGGACGGATAGGTCTATCTCCAATTGACTGGGCATCTCCAAGGGCAGGGCTTCCACGTCAAGTGTGCGGAGTTGATGCACGACGGTGCCGCCAACGCCTCTGGCGCCCGCGGATTCGCCCACAAGAACGATGGTCACCTGGGCGGAAACCTTGCGAGAGGTGTCGGCCACCAAAAGGTCAACGTGGATGATGTCGTCCCGTTTGGGGTCCCATTGCACTTCTCGGGCGAACGCCAGTGGGTTCCCGGATTCTCCAGTGATGGTGATGCTGATGGGGGTGCTTCCGCCGGCGGCCGACAGGACGTGGATCAGCTTTTGCGCTTGGCATTGCAGCGAGCGCGATTCCACCCCGGCACCGTAAAGGTGCACGGGAATGATTCCGTCTTTACGCAAACGGTTTACCTTTTTCCGGTAAACATCTCTGGGTTGCAATTCTAGGTCAATGGCGCCGGTGGTCATGGCGGTTGTGTCTCCCCAATAAGTGGTTTCCCGCAACATTTATTAACCGGATAATGATAGCATCCGGCGGAGGCAAAGAAAACCTGAGCCAACCTGGGGGACAGGGCCTTTTCATTCTCCTGCCTGGCAGGTAAACCCATCATGTCGAAAGCTTCGCTGAGATGGGCATTGTGGCGGCGTAGGGCAGCGGCTACGTTGGAATGCCCAGCCCGACGTACCAAGCTGATGACCAGGTTCCGCAGGCCCGCCAGAACCTGTGGGGCGGCCCCAGTGCGCACCTGAGAGCGGTCCTCGTCGAAGGTCACATCCCGTACCCAGTGGAGGCGGTTCTCGATGCCCCAGTGCCCACGGGAAAGGCTCAACAATCGCCTGGCATCGGCATCAGTGGCTGGGAGACTGCTAATTGCATAGCTCACAGCCACCTGTTTCTTGCCCTTCACGACCCGCTGGCGCTCTAGCCGACACACCTGTTGCAGATGCGGCCACGCTTCCCCGACCGTCCCAGCGCTGCCCACGTAGCCATTTAGCTCTGGGTCGGCCAAGGCCCACAACTCTCGCCGCTCCAGCCGCCCATGACGCCGCTTTACTGGAGCATCGGCCCAGACCGTCAGCTTGGCCCCGCGTGCTCGCCACTCCGCTGCCAGCCAGGGAGGTACGGTTGGCCCACCAGCCCTCTCAGTTCCTAGCAGGGGAAAAAGCCACCTCCAGGTCTCGGCGCAAGGTGGGCTGATTCTCTTTAACTGGCAGCAGATACTCTCCGCCGCCTGCCACAATCTGCTCACAGACTTTCCGTTGGGTCAGTAAGGCATCAGCCACTACTACCCGACCCTTCAGGGGTACCTGGCCCAATACTTCTTTGACCGCCGCCAATTCTTCCCCTTTGCCCGGCGCAGCTACCTGCGCCAGCACTGCCCCAGCGCGGCTAGCGTAGGCCGACACCACATGGACCCCGGGTATCTCTTGGCCGTGGACCCCTCGCAAGGTTTTCCCGTCCAGGGACAGGGGATCATCCGCCTCTACCCCGCTATTTGCCAGCCAGTTGCCGACTTCTGCCTCAAAGGCCGCCACGTCCAGGTCCTTGAACACCCGGTGGAGGGTGGCCACGCAGGGTGTCTTCTCCTGGCTGAACCCCAAAAGCTGCGCCGTAGCACCCCCTTGGTCCCGCCCCCATTGCGCTATGGCGTATAAGCTGCGGGCGCCGCACAGCATGGCACAGGTGGCCAAGGCCAGGATCGCCCCCAAAGAGTGGCGTCGCCCTTGGCTACTCCGGAAGTCAGGCGCCAAATCCAGCGCTTCCCTCAAAGTCATCATCCTCCCCTCCCGCTTAAACTGGTAATAATTTTATACTATTTTGAGAAAATGAAAAGGCCCTGACCTGGGGGAACAACCTGGGGGAACAACCTGGGGAAACAACCTGGGGAAACAACCTGGGGAAACAACCTAGAAACTCGGACGGAAACCCCGATTCTCCCCAAGTCGTCGTTTTCTTAGCGACGATTATCGATGTAACAGTGGGTTCTTGAACCGTATTACAGACACTATCATGCTATATAAGACTATAATACGTCTGTCTGGCGTAGCGCGAAACCCGGCCAATGGCTTTCCGGCCAGACCTCCGATAGGGGGCTCACTAACGAAAGCGTTTAAGGGTTTTGTTTATTGGTCGATGACCACGTGTTAAGGGTAGACCTGACGGACCCGATTTCTTGACAAGCGGGTTATTATTGGGGTTGATTCTTGTCTGGAGGTACCCGATGGCGTCTCAATCGGTGGGTTTGAGCCTGTATGAAGCCGCTCGAGGCATGGGAGTTTCCTTTGCTCAAGAGAACCAGCCAACAGACAGGACCGTTCAGGCAAATGGAATGAATTTCCATTACCTGGAATGGGGAGATCCCAACAACCCTAAGATATTGATGCTCCACGGCGTCTCTCAGCAAGGGCACAGTTGGGACTTCGTCGCTTTGGCCCTGTCGGACCGTTACCACATCATGGCTTTGGATCAGCGGGGGCATGGCGACACCGATTGGGCGCCCGAAGGCGACTATTCTCTTGAGGCGCAACAAACGGATATCGACGCGGTGGTGGACGCTCTAGGGCTGAACGGGTTTACGCTGATGGGCCATTCCATGGGGGGCAGGAACAGTTACGTTTGGGCCTCCCGTCATCCCAATACTCTGAATGGACTGGTCATCGTTGACACCGGGCCCCAAGGACAGAGAGCCGGGCGGGAGCGGATACAGCGGTTTCAGCAGTTGCCCGACGAATTGGATTCCTTCGATGAATTCGCGGACCGGGTCCAGGAATACACCGGGCGCAAACGGGAACAGGTTGTGGGCGCCTTGCAATACAGCATACGGGAACGGCCCGACGGCAAGTGGTCTTGGAAATACGACAAGGTTCTCCGCACCCCCGGCGCCCGGGCGTCCGGATGGGAAGCTGACCGTTTGTGGGAGTGCGTGCGAAAGATCGATTGTCCGACTTTGGTGGTTCGGGGCGAACGAAGCGATATCTTCGCCGACGAAACATTGAAACGGATGCAAGATGAAATCGCGGACTGCTCCATCGCCACTATTGCCAGGGCAGGGCATTTGGTCCAAGGGGATAACCCGGCGGACTTTTTGGTCGAGGCCGAGAAGTTGCTGGCGCGGATACATAAGTCGGGGTCCTGACACACCTCCCAACAGACAACTTGGCCGCCGCCGATGTACTCGGATTCACCCTCCAATATAAGACTGGCTGAATATTTCGGCCCATTCTTGAGAACCCTCATAGGTCAAGGCGCCCTCGGATGTGGCGGATTCCGGTCTAATCCGGCCATAAGCCAGCAAGACGAATGTCCCGGCATCGCACCGGAACGTGACATCGGCGAATGAGCCGCCGGCTGCCTCCATTAATTTCTCGTCCTTGCTCTCTATGACGAAATCCGTGCCAGGGGCCTCGACATCGCTTATTTCGAAGCGAAATCGTACGGGCAATGATGGATGATGCGGAGGAAGCGGGATGTCCCACCATCTAGGGCGGTGAGGAAAGCGCTCCACCATTACCGCCAGGCAATCTTGGGATAGCTTCACGTGGGGATCAAAGGGAAAGGTGACATCCCATCTATGCACCCCCACATCGGCGATATAGGTATCGAGAATATTCCGAATCGGTTCGGCGCCGGTCCTTCGGTAGCAGAATCTGCCCCAATCGCTGGAGCCAACCTGGTCGAACGCCTCCTCGATCGCCCGGCTGGATTTGACAAATTCGGGTAGCATCTGGTCCCCAATCTCTTTTCTAAATGCAATCACCATGTTGGCCATTGAGTCCGCATCTACCCGATCGTTTGACCTGCTTGGGAGGTCCTGCCTTCAGGGGTTCAGCTTGCAATGAATCGATGATCCTGAGCGCGGTGTCTCTGTTGAACAATGTTATATGTGCAATTACGTCCGCCACGGTCCACTTGTCACAGTTGCTGGGTGATTCCCAAGCCTTTGGGGACAAGGTGCGCAGGTATTGCTCCAAGCTTTGATGCTCGGCCTTGAGTGTGGCAGCGCGGTCTTCAGGCAAGGTAGTGGGCATCGGGCCTCCGGAAAATGACAGACTATCCGCTCGTGGCTGACGGGGGATGGGGTTACAGCGGAAACTCCGGGCTTACCCAAGCAAGCGGGGAATCACATCGCCTAGGGCGAAACCGACCCCCGCCGACACCACGCCGATTCCCAAGATCTCCAGCCCTTGCAGCACGGGCGATTTTTGCACCAATCTCCCTTTGCCCACCCCCAAAACGAACAGGCCGGTGAGAGCGGCTGCCACAGACACGGTGATAGCGATGTTTCCATCAAGGAACAGGTATGGGATGATTGGCACCAACGCGGCTAAGACGAATGACAACCCCATGACCAGGCCATCTTTTATGGGATTGGACGTTTCGTCTGGGCTGATGCCTATCTCTTTTTCGATCAGAGTCCTCAGCCAAAGGTCTTTGTCCTGGGCGATCTCATCGGCTAAATGGCTGGCTTCTTCGTAGGTCCTTCCCTCGCGCTGGAATATCACCACCAGCTCGGCTAGTTCTTCGGCGGGGTTCTCCTCCAATTCCTGGGCTTCCTGGGCGATTTCCGCTCGCATGACGTCCTGCTCGGCCCTGGAGCCCAAGTATGCCCCGGTCGCCATGGATATCATTCCGGCAAAGGCGGCGGCCGCGCCAGCCACCAGTACGGTGGAGGTTTCTCCCACTGCCACCGCCACCGATGTTACCAACGCCACAGTGCTGAGGATGCCGTCCTGGGCGCCAAACACCACTTCCCGGAGTCTGCCCAGAGAGGCTACCCTCCACCGTTCCCGGTCCACCTCCATGGCGGCCGCCACGTATATGTCCAGATTATCCGGGCCCAACGTCGCCGCGGAACCAGCCCCTTGCGGAGTGCTCTGGGCAGGCGTATCCGGTCCGGAGGAGCCGACGGCTGTTTCTGCGGCTGTTTCTGCAGCTGTTTCTGCGGCTGTTTCTGCGGCTGTTTCTGCGGCTGTTTCTGCGGCTGTTTCTGCGGCTGTTTCTATCGTTGCAATCGCTTCGGGCGCCTGAGCAGGTTGCGGCGTGCCGGCCTGTTTCGCCTCCAACAGTTCGAGGGTGCGAGTGAAAACCTCCAGGTGGTGGCGTTCCCTCTCCATGGCCAAGGAAAAGGAGTCGGCGGCGTCGCGCCGACCTTCCTCCAGGGCGTCTTTGATCATCCGGGGATACATGGTGCTGAACTCTTTGGATTCGCCAACGGTAGTGGTGCGAAGGTTGGTAATGGTGGATTTGATTTCACCCGAAACCCGAAGGTGATTCATGCCGTGAATCGTCTCGGCGCCGGCCACTTCCTGGAATACCTGGGCGACTTCCGGCAGGCCCTCTTCCAAGGCTTTGTGGGCGTAGGCGTTGTACTTAAGGTGGGCCATTGCTTCGCCCACGATGGCGTTCCACAGGTTTCTTTCTGTCTTGCTTAGATTGGGTAAATCTGAAGCCATATCGGCGTTCCTTTAACTAACTAGTTTTGCCGGAGAATCAAGCTAGAGTTGGGTGTGAAACCGGAGTCGCCGAATCCCAGCGGCGGTCAGGCGCCCGGCAAAATGGCGCCCGCGGCGATTGCTACATCTTAACAGGCGGACGCAGCTTTATGGTTGGACGTAAAGACCGGGGATCCGCGTCGTTTGGGGGAGAGGGCGGCGTAATACGGGACCGGGAAAACCTGTGGATTACCCCATGCTGGGGGAAGCGTGATGCCCGATCATTTTCCAGTCGCTGCCAGAGGATTCCCTAACGAAGATGTTGGTGACCAGAGCGCTGAAGTTGCTGGCTCGGGCGTCGACAACCGTGGAAATGTTCTCCACGCAGGTCACCCAGCCGCAATCGCCTTTAATCACCACGTTGACGTACTGCAGGTTGAAGTGCATCAACGTGGTGTTGTTAAAGATGCCCCTCCAGCTCTCCCGAATCAAAGGCCAACCCACCAGGGGTTGCCAGCCGGGATGGACGCACATGGCCTGAGTGGAATCCTCCCAGGCGTCTTCCATCAACTGGGCGTCCAGGGCGCCAAAAGCATCGTAAAACCGCTGGTTGGCGTCTTTTACGCCCTGGATGTCGGCGTCGTTGGGTTCCCCGTTAGATTGCATCCATTTACTCTCTGGGGCCGTTAACAGGCCAATGCTTAACCCCAGCGTGGAGATTCGTCGGGATTTATGCCCCGGGCAGTCTTCGCCACGAATTCGTGGGTGAGGGCCGAGTTGGCCGGGTGAAGACGTCCCAGCCGGGCATCCCGCCAGAGCCGTTCGATTCCAGACCGCTTGAATATCCCGAATCCGCCGGTCAGTTCCAATGCGGTGTCTATGATCTTCCAAGCTGACTCGACGGCGTGGTATTTGGCCGCGGTGATTTTCAAGCCCCACTCGGCGCCGTGATCGACGCCATCAGACCAGTCTTGGGTGATCTTGTCCAGGTGGGGACCTATGGATTCGAATGCGATGACCATTTCGGCGACGCTATGTTGAACTTCGGCATGGTAGCTCATGGGACGAGAAAGACCGATGGAAGTCTTGGTCTTCACTGATTCCACCGTCATATCGATCGCTCGCTTCGCCATGCCGTAGTAGACGTTGGCAAAACCCATCAAAGCCCAGGCGAAGATACCTATGACGAAAAGGTCGATCCCCGCCGCTCCGGCGGGGATCACGCGGCCGATGTATTTGTCGGGGACGAAGGCCCCATCAATAACCGTGTCTTGGCTGGCGGTTGCCCGCATGCCCAGCACGTCCCAAACCTCATTGATTGTGACACCCTCGGTGTCCCGTGGCATGAAGGCGTGGATTATCTTGGGCGCATCGGGGTCGCTGATGTCCATGCCGTGGATGCCCAGGCGGGTCCATACCGGCGTAAGGCTGCCGAAGGATTTATTCCCCGTGAACCGGTAGCCGCCGTCAACCTTTTCCGCTTTGGTCGTGGAAAGGAGCACCGGCAGATCATTGCCGCTTTCCGCGTGGCCGGCGGCGAAAATCTCTCCGGCGGCCGCCTCTTGGAGAAGCCAATCCAATGAGTTGTCTCCCGACTTGCGCAGATCGGCCGCCACGCCCGTCCAATACACATGCATGTTTGCTCCCAAAGCAGTGGCCGGCGCGCAGTAGGCCAGATGCCGCGTCTCGCGCCCGGCTTCGGTTAAGGACATTCCCAGACCTCCCAGATCCTTGGGTACTGCCATGGTCAAATAACCCGACGAACGCAGTTCTTCAAAGTCTTCGCTGAAGAACCGGTTCTCCCGGTCGTATACAGGCGCCCTCTCTTGGAACCGGGCCTAGATCTCGTCAGACAATATGTGATTCCCCGTGGTGGTCATGGTTGTCTCCTCGTTAGACATGGGCCAATATTCAATATTGGTCCCAATAAAATCTAGGTCATGGATTTCTCACTATGTTTACTGGCCGACGCGGTCTGAGACCGGCTCTAGGCGCCGACGAACCGGCCTAATGCATCGGTGAGAAAGATGCCGGCGCTAGGAGTTTGTTTTCTTGGCTAAGAAGGAATTCCCTGGTGGGAGGCGGCCAATGGGGGGTCTTGCCCGCTTCTTCTCGAATATGGTCACGCTCCGCCATGTCCTTGTAGGGCCAGATGTGCACCCACTTGTTAAGACAGCCCAGTTCGCTGGACATGCCGGCGGCTAGGGGAGAGAACTCTTCCCGGTGGGGAATGGCGGCCCCCCAGCGCTTGAGCACTTCGCCCATTGAGCCGGTCTTGTAGGTGTAGATACGCATCTCGTAGATGTTGCCCAACGCCTGGTCGCCGCCCATGGGCCGCATGAAGGGCGCCGGGGTGAAGATTTCAGATTCTTGGCGGACGTACATGTCCGGGTCGTTTGCCGGAGGCCAGTTTGGGTCTTTAGACGCCTCGGCCCGAATCTCGGTGCGTTGGTCCATGCTCTCGTAGGGCCAAACGTGAATCACCTGGTTGAGGGGGCCAAACTCGGTGTGCCAGAAAGCGCCCAGCTTGGAATACTTTTCCCGGTGGGGAAGCGCTTTGGCGAAGTTTTCTTCAAATGTAGCTACGGAACCTGGCTTAAGGGTGTAGGTGCGCACCTCGTAGATCATTCTCATCTCCTGATCTTAATGTTTTCGACTAGCCGTCCACTTGAAGCCTGGACGGGGCATGAGCGGGCAGGCTGCCCAAATGTTCGGCCTAGTGTAGCAAAAACCCATTTAGCGGGCAATCTGGTTTAGACGGGGCCGGTGTTACAATCTTATGTGAGCCTGCGCGGCTAAATCTAATCTAATCACGGGTATCAAAACAGGGCGGTCATGACGCAAGGCGCCACCATCCTTGACATCAAGCCAGGCGAATCCATCAGCCGGCAAAGGCTGCTTTGGCTGTTGTCCGGCATCGGAAGCTCGCCCGAAGAATCTGCCGACAGGTCGAACGCATCGTCGTTTTTCTGTCGGCCGGGAGAAGGATCTGAATTCCTGACCGGCGCCGGGGCCGAAGGCCAAGAGTGGCAGAGCCGGTTGCGTGATTTGGGAAGCAACGTGATCGACTCGGACACCGGCTTGGCTGGATTTCGATTGGGAAACCTGGGCTTGGTGCTTACTCCCCCATTCCCGTTGCGTGAGAGCCATTTCAAAACGGGTTGGGACATCGGGCCGTTGATGGAGCTGATGCAGGCCGAACTCACCGTTGGGGTGGTGCTGTTGCGGTTGGGGCGCTTCTCGGTGGCGGTGTATCAAGGCCGCAAGTTGGTTTCCAGTAAGACCGACGCCAGGTACGTCAAAGGCCGTCATGCCGCGGGCGGGACATCCCAACAACGGTACGTAAGGATCCGCGAAGGGCAGATACAAAGACTCTACGATAAAACCTGCCTAGCGGTGAGAAATCAGTTTGGCCCTTTCGCCGACCGGCTGGAATATGTTGTTTTGGGCGGGGAGAGCCAAACTTTAAATGGCTTTATGAAGGCATGTCCCGCGGTGGACCGGCTCAAAGCGACTGTGCTGGATCGCCGGTTGAATGTGCGAGACCCCAAGCGCGATACTCTGGAGAGAGTCGGAGAAATACTTTGGGAATGCAGGGTTTGGCCGGTGGAATGGCCGCCAGACACTACCGGCGTATGTTAGGAGCAACCCTTGACTGAGGAATCGATGGGTGGTGACACGGTTGAACTTGGGCGGTCTGTGATTGGACCTTTGCCCCAGTCTTCCAGCGGTAACCCAGGCCCCTATTCGGATGGCTACACCGGGTCTCTCGCGTTATTGGAATTCGACCAAATCCGTTCCGGTGTCGCCTCTTACGCCCGCACCTTGATGGGCCGCAGGGCGTGCCAGTCTCTGGCGCCATCGGGCGACGTTTTGGAAATTGCCACTCGCCAACAGGAAACCAGTGAAGCCGGCAAGTTTCTAGACAACGGGGGCGGCTTGGAGTTCGGCCCCGAAGAGGATTTCCAGGAGTTCTTTCACCGCTCGATGTTGGGCGGATTGCTCCGGGGTCAAGAACTCCAAGCCATCGAAGAGATGATCCGGGCGGCTCGCTCCAACCGGGCCAGCATGCTGCGCCACGAAGAATTGCCCCTGCTTTCGGCAATTGCGGAGAACATTCCAGACCTGCGCTCGTTGGGCCAGTCCATCGTGTCGGCCATCAGCGTGGCTGGCGATGTAATGGACGACGCCAGTCCTGCTCTGAGGGAGCTCCGGCAGGAATCTAGGTTGACCTACCACCGTCTGAACCAGGTGATGGAGCGCAGTTTGCGCCGGTTCCAGCGTCAGGATTTGGTGCAGGAGCCGCTGATCACCCAGCGGAACGGCAGGCTGGTCCTCTTGATCAAGGCCGATATGCGGGCCAGGGCGCCCGGAATCGTTCACGATGTTTCCGATAGCGGCGCTACCGTGTTCATAGAGCCCATGCCCGCCATAGAGCAAGGAAACCGATGGCGGGAGTCCCGCAGGGCGGAGGAACGCGAAGAGGAGCGCATCCTGCGGTATTTATCGGACTTGGTGGGCCAAGCAGGACCCGACCTGCTGTTGATGTTGGACCAGATGGCGCGGCTGGATCTAAACATGGCCAAGGGCCGCTATTCCCGGTCGCTGAATGCCACCGAGCCGTGGGTAGTTGGACCCGAAGCGCCGGTGCGCCAAATACGGCTGATCGGCGCCCGCCATCCCCTTCTGGCGGGGGACGTGGTGCCGGTGACGGTGCAGTTGGGCGGCGACCAACGGGTAATGCTCATCACAGGGCCGAACGCCGGGGGCAAAACCGTGACGTTGAAGACGGTGGGTCTGCTGGCGTTGATGGCCCATGCCGGTCTCCACGTGCCGGCCGACGAGGCGTCTTTCCCGATTTTGGATGGCGTGTATTCCGATATCGGCGACCAACAGAGCATCGAGCAATCCCTGTCCACCTTTAGTTCCCACATCAGAAATCTCCTGTTCATAATGGAACGGGCCACCGCCAATTCCCTGGTCTTGGTCGATGAACTGGGGACCAGCACGGACCCTGAAGAGGGATCAGCCCTGGCCAAGGGGATTCTGGGGCATTTTGGTTCTATGGGGCTGATTATGGTGGCCACCACCCATCACCGCGGGGTAGCCCATTACGTTCAAGAACAGCCGGCCATGATCAACGCCAGCGTAGACCTTCACCACCAAACCTTGGAGCCGACGTTTCGGTTGACCCAAGGCCTGCCGGGGCGCAGCTATGCTCTGACAATTGCGTCGAGGTTGGGGATGCCACAGGACATCGTCGAACAGGCTCGGTCTTCCTTGTCTCCCGTGGAGCAGGCCACGGAAAATATTCTAGGCGAGCTTCAGGAAGAGCGAAATCTGGTGGAGGACTTGCGCCGGGATGCCGAAGAGGCCATGGTCCGCGCCAGAGAGCAACAGGCCCGCCTTGATGCCCAGATGGCTTCGGTGGAGTCGGCCAAGCTGGAACTGGTGGAGCAGGCCCGCCGGGAACTTCAGGAGCAGACCGCCCATCTTTTGGGGCGAATACGCGATGCGGAAAGGACATTGCAAGAATCCGCTGTGCAAGAATCCGCCAGGAAAGAATCCGGTGGGCGGGCGCAGTTGCAGGAGCAGAGGGCCCGGCTTTCCCAGGTCCGCCGGGAATTGGACGCACCTCACTGGGAGCCTATCGAAGTATCACGGCCCGTGTGGCATTCCGAGATAAACGCGGGCCAGCGGGTTTACATCCGAGGCATTCCCCGCCCGGTGGAGGTTGTGGCGCCACCAAATCAACAAGGCGAGGTGGTGGTGTTGCTCGGCACGATGCGGGCCAACATACCGGTCTATCAACTGGAACGCCTGGCGGGAGACCAGCCACCGCAGGAACAGTCTGGAGCTAGATCCGGCGTAAAGGTCAGCCGCCCATCCCGCCGGAACATCGGCAACGAAATAGATCTCCGTGGGTTTAGGGTGGAAGAAGCCCTTGATATGGTTGAGGGCCTGCTGAACGACGCGGCTTTGGACGAAGCTGGGGAGGTCAAGATCATTCACGGCAAGGGGACAGGGGCCCTGCGGCGGGCGGTGCGGGAACATTTGGAAAGCCACCCGTTGGTGTCATCTTCGGAACCCGGAGACGGCCCCGGAGGAGACGGAGTAACGGTGGCTCATCTACGATGATACTTAACGATGCACCTGGTTCACGGGCCAACCTCTAAGCGAACCCCCCGCTCTAAGGCGCGCCTATCTCGGACAGTAGCCGGCCGAAGGAATCGTATTTCATGACTCTGCGGTTGCCGTTGTCGGCTACGTAGACCCACTTGTTGGCTGAATCGATCGCGATGTGCTCCGGTGACTGGAAAGGCCCGCTTAATTTGGCAATGAATCTTCCCCGGTCGTCGAATTTTTGAACCGTATCGTTGCCAGGGTCCGACACGTAGATCACTCCGGTGGCGGTGTCAATCTCAATATCTTGGGGTTTCCGGAACTGGCCGTCTCCGTCTCCATTCGACCCCCATTGGCCCAAGTACCTGACTCTTTCGTCGAATTTCTGAATCCGTTGATTACCCGTGTCCACAATGTAGATGAATCCCGACGGGCTGACGATCATATCTCCCGGCTCCCGAAATTGGCCGTCGCCATCTCCCTCTGACCCCGAAGTGTCTAGGTAGGCTCCGGTTTTGTCGAACCGGTGAATCCGGTTGTTCCCTTGATCCACGACGTAGATCCAGGCGCCGGACGTGCTCACGGCTATGGCGCCCGGGCTTGCAAACTCGCCGATGCCGAAGCCCGGAACGCCCCAACTGCGTATCACCTGGCCCGAGGAGTTGAACTTGACCACCCGGTGGTTGCCTGTGTCGGTGACGTAGAGATCGCCGGTTGGGTCGATGGCGATGCCTGTGGGATTCCAAAGCTCAATCCCGGTGACTTCGGCGGCCCTGAATTGGTTGAGAAACCCGCCCTGGGCGTCGAATTTTTGAATGCGATTGTTGCCCCGGTCCACCACGTATAAGAAACCAGCACCATCTATGACCGCGTCGCCCATGTCCGAGAACTGGCCGGGCCCGCTACCCAGCTCCCCCCATCGAGAAAGGTACCGGCCGAATTTGTCATATTTGCTTATGCGAAGGGTTTCCACATCGATGATGTAGACCGATCCTAGACTTGTAATGGCGATGTCGCCCGTCTTACCCAATTGCCCCACAGGAGCGTCGAAGATCGGTTCCGGCGTTGGCAGCGGGATTTCGGTGGGAGCCGGCGCCATCGTCGGCGTGGGCTCCAATGTTGGCGTGGGTGTTGGCGCCGGTGTGGGCTCAACGGTGGGTGTGGGAGTTGGGCGCCGGGTGGGCCTGGCCGTGGGCGGAGGAACCTGTGTGGGCGTAGGCGCTGGTGTATCAGCCGGCGGCTCTGTGGGAACAGGCGTGGGTTTGGCGGTAGGTTTCGGCGAAGGCTTTGCCGTGGGGGAAATCTCAGTGACCGGCGCCGTTGGTTCTGTTGTTGGTTGCATTGTCGGCGTGGAGGGCTGTGTGGCAACAGCCGTCGCGGCGGCGGTGGGCTCGGTTGTGGGGATCGGAGTCGCGGTGGGAACGACAGGCGGCGCGGCGCACGCCACAGACAGCGCGAGGGCGAACGCCGTTAGTACACCGGCTCCAAGCGGCTTTAGGCGTAGCAGGCGCTTCAAAGTAGCATCGATTAGGGAGGCCGGGAAGTTGTTGATTAGCTTCCGTATCCGAATATCAGATTTTGAGTTCCGCCATTCTATTTTAATTGCTGGGATATCCTTCGGGAATAAATCTTCGCCCGAGTTACGATGGATTTGACACCTTGGATCATCTAAAGTTGTTCCGGCATGGGCTGGTTAGGGCAGGCTCGGCTGAGTCTTCAATTCCCTTGCGGGACCTGGTCCCGGGGGAGTAGGAATGGATCGGGGATCTTATCTGCGCAAATGGAGATCTTGGCGCACAGAGGGGACCAATCGGAGTGGAAATCCCAGGTGGGGCTGTCGGTCAGACGCTCAGGATTACTTCCGTTGGCGTTCATCACGTAAATATCGCCCAACCCCGTCTCGTTGGAGGAATAGGTTATCCGGCTACCGTCGGGGGACCAGTCGGGATGGAATTCATCGTAGATGCTCCGGGTGAGGTTAACCAGGCCCGACCCATCGGTGTCCATCACGTAGATCTCTCTATTGATGTCTCTGGTGGAGTCGAAAACGATCCTATCCCCGACGGCGGACCAAGATGGGTTCGAATCGGAGGCGCGGTGATTGGTGAGACGGGTTTGATTTCCTCCGTCGGAGTCCATCATGTAGATTTCCAAGTTTCCGTCACGGCGGGAGGTGAAAACAATGCGGCTGCCGTCAGGGGACCAGGCGGGGCTGTTGTCCACGGCGGAGTTGGTGGTCAGCCGCCGCACTCCGGATCCATCCGCATTCATGACATAGATGTCCCCCGGTCCGGTTCGGTTGGAGAAGAACGCGATCTTGGTCCCATCGGGTGACCAGGCTGGCAGCATGTCGGCGTTTGGGTGCTTGGTGAGATTTGTTTGGTTCTTGCCATCGGCATCCATGACGTACACATCGAAGTTGAAGTCACGGTTGGAATAGAAGGCGATCTTTCCGGCGTCGGGAGACCAATCCGGGCTGCGGTCCTGGGAATAGTGGCGCGTGAGGTTGATTTGGCTGGACCCGTCGATATTCATGGCGAATATCTCGGTGTTGCCCTCCCGATTGGAATAGAAGGTGATTCGGTCGGCCAACGGAATCACGCCCTGAAATCCTGGAGCGTCAACAGCGCGGGGCCGATCCGGCTGCTCCCCCGGATCACGGAATGCTTCAGCTTGGCCATCGGCCCAGCCGGTGGCCAAGGCAGCGAGCACTAGTAAAGCGGCGGCGGATTTTAGAATTTTCATGATCGGCCCTGTAGCCAAAATCTGTTATTTGCCTTGGAACCAAGGGCGGCGTTTGCCGCTAAATGCGGTGATTCCCTCCTGGAAATCTCCGGTTAGGCTGATACCGGCAATCTCGCCGGTTTCCAAGTCGAGCTGGTCTTCCAATGAAGATTCCCAAGAGCGTTCCATCATCGCTTTTACTCGGCCGTAGGCTTTGGTCGGGCCTTGGGCCAGACGCACGGCGGTTTCCAGGGCGTGGCGTTTGAACTCGGCGGCGGGGAAGACTTGGCTGATCAAACCCATTGAAAGGGCGGCTTCGGCGTTGATTGGCTGAGCGGCCAAGTAAAGCTCCATGGCCCGGCTGGCGCCGATCAATCGGGGCAAAAAGTAGGTGGAGCCTCCGTCGGCGGTGGCGCCGATGCCGGCATAGGCCATCAAAAACCTGGCGTTGTCCGAAGCAACCCTGATGTCGCAGCACAGCATCAAGCTGAAACCGCCGCCGGCCGCCACGCCGTTGATTCCGGCAACCACCGGCTTTTCCAGCCGGCGCAGGCCTAGGATCACGTCGCGGTGGAATATTCCGGCCAACTCGTTGAGGTGGTCGAAAATCCCTTGGGGCCCGCCTTCTTCCAGTTGGTTGGCGAAATCACGAACGTCGGCCCCCGCGCAGAATGCCTCGCCGCTTCCGGTGAGCAACACTGAGCGAACGCCCGCCGTCTTGCAGGATTCTATCGCCTCAGCTATGTCCCTCATCATTTCGGGGGACATGGCGTTTCGCGCCTCGGGCCGGTTGAGGGTGATTATGCCTACGTCGTGACTTATGGAGAAGTCGATTTGGCCGGATTCCATTTATCTCTCCTTGCGTTGCCAAAGAGGTCTACGTTGCTCTAACCGGGGCCAGACAACGACCAGGCCACCGAGTCTTGGCCGATGGTTTGAAAATCTCCATCGGTTAACTTGACCCGGTCCAGCCAAATCATAACACTTCCTGGTTTTGGCAGGTCTTGAATGGTCCGCATATTGATAACCGCGACGCGGCCCGGAACAGTTGCCGCCACGGTTTCTCCCCGCCGGGCCATGGCGAATACAGCTTGCCTTTTAGGCTGATTGACTACCAGGGGGCTGGGCCCAAGAATGCCGCCTGGGGTTATATTCACCAATTCAAACGATTCGGCCGGGTAGTGCAGCTTGAATTGGATGCCGCTGATGGCGTTGTTTCCAGGGTCTAGGTCCAAAGTAAATGAAAATTCTTTCCCCACGTCGAGAAGACCGTCGGGCGGAGAAGATAGGCGCCAAATCAAGTTATCCTGAGGAATCGCCGTGGCGATTGGTTGACCTATGGCTGGAACGCCTGTTATGGGGTCCCCTTTTATGGGGTCCAATGTCTCAATCAAAAGATCCGTCAAAGTTTCTGGCAGGAGTTCTGGAGAAGGCGTGGATACCTGAGTGGCCGTTGGCTCGAACGTTTTGGGTGCGGGAGGGTTGCCGCATGCGGCCGCCAGCGCTAACACCAAGGCGAAAGTCGTCGTTGCGCTGAGTCTACGGTTTTTCATGATCATTGGATGAACGGCCCCGTTATAGGATCTCTGTGGATCCGAAGAAATTCTCCAAGACCGCAGCGCGCCGTTTAGCTAGCAGGCTCGTGTTGAGCACCTCATCGCGTTTCTGGTTCCCCTGCTTCCGCGAGTTCCAGTTCGGGCAATTCAAGATCCATCTGGGCGTCGTCATCAGCTGCTCCGGCGGGAAGGCCCAGGCCTAGATCCTGCCGAATCGCTTCTATCCGGTTCAACGGACGCTCCAGGGCTCGCCTGCGCCTGCCGGACAGGAGGTCAAAATGACTTTGAACAACCTGGATGCTTTTACCCAGGCGATCAATTTGATCTACGAACGATTCCCACTGCTTCTTGAACGCTCCCATCTGCGCGGCTATCTGGTTGGAGCCTTGCTCCAGGGTGAAGTTGTCCACTGCTTGGCGAATCACCAATAGAATGGCGAATAGCGATACGGGCGAACATAGCACCACTTTATTGGTCATGGCCGTTTCAATTAACGAGCTATCGTGCTCGTGGATGAATTGGTAGATCTGTTCATTGGGGATGAAAACAAGCACGTAATCCAGCGTCTTTTGGCTGGGGTCGATGTAGTCGCGGGTGACCACTTCTTTTAATCTGTCCCGCACGTCGCGAACGAATTGCTGCCGAAACTGGGTCTCGGTTTCGACGGTCTTGGCCTCCACGCATTTCATGTAGTTGTCGAGGGGGAATTTCACGTCCATGTTCAGCTTTCGATCTTGGGGAAGTAGGAAGGTGAAATCGGGCCGGGCGCCGCCGTTTTCCCCGGAGCTTCCTCCGGACCTTCCTATAGTTGCCTGCTTCAGATAATTGACGCCTTCTACGAATCCGGTGAGCCTGAGCACGTCTTCCGCCATTCGCTCGCCCCATTGGCCCCTGGCTCTGGTGTTGGCCAATGCCTCCCGAAGCTGACCGGTTGTTGAGGCTAACAACGAGGTCTGCTCGCCCACGTTTTTCAACTGGTTGGTCAGTTGGCCGAATTTGTTCTCCCGGTCCTTTTCCAGGTTGCGGACGAGGTCCGACACTTTGTTCATCTCCGACCGCATTTCGGCCACACGCGGGTCCACCAGGGTTTCCAAGATGTCCTTCATGCCGCCTTGTCTCTGGTCCGGACGCCGGACAACCACCAATAGAGCCGCGATGAGAGCCAGAGAGACCAGCGCCAGAATTGCGATGATCACGGTTTCCATGGGGTCTCCTTGGTTTAGGCTATCTTGCGGTTCCGGCTAGCATGGGGTTGTGGCGGCCCCGGTTCGATCGTGTCCCACGGCGCCAAATAAATGTCCCATTCCTTGATTATCGGGGCACTTCGCCGCATCCGGAATTAGCTTTTCAATTCCAAGGCGAATCGAACGGCGGAATCCACCGCTTGTGTCTTGGCGAAGTCCAGGCTGGAAATGTGCCGTAGAAGCGTATCTTTGGGTATTGTGGTCATGCTATCGAGATTAACCGCGCAGATCGTGGGTAAACCGTCTTCCGGTCCCAACGGCACTTCCGTGCTGATGCCCCGGATTCGCCTGCCGACCGGGGTGATGGAGACCAATTCTCGAAAAACATAGGCTTCGTCCCGAGAAATGAGGACTACGGGCCGGCGCCCAGGCGGGGCCGGCCCGTAGTCCCACCAGATTTCGCCCCTCCTCATTTACGAAACTCTTGTTCCCAGTATTTTCTGTCCGCATCGGCGTCGAAAGAGTGGTGAATCGTGGATTCCGCGAGTGCCCTTTCGTCACTCGTCTCTGGATATCTTTGATGTATTGCTCTCCCTGTTCTCTCTGTTTTATCCGCGATAGATATACCTCCGCAGCCCGGCGAAAAAACTCGCTGCGGCTCTGGCCGTTGGCCAGCCGCTCTTTCTCGACGGCCTGGAGGACTTCTTCTGAAAGGCTGATCGCTATCTTGGCCATGATGCACCTGATTTTCATTCCATGTTCATACTATAGTACGACAGGTGTAACTGGTCAGACTTGATGAGGTGAATTGGCTCAAAGCCGTTGGAAAAACGCTGGCATGGCCGGGGGAGTTGTGGCATACCAGGGAGGTGGACACTGAACTAGACCTGAACGCGGCGAGTGGCGAAACTCTGCTGGAGATAATTGCCGGCCAGCGGGCAGTCATTGCCGATTTGCAAAGGCGGATTGGGGTTCTGGAATCCCGTCCCAACCGGCGCGGGTCGTCGGGGATGCCGGGTAATCAGCCGCACTCCAGCCGGCAAGCGCCGGAGAAAAAGGAGCCCAGAAAGCCGCGCCGCCATGGCTTCGCCCGCCAGCGCATGACTCCTACCCGGCGGGTGGAGCATGCCGTGGCGGTCTGTCCCGACTGCGGGACTCACCTGAACGGCGGATGGGTACAGCGAACTCGGGAAGTCATTGAGCTACCGGTGGCTCCGGTAGAAGTGACCGAGCACGCCCTGGTAGCCCGCATCTGTCCGGTATGCCAGCGGCGCCGGCTGCCCAAAGAGGCCCTGCAGGGGGTGGTTCTGGGCCAGCAGCGCCTGGGGGTCAATCTGGTAAGCCTGATGGTGACCCTGCGGGAGGAGGGACGGTTGCCCATAAGAATCATCCAATGGTACCTGGAGAGCGTCCATCAGTTGCACCTGAGTGTTGGCGCCATCGTCGAGGCCGTCCATGGAGTAGCCCGTCAGGCTGAGACGGCGGTGCGAGAGGTGCTCGAGCAAGTCCGCGCCAGTCCCGTGGTGCAGGGCGACGAAACCGGCTGGCGCCAGGACGGGAGCAACGGCTATGTTTGGACCTTCAGCACTCCCAGCGAACGATACTTCCTGCGTCGGGGTCGGGATAAGGGGGTGGTGGATGAGGTGCTGGATTCCTCCTTCAGCGGAGTGTTGGTCAGTGATTTCTACGCCGCCTATAACCACTACCCGGGCCTGAAGCAACGGTGCTGGGCTCATCTGCTGCGGGATATCCATGACCTGAAAGGGTTGTACCCAGAAGACGCTGGGCTGGCTCAGTGGGCCGAGGCGGTTCACCAGGTCTACACGGAGGCCAAGGCCTCGGTCCTTCCCCGAGCCCAGCCAGGCCATCGCACCCAGCTAATGCTGGAGGAGAAACTAATGGTCTTGGCGCGGCCTTTCCTTAAAGATCCCTGGCGAAAGATCCCCTGGCGGTTCAGGCCAAGCTCTGCCGGCGCATGGAACGGTTCATCAAGGAACTGTTTGTCTTCGTGTCGGACCCAGCCGTGCCCTCAGACAACAACGCCGCCGAGCGGAGCCTGCGGCATCTGGTAACCAGTCGCAAGATCAGCGGCGGCGCCCGCTCAGGGCAGGGCGCCGACAGCAAGATGACCTTGGCATCCCTCTTTGGCACCTGGCGGGCCAGAGGTCTCAATCCCCTCCTGGAATGCCGCCGGTTGCTCACTTCCCCTCAACTCTGAACAGTTTCGGGCACGCTGGTAAAGTTAACTCATCCGATATGGCAAACGGTTTTGATTCCGTTGCTTTGGGTAATCCCATTTGTCGCGGCAAGACTGCCGGCCGTGCGGCCCGTATCGGTCGACGGTAAAGCAAGGGAAGCCGGAGCGTGAATTGAGACTGGTTAAGAGATTAGGAGTCGATTTTGTATACGCGGGCGGCGGTATCATGAAACATGGCGGCGCGTTCCGATGCTGAATAGCCACGGGAAAGCCGTTTGAAGGCGTTGTACACCACGTTGTAGGAGTAGGAGATCTTGTCCACGGGGAAGTTGCTTTCAAACATGCACCGGTCCGGGCCAAACTGTTGGATACAATGACCCATGAGGGGGCCCAGCGCCTCGGCCAGCTCCTCGGAGCCGATGGCTTGTTCCCGGTCGTGCCAATAATAGCCATAGCGCAACTGTCCGGCGCCGCCCAGCTTCATGACGATGTTGGGGCATTTGGCCACTTCCTCCACGCCTCTCCGCCACTCGGGCAAAACTTCACCGTCGCGGTTGGCGTAGGGTCCGACTCGAAGCAGGCCGCCGATGTGGTTCAAGACTATGGTCAGGTCAGGCACAGCCCGGGCGAATTCCGCCAGCTCGGGTAGCTGGTGGAAGTAGAGGGAGTTCTCCAACACGAGGCCCATGCCGGCCAAGACTTTGGCGCCTGCGCGGTATCCCTCTGTCGAAAGTGCTCCCTTGATATCACGGTTGGCCAGTTCCGGGCTTTCGTCCCAGCCAACGGAGTGGCGCACGCCCCGAAAGCGGTTGGGACTGGCGGCCTGCATGGCCTCCAACACCGGTCTTACGCCGTCGCCCAGTTTCAAATCGGCGTGCCCGATGATGCCGGCGGCGGCCTGGGTGGGCCCATGTTTGCCCGTGGCGCTCTCGTTCGCGATGGTCTGGATGTACTCGACCTCCCCCACGGGCTTCATCTCGTCCGGACCGTCTTGGCGGTATTCGCAGCGCACTTCGATGAAAATCGTCGAGCGTACATTGTGGCCGCTGCCGATGTCGGCAGCCAGTTCCGGCAGGAGGTATCGCTGGTAGTGAATGGGTTCGGGCCGGGAGACCCAGAAGTGGTGGTGAGTGTCGAAGATCGGTATATCCGGCTCCAACGTCTCCTCCGGAGTTTGGGCGAGCCAGTCGTTGCCTCCACGGGCCATGGTGGACCTCCATCGCAGAGCGTAGCGGACCAATAATATCACGATGTTCGCCCGCATCAACCACGGAAGGCCGTTCCCGTTGGCGCGTCCAACAATCTGCCATTATGAATTCAAACCCGCCGGTTTGACTGTGAACACGATTAACCGGGATTCCCCAGATCAAACCACCTTTCCTGGATATAGCTCCCGCGGGGATACCGCCAAATATAATCCCGCATTCCAAGGGCGTCAAATGCGGTCTGATGCGGCCTGATTCACTCAAAGTCCCCGCTTTCATAGGGCAACCACTGTACTGCCAAGCGTAAAAGCCCCAAACCGCTGGTCTACGCCCAAGTCTCGCCCTTGGGAAGCTCTTTTGCCCTGTGCGACCCCGTAACCGTAACCAATCCCGACGCTCCTAAAGTGGACTAGCCAGGAGCCAGCCTAAGACGACCAATTCGTTCCAGTATCCCGCCTAGCATTTCCCGGTTCACCAACACCTCAGCAAGCTGAAACACCAGCCTTCCGGCATGGCGCACCAACCGTCCTCCAGTCTTGATCATCCTGGTCTGCAGACTGGTCAACGACCAGTGCTTCATTGCCTCCGGTAAGGCTAGCCTTCTCATGAAGTTGCCCAAGTTGTAGGCCAGTACGAACAACTCCAGCCTGACCTGATTGGCCACGAACTTGTGGCAGGACAACCTGGTCCAGTTCAGGGCGTACTTGCCTTCTTTTATCCATTGCTCCGCGGTGCCTCGGCCATTGTAAAAGCGGACTATCCCGATGTTTGGATAGCTCAGATTGGTGACTATGAAGCCCACTCTGGGAAACAGTTCTCCCTGGCGCCACTCCACCTTAGAGACCACTCTCCGAGCAACGTTCCAGCTCTGGGCCTAGTAGACGAAGTCATGATAGGAGACGATGGGCTTCGGGGAAAGCCACTCCGTAGGCCGTATCAGCAGGGGCGCTATCTCCCGCTGCAGCACCTGGTTGGACCGCAGCCTGATGGCGTAGCCGATGTTTCTTGCTTCCAGATAATCGTATATCTCCGGCTTGGCGAAGGCGGCGTCAGCACGAAACAGCAGCCTGACCGCTGCTGTCAAATAACGCTCCACCACCGGATCAAGGACTTCTTGCCAATCATCGGCACTGGGGACGTTGCCTGACCGTAGCTTAGCTGCTTCACAATCCCCGAACTGGTTGAACAGAAAGAGAGGGTGATAGCAGACGCATTCAAAATGGCCGTTATAGGCTGCTCCCTCCTGCTGGCCGTGCACTGGACTCTCGGAACTGTCCATATCCAGGATTACTCGCCGGTGTAGGGTATGGGCCATAGCTCGTTCCACCCACTGGGTATTTATTCGTGCCAGCCCCTTCAGGTTGTCCTCTTGGGTCAGGAACTCCGTCTCGAACCGGCCCATCTCACTGGTGCTGGCTCCTTTCCGCTCCGAGCCTTGCCATCCCACGATCACTCGCATGGCTGGGTCTTGGGAAAGGCGCACTGCGTCATTGGTGTCGTCGTAGCCGGCCAAGCGGCTGTAGATCGACTGTCTTAGCAGCGGAACCAGGTGGTGAAGGATATTGCGTCCGGTACGGCTTTCCTGGAGGTAGTCCTCAGCGATTTCGGTAAGGCCCAAGGCATCATCAAACTCTCGAAAGGCAAGAAGACCAGCGTCGGAGGTGATGGTTGAGCCGTGAAATTCCAGGCGGACTTTGGGGTTGAATTGGAGCCGGAGAGGGGCATTTTCGCCGTCACCCATCAGGTGCCTCCATGATGCTTACGCTACCTATATAAAACTCGCCAAGCTATGGGGTAATTATAGCCATACCGACGGCCAACGTCTCACAAATGGACAATGGTTTAAAGAATGCCGACGATTTACTCAGAGGGATATTCACCCATATGGGAAATGTGGGCTTACGTATTCCATCTGGACCGTTGGTGGAACCCAGCGGTCGAACGGCAGGCAGAGGACCGCAGCCACCGGTATGGTCAGACAGTTCCGGTCAATGTCTTCAAATACTCATGTGTTGGGACCATTGAAGAGCGGATTGACAAAATCCTGGAGCAAAAACAGGATCTATTCGATAGGCTGGTGGACGATGTCTCAGTCGATTTGTCGACTTCGCTAAACTCTGACCAACTGTTCGGCCTATTTGGGTTAGAGATGCCAGAACGAGCGAACCGGGAGCCCCGGCAACGGCCCTCTGGTCTTGAACTCGAAGCCAGATGCGCGCATATCCTTCAAGAACGAGGCTGGAATGTGGAGCGCACTCAAAGGAGCAGGGACGGCGGCATCGATGTAATCGGCTTAAGAACCGACGAGGTAGGAATCGAGCAAAGAATCTACGTCCAATGCAAGGACTACTCGCGCCCTGTGGGAGTTCAGGTGGTCAGAGAGTTACTCGGAGCACTTCCGACGGACCAGAACGCATCTGCGGTGCTCGCCGCACCGTTGGGATTGACATCGGACGCGCAGGGGTTAGCGAACAATAGGGGAGTAATCATCTGGGATGAACGCAAACTCGATGAACTGGAAGCTGAAAGCTAACATTTTTCTGGAGATCCCGACGCGGGTCCACCTCACCCCGCCGCATACCTCTGGTGCGCCCCCAGGGACAGTTCGTCGAAACACCGGGCCAAGAACAGTTTTTCATCGAGGCGAAATTTCAATCGCCCGGTGTAGATTTGACGAAAGAAAGGACTGTGCAACCGGGAACATCGGTAACACCAAAGTAGGCGTATGCAAGGTAGGGTTGGCCTAACTATCCAAGAGTTCGATCTGGTAAGGTGGACCCTATCAGTTGGACAGTATTGGAGCAATGTTAAGTGAGGTCCCGTTGTCTTCTCAAGGTTTACCAGTCCTCTGCTTGGCGGCCACCTCCTCTCTTTTGAATGTTCATCCAATTGCGCCGACTCTGCGCAGAACACTTCAACTGGTGTCCGTTAGCCCAGGGCCTGGTGGGGCCTTTGGGTGTTGTAGAATTCGAAGCAACCATCGAGGCCATCCTTAAATGCAAAACGGCGGGATTAATCCCCCGCCGTTTCCCGGGAATGCTCTGCTGCTCATATCCGGAGTTCTGTCAGCATACAAACAATGCCACCTCCACCCTGAACGGAACGCCTTTTAGCCGCAAAAGTTTATCACCACTGAACAAACATCGGGATGTATGTTCCTCTGCGATAAACTTGGCACCCCATTTTGGAGTGCCAGACATCGCGTGGCCCAAGCACATTAGAAAATAGAATCGACCTTTACAGCAAAGCTAATGATCGGAGCTAACCTCCAAAACTTGTTACAAGTACCCACATAGGCCTCTTGCCGACGGAATAAGTTTCCAGGTGAGTCAGGTCACCGGTATCGCCGTTGACCCGGTACGATGCTAGTCGGTCTGTCTCCGAACCGGCAGCGAAAAGGAATTGGCCCTCCGGGTCCAGGCTGAAGGCGCTGGGCAACTGCCGCCGGGCCCTGATGTCGGGCCTCACTTCGGCCAGAGACGTGGGCGCTTCGGCATCAACATCAAAATCGCTCAGCAGACCGCCGCCGGCGCAATACTGGGGCCTCGCGTCATAGCTTCCGGCAAGTGTTTCCAATTTCCGGGTACCTGGCCGGCCGGCCTCGCCAGGTCCACCGAGACGCCGGAAGAGTTGCTCAACGGAATTCGGGAATTGATCGAAAAGGGCGCCGGACTAATCAAAGTGGCGGCCACCGGATTCCGCTCAACCGGTGAGCAGTTTGCCAGTATGAGCCCCGCAGCCATGAAAGTAGCGGTAAGCGTCCCAAGAGGCAGGGTTGAAGATCGCCGCCGATTGCCACCGCTTCGAAGGCACGCGCCAAGCGGTGGCAATCGGCGGACACTCTGACCCGGGAGCTTTGCGCAACGTTTGGGCCCTGTTTCAGGAACGGAGACGTATTAGGTAGGGGAACGTTGCTTCCAGCCGCGGCCTCAAGTATATTCGCGTCAGTCATCCCAAACGCGGTAGCTATGGAGGTAACGGTATGTCAAAGCTGAAGGAATACGAGAACAAGTACGATACCGTAAAATTTGAGCGACGCAACGGCATCCTTCAGGTCACGTTCCATTCCCATGGTGGCAGTCTGAAGTGGGGTGGACCGGCCCATGGTGAGTTCGGCTACGCCTTTGCCGACATTGGAAGCGACCCGGAGAACCGGGTGGTTATTATCACCGGAACCGGCGACGACTACTGCGCCGAGTTTGAAGGCACCCGTCCCCGCAGGACGCCCAAAACCTGGGACCTGACCTACTGGGAAGGGAAGCGGCTATTGACCAACCTGTTGGAGATCGAGGTGCCCATCATCGGCGCGATTAACGGCCCGGCGTTGATCCACGCCGAAATACCGGTGATGTCGGACATCGTACTGGCTTCGGAGAATGCAACTTTCCAGGATGCACCCCACTTCCCCCGAGGTGTGGTCCCCGGCGACGGCGTCCACGTAATATGGCCCCTCATCCTTGGGCAAAACCGGGGCCGGTATTTTCTCCTTACCGGCCAGACTTTGTCGGCGAAAGAGGCCCACGAGCTGGGTGTCGTCGCCGAAGTCCTGCCTCCGGACCGCCTGCTTCCCAGGGCCTGGGAACTGGCGGAGCAACTGGCCGAAAAGCCGGACCTTACCCTCCGCTACAGCAGGGTTGCCATGACGCTGCAGCTAAAGCGCCAGATGCAGGATATGCTGGGATATGGCCTTGCAATAGAAGGCCTGGCGGCCGTAGACGTGTAATGCGGCTGCCGCAAGCACCGCCATTCCCACTCGGGCCACACCCCCGGATCCATGAGCATAATCGTCAACTCCGGCGGCGAAAGGGCGTTCATCATGGGAGATGTGTTCCACGGCCCTGCCCAGGTGACCCATACCGACTGGGTGTTCCATTACGATACGGACCCGCACTAGGCAGGCCAGACCCGGCGGGGAATGCTGGACTTGGCGGAGTCGGAAAACGCGACCATCGCCATCTGTCATCACAGCGGTTTCGGCTGCGTGATCAGAGAATCGAGACGACGGTACTGGCAGACGATATGAGCACCTACTGACGGGCTCGATGGTTGACAGGGTCCATGATGCCAGGGAGACTGACTGTTGCTGGGAGCAATGTCTGGCGGAGCTCCTCTAGAAGTCTCCTGCATCTCTTCGAAATCGTTGTCCAGAACCTGAACCATTGGAGGTCAAATGATTATTCGCCTATACACCGGTAATGATGGCCAAGCCCACTTCGTGAATCTCGACATGCCATCTGGAGAGACCGAGACCGTATCCCTTAAGCCCGACGCTGACATGACCTTCCGCAGCTCCCCGGATGGGAGCTTCAGCGATTGGCACAACGCCCCTCGGCTCCAATACGTGATCGTCCTTTCCGGTCAGATGGAGATTGGAATCGGAGACGGTACTAAACGGGTGTTGAACCCAGGCGACATTCTGCAGGTGGAAGACCTGACCGGACAGGGCCATACCACTCGTTCAGTCGGCAACCGAATCACGGCCAGCGTGCCACTGGCCGGTTAACCTCACACTAGAGTACTTTGGCATCTACCTCCACCAGGAACCTGAGTGCGGGCTCTAAGGACAAGGGTCGACTCCTCGAAGTGCGGCCGAATCTCAATCCATGGGATAGAGGGCTTGCCCTTAGGCGACACAATGGTTCCAGACCTCACTCGTCAGATCGTCATTACTATTCGCGGATAGTGTCTCTTCTCATATGGCGAGACCAATTGGTTTATAGCGACGGTAGAGGATCATATAGGCCGGATCAGCCCTGAGCAACACCACGGGAATCGGCGGCCCTTGGAGCACAGCCTCCCTATCGATGACATTAAAGATTGCGGCATTGGCATCAGGTGCGGCCTGAGACAAAGCCGCCCGGGGCGGCGGGGAATGACGAATTGATGCCCCGAATTGCGTACTCACTGCCTTGGGCGGCTTCCCTCCGCTACCGAGATTTCAGGCTGTTCTGGGTGTCCACTCTGTTCTATTCCCTTGGCATGGGGATGGAGCGTGTCGCCGTAGGTTGGCTCGTCTTCGAAATTACCGATTCGGCATTCATGGTGGGCGTGGCGGCCGCGGCCAATATGGCGCCCTTTTTCTTCCTGGGGATCGTGTCTGGGGCAATGGCCGATTGGCTGGAAAGACGGTTATTCCTGTTCTTCAATTCGCTGGCCGGGACCGCCGTTTCAGTCATCATGGCCGTGATGCTCTTGGCCGGCGACCCTAACGTCTGGGCGGTAATAGCTCTAGTCACAGTCGCCGGCTGCGTCCTCGCCTTCACACTGACAACCCGGCTGGCGTACACCTACGACATCGTAGGCCCGGAGCATGCCCTCAACGGACTTTCTCTCAACCAGATAGGTATGCAAGCCGGCACCATTTGCGGCGCAATCATGTCTGGATTGCTAATCGGGTCCGTGGGGCCGGGTTGGCAATATTTGGCTATTGGGGCTAGCTACATAGCTTCCGCGTCGGTACTTCTGGTGATTGGGCGGTCCAGTGGTACGGTTCAGCCCCAGCGGGAGCATGTGCTGCAAAACCTGGTTGGATACATTCGGTTCATTAGCGAGAATCGGGTGCTTTTGGTTCTGATGTGCCTGGCTTCAATCACAGAGATTCTTGGGTTCACCCACATGACATTGTTACCCGTGTTTGCCAAGGATGTGCTGCACGTGGGCCCAGTAGGTTTGGGGTATTTGACCGCGGTGAGGCAGGCGGGTGGGTTGTTGGGCTTGGCGCTGCTGGCCAACTTTAGGGACTACCGCAAGAAGGGCATGCTGATGTTCATTATCGCCAGCTTGTTTGGAGTGGGGTTGATGGCTTTTTCAATCTCCTCGTCTCTGGGGTTCTTCATAATCGTGTTGGTGGCAGTAAACGCCTGCGCCATGTCTGTGGACACACTTTATAAGACCCTGATGCTAGCCAACGTGGCCGACGAACAACGGGGGCGGGCCATGGGCTCCTGGGTAGTGAGCATCGGGGTTGCGCCCGTGGGTCATCTAGGAGTCGGCGGGCTGGCTTCCATCCTGGGAGCGCCTGGGGCTCTCCTCGTCAACGGAGCGTTACTAACTGGGATTAGCATTGCCACGTTCATCGGGCTCCCGAGGATTCGCCGGTTGGAATAGGCAGGCCGCGGGCCGCGAACGACCACACCGCGAAGGAGCCGTTTGCGGCCCTTCATTGAACGGTTGTTGTCACGGTTGGAGATTCTGGGAGCCTTGAACTCGAAGTAGGGGTCCGAATGATTCGAGACACGAAACACTATGAAAGTATAGTGTGCGTTATACCAAAACTGGGAAATGGGCTCTACCGTGGCTGGTCACCGGGCAATTCCGACACAATTGTCGAAAGGTATGCGAACGCCTGAGCAACTGGCCGCCAATAATTCGGCATGGTGGTTAGCGCTGTGTTCCAGTGGCCCGTTCTAGCCGGTTCGCGTACTCGAAGCCGGTTGCTGCTGTAAATCTGACTACATACGATAAGGGATTCGGAGACTTGCGATCCCTACCACCAGGTCCCCTCCGCCGTGAGCTTTCATCCCTCCGGCCACCTTTCATTCCGGTAAGCCATCTCCCAGAAAAGGAACTCATAGCGCAGCACATCCCGGAAAATACCCTGCAACCGGACCTGGTCAGCCAGAGAGACCGGAGTGGTATCAACCGTATAGCGAAGCCAGCTCACAAAGTCGATCATGCCCTGGTTAGTGTGGTTGTCAATCCAGGTCTGGTAGTAATAATTTTCAGGTCGCTTCCCAGCTGCCACCAACCGCTGCGCCCATTCCAGGTATGGCCATTCCACCGCCAACCAGGTGGTTATCAGATCGATAAACCTGCCTTCGTAAGCCAGCTTGCGCAAGTAGCTACTGTAATGAAGGGTGGTAGGCCGATACTCCAGATTGGCTACATCCTGGGGTGACAGCCCCCGCTCCCGAAAGGCTTGCTGGAATAGTCCTCCCTCACCACCCAATCCCAAGTGGCGAGCCGCATCGTCGAAGTCCGGCGCTTTGGCCTTAGCGATACTACGCAAGATGACCAATTCCTTCACAAACAGGTAGTCCTGTTCGAAATACACATCGAAGATTTCCTGGGGCAGGGTGCCGTCACCCAGCTCTAATGATGAAGGGGTGAGTAACCACTCGCGCCCAGAGGGAACCAACTCCCTCCTGCAGTTCGTCACATAAGCTCATGTTATTCCTCGACAGACGGATCGTGGAAGCTGCCAAGCAGGCGTTGGCCCTCTCCCATTACACCATAGAGTCTTAAAAATCCCATTCGTAGGCCAAGATGTGCGCCGCCACCTGCTCTAGTTCGTCTTTCCTCCCGTGATCTAGACCGTAAATGGTCACCAGCCGAGCCAGGGAGTTCACAAATCGTTCGGTGCGAACGTGGGGGATCTCAAAGTACTTCGACGCCTCCCCAGACAGCCCGTAATGTTTGGTCAGCCCCTCTCGCATTGCCGAGCACGAATCCGAAAAAACCCTACCGACCAGATACCAGGCCACCGCCTTCTCAGCAGGTCCCCCTTCCACAGAAAGGCGTAACAGGTAATTCACTGCGTTCAAGGCTTTTGGGGGGGAACTCGCGCTCAACTTCGTTATCCGTCAGCCCCACGGCTTGCATAAAAGGGCGGAACCGACTCAAATACTCCAGTTCGCCAGACAGCCGTTCATGGAAAAACCGCTGGGTCTCCAGGTCTTGTGAGTTGAGGATGGACGGAGCGAAGTGCTTGACCCCGCCTCGCATATACCAGTATGCGGCGAGGGCAAAATGTCTCAGGTCGTTCAGGGGACACAGCCCCTCCGCCACGTTGGTGACGAACGGGTGGCCCCTGATTACGGCAAGGGCCGGCTCATGGTGGCGCTCCACTTCTTCTAAGAACTGGCGACCACTTTGCTGGTCAGTGGTCATCGGTCTGCCACTCATCGCCACTCCGTCCAATCAGTGCTCCAAGGTCGATGCCCGGTACACCCCATTCCAAAACAGCAACTCGTAGGACTGGAGCAGCCTGGCCGCCCGTTTCATTTGAAGCTCGCCCACGCCCTGGCGTAGTCCTTCCTCTACCACTATTCGAACCTCTTCCTCGAACTCATTGGCCGCGGGACCCGAGAACAGGTCAAAGAAGGCTGTGGCCTCTACGTTAAGGCCATATTTGTCCCGGAGAGCGGCCCCGACCCGGCCGCAGTTGGCACCCCAGGCGGGAAAGTTCACCGCCAGGGCAGCGGCCATCTCGGCAGGTGAAGCGTAGTGGGCCAGCCAGGCCACATAGTGGGCGTAGGCTTGGGCCTCAGGGGTGGGCTCGTATGCCTGGAGCCATGGCTCGTCCAGGCCCAATGCTGTTGCCAAATCGTGCAGGGCACCGAAGGCGGCGTCCTCTCCTGGCAAGATACCCAGGAAAAACCTCCGGCTGCGTGGATGGTCACAGCGGGCTACCATGGCGGCCAGGCTCCTCAGGTCGCTTTCGATGGTAATATGCTGCTCCCCCACAATTACGCTCAGGCATTCCCTAGTAATATCATTCTGCTCCAATGCTCGGAGGTAAAGGTGGTCGCGTAGCTGGACCTCAACGGGCTCCAGTTCTTTACGAATCTGTTCTATCAACTCCTGGCCATCCGCCATGGTCTGACTCCCTAATTTCCTTGGCCGAACCAAATTTTCAGCAGCGCATCCCAATCTGACCCAGCAGTCTACGCCTCCGCAGGAGTTCCCTGGCCCTGGTGCAGGAGAACCATACCATCCTAACAGTAATCGAGCCGGATGAGTGATCTCCAAGTTCGGTGAAAAACTTCATTTAGGATAACGCCACGGCAAGCTTCCATTATCTGTTTCAAGCGGCTAATTTATTGTGTTAGGGGTTATAAGAGTTTGGAATGTCCGAGTGAAGTAATCCAGAAAAGAAAAAGCAGGCAAATCAATTTGGGCTTGGGCATTCCCAGGGTTATACTTATCCTGGTAACAGGAGTCTGCCCGTAACCAGTGATTTTCTGCCGCTCCGGGTCGGCAGTTCTATATAAAGCAGTTGTATTAAAAAGGACGAGACGATGACTACGAGGCATGGCAAGGGCGCGAAGCTAGCCGCTGACGAGATTAACGTCCCGAGGACGGATGTAAGCGTTTACAAAGCCTTGTATCAGCGCCGGATGGCATGGCGGTTCCAGGATAAGGCAGTGCCGAAAGAGGCGCTGGAGCGGATGCTTGAGGCCGCGGTGTGGGCGCCGAACCACCGGTTGACGGAACCTTGGCGGTTCTTTGTTGTGGATGTGTCAAGCCCGGTGCGGCAGATACTGGGGAATCAAGCCTACGAGGTCTCCATGGATCGAAGAGGTGATAATGACCGGGCCGAAGCCACCCGCAAGTCGATTTTAGACCCCCCTGTCTTGATTTACGTTTACTGCGTGCCCGGTGCCAACGAAGAGGTTACCCAAGAAAACTATGCTGCGGTGTGTTGCGCCGCTCACAACATCTCTTTGGCCGGCGTCGCGGAAGGGTTGGCTGTAACCTGGGAAACTGGTGGGGCAACTCGGCATCCCAAACTCCAAGAAACCCTGGGGGCGGAAGAAGACTGGACGCTGTCTACCATGCTCTCGGTTGGAGTTCCGGCCGAATCTCCGGCTTCGCTCCGCACGCCGGCCAGCCGTTTTGTTCACTGGCTCTGACCAACTGCGGGTTGGCGATATCAGCCGGTCTGACAACTATATTCCTCCTTTCTAATGATGGCTGCTGACAATAAGCGATAGTACGCCAACTGGACCGCCGCGGGCACACCCGTGATCCAGATCGACATCGATCCTTCGGAACTAGGGCGCAGCTATCCTAACGAGGTTTCGTTACACGGTGATGCCAAAGCTACAGTACGCAAGCTGATTGAGGCTCTCGAGCCCATGGGGAGCCGAAGCGATTGGGTCTCTCGCGCCCAAGACTTGGTGCGGCAATGGAGGGAAGAGGTCGCTCCCAGAGCTAACTCAGAGTCAGTGCCCATCATTCCGGAAAGGCTCTGCAATGAGCTGACCCAGTTCCTCCCGGACAATGCGCTGTTGGTTGCCTACACCGGCCACGCCGGCATCTGGACCGGCTCAATGGTGGACCTGAACCACGCCGGTCAGGACTACATCCGTTGTGCGGGATCCCTTGGTTGGGGACTCCCCGGCGCCATAGGCGTCAAGTGCGCCTTACCAGACAGACCCGTCGTGTGCTTCACCGGCGACGGAGGGTTCATGTACCACGTCGCCGAACTGGAAACTGCGGTGCGTTACGACCTTCCGGTGGTTATTGTGGTTAACAACAACCACGGACTGCTCCAAGACAAGCGAAATGACGACCGTGCCTACCTGAACGTGCCTGGCGCGAACTCAGCCGACCTTTGGGAATTCAACGACATAGACATGGCCAAGGTGGCGGAGGCTATGGGCGCCTACGGCGTTCGGGTGGACCAACCCGGCGAAATCCGGGGCGCGTTGGAAAAGGCATTAGCATCCGGCCGGCCTGCCGTAGTAGACGTCGTCACAGACCCCTCCGATAGTGAATCTCCAATACCTTGGGCTCCCTGATCGTGTTTCCGTAGAAAACTCGAACTAGCTTATCAGCGCTAGGCCGGCAACATGGTCCCGCCGCGGGCATGACACCTTGCTTAAACCTAAGCCCCCGGCCGAGCTAGTATGCCCGGTGCTACTTTTCTGCTTAGCCATTGACCGTCTGAAGCGCTTCCGGTGAGTTTACCATCCTCGACTATCACCTTGCCACGCAAAATGGTCATCACAGGATAGCCCTGGCACTCAAAGCCTTCCCAGATCGAATAGTCTGCATCTGAGTGCAGGTCGCTCAAGGTCAGGGTCTTTCTTATGTCGGGGTCGAAGATCACGAAGTCGGCATCGCTACCCGCAGCAATGACGCCCTTCTGAGGGTACATTCCCAAAATCTTGGCGGCGTTGGTGGAGGTGATGGCGGCAAAGCGCTCCAGCGAGATTCGGCCTGGCGCCACCAGTTTGGTGTAGGTCACCGGCATGCGGGTTTCGATACCGTTATGTCCACCACACACCGTGAAAATAGTATCTCCAGATAGCTTGACGGCTTTAGAGGTCGTGTAATCGTCGGTAGCGGTCGTACACATTGGACCGTCTACTAGGCCCTGCTGCAAAGCGTCACGATCTTCCGCATACTTGATGGCGGGATAGGTGTGAATGATGGTTCCTTCAGGCTTTTTATAATCGTCGCAAGTGAATTCCAGGTAATTGTGTAGAGCCTCCCCATAGACCGGTTGCTGCTGCAGGCGAGCTTCGGCGACCGCCGCCACTCCCTCTTTGGCCGTGGTATGGACAAAGTAGATGCCGGTCTCGGTATGTTGGGCGAGCCGGATTATTTTGCGGAATGCGATATCCTCGGAGATATTGTCGTGTACCAAGTGTAAGTTATGCCCTTGGTCATTCCCTTCCCGATGGAGCTTCCTCTCCATGTAGGTGACTATGTCGTCTTCTTCGGCGTGCACGGCCATGATACCGCCGTGGCGGGAAACTTCTTGAAAGATATCCCACAAGTGCCCGTAGGAGCAGCGGGCGTTGAAGGTGGTAAAGATCTTGAAACTGGAGACGCCGGCCTGAATAGCTTCTCCGAGTTCACCAATCATATTACCGGCACGTCTCCAGCCAGGATGAAGTGAAAAGTGTAGTCCGTGTAGCAGTGGCCGGCGAATGCCAGGCGGCGTTGCTCCAACTGCCTCATGATAGGCTCGTGGGACGGTGCCTCGCCTGGGGTGATAGGAAGACTGCCAGCGAAGTCGATGAACGTGGTGACCCCCCCATAGGCCGCAGCCCGGCTGGCAGCCTCGGGAGGCTGGGTGAATACCTCGGGACGGCCGGCCCACATCTCTGGCACCGGGATCCCGATGTGGGTATGGGGTTCGATTCCCCCGGGCAGCACTATCTTGCCGGTGGCGTCTATGATCCTCTGGGCCTCCACATCCAAGCTACCCGCTGAGGCCACGACTGCGATGTGCTCCCCTTGCACCCCCACATCCATTTGTCCGGCGCCAATTGGGGTCACCACCTGGCCGCCCCGAATGATCAAATCCAACACCTTGCCCTCCAATCTGGAAGTTTTAAGTAAGCTTCGGAGAGAGCCTTGGGGTAGCGACGGCCGATAACCGAAAGGCGTTTCATTTCATCCGGCCGCTTCTGCTTTCGAACGCGGTTCCTAATGTACCATGCCGTCCGCTCACCGTCGCCACCTCCCCGCCTGTTTAGTAGATTTTACCCCAGCTATCTTTCCCATTCATGTCTGTATGGTCCGTGCTAGGGTTTTTCAGCGGCCTGATGGTGGGTCCATACCGTTTCGCACCCAGTGAGTAAGCCCGATTAGTCCCGAACCGCCGGCGTAGGGTGATCAGGGCCATCGGGGTTACAATCACATGGGGTCTTAGATGTAGCCTCCATACCTTGACCAGCGTGTCATTATGGATCTAGCTAGACCATCGCTGGCTCTGGGAACAACATCAGGAAGACTGAGGGTGATATGAAATTTGGAATTTGCATTCCCCACTACGGTAGGCCCATCGACACCGAGGGACTCACAGACATGGCTATCCAGGCCGAGCAGATGGGATTCGATTCGGTATGGGTCACTGATCACATCATCGTACCCCATCAAATACCCGGGCGTCAGGACATCGTCTACCGCCACGATATGTTGGAACCCATAAGCCTACTAACCCACTTGGGGGCGGTCACCAACAAAGTTAACATAGGTACCAGCGTGGTGATACTGCCTTATCGCAACCCTGTCATCCTGGCCAAAGCCATCGCCACCGCGGACGTGCTCTCCAAAGGCCGAGTGATTTTCGGCGCGGCGGTAGGGTGGATGGAAGGAGAGTTCCAAGCCCTGAATGCCCGTTTCGCCGAACGGGGTAGGGTAAGTGACGAATATTTGAGTTTGTTAAAAGAACTCTGGACCAATCCCACACCGGCCTTTCAAGGAGAGTATTTCCAGTTCTCTGATGTCACCTTCTCACCCATGCCAGTCCAGCAGCCGCATCCACCAATATGGATAGGTGGCCGAAGCAGACGGGGAGTGCGGCGGGCGGTGGAGTTTGGTGACTACTGGCACCCTTCCCAAATGGCGCCACAAGAATTGGCGCACAATGCTGATTACATGAGACGGTATTCGGCCTCGGTGGGTAGAGAGGAGCCTCCCCGATTGTCCTGCCGCTTGACCCTGGAGTTTTCCAGCCCGTCCAGATACGATGAACGTGCACCTCTACATGGAACCGCAGAGGACATCGTGGGCGACGTTCAGGCCTATGCAGAGTTGGGAGTGCAGCACATCGCTATGGAGGTCGCCGGGGATAGCTTGGGCGACAAGTTACGTGCAATGGAGCGGTTCATGAACGAGGTAAAGCCCCACTCGCCAGATTGAACCTATAAATAAGTAGCGGTGAGACGGCGATTCACCAGTGCCAGTCGAAATTACCCTAGCCATGATACGCCAAATGAAGGTCCACTGGTCCGCTTAGCGGTGATTGGCTAGCTCACTTTTGCCATCTCTCAAGAAGATCACTAGACGCTCGGCAATCACCTCTTCGGCATCCTCTTGCAGGTAATGCCCCGCATTTCGCACAATCACCAATCGCCCGTTGGAGACCATTTCGGCAATGCGCTGCCCTTCATATACTTTGAAGGCGATGTCCCCGTCCGAGAACATGACCAGCGCTGGAATGTCCCATTCCCGGAGAGCCGCCCCGATCTCGGATATGTATTTTGGCGTTAGAATGTTGGCCGTTTCCGGGAATCATCTTGGGGAAGGCGGCCCTTCCCGGACGAGGGGCCGCCGTGGGATGGGGCATTTTGTACTCCGCGGAACCCAGGCTGGTACCGGAACCCGGCCAAACGCACCCATGTGGAGTTACAGGTTTTGGCCGGCAGTTTCCCGGCTCGAGCCCTTACCACGACTTCGGAGGAAAAGCTTGCCATCTGGGCTATCATGGCCAAGATCCGGCCCGCTTACCAGGAATGGCAGACCCGCGCGACGCGGGAAATTCCGGGGGTGATGCTGGAACTCGGAGCGAAGAAGCGAGGGACCCGGAGCTAGCCCGGGGGCTGGGCAGTTTCTCAGGAGCGCAGCACGATTAAGCTATTTCGATTGCCACACCTCCATACCCTGGACTCACTGATATCCTACCGGGATTACCGCCTTCTCTGGACCGGCAATTTCTGCTCCAACAGCGCTCAATGGTTGCAGTTGCTCACCATTGGCTGGCTGGTGCGTGACCTGACCATGGAATCATCGACATCAGTCTTGCAAGTCGTGATTGTAGGCGGGCTGAGTACTCTGCCAGTGTTGCTGGTTGGCCCGTGGGGCGGTGTATGGGGAGACCGGGTGGACCGGCGAAAGCTGCTCATGAGAATTCAGACTTTCATGGCGGTCCTGGCGGTCCTCTTTGCGGTGCTGGTCGTATCCAACCAGGGGCTGGGACTTTCCGATCAATTCAGAGTGTGGCTGGCCTACAGCTACGTGCTGGTCAGCGGATTCTGCCTATCCATCGCGCAACCCATGCGCCAGGCCCTCATTGCCAATACCGTGCCGCCTGAGGCGTTCGGAAACGCCTACGCGTCCAACTCACTGAGTATCACAGGAACGCGAATCATCGGTCCTTTCATCGGCGGTATCCTCATCGCCAACCTTGGATTCACCGCGAATTTTCTATTCGAGGGTGCTCTCTACGCTGCCATGGTCCTTTTGTTCCTTCCCATGAAAACCCCATTCCAACGCAGGGTTATAACCAGACGCCGGTCACCCGTCGCCGATTTTAGTGAGGGAGTCCGGTTCATTCGGAGGGAAAGAAGAATTATCTTAACCCTCATTCTGCTGGGCCTTATTCCAAACGTGGTATTGCATCAAGTTTGGTTCCTTCTGCCGGTATTCACCGCCGACACCATTCACCAAGATGCGGATGTGGGGGGGTTCTTATTGGCGGCAACCGGCGTGGGAGGGTTTGTTTCAGCCGTCATTATCGCTTCGGTGGGGTTTACTTTTAAGAAAGGGCCGGTGGCGTTGGCATCCATAATTTTCAGCTCAATTTTCGTTATCCTGTTTGCCTTTTCGCCATGGTTGGTCCCAATGTTTCCACTGTTGCCCGCCCTTGTCTTCATTGGGCTCATGTCTCTGGCCCAGGCTCACTTTCGCACCACCAGCGGCACCCTGATACAGCTGATAACTCCGGATAGGTTCAGGAGCCGGGTCACCAGCTTGGCCAGTTACGGGCAAGGGTTCGTGTTCCCCTTCAGCATAGCGGTAGGCCTCCTAGCCGAATTTGGTGGTGTGGTCACGGCCATCACCGTATTGGGAGTCGCAGGACTCATCCTAGCGGTGTATTTCACAATAAGACTGTCTGACGTGCGCCAGGAGCCGTGACAAACTGATACGGGTCTGCAGGGTACCAAGTGCAGCCAAGGGGCCAAGTATCGTCCTTTCAGGCCTCATAGGGTAAACCCTGCCAGGAGGGCAGTTGACGCGCTCAGGAAACCGTTTTCAGGAAACCGTTTTATAGTTCACGGTATCCTGGACGGTCCATGTTCAGGAAATTCAATTTAATCTGGTAAATACCGGTCAAGACGCCACTTGGTTAACATCAGCACAAGTATGGCTAAGGAGGAACAAAATGGCCGACCAAGATATTGCTCTAATGGCCCACCTGTTGCGCCGCGCCGGTTTCGGGGCGAGCCGTGACGACTTGGAGGCTTATGTAGCCAAGGGCTATGAGGCGACGGTGGAAGAGCTACTCAATCCCGAGACACAGCCCGGTGTTGAAGAAGACTTGATGCTCCGATATAACCAAAGTTTTCGTGAGTCTAACCAAGCCAGGGACCAGCAGTGGGTCCACCGGATGATCAATGACCCCCGCCAGCTCCAAGAGAAGGTGGCTCTCTTTTGGCACACCATTCTCTGTGGCGGCAACACCAAGATAGACAGCGGCTATGAGATGCACAGAATGATCAATATGTTCCGGGAGAAGGGCACGGGCAGCTTCCGAGACCTGCTCCTCGATCTCTCCAGGACACCGGGCATGGTCTACTACCTGGACAACTCCGAAAGCCATAAGACCGCAGTCAACGAGAACTACGGGCGGGAGCTCCTGGAGTTGTTCTCACTGGGCGTGGGCATGGACGAACAGTTCAACTATAGTGAGGATGACGTCAAAGCCTGCGCCCTGGCTTTCACCGGCTGGAACATCGCCCCGGCCTACCCGCCATTCCCCTACGGCCGCAGCCAGTGGCAGTTCCGCTTCGACCCGGCCGACCACGACGATAGCGTGAAGACCTTCCTGGGCGAGACTGGCCGCTGGAACGGTGAGGACATCATCGACATCATCTGCAAGCAGCCCGCCGCCGCCCGGTTCATCGCCCGGCACATGTACGATTTCTTCGTCGCTGACGAGCCGCCGGTCCCGGCCTGGCGCCAGACCCCGCCACGGGATATGGAAGCCATCAGGGTCTTGGAGAAGGCTTACTTCGACTCCGGCTACAACATCAAGGCCATGCTGCGGGCCTTGCTCACGTCCGACTTCTTCAAGTCGGAAGACGTCCGCTTCGCGAAGGTCAAGAACCCGGCGGAAATGGTGGCCGGCACCTTGCGCCTGGTAGGCGATCACCGGGAAATCAAGCCAGGGCTCTGGGAGCTAGCCCAGGAATGCACGTACATGGGCATGAACCTGATGGACCCGCCCACGGTGGAAGGCTGGCATACCGGCCACGAATGGATTGATAGCGGCACCCTGGTGGAGCGCATTAACTTCGCTTCCGAGTTCCTGGGCCAGACTGACCTTCCAGGCGTACAGACCCTGGTCAATCACCTCATGGCCCGGGGCGAGAGCCTCTCCCCCGCGCAGTTCGTTGAGGGGAGTATCGACCTGGTCGGCACGCTGAACCTCACCGATGACACCCGGCAGGCGTTGGTCGCCCATGCCCAGCGAGGTGGTGATCTGCGCCACGGCACCGAAGCAGATCGGGCCGAGTTCACCCGCCGAGCCGGTGAGATGTTCCAGATGATCGCCTCGACTTCAGAGTTCCAGTTCGGCTAAAATCGCGCGCAGAATTTTCTAGCGGAGGATATAGCATGGTTTCTACTAAAAAAGATCCGGTGCTGGCAGTTCTGTCCCTATCGGGCGGCAATGACGGCATCCACACGGTGATCCCTTACGCCAACCCGCTGTATAGGGACTTTCGACCTTCTCTTGCCGTCCCTGAAGACCAGGTTCTCAAGCTGAATGATGAAGTAGGCCTGAACCCCAGTATGGGTCCGTTGAAGAAGTTTTGGGACGAGGGCAAGCTGGCCGTCTTCCTCGGCATCGGTTATCCCAACCCCAGCTACTCCCACTTCCGCTCTATGGACATCTGGCACACCTGCGAGCCGGACAAGGTGGGCACCGAGGGCTGGTTGGGTAAAGTTCTCGCGGACCTGGACCCCAACAAGGAAAACGTGCTAACCGGCGTCAACTTCGGACGCGGCCTGCCCCGGGCCTTGGCCAAGGAGGGCGTGCCCGTGGCTTCGGTGGGCAACCTGGAGACCTACGGTCTGCTGTCCGGCATTCAGGGTGAGGAGCGAAACGACGCCCTGGATGTCTTCGCCAAGATGTATGGCCCAGCCATCGGCACTGGCTACGCAATGGACTACATCCGCAGCACCGGCATTGACGCTCTGAAGGGGGCCGACATCCTCGCCACCGCGCCGCATATGTATACTTCCGATGTGGAATACTCCAACACCGAAGTGGGCCGGTACATGAAGAACATCGCCCAGACCCACCTGGCCGACTTCGGCACCCGGGTACTTTTCACCACCTCCCCATACAACGGCTTCGACACCCACGCCGCCGAGGCCACGGCCCACGCCGCTTTGTGGAGCGACGTGTCCAATAACGTGGAGACTTTCTTCGCCGACCTGAGAGACCACGGCAAGGCCGAGAACACCCTGCTGTTCCTGTTCTCCGAGTTCGGCCGTCGTATCTTCGACAACGGCTCTGGCACCGACCACGGCGCAGCCAGTGTGGCCTTCGCCGTTGGCGATAAGGTTAAGGGCGGCATTTACGGTGTATACCCATCCATGGAGCGCAGGGACCATATTGAAGGCGGCAACCTGGCGCCCACCATGGACTTCCGGCAGGTCTATGCCACCATCGTGGAAGACTGGTTCGGTCAGGACCCGGTCCCCGTGATTGGCGGCAACTTCGAGAAAATCCCGTTCCTGTAAGCCGATCCAGGAAAGGCTGATAGAACACCTAGGCTGTCCCTTGAGGCGGTGGCACTGCCGCCCGGCCCTAGAGGTCTGGCCGGAAAGCCATTGGCCGGGTTTCGCGCTACGCCAGACAGACGTATTATAGTCTTATGTGGCATGATAGTGTCTGTAATACGGTTCAAGAATCCACTGTTACATCGACAATCGTCGCTAAGAAAACGGCAGCTTGGAGAGAATCGGGGTTTCCGTCCGAGTTTCTAGGTGATATAAACCAATATGGGCCGCTCCGGTGACGCGAGGCGAACCTCGGAGCGGCCCGGCTAACCAAGTAATGACGAGGTAAGAGCGATGAGCACCCATTTCTTTGGGCTCAAAGACTGGAGTTTCCAATATAGCCACTCCTTGGGCCGTAACGAGTTCGGCGGCACAGGGTTCCGCAACGCGGTGGACATGGCCTTGGGCACCGATGGTGTAGTGTATGTGTTGAACCGTTCCCGCGAAGATCGGCCCGATGGCGTTCGTGTAACCGTGGTCACGCTTGACGAGCAATTCATTAGCGAATTCGGCGCCTACGGCGAGGGCGATGGCGAGTTCATCTGGCCTACGGCCATCGCCCTGGATAGCGAGGGGAATGTCTATGTCGCTGATGAGTTTCTGAACCGGATTTCGGTCTACACCAGGGATGGCGATTTTATCCGCAAATGGGGCAAGGCCGGTTCTGCCAACGGAGAATTGGATAAGCCCGCGGGCTTGGCGATCGATGGGGAAGGCACCCTGTACCTCACCGACAGCCGGAACCACCGGGTGCAGAGGTTCACCCTGGATGGAAAGTACCTCGGCACGTTCGGCTCCTTCGGCAGCGAGCCGGGCCAGTTGAACATGCCCTGGGGCATTACCCTGGATAAGGACGGACTGGTGTTGGTGGCCGACTGGCGCAATGACCGGATCCAGGTATTCACCCACGATGGCCAATGGCAGGCCAGCTTCGGGTCGTCGGGAACGGGGATCGGCGAGTTCAACCGCCCCAACAGTGTAGCGGTGGATAAGGACGGCCTCATCTATGTGCTCGATTGGCTAAATGACCGCGTCCAGATATTGAACCGGGACGGCCGGTTCATCACCGCCCTCTACGGGGAGCACCAGCTATCCCAGTGGGGCAAGGACAAACTGCTGGCCAACCCGGACATGATCCAGCAGCGTTCCCTAGCCTTTAGCTGGGACCAAGGTGCTTTCGAGCAAAGACTTTCCGCCCCCTGCGCGGTGAAGGTGGACGATCAGAACCGCATCGCCGTGCTTGAGAATACCAGCGGGCGAATTCAGGTATACCAGAAGACCAATACACCGGTGCTGGTTTAGGGTCGCAAACAACCGTAGTCCAAGGCCCGCCAACATTTAATCTAGATCAGTCTGGACGGGATCGAACAGAAGGGGTGGCCAAATCAGGGAAAGGCTACCTACGATTGAGTGACTGAAACCGCTATTGAAACAGAAACCCTTCATAGCCATTGGCCGCGACCTCCAGACGCTTGGCCCGATACACTGGAGCGCTGTCCGGGCTACTGGTGAGAACGACGCGTGCTTTTCCGGGGATGTTCGCTCCCACAAACCAGGAGTTGGCCTTGGTCCGGAGCGTACCGGCGGTCCCCTTGGCAACGTACTCCACCCAGGCCTCTTCCGCCTGCGGGGTGGCCGAAATACGCGTAAACTGATGTTCGCGCATATAGCCTATGCACTCGCTCACCCATTCCACAATCGACTCGGCGCCTCTGGTGTAGTTGCCGGACCCGGCTTGATTGATGGTGAAGAGATTCGGGAAGCCAGCGCTCTGGATGCCCATATAGGTGCGCGGGCCCTCGGCAAATTTATCCTTGATCGTTTGCCCGCCTTCGCCGTGGATATCTATCCTGGTCAACGACCCAGTGATGGCGCCATACCCCGTGGCAAAGATGATGACGTCCAGTTCGTATTCGGCATCACTAGTCTTGACGCCTTTCGGGGTGATGCGCTCAATGGGGGCCTTGCGCACGTCAACCAGTAAGACATTGTCCCGATTGTACACATCATAATACCCGGTCTCGCATGGGAGGCGCTTGGAGCCAAAGGGATGGTCCTTTGGCACCAGCATTTCCGCCACAACCGGGTCCTTGACGCGCTCGCGGATCTTATTACGGACGAATTCGGCGTAATCCTCGTTGGCCTCCCCAGGGCTCATGATGTCCTGGAAATTGGACAGCCATTTCTTGAAACCGGGCTCCGCCCACAACCTCTCGTACTGCGCCAGCCGCTCTTCCGGTGAGACTTCCAGGGCCGACCGGGGGTCGAATTCGTGAATAAACGAGGTTGGGGTTTCGCTACACTTCTTGAAGATTTCCGGGTAGCTTGTCTTGATCTCGCGCTGCCAATCGGGGTCGATCGGGCCATTCCGGAGCGGCACACAGTAATTTGCCGTGCGCTGGAAGACGGTCAGGTGGGCGACTTCCTTGGCGATTTCCGGTATAAGCTGGACGCCGGTGGCCCCTGTGCCGATGACGCCCACCCGCTTGCCAGCTAAATTCATGCCTTCCTTGGGCCATCTACCGGTGTGACACCAGTCGCCCTTGAAGCTCTCGATCCCCGCAAAGTCGGGTATGTAACGCGCGGACAGAATACCAGCCGCCGTGAATAAAAATTGCGTCCTCGCCAGTCGGCCATCTTCCGTTTGGACCTGCCAGTGATTCTCGGGCTCGTTGTAGACCGCCGAGGAGACGCGCGCATTGAACTGGATGTCCCGGCGCAGGTCAAACTTGTCCGCTACATAATTGAGGTAGCGCTCGTTCTCGGGCTGGCCGGAATAATGCTCTTTCCAGTCCCATTCCTGCAGGAGTTCCTCCGAGAACGAATATCCGTAGGTGTAACTCTCGGAGTCGAAACGGCATCCCGGATAGCGATTCCAATACCAGGTGCCGCCCACTCCACCACCATCTTCGTAGACCCGTACCGAGAGCCCGAGCTGACGCAAACAGTACAACTGATACAGCCCGGTAACCCCGGCGCCGATGATAATCGCGTCGAAATGCTCGATCTCCCCGGCCAATGGCGTGCCGGCGGCCGGCGTTTGCTGTTGAGGATTCCCCATATCGTTCCTCCTCTAGGTCTCTGCACTGTTCCAGTTGTGTCTGCTCGCGAAATGCCGTCGTAGCCGGGCGATTGGTGGTGATAAACGCTGTTCGGGGCGGACGCCTGGCTAGCTCAGGGGAGATGGCAGGGATTGGTCCAGCAGGGACATCCCCGGGCTCGGTCACCTTTGCCGTTCCACTCGAGTGGGGCGCCAGCGTAGCCGCCGAGTGACTAAGCAGATGCCGTTACTTACACGTCGGACCGCAGCTTGGTCTCGTGCAAGGCTGGGATGACCTCTTTGCCCAGCAACTCGATGGAACGCATGACGTCCTTATGGGCCATATGCCCCTCATTGCCATAGATGTGTAGATATCCCGGGTTCAAGCGCTCTATAACCGCAGTCAGCTTCCTGGTAACTGTGTCCGGGCTCCCTACTACGATGCTACTGATATCCTGGAGCTGCTCATAGCTCATACTCTGCCCAAAAAACCCCTGCGGCCGACTCCGCAGTACTTGCACTGCCTCACGGGACTGGTATCCCGGTGGGTCGTTGTGCTCCGCGGGTCCCCTGGCGCGGTGGTCTTGAGTCCACAAATAGGTGCGTCCAATCTCCTGGGCCTTCTCATCGGTATCCGCCACAAATGCTTTGATGGTGTAACCGAAGTGCTCAGGCCCGGCCTTAAAGCCAACCTCAGCGGCCGTGTCTATATAAATTTGCTTCAACCACGCAGTGGTGTCTAGGTCAGCGCCCTGGTTCATGTAGGGATGCTGGTGTTTGGCCGCCCACACCACGCTCTCAGGACTGCCCAGACCAGGGAACCAGACCTCTGGGTGTGGCTTCTGCATGGGCAACACCCAGGGGTTCACCACCCTGTAATGGTAATACTTCCCCTCATAGCGGAAGGGCCCCGGCTCGGTCCAGCACTTGATGATAAGGTCGTGGGCCTCCTCGAAGCGCTGCCGGTTTTCCGTGGGGTCAATGCCTCCCTGAAGGCTCTCCACGGCTGTCCCACGTACAAACCCGGAGATTATCCTGCCGCCAGAATAGCAATCCAGCATAGCTATCTCTTCTGCCATCCTTATGGGGTCATTATGGGGTCATTGATAGAGATGACGTTCCCCAGTATGGCTATCTTGACATTCTTGGTGACTTTACAGATGACGGCAGCGTCCAGGTTCACCGCGGGCTTCATGCACCAGTAAGAGGCGTGGTGCTCGTTGGACATGATACCGTCGAAGCCCACCTCATCGGCGAGGGCATACTGTTCGTGGTACTCGTTGTAGAGCACGTGGGCCTTCTCGGGATCGAAATAGGTGTTGGGGAAGCCGAGACGGCCAGAATCGTATTTCTCTAGGTCCCCGTCGGTTACGTGGCCGTAGGGCTGCTCCGAGAACCAGAAAACATCTACCTTATCCTTTGGTTTAATTAGCGGCTCAGTCATCGGTTCCTCCTTCTAGTTGTTTCGCATAGTATATCTGATTCTGGGCGCCTCCCTTTGCACCAATCGTGGCTGGCGCACGTAGCTCCAAGCTACCCCATTACCTGGGCTTCTGGCGTAATGCGGGAACGGGAGGTTTCATCCAGGCCGCCGGTCCCTTCGCCAAGATTATCATCGGGGTAAGGAAAGACTTGATGACGGCCATGGCTACATCCCGGTCCAGGACTCTGTCGCCTGCCAGGTAGACCCCCTTCTTGCTTCCCGCGCCCAGGAATTGCTTGCCCTGGTAGCGGCCGCGGCGAAGGGAGGCGGGCTGAGCCGGATTGGACATAGAAGCGGAACTTACGCCGGAGGCCCGTTGCCGTTTAAAAACCCGCGAAGTGATTCGCGTTGCCGCTGGCGCGGGCAGCTAGAGGTTGGAGTTGTACAGCGAGTTTCGCATGACCCGTCCCGGCAGCGCCCCGGTGTGCTTGCCGTCTTCGATGAGCACTTCTCCGTTGACTATGGTGCTCTTGATTCCTTGGGCCAGCTCGCGGATCCGCCACCCACCGGCGGGGAAATCGTACACCGTGTCCTCGGGCAGCGGCTGTACCGTCTCCGGGTCGAAAATAGTGATGTCCGCGGCCATGCCGGGACGCAGCAACCCCCGGTCGTGAATACCGAAGGTCGACGCCGATTCGAAGGTCAACCGCCGGACGGCCTTTTCCAGGGACATGATCCCTTGCTCCCTTACCCAGTAGCCCAGCAAGCGGGTGCTGTAGCCATATCCGCCGTGGAACTGCACGTGGGCGCCCCCGTCGGAAAGCCCCACTATGGCGCTGGGGAAGTTGAGGATCTGGTTCATGGCCTCGAGATCCACATTGTTCTCCTCGGTGCTGTTGGGAGTGCACAGTGGATAGGCCCGAATACCGGCTCTGGACGTCTCTTCGACGATTGCCATCAGATTCTTCCACTCGTCGGGCTTGCGGGTGGTTTGGCCCAGGTTGTTGTACACCACCTGCCGGCCCGTGGCTTCTGAAAGCCTGCTCATCAGCCGGCTCTCTAGCTCCGCGTCTCTGCCGCCACCACTTTGGATGACCCCGGTGCCCATCTCCCGCAACACGTCGCCCAGAGCGAAAATCTCCTGCTCTGTCGCCCAGATGGCGGGTACCAGCACCCCTTGGGGGTCGAAGTGGCCCTTGTTTTTAGAGACGGACAGGCCCAGGGCACCGGCCTGAATGCCGTCTCGGACCAACTGTTGCATCGCCTCGATCTCGTCCTCGCTGGCCTCTCGGCCCTGGCACTCGTCTCCCATTACGTAATATCTGACGGCGGAGTGTCCGATCAGAGTACCTACGTTCACGCCGACGCGGTGTTCCAAGGCATCCATGTATTGGGCGGTGGTCTCCCACGAGAAGTCCACCGTGCGAAGTACTTCCATTGGGATCGCTTCCACACGGGACAGGAATTCGGAGACCCGTTCCTGTGTCCCCGGCCGTACCGGCGCCAAGGCCAGCGAGCAGTTTCCTATCACTACCGTGGTGGCACCGTGGAAACAGGAAAAGCTGCACAGCGGGTCCCAGGTGACCTGGGCGTCGTAGTGGCAGTGGTTGTCCACGAAGCCGGGGGAGACAACCAGGCCGTCGGCATTGATGACCCGGGTGGCCGGGCCGCTCAGCTTTCCCAACTCCACGATTTTTCCATTTCTCACTGCTACGTCTCCCTGGAATGCGGGCATACCGGAACCGTCAATAAGGCGGCCATTCTTCACCAGCAGGTCATAAGCCATCCCTCTTCCTCCCTATTTGCTCGGATTTGCTCGGATGTGTTGAGTCGAAACTTGAGCTGTTCGCCACTTGTTGCAGTGGTTCACGCAACCACGCCCGCCTGGCTGCCTCCGATTATACGCTGGATTCGGCGGTAGGGCCGCTATACCTGACCTTGGGAGTATATCTTGTTGCGCGCCGCGAATGAGCCTAGCGGTGCCAGCCCATTCCTCCGTATAACCCGCGCAGGTAGGCGATTTGCCCGCCGTGGGCCACATTGTCCCATACCAACTGCCCTAGGGCCGTGGCCACGCTGTGGTCCCGGGTCTGGGCCTCGGGGGGGAAAGTGACGCGCCGGTCCAGGTCCTCATTGGTGAGAGAGGTAATGTACTCCCTGGCAGCCGACTTAACGGCCTCGTAATAGTCCCTTTGGACTTCCTGAGAGGGAGCTTTCCAAGATTCCAACTCTTCTGGGCTGTAACCCATTATCCGGGCGCCTGCATCCAACCCGAATTTGGCATGCCAGCCATCTCGAATCCACAGATCAGTTTTTGACTGCAGCCGGCTGTTTATGAAGGTGTCTACCACGTGGTTCATGTGCCAAAGTATCCAGGCGATGGAGTTACTATGGTCCGCCGGCTGCTGGGACATCGTCTCGTGGTCCAAACCCTCGAGGGCGGCATCGACCATGTCCCAATTCCGCTCCAAGGCCCACATCACCGAATCCGCGCCACTCATTATGCGCCTCCTAAATGGGACATCTTCGCTATGGTACGATGGTATTCCCTTGGTCCCAGGGTGTTCCGGGATTCTCCGGCTTTCCTGCGATGTCCATGATTAGAAGCGCACTGCTAATCGTTCCACGGAGTGCAGGCCAGCCGCAAATACCGTTCTGCGTTTTGCCGCATGAGTTTTCCCATGGCGGGCTCGCCCAGTTCTTCCGCCAGCCGATAACCGTGTCCACGTTGTCGGGGAACTGGGTCTCGCGGTGATGGGAATCGGACTGATACATGAGCACGTGATCTCCCATCAGGTCCACCGTTGCTTTGGTAATTCGCGACCCGGCGGCGAAGTCGATACCAAAGAAGACGCGGTCCATCTGCAAGTATTCTATCGGAGGCTGCTTGAGGTCGGCGGGCACCGCCCCAAAGCTTCAGCGTCTCTATCCGTCAGTTTTAACTGGATGAGGTACTAGCCCAGATCTTTACTTGCCCTGCTGCATGAAGTCGGCGATGCGCTCCCCATTCATCATCGTGTTGACATTGGTGTCCGCCCGGATACAGTCGGGCATGATGGAGGCGTCCACAACCCGCAGGCCCTCCAGACCATGGGCTTTCGCGTATTGGTCAACAACCGCCATTGGGTCCGATGCCGGTCTCATCTTGAAAGGTCTCGGGGATATGCTGCGCCGTAGAGACTCCGCGCATCAGCCAATCGTATAGGACGTCGTCTGACTCCAGGTGAGTGTCGATAGGCTCAATTTGCTCCTCGATGATGGCCCTAAAGGCCTTATGCTCATCAAGCTTCATAACCATGCCGACCCCATCCGGCAGCCGTTTGCGATCGAAATGTTCTTGCGGCTAGTTGTAATTGAGGAAGGGCTGCACATTATGGTCCGTGGAGGTAAGACGCCCTATTTAGACCGAAGCTCGGCCAATGTATTAGGCACCCACCTTCTGTCCCAGTTCTATGCCGTATTGCTGGGCGGCGTTACCTCCCAGCATGCGAGCGATGGTGGCTTCACCTACGTCTGCTCTGGTGAGGGTCTGGATGGCATCCCAAGCGCTTGTCGTGTCGTGGTGGGGATAGCGGGAGCCCCAGACGACCTTTTCGCTATAGCGATCAGGCAGTTGCTGGACCCCCCGCTCATCGGCGTCAAAGCCCAACATCGCGTGGCTATCCTCCCACAACTCTTCGGGATCCGTCCGGACGGGATAATAGTGCTGGAGGGCGATGACCTTGGTGGAGGCCTCCATCTTCTCCAAGACCTCTTCCATCCACGTGGCCTTGCCGTGGGCCACCACCAGCTTGATGGCCGGATACCGCGACAATAGGGCAAAGGCGAGCATTACCCCGACGAACATGTAGTTGTCCAGCCAGTAAGCTAGAATCGGCGAGAGATGATGTCCAATGGGCGGCCCGGTGACCAGGCCCGGTCCGGTGCCTCCTCCGGCAAATGCTCCCCCGCCACCGGCTCCAACGGCAGCGCTTTGATTGAGCCTGTCCTTCATCTTCTCTATAAACGGGCCGTGGGAGGTCCACTCCGGGTTATACAGGCCCGGCGCCGGATGTACGGCGGCCGTCACATCCAGGTGGGCCAACTCCGCCCAGAGGGGATCGTAGTAAGGATGGTTCATGTAGCGCCCCTCCACCCACATGGGCCGGATGAAAGCCGCCCGGAAGCAAGGAATCTGAGAGGTACGCCCCAGCTCTTCCAGGGCGAACTCCATGTTCTGGAGCGGGATCATGGCCGCGGCAAAGAGGCGGTCGGGCGCCGCCGCGCAGAAATCGGCGATCCAACTGTTGTAGGCCCGGGCCAGCGCATAAGCTACGTCGGGGTCTTTCACCAGAGGGAAGCCCTCGGCAAACCAGGTTGGGTAGAGCAGGGCTTGGTCCACCCCCATGGCGTCCATGTCGCGTAACCTTGCCTGGGGGTCCCAGGCGCCTTCGGTCATGTCATGACGGGTATCCGGGTCCAGTTCGCCCACGTCGTCCCATGTCATCCCGGGCCGCCAGATGGCATGCCGGGGTATGTTAGGGTTACCGGTGTCCCGGAACATCTCGCCGTTGACCTTGAGGTAGGAGCCAAACTTACCATCTTCCCGCCACAGAGCAGACTTGCCCAGAACCCGGTATTCAGGGTCAAGGTATTTCTCCCACAGCTCCGGGGGCTCCACGACGTGGGAGTCCCCGTCAAAGACTGCGAAGCGCTTCCTCGTCGTCATTGCCTCTCCTCCGTTGCAGCGGTAGCCGCCATATCCGTGGCGGCCTTGAACTCGTGCAGAGCCCCCTTCTTGTCAGGAGGCTCGATGCCGTGGTTCTTTCTTCTCTCCTCCGTCTAACGCACGATGGCGGACTCCGGCTTCAGGGCTTCCTGAATCTCCTCGTCCGTGGGCCACCAGTCGGGGCGCTCTATCTCCGTTACCCGCTCTCGGATGATCTTACTCGGAGGCTCGATGTTGTACAGGCGGCGGGCGTTCGCTCCCAGCATCTTGGCCTGGACCGAGACGGGTGCTTCCGCCTTCTGCATCGTCTCGATGGCCCTCCAGACGTCATCACCGTCGTGGTGGTAGACGTCCGACGCCCAGACAGCGATATCCTCGTAGAACTCGGGAAGGCGGGCGGGGAAGGCTTCGTCACCCTCAAACCCGGTGAAGCAGTGTTGGAAGAAGGTCTCACTGGGCAAACGGCTCAGGGGCGCCATTCGGCGGTCGTTACGGTGGAGCCTGTAGGCCTTGTCGCACTCGTCCAATACGAAACTCAACCAGGTGGAGTCGGATTCAAAGACGGCAGCCTTGAGCTTGGGGTGCCTCTCAAAGAAACCCGACATCAGCACCATGGTGACCCAAATCGAGGCTTCGGCCATAAAGGCTTGCATATTGCCCAAGAAGGTGTGAGGAAGGCCCGACGTGCGGTTGGCCCGGGCTATCATCTCGGCGGCAGAATACTGCTCGGTGTACCCGGGCGGCTTAGCCAGGCCCGAGGCGGGGAAGGGGTGCATGCCGTACACCACCCCAGTCTCCTCCATGGCGCTCCACAAGGGTTCGTACTTGGGCTGAACCGGGTAGTTGCCCATGGCATCCATGGGGCGGATGAGGCCAACGCGACAGCCCATGGCCGCCACGCGGTAGAGCTCCTCCACGGCGAACTTGGGATCCTGGACGGGGAGCAAGGCGGCGAAGTAGAGCCGCTCAGGGTCCTCCTGAGTGTACTCGTAGGCCCAGTCGTTATAAACCTTGCACCACGCGCGGGCGCCCATGGCGTTCTGCAGCCAGGGATAGGTATCGATGTTGGTGGGGATGATCATCACCTGGTCAATACCCTGGTCGTCCATATCGCGCAGACGGGGCTTGGGCTCATAGGAGCCGCGATGGTCCAGGTAGGCCGACTGCTCTTTGGTGAGGGCGGTCTCGGGGCGCAGGTTGCGCACGTGAAGGGCCCGTTGGATGTTGTGCTTGAAGCCGGGCCCGGCAACGGTAGTTACACGAATCGCGCCGGCAACCCCTCCGATATTTTGGGTGCCGGCGCCCGCGTTGGTTTTGCCATTGACGATCAACTGCTGGGTCTCGGGCTCGAACCAGATGGTGGCCTTGAGGGCCTCCAATTCATCCTTCGTCAGGTGTTCTTCAGCTCGCTCCCAAATCAAGGGTGGCTCGGTAATGTGGGCATCGCAGTCGAAGGTCGCGTACTCCTTGGTCATGGGCGCAAATCTCTGGACGGGCAAGACACACCTCCTCGCCGCATTGGCGTGAGTTTCCCATGGCTAGCGCGAAAAGCTTAGCACGTTTCGCCGCCGGAGGCCATTAAAGATTCCGGGCTCTATCACCCGGGTGGTACGGGGATACCGGGAATCTTTAGCTGGATTCTACCCAGGCTGTCACGGGTTGTGAAATACAAGGTCTTCCAATCTTCACCGCCCCAAGCCATGTTGGTTGTGGCCGGTGCCCCATGCACAATGGTCCCTAAATGATTGCCCGAGGAATCCATGACCCATATACCGCCAGACCCTCCGCAGTACACATTGCCTTCCACGTCCACCTTCATGCCGTCGGGGATTCCAGGCCGTTCCCCCGTTAAATCGGCAAACACACGGTCAGTGGCTAGCGCGAGCGTGCCATTTGGTTGCGTGTCGAAGGCTCTTATGTGCCCCCGGCGGGAGTCATTTATGAAGAGGATGCTCTCATCCGGGGAAAAGGCTAAACCGTTGGGTGTGACGAAATCCTTAACTAGCAAGGTCAGGGTACCCAAGTCTGGAGATACGCGATAAACCCCGGCGAAATCCAGGTCCAAGTCTGGGTCCGGCGCACCGGGGTCGGTGAAGTATATGCTCCCATCGGACTTTACCACCACGTCATTTGGCCGGTTCAACCGCCTACCCTGATAGCTGTTTGCCACTACGGTAATACTACCGTCGGGTTCCAGGCGTGTCACACGACGCGTACCATGTTCGCAGGCTGTCAGCCGTCCTTGGAGGTCTCGTGTGAGTCCATTAGCATTGTTGGTGGGCTCATAGAAGACGGATACCCCCGCCCCAGGTGCCCACTTTAGCCTTTGACTGTTGCCGATATCGCTAAAGAGGAGGTATCCGCCTTCCTTCCACCATACGGGTCCTTCGGCGACCGCTCCCCCGCCGTAACCGCTACCCAACCATTCCACTTCTTGTTCCAGTGACACGATGCGTTCCAGCGCTCCCGCCACCTGCTCGATAGGCATGATGATCTCCTCATCTCACGGAAATTTCTGATCTCAACCTGGTACTCCTCATGGAGGGAACACCATGGCCATCTGGGGCGAAGGGCCTACACCATTTGACCGCACCCCAAACATCGCCTGTCCGGTGATTGGCTTGTTCGGTGAAGACGACACCAACCCTTCGCCCGATGATGTAAGGAAGCTAGACGAAGAACTGACCAAGTATGGCAAAGTCCACGAGTTCCATTCCTACCCGGGCACCGGCCACTCCTTCCAGTGGCAGGGCAACGAGGCTTACCGGGCCGAGGCCGCCAGGGACTCCTGGGAGAAGCTCCTGGCCTGGTTCCAGAGATACCTGCGGGATTAGAGGGCCAGGACATGCTCTAGGCATGCCATGTTCTGGGGCTGCTGAGAGGCAGAACATGGGTGGGGCCTGTTCCCCTTCCCCTAAGGGCCATCGCCTGGTCGAGGTTACCCATATTCTGGGCCAGGAGTCCCAACAAGCGGTCGGCAGCTAAGCCTATAGATACTACCAAGATTGTTCCCCTTTTAGCCAATCACGTAGTCCGGCTACACTGCAGATCCCGTATTGGACCTGGGGTACAGGGCTTGCGGTCGAGAATCAAAAGGCCCTAAATCTTTGCCCCCGACTGTCCGGCCAGGTCTGGGAAGTCGACGGCGACGATGTCTATCAGACCTCCATTTGATATGGCAAATCCCGGTTGACGTGTGCCCAGTGACCGGTTACGCGAAGGTTGACGGCCCAGTGCACCATCAGTATATTGAGCTTACGACGGGACATCAGGGAGGAACAAATGGCCCTAACCCAAGAACAAATGACGGCTACACCGAAAGCGCTGGCGGGCATCCGGGTCGTGGATTTTACTTGGGTAAGGGCTGGTCCCTGGGCCACCCGCTGGTTGGGCGCCCTGGGGGCCGAAGTGATAAAGGTGGAATGGCCCCTGAACCAGAGGGGCAGAACCGCCGGCGCGGCGCCCCCCGGAATTGAACCCGACCTGAACACCACCGCCAACTTCAACGACACCAACGCCAACAAGAAGGGCATCACCGTCAACCTGCGCACCGAACGGGGGCTGGACCTAATCAAGAGGCTAATTTCGGTATCGGACGTAGTGGTCGAAAATTTCAGCGCCAGGGCACTGGATAGTTGGGGCCTGGGATTCGAAGAGCTGTGCAAGCTCAATCCGGACATCGTATACGTCTCCCAGTCCGGATTCGGCCATACGGGCCGGTACCGTGACTACACCACCATGGGACCCATAGCCCAGGCTTTCTCAGGCTTGACCTTTCTCTCAGGACTGCCCGGCGAGCCCCCGGCAGGCTGGGGCTGGTCTTACCTGGACGACACCGGGGGCATGTACATAGCCTTTTCCACTCTAACTTCTCTCTACCGCCGCAACATCACCGGCCAAGGCCAGCACGTGGACCTTTCTCAGATGATTATTGGCGCCACCTTGAACGGTTCTGCTCTGCTGGACGCTACGGTCAACGGCCGTCCATCTCAAAGGGAAGGGTATCCACCGGGCAACCGGGCCCATTGGCCCGGTACGCCCATGGTCAACAACTACCGGGGGCCGACCACTGCGCCTCACAACGCCTACCGTACCAGGGGCGGCGGCTACAACGATTGGTGCGCCATCGCCTGCTTCTCCGAGGAGGAATGGCGGCGCCTGGTGGTAGTAATGGGCTCCCCCCAGTGGGCTACCTCGCCCAATTTCACCACCCTGCGCGGCCGTCTCCAGCATCAAGCGGAGCTGGACCGGGGTATCCAAGAGTGGACCCAAACCATTGAAAAGTACGAACTGATGGAAAGGTGCCAGGCGGCGAGTGTACCCGCGATGCCGGTTCAGAGTAGCGAGGACCGGGTGGACCATGACCCGCAGCTTCGCCACCGGGAGTTGTACCTGGAAATGGACCATCAGGCGCTTGGGCTGCGCAAGTTTCAGAACGCCCCCTTTAAGCTCTCCGAGACTCCGGCCCTCAATTACCAGCCCGCTCCCCTCATCGGCCAGCACAACCAGGAGATTTTCGAAGGAATGCTGGGTCTCAATCACGAGGAGTTCGTATCTGGATATGAGGACGGCACCTTCTGGCCAAAGTCCATGGACCGTTACCCATACATGGACGACATGATCGCCGCGGACCCTGTGCCATTCACGGCTCAGCCCGCCGCATCTCAAAAACACGCGCCGCCCCCTCAACGAAAAGAGGACATATCCGCCAGCACCGGCCCTTGGTCTGGCCCCTTGTCCGGCCTTCGAGTGCTGGAGTTGGCCGACGAGAAGGGGCAGTTCTGCGGCAAGCTGATGGCCGATCTGGGGGCCGATGTGATCAAGATCGAGCCCACCGGAGGCGAGTCTACCCGCAAAGTAGGGCCTTTCCTGGACGACATACCTCACCGGGAGCGAAGCCTCTCTTTCTGGCACTACAACACGTCTAAACGGGGAATCACTCTCAATCTGGAAACCGAGGATGGACGTGACCTGTTCCGGCGGCTGGCGGCCACGGCCGACATCATCCTGGAAACATTTGCCGCTGGCTACTTGCCTTCGTTGGACCTGGGATACCAGAACCTTCATGAATCGAATCCCAGGCTGATCATGTGCTCGCTTACCCCCTTCGGCCAGACCGGGCCATGGCGGGATTTCCTGGCCGGTGACCTACTTCACCTGGCGGCAGGAGGGCAGATGGGTTGCTGCGGCTACGATGAAGAGGACGAGCCAGAGGATATCCCGATTGCCCCAGGCGGCGGAAACGCCTGGCATATGGGCAGCCACTACGCCTACATGGCCATAATCGCGGCTCTGGTGCACCGCACCAACACCGGACGAGGCCAGTACATTGATGCCTCGGTACACGACGCCTGCGCCCTCACGACCGAGGCGCACGTAAACACCTACATCTATACTGGGAACGTTGTAAGTCGGCAGACCGGCCGCCACGCCGCGGCGTCGCCGACTACCAAGGCGCAACTCCGCTGTAAGGACGGCAAGTACGTGAACGCCGGCGCGTCTCGGGTTACATTCCGGCAGTTCCCGGCTCTGGTCGAATGGATGGATAGCTATGGACTGGCGGGGGACCTCATGGAAGAACGCTACAAGGACCCCGCCGTCTTCTCCGAGGGCGCCTCCCACATCAACGACGTGATGGCTAATTTTGTAACGCATTTGACTCGGGATGAGGTGGCCCATGGCGGCCAGGAGCGGGGCTTCACCTGGGGAGCGATTCGGGCGCCTGATGAGTTGGTGGATGAGGGCCACCTGAATGATCGAGGCTTTTGGGTGGAGGTGCCCCATCCTGAGCTTAGCCGAAGCTTCAAATACCCCGGTCCCGCCGGGATTTACAACGGATCACCCTGGAGGATTTCAAGCCGGGCCCCTTTAATCGGGGAGCACAACGAGGAGATTTACTGCGTGGAGCTGGCGCTTGCAAGGACGGAGCTGGCTTACCTGGCAGAAGCGGGCGTGGTGTAGGACGCCGCCTGGCGGTTCGAACTGTGCGACGGGGGAGGAGCCTTCCCAGCCCCGGTCGTAGCATGATTCAACTAAAGGGACGATCTGGAATGGAGCCTGCAGTGGCCGTTAACAACAACAGTCCAGGCGACAACAATCCTGGCAACTACAATCCTTCGGAGCAAAATCCCGTCAGGCTCACCCTGGGGCATTATTACTGCGTGAATTGCGGGGAGGACTGCCTCTCGCGGAGTGATGCCAGGTGTCCACGCTGCCAGGATTGCTTGCGGTGGGATAAAGTCGACATCTAGTAACACACATGTGACGCCCAGCATAATGCGTGAAAATCCCACCATCCGCCAGCATTGGGTCTGCCTCAGCTAGCCAGCCCATATCCCGCTCAAATATCACCAAGTCGGAGGAGCCATCATCCCCCGCTTGGGACAGCGTTGATTCGCCGACGTGCTCAGTCAAAACCTGGCCGTAGAGCTGCAGGCCTTGAATAAGCTGGTGATATAGCTCTTGATCGGCCCGCCTCGCACGAATCGAACCTGCGAAATAGATCTTCATCTTGCCAGTTCAGATTGGTCTCTTATTTCGAAGCATTGGACATATCCCAATCGCCTTGGGTTACCGCTTCCTGCCTCATCAAGGAAACGGTTGATTTGCCGTTGTATACGCTCACTGGGCATGATGGAAGATAGTACGTCGGAGGGGTCAGCTTGTCCACATGTTCTCTAGGACAACAAAAAACCCCGGCTAGAACCGGGGAATCTGGCTAATTTGGACCTGGGCAAAAAAGAGTCCCAACAACCGTTTTTGGGACTTTCAGGAGCCTATCACAGATGCTGGATATCATGCAATCGTTTACGCCTGGATTGGCGTACACCAGAGCGTCCTCGAAGTGGCAGAATCATTGGAGGGAGGAATCCATCATGGCAATTGAGCGCATAAACCCATCGAGCCTGGGCCAGCCGGGCGGCTATCATCACGTGGTCAAGGATGGCAATACCGTCTACCTGGCGGGACAGGTGGCTCGGGATAGGGACGGAAAAACAGTGGGAGTGGGTGATGCGGCAGCCCAATCGGAGCAGGTATTTCGTAACATCCAGTCGGCTTTGGAATCGGTTGGCAGTGACTTGGGCCATATCTTGAAAATGACAACCTTCATGACCCACCGGGATGATTTTCCGGCCTACCGGGCGGTCAGGAGCAAGTTTCTAACCAATGACGATGCCCTGCCAGCCAGCACGCTGATTCTCTGTTCTGGGCTCGCCGACCCCGACTTCCGGATTGAGATTGAAGCCGTGGCGGCCATCCCTTAGGGCAAAAATGCCGGATGATATTACCCAGCCACGGAGTCCAGGACGAACTCAAATAATTCAGGCTGGTCATCTAGGCGTTTCAATTAGTAAGTAAGTCAAGTTGGCCAGTCGAGAGAAGTCGAAGTTAGACCGCCCCAAATCGTTCCCATACAAGTGCAGAATAGACAAACCAGTAAGCTTATCTAACTCAAAAGGCAGTTCCCTCAGGCGGTTGTCCTCTACGAATAATTCGGTCAAGGCACCCAGCTTCCCTATCGCAGCTAGCAGATTCGTTAAATGATTGCCACCCAACAATAGTTCAGTTAGACCGGTCAAGCTGCCTATCTCAGGAGGCAATTCAGTCAACTCGTTGTTTGCTAGGGCCAACATTTTTAGGTTTGCCAAGTTCCCAATCGTTGAAGGAAGCTCTTTTAAACGGTTGTCATCCAGGTTTAGGAACATCAGGTTGGTCAGATTGCCTATTTCTGCGGGCAATTCAGTTAGATGATTACGGTAAGCCGGGATTCCCCAGATCAAACCACCTTTCCTGGATATAGCTCCCGCGGGGATACCGCCAAATATAATCCCGCATTCCAAGAGCGTCAAATGCGGTCTGATGCGGCCTGATTCACTCAAAGTCCCCGCTTTCATTGGGCAACCACTGTACTGCCAAGCGTAAAAGCCCCAAACCGCTGGTCTACGCCCAAGTCTCGCCCTTGGGAAGCTCTTTTGCCCTGTGCGACCCCGTAACCGTAACCAATCCCGACGCTCCTAAAGTGGACTAGCCAGGAGCCAGCCTAAGCCGACCAATTCGTTCCAGTATCCCGCCTAGCATTTCCCGGCTCACCAGCACCTCAGCAAGCTGAAACACCAGCCTTCCGGCATGGCGCACCAACCGTCCTCCAGTCTTGATCATCCTGGTCTGCAGACTGGTCAACGACCAGTGCTTCATTGCCTCCGGTAAGGCTAGCCTTCTCATGGAGTTGCCCAAGTTGTAGGCCAGTACGAACAACTCCAGCCTGACCTGATTGGCCACGAACTTGTGGCAGGACAACCTCGTCCAGTTCAGGGCGTACTTGCCTTCTTTTATCCATTGCTCCGCGGTGCCTCAGCCATTGTAAAAGCGGACTATCCCGATGTTTGGATAGCTCAGATTGGTGACGATGAAGCCCACTCTGGGAAACAGTTCTCCCTGGCGCCACTCCACCTTAGAGACCACTCTCCGAGCAACGTTCCAGCTCTGGGCCTGGTAGACGAAGTCATGATAGGAGACGATGGGCTTCGGGGAAAGCCACTCCGTAGGCCGTATTAGCCGGGGCGCTATCTCCCGCTGCAGCACCTGGTTGGACCGCAGCCTGATGGCGTAGCCGATGTTTCTTGCTTCCAGATAATCGTATATCTCCGGCTTGGCGAAGGCGGCGTCAGCACGAAACAGCAGCCTGACCGCTGCTGTCAAATAACGCTCCACCACCGGATCAAGGACTTCTTGCCAATCATCGGCACTGGGGACGTTGCCTGACCGTAGCTTAGCTGCTTCACAATCCCCGAACTGGTTGAACAGAAAGAGAGGGTGATAGCAGACGCATTCAAAGTGGCCGTTATAGGCTGCTCCCTCCTGCTGGCCGTGCACTGGACTCTCGGAACTGTCCATATCCAGCATTACTCGCCGGTGTAGGGTATGGGCCATAGCTCGTTCCACCCACTGGGTATTTATTCGTGCCAGCCCCTTCAGGTTGTCCTCTTGGGTCAGGAACTCCGTCTCGAACCGGCCCATCTCACTGGTGCTGGCTCCTTTCCGCTCCGAGCCTTGCCATCCCACGATCACTCGCATGGCTGGGTCTTGGGAAAGGCGCACTGCGTCATTGGTGTCGTCGTAGCCGGCCAAGCGGCTGTAGATCGACTGTCTTAGCAGCGGAACCAGGTGGTGAAGGATATTGCGTCCGGTACGGCTTTCCTGGAGGTAGTCCTCAGCGATTTCGGTAAGGCCCAAGGCATCATCAAACTCTCGAAAGGCAAGAAGGCCAGCGTCGGAGGTGATGGTTGAGCCGTGAAATTCCAGGCGGACTTTGGGGTTGAATTGGAGCCGGAGAGGGGCATTTTCGCCGTCACCCATCAGGTGCCTCCATGATGCCTACGGCATCTTACTGCAAAGTGACATATCATGGAGTTATTATAGCTGGGAGCACGCAAAAAGGGCCCATAATTAGCCAATGGTTGAAAGACCATCGACGAATTACTGAGAAAGCTTTTTAGCCATATGGGAAATGTGGGGTAAAGGCTCATCCAAGTAAGACCGGCCATATTGCCTATCTCAGGAGGCAACCTGGTTAATTGATTGTGTCGCTGGAACATCTGGGAATGGCCCAGTTGCAGATAGCCTAGGTTGGTCAATTTCCCAATCTCGGGAGGCAATTCAGTCAGGTCGTTAGCACCTGCATTAAGTTCAGCTAGGTTCCTCAAATTACCTATCTCAGGGGGCAGTGTCTTCAGATGATTTCTGTCTACTTTGAGGTTCGCCAGGTTGGTCAAGTCCCCTATCTCAGAGGGCAATTCCGTTAGGTCGTTAAGGCCCAAATCTAACCCAACCAAGTTGGTCAGCTGACTTATCTCAGCGGGTAACACCTCCAGTCCCTTGCCATGCAAGCTCAAAGTCGAAGTGCCATTGTCCCTAGCCTCAATTATCATTGAGACAATTTCGTCTTGGTTCATATCCATGTGTTACGAGTCCGCTACCCTCCTAAGCCCGGCGGAGCTTCGGCGCGAAAAAGGCCAGCGTTGCAGTCAACACGATGCCGAGGGCGCCGTTAATACTCGCAGCCAAGGGAGCACTCCAGACCCCGGCAATTGCCCCAGAGTTCAAACTTCCGAAGGTATAAGCGTAAATGGTCATTGACCGCAGGCCCAGGACGCGGCCCCGAAACTCGGGCAATGTTGTCCGCAAGATGACCGTAAGCATCAACACCTGGGTTGAAGAGAATGCCATGCCGGTGAGCAGCAAGATTGACAGCGACAGGTAGAAGGTATGGGAGGCGGAGAAGGCCAGCATGGTGGCGTGCCAAGCTATTACAGACAGTATCAGCAGCTTACCAGCGGACTTGAGGTTGCGCACCGATGCCAAAACGCTCGAACCAATCAAGGCGCCGATGCCAAAGGCGGACATCAGGATTCCCAACCCAGCCGAGTCGGTGCCCAAAACATCTCGGGCGAAAATTGGCATGAGCGACGTGTGCATGGGCCAGCCGGTGAAATTGATGATGACTCCCACCACCAGCAACCCCCACAAAACCTGCTGTCCCTTGACGTACTTGAGCCCTTCCAACATCGCCCGGAGGACAGAATCCTCCCGCGATTGTGTGGTACGGATGTTCCCGATGGACAGCGCCAGTATCCCACCCAAGGAGTTCAGTGCCACAATCACGGCGTAGACACCTTGAGGCCCGATGGACTGAAACAGGAAGCCGCTAATCAGGGGACCCACTATGGTGTTGAGGTTCATTCCCATGGTGGTTAAAGCGGCGCCGTTGGAAATACGGTCCGCAGGCAAGATGTCGCCTACCAGAGATTGAGAGGCAGGCATTTGAAACAGCCGGACCAGGCCTCCCACCAACACCAGTGCGAAAATGTGCCACACTTCCAAGCGCCCGCTTTGAAGCAGTGTGAACATCACCAGGCTCAGCAGACTGACACTAAACATTACGGCGGCCACGAGCAGGTGGCGGGGCATCCGGTCGGCGACAGCTCCCGAGAACAAGGCCAGGAAATTGAGCGCCATCCGAGCCGAGGCGATTAACCCCACCAGGAACGGTGAGTCGGTCCGGATGAGGACCAACCACCCGAGGGCCACGGCCTCCATCTGCATGGCCGTGCCGGACAACGCCATAGAGGACCACAGCAGGGCGAAATTGCGCTGACGCAATATACCGAGAGGGTAGGCCACTTGTTGTAGCGAAGTAGCTAGTTTCAACTGACGTTAAACAATGGCCGCCTCTGGAAGAATAAATGCAAAAACGCTGTCCCAGTATTCCTGGCCTGATGGAGCCATCGGTGTACCCGCAATCACCATCCAGAGTTCCATGCTGGGTTCGATGTTGGCGAAGAAGAACCCGACGGCCCACTCCAACGGCTTGTCGAGCGATACCGCCAATGATTCGGCCACCACATTGTTCGACTGCGATACCCGGGGCCTATGGAATGACCTCCCAGACCTGGCGGTTGCCTTCTACTGTGTTGCTATTAAATTGCCTGACAGACTCTTCAGTCTCGGGGGATAGCTCGTGGTAATCGGAACGCTGATTATTAAAGTATTCATCTAGGCTTTCCACTTCAATCTCAAATGCGATGGTGTCCATTCGGTCTGTATAATCCGTGTAGATCTTGCCCGTTTTATTGCCATCCCTGGCCCAGGAAGCCCTAACCTACTTAACAACTTCCAAGCACTCAGGCACCTTTCCTCGAGCACACTTCCAGACATTTCTCACCATGTACATTCGCGGTCCCCTCAGAACATAATGTCAAACAAGATTGGGAGACTATACGACAGGTCAGGCTAATCGTCGAACCCAGAAATCCCAGCAATTACCGTCGAGAATCAGGTCCTGGTTTTGGCGCGGAGATGACATCATGGATGATCCTTCGTATCGTCAGGCTGACTCCCGTATGCACTTCTCCAGCAACTCCAATGCCGCCTTGGCAAAAATCCACATGTTCGCCTCCCGGTCGGCAACGCGAGTCTCGACGGTAATGGATCGTTCAACGGGGCCGACCACGGCCATGCAGGAGTGACCTGGATCATCACCGTGACTGCTCCCGGTGGGGCCACTGGCGCCGGTCTCGCTCAATGCCCAGGTGGTCCCCAGTGCCTCACGCACGTTCCTGGAATTCATCAGAGCATACGGTTCGCTACTGGACCGAATCCCTTCAAATGCAGACTCAGCCACATGAAGGAGACCGTACTGAGCCGTACGGGTATAGATGGTGGCGCCCCCCACATAAAAGGCCGAGCAACCCGGCACGGCCACCAGTGCCGCGGAAATCAATCCACCGCAAGATGATTCCGTGACAGCGATGGTATGTTGCCGTTCCTTGAGCAACGCGCCTACCGTGGCGGACATCGAGGTCAGGTCTGGCATAGTCCCCTCCTGGCTTCAAGATTGAGGCAGAGCTATTTTACTCTGATAATCGAATTAGGCCCACGCGAATGGCGATTCCCGTTGAGGTGCGGGTGCCCGGGTGTCTCCAGCGCATATCGTGCCCTTTGTGCCCGTCGGATAAGTATAGCTCCTGTCCCTTGAGACCCCGTCGGCCACAGAAAACGCAGCCCCAGTTCCCTGACGTCATCAATCGGTCGAATGGAAGGCAGGGTAAGGGGTATGCCCGAGAGCTCCCGACGTTTTGGGGCCGCTGCAGGTCTTGTAAATCGTTGGCTCTTAATTTTGTCATGCTACAAAAATATTAAAAGTTTCGCTAGATGCCCGCCCTCGATCGTCCTTCGATTCCTTCGGTTAGCCAGCACCAAGCCCGGTCGATCGCGCTATCCCACTTCAATGGTGGGTTACTATGGACTGAAGGCGGCCAAGAGCATAACGGAGGAGTCTAATGGCAGAGAACAGTCAGGCGGCTAGCAACGGTGTCCAATCCGATTGCCGAGTGATCTATGTTGGAACCGGTCGAAGGCCCAGGTTCAAGATGTCGTTCTTTAAGGTGGACCCAATGATTAAGACAGCCTGAGGGCTAAATTAAGAGAGTCTCCCGCCCCTACGCTAGGTTTCACCAAGCCCGATGTCAGCCCTGGTTCTTGAGCTGCTACCCTCTTTTCTGCCTGGCCCTTTTGGTACACCTGTGCTGGGGTTCGATAGCCCAAAGACTGGTGAGGTCTCCGCCGGTTGTAGAACTCCAGGTAAGCGTTGATCCCAACTCGGGCTTCTGCGACAGTCTGGTATGCCTTCAGATACACCTCCTCATACTTGATGCTCCGCCACAACCGCTCCACAAAGATGTTGTCCAGGTACCTACCTTTACCATCCATGCTGACCCGAATGCCCCGCTCCTCCAACGTCTGGGTAAAGGCATCACTGGTGAACTGTGCCCCCTGGTCCGTGTTAAAGACCTCCGGCCGTCCCTTGCCCAATGCTGCCTCCAACGCCGTCACACAGAAGTCCGTGTCCATGGTGTTGGAGAGCTTCCAGGCCAGCACATGCCGGCTGTGCCAGTCCATGATGGCCACCAGGTACAGGAAGCCCTGAGCCATGGGAATGTAGGTAATGTCCGCCGCCCAGACCTGGTCGACCCGATTAACATCCACTCCCTTCAGCAGGTAGGGATAGACCCGATGTCCCGGAGCTGGCTTGCTAGTGTTGGGACGCCGATAGATGGCTTCCAGGCCCATCAACCGCATCAGCCTTCGAACCTTGCTTCGGCTCACTAGGTAGCCCTCTGCCAGCAGCCAGGCCTTCATCCTCCTGGAACCGTAGAAGGGCGTCTTCAAATACTGACGGTCCATCATCCGAGCCATCAACTCCAGGCCATCAACTCCAGGTCTTCTGCTCTGGTCGAGACTGGCCGGTAGTACACTGAGGCTCGGCTGATGTTCAGCAGTGTACACTGACGGACCAGGGACAGTTGCTTATGGCCTCGGTCGATCATGGCCTGCCGCAGGCTGCGATTCATAGACCGGACCTTTCCGACAAAAAATCGCGTTCCACCTTCAGCTGGCCGATGTGCCGGTAGAGTTGGTCAATTTGAGCTTCTTTGGCCTTTTCCTGGGATTTATGGTTGTCGGCAAATAGCTCCGGAGCTCCTTCTAACAGGGCCCTTTTCCAAGCGTGAATCTGGCTGGGATGGACCTCAAATCGGCTGGCCAACTGGGCGATGGTCTCTTCCCCTTGAAGAGCGGCCAGGGCCACCTTGGCCTTGAACGCTGGGCTGTGTTTCTTCCTCGTCTGCCTCATGTCCTTCTCCTCCCCAACAGCAACCGCTGCCGGTATTTTAGGAGCTGGACTCTCTCTTAGCCACCTGTCTAGTTTTTGGGTACCACCTCAAACCTCGACGAAAATAGTGTAGAACGCATCTGGGAGCACAACGTGCGCCCTTACATCCAGGAACTGGTCTTCGGTTATGGCGGCAACCGGATGGAGGAATTCACTCTCGAAAACCTGCGTAGGGGAAAGGCCGCCGACCATCCTAGAGATGACCATGAGGGCGGACCTGAAGGTATAACACCGAAAGAATAGCGAGGTAACCGCGCCGATGCGTGAGATCACTCTCGGGGAATATGAGAAGAGCTCCGGCCTATCCCTTTCGTCGGTGGAGCGGGACACCCTGCACACGGGGTTGCCTTCGGTCACCATTGAGCCCGTCCCGGGAACAGAAGGGACCTATCACCTGACCCCAGGCTCCGTGGTGGGAGCCATCGAGATCGACGGGTTGTCTGTGGTCATCGAGCCGAAGATCGGCATCGTGAACCTGCTGTCCATGGCCTGCTACGCCATCGGCATGGTCAAGTTCGACCGGGAGGCCTTTGACTTTCTGGAAGAGTATGCTCTGCCGGACGTCCTGGCGCTGGCCGCTCAGGCCCACAGGGCGTTCTCCCACGGGTTGCTCCACGGGTACCTGGTCGAGGAGCAGGCGTTGCTCACCGTTCGGGGGCGGGTCCGATTTGCAGAGCAGGTGGGTCGCCGGCTCGATTTCCCCATACCCGTAGAGTTGCGATACGACGAGTTCACCGGCGATATCCTGCCCAACCAACTGGTCAAGGCGGCAGCCCACCGCCTGGCCCGCGCACGCCTGCGATCGCATAGGGCCCGCCGGAACCTCGGCTGGGTCGCCGGCATGCTTGCCGAGGTTTCCCTCCGGGAATTCCCGCCGGCCCGGGTGCCGGAAGTCGCTTTCGACCGGTTGAACGGACACTACCGGGGCGTGGTAGCCCTAGCGAGGCTCGTCCTCAGGCACGGCGCCTTCGAGTCGGGGCGGGGAGGGGTACGAGCCCGCGGTTTCCTGATGGACATGAACACGGTCTTCCAGGAGTTCTTGACCCAAGCCCTGCGGGAAGAACTCGGAGCTTCACCGCGCACGCTGCGGTCCGATCGGGAACTCGAAAAGCTTACGCTGGACCACGGGCGCAGGGTAACCCTGGAGCCTGACCTGACCTGGTGGGACGGTCCCACCTGCACCTTCGTGGGAGACGCCAAGTACAAAAACCTTACCAGCCACCGGGTGCCCAATAGTGACCTCTACCAGATGCTCTCCTACGCCACCGCGCTGGACCTGCCCGGGGGACTCTTGGTCTATGCCCAGGGGGAGGTGGACGATGCATCATACGACGTCCGCCACAGTGGCAAGCGTCTGGATGTCGCCTCGCTCAATATCGCCGGAACCCTCGACGAGACCCTGAGGAATGTGCGGACGATAGCGAAGAGGGTTGTACTGCTTCGGGACGAAGCGCGTGGTGTTAGACTCTGATGGATGTCCGAGATTGAAGTGCCCAGGAAATCCGATCACCCGACAGCTGATGTCCTCTCAGGACGGACCAAAGGGCTTCCAAAAGTTCCCCGTAGGCCTGAACCGTCTCTCCTGGATCACCGCCATGGGTCCGGTCACCCTTGGCCCCTGTCGAGGGCGGTGGGATGTTGGGTCACCGCGGTGGCTCCCACTGTAAAGACCATCCCGCCCAAGCCATGTCCCGGGATTTCGGAAATCGGGGTTTCCCGAAACTGTCCGGATCCCGAGATGTTGGTTTCCCCCGAGCCCTCGTCCAAATCACAGGTGAGTCGCGTTAAACACTCCCCTTGGGACGTTGGGGGTACACCCTTCCTGCTTTTGTTCCCAAGGTGGGATCAGATAAGCCATGCTCCAACCACTATTGCGGAAACCACCAACCCTGCCAAGGCCAAGCCGATTGTCCAGACGTACCTCTTTTGTCCTCTTGCAAAAGCGCCTTCGGTTACGCGCTCCCACTCCCTGCCGAAGCGGTGGTAGCCGTCGGGGTAAGTCAGCCCTGCCTTCCAGCCGTCAAGCGGGTCATGGTTGCCGTGGCAGACGAAAGAGCGGATGCCCGCCGCATCGAGCCGCCGCAGGCCCTCGACGAACTTGAGTTGCGCGCGCAGGCTCGGGTTGTCCTCGTCGTACACGTCGCCGGCGACGAACAGCGCGTCCGCACGTTCGCCGATGCACAGGTCGATGATGTTGTCGTATGCCCGGAAGGTAGCCTCATACAGTTCGCCCGCAATTCCTTCAGGGGCGGCGTTGCGCAAACCCTTGAATGGGCTGTCAAGGTGCAAGTCTGCGGCGTGTACGAATCGGAGTTGCGTCATCGGTCTACCGCGCAAGGTACAGCGTATCTGTCTTCGCCGCCATGACGACGTCATTCCGATGCAGGTCATGGATGACGTGCAACGTCCATGACACCTCGACCCAGGGGAATTCGACGACGATGCGCGAGTGGTGGTACTGCTCGTCCGCCGCCTGCCCTACCGCATTGGCGAACACCAGGCCAGCGGCAAAGGAGCGGAAGTCGAAACGCTTGCGGAGCGCGCGCACGCCGTCCCGATCGGCAGCCTCCCACTCCGGCAGTTGCGGCAGCGCCGCCGTCAGTTCGTCGGCGGTCAGCACAGGCGAACCGAGGCACCAGGCGGTGCACCGTCCGTCTGCAAGGCTCGTCATTCGTCGACCTCCAGTCCGCTTGGCCCCTACACAGGCAGCATAGCCCCGGCGCGTCAGCCTGCCCACTGCGGAGCGGGCGTCTGTACAAATACGCCAGGAATTACGTGTAAATTACGCCATTATGAGACCGATAGTGCCTGCCGTATACCTAATCGTATAGCACTGCCACGTCCCTGACGTATGACCCGCCGGCGGCTTAATCCGACATGGGGACTCTAACCCCGCATGGCTTGTTGGGCTAGTAGTCAGTCATGTTTGGAATCGAAGGGATAGAGGCGGTGAAGTTTGCCCCTGGCGTCCTGGGTGTTGAACCGCCAGTTAATGGTGGCTCGGGCGGCATTTCGCTCCGTGACCAGGGCCTGGACCTCCCGCCGGAGGGCGGGTTCGTTGGGGACGCGCTGCTTGAGGCAGGAGCGGGACAGCACGCTGAACTCGATTTCCGCCATATTCAACCAACTCCCGTGCTTGGGGGTGTAGTGGAACTCCAGCCGTTTGGCGACCCGGCGGGCCTCGGCCGCTGGGAAGGTCTCGTACAGGGAAGCTGTCCTGTGGGTGTTCAGATTGTCCAGGACCACTCGCACCACCGGGACCTCTGGATAGGCCTCATCCACCAGCCAGCGCATCTGGCGGGCGAAGTCCTGCATGGTGCGCCGCTCCGTAACCTGCACGTGGCGCCAACCGGCCATCGGTTCGCAGGTCAGGAACAGGTTTCGAGTGCCCTCCCGGCGGTACTCGTAGTCCTGCCGCGCCGGTCTCCCCGGCTGGGCTGGCAGCGGGGGACGGGTGTCAGCCAACAACTGGGTCGAAGTCTCGTCAAAGCAGACCACCGGCCGCCGCGGGTCATAGGGTTGGGCGTACAGGTCCAGCACGTCCTCCATGTGGGCCACGAACTCGGCGCTCACCTTGGGGATGCACCACTCCTGCTTCTGCCACGGCTTGAGGGAGTTTTTTTCAGGTGCAGCCGCACCGTCTCGTGGGATAGGGAGGGCGCCAACCCCAACTCCACCACCTGGCCCGCCAAAAGGCGCAGGGTCCAGTGGTCATGCCCTTCCGGCGGTTCGGAGCAGGCCAGAGCGATGAGGTGGGCTTCGCCCCGGTCGTCTAGCTTCCGGTACCGACGGGCTTGGGGCCGGTCTTGCAGCACCCCTTCCAGCCCCTCTTCGGCGAAGCGCCGCTTGATCCGAAACACCGTGCCCTCGGCCACATCCAGGGCTTGGGCCACCTGGGGAGCGCTCCACCCCTCATCCGTCTTGAGCAGAATCCGAGCCCGGACCGTCACCCGGGCTGTGCCTTTCCCCGCACGAACCAGATGCTGGAGCTGGTTCCGCTGTTCCGCCGTCAGCCGGACTCCATACTTTTCCCTGACCATACCACCGCCTCCCATCAACACTATCCAGAGTCAGGGTAGCTCTTTTGCTCAATCTTTCACGTTACCATTAATATCAAGTTTGACTGACTACTAGAATTCGGAATGACGCCACGGACAAAGCGGGAAACCCGCCGGTGCCGTAAAATCACACCAAGTAACGTCGGGAGGGAACCCCGGCAGAGGAGAAACCCCACATGACAACCAAAGCAACCGCCACGCAGCGCTTCCCCCTGGACCATCTTATGGAGTGCGGTCAGTGCGGCGCTCCCATGCAACTGGAGGACAGACCGGACCCGGTCTACACCTGCCCCGGCAGTCCGGACCAGACGGAGCCCTGCCAGGCACCGGCTCTCCGCGCCGAGGACCTTAACCGGCACCTGCTCGGCCAGGTCATGAGCGCGATCATCACCGACAGCACATTCCCTGGTTTCAGGGCAGAGGTAGGCGGAGTCCTGGCCGAGGCCGGCCAGGACCCCCCGGAGGAGGATGAACTTCGCAGAAATGCTGTCGAGCCGGAATGGCTCCTGGCAGAGCCCGAGGCCGGAGCGGTCTTGAGCAGATTCATCGACCGTATCCGGGTCGAACCTAGAGCAGCCCTGGTGGAGTACAGACTGCCGCTGCCCCAGGGAACCCCGCCTGATTCGCTCAAATTCCCCGTTTTCATATAGCAACCACCGTCCTGCCAAGCGTAAAAGCCCCAAACCGCTGGTCTACGCCCAAGTCTCCCCCTTGGGAACCTCTTTTGCGACCCCGTAACCGTAACCAATCCCGATGCTCCTGAGGTGGACTAGCCAGGAGCCAGCCTAAGACGACCAATTCGTTCCAGTATCCCGCCTAGCATTTCCCGGTTCACCAACACCTCAGCAAGCTGAAACACCAGCCTTCCGGCATGGCGCACCAACCGTCCTCCAGTCTTGATCATCCTGGTCTGCAGACTGGTCAACGACCAGTGCTTCATTGCCTCCGGTAAGGCTAGCCTTCTCATGAAGTTGCCCAAGTTGTAAGCCAGTACGAACAACTCCAGCCTGACCTGATTGGCCACGAACTTGTGGCAGGACAACCTGGTCCAGTTCAGGGCGTACTTGCCTTCTTTTATCCATTGCTCCGCGGTGCCTCGGCCATTGTAAAAGCGGACTATCCCGATGTTTGGATAGCTCAGATTGGTGACTATGAAGCCCACTCTGGGAAACAGTTCTCCCTGGTGCCACTCCACCTTAGAGACCACTCTCCGAGCAACGTTCCAGCTCTGGGCCTAGTAGACGAAGTCATGATAGGAGACGATGGGCTTCGGGGAAAGCCACTCCGTAGGCCGTATCAGCAGGGGCGCTATCTCCCGCTGCAGCACCTGGTTGGACCGCAGCCTGATGGCGTAGCCGATGTTTCTTGCTTCCAGATAATCGTATATCTCCGGCTTGGCGAAGGCGGCGTCAGCACGAAACCATCGGCACTGGGGACGTTGCCTGAGCACGAGTGCCTTCGAACATTACTCGCCTTGCACTGGTTCAGGGATCGTGGATGGTGAAGTTTCTTCGATTGTCCTCTGTCCTCTGGTGTAGTTAAGAGTCAGACTTCTCTGACGGGTAGGGTTTGAAGTCTGCCGGCACCTAAGCGTCCTTGGCATTCCGTGCAAGTGTTCCCTTGGCGGGGGGGTTCAACAGTTAAATAAGGCTCATAAGTCGGAGTGGCCCGATACGTCAGCCAGTGAACCTCTTCTGGCATTTCTAGCAGTGCCAGGGTGCTGAACAGATAGTGGTCCACCGCGTGGGCACAAGCTACCGCGTTGAGGGTAATGACACTTGGGGCATGTACGTCGTCCACGTACCGTTGTGCGTCTCTCTGCTGCGGGGAAGTCGCCTCGCTCTGCCAGCTGCTTGGGGTCTATAAGTTCGCTGCACCAGAGACAAGACTGTCCGGGCACGAGGGGTCGGACCACGGAGAACACGTCCAGGATGTTCCCCTGAAGGTCACTGACGACTTTTGCCCCGACTTGCCACGTGGGAATTAGGTACTGATGGCAAATGGCGTTTACCACCAGCCGTGCCTGCATGCTGTCAGCTGCCAAGAAGATGGCATCGCAGTCAATCAGCCGCTCAGATACTGCCGGCTCAGTCACGTTTCCTACTATGGCTTCATAACGTATATCGGGGTTGGCATCGCGCGCGACACGTTCGGAGATGTTTACCTTGTATGTGGGTTTCCGGCGTAAAAGGTGTGCGACCAGCCCACGGTTCAGGTCCCGTGGACGTGCGCCCACTACTCTGGGATTGTTCGAGCCATCGGGATCGAGACGGTCATCATCTACCACGATGAGATGGCCGACCCCTAGGCGGGCAAGGTACTCGTTGATGAGTGAGCCTGCCCCTCCGGCGCCGACTATGGCGACCTTTTGCGCTCCGAGGGTAACTTGGCCGCGATCCCCGAAGAGACGTACCTGGCGGTCGTATTGAGGATCTGCGCTGAGCGACTTTGGTAGTACCGGGTAGCGGAGTGTTTGGGCACAGCCGACAATAGTGGCATGGTCGAGCTCAGCCTGTTGTTCAGCTGATGCCCATATGTCGCCTGCGACGGCTTGTTGCGCGAAAACTAGCGCTCCAACTGGAGGGCCGTCCAGGATATCCAGTAGAGCTAGGTAGCCGCGCCGGTGCGATGCCATGTCAGTATCGGAGAAAGCGACGTGATTGGTGCCACGATGGTTGTGGACAGCCAGGTAAGCTAATCCTTCACCGGCGCAGGCCAGAGCGCATTCTCTGACGAAGTCGGCTGTAAGCATGCGGTAGCCGTGATTGCCGGGTATGTAATCGAGGCCGTCTTTTGCCAGGAACAGTCGGCGTCCGAGCAGTCGGCATCCCCGGCGTGTCTGGACGAACGCGGCGCCGATTACGGCGCCGTGTTCGTCCCCGTCTCCTGGGAAAAGGTGTTCCTGCAGCTCTGTTGCTATCCCCTGAGGCAGCCGTAGGCTGACAGGGTCATTTATTGCTCTTTTAACCATTGAATCACCTTGGTAACTTTTAGGGCTGCGGTATCTATCTCGGGGTCTAAATGGTTGCTCCGCCTGGACAACTGCAAGGCATTCTGACCCTCAAACTGTGCCGATGTGATGCCTTCCCCATGAGGTTGACCGTCGGCGCGGGCCAAGTCCGGACGGACGAACAGTGGGTATATGTCGGCATGGGGATACTGGAAGGTGACCGCGAATCTGATCCAGGTCTGTTGTGGAGTGTATAGATGCCCAAGGTCAACGGAATCTATTGTTACGATCGCGCTGCCATCATCCTTGGCGTCCGCCGCCACCGCTGCGTCGCTAAAGCAACGACGCAGCTCCTCGATTGCCTGCTCTATTGCTGGTTTCATCTTGGCACCGCCCCATAGGAGTTGTCGTCGGAGGCGGTGGCGATGAAGGTCTTGAATTCTCGCACGTCGACCTTGTCAGCATTGTTGACGGGTGGGCGTTTGCCGTCGGCCTCAACCCGAACCATCCGAAAGGTTAGGTCGATGCTCACGCCTTGGTCGATGGCAGCTTGCTTGATTTCCAAGCCAGTAACGATAGGTTCCGTGAGCGAAACTGGCTTTTTGTTGACGGAGATCTCGAAGGGCTTTGTGAGCAGGTCTGCTACTTGGCTATTAACTATTTCTGTCATCTGTTTTTTCTCCTGAAGACAATAATTTAGATTTGGTTGGTTCAAAACGAGATGTTCGGCAAATAGGGACGCCAGGCCTTCTAATGGGTCGTCCTTAACCGAGGGCTACTTCCACTTGGAAGGCCGTTGGCTCAGTGCCGATCCAGCGAGCGACTTGGTAGTTTTCGACGACCTACGGCTGGACAGCGCTTTGGAAGCGATTTTTCCCACTCGACGCGAAGTTACATTTTTTCGTGCCACGGTTTCGCTACCTCCTTGTTTATACTCCTCTGTAATGAGCGGCGCTCGACCTGCGCCGTTCTTGACGTCCGCCACCACCGCGGAGCATTCTGCGGCTGCACTCGTTACGGAAGTCCCCGTTTCAGCGGGCTTTGATAACGCAAAACGCCCCGCTATAGCGACACAGCGGGGCATTTGACATGGCCAATGCTTCGATGTTAATGTGCCCGTGCAGAGAGGGTTGGTTAACATCGACCCGCCTGGTGTCGTGGCGTAGGTAGCGCCACGACTTTTTTATTCAATTAAAGGGTGCCCCTGGGATCGAGGCTTTCAGTTATTCTTTAGCCCAGTTCCAAATTCTCCTCTTTGGGCCCGCAGATGGTTCTTTGGTAGCCCTATTTCTCCTCTGCTAAGACTTCTTACTCGAACTGTTGCCGCACTTCACCCGTCCCTACAAATTGGGACAGAAGGCGGTAATTGCCTGATTCGTATCGAACCCGTCCAGCAACAATAGAAGGATGCACTCCCGCTTCCCATGCCATTCTCAGCATGGCCATAGGATTGGGATCAACCATGAGGATACCGTCGTCCCAGATTTCAGGCGGTATCAGCGTATCCTGTGCCATTAGGTCCGCTTCCCGCTCTGTATTGTCGCTGCCTCCGGAACCGACGCCTCTCAAGCTATGGTCATCCACGAACCCCGTCTCTTCGCTACAGGATCCCAAGTGGAGGACAACGTGCGCCAGCTCGTGGATCAGGGTGTACCAGAAGCTGTCTATCCGGTCATAGCGCAGGGTCAGGCCAATTACCGGATTGCTGTCGGGCAATCGCAGTGCTGCGCCATCCAAGTGGGTCCTGGGCAAATGCTTGACATACTCCAAGCCGATTCCGTACTGGCCCAGACAGTCCCCGGCCCGCACCGGTCCGTCCTCCATCCCACTCATATGAGCGACCTCGCGCAGCAGTTCGGCGGTGACGACCCCTGGCTGGTATTCCACCTCAGACTGTCTCTCCCTGGCCTGGGCCAGCACCTGCCAGCACCAGGCTCTCAGAGCATAGTCATCAGTCTTGGCGTTGACTCTCCGGCTATCATTCTTGCGATACAAGGGAGACGGCGCCATAGCGCCAACACCGGCACGATTGATCAGGTCGGTGATTAACTCTTCAGCCTGGTCTCTTAAATTGTTGCCCGGGGTAATCCAGCCCATTTTTGCCATGGCGGCAAGTGGGAACCTAGTGTACTCCAGGCCCTGCATGGTATCCGACAGGGTGGCCCCCGGCTCCTGCAACAGAACCTCGGCCGAAATTCCCAGGTGCTGGTGCAGGGCCCTCGCCATGGACATGGTTATGGGTCGCTTTCCCGAAAGCACTTCCGAGACCTTCCCGCGGCTGCCGATGAAAGGTACAAGGTCCCGGGTAGTGAGGTTGGCCTGGTCCATTCGAAACTTTATGGCGGAAATGGAGTCTGGCATCGCCATCGGATGGTGGCGTTCTTCATAGAGTTCTACCAGATCCACCAGCACGTCCAGTTCAATTCGGTTGGGGGCTTCCACATCCTCCGGCTGGCCTTCAGTTCCCGATAGTTCGTCCATTAGTTCAGAGATCCGGGCCAGCGCGTTTTCGCAATCTTCTTCAGAGCGTATTGCCCGGACTTGTACCATCTTTACACCTCCTCTGCATTTATTCTGTCGTATTCTCGGTGTGTACCTACAAAGCGTATGTAGACCACCTTGCCAGGATAGAATATTTTCACGACTATCCTGTAATTGTTGCCTCGTATCCTGAATACGACCCTGTAGTCGCTTATAATGCTGGCATTAGGGAATCGTTCCATGACGCCGGTAGGGGAAGACCAATCCGCCTGCTCCACCTCCCTGTACCAGGCCGATAGCGGTTGTTCCGATTCTGGATGTCGGCCCCAATATTCACGGAGCGTCTTTCTGGCAATGATCCGCAAAGTAGAATACCTCCCTTCCTCCCAACACTTTACATTATACAATGTTCCCAAAAGTTATGTAAGTGCTAGAAAGTAGTTAGGGAACTATCTTGGCCACAAATCATGGGAGATTCAAGCCGGTGTGCTATTGAACCGGCGGAAAACCAGGTCTTGCGAAGTTCTCCTCAATGGCAGCGCCAAGTCTGGCCGCTTCAGCCTGCTGTTCTCGCCATTGAGCAGTAAGACGGGACATCTTGTCCTCGAAGGGCTCGCCGTCACCTTCCCGCGCCTCTGTCCCCACGTAACGGCCCGGGGTGAGGACATGGCCAGGCTTGCAAATTTCCTCCAGCGTAGCGCTCTTGCAGAAGCCGGGAACATCGGCATAGTCGCCGGCGTCCTCTCCACCCTTCCAGACGTGCTAGAAATCTGGCCGGAAAGTGGCGGCAGCCGGGTAAGCGGCTATACTTGGGGTCAACAAGCATAGCGAGGGCTGAGAATGCTGGGAGAGCGTTCGGACCAGAGGGGACTTTGGGAAGCGGACCGGCTGTACCTGGACCACGTGGGGCGGGAAAGCTTCTACGGCCTGTTGGCCTCGATGCGGGGCTGGCTGTTCCGGGACGCGGATTTTGCCGAGTTCTACTGCCCTGACAACGGCCGGGACAGCGTGCCGCCCAGCCTGCTGGCGACGGCGCTGCTGTTGCAGTCCCACGACAAGGTCAGCGACGCCGAGGCGAAGGCCCGGGCTGACTTTGACCTCCGGTGGAAAGTGGCGTTAGGGATTGAGGCGGAAGACCGCCCTTCGCCAAGAGTACGCTGCAGGTGTTCCGCGCCCAGCTGATCCTGCACGACAAGGTGCGGGAGGTATTCGAGTCCAGTCTGAGACAGGCCCGGGAGTCGGGCTGCCTGAAAGGGCGCGGGATGCGGGTGGCATTGGACACGACCAACATCCTGGGGCGGGGCGCGGTCAAGGACACCTACAATCTATTGGCGGACGGGATCGTCAAATTGTTGCGGGCGCTGGCGGCGGTGGAGCAAGCTCCGGTCAGGGAATGGGCCCAGGCCCGGGAATATGAGAGATGCCTGGGCTCCAGCGTGAAGGGCGAGGAGGCCATCGACTGGGCCGACCGGCAGGCGCGGACGGCGCTGCTGGCCAAGATTGTGGCAGACGCGGACCAGCTGTTGGAGTTGTCGCGGCAGGCGCAGGGAGAGTTGCCGGAGGACGGTGAGGAGCGCCAGCGGATTGTGGCGGCGGCGGAACTCCTGGGGCAGTTGCTGCTCCAGGACGTGGAGCGGGCCGAGGGTGGAGTGAGCTTCAAGGATGGGGTGAGCCGGGACCGGATGATGTCGGCGCATGACCCGGAGATGCCCCACGGCCACAAGAGCAGCAGCCGGCGGTTCGACGGCCACAAGGCGGCGATTGTGGTGGACACCGACTCCCAGTTGATTACCGCCGTGGAGGTATTGCCCGGCAACGCTCCCGACAACCGGGGGGCGCTGACTCAATCCGGACCTGCGGACCCCTGCTCCTGACCTCACCCCGCCCGGCTCCCAATTCAGTTCTTTCTCATCGTGCGGGTGGTACACGATTCCTCCGCCGCAGTGGAACACCTTCTCGCCGCCCTTGACACCGTCAGGATGCCTCGGGGGGCATAACCCCCGGAACGTCCCCAAACAGGCCATTCTGGACAGAGAGATGCGGACTTTGCGTAGCATGACGACATAACGACTGGAACAGACCGAATCCAGGCCAAGAGGGCCTGGGGAGCCACCAGGCGCGCCACGGACACCCTGGTGCTGGCGCGGCCCGGCGAGGAGCTGGAGCGGACACCAGAGGGGGGCCGCGCCAGCGGCATGGTCCGCTATACGGCGGTTCCAGCCCGCGGCATGCGGTAGCCGATGCGGGGCTCGTTGAGGATGTAGGTGGGGTTGTGCGCGCCTTCGCCAAGCTTGCGGCGGAGGTTCTTTACCACGGTCCGTACCGGCCCCGGATGCCCGGGGTGTCCGGGGCCCCACAACGCCTGCAGCAGGTGATCATGGGGCACGACGCGGCCGGCGTTGACCGAAAGCTCGTAGAGCAGCCGGTACTCCTTATCGGTCAGGTGGATGCTCCGACCCGACAATGAAACCCTGCGTTCCCCGTAGTCGATCGTCAATTCCCCCGATACAAAGGGTTCAGCAGGCTCGGCAGTTGCCGGAACAGCCCGCCGGCGCAGGACCGTCCGAATCCTGGCCACCAGTTCCGTGGGCGAGAAGGGTTTGACGATGTAGTCGTCGGCCCCTGCTTCGAGGGCTTGAGCGATGATCTGGTCCCGGCCGTAGGCGGACAGGAAGATCACCGGCACCCGGGAGAGCATGGGGAGCCTCTCCATCAACCCGATTCCGTCGGTCCCCGGCAGCAGCAGGTCCAACAGGACCAGGTGGGGCTTCTCCCTCTCCAGGAGGCTTCCCACCTGCTCCGGGTCTCCGGTCACAGTGCAGGCGTATCCCGCGCTGGAGAGAGCATCCCGGACGTATCTCAGAGTTTGAGGATCATCATCCACGACGAGAATGCGGGTCCGGTTCTCTCCGCGGGCAGGGGAGAGTGTCCACGCTGACCCGGTCCGGGGGATTCCCACGGGCCCATCGGCCACCGGAAGAGTGAACGTGAACCGGGCGCCCAGGCCCATACCCGCGCTTTCGGCACGGATCCGGCCCCCATGGGCCTCCACGATCCCCCTGCAGATGGCCAACCCCAGGCCCGAGCCACCGGCGCCGTGCTCAGGGTCATCGCCCTCGAACCGGGCGAACTTCCTGAACAGGTAGGGAATAAGCTCGGGGGACAGATCCCGGCCGTCGTCGGCGACGGAGAAGGCGACGTGGTCCCCTTCCCGCATGGCGCCCACGCGGATCCCCGCGGATTCCGGCGAGTGCCTGGAGGAGTTGTACAGGAGGTTCACCAACACCTGGACGATGCGGCGCCGGTCCGCCAGGACGCGGGGCAGGTCCGGCTCCAGGTCGATGTGGACCGGGTTCCCGGGTCCTCCGCTGAGGAAGGTGTTCCTGGCCTGGTCCACCAGGATGCCGGGATCCGCGGGTTCGGCGGACACCGGCAGAGCCCCGGTCTCGATGCGGGCCATGTCCAGGAGGTCGGTGATGAGGGCGCTCATCTGGTCGGCCTGCTGTTCAATGATCCGGAAGAAGAGGAGCATCTCGGCCGGGTCCAGGGTTTCCGCGGAACCGGTCAGGGTGGCCGCGGAACCCTTGATGGAGGCCAGCGGGGCCCGCAGTTCGTGGCTGACCATGCCCAGGAACTCGGCCCGCAGCCGCTCCAGCTCCTCCAGCGGCGTCATGTCCTGCAGGATGACGATCACCGACTCCACCTCACCCCGCTCCGAGCGGATGGAAGTGGCATTGATCAGGACGGTGATCCTGCGGCCATCCGGCGCCGTCATGACGATCTCCTCGGCCCGCACCGTCTCGCTGGTGGCCAGCATCCGGGCCAGGGGGAACTCCTCCAGGGAGAACTCCGACCCGTCGGCCCTCCGGATGGTCAGCACCTCCAAGAGCTGCTCCACGGGATGGCCGGGGGTCCGCAGGACCTCCAGGATCCTCAGCGCCTCCCGGTTGAAGGACACCGGGGTTCCCGTGCTCAGGGCGAAGACGACCACGCCCACGGGGGAGGTGTCGATGAGGGTCTCCAGGTCGGACCGGGCCCGCAGCTCATCCCGGTGCCGGCGGGCGTTGGCGATGACCAGCGCCGCCTGGGAGGCGAACATCACCAGGGTCTCCTCATCCTCCCTGGTGAACTCCTGACCGGGCTCGCTCCTGGCAACATTGATGTTGCCCACTGAGGCCCCCTGGTGGCGCAGCGGGGCGGCCAGGAAAGAGCTCACCGGCGCCGGCGGATGGAAATCGGGAAGGCCCATCGACCGGACGTGACCGGCGAAGTCCCTCACCCGCAGCGGGCCGGGAAGTCCGCTGAGGTACTGGAAGAACTGCTGACCCGTGGGCAGTTCCCACAACTGCCGGGCTTCATCGGGGGTCAGGCCGGAGACGAGGAATTCCTCCGCCTGGCCCGACCCGTCCAGGGTGGTGATCAGGGCATACCTGGCGCCGGTCAGTGTGCGGGCGCTGTCCAGGACGCCCTGCAGCACCGAGTCCAGGTCAAGGCTCTCGTTGATGCGCAGGCTGGCCTCGCTGAGGCGGGACAGCCGCTCCCGCAGGGCCTCGATTTCCCGGCGGAGGTCGCCGTCATCCTTCATGTTGTCCCCTCCTGGTGCGGGCTGGTGGACCATCCTGCCCCATGCAGGCCCGTAGTTTAGCACACTGTGAGGAAATACATGGTAATTACACGCATCAAAACCCGTATTAACACGCTGACTACATATACGAAACGGTATGATATTGCCTGGATTACGCATAACGCCTGCCGGTTGCCCTTGTCCTGAACCCGGGCAGCTAACGTCATGGCCCGGCAGGACCGGAGCTGGGGCGCCGCGGCTGGAGAGCCGCTCCCGATGAGAGAACAGAGTCAGTTACATACAGCCCCACCGACAGCGATGGTGTGGTTCTTGCCCACGACGGTCCCAACAACATCTGTGACCGTCCGCAGGTGTTGCAGGATGCGATTCGCACCGCTCTGAACCGAACCAATTCTGCCTGCGAAGATGTGGCTGTTCACTCCTCACCCGACAGGGGTCTCTCGACGGGCACTGTTTCTACACGGGCCTCTGCGCCCCCCTGGAGGAGACGGAGCACCAGGACTCGTTCTTGACCCACCCTCAATTACGAAAAAGGAAGGGAAGCCGAAATGACCAAGCTACAAGTCACAATTCATACAATGGCAAGAGGCGGGACAGGACGGATTTGGGCCCTCGCTCTCATGGCCCTCTTGGCCGCCGCAATTGGTTTTGCGTCCCCTAATTTACTCTGGGCTCAAAGTGAACGTACTCTAAATCTTGGTTATCTTACCATCACCGATGAGAACGGCACGGCTATTGATCTGGGAACCTTTGATCCGGCGGTGCAGACTTACTCTGCGAACGTCGCCAGCACCGTTGAACGCGTTACCGTTACGGCCAGACCTGAATCAAGTTCCAACGTGTATGTGAACCTAACGCCTGGCGATTACGGGTCGGACGATAATCTGTGGGAAGTCGAAGGGCGCGATGTTAGGCTCAACCACGGACGAAACCTCATTTTGATAGGCGTCTATTCATATGCGGTGGACGGGCCATTGCGGGTCTATACCATTGAAATCAACCGCGCGGGCAGCGCGACCCAAGGTGCGGATAACTACATTAGCAGCAGCAGTTTATCAATAACAGCTCGGGAAGGTTCCACTGTGCCCTTCCTACTCACTCGATCCGGCAATGCTTCCGAAGCACTAACCGTATCGGTGGATTTTTGGAGAACTGATGGCACCGGCTTCATTCGCGTACTCCCACACATTCACCCTGTGACTACCTTGAAACGAGTTGAGGTCGAATTTCCGGCCGGTAGCGCCTCTGCCATTGTGAATCACGAGACGACCGACGATTCACTCTATACCGGTGGCTATGATCTAAACCAAAGCCAAGGTGGGAACTACATTGGGCAGTGATGGCAAAGGCACGGCAGGTGTAAAGATCAAAGCATCGGCTCGGGCCTGTAACCGGGTTCGGCAGCGATGTTTCACTTCATCCTTACGATGAATTAGCCCGCCGAAGAATTGATTCATCTTCTCTTGGACTTTGGCTTTTGTTCCGTGGCATTCGTTGGCCGTGACCTCTTCTCTGGCCCAGTCCCAGACGGCTTCGTCGGCGTTGAAGTCTGGACTGTAGGCCGGTAAGGCCACCAACCTCAGATGCAAGTCAGGAGTGGTCAAATAGCTGCGAATCGCTGCTCCTCGGTGGGCTGGCCCATTGTCCCAGATTACTACCAGAGGTCCAGGATGGTTTGCTCTTAGCTGCTGTAAAAAGGCGGTGGAGGTCTCGGCATTGCTGTTTCCAGCTATTTCCATGGCTTCCACCTCCCCAGTCTCCAGACAAACTCCCGAGTAGTAGCAGGCCTTCTCTCCCCACCGGGGACTGGTGGAGTCCACCAGCGCTGCCTCTCCCTTGAGTACCCATTTGCCTCGCAGGTCGGCATCGGCCCGAAAGTGGGCTTCATCCACGAAGAAGATCTTGGCTCCACTCTCTTGGGCCTCCTCTCGGATTTGGCTGTACTGGAGGACGAAGGCTTTCCGTTCTTCATCCTTGGCTTTCAGGAGGCGTTTCTTGGGTCGCTTCAGCACGAAGCCCAACCGATGGAGGTAGTTCAAGCAACTGCTCCGACTCAGCCCCAGGTCAAAGCTCTGCTTGAGAAATTGCCTTACTACTTTCCAGTTCCAGTTGGACAATTCAATCCCCGCCTCCCCAGGCGGATTTTGCACCGCAGACTTCAGTTGGTTCTGTTGACCTCGGTTCAAGACGGGGGGGAACCCCCAGTCTGCTCAAAGACCAAACCTTGGGCCCCGCCTTGGCGAAAGTTGTCCAGCCAGTTTCCGATGGTATGAGGCTCTCTCTCCAAAGCCTCAGCCACTTGAGTGGCCGACCACCCTTGGGCCAACAACCATAGCCCATGCCATCGCTCCCGCTCACGAGGTGTTGGCGCCCGATACATCCTTTCCCGTAAATCACCTACATTGAGTTGCCGCTCTTCCAGGAGTTGCACTATGTCTGTCATCCCATCCTCCACCGCCACTCAACTTCTTTTACAGAATATCGCAACTCCTCTTCGGGTTCGTTTTATGTAGGTTTCACCTTAGCTTTGGTTTAGGTCCAAAGTAAATGAAAATTCTTTCCCCACGTCGAGAAGACCGTCGGGCGGAGAAGATAGGCGCCAAATCAAGTTATCCTGAGGAATCGCCGTGGCGATTGGTTGACCTATGGCTGGAACGCCTGTTATGGGGTCCCCTTTTATGGGGTCCAATGTCTCAATCAAAAGATCCGTCAAAGTTTCTGGCAGGAGTTCTGGAGAAGGCGTGGATACCTGAGTGGCCGTTGGCTCGAACGTTTTGGGTGCGGGAGGGTTGCCGCATGCGGCCGCCAGCGCTAACACCAAGGCGAAAGTCGTCGTTGCGCTGAGTCTACGGTTTTTCATGATCATTGGATGAACGGCCCCGTTATAGGATCTCTGTGGATCCGAAGAAATTCTCCAAGACCGCAGCGCGCCGTTTAGCTAGCAGGCTCGTGTTGAGCACCTCATCGCGTTTCTGGTTCCCCTGCTTCCGCGAGTTCCAGTTCGGGCAATTCAAGATCCATCTGGGCGTCGTCATCAGCTGCTCCGGCGGGAAGGCCCAGGCCTAGATCCTGCCGAATCGCTTCTATCCGGTTCAACGGACGCTCCAGGGCTCGCCTGCGCCTGCCGGACAGGAGGTCAAAATGACTTTGAACAACCTGGATGCTTTTACCCAGGCGATCAATTTGATCTACGAACGATTCCCACTGCTTCTTGAACGCTCCCATCTGCGCGGCTATCTGGTTGGAGCCTTGCTCCAGGGTGAAGTTGTCCACTGCTTGGCGAATCACCAATAGAATGGCGAATAGCGATACGGGCGAACATAGCACCACTTTATTGGTCATGGCCGTTTCAATTAACGAGCTATCGTGCTCGTGGATGAATTGGTAGATCTGTTCATTGGGGATGAAAACAAGCACGTAATCCAGCGTCTTTTGGCTGGGGTCGATGTAGTCGCGGGTGACCACTTCTTTTAATCTGTCCCGCACGTCGCGAACGAATTGCTGCCGAAACTGGGTCTCGGTTTCGACGGTCTTGGCCTCCACGCATTTCATGTAGTTGTCGAGGGGGAATTTCACGTCCATGTTCAGCTTTCGATCTTGGGGAAGTAGGAAGGTGAAATCGGGCCGGGCGCCGCCGTTTTCCCCGGAGCTTCCTCCGGACCTTCCTATAGTTGCCTGCTTCAGATAATTGACGCCTTCTACGAATCCGGTGAGCCTGAGCACGTCTTCCGCCATTCGCTCGCCCCATTGGCCCCTGGCTCTGGTGTTGGCCAATGCCTCCCGAAGCTGACCGGTTGTTGAGGCTAACAACGAGGTCTGCTCGCCCACGTTTTTCAACTGGTTGGTCAGTTGGCCGAATTTGTTCTCCCGGTCCTTTTCCAGGTTGCGGACGAGGTCCGACACTTTGTTCATCTCCGACCGCATTTCGGCCACACGCGGGTCCACCAGGGTTTCCAAGATGTCCTTCATGCCGCCTTGTCTCTGGTCCGGACGCCGGACAACCACCAATAGAGCCGCGATGAGAGCCAAAGAGACCAGCGCCAGAATTGCGATGATCACGGTTTCCATGGGGTCTCCTTGGTTTAGGCTATCTTGCGGTTCCGGCTAGCATGGGGTTGTGGCGGCCCCGGTTCGATCGTGTCCCACGGCGCCAAATAAATGTCCCATTCCTTGATTATCGGGGCACTTCGCCGCATCCGGAATTAGCTTTTCAATTCCAAGGCGAATCGAACGGCGGAATCCACCGCTTGTGTCTTGGCGAAGTCCAGGCTGGAAATGTGCCGTAGAAGCGTATCTTTGGGTATTGTGGTCATGCTATCGAGATTAACCGCGCAGATCGTGGGTAAACCGTCTTCCGGTCCCAACGGCACTTCCGTGCTGATGCCCCGGATTCGCCTGCCGACCGGGGTGATGGAGACCAATTCTCGAAAAACATAGGCTTCGTCCCGAGAAATGAGGACTACGGGCCGGCGCCCAGGCGGGGCCGGCCCGTAGTCCCACCAGATTTCGCCCCTCCTCATTTACGAAACTCTTGTTCCCAGTATTTTCTGTCCGCATCGGCGTCGAAAGAGTGGTGAATCGTGGATTCCGCGAGTGCCCTTTCGTCACTCGTCTCTGGATATCTTTGATGTATTGCTCTCCCTGTTCTCTCTGTTTTATCCGCGATAGATATACCTCCGCAGCCCGGCGAAAAAACTCGCTGCGGCTCTGGCCGTTGGCCAGCCGCTCTTTCTCGACGGCCTGGAGGACTTCTTCTGAAAGGCTGATCGCTATCTTGGCCATGATGCACCTGATTTTCATTCCATGTTCATACTATAGTACGACAGGTGTAACTGGTCAGACTTGATGAGGTGAATTGGCTCAAAGCCGTTGGAAAAACGCTGGCATGGCCGGGGGAGTTGTGGCATACCAGGGAGGTGGACACTGAACTAGACCTGAACGCGGCGAGTGGCGAAACTCTGCTGGAGATAATTGCCGGCCAGCGGGCAGTCATTGCCGATTTGCAAAGGCGGATTGGGGTTCTGGAATCCCGTCCCAACCGGCGCGGGTCGTCGGGGATGCCGGGTAATCAGCCGCACTCCAGCCGGCAAGCGCCGGAGAAAAAGGAGCCCAGAAAGCCGCGCCGCCATGGCTTCGCCCGCCAGCGCATGACTCCTACCCGGCGGGTGGAGCATGCCGTGGCGGTCTGTCCCGACTGCGGGACTCACCTGAACGGCGGATGGGTACAGCGAACTCGGGAAGTCATTGAGCTACCGGTGGCTCCGGTAGAAGTGACCGAGCACGCCCTGGTAGCCCGCATCTGTCCGGTATGCCAGCGGCGCCGGCTGCCCAAAGAGGCCCTGCAGGGGGTGGTTCTGGGCCAGCAGCGCCTGGGGGTCAATCTGGTAAGCCTGATGGTGACCCTGCGGGAGGAGGGACGGTTGCCCATAAGAATCATCCAATGGTACCTGGAGAGCGTCCATCAGTTGCACCTGAGTGTTGGCGCCATCGTCGAGGCCGTCCATGGAGTAGCCCGTCAGGCTGAGACGGCGGTGCGAGAGGTGCTCGAGCAAGTCCGCGCCAGTCCCGTGGTGCAGGGCGACGAAACCGGCTGGCGCCAGGACGGGAGCAACGGCTATGTTTGGACCTTCAGCACTCCCAGCGAACGATACTTCCTGCGTCGGGGTCGGGATAAGGGGGTGGTGGATGAGGTGCTGGATTCCTCCTTCAGCGGAGTGTTGGTCAGTGATTTCTACGCCGCCTATAACCACTACCCGGGCCTGAAGCAACGGTGCTGGGCTCATCTGCTGCGGGATATCCATGACCTGAAAGGGTTGTACCCAGAAGACGCTGGGCTGGCTCAGTGGGCCGAGGCGGTTCACCAGGTCTACACGGAGGCCAAGGCCTCGGTCCTTCCCCGAGCCCAGCCAGGCCATCGCACCCAGCTAATGCTGGAGGAGAAACTAATGGTCTTGGCGCGGCCTTTCCTTAAAGATCCCCTGGCGAAAGATCCCCTGGCGGTTCAGGCCAAGCTCTGCCGGCGCATGGAACGGTTCATCAAGGAACTGTTTGTCTTCGTGTCGGACCCAGCCGTGCCCTCAGACAACAACGCCGCCGAGCGGAGCCTGCGGCATCTGGTAACCAGTCGCAAGATCAGCGGCGGCGCCCGCTCAGGGCAGGGCGCCGACAGCAAGATGACCTTGGCATCCCTCTTTGGCACCTGGCGGGCCAGAGGTCTCAATCCCCTCCTGGAATGCCGCCGGTTGCTCACTTCCCCTCAACTCTGAACAGTTTCGGGTGTTGATCTGGGTGTCCACCGAACCGGCGGCCTTGATGATTCCATACACCTCGGCCACGGCATCGTCGAGTGCCTTTACCGGATCCCCTTCGGGTATGGGGCCTTCGACTTGCATGGAATCGACTGTGATGTTCTCTACCAACACGCCTGCGGCGAAACCAAATACCTTGAGGTTGTGAATGATCAATTTCTGGACGTCCCACTCGGTGCAAGGAGTTGAATCGCCCATTTGGCCGGATTGCACTCCAGACAGCGTCTGCCGGAACCCTTGGACCGCAGCTTCGTATAGCTCTATCGGGCCGTCGCCTTGTCGTGCCATTTCTATCTCCTTGGGTCGCCAGATGACGGCAAATAAAATTTTAACCGGCTGCCTGCCTGAATCCCTTCCTATATGGGGTGGCCAATGCTAGGGTAGGCCGCCCAGCCGGTCAAGCGTTTGATGTCCGGTTAGCGAATTCCGCCCACCAATGTGCTTTTGATTGCGGCGGAAAGGTCTTCCACTTTGGTAATGTCGGACCACGTCTCGATAGCCTGGGCAACCCCTTCTTCGGGCAGAACGAGGCCGGCGTTAACCTGGAACTTACTTTTGATGCTGTCAAATCCCCAGGGATTCCCCTGGCTGCCCAATATGTTGCGCCGCGCCGTGGTGTGCTCCAAAACCCTCCCGTCTTTCAGGGTAATTCTAATGGGGAGCCCTTTACTCTGGTCGGTCAAACCTTCTTCGGATTTGGCCATCACCCGCGTGCGTACCTTGCCCATGGTCTCCTGAACCGTGACTTCGGAGATTCTGTTTTCTTTGAACGTGTCGATGGCCACCTCGCCGTCCACCAGCGCCGCCGCCACATTGTATTTGGCGCTAAACTTCCCCTTCAAGCCATCATCAGGCTCTTGGTAAAGCATCACCACCGACAGATACGACTGATCGACCTCGGCGCTTTCCACTTCGTCATATGTGAAATCGTTGTCCCGCATGAGACTAAAAAGGCTGTCCAACATGGCGTGGTTGCCGCCGCAGCAGGGGTATTTCTTGATCATCAGAGCGTCCTGAATCCGGAAGGGCTTGCCCAGGTTCTCAGCCATGGCGTCCAGGTCGTAGATACCTTCGCCCAAAACCGTGTTGGCAAATCCCAGGGGATGCTCGATCACCTGGTCTCCAGCCGTCAATCCACGTTGGGCCAACTGGGCGGCGGTGACACCGTCGCGGCAGCTCAGACCGGCGTGCAATGGCTTGGTCATGGTGCCAAAGTTGTGGATCAACCCGCTGGACATGGACCCGGCCATTCCCAAAGCCATAATGGTCTGGTGTTCGTCAAGTTTCATCAGCTTGGCGCAGGCGGCCGTGCAGGCCAAGCGGCCAATGACGGCCGTGCTGTGAAACCCCTTGTCCATCTGGTTGTATTTGGTAGTGTGGGATAGGGCCAGACCGACCTCGCACCCCACAACGTATGCCTCCAGAAGGTCGCGCCCCGTGGCGCCCGAATTTTCGCCGATGGCCAGCAAGGCCGGGAAGATAGCTACGGTGGGATGGCCAAAGCCGCCGAAATCGTCATAATCCAGGGCATGGCCCATGGTGCCGTTGGCCAATGCCGTGTTGGCCAGGGAACTCTGCAAGCCCGACGCCAGCACGGTGGCCTGCGCAGCAGCGCCCTGATCTTCCACGTAACCCCGGATGATCTCGCCCACCGGCTCGGTGGATCCAGCAAGGATGACGCCCAAAAGGTCGAAGCAAGACTCGTTGGCCACTCGAATAGCCTCAGGCGGGATATCCTCATAGCCGGTGTTAATCACCCATTTTGCGATCTGTTCCGTTGCGCCCATGGCTGTTCCTCCCTAACTCGTAGCAGTGTGGAATTGACCCGGCGGGCTCATTCAGCCGCCTCTAATAGCCAATTATATACATGTGAAACCACAGGGCAAGAGGCATTTTCCGTTGGCCGTACCATACGGCGGAGCGGGGGTCGGTTTCTACCTCGCGCAAACGCCTAGTGTAGAATGCGCGGCATGAAACTCCAATCTCTGACTAATGGGGACATCTAATGGTTTCTACAGCTGAAGCAGTGGTCATCGGCGGCGGCGTGATGGGGTGCAGCATCCTTTACAACTTGGCCGCCCGTGGTTTGACCAACTCCGTCTTGCTGGAGCGCGATCTTTTGGGTTCCGGCTCCACAGGCCGGTCCTCCGGGGTGGTGCGCATGCACTATTCCAACGAGGTCCACGCCCATATGGCCTGGCAAAGCCTGGAGGTTTTTCAAAATTTCGACGAGATGATCGGCGGCGACTGCGGCCTGACCCAAACCGGTTTCTTGATCTTCACCGGCGACGAAGACCTGCCGGCGTTTCACGCCAACGTGGCTATGCAGCAAGAGTGCGGCATCCAGACCAGCATCATCAGCCGTAAAGAGGCCCTGGAGATCGCTCCCCAATTCTACGTAGACGACTGCGCCGCCATCGCCTACGAGCCAGTGTCGGGATACGCCGACCCTTCGGGCACGGCCGCGGCCTTTTCCGCCCGGGCCAGGGATTTGGGAGCAACGGTCACACTGCAAAGCCCCGCCTCCGGCATCGAAGTCGCCGGAGGCAAGGTGGTCGCGGTGAACACCGCGGACAGGCGAATCGAGACACCGACGGCGGTGATAGCCACCGGACCCTGGAGCCGCCGGTTCCTGCTGGAGCACGGCATCGACCTGCCCTTGGAGGCCACGCGCCACGAGGTTATCCACCTTAGACGCCCCATGGACGAGCTTCCATACCATCCCGGCGGGGCCGACATCGCCAACCTGGTTTATTTCCGGCCGGAAAGCACCGATCTCACCCTGGTGGGCAACGGCAACATGGAAGACGCTGTGGAAGACCCCGAATTATTCGCGCCCAGGCCCACCCAGGCGTTTATTCAGGATGTGTGGACCCGCCTGGCCCGGCGTATACCGGTGATGGCCGACGCCGAATACACCACCGGATACGCCGGGCTCTACACATCGACTCCCGACTCTCATCCAATCATGGACCGGGTTAAAGGCATAGAGGGTCTCTACATCTGCACCGGGTTCAGCGGTCACGGGTTCAAGCTGTCCCCCATGGCCGGCCTGCTGATGACCGAGCTGATCCTGGACGGCCAAGCCACCACCATAGACATATCCACCCTACGCATGTCCCGCTTCGAGGAAGGAGACCTCAACCAGCCCCGCTACGGATTCAAGGTGCTGGTGTAGTAGGGGTTTTGCGATGAACTCTCCGATTGCCGTGTGAGTAGTATGATGGTCAATAGGTCATCATGACCCAAAGGAGACCAACATGACCGAGACGATGAATGTCGCCGATGCAAAAAAGCGCTTATCCGAGTTGATGAGCCGTGTGGCCTACAACAACGAGCGGTTCTTGGTTCAGCGCCGGGGGAAGCCCATGGCCGCTTTGGTATCAGCCGAGGACTTGTTGATTTTGGAACAACAAAAGGCGCCTGTGAGAGGTCTTCTGTCGGCTGCCGGGGCGTGTGCCGATTTCGACGACTTCGAACTCATGATTGAGAACATTTACGTCCAACGTGGGCGGGCAGAGGACCGGCCAGTCGACCTGGACGAATGATGTACCTGTTCGATACCGACACCTTAAGTCATGTTTTGCGCAGGGCGCCATCGCCGGCGCTGCTAGTTCGCCTGGCTTCGGTCGCCCCGGAAGATCAATTCACTACCGCCATCACCGTGGGCGAGATGGTATACGGCGCGAATCGAAGCCCCAGGCGCGATGATCTCTTGAGACAATGTTCGACATTTCTCACGAATTCCAGGACTTGCTGTAGAAAACTGGATAGACCCTTAAAAGGACCGAACATATGCCCGCACCCAAAATCAACGCCTTACGCCTAAACCACTCCCTGGAGGACCTGGGTCGAATCGGCCACACCGATCAGGGGATGCAGCGAGTCGCCTTTTCCGACTTTGACGTGGAAGGCAGGGCCCACACCATGGAACTGATGCGCCGGGTTGGTCTTGACGTCCGTATAGACCCCGCTGGAAACATCATCGGGCGCAAAGATGGGTCCGTGCCTGGCCTAACCCCTTTTGCCTTGGGTTCCCACATCGACACCGTGCCTTCCGGCGGCAAGTATGACGGAGCGCTGGGTGTGATGGGCGCTGTCGAATGTTTGCAGACGCTGCAAGACGAGGGAACGGCCACCAGGCATCCTCTCGAAGTTCTGGTCTTCACCAACGAAGAGGGCACCGGCTTTCCCCATTGGTTGTTCGGAAGCCGCGCCATGGCCGGCTCCTTGTCTCCCGAAGACCTGACGGCGGTGGACCATGAAGGGGTTGGGCTGGAAACCAGACTGCAAGCCATCGGCGGAGACCTGTCTCGCATCCACGAAGCCATCCGCAAGCCCGGAGATCTATCCGCCTATTTGGAGTTGCACATAGAACAAGGCCCAGCCCTGGACCGTTCGGGAACTCCCATCGGGGTGGTCACCGGTATCACCGGCCGGGCTGCCTTTGAGGTGGAGGTAAAGGGGGCCGCCAACCACGCCGGCACTACGCCCATGGGCCTGCGCCACGATGCGTTGCTCAGCGCCTCCCGTCTGATCTTGACCGTGGAACGTATCGCTTCCGAGTTGGAGGTCTGCCGGGTGGGCACGGTGGGCCGGGTTTCCGTCAGCCCAAACGCCACCAACGTCGTTCCTGGAACAGTAGGCTTCAGCGTCGAATTTCGAGACGTGGACAGCAATGCCCTTACCGCCGCCGAGGCCGAGTTCCGGCGTAACGCCGCGATCATACAAGATTCCGACGGCGTCTCCGTAGAGATTCAAGCCTTGCCACCCACGATTCCAGCGCCCATAAAGCAGGAAATGCAGGACTTGGTCGCCCAGGCTTCGGCCGGCCTGGGTTTGGCCACAGAGCGGTTGCCCAGCGGAGCGGGTCACGACGCCCAGGCCATGGCCGCCATCACCAACGTTGCAATGATCTTCGTGCCCAGCATAGATGGCATCAGCCATTCGCCGATGGAGTTTTCGACTCCCCAAGCGTGCGCCGAAGGCGCCCAAGTCTTGCTAGACCTGCTATTGTTGGCAGACCAAATGGATTAGGACGCAGCCATGCAACTTTCAGGCTCTTATACTTTCAGCGCGCCGGCGGCAAAGATATGGACCGCTTTGACCGACCCAGACGCTCTGTCTAGATGCATACCCGGATGCCAGTCCATGGAGGCCAGCGGCGATAACCAGTACAAGGCTAGCCTGGGCATCTCGTTCGGCCCCATCAACGGGAAGTACAACGCCACCATATCAATGTCCGAGATGAATCCCCATCAGTCTTTCAGATTGTCGATACAGGCCAACGGCCCCATGGGATTCGCCGACGGGCACGCCGACATCACATTAGAAGAATCCGAAGGCAAGACACAGGTGAACGTGGCCGCGGATTCCCAGGTGGGCGGCGCCGTAGCCCGAGTGGGCCAACGGCTGATGGGCAGCGTGGCCAAAACCACGATGGACCGGTTCTTTAAATGCGTCCAAGAACAAGTGGAATAACAGGCCTGCCTTCTTCCAGGAGCGGCTAGAAAATTTACTCAAGCTAAAGGAGAACGGCCGATGGAACGCCGAATACCCACAAAAGAAGAAATCGCAGCATTTTTGAAAGAGGACAACAACTGGGGCCGCTGGGGCAGTGACGACCAGGTTGGCGCGGTGAATATGGTGACCAACGAGAAGCGTGCCGCCGCCGCCAGGTTGGTCAAGACCGGCCGGGCGGTCTCCCTAAGCCGAGAATTCCCCAAGCTGCCGGCGCCAAACAATCCAACGCCGGCCCACCATTTCATGAAGCGAAGCATCCGTGAGGACACCAGTGGCTCAGCAACCGACTACTACGGCATCGCCTACCACGGCACCGCGACCACCCATCTGGACGCCCTGTGCCACGTTTGGGACCACAACGGGATGTGGAACGGCGCCGACCCAAAGGAGGTGATCACCTTCGACGGCGCGGTTTGGGGATCCATCGAGCATTGGAAGGAAGGCATTATCACCCGTGGCGTGCTGCTGGACGTGCCCAAACACCGGGGCGAGCCTTACGTCACTCAGGATAAACCAATCCACGGCTGGGAGCTTGAGGACATCGCCAAAGAGCAGGGCGTCACAATGGAGCCAGGAGACGCGCTGGTGGTCTACGGCGGCCGGGAAAAGTGGAACGAAGACGGAAATCCGCTGTGGGGCAGCGACCGGGAACTGCGTCCTGGCCTGCATGCCTCTTGCCTGAAGTTCATAAAGGATTCCAACTGCTGCGTGCTGGTGTGGGACATGATGGACCACACGCCCAACGGCTACGGCCTTCCTTGGAGTGTCCACGGCTCCATCTTCGCCTACGGCATAGGCCTCTTGGACAACTCGCTGCTCCAACCCCTGGCCGAAGCCTGCGCCGAAGAGAACTGCTACGAGTTCATGCTGACAATCAACCCGCTTCGGGTGGTAGGCGGCACCGGCTCGCCGGTGAACCCAGTGGCGTTGTTTTAGCGGCAGCCACTTCCGGTAGCCAGCCCGGTTGTTTGGAAAAATCAAGACCACGGCATGGACGTAACTGTTCAGACTTGATGAGGTGAATTGGCTCAAAGCCGTTGGAAAAACGCTGGCATGGCCGGGGGAGTTGTGGCATACCAGGGAGGTGGACACTGAACTAGACCTGAACGCGGCGAGTCGCGAAACTCTGCTGGAGATAATTGCCGGCCAGCGGGGAGTCATTGCCGATTTGCAAAGGCGGATTGGGGTTCTGGAATCCCGTCCCAACCGGCGCGGGTCGTCGGGGATGCCGGGTAATCAGCCGCACTCCAGCCGGCAAGCGCCGGAGAAAAAGGAGCCCAGAAAGCCGCGCCGCCATGGCTTCGCCCGCCAGCGCATGACTCCTACCCGGCGGGTGGAGCATGCCGTGGCGGTCTGTCCCGACTGCGGGACTCACCTGGACGGCGGATGGGTACAGCGAACTCGGGAAGTCATTGAGCTACCGGTGGCTCCGGTAGAAGTGACCGAGCACGATCTGGTAGCCCGCATATGTCCGGTATGCCAGCGGCGCCGGCTGCCCAAAGAGGCCCTGCAGGGGGTGGTTCTGGGCCAGCAGCGCCTGGGGGTCAATCTGGTAAGCCTGATGGTGACCCTGCGGGAGGAGGGACGGTTGCCCATAAGAATCATCCAATGGTACCTGGAGAGCGTCCATCAGTTGCACCTGAGTGTTGGCGCCATCGTCGAGGCCGTCCATGGAGTAGCCCGTCAGGCTGAGACGGCGGTGCGAGAGGTGCTCGAGCAAGTCCGCGCCAGTCCCGTGGTGCAGGGCGACGAAACCGGCTGGCGCCAGGACGGGAGCAACGGCTATGTTTGGACCTTCAGCACTCCCAGCGAACGATACTTCCTGCGTCGGGTCGGGATAAGGGGGTGGTGGATGAGGTGCTGGATTCCTCCTTCAGCGGAGTGTTGGTCAGTGATTTCTACGCCGCCTATAACCACTACCCGGGCCTGAAGCAACGGTGCTGGGCTCATCTGCTGCGGGATATCCATGACCTGAAAGGGTTGTACCCAGAAGACGCTGGGCTGGCTCAGTGGGCCGAGGCGGTTCACCAGGTCTACACGGAGGCCAAGGCCTCGGTCCTTCCCCGAGCCCAGCCAGGCCATCGCACCCAGCTAATGCTGGAGGAGAAACTAATGGTCTTGGCGCGGCCTTTCCTTAAAGATCCCCTGGCGGTTCAGGCCAAGCTCTGCCGGCGCATGGAACGGTTCATCAAGGAACTGTTTGTCTTCGTGTCGGACCCAGCCGTGCCCTCAGACAACAACGCCGCCGAGCGGAGCCTGCGGCATCTGGTAACCAGTCGCAAGATCAGCGGCGGCGCCCGCTCAGGGCAGGGCGCCGACAGCAAGATGACCTTGGCATCCCTCTTTGGCACCTGGCGGGCCAGAGGTCTCAATCCCCTCCTGGAATGCCGCCGGTTGCTCACTTCCCCTCAACTCTGAACAGTTTCGCATGGACGGGTATCATTAGCGTCCGGTTGGCTTCATCCGGGCACCCGCTGGAGCCAGCGGCTCCACGGCCATGGCAGAGTTGTGGAACGCGCCCCGCTCCTAATTAGACATCATGACATCATCATTGATATCATGATGTCATGAGCCGCACCACAATTTCCATTCCCGATGAACTACTCCAACGTTTGCGCCTAATTGCCGCTGAACGAAGAACGTCTATTGCAGCTCTGATCCGGGATGCCCTAGAAGAGAAAACCAAAAATTATCAACCAAGGCCGCGAAGCCTCGGTATGGGAGCGTCTGGCCAAAGCGACACTTCACGACGGACGGCCGATGAGCGGCCCGAGCCGCATCAATGGCGCTGATCTTGGACACGGGTCCGCTATATGCCTCCCTCGACCGGAGTGATGCTGATCACCTTGCCTGCCGTCGACTCATAGAAGAGGCCGATGAGCCATTGGTCATCCCGTCGCCCGTTTTGGTAGAGGTTGACTATTGGGTTCATATCCGTCTGCATCCGGGAGTATTTGCCGCCCTCCTCGACGACATCGCGTCGGGCGCCTACCACGTCGAGGATTTACAGTTCGAAGATTATCGCCGTGTAGGGCAAATTTGCGACCGGTATTCTGACTCCGATGTGGGATTTGTGGACGCCGGAGTCCTGGCAGTCACCGAGCGGCTGAATGAGCATAAACTGGCCACCCTCGACCGCCGCCACTTCCTCGCTCTTAGGCCCAGGCACACCGACGTGCTCCGGCTTCTGCCAGAATAGCAGCATAACTGGCAACGGTAGGTGTGCTTGCCGGTGAACCCGGTGGCCTCGCCTAAACCCGAATCCACCGATAGAGGGCGTGTCGCGACAGGGCGGATAGGGAAGGAAGTGCTCCTCTGAATCTGGGATAATGGTTTTATAACAGAAAACCGACCAGAAACAAGGAGCACCCAATAGATGCGACCACGCAACCACCTCGACCGCATCCACATCACCTTCGACGACCACCGCCTGGTCAACAATGCCGGCCTGCTCCTTCCCGCCACCTTGGCCTTGCACCTCGGCCTTTCCCAACTGGTTGACCGGCGCCTGGACCTGGGCCGGGCCCCAGGCCGAGCCAACACCGGTGACAAGATGATGACGCTGGTGGCATCTGCGTTGGCGGGCGGCGACTGCATCGACGACGCCGATGCGCTGCGCGCCGGCGGGACAGCCTGCACCCTGGGCAGGAAGGCGCCCTGCACCCTGGGCGCCTTCCTGCCCAGCTTTCGCTGGAGCCACGTCCGCCAACTGGACCGGGTGAGCCGCGAGTTGCTGGCCCGGGCCTGGCAGGCCGGAGCCGGACCCGGCGACGCACCATTTACCATCGACCTTGATTCGACGATCTGCGAGACCTACGGACTGGCCAAGGAGGGCGCCCGCCACCACGGCTACACCGGCGCCCGGGGCTATCACCCGCTGTTGGCCGTCGCCGCCGGCGCCGGCGACGTGCTGATGTCCCGGCTGCGCGAGGGCCGCGCCAACACCGCCCGCGGGGCCGCCCACTTCCTGCGGGAGACGGTGGGGCGGGTGCGCTACGCTGGCGCCAGCGGGCAGATCACCCTGCGGGCCGACAGCGGCTTCTATACCCACGCCGTGGTCGCCGTCTGCCGCAAGCTGGACGTGCGCTTCTCCATCACCATCCGCCAGCACAAAAGCCTGCGCAATCTCATCGAGGCCATACCCGAAGCTGCCTGGACGCCGATTCCCTACTGGATGGACGGCGCCGCCGCTGTGGCCGAGACGACTTATACCCCCTTCCAGAGTGAGCCGGACGCCGCGCCGGTGCGGCTCATCGTCCGGCGGGTGCAGCCGACCCCCGGTTCCCAACTGGCCCTCTTCGCCACCTACAGTTATCACGGCTTCATCACCGACCGGGACGGAGAGACCCTGGAACTGGAGGCCGACCACCGCCGCCACGCCGAGATCGAGAATGCGATACGCGACCTCAAGTACGGCGTCGGGTTGAACCACATGCCGTCCGGCCGCTTCGCCGCCAACGGCGCCTGGCTGGCCGTCCAGGTGATGGCCCACAACCTGGCCCGCTGGACCGCGCGCATCGGCCTGGGCGAGCAGATCGTGACCACCAAGACCCTCAGGCGACGGTTCTTCTCCCTGGCCGGACGGCTCACCCGCTCGGCGCGCCGCCTCACCCTGCATCTGCCCCAGCGCTGGCCTTGGGAAACCCAGTTCAGTCGCGCCCTGGCCCGGCTGCGCGCCCTGCCACTCCCAGCCTGACGACCCGTCTGCAACTGACCCGCCATCCGGCCAACTGAACGTCCCGGCAAACTCGCGCCAGTCCCGGTCCGCGAGCGCCTCTTCCCGTGTCCTATCCCGCCATCTCGCTCAGCACAGCCACTGCAGACCGCCATCGGCGCCCCCAAAAGCGCCTGCGACCGCCCGCCAACCTCCCGTCTACCCGAATTCGAGCCCGGATCATCGCGCCTGCAACTCCCTCCCCCCTCTTCCGCTGTCCTCACGCCCTCCATCCGGGTCCATCGGTGGATTCGGACTTAACGGGGGCCAGGTTTTATCTCGGTAAGCTATAAAAGAAAGGCGGCGGGAGCATTCCCGCCGCCTTTCTTGTTTCCCATTCATGTTTCAATGAGACCCACAGCTGCCCTACCCATCGCCACTGGCCTGCGGCGCGGGCTCCCGGTCGGGGGCTGAACTAACGGGCCGCGCTGTTTTCGTGAATATGGCGACGAACGCGCCTGCCGCCATTATCCATACCACGACCAGGGCGGAATACTGAAAACCTTGCCTGTAGGCGGCCTGGGCTTCAAACACAGGCATCACGTTAATGGCCACCGGCAGGGCTAACCCCAACACAGTCGCGCTTATAGTCGTCCCTATGGTATGACCCATCTGCCGGGTGGTTTCCAACATACCCGACGCGAAGCTCCGGCTCTCTTCCAGCGCGTTCATCACCACCGCGTTATTGGCGGTGCTGAACAGGTTGAAGCCGATGCCCGCCGGCAGCAACATGATGGGCAGCACCCAAAACGGAACATCTCCCGCGAAGAATCCCACCATAAGGAACGCGCCTGCGATCAGAGCCAGAGCGGCTGGGCGGAACCATCGCGGGTTATACCGGTCATACAACCAGCCACCCAATGTAGGCAAGAAAAGCCCCAAGAACTGATTCGGGAACAACACCACGGTGACCATCAATGGCAGTTGTCCAAGCCCGTCTTCCACCATTATGGGAATCAAGGTCGTCACCGCCAGCATGGAAAGATGGGCGGTGGTGTTGGTGAATAGGGCCATGGAAAAATATTTTTGCTTGAAATACCGAATGTCCAAGAATGGCTCTTTACTGCGCATCTGCACCACAATGAACAAAGCCAGCAGCGACAGGAAAAGCATGTTCATGGGAAGGTGGTAGCTAACTGCCTCTGGGGAAACAAAAGATTCAGCCCCTTCGTGGATGTGCAACCCGGAGAGGATGAATGTCGCCAGAGTGACAATCATCAAGACGGCGCCGAAGTAGTTGATATTGATCTTCGAGGCATTATCCGCCGCCTGCTGAACCTGGTATCTCAACAGGGGATAGCTGTTCTTGATGGCCAGCAGCCCAAGGGGCAACGAGGTGAGGAAAACCAAACGCCAGCTGATGAATTGTAAAAAGAGGCCAAACGCCACGAGGCCGATCAGACCGCCCATACGCGCCGCGACCGCGGGAACAGAAAAAGCGCGTCCCCTTTCGGTGTTGTCGAACACCATTGCCAATATGGCGTTGGAATTGGCCGTGATGAGAGCCCCGCCGATGCCGACCAATCCACTCCAAAAGATCAGTTGGTTCAAGCTGACGGATGTGGCTGCAAGGGTGCTTCCCAGGCAGAGAATGACCGCGCCAATCAGGTACATCCGGGCGTGTCCGTACTTTTCTCCCAGCCGCGCCGCCAAGAAAACCGTGCTACCTAGCACCAGAAGCCGGACGATCACCAGCCACGCCGCCTGAGCCACGTCGACATCAAAATGCCGGGCGATGGAAGGAATCGCCAACGCTATGGGGATGCTGGAGAGTTGGACCAGAAGCTGGGTGGAGGCCAGGGCTATCATGGTTTCCCGGCGCTGCCTATCGGTTCCGAGCTCCCGATATGCCCCAACCACATTTAACCGGTGGAGCATGGTGCCAAGTAACGCCAAGAACATCACCTACAGAGCCAGTCACCGTATCAGCTGGGCTATCCACCCAGCAACAACCCTGGCGGAATTCGTCATTAAGTCATTAATCAGGAACGAGTCTAGAACCAAGAACTGCGGCTGTCAAACCAGCAAGATCAAACGTCCGCATGAAAATGAATCATAACCCATCAGGCCATCGTTGACTTAGATGCACGAAGGCCACATCTGATTACTCTGACGACGATGGCCACTAACAATTACCTGCTTCTCCTGGAGAGGCGGTCGCCGTCTGATATCTAGAGAGAATAAAAAAATACGGCGGGGTATTCCCGCCGTATTTTCTTTCCATTGCCCAAGCCCGCGCCGGTTTGCAATCAATCCGCCGGTATAGAGCAATATACCCACGGCTCATCGCCCACTGTCCTTGTGCTATGCCCTTGGCCGTCCAGGTCCGTGGCGAATATCACGTCGCCGGGCCCAAACGTTAGTTTAGTCCCGTCACCTATTTCCACATCCACCTGCCCGGCCAAGGTGATCACGTACTGGCGGCGTGACTCATTGTGCAGATCAAAAAAGTAGCCTGGGTCGCGGCTCCGGAAGTTGATGGGGCCGCTGGCCGGGTCGACTTCCCAATCCGTTTGCCAGGTCTCGGGTTCCACGTGCTCGAAGTGGGATTTACCGTCTTCGCCGGGATATATTGTTACGATCAAAACCGCTCCTGATTTTCAGATCCAAAGTCTACCCAACTCCGCTGAGAGTCCAAATATCGTGGAGCTTAACCCGTCTGAACCTAGTTCCCCTCCAACCAACGGTCGAAAGCGGAAATCAAATCCCGTCCGCCCTTCGCTGTCAAAAGATTGGCGGCCATCGCGGAACCAAGAATGAGCCGGCCATATATCAGCAGAATAAACGTACTGGTTTCACAATTTACGGTCACATTAGCCGCCGCCTCTCCAGCGGGTTCCATGCGGCCCTTGTTGCCCTCAAATATCAAGTCGGTCTCCATGGCGCCCGCGCCAGTCAACTCAAAACGGTAACGAATGGGTCCGGGAGCATTGGCCATGTCTGGGAAAGAGATTGACCAGGGCCTGCCACGGTTGCCTGGGATCTTCTCCATTATGGTGGGAATGATGCCGTTTGACACATGGGGCAAAGACTCGCCAGGTGATGTAAGACTAGAGCGGATGTCCCATTCGTGAAGGGCCAACTCCGTTAAAATTGTTGGAAGAAAACTCTCCACGGTCCGTATCCCGGCAGGGTGATTACAGGGCTTATCCCAATCTTCGGGTCCGATCCCTTGCAGCAGGTCAACTAGCCAATTGTAGTAATCGCCAAGAGCCGAAATCACATTTTCGCCTAGCGTCCGCCGGAGGTCGATGGCAGCCTGACCGTAAAACTCGTCAACTATAACCTGTCTATTAGGCGTCCCAAGGGGGAACGAGGGAAATCCGGCGGCAGGAGATAGGTCACCAGGCAGCCCCCTTTCCATCATGCCCCCGTAGGTATCCTTGAACCAGACCAAGTGGGCGATGACTTCCCCAACGTTCCACTTCTCGCAGGTGCTGGGCCTACTCAGCGCCTCGGGAGGCAAAGCACGAAAATATTTCTTGAACCGGTGTGATTCCGATCGGATCAACTCGACCTGCGCATTGTAGGTGTCTGCTGTCACCTTCACGCAACCTCCACGATGTCGTCCTTGAGGGCTACGGCGCAGTCGAGGAATTCCTGCTTCTCTTGTTCCGGCACCTCAAGTTTCTCCAGTGCCGCAACAGCAAGGCCCGCAAAAACCTCCCATTCATGCTCGCTGATCCGAAGGCCTTGATGAGAGGTCTTCATGTCGCGGCCCCGGTAGATCACCGGGCCGCCCAGCGCTTCACACAGGAAATCCACGATGAGTTGCCTGTCCCTCTTCATGCTGTCAGTGCTATGGCCCCGCCAATAAATCCCGATCTCAAGGTAGTTGGTCACCCGTTGGAGCAAGACTCTGTGATTTTTCAGCGGTGGAAGAACGGCCAAAGGGAGATGGATCATCGATTGGACCGGAATATTGCGCGAAGGGATAGCGGGGGGGGGGGGGTGGAAGCGGTAGATGCGGCCTACACCAGGTGACGGCGGGCGGCGTACACCGCTGCCTGCACTCGGTTGCTGGTGCTGGTCTTGGCGAAGATATTGCTGATATGACGGGTGACGGTGTTGATGCTGATGACCAACTCTCCGGCAATCTGAGGGTTGTTCATGCCCATAGCCAATAGCCGCAGCACTTCCTTCTCTCGCTGTGTCAGTTGATGTGGGAATACTGCGAATACCGCGACGTTTGAGCGGGACTGATCATCGTTTGCGATCAATGCCTTCGCCCTGGCGAGAATTGAAAAGAGTTCGTCTGTCTCCGTATCGGGCAACCCGGACTGTTCTAGAATCTCGGCAGCCGAGGAAACAAAATACCGCCATTCAACATTGCGGATGCCCAGGCTCATACCGATTGTGGCCCTGTCTTGGCTTAGGAACTCGTCCTGGTTCCCCGCAACTGAGCAAACTAGATCTGTGAACCACTGGCTTTCCGTTGCCAAGGAATCCGCGGTAAGGCCCTTCCAGTGATACCAGACCGCCGAGTCGTGGACCATCCGGCCATACAAATCTTTCACCACCGAAGCGATACCGGCGTGACCGCCGAGACGCTGGTATGGTGACATTTCTGTTGATGCAGTCATGATTCACCCATATATCCCAATATTTGCTGTACCGGTTGTGTGGGATCTGTCCGATGACGTTTCAAGGAAGGTTTGGCCAAAGCGCAGACAATGGCGAAACGAGGATGCGGTCTATGCTGTTGGTGGGCCGAAGTGGACGGTAGACAGAACCGTCTTCGAGATGTGGCTGGGGAGCCTGTGAGCTTTCCCTCAGAGCAGCGAATGTGCATAGTACACCACCGCTCCATCGCCGTGAATGTGCTCCGTCCATCTGGCTCCTTCGGCGTCCTATCCAGGGAAAGTGCGGTCTGGGATTTCTTCCTAGAGTCGGATTGCCGAGCCATGCGTCCCGTGACGATGGCCTTCCGGCTCGCCCCAACCTGCGCTACTTCCTCGTCCCACCTGAACCTTCTGGCGGCCTCAGATTCCCCAATTCGCTACCCGATCAGATCTTCGAATCTGTCCAGCGGGATCTCATCGAGGAAACGCGAGGGAGTGCTAGGCCTACCCCAGTCATTCACATTACACAGAGACAGGATCAACTCGTCCATGGCTCTCGTTATCGCCACAAAGAGCAGTCTCCGCTCCTCCGGGATGTTTTGACTTCGGCTGGAAGGAATCACTCCCTCTTCGAGCCTCGGCAGAAAGACGGAGCGAAACTCCAGTCCCTTGGCCTGATGAATAGTCATTAGTTTCACGCTGTTCTCGCCGCGCAACACCGTGAGCTCCAGCCTATTCCATTCTAGAGTCAAGGCGGCATTGATGGATGCGTAGTCTCGTGAGTCCCCATTCAACGCCGCAATCCTTACTGCCCTCGTGGCAATGCTGAGATAACGTTTGTTGGTCGCATCGAGGGCATCGCCAAGGGAGAGCTCGTTGACGACTGCCTCGACGAATGAGCCGACATCCAACTGCTTGTATAGGTTGATTATCTTCGCGAGGGTTTCTGGGCTACAAACCTCAGTTCCAACAGTGTGCTCAAGAAGTCCTAGGATTCTGGCAACCATCGCTTGAGCGTCGGAAGATCCCGCGGAAACCCCGACGATGCATTTGACGAACCTGACCCCGATGCTCCGGGATATTGCCCTGTCACCCACGTAGGTTGCCGGCACCCCGCTCTCGGCGAGGGCTTTCAGCACACTGTGTATTGGGCTAAGAATCCTCGCCAGGACAGCTATTTGGCTTGTGGGGACCTGCCCATCAGAGATGCGAAGTTTAATTTGCTCTGCTATCTGGGCGGCTTCTTCGTCAGGTGTATCCGCTTGTAGGATGGCAAGGTGCGCTGAGCGCCCTGTGACCGCGGACACCAACTCCTTGTCGTGCCGGTTCTGGTTGTGCTTGATGAGCTCATTTGCGACGTCAACGATGTTTTGGGGTGAACGATAGTTCTGTACAAGGTATTCGACTCGGGTGTTGAAGTGCTGCTCATATTCGCTGATTGTGGCCAGGCGGGCGTCGCGCCACTCATATAGCATCTGATCCTCGTCTGCTACAGCGAAGATGGATGCTTCCTGAGAGTGCAGCAACTTCAGGAATTCCAGCTGAAGCAGGCTCGTATCCTGTAACTCATCGACATATATAGACTTATAGACATCGTGGACCAAGTCTTGGAGATGTGGCTGACTGGAGAGGAGCATTGAACTCTGAATAATAAGGTCGTCAAAATCCAGAACACCTAACTCAGCCTTTAGCTGGGTGTATCGCTCCACAATCCGCTCGAAACTACCCCGCTAGTACTACAACGACGAGTTGTCTGGTAGGATGGCTGGACAGATGATGTTGGGTGGTTTGGGTGATGGATGCGGCGAGCTTCGAGCGGGTCTACGACAGCCTTCAGGAATTCCACGCCTTCTTTGCGGCCTCCTTCGGCCGCAAGCAGTGGCGGGATCACAGCGGGAATTACCTTCAGGCGCTGCTGGTGCAGGACCAGGAGCGGCGCAACGCCGAGAATCTCTCGGAATCGGTGGGCATCTCGGCCCGGGCGATGCAGCGCTTTCTCACCGAGGCCCGGTGGTCCGATGAGACAGTCATAGGGCGGTTGCAGGAATACTTGGCCCCCAGGCTGGGACACCTGGAGGCGGTGTGGGTGTTCGATGGCAGCGACTTCCCCAAGCAGGGCAGGAAATCGGCGGGAGTGGCCCGGCAGTACTGCGGCAGGCTGGGCAAGGTGGCCAACTGCCAGGGTGGGATGTTCCTGGCCTACGTCAGCCCGCTGGGCCGGGCGTTGGTGGACAAGCGGCTGTATCTGCCCAAGAGTTGGACCTCCGACCAGGACCGGTGTGCTGCGGCGGGTGTGCCGGAGGACCGGCGGAACTACCGGTCAAAGACGGAGTTGGCCCTGGAGATGCTGGAGCGGGTCCTGGAGTTGGGCTACCTCAGGGCCGAGTGGGTTGCCGGAGACGACGCCTTCGGGATGTCGCCGACCTTCCGGGAGGGACTGGCGGCCCTGGGGATGCGCTACGTGCTGGACGTTCCGGGCGGCACTACGGTCTGGCCCTTGGACCCGGCTTGGACCAGTCCGGAATATCCGGGGTTCGGCCGCCCCCGCAAACCCAAGCTGCGGCCTGGGCAGCGGCGGACCATGGAGCAGCGCGGTGATGAACTGCCGGATGAGGCTTGGCGGGAGATAACGGTGGCCCAGGGAAGCCAGGGGCCGCGCACCTACCGGTTCAGTGCCCAGCGGGTGCGGGCCACCAGGAGGCGCAAGCCCGGCGAGGAACTGTGGGCCGTCTGGCGCCGGAACCTGGACGGCAGCGAGCCCCGCTACTACCTGTCCAACGCTCCCGAGGGCACAACCTTGGAGACTCTGGCCTACGTGGGTGGGTCCAGGTGGCGCATTGAAACGGAGTTCGAGACTGAGAAGGGTGACGTGGGGCTGGACGAATACGAGACCCGCAGCTGGGCAGGGTGGCATCACCACATAGCCATGTGCCTGCTGGGTGGAGCGTTCCTGCTGAGCCTGCAGCAGGATTGGGGGGAAAAAGATGCCCCGGATCACGAGGCCACAGGTGTACCGGGTGGTGCGGGAGATGCTGCCCCGGGAGCAGTTCGGGCCCGATCAATTGCTGTTGTGGCTGGAGGATACGCAGCTACGCAACGAACGGGCTCGCCGTTCCCACGAGAGACGCCGCTCCACCCGCCGCGAAAGCAGGATGGAGCCGCCACCTTAAACCCGTCGTTGTAGTACTAGCATATGTAGGGGTTAAAGATGGCGAGACTTGATGGAAAAGTAGCTCTTATCAGCGGTGGCGCCAGAGGGCAGGGCGCCTTGGAGGCCAGCTTTTTTGTCCGGGAAGGAGCGAAGGTGGCCATTGGGGACATCCTGGAGTCGGAGGGCCTCCAAGTGGAGGCTGAGATCAATGAAAGCGGTGGCCAGTGCCTTTTCGTCCGGTTGGATGTCACCAGCGAAGAGGACTGGCGGCGGGCAGTTAAATCCACCGTGGCCCGGTTTGGCAAGCTGGACGTGCTGGTAAACAATGCAGGCATCGGCAGTCCACGGAGTCCTGATGGCCAGCGAGTCTCCATCGAGAGCCTTACCGAAGCGCAGTGGGACCGGGTGATGGACGTTAATGCCAAGGGGGTATTCCTGGGCACCAAATACGCCATTCCGGAGATGCGCAAGGCTGGTGGAGGCTCGATCATTAACATATCGTCGATAGCGGGGATTGTAGGTGGTACGACTACAGCTTATGGAGCATCCAAGGGAGCAGTACGCATATTCACCAAAGCCACCGCGATCCAATACGCAAATGAAGGCATCCGAGCCAACTCCGTCCATCCCGGGGTAATCGAGACCGACATGACGGTAGATATGCTCGCCGATGAGGCGGGCAGGCAAGCCAACCTCGCTCGACACCCTATCGGAAGGATCGGCATTCCCGAGGACGTCGCCTATGGCGTACTATACCTGGCCTCAGATGAGTCTTCATTTGTCACCGGCAGTGAGCTGGTCATCGATGGCGGGCTCACTGCGCAGTAGATTCGCGGAGCTCGGATCGTAACGCTACCAAATACGAAGGAGGTTATCGTGCCCATAGAGATGGTCTCTCCAGAGTTGGAACGTATCGTGTCACAGAACCAGGAGATAGAGGAATTGGGCAATGGTTACCTCGTCGCCGAAGGGCCTCTGTGGTGGAGAGAAGGGGGGTATCTCCTTTTCAATGAGGTTCGCGGTAATCGCAGGAGGAAGTGGTCGCCTGGCGATGGGGTCACTCTGCTTCAGGAGCCCAGCAATAATGCCAACGGACTGACCCGGGACCCCCAGGGACGGCTACTATTGTGCGAAGGTGGCGCCAACCGGGTAACACGAGTGGAACCCGGTGGAAGTATTACCGTTGTTGCCAACAGCTACCAGGGAAAGCGGTTGAACCGCCCCAACGATGTGGTGGTCAAGTCCGATGGAAGCATATATTTCACTGACCCCGGTGCGCCCGACCCGGAGCTCGTCCTGGATTTCGCGGGTGTGTACCGGGTTTCTCCGGACTTGGGTACTATCACTCTGCTGGTTCGTGACCTTGCCTTCCCTAACGGCCTGGCATTCTCACCAGATGAGAGCATCTTGTACATCGACGATTACCGTGGAGGGCACATAAGGGCGTTCGACGTGCAACCCAATGGAACGCTTAACCTGGACAGCGGCCGGGTCTTTTGCCAGCTGAGGGAGCCAAGGCCGATTGGCCCAGAAGGGCCGGACGGTATGAAGGTGGACGTCGAAGGGAACGTGTATTGTACGGGACCTGGAGGTGTTTGGGTAATAGACCCAACAGGCAAGCATCTGGGTACGATTCTAACTGGAGTGCAGACGACCAACGTCGGCTGGGGAGGCGAAGATGGGAAGACCCTTTTCATCACCACCTTTGATGCCTTGTACCGTATCCAGTTAAAGATAGCCGGTATAGTGGTACCCGGCTGAGATTAGACCAGATGTCTGTTTCCAGCCGCCCTTATCATCGCAGTGAAATTCCCGGAGAAAATCCTGATGGGTTACCTGATGGGTTATTTGAGAGGGACCTTGATTTTCGGACAACTACTTAAGCGAGAGTATTGCTCCCAAAACGACTGCAGCGGTTGATGCCGAGGGGGAGACTGGTGACGGGGGGCTCACCCGGCAGAATGTTGCTGGACTACGCGGGAGCACTGTTACCCTCGTTCATTTTACCCCTAGACTTCACATCCAAATGCAGAGGAGAAAGTCGTGAGTGATCAATTGGAGAAGATCGCGGGCGATCTTATCAAACAGCTGGAAGACGCCTGGAATGCGGCGGATGGTCAAGCCTTTGGAGAACCTTTCACGAAGGACGCGGATTTTGTTGCCATTCGCGGGGATTACCATAAAACCCGGGAAGCCATAGCGGGTGGGCATCAGGGTATCTTTAACACCATCTATAAAGATAGTCGGATAACGTATGTATTGCTTCAGGCACGAGCCCTAGCGGATAACGTTATTCTCGCCATTGTAAGAAATGATTTGAGTGCGCCATCGGGCCCGCTTACTGGAGAGCATAGCGCAATGGCAACGTTGGTGCTGGTGCAAACGGACGGAAAGTGGCAAATTGCTGGATTTCACAACACAACTGTCGCTCCAACCCAATAAGGACTAACTCTAGTAACAAGAACACAAAAGCTAGAGAAGCAAGGCCCTGGCTTAATATGATTCCGATTACATCCGGAAGGGCGAATCGAATGGCAATATTACCCAAGGCCGGCCTCTTTCTCTGCTTCGGCCTGCTCCTCGTTCTGGCGCCATTCCAGCAGACGGCGGGCTCCAGCCAGAGGAAGGGGTGATGGTTATGCCTGCTGCATCGTATTCCGACCGGAATGGTCTGGCCTTGGGCTTTCCTCAACTCTTCCTGGTCACGATGGACTCCGACCACCGTTCTGGTAACGGCGTCCGTGAATGCCTCCCACTGCCGCCGGGACTCATGCCCATCTTCGCCGTTGACATCCTGAAGGTGGGCGCCGACGGGCAGGGCTGGCTGATGGCGATCGGCGGGGTCGCATCCCTTATGACCAGCATCTGGTTCGCCGCCAAGGGAGGCAACGCATCCAAGACGCTGCTCATCATTGGCGGCGGGATTATGAGCGGGGTGTCGGTGGCCGCCTTTGGCCTAACCTCAGTGTGGGTGGGAAGCTTCGCCCTGGCGTTGGTCCTCATGTTCGTGATGGGGGTGTTCAACACGATGCAGAACACCGCCCTGCAGGCGTCCATGCAAATCCTGGTGCCGGACCACATCCGGGGGCGGGTCATGGGCCTATACGGGATGACCTACAACATCCGGCCCTTGGGCGGTATGCAAGCGGGGGCACTGGCAGGTTTGGTCACTGCTCCTTTCGCCATTGCCATCGGAGGGCTGGCCGTCGCCGTGTTTGCCGCCGGCGCGGCCCTGACCAACCGGGACCTGCCCCGCTCTGGTCGCCCGCTTGTACCAGGAGATCGGGAAGTTGACGGTGGAGCTGAATTTCTTGGCGGGGAGGTCTGGTCTACGAGACCGCCCCGTTGGCGGAGACAACCCGTTCAATCTGTTTCGCTTCCTGGGCCCAGTAGACAGTTGCTGTAAACCAGGCCCGCAGACGGCGTTAACCGTCTCGGTGCTGGGTACTGGATCATCATCCATTAATGGTCCTCGGACGCACTGCTGGTATTACAACGACAGTTCGTCGAAAAAAACGTCCGATGCTGCCTGTCTGACTTTGAGCGACCTGCCGCGGGAAGCTTTCGTTAGTACGTTGGCAGGTTCAGTTTCGCCACAGGAGTCACCTTACCGGACAATCCGTCGTCGCACTATTAGAGACCCGGGCGCACTAAATCGGCGATCCTTTCGCCGAGCATCAGCACCGCCGGGTTGATGGGCGCGCTCACCAGATCTGGCATTATAGATGCATCCGCCACCCGCAGGCCCTCCAGTCCATACACCCGGCCAAACTGGTCCACCACGGCCATCGGGTCCGATGACGGCCCCATCTTGCAGGTGCCGGATATGTGAGAAAAGGTTACTGCTTCCCGCAACATCCAGGCATCCAATGCCTCGTCCGAGACCAGGTCGGGGTCGGCGGGCTCCAGGCGGTCGCCCAGCAACTCCCTCAGCCCCTCGTGCTGGGCCAACTGCAGGGCTTGCCGCACTCCCTGGCGCAAACGCTGCCGGTCCAATGGTTCACTCAGGAAGTTATAGTCCAGCCAGGGCTGAACGTTGGGGTCGGTCGATCTCAGCTTCAACTCGCCGCGACTGGCCGGACGCAGCAGGGCAACCATCATCTCAGCCAAGTCGGGATCGGAAGCCTCAATTTCGCCGTCGTTTGGGACTTTCAGGGTCTTGACTCGCGGCGTGACGAAGGCAGCCATTCCGATGGACAGGTCGTTCCGGTATTCCGAGTCTGGCGCGGTGAAACGCAGAGTGGCGCCGCCCCGGGCTGGGGCATCGCCCTTGGAGTAACCGTCGCTGATTCGCCAGGTCACGTACAGCTTGGGATGGTCCTTGAGATTCTGGCCCACCCCCGGCGAGTCCAGCACCACCGGGATTCCCACGCCTTCCAGGTGCTCCGCCGGCCCAACCCCAGACAGCATCAGCAACTGAGGCGAACCGATGGCGCCTGCGCTCAGGATGATCTGGTCTCCCTCGACGGTGAACGTCTCACCGCCGCTCTCGACCAGAGCGCAGGTAGCCTGCTTCCCCTGGAATAGCAGTTGGTGCACGGTGCAGTTGGAGCGGATAGTGAGATTCAGGCGGTGTCTGGACGGTTCCAGGTAACCCAGGGCAGTGCTGAAGCGGACCCGGTTATGGTTGTTGGTAATTCCGGGTCCGACCCCAGTAGCGTCCGGGCTGTTGTGGTCCGGGCAATCAGGAAATCCGGCAGGCGTTGTAAAAGGCCTCCTGCGTCGGATGCCAGTCTTCTCTCCGGGAGTGGTGAACGAAGATGGGACCGTCGGTGCTATGAAAGTCATCATGGTGGTCCACATCGGTCTCAATTTTCCTGAAGTAGGGCAAGACCTCCCGGAAACTCCAGCGGTCGTTGCCCAGCGCGGCCCAGTGGTCGAAGTCTTCGGGGACCCCGCGATAGAAGGCCGATGAGTTTATGGCACTGGAGCCGCCGGTAACCTTGCCCCGGGGCACCGGCATATCCGGAAACATTTCAGTGGCGCGGGCAACATACTGCCAATTGTGACGGCTGTCCAACAGGGATATTGGGTGACCTTCAAATGTGCGCAGAGGAGAAGTGTTCCCGCCGGTGTTGTATCCGAACTTGACATCTTCGGGAAGGTGCTGAAATTGAGGATAGTCCGGGCCGGCCTCCAGCAGCAGCACCGAAACCCCAGGGTCCTCCGACATCCGGGCTGCCAGGATGCTGCCGGCGGAGCCGGCGCCAACGATAACGAAGTCGTACGTCATACTTCTCCTCCCGGCTGGTGCCATACCACTCTACCAATGCGATAGCCAGGCCCGGGCAGATTCTTCCGGGCAGCAGGGTCAGGTTTCAAACCTGTCCCGCGTTCCGACGGAACCCTTTCCTGGGCCGGAGGATACCTCTACCCTCCCTAATATTATAACGACGGTTTAGGGAGGGACGCCGGTGGCCGCATAGCAGGCGGCGCGTCGGTTCTCGTGGGAATACCAGGCCCCCTCGTTGCGGCGTTGGACATCGTCCGGCCATAGCAGCATTTCCTGATGTCCAAAGCGCTCCCGTGGCAGCATCTTACGCACCAAACGGCATACCTGGAGCCGGGTGGTCAGGGGCACCCTCCCCCCAAACCTCTTGCAACGTCAACAGGAATGCCTCCGCCAGGAAACACAGGGCCTTCCATCGCCACCCTGATCGCCGCTGGCGTGTCCTTCATACACGCCCTGGCGACTCGCGTTCTACCTCCCCGACTTCTCCCCGTCTAAGAAATCCCTCCCTTCCTCTCCCTTAATTCTCGCCGTCCTGGCGGTCCTGTGCCTCGCCGTTGCCGTGACGGTCCATGCCCAAGGCCATGAGGTCACCCCGACCCAGGCCGCCACAGGGGATAACCGGCCACCCCAACCCACCAACCTCCAGGTCTCGGCTACGCACGATTCGGTCAGCCTCACCTGGGAAGCGTCATCGGACCAGACCGTCACCCACTACGCGGTCCTGCGCTTGTGATAGGTGAAGTGAGGCCAAGCGGACTGGGGCCCGCCACAAGGAGAATTTTTCGAAAGACGACCATAGCCGTGTTGGCTGGTCATCCGGGCAAATTCGATCCGGTCAGTGTTAAAGGCTAAACCCGAATCCACCGAAGGAGGGGGTCGGGTCAGCGTCCTGAAGCGGCAAGAAGGTGCTCCTATGCTTCTGGGATAATGGTTTTGTAACCGCAAACCGACCCCAGAACAAGGAGCACCCGATAGATGCTACCACGAACCACCCCGACCGGATCCAAATCACCTTCGACGACCGCCGCCTGGTGGCCAATGCCGGACTGATCCTGCCGGCCACCCTGGCCCTGCGCCTCGGCCTGCCCGAACTCGTCCAGCAGCGCCTCGACCTGGGCAATGCGCCGGGCCGGGCGAACACGGGCGATAAGATGACAGGGTTGCCGGTTGCCCGTCATACCGGCGAAAGCGGGTATGATGAATGGGGTAGAAGGGGTTGGGAGTGACGCATAGGATACATCCGGGCGGGAAGGACGGGTGACCAGTGTCATCAAGATGCTGTTGCCCTGAACTGTGACCGCCACCGGGTTTACCAGGGTATCCATTACAGAAACGTACAGGGGGCGGAATGGCAATATACCGGGTATTTTCGGACGCGGACGGCGAGAGCCACATCGAGGACCTGAATCTGGAGGAGCACGCGGAGCTGGGAGAGCTGACCAATGTGTCCGAGGTGCGGGTGCAGGAGTTTGACGGGTCGCGCCACAGGGACTTTCATCCCCTGCCCGAGCGCAGGCTGATCATCCACCTGTCCGGCGAGGTGGAGATCGGGGCCAGCGACGGCGCGAAACGGGTGCTGCGGGCCGGGGATATCCGGCTGATGGAGGACGTCACCGACAAGGGCCATTCACACAACGACCTGAGCCCATCGGCCGCCGGTCTCCCGTCCCCGCTCCTCGCCCTCCAGCCGCGAGAACTTCCTGAACAGGTGCGGCAGCCGCTCGGCGGGCACACCCACGCCGTCGTCGGCCACCGAGAAGGCGACGTGGACGCCGTTCCGCACGGCGGCGACCCGGATGGCGGACAGCTCGTTCGAGTGCCGGGCCGCGTTGGACAGCAGGTTGTTCAGCACCTGGACGATGCGCCGCCGGTCCGCCAGGACCCGGGGCAGGTCCGGCGGGATGTCGATGATCAGGTTGGCCCGGCCGCCCCCGCTCTGGAACCGGCTCCTGGCCTCGTCCACCAGGACGGTCACGTCCACGGGTTCAGGGGACACCGGCAGGGTGCCCGTTTCGATGCGGGCCACGTCCAAGAGGTCGCCGATCAGGTGGCGCATGCTCTCGGACTGGTCCCGGATGATCCGGAAGAACTGGGTCATCCCGGCGGGGTCCAGCTCCGCCGAAGCCTCCAACAGGGTGTCGACCGATCCCTTGATGGCGGACAGCGGCGTCCTCAGCTCGTGGCTCACCATGCCCAGGAACTCGGCCAATGCCAAGCGGTCCTGGTTATTCCGTGTACGTAGGGTTTGCCGTTCCGCACTTTCGCTCTGACGTTTTGTTCGTCGGGAGCCATGACTCTTGATGAGCCTTTCATCGTATTGGCATCCATAGCAACCAGGGCAAGCCTGCTTCGGTCTTCAAACGTGAGAATCTTATCGTTTATGGCCCATTCAGTTTGGATTGCCTGGCTCTCGGCCATTTTCCGTAACTCAGCCTCGACATCCAAATTGCGGGGAGCATTCGTGCCCAAGGTTCTACGGATGACCTGTAGCAGGTGTTCGTTCACCCAACTCTGTTTCGCCTCGGAGTGCTCTAGTTCACAGTCCCAGAATTCCGCGATTGTCGTGGGTTCCATTTCGCTCCTCTTATGACGTTGGTTGATGCCCGGGTTTGCGTTCAATACCACCGCTGCGACACCCCTTGTATCCTGAGTAAGGGTTGGACCTATCAGAGCTGCGTAGGGAAGCCGCTTGCGCTCATATGGAATTGGACCTAATCCCCCTTGCTATACAGCGTCCTCTACCTCACCCACATGGGAGAAGTTGGTGATCGCGACCTCGCCTTCGGGAAACTCAGCGACGATCTTCAGCCTTCCTCCCACGGCCTCAATGTAGGACCGTAGGCTGGAGACGTACACATCGGCCCGCTGCTCCAGCTTGGCTACGGCGGGCTGGTTCACTTTAAGCGTCTTAGCCAGGTCTCGCTGGGTCAGAGCCCGCGCCCGGCGCAGCTCGTGCAACGGCATCTCTGCGAGAAGTTCATTCTTCATGGCCTCGATGCGCTGGCGACGCTCCGGTGTGAAGTCCTTGGTCAACTCGCTGTACGGATGGCGTCCACTCATTCGATCAGCCCCTCCTTTCGCAGTTCTTCCAGATGCTCGTCATACAGATCGTCGGCAACGGGCACATACTCCTCGTAGAATCTGTCGTTGCCCGTCTTGTCGCCGCCGATGAGCAGGATGGATGTTCGTCTGGGATCAAAGGCGTAAAAGACGCGTATGGGTCTGCCCGCCTGTTGTGCCCGGAGTTCCCGCATTCTTCCGTGGCGGGAACCTCCTACGTCCGAAGAGTAGGGGTAAGGCAAGTTGGGACCACGTTCCATCAGCAACTTGACCCTGGAGGCTACTGCATCCTGCTGGTCCTCGGTCAGGTCGCTCCACCACTGCCCAAACTCGTCCGTGTACTCAACCTCCCAAGCCATTACCCCATTATATTCCTGATAGGGAATCATGGAAAGGCGCAGGAAGGCAATTACCAAGTTATTGGTCTTTGGGGCACCGAGTGGCTCACTCTTCGACCTTCCGTTCAGGCGGTGGGCCGTGGGGTGCTGACCCCGGCGGTTCTCCATTCGTGGCACCGGGCGCTGCCACGCACCAAGCCGCCTGTCGCCGCAGGTGGGCGCGGGCGATAATTTTGGCCAGGATGCGCAGCCCCTGCTGCACCGTCTTTCGCCCCTCCGCCGTGTAGACCGGCGGCGCGGCCCTGGTGGTCTGGCGGGTCTCGCCGGTACCGGCCTTCCGACAATTGTCGTGGTTGCTGTCTCGCATCTTAACCCTCCCTGGGTTGCCGGCGTCAATTACCCACCGGACCCGCACTCTACCGTCCAGTGTGGAGGCGCGCAGTCTCAAACCGGAACCCCCCTGCAGAGCCTGTCTCAGAAGTCAGCAATAGTGCTAGCGTGTACACTGTGAGCCGACGTTGGGAGAGGAGACGGGAAGATGCCGCTTCGAGATATGGACCGGGAGCAGATGTGGCTGTTGCCGCCGTCTCTTGACGAACTGTTGCCATTGGATCACCCTGCTCGATTCGTGGCCGTGTTCGTTGACGCTCTGGACAAAGAAGGCTGGGCCGAGTTGGGGGTGGAGATAAACGGAGACCCTCTGGGAGCGCCGGCCTACCATCCTCGGGCACTGCTCTGCGTGTGGCTGTATGGCTTCATGACCGGGGTGCGTTCCTGTCGCAAGCTGGAGGCGGCCTGCCGGGACCAGATACCGTATTTGTGGCTGACCGGATGGCAGCAACCGGACCACAACACCTTGTGGCGGTTCTACAAAGAGCACAGGCAGGCTATGAGGAGACTGTTCAAGCGCACAGTGCGGACAGCGGTGGCAATGCAGCTGGTGGACCTGGGGGTTCAAGCGGTGGACGGGACGAAAGTGGCGGCCAACGCCACCAGGGATAGAACATACGACGCCGAAAGAGGACGCCGATTGCTGGACCGGCTGGAGAAAGCAATAGAGGACCTGGAGGCACAGAACGAGGGAGGACAGGATGCCCCCGCCGTCCACTTGCCAGAAGAGTTGGCCGACAAGAGAGCCTTGAGAGAACAGGTGCGGCAGGCGATGGACGACCTGGCGAGCCAGGAAGGTCTTAGGCACATCAACCTGACCGACAAGGATGCTCGCCTCCTGAAGACACGGCACGGCATCGTGCCCGGCTACAACGCCCAATCCATGGTCTCACCAATAGAGGTGGATGATGAAGCCTCCGGGATGCTGATCACCGCGGTTGACGTGGTAGATGACCCGACCGACTACGGCCAGTTTACCCCGATGTTGGAGCAGGCCGAGGAGACGACGGGTACCAAAGCGTGCATGACCTTGGCTGACGCCGGTTATTACTCGGGGAGCAACCTGTCAGAGTGCGCTGGCAGGGGGCAGGGGGTGGCGATGCCAGAAACATCACAGCGGCAGTCTCGAGGTCATCCGTACCACAAGGATCGGTTCGCGTACGATGAGAGCAGCGACAGTTTCATGTCTCCCCAGGGTAAGGCGCTCCCCTTCGAACGTATCCACATCTCCTCCAAGGGAGCCCATTTTCGGTTCTACCGGGCACCCGGAGCCGTCTGCCGGGCGTGCCCTGCCTTTGGAGTGTGCACGAAAAGCAAGAATGGCCGCAACGTATCCGTCGGACCGTACGACGCGGCACTGCGGCGCCACCGCGCTTGGATGGCCACCTCGGCAGCTAAAGAGGTGTACCAGCTGAGGAAGCAACTGGTCGAGCCGGTGTTCGGGATTATCAAGGAGCAACGAGCGGGCCGGAGGTTCCTCTTGCGAGGTCTGGCAAACGTGGCGGCCGAGTGGACCGTATTGGCCACAGCGTTCAACCTGAGAACCCTTTGGCGAGTGTGGCGCTCCCGCGGCTTCGGCCACGTATTTGGCGGTCACCATGTCCCTCATCGTGGCCCCCAGAGCCTCATCGCGCTTCCTGAATCGTGTCGATGACACGTGTCCATCCTCACTGCTCGACCTATCCCCGATCTCAGGCCAGTCATGGGTAGGTCATGGCGCGGCTATCGACCTCTCAGCCCTTCCAATTCCTCATTCCCCCTCACTTATTGGGACAGGCTCTATACCCCTCCCAGACTGGTATCACTCCGAAATTGTCGCTAGAGGGAACCATGCCTGAGGACTCCGTCAATTGCAGGTTGCTCCCGGTTAAACGCTACGAATAGTGTGACACTGGAATGATCCAGGTAAGGACACATAGTACAAGGAGTCAGGAAGGATGGCTGTACCTACGCTGGACGAACTGCACAGGCCAGTCCTGGAAATCGCAAACGCTTCCGCTCAACGTTTGACTCGGAAGCAATTCCTGGAGCGATTGACACCTGTGTTTTCTTTAACCTATACAGACCTGCAAGAAATGGTGCCTTCAGGTAAGCAGTCCCGGATGGAAAACCGTACCAACTGGGCCATGACCGATCTTAAGAAGGCGGGGCTGATCAATAACCCCCAACGTAACCGATGGGAAATTACCCAGACGGGACGGGACTTTCTAGCAAATCAGCAAGGCATCATCAAGTTTGTCGACCTTCAAAAGTTGTGGCCTGAATCCCAGGAGAGTTCGGCCGTACCCGCAGCCAATACTTCGGGATCTGTTGAGATTACTCCGGATGAGCAGATGGCCAAAAGCCATGCGCAACATCAGAATATGCTATCCGACGAAATCTTGGACAGTGTGAAAGGCGTAACTCCTTCCGGTTTCGAGCACTTGGTCGTTGAATTACTGTCAAAGATGGGCTACGGGGATGGCCGAGTAGTAGGTCAAAGCCGTGACCAAGGTATTGATGGCATCCTCAACCAAGACACTCTGGGCTTGGAGAAAGTTTACGTTCAGGCTAAGCGGCATACATCCAACCAGGTAGGGGAGCCCGAGATCCGCAATTTCTCAGGTAGCTTGGTTGCGCAAGGTGCCACCAAAGGTGTGTTTATAACCACTTCCACTTTCAGCCCGACGGCTCGGCACCCAGCCGGAACTATCTCGTTGGGAAACCAGTTCATCCGTTTAATTGACGGGTCGGAACTGGCTGAACTGATGATCAAGCACGGTGTCGGCGTGGTCACCGAAATAACCTACGAGGTAAAGAAACTGGACGCCAACTACTTCGCCGACTTTTGATTGATGATTGTGCGGAACGTTTCCGCTGCTACCCCCTGTGCCCAAGATCCAACACCCAGTTCTAGCCCACATTTCCCATATGGCTAAAAAGCTTTCTCAGTAATTCGTCGATGGTCTTGCAACCATTGGCTAATTATGGGCCCTTTTTGCGTGCTCCCAGCTATAATAACTCCATGATATGTCACTTTGCAGTAAGATGCCGTAGGCATCATGGAGGCACCTGATGGGTGACGGCGAAAATGCCCCTCTCCGGCTCCAATTCAACCCCAAAGTCCGCCTGGAATTTCACGGCTCAACCATCACCTCCGACGCTGGCCTTCTTGCCTTTCGAGAGTTTGATGATGCCTTGGGCCTTACCGAAATCGCTGAGGACTACCTCCAGGAAAGCCGTACCGGACGCAATATCCTTCACCACCTGGTTCCGCTGCTAAGACAGTCGATCTACAGCCGCTTGGCCGGCTACGACGACACCAATGACGCAGTGCGCCTTTCCCAAGACCCAGCCATGCGAGTGATCGTGGGATGGCAAGGCTCGGAGCGGAAAGGAGCCAGCACCAGTGAGATGGGCCGGTTCGAGACGGAGTTCCTGACCCAAGAGGACAACCTGAAGGGGCTGGCACGAATAAATACCCAGTGGGTGGAACGAGCTATGGCCCATACCCTACACCGGCGAGTAATCCTGGATATGGACAGTTCCGAGAGTCCAGTGCACGGCCAGCAGGAGGGAGCAGCCTATAACGGCCACTTTGAATGCGTCTGCTATCACCCTCTCTTTCTGTTCAACCAGTTCGGGGATTGTGAAGCAGCTAAGCTACGGTCAGGCAACGTCCCCAGTGCCGATGATTGGCAAGAAGTCCTTGATCCGGTGGTGGAGCGTTATTTGACAGCAGCGGTCAGGCTGCTGTTTCGTGCTGACGCCGCCTTCGCCAAGCCGGAGATATACGATTATCTGGAAGCAAGAAACATCGGCTACGCCATCAGGCTGCGGTCCAACCAGGTGCTGCAGCGGGAGATAGCGCCCCGGCTAATACGGCCTACGGAGTGGCTTTCCCCGAAGCCCATCGTCTCCTATCATGACTTCGTCTACCAGGCCCAGAGCTGGAACGTTGCTCGGAGAGTGGTCTCTAAGGTGGAGTGGCGCCAGGGAGAACTGTTTCCCAGAGTGGGCTTCATCGTCACCAATCTGAGCTATCCAAACATCGGGATAGTCCGCTTTTACAATGGCTGAGGCACCGCGGAGCAATGGATAAAAGAAGGCAAGTACGCCCTGAACTGGACGAGGTTGTCCTGCCACAAGTTCGTGGCCAATCAGGTCAGGCTGGAGTTGTTCGTACTGGCCTACAACTTGGGCAACTCCATGAGAAGGCTAGCCTTACCGGAGGCAATGAAGCACTGGTCGTTGACCAGTCTGCAGACCAGGATGATCAAGACTGGAGGACGGTTGGTGCGCCATGCCGGAAGGCTGGTGTTTCAGCTTGCTGAGGTGCTGGTGAGCCGGGAAATGCTAGGCGGGATACTGGAACGAATTGGTCGGCTTAGGCTGGCTCCTGGCTAGTCCACTTTAGGAGCGTCGGGATTGGTTACGGTTACGGGGTCGCACAGGGCAAAAGAGCTTCCCAAGGGCGAGACTTGGGCGTAGACCAGCGGTTTGGGGCTTTTACGCTTGGCAGTACAGTGGTTGCCCAATGAAAGCGGGGACTTTGAGTGAATCAGGCCGCATCAGACCGCATTTGACGCTCTTGGAATGCGGGATTATATTTGGCGGTATCCCCGCGGGAGCTATATCCAGGAAAGGTGGTTTGATCTGGGGAATCCCGGTCTAGGATTCTGAGTCAAACACCGACGAACCGTAGTCCATTCCCTTTGCATGGGAAGGCGGTAAGGGTGCTTCACCTTTCCCTTCCCGCCACGCAATCGTTGGTATAGTTTGGCTTTGGTTATGCGTTCATCTGAAAGAGCCCCCTGGCTCGGCCCACCGTAAACTCAAACAATTCTCTGGAGCAAGAAAGTGAGTTGGCTTAGAAGAATTCGCCTGCGAAATCGATCGCAACGTCTCATGCCCTACATACACCAACTACTCAACCGTGAAGGCCTCTGGTGGGTAACGTTGATATTTGGGGTTAGCATCTTAGGAATACTCGTTTCGTGGAGATGTTGGGAATATCTACATGGCACTGAGAATTCTCCGAGCACCACCATTCGCAATATGGGTTTCGTGATTGGCGGCATAGTTGCGTTGTTTTTCGCTCTTTGGCGCAGCCGACTTGCCGAGCGCCAGGCTGCTACTGGACAACAAGGTCTGTTAAACGAGCGCTACCAAAAGGGGGCCGAAATGCTTGGCAGCGGCGTTCTTTCGGTTCGCATGGGAGGTATCTACGCGCTTCAACGTCTAGCCGAAGAACATCCCAAAGAGTATGCCATCCAAATTTTGGGATTGTTCTGCGCATTCGTGCGGCATCCAACTAGGGATGAATCCATCACACCATGGCCTGACAAAGAAACGGAAGAACCCCTAAGAGAAGATGTTCAAGCCATAATGGCGTTCATCGGATATCGCAAGCAATCTATCATCGACATGGAAAATCAATCTGATTTCAGACTTGATATGAGGGAAGCTAACCTAAATCGCATTCATCTCCGAGGCGCAAATCTATCGAAGGCATTACTCAACGACGCAAACCTATCGAAGGCTAACCTCGTCCGCGCAGATTTGTCCCAAGCTCAACTGGAAAACGCAAATCTATTCGAGGTGTTAGCTGACCATGCGAACTGCCTGTGGACACAATTCACCAGTGCTCATCTTAAAAATATCCGATTGGTTAACGCGAATTGCTCCAATGCTGAGAGCGGACCTCTCGGGCGCGATATTGGTTGGTGCAAATCTATCCGGGGCCATCTTCACCCACGCAAATTTGTCCAGCTCACATCTGATGGGTGCCAACATGGCCGGCAGTCATCTCACCAGCGCAATTTTATCGGGAGTTCGTTTTGCGGCCCCTTCTATGGATGAGATGACTCCGGGAGCCTGGATAACCACCAATGCCCCCATACAAGGCCTTACGCAGAGCCAACTGGATTTTAACTACGCCGACCCATCTGATCCGCCAAAGCTGGCCGGTATCAATGATGCTGAGACTGGCGAACCGTTGGTTTGGAGGGGCAGGCTAGCAGCCCGTCCGAGGATTACTGGAGCAGGATAGCTGGACAGCCGGAATTAGCCGGAGAAAGCCATCCGGGGACAGGGTGGGTTTGTGAATGCTGAGAGATTCAAGAGGAACTTGCCGGCTGCAAGCTGAGGAGACTTCCGGGTGCGGGTTCTGCCGGTGCCTCGTCCATTGCCGGGGCGCCCGGCACCATACCGGAACATCTTCAGCAGGTTGTGGCCGGTGCAGATCAGATGCCACTCCCGGTTGACCTTCTCCAGGCCCCGCAGGAGGAACTGCCGGAAGCCCCGGCCCTGCTTGATCTGGCCGAATACCGGTTCCACCGTCTCCATCCGCAGCGCGTAGCGTTCCCGCCCCCGTTTCGTCCGCAGCTTCCGCCGCATCCGGTCCCTGGCCGACAGTCCCTTGGGTATCCGGCCCCGGGGCGCCGGCTCTGGCCTCGTGCCGTGGCGGGTCCTCTCCGGCGCGATGAACGGGTCAACTCCCAGCGCGCAGAGTTCCTCCACCGCCCTGGCCGAGTAGTAGCCGGCGTCGGCGGAAAGCTCCTTGGGCACCTCTCCCGTGTTCAGGGTGGTCTCCTCCACCATGGGTACCGCCTGCTGTTTGTCCGAAGGGACGTTGGTGGCCCGGGCCGCCACGATCACCTGGCACTCGCTGTCCACCACCGCCTGGCAGTTGCAGGACTGCTGGAAGTCCCGGCCTCCCGGTACCGGCATGATCCTGGAGTCGGGATCGGTGAAGTTTCGCTGCGCCTTGTCGTCGGGCACCCCCGGATGATTCCTACCCTCGGATTCCGCCTGCTGCGCCTCCGCCTTAGCCTCGGCCTCCAGGGCCGCCTTGGCCTTCCTTATCTTCCGCAGCCGTCCCTCCCGGAAGACCAACTCCTCGGGCAGTTCGTCCCCCCGCTTGTCCCGGCCGTACCGGCGGTCCTCCTCCTCGTCCACCTCTTGAGCCCGCCGGAGCAGGTCGTCCACCTCCGCCTCCAACTGGTCATCCTTCTCCTTCATCCGCCCGTAGCTCATGGCCTTGTGCTTGGAGGCGTTGGCCTTGACCTTGGTGCTGTCCAGCGCCACGTGGCCCAGCTTCACCAGCCCCGCCTTCTGGCAAAGCTCCAGCACCTGATGGAACAGATCGGCGAGGGCTTTCAGATGGTCCTTGCGGAAGTCGGAGATGGTGCGGAAATCAGGGGTGTTGTTGGCCGCCAGCACCCGGAAGGCGATGTCCTCGTGGAGGCGCTGGGCGATGCGGCGTGAGGAGGACACGCCGATGCAGTAACCGTAAAGCAGCACCTTGACCATCATCCTGGGATGATAGGGAGGGCCGCCCCGCTCCTCGCCCTGGTAGCGGGCAGTGATGGCGGAGAAGTCCAGTTGGTCCACCACGTCGGAGATGAAGTAGGCCAGATGGTCCGGCGGCAGCCACTCCTGGAGCGCCGCCGGCAGCAGCAACTGCTGGTCGGGATCGTAGGGACGGAAGGTCTTGCTCATTGGCGTCCACCCTCGCTGGAGGCTCCCTCCATCATACCCGCAACGCCTCACCTGTGGCGTTTCTCGGACGGGCTGCTAGGCGGCTTCCCCGAGCACGGGAATGCCAGAGATAACCGGACAGAATAACAGGACCGTGACACCCTCGATTTACACCAAAGACTCAGCGACCGCGCACCGTGTCCCTAGCGGGATATTCAAAAGCCGGTCTCGGTGACGGAGTGTGAACCGATATTACTTGGTCGGATGTCGGTTCAGCCTTGATGCCAGGCGTGAATGGAAGGGCCGGCGTTGAATACGGATGGATTCAGGGGCTGCCCGGCACCGACCTAGTACTACAACGACGCGTTATCCTACAAGGTAACTCGTGGGCGGATTTTGAAGCTGGCAACGAACGAGTGCGAGTCTCCCATGATGAACGGTCCGTAGCTGAAGAAGAAGACCTGAGCGTGTTTTCTCATAACGCGTCGTTGTAGTACTAGAGGTCTGGCCGGAAAGCCATTGGCCGGGTTTCGCGCTACGCCAGACAGACGTATTATAGTCTTATATGGCATGATAGTATCTGTAATACGGTTCAAAAACCCACTGTTACATCGATAATCGTCGCTATGAAAACGGCAGCTTGGAGAGAATCGGGGGTTCCGTCCGAGTTTCTAGAGGCACGGAATCTGAAGGACTAGGGAGCAGAATCAGGAGATGGGGTTAAAGCTTTCCTTATTCGGGGCCCCGTACTTGGGTAACGGCTTGAACAGCAGAAAGAGCGTCCGAGAAAAGTTGCGTCTTGCTTATCAAGAAGCATCCCGGGCGGTACATCGCGGCTCAGTTACTTATACTTCTGAAACCAGGGCATTGCGTGTCGATGTTCAAAACTTTGTCGTAATGGCATTCAAAAGTTGCTCAGGGAGAGACCTCCGCACTCCTGGGGAGATCTCATCCTCGGCGCCGAGTACGCAGGGAATGACCTTGGGAAGTGAAGGACAGGTTCCGAATGGCTGTGTGTCCACTGTGCAAGTTGGAATGCACCCGAATGGCCACATGTGTTCAGCACTTCGCAGTGTTGGACAACTGCCAGGCCACCATGTACCGGCTGTGCTAGTCTATGATGGATACCAGGTAGAGGAATCCCCGGGCCATGGGCAGGTAGGTGATGTCGGCGGTCCACACCTGGTTGGGCTGGGTGATTTTGGCCTTTTCCAGCAGATAGAGGTAAACCCGATGCTCCGGAGCCGGCCGGGGTGTTCCACAAGGTGACCGATGTTGGAGAAGAGGGGGCGGTCCAGGCCAAGAAGTCTCCAATAGACCAGACGCTGGTATCATTGGCTGGAGCAGCGGGACTCTCGCTTAATTCCATCTCGGTCCTCTCCAACTGACCGGGTCCACCTAAGCTGCCTACATCAGTCAACTATTGGCCGCTTAGCAATGTCGATTTACGATCCTATGGAATCACTTTGCAGGGTGAGAGAAATCATGTCTGTCAACGCTCAAATGCCAGAAGAATCGTCGAAACTCTACGATGCATTCATCAGCTATTCTAGCCACGATAGCAACGCGGCTACGCGCTTGGCGGAGGAGTTAGAACAGGAAGGTTTTGTTGTTTGGCTAGATAAACGAGAAGTGTTGGTTGGCCACAATATTGTTGAAAGAGTAGACCTAAACTAAAGCCAAGGTGAGATGTGCATTTCTGGATGTTCAGAGACTTGGCAGAGTCTTCCTCCAACTAAAGAATATGGATACTACCGGGATACCTAAGCCCCATTTCTCAGTGTCCACAAAATGTAGATTCCACCTTGGCTTTAGTTTAGTACTCAGTCAACTTGGTTTTAGCATTTGTTTAAGAAAACGGACAATTAGGCTATCCTGCCTGGTGGGAAGTGTTGTTGGCGGGGGTGGCAGTGATGGTCCGGGACAAGTACGCAGTGCGGTTGGCGCCGGAACAACGGGAAGAACTCCAGCGTCTGATTCGGGTTGGGAAACGCCCGGCCCGAGTCACCGCCAGGGCCCGGATTCTCCTCAAGAGCGACGAGGGTTGGCCAGCGCCCCAGTGGCTGAAGCCCTGGATGTGGCCCTGGGCGCCGTGTACCGGGTCAAGCAGCGCTTTACCGAAGAAGGGTTGGCGGGGGTTCTGAAGGATCGTCCCCAGGCCAACCGGCGCCGGAAGCTGGACGACCGGGGCGAGGCCCACCTGATCGCCCTGGCCTGCAGCCCGCCGCCGGCAGGGCATGACCACTGGACCCTGCGCCTGCTGGCCGGCAAGGTGGTGGAGTTGAAGTTGGCATCCTCCATGTCCCACGAAGGGGTGCGCAAGCGTCTCAAAAAAACGCTCTCAAGCCCTGGCAGAAGAAGGAATGGTGCATTCCCAAGGTGAGCGCGGAGTTCGTGGCCAACATGGAGGACCTGCTGGACCTCTACGCCGAACCCTATGACCCCCGACGGCCGGTGGTCTGCTTCGACGAGACCTCGACCCAGTTGTTGGCTGATACGCGGACATCTCTGCCGTCCCGGCCCGGAATTCCGCTGCGGCAGGACTACGAGTACCGGAGGGAGGGCGTCCGCAACCTGTTCCTGACCTGTGAGCCGCTGGCGGGCTGGCGTCACGTGGCGGTGACCCGGCGGCGCACCATGGAGGACTTCGCCCATCAGATGCGTTGGCTGGTGGACGAAGCTTATCCGGATACACCGGTGGTGCGGGTGGTCATGGACAACCTGAACACGCACCGTCCGGCATCCCTGTACGAGACGTTCCCAGCTCCGGAGGCCCGGCGAATTGCCAAGCGGCTGGAGTTCCACTACACCCCCAAGCACGGAAGCTGGTTGAATCCTGTCCTGAGCTTGTCGAAGGGATGGCGGAAATCGAGTTCAGCGTACTATCCCGTTCCTGTTTGAAGCAGCGACTACCCCACGAGGAGGCGCTCCGGCGGGAAGTCCAGGCTCTGGTTAAGGAACGCAACGCCGCCCAAGCCACCATCCAATGGAGGTTCAACACCCAGGACGCCCGGACCAAACTTCACCGCCTTTACCCTTCTGATTTCACGGTTGACTGAGTACTAAACTAAAGCCAAGGTGGGATGTGCATTTGCGGAACTACGAAGATGGTCGTATGCGCCCCAATAAAGCTCTTCATTCTGTATCTGGAGGACAGCCCCATCCCACTGCCTGACCTCTTCCCAAACGCGTATCTTATCTCGGTATCAGTTTAGGTCCGCTCTAGTAATCTGTTGTTGTAATTCTGGCGAGTGGCATGAATCGGATATCGCTGACTTTGGTGGAAGGCAAACAAGATGAACGCAATATCAAGAATGGCACCCCCGCCGCTCCGTTGGTGGCTCCGTTGGCGGAAGGCAAAAGCGAAGAGGAGGACGTCGTCTATGCCTGTATCGTGGCGCAGGAGCCGGCCGGATGGTTGGTTATCGAGATGCGGTGGGCAGACCTACTCCATTTCCTAAAGTCACGACCTAAGTTTAACAGTCTGCCGGATGATGTAATCAAGGCCAATCTCGATTTTTCTCAAACCACGGTTCACCCAGATCTCGTGCGCTACAATCCGTCCGTCCGTATTCGTAAGGGGAGCAGATCGGAAGTTGTGCCCGTCACATTAGCCGGCCCCGTGGAAGGCAGGGTGTATTTTATGTCCGTAAGAAAACTGACATTAGCGCATATCGAGCGTCAGTTCAAATTCAACTTTGTGACCTGGCCGCCGTCTAATGCATTGCCGCTCTCGGTGGGCGGGGGTTTGTTCGCTCTCTGGGGGATTTGCGATGGGTGGCAACTGCACAAGTCAGATGAATTTTTCACGGTGGTAGCAGTGGTGGCCAGTTTAACCGCCTTGGCATTCGGCCTTTGGAGGCTTATCGTCCAGGAGTCGGATAAGAGGCATGATTCCCTCTGTCGCAGGTTGGAGCACGAACTGATGGCGCATAATACGGCCCAGATGTCTAACTCAGTCGGCCAGGTGCTGAAGTTTTTGCAAGATCACTCTGGGGCCGGTACTCCGCATCACTCACCGTCTGGTTCGCCAACGAAGTCCCTAGGTCGAGAGGAGTAGTCACGCCAACATTTCTCGGATATAAATACGCAAGATATTAGCAATACCAAGACTGCTTGAGCGAGAGACACTTGCGGCTTCCTATCGGAGACAGGCTAAGCCATCTTGATTTGAGCATCGCCCGCGTTCGTCAAGGCGAAAGACTGGCTTCTTTCTGGTAATCCGTCGTTGTAATATCAGGGAGGTTGGTTCGGTGGGGATGCCGCTCTTTATCCCGAAATGTTCTCAGGTGAAGACCCACTACGACGTGACCCAGCACCTACAATTTCACCACACACTCAAAGGTTTGTAGTACAGTACCGCTTGGCCCACCATCGTGCACGGTAGATAGAACGGCATCGGGAAGGGCCACCTTGTCGGTGGCCTTTCCCGGCGCCCTGCTATCGTCGGGCATGGGAACAGTGTAACGCATGAGGGCGTCGCCGGGCACGACGAGAATCTCCTTGACGAAGGTTTCGATGAAGGCCCTGCGCTCGGTCAACTCGCTCTCTTCCAGGAAGTCCTTCATCTCCCTGGCGTAGGCCGCGATGGCGTTCACGTCGTCTAGGACCTTCCGTCGCTGGGCCAGGGCCGCCCTCGCCTCCTCCGCCGAATTCTCAAGCCGGTCCTGGCGCTCCCGGAGTTCCCGTATACGGGGCTTGAAGTCATCCACGCCGGAGGGCCCCGTTGCCACGTCCCAAGGAAAGTCCCTACGTCTGGGTCACATGGCTCGCAAAACTCCTTGCCGGCGAGTCGAGCTGTGAGTGGGCAGGATGGTTCAGGGTCCACTACCAGGACTGGGCAAAGCCTCCCTGTGACTTCAACCAAGCCCAGTGGATGCTCGATCACACGGCGCTGGTGAACCGTGAGCGGGAGAGCCGGGAGAAACTGGGCTATACGGTCTACACGGAGGGGCAGAATTCCTTCCGGCTCCGGGGCAGGGCCGCGACCCTGGCGGGGAAGCCCGACCTCATCGCGGTCAAGGGCGGCGAAGCCATGATCATCGAAGCGAAAACCGGGAAGCCGTCTCCGGCCCACCCGGCCCAGGTAAGGATCTATATATACGCGCTGCCGAAGGCACTCCAGGAGTTCCGGGGTGTCGAGTTCAGAGGCCACGTTGTCTATCCAAGCTCGCAGGTCGGCATCCCCGCATCCGGGTTGAACGACAAATTCGTGCAAGACTTGGCTGCGCTGATCCGGAGGCTGGCATCGGAGACGCCGGCCCGGCGGGTAGCCAGCCCCCAGGAGTGCCGGTTCTGCGACATCACGGCAGAAGACTGCTCTGTTAGAATCGACGACGGACCCCGGGAGGAAGGAATCACCGAAGACTTCTGAGGAAGATGCACATGGGACTGATCAACGCCTTCATCGACGTTCTGGACAAGAAGTGGGGGGAGCGGGCTATGCAGAGGAAGATCGACGAGAAGTTTTTCCGCTGGATGAATTCAGCAGGCCCATGGAGAGCGGTACGGTGGAGACCAAGGTGGCGCTCCTCCGAGTAGTCCAGGTCAGGGTCGGAGCATAGGACCTAAATGAGTGGCTCCGGCGGATGCCATGGCGAAGCCGCCCAGATTTCCGAAGAGAGGGGGATCCCCTTTCCCTGACAGGCAACGGAACTCTGGTCAGGGTGAAGAACAGGTTTGGTGACAGTCGCGGGGAGAGGGAAAGGCAGGCGGCAGGTAGAATGGAACGCGAACCCAGAACCTCTCAATTAAGAAGGAAAGGTAATTCCCAGTGCTGAAACTGTCCCTCACAGCAACCATCACTCTCCTGGTAACCCTGGCGACCCTGACCGCCTGCTCCGACACAACACCTGCCCCGGAAGAAGTTCAGACTCCGACCCAGGTATCGTCCAGGGTCGCAGCACCGGCGTCCACTGACGCCCCCGTTTCCACCCAGGCCCCGACGGAGAGACCCACCGCCGCGCCCAGGGAGACGCCGGCCAGTCCTCCGGCCCCCAAACCAACAGCAACTCCGGCGCCCCTGGGGGTACTCGCTCCCCTCCGGTTACAGGACTCAGGGGCAATGCTCTCCGAACTATCCGACGCCGAAAAGGGGTGTATCGGCGAGAACCCCGAGAGACAGACCAGGTTCTTCGGGTGTCTCGAAGACGAGACCCTGGCAAGAATCTTTCTCGCCGGGTTCGTACCTGGTCCAGAGCCGCTCAGCCAAGAAACGTCCGACTGCGTCCGGGCTGCGTTCGAAGTCATCGACCCCAGGGCGGTCATGACCGCAGGTATAGAGGGTGACCCGGGGAGGGCCATGGCCGAGAGCATGGCCGCGCTCTCTGTAACGATAGCGTGCCTGAACGATGAGGAGTGGAACGCGGCCGGGTCAATGACGGGAATAGGGCCGGACGAACGGGAGGGGATGCAGTGCCTCTTGGACCGACTGGGCGGACCGGGCGAGATGGCACGGGCAATGATAGCTGCGGGGGAGGGACATTTCACGGACCTGCCCAAGGCAGGGGCAAAGTGCGGGCTGGACATGGGGCCAGCACCCAGCCAGGCACCCGTAACGCCCCCTCCTCCGGCGCCCACGGCGATCGTGGAAGCGCCCACTCCTGGGTCCACACCCACACCGATCCCGACAGGGGCGGCGCCCACGTCCACGACCACCCTAGTGATCACGGTCGCCCCCATCCCCGCGGGCATCCCTCTGTACAGCAGGTCCCAGTGGAAGCACTGGGGCGACGCCGACGGCGACTGCCAGGATGCCAGGCAGGAAGTCCTCATTGCCGAGAGCCTAGTGGAGGTGACCTTCGAGACCGACCGGAAGTGCCGGGTCGAGACCGGCCGGTGGTTCGGCGCCTTCACCGGGACCTATTTCGAGGACCCCGGGGACGTAGACGTCGACCATATGGTCCCCTTGAAGAACGCCCACAACTCCGGCGGGTGGGCCTGGGGCCCGGCCATGAAAGAGGAGTACGCCAACAACCTGGGCGACGACGACCACCTGATCGCGGTCCAAGACAGGGCCAACCAGTCGAAGGGGGCGAGAGGACCTGACGAATGGATGCCCCCGGACGAGAGCTACTGGTGCCATTACGCCACGGACTGGACGGAGGTCAAGGCCCGATGGGACCTCACCATGACCGAACCTGAGGCAGAGGCCGTGGCCCTGATGCTGGAGACCTGCGAAGACCCGCCGGTGGTGGTGACGGAGGTGGAATCCTATTCGGCCCTGGGGACGGCGACGGGGGAGCATAAGCCTGAGCCGACGGAGGAGCTTCAGAATTCGGTGTACGGGTCATGCGAGGAGGCGGAGGCCGCGGGGGAGCAGAGGGTGCAGGGAAGCCGGGGCGGAGGTCGGGGTTTCCCGAAGGCGATGGTCCCGTCCGCGCGGGATGGGGACGGAGACGGTATAGTATGTGAGAGGTGATTTCCCGGTGCACGTCCGCATGGGGAAATGGTTCCTCACTAAAGGTGGCAAAAATTGGACCTAGGAGCCGGGATAAGGGAAGTGCCAGAGATAGAATTTAAGGGCAAGCAGCGAATCTATGCTTACCACATGACGATACCGCACCGTCCCCTTGTACCAGATGAGTCAAAGTCCGTAAATTCCACAGGAGTGGACGGCAACCTCATCATCCACGGTGACAACCTTCATGCCTTGAAGGCCTTGTTGCCCCTGTACGCCGGAAAAGTGAACTGCATCTATATAGACCCTCCGTACAACACGGGCACGGAAGGTTGGGTCTACAACGACAAGGTGAACAGCCCTCTAATGCAAGAGTGGCTTAACAAAGTGGTTGACATAGAGGACTTAGAGCGACACGACAAGTGGCTCTGCATGATGTGGCCTAGACTTCAGCTCCTGAAGGAACTGCTTTCCTAAGACGGAGTCATTTTTGTGTCAATAGATGACAACGAGGTGCATCATCTGCGGATGATGATGGACGAGATTTTCGGCGAGGGTAATTTCAAGAACTGCATGATCGTTCGCCGAGGCACAAAGAATGTTCAGTCGCAATTTGAAACGATATACTCCCTGGCAACAGGTCATGACAGCGTACTTCTTTATAGTAGGCGGGCCGACCTGAGAATGCCCAAGCTCATGTTTCTTACCGAAGACGAATCCCCCGGGAAATGGGACACTTTCTGGCGCGGCACAGACCGACCCACAATGCGTTACGAGCTGTTCGGAATACATCCCGAAGAAGGTCAATGGAGATGGTCTGAAGAACGCACCCGTAGGGCGATTCTCAACTACGAGGCATTCCAAGACCAGTACGAAGCAGGAATTTCTTTGGACGATTATTACGGACTCATCCGCCAAGAAGAAGGACAGAGTCTGGACTTTGTCAGACTCGATCCAGAAGGAACGGTCCAATATTACGTCCCTCCTCGGAATTACCGGATATTGTCGGACGTTTGGATGGACCTTCGTACCTCGGGCAAGGTTACAGATTTTCCTCACGAAAAGCACGAGGAGATCGTAAGGGGAATGGTCAAATGGCTGACCAAAGAGGATGACATTGTCCTAGATTCATTCGCAGGTAGCGGTACGACGGCACACGCTGTACTCACGTTAAACAGGGAAGACGGGGGCAACCGAAAATTTATCCTTGTCGAGTGCGAGGACCACGCAGAGACGATAACTGCGGAAAGGGTACGTCGGGTCATAAATGGAATTCCAAATTCCAAGAACAAAGAACTCAGAGAGGGAGCCGGAGGATCATTCTCTTACTGCACCCTTGGCGAACCGGTAGACATTGAGGGACTCCTTCGAGGAACGAATCTGCCAACATTCCAAACACTGGCTTCCTACCTGCTCTATACAGCATCAAGCCAGCCACCCAAATCTGCCTCCCTAGAACCGAAGGACGAAGATGGGCTGTTCTTCGAAAGTGAAGAAAAGGACTACTATCTACTCTACAGACCGGACAAGGAATGGCTCGGCAGCAACGAAGCAATGCTTAACGCCGAGCGAGTGGACAGAATAGGAAAGCGAAACACCCAAAAGGGTAACAAGGCAGTCGTATTTGCCCCAGGAAAGTACATGGGACAAAAAAGCCTGACAGCCTCAGGGATAATGTTCTCACAACTGCCCTACGAGATGCACCAAGGAGGGTAAGGATCAGTGCTTTTCGAATTGAAGGAATACCAGGAATCCACCCTCAACGCCTTTTCTCGGTGGTACGAGGAGCTCGAAAAAGCGAGAATAAAGTCGGAAAGCCAGATAGAGCTTTTAGAAAGTCATGAAATTGACGTACCTTCCGACATCCGAAACTTTCCCAAGAAAGCTTGGGAAAGCCTAGATGCAGCAGGAGAAATACCCTCAACCGCCGGCGCCTACGTCGGGAGAACGGACGAGGCAAACAGGCCTATTCCTCACGTCTGCCTCAAGATCCCCACTGGTGGCGGAAAAACGCTTTTAGCTGCAGCAGCACTCGAGAGGCTACACAGGCAAACCGGCTTGGTCCTCTGGATCACCCCGACTAAGGCCATTTACCAGCAGACAATGAGGGCCTTAAAGGACCGGGAACACCCATACCGGGAGATTCTGGACCGGGCCAGCGGAGGAAGGGTAAAGCTACTGGAAAAGGAGGATAAGTTCACCGCGGCCGACATAGCCAGCTACATGTGCATAATCCTTTTGATGCTTCCGGCGGCGAACCGGCAAAAGGGAAAGGAATTCCTAAGGATGTTCAGGGACTCCGGAAGATACCCAACTCTTTTCCCAGATATTGACGACATATTCGGAGACGCCAGACCACTACAGGAATTCCCGGACTTGGAACGTGAATCAGAGAAGGAACCAGGCAAGGAAGGCCCCGTGAAGCACAGCCTCTTCAACGTCTTCAAGATGCTCAAGTCGGCAGTAGTCCTCGACGAAGCCCACAAGGCCTACGGCGCCAAGAGCAAGAAGAGCAACGAAGAGTTCGTCAAGTCCGTGAACCGGCTAGACCCCAGCTTAGTCATAGAACTTTCGGCTACCCCCAACAGCGGTATCAGCAACCTGCTCGTGGACGTCGGAGGGCAAGAGCTCCATAGGGAGGAGATGATAAAACTACCAGTCCAGGTCACCTCTTTTCCGAACACGGAATGGGAGCACACCCTAGCTGAGGCCCACGATCTCCTTCAGAGACTCTCCACGGACGCAGAGGCTCTTCAGGACAACGAGGGGCGGTACATTAGACCCATTTCCGTCGTCCGGGTCGAACGAACAGGAAAGGACCAGAGAGACGGGGAACTCATTCACGCAGAGGATGTTCGGGAATATCTTATCAGGACTCTCGGAGTCCCCGACAACGAGGTCGCTGTAAAATCAGCGGAACATGACGAAATCTCAGGCATCGACCTCCTTTCAGAATTCACTCCGATCCGTTGGATAATCACCAAAGCAGCCCTCATGCAGGGCTGGGACTGTCCCTTCGCCTACCTCCTAGTCATGCTGGACAACATCACAGCCAAGAACGCCGTCACCCAACTGGTGGGACGAGTTATGAGACAACCAGGGGCCCGTCTGACCGGAGTGGAGACACTGGACCAGTGCTACGTGTACTGCTGGAACGCCAAGGTACGCGATGCTGTCGAACACGTTCGAAAGGGATTGGAATCTGAGGGACTGACAGGATTGGGAGGCCAAGTCAAAGGCGAGGACGATAAAGAATGGCAGAAGATAGAGGTGGCCCGCCGCGAAGAGTTCAAGGACAGGCAGATCTTCCTACCCATGGTGCTTCATAAAAATGACGCCGACTGGGTTGAACTGGACTACCAAAACCACATCCTCCCCTGCATCGACTGGGAGGCAATTAAGATCCCGACTCAAGAGGACATGGCGCCCGAACAAGCCCGAATAGAGACCGCAACTGTCGGTCTTGGGGAAGCCTATGCCGTTTTCCATCCAGACCAAGAGATTTACATCGACAAGACGCTACAGATTGCTTGGTTCGCACGCCGGCTCGCCGACATTGTGCCCAACCCTTGGCAGGCAGGCCGACTCGCTGAAGAGATGGCGCAGAGGTGGCACGAAGCGCATTTCACAGATGACGACATCCACGACCGGAGGTCCCACATATCACAGTCTCTGAGGGAATACATTACAGAAGTCGTGGACAAACAAGCCCATCAGGTATTCCAGGCCAAACTGGCAACCGGTGAAATCAACTTTGACCTGCAAGCCGGTCGCCCTAGCCTTGAACTCAAGGACACGTACCACATAGACGTTAGCGAACAGGAAAACCCCATATCCAGATTCGGAAAACAGGCCCAGATCAGCCTGTTCCACCCGGTATTCGAAAGAGAGTTTGACAGCGACCCAGAGCGCAGGTTTGCATTCTACCTAGATGAACGAAAGGCCTTGGAGTGGTGGCACCGGATCGCCGTCCGACAGCAAGGAGACTATTACATCAGAGGATGGAGAAAGAACCGAGTCTGGCCAGACTTCATAGCCATGACGACCAAGGACAAAGGCAAAGCAAGCCTGCTCGTTTTCGAGACCAAGGGCAAGGATCGGAAGGATACCAACGACACAAAATACAAGCAAAGGCTTTTCTCAGTCTTGGAAAAGGCCTTCAACGTGGGGCAGATGAAGGTCACTGAAGGACCAGCGGAGGGAACCTTCAGGATGGTGTTCGAAGACGAACCGTTCCCGGATCTCAAAGGACTACTGGCCGAAACAAGAACCTGAAAGCAGTCCTGGCGATTGATGATTCCTCAAACTCTCAGCGAGCCACATTCGAAACCGGACCGAAAAGATGACCGAAGAGACAATCCGCCCCAGTGAACGCCCACTCTTGGTATTCATCAGCAGCCGGCAGGACGAGGAACTGTCCCGTGCTAGGACTTTGGCCATCGACGAAGTAGCCAACTACCCAGGAATGAGGGTCTGGGCATTCGAGGACGCTCCGGCCAGTCCCCAACAAGCCCGCGACCGGTACATCAGTAACGCCGGTAGAGCTGACCTAAACCGAAGCCAAAGTGGAATCTACATCGACACCGGATTGGGCACCGCTGTCAACACCGTCATTCCGGCGAACGCCGGAATCTAGGGAACAGTGCAGAATGTACTTTCCTGGACACCGGCTTACGCCGGTGTGACGAAGGATTTTCCTCCTTCAGGTTGCGCAAGCTAACACACTGCCGATTGCCGAAGCAGACTCTCGATGCTCCCGATAGTACCGGTTGCCATTGTTATAGGTCTGAGTCCACATAGGAAGTCCACAATGGCCGCAGCGATGAATGGAGTGCTCCCTACTTCTGGGCACATGTCCGGGAGCCCAGCCTTAGGACAACATCGGAGCTATGGGAAAGTCGTGTGAATGCTAGTCTAAAAAGCACCCACCGCAATGGTCTAACTCCACCTTATCGCGATGCGGCTAGTTATATTCTTCAGCCTTATATGCTGTAAAGCGCTGAGTGGTACTAAAAACAAAGGATACAAAAGCGTTCCCACTATTGGGATCAGCGAAAACAGCGTTCCCACTATTGGGATCAGCGAAAACGAAAAAGGACAAGGGTACGGCTCGCCAAAAAACCTCTTGCCACCCCGTGAAAGGTGGTTTCCCATCAACGCGCCGCAAGAGCAGAGCACCAGGCTGGAACCCACTATCAGCACCGCCCCAAACACGGTGATGGCTTTATGCCCCAGGACCCACGTCAGAATGGGAGTATAGAGACGCTGCAGCCACGTATCCCGGTCAGCGCCGCTCCGGGCATCGTCCGAAAAATCGCCTCCCCGCAGCAGCACGCCCAACACCGGCACGGCTGTCAGAGCCACCGGGGCTCATGGGCGACGTGGTTCCTGTTTCTGCGGCCAACGCCTACACCTGTGCTACCCTCGCTTCCAATGGGATCAAATGCTGGGGGCATAATTTCTATGGTCAGGTTGGGGACGGGACCATCACCGATAGGGTCAAACCAGTTGAGGTCATCGGTTTCCCTGAAGCCGGACCATATCCGTCCTCACAAGTACCAATCCCCGTAGGCCCAATGACGTCTGAAGTAAACTCGACCGCCGATACCACAGACCAAGATAGGGGAGACGGTGTCTGTGACGATGGAACAGGGAATTGCACCCTTCGAGCTGCAATCATGGAGGCGAATACTTTAGAAGGACTCGATAGTATCATCATCCCTGGTGGCAGCTATGGGCTCTCCCTTACCGGGGAAGGGGAAGATAGTGATGGAATCGGTCACCTGGATATTACAGACGACCTGAGTATTTTGTGAACGATCAGGAGGCATTATGGCAAACAAAAAGGGAACTGGCCTGTTCATGGTATGGGTGGACGTACCCGCCGATAAAGAAGCCGAATTCAATGGCTACTACAACGAGGAGCATCTGGCGGAGCTTCTAGCGGTGCCAGGCGTTCTCAACGCGGCCCGATACGAGGCGGTCAGCAGCGGCCCCAAGCATCTGGCTTGCTACGAGTTGGAAAGTCCGGCGGTTATTGAAACCGACGCCTTTAAAAATCGTCAGCCTACAGAAAGGAGCCTTCGCGCCGGACCCCGGGGCGTCGGCACCAACCTCATCAGCAACGTCTATGAAATGATTTACCCCACCGAACTAACGGATGAAATCGCCAACTCAGACATGGCCCCGGCGCTGCAAATCGGCCGAATGGGTATAGCCCCCGAAAACGAAGCCGAATGGAACCAGTGGTACAGCGGCGTCTACGTGCCCAACTACGAAAAAGTACCTGGGTGCATTCGCGGCCGCCGCTGGAAGGTCGTGCGTGGGGAGCCTCAGTACGCCGTGGTGTACGAGTTCGAAAATGAGAATGTGTCCTCGACGGAAAAGTGGCTGGAGCAGCGAGACATCAATTTGGATAATCCCAGAATGCGAGACTTGATGACCCACACCCCCGGTTCCCCCGGAATCTGGAAAAAGACGTTCCAACTGTAAGACCCTCCAAACCTGACAGTGTGACTCATTATTCAATGTCAAGAAAAGGTACTGCTAGGGAGAGGCCAGATTTGTTGTCACATTCGGCAATGCTGATGGCAAGGAAGAGGTAGTACCAATCTACCCGCGTGATTACGAGATCAAGAAATTCCGCAACTTTGCGCTGACCAGAGAGACCATAGAATCCAAACAGGCCCTAGAAACTCGGACGGAAACCCCGATTCTCTCCAAGCTGCCGTTTTCTTAGCGACGTTTGTCGATGTAACAGTGGGTTTTTGAACCGTATTACAGACGCTATCATGCCACCTAAGACTATAATACGTCTGTCTGGCGTAGCGCGAAACCCGGCCAATGGCTTTCCGGCCAGACCTCTAGAGAATTTCCTGCGAGAGGAGGTCACCGCAGGCAAGCTGTCTTGCGTCGATATTGATGTAATTGACCTCGAAGCTTCCAAGCACGAAATATTCAAGGACTATTCTGAGACCGTAACCGTGGTCCCCCAAGGATGGTTTAGCCATAAGATTATTGGTAGGTGTTTGACCCTCTGGGAGAAGCTGATCGCGAACCGCAAGAACAAAAGGGTTAGGTCCGGTAGGCATTGAATACTGGACTCCATAAGGCAGGAATGACCCTGCACTCTGCCTACGTCGAATGGCTGCCGACATCGCCCCTGTCCTCGACCGTGTCAGCCGGTTCACTATTGGAGCCAAGAGTGCGAACGGAGGCATGTTCAATGCCGCAGAGGTGCCAAGCGAGTATTTTCGTCACGGCGACATTCATCCGTCAAACACAATAGCAACGGAAAACTCAGATACTCATGGGCGGTCGGACTAGGCGGCAGGGACCAGAGAAGCCGTGACGGGAGATGAATGACAGGGGCAGGACCACCGTCAATCTTCCTGCGGCTCGTCCACCCGTTCACCTCATATTGCTTGGGCAGCGGGCCTCGGTGGGCTTACCGTCCTTCTGCCACATCTCGAACATGGTGCTGCCTACCATCAGAACAGGCCCGCACTACGGGCACGGCAGAAAGAGAGAAGGTGATGGGGCCAGCGATTGCAAAGCGCCCGTGTATGGGCTCCACGGTAGTATCCGTAAGCGTAGTGAGCCTCGCGCTCATGGTTAGTGTCCTCTGGTTCCTCGGGGACCCGGGCCAGGTTAACGCGTGCAAATGTGCGGAACCCGGTTCTCCTTCCGAAGAGCTGGAGAAGTTTGCAGCAGTCTTCGCGGGGAGAGTCGTATCGATTGAACACTCCTTTGACCCTGAGGCAGCGTCTTACTCCCCTGAAGACCGCACCACGGTTGGTTTCGAGGTCAGCGCCGTCTGGAAGGGCGCTGTCCATGAAATCATGTATATCACCACGCCACCAACCGGCGGGAGTTGCGGATTCACCTTCATCGATGGAGAGGAATACATCGTCTATGCTTACGATAGCGCCTATCCTAACGGCGGCTATACGGTTGGTATATGCAGCCGAACCGCCCTCCTAGTACTACAACGACGCGTTATCCTACAAGGTAACTCGTGGGCGGATTTTGAAGCTGGCAACGAACGAGTGCGAGTCTCCCATGATGAACGGTCCGTAGCTGAAGAAGAAGACCTGAGCGTGTTTTCTCATAACGCGTCGTTGTAGTACTAGAGGTCTGGCCGGAAAGCCATTGGCCGGGTTTCGCGCTACGCCAGACAGACGTATTATAGTCTTATGTGGCATGATAGTGTCTGTAATACGGTTCAAGAACCCACTGTTACATCGATAATCGTCGCTAAGAAAACGACGACTTGGGGAGAATCGGGGTTTCCGTCCGAGTTTCTAGGTTGATTCTTGGTGTCAAAATGGGCCTCTCATCGCACTATGCTGAACAGCGCCGCTGAACCAGCCTCCCCGTCAGGCCTTGTCCCGATCATGGACCGGGCGAATAATCCCACGAGTGGAGGCGCTCTGGAACGATTTTGATATAAACCGCGTCGTTCCGGGGCTCCGTGGGAAGCTCAGACTCGGGGACGCCTCGCCGCTTCGCCGCCTCTCGGGCGTAATGCAGCGTCTCCTTTGGATCGGTGTGTAAAGTGGCAGTACCCTGAATCATCAATCCTTTTATGTCCTTCCTCGTGCGGCCGCTCTCAAGCAGGAGGCTAACCTTTGGATTCGCCCGAATGTTGCTCAACTTTTTGGTTTTCGAACGGACACCCATCAGTATTTCATCGCCGAGCCGAAAATACCCCAACGGCACGGAGTGAGGAAAGCCATCTGGTCCAATGGTGCTCAACAATATCCAGCCGGGTTTGCTGTCAAGGAATTCGTGGGCCTCTTGCCGGGTGAGTTTTCGAGGCATTAGAACTACTCCCGATCTAAAGTTAGACGAAGGGATGGAGTACGAGACTTCGTCGCCATCTGACCTGGATACTTGGACGGATCGGCCGAGGCCGGACTAGCCCACCCTGGGAGCGCCGGCATTGGTGAGGGTTACTGGACTGACTAGGTCAACTTTGGCTAGCAGACGGCTACCCTGTGAAAGTCGGGCCTCTAGCGAATCGGACCCCGGTTGACGCGCTCAGGATACCATTTTATAGTTTCCGGCATCCAATGGGAGACATGTTCGGAGTATCAAACAGCTTTGAAGAATCCCCATTGGCTAAATTTGTTGCTGCCAAGACGTAACGGGGATACCTTACATGATAGAAAGGAGGAAACCTCCGCAATGTTGAAAAGAATACTAATTTTCAGCGCGATCGTCCTATTTAGTTTTGGTGTGTTGGTTGTTGGGACCCAACCCACTCAAATGTCTGCCATTGGGTCTGGAGGTTCCGGTCTGTATCCTCGGATGACCCACGGCGGGATTGACGACCCCATACCCGGTCCTATTGATCCTAGTACTCAGTCATGTTTGGAATCAAAGGGATAGAGACGGTGCAGTTTGGTTCGGGCGTCATGGGTGTTGAAGCGCCAGTTGATGGTAGCTTGGGCGGTGTTGCGCTCCGTAACCAGGGCCTGAACCTCCCGCCCGAGAGCTTCCTCGTCGGGGAGTCGCTGTCTGAGGCAGGAGCGGGACAGTACGCTGAACTCGATTTCCGCCATATTCAACCAACTCCCGTGCTTGGGGGTGTAGTGGAACTCCAGCCGTTTGGCAATCCGCCGGGCCTCTGCCGCCGGGAACGCCTCGTACAGCGACGCCATGCGGTGAGTGTTCAGGTTGTCCAGGACGACCCGGACCACCTCGACCTCCGGATAGGCCTCGTCCACCAGCCATCGCATCTGTTGGGCAAAGTCCTCCATCGTGCGCCGTTGGGTCACCGCCACGTGCCGCCACCCGGCCTGCGGCTCACAGGTCAGGAACAGGTTCCGTGTGCCCTCGCGCCGATACTCGTAGTCCTGCCGCAGCGGAATTCCGGGCCGGGGCGGCAGAGCCGGCCGCGTCTGGGCCAACAACTGGGTGGAGGTCTCGTCAAAGCAGACCACCGGCCTTCGCGGGTCATACGGCTCCTCGTATAAGTCCAGCACTTCCTCCATGTGCGCCACGAAGTCGGCGCTCACCTTGGGGATGCACCACTCTTTCTTCTGCCACGGCTTGAGAGCGTTTTTTTGAGCCGCTGGCGCACCCCTTCATGGGACATGGAGGACGCCAACCCCAACTCGACCACCTTGCCAGCCAACAGGCGCAGGGTCCAGTGGTCATGCCCCTCCGGGGCTGGGCTGCAGGCCAGCGCGACCAGGTGAGCCTCACCCCGGTCGTCCAACTTTCGGTACCGATGGGCTTGGGTGCGCTCCCATAGGGCCCCTTCCAACCCATCCTCGACAAACCGCCGCTTGATCCGGTACACCGTGCCCTCCACCACATCGAGGGCTTCGGCCACCCGGGGAGCCGACCAACCGTCGCCGGTCTTGAGCAGAATCCGCGCCCGGATGGTCATCCGAGCTGGGCTCTTCCCGCCGCGTACCAGGCGTTGGAGATTTTCCCGTTCTTCCGAAGTCAGCCGGACTGGGTATTTTTCCCTGACCATCACCGCCACCCCCATCAACACTGTCTGCCCACCAGCATAGCGCGATCGGTCACACCCTCACATCACCATCTAAAACAAGTTTGACTCAGTACTAGTCCCATCCAGATTTCGCTGGAAACCGTGGCCACCGGCCTTACCGCGCCCAACATGGCAACCTTTGCGCCTGGCTATCCAGACCGGCTGTTTGTCTCAGATCAGGACGGAAAGCTTTGGGGTATAGACTTGCTTACCGGGCAAAAGGGTGTCTTCCTCGACTTGAGCCAGCAAGTGATATCCTTCGGGGAGCAGGGCCTCCTGGGGGTGGCGTTTCACCGTGATTATTTTTCTAACGGCCTTCTGTACACCTATACTTCCTTACCAGTGAATGGCCCCGCCGATTTCTCTACCATGCCCGAAGGGGTGACGGCTGACCATCAGAGCGTCGTGGCCGAGTGGCAGGTACCCGATCCCAGCAACCCTTCCTCTCGGGCGGACCCCACCAGCCCCCGAGAGCTTTTGCGCATCGATGAACCCCAGTCCAATCACAACGGCGGGGGTTTGAGCTTCGGGCCTGATGGGATGCTTTACATTGCCCTCGGGGACGGGGGTGGAGCAGACGACCAGGGCACCGGGCATGGCCCGCTAGGCAACGGACAGGACCCAAGCAACGTTCTTGGCACTATCCTGCGTATTGACCCTTCGGGTTCCAACTCGGCCAACGGGCAGTACGGCATTCCCGCAGATAATCCCTTCGTTGGCACCCCTGGATTTGTTGACGAGATAGCTGCCTACGGTCTCCGCAATCCCTTCAGGTTTTCCTTTGACATGGAAACAGGTGCTGCATTTATCGCCGATGTGGGACAGAACGATATAGAGGAGATAGATGTAGGAGTCCTTGGGGGTAACTACGGCTGGAACCTGAAAGAGGGCAGTTTCTGCTTCGATCCCAACGGAGGAGGCCCTGGATTCGTCGTCGAGTGCACTCCCGGAGACCTGCCCCCAGACTTAATCGATCCTGTGGCCCAATACGACCATGATGAAGGGATTGCCATCATCGGAGGATTCGTGTATCGTGGCGCCGCTATCCCACAACTGCAGGGGAGGTATGTTTTCGGCGACTTCGGCCCCAGCGGACGCCTGTTCCACCTGGCGCGGAAGAACTGGCTAGGAGAGAACGTGATCGTTGAGCTTCAGCCGGTGGGCGGTGGACTGGGTCTGGCCTTACTGGGCTTTGGCCAGGATTCCCAAGGTGAGCTATATGTGCTCGCTAATAATTTCGGAGTACCCTTCGGCGACTCAGGCGTTGTCCTAGGAATTGAACCTGCACCTTGACGGGTTCAAGGTCATTCAAGTATCCCCTCGGGGTAGTGTGATGCCAGGTAATTGAGGGTAATCGGCTAGAAAGTGGGGAACCCGCACTCCGTCTAGAGGTCTGGCCGGAAAGCCATTGGCCGGGTTTCGCGCTACGCCAGACAGACGTATTATAGTCTTATGTGGCATGATAGTATCTGTAATACGGTTCAAGAACCCACTGTTACATCGATAATCGTCGCTAAGAAAACGGCAGCTTGGAGAGAATCGGGGTTTCCGTCCGAGTTTCTAGTACTACAACGACGTGTTATCCTACAAGGTAACTCGTGGGCGGATTTTGAAGCTGGCAACGAACGAGTGCGAGTCTCCCATGATGAACGGTCCGTAGCTGAAGAAGAAGACCTGAGCGTGTTTTCTCATAACGCGTCGTTGTAGTACTAGGGACTAGCGGCGGTCACCGCTCTGGGAAGTGCTCGCCGCCGAAGTAATATCCGCCAAGGAGAGAACCATGGCTAACATAGACATCGACCGCACGAAACGGCTCAAGGATGAGCCTAACACCGGCCATAACCGGTGGCACCCCAACATTACCCCGGTGCTAGAGGTGGATGAGGGCGAGGAGGTGGTGTTCCAAACCAGGGATGCCCTGGACGGCCAGTTCAACCCCAACACCATTGCCTCTGATCTAGCGCAGGTGGAGGCGGGGCCCATTCACCCTTTGACGGGCCCGGTGTACATCAAAGGGGCTCAACCGGGAGACCTTCTGGAGACGGAATTCTTAGACATCGCGGCCGAGCCATGGGCATTCAGCGCCATCATTCCCGGACTGGGCTTTCTGCGCGACGTCATCACCGGTCCCTTTATCGTCCATTGGGACATAGTCGATGGATGGGCTACTTCACGGCAGATCCCGGGGGTGAGGATTCCGGGAGCTCCCTTCATGGGTGTTTCCGGGGTGGCGCCTTCTGGTGCCCAACTCCGGGAGTGGACCGCGCGGGAAAATAACGCGATCGCCCAGGGAGGAATGGCGTTCCCGCCGGACCAATCGGGAGCGGTGCCGACAACTGGTCCGGCGGCGGCCGAAGGACTGCGCACGTTGCCCCCCAGGGAGAACGGCGGCAACTTCGATGTCAAACAGCTAAGCAAAGGGTCCAAGTTGCTGTTGCCCGTGTCGGTGGATGGAGCGCTGTTTTCCACGGGCGATGCCCATTTCGCCCAGGGCGACGGAGAGGTTTGCGTCACCGCCGTAGAGATGAGCGCGACGGTCAGCGTACGCTTTCGGCTACTCAAAGGCGAAGCAACCCGTCGTAATATTCGCGGCCCCCGGTTCAGCCGCGAGGACTACTTCATCGAACCCCAATGGGCTGCCCCCCGGCGTTTCGCCGCTACCATGGGCATGCCTATCCGGGAGGACGGCGTCAATGAGGCGGAGAACCTGACGCTAGCCTGCCGCAACGCCGTAATAAACATGATCGACCTGTTGGAGGAGCGGGGTTACACCCGGGAACAAGCCTATGTTTTGTGCAGCGTGGCCGTGGACCTGAAGATAAGCAACGTGGTTGACGTGCCCAACTTCGTCGTCTCAGCCTTTCTTCCCGAAGATATATTCACGGGATAGGATACTGGAGAGGGCCCTTGAGCCTTCTAGCCTTATGATTCGGTTTAGATAAGGACGCACCATGAATGGTCTTAACCTTCTTGAAGCCACTATCAGTGAGCTAAGTCCTCTGATCCGGGACGGTAAGCTTTCGCCGGTGGAGCTGACCAAAGCCTGTATCGGCCAGTGCGAGCGCCTGGACCCCAAGCTCCAGGCCTTCATCACCATGACTCCCGAATATGCCCTGCAGCGAGCGCGGGAAGCGGAGAAGCAGATTGGCGGCGGCCGTTACCGGGGGCCATTGCATGGCATCCCGTATACCCTTAAAGACGTCATAGCGACTCGCGGCATTCGAACTACCTTTGGCAACCCCCGGCTGACCGACTTCAAGCCCGCGGAACACGCCACAGTCCATACGCTATTGGAGGATGCGGGCGCGGTCCTGTTGGGGAAGGTCTATTCCCAAATTGGCAGGGGCGATAACCCGGTGATATGCCACAGCCCCTGGGATCCCACCACCAGTCCAGGGACCACTAGCAGCGGCTCCGGAGCCGCGGTCGCTACCGGCATGGGTTTTCTTTCTATAGGAACCGATACCGGTGGTTCGGTCCGCCACCCCGCCAGCAACTGCGGGCTGGTGGGCTTCAAGGCTACCTTTGGCCGCATCAGCCGGTACGGAGTCTGGGCTACTTCGTGGACCACCGACCAGGCTGGCCCAATGACCAAAACCGTGGAAGACAATGCCATCGCCATGGAAGCCCTGGCCGTATTCGACCCCAAAGACCCGGTGAGCCTCAACCTAGAACGCTCCGAATACCGGTCTGGCATTGGAGACGGAATAAGGGGGCTGAAAGTCGGTCTACCCGTGGACCCTTGGATTTGGAAAGAATGGATCGATCAAGACGAGGAGGACGCCGTTCGCAAGGCGGTGGGCGTACTTGAAGAACTGGGCGCTGAAATAGTGGAGGTTGAGATCCCCCTGGCCTACGAAGCTCGAAATAATTCCCTGGCAGCCGAAAGCGTGGTCTGGCTCCAGGATAATTTCTCGCAAGACGTGCTGAAGGAGTGGGAAGAGTTACACCCACAGATCGAGCGGGCGGAACATCAAACCTTTGCCGAATACCTGCATAGCCAACATAAACGCATGGCTATCCGGCAAGAGGCTATCGCTGTACTCAAGCAAGTCGATGTCATTGCCATGCCCACCGGCAGCACCATTGGGGATAAGTGGGATGCCACAACCGCCACCATCCGCGAAAAGACCGTGCCGGCCCGGTCCCGCGCCGTATACCTCAACGGAATGGCAAGTCAGACTGGTCTGCCGGCCATCTCCATCCCATGCGGGTTCGCCAAGCAGGAACGGTTCCCGGTGGGCCTTCAGCTCGTTGGCCGCGATCTGGACGAAGCCTTGCTCCTAAGAGTAGCCTACACATACGAGCAGGCTGCCAATTGGCACACCAAACACCCGCCGGTGTAGCCAGGAAATGCCTGTAAAAATGTCATGCTGAGCCATCCGCAGCGGCGAAGCATCTGAGGTGGGGCAACCACCACGCCCCAGACCCTTCGCAGAGTTTATCCTGAGCATCGCCGAAGGACTTAGGGTGACATCGAGTTATCTTAACGAAGGGAATGGAACATCATGACCGAAAATGTAAACCGCCAGATCACTCTCGCCTCCCGGCCGGTTGATTACCCTCTAGAATCGGATTTCAACCTGGTCGAATCACCAATCCCGGAACCAAGAGAGGGAGAGGTGCTGGTGCAGGCGATCTGGCTATCCCTAGACCCGTACATGCGGGGACGCATGCGGGACGTACAGTCCTATGCGACACCAGTAGAGCTGGGCCAGGTAATCGTGGGGGGCGTTGCCGGACGGGTAATAAAGTCCAGGACGCCGGCCTTGGCCACGGGCGATATTGTCGAAGGGTCGCTGGGGTGGCAAGAATACGCCATCTCCGATGAAAGTAGATTGCGCAAGGTTGACCAGGGCCTTGGCCCGCTATCTACGGCCCTCGGTGTGCTTGGAATGCCGGGCATGACGGCCTACTTCGGATTCCTTCATGTCGGCCAGCCAAAGCCCGGAGACACGGTGGTCATCTCAGCGGCTTCCGGCGCGGTGGGCCAGATCGTAGGGCAGATCTCCAAGATCATGGGCTGCCGCACCGTGGGAATCGCGGGAACTCCCGAAAAGATCGATTACATCGTGAACGAATTGGGGTTCGACGCCGGAATCAACTACAAAACAGAGAACCTGGATTCCGCGCTGATGGCGGCATGTCCCCTTGGAGTGGACGTTTACTTCGACAATGTCGGTGGGGTGATATCCGACGCTGTGTTTGAGCAACTCAATGTCTTCGGCAGGATCTCGATCTGTGGCCAGATCTCCCAATACAACGCGGAAGAGCCGGAACCGGGGCCGCGCAATCTGAGTTTGCTGGTAAGACGCCAAGCCCGGGCCGAGGGGTTCCTGGTTGGTCAGTTTGCCAACCGGTTTGAGGTAGGGCGGCAGCGCATCGCCGGCTGGATGAAGGAAGGCCGAATCAAATACAAAGAGGATGTGACCGTAGGTTTGGAGAACGCCCCGAGGGCCTTCATCGGCCTGATGCAGGGCGAAAACTTCGGCAAACTCTTGGTCAAGGTATCGGAAGAATAGACGGCGATGGCGGCGGCGCTACCCGATTTCATCGGCCCTCTCCAGAAAATCGCGGACGCTGATGTAGCGTTCAGTTTCCTCCCAGTGAGGCATGTGCGCGCTGTTCTCATACACGACGAATTCAGATCTTGGCGTAAGGCTGGCGTACCACTCGACTGTGTCAGGAGCCGCCTCGTCGGCCCGGCCACAGGAATAGAGCGTAGGAACAGTTATTCGGTGCAGATCGACCGACCTATCGTACCCTTTTAGGTTGCCAGTCATGAAAAATTCGCTGGGCCCCCACATCGTCTCGTAGACCACGGTCCCACGTCCCCGGCGGCCTCGAGCCATAGCTTCTGGAACGGGATCCAAACGCATGACATGCCGTTTGTTGAACTCTTTCACCGCGCCGTCGTATTCCTCGGAGTCCGTTGTCCCCGCGGCCTCATGTTTGGACATGACCGCCTGAACCTCCGGAGGCAGCTGGTTCCGGTACCTCTCGCAGTCTTCAAGCCATCGAGCAATGCTGATGCACGGACTGGAAAGCACTAGGCTGGCGACACCCTGGGGGTGGGCAAAATAATAGTCCGCTCCCAACATGGTGCCCCAGGAGTGGCCCAAGATATGAAACCTTTCAAAACCCAAGGCGTCGATCAAAATACGGAGCTCCTCCACAAAACGCTCCACCCGCCAAAGGCTGCGGTCTTCGGGACTATCGGAATTTCCGCAACCCAATTGGTCGTAAAAGACCACGGGCCTGTCTTCAGCCAGCGCACGCAAAGGCTCAAAGCCAAAGTGGGTCGAGCCGGGACCTCCATGCAGCGTGATCAGGGGCAGACCACCGCCCTCACCCAGCACCTCATACCAAATCTTGCCGCCGGGTACGTCCACGTAACCTTCTTTTTCCTGTACTGCCATCTGTCGATCCTTACCGGAATTGGGCTAGATGCCCTCTAATGCCCCGTTGAACGCGTCGAAGATCGCGTCATTCGATTGCCGGAGAATGGTCGTATTCACCGTTAGCCTGGAATAATTATCCGTTCCTTCATCTGGATACAGGCATACGCCGGAGAGTCGGAGTCCTGCAACCACACTTTCGATATCAACGCCGGGGGCGAATGTAAGCGGAAATATATTTGAGCCATGTTCAAACTCTTTTACTTCGATGCCCGGCAGACGGTTCAGCATTTTGAATAGGTCTCTGCCCTTGTTCAGTGCCGCGTGGAAACGTTCTTCGAACCCTTCGAGACCCCGCAGTGCCAGGGCGGCCACGAAATAGGCCGACGCAAGCCCGCCGCCGAACATCCTTCTGGTGTGGAACATACCTTCTATAAACCGGGAATCCCCAGCAAGAACGGCGCCAAAGGGCGCCCCAAAGTACTTATATAGCGAAACATAGGCGGTATCGAACAACGCGCAGTATTCCTTGAGGCCGATGCCCGTTGCCGCCGACATCATGTAGAGCCGCGCTCCGTCGAGGTGCGTGCCGATTCCTTGCGCTCCGCAGAAATCCGTGATGGCCTTCATTTCCTCAATTGGAACGACCTGGCCCGTCTGCCGGCGCACGGGACTTTCTATCATCACTGCGCCGATCGGGTTGGCTACCCTTCCGGAATTGGACCGTGCGACTGCCGCCTTCACCTCCTCCAGGGTAAAGTAAGCACGGTCTTTGGCCAGCGGAACCAGGTTGATCCCGCTGAGCCGGGTTACGCAGTCGCCGGTATCTTTGTATAGGTGGCTCTGCTCCTGCACGATCGCCCTGGGTTTGGCGCCGCATAATTCCCTGATCGCCAGGTGATTGGCCAGCGTCCCGGTGGGCATGAAGATGGCAGCTTCTTTTCCCAGGGCTGAAGCGAAACGCTTTTCAAGCTCCTCCACGCTGCCACCCAAAGAGTAAGAATCGGTTTCCATCCCGATGTCCGATTCTATCGACGCCAGCTGACGCACCAACAAACGCGGAGATACTGGTTCTCCATCGCCTCTAAAGACGACCGTGTTATCTGATTCCCGAACATCACTTGGATCAATATCGGCTACCGGATGTTCAAGATCTGTCTTTGTGGGTATAGCCGCCATTGCCACCTCTCATCGTAATGGTTCTCCGGGTCGAAGCTAATATGCTTCTTTTCCATCGCGGCGGAAACGCGGGTACCACCTATTCCGGCGTGACCAACGACTCGGGTTGGTCTCCGGCCAGGGCGCGCATTATGTTGGCGTAGGCGAAGCTGGCGGCGCGCAGGTTGGTCTCTTGGCTTTGCCCGGCCATGTGCGGCGTTATCACCACATTGTCCAGGTCAAAAAGCGGATTCTCCTCGGGAGTTGGCTCGGCCTCAAGCACATCCAACCCAGCGGCGGCTATCTGCCCATCTTGCAACGCCCGGTATAGGGCTTTCTCATCCACCACCGGCCCGCGGCAGGCGTTGATCAGGATTGCCGTGTCTTTCATCAGCCCGAACTCCCGGTCCGACATCATGCCCCGGGTCCGGCGGGTCAACGGCACATGCATGCTGACGATGTCAGCTTCGCGCAGGAGGTCATCAAAGGGCACAGGATCGGCTTTTAGCTCCTTCTGGACATCCTGGGGTATCTCTTCTATATCGTAGTAGATTGTGTGGGTATCGAATCCAGTGAGGCGTTTGGCCAGGTGTTTTCCGATACGGCCAAGTCCAACTATGCCCACAGTCTTGTCGGTAAGCTCTGAAAGGTCCATAAGGTAAAGGTCCGCCCGCCATTTGCGTTGTTTGGTGGTGCTGTTCCATTGGAGCATGAGCCGTTTGCCGACATTGATCATCAGGGCGATGGAATGCTCGGCGACGGCGATGGCGTTAGCACCTCCGTTGTTGGCCACGGGAATGCCCATCTCTAGGATGGCCTCCAAGTCCAGCCGGTCATAGCCGGCGCTCAGGGTCTGGATCAGTTTTACATTGGGGCATTGCCGTAGCACGGCGGTGGAGATATCGCTAGAGATTATGGCGTCCGCGTCTTTACATAGCTGGGCTTTCTCCTCATCGGAGAGGCTCGGGTCCACCACCGTAACGTCCAGCTCCGCTGGCGCCTGCCCAACCATGAACTCGGACCTTCCGCCCAATCCGCTGAAGTAGGCGACTTTCGGCATTTCGGCCTCCTCATCTATGCGTGGCTGACCTTCGGTGCAATTATAGCCGTGGCTCCAAGGTTGTCAAAACGAGGTTCGCCTGAGAGCCGGGGGCAATCTCTATACGGCTAATTGCATGGTCTCATCGCGCCAAGTAAACTAGTCCAGTCGTGACGGGTAGGGATTCCTACTGCCGCGAGGCTGCCTATGGTCAAGTTCAGTAGCCTTGCAAGGCTCAGTAGTTCCGGTCGAACTATGTGAGATCACGCCCAAAATAGAACGGGCCGATGGTAGGAGGACTTGTATGGAGGTCTCAACCGGTTTCATTCACGGCTACGCGGTGGCCGACTGGGACGACCTCACCACTTTCGCGGTGGAGGCGGAGCGGATGGGCGTTGACAGTATTTGGTCGCCCGAGGCCTGGGGCTTCGACGGAGCGACTCCCCTGGCTTACCTGGCGGCCAAAACCTCGCGCATCAAGCTGGGAACCGGTGTGCTCCAGGTCGGGGCCCGCACTCCCACCAACATGGCCATGACCGCCATGTCCCTTTACTCCATGTCTGGCGGCCGGTTCCTCCTGGGCATCGGAACCAGTGGACCCCAGGTGATCGAGGGGTTTCATGGCGTTATCTTCGACAATCCGATACGTCGGACGCGGGAAACCATTGAGATCATGAAGCAGGTTTTCAACGGGGAGCGGGTAGCCTACCAGGGGCGCGACCATCGGCTACCAGTGCGCGAGGGCCAAGGCAAGTCGATTCGATCCGAGGCGCCCCCAATGCCTCAGATACCGATCTACATCGCTTCCCTGGGCCCGCGAAATCTGCGCCTCACCGGTGAGCTGGCCGACGGCTGGAAGGGCACGTCCTTCATGCCTGAACATGCCGATGTCTTCTTCGACCACATCCAACAAGGGGCAAAGAAGGCCGGCAGGTCCATGAGCGACTTGGATCTTCAGGCCGGAGGCACGGTACTTTTCACCGATGCCGTCGACGAAGCGGTGGAGGCGCTGAAGCCGGGGTTGGCGTTCAGCCTGGGCGCCATGGGTTCCAGGGAGTTCAATTTTTACAATGCCGCCTATAGCCGCGCCGGTTATGCCGACGAAGCCAAGGCGGTCCAGCAACTCTGGATAGATGGGCGGCGTGATGAGGCGCGCAAACTGGTGCCGTCGGAAATGGTTCTCAAGTCCAACCTTTTGGGCACCGATGAAATGGTCAAAGAGCGGATCCGGGCCTATAGGGATGCCGGGGTGACCTCCTTGACCGCATCGCTTCGGTATCGGTCCATGGGCCGTGGCGGGCTAGCGGCGCCCAACCTGCATGAGCGCATAGAAGCCCTAGGCCACTTGATAGACCTGGTCAATGAGATCAACGAGGAGCCCTTCAGCGAACCATGGTAATGCGGGAATTCCAATGCGAATTCCACATTGAAACTCCCCCATGAGATAGGCTCCCTCGCCTAAGTGACCCTTAACGCTGACGAGTGTACTTATCGACGCTGGTTGGCGTGGCCACGTAGATATCGCCATGAGAATCGACCCAACTGCCATGGCCTCCGCGGCAGTTGAAACGCCCCAGAACATTTCCCTGCTTGTCCAGGACGCTGAAGCGTGAGGGTGAATCATCCCTGCTTCCTTCGCTGACGTAAAGTATCCCATCACTGTCTTGTGAGATGTCCATGGGCCGCTGAATGTCTGTCCAGATGGCCTGAAACTCGCCGTCGCCGTCAAAGACCTGGATGCGGTGGTTCTCCCGGTCGCACACAAACACCGTGCCGTCATCATCAACCAGCAGGCTGTGGGGCAGGTGGAAATGGCCGGGCTCGGTTTTGCCGGGTTGACCCCAGGATGCTTTCAACTGGCCGTCCGGGGAAAACCGGTGGATCCGCGCGTTTCGATAGCCATCGGAGACGTAGAGGTCTCCCGAAGGAGAGGGAACCAGTTCGCTGGGATAGTTGAAGGGGCCCGCCGCCCTTGGACACAGGTCGCCGGGGTTTTCGCATCCGGTGTCGGAATGTACTCCGTGCCGGCCAAGCATCTGAATCGGCTTGCCATCCAACGTGTACATGATGCACACGGAGTTGTTCCGGTCGGTGACGTAGATAGTGTCATCCGCGATATGGATACCGTGGGCGAATTCGAAGGAGCCGTTCCCCCATGAACTCAGCAGATTCCCATCCCGGTCGAATATCATCACCGGTGGGTCTTTCCGTTGAAAGGCATAGACCCGGTCCTGGGAATCGGTCGCCACGGCGCTGACCGTCTCGAAAGTCTCACCCGGTGCAAGCTTCGCCCAATCCAAGATGGCGGTGTAAGTGTAATTACCCGATCCTAACGTAGTCATGCTATGGTCACCTCTCTGTAGAGAATTATCGAACCGAAGTTTGATGATAGTTTAATCCAATTTGAGGGACTCTTGATTACGCCGCTTTTAGCAGTGAACAGTCCCGTTGAACACAATATACCAGTCGATATGATGGCTCGCTACACCTGAGCCAGAAAGCCCGCCGGCCCCATTTTCGATTAATCTAGCCCGAAGTACCTCCCACCGAGGCGGCATGCCCCACCCGCTCGCGGCAAATCGAGCTTAGCCCTCGAACCGGAACGAGCCCTGGATAGCGTTGTGCCCTTCAAGATCAATGTCCAATTCCAGCGCCGCGTTCCGAACTCTGTAGCGGGAGGCCTTGGACACGTAGGCGGGGCTGCCTGGAATGGTGGAGAAGGTGCTTCCGTTAAGCGTAGTAATTTCCCCAGTGGGACCCCGGTACGGTTCCATGACCGCCTCTGCCTCGTCCCCAATCTTGAGGGTGCCTCGGCCTTCTTCCACGCGGAAGTCGATTGAAGCGGGCACCACCGCAACCGTCTCTCCGACTAGCTTTGCCATGTCCTCCAATGGTCCGCCCAACCTGCCCCCGAAGGCGGCCAGAAGAGCATCGATCTGGGTTTGGCTAGCCTTATCGTCGAGGTAGGCTACCGCCCGAAAATTGCCATCTAGCACGTTGCCAGGTATGTGTGCCAACATGGCCATGGTCAGGCCGGAAACATCCACGCCATCGATCGAACCGCGGTCGATGTGATAGGCGATTATGGCATCGCAGGTACCGTTATCAGGGTCTTCGCCGATCCAACACGGACACAGGACGTTGCAGTCGCATACCTCCAAAATGCTGCCTTCGAGTGTATATGCCACGAGGTACCTCCAGTGCACAATTTTAATGAGTCATCGGCAATTAACCGGCCAGACGGAGTTGTGCATGATGCATTCACGCCGGTAATATCCCCCGCTGGGCCAGCACCCACTCCATCAAGGGCCTGCGGCCACCCGGCATATTACTGCCACCAAACCGCAGAGTGCATTAGTTGATGGCGGGCAAATCCCTTCAACTCCAATTTTCGTTCTTCCCCCAAGGTTAGGTCCCTGATATTACAGCCTAGAAACTCGGACGGAAACCCCGATTCTCTCCAAGCTGCCGTTTTCTTAGCGACGATTGTCGATGTAACAGTGGGTTCTTGAACCGTATTACAGACACTATCATGCCACATAAGACTATAATACGTCTGTCTGGCGTAGCGCGAAACCCGGCCAATGGCTTTCCGGCCAGACCTCTAGTACTACAACGACGGGTTTAAGGTGGCGGCTCCATCCTGCTTTCGCGGCGGGTGGAGCGGCGTCTCTCGTGGGAACGGCGAGCCCGTTCGTTGCGTAGCTGCGTATCCTCCAGCCACAACAGCAATTGATCGGGCCCGAACTGCTCCCGGGGCAGCATCTCCCGCACCACCCGGTACACCTGTGGCCTCGTGATCCGGGGCATCTTTTTCCCCCCAATCCTGCTGCAGGCTCAGCAGGAACGCTCCACCCAGCAGGCACATGGCTATGTGGTGATGCCACCCTGCCCAGCTGCGGGTCTCGTATTCGTCCAGCCCCACGTCACCCTTCTCAGTCTCGAACTCCGTTTCAATGCGCCACCTGGACCCACCCACGTAGGCCAGAGTCTCCAAGGTTGTGCCCTCGGGAGCGTTGGACAGGTAGTAGCGGGGCTCGCTGCCGTCCAGGTTCCGGCGCCAGACGGCCCACAGTTCCTCGCCGGGCTTGCGCCTCCTGGTGGCCCGCACCCGCTGGGCACTGAACCGGTAGGTGCGCGGCCCCTGGCTTCCCTGGGCCACCGTTATCTCCCGCCAAGCCTCATCCGGCAGTTCATCACCGCGCTGCTCCATGGTCCGCCGCTGCCCAGGCCGCAGCTTGGGTTTGCGGGGGCGGTCGAACCCCGGATATTCCGGACTGGTCCAAGCCGGGTCCAAGGGCCAGACCGTAGTGCCGCCCGGAACGTCCAGCACGTAGCGCATCCCCAGGGCCGCCAGTCCCTCCCGGAAGGTCGGCGACATCCCGAAGGCGTCGTCTCCGGCAACCCACTCGGCCCTGAGGTAGCCCAACTCCAGGACCCGCTCCAGCATCTCCAGGGCCAACTCCGTCTTTGACCGGTAGTTCCGCCGGTCCTCCGGCACACCCGCCGCAGCACACCGGTCCTGGTCGGAGGTCCAACTCTTGGGCAGATACAGCCGCTTGTCCACCAACGCCCGGCCCAGCGGGCTGACGTAGGCCAGGAACATCCCACCCTGGCAGTTGGCCACCTTGCCCAGCCTGCCGCAGTACTGCCGGGCCACTCCCGCCGATTTCCTGCCCTGCTTGGGGAAGTCGCTGCCATCGAACACCCACACCGCCTCCAGGTGTCCCAGCCTGGGGGCCAAGTATTCCTGCAACCGCCCTATGACTGTCTCATCGGACCACCGGGCCTCGGTGAGAAAGCGCTGCATCGCCCGGGCCGAGATGCCCACCGATTCCGAGAGATTCTCGGCGTTGCGCCGCTCCTGGTCCTGCACCAGCAGCGCCTGAAGGTAATTCCCGCTGTGATCCCGCCACTGCTTGCGGCCGAAGGAGGCCGCAAAGAAGGCGTGGAATTCCTGAAGGCTGTCGTAGACCCGCTCGAAGCTCGCCGCATCCATCACCCAAACCACCCAACATCATCTGTCCAGCCATCCTACCAGACAACTCGTCGTTGTAGTACTAGCGGGGTTTCTGGGCTCCAGGCCCAGCCTCATCCGCCCATATTCCTCAGCCACCGTTTCCCAGGCGAGACCAAAGTGGTGGGAGGCGGCGTGGGCATCCCGATGGAACCTTTGTATGGGGCTGGCGTCAAACAGGGCGTGCCCGCCGCTGGCTTCAAACAGGCGGTCCACCGCTCGGACGGAAAGCTTGGCCACATATGCTTGGTTGCGGCGGACGCGAGCCCGCTCTCTGATCTCTGGCATCTCCTCTCTTTTGGCCCTGGAGACAGTTGCCCGGCCATCATCTACCATGATCAATCGGGCGGAATGGACCTCCGCTTCTGCTTCAGAGAGCCTGATGTGAACCGGAGCGTTCTCCGCCATCCTCTCGCCGGTAGTGTAAGCGATTCGGCCGCCAATATGGGTTTCAAACGCTTCAAGGGCGCCTTGGGCCATACCCAATATCGGCGCCGCCAGCGAGTACGCAAACATGGTTTGGAGGGGGATTCGGTAGTTTGGGGTATCGTGAACGCCGCGGCCTGGGGACCGCCCGTTCCTCAAATCGGCTACTGATACAGTTCGGTGTTCAGGAACAAAGATTTCGTCGGCCACAATGTCCTTGCTGCCGGTTCCCCGTAGGCCTGAGACGAACCAGGTGTCTTTTATGGTGTAATCGGCTTGGGGCACCAGGAGCCAGAGCAACCCTTCCGGCGCCATCCCCGCCAACATCGCCCAACTGGCCGAATCGCATCCGCTGGAAAAGTCCCAGTGGCCGCTGAGCTGATAGCCGCCCTTGACCGGGGTGACCTGGGCGTGGGATGGATTCAGGGACGTAGACGAGAGCACATCCACCGATTCGGCCCAATACTCCTTCTGAGCCTTTTCCGGGAACATGCCCGCCGCCCAGTTGTGGGCGGCCCAGATGCCGTAGCACCAAGCCGAGGAACCACAACCACGTCCCAACTCGGCAGCTATTTCCAGCACTACGGGGTAATCGATGTCATACCCTCCGAAGAGACTGGGCTGGGCAGCGCGCAAAATTCCGGAGGCGTTAAAGTCGTTTATCGTCTCCTGGGGAATTTGACGCAGCTCCTCGGTCAAACTCGCAAGCTCGCGCAGTACGGGCACCAAGTCCGAGGCGCGGCGGATCAACTCTAGCCGGTCCAAGGTTCGTCACCTCATCGTGTTGATGCTAAGTGTTAGGCCCCCAGTATCTTTCGACGCGACAACACCCGCTCCATCAGGGCCGCATTCCTCGCACGGTCATGATGGAAGTCGTTCGGCCCCCGCTCTCGATGGACGTTAACCGATAATCACGTACATCTTACGGAGGGTCTTGGAGAGGTCCCAGCGAGCCGACCAGCCTTTCGGGAGTGTTATGACTGAACCGGGGACGAGCACGTGCTCGGCGCCATCGGCATCAGTGACGGTGGCTCTGCCGGTCACAATGGAGGCCACTTCGGTTTCGGGGCGATCCACGATTGGCCATCCGCCCGGTGTGCATTCCCAAACACCCACTTGAATCGAATCATCGTTGAAGATCTCTCGCGCGGATACCTGGGGGTTGCCCTGGCCGGTTCCGGCCCGTGGCCCGATCGGGTTCAGGTCCATAGTGGCTGCTCCTGCAGCCGACGAAATCGCAACGTTTATCTACTTCGTCTCCTCGCCGTTATTTTCTAATAATTTGATTCACGTCAATGTAGCCTGGGTGGCAAGCCTAAGTTCCAATTCGCCAGGCCTATGCCTGCCTTTTCGGGCAGCGCCTGTACCGCAGCCTTCAGTTGGGCCTGCTGGTCCCCGTCGAGGGCGGGGGGGAGCCACCCGACTGTTCGAAGCCAAGGGCCGTGGGACCAGCGTTGCCGAAGGCAGTGACCCACGTGCCGATGGTGTGGGGATCCCGTTCCAGCGCCTCGGCTACCGCCGAAGAAGTCCAGCCCTGGGCCAAAAGCCAGAGAGCATGCCACCGTTCCCGCTCCCGAGGTGTTGGCGCTCGATACATGCGTTCTCGCAGGTCACCTACATCCAGTTGCCGCCGTTCAAGAAGTTCCACTATGTCCCACATACCCAACACCACCGCCACTCGACTTCTCTTACAGAATACCGCAACTCCTCTGCGGGTTTAGCTTTATGTAGTTTTCACCTTGGTATTAGGGGATATAATCTATATGCCCTTAAACGTCAAGAGTTTTAAACGTTTAAAGTAGATGACCCAAGGCCGGATGAAGCGGCCCGGCGTCGGTCATCCCCGTAGCAGACCCAACGGGTCTGCGGCGACAAAGGTTACAGCAGCCGTAAGATTCGCCTTTATCTCCGGCGGCGAGGGGTCCGTTACACCATACCCAGGACAAGGAATGAGCGGCTCACTGGACCCTTTGATAAAGCCCAGTATCGGCTGCGTAATCTGGTAGAGCGGGCCATCAACAGGCTAAAGCAGTTCCGCCGCATTGCCACCCGGTACGAGAAGCAAGCTGAGAACTACCTGGCTATGCTGCACATCGGCTCGATTCTACTCTGGTTATGGTTTGCAAACACGCCCTAGTCTCGCGGTCTGCTGAGGAAGACCGCTTCTGCGAGTCTTCGGATGGCTTCGGTGTCAAGTTCACCCTTGACGGCGCGCCAACCCAGCCATACCACTGCGCCGATAAGCCAGCCCACGATGGAGAAAAGCAGGACCAGACCGGCGGCGCCCGCTCCCTCCCAGACTACGATGATCCCGAAGACGAACCCGGCGGTTAGGCCGCTCAGCGTTGGTCGAAGCATTCGCTCACCTCACCAGCAGGGCTTGCTCGCGGTCGCGCAGGTAGCGGGCTCGGATGGCGACTTCAAGAACGGGGATTCCGATAAGGCGTTCTACGACCTCCCGCATATCGTGCTGAATGGCTGAGCTTGCGGTGGGAACGTCGGTCCCCATGCGCAGGCCAACGGAGCACCGGATACGGATGCCCGCTCCTGTGGCTTGTACGCCGCAGCGTTTTCTTTGGACACTTCGATTGCCTTGTGCCGTTCGCTCAGCCAGTTCTCTTACGCTTTCCAGAGAGAGCCGCACCGTGCCCTCGGCCCCCGAACTGAGTATCAACATGCCTGGAGTAGCGGCGCGGGTCAAATGCCGGAACTCCAAGGCCAGAACGGCCATCCCCGCAGCAATGAGAGCCAATGCGACTCCCGCGTAAGTCCACAGAGCAGCGCCGGTTTCTTCCGCCATTGCGCCCAATTCCGAGTCGAAGACGCCACCGGGAATCACCTCGGAGGGAACGGTTTCAGTGACGACCAGCAAGATGAAGACCCCGGCCGCGATAGCGGCCGTACCGCCCAGAGTAACAAGGAATGTGTTGAAAGCGATCATCCAGACAATGTTCTTGGAGTTCCCGTCCGCCGGGCTACTCTACGTTGCGCTGGACGGGGTCGGAGAATTCGATTCCCACGACCGACACGTTAATCTCCTTGGCCACAGTACACGAGGTATACGATGGGTGCGATGAATTCCATCAGGTCCAGGAGCGGGTTCGCGAGCGGGTCCGTGGGCAGGTCCGCGAGTGTGTCCGTGGGCAGTGGTACAGCAAAGATGGCTATGAAGGCGATTACTGCTACTACATGTTGATCCAAACCGACAAAATCCTCGGATATGCAGTAGGGCTGGCAGAGGATAAGAGCCTGGCGCAGACCAGAAAGGGGTTTCTACGAGGGAATCAAACCCGGAAGACACCTCTTGTTCTCAGGAACAGAAGCGCCTTTGGTATGGGGCAGTCAAACGGCTCGTCAAGCTAGATATTACGAATGCAGCAGCCCGAGAAGATGAAAAAACCTTAGAGTTGGTCATCAACGATGCCGTTCGCGCGTTGCGCCATCAATTTAGACTGACCCGAGCAAGTGGCAGCTTCGCCTAACGTCTCATTGAGCTGAAGCAATCGCTACAGTATACCGGCCGGTCGCCACGCGGTCTAAATGGAACCATAGTGTCAGCCCCGCACTGAGCGCAAACTGCTGGATGCATTTCTCGTGGTGCCCCGCTGAAACCTCCGGACCCTCCTTGCTGGCTCCTACGAGCTGCACGGCATTGGGGACAGCGACTCGGTTCATTGGTAAATCCCCTGGAAGCGAAGAACTCCTGCTCGCCGACGGTGCAGGTAAAATCAGACCCGCATTCCACGCAGCTGAGCGTCTTGTCTGAAAGCATGCTGATGACCTCGAAAGCGTTTTGCGTTGGCGCAGTCGAAGTCATACAATTCTAACAAAGGGGGACGACACTACTCTGGTGTTCCCATTTAGGGGGCGGGTAGGGATAGACCGGCAAGAGACTCTGTGGAGCCTTGAGTTAGGGTCTGAAGATAATGAGCAATCAAGCACGAACCCATAAGGGTTCATCGTTAGCCAGGCCAAATAGCGATCGTCTTCATTCTCAAAGACCTCTACTCCATAGAGCACACCCCGCCGGGCCCAGTGGTAGGCCGGGCCTCCTCCGATCGTCGCCATACCGCCGATTGCCACCGTACCCTCTCCATAGCAGGGATCGCCGGGGGCAGCCTGGCACTTCGGGCAACCCACGTCTGAAACCTTCACACTGGCAGCCATTGCTTTCTCTCCTGGTAAACTACTCCGAACTATAACACTAAGTTACGTTAGTGTTGCATGCATATGCAGGGGAGACCCCTAGCTAGTCAGCTAGGCCTTTCACTGATAGCCGGCGCTTGCACCGATCCCGCCGCCATCGTCACCCCCTCGCCGTATACCTGCCGCAGCGGGACCCTGGCGAAACTTCCGGCCATCACTATGACGAAGAGTATCCCTCCTGCCCCGAGAATCGAAGCGGCAGACAGCGCCGTAATGGCCGCCAGGGTGCCATTGACCAAATTGAAACTGGCCATGAACCCTTGAATGTGCCAGCCATGAACGCTCATGAGGCGACCCCGGATGGCGTCGGGAGCCAATGACTGGACCATGCCGCCGCTAAGGGTCATGAAACCCGACTGGGAAGCACCCATGACCGCTACTGAGAGGATAACCAACGCCAGATTAGGAGAGAGAGCCAGGGCAACCGGGGAAAGGCCACTGAGTACTCCCAGCCACAAATAGAGGCGGCCCCTGGTCCCCTCGCCACGCACACCGGCGAGAGCCAGAGATGTCACCATGGCCGGGGCCCCGTACGCAACCATCAGGAACCCGAACCCGGCGAGGGTCCCGGCGCCGGGCTCCATCCCCAGCTGGTCAGTAGCCAGCGCGGGGAAAAGGGACTCAAAGGACATGGTCATGGCACAGTGGGCCACTACCATCAGGATGAGGGATAGAAGCAGGGGATGGCGGTACATGTAGCTTAACCCCACGACCACGTTGCGAAAAACCATGCCTGCTCCCCACCCCGCCTCCACGACTCCTCTGGAGCTAGTGCGGATCTTCAGAGCAAAACCCAACGCCAGGACGTAGAGCGTTGTGGCCAGGAAGAACACCCAGTCCTGGTTGTCGGTGACCCAGGGAGCGGTGACCCAGAGCATAAGCAGTACCAGAAACGGCCCCACGAACCGGGCGCCCTGCAAGGTGGCCTGCTGCAACGCCACGGCGTTGAACAAGCGCTCACGAGGCACGGTGTTGGCCAGTAGCGCCGAGACTGCGGGCATCTGGGTTGACCGTGCGGAGCCGTTCAGTAGCGCCAGCAGCACCAGATGCCAGGATTCGATGCTCCCCGTTACCACCAGGAGCGCCAGCATCAGGTTGTGGGCCAGGTTTACTGCGTAGGCGCAGGCCATAACAGTACGGCGGTCGAAGCGGTCCGCGAGAAACCCAGCGATGGGTGACATAAAGACCGAGGGGATCATGGCGGCGAAGGTGACCATGCCTACCCATAAGTCCGAATCGGTGAGGGTCTTCGCCAGGGCGCCGCGCGCTACTATCAGGGCCCAGGCCGCGGATTGGGAACATACCGAGGCCATCCACAGCCTGCGGTAGTCCGGGAACTTCATTGCTGGGAAAAAGCGGTCGCCCAGTGAGCGTCCTGCTTCAGCCAGGTTGGCCATGCTTTACCTCTACCAGCATGCTGTGTGACCTACCCCTTGCCGTCCAGGCCGCCCCCAGGATGTCTAAATCGGGATTGCCCAGATCAAACTGATTCCTCCAACCATGTGACCCTGTGGGATGGCTCGAACTATAAAAGGGCAGCCTGAGGGCGTCAACTGCATCCGATTCACTCAACTGACCCACTCCCATAGGGTAACCACCCCCCTGACGAGCGTAAAAGTCTAGAATTGCCTGCCCCTGCCCAAGCGTCTCCCTCGGGGTGGTCTATTTACCCGGGACGACCCCATAACTTTCCGAAATACCTGTGCTCTCAAAGCAGGCTAGCCAGGTGCCAGCCGAAGCCGGCTGATCCGTTCTAGTATCCCGGTCAGCATTTCCCTGGTTACCAGCACCTCGGCAAGCTGAAACACCAGCCTCCTTGCGTGGCGTACCAGTCGCCCACCCGTCTTGATCAGCCTGGTCTGAAGACTGGTCAGAGTCCAGTGCTTCATATCCTCCGCCAACACCAGCCTTCTCATAAAGTTGCCCAGGTTGTAAGTCAGGACGAACAGCCATAGTCTCACCTGGTTGGCCACGAACTTGTGGCAGGAAAGCCGGGTCCAGTTCAGGGCGTACTTGCCCTCCTTGATCCACTGCTCCGCCGTGCCACGGCCATTGTAAAAGCGGACTATTCCTTTGGGTGGATAGCTCAGGTTGGTCACGATGAAACCAACCCTGGGAAATAGCTCCCCCTGATGCCACTCTACTTTAGCCACCACTCGCCTGGGCAAGTGCCAACTCTGGGCCTGATAGGCAAAGTCATGGTAGGAGACGATAGGCTCCCGGGATGGCCATTCGGTAGGACGCTCCAGCAAGGGTTGGATCTGCTCCTGAATTACCTGATTGGCGGGAAGCCCGATGGCGTACCCGATCTTTCCTTGTTCCAGATACTCGTATAGCTCCGGCTTGGCAAAAGCAGCGTCACCCCGGAACAGCAACCGCAGTCCTTTCTTCTGGTATCCTTTCACCACCGGCTCAAGGAGTTCCTGCCAGCCATCGGCACTATGCACGTTTCCGGGTCGTAGCGTCGCTCCTTCGCAATCCCCAAACTGGTTGAACAGAAAGAGGGGATGATAGCAGACACACTCGAAGTGCCCGTTGTAGGCGGCTCCTTCCTGCTGACCATGCACTGGACTCTCCGAACTGTCCATGTCCAGAATCACTCGCCGGTGTGGAGTGTGAGCCATGGCCAGCTCCACCCACTGGGGATTCATCAGGGCCAGCCCCTTTAGGTTGTCCTCTTGAGTCAGAGTCTCCGTCTCAAAACGGCTCATGGTGTTGGTTCTGGCGGCGTTGCGGTCTGAGCCTTGCCAGCCCACGACAACTCTCATGGCCGGGTCTTGGGAAAGACGTTCTGCATCGTTGGTATCATCGTAGCCGGCCAAGCGGCTGTAGATGGACTGGCGGAGCAGAGGGACCAGGTGGTGGCGGATATTGCGGCCGGTACGGCTTTCCTGGAGATAGTCGGAGGCTATGGGGGTAAGGTCCAGGGCGTCATCCAGTTCTCGGAATGCCAGCAGTCCGGCGTCGGAGGTGATGGTGGCGCCATGTAACTCCAGCCGGATTTGGGGATTGAATTGGAGCCGAAGAGAGGCCTTTTCGCGGTCACCCATCGGGTGCCTCCAATGTCGGTACGCAAGTTATCTGAAATAGCCAACTTATTGCATGTATTATATCTGAAATACGGCTAAGAGATTCATGTAACGACTAGAAAAGCAAGAAAGTTGCCTATTTACCGCATCACTTGTTTGAACCAAATGGGGAATACGGGATAACTACAGGCCTACAAATCCTCAGCCTTGCAAAACAACAACGCCATTACTCGCACGAGGTGACGCAACGGCACGCGTTTATTTGCTATCTGATCCGGCGGTAGGATAGCCATACGCCCACGAAATCTGTGACCTACCTGGAACGGCGAACTTCAACGCCACCCCGTTCCTGGATAAAGTGGACCTGGTGCTGACACCGATCACCGTCGGACTTACTGGTGGCAGACGAATTCGTCTGCCACCAGAAACATGAGCCATTCCGAGCTTTCTTGGCAGGTTGTGAAGGAAGGGGGATGGGCCAGCCATAGCAAACTGAGGGCAGTCCTCAATCAGGAGAGCGGTATCGACCTTGGCGGTACCGCTCTCCTGTTCTGTGGCACCAGGAGCGGAGGAGATCTTGAATCAGGGGTGTCGGTTGGTATCAACGACGATTAGTCTTGCCGTTCCCGTTGCCTCACCGGAACAAGGTACGGACGGAATCGTACGCTGACTACGCACTGTGGTCTACATCGCCCTCAGCTCCGGGCCTTCCGCCCGGCCAACCCTGCGGGAAAGGGACGAATTTGAGCATAGCCTGAACTCTGGCAGCGTTAGTATTGTGCCGTCATGCCAGAACCGGGGGCCAGCGGCGCCGATGCCAACAACCTCAGCACGCAGCGATGCGTCTTGGCCGACTGTGAGCAGGTCTTCGAGGACGTGGGCAGCGGGACCTCCTGGCACCGGTCCGGGCTGAATCGCCTGAAGGATGCCCTCGCTCCAGGCCACTGCGTGAAGGTGGCGGCGCTGGACCGCTTGGCCGGTCGCTGACCCAGATGTTGGAGCCGCTGGGCTGGCTGCGGAAGAAAAGAGTAGGGGTTGCCTCCGGGAGTCCATCGACTAGGACAGCGCCGTGGGGCGGGCGCTGCTGCACCTGTCCATCGTCTTCGCGGAGATGGAGCGGGGCTTGAGCGGGTCGAGGCCACTGGCAAGTACATCGGACGGCGCAAGGGGGTCAGCCGGAAATGGGCCGAAGAGATACAGAACATACGCTGGCGCGACGGCCTCTCCTGGGGTGGCCTCGCCACGATAACCGGACTGCCCTCCAGCAGCATCCGCCGGATCTGCACCTGGGACCTCGAAGAGATAGCGCCGACTGCCTGCAGGGGTGGATAGCCGGGGTATCACGGGCCCGGAGTCGCGATCATGGTGGATGTCACTTGCTGCGGAATAAACCCCGGGAAAAACTATGTTCGTTCGCCCGGTCTGCGGTCCCGGCCACGAACTGGCCGACGGCTACGCCCCTGCGTTCTGCGGCGGTCACGCGCCGGAGCCAGCCTCGCACTAACCGCACCGCCCCCATTGGGCCATCGACTTCGTGCGCGAGCAGTTGCGTCGGCTAAATCCCGGCAAGGACGGCATCAATGACCGGCTGTTCGCCCTGCCCCGGCTGGGCAAACTTTGAGCAGGTCCGCGGGAGGTTCCCCCGCAGGCGCGGGGATAGACCGTCCTCGGGTGTGGTCAGAGGAACGATGCTTGGCCTGAGGCCTGGTTCCTCTCCTTGATAGCCCGTTCCTCGGCGCGCTTTCGGGTTTGCCGGTGTTTCTCGGCGCAGGTTTCGCACCTGGTCTGGTCCGGGACCGTGGGGTTCGGGCAATCCTTGCAGATGCCCAGTTTCTTGGCCTCGTCCCGCCTTGCCTGGGCGATGCGGCGTCGTAGTTCCTTGCGCTCCGGCGTCTGGCGCCTTTTCCGTTCGTACCTGCGCCGGTTTTCCTCCTTGGCTTCTACCTGTGCTGGAGTGGGCTCGGCCCGTGGCTTGGGGGTTCTGGGCGTTCGTTCCTTTGGCACCACCTTCTTGGGAGGCTTTCTGACCTTTGGTTTCTGCGGTGGCTTTCGGGTCGGGGGCTTGCTGTTTCTGTTCTTCTGGACCGATAGGTCGATGGTGTACTGGAAAAGTTGTCTTTCGGCATGGTGCATCCCCGCGCCTGCGGGGGAACCCGTACAGGCCACCATTCCGCCTATGGTGATCCAGGTCTATCCCCGCGCCTGCGAGGTAACCTGCTTTAGCGACGGGCCCTGCAAACTTAAAGGCGGTCTATCCCCGCGCCTGCGGGGGAACCCGGCCCCGGATGTACTTGGGCAGGGCTATCAGAGGTCTATCCCCGCGCCTGCGGGGGAACCCAGATTTCGGTCCTGAAGCCCGTTGTGTGGACGGGTCTCCCCGCGCCTGCGGGGGAACCCAGATTTCGGTCCTGAAGCCCGTTGTGTGGACGGGTCTATCCCCGCGCCTGCGGGGGAACCCGTACAGGCCACCATTCCGCCTATGGTGATCCAGGTCTATCCCCGCGCCTGCGAGGTAACCCAGATTTCGGTCCTGAAGCCCGTTGTGTGGACGGGTCTATCCCCGCGCCTGCGGGGGAACCCCAAGCATCGTTCCTCTGACCACACCCGAGGACCCAGGCCCAATCCTCCACAGAAGGAAAGGTAGCCCATTCCGGCATGAGACGCCGCCATGGCCCACTTGGGCTAGGAGCGGAAGCGGCGGACGGAAAAGACACGGAGCGGAATACACCTAGCTCCAAGTCTCAAGACAGGGAAGAAAGGCCCAGCTTTCGCTGGGCTTTTTCTTTTCACTGAAATTCACCGAGACCAAGCAGAAGGCAATGACCAGCCACAGAACCGGGGGCAGGCATGACTGCCAAAACGCACAAACGAGAGACACCCCGCTTCACTCAGAATTGAAAGGCAGGGGCTGGCCGGCGGTGCCTGAGCCCTGCCCCGCTAAAAAGGAGAAGTAGAAAAACACCATGAGCACAACCACGAAGACCATGACGGGCCTCACAGCAGGGATCGTCATGCTGATGACGGCCATCCTGTTCACGGCCTGGCCCGTCATGGTGGAGGGCGAGACCACCGACCCCCCGACCAAGCCCACGGGGCTGACCGGAACCATCACCCACAGTGCAGTATCGCTGACCTGGGATGACCCCCAGGACGAAGGCGACGGTGGCGATGTACTAAAAAGGCAGGTCATCACCTTCTTGGTAACGGTTAGCGTGGGCAAGTTGGCCATCTAGGCAAAGTCGGAAAGTATAGTCGGAGGGACTCCCAATATTGGACAGTGATACTTCCAATGGTTGGTCGCACTGATACTCTTCATTCCGCCAATGATATTTCATACCGGTCGCAGTTGTTTCGATCTCAAAGTGCGCATCGAAGGGGCCAGGCGTATAGGAGTTGCGGTTGAAGCGGAAGACGATCTTCGCCGTGTTCATGTCTACCTCCTCAACAAAAGTCCACTTTCGGTTGAATAGCTGTGAGTTGGGCCTAACCCCCAACCTATCCACCCAACGGGAACGGGTTTGGGGGGGCAACAAGTGCAAGAGAGTTTTGTATTCGGCATCGCTGCGGCAACCGATATAGCGCAGGTTTTCCAATCCCATCCTTTGAGGCACCAGTACTTCCGCGTTGCGGTGATGAATTACCTGGTCACGGTCCGAGCGGTCGAACCAGGTATCATGGTAAACCAAGTCAAAAGGAATTTGCTTGAGAAAAGACACGTCCTCATATACGTTCGCATTGGCCGAGCCCAGGTTTCCATCGGAAAAACAGGAATCCGTTCGGGACAGTACAGCTAAAGCGTCAAAGACGAGATAAACCGGAACCGGGCAATGGGAGTTCAGTGCCCGTTGGCCAACTGGACGAAATCCCTCGTTATTATATTGGGTGGGAGTTTTCGGTCTGAAGTATAAACGCACATACTCCTGCCATCGCGAGTCGGTGCCCGCTATGACCTCTGGACTGGCAATATCCACTGGCAATTGCCCAGTGCCAGTAATCCAATTCCGACTAACAATTTCGCCCTGCCGCAAAATACTAACAACATTCGTAATGTCGGTACAGTGGAACAAGCAAATAGGCCACCATTGCCGAGCCCGGTCGATCCAGGGCTGTTTTTGCAACTCGTCTATGTGTTGGCGGATAACCGAGACAGCGTACTCGCTACGTAGGGTCATTCCGGTTCAACCACACCGATTCCGGATAACAACAGGTCTGGCCGTCTCGAATCCTCAATACCGGGCATTATCCTTAAACCCACGGACGACGGGTAAGAAGTGTGCGATTGCTCGGCCATTACCACTTTGCGGATGTAGGGCAACTTCGTCATCAAAGGGATTATGAAGTCGGAGTAATTGCTCAGTCCACAAGGCAGAAAATAACCGCATAGGAATCCAGCGGCGCGCAACTGTTGCCACAAGGTTAGAAAAACATCTTCGGGAATGTCGATGGTTTCGTTGCCGAGCTCAAGGATTATGGAATCCTCTTCGCCACCAATCCGAATCCCAAAACTAGCGCCTGTGCCGCTATCGGAACAATGAGGGTCATTCGCAATCTCCCTTATGAGGTCAGCCCAAACTTCACTAAAGGCCAAAGATCCTGGCTCCCGTCGTAGCCATTTCTTCATTTCTTGGAGATTGCGGTACTCCAAGGTGTACGGATCTTGCTGATTTTGAAGGTGGATGTAGACGTCTATAGGTAGTTTGCCCAAATACCGTTCCATTAGGGGGCGGACCTGGGATTCCCAATCCAGTTCACCGTTACCGCAACCTAAAAGAGGAAAGGAAATGGAAGTCACGCCATAGATATGGTAGTTGGCGGCAAACGTCCGCAATCCAGCCTCGATATACTCAACGTGAGCAGGACTGCGCCAGTGTTGCTTGGTGGGGAAGTTTAGGACCAGTTTATTGGAGGTCCGATAGGGCCATAGTTGGCCGATATTGAACTGGCCTCTTTCGCACAACTCTTGGTACCTGGCAAACATCTCAGGGTAGATTGTCTTGAAATCCTTGGCGATACCTTTCCCCATCACTCCGACGGTGTTCACCGTATTCACCAACGTCTGTGCAGGACTGGCGAATAGATCGCACACCACGTAAGTAATCATTGTTTCCTCCTCGGGAACTTGGATACCTAGTCGCTCACGCATCCAAGTATGCCCGCCCATTTTGCCACTGCCCTTGCCTATGCCGCAAGGATGACCTGTGGACTTGGTCTCTCATCGTCATCATGCCATAATATAGAACATCTGTTTCATTTTCGTCAATTTGCCACTTACCCCACATTTCCCATATGGCTAAAAAGCTTTCTCAGTAATTCGTCGATGGTCTTGCAACCATTGGCTAATTATGGGCCCTTTTTGCGTGCTCCCAGCTATAATAACTCCATGATATGTCACTTTGCAGTAAGATGCCGTAGGCATCATGGAGGCACCTGATGGGTGACGGCGAAAATGCCCCTCTCCGGCTCCAATTCAACCCCAAAGTCCGCCTGGAATTTCACGGCTCAACCATCACCTCCGACGCTGGCCTTCTTGCCTTTCGAGAGTTTGATGATGCCTTGGGCCTTACCGAAATCGCTGAGGACTACCTCCAGGAAAGCCGTACCGGACGCAATATCCTTCACCACCTGGTTCCGCTGCTAAGACAGTCGATCTACAGCCGCTTGGCCGGCTACGACGACACCAATGACGCAGTGCGCCTTTCCCAAGACCCAGCCATGCGAGTGATCGTGGGATGGCAAGGCTCGGAGCGGAAAGGAGCCAGCACCAGTGAGATGGGCCGGTTCGAGACGGAGTTCCTGACCCAAGAGGACAACCTGAAGGGGCTGGCACGAATAAATACCCAGTGGGTGGAACGAGCTATGGCCCATACCCTACACCGGCGAGTAATCCTGGATATGGACAGTTCCGAGAGTCCAGTGCACGGCCAGCAGGAGGGAGCAGCCTATAACGGCCACTTTGAATGCGTCTGCTATCACCCTCTCTTTCTGTTCAACCAGTTCGGGGATTGTGAAGCAGCTAAGCTACGGTCAGGCAACGTCCCCAGTGCCGATGATTGGCAAGAAGTCCTTGATCCGGTGGTGGAGCGTTATTTGACAGCAGCCTGACTGCTGCTGTTTCGTGCTGACGCCGCCTTCGCCAAGCCGGAGATATACGATTATCTGGAAGCAAGAAACATCGGCTACGCCATCAGGCTGCGGTCCAACCAGGTGCTGCAGCGGGAGATAGCGCCCCGGCTGATACGGCCTACGGAGTGGCTTTCCCCGAAGCCCATCGTCTCCTATCATGACTTCGTCTACCAGGCCCAGAGCTGGAACGTTGCTCGGAGAGTGGTCTCTAAGGTGGAGTGGCGCCAGGGAGAACTGTTTCCCAGAGTGGGCTTCATAGTCACCAATCTGAGCTATCCAAACATCGGGATAGTCCGCTTTTACAATGGCCGAGGCACCGCGGAGCAATGGATAAAAGAAGGCAAGTACGCCCTGAACTGGACGAGGTTGTCCTGCCACAAGTTCGTGGCCAATCAGGTCAGGCTGGAGTTGTTCGTACTGGCTTACAACTTGGGCAACTTCATGAGAAGGCTAGCCTTACCGGAGGCAATGAAGCACTGGTCGTTGACCAGTCTGCAGACCAGGATGATCAAGACTGGAGGACGGTTGGTGCGCCATGCCGGAAGGCTGGTGTTTCAGCTTGCTGAGGTGCTGGTGAGCCGGGAAATGCTAGGCGGGATACTGGAACGAATTGGTCGGCTTAGGCTGGCTCCTGGCTAGTCCACTTTAGGAGCGTCGGGATTGGTTACGGTTACGGGGTCGCACAGGGCAAAAGAGCTTCCCAAGGGAGAGACTTGGGCGTAGACCAGCGGTTTGGGGCTTTTACGCTTGGCAGTACAGTGGTTGCCCAATGAAAGCGGGGACTTTGAGTGAATCAGGCCGCATCAGACCGCATTTGACGCCCTTGGAATGCGGGATTATATTTGGCGGTATCCCCGCGGGAGCTATATCCAGGAAAGGTGGTTTGATCTGGGGAATCCCGGCTTATTCTGTTCTCGTCTCAGGTTCCCAACTGATGGTTGAGGTTTGCAGGCAAGGGGATTTATGCAGGTGGTATTTAAGGATACTCTCGTCCAAATCTCGGATGGCGTGGCCTAGAGGTCTGGCCGGAAAGCCATTGGCCGGGTTTCGCGCTACGCCAGACAGACGTATTATAGTCTTATGTGGCATGATAGTGTCTGTAATACGGTTCAAGAACCCACTGTTACATCGATAATCGTCGCTTAGAAAACGACGACTTGGGGAGAATCGGGGTTTCCGTCCGAGTTTCTAGGTGGTAATAGCTAGGGTCACTCGACGATTCCTTGGTTTCACCCCAGCCCCATTCTCGAGTTGGTCTCTATGGTAAATGTCGGTGCGGCATCACAAGTATTTTTCAAAGGGCACAAGTCACAGGCGGGTTCGGATGGAAGGCAAAATTGCTCGCCGATCTCAAGTACAGCAGCATAGGCCCGCCCGTCGGCGATCGCGCCTGACCGTGACAACCTTGGAGGGCAACTGACATGGAGAGTTTGAGGGACCAGGCCACCATCGTCGGAATCGGGGAAACCGACTATTCCCGGGACTCGGGAAGGTCGGAGCTGAGCATGGCCGTTGAAGCGGTGAAAAAGGCGGTCGCCGATGCCGGCCTGGAGACTTCGGACATTGATGGCATCCTCAAGTTTACGGCGGATTCCACTCCCCAGGGAGAGTTGGCCGCTTGCCTGGGCATTCCATATTTGCGTTACTACGGCGAACTGGGGCCTCTGGGCGGCGCCGCCTGCGGGCTGGTGGTGCAGGCGGCCATGGCAGTATCCAATGGGATGGCCAACAATGTCGTCGTTTACCGTTCGGTGAATGGACGGTCCGGGCCACGCTACGGTTCGGGTGTGGTAACAACCAGGCGGGGCGAAGGGAATTCTGCCTTCACCGAACCCTATGGCCTGCTGGTGCCGGGCCAATCCAGCGCACTCCGTGCCCGCCGCCACATGCATGAGTTCGGCACCACGGAACGCCAAATTGGATCGGTTGCGCTGGCGTTTCGGAAGCACGCCTGTCTCAATCCCAAGGCGATCATGTACGGCCGGCCCATCACCATGGAAGACTACTTGACGGCCAAGGTGTTCTTTGACCCCCTGAAGATATTCGACTGCGCGCTGGAAGCCGACGGGGCCAACGCGTTCGTGGTCACCTCCGCCGAGCGGGCCGCCAACCTGAAGCATCGCCCGGTTTACATCAGGAGCGCCGCCCAAGCTCTGTCCGCCGGGATAGGCGGACATGGCCGGTCATGGGATGACAGCGGCGCATCGTGCCTGGCGCCCGAGCTATTTGGCACAGCTGGGGTAACGCCAAAGGACATTGACGTCATCGGCTTTTACGACCACTTCAGCACGGTCATCATCACCAAGCTAGAGGATTACGGCTTCTGCGGGCGAGGCGAAGGGGGACCATTCGTGGAAGAGGGGCGCATCGAGTTGGGCGGGGAGATACCGGTCAACACATCTGGAGGACACCTCTCCGAGGCCTATCTTCAAGGCATGAACCAGATCATCGAAGTGGTCAGGCAGCTCAGAGGACAATCGCCGGCCCAAGTAGAAAATGCCGAATTAGGTTTGGTGGACAGCGGGGACGGAGCCGGCGCCCTGATACTAAGGAGGTAGTATTGCCGTGACATCTGCCCAATTTCCTCTTCCGGTTCCGAATCTGGACAACCAGGAATTCTTCGACAAATGCCGGGAACATCAACTGGTCCTTCGCCGCTGCCGTGACTGTGGCCTCTTTTCCCATCCTCCCCGGCCCAACTGCCCAAACTGCGCCTCGGACAACCTGGAATGGGTGGAATCCGAAGGCAGGGGCACGGTCTATACTTTCACGATTACCAGGCAACCGGTGAGCCGGGCTTTGCAAGGACGGCTCCCCTGGGCCGTGGTGGAGGTCGAGTTGGAGGAAGGTGTGCACCTGATAAGCAACCTGGTGGACTTCGACCCGGAGAAGATCGAAATCGGTATGGTGGTGGAGGTCGTATTCGAAGAGGTAAACGACGAGATCACACTGCCCAAATTCAAGGCGGTTTCCCTACATTAATCTTGAGCGAATCGGCCGGCTCAGATCCGAGGACGATTCGCTCGGCATAGAAGCGGAAAACGCGATGATTGCTTTGCTCCGTCGCGAGCAGCCAGAGGATGTCATTCTCGGAGAGGAAAGCGGCCGCAGTGGGGCAGGCAGCAGCTGCGGGCGTCAGGCATTTTGCCTGGAAACAACAACATAAAAAGGAGGCTCTGATGGTACAAATAGTAACGGTCTACCCTGGCTCAGATGGCGAGTCGCTTCTTTTTGACGTATCCACCGATCAGTTTGCCGAAATCATCAAGCATATAGGAGAAGGCCCTACCCGGCTGAATCAAAACCAGTCACCTTCAGTCGATGACTACCACAACGCCTCACGCGTCCAGTATGTCGTGCATTTGGAGGGTATCTCCGAGATTGAAGTGGCCAATGGGACGATCAAACGCCTAAATCCCGGCGATATCCTCATCGCACAGGACACCACTGGGCATGGTCACATCACCCGAGGGATCGGCCAGGGGCTTCGGGTCTCAATGAATGTGCCATTGGAAGAAGGGCTATGGCTCCCGAAGGGATGACAACTCTGACGACTCCGATCACAGGAAGGTTGAGTGATGGCCAGAACCACCATTGAAAATACAGTCGCCCTTCTCCCTCGGGATGTCGGGCAAGGCAACAAATCAACAGGTTTCTGAAACTCCGGGCGCTGGCCACACCTGCGGCATATCTTTTTGGATGGCGCAATCATCCAGTGGTGGGCACATGTGGCCCGGACGTACTGGGTGAGCCTGTCCTGATTCCCGGATGACGGTACCTTGTCCCTGTACACCCAGTCTTGGGCCGTCTTTAGAGGGACATCCAATTCCTGGGCAAGCTCCCGCACAGTCAATCCTTGGGCTTCCAGCCAGATTTTCAAGTCCATCATGGTGGGCATCTTACTGCACTGGGACACGGTCGTCGTCAAACCCGGCTCCGTGGACCCTGACAGATGGGTTGTTCAGGATACTCCCAGGCTTGGTGGTGCCACCGATTGGGATTTTCTTTACGCTTGGATTTGGCATCATCGATATGATTTATGCCGGCTAGGAACCTTCGGCGTAGGTCGGGCGCTCCCCGTTGCTGAGTGACTTCAACCATGTTGGTGATTGTGAAGGTCTCTCCCCCGTCTTCAACTTTCAGTAGGCTCGTAGGAGAGTTGGCAATGCGAGAATCCCAGCGAATACGCCAGTCACGGGCGGTTTCATCACGTGTCCCGCTCCGTTCTAGCTTGAGTTCCGCGCCCACGTCCCGCCTGGTGGCCCACGCTCCGATAGCGGTAATCGCCCCCGGCACATACTCGCCCTGAAGGTCTGGGTCCCGGTATCCCTCAGCCTGGAGCTGAACAATGATTCTGCGATCGGCTGGCATTAGGTCACCCCGTAGACTTCGAGCGTCGCGCCGGACGGCCAACTATTATCAACACCCGTTGACACGCTGCCCGTGGTAGGCGTCAACGTAAAGTCGACAACCCTGGGCTGCCCGGTGTCACTGGTCGCAATCCCGGCGTAAACTTGGATTGCAGTAGACGGCAACGGCTGGGGGATTGTCCGAATCTCGCGTGTCACGTACTGCGCCGTCGAGAGTTTGAATCTAAGCTCAAAGTGGTGGGACGTGTTCCACGCTGCCCGCATAGCGACCACCATCGCCGCCTTGAAGCTAAAGCCAGTCCGGATGTTGCTAAGGTCTCCGGTCTCCGGTCGCCAGGAGCGTATACGTCGACGGCCCGCCGCCGCCCACGTTGTCCAGGTGCTGGGCCATAAGGTCCAGAATGTCGGCATACACGGAATGGAGCCTGTCCTCATCAACCAATGCTTCCCGAACATCGTCAACCGGGATTAGGTGAATGATGGAATCGGACAAGGTAGTGTCAGCCTTGCGAATCCTAATCCGCGTCCGCTCGCTTCTACTGGACAAGACGCGGAAGGGGAAGTCTGCTTCGGCGTAGGCTTCCGAGGCCCAATAACTATCAGCGCCGGCTTTGGTTAGGGCCACGTTTTGGATAAAGTCCTGGTCGTCGTCGTTCGCCCTCATATCCAGGTAGAGAGTACCTAGCCCGCTAAAGGCGGCGTCGGCAATGCTGGCCGCCGATTTCCAATCCATCCTAGCCGCGTTGCTGCTCCTGGAGCGGCTCCCCAACGGCAGGTATCCCAACCGCAACCCAGCTCAAGCGGCGTGGTTACTGCCGATGGTCGAGGCCGTGAGACAGACGGTTATCACGATTGCCACTGACCGGGAAATAGATGTTGTGACAACCAACTCGGACGGCTCACCAGCGCGGCGGGCCTTCCTGCTTTCAAGGCTGGGACCGGGCAGTGTCGAAACGATTTTAGATCCGGGTATTGACGTTGTAACCCAAAGGCTGGCCGGCCTGGAGTCATGGGACACGGCTAGGCAAGATGCGTCAAATAGATCCGGGTTCGGCGCGTCCTTGGGGCCTTTCGCTATCTCAACCTTCCCGGTCGAGGTCTCGTCATACTCCGGCTGTGCGAGCTGAGCCAGGAATCCCTCCAGGACATCGATGGCGGGATTGATCACCAAGCAAGTACCCAGGTCAATGTCCTCACCCTCCATCAGCCTCTTGGTCCGAGTAGCGCGCAGCCGCAGCGTCCAGCCCAGCTGCGAACTGCGTCGGGCAAAATACTGCGCGTTGGTCTGACCCCGCACAAACTCACTATTGGCCCCCTCGACGCCGGCGCCGAAGTTGACGCCAAAAACTGGATACTGAGGCAATTGCCGCTCCCGCCACACTTGGCGACGGTGTTGCAACTAACCATTATCGGAATCCCGGGCGCGATTTGGGTAATTAACCGAATCCCGCAGATAATGACTCTCAAGTCATCTAGTACTACAACGACGTGTTATCCTACAAGGTAACTCGTGGGCGGATTTTGAACCTGGCAACGAACGAGTGCGAGTCTCCCATGATGAACGGTCCGTAGCTGAAGAAGAAGACCTGAGCGTGTTTTCTCATAACGCGTCGTTGTAGTACTAGAGGTCTGGCCGGAAAGCCATTGGCCGGGTTTCGCGCTACGCCAGACAGACGTATTATAGTCTTATGTGGCATGATAGTGTCTGTAATACGGTTCAAGAACCCACTGTTACATCGACAATCGTCGCTAAGAAAACGACGACTTGGGGAGAATCGGGGTTTCCGTCCGAGTTTCTAGGGGAGCATCACCAAGGTTGGGAATACCTCATCATGGGCGGGGTCCAAGGCCCAACCGAGGCCGCGAACAGGCCAAGCTCGAGATGCTCTACCGGCGCAACGTTTGAACCTTTCCCGTTTGCCCAGCCATCCAAAAACTGATGGGGAGAGTGATTATCAATATCCCGGCTATCCAAAGCAATAATAACCATACGAAAGTGGCCCACCATCCGACCAAAACGTAATATATGGCCCTGACCCACCACCTCCGTTGTTCCCTGTCGGAATAACCTATGACCGTCACCCCAGAGTCATTGTTCGACACCTGCAGTCTCCTAGTATTACAACCTCAGTTAGTTTGATAGGATAACTGTGTAGCTGGAGAGGGAATAGGCAGGTGAGGTGGGGATGTGGATGCGGCAGCTTTCGAGCAGGTGTACGGGTCATTTCGGGATTTTCACGCTTACTTCGCGCCGCTGTTTGGCCGCCGGGAGACGCGGGAGCACAGCGGTCATTATCTCCAGGCCCTGCTGGTACAGTCTGGGGAGCGGCGCAACGCTGAGAACCTGTCGGAGACGGTTCCGGGGTCAGCCCGAGGGATGCAGCGGTTTCTCACCGATTCTCCCTGGGACGATGAGGTGATTATAGGACGGCTGCAGGAGTACCTGGGAACCCGGCTGGAGCATCCGGAAGGGGTGTGGGCGCTGGACGGCAGCGACTTTCCCAAGCAGGGGAGGAAGTCGGTGGGAGTGGCCCGGCAGTACTGCGGGAGGCTGGGGAAGGTGGCCAACTGCCAGGCGGGGATGTTCCTGGCCTATGTCAGCCCGTTGGGACGGGCATTGGTGGACAAGGGGCTGTATCTGCCCGAGAGTTGGACCTCGGACAAAGACCGGTGTGAGGCGGCGGGTGTGCCGGAGGATAGGCAGGGCTACCGGTCCAAGACGGAGTTGGCCTTGGAGATGGTGGGGCGGGCACAGGAGCGGGGCCACCTGAAGGCTGGATGGGTCGCGGCGGACGACGCCTTTGGGATGTCGCCGTCCTTCCGGGAGGGCCTGGCGGCCTTGGGGATGTGGTACGTGCTGGACGTTCCGTCCGGCTTTACGGTGTGGCCGCCGGAGCCTGCCTGGACCAGTGCGGAGTATCAGGGATTCGGGCGTCCCCGCAAACCCAGGCTGCGAGACGGTCAGCGCCGGACCATGGAGCAGCGCAGCGACGAGTTGCCGGAGGAGGCCTGGCGTGAGATTACGGTGGCCGAGGGAAGCCAGGGACCACGCAGCTACCTTTTCAGCGCCCAGAGGGTGCGACCGACCAGCAGGCGCAAGCCCGGCGAAATCCACTGGGCCGTCTACCGCCGGAACCTGGACGGCAGCGAACCCCGCTACTACCTGTCCAATGCTCCGGAGGATACCCCGTTGGAGACCCTGGCATACGTGGGAGGCTCCCGTTGGCGTATAGAAACGGAGTTTGAGACGGAGAAAAGCGACGTAGGCCTGGACGAGTACGAGACCCGCACCTGGGCTGGCTGGCATCACCACGTGGCCCTGTGCCTGCTGGGCGGAGCTTTTCTGCTGAGCCTGCAACAGGCTTGGGGGGGAAAAGATGCCCCGGATCACGAGGCCGCAGGTCTACCGGGTGGTGCGGGAAATGCTGCCCCGGGAACGGTTCGGGCCAACCGAGTTGCTGCGGTGGCTTGAGGATACGCAGGACAGTAACGAACGGGCCAAACGCTCCCATGCCAAGCGCCGCGCCGCCATGCGGGCATCACCCCACATCCCTCCCTGAACTGACGTTGTAATACTAGTACTCAGTCAATGCGGGAAGCGCCGCTACATGACTGGCCCGAAGGGGCGTTGACTGCATCTCCCGCGGGGACCGGGTCCACTACTCCCAATGCCCCGACCGGATTGATTCCCTTTCCTGGGTAAACAAGCCCAGCCTCCGGGCCCACGAGGACGGCGTCATATCCTGCATCAGCCACTTCCTGGCCCGGGGTCTTCCCGTGGCCGCCGGCTGGCGTTCCTGGGAGCAGCTGAAGGCCAGCGGCATCTCTCCCGATGGGATGGTCTTCCTGGAGCGCAGCCCCTACGGGCCGACGTGGGCCTATTTCGAGTACGAGCGGACGGCCCGGGGTGAGGCCCGGGTGGGGCGGAAGCTCAACGGGGACGGCTGTCCAGTCCTCATCGTCTGCTGGAACGATGAGGCCGAGTCCGTCTTCCAGGACCTGGGGAGCGGGATGGGAATCCCCCTGCTGACCACCACCATCAAACGGCTGGAGGAGCATGGCCCGTTGGGCAACTTCGGCTGCTGGTCGGTGTACGGCCAGCAAGCCCGCATCGGCCAGGGTCGGCGTGCTTCATGGCTCCTGGCACGATGCGCGCATGGGGGCGTTACAGCGGGGTCAACGCCAACTTGATTGTGCGCATTTGCGCTGGACGACAACCTGATTTTTGGCGCATTTCCAGCTTGTAATTGACACTTGGGGGGACACCCTCCCCGGTCCTCGACCTGAGGAGAGCGTCAGATCGGCGATTTCACCGGGTTTTCGCCAATCCCGGTCCCCCTTTCCCCGGAAAAGCGCCTGGAAGGGCCCCTACGCCCATTCTGGAGGCCGCTGAGGGCATTCCGGCGGAGGTTGAGGACCCACTCCGGTAGGCGGGGAGACAGCAGCGCCGGTGGAATGCACTCCCCCGGAAACGGGACCTGCGCCTCGGACCAGATATGGGGGAATCCCCACGAAAACCGGGCCGCCGCCCACAGCGCCTCCACCGTCCACCCCATCCATGATGTCCAGCCGGATCACTGGCGCGCAGACCCATCGCCCGGGCCCTCGCCGTTTCTAGGCTCCCGCGGGCCCGTGTCGAGAATACCGATGCCGGCAGATCCTGCGGGAGACAAAATCTAACCACAGGAGTGATCACCCATGATTGTGACCCCAGAGTTCCCCGAACATCGGCTCCAGGACCCCAGGCGCCAGGCCGAGTGGCGCGTCTACCAGGAAATCGCCGGGCTCCACGTGCCGCAGCTTGATTTCGGCATTTGGCTGCAGGACGTCGCCCACTACGGCCTCCAGGTGAAGGGCGGCGAAACCGCCACCGAAGGCGGGGAGTGGCGACTCCACAGCGCCAACGGGCCGGAGACCATTCCCTCTCCCATCGCCCAGACCTTCGATGCGGCGATCGCCATCCGGGACATCATCAAGGCACAGTTGCACCGGAAGGTCTTCATATTCCCGGTCCTCTGCTTCCCCGACATGACCCCGGACCCGATCATCGAGGCCCGGGCTGCCGAGGGCCACGTCACTGTCTTATGGGGCGGCGACGACCTGATCGGCCGCATGAAGGAGCTGGCGAAGACCCAGACCATCCACCGCCCGCCGACGGCGGAGCGCATTGCCCAGGAAGTCGAGCTCATCCAGCCCGGGATGGGCCACCCGGCCGGGGCTCCCGCCCCCGCGTCGGCGCCGGCCAATGCGGATGCGGTCGTGGAACTGCCGGGAGGCCGGTTGGTCGTTCACGTCCACGTCCACCTGTCCCGGGACCCGCTGACCCTCGGGTAGCGGCGGTGCGTTGTTCGGTTAAAACGAACAGCGGGCTTCAAGCTGCGCCGGGGAGACCTGGCGCAGCTCCACCGGCCCCAATTTCATGACCCTCTTTCGATTCCCGCCGCGCCTCGCCTCATGGTTCTTCAGGTGGGCCGGTCAACGTCAACAGGGAAGTCCTCCGAGGCCCGCAGCGCGAACGGATTGAAATGGTCGCGGGTTTCCAGCCAGGCGAGAATCAAAATCCCTTGCCCCGCGCAGCCGGACGCTTTGACCACCATCCACCCGCTGGCAGCCCCTGGCGGCCCAGCACCGCTGGGCTGGAACACACCCCCCTCCAACGGCGCCGCCCCCGAATGGAACCGGCTCAACGCCTCGATTTCCACCTCCAAAGTCTCCGACACTACGTTCGCCCCCAACTGCTCCAGCAGAAGGTCCAAACGGCCCCGGCTGGAGCCCTCTCTTTCCTCAGCGTCCAACATCCTTTTTCACCTCCCCGCAGGGCTTTTTGATACCGGTCCGAAGGCCCAAAATGGCATCGGACCAGAAAGTACATGCGTTAGGGCCAAATCGTGGCTATTTTCCTTAACAACCAGGGGGTACGCACCCCCCATAAGGGGGGTGCGTACCCCCCTTATGGGGGGTATAGGACGAAGTGTACACACCTTTAGGCGTGAGTTATTCGTGAAATTCCGCAAAAGCCGTCATCGGACCGAGAAGGCCCTCCGTCACGCTCAAAAACCCGCAAATCCCCGTTCCGCCAACCCCATCGGATGGGAAAGTACGTCAGTTACGCCTGGGAAGGACCCCCCTATGGCAACCCCCCCCAGGGCCCGAAAAATGACGCCGGAGAGGCCCTTCCCAGCCATTCCCGTCCCTTATTGAGACTGGCAAAAGTGACCCAAAAACGGGGCTTTTCCCAGCGGTTTTTCCGACAGTTTTGCCAGTGGTCTCCGGCGGTTTTCTGGCGGTTTTCCGGCAACACGCTTCCCCTGGATCAACCCCCAGCCGGCTCCGGCCCCTCCCCTTCATCCGAAAGAAACTGTCGGCAATTCCGTACACACTTTCAGGCGTACAAACCCGGAGTACACCGACGAGAAGACGGAGCACAAGACGCAGTACCCGGCGGAGAACCGGGACAACAGCTACCTGGCAGCCAACCAGCACATGGTGAAGTTCGCCGACGAGCTGCGCAGCATCAACGAGCAGGCAGCCCTGAGCTTCGACCGCCGGAAGAACCCGGCGGAGTACGACCTGAAGGAAAAGCAGGAGATGCTGGAGGCGGTGACGGAAGCCTTCAACGCAGCCAATTGCGGGAGTTCCCCCGCCTGCCCCTGTACCGGGACTTCCACCGCTGGGCCGGAATGGGCCAGCGGCTGCTGGACCTGCACATCGGGTTCGAGTCCGCCGACCCGTATCCGCTGGAGCGCCACGACCGAAAGGACGTTGATCCGACCCGGGCCATCCTGAGGGCCGACAAGGAGCGGGGAACGATAACCCTGGACGAGCGCACCACGCTGGCGGGCGTGCCGGAGAAGGCATGGGAGTACCAGCTCGGGAGCCGCTCCGCCCTGGAGTGGCTGCTGGACCAGTACAAGGAGAGGAAACCCCGGGACCCGACCATCCGGGAGAAGTTCAACAACTACCGCTTTTCCGACCACAAGGAGCGGGTCATCGACCTGCTGCGGCGGGTCTGCACCGTCAGCGTGGCCACCATGGAGATAGTGGACAGCATGGCCCACCGGGAGCTGGGGGAACGGCGAGGGCAAGCCCTTGGACACGGGGTCTGAAACTTCGCCCACAATGCCGGAGGATGAAAGCTCAGAAGGACCGCACAAAATGCTGCGGTACTCATAGGCAGTGGACCTGCCTGAGCTGCCGGTGGATGCCGATTGACCGGACTCTGGGATTCACCTTCTGTTCCTGACTCCGCTGCTGGCCCGCATCTGTGTGGTAGCTGGGGACGTCGAACTCTAGGATAATGGTGCGGTGGACCCCCCGGTCGATGGCTGCGTCGGTGGCCATGGGGTTGGCGAAGGCGTTCCCACTCCGAGTAGACCAGGTTGGAGGTGATGCCCAAGGACCTCCGCTCGTAGCGTTCGGCGATGAGGGTGAAGAGCACCTCGGACTCCTCGGCCCTTGGGGCAGGTAGCCGAGGTCGTCCAGAAGCAGGAAGTTGACGCCACGGTCCACGGAATCGCCTGGGGCCAAGTGGTCCAGCTTCTGTCGGAGGATCAGGGGCATCCGGTCGCGCTCGAAGAGCCTGCCCCCGTGAAGATGTCGGTCTCCCAGTTCTTGCCCGCGGGGAGCCTGGACTCCTTGCGCAGCCGGTTGATGCGTGGGCGGTGGTGGTGGTGAAGCGGGATACCGACTGCGTGCCCATGGTGGGCAGATTGAACTGGACCAGCCGGTTGCGTTTCTGGACCATCTCCCCGACGAGGCGGGCGTACTCGCCGGCGGCGTCGAACTCCCGGCTGCCCCGCAGGATGAAGGGCGTCTGGTCGATGGCGTCCTTGAGGCGGTAGTGGCCCTGCTCGGCGACGCCGTTCTCGTGGCTATCACCCCGGTTGATGCGGATGGACTGCAGCCCCGTAGTGGTCCAGCAGGGCGGCGTAGGCCATGGGTTCGGTCTCAACTCTGGCTTTGTCCACTCGCACCTGGAGCTGCAGTTCGCCCAGAACGCCACCCGATGATGATGAGGGCCGGGCGGGTGCTCGAAGTCCGCCGGTCCGTTTCGTTCAGTGTGTTGATCCGGTGATCCCGGTCTCTGGTGCAATGTTGGCAGGGCTGTTCGCAACCGGAGGGGTCGGAAAACATCCGGCAAACGGCCCTGGAGGCACCTTATGTCAAGGCAACAAAAGGTTGTGGTGCGCACCACCTCCGTGCCCCGGGGATGGGCCCCTGGGGTTGAACCTCGTTCCGTGCATGGCGGGTATCAAGCGATGAACCCGAAGGTCTGGCGCGCCGCCTTGTTGACGACCCCCAGGGGGATCAGGGGCAGCGGGTCGGAACCCTGGGCGCCGGAGAGCCCGCGGTCCCGCCTCCAGACGATCTGCAGGAGGGTGCCCGCCGGGAAGATCTCAATCTTGAGTCCCCGCTTCGGCTTCCCCGGAGGCAGTCCCCGCAGGTGGGGCAGCCCGTAGTCATCCGGATGGACCCTGCCCAGGATATGCCGCCCGCGGCCGCTGCTGGACCCGAAGACCGACGCGCCCAGCTCAATCAGCGGCTCCATGAAGGCGTCCCTCATCGCGGCGGGCCCGTCGCCCTCCTTCACGTCGGCGTCTAGGAACAGCACGTCCGACGGGTGCGGGGTGCCGGCGTTGCCGCTCAGGCAAAACGTGGGGACGACGCCCCTCTTCACCCAGTCGGGCCGGGCGGCTATCTCTGCCAGGATCTCGTCTCCGGTCGCCCAGGGGCGGAGGATGAGCTTGCGGCCGGACTCGGGCTCCGTGTACGGGCCGCCGTACCTGGCGACGTGGACCCCGCGGCCGGAGTCGGTGCTCTGCCTCCAGTCCCCGACGCACTTCTTCAACTCCGGATCGCACGGCGCCCAGGCGGGCATCCGGTCAAGGTCCTCGAGGGTCAGCACCGAGTGCGGCCCGCCCAGGGTCAGGTGCTGGCAGATGGCCTGGTTCGGCGGGAGCTCGGGCACCGCCGGGCGCTGGAAGCCGGCGGCCGGCGCGCATACCTGGACCCCGCTGATCGTGCCGGTCTTCCGGAACTCCCAGACGATGTCCGCCGTGGTCCTGCCCGTCCGGTGGGCGGCGACGTCAATGAAGTCCATCGAGACGCCCCCGTCATTGTCGAAGATGCGCGGGCCGGTTGGACCCGAGAGGAAGATCACGGCGCTGTTCCCCGGGTTCCCCTCGACGTCCCCCGCCCGGTACGTGCTCCCTCCCGGGCTCCAGGCCACCAGGCCTGGACGAGCGCCTCAGCGATGGGCTCCAGGCCACCAGGCCTGGACGAGCGCCTCAGCGATGGGCTCCAGGTCCTTATTCGCAGATGTCATCGCAGTCCCTCCATGTCCGTGTTTTCAGCTGTGGCAGTTGTGGCACACGGGTTCCGATTCTTTTCCCCCCTTTCCCTCCCCCCCTTTTTACCTTTTTGAAAGTCAAATCGAGAGTCGGGTAAAAATGTTGAGAAGCGTGTGCCACAACTGCCACACGTCGGGGCCGGATCCCCGCCCTGAGCGTGAGCCAAGCGTGGCCGTGTGCCACAGAATCCGGTTTTGCGTGTGCCACACGCCGGGCCGAAAATGTGGCACACGCCGGGCCGAAAATGTGGCACACGGCTGCCGCCACATCCTCAGGCCTCCTCCGGGGCGGCAGCCGGCCCGATCCAGAAGATCCGGGTCAGGTTCTCCCCCCCGCCATCCGGAGGGCGCCCCCGCTTCACCTCCCAGTTCCCGGTCGAGCGGAGGGCGTCGCTCAGCTGCCCATGCGGCGGACGGCGCCCTATGTCGGCGAGATCCTTCATCAGCTCGGACAGCTTCCGGCCATGGTCGGCCCGGGTCACCTCCCTTGCCAGCTCCATCACCGGGTCCGACAGCCGGAGGCATTCGGCGGTGAAGGGGTCATCGTCCGGCAGGCCCACCCAGTCGTCCCCCTGCGCGTACATCTCCTCGGCAATGCCGATCAGGGTGGCCACCAGGGCATCCCGGTGGGGCTGCGAGATGACGTCCGTCGCAGCCTCGGAGTCAACCTCAGCCGCCTGGGGGAAGCGAATGCCGAACAGTCTTCGGGCCAGACCAGTGTCGGCGCGTCCCCGGGGGACGACGGAGGAGCCGATGTTCACCCCGCAGAACAGTCGGCGGTAGATGGTGTGCTTGTACGGGGACCGCGCCGACAGCGTGTCCCGCCCCGTCACCCGGAGAAGCAGCGCCATGGCCACCCACGTCATCTCGCTCAGGGTGATGATCCGGGGGTTCCGCTCCAGGATCTGGGCCCGCTCATCGTTCAGGTTCGCCTTGCTCTGAAGGGCATCAACGTCCGCGGGAAGGCAGTAGCCGCCGCAGGAGTCCTCAACAAACCGGATGGTGAGCCCCTTCCCGGCGCCGGGTTTGCCGATCAGCCAGAGCAGGGAGCCCCGACGGCGCCTGCCGCCCTCGCCGCCCAGCGCCTGCCCCCAGGCCTTCAGCAGGTTGTCCCGGTCCCGGGCATCGGGGAGGGACGGCGCAAGCAGGTCCTCCACCAGCATCCGGGCATCGTCCAGGCGTCCGGGCATGCACGCGCCGGGGGCGCCGGAGGTGCAGCTCGTGAAGAGGTAGGGCATCTCCCGCAGCGGGTGGGTCCGGCGCGACTTGAGGTCCCTGACGCCGTCGGGAGTGTTCAGCAGGTGGGCTGGCGGATCCGCCAGCGGCCGTTTGCGGAGCACCACATTCGCCCCCGCCCAGAACGGCGTGACCTTCCCGCGGACCTGGTCGGCGAACCCCGCCTGGGCGACCCGTGTTGCTGCCTTCGCCGAGCCGGCCGCCCTCAGCTCCTCGACGAGCTGGTGCTGCAGCACCAGCAGCCGCTCGGCGATAGGGGCCCGGTCCTTCGGGGCCAGCTCCCAGAGCTGCCCGTTCCGGAGCTGCCCGTTCCGGAGCTGCCAGGTCAGGTCCTCCCCGGAGGCATCGTCGTGCAGGACGACGACGGAATCCTTCAGGTGCCGCTCCGCCGCGTCGGCACCGATGTCCTGCCAGCGGGGGGGCACCTTTGGGGGGCGGCGGATGTCGCCCCAGTCCTCGTCGGCCTCGGGCTCGTCGGCCTCGGGCTCGTCCTCCGAGTTCAGGGGGCCATTCCCGTCGCCGTTCACGGAGGCCTGATCCACGATCAGAGTCTCGTCAGAATCCGGTATAATCCTCATGTCTAAATGCTCCTGGCCCCTTCAGCAAGGGCCTCACTGGATTCCTGAGCCCCGCCCCCTTCGGATTGGTCCCCGAGGGAGCGGGGTTTCCCTTTGTGTCTAGCCCAGCCGGAGCTGGACCCCGCGCCCGGGCGGCACACGGAGGACGGTCAGCAGCCGGGTGTGGTTGTCCACGCCGGTCGCGCAGCCGCAGACCGCTCCGTGGATTCGCTGGGCGCACTCGTCGATGTCGTGGGGCTCCCGACCACAGTCCACCCTGCAGTCATCGCCGATTGCCCGATCAGGGCAGAGCTGAGAATGACAGTATGGGCAGCGCGTCGCGTCGAGGTCCTCCAGGTAATGGTCCCGCCGCCGGGTCATGGTCATGTCAGTCCTCCTGTGCACATGGCTCAACGTTGTTGGCCCCCCGCCCGCAGAGGAACGGGCAGTCCTCGCCAACCGCCGGCGGGGGTTTTTCGCGTCTGCGAGGAGGAGGAGGTGCACGAGGGAGAGGGGACGCAGTCCCCGAGGCTGCGGGAGCGCGGCGGGGACTGCGGATCGTGAGGGCGCATCGTGATGCAGCGCGGACCGCTCCCGCATCGGACGCAGAAAGGGGCGGCCCCGGCTCCCCCCACTCGGCGGAGCCGATCCCGTCATCCGGACCCCGCCCGGTCTTCCCTCTCAAAAGGGCCTTGGCAAAAAAATGCCCCGGGGAGTTCGCGGTCGTCGCGGAACTCCTCGGGGCATTTTCCGGAGTGTACCCGCAGGCACACCGCGCGGAGAATGAGCTTACGAGCGCTGGAGCCGGAGAGATCCGATGCGATGCCATGAAATCCCCTCGGGCCGCACCACAATGGATACGGCCTCTTTGGACTCATGGCTGCAAATGCGCGGGTCTCGCGATCGCTCCGGGCCTAGGGCTTTGGCTATACCCACAGCGCGAAGCTCTGTGGGGGGTGGCTCTATCCCTAGGCAAGCCAGGCTTTTCATGGGCAGCCACGTTACAACCGTGATTCTACCCCGGGATGTGGACAATGTCAACAACGGATATGTTGAGTAATATCAACAACACGAACTTTGTCGACAAATCATATTCATGGTATATTGCGCCGATGGTGCTCCAGATATCCAACATTGCCCATGTAACCCAAGGTCTGTCGACCTTCGGCCGGGGGGCGGGGGTGCGGCCGGGAGAATGGAAACTCCGCATGGTGGAGAACAGCGACGTCGGCGACAGCTGCTGGGTAGGCCTGGACGGGCTGAAAGAAATCCAGGTCGAGCTGAATCAGCGCACCGAGCGCCATCTGCTCCGCCCCTACGACGTGCTGGTCACCGCCCGGGGCGACTGTGTCGGGGCCGCGCTGGTGCCCCGGGATGTGGAGCGTATGGTGGCCAGCGTAACCTTGCTGGTGGTACGCACCCACAGCGCCGGGTTCGGCATGGGGCATTATCTCTGGTACTTCCTCACGTCGTCGCAGGGACAGGCCCAGCTGCAAAGGCAACTGACGGTCAGTCCCTCCGTGACCTCGTTGTCCGCCAGCAACCTCTCAGAAGTAAAACTGTCTGTCCCGTCGGCGCAAAAACTGAGCCAGATTGCCAAGTTGGTCCAGGCCTCCGAGAACGCCTACGCTGCAACCCTGAAGGCCGCCCGAATAGGGCGGGCAGCCATCAGGGACTCGATAATCGGCGAGATCCAATCCGACCCGCTAGACCTGTACACCTAGAAACTCGGACGGAAACCCCGATTCTCCCCAAGTCGTCGTTTTCTTAGCGACGATTGTCGATGTAACAGTGGGTTCTTGAACCGTATTACAGACACTATTATGCCACATAAGACTATAATACGTCTGTCTGGCGTAGCGCGAAACCCGGCCAATGGCTTTCCGGCCAGACCTCTAGGAATACAAGAACTACCATGTGGCAGGCCGCCGACATCCTGCGGGGTCAGATCGACTCCGCCGACTACAAGAACTACATCTTCTCCATGCTGTTCCTGAAACGCCTCTCGGACCGGTTCGACGAGGAGGTCGAGGCGGCGGTGGCCGCTGGTGTGCCCCGGGAGGCCGCCTTGGCGGACATGGACGAGCACCAGTTCGCCGTGCCCCCGGAAGCCCACTGGAACCAGATCTGCAGCACACCGATGAACCTGGGCGAGGCTCTGAACGTGGCGGGCAGCGCCATTGAGGAAGCCAATGCTGGACGCCTGGATGGCGTTCTGGGCGGCACCAACTGGAACGATGAGAACAAGCTGGGCAGCCCGGGCAACCGGGAGGGCATCATCCGCCGCCTGCTGAACCACTTCAGCGACCTGGACCTGCGCGACCGGAACCTGGACGGCGGGGTCAGCGGTGCGGGCACCGGCAATGTCCTGGGGGACGCTTACGAGTACCTGATAGGCGAATTCGCCGATGACGCCGGCAAGAAGGGCGGCGAGTTCTACACGCCCCGGTCCGTCGTGCGTCTCCTGGTGGAGCTGCTACAGCCCCAGGAGGGGATGCGCATCTGTGACCCTACCTTTGGGTCGGCAGGTATGCTCATCTTCGCCGCGGACTACGTTCGAGAGAAAGGTGGGAATCCCCAGAACCTGGTGCTCCAGGGCCAGGAGCGGAACCTGGGCACTCTGGCCATCGGCAAGCTGAACATGCTGCTCCACGGACTCCCCTCGGCCCGCCTGGAGGCCGGCGACGTCATCGCGGAGCCGGCGCTCCAGGACGAGGCCGGCCGGCTGCTGTCCTACGACCGGGTCATTGCCAATCCGCCCTTCAGCCTGAAGAGCTGGGGAGCCGACTTCGCTCCCCACGACCCCCACCACCGCTTCGACCGCTATGATGCCATCCCCCCGAAGACACGGGGGGACTTCGCCTTCCTCCTGCACATGCTGGGGGTGACCAACGCGAAGGGGATGGTGGGCGTGGTGCTGCCCCACGGCGTCCTCTTTCGGGGCGGTGCTGAGGGCAAGATCCGCCGGAGCATTGTGGAGGCGGACCTATTCGAGGCGGTCATAGGCCTGGCGCCCAACCTCTTCTACGGGGCCAGCATCCCGGTGTCCATCTGCGTCCTGAACAGGAACAAGCCTCCCGAGCGACGAGAGAGGGTGCTGTTCGTGGATGCGAACCAGGAGGGCTGCTTCCGTCCCGGCAAGGCGCAGAACTATCTCGATCCTGAGCACATTGCTCGGATAGTCCTGGCTTACCAGGACTTCAAGGACGTGGACCGGTTCGCCCACGTGTCCGACCTGGCCGAGATCGGGGGCAACGACTTCAACCTCAACATCAGCCGCTACGTGGACACCACCGAGCCCGTGGCGGTGATGCCGGTGGAGGAGGCCTTGGCTCAACTGCGGGAGGCGGAAATCCGGCGCGACGAGGCGGTCGCCCGGATGGACGAACTGCTGGCCGAGATGGGGTATGCCCGGTAGGATGGTACGGCGATGCCGGCGATACTGAGAGCGGGGCCATTCCGTTTCTTCTTTTACGCGAGCGACCGGGGCGAGCCTCCTCATGTACACGTTGAGCGTGATAACCGAATCGCCAAGTTCTGGTTGGATCCGGTCAGGTTGCAACGCACCGGTGGATTGAGGCGCCACGAGTTACGCCGGATAGAAAGGATAATCGAGGAGAATCAAACGTTGCTGTTGGAGGCTTGGGATGAACGTTTCAACCCTTAAGGTGAGTGTTCCAGATGCGGAAGATGTGACAGTGACCGACGACACTTTGACTGCCGAGCTTTCCGATGGCCGAACCATTTCGGTGCCGCTATCCTGGTATCCCAGGCTAATTCATGCCAGGCCGGAGGAGCGCAACAACTGGCGGCTAATCGGCGCAGGTGAGGGTGTCCACTGGCCCGACCTGGACGAGGACATCAGCGTGGAAATGTTGCTGGGCGGCTGGCCCTCCGGCGAAAGCCAACGGTCCTTGAAGCAATGGCTGGCAGCGAAACGGGAGGGTCGCGGCCTGACGATTTACGAGCTCAACGCCTATGAAAAGGACCGGCAACAACAGGGCGATGGTGGCCAGTAAGACGCGAATACCCGAAGGCTGGCGGCTGGTGCGCTTGGGGGACGTAGCGGAAGTGGCCTTCAGAAGTGGCCTTCAGCGGAAGTGGCCTTCAGCGGCGTTGATAAGCGGACGATTGAGGGGGAATTTCCCGTTGAACTCTGTAATTACACGGACGTTTTCTACAATCGTCGCATACAAGCGAGTATGGACTTTATGCCCGCAACCGCTACCCAATCGGAACTCAAAAGGTGGGCTTTGAAGCAGGGGGATGTTCTTTTCACCAAAGACTCCGAAACGCCTGACGAAATTGGCATTCCCGCGTTTGTCGCCGACGATTTGACCGATGTCTTGTGCGGCTACCACTTGGGCTTGGCGCGCCCGTCCCAGGCAACGGTGAACGGCTCATTCTTGGCCAGAACGCTGGCGTCTCGGACCTCTGCGCAGGAATTTGGCAGAATAGCCAATGGTGTAACTCGCTTCGGACTGACGTTAGACGCCACGCGCAATCTCCCCATCCTCCTCCCACCCCTGCCGGAGCAGCGGGCCATTGCCGCCGTGCTGGACTCCATCGACGACGCCATCGAGTGCACCGACGCGGTCATAGCGGCCACCGAACAGTTGCGCGGCTCCCTGCTCCACCAACTGCTGACCCGCGGCATCCCCGGCTGGCATACGGAATGGAAGGAAGCCCCGGGCCTGGGGACGATACCGGCGGGGTGGGATGTGGTGAGCCTGGGGCAGGTGTCGGAGGTGGCCTTCAGCAGTGTTGACAAGAAGGCCATCAAAGGAGAGATCCCTGTTCGCCTATGCAACTACACCGACGTCTTCTACAACCGCCGTCTTCGCCCAGCGATGGACTTCATGGCTGCTACAGCCAAACCCACAGAATCGGAGAGATGGAATCTGAGACGGGGCGATGTCCTATTGACAAAGGATTCTGAAACACCTGACGAAATTGGCATTCCAGCGTTCGTTGAAGCGGATATGCCCGACGTCGTGTGTGGATACCACTTGGGGATAGCCCGGCCTCATGCAGAACTCCTAGACGGTGCTTACCTGGCTGAGGTGCTTGGATCTCCAAAGTTGTCGGTCCAGTTCGCCCGGATAGCCAACGGGGTGACCCGATTCGGTTTGACCCTTGGGGCCACCAACCAGTTGCCCATACCCCTGCCGTCCTTGGCCGAGCAGGAAACCATCGCAACTTCGCTCGATGGCGTCGATGCGACGCTTGCTCAACTGCGGAGAGAGCGGGATGGGTTGGAATCATTGAAAAGTTCAACCGCCGATGCACTGCTGACTGGGCGGGTCCGGCTGATGGGTAAGTGAGGAGCGAGGGCAGGTGCAAATCGTAGTTCCTCAAGCCGACTGGGGAGACGGCTTGCAAACCGATATCGAGCGTTTGTTGGCGGACGTTGCATCTCATATAACCCGATGGCTGAGGGTTCCCGTTGAAGGCGTAATTTTTGTATTACCCGGCTCGGGAGAGAGCGTCCCGATGACCTACTACCGTGGAAACAGGGGAGGGCCGTTCGCTGTTCAACTGACCGCCCGTGACGGAAAGTGGAGCCAATTCGCTTACCAGTTCTCGCACGAGTTTTGTCATATCTTGTCCGGTCATGAGCGTCTGAGGGACAACCCGAATCAGTGGTTCCACGAATCTCTGTGTGAACTGGCTTCCGTCTTCACCCTGAGGCAAATGGCACAACAATGGCTCACATGCCCACCATTTCCAAATTGGGTCGACTATGCCGTCTCATTGGACCAGTACGCAGACGAACTCGTTTCTCGTCAAGAAAGACAATCGCCCTCGGACGAGACCCTTGCCTTATGGCTCGTATCCGAAGAAGAAAGTTTAAGGCGCGATCCGTACCAGAGAGCCAACAACGCGGTTGTTTCTTATTCCCTCTTGCCTATCTTCGAGGGCGAGCCGACGGGGTGGAATGCTGTTCGCAGCCTCCCTGACTCATCGGCGGGGCTTGAGGATTATCTCCATTGCTGGTCTTCGCAGGTAGATTCAGTAGACAAGCCTTTCGTCAATCGCATCATTCAACTCTTTGAGGGGTAAAGGAACACAACCCATGACGTCTGCCAAGCTAAACGAGTTCAACCATGCCGAGGACTCGGCGCGGCAGTTGCTGGAGCACCTGGGATGGACCTACGTGCTCCGGGAGGAACTGGCGGCGGAGCGGGGCGGTGAACGCGAGGTGCTGCTCGACAGTATCCTCCGTTCCGCCCTGCTGCGTCTCAACGAGTGGCTCACCGTGGCTCAGGCCGACCGGGTTATCTTCGAGCTGGAGAACATCAACGCCGTAGGCATGGCCCGCAACCAGGCGGTCCACGAGTATCTGACCTTCGGGATGCCCCTGAACGTCGATGGCCCCCGGGGGCGGGACTCGCGCACCGTCCGCTTCTTCGACTTCGACCACCCCGAGGGCGGTCTCAACGAGTTCATGGTCACCACCCAGTTTCGGGTGCGCCGGGGCAGCGAGCGGGACGGTCCGGAGGACGATGAGCGGCTGGTCATCCCCGACCTGGTCCTCTTCGTGAACGGCATCCCCCTGGTGGTGATGGAAGCCAAGTCGCCGTCCCTGATGGACGTCTGGAAGACCAGGGCGGTTCGGCAGCTGCGCCGCTACCAGGAGGCGGGGCCAGAGTGGCAGGGCCGGGGAGCCCCTGAGCTCTTCCACTACAACCTGCTGTGTGTGGCCCACTGCGGGGCTGCCGCGGCCTACTCCACGCTGCACGCTCCGGAGAACGCCTACTTCGAGTGGAAGTCGGTGGCGCCCTACACGGACGACGAGGTGAGGCAGAAGTTCGGGGTGGAACCTCAGGGACAGGACCAGCTCATCGTGGGAATGCTGTCCCCGGCGATCCTGCTGGACATCCTCCGGGACTATGTGATCTACGAGCCGGAGCGGGGACGGCTGGTCAAGAAGATCCCCCGCTACCAGCAGTACCGGGCAGTGCGGGCCGCCCTGTCCCGCATCCTCTCGGGCGAGAAGCCCGACGAACGGGGCGGCGTGGTCTGGCACACCCAGGGGTCGGGCAAGTCCCTGACCATGCTGTGGCTGGCGACCAAGATACGCCGGCACCCGCGGCTGGCTGCCTCCACCATCGTGACGGTCACCGACCGGACCCAGCTCGACGACCAGATCGCCAACACCTTCCAGCGCTGCGGCTTTCCCGCGCCCGAGCGCATAGACCGGTCAAGGCCGGCACCGGGGCATCTCCGGCAGCGCCGGCGGGCGCGGAACCCAGACCAGCCCGATCCCCTGGACCTGCAGACCGCCCTCCAACGAGGCGGAGGCCGCACCCTCATGACCACCATCCAGAAGTTCGAGGAGGCCCTGGATACCCCGGGCGGGTCGCTGGACGTCCTGAATGCCTCGGACAACGTCATCATCATGGTGGACGAGGCCCACCGGACCCAGTACGGGCTGCTGGGGGCCAGGATGGCCCAGGCACTCCCCAACGCGGTGCTGGTGGGCTTCACGGGCACTCCCATCGACAAGGGGTTCGGCCGGAGCACCATGGGCCACTTCGGCTCGCTCATCGATGCCTACACCATCCCCCAGTCCGTGGCCGATGGGGCCACGGTGCGCATCATATACGAGGCCCGGTTGCCCGACCTCTCCATCCAGAGCCCCCGGAGCCTGGACGAGCTGTTCGACGCCATCTTCCACGAGGAGGCCGAGGAGAACCGGGCCCGCATCAGGCGCCGCTACGCCAACCAGGAGACCATTGCGGAGGCGGAACAGCGCATCGAGATGATCTCCCTGGACATTGCCAGGCACTTCGGAGAGAAGGTGAGGCCCAACGGGTTCAAGGCCCAGGTGGTGGCCCCCAGCCGTGCGGCAGCGCTCCGCTACTCCCGCAACCTCAACAACTTCGGGGTGCGCGCCTATCCCATCATCACGACGTCGGCCAGCGACGGGCCGGAATTCCAGGAGGCCCGGGGGCTCAACCAGGACCAGGTCACCAACGCCTTCGTCGATCCTACCGGCGAGCCCGAGGTCCTGGTGGTGGTGGACATGCTGCTCACGGGTTTCGACGCGCCGGTGGAGCAGGTGCTCTACCTGGACCGAGCGCTGCGGGAGCACGGCCTGCTCCAGGCGGTGGCCCGGGTGAACCGGCGCTTCTCCCACGAACACGAGGGGGTGCTCACGGAGAAGAACTACGGCCTGGTGGTCGACTATCACGGGGTGGCCCAGGACCTCCACCAGGCCCTGGATGCCTTCGAATGGCCGGACGTCCAGGACACCATGACCGCCATCGAGGATGACCCGACATCGGTCGTCGATGCGGCCGCGGTGCGGGCGGAGGCCCACTTCAAGGGCCGTGACCTCAGTGACACCTGGGGCTGCGTCCTGCTCTTTGCCGCGGACGCCGACACGGAGGGCGACTTCAAGGCCGACCTCTTCGAGAGGTTCAACCACGACTACCGGCAGTTCTCCAGCCTGATGGACCGGATCCTGCCCGACCCCAGGGCGCTGCCCTACGTGGACCGGTTGGCCAGGCTCACCGAGATCCGGGCCTACGTCCGGGCCCATTACCTCCAGGAAAACCCCAACCTGGACTGGACGGACATCGAAGCGAAGGTCAAGAAGCTGGTCGATGAGCGGATCTCCGCGGATGTGCGGAAACTGATGGAACCGGTGTCGGTGCTGGACGAGGACTTCGAGGAGAAGGTCGCGTCGCTGCCCCACGACGAGGCCCGGGCCTCGGTGATGGAGCATGCCATCCGGGCCTACATCAGTACGAGGCTGGCCGACAACCCGGTGTTCTTCGAGAAGCTCTCCGAGCAGCTGGAGCGCATCATCCGGGACCTGCGCAACCGGGTCATCGACGCCGCCGAGGCGGCCCGAATGGAGGATGAGGTGAGGCACCAGTTCCGTGCCGAGGAGGACATCGCTGCAGAGCACGGCCTCTCCCCGGTGTCCTTTGCCATCTTCGAGCTGATCCGATCCGGGGACGGGGATGCCGCACCGGGGGCATGGGCCGAGCAGGACCTCAAGGACGCCGCCCTGGCCCTGGAGGGAGTTATCCAGCAGCATGCGGGCGTGGTCGAGTGGCAGTCCAACCCGGACGTGCAGCGGCTGATGCGGCGGGATATCAAGCGGGAGCTGCGCCCCTCGGGGAACTATGGCGAGCCCCAGCTGGACGAGCTGGCCAACCGGATAGTCGAGCTGGCCCAGCATCGGCGGGGATGATGACCGAGCAGGGCAGCGTCCGGTTCGGCGGGACCACCATCCAGTACCACGTCCGCCGCAGCGCCCGGCGCAGGAAGACGGTCGACATCACCGTGGACGGAGCGGGAGTGCAGGTCCCGCCCCCCAGGACACACCCGACGAGGACGTGCGGGCCATAGTGCGCCGGAGGGCGCCCTGGATCCTCTCCCACGCCCCCGAGGCCCTGCTGGAAGCGCCCCCCAAGGGGTTCGTCAGCGGGGAGACGCTGCCCTACCTGGGCCGCAACGTGCGCATGGTCGTAGTGGTCGGGGATGTGTCCTCGCCCGAGGTCCGCTTCGACCACTGGAGACTGAGGATAACGGTACCCAGGGACCTGTCCGGGGAGAGCCGCCCGGAGCGCATCCGCAGGGCCGTCGTGGCCTGGTACCGCAGACGGGCGGAGGCCCGTCTCTCCAGGTTAGTCGACCGGTGGTGGCCCCGGTTCGGCATCGGAAAACCGTACGAGCTGCTCATACGGGACCAGCGCCAGAGATGGGGGAGTTGCGCTCCCGATGGGACGCTCCGCTTCAACTGGAGGCTGGCGATGCTGCGGCCCGACCTCGCGGAGTACGTGGTCGTCCACGAGCTGGCCCATCTGCGAATCAGAAACCACAGCACCGAGTTCTGGAACCTGCTGTCCCGGGCAATGCCCGACGCCCAGGAGCGCCGCCGCCGGCTGCGGGAGGTGGGCAAGGCCCTTCCACTATGATGGCTGCCCCCCTGGTATTCTTACCCGGTTGCTGCCCCATCGGACTGGCCATGATCGCCCAGATCTTCGGATTCTGCAGCAGCCACGCCCAGCCGGACGTGCCCGTGGGTGGTGCTGATTGATCCGCGGGGTATCGCGGCGCCTGCGGACCCTTTCCCTCCGCCAGTACATGGTAGTCCTGGTCACGGTGCTCATTCCAATGTTGGTCAGTTCCATCCTAGACTTGAGCATGGGCTGGGTTTGGCTCATGTTGGCTGGATGGTGCCTGGCATCTGTGTTGATCATGGCTGAGGTGTTCAGGGAAGAACGGGCAGACGTGAACCAGAGGATCGCCGAGAAAGTCGACGAGGTGTTGGACCAGCTCAGGGACCTGGAGACGAAGTCGGAAGAAAGCGCGGCGATCATAACCGGTCTGGAGGGGCACATTAACCAGGTGGAAGAGGTGATGCGGTCCGCCTTCGAGGGGATCGGGGTAGACCTCCCCGCCCGGAGATACGAGCTTCGTGCCAGCCTATCCAGTCTGGGAATAGTGACCGGAAAAGCAGCGCTTCAGGTTAGAGGCGGGAGCAGGAAGGCGCGTATCTGGCGCTGGTTCAAGTCCAAATCCAAGCGCTTCTGGAACCTCATCTGGCGCATTGTGGTGGGCGAGGCTGCCTGATCTCGGAGAAAACCCCCGTTTTCCGCCATACACCCCAGCGCTGATTTTTCTCGCTTGCGCGGGGTGGTCGGAAAACGCCTTTCGAGTCAAAACCGCCGGAGAGCGCACCGGGTCTCCGTGGGCCGCTCTCCCCGTCGCGGGGACCCGGTTCCAAATGGTATCCGGCCTGGACACGCCTTACGCTACATAAAGAATGTTGGCTGAACCAACCGTTGACTAACCCACACCTGCCAAGGGCAGCAGTGCTCTTGCTTAACTTGCCCTTGATTCTGTCCAAATAACCGGTTCCACCTCAAATCCTCGTTTTTGCCGATGACAGGGCCACTGGAGGTATGTTTTGCCGATGATTGACCAATTCCGCAGGAGAGTGCACCAAGCTGGTGCTAATATTGCCAAACTTCAAAAGGACAAGAGTGGTTTGGTGACTAAACGTGCTGACGTTCATAAGAAGATAAACGATGCAAATAAGGCGGCGTCCACGACGAGGAATGATGCGATCAGAAACATGAAACAGCGCGAAATTGAGCGATTGCATAGAGAATTGTCGAGTAACGAGAGCAAAATAGCTACCATTGATGGGAAGATTGCAGCCGAACAAAAGAAGTTGAATGACGCCCAAAAGTCGTTGTCTAATGAAGAGGTAAAGGAAGGCAAGAGGCAACAGCGGGAAGCACAGCTGTTGGATCGCCAGACGAAACAGACGATGGCCAAACTCGGCAACCAGTTGAGAGAACAGGACAACCGTTATCAAGGAGCAATGTCAGAAATAGAGAAGCTCAAGAACTTGCCTGAAAAAATCACTGTCCTTTTTCTCGCTTCGAACCCTTTGGACCAAGCGCAACTTCGGCTAGATGAAGAAGCCCGCGCAATTCAAGAGATGATTCGCAAATCCGAGCATCGTGATGCCGTGACCTTGGAATCTCGTTGGGCTGTTAGACCGCTGGACGTGCTGCAAGCCATTAACGAATACAATCCCCGAGTTGTTCATTTCAGTGGACATGGCTCAGACAATGATGAGATCGTTTTTCAGGACGAATCCGGCATCGCCAAACCGGTCACCAAGGAAGCGATAGTCCAAGTAATGAGAGCGGGTTCCGGCAGCATTCATTTGGTGGTGTTCAACACCTGCTATTCTTCGAACCAAGCCGAAGCGGTTGTAGGCCATGTAGAAGCTGCGGTGGGAATGAACACGTCGATCGGCGACGACGCGGCTCGAACCTTTGCCGCACAGTTCTACTCTGCGATTGGGTTTGGCAAATCCGTGAACGAAGCATTTGAGCAAGCTAAGGCCGCGTTGATGCTGGAAAATATTCCAGAAGAAGATACGCCCGAGTTGTTTGTCGCCGACGGATTGGACGCCAGCGAATTGTACATAGTCAGGCCTGCGGAGTCGGGGGAAGGCGCAAACTGAGGTGGACCCGATCATTGGGACAGAATCAGGGCGGAGTAGAGTTCGGGTCCGCCCCGTAAATGGCCGAAGGTTGATCTAGATGTGCCACAAACGGGGAGTACGGAACAAGCCTGTTTACGGCATGGCCTCCATTTTTGGTTACATCCGCACCAGCCGGCGGCTCCAGGAGGGGGGTCCCGCTGACAGGGGTAGGTAAACTCTCAAATTCGTATAAAAACACCTAGGACGAATTGCAACGGCGCTGCCGGACAATCCTGCAATTAAAGCCCAAAACACTGCTGCAAGACTTCCGGATCTCGGCAAATGCACATCCCACCTTGGCTTTGGTTTAGTACCAGAGTTGCGGGGCCACCGATATGGAATTTCCAGCCATGCGCCAGAGTCGATTCAAACCGGATCCAGATAGGGGCGGCGGCATCAGGCCATAGCTGGTCGTGTCATGATGACCGACAGTTGGCCTTCGGCCCCTTCTGTCTGCCATGTGCGGCTGTAGTGGTAGGGGAGTGTTTGATTATCATAGGGGGGGTGAGTGAATGGACCCAGCGGTCTTCGGCTACATCCGTGTCTCCCAGGCTGAGGGAGAAAGCGGGCTGGCCACCCAGCGCCGCATCCTCAACGACCACGGCCTCAGGGATGACCGGCTCTACACCGACGTCGCCTCCGGCCGGACCATGCGTCGCCCGGCATGGAAGCAGCTCCGGGAGACGCTCCAGCCGGGCGACGTCGTCGTGGTCCCGCGGATCGACCGCCTGGCGCGGAACCTGACCGAGGGGCTCAGGACCATCGAGGAGCTGCACGCCCAGGGCATTTACATCCGCTCCCTTGCGGAGGGCCTGGCCACCGGCGCTGGACTCCGAGAAGCTGCGGGCCGTCCGGGACTTCCTGGATAACGGGGGCTCAGTGAGCGCGGCCGCCCGGGCCTTCGGGGTGAGCCGGCCCACCGTGAGGGCAGTCAAGGACGGGACGTACCCGGACCAGAACGGGAGTGCCTTCTAATGGCAGCGGAGGCTGAGCCAGGAGATAGCAACGCTATGGCCGAACGTCAGATGTTTCCACTTGCCAGGGTGACCAGGTAGTTACGCCTGGAAATCGGACCTGGAGGTCGGGTGTCAAGCGCGGGTTCGAAAACCGGTCCGGCGCTACCGCAAGGTTGTTGGCCATATTCCCCAAGACCCAGTTCGAAAGAGTCCCGATGGAGTAGAATTGGCCTGTGTGAGGCCGCTCCGGGAGGAAGCACACTGGGGGCTTATCAGAAACCCCCCGCTGTGGATCGACAAGCTCACCACGAACGGAAGGAAACCGTTCGCCCTGAGCCTGTCGAAGGGCGGGCGCAAGACTAGATTAACTGAAGGAGGACTTCCATGTACCTAATTCGGCGGGTTTTCAGATGTAAACCAGGGACAGCTCGAAGGGCGGCGGAGCAGATCACGAAGATTGGCAAGGCTTATGAAAACGCCGGTCAGCGCTCTCCGATAAGGGTATATACCAGCGGTGGCACTGTACCGGGACCTGCCAATACGGTCTATATGGACTGGACGGCGCCAGTGTTAGAGTCACCCTACCGCGAAGGTAACCCAATGCCGGAGGAGATCAGGCCTGTGTCGCAGCAGATGAATGAATTCGTGGAGGAAAGCTACATCGAGTTTTATGAGATGTTCGAACCGCAATAGCAGGATGTGCCAGCATGGTTTGGCGGTGGCCGCCGACATGAAGACAATCCAGTCCCTTCGGAGGACATAGTCGCCCAGCAGCGGGGCCATCCCTCTGGGGGCCGACGAGCCCTCCAACGTCAACGACCGACCTCTGGACACCACCGACCTCGACACCCTCTGGACGGACTCGACCGGGTGACTTGCACTTCTGGCATGTGAAGCGCTTCGACCGGGTCCGGCGGGAAACCCAGGAGCATCCGACGCGCCGATGGTGGAGGTTCTGGGCGCGTGCCGGAGGCGGGGGAGGATAACCTCCGGGACCTCCCCGCGGACATGCCGCCGCGGCCTCAGGCCGGGCAGATCCGGCACAGGGAAGCCCCTGAGGCAGTTTCAGGGCCTTCAAACGGGAAATCGCATTCTGGGGCCTTCCAGGGCCTCCAGGAGCAGGCGACGGAATCCGGGTAGAGGAGATCTTGCAGGACGTTCGTGGGCGAATTGGCCCAGCACTCCAGAGAATGAACATCAAATGAACATCAATCGGAGAAACCATGCTCTACCTGCAGCTCCATGATGGAGAACTTACCCATCCCATCGCCGTCCTGGAAAGCTATTTCCAAGCGGCCGGGGTCACGATCATCCAGGCGGCCTTCACCCACTCTTATTTCATCCACCCCGACTCGGTCCGGGAGAAGACCCCCTATTTCCCGGAACGGGCCCGATTCAGCCGGCAACACTATCCCGGGGTTTCCAAGGGGCAGGAAGCCGTCTGGCCGGGGGATGGACGGGAGGTCCTCCTGGACGACAACCAGCATGCCCAACTGGCCTGGGAGAGGTATACCGGACACAGGCTCACTCGTGGGACCGGTTACTCCATACGTCACATCTGGGGGCACCCCTGGGACCCGGAGGCCTTCACGGCCGGATGGAACCTCTGTTACATGCCCTTCTGGGCGGGAATGCTAACGGAAAGACAGCACCCCCACGAGGAACTGGAGAAGGCCATCCGCCAGGCCTCGTGGGACCTGTACTTCCGGAACAACCCCGTGTGCCAGGGACCGGACTTCGTGGAAGACCCGGGCATGGACCTCAGCTCGCTCCTCGCGGGCCAGCCTCTCCTGATCCTTCAAAGGGACACCCGGAGTTGGAACGCCCCGGGTCAAGACCGGAAGGTCGGGCTCGGCACCCCCGCGGGGAACAGCGCCGAGCCCATCGGAACCGCAGGAAGCCAGACTCGCCAGAGCCGGATCAACTTATCCAGGGGAGGGAGAGACAGTTCCAGGCCGGGACGCCGGATCTCCGGAGAACCCACCCTGCCCGTCGTCCTGGACCCTCCGGATTCCGGGGTGTTTCTGGAAGCACTGTTGAGAACCAGGGAGGCATGGATCGAGGAGGTGTATCAAGACGGCCGCCGCGAGGTGCGCCGCTGGAACGCAGCCCGCATGACTGCCTCATCCAATGTCATCGGGAATATCAGGAGCCGGCCGGAGTTTCGGCAAGGAGAATGGCAACGCAGGGGTATCACGAGCGTACGGGTAAGCATAGAGGCGCCCCAGTAGTGACGTTGGTTGAGCCCGTCGTCGAGGAGTACGCACAGGACCAGATACGCGTCTACGTCAAGCGAAACTTCCACGGGCACGCACTGAGCCGGCTGGTCGCGGCGGTCCTGGAGGCCAAGGACTTCAGGGTCGAGGTGTCGCCGCCGGGACCCGATGGCGGCGTGGACATTCTGGCCGGCAAGGGACCCATGGGGTTCGACTCTCCCCGGATCTGCGTCCAGGTCAAGTCCGGCCGCCAGATTTCCGGCGTCAGCGTGCTCCGGGAACTCCAGGGAGTCATGCAGACCTGCAAGGCCGACCGCGGCCTGCTGGTGTCCTGGGGCGGGTTCGCCTGTCCCGCGGAGCAGGAAGCCAGGGCGATGCACTTCAACATCCGCCTCTGGAGTTGGGACGATCTGCTGGAAACGGTGTTCGAGAATTACCAAAGCCTGCCGGCGGATGTCAGGTCGGAGTTGCCCCTCAAGCGCATGTGGGCCCTGGTTCAGGAGGATGCCAAGTAACGGTTTCCGCCACCGCATCGTACGATGACAGACAGAGGAGGATGGAATGAGCATCCGGTCCGTCGAGTCGGCAATCCGGCATGTCCGAGCCGTGGTGAAGGAGTGGGATGAGGCCGGGTTCGGGTACGACAATTGGCGGGAGGAGCATACCCGCTACGCCATCATCGATCCCCTCATCAGCGCGCTGGGATGGAACACAGCCGACCCCAAGGAGTGACATCCGGAGTACTGGCGCTTTGGCGACAAGAGCGCCTCCGGGAGGGCTGGAAGGGTCGATTACGCCCTGTTTCACACCGGCGACCTGGAGGCCATCGGGAACGGCAGCGTTCCTCCCAACATCATAATCGAGGCGAAGGCCCTGAATGTAGGGTTGGATGCCCATGTAGATCAACTGCGGGAATACGTCGAGGCCGAGCCATACATGACGAAGGGAGTGGCGGTACTCACCAATGGCCAGGAATGGTGGCTGTACGACGTCAGCCGCAGGGACTCCTTTCCCCGAAAGAGGGCGGACACCGTCAATGTCATGGAGGACAGCCTGAGAGAGACGGCCCGCAGCTTAAACGAATGCTTGGACCGAAGGCGGTTTAGCTGAACCGGAGGCGCTCGGTATGGACCGAAGAGGCCGGTTGCCAATCGAGTCCCTCTCCTCCGCCAGGTTATCCAGGCTCATCGGCCATCTCCACCAGCCTCGCCACGGCGTTGGCAAGACGCATCTGGTGGGGGGTGCGGCATCGCACCCTGAGCAGTTCGGGGCTGGCCACCACCACCGCCAGGCAGCGGGCCCGGCTGGTGGCGACGTTCAGCCGGTTCAGGCTGTAGAGAAACTCCATCCCATGGGGAGCCTCCTCGGAGGAACTGGTCGCCATCGAGTAGATGGAGATGGGTGCCTCCTGTCCCTGGAACTTGTCGACGGTGCCTATGCGAAACCCGGGGAGCGCTTCCGTGATAGCCCGCACCTGGGCGTTGTAGGGGGTTATGACGAGGACGTCGGATCCGGTGAGCTCATGCACAGCGCCTTCGGCATCGGTGTAGGTCGGATCTGAACCGAGCAGACCCTGGATGATCCGGGCCACCTGGCGCGCCTCCTCGGGAGATTCGCTGGACTGCCCAGTATGGGACACGGGAAGGAATCTGATCCCGGTTCCGGACAGGGGGGGCACGCCGGAGAGGTCGAGCAGCTCCCGTCCCCGGTGGGAATGGAGCCTTCCTTCGTAGAAGACCTCGGAGGTGTAGGCTGATATCTCCGGGTGGAGCCTCCAACTCCCATCGAGAAAGAGGCCCAACCCGTCGGGCATCACCCGTTCACCATCCAGGAGATGGGCCAGGACCGAGCGCTCCGCACCCGGGGGATGGGTGCCCTGGAGCGGCTGGTCCAGTTGCTGCGGGTCGCCCAGCAGGACCAGGCTGGCGGCGCACGGCGACGCCGCCACCGCGTCGGCCAGGGACATCTGGCCCGCCTCATCGATGAAAAGGACGTCGACGGTGCCGGTCATCTCCTCCCGGGCCCAGAGCCAGGTGGTACCGCCGACCACGTCAACCGAACCCCCTTCCAGCGCGTCCAGTGCGGCGGGGTTGTCCTTCAGGAGGATGGCATCCCCGAAGGTGGGCTCGCCGCTTGCCCGCTGACCGATCCTCACCCGGACCCTGCGTTTCTCCGCCGCCTCAGCGGCCTTCGCCAACAGCTCCCCGATGACCTTGTGGCTGTTGGCCGTCACGCCGATCCTCTTACCCTGTTCCACCAGGTCGACTATCATCTGGGCGCCCACGGTGCTCTTGCCCGAGCCCGGAGGCCCCTGGATGGCGAGATAGCTCTCGTCGAGGGACGAGGCAATCCGGCGGGCAGCGGCCTCCGTCGTCTCTCCTGGTGCCAGGAGTCCCTGTTCCTCTGAACCAACGAACCTGGGCGATTGACGCCCAAGCAGGTCGCGGGCCTCCCGGTACTCGCCGTGGCTTTCCATGCCGTGGTCCAGCACCCACCGGGCCAGGCGCTGCAGGCTCTCCGGCTTGGGCCCAGGACCGAAGAAGTCGAACGGGACCAGAGACGTGGCGGTCGGAACGGGACGGCCATTGCCCAGCCTAATGTCGATCACGCCCTGGTCGTCGTCCAGGAAGAAGACCGTCCCGACGGGCCTCCGCGTCTCGGGATCGTGGGGCTGGCTGTCGACTCTGATCGCGTGTTCCTGGGGCAGGAACCTGAACCGGTGGATGGTAGAGAGGGCCCGAGGCGCCGGGTCTGGCCAGGATTCCTGGTGGGTCAGCATGGCCAGCGCATCCGACTCCTCGAAGCGCTCCTCGTCGGTGAGCTCGTTGGCAAGGTAGAAGTAACGCCACCAGAAGGACTTCGCCTCCCGCCGGTGCCAGTTCAGCAGCTGCGCCAGCAGCCACCGACCCCTTTCGATGTCGTCCATCTCCTCGATGGACTCGGGCAGGCCGGAGGTCAGGGCATCGACCAGGGCGTTCACCGCCTTCTGGGCCTCGGTGTCCTCGGTTTCCTCCGGCTGGGGGACTGAGGGCCGGGGAAGTTCAGGGCCAAGCTCATCCTCCAGCTTGTCCCGTTGCCCTTCCAGCCAGTCCCGCAGGTGCATGGTGGAAACGCAGTCGTCCCGGTTGTACTCCTCAATCTCCTTCAGCAATTCCTCTCGGCCTTCGTCCTGTCCCAGCTCCAGCCAGGTCTCGAACTCCACGATGCTGGTGCCGGCATCCCGCAGGTCCACCTCCCGGGCGAAGCCGTAGAGGGGTTCCAGCCGCTTGATGGAGTAGCTCTCCACCGACGCTCGTATACCCTGGCGCACCGCCCGGTGCAGGTCCACGAAGACCCCTCCCCGCAGCAGGCGGTCAACCTCCTCCTCACGGGTGCCGTGGCGTCCCGCCAGCCTCTTGACGGCGGTGGGCTCGTAGGGCGCGTAGTGGTAGATGTGGAGGTTGGGGTCGCCTTCGAGGCGTTCCATGACCAGGTCGATGAACCCCTCGAAGGCCCTCCGCTCCCCGCCGGTGGTGACGGTCCCACCGTCGATGGACCAGAAGGCGTGGAAGGCGGGCTCTCCCGACTCATCGGCGCGGCGGGGCTCGATGACGCCGAACAGGTACTCGATCCCGTCCACCTCGTCGGAACTGAAGAAGGGGTCTCCCTCGATGTCGAAGAACAGGTCTCCCTCCGCCGGTTCGGGCAGCATCAGCAGGCCGTGATTGGGGACCAGGTACCCGTCCCGGTCCCGGGGAGGATCGAGGCGTTCCGAGATCACCTCGCCGGCCTGCTCGCCCTCCACCTGGATCCTGGCCTGGGCATGAATCCTCTCCAGCGCCTCCCTTCCGACGCCCTCCGGACGATCCTTCAGGGTCTCGAGAGGTTCGGCGAGGGTCGACCTGGTTGTGACTCCGACGCCGTGCAGGGCATGCCGCTGCCTGGAGCTGAGGTTGGCGACCAGGGACAGGTCATCCCGCGCCCGCCACCAGGCGCTGCATTCACCGCTCCAGCGGCACACGGCGCAGTGCTCGACCGGTTCCGGGGCCGTGGCCGGCGGATAATCCGGCGTCCCGTTCAACGTGGCCTCGAACTCGCGGGCCACCAGCCGGTGGTAGGCCGCGTAGTCGGCGAAGCGGAAGGAGACGGTCTCCCTCTGGACTCCCCCCAGGGCGAGGTGCATCAGGGCGGGCGTCCTGCCCTGGATTTGGCCCAGCAACTCCGAATACATGCAGAGCTGGAGAACGGCCGAGGCCTTGGCGTGGCGGGCCAGCTTGGTGTCCCAGACCTCGTAGCTCCAGTCTCCGAGGCCGCTTGGCTGGGGGATCCGCCTGAGGAAGTCGGCGAACCCCAGCCGCTTTCCGTCGAAGAGCACCGCCTGGTGGATGACATCGGCCCCGGCGCGCATCGCATCGAGAGTGAGGTCCCTCCCCTCGGCCAGACGCTGGCCGAAGGGCAACCCGGGGTCCTGGTCGAACCGCACGACTTCAACCCCGTCGGCCTCTAGGGCCTCCAGGAAGCGCTCCTCGTGGAGCTGGCCTCGCTGGGTAATCCGGTCCAGCACAGGGTCTTCGCGCACCGGCCTTTCCAGATGTCCCGAGACCGCGGCGCGCTCGAGGCTGGTCAGGTGCCCGCATTCCAGGAATCCCACCAGGTCCGTGGCCGAGTAGACCAGGTTCCCATCGACGATTTGCATCCGCCGTCACCACCATGTTTCTTGGTTGCACTCCGAAGCCGAGTCCAGTTTACACGGCAGGGCTGGGATTGACCCCTCCACACGGGCCCGAACCAGGTTCCATGAATGCGGTTACCCAGCCGGTGTACTTCGCCAAGGTGACGCTGCTGGACCGCGGGGCCTGCCGCATGGCTGAGGAGTCCGTCCGGCATGGCTGGAAACAGCCCTGTTTACGGCCCCGGCTGGGAATTCCCCCTTGTCGTAGCTCAGGGGGTGGCTGGAAAACCCGGTTTATTTCTCCCTGGCAGGACGGTATACTTTTGCCCATTCCAGCCAGGGGTTCAGCAGGATGACGCTCTACGGTTACGCCAGGGTCTCGGTGAGAGAGCCGGAGGACAAGAATCTGGACCTGCAGGTGGAGCGGCTGGTCCGCGCCGGCTGCTCCCTGGGAAATATCCGAGCCGAGGAAGCCAGCGGGGCCAGGAACGACCGCGGCGGCCTCCTGGAACTGTTGGACCTGGTGGTCGAGGCGGACACCCTGGTGGTCACCCACATTGACCGGCTCTCCAGGGGGCTGACCCACGGGCTGCAGGTTTTTGTAGACTTTGGCGGAAGCGGATGCCCTCACGGCACGACGAAAAAGGCGGCGATGGAATGTCCATCTCCGCCTCTTCTGTGACCCTGGCTGCGTGGTCCAGATCATCGGTGGGGATTTCCAGCCGGGGCCGTAAACAGGGCTGTTTCCAGCCAGGGCCGCCGGACTCCGCGACCATGCGGCAGGCCCGGCGGTCCAGCAGTGCCATGTTGGCGAAGTACACCGCCTGGGTAACCGCGCCGGGGCGTCGCGCCGGTGAAAACGAGGTAAAGCGGACCGCTGGAGGCCAGGAACGAAAGACGGCTGCTCAACCCGCTGACCATCGATGAGTTGGGCTTCGTCCCCCTGTCCCCCACCGGGGCGGAGTTGCTCTTCGAGGTCTTCAGCCAGCGCTACGAGCGGGGCTCAATCCTGGTGACCACCAACCTGCCCTTCGACGAGTGGACCGAGGTGTTCGGGTCGGAGAGGCTGACCGGGGCACTGCTGGACCGCCTCACCCACCACGTCCACATCCTGGAAATGAACGGCGACAGCTACCGGCTCAAGCGTAGCAGAGAGGGAGCTGCCTCCCAAACTCGAGACGAGCCTCACGAAGAATAGGTTGCATCAAGACCTTCCTGCCTGTCCTCTGCTGCCCCACCCGTCATCAGGGCATTTCCCTCAACAAGTAGCGCTGATATTTATGCTGGCCAGTTAGCTCGGGCTTTTTCGCTGGCCTTACACACCAGGTGGTACAGTTTTACTCCGCCCCAGTGGCCCAACATGCCTCCGCCATTGACAGCGGTGGAGGGCGGCCTTCACACGATTCAGCCCGGGCCGGTTCCAAGAGGCCCCGCTCCCCACATCCTCGAAGACCTGCTCGCAGTCGGCCAAGACGCATCGCTGCGTGCTGAGGTCGTTGGCATCGGCGCCGCTGGCCCCCGGTTCTGGCATGACGGCACAATACTAACGCTGCCAGAGTTCAGGCTATGCTCAAATCTGTCCCTTTCCGGCAGGGGTGGCCACTAGGCCGGCACGGCCCAGTGAGCGCGGTGGCGCTGTCGTGAACGCCGCCCACCAAGGGCGATCCGGAGTCGAAGGATTTATAAAGCAGGGTGTCAACCTCTGCACCTTCGAGGACCTGGCGGAGTATCTGAACACGGACCAGCCTGACAAAGGCGCGATAGAGCGGACTGCCCGCCATTTCGACTTATACAGGCATAGGGTCAGTAAACCCCTGGTCAACAAGGGAATTCCCGGAAGAGAATCCCTCACCGAATGGGTGTCGTGACCAGTTGCTGACGAACGTCTGCCGCGCTGATCTCCCTGGCGAACCGCGGCGGCCATGTCGGGACATGAGCGCTGCCCTGCCGGTGTTCCACGCCTCAGATGGCGGTCGCCGCCCCCGGAGTCGGGGTTTCTTCGGCGCTGTTTATCCGCAGCTCCAGCCGCTCCACGATGAAGGTATGGCCGAAGACGGACGTTGCCTTGGGTCTTCGCCATGCCGGACAGGATGGGCACAGCGGGCGGACACGTGTGGAAGAGCTGTCTTTTGTTCTGGCTTTGCCGTTATCAACAGCCGTTTCCCGGCTGTACCCCTTCGTAGTAGTAGTCGTAATGATCAACTTGCTTACGCAATAGATATACGACTACTACTATGTAGCCTGGACACGGCCAACGGGAATGGTGGAGTTCGGAGGCATGGGTGCGGGGTTGAGAGCCCTGCCGGGAGGCTCCGCCGGACGAAGCCGCTTGCCTGGGTCGTGGCGGAGGCCCGGGGTGTTACGAATGAGCCGCAGAGTGTGGGAGACGCCGGGGACCGGGGATTCGCGGGCCGGACCAGCCGGTGTCCGAGGGCTGGTCCCATGTCCCCAGGGTCATAAGCAGGTTCCCGTCGGAACTGTACTTCAAGACGACGTGGGAGTTGATGACGGGGAGGTAGATGTTCTCGTCGCCGTCGATGAACATGCCGTGGGCGGCGGTCAAAACGCCCTCGCCTCATGACGTGAGGAAGTTGCCGTCCCGGTCCAACACGATCAAGGGGTGGTCGCTGCGGTTGAAGAGGTAAACCCGGTCTTGCGAGTCGGTAACGATGCCTGTTTGCCCCAGGGTCCAGCCGTCGGGGAGCTTTGCCCAGTCCTCCACCAGTTCGTAGGTGTATTTTCCCGAACCAACGGTTGTCATAACAGCGTGATCTCCTGATTGATTGGACGTTTGTAGGTGTCATTTGCTTGGAGGCGGCCAGAGGTGTCTGGCAGTGAGATTGTTCGCATTAAATTCGTAGACTTCTATATCGGTGGGGATGAGGTGCTGGAACAGTCGCACGTAGTATTCTGCGAATGTTTCTGGATCATTTTCGGAACGCCTTTCCGTTTCCCACAGAAACAGCATCTTGCGGTATGACTTCGGGACCGCCATGAAGTACAGCACTGCCTCGTTGGCGGTTGCAAATAGGCCGCCTGGATAGTGGCTTCGGACTCTGAGCCAATTGTAAGCTTTGCACTCGACCAAGAGGATGTCGTTACCCCAATCGAATTTGTGCGGCTTCTTCACAAGGCTGTTAATACCTACTTCGACCTCGTACTCACGCCGAACCGCAAACCCGTTGTGGTTGAGGTACTGACCAACCGATCTTGAGAAATCATTGCCACTAGGCTTGTTGCTATTGGTGCTCATAGCAGCGTTACTTCCTGTCGTGGTCTTCAGTTTCCGCAGTCGCGCCGATACGGAAATCCCCCGGCCCTCCTTTGGAAAAGCCGGTCGGTTATTGTGTCGGCGCCGGTCTTACCGACGGTAATTTATCCAGTTCATCCTCACCGTAGACATCGCCGTGGGAATACCTGGTCTTGCCGGGCTGGCAGCTTTTCGCGCCAGAGTCTCGCCATTTCCCGGGTATAGACTCCGCCCCGTCTATAGCGTCCTGCACCTCGCCCGCCTCTCTCTGATGCTCGTAATAGTTGTGGTGCAGGGCTTCCAGGGACTGGAATAGCTACCGCAAGTCCTGGCGGTTGCGCTCAAGACCGATGTAGACTGCCGCATCGCGCAGGTTGTTGTGCGTATGATGGTTCCAGCCTCTCTGTTGGGCCACGGCTTTAATGGCATGGGCAGTCGCGCCCCAAGATTTCTCCGAAGCCTGGAGAATGTCTCCGTTGTCCAGTTCTCGCTGGGCTTGTTCCAAGAGGTGTTAGCTTATTTCCTCATATCGTTGGGGCGGCGAAGCCCTTAAATGTTCCGTCATTCTGCCCCGTCCTAAACTAAAGCCAAGGTGGAATCTACATTTGTGGGGCGATGAAGATTGGCTCAGGCGCCACGGTGAAGCTCTTCTACCTGTACCTGGAGGACGGTCCGGCGCCGCCGATTGACTTCCTCCATATGTGGGTTTCACCTTGGCTTTAGTTTAGCTATTCCCGTCCTCCAAGCTCAACGGCTCTACCGAGCGCCGGCACGGACCGATCAATAACGCTTGAAAGTCTGCTCCGCAATGCTGCTCGCTTGCGCGCCGTGTCCAGGCAGTATCCGCTCAAAGGTGGCTCCATGCCAAGAGCGCGAACCAAACCAAGATTGCCGGCAAGCTTATTATGATAGCCCAGCGCACCCGCCGCATCTTGGCGTTTGCCACCCCCGCGACGACGTAGATCTAGTGGATCAGTTGCCCCTCAATCAAATCGTGGCTCATGTTCCGAGCCGCCGACTGAAATTCTCCCCACTCCATGGTTGCGATGTCCTCGAAGAAAATGAGCGACCGGCCCGTCCTCGCATTAATGGGCATATAGACCCAGGCCGCCAGACCGATCACCATTGCCAGCAGACAACCGTAGATGACGGTCAGACCCATTACAGCCACTCTTTCAGCGTCCCAAGCGCCGCTGACTATCATGTGGTAGAGTCTTCGAACCGGGTCGCCAAGGCTCCCAAGAGGGCGACCTGCAGGGCCAGCACCGGCGCCGCCTTAGCATCCGCTGTCCTGGTGAACCTGATCGCCCGTGACAGCGACTCGTAGTGTGACCTCAGCCGCTCTTCCAATTCATCCGTTCCTGCGCCGGCGGGTGACCAGCGCCTCGCAGAACTCAGCACCATGAATAGGACACCAAGCCTGGCGCAGCCGGTGAACCTGGTCGAAGTCCAACCCCAGGTTTACAGGGACAGGGGCGCTTTGCCAGAGATATTCCGCCTGCTCCGCAGGTAGGTCCAGTCCCCTTCCTCGAGTGCTTCCCCTGCAGCCGCAGGACCACAACAGCACTCGCTGCCTGATCTTCGCGCTCTGTTGGTAATCGGAGAAGAGTCTCTCCGACACCGCCACCTCGTTCGGGTCAGCCACGCTGCTGAGCTTGGCGGCCATGTTTACAGGCGTCCCGGCCCAGACCTCGTTCATGCCCGTTCCTCTGATCCCCAACTGACGCACCAGCAGTTTTCCCCGGTCAACTCCAATGCCTGCCCTGAGTTCCCAATCGGTGGAAATGTCCTTTCGGAACCGCTCTGCAATCACTGTCTCAACCTGGGTTTTCATGGTGATGGCGCAGGCCGCCGCCAGAAACCGTGAACCCTTGCCGCCGAACAACCCGAATAGGCCATCTCCCTGTACATCCACGTACCTGGCCTGAAACCCGTCCAGTATCACCGCCATCGCTCGATTGAAATAGTTATACGCGTGGGCGGCGGCCTCGGCGCCAAACCGTGCGTTTAGCCCAGTGGAGCCTTTGAGATCGACGAAGACCGCAGTTGCCTCCGGTATCTGCACCCAAACCCCGCCGCGAACCGGCCCGGTATCAGGAACGTCGTCCTGTTGCACAATGCGTACGCCGGACGCCGCCTGTTGGTCAAGCTGCGATTTCACGGCCGCTGATATTTCGTTCAGGATCAAATCGCTCACCCCTTGAGAAGGTCAACAGAATACCTGGGTCAGGTACACCGCCTTGTAGCCGCGCCATGTGCCGAATGACGCGCCAACGCCGGTCCTGTCGTACTGTCTCCCAAGCAGATTGGTCCGGTGGCCTGGGCTGTTCATCCAGCCCCGAACCGCCTCTGCCGCGGTCCGGTCCAGGTCACCCAGAGTTGTCTCGATGGCGATGTTCTCGGCTACCCCGTAATGGCTGCTCTTCCAGCAGCTGTAGCCCGCCCGGTCGATGCGGTCCGATGGCCCCAGACCCTCCGGTGTGTCGTGGCTGAAGTAGCCATGGCTGGTCATGTCAACGCTGTGGGCCCGGGCCACGGCCGCCAATTGTTTCTCCCACTTGAGAGACGATCCCCCATTCTTGGCCCGTTCCGCGTTGATGCCGGCGTGCACCTTCAGCTCCAACTCCGACACCCTGGCTGCGGCCTCCATCCGAGTGCGAGCTTCACGCTCTTCCCGAGACTCGCCACTGACTTGCGGGACCAAATGGCGAAGTTGACCGACCTGAGCGGCCCCCGAGGTCGGGGTCGTACGACTTGGTGAGGTGACACCCGGAGTACTCGTTGCCGTCATCGCCGCGAAGGACTCCGGCACTTGTTCCCGGGAAGATTGGCCGGCAACCCGGTCGACCAAGCCGCGGGGCAGCCGCAGTTCGAAATCCGGATTTTGATGCCAGTAGATCCCGCCAGCTACGGCCAGGCCTATTATCACCGCCACTACCGTCGGCAAGGCCCTTCCGTTTCTTCTCTGACGCCTCCTGGGTGGCATGATCACTTCCTACGATCTCGCCGACCGCATTCGGTTTCAGCCAGGCGATCGCTTGCGCTCCGCATATTGCCCTGCATCAGACTGCTACGGCTGTATCCACAGCGCCAACTACCGTTCCGACCAGCGGTAGTGTCCCATCCCGCTGATGACCGCCAGCGCCCGGTATATCGCGGGCATCTTCATCTTGCGACGCAAGACGACCTGAACGCGTATCGCGATCTGGTGCAGGGTCAGAAACGCCGAAACGGCCATCACGATTGCCAAGCCCAGTTCGGTGGCGGTAACCAGATCGCCAGCACCGTAGGCAATGGCCACAGCCACTGCCAGCATAGCCGGCGGCGCCCAGTAAATAGACCTGCGCCGCCGGTAGTTGCAGCTGGTGATTATCGCCAACAAAGCCACCAGTACCGGACCCACGGTCAGGAGCGTCGCCTGCAGCGGAGACACCGCATAAAGGTACTCGCTCATCGGCGGTACCAGTAGCGCGATGGCGCCCACACCACTCACCGCTTCTCCAGTGCCGTCCAGCATCACCCACGGCAACACCATCGCCGCCAAGGGTATCAACGTGGCCATGAAAGCCGCGAGCCGCATGGTCAAAGTGATCAGCTCGCAGTTCCTGGTCTGATCGCGACTGCCCTGCTGCCTGGTGCGGCTCCTTTCTCTCATCGTCATTTGGCCTCAAAGGGAGATCCGGTGGCCACCCTGATGGTTTCGCTAGCCTCCCCAAATTCGCTCAACTCGGCGTTCAATTCCAATATTGCCTCCGGTACCTCCTGGAACGATGAGGTGTCGAAAACAAAATCCGTTCTTAGCTCCAGCTTGCGGAGATTCGCGTCCATGTCGTCCAGTTGTTTCCCGACGGCCCGAGCTTTGGCCAGTGCGGAGTTCGCCTGCGTCTCCCACTGCCGGTACAGGGCCAAGTCGCGTTCGTCGTCCTCCTGCGCCTGGGCCTTGGCTGACGGGTCATTGATCCGCTCAGTAAGCGCCTGTTGGGTCGCGAAGTAGCCGGCGGTACTGGCCTTGGCGTTGTCGATCGCCGCCTCGAACTTGACGTAGGCCAGTTTGGCATCGTCATAGCGGGGCTCCCACCGGTCGATGAGCGTGTCGATGTTGGTGATCTTTGCGATCTTGGAAGTTTCGGGTTGGGACCCCGCCTCCGAAGCGTTGCCGTCGGAGTTTCCACCGGCGAAGACACTCACGTCCCCCAAAGCGCGGTTCATATTCTCGGCCTGGTTTTCAGCCAGCTGTACCGAGCCGGACATCCTGGCAGCCTCGGTTTGGGTTACCTCCCCGTAGACCGTGAGTCCGGCGTAGCCACTGAGCGCAACCACCACAACGATCAGTGTATATTTCAGCGTTCGTCTGATCATTAACTTCTCCCTCGGGCGGAGCACTGTACCTCTAAATCCCGCGACTGTACCTAAACATCGCTGAACGCACCCTCTGGGGCAACCATCGTGACGAGGAAAAGCGCCCTTCCGGTTTCGACGCTAGGTTACGTCAATAAGTGTGTAAACGACGTCAGGCGGCAACCTTCTCGAGGGTTGGTTCGACGATTATTCCATCAACGCACCGAGCGCCCTGGTAAACCTCCTGCAGCAACTCCGCTGCCCTCAGTCGCCTGAAACTCTGTTCCGCCACCATCAGCATTTTCCAGATCACCGCTATGGCCCGGTCCACCCTCTTGTACCGTTTGGCAGCGTCGGTCCGCAGCCTGAGGTATGCGAAGGGCGACTCCTCCACCGGGTTGGTTGTCCGCAGGTGGCTCCAGTGCTCCTTGGGAAAGTCGTAGTAGGCCATCATGCTCTCCCAGTCCCGCTCCAGGATCTCCGCGGCCGCATCGTGGGAGTGATCCCGGCACCACTTGCTGAAACCGTCCCTGAGTCCTTCCGCCTTGGCGCGAGTCTCGGCAAAGTAGATGCCCCGCAGCATCACATTGGCTTCCCCCTGCCGCTGCTGGTGGTCTGCGAGACGGCCCGGGGCAGGCGGAACTTCCGGAACGCCGCCGGGACGCTGCCTATGCTGACCGCCACCCTGGCGCGGGCTTTGGCCGGGCCGGTGACGGAGGGGTCACGGTGTGGAGCAGGCACGGTGTACCGGCGGCCATGCGGCACGCTGACAGGTTCCCGGCATCGACCGCTGAGTGCACTGAAGCAAACTGAACGGGTTGAAGCCGTTCCCGATCAAAAGAGCTCACGCTTCCCAGCTTGTTGTGCGGATGAACGTTCGATGGTTCCGTTGGGCCATCACCATACTACCATTGCCCCATTGCCTCATTGCACCTGATAACCTATGCACCTTATCACCATGTAGTCCTGCCTAACGGCCTCGCCTCTCAAGACCCTCCTGGATCATCTCAATCACCTTGGCCGTCACGTTGGAATCCTCGTCCACCACCAGGTGTCGCAGCCGCCTGTGCAGTTCGGACGGGATTCGGCAATGCAGCACAGTAACATCCGGTGCTGCAGCCTGTTCACGGAAGGTCTCCCTCCGTTCTTGGTTATCCGGTGACTCGGGTCTTCGTGAGAAGGTCATCACACATCTCCATGATCTCGTCGCAAATCCCGCTTATCTCATCCTTGGCCAATCGGTCCCTGCCGTCCAGCACCGATTTCCCCTCGCCGGCCGCCACCGCATAGGACTCCCTCTCTGTGGTGCGCGACTGATAGATGGGCAACCCCAGTTCGGCCAGGGCTGCACTGATCTGCTGGCTGAAGCGGGTTCGTGGGCGCCCCATGCTGATGATGAAAGCGGCCTTGGGCCGGCCACGGTTGGCAGCCTGCCTCAACTTTACGGCTGCAACGATATCCTCGCAGGCCCATGCGTCCCACACTCGAGGTTTGCAGGGAACGAGCACCAAGTCGGCCACTCGTATGGCGTCCGCATTCACCCGGGTGATTCCAGGCGGACAATCTATGACGATCCAGTGTTGTTCAGCGATTGCCGTTCGTACCCGGCGGACCAATGCGCCGGCCTCCACATTTTCAACCGTGAGGTTCAAACGTGGCTGTGGACCCAAGCCAGCCCAACCCGATGCACTGCGTTGAGGGTCACAGTCCAGTAGAAGAACCTGTCCCTGGTTCCGGAAAGCTGAAGCCAGGTTGGTGGCCAAGCACGTTTTCCCGACCCCGCCCTTCTGATTGATTATGGCGATCACCGGCATAACCGCTGCGCTCCTACATATCACCATATTACCCAAGCACTAATACACCGGTACACCATAACAACAAATTACCGGGATTTCCACGGGTGGACTGCGCGACTTCGGCGCTATTTATCACAGGACGGAGAAATTGGCACCACCCGAGAGATGAGGAAACCGTAGCCGGAATCATGTTCCATAAGATGTGCCCGAAGAGCTGAGAAGCCAGGTTGGTGGCCAAGCAGGTTTTCCCGCCCCCGCCTTTCTGGTTGACTATGCCAATCGCCGGCATATCTGCGGCGCTCCTACATATCACCATATTACCTAAGCCCCGGTGCACCCATGCACCATGTCAACAAAGCACCGAGATTGACACGAGTGGACTGCGCAACTTCGGCGCTATTTATCACAGAGCGGAGAGATGACCACCACCCGAAAGATGCGGCAACTGTAACCGCAGCCGTGTTCCAGAAATCTGGCGGCTATCCGTATAAAGTCGACCACGAGTCCGTCCACCGGTCAGACTCATCCCCCCGCCAACAGCACTATCCCAAGCCAGCTCAGCGTGCTGGACTCACAGGGTTTTTAACCATACTGAGCTCCAGTTGCCGTCCGCGCCTTGATGTCCACACTGCCGGGGCCTTCTGGCCGGGGCAGGTCATCAGTGCTCAGGGAATTTCTGGAAGGACTGGCGGTATGAATCGCAGAGGGTTGAGCAGCCAGGCGCCAGAGGATATGTCAGAACCGTCGGTTGATATAATCGCCCAGCGGTGCCAGCTTTGCACACATCACGGTGTCAAGGGCGGGGGGAAGTTGGCCAGGGTTCTGGGCTGCGCCCCAGGCAAGGTCAAGAGGACCTTGGAAAGGGCGGTGTCCGGATGCCAAGAACTTGTCTCATACAATCGGGGATGGCTTGGACGCTACCATCCTCCGATCGTCTTTACCTGCGTTGAGCGCGAGAGGAATAGCCGACACAACAGCAGGCGATGCCTGCTTCCACGCTAAAACCACATCCTAAGACCATCGGCCAACACGCCCACCACCGAGTGGGAAATAGCTCGCCCACGAGACAGAATTCCGAAGCCATTTTCACCGCTACCAACATCGCCGGCCTTTTGCAACTCGTCATGGCGGGCCCGCTGGAGTATGAGATTCAATTCATCAGCTTTAACTCCAGAGGACGATTATGTGTGACGCCCGGCGGCAACAGCCAATCAAGCGGCAGTGAGGTGAAGGACACAGGAGATGAAGACCCAGGTAAAGTGCTCCACGTCAGGTTGCTACCGGCGCAAGAGGGTCACGATCGAGGAGGTGCAGTTCCTGCGGCAAGAGAGCGAGGGGGCCGGCCAGCGGGCGGGGCTCATCTGCCCCGCGTGTGTCAAGAAGGCCTTCGACAACCCGGGTATGTGCGACCTGGACATTCCCTTGGTGGAGGCGGCGAAGAAAACCCACAGGTGGCGGATAAGCTTCACTCCGAATGGGATGTAGATGCCTGTCGTATTTAGCGGCACTCCCTGAAGAAGAGATCACCGGCCGCGATAGATGCAAACGATTCGATCTGCTCCACATACCTCAGCAGCAATTATCAGGAACTGGGTCAGAAAGTATTGCTGATTGGATTGCGCGGCGGCAATTTCCGGCGGTACGAACGTATCAGCCCTGTGGCCGGGCTAATTGTTCCAAGGACGGATTTGCAAAGGGAGGGCAGGACGGACGAACCCCGCCCAGCCACGGACTTGGGTTGGTGGCGGTGCGCGCGCCCCCCCCCCCCCCCGGTTACAGCTGCTGGGCCTCCATATGAGCGCAATGGGGGCACCATTTGCTGCCGTAAGGTGTACAGTGTTCCTCCACAACGATATAGTTGTGATATGGTTCCGCCACTAACCCCCAGCGGACTGCTACAGCCCGGCATTCACTGGGCCACGTGGGCTGAGGTCGAGGAAAGATTCGCAAGCACCAAGTGGCGCAGAACCCTGTTAGACGGGGTCAGGCGGGCCGCTAAAAGCCTCAAGGAGGCCGGCTGCAGGACACTCTACTTGGACGGCAGCTTCGTCACCTCCAAAAACCATCCAGGGGATTTCGACGGCTGCTGGGACCCGGATGGGGTGGACGCCCGCAAGTTGGATCCCGTGTTGCTCACCTTCAGAAACAGGAGAGCGGCTCAGAAGGCCAAATATCACGGCGAGCTGTTCATCTCGTCCAGCCCGGCAGACGGAGGGCTAACCTTCCTGGATTTCTTCCAGCGCGACAAGGCCACCGGCCACCCCAAGGGCATAATCAGCATAGACCTAGAGGACTTCCCATGATCAAGAACGAACTTCAGTACAAGCTGACCAAGAGCTCTGCCGAGAATTTCGAGAAAAGGTTGCACTGGCTCAGGGAAAACCCGGGGGCACAGGATCAACTTGACCCCATCCTCGCCAAGGCGGAAGAGGACGGCTTGCAAAGCATGATCGATGAGCTGAGAGAGGAGATCCAAGAGTACGAGAGGACGAAGCAGGGCGACGTGGACATGACGTCGCTCACCTCCGTACACATGGTCCCGAGAACTCTGATCAGGGCCCGCATAGCCAGAGGATTGTCGCAACGACAACTGGCCCAGTTAGTGGGTCTGAAGGAACAGCAAATTCAGCGCTACGAGTCCAACGACTACTCCAACGTGGACCTGGGCCGGGTGCAGGAGATAGCCCGGGCCCTGACGTGCGATGCGTCGACAGGAGCTGTGCAGAGATAGCATAGCGATCATCCGCGTGTACACATGGCTCCGGTCCGGCCGACCTTGATGGCGGCCGGAACCTTGGACAGGACGCCTGGAGAGCAATGAACAGCGGATGCGCCAGCGCCGTCGTTCTGTTCGTCATCCTGGCCACCGGGAACTTGGTGATTCGTTCCGTCGACATGCCCTTGCCCGTAGTGGCACTGCCGGTCGTCATCGACATTCTCTTCCCCGTGGCGCTGATCGCCGCCCAAGTACAGTTCTTCCGGAACACGGACGAAGGGTCTTCCCCGACAGAGCCGCCCTGAGCTTGCCGGATGACCCGTCCCAGCCGTCATTGACCGCAGTGCAACGAATCTGCATGTGCTGGTGCTCGCTCGCCGGTTGATTGAAGCAGGGTCCACGTTGGAGCGAAAATGTCCAAGAGCGTGTGTTCAGTCTCGGGCCGCGGGCTTGGCCGAGATTCTCAGAGGAGCGCTGGCATAGGCTGGATGACACGACTCCAGAGAGCATACGAAATAGCAGTGGTGTGCTGGACACCATCCTGCTCTGTTTCGTAATCGCCCCTTTCTTGGGCAGCGGACATCAAACCGGAAGTGTTACTCATCCCAAGAGAGCTTCCCGATGAACCCTGATTTCCAGAAGATTATCGACCAGATGGAGCCCCTACTTGAGGAACTCATAACGAGTTCCCCACACACCATCGAGGATGACCCGGGAAATCTACCCCGGAAGAGGGTCTACGCGTTCTATGAGAATGGAAAGGCCATCTACGTTGGCCGGTCCAACAGAATACGAGACCCCATTCGGGAGCACGGCGCAGAGAGTTCCAGGCACGAATCGGCCACCTTTGCTTACAAGCTCATGTTGGAAGAGGTCGGTGAACAGGGAGGCCATTCCTCAAAGTCGTCCAGACAGGACCTTCAGAAAAAGTACGAAAATAAGTACAAGGGACAGAGAAAACGGATTCGCGAGATGAAAGTGAGGGGAGTCGCGATAGAAGACCAAAAGGTTCAGGCAGTATTCGAGATCTACGCGATTCTCGCTCTGGGAACCACCAAGTACAACTCCTTCCAGACCACGTGAGCTGCACCATTATCCCCGTCACTTACGGCTATGCCCCGATCACCCAGTCTGACCACGACGAGAAGAACCTAGTAGTCAGTCATGTTTGGAATCGAAGGGATAGAGGCGGTGAAGTTTGCCCCTGGCGTCCTGGGTGTTGAACCGCCAGTTAATGGTGGCTCGGGCGGCATTTCGCTCCGTGACCAGGGCCTGGACCTCCCGCCGGAGGGCGGGTTCGTTGGGGACGCGCTGCTTGAGGCAGGAGCGGGACAGCACGCTGAACTCGATTTCCGCCATATTCAACCAACTCCCGTGCTTGGGGGTGTAGTGGAACTCCAGCCGTTTGGCGACCCGGCGGGCCTCGGCCGCTGGGAAGGTCTCGTACAGGGAAGCTGTCCTGTGGGTGTTCAGATTGTCCAGGACCACTCGCACCACCGGGACCTCTGGATAGGCCTCATCCACCAGCCAGCGCATCTGGCGGGCGAAGTCCTGCATGGTGCGCCGCTCCGTAACCTGCACGTGGCGCCAACCGGCCATCGGTTCGCAGGTCAGGAACAGGTTTCGAGTGCCCTCCCGGCGGTACTCGTAGTCCTGCCGCGCCGGTCTCCCCGGCTGGGCTGGCAGCGGGGGACGGGTGTCAGCCAACAACTGGGTCGAAGTCTCGTCAAAGCAGACGCCACGGGTGGTAGATTAAAGGAGACGGAAGGTCCACCGGAAAAGGTGTTGGTATCATGGGTAGGAGCAGCGGGACTCTCGCTTAATTCCACCTAAATCCTGTCCAACTAATGGGGTCCACCTCAGTAGCTTGGCGAGTTTTATATAGGTAGCGTAAGCATCCTGGAGGCACCCCATGGGTGACGGCGAAAAGGCCTCTCTCCGGCTCCAGTTCAACCCCAAAGTCCGCCTGGCATTTCACGGTGCCACCATCACCACCGACGCTGGTCTTCTTGCTTTTCGAGAGTTTGATGATGCCTTGGGCCTTACCGAAATCGCTGAGGACTACCTCCAGGAAAGCCATACCGGACGCAATATCCTCCACCCACCTGGTTCCGCTGCTAAGACAGTCGATCTACAGCCGCCTAGTACTACAACGACGCGTTATGAGAAAACACGCTCAGGTCTTCTTCTTCAGCTACGGACCGTTCATCATGGGAGACTCGCACTCGTTCGTTGCCAGCTTCAAAATCCGCCCACGAGTTACCTTGTAGGATAACGCGTCGTTGTAGTACTAGGTGAATTCACTAGCTAATATCTGGGATAACAAGGCATGGCCAAGCGAGTATCCGGGGCCATGCACGTGGCCAGAGTTAGGAAGACCATCAAGGGCAAGACCTACGAGTCGGCCTTGCTGCGCCAGTCCTATCGGCAGGGCCTGCAAGTCAAGCATCGCACCCTGGCCAGCCTCACTGCCTTGCCTCCCCACGTGGTAGATGCCATCGAGGGCATGCTCAAGGGGGAGAGTTGGGTACCCGTCGGCGACGCCCTGATCATCCAGCGTAGCTGGCCCCATGGCCATGCGGCAGCGGTCCTGGGAAGCGCCCGGAGGCTGGAGCTGGAGGCCTTGCTGGACCCTGAACCCAGTCGCCAGCGGGACCTGGTGCTGGCGATGATAGTGGCCCGGGTGCTGCACCCGGCCTCCAAGCTGGCCACCACCCGGCTGCTGGACACCACTAGTCTGGGACCGGCCCTGGCCGAGGCCACGGAGGACGAGTTGTTCGCTGCCATGGACTGGCTGCTGGAGCGACAGCAGTCCATCGAGGAAGGGCTGGCCCGGCGGTATTTGACGCCGGGTGGGGTGGTGCTGTACGACCTTACCTCGACCTATGTGGAAGGGGATCACTGCCCGCTGGCCAAGCGAGGTTACAGCCGGGATGGGAAGCCCGGGAAACAGCAGATCGAGTTTGGACTGCTAACCAACGGCGAGGGGGTACCGGTGGCCATTGAGGCCTTTGCGGGGAACACCGCAGACTCCACCACTTTCCGGGCGCAGGTGCAGAAGGTACGGGACCGGTTTGGGGTGGATGAAGTGGTATGGGTGGCCGACCGAGGGATGCTGACCAGCGCCCAGGTGGAGCAGTTGCAGGGGGTGGTGGGGGCGCACTGGATAACGGCGCTGCGGGCGCCCACCATTCAGCAACTGGTGGCGGCGGGGAGCATCCAGCTCTCCCTGTTCGACACCCAGAACCTGGCCGAGGTAACGGACCCTCGCTACCCTGGGGAGCGTCTGGTGGTCTGCCACAATCCGCTGTTGGCAGAAAAGCGGGCCCCCAAGCGGGAGGATATGCTGGTGGCCACGGAGCGGGAGTTGGCGAAAGTGGCGGCCATGGTAGAGCGGGGCGCGGCGAGCTGTCGAGGCGGGTTGCAGGGCGCGGCGGCCATCGGCGAGCGGGTGGGCCGGGTCATCAACAAGTACCAGATGGCCAAGCACTTTACCCGGAGCATCACGGACACCAGCTTCACCTACGTCCGCGACGAAGAGTCTATTGGGGAGGAGGCCGCCCTGGACGGGTTGTATGTGCTGCGGACCAATGTCGATGAGGAGCAGTTGGATACAGCCGGGGTGGTGCTGGCCTACAAGAGCCTGGCCCACGTGGAGCAAGGCCTTCCGGCACTTCAAGCTCAGCGACCTGGAGGTACGCCCCATCTACCACTACACCGAGCCTCGAGTGCGGGCGCACCTCCTGCTGTGCATGCTGGCCTACTGGGTACAACGGGAGATGCAGCGGGCGCTGGCGCCCTTGCTCTTCGTGGATGAGGCGCCACCGGCGCGGCCCGACCCGGTGGCGTCAGCACCTCGCTCAGAGGCGGTGCTGGAGAAGTACCGGACCCAACGCACCGCCGATGGGTTCCCCGTCCACAGCTTCCCGACCCTAATGGCCGACTTGGGCACCATGGTCAAGAATCAGGTGATCCTCACAGGAGTCCCCGAGGCGCCCGGCTTCGACCAGGTGACCGTGCCAACCCAGCTTCAAGCTCGAGCCTTGGAGTTGTTACAGCTACCCATCAACCCTTTGTAGCCAGAGGCATTGTTCAATCTAGCCCCTTTCGTATCTAATTTGGCCTAACCCCTCTGGAAGTTCGGTCTAGACTCCCCGCTCCACCTTGGGCTTGTCCTTGGGATGCCTGACTCTAGCCGCGTCGGCGATGAAGCCGCGGCACTGGGAGTATTCCAGGAATCCCCAGGTGAAGACGGGATGCAATGCGTCCGCTCCCGCCACCGCCGCCGGGAAATTATCGATGACCAAGTAGCGGGGGATGCCGCCGAAGAAGGCCCAGGCCGATTCCAGCCCGGCGATGACGTCCTCCAGCGTCTGCCCGAAGGTGGGCCAGACGAAGCAGTGCCGCGAGTACCCCAGCACCACGATCAGCGCCCACACCGCGCGGCAGTGTCCCGTGTCAGGATCGTGGATCAGACCCAGACGGCCGAAGTCCACGTCCGCCACCTCGCCAGGCGGGGTGTCCTCCATGCGAACGGGGACCTTGCTGGGCCTTCGCCAGTGGCGCATCTGAACGAAACGCCGGAGCGACTAGTAGGAGACCCGACATACCCGCCCCAGCAGCAACTCGTGGATCCGGGTCAGCTGTAGCCGCTCGCCGGTGAGCCACCGGTCGATCTGGTCAGCCCACGGGGCCAGAACGTCCTCGGTGGGCGTCTCCGCCTGCCGCGGGCCGGACTGGCCGATGACCGCCAGCCGGCTGAGCTGATCATCGGTGGGAGCAGACCCGTCCTTGGTGATGCCCTCGGCCTTCGCCGCGCTCAGGTACTTGCGGACCGTGTTTCTCAGCGCCGGATGATTTCCTGTATGTCCACTCTGGTAACCTCCCGGTACGCCATCGCAACACCTCATAGCTGAAGTGCCCCAATGGTCGCCCTTTAAGGCTCCCAGGGTGGGTCTTTGACCCTGTAAATCAGGGGTCAATGACCTTGTCAATTTTCCCTATTTACCGGGTCAAAGACTCTGGAAATTCACACGGCCAGGTTTCCAGGTTCAGCGCGGCGTTGGCGTCACGGTCATTAACGGCGCCGCAGCCGCCGCACCGCCACCGGCGGTCCGATAGCGTCAAACTCTCCGCCGTCTGCTCGGACTCCACGGCCTGACAAATGCCAGGCGCCATCGTCCCCCCAAGCATCGGGTACGCCGGGAGAGGACAGGGGGCCCAGACTCGTATCGCTGCCGCCTTTGGACGACGCCACCGACACGGTGGCCAATGCTCCCTTCAGACCCGAGGACGCCACTCGGGGCTACCTGCTCCTGATGGAGGGAATCATCCGATTCTTCGGCATTCCCCTGGCCATCGACGGTGCCCCGCGGTGTCCTCCAGTTCAATGACAAGCCCCGGCATGTTCCCCAACAGGTGGCCTCAACCCACCGCGCGACACGGCCCCATGGCTCGGCCCGAAACCGGCCGCACGCCAGCTTCCGGGCCGCACGGGAAATACGCGCTCACCCCCAGTATTCAGCTACGAAAGCCCTGCTTCTCTATATTAGCCCCCCTACCGTGTGGCCTTCGGGCAGGGAATGGCCATCCTGCACGCGAATTTCCGCCGATCAGGGGGCTCGCAAAGCTGGAAATTGCCGTGCAGCCCCTCACGGGGTGAGGTCTCAGACCATGAAACCGCCTCCGGTCGGGGCAAAATGGCCGCTTTGGACGCACGCGAGTTTACGGGGCCCTTCCGGATGCCTCCAGCAGCGTCGCGGTCCTCCCGTCCAGGTCCCAGCAAGTATCAAACCGGTCCCCGGCCGTCACCTGGGCGTAGGTGGACGTGATGAGCGGGAACGTAACGCCCAACTCACGCTGCAGGTTCCGGTGTTGCTGACGGAAGATCTCTGCGGCCCTGTCGGTCTCGCAGATAACGATCACAGCGCAGTCGTAGCCGCGACGCACCGCTCTGAAGTATTTCCTCAACTTGTCCCGGATGGCGGCGGGAGTGGTTGCGGAGCGCTCGTATTCCACGTACCACTGGATGATCACGAAGAGCGGACGGATGAAATCAGGCATGCCCGGAGCCGCATCAAGCACGGTGACAATGCTCTCCAGGATTGCGAGGACCTGCAGCGGTACATCATAGTGTCTGGCGATATTCCCGGCCTCTTCCTTGGTCACGGCCACCACTGCGTCGTTCTCGCAGAGGCAGGCGACGGTCAGCCCGCCGAGCCTGCGAACCTCGGGGATGTACTGTCCCAGCTGCCGCCGGATTTCCTCCCGCTCTGCCCTGCCCTGCCTGCTCGACCGGACCCGCGGGGCCCCTCGCATGAATTCCGTGGGGAACTCGCCCAGGCCGAGGTGGGCTGTCAACCGGAAGTCCGGCACGAGCTGCTGCCCGCCCGGCAGGTACAGAGCCCCCCGGTAACCGGCGGAAACGAGGTATCCGTGCAGCAACATCGAGACGATGCAATCGTTCTGCTGATGGGTGTGGGTCAGCTGAGGTGCGTATCCGTTGTGGTCCTTGCGGACATCCTCATTGACCCTGCGGCGGATGGCGTTAAGGGAGCTCACATCCCTGTGCTCGATGATGATCGTCCCTTCCGTGGAAATGTAATTCATGTGAAACCGGGACGCAGGCAGGGTCCCGTCTTCCAGCAGGGGTACCGAGGCCACATTGGACGTCAGTCCGCCCTCTGGTCCGGTGTACACGGGTATCCGCACCGATAGTTCGCCACGGTTGGCCTCTCTCAGCAGAGCTCCGATGGTGTTCCTGTCAACATCCTCATCCTCCCCCGTAGCCTCGTTGAACCGGGCCACCGCGACAGCCGTCGTTTTCTCAGCGACGATTGTCGATGTAACAGTGGGTTCTTGAACCATATTACAGATACTATCATGCCACATAAGACTATAATACGTCTGTCTGGCGTAGCGCGAAACCCGGCCAATGGCTTTCCGGCCAGACTTCTAGCTTCTCTTTTTCTCTTACATAGAAGGCAATGGCCACGCCGGTCTCTATTCCGAAGACGTTGTGGGAAGTGCCGGAAATTATGGGGTTGCGCCGCACGTCGGAGCCAAGGTCCATCACATAGATATCCGTAAACTCCCCGGCTGCGACTCGCCGGAACCCGTCGTCCTGATGAGTTTCGAGGTATGCCCGATTCGTGACGAATCCAATAATCCCATCATCCGCCAATCGGTCCGAAGCCCACCGAAGGAACCCCTTATAGCACATCCTCCACGCTCCGGGGAATGACCACACCCACCGGTTCCATCTGGTAGATGCTAGCATCGGTACTGTAAAGCACCCGGGAGAAGGGGTCGAAGCGCACCTCGCCGCCAACCCGGCGGCGCAACTCTTGCGCCAACTCCTCCCGCTCCCTGCCTCGAATCCTCTTCGCTGCTGCCGTGGCCATTCATCTCCCCCGGTAGGTATGGAATGCTGACTCCTCAACAGGTCGGACCCAAGTGGATAAGGCTTACCAGGCCTTTTCCAGGACCTCCAATACCTGCTCCACACTGTTGATGGGTATGGGGTTGTTGCGACCGGCGCCGTCCTCCATGGTTTGCTCGGCAATATCCCGCAGGTCTTCCCTTGGGATTTCCAGCTCGCGCAGCCGGTGGGGCATCCCCAATCCCATGATGAACTCGTCAACCACCCGGGCCGCGGCCTCAGCGGCCGCTTCGTCGCTCATGCCGCGGGTCTCCAATCCGGCGGCCCGGGCCAGCATGGCCTGCTTGTCGTCCGAGGCGGGCCGGTTATACTCCATAACGTAGGGTTGGGTGACACACGAAGTGTAGCCGTGCCCTGCACTGTATTTCACGCCGATGACGTGGCCGATGGCATGACTCAAGCCCGAGCCGACGCTGGGCGCGCCCATCATGGAAAGCCAGGCGGCCATCAGACATTGCAGCCGGGCATTCTGGTCATCATCCTGCTCCCGGGACTTGGGCAGGTAGTTGAACAAAAGCTCGGCGGCCTTGGCGCTGGTGGCGTCGGTGGCCGGCTGATTACCCTTGCAGTAGAGCCGTTCGATGCAGTGGTCCAGCGCCTTGACGCCGGTGGATAGCCAGAGCCAGTCGGGGGTCCCGATGGTCATTTCCGGGTCCAGCACTATCAGGTGAGCGTAAAGATCGGGGTGCCGCACCCGGATCTTGTGGGCAGCCTGGTCATCAAGCACGTTGCCCCCGCCCCGATTGAACTCCCCGGCGGAAAGAGTCGTAGGGATGGAAACCTGGAGGGGCAGAGACTTACCCTCCAAATTCGGCTCCAGCAGGCCGCGTTGCTGCTCGCCCAGCTCCCGCAGCCGGTCCTCGCTGGTGATTCCCTCCGCCATCATCACCGCTATCATGCGAGCCGCGTCAGAGATAGTGCTGCCGCCCACGCCCACCAGGGTATCGGCGTTACATTCCAGGGCCATCTTGGTGGCCTCCACGGCGGTATTCAGCGGCGCCCGCTGGCTCAATCCGGAGTAAACTCCCAAGCAGGAGTCTGCCAGGGCGTCACGGACCCGCCGCACCGAGTCGGTTTTCTCAGCCACAGTAGGACCGGAAAGCAGCAACGCCCGCTTGCCTCCCAGGGCATCCAACTCTCCCTGGAGTTGGGAAACCTTTCCCTGCCCGAAAATCACTCTGGAGGGTACTGGGGGGCGGTATTCGCCTTCCAATTTCGACGTGGTCATACAGTTCATCTCCAGCTTGAGGATTAAGTAACCCGGGATTCCCCAGATCAAACCACCTTTCCTGGATATAGCTCCCGCGGGGATACCGCCAAATATAATCCCGCATTCCAAGGGCGTCAAATGCGGTCTGATGCGGCCTGATTCACTCAAAGTCCCCGCTTTCATTGGGCAACCACTGTACTGCCAAGCGTAAAAGCCCCAAACCGCTGGTCTACGCCCAAGTCTCCCCCTTGGGAAGCTCTTTTGCCCTGTGCGACCCCGTAACCGTAACCAATCCCGACGCTCCTAAAGTGGACTAGCCAGGAGCCAGCCTAAGCCGACCAATTCGTTCCAGTATCCCGCCTAGCATTTCCCGGCTCACCAGCACCTCAGCAAGCTGAAACACCAGCCTTCTGGCATGGCGCACCAACCGTCCTCCAGTCTTGATCATCCTGGTCTGCAGACTGGTCAACGACCAGTGCTTCATTGCCTCCGGTAAGGCTAGCCTTCTCATGAAGTTACCCAAGTTGTAAGCCAGTACGAACAACTCCAGCCCGACCTGATTGGCCACGAACTTGTGGCAGGACAACCTGGTCCAGTTCAGGGCGTACTTGCCTTCTTTTATCCATTGCTCCGCGGTGCCTCGGCCATTGTAAAAGCGGACTATCCCGATGTTTGGATAGCTCAGATTGGTGACGATGAAGCCCACTCTGGGAAACAGTTCTCCCTGGCGCCACTCCACCTTAGAGACCACTCTCCGAGCAACGTTCCAGCTCTGGGCCTGGTAGACGAAGTCATGATAGGAGACGATGGGCTTCGGTGCTGGGCTCATCTGCTGCGGGATATCCATGACCTGAAAGGGTTGTACCCAGAAGACGCTGGGCTGGCTCAGTGGGCCGAGGCGGTTCACCAGGTCTACACGGAGGCCAAGGCCTCGGTCCTTCCCCGAGCCCAGCCAGGCCATCGCACCCAGCTAATGCTGGAGGAGAAACTAATGGTCTTGGCGCGGCCTTTCCTTAAAGATCCCCTGGCGGTTCAGGCCAAGCTCTGCCGGCGCATGGAACGGTTCATCAAGGAACTGTTTGTCTTCGTGTCGGACCCAGCCGTGCCCTCAGACAACAACGCCGCCGAGCGGAGCCTGCGGCATCTGGTAACCAGTCGCAAGATCAGCGGCGGCACCCGCTCAGGGCAGGGCGCCGACAGCAAGATGACCTTGGCATCCCTCTTTGGCACCTGGCGGGCCAGAGGTCTCAATCCCCTCCTGGAATGCCGCCGGTTGCTCACTTCCCCTCAACTCTGAACAGTTTCCCTTCGACGACCACCGCCTGGTCAACAATGCCGGCCTGCTCCTTCCCGCCACCTTGGCCTTGCACCTCGGCCTTTCCCAACTGGTTGACCGGCGCCTGGATCTGGGCCGGGCCCCAGGCCGAGCCAACACCGGTGACAAGATGATGACGCTGGTGGCATCTGCGTTGGCGCGCAGCGCATCGACGACGCCGATGCGCTGCGCGCCGGCGGGACAGCCTGCACCCTGGGCAGTGTGGTCAAGGCGCCCTCCACCCTGGGCACCTTCCTGCGCAGCTTTCGCTGGGTGAACCACAGCATGACCGTTGAAGATGCCTAATCAAGTGTAGAACCACCCCAGGGCCTGACCGCCGGGGTCCCGGAGAGTCAGGGAACTTTACGGCGCAGGACTGCCCCAGTCAGCCTTCGCGTCCAGCAAGTCCTGGTAGTACTCCTCCATCGTGTGTAAACGGCGGAGTTAAAGTGGGCCGCGTGCGCGGAGGAGGATTGCTGAGTATCGGCGACCAAATACTGTACCGCCTGCCATCATTCATAGGGTTGTAGCCGACCCCATGGATGGTGCGACGGATGTACAGAGTGGACGTATATCTGCGGGTTCGCCGGGCGGTGATGGTGGATGGGATGAGCATGCGGGAAGCAGCCCGGACGTTTGGCCTGCACCGGGACACCGTGCGCAAGATGCTGGCGTACTCCGTGCCTCCGGGGTAACCGCTTATCCAACGAATCGAAAATGGTGTACGCCTGTGGTTTTACAGATTCCAATTGTGAGTTCCTCCACTCCAAGGATTCAGGAGAAACCAAGTAATCAGCGAGCCTCTCCACGAACTCCACCATCAGCAAGTTCGCCTTGAAAAGAAACCACGCTCCCATAGCGCAACGCTGGGCAGGCGCACGATCTGGTACTCCTGCCTAGCGAAGGACTTCGTAGAGTTGTGGACGAGGAGGAGCTTGCCGAGGCGACGGCGCAAATCAACAGGGAACTCTACGTCTTCGAAGACCGGGTAGCCGTCCTAGAGGCCGCTCCTGCGGCGGTGGGCGGCGGGACAGCCACCTACACCCTCTTGGGGAGTGGCTCATTGGTCTTCAATAACCGACAATTCAACTTCGAGGCTGCGGAAGCGGCGGCAACCCGGGCCGCCTGGGATGTATCGCACCACCTTGAACTCAGGTTCACCCTTTCGGCGGGCCGCTATGTGACACGCGAGGTTAGGACAGTCCCTCAGCCGCAACCGCCATCCAGGTCTACGCCGCTTCCGCAATATATCGTCCCATACTTCCTTGGACGGCTGGAAGACATGCTGAGTTTTGACCGGGCCGCCGTCCTTGCCGGTCAATGCGATGCTGTCCTCGTACCCCAGGGATTTGAGTTGAAGGTCCGCCAGAGTCCGCATCCAGCTGGGTATCTGAGAGATAGGGATTTGGTACGGATCAATGCCACCACTTTCGAGAGGCTGTAACAGGGGAATCATCTTTGTAAGAGCCGCCCGCGACATGTTGGCTATGTCGTCCTGGGCACGTTCCAGAGATTCGGCGCGGACGAGTGCGTCGCCGGGATGCAAGGTCGGAATCACTGGCTAGGCCGCGTTCGCGCCAGTTGTGAAGAGAAGCCCAGGTCTCCCAATTTCTGACCGATGCTTTACCGCCAAGTTTCCGATGCTGGGCCACAGCCGCCACTATCGTGCGATCAACGGCAGGCAAATCACGATAGAGGCAAAACGCCGCGAATGCCTTCGGGGTCTCGCCATCCTGTCTATCCCACAGGTTTGGCATCTTCTTCCTCTGCCTCCGCTGCCTCCGCTGCTTCCGCCAACTCAACCAAGGCAATATCAGCGAGTAGAGCTAGAGCAGTGCCAACGTTACGCACGTTTTTATATCGGCCCCACTTGATCAGTGCATCAATGAACCGCTGGTCAGTATCAGGCCCTGTAATCCCAGAACCCAGGAATCCCAAAATCCGGGAAAACCGTTGTGCGATATTCCTGCTGGAACCCCTGATACCCGGCCCTTGGGGGGGGTGTTTTTCAGCTACGGAGCCGGTGACATCGTCGGTAGACGAGATCGAGAAATTTGCGAGTCTCCTTGAGCGCGGCTTCCTAACTCAGGACGAATTCGACGCCAAGAAGGCACAGCTACTCGGATTGTACAGGAGTGTATAGAAACTGAAGCCTACCGTAGCGGCAATCAACAGCCCCGCGGCCGCGGCTGGCAAGGCGGTCGCCGACAGGCGGCGCGCCGCAGTCAGGCTTCTGACCGCCGCGAACCAGATTGTGCCGTCGAGCGTCCTGCGGCTCTCGGGTTTAGCCTGACGGTCCTCCCATCATCATCCCGCACTCGGCTGCCGCACTGAAGAAGGCCAGGGGCGGCTCTCCCTCTTTGGATTCCAGAGATGCCGCGATTCCTTCGGGTCCGGCCAGCATGTTCATGACGCACTGCATGGCTTCCCTTCCTTCAGGTGGCAGGTCCAGGGCCGGACTGGCAGCCTGCCACTCCTCTTCGTTCAGGCAGCTGAGCGTGATTAAGAATCCCGCCATGCCCTGGACCATGGCGGCTTCCTCGCCGGATCCTTCCTGCTTGGCGAGCATCATGGCGCGCAGGTCGAAGTTCTGGAACCCGGCGCTGACGCAGGCTGAGGTGTCATCGCTCAGCGGTCCGGTCTGGTCTGTGAATCCGTTCAGGAATAGCTTCAGCAGGGTCTCGTGCTCCAGGCATCCGACCATTGCGTCCCTTTCCTGCGGCGACGCGAGATCCGGGCTGTTCATCAGAGTCACCAACTGCTGGGGGTCTCCGATTTCCGACAGGCAGGACAGCTCGGCGTCTGACAGATCGGACGTGAGGAGTCCCGTGTCGTTCATACCGGTGGGGCCGGGCATTCCAGACTCCGGAGTTGTTTCCGATGGCGCGTCGGTTGGCGCCGGCATCGCGGTGGGGATTGGGGTCTCGGTCGGAGCCGGGACTTTGGTTGGCTCCGGGACTTTGGTCGGAGTCGGGACTTCTACCGGAGCGGGGGTTGGAGCCGGAATGGATGCGGACGTCGGGGCCTGGGCCGCGGCGGTTGGGGATGAACTCGTCTCCGGGCCGGAACAGGCCAATAGGGTCGTCAGGGCGACGAAGAGCGCGTAATACAGTAGTTTCGACATGGCAGTGGTGCTACTCCTCAGATTGGGCAGTTTCCCATCAGTCGGATAATACCGATGCTCGATCGGTTATCTTAGGGGTTGCCCGGTTATTTTCCGGGTTGCGACAGCTCAGGAGCGCCGGAGCCGGCCCACTCCGGCCCAGCTTCCTGGTAGCGGCGCAGCTGGCGCACCGCCCGGGACTTCCACACGTCCAGCAGCTTCGGGGCGACTCGCCAGGCTTGGCCTTTCCTTCCAGCACGTCAATCTGTCGCTGCAACTGGGCGATGACGGCCAGCAAGGTCTCCCGGCTGGCGGTAGTCAGGTCAAGAACGGTATCCATACTTCTGATTTAACATAACCGGAAAACCGACGCACTGTATTTTTTCAACCACTTCTGGTCAATTCGCCTCACCAACTCTGAACAGTTACAAACTGGGGTCAGCGTTGACAACCCGCTCCGAGATTGTCCACGTGATTCCCACCAGGCGGTTGACCGTTTCCTCGTCGAGGTCCTCAAGGTCGAGTTTCCCCAACAGCGTCGGAAGGACCACCAACGCCAGACGGTACATAAGTCTTAAGGGCAGATCCACCCAATGAGGGGCCGAAATCCTCTTTCCAGACAGGCCCTCCGGATGCGGCAACGTCCACGCCTTGCACCAATCCCCACCCACGGGCGAAGCTGCCGGCGGATGGTCTGGCATTGTCATTCCCTGCACGGTCTTGCGTCACTCCGAGGTCAGCGCGGTGGTTTTTGGTGAACGTCGGCGGTTGGTCGACGCCGCGAACGTTGGTACCCACAACTCACACAAAGCCGGGTTACAGCGTTGATCCAGGCTGATCTCCGAATGTAACATAAGTGCCCCTTATGTTACTCTTGGACCCATGAGTACCACATCACTGAGCACGAGGCGCCCTCGGAGAATCAACCCCAAAGGGGGTAAATTGCAACAATTACCCCGGAAGAACAGTTACATGCTGCCGGAGTACCTGGAGATGGCCGAGGTCAACGCTCTAATCTCCGCCGCTCCCAACCCAAAGGCCAGGCTGATCATGCTGGAACAGTGGCGGGCGGGTCTTCGGGTGTCTGAAGCACTGGCGCTCGAAGCCCGAGACCTGCACCTCGATTCAGACCGCCCCACACTGGTTGTCCGGCAAGGCAAGGGGCGCAATGCCCGGGTGGTCCCGGTCCATCCGAAGTTGCAGACGGCGTTGACCGCGGCCACCAGCTTCGGGACCGTTGGGCAGGGCAGGTTGAGCGAGGTATCCCGGGTCACGGTCTGGAGGTGGGTGCAGCAGGCGGTCCTCCGGGCCACTGAGGCGGGCCAACTCCCTCAGGGCCGGAGTGTTGGGACCCACACGCTGAGGCACAGCTACGCCCGGCACATGTTGCTCAACGGGATCCCGCTGAACTACTTAAGTCGTTGGTTGGGCCACGGCCGGATCCAGACCACGCTGGTTTATCTGGAGTTGGCTCCGGACCCGTCGGGGAGTCTGGCCTCGGTGCCGTGACCCATTCCCTTGGTGCTGGATGGGGAGACGCATTGCCGGCAGTTCGGGGGGAACACCATGCTTCGCCACTGGAAACCTCTGGTGACGGAGTTCGCCTTGGCCGAGGCATTAGACCGGTCGGTAGATGAGCAGGACCATCACCTAGAAACTCGGACGGAAACCCCGATTCTTCCCAAGTCGTCGTTTTCTTAGCGACGATTGTCGATGTAACAGTGGGTTCTTGAACCGTATTACAGACACTATCATGCCACATAAGACTATAATACGTCTGTCTGGCGTAGCGCGAAACCCGGCCAATGGCTTTCCGGCCAGACCTCTAGTACTACAACGACGCGTTATGAGAAAACACGCTCAGGTCTTCTTCTTCAGCTACGGACCGTTCATCATGGGAGACTCGCACTCGTTCGTTGCCAGCTTCAAAATCCGCCCACGAGTTACCTTGTAGGATAACGCGTCGTTGTAGTACTAGCAGCCCGTCCGAGAAACGCCACAGGTGAGGCGTTGCGGGTATGATGGAGGGAGCCTCCAGCGAGGGTGGACGCCAATGAGCAAGACCTTCCGTCCCTACGATCCCGACCAGCAGTTGCTGCTGCCGGCGGCGCTCCAGGAGTGGCTGCCGGCGGACCATCTGGCCTACTTCATCTCCGACGTGGTGGACCAACTGGACCTCTCCGCCATCACTGCCCGCTACCAGGGCGAGGAGCGGGGCGGCCCTCCCTATCATCCCAGGATGATGGTCAAGGTGCTGCTCTACGGTTACTGCATCGGCGTGTCCTCCTCACGCCGCATCGCCCAGCGCCTCCACGAGGACATCGCCTTCCGGGTGCTGCTGACGGTGTTGCTGGCCGTCGGCTTGGCACTCGTGGCCGAAAACGACGTGCTCGCCTCCGTCGTCGGATGGGCCCTCCTGCTAAATGTCATGGGGTCGGCGGGAGACATGCTCATAATGCGCAAGCTGGTCCCCTATCCCCGCGCGACCAGTTTCGAGGACACCGGGGAAGGATTCGTCGCTTACGGACCGGCGAGCGGGTTCGAATTGCAATAGGCGGCCTGCGACTCCGCCACATCATCTGACCAGGTAGCATTGCGGATGGGCACGAAGGTGCTGATTTCCGACCACGTCTGGCGGAGCGTGGAGCCCGAGAGGGCGGTGCCGGCCGAGGTGGGCGCCGCGCCACCAGCCTAGACAAGAAATCAAGAACTTTCACGTTGAGGTTCGTTCTGGACCTGTAGTCAGTCCCAGTTCCGCCGCATCATGCGAAGCCCGCCCTGCTTGGTTGTGGTAGAGTGCCCATGGAACGTCGCTGCCCGCCGTGCGGACGCGGGAGGCTCCGACATGCCAAAAGCCCGTAGCAGCAAGGCTGGCCGATGTTCAAACTGATCGCTCCGCGAGACCTGGACCCGATCCCTGCCGTCGCAGCCGCGGCCTTCGTGGCCTTGGCCATTTTTGCCTGGACCGAGAGAACCGGCATCCTTGACCCGGAGGGGCTGTCCGTTCCCTACTGGCCTTGGAAGCTGTGGCAAATCGGCCCGTTGCTGATGGGGTTCGGCGGCGTCTGGTGGGTCTGGTTGAGCACCCGCCGCGTCCCCTGGGTGCGCAATCTAGCGCTGGGTATAGTAGCTTTGGCGGTGCTCGCCAATGGGTACAGCGACCTGTTCGGCAACTATCGGGGTGACGTGTGGCGAACCGTCAACCCTCTGTTCATCGGTTCCTCCAGCGTGGCTGCGGTGGCTCTGTGGCGCTGCGGACGCCCTGCGGGGCGCGTGGGCGCGGTGGTTTCGGCGGCGCTGGGCGCCCTGGTTTTCGCCAATGCATACTTCGTCAACAACGGGGTTATCTGGCAGATACTGGACCCTGCACGGATGCTTACGGCGCTGGCCTGGGCCGCCGGCGCCAGCCATGCCAACATCGCAACACCCCAAAGCAGTTAGTCGTCCGCGATTCCTCCGGGCCTTGGTCTACTCCTGAGATAGACAGCAGCCATAGCTCGCCGAGCTACTCTGCCTCCATCTGCATCATGGCACAGAGGAGCTCCTCGTGACTTAGGCAGTCCCGCACTCCCTACTGCATAGCGGCCGTAGCAGCTTCCTGAACTCGCAGCAACTCTTCTTCCGTCATCCAGGCGTACTGCTGGGCGCCAGCGTTGCTGACCTCGACGAACTCATCTGCGGGCATTGCTTCTATGCCCTGCAAGCCGGATGAGAGGAGTGCGACGAAGGCCGGGTTCGCCCGGGCAAAGTTTTCCAGGCAACTAGAGTCTCTTCGGTCACATCGCCGATGGCACACTGTATGCCGTTTGCGAATATCTTGAAGTTGGTCTCCGGTTCAATGCAGTGGGGCCGGACTGGACGAAATCGAGAACCGAGGCCGATTCGCGGGTCACTCCGTCGCTCGGCATTGGGATGGTCATGGACGACTACTCACGCTTCATCCTGGCCCACAGGCTTCAGAGGGATATGACCTCCGACTCCTTCATAGAGGTGGTCCAGGAGGCCGTGGACAGGACCGGCATTGAACAGGTCCCGATAGAAGACCGGACCAGGCTGCTGAGCGACAACGGCCCCGGCTCTGTGTCCAGAGCCTTCAGGGACTACCTGGGTATGGTGGGCATCAAGCACATCCTGGCAACGCCCTTCCATCCTCAGACCAACGGCAAGCTGGAGCGCTACCACCAGACCCTCAAGGGGGACGTGAACCAACTGCCGTATGAGTTGCCTTCAGACTTGGAGGCGGCCATCGTGGCCTTCGTCAGCTATTACACCTACCGGCGCTATCACAAGGCCCTGGGAAACGTGACGCCCTCGGCTGTGCTCAAGGGAAGGCGGCCGGAGATCCTACGACGCAGAAAGGAGGTGCAGGCCCAAACAATCCAACGGCGAAGACAGTACAACAGGGCCATCAGGGAGCCTACGAGACCTCAATCAGCCCCCTGATCTCTCGGGTCTCAAAGTGTCTCACTTTTGCTGGTTGCCAACAGCATGGACATCAACTCCCGCCCGCCTCTTGATAGCCTGTCGTCAGCGCGTCAAGAACTTGGGGCGTAATGTTCTTAACGGTGTTTCCCTGTCCGATCTTGATCGGCGCGATAACCTGTTCAACGGCTTCGATCGAGTTCGGGGCAAGCCGCTCGAACACAGAGCGCCAAACTGAGATGTATGGTTGCTGATTGTCGTTCCAGATGGTCACCAGGCCCACTTTATCCGGCATGACTCTAGAAACTCGGACGGAAACCCCGATTCTCTCCAAGCTGCCGTTTTCTTAGCGACGATTATCGATGCAACAGTGGGTTTTTGAACCGTATTACAGACACTATCATGCCATATAAGACTATAATACGTCTGTCTGGCGTAGCGCGAAACCCGGCCAATGGCTTTCCGGCCAGACCTCTAGTACTACAACGACGTGTTATCCTACAAGGTAACTCGTGGGCGGATTTTGAAGCTGGCAACGAACGAGTGCGAGTCTCCCATGATGAACGGTCCGTAGCTGAAGAAGAAGACCTGAGCGTGTTTTCTCATAACGCGTCGTTGTAGTACTAGGCAAGAGGGTGTATCGTTGGCCGGAGTAGCTGTCGAGGCGGACGTTCGGCAGTGAAGCCAACCGCTCCGCCCACGCAATCAACTCGTCGAACATTGTACGGGTCTCGCCAGTAGCGCCTTCTATCGAAGCTTGAAACGCATCGGGGCCAGACGACAGAATTCCGCTGGATCCCGCGGGTCTCGCCCTTCCAGGCGTTGCGAAAGGCATCGTCGCGCTGATATCAGGGGAGACGCGTTGGGGTAAAGCGACCTGGGCCCCATTCACCTCATAAACCTTGAGAGTCATCAGGTCAATGGTTAGCGCCTGAACTGTTATGTGTCTTGCAGCTCGGCTTGCACCAGCCGCCCCAGGGGTGATAGGACACCGAATAGGGCCAGCCGCCATGCTTCCCGGACTGAGGCCGCCTGAGAGCCGCCCCATAGGGCCGCGTTGAAGCCGCAGGCTGCGTAAATCTCCCGGCTGGATACATCCACCAGGTCCACCAGTGACGCCGGCGGCTCTGCCCCAAAGCGTTCGGCTTTCAGGTCAACCTTGGCGTCTCCGCCCGCGTTGCCCCAGTCTCCCGTCTCCAGGAGCGCCACACGGCCCGCCGCGTTCTTGATATCAGCCTTGAGGCCCTCGACCGTGGCATCGGCGCCGTCGACCGGGATCCCCAGGAGTCTACCGACTGGACCGCTGGCCTCGTTCGCCAACGCGTTCACCGTCTCTGCGGATAGCTTACCGGCCAGCGCCGCCACTTCAACCGGCCCGTTGCCTCTCCAGGGCGTCGACGCGTCCGCAGCATAGCGAAAGTGAAGCACTGAGGCCGCCGGTACAAAGTCGTAGGTCACGGTCCGGCTTGGCCCGCCGAGCGTCAAGCGGTACTCCCATTCCTCTGGAAACGGCCCTCCCTCAACGTCGTGCGTCTCCGCAGGTATCAGCCGCAGCCGTCCGCTCGTGGTGTCAATCAGGAAGACCACCTCACCACGTCGGATTAGCGACCGCCCCACCATCTCCAGGATTGATGGAGTCAAGGCCGAGGAAATGGAGTCCGGCCCGGAGACCTCGGCAGCCGCATCATGAAGGCCAGGCAAGGGTACGTGCAGGGCTACAATGCCCAGGCTGTGGTGAGTGAGGAGCAGATCATAGTAGCCGTTGGAGTGACCCAAGAGGCCAACGATGTGCAGCAACTGGAGCCGATGCTCCAAACCATGGCGCATACTCTGGAGGCAGCCGGCATAGAGGACCGGCCCAAAGCGGGCCTGGCCGATGCCGGGTACTGGAGTGAGACCAACATCAGGGCTTGCTCCTGGCCAGAGATGCCTGAGCTTCTTATTGCCACCACCAAGGATTGGAAACAGCGGAAGATGCTACGGGAGAAGGGGTGTCCCCGAGGACGTATACCAAAAGGACTGAGCCCGAGGGACAGGATAGAGCGCAAGCTTCTGACAAAGGGAGGCCGAGCTCTGTACAAGAAGCGGGGTGTACTGGTGGAGCCGGTGTTCGGACAGGTCAAGGAAGGACAGGGGTTCCGACGGTTTATGCGACGGGGGTTGGGCGCTGCACAGAGTGAGTGGTCGCTGGCAGGGATGACCCATAACTTGCTCAAGCTATGGCGCAGTGGCCAAGCCCCATGGGGAGAGGGAATGGGAAGACGAAGAGGCCGGGCTCGGTGATGCCCAGGTGGAATATCTAATGTCCGCTGGCTGGGACGCCGGCCGTGCTGCAGGCCTCAAGGAGCTCAACGCTTACGATCCTGGCGCCCACGACCTTCTAACGTGTCGATGCTGGTGCTGCGAGGCCTTCCAGATCATGGCCACCAGGTTGCGGCCCCTGACGTTCGGCCGTTCCTGACCCGGGCCCGGACCGTGGCCACTTGATCACCTGGTGGATGGGCAACCCCGGCAGCGGCCGAGCTCCCGATTGTCGGCGGTGGCGTGGTTGTCGCTTCGACTGGGACATTTGTACCTCCTGCAGTAACTTTCCGCCTAACATACGCCTTCTAGTTTAGCCGGAAAGTGCTTCGGGCGGATCAGCGGAAAACCGCCGCCCTGTGAGGCGATTTAAGGCGGATGTCCGGGCGGGCGGGTAGTCCAGACCACCCAAGCGCCCAGGACCGCCAGCGCCGGTTACCCTGGTGTCGACGGCTGGCGGTCCTGGGCGAAAGCCTTACCCGGTTTCCGGGGCTCGGGCGCTGGCCAGGACCGCCAGCCGTCCGGCGTTTCCCGCTTGTATAGAGAACAGTCTGCCCCCAATATGGACCATATTGGGGGCAGACCGCTCAACGCACGCTGAGCGGAGGCCTGCCCAGGTCGGAAGAACTACGGGCCAGGACAATCGGCCCAGGGCCTGTGGACACTCAGCCAGCCGCTAGACGCTCAGCGTCATCGATGTAATCGGCGGTTTCTCTGATCCGGCGCTCAGTGTCGGCCAAAGGTTCGCAGAGGCCCAGGTAGAAGCAGTCACCGTGGAGCGACCCCTGCCGGATGTAATATCTGGCCACCAGGCGAGCCTGTCGCACATCCTGGTCCAGGCCCTCCAGATGCCTCAGTTCCGTCGATGTCTGCGGCGTCCGCTCCGGCTCGTCGCCGGTCCTGGCCAGCACCAAGGCGTCTGTGGCGCGCTTCGTGGCGCCCCAGGCCTTCTCGGCCGCATTCCGGACCTTTCCCTGAGCCAACATTTCAAGGGCGTCAGCCTGCAGGGCCCGGGCGTCGGTAAATATTTCGAGCACTCGGTCAGTGGCTACCATTCCTCTCCCCTTCTGGAGCAACGAGCAACGGGCGGGCCTCGTCGACAGTCAGGCTAGCTTTGGTCGATGAGAGATGGATCGGCTAGTATTACAACGTCAGTTAGTTTGATAGGATAACTGTGTAGCTGGAGAGGGAATAGGCAGGTGAGGTGGGGATGTGGATGCGGCAGCTTTCGAGCAGGTGTACGGGTCATTTCGGGATTTTCACGCTTACTTCGCGCCGCTGTTTGGCCGCCGGGAGACGCGGGAGCACAGCGGTCATTATCTCCAGGCCCTGCTGGTACAGTCTGGGGAGCGGCGCAACGCTGAGAACCTGTCGGAGACGGTTCCGGGGTCAGCCCGAGGGATGCAGCGGTTTCTCACCGATTCTCCCTGGGACGATGAGGTGATTATAGGACGGCTGCAGGAGTACCTGGGAACCCGGCTGGAGCATCCGGAAGGGGTGTGGGCGCTGGACGGCAGCGACTTTCCCAAGCAGGGGAGGAAGTCGGTGGGAGTGGCCCGGCAGTACTGCGGGAGGCTGGGGAAGGTGGCCAACTGCCAGGCGGGGATGTTCCTGGCCTATGTCAGCCCGTTGGGACGGGCATTGGTGGACAAGGGGCTGTATCTGCCCGAGAGTTGGACCTCGGACAAAGACCGGTGTGAGGCGGCGGGTGTGCCGGAGGATAGGCAGGGCTACCGGTCCAAGACGGAGTTGGCCTTGGAGATGGTGGGGCGGGCACAGGAGCGGGGCCACCTGAAGGCTGGATGGGTCGCGGCGGACGACGCCTTTGGGATGTCGCCGTCCTTCCGGGAGGGCCTGGCGGCCTTGGGGATGTGGTACGTGCTGGACGTTCCGTCCGGCTTTACGGTGTGGCCGCCGGAGCCTGCCTGGACCAGTGCGGAGTATCAGGGATTCGGGCGTCCCCGCAAACCCAGGCTGCGAGACGGTCAGCGCCGGACCATGGAGCAGCGCAGCGACGAGTTGCCGGAGGAGGCCTGGCGTGAGATTACGGTGGCCGAGGGAAGCCAGGGACCACGCAGCTACCTTTTCAGCGCCCAGAGGGTGCGACCGACCAGCAGGCGCAAGCCCGGCGAAATCCACTGGGCCGTCTACCGCCGGAACCTGGACGGCAGCGAACCCCGCTACTACCTGTCCAATGCTCCGGAGGATACCCCGTTGGAGACCCTGGCATACGTGGGAGGCTCCCGTTGGCGTATAGAAACGGAGTTTGAGACGGAGAAAAGCGACGTAGGCCTGGACGAGTACGAGACCCGCACCTGGGCTGGCTGGCATCACCACGTGGCCCTGTGCCTGCTGGGCGGAGCTTTTCTGCTGAGCCTGCAACAGGCTTGGGGGGGAAAAGATGCCCCGGATCACGAGGCCGCAGGTCTACCGGGTGGTGCGGGAAATGCTGCCCCGGGAACGGTTCGGGCCAACCGAGTTGCTGCGGTGGCTTGAGGATACGCAGGACAGTAACGAACGGGCCAAACGCTCCCATGCCAAGCGCCGCGCCGCCATGCGGGCATCACCCCACATCCCTCCCTGAACTGACGTTGTAATACTAGAGGTCTGGCCGGAAAGCCATTGGCCGGGTTTCGCGCTACGCCAGACAGACGTATTATAGTCTTATGTGGCATGATAGTATCTGTAATATGGTTCGAGAACCCACTGTTACATCGACAATCGTCGCTGAGAAAACGACGGCTTGGGGAGAATCAGGGTTTCCGTCCGAGTTTCTAGGGCCTGGACCTCGAAAAACGCCTTGGCCTTGCCGGCGACGTAACCTCGGACTCAGGCCAGATAGTCCCGGTCCCGTACCTACTGAACGGCGTCCTCGACGTCTTGGTCGATGTCCGCGGGCTCCGGAGCGCAGGCCGGCCTGTTGTTGGGATTAAGGACGATGATCACCTTCCTGTGGCCACGACCACACCGGCAGCGGCGTCGGCGGCCTGGTGCAGCGCCCTGAGCACCCTCCGGAGCTCCTGGACGCGTACGTGGGGGAACGGAGGGTTTACTGCTGATCCCTGGGTTCATACTTGCACTCTAGAGAAAACTGGCCTTCCCTGTCGCTCATATTTGTCAACTTGCATTTGACCGTCTCTGCCGCCTGAACATTCAAAAACACTTCTTCAGATTTCTGGCCGCTGTCACTCGTTGTTCCGGAAAGGTATATCCAATCGTTCCCTTCCAATCTAAAGAATTCCAACTTCTTGCGGGCAAATCGACTGCCAGGCCCAGAAGGTTTCTGTAACCTTTTCTCCAATATCTCAGGAAGAGAAGTTGTAACCAATATCTTTCCTGGGCCGGTGGCTTGGACCACCTGCTCCAGATGGTCGCTCATAAGGTCAGCGGCGCCAGGATCTGGAAACGGCAGCAAATATCCACTAATACTCATCTTGGACCAGCCATCCGAAATAGTGGCCAGGTCACCTTTTATTTAACGCGGCAAACACTTTTTCCGACGTGATGGGCAGGTCTAGAATCCGAACGCCCACGGCGTCGAATACGGCGTTGGCGATGGCCGGCGCCACCGGTGGGAGGGGTTGCTCTCCGATAGTTTTTGCCCCAAAGGGACCATTGCCCCCAGGGGAATCTACTAGAACCGTCACCAGTTCAGGTATGTCCTGGATATTGGGTGTTTTTACATCGCCCATGCTGAGAGTCGAGATACGTCCTTCTTCGGATAACAATTCCTCCATTAGGGCAAACCCCACCCCTTGAATCACTGCCCCGTCGATCTGTCCCTGGTGAGTCATAGGGTTGTGAATGGTGCCTACATCGTGAGCCGTGACGAATTTTTGTAGCTTAACTGCTCCGGTTTCCGGGTCTACCTCAACCTCGGCCACCTGGGCGCAGAAGCAGGTCACGTCCGGCTCCTTGGAATCCGTGGTTTTGGAAAATGAGATGTGCTGCCCGGTAGCGGCAACGACCTTGGAGGCCAACTCCTGTATCGATACGCCACGTTCCGAGTCTCCATCAACAAAAACCCGGCCTCCCCGAAACACGATTCGTTCTTCAGGCCAACCGTAGAACTCGGCAGCCATCAGAGTAAGGTGGCGCCGGACTCCTTCGGCGGCTCCTAGGGCAGCGCCGGTGCCGCCCACGCTGCTGCCGCTACCCGACCCGCTGTCGGTGGGTCCACCGTCGGTGTCCATCTGAACCGCCTTCACATCTTCCACCGGAATCCCTAAGTCCTCCGCCACCACTTGCCGGCCAACTGTATGAATGCCCGTGCCCGTTTCCGGCACTAATGTGTGGTAGGTTACTTGGGCATTCTCATCCATCGTCACCTTTGCTGAATAGACGCTCTGGCCTTGAGGGCGTTGCCCCAACGACATGCCTCGGCCAACATATGGCCCTGACTTTGGGGAACCCCAATCGGCGGCCTCGGCAACCGCCTTCAAAGTCTCCTCTCCTCGCACGTGGTTGTAATGGGCTCCGGTGGCACACATCTGTCCATCACGAACCACATTCTTGAGCCGCAATTCGTACGGATCTATTCCCATCTCCCGGGCAATCATGTCAGTGTGAGATTCCACTGCAAACGCCACTTGTGGCTGTCCGGGCGCCCGGTAGGAACCGCAGGGCACGTTGTTGGTGTAGATCATAAAGCTGTCGATCAGAAAATTAGGTATGTGGTACTGCCCGCCGGCGGCATCACGGCTGCCTGCCAGACCAGGGCGGCCTCTGAAGCCACAGTAAGCCCCCCCGTTATACACGACCCGGCTTTCCCGAGCGATGAATCGCCCGTCGTTCTTTACCCCGGTCTTGATGGTGATCACGGATGGATGCCTTGGGTTTCCGGCCGCCAGTTCTTCAATATAACTCATGACCATTTTGACGGGCCTTCCGCTACTCCGGGACAGGAAATAGGCCAATGGCACGTTCATCGCCGGGGACTTCCCACCAAAGTCGCCACCGATACCGCATGGATTGACTAAAATCTGGGCCTCGGATAATCCCAGCGCGTCAGCCAACTGTCTCCTCAATGTGAAGGGAACTTTATTGTTCGCCCAGACTTGGACGCGCCCGGAATCGTCGATGTCCACGACGCAGGCATAAGGCTCCATGTAACCTTGGTGTACCCAGGTGGTGGTAAAGGTATGTTCGAAGATCTGGTCCGAGTCATTGAATCCCTGTTCCACGTCCCCATTGGACCATACCGAGTGGTTTAATATATTGCCTTGGGGCTGGACCGGACCCGAGGAACTCTCAAAAGTCGGCGAGCCCGAGTGGACTAGAGGCGCTCCGGGATCCATGGCTTCGACAGGGTCATATACAGCGGGTAAGGGCTCATACTCCACGTCGATCATCAGGAGGGCTTCTTCTGCTAGGTCGGGGTCATCGGCTGCCACAGCTGCTACCTTCTCTCCCACGAATCGAACCTCGTCCTCGGCCAGCAACGGTACGTCCCGCACACTCCTTCCTATTCGCATGCCGAGGGTTTCTTGACCGGTGATAACGGCGTGAACTCCCGGCATGGCCAGTGCCTTCGATGCGTCAATCCGGACTATTTTGGCGTGAGGATAGGGGCTTCTCAACACCTTGCCCCAGATCATCCCGGGCAAAGTAACGTCAGCGGAGTATTGAAAATTGCCCGACACTTTATCGGGACCTTCTTGTCTGGTGACCGATTTCCCCACGACTTCATATGTCGTCATTTTGCAAGTTCCTCGCCATTGAGATTTGCCCCAGTATAGCAGTAGAACATTTCGTTTATAAACTCAATGGAAAATAAACCTCCCTGGAAGATGTTTGCCGCGCGGCGTCGTTCGGTGAGTATCATTGCTGTTGTCGAAAAATGGGTTCCCGATGTTGGGTAGCTGGCTGCCTACGCCGAACTGGACCCATTAGGAGGTAAGCCGTGGTTGAGAAGAAGGGCACCGCGTTGTTGATGGTCTTTGTGGACGTCGATTCCGAGCACGGCGCGGACTTTAACGCCCGGTAAGAGGGTTGGCGAATGAGTCTTTGGCAAGATAATGGCCCGATTCATTCTGATATCAATTTCGTTGACCTCTGGTCTTTCAGGTGATTATTTGCTCGGCAAGGATTGTGCAGATAAACGCCGTAGGTGGAAGGGCAATTCCAGGTTTTGCCCGATATCCAACCCGGTGGTCTTATCTCAATGGTGGGTAGGCCAGCGGCAAGCCAACACTTCGCCGGCGGTTTATTACATTGCTTGAACCTCTCTGCGAGTGATCACAATGCCCATTACCATGTGCCAGACTACGGTTAACAGGAACGCGATGGCTAATGGTAAATCGAGGTCCGAACTCGACCCTGATACCCCGATGACAACCCCGATTACCGTCCAAATAGTCCCCGCCACAACAATCACCCATCCGAGCCACTTCGGGTAGACCGCGCTAAGGGCTATCCCGGCTCCAAGTAGCGCAAGAGCCACCCCATAGAAAATGTCAGTCATACTCCTCAAGCCGTCTAGCATGCCTTCCAGGGCGGAAAACGTGACGAATATCGTGGCTTTGTCGGCTCCCGTCGCCCCCTCCCAATGCTCCACTACCATCGCGAGACCTACTCCATCTATTGCCAGGAATACTGACCTAAGTGTGGTCGCAATGATCAATCCGTACATGCCTAGAGGTCTGGCCGGAAAGCCATTGGCCGGGTTTCGCGCTACGCCAGACAGACGTATTATAGTCTTATGTGGCATGATAGTATCTGTAATACGGTTCAAGAACCCACTGTTACATCGATAATCGTCGCTAAGAAAATGACGACTTGGGGAGAATCGGGGTTTCCGTCCGAGTTTCTAGGCGCACCCACGCTGCGGCTGCTCCAATGGTAATGGAACGGTACACACCGACCATGCCCATCATGAATACCCAAAAACCCACTGCAATGAGAATATGATCAATCTTCCGGCTTGGTTGGGCGGATTCTCTTCCATAAAAAAATGGAAGTCGTTCTGAGTTCAAGTTCTCTCGCGTTGAACGATCCGAAGTTGCTGTCGGCAATGTTTTGAATTGTGTAGCTTAAATCCTCCAGATCCTCACCCGGATGCAACAATCCGAAGACGACTAGAAGGCAGAATCCACCGCTGCGCCAATCTGGAGGCCAGCCTAGTCCTTGCCGGCTCAGCCACAGCTGCGGCTGCCTGTACCGGGGCTCGCAGAAACGGCTCGTCAAGGTGGTAGGCGGTAACTCCAATGCCGATAGCCGTGACCAGGGCCGGCACCAGAGAGAAGTCGTCCGGCACAAGGCTACCGAGGAGAAAGCCGAAACAAAACCCTCCGACAAAGGCCGGCGAGCGAAAAACATGGCCTTGTCTGAGATCATGCAAGACCCGGCGTGGCCAGTCCGGCCCGAAGAATATAAGAGTGGAGGCGATCATGAGCCACGGAAAGATGCCAATGTTGAACAGTCTCGAGTTCATCAAGTGAAAGCTAAGGAGCAACATGAAACCGAAGACCCGGGTGCGGCGGTTGAGCATGTAAAAGACGAACAGCAGGTCAATCAGCAATCCGCCATAGACCAAGAGCCATACAACAGGCTCGTCGGTGAAGAATTGCCCCAGGAAGGGAAAGTCGGTGCGGTTAGCCAGCCAGGCCCGTAGCGGTTCTCCTCGCAGCCAGTCGGCGTTGAGCTTGGCAATACCGCCAAAGAACATGGGAACAGCAACCTGGAAGCGGAGCAGCCAGACTGACCAGGCCGGTACTACCCTGGAACGCAGGCCGGGGTTCAGCAATGCATCAAGGGAGAAGTGCCGGTTGGCTGGCATGAAAATCATGACGAAAGCAATGAGACAGACCAGGTAATAGTGGTTGAGGTAGCGGGCCTGCTCCAGCAGGAAGACGTAGGTGAACATCAGGAAGAAAGCTGTGGCGCTCACTCGGTAGAACAGGCCCAGGACGATGCAAGCTGCGAAGACGGCCATCAGCCCGAAATGGATAAACATGCCATCGCCGGGCCAGGGCTGGACGAAGTCGAATGGCCAGTAAGTGAAGTAGAATTCCTTGCCGGTGAAGTAACGCCCTATCCAACCGTGGTCGTAGTAACGCCACGTCTCCCAGAGCATGATGGAGCCAAAGGCGATCCGGAAGAAAACCAGGGAGGCGATATCAACCGGTTCGAAGAGCCGCTGGGACAACGCAGTTCGGGCTGCCGCCAACGCATCCCGGGAGGCGTTTGTTATCGTATCGACAGGGCGAGACTCCAAAACATTGCTCACAAAGCTAAGCTAGTTTGGATCCCTTGGCTGTGCAGGTCGCCAATCGTACCACCCCGCGGGGAGCAAGATTCGGAACTTCTTTCTGCCAGCAAGACACTCAGGGTACTTCGGATGGATGATCCGTTGACTGCTGTTCACCTGGGTCCAGACCCTTGCGGCGCCGGCCGAGTTTGGGTGGTAGTATCGCGGCAGCGTGAGATGCGGTAACGGTTTCTGGCTATCCAGCGGTACCCTGCCGGCCCCAGCAGGTTCATCCCAGGGAACCAGAAGACCGGCGCCATGGGAACGAGCGGCCACAGTCTCAGGGTCAACATCCTGAAGCTGTAAAACCCCTCGTGAAGACCGCCCCGCCTCGTATCCAAATAGGCGGCGCGGTCTAGGTCCTCCCATGATAACCCTTGCGGTGGCTCCTCCAGGGATTGAAAGGGAATCCACTGTACCTGTCGGAAGGAGTCGATCCGGGAGAGCCCTCGTACCACCCAAGTACAGAAACTACAGTTACCATCGTAGTAAAAGATCCACTGATGGCTATGTAGCGCTTCTTTCTCGCCAGCCCGCATGCGAGTAGCTGTTCTCTTCATATGAGTCAATTATAACCAATCTTTGGCTTAAGAAAGAGCCAGCCCCGAAAATTTCAAACGCGTGAATGGAAAAGTACTCGACCCCATCTCAGTCCGCTGGCGCTTTAACCTGGTCGATGGCGTGTTTGACGTCGCTCAGCGAGACGGTGCTAAATGGCATCAAGAAGATCAGGTAGCCCCTTGGTTTGTTCATCAGTTCGAGAGTCGATGTCACTCGCTAGAAACTCGGACGGAAACCCCGATTCTCCCCAAGTCGTCGTTTTCTTAGCGACGATTGTCGATGTAAGAGTGGGTTCTTGAACCGTATTACAGATACTATCATGCCATATAAGACTATAATACGTCTGTCTGGCGTAGCGCGAAACCCGGCCAATGGCTTTCCGGCCAGACCTCTAGTACTACAACGACGTGTTATCCTACAAGGTAACTCGTGGGCGGATTTTGAAGCTGGCAACGAACGAGTGCGAGTCTCCCATGATGAACGGTCCGTAGCTGAAGAAGAAGACCTGAGCGTGTTTTCTCATAACGCGTCGTTGTAGTACTAGGTTGTCACTCGTTAGGTTGTCACTCGTTAGGTTGTCACTCGTTAGGTTGTCACTCGTTAGGTTGTCACTCGTTAGGTTGTCACTCGTTAGGTTGTCACTCGTTAGGTTGTCACTCGTTAGGTTGTCACTCGTTAGGTTGTCACTCGTTAGGTTGTCACTCGTTAGGTTGTCACTCGTTAGGTTGTCACTCGTTAGGTTGTCACTCGTTAGGTTGTCACTCGTTAGGTTGTCACTCGTTAGGTTGTCACTCGTTAGGTTGTCACTCGTTAGGTTGTCACTCGTTAGGTTGTCACTCGTTAGGTTGTCTCGTTAGGTTGTCACTCGTTAGGTTGTCACTCGTTAGGTTGTCACTCGTTAGGTTGTCACTCGTTAGGTTGTCACTCGTTAGGTTGTCACTCGTTAGGTTGTCACTCGTTAGGTTGTCACTCGTTAGGTTGTCACTCGTTAGGTTGTCACTCGTTAGGTTGTCACTCGTTAGGTTGTCACTCGTTAGGTTGTCACTCGTTAGGTTGTCACTCGTTAGGTTGTCACTCGTTAGGTTGTCACTCGTTAGGTTGTCACTCGTTAGGTTGTCACTCGTTAGGTTGTCACTCGTTAGGTTGTCACTCGTTAGGTTGTCGTTAGGTTGTCAGTAGGGATATCGCCTTCTCTCGGCGTGCTCGTTTCGCTGGAGCAGGCTATCGGCATAGTACGGCAGCTCCAGGCCAGTTCAGGGCGGTAGCCCGCCTTACGGCAAAAGGTCAGAGCGCCATATGGACCTCCCCGCCAGACATTGGCTTCCGACGTAACAACCCGGCATAATAGGCTTCGAGCATGCCACCGGTTAGGCAGCCGCCAAAGGAGGGGAAATATGGTATTGAACATTTCGACGGCTACGGGTGCCATGACTGGAGAGCGGCACATTGCCAGTTTGAAAGATGGAGGAGAGGTGTGGCTGGATGGGGAGAGGGTCGCTGACGTCACCACCCATGCGGCCTTCGCTGGGATGGTTAGCGAGCTGGCAAGAATTTATGACCTTCAGCACAGTTCCCAGTACCAGGATCTGATGACCTTCATCTCTCCAGAAACCGGTAACCGCTGTAGCATTTCCTGGCAGCTCCCCCGTTCCAAAGAGGATTTAAGAAGGAAGCGCCGAAATAGCGAGATTTGGAACCGCCAATCGTGGGGCCAGTTGGGGCGTAGTCCGGATATTCTGGCACCATTTATCATCACCCTATACAACATGAAGAATGCCCTTAGCTCCATCAAGAACGCCAACTGCGATTTCAGAGAAAACGTGGTCAACTACCACCGCTACTGCATGGAAAACGACCTGTTCTTGACCCATGCACTTGGCGACCCTCAAGTAGACCGTAGCCAGCAGCCCCAGAACGAGGCGCGGCAGACGCAGGAGGAGGAAATCGCCCTGCATGTCGTCGAAGAAACGTCGGAAGGCGTGGTGGTTCATGGAGCTCGGCTGTTCCGGTTGGCTCACGACCTGAGCGTGTCCTCTTTCGGCATGCGGCAGGAAATTTACGAATACTGGCACGGTGGCGACCCCAATCGGAATCGAATCAACTTGCTGGGCAGTTACGACCAGACCGAATGGATCGACCAGATTAAGGTCCTGGTGTCCCGGCCCCTGCCCTAGTAGGAGTTTCCTTAATTCGCCTTCTTTTAAGTAGAACTGGAGGGCAAGTTTCCGTGACTCCTTTTGGGAAAACGCTACCCTCTTTAGTGTTGGTCAAAGGGTAACCAGGCACTGATTCAGATACTGGCGTCTACTTGCTTGTCCGGCACCTCCGATGGTTGACTATGTGCTGGAGATCTGAACACGGTAAGTTGAGGAGGTGTCATGACTTCCACACTAGTACGGGGGAAATACGTTATCTGCAAGATCACAGGTCCATCTTCTGCAGAAGTGATCTACGACGGCGCGATACTCCAGCAGGAAGGTGAAATTGTAGAGGTTGGGAATTACGAGGAACTACGGTCGAGGAATCCTAATGTGGACGTTGTCGGTTCCAGCCGTTATGTGGTAATGCCTGGCCTAGTCAACGACCATTTTCATGTTGGTCTTACTCCTTTCCAGCTAGGGGCGCCTGACCTGCCCTTGGAGATGTGGAGCCTGGCCAGAATAGGGGCCAGGTACGTGGACCCCTACATGGACCAGCTGTACGGAGCGGTCCAGATGATTGAATCGGGTACCACTACGGTGCAGGCAATCCATTCTCCGGGGCGAGGATACCGGCCCGTCGACCTGGAGGTAGCCGACAAAGTGGTAAAAGCTTACCAGGATTCAGGGATGCGGGTCTCCTATGCGCCATCTATCGCAGATCAGAACTCAATGGTGGCCGGAGCCCGAGGTGGGGAGGAAGAGTTCGCAAATCAGCTACCAGGTGACTTGGCCGAGCAATATAAATCCTTCATGGGGCGAAGTTATCTGCCGGTAGACGAGGTAATGCCGGCACTTGAGGAAATCTGCGCCAAATACGGTAACAACCGTTATGAGCGAGTCCGGGTGACCATGGCTCCCAGCAATGTCCACCGCTGCTCCGATGCCATGTTGGTGGCCCTAAAGGAGATGGCTACTAGATACAGCACCGGCATCCACATACATTTACAAGAAACGGTGTACCAGAAGCTGTACGGGCTTCAAGCCTGGCAAACTACCCCACTTCAGCATCTACACGAACTAGGGTTCCTGGGGCAGGAGGTTACTTGCGGACACAGCGTTTGGGCCACCGACGATGATATTGAGCTGATGTCTGCCACCGGGACCAACGTCTGCCACAATGCCAGTTCTAACTTACGTCTGCAAAGCGGTATTGCTCCCTTGGGCCGGCTCCTGGAAGCGGGAATAAGAGTGGCCATCGGAAGCGACGAGGCCGGAATCAATGATGACAAGGATTTGCTTCAGGAAATGCGCCTGGTTTTAAAGCTGCACCGAGTGCCTGGAATTGAACATATTCCTCCCACCGCGTACCAGGTGTTTCAGATGGCGACGGTAAATGGAGCTTATGCCAGCTGGTTCGGCGACCGGATAGGTACCCTGGAACCGGGGAAGCGAGCAGATATGATACTGCTGAATTTGCAGAACATGGAGGAGCCATATCTCGATCCGGAGGTCTCCGTGGTTGATGCGGTTGTCCATCGGGGCCGTAGTGTGGACGTGGATACAGTAATGGTCGATGGCGAGATAATCATGCGCGATAAACAGCTAACCAAGGTCGACAAGGAGGGTCTCTTCGCCGAGTTAAAGAAGGAGCTAGACAGACCTCTCTCCTCATCGGAAACGGAAAGAAGGGAGCTCAGCAGGCTGGTCGAGCCGCACCTGCGCCAATTCTATATTGGGACGACTCCGCAAAACACAATACCCCACACCAACTATAATGCCCGGTCTTGACCAGATCCTATCGGTCTTAGATCAAAAAATTGAACTGGATTGTGGTTTTAGACGGTAGTCAGTGAAGAAACAAAAATGTGTGACCACTGCCAAACCCGCAAGTCATGGAGAACGGAACTTGATGAGGATGAAGTTCTCTCTTGCGAATATATAGAGGATTTAGACGACGATGGCTGCCCCGCGCAAGCAATCGCTCTGATAACCGGGCGATATGTGGAAGACCATTTATGCAAAGACTGCACTGAAAAAGAAACCGACCAATTGGATGAGGGGCTAGGGGACTTTCTGCGGGAGCATGGGTTTCAAAAAAGCGTAGATTATCTGCCTATAACTGAGTCACCCGGCGAATGCACTGGGCCTTCATGCAGCAATCTAGCCAGTTTCGCCAAGATGGTCATCGAGACATGGGGTTATTGTCAAGATCATATGTTGCCTGCCGGTCATGGGGTCACGGACGTATAGCCTTAGTCAATATCTGGTCCGGCGCAGGGGTACGGACCAACGTCGAGGAAGCCTACAAGTACCTGATGGGTCACTACGAACCGGGAGACAGGGTATACCTCTTCGGGTACAGCCGAGGCGCCCACACGGTTCGGGTGCTGGCAGGGATGCTGCACAAGTGCGGCTTGCTCACAAAGGGAAGCAACAACCTCGTACCTTACGCTACCAAAATCTACACGCTACCAAAATCTACAAAGAGGAGGAAAACGGGGTAGCCGCTGGGTTTAAGGGCAGCTTTTCCCGTGAGTGCAAGCCTTACTTCATCGGCGTGTGGGCCGAGGGAGCCAGTTGGTCTGCGGCTGCCCCGGCAGAGCTAGAAACTCGGACGGAAACCCCGATTCTCTCCAAGCTGCCGTTTTCTTAGCGACGATTGTCAATGTAACAGTGGGTTCTTGAACCGTATTACAGACACTATCATGCCACATAAGACTATAATACGTCTGTCTGGCGTAGCGCGAAACCCGGCCAATGGCTTTCCGGCCAGACCTCTAGGTCTACAATCGGCGGAAACCCCCAGTTACGAAGCGACATCAAACCATGGGCCATGGGCAATTTGCTTTTGGCCTGCCAGGTGGCGCTCCCAGGGTCTAGAAACTCGGACGGAAACCCCGATTCTCCCCAAGTCGTCGTTTTCTTAGCGACGATTAGCGATGTAACAGTGGGTTCTTGAACCGTATTACAGACACTATCATGCCACATAAGACTCTAATACGTCTGTCTGGCGTAGCGCGAAACCCGGCCAATGGCTTTCCGGCCAGACCTCTAGTACTACAACGACGCGTTATGAGAAAACACGCTCAGGTCTTCTTCTTCAGCTACGGACCGTTCATCATGGGAGACTCGCACTCGTTCGTTGCCAGCTTCAAAATCCGCCCACGAGTTACCTTGTAGGATAACGCGTCGTTGTAGTACTAGTGGGTCACTGCGGACTTGGTCGGACTGAAATTCTATGAGGAGTCAGAAAATACCATGGGTTGGTCTACACATCATCCGAATGGGCTGATTTATTACGCACCTCAGCACTCCTACCGGGGCTACACTTTGATCACCAGCTCCCGAGGCACCGACGCCTACCTTCTTGATATGGAAGGCCGAGTTTGCCATCGTTGGCATCTTGAGGAAGGCATCAGCTACGGGTATCTCCTCTCCAACGGCCATCTCTTGATGAGGACGAATCCTCCCGCTGGCGCAGATGCTAGGCCACGGGGAGCAAGGACGGCGGTAGGGGCCGTGATTGAGCTGGATTGGGACGGCAATCTGGTTTGGGACTATCGGAACCCCATGGTGCACCACGATTTTCAACGCCTGCCCAATGGGAACACTTTGGTGCTGGTATTTGAGGAGATTCCCTCCGGCGTCGCCACCCGAGTCAAGGGCGGAATCGTCGACGAAGACGTTGCCGAGCCAATGCTGGGAGACGTGGTGCACGAGGTCACGCCGAGGGGAGATATCGTCGATTCCTGGCGCTCTTGGGAGCATCTCAACGTGGACGAGGACGTAATTTGTTTCCTTGAAAACCGGTATGAATGGACTCACCAAAACTCGCTCAATATAACCACCAATGGAGACTTACTGGTCAGCTTTCGCCAGACCAGCACCGTGGGCATCGTGGACCGGGCTAGTGGTCAATTCACCTGGAAATGGGGACCGGGAGAGATATCCCATCAGCATAATCCCACCTATCTGGACAACGGGCACGTGCTGATCTTCGACAACGGCCCCCACCACGTGGGTGCTTCTTTCTCCCGCATCGTTGAGGTGGATCCCAGCAACAACGAGTTGGCCTGGGAGTACACCGGCGATCCACCCATCTCTTTCTACAGCTATCACATAAGCGGCGCCGAACGCCTTCCCAACGGCAACACGCTGATCAGCGAGGGCGCTCCGGGACGCATTTTCGAGGTTACCTATAACAAAGAGATAGTTTGGGAGTACATCAACCCCTTCCGATCCAATGGCGGTGGTGGGGGGGGTAACGCGGCGAACTCGGTATTTCGAGCCCACCGTTACGGGCCGGACCACCCGGGCTTGCGGGAGCGGGATTTGGATCCGTCCCGTTACGCCAACATCAACCGCATCTATGCCGGCAGCTGAGATAGAGGCGGTAGCCGCACGCCCAGGAGGGCCTTATCGCCTCAGAGACGCAAAGGGCCAAACACATGTCCCATTCTATTGTCATGCGACGTGAATTCAAAGCCAGACCCACAGCCCCAGCTTCGGTTGACGAGGACGGGAGGGAAACGTAGACTCCCTTCATCCGAAAGGACCCGATTAATCCGGTGCGTCCTAGAAACTCGGACGGAAACCCCGATTCTCCCCAAGTCGTCGTTTTCTTAGCGACGATTATCGATGTAACAGTGGGTTCTTGAACCGTATTACAGATACTATCATGCCACATAAGACTATAATACGTCTGTCTGGCGTAGCGCGAAACCCGGCCAATGGCTTTCCGGCCAGATCTCTAGTACTACAACGACGCGTTATGAGAAAACACGCTCAGGTCTTCTTCTTCAGCTACGGACCGTTCATCATGGGAGACTCGCACTCGTTCGTTGCCAGCTTCAAAATCCGCCCACGAGTTACCTTGTAGGATAACACGTCGTTGTAGTACTAGGGGGTGGAGATGCCATTTGCTGAGCTGGGGGAGAAGCGAATCTGATACGAGATCAACGGCCAGGGCGAGCCGCTGGTGCAGATTCCCGGTGCAGCCCTGGGACTGCGGAACTTCTCCCGGGTCACACCGGTGCTGGCCCATCACTTTCGGGTGGTGGACTTCGATCTGGTGGGCACGGGCAAAAGCACCCCAACGCCGCCGGGATACACGCTGCAGGACTGGACCTACGGGACCTGATGGACCTGCTGGAAATTCCCCGGGCCAATTTGCATGGCACATCCACCGGAGGCTTAATTGGCCTCCAGTTCGCTGCTCAACATCCGGAGCGGGTGATGAAGATGGTACTGGTGGGAGTCGTGGCCCGCTACGATACGGCGCTGCGCCTCAACCGAAAGGTGGCCAAAGCCCTGGCCGAACACGTAGGCATGGAGGCGGTTGCAGAACTGACGGCCCAGGCAGTGCTGACCCGAGACTTTCTGGACAGTCCGGAGGCCGGCCCTCGGCTGGATCAGATGCGGTCCACCTTTGGCGAGGTCTCCCCCGACGCTTATATCGCAACCGTGGTGGCCACTGAGAATGTGGACCCGGGGCCGGACCTGCCACGCATCACAGCCCCCACCTTGGTTATTAACGGAGAGTATTCCACCTCCTCTCCGGTGGACACGGGCCCCCAAGGGATCGGTGGGCGCGGCATCGCCGAGGGGGTCCAAAACGGGCGGCTGGAAGTCATACAAGGAGCGCGGCATCTGGTGATAATGGAGCGCTTCCAAGAGGTCTGCGACCTCATCACAGAGTTCCTGAAAGAGGAGTAACCATGCCCACGGCTAAGGTTAACAGCGTGGAGATTTACTACGAAGAGACCGGAAGCGGGCCTCCCATCATTCTTTCCGCCGGAGGGCTGCAGGGCACGCTGGCCGGGTACGGGCCGGTGATCGGAGAGTTGTCGAGGGAACACCGGGTTATATCCTACGACCGGCGTTTCGGCGGCCAGTCCAACAGCCCCCTTGTAGTGCAGACCTGGGACATGGTCTGCCAGGACGTGATGGACCTCATGGACGCGCTGTGCATCGAGAGGGCTTACCTGGGCGGCGGGTCTTTTGGCGCCGCCATATCCTTTGGGTGCGCCCTGCTCTATCCGGGACGGGTCCCCGCGATATTCCCCTCCAACATTGCCGGCGGTGTCATTTGCGACTCCTATCTGGCCATGAAGCTGTTCAAGAGCGCCGACATGGCCAGATAGACTATATCCGCGGGTTGCAGCCTGCCGGCAGAGCCAAGCCCGAGGTGCGCCTTGCTGGCGCGCAGTTAAACCGAAGGGAGAGGAATATGGGTAATTTGGATGGAAAGGTAGCCCTGGTGACCGGCGCCGGTGGCATGAGAGGCGTGGGCCGGGCGACGGCCCTGAAACTGGAGGCCCAAGGGGCCGATTTGGCCATAACCGATGTTCGTCGTGATGCCAGCGACTTGCCTCCCGCCGAGTTGCGTCAGGAGTGGCATAGTATCGACAGTGTGTCTGATGAGGTAGAGGCTCTGGGACGCCGCTGCCTGCCGCGATACGCCGACCTGGGCGTCAGCGATGAAATACAAACGTTGGTCCGGCAGGTGATGGAGCATTACGGCCGGGTGGACAACTTGATCAACAATGCCCGGGCGGTCATCGGACGCGATAAGGTGCCCATCACCGATTTGGAGGAAGAGGTCTGGCATCATTTCCTCGACATCAACACCACGGCTGTCTTCCTGTGCACCAAATTTGTGGGACAGGAAATGGTGAGGCAGGGCGCCGGCGGACGCATCATAAACATCGCCTCCAATGCCTCCAAACAGGCCAGCGCCATGGGCGCGGCCTACTCTGCCTCCAAATTCGCGGTGCTGGGGCTGACTCAGGCCTCCGCCCTGGACCTGGCGCCCTATGGCATTACCGTCAATGCAGTATGTCCGGGGCCGATTAACACGGACCGTATGAGCTATTGGGAGCGGTCCCAAGCCGCCGCCGCCGGGGTCTCAATGGAGGAGTTCCGGGCTCAGATAGTTGAGCAGGCCGGGCGAGCCACGCCGCTGGGCCGGATCGCCGAGGCGGAAGATGTGGCAAACATGGTCGGGTTTTTGGTTTCGGACGAGGCTAATTTCATCACGGGTCAGGCCTACAACGTCAACGGCGGTCTGCTCTTCCACTGAAAATCTTGGTTTCGCCGGGTGATACTAAACCAAAGCCAAGGTGGGAACTACATTTTGCAGCGATGGCAAAGGCGTGGCAGTTTTCATCATCAGTGCGTCGGCTCGGGCTTGTAAAAGGGTTCGGCAGCGATGTTTCACTTCATCCTTACGGTGAGCTAGCCCGCCGAAGAATACATACATCTTCTCTTGGACTTTGGCTTTTGTTCCCAGGCATTCGTTGGCCGTGACCTCTTCCCTGGCCAATCCCAGACGGCTTCGTCGGCAGTGAAGTCTGGGCTGTAGGCCGACAATCTGTGCTGGGCGAAGTCGCGACGGATCTTGTCCGATTTCCAGCTCATCTCCTCGGCTACATCTGACATATAGTTGACCATCATTTTGGAGAGTCCCCTCCCTATGCAGTTAGGGAGTCCCGGATGCAACCACTAGTCCTCCTGCCCCAGCCCCTCCCCCTTGGGCATCCGGTAGCCCACCCTCGGCTCGGTGAAGATGTAGGTGGGGTTGTCCGCGTCATCGCCCAGCTTGCGGCGGAGCTTACTTACGATGGTGCGCATGGGCCGCACGTCGCCGCTGCTCTTCTCGCCCCAGACCCGTTCCAGCAGATGCTCATAGGTCAACAGCCGCCCGGCGTTGGCCGAAAGCTCGGCGAGCAGCCGGTACTCCATCGCGATCAGCGGGAGCGGACGACCGGCAAGGGTCACGCTCCGTTCCGCATAGTCGATTGTCAGGTCGCCCAGCACGTAGGGCTCTGACGGCTCTGACGCCGCCCGCTTGCGCAGGGCCGCCCCGATCCTCGCCGCCAGCTCAGTCGGCGAGAAGGGCTTGACGACGTAATCGACTGCTCCCATGTCAAACGCCCCGGTTACAGGGCGCCGTCTATACTTATGTCCAGCAGCGACGGTTTCCCGCTGGCGATGGCCTCTTCCGCCAGACGTTGCAAGGCGTCCGGATCCTCAACTTTCAGGCTGGAAACCCCCATGGCTTGGGCGATATCCGCCAAGGGTAGGGCGTTGGGGAAGTCCATGCCCACGTATTCGCTATCCCGCTCCCGGTCCTCCAGCATCCGCCTCAGGTAGATGTCCATGTTAAGTTTAAGAATCCGGTAGGACCGATTGTTGCAGATGGCGTAGGTGACCGGGATGTTGTACCGGGCGGCGGTCTACAATGCTTGCACCGTGTACATGGAGGCCCCATCTCCTACCACCGCCACCACCGGCCGGTCCGGATTGGCGAGCTGCACCCCCAAAGCACCGGGCATGGCCCAGCCCAAGGCTCCGCCCTGGATACCGTAAAAAGAACCGGGCTCGTCAAAACTCATCGCGCGCATCAGGGCTGGCCTGGAGGTTACAGCTTCATCGGCGATGATGGCATTGCTGGGCAGAGCTTGCCCCAGCTCATGCATCATGCGCTCGACGGCCATGGGACGCCGGTCCCAGTGCTCCTTGAGATTCCGCTCCGCCCCCTGATGGTAGCGGCTCCGCTCCTCGGCCAGGGTGGCGGCCCGGGTGGCAGCGGCTTCCTTCGCCTGTCCCGACATATCCTGATCTAATGCCTGGGACAGATCTTCCAAACCGGCCTTGGGGTCGCACAGGATGCCAACCTCCGTAGGATAGATCTTCTCCACTTCCCTGGCGTTGCTGTCCAGATGAATCAGCTTGGTGCTCGGGCCTATGAATGGCTCGGGCACGTATAGGAAGGAAGAGAAGACGTTGGTGCCAACGGCCAGCACCACGTCGGCGGCGGCCAGCTGCTGTCGCGTGGCGGCGCTGTTGAGGTTAAGCATGCCGCCGAAGAGGCTGTGGCTGGTGGGGAAGTTTACCTCGGTGTAGGCCGCGGCATAGACCTTGGCCCCAAGTTGCTCGGCCACCTTGACCATTTCCGGGACTGCCGCGGATTGGGCGATGCGGTCACCGATAACAATGATCGGATTTTCCGCTTGGGAGAGCAACTCAGAAGCATGGGCTACCGCATCCATGTCGGGCCGGCTGCGGAAATACCCCGGCGATGACGGGATGATGTCGGCGTCCACCTCCTCATCCAGCGTGTCCCACGGGAAGGAAAGAAACACCGGACCGGTGGGCGGAGTTTTGGCCTCCTTAAAGGCCCGGCGAATCACCATGGGAATGTCCGAGGCATGGCGGATCTCCGCGCTCCACTTGGTGTACTGGGAGGTCATCTCCACCAAGTTACCCGAGAGCACCGGCTCGGTCAGCAGCATGCGGGTATCCGAGTTGCCCGCCGCCAATATTACCGGCGTGCCTCCGCGATAGGCGTTGTAGAGGGCGCTGATGCCGTTGGCCAAGCCGCCGGCGATGTGGATGTTGGCGAAGGCAGGCCGTCCGCTGGCCCGGGCATAGCCATCGGCCATCCCGACCGCGGTGCCTTCTTGCAAAGCCTGAACGTATTTTATCTGGGGATAGTCCTGTAGCCCGTCAAGAAAAGGGGTTTCGCTGGTACCAGGATTGCCGAAGATGTGCTCGGTGCCCTCGGCGATCAGCATCTGGGCTAGGGCATGCTTGCCGGTCATTCTTGGCATGGCAAATCCTTTAAGATTGAAGTATTGGGCGGGTCAGCCAGCTCCGGACAGCCAGCTACTGATAGATCATCCATTCCAACAAGTTGTCGTCCGGGTCTCTAGCGTAGAGGCTAACCGCCGGCAGGCGTCCCCCTTGGCGAGCTCCCTTGCGGGGACCAGGCCCTCGGATCACCTCCATTCCCAAATCGGCCAACATTTTTTGGCATTCCTCGACGGCGCCATCCCAGACGAAACAGATGTCGGTGCAGCCTGGCACGGCGGTGGGCCCCCGCAGGGAGGCGGTGTAGCCTTCCGGATGGACGTTGATTTTGGAGTCGCCGATTTGAATCGAAAAGATATTGGCCGTACCCGCCCGCCATTCCGCTTCGTCGTTGATGGTGAAGCCCAGTTCCTTGTAAAACTGCATGAGACGCTCGGCGTTGGCGGTGGGCATGGCAATGTGGTCGATGCCTACAGTTGGCATGATAGCAGAGCCTCCATTATTGGATAGCTTAGGTTGAATGGCCGGTGTTGAGTCGATGGCTCAAAATGACCCATGTCATTCCGAAGGAGCCCCTTCCGCGGAAGGGCTCAGCTGCTCTGAAAATAGTCCCTTCGCCCTTCGACAGACTCAGGACCAACGGGATCCCTACCGCTCGTGGTGAGCCCGTCGAACCATGAGCCGAGGCCAACCCATTTTCATCTGTCGGTGGCGCTCCACCGGAGCATGAAAACTCAGGATAAACTCCGCGACTGAGGAATCTAAATCCTGGTCCCGCAAAACCTCAAGAAACAATATTACATTTAGACCATAGCCAATGGCGTCCGGACCATATTCACAGGGACTTTAGACCCCTCGCTTCGCCTCTGGGTGACCACTTGAGACAATGATCGGCTCCCTGGCTGCGGGAGACTGGTGGCTCACCCAAGTGTAGTGGCCGCGGAGTTGCTGACCGGCGCGAAACGTTCTAAAAATTGAAAAATCAGCTTCCGGACAGCTCTGGGTTCGTTGGAGAGCAGACCGTGCTCGGCTCCGGGAATGATATACATCTCGGCGCTGGAGATGGAATTCTGTAGCTGGAGTCCGCAAGGGACCGGTATTCGGGAGTCCGCGTCCCCATGCACTATCAATGTTGGCATAGTCAGCTCCGCCAGGCGGGACTCCAGCGAGTTACCGATGTCCAGGTAGCTCTGAAGGGTTTTGGCGATGCCATCTACCCGTTCCTGGCTGGTTTCCAATAGAGCTTGGAACCTGGCGGGCTCCCTTCGGCTCAATCCGGGCTAGCGACCTTCCAGGGCCGTGGCGGCGGCGGAATCACCGTAGGAGGCCTGGCGTACGAGAATTTGCTCCAGTTCCTGCTGCCGCACCGCCCGCTCGGCCTCCTGGCAGTAGGACATGGTGTTTATCAGTATTAGGCTCTCCGTCATCTCTGGGTAATCCAAGGCAAACTGTATGGCTATGGGGCCGCCGGCGGAGGAACCAAGGATATGGGCGTGGGCCACATTAAGCTGTAACAGCAGAGAATGAAGGTCCTCAGCGTATTCCTCCAGGGAATACCCTTCCTCCGGGGTTTCAGATTTTCCGGCTCCCCGGCGGTCGTAGAATATTACGCGGAAGTGGAGGGCCAAAATTGAGGCATGGTGCTCGACCATGGCCGCCGACCCTTCCCAACCGCACCCAGACCTCAGTGTATCATTACCAGCGCTCGGTGTCCTCCAAGGGGTCGCACAACCCGTTGTAGCAGCGTCCACCGTGAAGGCGCCCTTGACGGGTACAGTAGCGGGCGACCATGCGGGCATCTCGGACCGCAGGATCCTGGAACGCCAGATCTTTAGCCCAGCGCCGGTCCCTCGAGATCGCCAGCGCCACAGTGGAACGTGTCAAGGGCGGCGAAGGACTACGGCAGACCTCGCTCAAGTTCATCTCCGACTTCGCCAACTGGGACAACGCGGCCAAAGCGGCGTACCTGGAAACCGGACTGGGACCGGCACGGGCCGCCCCACCCGGAGGAGACACCGCTGGTGGTGGACCCCTCCGCCAGCGATCTCAACCCGGCGCTAACGAGCGGCCACACGACGATCGCGGCGCTGAACCAGAGGAAGCCAGCGTCTCGAGTGAGGCGGTACTTCCAGAAGAGTGCAACGGCGATCGCAATAAACACGATCACGTTGAGTGACAAAACTATAAGCATGTCGACACCTCGCTGACTCGGGTCACCTCGAACTTGCTAACCCACATCTCTAGAGCCACCTACTGCTCGCCCTGCGATTCGCGAACGTCGGAGGAGCCAGCGGACGTGCTACGCCGCCGGCCCTTGTACCTGCGTATCAGCCAGTAGCCTCCGCCTCCAACGACCAGCCACGCAGGACTGAGTATGGCCACCCAGATGACTCCGATCAGTACCCCCTGACCAACCGCGGACAGGGTCCTCACAGCGGTCTTGCCCTGGTCGCTGAAGCTCAAACCCGTGATGACCCAGCCCGGCATCTCTCTAACCCTTACGTCGAGCGAGCTGGAGTCCTCCACAGTACCCGCCTCACTCTCGGCCGTTATCGTAAGCGTCGCCTGATACGAGAAAGGCCGGTGGTGCTCATAGACATGAGTCGCTACGGCGGTGGTGATCCCCACTCCCAGCATTCCCGTGGCAAGCTCGGAGCCGTCGCCGAAGTCCCACCTGTACTCTACCTCGTTCAGACCCGGCGGCCGAGTGAAGGACCCACTGAACTCGACCTCCTCGCCCTCGTCCACAGCGATACTCTCGCCGGCGAAGACAACGATGTCGGGAATCCTGGTGACCTCGACCATCAGGATCGTATCGCCTTCGGCGGCACCCGCTTCGCCGCTGCCCTGTATCTCGAACTGAACGATGTATGGCGAGTCCTCTTCGTCTGTGTACCTATGGGTCACAGTCGCCGCGACCCGGGTATCTTCTTTCTCCGTTGGCGCCGTCTGATGGCCGCGAATGCTCTCACCGTCACCGAAGTCCCACGTGTAGCTGAAGTCCTCGATCCCCTCGGGCGGCTTGAAAAAGGCACGGAACCTGACCCTCTCGCCGACACCGGTCGTCTTGTCTGCTATCTCCTCCACCGCCATGTCAACTGGCTCAAGCTCTAAGTTGACGCTCACCAGCTAAAACGCCGAAGTCTCCTCAAGAAGCTTGATCTTACCCTGCAGGCGCTCAACCTCTTCCAGGACTCCGGTCAAGGTCTGCTGGACCTTCAAAGCGGCCTCGACGGTCTCGGCGCGCCCCAATAGCTTGAGCAGCGCCTCTTCCGTGGCCTCCTGATTGTCCAGCCGCGCCCTCAGGTCGAAGTACTCATCGGTCACGTCTCGGCTGTCAGAGACCTCCGCTTTGACCTCGACGGCCATCTCCCTCAGACGCGCGGTCGCCTTATCCAGGGCTTCAGCCGGAACACGGAAGGAGATGAACCCACGGTGCTTCTCGAATCGATTGGTGGATACGACCCAACCGCCCAGTTCTCTGGCCAGCGCCGTGATCCGGTCCATGGAGCCCTGCACGTCCGTCACCACGATCGTAGCCTCGACAGTGCGGACGATGATTCGTTCCTGATTCACCAGCTGAGCGTGTATCTCCGACGAAGCCTCGATATCGGCCGGTGCAGCGGCAGGGGCCGCCAGCACCGCCATGGCCTCCTCCACGACTACTTCCCTAGGGGCGGCAGCAGCACCTGCAGCAGCAGCGGCTCCGGCCCCCAGCTCACCTGGCGCACCCGGCACACCCGGCGCACCCGGATGCCCAGCAGATTCGTCACTGCTGGGAAGCAAATCCCATCCTGTGGATTCGTCCGAGCCACCGCACGCGGTCACAGCCAGCAGTGCGACGAGCATAATTGGGATTGGGAATCGGCTAATTCTCAAAAGCATGGTCCAGCGACCTCCCTCTAGCAATGACCGTTTCAGATGCGTTCCATAGTGTAAGACGAAAGAATCACGCGATTTGTTCCCTCACCAATCGCGGATAGGGTCCTCACAGCGGCATCTGCCCGCAGCAGGGAGGAGGCCATGTCGGAATGACTTCAGGCGAGAGAATTAGCCAACTCCACGATGTTGCCCGACCTGGGGGAGCTACGCAAGGGCCTACGGCTAGTAGACGATCTCCAGACCGATCCGCCGATCTTCACCGGCCGTACGTCGAGCAACACGCCCAGCGCAAACGACGGCCGTAGCTCCTCGCACTCAAGGACGACGGCTCGCGGTCCTAGTCGGATACCAAGAGGACCGGGGTTATCTGCACAGGGTGTCAGTAGAGCGTCGTTTCCGGACTTCCTTTGGAAATTACAAACCTTAGAACTGGTGGTCGCGTTGTAGGGCGCTGCATATGCCGGCGCACGCCGATTAACCGATATTCGCAATGAGCGACGCCCCAGGGACGGGCGAGCAGCGGGAGGGCATTGTCAAAAGTTCTTGAAAACAGGTCCGCGGCCGACGTCTCCCGCTTCGTCATCCGGACTAGACTATGGAGTCCCGGTCAACCAGCGTTTCGGCCCTGGTGCGGTCGTCGGCGGATAGGGCGACGGTGGTGTAGCCGTGGTGGCGGGCCAAGATATGTAGGCTTTGTATGTTGACGCCGGTGTCCTTGAACCTCTGCGCGACTTTAGCAAGGGCTCCAGGCTCGTCGGGGAGTTGGAGGATTAGCGCTTCGTCGGTGACCACCTTGAAACCGGCGTCGGTTAGCGCTCGTAGAGCAGCGTCATTGTCGTCGGTCGTCAGGGTAACGACGCCGTTTTCCCCGGGGCCTTGAGCGGTCATAGTCTCGATATTGATGTCGTTATCAGCCATTACGCGGCTGATATCCGCAATGACCCCCACTTCGTTGTTGGCCATGATGATGATTCGGTTCATCCAGCGATCCTCCTCAGTCCTGCTTCCGGCTAATTTTGCTTGAGACAGTCGTCAACTACCGCATCGATGGTCTCGCGGGTGACGTGGGGCATTGTGATGACGTGGGCGATGTCGCCGTAGGGAGCGAGTTGCCACTTGCGGACTACTTCCGCCGCCGGTTTCGGGAGTACTACGGTGACCGAGTTTTTATTGCGCCATGCGGGGATGCCGTTGTCATTGAAGCGGTGGACGGCATAGTCAGCAACCTCGAGGCATTCCCTGACCATGTTCCTGAACCCTTCCAGCCCGCAGCTTTCGAAGGCGTACCACAGCATGAGGGGCGTCAGGGCGTTGCGCGACCCCGTAAGCGTAGTATCCAGTACGCCCACGTACTCGATGGACCGCGCGATACGCGCTACGTGCTTGCGCCGGGTCAGTGCGACGCCGCAGGGTATCGGCGAGCCGATCATTTTATGCCCGCTAATGGCGACGCTGTCGAATCCGAAGTCAAACCCGAAGGGCTGTGGCTCTTCCACGAATGGCAGGATCATACCGCTGAGGGCGGCGTCGGCGTGAAGGTAGGATTGGGTAATCGCCAGGTCGTCCAGGATGGCGCGCACCTTCGCCACGTCATCCACGGCGCCCTTCATAGTGGTGCCTATGTTCGCCACGAAAACGACCGGCGCGTCCCGATTGATTCGGATGGTCTCGTAGAGGTCATCGTAGTCAATCTCGCCGTGGTCTTGACTCCTTATCATAATATTGCGCGCTTTCAGCACGCTCAATATCTTGACAACGCTGTAGTGGGTGTCCTGGGAAAAGTAGACCACGCCGTCGGGGAAGAGCTCGCGCCCCAGGTACAGGCCGTACATATTGCCCTCGGTCCCGCCGGAGGTGACGTAGCCCCATGCCTCCTCCCGGGCCAAGCGCATCATGTCAGCGAAATGCCCGATGACTTCGCGCTCTATCTCGTGGGTGTTGCTGCGGAAATTGCTGTCGTGAAAAGGGTCTCCGACGTTGTTGGCGCAATATTGCAGAAAGGGGAGCAGTTCGGAGTAGTCGAAGTTTTGATTGCAGGGATAGCCTACCTGATGTTGACTCAACGATTCAAAGTCACGCAGCAGAGCCCCCAGACGCGCCTGGGCTTTCTCACCTGGACTGTTCATTACGCCTCGCCCCCGGAAAAGCTTGACTCATTGTGAATTTGCTCCTTCTCCTATGCCGCATGACAGCCCGGTTATAACCAAGAAAGCCGGGCACAAGTTGTTCTCGATCCTTCGCCAGTTCATCCAAGGCCCCTTGTTCCCCCATCGTGAGGCGCACCCATTCCGCTGGCTGGTACATAGATTGGAGCGGGTTCTACTCATTGCGAAAAAAGATCAAAGCCGACGAGGCGAAACTCGTCGCTGAAACCGGATGGAACCTGCCACTCTGAATCAACTGGTATTGTGAAGGTGGTTCCGGTGCTCGCCGGAGGCTCAACATCGGTAGGGCCTCCACAGGCGACGACAATCAGGACGACGATGAACGTTGCTATCGATGGTTTAATTCTGTACATGCACGAGCACCACTACATTTGTAACAGACATTAGGCTCCTAGAGAAGAGGTCCCTCTAGTACCGTTAAGGTGGACCCAATGATTAAGACAGCCTGAGGGCTAAATTAAGAGAGTCTCCCGCCCCTACGCTAGGTTTCACCAAGCCCGATGTCAGCCCTGGTTCTTGAGCTGCTACCCTCTTTTCTGCCTGGCCCTTTTGGTACACCTGTGCTGGGGTTCGATAGCCCAAAGACTGGTGAGGTCTCCGCCGGTTGTAGAACTCCAGGTAAGCGTTGATCCCAACTCGGGCTTCTGCGACAGTCTGGTATGCCTTCAGATACACCTCCTCATACTTGATGCTCCGCCACAACCGCTCCACAAAGATGTTGTCCAGGTACCTACCTTTACCATCCATGCTGACCCGAATGCCCCGCTCCTCCAACGTCTGGGTAAAGGCATCACTGGTGAACTGTGCCCCCTGGTCCGTGTTAAAGACCTCCGGCCGTCCCTTGCCCAATGCTGCCTCCAACGCCGTCACACAGAAGTCCGTGTCCATGGTGTTGGAGAGCTTCCAGGCCAGCACATGCCGGCTGTGCCAGTCCATGATGGCCACCAGGTACAGGAAGCCCTGAGCCATGGGAATGTAGGTAATGTCCGCCGCCCAGACCTGGTCGACCCGATTAACATCCACTCCCTTCAGCAGGTAGGGATAGACCCGATGTCCCGGAGCTGGCTTGCTAGTGTTGGGACGCCGATAGATGGCTTCCAGGCCCATCAACCGCATCAGCCTTCGAACCTTGCTTCGGCTCACTAGGTAGCCCTCTGCCAGCAGCCAGGCCTTCATCCTCCTGGAACCGTAGAAGGGCGTCTTCAAATACTGACGGTCCATCCGAGCCATCAACTCCAGGTCTTCTGCTCTGGTCGAGACTGGCCGGTAGTACACTGAGGCTCGGCTGATGTTCAGCAGTGTACACTGACGGACCAGGGACAGTTGCTTATGGCCTCGGTCGATCATGGCCTGCCGCAGGCTGCGATTCATAGACCGGACCTTTCCGACAAAAAATCGCGTTCCACCTTCAGCTGGCCGATGTGCCGGTAGAGTTGGTCAATTTGAGCTTCTTTGGCCTTTTCCTGGGATTTATGGTTGTCGGCAAATAGCTCCGGAGCTCCTTCTAACAGGGCCCTTTTCCAAGCGTGAATCTGGCTGGGATGGACCTCAAATCGGCTGGCCAACTGGGCGATGGTCTCTTCCCCTTGAAGAGCGGCCAGGGCCACCTTGGCCTTGAACGCTGGGCTGTGTTTCTTCCTCGTCTGCCTCATGTCCTTCTCCTCCCCAACAGCAACCGCTGCCGGTATTTTAGGAGCTGGACTCTCTCTTAGCCACCTGTCTAGTTTTTGGGTACCACCTCACCCGTCCTTATACAGCAGGCTCGCCATCGCCCTCTTAGCCGTGGCTCTAATGAGTCGGTTGGTCCAGTGTCCGCTGTATTCGTAGGGCTTCGCAGCGGCATCTTCCGGCAACCCGTTCAGGAGGGCCCACATATCCCTCTGTGGGTTGGCTTTCGTGAGAGTCTTCAGGAACTGCTCTGGAGACACCTTGTCGTGGGTGTAGAGGGGGCCGAAGGTCCGGGAGTGGTCGGTCTGTTCGCCCCGGTTCCACTGGAGCCGCGGATGCCTTACCCGTTCCTCCTCTTCCTCCATCTCCTGGATGGGTAGGTCTGCCAAGTCTTCGGGATCCATGCCCAGGGCAGTCTCGCTGGTAGGGTTGTTCAGTCTCTCGGCACTGGCGTAGTTGTATGCTTCGGCTGTCTGGGTTGCGGCCTGTCTTCGACGGGGAGGCATTCTGCTTCTCCTAAATTCGATCTCTATTTGAACTGTTCATCCCGTAATGTAGCTCAGCCCGACATCCTTGACGGTGCTCAGGGCCCAGGGTAGACCTTTCTCTGTGAGGAAGGTCCTGATTTTGCTTCTCGCATCCTCGTTGCGGACTGTTTCGAGGAACTTGTGTCCGTCGTAGGTCAGAGTCATTGGAAAGGCGATGATCCTGTGCTTGTATTCGATCCTGGAGTCACGAGCTACTGTCGTTCCTTCCGCGATATAGCGGTATGGGTCTGCCAAGGTCATGCTCTTGTTGGAGGGAGGCCATATCTCTATCAGCCCAGCCTGCGACAACATCAGACAGTGGTAACTGTAATTCTCGTCCTCTGGTTCAGTCCCATCCAGCAGTTGATCTTCTGCTTCGATCACGGACTTTTCGGAGTTCTCTATCGCCTCCATGATTCGTGTGGCGAAGTCTATGTCCAGTTTCATTCCGTTGTCCTAGTTCGTTTGAAGCAGGTTATCAGAGGAGTGTTTCTCGATCACCTCAAGAATCCTCTCCTTGGCCTGCAGCACTAGAAACTCGGACGGAAACCCCGATTCTCTCCAAGCTGCCGTTTTCTTAGCGACGATTGTCGATGCAACAGTGGGTTCTTGAACCGTATTACAGACACTATCATGCCACATAAGACTATAATACGTCTGTCTGGCGTAGCGCGAAACCCGGCCAATGGCTTTCCGGCCAGACCTCTAGAGCTTCGCTGTCCAGATACAGGTAGGTCCAAAGCTTACCCGCTTGGATGCCGTATTCCGGGTGCCGGTTGACCGCCGGCACCCAGTATTCCTGGGCCCACCTTCTCTTGATTGGGTCGTATTCCCGCACCAGCCCCTTCGTCTCGATGACGATGTTGAGCTCCAGCCCCTCTTGGATGGACACCACTGCCACCAAGTCGGGAAAGTACCTCTTCTGCTGTCTGTCCACCACGTAGGGGATGGACCAATTCAGTCCCTTGTTCCTGGCCCACCGGGTTATCTCCGACATCTCGTCCAGGTGCTGTGCGGGCGACCTCCCAGGAGGAGTCGCAGTCCGCATATGTGATCTCTGATTTCTTCGTGGGCCCGTACACCCTTTCAGGGTTATTCCCGATGTCGTACAGCCTGAGCAAGCCGGTGTGCGACCAGGGGGCTATTGCCGACCCCTCTGCTTCCATCTGGACGCCGGACCTGTCGGGCTTTATCACTTGGATGTTCCTGTGGAGCCACTCACTGGCACTGAGGACCGCCATCTCGTCGCTGGGCCACCGGTCCTGGTTTTCCGGTCCGGTCAGGTACCCCTTCTGACGGTATTCTTCACTGGCGTTCACCGTCTGGCTGAAGAGTCGCGCCAACTGGATGACGGGCGCGTCGTCGTCCCCGCCCCGGGCCTGTTCTTCGGTCTCAAGCTCGATTCTCTTCACCACGGTGCTGGCGGCGAGATAGCTGAATCTCTTGGCTGTAACCGGAGGTTCTCCCTGGAACCGGGCAGTCAGGCCCGCGGTGGGTTCCACGTTGATTCTTTCCGAGATGTGTGCCGGGACCTCGTGGCCCTCGTCCGGCCCTTCGGGCTTGGTCCGGACTTCAACCGGTCTGTTGCCGCCGGTGCGTCTGAGTTGGACGACGTTGGGCCATTCCACTCTCAGGTGTCTGCGGTTCGGGTCGGGCTCGACCATAACCGGCGGAAACCTTTTCTTCTCCTTCTTGTCCGGGTCGGGGTCAGGTTCGCCGTACTGTGGAAATGGAATTCCTAGAAGTCTGGCCGAAAAGTGCACTGACCTCGACTGTTCCGATATAATTGTCAGGATAATTTAATGGGTGTGGGAGGCAGGGGATGCTGGGAAAACGCTCTAAACAGCTGGGGTTCCTGGAAGCGGACCATCTCTACCTGGACTATGTGGGCCGCGGCTCCTTCTACGGCTTCCTGGCCTCCCTGCGGGGTCAGCTATTTCGAGACGAAGACTTCGCCGAACTGTATTGCCCGGACAATGGCCGGGATAGCGTGGCGCCCAGTCTGGTGGCCACCGCGCTGTTGTTGCAAGCCTACGACAAAGTGAGCGACCTGGAAGCCAAGCAGAGGGCGGACTTCGATATCCGGTGGAAGGTGGCGTTGGGGATTGAGGTGGAGGACCGTCCCTTTGCCAAGAGCACCCTGCAACTGTTTCGAGCCCAGCTGATCCTCCACGACCGGGTGCGGGCCGTCTTTCAGCGCAGCCTCCAATTCGCCCGGCAGACCGGCTGCCTGAAAGGACGGCGGATGAAGGTGGCGGTGGACACCACCTACATTCTGGGCCGGGGAGCGGTCAAGGACACCTACAACCTGCTGGCCGACGGCATCGTCCAGGTGGTCCGGGCACTGGCCCAACTGGATGGGACCCGGGCCGAGGAGTGGGCCTTGAGACACGGCCTGGAGCTTTACTTTGGCTCCAGTGTGAAGGGAGAGGCGGGGATTGACTGGGACAACAAGAAAGAGCGGCAAGCCTTACTGCAGAAGATAGTAGCCGATGCTGACCTGGTATTGGAACTGGCCCGTCAGGCCCAAGGTAGATTTCCCGCAGATAGTCCTGAGCGCCAGGCTATTGGAGAAGCAGCGGAACTCTTGGGGCAACTCCTCTTGCAAGATGTGGAACGGCAGGAGGATGGTCCGGCCCTGAAGGATGGCGTAAGCCGGGACCGGGTCCCTTCGGCGCACGACCCGGAGATGCGCCATGGGCGCAAAAGCAGCAGCAAACGCTTCGACGGACATAAGGCTGCCGTGGTGGTGAATACCGATTCCCAACTGGTGACCGCGGTAGATATCCTGCCCGGCAATGCCGGTGACAACACCGGAGTCCTGGAACTGGTGGAGCAGAGTGAAGAGAACACGGGCATAGCTGTGGAGGAGACCATTGGGGATGCGGCCTATGGGGATGGCGGGACGCGGCAGGCCTTTGCCGATGCCGGTCGGACGCTAATAGCCAAGGTGCCGGGTCGTCCCAGAAAAGACCACTTCCCCAAAGAGGACTTCCAGATCGACCTGGCGGCCGGCACCGTCACCTGCCCAGCCGGTAATGTTACCCACACCTTGCGGACCTTTGGCACCCGGACCAACCGGTTGGGTCAGACCTATCCGGTCCAGAGTTTTCAATTCGACCCGGCGGTCTGTGGCGTATGCTCCCTGCGGTCCCAGTGCGTGGCAGCTGGAGAGGGCAAAGGCCGTACGGTGACTCTCCATCCCCAAGAGGCGCTCCTGCAACAAGCCCGGGCCTTCCAGAAAAGTGAGAGCTTCGCCGAATACCGCAGCCGGCGGCAGGTGGTCGAGCATCGCCTGGCTCGGCTGGTGCAACTGGGGGTCCGCCAATCTCGCTACTTTGGTCGGGCCAAGACCCTCTTTCAGCTACTCCTGGCAGCCACGGTGGCCAACCTGACCCTGGTGGCTACCAGGATGGGGATGATGTCCCAGGCTTCAGGCTCCTCCCCCAATAAAACAGAGAATAGACCGGACCGGCTCGCCGCCGGGTCGCCCATCGTTACTGCCCAATTCATATTGGCCGCGGCCAGATGGGTCGCCCTTAGTCTCAGACTTGGCCCAGTCCACTGGTTATCCTCCACCTCATCTCGTCACAGCAGGGCTTTTCAGCCGGGCTTCTAGGATCTGGGCATATTCCGGTATGAACTTGATTCCGTCGTCTTCCTTGGTCATGGTCACCCGTCGGAGTGCTCTGCCTGCCACCTGCTCGCAGAGGAGGCTGCTGCCGAACTTCCGGAACCCCAGGAGGTGGGTGACGGTCTTGGTGTTCCACCCTTCGGTCAGCATGTTGACCGAGATGACGCACCTGACGTTCTCTCCGGGTAGCCCTGGCCTCCCTACCGTATTCTTCACCCGCCGGATGATCTCCTCGGCCTTGTCTGAGTCGGAGAACCCATACTTAGGGTTCCTCCGGTACACATCAGCCAGTTCCCTGATGTACCTGCCGGTTTCGCCGGTCGCGGCTTCCCCGTCTTCCATCTTGCTGTGAACGATGATGGAGCGGGGGGCGTCCCTTATCTGGTCCTTGCCTTGCCCCTCGTAGTTGCTGAGTAGGGGCGTTACCGCGCCGCCGGCGCTGTGCTGGAACATCGCGTTGGCGTTCTTGACTGAGTTCATAACGATGGTCATCACTGGCTGTTCTGGCCGGTTTCTCCAATCATAGACCGTCTTCTCGTAGTCCCGGTAGAGGGAGTTCAGGGCTTCCTTCAGAAGGGTATTGTTCCCGGTCACGTCGGGGCGGAAGTCTCCGACCTGCTTGGGGTCTGTGTGGCTGAATATGTCCCTGAGCTCCGAGTCGTTCGACCGGTTGGTCGACGTGGGCACCCGGGGTATCTTGGTCAGTCCCGCCTCGATGGCATCTATGAGCGAGTAGTCGGAGACTATCCAGTCGAATGGCCTTGGGTTGGACTGCGCCAGGAAGATTGGCGTAGCCGACATGTCGACGACGTAGCGGAGCAGTCCAGTATCTCGTATCTGCTGGATGCCTTCGAACCACTGGGTGTTCTGGGGAAGGGCGTTTCTCTTGTCGGGGTCTCCCCGGTGGCAGTGGTGACCCTCATCGTTGATGACCAAGATGGGTCCCTGCTGGGACTTCCCGTCTGCTATCCGGTCCACAACGTCCCGTGGGGTTTCCTTTCTAGCCTCGAGTTCCTCAGGAGTTGTTGGGGCGGAGCCTCCCTCAATTAGCTGCTGCTGCCTAGTGCTGGTCGGCTCCATGTCCTTGGGTTGCATCTGGTGGTAGTTGATCACCTTGACGCTGGCGGAGGACAGGGCCTGCTCCCACTGGTCTCCGGGTGGTACCAGGTTGAAGGCCTTCCAGTCGCTGTCTTCGTGTCCGGGGTCCAGGGAGTCCTGAAGGCGCTCTCTCACCGTGAGTCCTGGTGTGATCACCAAGAAGCGCCTGGTGAACCGGTGGTCGTCAGGGGAGGTGTTCCTGTGGTTCGCGGTGTGGTAGAGGATGAGCATTGCCATCACTGGAGTCTTCCCGGTGGCGGTCGCCATCTTGTGGGCTATCCGGAATATGCCGTCGTTGTACCGGTCGTTTATCCCTTGGATTTCTTCCCTGATCCGGTCTGTTGCTGCCTCATGGAGGTAAATGTGGGTCAACACCGCGTCAATCTGGGCGAAGTACAGTTGGCAGGCTTCTTCATCGGTCCAGTGGCTGATCAGGTCTCGGCTGGCCTGGGTGATGCCTAGAAACTCGGACGGAAACCCCGATTCTCCCCAAGTCGTCGTTTTCTTAGCGACGATTATCGATGTAACAGTGGGTTCTTGAACCGTATTACAGATACTATCATGCCACATAAGACTATAATACGTCTGTCTGGCGTAGCGCGAAACCCGGCCAATGGCTTTCCGGCCAGACCTCTAGGTATCCATCCTCTTGCCAGTTGAGGACAGCCGTCCTGATGTCGTTGACCAGTTTGAGAGGAATCCAGTGGGATCCCATTTCACCCGGCAAGGCCTGTGTGCCTCGGAGTTTCCTGGAACCGGCGACCGGCGGGATGTTTTGGGACTCTCGCCGTCCCGGAAGCGCGGGCGCGTAAGCCTTGGTGCTGGTGTCGAGTTGCCAGCGCCAATCGGGAGTCTCAAAGGGTGAGTTGATAACCGGTTCTCTAACCGGGTCGTTAGGCTGGGGCAGTGGTTTTTTTGTCTCTGTCGTCATGCTGGTCCGGTCCTTTTTTGAGAAAGTCAGTCGGTGATGTCGGTTGGCTTCCTCAGGAGAGTCATAGCTTATACTACAGCATCGCCTTCCCGCCGGAGATTTCCTGCATCATTTCTAATGGGAATCCTTGGGGCGCTTCTGTGGTAGCCCTGCATGTTGGCCACCTCGGCTGCGGCCTATTCGCCGATCACTGCGTCCGCGGGCTACGCAACTCTCCTTCGGTGGTCACGTGGGTTGGTTGTTGCACCTGTGCTCTCGGGGGACCTCGGGCCTCTTTATCCGCAGACCACTCCGTCTCCGTCCGCGTCGCGCATGTACTGGTAAGCCGGGTGCCCGCGGCGGACCGGCGCGATGCCGTGGGCACGGGCTTCCGCGCACGTGATGCGGCCGTTGCCGTTGTCGTCCCATAGGGCCGGGGCGTCCACGTCAGGGCCAGGGCTGGGGGTTGCTGGAGCGGCTCGAGTCGGTGTGGCAGTTGCAGTTGCTGAGGTTCCTAGCGCCAGGACGACCATTTCGGTTGACTGACATCCTGCGAGGACTCCGTCTATCGCTTCCGCCTCGGCGCGGTCGATGGTGAGCCCGTATTCCTGGCGGACTTGGACTGTTCGGTCGACGTACCAGCACTGGTTCAGGTCCGGGAGCCACTCGGCGGCGGCGTTGTCGCTCTTCTGGTGGCGGTTGACGCTGGGAGACGCCAGCGTGAGGTTCAGGAGGTCGGCTGCGAACTCCGACCAGGTTACCGCACTGGCGGTACAGAGGCCGCTGTCGTGGGCCTCGGAGCGGGCCACAATATGTTCGATGTCTGTTTCCTTAATGCTCTCGAACCATGTCCCGGTGTAGGGCCCATAGATGCCGCCCTGTGCCTCGACAATCTTGGGCTCAACTGACGGCGAGTAACGGTATTCGTCTGAGTCGTAGGGCGAGCACCGGTTCTCGGGCGCGATGGTGATCCCGCGCCACAATTGCGAAGGTTGCGCGGGAGGCTGCGTCGGGGCAGGGGTAGAAGTCGCAGTGGGACTCGGGGTTGCCGTGGGAATAAGGGTGGGCGCTGCGGTAGCCGCCGGTGGTGGTGTTGCCGTCGGTATCTGGGTCGGCGCGGGGGCCGTAGTGGCCGTGGGGGTCGGTGTGGGGATGATAGTGGCGGTGGGCGTCGGCCGCGGGGTTACTACCATTGTTGGTTCTTGGGTTGGGTTCGCGGGCTTCGTCAGAACAGGTGGGCTATCTGATGGTGCTGTTGCCTCCGGCAGCGGAGTCTCTGTGGGTGGGGCAACGGTCATCGGTGGTGGGTTTGAGCAAGCGGCAAAGATCAGCAGGGCTAACAGGGCCGTGGACAGTAGTTTCGCCATGTTGGGACTTCTCACTCTTTTTGGTGTACGGCGGCCTTGCACAAAAATCGTTTTTTAGGTTTCGTTTGCTTGTAGGGGATAGCCCCCATTAGCCTGTGAAATGGGTTCTGCTGCATTATATAGGGTGATTTCGGGCGCGTGCGCGGGCTTGGGTGCAGGGGTATAGCCGGGAATCGGCCTACCATGAAGACAGTGATAGAGACGCGTTGGTCGCGCTCTACAACGCCACCAACGGTTCGGGCTGGAAGAACAATGAGAACTGGCTTAGCGAGGCTCCCCTCGACCAATGGTACGGCGTGTTCACCGACTGTGATGGCACTTTGACTCATTTGAGCCTCACGGACAACCAGATTACAGGGCCGATTCCGTCTTGGCTGGGCAATCTCTCCAATTTGCGGCACCTGGAGCTCGCGGGCAACCAGATTACAGAGCCGATTCCGTCTTGGCTGGGCAATCTCTCCAATTTGAATGTACTGGGCCTCGGGAGAAACCAGTTTACAGGGCCGATTCCGCCGGAATTGGGCAATCTCTCCAGGTTGGGGGGCTTCGTGATCAGTCGTCAAGCGCAACCCCCCATGTGTACCTGATCTTTTGGTGTTGATTGGATAACCGATATCTTGGCCCAGAAGGTCACGAGAGGGATGCGCGAGTCTGCCTCTCGCGGCTTCTGGGTCACCAGCTACGCCCCCTTCGGCTACAACCGGGTGATGGTGCAGGACGGCGCCAAGAAGCGCCCCACCTTGGAGCCCGACCCGGATGCCTCCCGTGTGGTCAAGCGCATCTTCGACCTTGCCGAGGCCGGCAACGGAATGACGGACATCACCAGGACCCTCAACAACGAGGGCATCTCCAGCCCCAAGGGGAAGCTCTGGGGAAAGACCAGTATCCATACGATCCTCATCAACGAGTCCTATCCCGTATTCCCCATTTGGCTCAAACAAGTGATGCGGTAAATAGGCAACTTTCTTGCTTTTCTAGTCGTTACATGAATCTCTTAGCCGTATTTCAGATAACTTGCGTACCGGCATTGGAGGCACCCGATGGGTGACCGCGAAAAGGCCTCTCTTCGGCTCCAATTCAATCCCCAAATCCGGCTGGAGTTACATGGCGCCACCATCACCTCCGACGCCGGACTGCTGGCATTCCGAGAACTGGATGACGCCCTGGACCTTACCCCCATAGCCTCCGACTATCTCCAGGAAAGCCGTACCGGCCGCAATATCCGCCACCACCTGGTCCCTCTGCTCCGCCAGTCCATCTACAGCCGCTTGGCCGGCTACGATGATACCAACGATGCAGAACGTCTTTCCCAAGACCCGGCCATGAGAGTTGTCGTGGGCTGGCAAGGCTCAGACCGCAACGCCGCCAGAACCAACACCATGAGCCGTTTTGAGACGGAGACTCTGACTCAAGAGGACAACCTAAAGGGGCTGGCCCTGATGAATCCCCAGTGGGTGGAGCTGGCCATGGCTCACACTCCACACCGGCGAGTGATTCTGGACATGGACAGTTCGGAGAGTCCAGTGCATGGTCAGCAGGAAGGAGCCGCCTACAACGGGCACTTCGAGTGTGTCTGCTATCATCCCCTCTTTCTGTTCAACCAGTTTGGGGATTGCGAAGGAGCGACGCTACGACCCGGAAACGTGCATAGTGCCGATGGCTGGCAGGAACTCCTTGAGCCGGTGGTGAAAGGATACCAGAAGAAAGGACTGCGGTTGCTGTTCCGGGGTGACGCTGCTTTTGCCAAGCCGGAGCTATACGAGTATCTGGAACAAGGAAAGATCGGGTACGCCATCGGGCTTCCCGCCAATCAGGTAATTCAGGAGCAGATCCAACCCTTGCTGGAGCGTCCTACCGAATGGCCATCCCGGGAGCCTATCGTCTCCTACCATGACTTTGCCTATCAGGCCCAGAGTTGGCACTTGCCCAGGCGAGTGGTGGCTAAAGTAGAGTGGCATCAGGGGGAGCTATTTCCCAGGGTTGGTTTCATCGTGACCAACCTGAGCTATCCACCCAAAGGAATAGTCCGCTTTTACAATGGCCGTGGCACGGCGGAGCAGTGGATCAAGGAGGGCAAGTACGCCCTGAACTGGACCCGGCTTTCCTGCCACAAGTTCGTGGCCAACCAGGTGAGACTATGGCTGTTCGTCCTGACTTACAACCTGGGCAACTTTATGAGAAGGCTGGTGTTGGCGGAGGATATGAAGCACTGGACTCTGACCAGTCTTCAGACCAGGCTGATCAAGACGGGTGGGCGACTGGTACGCCACGCAAGGAGGCTGGTGTTTCAGCTTGCCGAGGTGCTGGTAACCAGGGAAATGCTGACCGGGATACTAGAACGGATCAGCCGGCTTCGGCTGGCACCTGGCTAGCCTGCTTTGAGAGCACAGGTATTTCGGAAAGTTATGGGGTCGTCCCGGGTAAATAGACCACCCCGAGGGAGACGCTTGGGCAGGGGCAGGCAATTCTAGACTTTTACGCTCGTCAGGGGGGTGGTTACCCTATGGGAGTGGGTCAGTTGAGTGAATCGGATGCAGTTGACGCCCTCAGGCTGCCCTTTTATAGTTCGAGCCATCCCACAGGGTCACATGGTTGGAGGAATCAGTTTGATCTGGGCAATCCCGACTTGGACCTCTCTGGCGGAATCGCCAGGTGTAACCGCAGCGAGGAACCTAACAGAACGTCCCTCTCTGCGCATCTCCCTCAACGACCAGGAAGGGCTTTTGGGAGAGGTGCTGATCCGGGGTTGCGGGCCAGGGGTGTACAGTTCCTCCCGCCGGGAGTTGGTGGGAGAGTGCGCCGACCATTTGGTGTTGGCCTTGGAAAACATCAGCCAGCGCCGCCGCTGGAATGGCAATCAAAGAGTACACAGCGCGAAACAGGGTATTGCTGAAGCGTCGGCCTCTGGTGTGCCTCTTAATCAGATATTCCGGCATTTCGCCACGGAAATCAGGTCCATCGTTGAATTTCACCGCTTAAGTGTTTTTTTGGTAAATCCGGAGTTGGACCTGGCGACATGCGCCTATCAGACCGGAGAAGGTGTGGCCCGCCAATGGAATAACTCCGTGAAGTTGTCTACCAGCGCTCTTGCACAAACCGCGAATAGGGGAGAGAGTCGGGTTTTCGCGGACCTTTCGGAGCAAGATGCCTCAGTGGTGTGGAATCAATTGATGCCGCCTGGTATGAGGTCTGCGCTCCCTGTGCCGCTTCCTTATCTCGAAAGCACGGTTGGCATGGTGCTTTTGGAGCATCGGTTGCCACGTGCCTTCGGAACCGCTGACCAAACCTGCTTGGCAGAGGTTGTGGCGGCGCTTTCACCCGTAATGGCCCATATGGGGCGCCCGAACCCGCCTGCTTTACCCAACGGCCAGCCAAATCAAGACTTGGTTCACCAAGAACTGGCGAATATTTTCGGCTCGTCCCAGTCATTGGTGGAAATCTTCCCTCCTTTGGTCGCCACGCTGGCAAAATCGATTCCCATTGACCGGGCGAGAATTTCCTGGATAGACCCTAACGGGTATGATTTTTGTGATCTTAGAGCATCATTTGCCATATTTCTAACTCTCCCTTTTCTTGCAGTCGGGCGGTCCTAACTGATAGACGCTCTGTCGAAGGCCCTCGGTGATGGCCCTTCCGGCCATCTCAAGCCCCGATCATTCTACCTGTACAACCGATGCGGGGAAAGCGATGTTGACCTTGGCGCCGCTGCCGCCACGATCACCAAGGAAGCCGGACGGCCGCCATCGGCCGAAAACGCACGGGAAGCCGCCCCATCCGTCTTTTCCTCGCTGTACCGATTTCCGCCCGCCTATTCTCAAAGATGCAATCTTTGATTTGGAGGTCTCTTTTGAGTATAGTGGTTGAGCCGGGAGGTGGTAAGAAGCTGGAGGTGTTGGGCTTGCAGTTTCCGGCTAAGGTAGGAGCTAATGACGCGGTAGGCGCGTTCGCGTTAAATGAGGTCTCGGTATCGGCTGAAGCTCCCCCGGTCCCGGTACACACCCATGCCACCGAGAGGAGTCGGGTAGGCCCATATCCAAGTACCCGACGGATGTTGGGTTAGTGTGGGTTTCGCCCACCGGAATACCGAGGTGGCGGAACCGGTGGAGCGGACAAATCGGCGCGACAAAAGCCTTGCCGCCGCCTGCCAAAATGATTCGGCAATAACTCCGATTATGATTTCGCCCCGCCCGGACAGGTAAACGGCCCTGAGCACACGGCCTCCGGTCGTTGACGCCCTCAGAAAACCCTTCTATAGTTCCGAGGCATCCCAGAGCGTCTTGTCCTCTGGGGAGTCAACCTGACCTGGCAATTACCAGCGAAAAATACCTGGCGCGTTCAAACCGTCCGCCGCCGTATCGGAGAGTACTTAGCAAGTGCAGGATGATCTCAAATCAACGACTGAGCTTCTGACCGAGCTGCACGGATTGCGACGCCGGGTGGCCGAGCTAGAAACGGCGCAAGCCGAGCGCAAACGGGAGTGGGAGCAGCTCCAGCTAAGCGAGGAACACTATCGGGCTGCCGTCGATAACGTCAACGAAGCCATCGTAGTCAATGTCGGCACCAAGCGGGTGTTCGTGAACCCGGCCTTCTTGAGGCTCCACGGGCTCGATGATATTTCCCAGGCCGCCGGAATGGAGTTGGATCACTTCATCGTCCCCGAAGACCGGCCAATGGTGAGTGAACGGACACTGGCCCGGCAGCGGGGAGAGCCGGTGCCGGGGGTTTATGAATACCGGATTCGCCGGCCCACCGGTGAAGTGCGTATCGTAGAAACCTCGGCCGTGGCCATCAAATACGATGGCCAACCGGCCGCCTTGGCGGCGCTTCGCGACATCACCGAACGCAAACAGGCCGAGGAAGAGATCGTACGGCTGGCATCCATCGTCGAGTCCTCCGATGACGCCATCATCGGCGAAACGTTGGACGGCGTGATAACCAGCTGGAATTGGGGCGCCCAGCGTATTTACGGCTTCTCGGCCGCCGACGTGGAAGGTGCCCACATCTCCGTGCTGGACTCGCCGGACCGTCAAGACGACGTGCAACACATTCTGGCCACCATACGGGACGGCCAGCACGTCGATAATTATGAGACGGTAAGGAGGCGAAAAGATGGAGACCTCATCGACGTCTCCCTGACCGTATCTCCGGTGAAAAATGCTTCCGGTGAAATCGTGGGCGCATCGACCATCGCCCGGGATATCACTCAACGAAAGCAGGTAGAGGAAGTAGAGCGCCGCCGGTCCCAAGAGTTGGCCACCCTCTTCTCTGTAGCCAATATGCTGGCCCAAACCGGACACTTCGATGAGAAGGTCTCCCATGTTTTGGAGAACCTGGCCCAGATCTCCCAAGCGGACCACGTGTCCCTAAGGGTGCCGGACAAATCGGAGCAGGGTCTCAGGGCGGTAGCCGCGGCCGGGCCTGCGACGCAGGAGTCGTCCACGGGTCTTCTCTCCTACACCGATAGTGTGGCAGGCACGGCTTTTCAGCGTGGAGAACCGGTCATAGTCAATGACTATCCCGCCCACCCGCTGGCCTCACCTTTGGGAATCGAACGGGGGGTCAAGTCATTGATCTCGCTTCCTGTGAAAGCCGGTGGTCAGCCCATAGCCATCGTCATCATCTATTCCCGGGTACCCGGCTTTTTCACACCCGATAGGATCAGGTTCCTGAGCACCGTGGTGGGCGGTCTGGGTACGTTGTTGGAAAACGCCAGGCTTCATGAAGTGGTGGAGCAGCGGGCCGACGAATTGGCGCGCTCCAACGCCGAGCTGGAACAGTTTGCCTACGTCGCCTCCCATGATTTGCAGGAACCGTTACGCATGGTTTCCAGCTATGTCGAGATCCTGGCGGAGGAGTACCAAGGCCAGTTGGACGACAACGCTGACAGGTTCATTGGCTACGTGGTGGATGGGGCCAACCGGATGAAGGAGCTGATAGACGACCTGCTGCTATTCTCTCAGGTGGATACCCAAGGAAAGCCTTTCGAACTCACCGACTGCAACGTTATTCTCCAGCAGGTGATTACAAACTTGGAGCCGGCCATCCAGGATAGTGGGACTACGGTGACTCAAGACACCCTCCCGGCGGTGGTGGCCGACACCACTCAGCTGGCCCAGGTCTTTCAGAACCTGGTCAGTAACGGGCTCAAATTTTCGGGTGGAAATTCCCCTCGCGTTTATATCTCGGCCGAAAATAGGACCAATGAATGGGTATTCTCGGTTAAGGATAACGGTATCGGGATCGCACCGAGGCATTACGAGCGTATTTTCCGGATGTTTCAAAGGCTCCACCACAAGTCGGAGTATCCGGGAAGCGGCATCGGGTTAGCCCTCTGCCATAAGATAGTGCGACGCCATGGAGGACGGATCTGGGTTGATTCGGTGCTGGGCGCCGGATCGACTTTTTACTTCACGATTCCCGTGGCGGAGAAGGAGAAAGCTGGAAATGACACTGGGAACCAATGACAGGCCCCTGGAGATATTGTTGGTGGAGGACAACCCTGGTGATGTGGAGCTGACCAAGAGGATCCTGAACCGTTGCCGATCCAAACTAAACATCAGTGTCGCGGAGGACGGGGAAGTGGCGATGGAAGTTCTTCGCCAGCAGGGAGCATATGCCAACGCAACCCGTCCGGACCTGATCATCTTGGACCTGAACATGCCCAAAAAGGATGGGTATGAAGTTTTGGATGAGATTAATGCGGCACCCTATCTGAGGGACATCCCGGTGATGATATTGACATCGACTCAAGTCGACAGATCCCGCCTGTACTCCTATGGCATCAATCCCTCCGCCGACCTGTGGGGAGTGTATCAAAAGCCCATCGATCTGCCCAGTTTCGAATCGATAATAAACCGGTTGGGAGCATCCTCTCCCGGGGCCGCGCCGCCTTCCAGCCAGCCGGCCCCCTAACCGGCAACGCCACCGTCCGCGCCTGGCAAACGTCGCCCCTGGCCGGCCGCCGGACACCCTTGGCGGTTGCATCAATTCTGCCGATAAAGGGTTAGGCGCGATACATCATCAATGTACCGCGCAAAGTTTAGCACCCGCACGACACCCCCTAGTGCCGCCACCAATGCTGGAAACCAGGAGTTGCTGGAGTTGATAGAGAGGGCCGCACCAATGTGATGGAGCGGCCCTCTTCTTTATGCCGCCACATGACGCTCCGGCCCCGGCAACCCGCAACCCGCAACCCGCCGTTAACGGCAGCTCCTTTGGCCTGACCAACTGCGGCAGCTACCATCCCAAAAGATGGTTCCGCCTTGAATTGTGTAGCTTAAATCCTCCAGATCCTCACCCGGATGCAACAATCCGAAGACGACTAGAAGGATTGTGCCGATGATAAACGAGAGCCCAGCAACCTTTTGGAGAACTGAGGTGGTACCCAAAAACTAGACAGGTGGCTAAGAGAGAGTCCAGCTCCTAAAATACCGGCAGCGGTTGCTGTTGGGGAGGAGAAGGACATGAGGCAGACGAGGAAGAAACACAGCCCAGCGTTCAAGGCCAAGGTGGCCCTGGCCGCTCTTCAAGGGGAAGAGACCATCGCCCAGTTGGCCAGCCGATTTGAGGTCCATCCCAGCCAGATTCACGCTTGGAAAAGGGCCCTGTTAGAAGGAGCTCCGGAGCTATTTGCCGACAACCATAAATCCCAGGAAAAGGCCAAAGAAGCTCAAATTGACCAACTCTACCGGCACATCGGCCAGCTGAAGGTGGAACGCGATTTTTTGTCGGAAAGGTCCGGTCTATGAATCGCAGCCTGCGGCAGGCCATGATCGACCGAGGCCATAAGCAACTGTCCCTGGTCCGTCAGTGTACACTGCTGAACATCAGCCGAGCCTCAGTGTACTACCGGCCAGTCTCGACCAGAGCAGAAGACCTGGAGTTGATGGCTCGGATGGACCGTCAGTATTTGAAGACGCCCTTCTACGGTTCCAGGAGGATGAAGGCCTGGCTGCTGGCAGAGGGCTACCTAGTGAGCCGAAGCAAGGTTCGAAGGCTGATGCGGTTGATGGGCCTGGAAGCCATCTATCGGCGTCCCAACACTAGCAAGCCAGCTCCGGGACATCGGGTCTATCCCTACCTGCTGAAGGGAGTGGATGTTAATCGGGTCGACCAGGTCTGGGCGGCGGACATTACCTACATTCCCATGGCTCAGGGCTTCCTGTACCTGGTGGCCATCATGGACTGGCACAGCCGGCATGTGCTGGCCTGGAAGCTCTCCAACACCATGGACACGGACTTCTGTGTGACGGCGTTGGAGGCAGCATTGGGCAAGGGACGGCCGGAGGTCTTTAACACGGACCAGGGGGCACAGTTCACCAGTGATGCCTTTACCCAGACGTTGGAGGAGCGGGGCATTCGGGTCAGCATGGATGGTAAAGGTAGGTACCTGGACAACATCTTTGTGGAGCGGTTGTGGCGGAGCATCAAGTATGAGGAGGTGTATCTGAAGGCATACCAGACTGTCGCAGAAGCCCGAGTTGGGATCAACGCTTACCTGGAGTTCTACAACCGGCGGAGACCTCACCAGTCTTTGGGCTATCGAACCCCAGCACAGGTGTACCAAAAGGGCCAGGCAGAAAAGAGGGTAGCAGCTCAAGAACCAGGGCTGACATCGGGCTTGGTGAAACCTAGCGTAGGGGCGGGAGACTCTCTTAATTTAGCCCTCAGGCTGTCTTAATCATTGGGTCCACCTTAGTAGAGCAGTTCGAGCGTACGTTCAAGGTGCGATTCGACAAGAGGAAGGTCGATGATCTCGGCGTTCACATCTACTGTGGGGACTTGCTGGGCAAGCGATTCATCGGCTGGAGCGCTTTCTTGTCGAATTCACGGATGAACAGATCCCAAGTAGCAGAGTTAGCGCGCCTGGTGGGCGAGGTGCGTCGCGAGGGCTGCCCTTAGCTGCTCCCGTAGGGCTGTGATACGTCGTCCTCGGTGTACGTATCCCCAAAGGTGAAGGAAGTTGACTGCGGCTTCGTCCAGAGGCTTGGCAACGAGACCCCGGGCCCATTTCGCCTCATCGCTGTCGAAGCTCTGGCGACGACAACTGCTCCCGGGGCAAACCACAAGAGATTGTCCCTACTTGTTGAGGCGCGCGCACCTAGACGCGACACAATCCAGTTCCTCACCCTGGGTGTCCAAAGACCGGTTTCTAGCGGGACCTAACGGCCGGCTGCACCCTCGACCTACTGGTTACAGTGACACCGCCCACCGAAAAGTTCGCAATTCAGTCTTACTAGGCCCGCCCGAAGAGGCTCGAACTCTCCGTGAGGATCACGGTGCTTGGGGTCACAGGCCCCCTAGCCACAGTTCGAAGACGGTTCTGTCTACCGTATACGTTGGTGGGCCAAGCGGTACTGGATTACAAACCTTTGCATGGGTAGTCGCGCTTTAGTCGATGGACCGTCTTGTCTATTCGGTCTCCAGACTACCGTTAAGGGAAATGTGATTTGAGTGCAACCAAAGGGGACTCGGACAAGAAAACACGCAATCGATTTTCATTCAACGTGCAATCAACACAGTGCATCGGCCCCGGGACTCAAAATCGCTCTTGAAGAGCTGATCGTCCTTGATGATTCGTTGGGGGTCATACACCACGAACAGAGTGTGCCTGTCCTGGGGGTATTTCGTAATGTCGGCAGCAATTCCATCAGACACCCTGCTGGGTGAGGTAGCGCCACGTACGTACTTGGCCTCGATAAGGACATCGGCGTCATCGCCCCCGTGATCGGGTACGGTATGGCCTCCCGCGAATGATACCGCCGGATGTTCCCTGCGCAGGTCGATCTCGTGCGAGTTCAAAAGAGTTCCTATCTTGGTGTTCAGGTCTGTTTCGTTTTTTGGCGGATCGGCACCAAACATCTTGCCAATGGCCGGATCGAGGATCTCGCAGATTCTGTCCACCAATAGGGATACAGGGTCCTTCAGATACTGACGATCAGAGATTAGCCCGATCAATGAATCCCGGGCTACGGTGGAGTACAAGTCATCGTGTGAGTCTCTCATCCGCTTCATAGCGAGCGCCACTTGGTCTCCGTGCCGTCTGCACAATTCCCTGATCAGTCCGAGGCGCTCGAATTCGCCCCTGGTGTCCGGAAGATAGTCCACGACGTCGGACAGCTCAGCAGCCAGTTCCATAAAGAAATGATCTTCATTCCATGTGCTGAAGTCCTTGGCCTGACGGACGTAATCTACGACCGTTGTCTTGACCTCTCGGTCGGAGATAGCGGTGGATATGATGTCGTTGGCGTAGATCCCTGAGTTATCGATGTCGTCAGCCTTAGACGCGTAGACAGCGAATCGACGATCCACACATTGTGAACATCCTCCGCAATGTGTAGCTGGTCCGAGATTCTGAAACGTCTTGCTACATGATACCGAACTCGGTATCAGTTCCGGGTGCGGGCCGTCCCGCATTAGCGCCAGCACATCCGTCTTGGTTTTCCACATGAACGGGAGTTGAATGTGCATCTCGCGTTCGTCGAGCAGTGAGAATAGCTCCTTCAGATGAAACAGGGTCCTGGGATGCGTAGTACGACTTGCTCTTGCCCCAGAGAGGTCGGCTCGGCGGGGGAAGTTGATGCCAGTGATCCCGTTTTCATACACACTGAAACCGTCTTGACCGAACGCTTGAGCGATGGCGATGGCGATGGCGATGCTCGTATACAGAAAGGCCCTAGAACGCTGAGTCTCCTCCGCTGCGCGGATGCCCTTGAGGTGGCAATCAAACTGGTAGTGGGAGATTCTCCCTGGGTAGTGGTCCTTTAGTGCATCAACCAACTTCCGCTGAGTCCTCACCGTCCCTGGCTGGGACTGGTGACTGACGAGACAGACCTGTTGGTAGGTAGTTTCAAGGAGGTTCAGAACGCCCGCCAATGAATCTATGCCTCCTGAGAAAAGCGCCACCTTAAGGTCTTGCGAGTTATCCATTCGAAACTGTTCATCGTCGAACAATCCGGTTATTTGAGTGGAATGGCCGGGCTGAAATGAGAACTTGTACTCTAGATCGCCCGTCATGAACTGCAGCGCCCGCGATAAGCAGGCAGAGACATCGCTGCGCTTCCAGAAAGCGTAGTCACGAACCTTGACGATGAAGTGGAACGACCTTGCCCAGGCGTGGTACTCCACGGCACCCTTAGCGCCCCGCCTACTCATCCTGTCAGCACAATAGACATATGCCGCTAGTTCAAGCAGGTCGAGTGTTCGATCCGACAAGTGGTACACACCTCGGACAAAGTTCGGAAGCCCGAGTTTCACATTTGCCAGAACATCTTCTCTACCCAGATAGTTTAGGACTATGCTCCTTTTTTCGCTGATGTTCTCGTCTGGCAGAGAGGCCCTGTTGCATAAGACCAGTACGGGAGTGTCGCTACCCATGAGCGTCGGCCTCCCGCTTCAACTCCTCCCGCATTTTACCGAAGGCAATGGACAGGAAGTTTCTAGATTCGTCAATGGATGGGTATCTGTCACGAGCGTGGTTATTGAACCAACCGGCAGCGAATGACTGCGTTCTGCGGGAAGTTTCGAAGGCGAATCTCGAAACACCGTCTATATGGTCTCGGAGCTCCGAGGCGAGACGGTCACGTTCGGGGATACTCACCATCGAAGCCGAAGCTTCTCGCTCCAAGAAGTAGTTCAGGTATCTCTCGGTGAATTTGGAGAAGAAGAGCCTTGATACCTCGCAGAATCCCGCTCCATTGTCCGCACGTTGCCAGATCTCCCTCGAATCGCTGGGATCGGTGAACAGGCTCGCTTGCATACTCTGTTGAGCGGACCAAAGAGAGATGGCGTCAGCGGAGGCCTTGGCCGCGATATCTGCGTACTCCCTTGAACCTTCTTGGGCTTCTACCCATGAACGAAGCTGCCCAATGAGCCGTAGGGTGGATGGACCCCCTTCAAGATCAATCCTCGGAGAGAAAGAAGCTTCCCCGGGACCTTCCAATGAGGCGGCCTTGGTCGGTGCCACCAGAAACTGGAAAGCGGCGACTACACAGTCATCCGAAGGAATCTTCCTGAACTGAGTCCTAACATTCTCGAGGGTGGCGTTCGCAATGGCTGCGGCGTCCTCCCTAGAGCCGGAGGATTCTGCCATTTGCGCGACGACATCCCTCCACCTCTTGGTGTGAGGAAGAGCGCCTACCCGCTCATGCCCCATGTTCTATATCCTCACTCGGACTGCTGACCGCTAGGATGTATCCAAGCGCGTCTGAGGGATTCGGAGAAATGATGGGAGCTGCCTCTACCTAGAATTTCGGCGCGTCAGAAGGGCAAAATGAACTTTTCTGTGGGTTTCCAATTAAAGCCCCTCGGTTCTTCAGCCCGCCTAAAGACTGACCTGACTGACATTATCGGGGCTCTCTCGCGGCGATGACAAGGCCGAAAAAAGTGGGCCAAGCGTTTCTGTACTACAAACCTTCGAATGGATGGTGGCCCTTTAGCCCCCCGAGGAACGGAAGTCCGAGTCCAGTATGGTGGGCCTGATAAGACTGAATTGCGAACTTTTCGCTGGGGGGTCCTTATATAAGCAGCAGGTCGGGAGCCCCCGGCTTGGCCCACGAGCCTCCGGCCCGCCAGGGTTGGAGCCTCTTCCATATCTGTCGTGGGCGGCCACGCCACACTCCACCAGCAGGCGCGAGGGCATTACAGCCCCTATTATTGCTGCTGCGCCCCCGCGACGACAAGGCGACACTTGTATTCCATCTTGGTCACGAACCCAGCCATGCTGGCATCAGCAATCGCCCTGGCCAGCCGCCGGTTGCGGACCATGCCGGAAACGTTCAACGTCTCCTCCACCACTTGGCCCGCCGACTTGGCTATCGCCGTCGTTGCCTTGTGGTCACGGTCGTTCCGGACGTTGACGGTCCGGGCGTGCAGCCTGCGCCGTTTGCTGTACAGCTCTCCCTGTCAAGGGCGCCGTAGGCGTTGACACTATCTCCGGGATCACCACTTCCCATCGCTCGCTTTTGAGTCGGCCTTGGTACCCTCCTTCCGACTTCGTCCTGTCCCAGGAAGCGATGGCCACTACGGTCGCTGATACTCCTCCTGATTCTGCAGGAGCCTTGAATGCCTGCGCCAGCTGGCCCACCGAGATGCCGTCCACGGTCGTCAACTCCCACGGGTTCCGGTCGGTTCTAACTCGCAGGGGGGCTCCGGCGGAAAGCCCGGCGATAGCACGGTGGACTGGGTGATCCGGGGGCTTGTAGCCGGCGAAACTCAGCTGCACGTCCCTCAGGCTGAGCCTGTGGTATGCCTGCCTCATTTCCACAGGCGCCGGCTGGATTCGGTCCGGCTCCTGCCGGACCAGAACTGAAGGGTGACTGCGAAGCAATCTGAGAAATGGGTTGGAGTTCCCGCACCTGGCCAGGGTAAGGGTCTTCCTGGCGCGGGTCATGGCCACGTAGTAAAGACGTCGGGGAGCGTCGGTGTCCTCGCCCTTTCCTGCGGTGTACCAGCTGCCGTCCAGAATGGCGACGTGGTCGAACTCCAAGCCCTTGGCACGGTGAGCGCTGGTCAGCAGCAAACCATGCTGGCGGCGACGGTTGTCCCGGGCCCACTCTGCCAGCCATTCTCGAAAGACGCCCGCCGGCAACTCCTCATTGTTGGTCTCGAGCAGATAGTTCTCCAGCGCCTCCACGAGGAGCTCGTTCCAAGGACCTGAGGGCTGCTCCCGAACCCACTGCAGCAGGTGGCCGGCCTTCAGCAGATTCCCTTGGCTCTGAGACCAATTGAGCAGTGCCTGGGTTTCCCGGAGCTGCCAGGTGGCCGTGAAGTCCTCGCGGGAAACCTGCACGGGTATCTCCTCCATCTGACACAGGGCGCGCACCGGATCAAGCTGCCCCCAGTTTCGGGAGATGACTGCGCAACTGCTCCAGTCCCATTCAGGATCCAGACTGGCCAACCGCTTCAGTTCCTGGACCACCAACTGGGCTTGAGTGATGGGGTCGTTTCCTGCGGGTAGGATCTGTACCCTGCCCTGGGTTACGGGATCCAAAGGCCCCCATTCGCCGCCCAAGGGCTCTCTTGATCGAGACCGGTTCACGGTTATGGGACGATCAGCCTTCATCCTCTGGCCGGCCTGCTCAATCACAGCGTTCGCAGCCGATATGATGTGCTTGGTGGAGCGGTAGTTCTCCGTCAGGTAGGAGGCCTGGCCCGGTAGTCCTCCCGGAAGCGCCCGATGTATTCGGTGGACGAGCCACTGAAGGCATAGATGTTCTGGTCGTCGTCCCCCACGGCGAAGAGGTTCAGCCTCTGGTCCTGGTCCCCCTTGGTCCAGCCGGCCAGCGCCGAGATGAGGCTGTATTCCAGCTCCTTGATGTCCTGGTACTCGTCCACCAGGATCCAGCGGAATCCCGCCAGCAACCTCTCCCGCTGTTCGTCTGCTTCGTCAGGAGCCACGCGCCCGCCCTCGAGCAGCTCTATTGCTTCCTTGAGAATATCGTCGAAGATGGACTGGGCCTGTCCCTCCGTCTGTTCTATCGAACGGGCGAATGTCGACCCCGCCAGTCGCATGGCGAGGGCATGACAGGTCAGCACCGTTACTCCGCTGGCATCGTCCCCTATAAGGTCGTGTAACCGCTGCCTGATCTGTACCGCGGCGTGCCGGTTGTAGGCCAGGGCAATGATGGACCGGGGGTCCTCTCTCCTGCCGCGGATGAGGTATGCGATACGGTGCACCAGCACCCTGGTCTTGCCCGAGCCCGGTCCGGCCAGCACCAGGGCGTTGGTGTTCTGCCGGTCATCGGCCACTATGTCCCGCTGGGCCCGGTTGTTTAGGCTCTCCACGATGCTGCGCCACGACTCCGGCGTCGTCTGCCGGGAGAGTTCCTGCCTCTTATCGGACAACCACCTGTCGATGAAATCCGCCCAGCTCCGCCGGTATCTCCCCGCTCAAGTAGTTGTAGTTGAGGTCCAACTCTATAACGCGCCCATCGTCGTCAGTTTTGACGCCGTCCCATTCGCTGAGGGGCGCGTCGCTCAGCCATTTGGACAAGCTCGGAGCACCGCCCGTTGCGTTGTAGACGGCAGCCAGCGCTTCCCGGTCCGTTTCAGCGGAGCCGGAGGCCGCGGGCGGCGCTGTCGCAGTCGCAACGGTGGCAGTGGGCGCGTCCCCTGACACCCTGGCGTGGACGCGGTCCGGTCGGGGCCTGTCACGCGCCGGACGGCTCGTCAGAGCCGCAGGCCGCGAGCGCCGCCGTAAGGGCCAGCGCAAGGACAACGCTCAACAGGGTTATGTATCTTGTCGTGCGTGTACGGATCGTTTTCTTTCCCTCCCGGTCTTGACCGGCACCATATATCCACAGATTCGTACAGATCATATAGCGGAGTTGCTATGGGTGCCAATGCTGAGACACCCGTTTCGCCACTCCCAAATATGTGTTGGTATGTTGGCTTCCGCGGGGATGAGCGGGCGCCCCATGCGCTATAGCCAACACGCGCCGGGAGCGCCTCCAAGACGATATGGACGATATGCCGTCTGTCCCCGGCTGAGGGCGCGTGGCTTCAGCAGAAGGGCAGTTCGCCAAGGTCAGAGTAGTCAAAGTCCAACTGGTCTTCCAGGCTGCTTGGCACGCACCCGCTCAAGCCGCTGCCGTAGAGATCCAGATATTTCAGGTTGGAGAGGCTGCCCAGCTCCGCCGGTATCTCCCCGCTCAAGGCGTTGTAGTGGAGGTCCAGCCTTGTCAGGTTGGAGAGGCTGCCCAACTCCGCCGGTATCTCCCCGCTCAAGCCGTTGTCGTGGAGCCACAGCCTTCTCAGGTTGGAGAGGCTGCCCAGCTCCGCCGGTATCTCCCCGCTCAAGCCGTTGTCGTGGAGCCACAGCCTTCTCAGGTTGGAGAGGCTGCCCAGCTCCGCCGGTATCTCGCCGCTCAACTCGTTGCCGCTGAGGTTCAATATCTCCAGGTTGGAGAGGCTGCCCAGCTCCGCCGGTATCTCGCCGCTCAACTCGTTGCCGCTGAGGTTCAGCTCTGTAACGCGCCCATCGTCGTCAGTGATGACGCCGTGCCATTCGCCGAGGGGCGCGTCGCTCAGCCAGTTGTCGTTGTTCCTCCAGTTCTCACCGTCCGTGGCGTTGTAAAGGGCAGCCAGCGCCTCCCGGTCCGTTTCGGCGGAGCCGGAGGCCGCGGGCGGCGCTGTCGCAGCCGCAGGTCCAGGCGCATCGGTGGCAGTGGGCGCGTTCCCCTGACCCTGGCGTGGAAGGCGTCCGTGCGGGGGAGGCCGGCGTCTCCGTTGGGGTGGACGCGGTCCGGTCGGGGCCTGTCACGCCGGACGGCTCGTCAGAGCCGCAGGCCGCGAGCGCCACCGTAAGGGCCAGCGCAAGGACAACGCTCAACAGGGTTATGTATCTTGTCGTGCGTGTACGGGTCGTTATTCTTTCCCTCCCCGTCTTGACCGGCACCATATAGCCACAGATTCGTACGTATCGAATAGCAGAGTCGCTATGGCCGTCAATGCTGAGACACCCGTTTCGCCACTCCCAAATATGTGTTGGTATGTCGGCTTCCGCGGGGTTGAGCGGGCGAGCACGGACCGGGCTTGTCTTCGCCGGGTCGCAGCCCCGATAATGAGTACCTGGGCTGTTCCCACGCCCTGGCAAAGGGTGGCGCGGCGCAATCACAGGCGTCGCGTCAGAGCAAGCTCTCGACGGGAATAGATGAGCCTCCAACCCTGCGGGCCGGAGGCTCATGGGGCCTATTCGGGGTAGCCTGAGCGAGTCCTTATATTAGGACCTCCCACCGAAAAGTTCGCAATTGAGCTTGTCTCATAAAGCTGACATTTCCAGAGGCTCAATGTTCTGTATTCCGTCTTTCGACGAGATGACGAACCTGACGTCATATTTCAATCACGGCATTCCGGCGTACGCCGGAATCCAGACTGTCTCGCATAGTGCAAGTCAAGTGGAAGAGATTTCTGAGACAGGCTCAATTCAGTACGTGCAGGCCCCCTTTTTCATGTCCGGTCCGGTACGCAGCTATTCGGCTGTGCTGAGGCATTGACTTCCCTGATTGATCTGGCGAGAATCTCTTGGGAATAGTGAAGGCTTTTTCACCTAGCGACGCCACTACCAGTAAAGGAGGTACCGCATGGAGCTAAAGGAAAACGTAGATACTGTGTTGCTTGGCAGGATATTAGCAGGGGTCATAATCGCGATTACCTTTGTCTACGGCATCTATGCAGCGACGGAATTCAACGGGTTCTGGTCTTTTCTATCTGCTATCACACTTCCGCTGGCAGTGGGATTTCTGATTATAATGGTGACAGAGGTTGTAAGGGAGATGCAACAACACGGGAAACAGGATAGCTCGCAAGACTGAACGCCGTCGGCTCCGGCGCCATCAAGATGCGGGATGAAAGCAGGGTATAGGTAGAGGCTGCTTCTTCTATGCAGGGAGGTGGAGGGATTCCGGACAGCGGCGCGGGCAACGCCCTGTCGCTGAACCGGTCCGGTCATTAGGCTCGACCACCTGTAAGCGGCGGCGGTAAGGGCCTGTTGAAAAGTTGACACAAGAGCAGTTTCGGGCAATTCCTGGGTTAAAATGGAGTGCAGTCCGTCAAACTGGACTTCTTATATCCGAACTTCCCACCGAAAAGTTCGCAATTCGGTACGTGTAGGTCCACCTAACTGGACAAAATCAAGAACCTTCGTGATCAGGTTTACCATGGCTTTATAGGCACTGCTCTGGTCCCAGCCCGTGGTCGAAAGCCCGTCCCTACCATAAGGCCCCTGGCGATCCAGCGGGGGCCTTTGTTTTTGGCTAACCGCCATCACCCGCGATTGCTTTAGAGGGTGTGTGACCACCCCGACCGGCACCCAACCCGTCTTCCCGCCCACGCGGGAATCCGCTGTCTCGACTTTGGAGCGCCGTCGACGCCCTAGGAATCCCGAAAGACCTGAACGGCTTGGGCTCCTGTGCCAGGATTCCCAGAGACCTCTCATTCTGCCCGGCATCGTCCGGGCAGAATGGTTAATCAGTCGTCCAGCAAGACGTAGACCGCGGCCGATGGGCTCAGGTCGTTGTGCGAATGGCCCTTGCCGGTGACGTCCTCCATCAGCCGGATGTCACCGGCTCGCAGCACCCGCTTGGCGCCGTCGGTGGCCCCGATCTCCACCTCGCCGGACAGGTGGATAATCAGCCTCCGCTCGGGCAGCGGATGAAAGTCGCTGTGGCGCGACCCGTCAAATTCCTGCACCCGCACCTCGGACACATTGATCAAGGCCCCCAGCTCCGGGTGCTCCTCCAGCTTCAGGTCCTCGATGTGACTCTCGCCGTCGGCGTCCGAAAATACCCGGTATATTGCCATTCCTCCCCCTGTACGTTTCTGTAATGCATGCCCTGATAAACGTGGTGGCGGTCACAAATCAGGGCAACAGCATCTCGATGACACAGGCCCCCGTCCTTCCCGCCCGGATGTATCCTACGCGTCATTCCCACACGTTTCTACCTCATCCGTCATACCGGCGGAAGCCGGAATGACGGGTAACCGGCAACTTTGTCATCTCAATCCGATGACCCTGGTTCGCAAGCCCGCTGACTCTGCCGGGTCATTCCCCTAGCCGCACGCCGGTATGACCTCTTCCCCGAACAGCCGTATCGCCTCCATTATCTTCTCGTGGGGCGGGCCTCCCGAATGGGCGTGCCGCAGCCGGAGCAGGAAGTAGTCCGCGCCCACCTCCTCGCTCCAGCGCCCGAACTCCGCCACGCATTCATCCGGTTCCCTAAGTATCAACCGGTCGGCCCCCAGGTAGTCCAGGGTTATCTCGTCCTCCGACCCGATGCCGCGGAACTCCGGCAAGCCGTTGCGCCAGTAGTACTTGTAGGCCCCATCACCTCCGGGCCGTACACCGCCGCGGCCTCAGCGCGGGTCTCGGGGGCCGCCCAGGCGTCCCGCATTAGGGCCACCTGCGGCTCCCTTCTCGCCCGTACCGCCGCCTCCCGGTAGGTCTCCACCAGCTCGATGGTGCTGGCCAGGTCGGTGCTGGGTCCGGCCACGAACCCGTCAGCCATGCGCCCAGCCCGGCGCGCTCCCGGCGGGGTGCTGGCCCCGATCCACAGGGGAGGAGCGGACTGCTGGAAGGGACTGGGCCGGATGTGCAGGTTTTCCAGTTGGTGGTACTCGCCGTGGAAGGAGAAGGGTTTCCCGCTCCAGCAGTGGCGGATAATCTCCACCCCCTCCTCGAACCGACCCACCCGCTGGCCCACCTGCACCTCGAAGGCCCGAAAGTCAGCCTCCTGGTATCCCAGGCCCACACCCAGGATGATTCTCCCCTTGGACACCAGGTCCAGGGTGATCACGTCCTCCGCCAGGTGTACCGGGTTGTGCAGGGACAGCAGGATTACCGACGTGCCCACGTTCAGGGTGCTGACCAGCATGTTGGCGATTCCATCTAAAATGGCGATTTTGGCTGCCTCGACCACTGGGGCGGGAAGCTTTTCGTAACTAAACCAAAGCCAAGGTGGGAACTACATTTTGGAGCGATGGCAAAGGCGTGGCAGTTTTCATCATCAGTGCGTCGGCTCGGGCTTGTAAAAGGGTTCGGCAGCGATGTTTCACTTCATCCTTACGGTGAGCTAGCCCGCGTCAATCGGGTATTCAAGGATAAGCCGGGCGGTCTGGTGGTGGACTACCTAGGACTGGCCCAGGACCTCAAGACAGCCTTGGCCACCTACACCGAGAGCGGGGGTACGGGGCGAACGGCTCTGAATCAGGACGAAGCGGTGGCGGTGATGCTGGAGAAGTACGAGGTCTGCTGCGCGCTATTCCACGGCTTCGAATGGTCCAAGTGGACGGCGGGCAACGCCCAGGAGCGGTTGGGACTGCTGCCAGCCGCCTAGGAGCACGTCCTGGCCCAAGAGGACGGCAAGGAACGCTGCCTAAACGCGGTCCGCGAGCTGTCGCAAGCCTTTGCCCTAGCCGTGCCGCACCCGGAGACGTTTCGCATTCGCGACGACGTGGGATTCTTCCAGGCGGTGAGGGCGGCGCTGTCGAAGCGAGCAACGGGCGAGGCGCGCCCCGAGGAGGATCTGGACGTGGCCGTGCGCCAGATAATCTCGCGGGCGTTGGCCTCCGAAGGTGTGCTGGACATCTTCGCCGCTGCGGGACTGGACAAGCCGGACATCTCGGTGCTCTCCGACGAGTTCCTGGCTGAGGTGCAAGGAATGCCTCAGCGCAACCTCGCCGTCGAACTTCTACAGAAGCTGCCCAAGGGTGAGTTGCACATCCGCCGCCGCAAGAACGTCGTGCAGGCTCGCTCTTTCGCCGAACTGCTGGAGCAGACCCTACGCCGCTACCAGAACCGGGCTATAGAGGCGGCGCAGGTCATCGAGGAGTTGATCCAGCTTGCCAGAGATATACGGGAGGCCAACGCGCGCGGCGAGCGGCTAGGACTCTCGGAGGATGAGTTGGCCTTCTACGACGCGCTGGAAACCAACGACAGCGCGGTGCAGGTGTTGGGCGACGAAACCCTTCGTGCCATAGCCCGTGAGTTGGTCGACACCGTGCGGAGCAACGTCACTATCGACTGGACGCTGCGGGAGAACGTCCGCGCCAAGCTCCGGGCGATGGTCAAGCGCATCCTGCGCAAGCACGGCTACCCGCCGGATAAGCAGGAGAAGGCGACAGTCACTGTCCTTGAGCAGGCAGAAGTGCTGTCAGAAGGCTGGGCGACTGTCTGAGGGATTGCAGACGCGAAGACATCATCCACATGGGCCTAGCGAGAACTCACAGCGCTAGCCGCATCTCGAAAATGGTTCTGCCTACCGTCAACTTAGGCCCACCTAACTGGACAAAATCAAGAACCTTTGTGATGAGGTTCAAACTGCAAGCGTAATCGGACATCTCCCTGCCTGCAACATGCAAATGCCAAGCCCTTGCTGTCATGGCGGGGGCTTTTTCTTTGGGAGTCCGGTACCCCCAAGGATTGTTGAGCGGCTGCTTGCGCTGGCAGGGTCAGAGGAAGCCGACTCCTATTGCCGGTTTCAAATGCCAATGACGGGCCGACCGGTCTATCTCAACTACCAAGAACCGCCTTCATCGGAGGAATTCAACGGACCCTTCCGTCAGGAGTGCCTGAATGAGAACCCAGGTCGACCGCCCACGAGTAGCGCAGTTTTCTGTTGCTATTGCGTCCTTCGTATGAGGATTTCCTGGAAAGGGGAGTCGGACAGGCTGGCTTCGTCCAGCATCCGGCGGAACTGGGGCCGGTCGGCGATGCGCCCGCTCTCGGCCTCGTCAATGTACTCGCGGGTGACTACGTAGCCGTTCTTCTCGGCGTAGTCCCGGAGCGCTCGCATCTGGGCTGCCACCGAGAGGTCCACGTCCTGGCGGTCGCTGGAGACCCGGGCGTACAGGGCCGCCGGGGTCAGGTCATATCGTTCATTCATTAGCTCCTCCTTCGGTCTCTTCCTGGGTTGTTTGGCGGGAGCGCAGCCGTTCCAGTCGTTCCTGCCGGCGCAACTCCCTTTCTTCCATGTACCGGGTGAAGGCCGTGAACCAGCACGGGGCCAGCACGTGGTCCAAGTTCGTCCGGGCCAATACCCCGGCGGCTCCCACGGCGGAGCCGACTCAGGCCCAGCAGACGACCTGCCAGCTGGGACAGTTCAACGATTTTAAGGTTGAAAGCTCCGGCGGGGTATTCACAGCTACCTGGGACTATCCGGATGGTTGCGACGCGACCACTTTTCCGGGGGATTTCGACATTGTCGTAGAGTGGAAGCGGTTGTTCAGCATCAACGTCGGGAGTGACGGCGACGGCGTCACCTGGGACGACGGCTCCTGGGATGAGTTCCGCGAGGCTAGTTGTGAAGAGGGGACCGTGACAACCACGTGTACCTTCGGGCGCAACACTATCGAAACCGGCGAGCAATTTGTCGTAAGGGTCAAGACCGTCGGCAGCAATGGCTCGGACACGACGAGAGCAGTGGGAGTCTTTCCCTTTGTCGCGTCAAGTAGAGGCGCGAACGATGCGATGCTGTTGGGGCCTCCGCTTGCGCGACTCTAGAAACTCGGACGGAAACCCCGATTCTCTCCAAGCTGCCGTTTTCTTAGCGATGATTGTCGATGTAACAGTGGGTTCTTGAACCGTATTACAGACACTATCATGCCACATAAGACTATAATACGTCTGTCTGGCGTAGCGCGAAACCCGGCCAATGGCTTTCCGGCCAGACCTCTAGAAACTCGGACGGAAACCCCGATTCTCTCCAAGCTGCCGTTTTCTTAGCGACGATTGTCGATGTAACAGTGGGTTCTTGAACCGTATTAAAGACACTATCATGCCACATAAGACTATAATACGTCTGTCTGGCGTAGCGCGAAACCCGGCCAATGGCTTTCCGGCCAGACCTCTAGGTTGGCTTGTGCCGTGCTGGTGGGCGCTAGGCAGCGTATATGATTCCCCTTCACCTATGACGACCAACCGGCTCTGACCTTCGCCTTCGAGAAGTTCGCCTACGCCGTGGCCGAGAGCGATGACCACGACACCCAGGACGCCGAGGAACAAAAGGTGGAGGTGAAGGGGAGGCTCAGTGCGGCGCTGGAGCGGGGCCGTCACCATCTGATACCATGGCGTCCTAACCGAGTGACATTTATGCTGGCCTTCGACACCGCGGTGGTACACGATATCGCCGCCCTTGACACAACCTATCTTTCGGTGGTGTCGGCATAAAGTCTGCTGTCCCAGTCGCATATGTGCCTAACGCTTCTTGGCCATTGATGTTCATCTGTGCGCAGGTGCTAAGGTGATGTTCGCTATACGCTACCACGTTCGTCTGATTCATCAGTTAAGTGATATGAGCGCGAAGACCTCATCATCGACTATCCAAGTATCGATGGAAACGAGGCCGAATCCGATGGCACCGCCCGCGCTGGTTTCCCAGCTGCCCAGGTCCTCATGACCCGTGTGCTCAACGCCGGTTTGCCAAGAGAGTTGTACCAAACTCGTTTCAGGAACACGCATCCATCGGTGAATCCTGATCCCGGCTGCGATTGCGTCGTTATTAGGAGACGCCTCGATGACGCGGAGCTTGGGCTCATATTTCAGATGGCCGCGGGAGTCGGCTTGGGAACGAGCCTCGGAACGTTTAACTCGCATAGCACATCTTATATACCAAGCTGGCCGATCCACATGCGGAAGCAAGGCGAGTGCTGAGGCTTGCCGACTGGCTTCTTCCGCTACCGAGGCACGAAGGGCGTCTGCACCTTGGAAACTCAGTCCCAGCGTCCCTGGGCTTAGCCCTGACCCGGCTGGTCGGCCTGCTGCTGCGGGAAGGGGTGTTGACACCGGATGAGGTTGACGGTCTGATAACAGGATTGCTGACTTCCCACGCAGCGCCGACAGGGACTACCACGCTAGCCGGTTGGCTTGGCGAATACGGAAAGGGCTTGGGTCGCAGCTACGTGTCTGAACTTCCGGTAACTTCACCCGCAATCGCTGATGGTTTAACTAGACCTCAAGCATAACCGAACCCCAGGGTGTGGCCCCCCACCAACTATTTTGAAGTTTCGTGTTACTTGGGTACGGCTCGGTTTTGTCTCAAGACACCGGTGACGTTCATCCGGTACCGCGCCATCCCTTCGCTAACCCCACATCTCCTTGCGATTTCTTTCGCGCTTTGTCCTCTCCGGACTTCGGATAGGAGCAATGCCCGGGGCAACAGCAGACAACCAGACAACCAAGCGGCCTCTTCCTCCTGAACAGGGTCGCATGAAAGGAATGTGACATCACCGAGCTTTTCGACCCGGCTTAACTCATGACTAAGGAGGGTGTGCGCAAGCTCGTGTGCTAGATCGCTGGCACGCCGGGATTCTGCGCAAAGGGGGTTGTAAACAATCACCACACGGTCAGCAGAAGGGCGTAGCGTGCAGGCAGAGAAGGCACCCGGTTGCGCTTCTTCAAGCTCCAGGAACCTCTCTCGGGGAACTAAGTCATCTCCGGCGCGAACTTCGATGCCCAGCAACTCGGCGAGAGCTTCGGGCGATACAGGCTCAGCGGCATTCATCTCCAGTTCCACCCGCACGTTTCTCGCGATTCTCTCAGCTTCCGACTTAAACCCTCTACGCAGGGCCATCGTTGATTTCCTCTGTCAGTACCCTAGTACTACAACGACGCGTTATGAGAAAACACGCTCAGGTCTTCTTCTTCAGCTACGGACCGTTCATCATGGGAGACTCGCACTCGTTCGTTGCCAGCTTCAAAATCCGCCCACGAGTTACCTTGTAGGATAACACGTCGTTGTAGTACTAGAGGTCTGGCCGGAAAGCCATTGGCCGGGTTTCGCGCTACGCCAGACAGACGTATTATAGTCTTATATGGCATGATAGTGTCTGTAATACGGTCCAAAAACCCACTGTTACATCGATAATCGTCGCTAAGAAAACGGCAGCTTGGAGAGAATCGGGGTTTCCGTCCGAGTTTCTAGATAATAGGTCTCGGACCTCTTCGGGTGCTCTTCCTCCCGCAGATATTGCGACTGCTGCATCCAAAAGGGACGGCTGTACCGTCTTGGCAAGGAGGTCCAACGAGCCAATGGCCACGTTATTGTTCCCTTGTTCACCGAAGGGCATGGTCAATAGGCATTCGCCATCAAAGGGCGTGTCCGGATGGCTCCCGGCGAGCATTGCCGCTGTCAGATGAACCGCGATATTTAGGACGTCGAGTCCAACCAATCCATGGCGCATCATGGGCCCGTGTAGTTTTCGCGGGTCTCCCCCGTGCAATTCGTGAAGCAGCGATATTCGTTGGTAGGCCATAGATAGCAAAGTCCCGGTCCCACACGCGAAGTCTCCTACTTGGGCGCTGGCTAGTGTCTCCTCGTCCTCCCATTCTGCACCGCCTGGAGGCATGTTGTCTGGCAAAGCGAGGGCTGCCAGTAGTGCGGCGGCCTCTGGCCGCGTGTAATAGGTCGCGAGAAATTGACGGTCGGCGATGAGTTTTTGAAAGACGACGCCCGTAAGATCGTGTGAACGAGTCACTCCTCCTGTCACCAGTTGACGACTCGTTTCCCAGAGCCGTCCTAATACTACAACGACGCGTTATCCTACAAGGTAACTCGTGGGCGGATTTTGAAGCTGGCAACGAACGAGTGCGAGTCTCCCATGATGAACGGTCCGTAGCTGAAGAAGAAGACCTGAGCGTGTTTTCTCATAACGCGTCGTTGTAGTACTAATACACCACTGGCCGTAGCAGTTGGCATGAGTCCCAGCATCTCTTTGGCAGACCAGAAGATTGGCCAATAGTTGACCGCCAAGATGCGCTCCCATTCTAGGCGGATGCCGCTGTCATCGAATACGCCCCCGTTGCGGAAGGATTCAACGGGCCGGACTGCTCGTCCACCACTCTCCTTGCCGCTTTTAACTTGGAATTGGACTTCAGCAAGAGACTCGTGAAACACCAGGGCGTTGGCTATGACGGTCATTGCCATACGTCTGGTCTGTCCGTCATCGTCATCTGATTGGCCTAGTACGCTGGCTACGTTCGCTCCGAGTTGACTCCCGTAAGCGTGCCGACGGGTGAACTCTACTGCTGCGAACCTTACCCCGTCTTCGAGCTCTTTGGCGAGTTCCTCGATCCTCGGTGGTGGAGCTGCAGCACGGTGCACCAGTACGGCTAGATCCCTGACGCTGCCTCGGATCCATCCACGTGACGGCATTCGGTCTGGCGACTCGCCAGGCCTGTGTGTACAAAGGACGTACTCCAAATCGTTGGAACTGTTTATCGCCTTTCGCAACGCCGCACCATTGGGTGACCGTACGGCAGGTGGATAGACCAGGGCGATCGAAGTTTCTATTTGTCGGCCTGTGCTAGCGACAATTCGGCCAAGCCTCGCCTTTGCGTCTTTCTCAGCGGAGCCACCCGCTCGCCTCCGCGATGAGAATATCTGGACGGCCGCTGCTGTCACGCTCAGGTGGTGGACAAGGACGGGGTTCCCCTGACCAACGAGGAGCTTTCCCGCAAGCGCCGCGACTGCGACCTGTGCGGCTCCGCGCTCTGGAGAGTGAAGGCCGGACGCGGGTGGTACTATCTCTGCTAGCGATTTGGTCTCTTAAGGAAGATGCGCGGGGCAAAGCTAATTAGCCAGGACTGGTCGCGCTGTGACTGGCCGACAATTTCACAGTAGAAATTATCTTCAGGAGATGAGGATGAAGTCAGCCCTAGAGGCTCAACAGGTACTTCGCTGGTTAATGATTGTGCGATGGATTGCCCTGGCGGATCTGGTACTGCTCATAGTGCTGCTCGTTGCCTCCTTTGCCAACAACGAGAAAATGGTACAGATTTTTGGGCTTACCCACGGAATCGTTTTCCTGGCACTCATCGCCATCGTAGGAATCGGGGCGGTCCAGAAACTCTGGACTTGGTGGTTTCTCGTCGGCACTCTGGTTACCACAGGCCCTCCCGGTGCTTTGGTTGGGGAAGTCCTAATTGCGCGCAAAGCCAAAGCCATCCTCGTGACATCGAAAGGGGAAACTACCGATCGATAGTTGTCAATGGCGCCGGGAAATTGGGCCACTGGGGCGGAGAAATCGTGTACCACCGACGTGATGACGGACGGCAGTAACTCAGGCAGAGTGGCGACGTTGCAGGAGCAGGAAAAGGCAGTGTCTACGGTTCGGCCTATTCTTCGTCCCCTTCTTCTGAAGCTTGGGATGCGGCGTTGTCCCGGCTGTGCTTGAGCCGGTAGCTTTCTCCGTTCATCTCCAGGATGTGCACGTGGTGAGTGAGCCGGTCCAGCAATGCACCGGTGAGCCGTTCCGAGCCGAAGACCTCGGTCCACTCGTCGAAGGGAAGGTTGGTGGTCACCATGATGGATCCCCGCTCGTAGCGCTGGCTGAAAACCTCGAAGAGCAGTTCCGCCCAGTGCAGGAGAGTGGCACGAAGCCCAGTCCGTCGATGATCAGCAGGTTCAGCCGGGACAGTTGCCGCTGCAGGTTGAGCAGCCGTCTCTTGTCCCGGGCCTCGATCAGCTCGTGGACCAGACTGGCGGCGGTGCTCACGGACGTAGTCCTTGATGATGGTGTAACCGCCGTCGAAGCCATACTCGTCCCTGAGCCGCTCGAAGATGCGCTTGGCGGTGTGGCGCTGCTTCTTGGAAACCTGGTGATCGTCTTCGAGGATGCGGTCGGTGACGCCCGTAAATGGCTCCTCCTGAGCTTGTCGAAGGATTGGGACGCTGCGGCGGACTCTGCTGCCGGTAGCCTGGCGGCACGGAGTAAGCCAGCATTTTGCGCACGGTGTCCCGGTGCAGGCCGAACACCCGGGAGACCTCCCGTATGCTCATCCCATCCACCATCACCGCCCGTCGGATCCGTAGATACACGTCCACCTGGTACATCCATCCCACCACCCATAAGCACGACTTCGAACCTCTGGATGGCAGAGGACGGTACATTTTTCAACCGCCACAATGTCGACGTCCAGCGAAAAAGTCCTAGCTAACTGGCCAGCAGAAATGTCACATTCTCTCCATGGAGAATGTGACTTTGACTCCGAAAGAACAGACGAGACTCCGGGTTCTGAACAGCCTGCTGGTAGAGCATATGACTCTGGATCAGGCGGCTACACTGATGGGAGTGAGCCCACGCCACACCCGGCGCATACTGGCGGATTACCGGAAGAACGGCGCTGCATCCCTTGCCCATGGCCACCGGGGTCGGAAGCCGGCCAACGCTATTCCCGAGGCGACCAGGAGCAGGGTGGTTCACCTGGCTCGCACGGTGTACGAGGGAGCCAACCACACCCATCTATCAGAATTGCTCAGTGAACGCGAGGGCCTCGACATGGGCAGGACGACGCTACGGCGCATCCTGGTCAACGCCGGGCTCAGCAGTCCGCGGCGAAGGCGCCCGCCCAAGCACCGGGTGCGCCGGCAGCGGATGCCACGGGAAGGCATGCTGATCCAGATGGATGGCAGTTACCACCGGTGGCTGGGCGAGGACGGACCTCAGTTCACCATACTGTTCGCGGTGGATGATGCCACGGGCTGCGTGGTCAACGCCCTCTTCTGCGATCATGAGGATACCCTCACAGCCGGCTTCTGGGCTGGCCGCCGCCCGGCCGCTGCCGAGCCCTTCCAACAGACGCCGCTCTCCCGAGCCGGTCCCCAGGGCTCACCTGCCGGTGAAACTGCTTGGCGTCCTCCTCTCCCAATGTCCTGAAGTAGGTCTCCGGTATCTTCCTCCAGCCGCCGACTATTTTCAGGACCTGCTCCGGCATCCCGGCCCGAAGGGCGTTGACCGCATAGGAATGGCGGAACCTGTGAGGACACAGGTCGGCGATTCCCGCTCGCTTTCCCAAGCGCTTCAGGACTTGGGATATGCCGTTGGGTAGCAGGGCCTCGCCTTGCTCAGACACCCACAGCAGGCTGGTGCGGGGCATGAGGACCTCCCTTTCCTGGAGATAGTCCCACACTACCGACCTGGCTGCGTCGCCAATTGGCATCCTGCGTTCTTTCCGTCCCTTGCCCATTACCAGCAATGTGCCATTTGTCAGGTCCACGTCATCCAGTCGCAACCTGGCAATCTCGGCGAGTCGCCCCGGCGTGTCCCAAAGCGTGTAGAGGAGTGCCCGGTCGCGGACCAGGCGAAACCGGTGGGCCGGAGTCCTGGCGAGGGCGGGGTCAGCGAGAGTGAGAAGGTCCCGTACCTAGTCCTCGGTGACCACGGGGACCGTCTTCTCATCCAAGCCTGGGGGCTTGATCGGATGCATGGGGTTCTCGTCGATGGGGCCGCGGTCCACCAGCCAATTGAAAAACCGGTGAAGACGGCGGTACTGCGCGTTGATGTGGCCCTTGGCCAGCTTCTTGGGTTCGGCATAGGTCCGCACTCCGAACCACCTGGTCCGGTCCTGGAGGTACGCAAGGTATTCCTCCAGATGCTCGGTGGTGATCTCCTTTACATCAGGCCACTGCTGCTGCTCCGCGTAGAGGGCAGCCATTGCGACGCTGGTTTCCAAGCTGGCCAGGTACGCCTCGGAGTACCGGTTGGAGGCCTTCAGGCTGCTGATGAACCGTTTGCCGGATTCGCGAAGACTGTGGTCAAAAACCTGCTTGACGACCATGCATCTGGTGGCACCTGAGAGCGAAAGCCGTCATTTCGTATCTGGAAAAGCCCTTTTCGAGGGCTCTGGTGGGCCTGGATGGACTCGAACCATCGACCTCGGTCTTATCAGGACCGCGCTCTAACCGCCTGAGCTACAGGCCCCCAGTGAGTGGAGTGGAACTGAAACGATGGGGAGCCACGGAAAATTATAGTCGGCAGGACGAGTGGAGGCAAGGGTGTGACTGAGGTTAGCCCGGAAGGTTATCCCGGCTGCACCTTCAGGCCCCCGGTCCTTCTCCGCCACCGACTTCGGGACCGTCGACGTCACCGCCGCTTATTACGTCTTTCCGTACCCTGCCTGGTGTCGGCCGCTCAGACCCCTGCAGGCGGCCGGGACCTCTTCGAAGTAGGCGTCGATTTCGCCCGGGCCTACCGCCGGCGCGTGCGCCGTTTACGCGGGAAAGCGCATCGGGTCCCCAGCCTTCTGGGAACTGTAAAGTACGCATGGGATAATTGATTACAATCCCCTCTTCTCTGAATCGCCGGTGCAGACGCTTGATCAACGCCGATTGCAGATAAAAACTTCCCAAACGGTCGTCGGCCTGGACAAAGAGCCAGAAATGCACGTTGGATTCGCCAAAACTATCGAAGGCGAACCAGGCCCCATAATCCTTTAAGGCATTGGGGTGGGTTTCCAACTCCTCCCGCATCACTTCAAACGACACATTTTCCACCAGGTCCAAATCGCTGTCGTAGCTGACGCCACAGGTCAAGTACACATTGACCGCGGGTCGGGGCTCGTTATAGTTGGTGATTATCGTCTCGGCGAATTTCGCGTTGGGCACCACGACCAAGTTGTTTCCCCAAGTCCGAAGACGGGTGCTGCGCCAACTCACCTCCACCACGTATCCCGCCACTCCTCCCTCCAGCTCAATATAGTCTCCGGGACGGATGATTCCTTCGGTCATCACGTAGGTGCCGGCGAAAAGGTTGGCCAAGGTAGGCTGAATTGCCAATGCCACCGCTAGACCGCCCAGGCCCAAACTGGCGATCAGCGGGTTGATGTTGATCGGCAACAACCCCATGATCAACAGAGCGCCAACACCGTAGATCATCGCCGACGTGATTCGGCGCAAAAGCGGCAGCATTCGGATGCTAGCTCGCGAGGAGGCGGATGCTGCAACGGAATCGATGTACCAACCGAACATTTGGGAGACCGCCGAAGCAGCCGCCACAATCCCCAACAGCAGCCCCAAAACCCCGGCGCCGGTATCCAGAACACTTTGGGCTCGGGCGCCCAGATCCAGAACGAGAGTGATGGATAAATAGAGCCCCAGTACTAAGATGCCCACCGTCATCGGAAGACGGGTCGCTTGCGCCATGCGGTTATCTAGGTCACTAGATGTCTTTTGAGTGAAGCGAAGGATCAGGGGAAACAGCAGTTTGTGGAAGATTGCCGCCCCGAGGAGCGTCAACAGGAAAAAGGCGCAAGTAACCGCCGGGTCCAGCCACCCGGAATCGGCAAGACCTAAACGGCCCAACAACCCATCCATTATCCGATGCTACTCCACCAGGCCAATCCTGCATTTGGGCCCGACCCGGCACGGAATCCTATTGGCAAAATTATATCACCGGGGATTGATCTCAAGCCCCGTGGATGCCCGGCAAATCCAACCATTGCGTCACCAACAGGCGCCGCCGCGCTCAGCTAAACCGTTCCGGGCCACGCCTAAATTTTTGGGAAGGCTTCGTTGCCGATCAGGGGCACAAACCGGCAGGCGCCCAACGCCCGTATGGAAACCCCATCTTCTGTACGCAATGCCTGAATCAGTTCCTGGTTCTCACGGGTTCCCACCGGGGCCACCAATCTTGCCCCCACCGCCAGCTGGCCGATCAAGGATTCGGGCAGTCTGGGCGCCGCCGCGGCCACGACTATCGCATCGAAAGGCGCCAAACTCGGATACCCCAAGTTGGAGCCCGCCACCTTCACTTCCACGTTGTCGTACCCCAATTCCGCCAGCAACGACTCGGCGCGGCTGGCAAGGGAAGGAATCCGTTCGACAGTGACGACCTTGCCGTTGGGAGCCGGCCCGTTTCGGATCAAATTCGACAAAATCGCCGCCTGATACCCACTGCCGGTTCCAACCTCCAACACCCTTTCTGCCCCCATCAAACCCAGGGCTTGGACCATCAACGCCACCATAAAAGGCTGGGAGTTGGTCTGGCCCTCGCCAATGGCAAGGGCAATGTCGGAGTAGGCCATATGCCTGCTTTCCGCCGGCACAAATCTCTCACGCGGAACCCCTTCCATGGCTTCGATCACCCTTTTCGAATCGATAGCCTTGGAGAGGTTTCTAAAAAGGTCTTTCTTAGAGGGGATCAGGTCCATCGGCATCCAGACTTGCCTTGAAGGATTCTTGGGAAAGATTCCTGGCGCTAAATCAACTATATCAACAGCCACGTTCAAAGCTCAACAAATCCAGTGTCTAGCCGATGCTAAAATGGTTGTTGACCCGCGGTCGAACCTCCACCTACGCTGGCCGTAAAACACCGTTGACTGGGGTGAAACCCTATGATAGCCTCAGTTTCGGTTTAACCGAATGTTAGAGAATTAATAAGATTTCTATAGATTTTTAATGGTTGAATTAGCCGTAAGCGATAAAAGCCGCTGGCTGTCCATGGGGGAAGCTTCCCGCTATTTGGAAGTCAACGAGGCTACCTTGAGGCAATGGGCCGATAACGGCTACCTCAGGGTGTACCGCACTCCCGGAGGCCATCGGCGGTTTCTGCGGGAAGACGTTACAGCGCTCGCCAACGGGGCCGAATCTTCGCCAGACCCGGCTCGGGGAGCCTCTCCAGAGGGCGCCTCTAGAGAAGGGAATGCCCTGCGCCGGATCCGCCGCCGGCTACACCAAGACACTGTTGCCCGCCAGCCCTGGTACCAGAGTATCGACGAAGATGGCCGGGTCCGCATGCGGTTATTCGGACGCCAGCTGCTATCCCTGCTGATGCAGGAAAACCCGGCGGGCAGGCGCCGCCAGCGGGCCCTAGATGAATCGGTTGTGATGGGGCGGGAATATGGATCGGAAATGGCCGGACGCGGCGTAGCGCTGAAGGACACCGTAGAGGCATTCGTCTTCTTTCGCACGATGGTGTTGAATTCGGCCGAATATGGTTCTTGGGTCCGTATCTTGGAACTAGCGGATCGAATGTTATTGGGAGTCGTGGAATCTTACCAGGGCCGTCTGGAATAATGTCCTGACCGGACCCATCGCAACGGGCGCCCGGAGTACATCGGGATGGCGTGGACTCGGACGAGAAGAAAATCAGACAGAGCAAACACGGAGCAAACATGGATCTGACCGACCGAAAGTTATTGAACCTGGTTCAGGGGCCTTTCCCTTTGGTGGATCAGCCGTACCTAAGCTTGGGCGACGAGTTGGGTATAACCGAAGATGACGTCATCCAACGATTGACCGAATTGAAGCGGCAAAACGTCCTGCGCCAGATCAGCGCCATTTTTGATACCCGGCGGCTAGGCTATAAAACCACGTTAGTGGCCATGGCTTTTGATCCCGAACAGCTCAACGCGGGAGCTCTGGAAATCAACAAACATCCGGGCGTTAGCCACAACTACGCCCGGGAAGGCTCGTATTTCAACCTGTGGTTCACTTTGGCTGTACCGCCTGACCACGACCTAGACGGCACCGTGGAGCGAATGGGCCGGGACACCAAAGCCCTCAGCTTCCGCATGATGCCCACCATCCGCTTCTTCAAGATCGGCGTCAACTTTGACATGGTCAAAGAGAAAGGTTCATCTTTCAACTACAACCCCGACGGCAACGGCTCCGGCCAAACCCCAGAGGCGGCTAAAGAAGCAGCTAAAGACTGGAACAAGGCCCAGGAGCTTTCGGAGTCGGACAAGGTGGCCATCCGCGAATTGCAAGAGGACCTGCCCTTGACACCGCGGCCCTTTGACGCCATGGCCAATACCATAGGCGTAACCACCCAAGAACTGTTCCAGCGGGCAGCCGATTTCCAAGAAAGGCGTCTTATGCGGCGGTTCAGCGGTGTGTTGCATCACCGTCGGTCCGGTTTCCGGGCCAACGCGATGATCGTCTGGAAGGTGCCGCCGGAACGCTCCGAAGAAGTGGGCTTGACCATGGCCCAGCACTCGGCGGTTACCCACTGTTACGAACGGCCAACCTTCCCCGATTGGCCCTACACCCACTTCACCATGGTCCATGCCACCAGCACCGACGGATGCGAAGAAATAGAGAGGGAGATTGCCGAGTCCACCGGTATCACTGAACGCCAACTGCTTTACAGCACGCGGGAGTACAAAAAGACCCGGGTGCAATACTTTGTTGTCGACTACGACCGGTACCGTGACCCCCAACCAGCCGAAAACGCGGCTAGGGGTTAACCAGGAGAAAAATGCCAGCCTACTACCCCGTGTTCCTCAATCTCGCCGGCAAGCGTTGCGTCATCATCGGAGGCGGCACGATTGCGGAAGGAAAGATATCCAAGTTGAAGGAGACCGGCGCCCAGGTAACCATAATCAGCCCCGACGCCACCCCGGCCATTCAAAAAATGGCGCAAAAAGGCGTGGTGGAATGGACCGCCAGGAAATATCAACCCGGCGATCTGGAAGGAGCATTTCTCGGCATTGCCGCCACCGATGTGCGCCAAGTCAACCAGCAGATATTTCAGGAAGCCGAACAGTTGGGGGTAGTCCTCAACGTGGTCGACGATGCTGAACTTTGCGCCTTCATCGCCCCGTCCATAATGGAACGAGGCCCGGTGACGGTGGCCATCTCGACTGGAGGGGCCAGTCCGGCGCTGGCAAGGAAGCTTCGTGAGACCCTGGCGGACTCCCCGGCTCTAGAATGGGCCGACCTGGCGCCCGTGCTTTCCAAAGCCCGCAAGGAAATAAAGAAGAGGGGCGTGGCGGTGGACCCGCAACGGTGGCAGTGCTGCCTGACCCCCGAGTTGCTAGCCATGGCCCAAGACGGTCAAGATGAGTTGGCGCTGAAACAAATCATGTCCGGCCTTCTGGACGAAGATGCGTCCGGCCGGTGCCCCAACGTAAAGAAATGCCGCCCGGAAGGCTGCTCTACCCAGGGATAATGGCGCCGGGGATAATCGTCCCCGGAATAATCGTTGGAACCTCGTTTAATCCTCTGAAGGCCACCACAAATACACCGATCACATGGTCAGATAAATACATTGGCTGATAGCAACGTAATCAAAGTGGGCAGCCGGGCCAGCGCCCTAGCCTTGCGCCAAACCGAAGAGGTCCTAGAAAAGTTGCGCCCCCTGAATCCTGGCTTGGATTTCCAGGTGGTGACCGTCCGCACCAGTGGCGATATCAACGCAACGGGCGCCCTTCCAGGAATGGGACTCGGTGTCTTCGTCAAAGAGATCGAACGGGAGCTCCTGGACGGAACCCTGGACATGGCGGTGCATAGCCTAAAGGACATGCCCACCCTGCTGCCCGAAGGTCTGACCCTGGGTGCTACCCTTGTCCGCAAGGATCCCCGCGATGTTTTGGTCAACCGTTGGGGTTGCCCGCTAGATGGGCTGCCGGCAGGCGCTCGCATCGGCACAAGCAGTCCCAGAAGGCGGGCTCAATTGATGAACCTCTGTCCTCGCGTAGAGGTTCTGCCCATCCGCGGCAGTGTGGACACCAGGCTCGACAAAGCCAAAAGCGATGACTACGACGGCGCTGTTTTGGCGGCCGCCGGCCTGATTCGCCTGGACATGACCGGTGAGATTTCCGAATACCTTTCGGCCCAAGAATTCGTCCCGCCTCCGGGCCAGGGTGTGTTGGCTGTGGAGATCAGATCCGCCGACGACCGGATGCGAAACCTCCTACGGCCGGTAGATCACGCCGAAACCCGCTACGCGATCACAGCAGAGCGGGCATTCCTGGAGATTCTGGGAGGCGGTTGCCAAGTTCCGGTGGGCGCCTACGCTCAATCAGACGCCGAATTGTTGGTGCTTACCGTCTTTCTAGCTTCCGAGAACGGCGAAAAATGCTTCAGGGCCAAATTGCGCGGCCAGACCCACGACCCCAAACAACTCGCCAGCGACGCCTACCTGGCCCTGGTGGAACGCGGGGGCGGCGAACTGTTGGGGCAGAGCTCTGTCAACCCATAATTTAGGCAACGTCAAACCCGATAGATCGAATATCTGAGGATTACGTGCAACCAAAACCCGGAAAAGTTTATCTGGTGGGCGCCGGACCCGGCGACCCCGGACTGATAACGGTAAAGGGCAATCGCTGCCTGGAAGAAGCCCAGGTGGTGGTGTACGACCGTTTAATGGACCCTTCGTTGCTCCGGTCGGCCCACGAATCCGCCCAGTTAGTGTTTGTTGGCAAAGAACGCGGCCGCCAGGCCATGACCCAAGCCCAAATCAACCAATTCCTGGTGGACCGCGCCTCCGAAGGGATGACGGTGGTGCGTCTCAAAGGCGGGGACCCTTTCGTTTTCGGCAGGGGAGGAGAAGAAGCTCTGGCCCTGGCCGAACATGGAATCCCCTTTGAGGTGGTGCCCGGAATAACCTCTCCCATCGCAGCCGCCGCATACGCCGGCATCCCCGTCACTCACCGCGGCATCGCCACCTCATTTACGGTGGTTAGCGGCAGCGAAGATCCAACCAAGCCCGATTCGTCGGTGCCGTGGGATGTCCTGGCCAAAAACGGCGGCACCCTTGTGGTGCTGATGGGCCTAGCCGCATTGGGTTCCATCGTAGAGACGTTGGGCAAAAACGGAATGTCGTTGGACACCCCGGCGGCATTGATAAATTGGGGCACCTGGGCCAAACAAACCACCGTCACCGGCAATCTGGGAAACATTGTCGAAAAGGGAAAGAAAGCTGGACTCAAGCCGCCTGTGGTGGCCGTTATTGGCAACGTAGTGGAGCTCCGCGAAAAGATTGCCTGGTTTGACCGCCGGCCCTTGTTCGGGAAAAAGGTCCTGGTCACCCGCTCTCGAACCCAGGCTTCCCGCCTAGTGGAATTGCTGGAAGAACTGGGCGCGGAACCGATAGAACTTCCTTCGATCCAGGTAGAACCCTTGCAAGACTACAGCGAGTTGGACGGCGCGTTGGGCCGCCTGTCCGATTTTGGCTGGGTGATCTTCGCCAGCACCAACGCGGTGGAGTCGGTTTTTCATCGGCTGAAAATGCAGGGCCGGGACTCTCGAGCGTTCGCCGGCACCCGCATCGGCGCCATCGGCCCCGCCACATCTGCAGCCTTGGCCAACCAAGGGCTCAGGGCTGATTTCGTGCCCACGCGCTCCATCTCGGAAACGGTGGTGAAAGAGCTATCTTCTATGGACGGGAGCGGCACAGCGGTGCTTCTCCCGTCGGCGGATATAGGACGAGACGCCCTGGCCCAGGGTCTAGCTTCGATGGGGGCCCAGGTAGAACGCATTACCGCCTACAAGACTACCCCGTCCCAAGGCATGGCGGACAAGGCCCACGAGGCATTTGAATCAGGGATTGACGCCGTTACATTCACCAGTTCATCCACCGTGCGTAATTTGGTTGCTATGCTCAACGGCAACAAGTCGTTGTTGCAAGACTTGCCGCTAATCTGCATCGGCCCCACCACCGCCGCCACCGCCACAGAGTTGGGTTTGAAGATCGACCTGGTGGCCCAAGAGCACACGGTGGAAGGCTTGGTCGGCGCGGTCGTCGAGTATTTTGCCGCTAAGTAGGGGCGCCCGGCCGTGCTACCCAGCCATCGGCGGATTGGCGCCGCCCGGAAATTGGAAATAGACATGGTTAGCTTTCCAGAACTGCGCTTGCGCCGGATAAGAGAACAGGGTCCGCTGCGCAAATTGACCCGTGAAACCCGTCTGTCCGCATCGGGTTTCGTTTACCCCATGTTCGTGACTCATGGGCAAAATATCCGGCAGCCAATAGAACCCATGCCCGGATGCAACCACCTTTCCCTGGACCTGTTAGCCGAAGAGGTGGGTGAAGCCGCTGACTTGGGCATTCCCGCAGTGCTTCTCTTCGGTCTGCCTCAAGAGAAGGACCCGCTCGGGCTGGGCGCCTACGACCCCGAGGGCATCATTCAGGAAGCGGTGCGGACCATCAAGCGGGAGGCGCCGGGTATGATGGTCATCACCGACGTTTGCCTGTGCGAATACACCGACCACGGCCACTGCGGGGTTATCGACAACGGACATGTGGACAACGACGCCACGCTGGAATTGCTGGCCCGCACCGGTTTATCCCACGTTCAGGCCGGGGCCGACATGGTCGCTCCATCGGCCATGATGGACGGACAGGTGAAGGCCATCCGACAAGAGTTGGACGCCGGTGGGTATGAGACGGCCCCGATCATGGGATATGCCGCCAAGTATTCTTCAGCGTTCTACGGCCCTTTCCGGGTGGCGGCCGATTCAACTCCCCAGTTCGGCGACCGGCGCAGTTACCAGATGGACCCGGCTAACGCCCGTATGGCAATGCGGGAGATAGAAAGCGATATAGCCGAGGGCGCCGACATCATCATGGTCAAACCTGCCCTGGCCTACCTGGACGTAATTCGCCAAGCCCGGGAACGTTTCGACCATCCCCTGGCGGCATACAACGTCAGCGGAGAATACTCCATGATCAAGGCGGCGGCGGAAAGGGGCTGGATCGACGAAAAATCTGCCACCCTGGAGCTATTGACCGCCATCCAACGCGCGGGCGCCGACATTACCCTGACCTACCACGCCAAGGAAGTGGCCCGCTGGCTAAGACAGCTGGAGTAAAATCATCGAATCATCCTCCCGTATCCGTCCCGGAGATTTCCACATCCTCACTTCTGTCAGGTTCAACAATGCAACTCCAAAAGTCTGAAGAGCTTTTTGCCCAGGCCCAGAAATACATCCCCGGAGGTGTAAACAGTCCCGTCAGATCTTTTAAGGCCGTAGGGGGCACACCACCGTTTCTCGCCAGAGGATCAGGCTCCAAGGTCTGGGATGTCGACGGGAATGAGTACATAGACTACCTGGGTTCTTGGGGTCCGCTGGTGCTGGGCCATTCCCATCCGGCGGTGGTGGAAGCCGTGAAAAAGGCGGTCGAGGGCGGCGCCAGCTTCGGCGCGCCGGTGCCTCAGGAAGTAGAACTCGCCCAGATCATCTGCGAGGCCCTGCCTTCGGTGGAATCAGTGCGGCTGGTAAGCTCCGGGACTGAAGCCTGTATGAGCGCCATCCGGCTGGCCAGAGCCCATACCGGGCGCGACAAGCTGATCAAATTCGCCGGCTGTTATCACGGCCACGCCGACGGATTGTTGGTCAAAGCCGGCTCCGGAGCATTGACCCACGGCATACCCACCAGCGCGGGCGTACCCGAGTCCTACGCCAGCGAAACCCTCGTGGCCGACTACAACGACCTTTCGTCGGTGGATGCTCTGTTCGGCCGGTTTCCCAACGAAATCGCGGCCATCATCGTAGAGCCGGTGGCAGGCAACATGGGCGTGGTCCCTCCGGCCGATGGGTTCTTAACCGGCCTGCGAAGTATGACACAAAAGAACGGCGCCCTGCTCATCTTTGACGAAGTGATTACCGGATTCCGGATCGGCTACAACGGCGCTCAGGGGTTGTTCGGCATAACCCCGGACATCACCTGTTTGGGCAAGATCATCGGCGGTGGCCTGCCCGTCGGCGCCTACGGCAGCAGTAAAGAAATCATGGAGCAGGTGGCGCCCCTGGGGCCCATGTACCAGGCGGGGACCCTGTCGGGCAACCCCCTGGCCGTGGCCGCCGGTGTCGCGGCGTTGACTCAATTGAACAAGCCCGGCGTCTACCAACAACTGGAAACCATGGGCCAAAGGCTGGCGGATGGGCTTACCAAAGTCTTCAATGAAGCCGAGATCCCCGGCACGGTCAACCGAATCGGTTCAATGCTTACCGGTTTCTTCTCACCGGGACCAGTAGCGTCGCTAGACCAGGTCGAGCAATCCGACGCCGCCGCCTATGGGCGGTATTTCCATGCCATGCTGGAGCGGGGTGTTTACCTGGCGCCCTCCCAGTTTGAGGCCGGGTTCGTGTCCCTGGTCCACACCGAAGCCGACATCGACCAGACCATTGGGATAGCCAAAGAAGCGTTGGCCTCCCTGGGTTGATTTAGACAACTGGTTGTAGGGCGTCCCCGTTGAGCGTCTCACCAGAAGTGGGACGCCCCGCATTTCGTTAGGCTCAGGCTCGATAGGTTACGCGCCGTAGCGGGCGGCGGCGTTGGGGTCGCTGTAGGTCACGCTCTTGGTCGCCCAGAATGCCGTGGCGATTGTGTCCACGCTGGCAACCAGTTCTTCGCAGGCAGCCATGTCCACGTTCTGCTTGCAACGGCCGGCCAATTTCAACGCCGCATTGAAGCTTCCGTGCAGGTCGAAACCCGCCGGCGTGTTTGGCCAGGCATAATCGGCCCACAGGATGCTCAGTTCCTTTTTGCAGATCTCGGCATGCTCTTCTTTTACCGTCACATACCGGGCGATCTTGTTTACGTAATCCTGGCGGTCAGCGGGGGCCGCGTCGGCCGGAACCGGGGCCAACGCCTGAATCCGCAAGACCATTTTTTGGACCGTCTGAGCGGCGATCTTGGCTGATACAGGATCATAGATTCCGCAGGGTATGTCGCAATGAGCATGGGCCGTAGTTACCTTCAACCACGCAAGGGGATTAAACATATTTCGCTACCTCATGGCGTATATTTGAATTGGGCCTCAGACTACAATAAAAGCCCATACCACGCAAGACCCGCCCAGGCCCCGCCGATTTCCCCCGGCTCCCTTCGGCGGACCCCTATCTGTGCCGATTATGATCAGATTCAACCGGCGGCGAAATCATGGAGTATAATATGCCGATTCGCCAATGTCAGACGTAAAGGCGGTGGACCTAGGAGGCGTTCCGGTGACCATCACTTCTAACAACCTAAAACTAAAACACCGCAGCAAAGAGTTGACCCACGACCCCCAGCGGGCCCCGGCCAGGGCCATGCTGATGGCCATGGGCATGACCATTGACGACATGGAAAAACCCTTCGTCGCCATAGCCAACCTGGCCAGCGACATCACCCCTTGCAACGTGCATCTGGACCGGTTCGCCCAAGCCGCCAAAGACGGCGTCCGCCAGGCCGACGGCATTCCCTTTGAATTCGGCACGATCACCGTCAGCGACGGCATTTCAATGGGAACCGAAGGGATGAAAGCATCCCTGGTTAGCCGGGAAGTCATCGCCGATTCCATCGAACTGGTGACCTTCGGCGAACGGATGGACGGCCTGATCACCATCGCTGGCTGCGACAAGAACATGCCCGGTTGCATGATGGCCATCGCACGCCTGAACGTCCCATCCATATTCATGTACGGCGGCAGCATCATGCCCGGCCGGTACAACGGTAAGGACGTGAATATCCAGGATGTTTTCGAGGCCGTGGGCGCCTACGCCACCGGGGACATGACCCTGGAGGAACTCACGGAACTTCAATGCGTGGCCTGCCCCGGCGAAGGCTCTTGCGCCGGATTATTCACCGCGAACACCATGTCCACAGCCATCGAGGCCTTGGGCATGTCCCTACCGGGTGACGCCTCTTTGCCAGCCATCGACCCACGCAAACTGGGCGAGGCTAGGGATGTGGGCCGCACTTTGATCCGCCTGCTGGAAGAAGACCTGCGGCCCCGGGACATTTTGACCAAGCAGGCGTTCGAGAACGCCATCACCGTGGCCGTTTCCATGGGGGGATCAACCAACGTGGTCCTTCACCTGCTGGCCATCGCTCGAGAAGCCCAGGTAGACCTGACACTGGAAGATTTTGACCGCATCAGCCGGAATACTCCCTACATCGCCGACATGAAACCGGCCGGGCGTTACGTGATGGCCGACCTTAGCCGCTACGGCGGGATTGCCGTGGTCATGAAGCGCCTCCTGGCCGCCGGTTTGCTCCACGGCGAGGCCATGACCGTCACCGGCAAAACCCTTGCCGAGAATATCCAGGCCGCTGAAACAATAGACGATCAGCCGGTTGTGTCCTCTATGGACGCCCCGCGGAGCCCCACCGGAGGCTTGGCGATCCTACGAGGCAACCTGGCGCCCGAAGGGGCCGTGATCAAAGTTGCCGGGCACCAAGAGAGGGTCTACCAAGGGCCCGCGCGGGTGTTCGACGAAGAGCAGGCCGCATTCCAGGCAATACAAAACCGGGAGATCAAGTCCGGCGACATCGTGGTCATACGCTACGAAGGCCCCAAGGGCGGCCCCGGAATGCGGGAGATGCTGGCGGTCACCGGCGCTTTGGTAGGCCAGGGGTTGGGCGACGACGTGGCGTTGCTCACCGACGGGAGGTTCTCCGGCGCCACCCACGGGCCGATGGTGGGTCACGTGGCCCCCGAGGCTGCCGTTGGCGGGCCCATCGCTCTTTTGAAAGAGGGCGACATCATCACTTTGGACATTCCGGGGCGCCGGCTGGATGTAAAGCTGACCGAAGAGGAATTTACAGACCGCCGGGCCTCGTGGCAGCCGTTGCCCCCCAACTACACCACGGGCGCCCTTGCCAAGTACGCCAAATTGGTCTCATCCGCCTCCGAGGGCGCGGTTACCGGATAATTCTCGGCAACAAAGGGAAAAAAGACAGATGCGGCTGCATTGAAAATATAATTCTAGAAATCTGTGGAGAAACGCAAATGGTTGGTCAGACAAGGGATTACGGACAGGAAGCCATCGTTAAGCACCGGGCAACCCGGGGAAAGGTAAGCATCGCCCCCAAGATGAAGGTGGAAACGCTTGACGACCTGTCCATCGCCTACACGCCCGGCGTCGCTTCGGTGTGCATGGCCATCGCCGAAGATAAATCCGAGTCGTATCACTTGACCAACCGTGCCAACACGGTCGCCATCGTCACCGACGGTTCGGCCGTATTGGGCCTGGGGAACATTGGACCCGAAGCCGCCATGCCCGTGATGGAAGGCAAATCCATCCTGTTCAAGGGCCTGGCCGAAGTGGACGCCATCCCTATTTGCCTGGCCACCCAAGACGTCAACGAGATAATCCAGACGGTGCGCATGCTGGCCCCCAGTTTTGGCGGCATCAATCTGGAAGACATCGCCGCTCCCCGTTGTTTTGAGATTGAGGACGCCCTGCAGGACCTGGGCATCCCCGTGTTCCACGACGACCAGCACGGCACGGCCATCGCGGTTTTGGCGGCGGTCATAAACTCGCTTAACGTCACCGGCAGGCGTATCGAAGACACCAAGTTCGTGTTTTCCGGCGCCGGCGCCGGAGGCATCGCCTCGACCAAGCTGTTGCTGGACTACGGCGCCAAGAACATAACCCTGGTGGACAGCACCGGAATCATCCAACGTGACCGCACCAATCTGACGCCCGTAAAAACCGAGATGCTGGACACCACCAACCCAGACAACTTGCAGGGCAGCCTAGCCGACGCCTTACGAGGGGCCGACGTGTTCATCGGCCTGTCTGTGGCCGATGCGGTGACTCCTGAGATGGTTTCTTCAATGGCCTCTGAATCAGTCGTGTTCGCAATGGCCAATCCCATCCCGGAGATCATGCCGGACCTAGCTCGGGACGCCGGCGCCAGGGTTGTGGGCACCGGCCGCAGCGATTTTCCCAACCAGATTAACAACAGCCTGGTGTTCCCCGGCGTGTTCCGAGGCGCATTGGACGTCCACGCCACCCGGGTAACGACCCAGATGAAACTGGCCGCGGCGGAGGCGCTGGCCGCTTTGGTGATAGAACCCACCGCCGAAAACGTCATACCCTGGTCCCTAGACCACGATGTGCCCCGGGCAGTCGCCAAAGCAACTGCCGAAGCCTGGTAGCAAGCGCATTCTCCATTGCGGCTAAAAGCCGTAATGGAGACGATAATTCTTTTTCATAACGAAGGCCTTACTTCGCGATAGGCGAGTTCGTCAGACCAACTCTACTGACTCCATCCCCTTGAACCCCATCAACGCACCTGTCGGAAACTGTTCAGAGTTGAGGGGAAGTGAGCAACCGGCGGCATTCCAGGAGGGGATTGAGACCTCTGGCCCGCCAGGTGCCAAAGAGGGATGCCAAGGTCATCTTGCTGTCGGAGCCCTGCCCTGAGCGGGCGCCGCCGCTGATCTTGCGACTGGTTACCAGATGCCGCAGGCTCCGCTCGGCGGCGTTGTTGTCTGAGGGCACGGCTGGGTCCGACACGAAGACAAACAGTTCCTTGATGAACCGTCCCATGCGCCGGCAGAGCTTGGCCTGAACCGCCAGGGGATCTTTAAGGAAAGGCCGCGCCAAGACCATTAGTTTCTCCTCCAGCATTAGCTGGGTGCGATGGCCTGGCTGGGCTCGGGGAAGGACCGAGGCCTTGGCCTCCGTGTAGACCTGGTGAACCGCCTCGGCCCACTGAGCCAGCCCAGCGTCTTCTGGGTACAACCCTTTCAGGTCATGGATATCCCGCAGCAGATGAGCCCAGCACCGTTGCTTCAGGCCCGGGTAGTGGTTATAGGCGGCGTAGAAATCACTGACCAACACTCCGCTGAAGGAGGAATCCAGCACCTCATCCACCACCCCCTTATCCCGACCCCGACGCAGGAAGTATCGTTCGCTGGGAGTGCTGAAGGTCCAAACATAGCCGTTGCTCCCGTCCTGGCGCCAGCCGGTTTCGTCGCCCTGCACCACGGGACTGGCGCGGACTTGCTCGAGCACCTCTCGCACCGCCGTCTCAGCCTGACGGGCTACTCCATGGACGGCCTCGACGATGGCGCCAACACTCAGGTGCAACTGATGGACGCTCTCCAGGTACCATTGGATGATTCTTATGGGCAACCGTCCCTCCTCCCGCAGGGTCACCATCAGGCTTACCAGATTGACCCCCAGGCGCTGCTGGCCCAGACCACCCCCTGCAGGGCCTCTTTGGGCAGCCGGCGCCGCTGGCATACCGGACAGATGCGGGCTACCAGGGCGTGCTCGGTCACTTCTACCGGAGCCACCGGTAGCTCAATGACTTCCCGAGTTCGCTGTACCCATCCGCCGTTCAGGTGAGTCCCGCAGTCGGGACAGACCGCCACGGCATGCTCCACCCGCCGGGTAGGAGTCATGCGCTGGCGGGCGAAGCCATGGCGGCGCGGCTTTCTGGGCTCCTTTTTCTCCGGCGCTTGCCGGCTGGAGTGCGGCTGATTACCCGGCATCCCCGACGACCCGCGCCGGTTGGGACGGGATTCCAGAACCCCAATCCGCCTTTGCAAATCGGCAATGACTCCCCGCTGGCCGGCAATTATCTCCAGCAGAGTTTCGCCACTCGCCGCGTTCAGGTCTAGTTCAGTGTCCACCTCCCTGGTATGCCACAACTCCCCCGGCCATGCCAGCGTTGTTCCAACGGCTTTGAGCCAATTCACCTCATCAAGTCTGAACAGTTACCAACACCCCCTTCGGAGACATGACCCGGGGCCAGTTCTTGATCACCCCCAACTGGGACCTGCTGATGCATCGATGGGATCTGGCTAAGGGAACCGGCCAAAACACCACGATGGACCCGATGCTGACGGAGGTGTGTTTCGCTGCGATGGGACCCCAGGCCGACGGGTAGCGGAGTATGGCGTTCGGCGGCAAACACATCGTCGGTCCTAGGGTTGCGGTGCCCGACTCTGCCGGTCTTCAGGATCAGATGCTGGGGGCATTCGGGCGGACACCATAGAGTTGCAAAACCGGAATTGATCATACTGGTCGCCTCTGATTCATCAAGGCGCAAGAAAGCGGGAACCCATCGGGTTCCCGCTTGATCGTTCCGCAGAGTGTTTACTAGAATTTGGAATATTTGTTTGCCGTCAACCGGCGGCGTAAGGAGATCGCAATGGCGCAGCAAGGCGGCAATCCGATTGAGCTATACGAGGCGGCGGCCCAGGGATTTCGGAAGACACTGTCGGGGGTGGGGCTCAACCAAATGGGAGATCCAACCCCATGCACAGAGTGGAATGTCCAGGCGTTGATCAACCACAATCTCAAAGTCGCTGGGTTTGTGGCAGGAGTGTACCGCGAAAACATCACGGTAAGCCCTTTGGACGTCGGCGGACCCTTACCAGAGGGAGACGCTCTGGAACTACTCGACGCCGGCATAGGCAATGTCGTGGAAGTATTGAAGTCTGTGGGGTCCCTTGACCAACGGATCAGTTCGCCCTTTGGTGAGATGACCAGGGCAGAGTTCCTCATGAATCCCACGTGGGACCTGCTGGTGCATACCTGGGACCTGGCCAAAGGAACCAGCCAGAACACGACTCTTGACAGCCATCTGGTGGAAGTATGCCATAACGCATTTGCGCCTATGATGGAACATATGCGTGAGGAGGAGTTCGGCGGGGTTAAGATCATGGGCCCTGAGGTTCAAGTTCCGGCCAGCGCTAGCTTGCAAGACAGGTTTCTTGGCATCATGGGCCGCCAGCCCTAACTACCGATTGGCATCATAAATCACAAAGGCCCCGGAGATTGATCCGGGGCTTTTATGCTGCATTTCCCATTTAGGTTACCCATGCGGATCCGAGTTTTCGGGGATACAGTTATCAATACCGGTGTTTACGCGATGGTGTTTACGCGATAAGGGGGAAAAGGAGATTCGTCTATGAAAATCCTCATCCTGAATGAAACTGCTGTTGAAGAACTCCTGCCCATGTCGGCCTGCATCTCGGTTATGGAAGATGCCCTGGCGGCTTAAGCCAGGGGACAGGCTTTCCAACCCTTGCGCACCATCATCCGTCCGCCCGATTCTAGGGGGTTGATGGGCCTAATGCCGGCCACCATCTCCGGTGAGCAAGCGGCAATTGGCTTAAAAGCCGTCTGTGTCTTCCCCGGAAATCCGGCTATCGGCAAAGATGCTCACCAGGGATCGGTGATGTTGTTCAGCGCTGAAACGGGGGAGCTATTGGCCTTGATGAACGCTTCGGCCATTACAGCTATAAGGACGGCGGCCGTCTCCGGGGTAGCGACGAAATTGCTGGCGCAAGAGGATGCCGGGGACCTAGAAACTCGGACGGAAACCCCGATTCTCCCCAAGTCGTCATTTTCTTAGCGACGATTATCGATGTAACAGTGGGTTCTTGAACTGTATTACAGACACTATCATGCCACATAAGACTATAATACGTCTATCTGGCGTAGCGCGAAACCCGGCCAATGGCTTTCCGGCCAGACCTCTAGCCATCATCGGGACCGGGGTGCAGGCCCGCAGCCACCTAGCGGCGATGGCGGCGGTGCGCCCCATCAAACGGGTGCGCGTTGCCAGCCGCAGCCCGGAAAGCGCCGCCCGCTTCGCCGCCGAGATTGAGCCACACTACCCCTTCCCGATTGAAGCCGTCAGCAGCGTCGAGGCAGCCATTCGTGGGGCCAATCTGATCGTCACCGCCACCACGGCCAAAGAACCGATCACGCAGCGTGACTGGCTTGCGCCGGGCGTACACTTGAACGTAGTCGGCTCAAGCGTCCCGACTAACCGCGAAATCGACACCGCGACCATGGCCGCCGCCAGCCTTTGTGGATCAGCGGGAGTCGACGCTGAATGAGGCCGGGGATTATCTGTTTGCCATGCGTGAGGGGGCGATTGGGCCGGAGAATATTCGGGCCGAGCTGGGCGAAATCTTGGGCGGCGCCAGCCCAGGCCGCACCGCTACCGACGAAATCACGCTGTTCAAGTCTCTGGGGTTAGCCGTGGAAGATGTTGCTTCGGCAGCGTATCTGTATCAACAGGCTCAGGCGGAAGAGGTTGGCGCCTGGGTTGATTTTTAGCATTCAATAGACTTCAGCAACATGAGGCGGTCCAGACGTCAGCGACTTCCTTTAGAGAGGTTGCGAGCCCGGTCCCAACCCAGGTAACGACCTTATTTCCTATGTTACGGTGACTTCCTCGCCACGGATAGGTGAGTTTTTTCGACTCAGTGCTCTTGCGCCTTTGTTCCTGGATTATTGCCTCTTACATAAATGTAAACAGCACAACGTGATCAACATCAGCCCTGGGGCGAGTCGTCAAGACCGAGGTCTACGATGCTATGAAGTGTTCTCCAGGAAGCTCTTCGATGGAGGTCTGATTAGCCCAAGGGATTTCACAACTCTCACTGAGATTTCTACCCTTATATATTACTAATTCATGGCAGAAGGGAGTCTAAGGTTCGATACGCACCGAGTCGCCAATTTTGATGGCGCCGCCGTTGATGACCTTGGCCAACATTCCCCTCTGGCCGCCCAGCCCCTCGCGCAGGCCGGGACGGATGGCGTCCATCTTGCCGCAAGCCTCACACTCTCCCACCACCTCCATGGTGGCTTCGTCTCCGACGAAAAACACCTGACCTGCCTTGGCTTGGGTCAGGTCTATGCCTTGGATGGTGATATTCTCTTTGATCTGGCCGGGTTGCAGCTCCATCCGATCCAGGGTTTCCTTATCCATGAACAAGACCTGGCGGACGTTGTCGGCATTGCAACTCCGGTCTCCCTCCAAACCCTTACCCGATAGGGCTGTGGCTTCTTGAACCGGGTCCGAGGGCGTCCCCTTTACTCTTGCTATATGTAGGTTGGTGACGCTGCCTTGTTTCATGGCTTTGGCCTCCGTTGTTGTGCCTGTTTGCCACGTGTGCTAACTTGTGGCGAAACGGGTTTCTAGCTTGTTTTATACTGGGATTATAACGGCTCTGGCGCCGGGGTGTCATCATTCTCCGGCGGAACTTAAAAGCAGGTGATTTTTCATGGCTTATCAGTTTATAAAGACGGAGATTCGGGATGGGATATTGATACTGACGATGCATCATCCGCCCACGCGCAACGCCATGGGCGCCGATATGGCGGCTGAGATGCGCCAGGTCTTGGACGTTTTTGACGGGGATCCAGAACAACGGGTGCTTCTGCTGACAGGCACGGACCCTTCCTTCTGCTCCGGCGCCAACGTGCGGGGCTTCAACCAGAGGATTCAAGACCGGGAAGAGAAAGACGCGGCCGGCCCAGCTCCTGAGCCTCTGCCCTGGGGACGGATGGAAACCAAATATTCCCGGCGGCGCGACGGCGAGGGAGGCGCGGCGGTGATTCCATTGCGGCTCCATGAGCTGCAGAAACCGTCCATCGCGGCGGTCAACGGCCATGCCTATGGCGTGGGTATGGGCACCGCCTTGGCCTGCGACATTCGCATCGCCGGAGAGAGCGCCCAGTTCTCGGAAGCCTTCGTTCGCATGGGGTTGATCCCCGGGGACGGAAGCTGTTGGCAATTGCCCCGGCTGGTCGGCCTTAGCAACACTTTTATGCTGCAATATACCGGCGACCGGGTTGACGGAACGGAAGCCCACCGCATGGGATTAGTCAGCAAAGTAGTGCCCGACGACAAGCTACAGGAAACGGCTATGGAGCTGGCCACCAGGCTAGCCGGGGGGCCTACCCAATCCCTTTCCATGATCAAGTACCTGATCCACAAGAGCCTGGAGACCAACCTGAAGGAAAGCCTGGATATCTCCCACGTGGCCCAGGAGCAAGCCCGCACCACCGAGGACCACAAAGAGGCGGTGCAGGCGTTCTTGGAGAAGAGGAGGCCGGAGTTCAAGGGTCGGTAGGTTGGAGGGATTTGGTTGTTATTAGCGATCTACGCGACCTGCAGGTCAAGTAACCGGCCGGCCGGCGCCACGGGAAGTGAACCAGAAAAAGGAGGTAGAAAATGAAATACATGATACGCGAGACATACACGGCCCAGCGGGGCAAGGTGCCGGAAGATCTGGAACATTTGAAGGTCGTCATCGATTTCATGAAGGCCGGCGGCATCACATATCACAAGTTGATGGTAGACCTATCGGGTCCATTGGACACGGTTTACCATGAGTAGGAAGTCGACAGTCTTGACCAATATTTTGCTGGCGAGCGTGGCCTTTACGATAACCCCGATGCACCCACCCAGAAATTGATTGACGACGTCAATGCCGTGACCGTCTCAGGCAACCGGGAGATATTCGAAGTCCTTATGTAAAAAGGCCAACCTAGTGTACAGCACTAAGGGGTAGAATCTCCAGACCGTCCCACCGCAGGATAAAGCGTAGGCCAACGTTGGCCCTGAGAGATATCCAACAGGATGAGGTCAGCCCGTCTTGCCGCGGCGGGACGGTAAAATAGTCGTGGATACCCCTTGACTGTGGAAATAGAGCGTCCTATAATGTCTTGACGCACGAGGGGAAGGTATTTATCTGAGGATGCGAAACATCGTAAGGTAAAGATCATGAACTGGGAAACCTGAGCAACGGCTTAGGGGCAACCTTGGCCGTTGTTTCTTGTGTGGCACCTTAACAACTGAATAAGAAGCAAATAATCCTGCGATAGAAAAAATCGAGCGCGAGCTTGCAATCGAGCGCGAGCTTGCAATAGTTTGAAGTTCCTAGCGTGGGTCAAATTAGTAAGGGCTTACGGTGGATGCCTTGGGACCAAGGGCCGATGAAGGGCGCGGTAAGGCTGCGATAAGCCTCGATGAGCCGTCTAACAGGCATAGTCGGGGATTCCCGAATGGGGTAACCCAATCCGGTGTTGAGTCGGATTATCCTGGTGTAAACCGGGAAGGTAAGCGGGGGAACTGAAACATCTAAGTACCCCGAGGAAAATAAATCAACCGAGATTCCCCTAGTAGTGGCGAACGAACGGGGAATAGCCCAAACCGGAACGACCTAACGGCGTGAGGGCCTATGTCGTACCGGTGTTGTAGGGAACACCTTGGGTCGCCTCATTAGACCCGAAGGAGTTAAAAATCTCATCTTTAGCCGAAGGCGCCTGGGAAGGACCGTCATAGAGGGTGAAAGCCCCGTAGGCGAAATGGATGAGACTCCTGGTGCTTACCCTGAGTACCACGGGGCACGGGAAACCTTGTGGGAAGCTGGGGGGACCACCCTCCAAGGCTAAATACCCTTGGTCACCGATAGCGTACCAGTACCGTGAGGGAAAGGTGAAAAGAACCCTTAGCAGGGAGTGAAATAGATCTGAAACCGTAAGCCTACAGAATGTCGTAGTCTCGGCTTAGGCCGGGGTGACGGCGTGCCTATTGAAGAATGATCCGGGGACTTACTGTATGGAGCAAGGTTAAGGAACTGTAGTTCCGGAGCCGTAGCGAAAGCGAGTCTGAATAGGGCGTCAAGTTCCATGTAGTAGACTCGAAACCGGGTGAGCTACCCATGGCCAGGTTGAAGGTTCGTTAACGCGCACTGGAGGACCGAACTCGTGGCTTGTACAAAAGCTTGGGATGAGCTGTGGGTAGAGGTGAAATGCCAACCGAACTCGGAAATAGCTAGTTCTCCCCGAAATGCATTTAGGTGCAGCCTCGGGAACTAGGTGGATGGAGGTAGGGCACTGAATGGGCTAGGGGGCGTGAGCTTACCAAACCCAATCAAACCACCAATGCCATCCAACCGATACCCGGGAGTGAGACCGGCACAGATAAGTGCGTCGGTCGAAAGGGAAACAGCCCAGACCACCGGCTAAGGCCCCTAAGCGCAGGCTAAGTGGGAAAGGAAGTGAGGTCCCCCAGACAACCAGGAGGTTGGCTCAGAAGCAGCCACCCTTTAAAGAGTGCGTAACAGCTCACTGGTCGAGGGGTTTCGCGCCTAAAATGTAACGGGGCTTAAGTTTGCCGCCGAAGCCGTGGATGTTCAGGTACAAAGGTTAAATCTTGGATCTCAAAGGTGGATCCAAAAGCGGAACCTCGGTTCGCCGAGGGGAAGCTGGCGGTGAAACCCGCGGGTGAAAAGCCGGATCCTTTGAATACTGCCTGGGTATGGTAGGGGAGCGTTCCTCGGGCGATGAAGGTCAGTCGTGAGGCTGTCTGGAGCGCGGGGAAGTGAGAATCCCGGAATGAGTAGCGTAAATTAGGGTGAAAATCCCTGACGCCGCAAGCACAAGGTTTCCTACGCAACGTTTATCGGCGTAGGGTTAGTCGGTCCTAAGCCGTAGGCAAGCGCCGAAGGCGATGGACAGCAGGTTAATATTCCTGCACCGCCGTTGTTTCGCTTAAATCCAAGGAGGAGTGCGGAAGGGTAGGTAGGGCATGCCCATTGGACATGGTGTGTCCCCAATTGTAGGCCAAGCCGGGGCAGGCAAATCCACTCCGGCGCTACGAGCCGAGGATTGGGGGAATCGGAGCCTTCGGGCTTACGAAATTCTGCTGAACCCAAGCCGACAAGAAAAGCTTCGTGGATATGGAATTTTGGCGACCGTACCGCAAACCGCCACTGGTGTGCTGGGATAAAAGTCCCAAGGCGTTCGAGCTAACCTCCGTTAAGGAACTAGACAAAAGAGCCCTGTAACTTTGGGAGAAAGGGCCCCCCGGAAGGTGATACCACTAGCTGGTGGAGCGTTTTGGGGGCGCAGAGAAGAAGGCCGGGCGACTGTTTAACAAAAACACAGGTCTGTGCTAAGGGGAAACCCTACGTATACAGGCTGACGCCTGCCCAGTGCCGGAAGGTTAAGGGGAGCGGTGAGAGCTGCGAACTGAAGCCCCGGTGAACGGCGGCCGTAACTCTAACGGTCAACCGATCAGCCCAACCGGGCTGAGGGCGCAAGCCCTTGGTCAGGAAGCTGTTCAAGGCCGTTATAAAATCTGGCTATATGCTGGAAAGTCCGAGTATCCGGCGCTACCCGCTGGTTTAATCTGAATCAGTTGGTGACAATGCGTCCGGCGCGGATAATCAGCAGGAAAGACCTGGGAGACGATGCTCTGGGCCATGTCCATGGACCGGAACGGACCTCTTAGGAATCCTCAGAGACCATACGCCAGACCCGCTGTCGGAACGTGCGGGAAGATATGGTCCGATCTGTATGGCGACATACAGAGGTCGGCAGAAATGACCGGCCCCTCCGGCTGCTCCAACACTTCCTTCCCCTTGGGGAAGGTCAGCATGGGGGTTTTCGGGGAGTAACAAAATGCCTAAGGTAGCGAAGTCCCTTGTCGGGTAAGTTCCGACCCGCATGAATGGTTGAACGACTTGGCCATTGTCTCGACGGAGGGCTCGGTGAAATTACAGTGCCCGTGAAGATGCGGGCGACCCGCGGCAGGACAAAAAGACCCTGTGGAGCTTTACTGTAGCCTGATATTGGGCTGGGAGCTGGCATGTGTAGGATAGGTGGGAGGCTTTGAAGCCCCGACGCCAGTCGGGGTGGAGCCATTGTTGAAATACCACCCTTGTCTGTTTTTGGTTCTAACCTTTGCACAACAAAGGGACAGTGTCTGGTGGGCAGTTTAACTGGGGCGGTTGCCTCCTAAAATGTAACGGAGGCGTCCAAAGGTTCTCTCAGGACGGATGGAAATCGTCCATAGAACGCATTGGCATAAGAGAGCTTGACTGCAAGACCTACAAGTCGAGCAGGGACGAAAGTCGGGCAAAGTGATCCTACGGCACCGTGTGGAAGGGCCGTGGCTTATCGGATAAAAGCTACCCCGGGGATAACAGGCTTATCTCGCCCAAGAGTTCACATCGACGGCGAGGTTTGGCACCTCGATGTCGGCTCGTCCCATCCTGGGGCTGAAGGCGGTCCCAAGGGTCCGGCTGTTCGCCGGTTAAAGGGGTACGTGAGTTGGGTTCAGAACGTCGTGAGACAGTTCGGTCTCTATCCGCCGTGGGCGCAGGAGGCTTGAGGGAACCTCTTCCTAGTACGAGAGGACCGGAAGGGACAGACCTATGGTGTTCCAGTTGTTCCGCCAGGGGCAGCGCTGGGTAGCCATGTCTGGAAGTGATAAGCGCTGAAGGCATCTAAGCGCGAAGCATCCCCCAAGATTAGGCCTCCCTCCCCGATTCAGTTCGGGGGTAAGACTGCAGAGAGACTATCTGCTTGATAGGCCGGATGTGTAAGGATGGCAACATCCTCAGCAAACCGGTACTAACCGGTCGAGTGATTTGGCCCACGCTATGAGCTTCAAACTTTTGGTGGCTGTCAGCATACAGCCGTCAGCTATCAGCAAAATTTCAGGATTTAGCTTTTTGTTCAGTGGTGAACATCCCCCCATCCCCTTTGGTAAAAGGGGGGCCACGTTTTCCCCGTCGGAAAGGGGGATTAAGGGGGATTTAACCCCGGCCCAAAACATCGCGGGGTGGAGCAGTGGCAGCTCGTCGGGCTCATAACCCGAAGGTCGTTGGTTCGAGTCCAACCCCCGCTACCAAAATCTAGGCACGAAAAGGCCCCGGTTTCCAGAAATGGAGCCGGGGCCTTTTGATTTGACAGCAATTTAGACAGCAACCCAAATGTGTTAGGCACGGAGTAGCTGGTCTAAGCCGTTCATTGCCTCGCGTTGCATGGTCGGGAGGGCGTGAGAATAGTTATCCATAGTTACGCCAATTTGGCTGTGTCCGAGTAGCTCTTGTACAACTTTCGGCCTCGTGTCCAGACCCAAGAGAAGTGTGGCAGCTGTGTGTTGCAGGTCGTGGAACCGAATTAGGGGGAAGCCCCGCGTTTTTGAGTAATGGCCCGAATGAGCGACGCCGCAAGTTATCTGGGTCGATACAATTCCCGATACCATTAGTGAACACGAAATCGGTATCCACCCAGGACTCTCCGGCTTCCACTCGGTCCTTCAATTGGTTCTGCAGCTCGGCCAGCTTCTTTTCAGCCTCTTTCCTGGTACCTCGGTGGGTCACCCATTGCTGGCGACGTTTCCCGGTGCTGGGATCGCGGCCCAAGTCCAACACTATCGTCCAGCTGCCTTTGGACCGTTGTTTGATATGACCTCTCATGTTTCCTCCGATTACTAAAGATCTTGAGGCGGATTGAGGCGCTTCCCGTTGGCTCTTGTTTGCGTCTCGGTATCCCTTCATTCGCATTCTCGATGAACAAGGACTCACGTTGGATGACGAGCCTGAAGGGGGACGGCAGTAAAGTTGATTGGCGCGGGTAGCGGGGAAGACACTATCGCAACCGCGACAAGTCTGGATCAAAGAACTCTCTCCCAGTTTGAGGGCATGCCACCAGATGACCTCAATCAGTGCAGAGAACCTCAAGTAAGGCACCAATTTCCCAACTTTAATTTCTGGGCGTGCCGCCATGGGTATTCCAGTGGTGTTAGCGGCAGCAGAAGACCTGGAGTTGATGGCTCGGATGGACCGTCAGTATTTGAAGACGCCCTTCTACGGTTCCAGGAGGATGAAGGCCTGGCTGCTGGCAGAGGGCTACCTAGTGAGCCGAAGCAAGGTTCGAAGGCTGATGCGGTTGATGGGCCTGGAAGCCATCTATCGGCGTCCCAACACTAGCAAGCCAGCTCCGGGACATCGGGTCTATCCCTACCTGCTGAAGGGAGTGGATGTTAATCGGGTCGACCAGGTCTGGGCGGCGGACATTACCTACATTCCCATGGCTCAGGGCTTCCTGTACCTGGTGGCCATCATGGACTGGCACAGCCGGCATGTGCTGGCCTGGAAGCTCTCCAACACCATGGACACGGACTTCTGTGTGACGGCGTTGGAGGCAGCATTGGGCAAGGGACGGCCGGAGGTCTTTAACACGGACCAGGGGGCACAGTTCACCAGTGATGCCTTTACCCAGACGTTGGAGGAGCGGGGCATTCGGGTCAGCATGGATGGTAAAGGTAGGTACCTGGACAACATCTTTGTGGAGCGGTTGTGGCGGAGCATCAAGTATGAGGAGGTGTATCTGAAGGCATACCAGACTGTCGCAGAAGCCCGAGTTGGGATCAACGCTTACCTGGAGTTCTACAACCGGCGGAGACCTCACCAGTCTTTGGGCTATCGAACCCCAGCACAGGTGTACCAAAAGGGCCAGGCAGAAAAGAGGGTAGCAGCTCAAGAACCAGGGCTGACATCGGGCTTGGTGAAACCTAGCGTAGGGGCGGGAGACTCTCTTAATTTAGCCATCAGGCTGTCTTAATCATTGGGTCCACCTTAATCGATAGTGGCTTGCTTGATCTGAGTTTCTCTGGAGTTTCTCTGGTATTCCTGATTCATCTTCGCCTCCGTATCAATGCCGCCTGATATCGAGGGGGTTCCAACAATTTTGCCTACCTGCCTACCAACTAACCCTGTCACTTATTGTCATGAAGGTCACTATTTGTCACAAAAATAATGGTCTCACAGCTGACTCCGTGAGACGATGCTCCCAGGATGCCAAGACGGTCCCAATTCGGGGACATTTACTTAGTCGCGTCGAAAGACTCCCCGGTGGTTACCATTCCCATCGCCGCGGCGGATGCTTGGCGCCACCGGCGAGCCCCAAGCATCTGAACCACGTGGGCCGGTGCGGCCGGGCCTCATGAGATACTTTGAATAAAGCCAGGTTAGGTATGAACGACCGTTTAACCGATCCTTATAATTTGCATCGTTTCGTGGACACCCAAGAACCCGTCTTCGATGAGGTGTGTTCCGAACTGAGACACGGACGAAAAATGAGTCATTGGATTTGGTTCATTTTCCCCCAGATTGAAGGTTTGGGTTTCAGTCCGGCGTCGTTGAAGTTCGCCATTTCCTCACTAGCAGAGGCCGCGGCCTATTTACAACACCCGTTGCTTGGACCACGGTTGCTTCTTTGTGTGGAACTGGTCACACACATTTCCGGACGAACAATCCGTCAGGTATTGGGCTCCCCGGACGACTTGAAATTTCGGTCTTCGATGACACTGTTCGCCCATGCCACTAGCGAAAATCAAGTGTTTGACGATGCGCTTCAGAAATATTTCGCAGGTCAACATGATCCTTTGACATTGGATCGGCTGTGATAGGCCTCGGCATTTACGAATCTCTAACGGCGGACGAAGTTGCGAATTATTGAGGCTGGGCCGGCGCATTTTGCTGACGCTAGGAGATACAAAATGAAGCCGCATTTAGGAGATCGCGTCCAGGCACAGAGATTTTTCTCGGGGTTGATTCGGCATAAGACTGGCGGCTATGCTGGTAGCCTACGAGAAATAATCGGGGAATTTGGGGCCATAAATACGCCGCCAGGTCATTGATCGGAGCCGTTGTGCTTAAATCAGGAGACCGGAACATTGAGTCGTCCCGAGAGAAAGGAGGAAGCCGTGAAGCTAGATACCGTTGACGACATCCTCGCCGAAGTCAAAGAAATCGCTGAATTCCAAGGCAGAGAACTGCGGCCCTGGCTGTACCGGGAGATCCTGCTCAACGCCCTGAAGTGCAAGCGGGACGACCTGGACATTTTAGACTTGAAGGTGATCAACCGGGCGGTGGACGAGTTCCGCTACGCCGCCAGGGTGTTCAAGCCGTACCGTCCGATACGCAAGGTTTCCATCTTCGGGTCGGCGCGGACCCCGGAAGACGATCCCCACTACGATCTTGCCGCCCGGTTTGGCCGCCATATGACGGAACAAGGATTCATGGCGATCACCGGCGCGGCCGCGGGCATCATGAAGGCTGGAATCGATGGGGCCGGGACGGAAAACAGCTTTGGTGTGAATATCCTTCTCCCGTTTGAAGGGCCGAACGACGTGATGCAGGATGACCCGAAGATGGTCATTTTTCGTTATTTCTTCATCCGAAAGTTCCCAGAATTTCTTTCCGGTCCAACAAGAAAAGCGCCGGACGGTTAAACGAGATGATCCTGGAGATCAACCAAATGGGACGGAGCGAATAAGGCTATCTTGTTCGGTAACCAAAAGCCCCCAGATTATCCAGGGGGCTGGGGCTTTTTGTTATATTAGGCTTAAATCTAGTAATGAGAGGACAAACATGGACGAAATCATCGAATTGGAAAACAAGCGCGTCGAGGCCATGATTAAGGGGGACGTTCAGGCACTTGAAAAGATCCTAGCCGATGACTTGATCTACACCCACACCACAGCCAGGATCGATACCAAATCCTCGTTCATAGAAGCAATTTCCTCAGGCCGCTCCAAGTACCGGTCTGTGGAGCGTAAGGACGTGAACGTCCGTCAATTCGGGGATTCCGCAGTGGTCACCGGCCACGCCAAGTTCCACGTCGGCGACAACACATTCGAGGCCAGGTTCATCGATGTATACGCCAAACGGGATGGTGCTTGGCAAATGGTGGCGTGGCAGTCGACCAGGCTTCCGGATTAGTTCCGGACAGGTTAGCCATACTCAGGCAGGGTGGTCCGGCGTGTTTTAAGGCAACACCGCGTGGTGGCATCGGCTAACAGTTGCTCGAGGTGTGAACCAAATGGAGCCGTTGAGCCGGATGGATCAGGTCATGCGCAGCGGCGCGGTGGTGTGGGCTTGCTTGCTGACCCTATTAGTGTTGGTCGGCGCGATCTTATCCTCCACATTTGGCTAAAGCGCCGGCGTAATGACCTTTTGGGTGGCCTGCGCCGGGGCGATGGGAATGAGCGGCCTTTGGTTGCTGAAGCGTTATTTTGGGTGACGTCACCGTGGGATGCTCCAGGGATGTGATGATCCACCCCATCCTTACCTGTAGTCTTGACCATGGCCTGTAGTCGCCAGGTCTTGCCCAGAATCTGAACCGAAGGTGGTTCTTGTGTTTCACCGGCTGGTTCCCTGCTGCGTCTAACTTCCGCAGCGCAATTCCCCCGGCGCCACAGACCGGCCAGTGGTTGAAGCTCAGGCGTGTCCCGGGCCCTCTGCCATCTGATAACATGCTGGTCATGCCTGTTGACCTGAAAGAAAAAGTGGCCATCGTGACCGGCGGTAGCCGGGGCATCGGCAAAGCCATCTCCCTGGGGTTGGCCGCTGAAGGCGTTAGCGTTGTGGTGGCCGCCCGGTCCGAGTCCCCGCGCCCCGGCCTGCCCGGCACCATCCACGCCACTGTTGAAGAGATTCAGGAGTTGGGTGGAACAGCCTTAGCAGTGGCATGCAATGTTCGCGAAGAAGCAAGCATCCTGGCCATGGTGGAACGGACCATAGATGCGTTTGGGCGCGTTGACGTGATGATCAACAACGCTGGGATAGGCAGCTACCGCTCTTTGTTGGAATCCAGCGTCAAAGAATGGGACTTGGTTATGGATATCGACCTGAGGGCTCCGTTCATATGCTGCCAGGCCGTTGTCCCCCATATGATAAAACAGTGCGGCGGCAGCATCATCAATGTATCGTCCTACGCCGCGAGCAACATCTTCTCTTCAACGCAATCGGCGGACGACGGAGGCCAAGTGTTGATTGGCCAAGCCTATGGTACGGCCAAGGCGGGACTGGAGCGGTTCACCTGGGGATTGGCGGCGGAATTGGGCCAGTACAACATCGCGGTCAATGCCCTGAAGCCTTTGGGGCCAGTTCTGACCGAGGGGTTCCAAGCCCAACGGCCCGACGCCGATTTCTCCACCTGGCCCACCCCGCAAGCCATGGCCAAAGCCGCGGTGTTTCTCGCAAAACAAGACGCCCGTGGCCTAAGCGGCGCGATTGTCACGGACGAAGAGATCGTCAAGCGGCTGGGGTTGTAGCTCAGGGATTACACCCGCGGGGGATTCGCAGAACGTTAATTCCCAGCTACGCTTCAGGCCCGGCATCCACGCTCAACTCATAGTGATCTGCTCCTGGTAGTACCCTCCCGCTTCTCCGGCCTCCATGTCCGCCTGGCTTTCCCACACCGTGATGGACAATGCCTTGCCGCTCTTCGGGTCGGTCATCAAATAGGCGCCGCCGAATCCTTTCTGCGCCTTGGCTGCAGGTACAATGGAGTTTTGGTACAGGTCGATTGCCTCTTGGGTCTTGCCGGCCTGAATCTGGACTGAAACTGCTCTACAGTGCATGACCACTCTCCTAGATTGTTGATTCCCAGGGCATTAGCGCCGGTTAGCACGGGGTATTAGCGGGGTAAATTCCCCTTAATCCCCCTTTGCAGAGGGGGAGATTTGGTGATGGGCTAGACGACTAGGGGGGTGTCTTCTTGGTTGGCCCACTCACCCATGGAGGCGTCATAGTTCTTGGCCTTTTCGTAGCCCAGAAGCCGAAGGACGAACATGCCGTGCGCCGCACGGATGCCGCCCTGTCAATAAGAGAATATCTTCTTGTCGGGGGTGATGCCGTTCTCGTTCAGGATTTGCCGGATTTCTTGTGGGGATTTAAACCGGTGTGTCTCCCGGTCCATTAAGTCGAACCATTCCAGGTGCACGGCGCCAGGAAGGTGGCCGACCCTATTATTGCCCCGGCCGGCGCTGCCGTCCCACTCGCCGTCGCTGCGCACGTCCCACAGCACTGCGTCGTCCATATTGCATGCGGCTTTCAATTCGTCGACCTTGACCATCACCGATCCGTCTTGCTTGGGGGTGAATTTGACCCCTTGAGTTGGCTGACCGCGGTCAAAGCTAATCTTTCGGCCTTCGGCTATCCATCGCCGCCAGCCGCCGTCAAGCACTTTGACGTTGGTGTGCCCGTAGTAATTCAAACCCCACCACAAACGGGCTGCGGTGAGGCTCTGGCCGTTGTCGTAGGTGATGACGAGCGAATCGTCGCCTATGCCCAGGTTCTGGCACATGGCGGCGAACTGGTCCGGGTTCATTATGTGCACCCGGCTGGTGTCTGGGTCTTTCTCGAAGTTATCGGGAACCAACACCGCTCCGGGGATGTGGCCTCTGTTGAAACCGGCTTCCACGTCGCAGTCCACGACCACCAAGTTTGAGTCCCCGGCGTGGGCGTCAACCCAGGCTGCGTCCACCAATAATTCTGGATGGACAAACTCTCCACCTTGTGTCATAGATCCTCACTAACGGATTTAGATTGCGCGGCTGGCGCCCCTGGTCTAGCTAAACCGGCGAAGTTCTTTTTGCGTCACCAGTACTACTGCGGTTACGGTCAACAACAGGACCGCCAAGATACCCACTGCCACCTGGCCTCCCAGGTACTGGGCGGCAATCCCTGTTGGTAGAACTCCCAAAGGCATCAGGGCGAAGTTCAGCATGAAGACGCTCATGACCCTGCCTCGGTACTTAGCCTCTGAGACCTCCATGATCAGCGCTTGGTTCAGGGTTCTGCGCCCGGCGTCGCCAAGGCCCAAGGCCACCATGAGCACCAATGCTACCATGTAAAAAGGCAAAACCGCCACCAGAAGCAGAGTCACCCCAGTCAGCATGGTTGTGCCGATAAGCAACATCCCCCGCTTCCACCTTCCGGCCTGAGCCACGAAAAGGGACCCGGCCAGAGACCCCAGTCCCATTAGGCTAACCAGCAGTCCCATGGCCTGTGGTCCCCTGCGGTAGACATCCACTATAAATATGGGCATCAGGAATCTGAAGGGCATCGCTAGCAAGGCGGTGGCCAACCCCATCGCCAGTAGAATGAGCACCATTGGGGCGTGCCGGATGTAAATGAGGCCGTCGCGAATGTCATCGAATACCTTGGCTTTGGCTTCCGCCGGTCTTCCCCCGGTTTCTGGCAGTAAGCTGGTTATCAGAATCGCGATCAAACCCAATCCCGCTAGGACAAAGTAAACTCCGGCCGGTCCGATCACCGCATATAGCACTCCGGCGAAGGCCGGGGCCAGCAGCGTCGTGGCGCTCATTCCGGCGGAGTTAAGTGCTATGGCGTTGGTCAGATCCTGAGTTTGGACCAAATTCGGGATCAAGGCCTGACGGGCCGGCATGACGAAAGAGAACAGGGCGCCCATGACCATAGAAGCCGCCATGAGGTGATACCAGGTTATGAAGCCCGTGGCCACTGAAACCCCGGTCAACAATGCCGTAATCACGAAAAGAGCCTGGCCCAGCTGAATGATCTTCTTGCGGTCTAGCCGGTCTGCGGCGGCGCCCCCAAATAGGGATAGAACCAGCATCGGCAGGGCAAATCCCGAATTGACAATTCCCAACAGGGCGGGAGAGCCCGTGAGCGCGTACACCAGATACCCTTGGGCTATCATTTGCATCTGGACGGCGCCCATCAGGAACAGCATTCCCAGCCAGAAGTTTCGGAAGTCCGGCACGCGCAAGGACACGAAGGCGCCGCCGCGTACCCTTGTGTTGCCGGGGATTCGCTGTTCAGGCTTCGCAGCTGCGTCCCTGGTTTCTGCCGGATCTAAGCCAGGGGCGTCTGGGGTTTCTTCACAGGGTTTGGACCCTGGGTGTGCGATTGGAACCTCACATCATGAACTGGTCCGGCCTTCAGCGATTTGGGCTAAAAATGGGGTCGGCCTTGGCCATGGTTGGTTAATCAAACCCAAAACACCAAGCGCATTCGGATTCTAGAGAACGGCTGGGCCAGGGTCAACGGCGAGGCATGTAGCCATTCTTGATGCTGCCTGGGCCCCGGGTTAGAATGGCGAAGCCGTCAGCCGTTATCAATAGCCCGGTTCCCACGAAAAGTAGCTGAGTGCTGACCGCTGAGAGCTGAAAGCTAAATCTCCCGTGAGGATTGAATCATGGTGCAGCAGGGACAGATCGATCACCTACTTCAAGAGACCGCGGTCATCCAACCCCCGGCCAGTCTGGTGAGCCAAGCCTTCCTCCAAGATCAGGAAGCCGCCTATCAAAGGTCCATTGAAGACCCGGAAAAGTTCTGGGCCGAGGTGGCCGGCGAGTTGGAATGGTTCAAGCCTTGGAGCAAGGTGTTTCAACGGGGGGAATACCCTAGCTTCCAATGGTTCGTCGACGCCAAGTGCAACATCACCTACAACTGTCTGGACCGCCACTTAGCCCAGGGCCGCAAGAACAAAGCGGCGTTTATCTGGCTGGGTGAAGACGGCTCCGAGCGTATTTACACCTATGGCACGTTGGCCCAGATGGTGAACAAGTTCGCCAATGGGCTCAAATCGCTGGGCGTCGGCAAGGGCGACCGGGTGGTCATTTACATGCCGCTCGCGCCCGAGGGCGCCATCGCCATGCTGGCTTGCGCTCGCATCGGCGCAATCCACAGCGTGGTCTATGCCGGATTCAGCGTCGGTTCGCTTCAGGGCCGAATTTTGGACGCCCAGGCCAAGGTGGTGATCACCGGGGACGTGGGTTACCGCCGGGGCGGCAAAGTGGACCTGGGGGGCATCTGCGCCGAGGCGGTAAAGGGTATGGACGTGGTGGAACACGTTGTGATCTGGCGGCGGGAAACCGCCGCCGAGCCGCTGCCGGAGAAATACGTGGATTTCGATCAATTATTGTCCGAGGGCGGTATCCATTGCCCTGCTGAAGAGATGGACTCGGAAGACCCCTTGTATATCCTTTACACCAGCGGCACTACCGGAAAACCCAAGGGTGTGGTCCACGTGCACGGCGGATACATGGTCGGCACTTACTACCACTTTAAGACCTATTGGGACGTCAAGGACAACGACGTTTTCTGGTGCACATCGGACATAGGCTGGGTGGTGGGCCATAGCTACATCGTCTACGCGCCATTGGTTGCTGGGGCAACCACGGTTTTCCGCGAGGGCGCCATCGACTATCCCCATCCAGGTGTGTTCTACGAGATCATCGAAAAATACGGCGTCAACGTCATGTTCACCGCTCCGACGGTTTTGAGGATGTTGATGCGTTACGGGGATGACCTTCCCTCTAAATACGACCTGCGGACCCTCCGCTACCTCACCTGCGCCGGTGAGCCGCTGAATCCCGAGGCGCTCAAGTGGACCTACGAGTATTTGTGCGGCAACGGCGATTGGGGTTACGTGGTGGACAACTGGTGGCAGACCGAGACCGGAGGCCCCTGCCTGGGCACATCCGCCACCATGGCGGCCAAACCCGGCCGGGTTGGCGTGCCCCTGCCCGGCGCCGTGCTGGACATCGTCGACCGGGAGGGCCAGCCCATCACCGAGCCGGACAAGGGCGGCCTGTTGGTGATAAAAGAGCCCTTCCCTCACTTTTTCAGAACGGTCTACGGCGATCCGGACCGGTATGCGCAGGACTGGAACACGATACCCGGTGTTTACTTCACTGGCGATGTAGCCTTAAGGGACGCGGAAGGCTACTACATGGTGGTGGGTCGCGCCGACGATGTGCTCAACGTGGCAGGACACCGCATCGGCTCCGCCGAAGTCGAGAGCGCGTTGGTGTCCCATCCGGCCGTGGCCGAAGCGGCAGTAATCGGCAAGCCCGATGAGCTTCGGGGAGAGTCCATCAAAGGCTTCGTCACTCTGCGGATGGGCAACGATCCCTCGGAGGAAATGGTGGAAGCGCTGAAATTACACGTCCGCCGGGAACTGGGCCCCATAGCCGTGCCCTCGGAGCTGGAATTCATGCCCGTACTGCCCAAAACTAGATCCGGCAAGATCATGCGCCGGCTGCTAAAGGCAAACGAGTTGGGGCTGGACCCCGGGGACATCACGACCTTGGAGGAGTAGAGGCAGTTTACAAGATGTCCCACGACGCCACTATAGCAAACATAGGCCTGTTCGGCAGGGAAGTGCTGCCGGTTATCAAGGACTGGTAGACGTTCCCTGGTATAATTGACTTACGAAAGGCAACGCCATGATTACTAATATCACATTGGAGAATTTCAAATGCTTCCGTAAGGTTGACGTCAACCCGCGCCTCATAACTGTATTTGTTGGGCCTAACGGCTCTGGAAAATCCAGTGTGCTACAGGCGATGGCGCTGTTGAAGCAGTCGGTAGGCACCAACGCTATTCAATTTAATGGAAACCTTATAAATCTCGAAAGCCCAGACGATTTCTTTCCGAAATTCACCCTTCATGCACTAAGCTCTCGTATCGAGTTTGGCGGGTTTGCCAGACACCCCAATCTTTCTGATCCTCCATTTGGTGAGTTGGTAGGTTTTCGATACATCGCCACCGTACACCGACAAGGTCCGGTAATCGCTGGCGGTGATTTACAGTTTCCATTTGAGAGTGAACCGCATTTCGTTAAAATGGCGGTACCTTCGCATCAAGAAACCATTGGAGTTGTCATTGGGAAGTCGCGAGTACGATTTAATCCCGGCACAACCATTGCGAGACCGGTTGATTTGGCTGGTTTAGATCGTGAGGATACCCCCCACTCCGAGCAGGTATAGACCTGATAATTGGAATGCCAAACTTCGTCCTAAATCAACTCAGATTTGTAAACGCTACCAGAGGTCTCGTTCAACCCCGATATAAGCAAGGGAACGACATGGTAGATGATGTTTCCCTCCAAGGTGGTCTGACGCAGCAGGAGCAAGAAACTGCGACCAATTTAGTCTATTCCAGACCTCTCGAAAAACAAATCTCAAGTTTAATCGGGAAGATCACCAGTGTAGGACTAAGAGCGCAGACGGTTCCAGCCCAGTCCGTGGTAGTAAAAGCGGAAACTTCGGTAGGTGACGTAAATGTGGTTTCAGAGGGTTTCGGAACCAACGCCCTCATTCTACTTGCCCACCAGTTGACCAGTTCTGCTAAGGGTGCCACAGTCATGATTGAAGAGCCCGAGATTCACCTCCATCCGCGGGCTCAGGCGTCTGTCGCTTCAGTTCTCGTCGATGAGGCAAAAGCCGAAAACAAACAACTAATCACGACCACCCATAGCGAGCATATTCTTGGCCGGTTGCTTACCTTGGTCGCGGAGAAAAAGTTGGCGGTTGATGAGTTAGCGATTTACGCCTTCGAGAAAGACAAAGAAGGGGTTTGCACTGCAAGTCAATTAGACGTTACAGAAGATGGGAGAGTCAAAGGAGGAATCAAAGACTTTTTTGAGTCCGAGCTAGAAGAGGTGAATCGCTACATGAAAGCTCTCCAGTCTGATAAATGACTCAGCGGTACATCCTAGATGAAAATGTCGTAATTTTGGCTCAGAAACGAGAGAACGATCACGAAGAACCAGATGACACTTGCTTAACACTGTTTAATCAAATCATCGAGATTTGCCACACCATTGTGTTTGACCCAATGTTATGGGATAAGTGCTACGATCAACTACGTCGGCTTCCGCCCGACCAACCCCATGGCCCCCGCTCTTTGCTACGCCTTTTTTATCAGGCTCTCCAGCGAGATGGAAAGATCGAAAATTCGCGTCGAGACGCTCCAGGATTTCCAGAAGAAGGTGACATCCCCCCAGGCAGCCAAAACCATGTGTCGTTAGTCCGTTTGGCAGTGGAGTCAGGGGCCACTTTGGTTACCACGGACAACCCGCTTATTGAGGATTTAAATTCTTGTGGTGTCCAAGAAAAATACGGACTTCAGGTGCTGTTACCTGAACAGGCGTTATCCGGTCTGTAATTCAGTACCCAAGATATACATGCCTACATTTTTTAGGTTTATCTGCCCGAGTTCACAAACGTCTTCTGGATGATCGCCTTGGCGTCTTCCCGGCTTAGGCCGCTGGCGGTGGCGCAGGGGCTGGTCTCTTCCAGAATGGCGTCTGCGTCACCCAGCAGCATGTATTTCTTGTAGAGGTCTTGATGATTTATGCCCAGGGCCCGGCCAACCACCGTCAGGTAGTGTTCCACTTTTAACGGGTAATCCGCCTCGTAACCGCACAGCGCCCGCTGGCAGCCGTGGTACAAGGTGGAATAGATGTCCACTTCTGAGTCGGCCGCCTTTTGTATGGATCCGGTGACCATGTCGTCCCACTCTTGGGGCCCCACCTTCTCGCGCACTGCTGCCGTGCAGTGACGCCCCAACCGGGTGTCGGTCCCTAGGTCAACGGGCTGGATCCCCGGCAGACTTCCCAGCAACTTAAAAGCGCAGCGTGCTTCTTCGTCGGATTGGTCCCGCCCCGTGTGATAGTGCAGAGAGACTTTGGCTTCCGGCTGGGGTTGGAAGTCCAATTTGTCCAGGTTCTCCACCAGGAACTCGGTGACGTGTTGGAAGGGGAACTTGTCTTGCATCTGCATGATCTCATCGTAGAAGTAGATGCAGGAGGGGCACCACATGACCACGCGCTCGGGCTGAAACTTCATAAAGCCATCGACAGTGGATTGGGCCATGGCATGCCCGGCTTTTTCGTCGCCCCGCTGGAAATGCTGGATGCCGCAACAGTAAGATGCGCCGCCCACGGCCACGAAATCAACTTCCAGAAGCTTGAAAATGTCGACTGCGGTGCGGACTAAGTGGCTGGTTTTCATGATATTGCAGCCCAGGTAGAACACGACCTTGGTCGGTTTCACTTCAGCATCGGGGAGCTTTAGCAGCCACTCCCGCTCTTGGGGAGGGACCTGCAGCGAGTGGAGAGAGTCCACCTCTTTGAAGTATTCCAGGTAGAAGGACCTATCTTGGGGGGTCTCGGCCATTTTCGCACCTTCAGTTGGGTGATTTCCTGGCCGCCGGTTTTTCGCCGAAGTTAGGCGTTACCAGGCCGGGGGTTTTCTTTTAGGGCCCTTCGCAATGACGAAAGGCGGTGCTTGCCCTCGTCCACCATGCTGGCCGGCGGTTCCAACGGGGAGTAGGCGGCCTGCCAGACCGCTTTTACAAACCATTGGAGTTGGGCCTGCGCCGGTGAACCATCCTGGGCGGCCCTGCCAGTATATTCCATCGCGGTTTGCCAGGGCAATCGCTTGGTCTTGGTGAGTTTTCTTATTTGTCTTTCCGCCTTGGCGTACAGGCTCAGCATCTCCCGGCGTCTGGTTGAACCCGGTGTGCCGTAGGCCAGTGAGGGGCTGAATTCGGAATGGCGCTCTGCATTCCAGCGTGGATACAGGAATCGGACGATTAACACGGACAACGCCAAGGCGGCGGCAAGCGTCGCGAACGCGGCCCAAGCTTGGCAAGCCCTCAGCATGGCGGCCGATCCGCGGGGACTCACGCCCAGGGTGAATTGGCTTTGCTGGCGGGAGGCTGCCGTCAAGTTGACGATATACTGCTTGATCGATATTGCCACCGCCACGGTTCGGGTGCTGTCCTGCATCGACGCCACTTCCTCAGGAGTCAGCAGCGGCGGCTTCTGGGCGGGGGGTTGTTCCCACCGGTTAAGAATCTCCATTTCTTGGTCCGGGGTAGGCAGGCCCAGAGCCATCGACACTATGAACCGGTCCAACTGGGAATTGGGCTGGGGAAAAGTGCCGTGGGTTTCCACCATGTTTTGGGTCGCTATAGTGAAAAATGGCCGGGGCAGCGGGCGAATCGTGCCATCGGCGCTTACCTGGCCTTCAGCCATGGCTTCCAACAGGGCAGACTGCGTGCGGGGTCCGGCCCGGTTCAACTCGTCGGCGACCACCACGTTGGCGAAGATAGGGCCTGGAACGTATGAGAACGTCTGGTTGCGAATGTCGAAGACCGACGTGCCAGTGATGTCGCTGGGCAAAAGATCGGGTGTGCATTGAATCCGGCTGAAAACCCCGTCCAGAGACGACGAGATCGTCTTCGCCAGAAGGGTCTTGCCCACGCCGGGCAGGTCTTCCAGAAGCAAGTGCCCTTGGGCAAACAGTCCTAGCAAGGCAAGCTTCAACTTGTCGTCGGAAACCACCACCACGCTGGAGACATAGGCCATCAACTCCGAGAATTTGTCATGGAACGCGTCTAGAAACTCGGACGGAAACCCCGATTCTCCCCAAGTCGTCGTTTTCTTAGCGACGATTATCGATGTAACAGTGGGTTCTTGAACCGTATTACAGACACTATCATGCCATATAAGACTATAATACGTCTGTCTGGCGTAGCGCGAAACCCGGCCAATGGCTTTCCGGCCAGACCTCTAGTACTACAACGACGCGTTATCCTACAAGGTAACTCGTGGGCGGATTTTGAAGCTGGCAACGAACGAGTGCGAGTCTCCCATGATGAACGGTCCGTAGCTGAAGAAGAAGACCTGAGCGTGTTTTCTCATAACGCGTCGTTGTAGTACTAGTACTACAACGACGTGTTATCCTACAAGGTAACTCGTGGGCGGATTTTGAAGCTGGCAACGAACGAGTGCGAGTCTCCCATGATGAACGGTCCGTAGCTGAAGAAGAAGACCTGAGCGTGTTTTCTCATAACGCGTCGTTGTAGTACTAGGCTGTGATGCCCGTTTCGGTGTTGGTCTACCTGTTGGAGTTCTAACATTCGCACCTTGCGCAGGCCCAAAATTAGTCCCGAAAACCTGCGGATGACGAGGTCTATTATCTTGGGTGCAACAGGTAAGGAGGAAGGTGGCAGCTTTGAAGCGGGTTCAGTGGCGCCACCCCGGTTGGCAAGCCTGAGGACACGGATCGGGACATTTAGGCAGCGGGCGCCGATCGTTAGGTCGCCCGCGGCTTCTTGAAAGGAACGGTTGGGGAATCCCTGGCTCCAGACGGCTATCTATCGCTAATCTTACTTAGAATTCGCCAATGCGTGGCCTGTTTGGATCTCGTCGGGATTGATACTCACCAGCCGACGGCGCAGCCGTCCTTTCTGGGTTCGGATCCGCCCGAGAGGACGCCGGTTTCTGGATCTCTCTGGATGATCTGGGCGCCGCCGATGCCAACACGCTGGTAGCCGCTTATCATTTGGACAGCGTGGCCCATGCTTTGTATCTTGGAGGCCACTTCGCTGGGCAGGCCCTCCTCCAGCAAAACACCGTTGTCCACCACCATGAACCGCAGGGCGTTGATGGCTTTTTGAGGGTCCATGCCGAAGTCCACCATGTTTCGTATCAGTTGCAGATGGCCCTGGGGCTGCATGAAGGCGCCCATCATGCCGTAGCACAGGTATAGCTCGTTGTCCTTGGTGGCCAGGCCGGGGATGATGGTGTGGTAGGGACGTTTGTTGGGGGCCAATTCGTTGGGATGCCCGGGCTCTAATGAAAAGAGCGCCCCCCGGTTGTGCAACGCGATTCCAGTGCCGGGCACAATCATGCCTGTTCCGAAGTTGTTGTAAACGCTGTTGATGAAAGAGCAAGCGTTGCCCTTGCCATCGACGCAGGTGATGTAAACCGTATCGCTGCCGCCGGTCACCTGGCCGTAGGGCGCCGTTTTCATGGCCTGGTTGGGGTCGATAAGGGCGCGCCGGGCAGCTGCGTATTCCTTGGACAAAAGCTGGTCTGTGGGTATTTGGGATTTAGTTGGGTCTCCCACGTACCGAAAGGCATCGGCGAAGGCCAAACGCATGGCCTCGATGAAGTGATGATAGGTCTCGGCCGTCTGGGAGCCCATTGCCGCCACATCCCAGCCTTCGGCGATGTTCAGCGCCTCCAAACCGGCGATGCCCTGGTTGGACGGAGGCGACTCCCAACAGGTGACGCCCCGGTAGTCGGTGGAGATGGGTTCCTCCCAATCGGAGGTATGGGCCGCCAGGTCTTCGACGGTCATCCACCCGCCCTGTTCCTGAATGAATGCGGCCGTCTTTGCGGCGATCTTTCCTGTGTAAAAGGCCTTTGATCCCCCTTCGGCAACCGCGCGAAGGGTTGCGCCTAGGTCGGGCAGCCGCATCACCTCGCCCTGTTTGGGGGACCGTCCATTAATCAACATCTCCTGGCCGGAGGGCAGGCGGGCTAACTTTTCCACCATGGTGGACCATTGGTAGGAGATGTAGTCGGTTACTGGGAACCCCTCTTCGGCGTAGCTGATTGCGGGCTTCAACACCTCGGATAAAGGCATTGTGCCACACTCGTTCAAGATGGTTTCCCAGCCATGGACTGTGCCTGGAACGGTTATCGACTCCACACCCAGGAAGGGCATCTCCCGGTGGCCCTGGTCTCTTAACTGATCGGCCGACGCCGCGGCGGAAGCGCGGCCGCTGCCGTTGATGGCTCGAATGCTTTTGTCGTTGTTGTTCCAAACCATGGCGAACATGTCGCCGCCCACGCCGGTGGAAACGACCTCAACCACGTTTAAAACGGCGGCGGTGGCCACCGCGGCGTCCACGGGGTTGCCTCCATCCATCAGTATCTTTAAGCCGGCCATAGCCGCCAGGGGCTGGCTGGTGGCCACCATTCCGTTTTTGGCGTGGACGGTGGAACGCCTCGAATCAAAGAACATTCAGCAAGCTCCAAAGTTAGGGTTCGCGTCGAAATTGAGCCGACTGGCCCATGCTCTTGGCATGGGCCAGTTTATCATAGGGCGGGTTGATTGACTCCAGTCTCGATGGGCATGGTCCAGCAGTCATAAACCGGCGGCCGAGCCTTATGTTAAGATGTGCCCGCCGGTCCGCCGGCGCCAAAGTTTAATGCCGGCTGCATGGCGACATATCGCTGCCGGTTGATATAGGAGGACACCATGGCAGTTGAAGTAGGCCAGCAGGCCCCGGAATTCACACTATACGACACCGACCGCAAGGAACGCAGTCTCAGCGAATTCAAAGGTCAGAACGTGGTTCTGGCGTTTTTCCCCGGAGCATTCACCGGAGTGTGCACCACGGAGATGTGCACCTTTAGGGACCGCTTGGAACAGTTCAACACTCTTAGCGCACAGGTGCTGGGTATCTCGGTGGATGGCGCCATGGCCCAAAAGGCATTCAGCGACCAGAACAACCTGAACTTCCCCGTCCTCAGCGATTTTCAGCGAAAGGTAGTAGGCCAATACGGCGTTGAACTGCCGAACTTCGCCGGTATGGAAGGTTATGTGGCCGCCCAGAGGGCCGTGTTCGTGGTGGACAAAGCCGGTGTAGTGCAGTTTAAATGGGTTGCCCCCAACCCCGGTGTCGAGCCGGATTACGACGAGGTCAAGGACGCCGTAGGCAAGCTGTAAAAGCGGCGGTCCATGGTATTTTGATCCTGGTTCAGAAGGAGCAAAGCAATGGCCGATTCCCAAGTAAAAGCCCTGATATTCGATGTTTTCGGCACGGTGGTTGACTGGCGAAGCAGCATCATCAAGCACGGCAAGAATTTCGGCAGGATCCACGGCGTTGAGGCTGATTGGGACGCTTTCGCCGACACCTGGCGGAGCAAATATAGCCCCTTCATGAACAAGGTGAGGACCGGGGAACTCCCGTGGACCAATCTGGACGCCCTGCATCGAATGGCCCTGGATGAGGTTTTGGATGAGTTCAAGATCACCGGGATCAGCGACGAGGATAAAAACGAGTTCAACCTGGCCTGGCATGATCTCAAGCCCTGGCCCGATTCGGTTCCCGGTCTTTACCGCCTGAAGGCCCGGCATATCATTGCGCCGATGTCCAACGGCAACGTGGCCCTGATGACCAACATGGCCAAGAACGGCGGCCTGCCCTGGGATTGCATCCTGGGCGCCGAGGTTGCCAAGCACTACAAACCAGACCCGGAAAGTTACCTGACCGCCGTTTCGCTTTTGGGTTTGGAGCCTCACCAAGTCATGATGGTGGCGGCCCACCAAGGTGACTTGCTTTCCGCCCACAAGGTGGGCCTCAATATGGCATTCGTACCACGGCCCCTGGAGCGGGGCCCGGGGCGCACGCCCGACCCTACGCCGGATCCGTCGTTCAACTACGTGGCCACCGACTTCGTGGACCTGGCCCTGCAACTGAACGGGTAGGGTAGGCCGCTAGGAAATCCCTAACCCATTTTTCGCGCTGGGCGAAGCCCCGGGGTCGGTGGTTCATGACATCTTTCATCTTGATTCACGGCGCTTCCCACGGCGGCTGGTGTTGGGGAAAAGTCATCCCGTTGTTGGAGGGATTAGGCCACACCGCCATAGCGCCCGACCTGCCCGGTCACGGCCAGGACGTTACCCCTGCGTCTGAAGTCACGTTGGGAAGTTACGTCGATCGCGTCTGCGGGCTGCTGGACGAGCAGCCCGAGCCGGTTGTGTTGGTGGGACACAGCATGGGCGGCATTTCCATATCACAAGCGGCGGAATACCGCCCGGGTAAGATTAGGACATTGGTCTATCTGACCGCACTATTACTAGAGAACGGCGACGCTTTCATTCCTGTCCCTTCGATCGAAACGGAAACGGAAACGGAAACGGAAACGGAAACGGAAACGGAAACGGAAACGGAAACGGAAACGGAAACGGAAACGGAAACGGAAACGGAAACGAAAGCCGTGCGCGCTGCTTTAGAGGAGAGGCAATTTTGGACGGTCTCGAGCGATTTGGCGGCCTCCACCTACAAAGACGAACTGGTGCAGGAACTGTTTTACAACGATTGCTCTCCTGAGGACATCGCTTGGGCTAAATCACAGGTGGTTCCCCAGCCGGTGGGACCGCTCCTGGGCCGTCTGGCCATCACTGACCAGAATTTCGGCCGCGTCCATCGGGTGTATATCGAATGTTTTGAAGACCAGGCCCTGCGGCCCGATCATCAAAAACGACTTTACACCCGCCTTCCCTGTTCCCAGGTTTTATCCCTCAACACCGGCCACTCTCCTTTCTTGTCGGCGCCCGAGGAATTGGTTCGTCTCTTGGTTTCTATATAGATTTGACTATTCAATAGGAGTGATCGATGGCTTTCCTTGGAGTCCGGTTGGGGAACGAAGCCCAGTTGAATCCCTCAGACATTCAGGAGTTGGCGGTTGCCGCCGAATCCCTTGGATATCAAGAGATTTGGATGACCGAAGGCTCTGGACGGGACTCCCTGACCCAGCTTGCCTCTATAGCCACCTCCACCAACAAGATCGTGGCAGGAACGGGCATCTTGCCCATATACTCCCGGAGCCCTCTGATGACTGCCATGTCCGCGGCAGGGCTGGCCTCCGTTTCCGGAGGTAGGTTCATCCTTGGATTGGGCGTGGGCAACCGTCCTGCCACGCAAATGGGACATGGAGTCAGGTTCGCCAAGCCGTTGGACCGGTTGCGCGAGACGATCTACATCGTCCGGCGGCTGTTGCAAGGCGACGAGGTGACCTTTCAGGGCAAGGCGCTTCGAATCTCAGAGGCCAGTTTGGGTGACGCGGCGCCCCAAGAAAGGGTTCCGATCTACATCGCCGCGCTGGGGCCTCGCATGTTGCGGTTGGCTGGCGAGATGGCCGACGGTGTGCTGTTAAGTTGGGCGGCTTCGTCATATTTGAAGGAAGCCATCAGGCAGGTCAGGGAAGGCGCCATCAGCGCTGGAAGAGACCCCGATGAGGTGGAGATCTCAGGCTACGTGCGGGTGGCGGTGACCGACGACGAGGAGGCGGGCTGGTTGGCGCTGAAAAGCCAAGTGGCTCGGTACGCCGGCAGTACCCATTATCGGAATTATTTCCGGTTTACCGGATTCATCTATGAGATGGACGAGGTGGAGAGGTCGGGGCCTCGGTCAGCCGCCGAGGCCATCGGCTTTGAAATGCAACGAGAACTGGGTTTGGTGGGCACGGCCCAGGAGTGCCGGGCCGGGTTAGAGGAGTTGAGGGCCTTGGGTCTTACCAAACCTGTGGTGGCGCCTCTGCCCGTGGGAGATCTAAAGAAGGCTTACGAGGCCACGATCGAGGGGTTGGCGCCGGGCGCTTGACCGGCCTCTACTCCTCCAACAGCCCGAACTCTTCGGACAAAAGTTGGTAAGACTTGAGCCTGTCTTGGTAGAGATGACAGATGGTGACGATGGATAAATCTGGAGTTTGGTACCATTCCGAAATCTCTTGCAGCCGCTCCCTGACCTGGGCTGGGTCCCCATCGACGCATATCCGGCGGTATTGCTCCACATAGGCTAGTTCGTTGTTCTGGTAGGGGTAATTTTGGGCTTCTTCCATAGACGGGATTCCCTTGGCCCGGCCCGTGATGGAATACAGCCGGCCCAAATTCCGGCTGGAGGCCACCTTAAATGCCTGTTCTTCGGTTTCCGCGCAGACTACGTGGACCCCGACATTGGCCTTGGGTTCGGACAGATGCTCCGACGGCTTGAAATTTTGTCGGTACGCATCCACTATCGCCGGGCCTTGTTCCGCTCCCGACCCAAAAAAATGAGCGTAGGCAAATGGGAGTCCTAGCTGGGCGGCCATGTGTGCGCTCTCAGTGCGGGAACCCAAAAGCCATACTTGGGGGGTGGAAGGAGGGTTGGAACTGGGGCCTGCCTTTATGGTGGAAAATGGGTGGCCTTCCTCCAAGCCGCCCGACAAGTGGCCAAGGAGGTCGGTGATCTGCCTGGGGAAATGGGATATGTCCCTGGGATTTCCCGGGTATGCCAGGGCGGCCGCCGTCAGTTGGTCGCTGCCAGGCGCCCGGCCAATGCCCAAATCGATGCGTCCGGGGTAGAGGGCCTCCAAGAGCCGGAAATTCTCGGCCACCTTGAACGAACTGTAATGGGAGAGCATCACTCCCCCGGTCCCTACGCGGATGGTGTTTGTGCGGCTGGCAATCTGTCCGGTCATGATCTCCGGACTGGTTCCGGCGAAATTGGCGATGCTGTGGTGCTCCGCAACCCAGTAACGCTGGTAACCTAGCCCCTCCACCGCCACCGCCAGGTCTATGGTTTCCCTGAGGGCGTCGCCGGCCGTCCCACCGGCCCGCACCGGGGATTGGTCCACGACGCTGAGAATCAACTTAGACATTATTTTGCTACCACCACGATCTGCCGCAGGCCTGGATAACAAACCCGGACTATCAAAACCGGACCAGGCACCGGGGCGCTTCCGGGCTGCATGTTTTACTCGGGCTCCACGGCGCCCATGAGGATTGACACGTCACTTGCCGACGCCTACCATTGGGTTGACGAATATCGTAACTACATTTGACATTACGTTTGACAGATGACTGTTCATTGCCCGTTACAGGCAGTACCTCACAAGCTCCCCGCAGCCGCTCACTGCCCGCATCTGAGCGGTTCCTACGCCGTACAACCGGTATGACCGATGAGACTCGGCCATACTAACGCACCCGCAGTCTTGGGCACAACCGCAGTTTTCTATGTTGCCGTATCAAATGACCCGCCGGCCCATCCCAAAGATCCCAGGTTTTGTTTTATCCCTTCCAACATGCGTGTGATTCCTCGATAATATATGGAAACGCCAGGGAAGTTCGGGATGTTAAGGATGTGCGGAGTGCGAAACGGCATCAGAGCTCCTTTTTTTCACCTGATAGTGGTATCTGGTTGGATTTTATTTGCGGCGGCTTGCGGCTATGGCGCTGACAGCGGCTCGGAAACCATCACCATCGACGGTTCCAGTACGGTTTTCTCCATCTCTGAAGCGGCGGCCGAGGAGTATGGCATTATCACCGGTGGGGCCGTGCGGGTGGCCGTGGGGGTTTCCGGCACCGGCGGCGGCTTCAAGAAATTCTGCGCCGGCGAAACAGACATCACAAACGCCTCACGCCCTGTCAAAGCCAACGAAGTGGAACTCTGCACCAGAGCAGGGGTGGATTTCATCGAACTTCCGATAGCGTTGGATGGTGTGACGGTCATGGTTAACCTCGAAGCCGACTTCGTAAGGTGCGTGACCATTGAAGAACTACACACGATATGGGCGCCAGAGGCTGAAGGGCAAGTAACCAATTGGAACCAGGTGCGCCCCCATTGGCCCGACCAAAGGTTGCAGCTATACGGCCCGGGAGTGGACTCTGGAACATTCGACTACTTTACCGAGACTATCAATGGTCAGGCCCAAGCGTCCCGGGGAGACTTCACCGCCAGCGAGAATGACAACGTGTTGGTACAGGGGATATCCGGTGACAAGAATAGCCTGGGATTCTTTGGGTATGCCTACTATTACGAGAACATCGAGAAATTGAAGGCTCTGGCCGTAGACGGCGGGGATGGGTGCGTGGCGCCCACTGAGGCTACCATCAACGATGGCAGTTATGCGCCTTTGTCCCGCCCGCTTTTCCTCTATGTGGCCAAGGCTTCCGCTGACACTGCCATGGTGAAGGAGTTCATCCGGTATTACCTGAGCCCCGAAGGCCAGGAGTTGGTGAGTGAAGTGGGGTACGTCCCTTTCCAAACGAGGATATACGATCTGATCTTGGCCAGGTTTGAGGCTGGGAATACAGGGACCATTTTCGGGGGCGCTGAGCCGCAAAATGGGACGGTGGAGGAGATTCTTGCGGCTTCGCCCTGAGAGAAGCCGTAGGCCCCAGAAGATCTGGTCCCGGTGATTGCGCTTAGCAACCGCTTGTAAACGATAAGCAGCGGAATTATCCTGGTAGCGGCGTCGCTGACCAAATCTCTAACCGCCGCTGGTTGATTGACGATTTGCTTGTAACCTGGCGACTTCTCAAGAATGGTTGAACCTGCCGGCCGGACCCAGGCCTCCTCCGGAGTCTACCGCCGTTCCCACGACTGGCGGCGATGGCTTCCAGAACGCATTATCGGTTTCTTCCTCTTTTTCTGCGCCGCCGCTTCTATCTTGACCACCATTGGCATCGTTTTCGTCCTGTTATTTGAAGCGGCCCATTTTTTCGGCCAAGTCTCCATCTTCGAATTCATGAGCGGAACCCGTTGGACTCCCCTTTTCGCCTCTAAACATTTTGGCGTGCTGGCGCTCCTTTCGGGCACCATGCTCACCGCGACAGGCTCCATGTTGGTGGCGTTGCCCCTGGGTTTGCTCAGCGCCATCTATTTAAGCGAGTACGCCCACGAGAGAGTCCGCGGGATATGTAAGCCTGTATTAGAAGTGCTGGCAGGAATACCCACGGTGGTTTATGGGTATTTCGCCCTGTTGTTCGTAACTCCCTTGATTCGCGGCATCTCAGAGAACGTGTCGGTTTTCAACGCCCTCAGCGCCAGCATCGTAATGGGAATCATGATCTTGCCCATGGTCTCCAGCCTCAGCGAGGACGCCATGCGCGCTGTCCCCCGGTCGCTTCGAGAAGGGGCTTATGCTCTGGGGTCCACCAAGCTGGAGGTTTCCACGAAGGTGGTGATTCCGGCCGCCCTATCGGGGATAATGGCGTCCTTTATATTGGCCGCCTCCAGGGCTATCGGCGAAACCATGATCGTCACCATAGCCGCGGGCCAAAACCCCACTTTCACGCTGAACCCGTTCATCCCAATCGAGACCATGACTGCCTACATCGTTCAGGTCAGCCAAGGAGACACCCCCACCGGGACATTGGAATATCAGACAATATTCGCCGTAGCCCTCAGCTTGTTCGTCATTACCCTGGGCATGAATACGTTGAGCCAATTCTTCGTGCGCCGGTTTCGTGAGGTTTACCGATAATGGCGGTCATTGCTCCCATAGATTTCAACCAAGGGATGGCTCGCCGCAAGTGGCGCGGCAGGGCCTTCCACGCCTTGTGCCTTCTGGCCGTGGCGATGGCTCTAGGCATGTTGGCGGTTTTGTTGATTTATCTGGTTCTACAGGGTTGGACCAGAGTGAACTGGGATTTCCTCACCAGTTTTCCATCACGTCACCCAGAGGAGGCAGGTATCCACAGCGCCCTGTTGGGGAGCATTTACCTGGTCATAATCGCCGGAATAGTGGCCTTTGTCTTGGGGGTAGGCTCCGCCATATACTTGGAGGAATACGATGGACGGCATTGGATCAACCGGGTGATCCAGGTGAATATCGCGAATCTGGCTGGCGTGCCGTCCATCGTATACGGGCTCTTGGGTCTGGAGATCTTCGTGCGCACCCTGGGCTTTGGCAAGAGTCTGATGGCCGGCGGATTCACATTGGGGTTGTTGGTGTTGCCCATCATCATAATCGCGGCGGAAGAAGCCATCCGGGCTGTGCCGGCATCTGTCCGTGAAGGCGCCTACGGGTTGGGCGCCACACGTTGGCAAACAATCTGGCATCTGGTGTTGCCCCAGGCCTTTCCAGGAATCTTGACCGGAATGATCCTTGCTTCCAGCCGGGCGATCGGTGAGACTGCGCCCTTGATCGTGGTGGGCGCCTTGGCGTTTGTGCCATTCGCACCCGATAGTCCCTTCAGCCGGTTCAGCGCCCTTCCCATCCAAATATTCAACTGGACGGCGCGGCCCCAAGCCGGGTTCCACGAAGCCGCCGCCGCCGGTATAATCGTATTGCTAGTTGTTTTGCTGGCTATGAACGCGGCAGCGGTCGTACTGAGAAACAAGTTCCAAAGCCCACCAGACGGTTAGCGGCAGGGATGTGATGCAATCGGCAGAGCCTATCCTTCAAATGAAAAACCTAAGCGTGTATTATGGCGCCAAGCGCGTAGTGACCGACGTTAGCTTGGATTTTGTCCGCAACCGAATTACCGCCATCATAGGTCCTTCCGGGTGTGGCAAAAGCACCCTGCTCAGGTGCTGCAACCGGATGAACGACCTGATACCGTCGGCCACCATCACCGGCCAGGTGTTGTTTGAAGGTCAGGATTTGTACGCGCCGGACGTGGACCCCACCGAGATCCGGTACCAGATAGGCATGGTGTTCCAGAACCCTAATCCCTTTCCGAAGTCTATCTTCGACAATGTCGCATTTGGTCCCAAAATAAACGGATTTCGAGGCGACATGCCTGAGTTGGTGGAAAAATCGCTGCGCCGCGCCGCCCTGTGGGAAGAGGTAAAGGACCGCTTGAAGAGCAGCGCCTTGGCTCTCTCCGGCGGGCAGCAGCAGCGGTTGTGCATCGCAAGGGCGCTGGCTGTGGAACCCAGGGTGATTTTGATGGACGAGCCGTGCTCGTCTTTGGACCCAATCGCGACTCTGGCGGTGGAGGACCTGATGCGCGAACTATCCCAGGACTACTCCATCATCATCGTCACGCACAACATGCAGCAGGCTGCTAGAGTTTCGGACCACACGGCATTTTTGATGACCGGGCAAGAGCGGATAGGGGAGCTCATCGAGTACGGCGAAAGCCGGCAGATATTCACCAATCCCCAAGACGAAAGGACAGAAGCCTACATCACCGGACGGTTTGGCTAAGGACGGATTGCTGCTATGGTAAGAGCCGACTTTGACCGGAGCCTGAACCAGTTGCAGGAAGACCTGCTGTCCTTGGGTGATCTGGTGGAACGGGCAATCATCAAGTCCATGCAGGCTCTGGAAGACAGGGACCTGACGGCTTCATTTGAAGTGGTCCATGACGACGAAGAGATCAACGAGAAACGGTTCCGGCTGGAAGAGGATTCCATCGACCTGATTGCCACCCAGCAGCCTCTCGCCACCGACCTGAGAACCCTGATCGTGGTATTGCATATCGCGGTGGAACTGGAAAGGATGGGTGATTACGCAGAAGGCATCGGGAAGATCGGTCTTATGATCGGCGATGAGCCACTGTTTAAACCCATCGAAGAACTGCGCCACATGTCGCGCCACGCCAGGGATATGTTGCGCCGGAGCCTGAAAGCGCTGGTCGACCGAGATACCGCCGCCGCCCGGCAGGTGTGGGACGACGACGATCGGGTGGACCAACTCTACGACGAGGTTTGCCGGGAATTGTTCGCCGGCATGGCCCGGGAGCCCCAGACCATAGAGCGGGCGACTCACCTCCTTTGGGTGGCCCACGATCTGGAGCGGATGGCGGACCGCGCCACCAACATCGCCGAGCGGGTGATCTTCTTGGTCACCGGCGGCCAGGTGGATGACATGAAGGAAAACCCGTGATAAAAAAGCCTTGTTGGATGCTTTTTTGGCCCTGCGGATCGGCGCCGGCGAACCCGTGGGTTTTGTCCCTTCCCCCGCCAATTCACGTCTTGTATAATAAACTTCCAGACTTGGGTTTGTATGTGACTCAACCCGGCGATTTAGAATCTACTTTGTCTGATCAGGGTAAGTGACAGTGTGGGCCGGAGAGATTATGCCTGAGAAGTATCAGGACGAAATCGAAGAGATACTGCGGCGGACGGGTGAATCGGCGCCCGTAAAAAGGCCACGAAACCAACAGTTGCCTCCCGAGGACATACCTGAGCCCTACGACTCGTTAGGCGACGGCAAGCAGTCCGATGGCCGCCGGTCCCGTTGGTGGCCCCTGTTTTCCCCCGGCAAGGTGATGCTGGGAGGTCTCATTATTTTCGTGATTGGCGCCTTTTTGGGAATGAGCCCGTTGATCTTTGTAGGGCTGGCGGTGCTGATTGGCGCCTATCTGTTCTTTTTCGTGAAGCCCGGTTCAACGTCCATCGAAAAGAGGTGGCGGGGCCGGTCGGTGGAAGAAGAAGAAGGCACCGGTGGAGAAAGGTTCAACGTGGATAAGCTAAAACGGTGGCTGCGACGTTAAGCTCGTCTGATTAAAAACCTCTAACTTCCCGGCTGCAAGTGCTCGGCCAAGGCCAATACCAGATTCCCCATGTGCGGATGATCCGGCTCCACGTCTATCCGTATCCCAGCCTCCAACATCCTCCGGGAACACACCGGTCCCACAGATGCTATCGCCAAGGAATCTCTTTCCAGCCCGGTCCGCAGTATTTCTTCTTTTCCGGCCTGGCTGGCTATGGCGAAAAGGTTTCCGACCTGAGGCTGGCTAGTGAAGGCCAGTGCGTCGATTTTACCGGTGGGCAGTTCGTCGATAAGTTGCAACGCCGTGGTTGGGTCTTCGGGCAGACCCCAGGTGTACAGGCTGACCTCTCTGACATTGGCCCCTCGTTCCATCAGGCTTCGCGTTAGAAACCCGTTGGGAGACCCATAGGCTTGAACAGCTAAATCTTTACCCTGAAGGTCAACGTCCCCTAGGGAATCGAGCATGTCTTGCGAGGTAAACGGCTCGGGGGGCATCAGGTCGATGTGGATCTTGTGGCGTCTCAGGACGCTGGCTGGCTTGGGGCTGCGGGCGATGATGGTGCGTTGATCCAGGCTTTGCAGGAACTCGTCCTTCCGTCCCATGGCGGTGGCGGACTCGATCAAGGCTTGGGTTCCCACGCCGGTAAGCAGCACCATGACTTGGACGCTGCCGCGGCATAAGTCGTCCACCAGTTGTCGCACGTCGGGGCTGTCGGAGCTGTATATCTCCTGCAACACCGGCGCCGGATAGGGGACGCCTCCGTGGCGCTCGATCAACGCGCCCATCTGGGAGCCCATACGGGTCTCCAGGTAGGCAACTACCTTACCGTCTAGTGATGCCGCCATGCCTGGCCTTTAGACGGCGCACTCTCCCTCGCCGCGCTCCAGCTTGTAAATGTTAGTCCGTTCCCAATCGAAGTAGAGGTCCGACCCGGAAGCGGCCGATTGCGCCGCAGCCGCGGCAGCCGAGGCGATCTCGCCGACTTGCTCCAGACCCACCCGGTCCAAGAACTGGTTGAAGCTTTCGCCGTCGTTTTTCTCCTCCTTGTAATGGGAGGTGATCTGCTTAATCACACCGGGCACGAATTTGGCCGGGACCTTGACCTTGGGAATGCGTGTGCCGATACAGGAGTCCTCAACCCGGTTGCCGCCGTAGTTGCCGCCCAGGAATAGCTCGTAGGCGGGAATTTGCTCCCCGTCAGCGCCCTTTACCGCCGCGCCATGGAAACCGATGTTGGCGATGTGATGTAGTCCGCAGCCGTTGGGGCAGCCGCTCATCTTGATCCGGATGTCCTGGACGCCTTCGTCTTCCAGGAGGCCGTTCCACGATTCCACTTCCTCTTTCACCGCTTTGGCCAGGCCCATGGATGACGTGATGCCCAATTTGCAACTGTCTGTGCCGGGGCAGGAAACCACGTTGGAGATGCTGTGGGCGCCGGATTCGGCCAAATCGACGGCCTTAAGCGCTTCCCAGACATCGTGGATGTGGCCTTCAGGCACCCACCGCAGAACCAGGTTTTGTTCCTGGGTGGTGTGGGCGTGACCGCCGGTGTACCGTCGCATGATCTCCGCCAAAGCGTGGAACTGTTCACCATTTAGGTCTCCCCGGGTGGGCTTGACGTGGACTACCCGATAACCCTCTTGGCGTTGGTTGGCCACGTTGGTCGCCTTCCACCGGCTATATTCACCACCGCCGTTTTGTCCGTTAGATGACACGGTGGTCAACTGAGGGGGGATCTCACTCAGGATCTCATCGGAGGCCATCAAAGGCTTAGGGTCGATGGGGCCTATGTTCTTCAACTCTTCCTCCACCAAGTCGCGGAAGGCGTCCAGGCCGATTCGATCGACCAAAACCTTTATCCGGGCCATCATCCGGTTCTTGCGCAGCGATTCGGCGTTATTGAACACGGTCCACAAGGCCAAGGCCAGTCTCAAATAATCCTCTTTGGGGAGGAATTCGTACAGAGGCTTGGCCAGCCGAGGCATGATGGAGGTGCCGCCGCCGACGAAGACCTTGAATCCTCTTTCGGTGACGCCGTTGACGACTCTTTCTTGTGAAACATAGGTCAGGTCTTGTATGGCCGCCGCCACGTGGTCGTGGACGTCGCAGCCGGTGAACGCCGTCTTGAATTTCCTGGGGAAGGTTTGGGTTATAGGATGGCGTATTCCGAAGCGCACGTAGGCGGTTAAATACGGCGTGGGATCGAAGACCTCCTCGGGACAGACGCCGGCGGTGGGAGCGCCCACCACGTTGCGAACCGTGTTGCCGCATGCTTCGCGGCTGGTTAGGCCCACCTCTCCCAGGAAGCGCAGGATATCCGGGCAGTCGGGCAAAGGCAGATGGTGGAACTGGATGTTTTGCCGGGTTGTGATGTGGCCCTTGCCCAATGGGGCGTTGTTTTCGGCCACCGTGCCTAGGGCGTCCATGGCGTCGGCGGTGAGAATGCCGCCGGGAATCTTGACCCTGATCATCTGGACGTCGGACTGGCGCTGACCATAAACTCCTTGGCGCAACCGGAAAGGAGTAAACTCGGTGTTGTCTATCTCTTCTGATTGAAATCGAGCGGACTCGCCTTCAAACCGGACCATCTCCTCTTCCATGAAGGGGACAATGCCTGGCGCCTTGGGCGCCAGGGTTAAGCTCTCCTGGTAAATCTTCTCTTGGTCTACTCCTGGGACAGTGGTGCTGGTCAACTTGGCCTCCTGAATTCTGGCAAAAATAAAACGCCCACCGGATGGTGAATACATCGGTGGGCGCAGGTTGCTAATTAAAGCGGAGTCTTTAAGACAATGACTACCCGCCCCCTATGTAGGGGGACATGTACAGGTGCAGCAATGTTGCGTTACTCGAGCCATTGAAATTTAGTCTATTCCCAATGCAACTGCGTGTCAACAGGTGTGAACATATAGTAACTGTTCAGACTTGATGAGGTGAATTGGCTCAAAGCCGTTGGAAAAACGCTGGCATGGCCGGGGGAGTTGTGGCATACCAGGGAGGTGGACACTGAACTAGACCTGAACGCGGCGAGTGGCGAAACTCTGCTGGAGATAATTGCCGGCCAGCGGGCAGTCATTGCCGATTTGCAAAGGCGGATTGGGGTTCTGGAATCCCGTCCCAACCGGCGCGGGTCGTCGGGGATGCCGGGTAATCAGCCGCACTCCAGCCGGCAAGCGCCGGAGAAAAAGGAGCCCAGAAAGCCGCGCTGCCGTGGCGGTCTGTCCCGACTGCGGGACTCACCTGAACGGCGGATGGGTACAGCGAACTCGGGAAGTCATTGAGCTACCGGTGGCTCCGGTAGAAGTGACCGAGCACGCCCTGGTAGCCCGCATCTGTCCGGTATGCCAGCGGCGCCGGCTGCCCAAAGAGGCCCTGCAGGGGGTGGTTCTGGGCCAGCAGCGCCTGGGGGTCAATCTGGTAAGCCTGATGGTGACCCTGCGGGAGGAGGGACGGTTGCCCATAAGAATCATCCAATGATACCTGGAGAGCGTCCATCAGTTGCACCTGAGTGTTGGCGCCATCGTCGAGGCCGTCCATGGAGTAGCCCGTCAGGCTGAGACGGCGGTGCGAGAGGTGCTCGAGCAAGTCCGCGCCAGTCCCGTGGTGCAGGGCGACGAAACCGGCTGGCGCCAGGACGGGAGCAACGGCTATGTTTGGACCTTCAGCACTCCCAGCGAACGATACTTCCTGCGTCGGGGTCGGGATAAGGGGGTGGTGGATGAGGTGCTGGATTCCTCCTTCAGCGGAGTGTTGGCCAGTGATTTCTACGCCGCCTATAACCACTACCCGGGCCTGAAGCAACGGTGCTGGGCTCATCTGCTGCGGGATATCCATGACCTGAAAGGGTTGTACCCAGAAGACGCTGGGCTGGCTCAGTGGGCCGAGGCGGTTCACCAGGTCTACACGGAGGCCAAGGCCTCGGTCCTTCCCCGAGCCCAGCCAGGCCATCGCACCCAGCTAATGCTGGAGGAGAAACTAATGGTCTTGGCGCGGCCTTTCCTTAAAGATCCCCTGGCGGTTTAGGCCAAGCTCTGCCGGCGCATGGAACGGTTCATCAAGGAACTGTTTGTCTTCGTGTCGGACCCAGCCGTGCCCTCAGACAACAACGCCGCCGAGCGGAGCCTGCGGCATCTGGTAACCAGTCGCAAGATCAGCGGCGGCGCCCGCTCAGGGCAGGGCGCCGACAGCAAGATGACCTTGGCATCCCTCTTTGGCACCTGGCGGGCCAGAGGTCTCAATCCCCTCCTGGAATGCCGCCGGTTGCTCACTTCCCCTCAACTCTGAACAGTTTCGCAGTGGCAACTACCATCTATCGAAACTCGACCCTTCTCCGGCTTCGCCTCACCCAACCGTCCGTGCGTTGTAGAGCGGTCCCATGGCATAATGAACCGATACGGCCAAAGGAGGCAACCCGGCATGGGCATAGTTCGTTTTTATGAAGGCACAGAGGCCACCCAGCACTATATTGGCAAACTCTCCACCGACCTCACGAAGACATACGATTTGAGCCTGATAAGCGCTCCGATACCCAACGAGGAGGCGCTGTCATGTACTTTGATCGCAGTGGAGCCCGGAGCAAAGATCAAGCTATTCAACTCTCCCAATCAGGGTGCGGGATACACCGAAATCATCGTCCGGGCTTATGTGGAAAACAAGTGCATCCCGTATTTTAATGTCGACTCCTCAGACGATGAAGTTGAGGTCCAAATCCACAAAGGGAAAGGTGAACCCGGCAAGGTCTCTATGATCGAGGTCCAAAGCAACTGAGGCGCGCCACAAAAACGGAACTGGATATAACCCCAGGCTACTTGTCGTAAAGCAAAGTGGGAAGCGGGGCTAGAGGAAGGAGGGGTTTGGTAACAAGAACGACGGAATTTGAGGACCGCTAGATAGAAAGAAATTGGAGCGGAAGACGAGATTTGAACTCGCGACCCCCGCCGTAGCAAATGGGGGGTGGATTGTTTCTGAATGTGTCTCTAGATACGTAGGCGGTCTGATAACCTCGGCAGCCTAGCTGTTTCGTGCCCCGATGTATCCCAGCGTTTCTCGGTGTTGGTGTCAAAATTGGTGTCAAGCTTCGTAGTTGGCTCGTGGACGGCAGCCATATCGTCTTACCCCGTCACGCCTGGTCCCTGTAAGTACGTTAGCAAGAATCATAACTGAGCCAGATATGGCAGGGCAGCTGCTCCAGCCACTGAGCGAGGTCTGGGTATCAAGTGCCACCGGTAGAGCTACTGGTTGAGCAGGTGGAGTAACTAGTAGTCAGTCATGTTTGGAATCGAAGGGATAGAGGCGGTGAAGTTTGCCCCTGGCGTCCTGGGTGTTGAACCGCCAGTTAATGGTGGCTCGGGCGGCATTTCGCTCCGTGACCAGGGCCTGGACCTCCCGCCGGAGGGCGGGTTCGTTGGGGACGCGCTGCTTGAGGCAGGAGCGGGACAGCACGCTGAACTCGATTTCCGCCATATTCAACCAACTCCCGTGCTTGGGGGTGTAGTGGAACTCCAGCCGTTTGGCGACCCGGCGGGCCTCGGCCGCAGGGAAGGTCTCGTACAGGGAAGCTGTCCTGTGGGTGTTCAGATTGTCCAGGACCACTCGCACCACCGGGACCTCTGGATAGGCCTCATCCACCAGCCAGCGCATCTGGCGGGCGAAGTCCTGCATGGTGCGCCGCTCCGTAACCTGCACGTGGCGCCAACCGGCCATCGGTTCGCAGGTCAGGAACAGGTTTCGAGTGCCCTCCCGGCGGTACTCGTAGTCCTGCCGCGCCGGTCTCCCCGGCTGGGCTGGCAGCGGGGGACGGGTGTCAGCCAACAACTGGGTCGAAGTCTCGTCAAAGCAGACCACCGGCCGCCGCGGGTGATAGGGTTGGGCGTACAGGTCCAGCACGTCCTCCATGTGGGCCACGAACTCGGCGCTCACCTTGGGGATGCACCACTCCTGCTTCTGCCACGGCTTGAGGGAGTTTTTTTCAGGTGCAGCCGCACCGTCTCGTGGGATAGGGAGGGCGCCAACCCCAACTCCACCACCTGGCCCGCCAAAAGGCGCAGGGTCCAGTGGTCATGCCCTTCCGGCGGTTCGGAGCAGGCCAGAGCGATGAGGTGGGCTTCGCCCCGGTCGTCTAGCTTCCGGTACCGACGGGCTTGGGGCCGGTCTTGCAGCACCCCTTCCAGCCCCTCTTCGGCGAAGCGCCGCTTGATCCGAAACACCGTGCCCTCGGCCACATCCAGGGCTTGGGCCACCTGGGGAGCGCTCCACCCCTCATCCGTCTTGAGCAGAATCCGGGCCCGGACCGTCACCCGGGCTGTGCCTTTCCCCGCACGAACCAGATGCTGGAGCTGGTTCCGCTGTTCCGCCGTCAGCCGGACTCCATACTTTTCCCTGACCATACCACCACCTCCCATCAACACTATCCAGAGTCAGGGTAGCTCTTTTGCTCAATCTTTCACGTTACCATTAATATCAAGTTTGACTGACTACTAGTTGAGCAACTGGACTTAATCATTCATTAGCTGGCGTAGATACTGGAGCAACTGGCCAGCTACTGAGCGAAAGTGGGCAGCTATTTATGAGTGTCATAGGTAGTCAGTGTTTACGGGAAGCCAAGAGAAGCATTGGAGAAATTGCCAGGCTATGCTTTCAGTATCTCCCGCCGGGACAGCACCCGCTCCATCAAGGGCCGCATGCCCAGTTCGCTGGAGATGGCCAGGGACTCGTCCAGCAGGGCGATAGCCTTCTCCTTATCGCCGGAACCATCCCGCTCTCGAAGCATGTCGGCGTAGTCGCAGCAGGTCCAGGCCAGGTCGGGCTGGTAGCCCGCTTTGCGGCAAAATGACAATGCGTCCTCGAAATGGTCCGCCGCCGTCTCCAGTCTCCCCAACGCCTGGGCCAAGAGCCCCAGCAAACGGTCAATTACTATGCCACCCGCGGGCAATATGCCGCGGTAAGTCTGCAGGCCGTGGTACTGTTCGGCGGCTTGCGCTAGAAGCCCGGCTGAAAAGCCCTGCTGTGACGAGATGAGGTGGAGGATAACCAGTGGACTGGGCCAAGTCTGAGACTAAGGGCGACCCATCTGGCCGCGGCCAATATGAATTGGGCAGTAACGATGGGCGACCCGGCGGCGAGCCGGTCCGGTCTATTCTCTGGTTTATTGGGGGAGGAGCCTGAAGCCTGGGACATCATCCCCATCCTGGTAGCCACCAGGGTCAGGTTGGCCACCGTGGCTGCCAGGAGTAGCTGAAAGAGGGTCTTGGCCCGACCAAAGTAGCGAGATTGGCGGACCCCCAGTTGCACCAGCTGAGCCAGGCGATGCTCGACCACCTGCCGCCGGCTGCGGTATTCGGCGAAGCTCTCACTTTTCTGGAAGGCCCGGGCTTGTTGCAGGAGCGCCTCTTGGGGATGGAGAGTCACCGTACGGCCTTTGCCCTCTCCAGCTGCCACGCACTGGGACCGCAGGGAGCATACGCCACAGACCGCCGGGTCGAATTGAAAACTCTGGACCGGATAGGTCTGACCCAACCGGTTGGTCCGGGTGCCAAAGGTCCGCAAGGTGTGGGTAACATTACCGGCTGGGCAGGTGACGGTGCCGGCCGCCAGGTCGATCTGGAAGTCCTCTTTGGGGAAGTGGTCTTTTCTGGGACGACCCGGCACCTTGGCTATTAGCGTCCGACCGGCATCGGCAAAGGCCTGCCGCGTCCCGCCATCCCCATAGGCCGCATCCCCAATGGTCTCCTCCACAGCTATGCCCGTGTTCTCTTCACTCTGCTCCACCAGTTCCAGGACTCCGGTGTTGTCACCGGCATTGCCGGGCAGGATATCTACCGCGGTCACCAGTTGGGAATCGGTATCCACCACCACGGCAGCCTTATGTCCGTCGAAGCGTTTGCTGCTGCTTTTGCGCCCATGGCGCATCTCCGGGTCGTGCGCCGAAGGGACCCCGTCCCGGCTTACGCCATCCTTCAGGGCCGGACCATCCTCCTGCCGTTCCACATCTTGCAAGAGGAGTTGCCCCAAGAGTTCCGCTGCTTCTCCAATAGCCTGGCGCTCAGGACTATCTGCGGGAAATCTACCTTGGGCCTGACGGGCCAGTTCCAATACCAGGTCAGCATCGGCTACTATCTTCTGCAGTAAGGCTTGCCGCTCTTTCTTGTTGTCCCAGTCAATCCCCGCCTCTCCCTTCACACTGGAGCCAAAGTAAAGCTCCAGGCCGTGTCTCAAGGCCCACTCCTCGGCCCGGGTCCCATCCAGTTGGGCCAGTGCCCGGACCACCTGGACGATGCCGTCGGCCAGCAGGTTGTAGGTGTCCTTGACCGCTCCCCGGCCCAGAATGTAGGTGGTGTCCACCGCCACCTTCATCCGCCGTCCTTTCAGGCAGCCGGTCTGCCGGGCGAATTGGAGGCTGCGCTGAAAGACGGCCCGCACCCGGTCGTGGAGGATCAGCTGGGCTCGAAACAGTTGCAGGGTGCTCTTGGCAAAGGGACGGTCCTCCACCTCAATCCCCAACGCCACCTTCCACCGGATATCGAAGTCCGCCCTCTGCTTGGCTTCCAGGTCGCTCACTTTGTCGTAGGCTTGCAACAACAGCGCGGTGGCCACCAGACTGGGCGCCACGCTATCCCGGCCATTGTCCGGGCAATACAGTTCGGCGAAGTCTTCGTCTCGAAATAGCTGACCCCGCAGGGAGGCCAGGAAGCCGTAGAAGGAGCCGCGGCCCACATAGTCCAGGTAGAGATGGTCCGCTTCCAGGAACCCCAGCTGTTTAGAGCGTTTTCCCAGCATCCCCTCCCTCCCACACCCATTAAATTATCCTGACAATTATATCGGAACAGTCGAGGTCAGTGCACTTTTCGGCCAGACTTCTAGTACTACAACGACGAGTTGTCTGGTAGGATGGCTGGACAGATGATGTTGGGTGGTTTGGGTGATGGATGCGGCGAGCTTCGAGCGGGTCTACGACAGCCTTCAGGAATTCCACGCCTTCTTTGCGGCCTCCTTCGGCCGCAAGCAGTGGCGGGATCACAGCGGGAATTACCTTCAGGCGCTGCTGGTGCAGGACCAGGAGCGGCGCAACGCCGAGAATCTCTCGGAATCGGTGGGCATCTCGGCCCGGGCGATGCAGCGCTTTCTCACCGAGGCCCGGTGGTCCCATGAGACAGTCATAGGGCGGTTGCAGGAATACTTGGCCCCCAGGCTGGGACACCTGGAGGCGGTGTGGGTGTTCGATGGCAGCGACTTCCCCAAGCAGGGCAGGAAATCGGCGGGAGTGGCCCGGCAGTACTGCGGCAGGCTGGGCAAGGTGGCCAACTGCCAGGGTGGGATGTTCCTGGCCTACGTCAGCCCGCTGGGCCGGGCGTTGGTGGACAAGCGGCTGTATCTGCCCAAGAGTTGGACCTCCGACCAGGACCGGTGTGCTGCGGCGGGTGTGCCGGAGGACCGGCGGAACTACCGGTCAAAGACGGAGTTGGCCCTGGAGATGCTGGAGCGGGTCCTGGAGTTGGGCTACCTCAGGGCCGAGTGGGTTGCCGGAGACGACGCCTTCGGGATGTCGCCGACCTTCCGGGAGGGACTGGCGGCCCTGGGGATGCGCTACGTGCTGGACGTTCCGGGCGGCACTACGGTCTGGCCCTTGGACCCGGCTTGGACCAGTCCGGAATATCCGGGGTTCGGCCGCCCCCGCAAACCCAAGCTGCGGCCTGGGCAGCGGCGGACCATGGAGCAGCGCGGTGATGAACTGCCGGATGAGGCTTGGCGGGAGATAACGGTGGCCCAGGGAAGCCAGGGGCCGCGCACCTACCGGTTCAGTGCCCAGCGGGTGCGGGCCACCAGGAGGCGCAAGCCCGGCGAGGAACTGTGGGCCGTCTGGCGCCGGAACCTGGACGGCAGCGAGCCCCGCTACTACCTGTCCAACGCTCCCGAGGGCACAACCTTGGAGACTCTGGCCTACGTGGGTGGGTCCAGGTGGCGCATTGAAACGGAGTTCGAGACTGAGAAGGGTGACGTGGGGCTGGACGAATACGAGACCCGCAGCTGGGCAGGGTGGCATCACCACATAGCCATGTGCCTGCTGGGTGGAGCGTTCCTGCTGAGCCTGCAGCAGGATTGGGGGGAAAAAGATGCCCCGGATCACGAGGCCACAGGTGTACCGGGTGGTGCGGGAGATGCTGCCCCGGGAGCAGTTCGGGCCCGATCAATTGCTGTTGTGGCTGGAGGATACGCAGCTACGCAACGAACGGGCTCGCCGTTCCCACGAGAGACGCCGCTCCACCCGCCGCGAAAGCAGGATGGAGCCGCCACCTTAAACCCGTCGTTGTAGTACTAGATTTGCATCGGTTAAGTTTGCGCCGCTAAGGTCGGCCGCAGTCAAATTGGCCTCGGTCAGATTGGCCCCGGCCAGGTTGGCCTCGGTCAAATTCGTGCGAGTGAGGTCGGCGCCAGGCAGGTTTGCCCCAATTAGCCTTGCCCCAATTAGCCTTGCTCCAATTAGCCTTGCTCCGACGAGGTTCATGCGGGTGAGGTCGGCTGCGGAGAGGTCCAAAATCGTATCGGGTTCGACTACTGGTGCCAATACGCCCAGGACTGGACGGAGATAAAGGAGAGGTGGGCCCTCACCATGACGGAGCCTGAGGGAGATGCCGTGGTGGAGATGCTGCAGTCGTGCGAGGACCCGCCGGTGGTGGAGGTGGAGCTCTGGGAAGCCCTGGGGACGGCGACCGGGGAGCATAAGCCTGAGCCTACGGAAGGGCCAGAGGGGGTCATGCGAAGAGGCCTCAGAAGCCGGGGAACAGAGGGTGCAAGGGAGCCACGGGGCAGGGATGGGGTTCCCGGCAGAATTGGTCCCCAGCGCCAGGGACGGCGACGGGGTGGTATGTGAAAGATAGATCCCCTGTTTAGACTAAATTAGAGGTAAGAGGAACGCACCATGAATCTAACTGGGCTGCTATTGGGGGCGGGAGCATCCTTCGATATCGGGATGCCGCTGGTCAAAGAACTCCACCGGGACCTCAAACGGTACATGCCCCCCCGATAAACTTCAGAGCAGGAATCTCTGGCAAAAGTCCCGTGGTGGCGGAGTCCCAGATGAAGCTATCGAGGTACTTGTAGCACTGTTGCACCGGTACGATCTGAACTATGAACACATTATCGGGAACCTCGAAGTGCGCTCCCATAGAACTGTGGAACAACAAGGGTTTAGTTACCTACGAGAGTACATGTCGGAATCGGTCTACTTACTGCTCCTAGAGTGGCATGAAAACAACAAAGAATTCGTCAAGAGAAACATAAGTTTGCTAGATGGGATAAAAGAACTTTCCCACAGGAATTTTCCGCTTTGGGTATTTTCCCTCAACCAAGACTTGATAATGGAGTGCTTTTCGGCTTACTCCGGAATTCCGCTGAGCTGCGGGTTCACCAAAGAAGTCGAGCGACTTCCGTTACGAGACGACAGTGGCGCCGAAATAGGAGACTTAGAAGCTTGGGTTCTACCTTCGGAACAAGTCGACAGACTGGCATATCATTTCTGCAAGAGTGGTGAAGAGGGGATCAATCTGGTCAAAATTCATGGATCTCTCGATGTCTTCTCCACACGAGACGGAAAAGACTTCCTCAAACTTATACCCGCCTCCGACGGAGTGGAAGGCGTGATTGACACCCTTCTTATTGCAAACAAGGACCTACGTCCGAATGAGCCTGAGGCAACTGTCAGGGCGATCAATGAAATCATGTATGCTGACCACCTCGGCGAGATTCAATTCTTGCGGCGCACGCCTCTTGCTGGGGCGTTCAAGTTTGAGAAAGGCCACAGCCAAGTTATTCCCCAACAATTCTTCACCAATTTCGAGGGCAGCCTAAACCATCTTTCCACCCTGATCTGCATCGGCTACAGCTTCGGAGACTTTCATGTAAATAGCGCCATCAGGGCATGGCTAGAACTGCACGGCGAACGCTCCTTGGTCATTGTCGATCCACATTGCTGCCGAATCCCTGACCCTTTTCTTCACCTCACACCACAGGTGGAGATCATAATCGAAAAGAGCGCTACCGACTACTTGGACGAATATGGAGCAATTTCCCGAAGCAGATCAGACAGTCTTTCGCGGATTCTCAGAGCTTGGACGAGGGAAGATCCGCTCTCACGGAAAGAATCTTGGGCGCGGTTTTTTGCTAGCGAAGTAGACCAAACAATCCACGGTCTCGCCGAATGGTCCACCTTACTTGACTTGGAGGCCATGGGTCTGACCCTGGAGGAGTTCATCGAGTTGGGAAAGAAAACCATCCAGTTCCCAACAGTGGATGAATTACTTTTTCGCTTCCTCACAGAGACGAACGCTTTGCCAGATTCGATGAAGGAGCCAGAGTGAAACCCAATTTCCATATCCCCGGAGAAGACTTGGTCCCGGCCATACAGTCCCTAGAAACTCGGACGGAAACCCCGATTCTCCCCAAGTCGTCGTTTTCATAGCGACGATTATCGATGTAATAGTGGGTCCTTGAACCGTATTACAGATACTATCATGCCACATAAGACTATAATACGTCTGTCTGGCGTAGCGCGAAACCCGGCCAATGGCTTTCCGGCCAGACCTCTAGTACTACAACGACGCGTTATGAGAAAACACGCTCAGGTCTTCTTCTTCAGCTACGGACCGTTCATCATGGGAGACTCGCACTCGTTCGTTGCCAGCTTCAAAATCCGCCCACGAGTTACCTTGTAGGATAACACGTCGTTGTAGTACTAGAGGGCTACTTCAGGGACGGCGGGGCTTCGTTAGTCCACGCTGCTTTCCAGCACACCTATTTCGTCCACCCGGAGGCGGTCTTGAATAGGACGCCTCTATTCCCAGAAAGAGCGAGACGCAGCCGGGAACACTATCCAGGGATAGATAAAGGCCAGACCACCACCTGGAAGGCCGGAGACGGACGGGAGATTATCCTTGACGATAACTCCAGGGCCCAGACGGCCTGGGAAAGGTATACCGGCAACAGGCTGGCCCGGCGGTCCGGCTACGGAGTCCGACATATCTGGGGAAACACCCACAACCCCGATGCGTTCACCGCCGGCTGGAACCTATGTTATATTCCCTTCTGGGCGGGAATGCTGACCGAAGACCAACACCCACTCCCCGAGCTCCAGACTGCAATCCGCCAAGCGTCATGGGACCTCTATTTTTCTGACACCCCAGTATGCGAGGTCCCTGACTTTGTGAGTGACCCAGGCATCGACCTACCGGCCCTGCTGGACGGAACTCCGCTGATGGTACTGTATCGAGATTCCAAAGACGCTGCTCCAGAGACGACCCCGCAGAGGCAGCGTGGGGCAAGAGGGCGGAGACACACTCTCCCGATAACCCTGGAGCCGCCGAAGTCTGAGGATTTCCTGGACGCACTCCTGAGAACCAAGAAGGCGTGGATCGAGATCTCGTACCAAGATGGACGAAAAGAGGTACAACCTTGGAGCGCCGGCAACATGAGGTCCACCTCAAACGTCATTGGAAACCTGAGGAGCAGACCAGAGTTCCGCAGCGACGCCTGGCAAAGAAACGGGATCGCCAGCGTCAGGGTCACCATCGAGGAACCGCTCAGAGACAGATTCACCAACATGGAAGATAAGGGGCGTACGGGCTGGCGGAGACCTCTTGCCCAGTTCTTCAGCCGGAGAGATCCTGGAAGCCAATAGCAATGAGCCAGCGAGCCTCCCCGTCAAGAAAGACCGCACCTCTTCTCCATCCGCTGCACGGTGTCAGCCGTAGCGTTTACCTCGTCGACTCACTGCTATAATGCGGGCATGCCGCTAAACGAACCATAGAAGCCAAAGGCAAGGAAATAGACAAGTCCTTGGCTAATCTGAAAGGTATTCTCTAGAAAGCTGGACGTACAAGGCTGTTGACCCAGCGACAGTACCTAAAGAGAGAAACTTGTACGACCTAGACTGAAACCGACCCGATCAATACGTTGCAGACAGCGGGAAAGAAAAGCCACTTATGCCCCTCTCCAACCTCCTAAAATCGGCCGCCGGCACCTGCCGCTTCTGCCGCCAGCAGGCCGGCATCATCAGCCGCGCTCACCCGGGCTGCCGCCGGACCGACCAGGTCGGCTGGAACGAGATGGTCAGGCTCGCCGGGGACGCCGCCAAGTCGCACGAGTTCCACGCTAATTCTCTCCGGGTCTCCCTGGCAGAAATAGCCAGGCGCTCATACGGAGACGCCAGTACAGTCGCACGGGCACTGGAGCAGGGCGCTCAGACACGCCGCCGCAGACGGGAGCATCACTCACGAAGAGGAAGTCAGACTCCGGAGGTTCCGGGACCGGCTGGGACTGAACCAGAGCAGCGCCCACGCCTCTGCAACGGCACAACTGAACCGGACAGCTAGGCAGAGGCTCACGGGGCTGACCCAAGCCGCCGCCACCACTGTCGAAGACGGCGACCGCATTCTGAAACAACTTTCAGATGCTCTCCGGAAGGCCGGGTTTGGGTAGGAGGCATAGTCCATGACCTTCCGTAGTCGGGCCGTGGAGTGGGAGGAGACGGTCCACGAAGCAGGCACCTGAAAAAGCCGACGACCCAGCTTTCGCTCCACCGCCGACCCTCACCAGAAACCAGACCCTTCCTCAGAAAAGGAGATCCTTCCTGATCGTAATGCTCCCGCCGGGCACGATCAAGCCGTCTATCAGGCTCCCTCAGCAGGAGACTTCGAAATGCCCAACATCGTCTACGCACTAACTAACGCGGCCATGCCCGGAATCGTGAAAATCGGAATGACCGACCGGGACGACGTCAGGCGAAGGATGAGCGACCTTTACACCACCGGAGTTCCACTCCCCTTCGATTGCGTGGTCGCCCGGGAGATCGACGGCCGGGAGGCACTGGAAATCGAAAACGCCCTCCACACTGCCTTCGGACCCAACAGGGTGAACTCCTCCCGGGAGTTTTTTCAGATCGATCCCGAGCAGGTCCAAGCCCTCCTCAGGGTGATGCCCGGCCGGGACGTGACCCCCAAGACCCCTGAACTGGACGCAGGCGCCCAGGATGAGGACCAAGCCGCCGCCGATGAATACAAGAAACGTCAGGCACGTACCAACGAGCTGGAATTCATGGAATCCCTGAACGAGCATGGGATGATCGCATATCGGAGAGTACTGGCCCTGGGGGACCAAGAAGGAATGCGAATCAGGTGGGGAACAAAGGGATTCTCCCTAAACGTCGTCTCAGACGGAGCCCACGTCCCCGCTTGCTTCGGGTATCCTCCATCTGCGTACAACCAACAGATATACACTGAGTTCGCTTCCATAATCCGGAAGTCCAACGTCCCCCAGAGCGCCGTGGATGCCCTGAGACAGGAAGCTTTGAATACTGGACTCTTCAGACCGGCGGGCAAAGGCACAGACCTCTCTTGCCAGACACACCTCCCCCTGGACGAATCCCAACTTGACGCCCTGAGCGGCTGGCTAGCCCTCGTGATAGACAAGATTCGGGAGTATGAGGAAGTCGGCAAAGGGAAGGCACAACTCCAAGCTGAGACCTGATTCCGTTGACGGACACCAGCACCCTCAGGTTCGAGATAATGCGGGCCGCCCAGAGCGCGAAGCCGCAGAGCTTCAGGACCGGGGACGGTTGGTTGCATACAACCTGGCAGTGAACATGACGCAGATGTAAGAAGGCAACCCAGGAGAAAGAGAGTGGGAACAGTAAAGGTGACCATCGGGGTCGGAGACCCCCAGGGTCGGCAGTTTGAGGACGTAGAGGTCGTGGTGGACACCGGGTCAACCTACACGGCCGTGCCCAGGGAACTGCTGCAGAGGCTGGGAGTGCTGGTCGAAAGGTCCCTGCCCTCCGAGACGGCCGACGGGAGACTCGTCCCCGTCGATGTCGGGAGGACCACCATAAGGCTGGAGGGACTGGAGTTTTCCACCCCGGTCATTTTCGCGGAAGAAGGCGAGCCCAGCCTCCTGGGGGTGGTCAGCCTGGAAGAAGCTGCCCTGGCGGTCGACCCCCTGGCAGGACGGCTGATACCCGCAAACCTGCTGCGCCTTTAACCAGATAGCACAGGGGACGGAGTCGCGGCCATAGGCAACTGTCACACGTCGCCGGGAGAGGAGAATATCGCAGTGGACCAGTTCATGGAGACAGCGCTCGAAGAGGCCCGCACGGGAGCAGCAGAAGGCGGCATTCCCATCGGTGCAGCCCTGGTCGACGGGGAGGACAGGCTCGTTGCCACCGGCCGGAACCGCCGGGTCCAGGACCGGGCCGTTGTCATGCACGCGGAGATAAACTGCCTGTTTAACGCCGGCAAGACCGTCTCCGACTTCCGCGGGATGACAATGTACTCAACACTCATGCCGTGTCATATGTGCGCTGGAGCGGTCGTCCAGTTCGGAATCACGAAGGTGATCGTCGGAGAGTCGGAGAACTTCCAGGAAGGAAACGGGCTGGAACTCCTGAAAAGGCACGGAGTGGAGGTCGTTGACCTGGACCAAGGCGAAGCGAAGGAACTCCTCCGGAAGTTCATAGAACGCCAACCACTTGAGTGGAGCAGGGACATAGGAAGGTAGTGCCCCGAACTCCGCTACTCTTCCCAAACGGGAAGGCGGAGGCTAGGAATACCTGCCTCCACCCACACTATGAGCAGGGATCCCCAGACAGTAGGAAAGGCCGAGCTGAATGCTCGGCCTTTCCTACTGCATCAATGATCTCCTCCGCCCATTGGCGTAAATCATCAACCTCCGCACAGGGAAATGATGGCCAAAGACACCATCCAGTTTAGATTTGGGAGCCTGAACACCATTCCTGCCCCTGGTACTATTCATAGTTTCAGGGTTAGGGTAAAGCTCCTTTCCCCGCAAGGCCCTGCCGGTGCTGACGGCGCTCCGGGAGTGGAACGGCCACCCCGGACCTGTTCCTTGCCCCGATCAACGCGCGGACTGGGGTAAATCTTGGAGCAACATTAACGAACCAACTGTCCATTACAGATGCAAATATCCTAATCAATCGGGGCGGGTACACGATTGAGAATGACCTCGGTTCCTTACAGCAGATAGTAATCCCAGCGGACGGTACCTACACGCTCAAGTCTTCGCTGTTGGTTGAACTCACCACGGCGTCAGCAACCTCGGTACGCGACCACATAGAGATTGCCATTGTCGTTCTTCGCGCAGCCGCTGTACTTAGGACGGCCAGCAGTTCTAACTATATGCGTGGCAACCTCCTACAGCCAACATATACGACCATTTCGTATACGGATGACGAATTGGGGTGCAGCGCAGCCAATTTTAGGGATGCCTCGCCCATTAAGCAGCCATACCGGAATTGTTGACATGGGTCGGATTGCCGGGTATCTTGACGGCGCTTTCGCCGGTATCAGACTATTAAAGCCCGTTATTGTCGGCCAAATGCCGGGTTAACATCTTATATCCTGAAGAGTGGCTCACTCGGACGGAGGTTATAACATGCGAAAACTTCTCTTAGTGTTGCTGAGCCTTTTCGCGTTGGGCATGGTGGCGACAGCGTGCGGCGGCGGTGAAGCCGTTCCTTCGGGTGTGACCGCTGAGGAAGTCGAGCGCATCGTGTCGGAAGCTCTGGCTGCCCAACCTGCGGCATCCACCGCCATACCGGCGCCGGTCGGGCCCTTCGTCATCGGTGTCATGGAGTCCCTCACCGGCCCCGGCGAAACCTATGGAAATGTGTCCGTCCAGGCCAAGCTACTGGCGGTGAGCGAGATAAACGCAGCGGGCGGGATTAATGGACGCCCGCTAAAGCTGATTATTGAGGATTCAAAATGTAACGCCAGGGACTCGATCACCGCGTATACCAAGCTGACATCGGTGGATGGGGTGAAGATCATCCTTGGCACCTCCTGCAGCGGCGCAATGCTGGGCGCGGCTCCCCTGGCTGAGAAAGACGGGACCATCATGTTCTCCGGCCTGGCCACGAACCCGCTGATCAAAGACGCCGGAGACTTCATCTTCCGGACCGCGATAAACGATGCTTTGGTGGGTGTGGACACCGGGAATACCCTCTGGTCCGATGGTATTCGCCGGTTAGCCACCATCACCGAGGCCACCGATTATGCTGAGGGCGTGCGCCGGGAAACCGCCAGCAGGTTCGAGCAACTGGGAGGCGAGATTGTGGTGGAAGAGCGGTACGCTTCCGAGGAAACTGACTACCGCGCCGCCATCACCAGGACGATTGGAAAGAATCCCGACGCCATCCACATCGCCGCCCAGGCGGAGTTTGCCGGTGGCACCATAATAAAGCAGCTGCGAGAACTTGGATGGGACGGGCCCATTTATGGAGAGATCGTAGCTATTGGAGCAACAGCTCTTGACGTCGCCGGCGGTGCCGCAACAGGGGTTAAAGGAATTGTTCCCGCCCTCGATCCCGGGAACTCACTGGCCAACGAATTCCTGGACCGATTCAGAGAAAGGTACGACTATACAACTCTGGAGTGGTTCATGGGCTCGGGCTACGACGACGTATACATCACGGCGGCCTGCCTGGAGCAAACTGGCGACGACCAGGACGCCGCAGGCTTCAGGGACTGTCTTTACAATATGCCATCCTATGAGGGCACCATCGGTACCTACACCTTCGACAGTGATGGCGAGGTGGTTGGCCTCTCCAATGCCGTCGCTGAGGTGTTACCAGCGGCCGAGAGGACGCCGGAGAACTCTGGATGGAAGGTGCTGGGACCGGTGCCCATTCTCCCTTAAATGCCGCCCCTCGGGTTGCTGGTGACATCAGTTGCCGGGGCACTATTGGGTGCCGCATAGGACGCTGAAACCGGCCTCGAGGGTTTCAGGGCTGGTTTGGCGTCACCGCTTTGCGGGCTGACGGCGTCAACCCCATGATGAGCGCCGGGCCGGCGATGATTCGTCGCCGGCTAGCCTCTCCTATTGTAAGATGACGGATCAAGACCCACAGTCGCTTGAGGTGAATCTTTGTCAAGGGCATTTTAGCCACGGTGGGTTGATGCCGCGGGCATCCAAGGCTCTGCTCGGCCACCCACTGAAAGCGCTGCTGTTGGTGGGGATCATTATTTATCTGGCCTGGCTACCGGTGCAAGCGGGCAGCCAGTTCCTCCAATTTTCCATCAACGGAGTGGTGATCGGGGCCATCTACGCCCTGATGGCCTTAGGTTTCACCCTAGTTTACGGCACGGTCTGGTTCTTTGACCTATCGTACGGGGCCATGGCCACTATAGGCGGCTACTCCGTTTTCTACTTCACCAGTCGCCAGGTGCAGACCATCGGGCGCGGGGAAATAAACAGTCTGCCCCTGAACATCATCATGGGGGTGCTGCTGGCTGGGGTAGTTGGTTGGGCCTTGTATACCTGGCTCTATCCCAGGATGCGCGGCAGACTAAAACCGGCTATCTCCCAGGGCATTTGCGGAGTTGTGGCGGCTGCGACGGGATTGGACATAGTCCTCATCTTAGCCCACATTTCCCATATGGCTAAAAAGCTTTCTCAGTAATTCGTCGATGGTCTTTCAACCATTGGCTAATTATGGGCCCTTTTTGCGTGTTCCCAGCTATAATAACTCCATGATATGTCACTTTGCAGTAAGATGCCGTAGGCATCATGGAGGCACCTGATGGGTGACGGCGAAAATGCCCCTCTCCGGCTCCAATTCAACCCCAAAGTCCGCCTGGAATTTCACGGCTCAACCATCACCTCCAACGCTGGCCTTCTTGCCTTTCGAGAGTTTGATGATGCCTTGGGCCTTACCGAAATCGCTGAGGACTACCTCCAGGAAAGCCGTACCGGACGCAATATCCTTCACCACCTGGTTCCGCTGCTAAGACAGTCGATCTACAGCCGCTTGGCCGGCTACGACGACACCAATGACGCAGTGCGCCTTTCCCAAGACCCAGCCATGCGAGTGATCGTGGGATGGCAAGGCTCGGAGCGGAAAGGAGCCAGCACCAGTGAGATGGGCCGGTTCGAGACGGAGTTCCTGACCCAAGAGGACAACCTGAAGGGGCTGGCACGAATAAATACCCAGTGGGTGGAACGAGCTATGGCCCATACCCTACACCGGCGAGTAATCCTGGATATGGACAGTTCCGAGAGTCCAGTGCACGGCCAGCAGGAGGGAGCAGCCTATAACGGCCACTTTGAATGCGTCTGCTATCACCCTCTCTTTCTGTTCAACCAGTTCGGGGATTGTGAAGCAGCTAAGCTACGGTCAGGCAACGTCCCCAGTGCCGATGATTGGCAAGAAGTCCTTGATCCGGTGGTGGAGCGTTATTTGACAGCAGCGGTCAGGCTGCTGTTTCGTGCTGACGCCGCCTTCGCCAAGCCGGAGATATACGATTATCTGGAAGCAAGAAACATCGGCTACGCCATCAGGCTGCGGTCCAACCAGGTGCTGCAGCGGGAGATAGCGCCCCGGCTGATACGGCCTACGGAGTGGCTTTCCCCGAAGCCCATCGTCTCCTATCATGACTTCGTCTACCAGGCCCAGAGCTGGAACGTTGCTCGGAGAGTGGTCTCTAAGGTGGAGTGGCGCCAGGGAGAACTGTTTCCCAGAGTGGGCTTCATCGTCACCAATCTGAGCTATCCAAACATCGGGATAGTCCGCTTTTACAATGGCCGAGGCACCGCGGAGCAATGGATAAAAGAAGGCAAGTACGCCCTGAACTGGACCAGGTTGTCCTGCCACAAGTTCGTGGCCAATCAGGTCAGGCTGGAGTTGTTCGTACTGGCTTACAACTTGGGCAACTTCATGAGAAGGCTAGCCTTACCGGAGGCAATGAAGCACTGGTCGTTGACCAGTCTGCAGACCAGGATGATCAAGACTGGAGGACGGTTGGTGCGCCATGCCGGAAGGCTGGTGTTTCAGCTTGCTGAGGTGCTGGTGAGCCGGGAAATGCTAGGCGGGATACTGGAACGAATTGGTCGGCTTAGGCTGGCTCCTGGCTAGTCCACTTTAGGAGCGTCGGGATTGGTTACGGTTACGGGGTCGCACAGGGCAAAAGAGCTTCCCAAGGGCGAGACTTGGGCGTAGACCAGCGGTTTGGGGCTTTTACGCTTGGCAGTACAGTGGTTGCCCTATGAAAGCGGGGACTTTGAGTGAATCAGGCCGCATCAGACCGCATTTGACGCCCTTGGAATGCGGGATTATATTTGGCGGTATCCCCGCGGGAGCTATATCCAGGAAAGTTGGTTTGATCTGGGGAATCCCGGTTTATCCGGGTTTTGATCGACTTGGTTTTCAATTTCTTTTAGGAATCCATCTTGTAAAAGCCCTGGTGCCGAACAAAGGGCAATAAACTTCTCCCGGGCACGCCTTTCATTGTCTATTTCTCTTTGGGTTGGCTCACCCGGTATCCGGTCCTTGGAATACATCCAACAATCTACCCCTTCCGACATTAGTTTTTCGTACAGCTTTTCTCCAAAAACTTTATTTGGCTCGCCGTACGCTATGAAGCAAGAATAAAAAGGATTGTTAATAGCATGTCCGCGCAAAGTAGTTAACAATCCCGCTGGAAGACCAACTTTTTCAAGAAATACTCTGGGTAAATCAAAGCTAGACAGAAGAATGGAATCCAACCCAACACTGCTCGTACCCAAATGGCGAGCCAAGTCCAAGCCTATCGCGCCCGACAGGTCGCAATTAGCAATGATAGTGTACCCAAAAAGTGCGCCAGCAAATTGGGTTCCGTTCAGAAGGGTGTCGTATAATCTGGCATATCTTAGGTCTGCATCAATCAAATTGGCATTGGTTAGGTTGGCCCTAGTTAAATTTGCGTCATTTAGGTCAGCTAAGTGCAGGTCAACTCCTTGGAGGTCGGCTCCAGAAAGGTCAAGTCGCTCTTCCAAGTTAATAGCCCGCCATTCGTCTATGGCATTCTTGCCTCTTCGGACTATACGTTCATGCTCTTGGTTAGCCATAGGCCTCGGAGTGATTGCGTGAAGGCATTATACTATCCGCAAAATCCCACCCACCGGAGGCAAAAACCATGCGGCTCGAAAACAAGGTAGCGTTCATCAGCGGGGGCGCCAGGGGGATGGGGGCGTGCGAGGCCCGGCTGTTCGCCGCGCAGGGGGCTAGGGTGGCTATTGGCGATGTGTTGGAGGAAGAGGGTCTGCGGTTGGCCGCGGAGATCGGCGAGGCTGGAGGGGAGTGCGTCTTTTTGCCGCTGGACGTGACCAGCCAAGACCAGTGGGAGAGCGCCATCTCCGCCACCGTCCTGAAGTTCGGCAAGCTGGATATCTTGGTCAACAATGCCGGGGTGGGGGCCCGCAACTCGTTGGTGGAGAACACCAGCGTCGAGGATTGGGAACAGGTGATGGACATCAACGCCAAGGGCGTTTTCCTGGGCACCAAGGCCGCCATACCCGAGATGCGCAAGGCCGGCGGCGGCTCCATCATCAACATCTCCTCCCAGTTGGGCTTGGTGGGTGTGGACAACAGCAGCCCGCAGTATCAGGCGTCAAAGGGGGCGGTCCGGTTGTTGACCAAGTCCACGGCCATCCAGTACGCGGGAGAAGGCATCAGGGCCAACTCGGTGCATCCCGGGCCCATAGTTACGCCCATGACCGAGGGCAGCCGAGCCGACACCCAGCGGAATGAAGTGACCATCGACCGGATTCCGCTGGGCAGGTACGGCGAGCCTGAAGAGGTGGCCAACGGAGTCCTATTTCTGGCGTCGGACGAATCTTCGTTCATGACCGGCAGCGAGCTTGTTATCGATGGAGGCTGGACGGCGCAGTAGCTTCGTAGCTATCAGCTATTTGGTCTCTGGCGGCTGGTGCAAATTTTCTGTCGAGTAGGTGCGAAATCCCCCTTAATCCCCCTTTGCAAAGGGAGAGACTGGCCCCCCATTTGCGAAATGGGGGGCTCGGGGGGATTTTCTCCGGCGCTACGGCACAAGCATTTTGGCCATCGCCGGCGCGTTACGGCATCAACACAACCTTGCCCATGGTCTCTCGGCCTTCTAGCTGGCGGTGGGCTTCGGCTGCTTCCGCCAGAGGCAGGGTGAGTCCAACGCTCAGCTTAACCTCTCCCCTTGTCACCCAGCTTAAAACATCGTCAGCGCGTTGCAACAACTCGCCTCGGGTGGATGTGTAATCGCCTAGGCTGGGCCGGGTTAGGAATCGGGAGCCGCCGGCCAGGGCAGATGGCTCGATAGGGCCGATGGGGCCGCTGGCGGCGCCGTAAAGCGCCATGTAGCCGCGCAAACCCAGGCAATTTAGGCCCTTGGTGAATGTCGTTTGACCCACGGCGTCGAAGATCATGCGGACACCCTCGCCACCTGTGGCCTTTTTGATCTCCTCCTCAAAGTCCTCCTGGGTGTAGATAATCACCTGGTTGGCGCCGGCGTCTTTCGCCATCTGGGCCTTGGCCTCAGTGGAGACGGTGGTGAAGATGTGACAGCCGACTTTCTTTAGCAACTGGATCAGCCACAATCCCATGCCGCCGGCCCCGGCCTGCACCAACACCCGGTCGCCCGCGTTTAGCTGGGTGATGCCGAAAACCAGGAAGTGAGCGGTCATTCCCTGGAGCATGGTGGCCGCGCCGGTGGTGAAATCGACGGCTTCGGGTAGCTGGACCAGCAGCCACGACGGCACGGCAGCCCGCTGGGCATAGGCGCCGGTGTGCATCGCATAGGCCACCCGGTCTCCCACCGCCACCTCGGTCACACCCTCCCCGATGGCGGTGACCACTCCGGCGGCCTCCCTGCCGGGTGTCCAGGGGAAGCTGGCTGGGGGATTCGAACCCCGGCGGCTGGAAACGTCGGTGAAATTCACCCCAGCGGCTTTGATGTCGACTAGAGCTTGGCCCGGTCCCGGATGCGGGTCGGCGATATCTTCGTAGAGCAGTACGTCGGGAGCGCCCGTTTGATGGATCTGAATGCCTTTCATTCCTGGCCTCCGATTAGCAAGGATGTTGGGTTGTTCACGCGGAATCAGGGACAGAATACATCAAGATGGGTTTGCGGGAAAAGTCGGATTATCCTGCGTCTGACTGGCAACCGGCCAGAAAAGCGGTTCGACAGGCTAACCATGAACGGGGGCGCAGCCTATTTACTCCGAATCCACCGATGGACCCGGATGGAGGGCGTGAGGACAGCGGAAGAGGGGGGAGGGAGTTGCAGGCGCGATGATCCGGGCTCGAATTCGGGTAGACGGGAGGTTGGCGGGCGGTCGCAGGCGCTTTTGGGGGCGCCGATGGCGGTCTGCAGTGGCTGTGCTGAGCGAGATGGCGGGATAGGACACGGGAAGAGGCGCTCGCGGACCGGGACTGGCGCGAGTTTGCCGGGACGTTCAGTTGGCCGGATGGCGGGTCAGTTGCAGACGGGTCGTCAGGCTGGGAGTGGCAGGGCGCGCAGCCGGGCCAGGGCGCGACTGAACTGGGTTTCCCAAGGCCAGCGCTGGGGCAGATGCAGGGTGAGGCGGCGCGCCGAGCGGGTGAGCCGTCCGGCCAGGGAGAAGAACCGTCGCCTGAGGGTCTTGGTGGTCACGATCTGCTCGCCCAGGCCGATGCGCGCGGTCCAGCGGGCCAGGTTGTGGGCCATCACCTGGACGGCCAGCCAGGCGCCGTTGGCGGCGAAGCGGCCGGACGGCATGTGGTTCAACCCGACGCCGTACTTGAGGTCGCGTATCGCATTCTCGATCTCGGCGTGGCGGCGGTGGTCGGCCTCCAGTTCCAGGGTCTCTCCGTCCCGGTCGGTGATGAAGCCGTGATAACTGTAGGTGGCGAAGAGGGCCAGTTGGGAACCGGGGGTCGGCTGCACCCGCCGGACGATGAGCCGCACCGGCGCGGCGTCCGGCTCACTCTGGAAGGGGGTATAAGTCGTCTCGGCCACAGCGGCCGCGCCGTCCATCCAGTAGGGAATCGGCGTCCAGGCAGCTTCGGGTATGGCCTCGATGAGATTGCGCAGGCTTTTGTGCTGGCGGATGGTGATGGAGAAGCGCACGTCCAGCTTGCGGCAGACGGCGACCACGGCGTGGGTATAGAAGCCGCTGTCGGCCCGCAGGGTGATCTGCCCGCTGGCGCCAGCGTAGCGCACCCGCCCCACCGTCTCCCGCAGGAAGTGGGCGGCCCCGCGGGCGGTGTTGGCGCGGCCCTCGCGCAGCCGGGACATCAGCACGCCGCCGGCGCCGGCGGCGACGGCCAACAGCGGGTGATAGCCCCGGGCGCCGGTGTAGCCGTGGTGGCGGGCGCCCTCCTTGGCCAGTCCGTAGGTCTCGCAGATCGTCGAATCAAGGTCGATGGTAAATGGTGCGTCGCCGGGTCCGGCTCCGGCCTGCCAGGCCCGGGCCAGCAACTCGCGGCTCACCCGGTCCAGTTGGCGGACGTGGCCCCAGCGAAAGCTGCGCAGGAAGGCGCCCAGGGTGGAGGGCGCCTTGAGCACACTGCCCAGGGTGCAGGCTGTCCCGCCGGCGCGCAGCGCATCGGCGTCGTCGATGCAGTCGCCGCCCGCCAACGCAGATGCCACCAGCGTCATCATCTTGTCACCGGTGTTGGCTCGGCCTGGGGCCCGGCCCAGGTCCAGGCGCCGGTCAACCAGTTGGGAAAGGCCGAGGTGCAAGCCAAGGTGGCGGGAAGGAGCAGGCCGGCATTGTTGACCAGGCGGTGGTCGTCGAAGGTGATGTGGATGCGGTCGAGGTGGTTGCGTGGTCGCATCTATTGGGTGCTCCTTGTTTCTGGTCGGTTTTCTGTTATAAAACCATTATCCCAGATTCAGAGGAGCACTTCCTTCCCTATCCGCCCTGTCGCGACACGCCCTCTATCGGTGGATTCGGGTTAAATAGCCGAGCCCTCGACGAGTACATGACAATCCGCGATGAACACGGACAACTCATCGCCGGAAAAAACTCCGAACCACGGAGGACAACATGTTCCAGACCAATCCGGTCCTGCTAAAGAACCTGCTCGACAACGTCGAGTCCGCCAAACTCCAACTCCCTGACTTCCAGCGAGGCTGGGTCTGGGACGACGACCGCATCCGTGGACTTCTGTCCAGCATCTCCCGGATGTTCCCCATCGGTGCCGTCATGACCCTCTCTGCCGGCGGGGACATCCGGTTCAAGACACGCACCATCGAGGGGGTGGAACCCACTACAAACGGACAAGCGGAATCCTTCCTCCTAGACGGGCAGCAACGTCTCACATCCCTTTATCAAGCCCTCCGTCACCCCGACCCCGTGAACACCCACGACAGCCGCGGCCGACGCATCAAGCGTCGCTACTACATCAATATGCTGGCAGCACTGGATGACAACACCGACAGAGAGGAAGCCTTTCTCTCGGTGCAGGAGGACAGAAAGGAGACTGCCGACTTCGGACGCAGGGTCGTATTGGACCTTTCATCGCCAGAGTTAGAGTACCAGCAGCACATGATGCCTACGGAGCGTTTCCTGAATCCCATGCAATGGGCCATGGCCTACATTCACCACTGGCACAGGCCGGAAAACCAGCACCCGATGGGAGACCCAGACGAGTTCTTTGACAAGTTCAACGAGAAGGTGCTGCAGAACTTCGACAAATACCAACTGCCCGTAATCAACCTAGAGAAGGAAACTCCCAAGGAAGCCGTCTGTACCGTGTTCCAAAAGGTCAACATGGGCGGAGTTGCACTGAACGTCTTCGAGCTGGTAACCGCCTCCTTCGCCGCAGAAACTGACGTCTTCTCCCTCAGAGACGACTGGGAACTGCGAAGGAAACGCATGTACTCCTTTTCAGGTACGCTGCAAGGCGTCGCAGGCGACCACTTCCTGCAGGCAATCTCCCTGCTGAAAACCCAGGAGGACCGGAGACGGGCGATACGCCAAGGTACGCGGGAGAACCAAGCGCCGGGCATCGGCTGCAAGAAGCAACACGTTCTGGACCTTAAACTGGAAGAGTATCACCAGTGGGCAGACCAAGTGGAGGAAGGATTCATCGAGGCAGCCAAGTTCCTCCAGTCCCAACATATATTCAAGCAGAAGGACGTGCCCTATACGACCCAGATGGTGCCCTTGGCCGCCATCCACGTGGAACTGGGCAAAGAAGCGAAGACCGCGATAGCCAACAGCCGACTGGAACACTGGTACTGGAGCGGCATCTTCGGCGAGATGTATGGAGGCAACACCGAAACCCAGTACACCCTCGACATAGCCCAAGTGGCCCGATATGTCCGGGACGGCACGCCGCCAACGTTGGTAAACCAAGCCAACTTCATCGCGGCGCGCCTGCTGACCCTCCGGTCACGGAACAGTGCAGCCTACAAAGGCTTATACGCCCTGCTGATGAAGAACGGGGCATCGGACTGGATCACGGGAGATCCCATCTCGATAGTGAACTACCACGACGAGAACATCGACATTCACCACATATTTCCACAGGCTTGGTGTATCAGGGCAACGCCGAGAATCCCGGATTCGATATACAATTCGGTGATCAACAAGACACCGATTGACGCCCACACAAACCGAGAGATAGGAGGACAAGCACCCTCCCGATACCTACCCAGGCTCCGCCGGAGCATGAAGCCCGAGATGCTCAAGGAAGTGCTGCAGAAGCACTGGATAGAATTGGAAGCCCTAGAACAAGATGACTTCGTCGGAGAGTTCATACAGCGCGGGCAGGCCATGATGGACATGGTGGGCACAGCCATCGAAAAAGACCTAGACCGCGGCAGAGCCACCTTTGAGAGAGCATTGAGGCAAGCGGGGCTGCTACCAGCAGGTACCGAAGCAGACAGTACCCCGTACCAGGCTGAAGAGTTCGACGAGGACGTAGACTACGATGAATTCGGGGACACAGCATACGAGGCCGTAGCCTGATACCTACAGCGAGTATCCCTGAAAGAAAAATGTGCAGCCGGGCCTCACAATATCTAGGACCGGCGCGGAACTCCTCTTCGAGGTCTTCAGCCAGCGCTATGAGGTGACCACCAACCTGCCCTTCGACGAATGGACGGAAGTCTTCGGCTCGGAACGACTGACCGGAGCCCTGTTGGACCGTCTCACCCACCACGTCCACATCCTGGAAATGAACGGCGAAAGCTACCGCCTCAAGCGCAGCAGCGAAACCGCCGCGTCCCAAGCTCCAGCGAAGCCGGAAGACGCATAACGCACCGTCAACGCTGCCCCCTCCCACTCATGTAGCGTGGTCACTCCGCCTGATTTACTGCCGTTAGTCATCATGTCAGTGGTACACGATTCCACCGCCCCGGTGGCCCAACTTCTCGGCGCCATTGACAGGGACGTGCAGGAGACACGGGAAACACAACGGGGGAAAAGCTGACAGGAGACTCCTATGAAAAGGGCCCCGAAAGGCGACAAAACGGACGCGAAATAACGACCTGCCACGGGTAGGTGCTGCAGATTGAGGCCAGGCCGGAATGCTGAACAATACCGGGCGGACACCAACATGAAGGGAGAGCCCACCGTATGGCAAAAGCACTGCTTTCGACGATGCTACTCATCATCCTGATTCTGGCCGCCTGCTCAGAGCCAGCACCGACGGAGATCCCCACAACGGCCCGGGAGCCTAAGGAAACGACTGAGCCTGCCGCGTCACCCAAGTCCGAACCGACGCCGACCGACACCCCTGCGCCGACGCAGCCGCCCGCGCAACCTTCGGGATTGTGGCGCGGCATCACCGTCGCCCCAGAGGACCGGTGCTCACCCTTCGACTCGGACGACTATCGCTACTCGCCGTCAGTCGAACCTCGCATCGTCGAGGCCCAGGGCGGCATCTATGGGCCCTACACGGGGAGGCGGTTCGAAAGCCTTAAGGAAACAGACATCGAGCACATCGTCGCCCGCTCCGAGGCGTACGACAGCGGCCTCTGTGCCGCCAGTGCGGCAACCCGGTCCGAGTTCGCCTCAGACCTGCTGAACCTCACACTGGCGTCGCCGAGCGTCAACCGCCACCAGAAGAGCGCCAACGACATTGCCGAGTGGCTCCCTGACCTGAACCAGTGCTGGTACGTCGACCGAACCCTGCAAGTACGCCGCGAATACGGGCTCACCATCGACCGCGCCGAGGCTGACGCCGTCGACAGAATACTGGCAGGATGTCAGTCAACCGAGATGGTCGTGCTGGTGCCGGGAAGCTCAACAACGGCCACACCGACTCGAGCCGTTCCGGCAACCCCCAGCCCTGGTCCCGACGTGGACGCCCTGGCCCTGTGGGATGACAACGGGAACGGCCGCATCACCTGCGCTGAGGCCCGGGCCCACGGCATCGCGCCCGTCGGCCGCGGGCATCCCGCCTACCAGTACATGCGCGACGCGGACGGCGACGGCGTGGTGTGTGAATAGACTTGAGAACATCCTTGCAGGAGAGCAGGAACACCGGAACAGCCGACTGCCGAACTGGTGGATGAGAGGCCTGCAAGGACCGACCGACACCACGAGTACTGCAGACAGACGAAGGCAAAGGCGGTCCAGCAGAGAGACCGAGTAACCCGAACCAGAGCACCCTCGTCCCAACCCAGAACCGGGGCAGATGGGGACGTTTTACACATCCCAAGACTCTGGGACTCAGGGAACAGGAAAAGGCCAGGACTGCGCCGAGCTGGGCCATCCAGACTTGCTATGTAGGAGCTCCATCCACCAAGGCGAGAGTATACTTGACCAAATTCATCGACAACCTGAGGAACTAACGTCCTCATTAACGAACGCACCACCGCTTTGAGAGGAAGGAACGCAATGTCCGCCAATCTCACCCCAGTGTTTCAAGCCTGTCCACCGCGTCATCCCGACCTCACAGGCAGCAGCTACGCCGCCGATCTACACCGAGCCATTCGGAATGAGGTGGCGACACCCCAGGGCGCCCTGGAATTCTTCCGAGGGACCTATCCCGCCCCCGCAATGAAAACCGCCTGCCGGATGCCGGCGGCGGCTCCATCATCAACATCTCCTCCCAGTTGGGCTTGGTGGGTGTGGACAACAGCAGCCCGCAGTATCAGGCGTCAAAGGGGGCGGTCCGGTTGTTGACCAAGTCCACGGCCATCCAGTACGCGGGAGAAGGCCTCAGGGCCAACTCGGTGCATCCCGGGCCCATAGTTACGCCCATGACCGAGGGCAGCCGAGCCGACACCCAGCGGAATGAAGTGACCATCGACCGGATTCCGCTGGGCAGGTACGGCGAGCCTGAAGAGGTGGCCAACGGAGTCCTATTTCTGGCGTCGGACGAATCTTCGTTCATGACCGGCAGCGAGCTTGTTATCGATGGAGGCTGGACGGCGCAGTAGCTTCGTAGCTATCAGCTATTTGGTCTCTGGCGGCTGGTGCAAATTTTCTGTCGAGTAGGTGCGAAATCCCCCTTAATCCCCCTTTGCAAAGGGAGAGACTGGCCCCCCATTTGCGAAATGGGGGGCTCGGGGGGATTTTCTCCGGCGCTACGGCACAAGCATTTTGGCCATCGCCGGCGCGTTACGGCATCAACACAACCTTGCCCATGGTCTCTCGGCCTTCTAGCTGGCGGTGGGCTTCGGCTGCTTCCGCCAGAGGCAGGGTGAGTCCAACGCTCAGCTTAACCTCTCCCCTTGTCACCCAGCTTAAAACATCGTCAGCGCGTTGCAACAACTCGCCTCGGGTGGATGTGTAATCGCCTAGGCTGGGCCGGGTTAGGAATCGGGAGCCGCCGGCCAGGGCAGATGGCTCGATAGGGCCGATGGGGCCGCTGGCGGCGCCGTAAAGCGCCATGTAGCCGCGCAAACCCAGGCAATTTAGGCCCTTGGTGAATGTCGTTTGACCCACGGCGTCGAAGATCATGCGGACACCCTCGCCACCTGTGGCCTTTTTGATCTCCTCCTCAAAGTCCTCCTGGGTGTAGATAATCACCTGGTTGGCGCCGGCGTCTTTCGCCATCTGGGCCTTGGCCTCAGTGGAGACGGTGGTGAAGATGTGACAGCCGACTTTCTTTAGCAACTGGATCAGCCACAATCCCATGCCGCCGGCCCCGGCCTGCACCAACACCCGGTCGCCCGCGTTTAGCTGGGTGATGCCGAAAACCAGGAAGTGAGCGGTCATTCCCTGGAGCATGGTGGCCGCGCCGGTGGTGAAATCGACGGCTTCGGGTAGCTGGACCAGCAGCCACGACGGCACGGCAGCCCGCTGGGCATAGGCGCCGGTGTGCATCGCATAGGCCACCCGGTCTCCCACCGCCACCTCGGTCACACCCTCCCCGATGGCGGTGACCACTCCGGCGGCCTCCCTGCCGGGTGTCCAGGGGAAGCTGGCTGGGGGATTCGAACCCCGGCGGCTGGAAACGTCGGTGAAATTCACCCCAGCGGCTTTGATGTCGACTAGAAACTCGGACGGAAACCCCGATTCTCCCCAAGCCGTCGTTTTCTCAGCGACGATTGTCGATGTAACAGTGGGTTCTTGAACCATATTACAGATAGTATCATGCCACATAAGACTATAATACGTCTGTCTGGCGTAGCGCGAAACCCGGCCAATGGCTTTCCGGCCAGACCTCTAGTACTACAACGACGGGTTTAAGGTGGCGGCTCCATCCTGCTTTCGCGGCGGGTGGAGCGGCGTCTCTCGTGGGAACGGCGAGCCCGTTCGTTGCGTAGCTGCGTATCCTCCAGCCACAACAGCAATTGATCGGGCCCGAACTGCTCCCGGGGCAGCATCTCCCGCACCACCCGGTACACCTGTGGCCTCGTGATCCGGGGCATCTTTTTCCCCCCAATCCTGCTGCAGGCTCAGCAGGAACGCTCCACCCAGCAGGCACATGGCTATGTGGTGATGCCACCCTGCCCAGCTGCGGGTCTCGTATTCGTCCAGCCCCACGTCACCCTTCTCAGTCTCGAACTCCGTTTCAATGCGCCACCTGGACCCACCCACGTAGGCCAGAGTCTCCAAGGTTGTGCCCTCGGGAGCGTTGGACAGGTAGTAGCGGGGCTCGCTGCCGTCCAGGTTCCGGCGCCAGACGGCCCACAGTTCCTCGCCGGGCTTGCGCCTCCTGGTGGCCCGCACCCGCTGGGCACTGAACCGGTAGGTGCGCGGCCCCTGGCTTCCCTGGGCCACCGTTATCTCCCGCCAAGCCTCATCCGGCAGTTCATCACCGCGCTGCTCCATGGTCCGCCGCTGCCCAGGCCGCAGCTTGGGTTTGCGGGGGCGGCCGAACCCCGGATATTCCGGACTGGTCCAAGCCGGGTCCAAGGGCCAGACCGTAGTGCCGCCCGGAACGTCCAGCACGTAGCGCATCCCCAGGGCCGCCAGTCCCTCCCGAAAGGTCGGCGACATCCCGAAGGCGTCGTCTCCGGCAACCCACTCGGCCCTGAGGTAGCCCAACTCCAGGACCCGCTCCAGCATCTCCAGGGCCAACTCCGTCTTTGACCGGTAGTTCCGCCGGTCCTCCGGCACACCCGCCGCAGCACACCGGTCCTGGTCGGAGGTCCAACTCTTGGGCAGATACAGCCGCTTGTCCACCAACGCCCGGCCCAGCGGGCTGACGTAGGCCAGGAACATCCCACCCTGGCAGTTGGCCACCTTGCCCAGCCTGCCGCAGTACTGCCGGGCCACTCCCGCCGATTTCCTGCCCTGCTTGGGGAAGTCGCTGCCATCGAACACCCACACCGCCTCCAGGTGTCCCAGCCTGGGGGCCAAGTATTCCTGCAACCGCCCTATGACTGTCTCATCGGACCACCGGGCCTCGGTGAGAAAGCGCTGCATCGCCCGGGCCGAGATGCCCACCGATTCCGAGAGATTCTCGGCGTTGCGCCGCTCCTGGTCCTGCACCAGCAGCGCCTGAAGGTAATTCCCGCTGTGATCCCGCCACTGCTTGCGGCCGAAGGAGGCCGCAAAGAAGGCGTGGAATTCCTGAAGGCTGTCGTAGACCCGCTCGAAGCTCGCCGCATCCATCACCCAAACCACCCAACATCATCTGTCCAGCCATCCTACCAGACAACTCGTCGTTGTAGTACTAGAGCTTGGCCCGGTCCCAGATGCGGGTCGGCGATATCTTCGTAGAGCAGTACGTCGGGAGCGCCCGTTTGATGGATCTGAATGCCTTTCATTCCTGGCCTCCAATTAGCAAGGATGTTGGGTTGTTCACGCGGAATCAGGGACAGAATACATCAAGATGGGTTTGCGGGAAAAGTCGGATTATCCTGCGTCTGACTGGCAACCGGCCAGAAAAGCGGTTCGACAGGCTAACCATGAACGGGGGCGCAGCCTATTTAGGCGGGCCAAGAGCGGCGAATCCTCAGGCTCCAAGAATGGATGAAAGGCCGGTGACGTCGTGGATGTTCTCCAGATCGCGGAACTGCTCAATGGTTCCTTGGATGTGGTGAGGGGTCATAATGTGCCGGGCGCAGTAGAGGAATTTAGCGTCCAACTCCTCTGGGTCCAGGGGGAATTGGGGCCCGCCCCGGGCGAATTCCACCAGTTGCTCCAACTCCCTGCCTCCCGATAGCCGCACGGTCACGGTGGCGGGTTGTTCAGCTATGAGGGTGGGGGTTTCGTCTCCTGTTACTGTGATTCGACCCATCAATTCCTGAACTATGGGGTCCTGTAACCCGGCCTCAGAGAATTGCTCGATCAATGGCTGGCCGTGTTGCAGCGTCTGGGCGGTGATGTAGTTGAGGCTGAATCGCGCCTGCCAGGGGTCTTGAGGGTCCGAATACGGAAGAGCCCGCAATACCGCGGCAGTCACGCCGACTTTTACCGCTTCGATCTGACCTGCTTCAATCCGGTGCTGCTGCATCAGTTGCAACACCGCATCGATGGCGGTGTGGCTGGCCGAGGCGCACGGGTAGAGTTTTACCGTCAAGCCGGGATCAACGACGGAGAATGGATCTGCCAGGCTGTCGAAGAATCGCTCTTGGTCCATCCCCGAGACACCAGTATCGCCGACATTCGAGAATGCGGGCGGGTAACTCGGTGTACCCGCGCCCTCGAATCCTCGCTGGGCCAACATGGCGGCTGTTATTCCAGCCATTCCGGCCTGCCCGCACTGCAACGCCCTGCCTGGAGTGGCGAATTCAACAATTGGGCCGTGGGCTTGCCCAGCGGCGATGGCCAGGGCGGTTTCCAACTGTTGGGAGTCCAATTTCAGCAGCCGGCCCGCGGCAACGGCGGCTCCCATCGCCATGGGCATTCCGCCGGAGAATGGGACAAGGAGACTATCGTCACCCGGAGGGGTTGTGCAGCTATCCAACTTGGCGGCGGTTTCAACTCCTAAGGCAAAGGCAGTCAAGACCTCCTGGCCGGTGTTGGCGTTAAGCTCAGCCAGCGCCATGATCACTGGAAAGATCGTCGCCGTGGGATGGGCCGCGACTCCATGGATCTCGTTGTCAAACTCCAGAAGGTGGACCAACGTGCCGTTGGCTAGGGCGGCGTTGATGGGGGAAGTGCGCAGGCCAGAACCTATGATGGTGCAACGCCCGTTGCCTCCCATTTCTTGAAGCAGCCCGGTCAAGGCCCGGCCTTCGTTTTGGGCGGCGCCTGCCAGTCCCACGGCGGCGGCATCGATCATCATCTCCTTGGATTGGGCCACCACTTGGGGAGGCAAGGAGTCGAAGGAGACGTTTTCGACCGCGAAGTGGGCAAGGCGGCGGGTGAAAGTCATAGCGGGGCGCCTCGGCGGTGGTGTTTGCTCCGGACCGATTCCGGCGGCTCGCCAGCCAGGATACACCAGCACGAATATAAAGGGAAAATGAAATGGAGCGGCGCCGGACGTCTGATCACTATTTGGAATTTCTGCTATCCGGGCGTGTCACTGTCCTCAAAAAGCTCGATTATTGCCGGGAGTTGAGTCTCCCGAGCTAGATCGAGAGCTGTTTTCCCATAAAACCCAGGAGCGCCTTTGCTTCCTTGAATTTTTTGGTCTGCTCCCGCTGTAAGCAGGGATTGGACAATGGCAGTTCGCCGGTTTATGACCGCCAGCATCAACGCCGAAAGGTTGAATTTGGCAGTCACGTTTAGATCGGCCCCGCGTCCCGCTAGCAGCGTCACAACGGCGGTCTGCCCCCAGAGCGATGCTCGCATAACCGCCGTCTGCCCGTGTTCATCTTTAGAATTGATATCGGCATCCTGGTCCAGCAGCAGACGGATCTGGGACAGGTCTCCTTGGCGGATGGCGGCCTTCCAGTTTACTTTCACCAGTTTGCTTTCATGGGTATTCGCTCGAAGTCAGGTCAGTTCCCTGAGGGTTTGGATAGCCTCGGAACATCCACTGTTTTCCGCCTCTTCGATAGGGGTGGTGAAATCGTCGACGTTGGTTTTTGCGGTAGGGTCGGCGCCGTGGGAAAGCAGCAACTCTATCGCTTTCGGGTCGTTACCGGCAGCGGCGCTGTGAAGCGGGGTGAAGCCATTGAAGCCCCTCTGCTGAATGTCGGCGCCAAAGGTAATTAAGAGTTCGATGATCTCGTATCTATCGTCCCGTACGGTCGTGAGGGCGGCGATCAGAGATGGGAAACCCGCATGGTCCTCGTAATTCGGGTTCGCTCCTAGTTCCAGGAGTTGCCGCACCATGGGTAGCGGGCTGTGGTAGATGGCGTACTCTAAGCAATGACCGAAGGTGTCGCTATTCGGCGTGTTTATCAATCCAGGCGGGTCGCCCAGCACGACCAGCAGCGTTTCAAGGTCGCCTTGCCTAAACGCTTCATGGATAAACATGGAGGTGACCGTCAACTTGAAGCGAAGCGGTAGAAAACCATGTTACACGAGCTATCTATTTGGGAGCAGTACAACTTTTAAACTTATTGGGATTGATGCTATATGGGCAGGACAATTTATACTGGTGGTTGTGGACGCCTTTTTCGGGGTGACGGAGCATTTCAAAGGTGTTTTCCATGGGTGTGCATGCTTCGTCCATCACAGTGCCAAAAAGGGATGGCGCCGCGACTCCCACAGCAATCAGGATGACCGCGGATACACCACCAATGATCAGCGCGTACTCGAAGCCAACCGCCCCCGTTGGTTTCGGAGGAAGTTCTGGGCTTTAGTCTTTAGCAAGGATAGAGTTGCAACCGCGAGAGCTTCCCATTTACGCTTTTGGTCGTCGCCGTAGCCCCCTTCCCTTCCTCAGCCGGCTAGTTTTTTACTTCCTATACCGGCGCTTGGACTCCTTGGCGATCATGGGCGCCATCCCCACACCAAATGCCTTCGCGCAAACGTCTTAGCGCGGTCACAGGGGTATCGACCACTCACGGGCGTTTTGCTTGCTTATTTGGGGCACACCTTCCAGCTGGTCTTCAATTTCCTCAGGCGGCTCAACTGGGAGCGTTTCTTCCATATCTTCCCGCGGCTCCGCGGACTCTTCGAATGGCCGGCCATTTATTTCCGCCACGGCCTGGCCATACAAGGCTTGCGCTGCCGATGCCTGGTTCTCCAAACTCTCCTGCATCGCCGTCTTGCTTATCAAACGGTTTAATAGTTTGAAATGGGCTGGGGTTAGCGTTACCCATCGGTCACCCATCAACACTTCGTGAGTAGCCGGGTTCACCGTTGGGGAACTAGTGAGAACGGGCATTCGTTCTTCCTGTTCAATCGGGGAACCAGCCCGCCGCAACAGGCATGAAATTCGGGCCATCAATTCATTCAGATCACTAGTACTACAACGACGCGTTATCCTACAAGGTAACTCGTGGGCGGATTTTGAAGCTGGCAACGAACGAGTGCGAGTCTCCCATGATGAACGGTCCGTAGCTGAAGAAGAAGACCTGAGCGTGTTTTCTCATAACGCGTCGTTGTAGTACTAGGCAGCATGACGTAATGGTCAGCCCCTAGATTGAGCTGTTTGACTTTGTCCTTTTCGTCTTCATTATGGCTCAGCACGACGACTAGGACGTCTGATATATGCCTTAGTTCCCATATTGCCTTAGATAGAGACATATCTGGCAGATCTGAATAAATGAAAACCAAATCTGGCGAGGACTGCTCTGCTAGCTTCAACCCATCGGCGCCACCGTCCGCCACCAACGATTTCGCCTCCGGCCACCGCTCACGTATGCGGCTGGCCACCTCGGCCGTTTGTGGGCTGGCCCCTATAAACAGCGCGTTAATCATGATTCCCCTCAATATATTGCCAAACAACTTCAGGTGTCCGGCTACTAGGTTCAGGGTCTTAGGTGCTTTGGATAGCACCGCCCTCCAAGATGTTGCCGGCTGCCGGCGTTGTTCCGGCGCCTTCGCAATTGATTGCCTTTCCCCGAGAAATTGGAAGGACCCTCACGGACAAAACCCTTAACGTGTAAGTCCGTTGCCTCCGTTTATTTGTCGGGCTACCTACTTATACTTAGGCGCAGTCCCGATTAATAGGTCCATTTGGACCTTTGTGCGGGACGACAAAATGTACAAAAAAGAAATTTGGTGAACGTCCGGTCACTATTAGGGGCGATATCGGGGAGTAATGTGGTGGTTGGCAACAGGGGTGGCGACGTGGCGCCAGCGGAGTTGGACCGCCGCCCCCGATTCGGTTGGTTTCTACCACCCGCGCGCATTTACATATCTGGGGGTTGCGATGTATTTTCCTAACCCATTTTGGATGAGCCGGCTCCTAGCCTTGAAATGGCATTGGCGCCGGGAGGTGTAGGGCGCCGCGTCGCCCACAGGTTTTAACTTGCGACCAGTTCTGCGGCGGCGCCGGCCGACCGCATATCGTAGAGGCGTTCCCTGACGATACGAATTTGTCGCTGGCCGCGTCCGACAAGAGATGAGATCTCCTTTACCGACTTGCCGTCGTCCAAGTGGCGGACGACCTCCATGTTCCTCAGCCACCAGCGGCGGTCGCTGCGGTCACGAGACGAGATTCGAGAGTTCACGTCTCGCAAAGACCTCGCCGCATGCCGGCGAGGGGTCGGAGTGTTGTATCTTTCCGGCTGCGACACCACGCCGATTCGCTCCCGTTGGGTTTCCTGCAAAAGGTCCCGAAGCGCTTCGGGCGATCGGCGAGGATAGTAATACTGGCCGCATTGCCAGCAACGCCACTCATCCCCGTCTGAAACCAGGTCTCCCTGGCATTTGGCGGAGCATTTAAGTTGACAGTGCATGGTTGATTGCTCCCAATTGTGATTTGTAGACGGTCATATCGGTCTGGAGGCGGTCTACAACATGGTTAAACCAATTGCCCCCTCTTTTAATCACCGGTGTGGAAATTCGGTCTCAATCTTGGTATTTCCGCCGTGGCCGCTTGCGGGTTTACAACCTGGGCCGAATATGTTTAATTAATACCTCCGGCCAGTGCGCCTAAGTCGATAATTTCCGTCGGGCACGGTTTGCTTAACCAGGCGGAGGAGTTGGTCAGATATGAGCCAGAAAACGGTCAAATACGAAGCCATCAAAATCGATCAAGAAGACAGGGTCGCGATCGTCACGCTGAACCGTCCCGAGGTCCTCAACGCGTTGAACTACCAGTTGGTCCGGGAGTTGGACGAAGCCATCACCGAGATGGCGAAAGACGAGGGTGTTGGCGCGATAGTGTTAACGGGAGCGGGAGACCGGGCCTTTTCCGCAGGCGCGGACATCCATGAAAATCGCGAATTTTCCGATGAGGACCGAGAGAAGGTGACCTCGGAACGAGCCGATTTCACCTGGCGCCTGGCCACCAGCATCAAGCCGATAATCGGCGCCATCAACGGGCTTTGTTACGGTGGAGGGACGGTCATGGCCACCAGCATGGATTTCTTGCTGGGGTGCGAGAAGACCAGCTTCCGTTTCTTGGCGGTCAATTACGGCCAGATGAACGCTACTTGGAGCCTCCCCACCATGGTGGGCTGGCCTAAGGCCAAGGAACTGCTTTACAGTGGCCGGGAAGTCTTCGCCGATGAAGCGTATAAGATCGGCCTGTTGAACCACCTTGTTCCGGCTGAGAACCTGTTGGAGAAGGCGGTCGAGGTGGCGGCGGGCATCGCCAAGAACCGAATCGAAGGCGTCGCCAATATCAAACAGATGCTGACCGAACACACCGGACTACCAATTGAGGAGCAGTTCCGCAACGAGGTCAACGCCCGGACCGGGAGGTTCAAGGGCCTGTCGGTGGAAGACGGGTTCAAAGACTTTCTGGAAAGGAAAGGCCGGAAACCCTAGGGTTCTTAATTCGTTGCTGTTGGCCATTGAAATGGCGCCGCCGATTTGTAGTCAAGAAGTAAGGGGGACCGTCTCGAATTAATGGAACTAGCTTGATGGAATCCGTGGCGCCTGCTCCCGTTCGCCCCGCCGTCCTAATCTTTAAATTCGGCCTCCCGCTGGTTCTCTTCACTGCGGTCATCTTGGCGCCCACCCCAGAAGGGCTTTCTCCCCAAGGCCAACGAGCCTTGGCGGTGATGGCGCTGGCGGTGGCTTTGTGGGCCAGTGAGGCGCTGCCCATCGCCGTCACCGGGTTGGTGGGCGTGGTGTTGCTGATCTTGGTGGGCGCCGTTCCCGATTCCGCGGCGGCGCTTTATGGATTCTCCCAACCCGTCGCATACTTCATCATCGGCATCCTGACATTGGGACTGGCGGTGCAACGGTCAGGATTGGCCGAGCGGATGGCGCTTTACCTCATGCGGTTGGCTGGCGGCAGCCCCCGCATGCTCTACGTTCAGATGCTTTTTTCCTTTGCCGCGCTGACCTTCGCGTTGCCTTCGGCCAGCACCCGGGGCGCGATCATGGTCCACGTGTATGAGCAGGTCATGAATCACTGGGGCATCCCCCGGCAATCGCCGCTGAACAAAGCGGTGATGATGGCAATGGGCGCCCTCAACCGCCTGGGGTCCACTGCATTGCTGGCCGGGGGAATCACTCCGGTGGTGGCGTCGGCATTGCTGGGAGATTTTTCCTGGACCCGTTGGTTCATCCTCATGGCCGTTCCTTTCTATTCCGTCCTAATCGTGGGCGGCATATTGATCTACTTTTACTATCGCGCCGGCTTCAAACCTCCCGAGGCCATGACCACGGGGACCGAATCCAGCGGCCCGATTGACACCAGGGAGATCAAGGCGGGGATCATTGCCATAGGGACTGCGCTGCTCTGGTTCACCGATTTTGCCCACGGTATGCACCCCACAGTGCCGGCGTTGATCGCCCTGGTGGTGATTTTGTTACCCGGTGTAGGCCTCCTCACTTGGCGTGAATTCGAAACGAACATCGGCTGGAGCAATTTTTTCGTGATCGCCACCTCCCTTTCCTTGGCCCAGGCCCAGATCGCCAGCGGCGGGGCCCAGTGGTTCGCCCAGGTCTTGGTTGGAGGAGTCGGGGCATTCGAGGATTCGCCTCACCTATTGCTGTTGGCCCTGGCCGGGGGTGCCACGGCCGTCCGGTTGGTGATGCCCAACATCGCCGGATTCCTGGCCTTTACCATTCCGGTTGCAATGTCTACCGGCGCGTCACTGGGTCTCAATCCTCTGGTTTGCGGCTTGGCGGTGGTGGTGGTAGGCGACTCGGTGGTCTATTATCCGGCCAGCAGCGCCTCCAGCGTGTTCATATTCCAAAGGGCTGAGATCACCGCACCCGAGGTCTTCCGTTTCGGCGTGCTGATGACCCTGGTGGCCATCGGAGTCCTTTTCGCCGTGGCGATGCCCTATTGGGGACTGGTCGGCGAACCCCTGGTGCCATGATTTGTATCAGGCACAGAGAAATCCGCACCTTCACGTATCCCAAAATGCGGCAGGTTCAGACCTTTTATAAGTGTTGCCGGAGCCTAACCATGAGCCAGAGTGACTCCCAAACCAATCCACCCATAGCTCGCCGCAACCTAGTCCCCGACGCCACCGCGCCCGACGGTTCGGAGATACGTTTGCTAGTCGATGGCCGGCACATGGCCCAACGCGCCAGCCTCTGCGAAGTGACCCTTCCCGCGGGTCAGGTATCCCGGCCGGTGCGGCATCAGACGGTGGAAGAGATCTGGTGCGTGTTGGAAGGAACCGGGCGGGTCTGGCGGAGCGGGCCAAGGTCAGGCGCCCAATCAGCACAGGCGGTTGCGGTGGGCCCTGGAGACGCTCTGACCATACCCACCGGGTGGCGTTTCCAGTTCAGCGCCGACGCCCAAACCGCGCTGAGATTCCTGTGCTACACCAACCCGCCCTGGCCCGGCCCGGGAGAAGCCCAACCGGCAGGCCCCGGCGGTTTGGGGGAAGCTACGGTTTGAGAGATGGCCCATTGACATCTCCTCGCCCTTGACACTATAGTTTATATGCTAAAACTGAATAATCAAAGGCTGTGAAGGGGATTAGTAGGCTTCCTGCGAGGCTAAAGAGAGCCGGGTTAGGTGAGAGCCGGCGCCGGTAGCGGAAGTGCGAATGGACCCCGGAGCCTCAGGCTGAACAGCGGTTTTGAACCATCTGGTTCGGTTGCTGCTAGGCTGCGACGGTTGGGCGCCGTTAAAGGCCCGCGGCACAGGGACTGCGTAGAATTCGGTCCCTCCGCCGATTGAGATACCGGTTCGGGTTCGTCTACGTTTTTCAACAGGACTGGGAAATAGGGTGGCAACACGGCTTAGGCTCGTCCCTTTCAGGGATGGGCTTTTTTGTTTGCCCGCGACAGAAAGGTTTGGAACGCAATGGCAGGAACAGTAGAAACCGAATACGTGCAGCTAAAGCAGGCGGTTTACCGGGAATACAGCCGGTCATACGACGATGACCGCAGGCGGTTCGTGGGCGGTCAGGGTTTGAACGAAAGGGTGGATTGGGCTTTGGAGCCGTTGACCGGTGAATCTAGGCTATTGGACGTGGGCTGCGGCAGCGGGGACGTGATTGCCAGAGCGTTGGAACTCCACCAGTATCAACCGGCGGCAGTGGGACTGGATCTGACGCCCGAGATGCTGGCGCTGGCTCGAAACCGGCTGATGGATTCATGCTGTTTGGTGCAGGCTAATGGCGAGGTTGATTCAGTAGCCGGCCTTCCGTTGCAAGATGATAAGTTCGACCTGGTCACGTCGCTGAACTTGATCCAGGAGCTTCCGAGCGCTGCTACCCCGTTCTTACTGAGGGAAGTAAACCGGGTGTTGAGGCCAGGCGGCCGGTTCCGGGCGGTGATTCCCTGTATGGTGGGGGAGAATCCATCTTCGATCGCCTTTCAGCGAATGGCTCGGGAAAGGGGCGGCATGGATTTCCTCTTCCCGGCCGAACTTGAAGATCTGCTGAGCCACGAAATGAGGCTGACAGACCGGGAGTTTAGGCTTGGAGGCAGTTCCGCCGCCGCCGCTGCTGCTAAAGGAGAAACCCGGTTCAGGCTATTTGCCCAGATCATGGACGAGATAAGAGGCCAAGGATTGAATCCCGGAGACGTGACCCAGGGGGTCATGTTCTTTTCCGGCAAAACCCAACTAGAGACGTAAATGGAGCGCCAAGGATGTATCAGCCAAGCCTAGAAGAAGTGAAAGCCATGGCCGGACAGGGCAACCTGGCGCCGGTATACCGGTCCATCAACGCCGACCTGGAAACGCCCGTGTCCGCCTATCTCAAGGTGGCCCGCCCGCCTTACTCCTACCTTTTGGAGAGCGTATCCGGAGGAGAGCGTATCGGCAGGTACAGTTTCATCGGGACGGAGCCCTATCGCGTGGTGAAGACCGGCGAAGGCCAGCCCGAAGGCAAGGTGGACCCGTTGACCCTGGTGCAAGAGGAAATGAGCAAATATAAGGTCGTCGCCGTTCCGGGCCTGCCCCGGTTCCACGGAGGCGCTGTGGGCTATCTGGCTTACGACGTGATCAGCTATTTCGAGCCGCGAGTCCCCACGATGCCCGCCGACCCTCAAGGATTACCCGAAGCGGTTTTTACCTTTGGCGACACGCTGCTGATATTCGACCACCTGCGGCACGACATAAAGGTGGTGAGCCACGTCCGCTTGGACGAAGACATAGACTCCTCCTACGCCGAAGCCACCGCCAAGATCGACGACCTGGTGAATCGCCTGGCGAAACCATTGGAGTTGCCGGCAGGGCTGGAGCCAGTGATTCAAACAAATGGGGACGGTCTACCATCGGATGAGGTCCAATCCAACTTTTCCAGGGAGGGATACTCCCAAGCAATCAACAAATGCATCGAGTATATTTACGCGGGAGACGTTATCCAGGTAGTGAATTCCCAACGGTTCTCCCGCAAGACCGACGCTCACCCATTCCAGGTCTACCGGTCGTTGCGAAGCATCAATCCGTCTCCCTACATGTACTATTTGAACCTGGATGACTTTCAGATCGTCGGGGCCGCTATTGAGACAGTTGTCATGGTCGAGGACGGCATCGCCGCCACCCATCCCATTGCGGGCACTCGGCCCCGGGGTCAAACCCCTGAAGAAGATGCGGCCATGGAAGAAGAGCTGAAAACCAGCGAAAAGCAACGGGCCGAACACATCATGTTGGTCGATTTGGGGCGAAATGATATCGGCCGGGTCAGCGTGCCGGGAACAGTAAATGTCACCCAACTGATGGACGTAGAACGGTTCTCCCATGTGATGCATCTGGTCTCCCACGTCGAGGGCAAGCTGAGGCCGGATCTAACTCCCTTCGACGCCCTGCGCTCTTGTTTCCCCGCGGGGACTGTTTCCGGCGCCCCCAAAATAAGAGCGATGGAGATAATCGCCGAGATTGAGGGCGAAAAACGAGGCGCGTATGGGGGCGCCGTTGGATATTTCAGCTTCTCGGGCAACATGGATACGGCCTTGGTGCTGCGCACCGGGATTTATAAAGACGGGGTCATGTATGTTCAAGCCGGCGGTGGCGTGGTGGCCGACAGCGTGCCCGAGGACGAATATCAGGAAACCCGCCACAAGGCTGGGGCGCTGCTCCGGGCCATTGAACTGGCGGAAGGAAGAGAGTAGCCCATGCTTAAATCGTTTTTTCATACCGGGTTCGTCGTCAAAGACCTGGAGAAATCGGTGGCCTTTTACTCAGAGGTCCTTGGAATGCGCATCGCCGGCCGGGTCGAGCGGCAAGGGGAGTTCGCCAACCAGCTTCTAGGATTCCCAGACGCCCACATCAAGGGCGCGCTGGTGGACAAGGGAGAGGGTCACCAGTTGGAATTGATCCAGTACATCAATCCCCCCAGCGGGCCCGGCGGTATGGCTCGCAACGATCTGGGCGCTTCCCACCTGGCCTTCTTCGTAGACGACATCGAAGCGTTGTATGCTGAGACAACGGAGCGCGGGTTGAGGTTCAACAATCCGCCGGCCGCATTGGCCGACGACCAGGGCCACGTCCAGCGCAAAGCTTTGTACGCCCAAGACCCCGACGGAAACTGGTTGGAGTTCGTGGAGATTTTCTGATGCTGGTGATGATCGACAATTACGATAGCTTTACCTATAACCTGTACCAATATCTGGCTGAGCTTGGCGCCGAAGTGGTTACTCTGCGCAACGACAAAGCTACTCTGGAAGATATCGAGGCGCTGGACCCGAAAGGAATCGTCATCTCGCCGGGACCTTGCACGCCCAACGAGGCGGGCATCTCCACCGACGTGATTCGGCATTTTGGTCCGGAAATCCCAACCCTGGGCGTCTGTTTGGGCCACCAGTGCATCGGGCAGGTCTATGGCGGCACGGTGGACCGGGCTGGGGAAATTCGTCACGGCAAGACATCGATGATCCACCACACCGGGCAAGGCGTACTGGCAGGCCTGCCGGACCCCTTTGAAGGCATCCGGTACCACTCCCTGGTCGTCTACCGGGAATCTTTGCCCGATTGTCTAGAGGTGACCGCGTGGACTGATGACGGGTTGATCATGGGTTTGCGCCATAAAGAGTATCCGGTGGAGGGAGTCCAGTTTCATCCCGAGTCGATTCTGACGCCCATGGGAAAACCCCTGCTGCAAAACTTTTTGGACCGGGTGGGATAGGAGTGCTGGGGCCACGGGCCGCTGTGGCATTTTTGTTTTTGGCGACGTTGACGGCATGTGGGGCAGAGGGCCAGGGAACCTTCTCTGGCGACCTTGTAGCGATTACTTCGACTCCGGTCAGTCCAATCACACAGCCCGCCACCCCGCCGGCCTCTCCAACGCCGGCGGCTCCTGATTTCACTCAGGTAACGGTATACCCGTCGTTATACGAGGTTCAACCAAGCGAGGTTGCCCCAGGTCAGGAAGTCAAGCTCCAAGGGTCGGGCGGACTCATTGAACTCAGGAAGCCCGATGGGTCAACAACGGGTTACATTGAGTCGGCCCGCTCATTCGAGGTATATCTGGAGGGCAACCACCTGGGGACCATCCAGTGTTACGTAAATGTTTGCAATGGCGCGGTCGTTATCCCTGCGAGTACAGGGTCGGGCGATCATGAGATCTCTGTCGAAGGGGGATCAAGCCGAAGTCTAACTGTAATTGCGGCAGCTACCCCGGCGCCTGAACCGGCCAATCGAACATTCGCGCTTGCCATCGACGCTTTCCCGGAGGGTGGCTTGATTCCGGACCGGTATACCTGTGAAGGTGAGGACGTATCCCCGGCGTTATTTTGGGGTGAGCCGCCGCCGAGGGCGCAGAGCCTCGCGGTGGTCATGGACGACCCGGATGCTCCGGCGGGAGTCTGGGATCATTGGGTTTTGTTCAACCTGCCGCCCGTACCGCGGGGTCTCCCGGAAGCCCAACCAAGATCGGCGCGGTTGAACAACGGAACGATTCAGGGTGGCAATAGCTGGCCGTCCGGCAACATCGGATACCGCGGACCTTGTCCGCCGCCCGGCTCGCCTCACAGCTACAGGTTCTTTCTTTACGCAGTCGATGGAATGCTTGACCTAGCTCCGGGCGCCGCCAAGGGAGAGTTGCTAAACGCGCTGGAGGGTCACGTAGTGGGTGAAAGTGTGTACACAGGTGAATACCAGCGATGACGGGCCAAGTTGAGTGGGATATACTCGCTTCGCCCCTAGCGGGCTTGCTAGGTGAGCCAAATGCCTATGATTCGTGAAGCGATAGCCAAAGTAGTGTCCGGCCGGTCTCTGGATATGGAGGAGGCCGCCTCCGTGATGGGTGAGATCATGGAGGGCGAGGCCACGCCGGCCCAGTTGGGAGCGTTCCTCACCGCGTTGAGGCTAAAGGGCGAGACCGCCGAGGAGATAGCCGGGATGGCCACCGTGATGCGGGAGAAGGCGTTGCGGGTGGAGGTTCCGGGCCCGCTAGTGGACTCTGTGGGCACGGGTGGCGACGGCAAGAACACATTCAACATCTCCACTGCGGCCGCATTTGTGGCCGCGGCCGCTGGACTGAAAGTCGCCAAGCATGGCAACCGCGCCGCTTCCAGTTCCTGCGGCAGCGCCGACGTTCTGGAAGCGCTGGGGGTCAAGATCGAGTTGACTCCGGCATCGGTGGCCCGGTGCGTTGAAGAAGTGGGCATGGGTTTCATGTTTGCCCAGGCTTTCCATCCTGCCATGCGGCACGCTGGACCGGTGCGCCGGGAGATTGGGATACGCACCGTGTTCAATATCTTAGGGCCTTTGACCAATCCGGCCGGGGTTCAGCACCTTTTGTTGGGCGTGGCCGATCAGCAACTGAGCGAAACCATGGCTCGAGTTTTGGCCTTGTTGGGCGTTGACCATGCCCTGGTGGTCCACGGTCATGGCGGTCTGGATGAGCTTTCCCTTTCCGGAGAAAATTCGGTCTGGGAAGTGCGCGGAGGAGAAGTTGGTCATTGGACCCTAAAATCGGCTGACACCGGGTTGCCCCTGCGGTCCACCGAGGATATCCGGGGCGGGACAAAAGAAGAGAATGCCGAGACCATGCGCCGCATCTTTGAGGGAGAGACCGGCCCAATCAGAGATATAGTGCTGCTAAACAGCGCTGGCGTGCTGCTGGCTGGAAACCGCGTAGGAACGATCAAACAAGGCATCCAGACGGCGGCGGAAATCATAGATGGCGGCGGAGCCCTGGAAAAACTGGAAGACCTGGTGGCATTGAGCCAGAACCTGGAGTGATTACCTGGAGTGATTACCTGGAGTGATTAAACCCGGCAACCCGATCCACGAGGTGTTCCACCCCGCACCGCGGGCGAGATGGTGATGCGCGACTCCCAGTCTCCCGACATAGAACTATGTATCTTCATATTGGTGGATGGCGCCCGGTCCGACGTGATGAGCCAAATGGTCGCGGCTGGTGAGATGCCCAACACCAAGCGGTACCTTACCAAGCCTGGCTCCAACCGCAGCGCCGTGACCTGTCTGCCCAGCACCACAAGCGTTGGCTACTTGCCCATGCTGGCGGGGCATTACCCGGGAACCGCGGATGTGCCCGGCATCCGCTGGGTTGAGAAGAAACGCTTTGGTGGACCGGGATTTTTCCACAAAGGACATCGCAGCTACACCGGCGCCGGGCTGGCCCGCCTCAACGAAGATCTTTCCGAAGATGTGGAAACTGTGTACGAGCTGTGCTCTCAATCGCTGGCCTTCCGGTCGGAAGTACAGCGGGGTTTGCCGTCCCAACAAAACCGCAACTGGATCCTATGCGCCGTGCCTTACGCAGTAGGGCATTTCACCCATAGGTCGGGTTCCATCGACCGCTGGCTGGTGCGGGGATTGTGCCAGGGCATCAGCGGTCCCCAAGAAGAATTGCCCCGGTTCATATTCGTGCCATTGTGCGACGTGGACGTCCGATCCCATGGTTATGGTCCTACCAGCCGGCAGGTGATCTCCGCATACCGGGGGGTTGACGCGAGCATAGGGGCGATCTTTGAAACTTTGGAAAAGCGGGGGATTCTGGACCGGACCCTGGTGCTGTTGAGCAGCGACCATGGCAACACCGATACGTCGCGCCACCTAGACCTTTCCCGGTTAGTGGAAGAGGCGGGCCACCGGGTTTTCGAATATCCCATGATTCACCGCCGTAACTGCACCGCGGCGGTGATGGTGTCTGGCAACTCGTTGGCCAATTTATACCTCGGGTCTTCCGATGGCTGGGAGGCCCCGTTGACGGCGGACCGCTTGAAGCGGGAGCATGGCGGCCTATTGGACGATATAAGGAACCGGGACGAAGTGGATTTCGTCGCGTACCGCTCCGAAGCTAACGGTTCTGATACGCATCGAGTGATTGTTGCTTCGGCCGGCGGAGAAGGTGTCTTGGGCAAGGACGACGGCGTATATTCTTACGCCTGGGATGGTGAAGATCCGCTGCAGTTGGGTCTGACCAGCTCTCAAATCCCGGTGGGCAAGGCTTTGGAGGAGACGTTTGAGACCGCATACCCCGACGCTCTAGAGCAGCTCTGGCATATGTTCCAGTCGGAACGGGCCGGCGACATTGTTGTCACCTCGAAACTGGGGTCTGATTTGCGAGCCAGGTTCGAGTGGCCTGAACACCATTCATCTCACGGGGCGCTCTCCCGGGAACAAATGATGGTGCCTTTCATGAGCAATCGCATGATGGCTGCCGATGGCCCTATACGCACCGTGGATATCTTCTCCACCATCGTAAGCTCGCTGGATTTGAAGCCGAAAAAGCCCCACTTTGGCCGGAGCCTGCTATGACCGGCGAGGTCTTTATTGGGCTAATCAGACGAAAATCAGGCTGGTCTATTCTGATCGCCTGCCTGGTCCCGGCTTCGGTTTGCACCATTCTGGCCATGTTTTGGTTCCCTCAGTGGTGGCGGCTGGTGGGCTTCTTCTGGTATTCAATACCGGGCAACAGTTTTGTCTACCTGCCCCATGAACCGGCGGTGATTTACGCGGGGGCCATCTACCAGCCGTGGCTGGTGGCCATAGTGGGCGGCGCATCAACGATGGTGGCGGCCGTCATCGATTACTTTGTCGTCCGGAAAGTGTTTGAGTTAAAAAAGGTGGCGTCGGTCAAGGAGACGCTGCTGTACAAAACCGCCGTGCGCTATTTTTGCTGGCGGCCTTGGTTCACTGTGGCGTTCTTCGCCTTCAGCCCGTTGCCGTTTTACGTGATAAGGGTCTTGGCCCCCAGCGCCGGTTATCCCATGTGGCGGTACGTTTCAGCTTGCGTAGCGGGTCGAATTCCCCGTTATTTTCTAATAGCGTTGGGCGCCTCATGGGTCCCCGTGCCTTCCCGGTATTTGTTGCTGATGATAGTGTGCCTGATTGCGGCTACCGTCATATTTAGCATTTACGGCGCCCGGCGGACCGTACGGTCGGAGCAGAGTGAAGGTTGAAACCCGTCCGCATTTCCCAGCATGCCCTAAGTAAAGTGGCGTTGATGTTAGAGACGGGATTTGAACTAGATGAAGAATCCATAACAGCCGTTGTACGAAACCCTCTAAATGTCTTTCAAGGCTATTCAGGCTGAACTATCGCTCAGGGCAACTTGGATGATGGCCATGTCTTGAGAGTAGTATATGAAGAAGGCCAGGAAATAACGGTAGTGACTGTATATCCAGTAAGGCGTCAGCGATATGAAAGTTAAGTACAGCCGAGACGTAGATATCCTTCAAATATGGCTTTCCGATATCCCATTTGACCATGCTGAGGAGTCCGATGGGATAATCACCCATTTTTCGGCCGCCGGCAAGCCGGTTCTTCTGGAAATTCAAGGAGCAAAGGATTTCCTGCTTGGGTCCATCACCAGCATGGTGAGAGAAGAAGAAGTAAGGTTGTCCTGAATGCCCAACATACTTGACGAAATAGTCGCGGCGAAAACCAAAGAGTTGGCGTTGCAGAAAGCGCAGGTGGGGCAGCTTGAGCTGGAAACTCGCATATCCTCCCAACCTGCGCCGCTGAATCTCTCCGGCGCCTTGTTGGGCGGCGATGTCAGGTTGATCGCCGAGGTCAAGAAAGCATCGCCGTCGCGGGGGCTGCTCAGCCCCGACTTCGACCCGGTTCTGCTTGCCCAGATATATGTGGACAATGGCGCCGCCGCGGTCTCAGTATTGACCGACCCCCGGTTTCAGGGGGAGCCGGAGCACGTAGTTCAGATAAAAAGCTCGGGAGCGTCTAAGAGAGCCCCGGTCCTTCGCAAAGATTTCATCTTTGACCCATATCAGGTTTACGAAGCCCGCTCTATCGGGGCCGACGCCCTGTTGCTGATAGTGGCTATCTTAGAGCCCGTCCAACTCAAAGAATTGCTGGCCCTGAGCATGAGTCTGTGGATGCAATGCCTGGTTGAGGTCCACGACCAGGATGAGTTGCAGGTGGCGCTGGAAGCCGGGGCTGAGATCATCGGCGTCAACAATCGGGACCTGCGGACATTCAAGACCGATTTGGCGGTGACGGAGCGGATCGCCCCGCTGGTTCCTCGGGGAAAGATCATCGTCAGCGAAAGCGGGATCAATAGCAAAAGTGACATGGCCAGGCTGGGCGCCTTGGGTGTGAATGCGGTGTTGGTTGGCGAGGCCTTGGTGACCGCTCCCGATGTGGCCGGGAAAGCTAGAGAATTGACCGGACAGGCCGCCCCGAATTAACGTCATGACTAACGCAACGGCCAAGGTCAAGATTTGCGGCATCCGAAAGCTGGAAGACGCCCAGGCCGCCGCCGATGCGGGGGCTGATTTTATTGGGTTGGTCTTTGTTCCCGGCAGGCCACGGCGGCTGGAGATCAATGACGCCAGGGAGATCATCGCTGGAATCAAAAAATTGGGCGCCGGAGCTCCCCGGGTGGCGGGATTGTTTGCCGGTCAGCCGTTGGACGAGGTCAACCGGACCATCGAGGAGTGCGGTCTAGACCTAGCGCAATTGTGTGCCCAGGAGCCGTTGGATTATTGCGGCAACACCCAGGCTGATGTAATCAAGGTTGTTCACGTTGCGGGGGATATCCATATCGAACAAGACGGCGGCGGTGACGGTCCAGCGCAACAAGAATTGGTGGATTTGGAAGAACTGGTGGATTCTTACACGAGACAGGGCCACATCGTTACATTAGACCGGTTGGTGGATGGGATTCCCGGGGGCACAGGACAAAGTTTCAATTGGGATGTCGCCAGTCACCTTTCCGGCCGTGGACATTCATTCCTTTTGGCCGGAGGCCTTACCCCGGAGACCGTGGCCCAAGCCGTCGCCACTGTGCGCCCGTGGGGCGTGGACGTGTCCAGCGGAGTGGAAGTGAACGGCGTTAAAGACCCGGAAAAGATTCGGGCGTTCATACTGAATGCCAAATCATGACTAAGATTGGGACAAAAGAGGTATGAATTGGTAGCCGATAATCAACCGGCGCGTATGCCCGACGATCTGGGACGTTTTGGCGACTTCGGGGGGAAATTCGTTCCAGAAACCCTGATGGCGGCTCTGATTGAATTGGAGGAATCCTACGATCAAGCCAAAGCCAGCGAGTCCTTTCAAGACCGGCTGGACCATTTGCTGCGGACTTATGCCGGGCGGCCGACGCCGCTGTATTTTGCCGAGAATCTGACCAGGCATGCCGGCGGCGCCAAGATCTATCTGAAACGGGAAGACTTGGCCCATACCGGCGCCCATAAGATCAACAACGCCCTGGGCCAGGCATTGCTGGCCAAGCACATGGGGAAAGAGCGGATCATTGCCGAGACCGGCGCCGGGCAACACGGCGTGGCCGCGGCCACCGCCTGCGCCATGCTGGGGCTTCAGTGCATAGTTTACATGGGGGCTGAGGACATTCGCCGCCAGTCTCTTAATGTTTTTCGTATGCGGTTATTAGAGGCTGAGGTCATCCCCGTGGAGTCGGGCACCCGAACCCTTAAAGACGCCATCAACGAAGCCATCCGCGACTGGGTCACCAACGTGGAAACCACCCATTATCTGATAGGCAGCGTCGTGGGCCCTCACCCATATCCCATGCTGGTCAGAGATTTTCAGAAGGTCATCGGCCAGGAAGCCCGGCGGCAAATATTAGAGGTCCAAGGCAGGCTGCCCGACCGGGTCATCGCCTGCGTCGGCGGCGGCAGCAACGCCATCGGCACGTTCCACGCGTTTATCCCCGACGAATCCGTAGAGTTGACCGGCGTGGAGGCGGGCGGAGAAGGCGTCTCCACTGACAAACACTCCGCTACTCTCAGCGCCGGCAGGCCCGGGGTGCTCCACGGGTCCATGTCGTATCTGCTGCAAGACGCCCACGGTCAGGTCGTAGAGACTCATAGCATATCCGCCGGGTTGGACTATCCGGGAGTCGGACCCGAGCATAGCTTCCTGAAAGATTCCGGCCGGGCCAACTACGTGGCAGTGACCGATAGCGAGGCGCTGGAAGGATTTCACTTGCTCTGCAGGACCGAGGGAATCATACCGGCGCTGGAGTCGTCCCACGCCATCTACCACGCGTCGAAAGCAGCCGCCGGAATGCCGCCGGACCAGAGTATTGTGGTTTGTCTCAGCGGCCGGGGCGACAAAGACATACACATAGTGGCCGAAACTTCGGGCATCGAGGTTTAGCCTCCGCCGAATTTGACGCAGCCCAGCCGGTTGGTATAATAGGCTGCCGTTGGCCCAGGGCGCCTCAGGCGCTAAATCCCCGGCCTCGAATAAGGAGAGAGCAACATGGATATGGGATTGGCAGACAAAGTAGCCATCGTCACCGGCGGCAGTGAAGGCATCGGCAAGGCCGCGGCCCTAAGCATGGCGAAAGAAGGCGCCAGAGTGGTTATCGTGGCCCGCACGCAAGAGACTTTGGACCAGGCCGCGGCGGAGATCAAAACGGCCACGGAAGGGGTGGTGTTGTCTCTGTCGGCCGATGTGTCCGACAAAGACTCGGCCCGGCGGGTGGTGCAGACCGCCCTGGATCAATTTGGCAGGGTGGATATCCTGGTCAATAACGCCGGCACATCCATGGCTAAGGAGTTTGAAGAGGTTTCCGATGAGGACTGGGATTACGACTTCGAACTCAAGGTTTGGGGCGCCGTTCGTCTCATCCGCGCCGCCATACCTGAGATGCGCAAGGTCGGTGGAGGCCGGATCATCAACGTGACCAACTTGGGCGGGCGAACCCCGGGACCCGCTTCCATGCCTACTTCCATCTCACGGGCGGCGGGCATCGGCATCACCAAGGGGCTTTCGAAAGACCTGGCCAAGGACAATATTTTGGTCAGCACCGTTTGCATCGGCCTGGTCAAGAGCGGGCAGCACGAGAGAAGATATCAGAGGCTGATCGAGACCAATCCGGGTCTGACCATGGACCAGTTCTGGGACGACACGGTTCAGCGCCGGGGCGTGCCGTTGGGCCGCATGGCCGAGGCGCACGAAGCTGGAGATGTCATCGCCTTTCTGGCGTCCGAGCGGGCCAGCTACCTGACCGGCATCGCCGTCAACATCGATGGCGGCACCTCGGCTGTGGTTTAGCCTCCTAGAGGTCTGGCCGGAAAGCCATTGGCCGGGTTTCGCGCTACGCCAGACAGACGTATTATAGTCTTATGTGGCATGATAGTGTCTGTAATACGGTTCAAGAAGAATCGGGGTTTCCGTCCGAGTTTCTAGGCAACGGTTTAGTAGTAGACCTCGTGTCAAAGATCTAATATCGCCAATTGGGTCCTAGCTTTGCCACAGACCCGATAGGATGAAGCACGTAGAACCCAGATGGGACCCTTGGACCTGCCGCAGGAGGCGCCAAATGACAAATTCCTACATGGACGAACCAGCCCTGCCCCAGCGAGTTCTGCTGGGACCCGGACCCAGTTCGGTGCACCCCCGGGTCCTGCAGGCCATGACTCTCCCTCTGGTGGGGCATCTGGACCCCCACTTTTTTCGGATCATGGACGACGTGGGAGAGATGCTGCGTCAGGTTTTCAACACATCCAACCATATGACTGTGCCAATCTCATCCACCGGAACCGGCGCCATGGAGACGGCCTGCACCAATATCCTGGAGCGGGGCGACACCATGGTGGTTTGCCGCAACGGGTTCTTTGGCGTTCGTCTGGCGGACATCGCGGAAAGGTGCGGGGCCGAGGTTTACACCATAGACGTTCCATGGGGGAAACCGGTGGACGTCCAGGCGCTGGAAGATGAGCTAAAGAAGCATCCTAAGGTCAAAGCCGTGGGAGTGGTGCATGCTGAGACTTCGACGGGCATCCTAACTCCGTTGCCTGAGATTTGCGAGCTTGCCCATCGCCACGGCGCAGTGGTCATAGTGGACGCGGTGACGTCCCTGGGCGGGCATGAGGTGCGGATGGACGATTGGGACGTCGACGTCTGCTACAGCGCCACTCAGAAATGTCTGGGAGCTCCTCCGGGGCTGGCGCCCATAAGCTTTGGCCCCCGGGCAATGGATATCATCCACAAACGGGAATCCAATGTGCAAAGCTTCTACTTCAATCTGAAAGACCTGGAGAGCTACTGGAACCAAACCAGGGCTTACCACCACACGTCGCCCATCTCCATGACTTATGCGTTGCGGGAATCATTACGAATGATGATGGAAGAGGGTGTGGAAAATCGCATCAAGCGCCACGCCCGAACGGCCGCGGCTCTGCGGGCGGGTCTGACCGCCATGGGCATCGGGCTTCTGGCGGACCAGGATTACCGGCTAAATCCCCTGACCACCGCGACGATTCCCGATGGGATAGACGACGCCACAGTCAGAGGCCAGTTGTTGAACGACTTCAACATAGAGGTTGGAGGCGGTTTGGGCGAGCTTCGGGCTAAAGTCTGGCGAATCGGCTTGATGGGCGATTCGGCTCGGGAGACCAACGTCTTCGCCTTGCTGTCGGCGTTGGAGATCATCCTGTCCAAGTTGGACTACGAAGTGGCGGCAGGCGCGAGCCTATCGGCGGCCCAGCGGGCGCTGGTGGATTTCGACGAGTAGACCCAATAGGGAGCCTGTTCGCCGGCCAGGTGATTCCTAGCCATTGGATTCTGCCTGGTAGGCCTCGTCTAAAATATCCACCACGTGGCATACTCCTCCGGTGAGTCCCGAGTTCAGCAAGCCCTGGTCAATTTGAATCATGCAGCCGGGGTTGGCTGTGACCACCTGATCCACCCCTACGGCGGCTATGTTGACCATTTTGCTGGCCAGCACACGTTCCGACATTTCCTCTTGCACCGTGGAGTAGATTCCGGCGCCGCCGCAACACACGCTAGATTGTTCCATCTCCACCAATTCAAGGCCCGGAATCGACCTTAAGATGTCCCTGGGCTGGCTGGTGATTCTTTGGGCATGGGCCAAATGGCACGGGTCTTGATAGGTTATCCGCCGGTTTACCCGGCCCGTGGGCGGTTCCCAAGGTAACGAAGCCAGAAACTCGGTGATGTCCACCGTCAGTTGGCTAAATCGAATCGCCTTGTCCCGGTAGTCTTCATCCTCCGCGAGCAAGTCTTTGTATTCCTTCATAGAGGCGCTGCAGCCCGCCGACGCTACCACGATATAGTCCACCCCCGCCGCTAGGAATACGTCAATATTCTTTTTGGCCATGGACCGGGCCATCTCCAAATCGCCGCTGTGGGCGTTGAGGGCGCCGCAACAGCCTTGGCCAACCGGCACGCCGACATTGCAGCCGTTGCGAGTCAACACCCGCACGGACGCATCCATGGTGGCCCCTTGCACCAGGGGCATGACGCAACCCGAAAGAAGTCCCACGGTCAGCTGTTTATCACCCAACGCGGCGTACACGCTGGGGGAGGGACCGAAAAATCGGCTGCCCATCACCGGCAACTTGGACTCGAACTGAGACAGGTGTCCCGGTAGAAGCTTCAGGAGCCTGGACCACCTCACCAGCCGCTGGATCCCCAAACGTTGGTATATGCGGATCAGATGCCCGCCCATACGCATTCGCCGCGGATGGGGAAGAGCTGCCCTCAGGAATAGGCGGCTGATGCTGTTGACCTTGGCGTTGCGTTTGCCTTGCTTAAACACCTGGGCGCGGGTGTTCGCCATCAGCGAACCGTAGGGCACCCCAGATGGGCATACCGCTTCGCAGGCCCGGCATTGAAGGCATAAGTCCCAATGGGCAGCCACCCGGTCGGTGATGCCCAAGCGGCCCTCGTTGACCGCCTTCATGAGGGCCAGCCTGCCTCTGGGAGATTCGGTTTCCACGCCCAATTGGAGGTAGGTTGGGCAGGCGCTGAGGCAGAGCCCGCAGTGCACGCAACGATAGAGGTCCGGCTCGGCCGGAGCGTCGCTGCCAATAAACCCCGGAAATCCGGATTCGGCCATTAGATCCCTCCCACGAATCGGCCTGGATTCAGGATTCCAGAAGGATCGAATTTGTTTTTTATGCGCCGCATGATTTCAATGCTTTGAGGAGATTCTCCCCATACGTCTATTTGGCGCTTGATGGCCAGAGGGCATAGTTCCACGACGGCGTTTCCACCGGCGGCGTTGGCCAACTCCCGAACCGACTGAATAACCTTCAGCATAACAGGTTCATCGAACGCCGCTGGCGCCGCTGAATCTCCACCCTCCCACCAAAATAGCCTTACCATTCCAAACCCCACATCAGCGGAGATACCGGGCGCCTTCACCAGCAGCGGATCCTGGCGAAATTTCTCGACCAGGCCTGCTACCCCGGATGGAGGCACGTTGATCTTGATCATCAGATCAGGCTTTGATTCGGAGCTCCATCCCAGGTCGGTAAGCCTGCCCAAGATGGACGAATATTCTGGACCACTGATGCTTGTTATTCCGACGGCCCCGACATCGTGGAATATGCGGGAGCATTCCTGGACTCGCCGCTCAACGAGTTCGGCGCCGGGCCCTTCGAAGAACGCTAGAACCGAGGCTTGATGACCGCCGTGCTGCTCTAATCTGATGGAAGCGTCTCGGCTCAAAACGTGGACTCCTTGGGGAGAGTAAGGCTGGTCCAAAAGATTCCGGCCGGCATCCACCGCGGCGCCGATGGAGTCGAACGAAGCGGTCAGCGCCGCGGTGGATGCCGGCCGGGGCGCCAATTTAAACGTCGCCTCTACAATCACACCCAGGGTGCCCAAAGAGCCGGTGTACAGCCGGTTCAGATCGTATCCCGTAACATTTTTGACCACTTTGCCGCCGGCTTTTGTTTCGGTTCCGTCGGCTGAAACGACGGAGATACCGATGAGCCAATCTCGTGGCAAACCATATGCGTGCCGGCGGGGCCCAGAGGTGTTGGCGGCTAGAACGCCCCCCACCGTCGCCTTCTGCGCTAAAGGGGCTTCCAGCGGCAAAAACATACCGCGTTGGGCCAATGCTGCTTGCAGCGTGTCTATTGCGATTCCCGCCTCCACCGTGGCAGTGAGGTCTTCGGGCTGGAAATCAACAACCGTATTCAGGCGCTCTAGGTCCAGGACTAGGTCCATCTTGCCGGAGACATTGCCCAGACCCATTTTGGTCCCGCCACCCCTGGGGGAAACCGCTACGTTCTCTGAAAACGCCCAGGCCATCGTTTGGCAAACCCCATCCCGGCTAGTAGGACGTGCAACTACTTGTGGGATGAGCCCGTCAACGGCATAGCCGTCCAACTGGTCATCCGCGACGATGGCGCCAGGGCCAAGCAGGGTTTCTAAATTTTCATAGATGGATGGCGCCAAGTGGGTCACGTCGTTTACAACTGATTCTTTCCGGGCTTAGTCCTGGTTAAGGCGACATCCCCGGAGAGGGCCGGTAGGCAGGTGGGTGGTAGGGTTCGCCGTCGGGGAATATCTTGCCCGGATTCAACCGGTTTTCAGGGGCGAAGGCGTCCCGGACCCGCCGCATGGCCTCCATGTCTTGGGCGGAATACACCAGGGGCATGTATTCCTTTTTCTCCAGGCCCACTCCGTGCTCGCCGGTAAGGGTTCCTCCGGCGGCCACGCATATCCTTAGAATCTCGGCGCTGGCTTCGGTGGCCCGGTCCAGGGCGCCTGGCTCTCGCTCGTCGAACAGGATGCACGGATGGAGATTGCCGTCGCCGGCGTGGAACACGTTGGCGATGGTGACATCGTATTGGCGGCCTATCTCATTGACCTGGCCCAACACCTGGGTCAGCTTGGTCCTGGGGACCACGCCGTCGACCAGATACATGTTGGGAGCGATGTTGCCGAAGGCGCCAAACGCGGTCTTGCGGGCCAGCCACAGTTTGACCCGCTCTTGCTCTTCTTGGGCCACGCTGACTTGGACCGCGCCGGTGTCCCATAGGGAAGCCTCCACCCGGTTGCCGACATCGTCCACCTCTTCCTGGAGCCCTTCCAGTTCGATCAGCAACACGGCGCCCGCGTCGTTGGGATAGCCGGCGTCCATGTTCTTCTGGATGGCTCTGATGGTGACTGAGTCCATCATCTCCATGGCTGCCGGGACGATTCCCTGGGCAATCACCGAGGACACCGCGGTGCAGGCTGACTCTATGTCTGGGAACGCTCCCAGGAATGTTTTAACCGCTTGGGGCACTGGTAGGAGCCTGACCATGATCTTGGTGGCCACGCCAAAGGTGCCTTCGGATCCGACGAAGACTCCGCGAAGGTCGTATCCAGGGGTCTCCCGGACCGGGGAAGGTGGTTCAAGGGAGCTGCCCAGGTTGACCATGGTCCCGTCTTCAAGGATCACTTCCAACCCAAGAACGTGGTTGGTGGTGGTGCCGTAGGCCAAACAGTGGGGGCCGCCGGCGTTTTCGGCGATGTTGCCGCCCAGGCTGCAGGCCCGCTGGCTGGACGGGTCTGGGGCATAGCGCAGACCGAATTTTCGTACGTGGGTGTCCAGGTCCAGGTTTATGACGCCCGGCTCCACGATGGCCGCCCGGTTTTCCACGTCTACCTCCAGGATGCGGTTCATCCTGGTGAACGAGATCTGCATCCCGCCGGGGGCCGCGATGGCGCCGCCGCTTAAGCCTGTTCCAGAACCCCGGGCGGCGACAATGATGCCTTCTCGGTAAGCCAGGGCCATTACCCGGATAACTTCATCGCTGGATCCCGGCAGGACGACCACGCTGGGAATCCCTCTATCGACGGAGCCGTCGTATTCGTAAACCAGCAGATCTTCGGGGTGGAAGACAACGTTTCCTTCCCCGACGATTTCCTCGAATTGCTCTAGAAGTTGTGCCCGGTCCATTCGCTAGAATCTCCGGTTGGCGCCTTTATTTAAAAGAAATCATAGACCAACGAATCGGCCCGTGGCAAGGAAGATGGCTCGCGGTGATACACCGCTGGTGGTGCTTGAACGGAGGCGTTCGGTTGCTCCGGCGTCAATCGCCGGCACGTTTGATGGGGTTTTTGATTGCTTGTATACTGATGGCCGGTTTGCAATTTCTCCTCATAGCCGTTGAAAAAAGGAAGGTTCCCATTGGAATTTAATATCGCCGTTCTAGGTGGCGATGGCATTGGACCGGAAGTCACCGAACAGAGCGTAAAGGTGCTTAAATCACTTGAAGGCCTGTTCGAGCACCGGTTCAACATTGAAGAAGGCGACGTTGGCGGCGCTTCCATCGACAATCATGGTACGCCGGTGAAGGACGAAGTGCTGGATATGGCCTCCTGGGCCGACGCGGTCCTCTTCGGCGCGGTGGGCGGCCCCAAATGGGACGATCCGTCGGCGTCCATGCGCCCGGAAGACGCCATTCTTCAGCTCAGGGCCCACCTGGGGGTGTTCGCCAACATCAGGCCGGTCAAAGTCTACCCATGGCTGGCGGATTCCGGCGTCTTGAAGCCCGAGGTGATAAAAGACGTGGACTTGGTGATGGTGCGGGAGTTGACCGGGGGACTCTACTATGGCTTGCCCAAAGAGCGAGTCCAGACACCCCAGGGTTGGTCGGCCGTGGACACCATGCGCTACAGTGAGTCAGAGATCAACCGCATTTTGCGCGTGGGCTTTGAGCTGGCCCGGAGCCGTCAAAAGAAACTCGCGTCGGTGGATAAGGCTAATGTTTTGGAATGCTCCCGGTTGTGGCGGCAATTGGCCACCCAGATGTCGGAAGATTATCCCGATGTCCAGTTGGAGCATGTGTTGGTGGATTCCTGTGCCATGCAGCTGATCCAGCAACCCACCCGGTTTGACGTGATCGTCGCCGGCAACACGTTCGGCGATATTCTCACCGACGAGGCTTCTGTACTGGCTTCTTCCATGGGACTGCTTCCCTCGGCCAGTTTGTCGGACGTTCCCGTGGCAGGGCGGCGGATCCCGGGATTCTATGAACCCATCCACGGCACCGCCCCGGATATCGCGGGAAAGGGCATCGCCAACCCCATCGGTTCCATCCTCAGCATGGCCATGATGCTCCGGTACTCCCTCAGCCTCACCGAAGAAGCCGCCTGCGTGGAAAGGGCCGTTGATCAGGTGTTGGAGGGAGGCCACCGAACGGCCGACGTAGCCGGCGGCGCGACTGCGACTAGCACTACCGCGATGGGCGACCAGGTGGTGGCTGCTCTAGGATCGGCCGGTTGATTCACCCGCAAGACACGGAGCCGGGCGAATCGAGGATTAGGCAGTTGTTTTGCCGAATGGGCATGCCTGAGGAATACCCTATTTCCCCCCTGTGTACTTGCCGATGAGCCCGGACCTAGCCATCGCGATACTGGTTTTTCTGGCCAGCGCTGTGTCGGTATGGTTCCTTGGCGTGGGCCTGGCCAAATACGGTGACGCCCTGGCTTCGTTGACCGGGTTGGGCCGCATGTTTGTGGGCAGTATCCTGGTCGCCCTGGCTACCTCGTTGCCTGAGCTTTCCACCATTATCTCCGCGGTGCGATTGGACCCGCCCAATCCCCAGCTGGCGGTGGGAAATGTGTTGGGCGCCAATATGTTGGACGTTTTCATATTCGCCATGGTCGCCCTGTTTTTCGGCGGCCGGCGATTCCTGCAACAGACCTCGCCGCGGCAGGGGTATCTGATGGTGCTGGCTGCGGCCATGACGGGAGGCGCCGTGCTGTTGGGGGCGGTGAAGCTGGACTTCAACCTGTGGCGCGTGGGGTTGTCATCGGTGATCTTGCTGGTGATCTATGGCGTGGGGATGTGGGTGGTGTTCCAGAACCGGGCTTCTGGTGATGATGAGGGCGCCGATTCAGCCGGCGGCTTGAGCCTGTCTCGCGCGTGGATGATGTTTGGTCTGGTTTCGGTCGGCGTCATAATCGCGGGCATCGCGCTGGCTTGGAGCACCGACCGCGTTGCCGACATCACCGGCGTGTCTTCCAGCACCCTGGGGATCTTGGCGGTGTCGCTGGTCACCACGTTGCCGGAGCTTTCATCCACGGTGGCGGCGGCCCGCATGGGGGCAATTGACCTGGGGGTGGCCGGCCTCTTCGGCAGCGCCGTATTCAATGCCTCGATCCTGGTCTACGCCGATCCTTTTTATCGCGGCGGCGTTCTGGTCAACCAGGCTGAACCTGCGCATATCATCGCCGGATGCGTGGCCTTCGGGCTGATTCTGGCGGCATTGGCGTTGGTCATGGGCCGCAATCGCATTCCCGCGCCGATTGCGGTGGGAGGACTGGTCGTGATGGCCGGCGCCTGGGTGGCCGCCGCCGTGGTCGTAGGGACAATGGGAGCGGCTTGATGCCTTGGTTAACCGAGTCTAGATATCAGCCTGTAGTTCGACCGGCTCACCATGAACGGTTCGGGGTCGAACCACAGGCGTCTACTGGGATCATCTCTCGCCAGTTGCCGAATACTTCGCTGGCGGCCCCGTCCTTCGACAGGCAAAGGGTGTTTGGGTCGCCTTTTGAGGCTAGTAGAAGGATGTGAGTGGTCAATCCCTGGTTTGGCACGGATTGCGGCGCGGATTTTGCCCGGCGCCAGCTACGGGCGATGCGCTATACCCAGGCACAGAGTTGCGCCATTAACGGCGGATTAAGAATTCGGTCAGAGAGAATCTACTGACTACCCAAATTCTGAGCGATTTGATCTGGGAAGATTACCGTTCGCGTGCCAAAGTAACCCCGCCCTAATTGGGCGTCGTTTGCAGTGGTTGCCAACTCTGACCACACTTGGGTTAATGCGGAGTCGTCCAACGCCAAGGCCGTTCTTATAACCCGCCTGTATTCGCTACCTAATCCGAGGCGGCTCCGCAGGGACGCCATAGCTCGGGTAGCCTGTGGTAATGTCCTATATCCTGGCCAGAGGTTATTCTCGTTGTCCGTCGCATTCACGATCGCTACCAACATGAGGAATTGTGCATCTAGGCCGCCTACCGTCTTTTCATGGCTCGGTGGTTCTTTTTAAGTCCGAATCCACCGATGGACCCGGATGGAGGGCGTGAGGACAGCGGAAGAGGGGGGAGGGAGTTGCAGGCGCGATGATCCGGGCTCGAATTCGGGTAGACGGGAGGTTGGCGGGCGGTCGCAGGCGCTTTTGGGGGCGCCGATGGCGGTCTGCAGTGGCTGTGCTGAGCGAGATGGCGGGATAGGACACGGGAAGAGGCGCTCGCGGACCGGGACTGGCGCGAGTTTGCCGGGACGTTCAGTTGGCCGGATGGCGGGTCAGTTGCAGACGGGTCGTCAGGCTGGGAGTGGCAGGGCGCGCAGCCGGGCCAGGGCGCGACTGAACTGGGTTTCCCAAGGCCAGCGCTGGGGCAGATGCAGGGTGAGGCGGCGCGCCGAGCGGGTGAGCCGTCCGGCCAGGGAGAAGAACCGTCGCCTGAGGGTCTTGGTGGTCACGATCTGCTCGCCCAGGCCGATGCGCGCGGTCCAGCGGGCCAGGTTGTGGGCCATCACCTGGACGGCCAGCCAGGCGCCGTTGGCGGCGAAGCGGCCGGACGGCATGTGGTTCAACCCGACGCCGTACTTGAGGTCGCGTATCGCATTCTCGATCTCGGCGTGGCGGCGGTGGTCGGCCTCCAGTTCCAGGGTCTCTCCGTCCCGGTCGGTGATGAAGCCGTGATAACTGTAGGTGGCGAAGAGGGCCAGTTGGGAACCGGGGGTCGGCTGCACCCGCCGGACGATGAGCCGCACCGGCGCGGCGTCCGGCTCACTCTGGAAGGGGGTATAAGTCGTCTCGGCCACAGCGGCGGCGCCGTCCATCCAGTAGGGAATCGGCGTCCAGGCAGCTTCGGGTATGGCCTCGATGAGATTGCGCAGGCTTTTGTGCTGGCGGATGGTGATGGAGAAGCGCACGTCCAGCTTGCGGCAGACGGCGACCACGGCGTGGGTATAGAAGCCGCTGTCGGCCCGCAGGGTGATCTGCCCGCTGGCGCCAGCGTAGCGCACCCGCCCCACCGTCTCCCGCAGGAAGTGGGCGGCCCCGCGGGCGGTGTTGGCGCGGCCCTCGCGCAGCCGGGACATCAGCACGTCGCCGCCGCCGGCGGCGCCGGCCAACAGCGGGTGATAGCCCCGGGCGCCGGTGTAGCCGTGGTGGCGGGCGCCCTCCTTGGCCAGTCCGTAGGTCTCGCAGATCGTCGAATCAAGGTCGATGGTAAATGGTGCGTCGCCGGGTCCGGCTCCGGCCTGCCAGGCCCGGGCCAGCAACTCGCGGCTCACCCGGTCCAGTTGGCGGACGTGGCCCCAGCGAAAAGCTGCGCAGGAAGGCGCCCAGGGTGGAGGGTGCCTTGACCACACTGCCCAGGGTGCAGGCTGTCCCGCCGGCGCGCAGCGCATCGGCGTCGTCGATGCAGTCGCCGCCCGCCAACGCAGATGCCACCAGCGTCATCATCTTGTCACCGGTGTTGGCTCGGCCTGGGGCCCGGCCCAGGTCCAGGCGCCGGTCAACCAGTTGGGAAAGGCCAAGGTGCAAGGCCAAGGTGGCGGGAAGGAGCAGGCCGGCATTGTTGACCAGGCGGTGGTCGTCGAAGGTGATGTGGATGCGGTCGAGGTGGTTGCGTGGTCGCATCTATTGGGTGCCCCTTGTTTCTGGTCGGTTTTCTGTTATAAAACCATTATCCCAGATTCAGAGGAGCACTTCCTTCCCTATCCGCCCTGTCGCGACACGCCCTCTATCGGTGGATTCGGGCTTAAGGCAGCTCTCTTGGCGCCGGACCGAGCCGTTGCGATCTGGGCTAGTCGCCGAGCATCCGGCTGAGCTCCTCCCGAGCGGGACCAGGTGGTAATGTGGATACTGCGGCGTACCAGGTTGCCCGGTATTGGTCTATGAAGCCGGGAGATACCTCTCCGGCGGCGGCTTTTTCCCGGTAAAGCGACAAAACCGTAGTCGATCTCTTTCGCAACCAGTCCCCTCCCCTTAGCCGCCACAATGCTTCCAGGAACGCGCCGTCCCGTTCTAGAGAGATCCCCAAATCCGGCCACCGCCGCATCCTAGTCTCGTCGTAGGCGAAATACGCCAGCGATTCTACGACTACCATTTCTTCTCCTGACTCGTCCAGCGCCGCCGAGATCACGGCGGCGAACACCGGGTCGGCGGATATCAGCCGGTAAATGATCCTGGCTGGGGGTGATAACACCGGGTCGCTATCTTTAACTATTTGGACCGCGGCCTGAATGTCGCTGCCGAGGATGGCCACAGCCGCTAGGGGTTGCTCCTGAATGAAGCTATCCAGTGGGTAGGCTGATTCCTTGATGATGCTGAGTGCGGCTTCCGGATCGTTTTCGGCCAACTTAGCCACTATTTGGTGCATCTGTGTCAGGTAGGGTTCTTCGACGCGAAAATTGCCCGATGGGTGCTCCAGCAGCAAGGCAATCCCCCAGGCGATCTCGTCGGGTTGAGCGGTTGCTGCAACGTTTAGCTTTTTTAGTAGTTGCGGCGGGGTTAATAGCGTTCGCATATGGTGGGGCGCGGCTTCCATCAGGCGCGCCACCGTTTCTGAAGGCAATGTCTGGATCACCCGGGAGGCCGTTACGAGATCCGCGTCCCGCAGAAGTTCCAGGAAAAGCTTCACGTCTTCTCGCGGCTCGTATCCCGTGGATCTGAGGAACGCGGTCAGCTCCTTGCCGCCGGCCTTCGGGTCAACGGCGCCGGCGGCCAAAACCCGGTCCACCGCACCGGTGAACCTTTGCAGCCTTTCCACAAAGCTGGCGGTTGCTTGGAGGGTGGCGCCGGGTGGAAGGTCCGGTGGCTTGGAGAACAATTCCAGCAGTATGTTGTTGTCCAACACGGGCAGGAAATTGACCAAAAATGGCTGTTCGGCCAACTGGGATTCCAGGCTGGCGGGCCGTTGGTCTGCTGGCAGGCCTTCCAGCGCGTCAAGGAAGTCTAACGCTCGTGCCAAGTCATGTGCGATGGGCGTATCCAATGATGGAAGATAACTTGGGTGGCTGCGGTTCAATATGAGTTTGTCTCGAAGGTAGCCGCGCCAAAACTGGAAGTTTTCCGTTTGTTGAGAATCACCGAGAAGTAAATCGAACTGATCCGCCAGATCGAACAGGCGTTGCCGCTCCTCCCTGTCGATGGCGTCCATTGATCTGGGATTCATACCCGCGGGGCCGGAAGCACTGGAGTATTCTATGTTCGATCCGTAACGGCGGAGGTCCAGATGTTCGAAACCCAACCACTTGTTGGCCGTCCCTCGGGCTTCGTCGTCCAAAGATTGATACCACGCCACCGCCTGAGGCCAGGACTCCCAGGCGCCGGGCTTGAGGAAGCGGGTCCAATACTTCCGCAAAATGGGAGGGGTTAAAGCCAAATCGCCTCCCGTGGCATAAACCAGATCAGCCTCCAGGTTGTGAAACAGGGGCTCCGGGTTCTCCTGGGACAGATTCGGAAGGTTGCGCATCCTCTGCCGGAGCACCTCGTGGCCGTCGGGAGGCTGGGCCATGAATCTGAGGATATCGGCGTGGTACAACTCCATGGCTGGAGAGATGGCTTCGCCGGCCGGCGTCTCCCAGCTCAATTCGGGAAACCCTTCCACGGGAAATCCGCCCCAATAGGCATGGCCGAGTTCGTGCATCACTCCGATGGGCTTGGCTTCGCCCACTCCGGTCCACTCTTTGAAACCATAGCTGCCGAAAAACCCCGGCTCGCCTCGCATCTGACGCAGGTCTAGGTTTTTAAGAAGGCTTGCTCCGGCATCGGAAAGGTCGTAAACGAGGATTACAGCGTCCATCCTCTGGACGACCCAAGGGGTGTTGCCCGGGTGCGGAGTTGGCAGTGGGAGAGCCGTGGTTGGTTGGGGTTGGGTTAACGAGAGGGTATTTCGGGGCTGTCCCACTGTCGATTCTGCTACGGGTCCTGTGCCCGATGGGGCCGGATCACCGGCGTCAAAACAGGCAGCTAGACTAAACGACAGCAGCAGGAGGGCGGCCAGCGCTAACCGGCCAAGATTTCGGCTTGAACACATCTTTAAGATCCGGAACAGTTCACCGGACCTTAAACCACATCCAGTTGCTCTTCGGAGATATCCCCGTGGTCGATGCTGAAAAGCCGGACGCTGGGGTTTTCCGGTTCCATCAAGGACACTAGAATGTAGCGCACGTCGGGCCACAGTTCGTTGGTGCCGCCGGCGATCCGCACGTCGGTATCGGAGGGATACGCTTCGCTGTGGGTGTGGGAGTGGTAGATTACCGCCAGTTCCCAGCCAAGCTCGGATGCCTCTTGGTCCACATTCATGATTTCCAAAGGGTCCATGGAAAACCGGAAGGGACTGGCTTCCACGTTGGTCATGCGGTAAACCTTGCTGACGCTGCCTCCGGCGCCGGCCAGAATACCGCAACACTCGTCGGGCATGGCCTCCCGCGAGTGGGCAATCATCTCATCCACAAATTGGCGTTCGATCCGCAGCAATAGCCCTGCTCCTTAGGTATTGTCCAATGCGTCGATGGCTTTACGCCTACGCTCCCTTTCCCGGTCTTTCAATAATTCGGCGTATTCATGCACGGCTGCTGCCTGCGCGGCCGACTCAATGGTTCCCGGCCGGATATCCCGGATAAAATCGATGGCGGCTTGGGGTTGGTATCCGACGTAGACCATATAGGCCGCCAAGGCTGTTCCGGTGCGTCCCATACCGGCAAAGCAGGTGACCACCACGGGCCGTTCCCACGTTTCGATCTGCTCTTCAATGAAATGGGCCATGCGGTCGAGTTGCTCCAACGTCGGAGGTTGGCCGTCGGTGACCGGTTCGAACATGTCAACCATTTCCATCGCCTCTCCGGAGATGGTGTCTGTTTCCATGCGAATGATCGCCGTGATTTCTTGGAGCTTGAGAAATGTCAGGTCCCGGCGGTTGGTCGGACCCCTGGAAGCAGCCAAAGAGCCTTCCAATATCCAGCTAAAATCCAAGTAGGCCACGGTTCAGACTCCCTGATAGCATATGCCTGATCGTTTATGTCAGAAAAGCCCAGGCTCAGCCTAGACACCGGCAAATGTCACGATTCGGGCTCATTATACTGGCGGCGAGGCTTCGGGGCTATAGCCGCAGAACGGACAGGTCATCCCGGTGAGTCCAGACGCCGCCGGACCTCCAGGGCGCTCAATGATGTCACACGGATGAACTTGTCCCTAGAGGAACGACCCCGAACCACCTCCAGATCACTTCGGGATATTCCGAGAGTTTGGGCCAGCAGACGCACCACTGCCGCGTTGGCCTTTCCGTCTTCCGGTGGAGCGGTGATCCGCAGCCGCAGAACATCTTCACGAAAACCCAAAATCTCGTTGGCTGAGGCCTTGGGTTGTACACGGACCCGAATTGTGGTTCCCTCTGATGAGGCGGCGGCAGTCTCGTTCATAAAACCTGGTATATTAAATCCATCGGCGCATAGGAGGCCCTCGGTGGAGTATACCAACATCAAGATGGACGTGGAAAACGGAGTCGCGACCATTCGGCTCAACCGGCCAGACGCGCTGAATGCGTTGAACCCCGAGCTGCTTTCCGAGTTGTCGGACGCATTGACCGTTGTGGATCACGATGAAAGGGTCAAGGCATTAGTTCTCCGGGGGGAGGGTAGGGCTTTTTGCTCCGGAGCCGATCTGACCTCATTTGATCCCGTGTTCGCCCAGCCGGCCTTGATTCCCCAGTTCCTTCAAAACCTCACCGATTGCTTGGCCCAGATGGAATCGTTGCCCGTGCCGGTGATTGCCGTGGTGCAGGGTTTCGCCCTGGCCGGAGGATTGGAACTGATGATGGCCTGCGACATGGTGTTGGTGGCCGAGGACGCGCGACTTGGAGACCAGCACGTCAACTTCGGATTGATACCCGGCGGCGGGTCCACCCAGAGGCTGCCACGACGAGTGGGAATGCAGCGGGCCATGGAGCTTTTGACCACGGGTAGATGGCTATCGGGTTCAGAAGCCGTGGAGTGGGGGTTGGCGTTAAGGGCCGTTCCCGCGGAAAACCTAGACGAAGAGTTAGAGACCCTGCTGGGGCCGTTGCGGATCAAGAGCAGGCCTGGCTTGGGTTGGATCAAGTCGGTGGCGATGCGAGGGCAAGACCGGCCTTTGCGCGATGGCATAGCGTTAGAGACCATGGCCTTCGCCCAATATGTGGCCACCTCTTCCCACCCGGCTGAGGGTATCAAGGCGTTCAAGGAGAAACGCAAGCCAGAGTTTTAACGAATCCGGCCTGACTTCGTATTGGTTCGACAGCGATTGGGGACCGGTGCTAAGATGAAGTCTCCCCCAAGGTTTGGCTAATGGCCGTTCGGGATACTATTTTGCCTCGTTAGGGGTCGAAAGCCATAGCTAAATAATCGGGTAAATCAAAGAGTGATTTCCTGGCCAGAGTAACAACCATTGAAAATTAAACAGATCTTGGAATCAACTAGAACCATCTCCTGTGAGTTCTTCCCGCCCAGAACATCTGAAGGAATTCCGGGAGTCTTCGAAGCCGTCGAGCGTCTAAAGCACTTCAGCCCCGACTTCGTATCCGTTACCTATGGAGCGGGTGGATCGACCAGAGCGTTCACCGAGGAGATCACGGCAGGTCTCAAAGATCAACACCAGCTAGAGGTGATGGCCCACCTGACGTGCGTCGGCCAGACGAAAGAAGAACTTAACGACGTTTTGGTCCGGTTGAACGAATTAGGCATAGAAAACCTCATTGCATTGAGGGGGGACCCGCCCCGTGGCCAGGAAGGATTCGTGGCCGTGGAAGGCGGCTTTCAATACGCCATAGAGTTGATAAAACACATCCGCGAAAATTTCGAGTTTGGTGTGGCCGCCGCCTGTTACCCCGAGGGCCATACCGAATCACCAGACTTGGACACCGACCTAAAGCATATGCGGCTTAAGGTCGAACAGGGCGCTGAATTTCTGATTACCCAGCTGTTTTACGATAACAGTGACTTCTTCAAATTGATGGACCGGGCCGAAAAGGCGGGAATAGATGTGCCGATCATCCCCGGTGTCTTGCCAATCTTGAGCACCGGCCAGATTCGGCGTTTCACCTCAATGTGCGGCGCCAAGTTGCCTGTCAAGTTGGACCAGCAGTTGGAAAAGTATTCGGACGACGATGACGCCGCCCGTGAGCTAGGCGTGGAATACGCTACCCAGCAGGTGCGGGAACTGTGGGACAACGGCGTGCCCGGAGTCCACTTCTACGTGCTCAACCGGAGTTATTCCGTCTCCAAGATCCTTGAGAATCTAGCCATCCCCGGCCACTAGACGTTCCCGGACCGGCCCTTGGTCTGCTGGTTCCGCGCAGGAATGGCTGTATGAAACTCCATAGGACTGAAACGCCTGTTTTGAAGCCATGCTGAGCACCGGCGTTGACATAATCGAGATACCCCGCATTCGCCTGGTCTTCGAGAAGTATGGACAGCGCTTCTTGGACCGGATCTTCACCGAAGGCGAGATCGCCTATTGCCGGGGCCGGGCCCCCAATCTGGCGGCGCGATTTGCGGCCAAGGAAGCGGCCATGAAAGCCCTGGGAACGGGAGTACGGGGCGTTGGTTGGAAAGACATCGAGATCGTCCGCCAGAAAAGCGGCGCTCCCAGCATCAAGCTCCACGGCAGGGCCAAAGACCGGGCCCATCGGTTGGGAATTCAGGAAATGGCCTTGAGTCTGTCTCATTCCCGGGAATACGCCGTCGCCTCCGTCGTCGCACAGAGCAGCATCGAGCCATGAGCGACGCTTCCAGCAGGGGAGTTAAGGTCGTCACCGCGGTCCAGATGGCGGCCCTGGAACAGGCCTCCGAGAGTCTTGGAGTCAGCACGGACCGGTTGATGGAAAACGCCGGCCTAGCCGTGGCGCAAGTAGCGAGGGAGATGATGGGAGGCGCCGCCGGCGCACGTGTCGTCGCGTTGATTGGCCCCGGCAATAACGGCGCGGACGGTTTGGTGGCGGCTAGGCATCTCCGGCGCTGGGGCGCTGACGTCACAGCCTGCCTCTTGACCAAGCGCCCCGATTTAGACCCGAAGCTAGACCTGGCGCAGCAATACGGCGTTTCCGTTGCCAACTTCGCCGGTGAGAATAGCCCGCCCGAGCCAGAGCGGCTCCTCAAGCGCGGCAAGCTGGTGATAGACGCGGTGTTGGGTACGGGACGGGCCCGGCCCTTGGACGGAGTGGTTAAACATGCATCCCGGCTTTTGTCCGGTTGCCGCATCGCCGGTTCCGGGCCCTCGGTTTTAGCTCTCGATTTGCCCACTGGGGTTAACTCAGACACCGGAATCGTTGACCCTGCGTGTTTCACCGCCGATGTGACGGTTGCGTTGGGTTATCCAAAGGTTGGACTCCTGACCCTGCCGGGCGCGGCCCATACAGGAGCACTTCGGGTGTTGGACATAGGACTGCCGGCGGGTGTGGAAGATGGGGCGAACCTGGATTTGGAGCTGCTGACACGGGAATGGGTGGCTTCGCGGTTGCCGGCCAGGCCGCTGGACTCCCATAAAGGCACTTTTGGCCATGCCCTGGTGGTGGCGGGCTCCCGGAATTATGTGGGAGCCGCATTCCTGGCATCCCAGGCGGCCGTCCGGACCGGCACCGGCTTGGTGACCCTGGCCACTCCCCAGAGCGTATATCCCATGGCGGCTACCAAACTCACGGAGGTGATCCATCAACCCCTCCCTGAGGATGATGCGGGGCGGTTTGATCCCGCCGGGGTCGACACACTGCGGGAATCCCAACGCCACTACTCCTCCATGCTGGTCGGTTGCGGCTTGGGCTTCTCCGCAGGGACGTCTGCGTTCGTCGAAAAACTGCTTTTGGACAGCACGGCGGCGGCGGCGCCGGTGATAATCGACGCCGACGGCTTGAATAACCTGGCGCAACATAGTGAATGGTGGCGGAGGCTGGGCCGGCCGGCTGTGGTGACACCGCATCCGGGAGAGATGGCTACGCTGACCGGCGGTGCAACGGGGGACATTCAGCGGGACAGGTTGGCCACTGCCCGGCATTGGGCGGGGGTGTGGAACGTCGCCGTAGTGTTGAAGGGCGCCTACACTGTGATCAGCGATCCCCAGGGCATGGCGTGGATCTCACCATTCGCTAATCCCGGCCTGGCTTCCGGCGGTACGGGCGACGTTTTGAGCGGCGTAATCGACGGGTTGCTCGCTCAAGGCTTGGGCCCCACGGACGCGGCTTGTTGCGGCGTTTATCTCCACGGTCTGGCCGGGGAAGCGGTCAGGCAGCGTATGGGCGACACCGGCGCTATTGCGACAGACCTGATTCAAGTGCTGCCGGAAACCATCAATAAGATTCGGCATCCCAGCGGCCCAGTAGGCCGCCAATGATGGGAAAGCCAGCCCATTTTTCATAAAAATATAATATTTTAACCAATAAATGAATCCGGCGTTATGTTATACTGAGCCTGATTTAGGCTCCTATAATAAGTATCAACTTACACAAGGTCGTTTCGGATTTAGCGGTTGGTGGTGAAACCATTGGCAAGGAACTCCGCACCGGCTCTCTGACACAAGAACGGGAACGGGAGGGCCCGCATTAGGGGAAAGGACCATGTCGCTGGATTTGTTTTTAGAGGACCTGGCAGACCCATCCGCCGAAGTGTCGGAGGGAGACTTTGTTGAGTTGTCGGACCTCGCGCCGGAAGAATTACGGGACTTCGCCATGGTTTGGTTTGACATCCCTCAAGAGCGGCAACGGTGGATCGTGGCCAAGTTGGTTGAAACAGCGGAAGACAACGCGGAATTGGATTTCGTCGCGCTGTTCAAGATGTTCCTGAAAGACCAGGATGAAGAGGTCTTGGGAAAGGCGATAGAGGGTCTGTGGGAGCACGAGGACCGGTCGATCATCTCCAGTCTGATTCAGATTCTCAGGTCTGATAAAAGCTCTCCGGTTCGAGCAGCGGCGGCGGCGGCGCTGGGCAAATTCCCAGTTCTGGTGCAGGAAGGCAAGTTGCTCCCCAAGGATGGCGACAACATCCGCCAGTCACTCATGGATGTCCTGAACGACCCGGACCAGCACATGGATGTCCGCCGCCGCAGCCTGGAAGCCGTGGCGCCCTTCAACACCTCCGACATCAACGAACTCCTTACTCAGGCTTACAAAAGCGCTGACATAAAGATCAAGTCCAGTTCCATCTACGCCATGGGCCGCACCGGTGAGCCCGCCTGGCTGCCCGTCCTTTTCAAAGAGTTGGACAGCCGGGAGCCCACCATACGCTACGAGACAGCCCATGCCTGCGGGGAGTTGGGCGAAGAGGACGCCGTTCCCCATCTGATACCGTTGCTGGATGACGACGATTACGAGGTCCAACTGGCCGGAATAAAGGCGCTGGGTAAGATCGGCGGGCCCTTGGCCAAGAAAGTCTTGCTCCATTGCGTCAACGAGGGTGACGCCGTGCTGGAAGACGCCGCCAGGGACGAGTTGCAAAACATAGAGATGATGGAAGACCCCATGGCGTTCTCCTCAGAGTCTTAACCGGCAAGTTTGGGCCACCCGCCACAGCATGGGTTCCGCTAGACAACCCCTCCCCAGCCGCACTTCGGTTCTCTTTTGGTTCCTGCCCGCCGTTGGCTATGCGGCCCGCCCTCATGGAGGTTTCGTCTGCCGCAATTAACTCCATCCCAGACCCGGTTGTTGGCTACGGCCCGAACCGGCCACCTCGCCACCGCCGACGAGGCTGGCGCTCCCCACGTGATTCCCGTTTGCTTCGCGCTGGGCCCGGACTCGATCCACGGCGAAATCATCTATTCTGTTTTGGACCAAAAACCCAAGCGCACCTCCCTGAACCGGCTGCGGCGGGTGAGAAACATCCTCGCAAATCCTCAGGTGGCGCTGGTCGTGGATCACTACGAAGAAGCCTGGGACCGGCTCTGGTACATCCTGATTCGGGGCCGGGCCGAACTCTTGATGGACGGAGAGGAACGGGTTACGGCAATCGGCCAGCTGCGGCGGAAGTATGACCAGTATCAGGCCATGGACATTGACGACAACCCGGTGATCAAGATCACTACTACCGGAACCGTGGCCTGGGGGCTGGACTCCGAGGGGGACTGACTTTTCGGTTGACCCCCTGTGTATACCATCGTGCCCGCTAACAACATCAATTGCTGATTCGGCCTGAAGAAGAAAGGGAAGGGGCTGCGGTCCGTGCGCTGAATGCGTCGGCGTTTGATACTGAAGGGGAGGGCAACCTAGTCGACGTTCTGCGGGCGAGCGCCCGTCCGTTAGTATCGCTCGTCGCCGAACACGATGGAAATATTGTCGGACACATCATGTTTTCTCCGGTTTCGCTGTCAGGCAATCCTGACCTAAAGATCATGGGGCTGGCTCCAATGGCGGTCGCACCGGAACGCCAGCGGCAAGGCATCGGCTCCGAGCTGGTCCGCGCCGGTGTCGAACGGTGCAAACAGTTAGGGGTTGATGCAGTAGTAGTTTTAGGGCATCCAGAGTACTATCCGCGATTTGGGTTCCGGCCTTCACCGCCATTTGGCATTAAGAGCGAGTATGACGTGCCGGACGATGGATTCATGGTCCTGGAGCTACAACCCGGCTGTCTTAACGGTAAATCGGGCAGCATCAAGTATCACGAAGCGTTCAGCGAAGCCCAACTTTAGCTATCCAGTGTTTCTTGGCGTCATTAGCTTGTTGCTGCCGCGCCTTCCAAATAAAGCACCGGGGACTCAACAGCAAGTGTCACCGCCGTCTGTAACACTTCGCGGAAAATTGTAGGAATCTCTCCGGGACTCAACCTGCGAGCCATCTCGGCGGCGACTCGGGGTTTGGAATTCCCAATCTGTTTTATGATTCTTTGTCTGAGCTCGGCTAACCCTTCCGCGTCCATAAATGCCTCGAAACTGGCCCTGCTAACCCCCAAACTGAAAAAACGGTTGGGAGGATAAGCCGGGTTGTTTCCCCATGAGTCGTCGCGAAGGTTGACATGAGGTATCCCCAAGCTTTCTAAAAGAGTGTGGTACGGACCGAAGCCATTTCCGCCTTCGACTGTGACTATGGAGACTCCGTCGGCATTCAAGCCAAATCCTAATTTGGCAGCGACACCATAGAGGAATTCGACGGTTGTCTCTTCTTCAACAAGCACAACTGACCTGGCAAATACGACTTCGCCCCGATCCAGACGCCTCAATGCGGTATGGATCTGTTGGCGTTTCCGGCCCGTCATTTTCGAAGACTCTAAAGCTCGGACCTTGACTCCATCCCCAGTCCGCCAGAACCGTCGGAGTGCGTCAGGTGATTCTGGATTCACGAACATTGGGCTGTGTGTGGTGGTAATGATCTGATTGTCGGCAGAGGCGTCGGTCAATGTTTCTTGTAGAAATCGCATACCGTGGGGATGTAGGGCACCTTCAGGATGTTCGATAAATACAACTAAATTCGTCTGGGAAACCAAATTAGTGAGAAAGGTGAGAATCTCGTGTTCACCTGCGCTTATATCCTTGAGAGTCAACGGGGAATTTTGCCCGTATACATAGAATAAGATTTGTGGGTTGTTGCTTCCTTGTTGCTCTTGAACGGCTTCAATCTCATATCTAGGGAACACAGTTTCGAAACTGCGTTTTATTGCAGTAAATCGGTCCCGTTGCCTCCTTTCAGGGTGATTGCTTAGGTTATAGAGGGCTCCGGTAAGTTCTGAGCCTGCCCAGGATTCGACCGCCCCTGTGGCACCGCTACCTTGTGTTCGCATTCTGAATTCTGGCGCAATCCTAAAGCGACCTCGAAGATACTCTCCAAGTGTGTTCATAGCGCCGGCGCCCGGCGCCTCATCGAGAACAATCCATGAGGTCAACATCCCTTTATGCTGACCATCCCCAATGGTTCCGGCAACGATTCTCTGGGCCACCTGTCTCCATGTGTATTCTTGATCGGATTTCTCCGGACCCAAGCAAATGTGATTCGCCGAGAATGAAAGACCACCGTGTCGTATTTCAGCCGTCCGGTATCCATCGGAAGTAGAAATCAATGGGGCTATCAAATAATCGTGTAATTCCGTGGCTTCGAGTTCTAATGTCAAGGTAATCGAGAGTGGGCCCGCGATACCGAACGGGTAGTCTGCCTGTGTGATTGGATCACTAAGCGAAGAGGTAACGCAGGATAAAATGCGGGAAAGAGCCAGACATGTTGTGCTTTTGCCAGCCCCATTCTCACCTACCAGTGTGGTGAGCTTTGGGTCGAAGTTGATGACTCCATCTTTGATTATTCTAAAATCCTGGATATTTAATTCTTTGAATTTCATTATGGCTCAGCTATAAATCTTATCAACCAATATCAGTTTGCAGATCGTTATTTTAGCATCTGAGACCATGTATATCCGCCGCTTATATATCCCAATAGCTCACCTCCCAGCATCTCGATGATTTACTAACCCTGGTTGGTGACACGTGTAAGTTTTTCGGGTCCGGCCTCGGCCCAAACTTGCACGGTGCGAATCACGGCAACTTACTTTTTGAAGCTAACCTAGTAATCAAGATGGTCACCGTAGGAACCATAGCATTGGGCCCGGTTCCCCCTCTTTGTTGACACTCCTCCCGCGCCGCTACTAAACTGCCCCTCGAAGCCCTACCCGTGTGTGCTGTGGTTACGCGTGGGCGGGCAAATATTTATCGCACTTAATCCTACGTCCCGGAGGCAGCCATGAACGGTGTTACCGCTATCGCCAACATTCTTAAGATGGAGGGGGTGGAATTTGTTGGCGTGATGCCGACCAGTCCCCTCATCGAAGCCATCGCCATCGCCGGCATCCGGCCCATCGTGTGCCGCCAGGAACGGACTGGCATCCACATGGCGACGGATTTACCAGGATCAACAACGGGAAGAAGACGGGGATATTCCTGGCCCAGAACGGCCCCGGCGCCGAGAATGCCTTTACCGGCATTGCCGTTGCCTACGCCGACTCGGTTCCCCTGTTGTTTCTGCCGGCCGGCGCCGCCCGCGACCGTCAAGGGGTACATCCATATTTCAGCCCAACCAAAGCCTACGAATCCGTGACCAAATGGTCGGAAACCATCAACGCGGCTAACCGCGTGCCCGAATTGATGCGCCGGGCGTTCACCAAACTTAGGGGAGGCCGGCCCGGACCCGTGCTTTTGGAGATACCGGGGGACGTAGCAGTGGAGGAGTTGGACGAGGTCGATTTCGATTATGAGGTTCCGGTTCAGGTCCGCTCCGCCGCCGACCCCGATGCCGTGGTACGCGCTGCGACAGCTCTGCTGGCGGCTGACCGGCCTTTGATTCAGGCCGGCCAGGGTGTTTTGTACGCCGAGGCCTCCAAAGAATTGCAAGAGGTGGCGGAATTTCTCCAAGCGCCGGTCATGACCACCTTGCTGGGCAAAAGCGCTTTTGATGAAACCCATCCCCTTTCGGTGGGCTCCGGCGGCACCAGCACCACCGGGGGCGTGCACAAGTATATGATGGCGGCCGACACCGTCTTTGGCGTCGGATGCAGCTTCACGCGGGCCAATACCGCGGTTCCCATCCCGCCGGGCAAAACCATCATCCACTCCACCAACGACCACGATGACATCAACAAAGACATCAAGACCCAGTACCCGTTGGTGGGCGACGCCAAGTTGGTCTTAACCCAGCTATTGGACGAGCTCAAACGCCAGTCCAATCCCAAGGGACGCGAGGTGGACGCCGAGCTCCAACAGGATATCAAGGCCACCAAAGAGAAATGGCTGGAGCAGTGGATGCCCAAGTTGACCTCCAACGAAGTGCCCTTGAGTCCCTACCGGGTGATATGGGATCTGATGCAAAACGTCGACCTGGACAATACCATCGTGACCCACGAGTCGGGCAGCCCCCGGGAGTACACGGGTCCATTCTGGGAGGCCCGGGATCCCCGAAGCTTCATCGGTTGGGGCAAGTCGACCCAGTTGGGTTACAGCTTGGGCCTGGCCATGGGCGCCAAGCTGGCGGCGCCCGAAAAGCAGGTGATCAACATCATGGGCGACGCCGCCTTTGGCATGGTGGGAATGGACATGGAGACGGCGGCCAGGGCCGAGATTCCCATCCTGACTATAGTGTTGAACAACTCCACCATGTCCATCTATCCTGACAGCCGTTTTCCCGAGGCGGTGCGGCGTTACGACATCAAACACCTCACCGGCGACTTTGCCGACGTCGCCCAGGCGCTGGGAGTCTTTAGCGAACGGATCACTGAGCCAGGCGAGATAGTGCCGGCCATCAAACGGGCGCTGGAGCTGAACCGCTCCGGAAAGCCGGTCCTGCTGGAGTTCATCACCAAGGAGGAAGGGGACTACTCCAAGTTCCAGTGGAGCTAGACAAGCTTCCGGGCAGGTTGCCAGAGAGGCGCCAGCGGATTAGTATTGGCGCCAAGACAAACCCGGAACCAAACTGCGAAAGTGGAGGTCAGAATGGGACACGAGTATCGGCTAATGTCCAGCGACGGTCACTTGGAGGTTCCTCCCGAGCGTTGGATTCACCGGGTTCCCGAAAAATACCGTGACCGGGCCCCTAGAACCATAGAACTCCCCAACGGCGGAGATGCCCTGCTCATTGAAGGCCAGCCCCTGCGGGAAGCCAACTTTCTGGACCTGCGGGCCGGCCGGGCCGAGGGCCAATGGCAGCCTTTTGGATTGAGGGTGGAAGGCGCCGCGGGCATAGGGCCCCCGGAACAACGTTTAAAAGAGCAGGATGAAGACGGGCTGGATGGCGAGGTGCTATTCCCGGCGCAGGTGGCAGGCCCTGGCTTATGGCGCAGTATTAGCCACGATGAACCGTATAAAGCCGTTATCCGGGCCTACAATAACTGGTTGGGCGAGGAATATTGCCCGGTGAACCCCGACCGCCTCATCGGTCTTGGCGTAATACCCTGGACCAATGTGGATGACTCGATCGCCGAGCTGGAGCATTGCGCCAAACTGGGCCTTAAGGGAATCGTCTTGGGGGCATTTCCCAACGGCAAGTCGTATCCAATGCCCGAGGACGACAAATTCTGGGCGGCCGCGGTGGAAATGGGGATCCCCGTGACGGTTCACGTGACATTTGACCGCAACGGCTCCCGGGCCAACGAGCCGACCTTCCGCTACCCCAAAGAGGACCCCGAGGTGATGAAGGCCATCCGCCGTCCCTTGTTGGAGTGGGTGTGCAACTTTGGCTTGCGTCCCGCCGTGGGAATCACCCAGATGATATTCTCCGGGGCGTTCGACCGGTTCCCTTCGCTAAAAGTGTTCTTCGCCGAGACGCGCCTGGGGTGGGTTCCGTTCTGGATGGAGCATGCCGACCTGTGGTACCAGCGGCACCTGGGCTGGGCCCAAGAGCAGCTGGGATTCGTCCCCTTGCAACGCCTGCCCAGCGAATACGTCAAGGAGCATATCCTCTTCACCGTCCAATACGAAAAAGTCGCGGTGGAGTTGCGTCACCACATTGGCGTCGATCACATCCTGTTCGCCACCGACTTCCCCCACATCGAATGCGAGTGGCCCAACACCAAGCCCATCGTGGAAGAGATTTACGCCGACGTGCCGGCCGACGAGAAGTACAAGATGTGGGCCGGCAACACGGTGGACTTCTTCAAACTTGAGCAGACCGCCAAGATCCAAGAACCGGCCCCGGTGGGAGATTAAGATTCACCGGTAGCACTGCTGGCGTCTGTGGGCCGTTCCCGGCGGTTTGTCCACCGGGAACGGCCCTAAATTTCGGGTTGGTTGCCCGTCAATGGCTTAGATCCAACATGATTTAACCCTCACTCTTACTCTCCCCGGTTCAGGCAAGAGTAGAGTCCCTTCCCCCTTCACGGGGGAAGGTTAGGATGGGGGTGCAATGGCAACCAGTAAATATACATGGACTCAGGAATCGCTCCCTGGATCAATTCCTAGATTGAAGCCACGGGGCGGAAATCCCGCAAACTCCTTGGAGGCCTCATCCCATGCGCATCGATGTCCACACCCACGTATGGCCGGAAAAGATCGCTGAGGCCACGCTGGAGGCAATGGCGCGGGACAGCGGTTTTGAGGCCGTCTCCGCCAACACTGTGGCCGGGCTCAAAGCCCATATGGCCGAGTCTGGCGTTGACAAATCCGTGGTACTGGGGATAACCGAGCGCCCAGACCAGGTGAGCCGGGCCAACGATTGGCTCATCAGCATTCAGGACGACATGCTGGTCCCATTTGGCGCCATTCATCCTGGCTTGGAAACCAAGGCTGACGAGGTGCGGCGCCTTCGGCAGGCGGGCATCAAGGGCATCAAGCTGCACCCGGTGATGAACGCGTTTTACCCGGACGACCCCGATATGTTCCCGGTGTACGAGGAATTAGGCGAGGACATGGTCCTGGAGATACATACGGGGCGGCTTCCCACCAGCAAACCGGGAGATCCGGTGTACGCCGCGCCGGAGCGGGTCATGAATGTTGTGCGCCAGTTTCCTAAATTAAAGGTCATCGCGCTGCACCTGGGCGGATTCTACATGCTGGACGAGGCGGAACGGGACCTGCTGGGCCGGGAAAACGTATTCATCGACACCACCTGGCCTCCGTCTCTCAGGGAGGTATCCGGCGAAACACTGGCAACCATCATCAACAAGCACGGTTCCCACCGAGTATGTTTCGGCACCGACTACCCCTTGGCCAGCCAGACGGCCGACGCGGAATACATACAAAGTCTCGGGGTTTCCGATGGGGACGTGGAGGGCATTCTTGGTGAGAACGCCCGTAAATTCATCGGCCTTTAAATAGGCCCTGATGAGATCGTTCGAATTGTTCGGCTAGGAGCCCGTTCACCCTTAATAAAATGTCATGCTGATCCAGCCCCGACGGACAAAATCCAGGCGAAGCATCAGGGGCGGGGCCGACTCCAACCCCTGGCCCTTAGCGCTGTGAAGGGTGTCATTAAACCCCGCAGACGCCGCTAACAGAGGGTTAACGCCAGTTCGGTCATTGGCCCCAGATCTCCCCTAATCTTGTCGACCAGTTTGGGAAACTCTTTGTAATAGATGTCGGTGGTTTTAAAGGCATCCTTAAATTGATCGTATGACCTGATGTTGGGGCTTATGTCGCCGGATTCCACCGCCAAGTCATAGTGTTCTCTGGTAAGTTTGCCCCCTTTTTTCCTGACCGAGGACACCGGCGTGTAGTTTTGATCGAGGGCCGGCTGATTCAATGCGTAGCTATCCCCTCCGTGATGAAAAACGGCCGCGCTGGAGCCGACGCATTCCAGCGTTCCGCCCTTGGCGTCGAAAGGCCATATGTCGCCGTATTCCGCCCTGGTTACTTCGAGGCCTTTGAGAGGGACGCCGTCCCGGCCTTCAAAGTCGGATGCCCCGCAGGCCGCCAAGACCAGGACAGCCAAAGCCGCCAGCCCTAGAAATTTGAGTGACTGAATTGAACCCATTTGCTCCACCGCCTCCGCCCAACCTCGATCGCCCAGGATTGATTTCTTGAGAATTACCTAAGAATCATAACCAGGAGACTCGCCACGGACAATACTAGGATCCCTGGGTTTACCTCAGAATGGCTCCCGGGCTAGAGTGACCCCGTTATGAAAGAGGCTCGCACTGATAGCCACTCCCAGTAGGCTATAGGTTACTGGGCGGTCATGCCTCCGTCGATGACCAGTTCGCTGCCGGTCATGAACGATGATTCATCGGAGGCAAGGAACAGCACGCCGTAGGCCACCTCTTCGGGCCGGGCGGTCCTTCCCAGAGGCACCCTTTGATCGGCCTCTCGTTGCAGAGCGGCGTCGTGCATGCGATCGCCGGCCATATCGGTGTCGATGGGGCCCGGATGGACGGAATTCACCCTGATCCCTTCTTTGGCGTATTGGATTGCCGCCGCTTTGGTGAAGATGCGGACCGCGCCCTTCGAAGCGTTGTACACAGGTTGGATGTAGTCCTGGCCCACGATGCCGGACATGGAAGAGATGTTGATGATGGAGCCGCCGCCGGCCTTCCGCATCTCTGGGATAGCGGCCTTTGTGCCCAGGAACACTCCCTTGGCGTTCACGTCCATCACCCGGTCCCATTCCTCCAAGGTGGTGTCTTCAAGTATTCCCCTGGCGACCACCCCCGCGTTGTTGACCAGGATGTCCAGCTTGCCGAAGCGCTGGGCCGTCTCGGCCACGGCGGCTTGCCATTGGGATTCTTGAGTCACGTCCAAGCGCAGGAAGACACACTGCCCGCCCGCCTCGTTGATTTCCGCCTCGGTCTTGCGGCCTTCACCATCCAAAACGTCGCCGATGACGACGCTGGCACCTTCCTGGGCAAACAGCTTGGCCTCGGCGGCGCCCATCCCCCTGGCCCCGCCGCTGATCAGCGCTACCTTTCTTTCCAAACGCATTGTTGCGCCTCCTCATTGGAGATGAGGAGATTGTAATGCTTGGGTAGGTTCCGTCAAGGCAGGGAACAATCCCCACCCCCGCGGCTAAAAAGAAGGCCCCCTCGATTTGAGGGGGCCTTCTTGAATCAGCACGTTGGCCCGGTTTCGCTGGCGTTTAGGCCCGCCGGTCTGCCACGACCTGTTTTGCCTGGGCTATGGCGCGGACCCGGCCGCCCACCAGGGTCTCTTGCCGTTCGGCCGCCCATCGGTTGGACGCCGCGGGGGCCGCCACCGTGCCTTGGAACTGGGGCATGACGTAACGGGCCAGAAGCTCGTAGCTGCGCAGCATCTTTTCCCTGGGCGCCCAGTCCACTGTCTGGATCAGGAACCCGCCAAAGCCGCCGCTCTGCTGGTCCAGCTTGTGAATGGCTTCGATGCAGTCGTCAGGCGTGCCGATGATCCACGACCCGTTGTCCGCCATCTGGTCGATGACCTTTTCCAGAGGTCCGTCGAATATTGCGGCCCGTCCGTTCGTGCCCTCGGAATATTCTCTGAGATACCTGCCGGAACCCATTCTGGCGTCGTCAAGAGCCTCTTGACGAGTTTCCGCCAGATGCACCGGCAGCACCAACCGCCAATCATCCCGGTTCATGGTGTTGCCATGCTCCGCGGCCGATTCCTCGGCTATGTCCCATAGTCCCTTTAGGTCTGAGGGGCCTGCCGAAGGGTCCCGCGGAACCGTGATGGTGAGGACCGACGCGCCATGCTTGCCGGCCAGGGTGACCCCCGACCCGGTTTGCACCGACGCCACCGCGATGGGCATGTGGGGCTTCTGGTACGGGCGCAACTGCAACAACCCTTCGTTCAACTCGAACCAGTCGCATTTATAGGTTACGGGCTCGGTCTCGGTGAATAGGCGCATGATGACGCCCAGGGACTCGTCCATGCGGTCGCGTTGCAGTTCCGGTGGAATGCCCATCATGTAGGCGTCGCCGGGCAGCGCTCCGGGGCCGACGCCCAGCATCACCCGTCCATGGGTCATATGGTCCAATTGCACCATCCGGTCGGCCACCATCAGGGGATGGTGGTAGGGCAGGCTGATCACGCCGGAACCTAGTTTGATGTTCTTTGTGCGGTCGGCCGCCACCCCCATGAACACCTCTGGGGACGCGATGATCTCCCAGCCGGCGCTGTGGTGCTCGCCGATCCATGCTTCGTCGTAACCCAGTTGGTCCAGCCATTGCACCAGTTCCAAATCGCGGTCAATAGCCAGGGTGGGATTCTCCCCGACCCGGTGAAAGGGGCCCAGGAAGACGCCGAATTTCATTCGTTCGGGAAGGGACATGATTGATCCTCCTTGGATAGCCTTGAATCGGTAGCCGTGAGTGCTCCACGGCGGCGCCCGGCGGAATCTAATCCTTGCGGCGATTATACTACTCTAGGCGCCGCGGGAAGCAATGGCGTAGTCCAGCCGTGAGGCAATGACCATTCATCGCGATAATGGGGTTCGACAACCCTGGGATGTGGTTGGCGGTTGGGCTCACCGTATGATAAAAGACACTCCCCCGTTCGTCCTTAGCTTATTGAAGGACCAAATCGCAGACCACAGAGTATTTTGAGATCCCAACCGGCGCTTCCTGGGCGGAAAACCATTAGATTTGCCACAGACCGGTTGGCGGGAGGGCTTCGATTGCTAAACTGTTGGTTAGGGAATCAACACGGGGGACTGACATGACAACCGGCGAGTACTCGGGGATTGACGAAGACGTGGCGGAGATACGGCGCAGGGTAGATGCCCTTACCCTGGATCTGCAAGGACTTGGGTTGGACATCCGGGCTTCCACCGAAGAGTATGGGCCGGAAAACAATCCCGAGGGTGGCGTCAGCCGCACGGTAACCTTTAGCTTTACGGTTTGGGACCGGGATTTCTGATGGCGCCGGACTCGTGATTGGCTGGAACATTTCGGATTGCAGGCCGTGATCGCATGCACCACCACAGCTCATGGTGAGCCCTTGGGCTCGGCTCGGGACAGGCTTGTCGAACCACGGCTTCTGCTTAAGTCCGAATCCACCGATGGACCCGGATGGAGGGCGTGAGGACAGCGGAAGAGGGGGGAGGGAGTTGCAGGCGCGATGATCCGGGCTCGAATTCGGGTAGACGGGAGGTTGGCGGGCGGTCGCAGGCGCTTTTGGGGGTGCCGATGGCGGTCTGCAGTGGCTGTGCTGAGCGAGATGGCGGGATAGGACACGGGAAGAGGCGCTCGCGGACCGGGACTGGCGCGAGTTTGCCGGGACGTTCAGTTGGCCGGATGGCGGGTCAGTTGCAGACGGGTCGTCAGGCTGGGAGTGGCAGGGCGCGCAGCCGGGCCAGGGCGCGACTGAACTGGGTTTCCCAAGGCCAGCGCTGGGGCAGATGCAGGGTGAGGCGGCGCGCCGAGCGGGTGAGCCGTCCGGCCAGGGAGAAGAACCGTCGCCTGAGGGTCTTGGTGGTCACGATCTGCTCGCCCAGGCCGATGCGCGCGGTCCAGCGGGCCAGGTTGTGGGCCATCACCTAGACGGCCAGCCAGGCGCCGTTGGCGGCGAAGCGGCCGGACGGCATGTGGTTCAACCCGACGCCGTACTTGAGGTCGCGTATCGCATTCTCGATCTCGGCGTGGCGGCGGTGGTCGGCCTCCAGTTCCAGGGTCTCTCCGTCCCGGTCGGTGATGAAGCCGTGATAACTGTAGGTGGCGAAGAGGGCCAGTTGGGAACCGGGGGTCGGCTGCACCCGCCGGACGATGAGCCGCACCGGCGCGGCGTCCGGCTCACTCTGGAAGGGGGTATAAGTCGTCTCGGCCACAGCGGCGGCGCCGTCCATCCAGTAGGGAATCGGCGTCCAGGCAGCTTCGGGTATGGCCTCGATGAGATTGCGCAGGCTTTTGTGCTGGCGGATGGTGATGGAGAAGCGCACGTCCAGCTTGCGGCAGACGGCGACCACGGCGTGGGTATAGAAGCCGCTGTCGGCCCGCAGGGTGATCTGCCCGCTGGCGCCAGCGTAGCGCACCCGCGCCACCGTCTCCCGCAGGAAGTGGGCGGCCCCGCGGGCGGTGTTGGCGCGGCCCTCGCGCAGCCGGGACATCAGCACGTCGCCGGCGCCGCCGGCGACGGCCAACAGCGGGTGATAGCCCCGGGCGCCGGTGTAGCCGTGGTGGCGGGCGCCCTCCTTGGCCAGTCCGTAGGTCTCGCAGATCGTCGAATCAAGGTCGATGGTAAATGGTGCGTCGCCGGGTCCGGCTCCGGCCTGCCAGGCCCGGGCCAGCAACTCGCGGCTCACCCGGTCCAGTTGGCGGACGTGGCCCCAGCGAAAGCTGCGCAGGAAGGCGCCCAGGGTGCAGGGCGCCTTGAGCACACTGCCCAGGGTGCAGGCTGTCCCGCCGGCGCGCAGCGCATCGGCGTCGTCAATGCAGTCGCCGCCCGCCAACGCAGATGCCACCAGCGTCATCATCTTGTCACCGGTGTTGGCTCGGCCTGGGGCCCGGCCCAGGTCCAGGCGCCGGTCAACCAGTTGGGAAAGGCCGAGGTGCAAGGCCAAGGTGGCGGGAAGGAGCAGGCCGGCATTGTTGACCAGGCGGTGGTCGTCGAAGGTGATGTGGATGCGGTCGAGATGGTTGCGTGGTCGCATCTATTGGGTGCTCCTTGTTTCTGGTCGGTTTTCTGTTATAAAACCATTATCCCAGATTCAGAGGAGCACTTCCTTCCCTATCCGCCCTGTCGCGACACGCCCTCTATCGGTGGATTCGGGCTTAAGCACTCTCCCGGACCCGAGCTAACTGGTCATCATCAGCGAGAATCCTTCGACTGGCTCAGGATGAGCGGGACTATGGCTGGTATCAATTCTCGGGCCGTTACCGCAGTCCATACCGAAATCCTCACCCACCACCGCTCACGGTGAGCCCTTCGGCTCGGCTCAGGACAGGGTTGCCGAACCATAACGATTAGCTTAGAACATTCCCCACGGCCGCCGGAGGCGGCCAGGTTTTGATCCCATTCCGCCTGCGGATTGTTCCTAGACCTAACCTAAGCCTCTTATCTAGAACGTCATGCTAAGACGGTATCTAGGGCCAACTGATCACCGGAGGGATCCATCCGCCCACGTTGGAGCTGTAGATGGGCGTCTGGGTAAAGGCGGTGAAAATCTCGTATCTGTACTCGGACCGCAGGTCACTTGAAACTGGTTTACCGGATAATGGCTTACTGGCCGGGGTGATTACCTGATAGCCAGCCGTCTCTTGGTTGGATTCAACCTTCCCGGCCAGCCAATTTTGGTCCACGTAGCCATCCTCTGAAACCTTTTCGGCTTCGATAGCCGCTTGGGTTGGAATCAGGACGTGGGGCGTGGCCGCAAGCACGGGGCTTACATACCTACCCCGGGCAATGCCCGGAAATTCGAACAGCTTCTCGCCGGTAAACACGTTGGATGCCTCCCACGACTCCTCGTCCACGCTGTATAAAACGTCGATGCCGTTCAGTCCCCACACCGGGTTTTCGTCATCCACCTCGTTGTTAGTGACCTTCCTGAGTTCGGTTCCATCCCGGTTCATGATCCACAGTTCACTGTCGGGTCCTCCCCGCCGCGCTTCACCTGATGAATCGTCCTGGGCGTAAAACAGGATTCGGCGGCTGTCCGGCGAAAATTTGGGTTCGTTGGGGAATTTGACTCGGCCCTGGGTCAAATTCTCTTGGCCGCTGCCGTCGGAGTTCATCGCCCAAATATCCCAGGAGAACGACTCTCGATCGGAGACGTAGACGATCCTCGAGTTGCCGGGCGACCAACTAGTACTACAACGACGTGTTATCCTACAAGGTAACTCGTGGGCGGATTTTGAAGCTGGCAACGAACGAGTGCGAGTCTCCCATGATGAACGGTCCGTAGCTGAAGAAGAAGACCTGAGCGTGTTTTCTCATAACGCGTCGTTGTAGTACTAGGCGCCGTGGCCCCGTTTTGGCGCTGCGCCTCAAAGGTCAGTTGGGTCAACCCGGAGCCGTCTCTGCCGGCCACGTATATCTGCGCCCGATCCAGCCTGCCGTTGGGATAGGCGTGAAAGGCGATCTTGCGTTGGTCCCACGACCATTGGGGGGGTGGGCGCCGTCGAAATCATCTACACGAGTAATTACCGTCGGTGTTTCGCTGGGAGAGGGGTCCAGGGGATAAGTGACCAGGGCTTGCCGGAAGAACTGGCATTCGCCCCCGTTCCACTGGAAGCATTTGGCTTCGCCGTAGACCACGTCTGTCCCGCCGTGGGCCACGTCCAGGCCTCCCAGGCCCCGATAGACCCTGGGAGGGATGTCTTCAGCCACAACGATGGCTGTCCACCGGTCCGCCTTCAGTTCCGACATCAAGATCCGGTCTAGGAACAGGGGACCTGCCCCGGAGGTGTTGAGCATGAAGATATGGGGCACGTAGTCGGGCTGCGGGTCGCGGGCCAGCGAATCCAATGACCGGACCGGCCCCAGATCACCGCCGAACGCCCTGAGATTCGATTCGTTCAGCTCGGTGAATATAGAATAGTCCACGCTCCAGAACAGGGCGTTATTGACAACCCGCTTCACCGTGTTGACCAGCCGGTCGGCCCCCACGAACAGGGGCAAAGCGGCGCTTTCCTTCAACGCGCCGGCGGAACCGCTGGTGACCGGGTCTCTCACTTCAGCAGCGTAGATCAACCCCGCTTCATAGGTGGTCTCCAGGCTCACATCTTGAAACGCGTCGCCCGCCAATCTTGAAGTCAGCGCCCAGAGATTAGCGCCGTCCACGGTGCGGACCTTCAACAGATATGCCGCGTTCGCCGGGACGCGGAATTGATATGACTCCGTGTTTGATTGGCTGACCACCAGGTCTCCCGCCAAAGTCATCACCGAGACTCGATCGACTTCACGTTGGAGCGGGTGGCTTCGTTGGCCGAAAAGCGACGCCAGGCCGTCCCATCGGATACGGCCACTCAGGCTGATTTCGTTTTCTACGCCATTGGGCTCTTGGATCGACGGCGTAGTTATTGCCTGGGGGGTGACTCGGGGGTGACTCGGGGGAGCAGCTCGGCGGCATCTATCTGTGGAGTCTTGCCGGCCGGTTGGGTAGGGGCGGTGGTCGCCGGTTCCTGAGTCCTGACTTCTGATGCCGGTTCTGTTTGGCTGCAAGCAGTCAGGCTGAAGGTCAGTGCGGCTACCAGGCCGAATATCAGATAGCGTCTCATGCCGCCCCACCGCCCAACGAAACAAGATGCGGTTTGGGTTCCCCTGTCGAACGTATTCTGTCAGGTTGCGCCCAACCAGATGGCTAAGAACAGCATAGATACACCGGTGAATTAAGCCAAGCCGCACTTCAATCCAGGGCTGGCGCGCTGGACAATCCAGCTCCGGACCACTTGAACGCTACCCGTGAATTAGCCGGCGGATGCCTGGGCGGGAGATTGTTCAAAGGCCATGGTGACGTGCCGCACGAATATTGCCCCAACCGGGGACCCCAAGGGCGCGTTGGCGACCAACAATGCGATGACGTGCTTTCCGCCGGGAACGGCGGGTTCCTCGATCATCACCCGTTTTGGAGTGTTGTTGCCGGTGACCACGCCGATGCTGCCGTCAATCGTGCCGTCGATGTAGACCTCGCCATAGTTGTCCACGTTGGTTTCAAAATACACGCGGTTGCCCGCCACCTGCTGCCCTTTGACCTCCGCAGGCATGGTGAAGGCCAGCCGATACCACGCGAAGGTGAATCCCACCGACAGCCGGTCCTGAACGTTCACGTCTTTGTCCCAGCCCGAATCGTCGTAATCAGCCAGGCGCGCGGGGCTGCCCAGCATCTCGGCCACCAAGCCCTGGTTGGGTTCTCCGGGGACCAACCCCGGCGCCCGGCGCCAGCCGTCCGCCGACAGTATCTGCATGGTTTCTTTGCTCTCTAGGTCTAAAGCCACTCTAGCCATATCGTTTCACCTTGATTAGGTATAGTTGACCGGCGAAGGCCTGCGGCCCCGGCTCGAATCAAATCGCATACTAACACCGCCACCGCCGGCGAGGGAAATGAACCCATCGGCACGCGGCGTCACCGCTTGAAATGGGGGATCACGTCTTCGCCCAATACCCTGATGGTTTGCAGGGCTTGTTCTCTCTCGTCCAGCGCGCATCGGAACAGCACCTCGGTGACCCCGGCGCGTTCCATGTCCGCCAGATATTCGATGCCTTCCTCAGGGCTGCCTATGACCAGGGACCGTTCGACTTCCTGGGCGGTGAACCCTCGGTATCCGTTCTCGAAGAGGGTTTGGGCTTCCCGGTGTCCGGCTTCCGATGTGGGGGCCAGATGGGTGTCGCGCCGCAACACGATGTCCATGTCTTGGCTGTCGCGGCTGCATTCCTTCAGGGAATCCAGGTAGAACTGAATGCCCTTTTTGACCAGCTCCGGCGTCCACCCCGGCACTATGGCCCAGCCATCGCCCATCTTGGCCGCCCGTTGTATGGCCGGCTCGGCGCCCGCGGCGATCCACATAGGCAGCGGTTGGGATAACGGCTTGGGATTCAGGGAGATTGGCGCGTTGATGGGATAGTGGCGGCCCTTGTAAGTGACGCCGTCGTTCTCAAATAGCAGCCGCATGACCTCAAAGGTCTCTACAAACCGGGAAACCCGGGCTCGTTGCCTGGTTCCAAAGGCGGCGAAGGCCGCCGGGTCGTACCCCAGGCCGTTGATCACCGAGATGCGGCCGCCGCTGATGACGTCCAGGGTAGCCAGCTGTTCCGCCAGCAGGATGGGGTTGTAGAAGGGCAACAGGAACAGTGGCAGCAATTGCATGGTGCCGCTGACAGAGGTAAGGCTGGAAATGGCCGGAAGCACCTGCACGTAATGGTCGGAGGTCAGGTGGTGATCGCCCAACGAGAAGGAATCAAATCCCAGTTGGGGAAACTGTTCAGAGTTGAGGGGAAGTGAGCAACCGGCGGCATTCCAGGAGGGGATTGAGACCTCTGGCCCGCCAGGTGCCAAAGAGGGATGCCAAGGTCATCTTGCTGTCGGAGCCCTGCCCTGAGCGGGCGCCGCCGCTGATCTTGCGACTGGTTACCAGATGCCGCAGGCTCCGCTCGGCGGCGTTGTTGTCTGAGGGCACGGCTGGGTCCGACACGAAGACAAACAGTTCCTTGATGAACCGTTCCATGCGCCGGCAGAGCTTGGCCTGAACCGCCAGGGGATCTTTAAGGAAAGGCCGCGCCAAGACCATTAGTTTCTCCTCCAGCATTAGCTGGGTGCGATGGCCTGGCTGGGCTCGGGGAAGGACCGAGGCCTTGGCCTCCGTGTAGACCTGGTGAACCGCCTCGGCCCACTGAGCCAGCCCAGCGTCTTCTGGGTACAACCCTTTCAGGTCATGGATATCCCGCAGCAGATGAGCCCAGCACCGTTGCTTCAGGCCCGGGTAGTGGTTATAGGCGGCGTAGAAATCACTGACCAACACTCCGCTGAAGGAGGAATCCAGCACCTCATCCACCACCCCCTTATCCCGACCCCGACGCAGGAAGTATCGTTCGCTGGGAGTGCTGAAGGTCCAAACATAGCCGTTGCTCCCGTCCTGGCGCCAGCCGGTTTCGTCGCCCTGCACCACGGGACTGGCGCGGACTTGCTCGAGCACCTCTCGCACCGCCGTCTCAGCCTGACAGGCTACTCCATGGACGGCCTCGACGATGGCGCCAACACTCAGGTGCAACTGATGGACGCTCTCCAGGTACCATTGCCAGGTATCATTGGATGATTCTTATGGGCAACCGTCCCTCCTCCCGCAGGGTCACCATCAGGCTTACCAGATTGACCCCCAGGCGCTGCTGGCCCAGAACCACCCCCTGCAGGGCCTCTTTGGGCAGCCGGCGCCGCTGGCATACCGGACAGATGCGGGCTACCAGGGCGTGCTCGGTCACTTCTACCGGAGCCACCGGTAGCTCAATGACTTCCCGAGTTCGCTGTACCCATCCGCCGTTCAGGTGAGTCCCGCAGTCGGGACAGACCGCCACGGCAGCGCGGCTTTCTGGGCTCCTTTTTCTCCGGCGCTTGCCGGCTGGAGTGCGGCTGATTACCCGGCATCCCCGACGACCCGCGCCGGTTGGGACGGGATTCCAGAACCCCAATCCGCCTTTGCAAATCGGCAATGACTCCCCGCTGGCCGGCAATTATCTCCAGCAGAGTTTCGCCACTCGCCGCGTTCAGGTCTAGTTCAGTGTCCACCTCCCTGGTATGCCACAACTCCCCCGGCCATGCCAGCGTTGTTCCAACGGCTTTGAGCCAATTCACCTCATCAAGTCTGAACAGTTACCTTGGCCCACATCCACTTGACATCCGACACCGCGCCGTCAATGTCCGTAAGGGTGGCTGTCAGCGCAGTGCCAATCCGTGGCTGCAACGTCGACAGCGTAACCGTCCCACCCTCTTCCACGTTCGTGACGGTTACGATTACGTCCATCTCATCCGTTTGGCCGTCACTGTCGGTGGCAACCACCGTTATGTTGTATACATTGTCCTTGCCCACATCCTTCGGGGCCTCGAAGTTGGGCGCGTTCGTGAAACTGAGCACACCATCTGCTGCGAGGCTGAATAAAGCCGCATCGGGCCCCGACAAAGTCAGGACTACCGCGACGCTGTCAACATCGTCCTCGTCGTCCTCGTCGTCCGTTGCCGCGTAAGTTCGTTCGTTCGTTCGGTTCGTACGTGCTCGCAACAGGTTCGGGGCTTGTGATTGCCTCAGAGACCCTTACTGAAGCCGGTCCCGTAAGCTTCGGGTCTTCGTCCACGTTGGTGACCGTGATGGTCACCGTGATCATGTCACTATAACCCGTGGCATCATCACCTCTCACATACGGATCCGTCGCCATGACCATGACCGTGTATACGGCATCCGCCACCGGCTCTCTGTTCAGCGCTGCGCTCGTCCTCAACTGACCCGTCGCTACATCAATGCTGAACGAACTTGCGTCGTCCCCGACGACCAGCGTATAGGTTAGCACGTCACCCTCAGAGTCCGTGGCAGCAACCGGGTCGCCCACGGTTTCACCCTTCGGCGTGTTCTCCGCCACCGCTCTGTCAATTCCTGTGTCGGCATCTATTTCGACGCCATCGGCGTCCTTGAACACAGGGGCTGTGTTCGTGCTCCGCGTGACCAGCACCCTGTTAGCCGTTGTCGCCACCGCGGTCTTGCCGGAACCCTCGGGGTCGGTGTAGGTCACCGTGGCGCGCAGGTAACGGTTTACGTCGGCAGGTTTTGGCGTGTACATGTCAGCCGTCGCCGCTTCGATGACGGTGTAGGCGCCCGTCTTGCTGGAGGACTTGCCCCACTTCCAGGTGGGAGCCGAAGTATCGCCGTCAATATCGGTCAGGGTAGTAGTCACAACGATGCCGTCCACCGGCTGCAGCGTAGATAGCGTCAACGTCCCCGCCTCGTCCACGTTGGTTACGGTTACGGTTACGGCCACCGTAGCGGTCGTTTCTTCTACGCCGTCGGATGCCTCGACTGTGACTGCGTAGGTGTTCTTGTTGCCTTCATTCTCATAGTTCGGCGTGCTCTTGAAGCGCAACACCCCGTTCTCTATGGAGAAGTCGTCCATGTCAGCGCCGGCCAACGACCAGACGATCGACTTGCCCTCCGGATCCACCGCCGTGTACGTCACCACCGGGTCCGTCCCGTTCTCGGGATATAAGGGCCGCATATATTGACTGACAGGGGGAGGACACCGCACCATTGCGGTGTCCTCCCCCTGTGTCTTGCAGCCTAGCGCGCCATGCCGACCGGCTCCCGCTCCTGCTCTAGGCTGAGCGCCCACTCGAACAGGGACGGAGTTGCGGGCTGGGGTTTCCCGTTGCCGCACTTCGGCTTCACCGGCTCCTCGGCCATGAACTCCGTCTAGGAGAACAGCGTCCACTGCGGTTCCGGGGCCTCGTCGTCGAGGAGTCCGTTGTCCGAACAAATGCAAAAACGCCGACACATGCGGTCGTTCCGGAAGGCCCGGCCCTTAGAACAGCCGCAGCGTCTCGGGTTGCTGTTGCTCCGCCTCTCCCTCGGCGGTCCCAGCCTGCGCCCCCCCCCTGCTCACGCCGGTTCCGGCTCCTCGCCGGGGGAGCGGGTCTCTCGCGCGCCGGATGCTTGGGCGCCTCCTCCCACTTGGCCCTCGCCCGTTCGATCACCGCCAAGACCTCCTGGGTCAGCCCGGACAGGTCACGGTCATCGAAGGTCTCGATGTGCGGGTCCGACGAGGGCTGTTGCACCCCGATGGTGGCCCTGCCTCCCTTGACGGACACCACGACCTTCAGGTCCTCGGACGAGCCGGTCTCGTCCCCAGCGTCCTGCTCGTCAGCTACCGCAGCTACCGCAGCTACCGCAGCTTCCGTATCGTCCGCCGCATCGCCGAAGAGATTGTCGTCTGCGCTCGGGACATCCGAGCGGGTTGCTTTCGTTCCAACTTCGTCAGGCATGGTTTCTCCTTTCCTTCTTCTCTGACTCTTGCTCAGGCTGCGAGCCTCTACTGTCTCCTGATCTCGTCGAGGGTCTGCGGCTCCCAGTACAGGTCGCGCTCCACGGCAGGGACCTTGCCGAACACGGTTACCTCAGCCAGCTCGGTCAGGTGAAAGTACCCAAGTTCAGTTTCAAACCCCTCGACGAGGCCGAAGCACCGTCCGGTCTCGGCATCCCACTCGGTAACGTACCAGCGCGGCGCCGGCATTGGCCCCGCCGGACGTGAAGAACTTGGCCCCGCCTACTTCGAAGTGTGGGTCAGGGCTGCCTCTGGTGCGGAAGCTGTAGCCAAGCTGTCGGCAGACATCGGCAAAGTACGCTTTGCTGTTCCGATGTATGGCCCCCACGCTCTCAGCGATGAGCAGGTAGTTGCCGGACCCGATGCCCATTTCTTTGTGCATCTGGGAGCGCAGCACCATTCCCTTGACCGCGGCTACGCCCTTGCCCGCCCTGGCGGAGCCGATGCAACAGATATCACGAGTGCCGAATAGCAACTCGTTTTCGATCTTGAGCTGCGTGGGCGTGGGGTTAAGTAGGTCCAGCATCGTTCAGCTCCGGGCGGATCGCGGCCAACACCTCACGGATCGACACCTGGCCGCTGTCATCCTCCGGGGCGCGGTAGGAGTCGCGGTAGCTGGGATCCTCACGTTTGAGCAGGAACATAAGCAAGTTGTCGCTGTACTTGCGGATAGTCGCCACTATCTCGCCCCTGTAGAACACAGGCTCCTGGGTGCCGCCGGTGGCCCGCCGGTGTGCCTCTTCCGTCAACACGTCTCGGTAGGGTTCCTTGCCTATCTCCCGCGCCTCCTGAACAGCCGTATTGAAGTCCGGCTCGGCCCGCATGGTGCGATAGACCGCGGTCCGGTCCACTTCAGACAGATCAGCTGCGTGATAGATGGTCTCACACTAAAGCAGGGCGCGGAGGAACTTATCGCGGTTGCGAGCGCCCAGGACGCTTTTAGGTCTGTGGGTACCTGTGGACATTACGAACCTGTAGACATATGAAGTTCAGCGTAGCAGAGTCCACACCACCCTTGGCAATGTGGACGTAGTGGACTGAGTTATCCACGGCCCCGTTATTACTTTCTCATTTTTTAAATTAAAAAAGATTGAAAGGGAGTAATAATTGTAATAAGGGCGTGGATAAATGCCAAATCTGTGGATAACTCCATGATTCCATATCTGATGGCTTGAATAGTATCGTGGATAACCCATGCTCTATTCGTGGATAACTTCGCCCCGGCTGTGGATAAGTTGGGGCCTCTCTTTTGCCTGGAGCACAAGCTATCCACGAATGGACTAGAGTTATCCACGAAAGACTAGAGTTATCCACGTTTAGACTAGAGTTATCCACGAATGGAGCGCGGGTTATCAACTTAGCCGAATTTCGATGTCCGGGCCCATCTAGGTTGCCGCTGGCCCCAGGACTCGCACCTGCGGATAGTTGTTGCACGGGCACGGATAACTAGGCCGCTAACGTAGAATGTTTGCTAGCCGACTTACACGGCCTCTTCTACGCACTTGAACCCGTTTTGCTGCGTCTATCTTCCGCCACCAGCGACTAGGTCAGCGGAGCAATTTCTCTAAGTAGCTGCGGGCTTGCATCGAATGTCTGGCGATTTGACCGCATGGAACCGTCCGCAGTTCCTACACCAATACATCCCCAGCCAACGCGAGGGAGTGCGACCACCAAGGTTAGTTCCGTCAGCGCAGTCGCAGGTGACCGCGAACCCATGGGCGTTGACCGGCCACCTGACGTTGCACCGCGGGCAGACCCAGTAGTCCAGCGTGGTCATTCCTCGGCCTCGCAGGTACATTCTTCGCGGTCGTCGTAGACCTGGGGCGGCAACCCCGGCGGCAACCCTCCGCACCACTGGCAGTTTATCTGATACTGGATCTCGTTGGCCCGCTGCACAGACTTGGCTGAGCTGACATCCTCGGCTTTCTTGGCTAGATACTCCTTGATCGCTTGCCGGACGAGGTAACTGAGCGTCCGTTCGTCCGATTCGGCCAACTCGGAAAGCTCCCGTTGCATCCCATCCGAGACCATGGTCACTAACTTGCGCGGTAACGTCTGCATCTATCTCACCTCCGGGCGGGTGCCCCTCCAGCGCCGTAAAATAAGTCCAGCAATTTGGTCTAGTCACTCCTTTTTCACCGGAAGGGGCATTTGGGCGCTGCGGCGGCGGGCCAGACGACCCTGCAAGACTTCGACTAGCGCCTCTAGAAACTCGGACGGAAACCCCGATTCTCCCCAAGTCGTCGTTTTCTTAGCGACGATTATCGATGTAATAGTGGGTTCTTGAACCGTATTACAGATACTATCATGCCATATAAGACTATAATACGTCTGTCTGGCGTAGCGCGAAACCCGGCCAATGGCTTTCCGGCCAGACCTCTAGTACTACAACGACGAGTTGTCTGGTAGGATGGCTGGACAGATGATGTTGGGTGGTTTGGGTGATGGATGCGGCGAGCTTCGAGCGGGTCTACGACAGCCTTCAGGAATTCCACGCCTTCTTTGCGGCCTCCTTCGGCCGCAAGCAGTGGCGGGATCACAGCGGGAATTACCTTCAGGCGCTGCTGGTGCAGGACCAGGAGCGGCGCAACGCCGAGAATCTCTCGGAATCGGTGGGCATCTCGGCCCGGGCGATGCAGCGCTTTCTCACCGAGGCCCGGTGGTCCGATGAGACAGTCATAGGGCGGTTGCAGGAATACTTGGCCCCCAGGCTGGGACACCTGGAGGCGGTGTGGGTGTTCGATGGCAGCGACTTCCCCAAGCAGGGCAGGAAATCGGCGGGAGTGGCCCGGCAGTACTGCGGCAGGCTGGGCAAGGTGGCCAACTGCCAGGGTGGGATGTTCCTGGCCTACGTCAGCCCGCTGGGCCGGGCGTTGGTGGACAAGCGGCTGTATCTGCCCAAGAGTTGGACCTCCGACCAGGACCGGTGTGCTGCGGCGGGTGTGCCGGAGGACCGGCGGAACTACCGGTCAAAGACGGAGTTGGCCCTGGAGATGCTGGAGCGGGTCCTGGAGTTGGGCTACCTCAGGGCCGAGTGGGTTGCCGGAGACGACGCCTTCGGGATGTCGCCGACCTTCCGGGAGGGACTGGCGGCCCTGGGGATGCGCTACGTGCTGGACGTTCCGGGCGGCACTACGGTCTGGCCCTTGGACCCGGCTTGGACCAGTCCGGAATATCCGGGGTTCGGCCGCCCCCGCAAACCCAAGCTGCGGCCTGGGCAGCGGCGGACCATGGAGCAGCGCGGTGATGAACTGCCGGATGAGGCTTGGCGGGAGATAACGGTGGCCCAGGGAAGCCAGGGGCCGCGCACCTACCGGTTCAGTGCCCAGCGGGTGCGGGCCACCAGGAGGCGCAAGCCCGGCGAGGAACTGTGGGCCGTCTGGCGCCGGAACCTGGACGGCAGCGAGCCCCGCTACTACCTGTCCAACGCTCCCGAGGGCACAACCTTGGAGACTCTGGCCTACGTGGGTGGGTCCAGGTGGCGCATTGAAACGGAGTTCGAGACTGAGAAGGGTGACGTGGGGCTGGACGAATACGAGACCCGCAGCTGGGCAGGGTGGCATCACCACATAGCCATGTGCCTGCTGGGTGGAGCGTTCCTGCTGAGCCTGCAGCAGGATTGGGGGGAAAAAGATGCCCCGGATCACGAGGCCACAGGTGTACCGGGTGGTGCGGGAGATGCTGCCCCGGGAGCAGTTCGGGCCCGATCAATTGCTGTTGTGGCTGGAGGATACGCAGCTACGCAACGAACGGGCTCGCCGTTCCCACGAGAGACGCCGCTCCACCCGCCGCGAAAGCAGGATGGAGCCGCCACCTTAAACCCGTCGTTGTAGTACTAGTGCATCGTCGGTCTCATTGGCCAAGTCCGCGATACGTAAGTGCTTCTCAGAGATGGCGCTCTCAACGGTTTGGATGTTTATGTCGGCGTCACTCCGGATGTCGGCGGCGTTGACCTGGGCGTCTGCAACAATTTTGTTAGCTTGGGTGTGTGCTTCGTTCCTCCTAATTTTAGCGACGGGCAAGGTCACCGAAAGATTGAGTGGCCGCGCCGTAGATCGTCAACGGCCAACTCATCTTGTCCGACCGCCCCGGTTGGGGAATAGAACTGGATGAAGACACTCTGAAGCGCCGTGGCGTGTGGGCCTGAACCACGTTGGATTATTTGGACAGCCTCAACTTGACCATGGGGTCCCATGCTCCTCAACAACAAGGCGGCTGGTATCGCAATGTTCTGTCCGGTAAACCGTGACCTGGCTGCTAGTGGCCATGGGCGGAGCGGCCGGTTCGGTAATGCGGTACGGCGCCCAACTGGTGGCGGTCAATTACGCCGGGGCAGACACGGTATTGGGGACTCTGGCGGTTAATCTCACCGGGTCTTTCGCGTTGGGATTTCTGGCGACTTTGTTCTTGGCACGCTTCCCGGTGCCCGATGAAGTGCGAAATTTCTTGACCGTCGGCCTGCTGGGCGGATTCACTACTTTTTCGGCCCTCAGCTACCAAACCGTCTACCTGATGGACAAAGGAATCGTTTGGCCCGCCTTGGCCGCCTTGCTGGCTAACGTGGTTTTGGGCCTCGCGGTGGCCATCCTCGGAGTGGGGCTAGCCAGGTCCCTATAATCAGACCCTTGTAATCAGGCGCCACCTTGTTTGTAAATCCGGGAGGGTGCTACACTGAAGTGTAGGAAATCCTCCGGCGAAGCCACGGAACCCGGCCATTGCCTCGCAGCCTCCGGCTTAAATCCGACCAGGCCTAATGGAACTCGACGCCTATGAGCAACTTGATAGTTCATGAAACGCCGACGGTATACCACGAGTACATGATTGTTGCCTTCGCCGGTTGGGCTGACGCAGCGGAGGCGGCCACGGCGGCCATCAAGTACCTGACCCGAAAGCTCAAGGCCCGGAAGGTGGCCGAGCTGGACCCAGAGGAGTTCTACGACTTTTCACAGACCCGTCCCCACACTACCAGGACGAAAGACGGGCGGAGGAGAATTCACTGGCCAGTCAACGAATTCTATTCGTGGGTGCCCGAAGGCTCGGACAAAGGAACACTTTTTTATCTGGGTGTTGAACCCAACCTGCGCTGGCGGACCTTCACCCAGGAGATAACCAGCCTGGCCCAGCAGCATGGCGTGAAGACGGTGGTGCACCTTGGCGCGCTGCTTGACGCGGTCCCCCACACCCGGGAAGTAAGGGTGACCGGTTCTTCAACTCGGCCCGACGTGCAGAAATATCTCACCGATTCCGGAGTCAACGCCTCCAACTATCAGGGGCCAACCGGCATCAGTTCCGTGTTGCTGGACGCATTCTCGAAAGCGGGAATCGAATACGCCTCCCTGTGGGGGCACACATCCCACTACCTCCAGGCTGCTCCCAATTGCCGGGTGGCCCACACCCTGCTCAAGCACTTTCAGGGGATTTTGGACCTGCCGGTAGACATCGGGGAAATGCTGGCCGCGGCCGAAACCTTTGACCGTGAAGTAGCCAAAGCCATTGAGCGAGACGAGCAATTAGGCGCCTATGTCACGAAGCTGGAAGGCAAATACGACGAGTCGTTGGCAGCCAAAGATATCCCTGATCCGGCGGAAATGGTGCAAGACCTGGAGCAATTCCTGAGGTCAGAGCAGCGCCGCCGCCCCGGCTCGGGGGACGCCTCATAACACTGGCCGTCGCGGCGGTGTTCCCATCATCTTTGGACCAATTTAGTTCCGCGGCGGCGCCGGGTTCGTCCCTTCCCCATGATTGCAGATTCTCATGACTATTCCGCGTCCCGCCGGCCTGGGGCTCCCGCATCATTCTGATAGTTGAGGGGGAATCCGGCGAGTGCTAGAATCCCATTCATGTTCATACAGCATGTAATGGCTGGCAGCGCGCCTAATGGACCGTAGAACATGACATCGCCGGCGCCAACGAAAAGCAAGAGAGTTCGAGGCGTCAAGATTCCCGACGCCATCAGGGTGATGACCGAGCAGTACGGGCCTTTCGAAGAAGAGCCCCGGCTGGACCCGGTTCACGAGCTCGTGTTCACTATCTTGTCCCAGCACACGTCGGACATCAACTCGGCACGCGCTTTTGGCTTCCTGATGGACCAATTCGGCAGCCTGGAATCGGTGGCCCAGGGAGATGTGGCGCAGATCGAAAAGGCCATCAGCCCCGGCGGTCTGGCCAAGGTCAAGGCACCCAGGATCAAGATGGTTTTGACCCGCATCCTGGAGCTCAACGGCTCGCTGGACCTGTCCTTCCTCCGGGAGATGCCCCTGGAGGAAGCCAAAGGGTGGCTCAGGCAATTGCCGGGCATCGGTCCCAAGTCGGCTGGGATCATACTTAACTTCTCCTTGGGAATGCCTGCTATGGCCATCGACACCCACATCTACCGGGTGTGCCAGCGGCTGCGGTTCATCGGGCCCAAGGTCACCGTTGATAAAGCCCACGAGATCATGGAAGCCAAAGTGCCGCCGGAGCAGGTTTTCCAGTTCCACATCGCAATAATCAACCATGGACGGCGGGTGTGCAAAGCCCAGCGTCCCCTGTGCTCCGAATGCGTCGTGGCCGAAGGTTGTCCATCGCGAAACAAGATGATGAGGGCCGCATCTACTAAACTCGCAGGTAACGCTAAACCCGCAGGTAAGACCGCCGGCGCCAAGAGCGGGGCTCAAAAGACCGCAAGCGCCGCGCCGATCATGCCTCATGTCCCGCCTGATCAACCCGCTGAATCGAAGATAAAGGACCCGCGACAGTGACCATAAAAGTAGGGATCATCAACATAACCGGATACGCCGGGTCGGAATTAGCCCGCATCCTGCACCACCACCCCGAAGTGGAGATCACCGCTGTCACCGGCCGAAGCGCCGCGGGTAAGCGGCTACCGGAAGCAATGCCGCATCTTTGGCAGATCGACCTGCCGGTAACCAGCGCCATCGAAGAACCCGTGGACGTTGTGTTTTCGGCCTTGCCCAGCGGCGCCAGCGCCGAGGCATTAGCTCCCTTGGTTGATCAGGGCGTCAAGGCCATAGACATCGCCGCCGACTTTCGGCTGCGCGACCCAGAGATTTTCAATCGGGCTTACAGCGTCGAACATCCAGCCCCCCACCTGCTGGGCTCCGCGGTCTATGGTCTGCCCGAGATTCACCGGGAAGCCATCAAGACCACCAACCTAGTTGCCAACCCCGGCTGCTTTCCAGAAGCATCGCTGCTGGGCCTAGCGCCCGCGGTGCGGGAAGGCTTGGTGGCCGACGATATTATCATCGACGCCAAGTCGGGCATTTCAGGCGCCGGCCGGGGCGGCCAATCCACCAACATCATGGACCAGTATTCCGAGGCCAACGAAAACGCGATGGCTTATGGGCTCAACGGCCACGGGCACCAGCCGGAGATCGCCCAGGAGATTGCCGATCTGCGGGAGGCGAACAGCGCCAAGGTCACCTTCGTACCCCACCGCATTCCCATGACCCGGGGCATCCTGGCCACCTGCTACGCACCGCTAAACGACCCGACCATGAGCAAACAAGCAGTTTGGGACATGTATGAAGAGTTTTACCGCGACGAGCCCTTCGTGAAAGTAACACCCGAACCGCCGCAGACCAAGCACACGCTGGGCTCCAACTTCTGCTTGGTGCATCCAACGGTGGACGTACAAGCCGGCCGGCTGATCGTCGTGAGCTGCCTAGACAACCTGGTTAAAGGCGCCGCCGGACAAGCCGTGCAGAACATGAACCTTATGTGCGGCCTGCCCGAAAACATGTCCCTAGAATCGCTGGCGCTCTACCCGTAGGCTGGGGTAGCCGCTGCCAATCCTCTGCCCTTGCGGGAGAGGATTAATGTGAGGGGTAGCCCCGTCAACTGGGCCCAACCAAACCAATGGCGCACCACCGCAGCCTATAGTAAAATATCTACGTGTGCCCCGGTCGTCTAGCCTGGCAGGACGCCACCCTTTCAAGGTGGAGATCAGCGGATCGAAGCCGCTCCGGGGTACCAACCTCTTAGGCACACTCCTGTTCTTATTACGCATTTTTTCTCTTTGCCGTTAAGCTCCCGAAAGTCCAAGCCACGCCCGCTCACCTCGTTAAATACAACTACGCCGTGACCGTTCTGAGGGCCGGACTGTCTCCGACTTATCTGAGGACGCTAGACATGGATGACGCCGCTCGGATCCACCGGAGTTCTGGGGGCGATTCAGGACTAGTGCAAGGAGCAGCCTAGGGGGAGGTTGTAAGGAGTTGCAGCAGTTTTCGGTAACTACGTCTGTGTTGCTGCGCCAGACCTTATTGCAGCTCGTTCAGGATATTTTTGGAGAAAGTCATGGATTGTTTCTTCGATGTAGTCGACGGGGTGAACAACCCCTAACCCCGAATTTTCGTGCATTACGAACCTGGGCTCGCCTGTTTGTTGACTAATGGCGACGTCTTCGTAAGGGAGGTACGCCTGAACGATTCCTATCAGATTGGACTTAGATTGGGCTTTTGTCCCGGGAAGTGCGAATACCTCCGGCCGCGATATTACTACCACTGTTGCCAGGGAATACGGCAGCGTCAATAAGGAAGGCGGCGTCAATGCCGGTCAGACTATCTCTTATTCGAGCTATCGATCCACTTCTCACGATGACAGCATTGCGGTTGTAACCAACTAACCCCATCGGGAAGCCAAGGACGTAAATGAAATCGCCCTCAGTAAGTCCGTTGCTTGCCATTTGGCTGCAATTGAGAGTGCTGGTGTCGCTAGCGAAATACTTGAACTGGATACCCTGTTCCCTTAGAAACACCGTGTTTATGGGTACAATCGCGACGTCTATTGTGGGGTCGGGGTGCGCCGCCCAATCCGATGCGCCTTTTCCCGTGAGGGGGATATCATATTCGCGTCCATCATTGCCATCCAACGGGTTGAACCTCAGACATACACGGCGCATGCCATGCAGCACGTGCCTGTTTGTGACTAAAAAGGTTTGTTATCCCTCCTGACCCGGAACTTTGTCCCCATACAGGAAGCCGGAGGCTATCCAGGACCGCTTTCGCTTTGGTCCGGTCCCTATAGCAACAACGCAATCTATGTATTGTTGAGATATTAGAGCCATATTCGACACCCATCCGTTGTAGCCCCGTAATCAATCACCACCGAAAATCCACCTCCTGGTTAATCCGCACCGAGTCCTCCGCCGTTAGGGTCTTCATGCAGGGCAGCGTCATCTTGGCCGTCGCGTGGCCGTGCTGGTCCTTGAGTCCTTGGGGGTTGCCGGTGTCTCTGCCGCTCGGGGGAGCCGCTGTGCCGCAGGACGTGGACAGCACCGACGTCGGGAGGCTCCTGGACCACAGGCAGCTCAAACGCCCGCTGGAGGATATGGTGGGCCCGCCATTTCGTCATGATTTTCTCGCTGCGAGTACCTGATGATATGGAGGACGTGAGGGTTCTGTGTGACCGAAAAGGCTGTAAAGGAGAGTAACCGCTTGTTCCCCTACCCCGGGGATTGCGCCTGGGTGAATAGCGCCCAGAGACAGACTTACTTCTAATGCGGGGGCCAATGGGTTCTTCGAGTAATGGTCAAAAAGGGCTTTCCGGATGAGGAACAGTTGATCTCCTCGTGTATTGATCCACAGAAACGGCCAAGCCTTAGTTAAGGGGCTCGGGATTGGCAACGCTGTGGATGCAATCCGCTTCCTAGCTCGCTGATCAAGTTGTCTAACCCGTGTCGGAGAGAAGTGTAAATCAATTGCCAGGTCGAGGACAGATATTCCCCGCTCTCTTCCGGTCACTATTAACTCTTCGCGCTCGGAAAGATATGGGTAACGGCTTTCCTCCACAGTCCCCTCCCTGCTCGCTGTTGTAATCCTAGAGGTCTGGCCGGAAAGCCATTGGCCGGGTTTCGCGCTACGCCAGACAGACGTATTAGAGTCTTATGTGGCATGATAGTGTCTGTAATACGGTTTAAGAACCCACTGTTACATCGCTAATCGTCGCTAAAAAAACGACGACTTGGGGAGAATCGGGGTTTCCGTCCTAGTTTCTAGACCAATAGTAGTCTAGCCCCAAAGCTGTCAGTCAAGTGGTTGATGACGCAACTGCGCTCAGGACTCCAAGAAAGGGCCCATCTAACGGAGTTCTAAACGCCTGAAAAGCCCGTCCGCCTTGAACGTTGAATCACCGGATGCCACTCTTTTGCCAGCCGATTATGCGGCAAAAACCCTGCCTCCATAGGAGCCTGCCATGGGCTGGTCTGACCGTCCTACCGGGTTGACCCGTTACGACCCTCCTCACGCATTCCGGGGTTATACCTTGTTTTCCGCCAACGGCGGGGATGACGCCTACCTGGTGGACATGGAAGGCCGCTTCGTCCACCGTTGGCATTCAGATCAGGGTATCAACTACGGTTTCCTGTTGCCCAACGGTAATCTTCTGTTCCGCACCAATGGCGGCTCCGCGGGCCGGCCCGGCTCGGACGCCATTGTGGAGATGGATTGGCACGGAGAACCGGTGTGGGAGTATCGAAATCCCCTGCTGCGCCGCCATTGCCGGTTAACAAATGGGAATAATCTACTCTTGCTCTACGAACCCATCTCAGAAGAGTTGACACGCCAGGTACAGGGCGGGTTCATCTCTCCCAACGATCCGGCCCGGATGACCGGCGACCTGGTGGTGGAGACCAATCCAGCAGGTGAAATCGTCTATGAATGGCGGTCGTCGGACCATTTGGACCCGGCGGAGGACATCATCTGTCCCCTGGAAGGGCGGGGGTCCTGGGGCGGCGCCAACGACCTAACAGCCGTTGAGCAACCGAGTAACCGAGACGCCGGTTTCCTGATCAGCTTCCGGATTCTTAACACCGTTGCCCTGGCTGACCGGGCAACGGGAGAATTTTGTTGGAAATGGGGGCCGGGCCACATCTCCCACCAGCACAATCCGACCCTTTTGGATAATGGCCACGTGTTGTTGTTGGACAACGGAGCACACCGGCGGGGCCTCAGCTATTCACTGGTCATCGAAGTCGACCCGGAGGACAACGAAATCGCCTGGGAATACCGCGGCAAGCCCATGAACTCCTTCTTTACCCACTTCACCGGAGGCGCCCAGAGGCTGGCCAACGGAAATACTTTGATCACCGAAGGCGCCAACGGCCGCATATTCGAGGTGACGCAAAATTGCGAGGTTGTCTGGGAGTACATCAGCCCCGTCTTCGCTGAAGGCAACAACGGAGTGGCCAATGGAGTATTCCGCGCCAACCGCTATGGCCCCGACGACCCTGCTTTGATCAACAAAGACTTGGACCCCAGCCGCTACGCCAATCTGAACCGCCTGTACAGCGGCGGGCTATAACCTCTCGAAGATGTACGACGGAAGATCGGGACCATTTTAAGGAGCCGGTCAGAGGCCACCTGTCCTCGTTGCCGCAATCTTGTTAAATGAGAAGCCCCCGCTCTTCCAGTCATGGGAAACGCGGGGGCTAATGAACGCTTAAGTCCGGTTTAGGGCGCGATCCGTTTAACGCTCAGCAATCGGCGACCACGTTTGCGGAATCGGAAACGATCATTGCCGGGCTGCCAAAGTAGACTTCGATGGTGCCTGTGACGCACAGGACCTTGCCATTCCAATTTTGCCCGTAGTGCGGTGGGAAGTTGGGCTTGTCTTTCCTCATCACCACCATCGTGAAGGTCTCCGGTGTTTCCATGTCCGATATGGACGATCCTCTCTCCACCACGCCTGCTTCGTCGAAGAGGATCAGGGTTGGCTTCCCTGCCTTGCCGTCGTGATATTGGTAATCCCTGACCTGGCCCTTCACCGTTACCGATTTGCCCACGTGTTCCGAAGCGTGGATGGAGGGCACGTAGCCGGCCGCCACTATAGCCGCGGCGTCTAGCTCTGGAGCGGAGCCGGCGCTGTCAACAGGTTGCGCCCCGGTCCCGCCACATGCCGCCAGGATAGCCGGCATGAGCAACGACACTATCAATAGTGGGAAGAATCCCTTTACCCGCATACCTTCACCTTCTTCCAGTTACTCTTTCAGTCACTCTCTGGCGGTTGGGCGAACTAGCTCGGTCCCGTGCCGCGAAGCCGGGGGTCCAGCACGTCCCGGAGCGCGTCGCCCAGCACGTTCCACGAGAAGACCACGATGAATATCGCCGCGCCGGGGAATACCGCCAGCCATGGCGCAATCGCCACGTACTGCGATGCCGCGCCGCTCAACATGCCGCCCCATGACGGCACGTCGGGAGGACTGCCCACTCCCAGGAAGCTCAGTGAAGCCTCGGCGATGATGGCCCCTCCCAGGTGGAAGGTCACGATCACCAGATAAAGCGCAAAGGCGTTGGGTATCATATGCTTGATCATGATGCGCCAGCCCCCGGCCCCCACCGCCCTGGCCGACAGCACGTAGTCCATTTCTTTGATGGCCAGGTATTGGGCGCGCAGGATCCGCGCCGTGCTAGGCACGTACACGATGCTCAGCGCGATGATCACGTTCATGACGGACGCCCCCAGGGCGGCCATGATCGCTATCGCCAGGATCAAGGTGGGGAACGCTATCATCGCGTCTATGAACCGCTGGATGATCAGGTCGGTCTTGCCCCCGAAGTGGACGCTGAAGACACCCACCATCATCCCGATGGTGCACCCGATGAACGAGGAGACGATCCCCACGACCAGGGAGATCCTGGCGCCGTATATGATCCTGCTGAACACGTCCCGGCCCAGATTGTCTCCACCGAAGAAGTAATCGGTGTTGGGCGATTCGTAGATGTGCTCCACCGTGGTGACGTATGGGTCGTGGTTGGAGATCTGGGGCGCGAAGACGGCCGCGATCACCGTCATGGTGGCCACCACCAGACCAAATGTGCCTAGCCTTTTGGTCTTGAGGAAGGATACGAATTGTTGCAGGAACGTTCGTTTGGGCCGAAGACCCGTTATCGTCGGCTCCGGTAGCGCCTGAGCGGTTCCTTGGTTCACTGCCATTGATGATTACCCCCGTATTTCATAAAGCGCTCTGCGCGGCGGCGTGCTTTAGTTGTAGCGAATCCTGGGATTCAGCCACGCGTAGAAGAGGTCCAGCACCAAATTCAGGACCAGCACCACAACCGCTATCAGAACGATGGTCGCCTGGATCATTGGGAAGTCCCGGTGCAAGATACTGGTGATGAGCAAACGGCCCATTCCCGGTATCAGGAAGATCACTTCGATAATCACCGTGCCCGAGATCAGCCGGCCAAACTCGTATCCCGATAGGGTGACCACCGGCAACAGGGCGTTTCGCAGCGCATGCCGGAAAATCACTATCTTCTCGGAGAGGCCTTTGGACCGGGCGGTCCTGATGTAGTCTTCGTGCAGCACTTCCAGCATGGCGGACCGGGTGATTCGGGTGATGAAGGCCATGTTGGACGTGCCCAACGCCAAGGCCGGGAAGATCAGTTGCTGGAAGTTCACCCACGGGTCCTCCCATGGGTCTACGTAGGCCAGGGGCGGCGCCCAGTTGAAGAACAGCACCAGGAAGAAGATGCTCATGATAGCCACCCAGAAGTTGGGCGTGGCTATCCCCGTGATGCTTACGACCCTGGTGACGTAATCGGTGAACGTGTCTTGCTTTAAGGCGGAAATCACCCCCAACGGCACGGCCATGACGGTGGCCAGCAGCAACGCCATGATGGCCAGTTCCACCGTGGTGGGTATCCTCATCTTCAGGTCGTCGATGACCCGGTCGCCCTCGTAGAAGTAGGAGACCCCGAAGTCTCCCTTGAGCATGTTGCCGACCCAGCTGCCGTACTGGACGATGATGTTCCGGTCGGTGCCCAATTTGTGGCGCAGGGCGTCCAGTTGCGCTTCCGTGAATTCGTCGTCTCCAGATTCCCCGCCCAAGATCAGTAGGGCCGGGTCGCCGGGAATCACCCGCAGGATGGAGAAAACCACAACGGTGACGATCAACAGTGTGGGTATGAATAGTACGAAGCGTTTGGTGATGTAATTCCGCATCTTTCTTCCCCGAACTAGGCTGGAAAATAAGGTAGGATTCTGAATACAAGGCTACCCAGCCACAGCCTTCCGCTTCTGGCGTGCCGCCAACCCCGGCTGGGGAAGGGCCCCCATGCAATCAGGCAAAACACGGGACGGGTGACGAACCTAACGACGCGGCTCAAGCGCCGACCTGATCCCGCTCCCCAGCCGGGGTTGACAGCACTCTCTTAATGCAGGGATATCAACTCCCTTGGCGTCTAAAAAGGGCAGACCGGCCTTCCGAACCTTCAGGTCAGCCTGCCCTTGGACATCCTTTAGACGCCTAGGCGTCTATTGATTTTAGCAGGTCGGGTCGCACCAAACGTGCTCCCACGCCCGGCCTTGAATCGTCATATGGAAGTTCTGGATCTTGTGGTTCACTGCGTGGTGATGGTTCGCCCAGAACAGGTAAGGGTTGCTATGGTCTTCATTGATGACCAATTCCGACATATCGGCCAGAATCGCCTTCCTCTTTTCCTGGTCCACTTCCCTCATCTGCAGGTCATTCAACTCGTCCAGACACTTGCCGGTGGTGGCGCTACAGGGGACCATGAATTTTCCACGCCCGCCGCCGGTCCACTGGGGGATGGTTCCGCGGGTCAGCCTGGCCCAGATAGCGTCCGGTCCGGTGCTGAAGATCCCGCCGCTTTGGACCGCGAATTGCACGTCGCCTGCCCAGTATGCGTCGAAACCAGCGCCGCTCTCCATCACCTGGAGGGTGATGTCCCAATCCAGGTATTTCCTCAGCTGCTCTTTGACTTGAACCGCCAGGTCGGGGTAACCAAGTACGTTCCTGGTGGTTAGAGTCAGCTCGAGTCCCGCGGGTATTCCCGCTTCCGCCAGCAGACTCTTTGCCTTGGCCAGATCGTCGGGGTGCTTTTCGCCGTTTAGCTCCCGGAACCCGGGGGTGTTGGTGTTTTCTTCGTCGGTCTGGCTGTACCAGAACCCTTCAGGATTAGGGTACCCCAGCGCGTCGGTGCCGCCGCTGAACGTCTGGATGATGGGCTGGCGGTACAACGCCAAGTGCAAGGCTTGCCGCACCCTGACATCGTCGAAGGGCGCCTTGGTTGTGTTCATGAACACATAGTACGCCTGCGCCGGTCCCGTCCAGTGGACGGTGAGGTTGTCCATCTCTTCGTCCAGCTTCAGGGCTTCCTGAGAACTCAGGTTGTCGATCGACTGGTTCACGGTCAACACCTGCTCAGTCTTGAAGGCCGCTATCTGCCGGCCGGAGTCGGTAATGACGAACATCTTAATCCCGTCGATATAGGGACGGGCGTTGCCGTTTCGGTCGGTCTTCCAGTAGCCCGGGTCTTTTACATAGGTGACCGATACTTCCTTGACGAACTCGGTCAGCTTGAATGGCCCGGAGCCGTTCAGGACATCCAGGTCACGGCCGCCTTGAGCTATTTCTTGATCCACCACGGTGTGCCTGGGTATGATAGGGGCCGTCTCATTGGCGATGGCCAAGAGGAAACCGCCGGAAGGGAATTTGGTGATAATCTCGACGGTCTTGTCATCGATCGCCCGGGACATGCCTGTCTCGTAATAGAGACCGGCGTTGGCATGAGACGACGTGGACCGGCCTTCTAGCACTTTGAACTGGTCGGGGTTGACCATGCTCTCCATGCTGAAGACTATGTCGTCAGCGGTCACTGGCACTCCGTCATGCCATTTCGCATTTTCATCAATATGGAACGTATAGGTTTGACCGTCGTCGGCCAACTCCCAGGTGGTGCACAGGTCGCACCGCAGGTCGCTGACGTCGTCGGTCTCCGGGTTCCATTCCACCAGGTTGTTAAACACCGGCGACATGGTCATGTTGAGCACCGATGATTGGTGGATCAGCCTCTGCCTCACATCGGCGTACTGAGCCATGTTTATGACCCCGCCGTAGATGGGCTTGAAGTTCGGGTCTGCTATTGTATCCACGGATGCCTGGGCTGCGGCCTGTTCTTTGGCGGAGGCTTCCTCCACCTTGGCCACGGGCACCGCAGTCGCCACCACTATGACTTCTTTGATTACTTCCTTGACTACCGGGACCTCTTTGATCACCTCTTTAACTACTTCTTTTTCCACCACCACTGGAGTAGCGGCGGTCCCTCCGCAGGCTACAGCCAAAAGCAGGACCAAGACCAGCGGAGTAAGAATCAAGACTTTAGGATTTCCAATTAAACGGCGGCGCATTTACGTTATCCTCCAATTTTTCGGTTCGCCATGCCCTTGAATGCCCCGATAGATTGATCCAGTGCGATTGATCAATCTATCGGGGCATGTGGGGCAAAAAATCAGGCACGCCTGAGCTGAGCCCAACGGTATGCCGTCGCGGAAGTTGGCGATCGGCACCTCCCTGTTCCCACCCTAGATGTGCCATCAGTGGGTCTGGTACAATGCAAATTGGGACGTGTTACTATCACGTTCCTCTCCGCCTCGGGTGGTTTGTTTTACGGCGAACCCACCCGGGGCTTTTTCTTAGACTCGATCTCGCTTATGCCCAATCTACTAGATGTACGTTACAGCGCGTCACCTAAGATTGGACATCGACCCTTCATACAACTTTTAAAGTGACCACTACGAAATCCGAAACACCCGACCTTTCGGGGCCAATGATGACCGATGGCCAGGAAGCTGAAAGTCGGAATCGCAAAAAAACTTACCTATATCCACCTCAAATCCGCGAATATAGTGGCTCATGCTAGATGTTATAGATTACACTGTCAAGATAGATTGCTTGATTATCGAGCCGCGATTATATCTGAAATAGTAATATATGCTATCTATGATAAGGAATTAGCGGGTTGGTTTACAGGAGTTGAAATATCGTGGACCATACCGCGATGGTGGGCGATGGCCCTATGGCAAACGCCGCGGAACCGCCTAGCACCTGGACGGAAACAAACACAGACTCGCATCACATATAGTGGCTAGGGTTGCGGTCTTAGGAGTCCTGAGAATCGGTAAGTCCGAGGAATAACGAACTAGTTGACAGCTGAAGAACGCTCAGGCCTGTTTTACCGGGAGATTCCACCTGCGGCGGGAGTCCACCATACCGGGCTCCGACACCGGGTCTGCAGAATAGAACGGGGCCAACCATCGGTTGGCCCCGTTCTATTGATTTTCATCGATCGCGCTCAGTCACGAATGCCCTGAGTGCAAAATGTAAATGCGCCAATCTAGCGAACTTCTTGCGTCCAAGACATCATGCTTTTGTCTGCGCCTTTGCGCCCAGGCTCTTATTTTCCGGTGGCCGCTCCGCAGACGGTGTCCAGGATGAGCCTGGTCACCACATACGGGTCGCAGTTGGCGTTGGGCCGGCGGTCTTCTATGTAGCCTTTCCGGTCCCGGGCCACCTGCCAGGGAATCCTGACCGAAGCGCCACGGTCCGAGACGCCCCATCTAAATTCTTTGTAGGACAAGGTTTCGTGTTCACCGGTCAACCGTTCTTCGATTCGGTCGCCATAGTTGGCGATGTGCAGTTCGGTGTTTTTCCCCAATGCCTCGGCGGCGGCGACACAAGCGTCGTAGTCGTTTCTCATGGTGACGGTGGAGAAGTTGGTGTGGGCGCCGGCGCCGTTCCAGTCTCCCCTGATCGGCTTTGGGTCTAGCGTCGCGCTGACGTTGAATTGCTCGCCTATCCGGTACAGCAGCCACCTGGCGACCCAAAGGTGGTCGCCTACAGTTGGCGTTCCCACGGGGCCGATCTGGAACTCCCATTGACCGGGCATGACCTCTCCGTTGATCCCGGCGATGGCTAATCCGGCATAAATACAGGCGTCTAGGTGGGCTTCCACGATGGGGCGCCCAAACACTTCATCGGAGCCCACACCGCAGTAATAACCGCCTTGGGGAGCGGGGAAACCATTGTCCGGCCAACCCAGAGGCTTGATGCCGTCGAAGTAGGTGTATTCCTGCTCTATTCCGAACCATGTATCCAGCTCAGCGTAATTCTTGGAAGACTCGGCGCAGGCGGCCCTGGTGTTGGAGGGATGGGGTGTCATGTCGGTGAGGAGCACCTCGCACATGACCAGTTTGTGGTTTCCTCCGCGTACAGGATCGGGGCATATGAAAACCGGATTCAAAACGCAGTCGGACTGGTCGCCGGTGGCTTGGTTGGTGCTGGACCCATCGAAGGCCCAGACGGGCGGTTCTTCGCCTTCGGCGATAACTTTGCCCTTGGATCTCAGCTTAGCGGTTGGTTTTTGTCCGTCAATCCAGATGTACTCAGCTTTATAACTCATAAACTCGACCTCTCTTGTTTAGCCAGGCTTGATTTCACGTTGACGGAGCCATAATCCGCAAAGCGTTTCCTGAGTCGCGCCAGCGAACACTATAACTAAAACCCAGGAAATCGGTCAAATCTGCGTCGAGCGGCGGGCTGGCCTCCGTCACCGAATCATATCTTTACTCCATCCCCGAGTTTGTATGACACCCGATATATGGCTACTTTCTTAGATTAGCACTCGATTGTTACAACCATGTCAACTGGACGGGCGGAAAATCCGCCCGCCATGGCGACGCAATTTTTTAATCTGAGGACGGAATTCACCATTAGATCAGGTAGATCAGGCTCTCCCTAGTACTACAACGACGAGTTGTCTGGTAGGATGGCTGGACAGATGATGTTGGGTGGTTTGGGTGATGGATGCGGCGAGCTTCGAGCGGGTCTACGACAGCCTTCAGGAATTCCACGCCTTCTTTGCGGCCTCCTTCGGCCGCAAGCAGTGGCGGGATCACAGCGGGAATTACCTTCAGGCGCTGCTGGTGCAGGACCAGGAGCGGCGCAACGCCGAGAATCTCTCGGAATCGGTGGGCATCTCGGCCCGGGCGATGCAGCGCTTTCTCACCGAGGCCCGGTGGTCCGATGAGACAGTCATAGGGCGGTTGCAGGAATACTTGGCCCCCAGGCTGGGACACCTGGAGGCGGTGTGGGTGTTCGATGGCAGCGACTTCCCCAAGCAGGGCAGGAAATCGGCGGGAGTGGCCCGGCAGTACTGCGGCAGGCTGGGCAAGGTGGCCAACTGCCAGGGTGGGATGTTCCTGGCCTACGTCAGCCCGCTGGGCCGGGCGTTGGTGGACAAGCGGCTGTATCTGCCCAAGAGTTGGACCTCCGACCAGGACCGGTGTGCTGCGGCGGGTGTGCCGGAGGACCGGCGGAACTACCGGTCAAAGACGGAGTTGGCCCTGGAGATGCTGGAGCGGGTCCTGGAGTTGGGCTACCTCAGGGCCGAGTGGGTTGCCGGAGACGACGCCTTCGGGATGTCGCCGACCTTTCGGGAGGGACTGGCGGCCCTGGGGATGCGCTACGTGCTGGACGTTCCGGGCGGCACTACGGTCTGGCCCTTGGACCCGGCTTGGACCAGTCCGGAATATCCGGGGTTCGGCCGCCCCCGCAAACCCAAGCTGCGGCCTGGGCAGCGGCGGACCATGGAGCAGCGCGGTGATGAACTGCCGGATGAGGCTTGGCGGGAGATAACGGTGGCCCAGGGAAGCCAGGGGCCGCGCACCTACCGGTTCAGTGCCCAGCGGGTGCGGGCCACCAGGAGGCGCAAGCCCGGCGAGGAACTGTGGGCCGTCTGGCGCCGGAACCTGGACGGCAGCGAGCCCCGCTACTACCTGTCCAACGCTCCCGAGGGCACAACCTTGGAGACTCTGGCCTACGTGGGTGGGTCCAGGTGGCGCATTGAAACGGAGTTCGAGACTGAGAAGGGTGACGTGGGGCTGGACGAATACGAGACCCGCAGCTGGGCAGGGTGGCATCACCACATAGCCATGTGCCTGCTGGGTGGAGCGTTCCTGCTGAGCCTGCAGCAGGATTGGGGGGAAAAAGATGCCCCGGATCACGAGGCCACAGGTGTACCGGGTGGTGCGGGAGATGCTGCCCCGGGAGCAGTTCGGGCCCGATCAATTGCTGTTGTGGCTGGAGGATACGCAGCTACGCAACGAACGGGCTCGCCGTTCCCACGAGAGACGCCGCTCCACCCGCCGCGAAAGCAGGATGGAGCCGCCACCTTAAACCCGTCGTTGTAGTACTAGAGGTCTGGCCGGAAAGCCATTGGCCGGGTTTCGCGCTACGCAAGACAGACGTATTATAGTCTTATGTGGCATGATAGTGTCTGTAATACGGTTCAAGAACCCACTGTTACATCGATAATCGTCGCTAAGAAAACGACGACTTGGGGAGAATCGGGGTTTCCGTCCGAGTTTCTAGGCAAACGAGGGCCGGGCGTTGGCGGCCACAATGTTTTACTAGTACTCAGTCATGTTTGGAATCAAAGGGATAGAGGCGGTGCAGTTTGGTTCGGGCGTCATGGGTATTGAAGCGCCAGTTGATGGTAGCTTGGGCGGTGTTGCGCTCCGTAACCAGGGCCTGAACCTCCCGCCCGAGAGCTTCCTCGTCGGGGAGTCGCTGTCTGAGGCAGGAGCGGGACAGTACGCTGAACTCGATTTCCGCCATATTCAACCAACTCCCGTGCTTGGGGGTGTAGTGGAACTCCAGCCGTTTGGCAATCCGCCGGGCCTCTGCCGCCGGGAACGCCTCGTACAGCGACGCCATGCGGTGAGTGTTCAGGTTGTCCAGGACGACCCGGACCACCTCGACCTCCGGATAGGCCTCGTCCACCAGCCATCGCATCTGTTGGGCAAAGTCCTCCATCGTGCGCCGTTGGGTCACCGCCACGTGCCGCCACCCGGCCTGCGGCTCACAGGTCAGGAACAGGTTCCGTGTGCCCTCGCGCCGATACTCGTAGTCCTGCCGCAGCGGAATTCCGGGCCGGGGCGGCAGAGCCGGCCGCGTCTGGGCCAACAACTGGGTGGAGGTCTCGTCAAAGCAGACCACCGGCCTTCGCGGGTCATACGGCTCCTCGTATAAGTCCAGCACTTCCTCCATGTGCGCCACGAAGTCGGCGCTCACCTTGGGGATGCACCACTCTTTCTTCTGCCACGGCTTGAGAGCGTTTTTTTGAGCCGCTGGCGCACCCCTTCGTGGGACATGGAGGACGCCAACCCCAACTCGACCACCTTGCCAGCCAACAGGCGCAGGGTCCAGTGGTCATGCCCCTCCGGGGCTGGGCTGCAGGCCAGCGCGACCAGGTGAGCCTCACCCCGGTCGTCCAACTTTCGGTACCGATGGGCTTGGGTGCGCTCCCATAGGGCCCCTTCCAACCCATCCTCGACAAACCGCCGCTTGATCCGGTACACCGTGCCCTCCACCACATCGAGGGCTTCGGCCACCCGGGGAGCCGGCCAACCGTCGCCGGTCTTGAGCAGAATCCGCGCCCGGATGGTCATCCGAGCTGGGCTCTTCCCGCCGCGTACCAGGCGTTGGAGATTTTCCCGTTCTTCCGAAGTCAGCCGGACTGGGTATTTTTCCCTGACCATCACCGCCACCCCCATCAACACTGTCTGCCCACCAGCATAGCGCGATCGGTCACTCCCTCACATCACCATCTAAAACAAGTTTGACTCAGTACTAGGTTGGATACGCCCATACCGGCTTCACATCTTGAACTGCTCTTGTCCCGGTAATGTGGGATATAGGCCAGCTGTCAGCTCGGAGGCTGATAGCCAGAGCTGCCCGCCCTTCTTAAAGCGTTAACCGCCTCTTCCCTGGTCAGCAGCGTCGTAACGTTCTGATACTTCTCGACACCGGCCGCTCTTACCGCTATTTGAATCGCAGCCACGGTTTCGTTGTCCGGGAATTCAGCGATAATCACTATATCGTACTGACCTAAGGAATGTGAAAAAGCCTCGACCTTGCCTCCCAACCGGTCAACTAGTTCGGAAATCACGGCGCCCCGATCCTCGGGTTGCCTCACCAAGTCCGCCAATGCGTCGTCGGAATACGCGACTTGTATCAGGTATTTCGGCATTGTGTTTCCTCCTGTCTCAATCGTAGCCCAGCTTAATAGTAGCCCGGGGTCAGGAACGGTCGTCAATGGTGGTGGTTTCACAACCCAGTCCACCAGGTGACTGAAGCGCAAATGATTTGCCGGTGCCCGCGGCCAGTTTTTAAGTTTCTGCGATGATATACTGGGTGCGCCGACGCTGGGTGACGTGATGCGGGGCGAGAAATGGCGCATCACCCGGGTTTGGGCCGTCTGTAACTCCCAATCGCCCACCTATCCACCTAGAGTCGAACTAAAGTCAAATTTGCATTCCCAAAATGCGGGCTTTGATCGGCCCGCTCAATTTTGCTCAACAGCGATTTACACAGGAGTTTCAATGGACCCGGAAATCATCAAGGCTGGCGACGACGCCGGCAACCGCATGGTGGTCAAGTATAGGTTTCCGGACGGCGTCGTGGTCCACGGAATCGGCGTGCCTCAGGCCTGGCAAAGCACCCTTGGCCCAACGTGGAGCTACGTTGTTGAAGGAGATAAGCTTACCCTAGTGGACACTGGGTGCAATGGGTCCCTGCGCGATTTGGAAGAGGGTCTCGAAATAGTGGGGTTTCCCCTTAGCGCAGTGGGCCGCGTGGTGATTACCCATGGCCACTTGGACCACGACGGCAACTGCTTCGACGTCGTATCCCGCAGCGGAGCGGAACTGTGGGCGCATGAGGTGTACGGCAATCTTTTGGGCGTGAGCCATCGAGACCGGGAATCCGACTGGCGCGAGCGTTTCATAGGTTTGCCCCGCACCGAGGACTCAGAGTTTGAGCAACGATTCCTGGAGCACACCAATCTGGGGCAAAAACTGACCCTGACCAACCCGGTTACCGACGGCGACGTGTCCGACGGCCTTACCTTCTATTACACTCCGGGACATTCTCCCGATGAGCTTTGCATTCAGTACAACCGTATGCTGTTCTCAGGGGACCATATCCTGCCCCAAATCACTCCCCACCCCAGCGTTAATATGAGCTACCAAAGATTCCGCGACTCCCTGCCCGAGAATTACCGGTCAGAAAACCGTTACTACGGCCTGAAAACCTTCATCACTTCCCTCAGGCGGGTTTCGACTCTGGGCGACGACATCACCGTCATGCCCGCCCACCGGGCTTACCACCGGGGCAAATTCAATCCTATCGGACTGGATCGCGCGGTGGCGATTTTGGAGCACCACCGTGACCGTTGCTCGGAGATGATCGGTTTTGTTCGCAAGGAAACGATGGACATGTCGGCCATCACCCAAAAGCTATTTCCCCATCTGAGCCTAAGCGACCGGATCTTTTACGCCGCCTTCTCCGAAGTGATGAGCCATGTTGAGTTGCTGACAGACGTGGGAGATGTCTCCATGGTGGGCGATGACGGCCGGTCGGTCCAATGGAACGGAACCGAGAACTACAACGCATTCTTCGACCAGCCCTAGTCTTTCTCCCACTCCAACCTCGTTGCGCGAGACCCGCGGACGCCGGGCTTGTTGATGGGTCAAATGCCACCATGCTATGATGGGGTTAGCCTCGCAGGAGGCAGCCAGGGCTCCTAAAAACCACTTCAGGACTTAGATTGAGTACGCTGCCCCAAAGGCAGATTGATGTCACCGTTGAGAAGCCGTTTCAAGCACTTCTTACGGAATGTTGGATTCGAAAGGTGATTGCCAGCGCCCTAGAACAGGTGCTTTCCAATAGCCAATCGGCCGAGGTGTCGGTTCTGGTGACCGGTGACGAGGCGGTGCAAGCCCTGAACCGCGATTATCGGGGTGTGGATGAAGTGACTGACGTACTTTCGTTCTCGGCGGACCATCCCGGCCATTGGGAGGGGGAAGATGAAGCTCCCGAGGACTGGCTGGCTAAACCCGGCAGCCCACACGAAGCATCCCCATTCCCCTTGCCGCCCCATGAACTGCCCGCCCTCGGCGAAGTCATCATCTCCTATCCTCAAACCCAGCGGCAGGCCTATAATCAACCTCAAAACGAGGGCGTGTCCCAAGAAGATGCGGTAAGGCGCGAAGTGGCCCTGCTGCTGGTTCACGGTGTGCTGCACCTGGTTGGGCATGACCATTTGGAATCCAGCGAAACCGCAGAGATGCAAGCCAAGGAACGGGCCGCATTGGCGCCGATCTTCAAGTGACCTAAGGCCAGTAAAACCAATCTGGAAGCATATTGAATGACCTCCCAGGTTTATTACCGAAAATGGCGGCCCCTTAGTTTTCAACAGCTTGCCGGCCAGGAGCATGTGGGCGCAACACTGCTCCAGTCCATCAAACTGGGACGAGTGTCTCACGCCTATCTATTTTGCGGTCCGCGGGGCAGCGGTAAAACCACCACCGCCCGCATCATGGCGAAGGCAGTCAACTGCCTGGACTCCCAAAACGGCGACCCTTGCAACAAGTGTTCCATTTGCCAATCGATCAACGACGGCCGGTTCATGGACATCATCGAACTAGACGCCGCCAGCAACCGCGGTATTGACGAGATCCGCGAGATCCGCGAGAAGGTCAATTTCGCTCCGGTGCAAGGGCAACGCAAGGTTTACATCATAGATGAAGCCCACATGCTCACCGACCAGGCGTCCAACGCATTCCTGAAAACTCTGGAAGAGCCGCCGGCCCACGTTATGTTCATCCTGTGCACCACCGAGGCCCATAAGATATTGCCCACCATAGTCTCCCGCTGCCAGCGGTTCGATTTCCGGCGCATTCCCGCGGGAACGATTTTCGAGCGGCTGGACGAGATCGCCCGGGCCGAAGGGGCGGCCGTGGATTCCGACGCCTTACGGCTGGTATCCCGTTACGCCGAAGGAAGCCTTCGTGACGCCGAAAACCTGTTGGAGCAGTTGGTGGTTTCCTACGGTGATGGCGTAGGGGTCAGTCAAGTGGAAGAGCTGTTGGGATTGGGCAACAGCGAACGTTGGCTGGAGTTGGCCGGGTACCTTTTAATGGGGAACACCTCCGCGGCGTTGGGGGCGGTGAACCAAGCAGCCTGGGACGGAACCGACCTTCGCCAGTTGCTCCGGCAAACCCAAGACCTGCTCCGGGCGGCTATGCTGGTGCAGTGGGGCTCCACGAGTTTGGTTGACTTGCCGGAGCACGTAACCTCACAGCTGCAGGATCTGTGCAGACAACTCCCTTCTTGGCGCATCATGAAGGCGCTCAAGCTATGGGGCGATGTCAACATGCGTTACGACGCGCCATCGACTCTCCCATTGGAGTTGGCGGTTGTGGAGATTTGCGACGACCAGATCGCCCCGCAGCCGGTTGCGCCCCAACAGGCCGCGCCGCGGCAAGAGCCCCAAGAACGGCCTCAATCGAGGCCCGCCAACACCTCGCCTCCCCAAAACCCGGCGCAACAGCAGCCACCGGCGGCTGCCAATCCGGCGCCCACGCCAACCGGAAGTCCCAGAGCCGGTGCAGAGCCCACTAGAACCGCCGCCTCCGCGCCTAGCGTGGATGCGCCGACACCCGTCGCCAGTTCGCCAACGGTCAACGGCGCCGATTCGGGTTTAGAATCCCAATGGCTGGCGGCGGTTAAGGAACTCGGCCGGAAAAAGGGTAGGAAATACAACCTGGGCGCCCTGTTAAGGGATTGCAAATTCGGTGAAATCTCCCTCGACGGCGATACCTTGATCCTCGCGTTCAGCAACCGCGCGAACTTGGAACGGATGCAGGAAGAGATGGACGACCCGGTGGGTCAACGAACCGTGGCCGAAATTGTGACCAAGCATTTCGGCGCATCTCACGATTTCAGATTGACCTTGAGCGGAAATGCGTCAATCGGCGGCGACAACCTAAAGCCATCCCAAAACAGCCCAATGGTGCGCACCATCCAGGGGATGGGCGGGCGCATCGTAGAGGAGACTGTGGAATGAACCGGCAATTTAGGCGAAGACAAGAACGGGCCGCCGGAGGCGGAAATCAGAGCCAGGCCCAGCAGATGCAGGCCCAGCTCCAAAAGATAGAACAGCTCCAAAGTGAGCTTGAGACCATGACCGCGGAAGGCACCGCCGGAGGTGGGGTGGTAAAAGTCGTGATGACCGGCAAACAGTCGGTGGAGTCAGTGGGAATCGACCCCGATGCCCTAGAGGACGTGGAACTACTCCAAGAACTGGTGGCGGCCGCCTTCAACGACGCCATTAGCAAAACCCAAGAGTTGGCGGCGGAAAAAATGGGAAGCATCACCGGCGGCCTGAATATCCCCGGCCTAACGTAGGGGCGCTGATCCGAAAGGTTAACCAATGACCATCGCACAACTGGCTGAAAATCTAGGACTAAAATTATTCTCGGAGTCTTTCCCTTCGGAGTTCCCGGTTGAGGAACTTGGTGGATTAGAGGCCACGTCGCATTCGATCGTAGAAGGCTTTCAAACTAATACGGTCACTGTCAAGCAAATGAATTCTTTTATCAAGAAAGGTCTCGAACTTCTGCCGGTTCCAGTAAGACTCGATGTCCACGCGCATCTGCTGACCAAAAATGCACGATTGCTGTTTTCCGAAGGCCATGAGGAGGAAAGCCTCGCTGCATGCGACGCAGCCCTACGCGTCAATGAACTTGCGTCCACTTGGGCGCTGAAGGGAAACACATTACTCCAAATGGAACGCCTTGATGAGGCATTTGAGGCATTTGGGAAAGCCCATTCCCTCAAAGAGAATTTCGGGCCACAGAAGCGGGATCACCTTGTTAATTTATTCGGCAGTTGGAGTATTGCTGCTTTACTTCGAGGTCTTTCCGGCATTTTGGAAGAAGACCTAACGGAAGCCCAAAAAGGCGTCAATGAATACCTATCGGTCCGAGGCAAAGCAACCAGCGAGGGTTTAGAAGGAGCATTAGGCGAGTTGGCGGCGCATGAATCCTCGTCGCCTCCGCTCCAGTCGGCCATCGAGGAACTTAATCTCATGGTTCGGCTCCTAACCATCAAAAACCCCTTTGACCGCTGGAGAGAACTCACCAAGGAAATTAGCAAAGTTTGGCCGGAAGGAGTCTCGGCAGTAGATTCGATTCGAGAACATCGAAAATAATTGGAGCCTTTAGTCGTCGATTCGAGCATTATTGTAGCTTCGTTCTTGGCGAACGAGCGACATCATGACCAAGCGCGCGGTTACATAGACGGGCTCGAGGGAGGCGGCTACATCTTTCACCTGCCAACGCTTGCTGAAGTCGAAGTGACATCCGCAATCCGACGATCCGAGAAAAATTGGATGGCTCTAGTCGCGGCGTGGAGGCAAAACGTGATCGACTGGGAGCAAGACGGGATCCTCTTCCTATATCCACTAGACCGAGATCGCATGGAACGTGCAAGCGGCATTGCCGTGAGATACCTTCTTAGAGGCTCCGATTCCGTATTTGCAGCCTTGGCGGAAGAGATGGACGTACCCATCAAAACCTTCGATCAAGAAATCCTAGATAGGTTTCCATCGGCGAATAGATCATGACCACCGAACCCACACCTTCAGCTTCTCCCTCGCTGGCCCGGCTGATTCAGGAATTTAATCAACTGCCGGGCATTGGGCCCAAAAGCGCCCAACGTTTGGCCTACCACGTGATCCGCTTGCCCGACGGGGAAGCCTTCGCCCTCGCGGACGCCATCACCGCGGTGAAGCAAAGCGTCGTTTTCTGCCAGGACTGCCAAAACCTGACCGACTCGTCCCCATGCGCCATCTGCGCCGATAGCCAGCGCACTCGCGATATCCTTTGCGTGGTCGAAGACCCTCTGGACGTGCTGGCGGTGGAGCGCACCCGGTGCTACCGGGGCTTGTACCACGTGCTGCACGGGGCCATCTCGCCTCTCAACGGCGTGGGGCCGGAACAGTTGAAGATAAAAGAACTGCTGGAGCGTTTAAGACGGGACGATGTCACCGAATTGGTAATCGCCACCAATCCGACTCTGGAAGGCGAAGCGACGGCCATGTACATCCGGCGCAATCTGGACCGGGGCAATCTTACTGTTACCCATTTGGCCCGAGGGTTGCCCATGGGGGGTTCGCTGGAATACTCCGACGAGATGACCTTGAGCCGGGCGTTCCAGGGCCGCCAGGAATTATGATAACGAACTCTAACATGGTTCTCTTACAGGGTCTCATGGAGCTCTAGTATGGCGCCTCCGCGCACTTACCACACCGAGGCATTGACCTTGCGAAGATCAACGCTAGGTGAAGCCGATCTGCTGATTACCCTGTATTCAAAAGACAGAGGAATAATACGGGCGGTGGCCAAGAGAGCGCGCCGTTCCACCAGCAAATTGGTGGGGCATCTGGAGCCGCTCACCCGCGTCCAGCTTTCCCTGGCGCTGGGCAGCAGCCTGGATATCATCACCCAGGCTCAGGTTTTAAGCAATTTCTCCCCACTCAAAGAAAACCTGTCCGCTATCACCAAAGGCTTGTACGTGGCTGAGTTAACCGACGGTTTCGGGTCCGAGGCCCAAGCCAACCCGGCTATCTATGACCTGGCCCTGGGAACCTTGGACGCCATTGCCGAAGATCCCGAATCGGAATTGCCGTTGCGGTTTTTTGAATTACGCCTGCTGAACGCATCAGGCCTAATGCCCGAACTATACGAATGTGTGGAATGCCGCCAGCCAGTGGCGCCCGGCAGCCACCGGTTCAGCCCCAACGTGGGCGGGACATTGTGCCTTGATTGCAACCCCGACGAGGCCCGAATACGGCCGCTTTCATTACGGGCCCTCAAGGTTTTACGTCTTTTCCATCGCGCTCCCACATCGAAGGCGCCATCTTTGAAGATTGCGCCGGCCCTGGCTCAAGAGCTAAAAACCATATTAGCTTCCACAATTTCCTACTGGCTAGAGAAAGAAATTCGCTCTAACTCGTTGATGGAGCACCTACAAAGGGATTCCAAGTCTGCGGTATAAGTTGAGGGGTCGATTCCAATGGCCCCCAATGACTAACACTGCTCTGGCCCGATCGCCATTGGCTCAAATCCTCTACTAGGGAAAATGATCTTTGTTTAGCAAGATTTTGATTGCCAACCGGGGCGAAATCGCCTGCCGCATCATTAGCACTTGCCGCAGCCTGGGCATCCCCAACGTCGGCATCTATTCCACCGCCGACCAAGAAGCCATGCACGTAAAAATGGCGGACGAAGCCGTGCCCGTGGGGGAGGCGTCTCCTCAAGAGAGCTACCTGAACCTGGAACGGATCATCGAAGCCGCCAAACTCACAGGGGCTGACGCAATTCACCCCGGATACGGCTTTCTTTCCGAGAACCCGAGATTCGCCAGACGTTGTGAAGAAGAGGGCATCTGCTTCATTGGCCCCAAGCCGCAAGTAATGGAAAAGATGGGTGACAAGATCCGGGCCCGCAAGCTGGCGAAAAAGGCGGGCTTGCCGGTGCTGCCAGGAAGCAGCGACGCGATTGCAGACTCCGAAGCCGAAAGCCGCGCTTGGAGCCTGGGTTTCCCTCTGATGGTGAAAGCAGCCGAGGGCGGCGGCGGAATCGGAATCCACATCATCGAATCTATGAACGAATTGCTGCCATTGATCGAACGCACCCGCCAGGTGGCGGAGCACGCCTTCGGGAGTCCCCGCCTTTATTTTGAGCGGTACCTGAAAAACGCGTCCCACGTCGAGGTGCAGCTCATCGGCGACGAACACGGCAACCTGCTACACCTCTACGAACGGGACTGCTCGGTGCAGCGGAGGAACCAGAAACTCATCGAAGAAACCCCCAGCGAGAAACTGAGTCCTCGCCTCAGGAGCAAGATCAGCAAGTTGGCGCTCAAGCTGGGACGGTACATCGGCTACACCAACGCCGGCACCGTGGAATTTCTGGTTTCCCAAGACGAGCAGATATTCTTCATGGAGATGAACACCCGCCTTCAGGTGGAGCACGGGGTCACTGAGATGACCACCGGGGTGGACTTGGTGGAGCTTCAAATCCGGTCCGCATCGGGAGAGCCTCTTCTCATTACTCAAGACGATATTATCGCCCATGGCCATGCAATCGAAGCTCGAATCTACCCTGAAGATCCTGACACCTTCATCCCCCAGGTGGGAACCATCAAAGACTTTCACCTGCCCATCGGCGAATCAATCATGGTAGACAGCGCTCTTTGCAGCGGATATGAGGTTACGCTACACTATGAGCCACTGCTGGCTAAGGTCATGGCCTGGGGCGAAGATAGATCGCAGGCTCTCAAAAGATTGCTCCAAGCTCTGTTGGAGTTTCGGGTAGAGGGGGTCGAGACCAATATACCCCTGCTGAGGGAGATACTCTTCCAAAAAGAATTTGCCTGCGGCGCTTATCACACCGGCTCTTTGGCCGAATGGCTCCAGGGACACGGCAAATCGGTTTCGAACCACTCGGGTAAAGGATTCATGTCTTTAAAGGAAAACGGCAAAGGAGATCGGGAGATTGCGGCCGCCTTGGGCGCCGCGTTGGCGTTATCGCTGAAAAACTCCCAAGAGCCGGCTTCCAGCAACACTGAAACCAGCCCATGGCGGACCTACGGACGCCGGGAACAACTTCTCTCCAGGACTCTGGGGAGAGGGGGTTGGCGATAGCCACCTTCCGAATCAAAGTAGGCCAGCAGTGGTACACAGTTCAGGTAGGTGACCTGGACACATCTCCCATCGAGGTCACTGTCGATGGCGAGACTTTTCAGATAGAGGTGGAGGGTCTACCGGAGACCCCGCCGCCTCACCGGGCTAGGCCCCGGCCTAGAACCTCGAATATAATAGCCCCGCCTTCACCCCAAAGCTCCACTTCGGCAAGTTCATCCGACGACGTCATCCGTTCGCCCATGCCCGGCCGGGTGATTTCCATCATGGTCAGGCCCGGCGACCGGGTCTCCGCAGGCGACGAAGTATGCGTGGTGGAAGCCATGAAAATGGAGCAAAGCATCCGCGCCGCCCGAAGCGGAGTCGTCAAAACCATCCACGTCCAACCCATGGACTCGGTCAGCGCCAACGACCCGCTAATTGATTTGGAGTGACCCGAAATGGATAGTGATCAGATTTTTATCCACCGATCACTAGGCTGAGGCCGGGATGTTTCGGCTCGCAAGGGGCTTTAAGTTCACGACACCGACTGGATATACATGTCGTCGATGGATATCGTGTCTTGCGACGGTTCTCCTCTGCTCTGATCGGTGTCCACTATCCGGACATGGACCGTGCCGCTGGTCCCGCCAGGCAACGCGAAAGACTGAGGCGGATCAGGGTCTATGGGGCTATTTACGGTGAACATGGTGGTCCAATTTGAGCCGTCCAACGAATATTCAAATCTGAAATCTTCAACTGTGCTGCCGTGATGCGCCTCGGCGAAAAAGTCGACGGTGGCCCCTCCGGTGACGTCGAACGTCCACTGGTGCTCCAGGCGGGAACGCTTGTTGCCCTTGAATAGTTCCTCCTGAATCTCTTCGTAGGCATCGTCGCTTCCATCCATGCTTAGTAAATCAGTTCCTGGGAGGAGACTCCCATGGACGGTTGTTTCGCTCTGGGCCCGGTCTTCCACTTTAAACGCTTCGTCATCGGCTATGATCACCTCTCCCATAGCGGGAGACACGATAGCGTATGCGGCGCCAACGGAGAGAGTAACGATGACCGTTTCGTTACCTTCGGGATCAGTGTCTTGGATGGGGACCACGGTTATCACTGCCGAAGCAGAACCCGCGGGAATCGTCACCATGCCCGGCAAAGAGTCGTAGTCAACCCCTCCGGTGGCGGTTCCGCTGACCTGATATTGCACATCCAGGCTGGCAGCCGTATCTCCTGTGCGGTTAACTGTGAATTGCCCTGTGTCGCCGGCCTCATCGGCGCTGGGATCGGTTGCGGTGACCGACACTTGCGGAAGCGGCGTTCCTCCACCTGAGGTTGACCGGATAAACATGTGGTCAACGAGTAGCGAGTCGGCGCTCCCTTCCGGGCGGGAACGGTCCGTATCCAAAGTCCGGACATAAAACGCTCCGCTGGTCGCATCCGGAAGGTCAAACATCTGCAATGCGCCGTCATCGGCGCTCTTCGTGATGGTCAGCATCGTTGTCCAGGCGAAAAGGTCGGTCGAGTATTGGAACACGAAGTCCTCGACCGCACTGTCGTGGTGGGCCTCGACGTTAAAGGTCACGGCGCTGCCGCCGGAAACGTTGAACATCCACTCATGTTCCAGCCGCGAGCGTTTCCCGCCGCCGTAGGCCTGCTCGGTCAAAACCTCGTAACCGCCGCCGCTTTCGTATGTGCTGGTCAAATCGCCCGGCGAGACATTTCCTCTGGTTGTTGATTCGGAAATCGCGTGGTCATCGGTGCTCGCAGGGGGAGGGACGTCGTCGCTGGTGATGGTCACGACATCTGACGCAGAAACGCCGACCGAGTATTCGGGACTGGCGGCAATCGTAAGAACCACTGTTTCGCCGGACTCCACGTCGCCATCGTCGATGGGGGTAACGGTAATGCTTGTTAACGAACTGCCGGCGAGGATCGTGGCGGTTCCAGCGATCGTCTGATAATCCACGCCGTTATCGGCGGTCCCGGATATAGTCAGGTCAACTATCAAGGATGATGAAGTATCGCCGGTGCGGGTCAGCGTGAATTCACCCGTTTCCAATCCCGCCTCGCTGGCAGAGGAGTCAGTGGCGACGATCTCCACCTCGGGCAAAGGCGCGGCTTCTTGCTGGCCGAAATCCTGGCGGGCCAGGAGCGCACCGGCCGCGATGTCGACTTGGATGATGCTCGCCAACGTGTTAGTGGGAGACCAACCGGCAGGGGTCTCCGCCACCAGGTTGAACGCTCCGGTGTCCAGGTCGTTCAGCAGGTATTCTCCCTCCGCATCTGTAAGTATCACGGGCCGCACTTCGAATTGGAGATGGTCCAGCCGCACCGTGTCTCCATCTCCGGTGGCAATGGCGTAAGCGATGTCGCCGGCAGGCCGGGCAAGGGTCATGGTTTCAAAGACGCCTTCGGCCAACGTCGCGGTTATATAAGAAACGAGCAGAGTCCCCGAGGCATCGTAAACGTCCAAGCGAGCCACGTCGTTGCCTCCGGCCGTTCCTACGGCGTCGACAGAAATGATCAGGCCCGGAGCATTAAAGTCAACGCGTAGACTGCGCTGACCGGAAAGCCATGTGGTGGCCACTTCGCTGGTGCGGAAGTTGCCGAAAACGTTGACGCCGGTGGAAGCGTCATCGGACGTCTTTTCAATCGCCCGGACACCGGAGCTTAGGACGTCAGGACCGACCGCCGACAATACTACCCATGGGCTGGCGTTATTGAGGTAGGACCCGTCGCCGTAGGAATCCGGCTCTATGCTTTTGAAGAGGGTAACCGGGGCTCCTCCAATAGTCTGTAGCTCAATCAGGCGCCCAGCCAGGCCAGCATCACCTGGGTCTTGGGCGCCGTTGGCGTCGGCATCTTCGAATACAACCCCCTGCACACCCTGGCCGTCGGCGTCGACAGTTGTGCCCTGGAACGGCATCAAATCAGTGCGATGGTTGGAGAGATCTTCCAACTGGAAGTCCAGACCGGCGGGCCGCACAAATGCAGCCGCGAACTGTGTCGGCGCCGCCTCGCTGGCGGAAGCGGTGAGCTCCACGCGTCCAAATAGGGCATATTCCCCAACGCCCACGCCGGATTGGGTTGTGGCGCCAGTGAAACTTCGGATAAACGCCGGATTGTTGATTGGATCGTAGCTGTGCCCCGTTGATGTGTCGAACACTGAGCCATGCTCGATGGCAGGGCCAACGATCGTCGCCACCGCCGGATCAAAGTAGAGGTCCACTTGGCCCGACCGCACGCCGATGACGCCACCGCTGGGGGCTTCCACCCAGAGCTCCGCGAAGAACTGCTGGCCGGAGTCAAGCTGGGCTACGTTCTGGGGCAAAGCACTCGTTCGTTCAGCCAACGACGGCAACAGGACGAGCCTGGGATGGACTCGAACCGGCAGGTCAATCTGGTTGCGGCTGCGGAACATGAATTCGTATATCTGGGCCAGGTCGTCTTCACCCCATGAGTGGGCGTCATCGGCGGCGACGAATATCTCGAATTCAAACTCGGCAGCCGGGATGCCCCGGTTGGCGGCCTCGGCGACCACAGCTTCAAAGGTATTCACCGATCGTTCCACGCGGTCTTCGCCTTGAACCGATGTCACCGTGTTGCTCTTATCTATCTGGGGATGGTTGGGATCGTTATCGTTCTCGCCCACCCAAAACTGGATGCGGCTCTTTAGATACTGGTCGATGTCCAACGACACGCCCGCCGGCGCCGGCGAGTCATACCGCCGTCCGAAGCCGTAGGGCCAGGCGATCGATTCCGTGGGCAGGATCTGGCTTCCCGGCCCGCCAACCACGGCGGCGGCGACCCGGCCGGGGTGAGCTGCCGTGAAGCGCGTCGTGAATTGACCGCCCGCTGAGAATCCCCACAGATAAAGCTGCGAAGCGTCACCGAAACCGGTGGCGGCAATGGCGTCAACGGTGGCAAGCAAAGCGAGGTCCGCGGCGGCGCCGTTTGTGTCATTCCAGGAAAGTCTATGGTGCCCGTGGGGCTGGTCGAACTTGGCGAATGGCGCGAACACCGGGGTAACCACGATCAATGAGGAAACGTCGTTGGCCGGATCGGCGGCGAAACGGTGCCAGCGCCGGGCGTAGGACTCGTGGTTGAAAGACGACGTGTCGCCGTGGGTCGATACAAGAATCGGCGTGTTTGCGTCAACATTGCCGAAGAACGCCGCCCGGTAGAAGTAATCTTCGTCGTTCTCACCAGCGAGATTGAACCGGTGGAAGGCCCCCAAGGGTCTGTTGGTTGTAAATTCGTCTGCCTTGGATTGGATTCGTATCTTGTCTATAGCCCAGCCGTCGTTGGGCAAAGATCGATCGTCCCACTGGGACCACTTCAGCTGCACGTTGGAGGACAATGCAAGATTGGCAGCGGGGAAGGCCGTATTGATGCGGGCAATCTCAGCAGCAAGGTCGATCTCGTGCAACTGCCAAAGGCTATCGCCGCTTCGGTTCAGATCGCTGCCGTTCTGGTCTAGAAGAGTGTACCAATCCGTCCCATTGACGCTCATTGCGATGCCGTCGCCGGTGGTGTTGGTGGCGTGGGAATCCGGTAGAAGGTCATTCTCATCGCCGCTTCCACTTCCGTCGCCTTCGAACTGGTGATAAGTAAGGATCGCCCCGGTCACCGCCGATAGATCCGCAGACCAGATGGCCAGCCCAAGGTCCTTGGCGCCGTCGCCCGACGCGTTTGTCGAGTCGAAGGTTAGAGCATTGTTGTTGCCGTTCTGGGTGAATTGAAGACTCGGCCCGCCGGTGACGATGCTTTCAGCGGCCAGATCACGGATTGCTACTCGTGATTCTGGATCGACATTTGTGATGGTCCAATCCGCGCTCAGACCACCCTCAAAACTTTCGTAGAGGGATTCGAGGGCCTCGGCGTAAACCACGGTAAGCATTGGGCGCTCCGCGACCGTGCTCCATTCACTGGAGCGCAGGTGCCGTTGCCTCCGGTTGGCAGGAATATCCAGCCATGGTTGCCCGTGGGGTCATCGGTCCATGCGGCCAAGCTGGAGGTGACATCCACCACTATTGCTCCGGTCGAGCCGCTGCCTGTTCCAATCAAGGGTCCGTATTCGTCGACTTGCACCCCCAAGTCTCCCCCGAATGAATTGAAGGTCTCGGACTCCGTCCAATCGACGGCTGCCTCGTGGATGTTGGCGGGGTCGCCGCCATCGAAGGCGGTGTAAGTCAGATAGGCTGAGTTGACCGTCGCCCCTTCAGGGACCTGGCCGGGACCAGAGCCAATGATATTCTGGAAGCCGATCAACCCGATCTTGGGAAGGCTAGCCGCCTCGGTGGCCACCGTATCCCATTCAACGGCGGCCAAGCTGCCAAAACTCGATGACGGGGCGCCCTCCTTGATATGGGTGTCCAACGTTCCGGCGTAGCCCGAGTTTCCTTCTTGGAAGGTTGCCGTGGTCTCGCCAGCGGCCGATTGGGTGGTAGCGGAAGCCAGGATGGAGTATGCGGAGTCCAAAGCACCGGCATAAGCCCGGACCTGGTAGTAATAGGTCGTGGAAGAAGGTAATCCCGTGTCGCTATAGAAGGTGGCGCCTGCCCCGACCGTGGCGATCTGGGTCCAACCCCCGGTGACTTCCGAACGCTCGATCTTGAAGCCGTCTTCATCCGAACTGGCGTCGGTCCAGGCCAGGTCAATCTGATTCTGAGAAACCGCGGTGGCGGTCAGCCCGTTGGGCGGCGCCGGAGGAGTCGGAACCGGGCTGCCTATGTCCGACGTGATTGTGAATGAATCTATGATCACGTCATCTATGTTTTTAAAATAACCAACGGCTTTGTAAGGGTCGCCATCCACGTTGAATTCAATGAACAACGCTCCGGGCCGGGCGGCTTGGTTCGATGCGTATATGCTGGCCCATTCGCCATTGCAACCGTATGGATAGGTTGTAGGCAGGCACCGTTCTTGGTTGCGGATGCTCGCTCCGGAAAGCCCGGACACAAAGCCGAAGGAAGAGCCGCCGCCAACCCGCAGTACGTCCGGGTCGGTCCAGAGAGGGTCAACGGTTTGGGTCTGGGTGTTGCTCAGGGTTTTGGTGCGTTCGTAGGAATGCTCATGGCCGGTGGCGATAATCGCGCCGCCCAGGCGGCATTCCTCATAAGGCCCCCAGCCCACCTCGCTGGCCTTGCCGCCAACCTGCATCTCGCTCTGGTTTTTGTGCCACGAGCAGATGCTCCAGACGGAGTCGTCCAAGGCAAGCTGGTCTCTTAGATATGTATCATGACCCGAGCCCATTGTGCCGGCGCCAGACAGGATAAAGAATAATCCGTTGTAGTCGCAAATGGCTTGGACGCCCAAGTCGCCGGTGCAGGTGGCGCCGGCTACCCGGTCCAACCGGTCCTGCAGCAATTGCTGGTATTGCGCCCAATGGCCAACGTCGTGGTTGCCCACCGAGCCAAAGTATGGGAAATCGGCGCCCAGGATGGAGTTGATCTGGTTTTCCCAGTTGGTTGGCGTTTGGGGATCGGCTTCGTTGTATCCGAAATCCCCTTGGTGCAAAACCATGTCGGCGCCTTCCATCTGCACCAGTTGAAGAACTGCTTCCGCGTCGGCGTTCAAGCCCTGATCGCCAAGGAACGCCACTTTGAAATTCGGGGTTGTAACGGTGGGTTCTTGCGCGAAAGATCGTCCCGTGCCTGCGGCATAGACCGCCAGGGCGGCCACGGCCGCCACTGCGAAGATGGGAAATACCCGGAAAAGAACTCGCTTCCTCATAGATACGTCTTAGACCCTATGAACCTGGATTTTGTCCAACGGTCGCATGGGCTCCACCTGTTCGTCCTGGGCTTGTCGAAGGATACTCAGGCTGTGGCTTAACATCTGTAACTCATCCGATCAGTGCTTAAAGGTTACACGGTGTTAGTGACACCTAGAGGGCCCGAAGTGGGGCGATTAGGTGAACGGCGCCCGCAAGGTCAGCCAACATTTGCTTTGGCCCGCATATCCCGCTGTCCGGCCGTATTCTTCGCCGGCGGGGACCAAAATGTCACCGGAATTCTCCGCATAGTCCCCACGTTCTCCACTGGTTTTCACCTGGATTTGGGACACTCGTGCAAGCGACAGTCACCCCATTGGGTGATTACGGGATTAACCCATCCATTTAGGAGGTTCCCATGACTAAGATCAATAGGTCTCTCCGGGTGCTTGTTCTAATCGCGTTCGTAACGGCGGCGTTCCTGGTTAGCGCCTGCGATTTCACTCAGGGGGATGGTTCCCCAACCGACCAGGGATTGAGAAAGCAGGAGACGCAGCAAGCCAGGCGTCAGGAAACCCTCCAGGTGACCCTGCAGGCAATGTCGGAACGGCGGGCCGAGACAGAGCAACTTTACGCCCGCCTATCCGATGACGGTTCCGGGGACGGGGATTTCCGGTAGGAAAAATATTCGGCACGAGAAACGAAAAGGCGAGCTTCCACACCGAAACCGTCTGTAGTGCGGGGGTGAGAAGCAGCTGAGACCCTTGCGTTGGCTGCCGAAGATACCATGCCACCAAGCTCGGGGCGAAAATCCCCCCATCCCGCTTTCTAAAGTCGAGGTAATTCTCCCCCATTTCTGAAATGGGGACTCGATCTCCCCCTTTGCAATGGGGGATTAAGGAGGATTTCAACCCGCCGCCCGGTCTATTAGACCTGAGCGGACAAATCCACAGCGCACCATTTCCCGCTGGTCTTCCGCAGACACGTATCGTCGTCGACGGCCACTGGCGCTCCTCTCATGCTGCCCCTCAACAGATCGTCGCAGCCGTCCCGGTATTCGGCGTCAACTCCATTATCAGCTACGATTTCAAAGTCATCCCTGTCGTCGGCCTCGTTCTCGGCGTCCATCATGCCGACATGATTCGCCCCTTGCTTCGCAACGAAATGCAGGTTGCGGCCAGGGTCGAAGTTGGGGGTACTTCGAGTGGACTTTTATTGACCGAGACGTGATTTAGGGGAAAGGGTATGGTTGTCGATCGGGGTGGTGAATCCGGAAAGTGTCCCGAACGCAACATCGCCCCGGGGGAGTCCCAGGGGCGATGCAGCAACCTCTGTTCAACAAGGGATTAGGAGAAACCTTGCTGAGCAAGCTCTATCTTATCCGGGCGGCCTTGCCTGGCTCAATGCCGCGGCGGTGGAAAGAAGCGAAGCGGCGGTGAACGCGTAAATCCAATTTTGGGATCAAAGGCGCCGGAAACACGAACGCAAGGCTAGTACTACAACGACGCGTTATGAGAAAACACGCTCAGGTCTTCTTCTTCAGCTACGGACCGTTCATCATGGGAGACTCGCACTCGTTCGTTGCCAGCTTCAAAATCCGCCCACGAGTTACCTTGTAGGATAACACGTCGTTGTAGTACTAGAGGTCTGGCCGGAAAGCCATTGGCCGGGTTTCGCGCTACGCCAGACAGACGTATTATAGTCTTATGTGGCATGATAGTGTCTGTAATACGGTTCAAGAACCCACTGTTACATCGACAATCGTCGCTAAGAAAACGACGACTTGGGGAGAATCGGGGTTTCCGTCCGAGTTTCTAGGGTCCCACAGGCCGAGTCAGATTGGCCGCTTCCTAGATGGACTCAGAATCCGATTCAAACCAAGTCAGAGCGTTTGGCCGAATCTAAGGTTGCCTATACGCACCGATACGAACCTCCGGAAGGCCGAAACGATGACATTTGCGATGAATATCTCAATAATGACCAACACAAGTCCAATGAATGAAACAAAGAGAGCTGCCGGGAAGGAGTCTATCGCGACTGGACCGAAATTTACCATGCCTTTGTCGTAGATAAAAATGGAGCCAAGTAAGGCCGGCGGGACCACTGCAGCCACCACCGCTACAACGAATGCGGCTACACCTATCGGAAACAGAATGACCATACCAACAAGCACCATGATCAGGTTCACATAGGTAGAAGGACGAATCAAATGATTTGCCAGGTCCATGTATTCCCTCCTTTGGGCGTTTCTGTCGTTTTCCATGCGCCAAGACAGATCGTCAACTATCCCGAAAAGCAGACGGCCGAATATGTTCCAGGCGGCGCCGGTTCCGTTGCCTGAACCTGCGGCGTCTTGCTTCTGCTCCCAGAGATCCGAATCGATTTCGTCTCGCCTCGTTTGTTTATCTTCTATCGGCAGTCCCATGGTATAAAGCCGCACCCATTTTCGGACGAGCCACACGCTGATGTTTGCCGAGCGATTAGTCATGCCGCCGCCAACCCAGCCGCCGCGCCACCGGACTCCTTGGCCTCGTCACGGACCTTGGCCAGAGCCAGTTCACCGGCGGGCGTCACATTGTAAGAACGCCGTCGAGGGCGGCCATCGTTCGCGGCGGCGACCGGGTCTTCCCAGGCGCTTTCCAAAAGGCCCGTTTTTTCCATTCTGGCCAACGCCTTATATAGCGTTCCGTGGGCGGTTAGCATACGGGCGCCCGCCCCGTCTTTGATCTCCTTGGCAATCATGAAACCGTGGAAGACCGGCGCGCCCCGAGCCTTGAGATCTACACCCGTCTCAAGGATTGAAATCTCGATGGGAAGGAGAGAATCTGCTTTTCTTCTCATATATAAATAATAGGAAGATATATTCCTTTTGTCAATGCGTTAGCCGCAATTGGTTTTACCACAGGGACATTTGCCGCCTGCAACCTCGGAATTCCTTGGATGACATGGGGTGATGTTGGAGGAGCCGAATCCGGCGCGTCAGGATGGTTACTCGGATTCTTCGTCCGGCATCTGCCACGCGTAGATCTCGCCACGGCCATACTCTTGGAATCCTAGTCCGCGGTAGATGTTGATTGCCATCTCCGATGAATAGAGCACGCCCACCCGGCGTCCTTGGCCACGGGCGTCCATCAGCGGGCGGTGTGTCATTGCGCGGCCAATCCCCCGTCCGCGAAACTCCGGCACGGTGGTGACGGAGTGAATGCCCGCCACGCCACCGCCCAAAAACAGCGAAGAGGTGCTCACCGGAGTCCCATTGTCGCGGCCTAGGTAAAGGCGCCACTGCGGATCGTCGATTATGCCGATGTCCGAGCACATCTCCAGCCAAGCGGCCTGGGCGAAATCCGGAAACTCACTGACCTCAGTCATTACTCGGCACCAGGCCTCCAGATCATCGGCATTCTTGACTTCGCTGGTAGTGAACCCCGAGGGCATTGATGACGGCTCAGCCAGAGTCAGCAGATCCACCGCCATGCCGGTCAACGTCGCGGCGTGGAAAAACCCCTTGGCCTCAAGCAACTCCCCCATCCCGGCGAATGGTTCGAAGGGTCCAACCCACCAACCCATGGGGACTTGGCGCGCCCTGGCTAGGGACATCGCGGCGTCGATGACCAGCCCGGGTTCCGCCGATGGGTTTTCCGCTTTGAGAACCACGTTGAAGATAAAAAACGGAATCTCGGAGGTGATCCAAATCTCATGCGTGTCTTGGTGCAGGTCCAACTCGGCCCACTTGGACCAGGTAAGAAAGGTTCCGATGGTGTTGGTTTCAATGGCCCGAATCAAAGAAGAGGGCGCGAAATCTGTCAGAATATCACTCACGATTCGAATTCTCCGCCGCGGCTTTTTGGCTAAGACCCTGTGGGTCAAATAAAATTATAATGCCGGGAATTCCCAAAACAAACCAGGCGCCCATGATTCCAAACTAAGGGAAAAATGGACCCCCGTAGCCGGCGGGCCCGCGAATCTGAACATTCACCGTTCGACGGACTTGCCGGCAACGGTCATAATCAGGACTGCGACAGGGGAAAGCCCCCGACGGGAACCGAAAACCTTTGGCCGGTCCCTTGGCCGGTCCCTTGGCCTGTAAGGATATTCAATGGACTCCGAGCCTCAAAAGAGATCATCATCAAACAGCCGTCTCCGGTCATGGGCCAGGATTCTCCTGGTGTCCGCCGTGTTTGGATCAGCAGCTTTGGCGATCGTGGAAGCCGGGCTAACCATCCCGATACCGGGTTCAGGCGTGGTGACCGATCCAAGGGAGATATTCACGACCATAGGCTCCGGCTTCACTGGCCCAGTGGGCGGTGTCGTCATCGGCCTGCTCGCTGGGTTCCGCGAGCCGGGAGGGATCATGATAGCGAGCCTTCGAGCTCATGTTTCCGGCGGGTTATGGATGGGGTTTGCCTACAAACTATTAGTCTATAAGCATCTCAAAATGCCGTTCCTGCTTGCCGGCTGGGTTGTCCTGGTCCTGGTTTTCTACTACGTTTTCGCCGTTCCCGGCTTTGTCATTGGGCAAGCCATTTTCTACCACGAGGGGTTCCTGGACTCCTACGGAGCAGATTCCTCGGTAATCGAAGCCTACGCCATTCTGGGCTGGGGAGCCCTTCCCGAGGCCCTGCTGACAGCCATTGTCACAACGCTGGTTTTTGCCGCGTTGCCCAGAAGGCACCGCCGGCCTCTATGGTAAAATCGCGGGGTGAATTGGCGGGCGCGCGCAGGCGTCTAATAGCGGGCTGAAGCGTCAAAAGTGCAGATCAGTTGGCTTAAAAGCTCCATTGTCTGGAAGTTGACCATCTGGTTCCTTCTCCTCTCCTTCCTGCCGCTGGCGGTAATGACCATCTTCATTCGCCAGACCGTGTCGGACACCTTCGACCAGTTGGCGGCGGACGACGCCCTCAGTCAGGCCAGGTTGCTGGCCCATGAGATCTCGGCGTCCAGTGAGGCCGGACAGGTTCTCGCCATCCTGGCCGATTCGGTTGATGATACCCAACTCGCCTTTTTGGTGAGCGCGACTGGAAGGTACATGGCCCACTCCAACGGCGGAAAGGCGGGCGGATCGGTGCTCAACGATTTTCCCGCCGAGGTGGCGGAAAAGTTGGCCGCGGGAGGCGGGGAAGGCACATTGATCGACCCGGCGGCGGGCGGCTTCATAAGCTATGTGGCTGTCCCAGATGGGGCTGCCACGGCCGTGCTCGTAGTCGACGGATCGGCTGCGTCAGCGCCCATGCGACGCATCGAACGGTCCGCGATCATCCAACTGTCCGTGAGTTTGGCATTGATCGTCGCCGCCGGCAGCGCCGCGATCTGGTTCGTTTTCAAACCCATCCAGCGGCTCACCAAAGCCGCCGAGGAAGTGGGCGCCGGCAACCTGGACGTGCAGATCGACCCTTCGGACATGGAAGGCGAATTGGAAGTGTTGACCCTAGCCTTCAATCAAATGACCAGGCAGGTTCAGGGCGCCTACGATGAACTGGAACAGCGGGTGGAAGAACGCACGGAAGAGCTCCGGGAAGCCGACCAGTTACTTCGAGCCATCGTCGACGGTTCGCCCTTGCCCATCGGCGTGATAGACGGGAACGGCAAGATACGCATTTGGAACCCGGCGGCCCAAACCACCTTTGGTTGGACCGAGCAGGAGGTTTTGGACCGGAGCGATCCGGTGATCGCACCCGAAGATGATTGGCAAGAAGCCAGGGAATACCGCCATAGAGTCCTGGCCGGCGAATCCATCAGCGGTGAGGAAATCATACGAAGGAAGAAGGACGGTTCGCCGGTGGAGCTGGAAACATGGGCCGCGCCGTTACGCGACGCCGGTGGGGAGATCAGCGGCGCTATTTTCATGTTCGCCGATCTCAGCAGCCGCAAGCGGGCGGAAGAAGCGTTATTCCAGCAGAACCGGGAATCCGCGGTGTTGGGGGAGCGGAACCGAATGGCCCGGGAGATCCACGATACGCTAGCTCAGGGATTCACCGGCATAGTGCTCCAACTCGAAGCAGGGGAGCAAGCTATGGAAACCAACCCAAGCGAGGTTGCCGGCCACTTGGAGAGGGCGAAAAATCTAGCGCGGGAGAGCCTTCAAGAAGCCCGCCGCACGGTTTGGGACCTTTTGCCCCGCGCGCTTGAGGGGGTCTCATTGGAAGAAGCGTTGCGGGAAGAAATCAACCGGTTCCCCGTCGAAATACACGAGAAGGCGTCTTTCAAATCGATGGGCGCCTCCAGGGATTTGTCTTCAGATGTGCGGACAGCGTTGCTTCGTCTATGCCAGGAATCTTTGACCAACATCAGGAAACACTCCGGCGCCACCGAGGTGACGGTAACTCTGACGTATAACCCCCATTCGGTTGACCTTGAGGTTACGGATAACGGCGGCGGGTTTGATGTGAACGAGTCTGACGGCGGTGGCGAGGACGGAGGGTTCGGGTTGATCGGCATGGAGCAACGGGTCCGGGCGCTTGGCGGAGAACTCACCGTCACTAGCCACTTGGGCCAAGGCGCCAAGGTAGCGGTGAAAATCCCTGATGCCTAGATCGGGCCAAGCATACTTTTATCTGAAGGGCGGGGGGTCGGCATGGAAATGATCAAGATATTGATCGTGGACGATCACGAAGTAGTGCGGCACGGACTGGTGATGATGCTGGGCAGGCAGGACGATTTCGTCGTGGCGGGCGAGGCCCAAAACGGTTTAGAGGCCGTAGAAAAGGCGGGAGAGTTGGCGCCGGACGTGATCTTGATGGACCTTCGCATGCCTGAATTGGACGGGGTCGGGGCTATGACCCGGATTCGGGAGCAGGACGCGAATATCAAATTCATCGTCCTCACTACATATGACACCGACGAATACATATTCGACGCGATCAACGCCGGCGCCAAGGGTTACCTGCTCAAAGATGTCTCGCGAGAGGAGCTTTTTCAATCCATACGAGCCGCTTACCGGGGTGAGTCATTCATCGAACCGGGAGTCGCCGCCCGTGTCCTGGACCGGCTAGTCCAGGTTTCCCGCCAGAGCGCTAATGCGGGAGGGCCCCAGGAGCTTTCCGAAAGGGAGTTGGGGGTGCTGCGTTTGATGGCGGCCGGATCCGCCAACAAACAGATAGCCTCCGAGCTTTCCATCAGTGAAAGCACCGTAAAGACTCACGTGACCAACATTTTCCAGAAGCTGGATGTCAGCCATCGGACCGAGGCCGTGACTCAAGCCTTGCAGCGAGGCATCATCAGACTCTAGCCGTTCAAAGGTAAGTCTCGTTTCTTCATCAAAACACGGGCAAAAGGCGGGTTTGACACCCGCCTTTTTTAATATTCGAATATTGCGCCTTGGCCGGATGGCGGGACCCCAGGCGATCTCATGGCCAAGCGAGTGATGACCTACAGAGCAACTCATCCCCCAAAAGTACTAGAATCCCCTCGGTAGAACGGCTGACGCTACGTCAGCCGTTCTACTATTTCGAAATCGCCATTCCGTCCGATTACACCGGCCAGCCATTGATTTAATGTAGGACTAGGCTAATTGTTATTATTCCCGGGATTTTTCCCCGGACGGAGGAAATCACACCATGTTCACAGATCCAAGCATGATTCTGGCGCTTCACAAAAATCGAGAACACGACATGATCCAGCAAGCGGAATCGTCCGTGATTCACAGGCCGAAACGTCCCACCCGGGCCGGGCTCGCCAAGTTTCTCATGCGGCCCTTCACCAGCGTGCTAGTCCATTCAGGTCTCAAGTAAACCAGAAGACAATTTGACTTTACTGGACCTTAATCGGTCCCACTCGAAAGACGAATCGGGAGATGAAGAGGTTGTGTAATGCTGTTATTTAAGGGTTGCCCCCGCTGCCACGGTGATTTGGCGCTGGACAATAATGAAATGGACGACGTGGAAGTCTATTGCCTCCAGTGTGGCTTCCGGGATTTTCGGCAAGCTTCCGCTTTCCAGGCGGCCGCAACACGGAAGGTAATCCTTTCTTCCCATGAATCAACGTCCGATTCAACCAAGCCAGGGGTTCCCGGCGACCGGCGAAGCCGCAGAGGCGGCGCCAATCGGTCGGTTTTGGCCGGAGTATGAATCTCCCAGTCGCCAGCCGAATTGCCCTCGCCGTTCGTTACTGGATGGGACTGCGGTGATCATTAGATAGGGCGGGAGGAAGGATGAAAACAAACAGCCGGGACAACATGTCAAATGAAACAGCTTTCCATCGTGACGACTGGTGGCGCCGAGCCAACGCCGCGGGTCTAGCCTTGAGCGGTGTGTGGGCCGATGTGCTGATCAAACCAAGATATCGGCAAGATTCCTCCTCTGCCCCGGATTACCCATTGAAAAAGGCATCTTTGCAGGCAAAGCGTGTGTGCCGGTCACAGGTGCATTCCACGCCATGGGAGAAACTCGGCGCCTTGCTGGGCCGGCCAAGGACCGGCTGAGCGACCCGGTGCTAGTCTCTTTAGCCGAGGAGAGAATCATCCGTTTCACCGGTTTCAACAGCCCCCGTCCGGCATATGGTGTATAGACACTTCAGAGAAAAGGAAGTTTGAGATGCGCTTGGGAATACTTGGTTCCATGTTCGTTGGGTTTGCCCTGCTTGCGTGTAATCCGATCACCGGCAACATCAAGGGTTCCGGCAACGTGGTAACGAATTCGATGGACATCTCAGGGTTCAACAAGATCGACGCCGGGCATACCTTCCAGGTGACCATAACCCAATCGGAGGATTATTCGGTCGTCATAAATTCCGACGATAATTTAGTGGAGCACCTGGACGTTCGATTAGATGGCGACACCCTCATCATAAACCTAACGAATAGGAAATCCGTGTGGAACGCCACATTGGAAGCCGAAGTGTCGCTTCCAGAGTTGACGGCCGTGGGATTCCACGGAGCATCGCACGGAAATTTGCACGGCATCGCATCGGACAGTGATTTCACCGCCAGCGTTTCAGGCGCCAAATGGAAGTCCGGTTGTCCGGGGCAAGCCGTGTTGACCTGGATGGGTCTGGCTCGACGCTAGACCTTCACGTATCCGGCGCCAGCACGGCCGATTTGGAGGATTTTAGCGTGGACACGGCGCAGGTGGACCTCAGCGGCGCCAGCACGGCGATGTTAGATGTAAAAGATGATATCGGACCGGCGAACTTGAGCGGCGCTTCCCGGTTGATCTATTCTGGAGACCCAGCATTTCGTAACTTCAAAACCTCAGGCGCCTCAAGCATAAACGCCAGGGAATAGCACGTGGCTGTCGGCGCCGCCCGCAATACAAAGTTGCATTTCTAAGGCATGTTGTTGGATGCCCAAGCCTTGATCAAATGATGAGCGATGGCGATTGGCTCGGGAACCGCTAGATTCTCGCTCTCGCCGGCCAGCGCCAGCAGAACCTCGTCCCGGTGGAACCAACGGACGTCGGCCATTTCCTCATCGTCCATCGAGATTTCGGTGGTTGCAGCGTCCGCATGGCAGCCAATCATCAAAGACGATGGAAACGGCCAGGGTTGAGAGGAGTGGTAACGAACATTTTCCACTTTGATCCCAGCCTCTTCCATGACCTCTCTGGCCACCGCCTCTTCAATAGACTCTCCTTGGTCGACGAATCCGGCCAGGGCTGAGTACCGGTTCGACGGACCGCCCCGGCCCCTTGACCGCCCAAGCAGGCACCATTCCTTATCTGACACCACCGTGATGATCACCGGGTCCGTCCGGGGGTAGTTCTGAGTGTTGCATTTGGAACATTGCCGCACCTGCCCGCCCCGTTTCATGTATGTTTCGTGACCGCAGATCGAGCAGTATCCGTTGCGAGCGTGCCAGCTCAACTGGGCGCGAGCCTGGGCAACGATTCCAGAATCAGAGCCGCTCAACACCCCGGCGGCGGTTCGCGCGTCTTCGAACCGCATGCCGGGGCTCTCGCGCAGCTCCTTCACTGCTTGTTCATTCTTGGAAATATCGACCACGAAATAAGAGTCATTCCCGGCCAGGCCCAGAAAGATCGGGGCTGTGTCCACCTCAAGACGGTTCAAGTCATTGACGCCGATCCAGCCGAGTCCTTCTTGCGAGCCGCCGGCCATCAAGACGGTCAAGTCCCACATGGGGAGAAATCTGCTCTTCGGGTCTTTGGCGCTAGCGGCCAGCCACTCATCATCGCGGCGTTCACGGTCGCCGCGGTCCAGTGGATTACCGGCGTACACATGGCTAATTTCTGATCGGTCTTCCCTCATGAATTCGTCCCTCCCGCCTGGTTTGACCTGCCTGATGTTGGGCCAATTCTTATTAGCGGAACCTCAAAATATTATCAGCCGAGTCAAACCCAGATTAAGCTCAATTAGCCTCAGGTAACACGATGCCCGTTCCCAGCGGCAAGTCCCAACTCTGGTCTTGCAATCCGCGGATGTAATCTATCTGACCGTGGTGGTTGTTCTTATGGGTGATCAGGTGTCTCAGCGAAGCAGCTACCGTGCGCTCCGGCCGGGCAGGGTCTGGAACCTCATCCAGCCTTCCCTGAGACAAGGCGGTAAAGAATCTCAGTGATTTTTCGTGCACCGCTTCGGAATATCCAAATAGCACATCGGCGCCGGGGACGGGAAGACCTTTCAACCCCATCCGGTCTCCTGGATCCGGAGACTCCACCGGCTGGTTGAATCTCTTATGCCAGCCCTGGGAGACCTAAAGCGGAGGCTCGGGAGAATCAAGGTTGCTGATTACATTGTCCTCAGCGCGGGTTAGGTGCCACAGGATGAATCCGATATTGTTGGCATAAGGCGTGGGCCGCCATAAAATCTCGTCTTGAGTCAATCCCTGGCAAGTACCCAACAACCTTATCTGCACCTGGAGTAATGTGTCTGAAATAAAGGTGACCGCGTCCATCATGACCTCCACATTTGCTCAAAGACAACTGAAACGACCGAGTTAGGGGACCCGGGGCAAAACGGCGTCAAAACTCCCACCTGCAAATCCGTGACGCTCTATTCCCGGTAAAGGAGCAGGTGGGCGCAGAACGTTGTCGAGCAGAGACTACCACGGGACCCCTCGAGTCTCAACCGTTAGGTTAATCCTCTACCAGTTTAATCCCACCGAGACTCATAATCCCAATACGGGAACATTATCGCGCCGGGATGCGTCTTAAAAAATGATGATCAAGATACCGATGGGGAGAATTGTCCCGATGACCGTCCATACGACAGGCTCCAGAATAATGATCGCCGCAGCGCTCGTGGCCAGTTTGGCTTTACTAACTATGGCGGCGTGTTCCAGCGGCAATGTTGGCCCAAACGGCATCGTGGGCGCCAAGGTGGCCGAGTCCATCGAGATCCCCGCACCCATCGAGAGCGTCAAGGTAGTAAAGGAGTCTGCAAAGCCGCCCAATGCAACTTTGGTGATAGTCTCCGGGGGGCTGAACAGCTGCGAGACATTCCAAGGCTACGAGTTGAGCGGCGGGGGGGACCCGTTTCAAGTGCGAATAACTAACCTTCGCACAGGCGGCGCCGCTGTTGTTTGCACCACTGAGTACGGAACCGTAGAACACAATATTGAACTGCCAAGTAATGCGATTGCAGGGTGCGAGACCAGGTGGAAGTAAACGGAGTTATGTATCAAGTCGAGTCAAACTGCCCGGCGATAGGCGCTGGTCCTGCATTTGGGAAGATGGAAGAAGTGCGGGCGCCAATCATAGACGCCCAAGTCATGGCTCTGGAATCTTTTCCGGTCCAGTACCGGCTGCAAATCGAGTCAGCCCTTCCCAATGGGTGTGTCGCGTTTGGCGGATATGACGTTGTCCAAAATGAGGAGATTATTCACGTCAAGGTGACGAACTTGGAGCCCGCGGATAAGAGCATCGCATGCGACCAAGAGTTCAGAACCGTTAAGACCACCGTCTCCCTCGGCACGGGCGAAGACTACATTCCTGCCACGGCCTATATCGTTGAGGTAAATGAAGTCAGCACGGGGTTCGTAACAGACGCCGCCCCCGAACCGGTAGCAGCCGGACCCCAATTGGGCGAAGAGTTCGTGTTAAGGGTCGGGGGGACAGTCACTATCAACAGCAACGGGCCTACCGTGGAGTTGGTGGAGATCGTGGAAGATTCCCGGTGCCCGGCGGACGTAACATGCATCTGGGCGGGCAGAGCCTTAATCAAAGTGATAGTTTCGAGCCCAAGCGACGTTTTAGGTTTTGGAACGGTTGATATGACCTTAGAAGCCGGTGCCGAGGCCGGCCAAGAAAACAGGGTCGTTGGTAAACACGGCGCCTACACGCTGGCTTTGTTAGAGCTGGCGCCCCAACCCATATCCACCGTGAAGCTGAGCAGCCAAGACTACCTGGCCAAGCTGGAGGTGGTGAAGGTTCCCCTCGGACAGTAAAGGCCAAGCAGCGCGCCTCGGACCTATCCTATCCGCCATCGACAATTCTTTAGCAGAGGCGCTACCATTCCTTCCCGATGGCATGTCAACGAAAAACGCGCCGAGTCATCCACTTGAGGGACAACCGCAAGTGAGAGTATTGGTCATTGGCGGCACCGGTAACATCAGCAGCGGTGTTGTTGGGGCGCTTTTGGAGAGAAATCACCAGGTGGTGCTGTTTAACCGGGGGCAGCGGTGCGGCTCGCCGCCCGAAGTTCAGGTCATCCATGGCGACCGCCAGGACAGGGAAGATTTCGAGCGTCGATTAGGCGCCGAAAGGTTCGACGCGGTCATCGACATGATCTCGTTTGACGCAGGTGACGCCTCCTCCTCTCTGCGGGCTTTCCGTGGGCGCGTCGATCTCTTTGTCCATTGCTCCACGGTGATGACCTACGGGCCGCCCTTTAGTGGAATCAATCTCGATGAATCAGCCCCGCTGAACGGGTCCTCATCATATGCGCAGGGAAAGATCGCCGCCGATGCGCTGTTGTTGAAGGCATACGAGGAAGACGGGTTCCCGGTGACGATCTTCAAGCCCTCTTATACCTATGGAAAGGGGATGCTGGGGCGGCAGGCAGGGGGACAAGGCAGCTGGATAGACCGGCTGCGTAAGGGAAAGCCGATCCTATCCGCCGGAGACGGGCTGAATTATTTTCAATTTCTTTCATCCCGGGACGCCGGGATTGGATTCGCCGAAGTTCTTGGCCGCTCTAAATGCCTTGGAGAGATTTACAACATGGTCCATCCAACGCCAATGACCTGGGACGATTGGCACCGTAAAGTTGCGGAGGCATTAGGCGTAACCGCAGACATCGTTCATGTCCCTCAGGAAACTCTGATAGCGATAGCGCCTGAACGTTTTGGCGATTTAAGTGAAAACTTCGGCCATACCCAAGTCTTCAGCGGCGCGAAGCTAGCCAGAGACGTGCCAGAATTCAAGCCGCAACTTCCATCTATCGAGAGCCTTGCTGAAAGTATCGCTTGGATGGATAGGAATGGTCTCGTCCCTAATAGCGACGCTGACGATTTGGAAGATCGGATCATCGCGGCGGTACGAGGGATGCCAGGCCAATTTCCCGGACCCAGCGACGGACCGAATTAGCCGTAAAACCTGGGCTAGACCCGGTAAATGGATACCTAAAGACTGGTATAATCTCGCTCATATCGATGAGCCTTGAAACATAGCTTCAACACCTGACCACAAGTGAGCACTTATGAGACTGTTCTTCCTCTTAGGTTCCCTGGTTTTCCTGGCCGCGGCTGGTTTGGCCTGCGGCCAGGACCCGGCTCCTACCGCGAACCAACCGCCCACCGCCTTACCCGCGGCATCTCCAGAAGCGGCTACCGTTACGCCTTCATCATCCCCGGCCACGGCGGCCTCCACGCCCGCAGCTGGTTAAACAGGAGGCCCGTTAATGCCGGCTCGGGCTAGGAGGTAGGCCATCGATGATCGATGCTCGGGACCGTTACAGATCATTGCTACGGCGAAGTCCCGAGAGGTTATTCAGCCGCCTGGTCCAACAGCCGGGCGATTTGAACACACGGGGCGCATAGCCAAAGTCCGCGTGGATAGGCCTCGGTCCCCCAGTTGGTGCAGCCGCGTGCATCACATCTGCATTTATTCATACCAGAAATCCCGCCACGGCTCATGGAAATCCCAAAGCCAGCCTTTTCGATTACTTTTTATATTATCGAGCCATTCCCTTAACCTCAATAGCCAATCGGTGGCATCATGGGTCATCCGATAGAACAATCAAGAAAAAGTGTGAAGATTCGTCTCAGTTAATCTAAATCGCCTGCCCAAGAATGACCTGACGCGTTGACTTGTGCAGCGGAATGGTACAATTCGCGAGTTCTCATGATTTCCGATCGGATAAGGAGCCCGTCACGGATATAACATCTACCATCGGATTAATTGGTGTGGACCTTCCCGTGGTCCGTAAAGGCTCCGGGCAGCAGATTCTAATTCTTCACGGCGGCGACGGGCCCGTCGACCGTTTCCCATTCGCCGACCGATTGGCGGAAAAATTCGAAATAATACAGCCGGTGCATCCCGGATTTGCCGGCGCCCCAATACCCGAGCACTTTGATAATCTTCAAGATTTGATTTTCCTTTACCTCGACCTAATTGACCATTTGGACCTGACAGACGCCATCCTCATGGGTTTCTCCATGGGCGGCTGGGCGGCGGCTGAGCTCGCCGTGATCAACACGCGGCGATTCTCCAAGCTGGTGCTGGTGGATTCGGTCGGCGTCAAAGTGGGCGGGCCATTCGACCGCGATATCGCCGACGTGTTCGCCACCTCGCCGGCAGAGCTTACGAGAATCAGCTGGCATGATCCCTCGAAGGCCCCCAACCCGGGCGATATGACCGATGACGAACTCCAGATTTTCGCATCTGACAGGATTGCCCATGGCTTGTATACATGGGAACCGTATATGCACAACCCCAAACTTCCCCACCGGTTGCACCGTATAGACATTCCCACGCTGCTCATTTGGGGTGAAAACGACGGCGTCGTCTCTCCTAGCTACGGCGAAGCGTTCCGGGACATGATCCCCGGCGCGGACATGGTGATTATCCCAGATTCCGGCCACTCTCCCCACGTCGAGCAGCCGGCGGCATTCGTCGAGCATTTCCTCAGATTCGCCTCGTAATAGGATCAAACATGAAAACTTGGTTTTTTACCGAAGACGCCTATCCGAACCTGCCCGACGACGAAACCTACGAATCGATTCGGGTCAACCTTCCCAACAAGCATTTCGACCCGGAAGTGGGCGCCGACTTATACAACATGTATCTGGACATATGGGGCGCGGCCGACGAAATGGGCTTGGAGATCATGCTCAATGAGCATCACCAGACCGCCACCTGTGTGCTTCCGGCGGCGCCCATCGCCCTGGGGGTTCTGGCCCGCGAGACCAAGCAAGCCCGGCTCCTGATCTTGGGCAATCCCATTGTCAACCGTAAACAACCGATACGAGTCGCCGAAGAGATGGCCTACATCGACGTGCTATCCCGCGGCCGGCTGGAGTGCGGCTTCGTCCGGGGCGTCCCCTATGAAATCGCTCCGGCCAACGCTTATCCCTACCGGGGCTCCGAAAAACTGTGGGAGGCCCACGACCTGATCATGAAGGCCTGGACGAACCACGATGGCCCGTTCAATTTCGAGGGCCGCTGGTTTCACGCCCGCCAGGTCAATATTTGGCCAAGGCCGTACCAGCAGCCCCATCCTCCGGTCTGGGTCACCATGGGCAGCGCGGGTTCCGCCGCGCAGGTTGCGAAGCGACAACACATCGGGGCGGTTTTCTTGGCCGGGTACCCGAATATACGCAGCCTATTCGACGGTTACCGGGAGGGATTCCTTGAAGCCCATGGAGAGGAAGCCCCCCTGGACCGGCTCGCCTATGCCGCGATAGTCTATGTTGGCGATGACGAGAAGGAGGCGAAACAAGGGGCGGAGAAACTTCTATGGTACATAAAATCCAACAAAGTCGCTCCGCAATTTAACAATCCGCCTGGCTACCATCCGCCGGCGGTGGCGGCCAATATCATCAGGGGTCCCAAGCCTGGAGAGCCCAACCGGCGTGATCCCCGGCTGGAAACCCAACAGGCCCGGGGCAATGTTTTCGCCGGAACTCCCGACCAGGTCTTTCAACAAATAAAGAGTTTCTGGGAGTATTCGGGTGGTTTCGGCCACCTGCTGATGATGGGTCAAGCCGGCTTTTTGACCTACGATGAAACGATGCAGTCAATGAACCTGTTTACCAAAGAGGTCTACCCCAGGCTCAAGGAGTTGACGGCGTCATACGACGCGGGGGCCATGAAGGAGATCAGGGCGTCTAGGCCCAACGTGGAGAATGTAGACGTGGGATTGTTGGCGTCGGAGTTTGTCCGGTGATTTTTTTGTCAGTAATTTAAGGCAGCCGGCGGTTAAAGCCGCTCGGCGACCCAAACGACGTGATGGGCGCCTTTGCCTCCCTTACGCCCTCGGACGCCTACCTCATCCACATCGAATCCGGCCTGGCCCAACCTTTTGGCAAACCCGGCGTCCGGCCCCGAGGACCATATGGCCAACACGCCTTTGGTCCGCAACGCGGCAGAAGTCCGTTGCAGACCGCTCAAGCTGTAAAGCCATTCGTTGTCTTTGAATGTAAGGGCCTGGGGGCCATTGTCAACATCGAGCAAGATGGCGTCGTAGGCGTCCTTGGCAGTCTTGATCATTTGCCCGACATCGACCTCATGAACGGTCACCCGCCTGTCATCAAGCGGATATCCGGCCAAATCGGCCAGGTATCCCCGGTTCCACTCCACCACGGCAGGCACGAGTTCCGCGACGGCCACTTGGGCCTGGGCGCCAAGTTCGTCAAGCGCCGACCTCAACGTGTATCCCATGCCCAGCCCGCCGATCAGGACCCGAGCCTTGGGGTTATTTTTGATTTTCTGACATCCAAGTGTGGCCAGAGCCTGCTCTGAGCCGTAAACACGGCTGTTCATCAGCTCATCACTATCCGCTTTGATCGAGAACTCGCTGTCACGCTGGAACAGCGTGAGTTCTGCCCCGTTTCCAGGCGTTTGCGCCGTGTCTATTAATTTCCAAGGGTTCATGGGCGCCTCTCGACAAATTTGAGCGCTTGCGTCCTAATCTTCTTGCCTAATCCTCCGGCCTAACTGGTAAGAAGACACAGCGAAGGAACATTCCCTACTGGGAGAATGCCTGGCCGCGGCAAGGGGTTGATCTTCGGTGTTCACCGGGAATATGGCGAATCTAGTGGTGACCTTAACCGGTCACCTCATACCCACGACCCGCACCCGGTGGTTGATGCCATCGGCGATGTAAAGGTTGCCCTGCCGGTCGATCCCGCATCCGTGAGGACGCTCCAGTCCGGCGTCCGTAGCGTTGCCGCCGTCGCCGTCGCCTCCCTGATGTCCGCCGGCAATCGTGGTTACAATGCCGGTGTCGACGTCAATCCGCCGAACGGCGTTATTTTCCGTGTCCACTACTATCACGTTGTCGTGGTTGTCGCACCGAATGGCTTTGGGCGCCCCCCAAGTGGAGGCCAGCGCAGGGCCGCCATCCCCGGTGTAGCCCCGCACGCCGGTGCCGGCAAAGGTAGACATCACTCCATTGGCGTCCACCTTGCGGACGCCGTTGCCTTCCCGTTCGGCTATGTAGGTGTTGCCTTTTGAGTCCATGCACACGGCCCTTGGACCCAAAATTGACGCCTCAGCAGCAGGCTTGCCGTCCCCTTCTCTTTGCTTCTCACCGTCTCCCGCGAATGTTGTGATGATTCCCGTCTTAAGATCCAAACGGCGAATTCGTTGGTCCTGGATGTCGGCAATGAGCAATCCTCCATTGCCGTCCAAATAACAATCGTTCGGTTCGCGCATCTGGGCTAACACGCCGGGGCCACCATCGCCACCGTAGCCGGGTTCTCCGGTTCCGGCGACAGTGGTGATCAAGCCGGTGGCGGCGTCTACTTTGCGGATGGCGCAATTAAACCGGTCGACTATGTAAATGTCGCCGTTGGCGTCCACGGTAAGGGAATATAGATTGTCCATGGTGGCTTTTGTCGCCGGGCCGCCGTCTCCCGAGTAACCCGCTTCGCCGGCGCCCGCCACTGTGGTGATCACCCCCGAATCTCTATCAATGCGGCGGACGGTATGATTGCGGCCGTCACAGATGTAAAGGTTATCGGCCGAATCGAAGGCGCACCCGTAAGACTCCCCGATCAACGCCTCGGTGGCCAGGCCGCCGTCCCCGGCATACCCTTCTAGCCCGGTCCCAACTACAGTCTGTATCTTTCCGAGTTCAAATTCCATTTATCAACTCAACCTCATTTGAATTTCAAGGGTTAAAAGGCGCCGCTGCGGAAACCAAAAACCCACGGCCGCAATGCGACTCTAACCTCAGGATTTGTGGAGGTCAATCTTTGGTGACTTTGAGGCCAAAATTCTGAGATTATCTGTCGAAGGACCCTACAAGCACCGCCACCACGATGGCCGGCCATATACCCCGATGAGACCCCAGATCCGAGAATAGCCTCAGGGAACCACTGAAAACCCTGACGGCCAGGCCGGTCAAGGCGCGCTCGCTGTCAGGTTCAAAACGCCGGCATCGCCCTGGACCCATGCAGCAGTTTGGCCTGCGACCTGACCTCCTATTTGGAACCGGACCGTCTTACCAGCAAAAACCTGACCTCGTGGCTGCACTACTTTTACGCTGAAGTTCCGTCGGACACAATGCCTTCTCTGGCGTTCAACAGATGCAATACACTGACACTGCGGCTGGCCGTGGCCGTCTGCCCGTTGTCCGCCGTGACAGTAACCTCAAGGGTCAGCGGTGAGGCAAGAGGTATCTCCACCACGGCGGTCACCACGGCGCCGTTGACTAAGGCCGTTCCCACGAATACGTGGGGCGGTGATGATGACGGGGATTCCGGCGGTAATGTGGAAACTGGGACTTCGTACTGGACGGTGTAAGGAGTTTGGGTCAAAGCAGGCAATGACGCGCCATCGAAGACAACACTACGGTGGAAACATCGCCTGTCACCGCTGCTGTCAAAGTGACAGTGTCTCCTTCCCTGACGGTCGACCCTTCCGCTGGCGAAGTTATGTTAACAATAGGGCCAGCGAAGGTCACTGGAACTACCACGGAGGCGGTGGTCGTTTGCTCCAAGTTATCGGTAGCGACGGCCATAACCGTGATTGAATCCCCTTCCGTCACGCAATCCGCAAACCTGCTTTGCTATCCTCGTCGTCCAATGGTCCGCTCCATCCTGTCGGCTCATCAGCCGTCCAGTATGGTCCTCCGATGGCCCATGTCCCGATGCCGACGCTGCTTAGCGAGATGCCGTGATGCTATCGTACTTCAAGCATTGTTAAATCCTCCTGACATGGCGTGGTTCGGCGTAAGCTTAATGTAACCACTTGCTGCGGGTCGCAACCCAGGAATGAACCCGAGCTCCGGCGAGCCTCCTGTGACGGACAAGTTGAAATTCGCAAAGATAGTCTCGAGGATCGTCGCGCTCGAGCTCAGCGCGAAAGCTTCACCTGGACACCGTTTGTTACCAAGGCCAAACGGTAAGTAACCACTCTTGGAGCCGCCGGTATACAGGTCTTCGTGCAGGGCAGACACCATGATATTGACGTTCCAGCCCTTCTTCACCATCAGACGCTTTGCAAGACCTGCGACCCGGCATCCTGGTGGAAGAGGCCTCCCCCGGCGACGAGAATGACGTCTCATACGGCGGCTCCAGGTCTCGGATGGACGTTTCCCGCCTCCGGGACTACATAGGATTTACCGCAGAATATGACCTGGCCGGGGGGCCTTAACGGCTACCTAGAAGGGAGAGAGGAGTATGGGTTTCGGGACTAGCTTCGGAAGTTGTACCATACCCCCTGCGTCTACAATGCCCCCGCCTGATTATGGTTAATCCCGTGAAAAGGAAACGTCATGCCAGACAATAAGCGAATGACTACCCGTCTAAAGGAATTGTTCGAGCGGCCGGAGATTTTCGTTTTACCCGGGGGGATGAACCCGATTGGCGCCAAGATGGCGGAACTCCTGGGCTTCGAGGCTTTTTACATGTCGGGAGGCAACACCTCGGCCCATGTTCTGGGGTTGACCGAAGGCGGCACTAGTATGCGGGACATGGTAGACAACGCCCGGCGAATCACCATGACCGTAGATATTCCGGCTTTTGTCGACATGGACACCGGCTACGGCGACGCTATAACCGTCTACCAGACCGTGAAGGAGTACATCCGAGCCGGGATAGCCGGTACCCATCTGGAGGACCAGACCTATCCGCCCAAGTCGGGGCCGCGCCGCCGTTGTGTCCCCGTCGAGGAAATGGTGGGTAAACTGCGCGCCGCGATGGACGCCAAGATGGAATTGGACCCGGACTTCGTAATCGTGGCCCGGTGCGACTACGCCGGGGTTCCAGGAGCAACTTTTCAAGAGGTTATGGAACGCTGTTTGGCTTACAAACGGGAAACTAACGTGGACGTGGTTTGCCCTGCCGTGCAATCTTGGGAAGAAAACAAAGAAGCCATCCGGCGTATTCGAGGGCCGGTGTTGCCCTTGTTTACCCACGGAAGCCAGACCCATCCCACGCTAGAGGAGTTGCAAGAAGCGGGAGCCGCCGGGGCTTGGTATCCGGCCCTAACCACCATGGCTGGGCTACAAGTCAACTGGGACTTGCTAAACGACTTCAAAGACCGGGGTACTGGCGCCATCGATGATTTCCTACAGCAAGCCACCCAGAGCAGATGGGGCACGGTGAGCAACGGCGGCATCCTGGGCATTTCGGATGATAAGTTGGCCACTCATCTCAATGCCGTATATCTCAAGCACCGATACGAGGATATCGAGATCTTCGACGATGTGCTTCCAGCCCTGGACTCCCTGGGGGGACAATTTCAGCTAGGGCTAATCTCAAACGGCAACAGTTATCCGGAACGGTGCGGTCTAGAGGGTAGATTTAGCTTTGTGGTCTTCTCTCAAGACCACGGCGTGGAGAAGCCGGATCCAAGATTGTTCGAGATAGCGTTAAAACAGGCGAGGTGCACAAACAATCAACTCGCGCACGTCGGTGATTCCCTCAAAAACGACGTCGGTGGCGCACGACAAGCGGGAGTGTGGTCGGTCTGGTTGAACCGTGGAGGCCATAAAAACGATACGGGTGTTGGACCGGATTTTGAGGTGTCAGCCCTGACAGAATTGGAAAACATTTGCAGGGGCATCGGCTAAGACTCGTTCAAGATGGGTGGTGGGTTTTTCGCCACCGACTGCTGGCGTTTTTTCTCTTGATGTATCTTAGTGACATCAAGAGGAGACCCTCTCCGTGCCTGGAAGGGACCGATGGTCCGACAAGAGGAGCCGGAGATGGCAAATGGCGGCAACAACCGGCAAGGACTGGAGCGACATCGACGATTAATCCACTGACGCCTCGCAGAGGGGGGATCTTTTAGCCGTCCAATCGACTATTGAACCGGCCCTGGGCCAGAAAGTGAGCTTCAAACCTTGGCGATAACTGAGACACTCAAGCCTGAACGGCCCCAATTGGTAGAGCCCACCTGAGACGGCATTCTAAGCCAAATCGGGGCACATCAGATCCGGAGTAGTGTATTTCCTTGGGCTATGACGAAGTGGGTAGTATCAGCCCCCAGATGCATACGGGCTGAGTGAGTATTCGCAGGCGCTGAGATTAACGTTTGCGCATCAAACGGGAAAACCAAGAGAATCTTGGTGGCTGTAAATACTCTCGAAGAACGCCCTCATATAGCTCTCGATCAAACAAAAAATCACCAGGCTTGGTGGGCCACTCTGGAGGACCGGCGGTACCGGCGCCATCTAAGTCCTCAAAGCCTGTTTCGTACGCCCAGTCGGTCCACCGGACTAAATGTCCTTCCATCAAGATTCGCACGGTGAATGCTCCGCACCCAACGGTCCCACAGAGTTCGCATGCCAGGACCGGAACCCGACCCGACTCAAGCGTTTGATTGCCAAGCAGCTGCTCCCAATCGTAACCCATTAGTTTTCCTGGGCTCTTGCTCCAACCAAAGGGGGAAATATGAGAAGGATGAGCGCCCAGTTGGCCAGCGAAGTGATGCGCCAGTGGCTTTCCGTCTATCTCTATCTCAAGGTAGTGCTCGCCCTCGAAATCTGGCTTGTTGCGGATTGTCGGAACCAGAGCAATCGTGTTCACTTCACCCCTATCAACTGCGCCATAGAATGTTGGGTATCTGTAGTTAGCCCATCGATAGCAGTTTAGACTAATACCCTTGAGGTTAGAGCTAGCGTTCTCTAACCCCTTTGACTTATCTACCCTTACCGCCACGGCGTCCGTCAAACACGATATCAATGTCCCGGTGTTTGATCTTCACCTGATGGCCCATGTCCATCAACTGCTCCGCCAGGATCTCCACGAAGGCCACGGATCGGTGTCGGCCAAATGAGCACCCGATGCCAAGGTAGAGTGCTTGATCCCTGTATTCCTGCTTTTCATTTATGTTCCCCACCGGCGTTTATACTGATCCAAATACGCCCGATCGGTACAAAACTGACATTCAGGGTTTGGTAGCCTCCTATTTGCACGGTTGTGAATCATGAAACTCCCGACCAACGTGTTCCAATAGTAGGAGTCGAGCACAGCGTAGGGGAAAAGATGCTGCTTGAGCACTTCACCCGCCAATAGAACACCGGCCAACGTAGGAGCAAAAGGAACAGGGATCTCATCGTCTATATCCGGCAGCAACAGCCGGCCACATTGGGCCTGTTCCCAGTCACCGAATCGCTGGCCTGGCACCGGCTGGTCGAACGGTCTAACTGGAGGAGAAAGCTCTTTCGTTATTTCCGCCACTTCTTCTATCGAGAACGGCTCGTTGGTCCGGATCTTCCGTAGCCAGGTCCCCGCATCCATACCGCATCCATACCGACGAGTTGGGCAAGCAGACCCAGCAATGTCATCGGCCTTACATTGAAAGAGTTGACGCAGCTTACTCAGCTAGACCAAGATAGCTGGTCCGCTGGCAGTGTAGAGCTGCCGGATGGATCAGCGGTTATCGCCATGAACCCTACACACCCAAACACCCGACAGAGGGCAACCCTGATGGAAGAGATAGCCCATATTTTCTTGAGACACAAGCCCAGCAAGTTGAGTCTGGGCCCTGGCGGAATGACGATGCGGACCTATAACAAGTCTAATGAGACACAAGCATATTGGGTGGGAGCAGCGGCTCTCGTCCCTCGTGCAGTCCTCTTTCAGGGCATGAAAGACGGTGAAAGTGTCAGAGAAATCGCCTCACAACAGCAAGTTAGTACTGATCTGATAGAGTTCCGTTTAAAGACTTCCGGCTTGTGGAAAGATTGGAACCTAAGTCGATCAGGCGGATAGCAGTCGGAATTCCCGCAAACGAACTGCCCTTTGGCACCAAAAGTTTATCACCATTGAACAAACATCGGGATGACTACGTGGACTTAATTAGGAGCCTCGTAAACCGACTACCAAAGGCGCTTCCTTTTCGTGAAATTTCGACTCTCCCCGGCGGGGATCATCTGCAGCCATGGGCCTAGATGCCGAATGTGTCGGGTTAACATATGGGACGTAAATAAACAGATATACGAAAGTATATCTGTTACGAATTAGGTCTATAATAATGGTCGGGGTGAGTGGACTCGAACCACCGGCCTCTTCGTCCCGAACGAAGCGCGCTAGCCACTGCGCTACACCCCAATAAAAAAGTAAATTAGATGATGTAATGCTATACTCGGTGTCCCTAACGAAGCGCGCTAGCCACTGGGCCACGCTCAGACAATTTGATCATGTAATAGGGCATGAAAGCTGAGTATGAAAATGGTCGTTCCCGGGCGACTGGCGGCGTAGTATCATACCCACAATTGCCGCCGATGACTCGACAAAACTGTCTAAGGAAGGATCATGGGAAACGTTGAACTGGGTCCACTTGAAGATCCCGAACCGGCCGGCCATTTAATGCCAATTGAAATAGGTGGACCGGAAACCCGGCTTACAGGTCCACCTGGCTCTCCCCAGATGGGGCTTCATCGGAGCCCCCGTCTGGGGAGAGCCAGCCTCCTTGAGTTCCTGGCCGCCCACCCTTTAGCGCGAGGTTTGCGGCCTAAGGGGCGACCTGAAGGTATGCGATATACTCCCGGGCCAGCTCCACCGAGAAGTCAGCCAGGCGCGCATCCTCCCACCAACGGATAAAGCGCCCAAGCTTCTCCGTGTATCCGCGCAGCGTAGAAGCTGTTTTTGCCTCGGTTCGGCAGGTGGTAAGATATTGTTCGGTTAGTCTGGCGAGGGGTATTTCATTCTTGTCCATTGTGTTCCAACGAAGCCGTTTTGTGTCCATTAAAAAGCAAACCTCCATCCCGGAGCAAAATTCCGTGATGGAGTTACGTTGGGATTATGATCAAGGTGTGATGCCGGTGTGACATCTGTGTGATGCATTTGCGACGTTAAAAACCGCGTCTCACGTCCTTGTTTTACACTGTAAAAACCTCCGAAAATTCGTAGCTAACCAGATACGGGCCGGTGTAGCTCAGTGGTAGAGCAGCGGTTTCGTAAACCGCAGGTCAAGGGTTCGACTCCCCTCACCGGCTCCACTTTTTAGGCACAAATTTGGCCTCTAGCGTGATGTTAGAGGCCTTTGTTTTTGAGGATTGCCGACATTTTGCCGACATTTTTTACAATTCGGGGGTCAACTGGCGGTCACCTGACCTCCGAACAGCCTGCTCAAACTTCAACGCCGCTTCTTCTTGAAGACCAGGTAGAACGTGTGAATAAGTATCTAAAGTGATAACCACACTGGCATGTCCCAGGCGGTCTGCCACCGTTTTCGGGTTTACACCCTCTTCCATCATCATCGTTGCATGCGTGTGTCTGAGGTCGTGGAAACGCACGTGCGGTAGGCCAGCGAGTTTGATTACATCGGCAAATGCATGAGTGATGGTATCCGGGTCGACCAAGCTGCCATCTGCTCGGGCAAACACGTAACTCGACTCTTTCATCTCAATCCCAATCGACCGACTGTCCTCCAACCGTTTCGCTTTCAAGCCCGCAAGCAGCGCTACAGCATCCGGTGGCAAGCTAATAAGACGCCGTGACCGGGAGGTTTTTGGTTCCATCGCCATCAACCCTTGGCCAGTGATGCGGACAATGATTTGTGTCACCGAGATGGTTTTATGCTCGAAATCCACCGAGGACCACTTCAATCCCATTAATTCCGACCTTCTCATGCCTGTGTACAATGCCAAGAAGAACACCGGACCATAGGGCGAACCCGATGCGGCGTCGAGGAACCGCTGGATATCTCCCCCTACGAGTGTGGACATTTCTTTTCGCCGAGGTCGTGGCGGGTCCACTGCGTCACAGACATTTCGCATCAAGAGTTGCCACTGTACGGCATGTTTCAACGCCTCCCGCAACACTCTATGAGCAGCAGCAAATGGACCTCGCTGTATAGGATGAATTTTTTGACCGCCGGTGATTATGGCGAAATGGACATGGAATCCATTAAATCGAAATTCGATTATCGAATGAAGTCGTTCGTTGCTGATGACCTCCCGTCTATTCGCCATCATCTAAATGAGCTCTTTGGGGAGACCTAAGAAACGCGTGGACCTTACGCGATGTGTCTCAGGTGGTGATGGCCACTTTCTGTATTGCCTGAGCAGGGTTGTGTGTCTAAACCAAAGCCAAGGTGGGAACTACATTGGGCAGTGATGGCAAAGGCACGGCAGGTGTAAAGATCAAAGCATCGGCTCGGGCCTGTAACCGGGTTCGGCAGCGATGTTTCACTTCATCCTTACGATGAATTAGCCCGCCGAAGAATTGATTCATCTTCTCTTGGACTTTGGCTTTTGTTCCGTGGCATTCGTTGGCCGTGACCTCTTCTCTGGCCCAGTCCCAGACGGCTTCGTCGGCGTTGAAGTCTGGACTGTAGGCCGGTAAGGCCACCAACCTCAGATGCAAGTCAGGAGTGGTCAAATAGCTGCGAATCGCTGCTCCTCGGTGGGCTGGCCCATTGTCCCAGATTACTACCAGAGGTCCAGGATGGTTTGCTCTTAGCTGCTGTAAAAAGGCGGTGGAGGTCTCGGCATTGCTGTTTCCAGCTATTTCCATGGCTTCCACCTCCCCAGTCTCCAGACAAACTCCCGAGTAGTAGCAGGCCTTCTCTCCCCACCGGGGACTGGTGGAGTCCACCAGCGCTGCCTCTCCCTTGAGTACCCATTTGCCTCGCAGGTCGGCATCGGCCCGAAAGTGGGCTTCATCCACGAAGAAGATCTTGGCTCCACTCTCTTGGGCCTCCTCTCGGATTTGGCTGTACTGGAGGACGAAGGCTTTCCGTTCTTCATCCTTGGCTTTCAGGAGGCGTTTCTTGGGTCGCTTCAGCACGAAGCCCAACCGATGGAGGTAGTTCAAGCAACTGCTCCGACTCAGCCCCAGGTCAAAGCTCTGCTTGAGAAATTGCCTTACTACTTTCCAGTTCCAGTTGGACAATTCAATCCCCGCCTCCCCAGGCGGATTTTGCACCGCAGACTTCAGTTGGTTCTGTTGACCTCGGTTCAAGACGGGGGGGAACCCCCAGTCTGCTCAAAGACCAAACCTTGGGCCCCGCCTTGGCGAAAGTTGTCCAGCCAGTTTCCGATGGTATGAGGCTCTCTCTCCAAAGCCTCAGCCACTTGAGTGGCCGACCACCCTTGGGCCAACAACCATAGCCCATGCCAACGCTCCCGCTCACGAGGTGTTGGCGCCCGATACATCCTTTCCCGTAAGTCGCCTACATCCAGTTGCCACCGTTCCAGGAGTTGCACTATGTCTGTCATCCCATCCTCCACCGCCACTCAACTTCTTTTACAGGATAGCGCAACTCCTCTACGGGTTCGCTTTATGCGGGTTTCACCTTATCTTTGGTTTAGTTACCGAACACCCGTGAATGTTTGTGCCTCTGGACGTGTTAAGCCTTCACCATATCTTCCCAGCTTTAGAACGGTAGGTCGGCGTTTGCTGCTTCAGCCGGAGTTTTGCCTCCCAAATACTCGTTGTTACGGAAGAAATTGTGATGAATCTGCCGTGCTCCTCATATTTTCTCCAGCGGCAGTCCAGGGATTGTTTGAGGAAATCGCTGGCCAGACGGACATGGACACCATTTTGGCCCCCGCGTCCAGGTATGGCATGGAGATAGTGGGATAACACTGTCCTCGACGTAGCCCACGTCGCCAACGACGCAAGGCCGCCCTATTGCCCGTATCGCCGAATCTTTGGAAGAGTTTTATGGCGACAACGCCGAGACCCACGCCGCTGAATTGGCCCACCACATCGCCGAAGCCGAGGCCATCACTGGACCAGTGAAATTGGCCAACTATTCGCTCCTGGCCGGGGAACGTGCCCTGGAAACCTACGCCTGGGAGGAGGCCTTAGCCCATTTTCAAAGAGGGCTTGACGCTAGGGTAGGAGAGCCGGTAGATGCTCAGGCTGCGGCACTTTGGTTTGGGTTAGGCCGGTCCCAGGCGGCCACATTGGAAAGAACACAGCTGGCAACTGCTGTGGAATCGCTAAAACGTGCTTTCAATTATTACGAGGAGCATATGGTTATCGACCGTGCTGTCGCCGTCGCAGAATACAGACTCTCCTCTACTAATGCTGCTTTGTTTGTCGGTGCAACGCAATTGATTCCACGGGCTTTGAACCTAGTTCCACCAAATTCTCTACAGGCTGGATACCTGCTTTCTCGTTATGGAATGGACTTGGGTCGCCTCCAAGGCAATTACGAAGGTGCTCAGGAGGCGTTTGCAAGGGCACTTAAGATTGCTGAGAGGGAGAATGACCCACTGTTGGAAATACGTACGCGAACCGGCGCAGCTGAATTAGACAATTGGTTCTGCAGGTTTGATGATACTCTGGCAAAGTGCTTACCTTCTATCGAATTAGCGAAGAATGTTAATGACCCTATTGCTGAAGCGTCGGCCCAGGAAGCTGCCGAGCTGGCTTGCACTATTTTGGGTGACCCGGATGAAGCCAATTCACACTCCATGGCCTGGCTTGAGATTGCGAAAAGAATTGGGCACCGCGACATGCTGGGTTAGAGTCTCGCCCAAGCGTGTACCTTAGCCACTATTATCGGTAATACAAAGTCAGCCAGGGGGTACCTTGAGCAGGCATTATCTCTGAAATTAGGGACGTCCCGCTTGCACCTCTCCGCATTGGTTTTGGAGCTTGAGTCCGGAAATTTCGACGAAGGACAAATAAGGTGGACCCAATGATTAAGACAGCCTGAGGGCTAAATTAAGAGAGTCTCCCGCCCCTACGCTAGGTTTCACCAAGCCCGATGTCAGCCCTGGTTCTTGAGCTGCTACCCTCTTTTCTGCCTGGCCCTTTTGGTACACCTGTGCTGGGGTTCGATAGCCCAAAGACTGGTGAGGTCTCCGCCGGTTGTAGAACTCCAGGTAAGCGTTGATCCCAACTCGGGCTTCTGCGACAGTCTGGTATGCCTTCAGATACACCTCCTCATACTTGATGCTCCGCCACAACCGCTCCACAAAGATGTTGTCCAGGTACCTACCTTTACCATCCATGCTGACCCGAATGCCCCGCTCCTCCAACGTCTGGGTAAAGGCATCACTGGTGAACTGTGCCCCCTGGTCCGTGTTAAAGACCTCCGGCCGTCCCTTGCCCAATGCTGCCTCCAACGCCGTCACACAGAAGTCCGTGTCCATGGTGTTGGAGAGCTTCCAGGCCAGCACATGCCGGCTGTGCCAGTCCATGATGGCCACCAGGTACAGGAAGCCCTGAGCCATGGGAATGTAGGTAATGTCCGCCGCCCAGACCTGGTCGACCCGATTAACATCCACTCCCTTCAGCAGGTAGGGATAGACCCGATGTCCCGGAGCTGGCTTGCTAGTGTTGGGACGCCGATAGATGGCTTCCAGGCCCATCAACCGCATCAGCCTTCGAACCTTGCTTCGGCTCACTAGGTAGCCCTCTGCCAGCAGCCAGGCCTTCATCCTCCTGGAACCGTAGAAGGGCGTCTTCAAATACTGACGGTCCATCCGAGCCATCAACTCCAGGTCTTCTGCTCTGGTCGAGACTGGCCGGTAGTACACTGAGGCTCGGCTGATGTTCAGCAGTGTACACTGACGGACCAGGGACAGTTGCTTATGGCCTCGGTCGATCATGGCCTGCCGCAGGCTGCGATTCATAGACCGGACCTTTCCGACAAAAAATCGCGTTCCACCTTCAGCTGGCCGATGTGCCGGTAGAGTTGGTCAATTTGAGCTTCTTTGGCCTTTTCCTGGGATTTATGGTTGTCGGCAAATAGCTCCGGAGCTCCTTCTAACAGGGCCCTTTCTAACAGGGCCCTTTTCCAAGCGTGAATCTGGCTGGGATGGACCTCAAATCGGCTGGCCAACTGGGCGATGGTCTCTTCCCCTTGAAGAGCGGCCAGGGCCACCTTGGCCTTGAACGCTGGGCTGTGTTTCTTCCTCGTCTGCCTCATGTCCTTCTCCTCCCCAACAGCAACCGCTGCCGGTATTTTAGGAGCTGGACTCTCTCTTAGCCACCTGTCTAGTTTTTGGGTACCACCTCAGGCCGTCATGTATTTAAAATATACCTCCAGCCTATCGCCACGGGCCATTGCCCGCCGCTTAGGCATCTCTCCCATCCAGGTATCCCGGCTGCAACGCAACGCAGCAACCAAGTTCAGATCCCGTCACTCTTAACCGCCTGCCAGCGAAAATAATGATCAATTTACACGGTGTTCGGGCTTCCCCCGGCAGGAATTGACAGCCGCTATAATGATTGGCGCCTTGAAAGGCGGGAGCGCCGGAACACTTCTGAAGGTTTATTCGCGTGGAGGATGTGCAATGTCTTGGATCCAAGAGGCCGACCTCAATGTTTCAAACGTGATCAAAGTCATGTCCATAAATCCTAAAGGTATGGAAGCGGTGAGCAACCTAAACCAGGCGGTCACATTTGGGTCTTCAGCCTTGACCAGAGTACAGGAGGAAGCCATTGCCACCGCGGTCTCGGTAACCAACAAATGTCGGTATTGAACCATGGCCCACGGAGGGTTCCTCCGTCAACACTCCGATGACCCGGAGCTTGCCAGCCATATCATGCACGATTACCGCAACGCAGACCTGGACCCGGCAACCCGGGGCATGTTGGACTTTGCTTCTAAGCTCACCAGCAATCCCACGTCAATGCAAGAGACAGACGTAGAAACGCTGCGCGGCCTGGGACTCAGCGATGAACAGATATTGTCGGTGGTGTTAATCACCTGCGTGTTTAACTTCATGACACGCTTGTCTGACGGCCTGGGTGTCGAGGTGCCAGCGGGGCGGCAAGAAACCCACGAGAGATGGCTGACCGGAGACGTGCTGACCCAAGAGTGGTTGATGAAGGCCAAAGGGTAGCAGCCAACTCTGCTTGAAGTCCGTTGACAAGGCCGGCGCCGCCAAATTATCATCAATCGTGCCGGTAGTCATAACGAATCCAACCGGATTGCTCCCCTGCGGGTGTAGCTCAATGGTAGAGCTCCAGCTTCCCAAGCTGGTAACGTGAGTTCGATTCTCATCACCCGCTCCAAGCCTGATCCACAGAATAGGCCCCGGCATTCGCCGGGGCCTATTCAAATACTCCTATTTTTCATACGACTGGTAAGTCGCCGCTGCCGGAGCCTGGTCGTCAGTAGTTCAAGAACACCGTGAACAATCCCGAACCGATCAGGGCCAGTCCCAAGGGGGTGCTTAATTTCCGGCCCCACGGCATGTTCTTCTCCACCGCCATCACGGATCCCAACAACAACATCCAGCTAACGCTTCCGGCGCCCACGCCAAACATCAGAAGCATCAAAGTCCAGCAGCAACCAAGGCAGAATATCCCGTGGTCTAGTCCTATTCGGAATGCCTGAACCGATTCGTTGCCTCCGCTCCAACGCGCGGTAATGAAACTGAACGGCGACCGGCACTTGTCTAGGCAATGGTACTTCAGGGGGGTAAATTGGTAGGCCCCAGCGAACAAGAGGATACCGGCGCCGATGACCCAATCATTGGAGTCAAGCCATCTAATCTGCTCGGCCGCCTCGTGCACGCCCAAATCAGCCACGTGCACCAAGACACCAAACGCCATCCAAACCCCTAAATATCCGGCGGCAAGGAATCCAGATAGAGCCAGGTGGTTGGAACGGTCGTTGGTCATGGTGCGAAACATGTTGATGAGCGGCATTGTAGTCGGCAACATCATCGCGAAGATCATCAGCGTCCAGCCCGCTACGAAGAACACCAAAAGGCCAATGTCCTGGCTGGTGACTTCGGTGAGCGCCTCATGATCCAAGAACCGGGCGTAAGGGGATTGCCCCCACACCCACAAACTCAACCAGGCCAGGGCGATCAAGGCCGTGAGTAGAACAAGGAATAATTTGTCGCTGCGTACGGCTTGCAATATAAAACGCCTAAAGTGGCCGGCGGACCAACAACGGTGCGTTGAGAGGCCCGCCAACGACTAACACTGGATTATGCTGTGCGGCTTATTCGAAGCTAGCCTTCGAAGTGGAAGGGGCCTGAAATGGCATTATGGTCCGTCAGGTTGATGTCTACATTCAAAGCGGGGACATCCGCCCGGTAATTCGTGGCCTTGCCCACATACGCCGGAGCGCCCGGTATCGTGCTGAAAACGGTGTCGTAAAGGGCGGATTCCTTACCCGAGGCCCCCTTGTACGCCACCAATTGGGCTTCCGCCGCGGCCCCAATCTTGACCGACCCTGAAACACCATCCAAATCGAAGGTGATGGGGACGCGCTCGACACCTACGACTTCACCGATCAACTTGACCAAATCCGCTACGGGGCCTCCCAACTTGCCGGTATACAAATTCAGGAGAGCTTCCTCTTGCTGCGGCGAGCTTTTGTCATCCACATAGACCATGGCGCGCCAGTTGCCCGCAAGAACATTGCCGGGGATATCCATCACTGCTGAAAACGTGAGACCCGCCACGTCCACTCCGTCGATGACGCCACTTTCGAAATGCCACGCCATTATGGATTGACAATCTCCGTTATCAGGGTCCTCACCAACCCAGCACGGGCAGAGAATGTTACAGGTGCAAACTTCTAAGAGGGCTCGAGTCAAATCGTAAGCCATATTATGAAACTGTTCAGAGTTGAGGGGAAGTGAGCAACCGGCGGCATTCCAGGAGGGGATTGAGACCTCTGGCCCGCCAGGTGCCAAAGAGGGATGCCAAGGTCATCTTGCTGTCGGCGCCCTGCCCTGAGCGGGCGCCGCCGCTGATCTTGCGACTGGTTACCAGATGCCGCAGGCTCCGCTCGGCGGCGTTGTTGTCTGAAGGCACGGCTGGGTCCGACACGAAGACAAACAGTTCCTTGATGAACCGTTCCATGCGCCGGCAGAGCTTGGCCTGAACCGCCAGGGGATCTTTAAGGAAAGGCCGCGCCAAGACCATTAGTTTCTCCTCCAGCATTAGCTGGGTGCGATGGCCTGGCTGGGCTCGGGGAAGGACCGAGGCCTTGGCCTCCGTGTAGACCTGGTGAACCGCCTCGGCCCACTGAGCCAGCCCAGCGTCTTCTGGGTACAACCCTTTCAGGTCATGGATATCCCGCAGCAGATGAGCCCAGCACCGTTGCTTCAGGCCCGGGTAGTGGTTATAGGCCGCGTAGAAATCACTGACCAACACTCCGCTGAAGGAGGAATCCAGCACCTCATCCACCACCCCCTTATCCCGACCCCGACGCAGGAAGTATCGTTCGCTGGGAGTGCTGAAGGTCCAAACATAGCCGTTGCTCCCGTCCTGGCGCCAGCCGGTTTCGTCGCCCTGCACCACGGGACTGGCGCGGACTTGCTCGAGCACCTCTCGCACCGCCGTCTCAGCCTGACAGGCTACTCCATGGACGGCCTCGACGATGGCGCCAACACTCAGGTGCAACTGATGGACGCTCTCCAGGTACCATTGCCAGGTATCATTGGATGATTCTTATGGGCAACCGTCCCTCCTCCCGCAGGGTCACCATCAGGCTTACCAGATTGACCCCCAGGCGCTGCTGGCCCAGAACCACCCCCTGCAGGGCCTCTTTGGGCAGCCGGCGCCGCTGGCATACCGGACAGATGCGGGCTACCAGGGCGTGCTCGGTCACTTCTACCGGAGCCACCGGTAGCTCAATGACTTCCCGAGTTCGCTGTACCCATCCGCCGTTCAGGTGAGTCCCGCAGTCGGGACAGACCGCCACGGCATGCTCCACCCGCCGGGTAGGAGTCATGCGCTGGCGGGCGAAGCCATGGCGGCGCGGCTTTCTGGGCTCCTTTTTCTCCGGCGCTTGCCGGCTGGAGTGCGGCTGATTACCCGGCATCCCCGACGACCCGCGCCGGTTGGGACGGGATTCCAGAACCCCAATCCGCCTTTGCAAATCGGCAATGACTCCCCGCTGGCCGGCAATTATCTCCAGCAGAGTTTCGCGACTCGCCGCGTTCAGGTCTAGTTCAGTGTCCACCTCCCTGGTATGCCACAACTCCCCCGGCCATGCCAGCGTTGTTCCAACGGCTTTGAGCCAATTCACCTCATCAAGTCTGAACAGTTACCATATTATTACCTCCTTCTGGTTTTGATGAACGCATTATATGCTCCGAAAAGAGAACGTGCATCCCAAGATTTGGCGGTTTTGTTCCGGCCAAACACCGGAACTAATAGCCATATCCGGCTATGATCAAACGCGGGTAATGAGAGGTTCCCTGTTCTGCTCGTCCCGGTTGAGACGAATCGGCCGATCATGGTGTCCAAAACCCGCGCTCTTACAAAGCTAAGGCCCCGGCGTTCACCGGGGCCAGTTCAAACATCATGGTTGCCTGGTGGGTGAATGAAACCTTATTGGCTATAGCATCACCCATCCATTTATAGTGGCTAAACCGTTAATGAAACGCCACAACCGGTGCGGTGTAAGAACCGTCATACATCGCCAACAGACCCGGAGATGAACTGGAGATCAAGTCGATCAGGGTATTTGCGTTGTAGCCAGACACCTCCTCCAGCAGCAGAGGGCTATTGGCGGTAGTTCCCTTGATGGTTCGGAAAGAGACTATCACCATGGCGCCATCGCCGGTTAAGCCTTGAGCATCGATCATGCCTACCCATACTTTGCCGGGGGCCGATACCCGCGATTCGATGATCGCGTTCATCGCCAGATCACCGTTGGCCACGCCGGAGAACTCCAGCAGCGACGGCTCGTAGCTCAACACCAACTCCAGGCTACCCACCTGGGAGGCTCCTCGCAGGTTGATAGGCACCTGCACCACCTGCGGGGGCGCGGGCGTCGGTTCAATCAGCGGTGTAGGTTCGATCTTGACGACGGGCGCCACCGTGGGCAAGAGCCTGGGCGCCGGAGTATTCACCGGGGTTGGAATGGGCGTTGGATCAACCAAAACCACAGCCGTAGGCGGGGGCGCGGTAGGCACAGCGGTTGGAGATTCAGTCGCCCCGGTCAGGGCGCCGCCGGCGGCATCACCGCCTGCCAACGCTCCCACCGCATACAACCCGCCGGCAACCACGGCGATGACCGCCGCGGCGCCCAAGATCCACTTGTACCTAGCGGTCACCGTGACCAGGGCTATATCAATCCAAACTCGAAAACCGTTCATATTAGTTTCCTTTCTCCGGTCCGGCTAAGGCCAGGATTTGACGCGCATCTTCAATGGTCACCGCCCCGTCCCCGTCTATATCCAGGGCCAAATCCACTTCCATAATGTTCATAGCCATTCTCAGGGCAATCAATCCATCCAAAGGCGTAATGGCTCCGTCGCCGTCTCCGTCGCCGGCGGTCCGCAGGCCTATCGTCACCGAACCGTTCTCAAGAGAGATGGAAAGAGGCCGGCTATAGGAATCGCTCACCAGGCTCCTGGAGAGGGTTAGCTGGGTGAAACTTCCCAATTCACCCACCGCCCTGAATTCCACCACGGCAGCTGATCCGTCACCGACCACTGGGTCGTCCGAGGCGAAACCAAAGCGGATCACCCCCGGATCATCGGAATGGACTCTGAACGTGGCAGGAGCGAAAAGGGATCCCTTGGTCACACCGACGACTTCCACCACGGATGGGTCATAGGCCAGGGTGAATGTGGCCCCGACCACGTCCTCCGCTTTTTCCACCATGATGGGAACCCTCACGGTCCCGCCGGGAGGCGCTGCCCTGACGCCTGCCCCAAGCACCATCTCGAATGCCACGGGGCGCATGGAGAATGGCTGGCCTCCTTGGGGCGGGTTGATGGTCGGGGCGAGATTATCGGGCGTGACGGTGATCTGGTAGGTCCCCGCCGCGGCGTCACCTGACTGGGCGGCCGAGACGATGACGAAAAATGTCTCGGTCACCGGCGCCGTAACGGACAGCAGCGAACCCGTGCCGTAGTTGGAGTCGGTGAATCCAGAATTTGGATTCGTAACGGTGAACCTGAAGGGCTCTTCATTATCGGTCTTGACCTCAACCAAGTAGGTTCGCCCCTTTTCCGCCGAGAAGGAGAAATTGTCTTTATCATCCACAGGGCTGATGGTGCCCCCAATGCTGTTTCCCAAGTCGATTTCGGTCGCTCCAGTCAGAACATCGCTATGCCGGTCCTCCAGTCCCACCTCCGCGTCCACTTTCAGGAAGTATGTGCCCAATGGATCACTGATATGAGGGGATGCGGACACGGTGATGATGTAGGCGCCGGTGGACGGCGCAACCCAGGTAATATCGGCCTCTTCACCGTAGTTGGCCACCACCGGAGCGGCGCTATTGTCCAACGGGTCAACAGAAAGGCTCACTGCCTGGGCAGTACCGTAGGTGAGGTCGAAGGTATACATCACTCCCCGGCGGGCGGTAAAGGAGAACCGGTCCTTGTCCTCCTCGGGGCTGATGGCTCCTGTCACCGAATTGCCAAAGCTGATGGGCGTAGCGGATGGGGCGAAGTCGCTGTGACGGTCTTCCAAAGTGCTATCCGACTTTACCCTTAACGAGTAACCGCCTACTGCATCCTTAACCCGGCTTGATCCTGAAAGAATCACAAAGAAGGTCCCGCTTTCTGAGGCGACCCATTCCAACTCGGAGCCTAGACCTTCATTGGAGGTCACCGTACCCCCAACGGGCTTGCCGATAGAGATATCCACTGCCGCGCCGGAGCCGGCATCGATGATGTATTTCATTCCTCGGGCCGCCGGGAAGGAAAAGAAGTCAAAGTCGGTCTCTGGGCTGATGGCGCCGTTGTACACGGTGCCGAATCCAATGGGAGTAGCGCCTTCCCGGGATTCGCTATGGCGGTCCTCCAAGCTGGTGTTGGCGTTGACCTGCAGAGAATAGGTTCCAATGGAGTCCGTGATCCTCGGAGAGGCTGTTATAGCAACGAAATAGGTATCATCACTTGGCGCTATCCAGGAAAGTGTGTCGCCGGAACCGGAGTTGGACAGTTCTATGCCCTCCACCGGCAGCGCCACCGCGATCCCGATCTCCGCCATTGCGCCTGGACTGACCTGGATATCATATTGAACGCCCCTTACCGCCCTAAAGAAGAAGTAATCTTGGTCTTCCTCAGGACTGATGGCGCCTTGTTGAATGCTTCCCAATCTAATGGGCGTGGCGCCCTCGCGGCCATCGCTGTGAAGGTCTTCCAGAGAAACATCCGCGCTGACATCCAACGTATATGTTCCAACGGCGTCGTTTACCCGGTTGGAACCGGTGACCGTGGCGTAGTACGTGTCCGTGGTCGGAGCAATCCACTCCAGCATGTCCTCGACGCCGGCCGTCGTGGCGGCGACCCCGTCCACCGGATTCAACACCGACAGGGACACGCCATTGGAGGTGCCCGTATTCGCTTGGAAGGTGTATTTAACTCCGCGAATGGCCTGGAAGAAGAAGAAATCGACGTCGTCTTCCGGCGAAACCGAGCCCGCGTGGGGGTTGCCGAAGCTTACCTGGGTCGCCCCTTCTCTGGACTCGCTATGGCGGTCCTCCAGGGCCATATCGGCGGAGACTTCCACGGTGTAAGTGCCAACAGGCTCCCGCACCAGCTGAGAACCGGACACGACCACAAAGTAAATCGCAGTAGTCGGCGCCACCCAATCAAGTTCGTCGCCCACTCCTCCGTTGGTGGTTTCAATCAAGCCGGCGGGGCCGGTTATAGCAATACCTACCCCTTCCACCGTGCCCGGGTCCACTTGGAAGGCATACCGCACGCCCCTCAACGCCTGAAAAGAGAAATAGTCGTTGTCATCGGCCGGGCTGATGGCGCCCCGGTGTTCGGCGCCAAAGCTAATGGGAGTGGCGCCCTGCCGTGAGTCAGTGTGCTTGTCTTCCAACAGTAAGTCGGCGGAAACCTCCAGCGTATAAGTTCCCACCGGTTGTCTAACCAACGGCGAGCCGGAAATGATGGCATAGTAGATGGAAGTGGAAGAGGCGATCCATTCCAGATTGGTCCCAAGACCTCCGTTGGATGATTTTATCGTTCCTAACTGGTCGCCAATGGCGATCTCCACGCCCTGGGCGGTGCCCAATTCAGCGTTGATCGTGTATTTGACCCCCCTATTAGCGCGGAATGAAAAATAATCGCGGTCGTAGTCCTCCTGAATGCTTCCAGCGTGCATGGGCTGGTTGGGCCAGGGGCTGACAGCCCCCTGGTATTCGTTTCCGATGGCTATAGGAGTGGCGCCGGTGCCGTATTGTTCATGGCGATCGGCCAAGCTAGAATCACCGGTGGCCTCCAGGGTATAGGCGCCTAAGAATACCGGACCGTCGGGAGCGCCCTGGGCGCCATAGACTTCCAGGTAGTAGGTCCCAGAGGTGCGGGCCACCCAGTCGACGGTTTTTTCGTCTCCGTCCCAGGTCAGAGCTTGCCCTTCCGCCACGCCGGCCCCGCGCTCGACAGAATCTATCACCGTTATGTTGGCGTCGGTGATACCAGTCAAATCTAGGGTGAAAGTATATTGAACCCCGCGCCGTGTCTCAAAAGCGAAGTAGTCAACATCGAAGAAAAGAGCTGTTTCATCTATGTTGCCCGAAATCACGCCGGAGCCGATCCCGATAGCGGTAGCCTGGGACCGGTAATCGCCGTGGTCGTCTTCTGCGCGGACCACCGACGGCGAAAAATGGCTTAGTAGTGCTACCGCCAGGAGCACGGCCATCACGCCTACCCCGGACAAGGTCAATAGATTACGCATCTTCCCCTCCCAACCCCGCTGCCATCGCCCTTGGGCCGGCTTCCCCCGTTCACAACAAATGCCGGTTTCCTTGATCGCCCTCGCGTTTTGCTAGGGCTGACCGCTGCGACGGACCGGGCAGCAAATATAAACTAAATGATTATGTCGATGATTTTATCTTTGTTTAAATTTTTGTTCAATATATCCAATCGCTCTTATTTCGCATTTTTCGGGCGCCGCCCTGGGATTGCCGAGCAACCTATAAGAAACTCGGGATTAGCGCCAGAAGAAGTTACAGGAGCCCAAACCGCCGGTTCTAGGCGATTCCGCCGCTATGGCTGCCTTGAACCCACCAATGCCATGTGTTAAATTACCTTTAAATACACTCATCAAAAGTAAAAAGGACTACCTAATGGCATACGTGACTCCAAGGGAGGGGGAAAATCCCGAGAGCCTGGTTAACCGTTTCCGGGCTTCCGTTCAACATTCGGGGATACTCCGGGAACTGAAGGACCGCCGGTTCTTCCGCTCCAAGGCACAGAAAGAACGGTTGGCAGCCCAGCGGGCCGCCCGCCGCCGCCGCCGCCAACAACGCCGCTAGAAGCCGCGGCTTAGGCCGGGCTTTTTCGGTAACCCTTGCGACAAAAAGGGCGGATTCCACAATCTGGCGGAATCCGCCCTTTGATTTTCTCCCCAAGGCGACCGGTGTCCATCGTTCTCCGACGGTCAAACGGGGATGCGCATCAACTCTTCAGAGAATATGATCTCACCGTCGTAGATCCTCCGCACGTCGCCAATGCCCTTTTCCATGGGCCCGTGGCCGGAAAGATGCGGGCCAACGTGGACCAGCACCAATTTTTTGACCCCCGCTTCTTGGGCCAGCCGGGCCGCTCCCAGCGTGCCGCATTGACCGTCGGATTCGCCGTTCGCCTCCATCACTTCCTGGTCATCCCAACACATACACAGCATGGCGTCGGCCCCCTTGGCCAGGTCCAGCACGCTTTGGCAGGGCCGGGTGTCGCCGGTGAACACCAAGCTGCCTTCGCTGCTGTCCACCCGGTAGCACAGGGAGTCCAACCACGACTGCACGTGCTCGGCCGGGGCCGCGGTCACCCGCCAATCGGCGGTTCCGTGAACTAGGCCGGGCCCTACGTCTTTGGCCGAAACCGAAGGAGGCATCCTGGGGAGAGTACCTCCCCGGTTGACGAATACCTGCTGACTCAGCGGATGGTTGACCCTCGCTTTCCAGTCGTGGGAGAACAAGCCATTCTCACCCAAAATCCCCTCGGTGATCCGCTCGGTCAAATCCGGGCCAAACACCTGTAGCTGGTTCTCCTGGCCTATGCTTTGGTCCCATCGTCATAGAAGAAAGCAGGGATAATCGATGTCGTGATCGAAGTGGTGATGGGTAAAAAATAGATAATCCACCTCGGTGGGAAACATGCCAGCCTGCACCAACTTATGGGTGGCGGCCGGACCGCAATCGAACATCAAAAGCTCCCCGCCCACGCTGAGGGCGTAGGAGCTGCCAAACCTGGTTGGCGTCGGGGTTGGGGTCCCCGCGCCTAGAACCACTACTTCCGCCATGCCGCCTCCTGATCGTTTTCCAAAATCAAACTCCGCAGCCCATCAGATTTTTTGTCAGCTGATGCCGATGCTAAAATCGTGAGCATCCCAGAAAGCACAGATTACCACAATGGCATGGGATAATAGGCTATCCCGTGGTTGGGACCGCCACGGCGCAGGAGGTGGCATGGCGCCCGCCGCCAAATTTGGCCAACGCCATTCTAATTGACAGCTAGATACGTTGCTGGTAAATTGGTTTAGTTGGCCTATTTTTACAGGCTGAATATTTTATTAGTGAATCCATTCCGCCAGGAGGGCGTAAGTGCCGCGATACGACTACAAATGCACCGATTGTGAGCAGGAATTTGAGCTGGTGCAAAGCTTTGCCGAAGCCGGCTCGGGGGAATGCCCCCTATGCTCCGGCAAGGGCCAACGTGTCTATCACGCTGTGCCGGTGATATACAAAGGAAGCGGATTTTACACGACCGACTATGGCCGGCCCAAGCCGCCGTCTGAGAACGGAAGCAAGGATTCCTCGGATTCCAAGAAATCCAGCGACAGCAAAGAGTCTAGCGATAGCTCATCATCCGACTCTAAAGAGAAGGTCAGCGCGTCGGAGAGCGGTTCGTCGAACTCATCGGGCAGTTCTTCCAGCAGCGAGAGTAGCGACTCTTCCACCTAGACCGATCTCCCAAAAAGTCTGTAATCAACAAAAAACCCGCTGGTGGGCAGCCTTGAGACGCCACAGCGGGCATTTTGTTATCTGGGCTAATTCTTAGCTGGTTTCTATAAATCGTCTGTAAATTGCTTGGGCAATTTGTCCTGGCCCGCTATCCATCGCTGAGGAGTTTGCCACGGTGCGCGTCTTGATCCAGCGGGTGACCAGGGCAGCCGTCATGGTTGACGGGCAAGAAGTGGGAAGCATCGGTCCGGGTCCCGGGCTGGTCGTATTTCTGGGGGTAGCGGCGGACGATCAGGAGGCCGACGCCCAGTATTTGGTTGAGAAGCTGATCCATTTGAGAATATTTTCCGGCGAGGATGGCCGCTTTGACCTTTCCATCTTGGACGTGGGGGCCGAATTGTTGTTGGTGAGCCAATTCACGCTTTACGCGGAGACACGCAAGGGACGCCGCCCCAGCTTTACCCAAGCTGCGTCCCCCGACGACGCCAGGCGGTTATACGAATTCACAGCAGAGCGATTTCGTCAGGCTGGACTGAAGGTCGCCACCGGGCGTTTTCAAGAACACATGCTGGTCAGCCTGGAGAACGACGGCCCGGTGACCCTCATGCTGGACAGCGAAGACCGGCAAAAGCCTCGCCGTTAGCGATGCCAGCCCATACCTTTGTAGAACCCTCTGAGGTAGGCGATCTGGCCGCCGTGGGCGACAATATCCCAGGTCATCTGCCCCAACGCAGATGCGCTGGTGCGGGGTTCCGCTCCTGCTGGAAACACCACTCGCTTCTCCAAGTCTTGCTCAGTGAGGCCGGCCAGAAACGCGCGGGCCTCCGACCGTACAGCCTGGTAATAGCCCAATAACACTTCACGCGAAGGCGGGCTCCAAGCGGCCACTTGCTCGGCGGTCCAACCCACTCCCCGGTCCTCGGCGTCCGGCGCTGCCCCGAACCTTTGCGCCCATCCTCCTTCCACCCAAATCTGGACATGGTCTCTAAGGCGAGTGGTCACAAAAGAATCCATCACCCGGTTAAGATGCCATAGGATCCAGGCGATGGAGTTGCATTCGCCAGCGGGGATCCGCGCCAGCGTAGCGTCATCCATCCCGTCCAAAGCATCATCGATCATGTCCCAATTGCGGTCCAGGGCGGCGAGCAATAATTCGGTGGCCAGCATTTACTTAAACTCCAAATCCAGGCTGATGTCCAGGGCGGTTGTGGAATGGGTCAAGGCGCCGACGGATATCAGGTCAACGCCGGTGTCCGCCACGGCGCGGACAGTTTCATGATCGATGCCCCCCGAAGCTTCCACAACGGCCTTCCCATCGATGATATCCATCGCCTGCCGCATCATGTCCACGGGCATGTTATCCAGCATGATGATGTGCGCGCCGCCTTCCAGCGCCTGCCTGACCTCGTCTATGGTTTCCACCTCCACCTCCACTTTGATGGTGTGAGACGCCTTGGACAGGGCTAGCTGGATGACCTCTTTCAGACCCATCTCCCTGGAGCGCAAAGCCTGAATATGATTGTCCTTGATCAAGATGCCGTCGGCCAGGTTCAAGCGATGGTTGAAGCCGCCGCCCATGCGCACGGCGTATTTGTCCAGATACCGGTGACCCGGAACTGTTTTGCGGGTGTCTACGATACGTGACTTGGAGCCAGCCACCGATTGCACCTCCAGAACATACTGGTTCGTGTCGCTGGCGATACCGCTCATCCTTTGCAAGAAATTCAGCGCCACCCGTTCAGCTTTTAGTATGCTGTTGGCTGACCCTTGCACGACGGCTAAATCCGTGCCCGGTGATACCGGGGAACCGTCCTCCAACAAGGCCTGAGTGACCAGTGCGTTATCCACCCGGTTAAAAACCGCCATGGCAACGTCTAAACCGGCCACGACCCCCACGGCCTTGGCCCGCAACATACCGCTGCCATGGACCTCCGGAGGAACCAGGGCTTGAGTCGTGGGATCGTTGAATGTTTGGTCTTCGGTTAGCGCCGATTCGATCAGCCGATGCACTTCCGGCGGTAGCTCGATCACGATTTGTCTCCTTGCTGGATAAAAATCAAACTAACTATCAGGCGGGATCTCGGGTCAAAACCACGTGTTTTTCCCACTGCTCCGACGGCTCGGGGAAATCCTCTCTGAAATGCGAGCCCCGGCTTTCCTGCCGGAGCAAGGCGCCCTCCACCATCAGTCTCGCCAACAGCACCATGTTGGCCAGCTCATGAGAAGGCAAGTCCTCGGGCTCTGGCATTGTGCGCTGCCACAATTGGAGGATGCGCGCCGACAGCAGTAGACGCTGGCCGTTGCGGTTGATGCCCACGTTGCGCCACATCAGGTCTTGAAGAGATTCTAGGCTCAGGGTTGGCGCGCTGGCGCAGACTAGCTGCCGCTGAGTCAGGGTGGCGGAGACGTGGGCTAGACTCTCCGATTCAGCGCCGGGATTGGCGTGTTCTGGGGCGTCTCCTAAGGTGCTGGCAACCACCCGCTGGGCGAAAACCAAGGTGTCCAGCAGAGAATTGCTGGCCAGGCGGTTAGCCCCGTGGACGGCGGCGCAAGCGACCTCGCCGCAGCCGTACAGGCCTTGCAGGCTGGTGCGGCCCCAAACATCGGTTTTGATGCCGCCCATCATGTAATGGGCGGCCGGAGCCACCGGCGCGGGCTCTTTAGTGATGTCTAGACCATGTTCCATGCAGAACCTATAGATTGTGGGAAACCTGGCTTGAACCGTATCCGCCGGCAGATGGGAAATGTCCAGCCAAACCGGTTCTCCACCAGCCTGTTCCATCTCGGCCGCGATGGCCCGGGACACCACGTCCCTGGGCGCCAGGTCGGCCAGGGGATGGTAGCCGGCCATAAAGGCCCGGCCCTTGATGTCCCGCAAGACCGCGCCTTCCCCTCGCATGGCCTCGGAAAGCAGGAACGATGGCGCGCCCTCCATGCTGAATGCGGTGGGGTGAAATTGGTAAAATTCCAGGTCCATCACAGCTGCGCCGGCATTGAACGCCAATGCGGCGCCGTCACCCGTGGCAACCTCGGGGTTGGTGGTGAAACGGTAAAGACGTCCAGCGCCGCCCGTCGCCACGATGATGAACCTGCCGCTGAATTCCACCTTCCGGCCCGAGGCCGTGTCCAGGGCCTCCACCCCGCAAGCACGGCCATTTTGCACCAATATCTGTGTGGCCAAGCTGAATTCCAAGACCGTTATATCCGACTGAGCAACTCGCTGGGCCAGGGTGGTTTCGATGTGCTGGCCCGTGGCGTCGCCGCCGGCATGCAGGATTCGTGGCATGCTATGGGCGCCTTCCCGGCCCAAGGCGATCTGCCCGTGGATGGTGTCGAAGGGCACGCCCCATTGGATCAAGTTGGCCACCCTTTGCGGCCCTTCCTGGGTCAATACGGAAACCGCCTCGGGGTCGCAGAGACCGGCGCCGGCCGTCAGTGTGTCCTGCATGTGCAACGCGGCCGAATCTCCCGGACCAAGAGCCGCGGCAATGCCACCCTGGGCATACAGAGTGTTGCAGTCTTCGATTCTGCCCTTGGTGAGGATCAGGACCGAGCCATGCTCTTGCGCCAGCAAAGCTGAGTTTAATCCGGCGATGCCGCTGCCGATAATGATGTAGTCGTAATCGGTTTTATCCACCGGCGTTTAGATCCTTGGCCTTTGGATTGACCTCGCTGCCGACGCCGCGGCAACCCAAAATCATGCTCATGTTTTCACGGCGTGTGGGCAAATCCATACCAACGCCAAAGTTCGACACATTGTACTCTAGACCTATACCCAAGGCGAGACCGGCCGAAGCATCATAGCCGGTGACGGCGGGCAGGATGGGCCGCGGGTGATTTCCGTCCCAAACGGGTCAAAAATAAGCCCCGCCTATTTAGTGTTAGGCGGGGCTCTTAGCGGGCTTGAATCTCTGGGCTTTCGTTTAGCGCAGGGCAAGCATTTGGTTCAGGGCGATTTGGGAATCCTGTCTGATTTGGTCCGGCACCGTGATCTGGTTGATCACATGCCCTTCGATCAGCCCGTCTAGCACCCATAGCAGGTATGCTGGATGGATTCGGTACATAGTGGAGCATGGGCAAATCACCGGGTCCAGGCAGAACACGGTTTTGTCTGGATTGTTAATAGCCAATCGGTTGACCAGGCTAATCTCAGTTCCTACGGCCCACGTGCTGCCCGCCGGTGCTTCGTTGATGGCCTTGCGAATCACCTCGGTCGAGCCGTTCATGTCCGCCGCCGCCACGGTTTCCATGGTGCATTCCGGATGAACCAAAACCGTGACGTCTGGATACCGATCCCTGGCCGCCTGGATCTGGTTGACGTTGAACCTGGTGTGCACCGCGCAATGCCCCTGCCAAAGGACCATCTTCGCGTCGCGAAGCTGCTGAGGCGTATTGCCGCCCAGGGGCTTGAACGGGTTCCAAACCACCATCTCGCTGGGTGAGATACCCAGCTTGATACCGGTGTTGCGACCCAGATGTTGGTCCGGCAGGAACAGGATGCGCTGTGATTTTTGGAATCCCCATTCCACGACGGAGGCCGCATTTGAGGAGGTGCAAACCGCTCCGCCGTTGCGGCCGCACAGGGCCTTGATACCAGCGATGGAGTTCATGTAGGTGATCGGTACTATGCCGCCGTGGTCTCCCAAAACTTCCTGGAGGTCGTCCCAAGCGTCGTCGACATCTTCCATGGGGGCCATGTCGGCCATGGAGCAACCGGCAGTAATATTGGGCAGGATCACCTTCTGGTGTGGAGCGCAGAGTATGCACGCCGTTTCGGCCATGAAGTGGACGCCGCAGAATATGATGTAGTCGGCTGCGTTTTGGGTGGCCGCTTCCTGGGACAAGAGGAAGGAGTCCCCTTGGAAGTCGGCGTATTTGATGACTTCTTCTCTTTGGTAGTGGTGGCCCAGAACGGTGACGGAAGTGCCCAGCCGTTGCCGGGCCACGTGAATCCGCCGGTCGAGTTCTTCAACGTCGAGGTGGAGGTAATCCGAAGGGATGCTCTGCCACCGAACGTTGACGGCCATCTCTTCAGCCAGCGGTTTGGAGGGAAGCTCATCCTCCGTTTTGCAAAAAGCGGAGTGTTCGATCTCTGTGATGGGGATGGTGGCTGGACGAACCATGGCGGCGAATTACCCCCTTCGTGGATCTTAGAGCCGGCGCCGTGGCTACCGTTAGTCTTGGATTCCGGCTCCAAAGTATTCAGCCTTTCAGCTTATTATACTCGTTATTATACTCGCTAATGAACTAACGGTGTTCCCGCGGTATCCCCTGAAGAGACCAAGGGCTGGCGTGGGCGATTTCCACATCTACAAGTTGGCCCAGCCGGTCATCATCGTCTTCAAAAAACACCAGTTTGTTTGTGCGAGTCCTCCCCTGCCACTTCCCTTTATTGCGGCCTTCCACCAAGACCTCCACGCGCTGACCTACCAGCGCCGCGTTCGTTTCCTTAAGCACCCGCTCCTGAAGGGCGTCCATCCGCTCCCGGCGTATTACCTTGTCACCATGAGGGACATCGTCCTCCATGGTCCGGTCAGCAATCGTGCCCGGCCGGGTGGAATAGACGGCGCAGTGCACTTTATCGAAATGCAAATCCGAAACCAAATCAAAAGAGTTTTGATATTCGGCGCCGGTTTCGCCAGGGAAACCAACAATGATATCCGTGCTCAAAGACGCCTCAGGGATGGTTTTCCGGATTCTCTCCACCAATTCCCGGTATTCCGCCTGGGTGTAAGGGCGTCTCATACGGACAAGGACCTGGTCGTCTCCAGACTGAACCGGTAGGTTGATATGTTCACACACTTTCGGCAGATCGGCCACAGCTTGGATAATGCGCTGACTCATGAATGAAGGATGAGACGTCAAAAAACGGATCCGATCCAAGCCGGCTATGCCGTCTAACTGGGTCAAAAGATCGGCCAAGTCCGGTTGGTCCGGCAGATCCAGCCCGTAGGCATCCACCGTCTGACCCAACAACGTCACCTCTTTAACTCCCCGGGCGGCCAAAAGCTCCACCTCATGAACCACTTCATCCACGGGGCGGCTGACCTGCCTTCCCCTTCGATACGGGATTATGCAGAAAGAGCACATTAGGTCGCAGCCGTGGATTATAGGCACGTAGCATGTGACTCCAGGGTTACTGGCCGTGAGGTTCCCAACACATCCTTCCCAGTCCAAACCCAGTCGGCCACCCAGCAAGTCCAGCAAGGGCGCGTATTCTTGGGGCTTCATGAAAACGTCGACATGAGGGAACCTGCGCCTCAAATCATCGGTTTTCGCCCCCACCATGCAGCCCATGAGAGCCACCACCTGCTGTGGGTTTTGCTTTTTCAAAGGTGCCAGAGCAGTGAGGTTTCCCACCACCTTATCTTCGGCCTGTTGGCGCACTACGCAGGAATTGAAAACCAAAACATCGGCGTCGGCTGGAGATTCAACAGAATGAAGGCCCAACTGGACCAACGCCGACTCCAAGCGCTGGGAGTCGGCCGCATTCATCTGGCACCCAATGGTCCATAGGTGGAAACTGGCCGGACCGCCAGATCCGGCGCCGGATGGATAACCTGGGTTTAAAGCTTCCGTTAACGTCATATAATCTTGCCGCGGAAGGGACAATCAAATCGGGGTTGGTGATGTGGCGGAGGGAATGGGATTTGAACCCATGAACCCGCTTTCGCGGGTTAAGCGCTTAGCAGGCGCCCGCACTCGACCACTATGCGATCCCTCCCCATGACGTACCATGTTATCAAAAGGCCCTGAGGCCAGCAACAAGCGAGCCCCGCCCGGTTGCTGCAGCGGGAGACGTCAATTCCGGCTTAAAAGGCCTGATCAGGCAGTAAGGTGGGATTCGAAAGTTGTAATTGGCCATAATCTCCAAATTTATGTCAGAAGACCATACTTCGTATTTATTAAATAATAAAAATTCATCAAAATTTGGAAGTGGTCAGCAAGCAAACGCCATACATCTTAAAAAGCGATAATGTGAACCGAAACGCCATTCGTCTGTGATGTTACGGTATTGACACTCTTCAACCGCTAGCCTATCATTCCAGCTGCGAAATTTTATGTCAATTTAACTGGAGTCACGCAAATGGACGAACTGGACCGGAAAATAATCAGCCTGTTGCAGATGGACGGGCGGGCTTCCAACGCCAAGATCGCTCGGGAGGTTGGGGTCAGCGAAGGCACCGTTCGCCGCCGCCTCCGCCGCCTGATCCTCGACGACGTGGTGAAGGTGATCGCCGTACCAAACCTTGAAAAATTAGGATACGCCACCACCGCATTGATCGGCCTGCAAACCGGTCCCGGCAAATCCGATGAGGTAGCCGAAGCCATCGCCAAACTGGAAGAGGCCCATTACGTCGCGATCACCACGGGTGCTTACGACGTTTTTATTTGGGCGGGTTTGGAGTCAGCCGAGAGCCTGGGAACATTCCTGCGCACCAAGATCGGAGTCATTGAAGGTGTCCAGCGTACGGAAACATTCGTAAACTTGTCGATCAAAAAACGCACCTATGGCCTAGTCCTCTGATCTAAACCGTATCGGATTCCATGAGGCTTTGATCATGCTTGGGCGATTATTGCAAAGCCCAAACGCTATGCTATAATTCGGCTGTTTCTAGCCCGAGCTTGATTCTTAACCAAGCAAGGTTCGTGCGTAAGGTTCGTGCCTGATCAAAGCCACTAATGCTTTAAGAGGAGCAGCAAAGGATGACCTACATAATAACCGAGCCTTGTGTCGGCGTTAAAGATTCTGCATGCGTCGACGTGTGCCCGGTAGACTGCATCTACACCCGCGACGAAGACGACATGTTCTATATCAGCCCCGATGAGTGCATCGACTGCGCCGCCTGCGAGCCCGTTTGCCCCGTGACCGCGATCTTTGCAGAGGACGCAACGCCGGTCCAGTGGGCGCCTTACATCGCCATGAATTACGACTATTTCAAAGACCTGGACCCGTCGGAACTTAAACGAAAATAGCCGACGGCAACGGCCCGGCGCACCAACCGCCTATCAGACCATTGGCCGGCATAGATAGAACCTTTAAAGGAAGACCTTTAAAGGTTCTATATCGTCAAAGACACTCACATTAGGACAGCCAAGAGAGGTAAAGCGATGAACCAGATTGACTCCACTCCTGAATTCGTCACCAGCTCTTATCAGAAGATGGAGCGCAATTTGGAAATTGTCCGGTCCCGCTTGAACCGTCCGTTGACACTATCGGAAAAGGTGTTGCTGGGGCACTTAGACGATCCCGCCGGGGCCGAATTGGATCCCGGCGAAAGCTACATCATGTTGAGACCGGACCGGGTGGCCCACCAAGACGTAACCGGGCAGATGGCCATTCTGCAGTTTGCACAATCGGGGCGCGACCGCGTGGCGGTTCCCACCACGGTCCACTGCGATCATCTGATCCAAGCCCGAGTGGGAGCTTCTTCAGACCTGCGCGACGCCCTGAACGAAAACGACGAGGTCTATAAATTCCTAGAATCCTCTTGCCGTAAATATGGAATGGGGTTCTGGAAGCCTGGTAGCGGAATCATCCACCAAGTAGTGTTGGAGAACTACGCATTTCCCGGCGGAATGATCATCGGCACTGATTCCCATACCCCAAACGCCGGCGGCCTGGGCATGTTGGCCATAGGGGTGGGCGGCGCCGACGCGGCCGACGTCATGGCAGGTCTGCCCTGGGAAGTGAAATACCCAACCCTCATCGGCGTTCACTTGACCGGCGAATTACAAGGGTGGACGGCGCCCAAGGACATAATTATCTACCTGGCCGGTGTCCTGACCGTGTCCGGCGGCACCAACACTATCATCGAGTATTTCGGTCCTGGGACCCAGTCGATTTCCTGCACCGGCAAGGCCACCACCACAAATATGGGAGCAGAGTTAGGAGCAACCGGAGACATCTACCCTTACGACGAACGAATGGCCACCTATCTCCGAGCCACCCGCCGGACTGAATTAGCGGAGGCGGCCGATAAATACCGGCATCTACTTATGTCCGACCCGGAAGTCGAACAAGACCCGGCCCAGTATTACGACCAAATTGTGGAGATCGACCTGAGCAAGCTGGAGCCCCATATCACGGGTCCCCACTCGCCCGACCGGGCTCGTCCCATCTCCGCCATGTCCAGGGATGCCAAGGAGAACAACTTCCCCGACAAAGTATCAGTGGCCTTGGTGGGCAGCTGCACCAACTCCTCTTACGAAGATATGAGCCGAGTGGCCGACATAGCCCGGCAGGCCGCGGCCCACGGGTTGAAGGCGGCCAGCGGCTTGATGGTGACGCCCGGATCCGAGCAGGTTCGGGCCACGGTGACAAGGGATGGCCAGGTGGAGGCTTTGGAGGCGATCGGCGCCACGGTGTTGGCCAACGCCTGCGGCCCCTGCATCGGCCAATGGAACCGCCCGGAGATAACCAAGGGCGAGGCCAACTCTATCGTGACCTCCTACAACCGTAACTTCCCTGCCAGAAACGACGCAAACCCAGACACTTTGAACTTCATCGCCAGCCCGGAAATCGCGGTGGCGATGGGCCTGGGGGGAAGTTTAAGCTTCAACCCGTTAACCGACACATTGGTGGGATCCGATGGCAAAGAGTTCAAACTGGATCCCCCCGGACCTGCCCCCGAGGTTCCAGCCAACGGGTTTGACCCCGGCGAATCAGGCTACGTGGACCCTCCCGAATCCGGGGAAGGAGTCGTGGTGAATGTGGACCCTCAGAGCAACCGGCTGCAAATCCTAGAGCCGTGGCCGGTATGGGACGGCCACGACTTCACCGACATACCAGTCCTGGTCAAGGCAGCCGGAAAATGCACGACGGATCATATATCTCCCGCCGGGCCCTGGCTGCGCTTCCGCGGACATCTGAACAACCTAAGCGACAATATGTTCCTTGGCGCGGTGAACACTTTCACCGACGAGCCGGGTACGGGTAAGAACCAGCTATCGGGAGAAGAGGTGCAGTCCATACCGGAGATCGCCCGGGCATACAAGGCCCAGGATATCAGGTGGGTGGCCATCGGCGACAGCAATTACGGCGAAGGAAGCAGCCGTGAGCACGCGGCGATGTCGCCGCGAATGCTGGGCGCCGCAGCCATCATCGCCCGCAGCTTCGCCCGGCTGGCCGAAGGCAACCTTAAGAAGCAGGGTGTCCTGCCGCTGACTTTTGAAGACCCGGCAGACTATGAACGAATCCTAGTCGACGATCGAATGAGCCTGGTTGGCCTTAGTGAACTGGCGCCCGGCCGCCCAGTGCAGTGCATCCTCAAACATGCCGAGGGCGACGAGGAGACGATCAACCTTCGTCACACGATGAATGAAGGTCAGATCTCCTGGTTCAAGGCGGGCTCAGCGATGAACTACATGAAGCAGCAGGAACAAGCAGGTTAGCAGGCGACGCGGCCAAGCATTGGCCAAAATTCCATAAAAAGCAAAAGGGGCGGGTTATTCACCCGCCCCTTTTTGTACCCAGATGTTTTCCCCACGCAAAGCGCACCGATTTACGATACTCTCCTCAATAACCAAGGGCGCACGACCGTGCGCCCTTGGTTATTGCCGTTTCTGCTCGTTTTACCCCAAATCATCCAGGCATGCTGCCGCCGATTTTGAAACGCAGGTAAAGATCGGCGTGTCCAGCAGCGTGTAGGGGCGCGCCTTGGATTCTCTCAGGTCAGCCACAAGATCCACGAATGACGCCGGATCGTCGGTCTCAAATCCCAGCACGAACTCCTGGTCGTCCAGACCAAACGAGTAGGCAGTGCTTATTTTTACATCAGGATATTTGTGGCCGATGACGAAATGCTCGCTCATTAACGCCTGCCGTTCTTCCTGGGGCAGCTGGTACCAATCGTGGGTTTTGACGAAGGGATAGATGAACAGATACTTACGCCCGATGATCCGCATGGTCGTCCCGGCCCCTTCCTGACCTTCATGCTGGTGGTTGTCCACATAGGGTGAACGGCGGGTCATGGCCAGGTACGAATGAGGCATGGCCAGGTATTTACCTAATTCCGTCCGGTTCAATTGGCCCATCAACTCGTCTATCGGCTCCAATTGAGGACTGATCTTCCACAACATGAAGTCAACGTCGCCCCTGGTGCCCACCAGGCTGTAGCTGGCCATGGCGATGCGGTCGGAAAATTCCGCCAACACCTCGGCGAACTCCGTCTTGCTCTGGGTTCGTTGGGCTTCCGGCAGACGGCGCCACTCGGGCGAGACTTTGTAGAACGAATACTTGACGAAATCACGGCGTCCCTGCTGGGTCATAGGTCCATCCTTTCTTTGATCATTTGCTTGGGGTCAGGGAAGACAACCATTCCGCCGCAACCACTATTTCATGATAGCAATCTCCGGGAATCAATAGCAATGTGGCGTTCATGCTGGTCACCGATTCAAACATGGCGCCAAACACAGGAGCAACTTAAGGCCTCTACCATTTGCTGGTAGGTTTATCATATTTGAAAATTTATTGATATAAATCAGTCTATTTATTGATGTATTCAATTATTATGGTATATTTATTTAAGTATTTTATACTGAGGCAGTTATGGAGCAGGACTGGCAGGAATTGACTAAACTTTGTGGAGAAGCCCCCTTGGTGATCGAGCGAGTCCGGTTGGCCGGCAGCGAGACGTCAATCTCGGGAAGTTTTGAGTTGCCGCCTTTGGCCCGCCTTTCAAGCCAGGACCAGGTGTTTATCATGGTCTTTGTTCGCAACCACGGCTCCATCAAAGAAATGGAGAGGGCCTTCGGAATCAGCTACCCCACGGTCAAGAACCGCCTTAACCGCATATCGGCGCAGTTGGATCTGGTGGAGACAGACCCTGTCCCCACCCAAACGGAAGTCTTGGCCCAGCTCCAACGCGGCGAAATATCGGCGTCGGACGCCATCGAGAGGTTGTCCCAATGATGTGGCCGCCATCATTGCTGGGTTTTCGCATCGGGAATGCAAACAGAGGATTCAGGCTTTGGCTGCCCCTGTGTCTGATCCGGCCCCTGTTTGTCTTGTTCGCGCTGGTCATGTTGTCCTTTGTGCTTTTGCTGGCGTTGGTGCTGTGGCGCTCGGGTTGGGGCAAGACAGTGCTATTTACCGGCCCATGGTTCTTTCGCATGTTTTGCGCTCTAAGAGGACTATTAATTGATGTTCGGAGTGGTTCATCCCGCGTTTATATCGTGGTCAGATAGCGAGTATCGGCGGATACTGCAAGTTAGGGAGGTCTAGAAATGATGGAGAATAGAAGGCAAGTTCTGGATATGTTGGCCCAAGGCAAGATCACCGCCGATGAAGCGGAGCGGCTGCTTTCTCTGGTGGACCAGCCGCCGGGGGCAACGCCCGGAAGCAAAGACACCAGCGAAGCTGGCAGGCCCGCGCCCAAGTATTTGAGGGTCATAATCAATGACGGCGACGGCTCTGAGTCGGAGCACGTGAACATCAGGGTGCCTATGGGATTGATCCGCGCCGGTGTCAGGTTGGCGTCGGTGCTCCCGCCCGACGCCACCTCAAAAATCAATGACAGGCTCAAAGACAACGGCGTCCCCATCGATCTTGGGAAGATCAAAGCCGACGACCTAGAGGAATTGGTCAATTCCTTGAGCGACCTGGAAGTGGATGTCCAAGATGGAAATGAGTCGGTGCGAATCTACGTGGAGTAGAGCGCATCCTTGGCCCTCCGAAATAATCGGTCGCCTAATGCAAAAATCCTTCGACAAGCCCAGGACGAATGAGAGCAAGAACCCTCTCCGTTCGTCCTGGGCTTGTCGAAGGACGCGCTGCCGAGTTGTGTTCGGCTATAGTTGAGGAAGGTTTGAAGTGGAACGTTTTGGTTCGACGAGATCACCGTGACGCGGAGGTTGCTTGGGTCGGCTTCTTCCCCTTCCAGTATGGCTAATCCAGGCGTGGGTTGCATCACCCGCAGCTTGCAAACCATTCCTGATTACCGCTCCCGTTCATCTTGAGCTTGTAAAAGAATCCCCGATTTTAGACGCGCGTTTCAGAGACTCCCCCAACTCCGAGGATTGATTCCGCCTTGGCGAGTGTTAGAATCTGTAGCTAGCCGCGAGACTGGCCGGTCATCTGTTTATCAGCAAAAGGAGCAACCATGGTGGAACTGGGAAACGGGGATTACACCTATGAAGTGATTGAGGACTGGGCCAAACTGCCCGAAGGCTGGTTCTTCAAGGAGGCCGCCGCTGTTGGGGCCGACGCCAACGACAACGTTTATGTGTTTAGCCGCGGCGAACACCCTTTGATGGTTTTTGACCGCGACGGAAACTTCCTGCGCTCCTGGGGCGAGGGGGTGTTCCCCCGAGCCCACGGCATAACCATGGGGCCTGGAGACACCATTTTTTGCACCGACGACGGCGACCACACCGTTCGCAAGTGCAACTTGGACGGCAAGGTATTGTTGACCCTGGGGATACCCGGCCAGCCCGCCGCTTTTATGAGCGGGAGCCCTTTCAACCGGTGCACGCATGTTGCCATCGACCCGCGAAATGAAGACTTCTACGTTTCCGACGGATACGGCAATGCGCGGGTCCACAAATATTCCCCCGACGGCAAGCACCTTTTCTCTTGGGGCGAGTCCGGCACTGGCCCGGGCCAATTCAACATTGCCCATAACGTTTGCACGGACCGCGAAGGATGGGTATACGTCGCCGACCGGGAGAATCACCGCATCCAGGTCTTCGACCCCGAGGGCAAGTTCGAGACGCAATGGACCGACATGGCCCGCCCATGCGGCCTTTTCATAGACAAATCCGGCGACCCTTCCGGGCAACAACGAATATACGTTGGAGAGTTGGGCGTCGCCCTCGGGGCCAACGACCAGGCCTACGGTCTAGGTCCCAGGGTCACCATCATGGACATAAAAGGCAACACGCTGGCAAAGCTGGGCGACGGCCCCGAGGGAGAATCTCCGGGTCAGTTCATCGCGCCTCACGGGGTCTGCATAGACTCTCGGGGAGACATCTACGTGGGAGAAGTCTCCTGGACCCACACCGGCAGCCGCCTGAGTCCTCCCAGGGAAATACGCTCTTTGCAAAAGCTAGTGCGGAAGGGTTAGAGATTGGTCTCTGAAGCCGCAGGCCATCACGAAGGGACATTGTGGACCGGAACGTAATCGCCATCATATGCGACTGTGACGGCACATTATGCCCCGACACCAGCGACAAACTGGTCACAGAGATGGGCCTGGATTCCGGCGCCTTCTGGCAAAAAGACGTGCCAAAGCAGGTGGAAGACGGCTGGGATCATACCCTTGCCTACCTCAACAAGCTGCTAGATTTGACCAACGGCCGGGTGATCGACTCGCTCACCCGGTCCAAACTCGAGGATGTGGGCCGTGGAATAGAATTCTTCCCTGGCGTATTGGACTTTGTCCAACGCATCCGTAATAAGATTTCCGACGATACCGATCATAATGAGGCCAACATCGGGGTCGAGTGGTATATAGTCAGCAGCGGCATCGAAGAGGTCACGAAGGCATCTGCCATAGGCGGCCTGGCAGACGCCATTTTCGGGTGCGCGTTCGCGTTCGACGACTCGGACCGGATCCTTGCCGTCAAGCGATCGGTGACATTTACCGAAAAGACCAAATACGTTTACGCGATCAATAAAGGTATCTCAGGCAGCGAGTTGCACAGGATGCCCTACCGGGTCAACGACGCTATGAAAAAAGAAGACCGGCGGGTTCCTTTCGAGCACATGATCTACATCGGTGATGGGCCCAGCGACATTCCCTGCTTTTCCATGATTCGGATGTTGGGTGGTAACGCGATAGGAGTGTGTCCTCCCGAGGACACAGAGTTGAGAAGACCTTACGAACTCGCTCAAGGCGACCGGCTGACCGTTGGCCCGTATGCCGCCGATTACCGTGACGACAGCGACCTTTTTAAGATGCTTTGGAGAACCACGAAAAGCATTGCCGATTCGATGCTGGTGAAACGTGATCAGCGGCTGCGGGCCGGTCCTCGCCATTGATAGCCGCTTCGTTTTTGGGTCTCGAAATCGTTTTTATCTTAAGCCGGGTTGAGTTGTGATCATGGAAGTCAGATTAGATAGTCTCTTGCGCGGAGCCCAAGAAGCCCAGGGCGAGGCGATCATCATCGACGTGTTCCGGGCGTTCACCACCGCCGCCATCGCTTTTGACCGGGGCGCCGAGCGCATCGTGCTGGTGGCCGAGGTGGAGGAAGCCCTGGCCTTGCAGCGACAAGGGGTGGGCGACATACTGATGGGTGAGGTGGACGGAACCAAACCCGATGGCTTCGACTTTGGAAACTCTCCCCACGAAATATCCTTAGCTGATGTGTCCGGCAAAACCATCGTCCAATCAACTCGGGCTGGCACCGTGGGGGTGGCGGCGGCATCCCAAGCAGAGGTTATCTATCTCGGCTCTTTGGTGGTCGCCCAGGCCACCGTAGACGCCATCCACGCTGAAAACCCCGGCATCGTGTCTATTGTAGCCATGGGGGATCAGGCTACCGTCAGGAACGACGAAGACGAGCAATGCGGGTTGTTCCTGAGAAACCTGATGGAAGGACGCACGCCAGACGGGGCCGCGGCGGCCCGGCTGATCATGGAGGGAGGCGCCACCCAGAAATTCTTCGACGCCAACCAACCCCAGTACCACCCGCGAGACGTCGACTTGGCGCTGGAAGTCAACCGCTACCCATTCGCCATGAAGGTGACCCGGGAACAAGGCATGTTGGTGGCGCGCAAGCACGAAATTGAGCCCAGGCAGTCCATCTGGCAAAGGACCGGTTAAATTCACGGCAATGAACGTCAAAACAACAATTACGCCGGTGATTGTCGCCAGCGCCGCCGCCCTGGCTGTACTGTCCGGCGGCTGCTCAAAGGGGAACACTACCGAATCTCCTCGGCATTCCACCGAAATCCCAGAAGCCAATGTCTCCAGTGTGGAATCCCCCGGTCACTCTCTGTATATAGCCAAGGGATGCGCCGCCTGCCACGGGCAAGACGCCGAAGGCTCCTCCATCGCCCCCGCTTTGCCGGGCCATAACGAAGAAATGGTTAAAAATCAGGTCAGAAACCCCAGATTTCAGATGCCAGCCTTCGGCCCGGCGCAGATCTCCAATGAGGAATTAGATTCAATTGCCAGGTTCATCGCCGCCCTGGAAGGTGACGATCACCTTCACCATGAAACCGCGGACCTTAGCGCCGCGGTGGAAATGCATCACTGGATGGCATTGGAGTCTCTGGAAGCTCATGATCTGATCGAGGCCGGCCACCACGTAGGCCATATTATTGAACTACTTGAGCCGGGAGACCACCAAAATCAGATGCACGAAGTCTTGGCGTCTCTCGACTCAGGCGGAGACTCTCACGAGCCAGAACACCGGATAGAAGAGATGCTTTCAGGTTCTGCTTCCCCTGGCTTGACTGTATTTCAGCTTCATCTCGAACAGGCTCTAGACGCATTGGATGCCGGCGACCTATCCGATGCCAAACACCATGTGGCCCACGCCCGAGAGGCGGGCGATGACAGCACCGCCGTTAGTCTGGCCGAGGTGCTGAAGCTGCTGGAAGTGGAGAATAGCCACGGCGCCGAACACGAAATCCAGGAATTACTGGGCGCGAAAGATCATATCGACTGACCGGTGCAGCCTCTCATTTATGCGGGGCCATCGTAATCCTCTGTTTTTCGAGTGCATCCAGCGATTAACTGGAGCGGATGACCAACACGGGGTCTCCTGACTCCCGAACTACCCGGTCGGTCACGCTGCCCAAAATCCAGCGCGCAGCTCCCGATCGGCCGTGGGTGGTCATGGCCACCAAGGCGCCGGATGATTCCTGAGCCGCGTCTACGATGGCGCCGGCCGGGTTGCCGTGCAACACCCGGGTATCCACCGATGAGACACCTTGTTGGTTAAGGCTCTCTTTTATCTTATCCAGGTATGTTATAGCTTCGTTGTCCAACTCCATCGCTAATTCGTCCGGCGAAGGCATGCCGGGGCCAATGATCGTCCCCATCTCTTGAAAAGACATCGAGCCCAAAGCTTCTTCAAGCGAGGAAGTGGCCCTGACCAGAGAAACCTTGGCGCCTAGGGGTTGAGCCAAAGCAGCCACAACGGGCAGGGATTGCTCGGCCAGAGGGGAGCCGTCCAAGGGTATTATGATCGTGCCAAAATCCACTTGGGGGGAAGCGCCTTCTTCGGAATCGGCCCGTACTATCAGCATAAATCCCGTGGTGCTGTGGAGCACTTTATCGGTTACGCTGCCCAAGACCCAGCGGCCCACGCCGGAACGTCCATGGGTGCACATGGCTATCAAGGTCTCGGGTTCTTGCTCCGCCTCTCTGACGATGAGTGAGGCTGCGTCGCCTTCATGGGCGGCCACGGATATCTCAACTCCATCGCCACGGAGCGGCCTGGCAATCTGTTCCAAATAATCTGTCGCTTCATTCCTGAAAGCAGTGGCGAGGCGGTCTACATATTGGCCGGGTATCGGACCGGTCATTTCCGCGGGGACCGGATTAAAGATGCGCAGCAAACGCATCGGGACATGCTGAGCGGCGGCCAACAGTCGGGCATAAGGCAACACCTGCTCGGAAAGTTTGGAACCATCAAGAGGTACGAGGATTCTCTGGTACATGTTTTTTCACTCCTAGATTAGCGTAACCGGTTGAAAACGATCCTGTTCGGCGGCAAGCATGAGCAAGCTAACGACTCCGCCCCTAGTCTCCGCCGAACCGGGCCGGGTCCAAGGCGTCAATTCCTGGCACATCGGTGGCGCTGTTGACGATCAAATCCGTCAATCCGTGGCACATGCCGGTGCTCCACAGGATTCCCTTGCGGCCCGCGCCGGTGCCTAAATAGAGGTTCTGCCAGCCGGGAACCTTGCCAACTATGGGAAGACCGTCATCGGAGAGGGGCCTCAAGCAGGCGGTGTGCTGCACAAGCTCCGCATCTTCGAGGCCAGGCACCATCTTCAGCAGATCACCCATGATCTTATCTCTGGCTTGGCTGGTTGGGGTCTCGTCGAAACCCACCAACTCCTCGGTGGTGCCCACCCAAGTCAGCCCGTCGGATTTGGTGACCACGTAGCTGCCGCTATAGTGCATGGAGGTTCTAACCGGCTCTCCGGTGTGGCGCAGGCGCAGGATCTGGCCTTTTAGCGGTGTCACCGGGATGTTCATGCCGCACCAATCCGAAGCGTGCTGGCTCCACGGCCCCATGGCCAGCACGACCGCGCCGGCCTCTATCTGACCTGTTTCAGTGGTGACCCCCAGGCACCGGTCTCCTTCGGACAGCAGACCGGTGACCTTGCGGAGCAGAATTTCCATGCCTCGTTTCTCCGCCGCCTGGCCGGCCGCCAGGGTGTACCGATAAGGCTCAACAGATCCCGCGCCTTGGAGATAACTCGCCCCCATTGACTCTGGATTGGCCCTTGGTTCGACCTTCACGACGTCGGCCGGTTCCAGCCAGTCGACCTGGAAACCTTCGACCTTCTGCTGCCATTTCAAGTCGTTTTGGTATTGCTGAATTGTCCCTGCGTCGAACGCCAACTTCAGGCGTGAGCAGATCAGGTGTTGGTTATCCACTCCGGAATCCTCTTTGAGCTCCGCCGCCAGGCTGATATGACGCTTCAACGACCAAACGCTGAAATTCAGCAAGGGGTCTGGGATGCCGGCGCCTTCCATGGGCCCCATCTCGCCAAAGGCAAATCCTGAAGCGTGGCTACCCACCGAGTCGGCTTCCAACAGAGTGACCTTCAATCCTTGGCGGGCTAGCAAATAACCGGAGAGGCAGCCCACAATGCCGCCGCCAACTATTACTACATCCCTTGGTCCAGTAGCCAAATCAATTCTCCTAGTACTACAACGACGCGTTATGAGAAAACACGCTCAGGTCTTCTTCTTCAGCTACGGACCGTTCATCATGGGAGACTCGCACTCGTTCGTTGCCAGCTTCAAAATCCGCCCACGAGTTACCTTGTAGGATAACACGTCGTTGTAGTACTAGGTTGGTGTTATCGAAAGGTGGTATGCGAAGGTGTTCGGGAAACTGGAAACCGTAGCAGAGCCTACCAGGCAGGTTGGAGAATATCAAACACGCTGGACACGCTGGACACGCTGGACACGCTGGACACGCTGGACACGCTGGACACGCTGGACACGCTGGACACTGGACACGCTGGACACGCTGGACACGCTGGACACGCTGGACACGCTGGACACGCTGGACACGCTGGACACGCTGGACACGCCGGGCAGCCGCGGTCAACAAAGCCGTACCGCTGCGCATGGGTCCAAAAAAGCACAAACGCGATCCGCGGCCAGAAGCGCCTCCTCGGTAGCGGATGCAAACCGGCGGGTGTAGAATTTCCATCGGCGCCAACGGACCTTTTGAAATCGATTCGGTATTCTGGCGGTGCAGCGATGGAACAGCCCGAGAACCAATATCCGATTCAGTTCTCCGTGGATTATCCGGACAGACCCTTAAGCCGAATGAGCTCAGCGTTCCGCTTGATAGCGGTCATTCCCGTCGCCATCGTCCTAGCCCTGGTCAGCGGCGGGTCGGGGGTCGAAGAGGCCGCCGGCGCAGCGGGAGGAGCTCTTTTCTTGGCGCCGCTAGTGATGATTGTGTTCCGCAAAAAATATCCTCGGTGGTGGTTTGAGTGGAATGTCGAGCTTTTGAAATTTGAGAACCGGGTCGGCGCTTAATTTTTCTGTTGCGGGACGAATACCCAGCCACCGACGAGGAGCAGTCGGTCCATCTGGAGGTGCCATATCCGGATGTGCCGCAGGACCTGAACGGCTGGCTGCCGTTGGTCAAGTGGATTTTGGCTATACGCCATTACATCGTGCTGGTGGTGCTGATTATTATCGCCCTGGTGGTGGTGATGATCTCGTGGTTCGCCATCCTTTTCACCGCCCGGTATCCCCGCGACATGTTCAACTACATTGAGGGTGTGATGCGATGGGGCCTTCGGGTTACCGCGTATGCGTTTGTCATGACCACCGACCGATACCCGCCATTCCGGTTGAATCCGTGACCGGCGCCGCATGATCCAAAGCTACCCTATTTCAGCCACCCTATTTCAAAGGAGTGAATCATGCCTAACTTCATGGGGGACAGCACTTCCATTAGAACCGATCTAAACATCCCCGTGGCGATGCGGGACGGCGTCCGCTTGTTCGCCGACGTCTACCGGCCGGATTCAGACGTAAAGGTCCCCGTGTTGCTGCAGCGCACACCGTACAACAAGGCGCTAGGCAACACTAGGGTTTCCAACGTCGACGCCATCCGCGCCGCTTCCCATGGATACGCCGTGGTGATCCAAGACACCCGGGGCCGCTTCGCGTCTGAGGGGGAGTTCTATCCCTTCTTGAACGAGGCCGAAGACGGCTATGACACGGTGGAATGGTGCGCCGCCCAGCCGTGGAGCAGCGGCAAGGTAGGCATGTACGGACGGTCTTACGTGGGCGCTACCCAGTGGTTGGCGGCCGCGGCTCAACCGCCGTCTCTGGCCGCCATCGTCCCTGGCATCACGTCATCGGACTACTACGAAGGCTGGACCTACCAGGGAGGCGCGTTGGCCTGGGGGTTCATCCTGTCGTGGACGCTGGGCCGGTTATCTCTGGCCAACCTGGGGGCCATTTCCCGGAATCACACCGTGCCAGACGGCGCCCGGGAGGCGCTGATCCAGGCTGTGGACAACATGGGTGAGTCCTTCCGGTCGCTGCCGCTGGAAGAATTCCCTGACTTGAAAGGCCCGCTGGCGCCATATTTCAATGACTGGATAACCCACGCGACCAACGATGAATACTGGCGGCGATGGCGCATTGAAGACCAGTGGTCCAAGATAAACGTACCCGCCTTGAGCATGGGGGGCTGGCACGACATATTCCTGAAAGGGACCTGCCGCAACTTCACCGGAATGACCAAACACGGCGCCACTCCCCAGGCCCGTTCCGGGCAGCGGCTGTTGCTCGGACCATGGCATCATGGGCCGTTTGCCGAAGAATCGGGTGAGTTCTATTTTGGGTTGGCTGCGTCGGGAGGCGCGGAAGACACCGACGGCCTGCACCTGCGGTGGTTCGACCACTGGCTCAAGGGGGAGGACAACGGAGCGGATGCCGACTCACCGGTTCGCATCTTCGTAATGGGAACCAACAAATGGCGCAACGAGCCGGAGTGGCCCCTGGCCCGCGCCCAATATCAAGACTTTTACCTCCACAGCGACGGCAAAGCCAATACGCTGAGCGGGGACGGAAGCCTCAGCCGGGACGAACCCGCCGGCGAGGCCCCCGACGTATACGTGTACGACCCAAGGGACCCGGTCCCCACCAACGGCGGTGGATTGTGCTGCAACCAGTCGTTCGTCCCCGGCGGCGCCTTCGACCAACGGGAGGTGGAGGCGCGACCCGACGTGCTGGTCTATTCGACTCCGCCCCTAGAGGAAGATCTGGAGGTTACGGGACCCGTGAGCCTAACGCTTTATGCCGCCACCACGGGGCTGGACACCGACTTCACCGCCAAGCTGGTGGACGTGGGGCCCTGCGGCTGCGCCCGGAATCTCACCGACAGCATCATCCGGGCCAGGTACCGGGAATCCACGGAAACAGCCAGCGCCATCCAACCGGATCAGGTGTACGAATACATCATCGACATGGTGGCCACCAGCAACGTCTTCTTGAAAGGGCACCAGGTCAGGCTAGAAGTCTCCAGCAGCAATTTCCCCCGGTTCGACCGGAACCCCAACACCGGAAAGGAGCCGTGGCAGGAATCAGAGCAGGTGGCAGCCCTTCAAACCGTCTGCCACAGTGACCAGCATCCGTCCCGTCTCACCCTGCCCGTTATCCCATCATGACCGTCTCGAAAACCTTTAGGACACGCCGAACCCAATGAGGATTCCCTGCCTGATCATCGGGATCCTGTTTGCGCTGTTGATTTTGGTAGGGCTGTTTACCTGCCGGCTGGGAGGCTTTCCCCTCGCGCCCGAGCCACTGCCATTTGCGGAAGCGGAAGGGTAAAAGAACACGAAGGTCTGCCGCCAACAAGCCGGCAGCCCCAACGTTAAGCATATGGTCCTTCGACAAGCTCAGGACGAGCGGTTTTCGATGACACGCGGATCTGAAAAAACCCAGGCTAAACAGAATCAGCTAGCAAGCTAAAAACCGCTCATGGTGACCTTGTCGAACCACGGCCGTGGCCGTCAAGTCCGGGCATGAGGAACACAAACCCCAAGCTAAACCACCGGGCTAAAGCTCCACGGCATGGCGCAGATGTCCGATTCGCCGAGGACGTCCGCGGGAGGGATGCACTAACATGTGATGGTATATTTAGCATATCCCCGAATTTGATGGAGCAATCAATGAAAACATTGCTAGGGATATTGGTGTTAGGGATTATCGGTTACGGATTACTGCAGCTGGGTCTAGCTCGTGACGCCGGTTGGATGGTTAAAACCGGTGTCGCCCTCATGGGCCTGCCGATACTGATTGGATTTTCCGTTTGGGTCATTACCCATGCATCTTCAGGCCCCAGTTACATCAGCGAGGGAATTAAAATGGAAAGTAACCGGGAAAATCGGAGGTAGGATATTAGGACACCCTTCAAGTTCATGAAGATTGATTGTTGGCGCCCGTCTTCCATACATTCCCAATGACACTCCGCCCTTTCCAGCCCAGATAATACCTCTCCGGAGTTCTATCCGAAGACTCCCAGGAAGGCCCACCACAAACCGCTCATGGTGAGCCCCTCGGCTCGGCTCGGCTCAGGACAAGCTTGTCGAACCACGGCCGTAGCCATCAAGTCCGGGCATGAGGAACACAAACCCCGCTCTAACGCTCCACGGCATGGCGCAGATGTTCGATGCGTGGAGGACGTCCCCGGGTGGGATGCACCGCCACCAGGTCGATGCGCCAACTGGTCTCGCCCCTCAACTTTTCGTCGACACGGTTCTCCAGATAGTCTTCGCAGGTAGCCACTAATCGCCCGACTTTGGCTTCGGTTATGGATTCTTGAGGCGTGCCGAAGAGTTTGCTTCGCCGGGTGCGGACCTCAATGAATACAAGATCATTGCCGTCGCGGGCCACCAAGTCGATCTCCCCCCACCGGCACCGGTATTTTCTATCCAGAATCTGATACCCCTTCCTTTCTAGGAATCGGCCAACGGCGTCCTCTCCCCAATCCCCCAGCACTGAGCGGGTCGTAGGCATCTAAGCTCCTTTGGTCCGGCCGGCCGCCACCCGCACTGGGGCGTAAGACCTGCGGTGGATTTGGCAGGGGCCTAACTCATTGAGCCGGGCGACGTGGTACGAGGTGGGGTAACCCTTGTGCCGGGCGAAAGCGTAGCCCGGATACATTTCGTCGGCCTGCCTCATCCAACGGTCCCTGGTCACCTTGGCCACGTTGGACGCGGCCGCGATGGAATAGCTGATGCTGTCTCCCTTGACCACCGTCTCGTATGGCAGGTGACAACTAGATATGTACACGAAATCCAACAGCAGGTGATGGGGAGTCACGGCAAGATTGGCCACGGCCTGCATCATGGCCCAAATGGTCGCCGGGCTGATGCCTTTCAGGTCTATGTCTTCAGACTCGGATTGGGCTACGCTGATGGCCAGGGCGTGCTCTTCAATCACCGCGACAGCCCTATCACGCTGGGCGGGAGACAAACGTTTCGAGTCGTCCAAAAGCTCCAGCCAAGGCTCGTCGCCGGTCAGGTCCGGAGGAAGAATTACAGCCGCGGCCACCACCGGGCCGGCCAACGGCCCTCTGCCGGCCTCATCGACTCCTGCTATCAGCCTAAATCCACGGCGGCGCAGACCCCGTTCCAGCGACAGATCCGGCATAGACCCTCACTCCCCTATCACCCACATTTGCCAAGATTCTAATTCAGCGATCGTCACTAACCGGGACGCGTCATAGAGAACCATCTCCTACCGAGGCGCCAATGGGAACCTCCGCCTCAATCACCCCTCCGCCCAAGAGCGTGTCCCCCTGGTAAAACACGGCGGCTTGGCCGGGGGTAACCGCCCGCTGGGGCTGGCTGAAACACAACAGAGCGCCGTCAGCTTGGGGATGTAAAACGGCGGGGGCCTCTTCGGCCTTATAACGGATCTTCACCATTACATCTATGTCTGAGGACCCCTCCGGCGGGCTTCCCAGGGGGTAGTTGACTTTTGAGACCCACATTTGGTCGCGGTACAAGGCGCTGTCGGGCCCGACCACCACCCGGCGAGTTTCGGGCTCGACGCGAATCACAAACAAAGGCTCTCGATTGTTAAGGCCAGCGTTAGCTCCAGGGGTCACTCCCAACCCACGGCGTTGTCCAACCGTGAAAAATTCGATGCCCTGATGTTGGCCCAAGACAGCGCCGTCCATATCAACGATGTCTCCGGGCTCTTTGGTTGACCGGTCCTTGAGGAACTTCTTGTAATCCCCTAAGGGAATAAAACAGATATCCTGGCTGTCGGGTTTTTCCGCGTTTACCAGACCCGCCTCCAGGGCGAGGCGCCGTATCTCATCCTTAGGGTAATCGCCCACCGGCATCAAACTGTGGGACAGCTCTTGCTGCCCCATGCCGAACAACACGTACGACTGGTCTTTCCCGGCATCGACCCCCTTTTTTAGGACCAACCCCTTGGACGTGGACTGGATGCGGGCGTAGTGGCCGGTGGCGACGTATTGGGCTTCCAAGACCGCCGCCCGGGTCATCAGAAACTTGAACTTGATCTTATCGTTGCAGGCGATGCAGGGATGGGGCGTGCGGCCTTTGCTGTATTCGGCGCAGAAGTAGTCTATGACGAAGGTCTCAAACTCCCGCTGAACGTTGAGGACGTAGTGGGGGACACCCAAACCGGCGCAGACCCGGCGGGCGTCTTCCACATCGTCCAACGTGCAGCACCCCTGATAGGATGGCGGCAGGTCGGCCTCATCCAGGCTGTACAGCTTCATGGTCACGCCCACGACGTCATAGCCCTGCCGCTGCAGCAGAAGGGCGGCCACTGAGGAATCGACTCCGCCGCTCATTGCGACGACCACTTTTTTAGACTCGTTCTTAGGCAAGGGAATTCAAACCTCCACCAAATAGCCTAGCATAGGCGATTGGGCGGTACAACAGCCCAGCGGCTCGATGTATGGCCGGTCCACGCCTCCCGGGAATAAATTGACAGCGGCGAAGCACGTAGGTAAAATGCCGTCCGTTCACATGAACTGTGGGGGATTTAGATGGCCGGGCAGAGATTCTGCACCAATTGCTCCGCCCAGATCGAATCCGGTTCCTCATTTTGTCCTTCTTGCGGGCACTCAACCGGGAACACCGCGTTAGCCAAATCAACCGGCCATATCAAATACCGCAATATGTGGGTGAGGGTTCTATATTTGATCCTCACCCTGGGCATCTATAGCATCTATTGGTTTTACGTCACACTAAGAGAACTCGAACTGGCCAACGGCAAGGAGAGATCCGGCTGGCTCTGGGCGGTCCTATATATCGTGCCCTTCGTCAATCTGATAGCGTATTGGCGGCACTCCTTCGAATATGCCGAATTCGTGGAAGAAAAATATCCCGGTATCGCCATCTTCATCCTTTGGATCGTGTTTAGCCCGGTGGTCTGGTTCCTGGTCCAGTCGGACCTGAACAAGGCTGCCCCGCGTTGAGCCATTATCGTTGATCTTGCCGCGGGCCTTTCTATACACAAACCAGACCGAACATTGACGTTGTCACTGAGCCGGCTCCAACGAGAATAAAACGCCGGCACACTTATTACGGGAGAAGCCGCCATGGCCTACCAAACACCGGCGTCCGGCGCAGGTCAAAGCTTCTGCACTAACTGCGGGCAGCACATCGATTCGGGAATCCAATTCTGCCCAAACTGCGGCGCCGGCACTCAAGGAGGCAGCGCACCGGCCACCGGAACGGCGCCACCTTACTCATCCGACGGTCCATTGGGGGGTCAACCATCCACCCATGTCCCCAACTATCTGGTCCAGGCGATTCTAGTCACGATTTTTTGCTGGCTGCCATTCGGAATTGTCGCAATCGTATATGCGGCGCAGGTCAACGGAAAACTGGCCATCGGTGATCGAGCGGGCGCCATGAGAACATCCGCATCGGCGAAAACATGGTGTTGGGTTTCCTTTGGCATCGGGGCAGGACTAGGAGTTCTCTGGTTCTTCGCCGTCGCATGTGGCGCTTTGCACGGAGGTTAAACATATGCTTGGAACTGTTTCGACATTCCCACGAATCAGCCAGTTGGACTTGAGCTCGCTTTGGATGACCGTGGCCGCAGCGACGTTAGCGCTCACTGGTTGTATCGTTCTTTATGCTTATGAACCCGGAGGGTCGGGGCTGTTTCCATCCTGCCCATTCCGAGCCATAACAGGCCTGCATTGTCCGGGTTGCGGGACGTTGCGGGGGCTTCACCAGCTACTGCACGGTAATCTAGTAGGGGCTTTTGATTTTAATCCCCTTATGGTATTAGCGATCCCATTTATAGGACATGCGGTGATGTCCGATATGGTGTTTAAGCCCACATTTCCCATATGGCTAAAAAGCTTTCTCAGTAATTCGTCGATGGTCTTGCAACCATTGGCTAATTATGGTCCCTTTTTGCGTGCTCCCAGCTATAATAACTCCATGATATGTCACTTTGCAGTAAGATGCCGTAGGCATCATGGAGGCACCTGATGGGTGACGGCGAAAATGCCCCTCTCCGGCTCCAATTCAACCCCAAAGTTCGCCTGGAATTTCACGGCTCAACCATCACCTCCGACGCTGGTCTTCTTGCGTTTCGAGAGTTTGATGATGCCTTGGGCCTTACCGAAATCGCTGAGGACTACCTCCAGGAAAGCCGTACCGGACGCAATATCCTTCACCACCTGGTTCCGCTGCTAAGACAGTCGATCTACAGCCGCTTGGCCGGCTACGACGACACCAATGACGCAGTGCGCCTTTCCCAAGACCCAGCCATGCGAGTGATCGTGGGATGGCAAGGCTCGGAGCGGAAAGGAGCCAGCACCAGTGAGATGGGCCGGTTCGAGACGGAGTTCCTGACCCAAGAGGACAACCTGAAGGGGCTGGCACGAATAAATACCCAGTGGGTGGAACGAGCTATGGCCCATACCCTACACCGGCGAGTAATCCTGGATATGGACAGTTCCGAGAGTCCAGTGCACGGCCAGCAGGAGGGAGCAGCCTATAACGGCCACTTTGAATGCGTCTGCTATCACCCTCTCTTTCTGTTCAACCAGTTCGGGGATTGTGAAGCAGCTAAGCTACGGTCAGGCAACGTCCCCAGTGCCGATGATTGGCAAGAAGTCCTTGATCCGGTGGTGGAGCGTTATTTGACAGCAGCCTGACTGCTGCTGTTTCGTGCTGACGCCGCCTTCGCCAAGCCGGAGATATACGATTATCTGGAAGCAAGAAACATCGGCTACGCCATCAGGCTGCGGTCCAACCAGGTGCTGCAGCGGGAGATAGCGCCCCGGCTGATACGGCCTACGGAGTGGCTTTCCCCGAACCCCATCGTCTCCTATCATGACTTCGTCTACGAGGCCCAGAGCTGGAACGTTGCTCGGAGAGTGGTCTCTAAGGTGGAGTGGCGCCAGGGAGAACTGTTTCCCAGAGTGGGCTTCATCGTCACCAATCTGAGCTATCCAAACATCGGGATAGTCCGCTTTTACAATGGCCGAGGCACCGCGGAGCAATGGATAAAAGAAGGCAAGTACGCCCTGAACTGGACCAGGTTGTCCTGCCACAAGTTCGTGGCCAATCAGGTCAGGCTGGAGTTGTTCGTACTGGCTTACAACTTGGGCAACTCCATGAGAAGGCTAGCCTTACCGGAGGCAATGAAGCACTGGTCGTTGACCAGTCTGCAGACCAGGATGATCAAGACTGGAGGACGGTTGGTGCGCCATGCCGGAAGGCTGGTGTTTCAGCTTGCTGAGGTGCTGGTGAGCCGGGAAATGCTAGGCGGGATACTGGAACGAATTGGTCGGCTTAGGCTGGCTCCTGGCTAGTCCACTTTAGGAGCGTCGGGATTGGTTACGGTTACGGGGTCGCACAGGGCAAAAGAGCTTCCCAAGGGAGAGACTTGGGCGTAGACCAGCGGTTTGGGGATTTTAGGCTTGGCAGTACAGTGGTTGCCCAATGAAAGCGGGGACTTTGAGTGAATCAGGCCGCATCAGACCGCATTTGACGCCCTTGGAATGCGGGATTATATTTGGCGGTATCCCCGCGGGAGCTATATCCAGGAAAGGTGGTTTGATCTGGGGAATCCCTGTCAACAATCGCCTGGCATCGGCATCAGTGGCTGGGAGACTGCTAATTGCATAGCTCACAGCCACCTGTTTCTTGCCCTTCACGACCCGCTGGCGCTCTAGCCGACACACCTGTTGCAGATGCGGCCACGCTTCCCCGACCGTCCCAGCGCTGCCCACGTAGCCATTTAGCTCTGGGTCGGCCAAGGCCCACAACTCTCGCCGCTCCAGCCGCCCATGACGCCGCTTTACTGGAGCATCGGCCTTAAGACAAGCGAGCGGCGTCTGCCCGGCCGGCGCATCTCTCCAGGGGCGATTTGGGGGTTGCTAGAGCTTATCATTGCGTTTTGGATACTAAGGAACATACCGGTGTACCCACTTTCACTGTTGGCGCCGTAGCCTCGATATCTTTGCATAATTTGAGAGGTTCATGATGACTGTTACCTTCGGATGCTCCATGCCCAGCCGGGGTCCCATGTCCAGCCCGGAAGCTTTGCGCGCCCTGGCCCAGCGGGCCGAGGACCTACGCTTCGACTCCATTTGGGTCAGCGACCACATCATCCTTCCCCGCCAGGTGGAATCTTTCTACCCCTATTCCCCCGACGGCGTGCCCGGATTTGTGCCCGACGAACCGTATTACGAGCCTTTGGCCACGCTCAACTTCCTGGCCGGTTGCACGCGGCGGGTGCGCTTGGGAACCCACGTGCTGATCATTCCCTACCGCAATCCAGTATTGACGGCCAAGATTCTGGCCACCTTGGACGTTTTGTCTGAAGGCAGGGTCATACTGGGCGCAGGGGTTGGCTGGATGGAGGAAGAGTTTCAGGCAATGGGTCTGGACACCTACGCCAAGAGGGGCGCAGTGACCGACGAATGTCTGCAGCTGTACAAAGAGCTGTGGACCAAAGACCAGCCCGAGTTCGACGGTGAGTATTACCAGCTATCGGGGGTTGGATTCCAGCCCAAACCGGTGCAGAAGCCGCACCCGCCCATCTGGATCGGCGGACACACCGGTCCGGCCATACGCCGCGCCGCCAAACTGGGCGACGGCTGGATGCCCATCGGGCTGCGTCCTCCCGCTGTCTTAGAGCCTGAGGAGATGGCGGCCAAGATCGCACAGCTTAGGCGAGCCACCGTGCGAGCGGGCCGCCCAGAAGACGCGGTGGAGATCACGTTCAGCACCGGCGTGAGATTCGACGACTCGCCGCCCCAAACCCGCCAGATGGTTTCCGGCCGGCCGGAGCAGATAGCCGCCGACCTGCGCCAATACCAAGACCTGGGAGTCAAGAACTTCATCCTGGGATTCCCGGGAGACAGCGTCGCCGCCCTGCAAGAGAACATGGAGAAGTTCTCCCGCCAGGTGATGCCCCTGATACCGCCGGAATAGGCGGTCAGCGAACGAATCCAACACGATATTCCCCACCTTGAAAAGGTTGGAATTTGAACCGTCAGTCGACCAACCCGCATACAGCTACGAGCCACCGCCGGTAGCCAAAAGCTGATAGCTGACAGCTACGCCACCGGCGCCTGGCTCACGCCATATTTCTGCTCTAGTTGGTAGACTTGGTCCAAACCCAGCAGGTTGGCCACATCCATGCGCTTGCCGTAACGCTCGGGATTGACCTTGCCGGTGGATTTCAACTCCTGAAAGGCATCGTGTATCTGCTTATACACCAACCAAATGGTGCTGCCGCAGATCATCAATTTGTAATCCATCGCCGCCACCTCTTGGGTAGGCAGCAGGTCCCCGTTGTACATCCGGGGCAGGCCACCCAAGTCGGATGCGTAGAGTTTAAGGTCGTCAACGGTGTTGATCCCGTCCACGAACACCATGTCGGCGCCGGCCTGGGCGTAGGCTTGGCACCGTTCCACCGTGTCCTCCCAGCCCGTGACTGCGTAGGCGTCGCACCGGGCAATGATCACGAAATCGTCGTCGGTCCGGGCGTCCAGTGCGGCGTGGATCTTCTGAACCATTTCCTCTTGGGGGATGACTTGTTTGCCCTGGAAGAACCCGCATTTCTTGGGGAATAACTGGTCCTCTATATGAATCCCGGCCACCCCGGCCGACTGGTATTCCCTCACCGTCCGCTGCACGTTCAAGGGGTTGCCATAGCCGGTGTCAGCGTCGCAGATCACCGGGATATCCACGGCGTTGGCGATGTATTTTGCGTTGGTGACCATTTCGGTCATGGTCAGCATACCGACGTCGGGGAACCCCTTCTCCGCCGATGTACCCGATCCGGTCATGTAAACAGCCTCAAAATCCAGAGATTCGGCGATCTTGGCGTGTAGAGCGTTTAGGATGAACGGCGCCACGGTCATGGAGTCTCCGTTGAGCAAACGCCGAAACTTAGTAGTGGGCTTCATCGGAAATGCCTCCTTAATGAATTTATCAACTCGATGTCGAATGGCCTTACCTTACCGCCGGGCTGCCTAAAGTGCGTGGCTGGAAACGAGCTCCCAGCTTATATCCGTGGCCCAGCTGCCGGGCTCCCAACCGTCTTCTGCCGCCTGGGAATGAAACCGGGCCAGCATCAAACGCCAGGCGGTGGTGGTTTCAGGCAACCCTATGTCATCCGCCACTCCTCGGGCGAACTCGATTGCATCGGAGAAGACGCCGGAAGGTAAACTAGCGAACTGCATCAGAGGCAGCCGTGGCCGAAAATCAACAGCATTTAGTTTAGCTCCGGGACCTAATATGCCATTCACCAGGCCGGCGACCTTGCCGTGGAGTATGGTTAGCAAGTCATTGTCCGGAAGTGAATCGAACTCTAGGAATATCGCGCCGGGCATATCCGGCGCAGTGGCGACACCGCGGCGCTTCAACGGAATCTGGCCAGCATCAGCCCGGCTTCCGGCGGCCAAGTTCTCCAAGCCCAGGACCAAGGATTCTATCTTGTGGTCACCGCAAGGGAAAAATCCGGCAAGCATGATGTGGACCATCAGCATTTCCGCCGCCCAGGCGCCGTATTGGCCGCAAATGATTTGGCGGGTCCGGTAGGCTCGTGCGGTAAACGCGGGTTGCGGAACGACGAAAATCCCGTATCTCGAAGTCATTAAAGTCTCTTTTACCTCACGGGAATCAAAATGGGGCAGTGCCGACGGGACGGCTTAACCTGCTACAGAGTCACTGCCCGGAGGTTTGCAGGATGATCACCACGGCGACGACGGCGATGGCCAAACCCCAAAACAGCAACCGGCGGTCCCGGCCCGATGCGGCCGATTCCGCGGCGTCACGCTGATTCGGGTCAACGTTGGGTAGCTCCAAAACCTCCCTGGCCCTGGCCTCGTCTGCTTCAAACACCGAAATGTCGTGGGGCAGGTTGTAGGCCGATCCCCAAAGACCTGGCCCACCGCGCAGAGAGCGGGTGAAACATGGGATGCCCTCCTCTCTGAGGCGCTGTTCCGCCAGCCTGGCCATGGGCTCGTTGTCGAACCCGGTGAGACGCACCTGTTTACCACGAGAGGTCATGACAATCGCCTCCAACACAGTCCCGCCAGGTCCGCGGCCAGTGTTCAATAGTGCATCCGTGGCAGAGGTTTTTCCGGCGGGGTACGCTTGAATTGTTCGAATGAAGCATGTCTTTGGCTTTAACCAGGGATCTCACGTGGATGAGGGCGCCTACCGCCTCGATCGACGAATGAAAGTACGCGTGAGAATTATAACAAAGGCCGGCGGGGCAAACTCTGAAGGCCCTCTGCCGGCATGTCCGCCGAGCCTGTACATGCTATAATACGCCAGCACCGGCGGGCCGAGGTGGTGGAATTGGTAGACACGCGGTCTTGAGGGGGCCGTGGGCGTTAGCCTGTGCGGGTTCAAATCCCGCCCTCGGCACCATACCAATAGGCGGGCGGGTCATTAGACGCAAGCAAGGCGACGTAGCCAAGTGGTTAAGGCGGAGGTCTGCAAAACCTCTATTCGGCGGTTCGAATCCGCCCGTCGCCTCCAATCCTCACTCCCCATCACTAGCCAAATTCCAGTCATGACGCTGGCCGTCAAACTTGGCGCCGCCCCTCCCAGTTAATGTCCCAACCAAGGGCGCCGACTACTACAACTGATTTCGACGGAGAAATCTCTATAGAGCGAGCCGCAACGGGCGAGTTCGATGATGCCGGGGTGGCGGAATGGTAGACGCGGCGGACTTAAAATCCGCTGGCTTAACGGCTGTGTGGGTTCGAGTCCCTCTCCCGGTACCAACTTTCTAGGCACGAAATCAGGCCCCCGAGGTTTTCCGGGGGCCTTTGTGATTGGCGGATTTTGCGATTTGACAGCCACGTTGACAGCCACGGGGTTTGAAACAGCATCAACCAGAGAGGATTTGCCCCATCTTCTTAGCGGTCTCTCGCTGGGTTTCTCGGAAAATATGTCCATATGTATTCAGTGTTAGCACGATGGTACTGTGCCCCAACGTCTCCATAACCTCCCGCGACCCCACACCTGTAGCGATCAATAAACTGGCGCAGCTGTGTCTCAAATCATGGAACCTTTGACGGCGTAACCCAGCGTTCTCCAGGATGCGATAGAATCTGGCGCGAACAACTCCGTCACTTAAAGGCCCGTTCTGGACTATCTTTGGGATCACTATTATGGAAAGTATCCCGACCAGATGTTTGAGTGGGAAGGCAAGCCCTTAGTTGTTACCTTTGATCCGATGCGGTTAAAGGATGATGGCCGATACACGATTAAGTCCGAATCCACCGATGGACCCGGATGGAGGGCGTGAGGACAGCGGAAGAGGGGGGAGGGAGTTGCAGGCGCGATGATCCGGGCTCGAATTTGGGTAGACGGGAGGTTGGCGGGCGGTCGCAGGCGCTTTTGGGGGCGCCGATGGCGGTCTGCAGTGGCTGTGCTGAGCGAGATGGCGGGATAGGACACGGGAAGAGGCGCTCGCGGACCGGGACTGGCGCGAGTTTGCCGGGACGTTCAGTTGGCCGGATGGCGGGTCAGTTGCAGACGGGTCGTCAGGCTGGGAGTGGCAGGGCGCGCAGCCGGGCCAGGGCGCGACTGAACTGGGTTTCCCAAGGCCAGCGCTGGGGCAGATGCAGGGTGAGGCGGCGCGCCGAGCGGGTGAGCCGTCCGGCCAGGGAGAAGAACCGTCGCCTGAGGGTCTTGGTGGTCACGATCTGCTCGCCCAGGCCGATGCGCGCGGTCCAGCGGGCCAGGTTGTGGGCCATCACCTGGACGGCCAGCCAGGCGCCGTTGGCGGCGAAGCGGCCGGACGGCATGTGGTTCAACCCGACGCCGTACTTGAGGTCGCGTATCGCATTCTCGATCTCGGCGTGGCGGCGGTGGTCGGCCTCCAGTTCCAGGGTCTCTCCGTCCCGGTCGGTGATGAAGCCGTGATAACTGTAGGTGGCGAAGAGGGCCAGTTGGGAACCGGGGGTCGGCTGCACCCGCCGGACGATGAGCCGCACCGGCGCGGCGTCCGGCTCACTCTGGAAGGGGGTATAAGTCGTCTCGGCCACAGCGGCGGCGCCGTCCATCCAGTAGGGAATCGGCGTCCAGGCAGCTTCGGGTATGGCTTCGATGAGATTGCGCAGGCTTTTGTGCTGGCGGATGGTGATGGAGAAGCGCACGTCCAGCTTGCGGCAGACGGCGACCACGGCGTGGGTATAGAAGCCGCTGTCGGCCCGCAGGGTGATCTGCCCGCTGGCGCCAGCGTAGCGCACCCGCCCCACCGTCTCCCGCAGGAAGTGGGCGGCCCCGCGGGCGGTGTTGGCGCGGCCCTCGCGCAGCCGGGACATCAGCACGTCGCCGGCGCCGGCGGCGACGGCCAACAGCGGGTGATAGCCCCGGGCGCCGGTGTAGCCGTGGTGGCGGGCGCCCTCCTTGGCCAGTCCGTAGGTCTCGCAGATCGTCGAATCAAGGTCGATGGTAAATGGTGCGTCGCCGGGTCCGGCTCCGGCCTGCCAGGCCCGGGCCAGCAACTCGCGGCTCACCCGGTCCAGTTGGCGGACGTGGCCCCAGCGAAAGCTGCGCAGGAAGGCGCCCAGGGTGGAGGGCGCCTTGACCACACTGCCCAGGGTGCAGGCTGTCCCGCCGGCGCGCAGCGCATCGGCGTCGTCGATGCAGTCGCCGCCCGCCAACGCAGATGCCACCAGCGTCATCATCTTGTCACCGGTGTTGGCTCGGCCTGGGGCCCGGCCCAGGTCCAGGCGCCGGTCAACCAGTTGGGAAAGGCCGAGGTGCAAGGCCAAGGTGGCGGGAAGGAGCAGGCCGGCATTGTTAACCAGGCGGTGGTCGTCGAAGGTGATGTGGATGCGGTCGAGGTGGTTGCGTGGTCGCATCTATTGGGTGCTCCTTGTTTCTGGTCGGTTTTCTGTTATAAAACCATTATCCCAGATTCAGAGGAGCACTTCCTTCCCTATCCGCCCTGTCGCGACACGCCCTCTATCGGTGGATTCGGGCTTAGCAGGCAGCTCGTAAAACGCCCAAGAATAAGAAGGGGCGAACTGCGGCCAATGTGGACCAAATGTAGCTGTCAACTGAGCGATCTGGCGCGCGCTTCGACCGAGAGCACTCTGTGCCCCCCTTGCGTGCCGGAAGGACGACATGTTCGTGCTGAGGCTGAAGCGGGAAGTCGAGACCGAGTGATAGTCTACGACGATTCCGGACGACCACTACTTGGTAACTAATAGTAGATGTCCGAAATGCTCTCTTCAGAGGACGCCCAATCGCTGGCTAGAAACCCCGCTCAGCCTGCTTTCGACGGAGATAATCGGCTGACCATTGCGCGCGAGAGGGCCAAAAGATCTTGGAGTCGAAGATCTCCGCGTTTTTGGTGCGCCGCAGCCGGTCTCGGATTGTGTTTTCTTTGACTCCGAGCCGGAGAGCCGCTTCTCGCACTGACATCGGCCTCCACCGCACCAAAGTTATGATGTCCTCGTCTAGCCGAGCCATAGCATCCTTACGTGGACGTTCCGGGCCAGGGACCGTAGCTAGTGCGAAAAGCCGCCTTACAGGCCCGGCAGTACCACGGGTGGCCCTCCTGATTGCGCATTTTGCGTCTCCACAAGATTCCGGTCCCGCACTCCGGGCAAGGCGATTCTACGTCGGTAAACGTGTATTCCGCTGGCTCCCGCATCTTCGCGATAATATCCTCCATCGCCGATTTAGCCGCTGGTACCCTGCTGGTGCAGCCGACTAACTCGCTTGCAGTGCATCTCCGGGGCTGTGCCGCTGGTGGGCTACCTGAGCCAATTCGCCTGCGACCGCCGCCGTGTAGCGCCGCAGCATCGTAATGTCCTTCCACCCCATGACCTCCAAGATGTCGCTATCGTTCATTCCCAGACGTTTCATCTGGGCGGCAGCGGCTCGTCGAAACGCGTGGACCGCCTTATGTTCAACTCCGGCACGGCGACATAGGCGTCGGATGATTTGCAGGGCCCCCGAGCCAGTCAACGGTCCCTTCTTGCCTCGCCAGAGCAATCCGTCCGTGATGCCCCAACGGCGGGTGTACCTCTCGACGGCTCTGAGAGCCGCGGTACCCAGATAGATCGTGCGAAACCCCGTCTTTCCTTCGACCTCCACGGTGCGTCGCTCCCAGTCAGGGAGGCCCATCGACACTAACTCGCCCTCCGTCACGCCGGTATCAAACAACAGGGTGACAAGCGCAATGTCGCGTACTCCATTACGGGTTTTGGGATCACAGGCGACGGGCAGGCGTCTTATCTCGGCTTCGGTGTAGGTCGGCTGAGGATTCACCCGGTAGCGCATTAGTTTCATGTCGCTCGTTGGATCACGGCGTATCTCGCTTTCCCGTACCAGGAAGCGGAAAAATCGTCGTAATCCGAGCTGGGCTTCGTGGATCGTTTTTGGGGCGAGGTGGTCCTGCAGGGTTGCAACGTAGTTCCGGATTTCTAGGGCGGAGATAGAGCTAGGTTTACGGCCCTGAAAGTGGCTGGCGAAACGTTCTACGTCACGAGTGTAGTTGTGGACCGTGTGCAGCCTCAACCCTTCTACAGTAAGGGCTAGTCGAAAGGCCTGAATTAAAACCGGGAAACCGACCGCTGTTGGCATGATACCCCTCCTTTACTTTGAGGGGCGAATTCGCGGTTTCGTGCCTGTATACAGCGTTCGGGTAGGATGTGGTGGGCCCGGCTGGTGTCGAACCAGCAACCTGCCGGTTATGAGCCGGCTGCTCTACCGCTGAGCTACGGGCCCGCTTTCCCAGCTTATGCCTGGGTTTTTAGGGTGTCAAGGAAGCGCATGCCAGGTCAGTGTGCTCCGATTATCTGAAGTGAGCGTGTCGTAGGGCAGCCACGTGGTTCGGCAGGCTCACGACGAGGGTTACGCAAATTACCATCGAGACCATCAGGGATTATGGTCTCGATGACTGCCGGCCGTCTTCCACCGTGACCTTTTCCACCAACAGTTGGAGCAGGGTTTGACGCTCCTCAAAGGTCATGGCATTCAGTCTATGGGTAATATTGCGGCTAAAGCGGTTCAGGTGTTCTAGAGCATACCGGCTGTGTTGTTCTAGCTGATGCCGCTGGTTGAGTTCTTCCACACGCCGGCGCAATTCGGTCTTTTGCTTCCGAAGTCTCTCCATTTCCAGTTTGTAGCAATCCAGATCCATTGCTTCGTGGATGTAGGCCTGGCTCACCCGGTCTTCCTGTGAAATTACCTTCTTGAGAGCCGCCGCCAGTTGCTTGCGGTCCGCCTTCAGCGAATCTGGACTGGCTGCTTGGGAAATCCCCTTTTTTATTCCTCGGCCAGTACCTGGGGCTGTTGCAGGGCCTCGGCGACTGCATCCCATATCGCATCTTCCGCCGGTTGGGCTAGAAATTGGCTTCGCTCGAGCGCGGGCGTACCCGCTCCTGCGCGAGGGAAGTTCACCATTTTCGGGGTGGAGGATAACAGAATCGGTGACTGGGACAGGCTAACGGGAGGTTGTGATTATCAAAGAAATCGGTTCCAACTCACAACCCTACTGAATCGATTCGATTACAGGACCTCAGTGAAGGTTCGCAGGCCCTGTTTACAGGCTCTTATTCAAGATCAGACACGGGACATGAGCTGTCACCGCTCACCGAGACCGTCACGTGATTAAAGTCTGTGGTGGAGACGCGGGAGGGTCGTCTGTTCACTACTTGCAAACGCCGATAGTTGTCCGTTTGTCTCACGCGCGTTGAAAACTTTTGTAGACAACTGATTTCTCTATATCCCGTGTGATCCCAAGGAGCGATTCGAGGGCGACCGCCATTCTGGCGTGGTCTATATGGGTGTTTTGATCGTTGATCTCAACGGTAATCTCAGGAATCTCACACCTCAGAACTCTAAATGAAACCAACCCGGATTCACTGTGCCGATAGGGTCTGCTATCATCGGTCTGATCTTGAATAAGAGCCTTGAGCAGCGCAGCACTTGGCATCGCCACCACCCAATTGCACTCCCTAAGAGCAGTCCAGACTTGTGCTGCCTCGGCTTCGACCATATTCAGGTTCGATATCCGGTAGCGGAGGCGGTGTCTCTCTGGCGCCCATGTAGGTCCAAACAATGCCGCTTCTAACCTTATACTTACATGGATTACTAGCGCATTGCCAATGTCATCCTAAGTACATTTGGGGTTCGAAGCGATCACTTGATCTCTGCGTTACGATCGTCAACATTCACACTAACTAAATGAGTGTCCTTGAATAGCCCTTCTAGACGGTTGGTTTGAAGACCAGTATCCTATGATTGCCTTGATCTGACACGTAGACGTCGCCGTCACTGTCTATCGCTAGACCCTGGGGCTGGCTGAACTCCCCGTCTCCGTTGCCCTCGCTCCCCCATTTACGCAGGAATCTGCCCTGTGGATCGAAGATCTGGATCCTATCATTGCCATATTCTGACACGTAGACGTTGCCCTCACTGTCTATGGCCACACCCTGGGGCCGGATGAACTCCCCGTCTCCGCTGCCCTCGCTCCCCCACTTACGCAGGAATCTGCCCTGTGAGTCGAAGACCTGGATCCTATCATTGCCATATTCTGACACGTAGACGATGCCGTCACTGTCTATGGCCAGACCCTGAGGCTGGCTGAGCTCCCCGTCTCCGCTGCCCCTGATCCCCCACTTGAGCAGGAATCTACCCAGTGGGTCGAAGACCTGGATCCTATCATTCCAATAATCCGACACGTACACGTTGCCGTCACTGTCTATGGCCAGACCCTGCGGCTGGCTGAACTCCCCGTCTCCGCTGCCCCTGATTCCCCACTTGCGCAGGAATCTGCCCTGTGGATCGAAGACCTGGATCCTATCATTGCCATATTCTGACACGTAGACGATGCCCTCACTGTCTATGGCCAGACCCTGAGGCTGGCTGAGCTCCCCGTCTCCGCTGCCCCTGATCCCCCACTTGCGCAGGAATCTGCCCTGTGGATCGAAGACCTGGATCCTATCATTCCAATAATCCGACACGTAGACGTTGCCCTTATTGTCTATGCTCAGACACTGGGGCGTCCTGAACTCCCCGTCTTCGCTGCCCTCGCTCCCCCATTCGCGTAGGAACCTGCCCTGTGGATCGAAGACCTGGATCCTAGCATTGCCATATTCTGACACGTAGACGATGCCGTCACCGTCTATGGCCAGACCCTGAGGCTGGCTGAGCTCCCCGTCTCCGCTGCCCCTGATCCCCCACTTGAGCAGGAATCTGCCCTGTGGGTCGAACACCTGGATCCTATGATTGCCTCGATCTGACGCGTAGACGTTGCCCTTACTGTCTATGCCCAGACCCTGGGGCCAACTGAACTCCCCGTCTCTGCTGCCCTCGCTCCCCCACTTGCGCAGGAACCTGCCCTGTGAGTCGAAGACCTGGATCCTATCGTTGCCTTGATCTGACACGTAGACGTTGCCGTCACTGTCTATGCCCAGACCCTGGGGCCACCTGATCTCCCCGTCTCCGCTGCCCGTGGACCCCCACTTGCGCAGGAACCTCCCATGTGGGTCGAAGACCTGGATCCTATCATTGCCTCGATCTGACACGTAGACGTTGCCCTCATTGTCTAAGCCCAGACCCTGGGGCCACCTGAACTCCCCGTCTCCGCTGCCCATGACCCCCCACTTGCGCAGGAACCTCCCCTGTGGGTCGAAGACTTGTATCCTATTATTGTCTCGATCCGACACGTAGACGTTACCCTCATTGTCTATGGCCAGATCCTGGGGGCGGATGAACTCCCCGTCTCCGCTGCCCTCGTCCCCCCACTTGCGCAGGAACCTCCCCTGTGGGTCGAAGACCTGGATCCTATCATTACTACACTCTGACACGTAGACGTTGCCGCCACCGTCTATGACCAGGCCCTGGGGCCAACCGAACTCCCCGTCTCCGCCGCCCCTCATCCCCCACTTACGCAGGAACTTGACATGAGGACTGTAGACCGCGCTCATCTCTGGCCGATCCTGTCTTCCGCTCTACGCCCGGTGATAAACACCAAGCCGCCCCGGCCCTCCGTGACGAGGTCGCCCAATGCTGCATTTAACCATCCCAACTCAGGTTGCCGGCCGACAATCACGTTGGGCCGTCGCCAAATAGGCGGCGCTACTTGGTCCGGGTTAGAGGACATCTTAGACATGCGCCCAGTATAGTCGGAAGGGCAAAGGCCAGCTAGTGCGGCAAGCGACGTCATAGTCCTGAGCCAAGGCGCTCCACAATGGGAGCCCTAACCTGTGAAGCCACGAAAGTTATATAATCCCGGGCGCCAAAAGGACTTCTTTTTGAAACAGCAGCCCCTTGCTCATCACTCCTGATTGTCACGCGGCAATCTTATTCCAGCCAAGTATGTTTCTTGCTTGGAGCCGGCCCTGACATAAAGCGCACCTGACAGGCCTTCTCCCATATTTCCCGCCTCATAAAACGTCCGCCTAGTTTCACGATTTAGCTTAAATAATTTCGCCACCTTTCGGCTTGGTCCCTGGCAAGGACGCGAGGACGGAATTCTTAATTAGGCGAGACGATTATTTCCCACGGCGCCGCACTGGGACCAACGAACTGGTACCCGGCGCCGTGGATGTTTACTATCCAGCGGGGTCCCTCTTCCCCGTCTCCCAACTTTCTGCGTAACCGTTGCACGTACTTTTTGGCCAGGCACGAACTGTCCACTTCGCTGCCCCATATATGGGTTTCTATGGTCTGATGAGGAATCACAACGCCCCGGTTTTCCATCAAGAAATGGAGCAACTTGAACTCGGTGTATGTCAGATTTAACCGGCGGTCACCAAGGAACACTTGGCCGGAGGCAGGGTTGAGCAACAGGCGTCCACAGGAGATCGGCCGTTCCTCCTCCGGACGCTGTTGGTTGTCCCCTGCCCGGCGCAAGAGGGCCCAAACGCGGGCCATCATCTCAGTCAGGTGACACGGCCATAACTATGTCATCGTAATCGCTGGCAGATTCTAAAACAAACACCGCCAATGGACGCTGGAAATGCCTTATTCGACGCCGCTGCGGCCCTTGTATCGGTCTGAAATCATTGTCGCCTGGTCGCCCCGGCGATACCCGTAGGAATGGCTCAGATGGCAAATCTAGTGGGCGGCGGCCTGGGCTGTAGCTTTCTATACTCGTCAAACAGGGGCGCCTTGCAAATAGGCGCCTCTGTTTATTGTTCTTGCCTGACGCGATACCTGTACTACCACTAGTGATGCTAGCCCGTGTTTCAGGTATAGATGCACCCTGGTCTGCTGTTGACGGTTTGTAAATCAGAGGCCGGCGTATGCGACTTCTCAATGCAAAAACTGCATGGTTTACCCTCTCGCATAGTGCCGTCAGACACGATTCGATTACTGAAAAGCAGTTGCCCACCGAGATGGGCAACTGCTTTCAGATTGACGACATCGGCCCGGTATTAGCTTAAGGAAATCAACCACAGGGTCAAAAACAATCTTCAAATAATCATCAGCCTGCTAGCACTTCAGAGCAGGGAAATCAAAGACGAAAAGGCGCTAACCTCGTTCCAAGTCAGCCAGAATCGCATCAGGGAGATGGCTTTGGTTCATGACAAGCTCTATCGGTCCGAAGACCTTTCCAAAATCGACATAGGTGATTACATCAACACCTTGGCTAACGATTTGAAGAACTCCTATGGGATCGGGTCTCGAAACGTCACCCTGGAAATCGGCACTGACGATATTCGGCTTGGGGTAGATGCAGCCATCCCGTGCGGGATAATTATCAACGAGTTGGTTGCGAATTCGTTGAAACATGCTTTCCCCGGGGATCGGACCGGCGAGATTGCCGTCAGCTTTCGGGAGGTTGATGGTAATCAGCAGATGATTTTCAGGGATGATGGGGTAGGGTTGCCTGCAGATTTCGACATTGATCACCCGGCCTCCCTAGAGGTCTGGCCGAAAAGCCATTGGCCGGGTTTCGCGCTACGCCAGACAGACGTATTATAGTCTTATGTGGCATGATAGTGTCTGTAATACGGGTCAAGAATCCACTGTTACATCGATAATCGTCGCTAAGAAAACGGCTGCTTGGAGAGAATCGGGGTTTCCGTCCGAGTTTCTAGGGTGGTTTATCATCACAGCGCTGACTAGCCAGCTAGGCGGCAGCATCGAATTTCGCTGTAACAGCGGGTCCGAAGTCACTATCACATTTCCTGCTCATCCGAGCGAGATTGACCCTGGATCGAGTCCAAGTTCTGAACTGGAGTAATTCTCGAGGGTTGGGGATTGTTTCATTTCCACCGCCCACCGTAATTTGGCCAGGGTAAGAGATGGTGCGGTACCAGCCTGGTTTCCACTCCTGGCCGCCTGGTCATCCCTCAAAGACTTGCCATATGGGATGCAAGATCATTCACCCAGCTGACAGAGGCAGACAGTATTTTGTAATAGTGTCACATTGGGATCGTTGGACGATCAGCACCGGCCCGCCAAACGGAGAACCGATGGCGTTGTCAAATAGTGAACAGACGACCCTGGTCGTCCTCTGCCCAAATCTTTAGGCGAGCCCCAATTTCTGGAGGTAATCAGGGTCCCAGGCTGCCAGTATCCCCATCTCCACCGATTTCCCCGGCTCCAGCCGGGGAAGGGCTTCTCCGGTAAGGGGGACCGACGCCACTATGGAGTCGTCGACAAGGGTCTGATATGCCGCCGGGTCTATGCCTAACAGGTCTTCCAGCACCGGCTGATTGTCCTGGCCGTACTCGGGAGCGGGTCCACGGATCTTCAACGGGGTGTTGGAGAAATGGTACGGCCGCCCCATAAATAAACGGCTGCCGATCTTGCGGCGGGATGGGTAATCCACCTTCTCCAGGAATCCCCGGCTCTTGTATTGGGCATCGTAGTGGACGTCTTTGCCGGTTAGCACCGGGCCGGCGGCGATACCCGCCCCCTGGAGCAGGTGCATCAACTCGTACTTGTCTCCTTGGCAGGACCAGGCGCCGATGATGTCGTCAATGGCGTCGTGGTTGTTTTGGCGGCCGGTCACGCTGGCATATTGGTGGTCGCCGGCCAAATCATCCCGTCCCATGAGCCCGCACAAGGAGAGCCATTCGTCTTCATCGGCCACCGAAATGACGAGCCACTGGTCGTCGCCCGCCGCCGGGTAGCAGCCCTGAGGCGCCCGGTATGGATGCCGGTTCCCGATGCGGCCGCCGTCGCGCCCGTTTACCTGGGCGTCGAGGATGTATTCCGACAGGAACATCACCCCGGCCTGATACATGCCAATGTCGATCCACTGCCCATGGCCGGTCTTGTTGCGATACCGCAACGCCGAGCCCATGGCGAAGATCGAGGTCCACGTCGAGAGAAAGTCCACGAAGGAAGCACCCGCCTTGGATGGGTCCTCTCCTGGATATCCGGTGACCCAGCAGTGGCCGTGGGTCGCCTCCTGGGTGGTGGCTTGGGCGGGATAGCTGGCGTAGGGGCCGCCGCCGTGGCCGTAGCCGGTGTTGGAGACCAATATGATGTCTGGCTTGATCTTGCGCAAGTTGGCATAGTCCATGCCCCAACCCCGCATCACCCTGGGGGTGAAGTTCTCCATCACGATGTCGCTGACGGACACCAGCTCTTTGAATAGGTCCCGGCCCCGCTGGTCGGTCAGGTCCAGGGTTATGGAGCGTTTGCCACGGTGCAATAGGTTGTAGGTGGATGGCCGGTTCCACCAATCATCGCCCACTTCGTTCTCTGGGAAGGCGCCGGAAAATCCACCAGACCGGGTGGTGTCGGGCCTTCTGGGACCTTCTATCTTTATGACTTCGGCCCCCATGTCCGCCAGCAACCCCCCGGCGTAAGGGAGGGCAAAGACATAGGTGGAGTCGAGGACCCGTATGCCTTCCAGGGGTAGTCGGGAGGTGGCTGAGGACATGGGTTGATTCGTCATATCAGATGGCGCCCGTTTGGCGAAGCCGGGTCAGGTCTTCCTGGCTGTATTCCAGTCCATCGCCATAGACTTCCTGGTTGTGCTGGCCCAGTGTTGGCGCCGGCATCTGCATCTCATATGGAGTCAGGCTGAAGTTGAACAAGACCGCCGGGACCTTGACTTTGCCCATCACCGGATGGTCTATCTCCCGGTAAAAATCGCGGGATTCCAACTGGGGACAGTTAGCCAACTCCCCCGGTGTCTGCACCAGTCCGAATAGGATTCGGGCGTCGGCGGCCTTGGGGAACAAATCCCATTTGCTCCTGTCTTTGATGGAATCCAGGACGATCTGGTCCAACTCCGGGCCGTTCAGCCCCCGCTGGGCCGGTTCGGCGAACCGGGGCTCCATCAATTTTGGCTCTTCGAAGAGGTCCGAGATGTCCTGCCAGGAGGCGCCGCCGCCGGTCTGAACGATGATCCAGCCGTCGGAGCATGCCATGGGATGGGTGAACTGGCCACCGGAAACGCGCCGGCGGGCCTGGGTGCCGCCCATGAAGCTATACGTGGTTTGGGTGGCCATCATGGTGGAAGCGACGGTCTCGGTGATGGAAAGGTCGATGTGTTGGCCAACGCCGGTGTTTTCCTGGTGGAAGACTGCCATGCTGGTGGCGCCGGCGGCGTTGAGCCCCGCTTCGTACTGCGCTTGAAATCCCCCGTGCTTCAGCGGAGGCCTGCCCTGCATCCCGCTGATGCTCATGATCATGCCCATGGCGTAGTTGACGATTTCGTCGCTTTTGAACTGGCTGTAAGGGCCTTCCTGCCCAAAGGGCGTGATGGAGGTCATCACCAGAGATGGATTTATCTGTTCAAGGTCCGCGTAACCCAACCCTAGCGACGCCAGGTAACCTGGCCGGTAACTCTCCACCACCACATCCACCCTGGAAACCAGCTCCTTGAATATTTCTTGGCCTTCGGAGGATTCCAGATTGAGGGTGGCCCCTTTTTTGTTCAGGTTCATGGCCAGGAAAAATAGGCTTTTTTCCGGGTGAGGGTCGTCTTCAAAGAATGGCCCCAATTGCCTTAGGGACGAGCCTTGGGGAGGCTCCACCTTCAAGACATCGGCGCCGTAATCGGCCAATAGCCGGGTGCAAAAAGACCCGGCGATGTCCTCGGTAAGGTCCAACACCTTTAACCCGAACAGGGCGCCTTGCAAAGGCTTACCTCCGATGGTGTGGCTGTAGGATCAAATCCCCCGCTTAAGGGTGAAATCCCAATGAAAACGGCTCCGGGGATGAGCGAGAAGGATTGTAGCCGAACAACCAGGGTAAGGCAACTTGGCTAAGCTTGTTTGCCGAGCCTTTCGTGGCCGCCAAGTGTTTCGACGCGCTCACCATGAACGGGAGGAATAAACCATCCCCAAGCATTCAACAAGAACGGGTCCCGCCGAGCATTCGCAAAGGAGTCCGCACGATTCAACGGGTTCAAAATACGCCGGTATCTATATCTTGCTGTAGCCGCTGCCGGGCATGGCGGGATCCACTCCACGCCCTTTGGCGTCGGTTATCCAGCCAAACTCTTTGAGGATCTCCTGGCTGTAGGTAACGCGGCCGGTGACTTTATCTAAGGGCTCCGAAGCCAATAACAATGTTGCTTTGGCCATCAGTTCCGGCGGTTCGGCCCGCGGGTCGTCCATGCCGGTCACCAAGTTGTGGAACACGGTGCCGGGTGTGGGCACCACCAGGGAAGGCGCGACACAGTTTACGCACACGCCGTGTTGATAGACTTCCATGGCCAAGCCTTGAGAGAATCGCTCAAGAGCCGCCTTTTCGGCGCCGTAACAGGTGCCCCCGGCGTTGGCCGGGGGAATGGTGTATGGTCCGCGGCCCGGCCCGACGGCTGAGGCAGAGGAAATGTTGACAATGTTCCCACTGCCCCGGGAGATCATGTCTTGAAGCACCAGTTGGCTGAGGTTGAACGGGGCCTGGAAGTTGACCAGCCAAGAGCGCAGCCATCGGTTGACCGGGAATTCCTTCACCGGTATGAAGTAGGTCAGGGCGGCGTTGTTGACCAGAATATCGGCCGGGCCGTAGGTTTCCCGGGCCGCCTGAACCAGCTTTTCGCATTCTTCGGTTTCAGATACGTTGGCGGCCACGGCGGTTGCCTCTCCGCCTGCCTCCCGGATTCCGGATACGGTTCCTTCTAGCGACCCTTCTAGCGGGTGGTCACCTTCCCGGAGGGTGCGGGCGGCGCAAATTACCTTGCTCCCCTCTTGAGCAAAAAGTCTGGCGATCTCAGCGCCTATGCCTCTGCTGGCGCCGGTGATTATGGCGACTTTACCGTCGAGCTTCCCCATGTGTAACTCCTAAGCGATGTGATTGTCGTTGTGTTATTGCCGCGAGGACCTAGTGATGTGACTAGGATCAATGCCCGTGGGCGTGACCGTGTTCATCGAGGTGGTCGTGGGAGTGGACGGGGGGAGTTCCGAAATGTTCCTCTAGTTTGGCCGTAAACTCCGCCAATGTGAAGCTGTATTCCTGGGTTCCGTGCACTTGGACTACGTAATGGGCGCATACCGTGCCCATCTGGGCAGCCCGGACCAGCGGGTAACCCAACACCATGCCTTTGATGAGGCCTCCCCGGAATGCGTCGCCGGCGCCGGTGGGATCGACGGCGTTGTCTGTGGGCACGACCGGGATGCGGGTTGCCTCGTTTGGGGTTAGCACCTCGGTGCCGTTGGCGCCCTTGGTGGTGATCACCGCTCCTACTTTGGTCAGCAACTCGTCGATGTCCAACCCGGTTTTGCTGGTGATCATTTCCAGTTCGTACTCGTTGGAGATCAGAAGGTCCGAATGGGCGATGGCCGTTAGTAAGGCGTCGCCGTCCCAGGCGGGGAGGGACTGGCCGGGATCGAAGATGCAATAAACACCCAATTTCTGGTAGGCCGGCGGGTATTCAGCCATGTCTTGAAGATTCCCCGGACCAACGATGGCGATGCATTCGTCGGCTTTGACCTCGCCTGATTCCAAGCCCGAGGAACCCAATCCAGTGGCGTGCATCATCGCGCCGGGGTTGAATTGGGTGATCTGGTTATCGTCGGCGTCAGTCGTAATGAATGCCGAGGCGGTGAACTCGTCGTCGACCACCTTGATGCTGTCGGTGCTCAATCCACACTTTTGCATCCACTGGAAATAGCGTTGGTTATCGTTCCCGATGGCCGCCAGGATGCGGGGATGCTCGTCCAGCAGAGATAGGGCATAGGCTATGTTTCCCGCGGTGCCGCCGAATTTCTCCTGCAACCCGTTGACCATGAAGCTCACGTTGATGTTGTGCAGCTGGTCCGCCATCAGATGGTCGGCGAAGCGGCCGGAATAATCCATAATCCTGTCGTAAGCCAGGGAGCCGGAGACCAGAATTTCCATTTAGTAACGTCCTTGCCGGTACATTAATGCCGCCTCGCCACAACCCGGCGCCAGCGTTGCGGCGAGGCGGCATTAATGTACCCTGCTAGAGAAAGCCGCGCAATCCCCCCTAAATGTTCCACGGAAATGTTCCACGGAAATGTTCCACGGAAATGTTCCACGGATAGCTTGCCACGGCCTCAGCATCCGTAGCGGCCTTTCAGACTTCCGCCGAAGCTCACCGCATCACCGATGGAGATACTGGCGCCCGCCGCGGCGCCTCCATTTATCTCAAGGACGTGGCGCACCGGTATGTTCGGCGAATAAAGTGGCAAATCGGGGTTGGCTTCTGCGGGATCGGGCGGTGGGACGTGGGCGCTGATGTCCGCCACGGTGCAGTTGGCGCCGATCCAGACCATATCCAGGGGAAAATGCATATTGTTCATCCAGAAGGTGTACCGCTCATCGTTGTCGTAAAGGAAGATCATGCCGGCGCCCTCAGCCAGCGATTCGCGATCAGAAAGCCCCTGGCCCTTCTGTTGAGAGGTTTCAGCCAGTTCAACGGTGAAGGAGACATCGCCTATTATCACCACCGGGGTATCGGCCAACATTACGGGCGGTTCAGTGGTGGTGGTCGGCGCATTGGTTGCGGATGCTTCGGTGGTGGTGGTTGGGGAACCCGTGGCGGCTGGTTCGGTAGTGATGATTGGGCCAAAGACCGCGGACGGCTGGTTCGTTGTGGTCGGGGCGTTGGTTGCGAACGGTTCGGTGGTAGTGGTCGGATTGGCAAGCGGGTTTGAATTCACGGGTGACCCAGTGCAGCCCGCCAACGCCAAAGACGCGATGAACAGAAGAGGTATAAGCATGAGGAAAGGTTTTCGACGGAGGATTTTCATTTCCAAAATCGCTATTGCTGGTTGGTGCGGCGAAAACACCCTTATCCCGAGAGCGGGAAGGCAGTGAACCATGGAGGAGGTTTCTGGTATATAAGTTTCCGGCATATATTAGGAGATAGCCGATTTAATCGCAAGGAACCGTTTGCCGCCGAGCATTCGACGGTCCTTCCAGGCGCCCGGAGGCGTCGATGGAGCCTCGAGGAGGCCGCAATCATATTGACTTCCCGGCAATTGCTGGAGTAGGCTGGGGAACGTCAAATCCAGCCGTGGGGATGAACAATATGACACAAGAAACCCAATCGGCCCTGACCCCTGAAGTTAAGGCTATGATAGGCGTGACGGGCGAGGTGGTGGAAGGCTGGGGCGTGGTGGACACCGAGTACCTGCGCCGGTTTACGCAAGCCCTGATGGATCCGGACCCCAGCTACTGGGACGAGGAATACGCCAAGAACAGCCGCTACGGTGAAGTGACCACCCCTCCCATCATGGTCGCCTACATGTCCAGCCGTATTCGGCCAGATCAAGATGACCCCATTACCCAGGCGTTTTTGGACGACCCAATGTCCGACGGCATCGGCCGGGTGAGCCGCCCCGGGTCTCTGCCTTCGGTGCCAACCGATCTTGTGCGTGTGCTCAATGCCGGCAACGAATTGGAGATATTCAAGTATCCCAGCATCGGTGACAAGATATTCTTCCAACACAAATATTCCGATATCCGGGAGAGGGTAGGCCGGGAAGGCAAACCGTTCCTCATCGTCACCAACGAAACCACTTATACGAACCAGAACGACGAGGTGCTCTGCATTACTAGAGCATCCAGCATTCGCCGTTAGCAACCACAGATCGCCGGCCAGGTTTCCAGTAATTTCTAGGCCGAGATCCCGACCGCGAACAATTGAGGTGGCAGCTATGACCCAACCGCTGGAAGACCTGCTGAAGATGGAACCCGAGGAGATCCTCAAGTACAACGAAAGGCCCACGGCAGACCAGATTCGCAGCAAACAGCAGATCTACTTCGAAGACGTGGAAGAAGGGATGGAGTTGCCCAAATACATCTACCATCCCACGCCTACCCACCTGTTCCGGTGGAGCGCCGCCATCGAGAATTTCCACCGGATCCACTACGATTTAGACTTCGGCATGAACCACGACCGCAACCCCAGCATTCTGGTTCACGGTTCTTGGAAACAGAGCGCCGTTCCCCAATACATCAAAGACTGGACCTCCCCTAAGGGCTGGCCCTGGAAAGCCAGGTTTGAACACCGGGCCATGTTGGTGCCTGGAGACGTGCTAATCCTTTGGGGCAAGGTCACCAGCAAGACAGAGAAAAACCAGATGGGCTTGATCGATCTCGAAATCGGCATGGTGACCCATGACGGCGTTGAAAGTATGCCCGGGTCGGCCACCGTGGTGCTCCCTCTGAGGAACGGCCCAGACATCCCGTATCCCTTTGTCACTCCCACTGATTAGCACCCACGTACCAGTTCCGGACACCGGAATCGTCGACTGGATCAAGAATTCTATCCCGGCAAGAGGAATTGCAGATGCCCCGATTTATGGCCATTCACAATATCTCCGGAGTTACTGAAGAAGAGTTTCGAGAGAAGCTGGACGCAGTCAAGAAATGGCGCCCCGACCGGAGAACTACGATTCTCAAAGTCTACGGCGCCCTTGATGAGGGCAAGTTGATCTCCGAATGCGAGGCGGTGGAACAGTCCCACTTTGAGGATTGGATCAAAATGGTGGGTTGGCCCGCGGAGTCCATACACAAGGTGGATGTCATCTGCCAGGTGGGCAACATCTGGAAGATGTGATCCCAGAACAAAAACGTAACCTATTCAGGATCTCCGAAAATCCCCCGGACCTATATAGGTCCGGGGGATTTTCTTTGCAACCTCCGGTTTTCTGCGCTGGTGCGCTTTAACGCCAATGGGTTTGACGCAGCGAATATATGGGATTCTATTCTGTGCGGTGGCCTAAAGGGCGTGCTAACGTGAAACATCCGGGCCAGCCCATTAGGCCCGTCAGTCGAAACCTAGGAGGGTCCTTGGATGGAATTTCGCTACGGCGCTAATCGCAATCGGCTGAGTATAAAGGCCAAGAATCTATTTCTTTTAATCGTAATGTTGGCCATCGCATCGAGTCTTTTATCAGCTTGCGGCGATTCCAAAGACTTGGTGGTTGGTTCGTGGAAAGCGGTTTCCACATCCGGAACGCGAACCGACGGAACGCTATTTCATCGTAGAAGCACCGCGGAATTCTTCGAGGACGGGACGGCGAATGTAGCCGGGAAATCCGCTGAATGGAGTTGGCCCTCCGAGGACAGTCTTATGATCGATTTCCCCGATTCGTCGTATTTGCTTGAAGCTCGCATAAAAGACGATGAGATGATTGTGCGGGACACGGGTTTTGGCGGTGACGCGGAAGTGACCTTTTCGCGGAACCGTTCGAAAAGCCTACTCAAGGTCAGCGAGGAACAATGAATCAAGGCGCCCGGTAGGCATCAGAAAAAGGGTCTCGTCAACATCGATGCTGGGGCGCCAATGCGGCTCCATCAGTTCGATCAGACACCAGCCTTATTGTAGTTTGAGGTTTGAGCGCCGGCCTCTTTCGGACTCTAACGAGCTTTAATGGATGAGATTGCCCCGCTCCACCCCGGACCGCATCCGGCCGTACTCGGAACTGACCTCCGCTCCCAGGATCAGGATCAGCGCAGATATGTATATCCAAAACATTAGGACCATGACTGAGGTCAACGAGCCGTAAACCTGCTGGAAAGACGCCATGTTATCCAGGTACCAGATGAACAGCCCTTTCGCTAGTTCGAATAATACGGCCGCGACCAGGGCGCCCGGCCATATGTAGCGCCAATAAGTCTTGCAATTGGGCACAAACCTGTAAATCAGCAGGAACAGCAGCAAATTAAGCGCCAATGGCACAGCCCGAACGGCTACATTGGCCAGACCCAACGACAAGAATACGCTCTGCCCCGGTAGACCCAAGTCTTCGTCGGCGCTGGGGAGAACCTCTATGATCGATGTGGCCGATGTGGAAACGAGGAAAATGACCCCCACTAAAAGAGCCATGCCGATCTGAATGGGTTTCGCGATATAAAAAGGCCGGTTCTGGTGTACGTCCCAGGCCCGGTTGACGGATCGGTTTATGGCGCCGAAGACCGCGCTGGCCGACCAGAGTAAACCGATGATGGCGCCTATACCTAGCACGCCCCGATACTGAACCACCTGATCCACGTTTTGGGCCACCAACTGCTCGGAGCCGGGCAGATTGTCCGTCACATAGCTGATAAATGACGGCCCGACAGATTCGGATGTCGCCAGTAGACTCGAGATGGCCAGCATTCCCAAAAGAAGCGGGAACAAAGAAAAGATGGCGTAATAGGCGACACCCGCGGCCAGGTGGGTGGCGTCGTCATCACCCATTTCTTTGATCACTCGCCACCCGAACGTAGTAACGGGATTGCGAATGAGCCAGGTTTCCTTTAGGTCATCCCAAGTTCGTTTGGCCCGAGTTTTGCCGTAGGTCTGCCATTTGGATAGCATAAATCAATTCTAACAAGAACCGCGGCTATGACCATCTGTTTGCCGCCCAAGTAATCCTAGATTTGGCGGTTTCCTGATATTATGCTCCAGGCGCGTAAGGGCCAGTATCGCAGCCAAACCCGGCCCAAAAACAGACTTTCGCTCACCGGACCGAAATACCGGCTGTCCTGGCTGTCGTGGCGCCGGTCGCCCAACACGAAATATTCGCCTGGATCGGTGATCCAGATTCGGGCCGTTTCCCTTACTTGATTCGCCCCTGATCCTTTGGCGTTCTCCGGCAGATAATCCTCTACCAACACGCTTCCATTGATTTGAACCGAGCCCGCGTCAAAGAGGATTTCCTCCTCGGGAAGGCCGATGATCCTTTTTATGTACACTTGGGTGGGCGCCCCTGGGACTCCAAAAGGCTGTTTGAATACGACCACGTCGCCTCGCCCATAAGGACCTCGGCCTCCTACGGCCAGCACCTGGTCTCCGTGGAGCAAGGACGGCGACATGCTGCCGTCGTCCACCCTGTAACGGGCCGAAGAAATCAATCTTTTCACGGTTTTACCAAAAGGCGCGAACATGATGGTCTCGCCCGATTATACCGGCCACGTGAAGAGGCCATTGCGGTGGCGCGGTCTATTTCTGGTTGTTGTGCACGCGGCGCTCCTCCTCTAGACTATCCCAGCCTTGTCGCCTAGAATGGGGCGAATTCATCTTACGCAGCCAATTGGCGGAGCGAACCGGGATAACCTGGGGGAGGAGTTTCATGGCTAACGGAGTAATACGCGTCGGACTGATTGGCGCCGGCGCCAACACGCGTTTACGGCATATACCGGGAATCCGGGAGCAGAATGGAGTTGAGATCACCGGCGTGGCCAACCGCAGCCGGGAGTCGGGCGAGCGGATCGCGGGCGAATACGAGATTCCCAAGGTGTATGACAACTGGCGGCAACTGATCGACGACGACGAAATCGACGCGGTGTGCATCGGCACCTGGCCATATATGCACCGAACCTTGGTCTTGGAAGCTCTGGCCGCGGAGAAGCACGTTTTGTGCGAGGCCCGCATGGCCATGAACGCCAAAGAGGCCCACGACATGCTCGACGCGTCCCGGCGCAAGCCCCATTTGATCGCGCAGATCGTACCAGCTCCGGCCACCTTGGTGGTGGATCAGACCATCATCGAACATGTGGCCAACGGGTATTTGGGGGAGATTCTGGCGGTGCGCCTGCGGGTCGCCGATGCCCATGGCAGGGTGGACGGCGGCGCGGCCGACACTTTTGTCCATCCCGAAGCGCCCCTTCATTGGCGGCAGAACCGTGACCTGAGCGGTTACAACATCCTGGGTATGGGCATTTGGTACGAGAGCTTGATGCGCTACGTGGGCCCGGCCGCCAAGGTCATGGCCATGACCAAGGTTTGCGTGCCCCGGCGAATGGATGAAGACGGCCATCTGCGCGCGGTTTCTGTCCCGGATCACGTTAACGTAATCTGCGAGATGGCTTCCGGCGCTCAGGCAGACCTGAGCTGGAGCACTGTCACCGGTATGCAGACGGGAAGCGAGTTGTGGCTGTTTGGGACTGAGGGGACATTGGCTCTGAAAGGCCCGCCGATGACCAGCCTTTACGGCGGACGCAGGGGAGATTCGGAACTCAAGGAGATCGCCATTCCCGATAATAAAAAGGGTGGTTGGCGGGTGGAAGAAGAATTCATCAATGCCATCCGGGGCGAAGAGCCGGTCACCCGCACTCCTTTTGACGTGGGCGTGCAGTACATGGAATGGACCGAGGCGGTCACTCGCAGTTCGCAGACCGGCCGGGCCATATCGTTGCCTCTTTAATAAAATCTAACTAGGAGTTTTATACATGCCTGATCAAGAGATTCGAGTGGGGCTAATCGGCGCCGGGAGAAATACCCGGGAGCGCCACATCCCCGGCTTCGACAAGGTGGGTGGATTGGAGATTGCCGCCGTGGCCAACCGCAGCCGCGAGTCGGGCCGTGTGGTGGCCGATCAGTTCAACATTCCCACCGTGTACGACAATTGGCAAGAGCTTTTGGAAGACGAGAGCATCAATGCCGTTTGCATAGGAACCTGGCCCTACATGCACAGCACCCTGACGGTGGCGGCGCTGGAGGCCGGCAAGCATGTGCTGTGCGAGGCGCGAATGGCGACCAATTCGGACGATGCCCGGTATATGCTTGACGCATCCAGGGCCCATCCGGATCTGGTGGCCCAGATCGTGCCTTCTCCAACGACATTCAAGGTGGACCAGCTGCTTCAAAAGCTGATCAGCGAGGGGTACCTGGGGGAACTGCTGTCGGTGAATCTCCAATCATTGGGCGCCGGTTTCGTCGATTCTTCCGGTCCCATGCACTGGCGTTTCGACCGGGACCTCAGTGGGTTCAACATCTTGAATATGGGCATCTGGTACGAGGCTATGATTCGTTGGGTAGGCCGGGCCACCAAGGTCATGGCCATGACCAAGGTAAACGTTCCCTACCGTCAGGACAACAACGGCAACCGGGTGTCGGTATCCATACCGGACCATGTCGATATCCTGTGCGAGCTGGCCAACGGGGCTCAGGCACATATGCAGTTCAGCACCGCAAGCGGCCTCTCCACCGGCAATGAGGTGTGGCTTTACGGCAGTGAGGGCACCATTCGGGTGGACCACGGCTATAACGTCTACGGCGGCAAGCGTGGCGATTCCGGCTTGGCGGAAATCGAGAATCCGGCAAGTATGCAGGCATCCTGGAGGGTGGAAGAAGAATTCGCCAACGCCATCCGCGGCACGGAACCAATCACCCGCACGCCGTTTGACGTGGGGCTGCACTACATGGAATGGACCGAGGCGGTGACCCGCAGCGCCCAAACCGGGCAGGCGGTGTCTTTGCCTCTGTAGTTTTTTGCCGTAGACGGTTGATCTTCCCGCGGTTGTGTCAATCAAAAGGCAAAATGGGCGGCCAACTGGCCGCCCATTTTGCCGCTTATGTCGATGATCCTGGCACAGGATCTTGGGTTGATCTCTTGGGCTAAGGATTCAGCTGTTAACCCTTGGCTGGACCCACTAAGATATCATCGCCGTCGATTCGAATCTCAAAGATTCGTAGGTTTTCGTCGGCGGGGGGAGTCAGGACCTCCCCGGTGATGTAGTTGAACGCTGAGCCGTGAAGAGGACACTCGATCTCATCTCCATTGATATCGCCCTCAGAAAGCACGGCATAGGCGTGGGAGCAAACGTCGTCGCAGGCATAGATATTGCCTTCATGGTTAATAAGCAAAATCTGATCGTTTCCCACCTCCACCGATTTCATATCCCCCGGCGAGAGTTCCCCCACATCCGCAACCTTTACAAAGCCTGACTCGGCCATATTCTAATCAACTCCTAATCAACTTTTATACTGGGACCCGTGTTCGTGTACTTCGCCCACCTGGGACCAAGTATAGACGGCCTGTGGTCATAGGCCAGTGCGAATAACATTATAGAATAAGGATTGAGGATTTTGGAAGGGTTGAGCGGTGGACAGCCCAGATAGGGATTGAATATAATGGCCGCTGGTGTGGAGAGGTGCCAGAGCGGCCGAATGGGCGCGACTGGAAATCGCGTAGGGGCTTCACGGTCTCTCGCGGGTTCGAATCCCGCCCTCTCCGCCAGCCACGTCTCCTATCTGCTCCCCAAATCTATCCTCCTGCTCGTTAATATCCGCTGGCCCCCGAACGCAAGAACTATCATTCAACAGACCACTCTCGCCACAACCGCTCATGGTGAGCTCGTCGAACCAGAAAATCGCTGTCCATGAGCCGTTTCGAGTCAATCGAGTAGCCCCGGCTTATGACGCACGCACCCCCCGCCCGGCGAAAGTCCGGTGAGCTCAAATCCCCAAAACCTCATAGACTTTGGGATTGCCGCAATGCTCCATGCGTTTGCCCTGTATGCCGGCGGCCAGGTTTCGGGCGGCCATCAGGCAGGTGGCCCGGCGAGAGTTCACCGAAGCGCTGCCGATGTGGGGCGAAATCACCAGGTTCTCCAGCGTGAGGAGCGGGTCATCGGGAGAGATCGGCTCCGGGTCGGTCACGTCCAGCCCGGCGGCTTGGATCCAACCCTCTTTCAGAGCTGTATACAAAGCTTGGGAGTCCACCACCGGTCCGCGGGCCATGTTGATGAGAACCGCAGTTGATTTCATGGAACGTAACTCATCGTGGCCGATGTAGTGGCGGGTTTCCGGCGTAAGAGGAAGGTGAAGGGAAACAAAATCCGCGCCGGCCAGCAGGGCGTCCCGTTCGGCGTATTCCATGCCATATTGGGACTCCAGATCAGGTCTCCTGGTGCGGGAATGGTAGAGGATCTTCATATCGAAACCCATGGCGCGCTTGGCCATTTCCAGGCCGATCTGTCCCATGCCGAAAATTCCCAGCGTAGCTCCATGCACCTCAGCGCCCAGCCAGTGCATGGGGTGGTAGGCCAGCCGCCAGTTGCCCGCACGCAGCCAGCGGTCACCCCGGGAGATGCGGCGGGCGGCGTCTAGCAGGAGCCCAAACCCCAGGTCTGCCGTGGCCTTGGCCAATACCCCCGGCGTGTTGCCCACCGCGATGCCCTTGCGGGTGGCTTCGGCCAGATCAACGTTGTCGAGACCGACGCTTAGCTGGCTGATGGCCTTCAGGCTGGGCGCGGCGTGCAGCAATTCCCCATCCAGCCGGTCCATAACGTTGGTCAACAGGCCGTGGACTCCAGCGGACTTCTCTTGCAGCTCTAGTGGCGACGGCGGGTATTCCTCCGGCCACACTTCAACCTCGGCATGGGGCGACAGCAGGGCGAGCGCCTCCGGGAATATCTCGCGGGTGACGAAGATCCGGAGAGAATTCATTTAGCCTCGCTGGCGATTAATGTAGATCCGTCTCGTCCATGGATTCTAGACGAAGGGGAATGGGGATTGCCAGGAGGCTCCGCTGAAAGGCGAGTGGTTTTCCACTGATTGTTGGAATTGGCTGCATGGCGAAACACGCAGGGGCGAGTTTCAAACTCGTCCCTGCCATAGCGGCCGAACCACCTGATTCCAACCGTCGATTCTCCGGGCGCCACGGCAAACGCCGAGTGCTATACTTATCGGCTGAGCTGGCCCGCGGATCTTACAGCCGGATCTTACTGCAGGCCCGGAATTATCAAGCCAAATAATCAAGCCCAACGGAAATTAGGAGGATGGAATGGCCCTGTTCCTCAACGAGTCGGAAGTGGCGAGCCTGCTACCTATGGAGGATTGTATCGGCGTGCTGGATCAGGCATTCGCGAATGCCGGCGCCGGCAACACCGAGATCAAGCCCAGGGCCCGCATGAGGATGCCCAACGGATTTTTTCATTTCATGGCCGCGGCCGACGCTGGTTCCGGTGTCTTTGGCTACAAGGCTTATCCTTCCTTCGCGGGCGCCGGCGGCGCCAAAATGATGGTCATGCTTTATGACTATGAGACCGGCCAGATGCTGAGTTGCATGGAAGGCGGCCGCCTGGGGCAGATCCGCACCGGCGCCGCTTCGGGCTTGGCCACCCGCTATATGGCCCGCGAAGACGCCGCCACGGTGGGGGTCATTGGCACGGGAGGTCAGGCGCGCACGCAGCTGGAGGCGGTATGCGCTGTCAGGCAGGTGAGCAAGGTCAAGGTTTTCAGCCGGAGGCAAGAACGGCGGGAGCAGTTCGCCCAGCGCATGAGCGAGAGCTTGAAGGTGGAAGTGGTCCCCATGGACGACGCCGAGGCCTGCGTCGTTGATGCCGGCGTTGTTATCGTGATCACATCTGCCAGGGACCCGGTGCTGATGGGAGAGTGGCTACAGGAAGGCGCTCACATCAATGCCGCCGGCGGCAATCATTGGATGCGCCGGGAGATTGACGAGACTGCCGTGGAGCGGTCCGAGCTAATCGTAGTGGACGACTTGGAGCAGGCCAAGATCGAGTGCGGTGACCTGATGTGGCCCGAGGCCCGGGGCGCATTCCGCTGGGATATGGCTCACGAGCTGAGAGAAGTCGTGTCGGGCAACGTGCCTGGAAGGCCTTCGCCCCAGGCAATCACCCTGTTCGAGTCCATGGGCATCGCCCTGGAGGACATTGCCGCCGCAAACCTGGTCTACCGCAAGGCGTTGGAGCAAGGAATCGGCCAGGAATTGCCATTTTGATCTTAGCCGGCTGCGTCTTGCTGTCCGGCCTTTCCACAGAGCGGTTCACAAATGAAAAGCCCCCGCTTATGCGGGGGCTTTTCATTTGTCCGGAGTAGAGTCTTACACGACGAGGCGGCTGCTGCCACGGTGGTCTGCCTCTGCGAGTCTGTATGACATCCGTTCTTGTTCGGTCATGGCCGGGCCGGAAACCCAGTCGTAAATTGCCATAATTTGGTGGGCTACTTTGTGCATGATTTGCTCCTTGTTCTGATGGTCCGGGGCTGTGTAATCCCCGTGGATTTTTTCTGAGGTTTCTTTTCCAACCACCGGCCTCGAGCCGGTATTTGTTCGGGTTGGGCGTGCCAGAGTGACCATTTGTCTTTTGTAAGACCCCCTATGATGATTGATTGGCCGGTCTGGCAGAGATGCTCTAAAATCTTTATTCGCCTGGGCAATAGTGTCAGTCGGTCTGTATCTTTTTATATAATATACCTATGGTACCCCCGTGTCAAGAGATATTACATTCTAATTGTTATTTACAACCAATAGGTGACAGCACCCTGCCGACATGGGTGACAGGTATGGCGCCGCGTTAAATCGCAATCGATAGGAGGCGCCGGCGAATGTTATGATCGGACACAGGTGGTATGTTCGGCAGGTTAACGGCAGCCTGTATTGCTTAAAACGTTATTTGGCAAAGTACAGATGAATTGAATTAGACCGGTGTTGGGGCGGTTTAGTTTCGTGGGGGCGGCAGGTATGTCCGGGGGAATTTGGCGACGATGGTGTAGAGGATGTCCACCATGTTGGCCAGCCGCACCTTGGCCACCTGGGAGCATAGCTGGTAGGCGGTGAGCTGATCGATCTCATAGTCTTGGACCAACCATTTGACCAGTTCGTAAAAGGCGATACGCGCGGCGTCCTCCATGGGGCGGGTATTTCCCACCACCATCAGGTATTCGGTATTTGTGACCCGGGGCGTGGCTATGGCCTGGTTCTTGATCAATTCAACGGATATCCTGCCCGTCGTGGGAATCTCCACCGCCACCCCGGAAACCTCTCCATCGCCCTGGGCGGCGTGGCCGTCGCCCAGATGCAGCAGCGCCCCAGGCACGTTCACCGGGAAGCAGGCGGTATTGCCGGGACAAATGTCCGGGGCGTCCATGTTCCCGCCGTGGAAACCCGGGGCCAGGGTGGACACCGCCTCCACCTCCGGTGATGTGCCCATGGTTCCGTAGAAGGGTTCCAAGGGGATGGGTGGAATATCCAAATTCGGGTCGAAGATGATTCCTTCCGGCCTGATGGGATGCACTCAAACCCGCTCGGGAAGCGGCTCGTTCAGCGTGCGAGTGAGGAATGTGCCGCATAGGCCGCCGAACTCGGGTATGGTTGCGCTCACACCGAAATCCCTGGCGGGTTGGATGTCGTGGATGGTGACCGCCAGGGTATCTCCTTTTTGCGCGCCCTCCACGTAGATGGGCCCCGTCACCGGGTTCACAAAGGGCAGCGTGAGCACCTTAGATGGCGGCGTGTCCTGGGATGTCACTCGATTGCCAAAGGCGTCCAGCGTGTCCACGGTGAATGTCTCGCCGGGTGAAACAATGGCGACGGGCTCCCGGTAAGGCCCTAAAACGTAGCAAAGGTCAGAAGAGTCTTGCCAAGATATGTGTTTCATGCCGGCTCCTACAGGAGTGGATCAGATAGGGTCGTCTAAAGGCCAAGCTTACCGGGATTCATGATGTTCGCGGGGTCTAGGGTATTCTTGATGTCCCGCACAACGTCGTGGCCTACCCCCATTTCTCTGGCCAACAGGTGGTTCAGCTTCACGCCGACTCCGTGGCAATATTCCATGGTTCCGCCCATGTCCTGAGAGAGAGTGAGCACTTTTTCAACCACCGAGGCAAGATTCGCCCGGAAGTCTTCGCCGGCGCCTTCATCGGGCGCCACCAGCATGGAGTAGAGCTCCGGCCGGCTCCAGATGGCGTATTCAGTGACCCGTACGCCGGTGCCTTTCATGATCTCTTGGCAGCGGCGCCGGTATTCCAAGACCCTGGATATGGGCAAGGCCATGTGGAGGTAATCGAAGCTTCGCCCGGCTCTCCTCTGCCATTTGTCCTTGCGGGGCTTGCCCAGGGAGGTGCGTTTATAGTTGTGCGCCGATTGGTGGCGGACCCGCCAATATGCTTTGGTTGGCTCGGGACCGGCGGGCCGGCCCCCCATCCCGGTCAACACTTTAAGCGAGCGTTGGTGGTGGGCCGCCACGCCTTCTTCGAACCCCTCAAATAGCAGGTGCAGCCGGACTCCATCGTCCTCTTCGGTCAGGTCCAGCAGGGTGGGCCTGATTCCCAAGGCCAGCAATTCCGCTGCCGCTTCGAATCCGCGGTCGAAATCGTCAAAATCCATAGAGTCGAACACCCGGGCTTCCGGCAGTCGGAAAACCTGAATGGTGGCCTTGGTGATCACTCCGAAGACGCCTTCGCTGCCGATAAAAAGATGGTTGAGGTTGGGTCCAGAGGAGTATTTAGGCACCGGGAGAGTGGAGATTACCCGTCCGTCGGGCAATACTGCTTCCAGTGCCACCACCTGGTTTCCCATGGGGCCGAATGCGGCCGCCCGGTAGCCCACTCCGTTGGTTGAAATGGTCCCGCCCACTGTGGCGATGGGCACGCTGTATGGGTCATGGCCCGGCATGAGGCCGTGCTCCGCCAGGGCGTCCACCAGATCTTGCAACACCACCCCCGGCTCCACTTCGGCAGTTAGGTCGGCGGGGTTGATGCTCAGGATGCGGTTCATGCGGCGGATGTCTAAGATGATCCCGCCGTGAACCGGTATGGCGCCGCCCATGACGCCGGTGCCTCCACCGTAAGGGATGATTGGGATGCCGTTTTTCGCGGCCAGAACCACTATATCGGCCACGTCTTGGGTGCAAGAGGGTCTCACCACCAAGTCGGCCAGCCTGTCGAAAGCATCTTCCGCGCCGAAGGCCCGGAACGGATTCAAGGCGTCCGCGGAATACCGGTCGAGGTCGTATGGGTCGCTCAAAACATTGTCCGGCCCGACTATGCCGGCGATGGATCGGATGGTCTCGCTGCTTAGCATGGGCCTCCAGCCAATATGGCTATTTGGTGGAAGGGGGTTGGAGTCCGTCTGGGAAAGTGCGGTTACTGCGGTGGAAACTGGCAAATCCGGGTGCAAGATCCGCGTGCTCGTTTCCCGGAACGCTGCCTGGTCTATCCGAGGTTAACCGTGACCACGGTAGTGCCACTGTACGCCCTGGGGGGAGTCCTCCAGGGTCACACCCTGCTGAACCAAGTCGTCCCGAATCTGGTCGGCCAAGGCGTACTGCTTTGCCTCGCGCAACTTTTGCCTGGTGGCCAACAGCATCTCTATAAAAGGCTTGGCTGCCAGCTGAGGCCCGCCGCCGCCTTCGGGGTCTTCGAAAGCCAAACCCAGAATCCCTCCCAGGTGGCTGAGGCATTGTTGCGCTGGCCCCATTTCGTGGCCGGCGTCCCGGGCGCGGTTGATCTCCCGGGCAAGGTCAAACAGGGAAGCCAACGCGCGGGGTGTGTTTAGGTCGTCGTCCATGGCTTCCAAGAACCGCTCCTGGAATGGAGCCGGGTCCAATCGCTCCGCGTTCTGCTGGGGATCTTTGGCGGGCCGCATGGCGTGGCGCAGGCGTTCTACGCTGCGTTCCATGGCGGCGCATCCTTCTTCGGTATATTGCAGCGGGCTGCGGTAATGGGAGCTCAAGAAATACAGGCGCAGCGACTCCGAGCTATACCGGCTCAGGGCATCTTCCACCGACACCAGATTGCCCAGGGACTTGCTCATTTTGTCTTCGCCGAGCTGGAGCAGGCCGTTGTGAACCCAATACCGGGAGAAGGGCCGGGCGCCGGTGATGGCTTCGCTCTGGGCTATCTCGTTTTCATGATGGGGAAAAACCAAGTCCTGGCCGCCGCCGTGTATGTCCAGGGTTTCGCCCAGGTAGGTCATGGACATGCTGGTGCATTCAATGTGCCAGCCGGGCCGGCCCGGTCCCCATGGGCTTTCCCAAGAGGGCTCGCCGGGGCGGGCGCCCTTCCACAAGGCAAAGTCCATGGGGTGTTCCTTGTTCTCGTCGATCTCGATCCTGGCGCCGGCCTGCATGCCTTCCAGGGTTCGGTGGCTCAGTTTTCCGTAGTCTTCGCTGCTGTTGACCCGGAAGTATACGTCTCCGGCCACGGGGTAGGCGTGTCCCTTTTCGACTAATCCTGAAATGGTTTCTATGATGGGCTCGATTTCCTGGGTGGCGCGGGGATAGACATGGGCCCGCTGGATGTTGAGAGCATCCATGGTGTGGTGGAAATCTTCGATGTACCGGCCCGCCAGTTCATCGAAGGAGATGCCTTGCTCGTTGGCGCGCTGGATGATCTTGTCGTCGACATCGGTGAAATTCTGAACGTGCTTCACCTGGTAGCCGAGAAACTCCAAATACCGCCTTAGCACGTCGAAGGTGACATAACTAAGGGCGTGGCCCACGTGGGTGGAGGAATAGGGGGTAACCCCGCAAACGTACATCTTGACGGATTTTCCGTCGGCGGGAACAAATTCCTGGGCCTCGCCGGCCAGGGTGTTATATAGCTTCATTGCCTAGGAACCCGGTCTAAAAACCAGCGACGCCACGGCGCAGGCGGCGATTCCTTCTTCCCTGCCTATAAAACCCATGTAATCGGTGGTGGTGACCTTGATGCTTACTCGTTCAACCGGCAGGGATAGGGCCGCGCCAGTCTGCTGCCTCATGGACTGGATGAATGAGCCCAGCCTGGGCTTTTGCGCCAACAGTGTAGCATCAACGTTGGATATCCGCCATCCGGATTCCCCGGCTAACGCCGCTACCCTAGCCAGCAAGATCAGGCTCGATATGTCCTTGTATTGGGCGTCGCTGGAGGGGAAATGCTCCCCCTTGTCGCCCAGGGCCGCAGCCCCCAGCAGGGCGTCCATCATAGCGTGGGCCAGCACGTCGCCGTCGCTGTGCCCCGCCAGCCCGTGGGTATGGGGAACCTCCACGCCGCCTAACACCAAACGCCGGCCCGTCTGAAGAGGATGAGCGTCGAAACCGATTCCGGTGCGGAAGTCGGGAATTTCGTGCGCCGTTTCTGGTCCCGTCATGACGCGGCCAGCCCAGCGTCTTGCCGCCGCTTCAACAGCAGCCTGGCGATATCCAGGTCTTGTGGCGTGGTGACCTTCAGGTTCTCGTATGAACCCCAAAACATCTTGACCCGGCCGCCCGTGGATTCGACCATGGCGGCGTCGTCGGTCACCGAGCTGGCGCACTTCTCATGGGCGTCCAATAGGAGCGAGAACCGGAAGACCTGGGGAGTTTGAGCTGCCCAAAGACTGTCTCTGGGCGGGGTTTTCGAAACAATACCCTTGGCGGTGATCACCTTGATGGTGTCCTTCACCGGCACGCCGGCCACTGCGGCGCCGGTTTCCCGCGCCGCCTCCAACCCGCGTTGCAGCATGGGGCCATCCAGGCAGGGCCGGGCGCCGTCGTGGATAATGACCCATTCCGGGGCGGACGTTTCACTTAATGCGTTTAGCCCGTTGAGCACCGAGTCTTGCCTTCGCTTACCTCCGGCGCGCACATGGATGGGTTTTTTGCAGCCTCGCTGTTTCACCAACTCCCGCCCGCGTTTAACGGAGTCTTTTCCCAACACCAGGGCAATCTGGTCTACCGGAGCAAAGGCTTCCAGTTGGTCTAACACGTGGGCCAGAAGGGGGATCCCGAGCAGCGGCGCGAAAATCTTGTCGATACCGCCCATGCGGCTGCTCCCACCCGCGGCCACCACCACAGCGCCGGCGCTTTCGCCACCGAAACTTTCGCCGGCGGACGGGGCTCCGGAGTTTGAAACCATGGAGGTCTAGCCGTCCTTAGGCTGGGCGAAGATGATGCGGCCGGCGGCGGTTTGAAGCACTCGCGTGACCGTTACGTCATGGAAGGCGTTGATGTAGCGCCTGCCCCCCTCCACTACGACCATGGTGCCATCGTCCAAATAGGCGACCCCTTGGCCGGCTTCCTTCCCTTCCTGGACTATGTTGACTCGCATATCCTCGCCGGGGAGCACGATGGACTTGAGGGCGTTGGCCAGCTCGTTTACGTTGAGCACCTGCACGCCCTGGAGCTCGGCCACCCGGTTCAGGTTGTAGTCGGTGGTGAGAATGGCGGAATTCATACCCTTGGCCAGCTCCACCAGTTGCGCGTCCACCTCTTCGCCGCCGGTGATGCCAACATCCAGCACTTCCAGGGGAACGGTATTGTCCTGACGCAGTTTGCCCAGCACCTCAAGGCCCCGGCGTCCTCTGTTGCGGCGTAAAGCATCGCTGGAGTCGGCGATGTGGCGCAATTCGTCCAAAATGAAGCGAGGCACCACCAGAGACCCTTCCAAGAATCCGGTGATGCTGAGGTCAGCGATGCGGCCATCGATGATGGCGCTGGTGTCGACCAGTATGCTTCCGTTGCGGGTGCCGCCAGATTTGCTCGATCCGCGAGCGCCGGGAGAAGCGGCGCCCAAGGCGGGGAACAGCGCCTTCATGTCTCTCTGACGATTTATACCAAGCAGCAAGCCAACCAACCCCAAAAATAGGCTCACTATGATGGGAACGGTCCAACCCAACCAGCCTTCCAATCTATACAACGGAATGGAAATGAGTAATGCCACCACCAACCCGATCACCAGCCCGACGGTGGCGGACAGGATGGTTGGCCCGGAGATGGAGTTTATGAATTGGGTGGCTTTGCGCCACGGCTTGATGGTCAAGTAGGGCGCTAAAAAAGCGCCCAGAGGAAGACCCGCCAAGGTCAGCGCCAAGCCCCAAGGCAAAAACCGGGTTTCTCCCGTGGCTATTTCTGAAACCAGGGCGCCCAGTCTCCAACCGAGAAGCGCGAATCCTCCGGCGCCCAGCAACCTGAGCATCCAAAGGTTAAACACCGGATCACACCTCCTTTTGGATGCTTGAACGGACGGTCAAAATCCAGCGATTTCTTAGGGAAACTAAAATAAAACCACTAAATAATACTACGTGGAGAGAATATCATAGATGCCCAGATTGGGGAATGAACCCGGTCAGCAGGTAGAGAGCCGGCCGAGAGTCGAATCGTTACCCGCCCCGGCCCCAGTTAGACCCCAGCAACGCCAGGTCAGCCACATCAACCATCCCGTCGCCGTTCAAGTCTTCGGCGGCTAGGCCGGTCCCGGCGCCTCCAAACGCTTCCGCGATCATATCCAAATCAGTCTTATTGATGGTCCCGTCGCCGTTCAGGTCTCCGGCAAAGAGATTTATTTCTTCCAGGGCATTGTTCGTGGATGCTCCCTGTAGTTGATTCAGGGAGACTTCGACGCGGCGCGCAACGGATAGATACCCCGGCAGGGACCACCTGATTCGGTGGGAACCGGGGCGCAGGGGCAACTCAAAACTTCCTGTTGCATCCAGTGCGCCGGCGGGAGCCGGATGGTGAATCTCGGCGGGCTCTCCCGTTGCGGGAATCAGGCGCATCAACCGGTCATCGCCGGCCACGGGATCACCCCTTCCGTCCCGGTTGCTAGTGGTGAAATAGAAATAACCGCCGGGACCCATGGCGGCCGCCCGCAACCTTCCGAACTGATTCTGAAACAGCCTTTCTTGAGATAGGACCGAGGTGAAATCCGGGGGCGCGAACACCAACCGGTGCAGGTGGGAAGCCTTCAGGTTGGAGAAAAGAAAGTTCCCTTTCCAAGACGCCGCCAGATTGCCGCGGGTGTAAAACGCCCCTCCCTCCACCGCCAAGGTTGGCGTAAACGTCAGGATGGGCTCCTCGTAGCGGGTGTCGTTGACTTGGCCCAACACCAAAGGCCAGCCGTAATTGCCGCCAGATGAGAGGATGTTGATCTCGTCGTCCCGGGACGGGCCGTGCTCCGTGATGACCAGGTCTCCGGTGATGGGACTCCAATCCAGACCCTGGGGGTTGCGGTGGCCGTAGGTGTATACGGGTGAGCCGGGGAACGGATTGTCGCTGGGAATCGAGCCATCGGTGTTGATCCGCAGTACCTTGCCCGACAGGGACTCCAGCGCCTGAGCGTTCTCTCGCTGGCCGGGGTCGCCCATGGTGACGTAGAGCTTGCCGTCGGGCCCGAATAAGCCGGCAACCATTGTGGTTGCGGGCGCCGGGCATGCCGTCCAGGACCACCCGTTGCTCTCCCGCCACGCCGCCGGATTCGGTCAGGCGGGCCACCCGGTTGAACAAATCGCCGCCGGCGCCCACATAGGTGTAACAAACGTACAGATGCCCGTTGGCCCGGAATCGCGGGTCCACCGCGATGCCCATCAAGCCTGCCTCGGAGACATGCGCCACGCCCAGCACCGCGAGGGGTTCGTCTAGCAATTGGCCGTCTTGGATCACCCGTATCCGGCCGCGGCGCTCCGTCACCAAGATCCGTCCATCGGGCGTGAACGCCAGCGCCCAAGGAACCTCTAACCCCCGGGCGACGGTCTCGGCCTCGACGTCATCGGAGATCCTGGTAACGGCGATAGACACGTCACGGGCCGGTTTCCCGCCCTGGACCGATACTGTGCCTGATATGGCCGCCGGACTTTGACCCAACGCTGGAGAATCGGGCGCCAGTGATGACATCAACAAGACCGAGAATGATGTTGAAAGGGCGGCGGCGACCACCAGGGCCGTGCGCCGGGGCGGCCGGATTCCGGTGAAAACCCTGGTCCAATGCATGATCATCCTTGAGGGACAGAGAATAGAGGCTCTATCGTTGCAAACCGGGCATGACGTATACTGCGGCGGCCAGGGCCGGGTTGTTTCTCTGGACCAGGTATACGGGCCGGTAAGCGGCCCCGATCGGGAGGCAGGTTATGGCTACGCAGACCAAACCAAGGGTTTATGTGATCGGCACAGGAGGAAGCATATCCTTTGTGGGCCGCGAGCGCACGGATTTTATCAATTACAGCTACGACAACAAGCACTTTACCATAGAGGAGTTGTTGGACCGTGTGCCGGAGGTGAATCAGGCCGCCGAGATTAAGATGGAGCAGTTCTTGAACCTGGGCAGCACCGACGTCTTGCCGTCCCACTGGTTAGGGCTGGCTCAACGAATCAATGAGATCTTTGCCCAAGACCCCCAGGCGGCGGGCGTGGCCATAACCCATGGCACCGCCACTTTGGAGGAAACGGCTTATTTCTTGAACCTGACGGTCAAGAGCGAAAAACCGGTGGTGGTCACCGGGTCCATGCGGCCTCCCACGGGCTTGGGCACCGACGCCGACATGAATATCATTGATTGCGTTCGTGTGGCGGCGGCGCCCCAGGCCCGTGGCCGGGGTGTGCTGACCGTGTTGAACAACCAGATTCAGGCGGCTAGGGATGTGACCAAGACCAACAGCTACCGGCTGGAAACGTTCCGGTCCAACGACGTTGGGTTGTTGGGATACGCCGACTCCGACGAGGAGGTGGTCTTCTACCGTGACACCACCAAGGCCCACACGGCGGGAACCGAGTTCGACGTGGCCACCCTGGTTGAATTGCCCCGTGTGGACATCGCCCTGGCCTACGGCGGCGCCGACGGACTGGTGGTGGACGCCATGGCCGCCGCCGGGGTTCCTGGCATAATCGCGGCCGGATTGGGCAGTGGAGGATCTCCTCCGGCAATGACCGCCGCTCTAAAAAACGCCATGAGCCGGGGAGTGAAGGTGGTCATCGCCACCCAGGCCGGCAGCGGCAGAGTGATGCGGACCCGCCGGTACACCGAAGAGGGCTACATCGTCGCCGACAACCTGTCTCCCCGGAAAGCGCGCGTGCTATTGATGCTGGCGCTGACCAAGACCAAAGACACGGAGGAAATCCAGCGGATGATGCTGACGTATTAGCGGTCTGCAAACAGCTTTCGCCGTGTCCTAATCGAAAATGAGCAAGGGCCGGGCCGATTTTGTCGGCTCGGCCCTTATTGGCTGAACGATGACTGTTGACAGCTGACTACCCCGGAACCTCGTCGTAATGGTCGTCGGTGCCGATGACGTTGTCTTTGGTCAATTCATCTATTTGCTCGTCGGTGTATCCCAGGATGTCCGACAGCAATTGTTGATTGTGCTCGCCCACCTTGGGTGTGGACCCCACAATCACCGGCGTCCGGCTGAAATGCCAGTAGTCTCCGGAGACGGCGATGCTCCCGGCCAGGAAGTCAGGCACTTCCTGCATGGCGCCCCGCTCCCAGGGATGGGGGTCTTCGGCCGCCATGGGGATGGTGTTCACCGGCGCCGCGACCACGTCGTGGAGGGTGAAGTGGGCCACCGCTTCCGCAGTGGTCATGTCTTGCAGCAGCTCTTTCACCGTATCGTTGACTATGGCGGCGTTCTTGGCGCGTTCCGGGCGGGTGGTGAACCTGGGGTCTTCCAGCCATTCGGGCCGGTTCAGGGCGTTGCACACCCGGGGCCAGTGGATCTGGTCTCCCGCCGATAGGAGGACCCAGCCTTCCTTGCAGGGATAGATGCCGCCGGGAGGGGCGCCTTCGCCGCTGCCTCGCTTGGGCACGGTCCCGGCGCCGTGATAAGCGGTGATGGGAATCTCGGTCATGCTGTAGCCGGTGTCGGCCAGGCAGACATCAATGGATTGGCCCATGCCGCTGTACTCCCGCTCATGGAGAGCCGAGAGCGTGCCGATGGCCGAATGCAGGGCGGTGATGCGGTCGATGATGGGCACTCCGGTGCGAATTGGAGGCATGTCTTCTTCCCCGGTGACCATGGTTATGCCGGACATGGTTTGGCCGATGGGGTCATAGCCGATCTGGTCTTTGTATGGGCCAAATTGGCCGTACGCCGAGACGTTGACCATGATGATACGGGGGTTCAACTCTTTCAGGACGTCGTAGCCAAAGCCCATCTTCTCGATGGTGCCCGGCCGGAAGTTTTGGACCAGGACATCGGAAACCTTGATCAACTCGGTGAGGATGCCCTTGCCATCTTCCTTGCGCAGGTCGATGCTCAGGCTCTTCTTACCCGAGTTGTACTGCACCCAGTAGGAACTCTGCTTTTTGACCCACGGCCCGTGGTAGCGGGTCTCTTCGCCGCCCAGCCGTTCCACTTTGATCACTTCGGCGCCCATGCGGGCCAAAACCTGGGCGCATCGCGGTCCAGCTTGATGCCGGCCCAGGTCAAGAACTCTAATATTATCCAGCGGGTGCTTGAAATCTGCCATTCTGTAGAACCCCCTCTTAGTTGTTGGGCCATTTTAAGTGGCGTCAGTAAAAAGAGCAAGGAGTGCCTGGGGGGGGGTAACTGTTCAGACTTGATGAGGTGAATTGGCTCAAAGCCGTTGGAAAAGCGCTGGCATGGCCGGGGGAGTTGTGGCATACCAGGGAGGTGGACACTGAACTAGACCTGAACGCGGCGAGTGGCGAAACTCTGCTGGAGATAATTGCCGGCCAGCGGGCAGTCATTGCCGATTTGCAAAGGCGGATTGGGGTTCTGGAATCCCGTCCCAACCGGCGCGGGTCGTCGGGGATGCCGGGTAATCAGCCGCACTCCAGCCGGCAAGCGCCGGAGAAAAAGGAGCCCAGAAAGCCGCGCCGCCATGGCTTCGCCCGCCAGCGCATGACTCCTACCCGGCGGGTGGAGCATGCCGTGGCGGTCTGTCCCGACTGCGGGACTCACCTGAACGGCGGATGGGTACAGCGAACTCGGGAAGTCATTGAGCTACCGGTGGCTCCGGTAGAAGTGACCGAGCACGCCCTGGTAGCCCGCATCTGTCCGGTATGCCAGCGGCGCCGGCTGCCCAAAGAGGCCCTGCAGGGGGTGGTTCTGGGCCAGCAGCGCCTGGGGGTCAATCTGGTAAGCCTGATGGTGACCCTGCGGGAGGAGGGACGGTTGCCCATAAGAATCATCCAATGATACCTGGCAATGGTACCTGGAGAGCGTCCATCAGTTGCACCTGAGTGTTGGCGCCATCGTCGAGGCCGTCCATGGAGTAGCCTGTCAGGCTGAGACGGCGGTGCGAGAGGTGCTCGAGCAAGTCCGCGCCAGTCCCGTGGTGCAGGGCGACGAAACCGGCTGGCGCCAGGACGGGAGCAACGGCTATGTTTGGACCTTCAGCACTCCCAGCGAACGATACTTCCTGCGTCGGGGTCGGGATAAGGGGGTGGTGGATGAGGTGCTGGATTCCTCCTTCAGCGGAGTGTTGGTCAGTGATTTCTACGCGGCCTATAACCACTACCCGGGCCTGAAGCAACGGTGCTGGGCTCATCTGCTGCGGGATATCCATGACCTGAAAGGGTTGTACCCAGAAGACGCTGGGCTGGCTCAGTGGGCCGAGGCGGTTCACCAGGTCTACACGGAGGCCAAGGCCTCGGTCCTTCCCCGAGCCCAGCCAGGCCATCGCACCCAGCTAATGCTGGAGGAGAAACTAATGGTCTTGGCGCGGCCTTTCCTTAAAGATCCCCTGGCGGTTCAGGCCAAGCTCTGCCGGCGCATGGAACGGTTCATCAAGGAACTGTTTGTCTTCGTGTCGGACCCAGCCGTGCCTTCAGACAACAACGCCGCCGAGCGGAGCCTGCGGCATCTGGTAACCAGTCGCAAGATCAGCGGCGGCGCCCGCTCAGGGCAGGGCGCCGACAGCAAGATGACCTTGGCATCCCTCTTTGGCACCTGGCGGGCCAGAGGTCTCAATCCCCTCCTGGAATGCCGCCGGTTGCTCACTTCCCCTCAACTCTGAACAGTTTCCTGGGGGGACGTTGGGGAACCCTTTCTTGCAAGAAAGGGTTCCCCAGACACTTTCTAAAAGACCTTTAACAATCTTATTCTTGGGTCGGGACTGCCCAAGAATACTGGTGTGTGATACGTTGCTAGTATGCAGGATTTGATTGCAGAGCGGCCGCCCCGGTATGGCCGGAAAGATGAGGGTTCCATCCCGGAAAAGCTGCTGGCCCGGTTGTGGAAGCAGCGGGCGGCGCGTCAGGAATCGTTCCGCACCGCCGCCGGAAGCCGGATCCGGGTCGTCTATTCCGGAAGAGAAGGGACGGCTGCGGGCCCGGATTTCCGCGACGCCATTCTAGAGATCGAAGGTCAAGGCCTGCTTAGAGGCGACGTGGAGCTCCACGTGCGCCAGAAGGACTGGCGGAGCCACGGGCATTCCAGCGACCCCAACTACAATGGTGTTGTGTTGCACGCGGCCCTGGAGGTGGATTCGGCCACGACCCGCCTCCACAGCGGCAGGGAAACCCCAGTGGTGTCCCTGGCCCAGTTGCTGAACCCGGAGGTCCTTGATTTAAATGGCGGCGCTGGGCATTCCCTGGTCCGGCCCGAGAAAGAGCGCGGTGGCGGCGCAGATTCCGGGATGGGCCTGTGGGCGTTGCTGGACCGCAAGGGCTATGCCCGGCCGGAAACCTCGGCTGAAGCGGGCGCGATGTTGGATATGGCGGGAGACCAGCGATTCCATTCCAACAGCCGGTGGTTCCGGTCGATTCTGGCCGAACAGAGGTTGGGATCAGAGAGACCGGGTGGGGGCCGTGACCAGAGCTATGATGATCAAACCCTATACGAGGGTCTGATGGAGGGGTTGGGTTACAAAAACAATCAACAGCCATTTCTGAAGCTGGCCCAACGGGCGCCGTGGCAGGTTTTGGCTCAAAAATCGTCAGATTTGCCTGCTAAGGACCGGGCGGCGGCGGTCCAGGGATGGCTGTCGGCCGTTTCCGGGCTGGCGTCAACTTCGGGTTCCGGCTCCGGCAGGGGCGCCGCAACGCCCAGAGGGCTGGGTCCGTCCATCCCGGAAGGAGTGGCGGCTCTCGGGTTTGCGCCCGGCCAACCATCCACTGCGCCGCATGGCCGGGGCGGCCAGCCTGGTGTAGCGTTTCTCCCAGACCGGGCTGGCGGCCTCTTTAGATCGGGAAGCCCGTAGCGGTGGCGCTAGGGCATTGATTGCGTGCCTCACCGCCGGCGCGGGCCCCGGGTCCAGGACGGCCGCCATAGGCCGGGCCCGGGCCAGAGACCTGGCGGTCAACGTCGCGCTGCCTTTTCTTTTCGCTTTGTCTGACAGTGGGGACCAGGCTTATCTGGACTTATGCTATGGCAAGTTGCAGGAGAACGAACTGACCCGAGAGATGGCCCGGTTGCTGTTGGACCCTTCTTGGGGAGCGCTGGTCACATCAGCCAGGCGGCAGCAGGGGTTGATTCACCTTCAAAGGGCGCTTGCCGGGTAAGGCCGTTGGGAACCCTTCTACAGAAGGGTTCCCAAACCCTCCCAACACTTTAAAGTTTGAGGGGGGCTGGGGGAAATTCAAAAATTTCCCCCAGCGTTAATCCTTCAGCGGCACAGCCAACGAGACCCGGAACTCATCGCCAATACTGCGGGCGATATGCCCATGCCCGGTGATGTCTTCCGCAACCAGTACGTCCCCGGGAACCATGCGGACCACCGTGCCATCGGCGACCTCGAACTCGGCCGTGCCGGACATGTTCACCACGTATTGCCGCCGTGGGGCGTTGTGGTAATCGGAAAAAGACGGCGACGGCCGCCGTCCCAGGGTGATGTCGCCGCTGCCGATGGGGAATACTATCTCGGCCAGTTGATCCGGGGCGAGGTCTTCAAAATGGGACTCGCCGTCGTCTCCGGAAAATACCCGTACTATTCGCATGTTGCTCTCCCTATAGATTGACTTCCGGCCGAATGCTGGTCTTCTAGCTAATCGGCGGCCAACAGCATATCCGCCGCCGGTGCTCCGCGCAAGGTGGTCGAGTCGCTCTCCCGGCACCAATAATCTAGGCACGAAAAAGGCCCCTGATTGCTTTGAGGGGCCTTTGCCTTTGGTCTCAAATGTGCACGAGATGTGCACGAGATTTTCAGAGGACCCATATTCAGGTGCGGTGGGTTCGTTTCGCAAAAAACGAAATTTGTTACCTAAGCAACTGGGTTGATCGTGAGATTAACTGCGGTTGCTAGCGGCGCGTGGCTTCCTTGCGAGCACGCCCGCAGTGCCTTTTCCCAACCGGTCATCGTCCGGCCCGCACGACTCTCGTCGGAGGTTATCCGATAAGCACGTACACCTTACGGAGGGTTTCGGGGAGGTCCCAGCGACCCGACCAGCCCTTCGGCAGTGTTATGACCGAACCTGGAACTAGCACGTGCTCGGTGCCATCGGCGTCGGTGACGGTGCCTCTGCCACTCACAATAGAGGCCACCTCTGTGTCGGGGCGGTCCACGATTGGCCACCCACCCGATGTGCATTCCCAAACACCCACTTGAATTGAATCATCTTTGAAGATTTCTTGCGCGGATACCTGGGGGTTGCCCTGGTCGGCTCCGGCTCGTGGCCCAATGGGGGTCAGGTCCATGGTGGCTGCTCCGGCAGCCGACGGAATCGCAACGTTGATCTACTTCTTGTCCTTGCCATTCTTTGGGGACCGGTTTAGTGGCAATCACGCCCGCCTGGACAGCACCCGCTCCATCAAGGGCCGCATGCCTAGCTCACTAGAGATGGCCAGGGATTCGTACTACAGCCTGTTTTATAGCTAAATCAGCAACCATAGGTTATTTTTGTCCCAAGATTTATACCTAGACACGGATCAGAAAAGCCGGTCAAAGCGTACGTCCCATCCACCCAAGCCCCAGAACCACGTCTGCAGGTTCCTCCCAACATCGCCTTAGAGTCTGTGTCAAAAGCATCGATGGGCCCTATGGCGGTGTATTCGTCGCCCCGGCAAAAGCCGGAGCCCAGATGCCGTCCACTCGTTGATGGGTAGATGACGCTGGATTCCAGCCTGCGCTGGAATGACGTGCAAGGAATTAGGCTATGCCCGGATATCTTTGAACACACCCTCTTAGAGCGAACTCACCACTATCAATCAGACGTCGCTGCCTCTGAGAGCTAACACCCCGGAACAGCGTAGCTTCTTCCCAGTCTCCCGGTCCCACACCCTCCGACCTCCCCGAACCGTCCAGGAATCCTTCCTGCCCCAGCCCCTGGAAGCCTCACACGAGAACGGATACCGCGTCGCTGTATGTATGAATAAACGACATATATGCACAAATGACATTCTAGTAACCATTTATAGAAATGGCAATCGAGTTTGGGCAATAATCTCGACAGTCCACCAAGAGGTACAACATGCCGGCTTTAAATTGACCCACCGGAACTGATGCTCGGCGCTTCCGTCAGTCCGGATAGTTGTCGTTGACATTCTCGGGTGCGGCGCTGAGGAGGTGATGCGAACTGATGAGCCCAGCCTGCCTCTTCTCTCGGAGCTGGTAGCTCTCCCCCCGAATGTTCAGCACGTGGCTGTGGTGCAAAAGCCGGTCCAGGATGGCCGAGGCGATGACGGTGTCGCCGAGGGTTCGCCCCACTCACCGAAGCCCTTGTTGGAAGTCAGTATGATGCTGCCTCGCTCGTACCTGGCCGAGACCAGCGTGAAGAAGGCGGTGGCGGCGTCCCGGTCGTAGGGCCAGATGCCGAACTCATCCACGATGAGCACCTTGGGAGCCAGGTAAATGCGCATCCTCCGGTCCAGGTTGTGCTCGGCCCGGGCCTTGCGCAGGTCCTCCATCAGGTCGTAGGCGCTGACGAAGTAGGCCCCGTATCCGTTCTCGATGGCCTTATTGGCCAATGCCACTGCCAGGTGAATCTTGCCCACGCCGGGAGGTCCCAGCAGGCGAATGTTGCTGGCCTCTGCCACGAAGGCCAGGCTGGCCAGTTCATTCACCTGCCGCTCGTCAATGGAAGGCTGAAAGGCAAAGTCGAATTGGTCCAGTGTCCGCTGGAAGGGCAGATGGGCCATCTTGGTCCTGGTGGAGAGGTACCGTTCCCTCCGGGCCGCCACCTCAGCCCCCAGCAGTTGTTCCAACATCTCCGGGTAGGTCAGTTGCTAGTTGGGGGGCAACGTCCAGGGTGTTGTCCAGGATCTCCACGGCTTGCTTGAGACCCAGCGTCTCCACGTGCTGACGGGCCTGTTCCAGGGCGATCACCTGGCGCCTCCCACGGCGGCCAGTTCGTACACGTCCAGGGAGCGGAGCTCCACCTCACCCACCGGGATCTGGACTGCCACCGCTTCCCGGCGTGGCCGGCCATCTCCCTAGAAACTCGGACGGAAACCCCGATTCTCCCCAAGTCGTCATTTTCTTAGCGACGATTATCGATGTAACAGTGGGTTCTTGAACCGTATTACAGATACTATCATGCCACATAAGACTATAATACGTCTGTCTAGCGTAGCGCGAAACCCGGCCAATGGCTTTCCGGCCAGACCTCTAGCCGACACACCTGTTGCAGATGCGGCCACGCTTCCCCGACCGTCCCAGCGCTGCCCACGTAGCCATTTAGCTCTGGGTCGGCCAAGGCCCACAACTCTCGGCGCTCCAGCCGCCCATGACGCCGCTTTACTGGAGCATCGGCCCAGACCGTCAGCTTGGCCCCGCGTGCTCGCCACTCCGCTGCCAGCCAGGGAGGTACGGTTGGCCCACCAGCCCTCTCAGTTCCTAGCAGGGGAAAAAGCCACCTCCAGGTCTCGGCGCAAGGTGGGCTGATTCTCTTTAACTGGCAGCAGATACTCTCCGCCGCCTGCCACAATCTGCTCACAGACTTTCCGTTGGGTCAGTAAGGCATCAGCCACTACTACCCGACCCTTCAGGGGTACCTGGCCCAATACTTCTTTGACCGCCGCCAATTCTTCCCCTTTGCCCGGCGCAGCTACCTGCGCCAGCACTGCCCCAGCGCGGCTAGCGTAGGCCGACACCAGATGGACCCCGGGTATCTCTTGGCCGTGGACCCCTCGCAAGGTTTTCCCGTCCAGGGACAGGGGATCATCCGCCTCTACCCCGCTATTTGCCAGCCAGTTGCCGACTTCTGCCTCAAAGGCCGCCACGTCCAGGTCCTTGAACACCCGGTGGAGGGTGGCCACGCAGGGTGTCTTCTCCTGGCTGAACCCCAAAAGCTGCGCCGTAGCACCCCCTTGGTCCCGCCCCCATTGCGCTATGGCGTATAAGCTGCGGGCGCCGCACAGCATGGCACAGGTGGCCAAGGCCAGGATCGCCCCCAAAGAGTGGCGTCGCCCTTGGCTACTCCGGAAGTCAGGCGCCAAATCCAGCGCTTCCCTCAAAGCCATCATCCTCCCCTCCCGCTTAAACTGGTAATAATTTTATACTATTTTGAGAAAATGAAAAGGCCCTGTCGGAGACCCACTTCCCACTTCCCACTCCTCAACGGTGGCGGTCAAAGCAGATTTAGCCGACGCGGCGACTGCTCGGCTACTCTGGTGCACCGCGACAACGTCCATTAGGAAGGCGGTTCTTCGTTCCAAGCTCTTTGGTTCTCGTTGGAAATACTCAGAATTTTCATCCCTCCGCCTGCCTACTACCGGACTGGCGCTGTAAATCAAATCAATCGCTCGGCTCGCAACGACTTCGGGGTTGACTACGTCTCGATCCCGGGTCTGCCCATGGGTCCGAGAACGTAACATTGTACGCATCGCGTCGGCATGATTTCGGCCTTCAAAAAGAATCACGCACTGCTCAAAAAAGACTGCGTGTTTTAGCAATGCATCCGCCTCGCCTTCTACTGCCTCGAGGCGGGCCCACAAGTAATCGCGCACCGAAGGGTCTCGGATGACAACCAGACGCTGGCGGCTATTAGTTCCGGGCTTTGCCTTTCTGAGGTCAATAAACGTTCCCTCAATCATGCCAAGGGCGTTATTGAACCTGCTGGCATCTAAGTCACTGTCCGAAAGATTTTCTACCACACGCTGCACGTCCTCTAGAAACACTTCGGTAGGAAGGCTCGCTACGGCCAGCAGTATGCGGCGAGCCATGTCTGGCAAGTTGTCAAAAATAACTTCCCAGACCTTAGTGGGATCATCAAGCGTGGCGAAAATGTTGGACACGAATTCATCCGGACTGAGGGAAGCAACACCGGGCAAACTTACGGCGTGCGCAATGACCCGTGGGTTGTAATTGCGATGGCGTATTACATCCCAATATCGCTCGTTAGGAAGTAACGCGGTCTTTAGATCTGAAGGAAGGTCTGAGAAGAATAAGTGGTTATATAGGATCCACCCTCGTTTGAGATGAGTATAGTCTTCAAGTGAAATGATGTTCTTGGATGTCGCGAGTTCCATGTCAGAGGCGCGTTCGTAGCGATGTAGGGCCTCGGACAGGATGTACTCCCTCGTTGTCAGAATGAATCTCTTGTTCTCGCTGTTGCGCACGCGCTCCATGAACCGTGCCAAACGCGACTCCTCATTCTTACCAAGACGAAGCTCACCGTAGGTGACGTGTCCAAGAAAGTCATCGTATAGAAAGACCTGTCGAAATTGACGTTGCCATGCACGGTCCCCTTCGTTGATATCGCCTGAAATCGCAACCAGTTGATACCCTATTGATGCGTAGCCGGCCGCAAGCACATTGGCGAGCATGGTCTTCCCGATCCCAGGAGCGCCCGAAATCACGCACACGCGGTTGGCATCAAGGATTTCTTGAGCCAGGTCGAAGCTTGGATTGGGAACCCAAAGCCTTAATTGGTGTCTGGCTTGGTCCCAAGCATCTTCACTCCGGTTGAATATGCCGCTATTCAGCAGGGCGTTTAGGACCTCAGTGCTCGTTAGCCACAGTTTGATATGGCGGCGCTCCACTTCGCTATGCCTCGCCAGCAACCCGGATATATCGTGCTTTCCCATGATATCGTTGGGAGTTTGAATCCACGGCTCCAAAGCCCTGACCACTTGCTCCTTTCGACCGGGGGTTAACGGGACAGATGTCATGACAATGTACCGCTGGGGAGCCAACTTTCTGATCTTGGGGAGTTCTTCCCTGGAAAGGTGTGTAAGGAGGCTGCTGAAGGAGTCTTCAGCCCAGCATTTGCACTGGCCTATGATGGTGTGTTTTTCATTGTCCTGGCACCCTATATAACGGATGTCTATGCCTCCGTCTGGTCCTGGAGTGAAGAGCTCCAACGAAAGCCCTAGCTCTTCTTGCAGCAGATCACGGCATAGCGCCTCGAACTCAAAGGCCGATATTTCTGAAAGGTTATATGTCGTCAAGCGGCTCTCCTTAGGAACTCTTCTTAAAGTTGCGTAGATGTGCGACAACCATTCTCGGCTAAGTGGTGAGCAAATGGGTCACTTCCTTTCTAGAGTTGCATGGCCAATGACCTGCTCCCAAAAACAGGTTTAGCAGCAGGGCTATAAATTGGACAATGTAGGCAGCAATGGCCGAGACGAAACGCATCCCAGAAGGATCATCGACAAACTCATGGAAGCAGAGGTGGCCATGCCTGCTGGCAGCACCGTTGCCTAAATTTGGCTAACGGCCGCGCGAAGCTTTCGAAGGTTGGTGTGAGTTACTTGCCTTTCAGTCCGTACCTTCATCTACACCCACCCGATTCAATTTGTTTCCGATTCTGACGCTCACTGGACAAACGTGGGACTTATGATCGTGGCATGAAACTGAGAAGTGCCTGTGCCTGGCCGGCGACATCCGCTTGAATATCATCGTCAGGCCCTAGTACTACAACGACGGGTTTAAGGTGGCGGCTCCATCCTGCTTTCGCGGCGGGTGGAGCGGCGTCTCTCGTGGGAACGGCGAGCCCGTTCGTTGCGTAGCTGCGTATCCTCCAGCCACAACAGCAATTGATCGGGCCCGAACTGCTCCCGGGGCAGCATCTCCCGCACCACCCGGTACACCTGTGGCCTCGTGATCCGGGGCATCTTTTTCCCCCCAATCCTGCTGCAGGCTCAGCAGGAACGCTCCACCCAGCAGGCACATGGCTATGTGGTGATGCCACCCTGCCCAGCTGCGGGTCTCGTATTCGTCCAGCCCCACGTCACCCTTCTCAGTCTCGAACTCCGTTTCAATGCGCCACCTGGACCCACCCACGTAGGCCAGAGTCTCCAAGGTTGTGCCCTCGGGAGCGTTGGACAGGTAGTAGCGGGGCTCGCTGCCGTCCAGGTTCCGGCGCCAGACGGCCCACAGTTCCTCGCCGGGCTTGCGCCTCCTGGTGGCCCGCACCCGCTGGGCACTGAACCGGTAGGTGCGCGGCCCCTGGCTTCCCTGGGCCACCGTTATCTCCCGCCAAGCCTCATCCGGCAGTTCATCACCGCGCTGCTCCATGGTCCGCCGCTGCCCAGGCCGCAGCTTGGGTTTGCGGGGGCGGCCGAACCCCGGATATTCCGGACTGGTCCAAGCCGGGTCCAAGGGCCAGACCGTAGTGCCGCCCGGAACGTCCAGCACGTAGCGCATCCCCAGGGCCGCCAGTCCCTCCCGGAAGGTCGGCGACATCCCGAAGGCGTCGTCTCCGGCAACCCACTCGGCCCTGAGGTAGCCCAACTCCAGGACCCGCTCCAGCATCTCCAGGGCCAACTCCGTCTTTGACCGGTAGTTCCGCCGGTCCTCCGGCACACCCGCCGCAGCACACCGGTCCTGGTCGGAGGTCCAACTCTTGGCCTACGTCAGCCGCTTGTCCACCAACGCCCGGCCCAGCGGGCTGACGTAGGCCAGGAACATCCCACCCTGGCAGTTGGCCACCTTGCCCAGCCTGCCGCAGTACTGCCGGGCCACTCCCGCCGATTTCCTGCCCTGCTTGGGGAAGTCGCTGCCATCGAACACCCACACCGCCTCCAGGTGTCCCAGCCTGGGGGCCAAGTATTCCTGCAACCGCCCTATGACTGTCTCATGGGACCACCGGGCCTCGGTGAGAAAGCGCTGCATCGCCCGGGCCGAGATGCCCACCGATTCCGAGAGATTCTCGGCGTTGCGCCGCTCCTGGTCCTGCACCAGCAGCGCCTGAAGGTAATTCCCGCTGTGATCCCGCCACTGCTTGCGGCCGAAGGAAGCCGCAAAGAAGGCGTGGAATTCCTGAAGGCTGTCGTAGACCCGCTCGAAGCTCGCCGCATCCATCACCCAAACCACCCAACATCATCTGTCCAGCCATCCTACCAGACAACTCGTCGTTGTAGTACTAGATCCCTGGCAGGCTGATGAATAACGCGAGTTGGAGGGCCTAGAAACTCGGACGGAAACCCCGATTCTCTCCAAGTCGTCGTTTTCTTAGCGACGATTGTCGATGTAACAGTGGGTTCTTGAACCGTATTACAGACACTATCATGCCACATAAGACTATAATACGTCTGTCTGGCGTAGCGCGAAACCCGGCCAATGGCTTTCCGGCCAGACCTCTAGTACTACAACGACGAGTTGTCTGGTAGGATGGCTGGACAGATGATGTTGGGTGGTTTGGGTGATGGATGCGGCGAGCTTCGAGCGGGTCTACGACAGCCTTCAGGAATTCCACGCCTTCTTTGCGGCCTCCTTCGGCCGCAAGCAGTGGCGGGATCACAGCGGGAATTACCTTCAGGCGCTGCTGGTGCAGGACCAGGAGCGGCGCAACGCCGAGAATCTCTCGGAATCGGTGGGCATCTCGGCCCGGGCGATGCAGCGCTTTCTCACCGAGGCCCGGTGGTCCGATGAGACAGTCATAGGGCGGTTGCAGGAATACTTGGCCCCCAGGCTGGGACACCTGGAGGCGGTGTGGGTGTTCGATGGCAGCGACTTCCCCAAGCAGGGCAGGAAATCGGCGGGAGTGGCCCGGCAGTACTGCGGCAGGCTGGGCAAGGTGGCCAACTGCCAGGGTGGGATGTTCCTGGCCTACGTCAGCCCGCTGGGCCGGGCGTTGGTGGACAAGCGGCTGTATCTGCCCAAGAGTTGGACCTCCGACCAGGACCGGTGTGCTGCGGCGGGTGTGCCGGAGGACCGGCGGAACTACCGGTCAAAGACGGAGTTGGCCCTGGAGATGCTGGAGCGGGTCCTGGAGTTGGGCTACCTCAGGGCCGAGTGGGTTGCCGGAGACGACGCCTTCGGGATGTCGCCGACCTTCCGGGAGGGACTGGCGGCCCTGGGGATGCGCTACGTGCTGGACGTTCCGGGCGGCACTACGGTCTGGCCCTTGGACCCGGCTTGGACCAGTCCGGAATATCCGGGGTTCGGCCGCCCCCGCAAACCCAAGCTGCGGCCTGGGCAGCGGCGGACCATGGAGCAGCGCGGTGATGAACTGCCGGATGAGGCTTGGCGGGAGATAACGGTGGCCCAGGGAAGCCAGGGGCCGCGCACCTACCGGTTCAGTGCCCAGCGGGTGCGGGCCACCAGGAGGCGCAAGCCCGGCGAGGAACTGTGGGCCGTCTGGCGCCGGAACCTGGACGGCAGCGAGCCCCGCTACTACCTGTCCAACGCTCCCGAGGGCACAACCTTGGAGACTCTGGCCTACGTGGGTGGGTCCAGGTGGCGCATTGAAACGGAGTTCGAGACTGAGAAGGGTGACGTGGGGCTGGACGAATACGAGACCCGCAGCTGGGCAGGGTGGCATCACCACATAGCCATGTGCCTGCTGGGTGGAGCGTTCCTGCTGAGCCTGCAGCAGGATTGGGGGGAAAAAGATGCCCCGGATCACGAGGCCACAGGTGTACCGGGTGGTGCGGGAGATGCTGCCCCGGGAGCAGTTCGGGCCCGATCAATTGCTGTTGTGGCTGGAGGATACGCAGCTACGCAACGAACGGGCTCGCCGTTCCCACGAGAGACGCCGCTCCACCCGCCGCGAAAGCAGGATGGAGCCGCCACCTTAAACCCGTCGTTGTAGTACTAGGGAGACGGTCGGTGATGCTTGCCCCGATCGCCTCAGCAGGCTCAGACCCAGCCATATCTCGAAGATGGTTCTGTCTATCGTCAAAATAGGCCCACCCTCGTTACCGTATTCATAGCTTTGCTATAAGGTGAATGCAAAGCCGGCCTGCGGGTGCTAACGTTGAACTGTAGATACGTGTGTATGAGGCTGAGATGATCGTACGCCACTGCCCCGGTGTGCGGGAAGCGCAGATTGCCGAATCTGAAGTTGGGTGGCGTGGCGATGGGCCGGCAGCGGCTGTTGGTCACATGCCACCGAGTGATACGGGGACCCTCGCCCTCATTGGAGAGGATCACGGTCGCGAGCGCGAGATCACTTTGCGGCAGCGAGACATCGTAAGACTTACAGTCATGTCGCGCTCGGCCGTCGCGGGCGGCATTTCAACACTCGCCGCCGAAGAACTCATCCGCATCGGGGACGACAACAGCGAAAGATTCTCAGGGCTGGTCCATGTCCCGGACGTTGACCGACTAAAGGACTACGCCCTCAGCGAGGTTCGGGAAAAGCAGGTCCGTCCACTACTTCCGTCTACCAGAGGCTATGACTGAAGACTACGTGAGAGATGACGCCAAGTGTGATGTCAGGATTTGGGACCAAACCTATAGGATGGCCAAGGAATAATTCCACTGGCCCAGAAGGAGGTCTTTCGACTGGTGTGCGCCGACCCAGCATTCGCAGGACACAAGTGATCTCGTGAGACCCAACACGATTGCGGGGATGGCCGGTGCGGAGACCTTTCGGCCCTGCTGCGCGAGCTCGTGAGGGAAAGGGGTAACAAGGGCAAGGGGAGCGTGGCATAGGCCCGAGGACGGTGGTCTTATACATGAAGACAGGAACGGTTAGTCCAGTTGACCACAGAAGCAGAGTTTATGCCTATGTGTCTTGACACTGACGAGAAATAGACCTCGTCTGATAGCTAGTCAGCACTATAGGCAGATGGGGCGAATCATGGGCAAGAAATGGCCCGTTCAAGATGCCAAGTCTAAGTTCAGCGAGCTCCTGGAAACAACCCTCTCCGAAGGGCCGCAGATCGTGACCAAGCGCGGGGTGGAAACCGCAGTGCTCCTTCCCATTGAGCAGTGGCGAAGGCTGGAACGGATGACTAGAAGTCTGGCCGGAAAGCCATTGGCCGGGTTTCGCGCTACGCCAGACAGGCGTATTATAGTCTTATGTGGCATGATAGTATCTGTAATATGGTTCAAGGACCCACTGTTACATCGACAATCGTCGCTGAGAAAACGACGGCTTGGGGAGAATCGGGGTTTCCGTCCGAGTTTCTAGGCCGGACCTGAAGCAGTTGCTCCTCGCCTCTGAGGCACGGACCGAGGAGCTTACGCCGCCTCGCGGCCAGCATCGCCATCGAACACCTTTGACCATGGAGTAGGCCCATGTTCCTGCTCGATACCAACGTGGTCTCGGAGCTGCGTCGACCTCACCCACATGGCTCCTTACCCAGTGGTTGTGTCCTCTGGAGTCCAGGAAGTAGCGCCTGACCTCGATCCTGTTCTCTTCCAGGATTGTCCTCACAATCTCCAATACACATTCCCTGCACTCGGTGGTTAGGGGTTCCGTGCCGTGGGTAGGGATACCGGGTGAAGCGCACCGCGCACTTCGATGGGTTAGGAGTAACCGGCTGGAGCAACAGCGTCAACTACGCCGGCGCCTCAGCTATGTCCCTCGCGGACGCCCCTCGGGAGAGCAAGGCTCAATCCTTCTGAGTCGATCCGGCTGGGGCGGGCCGTTCGGAGAGCAGGGCTCGATCCTATGCGGCCAGTCCCGGGTCCAGGAACAGGACCCTCCAGGTCTCTAGGGCGGGAAACGCTGGAAAAAGCCTGACAACGCAATCTAGTATCCGGCCCAGGCTGGGGTAAGACAAGGGATTTGCCGTCCCGGCGCCGGAATTGTTCACTAAAATCTAAGTGCCGCCGTGGTTGCAGCCGTTTGGACATCGCCTGATGCTAGAATTACTGAACTATGCCAAGCGCTGGGCAGCGCCGGCAACCAGGAACCAGAGGACGATGAATGCCGAAGCTGACGCCACACGAACAGGCAATTTCCATCATCGAAAGACTTGTCACTGACAACATGGGCGGGTCTCTCGAAGCCACGGCGCACTGCAACCAGTGCTCCGAGGAGCTGACCATCAACTTGCTAGAAGGCGTTGCCGGCATCCACAGGGAAAAGCGCGTCGGGACAGTGTGGCCCGACCTCAGCCTGCTTGACGGGAGCGGAGAACCCCTGCGATTCATCGAGGTAGTGGACAGCCACGCGCCCGAGCGCAACGTCCACGAGTACGCCCTGGCCAATGGCATTGAGATAGTTGAGATACATCTCAGGGCCGAAAGGGAGTTCACCGGCAGGAGAAGGAACAAGGCCTGGCAGGTGATTATCACCACCTCCGCGCCGCGGCTGTCCCGGCCGCTGCTGGTTACCGTGTCCATCCCCCCTCACCATGCGCGATAACACTCATTAACCGTGCCCGCCTCTACCAGGACCGGCGTGACTTCGTCATCCAAACGGGAGACACGGGCAAGCGGGAAGACTACCCCGTAAACCCACCACATGAGGGATGGGTTGAGTAGATCATACTGGAGGTGGTTCTCATGGATGACAACGATACGCTCCTAGCCCATCTGGTCCCGCGACTTACTGAACGCACTGAGGATACTGCGGTAGAAGCCCTCGCGTACATCCTGAGTAAATCTCCCGCGTCCGTTCGAGCACTGGAAGATTTGCTCCGGGAAGGTGGAGCCGATGTTGGGAACATCACCAGGGTAAGAACCCAAGTAGCCTCTCAGGACGGAACACGTCCTGACCTGGTCGGATTTGACAGGGCCGGGACAGAACGGCTGCTGATAGAGGCTAAATTCGGGGCCGGGCTTATGGAAAGCCAACCCAATGGGTACCTGAACCGGCTGCCTCAGGATAAGCCCGCAGCGCTGCTGTTTGTCGCGCCAGATACAAGGATGGAGTCACTGTGGGCTGAGTTACGACTTCGTGTGGAATTGTCAGGAGATAGATTGGTTTCGGATGATCATCCAAAGTCCATGCGCAGCGGTGTCGTGGCCCTCACCCAAAAGCACTTGATGCTGGTAAGTTGGCCCCACCTCCTTGAAAGGATGGCTGCTGGGTCCATCGCTGCGGGAGAGTCGGGTGTTGAAGCTGACATCCGGCAGGTGAAGGGTCTTGCCCACCGCATGGATGTTGCGGAGGTATTCCTGCCGCTGCGCCAGGAAGAGTTCGCTCCGGAGTTCCCGCGTCGGGTTCGTGGCTTAATGCGTCTTGTGCATGATTCTATTGGACGCATGACCGACCAAGGATTGCAGGCCGTGCAAAGATTGCGTGGCCTGCCCTGGTATGGCTATGGCCGGAGCTTTAACCTATCAGGGACTTCGGTGTGGTTCGGTATCAGATGGACACTATGGTCAGGAAATGGAATTACACCTGTGTGGCTCCAGTTCCATGACCTTGACGAGGTTATGGTGAGTGAAATACGGGCAAAATTGCAGTTGCCGGCATACCCGGACAATTGGCTCCCCGTCTTTTTGAAGACGGGTGTTGAGTATGACGCAGTGCTGGCTGACGTCGTGTCCCAGTTGAAGACGATCGGAGACGCGGTCAACGCCGCCGGGTCAGAAGCCCAACCAGATCATTACACGTGTCGGCCGGTTCCATCGTCGCCGTGGGAAAGGAGTGAGGCCAAGTGAACAGATTAAGGCTACCGCAGCTGCTCCACCACCACCGGCCCCAGCCACAACCCCGGGGTGACTTACTCCACCATGGCATCACCCTCACCCGACGACGCCACACCCATCCGCATCACTCCCCCCACCGCATAGACGTGGGAAGCACCCTCCCGCCGAACGTTGAAGGTGGTACAGAGGTTGACCACTGGTTCCGGCGAGTCCCGGAGCTCCCACCCCAGATAGCGTGAGAAAGCATCGATCATCCCCGGCGTGGGCTCCCCCAGCAGGGGCAGCGTGGCAACGGCCTCAAACGCCAGCTCTCTGGAGAGGTGCCGGTAGATGCTCCGGTCGGAGAAGTTGGGAATGGAGGCAGAATGCTCGTGACTGAAGTCACGAAGGCCAAGTTGGTCAGGCCACCTAAACAGAACGCTGCCAAACAGCGCAGTGGTTCTTGTGTCCACCAACCTCTTGACGTAGTTGTTGAGCGCAAACTATTATTGCACATAGTTGTTGCACACCCTTCCCAATGGGGCCGGGATGTGGGTTGGCAACCCGTTCAAAAACGCCCGTTTTCTGGACACTATGACCATGATTCCTATAACCTACGGCTATGCCCGGGTCAGCAAGGCCGACGACAACTCCAAGAACCTGGAGACCCAGCTGCGGGAGCTCGACGCCCACGGCATCCGGCGGGACCTGGTCTTCACCGACGAGGCCAGCGGCCGCACGATGAACCGCCCAGGCTGGCGGGACCTGATGTCCCGGGTCCAGCCGGGCGATACCATCGTCGTCGCCTTCCTGGACCGGTTTAGCCGCAACTTCGAGGAGGGGGTGGCCATCCAGGCCGACCTCACCAGGAGAGACGTCGCCATCCGGGAGCAGATTGACACCCGGGATGGCAGCGCCGCCGCCAACTTCTTCCGGCGGGCGATGCTGGCCCAGGGGGCCTACCAGGTGGAGTCGGCCAGCGAGCGCGTCCGCATGGGGCTGGATAGGGCCAGGGCCAGCGCATCGGACGGCCTCCGGCGCTGGGTCCGGAACAGGTGGAGCAGTGCCGGCGCATGGCGGAGGAAGGGGCAGGCCTGCGGCAGATCGCCCGGATCCTGAAGTGCTCACCGGCGACGGTCCGGAGGGCCCTGCTGGCCGAGAATGGGCACGTCCCGGGACCTGGTGCAGCCCAGGACCTGGTCGAGTAATGGCCGTTATCTCAACCAGCTCCCTAAACTCATACCAAGGTGGAATCCACATTTGTGGGGCGCTGAGAATAGGCTTTGGTGTACCGGAGGAATACTTCCCCTGATTAAAGGACGGTCCTGTGACGTTGTAGAACCTCGCTCTCGGAATGTATATTGCACCTTGGCTTTAGTTCAGTCCTTTCTCATCGTGCCGGTGGTACACGATTCCTCCGCCGCAGTGGTACACCTTCTCGCCGCCCTTGACAGGTTGCTCCACTCTGGTGGCAAGGTCTATGCCCTCCAAGGCGGACAAGACATCTGACGCTGAATCAGGCCGCTCCGATGGGTCTTTGGCCAGGAGGCGCATGATCAGAGCTTCCAATGGCCTAGGGCACTCCCCGTTGTGCCACGTGGGGCTAACCGGGGGAGTGTTGATGTGCTGGCCAATGATGGCCACCGAATCATCACCGAGGAAGGGAGGACGGCCCGTGACCATCTCGTAGAGCATGGCTCCCAGGGAGTACAGGTCCGAACGAGGACTCACCTCGCCTCCCATGGCCTGGCTCTGGCGGCATGTATGAGACGGTGCCCACCATCATGCCCTCGGTGGTCAGCCGGGAGCGGTCCAAGGCAACGGCCAGGCCGAAGTCGCCTATCTTGGCCACACCATCAGATGTTATCCAGACGTTGCCGGGCTTCAGGTCCCGGTGGACGATGCCTTTAGAATGAGCAAACTCCAGGCCCCGGCACGTTTCAACGGCGATGCTTATCGCCTGTTCCAGGGGAAGCCGGTGGCCGTCGGCGTCCTCAATGACGCCTTCGACGTCACCGCCGCCCATGAGTTCCGTGACCATGTAGGGTTGGTCTTGTTCCTCTCCAAGATCAAAAACAGTGACGATGTGGGGGTGGGAACCCAGCCTGCCCATGGCCTGGGCTTCTCGTTTGATGCGCGTCCGCGACACATCGTCGAGGCCCTCGGTCTTGATTAGCGCGAAGGCCACTTCCCGGTCCAGCAGCGTGTCCTGGGGCAGGTAGACCTTCTTTTTGCCGCCCTCACCCAGGAACTGTTTGACCTGGTAGCGGTCGTTGGCGAAGGAGGTGGGTTGGTCCGTTGTGGGAAGTGCATGTGTCGTTATGGCCGCGGGCTCTTTGGAGGGCGAAGCAGTAGATCCAATCAATGCCCGGTTTGCGGCAGCTAGGAAATACGCGGCGTCCTGGTTGTCGGGATCGAACGCCAACACATTTTGGGCGCGGTCTCTAACCAAATCCCAATCAGATTTCCCTACCGCTTGCTCGGCTTCATCAAGCAGGCCCTCGATTGTCCTTTGGACGGGCTCACTGGCCATGATGGGGCAATCGTACGTCGGCGGAAGCGAGTTGTCCACGCTGGGCCCATCGGCGATAAGAGGGCCGGGGGCTCTCGCTTATCTCCAGCAAACTGTAATAAATGTGTAAGGTTTGTAATCAGCTTGTAAGTTTTCATTGCTAACGTGTTGAGCAGATCTTAATTTAAGAAAAGGAGTCTCAACCGTGAAGAAAATCATCATCCTCGTTACGGCGATTGCTTTGTTTACTCTGGTTCCAGCCGCGGCATTGGCCCATCCAGGAGGTCCGGGAAGTCCGGTAGGACCACCAGGGGGTGCATTTTGGGCGAACGACATCCAATACGAGAGTGCAGTTACTCCCGCTCACGTTCCCGATAAAGGTCCATTCGACGCTTTCTACGTATTCCCGGATTGTGACGGTTGCGTTCCAGTGTCAGACGCGGCTCAAGGCGACACCGACTACAACGGTGGGAGATGGGCGGTGATTGAAGCCTTTGGTATAGAGAGCCAACTCACAAACGCGGCCGACGTGATAGCACAGAAAACTTCCATGAACGATACGGGTCATCGGTTCGTCTGCCCTTTAATTAAAAAGAATGGGCCATAACCCATCATCTTCGGAGCCTCCACCGCAAGCCCTCGGCGCTCAAGGATAGCTCCTGCCGCTCCCCTGGTCGCCATCAGCCCCCGGTGGGTGGCCGGGGGCTTACTTTGAGAACATCTGACAGGCCAGCGAGACCCCCGCTGGCCTGTCAGATGTTCTCAAAGTTTTTCTGTGCTATCACGTCGGCCGCGTGCCATTGCAGAGTCTCACTGCCCGGCACATTCAGGGTATCTACGCGGATATGCTGGCCCGTGGCTTGAGCAACACCACCGTGGTCCAACTCCACAGTATATTAAAGGAGGCTTTATCCCACGCGGTAAAGTGGGGGATCCTCACCCGCAATGTTTCTGATGCCACGACTCCACCCCGGATAGAGCGCAAAGAGATGCCCATGTGGGACATTGAGACCATCAACCAGTTTCTAAGCACGGTCAGAGCGAGCCGTTTTGGCGACCTGTATTACTTCGCTGTGCTTACCGGCCTTCGTCGTGCTGAGCTGACCGGGCTGCGTTGGGAACATGTTGATCTCGGAGCCAATCGGCTCAGCGTAGTAAACACATTGCAGAGAATCACAGGCCACGGGCTTATCGATGGTCAGCCTAAGACCCCAAGGTCCCGGCGGTCACTGGCCTTAGCGCCAGAATCCGTCGAATTGCTCCACACTATCCGCGGAAGACAGATCGAACAACAGTTGGAATACGGCGAGCTATGGCAGCGTTCGGGGTACGTGTTTACCAAGATGGACGGAGGATAGCGCCGCTTGCCCCTGATACCATCACTAAGGATTTCTGCGCCATCGTTCGTAAGGCAGGGTTCCCTCATCTTACGCTTCATGGGCTCCGCCACGCTTTCGCGACCGTATCTCTAACCGCCGGGGTCGATCTGAAAACCACTTCCGAGATGCTAGGACATTCCAGTATTGCTATAACGGCAGATATCTACTCTCACGTCTTGCCCAATGTGCAGCAAGCCGCTGCCGAGGCTGTGGGGCAACTTATAACCCGTCGCCCAGCCACAGGATAGCTAAGGCGAATGTGCACGAAGTCCACGATGCTGTAGGCGACTGGATGGACGATTTAGAGCGTTTTAGCTACGACTAGCCAACCAGGGCGGCCTAGAAAAACCCACCAATACGCCGGGCGTACAACAGCATATCCGGCGCCGGTGCTCCGGGCAAGGGGTTTCCCTGTGATCCAGTCAGACCGCGGCTTTTTTTGAAGCCTCGAGTCTGCAATCAACCCAGATTGGATGTTTTATGGGATCAGATATTTACCGGCGCGTATAGCCAGCCTTCCAGCTTCGCGGATTCTAGGCGGCTTTTCCCGTCGTCCGGTGGAACACCGGCGGTTTTGGTCCGCCGCCCGCTCTTCTTCAGGGAAACTCGTACCGGGGACGATTCTGAGTCTTCGGGCTGCCAGAATAGGTCCGGTTGCCGGGCCCACAATGCGGCGGTCACCGCGGCTACCACAGAGTCCAGGCAATCGTGGCTGACCATGCATTGCTCCTTGAATCCGTCCAGGTTCGGCATGCCCAACCCGGACCTCTCCGGCAGCCCGTCTAGTATCCGCTGCCGCAGCGCCAAGGCATTCACACCGTTCTTGTACCCCTTGTATGGAAGGTTCATGGCTTTTAAAGCGGCCCCGGGCATGGCTTCGAGCAAAACGGGAGGCGCCGGCGGCCCGGGTTTGCCTGCCTCTTGAGGCGCCAGGGGCGGCACGGCGCATCCCCAGGACCAAAGGCGGTCCAGCATCTGCATGCCGCGGAAGGTCATGGGCACCATGTTGGGGTTGACCTTGTGCAGGCAGGAATAGCATTCGGGAAAGGCGCGGTCGCACACCCGTTTTGACTCACCATGGACCGCCACGAAAGCATCTCGCAGGGCCATAAAGGCCGGGAAATCCATCCGCGCGGCGCCCGCCCAAAGTTCGGGCATAGACTGAGCTTGAGGCATCCAAAACTCGGCGAAATCCCTGGGAACCGAAAATGGAAAGTCCAAGGAGGCCACGGTGCCGCCGGGCGAACCTTCTAGCTCATTCGCCACTTGGCCACGGGAAACTCGGCGGCAGTCTGTCATTTCCAGTTGATCCAACCGGACGCCGCTTAACCGTGCTTGGCTCATCCAGGTGTTGTTGTCCGGCGCCGCGCCGCTGAAGTCGACGCCCACTATATTCACGTGGCGCGACACGGTGTTCTGACTCCTTGTTTGGCAGGCTTGGATCAGGCTGGCGGTGTGGTAGAATTGGCCCCGTTGCCGGAGGTTGGATTCCAGGCTAGCTGGCCTACTTTTAGACCATGGTTCAGTATAGGTCAAGTAGATTGGTCCGGCGACCCGTGATAGAGATAATACAGATTTAATCAGTTGACACGAAGCGAGGGAGTGGCATGAACCTTACCCAACGGCGGCAAAACTACCGGGCGATTTTGGCCGGGGACAAATGCGTCCATCCGGCGTCGGTGTTCGACCCCATTTCGGCCCGCATCGCCGAGGACTTGGGATTTGAGGTGGGTATGTTCGCCGGATCCATCGCCTCTGGTACGGTTCTTGGCGCGCCGGACATCATAGTGCTGACTTTGAGCGAATTCGCCCAGCAGATCCACCGCATCTGCCGGGCGGGCGATATAAGCCTCATGGTGGACGCGGACCACGGCTACGGCAACGCCATGAACGTGAAGCGCACGGTGGAGGAGTTGGAGACGGCGGGCGTGTCGGCGCTGACCATTGAAGACACCCTGTTGCCCCAGAGTTTCGGTGGCGGCAACTCGCTAATCTCAGTGGAAGAGGGCGTGGGGAAGATGAAGGCGGCTCTGGCGGGACGCCAAGACTCGAACTTGGTGGTGGCCGGACGCACCAGCGCCCTGCGAATGGGAGGGATCCCGGAAGCCATCAAACGGGCCAAGGCCTATGAGCAGGCCGGCGTGGATGCACTCTTTTTGGCCGGGGCGCAGACCAAGGCGGAGGTCGAAGCGGTGCATGCCGAGGTCAACATACCCTTGCTTTTGGGTGGGGCGGGCGGCGAGCTGGCCGACAAGGAATTCTTGGGGGCCAACGGCGTCAGGGTGGCGTTGCAGGGCCACCTGCCATTTTATGCGGCCATCAAGGCGGTTTACGATACGCTGAAATCTTTGCGGGACGGCGTGGCCCCCGCCGATTTGGCGCCGGGCCAGGCCTCAGCCGATCTGGTCGCCCAGGTAACCCGCAAACAAGACTACGACAAATGGAACCAGGAATTCCTGGGGTAGAGGAACCTCCCGACCCTGATACTGACGTAGGAGCACAACCATGAATTTCACCTACAACCACCTCCACTTCCGCAGCGAGGACCCCGACGCGGCCGCCAAATTCTATTGCGACAATTTCGGAGCTGAGATTACCGGCGAGCGCCCCCTGTCCACGACAAAATCCATCACCTTGGGGCTCAATGGCGATCCCCTGATGACCATCTCCGGACGGGCGGAGGGGGAAGACCCGGTGGCGGGTTCAACCGAGCCCCGCTATGGGCTGGACCACTTTGGATTCGAAGTGGACGATATGGAAGAGGTGACGGCCCACCTGAAGGCCAATGGCGTTAAATTCAACTGCGAGCCGTGGACCATGCCCTCGGGATCCATGGTGGCTTTCATCGAGGCGCCGGATAAAGTCAGCGTGGAGATAATCCAGCGGCCCAGGGCGTAAGGGCTAGCGGATTCTTGCCGATCTGTGGCAAGAAATAATCGGGTGCTTCCCCAAGCCCAACCTGGGAAAGCCCCGATTAAGTTACCTAGATCAGGGCGGATTTGACTTGCTACAACCCTAAGTCCGGCTGAACGACACTACCTGGCGGGCGCATCAGGCTAGCTAGGGTCATCGGCCAGTATTACCCCGGAATAGGGCCATACTGGTTTTCGCCGGCTTCCCCTTCCCCAGTAAACCAGATGAGAAGAACTATGGCGCCTATTAATCCGACGAGCGGAATAAAGGCAATTAGGATCCACCACGCGGATTTGCCTTTGTCATGCAGTCGTCTAATGGTCACCGACAAGCCGGGCAACAATAAACCCAAAAGTACAATCAGATAGATGACGGGTGTGGTCCCGATTATGGCATCAAGGATTAGAGAGCCGATGCCCGAAGCGACGGCGAATAGGAACCACCACCAAAACTCCGATCTGCTGGATCGGCCGCTAAAATCTACATATCTGCTGAAGCCAGACCCGACCGCTTGAATGAAACTCATCGGCCGTCTCCAATTCGCAACAATAATCCGTAAAAGGAATTAAAGACGAATCGCCGAAAACGTGTCAAGGCAAATCAGAACGCGTTACGACGTATCCCGACTAAGACCAAACCTGACCATGTGCGGTTTTGGTCGGTGACTCGATCTTAGGCCGCTAAAGTGGACTGACGGTGTGCCAAGTGTTGTGGCGGTAGGGTTATGAGCAGGCGGACCGCGGCATAGACGTTTTTGAGAATCAAAGGCCGTGGAAAAAGTCTGGCTCAACCGTTTCCCCCGGCGCGACCGGCGGGAATTTGCGGATGTATTGCTCCTGGCCCAGGATTGCGGCGGCAACCTCCCGCGGCACCCTATGATAAGGCCAATCGGCGGCCACCTGGGTTCGGTGGCACAGAATGCAGGCCATCTTGTTTTCCAGGTGGGGCTCCACGTCCAGGTCTAGGTGGATCTCCTCGGGGGGATTGCCTTCCTGAGCCCGCTCGGGCGATGGCAGCGGAACGTCGATGCCAGCCCCTCGAAGTTTCAGCGCCCATTCATGCCTAAATCCCTGTTTCCGGGCGCTGTAGAACAGCCGTGAGGCTGCGTGGGGCTCCACTCCACCGGACAATTGTTCCGGAAATGCCGTGGGGTCCGCTGCTTGGTGGAAAGCCTGGGTGGTGTGGCGGGAGATGGCAATGTGGTCGGGATGGCCGTAAAGGCCTCCCTGCTCGAAGGTCAGCACCACCTGGGGCCGGAACCGGCGTATCTCCAATACCAGGCGCTCCACCACCTGGGCCGAATCGGCGTTTACCAGGGCGCTGGGATGGCTGTTGGGCGGGGTTCCCGCCATCCCCGAATCCCGGTAGTCCCAAACCGTGTGCTCGGCCAAGCCCAAGGCGCTGACGGCGCAGGCCAGTTCCACCCGTCGCACCGCGCCCAGCGTCTCCTTGGTGGCGGCGCCTTCCTGGCGTATCTCGCCTTCCTCTCCCAAAGTAGCCGTCACCAACCGCACCCGCACGCCACGGGAGGCGTGGGCCGCGAGGGCGCCGCCCACGGGGAACGCTTCGTCGTCGGGATGGGCGAAACAGGCCAACAACCGGTGTTCGAGCAAATCAATACTCCTGACGCTTTGCCGGCCGGGGAGGCGAACCCTCCACAGCCTTAGGGCCAGTTTAGGACGGAGGGCAAACCGCGTCAACAAGTATAAATGAGCCGGAAACGGTGGCGCCGACCGGCGAACTCAAATCGCGAATTAGATTTAGACGTTGGGGGCCTATAATAGATTCATTGACAGTGCCCAGCGGCGTCACTACAATCCGGCCCGGTGACATTGGAAGGGTCATCAGATTCAGCACTGAGATCAAAAGGTCAATTAGGAGGGTGTTATGGCTGAGATTCTAGGCCTGGGAGTTTCCCACGGACCCATCATTTTGACCCCGCCTGAGGTTTGGCATCAGGGCCGGGAACGCATCTACAACCGGGTGCCCAACTATGAAAAGCCGGCCCAGTTGCTGGAGGAGTTGGGTCAGGACAACGGCTTGAGCCAAGACCAGGCGGACCACCAGCGAATCGTTGAGTCCTTCAAGGTCATGCACGACCGGTTGCACGAGTGGGACCCCGATGTGGTCATGATCATCGGCGATGACCAGGCCGAAAATTTCCTACAAGATAATCTGCCCCCCTTCTGCCTGTACACAGGATCAGAAGCCGACGGATATCCCTTTCACAGGAGCGCCAGGACAAATCTTTGGGACGCCGACCCGGAAACCAAGTTCACTTTCAACTGTCCCCAGGAGTTTTCCCGGGATATGAGGAACCACTTGATTCGGGGCGGTTTCGACATGGCGTCGTCGTCGGCGCTCAAGGGCTGGGATTGGGGATTGGCTCACGCAATCATCAACCCCTTGGTCTTTTTGGACCCGGAAGGAAAATTCCCCCTGCTGCCCCTCTTTGTAAATTGCTACGGCGAAGAGGCCGGCCCCGACTACCCGCCTCGGCCGACGCCGGCGAGGTGTTATCAACTGGGGCAAGGGATACGAAGGTTTTTGGACACCCGCGGCGAGCGGGTGGCGGTGGTGGCGTCTTCCAGTTGGTCCCACAGCTTTTTGGCCCATAAGTTTCAATGCCGGGAGATAGACACCGAAACCGACCGGAAGTACTTGGAATGGGTGCGCAATGGCGAAGGCAGCAAGCTGGCCGAAGTGGCGCCGGAAGACCTGCAGCAATCCGGCGACCATGAGATCCTCAACTGGATCATCGCCCTGGGTGTTTTGGGCGACAGGCCTGCCGAGATAATCGACGTCCGGGATTCCAACACCCAACTGGCGTTCCGCGTCGCCGCCGTTTGGGACTAGATGCACAATTGAAAACGTGGTTCGGCAAGCTAACCACGACCGCCAAGAGGGATTCTGGGACGAAAAGCGGATTTTTCTTTATCCCCGTTCGTCCTGAGCTTGTCGGAGGATCATTGTGGATAGACGTTTGGTTCAAAGCGGCGCGTGGCCACACGCGTATCGATAATCATAGCCCTCAACACAGGGGTAAATAGAACCGGAACCGCCGGAGGGCGAAATTTGCGCGTCGAATGCGACGGCCTGTCCCCGGCCCAAAATCAGGAGGAGAAACATGCATTTCGGTCTGATCATGGAGTGTGACTACCGGTATGGCAACACGCTGGCAGAGTCATTTGACGAAGCCTTTAGCGTGGTGGACGCGGCTGAATCCGGTGGGCTGGACGGGGTGTGGCTGGCGGAACGCCACTTCGCGGCCCCCCGGAATCCGCTGGATCCCATGGCGGGGGGAATCCCCTCTATAGTATCGGCGCCTCTAATCATGGCCAGCGCCATTGCCGCCCGAACCGAAAGGATACGCATCGGCTGCGCCGTGGCGGTTCTGCCTCTGTTGCATCCCGTGCGCATGGCCGAAGAAGCGGCCACGGTGGATCAGATCAGCAAGGGACGTTTTGACTTCGGTGTGGGACGCAGCGGGTTCGCCAGGTCCTACCAGGGTTACAACATCCCCTATGAAGAAAGCAGGGAGCGCTTTCAAGAATCTTTGGACGTCATACTCAACGCTTGGACCCACGAACGTTTTTCCCATAAGGGGAGATTCTTCGAATACAACGACGTTTGCGTGCTGCCTAAAACCTACCAGCAGCCCTATCCGCCGGTGCGGATCGCCGCCACCACCAAGGAGACGTTCCCCAGAACCGGGACGCAGGGCTACCATATATTCGTGGGGCTGCGGGGGTTGGACCGGCCCGACCTGGCGGAAAATCTGCGGGAATACCACCGGGCGTGGAAGGAAGCAGGACACGAAGGCGAAGGAGATGTGTTCCTGAGAATCCCGATTTACGTTGCCGAGACGGAGGAAAAGGCCCGCTCCGAGCCTGAAGAGAGCACGTGGCGGTCCTACCGGCGCATGGCCGAGGCATTCGGTAATTCCGCCGCGGATACAGGGGCGACTCCTGATGAAGAAAGGACTGAGAGATACCAGCGACTCTCTCAAATCACCTATGACGACCTGCTTCGGGACCGCCTGGCCTACGGGACTCCCGATTCCGTGGCTAAACAACTAAAGGAAATAACCGAAGAATCGCAACTGTCGGGCATTATAGCTGAGACCAACGTGGGCGGCTTGATACCATCGGATAGGGTGAAGAACTCGATTCGACTGTTCGCTGAAGAGGTGGTTCCCCAACTTAGGTAGACGAAGCCGCGGGTTAGCTTGCGCGAATATAGGGCCAGGCGGAAACTCCGCCTGGCCCTATTTACTAAACCCTTGGCAGCAGGTAGCTGTTGATGGCTTCCGCCAAGCCGTCTTCCTCTACGGATGGCGCAACGTAATGGGCGATGGCCCGCAGGTCTTCCGCGGCGTTGCCCATGGCTACCATCCAACCGCAAGCATGCAGCAATGGCAGGTCGTTGTAGCTGTCGCCAGCGGCAGCTATCTCCCCTAATGGAACGTCCCACATCCGGGCTAATTGTTTGGCTGCCAGCGCCTTATCCACGCCACTCCGCGTGAAGTCCACAGCCCAAAGCCCGTTATAGGGCAAGTACACCTTCACTGTCTGGATGTCATTGTTCCCATCTGATTCTCCCCCGAATTCACCCGGGAAATTTGCCGCCAGTTCCGCCGCCGCGTTTTCTTGCAGGTCCAACGCTGAAATCCGCGTAAGGTCGCAATGGGGTATTTGGCTGTAATCGCGCACGCTTCCGGTGAGGTGAGTGGCAATGAAGGCCGAGCCGATCTCTTGGAGGCGTTCGATCACTTGCCTGGCGGTCTCCGGTTTAAGGGGACGCCGCCAGATATATTCTCCGGTGGCCGGGTCCAAAATAGTCGCCCCGCCGTCGCATATCTGGGGAGAAGAGAGCGCCAATTCCCCGGCGTAACGGATCACGTCCGACGCCTCCCGGCCGGTGGCGATGGCCACGGGCGCCCGTTGAGCCAACCGCGCCACAGCATCTTTCACGGCCGGGGTGATCCTTTCGTCTGGGCCGATCAAGGTGCCATCAAGATCTAGGATCACCGCCCGTATCTTGCCGCTATGGGGTCTCATGTTCGAGGGGTGCAGTGGCATAGAATCCTTATTGATTTTAGAAAAAGGGGGCGGCGATTTCGCCGCCCCCGTCCAATCAATCTAACAAAGATGGCCAAGCCCGTCCCCCTTACGAAGGGGGACCACAGGGGGTCGTCCCCCGTTGCAGGAAGACCTCCCCTTAATCCCCTCCTTCGCAAGGAGGGGAGATTTTTGGCGGCGCCGGGTTAGAGAACTGATAAGTTTGGTAGCCGACCCACCTACCTGAACTCCGGCATGACCTCTTCGGCGAAGAGCTTCAAGGAGTTGACCGCCTGCTCCGTGGGCAGGGGGCCAAACCGGTGGCTGGCGCAGAATATGTCGTAGCCGATCAGGTCATATTGCTTTTGGAGTTGCTTGGTCACTGTCTCAGGGCTTCCAACCAGGGCCAAACCGTTGTCGATCCAGAATTCGAAGGAAGTGCTCATTCCCTCGAAGACCCTGGCTAATTCCCGGGCCGTGGGCGAGTCCTGGTTGCCTTTGAACCCGATGCGTGTGTTGGCTAGGCCCGTGCGCCCCAAACCTCGGGACGTCAGCATAGGCTGTTCAGCTTCTTCCCGTGCCTTCTCGTCGGTTTCCGCCACGTGCACGGCCCGGGTCAGGAATGTCCTGGGCATCGGTCCGGGGTGTTCGCATTCCTTCCAGATCTTCCGGTACAGGTCGAATTTCTCGGCTATGGTCGTATCGATGTCAATATTTTGCGAGACGTGGTAGTTGTTCTTGGCGGCAAACTCCAGGGAGGCCGGGCTGTGCGCGCCCACCCAGATGGGCGGATGGGGTTGCTGGTAGGGTTTGGGCACGGGCAGGGCTTCGTCGAACTTCCAGTATTTACCGTCGTAGGTGACCTCTTCCTGGGTCCAGGCTTTAACGATGATCTCCAGCGCCTCGGTGGACATTTGCTGGCGTTCGAAAAAGGGCAGGTTCCAGCGCACGAACTCGTGCTCGGCCACGCCGATGCCGGTGCCGAACTCCAACCGTCCGTGGGAAAGGTGGTCCAGCATGGCGGCTTCCTCGGCCAGCCTGATGGGGTTATAGAAGGGGAGTTGATATATCATCACCCCGAACCGCATTGTGGTCGTCCGCTGGGCCACCGCGGTGAGGAAGACGCTGGGAGCCGTCAACTGGCCGACGTGGGAATTCTGGTGCTCGATGGTGTAATAGGATTCGTAACCTAGTTCTTCGGCCATTTGTATTTCCGATAAGTGCTGGTCGTAGATATCCGCCGCCACCGGCGACCTGCCCATTTCGTGGGCGGGGAACGAATCCCAGATGCCAAACTCTAACTTTCCCATTTCACCCCCTGGCGCGGGTCAATCCAAACCGGGCGCCGATTCGATGCTGAGACAATACCATAAATACCACGGAGCACAAAACGCCTCAAGCCGCTCTTATGGCTTGGTCAACTAAGGGTGATTTGTCTCTTACCACTGTAATTTTTTCCTCACCCAGGTTCCTCTGAATGATAATTGCGAGGCATAGCCGGTCTCATGAGCCAGATATCCTGATAGATGCCTTGCAACAAAGGAGGGCCCGGCGTTAGCCGGACCCTCTTAAAGTTTCCGTTTGTAGCGCCTGACCGTTTAGGCGAAAACCAACTCCGAGTTCTTCCGGCCTTCCCGGCGCATCTCTGCCAGGCCATCCTGGGCGTTTACCTGGCTGTTGCAGAACAACTCTATCCCGTTTCCGTCGGGGTCCTTGAGGTAGATGCTCTTGGTCATGCTGTGGTCGGTCATGTGGTCAATCGCTACGTTATTAGCTTCAAGGTGGCTGTGGAAAGACGTGAGCATCTCGAAGTCCTCCACCTGAAGGGCCATGTGGTTGAGCCCTAGACCGCCGTCGGCCACCGGCTGGGCGTCTTCTTTGGCCTGGAACAGAGCCAGGTCGTGATGTATCTTTCCGCACGTAAGGAAGGTGCCGAAACCGGGCCGCTGTACGGCAATCCCAAACCCGATGATATCGGTATAGAACTTGGTCGATGCATCCAAGTCTTTTACGTTTATAACCAGATGACCTACGCGCTTTACATTAGGCATATCGTTTCCTCCCGTCTTAATCGTCGTTTTGGCTAAAAAGCAGGACCGTTCCCGCAAGATTACGAAATACTATACCCCAGACTTCGGCATAATCCAAGGGCAGCTGCCCGGCGGCGAATGACAATTGGAGGTCTATCGGGTGAATTACCTGGGGTTCGGCGGGTTTTGAATCTGCCCTAGCCCTTTTGGGCGCCTACGACGCAGACGACTTCATTAGCGATGCTTAGTGTCCCTTCTGGCGTGGCGAATGGTTGTACTGCCTCCAACATTCCGTTGATCATCTCGGTCTGCTTATCAGCAGTTTGAGTTCGGACGACCTCGGCTATGGGGCCTCCTACGTCGAGCATGAACCGTGAGAATTCTTCACCAGAGGCAAATGTAAAAGTGACTGTGAACGGCTCCGATCTCACATCGGCAAAACCGGCTTGGGTAAAGGCCTGCTCAAGTTTGGCAGCACCCGCCAAATTAAACGGATTCGGCGTCCCCGGCGGCGGCGGTGGCATTTCGACCATTTGTTGCACTACGTTAAAGGGTACGCCAAGCAACGGGACCTTGTCTGGCGTGCTCCACACTGCGGCCGCCAGTTTCCCTCCAGGCGCCAGCAGGCGGCGCATCGAAGTTAACGAGTCCGCGAGGTTAGGCAAAAACATCAGGCCCCACCGGCATAAGACAGCTTGGAACGTCTCTTGGGGCAGGTCCAGTTTTTCGGCATCCATCTCGCGGAAATCCAGGTTATTCAACCCCAACCCCTGTGCCCTTTCCCGGGCTATGGCCAGCATCTGGGGGGCCTGATCGATTGCCACGACATGTCCCGTGGTCCCCACGCGGCCGGCGGCTGTTATGCCGGGTTCGCCGATGCCGGTGGCGATATCCAATACCCGGTGGCCGGCGCTAACGCCGGCCAGGCTTGCCAAATGACCGCTGAGAGCCCCGGCGCCATCTTCGAAGGTGGCCCACCATAGCTTCCAACCGGCGGCTACGGAGTCCCACGTCTGCTGCTGTCCGGCCTTGAAACTATCTGGATCGAACTGGTCTGATGCCATGCTGCTATCGCTCCTAGAAACTCGGACGGAAACCCCGATTCTCCCCAAGTCGTCGTTTTCTTAGCGACGATTGTCGATGTAAGAGTGGGTTCTTGAACCGTATTACAGATACTATCATGCCACATAAGACTATAATACGTCTGTCTGGCGTAGCGCGAAACCCGGCCAATGGCTTTCCGGCCAGACCTCTAGAGAGAGTCCGCGAAGAATAGGAAGATCCAACCCGCAGAGCGGCCACATCGAAGATACGTGGCTGGCAAATCCGAGTATATAGGCGGCCTACCCGCTCGGCAAGACAGGCTACCAAGAACGACTTAATGACGAAATGCCTACATTCAAGTCAGTCATTTCGCTACGAATTGGTATTACCGTAGACAACCCGCTCCCGCAGCCGTACTATCCCATCATGGCCAGTGAACGGGTGCAAAGACGTATTGACCGGCTTTTGGATCAGGTCGAGCAGGCGGTGGATGAACTCGATTGGGACGTGGTGCCGGAACTGAAAGAACGGGCTCGTATCCGCCGGGACCAAGGCTATGTGGCCAGGCTTTCCGTCCGTGCGGTGGACCGCCTGTTTGAGGCCAGCGGAGGCCATGCCCTCTTTGATTCCAGCCCGATGCAAAGGTTCCATCGGGACGCCCACGCCGCCTCCCACCACTTCGGCCTCTCCTGGGAGACTGGAGCGGAAGAGTATGGCCGGATGAGGCTGGGCTTGGAGCTCAAAAACCCGGCCAGGCTGTAGTTATCGCCATGGGTGGGCAGCCGTCCCGGGAACCACTAAGACGTAAGCTCGTTTCGCCGGTCTCCTACCCGTGGAGATTTCGGTGTGCTATGTTTACGCTCGGCGGCCAAGTATTTTGGCCCTTATTTGGCCCTAATTTACCAATCTTCCAGTTTGAGTCCCAGTTAGGAGAGGTAATATGAAAGGTCGAGTCGTGGTCATCAAGGAATACGGGAAACCTTTTGAGATCGAAGAGTACGACGTACCGGAGCCCGAACCCGGCGCCGTGGTCTTGCGGATGACCCAGGCGGGCATCTGCGGCTCCGACCTGCACACCTGGCGAGGCGACCAGATCAACGTGCCGTTGCCAGCGTCGGGAAGGCTTATGGGGCATGAAGGTACGGGAGCGGTGGAGCAGTTGGGACCGGGCGTGGAGACCGATTCGCTGGGCGTCCCCATCAAAGAGGGGGACCGGATAGTCTACGCGGCGGTGTTCCCCTGCTACCATTGCCACCTCTGCCTAAAGGGCGACACCAACTGGTGCGTAAACCGGGGCGCGGCGGCGGCGGGGGTTTGGCCCTACTTCCGGGGAACCTACGCCGATTTTCTATACCTGCCTCCGCGTCATCCAATGTTCTTGGTTCCCAGCGAGCTTTCCGACGACATCTTAGGCCCGGTCAACTGCGCCATGGGTACGGTGACCACCGGCCTGTTGCGGGCCGGACTTAGGGAGGGGCAAAACGTCGTCATTCAGGGGGCCGGCGGGTTGGGCATCCATGCCACCGCCATGGCCAAGGATATGGGCGCCGACCGGGTTATCATCCTGGACCGCCTGGATAACCGGTTGGAGCTGGCCGAAGAGTTCGGCGCCGACCATACGATTAATATCGAAGAGTTCAACACGGCGGAGACCAGGGTGCAGCGGGTTTGGGAATTGACCGATGGCCGGGGCGCCGACGTGGTAATGGAGTTGGTGGGCCGGGCCGAGCTTTTGGCCGAGGGCATCGACATGCTGAGCAACGGCGGCACATTCGTGGAGATCGGCGACATCGTAGCGGGAAGGGAGGTGTCCATCGACCCTTCAAAGTTACTTCGCGGCAAGAACATCGTGGGCTCATTGATGTACCGGCCTGACCTGCTGCCAACCTTGCTTAATTTTCTGGTGAAGAATCAGCATAAACTGCCCTTCGATAAACTGATATCCCACAAATTCCCGTTGGCCGAGATCAACGAGGCATTCCCACAGGCCGAGTGGAGCCAGCGCCAGACCGAGATCACTAGGGCCGTGCTGGTGCCGTGATCACCACAGCTAATTCGCCGTTCAATACCTTGGGGCGCTAACGTCAACAGGCTTGATATGATCTAACCCTGGCGCAAGGAGTCGCATGGTCGAAAAAATTGGGAGCAGCCCCCACGTCCCCGGTTCACCCCAGTCCCCATTGATAGAAAACGCCCGGGAAATCGCGCCCAGGCTGGCTCAAAGGGCGCCGGTGGCCGAGTCCGAAAGGAGACTGGCGCGGGAAACCGTGGAGGATCTCCATAAAGCTGGGCTGTTGGCGATGAACATTCCACAGGATCAAGGAGGAACGGAAGCCGACCTCGCCACCCAATTGGCGGTGTATGAGACCATCGGAGGCGCCTGCGCGTCCACCGCCTGGGTATTGGGTAATCACTCGGCCCTGTGCAACAGAGTACAGGGTTTAATGGGAGATGCCGCACGCCCGTATATGCGGGACGTGGTGGAAAACGGCGCCGTGATCGCCCATGCGGCCGTGCCAGGCGGCGCCACGAGAATCTCCGACGGGGGGTTCGTTACGGGAGGGCGCTGGCCCTTCGTCAGCGGCTCCAACGTGGCCGGCATGATATTCCTTAGCACCATGGTTCCGGGACCGCCTCCCGGTTGGTCCGGAAACGGCGCGGAGAGTCCGCCCGCCGCCCATAATCGTTGGCTCTTGGTTTCTCCAGACGACCCCGGCCTTCACATAGAAGAGACTTGGCGAGCAATGTCTCTTCGCGCCTCAATGAGCAATGACGTCGTCGTGGATGAGATATTCGTGCCCGAAGAACAAGCTATGGTGGACCAAAGGCCGCCGCCCCATTTGCCATGGCTGCCGAACGGCCCGGTGGCGTTAAAGGTGCCCCTGAGAGCCAGGGTGTGGATGTCGGGCATGATGCTGGGAATCGCCCAGGCAGCACTGGATGAAACTATAGACTTCGCCATGGGCCGTAAGATGTCCATCGGCGGACAACCGAGGACCAACATGCCGGGAAACCAGTTCGCCGTAGCCGACGCGGCCATGGAACTGGAGTCCGCCAGGGCGTTTTTGCTTCAAGAGGTCAGAGCCATTATGGCCAAGGCAGAGGCGGGGGTGGAATTTCAACCCATGGACGCCACCCGCATGGAGATGGCGGGCCTGGTGGCCCGGGAGAATGCGATCAAAGCGGTGGATCATCTGTTTACCATCCGCGGCGCCAACGGGTTGTTCGAGACGGGGAACTTTGAGCGTTACTACCGGGACGTCCGGGTGGGGACGCTGCATGCCGCCACCTCGCCGAATCTGACCCGTGAGCAGGTGGGCAAAAGCCTGTTTGGCGTGCCTGCCGACGTGCAGCCCCGCTGGGGTTAGGCTGCGGGGCTCGGCGGAAGGTGGTCTATGCAAGGTGGTCTATGCGTGGTCTATGCCGGAATCGTGCCGAGGTTGTTGGCCCGATTCCGGGTAATCAGAAGCCGGTTAATCAGAAGATGGAAGTTTGCGGGGCGCCTGCAACTCCATCTCGGTTTCGCAACACTGAATCTCTCCCTCGCCTCCCTTGGTGCACAGCACGTTGCTGCCGCAGTTGGGACAGATATAGCGTTTCCCCAGGTCGTTGGCCATTGAGACATCCTCCCGGTCATTTAAGGCTTGATCAACTGGGCCGGCGAGCCGTAGACTCGTTAGGTTTTTAGGTCCATCGGTTGCTGGCAGCATTGCACGGTTCCATCGCCGCCGCGGGTAACGATGAACTCGGAACCGCATTTGGAGCAAATATAGCGTTTACCCGTTTGGTTAGCCAAGATTGCAGGCCCCCTGATCAATGTGTGTCTAATGTATTGGCTCTAGAAGCAAAATTATTATAGACAACGGTCTGTCGGGGTTCAACTCGCAATTTACGGCCCAAGCAGTCACACCATTCCAGCCCGCGGCTCTATTCAGATTCGGCGGCATCCTCATGGAACTGCACCAAGAAGCTGGCTTCGCCCAGGGGAGTCCCGTCCAACAAGATAGCCGCAACATGGCTACCATCACGCTGCACCGGGATTCGGAACACCTTGATCCAACGTTGGAACAGGATCCCTTCCTCCCACTCAATCTGCTGGGGAGGCGGTGGTTCCAGGGGTATGCCGGGCGCTTTGATGGCTACCAAAAGGTAGTGCGGCCCTGGAGATGCGCCGCCAATGCAAAAAACGAGGTTGAGATCTATTTCAGCTAGTACCGGCTGGGCGGGATCAGGGTCATTGGAAGGAGGTGGAAGCCGCACCAGATCGACCACGTCGGTAATTACCAGGCGGCCACCGGTTTGTTCGTCGGTGTCCTTGCAAAAAAGGGCGTATTTCAGGTATGGCTGGCCGGTTTCGGAAACCAATGGAGAGGTTCATCCTCCAGTTTGACGGGTTGAATTTGCCACGGGTTGGTACTGGCCAATTCTAGCACGGGCTGGCCGGGGCGAAAACAGTGATTAGGGGCCGCCGGGCGGCGTCACGGAAAAGCCCATTGCCAATTTCGCACTATGCTGCGAAACTACCGGGACAGTCCGGCGCCAGCGTGAATCTAGTCCCCTACTTGTGTCCCTGGAGGTTGATGCCATGGGTTTGACCGAGCAGAAGTTTTCCCAAGGGATGTCCACCAAACAGTATATCGACCAGATCAAGGTTAATAAGCAGCCATTCCAGGATATTTTCGATGCCGTCAACATTCCGGCGGATTCCAAAGAGTTCTTTGACGGTTTGGCGGAGCCGGTAAAGCTGGCGGTTTTCACCGCCGATTGGTGCGGCGACGCTATGAGCACCACGCCGGTAATCCTCAATCTGGCGGAGAACTCTCCCAAAATATCCGTCACCGTGTTCAACCGGGACGAAGAGTTGGAATTGACCAACAGTTACCTGGCGGAAAATAGGGCTGGCACCGTGCCGGTCTTCGTGGTGATGGACGGCTCGATGAACGAGATAGCCAAGTTCATTGAGACGGCCGGAGAACTGGTCCCGGCGATCGACGGCATGGACGATATGATTGCTAAGGAAATCGCGTCGGAGCCTGAAGAGAACGCTAGGGCCGCGGGACGCGCCCGGCGGACGGCATTCCGGGTGGCCCACGCCGAAGAATGGGGAAATGTGATTTTGGGGGCTTTCCAGCGGGTGGTGGCGCAAGGCTTGTCTCTGCCGCAAGACCAGAGGCCGGCGGTGGACGGCACCACATGGCCGCCCGAGGCTTAAGAAGGCCTTACCGGACGTGTCAGGCGGGTTGGAATGGGGCAAGTTTGACACAGGGACGTAAGGGCACGGCATGCCGTGCCCTTACGTTGCTAGTAAGTACTAGGTGCTAAATATGGCCGATGTGATTATTAACATGGACGATATGGCTGCCATCTTCGTGGTAACCGACGTGATGGGCATTCACCGGGAATCGGTGAGTGTGGAATTGACCAGGGAAGACCCCGGTTCCATCAACCGGACCGATGGCGGCGTCATAGAGTTAACCCTTCCGGAAACCCGCAGCGCCCAGGAATTCGCCTCCGAATTGCGCACCGCCCTTGAGGCGATGGGGTATTCGCCCACCGAACTCGAAGACGACGAGGAAGACGAGATTTAACCCCTCTTACTCACTTCACGTTAGCCGGTGGATGCCAAGGCAAAAGTGATCGGAGCTCAGTATCCCGCCTCTCGCCACTCGAAGGCCAAGGTGGCGAAGCGGACGAAAACCGCGCCGCCGGGCGCCGCCAAAGGCCCGTTGACGGCCAGCAGCGCAATGGTGTGCTCGTCGCCCGCTTTGGGTTCGGCGCTGACCACGACCCTTTGGGGAACGTTGAATCCCTGAACCGCGCCCCGGTCCCGGTTGCACTCTCCGTCGATCCAGATTTCTCCGTAGTCGTCTATGCAGGTCTCAAAAATGCAACGCGCTCCTTGGATGTCTCGTCCTTCCACGACCGCAGGCAGGGTAACCTTGGTGCGGTACCAGGCGAAGGTCAGGCCCTTGGAGTGCCATTTGGCGATGTCGTCGCTGACGGGCCAAGAGGAATCGTCGTAATCGGGCAGACGGGCGGGGCTGCCGGTCAACTGGGATACTAGTCCTTCGTTGGACTCTCCGGGCACCAGGCCTTCGCCAAACCGCCATTGGCCCTTAACTAAACCGAGCCCTCCAGGCTGTTCCAGACGTATTATTTCTCTGGGCATTTGGCTACCTCCTCCGATAATGCTGCGATCTTACTTCTCAATTCCTCGATCGTTGGGACTGCACCAAGTTACAGGCCGACGATCCTGATGCCGGCGTGGATCTTGTGGATGCGGTTGATATTGACCAGCAAAGGCGTGATTTGCTCCACGTATTTGGCGTTGGCCAACGCGCCGCCGTCCACCGGGCGCAGGTTTGGTATCTTTCGCACCAAGTCCATCACCAGGGCTTTTGCCTCTGCATGGTCGGAGCAAACCACCACGTCGCCGTCCATGACCGTCTCTGGCTGCTGCAACTCTTCCGCGCTTACGTTCTGAAAAGCAGCCACAACCTGGGAGTTGGGCAACATCTCCTGTGCTTCCTGAGCGGCGGAACCGGCTTCGACTTCCAGCGCGCTGGCGCCTCGGCCTCGCTGGAACACCATTGGAGCTATGACGTCCACCACCACTTTCCCATCGAGGGCGTCGCCGATGGCTTCCAGGGTGGGCCGTTGGCCTTCGTAGGGAAAGGTCAGGAAGGCTACCTGGCAATTGGCTGCGGCCTCGCTGTTCTCGGCGCCTTGGATATTTTTTCCCGGCGCTGCCTGCAGGAGGTCCTCGGCGGCGGAAGATGCCCGGGATGCGTCCCTGGAGCCGATCACGGCCTGTTCTCCGGCCAGCGCCATCCTCAAGGCCAAGCCTCGGCCCTCAGGACCGGTGCCACCCAGAAATGCCAGCATGTGTCTCCTCCCTGCCTGTGGTGTGCCGAAAGACGGCGTAGCCGCCTGCTATAACGGGGCCTACTATATCCGGAAACCGGCCGCTTAGAAAGGGAGGCGCCGCTCCTGAGAATAGGCTGTCTTGTCTTCCCGCAGGGCTTGAGCCATAATAACCAAAACTTTTCCCGGAGGCCCGGAGCCGGTCCCAACTCCAAAAATCACCTAAGAGAGGCGCCGATATGAACGAGGACGCGAAAAAGACAGCGCTACGGATGATTCTCTACGGCATGTTTATTCTGACCGCTAAAGCCAAGGAGGGCCAGGACATTAGCGCGGCCACGGTCAACTGGGTCACCCAGACCTCATTCGCCCCTCCCCTGATTGCCGTGGGGGTCAAGGCAGACTCCGGCGCTCATGCGCACATCAAGGACACCGGTAACTTCGCCATCAACGTCATCGGAAAAGACCAGATCAACACCGCTTTCACCTTCTTCAAATCCAACGATAGAGAAGGCAATTCCATTGCCGGCGAGACGTTCGAGGACGGCCCGGAGACCGGCTGTCCGCTGTTCCTCAACTCTCCTGCCTGGTGGGAATGCAAGGTGGTGGGAGAGGTCGCCCAAGGCGATCACACTCTTTTCGTGGGAGAGGTCTTGGAAGCGGGAGTTCGCGCCGAAGACGAAACCATCTTGATGCGGGACCACAACCTCAACTACGGCGGCTAAATAGGTTGATGATCCCTCTCTGCCACGGAGGAGCTTGATCCATGCCCACTGTTGATCTGACAAAGGCGGCGGCCATCGTCGGTATCCACGAGCATGTCACGCGGTATGCTCCCGACAAGAGCGAGTTGCAGATTCAGGGCGAGAGCGTCATCAAAGCGGTTGAAGACGCCGGCCTCACTAAGAACGACGTGGAAGGTCTGCTCACCGCTGGGAATATTCGCAACAGCGGATTGAACCTGGCCGACTACTTGAATATGTACCCCAAGATGGTGGACAACACCACGGTGGGAGGCGGTTCATTCGAGTTCCATCTTTCCCACGCCCTCAACGCCATTGCGGCGGGCAGGATCAACTGCGCCGTCATCACCTACAGTAGTTTGGCCCGGTCTGGGGGAAACTCCGTGGGCACCGGCGGCGTGGCCAGGTTCGGCCATCCCAGGCTGGACCCATCTCCGGATAGCTTTGAAGAGTTGTATGGCCTAACGACGGTGGGCCTGTACGCCATGATAGCCCAACGCCATATGCACCTTTACGGGACTACTTCGGAGCAACTGGCCGAGGTGGCCGTGGCAATGCGCCGGCACGCCTCTATGAACCCCGAGGCGCTGTTCCGGGACCCCATCACCGTGCAGGACGTGGTGAACAGCCGCGTTATTTCCACACCTCTCCATCTTCCCGACTGCTGCGTCATAACCGACGGCGGCGGCGCCGTGGTGGTGGCGTCGGCGGAGGTGGCGCGCAATTGCAAGCATAACCCGGTGTGGGTGTTGGGAGCGGGCGAGGCGGTGGCCCATCAGGGCGCCGGCAAGCGGGACCTGCAATTCATCGCCGCCAAGCAAAGCCATGAGCCGGCCTTCGCTATGGCTGGGGTTACCCACGACGATATAGACATGGCTATGATCTACGATTCCTTCACCATCACCGTGCTGGAAACACTGGAAGATTTAGGGTTCTGCAAAAAGGGCGAAGGGGGAGACTTCGTGTCGGGAGGCCGGCTCCAGGTCGGCGGAGAACTTCCCATCAACACAGACGGCGGCGGCCTGTCGTCCAACCATCCCGGTATGAGGGGAATCTTCCTGCTTTTGGAAGCCACCCGGCAACTCAGGCATCAATTCGATGGCACTCCCCGGCAGGTGGCCGATTGCCAGGTGGCTTTGTGCCACGGCACGGGGGGCGCCCTCGGATCGCGCCACAGCGGCGGCACTGTGATCTTGGGGAGGGATTAAATCATGCCTGACGTGCCCGAATGGAAGAAACCCCTGCCTACGATCTCCGGCGAGACCAAACCCTTTTGGGACGCATGCAGGCGCGGGACCTTGCTGATCCAAAAATGCGGCAAGTGCCAAGAGTTTCAGTTCTATCCCAGGGGTATCTGCTCAAACTGCTGGAGCGAGCATATCCAGTGGGTCACCGCCAGCGGCAAGGGAACTGTTTGGACCTTCACCGAGACCCGCCAGAACCGCACGCCCGGATTTGAAGAAGACGTTCCGTACGTGTTGGCGCTGGTGGAACTGGAGGAAGGGGTCAAGATGTTTACCAACATCATCGGCTGCACCCCCAGCGAAGTGAAGATTGGCATGGCCGTCGAAGTCACGTTTGTTCAGGCCAACCAGCAGGTGACCATCCCCTATTTCAAACCGGCTGCGTAAAACCCAGAATGGCCGAAGAGACAGAACTATTAAAAGATTTGGAAACCGCGGCGGTGGAGATGGCCCGGGGGGCCGGAAAGATACTCCAGGCAAAATTCGGCCGCCCGATCTCAATCGAATACAAGGACAAGAATCAGCTGGATCCGGTCACCGAGGTCGACAAGGCCTGCCAGACCTACCTCGAGGCGGAGATCAACCGCCGGTTTCCCTCCCACGCCATTTTGGGCGAAGAGGAGTTGGGCGGATCTAAAGGGCATAACGCCTCCCCTACTACCAACGGATCCGGCCAATCAGGCGAATGTAGCGAGCCCGATGAGTCCGGTAAGCTTGATGAACCTGTCCCAGACTTCGTCTGGGTTTTGGACCCCTTGGACGGCACCACCAACTACCTAAATGGATTGCCCGTTTACGCTTGTTCAATCGGCGTACTGCGCCGTGGCAGGCTGGTGGCGGGCGCCCTGTATATACCGTGGCCGATAGTCGATGGAGGATTCGTGCTGCACTGCCGCCTGGGCGGCGGTTGCTACGCCGATGGTGAGCCGGTGTCAGTTCATCAGTCCGAAAAGCCTGTGGGAAACCGGTTGGCCGGCCTTCCCGGCTCATTCGCCCAATCAATGAGGTTTGGACCCGGCCTGAAAGGCCATGCCGGAGAACCCCGCACTACCGGCAGCATCGCCTACGAGTTGGCCATGACGGCCTGCGGGGTGATGCAATACTCAATCTTTGGGGCGCCGCGAATGTGGGACATGGCCGGCGGAGCGTTGGCGGTTAGCGAAGCCGGAGGGACGGTGATGGCGATGCTGCGTGGCTCCAAAAAATGGCAGCCATTGGACAGCCTGGTCCCGTCATGGGAAGAGAAGGCGCCCACGATGAAAGAATTACGCAGGTGGGTGGCGCCCTTGGTGGCGGGAAACAAGCAGGTCGCGCCTCTGCTGGCGGCGAATCTCAAGTCTCGTTTTCACCCGATGGCTCGGCTGAAGAGACTGGTCCGTAAGGCGATTCCGCGCCGTTCTAAAACGGGGCGGGGCAATAGTTAGCGAGTTGGTTGTCTGTGGGGCCAGCGTCCCAACCCCAGATGCTTCGCCGCTGCGGCTGGCTCAGCAAGACATCTTCTATTAAGCCTCAACATAAAAGGAGTGGCACGCCTGGAGGGTGTCGCATGCACAGAGCTATGCTTCTAAGCGGGGTCAGGCTCCCAGCCCCATGGCCGGGGCCCCCAACCCGCCTCAAACACCTTGCCTTTCTTGACGGTCAACACAGGGATAACTGCCTTATTGGTCTTTTTGGGGCTGGCCAGCACGTCGTAGACCACCCAATCGCCCTCTTTGACTTCCAAGACTGAGATGTCGGCTTGGCGGCCCACTTCCAAAGTTCCCAGGCGGTCGTCAACACCCACCGCTTTGGCGGGGTTTGACGTACACATGGTGACCACCTGGTCCAGGGTGAAATCCATGGCGAGGAAGCGGGTCATCATTTCGGTCATGCTGTGGACGGTTCTGGCCCGGCCCGGTACGGTGAGGTCGGTGCTGATGCAGTGGGGCGGAATGCCTTGATCCAAGATGCGCTGGCCGGTGTCGAAGCTGAAATTGCCACGGCCATGGGCTGTGTCCAGCCAGACACCGCGGTCGTTGGCGTCTCTGGCCTCAGGCACCAGCTTCCCGCTGGAGTCCAGGACTCCGCCGGGGTTGGCGGTGAAGAAATGAGTAACGATGTCGCCGGGTTCCATGATTGGCAGCAGTTCCCGGATGACGTTGGCGTCGTAACGCTTCTCGGTGTCGCCGATGTGGACCATCAGCTTGATGCCCGCTTCTCTGGCTGCTTTCTTGGCCATCTGAGGCATCTCCATCCCCATTATCTCCAGGGCGGGAGAAACCATTCTGGCTTTGATTCCGGCAATCAGGTTAGGGTGCTCGGAAGCCACCTGTATCGTACGGTCTAAATCGATGCTGGAGGGGCTGAATATATCCGGCGTTGTGGCCAGGCCAGTGCGGCAGATGTGCAGGAAGCAAATGATCTCGGTCTCGTTGTTGGGAACTATATGCTCCGGGAAACCACCAAAGGTGTCGCAACCGGAACTGCCAGCGTCCACCAACGTCGTGACGCCGGCCCTGACGCCGCCCAGGTCTGGAACCACGCCATTGCCGTTCACACCGCTGTAGATGTGGGTGTGCAGGTCGATGAGGCCCGGGCAGACAACCTTTCCTTTTACTTCAAGGACCTGTTTTGCTTCTTCCACAGGGATAGAGGGAGCGATGCGGGCGATCTTGCCATCCTCCACCGCTACGTCGTTGAGCCCATTGAGTCCTTGGGATGGATCGAGAACGGTCCCGCTGGTGAGCAACAAATCGTACATGCATTTACCTCGAAGCTGTCGTGGTGAAGGTAGTCCCCGCTTGCCAGAGCCGCCGGGTTTAGCTGTCGAACATCTCTCCAACCGAGAGGCCCTTATGGATGCGGTAGATCGCCTCTCCCAGAAGAGGCGCCACTGACAAAACGGTGATCTTGCCGTTGCGCTTTTCGGGGACCACGGGAATCGTGTCCGACACCACCACCTCGGTGAATTTGCTTTCCGCCATCAACTTCGGCGCCTCTCCGGAGAGAATGGGGTGGGTAACGCAACAATAGACATCCTTAACGCCCATGTCAGCCAGCGCCAGGGCGGCATTCACGATGGTCCCGCCGGTGGCGATCTCGTCGTCGAACAGCAAGGCTGTCTTTCCTTGAACGTCGCCAATGACGTTCATCGTCTCGGTAATCTCGTTGTTGCCTATGCGGCGTTTTTCGATGATTGCCAGGGGGGCATGCAGCCGGTCGGCCACGTCGCGCGCCTTCTTGCTGATGCCTATGTCCACCGCCACCACCACCAGGTCGCCGATCTCTTTGGCCTTGAAATAATCGGTGAGAATCGGCAGGGCCGTCAGTTCGTCCACCGGGATGTTGAAGAAACCCTGAATTTGTCCGGCGTGCAGGTCCACCGTAAGCATCCGGTCGGCCCCGGCGGCCGTGAGCAGGTCCGCCACCAACCGGGCGGTTATCGGCACGCGAGGTTGGTCCTTTTTATCGGTTCGGCCGTATCCGTAGTAGGGAATAACCGCAGTGATGCGCCCGGCCGACGCCCGCTTGCAGGCGTCAATCATTATCAACAACTCCATCAGGTTGTCGTTGACCGGGTAGCAAGTGGGCTGGACTATGAATACGTCCCGCTGGCGTATGTTCTCCTTGATGCGGACAAACGTGTTGTCGTTGGCGAATTTAAAAACTTCCGCCTCGCCTAGCGGGATTTCCAGGTATTCACATACCGACGTGGCCAAACCGGGATGCCCATTTCCGGTGAAGATCTTTAATTCATCGAGCACCGGGTTCATCATCCACCCCCATACACCGGTTTCCGTGATTCTCGAATTGCCGCCGTTCCCTCTAGATGGTCTTTGGAGGTCAACGTTATGGTCTCGGCGGCGGCGGCCATCCGCATCGCCGTGTCCAAGTCGAATTCCAATCCTTTGTATAACATCAGCTTCGATAAGCGAATCGCGATGGGAGGGCCCGAAGCGATCTTCTGGGCCATCTCCATGGTGACTTTCTCCAAATCTTCTGCGGGCACCAGCTTATTGAGGAAGCCTAGACGGTGGGCTTCCTCAGCCTCTAGGAAGTCTCCGGTGAACAGCATTTCCGCGGCCTTGCCGATGCTGCCCAGCATCCTGGGATACAGCCAGGTTCCGCCGAAGCCGGGAAAAAGGCCGATGCGGACGTAAGCCACCATGAAGCGGGCATGGGGCGAGCCGATGCGGATGTCGCAGGCGCAGGCTATGTCGAACCCGGCCCCTACGGCCGTGCCATTTACCATGGCGATCACCGGTTTTTCCATCCGTTGGAGGCACATCATGAACCGCTGCACTCTTTTAAAGCTGCGGCGGATGTCGTCCACGTTTTCCGAAGCCCAGTCCCCTGGGTCGCTGCCGCCGGGCAGGGCTTCCAAATCACCGCCGGAGCAAAAACTGCGGCCGGCGCCGGTAAAGATCAATACCCGGGGCGAGTCGTCAGCCTCAATATTTTCCAGAGCATCGCCAATTTCATCCATGGTGTCGTCGTTGAGAGCGTTTCGCTTTTCCGGCCGGTTTAGGGTCAACCGGGCGATGTTGGTGTCGGGGTCTTTTTCAAGAAGGATGTGCTGGTAACCGGGCATGTTTCCTCTCGGTGTTGGCTTCTGGGCAGACGGGATTATAGCATAGGGATGCCAGCCAAAAAACCCGAATTTTGATAAGCTTATTGGGTGCTGACACAGGTCCGCGCTTACAAGGCATGCGGTTGTAAGGTATGATAATCGGCGTCTGATCTTCTCCCTTTCACAGCCTGACTTTACGAACCTGATCTGACCGGGGTTACCCAAACAATGTGGAGGTTGCTGATCCGTGGTTAGTTACCTGGACCACCTGGAATGCACCCAATGCGGGAAGTCCTATCCTAGCCGCCAACTCATCGGCGTTAGTCCCTGCTGCGGCAAGGTCCTGTTTGCCCGCTATGATCTGGCCAAGATGGGCCGTGAAGTCGACCGGGACGCGCTGGCGGGACGCCCGGCAACCATGTGGCAGTTCGAGGAATTGTTGCCGGTGGAAGACCCCGACCGGATATTAACCCTAGGCGAGGGCGGAACTCCCTTGCTAGAGGCTTCAGGATTGGGCCGCCAACTGGGGCTGGGTCACCTTTACATAAAAGAAGAAGGCCTAAACCCCACCGGCACGTTCAAGGCCCGGGGTATCGCCGCCGCGGTGGCTAAGGCCGTTGAGTTGGGCGCCCCAGGATTCACCATGCCATCGGCTGGCAACGCGGCGGGAGCGGCGGCCGCTTACTGCGCCAGGGCCGGGCTGACAGCCAAAGTGTTCATGCCCCAGGACGCCCCAGACGCCAACAAGAAGGAGTGCATTCTGGCTGGTGCCGAAGTGAACCTGGTGGAAGGACTCATCAGCGACGCCGGCCGCGCCGCCGTGGCGGTGGCGCAGGAACAGAACCTGTTCGACCTATCGACGTTGAAGGAGCCATACCGGGCCGAAGGGAAAAAGACCATGGGATTGGAGATAGCGATGCAACTGGGATGGAAGCTCCCCAGCGCCATCATCTATCCCACAGGCGGAGGAACTGGAATCATCGGCATGCACAAGGGTTTTAAAGAACTGCGGGAGTTGGGATGGATAGAGGGCCCCCAGCCCAAATTCATCGCGGTGCAAGCCACCGGATGCCAGCCCATCGTTCAGGCGTTCCAGCAGGGAAAGGACGTTTCCGAACCGGCGCAAAATGCCGCCACGCTGGCCGACGGGCTAAGAGTTCCCTCTCCATTCGCCGATTACCTGATACTGGAGGCCATCCGCGAGACCGGCGGTACGGCGTTGGCCGTGGAAGACTCGGAGATGGTGGAGGCGATGTACGACATCGCAACGGCCGAAGGAATCATCGCTTGCCCCGAAGGCGCCGCCACGCTTGTTGCCCTTAAACGTTTGATCAAGGAAGGGTTTCTGGGGCCTGAGGAAACCATCGTTCTGCTTAACACCGGTTCGGGTTACAAATATATGCACCTGATCAAAGATAGGGTTTAAAAATGTCCTTGAACGGCCATGTTTCAGGCAGCGCCGGCCCAAGAGAGGGATTCTGGCAAACTGGTGGGGAGGCAATCATTTGGAAGTGATGCTTAGTTCCCCCAGGGGTTTTTGCGCCGGGGTGGTCCGGGCGGTGGAAGTCGTGGAGATTTGTCTGGAGAAATTCGGATCGCCGGTATATGTAAAACATCAGATCGTCCATAACCCCCACGTCGTAGCCGGCCTGGAGCTAAAGGGAGCTATCACGGTCGAGACCGTCGAGGAGATACCCCCCGGCTCCACTGTAGTGTTTTCTGCCCACGGCTCTCCCCCTGAGGATTTTGAAAAGGCCGAAAAGCGCGGCTTGCGGGTCATTGACGCCGTGTGTCCTCTGGTCACTAGGGTTCACAATGAAGCCAAGAAGTATCACAGTGAAGGAAAGAAAGTCCTTTTGGTGGGACATCGCGGGCATCAAGAGGTTCGCGGCACCATGGGTCAAGTTGAAATGACGTTGATCGACGATGCCGCCGGCGCCCAAATGCCCGAGTTTCCCGATGACGCCGAGGTTGCGGTGCTGACCCAAACAACCCTTTCAGTTGGCGACACGGCAGAGGCTATTGCAGCCATCAAGGAGCGTTACTCCGGGGCGGTGGTGCGTAATGACATCTGTTACGCCACCACCAACCGGCAGGAAGCCGTGACAAAGATGGCCGCCGTGGTGGATATGTTGCTGGTGATCGGCGCGGACAACAGTTCCAACTGCAACCGCCTGCGGGAAGTGGCTGAAGCCCACGGCGTCCCTTCCTACCTGATAAATGGTCCGGAAGAGATCGATCAGAGCTGGCTCGAAGGTAAAGAAAAGGTCGGGATCACATCCGGGGCATCCACGCCGGAAGTGTTGGTCGAACAGGTCATAGAAGCGCTGGCGCCGGAAAAGGTGACCATGTTGAACGGAGCGGACGAAGACGTCTCCTTTACCCTTCCTAGGGAGCTACGCTGACCATGGCGTCCCGGCCGGCGCCCTTCTCCTCGCGGGAGCTCCTTAAGTCCGAATCCACCGATGGACCCGGATGGAGGGCGTGAGGACAGCGGAAGAGGGGGGAGGGAGTTGCAGGCGCGATGATCCGGGCTCGAATTCGGGTAGACGGGAGGTTGGCGGGCGGTCGCAGGCGCTTTTGGGGGCGCCGATGGCGGTCTGCAGTGGCTGTGCTGAGCGAGATGGCGGGATAGGACACGGGAAGAGGCGCTCGCGGACCGGGACTGGCGCGAGTTTGCCGGGACGTTCAGTTGGCCGGATGGCGGGTCAGTTGCAGACGGGTCGTCAGGCTGGGAGTGGCAGGGCGCGCAGCCGGGCCAGGGCGCGACTGAACTGGGTTTCCCAAGGCCAGCGCTGGGGCAGATGCAGGGTGAGGCGGCGCGCCGAGCGGGTGAGCCGTCCGGCCAGGGAGAAGAACCGTCGCCTGAGGGTCTTGGTGGTCACGATCTGCTCGCCCAGGCCGATGCGCGCGGTCCAGCGGGCCAGGTTGTGGGCCATCACCTGGACGGCCAGCCAGGCGCCGTTGGCGGCGAAGCGGCCGGACGGCATGTGGTTCAACCCGACGCCGTACTTGAGGTCGCGTATCGCATTCTCGATCTCGGCGTGGCGGCGGTGGTCGGCCTCCAGTTCCAGGGTCTCTCCGTCCCGGTCGGTGATGAAGCCGTGATAACTGTAGGTGGCGAAGAGGGCCAGTTGGGAACCGGGGGTCGGCTGCACCCGCCGGACGATGAGCCGCACCGGCGCGGCGTCCGGCTCACTCTGGAAGGGGGTATAAGTCGTCTCGGCCACAGCGGCGGCGCCGTCCATCCAGTAGGGAATCGGCGTCCAGGCAGCTTCGGGTATGGCCTCGATGAGATTGCGCAGGCTTTTGTGCTGGCGGATGGTGATGGAGAAGCGCACGTCCAGCTTGCGGCAGACGGCGACCACGGCGTGGGTATAGAAGCCGCTGTCGGCCCGCAGGGTGATCTGCCCGCTGGCGCCAGCGTAGCGCACCCGCCCCACCGTCTCCCGCAGGAAGTGGGCGGCCCCGCGGGCGGTGTTGGCGCGGCCCTCGCGCAGCCGGGACATCAGCACGTCGCCGGCGCCGGCGGCGACGGCCAACAGCGGGTGATAGCCCCGGGCGCCGGTGTAGCCGTGGTGGCGGGCGCCCTCCTTGGCCAGTCCGTAGGTCTCGCAGATCGTCGAATCAAGGTCGATGGTAAATGGTGCGTCGCCGGGTCCGGCTCCGGCCTGCCAGGCCCGGGCCAGCAACTCGCGGCTCACCCGGTCCAGTTGGCGGACGTGGCCCCAGCGAAAGCTGCGCAGGAAGGCGCCCAGGGTGGAGGGCGCCTTGAGCACACTGCCCAGGGTGCAGGCTGTCCCGCCGGCGCGCAGCGCATCGGCGTCGTCGATGCAGTCGCCGCCCGCCAACGCAGATGCCACCAGCGTCATCATCTTGTCACCGGTGTTGGCTCGGCCTGGGGCCCGGCCCAGGTCCAGGCGCCGGTCAACCAGTTGGGACAAGGCCGAGGTGCAAGGCCAAGGTGGCGGGAAGGAGCAGGCCGGCATTGTTGACCAGGCGGTGGTCGTCGAAGGTGATGTGGATGCGGTCGAGGTGGTTGCGTGGTCGCATCTATTGGGTGCTCCTTGTTTCTGGTCGGTTTTCTGTTATAAAACCATTATCCCAGATTCAGAGGAGCACTTCCTTCCCTATCCGCCCTGTCGCGACACGCCCTCTATCGGTGGATTCGGGTTAAACGATAATGTTCCGAACGTCCCAGGAACCGGATGGTGCACCGTCCATCTGGCGGCGGGTCATCTCCGTTCCAACGTTAGTTTCCCTGACTCTGGCCGTCGTATTTTTGATATTCTTGGCCACTCGCTTCGATTTGGACCTGGGGGCCACCTGGTCCCACATCCGGTACAGTAACCCGTGGCTGGTGGCGGCCGCTTTCCTGGTTCACTACGCCACGTTTCCTTTCCGGGGCGCCAGATGGCGCAGGTTGCTGCAAAACGTCCAAAGGCAAGGCGATGATACCGGGCATCCTGTGCCGTCAGTCCTTTATTGCAGCCAGTTGGTGCTGCTGGGGTGGTTCGTCAATTCAGTTGGCTGGTTTCGCCTGGGGGATGTCTACAGGGCCTACCTTTACCGGGCGGAGCAAACAGCTTCATTCTCCAGGACCATGGGCACTCTCCTGGCCGAGCGGATATTAGATGCCGTGCTGGTGGCCGCGTTGTTGCTGGCGGCCACGCCAAGGCTGGTGAGCGGAGACAGTGTTTCGTGGGTCGTGGCGGCCATGGGAATGGCGCTGGTTGGGGTGTTAGGGTTGGCTTTATTGGCGTTGGTCTGGGCTAAGTCACTGGCCGACCGGGTCCTTCCTGACTGGTTGAGCGCGCGGTTCCAGAGGTTCCGCGATGGCGCCTTGGGCAGTTTGCAAAGGGTGCCGTTGCTTACGATTTTAGGATTGATGGGATGGCTGGCCGAGATTTTTCGTCTCTACCTGGTGGGGGCGGCTTTGGGGGCGGATCTGGGTCTACCCGTGGTGACATTCGTGGCGCTGGCCAGCTCGTTGCTTACACTGGCGCCGACCCCCGGTGGGTTGGGCGTGGTGGAGTCGGGGGTTGTTGGGCTGGTGGTGCGGTTGTCTAGCCTGACGTTTGACGCCGCCGCCGCCCTGGTGGTGGTGGACCGAGCCATCAGCTATCTGAGTATCATCGTGTTGGGCGCCTTTTTGTTTTTGGCGCGCCAGGTGATCAAACCGTTTGGAGCGGCGCGGACAGAACCCGGACCCATGGGTGAGCCTAACTCAGCTTGCGAGCAATAGCCGCCGAAGAATCAGCAATCTATCCGTTTCGGCGCCCGGCATTGGATGCCTAATCAATGGATTTGGAGCGTGTGATGCTTTACACCGCCAGCTATTACACCCTGGAAGACTGGCGGGGGCAGGCGTACCGCGTTTCCCGGGGGCATCCCCGGGGCCGCAAAACCCAATGGGAGACGTTGCCGTTTTTATACCCGTCTCGGAGGTTGCTCCAAGCTTATCAAGCCGGTGACGTGGACTTTGCGGGGTTGGAACGAGAGTACCGGGCGGAATTGGAGTTGGTCCAGAAAGAATCGGCGGATTTTAATATGTGGCTCGACCGACAGCAATCTCAAGGCGATTTTACTCTGCTCTGCTTTGAGAAGGCGGGCCAACCGTGTCACCGCAGGATTCTAGCCCAGTGGCTGCTGGAAACAGTCCCTTCGTTGGAACTTGGGGAGTTGCGGTAGTCTGCAGGTACCCGCCAGACCGTTAGCAGCGGACCTTGAACGGCTGTTGTTCGCTTCTACCACTCGGACCGGGGCGGCCGCCCCATCAGCCGGGCCACGGCGTCTTTGGGAGATAAGCCCTCAAATAGCACTTGATAGGTTGTCTGAGCTATGGGCATCTCGACTCCCAGGTTTTTCGCCATTGCCAGGGCCGCGTTGGTGGTGTTGACTCCTTCAGCCACATTTTCCATGGCCTCGCGAATGTCCGGCCAACTTTGACCTTGAGCAAGCTTCCGGCCCACTGTATGGTTGCGGCTTAAAGGGCTGGAGCAGGTGGCGACGAGGTCTCCCAGCCCGGCCAGCCCGGCAAAGGTCAGCGGTTTGGCCCCAGCGGCGACTCCCAACCGGGTGATCTCGGCCAATCCCCTGGTGATGAACGCGGCCTTGGCATTGTCTCCGGCGTCCAATCCGTCGGCGATTCCGGCGCCCAAGGCGACTATGTTTTTCAAAGCGCCGCCCAACTCTACGCCTATCACGTCGTCACTGGTGTACACGCGGAAGGTGTTGGACATCAGTATGTCCTGGGCAGTCCGGCAGTGGTCCGTATCTTGCCCGGCCACCACCGTGGATGAATTTTTGCCTTGGATGATCTCTTTGGCTAGGTTCGGGCCCGACAGCGCGCAGATGCCGGCATGGAGATGGGCGGGCAACTCCTCTTCCATCACCTGGCTCATACGCTTGCCCTCGGGTAATTCCAGGCCCTTGGCGGCGCTAAGGATGGTGGCGCCGGAGGATATGGCGGGACTCACTTGGCTGATATTTTTGCGGAACTGGTGCGATGGGACGGCCAGTATGATCAGGTCGGCCGGTGAGATGGATTGGTGGACGTCGCTGCTCACAGTGAGGGATTCGGGGAATGGAACATCCGGCAGGAACCGTGAGTGTTGCCGTTGGGCGGTCAGGGTTTGGGCCTCGGCTTCGCTGCGCACCAGCAGCGTCACCGGAAGGTCTTTAGCAGCCAAGATCAATGCCAGGGTAGTGCCCCAGGTGGTGGCGCCGACGATGGCCACCCTAGAGTTCACCGCCTGCGCTTCCACGCAGTCTCCGGAGAGAATCGGTTGCGGACCGGTAACCTCGACTCTGCCGGGCGGCAAGGATCGATTGGATCGGCCTGGATTATCTGGCTGGGACGAAAGTGGTTCACCACTGGCTATCAGGCTTTCTGGGCCGGGGCGCCCAGCCGTCTTTCGTTGCCGTCGCGAATACGCCGGATGTTGTCCCGGTGCTGCCAGATGATGATTGCGGCGCCAATGATCGCATACCAAGCATATACACTGGAAATCGTGCCCAACAGTGTCAGGCCGAGCATGGCGAGGCAGCCGATGGTCACTCCTATCACCGAGCCCAGGGAAACGTAACGGCTGATAAACGTGATAACGAGGAACGTCACCGTGGCAATCGCGGCGGGAATCGGCGCCATGATCAATATCCCGCCCAGTCCGGTAAGGATGCCTCGCCCTCCCCTGAACTGGAGAAACACAGGCCAATTGTGTCCCACCAAGACCAGTAGCCCGGCGGCTACGTCGGCTTCAGTGGAGCCTATGACCGCTCTGGCGAGTAATACGGCCAACGCTGCCTTGGCGACGTCCAGGACCATCGTCGTGACGGCGATCTTGCCACCGCCGGTTCGCAAAACGTTGGTCATGCCGGTGCGGCCGCTGCCATAGGCCCGCACGTCCTCGCCGGTGTGCAGTCGAAGCAGAATGTATCCCCACGGAACCGAGCCCAGAAGGTAGGCAAGGGCGCCCACCAAGGCATACTGCACGGGGCGTGGTTGGTTTTCCAGGAAGAAAAAGGCCACTACCACGGCGGTGGCCAACAGCGGCAATACCGCCACCTGGGCTCCGATGGGCAACGGTCCAGTCAGCAACGTTGGCGCGTTTATCTTGATGCGAACACCAGCTTCAAATGGGTATGGTCGAAACCGAATTTGGAACGCAGCCTGTTTTCCAAGAATCTTTGGTAGGAGAAGTGTACCAGGTCTGGATTGTCCACTATGAAATGGAATGTGGGCGGATTCACCCCAACCTGTTCCACCCGGCTGAACCGCACCCGCTTGCCCCGGCTACCCTTAACGGTTGCCGGCATATGATCCGCCAACGCCGACGCCAGGGCGTATTGCAACTCCCTTTGAGGTATTTGACGGAACCTTTCTTCGGAAAGCCTTATCACGCCCCTCATCAACTCGGTGATCCCTTTGCGGTGCAGGGCTGACGTGAAAAATATGGGCACGTAATTCATAAAGTGGAACCGGCGCCGGATCTGCCCCGCCGCGCGTTCCATTGCCCGCTGACTTCCGTCGGGGTCAAGGTCCCACTTGTTGACCACCACCATCAATCCGCGGCATAGTTCCCACGCCAGTCCGGCAATGTGGGAGTCTTGGGCAGCGGCCAATTCCGACGCATCGGTGACCAACAGGGTGATGTCCGACCGGTTGACCGCTGTCACCGCCCGAATCACGCTGTACTGCTCTATGCCCCGTTGCACCTTTCCCGGCCGCCGGATGCCCGCCGTGTCGATGAGCACCACATCTTCGCCTTCGTAGGTGAAGAATGTGTCAATGGCGTCTCTGGTGGTGCCCGCCACGTCGCTCACGATGGATCTGTCCTGTCCCAAGATCGTGTTGATCAGCAGGGACTTGCCCACGTTGGTCCGCCCCACGATGGAAATCTTGATCTGCGAGGCGGCAACGTCATCGGGCTCGGTAAGATCGGTGACGGTTTCGGGTCTTGGGAGACCGGCGGGAAAGTGGCCGATCACCTGTTCCATCAGGTCGTGGACGCCAAAGTTGTGAAAGGCGCTGATGAACATGGGATCGGCAATGCCCAGCTGGTAAAACTCGGGCCCGGCCATCTCTCGAGTGTCGTTGTCCACCTTGTTCACTGCCAGCACCACAGGCTTGTCGGTCCTTCGGAGGCGGTCCGCCAGCAGATAGTCTATGGGGGTGACGCCTTCGGTGACATCGGTTACGAATACGATGATGTCGGCGTCTCCCATCGCCATATCGGCCTGCTCTTGCACCTTTTCCCGTATCTGTCCCTCGGGAGTCGGTTCCAACCCTCCGGTATCGACCAGGATGAACCGGTGGTCCTCCCAATTGCCTTCGGCGATAAGCCTGTCCCGAGTGGTTCCGGCAACCTCGGATACTATGGCCTGGCGGTGACCAATGATGCGGTTGAACAAGGATGATTTGCCCACGTTGGGCCGGCCAACGATGGCTACGATGGGATTTCGGGATTGCGGATTGCGGGACCCGCGTGGAGACCGTGCGGAATCAAGGCCGTCGTCGCCGGTCCTGCTAAGGTATGAATTTTGCGTTTCTAGCGGCTCAACCATTTCAAGTTATAATCAGGGGTATCGTTAGACTGGCCACGAATGGACTAGTGTTAGAGTCCCGCCACTAGAAATTCCAAAATGGCTTTCTGGGCGTGGAGACGATTGTGGGCCTGATCGTAGGCCACCGATTGGGGATGGTCCAGCATCCCTTCCGCCACTTCCTCTCCGTAGTGGACCGGCATGTCGTGCATGAAAATTGCGCTGGGGTTTGCTTGAGCCATGAGTTCAGAATCTACTGTATAGCCCTGGAAATGTTGCCTTCTGAGCTCGGCTTCGGCGTCTTGCCCCATGCTGGTCCAGACATCGGTGTAGACTACGTCGGCGTTTTGGACGGCTACTACAGGGTCTTCAAGCGCTTCGATTTCCACCCCGCCGTATTCTTCCTCGGTGGCTCGGCGGCGGGATAGGTTCAACGACTCCTCATCCAGGTCGTATTTTCCGAATTTCCTAGGCGTGGCGATGGAGAAGCTGGCGCCCAGGGCAGGAAGACCCAGACATAGGCTGCGGGCCACGTTGTTGCCATCGCCAATAAAACTTAGTTTTAGGCCATCCAGCTCACCCTTGTGCTCTTGGATGGTAACCATGTCGGCCACTATCTGACAAGGGTGCTCACGGTCGGATAATGCGTTTATCACGGGAACTGATGCGTAGGTGGCCAGTTCTTGTAGCTGGTCGTGGGAAAACACGCGGGCGATTATACAGTCAACGTAGCCTGAAAGGACCCTGGCGACATCGGAGGCCGACTCACGGGTGCCCAAGCCGACTTCTTGCTGGCCTAGGTAGACGGAATGCCCGCCCAACTGGTGGATGCCCACCTCAAAACTGGTGCGGGTTCGTAGTGAGGGCTTTTCGAAGAGCAGCGCTACGCTTTTGCCTGCCAGCGGATTGGCGCCGGGCTCCGACTTCATCTGGCGGGCACGCCGGATGATCTGCCGGTTTTCGCCTGCGCTAAGGTCGGCAATGGATATAAAGTCTCGTTTTTCGGCCATTTCACCGGTCTCCTTGACGGCTTGCATCATATCCCAAGTGATTCCTCCGTTCAAGGTTAAGGGTTTCGGCCAGGCAAGAGGTTCAGCCAGTCGTCGCGATTGGTCATGATATTTTGTCGTGCCCCGAGCGTGTCGTTCAAGGGCATCGGCTTTGATTGCCGGTAGTTGTTTCTAGAACTCCGGCCGAAAACCCTATTTTATCTCGATTTGGGCCCAAAATTCGTATCTGGTGAATGCCTGTTCTGGAGCGAATTTGGACTTTTCGGCCGTGTCTCTAGGTTAGCACCCTGTTCGTTCCATATGCTAAAATCGGGCTGGCCTCGCCCAGTGCTGAGGGACGGAACGCACTACTGATTACTCAAGTAGCCGCCACCAGGCGGCTAATGGTCACGGGCCCAACATACTGAATCTCCGGAGCAATCGTTATGGCGAATATGGATCATGTGCAATTGGCGAAAAGAGGCCGCGACGCTGTGGCTCTCTGGCGGGAAGAGAACCCTGGAACAACCCTTGATCTGAATGCGGCGTATATGAGCCATACACGCATGCCCCAAGTGGACCTGCATGGGGCGGACATGCGTGATTCCGACCTGATGGGCGCCATGTTGCATCGAGCCAACCTTTCGGGTTGTCACCTTAACCCATCACACATGTACCGGGCGAATCTGATACAGGCGGACCTGACAAGGGCTTTGCTCAACGGGGCAAACATGCGGGGCGCCAATCTTTCCGGAGCAGACCTCAGCGGCGCCGACCTAGACCGGGCTGTGTTGTCAGACGCCAATCTGACGGGCGCCAACCTGACTGGCGCCAACCTTTCCCGGGTGAATCTGGTAGGAGCGAATCTTACCGATGCGAACCTCACCGGCGCCAACCTGAATGGAGCGGCCTTGGTGCGCACCAACTTGACCAACGCGCAGCTTAATAGCGCCGATCTATACGAGTCGATCCTAAACAATCCAGTTTTGGCCGGCGCCAATTTCTCGGACACGATCGTGGGATACACGGTGTTCCAAAATTGCGACATGAGCGAGGTTACCGGGCTGGACCAGTTGAGGCATGATGCTCCCAGCACTGTGGGGGTAGACACGTTATGCCGGTCGGCCGGGAAGATTTCCCGAAGCTTTTTGAGGGACGCCGGCGCTTCCGTGGAGGTGTGTGATTTCCAAGATTCGCTGAAAGAATCCAGGCCCGAGTCAGGGGATTGTTATATCTCTTGCGCCGCCGGTGATGTTGGGTACGCCAGGCAGTTGCAGCGTGATCTCCAAGACCAGGGAGTTCGCTGTTGGTTGTTCCCCGAAGACGCCAGAGGAAATGCCCTGGTGGAGCGTCATAGCACCTCCGATCAAGAGGAGGTCGAGCGTTGGGTGCGGACCTATGAAAAACTGATGGTGGTATTCACCGAAGAGGCGTTGGAGAGTGAAACCATACGGAATGACATCACTCTGGCCCAGCAGCTGCAACAGGACCGTGACCAGTGGACTGTGTTCTTAGTAGCGCCTAACAGCGCCATTGCCCAGAGCCGAAACCGCCTGGCCCGGAACCTCAGCAGTGCCCACATCGTCTTCAGCCTGACTGAGGGAGCGTCGGATTCGGCGGATTACCAGGGTGAGATCGCCAATCTGTCGGGGCACCTGCGGCAAACCGAACCGGCGGCCGACGGAGTTCCTCCGTTTGTGGACATGGGGTTGTAGCCGCCCCCGGTTCTCCCATCCGCACACTGCTCCAACCGTTTAAGTTGTAAAGTAAACGGCGGACACGACTAAAAGGAAGAGGCCCCGCGTAGCGGGGCCTCTTCCTTTTAGTTCCTTTCGAGGGAGTTGGCAGGCTTTTAGATGTAGTCTACCTCTTCCATCATTTCCAGGTTGTCGCGGCTCTGGGACAAACCGAGAGCGACCTGGTCCTTGAACTCCTGCAGCAGCTCATCTGTGATGACGCCGCCGGCAGCCCTGGCCTTCTCCTTGAAATTCTCGAACGCCCATTCTTCGGTGTCGCCGTGAGGCATGTCGAAGAATCCGCGGTCAAATACAGGGAGCTCGCCGGGTCCGAAGTAGCCTTTGCCTTCCAGCTCGAAGCCTTCCAGGTCATGGGTGCCCTTGCCAAGGACCTGTCCGGTCTCGGCATAGTGCTCCATGACGGTCTGTAGACCGTATTTCTGGATGGGGCAGACCTTCATGCAGACACCGCAACCGAGGTAACGGGCCATGACAGGACGGCAGCGCTTGAAGTACAACTTGTTCTTTTCCAATCCCCGCCACCAGATCTTGTCGCGCATCAGGGCGCGGCCGGGGCAGCGGTTGACGCACACCTGGCAAACCTGACAGAAGGCGTGGATGCCATAGTCGATCGGCTTGTCATAGGTGACTTCCGCGTCAGTGGTGATCATCATGATGCGGCATCGGCTGCCCTCATGGGGGGTCAGCAGGTAACCGCAGGCGCCCAACTGGCCCAAACCCGCTTCCACGAACATGGGAATGTAGGGGCCGGTGTTGTCATTGGGGCTATGCACCTGGGCCCGGTAGCCCAGAGAGTTGATAAAGGAACCGAGTTCCAGACCAGCCGCGCCTTCCGTGCGGTATGTGCTGGAGTGGACAATCTCGGCATCGATGCTGGGAATCGTCTGGGTGGGCTCGAAGTCCTGCTCATAAGCCAAACAGATGACGTGAGGAAACTTTACCCAGTCCTTTTTGCTGTTGTAGGTATAGCGGTGGTCGTAGAACGTGATGCCTACTTCCAAGAATCCCAATTGCCTAGCCTTTTCTTTGATCTGCTCGGTGACATCGTCACCCTTGGGCTGGGCGGTGGGTTCCTGTTCCCCGGTTAGCCGGGCGGCCATGATCAAAGGCCGGTTTAGCTTGTCGTGCTCTTTGCGAATCTCTCGCATCTCGACGTGGCCGTCGCGCAATTCGTTAGCCCAGTCACGAGAAGCCCTCTCGGTTATGTTCATGGTTTCCAAGGGATATTCCTTGGCATACCAGTCGACTTCGCGGTTATTCAGGGGGATTCCCGGAGTGGTTTCCAATTCCTCAGGAACTGGAATCGTGATCGGGGCGTCGTTGGGGGTCTTTCCAGGCCTTACGACCTCATGGCCGATTTTAAGCATTTCTTCTCCTCCCAATAGGTATACGGATTGGGACTTCTAGTCTTAGGCCCAACATATAGGTTGTCAATTTATTTGTCAAGCACATGTCGGTTACCAGGTTATATTCGTTTTTGAGATAAGGGTCAGCAGGATTGGTGATATTGCACAATCTAAGGGAATGGCGCGGGGATGCCGAGGAATAAAAAATGAGAGGCCCCGTTTCGACGGGGCCTCTCATGTGCCGCATGGGAGGATGCTACTTAGATGTAGTCAGCGTCGACGTCGGTGTTATCGCTCATCAAGTTGACGACATCGTATTCCTGGGTCATATGGCGGGCGATCTCCGACTTCAACTCACCCATCATTTCGTCGCTAATCTCACCGCCTGAAGCCTTGGCCTTTTCCTTGAAGGACTCAAAGGCGTGCTCTTCGATCGTGCCGTGGGGCATGTCCGAGAAGAAGTTGCGGTCGAAGACAGGAAGTTCGCCGGGGCCGAAGTAGCCCTTGCCTTCCAACTCGAATCCTTCCAAGTCATGGGTACCCTTGCCTAGGACCTGGCCGGTCTCGGCATAGTGCTCCATGACGGTCTGCAGACCGTATTTCTGGATGGGGCATACCTTCATGCAGACACCGCAACCGAGGTAGCGGGCCATGACAGGACGGCAGCGCTTGAAGTACAACTTGTTCTTTTCCAATCCCCGCCACCAGATCTTGTCACGCATCAGGGCGCGGCCGGGGCAGCGGTTTACGCAAACCTGGCAAACCTGGCAGAAGGCGTGGATGCCGTAGTCGACGGGCTTGTCGTTGGTGATTTTGGCGTCGGTGGTCAACATCATCAGACGGCACCGGCTGCCCTCATGGGGGGTCAGCAGGTAACCGCAGGCGCCCAACTGGCCGAGACCGGCTTCCACGAACATGGGAATCACCGGACCGGTGGCGTCGCTGGAGTGGATGACCTGGGCGTGGTAGCCCAATGTCCGGATGAAGTTGCCTAGCTCCAAACCCGCGGCTGCCTGGGTCCGGTAGGTGCTGGAGTGGACGATCTCAGCGTCAACGCTGGGAATCGTTTGGGTGGGCTCAAAGTCTTGCTCGTAAGACAGGCAGATGGCCGTGGGATACCTGTTGTAGTCCCGGCGGCTTTGGAACTCATAACGGTGGTCGTAGTCGGTCATGCCGACTTCCAGGTAACCCAGTTCTCGAGCCTTATTCTTGATCAACTCCGTGACGTCGGCGCCGCTCGCTTCGGCCGTGGGCTCCATGTCGGCGGTCTGCCGTCCGGCCATGATCAATCCCCGGTTCAACCTGTCGTGTTCCTTTCGGATCTCACGCATCTCTACATGCTGGTCTCGCAAAGCGTTGGACCAGTCTCTTGATGCTCGCTCAGTGTAGTTGATGGACTCCAGGGGATACTCTTTGGCGTACCAGTCAACGTCCCGGTTATTCAGAGGAATCCCTGGGGTGGTTTCTAATTCTTCAGGAATCTGAATCGTTACCGAGGTATCACCTTGTTTCTTCCCCGGTCGTACTACTTCGTGACCTATCTTTAGCATTCTAGCTCCTCCCGCGTATACTGCTTTTCCAAGTGATGAACTATTGCAAGATACCGGTTGACCGGGTCGATGTCAATAGTATACAGGGGCCAGATTCAAGAATCCCTGGGTTAATTAATGATTTGGTATTGGACTTGGAGCGTTAGTATTCCATTGACAAAACGCACGGCTTAAAAAACGCACGGCGCGAATTCTTTCGCGCCGTGCGTTTTAGATTACCTGGTCATCGCGTGCCGGAGACTCCCATCCATTGGCTGGGGCCGTTCCGGGCCGATGATGAACGCCGGGGTACTTAGATATAGTCGGCGTCCTGGTCCATCATGACCAACTGATCTGTGGTCTCCTGGGCGAGATTCTTGTTCATCTCGTTCCGGAAGTCCTCCATCAGTTCATCGCTGACCTGGCCGCCTGAGGCCCTGGCCTTTTCCTTGAACGTCTCAAAAGCGTGCTCAAACTCGGTGCCGTGGGGCATGTCGAAGAAGCCGCGGTCGAAGACGGGAAGCTCGCCGGGTCCGAAGTAGCCCTTGCCTTCCAGCTCGAAGCCTTCCAGGTCATGGGTTCCCTTGCCCAGCACCTGGCCGGTCTCGGCGTAGTGGTCCATGACGTCCTTCAGGCCATATTTCTGGATGGGGCATACCTTCATGCAGACGCCGCAACCAAGGTAGCGGGCCATGACGGGGCGGCAGCGCTTGAAGTACAACTTGTTCTTTTCCAATCCCCGCCACCAGATCTTGTCGCGCATCAGGGCGCGGCCGGGGCAGCGGTTTACGCAAACCTGGCAAACCTGGCAGAAGGCGTGGATGCCGTAGTCGATCGGCTTGTCATGGGTGACATTAGCGTCGGTGGTTACCGAAACCAGGCGGCATCGGCTGCCCTCATGGGGGGTCAGCAGGTAACCGCAGGCGCCCAACTGGCCCAGGCCCGCGTCCACGAACATGGGAATGTAGGGACCCGGTGAATCCCCGGAGCCGGTGACCTGGGCGTGGTATCCCAAGGCCCGGATGAAGTTGCCCAACTCAAGTGCGGCGGCGCCTTCCGTCCGGTAGGTGCTGGAGTGGACGATCTCGGCGTCGACACTGGGAATCGTCTGGGTGGGCTCAAAGTCTTGCTCGTAGGCTAGACAAATGATATTTGGGTAATAGGTAGCGGCGTCCTTCTTGCTGGAGTAGGTGTACCGGTGGTCGAAATTGGTGATTCCCACTTCTAGGAAACCCAACTCGCGGGCCTTGTTTTTGATCACTTCTGTGACGTCCGCACCGGTGGGCTCAGCCGTGGGCTGCAAATCTGAGGTAAGGCGGCAGGCCATGACTAGCGCCCGGTTCAGCTTTTCGTGCTCCTTGCGTATCTCCCGCATTTCAGCGTGGGTGTCCCGCAGGCCGTTGGCCCATTCTCTGGAAGCCCGTTCTGTGATGTTCATGCTTTCCAGAGGATATTCCTTGGCGTACCAGTCCACCTCGCGGTTGTTAAGGGGGATGCCTGGCGTCGTTTCCAATTCTTCTGGGATGGAAAATTTTACTTCAGGATCTCCTAGGTTTTTACCGGGCCGAACGACCTCATGGCCAATCTTTAGCATTATCGCTCTCCTTCACTGTTAAGGACACTTGATCATTCACCAGACCGAGAAAAGTCTGATTGCGACTTACGCTAAACGATAGCGGCGACTTGATTTTTTGTCAAGGAGATTTAGGAGTGAGCCACTACACAACCATACGCGCTGCTTCGCAAGGTAACCTCTACGAAACACGTAAGTTATGTGGCGAATTATGGCTATCTATTTAGGCGAGCATTTCGGCATTTATTAACTGCCGATAGCTAGCGGCTGGTGTGGCGGGCGATCATTGCGTCGGCAAGCGGGCTGGCTCCGGACCGAACCGAAACGTCGACCAATGAAGGCCTTTCCGATGCCAATGCCCTCTCCACGGCGGGCCCAACGCCGCTAGGGTCCTCCACGTGCTCAGCGTAGCCGCCGATGGCTTCCACCACCTTGTCGTAGCGAATGGGACGGAGGTCGGTCGCCACCGCCCGGTTGTAATAGGCCACTTGGAACGTCTTATCAATGCCCCAGGTGGCGTCGTTGCCCATTACCACCGTGATCGGAAGATTGTGGCGGATACAGGTGTCGAACTCCATGGTGTAAAAGCCGAAGGCGCCGTCGCCGGTGAACACCAACACCTTGCTCTTGGGGTTGGCCAGCTTGGCGGCCATTCCATAGGGGACGGCGGCGCCCAGGTGGCTCAAAGGCCCCAGCCGCATGAAGTGGCCGGGCTTTCGGGCTTGAAAATAGCAACGGCCCCATTGCACGTAATCACCACCGTCCATCACTATGACGGTGTCTTCGTCGATCAAATGCTCCATCTGGGTGAAAACGTCTAACGGATGCATGGGTTGTTCGCCGGTGGCCCTGGCCTTCAGACTATCGGTCCAACCGGTCCGGTCCTCTTTGAGTTGATCCAGCCACGGCGTGATGTTGCCGGCAAGAAGTTTCCCCGCCGCCTCGGTTATTTGGTCTACGATCGCTCCCAGGTCTCCCAAGAGACCTACGGTCACGCCCCGGTTGCGCCCAATCTCCGCCGGCGAAGCGTCGGCCTGAATTATCTTGGCGTTGGCGCCGAAGACCTTCCCGTACCCGTACCGGTGGTCCAGCCGCTTGCCCAGCAACAAAACAACGTCGGCCTCTCGGAATCGCCGGGCTGCCGGGTTGAGGGAGCCGTCGCCGTAGCCAAAGCAAAGGGGATGCTCGTCATCCAGCAGGCCCCTGGCTTGTTCCACGGTGAAAACGGGGATGCCGGTGGTTTCAGCCAGCGTTTCCATCTGTTCCGGCGCCACCGCGTACCTGGCTGGATTTCCGGCGATGATCACCGGCCGCTGGGCCTGACGTAGCAATGAGGCCGCCTGGTCGATCAATGCCTTATCGGCCATGGGCCGGCCTTGATTGCGGTACTCCTGGGGCAGATACGGCGGAAGGTCTTCTTCATTGATCTCCTGTTCTTGAATGTCGATGGGCAACGTGAGGTGAACCGGTCCCGGTCTGCCGGCCATCGCCGTTCGGAAGGCGGTGGCCACGTATTCGGGGATGCGGGTGTGGTCGTGGATCAGCCATGAACCCTTGCTCACCGGCGTGGCCATCTCCACCTGGTTTATTTCTTGAAAGGTAACCATACCTTTTTCGGGCAACTCGGCCGACCCGGCAATGAAGATGACCGGGCTTTCCGATGTGTGTATCGCCGGGAGGGCGGAAATGGCGTTGGAGAAACCGGGCCCGCCGGTGAACATGCCCACGGAGGGTTGGCCGGTTATCCGGGCGTAGCCGTCGGCCATGTGCATGGCGGCGCCCTCGTGCCGCGTATCTATGAACTCGATTCCTTCATCGGCCGCGGCATCCACCAGGGGCAGTATCGTGTCTCCCACAATGGTGAACACTTTCTGGATGCCCTCTTGTTTGAGGCAGCGGACGAATAGGTGGGCGCCGGTGAGCTTGGGCATTGAGTCTCCTTCTATATCTTCAACCAACTGTCGCGGGCAACCGTGGCGGGCCAAAATTTCCCGTAGAGCTTACAGGCCGCTGTTGGGTACGTCCAGCAGTTAAACCCTTCGCCTGATTTCGGAGTTTTTCTTTGAGAGGTTGACCTTGATTAACGCCAACCGGCTGCCCTTTCCTGCCATTCCTTGGATGAGGGTTAGGAACAACTTCGGTGTGTTAACCTGAGCTTCCAAATCCAGCGGCATTTCCGGGGTTTTCATATTGGCATGGGTACTTTATATATAGTAGGCACGCCTATAGGCAACTTGGAAGACCTGACGCTTCGGGCCGCCAGGGTGCTGGGGCAAGTTGCTCTGGTGGCGGCCGAGGACACCCGGGTCACCCGGCGTTTATTGAATCACCTGGGGATCAAAGTCAGGCTGACCAGTTACCACCGGCACAATTGGGAAAGGCGGCTTCCCGCCTTGCTTGAGGCGCTGGAATCGGGAGACGTGGCGCTGGTCACCGACGCGGGAATGCCTGGAGTCAGCGATCCAGGCAGCGAGCTGGTCGCCCAGGCTGCCGCCCGTGGCTACGATGTGGACGCGGCGCCCGGACCGTCGGCGGTGACCACGGCCGTTGCCCTGTCCGGCCTGGTTCAGGCTCAAATCGATGATGGCTCTTTCTTTTTCATGGGCTTTCTGCCTCGTAAAGCCAGAGACCGCCGGGCGAGTCTGGAACGGACCAAATCCCTTGCCTCGACCCTGGTGATTTTCGAAGCGCCCCACCGGGTGAAGGCTGCGCTGAAAGATATCCTGGCCGCGCTGGGAGACCGCGACATCGCCGTGTGCCGGGAGATGACCAAGCTATACCAGGAGGTATTCCGGGGCACGGTGTCCGGCGCATTGGAACGTTTCACCGAGCCCAGGGGGGAGTTCGTGCTGGTTGTAGCCGGGGCTGGTCCGGAGGAGGGTGGGCCGAGTGAACATTCACCTGAGGAAGCCACGAAAAGGTTGGTGGAACTCAGGGCTGCGGGTACGAATTCCAGGAACGCCATCGCTTTGGTGGGGAAGGAGACTGGGTTGCCCAGGAACGTGCTCTACCGGTTGTGGCTTGAGTCTGGATCATAACCAAAACTTATTAGTTACAGATAACGTATATCCAATAATATTTCGTTGACCGATATTATCGCCTACTAGTACCATGGATTCCCGCAATGCCGGGAGGCTCTCACGGGTATTGCTTCCGTTGCCAAATCCAATAATTTCTAAGATGGCATGTCGTCTCGGCGTGGCTGTGGAAAGATCACGACGGGCCTGCATTGCGAGCCGGTGGTTTGATTAACCCAGACGGACGTTCCTCGCCCAGATTCCAGAACGTGTTCTACGGCTGGTGGCTTGTCGGCATCAGCGGCTTCACCATGGCTCTCGCTACGGTTCCACTGTTCCACGCCATGAGCCTATGGGCTGTTGCCCTTGAATCCCAGTTCCACTGGTCCCGCACCCAGCTGGGATTCGCCCTGGCCTTCACCCGTATCGAAGGCGGGGTCATGGGCCCGGTGGAGGGCTATCTCACCGACAAATGGGGCACCCGCCGCATGGTGCTGGTCGGATTGATCATCCTGGGCATTGGATTTCTGCTGTTCGGCCGGGTGCAAAACCTATGGATGTTCTATGCGGCCTACATGGTGATGGCGCTGGGCCAGGGTCTGGGCAGTTGGCTTCCCATGATGACCATGTTGAATCACTGGTTCCAGCGCCGGCGGGCCATGGCCATCGGTTGGGCCAACGTGGGCAGCCGGGTTGGGGCGTTGGCTTTGGTTCCAGCTATCGCCTGGGCCGTGGACCCCACTGAAGACCGCATCGGATGGAGCGTGACCGCCACGATCATTGGAGTGATCACACTGATTTTGGCGGTCCCGATCTCCAGGCTGATCCGCAACCGTCCCCAGGACTACAACCTCAGACCCGACGGAGACCCTCCTGAATCCATTCTGGAATCAAGACCGGGCCGGGGCCAGGCGCACAGCGTTGCGGCTTCCACTGTGACAACAGACTTTACGGCTTCCCAGGCACTGAAGACTCCAGCTTTCTGGTTGATCTCCTTTGGCCACGGGTTCACGTCCATGGTGATCCTGGCCATCATGGCCCATCTGGGATTGTTGATGAAGGACCAAGGGTTTGAAGTGCAGGACACGGCATGGGTTGTGGCGGCTTACACCGCAGTGGCGATGGTTTTCCAATTGGTGGGGGGGTACCTGGGAGATCGAATCCCCATCCGCCTGGCCCTTTTCCTATTCACCACGATCCAGGCCGGCGCCGTTTTGCTGCTCACCTTCTCTAATAGCATCGGGATGATTTACACGTTTGCGGTGCTGTTCGGTATGGGATTTGGCGGGCGCAATCCGCTGACCGTGGCCATCCGGGGCGACTACTTCGGCAGGGCATCCTTTGGGAAGATTATGGGGCTATCCACCGTTCCCATGAACTTTTTGCTGCTGATCTCCTCGCCCATGGCCGGGTTTTTGAGGGATATACAGGGCGATTACACTGATGCTTTTTTGTTGTTGGCTGGGTTGAACTTCCTTGGAGGAGTGTGTTTCCTGATGTCTCGAAAGCCCCGGCTGGCCGGCGCCAAAACCGGGGCGCCGGAAGCGGTCTCCCAGGCTGCGTAGGAAGACGCTTCCGCTCTTTTATAACTGCACCAGTCCCTACGCCTCGGTGATTTCTATGCTCTGAATGGTCAGCTTTTCAGTGGGGGTGGAGTTCTCACCCCCACCGCCGCCAGCCACGGGTGAGTTGGCCAGGGTATCCAGCACATCCATGCCATCGGTCAGCGTGCCGAAAATGGTGTAGTTGGGAGGCAGGCCTACGTTGGCGCCGTGGACGATAAAGAATTGGCTTCCATTGGTGTTGGGGCCCGCATTGGCCATGGCCAGGGTTCCTTTGGCGTAAGATCGGGTGACCGGCTCGTCATTGAAGCGGTATCCCGGTCCGCCGGTGCCGTCGCCCTTGGGACAGCCGCCCTGGACCATGAAATCCTTGATGATCCGGTGGAATCCCCCGTTCTCGTAGAATCCCTCCTTGGCCAGGAAGACGAAGTTGTTGACCGTGACCGGGACCTCCGAGGCAAACAATTCCAGTGACATGTCGCCCTTGCTGGTGTGGACGATGGCGGTGTAGGTCTTGGACTCGTCAATGGTCATTTCCGGCGGACTGGAATACTGCTCTGGCATGACTGCTCCTTTGCCCGTGGTTTTTATTAGGTTTTATCTGTTCCATGAGGTAGGGGCGCACGGCTGTGCGCCCCTACGGTGGATCTGCCCAACTGGCGCCAGTGCCCATTTGGCGCTTCCGGCTAACCCCGGCGGTGGGTCTTGGTCTCAGCCCAGGCCACTATCTTGGGCACCGCCGCGTCCACGTCCCGCTGATCAATGCTGCGGGCGATGTCGTCGGCTTCGCAGCGTAAAAGCATCGTGGGCAAGCGGTTCTTGATCTTGTCCATTGTCCAGGCCAAAGGATCGCCTTCAGCCGTGAAGTCGAGCATCAACCGCTCGTTCTTCTTCACCGTGGAGTTGCGGTAATGATAGTGAGGCGCAACCCGGAAGCAGTCGAAACGGAGCAACTCCTTGTCGTCGTTGTCCAATGAGTTGCCGTAGACGTGAATGCAGATCCCTTCCTCTTCGCCGCCGTGCAGGGTGCGGTACTCTAGGCCAAAGGTCACCGCTCCGGCTGGGATCAGTTCTTCTTGTCCTCCGGTTTCGACCCCCATTTGCGCGTGCATTGCTTGTTGAGTCATGGTGTGAAACCTCCTCTGAACGATGCCCGAATAAATGTTTGAGCCTGCTGGGCGGAAAGGGTAGCCAGGCTCGGCTCCCGCCGCCTAGAGGTCTGGCCGGAAAGCCATTGGCCGGGTTTCGCGCTACGCCAGACAGACGTATTATAGTCTTATGTGGCATGATAGTGTCTTTAATACGGTTCAAGAACCCACTGTTACATCGATAATCGTCGCTAAGAAAACGGCAGCTTGGAGAGAATCGGGGTTTCCGTCCGAGTTTCTAGGGGCGATTATACCCCTCTAACGCCATGATCACCAAGGCGCCTGTCCTGGCAAGCAGGCCCGCCCGTAGTCTACTTTGAGGGCGAATATTGCCGGCGCCCGCAGATTGGGCCGACCCCTCACCCGTTTATAATATATACACGGCCTTGGCGACAAAGCGGTCATGATGGAATCTCACTGGTGGATGCTGGAATCTAATCAAATATGCTTAAGTCCGAATCCACCGATGGACCCGGATGGAGGGCGTGAGGACAGCGGAAGAGGGGGGAGGGAGTTGCAGGCGCGATGATCCGGGCTCGAATTCGGGTAGACGGGAGGTTGGCGGGCGGTCGCAGGCGCTTTTGGGGGCGCCGATGGCGGTCTGCAGTGGCTGTGCTGAGCGAGATGGCGGGATAGGACACGGGAAGAGGCGCTCGCGGACCGGGACTGGCGCGAGTTTGCCGGGACGTTCAGTTGGCCGGATGGCGGGTCAGTTGCAGACGGGTCGTCAGGCTGGGAGTGGCAGGGCGCGCAGCCGGGCCAGGGCGCGACTGAACTGGGTTTCCCAAGGCCAGCGCTGGGGCAGATGCAGGGTGAGGCGGCGCGCCGAGCGGGTGAGCCGTCCGGCCAGGGAGAAGAACCGTCGCCTGAGGGTCTTGGTGGTCACGATCTGCTCGCCCAGGCCGATGCGCGCGGTCCAGCGGGCCAGGTTGTGGGCCATCACCTGGACGGCCAGCCAGGCGCCGTTGGCGGCGAAGCGGCCGGACGGCATGTGGTTCAACCCGACGCCGTACTTGAGGTCGCGTATCGCATTCTCGATCTCGGCGTGGCGGCGGTGGTCGGCCTCCAGTTCCAGGGTCTCTCCGTCCCGGTCGGTGATGAAGCCGTGATAACTGTAGGTGGCGAAGAGGGCCAGTTGGGAACCGGGGGTCGGCTGCACCCGCCGGACGATGAGCCGCACCGGCGCGGCGTCCGGCTCACTCTGGAAGGGGGTATAAGTCGTCTCGGCCACAGCGGCGGCGCCGTCCATCCAGTAGGGAATCGGCGTCCAGGCAGCTTCGGGTATGGCCTCGATGAGATTGCGCAGGCTTTTGTGCTGGCGGATGGTGATGGAGAAGCGCACGTCCAGCTTGCGGCAGACGGCGACCACGGCGTGGGTATAGAAGCCGCTGTCGGCCCGCAGGGTGATCTGCCCGCTGGCGCCAGCGTAGCGCACCCGCCCCACCGTCTCCCGCAGGAAGTGGGCGGCCCCGCGGGCGGTGTTGGCGCGGCCCTCGCGCAGCCGGGACATCAGCACGTCGCCGGCGCCGGCGGCCAACAGCGGGTGATAGCCCCGGGCGCCGGTGTAGCCGTGGTGGCGGGCGCCCTCCTTGGCCAGTCCGTAGGTCTCGCAGATCGTCGAATCAAGGTCGATGGTAAATGGTGCGTCGCCGGGTCCGGCTCCGGCCTGCCAGGCCCGGGCCAGCAACTCGCGGCTCACCCGGTCCAGTTGGCGGACGTGGCCCCAGCGAAAGCTGCGCAGGAAGGCGCCCAGGGTGGAGGGCGCCTTGAGCACACTGCCCAGGGTGCAGGCTGTCCCGCCGGCGCGCAGCGCATCGGCGTCGTCGATGCAGTCGCCGCCCGCCAACGCAGATGCCACCAGCGTCATCATCTTGTCACCGGTGTTGGCTCGGCCTGGGGCCCGGCCCAGGTCCAGGCGCCGGTCAACCAGTTGGGAAAGGCCGAGGTGCAAGGCCAAGGTGGCGGGAAGGAGCAGGCCGGCATTGTTGACCAGGCGGTGGTCGTCGAAGGGAAACTGTTCAGAGTTGAGGGGAAGTGAGCAACCGGCGGCATTCCAGGAGGGGATTGAGACCTCTGGCCCGCCAGGTGCCAAAGAGGGATGCCAAGGTCATCTTGCTGTCGGCGCCCTGCCCTGAGCGGGCGCCGCCGCTGATCTTGCGACTGGTTACCAGATGCCGCAGGCTCCGCTCGGCGGCGTTGTTGTCTGAGGGCACGGCTGGGTCCGACACGAAGACAAACAGTTCCTTGATGAACCGTTCCATGCGCCGGCAGAGCTTGGCCTGAACCGCCAGGGGATCTTTAAGGAAAGGCCGCGCCAAGACCATTAGTTTCTCCTCCAGCATTAGCTGGGTGCGATGGCCTGGCTGGGCTCGGGGAAGGACCGAGGCCTTGGCCTCCGTGTAGACCTGGTGAACCGCCTCGGCCCACTGAGCCAGCCCAGCGTCTTCTGGGTACAACCCTTTCAGGTCATGGATATCCCGCAGCAGATGAGCCCAGCACCGTTGCTTCAGGCCCGGGTAGTGGTTATAGGCCGCGTAGAAATCACTGACCAACACTCCGCTGAAGGAGGAATCCAGCACCTCATCCACCACCCCCTTATCCCGACCCCGACGCAGGAAGTATCGTTCGCTGGGAGTGCTGAAGGTCCAAACATAGCCGTTGCTCCCGTCCTGGCGCCAGCCGGTTTCGTCGCCCTGCACCACGGGACTGGCGCGGACTTGCTCGAGCACCTCTCGCACCGCCGTCTCAGCCTGACAGGCTACTCCAGGACGGCCTCGACGATGGCGCCAACACTCAGGTGCAACTGATGGACGCTCTCCAGGTACCATTGCCAGGTATCATTGGATGATTCTTATGGGCAACCGTCCCTCCTCCCGCAGGGTCACCATCAGGCTTACCAGATTGACCCCCAGGCGCTGCTGGCCCAGAACCACCCCCTGCAGGGCCTCTTTGGGCAGCCGGCGCCGCTGGCATACCGGACAGATGCGGGCTACCAGGGCGTGCTCGGTCACTTCTACCGGAGCCACCGGTAGCTCAATGACTTCCCGAGTTCGCTGTACCCATCCGCCGTTCAGGTGAGTCCCGCAGTCGGGACAGACCGCCACGGCATGCTCCACCCGCCGGGTAGGAGTCATGCGCTGGCGGGCGAAGCCATGGCGGCGCGGCTTTCTGGGCTCCTTTTTCTCCGGCGCTTGCCGGCTGGAGTGCGGCTGATTACCCGGCATCCCCGACGACCCGCGCCGGTTGGGACGGGATTCCAGAACCCCAATCCGCCTTTGCAAATCGGCAATGACTGCCCGCTGGCCGGCAATTATCTCCAGCAGAGTTTCGCGACTCGCCGCGTTCAGGTCTAGTTCAGTGTCCACCTCCCTGGTATGCCACAACTCCCCCGGCCATGCCAGCGTTTTTCCAACGGCTTTGAGCCAATTCACCTCATCAAGTCTGAACAGTTACATCTATTGGGTGCTCCTTGTTTCTGGTCGGTTTTCTGTTATAAAATCGATATCCCAGATTCAGAGGAGCACTTCCTTCCCTATCCGCCCTGTCGCGACACGCCCTCTATCGGTGGATTCGGGCTAAGATTCTAATCCAGGTCAATGTTGGAGGTTGCCCCCTATGGACATTTTAAAATATATGGGCGCAGAGGGCCACGAACAGATTCTCATGTGTTCGGATCCGGCGGTGGGGTTGAAAGCGGTGATAGCCATCCATGACACCACTCTCGGACCGGCTTGCGGCGGCCTTCGAATTTGGCCATTCGAAACCGAGGAAGAGGCCGTGAGGGACGTTTTGCGGCTTTCCCGGGCGATGACCTACAAGTCGGCGGCGGCCGATCTGCCTCTGGGCGGAGGCAAGGCGGTGATCATTGCCGATCCGCATACCCAGAAAACCGAGGCCATGCTTCGGTCCTACGCCAGGTTCGTGGATACCCTGGGCGGGCGGTATTTAACCACAACCGACGTGGGGAGCACCGGGCGGGATCTGGAATACGTCAGGCAGGAGACGGCCCACGTGGTTGGCCTGCCCACCACCGCGGGCGGCAGCGGCGATACATCGGTGATGACCGGGTTGGGTGTTTACATGGCCATGAAGGCCTGCGCCCGGGAGACATGGGGCTCCGATTCGTTGACCGGCAAAAAGATTGCGGTTCAAGGATTTGGCAAGGTGGCGTTCCAGTTGACCCACCATTTGCTTAAAGAAGACGCCCAGTTAGTGGTCACCGATATCTTTTCCGACGCCTTGGACCGGGCCCGGGACATGGGGATCAAGGTGGTGGAGCCGGAAGCGATCTACGACGCAGCCTGCGATATTTTCTCGCCTTGCGCCATGGGAGGTGTCGTGAACCGGGACACGATCCCCCGCCTGAAATGCCGGGTAGTCGCCGGAGGGGCCAACAACCAGTTGGCAGAGGACGCCGATGGTCAAGAATTGCACCGGAGTGGCGTTCTTTACGCCCCGGACTACATCATCAACGCGGGCGGGATCATCAACGTCTCGGCCGAAATAGGCGCCGCATACAATCCGGACCGGGCCAGAGAGAAGACGGAGCGCATCTATGAGATCATGGGCCGGGTGATAGATATCTCCAAAAACCAAGAGATACCAACATCCCAAGCAGCCGACCGTATGGTGGAGCAAAGATTGAAATCAGTGAGGTCCATCAAGAGCTTGTACCGGCCAGGATGACGGGAGATTCTAGCGCGGCCGAATGAGGCGGACGTTCAGGGATTTCCCGTCTTCTAAAGGCGCTGGATCAATTCCAAAAGAAAAATGCGCGAGAATTCTCGCGCATTTTTCTTTTGGACACTGGAGTTGCATCCGGGAAAGCGGTTTTAAGACAGTTGCTTAATACGCTTTAGAGTCGGCCTCGAAACTGCACTCGCGGTGGGCGGTGTCGCAGAAAGGCTTTTTACCAGACTGTCCGCAGCGGCAAAACGAAACCCACTGCCCTTCGGGCACGGTGTAGTTTTTACCGTCGGCGTCGACTATTTCAATCTCCCCATAAACCCGCAGGGGTCCGTTGAGTCTAACTTCCACTTTGGCGTCTGCCATTGGTTCCTCCTGTAGTCTGACCAGCGATTTGGAGAAGGCCAGCAAGAAACGCTGGCGGTGCTCCTACGTTTTGATTGGCCAGTAGTCTGACAGTTAGATTATTGGGTGTCAAGCGTTGTTTGCCAGAATGGCTCGGCCGTGATGGATCAATCGGCGGATTTGCTTGAAACCGCCTGGGCGGCCGCGCCGGTCCCGGCGGCCGGTGGCGCAGACCGGGTGCGCTCCCCTTTGAAAACACAGATCGCGCCGGCCACAGCCAGCGCGCTTCCCATGAAGATGAACGCCCAGCGCAGCCCCGCGACAAATGCGTCGGCAACGGTGGGATCGACGGCGTCTAGGCTGGGTTCGACTCCCCGGGAACCCATGACCATCACCACGACGGTGGTGGCCACAGCCACGCTAGTTACATTGGCTGAGTTTCTCACCAGTTGGGTCAACGATGCGACCACGCCATAGCTTGAGCGCTCCACCGCGCTGAGTATCGAACTGTTGTTTGGCGAATTGAACAAACCGGTGCCGGCCCCTTGGAAGACCATCATCAGGACGACCCATGCCACGGGCGCATCCCGGTTCAGCAACGCGGCCATGACGAACCAGGCGGCGGTGGATAGGGCCATTCCGCCTACCGTTAGCGCCCGCCAGCCGAATTTGTCGGAAAGCACGCCGCTGAATGGGCCCACCAAGACCAGGCCCAAAGCCGGCGGGATCATCAAAAGCCCCACCTCTCGGGGAGAGAACTCTAAGACACGTTGCAAGTAGAAGGGCATTAGGAATCGGGACGCGGAACTCCCCAGAAACGATATCCAACCCGCCGCCACTCCCAGGGAGAATAGCTTGCGGCGGAACAGTCTCAAGTCCAGCATCGGATATGGCGTCCTCAGTTCCCACCAGATGAACGTGGCAAGCAAAAAAATCGCCGTCCCGATGCCGGTCAAGATCAACGGGGATGTCCAGCCGCTCTTCGCCCCGTTTCCAACCGTCAGCAGGGCAACCAACAAGAATGCTCCGGAAAGGAAGGCTCCCAGCCAATCAAAGGTCTGGGCCTGACCCTGACCGCCGGCAGCTGGACTGATCTGGTCCCTCAGGACCAGGGCGGAGATCGCAATGGTGATGATTCCCACCGGTACGTTTACGAAGAATACTGACTGCCAGCCCCAAATGCTGACCAACAGGCCGCCTAAAGCGGGTCCCGCTATGGCCCCGGCTCCAACCACGGTCAGGTGGTAGCCCAAGGCTTTTCCCCGTTGATTTGCTGGAAACACGCCGATGATGGTGGCCATCCCGTTGCCCTGGATCATGGCTGACCCGATGCCCTGCAATACCTTGGCTGTGATCAGCGTGGACAGGTTCAACCAATGGGAAGACCCTGCTAGGGCCGCCGCCAACACGAATATGCAAAAACCCAGGATGTAGATCCGCCGGCGGCCTGCCATGTCCCCCAGCCGGCCCATGGGCAGCAGCAGAACGCTGATGGCTAGCGCATATCCGATCACCACCCACTGGACGGTGGGAAGGTCTGCGTCGAAATACCTTTCGATCTCAGGGAGGGCCACCATGACGGTTCCGTGGTCAACGACGGACAGAAAACTTCCGGCGGCGATAGCCCAGAACACCCACCATCGATAGTGGGTGCTGTTGGCAATTGTCTGGCGAGTTTTGGTGACGGTTCTTAGCAATCAGATGTCCCTGTGAGAATTGGCCTACGCCAGCGGGCGGACCCTTTTCAAAGCCGCTATCGTCACTATAGGAGAGCGCCAATCCCGTTCCGCCCACGGCCATTATGCCCAATGTCACATTAGTCAGGTCAACCACCCATCCAATGAGCAGGCTGGTGAGGATCACAAATCCCGAATTGTATGACTGGAGGCTGGTCACCCGGCCCCGCAGCTCATCGGGAGTCAAGCCTTGGATCAAGGTGCCGTTGGTGGTTCAGAACGCGGCTTGGAAGAACGCCATCAATCCTATGATGACGATGGCCAGGACAAACCAATGGGACTGGGCGAACAAGATCACCGATATCGAACTGGCCACCACCGTCGCAAAAACCAAACGACCCTTTGGAATTACAAAGCCCACCGAGGCGATGGCCATGCCGGACAAAAGACCTCCCACGCCGGTGGCGGCCAACAAGATTCCCCCAACATCCGGTCCCATGTGCAGCACATCGACTGTAAACAGGGGCAATAAGAACCATGTGGGATGCAAGACCACGTTGGGAATTATCCCCAGGGTAATCAAGTTGAGTATCGTCCGTTCACTCCGAAAAATAAAATTGACGCCTTCCTTAAGTCCGAATCCACCGATGGACCCGGATGGAGGGCGTGAGGACAGCGGAAGAGGGGGGAGGGAGTTGCAGGCGCGATGATCCGGGCTCGAATTCGGGTAGACGGGAGGTTGGCGGGCGGTCGCAGGCGCTTTTGGGGGCGCCGATGGCGGTCTGCAGTGGCTGTGCTGAGCGAGATGGCGGGATAGGACACGGGAAGAGGCGCTCGCGGACCGGGACTGGCGCGAGTTTGCCGGGACGTTCAGTTGGCCGGATGGCGGGTCAGTTGCAGACGGGTCGTCAGGCTGGGAGTGGCAGGGCGCGCAGCCGGGCCAGGGCGCGACTGAACTGGGTTTCCCAAGGCCAGCGCTGGGGCAGATGCAGGGTGAGGCGGCGCGCCGAGCGGGTGAGCCGTCCGGCCAGGGAGAAGAACCGTCGCCTGAGGGTCTTGGTGGTCACGATCTGCTCGCCCAGGCCGATGCGCGCGGTCCAGCGGGCCAGGTTGTGGGCCATCACCTGGACGGCCAGCCAGGCGCCGTTGGCGGCGAAGCGGCCGGACGGCATGTGGTTCAACCCGACGCCGTACTTGAGGTCGCGTATCGCATTCTCGATCTCGGCGTGGCGGCGGTGGTCGGCCTCCAGTTCCAGGGTCTCTCCGTCCCGGTCGGTGATGAAGCCGTGATAACTGTAGGTGGCGAAGAGGGCCAGTTGGGAACCGGGGGTCGGCTGCACCCGCCGGACGATGAGCCGCACCGGCGCGGCGTCCGGCTCACTCTGGAAGGGGGTATAAGTCGTCTCGGCCACAGCGGCGGCGCCGTCCATCCAGTAGGGAATCGGCGTCCAGGCAGCTTCGGGTATGGCCTCGATGAGATTGCGCAGGCTTTTGTGCTGGCGGATGGTGATGGAGAAGCGCACGTCCAGCTTGCGGCAGACGGCGACCACGGCGTGGGTATAGAAGCCGCTGTCGGCCCGCAGGGTGATCTGCCCGCTGGCGCCAGCGTAGCGCACCCGCCCCACCGTCTCCCGCAGGAAGTGGGCGGCCCCGCGGGCGGTGTTGGCGCGGCCCTCGCGCAGCCGGGACATCAGCACGTCGCCGGCGCCGGCGGCGACGGCCAACAGCGGGTGATAGCCCCGGGCGCCGGTGTAGCCGTGGTGGCGGGCGCCCTCCTTGGCCAGTCCGTAGGTCTCGCAGATCGTCGAATCAAGGTCGATGGTAAATGGTGCGTCGCCGGGTCCGGCTCCGGCCTGCCAGGCCCGGGCCAGCAACTCGCGGCTCACCCGGTCCAGTTGGCGGACGTGGCCCCAGCGAAAGCTGCGCAGGAAGGCGCCCAGGGTGGAGGGCGCCTTGAGCACACTGCCCAGGGTGCAGGCTGTCCCGCCGGCGCGCAGCGCATCGGCGTCGTCGATGCAGTCGCCGCCCGCCAACGCAGATGCCACCAGCGTCATCATCTTGTCACCGGTGTTGGCTCGGCCTGGGGCCCGGCCCAGGTCCAGGCGCCGGTCAACCAGTTGGGAAAGGCCGAGGTGCAAGGCCAAGGTGGCGGGAAGGAGCAGGCCGGCATTGTTGACCAGGCGGTGGTCGTCGAAGGTGATGTGGATGCGGTCGAGGTGGTTGCGTGGTCGCATCTATTGGGTGCTCCTTGTTTCTGGTCGGTTTTCTGTTATAAAACCATTATCCCAGATTCAGAGGAGCACTTCCTTCCCTATCCGCCCTGTCGCGACACGCCCTCTATCGGTGGATTCGGGTTTAGGTCGCCGAACACGGATGTTTTGATCCCTTCCCGCACCTGGCTATAGGGGGTTTTCATGGGCAAAAGGGCTAGGATCGTCGCCACGTACAGGGCCGATTCTACTGTGAAATTCCAGGCAAACCCCAGAGTGGCGATTAGAAATCCGCCTATGAAAGGACCGAGAATGCGGGTGCCGGTAATAGTCAGCACGTTGGTGGCGTAGGCGTTGCCAAAGGAATCCTTAGGCACCGTGTTGAATATGATGGCCTGGCGAAGGGGCTGGCTCACCGAGGTGACCAAACCGGCCAGCAGAACGTACAGGTACGCGTGCCACCATTCCACCGATCCCCAGCGGATGATCATGGAAAAACCGAAGGCGGCCACCGCCATGATGCCCATGGACGTGATCACGATCTTTCGCCGGTCCATGCGGTCCCCCAGCACTCCTCCCCAAGGACCTATCAAAAGGCGCGGCAGCGTGTTGATGCCTCCTACTGTGACCACCAAAATGGCCGATGAGGAGATAGAAGCGGCTGCCGTTAGGTCCCGAACTAGCCAGCCAATGCTGAGGAGCTGGAACCATTGGGCCGTGTTGGCGCAAAAGTTGGCGGTGAAGAGGAACCGGAAATCCCTGTAGTTCTTCAGCGAGTCGAAGGTGTGCAGCCGTGGTAACCGCTTGAATCTTGGCAGGCTTACAGGCTTATATGAGGCGCTCCTCGGCCCAGTCCCCGCGGAGCTTCCCCAGGCCAGTCAGGCGCCAGCTATGAATCTGCATAAACGAGATCAACTGGTGTGGTGAATCACTGGGGTGGTGGATCACGGAAAGGCCAACGACCCATTGTCGGCTAAATACATGCTCTGTCAAGGGCGGCGGTGTAAACGGGCGCCATCATAACGGCTTGGGGCAGCTTGGACTTATACCCGGATTCAACCGCCTTGACGGCGCCTGGCAGGTGGAGTAAATTCATTGCAACTCGAAAACCAACTAGGAAGGCCACGAAATGCCGATCTACGAATATTTGTGTCCAACTTGCAACCACAAGTTTGACAAGCTACAGCCCATGAGCGCCAAAGGCGCCGATTGCCCCAACTGCGAGCAGCCTGCCAAACGGGCTATCTCAGTCTTCGCCCGAGTCGGCGCCAGCGAGAGTGGCGCCACCGATTTCGGGCCATTGCCTCCCCTCAGTGGCGGCGGCTGCTGCGGTGGAAGCTGCGGCTGCGGCCCGTAAGTTCGATAGCCCCCGATTTTCGCCCTCATCACCCCGGAACTTTTGTTGTAACTTGGGTTGACCCAGCTGCCTATCTGGCTTCTTGCATCTCCGGCGGTTGGAGGGGGACTCCCTCGTTCTGTCCTCGGCGGCGCCACAGTAGATAGCTTCCAGAAACCACTATCATAATCACCGCGGCGATGATGGTGATGGCCGCCACCATAACGGTGGAGTCGAACCAAAACCCCGTGGGAAACATCATCAACAGGTAGTCGGTGTTGGGGTTGAGTTGCCACAGATCATTGCTGAAACTAATTTGGTGAAACGTGAGAAACACGGCTTCGAATCCCACCAAAGAGACGAACCCGAAAGCCAGCAGCAGCGACAGCGTGAGGATTCCGCCTCGCAGGTAATAACCCGCCAACCTAGCCGAATACATCTGGGGCCGCCAGGCCAATCCGCCCGCGGTCAGGACCAGCAGATAAACCCCTGTGATCACTCCCACCGCGTATACACCCCAGATCAACCGCTTCACGTCAGCCATGTGGAGCGCCTCGCGTTGATTGAAAAGCTCCTGCTCCAAGCCGTAGATTCGGGTGCGCACTGATAAAGGCTCCGTTCGGGAATTAAAATACCGCCGCAGCTCCGCGCCTGCCTGAACCAAGTCTGGCGTGGTGATCCCGGTTATGGAAGAAACGTGGTATCGCTGAAATCCCCGGTCATACAATCCGGAGTCGTTGATCGCATAGGCAACGCTAAAGGTGATTAAGAACAAGGGAACCGATGCCACGAACAGGAACCCCGGTATCCAAGATATGAATGCGGCGGGGGTTGCGGAGCGGTTTGCGTTGCGGATTGGCAGAAACATGATTCCTCTCCAATATGATGCACTATAAGTTAGCATCGGCTTCCCTTGTGAGGCAACCGGTGGCGTCGTTATAATCCGGCCATGTCATCAAAAGAGATACCGGAAGGCGAATTGGATCAATTTCAGACCCTGGTGGCCATTGTGGAACGCCTTCGGGCCCCCGGCGGTTGCCCGTGGGACCGGGAGCAAACCCATGCCTCGCTGAAGCGCAACCTGCTGGAGGAGTGCTATGAGGTTTTGGAAGCCATCGACGGAGATGATCCCCAGCTTTTAGCCGAGGAATTAGGCGACCTGTTGGTCCAGATCGGCTTCCACGCCGACATCGCCCGGGAAGCCGGCCATTTCGACCTAGATGACGTGCTGACCAAGATCAACCGCAAACTGATTCGGCGCCATCCCCACGTTTTTGGCGACGCCACCGCGGCCGACGCCCGGGAGGTGGAGCGAAACTGGGATAGGATCAAAGAAGAAGAGAGGCGGGAGCAGGGAGTCAAGAAATCGCCCGTGGACGGCATTCCAAAAGACCTGCCTGCCTTGACCGCCGCCCAACTTATGCAGGACCGGGTAGTCCGGGCGGGCTTCGATTGGGATGACATAAGCGGGGTAGTGAACAAGCTGTCCGAAGAGGTCGAGGAGTTGCGGCAGGCGGAGTCGCACCACGAAAAGGTCCACGAGCTCGGCGATATTCTGTTCATGATCGTGAATCTGTCCCGATGGCTGGATATCCACGCCGAGGATGCTTTGAGGGTGGCCAACCAAAGGTTCCGGTGGCGGTACCTCAAGATGGAGGAACTGGCCGCCAACCGTGGCCAAGACTTCGCCAAACTTCCCATGACGGATAAAGATTCCCTCTGGAATGAAGCTAAAGTTCTCGAAGCGCAGGAATCTGACCGCCAGTTATGATGAGGCTTATGCCTCGGTGTAGGCAATCATTCCCGCGTGGTCTTCCACCGACCTATACACGCCACGTTCCGGTCATGAAATTTGCGCTCGGAAAAGGACGTATGACACCGGATTACAGGTATTATGACTATCCAACGTTCAATGCCTCACGAACTCTCTGAGCCACGTCGGTCGGGACCCATTGGGTCCAAACGGCCTGCTCCCTTTTCAGGTAGCACGTGGCCGCCGTCTCGAAATCCCCTCCGGCCTCATCCAGGCACCCCTCCGCAACGAACAGAGTGGATTCTTTGAAGTCCCACCTCCGGAATAGTTCGACCAAATCGGGAGCATCGGCAACCAAGCTTGGGTGTACCACGTCTTTTGTGTAAACCGACCTGGTGGCCAGCATCTGGGCGACCACCGACTCGGCCGTCTTGATTGCTTGGGCTTCGACGGCATTTCGCTGAACTTCATTGATTATGACGAAACCAATCCCGGCGATGGCCAAACCCACGGCGAACACAACTATGCCCAAGCGGAATCCAATATGGCTTATCATGTTTCTCATGGGTAGTGAGTCACGCCATAAGACATTGTTAATATGGCGATGGAGAAGCTACCTGCAAACGGATAATCCGAAGTTGTTCCGACATTTAAAAACACAGATTTGATTGTATTCAGGTCAGGTCCACTGTCAAGTTAACTAAAAATCCTATGACTTACGTTTAGTTTACAATTGTTGATATGTGATATAGACAGTGACTCGCTTGGTGTGTTGGATGGTTGCAGTTACGACTCACGTTTCGGATCTGGGCTCCCTTCCGTACAGCACAGCGTATGCCAGCATGGCTGGTGAGCCGCACGAGACGGGTGGGATTTCACGAACGTGGCCGCCCCCAAAGAAAAACCGGTCGGGAAACCCATCCCACCCGGTTTTTCAGCATACGCGATTTGTGGTTGGCTTAGTCGTCGGCGGAGGCGGTTGCGGGCTCGGCCAAGCGATTTTCCACGAAGTTGGTGGCGCATACCGATTGGTTCAACAGGTTCCAGCGGACCATCCAGTGATAGGTGTCGGCCACGATCTCGTCGGTGTAGGGCGCTTGTTTGGTGTACCGAAGCCGCGGCAGGTGGAAATCCTCGGGGCTGAGGCCTCCCCATCTGGCCGCCAGCGGGGCGAACCTGGGTTCATCTATCAGATAGTGAAGATATTTCCGCTTGTCGGCGTTGATCAGGTCGATGGCCTTGGCCACCGCCCGGTTGATGGCGTTGAAGGTTTCTTCGTCCATGTCGTCGCTGGCGTTCTCCGCCCCTAGGTAATGGCCCTCGCAAACGGCGCGGCATCCGAGTTTCTCGGCCAGGGCGATGTAGGGTTCCATCACGGCCGCGGCCTCGATCTCTCGGTTCATCAGCGCTTCGAAGCGGTGCTGGGGCGAACCGTAGTGCACCACCTTGATCTTCTCGGGCGGCAAGTACCCTTCCAACAGCCGAAGGGCCGTGTAATGGGAACCGGCGTGGAAGTTCACCGCCACGGGAACGTTGCCCAGAGTTCCCGGATAGTAGTGGTCTGATTCGGGATGCACCATTATTGCCTGGCTGGCCACCGCCGACCGAAGTGCGATTATCTTGGCGCCTGCGTTGCTCTCAAAGGCCCGACGGACCTGACCCTCTTCTCAAGCCCGGTAGATGGAAACCCGTCCCTCCTCAAATGGCGTGTGCATCAGGATGGGGTTCACCGCTTCGGGGTCTTGGGTATGTTCCACGATACCGCTGATGGGGGTATCCACAAACTCCATGTCGATACCTTCGGCCTCGAACAAGCCCTGGTCCTTGGCCACCATCCAGGGGAGGCTGAAGAGGGCGCCGTTGGTTTCACTGACTACTTTCTTCATGCGGTTTTCCTCGTGTCTACAATGGGTGCTATTAAATATAAGTCTATCAGAACGGGAGAGGGACGGGCAATAACGGCGGCGTGAGGTAACTGTTCAGACTTGATGAGGTGAATTGGCTCAAAGCCGTTGGAAAAACGCTGGCATGGCCGGGGGAGTTGTGGCATACCAGGGAGGTGGACACTGAACTAGACCTGAACGCGGCGAGTGGCGAAACTCTGCTGGAGATAATTGCCGGCCAGCGGGGAGTCATTGCCGATTTGCAAAGGCGGATTGGGGTTCTGGAATCCCGTCCCAACCGGCGCGGGTCGTCGGGGATGCCGGGTAATCAGCCGTACTCCAGCCGGCAAGCGCCGGAGAAAAAGGAGCCCAGAAAGCCGCGCCGCCATGGCTTCGCCCGCCAGCGCATGACTCCTACCCGGCGGGTGGAGCATGCCGTGGCGGTCTGTCCCGACTGCGGGACTCACCTGAACGGCGGATGGGTACAGCGAACTCGGGAAGTCATTGAGCTACCGGTGGCTCCGGTAGAAGTGACCGAGCACGCCCTGGTAGCCCGCATCTGTCCGGTATGCCAGCGGCGCCGGCTGCCCAAAGAGGCCCTGCAGGGGGTGGTTCTGGGCCAGCAGCGCCTGGGGGTCAATCTGGTAAGCCTGATGGTGACCCTGCGGGAGGAGGGACGGTTGCCCATAAGAATCATCCAATGATACCTGGCAATGATACCTGGAGAGCGTCCATCAGTTGCACCTGAGTGTTGGCGCCATCGTCGAGGCCGTCCATGGAGTAGCCTGTCAGGCTGAGACGGCGGTGCGAGAGGTGCTCGAGCAAGTCCGCGCCAGTCCCGTGGTGCAGGGCGACGAAACCGGCTGGCGCCAGGACGGGAGCAACGGCTATGTTTGGACCTTCAGCACTCCCAGCGAACGATACTTCCTGCGTCGGGGTCGGGATAAGGGGGTGGTGGATGAGGTGCTGGATTCCTCCTTCAGCGGAGTGTTGGTCAGTGATTTCTACGCGGCCTATAACCACTACCCGGGCCTGAAGCAACGGTGCTGGGCTCATCTGCTGCGGGATATCCATGACCTGAAAGGGTTGTACCCAGAAGACGCTGGGCTGGCTCAGTGGGCCGAGGCGGTTCACCAGGTCTACACGGAGGCCAAGGCCTCGGTCCTTCCCCGAGCCCAGCCAGGCCATCGCACCCAGCTAATGCTGGAGGAGAAACTAATGGTCTTGGCGCGGCCTTTCCTTAAAGATCCCCTGGCGGTTCAGGCCAAGCTCTGCCGGCGCATGGAACGGTTCATCAAGGAACTGTTTGTCTTCGTGTCGGACCCAGCCGTGCCCTCAGACAACAACGCCGCCGAGCGGAGCCTGCGGCATCTGGTAACCAGTCGCAAGATCAGCGGCGGCGCCCGCTCAGGGCAGGGCGCCGACAGCAAGATGACCTTGGCATCCCTCTTTGGCACCTGGCGGGCCAGAGGTCTCAATCCCCTCCTGGAATGCCGCCGGTTGCTCACTTCCCCTCAACTCTGAACAGTTTCGGCGTGAGAGATTGGGAACCGTTGGACGGATGCCTTGCTCGCTTTCGCCCTCGCGGGGGTCCCTATTCTTGACACCAAATTACGCCTGCCGTAGTATCATCGAAAATCCAACCCTAGCCAGTTAATGATTCAGGGTTCGGGAGATGATCATGCAGTTCGGTCTTTTCATGATGCCTTTGCACCCTCCATACCGTTCTTACGCCGACTCCTATGACCGCGACCTGGATCTGATCGTGACTGCCGATAAACTCGGATTCAGCGAGGCATGGATCGGCGAGCACATCACGGAGCGGTGGGAGAACGCTCCGGCGCCGGACTTGCTCATCGCAAAAGCCCTGGCCATGACTGAAAAGATCATTCTGGCCACCGGGGTCACGCTGCTGGCCATCCATAACCCCGTGGAACTGGCCCACCGCATCGCCATGCTGGACCATCTGGCCCGCGGAAGGTTCTACTGGGGCATCGGCGCAAGGGCCATTCCCACCGACCTTCAACTCTTCGGCCTGGACCCCGAAGAAGGTGTCATGATCCGGGAGCGCTCGGCCGAAGCCCTGGATGTGATACTGAAGATATGGGAGAACGAAGGACAGTTCTCCTACCACGGCAAATATTTCGACATTACCGCTCCAGAATTGGACACCACTCTGGAGCGGGGTATGTACATGAAGCCGTACCAAAAACCCCATCCCCCCATCGGTGTGGCTGCCACCTCGCTGGCGTCGGACTCGATCCGGGTGGCCGGCGAAAAAGGCTGGATCCCGATGAGCAGCTCGAACCTGGCGCCCGAGTATTTGAAAGGCCATTGGGAAGTGGTGGCCGAGGGCGCCGCCAACTCCGGCCGGACACCCGACCGTAAACAGTGGCACATCGGCCGGGACGTTTTCGTGGCCGAGACCAACGAACTGGCCCGAGAGCGGGCGCGGGCGGTCTTGGGCCGTAATTACATCCAGCATCAATTGCCTAACCGCAAGGGCTCCGGTCTGTTGGCGTCAACCAAAATAGACCCCAATATGCCCGACGAGGCGGTGGACGTAGACTACATGATGGAGAATATATGGATCGTAGGCGACCCGGAAGAGTGCGCCCGGCGAATCCGCAGCCTGTACGAGGCAGTGGGCGGCTTCGGTACTCTTTTGGCGATAACGCAAGATCCGGATGAAGCCCAATGGGAGCACGACTGCCTGCGGCTCTTGATGGAAGAAGTGGGGCCAAGAGTCGCGGACCTGGAATGACGGTTTAATACCCCGTTTAGAGCGCGGTAGCCCCGGCATTGCCGGGGCTTTCTGTCGGAGGGAGGTTAGATAGAGATTCAAACATCGCCGCCCCATCCGATGCTGGAAGAGCTTCGTTGATTGTTTTAGTGCTAGTCATCGGAATATCGGCGGGTTTTTTTTCCGGCCTTCTCGGTCTGGGAGGGGGCCTGATGATGACCCCGTTGTTTCTTTACGCTCCGGGGTGGGCCGGCCTTGGCCCCTTGTCTGTAAAGCAAATCACCGGCCTGACCATGGTCCAGGGCTTCGCCGGCGCGGTTTCGGGCTTGACCAGGCACCATTCCTACGGGTTCGTCTCCTGGCGGTTAGTCCGGTACCTGGGCGTGTCTGCGGGGGTGTCAGCCCTGGCTGGCGCTATCATCTCCCGCTGGGTGGCCGACGAATGGATCCTGGCTATCTTCGGCGCTATGGCCTTGATAGCCGCGGGGCTGATATTTTTGCCGGCGTCCCGGAGCGCATCGGACAGGGAGGCGCAAGACCAATCAGAAGCCAGCGGTTTCTCCTTTAACGCGCCCCTAGCCGTGGCGTTGGGTGGTTTCATCGGCTTTAGCGGGGGTCTAGTGGGTCAGGCGGGCTCCTTCCTATTGATTCCCATCATGATGTACGTTTTGAAGGTCCCCACCAGGATGGCTATCGGCAGCAACCTGGGCATCATCCTTTTCTCGGCGGTAGGGGGTCTAGCCGGAAAGCTAACTACGGCGCAGGTGCCCTTTGAATTGGCGCTGGTTATGGTGGCCGGGTCGGCCCCGTCGGCCCAACTTGGCGCCATGGTGAGCCGGCGTTTGCGCCCGCGGCTCCTGCGCTACGCCCTTGCCGCAGTCGTTGCGGTGGCGGCCGTCCGCATCTGGGTGGATGTTCTGTTTTGAACGGGCAGCGGTTGTCAGCGGTGAGCCCCTACCCCGCCTTCCGGAACTCCGGGATTACGTGCTTGCCGAACATCTCTATGGACTTCATTACAGCGGCGTGGTCCACGGTCTCTGTGGCCATCAGGAATTGGAGCTCGTCCACTCCCGTGGCTTCGTGTAGCTTGCAGGCGGCGATGCAGCTTTCCGGGTCGCCAGCGACGATTATGCCCCGCTCCGCCATGGTCACGGCGTCAAACTCCTCCCATATCTTTTGGGCCAATGCCGACCCGCCGGAAAGGTCCAGAGAACTGCCTGATCCGCCATTGGCGCTCTGGGCTTCATCGGGGCTCTTTACTTCGATATACCTGGAAAAATTCTGCGCCAGGTGGTCCGGCACTCCGCCCCATTGCTCCAGCAGTTTCTGGTAAATGTCCTTCTGGTCTTGAACGTAGGGCCGGCCCGGTCCGAAGAATGTCTTGAGCGATTGAGCGCACAACTCCATGGTGGCGCTTTTATCTTCGCCGCAGAGCCCAAAGCATGAACTCAGCCATTGGTTATTGACCACGCTGCCCACCGGGTTCGCGTTTTTAATGGTCTCCCGGTATTTCTTGATCTCCGGTTCTAGAACCGATGGAGCGTTGACTCCCAGGGCCATGACGCCGATGCCTTTCTCGGCCGCTATCTGGTATGTGGCGGGCTGCAACGCGGCCACCCATATGGGCGGATGAGGCTTCTGGTACGGCTTGGGCAACACCTGACGTGAAGGGACGTTCCAGAATTTGCCTTCCCACCCGAAGAACTCCGACCCCTAGATCTTTGGCACCATGGAGAGGGATTCTTCCCACATCTCCCGGCTGTCACGGGGGTCGATGCCCATGCCCATCTGCTCGTAGGGCGCCGACCGGCCGGTGCCGAACTCCACCCTGCCGTTGGAGAGCTGGTCCACCATGGCAACCCGTTCGGCCACCCGAACCGGATGGTGATACGGCCAGACAACAACGCCAAACCCCAGGCGGATGTTCTTGGTCAGCCGGCTCAATGCCCCAGAGATGACTTCCGGGCACGGAGACCCCGAGAAAGTGGTTAAAAAGTGGTGCTCGACAAACCACACGGCGTCGAACCCCATCTCGTCGGCCAGTATGCACTGCTCGATGGTTTCTTCGATGACGGCGTGATCGTCCAGGACAGGCCTCTGCATCTCGTAGGCCAAGGAAAATCTGATGGATCAACCCCCAAATTTGTCTCTCAACATTAAACTGCCAGGCGGTGAGGCCATTCTAAGTGCATTAGCTGGCGCGGGCAATGGGGATTTTGTTGGCGCCAAAATCGTAGGTTTGATAGTATTAAGTCATACCAAACACATGGAGTTATACCATGGCCAACAAAGTAGGAACAAAAGGGCAGGTGGTCATAGACAAAGAGATCCGTGACCGGCTAGGCATCGGGCCCGGCTGGATAGCGCTGCAACGGCTGGTGGACGACCACGTGGAGATCTATTTCGTCGAGCCGGAGCACAACAGGTCGCTGCTGGGTAGTCTGAAGAAATACACCGATGTCGTGATCCAACCTGGCGAGGAATGGGACAAAGCCCGGGAAGAGGCCAGGGCGGCGGCAGTAAGAGAAAGGGTTGAAGGGTGGGAGCAGGGGTTGTGAGCAGATTCCTGGATACGTCCATGGTGGTCCGGTATTTGACCCGCGACGTGCCCGGTCTAGCTAATCAGGCCTCCGCAGTTATCGATGGCGGAGAGGACATTTGGATCACAGGGGTTGCGTTGGCCGAAACCGGACATGTGTTGATGTCGGCGTACCATATCGCTAGAGAAGACGTAGCTGATCATCTCATCGAGTTCGTAAGAAAAACCAACATCCAAACTTACGCCATAGATAAGAGCTTAGTAGTGCAGGGTATAGCCATGTGCCGGCCGTCGGCCCGAGTCTCCTTCGCTGATGCATTGATTTGGGCGGCGGCACGGAGCGCCGGTGCGGAAGTGGTCTACTCGTTTGACCAGCGCTTCCCCAGTGACGGCCTAGAGGTCAGGCAGTTGCCTTGAAGACCATAGGGCTGGGCTACATCCACTCCGAATAAGCGCCACCTCCCAGTGGACCGGGGAGGTGGCGTAAGGGCCGGTTTCGGAATTGTAGGACTCAATCTTTCAGCGGACGCCGAATTCGGGCAGATAGATCCAGGGTTCTATGGAGAGGCCCAATCCGGCGATGATGCGGCGGGCGTCTTCGCCGCCGCCACGATGGATTACCCCAGGGTTTGTAACCGTCCGCCGTCAATGACTACGTTGGCGCCGGTCATGTATGCCGCGCGGTCCGACGCTAAAAAGGCCACCAGGTCCCCTACTTCCTCCGGCTTGCCCAAACGGCGCATCGGAATGCCTTCGGCGGTTTCCTTTGCCAGTTCTTCGGGAGGCCGGCCCGACTCTTGGGCCTGGGTTTCCAAGCTGGCAGTCAAGAATTCAGTCTTGACCGGTCCGGCCAGGACGTTATTGACCGTGATGTTGAAGGGCGCCAGCTCATTGGAGAGCATCTTGGAATACCCCAAAAGGGCTAGCTCGCTGGAAATGGCGAGAGCTTGCCCGTCGATCGCCTGTTTCACCTGGGTTGGCAACAGGTTTATGATCCGGCCCCACCGCTGTTGCTTCATGTAAGGAACTACTTCCCTGGCCAGTCGGATGGGACTCAGAAATTTGTGCTCTAGGGAACCGGTTATTGTTTCGTCGTCGAACTCCGACGGCCGGCCGGCTTCCGCGTGGCCCAGGTGGGTGACCAAGATACCGATCTGGCCGAACCGGTTCATGGTGTCGCGCACCACCCGCCGGATATCCCTGGCGGCTGAAAGGTCGGCGGGAATGGCCAAGACATGATGTTGGGAGCCCAGGCGCGCCAGTTCTAATTCCGTGCGGCGCAGATCGGCTTCGGTGCGGGCGCAAATCGTCACGCTGGCGCCTTCTTGGGCAAAGGCCATCGCAATGGCTCTCCCAATACCCCGGCTGGACCCCCCAACAATGGCGACCCGGTCCTTAAGCCCCAAATCCATGGTTATTCAACCTTTTGTTGGTAATCACCCGTAAAAACTCCAATTGGTGGTAAACCGTTCCCAATGATAAACGGTGCCTACCCCGCGGGCAAGGTGGCAAATCAGCCAAAGAGGGCGGGATTCTTAGGTATCGTGAACATCATTGGCAGGGCGGGGACTTCATATTACCGAATTTTCGGCCAGTTGTTTGATTTGCTCTTCCGAGTATCCCAAATCCGCCAAGATCTCGTGATTGTGCTCTCCCAGCAGAGGAGGATGCCGATCAAGGCCGCCGGGCGTCTCGGAGAATTTGATGGCCAGACCGGTCTGTTTGATGGAGCCTAGAGTCGGATGCTTAATTTCCTGAAGCATGTTTCGGGCCAAAACCTGGGGGTCGGCGAAAACATCGGCGATGTCGTTGATGGGGCCGCAGGGCACGCTATGCGGCTGAAGATCGGCCACCCAGTCGGCGACAGGCCTGGTTAGGAAGATTTCCTGCAGCAAAGGCACCAGTTTGCTCCGGTTGTTCACCCGGTCACCGTTGTTGGCGTATTGCGGGTCGTCGTACAGGCGCGTCAGATCCATTGCCCGGCAGAAACGCTCCCAGATGCGTTCCGAACCAACGGCTACGTTGATGTACTTGCCATCTTGGCACATGAATCCTTGATATGGCACCAGAGTCGGATGGGCGGCCCCCAGGCGTTTCGGGGCCTCGCCATAGGCGAAGAAATACGCCGCTTGATAGGTTAGCCAAGAAACCTGCGCGTCCATCATTGAGATGTCGATGTATTGACCCTCGCCTGATTTTTCCCGGTGATGGAGCGCGGCCATGATGGCGAAGGCCCCCCACATGCCGGCGCCGATGTCGGTAACCGCCAGGCCGATCTTCTGGGGCTCGCCGTCGGGTTCGCCGGTGATGCTCATCAGCCCGCTGAGGCCCTGCATTATCTGATCGTAGGCGGGTCTGTCTTTATACGGTCCGTCCTGGCCGAAGCCTGAGATAGAGCAGTAGACGATCTTTGGGTTGACGCTTTTTACGTCGTCATACCCCAGGCCGAAACGACCCATGACACCGGGGGTAAAGTTCTCCACCACAGCGTCGGCGTCTTTGGCAAGTTTGAGGAACACCTCCTTGGCGGCCGGGTCCCTCAGGTTCAACGTTAGACTTCGTTTGTTGCGGTTGATCGACAGGAAGTAAGCGCTTTCACTTTCGACGAACGGCGGTCCCCAGTTCCGGGTATCGTCTCCGGTCCCGGGTATCTCGATCTTGATGACGTCGGCGCCGTTGTCCCCCAGCATCAACGTGCAAAACGGACCCGCTAGGGCCCTGGTCAGATCTAAAACGCGAATCCCATCCAGCGCCTTCATTGTTGCCTCACTCCCCGTGCCGATAGCTGTTGGCCAGCCATATTGGTTCGAGCCTAAATGGCCGGGAATCATATTACCACAGGAATGAATCAACCAGGAATGATTAACGCGCTGTCGCATGAAGGCCGCCTAGTGCCCCATGCGGTGTGAAGCCTGGTGGTGTGAGACCAATCGCCTGGAGATGGGCGCCTTCCGCCGTTAGATCTTTGGACTTACTCCGCCCCTGGCGAGGATCTTCCCGTGGGGTCTCCGGTGGCGGAGTATTGAACGCCGGCCAGACCTCTAGGTAAGAGGACCTAGGGTAGAGGTTTGTTTATCAAATGATCTATGTGGCCGTTCGCCTAAGAATCGGTCTTAGCCGCAGTCTCAGACGCGGCTGATAGCCGGCGGTCAAAGTGGCGCCCGCCGTGGGACAACCGGCGGCGTTTACCGTCTTGCCAATCAGGCACGGAAGGAGCGGGAACCGGCTCCGCGGTGATTCTCAGCGGGCCAGCGTTGACTTCAGGCACGTCTTTGCAAAACCCACACTGCACGCAGGTCACAAATTGCCCGTATTGGTCGCGGTCGTGGTACAGGTCGCCGCTGCACCGGGGGCATCCTTTGAACCAGATCATGTTGACTCCATAAACGCCGGGGCAGAAGGGTTTTTAACGCGCTGCTCATCCGGCGAAAGACTGAATATTGCGATGTCAATAGTGCCGCCGCGCCGGCCAGGGCCCCGGCCGGCCCTTGCCAATTGGTGCGCCGCAGATTCAATACTGGAGGTTTGGCCGTCAAGGTGACATGGGAGCGACACCCGTTCGACTCTGGTCGCTTCCCATGACTCAACCAGTGTCAGCCAGCGAACCCTTGAGGGCCACGGTGGAGCCAGGGTTTACCTGCGGAGCTGTGCCGGGACACCCTTGGTTAAGTGATGATCAGGAATAGGTGATCTGGTCACCGTAGTCAGTTTTCCGTCGGGGTGGATTCGCCTTCGTCATCGGCCGGCTTCGTAGTTTGGCAAAACAGTCATTCTCGAGTGGCCACATGGATTCGGGCAACACCACCTTGTTGAGTCGAAGCGAACCCTAGCTATGGAATTGCCCAACGATCTGATCTCTCAGACCCCCGCTTGATACCGCGGCTTGACTTTGCGTTCAACTCCCTCATTTGGCTGGGTAAAACCCACCAGCGGATAACCAAGTAGTCACTCTGATTCCTAAAAACTATCTCTTCCAAAATTAATCATCGGAATGAATCCCCGCCGGGCGGCAAATCATGTCTTTGGACTGCCGCTGTTTCGCAACAGGGAATGTTCGTATCGAACAATTCCAAAATAATTTGGATCCTTGTTCTCGTTGCGGCAACGGTAAAACGGCAAAAGGGGCAGATTCCACCAATAAGACTGGGGCAATCACCGGCCGTTTTTGTCTCGGTGGACTCTCGAACCCGTGAACCTTTGAAGATCCAAGTAGATTCGAGAAATAGGTTCGAGAACTAGATCGAGTCGTAGATTCCAGCCATGGAATCGATCAGAAACAGCCAAAACATTCCTGAATTTTTCGATGGGGGATCGAAGTATATGAATCGTTTGATGATTTGGATTTCCGTCGCCGCGATATTTATCGCGGTGGTAGGTTCATTTACCCAATATGCCGTGCCGATCCAGCCAGGCATAGCATTAGCGCAAGACGGCGGGGACCCCCCGGCGGGGACGGACGGTGGGGACCCTGGAGATGACGGTGGGGACCCTGGAGATGACGGTGGGGACCCTGGAGATGACGGTGAGGACCCCGGTGATTGCTGCGATGGTGGTGATCCCGGCGACGGACCCGGCCCGGACGGGGGAGACCCTGGCGACGGCGGCCCGGATGGGGGAGACCCTGGCGACGGCGGCCCGGATGGGGGAGACCCTGGCGACGGCGGCCCGGATGGGGGAGACCCTGGCGACGGCGGCCCGGATGGGGGAGACCCTGGCGACGGCGGCCCGGATGGGGGAGACCCTGGCGACGGCGGCCCGGATGGCGGACCGGATGGCGGCCATGACGGTGGCCCCGACGGCGGACCGGATGGCGGACCGGATGGCGGACCGGATGGCGGACCGGATGGCGGACCGGATGGCGGACCGGATGGCGGCTATGATGGTGGCCCGGATGGCGGCCCCGACGGCGGCCCCGACGGCGGCTATGATGGCGGACCGGATGGCGGCTATGATGGCGGACCGGATGGAGGCCCCGACGGCGGCTATGATGGCGGCCCGGATGGCGGCTATGATGGCGGACCCGGCGGCCCCGATGGTGGCTATGACGGAGGATTCGATGGCTCTGGGGACTTTGGCCCCGGCCCTGATGGAGACTTCGGCCCTGGAGATTTTGGCCCTGGTGACTTCGGTGACTTTGACAAAGGAGACTTTGACAAAGGGGACTTTGGAGATTTAGGCCCTGGTGACATTGGTCCCGGCGGCTCTGGCGACTTTGGAGATTTTGGCCCCGGAGACATTGGTCCCGGCGGCCCCGGAGACTTCGGAGACATTGGTCCCGGCGGACCTGGAGACTTCGGCGACTTCGGAGGATTTGGCGACTTCGGCGGCTTCGGCCCCGGAGGACCTGACGACTTCGGCGACTTCGGAGGATTTGGCGACTTCGGCGGCTTCGGCCCCGGAGGACCTGACGACTTCGGCGGACTCGGCGACTTTGGCGGCTTCGGTCCCGGAGGACCTGACGACTTCGGCGACTTCGGCGGCTTCGGTCCCGGAGGACCTGACGACTTCGGCGGCTTCGGTCCCGGAGGACCTGGAGACTTCGGCAGATTCGGAGACTTTGGACGCGGAAGCGCCGGAGATTTTGGAGACTTCGATGACTTTGGCCTTGGAGGCCCTGGTGATTTCGGAGACTTGGGCGACTTCACTGATTTCGGCCCAGGAAGCCTGAGCCCGGGAGACGTGGAAGGCATCGGCTCTGACGGATCCTCAGGTGGAGAAGGCGCTGGCGTTGGAGCTGGCTCCGATGAGGTCGAACAAATCGATGATCCTGAATTCGACTAACGGAGGTTTATCAACCGCCATTTAGGCAGCGGCCGACGGCCGAGACCTAAAGCGGCGCCAGAGTAAACTCGTTATCCAGGATTTAAGCTGCCGGGCCGGCGAGGGGGGATTTCACCGATCCTTGCTTGTGTTCCACAAGCACCCCTCGCCGGCCCGGCGCGTTTTTGATTCCAAAGCGGAAAGCTCCTCTACGTGCTGTCCATCCCTGGTCCACGCCCGGGCCAGACCTGACTTCAATAGAATCTCTTCAATGCTGTTGCCGTCGACGGTGTACAAGTAGAACAGCAGGCGGCCCCCTGGATCCGTCCGTCTGGGTCCATTTTCCACTCTGACCTCATGGCCTGCCAGATCGTGAAACCCCTGGCGCGCCTCGTTAAAACAAGGCATTCCACGCTCCGGTGTGTCCACGCCAAATAACCTGACCCGGCCCAGCGGACTGACAAAAGTATCTCCATCAATCACCCTGTTCACTTTTAACGCAGGGCAGTCCGGACAGCGCAGGGCGGTAGAATATTCCTGGATCGGCTCATTCCCGCTGCAAGAAATCAACGCCACGGTCAACGCCACAGTCAATGAGCAAATCAGGCTCAACTTAAGGATCCGGTCTCTCCATGTTTTCTGACCATCGTGGCTGTGGCGTGCCTGCGCCATCATGCAACCCCCATGGTGACTAGCGAAGGTATTGATCGAGGCTAGCGGCACGCCCGGACCGCAACTGGGCTTCATCCTGGCCAATCGATCCGTGGCAAGTGTCGCGGCCGTGATGTAAACTATAGGAGAAATGCCGGGCCGTAATTCGGTGCATACCGGTTGTTAGCCTAACTATTGTAAGATATACGATATATCGTGTTTGGGGACATGGGTTCCCCGGTTTTTGCCGGTTTTCGATTGTGGGTGAGAGGTAGGAGTAGAGGTCCATGGCTGACGAATCAATCAATTTTGACAGTAGGCCCGAAGCTCAGTACATGATAGCCGGTTGGCGGCGACAGTGGTCCAACGGAGGGGCGATCTCGGGGCGGCTGCCTCGTTATCTTATTGAGAAACTGGGCGGCAAGCGCGTAGCTGCGATGGGTTCGGATGTGTCGAATCTGTGTTATCCGTTTCAGGTGGCAGGCACCCATGATTCCTTCCGGCCGGTGGCCGCTTACCAAGATGGTCTGCCCACCGATCCGTTGCACCGCGAAAATTATTTTTACGATGTGGGAAACGGCCTGATCATTTTTCTGGGAGAGGAACCTTGGTCCCGCATTGACCTCTACGGAGAGGCTTTTTTCCATGCCGTTAAAGAATTTGGCATAAAGCAGACCGTGGCCGTGGAAGGAGTCAACGGCCCTGTCCCTCCGGAGCTGGAAAGGCGGGTGACCTGTGTATACAGCAAAGCTGAGATGAAACAAGAACTGGAGAAGTATGGGCTCCAATTCTCCAGCTACGGCAGCGAAAGCAGGCGCGGGCCCACCATCGCTATGGCCTTGGTGACGCTGGCTCATTTCCACTACCCGGACGTTGAAATGGTTCGTTTGGGTTCCATGGCGCCCATGTATCCTTTTCTTGCTTCCAACAATGAGCCGCTGGGTATCACCCGGGACCACCGGTCCTTTTACGACATCATGCGGCGCGTCAAATCAATGTTCAAACTGGAAATAGACCTTTCGGAGCTGGAAACCTTGGGGTTGGCCGAATCCCGAGACCTGCAGGAGAAGCTTGAGCGGATAAGCTCTTCGAATCCCGAAGCTAAAGAGGTCATCGACCGGGTCAGGGCGGATTACCAATATACACCCTTTGAAGAGGTCGTTGAGTTGGATCCTGCCCTGGACAAAACCCTGGAAGATATCCTTCGCAACAGTCAAGAATAACGACCTCTGCGCCCTGGTCCCGGCGATGGGACTCCTTTGGTAGTTCGTGAAAGCGTTGGCCCTGGGGAATCCAGGGCCTTCGTGATTCCAGGTCGAGAGGTTTGATCCGGCCATTTTTATGATGATTCGAGGAGCCCATGCCGGACGACTTTCCAAAACTAAGACCCTTGAATGTGCAATGGACCGAATGGGAAGGCCGGCCGATGATCTCACTCCAAGACCCTTTGCGATTGGGTGGCGGAGGCATTTTGGTTCCCCAAGCCATGGCGCCGCTTTTGGCCTTGTGCGACGGCGCCAGGAGCTTGGATGAACTGCGCGCCGGATTCTTATTGCGCACCGGGGTTAGCCTGAGCCCTGGCCAGGTGGAACGGATGATCCAAGCCCTGGACGAAGCCTGCATGTTGGACAACCAGCGCTTCAACCAGGTCATGGCCCAAGCAATGGAGGTATACCGCTCCGCTCCATACCGTCCACCGGCGTTGGCGGGCGGAGGCTATCCACAAGACCCCGGCCAATTGCGCGACGCCATGGACGATTACTGCCGCCGTGCCGGGATCAGTGACAGCCCCGAGTTTGCATCGTCCGGGAGCCGGGTCGTTGGACTTATAAGCCCCCACATCGATTATCATCGGGGATGGCGCACCTACGCTCAAACTTGGGGACCTATGACCCGGGCGGTGGAAGAGGCCGAATTGGTCATCATGCTAGGCACGGATCATTCGGGATATCCCGGCAGCATCAACCTCACCAGGCAAAGTTATGGAACGCCCTGGGGCCGATTACCCACCGACTCGGCCTTGGTTGACCAGTTGGCGGAAATCCTGGGTGAAGACCAAGCATTCTCGCAAGAATCCCACCACCTAGGTGAACATTCCATAGAGTTGGCGGCTGTATGGCTGCATTACGTCATCGGCGGCAGGACCAAGACAGTATTACCGGTGCTTTGCGGCGGGCCCGAGCCGTTCTTGGAGACCGCAAACCAGGAAGCCGGGAGCGCTTGGCAAGTGGTGGACCTTTTGAGGGAGGTCGCGGCCTCTAGACCAACCTTGGTTGTCGCCGCCGCCGACATCAGCCACGTGGGACCCACTTTCGGAGATTCGGCGCCGTTCGACGAGGAAGGTAAGGCTAGAGTGCGCGCTTCCGACCACGAATGGCTGGAAGCGGCCTGCTCCGGCGGCAGCGAAAACCTGCGAGATTACATGCTCAAGCGGGGAGACCCCACGCGCATCTGCGGCGCCGCGCCTATATATCTGATGGCCGCCATTTTGGGGGAGGCAACGGGGAGGGTGATCCATTACGATCAGTGCCCTGCCGATGATACCTTTGGATCCCTCGTGTCCATCGCTGGAGCAGTGTACAGCCGGTGAGTGTGGTCCCAAACCACGGTTGCTGGAAGCCAAGTTGCGAGGGATTTTAATCAGAGCTTGGTTAGCTTGGTAAACCGGCCCCCGATGAGCCATTCGGCCACGTAGATGTTTCCGGCACCATCCACGGCCATGCCATGCGGGCTGTTGAATTTTCCGGGCGCCAACAGATTGCTTGCCACGACCTCTCCGGAATTATTCTTATTATTGGGCCAGCCTTCGACCCCGCACACGGCCTCATTCTCGCCCAGGTAGCAGACCAGTTCGTCATTTATGTCCAATACGGCCAGCCGGGCCCGAAGCTCTGCGACCACCATCTGGTCACCGTGGGTTACAAACCCGCTGGGGCTGGACAAAAAATCAGCGCCGAACACCCTTTGGAAACGCCCATCCAAGCCATAGACCTGAACCCGGTGATTCGTCCGGTCAGCAATGTACAACTCCGGGACGTCTCGGCGGCGGTCGATGAAAATCCCATGGGGGCAATTGAACCGGCCGGCTGTCCCTTCTTCTCCATTGATGCTGGCGATGTAGCGGCCTGACTTGTCATAACGGTGGACGTAGCTTTCGCCGTAGCCATCGGCCACCCAAACGTCGCCAGAGCCCCCGAAGCGCTCCTCATCCACCGCAACCAACGTTGGCGAATAGTTGCCGTCCCGATAGACACTGGCGCCGGGTTTGTCGAGAGTGGTTATGATCTGGCCGTCCAGTGTGGTTTTTAAAACCTTTCCCGAGAACGGCCCGGTTGAGGGTGGATAGTCGTAACCCAACTGCGGCTGGCGTTTGCGTCCATTGTCCGCAATCCACAGAAACTCGGCGCCGCCCTCGTTCACAAGGGTAATGCCGTGGGCGTCGGCGACGGGAAGACGCCAGCTGGCGCGAAGTTTGCCATCGCTGTCCAGAACCAGCATGGTGGGATCGCCCGGGTGGAAGGTGACTACGTCTCCGGCAGCCGTGACCGCGACGCCGTGGTGAGCCCAACCCGTATGCTGTGCTTTGTCCGATGGGACATCAGCCCAATCGGCGTCCCACCGGTAATTGTTGGGGCCTTGTCCTATGTCCATGGCTAAATTGGCCTTTCCGGCGGGGCGCCGTACTCTCAAATTTCTGAGAAGGCTGTTGATTAGTGGGTCAGGCGCCCTTGGTTCGTATCTCGCTGAAAATTCCCAACAACGTTGATACGGCGATGCCGCCTATTGGGGCGCCGTAGTGTATTGCATTGACGATGGTGTACCGGCGGCCCAGGTACGTCTCGTCTGCTATTTGACCATACATCAATCCCAGATAGGTCCCAACGATAGCTCCAGCCAGCACCAAAATCACCGTACCAGCGACGAACGGCCATCGTACATTGAAGTTGGCCCAGCCTGCGTAGGCGCCCAACCCGGCGCCAACCCCGATTGATACAAGATAGATGTTGCGGTGGACTTCCGGATGCCAGGCATAGCCGATCAGTTGGTTGAAGTTCAGGGCCATCCACCCGCCAAAGATACCCAGCATGACCCCAACCAAGAATCCGACCAAGGTTCGTCCCACGGGGACCACCACAGTGTAGATACCGCCGTCAATCATTTAGCGGCCAAACCCATAAGCAATTAGACGCCTCTTGTGTCGCGATACCGTGATATGCCTAATATCGCGTATAAGGATTATAACGTATCCGCTGCGGGTGGTGCAGGGAAAATTTTAGACCCCGCCAATTTCGGCGGGGTCTATTGCAAGGTCTGGTAACTCATTCCCTGGATTGGGCATGGGATTTAGTAGGAGATACCCGCCTCCTTGGCCTCTTTGGTCGCCTTCAGCCAGCGCCAGCGTTGCAGGGGGTCGCTTACGGCCCGTAGCCAGACACCGAATAGGTTGAACGATAGGGCGGTTAGGAAGATGGCCGTGCCGGGCACAACCACTATCCACCAGGCAGAAGTGATGTAACTTCGCCCCGACGCCAACATCAATCCCCAGGACGAATCCGGCGGTTGTATGCCAAAGCCCAAGAAGCTAAGGGCCGACTCGGTCAGGATGTTTCTGGGTACTTCCAGGGCCGCTATGGTCATCAGGGGAGTTATCAGGTTGGGCATGATGTGGCGGCTTATCACCCGCTGGTCGGTGCAACCGATGGCCCGGGCCGATTCGATGAAGGTTTGCTCCCGCAGCGACATGACCACGCCGCGGGTAACCCGGCAGTAGAGCATCCACCGCGCTACGGCAAAGACGATGATTATGTTTGTGAAGCTGGGTCCCAGGATATACAACACCATCAAGGCAAGGAATAGCAGCGGAACGGACATGAATATGTCCACGGCCCGCATGATGACGTCGTCCACGACTCCGCGATAGTATCCGGCGAGGAGACCGAGGAAAATGCCGATGGAGCCGGAAACCACCACCCCCAGTACCCCCACGGTGAGGGAGATACGGCCGCCATATATCAGCCGGGTGACCAAGTCCCTGCCCAAGTGGTCTGTACCCAGCAGGTATAATCGGTTTTCGGTGGTCTGGCCGGTTCTGGTCTGTTCAGCGGTGGGGTTTTTGATGATTGCCTCGCCCACCGACAGCGGCGCCAGGTGGCGCAAGGGGATTTGCTGCTCCAACGGATCATCGGGCGACACCAAGGGGGCAAAGATGACGGCCAGGAATATGACGACGATAAACACTCCCGACACCAGTGTCACCGGGTCGTTTAAAAACGCCTGAAGGAGCGGTTTGTTCCAAATGGCCACCAAGGCATTGGGTTTCCGGTCTAATGTTGTCGCCGTGTCTTGCATGATGGTGGTATGACCTCACGCTTCCTTAACGAGTGATTTTCGGGAGACATTTCCTGGGCCTTAGATCTGACGCGAGATAGGTATCTGAACCAGTTTATTTATAAGCGATGCGTGGGTCCAGCCAAGTATAGGCTAGATCTATGATTAGGTTGATAGACATCACCATCAGAGCGACTACAAACACGGTGGCGGTGATCAATGGCAAGTCCCTGGCGTTGATGGCGTCAATGAGCAATTTACCCAATCCGGGCCATTGGTAAATAGTTTCCACAATGGTGGCGCCGTTCATGAATCCGGCCAGTTCATCCCCCATCAGGGTGACTATGGAGATGGAAGCGTTTTTCAAGACATGGCGGTAGAGAACGACATTCTCTGAAAGGCCTTTGGCCCTGGCGGTGGCCACATACTGCTTGCTCATTTCGTCGATCATGGTCGCCCTGGTTATCTGGGCGTTGCGGCCCAAGACCCGGGGTGAAAGGGCTATTGCTGGTAGGATGATGAATTTCCAGCCTCCTGGACCTAGACCGGCAAACCCGGACGTTGGCACCAGGCCGAATTGAAGGGCGACGATCAAGATGAGCATCAAGGCGAGCCAGAAATCCGGAATGGAAATCACTGCGAAGGAAAGGATGTTGACCACGCGGTCCATTATGCCGCGGGGACGACGGGCCGCCAACATACCGATAGGGATGCCCGTCATACCAATCGACCAAGCTACAACAGCTAATGCCGCCGTGTTTGGGAAGCGGTCTAGCACCAAATCCCGGGCGGGCAAGTTATAGCGCAGCGACCGGTCGAAGTCTCCCGTCGCAAAGTTGGCAAAGTACTCCGCCAGCCTAACGTAGGTAGGCCGGTCGTACCCGAATTTGACCCGCAGTGCTTCGGCAGCTTCTTCGGTGGCGTCATCACTCAAAAGAAGCTCTATCGGGTCGCCCAGGATATTTGTGGCGAAGAAGAGCAAGGCCATTAGGCCGAATACAATGAAAACCGAGTGGCCAACCCGCCGAAACATGTAGTTACGCACGACGGCCCCTCATATGCGCAAGCCAAAGCGCCGTCACATCTGCCCGGCGTACGAAGAACGGGCTACATGTCCCTGGGACGGCGTTATTCAACTGTGAGGTCTGCTTAATTCGCATTGATCTTTGGCCTGGACTGTCTGATGGCGTGAATATCGAAGCGCGCCATCACTGTCAACCTGTGAGTTGCCCTGTTGTACATGAACCGTGCCCCGAGAAAATCCCGGGGCACGATTTGCTATTTACCCCCAATTGGTCCGATCAATCTGATGGGCTACTTGAACCGCATGGTGTTTACTCTCAGCCTAGGTGCGTAGTATGGCTCCCACTCTAGGTCGGCGGCCATCCCATACACTACCACAGTCTGGAGAACAGGGACGAAGTGGAAGTGATCGTGGACGTGATTAGCGATTTCGATCATCCTCTCAGTCCGCAACGGACCGGTGTCGGTCGCGTTGGCAATCTCGATCATGTTCTCCAGCTCTTCCTCGCATACTCCGCTGCTGCGGCTGAAACAACTGTTCCGCAGGATTCCCTGGCGAGAGAAGTCCAGCGACTCGGTGGAGGTCGCGGACTCGGTGATTTGCATTGATGCAAATCCAGGTCCTCCAGGACCCAAAGCCCGGCATTTTTCTTCCAGCGTGTCTCCGGGCGCGTCGGCGAAGTCCTGGCGGGTGCGCTGGTGGCCGCAGTTTTGCCGGCTGAGGCCTGAGCGCACCGCCGACTCCACCACGTTCTGCCGGGCGTTTATGCCCACCTCCTGCCAATAGGCAACGGCGGCTTCGGCCCATTCCACGTCTTTGGGAACCCTCTGGGAGCGCATGTTCACGACTATTTCGTTGGCAGGGTCGTAGTTGGCCTCGGCTAACAATTGCCGGGCACGTTCCGGGTCGTAGCCATACGGAGCCGAATTCTCGGGGGTGATGCCTACAGTTCCCGGTTGGGCGATGTTTCCGTAGCATTGAAGCAGGTTGTCGTATAGCTGCTTCATCAACGTTTCACAGTCAATGGCCAGGTTCATGGCTTCACGGACCTTTGCCTTACTCATCTCTGGGTGGTGCATGGTGTCCATGGGCCAGATCCATATCTCGTTGTTGGTGGCGACCTTGAACTGGGGAACGCGATCCCGGTCATCCAGTGATATCTCAGCCAGGTCGGCCTCTCCAGCTTCGATCACAGCGGCTCGAACCAGAGGCTCGTTCCTCCAGATCTGGAAAACATGCTGGATGGCCGGGGCCTGTGAATCGAAGGAGCTGTTGGGTTTGTAATCCGCGAATGCTTCCAACTCCACTTCGATCCCGGACCTCCACTCTACTATCTTGTAGGGCCCCAGTCCGACGGTTGTTCTTTCGATGTCATCCTCAGAGGCCTGCTTGAACCAGGCCACATCTTGGAACTTGGTGAAGATGGTGGTCCGGGGAAGGATTGGGCACGGCTTGCCGCACACAACGCCCAGCGTGTATTCATCCACCACTTCGCCGCTTATGACGCCGTGGAAGCTAAAGTCGTTGCTGTTGGAGTGGCCGCTGGTCTCTTCGTCGCCGAAGAAATCGATCCAAAAGGCGGCTTGGGTGGCGTTCCACGGGGCTCCGTTGTGGAAAGTCACTCCCTCGCGAAGTTTGAATTGCCACCGGTTGGGCTCAAGCTGTTCCCAGCTTTCAATGGTGCTAAGAGGCACCACCTCAAAGGTGTTGTTGTCTATCCACGTCAGGGGGTCGCTGGCGATATCATCGCACACCGTGTTTTGGGCGTTTCCTCCGCAACTGGCGCTGGCGGCGCCCAAAGTGGTGGGTTCTTCGTTTGAGACAAAGATCAGGGTGTCCCTGGCGCTAACCACCGCTTCCGAAACCGGCGTTGGGGTGTCACCCACTACGGGGACCGCAGTCGCGGCAATCCCAGTGGGTTGGACGACCGTCGTCGGGGCTATGGACGCTGTAGTGGGCTCTGCGGAGCCGCCGCAGGCGACGATCAGAACCGTGGTCAGGGCCACCAGACCCATAAACCAGGCGTGCAAATTGATTCCTGGAGAACCCTTCATTCTGTTTGCCCCCCTGACATTTGATTCCAGATTTGGAGAACCATTACTGGCTCAGGTTAACGACATTACATTAGTCCATATTTCGTGTCAAGCAGACCCAATTACCTGGCAAGACCCGTTATAAAGCGGTAGAAGCCTGGAAAGATCAATTGTGATCCTGAGTGTGATCCTGAGTGTGATCCTGAAGGAACCCAAACCTCTTCGGCCTCACAATCCAGTGATGCGAAATAAATCACGTCGCGGATTTGTTTAGAGATTCAGGCCGGCCTGCCCCAGGTTTCCGACAATGCCAGCCCGGCGGTGCTGCTGAGGCGAACCCCTCGTTGCTCGGGGAAGGGGTGCCCTTGGGCTACCTCTCCATTGAAGGTCAACTGAGCCCGCCGGGCCGGAACGAAAACGGCATGCCAGCCTAAAGGACGGTCCGGCGAACTGCCGGGCGGGACCGCGATGGTGAATGGTTCGCCGAAGTCGTACCAGGTAAGTTCGATGGAGTCTTCCTCGGATTCTATTGATTCAGTCCAAAAGAAACTGGCGTCTCCAGTGCGGTCAAAGGCGGCGGTGATGACGGGGATCGACGGGTCCTTCATTTCCGCGTTGCCTATTATATCGTCTTGCAGCCATCGGGCCACGGCTATGTTGTCGGAATAGATTTTGATTCCGTTATCCGTTACGTCGCTAGTCAAGAACAGCACGTGGCCGGCGCCCCCCGGCGAAAGTAGTATGCGCCAGTGGGCGGCTCGGGTGGTCATCGGCCCGTCTTGTTCCACGTGAAGGCGCATGTAATTGTTCTCTCCGGTGAGCAGCACGATATCGGTATTGGTTGGGCTAACCATAATCCCCTCCTTAATAAAAGGAATCTCGTATCATAAAAATCATTGCCTGTCCCGGACGGTTCACCAACATACCTCAGCCGCGTCTGCCAACATTTCTAGCACGGCGTAGGGGGGGCAACCGCTTGTGAGGACCCATGGCCGCCAGCGGGTATTCTACCAACTTCATCCCGTTGCCTGCGAACATCAATGGCTCGCCGGTCCCTCTTGACCGTGGTTGTCTCCTGATGCTTTATTTGCCCCAGGCTGTTAACATCCAAGTGCGCCTCAGGCTGAAGGTCGCGGCTATGCTATCAAAGGCCGTCATCGATGCCGGTGTACATAAATGTCAGTCGGCGCGCAAAGCGATCAAACATTCGACTGGGAGGGATAGATCCAAATGAAGCTGTTGGTAATCTCTGGAGGAAGGCATCCCTACGAGGAATCCACACCGGTGTTGGAAGGTTTCCTAAGGTCCGCCGGCCATGACGTAACCGTGACCGAGGACGCCTCGATATTGTCCCGGTCTTCCGATTTGAACGCGTTCGACGCGCTGGTGTTCAACACACGGCGAGAGAACGTGGCGAACTTTGCCGACATGGCTTTGGCCAAGGGCGAGCAAGACGGTATGAAGGAATTCATCAACTCGGGCAAAGGTTTTGTCTGCCTCCATATTTCCGGATGCCGGCCCTCCGAATGGGCGGAATTCCACGACATTACCGGCGGCGGGTGGATATCGGGAACCAGTTTCCATCCTCCCTATGGCCAGTTCACCGTCAACGTCAGCCAAGCCAGCCACGTCGGGGTGGCTGGGGTCTCCGACTTTTCCACCAACGACGAGCTTTACATGGGGTTGGCGATCAAAAACGGCAACGACGTTTTCCTTACCGGTACGACCCAAGACGGAACCCATCCCTGGGGTCCCGACCGGGCGCCCACGTCCATGCCCGGCGGCACCTTCCCGTTAGGCTGGACACGCACCTACGGCCAGGGCAAGGTCTTCGTACTGTTGTTGGGTCACGACGGTCAGAGTTTCCAGACGCCGGAATTCCAGAAGATAGTCCTCAACGGCGTGGATTGGGCGACGGCGTAGTTACAACAAGCCACCCACGGGACGGCCAAGTCCCGTGGGTGGTCCGCTCCAATTCAATTCCGCCAACCAATCAGAATGTAATTGCGACTCAGGAGTACAAGTATGCCGACTCCCAAGGTTTATTTCCGCCCTGGTTGATTCACGTGCGGCCGAACGAAGGAGTTTCTTTCGTCGCACGGGATTGATTACGCCGATGGCGATGTTGAGCATGACCCCGAGTCATTGAAAGAGCTATTGGACCGGGGCCTAAAGATAGTGCCAGTTACCATATTCGGCGACGAAGTGGTCATCGGATTCAACCCCAAGGAGCTTTCCCGCGTGTTTGGTTTAGACGCCCAGGTCTCCCAGGTTGATCTGCCAAATATGGTGGAAAAGTATCAGACTGTGTTGGTGGCCGCGGGCGCCGCCATCGGTCAACTGCCTCGGGAATATATGGAATGGGAGTGCCCCGAGCGGAAGCGCAAACTAGGGCAGTTCACCTTCCACTTGTTTGACCGGCCCGACCGTGCCCTAAACGCCTATAACGTCGGAGTTTACAGCAGTGAGGACCGGGGCCGAAGTATGCACGATGTCATAGGCAATGTGGGGTTCAAAGAGATTGTCGTCTATGGCGAGGATGTGCTCAACCGGGTGAAAGCGGCCCTCACGGGAGACGACGCGCTGGACCTGGAAAAAACCCTGGACACCTATATGGGTACTAAGACTGCCGGGGAATTGATGGACCTGGCGTTGGGCCATTCGGTTCATCATCTCAAGCAGCTTTACGAATACATGTCCATCAACGGCCTTGAGCCGGCCAGCCCGTTGGGCGAGGAGGATTTCAACGGAGTCGCCGTGCCTACCGAGCTGTTCTGATTAGCATGATAATTGCGTCAGGGCCCGCCCGATGTTTGATGATTTGAAACGAACGCCGGGCGGGCCCTGACCTAACGCCATTGTTTCATGATTTAAGCGTAGGAACGTTTCACCAATGCTCCGCCATCCCATCCGCGGCCGCCTCTCCTAGTTGTCCGCCATCATCGACGGCGAAGTTCCCGGCGCCCCGTTTTTCTAGATCAAGCATAACGTGGAACCAATTCTTTTCGGTTTCCGTCTTTCTAGTGACGAAAGTAATTCACTGATACCAGGAGACCGGATATGAAAAAACCCCTAACCACAGGAACCGTATTCTTGATGGCTATTCTTCTTTTGACCGCATTAGCGTGTGGCCCGTCTGCTCCAGCAGAGACCCCAGTCCAAACCCCCGCCACCCAGGAGTCGGTGGCTAAGCCGGACACCCCTATCAGAATCCCGGCCACACAAGAACCAGCGGCCCAGCCGGAGACCCCTGTAAAAGACTCGGCCACCAAAAAGCCGGCGGTTCAACCCGAAATGGTTGGGAAGCCTGCGCCCATCGACGGTGTCGAACTTGTTGTTTCTGACGCCAATCCGCCCCAGTACACCCTAAAAATAAGGGACTTATATCGTTAACTTCGCAAACCTTATCATTGTGAATAGGGCGATCCCCGATCATTTTTCATGATCTCCGGCCAGCTAGGCGGACATTGTCAGTGAAGGCGCCTCGGGCAGGTCTATGCCGGCGTAAGCCCAGAGGGTGAGCATTCTAGGATGGCTTGGAGGGCGGGCCACAGGCACGTTGGCGTTGCGGTGTTCGGGATCACCTTCCATGGCGACCCTGCGGATGGCGTCCGTGGGGCGAGTCTTGCGGGCCGGGGCGAACCCCCACAGGTAAGCAAGCCTCTTGTCTTTCAGCAACTCCCGCTGAATGAACGACACCTCATCGTCGGAGATCTCCCCGGCCCAACCGGGTCCCAACAACCTGTCGTCAAACATCCCCGCTCCTCCGCCTCGTCCCACAGGTCTGATTCCCCCATCAAACTGGTCCCTGAACAGAGCTTAAATGTTGGATAGCGAAAGGACAAGATGGCGCGTTCATTTTCAGGCGCCAAATTTCTAGGCCCAACAAACCCGGCAAAAAATCGGGGGTTGGGGAGTTTAGTCACCGCATTGTCACTGGATTTCGACCAAAGCCGTCACTGGGGTTGGTTATATTTGCTTCAAGTAAAGGTGTACCTGCATTGGGCCCCGAAGGGGTAAATTAACGGGCACGCCTAAATCGGCGAGGAGCACGATGACATGGGAATTAAATTGACACAGCGTGTCGCGCGGAAATTGCGGGAAGAGTCCGGCCGGATCGGCCTGATCGAGTCACTGGTGATTGTCGGCACCATTTTGGCCCTGACCGCCATCACAGTGCCATTCTTTACCTAAGCTGATCAACCCCGGTGCAAGCCACCCATGACAATAACCCCGGCGGCTAGCATCGACTAGCCGCCGGGGTACTTCCCGTATTCAATGTGGACCTCACATCCCTGCCTGGGATTAAGTGCAAGCCAGCGGCGACTGATCCAATGACCATGCTTCGTAGACAGCATTGGCATTCCTTCTTTTTGGAATCCATCCCTCATGTACTAACCGCGAAGTTCCACTACTTTTCTTTCAGGTCGCTCTGTGCAAAAGAGCTGCCTGGTGAGCCGCTTCGCGCTCACGAACGTCTCGCGGTCTCCGCTGGATTAGAATGACCCTGCTCTTGTCTCGTGAAGCGAAATGGCCGGGGTGTAACCGATGAATTTGTTTGTCGATGTTGACGATACGTTGGTTTTATATGAAACGCCGGGGCCGAATCCCTACGGGGTTTTCCGCGGTGTGCCATGGACGCCGAACACTCGGCTGATCGAAGGGATCAAACAATTTAGCCATGCCAATCCCACCGCCCAGATCGTCGTGTGGTCTGGCGGCGGACAGGAATACGCCGTTGAATGGGCCAACAGGCTTGGGCTGGGCGGCATTGCCACCGGCCATTTGAAGGACGAGTCTACATTTCCGCTGATTCAAGACGGTGACATTGTCATCGACGACATGGATTTGGGCGGCCGGCGCACGCATAGGCCCGACGAGTGGCCGGAGCCTCCTTAGGACCGGCCTTATGACTTCCGGGATAGCGGTAATTCCGCGATTACGAGTTCAACCTTGAGTTCCTTACGACAGCTGGCTAAGCGATGGCTTGGGACGGAAATCAACGCAACCCCATCACCCGTCCCGCCCCCAAAAGTCGGTGTGGGGGAAGAAGTCGTACCAGGCCCAATCGAAGGAGCTCATGTAGGGAGCCTTTTGGAGGACCTGTCCTGTTAACGGGCCGTCCGTTGCCATTCCGCGTATCGGATCCCAGGTGCTGCCCGTTTGCCGGTCGGTCAAGATTTCCTCTTCAAATATAAACTCCAGGTCCTGGCCTTCCACGGTGCGGATGTAGGCGTTCACCGCTTTGGTCTTGATGTTGGCCAGCACCAGGATAGGGAATGATCCCAGCGTCTCATTGATAGCGCCGGCCCGGCTGGCCAGTGGGAATGGGTAGCCGCGGGCGTGGTCGCCAATGCTGATTCCGATGACATAGTTGTCGTTGGATTCCTCGCGCAACCGAAAGCGGCCCCGGCCCGACTCGTCCAGCAGCAGCGTTTCGGGGTGGTCTTCAATCCAGGCGCCCCAGGGGATGATCGAAGCCGGGATCATCTCTAACCGAGTCCCTTCAAGAGGCCCCTCTATGGCCGCTCCCCACGGCTGAGACCAGACGCTTTCGGTCTCGTGGTCCCACCAGGTCATGGCCCGCATGAAAAGCGCCCCTTGATTCCCAAATGTGTGTGCTTTGCCGTCGATCCGCCGGTCATGAACCAGACCGGTGTAGCAGATGGGTCACCAGGTCACCAGAATCGGAACACCTCCCACCACGTCGTTGACCATTTCCCGGAAGTTCAGCGGCCCCACCGGGTAAGCCCGGCTCTCACCATTGATTTTGACCCCGATCACCAACTCTTCCCAAGCCAGGTCTGCTCCCTGACCGGGAACAAATTTGGGTTCGTATATGGGGCGAATGGCGTCCTGGGGCAACAACTGGCGGTACTCTTTAAAGTTTGCCGCCACCGGGTGGCTGCTTTGAGGGAGGGGATCGAAGGTTTGTATGGATGAACCGGCGGTTGTTGGCTGGTCCAACGATTTGGGTTTTTGCCCCGTCGACGCCGATGGGTCGATCGCGCCTTTGGCGTACCTGACCGTGCCGGTGACCCCCGGGCTTCCCTTGCTTTTCACATCGGCGAATACCAGATGAAGCACTTTCTGGCCGTCTACCGCCAGGGAAACCTGCTGGCCCAGAGGTAGCTCGCCGGCGGTGATGACGGTCTCCACGACCCACTGGCGCCCGTCCCATTGGGCCAGCTTGACGGCGGCTTCGTCGGAATAAGCCACGATGGGATTGCCATCAGGGTCCAGGGCCAAAGAGCTGGTTTTGCGAGCGCCAAAGAAGTCGATGAATGTATCGTTTAGCTCATCGATTCGCTGGGTGTCCCAACTAGTTCCGTCCCAACGAGCAAGTTTGATGAATCCGGCGGAATTGCCGGTCCTCTCAAAGTAGCTGATGGAAGGTAGATCACCGCCGTCGATGGCCAGCGACGGAAAGCGCCCCACGTCGCCATCGGAATCTACCGTCGATATCGTCCAAGACCCATCGGTTCTGACAGCGTACTTCAGGTCTTTGCTTGAGTCGTCGAACCAGACCAACAGTGGGGCTTGTCTTGGGAATCCATGGCGATGTCCGTGCCGAATTCGTAAGGGACGGCGCCGCTGCCCACCTCCTCCACCCGCCAAGCGCCGCCGGACAGCGTGGCATATTCAACCCCCGAGTCGCTGCCGAACTGGCTGGGGTCGATGGAAACCGTGTGGGGCGTTCCAGTGGAGTCCACCGCTATATTGTTGTCCCAACCGTCGTGGCCCGGATGTGCAACGTCGCTGATCTGCCATTCGCCGTCCTTCAAAACGGCGTAACCTTCGTTTTCAGTGTCATGGTTGTGCCAGGAGATGTGGGGCTTGCCATCATCATCCATCGCCAGGTCCAGTGGGCCGTAGAAGTAGCCGGTGGCCACGGTGGAAACCGTCCAACCGCCGTCCGCCAGAACCGCGTGTTTCAAGAAACCCGGCTCGGCCTCCAAAATAAATGCCACGTGGGGTGTGCCGCCTGGCGCGATGGCCACAGACGGTTTGGCGCCCTGGGTGTCCACCGTTGATATCTCCCAAACGCGGCCGGATGCGGAGACCTCGGTTGCCGGGTTCGTCGGTTGCGGGGCCGTGGTGTCTTTGGCAGGCGGCACGGTGGCATCGGTGGCATCGGTGGCGATGGGGGTGGCCGATTGGGTTGGGGTGCTGAGCGGCGTCGTTGTAGGGGCCACGGTGGCGGCTTCTCCAACACAGGCGGCGGCGAAAATAACGGCCGCCGCTGCAACAAGTGTGATTGTCCATGGTCCCTTGATCCTCATCAGGCAAGCTCCTTGTTTGCCGCTTGGGGTTCGCGGAGCGGTTGCCCGGCGAGTTTTTGTATCGACGGGCATCTCACGTCCCCATACGAACAAAAGACACAACAGTCTCCGGACTGCGGCTTCAACATCGTTCCGCATCCGGCGCACTGGTGGAAGAACTGGCAGGCATCCGATGGCATCTCCAGATCTTCCTCGAAGCCGCAGTGTGGGCAGGTAAGCCTGGACAGGGTCATGAGCACCATGTTTGTCTCCATTCTAGGAATATCAATTACGATGCGCCCGGAGGCTTCAAGATTTACCGGCATGGGCAGTTATCAGTTACTGGATTCAAGCAGCCGAGCGCCGGGTGTCGAAGCCCGGTTGGTACTAGATATTGCGATCTGGGCATCCTTTCTGGAGGTTGGAACGCCAAAAGAGAAAGAACTCGGGGAAATGGCTGCTATCATTTCGGGCTTGGCCGTTGTTATATTAATTGTCACGGCTAACGGTAAAGGATGAATCAACGGCCATTGGGTATGGATCAGCATGCGCAGCAGGAGCAATTCCCGGAGCAATTCAATGAGGAAGAGCTTGTCCGCGCCGCTCAACGAGGTCAGCAAGAAGCCTTTGGCTTCCTCTATGAAACCCATGTGGAGCGCGTTTACCGTTACCTGGTGGTGCGGTTGGGTCAGCCTGCCGATGCCGAAGACGTAACCGCGGAGGTGTTTATCCGGGCCATGAAGGGATTGCCCTCTTATAAGTCCAAGGGACCGCCTTTCATAGCATGGCTTTACCGAATCGCCCATAACCAAGCAGTCAATCATTTAAAGAAACGGTCGCGGCGGCCTGAAACACCCTTGGAAGATATCGTGGCCGCATCGGATGACCCAGCGGAAGAGGCCCTGCAAAAAGGAAGCTTCAGCGAAGCTATCCGAGCGGGGGAAGGTCTCACCGACTTGCAGCGCCAAGTCTTGAGCCTGCGGTTCGCGGGAGAGCTATCCATCTCCGAAACAGCGAAGGTGATGAAGCGGACCGACGGGGCGGTGAAATTTTTGCAGCACAGCGCTTTAAGGGCGCTGAGGCGGATATTGGAACAGCAGGGGGCTGTCAGTCATGGAAGCTAAAATTGATGAAGTCATTCAAGAATGTTTGGAGCTTTTGGAGAAAGGCGGTTCCTTAGACGACTGCCTCGCCCAATATCCAGACGAGGCCGATGAACTAGCGCCCCTGCTGCAAACCGCAGTGGAGTCCCGCCGCCACTTCGCCATTGAGATGGACGATGCGACCCGAGCACGGCTTCGAGGCCGCGTGAAGGGCGAATGGGAACGGAAGCAAGCCAAGCAAGGGAATATCGCAGGTATTTTCTCCCTATTCCCGCGAATGGCCTCGGTGGCTGCTGCACTGGTCGTGCTGGTTGCAGTCGTGGCCCTTGGCGGCGCCGGAACCGTGGCAGCCTCGAGTGGATCGGTCCCCGGCGAAGCTCTATATCCCGTTAAGGAACTTCGTGAGACGGCGGGACTTTGGTTTGCCCGGTCTCCTGAAGCCAAGGTGGAAATGTACACACGGTTGGTCAAGGAACGGGCGGAAGAGGTTCAGGAGCTTGTGGCCAAAGAACAAGCCTCCTCCAGCGCCATCTCCCAAGCCCTGGAAAGACTGGATGAAAATCTGGCGGGCCTAAATGCGGTAATGGACTTTGAGGCCCAGCGTCAGCGGACTGAGGCCACCGGACCCAACCCCAAATTCCTGGAGGCCCTTCAAGAGGCGGCCGATGGTCAACAATCTGTCCAGGCTATCTTGAACGAAACACTACCCAAGGCGCCAAACCAGGCTCAGCCCGGGGTGGGCGAGGCCCTGGAGGCAATCAAGCAGGCTCAAGAAAGTGTTCGCGCCGCCGTAAAAGCCGCGAATACGGCAGATCCAGGCGACAGCCGATAGTCCGCCAGATTACAGAGCGGCGTCAATTCCAAGATTAGGAGATCTTACCGGTGAGATTAGCATCAGCCATGAAATTTAGCGTGGGCCGTTGGGGTCTGCTTTTTGCCGCCATAATCATATTGTCGCTGGCCGCCTGTGGTGGAGACCCCACCGAACAGCCGATTTCCACCGCCGAAGCGGGAACCCCGGCCGCCACACCTTCACCGACCATAGACACCGCAACAGAGACCGCAACTGTTACAGCCACGCCTGTTTCCACTTCCACTCCCGGCCCAACGAGTGAAGGCGCCACACCACCACCCACCACGTTGGCCACTTTGCCGGCTACTCCCACTTCAAGCCTGGTGTTCGAGCTTCTGGCGCGTCAAGATGGGGCCGGCGTGGAGACCGATGCCGTGAGAGTGATGGGCATCACCGGTGTGGATGCCGTGGTTGGCGTGAACGGGATTCCGGTTGATGTCTCTTCCGATGGGAGATTTTCATACGACCTTCAATTAGACGAAGGGATCAACCTGATCGAGGTGGAAGCCGCCGATCTGTCTGGTGAGACGGCGGGCGAGCAGGTAGCGGTCTTTTTCATTTCACCCACGGCAGGCCTGCCCTTTGCCCTGTATTATCCTCCCGACGGTCTAGAAACTCGGACGGAAACCCCGATTCTCTCCAAGCTGCCGTTTTCTTAGCGACGATTGTCCATGTAACAGTGGGTTCTTGAACCGTATTACAGACACTATCATGCCACATAAGACTATAATACGTCTGTCTGGCGTAGCGCGAAACCCGGCCAATGGCTTTCCGGCCAGACCTCTAGAGGTCTCTACCGAGACGATTCTCGTAGCCGGTGGAACCCGGCCGGATGCTATCGTCGGGGTGAACGGCGACCCGGTGGAGATAAATGCTCTGGGTATATTCTCCACCACCGTGACTTTGGAAGAAGGGCCAAACTTCATCGAAGTTGTCGCGACTGATATCCAAGGGAACGTCCGGTTCCAGACTGTGGCTGCCTTCTATTTGCCCTGATCCAGGCCCCGTTCCCGATCCTTCGATGCCCGCAATCCCATAAAGGGGTCCATGTTGGGCATCAGTGACCATTTCAACACGTTCTGTCCTTCAAGCCCCGCCTTCTAGAGACTCTGGTTGAACCGGAGCATTGCCTAACACCCGGCTCAATGGCTCATCGCACGCCCTTCCGCTCCGCTCTGACCACTTCGGCGAACAACTCCGAGAACCACTCCGATAGTTGCTTCAAGTTTTGTCTAAAACCCGCTGCTAACCTTTTCCTTGCTGGGGTTGTTATACATATTGAAACCAATTCTCAGGAGGCTGCGAAATGCGTCGACTCAAGTGGATGATCCCACTCCTAGCTATCACGATATTCCTTTTCAGCGTTGGGCTGGCATCGGCCAATATGACCAGCGCCGTGTTAAACCCATCAACCGGCGCCGCCAGCGGCGACGCAATGCAGTTGGCCCAAAGCGAGAAAGAGGTTGGCATACGGAAGGGCTACCGTGGAACGTTCTCCACCGGCGTCACTGGCGCCGGAAGCGGTGACCCATTTCCCCAAGATGTGGTCGAAGTAGAGAAAAAGGCGGGCACACGTAAAGGTTACGTTGGAACTTACTTCCAAGTTGAGAACCCAGACTTTTTCTCCGTCTCCACAAGGCAGGGAATTGTGATGATACAAAAACCCACCGGTGGCGATTTGGAACCGATAACCAAGCTGCCAGGAGGCCCCTGGGCGGGGGAACTGGTTAACGATGCGAGGGTAGCGGTTCTGGTGGATTTCGTCTCGGATGGGGGAGATGGAGTCGTCCGGGAAGCCCGTAAGATTGTGCTCAAACCCACCCCGGCGAAGCCCGTAAACGGCGCCGTCGAAAGCGTGGACACCAACGATGAAGGCGTTAGCACCGTTACCATAGTGAGCGCCGACGGGACCACCGAAGAAGTTGAACTGGATCCCGAAGCTGGCGTACCCGAGGTCGGCGAAGTCGTGGTGGGGTTCCGAGGCCGAGGCCATGGAGCCCGCGCCCGCAGATCCGGAGAAGTCGATGACGACGGTCATCCAAGAGTGAGAGGTCTAGTCCGTGCCCAGCAAGTACATGAACGCCTACGGGCTTTCCTGGAGAACTTGGGGTCGAACGGACAGGAACTGTCCGACGAACAAGCGGAGCAGCGCGACCGTCGAATCGAGAAATTAGGCGAGATACTGGAAAAGCACGCCGCCCGCAACGTGGTGATCATCGAAAGACTAAGCAACAGGGAAAACCTGCCGCCTCAGGCTGCGGAAGCCGTGGCCAAAGGTCTGGATAAAGCAAAGGATAATCGAGAACGTGCGAGGGCTAATCGGGAACGCGCCAGGGCCAAATGGGAACAAGCCAAGGCCGCCCGGGAAGAAGCCAGATCCGCTAGGGAAGATTTTGCGCCAGGCAACCAAAACCAAAATCGTGGCGGCAGAAACCCGAGATAAATTGTAAGCTGCAGGCGCGATCTCGCGCCTGCAGCCTCCAACGGGCGTAGTGTAGGCGAGACTGCACTCCGATTCGTCAACAATAGCGCAACAGGATGGTTCAACATGAAATCGATTTTAATCAGCGACGATTCCCGAGTAACTGAGATGGCCGAGTTGAGCCTTCGTCTCCGCTGGCCCCATAACAAGCCAACGGTGGCCACCACGGCAACCAACGGGCTGGAGTCGGCAGAGAACGATTCTCCCGACGTAGTGCTTATTCATCCAAGTTACACCGACATGACCCTGTCGGAGACCATGCGGAAAATCCGGGAGTTTTCCGACATCCCAGTGCTGGTCCTGAGTGACCAGGGCGATGAAATGGAGGCCGTATCGGCGTTGGAGCTAGGGGCGGATGATTACGTCCGCCTGCCCTGTGAGTTGCCCGAGGTCATGGCCCGGGTTTGGGCCCTTTTGAGGAGGGCCAGTAGTTCCCAGCGACCGGAAGAGGATAGGCCGATTCATAGCGGCAACCTGCTGCTGAACCCAGCTATGTCAGGTATTCTTGGGCGACCGCCAGGTGGCTTTGACATCCACCGAGTTCCAACTGCTCCATCTGTTGATGAAAAACCGGGGCTCTGTGGTGAGTCACCACACTATAGAAATCAGCATTTGGGGCGGCAAGACGGATAGTTCTTATTTGGCGAAGAAGTACGTCCAGCGGCTGCGAAGCAAGTTGAGCGACGGGAACCAGGATCACCGTTGGATTATGAATGTACACGGAGAGGGATACCGGTTTGTCGGCCTTATTGAGAAACTTGGGGAAATAATTATTTCGGCTAACTGAAGCTGATTTGCAGGTTTGTGATCGGGTCGCTCCCGGTTATGCGGGCTACCAGCGCGGCTTGAACTGAACGATCAATTGAGCACTTTCCAGGTTTGAATGTACGGTCCCCGGCTAATACCGGGGGCTATTTTTTGTAGGCCGTTGGTGCTGGGGTCCCTGGGCTTAAAGTTACCAGGCTGGCGGTATTGTCAGGTCGGCCACTGCATGCCCGGCTCCGAATTCAAGCTCCGCGTGCAATTGGAGACCGTTGCCCTGAAACACGTTGTTTTGAGCCACGAAGTTGAACAAGACCGTGCCGTTTCCGGCTTGTCCCGTGTCCAGAACCGATAAATGCACCACTGAGTCAACTCGTGAAAAACTGATGTTTTGGGTCAACGTTCCCGGCGCCGGCTCAAGCATTATCAACGGCTGTATCGCGTCGGATCGGAACTCGAAATCCACCGCGTCCAACCGGTAGCCTGGCCCGGTGTAGGGGACCTCGATAAAAAATCGAATCAGATCACCCTTGGGCATTTGGCTGCGGACATAAACGCTGCCTGTGCGGGCCTCGTCTTGGAAGAAATCGACCGCTACGTCGGCCACATCTGGTGTCCCAGATGAATGCGGCGCACCGGTTGTAATGGAAGATTGGCCACACCCGGTCAAGAGGAGAACCAACGTGGCCATCGTGAGCGCGCTTGCGGCCACGGCTGCGATTCGCCTTTTCCCCTAAGTCGACCCCCGGCTGCTATAGAAATTCTCGGTATAAATCTCAAGACGGAGCCGGGACGCCGTTAGTTCCCATGAATCACGTGCCGCCATCCGCGCCTCCCACATCACTAGGCTAAACGGATGCAAGTTCGGCAGGTGGAATGATCCTTTGTGGTCTGACGCGGAAATAGCCTTCCCAGGTATCGAAACCGGTTTACACCCGGACTCTGACCCAGTGGACTTCCCGCTGTAATCCACTGAGGCGTCTGAATTGACGAACGAAAGGAACGTAAAATGCTGCAAAGGATGATTGGGGCTGCCCGCTTGGACGCCCACACCTTCGAGGAAGTCGAAGATGACCATGGCGCCACCAGCCAGGCAATGTTGGTGGTTATCATTGTCTCGATTGCGACCGCCATCGGAGGACTGGCGGCAGCGGATTTCCCAATTGTAGGGCTGATATTTGGAATAATCCGCGGTTTAGTTGGACGGGCGCTGTGGGCTCTGGTTACTTACTGGGTGGGCACTACCATCCTCAATACTCCGGGCACCGATGCAAACTGGGGTCAACTTGCTCGGACAACTGGGTTCGCCCAGACTCCAGGGGTATTACAAGTGTTTTTGTTCATCCCGGGTATCTGTGTACCGATAGCCGTAATCGCATCCATCTGGCAGTTTGTGGCGATGGTGATAGCGGTGAGGCACGCACTGGATTATGAGTCGACTTGGAGAGCGGTCGGAGTAGTAGTGATCGGGTTTGTCATCGCGATTATCCCATTAATGATTGTTGGTGCATTCCTCTCAGGGCTAGGATGATTTTTGACATGTATCCACCGATGGCGGCGAACTCATCGACACAGAAAGGGCCACACACGGTCCCTGCCACAGAGTTAACCCAGCAGCAAAATTTACGATGCGGTGGCAATAAACACAGAAGAGGCAGACCTGGCAGATCTCGGTAACATCCGCGAAAAAACGCTTATCGGAATGTATAGGCACAGGGTCCACCTTAGTGGTGTAGGCGCTGACATTGAAGTTGGCGCCATGATAGCGGAAAAATCTCTTTCACAAATGATGGATCGAATCGATTTACGCAGTAACAAATTTGATCCCGAGGCTTTTTGGGTGATAGCTGGGATGGCTGGGGGCAGTGGGGCTGGTGGGTCTCATATTCTAGCAGCGGAACTTAGAGAGGTTTATCACAAGCCAGTATACGTGCTGGGAGTTCTTCCTTCCGCGACTGCCATGCCCTCAGACAAGGAGGCCCTATGTTTGTCCAATGCTCTAAGGTGTTTCGAGCTATGGAAGGAAAACTTCGACAATATCCTGCTGGTCGATAATCAGCAATATGAGCAGGGGATGGACAACCGGGAATCCCTAGAGGTCTGGCCGGAAAGCCATTGGCCGGGTTTCGCGCTACGCCAGACAGACGTATTATAGTCTTATGTGGCATGATAGTGTCTGTAATACGGTTCAAGAACCCACTGTTACATCGCCAATCGTCGCTAAGAAAACGACGACTTGGGGAGAATCTGGGTTTCCGTCCGAGTTTCTAGAAGGGATGTATCAGCGAATCAATGAAAATCTGGCGAAAAGGCTGACTCTGCTGTTAAGCGCCGGGGAAGTCAGGCCAGCTCCCCAAGAGGCATTCAGTTCATCTGAGGTTATAGCTACTCTGGGCGCCGGCGGCGCGGTGTCAACAATCGGGTACCATGCTGAAAGGATCAAGTCGAACTTGCAATTCTGGAAAGGCGGAATAGAGCCTGATACCAATGAATTAGCAACCATAATTGCAAAAAGCCTGGAGAAAAGCTCATTAACCTTTCCCTGTGATGTAAGCGGGGCCAGGGCTGCCGCGCTGGTAACTGTTGGGAAGCCGGAGCACCTCTACACCCAGGCGATCATAAAAGGTAGAGCCGAATTAGAGCAAATGACGAAAGTTAGCGAAGTGAGATATGGCGACTATCCCGATAGGGGAAGTAAGGGCTTCGCGGCGGTGAACATCATATCGGGGATAGACGATTTCGCAAGGTTAGACCAAATGCGCCAGAGAGTCGAAGATTTAAGAAATGTAAATGGCCGAGTGAGGGAGCCCGTCGGCGCGTCTTCGACCTGAGTGGCCGTTCTAGCAGGCTACTGAAAAGAAATCGATCTCTTCTGCTTGTTCGTAAAAGGGCATTTAGAAGAAATCGGAGAAAAGCCTACTTCTAACCAAGACTACGGCTAACCAAGGCTACGACGAAGCCACGCCTTGACCCTCAGGATGCCTTTGCCTATGGGGCCACTACCTCTGCTTCCACAACCCCGTCGAAAGTAGTGTCATGACCGCTACGGTATCCAAACTGGACGAGGAAGGAGCCGTAGTATCGCCTCTGTCCAGACTCCAAGGGCTCCATAAACCTCACATGGCGTCGGGGTGTTGGAGTGAGGGCCTCATTGTACATGCGCTCCATAGTCGCGGGCACATTGCGCCCCCGGCCCGTGAGCTCCTGACCATCCGGGAGACGTAATGTAATCTCTAGTATCTGTCTGCTCATACCATTTAACTCCCTATCTTGGCTCGTCCGGTGGTGCTGCAACGGACAGGTGGCGGCGCCTAACCCAGTCTCCTCCTCTACAAGCTATACATATAGCTTATTAGTGAACCGTTTTTCCGGCTGGCGCCAACCCCGGCGTGTGTCGGCAACGGCTGGACGGTGCCCGAGCCGGTCCTCTCCTGCCATTCTCGGTGGGTGAGGATGGCGCCCCTATCGTTGGGTTAGGCCAGGTTGCAGCGGCAGGAGAATCGGGAAGAGAGGCGCCGTGACCTAAAGGAGGGGTGCATGATGGCAGTGGCCTTGCCACCTACCGCCCAACACCGCCCTGTCATGCCCAGTATGTTGTCAAAGCGTCGGCAGTTTGAATGGCTGGGAGTTCGGCCCTAGACGTATCCTGTCGTCTTGTACTTCTCGAGTCGACTCAACAAGAATTTCACGTGTTTGTCGTCAGGAGTTTCTTTCAACTTGAATAGCACCCTGATTCGTTCACGGAGTTCCTCTGCGGTTTCTTGTCGTTCTAAGTGGTCTTCCCTGATTTTTTGGGCTCTCTTAGCCAATCGACGCTCCTCGCATCATTCACGGGATTTATCGGGCGGGTAGGCTGTTTAAATTGTACCACCGTGCATTTGCTAAGCATGAGATTAGGCTTCGGGGTCATTTAGGTGAAAACCCCGGCTAGAACCTGGGCATTAGCTACTTTCGACCTGGGCAAAAAAAGAGCCCCAACAACCTTTTGTTGAGACTTGCGATATTATATCACGAATGCTGGCCAACGCACAACCATTTGCGCCTAATCTGATGATTTCACCCGTCAGCGCAGTTCTTGCCCAAAGTCCTACCACGCGTGTACACACGGGCAGGGGCCGGACTGGTTTCCCTGGCCCTGGCACATTGCACCAGGCCGTCAGTTCACGTGTTCGCTCCCGCGTGCCACGTTGCCCGGCTTCAGGTCCCGGTGGACAATGCCCCGGCTGTGGGCGAACTCCAGGCCCCGGCAGGTCTCAACGGCAATGCTGATTGCCTGCTCCAGGGGAAGCCGGTGGCCGTCGGCCTCCTCAATGACGCCTTCCACGTCGCCGCCGCCCATGAGGTCCGTGACCATGTAGGGCTGGTCTTGTTCTTCTCCAAGGTCGAAGACGGTGACGATATGCGGGTGGGAACCCAGCCGTCCCATGGCCTGGGCTTCCCGCTGGATGCGAGTCCGGGAGGTTTCATCAAGACCCTCGGTCTTAATCAGGGCGAAGGCTACTTCCCGGTCCAGGAGGGTGTCCTGGGCCAGGTAGACTTTTTTCTTGCCGCCCTCTCCCAGGAAACGTTTGACCTAATAGCGGTTGTTGGCGAAGGAGGTGGGTTGGTCCGGGACCGGAGCCGATACCCGTTGGCCTGGGTTCAGGCAAACAGTGGAATACGTCTTGCATAATTCATGTAGCCTCCAGTATTGCCGCATCGGCAAGGCACAGGGGCACACCATAGCCCTGTCTCGCAGAGCAACGTGAGGCCCCTTGGCTGAGGAACACAATATGCAATTGACAAAGGCGGCGGAGAAGGCCCAACAACAGGTTGAGGTAGCTTGGGAGGCTTACCAGGGTGCTCTACGGGGCCGCGCTCAAGCCCGCACGGATGCCAGCAACGATACGGCAAATCGCCGGATAACCACGTTAGAGGGTGAGCTGAGAAATTCGGCGGACAAGGAAACCATCAACGCGTTCAAGGACGATATGGACGAACTCCTAGATGGGCTCCGTCATGGTGAGTACACCCGTGGGGGGGAACTCACGGGGAAGTGGATGGGAAGCACTCCTTTGAGGGGTGCAGGTAATCACGCACAGGTGTCGGCTTGTATTCAACAGGTTATGGCGATACGGCGTGAGGTTACCGACCAGGTGCCCTTGGAGCCCCTGACACAGGCGGAACTCAAAGATCGGCTTGATGGGCTGCGGCAGAGTATCACACTCCCAGGACGGTAAACATATTAGGCGGTAAGAGGTGGTGGCATGGCTCGATTCAAACAATCACAGAAACTACAAGGCCGGGTCTCGGTTAACGGCCAGGACAGGGGCCGTGGGCTGCCCGGTGGCCATAACGGTGGTGGTACCGGCAACGGCGGTGAGGGCTACGGCCCACACCCGCTAGTAGCCCATCGATATCGGGATATTGCGGGTTGGGTAAACATCACGCCAAAGGAGCACGACAGTGGCGCAACAAGATGACTCTCCTGAAATCGTAGACACTGATGACTGGGAGGTATTCCATCAATCGTTCCTGGTTTGCCTCCAATGCGAAAGCAGGCAGGATCTAACGCTTTTTTACAACAAATGGAGGGAACAGGATGTGGCTGTCGATGTGTTGATGCGGATGACAATGACCCCTGGGTTCAAGGGTCAGGACTTAAACCCTGAACTACTTGAAAGGATCAGGGCTCTCCGCGCCGAGATGGGCTTGGAAAACCTGGACCGGAGAGTGTTCAACGGTGATCGGTTTTGACCAAATGGAGGCAGAGGTGGTGATGATGAGGATTGACCAACGGCTGTTTGAACCTGGTTGGGGCGGTGAGTTAGCCCCAGATGAACTTGACATCTTGCAAGTGGAACTGGCCGAAGATAAGCGGCTGGCGTACGGTGGGGATTTCGGCCGGCCAAGAAACGCAGACCCGAGTGGGCAATCTGCCAGGTTGCGACATTCGGCGACCCGGAGAACCGGGCGACGAACGCGGGTTTGGCCCGGCGCCCAATGCCATGAAATTCGCGACGCAAAGGCGCGAACTACGCACAAACTTAGGAGGACCGGACAGTCTTGGTAACTAACCACTTGAATCCCGCGGATATCTGTTAACCTTCCGCATGTAGCTGTGATGATCCACAAAACTGTGTCGGAAGTGGCGCTTTGTCTGTTGTAGCGGCTTTGGAGTGCGAAGGATATTTCCTTATAGCTTCGGACAGCGAGGTCAATGATAAAGGCTTTAAAACGCAAGCCGTTAAACTCTATGAGATCCCAGGCACCGCTTTGTGTTATGGCACTACGGGGCTGACGGCAATCGCAGCGGACTTTCAGCGGTGGATAAATCAATATTTTGAGAACACCCATACATGGGAAGACTTCAAAAGTGATGCGGAAACCAAACTTGCCCATCTAAACGGTAATTGGCGGAGATTACAGCAGGAGTCCGAAAAAACGGTGGACACCAACGACATTACAACCGCTATCATCGTCGGCTATATCGATGGAGACGGGAGGATGCTATCACTGAAAGACGACAGCCCCGGAGAGTTCATGGAGAGACGGTATGATGCGATTGGCTCGGGCGAAGTTCATGCTCTAGTGGCACGTACAACGTTGACCCGAGGGGCAAGTGCATCCTTCAGAATCTCAAACAGTCTCCCCGCTCAAGACCTCAGCTGGCCATTCCACTAGAAGTCTGGCCGGAAAGCCATTGGCCGGGTTTCGCGCTACGCCAGACAGACGTATTATAGTCTTATGTGGCATGATAGTATCTGTAATATGGTTCAAGAACCCACTGTTACATCGACAATCGTCGCTGAGAAAACGACGGCTTGGGGAGAATCGGGGTTTCCGTCCGAGTTTCTAGGAGCACGATGGTAGCGGAGTTCTTATTGGTTATATCGCGGACGACCGCCGCTCGTGGGCTGGTGAGTGGAGGGGAACTGCTCCGTCCTGGTTAATGCCCCCCGCGCAGCCTGGGGTCCCAAACATCGCGAAGAGCGTCGCCGAACAGGTTGAAGGCCATCACGACGGCAGTGATGGCGAACCCGGGCCAGAGCGCCAACATGGGTTGGATGATCATGAATTCGCGCCCCTCGCGGGCCAGCATACCGCCCCAGGTGGGGGCCGGAGGGGGGACGCCCAGGCCGAGAAAGCTCAGGGATGCCTCTGCCAGGATCGCTGTTCCCAGGGAAACGGTGGCGACGATGATAATAGGCGCCATGACGTTGGGCAGGATGTGCCGCGCACCGATGCGCATTCTGCTTGCTCCCACCGCATAAGCCGCAAGCACATATTCGTTCTCCTTCGTGGTCAGCACGGCGCTCCGCACAACGCGGGAGGTCCCTGGCATGGTCCCGATCCCGATGGCGATGGAGACATTGATTAAGCTCGGGCCAAGCATGGAGACCAAGACCAAGATCAGGACCAGCCCCGGAAAGGCGATCCAAGCGTCGACTAGCCGCTGGACATAGAGGTCGAACTTCCCTCCTTGGAACCCGGAAACCAGGCCAATCAACGACCCACCGACGGTCCCTAGTGCCACGGCGGTGAACCCGACGACGATGGAAACCCTAGCGCCATGCACGAGCCGGCTGAAGACATCCCTGCCCAGGTGATCGGTCCCCATCCAGAACTCCCAGTTGGACGCCTCCAGGATTCGTCCCGCATGTTGGGCCATCGGGTCGTACCGGGCCACTTGCGGGGCAAACAAGGCCACAGTGACCAAGACCAGGATGACGAACCCTGAAACGCCTCCTAACGGTCGTCGCTTGATGAAGGTCCGGCTGGTCCGGCCCGCCTGCGTCACGAGGCGGCTGGCGGGCCGGACCACCGCCAGGGCCGCTGTCCGCCGCGAAGGTTGTATTTGAATCTCGTTCATGTCCACCCTTGGCGACTAGCTATACCGCACTCGGGGATCGAACCAAGTGTAGCTGAGGTCGACGATCAGATTGATGACCATAATTGCTAAACCGTAGAACAGTACGTTGATCTGGAGCTGGGTCATGTCCGAGTTGGTGATAGCCTGGATTATAGACCGGCCGACACCCGGCAACCCAAAGATGTTTTCAATGATGATGCTCCCATTTACCAGACCGGCGATGCTCGCTCCCCAAATTGTGATGACGGGGATCAATGAGTTCTTAAGGACGTGGCGTATCATAACTACCCTTTCGGACAGCCCTTTGGCCCGGGCAGTACGAACGTAGTCCTGGCGCAGCACCTCCAGCACCGTGGAGCGGGTCATGCGCATCTTCGTGGCCGAGCCAGAAAGCCCGATAATGGCCGACGGTATGAGAAATTGCTGCAAGTTCGTGATGGGGTCCTCCCAGATGGGCATATAGCCGAAAGGCGGTGCCCAAAGAAACCAATACGCCCCAAAGATGATCACCAAGGTGGCGATCCAGAACGAGGGCGCCGCCAGCATTCCAATGCTCGTCGTCCTCAGGAGATAGTCCAACCATGTGTCTTGGCGAATAGCGGAGATGACACCGATGGGGATTGCTACGATGATGGAGAGGATCTGGCTGAACACAATCAGCTCAATGCTGATGGGCATGGCTCTGAGCAACTGGTCAATTACCGGGCGCCCGGTGTAAAGCGAGACACCCGCGTCCAGGTGGAGCAAGCCCCACAACCACTTCCCGTACTGAACGTACAGAGGCTGATTCAGGCCTAGCCTCTCTCGCATCAACTCCATCTGCTCCGGCCGGAGGTTTGTTCCCTCCTCAATCTGGGCCAGGATGGCATCTCCGGGGACGATGTGCATCAAGAAGAAGGTGAGGGTGACAACCAGGAATACTGTGGGGACCATCAGCAGCAAACGGCGGACGATGTAGCCTGTCATGCTGGCGGACTCCTTATCTGTACCACACCATCCCCCCCGCGGTTCCGGCGGGTAAGGGATGGTGACTGGTTAAAACTGGCGTGGCCGCGGGGCCGGTTTTCTCTAGGGCTCGATCCAGACGTACTTTTCGTCTGGCTCGTCTGAGGCGACGTCGACCAAGGCAAAGTTCTTCACCCTGCCCTGGACCAATTGTTGCTGCACTCGCTCGGGACTGGGAACATAAAGTGCCTGTTCGGCGCAATAGCGAGAGAACTCCTTGGTGATGGCTCCCCGCTTCTCACGGTTGAACTCCACTTCCTGCTGAGCCATCCACTGAGTCACCTTCGGATCGTCCACTCGCATAAAGTTCCTGGGGCCACCGGGCACAAAGCCGCTAAGCATCTCGTCCGGCTCCACGCCTGTGCTGTGGGGCTGTTGCACCGTGTCGAAGTTCCCCTCGATCACCCGGGGACGCCCCTGGCCCACTGGAATGGGATTGATCGTGACGTCGAACCCCGCGTCCTGGAGATCGGCCTGCCTCATTACCGCGATGTCCTGATTGTCCTGGCTGTAGCTGGTGAACATCATGATCTCGAACTTGAACTCGCCGGGGCCGAAGCCGGCTTCGGCGAGAAGGGCTTTCGCCTTCTCCGGGTCGTAGGGATAGAGCTCTCTCAGCTCATCCTGTTCCAAAGAGAAGCCGCGGAGGGCGGAAGGTATGCACGCGTTGTATTTCCCCCGGCCACTATACAGGTCTTCGATGACTCGTTCGTCATTCACGGCGAACAACACGGCCAAGCGGACCCGGACGTCCTGCCACTTGGGCAGATCCATGTTGAACATGAGGGCGTCAGTGGTATTGGCCAGACCCGTGGTCTCCCGTAACCTGACATTGGGTACAGCGTTGACGATGCGATCGAAGTCTTCCGGCCTCCTGGGGACATAGTAGTCTAGTTGCCCGGAGACGAAGGCAGCCTCCTGGGCAGAGCGGTCAGGGAGGACGATCCACTTCATGGATTCCAGGTAGGGATAGGGCTGCTCCCAGTAGTCGGGGTTTCGGACATATGTGTAGCTGGCGCCCGGCTGCGCCTCATCGTACAGGAACGGACCTGTACCCACCAGGCTGTCCTGGGCTACGCCGAAGTCCGCTCCCTTAAAGTCCACGAAATCCTGGTTGGTGATCCAGGCTGCCTCACCATCGGCGATCCTGTGGAGCCAAGAGGCTAGGGGCCTGTCAATGGTCTGGACCACGGTGTACCGGTCTGGTGTCTCGACACTGAGGAGACCGTCATAGAAGCCCGAGAACCGGGATGAATCTTCGTGCATACGCTTCCAGGCTCGCGCGACGTCCTCGGAGGTCAACTCCCGCCCGTTAAGGGGCTCATCTTTGTGCCAGGCCACGCCTTTGCGCAACTTGAACGTGAAGACCGTTCCACCGCCGCTGATATCCCAACTCTCGGCAAGGGAGGGGTAAAGGATGAGGTCTCCGTACCGCGCGTTCTCGGGAGATGCCAGCGACTTGTATCGGATTACCCGGTTATGGGTGAGGTGCACGTGGTTGGTAGTCAGAGACAAGCTGGTGGCGTGGGGATCGAAGGTGGGCGGCTCAGCAGTCTGCGCCACCGTCAGCTGCCCGCCGTATTTGGGTTGATCCGACACCACTGGCACGGGGACCTGGGTCGGGGTTGGCGTGGGGACCTGGGTCGCGGCCGCGCCGGTTGTTGGCACCGACGTCGGCGGATCGGGATACTGGGTGACAACCGGCGCGGCCGCGGCGGGGCCTGTGGCCCCCTCCTCAGATGTGCCACAGGCGACTGCCGCCAGCATCAAACCAGCAACCATGGCCCCAATCACGAACCCACGCTTGGTCCACAACAGTTTAAACATGACTTACCTCATCCGAATGTGATAGACCCACGACTCCGATTTACCTGAAAATGAGATGCGGAAAAACTATCCGAATGGATGTAATAATAGGTTACTCACGTATCGTTAATTCCTGTTTCAAAAGATGTTGCAGGCATTTGTACTCTTAGGGTGCTATTTTGTCAATCACTGGATTCCATAAATTGTAATTATTCCAAATAATGTAGACAGCGCAGAGCTAGAAGATTACTATATTGTGGATCTAGACCGTTCGATTACGAAATAACTAAGTATGTTCGCTTGTAAAACGCCAAATTACGATACAGTCCCGTCCAACGGGTCTCCGCTTATCGATCCTGTTAGGTGAGACCATGTTCCATAACGGTCGATGATAAAACAGGAGGGGTAATATGCCCAAGATAATCCCGGTTGCGGATGATCTGAGCAAGCCATTTTGGGACGCCGTCAACGAAAAACGGCTGATCTTGCAAAATTGCACTGCCTGCAACCGGCTCCAGTACCCGCCGCGGCAGTCATGCCTAGCCTGCGGCTCCGGCGAAAAACTGGAATGGACAGACGTGGAGGGCAAGGGCCACATCTCTACCTCCATCGTTATCGAAGACGGCCGCCTGAACCGGCGCATGCCCGATCAACCCTACAATCTGGCGCTGATAACCCTGGACGAAGACACCAGCATCAATTTTTACTCAAACCTTCCCGGAATTCCTCCCTACGAGGCCCCGGGGGAGGCGGCGGTCCAGGTGATCTTTGAAGAAGTGGCGCCGGACCAGCTCATCCACGAATGGCAGGTGGTCGGATAGCCGGCCCTTTTCCTCCCATGTGACCAGATAATAGGTGAATCATGGCTACACAAGACCAATATCAGTGGCGCAGAGATAAAGACGGACTGGGAGTTTGGGAGGCCCGGGGTAAGGTCGCCGTGGCCGGTTACGGACATTCTCCCGTTGACCGCCGGTGGGACGGAACCTCCATGGACAAGACCCTGGGTGCCTATTCCATGCTCGCTTGCGAGCGCGCCATGGAGGATGCGGGCGTAACCCCGGACCAGATCGACGGTGTTATCTGTTGCCAAAGCCACATCGCCGGCGGCGCTGGAGGTTCCTCGTCCAATTGGGCGCCAAGGCCATACTTCGACGCGCCCTACGACTCGGAATGGGGCCTCACCTTGATCAACGCCGAGTGGCTGGTCAAAAACATGGAGTTGCCCAACGTCAAATACACCCCGGCCAACGTGCCCGCCATCGGAGAGATGATGGGTCTTGCCGCCCAGTCAGTGGCCGACGGACGTTGCACCACCTGTTTGGTGATATACCCCACGGGCAACCTCGAAGGCAGGTATCGCCGCGGCGGGGAGAACGCCGAGGACTACGCCAAGGGCGGACGCCAGTGGACCGTGCCCTGGGGTAACCACGGGGGAAACGACTTCATCAACATCTTCCCCCACAATCAGTACTGCCTCAAGTACGGTGGGACCCACGACGACCTGGCCCCGTTCGTGATCAACCAGCATCGCAACGGGCTTATGACGCCTTGGGGGTTCAACGCCAGCAACGGGATCGACCAGCTTACGCTAGAGGACTACCTATCGTCCCGGTATATCCTGAATCCACTGCGGTTGTGGGACTGCGACCGGCCGGTCAACGCATCGGCAGCCTACCTGTTCACCACGGCCGAGCGCGCCCGGGACATGAAGCAGCCGCCCGTTTACGTGCTGAACCATTCCCAGCACAACTTCCCTAACCGGACCACCCAGCCGGACTTGGACGAGATCGAGGACTGGACGGACCGCGCCGCGAAAAGGATGTACGAGGGTGCAGGGATGGGTCCCTCGGACGTGCACGTTTTCAACCCTTACGACGGTTACGCCACCATGAGCCAGTTCTACCTAGAGGCGTTCCAGTGGCACGGCGTGAAGCGGGGCGATGCCTTCGCTTTTTACAAAGGCGATATACGGGTTGAAGGTCTCCATCCCCTAAGCTCCGGCGGTGGCAATCTTGGCAATGGCCGCACCCGCACCGCCATGTACACCGACAGCATCGAGCAGCTAAGGGGCACGGCCGGGCGCAGGCAGGTCACGGTGAAGGCAGAGACGGCGCTGGCGGCCTTCTCCACGCCCAGCAGCGGTGGTTGGATGATGTTCGGCAAGCACGCCAGTTAGGTTTGGGGAACCTGAAATAGCATCGCCTGAAGACATGAAAGTCTCGGTTTACATAGCGACGAGTCTCGATGGCTTCATCGCCCGGAAAGCCGGCGGCCTTGATTGGCTGCCAGGCGCGCAAGAAGGCGTCGGCAGGAATTGGCTGACCAGGCCGCCGATAAGTTGGTCAGGTTCAACATCGGGAAGACCGCTGAATATGAGGAGCGAGCTAGATCCTGTGAGGGCGCCATTACTGCAAGAGCGATTGCAAATCCTCTTGCAATCGCTCTTGACGACGAGGGCACCATAATGTGTGAGCGAGCCATCATGTATAGCTGGGGAGGAATGCTTAGGGGCACTACCAAGAACTATGGGGGTATTGGACCCTGGATGCCGGTGGTCCCAGGCCTGCCGAAGAAGGAGAAAACGCCGGCGGCGCCAGCCTATTTGTGAACCAGATATCGATGCGTGAAACGTCCTGGGAGACGCCCTCCGCGACATCTTGGACCCTCAAAGGGACCCAATAGACACGGGGGTACCCACCGTGCCTTGCACAGTTCACCGGATCGCTTGGTTGAGGGGTCAATTTGATCTTGGAAAGCTCTAAACGAGCCGTTGGTCGGACCTTGACTTTGGACCTAGCTTCAGAAAGGTACAAACAGGGGAAATGCCCCTGTTGTGGAAAGAGTAGAGGGCAGACAAAGGGCTTGGAATACCGTACCAGATCAAACGACCTCTACTGCCATACCTGCAAGAGGCGCTGGCCCGTGGAATTGGATTTAGCCGATCTGCAGCGCGAACTACAAATTGCTGTGCGGTCGGCACCAAAACCCCGCCTCCAGGAGGACTTTGACTTAGATCCACAATATAAAAGGCCTGGCGTTCAGGCGAAAAAAAGTGCGTTGAGACGATTGGTTAGGCGCATCGTTTGGAGGAGGTCGTAAGGAAAAGTCACCCGCCCTTCGAGGGTCGGGCCTGTTTTCTGCCCGCCCAAGGGATAGAGTGGGCAAGAGGTCGCTGTGACACCTGCGACGCCTGAGCTATCCGGCCACCCGTGGGCAGCGCGTGGCGATGGGCTTCCCGCAGTGCGCAATTCACGAGGCGGTAGTAAGATACCCACATGTTGGACTTGAAGTGCTGGCTGCAAGACCAAGGGTTAACTGTGAGGGAGTTGGCCGTGGAGCTCAAGGTGCCGCTCAAGACGGCGCAGGATTGGGCCTATCGAGGAGTGGCACCGTCAGCAGTGAACCAGGCCAGCCTCACGGCTTACATCACGTTGCACTGTGCCCACCACTGGGTAATCGCGGTGCCCGATGGTCCCACGAGCGAAGGCGTTTGTCGGCGCTGCGGTCATCACAGGGAGTTCGTGAACTCCCTGGAATACGTGTCACCATGGGGCAAGGCCAGAGCGGCGTAGCCTCCGCGAATTCGACCCTAAGATGCGTCGGGAGTAGTGCAGGTGAGTCAAACACAAGGTGAAGGCGAACACTGCCCGACTTGCGGCACGCTCCTCTCTGCCGACTTGATGGACGAGTTGAATCGGAGCCGCGTGTCGGAAGCCTCGGTACAGTGTCCGACTTCGGGTTGTCCACGAGTACTGTATAAGGTCCGTGAATCGGGGAGCACGTATCGCCTGGAGTGGCAATAACCGGGTGACTGTGCCCGCCAAACACACCACAGACGTATAACTAGCATTTGTCCAAGGGTCGTGGGCGAGTGACCGTGTGGAGCGGTGACGCTCTACCAGAGTCAGGGGCGAGGTCCTCAATGGAGGCGCTACTCACCAGGTACCTCTACTTCATCGCATTAAACTCATCGTTGTATCTCTGGGTCTTATCCACATACTCGAATCCTACTGGTGCTGGATAGCCATGGCTAGGTTCGATGTGAGCCTGTTCACCGTAAAGGTTCCAGCTATAAAGGACAACCATGTTAAGAATCCCGCGAAGCAAAATCAGGTCCTGCCACTGGCCATCATAGAAACCTTCGTCCAGCAGCGGATCTATCTGACGGGGTTCCTCGGTGATGTAGGTCGCTCCATCTTCCACAAGATAGGTTTCATCAAAGCGCGGATAGACAAATACGACTCCGTCTTCCGAGATATTAAGTCTCTGAGGGGGTGCAAACGACCAATCCCAACCCTCGCTTTTCGTAACCTGGTCAACAGCCCTTCCAGTCCATTTCTTAACCCGAATCCACCGATAGAGGGCGTGTCGCGACAGGGCGGATAGGGAAGGAAGTGCTCCTCTGAATCTGGGATAATGGTTTTATAACAGAAAACCGACCAGAAACAAGGAGCACCCAATAGATGCGACCACGCAACCACCTCGACCGCATCCACATCACCTTCGACGACCACCGCCTGGTCAACAATGCCGGCCTGCTCCTTCCCGCCACCTTGGCCTTGCACCTCGGCCTTGTCCCAACTGGTTGACCGGCGCCTGGACCTGGGCCGGGCCCCAGGCCGAGCCAACACCGGTGACAAGATGATGACGCTGGTGGCATCTGCGTTGGCGGGCGGCGACTGCATCGACGACGCCGATGCGCTGCGCGCCGGCGGGACAGCCTGCACCCTGGGCAGTGTGGTCAAGGCGCCCTCCACCCTGGGCGCCTTCCTGCGCAGCTTTTCGCTGGGGCCACGTCCGCCAACTGGACCGGGTGAGCCGCGAGTTGCTGGCCCGGGCCTGGCAGGCCGGAGCCGGACCCGGCGACGCACCATTTACCATCGACCTTGATTCGACGATCTGCGAGACCTACGGACTGGCCAAGGAGGGCGCCCGCCACCACGGCTACACCGGCGCCCGGGGCTATCACCCGCTGTTGGCCGGCGCCGCCGGCGGCGGCGACGTGCTGATGTCCCGGCTGCGCGAGGGCCGCGCCAACACCGCCCGCGGGGCCGCCCACTTCCTGCGGGAGACGGTGGGGCGGGTGCGCTACGCTGGCGCCAGCGGGCAGATCACCCTGCGGGCCGACAGCGGCTTCTATACCCACGCCGTGGTCGCCGTCTGCCGCAAGCTGGACGTGCGCTTCTCCATCACCATCCGCCAGCACAAAAGCCTGCGCAATCTCATCGAGGCCATACCCGAAGCTGCCTGGACGCCGATTCCCTACTGGATGGACGGCGCGGCCGCTGTGGCCGAGACGACTTATACCCCCTTCCAGAGTGAGCCGGACGCCGCGCCGGTGCGGCTCATCGTCCGGCGGGTGCAGCCGACCCCCGGTTCCCAACCGGCCCTCTTCGCCACCTACAGTTATCACGGCTTCATCACCGACCGGGACGGAGAGACCCTGGAACTGGAGGCCGACCACCGCCGCCACGCCGAGATCGAGAATGCGATACGCGACCTCAAGTACGGCGTCGGGTTGAACCACATGCCGTCCGGCCGCTTCGCCGCCAACGGCGCCTGGCTGGCCGTCCAGGTGATGGCCCACAACCTGGCCCGCTGGACCGCGCGCATCGGCCTGGGCGAGCAGATCGTGACCACCAAGACCCTCAGGCGACGGTTCTTCTCCCTGGCCGGACGGCTCACCCGCTCGGCGCGCCGCCTCACCCTGCATCTGCCCCAGCGCTGGCCTTGGGAAACCCAGTTCAGTCGCGCCCTGGCCCGGCTGCGCGCCCTGCCACTCCCAGCCTGACGACCCGTCTGCAACTGACCCGCCATCCGGCCAACTGAACGTCCCGGCAAACTCGCGCCAGTCCCGGTCCGCGAGCGCCTCTTCCCGTGTCCTATCCCGCCATCTCGCTCAGCACAGCCACTGCAGACCGCCATCGGCGCCCCCAAAAGCGCCTGCGACCGCCCGCCAACCTCCCGTCTACCCGAATTCGAGCCCGGATCATCGCGCCTGCAACTCCCTCCCCCCTCTTCCGCTGTCCTCACGCCCTCCATCCGGGTCCATCGGTGGATTCGGAGTAAGGTGCCGTTTCCGACCACGAATAAGGGCTGAACAAACTTTTAGCTCTGGTGCTTCGACACCCGGCGGGGGACAACGAAATGACACCTCTTGATCAGATTCGTCAGCAATTACGCAAATGGCTTGTCGAGGTGTTCGAAACAGTTGTGGAAACCGAGCCACTACCCACAGGAGGGGTCCGATCTTTGGTGCCCTGGCTTGAAAGGGAGCTTGTTACTCAGACGCCACCCGGCTCCGGAAAGACTCATATCGCCGCTGAGGAAGCAAACCGTCTTTTTGAGGAGCACAAATTAGCAACGTTAATTCTGGTGCTGTCGCATGATGTTGCGGACGCGGTCCCGTTAAGAAGAGGATGGGCACACTGGCAAGGCCACGCAAGAATGTGTCAAGCGGCCAGAGAGGCCGCTGGTTATCGGAATAAGGGGTACGATCTCGAATTTTGGTGCGACTGCGACTACAGTGAACGGTTTAAAAGCGACCGGCCCACGGTCGCCCCTCTAGACTACATTTTCGCCCCGGACCATTTAATACCTCTTGGAGGCGCTACCGATGTAGAAAAAATACACCCCCTGAATAAGGCTGTAGAAGCGGAGGACGACTTCTTCCCCCGGGTTCACAAGGGTTAGCGCGCCGGCGCCCATGGCGCCGGTAGCCGCGTGGAAATCGACGTTGTGCAGCAAGGTGTTGGTTTCTGGATTCACCAGAGTCAATTCAACATAGTCGTTCTGGTGCACTGCTATCATTGGGCCCGGCACGCTTCCGTTAAAGGTGAGCGCCCATATTTTGGTCCCATCGGGGTCGATCTCTATGAGCTTCTCCTCGATAACCATGCGTATTTGCACAACCTTGGGCGGGCCCGCCGCAACCTGGTCGTGTTCCGGTAAAAACGGTGGAGCAACCAAGGTCTGGGTCACCCGTTCAAGGCCGTCCGGGCTTAAATCGCCGCCTGTGGTATCACCTTCACTACAGCCCAAGCCAATCAAAGCAGAGGCCGCGATAAGAGAGGGAAAAATCAGGAACCGCTTCCAGGTTTTCATGGCCCGCTCCTCATTTGTTGGATTATCCTGTGAAAATCATCACTCACCAGCATGCAGAGGTATAACGTCCAGATGGCCTACAATTTTATGGCGAAAGGCCCATAAACAAGCGGCTTTGATGGATTTGGCCGTTGGCCGGACTGCCGAGCGCCAGGGTAAATCCGGGTTCGGCTGGGCGGGATCAAGCCGGCCACTGGCAAGGTCGTTGATGCGGGAGACTGGCCGGAACCGATTCCTTTAATCTTAATTGACTTTCGCTCCCATCTTGATTAAAGAGCGCGCCTCACTGATGAATGATTACCCTCGGGAGATTCGGAACAGTCTGATTGCCATTACCTCGACCCAGACGAACCATGAGAGTATGAACACACGTTGCAAGACGCCATTCAAGCTGCCAACATCACCAGCCTTGGCCACGCCGATCCATAGCACCAGGCTGGCCAACACCACAACGCCGGCCATCCAGGAGAAACGGTAGAGCGAGCTCCATTGCCGATCTGCATTTAGGTTTCTGGATACGAGAAAAATGCCCGCGATGGCCGATAAAAACCCACCAATGCCTGTAACGTTATGCAAGGTTCCTGTCAAAGTCTGGAATTCGCAGCCCGGGTCGCAAGGCAAGACCGAGTGCAGCACCGATACGACCCCGAAAACGCCGATAAAAACGGGGCCGAGGTTCGCGGCGCCGAGACCTCTATGAAGCCCCGTGGCAAAGGCAATGAGCAGCAATCCAATCACGGCGAAATTCACGTTCTGCAGCACCGGGTATTGGGCCTCAACCCCGCCGAGCTCACTGATGGCCTGGGTCACATGGCTATAGTCTTGGTAGAAAAATCCTGCTACTGTGACCAGTGTCGCGAAGACGATAGGATAAGCGATCCCGCATAGGGCTAGGTATCTGAGCAGGTTATCCTGGTTGGCGCCATTCTTAAGCATTTGTCGTCCCCCTTTTAACGTTTAGTTATCCCATGGGTTGGCATTTACTTTACAAAATGTAAAGTACATGTATAATAATGCAGTTTGCACTATGTCAAGTAAAAGACAACAAACAAGGTCGAGAATCCTGGAATCCGCACGCAAGTTGTTAGTGGAGCGTGGCTATCATGGCGTGGGTCTAGAAGCGGTGGCTCGCGACGCCGGTGTCTCTCGCCAGGCTTTGTACCTGCACTTCAAGTCCAAAGCGGATCTGCTTGTCGCTACCGCTCAGTACAACGATGACATACTCGGCATCCCTGAAATCCTGAGGCCCGCGCAAGAAGCAAAGACCGCCCTAGAGGCCCTTAATGCGGGTGTTGCGGCCTACGTCCAAATCGAGCCCCAGATCTACGACGTGGCCAGCGTGATTTACGCCACAAGGCGGTCGGATGACGCCGCCGAAGCTGCTTGGCAAGGCCGCATGGCCTTTCGGAGAGAAAATATCACACAAGTCATCAAACGTCTGGAGGAGGAAGGGATTCTGGCTGATGGCTGGACGGCCGATGAAGCTGCAGACTTCGCCTGGTCGGTTTTATCCATACACACCTACGAATACCTAGTGGTAGAGCGGAAATGGCCCTTGGACCAGTTCTTGCGCCGCCTACAGCTGATCCTTCGAAGCATACTCGTTGCCGAGCCGAACAATAGCCGGAGGTGAGCGTCAGGACAGTCCTAATGGCTCCCTAAAGAGGGCCAATGGGCTCTGAAATTAAATTCCGGCATCTTCTATCATAGAAATCGGCGGTCACAGCCAGTCCTTCCAAGCCTCCAGGCCAAGTCGTGTGTTCCAGCACCGGGTTGTGACCGCCCGCCGGCGCCCTGGAATCGAGGTGGAACCGATGTTCTGGCTAAAACCGTGTCCTCATTGCTTCGGCGACCTTCATCTTGAGAAAGACTTTTGTGGCGGATACGTTGCGTGCCTGCAGTGCGGCCATGAGCTAAGCGAATTCGAGGAGTTAATGCTGGGCTGCCCAACGAGCGGGGTCGAGGATGATTTGGTGGAAGAGGCCATTGCTTCGGCGGCATGATTCGCCATTCAACGCCGGCGCGCTTGGGGCCAACCCCCTAAGGCCGACTCATACAGACAGGCGAGTGGTTTCGGGCGAATCACCGATACATTGGCTTGAAGAAACTGTGCAAGAAATTGTTGCGGTGGGCCCAGGCGTGTCCTCTCTTCACCACCGAATCAGGTAGTTTTCCGGCGTTGTCGTAGGTGATTCGCACGGTCTCGTAGTTGGCCAACTCAGGAGGCGCGTCGGCGGTGAATATCACCTGGCATTCCTGGGATTCCACGAATAGCTTCATGCTGGGAAAGCCCTTTACCTTGGAGTTGGGCGGCTGGTATATGTAAAACTCGGTGGCGCCCAGCACTTCGTCCAGGTGGTCGTTGCCGTTCCCCCGGCCGCCCCCTTGCCTTCGTTGCTGTCTACCGAATCCGTGATCGCTCAGGTGCATCTCTAACCCCGAATCTTCTATCCTCAACGTCCTTGGCTCTATGTCCTTGCCTCTACGTCCTTGGCTTGAAAATGCCCTACGGATAGATTCCCCACCCCACACGATCGGTCTCCGCCCGGTAGAAGTGTCCATCAGTCGATGTGACGTACAGAGTGGTCATGTCCGGTCCGCCGAAACAGCAGTTGGTTGGCCTGGTGCAAGAGATTGGGTGTGTCTCCAAAACCCTGCCGGTGGGTGAGAATACGTAGATCATCGCCCCGGGGCCCGCCGTTGGCCAGCCCGCCGTGGCCACGATGTTCCCGTCGGCGTCCAGGCACATGCCGTCGATGCCACGGTGTACAGCGTTGGCGTCTTTACCGAAGGTGTGCAACACCGTGTACGGGCCCAGGCTGCCGTCGCCGTTGATGGGATAAGCTCGCAATTCCCTGTCGATATCCAACCTGTCGCTGTTGCTTTCGGCGACGTAGAGGGTTTTCTGATCAATGGACACCAGAATCCCGTTGGGCATGGTCGTGTCGAAGGTGACGCGCTTGACTGTATAGCTGCCATCGGGTTGGGGGTCGGCCATCAGCACCGACCGGTTGTCCAACTCCTCAACCTCGCTGGGGTCGATGTTGGCGGCGTTCCAGGGATTGGTCCACCAGATGCGCCCCTTGCGGTCCACGGCCAAGTCGTTGGGAGTGTTCAGCTTTTGACCGTCCACCCGGTCGGCGACGGCCACGTTGGCGCCGTCGGGGTCGAAGCGGAGGATTGACCTGCCGCCGGAGCAGGCGCCGAAAAGCCGGCCCGCCGAGTCCCAAGCCAACCCGTTGGTGTGGTTGGTCCCGCCGCGCCACTCGCTGATCTGGCCCGACTCCGGGGAGTAGCGCATGATGCTGCTGTTGCCGATGTGGGTAAACAGAATCGACTCGCCATCCCAAACCGGCCCCTCGGAGATACCACCGTAAGGAACCCCCACCAACTCAAACCGCCAACTGCCATTACTCATAAAAACCACCTCCCCAGCCACCTGTCAAATAGGAGGCCAGCCAAGGACGATTCTAGCAGAGCGGAAGGGGGAGGGACAAATTGGGAAAGTGTGTCGATATCAAGATATTTGAACTGGCGTCGGGTTTTTTCTATCAAGGGCAAGCAGGGCCTACGGAATCATGAGGTAGGCATTGAAATACATTGATGCAGTATTTGATGGACCTTTATCAGCTAGCCTGTCGTCTGACCAAATCCTCAGAGCAGCTTAATTTGAGAGCCACTGATGCCAATGGGCAGGCTTTCTGCCACTTCGTTCATTATCACCGGTCCTTTGGGAGCGAAAAGGAACTCACTTTTTGGATCATGTTCTTTGAAACGCGTCTTGGCCAAGTCCCGGTTCAGAACTGCGTAACAATAGACACACCCGTGAGGACACGTATCGTATTCGCCTATGTCCCTAGAAGCGAAGCACCCACATTCGGGCCGATTTCCCTTTAACTCTGCCCTAATCGATTGGTTTGCTACCTCAGAAAGCCGGTCAGCATCCACGCATCTGGCTGCTTTAACTCCAAGAGCTAAGAAACGCTCTTGTGAGCACATAGTTAGCTGCATTCCTCGCTCTTTCGCCATTTCTGATAGTTCGGAAGAAAGATTGTACTTCACTTCGTCTGTGGGAGGATCCCACGTAAAGCCAAACTCTTTCGAAGCCCAGTTCAAATTGCGGAGGGTCTTCTTATAGGTCTGGGCAAACGACACAACTACCTCGTCCGTTGTCCCTTCTAACGAATGAGCGAGTGCCTCAAAGTTTCGTCTGTGAAAATCAATGGAAGTTACAGAAGTAACAAGAATCGGATCGTATCGCCACACAGGTACTCTCAGTCCGTATGTACCTGCCATCATCTTCATGTGCTCAACAGACCGCTTCGGATCGACAACCGAGACTTCTAAAATACGCGGATAGGCATTGATCGAGTACTCGACGATAAAAGGGAAGCCCCGTTATTTAACAAACGCAAGTTTATCCAAAAAGGGCCCTAAATTTTTGGTCAAGAACACGAACCCGTCAACAGCATCACGTTCTAGACTCACCCGGTGCGCCCGGCGGTTGTAGGGATTGACCATGCGGCAATACCCTGCATCCAACCGGTTTTTGAACCACTCACCGTAAAATGTCGGGATGTCGGTTTTATAGCTAGCCGAAATAATCATCTATCACACTTTACTCCCAACCATCCAAAATACCTTCCATCGCAGTCGAGGAGTCATTCGCGCGCCCAATTCATCATAAATCTGTCCTAAGTGCGTCAAATCTTCGTCCGAACTAACCGAGCCTGATTCGGCTTCAATGGCCTCAGTAGCACTTAGTCCCGCACCAGTCGCCAGCTTAGTCGCGGCTGTTAACCAACGAGATTCATTGCGATCTACGAAGATAAACTTTGTACCTACCTTGGCCTTTTGGACCAGTTCTGTGGAGAACGGGCTGGGCTGATCAAAGTCTTGGAATACGTGTGAAAGCAGGTAAGACACTATGTAGATGTCTTGATCAAAAATCTCGGGCGCTCCGGTGACACTTGCTAAATCCTCCACGTCAACAGCGTGGAACTTTCCCGGTTCAACGACCAACGGGGATTGTGGCGATTGTTGGCCATATTTGGTTTCTAAACGCTTCTGAATTTGATTAAAAAGGACGCTCCAGTTAGCTTGCCAATCGCCTACGCGATCTGTCAACAGAGGATTAAGGACAATCCTCGACGCGAATGGATTTTTCTCTATATATTTGGCTAAGCCGAGTACGTCTGTTCCTGGCCCACCGCCCAATGTGCAGAGTCTCACCTGATTGTTGTTGCGTCGGAGGGTTTCTAGAGGTCTGGCCGGAAAGCCATTGGCCGGGTTTCGCGCTACGCCAGACAGACGTATTATAGTCTTATGTGGCATGATAGTGTCTGTAATACGGTTTAAGAACCCACTGTTACATCGACAATCGTCGCTAAGAAAACGACGACTTGGGGAGAATCGGGGTTTCCGTCCGAGTTTCTAGGTGTCTTCTAAGATTAGGATCCTGAGAAAATATGGTCTCAATTACGAATGCGTTGACCGGAACCTCATGGTAAAGATATGCAATGCGACACAACGAATCAATATATGGGATATCAGGTTCGTGATTCTCATAATGCTGCCTTGAGATGTTCAGGGCATGCGCCAGAACGCCGTCAACGACCTCTTTTCGAGAGGCGCCCATCTGATTTGCAATCTGATCCACTTCTAGATTGACAATTTCTCTAACGATCTGAGAGTAGCGTATGGCTAATTGCGATGAAAGCCCTATACGAATCATACCGGAATCGTATCATAGAAAAACGTAATGTAGAGGTGGTCTGTGTCACACGAATCGGTTGATTTGGGTACCGTTCATTCCAATACCACATACATCGGGTTTTTCTTTGCACACCCTTGCATTAAGGTTATGGCTAACCTTGATCATTGTGATTTGAAGGGAGCGGGTTATTTCGGTGCGACTTCCGGCCTTAACAGCTTGGATTCCCTCGGGTAACTCGATCACCATGGGGTGGCAATCGTCCCGAGTCAACACCACAATGCCAACCAACCCCCACTCCTCACCCACCGGCCTCCGCATCCCTGCCCTGCCCCTCAAACAACGGCATCTGCCAGTGGTTGGTTTCGGGTAGGAAATGTTTACTTAAGACCAGGCCTTGGCCCTGGTACGACGAGCCTATGTCCGCGCCGTAGAGTTTTTCTGGGATCTCAAGCATCTTTTCGAAGGTGATGGTGCAGATGTTCTGGCCGTGCTCGATCATGAAGGGGACGTCGTGGGCCCTTACTTCCATCACCGGCTGCACTCCTCCCAGGCCGCCGGTTTCGCCCAGACCAAACCCTGGGTCGAAGAATCCGGCGTAGTGGGTCCTTAACTCGCCGCTGGACGGGTCGTAGGCTGTCATCTCGGCGGCAAAATCCGGAGGAATGCTTACGCCCTCGGCTGAGGTCAGCAAATAGAACTCTTCGGGCTCCAGAATGAGCCGCCGCGATTGCTCGGCGTAGACCGGTTCCCAGTAATCACCGGGATCGTAGTGGTGCTCTCGGGAAAGATCCAACAGGCTGCTGTTCTTTCTGGCCCGGTATCCCACGCCGCCAACGCGGCCCACCAGGTTGGCGCTGAGGCCGATGGTGTTGTCCAAAGAAGGTTGCCGAGGGACGCCGGCATAGCCCGGCTCGGCCAGCACAATCGGCTTCTGTACATGGCGCCGCAAGAGCTCGCCTTGCCCACAGGAGGCTTCGCCCTTGGTCAACCTTAATTGGTTGAGGGAGAGCCCGGTTTTCACTCTTATGGTGAAGGAGCGGGACACGACTTCCAAATACAATTGGCCTTGGTACCCCGCCGCTACGTCGTCAAACCGGTGGCTGTTGTCGGTTATCACCCGAGTAAAAATGTCCAACCTCCCGGTGGAACTTTTAGGGTTGGTCTTGGCTCGGATGAAATCGGGCAGGCGCAGTTCCTCGATAAGCGGGATCAGATACGGCCGGTTCCGCTCCAGGATGGCGCCATCCCGCAGGTCCAATTCCTCCATTTGGAGATCGGGTAATTTATCCCAAACGGCGCTGGAATCAGGAAGAAAGCTACAGCGAAGCCGGTGGGCCTTTTCGCCAAGCCTCAAATCCAGGCTGGCCGGTTGGAAATTGCCCGGCGGGATCTTATAACGCTCGGTGAAGATCACATCGTCATTGGCGGCTTGTTTCAACCAAGCCATGGGCAGAATGCCTGTTGACCCGATTTCTTTGATCTCTTCAAACATTAGGGAGTCTGGCGTGCGAGTGTATTTCGGACTTCATACAATCACCGGGGCGCCCCGAAACGGCGCAAGAAAAAACCCGACGCCAAAGGGCAACCGGGTCCTACCATGCACTACCACTGACACAACCGCCGCCTGACACAACACCGCCTCCGGGATTTTTCCGTGATATTTAATAGACCTGAATTTGGTGGGATACTACCGTTTGGGTATTCCAGTGTCAAGACTGGATTGGAGCCGCTCCCCCAGTCTGAACCTCGCCGGTGAATCGGGGCATCGAATATGTTATCGCCCCAGGCAAGGGCCGCCTTACGCCACGGTTATTTTCGGCATCCGGCGGGTGCTATAATTCATTAGAGTCAGATATTAACCTCACGCCTACCGCCTTCGGGCGCATCCGTTCCGGGAAGTTGCTTTTTTTGAAATGTCGCGAGTAGCCCGAGAAGTCGTCGAAGCGGTGGTCCTGGCCTTAATCGTATTTCTGGTGATTCAGACCGGCGTCCGCAATTTCAGGGTGGAAGGCGCCAGCATGAAGCCCACCCTTGAAAGCGGCCAGTACCTGCTGGTTAATAAACTGGTGTATTTCCAGTTGGACCCGGTGCGTCTCTCTCAGGTGATCCCCTTCTGGAGCGTCGACGAATCAAGTGAACGGATTGCGTTGCGGCCCCCCCAGCGTGGTGAAGTCATCGTGTTCCATTACCCCAGGGACACCACCAAAGACTTCGTCAAGCGTGTCATTGGCCTTCCCGGTGAAAAAATATCCGTGGAAGGCGGCGACGTGTTCATTGACGGAGTTCTTCTGAACGAACCGTACTTGACCAGCCGGGACAAGTCCTCTGAAAACGAACGAACCCTTGGGGACAACGAGTATTACGTCATGGGCGACAACCGGAATGGCAGCAACGATTCCAGAAATTGGGGTCCCGTTTCCGGTGAACTAGTGTTGGGCAAGGTATGGTTTGTCTACTGGCCATTTTCCAAGCTTCAGGTCGTCGGCGGGTTCCCTTAGGGCTCCGCGTCTCAAGAGCAAGAGGAGCCCAGCTCCGGTGGGGCATACCAAAGCTGGGTAGAGAGGGAGCAAGTTGAGGGGATGATTTCTACTTGTTGAAATCCCGCTTGTTTGGGCTGACCCCAGGCGCCAAATCTCTTAACGCCCGGGAGATTCGGGAAACAGGTCGGGGAACGGTATCCCCGGAACCAGCGGCATTCTAGGCTGGGGCGGCAGCGTCCGGTCATCGGGAATCTGGAAAAAGCGAGATCGGGGCTGCCGGTCAAATTCCGCAGGCCACTCCCCCAATGTCACCGCCACTTCTATCTCTTCACCGTCGCGGATGATGGTAACGGTCACCAGGCCGCCGGCATTATGGCGATTTAGCTGGGAGATCAAATCGCCCACCGTCTCAACCTTAGCTCCATCAACTTCGATTATGATGTCTCCGCCCACGGCTGGCTGGCCCCTCCTTAGTGCTTCTCCAGAGACCAGACCTGCTTCGCTGGCGGGACTGTCAGGCATCACCCGTGTCACGTAGACTCCGCGGTCACGCTCCAATTTCAACGATTCGGCCAAAGACCCATCCAACGTGGTGGCGCTGATCCCCAACCAGGGAGGCCTGATCACCTTGCCCTCCTTCAGGGCGGGCAGCAGATTGATTAGGGTATCAACCGGCACCGCGAATCCTATGCTGCCCCGGGTGATTCTGGGCGAAACAAAATCCATGGCCGAAACCTGGATGGCGGTGTTTATCGCCAACACTTCGCCGTTCCGGTTAAGCAGCGGCCCTCCTGAGTTGCCAGGGCTGATCAATGCGTCAGTCTGGATCACTCCCGATATGGGACGGGCTATGTCGCTGTCCAAGGTTCGCCCTACTCCGCTGATGACCCCTACCGTGACCGATCCGTCGAGTCCGAAGGGACTGCCGATGGCTATGGCAAGTTGCCCCGGACGCACCTGGGAAGAGTCCCCCAACGGCACGGGATCGATACCATCAACCGATTCGGCGGGCACCTTCAGCAACGCCAGGTCATTAGCCGGATTGGTGCCTAATATCTCGGCTTCGGCGCTGGAACCGTCTTGGAAGTTGATGCGCACCCGGTCGGCCTCCTGAACAACGTGATTGTTGGTCACGATGTGGCCTTCGTTATCGATCAGAAACCCCGAGCCAAATCCCAAACGGCTAAAAGAGTCACCCTCTTTACGGTCAACGTTGACATCCACAACCGCCGGGCTCACCCGTTCGTAAACTGCCTGAACGAGTTCTTCATCGAACAGCGACGCGGAGGCGGGAATCACGGCGGCGCCCAACCCCGGGCCGAACCACGCGAATGCAACCACTAGAATTACGGCGCTTGAGACTGCGGTGATAGCCATAGCGAAGGACTTGCTTATTCCGTCCATGATGCGATCACTCCACTATTTGACGGTTGTTTTAGACGGTTGTTTTAATGGTTGTTCATGAAGTTTAAGGGAAGATATTTAATTTCTGATTAAGTTTACAGCGAATTCGTGGTGAATTTTCAAGCAATCTACTGAAGGTCTGAATCCTGGTCAACCGAACCGGTCCAGTTGAGCGGAAACACGACCCGAAACTCGGCGCCGTGCCCTTCCTCGCTGGCAACTGAAATATCGCCGCCGTGGGCTTCAACCAGGCGGCGAGCTATGGTCAAGCCAAGGCCGATTCCGCCAGTGTATCTGGAACGGGACTTATCCACCCGGTAAAAGCGCTCAAAGACATATGGCAGGTCTGCGGCTGGAATCCCAGGACCGTCGTCCCTAATCAACAACACAGCCTCATCACCGTCAATCCGCGACTCAATATCCACCTGGCCGTGGGAGGGAGTATACGCGATGGCGTTGGATAAAATGTTGCGGGTGATCTGGCTGATGCGGCCGGCATCGCCCTGGAGGACTACCGGACCGGATACCTCAGTATGCAAAGAGATATTCTTAACTTGGGCTTGCTGCTGAAATGCCGCAACCGCGTTTCGCGCCAACTGGCTTAGGTCGCATTCGTCGACTTGCAGTTGCAAACGCCCCGACTCGGCCAAAGCCAGATCTTGCAAATCTTCTATCAGCCGGGTGAGCAACACCACCTCACCCTGCATCGAGTCCAGAGTGTCCGGGTCAGCTGGAATGACGCCGTCGGAAATACCTTCGATATACCCTCTGATGTTGGTCAAGGGAGTACGCAACTCGTGGGCCAGGTCCGCCACCATGTTCCGGCGCAACTCTTCGGTGCGTTCCAACTCTCCGACCATGTCATTGAACCGGCGGGCCAATTCCCCCACCTCATCCTTAGAGTCTACCTCTACCCGAGTTGAGAAATCCCGCTGGGCCACCAAATGGGCCACTTTTGCCAACGACTCCACCGGCGCCACCACCCTGCGGGACAGGAAAAACGTGAGAACCAGGGCCACCGCAACCGCCAACAGACCGCTCAACACCAGGAGCATGTTTAGCGAAGGGCCCGATTGTTCAACCGGCGCCACGCCGGCGGGAGGCTGTGCCGCCGGCAGGTCAGGGTTCACCATGACGGTGCCCAGATGACCTTCTGGTCCGGAAACAGGGAATGTCACGCGGCTGGCAATCCGGGATCGCAGCTGGCGCCCCATCATTAGCCGGTGCGTATCGGCCACCACTACCCCTTCGGCGTTGGTCAGGACCACACGCTGGCCATACATCGCGCTGGCCCCTTCCAACAGGCCTTGGGCTTCCAACCAGCTGCGGTGCTCCGCATATTGCCGCGCCAAAAGCAGGCTCAACCGCCGGTTTCTCAACGTATCGTCCCGGCCTTGGACCCGTTCGATCTCAGCATTGGCCGCCTCCCTAGCCAAGAACGCGGTCATGCCCACGGTTATCAAGATAACCGCCACCATACTTAACAAAATCTGAAGGCGAAGGCTATATATCAAAGCCCGGTTCTCAGCCGCATTTCTAGGGCCTAATTTCCAAGTTTGTAGCCAAGACCATAGACGGTCCGAACGTACTCGGGCTGTTTGGCGCCAGGCTCGATCTTCCGCCTCAGGTTGAGAATATGAACATCGACAGTCCGGTCCAACCCGTCATAATCGTACCCAAAGGCCTTTTCCACTAGTTGGGTACGGCTAAACAGGCGGCCCGGTTCCCTCATCAACACCGCCAGAATCCGAAATTCTGTGGGCGTCAGGTTCGCTTCTCTTGAACCCACGTTCACCACGTGGCGCGTCAGGTCCAGATTTAGATCCTTGAAGCTCAGGGTTCCTGAACCGGGTAATTCATCTTCATCCCGGGACCGGCGCAAAACAGCCCGAACCCGAGCCGCCAATTCGCGGGGGCTAAATGGTTTGGTAACGTAGTCGTCCGCCCCCAGGTCGAGACCATTCAGTTTATCTTGCTCGGTGCTCAGGGCGGTAAGCACGATGACGGGCACGTCAAAATGGGCGCGGAGCTCCCGGCAGACATCCAGCCCGCTCAGACCCGGCAACAGCAGGTCCAACACCACCAAGTCGGGTGGCGAAGCCCGCACCGCGTCCAACCCCTCTTGGCCGTCATGGCAGCAGGCCACATCGTATCCGTCCTTCTCCAGGTAAAGACGCACGATGTCCGCCGTCTTGTAGTCGTCTTCGACGATGAGCACTCGTTTACGCCCGATGACCAAACCAGTCCTCCTAAAAACACCCTGTCAAAATATTATCCCAGAAGACTTAAGAAATTGTTAAGACCGCGGGAAATATTAAGATTTAGCCTCGGCGCCTAGTCCCTCTCGAAAGTCCAGATGATATTGGCCGGCAGGGCTAGCCTTTAACCAGGCCAATGATGTTGCCGTCGGGGTCGGAAAACTGGGCCAGGGTCACGACACCAGGGATTTCCATGGGAGGGGTCACGGTTTTCCCGCCCAGGCTTTCCGCTTTGTCCAAAGCGGCTTGAAGGTCTTCGACTTGCACATAGAAAGTGACTCGGTAGGCTTCTTCCTGTTGATTGCCAATGCCGCCGTTGGTGCCGCCTTCACCGTGAGTATCAACTATGCCGTAGTCCATCCCTTCCACGGGCTCCACATGCCAATCGAACAGATTGGCGTAAAAATCCTGGGCCCTTTTGGCGTCATTAGATACGATCTCCCAATGCACTATCGGGTTTGGCATGATAATCTCCAAATCGCCTAACTAGATTCAAGACTCAACAATTAGGCATGGTGTCTAACTGTGATGCTCAAAAACCTGTCGGGGGTACAGGCGCACCTGAACCGAACTGGGATAAAGCCCCAAAAAGCCCCCGGACTTTCCGGGGGCTTCAAATATAATACTGGTTGGAGAGCCCACAGCGCCCCTCAGCGGCTCAGCGGCTGGTTTATTCCCACAACGCCGCCAGTTGGGCGAGGCACCCGTCCCATCCCTTGGCGTGTTCGTCCCTGGAATGCTGATCGGGATGGTTCTCATGGGTTAGCACCAACTCCGTGGAGGAAACTGTTCAGAGTTGAGGGGAAGTGAGCAACCGGCGGCATTCCAGGAGGGGATTGAGACCTCTGGCCCGCCAGGTGCCAAAGAGGGATGCCAAGGTCATCTTGCTGTCGGCGCCCTGCCCTGAGCGGGCGCCGCCGCTGATCTTGCGACTGGTTACCAGATGCCGCAGGCTCCGCTCGGCGGCGTTGTTGTCTGAGGGCACGGCTGGGTCCGACACGAAGACAAACAGTTCCTTGATGAACCGTTCCATGCGCCGGCAGAGCTTGGCCTGAACCGCCAGGGGATCTTTAAGGAAAGGCCGCGCCAAGACCATTAGTTTCTCCTCCAGCATTAGCTGGGTGCGATGGCCTGGCTGGGCTCGGGGAAGGACCGAGGCCTTGGCCTCCGTGTAGACCTGGTGAACCGCCTCGGCCCACTGAGCCAGCCCAGCGTCTTCTGGGTACAACCCTTTCAGGTCATGGATATCCCGCAGCAGATGAGCCCAGCACCGTTGCTTCAGGCCCGGGTAGTGGTTATAGGCGGCGTAGAAATCACTGACCAACACTCCGCTGAAGGAGGAATCCAGCACCTCATCCACCAACCCCTTATCCCGACCCCGACGCAGGAAGTATCGTTCGCTGGGAGTGCTGAAGGTCCAAACATAGCCGTTGCTCCCGTCCTGGCGCCAGCCGGTTTCGTCGCCCTGCACCACGGGACTGGCGCGGACTTGCTCGAGCACCTCTCGCACCGCCGTCTCAGCCTGACGGGCTACTCCATGGACGGCCTCGACGATGGCGCCAACACTCAGGTGCAACTGATGGACGCTCTCCAGGTATCATTGGATGATTCTTATGGGCAACCGTCCCTCCTCCCGCAGGGTCACCATCAGGCTTACCAGATTGACCCCCAGGCGCTGCTGGCCCAGAACCACCCCCTGCAGGGCCTCTTTGGGCAGCCGGCGCCGCTGGCATACCGGACAGATGCGGGCTACCAGGGCGTGCTCGGTCACTTCTACCGGAGCCACCGGTAGCTCAATGACTTCCCGAGTTCGCTGTACCCATCCGCCGTTCAGGTGAGTCCCGCAGTCGGGACAGACCGCCACGGCATGCTCCACCCGCCGGGTAGGAGTCATGCGCTGGCGGGCGAAGCCATGGCGGCGCGGCTTTCTGGGCTCCTTTTTCTCCGGCGCTTGCCGGCTGGAGTGCGGCTGATTACCCGGCATCCCCGACGACCCGCGCCGGTTGGGACGGGATTCCAGAACCCCAATCCGCCTTTGCAAATCGGCAATGACTCCCCGCTGGCCGGCAATTATCTCCAGCAGAGTTTCGCCACTCGCCGCGTTCAGGTCTAGTTCAGTGTCCACCTCCCTGGTATGCCACAACTCCCCCGGCCATGCCAGCGTTTTTCCAACGGCTTTGAGCCAATTCACCTCATCAACTCTGAACAGTTACCCGTGGAGCCATTCACATCCCGAAACTCAACGGTGATCAACATTTCTTGGGAATCAGTGGGCTGTTCAGAATCACCCCCACCGGGAACCTCCCACTTCCATGTGTACACCAGCCGCTCCGGGGGCAGAACCTCCCTGTAGACGCCTCCCACAATGTGGGGTGCGCTCTCGCCCGGATGCAGCATCCCCAACCTGTAAGTTCCGCCCACCCGCAGGTCCACCTCGGCGATAGGTGTGGTAAAGGAAGGGTCCGGGCCCATCCACTTTTTCAGCATTTCCGGATCGGTCCAAGCTTTGAAAACCACGTCCCTGGCAGCTGCGATGGTTTTGGTGACACGCACTGTCGTTTCGAGGTCAGGCGTCTGTTGGGTCATCGGATTCCTCCTGTTCTTGCAATTCGTTTAGATAGCTAGCCAATGAGGACAATTTGTCCTCCCAGAACCGGCGGTAAGTTTCCATCCATCGCACCGCCTCCTGCATGGGCGCCGCGTCCAAACGGCATCGGCGGACCCGGCCGTCTTTCTCACGCACCAAGAGCCCGGCGTTTTCCAGCACCCCCAACTGCTTGGATATGGCTGGCAGGGAGACGTCAAACGGTTCGGCCAATGCAGTGACCGAGCTTTCACCTTCGGCCAGCCGCTCCAAAATGGCGCGGCGCGTCGGGTCGGCCAATGCGGAGAAGGTGGAATCGAGGCTTGCGTCCGTATAGTTAACCATATGGTTAACTATATTTGACATGCCCTAACTTGTCAATGGGCCGTGGCGCCAAATACGGAAATCGGTGGACTTTAGGAGGGTTGAGTCAAAGAGCACTGATCTCAGAGATGGAAGGAGTGTTTGGGCAATTGGCTAGCGCCCCTCAGGAATGCCGGAGAAGTATCTCAAACATCCTTCGACACTCGCGAGAAGAAGCGGCAAAATCCCAAAATCGTTCTTCCTGGGCTTGTCGAAGGATGCTCCGGATCAAGGCTTTATAACGGAAACTATGTTCGTCGCTGGTCCCGGTAATTACCGGCGGAGATGGGCACCCAATTCACCACATTGGTGTCCATGAGCCTGGATCCCACTCGGGGCTCCGCCTGTTCAAGTTCATCTAGGTCGAAAGCGCTGGTGATGACCGTAGGCAGCCGGGCCTCGTGGCGTTCCACCACTATTTGGTACAGCTTCTCCTTAGCCCAAACGGTGCTGCTCTCGGCGCCCAGGTCATCCAATATCAACAAAGGCACGGTCTTGACCTGCTCAAAAAGCTCGTCGTATCCAATGGGGCTGTCTGGGCTGAAGGTCGCCCTCAAGTGGTCCAACAAGGAAGGCACAAAGGCGAAGAATACCTCGCGCCCCTGGCGCAGGATTTCGCCGCCGATGGCAACGGCCAAATGGGTCTTGCCGCATCCCCTATGCCCCGTGAGTAGAAGCCACCCTTCGGGAGAACTCGCGAAATCTTCGGCCGCCTCTTTGGCAAACGCCAATATGTCGCGGTCTTTTTGAGTCCCGCTTTGGCTCCCGTTGATGTCAAACCCGGCAAATGTCATGCGTCTCTGCATTTCCTCGGAAAGGTCCCCAATCCGGCGAGCCAAGCGCGAATTGAACCGGCCCAATTGGAAAATCCGGGACCCCGTGGCGGCTGGTTCCTCGACGAGGCCGGGCGGTGATTCCAACCGAGTCCTCAAGCTTTCGTCCAAACGTTGCATTTGGCCCCGGACGGTGACCACCGTGGGCAATGCCGCGTTGAACCGGTGATTGAAGACCTGGAACAGTTTTTCTTGGGCCCACGGTGTCGCGGTTTGGGTGCTCAGGTCATCTAGGACCAGCACCGGCACGTTGCGCACCTGGTCGAACAACTCGTCGTAAGACACCGGATTATCCGGTGAATAGGCGGCGCGGAGGTGATCTAAAAGATCGGCGGCCACAATGAAAAATGTGGGCTGTCCTCGCTCGATGCAGCGATTGGCTATCGCCACCGCCAGATGAGTCTTACCAGAACCGCTGGGTCCGGCAAAGGTTAACCAGCCTTGGGGGTCTTCGGCGAACCGGACGGCGGCACCCAAAGCTTGGCCGAACAACGTCCGGCTAGCTGGGTCGGTCAGGGGGCCTTCTTGCTGAGTGGCGGCGAAGGTCACCCGGCTGAGAGGACCAAGGTTACTGTAACGGCGCAGCGAGGCCACCCGGGCGGCCGGCTCCGACGTCTCCTGGCAATCGCAGGGAAACGCCACGCCAAACTCTGGGTGGCCCACCGGGACCTTTTTGGTTAACCATCCAAATCCATTGCAATGGGGACAGGGGTCAACTATCGGTTGGCTGGTCTCGAATTTGACGCCGTCGCCGTTGGTAGTCCTCGATATGTTTCTGGCGGTCACCCGTCGCAGAATGTCGCCCAGGCTTTCCATCTTCTCTTCCTTCTCCCAGGCCGTCTCCCCGGCCTTCTCCCCTTGGAACAGCCCCATTTTCGCCGATACCCTCAGATCGTCCTTTAGATCGTCCTTCCGAGGCCCACCGGCGCAGGATTCCCCTGACATAGTTCCAACTTCGGCGGTTGTTAGTTTCGGCGATCTTGAACGCCTCGGAAATCCAGGCCCACCGATACAATCCTTCGGCTTCCTTCAGTTCCTCGGCTATAAATGGGGACATCATGCCGATGCTGTCTTCATACAAGGCGTAGATATTGGGCCGGTCAGCCGCCGGCAAGTCAGCGCCGCTGGGAATGCCGGCCGCCCCAGGCGCTGCCAACCCTGATGCCGCCGGAATCCACCCTGGCATTTTGGACAATGCCCGCCGGTCGCTTTCAGCGTTGAGCAGGTAATAGACGTTCTCGTTATCTTGGGATTCGGATTGCGGTCTGTGAGCCAGGAATATGCCCCTCTGCACGGCCAACCCAAGACCTCTCAGGATTTCCGGGGCGGAATCCTTGCCGGGGCCTTGGAATGCCCTGACCAAGGTGCTGTCGGCGAGAAATTCATTCTGAGAGATCATCCTGGGCCATCCCCTATTCCGCTGCAGCAGCCAGATCCCCCGTAATACGACCTTCAATTCGGCAATATCCTGGATCTCTTCCAACAGGGGTCCCAGCAAGGGATTGGGCACAGACGTATACCGGGCGCCGCTGGGGAAACCAGCAAAGGCCATGATCAAGAAGCCATGGTTAGAAGTTTTCTGAGGCGGCCAGTGAATCGAACCGAACGAGATTGTCTCGAAAGACCAGGTTCAAGTTGCCAGTGGGGCCGTTGCGGTGTTTGGCCACGATGATCTCCGCGATGTTCTTCGGGTAGGGCTTGCCGGGATTCTGCTGTTCCCACTCTTCCAGGGTGTAATCCTTGTCATCCCGGTGAATGAACATGACGACATCGGCGTCCTGCTCGATGCTTCCGCTGTCCCGAAGGTCGGACAACTGGGGCCGGTGTCCGGTCCGGCCTTCCACCGCTCTGCTAAGTTGGGAGCAAGTCAACAACGCCACCCCCAGGTCCCTGGCCATTCCCTTGAGGGACCGTGATATCTCACCGATCTCCTGGACACGGTTGCCGCCACGCCCCTTACCCTGAATCAGTTGTAGATAGTCCACGACGAGCAGGTCCAGACCTTTCTCTCTCAATGACAAACGGCGGGCCTTGCTGCGCATCTCCACCATGGTCTGGAACGGGGTGTCATCGATGTACACGGGCAGTTCGGACAGCCGGCCGATGGAATCTATGATCCTCTGTTCTTCCGCCTCGGTATACAGGCCCAGGCGCAGGCGGTGGGCGTTTATCTCAGCGTCGGCCGCCAGCAGGCGCAGGGCCAATTGATCACGGCTCATCTCCAAGCTATACACGCCGACCTTGGCGCCGTTCATCGCGGCGTTGAGCGAAACATTCATGGCCAGGGTGCTTTTCCCCAATGAGGGACGCGCGCCCAAGATGATCATGTCCGACCGCTGCAGCCCGCCAAGCAACTCGTCAAGATCGTTGAATCCGGTCATGATCGGGCCAGTGTTCTGATTCTCCGGCTCAACAATGGCGGCCCGCTCTTCCAGATATTCGTCGTAGATTTCCTTGAGGGGCATGAAGTCGCGGTTCCCGTAGCCCGACCGAACGGAAAACAGCACGTCTTCCGCCTGGCGCAACGTGCCCTCGACGTCGTCGGTGTCATCGTATCCGAAGGTGGAGATGCGGGAGGCCGCGTCGATAAGCCGCCGCATGGTAGAGGTCCGGGCAACTAGGTTCGCGTAGTGCTCGGAATGCGCGGAGGTAGGCGTGATTGAGACCAAGTGGCTCAGGTAAGCCATACCGCCCACGGTGTCCAGCCGTTCGGTCCGGCTAAGCTCTCTGGCCACGGTTACCTGGTCGATGGCCTCGCCGCGCTGAAACAGCGAAAGGCAGGCGGTGAAGCAGATCTGGTTTTTCTCCCGGTAGAAATCATCGGGCTTTATGACATGGGCGATTCGCACAAAGGTATCGCTGTCAATCAGCACGGACCCAACCACCGCCTCTTCTGCTTCCAGATCGTGAGGAAGCAGCTTTTCTGCGTACATCCCCCTATTCCTCTGCCTCCGCGATGATGTGGACCGTGGCCGTAATGTCGGTGGACAGACGTAGAATCACGTCGTATTCCCCAGGCTCACGAATGGCGTCACTGGTTTCCACCAACCGCCGCTCAATGTCCCGACCCGACTCTGCGCTGAGTTGGGATGCGATCTGGGTGCTGCTGATGGCTCCGTAATACCTGCCGGTGGGCGTGACCCGGCCTATCACGGTGACGCTGATATCGTTTAGGGATTCGGCCAGGGCCTGCAATGTTTGGGTCTCCTTGTCCCTGGTTTCGTTGCCCTCAACTGTTATCTTACGCAGGCTCTTCAATATCTCCGCGGAGGCTATTTCGGCCAATCCCTGGGGGATAAGATAGTTGCGGGCATATCCGCCGGCAACCGTCTTAACCTCGCCCGCCCGTGCCTGATTTACCACGTCTTTGATAAAAACTACTTCCATAATGAGTGCTTTTCCTTACATCCGAGTCTATCAAGAATACCAATCCGGGTCTTTCGCCGTGGCCAGCCGCCTGAATCTAAGAATCTCGACCTCAAGATTCAACGAGCGGGCCTATAACAGTATAGATTATAAAACAACCCGGTTTAAAGGCGATAGTAGCGGATGACGTCGAGCCTCGGCGCTCCCATCGACAGGGGCACTACCGGTGTGTACCCCATCTCCCCTCCACAGCGCCGAGGCCTGCACAAGATACGACCACCAGCCTTGCTTATGTAAAGGGGGAAACCCCGGAATTTCCTGATTCGAGAGCCTGATTTCGGGTAAATTCCCCCGAATCTAGTAGATGATTTCCGGGGCCGAGTTGTTCCACGTTATCGATTGACTGGCCGCCCCGCCGAATCTACAATCGAAATACGTCAGGAAGAGAGAGATCGATTGAGCTTTGCCGAACATATAGAGACCAAGGCCACGCCCATACGCGAGGCGATTCTAGCCCACCCTTTCATCACCGGCGTGGGAGATGGAAGCCTTCCCGAGGAAAAGTTCAAACACTACGTCCAGCAGGACTACGCCTACTTGATCGACTACAGCAGAGTCTTGGCGGTGGCGTCGGCACGGGCGCCCGCCCTGGATACAATGGGTTGGTTCGCACGCCTGCTTGATGAAACCCTGAACACGGAAATGGAGTTGCACCGCGGCTATTGCGCCGAATTCGGCATTACCAGGGAACAACTCGAAGCCACCCGTCCCGCTCCGACGACCATCGCCTACACCAGCTTCTTGTTGAAAACGGCCTACCAAGGCAGTTTCGGCGAGCTGGTGGCGGCTCTATTGCCATGCCAGTGGGGCTATTGGGAGATCGGAGAGCATCTGGCCCGCAACGGAGAACCCGAACAAGCGCCGCTTTACTGCCGGTGGATTCAGATGTACACGTCCCAGGAATTCGCCGAACTCGCCCAAGAGATTCGCTCACTGTCCAACCAGGTGGCCCAAGACGCCGGCCCATTGCAGACCGAGGCTATGGACCAAGCGTATTTGACCAGCCTGAGATTTGAACACCAGTTCTGGGAGATGTCCTACAACCTAGAGCAGTGGGCCGTCTAGACCAAGGCAGCCAGGCGCCTAGCTCAAAAAATCATTCCTCTATGCCGCCGCCTCAGCCTCCGGAGCGGCGGTCATGGCGGCCCAATCGTTGAACTGGACGCTGATGCGGGTGACCCGCCGCTCCGAATCTCGTTGACTCTAGCCCAATCATCACGGGCCGGTTCCGCCGAAACGACGCCTCGGCTAATCATCCAAGGGGATTGTGGCGCTGACCCGCGGATCGTCTCCCACCGACCTGGTGGTGTGGCCCTGTCCTGTGAGATCTTCGGCCAGGGTTACGTGGCCGGGTCCATAACGGTGGACCGAGCCGTCGCCTAAACCGATCTCCACGCCGCCCGAGAGGGTGATGACGTATTGGCGCCGGGGAGCGTTGTGCCAATCTGAGAACCGCCCTGCCTCGGACTCCCGAAAGGATATGCCCTTGGCATTTTGCAGGTTGGTCAACTCCGGATGGTCTGCTAGGGACAATTCTTCGATGTGGGTCTGGCCGTCGTCGCCGGTGTAAAGCCTCATGATGCTCATGGTCTGTCCTCCTGATCGTTGTTAGTAATAATAGGCCGGCCGCAATAGATATCTAGCGCTCCACACCGCTCAAGGCGAGCCCTTCGGCTGGGCTCAGGACAAGCCATTCGAACCACCGCCGTTGGATTTGGGCACTGATTTAGAGAACGACTCCCACCCATGGTAAACCACTAGTTCCGTGGAAACGGAACGGAGTGGTTGATCCAGCCTCGCTGGAATTTGGACGCAGTGTGTAGATTAGCCGTTCCGCCGAGTCATGGCAACGGGTTTATCGCGGGTTGGTCCCTCAGTGGTGCCTAACCATGCCTGCGAGTGGTAATATCTGGTAAAAGGCGCCCTGATTTCAAATCTCAGAGTACCCATCGGAGGAACTATATGGACATTGGCGTAGGCTTAGACGCAAACCTGAATCTATCTTTGGACGAACAAGCCCAGCTTTCGGAAGAGGCGGCCCGGCTGGGGTACACAAGCATTTGGACCCCGGAAGGCACCGGTCAGGACTCTTTCCAGCTTTGCGGCCACCGGTGGGATGCCAGCAGGAAGGTGGCTCCGGAAGGATTGGCCACCGGTATTGCCGTTTCGCCGGTGATGTATCGCACACCTATGGCATTCGCCATGAGCGGAGGCACGTTGAGCCAGCGCACCGGCGGAAAGTTTTTCATGGGAATCGGCACCGGCGGCGCTTACCGTCCCCGTTCCCGCAGGGCCTTGGGCTTGAAAAAATTCTCAGCGTTGGCGTTGATGCGAGATTATCTGACGACGATCAGAAAATTGGTGGCGGGAGAGGCTGTCGATTATCAAGGTGAGGTGGTGACGCTTCAAGGCGCCAGCCTGGCCATCGACCCTGCGCCGAAGACCCCGGTGTATTTGGGGGCATTGGGACCTGAGATGCTTCGTCTAGCCGGAGAAACCGCCGACGGCGCCTGCCTCAATTGGTGCAACCCAGAACGCATTGCCTGGAGCCGGGAGCGTATCGCCGAAGGGGCAGCCAAGGCCAACCGGGACCCATCGGAAGTGAAGATGGTGCAATACATCCGGGTTTGCGTCGACGACGATGTCGATTCAGCCCGCCTGGCCTACGCCAAAGCAACCATGGGCTATGCTCTGGGCGCCCAAGTCCCAACGGACCGGGAGCGGCAATTGGGCTACCGGGCGCACTTTGAAAGAATGGGCCATTCCGAGGAACTGGCCATGCTGGACCAGATGCGGGAAAAGGGCTCTTCTAGAGACGAAGTCGCCGCCTCATTCAGCGACGATCTCTTAAAAGACGTGGGCTATTACGGTCCCGCCGCCGGCGCCGCCGAAGCATTTAAGCGAGTATCTCAAGGCCTGGACACCGCCGTGGTCCGGGTGGTCGCCAGTCGCCCCGGATTGGACCCCATATTGGCAGTTATGCGGGCCTGCCGACCCGAATTGACCAAATAGCCGGCTCAGTCTAACTCTAAAATAAAGTCCCCGCCTACTCTTGATAGATTCGGCGGGGACTTTATTGAACTAGAAACTCGGACGGAAACCCCGATTCTCTCCAAGCTTCCGTTTTCTTAGCGACGATTATCGATGTAACAGTGGGTTCTTGAACCGTATTACAGATACTATCATGCCACATAAGACTATAATACGTCTGTCTGGCGTAGCGCGAAACCCGGCCAATGGCTTTCCGGCCAGACCTCTAGGCTAGCCACTAGCCGCATGGGCGGTTTCGCATTCAGTTCCCCGACTTCTCGATAAACCGGGCAACTTCGAAATTGAATATTTCCGGCTGTTCAAAGTAGACCGAATGGCCCGCATCGGGGACCCTGGTCACCTTGGCGCCAGGGACATGCCGGGCGCCCGCCTCAACCACAGCGGGCGGCGTCATCTCATCGACTTCTCCCACTATGAAAAGGGCCGGCGTCTCCATTGCCGCCAGTTGGTCCGCGGTTGGTCCTTCCGATTGGGCGGCAGCCGCCGGCCGGGGCGGGTTTGTGCTGGATATCTGTAGGTACAGATTCGCCAACTCCGGATTTCGCTTCCGAAACCCCGGCGATAGGGCGCGGGTCCCGACCAGCTCGGAGGTCTGATGGCTCTCCCGCCACTTCCGGTGCAACTCCGAAACCTCTTCCACCGCCATACCGCCTACGGTGTCCGCCATCACCAGGCTCCTGGTGCGCTGAGGATGGGCCACCGCGAAGCCCAACATGGTCCGTCCGCCCATGGACTGGGCCACCAGATGCGCCCTATCGACATTTAGGTGATCCAGAAGGCCCGCCAGATCATCTACAAATGAATCGCTGCCCGGTCCCTCCAGCTCGTCGGCCGAATGCCCGAATCCCCGGTGGTCAAAGGTAACGCACTGGTAGCGCTGGGAGAAGTAAGGGATCTGTTGCCACCAGCTAAGCAGATTGCCGCCCGCTCCGTGGGCAAAGACTATGGCGTCTCCTTCTCCGTCGGTCTGGTAATGGATGTCGATGCCGTTGATGCGCGCTTTACTCATTGTTCCCTCCGATTACTAGAAGAATGATGGTTTTAGGTGAAATCAGAAACCGAATATTAACATCGCGGTATCTGGAGGCGTGTCATCAGGAAACTACTCCCCGGTAAAGGTAGGCGGCCGGCGTTCCCTGAAAGACGCCGCCGCTTCCGCCGCGTCGTGGGCAGACCGGCGTGCGTATCCGATGGCGTGGGTCTCGTAACGAAGCTGGTCTTCCAAGTTGGACTCCAGGCTGTGTTGCAGCACCCTTTTGGACATTTGCATGGCCAAGGGAGGCCAAACCGCGATTTGCCGGGCCACCTCTTTAGCCTCTTCCAGCAGCCGGTCGGCGATGGTAAGCCGGTCCAACAAGCCAATGCGAAAGGCTTCCGGAGGATTAACGTACCGGCTGGTGAAAACCAGGTCGAAGGCCCGGCTGGAGCCCACGATGCGGGGCAAGAAGTAAGACAAGCCCGAGTCGGGGCTAAGGTTGCGTTCAATGAACACGGTTTTGAACCGGGTGTTTTCGCAGCCCACCCGCATGTCGCAGGCCAGCGCCAGTGACATGCCAGCGCCGACAGCCACTCCATTGACTGCGGCGATGGTCGGTTTTTCCAGGGTTTGGGAAATGGTGATTGCCTGGCGGCCTACCCAGTGGAACTCATCCAGCTTTTCTTCCCTGCTTTGTGATTCATCGGTTGGCCGGTTTGCCATTAGATCGACGCCCGAGCAAAACCCGCGGCCCTGGCCCGTCCAGATCACCGCGCGAACCTCGTCGTCGTTCTGGAGCTCGTGGCATGCTTCCATCATCTCGAGATGCAACTCCCGGCTGATGGCGTTGAGTTTTTCCGGCCGGTTCAGGGTCACCAAGGCAATCTGGCCGTTCCGTTCCAAGGTGAGATTTTCGTAGGTCATAGGCGTCCACTCCAAGCGATGAGGTCGAAAAAATTGTCATTCTGAGGAACGAGGTGACGAAGAATCTGGAGCGCGCCACGGTAAGCGGAAGACCAACCCCCAGATACTTCGCCGCTGCGGCTGGCTCAGCATGACATGTCGTTAGGCTGGTTCAGTTTGACAATTCAGTAAGTTGGGTCCAAATGCCCTCTTGAGAATCAGGTGGTTATCTAGCCCGCGGCACTGACGCAAGCTACTCACCGCGCCGGATAGCGGGAGAGAGTATTCTCCTCCTTGGTCATGAACTCCAGCAGGGCAGGGCGGCCTTGGGCCATGACTTCCCGTGCCCGCCCGATGGCGGGGATTATCTCGCTGGGGTCGTCTATCCGCTCGCCGTAAGCACCCAGGGCTTTGGCCACGTCGGCGTACTCGCCGTAAAGATTGGTGAAGCCAAAGCGTTCGGTGGCCACAGGGTAGTTTCGGGCGTAACCGCTGAGCACGTGGTTGTTTAGCACTATGGTCAAGATGGGTATCTCGTGACGCACCGCGGTCTCGATGTCCATACCGGCCATGCCGATGGCTGCGTCACCCATGATATTGACCACCATCTTATCGGGAGCGCCCAGTTTGGCGCCCATGGCCAGACCGAGGCCGTATCCCAACTGCGAGGAGTTGCCCCAACCCAGGTATCCCCGGGGCACTATGGCCTCGTAGAATGGGATGGTCTGGTCCCTGGGATGCCCCGAGTCGTGGGTCACGATGGTCTGGGTGCGGTCAACGGTGTGCATCAGGTCCCAGATCACCCGGTACGGGTTGATAGGGACTTCGTCGGAGGTCAAAAGCGGCATCCATTCTTCCAGCCATTCTTCCTTAACCCGCTTGATTTCGGCCTCCACCGAACCGTCTCCCTTGCGTCCTTCGGCGCCCGCCTGCTTGCCCACCTCTTCAATAAGCTGGCGGATGACAAGCTTCGCGTCGCCGATCACGGCATGGTGGAGTTGTTGTTCTTTGTTCAGGTCCTTCTCGTCCACTGTGCACTGAACCAGCGTCTTTCCAGCAGGGACGCCGACCGACGCCAGGTTCGTGGTGAAACTCGTGCCTATCCCGAACACTAGGTCAGCCTTGTCCAGGAAATGACGGACCATCTTCGTCATGGTGCCCGCGCCGGTCCCCAAGGACAGGGCGTGGTTTTCGGGAAAGCAACTCTTGCCGGTGTTGGTTGTGAATACCGGCGTATTGACCAACTCGGCGAACTCTTTGAGCTCCTCGGAGGCTTCTGCCCACAGAATGCCCTGGCCGGCATAGATCACCGGGTTCCTGGCCGCCAGAAGGGCCTTTACCGCGTCGGTAATATCGCTTGGGTCGCCGGAGCTCCGATAGCCTTTCACCACCCGGTAGTCGAAGGCCTCCTCGGATATCTCCTCCTGAGCAACGTCTCCGGGAACCTGCACCATCACTGGGCCGGCCCTGCCGGAGCGGAGGAAGGTGTAGGCGCGGCGCATCATTTCCGGGATGCGGTCGGCTTGGTTCACCTGAGTCGCCCATTTGGTGACGCCCTTATAGGCGCTGACCGCGTCGAAATCCGGAGACTGGCCGGAGCGGTTGCGGGCGGTGCCTCCCGGTATCACCAGGATAGAAGTGGATTCAGCATAGGCGTGGGCGATGCCCGCAAAGGCGTTCTCAACACCCGGGCCGGACTGGGTGACCACCACGCCGGTACGCTTACCGTTGGTCACCCTGGTGTAGCCGTCGGCCATATTGACAGTGGTCCGCTCGGTGCGCGACATGATGGGTTTGATGCCGGCGATGGCGGCGGCTTCGATCAACGGATTAGCCGGGTAGCAGAAAAGGAATTCGGTTCCTTCCATTTTCAGTATGTTGGCAATGGCCGTGTTCCCCAGCATTTACTCCCTCCTTGACTCCAGCGATTGGCAGTGAGGCCCTACTGGCTGACAATGATCCATCTCGACCGTGGCTGGGTCCCTCGACAAGCTCAGGACGAGCGGAAAGCAGTCACAAACCGTTCGTGGTGAGCCATTCGGCCTGGCTCAGGACAGGTTTGTCGAACCATTCCCCGGATTCGACCACGGGACGGATTAAACCGGCAACACTGGCTCGGTCCGCTGTTCCGGCAGGGTGACCTCGAAGGCGTTGAGGAAAAAGCAGGTCTGGGCGTAGTGCCCCATGAGGGCGGTCAACTCCACCAGGTGTTGCGTCCCGAAGTGGTCAACCGCCGCCTGGAAGGTGGCCTGGCTTACCTTGTGGCTGGCAAAGTACTCTTGGGCGTAGTTCACTACTGCGGACTCTTCGGCGCTTGAGGAAGGGAGCGGCTTTTTATCGCGGATGGCGTCCACCAACGCGTCGTTGATACCCTCGCGGCGGGCGGCCGGGGCGTGAGCGTTCCAAACGTAGGCGCAATCGTTGGCCCGTGCCGTAGTGATGATTGCCAGCTCTTGGATCCTCTTGGGGAAGGTAGTCTCGTAACGAAGGTAATTGGTCAATGGGGTCCTGCGCTTGGCGAACTCGGGGCTATTGACGGTGATAGACCCCGGGCCGCCGGTAATGGGACCTCCGGTTTCCTTGGTTACCTGATCGTAGGCTTCTTGAAACTCCGGGGTCACCATATCTCGGGTCACAACTGGAACACGCGCCATGATCTCCTCCTTAAATTTGGCGGAACACCACCGCCGGAAGTTGGATTTGGTTGACCAGATTCTTTAACCCCGCCGTAGGGGCCAGACATTCATACGGGCAGCAGAGGCTCGGGGTGCTGCTCCGGCAATGTGACGTCAAAGGCATTCAAGATGAACAATGTCTGAGCGTAATACCCCATCAGCATCGTTAGCTCCACCAGATGCTGGGCGCCGAACGCGTCCAGCGCGGCTTGGAACGTGCCCTGGCTGACCTTGTGGGTTGAGTAGAACTCCTGGCCGTAATCCACCAAGGCCTTTTCTTGGGCTGTCATATCGGGCAGCGGCGTCTTGTCTCTGATGGCGTCCACCAAAGCGTCGCTCACGCCTTCCCGCCGGGCCGTGGCGGCGTGGGCCAACCAGGCATACTGGCAATCCATAGCCCGAACGGCGATGAGGATTGCTAATTCTTGGATGTTTTTCGGGAAAGTAGATTCCTTTCTCAGGTAATCGGCTAGCTGTATCCGCCGCAGGGCAAGCTCGGGGCTGTTGAGCACCACCGGCCACGGACCTCCGGATACCGGACCTCCGATTCGGCCAACCGCCTGGTCGAAAGCGTCCTGAAACTCCGCGGGGACCGTGTCTTTAGCTCCCGCCGGTATTCGAGCCATGATCCATCTCCTGTTTCGCATTAACCGAGTTTCGCCGCCGCTATTAAACGCCGCTTGAACCCTTATTGAACCTTCACGGTGACCGGAGGCTAGATAGGCCATCCTTCCACAGAAAGGTCCACCCGGTAGCCCTCGGCATCCTTGATCAGGCTCTCACCCACAGCCGCCACTGAGTTGGCCACGGCCTTGGTTCCGGCCAACTTTTCGATCTCGGCCATGTCTTCCACCTGGAAGCCGAAATGGTTGATGCCCCAAGGCATTTCTGTGTTGCTGATCAGGGCCACGCCGACGAAGCCGTCGGAAAGGTACACCGTACCGTTGGTCCCGCGGGATTTTTCCTCCATGCCGAAAACCTTTTTGTAATATTCGGCTTCTTTGTCCCGGTCCTGAACGTTGAGGGCGATGTGGCGAATCCTTGGACGTTCCATTCTGCTCTCCTCATATAGATAAAGAGTGGGGATTGAGGCGTGAGGTAGTTTTAGCAGACTTTGGAATCGGGCACAAGCAGAGGGTTTAATCCGGACCAGAGCCGGCCCTGGCATCCTGAGCAGTAGCGAAGGATCTGGGGTGGGGGGCGCAGGTCATCTTCTTGCGCGGAATACGCCCCCGGATTCTTCAACTCTGGGGATGGCTCAGAATTACATGGTTGGCAGAAGGCGGCGGCGAATCAAATAAACGTCAACCACCAAAGAAGTTCGCACGCCGGTTTCGACTTAAGACCCAGCTCTGGTTAAGCCCCAGCTCTGGCCTCGAACTCTTTGCGGGCCTCGGTTAGCAACG
>CBDDEJ010000010.1:0-862357 GCA_965226915.1 Dehalococcoidia bacterium
GTTTGCTGGTATTCCTTTTCGCGTGACGAGAGTGACGCCTCAACGTTCCTTCGCCTGTGCATCCGGGCTGTTCGCGCTCAAATAGACGGCTTTGGAAATCAATACCGGCCCCTGGTAAGCGACTCATCGCAGATGGACCCCCAAGAGCTTTTGGGTTTTTTCATCAGCGCTCTGCACAGTGATGTCGATTCCCACATCGCGTTTGTACTGGATGATGTCCACTGGTTGGAGGACAAACCCGACCTGGAAGAACTATTGTCGCTGTTGATCGAACGCTCTCCGGATAACGTTTCCTTTGTGCTTGGTTCCAGGGTATGGCCCTCGCTTTCGAGTCTTCCGAAGCTGGCGGTCAGCGATGAGCTTACCTATCTAGATTCTAACGATCTGCGGTTCTCCATCGAGGAGACAGCGGGCTTGCTATCAAATCGATGGGAGAGAACCGTACCCATAGAAACAGCGTCGTCCATCAACACGCGGACCGGAGGTTGGGTTGCCACTATATTACTCACCTCAAAGTCCCCAAATAGCGAATTTGCGGCGAACCCCATGGGTAGCGACGACAAAAGCATGCTGTTTGATTACCTCTCAGAAGAGGTCTTCGACGGCCTGCATTGCGCGCTTCAGGCTTTCCTCTTGCAAACATCCGTGCTCCAGGAGTTTTCGCCGGCTTTTTGCGACAGATTGCTGGGAACCTGCAACGCTCAGGACCTGATCGACCGGGTAAGAGAGCGAGGACTGTTCCTAGAGGAAAGATCCAGCGATACGTCTTCCTATGCCTACCACGACCTGTTCCGGAATTTCCTGATTCGCCGTTTGCGATCGGATCTTCCTCTACAATTTGAAAGCATAAACAAGAAGGCGGGAGATTGGACTCGACGATAACTCCCTATACCACTATCTACAGATTGACGATACCGTCAACGCATTGGAACTGGTCAAGGAAGTCAGCGCCTCCTATTTCGACAAAGGAAACTGGACCAAACTCTCCTCTTGGTTGTCGAGTCTGCCACCCGAAGCGGTGCAGAGGGATCCTGAGGTCAGTCTGCTGCACGGGCAGGTGCTACTTAGAATCGGCGATCCGGCGAGATCCCTCGAACAACTAGATAGTCTAATTTCCCACAGAGACGGCGATTCCGGCGGCATTTGGGAGGTCGTCGGGCAGGCCTGGGTTGCTAAAGGCACAGCCTACCGGCGTCTGGGTCACCTGGAGCTCTCGATGGAGTCCGCTGAAACCGGACTGGATCTCCTCAAAGGAATGGGCGCTTCTCACGACCATCTTTCCGAAGCACACAGGCAACTCGCAGCTGCGCTGGCTACTCAAGGAAAACTGGATCTCGGCAAGCGCCACTTCGAAGCCTCCCTGGATATGGTAGGTAAAGACAATATTCGCTTGATCTCCCAAGTCTCCAGCGATCTTGGCGCCGTTTGCATAGAATTGGGTTTGTTTGATGAGGCCGGCGTCCATTTAGAACAGGCCAGAGCCGGTTGGCTGAAATTGGGGAGCGACGGCCTGCTGGCGCAATGTCTGGTAAACGTGTGCCTAGTCTATTTTCACAAAGCCGAGTTTGAGTTGGCGTTTGAGGAGGTCAACGAAGCTGTCCGTCTTTCCGAGGCGGCCGCCTACCCCAGGGTCCAGGCGCTGGCGCTGATGAATCAGGGCATCATACAACTGGCATTGGGCAAGTTTCAAGATTCCGTGGAAAGTTCTTCGCGGGCCTTGGAGATGTCCCGAAAACTTCTTGACCAGAGGTTGGTGGGAGAAAGCACCAACACACTCGGCGAAGGATTCCGCAAGCTGGGTGAGACATCTAAGTCCGAATCCACCGATGGACCCGGATGGAGGGCGTGAGGACAGCGGAAGAGGGGGGAGGGAGTTGCAGGCGCGATAATCCGGGCTCGAATTCGGGTAGACGGGAGGTTGGCGGGCGGTCGCAGGCGCTTTTGGGGGCGCCGATGGCGGTCTGCAGTGGCTGTGCTGAGCGAGATGGCGGGATAGGACACGGGAAGAGGCGCTCGCGGACCGGGACTGGCGCGAGTTTGCCGGGACGTTCAGTTGGCCGGATGGCGGGTCAGTTGCAGACGGGTCGTCAGGCTGGGAGTGGCAGGGCGCGCAGCCGGGCCAGGGCGCGACTGAACTGGGTTTCCCAAGGCCAGCGCTGGGGCAGATGCAGGGTGAGGCGGCGCGCCGAGCGGGTGAGCCGTCCGGCCAGGGAGAAGAACCGTCGCCTGAGGGTCTTGGTGGTCACGATCTGCTCGCCCAGGCCGATGCGCGCGGTCCAGCGGGCCAGGTTGTGGGCCATCACCTGGACGGCCAGCCAGGCGCCGTTGGCGGCGAAGCGGCCGGACGGCATGTGGTTCAACCCGACGCCGTACTTGAGGTCGCGCATCGCATTCTCGATCTCGGCGTGGCGGCGGTGGTCGGCCTCCAGTTCCAGGGTCTCTCCGTCCCGGTCGGTGATGAAGCGGTGATAACTGTAGGTGGCGAAGAGGGCCAGTTGGGAACCGGGGGTCGGCTGCACCCGCCGGACGATGAGCCGCACCGGCGCGGCGTCCGGCTCACTCTGGAAGGGGGTATAAGTCGTCTCGGCCACAGCAGCGGCGCCGTCCATTCAGTAGGGAATCGGCGTCCAGGCAGCTTCGGGTATGGCCTCGATGAGATTGCGCAGGCTTTTGTGCTGGCGGATGGTGATGGAGAAGCGCACGTCCAGCTTGCGGCAGACGGCGACCACGGCGTGGGTATAGAAGCCGCTGTCGGCACGCAGGGTGATCTGCCCGCTGGCGCCAGCGTAGCGCACCCGCCCCACCGTCTCCCGCAGGAAGTGGGCGGCCCCGCGGGCGGTGTTGGCGCGGCCCTCGCGCAGCCGGGACATCAGCACGTCGCCGGTGCCGGCGGCGACGGCCAACAGCGGGTGATAGCCCCGGGCGCCGGTGTAGCCGTGGTGGCGGGCGCCCTCCTTGGCCAGTCCGTAGGTCTCGCAGATCGTCGAATCAAGGTCGATGGTAAATGGTGCGTCGCCGGGTCCGGCTCCGGCCTGCCAGGCCCGGGCCAGCAACTCGCGGCTCACCCGGTCCAGTTGGCGGACGTGGCCCCAGCGAAAGCTGCGCAGGAAGGCGCCCAGGGTGGAGGGCGCCTTGACCACACTGCCCAGGGTGCAGGCTGTCCCGCCGGCGCGCAGCGCATCGGCGTCGTCGATGCAGTCGCCGCCCGCCAACGCAGATGCCACCAGCGTCATCATCTTGTCACCGGTGTTGGCTCGGCCTGGGGCCCGGCCCAGGTCCAGGCGCCGGTCAACCAGTTGGGAAAGGCCGAGGTGCAAGGCCAAGGTGGCGGGAAGGAGCAGGCCGGCATTGTTGACCAGGCGGTGGTCGTCGAAGGGAAACTGTTCAGAGTTGAGGGGAAGTGAGCAACCGGCGGCATTCCAGGAGGGGATTGAGACCTCTGGCCCGCCAGGTGCCAAAGAGGGATGCCAAGGTCATCTTGCTGTCGGCGCCCTGCCCTGAGCGGGCGCCGCCGCTGATCTTGCGACTGGTTACCAGATGCCGCAGGCTCCGCTCGGCGGCGTTGTTGTCTGAGGGCACGGATGGGTCCGACACGAAGACAAACAGTTCCTTGATGAACCGTTCCATGCGCCGGCAGAGCTTGGCCTGAACCGCCAGGGGATATTTAAGGAAAGGCCGCGCCAAGACCATTAGTTTCTCCTCCAGCATTAGCTGGGTGCGATGGCCTGGCTGGGCTCGGGGAAGGACCGAGGCCTTGGCCTCCGTGTAGACCTGGTGAACCGCCTCGGCCCACTGAGCCAGCCCAGCGTCTTCTGGGTACAACCCTTTCAGGTCATGGATATCCCGCAGCAGATGAGCCCAGCACCGTTGCTTCAGGCCCGGGTAGTGGTTATAGGCGGCGTAGAAATCACTGACCAACACTCCGCTGAAGGAGAAATCCAGCACCTCATCCACCACCCCCTTATCCCGACCCCGACGCAGGAAGTATCGTTCGCTGGGAGTGCTGAAGGTCCAAACATAGCCGTTGCTCCCGTCCTGGCGCCAGCCGGTTTCGTCGCCCTGCACCACGGGACTGGCGCGGACTTGCTCGAGCACCTCTCGCACCGCCGTCTCAGCCTGACAGGCTACTCCATGGACGGCCTGGACGATGGCGCCAACACTCAGGTGCAACTGATGGACGCTCTCCAGGTACCATTGGATGATTCTTATGGGCAACCGTCCCTCCTCCCGCAGGGTCACCATCAGGCTTACCAGATTGACCCCCAGGCGCTGCTGGCCCAGAACCACCCCCTGCAGGGCCTCTTTGGGCAGCCGGCGCCGCTGGCATACCGGACAGATGCGGGCTACCAGGGCGTGCTCGGTCACTTCTACCGGAGCCACCGGTAGCTCAATGACTTCCCGAGTTCGCTGTACCCATCCGCCGTTCAGGTGAGTCCCGCAGTCGGGACAGACCGCCACGGCATGCTCCACCCGCCGGGTAGGAGTCATGCGCTGGCGGGCGAAGCCATGGCGGCGCGGCTTTCTGGGCTCCTTTTTCTCCGGCGCTTGCCGGCTGGAGTGCGGCTGATTACCCGGCATCCCCGACGACCCGCGCCGGTTGGGACGGGATTCCAGAACCCCAATCCGCCTTTGCAAATCGGCAATGACTCCCCGCTGGCCGGCAATTATCTCCAGCAGAGTTTCGCCACTCGCCGCGTTCAGGTCTAGTTCAGTGTCCACCTCCCTGGTATGCCACAACTCCCCCGGCCATGCCAGCGTTTTTCCAACGGCTTTGAGCCAATTCACCTCATCAAGTCTGAACAGTTACGTGCCTGGGTACGTGGTTGCGCGTAGCCCAATCAACGCTTAGAATGAAATCATCCGTACAACCATCGGCGATAGGTCCGTGGAGCTCCGTCTAGTAGTTCCCGGCTAAGTCCACCGGCTAAGTCCACCGGCTAAGTCCATGGATGAAACAGGCGCCGAAAGTCAACAATTTGGAGGATTATCGTGGAGAAAGGTTCAACCGTAATAGACGCGGGTGTGGTGGATTTTGCGATGAGCTATCGCAAAGAGATCATGAATGACCAGGGCCTTTGCGTCCAGGTCTATTCGAAGATCGGTGACAAAGACACCGAAATCCTTCGGTTCGATTGCTTCGACCAGGCGCCTCATTATCACTACGGCCCAGAGAACCATAACATCCGGCTGCACAATGACAAGACCACCATGGGCGGCAGTTCCTTGGGTTGGACACTGGACAACCTCCGGAACAACCTTCCCGAGATGGTCCGCCGGTCCGGATACGAAGACCTAGCCAACAGCCTGGACAGCAAGCCGTTGAGCAATAACAAGCTGGATGAATTGGAATCCACCGCCCGGTCGATGTCTCAGGAAGGGCGCCGCACCGTGCATCACATGATGCCAGAGCTAGTGGAAGGCGATAAGATCGAGGTGGGCAACCTCAAGTTTGGATTGGAATACCGCCACCTTCCCCAGATCAACGACGAAGGCATGGCGATCCACGTGCTGGCCGACGTTGCCGGGCATGAAGTGGAATTGCTGGCGTTCGACTGTTTCCAGGGCGCCCCTCACTACCACTACGGGCCCCGCAACCAGGATGTCCGCATATACTGGGACGTGACCACCTCCGGCGAGACCCTGAAGTGGACCCTGAACCAGTTCAAGGAAGGCAACCTGCGTGACATGATCCGCCGGGCAGGCTACCCCTCCATCGCCGACGCGGTGGACGAAAAGATGGTCCAGGAAAAGATGCCCGAGATCGAAGCCCGTTCGTGGGAGCTGGTGGCTTTGAACAACAAGGCCCCGGCCAACGACGGCAAAAAGACCAAGTCCCAGTTGATTCAGGAGCTTGAGTCCCTGCGCGAGCAGGTCGCGGCTCTCTAACCCAACCAGAGCTTGATTCACGCACAAGGAGAGAGGTCCGGGGATACCCGGGCCTCTTGTTTACGTCATACCCCAAACTACAATCCCAGATGACCCAAAATCCCAGGAGTTTAGCTCCTCATGTGATTTCTCTGGTTAGATAATTAGCCTGGGAGAATTGGCAAAATAGCAATAACCTCTACAGGAATCTATCCTCGGACCTCTGGAAATTCCCGGCCTAATTTCTCAGGCAGGGTAGCAATTATCGAACTCCGGACCCAGTCCGGGAAGCGCCATATTCCGACGGTGCCCGATCCAGAGTCACTTACCGGCATTCGGAAGACGCCTCAAAAAGCCTCCACATCTAGCGACAGAATTCGCGTAGGGGAAGTGTATGCGGCTCCAAACGCCCAAACATATGTGGACCGGCCCGATTAGCCTCTAACCATGACTCCGGACAATTTTACCAGTGGAGTCAGTAAATCCTTGGAACCGATCCAATGCTCAACACACCATCACATTGGGGAGGTATTGCTTTGCTGGAGTTCGCCAGACTTCAACTTAAGATCTGGGATTGGCGGCTATTCTTCTTCATCTTCCTATTCCTCGCACTACCCAACGTCTACCAAATCTACCGGGTGTATCTCATCGGAAACGTTATTCCAGGCGCCAGTGGTCTTGCCATCGTCTCCCAATGGCAATTCGTGGGGCTCGTCATCGAGATTTTCCAGGAGGCAACCGTTCTAGCCATATTCTTTTTCGTGGGAAATCAGTTCCGTGGCTCGGACGCTATCCAACTAGATAGGACCAAAAGCGTCTTCTGCTTCATCCTCGTCACATCCTTACTTTTCACCCCTGGTGGTCTTCTTCCTTCGGGATGCATTTATCAATGCGATAGGGACTTCCGGTGAGATTCAAAACCAGACCCGTGAGTTTCTAGGAGTGAGCATATTCAGTGTTCCCTTCGTGCTTCTCTCCGCCGCCGTGGTTGTGCTGCTTCAAGCCTTAAGGAAGCGATCGTTGGTCTTCGTAATGGCGGTCACCAACGTACTCCTGCTCTTTGTATTCGATAGTCTGTTTTTCGGTGGGCACAGCTTTTCCTTGAACGCGGGTGTCGTGGGGACAGCATGGTCGAAGTTGTTATCTAGCATGCTGCTCTTCGCTCTCGGTGCAGTCTTGCTCTTGGCGAACATGCGTATTCCAATAAGCAAATTGTTGGTCCGCCCGTCATTTGAAGATATGCGTATCTACCTGCGCGTGGGCCTTGGCAGTGGCGTGGACACCCTGGTGAGAAACGTCGCGTACTTCTTCATGATCATCCGCTTGGTCAACACGATCGGTGCGAATGAGATTGGGGGTTATTACTTGGCGATGCAAATATTGTGGAGCTTCATGCTAGAAACTCGGACGGAAACCCCGATTCTCCCCAAGCCGTCGTTTTCTCAGCGACGATTGTCGATGTAACAGTGGGTTCTTGAACCATACATAAGACTATAATACGTCTGTCTGGCGTAGCGCGAAACCCGGCCAATGGCTTTCCGGCCAGACTTCTAGTGCCAGTGCTAGCCTTTGCAGACTCAGCCAAAGTGTTGGTTGCCAACTCAACAGGCGAGTTGGTCCAAATCAGAGCGCTTTGGCACGCTTCAATGTTTTTCGTGGCGGTTTTCATGCTGTTTTGGATCGCTGCGTTGCCAGCATTCGAGGGTTTCGCTGGTCTGCTGAATTCCGATGCGGCTACTGTCGAATATGCGGCTACTGCCCTGGGCATTTTGTTCGTTCCCTACGTGTTATTCTCGTTCAATACGGTGATGGATTCCTTTTTCTATGGTACCGGCAAGACCGCATATCTCGCCTATCAGTCCATCATCACCAACGGCACCGTCTACGTGGCCGCATTTGTTCTGTATATCACCGGCGCCTGGATTCCCACCTTTGAAGGCGTGATGGTCCTCTTCGCCCTCGGCATCCTGGTTGATTCCATCCTCACCATGGTCTTTCTATTGAATCTCCTCTACCTGGATCCGGTGAATTTAGAGGCACAATTGAGCGGTAGATTGGCCCCACCAATGACTTAACCGGGCCAGGCATCTCAGTATTGCGCCATGCCAAGATTTTCAATGATGCCCGGTTCTTCCCGGCCTTGGCGCCATCATTGCCGTCTTATTGGCTTTGCTACCCTCCTCTTTACCCCATCCCAGCCTACATCATCGTGTAACCGCCGCTGACGCTCAGGGTCTGGCCGGTTATGAAGCTGGCGGCGCCTGAGGCAAGGAAGACCACCGCGTTGGCCACCTCGCCGCCGGTTCCCAGCCTCCGGAACAGGTAGGCTCTCCTGACCCGCTCCAACACGTCTTCGGTGAATATATCCCGCATCTGGTTCCACATGCTCTCATCGCTGATGGACTCGTCATCACCCGGCATCACCAAGCCGGGGCACACCACGTTGGCCCTCAGCCCGTACCGGCCCGTCTCCCTGGCGATGGATTTGCTCAGGGCGATGATCCCCGCCTTGCAGGCAGAGTAGACCGCCTCGCGGTATTCGCCCATACGCCCGGCGTCGGAGCTGATGGAGACGATGGCCCCGGATTCCCGCTCGGTCATGTGAGGCAGCACGCCGTGCATGCAATTAATGGCGCCCCAAAGGTTGACCTGCACCTCTTTTTCCCACTCCGCTCTGGGTTTCTCGAGGAAAAGCCCGTCCACCGTCCAGCCGACGTTGTTCACCAAGACATCCACCGAACCGAACTCGGCAATGGCCTGTTCCACCATCTTGTTGACCTGTTCGTGCTGGGTCACGTCGGTGGCCACCACTTGCACCTTGCTTCCCGTGCCCATGGCCCGCACTTCGTCTGCCACCTTCTCACCCTGGCTGGGAGCCAGTTCGGCGATGGTGATGTTGCTGCCCTCCTGGGCGAAGGCGTGGACGATGGACCGGCCGATGTTGGAGCCACCCCCGGTGATGATGACGTTTTTCCCTCTGAGACCCAATTCCATGTCTGGTTTTCCTCCCTGGCTTTATTGCACTTGATCCCTCTGGGTGAACAGTGCATTTTCCATTTCCGGGGTCAAATATAACACGCCGCCAATCGGCTAAAACCAGCCTTGCCGCCAACGCCAAATAGGCATCAAATCGTTTTGCTGGCGCCTGGCCCGGTTGTTTCTGCTGCTATAATCGGTGGCCGTAGGATGTTCTGTGGCCGTAGGATGTTAGGTAAGATTCGAGGTTTTCAAACATGAACTATTGCCCACGCTGCGGCAGCAGATTAGGAACGAAGTTCGATGGCGGCCGGGAACGCCCCGCGTGCACCGCCGAGGGTTGCCGGTTTATCCATTTCGGCGATTTTTCCTTCGGCTGCGGTGCGGTGGTGATCCGGGACGGCAAAGCCTTTCTTGATCCAGCGGGGCATCAACCCCAACCGGGGCGCTTGGCAGATTCCCGGCGGGTACGTGGAGGCCGACGAGCAAATCGTCGCCGCCGTGGAACGGGAAGTGCTGGAGGAGGCCGGCGTCGTGGCCAAGGTTTCCGATGTCATTGGATTCCGCCACGCGCTGGGCGAGCCGGCCGCCAACATATACGTGGCATTTCGCCTGGACCTGATATCCGGCGAGCCACGCTTCGACGGCGATGAGACCCTGGACGCCGGGTTCTTTAGCATGGACGAGATCGGGCGCATGGAGCAGGTTCAGGGCTTCTCTCTTTGGTGTATCCAGCGGGCGTTGGAATTGCCCCGGGGAGCCGGCATGACCCTGGACCAGAGCGGGTTGACGACAGGCCGCCCCGGCTGGTCGCTTTTCGGCATCAACGGCAAGTGACCGGCTCCCGAGGATTCAACTCAGGTAGGATTATCCCCTAATAACCCTCGCGGCGGTCAACCATTCCCAATAAACGCTCGCTTTCGGAGAATCGACGTATATTTTCGGTGAAGAAATTTACCATCTCCACGCCCACGTCATCTGTATGCGCTCCGGAATGAGGCGTAATGATCGTGTTCGGCAGGCCCCAAAGCGGGCTGGTTTCCGGCAGAGGCTCAACCGTCACCGCGTCGAGGCCCGCTCCGGCTATCATGTTTGCGGTCATCGGATCAAATAACGCATTCTCATCTATCAAACCACCTCGTCCCCCATTGATAAGAAAAGCAGTGGGCTTCATGGCCTCGAATTCTGCCTTGCCAATAATCATTTCGGTTGCCGGTGTCAGAGCCACGCACAGAGCCACCACGTCTGCTTGGCCCAAGGCTTGGTGCAAGTTCGAACGGTCGAAATACTCATCGACATACTCACAATCGCGGCTCGTCCGCGACATACCCAGAACCTTCATCCCAAACCCGATCTTGCAGGTTCTGGCCAGATGGCCGCCAATCTGTCCCACACCCAAGATTACGATGGTCTTACCCAGCAACTGAGTAGATGTCCCCCGCGCGTTGCCTGACTGGTCCTTTGACCATCTGCGCGAATCCTGATCGTGGACCAAACCTGGCATGTCACGGGCCAACGACAGCATCAATAACACTATTTGCTCGGCTATCAATGGCGCGTGAGGCCCTTTGGATGCAGTAAACGCGACGTGTTCCGCCGCCAGAAGCTCGGGGGTCACCACAAAATCGATCTCGGCTCGAATTGAGTGAACCCAACGCAACCGGGAATCCTGTTGCAGTGCATGGGGTGGTATCTTGAAATTGAATGTCATGACGCCATCGGCTTCCAGAACCAGCTCGGTGGATTGTTCTTCGTCGTATACAGCTTCGACACGGATATTGGGATGCGGATCAAGAAGTTTTTTGGCGCCGGCGTCGCCGAGGGCGTTCCAGATGCCTTGGGGCGCCCCAATAACCAAATTCAGCTTGTTATCTGACATCGTTTGACACCTCAACCTTTTTATGCCGGGATTTCCCATATCCAAATGGGCCATAAAGGTTAGAGCACTTTCGGCAAAACCGTCTCGGTGAACTTGGCCATTTGCTCCATCTGGTTGGGCGAGGCAAACCGGACAATGAAATAATCGGCCCCCGCTTCCCGGTAACGCATGATGGTCTCGGCGCATTTCTCAGGCGGACCGAAAACGCACAACAAGGTCTTGCTAATCACATCGTATGGCCTGCTGTAATAGGCTCGCATGAACCCGTCGCCCTCCGCCAGGGCACCCTCTTCGGTGTTGAGATTGACCGAGATGTAAAGGCAGCGGCGGATAGATTGGGGGTCCCGGCCCACGCATTGGGCATGCTCTGAGATCTTCTCCCAGCAGTCGTTGAAAACCTCCACGGTGGGAACGTTGGTGATCCAGGCGTCGCCGAGTTCGGCCACCCTCCTGAGACCTCGCCGCACCCAACTGCTGGCCAGCCAGATGGGCACCGTGTCTTGCACCGGCTGGGGCTCAAGGACCACCTGGTCCAGCGGGTAAAAACCCTCCGGGTTCGTTACCTCTTCGCCGGTCCACAGTTCCCGCATCAAACGGATGCCTTCTTCCATCCGGGGCGCCCGCTCGCTGATGGGCACGCCCACTGCGTCGTGCTCTTGGATAAACATCTGGTGGTCGCCCCGTCCCGCTCCGGCGCCCAAAATCACCCTGCCGTTGGAAATATTGTCGATGGTAGCGACGGCGTGGGCCAGATGCACCGGATTTCGCAGCGCGGTAAGCATCACCGCCGTGCCGATCTTCACCCGGTTGGTCCGGGCTGCCAGGGCGGCCATTATGGTGAGGGGCTCAAGCCGGGGTTTCGAAGTCACGCTGTCCCCCACCCACACCGAGTCGTAACCCATCCGCTCGGCCGTCTCGGCCATTTGCCAGTTAAGCTCTACCTTGGGCTTTCCCCCGCCGGAGTAGACCAGCACGCCCCGGGTGGGCAAAAGCACTCCAAAATCATCGAACGAATCCATTTCTCACCTTTTCTTTTACCGCCCGTCTCCTAACATCCTCGGGAATCGCCCACGGAGACCGCAATTTACAACGTGTAACATAACCCGAATCAGGTCTTGCCCCCTGTACTTGGCGTGATTGTACTACGCATCGCCGAATGGTCTGATAAAATTGGTTCGGCTACTCAGAAAATTGGATTTTCGACTCAAAATGGCAAGAACGTCTCCCTCAACATCAGGCGAGCAAACCCCGCAGCCCCCCACCGTCCTGCAAAGGGTGGTGGTCATTGGGTGTAGTTGCGCGGGCAAGACCAGCTTCGCCCGGGGGCTCGCGAATGAGTTGGGCATTCCCAACATCGAATTGGACGCCTTGCATTGGTTGCCCGATTGGGTTCAACGGCCCACCAAAGATTTCCGGGAATTGGCCGATCAGGCCGTGGTCCCGGAACGGTGGGTGGCCGACGGGAACTACTCTCAGGTGAGGGACATAGTCTGGCAAAGGGCCACCTGCTTGATCTGGTTGAACTATCCCTTCCGGGTGGTTTTCTGGAGAGCGTTGCGCCGCACACTCACCCGGGTATTCACGCGGCAGGCGGTTCATTCGGGAAACCGCGAGTCTTTCCGGCGGGTTTTCTTGCACAACGATTCCATCCTGTGGTGGGTCATAACCACCTACCACAAACGCCGGCGAGAGTTCCCGGAAATCTTTCGTCAACACCATTTTTCCTTTCTGAAGGTCATTGAATTCAAAAGCCAGCGGGACGCCGACGAGTTCATGCGGCAGTTGGAGCGGTGACGGCCCGGATTTGTTTCATCTGTTTCTTTGTGGTTAACGATTCATCCGGAACATCGCCGGAACATCGCCGGAACATCAATCGAGGCAACGTCATGTGCGGCAGATTCACCTTAAGCGCGAATATGGACGATCTACAGGCTCAGTTCGGGTTTGAATCCAGAGACCTGGAATACCGGCCCCGTTATAACATTGCGCCCACCCAGCCCGTCTTGGTAGTGAGCGTTGACCCGGACCATGGCAATCGGAGGGCGGAATTTATGCGTTGGGGCCTGGTCCCCTTCTGGGCCAAAGATTTGAAAATCGGCGCCCGGATGATCAACGCCCAGTCTGAGACCGCGGCAACGAAGCCGGCGTTCCGGGCGGCTTTCAAAAAGCGGCGTTGCCTGGTTTTGGCCGACGGATTTTTCGAGTGGCGCAAAGAAGGAAAAGGAAAGATCCCAACCTACATATTCCAAAAATCAAAAATGCCTTTCGCATTCGCCGGCCTGTGGGAGAATTGGAAGTCCCCCGATGGCGAGCACGTGAGGTCCTGCACCATCTTGACCACCACGCCGAACGAACTCATACAGCCGATCCACAACCGGATGCCGGTGATGCTCTCCCAGGAGACCGAGGCATTGTGGCTTGACCCCATGACCGAGGAGGCGGAAACGCTGACCCCGCTGTTGTTGCCGGCGCCGGCCGAAGAGTTGACCACCATCGTCGTATCCAGCCACGTGAATTCATCAAGGAACGAGGGCGCCGAATGTGTGCAACCGGTGGAAGCCTAGACCGGGCGTAAATCAGGCGAATCAGAACAGGAGACGTTGTTGGAAAATCAGGAGATTTACGAACTAAGGCACACCACCTTGCGGCCCGGGATGTTAAACGAATACCTCGCGTGGAACCAGCGGTCATCGTTGGCGGGCGCAAACGGAAAAACGCTTTGCCTTCTCTCGGGGCTAATCGGATACCCAGACGAGGAGATAGTCCGGGTGTCCCGTTATCCGGGTATAAACGCATGGCAACAGGGCCAAGACGGCGCTCCGGAAACAGGATTGGCGGAGAAGGAAGAGGTCCGCTTGATGCGGTCCATCTCTTCCCGTCCCAAGGCGGTGGTCCCTCCTGAAGACCGCAGGGCGGTCTACGGCTACCGGCGGTTCTTCATTAAACCATCAGATATTGACGAGTTCGTCCACGATTCAGAGGACGGGATTTGGCCTAGAAGCCCGGCTGAAAAGCCCTGCTGTGACGAGATGAGGTGGAGGATAACCAGTGGACTGGGCCAAGTCTGAGACTAAGGGCGACCCATCTGGCCGCGGCCAATATGAATTGGGCAGTAACGATGGGCGACCCGGCGGCGAGCCGGTCCGGTCTATTCTCTGGTTTATTGGGGGAGGAGCCTGAAGCCTGGGACATCATCCCCATCCTGGTAGCCACCAGGGTCAGGTTGGCCACCGTGGCTGCCAGGAGTAGCTGAAAGAGGGTCTTGGCCCGACCAAAGTAGCGAGATTGGCGGACCCCCAGTTGCACCAGCCGAGCCAGGCGATGCTCGACCACCTGCCGCCGGCTGCGGTATTCGGCGAAGCTCTCACTTTTCTGGAAGGCCCGGGCTTGTTGCAGGAGCGCCTCTTGGGGATGGAGAGTCACCGTACGGCCTTTGCCCTCTCCAGCTGCCACGCACTGGGACCGCAGGGGGCATACGCCACAGACCGCCGGGTCGAATTGAAAACTCTGGACCGGATAGGTCTGACCCAACCGGTTGGTCCGGGTGCCGAAGGTCCGCAAGGTGTGGGTAACATTACCGGCTGGGCAGGTGACGGTGCCGGCCGCCAGGTCGATCTGGAAGTCCTCTTTGGGGAAGTGGTCTTTTCTGGGACGACCCGGCACCTTGGCTATTAGCGTCCGACCGGCATCGGCAAAGGCCTGCCGCGTCCCGCCATCCCCATAGGCCGCATCCCCAATGGTCTCCTCCACAGGTATGCCCGTGTTCTCTTCACTCTGCTCCACCAGTTCCAGGACTCCGGTGTTGTCACCGGCATTGCCGGGCAGGATATCTACCGCGGTCACCAGTTGGGAATCGGTATCCACCACCACGGCAGCCTTATGTCCGTCGAAGCGTTTGCTGCTGCTTTTGCGCCCATGGCGCATCTCCGGGTCGTGCGCCGAAGGGACCCCGTCCCGGCTTACGCCATCCTTCAGGGCCGGACCATCCTCCTGCCGTTCCACATCTTGCAAGAGGAGTTGCCCCAAGAGTTCCGCTGCTTCTCCAATAGCCTGGCGCTCAGGACTATCTGCGGGAAATCTACCTTGGGCCTGACGGGCCAGTTCCAATACCAGGTCAGGAAACTGTTCAGAGTTGAGGGGAAGTGAGCAACCGGCGGCATTCCAGGAGGGGATTGAGACCTCTGGCCCGCCAGGTGCCAAAGAGGGATGCCAAGGTCATCTTGCTGTCGGCGCCCTGCCCTGAGCGGGCGCCGCCGCTGATCTTGCGACTGGTTACCAGATGCCGCAGGCTCCGCTCGGCGGCGTTGTTGTCTGAGGGCACGGCTGGGTCCGACACGAAGACAAACAGTTCCTTGATGAACCGTTCCATGCGCCGGCAGAGCTTGGCCTGAACCGCCAGGGGATCTTTAAGGAAAGGCCGCGCCAAGACCATTAGTTTCTCCTCCAGCATTAGCTGGGTGCGATGGCCTGGCTGGGCTCGGGGAAGGACCGAGGCCTTGGCCTCCGTGTAGACCTGGTGAACCGCCTCGGCCCACTGAGCCAGCCCAGCGTCTTCTGGGTACAACCCTTTCAGGTCATGGATATCCCGCAGCAGATGAGCCCAGCACCGTTGCTTCAGGCCCGGGTAGTGGTTATAGGCCGCGTAGAAATCACTGACCAACACTCCGCTGAAGGAGAAATCCAGCACCTCATCCACCACCCCCTTATCCCGACCCCGACGCAGGAAGTATCGTTCGCTGGGAGTGCTGAAGGTCCAAACATAGCCGTTGCTCCCGTCCTGGCGCCAGCCGGTTTCGTCGCCCTGCACCACGGGACTGGCGCGGACTTGCTCGAGCACCTCTCGCACCGCCGTCTCAGCCTGACGGGCTACTCCATGGACGGCCTCGACGATGGCGCCAACACTCAGGTGCAACTGATGGACGCTCTCCAGGTACCATTGGATGATTCTTATGGGCAACCGTCCCTCCTCCCGCAGGGTCACCATCAGGCTTACCAGATTGACCCCCAGGCGCTGCTGGCCCAGAACCACCCCCTGCAGGGCCTCTTTGGGCAGCCGGCGCCGCTGGCATACCGGACAGATGCGGGCTACCAGGGCGTGCTCGGTCACTTCTACCGGAGCCACCGGTAGCTCAATGACTTCCCGAGTTCGCTGTACCCATCCGCCGTTCAGGTGAGTCCCGCAGTCGGGACAGACCGCCACGGCATGCTCCTACCCGCCGGGTAGGAGTCATGCGCTGGCGGGCGAAGCCATGGCGGCGCGGCTTTCTGGGCTCCTTTTTCTCCGGCGCTTGCCGGCTGGAGTGCGGCTGATTACCCGGCATCCCCGACGACCCGCGCCGGTTGGGACGGGATTCCAGAACCCCAATCCGCCTTTGCAAATCGGCAATGACTCCCCGCTGGCCGGCAATTATCTCCAGCAGAGTTTCGCCACTCGCCGCGTTCAGGTCTAGTTCAGTGTCCACCTCCCTGGTATGCCACAACTCCCCCGGCCATGCCAGCGTTTTTCCAACGGCTTTGAGCCAATTCACCTCATCAAGTCTGAACAGTTACCAGGTCAGCATCGGCTACTATCTTCTGCAGTAAGGCTTGCCGCTCTTTCTTGTTGTCCCAGTCAATCCCCGCCTCTCCCTTCACACTGGAGCCAAAGTAAAGCTCCAGGCCGTGTCTCAAGGCCCACTCCTCGGCCCGGGTCCCATCCAGTTGGGCCAGTGCCCGGACCACCTGGACGATGCCGTCGGCCAGCAGGTTGTAGGTGTCCTTGACCGCTCCCCGGCCCAGAATGTAGGTGGTGTCCACCGCCACCTTCATCCGCCGTCCTTTCAGGCAGCCGGTCTGCCGGGCGAATTGGAGGCTGCGCTGAAAGACGGCCCGCACCCGGTCGTGGAGGATCAGCTGGGCTCGAAACAGTTGCAGGGTGCTCTTGGCAAAGGGACGGTCCTCCACCTCAATCCCCAACGCCACCTTCCACCGGATATCGAAGTCCGCCCTCTGCTTGGCTTCCAGGTCCCTCACTTTGTCGTAGGCTTGCAACAACAGCGCGGTGGCCACCAGACTGGGCGCCACGCTATCCCGGCCATTGTCCGGGCAATACAGTTCGGCGAAGTCTTCGTCTCGAAATAGCTGACCCCGCAGGGAGGCCAGGAAGCCGTAGAAGGAGCCGCGGCCCACATAGTCCAGGTAGAGATGGTCCGCTTCCAGGAACCCCAGCTGTTTAGAGCGTTTTCCCAGCATCCCCTGCCTCCCACACCCATTAAATTATCCTGACAATTATATCGGAACAGTCGAGGTCAGTGCACTTTTCGGCCAGACTTCTAGTACTACAACGACGAGTTGTCTGGTAGGATGGCTGGACAGATGATGTTGGGTGGTTTGGGTGATGGATGCGGCGAGCTTCGAGCGGGTCTACGACAGCCTTCAGGAATTCCACGCCTTCTTTGCGGCCTCCTTCGGCCGCAAGCAGTGGCGGGATCACAGCGGGAATTACCTTCAGGCGCTGCTGGTGCAGGACCAGGAGCGGCGCAACGCCGAGAATCTCTCGGAATCGGTGGGCATCTCGGCCCGGGCGATGCAGCGCTTTCTCACCGAGGCCCGGTGGTCCGATGAGACAGTCATAGGGCGGTTGCAGGAATACTTGGCCCCCAGGCTGGGACACCTAGAGGCGGTGTGGGTGTTCGATGGCAGCGACTTCCCCAAGCAGGGCAGGAAATCGGCGGGAGTGGCCCGGCAGTACTGCGGCAGGCTGGGCAAGGTGGCCAACTGCCAGGGTGGGATGTTCCTGGCCTACGTCAGCCCGCTGGGCCGGGCGTTGGTGGACAAGCGGCTGTATCTGCCCAAGAGTTGGACCTCCGACCAGGACCGGTGTGCTGCGGCGGGTGTGCCGGAGGACCGGCGGAACTACCGGTCAAAGACGGAGTTGGCCCTGGAGATGCTGGAGCGGGTCCTGGAGTTGGGCTACCTCAGGGCCGAGTGGGTTGCCGGAGACGACGCCTTCGGGATGTCGCCGACCTTCCGGGAGGGACTGGCGGCCCTGGGGATGCGCTACGTGCTGGACGTTCCGGGCGGCACTACGGTCTGGCCCTTGGACCCGGCTTGGACCAGTCCGGAATATCCGGGGTTCGGCCGCCCCCGCAAACCCAAGCTGCGGCCTGGGCAGCGGCGGACCATGGAGCAGCGCGGTGATGAACTGCCGGATGAGGCTTGGCGGGAGATAACGGTGGCCCAGGGAAGCCAGGGGCCGCGCACCTACCGGTTCAGTGCCCAGCGGGTGCGGGCCACCAGGAGGCGCAAGCCCGGCGAGGAACTGTGGGCCGTCTGGCGCCGGAACCTGGACGGCAGCGAGCCCCGCTACTACCTGTCCAACGCTCCCGAGGGCACAACCTTGGAGACTCTGGCCTACGTGGGTGGGTCCAGGTGGCGCATTGAAACGGAGTTCGAGACTGAGAAGGGTGACGTGGGGCTGGACGAATACGAGACCCGCAGCTGGGCAGGGTGGCATCACCACATAGCCATGTGCCTGCTGGGTGGAGCGTTCCTGCTGAGCCTGCAGCAGGATTGGGGGGAAAAAGATGCCCCGGATCACGAGGCCACAGGTGTACCGGGTGGTGCGGGAGATGCTGCCCCGGGAGCAGTTCGGGCCCGATCAATTGCTGTTGTGGCTGGAGGATACGCAGCTACGCAACGAACGGGCTCGCCGTTCCCACGAGAGACGCCGCTCCACCCGCCGCGAAAGCAGGATGGAGCCGCCACCTTAAACCCGTCGTTGTAGTACTAGTACTACAACGACGCGTTATCCTACAAGGTAACTCGTGGGCGGATTTTGAAGCTGGCAACGAACGAGTGCGAGTCTCCCATGATGAACGGTCCGTAGCTGAAGAAGAAGACCTGAGCGTGTTTTCTCATAACGCGTCGTTGTAGTACTAGGATAGAAGCTCAGGGCGCCTGCATCCTCGGTCTTTGGACCACCGTGGCCGCCACTGATCCGCTGGAAGTGGTCCTACTAACCGGCTACCATGGCCCCGCCCACTGGCAGGAAACCAGAGAAAACCCCGTGAAGCCGGAGGGAATCGACCAAGCGGTTTGGGAAGCCAGCCGGGAGTTGCGCGCCGTGCGCCAACAGGTGGCCGTTCGCCGTTGGGTTTGCCTCATGCAGGCGGTGGAAGTAGCCCCCGGCGGCTGACAAGGGAAGTGTAGAAGGATCGTGTAGATGGTTATTATTACCAGAGGTCTATGGCGAAACGCATCTTCACGCCAGGGGTGCGGCTGCCTGAGCGTACCCGGCTCCACCCTGTGGCTATTCTTCACGCTGATGTATTTCTTCACCACCGAAGAAGCCTTCCCAACTGGGAAATGGGAATTCCTCTGGCGGTTCTTCGCCGGTCCATTCAACTTCTTGTTTTAGCCCGAGAAACCGTCGGGCGCGCCTTCCGTAATCCGATTCCCGTAGGGGTCCCAAATGGCTGAAATCACCGGCCGGCTCACGGCGAGCGAGTATCTGGAAAAGGCTTTAGCCTGGTCAAACCGGGTTCGCGATGAGACCAACTGCGTTCTCGACGTGTCCTACGGAAATGACGAAAGGCAGAAGCTAGACATCTATCTGCCGGAAGTTTCCAGTCCGGAAAATCCCAGTTCGGCAGCAGCGCCTGTGTTGATTTTTTTACACGGCGGCTACTGGGTTGCCGGCCATAAAGATATTCTCGGATTCATGGCGCCGCCCATTACCACAGCGCCGGCCATTCTGGTCGCCGCGGCCTACCGGCTTGCGCCCGGCGCCAAATACCCCGAGCAGGTTGACGACTGCCGGAACGCGCTCAGATGGGTGTATGAGAACATCTCCCAATACGGCGGCGACCCGGATCGCATCTTCATCGGAGGCCATTCGGCGGGCGGCCACCTGGCGTCATTGGTTACTCTGCAGCGTAGCCGGTTGCCGGAATTCCAGCTTCCACCGGACATTGTAAAAGGATGCTTTCCCGTTAGTGGGGTCTTCGACGTTTCAGACTCCCCCAGAGAGCGTCAGGAGGCTCTTTTATCCGATCTGAGCCAAGCCCGCGACGCTAGCCCAATTTACAACACCGCTGGAAATTCCGTGCCGTTCTTTCTGGAAATTGGAGGAGACGACTTCCCAGATCTGCGGCATCAACACCCGGAAATGGTTAAAGCCCTCAAGTCCGAGTCGGGCAGGGTTGAAGAAATGGAACGCCTGGGACACAATCACTTCGAAATCAGCCTGGACCACGGCAGCATTGGCAACCCGTGGTCCCGAAAAGTAGTTGAATGGCTGATGCTCCAAGTTCCACTGGGCCGTTAGCTCATCCAGTCGGCCACGCGTTCGGCAATCATGATGGTCGTCGCATTAGTATTGGCTCGGATGCAGTCGGGTAAGACCGAAACATCCACCACCCTCAGCCCTTCTATACCTCGGACATGGCAATACTGGTCTAAAACCGCCATGGGGTCGGAATCGGGGCCCATCTTGCAGGTTCCCGAAATATGCTGCGTGGTAGAAACATTGCGCAACATCCACTGGTCCAGGGCATCGTCGGAAGCCAGGTCCTGGGGAGTGGGGGTTATGCACTCCTCTATGATGTCCTTATATTCGTCCTTCGCCAAAAGGTCCAGGCACAGCCGAACCCCTTCGCGCATCCGCTCGCGGTCCCAAGGTTCCTGGAGGTACCGGTAGTCCAGGGAAGGCTGCTCATGAGGGTCCGTCGACGCCAGTTTCAGCTCGCCGGCGCCCACAGCGAGTTCTAGGATGCAGGTAAACCGGATACCTTCGCCTTCCAGTGGGTCGCCCCCCATAGGTGACGAGAAGGAAGATTGCAAGATCTGCATATCGTTTCGGTCGGTTGACCCCGCGGCGGTGTAGCGAAGGGCCACCTGGGTGCGGGGCGCGGCAGGGTCCAACGGGAAATCGGGCTTCACTCTGACTGGCACCCTGACATTGGGATGATCTCTTAGATTCTGGCCGACTCCGGGAAGATCATGTTGAACCGGAATTCCCAGTTCCGTCAGGTGAGCAGCCGGGCCGACGCCGGACAACATTAGCAACTGGGGCGACCCGATGCCGCCTCCGCTGATCACAAGTTCATCTGCCTCGATGGTAAAGGTTTCGCCTCCGCTTTCCACCTCCACACCCGTGGCGCGGTTGCCTTCAAATGTGATTCGCCGCACCGTCACGTTGGCCCTGACGGTCAAGTTGAGCCGGTTGCGAACAGGGTTGAGATAGGTCAGGGATGTGCTCATGCGCACCCCATCGGGATTGTTCATTGGAATCGGACCCACACCCGTGGAATCCGGGTGGTTCATATCAGGGTCGTCCGGGTAACCTTGGTTCCGGCAAGCCTGGTAAAAAGCGACTTGGGCGGGCAGCCATGTGTCTCGTTTATGACGCCGCACCGGGATAGGCCCGTCAAATCCATGAAAATCGTCTTTTATGTCAGTGTCTGTTTCAAGCTTCCTAAAATAGGGCAGGGTTTTGACGAAGGCCCATTCATCATTGCCCCATGAAGCCCAGTTGTCATAATCCTCGGGGAGACCGCGCAGCAGGACCTGTCCATTGATGGCGCTGGAGCCGCCCACGACCCTGCCCCTTGGCACCGGCATCGTGACGCCTTGCTCCTCCGTCGGTTTTCCTGAGAAAGACCAGTTGTGCGGAGCGTCCACCGCCGACGCGGTTTGGTCGTATCCATACTTTAGGTCATCGGGATAAGTCTCGAAGTCGGGATAATCCGGCCCCGATTCAAGCAACAGCACCGACCGGTTGGGGTCATCAGATAAGCGGGTGGCCAGCACACATCCTGCCGACCCTGCTCCGACGATAACGACATCATATTTCATAACTTAGCCCACCTTGATTCACGATTCGCGCCGGTTGATTCCTAGAGGATATTACCTTCAACCTTCGCCGATTGTCTACGATTGGCCGATTTGAGACCACCGGGCGGACTATTACCGGCCAAAAACAGCTTGGAGACACCATCTGCGTGACATAACGAGGCCGCTTTGGCTATGCCAATCACACCGGCAGCGGCGCCTCTTCTCCGGACGGGGGCAGCATCTCGAAGGCGTTTATGTTGAAGGCCAGCATGGCGTAGTAACCCATCAAGCTGGTCAGCTCCGCCAAGCCGCGGACGCCGAAATGGGACAGCGCGGCATCGAAGGTTGCCTTGCTCACCCGGCGGGTCCGGAAATACTCCCGGCCGTAATCCACCACCGCCGATTCCTGGGGGCTGATCCTAATCAACGGTTGCTTGTCCCGCAGATTATCTATCAAGTCATCGTTGAGCCCCGCCCGGCGGCCATTGGCGGCGTGGGCGTGCCAAATGAACTGGCAATCGTTCTCTCTAGCCGTGACCAGCATGGCCAACTCCGTCATATCGGCGGGCAGGCTGGATCCATCTCCCCGCAAATAGGCCCTCAGGTGTTCGCCTCTGGCCAACATCTCGGGAGCATTGAGCATCACCGCCAAAGGGCCCGTTTCGGGTACGCTTCCCCTTTCTTGAACATACTTGTCGAATGCCCCCCGCTGATCTTCGGGCACATTTTCCCTGATTGCTGGACCTATCCTTGGCATGGTTTCCTCCTGATCCCATCCTTCATATTCAGCCTCGTTGGAGGCCGCTGTGGCGAGGCGAGGCGCCACAGGGGGAACCGCAAAGCGATTGTAAACCAATTCTGTGAAACAGTGACATTCGCCGGGGATTGACCAGCATCGAACGACTCACTTACGATATTATGGGTCCCAGTTGGCAACCAACAAACAACAACGAAGCCTGAGGTAATCTGAAATAACCAATCACGGTGTTTAGGAGGGACAAATGGCGGAGAAACAGAAAATCGTCTGTGCGCTCTATGAGGATCCGCTGGAAGGTTACCCGCCCCCATACGCGCGGCCCAGCATACCGGTGTTAGAGGCCTATCCCCGTGGCCAGACCATGCCCTCGCCATCTGCCATCGACTTTGTTCCCGGTGAATTACTGGGGTCGGTATCAGGGGAACTGGGACTTCGCGATTTCCTTGAAAGCCGAGGCCATACCCTGGTGATCACCTCTGACAAGGATGGGCCCGATTCGGTGCTTGAGAGGGAACTCGTTGACGCCGATGTGGTGATCTCCCAACCTTTCTGGCCCGCCTACATCACTGCGGAAAGGATAGCGAAAGCGCCCAATTTGCGTCTGGCTATCACCGCTGGGATCGGATCTGACCACGTTGATCTACAATCCGCAAGCAATCGCGATATCACCGTATGTGAAGTCACCTATTGCAATAGCATCAGCGTTGCCGAACACGCAGTGATGCAGATCCTCGCGTTGGTCCGCGACTACCTCCCGCAATACGATTTAGTGGTGAAGGGAGGCTGGAATATCGCGGACGCCGTATCCAGGTCCTATGACATCGAGGGGATGAGCGTGGGCGTCGTTGGCGGCGGGCGCATCGGTGAAGCCGTATTGAAACGGATGAAACCGTTCGACGTATCCTTGCATTACACAGACCGCCACCGGATGCCCATCCCATTCGAGGAGGAGTTGGGTCTGACGTTCCATGCTGATGTGGAGTCCCTAGTCAAAGTATGCGACGTTGTGAGCATCCACATCCCGTTGCATCCAGAGACGGAGCATCTGTTCGACGACGAACTCATCGGCAAGATGAAGCGCGGTTCGTATCTCGTTAACACGGCGAGGGGGAAGATCTGCGAGCCCGAAGCCATCGTGAATGCGCTTAAGTCCGGTCAGTTGGCCGGTTATGCCGGCGATGTCTGGTTCCCCCAGCCCGCGCCCCAGGACCATCCATGGCGCACCATGCCCAACCACGCGATGACTCCACATACATCGGGCACTTCACTGTCAGCCCAAGCTCGTTACGCCGCTGGAGTGAGAGAGATACTGGAGTGTTGGTTCGATGGCAGGCCAATCAGAGAGGAATACTTAATCGTCCAGGGTGGCCGTCTTGCCGGCGCCGGCGCACACTCCTACAGCGAAGGAGATACCACCGCCGGTTCAGACGAAGCCGCCAGATTCAACGGATGATCTATCCCATGGGATTCTTGGGGAAGCCCGGCGGCCCAGGGGTTGGGGCTGCCTCACTCTAAAGACCGCTCTCACGAAAGAGTTTGGCATGTTCAGCCAATTCGTCAGCCGTGTGGCGCATCTGTGATATCTGGGATTCGGAAACCTGGCGTTTAACCGTGGCCGGGATTCCGGTGACAAATGAGCGTTCCGGAATTTCCTGGCCCGAGAGGACAGCCGAGTTTGCCGCCACCAAACAATGGTTGCCCAGAACCACGTGCGGCAGGACGGTGCAGTTGTTGCCCAGCAACGAGCCTTCGCCAACCCGGTCGCAGTGGACTACGACACAGTGCCCCACGCTGACATAGTCTTCTATGACAAGTCCGCTGCCGTGGACCACGGAGCCTTCCTGGATATTGACATGATTTCCTATGACTATGGTTTCTTCTCCGTCTCCCCGGACGGTGACACCCGGCCAGATGCTGGAATGTTCGCCGATCTCCACGTCCCCGACGACATAAGCGAATTCGCTAATCCAGGCGGATTCCGCCACCTTTGGTGTCTTGTCTCCCAGGGTCCTGATCAATGGATTCCTCCTTAGTCTTATTGGCGAATTGTCTGGCCGGCGCACCAGCCGGCCAATGTAATAATCTGGGGGCGAAAAAAACCGGCCCCAACCCCATCGGGTAATAGAGCCGGCGCCGGCGCTAAGTTGTAGCGATGCTCAGCGGGCCGCGCGCATGGAGCGCCGGGCCGCCATATCCAATTCCTTGTTCATTATGGCCTGGCGTTTGTCGTATTGGCGTTTACCCTTGGCCAGCGCCAACTCCACCTTGGCCACGTGGTTCCTGATATAGAGTCTCAAGGCCACGATGGTCAACCCCTTCTCGCGGACGGATCCGATCAAGCCTTCGATCTCCTTTTTGTGCAGCAGCAGCTTGCGAGTCCGCCTAGGGTCGTGATTGTAGATGCTGGCCGCATCGTAAGGGGCGATGTAAGCGTTGGCCAGCCAGAGTTCCCCGTCCTGGGCTCGGGCGTAGGCGTCGGCCAAGTCGGCCCGCCCCGCACGGATGGACTTTATCTCAGTGCCGGTCAAGACCATCCCAGCCTCATACCGTTCCATGATCTCGTAGTTATAGGAAGCCCGCCGGTTTGAGGCGATATTCCGGTCGTTGGTTTTGGTCTTGGTTTTTACCGCTTGCCGTTTCGCCATGGCGCTTGCTAACCGGTTTTGGCCAGTTGCTCTTGCAGGATTTCAATCGCCCGGTCGAGTTGGACGTCATCGGAGCCGTCTTCGGGATTTTCTTGGACGATATCCGGGTCGATGCCGGCCCCTTCGATCTGAACGCCGGAAGGAGTGAACCAGCGGGCGATGGTGAAATAGAGTCCCGATCCGTCGCCCAAAGGCCACAAGTTGTTGACGCTTCCCTTGCCAAATGTTGTCGTGCCGATGATGGTGGCCCTTCCATGATCTATCAGCGTGCCGGACAGGACCTCACTGGCGCTGGCGCTGAATTCATTCACCAGCACCACCATGGGGATATCCAGGGCCTTTCCACCGGATTTGACTTTCCAATCGGTGCGCCGGCCTTGGGCGTCGATCTGGTACAGCACCAAGCCTTCGTCCAAGAATTGGCTGGCCACTTTCACCACGGAAGAAACCAGGCCGCCGGGGTTGTTTCGCAGGTCCAACACCAATCCCACTCCCTGGGCGGCTTTGAACCGGTCCAGCGCCTCTTCCAATTCGCCGTTGGTGGTTCCGCTGAAGCTGGACAGACGCAGGTGGCCGATTCCTCCTACATGCATCAAGAGCCTAACGCTGGTCAGGGGTATGACTCCCCGAATGATCGATAAAAGAACGGGGTCACTTTCGTTGCGGTGGAGTATTAGCAACTCCACGGCTGTTCCCTTCTGTCCACGAATCCTGCTTACGGCCTCCAAAAGGCTTATGCCCTGAGCGCTTTCTCCGTCGATCTCCAAAATGATGTCGCCAGGACGTATCCCCGCTTTTTCCGCCGGAGCTTCGGGCATGGGGGCAAGTATGGTGATAAGCCCGTCGCGGACGCCCACTTCGGCGCCTATGCCTTCGAAAAAGCCTTGAATGTCTTGGGTTTCGACGGCGAATTGGTCAGGCTTCAAATATGCGGCGTAGGGGTCGTCCAAGGCCCGAAGCATGCCCCTAATTGCTCCATCGCTCAGTTCACGGGAGTCTAGTTCGCCGCCGTCTATATGTTCTTCTTGGAGGAGTTGCCAAACTTCGACCAGGCGTTGGAAGTCATCTGGCAAACGTGCCAAGGCTGGATCCGGCGTGGGTTGATTTTCGGCCACCGCCTGGGTGCTGCAACCTAGGACCAGCGCCGTGAATCCGATGGAGACGAAAAGAGCGAGCACTGCCATTCTCAAACGAAAGATGGTCACTGGTTAAGTCTCCTGCGGGAATCTTGGATTTCGGATACTGCCGTCCCGGTAAGCGAATGGTCAGGCCCGAGACGTAAACGCATTCTAACACACGTGATTACGCCATCCATCTACTCCCGCGACCCCGGATGCCAGTCCAAGGCGCCGTGACGATGCGTAATCTTATCCATTCTTTCGGTCCTGTCAGCCAGCCATTTACATAAGTCTTAAATTTAACTTAAATTCGTTCGCAAAACGCTTGCTTCAGCGATGGTCTGATTGCTATAAATGGAGATAACATAATCCGCCGCTTGAAAGGAAGACCCGGCGGGTTGTCAGCCCATCAGCCGCTGTCCGCCATCTCAGACGGCAGCCCTTCGAACTTCAATGTCATTCTTACAGGGACTGAGCAATGTCTAACACCGGCGTGGTTCAGGTATCGGGCACTGGCAACGGCGTTGATTTCACAATCGACGACACGTCGCCTTTCGATCAGGTCATTCACGGCCTGCGGAAATACCTGGTGGACAATCGCAGTCTCTGGTCCAAGGGCATCATCACCATAAACGCCGGCCTCAGGATAGGATCCCGGGAACAGCTCAATGAGCTGAAGACGATCATCGAAAAAGAGTCCGGCCTGCGGGTGGCAAGATTCTGGTGCGCGCCTGAGACCGTCGATCCAGCCACTGTAGCGCAATCCGCCGGCGAACATGACGGTCAAGCGCAGCCTTCCTCCCAGGAAGCGCCGGTATTTCCCTCGCTCCTGCAATCCGAGGCGCCGGCCCGCCCGCTCGCCCATAACGAATATCCAATGGTGAAGACGGGAACTCATCCGCGGCATGGCGCCGGGCAGACCATCTCCTCATTGGAATCCGGGGAATCCTGGGAATCCGGCCGCCTGGCCAAGTCCGGCATATCTGGCGATGATCAAACGGCCCTAGAGGTTCTTGATGTCCTCCACGAATCGGAAGTAAACGTTGGTCGCGACGAAACTCCGCCATCGTACGCCATCGTCGAGCAGCCAGAACCAGCGTTGCCCTACTATGGTCTGGAAGCCGCGGGTCTGGAAGCCGCGGGTCTGGAAGCCGCGGATCTGAACACACTCAATTACCGGGAGAGTCGCCAAGATACGGCGCTGTTCGTAAAGTCTACCTGCCGTTCCGGCGAGTCGATCCATTACCGGGGCGACGTGGTGGTGCTGGGCGACGTAAACCCGGGAGCGGAGATCGTGGCCACGGGAGACATTACCGTCTTCGGCGCTCTGCGGGGCCTGGCGCATGCCGGTTCCGGAGGCCTGACCAAGGCGGCCATCATCGCCTACCGCTTGGAAAGCCCGCGGTTGCAAATCGGCCCGTATGCCGCCGTGGCGTCCAACCCCGGAGAAGCCGCGGAGGAAATAGACAAATCAACCGGAGCCGGCCCCATGATAGCCTACGTTCGGCGGCGCTCGATTTTCGTAGCGCCTTTCGTGGGGCGGTCTGCCAGGTACAGCAGAGGGATACTCTATGAAGGGTAGAACCATAGTCATCACCTCAGGCAAAGGCGGCGTGGGTAAAACCACCGCCACCGCAAACATCGGCACAGGGTTGGCGATACGCGGCCAAAAAGTAGTGGTCATCGACACAGACATCGGGCTGCGAAATCTGGATGTCATCATGGGCCTGGAAAACAGAATCGTGTACGACTTGGTCAATGTCATCGAAGGCGCCTGCAAACTGCAACAAGCTATGATCCGGGACAAAAACGGGCACGAGCTGTATTTGATCCCGGCCGCGCAGACCAGGGACAAGTCCTGTGTGGAGCCCGAGCAGCTCAGGGAGCTGTGCGCCAAGCTGGAAGAAGATTTCGACTACGTGCTTATGGACTGCCCAGCCGGCATTGAGCAGGGATTCAGAAATGCGGTGGCCGCCGCCCAAGAGGCGATATTGGTGACCACGCCCGAGGTTTCGTCCATCAGAGACGCCGACCGGGTCATCGGCCTGCTGGAGGCTTCCGAGTTGCACCGGCCCAAATTGATCATAAACCGGATCAATCCGGGGATGGTGCGCCAGGGCAACATGATGGACCGGCGGGACATTGTGGACCTTCTCGCGGTGGATGTGCTGGGTTTGGTGCCGGTGGACGATAGGACCATCACCGCCGCCAACCGGGGGGTGCCGGTGGTGCACGACAAAAAATCACCCGCAGGGTCGGCTTTCCTGCGCATAGCCGCCAGGGTGGATGGGGACGAAGTGCCCCTGATGGAAGTTGAATCTAAATCAAGTCTCGTGTCCCGGTTCAAGGGGCTGGTAGGCATCAACGGGAGCGCTTATTCCCATGCTTGATTTTCTACGCTGGTTGATCAGTCAACGGGACTCCAACAAGGACCGGGAACGGACCAAAGACACCGCCCACAACCGTCTCCGTCTGGTTTTGATCCAGGACCGCTTGGACCTTTCGCCAGAGTTGATGAAAGACATGAAACGTGAGATTTGGGAAGTGGTCTCCCGCTATATGGTGGTGGATGACGAGTTCATCGAGTTTGAGATCCGCCGGCTGGATGAGTTAATGGTGCTGGTGTCCAACATCCAGGTGAAAGAACTCAACCAACTGGCGCCGGCATAGCTCCGGAACTTAGAAACCTGACACGCAACTATGCCTGATGCCGAAATAATCATCATTGGCGGAGGCATCGCCGGAGCTTCCACCGCCTACTACTTGGCCCAGCTAGGCCACCGCGTAACCCTTCTGGAACGGGGCGAAATCGCTGGAGAGGCCTCGGGTGTAAACGCCGGAGGCCTGGGCGGCATCGGCTGGGGCGCCGTTCCCGACCTTCAAGCCTACCTGACCATGGGCAGCCTGGAGGAGTTCAAGGCCCTCCAACTGGATCACGGTTACGACCTGGAATTCCGCCAATCCGGCACATTGCAGGCGATTCATACCCCCCAACAGTACGAGTATGCCCGGGACCGGATGCTTCGGCTGACGTCTCAGGGTTATTCCATGGAGTTGCTCTCTCCCCGAGAGGCCATGGCCCTGGAACCCGGCGCTAACCCGGATTTGCCCGGATACCTATACCTCCCTCTCAGAGGCCAGGCGGACCCGTCGAAAACGACCCAGGCATTCGCTTCAGCTGCGGCCAAAAGCGGCGCAAATATACTCACTGGGCAGAACGTCGCCTCCATAGCCCAAACGCCCGACGGCAGTTGGCAAATTCGTGCTTCACGGAGCGGAGACAATGGAGAAGAATTCCGGGCGGGCGCACTGGTGCTGGCGGCGGGGGCGTGGTGCGGTCCGGTTGGGGCCATGATGGGCATCCGAATCCCCATCGCACCGGTGCGGGGGCAGATGTGGGCCACGGAGGTCATGCCACCCCGCGTGTTCCACACTATCGGGTCCGTGGAATCGTCATACGATTGGAGCTTTGAGGGCCACGAAGACCCGGACACGACTCCCGAGATAACCCACCGGGGCGAGACCAGGATTACCAGGCATCTGTATGGAAGGCAGACCAAAAGCGGCGAGATTATCTTCGGCGGCGACCGGCAACTGGCGAACTACGATGTGAGCCAGGACGCTACCGGCATCGAAGTCAACCGGGGCCATGCCATGGAAGTCTTGCCATTTTTGCGGGAACTGCCCATCCAACGCACCTGGGCCGGAACCATGCCCTTCTCCCTGGATGGCAAACCCATCATCGGCAAGATCCCCCAGCGGGACAACCTCTTCATCGTGGGCGGCTTGGCGTCGTCGGGATTTGGCCGCGGGCCCATGGCAGGCAAGTTATTGTCAGAATACATCCATTCCGGCCACCGTCCCGCGGTCTTGAACGAGGCCGACCCCGCCAGGTGTGTTTTCGAGAGCCGTTAAAAACCACCACCGTTGCCCCTTCTTCACCCCTAACCTATAATCCCTCACAATTCCCTTTGCTATCGAAGGCCAAACGCATAGTTTCGGCAGGGCCTTAGCGTGGTACATTCAAGACGAGATTTAGGAGCTAGCTATGCCCGCCGAAAAAATAACCATCGGCAACGTTGAGATACTCTCCCTTTCTGACGGCGTACTGACATTCGACCTCTGCAACTTCTTTCCGGATATCCCCCAAGAGAGTTGGCATGGCTATGAGCACCATCTCTCTTCGGACCACGGCATGAGTTTCAACCTAGCTTGTTTTTTGGTCCGGTCCGGAGGACACACCATCGCCGTGGACACAGGCATGGGGCCGCGTCCGGCCGGCGCTCCCGAGACCCCCTGGGGAGATCTGCTCAACGATTTCCAGGCCAACGGGGTCAAGCCCGAGGACGTGGACATGGTAGTGATGACCCACCTGCACCGGGACCACGTCGGTTGGAACCTGCAACAAGAATCGGGGAAGTTTACGCCCACATTCCCCAACGCCAAGTATTACTTCAGCGCCGCCGACTGGGAGGCCACGCACGATCCAAAACTTCAAGCCGACCGGTTTCCCAACGCTCCATCCACCGTTTGGCCTCTAGAGGAACTGGGCGTGATGGAGCTTATTGAGGGCGAATACACCCTCACGGACGAACTAACCACTCTGCCGACCCCCGGTCATACACCCGGCCACATCTGCATCATGATCTCGTCCCAAGGCGAACGGGGCTTGATCCTGGGCGATGTCCTGCACAACACCGTTCAGGTGCACGAGACTGAATGGGTTTCCCGGGCGGACATTGATCCTGAGACGACTCGTTCCACCCGGCGGTCCCTGATGGAACAGCTGGAACGCGATGGGTCCACCGTCGCGGCGGTCCACATGCCGGCGCCAGGCTTCGGCAAGATCGCCCGGCTGGAAGGCCGGCGCTATTGGCAGGCTCTGTAGACGCCGGGCCGGGCATGTTAACGGCCCACTGGGCGGCTGATGTTAACGCGCGGATATGCTCGCTCTGTTCCTCTTAAACCCGTCAATAGACAGCATGGTGGATCGACAAGCTCACCACGAACGGCGTAAGCCAGCCTCCCTGGGGAATTCCGGCCTGCCTGGGGAGTTATGGAAGCCACGAAATATCCCCTGCCTGCCGTTGACAGCCGAGCGTGCCCAAACTACACTCGCCTTCAAATCGATATGCTCGTCATTCCGTGACCGAGCCCCCTTCCATTTTTCGGTAGACGATTCACTCTCATAGATTCGGCCAAAAGAATCGGGGAGCCGCCGCCTATGGCACGCTTTGAATACCTGGAAGCCCGAACGCTGAGACAAGCGATCTCGCTGCTGCAGCGCCACGGCGATGAGGCCCAAATCGTCGCCGGAAGCACCGATTTTCTGGTGCGCTGGCGCCAGGGAGTTTGGCAACCCAAATACGTGGTAAACATAGGCCGCATCGCCAGCCTCAGCCGCATCAGCTTCAGCCGCGGTTCGGGGTTGCGTTTGGGCGCCCTGGCCAAGGTGCGAGACCTGGAAACCCATCCTCAGATACGCCGTAATTATCCCGCGCTAAGCGCCGCAGCGTCTTCTTTTGCCGGCGTCCAGGTTAGGAATCTGGCCACGGTAGGCGGCAATGTCTGCAACGCTTCCCCTGCCGGCGACACGTTGCCGGCGCTGCTGGCCTTCGACGCCCAGTGCAAGATCGTCGGTCCCGAAGGCGAGCGATGGGTTCCTTTGAATGATTTTTTTACCGGACCCGGCCGGACCGCGCTTCAAACTGGAGAGATCCTTACCGAGCTGAGACTTCCCCCGCCGCAGCCCAACACCGGATCGCTTTACATAAAACATAGTCCCAGGGGCGCGATGGACATCGCAACCCTGGGTGTGGCGTCGGTCGTGTCTTTGGAAGGCAGTGGCCTGGTTTGCCGCAACGTGAGGATCGGCTTGGGGGCCGTGGCGCCTACGCCCATCAGGGCGTCCTCGGCGGAAGTTCTCCTGTGGGGCCGGGAAATAACACCGGAGTTGATCGCGTCCGCCGCCGAAGCAGCCAAGGCCGGGGCCAAGCCCATCGACGACGTTCGCGGCACGGCGGACCACAGACAGGCAATGGTGGAAGTCCTCACCCAGCGCACTCTGGAAAAAGCCTGGGAGATGGCCAAAGGCAATCGGATGCCCTTTGAGATGCAGCGAGACCTGGCGGTGCAATCCGCCTTTTGACCAACGCTTGACGACCCGGTTTCCGTCGCCGCTTTTGGCGCCAATCTTTCGGCCCAGTCGACTCACGAGGTATTCGATGAAAAAACCCCTGATCCTGACCGTTAATGGCGAGTCTAGGGAGTTCCTCGTTGAGCCCTATTACTCCTTGCTGGACGCCCTGCGGGACGAACTGCGTCTGACGGGAACAAAGAAAGGCTGCGACGAAGGAGATTGCGGGGCCTGCACCGTCCTCCTGGACGGCAAACCGGTTACCTCGTGCCTGGTGCTGGCCCACAGCGCCCACGATGCTCAGGTGACCACGATTGAAGGCCTAGCGACAGTGGACGGATTGCATCCCGTGCAGCAGGCCTTCGTCGCCTATGGTGGTTTGCAGTGCGGTTTCTGCACGCCTGGCCTGGTCATGTCGGCAGTTGGCCTGCTTCAAGAAAATCCCGATCCCACCGAGGACGAGGTCAAATACGCCATCGGCGGCAATCTTTGCCGCTGCACCGGCTACTCGAAAGTCATTGAGTCGATAATGGCCGCCGCTCAGGAAATGAGGAACGGCAACGGCTAGTCGGCGCCTTATGAATTGTTGCAAGTTTTCGACTCCACCCCCATCCTAACCTTCCCCCGTAAAAGGGGAAGGGATTTTTTCTTCTCCCCTTAACGGAGCCAGGAGTAAACGAAATGACGGAAAATATAGCGCTGGGGAAAAGCCTGCCCAGGGTTGACGCCTTGGAAAAGATCACCGGCAAGGCCACATACGCCAGCGATGTTTACCTCCAGGGCATGCTCATGTGCAAGCTTTTGACCAGCACGGAGAGCCATGCCCGCATCGTGAAACTGGACGTTTCCCAGGCCGAGGCGCTGCCCGGCGTCCGCGCCGTCATCACCGGAAAAGACTATCCAGACATCCGATTCGGCTCCGGAGCTCTCAAAGACCGCCGCATCATGGCCACCGACGAGGTGTTTTACATCGGAGAACCGGTGGCGGCGGTGGCGGCCGACGATGAGATCACCGCCAGGGAAGCGGTGGAACTGATCCAGGTGGAGTATGAAACGTTGCCGGTGGTCATCGACCCGTTGCAGGCCATCCGCGACGATGCCGTGCCAGTGCATCAGGACCTGGAAAGCTTTGAAGGATATGGGTTCGCCGGCGGGGGCAACAACTGCACCCTTTTGGACGCCGACCGTGGAGACGTGGATCAGGCCTTCAAGGACGCGGACCGCACATTTGAAGAGACGTATCAGTCCCAGGCCATCAACCAGGGATTTTTGGAACCCATGGCCTGTGTGGCCGATGTGGAACCCAACGGTAGGTTGACCGTGTGGGCTTCCACCCAAGGGCCGTATCAGGTCCGGGCCCAATTGGCCTCGGTTTTGGACATTCCAGTATCCCGCATCAAGATCATCGCCATGGAACTGGGCGGCGGTTTCGGGGCGAAGCTCCGTTTGGCGCTGGAGGCCTTCCCCGCCATGCTGGCCATGAAGAGCGGAAGGCCGGTGAAGCTGATCAACACCCGGGAAGAGGCGTTTACCCTCAACGGGCCCCGGCTGGAAACCAACATCCGCCTGAAGACCGGCGTTATGAATGACGGCCGCATCGTCGCCAGGGAGGCTTACAGCATCTTCGACGTAGGCGCCTACTTGGGCGCCGGGCCCAACTCAGGGGTGGGACACGCCCTCGGCCCCTACAAGATCCCCAACTTCAAGCTGCGCTCCTACGGGGTCTACACCAATAAGATCTACGTAGGGTCGTACCGGGCCTCGGGCGTCGCCGATATGGCCTTTGCGGTGGAATCCCACATGGACAGCGTTGCCCACCAGTTAGAAATAGACCCCTTTGAGTTCCGGATGATCAATGCCGTGGAAGAAGGCGACATCGCTGTAAGCGGCGCCAAGTTGCCCCGCAACGGCCTCCGGGAGACCATGATGGCGGTCAAGGACCGTCTCGGCCTGCCCAAGAAACTAGGCGAGGCCCGGGGCGTGGGCATCTCCCTGGGGGAGTGGCGCAGCGGCAGCGGCCCGTCCACCGCGTGCATCAGCATCCACGAGGACGGAACCATCAGCATGCTCACCGGCTCGGTGGATATTTCCGGCAGCGATACCTCCATGGCCCAGATCGCCGCCGAGACCCTGGGTGTCTCCCTGCACCAGGTGTTGGTGCCCAAACGCGACACGGACATGGCGCCTTTCACCGGGCCCAGCGGCGGCAGCCGAATCGTCTACAGCCAGGGCAAGGCCGTGCAGATGGCCGCCGAGGATGCGCGGGACAAGCTGATGGCTCTGGCTGCCAACCGGCTGGGCGTGCCTCCCGATGCGCTGGTCTGCGAAAACGGAACGGTCTACGTTCAAGACAACACGCCCCAAAAGCTCACCCTAGCCCAGTTGGCAGCCATGAGCTTGACCTCGCCCTCAGGTCCCATTGTTGGCACGGCGAGCCTGTCCAGCATGCCTTACGCTCCCGTGTACAACACCCAGGCCGCCGAGGTTTTGGTAGACAGGGAGACCGGCCGAGTAAAAGTAACACGTTTCGTTCAGGCCCAGGACGTAGGAGTGGCCATCAACCCCATGTCGGTCATCGGGCAGTTGGAAGGGGGCGCGGTCCAGGGCATCGGCCGGGCTTTGAGCGAAGAGATGCAGATGGACCCGGAAACCGGACGGGTGCTGAACCCGTCGCTGGCCACCTACCTGATGCCCCTGGCGGTGGACATGCCCGAGATCGAGACCATTCTGATCAACGTGCCCAGCGAAGACGGCCCGTTCGGCGCCAGGGCAGTGGCCGAGCCGCCGGGATTTGGCCCGCCGGCGGCCATAGCCAACGCGATATATGACGCCATCGGCGTTCGCATCAAAGAGTTGCCGTTCACCGCCGAGCGGGTACTGGCGGCAATAAAAGGCCAGAAACCGAAAGCGGGCTTCATCGACATCGAGGCTATACTTCGCGGGGAAACCCCGCAGGAGTAAATGACTTCGACTTGCATCCAACCGGTTTGGATGCAGTAGAGAAGGGGTACGGCCTCACGTTATTTCCCCCCTGAAGGGGGAGAAAACATGTCCCTTCCCCCCTTGCGGCGGAAGGTTAGGATGGGGGAAACGCGTAAACGGCCACGGCCGAATTGACGAGGCACTAGCCGGCCACAGGGGAGGAAATGCCCCAGTCCGCGACCCTTCCAGGATGGAGGAGGAACGATGCCAGCACGCACTGGACAGGAATACATAACCGGTCTGAAAGAGCGCCCGCGCGAGGTGTGGATTGACGGTGAGCGGGTAAATGATGTGACCACCCATCCCGCCTTGCGGAACGGGGTCAAGTCGGTGGCGGCGCTGTATGACATGCAGCACGACCCGGAACTGCGGGAAGAGATGACCTACGCCTCTCCCAGTTCCGGCGACCCCGTGGGGCTTTCCTTCCTGATTCCCAAAAGTGTCGAAGACTTGGAACGCCGCCGCATTATGATGGCCCGCTGGGCCTGGGCCAGTTGCGGCATGATGGGCCGCTCTCCGGACTTCCTCAACGTGATCTTCACCGCCTGGGCCGGAGCATCGGAATACTTCGCCCAGGACCGCCCCGAATTCAAGAAAAACGTGACCGGCTACTACGAATACCTCCGCGAGAACGATTTGACGCTCACCCACGCCCTGTTGAATCTGCAACGGCGAAGGGCTTCCGCCTCGATCGACACCCTGAGCGGCGACGTGGCGCTAACTACGGTAAAAGAGACCGACGCGGGCGTCGTAGTGCACGGCAGCCGGTTGTTGGCGACCCTGGGGCCAATCTCCGATGAGATCGCCATCTACCATGCCGGCAACCATCGGGTGGATGCGGATGGCAAGCGCCAATCATTTTGCTTTTCCATTCCCTGCGACACTCCCGGCATTAAGTTCCTTTGCCGGGAGAGCTTCGACCAAGGCCGGTCCCACTTCAACCATCCCCTGGGTTCTCGATTCGAGGAGATGGACGCCACGATATTCTTTGACAACGTGCTGGTGCCCTGGGAGCGGGTCTTTCTTTTGGGCAGCGTGGAACTGTGCAATAACATCGGTTCGGGGACCCAGTCCGCAGCCCACAGCGGGCACCAAGTCTTGACGCGATGCTTGGTGAAGGCTGAGTTCATCCTGGGTCTGGCGGATCTAATCGTCGAGACCCTGGGGTCGGGTTCCAATCCCCATGTGCAAGAAAACGTGGCTGAGTTGATCACGTCGCGAGACATGCTGAAGGCCTGTCTCCGGGCTTCCGAGGCGGACGCCAAGCCCAATCAATTCGGTGTCATGTCTCCGGCTATAGCCCCGCTCCAGGCAGGCAGGACCCTGTTCGGCCGGTCGGTTTACCCTCGGATGGTGGAAATTATCCAGCTTCTGGGCACCAGCAGCCTCATGGCCCTGCCCACCGAGGCTGATTTTGACACGCCCATGGCCGCGGACCTGAACCACTACTTGGCCACCGACACCACCGGCGCCCGCGACAGGGCCAAGCTGTTTCACCTGGCATGGGACGTATCATGCAGCTCTTTCAGCGGCCGCCAGGTGCTATATGAGCGTATGTTCGGCGGCAATCCAGTTCGCAATGCCATGACGTTGTTCAACAACTATGACAAAGAACCATTTAGGCGGCAGGTCCAAGCATTTTTGAGTTCCGAGGACTGAATAATTTCGACCGCTACACACGAGGATTCTAAATGAGCGTATTTGGCCTGACCGGCGGTATCGGCGCTGGGAAATCGACCGTTGCCGGCATGTTTCAAGACTCCGGCATTCCAGTTGTCCTGGCCGATGATGTAGGACGCCAAGTGGTTTCAGCGGGGAGCCAAGGACTCTCGGCGGTCGTTGCGTTATTCGGAGAGGATGTCCTCGACAGCGCCGGCAGTCTCGACCGGAGAAAATTAGGTGGGATCATCTTCAATGATCCGGCGAAGCGCGCCCAACTCGAAGGCATCCTACATCCCCTGGTGCGGGACCGGAGCAGGGAACTTTTCGTTCAGTTAAAAGATGCCGGAAATTCAGTCATCGTCTATGAATCAGCCCTTCTGTTCGAGACAAAACGCGATGCGGAGATGATGGGGGTTATCCTGGTGACCGCCAGCGAAGCGGACCGTATTGCGAGGGTGCAAGAACGGGACGGCAGCGACGAATCGGATGTGCGCCGGCGAATCCAAGCGCAGATAGCCGAGGAAGAAAAAAGAGAGCGTTGTGATTACATAATCGAGAACGATGGAGATATCTTGGGGCTCAAAAGTCAAGTTGCCGATCTGATCACCCACCTGATCCAGAGGAGCGACTAAGTCACCTCTCGATCAAAACGAAAAGCTTGACAGCGCCCGGCGCCGGCGCCCCCTGTTCCCCGTGAGATTCGGCCATAAGGATATACCATGACAAACACCAAGATAAATCCCAAAGTAGACACCATAGTCCGAGGCGGCCAGGTGGTCACCTCGTCCCAGGTGATTGACGCCGCTGTCGCCATCACCGGGGAGAAGATCGTCGCCTTGGGCCCAGAAGAACTGCTGCCGCCGGCCGGGAATTACATCGACGCCGAAGGCATGTTCGTGCTGCCCGGCCTCATCGACTCCCACGTCCATCTGGACGGCCATGACGATTACGCGCTGGGCGCCCGGGCCGCCGCCCTATCGGGATTGACCACGCTGATCCCCTTCGGCAACTACGATCTGGACGGCGACGAGACCCTCCCCTTGGCCGTTCACCGCACCCGGGAAGAGATAACCCAGGGCGCTCTGGTGGATTTCGGGCTTCACTACATCCTGCAGAACCGGCCATCCATCTTGTCTGGGATACCTGAGGCCATGGACCTGGGGGTCAAGTCCTTCAAGATGTTCATGACCTACAAGAAACGGCCGGGACGGATGTGCGACGACGACTACATCTGCCAGGCCATGGAGCTGGTTTCCGCCGGCGGCGGCGTAATGCAGCTCCACTGCGAAAGCGGCAACATAATCGAATACCTGGAAAACAAACTCATCGGCGAAGGGCACGTCCACCCGACTGATTTCCCCACCGCCTGCCCCGACTGGGCCGAAGAGGAGGCCATCAACCGGGCCATCAACATGGGCGTGGCCACCGGCTGCCCGACCTACGTGGTTCACCTGAGCACCCAGTTGGGGCTGGAGCGAATCAAGCAGGCCCACGCCAAGGGCCAGAGGATTTGGACCGAGACCTGTCCCCAGTATCTTCTGTTGTCGGACGCCGAAATGGCCCGCTACGGCCCACTGGCCAAGATCGGCCCGCCCCTGAGACCCGAAGACGGTCCCGACCGCGACGCCCTGTGGCGCGGGTTGGAGCAGGGCCACACCTCCATTATCGCCAGCGACCACTCTCCCCATCCCCAGGAGTTGAAGCAGGTGGGCTGGGACAACATATTCGTAGACGCTGAAGGCAAATCGGTTCCCTTCGGATCGCCCGGCGTGGAGACCATCGTGTCACTGATGTACAGCGAGGGCGTGGTCAAACGTCAGTTGCCTATCTCGTGGCTGGCCCGGGTCATGGCCGAGAATCCGGCCCGCATCTTCGGCCTCTACCCCAGGAAGGGCGTCATACAGGTAGGCTCGGATGCCGACTTGTTGATCTGGGACCCTCAAGGCGACCGGGTGGTCACCGCCAAGGACCACCAGAGCAACGCCGGCTACAGCCTTTTCGAGGGCTGGCGCCTAAGCGGCCGCCCGCACATGAGCCTGCTGCGAGGACAAGTCCTGCTCAACCAGGGAAACCTGGAGCAAAAGCCAGGCTACGGCAAATTCATAGAGTGCGAAGGCCCCACGGCGCCCCTGGGAGGCTCGGTTCGGTAGGGGGCGTTACTCGTTGCAACCATCTGCGAAATGCCGGCAGAAATATAAAAATCCCCCTCAGCAATGAGGGGGATTTTTAGTTACCTGAGTGGGTTTGTTCCGATTGAAGGAATCGGAACACCAGCGTCTATAGTCTTACAGCGGGCCTCCGGAGAAGTTGCCTGTTTGCTTGCGATAGACTTGGAGGCGCTGGCGGGAGGTTTCCACCACGAACACCCGGCTTTCTTCATCCACCTCGACCGCTATGGGTCCCTGGAATAGCTTCTCCCGCTCCTTTAGACCCTGGGCCCTTTCCCGGCTTCTCACCATCGACGGGTCTAGATTCACCCGCTCCCGACCCCATTTGGACAGTGTAGCATCGCCGGTCAAAATGGTGATAAAGCCGCCATCGGCGTCGAACACCTGAAGACGGTCGTTCTTGAAATCAGTGACGTAGATGATGCCGTCCTTGTCGACGGCGACTCCGGTGGGGCGGTTGAACTCTCCGTCCCCCTGTCCGGAAGTCCCAAACTTCATCAGGAAGCGTCCGTCCCGGTCGAATTTTTGGATCCGGTCATTACGCCAGTCGGCTATGTACACGTCGCCGTTATGGTCTATCTCGATTCCCCAAGGGTAGCTGAACTCGCCATCGCCGCTGCCTTGAGTTCCCCACTGGGAGATGTACTTCCCCTCTTTAGTGAATATCTGAACCCGGTGGTTCACGCTGTCCACCAGATAGAGGTTGTCGTCGGCGTCGAACGCCAGGCCGGAGGGCCGGTTGATCTCGCCGTCGCCATCGCCTAGGATCCCCCACTTGGCGAAGCATTCCCCATCCTTGTTAAAAAGGGAAATCCGGTTGAGCCACTCATCAGCCACGTAGGCGATGCCGGCGCTGTCGAGGGCGACCGACGTGGGCCACATGAAGGTCCCGTCGGGAGCGGAGGCGTCTGCCTCTTCCGGCGGGACTTTCGTGCCGAACTCTCTAATCAATTCTTCATCTTCAATAGTGAATACGGTGACCCGCTTGCAGGGGAAGAACGCCGGTGTCTCAGAGCCGCGGCTAAGCACGTAGAGTTGGTTTTCTTTGTCCCGGGTTATCGCCACCGGATAGAAGAACCCGCTGCCACTCCGGTTTTCCTGCCTTCCGATGGTGTGGCTATATTCAAACGTTATTGGCGCTACTTCAGTAACCATTTATCCTCACACAGGGTATCTTTCCAACCGGTTAATCGTGATTTTTTTAAAAATCGTAGCTTCATCATCTGGGATCCTTAGCCTGTCGAACCATCTTCCGAGACAATGGCGCGGGGCTTCCGGAACTACTTTATGAAGTCGAACTGCTCGTAGGTTCCGCCTAGGATTGGATTGGCGTCCAGGCCCATCCACTGCTCCAGCAACGTGGCGTAGGTGCTTCGAAAATCGTTGTTCCACTGCAGGTCGCCGGAATCCAGCTTTTGCGGCTCCAGGGAAGGATACTCACCATAGAGGCCGCCCTTGACCGCGTCGCCGATGACGAAGGCCACTCCGCCAGAGCCGTGGTCCGTGCCCGAGCCGTTCTCCTGCACCCGCCGGCCGAACTCGGTGAACAGCAAGATCACCACTTCCTGGTTGGCGTTGTGCTCTTTCAGGTCCTCGTAGAAGTCGGCTATAGCGTTGGTGACATCGCCCCACAGTCTAGGCAGAGTCGTGTTCTGGTTGGCATGAGTATCGAAGGTGCCAGGATTCACGCCAGTGTAAAGCACCCGGGTCCCAAAATCCGACAGATGCACCTGAGCGATGCTCTTCAGCCACTGGGCGAAGGGGCTGCCGCCGTACTCCACGCTGGACGAGTAGGTCTGGGGCGCGGTGCTAAGGATGTCGGCCCCTTTCAGGGCGTCCAAACCTGTCTGGGAAAGGTAGTCGCTTACGGGGCCGGAGCCGTCCATGGGAGCATACATGCGGGCGAATATATCCAGCGCATCGCCACGCTGGTCGGCGCCTTGGATTCCCGTCAGCACACCATAGTTGCTTAGATCGCCTACCGAGGCCACGGAAACGCCGGGCGCGGCCAGGGCTCGAGGAAGGCCTCGGCCAAAGTTTACGGCCGTCAAAATGTTCTCTTTGTTGGGGTCGAGGTCACGGATGGCCTTGCCCAGCCAACCCTCGGTGACCATCTTTTCCGGCTCGGCGGTGTGCCAGATGTCCAAGGAACGGAAATGGGAGCGGATGGGGTTGGGATAACCAATGCCTTGAAGGACCGCGACCTTACCCTGGTCGTACATATCCTTGATCGGCGCCATGCCCGGGTGGAACCCGACCTTGTCGTCAACGGCCAAGACCTCGTCCGGACCGACCTGCAAAGTAGGCCGGTAGTCCGGGTAATGGGGGTCGCTGTAGGGAATAAAGGTGTTCAGGGCGTCGTAGGCCCCAGTCATCTGAAGAACCACCAGCACCGGGTCTTTCTTGTTCGAGGTCATTGTCCACTCCTTAGCGATTTGAGTTGTCGTCCCTCGACTATCAATGGGCAGACGAGGCAAACGCCTAAACGGGAATTTCCCATTAGGCGTAAAGGTATTCCTTGGTAGCCACTATCATTTGGAGCATCTCGGTGACCTGCTGGGAAAACTCCGGAACATCGGTCCGCAACACACCGCTTTTGGCGGCATGTTCTACCAACGACTGATGGTTCTCATCGGTCAGTTCGTAGTGGCCCAGGAGTCGGAGACAGCCTTCCACTAGGCCCTCCGAGGTGATCGTGGGGCCTTCGCCGGCCAGTTGTTGAACGATGTCTTGTACGCCGGGGTAGCTGACATCGCCCACGTGGTCGGCAATGAAGTTGACCCGCCGGAGAAGTGTTCCACCGTCGATCCACTCCTTGCCGGTGTGCCAGCCTTCCACGGAAGGTGGGTTCAGGATCTCCTGACCCATGTGCTTCATTTCCTCGAAAATGGCTTCAAAGCCGGGTTTGGGAGTCGTCCAGTCTCCGACCAACCGCAAGGTTCCGATCACCGTTTCGATCGGGCCCTTGATCCTGGAGAATCGAGAGTCCTTAAAGGCGTCGGAGTTGAACAGCACCCGCAACATGGAGCGAATGTCGTAATTGGAGCGGAAATACTCGTCTTCCAGCATCTTTATGGTATCGGGGTCCCGGGGCGGGGTGTCCATCCAGGATGGCACCTGCGCTTCATCGGCGACGAAGTAGTCGTAAAAGTGCCGCGAGATGAATCGGGCGGTAGCCGGTTGCTTGCAGATAATGTCGATGACATCCTCACCATTGAAGTTGCCGGTGTGGCCCAGGAATGTCTTTTCACCCTCATCGTGGTCATCGGGGTTGAAGATGAATGACGAAGTATAGCGGCCGTATGGCTGACCGGGGATGCCGTTGGCGATAGTCCAGCCGGTGAATGCGCGGGCGCACTCCTTGACGTCATCCTCGGTATAGTTGAATTGCCCGTCCATGCCCACGCCCAGGGAGAATAGCTCCAGTAACTCCCGGCCGTAGTTCTCGTTGATCGCTTCTTTGTGGCTCAGGCAGTTATCCAGGAAGTAAACCATGGCCGGATCTTTGGAGATCTCCACCAAGAGGTCCTTGAAATTTCCCATGCCGCACCGGCGGAGCATTTCCCACTCGGCGTGGGAAGTGACCTGACTCTGCGTCTTGCTGTCGGCGGTGCAGAGGATGCCATGCCAGAAAAGAATCATCTTCTCTTCCAACTGGCTATCGGAGTTGATCATGCGAAAGGCGATGTATTCGGGGACGCAACGAATGAAGTGATTCCATTCAATGAAATACCGCTCTACCAGGTCGAGGTCCATACCGTTGGAGTGGTCTTCGGGATGGAGCAGTTCCTCTACGGTCGCCTCGTATCCCTTCTCGGCCCGGGCTTCCAACTCATGATATTGGGCACCAAATCCGGCGCGCCGCATCAGGTGGGCCATCAACGCGATATCTTTTTCCGCCATCCGGTTTTCTCCTCGTTATTGGCGAACCAATATATAGTACCTATATTAGCATTTTTGATGCTGTTCAACAAATACAGCATACCATTTGATGCTATCGCCGGGATAGGTAAAAAGAAGGGTCCAAAGGCCTGCAAATCGTGCGCCGGCGGTCTTGGAACCTGCCGGTGATTACCGGAGGCGGCCTAGCCGGCCTGGGCTTCTACCTGAATTCCGGGACCTTGTCCGCCAGCAACTTGATAGAGTCGCTTACCTGCCGTTGGGACAATTGGCCTCCGGGATTCATGTCCAGGGAGACGCCGGTGATTCCCAACTCTTCTTGATACCAGCGGATGCGGTCGGCCACCTCTTCGGGGGTTCCATAGGCCACCTGTGTCAGCACGTCGTCATAGGTGACCTCCGATATTCGCTTGAGCCTTTCGTATGCCTCCTCATCCGCCGCCTGGGAAAGGGATTCCCGCACCAATCTGCGGGCGCGCATGGTGCTGGCCTCGGGCGTCGAGCGGGCCTCCTCCGGGCTGTTGCCCACGTAGGCGGCCAATTGCAGTATCACGTCGTTGGGGCCGTCGAATCCCGCCAACTCCCGCTGCTCTTTGTACCCATCCAAGAGCTCCTTCAACTCCGGCACATCCATCTGATGGCGAATAAAGATGGGAAAACCCAGGCTGCCGATCAAGGAAAACGTCTCCCGGCTCTCCACCGCCACCCGGATGGGCGGGTGGGGGGTCCGCAGCGGCTTGGGCGTCAGATTCACGTCATCGAAATCGTAGTGCTCGCCGTGGTATGAAAATGAACTCTCGGTCCAAGCTTTCTGGATGACTTCCAGCGATTCGAAGAAACGAGACCGGCTCTCCGCGTAATCGACGTTGTAGCCCTGATATGACTCAATAAGGGAGCTGCGGCCGACGCCAAACAACAACCGTCCCTGGCTGATGTGGTCGACCATGGCCGCTTCTTCGGCCAACCGCACCAATCCGAACCATTCGTCAAAGGTCTGCGATTGGGTGAATCCTTCCCGGGCGATGAACATGGAGAACAATCCAAAATCCATCGTTCCCTCCATTACCGCAATAAGGCCTGACCGCGTGCTGAGAATAAGTCCTCGGGATGGCAGAAGTCTAGCAGCGGGCCAACTGGCGGTCAATTTGGCGCCAGCCTGCACGGGGCTAACTCTAACCAATGAGGGGTTCCTACACTTGGCCCGGGGACCTACCGCCGTCCAAAATGGAGATGTACAGCTGTTTGCCTGGACGCCGGTCTAACTCCTTCAAACCCCATTCGGATATGGGTTCTGATTCGGATATCCGCCTGCGTATATCCTAGCTAAACCATGGCCGATCAAAGCGGGAGACCAATCTTGGACACCGTGGAATTTTTGGCAGGTGTGGAACTCTTTGCCGGGTTACCGGAAAAGGGCATCCGCAGCTTGGCCATCAATCTGCGGCATGTCTCTTTCAATGAGGGCAGCTTCATTGAGGACGCGAATTCCATCGACGGGCTATACATATTAAAAAACGGAATGGCCAAGGTCACAAAGTCGTCATCGGATGCGGCAGGCGTGGAAGCGGTGCTTTCGATTCTTCGAGAAGGGGACACCTTCGGCGAGTTGGGGCTCATAGACGGGCTTCCCCGGTCTGCCAAGGTCACCGCCATGTCCCCGGTGGAATGCTACTTCCTGCCCCGGGCCGCGTTTTTGATAGCGCTTCGAGAGAATCCGGTAATCGCCCGGTGCATGTTGCCTACGTTGGCCGGTATGGTGCGCGCCGCCGACCGATGGGTGGGCGATTTATTTCAAGGCCCTTAGACTTCCAGCTCCATGCCCTCGTAGCCTGGCGCGAGATCGACGCTCATCTCATCCGCCACCGCCGCCATCTGCTCCGCGATCTCTTCTTGATATTCCAAGCTAATATGGACCGCCACGATCTTCGGAATTTTCAAACCAGCCTTGGCAGCCTTAACCAGATGGGACCTCAGCCCCGCCGGAGTCATATGCTCGGTGGCCTTAGCGTCGGCCTCCATCCGGTTGGGATAGCTAGCATCGACAAACAGGACATCAACCGCCAGCTCATCCGAGAAGAATGGTGAGATGTCGCTGCCGGTGTCTCCCGTATAAGCCATTGCCCGGCCAGAATCCGTCCGCACCACGTAGCCTACATTAGGTACGGTATGTGGTATCTCGATGGGGATGACGCGGTAACCTAAGGCGGCAAATTCATCCCCCGGCGCTATGGAATTAAGTTTGAATTTGGGCGGTTGTTCATGGCCCAGGGATTCGGTCATATCCGGGTACAGGCGCCAGTTCAACAGGTGGGACTGAAGGGCCTCGTGGGTTTCGGGCAAGCCGTAGAGGCCTATGGTATTTCCGTCGCCGATAGTGGCCAGTCCCAAGGTGGGAATGTCGCGTATATGATCGAAATGCTGGTGGGTCAGCAGGACGGCTTGGACCTTGGCTTGATCTTCAGTGGTAAGAGAGCTGGCCAGGCTGCCGGCGTCCAAGCCCAGCACTTCGTCGATCAAAAAGCAAGTGTGCTTGGCGTGGAGGCTTTCCATCTTATGGGCGCCAAGGACACGAACCTTCAAGAACGGAACTCCTGGGTGGCCGAGTGGGGAATCGGCTTCGCGGCTACGGGGTCAAGAAAGCGTATCACAAGAATTGTTGAAGTTCACGCCACGAATGTTGCGGCGGTTGAGGTGAACCCGCCCTGCGATGGCGGCATCAATGTTTGCAGATGGATTGGCGCCGTTTTAGCCCAGTATCATTAAGCCACCAAGGCCAGGCGCCAATCTTAGCGCCCGGCCTCAAAACTACTCTGCGTCGGGTTATCTAGGCGTGAGAAAAAGCCTTCAGGGCTTCGGCGTACTCCGCCCGGGGGAACTGTTCGCCGTTGGGCACCTTCATACCGTCGGTGAAAATCTCCAAACGGTTGCCATCCGGGTCTAGGAAGTAGAAAGACCTGCTTCCGCTGCCGCCTACGTTGCCGCCGCCTTCGATGCCGTGGATCAGGGGGCCGGAGACGGGTTCCACGCCGCGCTCGTGGAGGTGGGCCAGGGCCCTAAAGAATTCGTCCCTGTTTTCCACTTCCAAGGCAATCTGTTGAATCAGCCTCACTTTTTGTCCGTCGACGCTGACGTCGGTTCCCTCTGGCGCGGTGGCGATCACGATGTTGTGGTGGTCTTCGTCGAAGCGCAAGAAGGCGGTTTCCGATCCGTTATCCCGCTTGGTTCGATGGGTTACCGTGCACCCAATCACGTCGGTATAGAACGTGAAAGAGCGCTCGAAGTCGGAGACCAAGAAACCTACGTGTCCGATACGCTGGATGTTTATCGCCATTTCAGTTGCCCTCCATTCTGGGATAAATCCTATTTGCCATGCCTGTGGCCGGGGCGTTTAGGTTGGGCCGATGTTACTCCCAGTCTGCTAAGGCGTCAAGAAACCGGGAGCCTCTCTATCCCCGTATCCCCGTGCCGCCTCCGTATACCGCGGGATCCTGACGGCCTGTTTTCGTTATTCGCTGGTCAAGTAAACGTGCCTCAGCTTAGGTATGGTCATGGGGAACAGGCGGTAATCCCGGACGTTGGGCTTCAACAAGAGATAACCGGAATCTCCATGCCAAAGGGGTATCCACGGGGCGTCATTTAGAATCAATGTTTCGGCGTCGTTGTACAGGGCAAATCTCTTCTCCTGATCTTGCTCGGTCCTGGCTTGTTCCAACAAGCCATCCACCACGGGGTTGTCGTAGTTTATATGGTTGTTGCTGCTCTTAGAATGCAGGAGTATGTCCAAGAAATTCTCCGGGTCGGGGTAGTCGGCCACCCAACCCGCTCCGCCGAACATCTGGAACCTGCCTAACCGCTGGTCCTGCAAATAGGTGGCCCATTCAGTCTGAAGCACATCCACTTCGATGCCCAGATTCTGCCGCCACATCTCCAAGATCGCCTCGGTCGAAGAAGAGATCGACGATCCGAAAGAACCCGGCAGCGATAGTGTGATATCGGGGAAGTCATCCATATTGCCGCCATATTTGGACTCGCTCAAGAGCTGTTTGGCCTTCTCTGGGTCAAAATCGTATTGGCCTATCGACTCTTTATATCCGGGGAAATTGGGCGGCAAAACCGAGTTGGCCGGGGCGAGCAATCCTTTCAGCAATGTTTTGGATATGGTGTCCCGGTCTATGGCGTAATTCAACGCTAGACGCACCTTTGGGTCGTCAAAGGGAGGCTCGGCCACGTTCATTCCCATGTAATACGTACTGAAGCTCGGGGGGGCTTTTTTGACATCCCGGTTTAACGGGTTGGCCGTGTCAAGGATCGAGTCCAGGTTGGTTATGCTCACGCCGGTGATATGGAGTTCACCGTTTTCGTACATCAACATCGAGTCGCCGCCGCTGAGGATGTTAAGCACTTCATCAAGGTGGGGAGCGCCGAGATGATAGCCTTCAAACGCCGTCAGCCGGATTCTTTCTCCCGGTGTGTATTCAGCCAGCCGGAAGGGTCCGGTGCCGTTGGGGGCCCTCAACCAAGAGGCATCCGAGGTTACGTTGTTCTCGTCCAAGACAAATGAGGTGGGATAGGTCAGTTTTGCCAGGAAATAGGCTTTGGGCGCATCGGCCGTGATCTCTATGGTCCGGTCGTCGATAACCTTAACGCCGGAGACATCGCTGGCCAGGCCATTCGCCTTGTCCTTGAATCCCACTATGTCTCCCAGGAACAGATCCACGGTGGGGGCTTGGGTGGCTGGGTCTCCGGCCCTTTCTATCGACCATTTGACGTCCTGGGCCGTGACCTTACGGCCGTCGTGGAATGTGGCGTTCTCCCTGAGATGGAAGGTGTAAGTTCGACCGCCATTGGTGATATCCCAATCTTCGGCCAAGTCGGGAGCGATCTTTAGGTCTTTGTCTATGGTGGCCAGTCCGCCAAAAACCTCGACGATGATCCCGGCGGAAGTGGTGTCTCCGGCCAGATGGGGGTCCAAGGTAGGCGGATCGCTATAAAGCCGGATGAAGGTCCCACCTTTGATGGCGGCGGAATCCATCGCGGCTTCCTTAACTACCGGAGTAGGGACAAGGGTGGACACGGAGCCGGAGCCAGAGTCGGACGCCGAAGAGGAATCGGTCGTCGGCTGGCCAGCCGCTTCAGCCTTAGCCTTCGGCGCCGAAGTGGGCGCCACCGCGGCAGGTTCGGCTTGGCTGCCGCATGCGACGGCGATCAAAAGCAAGAGTGGAGCTACCAGATAAAGTATTCTCATGTTCATCCTCAACTCATCTTCCGTTGGCGCCGGGCCGGCGTATTCCCGGTCTTGGCCCAGGTGTTGATAAATTATACGTCGAATTTTGTTCTAAAGATTCGCTCAAAGGCTCGATATCCCCCAATTCGCGTTCCGGACGGCCGCCCATCGGGCGCCAACCGCCTTCCTGATCACTTTCGATGCCGGTTCCACGCGCTACGATACTAAGTGTTCCCAACTAAATGGTCCGAGCCTGCACGCGACCATTATATGACCCGCGGCGCCCGGCTGGCACGGTGTAGACCACTATTTTCAGCTTGACTCGCCCCAGACCCAGCCTGATGCTCCCTGCTGGGCAGCCTCCCTCCGGCAGCTGGAAAGCTAGGACCGGCTGGGATCCACCCAACCATTTTGACCAAAAATTGGTGTAAATATGACTCAACTGCAGACAAACGACAGCTCCGCCCACATCTGCACCGATGTCCATGCCCACATCGCTCCGCTGTCGTTCCTCCAAGAAGTCAAACGATCGGCCTCCAGCTTCGGCGTGGAGGTCGAAGAAACTCCAAACGGCCACGCGATCACTTTTCCCGGCCTCCCCCGCCTGCGCCCGGCGGGAGGCGGGCTGAGCGAAACCGAAAACCGGGCCAGATGGATGGAGTCCAACGGAATCGACCGCCAGATACTGGCTGTGTGGCTGGATATTCAGGGCTATACCCTTCCTAAGGACAAAGAAGCTCCGTGGGTGCGCCTGCTGAACGAGCACATCTCACAGATATCGGCCGGCAGCGGAGGCAGATACGGCACCCTGGCGGCGGTCCCTTTGAGGGATGGGGATTTAGCTGCAAAAGAACTGGAATACGCAGTCACTACTCTGGGCATGTCCGGGACCATGCTGCCCAGCGATCCCGTGGACATAGACATCTCGGATTCTAACCTGGAGCCTTTGTGGGCGGCGGCGGAATCGCTGAACGTTCCCGTTCTGTTGCACGGCGCCAGCCACAGCAAATGGGCCGAAGTGGGACCTCCGTATCTGGCCTTCAGCCTGGGCCGGACGCTGGACACAACGATCTTGGCCACCAAGCTGATCTTGGGCGGACTGATGGACCGGTACCCCAAACTTAAACTGATGCTATGCCACGGCGGCGGGTTTCTCCCTTATCAGATAGGCCGGATCCACCAAGCCTATGTCCGAGGCACGGAAAAGGTTGCTGAGCTCAAGCTGGAAGGGCCGGAGTCGTACCTGTCGATGCTGTATTACGACACGGTCACCCTAAACCCGCGTTCCTTGCGGCTCCTGTTGGACCTCGCGGGGTCTGACCACGTCATGTTGGGCTCGGACTACGTTTGGGAGCCCATGGGCGGCGGAATCAAGGATGCGGTGGAATCAGCAGGCCTGACCGGAGAGCAGGTGGACGACATCTATTCCAACACCGCATCCAGACTGTCCCAACGGTAATGAAGGCGAAGGCGCCAGGAAGCCGGCTTGTTCACTTGATGTAATCCAGCGCCGAAACCACGGAGGACGCAAACATGCAAGTCTTGGGATTCGACCATCTTGCCTACCCGGTGCACATGGACCATCTCAAGGTGGATGGGGAATTGCCTTATCCGCTGCCCAAACGCGATTTCAATCCAGACACTGCGGTGAGTAACTACAACGACCACCTAGTATTACAACGTCAGTTAGTTTGATAGGATAACTGTGTAGCTGGAGAGGGAATAGGCAGGTGAGGTGGGGATGTGGATGCGGCAGCTTTCGAGCAGGTGTACGGGTCATTTCGGGATTTTCACGCCTACTTCGCGCCGCTGTTTGGCCGCCGGGAGACGCGGGAGCACAGCGGTCATTATCTCCAGGCCCTGCTGGTACAGTCTGGGGAGCGGCGCAACGCTGAGAACCTGTCGGAGACGGTTCCGGGGTCAGCCCGAGGGATGCAGCGGTTTCTCACCGATTCTCCCTGGGACGATGAGGTGATTATAGGACGGCTGCAGGAGTACCTGGGAACCCGGCTGGAGCATCCGGAAGGGGTGTGGGCGCTGGACGGCAGCGACTTTCCCAAGCAGGGGAGGAAGTCGGTGGGAGTGGCCCGGCAGTACTGCGGGAGGCTGGGGAAGGTGGCCAACTGCCAGGCGGGGATGTTCCTGGCCTATGTCAGCCCGTTGGGACGGGCATTGGTGGACAAGGGGCTGTATCTGCCCGAGAGTTGGACCTCGGACAAAGACCGGTGTGAGGCGGCGGGTGTGCCGGAGGATAGGCAGGGCTACCGGTCCAAGACGGAGTTGGCCTTGGAGATGGTGGGGCGGGCACAGGAGCGGGGCCACCTGAAGGCTGGATGGGTCGCGGCGGACGACGCCTTTGGGATGTCGCCGTCCTTCCGGGAGGGCCTGGCGGCCTTGGGGATGTGGTACGTGCTGGACGTTCCGTCCGGCTTTACGGTGTGGCCGCCGGAGCCTGCCTGGACCAGTGCGGAGTATCAGGGATTCGGGCGTCCCCGCAAACCCAGGCTGCGAGACGGTCAGCGCCGGACCATGGAGCAGCGCAGCGACGAGTTGCCGGAGGAGGCCTGGCGTGAGATTACGGTGGCCGAGGGAAGCCAGGGACCACGCAGCTACCTTTTCAGCGCCCAGAGGGTGCGACCGACCAGCAGGCGCAAGCCCGGCGAAATCCACTGGGCCGTCTACCGCCGGAACCTGGACGGCAGCGAACCCCGCTACTACCTGTCCAATGCTCCGGAGGATACCCCGTTGGAGACCCTGGCATACGTGGGAAGCTCCCGTTGGCGTATAGAAACGGAGTTTGAGACGGAGAAAAGCGACGTAGGCCTGGACGAGTACGAGACCCGCACCTGGGCTGGCTGGCATCACCACGTGGCCCTGTGCCTGCTGGGCGGAGCTTTTCTGCTGAGCCTGCAACAGGCTTGGGGGGGAAAAGATGCCCCGGATCACGAGGCCGCAGGTCTACCGGGTGGTGCGGGAAATGCTGCCCCGGGAACGGTTCGGGCCAACCGAGTTGCTGCGGTGGCTTGAGGATACGCAGGACAGTAACGAACGGGCCAAACGCTCCCATGCCAAGCGCCGCGCCGCCATGCGGGCATCACCCCACATCCCTCCCTGAACTGACGTTGTAATACTAGAAGTCTGGCCGAAAAGTGCACTGACCTCGACTGTTCCGATATAATTGTCAGGATAATTTAATGGGTGTGGGAGGCAGGGGATGCTGGGAAAACGCTCTAAACAGCTGGGGTTCCTGGAAGCGGACCATCTCTACCTGGACTATGTGGGCCGCGGCTCCTTCTACGGCTTCCTGGCCTCCCTGCGGGGTCAGCTATTTCGAGACGAAGACTTCGCCGAACTGTATTGCCCGGACAATGGCCGGGATAGCGTGGCGCCCAGTCTGGTGGCCACCGCGCTGTTGTTGCAAGCCTACGACAAAGTGAGCGACCTGGAAGCCAAGCAGAGGGCGGACTTCGATATCCGGTGGAAGGTGGCGTTGGGGATTGAGGTGGAGGACCGTCCCTTTGCCAAGAGCACCCTGCAACTGTTTCGAGCCCAGCTGATCCTCCACGACCGGGTGCGGGCCGTCTTTCAGCGCAGCCTCCAATTCGCCCGGCAGACCGGCTGCCTGAAAGGACGGCGGATGAAGGTGGCGGTGGACACCACCTACATTCTGGGCCGGGGAGCGGTCAAGGACACCTACAACCTGCTGGCCGACGGCATCGTCCAGGTGGTCCGGGCACTGGCCCAACTGGATGGGACCCGGGCCGAGGAGTGGGCCTTGAGACACGGCCTGGAGCTTTACTTTGGCTCCAGTGTGAAGGGAGAGGCGGGGATTGACTGGGACAACAAGAAAGAGCGGCAAGCCTTACTGCAGAAGATAGTAGCCGATGCTGACCTGGTATTGGAACTGGCCCGTCAGGCCCAAGGTAGATTTCCCGCAGATAGTCCTGAGCGCCAGGCTATTGGAGAAGCAGCGGAACTCTTGGGGCAACTCCTCTTGCAAGATGTGGAACGGCAGGAGGATGGTCCGGCCCTGAAGGATGGCGTAAGCCGGGACCGGGTCCCTTCGGCGCACGACCCGGAGATGCGCCATGGGCGCAAAAGCAGCAGCAAACGCTTCGACGGACATAAGGCTGCCGTGGTGGTGGATACCGATTCCCAACTGGTGACCGCGGTAGATATCCTGCCCGGCAATGCCGGTGACAACACCGGAGTCCTGGAACTGGTGGAGCAGAGTGAAGAGAACACGGGCATACCTGTGGAGGAGACCATTGGGGATGCGGCCTATGGGGATGGCGGGACGCGGCAGGCCTTTGCCGATGCCGGTCGGACGCTAATAGCCAAGGTGCCGGGTCGTCCCAGAAAAGACCACTTCCCCAAAGAGGACTTCCAGATCGACCTGGCGGCCGGCACCGTCACCTGCCCAGCCGGTAATGTTACCCACACCTTGCGGACCTTCGGCACCCGGACCAACCGGTTGGGTCAGACCTATCCGGTCCAGAGTTTTCAATTCGACCCGGCGGTCTGTGGCGTATGCCCCCTGCGGTCCCAGTGCGTGGCAGCTGGAGAGGGCAAAGGCCGTACGGTGACTCTCCATCCCCAAGAGGCGCTCCTGCAACAAGCCCGGGCCTTCCAGAAAAGTGAGAGCTTCGCCGAATACCGCAGCCGGCGGCAGGTGGTCGAGCATCGCCTGGCTCGGCTGGTGCAACTGGGGGTCCGCCAATCTCGCTACTTTGGTCGGGCCAAGACCCTCTTTCAGCTACTCCTGGCAGCCACGGTGGCCAACCTGACCCTGGTGGCTACCAGGATGGGGATGATGTCCCAGGCTTCAGGCTCCTCCCCCAATAAAACAGAGAATAGACCGGACCGGCTCGCCGCCGGGTCGCCCATCGTTACTGCCCAATTCATATTGGCCGCGGCCAGATGGGTCGCCCTTAGTCTCAGACTTGGCCCAGTCCACTGGTTATCCTCCACCTCATCTCGTCACAGCAGGGCTTTTCAGCCGGGCTTCTAGTACTACAACGACGTGTTATCCTACAAGGTAACTCGTGGGCGGATTTTGAAGCTGGCAACGAACGAGTGCGAGTCTCCCATGATGAACGGTCCGTAGCTGAAGAAGAAGACCTGAGCGTGTTTTCTCATAACGCGTCGTTGTAGTACTAGACGCCTGGGAATTGATGGAGGATTTGGGTTTCGATGGCATCGGCTTCAACGAGCACCACACCTCGCCCTACGGCATGATGGCGTCGCCCAACCTGATGGCGGCGGCGGCCTCGCAGCGCACCAAGAAGATGAAGCTGCTGATATACGGCAATTGCCTGCCGATTCATCAGCCATTGCGCCTGGCGGAAGAACTGTCGATGCTGGACTGCCTCACCAACGGGCGGCTGATCTCCGGTTTCGTCCGGGGGATTCCCCGCGAGTACGCGGCCTACGGCGAAGACCTCTCCGACTAAGGTCACGCTTTGAAGAGGCATGGGAGATCATTAAATTAGCCTGGAGCGAGGAGTCATTCTCCTACGAAGGCAAGTTCTGGTCGTACAAGGACGTGGCCATTTGGCCTCGCCCGGTACAACAGCCCCACCCGCCCGTCTGGGTGCCGGTGACCATCAGCAAAGAGACCATCGAATGGGCGGCCCGTGAGAACATACCCATCACTCCCGGCGCCAACGCCACCCAACCGGTGCGAAAAGACATGATCCGCTTCTACGCCAAATGCCTGGACCGCGCCGGCCACAAGATCACACCGGCGCACCTGAACTTGGGCGCCAGCGTATACGTGGCCGACAACCGGGAGCAGGCGGTCAAAGAAGCTGGGCCGTACATGCTTTATTTTTTTCACACATTGTTTAGCCACGGCAACACCTACAACGTCGCCAGACAGCGCGACAGCGGCTACCGCACCGAGGCCGACAACGACTACATCAGCCCGGAAAACCGGGAAGGACTCTTGAACCCACATTTCCCATATGGCTAAAAAGCTTTCTCAGTAATTCGTCGATGGTCTTTCAACCATTGGCTAATTATGGGCCTTTTTGCGTGCTCCCAGCTATAATAACTCCATGATATGTCACTTTGCAGTAAGATGTCGTAGGCATCATGGAGGCACCTGATGGGTGACGGCGAAAATGCCCCTCTCCGGCTCCAATTCAACCCCAAAGTCCGCCTGGAATTTCACGGCTCAACCATCACCTCCGACGCTGGTCTTCTTGCCTTTCGAGAGTTTGATGATGCCTTGGGCCTTACCGAAATCGCTGAGGACTACCTCCAGGAAAGCCGTACCGGACGCAATATCCTTCACCACCTGGTTCCGCTGCTAAGACAGTCGATCTACAGCCGCTTGGCCGGCTACGACGACACCAATGACGCAGTGCGCCTTTCCCAAGACCCAGCCATGCGAGTGATCGTGGGATGGCAAGGCTCGGAGCGGAAAGGAGCCAGCACCAGTGAGATGGGCCGGTTCGAGACGGAGTTCCCGACCCAAGAGGACAACCTGAAGGGGCTGGCACGAATAAATACCCAGTGGGTGGAACGAGCTATGGCCCATACCCTACACCGGCGAGTAATCCTGGATATGGACAGTTCCGAGAGTCCAGTGCACGGCCAGCAGGAGGGAGCAGCCTATAACGGCCACTTTGAATGCGTCTGCTATCACCCTCTCTTTCTGTTCAACCAGTTCGGGGATTGTGAAGCAGCTAAGCTACGGTCAGGCAACGTCCCCAGTGCCGATGATTGGCAAGAAGTCCTTGATCCGGTGGTGGAGCGTTATTTGACAGCAGCGGTCAGGCTGCTGTTTCGTGCTGACGCCGCCTTCGCCAAGCCGGAGATATACGATTATCTGGAAGCAAGAAACATCGGCTACGCCATCAGGCTGCGGTCCAACCAGGTGCTGCAGCGGGAGATAGCGCCCCGGCTGATACGGCCTACGGAGTGGCTTTCCCCGAAGCCCATCGTCTCCTATCATGACTTCGTCTACCAGGCCCAGAGCTGGAACGTTGCTCGGAGAGTGGTCTCTAAGGTGGAGTGGCGCCAGGGAGAACTGTTTCCCAGAGTGGGCTTCATAGTCACCAATCTGAGCTATCCAAACATCGGGATAGTCCGCTTTTACAATGGCCGAGGCACGGCGGAGCAATGGATAAAAGAAGGCAAGTACGCCCTGAACTGGACCAGGTTGTCCTGCCACAAGTTCGTGGCCAATCAGGTCAGGCTGGAGTTGTTCGTACTGGCTTACAACTTGGGCAACTCCATGAGAAGGCTAGCCTTACCGGAGGCAATGAAGCACTGGTCGTTGACCAGTCTGCAGACCAGGATGATCAAGACTGGAGGACGGTTGGTGCGCCATGCCGGAAGGCTGGTGTTTCAGCTTGCTGAGGTGCTGGTGAGCCGGGAAATGCTAGGCGGGATACTGGAACGAATTGGTCGGCTTAGGCTGGCTCCTGGCTAGTCCACTTTAGGAGCGTCGGGATTGGTTACGGTTACGGGGTCGCACAGGGCAAAAGAGCTTCCCAAGGGCGAGACTTGGGCGTAGACCAGCGGTTTGGGGCTTTTACGCTTGGCAGTACAGTGGTTGCCCAATGAAAGCGGGGACTTTGAGTGAATCAGGCCGCATCAGACCGCATTTGACGCCCTTGGAATGCGGGATTATATTTGGCGGTATCCCCGCGGGAGCTATATCCAGGAAAGGTGGTTTGATCTGGGGAATCCCGGCTGAAGGCTATGCAGGGGTTCCGGAGCATGACGATAGACGACGTGCAGAGCAACGAGAGGGTTTGCTGGGGATCGCCAGAGGAAGTTAGGGACGCGTTGATCGATTTGGCCGACAGTCTGGGCGGCGAAACCTTGATGCTGAACCTAAACCAGGGCGCCATGCCCCACGACATGTACATGCGCAACGTAAGACGGTTCGGCGAGGAAGTGCTGCCGGCGCTAAAGGCCCACAAGGTGACCACAGTGCCTTTGGACTAGTATCTGCTCATTGGCCTGGGCATTGGCCTGGGCATTGGCCTGGGCATTGGCCAACGGGCAACACCATGGCCGCTTAACCCTTTACCCAGCGGCATTCGGGCATGTGGCCGTGACCACCTTGGTCTGAGCAGGTGCAGGGTATGTCGTCGCGCTTAACGCAGCCGATGGAAACCAGATAGGCGTTGAATCCGGTGTAAAAGGAATCCCCATCGTCTATTGACTGGAATCCTTCCTGGAACGCGTCTCTGATTTCCCCGAAAGTGGGCTGCATCGGATAAACTCTCTCTCTCTAGATTGAGCCACCGGGATGGGAGCCTTGTCCTTCATGTGTCATCCGGAGCGATAGCGAACGATCTGGGGCTGGGTGGTGGAGGTGAGCCTATTACGAAAGAGGCTCACCTCCACCAGATTATTCGCCTCTGCGGATTCCTTAGAATGACATAACATGAGGCTGGCTCTTTTCATACGATGGGCATTGATGGCCGGAATTCCCTATCACGCCTGAAGTGACCCAACGCCAGGCTCAACGACAATAGATGAGTATCCTGTTGCCACAATATTAACGCTAACCCTGCGTCAAGACTTCCGCTATGTCCTGGGCGAAGAACATCTCTTCCGAACCTTCGAGGGATGGGTCATCGGGGGAGGTTAGGTAGCGGGCGAAGATCCAAACCCCATCCATGGGATTGGTCGACACTTCGGCTGTGGCGCCGTTGACCATGCTGATCTTGTCGCCCGGTTCCAGGTTCATCAGATTCACTACTTCCGGCATGGCGTTGCTCCGGTTGAAACTTCCAATTATTCTACGTAAATGTTTTTGGTGACGAGGTCCCCCATCCTCACCTTCCCACTTAAAGGGGGAAGGGATAAGGCCTTCTGACCTTCGTCGAATGAATAGAGAAGGGGAATGGCGGCAAAGCTAATCGGTCATTTTCACATTTCCAAAACAACTAGTTGGCGGGCCGGACTTTCTTATTGATTTCCGCGCCACGTTGCCAACTCTCCCCAGCTTGCGGCGTCCATGAACTCGGCCCATCGCCGGTAAAAATTGCGTAGATTGTGCTCGCTGGACTTGGCTTCGGTTATATCCATGACCACTCCGGGGAATTTCAGGCCCTGGTATTCGAAGTCGTGCTGCTCGAAATCCAGGCCCTGTTCGGAGTTGTAGGGGCGGCGGCGCGCGATGGTTCCCCGGCTGGCTGAGTGGGCGTAATTCCAGTTCTCCATGTCGTCCTGCTCGGTCAGCCCACCCGGCCCCGAGTGGGGCCCCCGGGGATGCCACACGGCGATGGTGCGGGGCTGTCTGGGATGCAGGGCGGTGTTGGGGAATATCTCGCCGGGACTGCCGGTCACCCGGCCCCATTCTCCCTTTTTGGCCCGGCGTTTTTCCTCACATTCGCGGAAGTATTCTGAGACCACCGGCGCATCCAGATAAGCCCTGGGCGTCGGCTGATTCGCCGGTAGAACATGTACGCCGCACTGGTGTCCCCTGTCGGGAAAGGCGACCTGCAGGCGCCGGGATTGGGTCCGTTCCGCCGTGTCCCGCCGGCCCTGAGCGCTGGGGCCGATGCCCACCATGTCCACGGAGAGGTGGCTGATGTTGTGGTAGCTGTCTCCGCTGAAGTTCTCGGCTGGGAACTTCCAGTTGCAGGGTATCAACCATTTCTGAACGCCGCCGATGATCTCGGAGCCGCCCTCGCTGCCGTCCCAGGAATCCAACGAGAGGTCCAGAAACATCTTGAAGTCTCCCAGATATTCTTGGAACGGCGGCGCCGATTCATCCCAGGTGGCCCAGATGCTGCCCTTGTAGTTCTCCAGTTGAGCAACTTCCACCAACCCCCATTTGGACTTATCCAGCTCTTCGTGGTAGGCGTCCTTGAAATAGGGCACGCCCGCCAGCTTGCTGGTCGGTTTTCTGTTATAAAACCATTATCCCAGATTCAGAGGAGCACTTCCTTCCCTATCCGCCCTGTCGCGACACGCCCTCTATCGGTGGATTCGGGTTAAGCGGCAAACGCTAGGCTTGATGGTTTCCCTGGTTGCCGTTCTCCATCAAGGCCGACCACCGGTTATAGAATGCCCGCTGGTTTTGCTCGCCGGCTCGGGCCTGAGTCGTGTCCAGGATCACGCCAGGCAACTCCAGGCCGTTGTCTTGGAAATTCGGATCGCCGCGTCCCAGCCCCATCTCGTAGTTGTAGTGGCACCTTCGGGCGATCACGCCGTTGCTGGCGGCCTGGGCGTAATTCCAGTTTTCCATGTCGTCCTGCTCGGTGAGACCGCCGGGACCGGAATACCGGATGTAGTAATGGCGCAAAAAGTCTTTGACCTCTTGGGGAGCGTCCTTGTCCACCAGATACCACCGCCAAGCCTCGGTGCTGTTGGAGCTTCTGGGGTGCCAAACGGCGATGGACCGGGGCTGTCGAGGCAGGTAGGACATATTGGGGAAAACCGTGCCCGGGCCGCCCAGCAGCCGCGCGTGATCGCCCCGCCTGTTTTGGCGTTCCTCTTGGCACCACCGGAAATACTCCGAGATCACCGGCGAGTCATGGTAGGCTTGGATAATCGGAGCGTCTGGCGCCCTGAGGAACCCTAAAGTACCGTGGCCCAAATCCGGGAAGCATATGTCCAACGCTCTGGAGCCGGTCCTTTCCGTCATGTCGCGGCGTCCCTGGCCGCTGGGGCCGATGCCGACCATGTCCACCGAACGGTGGCTGATATTGTGGTAGCGGTCGCCGATGAAATTCTCCGATGGAAACTTCCAGTTGGAGGGAATGATCCACTTTTCCACGCCGCCAAACACTTCCGTTCCGCCTTCCCGTCCGTCCCAGGTGTCCAGCAGCAAATCCAGATAGAGTTGAAACCCGCCGATGTAATCAAGAAACGCGGGGGCCGATTCGTCCCAGGTGGCCCAGATGCTGCCTTTGTAATTCTCCAACTGGGCGACTTCCACCAACCCCCATTTGGATTTGTCCAATTTCTCGTGGTAAGCGTCTTTGAAGTAGGGCACGCCAACCAACTGGCCGTCGGTGGCGTAGCTCCAACCGTGGTAGGGACAGGTGAACACCGGGGTGTTGCCCTCGTCGTAGCGGCACACCTTCATGCCCCGGTGCATGCAAGAATTCAGAAACACATGGAGTTGGCTCTGGCGGTCCCGGCACAAGATCACCGATTCTTCGCCCATGCAGGAGACGAAGTAGTCGCCGGGCTTGGGAACTTGGCTTTCGTGACCCACGAACAGCCAGGATCTGGCGAATATTTTTTCCTGTTCATCCTCATAGACGCTCTGGTCAACGAATATCTCCCGGCTGATGACGCCGTTCTCCAGGTCTACCAATTTGGAGTTGGTCTCTAGAGGTCTGGCCGGAAAGCCATTGGCCGGGTTTCGCGCTACGCCAGACAGACGTATTATAGTCTTATGTGGCATGATTGTGTCTGTAATACGGTTCAAGAACCCACTGTTACATCGACAATCGTCGCTAAGAAAACGGCAGCTTGGAGAGAATCGGGGTTTCCGTCCGAGTTTCTAGTTTAGCTGTCGTTGCCATGTTCTTAACCTTTCCCAGAGGATTTTGTCAGTGGCTGGAAAACACTTCTTTACTGTGTATGTAGTCCGGTGGAGACTTCTCCCCTATCCTGACCTTCCCCCTTCAAGGGGGAAGGGATTTTCGTGGTCCTCTCTCCTTTCGAGAGAGGATTTAGGCGAGCAGTAGTTGTCCCTTTCCCGCGCATGCCGGAAGGGGCCTCTTATCCGCGGCGGGGATCTTGTTGATGGTACCCGGCCACTCCGGGGGCGGAATTTGTTCTCAGTTCAGCGCCGGCCATCTGCTCTAGTATCTTGACCACTGACGGATACCCGGCTGTGCCCAATTCCTGCGCCTGGGCACGCTCGAAGAACTCGTCGGCGATGGCGCCCATTCGGGAAGGCGCGCCGGCTTCCCGGGCCATTTGGCAGGCCAGGTCCAAGTCCTTGGCGACGATGTCTAGGCTGCCCCCGGACACGAATGATCCGTCGAACACGGCCCGGGGTATGTTTTCAAAAGTACGGCTGGCCCCGGCGCTCACCGGCACGATCTGCGCCAGGGTGTTGAGGTCTATGCCCGCCTTGGCGCCGATGAGCAATCCCTCGGCGGCAGTGATGAAGTTGCAATAACCCAGATATTGGGTCACCAGCTTGGCCACGCAGCCCATCCCCGTGCCGCCAACGTAGAAAATGTTTCCGCCCATATTTTCTAGCACCGGCAGGTATTGGTCAAAGACCGCCCGGTCTCCGCCAACCATTATGGTCATGCCCGGCGGCCTGCCACTGACCGGGGCATCCAAAACGGGGACGCCCTTTTGTGCGCAAACATCGGCTAGGCGGCGAACAACAGTGGGAGCGTTGGTGGTCAAGTCGATGATGGCGCCGCCCTGGCTCAAGCCCGCCAAAACGCCGGTATCGGGATGAAGCAGAACCTCTTCTACCGCCGCGGGAGTGGGCAACGAAGTAAAAACTACCTGACTTCCTCGGGCGACGTCTATGGGTTGGTCCGCCCAGGCCGCTCCCATCTCGCACAGGTTCGTGGTGCCCTCCCGGTTCAAGTCATTGACGGCGACTTGATGGCCGGCATCCAGCAAACATGTCACCATGGGATTGCCCATTGTGCCTGTGCCAATGAATCCCAGCCGCATTGGTTGTCTCCCTTACTATTATTTAAATAGCTGGTATGAGTCAGGGCGGTATTGCGGTGAGTGTAAGTGGGCAATTTTTTGGTGTCAACTGGGCCAAATCGGCGATTTCTCCACTTTGCAGACCGCCTCGCCGCCGGGCGCCGCCGGCGGTTGACGCTGTTTCGGGCCGCCAATACAATCTTCGAATTCCCGCTTGATAACGGACATTTTGATTCTGGCCCTTGCCGGGATTTGCAGGCGTTAAAAAAGGAGACGAAATGAGGCTAACGGGAAAGACGGCGTTGGTCGCTATTGGATGTGGGACCCCGGCGCGGCGGAGTAGGCTGGGCGATTACCCAAAAGAGTCGGATCACAGATTGTGCCACACCTTCATGGGCGGGCGTTGGAAGCGGATTGTTCAATCACGAAAGAGTCCCCAACGACGTTTATCAATCCTCGTTGAATCAACCCGATTCTCACCAACGCGATCTCATCGTAGGAATAGCTTTCTCCCACCAAATCCCTGACCGGCGTGAGCCGGATGCCGCCTGACTCCTTAAATCCCGCCCGAATCCTCTCAAGACGGTCCGGACAAGGCATAAGGTATTCCAGGTCAATCGATTCGCCACCAATAACAAGCTGATAGATATGGTTGCGAATGGTGCTGGGGTTTATACCCCGCATCCCGGCGATCTCATCTATGGGCAGCTTTTGACGCACCAGTTCTTGGGTTTGTTTTAGGGTGGAACTGGATGGTCCGGCACGAGCCCGCTTTCGCTTCGCCGGCGCGGGTAAGCGTTCCACCGAACCATTAGCCGTGGCGTAGCCGCGGATCACCTGAAGGAATGGCTCACTAAACTCCTCCAGCTTCACGCTTCCGACACCAGAAATTTGGGAGAAGCTCTCCCGGCTTTGGGGCACTTGCGCCGCCATTTGACGCAACGGCACGTCGCCAAATATTACATAGGCCGGCACGCCGCGTTCGTCGGCCAGGTTCTTTCGCAAGGTCCTCAATTCCTCGAAGAGACCCGGGTTTTCGGGAAGATGCGCCGCGGCATGTTCGGGGCCGTCTTCGGCATCTACCTCATATACCTCCGGAGATTCCTCCGGCTTGGCAAGGGTAAGGTGGGCGCGATTCTTCAGGAAATCGCGTCCGTTCTGAGTCGAGGTCAGGATAGGGAATTTGCCGGCTTCTCTGGCGACCAATCCTTTAGCCACCATGCCGTCAATCAGCTGGTCCAAGTCCTCGGACGAATGGTCCTTAGCTATCCCAAATACGGGCAATTGGTCATGGCCGCGGCTGTTTACCTGCTTGGTTTTGGCGCCGCGAAGCACGTCGGTCACGTGACGAGCGCCAAAACGCTCCCCAGTCCGGATGATAGCAGATAGAATCTTTTGGGCGATTTCGGTGGCGTCGAACTCCTGCCTGGGGTTGGCGCAAACATCGCACCCGCCGCAGTTCTCCGATTCCCACTGCTCCCCAAAATACTCGATGAGATACTTGCGGCGGCAGGTCTGAAGCTTGCAGTACTCAACCATCAACGCCAGTTTTCGTTGAGCCTCCTCCCGCTCTTGAGCATCCTCGATCTGATCGATGAAGTAATCCTGCTTCGCCTTGTCGCTATAGGAGTAGTACAGGACGCACTCGCTGGCCAGCCCGTCTCGCCCGGCCCGGCCGGTCTCCTGGTAGTAACCTTCCAAGGTTTTCGGCAGTTCGTAGTGGACCACCAGGCGGACGTCCGGCTTGTCGATTCCCATGCCGAATGCGATAGTGGCGACGATTATAGGCGTCTCGCCCCGGATGAATTTTTCCTGGGCATCCTGGCGATTAGACCGTTGGAGTCCGGCATGGTAGGGCAGGGCCTCGAATCCACGGCTGCAAATGTCCTCGGCCAAGTCTTCGGCGCCCTTGCGGGTAGCCCGGTAGATGATGGCCGACTCCCCGTCATGGCTTTTTATCAGGCGAAGTAGATGCCCGAGGGAATCGCGGTTCTTAGTTTTGACTGTGTAGCTGAGGTTGGGACGGTTGAGACCCGAGACGAATATTCCGGGCTCATTTAGACCAAGCTGGGCGGCGATGTCTAGGCGCACTTGGCTGGTGGCCGTAGCCGTCAGGGCAATGATCGGGACTGGGGGGAAATCCCGGCGCAGAGTCTTTAGGTTGCGGTAGTCCGGGCGAAAATCATGGCCCCACTCAGATATGCAGTGGGCCTCGTCAATGGCGAAGAGGCAAACGTCCAACGTCCGCAAGAATTCCTTGAACCCTGTCAACGCCAGACGTTCCGGCGCCAGGTAGAGGATCTTTAGCGAATCATTCCGGGCTTGTGTTTGGACCCGGACGATGTCCTTGGCGGCCATGGTGCTGTTGATGAAATCAGCCGCGATTCCGTTGGCCTTCAGACTGTCCACCTGGTCTTTCATCAAGGCGATGAGCGGGGACACCACCACCGTCAATCCATCAAAACACACGGCCGGAAGTTGGTAGCACAGCGATTTGCCGCCACCCGTGGGCATCACCACGAGGGCGTCCTTTTGGGCAAGCACCCGACCGACGATCTCTTCCTGTAAAGGAAGAAAGCCGTCAAAACCAAAGTGAGATTTTAAAAGGTCTAAGGGCGACATTGGGCTATGCTAGCTCCGGGCATACATCGGTTCAAGCCCCGTTTGTCAGTCGCGCGGGGAGTTAGTACCTAATGCCCCCTCCACACCGGGGCGCGCTTCTCGGCGACTTTGAAAGACATCTCTTGGATGGCGGCCATGGACAACGATACGATAGCGGCTATGTGCCAATCATGATACTCTTTAACTAGTCTATCAGTACTAACCTGATGAAAAACAGAGGAATCCGCATGACTCAAGCGAAGGTTGATCTCACCCTGGGAGCTCTGTCGTTCTCAGGAGAAGGCCAGCAGGAATGGCTGGGTGAACAGCTGGACAAAATTTTGGAAGCTGCCCCTGGCTTGGCAAACCTTGAATTCCAATCGGCTACAGTTGAAAGCGCCCCGCCCGGGTCTCCGCCAAATGGAGCGGATGACCGATTTAACGAAACGCTCGCCGGTTATATCAGGTCAAAAGGCGGTGACACGAATCAGGTGACGCGCTTCCTCGTCACTGCAGATTGGCTGCGAAGGCGGGGTGACGATACTCTTACAACCGCCGCGATCACCAAAGCGTTAAAGGATAACTAACAAAAAAGGCTAAGCAACCCAGCCGATTGCTTGAACAGTAATGTTGCCAAAGGGTATTGCGAGAAGACTGGCCACGGATTTTTTGTTACACCTGATGCACAGAAAATCCTCGGATAATTGAGATGGTGGACCCCGTTCAAGCCCTTGCAACCGTTCCACCCGGTCTTAGGGACCCTTTACTTACTGAATATCAGAGCATTGTTCAGAACTACATGGAACGACGCTGGTCACCAGCTGAACTGAGCGGCGGCAAGTTTTGCGAGATTGTCCATACGATTCTTGATGGGCACGCAAAGGGCAACTACCCTGTTAGCCCATATAAGCCCCGAGATTTTGTCGCAGCCTGCAGGGCACTTGAGTCCAACTCCCATGTGCCTCGGGGCTTTCAGATCCTCATCCCTAGAATACTGCCTGCGCTGTACGAGGTTAGAAATAATCGGGGTGTGAGTCATGTGGGCGGTGATGTCGATTCAAACCAGATGGACGCAACTGGCGTTATCTCTATGTGCAACTGGGTCATGGGTGAATTAGTTCGTGTCTTCCATGGACTGACATCGCAAGGAGCCCAAGCTTTGGTTGATGATCTGGCCGAACGCAGGATTCCACTCGTATGGCAGCGGGGAGAGATGAGACGGGTGTTGGACCCAGCACTATCGCTTAAAGACCAACTCCTGGTACTGATTGCTTCATCGACATCTAAGGTTGAAACAGCGGTCCTGCTAGATTGGTCCGGGTACAACAACAAAAGCTACTTCAATACCGTTCTTAGGCGACTACACGACGACCGGATGGTCGAATTGTCGAAGGATTACCGGAACGTAGAGATCCTCCCTCCTGGGATTAGCCACGTCACTGATTTTATGGCTCGTCGCGGGTAGATCCAGCCTTAGCCCCATTGACCCGGCAATTCAATCCCGACAAGAAACCCTCTACCGCCCCTTCCACACCGGGGCGCGCTTCTCGGCGAAAGCTCTGACTCCCTCTTGGGCGTCCTCGGTTTTCAGAACTTCGTCCCGCTTGGCTTGGGCGTAGGCTACCCGCTCCTCCAGCCCCATCTCAGAACCCTTGATGGAAGCTTCTTTTATGGCGGCCAGGGAAAGGGGGGCGTTGGCGATTATCTTTTCCGCCATTTCTATGGCCTTGGGCATGACCTCATCGGTCTCCACTACGTAATTGACCAGCATCAACGCCAGGGCCTTCTGGGCGTCGACGAAATCCCCGGTGAAGAGGAATTCAAAGGCGATGTTCCGGGGCACGACCTGGGACAGCAACGCCGGTCCGCTAACCGACGAGATGCCCCGTTTAGCCTGGGGCCAGCCGAACTGGGCGGCCGAGGAGGCGATGCGGATGTCGCTGCCCAGAGCTATGCCGCAGCCTTGGGCCAGGCAGATGCCGTTGATGGCGGCGATGATGGGTTTGAATATTTGGGACTGGACCACGTAAAGGTCGCCGGTGGTGGGGCCTTCGTTGGCCTGAGCCGAAGCCATGGCCACCAAGTCGTGGCCGGTGGAAAATGCCCGCCCGGCACCTGTCACGATGGCGCAGCGTACCTCCGGGTTATTCTTCACGTCTTCGAACGAGTCCCACAGTATTTGGCGCATGGCCGGGTCAATGGCGTTGAGCTTCTCCGGACGGTTAAGCGTGATGTAGGCGATCCCGTCTTTGATCTCGTATAAACATTCTTTCTGGGTTTCCGTGTCTGGCATGTTTGGTCCTCCGTGTTTTTAGCTTTCAGCGCTAGCCATCAGCCGGGCCGACGGCTGATGGCTAGCGCTATTTTGTGGACGAGTAAGGCGATCTTACCCGTTAGGGATTTCTTATATGTTTGGCAATACCTCTTTGGCGCATCTTTCTAGCTGCCCGGCCTGATCGGGACCGCCGAAGCGGATGACTATGGTCTGGGCGCCCGCGTCTATGAAGGATTTTATCCATGACGTGCATTTCTCGGCGTTCCCGGCGCAGACGCTTTGGGTGCGAGACGCCGTTTCAAAAGGAGATCCGTAATACCCCTCTACGAACGCCCTCAGCTCTTGTTCGGCCTGGGCAGTGTCTTCGTTGATGTTCAACGTCGTGTAGACGCTACGGTGCAGCTTTTCAGCGTCATCACCGGTTTCCGCCGCCAATTCCTTGATCCGGTCCCATCCTTCGATAAACGACTGAGTGGTTGGCGGATTGGGGAACCAACCATCTCCCAAACGCAACATGCGGCGCCTGGCAGTATCCACCGTTCCGGCCATCCACAGCGGGACTCCAGGTTGCTGCACGGGGAGCAGCCCCAGACTAACTTCTTTCAATTGAAAATGCTTGCCGGTGAAAGTTACCTCCGGTTCCGACCAGAGACGGCGCATGATCTCCAAACCCTCTTCATAGATGCCGACCCGGCGGCGGAAGGAAACGCCGCAGGATTCGAACTCCCGCTGCACCAATGGCGTCTTGGAGCCGATGCCTACTCCTAAAATCACTCTCCCTTGGGACAACAGGTCCAGGTTGGCTACCTCATTGGCCAGGACCACCGGGTTACGCAGCGCGGGCAGTAGCACGGCCGTGCCAAGTTTCACCTGCTTTGTCCTCGCCGCTATGGCTGCGAGTGTGGTCAAGGCTTCGAGCCGGGGCCGGGCCAGAATGCTGTCGCCGGCCCAGACAGAGCCGAAACCCAGCCGCTCGGCCGTCTCCGCCAGTTCTATAGCCTGGCCGGCATCCGGCGGGCTCTTGGCCATGACCAATTCCCGGGTAGGAAGCAAATATCCAAACGATGTGCTAAAAGCTGACATTATGCCGCCCGGTTATTCTTGTTCCCGGTTGTTTTTTTCAATGTAACTCCCAACTGATAGCTGATAGCTGATAGCTGATAGCTGATAGCTGATAGCTGATAGCTGATAGCTGATAGCTGATAGCTGATAGCTGATAGCTAGATTATCCTGGAACCGGTGGGTTTGACCCCGATCACGCCGTCCCGTTCCAATGCCGCTATATCCTCTTCGGCCATGCCCAATAGCTGGCCATAAACATGCCCGTTGTGTTCCCCTAAACTTGGGGAAGGCCAGCGCACCCGGCCTGGCGTGGCGGTCATCTTCCACGGTATACCCGGATACCATTTGGGGCCTACCTTGGCATGGTCCACCTCCACGAATGTCCCCCGATCGGCATAGTGGGGATCCTGCAGCAAATCGGGCCCCCGCAGCACCGGGCTGGCGGGAACACCAGCACTTTGGAGTTCCTCAGATACCGAATATGGCGCTTTATCCCGCGACCAATCGGCGATGATATCGTCCAGTTCATCCTGGTTTTCCAGGCGGTTTTCAACGGTGGAGAATCTGGGATCATCGGCAATACTTTCTGATCGCCCTCCGGCTAATCCCCCTCCGGATTCAATGATGCGCACCAGACTTCGCCACTGCTCGTCGGTTGCGGCGGCAATGGTCACCCAACGGTCTTCCCCGGCGCAGGGGTAGGCGTTGTGCGGAGCGAAATCGGCGGAGTGATTGCCCCGCCGCTCGGGCTCCTGGCCGGTGACCTGGTAGGCCAGCACGTCGGCCCCGATCAGTGAGACCGCGGATTCCTGCTGGGAAACGTCGACATACATGCCCTTGCCGGTGCGCCGCCGCTGGCGGAGGGCGGCCAGCACCACTCCGGCGGCGTGGGAACCGGTGATGGGATCGCCGTGGTTGATGCCCGATTTCATGGGGCCATCTCCGGCGTAGCCGGTCATGTGGGCCATGCCGGAGAGTTGCTCCTGGCCGATGCCGTAGGCCACGTAACTTTTCCAAGGGCCGGTGTTTCCGAAGGCGGGCATGGACACGTAGATCAGGTCGGGCCTAAATCTGCGAAGATCTTCGTAGGTGTAGCCCAACCGTTCAATGCTTCCCTGCCGGAAGTTCTCGATCAACACGTCGCTGATGGAAACCAGTTGCTCGAAGACTCGCCGGCCGGCTTCCTGGGTCAATTCCAGGGTGACGCCGTATTTGCTCATATGCAGGCAGTTGAACCAGCCGTTGCGGTTCCAAGGCTCATCGCCCGGCTCGGCATCGGGATACGACACCACGCCCCGGGCAGGGGATACCGGGCCGCGGTGGGAGTCGTATACCCTCAGCGATTCCATCTTGACGACTTCGGCGCCCATGTCGGCCAACAACTTGGTGCAATAAGGGCCCGCCCAAATCCTAGATAGGTCCAGTATCCGGTATCGACTCAATGCTTGAGGAAGAGGGTTGGCGGCGGAGATGTCTTGGACCATCTATACGACTCCCTGGTCACGAAGCGCCTGGACCTGAGACGCGCTGTATCCGAGCCAGTCCTCCAGGGTTTGCTGGGTGTGCTCGCCCAACAATGGCGCCGGACGGTAAACCCAGCCAACGTGTTCGCCGTTTCCGCCGTTCTGGTGATCGTCTCCCGGGCTATCGCCCTCTGATCCCCCCTTCGTAAGGGGGGATGTTGTTTTACCCAAGCTGATGGGCGGTCCCGGGTATTTCAGCGGCCCGGTGGCTGGATGGTCCAGCTCGACGAAGTATCCACGAGCGGTGAGCTGCTCCATCTCCAGGAGATCCCCCATGGTGGCCACGTAGGCGAATCCCAAACCGTGTTCCTGGCCGGCTTTGAAAATGTCCACTTTGTCGTTATCCAACAACCAAGGCAGCATCAGGGCGTCGATCTCATCGGCGTTCTCCAAGCGGCCCTGCCGGGAGACGAACCTAGGGTCGGACAGCTCCTCGCGGTCCATGATGGTGGCGATCTCGGGCCAGTTGGTGTCCGGGCCGGAGATGATGCCCACGTGCCCGTCGCCGCAGGGGTAGATGCCCCAAGCGGCCCGTCCGTAGCCCCGGTTTCCCACCCGGGAATACTCAACGCCCGAATAGCTGTACTGCATCAGCGCGTTTTCCAGGATGTTGGTGGCGTATTCGGCTATGGAAAGGTCGATGTGTTGCCCCTGCCCCGTCTCTTCGGCGTACATCAGCGCCGCCATGGTGGCCACGAAGGCGTTTTGCCCCGCGCCAAGCTGGGCCAGGGGAGCGCCTTCCTTCAATGGAGGACGGTCTTCCTCGCCGGTGATGTTCATAAGCCCCCCGGCGGCGTAGAGGTTGATCTCCAGCGCCTTCCAGTCCCGGTAAGGGCCGGTCTGGCCGAAGTTGGAGATAGAAGTCATGACCAGCGCCGGGTTCACCTGGCTCAACTGGGAATAGGCCAACCCTAGTCTTTCCATGGTCCCAGGAGCGAAGTTCTCCACAACGATCTGGGCCTTAGCAGTCAGCTCCAAGACGATTGCTCGGCCTTGGGCGGATTTCAGGTCCAAAGTAAGGCTTTTCTTAGAGGAATTCAGATACAAAAACCAAGGCGAGACGGAACCACCGACCTGAGCATCTTTGCCAAGTCCTGCATTTGCGGGCTCGATTCTTCCCAATTCGCGAATCGGGTCCCCGCTCTCCGTCCTTTCCACTTTGATTACATCCGCCCCAAGGGTAGACAACATGCGGGTGCAATACGGCCCCGAAATATGGTGGGTAAGATCGAGCACCCGGACACCCTCCAGCAATCCGGGCAAAATGCTGGATTCGGCGTCGTGTTCTTGTGTCAAATGAATCCCCTTGTATCCCATGCTAGTTGAGGGTCTAAGCCGCCAGCAATTTTGGCATCGCCGACGGGTAAATGCAAGCTGATGACCGCCCTTGGCGAACCCGCGACCGCAGCTTGTTCCACGGTCATTCGGGACATTTGCATCCGTGTTTATGATATTCTTCTGGCCTGGCGGGAGAGCCGCATTTTTTCGAGTTGATTTGATTCTATGCTCGCCTCTCGCGTCGGCTCTGTTGCCCTGAAATCACAGAAATCACTCTAGATCAATCCTGAGGTGTAATCGATGGAACGTCCCATTTTCCAGCCCGTAGGCACTCCTGTGGAGGAACTCGACACTCCCGCCTTGGTGGTTGACCTGGACGTGATGGAAGCCAACATCGCCCGGTTTCATTCATCCAATAGCTCCGGGGTTAAAATCAGGCCCCATGTCTCAACCCACCAATGCCCCCACATCGCCCACATTCAAGTGGCCGCGGCCAACCCCGCGGGAGCAATCGCGGTCAACACGGTGGGCGAGGCGGAGGTCTTCGCCGGCGCCGGCTTCAGCGACATACTCATCTCTCGCCAGATAGCCGGACGGCCGAAAATCGCCCGGCTGTGCGCCTTGGCCCAGAGCCACCGGCTCGCCGTGGTAGTGGACGACGCCGGGAGCGTTGAGGCCCTATCCAAAGCGGTTTACGCCGCCGGGGCCACCCTGGGTATCCTGGTGGAAGTGGACGCCGGGTCAGGAGGCAGCGGTGTCGCCATGGGTTCAGCTGCCGCCGCCCTGGCTAAAACCGTCTCCGGCGCCAGCGGTTTACGCCTCGATGGCCTGATGGCTTCATTGCCGGCCGCTGGAATCGACACCGAAGCCCGGCTGCAAGAATTAGCTGGAACCTCCCAGCTGTTGGCGCAACAAGGCGCATCGGCTCCAACAATCAGCGTGGCGGCATCCGGATACGACGCCGTCGCCGGTGATTCGGGCGTCACCGAGATCCAGACGGGCGGCTACGCTCTGATGGATCACGCCCAATGTCAAGCCCAGCCTGACTACCAGCCCGCCGCCAAGATACTGGCCTCGGTGATCAGCCATCCCACACCGGGATCGGCGGTGGTTGATGCGGGACACAAGGCCACCGGCCCCGACATGGGACTGCCGGTTCTGGAGGAACAGGACGGCGCCAAAGCGGTCCGTTTCAGCGCCGAGCACGGCGTGTTGGAACTGGACCAATCCGCCCACAGCAGATTCATGCCCGGCGACAAGGTCTGGCTGGTCCCCTTTGATCTGGAGCTCTCCCTCAACCAATACGATTACATCCGAGCCGTTCGCAGGGGCAAGCTTGAGGGACTCTGGCCCATCGCCGCCAGGGGAAGATTTTCTTAAGCTATCAGCTTTCAGCGGTCAGCATTCAGCTTTTTGGAGGAGTTTATGGACAACCGCTACCGGCCCACACCGGGAACGCTTTTGGAAGACCTGGACACGCCCTGCCTTATCTTGGATATGGACGCGGTGGACCACAACATGGACGTCATGGCGGATTATTACGCCGGACAGACGGCCAAGCTGCGGCCCCACGGCAAGAACCATAAGACGCCGGCCCTCGCCCACCGGCAGATCCGCCGGGGCGGCACCGTGGGCGGGGTTTGCTCCGCCAAGGTGTCTGAAGCAGAGGTTATGGTTGACAGCGGCGTACCCAGCGTTTTCATCACCAGCGAGGTCGCCGGCCTCGGGAAGATCGACCGTTTATGCACCCTGGCGGGGCAGGCGGAGATGATGGTGGCCTGCGACGACGAGGCCAACGCCAAAGCCCTCTCCGACGCCGCCTCGGCCCGGGGCGTCGAACTTGGGGTGGTAGTGGAGATGGAGACCGGGCTCAGGCGTTGCGGCATCCAGGACATTCCCCAGGGTGTGGAACTGGCCAAAGTCATCCACTCGCTGCCCGGCATCGTCTTCAAGGGCATCATGAGCCACCAGGTCATTCCCGACATGCCCCAGCGCGAGGACCGGGTGACCGAAGGCCGCCGGGTGATTCAGCAGGTCATCGACTTGAAAGACGCCATCGTTTCCGCCGGGGTCCCGGTGGAGATCGTTTCCACCGGCGAGACCTGGAGCTACGACGTGGCGGCGGAGATCCCGGGAGTCACCGAGATCCAGGGCGGCAGCTACATGGTGATGGAGACGGGCTACGGCTTCATGACCGACTTCCACTACGCCGGGAAGATCCTGACCACCATCATCAGCACCCCCCGGCCAGGCACGGCCATCGGCGACGCCGGCCTAAAAGCCATCAGCACCCTGCGAGGCCTGCCCGAAGTGGAGAACCGCCCGGGCGTATCGGTGGAATCCATAGACGCCAACCGCGCGGTCTTCCACCTGGCGGAAGGAACCGAGCTAAAAATAGGCGACCAACTCCTACTCCTACCATCCCAACAAGACGCCACAGTAAGCCGCTGGGACAGCTTCGTAGGCGTCCGCGGCGGAAAGGTAGAGGCGGTTTGGGACATACAGGCGCGCGGGTGTCATAGTTAGACGTTCAGGATATTCCACTAGCCTGGAAGGTCCGCGACTCATTCCATTTCACCCGGCATACTCTAACTAGAGTCTCTGTCCAGAGTCGATGCAATGCCAGAACCCATGATACCCCTCGGCCAGTTCAGTCGGCAGGTACAGCAATACGACCCGGTTGAGGTTGTACTGAAGTGTGCTGCGACTAGCCGGTACATGGATAAGGACAACAAGACGTTCGACCAAGAGCCAATCTCAGACACGGTTGCCGGATTTCGTCGGATCAGATATGCATTGGTGACCCATTCTGGATTGGCTGCAGTCGTGCGCGTGGCCATCAGGAACCACCCCTACGCCAGAAGAAAGTCGGGATCGGCGATAGACGTAATGACTCTGGCGAACAATTGGAACAACGTAGAAGACCCTTTTCTAGGGTCCGGCATCATGACTCTTGTCCGTGTTGCCTACGAGCAGTTTCCCTACCAAGAGCAGCTCGATGAGCTTATTCCTAGATACCTAACAATCTGGACGGAGACGAAGCCTGCGAACCCTCGATTGGACATACAGGAGGCGTTCAAGCGGAAAACGGGCCTCAGCATCGTAGAGTTCATGAAAATTGGGGTAGCATTTTACTCCTGCGCGATTCACCAGGCTTCATTTACACGGGAATTTATTGAGGGAACCCAGGCAGAAAAACTACAGCCATTTCTCACGCCTGAAAAGGTCGACGCTTTTCTCATGTCGGTGGCCGCTGATTTTCCTGCATTTCGGCGACTTTGTCTGCAGGAAGAGCAAGAAGCTCCGGGAGCAGGGAAGTGGGTGTTCAACCCCCTAATCAGCCGACCTGTCTTCACACTACCCGACGGCCGATTCTGTGTACCTATCCCCAGATTGTTAATCCAACGAATCACAAAAGGCAACTATTATGACTTGCAGGAGTCTTTTTCCACTCCTGACTACAATCCGTTCCTTGAGTGGTTCGGTCACGCCTTCGAGGAGTACGGCGGGATAATTCTGCGAATGGCTCTCAAACATTCGACGGTGCACCCAGAGCCATTGTACGGAAGTCCTGAATTAGGGTCCGGACTGGACGATACTCGGGCAAAAGATTGGCCTTGCCATGGAGTTTCGCTCCACACGACTGCCCAAGATCGTCCGAACCACAACAGAACGGGACGCCGTGATGAACCGCATACGCCAAGCATTGGCGCACACAGTAGGCCGATTGCCGTCCAAGATAAAGGACATATTCGATGGTACGGCAGGCCTTCCCACAACGGGAGTGGACGAGATTGTTCCCGCCGTCGTTACCTTGGAGTCCTGGTACCCAGAGGCGCTCACTACCGACCTAATCAGGGAAGAGTTGCAGAAGGAAGGAATTGATGCAGGACGCTTTCAACTGATGTCGATAGATGACCTGGAGTGGCTTTTGACCTGGGCCCATCATGAGCCACCAGCGGTCGTTCTGAGAGAAAAACTCATCGACTCTGCATTGGATGATATATCCGTCGGCCAATACTTGCGAAAGCGTGCGGATGACCAGGGCTTGGCATTCCCAACACGGTTACTAAAGGCGAAAAAAGATGCGTTCTTTGACGAAATCACGGGACCTTATGAACAAGCCGGAGATCAGCCAATCTCCGGCTAAATTAAGGCAAGGGCAGCGTCCATCACAACCTTGGTCTAAGATCGGGTTGGGTTGCTTTAACTCCCTGGACGTCTCCCCCTACGCCGGTACCGGCGCGAAGTCTGGGGAGAGCATCAGGTAGGTTTTTTGGGACTGGATCAGGCCGTGGACTCGGGGGAGGTATTTGCCGGTCCAGTCGGGGTCGGCGGCTACCTGGGCTTTGGCTTCCTTCATGTGCTCGTGGTCGCGGAAGGCCCAGATGTGCACCACCTTGTTTAGCTCGCCGACGTCGCTGTAATACCAGCCCGCCAGCTTGATGCCGTACTTCTCCCGTATACCCTTGGCAACCTCTCTCACCGCCGCCATGTATTCGGTGGTTTTTTCGGGCATCAGCGTGTATTCGCGATAATCGTAGATCATCTTGTTCCTCCCCTTTTTGCTGAATTATAACGGCTCGTCTCAGCCGGTGTTTCCCATTTAGGGTAACAGTTTGATGCCGTCAATTGGCGGCTTTATTGCTTATTTCGCCGTATAGGTGATCCTATTACCAGAAGATAAAGTATAATCCCGTCACCATTGGGAGGATTATGATATGCAGACGCAAAATGAAGCGGCAGACAAGGACGCTGGAATCATCCTCGAAAAGATCCGCGAGCTTGCATCCGATTTCGCCGGAGAGAGAAGGGAGCGGCAACAGCGGCGGGAACTGTTTCAAGCGGACTTCGACCGGCTTAGGGACACCGGATATCTTCGGGTGGGCGTCCCGGTCGAGCACGGTGGCATCTGGGAGAGCTCCCGGCAATCGAACCGGGCCATATGCGAGATGTTGAGGGCGCCCTGGCCCATGGTGACTCATCGATAGCCCTGGTGTCGTCCATGCACCCCGCAGTGCTTCAGTACACGGGCTGCTTGACGCTGCCCGAAGCGCCCGATCCCTATCGGGAGGCCTGGGAGGAGCAGCGGCAGTGGGCTTTCCAGGCGGCCATGGACGGCCGCCAATGGGGCACCATCATGTCCGAGCCTGGTAGCGGCGGGGATACGTCCAAAACCAAGGCAACGGCCCGTCCCAGCGGCCAAGATGGCGGCTACCTCCTAAGCGGGGAGAAGCATTTCGGCAGTGGGTCGGGGATCACATCCTACGTGATCACCGTCGCGGTCCCGGACGGCGAGGAGGAAGCCGATCTGTTTTTCATGGACATGCGGGGGGTCCCTTGGGACGGATCAACGGGGGTAAAACTGGCAGCGGAGTGGGACGGGTGCGGGATGACCGCCACCCACAGCCACGCCATGACCTTTAAGGACTTTCCAACCACGCGTTCCGCGTGGCCGGGGGCTAGCCAACAGAGACCCGCTTCGGGGGGAGGAGCCGCCTGCATGTTCGCCGCGGTGGTGGTCGGTATCGTAGAGACCGCCATTGCGACGGCCCGTCAGCAACTGCAGCGGAAACGAGAGTCGATGGCGGCCTATGAGCAGACCGAGTGGGCCAGGGTAGAGATCGAAGGGTGGCTGATCCAGCGGGCCTACGAAGGCATGCTGCGGGCGGTCGAACAAGCCAACTCGGGAAACCGGGAAACCCGTCTGGGCAAGGCCGCCGTCGCCGAGCTTGCGGAGTCAATCATGCTGCGAATCTGCAAGGTGGTGGGCGGCGGCAGCTATTCCCGCCATTCTCCCTACGGGTTCTGGCTAGAGGACGTCAGGGCCCTGGGATTCTTGCGGCCCCCATGGGGGCTGGCCTTCGACCAAATCTTTCAAGGGAGTTGGGATGCCTAAGAATAAAGGCATCCCTCGCCCACCGTGTGAGGGACCGAGGGTGAGGGCCCTAACCCACGCCGAGGCCCGTGACCTCACCGGCTTCATTTACGTCCATGCTCATGGCCAGGGGTTTGCTGGGTAGGCCGGGCAGGGTTTCTATCCGGCCTGCCAACGTGTACAGGAAACCGGCGCCCACCGAGGCGCGGATGTCGTTTATGGGGAAGGTGTAGCCCGACGGGGCGCCCCGCAGGGTTGGGTCGTGGGAGATGGACAGGTGGGTCTTGGCCATGCAGATGGGCAGGTTCCCCCATCCCTGGGACTCGAAGTAGCGCAGCTTTCGCCGGGCCTCGGCCGACCAGGAAACGTCGCCGGCGCCGTAAACCGCCTTGGCCAGCGCCAGCACCTTCTCCCGCACCGGGGCGTCCACGTCATAGACGTAGTTGGCCAGCGTCGCGCTGGCGTTGCCGGAAGCGGCCTTGGCCACCGCTTCTCCCAGGGCCATGCCTCCCTCGCCGCCGTCGGTGAACCCGGTGATCTCGGCCGTGTCGTCGGCGCCGGCTTCCAGGGCTATCTCCCGGACCGCTTTAAGCTCGTCGTCGGTGTCGCCCGGGAAACGGTTGAGCGCCACGATTAGAGGCGCCCCGAAGCTGCGGACCATTTTGGCCAGGTGGGCAAGGTTGGCGCCGCCGGTCTTCACTGCTTCCAGGTTTGGCTGGGCCAACTCCCGGCGCGTAGATCCACCGTGCCACCTGAGCGCCCGCAGCGACGCCACCAGCACCACGGCGTCGGGCGTCATTCCGCTTTGGCGGGACTTGATGTGCATGAATTTCTCGAATCCCAGGTCGGCGCCGAAACCGGCCTCGGTCACCACGTAGTCGGCGTAGGCCAGCCCCAGCCGGTCGGCCACGATGGAGCTGCAACCGTGGGCGATGTTGCCGAATGGGCCGGCGTGGATGATCGCCGGTTGGCCTTCCATGGTCTGGACCAGGTTGGGCATGATGGTATGGCGCATCAACGTCATCAAAGCCCCGGTGAACCCCAAGTCGCCCACCGACACTGGGTCGCCTGTCCGGCTGCTGCCGACCACGATGCGGGAAAGCCGGTCCCGCATGTCTTCCAAGCCGCTGGACAGGGCCAAAAGGGCCATGATCTCCGACGCGGTGACAAAGTCGAACCGGGTGTCCCGCAACGGACTGTTGCCGCTGCCGCCAACGCCTGCGACGATCTGGCGCAGTGCCCGGTCGGACGCGTCGGTGACCCGGGACCACTGGATGCCGACGGGGCCCATGCCCGACGCTGTATCCCGATAGACCGCGTTGTCCACCAGCGCCGCCAGCAGGTTGTGGGTAGAAGCGACGGCGTGGGCGTCACCGGTGAAGTGGATGTTTATCTCATCTTCGGGAACGACGCGGGCTTTCCCTCCGCCGGTGCCGCCTCCCTTGATCCCGTAGATGGGCCCCAGAGCGGGTTCGCGGAGGTTGACCACCGGACGGTAGCCCAACTTGCCCAGACCCTGAGTCAATCCGATGGCGGTGGTGGTCTTGCCTTCTCCCGCCGGAGTCGGGGTGATGCCGGTCACGACTATCAGCTTGCCTTTTCGGCCCGAGCTTTGGGCATCGCTTAATGCATCCATTGAAATCTTGGCTTTGGTGTGGCCGTAGGGAATCAGATGTTCCTCTTTGATCCCCAGTTCAGCCGCTATCTTGGCGATCGGTTCCACTGCGCCCCTCCTGGTTGGATGAATCGAATAGTCCGTGACCCGGCCGGGGCAGGTCATGATCCTGCGCCGACATTACTCATTGTCAGTTCAACGGCCATATTAGCCAACTTCAAACCATAAAAAAAGCCCCCGTTCGCGTCATGGGGCTTGCCACAAAATGCCCTCCGGCATGCCACTAAAAGAGCAACAAGGAGTCTACTTTCGTGAGTTTAGGCTCGCCAAGCGGCAGTTACAACCCAGGAGTTCAGATTCTTCGGTCGCTGCGCTCCTCAGAATGACAGTTTTGGGGCAACGCGCCCTTTGTTAAAAGGGGCCATATCTCCCACTTTCGCAAAGGGGGACTAAGGGGGATTTCCCAACCATTCCGCACCTGCCGCTTCTCAGGAAGGGAAGAACATACAGCTAAGAGGCCGTTTCAGTCCAACAAAGCCCTAGCCGCCCGGCGCCGTTAAAAGCTCCTTCAGGCGGCGAGCGCTGCTGTGGGGCGGGGACAAGACAGGCACGGAACAGTTGGCTTTGACGTGGTTCAGGACGGCGGCCATGGAGAATTGGCTCAGAAGAACGGCGTCCACCTTGGGGGCCAGCTTGTTGGCCTCTTCAACCAGGCGGCGCTGGAATCCCTCCTCGCCCTGTTCGCGGAGGACGGGAATCAGGTCTTCGGCCAGGCAGGGGAATGCTTCGATCTCGATATTCCGTTCCTCCGCTTCCTTGAGCAGGTAATACTCCGCGTCACGGATGGTTGCGGGGACAGAAGCAATGATGCCGACCCTGGGTCCTGAGGCTACCGCGTCAGCCATCACGGGACTGTAAGAAGAAACCAGCGGCACGTCCACCAGCTCTTTCAGCGTCTCCACGGCCGGAGCGTACACTGAACAGGCCAGGCCGATGGTATCCGCGCCGTGGTCGGCGTTATAAGTTACCAAGCTCCCCATGCGCCTGAGGAGCTTGGGGGTGAGCGTGTCTTTGAAGTCGACGAACAATCCTTCGTCCAACAGGTTGATGACCTCGGCCTCCGGGAAAACCTCGCTGAAGGCCATCCGCACCGGCGGGATAGACTCGGCAAGAGCGTGGATCATAACCACTCTCATAGTTGGCGTCCTCTAAGTTGAATTCTCGGGCTCCAACGCCCGGAAGTTGACCGGAAGTTAACCGGAAGTTAACTGGAACCGGTTTCCTGCTCCAACCGCTCGATATCCTGCGGGCTGAGGCTGAAATATTTGGCGTCGGGATGATGCAGCACCAGCGCCGATACGGAGGATTCGGGCTCCATCATGAATCCATCTGTAAGTTCCGCGCCGATCTGCGCCGTCACGGCCAACAACCGGAAAAGCTGTGCCTGGTCTTCCAGGCGCGGGCAGGCCGGGTAACCGAAGGAGAACCGGCGGCCACGGTATTGGGTGCGGTAAAGGTCTTGATACGAGATGTCCGCAGTCTCGCCGATTCCCCACATCCGCCGTATCCGCTGATGCAGTAATTCGGCGAATGCTTCGGCGCTCTCGATGGTCAAAGCCTGCAATATATGGGAGTTCAGGTATTCGCCCTCTGCCTTCAACCGCTCTGAAAGCTCCAGCACGCCGTCGCCTATGCTGGTCACGAACATGGCGAGGTAGTCCACACTGCCCGACTCTTTTGGCAACAGATAATCCGCCAGACAGAGGCCGTCGCCCCCGGATTGGCGGCCAAAGTGGAAACGCTCTAAAACGGTTTTGCCGTCCGGACCCAGGACCAACAAATTCTGCCCGTCGGATTGGCATGGGAAGAATTTGAAAACGGCCTTGGCGGTGATGTCCGGGGACTCCAGCACGATCTCCTCAACCCGTTTGACCGAATCTCGCAGTTCCAACGCCCTAAGGTCGCCCGATTCCAGCGCTTCGTTGTAACGCCCTTTGAAACCGAGGTGGCGGACGTAGAGCATCTGGGGATTTATGTATGGGAAGATCTCGTCCAGGCTAAAATCACTCAAGACGTGCGACAAAGTGTCGGGCGGGCTGGGTATTTCGAAATCGTGCCGCACCTCAGCTATCCGGGGAGGCGCCGTGGATGAGTTTGGCGTATCCGCGGAACGGCTGGCGGCATCCGCTTCCAGCATTTTCTGCGTCTCAGCCTCTAGGGATTCCGCCAATTTGACTCGCTCATCGGCCTCTTGGATGGTGTTGGCCAGCGCCAAGCCCGTCATCGCGTCGGTGGCGTAGGCAACCAGGTTGTCATGCTCCGGAGCGATACGCAGGCGGGTGAAGCGGTTGGATAGGGCGGCGCCGCCGACCAGCATGGGGCAGTTCACCCCTGCTTGCCGGAAGTCCTTGACCGTTTCCACCATCATCTGGGCCGATTTGACCAGCAACCCGGACAGGCCGATGATATCCGGCCGGTGTTCCTGGTAGGCGTCGATCAAATCTTGTGGCGGCACTTTGATGCCCAGGTTGATCACCTGGTAGCCATTGTTGGACATGATTATCTCGACCAGGTTCTTGCCAATGTCGTGGACATCGCCTTTAACCGTAGCCAGCAAAACCTTGCCCCGTCCGGAGCTGGATACGCCGTCTTTCTCCATGTGGGGCTCAAGTTGGGACACGGCGAATTTCATGGCTTCGGCCGATTGGAGGACCTCGGCCACGATCAACTCATTGGCGTTGAATTGGCGGCCCACCTCTGTCATCCCGTCCATTAGGGGACCGTTGATGATGTCCAGGGGCGCCCGGCCTCCCAGCGCTTCATCCAAGTCTTCCGCCAAGCCCTCTTTGGTGCCCTGAATGATGGCCAAGGCGAGCCTTTCGTCCAAAGGCAGGTTACGCCGTTCTTCCAGCGGGGCGCTGGGCGGCTTATCGCGGAAATGGGCGGCGAACGCGGCTACCGGGTCGTCTCCGCGGAACCAGATGAGGTCTTCCGACAACTTGCGCTCTTCTTCGGGAATCGCGGTGTAACGTTGCATCAACTCAGAGTTGACGATCGCCATGTCGAGCCCCGCCTGAACACAGTGGTACAGGAAGACGGAGTTGAGCACCTCCCGTCCGGCAGGCGGAAGGCCGAACGACACGTTGGAGATTCCCAAGATGGTTTTGGTTTCCGGAAGCGCCTGCTTGATCAGCCGGACGCCCTCTATCGTCTCGGCGGCAGAGCCCTCGTAGGTCTTGTCGCCGGTGCCCGCGGGGAAAACCAGGGGGTCGAAGATGATGTCTTCGGCTTGCACGCCGTACTTTTTCGTCAATATCTGGTGGGACCGGACGGCCACTTCCAGCTTGCGTTGCCGGGTGATGGCCTGGGCCTGCTCTTTGTCTTCGTCGATGCAACCCACTACCAGCGCGGCGCCGTAGCGCCGGGCCATGGGGACCACAGCTTGAAAGCGGGCCTCGCCATCTTCCAGATTCACGGAGTTAATTACCGATTTGCCCTGAAGCAGTTTTAAGGCCTCTTCCACGACATTCGCGTCGGTGGAGTCGATCATGATCGGGGCTTTTACCTTTTTGGTAACCAGGTTTAAGAAGGTCAAAACATCGGCCAGTTCATCCCGGTCCGGGTCTTGAAGACATACGTCCAAGATGTGAGCGCCGTTGCGCACCTGGCGGCGGCCCACTTCCGCGGCTTCTTCAAACGAACCTTGGGCGATCAACCTCCGGAACCGGCGGCTGCCCAGAACATTGGTGCGCTCGCCCACCATCACGGGTTTGGTGTCCTCATCAATTACTAAAGCTTCGATTCCCGAGACCCTGGTCTCGTGGGTTTCGCCAGCTTCCGCCGATTGGACGTTCCGGGGGGATCTTCCGGCCGCTGTCTCTTGAAGCAGGCGAATATGGTCCGGCACGGTACCGCAACAACCGCCGACCAAGTTGACCCACCCTTGGTCCATGAACCTAGAAAGGGTCCCGGCCATCATTTCCGGGGTTTCGTTATATGCGCCTTTTTCGTCGGGCAGGCCCGCGTTGGGGACACAGGCCACCGGGAAACGCGACAGGCCGGCCAATGTCCTCAGATGGTCGGTCATGAAATCCGGGCCGGTCGCGCAGTTGAATCCAATCCACAGCAGGTCCCGATGGGCCAATGATATGTAGAATGCCTCTGCGTCCTGTCCCGCCAGCAACGTGCCCATGGCCTCGACTGTGCCCTGGATCGCTACGGGAACCTGGCGCCCCAACTCGGCCATAGCTTGGTCGATACCTTCCAATCCTGACTTGACGTTGATGGTGTCTTGCACCGTCTCCAGCAAGAGCACGTCCACTCCGCCCTCTATCAACCCAAGCGCTTGTTCGCGGTAGGATTCCGCCAACTGGTCAAAATTGATGCCACCGGTGACCGAGATGCTCTTGGTTGTCGGTCCCATGGAGCCGGCCACGAACCGGGGCTTATCCGGAGTGGATGCCGCGTCGGCCGCACGCCGGGCCAGTTGGGCGGCCTCTCGATTTAGGCGCCTGGCTTCGGCCTCTAGGCCGTATTCCGCCAGCACCACGGAGGTGGAGCCAAAGGTGTCGGTCTCCAGGATGTCGGCGCCGGCATCCAGGTATCTCTGGTGGATACCTTCTATCAGTTCGGGACGGGTCGAAACCAGGTATTCGTTGCAGCCCTCGTATTCTAGGCCGCCAAAATCATCGGGCCCCAGGTTCAAATCCTGGATGGCGGTGCCCATGGCGCCGTCCAAAACCAGGATTCGTTCTTGGATTAACGATTTCAGTAGGTCGATTCGAGAATTAGATTCCATATTCCTTCATTGATGTTACCGGTTCGGCTTGCCATTGTAGCACTGGTTGGTGCAAAACCGCTAACCCGATTCGTTAACGGAAGCCGCGAAAAAGGCCAAACGCTTTCAAGCTAAGCGTTACTGAGACAGTGGATGGCCTACCCGTCGTTCCACTAGCGTTGGGCCCTGCCCTAGACGACCTCCCCTAAGTCCCCTCCTTCGTAAGGAGGGGACTTCTTCGCTCTTGACGATTTCTGGTTTGCCTCCTCGGCGGCCTGGCGAATTACCTCGAGCACTCCTTCCAAGTTGTTGTAGACTTCCTCGTTGGTGAAGCGCGAAAATCTGATGCCAAAATTTTCGATGTAATATTGCCTTGGCTTGTCGTTGGAATCACGTTGGAAATGACTGTCTCCATCAATCTCCACCGCTAGGTTTAGGGCGGGGCAATAGAAGTCAATTACGTATGGGCCGACGCTGTATTGCCTTCGGAATTTGAATCCTTCCATCTGGTTTTTCCGGAGCCGCGACCACACGATTCGCTCTGCGGGCGGAGATGTGTTTCTTAGCGAGCGCCTTTTCCCCAATTCCGAATTCTTATTAAATAATTGAGTCATCGTTACGGCTGTTTCGATTCTTTAGATGATCCAATCCCACGTCCCCTTCACAAGGGGGACTACAGGGGGTCGTCTATTCCTGGCCTAGACCACCTCCCTTAAGTCCCATCCTTGGTAAGGAGGGGACTTCTCAAATGCCTGAGTCTTGGGTCCACTGGTCAAATCACTCTCTATCTGCCGAACCACTCCGCTAGCTCGCCGCGGTTGTTTGCCAGCCAGGCGATGTGGAGACGCATCCGCTCTAGGGCCTGGCGAATGGTTCGTTCGGCGGCAGGCGCCGGGTGCTGGCTAAAGAACTGCTCAACGTCTTCCACGTGTTCTTGGTCGGTAAAATTGCCGCAGACCGAAACCAGCCGCATCATGCCGAACCCGCCTCCACCGTAGCGGCGGTCGAACTCGGCCCAGTTATCTTTAACGAAGTCCCAAGCCAATTGGCGGCCCGCCAGATTTGCCGCCACGCCGCTAACCACGGTGACGGTGTCTTGGGAGCGGACATCGTCAGTCAATGTCCTTTCCAAAGTCTCTTGCAACAACTCGGGTTGAGAGAACCGCGCCAGCGACATCAACAAGCGGATGCTCTCCTCTTGGAGATCAGTCTCCTTTTCCAACCCCCATATCTGGTCGTAAGTAACCCGGTCCCCGGCCTGGGCCGCCAGGCTGATGACAACCCCCCGTATATCGGGATGCACCGCGGCCCTGTCCTCAAGATACTGCTTGAACTTTCCCACGGCCTGGTCGATTGTCTCTGGGTCCTCGTAAGACCCTGCCTGGCTCAAAACCGTGCTGCGAAGCAACGAGTCCAGATGGCCATCGCCGGGACGGACATCCCACCCCGACCGTCTGGCGACGGGTGCGAACAGGTCCCGGGATGCGGCGCGGAAGTCGCCGTGGTAAGGCTCGGCGGCCAGCATAAAATCGATCTCCTTTAGGTTACTGGCCAGGTCGCTCCAAACCGAAGCATCAACCTCGTTCTCATAGGCCCGTGAAAGAGAGAGGAACTGGGTCACTCCCAAGATCCCCGCTCTGGACAAGGCGTAAGCGTCGTTTTGGATGCCAAGCCGGTCGGTGGCGGGCAGTTCCAAAGACCGTATGGCCGGCTCCAGCCGCTGCCAATCCTCCCTGGAGTAGTTCACCCGGAAGAACCCGGTCTGGTCCGAGTTCACTTTGAACCAACTGCTGCTGGATGGCGAGCCCGGAATCTGGATCTTTGCGTTGGGTCCATCCATCACCAACCTCTGGGGCGGTTGGCCTCCGTGGCTAATCCCGACGGGGACCCGCCACACCTGGGTTTGCTGGTCATCCTCTCCGAGCAGCTTATCGTAGACGAACCTTTGCTGGTCCAACGAGAGTTCCAGTTTGGCGCCAGATGAATTGGACTCGACGGTCAACACCGGATAGCCCATCTGCTTGACCCAGGAATCCATGATGGAAGTCACGGGCTGTTGGGAAGCCTCTTCCAACGCGGCCCAAAGGTGCTCGGTGCGGGCGTTGCCGTATTGGTTATCGGCTATGTATTTTTGCAACCCCTGGCGGAAAACCTCGGGACCAAGGAACTGCTCCAGCATGCGAAGCACCGACGCTCCCTTGCTGTAGCTTATGGCGTCGAACAGCTGACTGACCTCGGCGGGGTCTTTTACCTCTTGCTCGATGGGATGGGAGTTTTTCAGGCCGTCCAGGCTCAGCGCCCGGTTGGTGTCCATGTTGACGAACTGGGTCCACATCTCCCAATCAGGGAAGAGCCAGTCCACTGCCTTGGTGCCCATCCAAGAGGCGAAGCTTTCATTGAGCCACAGGTCGTCCCACCATTCCATGGTCACCAGGTCGCCAAACCACATGTGGGCCATCTCATGGGCAACCACCTCGGCCACCCTCTGGCGGGTGCCGGCCGAGGAGTTGGCCGGGTCCACCAGCAGCGCCGTCTCCCGGTAGGTGATCGCGCCCCAGTTCTCCATGGCACCGGCGGCGAAGTCTGGGATGGCTATGTGGTCCAATTTTTCCAACGGATAAGGAATGCCGAAATAATCGTTGAAAAATGCGAGCATCTTTACGGAAGTGTCTAACGCGAAGGCCCCCTTTCCCTCATTGCCCCGGGTGGTCCAAACCCGCACCATGGTGCGGGTCCCGGCACCGGAATATTCCGACTCGGTGGAAACCAAGTCTCCAACGACGAATGCCAGCAGGTAGGTTGACATAACCGGCGTCTCGGCAAACCGCACGGATTTAAGCCCCGGGCCCGCCTCGCTCTCTCTCAAAGCCGGGGTGTTGGAAACCACGCTCAGGTTGGATGGCAAGACCATGGTGACTTGGAACGTGGCTTTATGGGCCGGTTCGTCCCAGCAGGGAAACGACCTGCGGGCGTCGGTGGCTTCGAACTGGGTGGTGGCCAGATACTGGGATTCGCCGTCTGGCCCGGTGTACTGGCTGCGGTAGAAACCGCGTAATTTATCGTTGAGAATGCCCGTGAAATCAATCTCCAGCCTGGCTGGACCGGCGGGTATCACTTCGCCAAAGTCGAAGGTAGCAGTTTCAGCCTGTGGGTCATAGGTGATTTCAGGCTCCAGCGACGGAGCGCCATCCATGAAAAGCTCAGCGCCGAGGATCTTCAACTCCAAGGAGTTTAAGACGATGGTGGATGTGGGCTCGTCCACCTGAACATCTATCTCTTCAGCGCCTTTGAAAGTCGCTTGGTCTAGGTCGGGATAGAGGTGAAGGCGGTATTTCAAAGGCCGGACCGAGACTGGCAATATGACCGCGTCGGTGCTAGGCATGGTTCAGTTCCTCTCTTGAAATTGCGTGGTAATCCGCCTATCAAACGGTGTCGTTCCGACTGCGTTGAAGGCCATCGCCTAGTTTATCACCTTAGCGGTTTACGGGCTTCCACGGCAATGGGTAAGTAACTGTTCAGACTTGATGAGGTGAATTGGCTCAAAGCCGTTGGAAAAACGCTGGCATGGCCGGGGGAGTTGTGGCATACCAGGGAGGTGGACACTGAACTAGACCTGAACGCGGCGAGTGGCGAAACTCTGCTGGAGATAATTGCCGGCCAGCGGGCAGTCATTGCCGATTTGCAAAGGCGGATTGGGGTTCTGGAATCCCGTCCCAACCGGCGCGGGTCGTCGGGGATGCCGGGTAATCAGCCGCACTCCAGCCGGCAAGCGCCGGAGAAAAAGGAGCCCAGAAAGCCGCGCCGCCATGGCTTCGCCCGCCAGCGCATGACTCCTACCCGGCGGGTGGAGCATGCCGTGGCGGTCTGTCCCGACTGCGGGACTCACCTGAACGGCGGATGGGTACAGCGAACTCGGGAAGTCATTGAGCTACCGGTGGCTCCGGTAGAAGTGACCGAGCACGCCCTGGTAGCCCGCATCTGTCCGGTATGCCAGCGGCGCCGGCTGCCCAAAGAGGCCCTGCAGGGGGTGGTTCTGGGCCAGCAGCGCCTGGGGGTCAATCTGGTAAGCCTGATGGTGACCCTGCGGGAGGAGGGACGGTTGCCCATAAGAATTATCCAATGGTACCTGGAGAGCGTCCATCAGTTGCACCTGAGTGTTGGCGCCATCGTCGAGGCCGTCCATGGAGTAGCCCGTCAGGCTGAGACGGCGGTGCGAGAGGTGCTCGAGCAAGTCCGCGCCAGTCCCGTGGTGCAGGGCGACGAAACCGGCTGGCGCCAGGACGGGAGCAACGGCTATGTTTGGACCTTCAGCACTCCCAGCGAACGATACTTCCTGCGTCGGGGTCGGGATAAGGGGGTGGTGGATGAGGTGCTGGATTCCTCCTTCAGCGGAGTGTTGGTCAGTGATTTCTACGCCGCCTATAACCACTACCCGGGCCTGAAGCAACGGTGCTGGGCTCATCTGCTGCGGGATATCCATGACCTGAAAGGGTTGTACCCAGAAGACGCTGGGCTGGCTCAGTGGGCCGAGGCGGTTCACCAGGTCTACACGGAGGCCAAGGCCTCGGTCCTTCCCCGAGCCCAGCCAGGCCATCGCACCCAGCTAATGCTGGAGGAGAAACTAATGGTCTTGGCGCGGCCTTTCCTTAAAGATCCCCTGGCGGTTCAGGCCAAGCTCTGCCGGCGCATGGAACGGTTCATCAAGGAACTGTTTGTCTTCGTGTCGGACCCAGCCGTGCCCTCAGACAACAACGCCGCCGAGCGGAGCCTGCGGCATCTGGTAACCAGTCGCAAGATCAGCGGCGGCGCCCGCTCAGGGCAGGGCGCCGACAGCAAGATGACCTTGGCATCCCTCTTTGGCACCTGGCGGGCCAGAGGTCTCAATCCCCTCCTGGAATGCCGCCGGTTGCTCACTTCCCCTCAACTCTGAACAGTTTCATGGGTAATGCTATAATTGCCTCTGCTTTAATCGAGCCGCAGAATCTGGGAAAAGCCCTCGAAGGCTCACGCCAACCGAGTGCCGCTCGCTACTCCGCGGTTCTCAAGACTGAAAATAGAGGAAAAACATGCCCGCGAAGACAATGTTCGAAAAGATCTGGGATTCCCACGTGGTTCATCAAGAGCCCGAACAGCCCGCCATCATATACATCGACCTGCACCTGGTCCATGAGGTGACCTCGGCGCAGGCCTTTGACGGCCTTAGGATGGCCGGACGTCCGGTTCGGCGAACCGACCTTACGGTGGCTACCGCCGACCACAATACGCCTACTTGGGACTTGTCTCTGCCCATCACCGACGAGATCGCCAAGGTCCAACTGGATGCCCTTGACGTCAACTGCGCCGAATTCGGCGTGACCCTCTACGACCGGTTTAGCCCGCTACAGGGAATCGTCCACATCATCGGTCCCGACCTGGGCTACACCCAACCTGGCAAGACCGTGGTGTGCGGCGACAGCCACACTTCGACCCACGGCGCGCTGGGCGCCTTTGCCATTGGCATCGGGACATCGGAAGTCGAGCACGTTCTGGCCACCCAAACGCTTCGCCAGTTCAAACCTGGCTCAATGGAAGTCCGGTTGAACGGGACGTTGCCCCCAGGCGTGAGTCCCAAAGACGTGATCCTTGGCATAATCGGTCAGATCGGCATCAACGGCGGCACCGGCCACGTGATCGAATACACCGGCGAGGCCATCCGGTCTATGTCCATGGACGGCCGGATGACCGTCTGCAACATGAGCATCGAGGCGGGGGCCAGGGCGGGAATGATCGCCCCAGACCAGACCACGTTCGACTACGTGAAAGGCCGCCGGTTCGCTCCCAAGGGCGACGACTTCGAGGCTGCGGTAGAACGCTGGAAGCAGTTGCCCAGCGACGCCGGCGCCACCTATGACAAGGTTGTGGAGATAGACGCGGCCGGCCTCAGCCCCCACGTCACCTGGGGCACCAACCCCGGCATGGTCGCGCCGGTGACGGGGCAGGTGCCCGACCCGGCGTCATTCTCCGATCCGGCCCAGCGGGAATCGGCGGAAAGGGCGCTGCAATATATGGACCTGGAGCCCGGCACGCCGATCCAAGATATCAAGATAGACCGAATATTCGTGGGCGCCTGCACCAACGGGCGGCTGGAAGACCTGCGAGTCGTCGCCGAGGTGGTGAAGGGCCGCAAGGTCCACCCCGACGTGTACGCCATGGTGGTCCCCGGCTCTGCGCTGATCAAAGAGCAGGCCGAAGCCGAAGGCTTGGACACCATCATCAAAGACGCTGGCCTCGATTGGCGGGTTGCCGGTTGTTCCATGTGCCTGGGTATGAACCCGGACACGCTAAGTCCCGGGGAGCGTTGCGCTTCCACGTCTAACCGCAACTTTGAAGGCCGTCAAGGAAAGGGAGGCCGCACCCACCTGGTGAGCCCCGCCATGGCCGCCGCCGCCGCCATAACCGGCCACTTCGTGGATATTCGGGAGTGGTAGGGAGAAAACGTTAGCCATCATCGAATGAAAAATGCTCTCCTAAATACTGTCCTGAGGAAGGTCATCGCCCATGAAGATCAAAGTGGTATTGGAACCCAGCGACGAGGGCGGGTACACCGTGTACGTTCCTTCATTGCCGGGTTGCATCAGTGAGGGCAACAACAAACTGGACGCACTGGACAACATCCGGGAGGCCATAGAACTGTATTTGGAACCAATAGACGATGACATAACGCCTGGCGACGGCGCCGAGGTCGTGGAGTTGGTTTTGTGAGCCGGGTTCCCAACCTTTCTTATCGGGAAATCTTGCGAGGTCTACGACGAGATGGCTGGGTAATAGTGAGACAAAGGGGAAGCCATATCCGGCTTCAAAAAAACATCGGTAACAGAACGTTGAAACTCACTGTTCCAGCCCACCGGAGCGTCAAACATTCAACGTTGATGACTATATTGAAGCAGGCGGAATTACCCGTAGATCGATTTCTTGGATTGCTGTGATCTCGGACACCAGGTCTGAACGAAAAAAGCCGGATGCAAATAAATCAGGAGCAAAAAATGGAACGATTCATAAAATTATCAGGGGTGATTGCCCCGCTGGACCGGGTCAACGTGGACACCGACCAGATAATACCGGCGTTTCATCTGAAGAGCATCAAGCGTGACGGGTTCGGGGACGCTTTGTTTTCCTCCTGGCGTTACAACGCCGACGGGACGCCCAACCCGGAATTCGTGCTGAACCAGCCCGCCTATCGCAACGCCAAGGTCCTGGTGGCCGGGCCAAACTTTGGCTGCGGTTCGTCCCGGGAGCATGCCCCATGGGCGTTGCGGGACTACGGTATCCGCTGCATCATTGCGCCGAGTTTCGCCGACATTTTCTACGGCAACTCCTTCCAAAACGGGTTGCTGCCGTTGAAGTTGCCCGAAGACGCTGTGCGAAAGATCATGGATCACGTCAAGGACCATCCGGGAGTGGAACTGAACGTGGACCTGGAGGCCAAACGTTTGTGGTCGGATGACGAGGAAATCGTGGTGGAGTTCGACCTGGACCCATTCCGGCGGCAATGCCTGCTGGAAGGTCTGGACGACATAGGCCTCACGCTGAAGCAGGAAAGCGATATCACCGCCTTCGAGGCTGGTAGAGCCTAATCGCTGAAGCCGGCTCGTGAACGCTTGTCAGCTTTTTACCAGAGTTCTTGGCTGGCCAGTTTTGCTCCTTCGGCCATGGCCGCCAGTTTTGCCCAAACAATGTTGGTTTCTACTTTTCTGCCCCAAGCCGACGTGCCAAAACCACAGTCGCTGCCGGCGATGACGTTTTCGCGGCCCACAATTTGGGCGTAGTTGGTTATGCGCTGGGCGATCAGCTCCGGGTGCTCTATGAAGTTGGTGGTGGTGTCCAGCACGCAGGGTATCAAGACCTTGCCTTCGGGGAGTTTCACGTCCTGCCACACCTTCCATTCGTGGGCGTGACGGGGGTTCGATCCTTCAAAAGATAGCCCCACCGGACTGGCTTTCAACACCAGATCTACAATATCTTTCAAAGGCACGTCGTGATGGTGCGGACCCTCGGTATTTCCCCAACATAGGTGCAAACGCGTCTGTTCCAGGGGGATTCCGGACAATGCGTAATTAATCACCTCTACGTGAGCTTTCACGATCTTCTTGAATTCCTCCACCGACAGATGGGAGAACTGGCTTACCCTGGTCATGGCCAGGTCGGGACAGTCTAGTTGAAGCAGCAAGCCCGAAGCGGCGATGGCCTGGTATTCATCCTTCATCACGTCGGCCAGGGCGTATAGGTACTCCTCTTCGGTGGCGTAGTACTCGTTGGGCAGGAAGTTGGCGATGACGCCAGGAGAGGCCGCAGTCATGAAAACTTCCTCGGCCTGGGCGCCGGCGGCCACCTGTTTTAGTGTGTCGATGTCCTTTTGCACCGCCGGCCAGTCCTTCCATGAAATGGGGCCGGTGCAGGCGGGCTGGGGCATGTTCCGAGAAGAAAGGTGGGTTTGGGTTTCAGCGAAATCGGGGAAATCGGCGTCGTCCAACCGCGGGCGCCGGCGTACTTCTCTCTCGCCTTCGAACCCGGCAAGCCGCTCCTTGATATAGGTCGCGTACTGGGCTTTGCCCTGCTCGCCATCGTTGATGACATCGACGCCGGCGCCGGTTTGCTTATCAACCACGAACGACACGGCCTGACGGACCTGTTGGTCAAACGCGGCGCCGTCGGGCGCGCTGCCTTCCTCCCGTTCTCGAAGCAGATCCTGAAGCTCGAGGGACCGGGGCAGGCTTCCCGTGTGGGTGGTCAGAATTTTCCAAGTGCTGCGTTTCATCCGCTCTCCCAGGGCAGTACCAATACCTGGCTACGCTGACTTGCTGTCTTAAAAAGTGGTTCGACAAGCTCACCACGAACGGAGGGGGCCTTTATCGGCCGTTCGTCCTAAGCTTGTCGAAGTTGGCTGGATGCTCTCAACCTGGATCCTAAGCGAAGTTGGACCTGCGGGCTTCCATGTTGGAGTGGATGTCCAGAAGCACCGTCTTGCCTTCGGAGTTAAGTTGTCTGGCCTTGGCCAAGGCCGGGGCGATCTCCGCCGGTTGGGTCACGGTGATGCCCACTGCTCCCATGCCTTCGGCGATCTTGGCGTAATCCCCGGTCATGTGGGTGGCGCCGTACAGCTCCGCCGCAACGGGATAACCGCCAGGGTAGGTGGCCATACCGCCGTTGTTCAGCACGATGGTGGTTATGGGCGCGCCCGCCCGTACAGCGGTCTCAATATCAAGACCCGCCATGCCGAATGCGCCATCGCCCATGAAATTCAGGCAGAATTTGTCCGGCGCGGCCATTTTGGCGCCGATCATCAACGGAATCCCGTAGCCCAGATGGGTGGTCTTGCCCCAGCCTATGTAGCTGTGGGGCACGGTGGCGGTATAAAAGGGCATGATCGTGTCCCGGGGAGCGCCGGCGTCGTGAGTGACGATACTGTTCACCTTGTCCAGGTTACGCTCCAACTCACCGATCACCCGGTAAGGGCCGATGGGCACCTCGTCGGAGGTCAACGCCGGAGTCCACTGTGCCATCCATTCCTCCTTGAGTTTGGCTATCTCACTGGAAACCTGGGTCTGCGCCTTGCGGCCGTTTTCGCCGATCTGACCCTTGACCTCTTCGATCATGGCCTGCAGCGTTAGCTTGGCGTCGCCGGGCAGGCCCACGTCGGCCGAAAAGTCTTTGTTTATGTCTTCGATGCTTCCAACGTTGTGGATAATCACCTTGCCGTCGGGGATGGGCTGGCCGTAGCCGGTCCTAGTCATGCTGGAACCCACGGCGAAAAGCACGTCGGACTCCTGTAGCCATGTCCTGGCGGGCAACGTGGTTGCGCTGCTGCCGGCCCCCAAGGCCAAAGGATGGCGGTCATCGAATGACGACTTACCCGGCATGGTGCAATACACCGGTATCTCAGTGAGTTCGGCCAGTTCGCGCAGCTCCTCGGTAGCTTGGGAGAACAACACTCCCATACCCGACCAGATCACCGGCTTCTTGGCGTTTAGCAGCAGGTTTACGGCCTCTTTGACATCGCCGCCGGTTGGAGACTGGAGCAGCTGCTTGGGCGGCTGGTAGTTCATTGCGGCCTCGGGGACCTCTTGAGTGGCCACGTCGGCGGGAATCTCAACTATGACCGGGCCTGGCCGGCCGTTGCGCAGGTTGTGGAAGGCGCGGCGCATGACGGCGGCGACCTGGCCGGGTTGGCCGATGATCTCACTGGATTTTGAGACCGACTGGTAGGTCCGCGACGCCGAGAAGTTGGGCCGGACGGCGTATTGGGCAAGGGCCGGTCCACCGGGAAGGTAGAGGATGGGAATGTTATCGCTGAAGGCTTGGGCGATTCCGCCCATGGAGTTCTCCGAGCCGGGTCCGCCCTGGGTTATGGTCACGCCAAACTTCTTGCGGTCGTTCATCCGGCTATACCCGTCGGCCGCCATTAGCGCTCCCCGCTCCTGCCGGAACATCACCGTCCGGATGCCCTCTTCAGCCACGGCCTCGATGAGGTTGTTGGACGGGAAACAGGACACCCATTCGATGCCCTCGATTTTCAAGATACGGGCAACCGCTTGCATCACATTCATAACGCTTTCCTTCTGCTAGATTTTCTTAAAAGAACGTTGGGGTCAGGAGAATCTCTGCTACAATCTGCCCAATCAACCCCAATAGGCCTGGTCCGTGCGGGATGATATTAGATGTTCCCGTATTAGCGGTCAACCTTCACGAACAGGTTGCCGATATCTCAGAGACCCGGACCGTCTGCGGATTGTCTAAGGAGGCCATATGCCAAATGACTCTATAGCTGGCTCCAGGGAAGTCGTTTCCGATACGCCGGGGGCTTTGGCAGGCATCCGGGTGCTGGACTTCACCTGGGTCCGGGCGGGCCCATGGTGCACTCGGTGGCTGGGAGCGCTGGGCGCCGAGGTCATCAAGGTCGAGTGGCCCCAGAGCCCCAACACCCGGGGCAACAACATCGCGAACGGAGCGGGCACGCCCGAAGGCTTGCCCGCCAACCTGAACACCAACGGCCATTTCAGCGACACGAACGCCAACAAGCGGAGCATAACGCTGAATACCCGCACGGAACGGGGAATCGATCTGACCCGGCGATTGGTGGCCATGTCTGACATCGTCATCGAGAATTTCGCGTACGGCGTGTTGGACCGGTGGGGTCTGGGCTACGAGGACATGAAGAAGCTCCGCCCGGACATCATTTACCTGTCGATGTCCGGGTTCGGCCACACGGGGCGCGACAGAGACTACCAAACCATGGGCGCCATCGCGCAAGCCTTATCCGGAATGACCTACACCTCGGGCCTGCCGGATAAGCCGCCCGCCGGATGGGGTTGGTCTTACCTGGACGACACGGGCGGCCTTTATGGCGCCATGTATGCCCTGAGCGCGATCTATCATCGCAATATGACCGGCCAGGGGCAGCACGTCGACAGTTCCCAGTGGATCATCGGCGTCCCCCTTAACGGCGCCGCGTTCCTGGATATCCAGGCCAACGGGCGTTCCACTATGCGAGAGGGTTACCCGCCCGGCAACCGCGCCCACTGGCCAGGCACACCCCTGGTGAACAACTACCGGGGCCAAATCATGGTGCCCCACAATGCTTACAAGACCGGCCCGGGAGAGTACGCCGACTGGTGCGCCATTGTCTGCTCCGACGACGACGAGTGGCTGAGGTTGGTGGGAGTGATGGGGTCTCCCAGTTGGGCCACCGGTGAGAAGTTCGCCACCCTGGAAGGCCGCTTGGAGCACCAGGAAGAGATGGACCAGGGGATTGAGGCATGGACAAAGACCCTGGGCAAGTACCAGGTAATGTGGAGTTGCCAAGAGGCGGGAGTGCCGGCCATGCCCGTTCAAAACAGCCAGGACCGGGTGAACAGCGACCCCCAGTTGAAGCATCGAGAGATCTTCCGGGACGCAGACCATCTCGCGATGGGTAACTGGCCGCTCCAAAATGCTCCCTTCACCATGTCGGAGACACCGCCATTCAACAGCCGGCCCGGTCCGCTGATAGGGGGGCACAACAAAGAGGTTTACGAAGGGCTCCTTGGAATCAGCCACCAGGAACTGGTGGACGGCTTCGAGGACGGAACTTTCTGGCCCAAGAACCTCAGCATGGATGAGTATCCGTATTTCAATGAAATGAGGGATGATGCCTCGCCTTCCCAGTGGACCGGGAATGAGCCAGCGCCCAATCCCGGCCCGCCGCCAGCGCGGATTCCAGGTGTTGACACTGCTGGGGCGTTCGGCGGGCTGCGGGTGCTAGAACTTGCCGATGAGAAGGGGCAATGGTGCGGTAAGCAGATGGCCGACATGGGAGCGGATGTTATCAAGATAGAGCCGCCCGGGGGAGATTCGGCAAGGAGCGTGGGGCCGTTCTACCAGGACATTCCCGACAATGAGAGGAGCCTTTACTTCTGGCACTACAACACCTCCAAGCGCGGAATCACCCTGGACCTGGAAACTGAGGACGGACGCCGGCTGTTCCTGCAGTTGGCGGAGACGGCGGATGTGATACTGGAAACGTTCAAGCCCGGATATATGGACTCGCTTGGGCTGGGATATGCAAACCTCAACACAAGCAATCCAGGGCTGATCATGTGCTCGCTGACGCCTTTCGGGCAGACGGGGCCGTGGAAAGATTACCTGACCAGCGACCTGCTGCATCTCGCGGCAGGCGGACAGATGGCCCGGTGCGGATATGACGACGAGGTTGTGCCAGGCTCGCCGCCCATCGCGCCGGGAGGGGGACAAGCTTGGCACATAGGAAGCCATTACGCCTACATTGCCACTGCGGCGGCGCTGGTTAGCCGCTCTGTGACGGGCCGCGGGCAGTACATAGACGCCTCGGTCCATGACGCTTGCGCGCTCACCACCGAGGGGCACGTGAACCAATACATATACAGCAGAAGCGTGGTTCCTCGCAGAGTGGGAGGCGGCAATAGCGCCACCGGCCCCAACGCTCAGGTCCTATGCAAGGATGGGAAGTACGTGAATGTCGGTCAGGTTACTCCAGAACGCATTGTGACACTAGCGGGATGGATGGACGAATACGGCTTGGCGGGCGACCTGCTGGATGAAAAGTACCGGGAGCCAGGGGCGATTGCCGAAAACCAGCCGCACATTCGCGAACTTTTCGTAAAATTCCTAGCCAACCTAACCCGGGACGAGGCCTACCACGGCCTACAGCAGCGTGGCTCCAATACTGGGGCGATCCGTTCACCTGATGACGTCATGCAGGACCCGCATTTGGAGGACCGGGGATTCTGGACAGAAGTGGAGTACCCTGAAATCGGCAAGACATTACGGCATCCAGGGCCCGCGGCCATCTTCAACGGCTCACCCTGGAGGATATCCCGGCGGGCGCCTCTCATTGGAGAGCACAACGAAGAGATCATGTGCGGAGAGTTAGGGCTATCAATGTCGGAATTGACCGCTCTAGTTAAGCGGAAGTCTGTGTAACCTTGGTGATCCAGCGGCGTCGCAGCCGCAGTCCGGCCCTAGATCGAAAAAAGTCCTGCATGAGGAGTCTATAGAATGACATACTACGCTTACGTTTCCCTGGAAGACGACGACAAGATCCTGATTTTCACCATGGACGCCGACACGGGCAAGTTGACGCAAAAAGGTGACCTGGCGGTACCGGGCAAGCCGGCGGCATTGGCGATATCCCCTGACCGGAAGTTTCTATACGCAGGCCTCCGGGAGACATTGGACTTAACCAGTTTCAGCGTAGACCAGACCAACGGCGGCCTCACCAAGATCGGCTCAGCCCCAGTGCAAGCCGAACCGGTGGCGATGGCCACCGACCGGAAAGGTAGATTTCTCCTTTCCGCCTACTACCATCAGCGCACCGTCGGGGTTCACCGCATCGAAAATGGCTCCGTCGTCAATCCGACCGTCGAATGGTTGATGACCGCCATCGGCGCCCATTCCATTCAGACCGATTCGACCAACAAGTTTGCCTTCGTGCCGCACATCGCCGATCGGGGCCCCAACCAGATCTACCAGTACAGATTCGACGAGAACACCGGGCATCTCACCCCCAATGACCCGGCCCAGGTGAAGCCCGCGGAAAGACTTGGGCCTCGTCATTTCTGCTTCCATCCGTCATTGGACATCCTATATTTCTCCGACGAGCAGGCTTGCAGTGTCACCGGTTACCGCCTGGACACCGCCGCCGGGACATTAGCAGCGTTTCAGACAATCTCCACCCTGCCCCAAGGCTTCTCCGGAGACAACTCCTGCTCTCAGATACAAATAACTTCCACCGGCAAGTTTTTATATGCCCCCAACCGGGGCCACAACAGCATCGCCGGTTTTTCGGTGGACCCGTCTAGCGGAATGCTGTCGGCCGCCGGCCATGCCGCCACCCAGGCGGTGCCCCGCGCTTTTAGCCTCGATCCCCAGGGCAAATTCGTCTACGCGGCGGGTCAGCAGACCGGCAACCTGACGTCTTACGTGATCGACCAGGACACGGGAGCGCTGACGCCCTCGGAGATCTATGCTGTAGGTAACCGTCCCATGTGGGTGCTGATAACCGAACTGCCCGGATAGACAGTCCCCAGCAAAATTTCTATGAATAATTAATTGGCGCCTGGACTGCGAAACATCACGAGCATCCAGGCGGGGGTAGAAATCCCCCTTTAATCCCCCTTTGCGAAATGGGGTTGAGGCTATTTAACACCCAAGGAATGCTTATCCGAGAGCTTTAAAGCCTGCGGCGTGCTCAGAAATTCAAGTTTATCGAGGAGCGGGATGGTTCAGCAGGATTCCATAAATGTTGATGTCATCGTAGTCGGCTCTGGGGGTGCCGGCCTGGCTGCGGCGCTGGACGCGATGGACCGGGGCGCCACCGTGGCTATCATTGAGCGCGAGTCAGAGTTGGGCGGGGCAACGGCCATTTCCGGAGGAGGATGCTTCGCTTCCGCCACGCCCGTTCAGGCGGAACGAGGAATCGAAGACACCACCGGCCTGGCTTTGGCCGATTGGCTGCGGTGGGGTCAGGGTTCGGCCGACGAGGAGTGGGCCAGGTTCTACATCGAAAGCACCAGCGAGCATGTAATCGGCTGGCTGGCTGACCTGGGAGTCAATTGGGACGCCGTCAACCAGCAAGAGGGCAACACCGTTCCCCGCTGGCACCACCCTGAAGGCGGGGGCAAGCAGCTATGGCAGGTGATGTACGACGCCTCGCTGGCTAGTGGGGTTGACCATTGGCTGACCAATACTGCCGCCACCGAGTTGATCGTTAAAAGCGGAAGGGTGACTGGTTTGCGCGTCCAGAACCGTGACACATCGGAGGAATCGGAACTTCATGGCAAAACCGTGGTCATGGCCACCGGCGGCTTCATGTCCAACGTGGATATGGTCCGCGGCTACCGCCCAGACCTGCGTTCCGTAACCCCGAATCCACCGATAGAGGGCGTGTCGCGACAGGGCGGATAGGGAAGGAAGTGCTCCTCTGAATCTGGGATAATGGTTTTATAACAGAAAACCGACCAGAAACAAGGAGCACCCAATAGATGCTACCACGCAACCACCTCGACCGCATCCACATCTCCTTCGACGACCACCGCCTGGTCAACAATGCCGGCCTGCTCCTTCCCGCCACCTTGGCCTTGCACCTCGGCCTTTCCCAACTGGTTGACCGGCGCCTGGACCTGGGCCGGGCCCCAGGCCGAGCCAACACCGGTGACAAGATGATGACGCTGGTGGCATCTGCGTTGGCGGGCGGCGACTGCATCGACGACGCCGATGCGCTGCGCGCCGGCGGGACAGCCTGCACCCTGGGCAGTGTGTTCAAGGCGCCCTCCACCCTGGGCGCCTTCCTGCGCAGCTTTCGCTGGGGCCACGTCCGCCAACTGGACCGGGTGAGCCGCGAGTTGCTGGCCCGGGCCTGGCAGGCCGGAGCCGGACCCGGCGACGCACCATTTACCATCGACCTTGATTCGACGATCTGCGAGACCTACGGACTGGCCAAGGAGGGCGCCCGCCACCACGGCTACACCGGCGCCCGGGGCTATCACCCGCTGTTGGCCGTCGCCGCCGGCGCCGGCGACGTGCTGATGTCCCGGCTGCGCGAGGGCCGCGCCAACACCGCCCGCGGGGCCGCCCACTTCCTGCGGGAGACGGTGGGGCGGGTGCGCTACGCTGGCGCCAGCGGGCAGATCACCCTGCGGGCCGACAGCGGCTTCTATACCCACGCCGTGGTCGCCGTCTGCCGCAAGCTGGACGTGCGCTTCTCCATCACCATCCGCCAGCACAAAAGCCTGCGCAATCTCATCGAGGCCATACCCGAAGCTGCCTGGACGCCGATTCCCTACTGGATGGACGGCGCCGCCGCTGTGGCCGAGACGACTTATACCCCCTTCCAGAGTGAGCCGGACGCCGCGCCGGTGCGGCTCATCGTCCGGCGGGTGCAGCCGACCCCCGGTTCCCAACTGGCCCTCTTCGCCACCTACAGTTATCACGGCTTCATCACCGACCGGGACGGAGAGACCCTGGAACTGGAGGCCGACCACCGCCGCCACGCCGAGATCGAGAATGCGATACGCAACCTCAAGTACGGCGTCGGGTTGAACCACATGCCGTCCGGCCGCTTCGCCGCCAACGGCGCCTGGCTGGCCGTCCAGGTGATGTCCCACAACCTGGCCCGCTGGACCGCGCGCATCGGCCTGGGCGAGCAGATCGTGACCACCAAGACCCTCAGGCGACGGTTCTTCTCCCTGGCCGGACGGCTCACCCGCTCGGCGCGCCGCCTCACCCTGCATCTGCCCCAGCGCTGGCCTTGGGAAACCCAGTTCAGTCGCGCCCTGGCCCGGCTGCGCGCCCTGCCACTCCCAGCCTGACGACCCGTCTGCAACTGACCCGCCATCCGGCCAACTGAACGTCCCGGCAAACTCGCGCCAGTCCCGGTCCGCGAGCGCCTCTTCCCGTGTCCTATCCCGCCATCTCGCTCAGCACAGCCACTGCAGACCGCCATCGGCGCCCCCAAAAGCGCCTGCGACCGCCCGCCAACCTCCCGTCTACCCGAATTCGAGCCCGGATCATCGCGCCTGCAACTCCCTCCCCCCTCTTCCGCTGTCCTCACGCCCTCCATCCGGGTCCATCGGTGGATTCGGACTAAGGCTGATGGAGGGTTCACACGTCGGAGCCACCGGCGACGGCCACAAGATGGTGGAGGGCATCGGCGGCACGTTGACCCACATGGACCACATCTGGATGTATTCCTATTCCACTCCCGATTACCGCGACCCTGAGGGGAAGCGGGGGTTGGTTGTAAGGGGTTTGCCCGATTATGTCTGGGTGAACGCTCAAGGCAACCGGTTTCACAACGAGACGCTATCCGGTGGAGCTTCCGCCACCCCCGCAGTGCTGGCCCAGGAACCCCAATTTTGCTGGGCAATCATAGACGATTCCAGGCGCCGGGGGACGGATATATCGGACCCATACTACCGGGACGGGGCGAACAAACACATAGAGAGAATCGAGGCCCTATTCCGGGAATCACCCTATATCAGATCGGCTCCCACCATCGAGGCTTTAGCACAGGAAGCGGGCCTGCCTGTGGAGGAGTTTCAGCAGTCGGTCCGGCATTACAACGGCTACATAGATGACGGGCTGCAAACCGATCCCGAATTTGGACGCCCCCTGGCGGGACGAAAGAAGATCGAGAACGCGCCATTCTTCGCATTGCAGTTCTTTCCCCGGTCCCGCAAGAGTTTCGGCGGAGTCAAAACCGATCTTCAATGCCGGGTGTTGGACGGCAGTGGTAAGCCCATCCCAGGCTTATACGCCGCCGGCGAATTGACAGGCATGGCGGGAGGGCACATAAACGGCAGGGCTGGGCTGGAAGGCACCATGCTTGGGCCGGCCATATTTAGCGGGCGCGTGGCTGGGGCATGGGCCGCTCACGGAGCAAAAAGGGGAGGGGATTCCCCGGTAAGTAATACCGGCAATGGTCTTCGCCTGACTGACTAACGGCGTCGAAAATAGGGGCGCCGGCCTCCCCGGGCTGGCCGGCTCGGGGCCATTTGAGGCTTCGCCCATTGGCCCAGGAAAGCTATCATCTCATCAGCTATGGATTCACCGGCGTCTTCTTGCAGGTAATGGCCGGCGCCCGGCGCCAGCTTGAACCTGCCATTGGGAACCATATCCGCGATGCGCTTCCCCTCTTCAGGCTTGAAAGCGACATCTTGGTCGGAGAACATCACCAGCATCGGGATATGCCACTGTTTCAGGACCTGTTCGATCTCCAGCAGGTATTGGTAATTGGGATGCCGTTTGCTGCTTGGGATCATCTTGGGGAACGCGGCCACGCCGGCCCTCGACGCCCCATCGGGGTGGGGCATCTTGTATTCGGCCTTGACCATGGGGTCCAAAGTGGACTTGAACATGAGACCGTTCCGAAACGCCATCTTGCGGAACAGGTCCAGGTTACGAATCAAGAAGCCGGAATAACTCCGCTGGAACAGCAGTTTGAAAAACCACGGGACGGGCATTGGCCTGACCAAGGTGTTGAGAATGACCAGGGAGTGGACGTTTTCTTGATTCTCGATAGCGTAGCGGAGGCTGATTGGGCCGCCCCAGTCCTGACCCACCATGGTAATCCGGTGCACTTCGAGCCAGTCGATCAGCCCGGTGAGCAGCTCCACGTGGCGTGGCAACGTGTATTCCGACTCGCGCCGCGGCTTATCGGATAGCCCAAACCCCATCAGGTCTGGGACGATGCAGCGGTAACCTGCCGCGACTAATGGCGGAATCATCTTGCGGTACAGGTAGCTCCAGGTCGGCTGGCCGTGGACCATCACGATCGCCGGACCATTACCTTCATCCAGGTAATGCAGCCGCACCCCATTTACTTCTAGGAAGTTGCTGATAAAGGGATATTGGTACCGCTGGGCCGGCGCCATCTCGTCAGGCGATGTTTGGAAGGTTTTTCCCACCGCAAAAGGATACCACACGGCGTGTTGCGTGCAATGGCTTCCGAAACCAAGCCGATTCGGACTTTAGCACTTACGGCCGCCGCTTGCCGCCAGGGGTGCTGGTTGCTAAACTACCCGGCATAACGCCGGACGGCTGATCTCGCTCAGGAGGCTGGACCGTCCCTGTCCGTTTAATCAGAGATTTAACCAATAGAAAAGGAGCGATATGATCTACGAAGTACGCACCTACGATTTGAAGCCGGGATCGGTGGCCGCGGTTGAGAAGGCTTTTGAAGTGGCATTGCCAGTCCGCCAAAAATACTCTCCGTTGGCGGCATTCTGGCACACTGACATCGGCCCGCTGAACCAGATCATCCACGTCTGGGGTTATGAGAGCTTAGAAGAGCGCGACGATGTCCGCGCGGATGCCTCCAAAGAAGAAGCCTGGCCTCCCAAAACCGATGGCAACATCGTCAATATGAACTCGGAGATCTGGAACCCGGCGCCCTTCATGCGTCCCATGGGCGGCGACCAGGCCCTGGGCAACATCTATGAGATGCGCACCTATTCCTATGAGCCGGGCTCCATTCCCGAACTCCTTCGGAGATGGGCTGAGGCCATTCCCTACCGGGAGGAGTTCTCTCCGCTGGCCGCGGGAATGTGGACCGAGTTCGGAGCGTTGAACCGGTGGTTGCACATCTGGCCGTACAAGGATATGGCTGACCGGGAAAATGTCCGCACCGAAGCCGCCAAGATACCCCAGTGGCCCTCGGGCGCGCCGGGCAGGGTCAAACAAGAGAACAAGATCGTGGTCCCGTCATCGTTCTCGCCGATGCACTAGTACTGAGTCAAACTTGTTTTAGATGGTGATGTGAGGGTGTGACCGATCGCGCTATGCTGGTGGGCAGACAGTGTTGATGGGGGTGGCGGTGATGGTCAGGGAAAAATACCCAGTCCGGCTGACTTCGGAAGAACGGGAAAATCTCCAACGCCTGGTACGCGGCGGGAAGAGCCCAGCTCGGATGACCATCCGGGCGCGGATTCTGCTCAAGACCGGCGACGGTTGGCCGGCTCCCCGGGTGGCCGAAGCCCTCGATGTGGTGGAGGGCACGGTGTACCGGATCAAGCGGCGGTTTGTCGAGGATGGGTTGGAAGGGGCCCTATGGGAGCGCACCCAAGCCCATCGGTACCGAAAGTTGGACGACCGGGGTGAGGCTCACCTGGTCGCGCTGGCCTGCAGCCCAGCCCCGGAGGGGCATGACCACTGGACCCTGCGCCTGTTGGCTGGCAAGGTGGTCGAGTTGGGGTTGGCGTCCTCCATGTCCCACGAAGGGGTGCGCCAGCGGCTCAAAAAAACGCTCTCAAGCCGTGGCAGAAGAAAGAGTGGTGCATCCCCAAGGTGAGCGCCGACTTCGTGGCGCACATGGAGGAAGTGCTGGACTTATACGAGGAGCCGTATGACCCGCGAAGGCCGGTGGTCTGCTTTGACGAGACCTCCACCCAGTTGTTGGCCCAGACGCGGCCGGCTCTGCCGCCCCGGCCCGGAATTCCGCTGCGGCAGGACTACGAGTATCGGCGCGAGGGCACACGGAACCTGTTCCTGACCTGTGAGCCGCAGGCCGGGTGGCGGCACGTGGCGGTGACCCAACGGCGCACGATGGAGGACTTTGCCCAACAGATGCGATGGCTGGTGGACGAGGCCTATCCGGAGGTCGAGGTGGTCCGGGTCGTCCTGGACAACCTGAACACTCACCGCATGGCGTCGCTGTACGAGGCGTTCCCGGCGGCAGAGGCCCGGCGGATTGCCAAACGGCTGGAGTTCCACTACACCCCCAAGCACGGGAGTTGGTTGAATATGGCGGAAATCGAGTTCAGCGTACTGTCCCGCTCCTGCCTCAGACAGCGACTCCCCGACGAGGAAGCTCTCGGGCGGGAGGTTCAGGCCCTGGTTACGGAGCGCAACACCGCCCAAGCTACCATCAACTGGCGCTTCAACACCCATGACGCCCGAACCAAACTGCACCGTCTCTATCCCTTTGATTCCAAACATGACTGAGTACTAGGGCGCCAGAACCCTAACCGGTGATTCGCATACCGCAAGATCCCCCTCGCCACCCTTTAAAATGGGGATCGAGGGGGATCTTAATTTCCAGCCAAATTGGCGTTTCTATCGTGATTTGGAAAACAACGGGCTAGTCTGAAGTAAGCACCGGCTCTTTGGATTTGGCGCTGACCCGGCTATTGATGTAATTATCCCCAAGCCACCTTTCGACCGATATCTCGGCACGCTGTTGCATGGTGACGTCGTCCTCTGTGCCCACGTCTCGGGTAAGGCAGCAAAACTCTAGCGAGATTCCGTTGGGGTCCTTGAAATAGATGGACTTCGCCCATTGGTGGTCTACGATGTCCGTCACGATGAGCCCTTTGCCCAGCAGTTCTTCCCGTTTTGCTTCCAGAGCGGCGGGCGATCCGGCCTCAAACGCGAAGTGGTAGAACGCCCCTGGAACACCCAGGCCGTTGTTGATGCCTGCGTCGTAATCCGATGGGATAGCCGATACGTCATTCGGCTCCATGAATGCGATCAACTGGTCTTGTCCGGCATCGAAGAACACGTGCCTGACATGGCCGCCTTCCTTGATCTTGATGATGTCGCAGCGCACCGCTTTGAAACCCAAAACGTTCTCGTAGAAATCACGGGTCTTGTCCATGTCTAGAGTTGAAAGGCCAATATGGGAGAACCCTTTGTTAGACATTGTTGATCTCCTTTTTAACCTCGAGATTATTGGTTCGAGTGTATTCACCCTCCCGGTCACGGTCAAGGGTTTCGGTCACATGCAGCGGAGGGTTTCCTCGCGAATATAATCCCGCAGGTCATCGGTCAACCTGGGCAATGACCCGGCGGCGGCGTTTTCACTAACCCTCTCGGGACGGGAGGTCGCCGGTATGGTGAGGGTAACCCTGGGGTCGCTGATTACCCAAGCCAACAGTGCCTGGGCCCAAGTCTCGATTCCGCTGCCCGCCAAGGGCGCCAGGTCGGGCTGTTGCTTTAGGTCTTTGACGTACCTGCCCTTTTTCAACGGCTCCATGGTCAGGATGCCGATGCCCAGATCCTGGGCCAGGGGCAGCAACTCATCGGCGACCTCCGTCTGCACCACATTTTATGGGATCTGCACCGCGTCGACGCTGCCTGCCCTCATCAAATCCATGATCTCAGGATAGGCTTCGGTCACCATGGCGGTGACTCCCACCATGCCAATCTTGCCCTCGGATTTCAGCGCCTGCAACGTCGGCAGATGGGTGCGATAATCTATCATGTTGTGAACCTGGATCAGGTCGATGTAATCTGTCTGAAACGCCCGGAAAGACTCGGCTATCTGGGCCTCTCCGGCCTCTTTGCCTTCGATCCTGACCTTGATGGCCATGTAAAACTTATCCCGCCGGCCGCTGGTTGTTTTGCCCACGACCATTTCCGAATCTCCGTAGGCGGCGGCGGAATCGATGAAATTGATGTCGTTGGCCAGGCAGTTGTCCACGATCTAACTGCGCACGGCTATATCTTCATCGGAAGTAACATTGAATGTATTGAGGGTGCCCAACCCGATGGTGGAAACATCTAGATTTCCCAGTTTGCGGAACTCCAACTTGCGTCACCTCGCATTAAAATCTTTAGCCATTATAACCACCGGTCCTAAACAACGGCGCCAAGGTTCGAGGCGGACGAACACGGAGAGTTTCTTTGCCCGATAAGATCTGCCCAAACTTTGACCAGGCCGTGGCGGACATACCCAATGGCGCCACCATCATGTTCGGCGGCTTCGGGGGCGTTGGAGCTCCCCAAAACCTGATGGCCGCGCTCCTAAGCCAGGGCGCCGAAGGCATCACCGCCATTTCCAACGAGCACGGCGGGACCGACGGCAGAATAGACGTTGGCACACTCATCGAGGCCAGGCAGATTTCCAAAATGATCTGCGCCTTCACCTCGAATCCCCATCCGTCCCGGGTGACTCCATTCGTCCAACTCTACAACGATGATCTAGTTGACGCCGAACTCGTTCCCATGGGGACCCTCGCCGAGCGCATCCGGGCCGCCGCCTTCGGGATAGGCGGTTTCTACACTCCCACCGGAGCGGGGACCGAAGCGGCCGAGGGGAAAGAACAGCGGGAGTTCCAGGGACGGCTGCAGGTCTTGGAGTTTCCATTGCCCGCCGACTACGCCTTCATTCGGGCGTGGAAGGCCGACACCCTGGGAAACCTGCAATTCCGGCTGGCCCTGCGCAACTTCAATCCCATAATGGCCATGGCCGCCAAAACGACCATAGTCGAAGTGGAGACAGAGATAGTCGCCGCAGGAGAGTTGGACCCCGACCAGATCCACGTCCCAGGGATCTATGTTGACCGTGTGGCGCCTATACCAGCCGATGGCATTTGGGCTTGATCCGGTGGTTATGAATCGCCGCGTCTATCTTTTTTAATGCCCAGTTTGATGGGATAATCCAGTCAGCGGCACGTAACGGATGGCCGGGAACCCACAACCAATCTGGTCGTCCGCAATCGAAGGGAATATCGGAGGAACAAATGGCATTAGACACGTCCAAAGGCCTGGGAGGCCTGGGCGCTATGACCGGCGCCCGTTACATCGAGAGCCTCAACGACGGCCGGGAGGTGTGGCTGGACGGCGAGAAGGTCAAGGATGTGACCACCCATCCGGCTTTCTCCGGCATGGTCAACGAATTGGCCCGGATCTACAACGTGCAAAACTCGGATGAGCGCCGCGACGAGATGACCTTCATCTCCCCAGACACCGGCAACCGGTGCAGCGTCTCATGGCTCTTGCCCAAGTCTCATGAGGAACTGCGGTCCAAACGGCGCAACAGCGAGATTTGGAACGAGCAATGTTGGGGGCAGCTGGGACGGGGGCCGGACATCTTGGCGCCCTACATCATCGCACTCTACAATGCTCGAAACTCCTTTGGCGGCGTCTCCAACCCCCATTGCGACTTCGGCGAGAACATCGCCAATTATTACCGCTACTGCATGGAAAACGACCTATTCCTCACCCATGCCCTGGGCGACCCCCAGGTGGACCGCAGCGAACAGCCGCAAAACGAATTGCGCGCCGCCCGGGAAGAGGACCTGGCGTTGCACGTGGTGGAAGAGACCGCCGAGGGCATCATAGTTCAGGGCGCCAAGCAGTTGGCCACGGCCGCGCCCATCACCAACGAGTGCTACGTGTCCCTATCAGCCACCTTCGTGCGCCGGTCGGACCCCCGTTTTGTTCTGTCGTTTTCAATTCCCACCAACAGCCCCGGCCTGAAGATCCTGTGCCGGGAGCCGGTCTCCCAGTGGGTGGGCAGCTACGGCCATCCCCTGGGAATGCTCTACGACGAGCAGGACGCCATGCTGTTCTTTGAGAACGTGCTGGTGCCTTGGGACCGGGTCTTCATGCTCTACGACTCTTCGCCGGTGCTGCAGCGTTACACCACCGATATCAACTTCGTGGAGTGGGCCAACCTATGCCGGATCCACGAGCGCATGAAGTTGATGACCGCGGTGGCCACGATGATCGCCGAGTCCATCGGCGTTATCGAGTACCGGGAAGTGTCCGCGAAACTTGGCGAGATGATCACCTACGTGGAGATGTGGCGTCACGCCATGGACGGCGTGGAGCACAATGCGTACATGACCGAAGGTGGGCTCATGTCGTTGGGCTCCCTGTCGGGCATGAACATATTCTTCGCCCAAACGTCGGCGCGCATGGTCGAGCTGCTACGGGAGATATCCGGTTCGGGACTGATCATGCAGCCCAGCGAGGCCGACTTGGCCAATTCGGAGCTGCGGCCCTACCTGGAACGGTACATGCGGGGGAAAGGCGTAGACGTGGAATACAAGTCGCGGCTCTACCGTTTCGCCCACGACTTGGCCGTTTCGTCATTTGGCATGCGCCAAGAGGTATACGAATACTGGCACGGCGGCGACCCCAACCGCAACCGCATCAACCTCCTGCGCCGCTACGACCAAGATGACATAACCGGCCGCATCAAGGACATGCTGTCCAAGCCCTTGCCCCACGGGTAGCGGGTTGGCCTGGTATAGCCCGCGTTCGGGTGAACGCCGCGATTGGATTTAGGGAACACTCAACGGCCAGACTACGCTCATGGTGAGCCTGTCGAACCAGGGCGTTGGGCCAGATGGGACATCAACCCTTGGGAACGGGACCCTTCGACAAGCTCAGGGTGAGCGGGATTTAATGGCAATAAACTTGGTAGTTTACCCACACGGAGGACAAAAATGGAAGTCTACGATTGCATCAGGTCTCGCCGGACAGTGCGGAATTTTAAACAGGAGCCGATTCCCCGGCGGATAGTGAACCGCATTCTCCGCGCCGGACGCTGGGCGCCCACTTCCAGCAACGGCATGCCTTGGCATTTTGTGCTGGTCCAAGACCCGGCCACTATCAAAGCCCTGGGCGAAACCGCCACCCAGGGTTCTTTCATTGGCCAAGCGCCGCTGATCATCGCCATAGTCATGGACAACGCCGCCCGTCCCGATCTGGATTCCGGAAGGGCGTTGCAACAGATGGAGTTGGTCGCCTGGTCTGAAGGAATGGGCACCTGTTTCGTGGGACTTCGGGCCGAAGGGCAAAAAGAAAAGGTTAAAGAGATGCTGGGCATACCGCAGGAGATGGAGCTGATCACGTTGTTGCCCTTCGGCTATCGGGAAGACGACTTCCAAGGCCAAGGCACGCCCCGCAAGCCCATGGCGGAAATGGCCCATTCCGAAAAGTTCGGTCAGCAGTGGATGAGACCGGCCTAAAACTAAAAATACGCGCAAGGGAAACTGGGACTTCGGATAACGCAGTAGGGGCGCACGGCCGTGCGCCCCTACGTCATGATGGCGACCCGCTCAATTACACCAAGGCTAAACCATAGACCTGACCAAGCCGCCGTCCACCAGCATGGTGGTGCCGGTTATGTAGCTGGCTTTTGCCGAGGACAGAAAGGCCACCAGGTGGCCGAATTCCTCGGGTTTGCCCACTCGTCCCACGGCCGTTTCTTTGGCGCGCTCTTCCAGCGCCACTTCCAGAGATACGCCCAAGTGGTCGGCCCTGGACTGCACGTTGGACAGCATTCGCTCGCTCAGGATGGATCCGGGGCAAACGTTGTTCACCAGGATGCCGTCCCGCCCCACTTCGTCGGCCAGGCTCTTGGAGAAAGCCACCACACCCATGCGGGTAGCGCCGGACAGAGCCAGGTTGTCTATGGGCTGGTAGACGGTGCTTGCTAGGATGTTGATTATGCGACCTCCGCCCTGTTTTTTCATGTGGGGGATGGACTCGCGGCACATGCGGGCAAAGAACAACAATGAGCGTTGGATCGCCGTCGCCCACTGCTCTTCGGTGGCCGTTTCCGACCTGGCCAGGGGCGGCCCGCCGGAGTTATTGACCATGATGTCCAGTTGGCCATATTGCTTTACGGTTGAGGAGATAAGGTCCTGGATGGTTGCATTCTTGTCTAGGTCTCCGGCATAAACCATCACCTCGGCGCCGGTTGTTTCGTGAATCTCAGCCGCCGCCTTGTCCAGGTCCTCTTTGGTGCGGCTGCAAATGGTCAGCCTCGCCCCTTCTTCGGCCAATGACTGGGCGCATGCCCGGCCGAGCCCCTTGCTCGCGCCCCCGACGATGGCTACCTTTCCCTTGATTTCCAAGTCCAATACACGATTTCCTTCGATGGCAGATTTACCCCATCACGGCGCACAACCGAGCCAATATCCCCTGGGACGGGCATGATTGTACCATGGGAATCTGGGGGAATCTGGGGGAATCTGGGGGAATCGGCAGGCGTAGGCTGAGGGGGAATCCGCCAGCTGCAGCCTGGCCACACACCGATTTTTTCCCGTGATATACTCCCGCCAGCCATGGACCTCACGGTCAGGAGGCAGCAATGACATCACAGGGTTCTTCTTCCCAATCTACACCTCAGACCACGTCCGACGACACCATCTCCCGCGCCATCACCATCGAAGGCGACGTGACCATGTTGGAGCGGATGAAAAAGCAGGCCGACATCCGGGGGTTCACCATCATGTGCGACGAGCGGGTTCCGATGGGAGACGGAACCGCCCCTCCGCCTTTAGCCTATTTCGCCTCTTCCATCCTTTTTTGAGAGATGACCCAGCTTGAGCGGTACGCTCAAATGATGAAGGTCAAACTGGACAGCGTAAAAGCCAGCGTCGCCCTTTCCGTGGCCGCCGAGGGCTCAGTGCTGGCCCAAACGGTGCAGGCTAGGGCGGAAAAGATCGAAGTCCATTACGAAGTGGAATCCAGCGAAGAGCCGGCCAAGGTCGCCGGCCTGATCCGCAACTCCCGCAACGGCTGCTACGTGCGCCAGACCATCGACCGGCCCGGGCTCTTCCACGACACGATGACCCTGAACGGAGAGCCCTTCAACCCCGACGACTACCCGGCTCCCGAAAGGCAGCGCTGACAAGACAACCCGCCATGGCGAATCGGAACGTAGGGGCACGGCATGCCGTGCCCCTACCACGTGTGGACGGCCCAGATGAGACACGAGGGTAGACTCGAAGGGAAACTTGAAGGGAAGACCGCCCTCATCACCGGGGCGGGCCGGGGCATCGGCCGGGCCATTGCCTTGGGTTTCGCCGCTCAAGGCACCCGGTTGGCGTTGGCCGCCCGGACAAGCGGGGAGTTGGAAGAGACCGCTCGTCAGATTTCCGAAAATAACGGCGAACCGGCAAGGGAGACATTGGTGATTCCGGTGGATGTAACCGATGAAACCGGCGTCGAGGATATGGTCAAGCAGACCCTGGACCGGTTTGGCGGTATCGACATACTTGTGAACAACGCCGGTATCGGCGGCCCTGTCGGCGTGATGCAGGACAACGACGTCGACTCATGGATACAAACTATGCAGGTCAACGTCATAGGCCTCTACCTTTGCTCCCGGGCGGTCATTCCCGCCATGGTCCGAAATGGCGGCGGCAAGATCGTCAACCTGGCCGGCGCCGGAGCAAACAACGGTTGGGCCTACCTTTCTGCCTATTGCGCCAGCAAGGCCGCTGTGGTGCGGCTGACAGAGGTACTTTCTCTGGAACTTGCCGAGCAAAATATCCAGGTTAACGCTCTGGGTCCGGGCTCCATAGACACTCAAATGTGGCAGGAGCTGCGGGATGGCGCCGCGGAGGTCAACGCAACGGAGATATATGAATTGGGTCAAAGGGTGACCAGCGGCGGCGGCGCTTCTTTGGAGGACACCGTGGCGCTGGCGGTGTTTCTGGCCGGCGATGACTCAGGCGCGTTGAACGGACGGCTCATTTCCGCCGTGGCCGACGATTTCACCAACCTGGCGCCCCAAATCCCGGAAATCATGGCCTCCGACACCTATACGCTGCGGCGCGTGGATTTACGGTCTCAGCAGGGTTGATCAACGGTTGCCTGTCAATCTCACCGGTTAGCTTTAACACTGCCTCGCCAAGGGCGGCGATGTTTGCCGGTGATCTTCCTCCATTGCCGTACTCTTGCTGACCTTCTGAACCACGCTGCTCCCTTCTCCGTTCTAGTTGCGCTTCGGACCCTGTATTGAACTATAATCAGGCTCGGCCGCCGATAGCGTGCGGTCCTCAAAACCGTGCGCCCCACCGCGGCGGCGGCATCACATTCCAAAACTGCGCAACACTCGGCGGAGGAAACGACAATGACCCAAGCGGAAGGCGGGTTCGATCCCCAGGCGGTTCTGGATCACATGAAGAAGAACGGCGTTACCCATGTGGTCTGGCTTCCCGACAGCGAGACCAATTTTTTGTACACGCTGATGCAGGAGGAACCCTCCATTGACCTGATTGCCGTCAGCCGGGAAGGCCAGGCATTTTCCACGGCAGCGGGCCTGTCAGTCGGCGGGGCCAAGCCCGTGATCTTGATCCAAAACACGGGCCTCATGGAATCCGGAGACTCCATGCGGGGCTGGGCCATGGGTATGCACATACCGGTGGTGTTGATGGTGGGTTACCGGGGCTGGACCCGCCACGGTGTCAACACCGACACTGCCGCCACTTACACCGAGCATTTCCTTCACGCCTTTGGAATCAAATATTATCTGGTTGAAAGCGACGCCGATGCGGACCGGATCTCCCTGGCATTCGAGGACGCCGAAAAGACCAACAATCCGGTAGCGGTGCTGATGGGCGACGAATTCCACGGCTTTAACCGTTAGTTTCCCAAGTTAGCCACCCGGCGAGTCCCAAAACAGGTTAGGAGATACTCAATGTTTCAAATGCTTGATATGTTCAAAGCTTTCGCTCCCTACCGTGGCAACGCCGTGGTCATCCCGGGCAGGGGCGGCCGGCATTGGAGCAACGTCAGCGACATGCCAGACCGTGACGTTCCCCTGGGAGACCCGGCCATGGGCGGCCACGCCTCCTTCGCGTTGGGCCTTGCCCTGGCCAGACCCAAAGAGAAGATCATTCTCTTCGACTCCGAAGGCGACATACTCATGAACCTGGGCGCATTACCCACAATCGCCGAGAAGAACCCCACCAATTTCTACCATTTCGTGTTGGACAACGGTGTCTACGCCACCACCGGCGGCCAACCCGTGCCCAACGCCGAAAACATCAAATATGAGGTCATAGCCGAAGGTTCCGGCTATCCATCCACCTTCGCCTTCGACAACCTGGAGGATTTCACCAACAACATAGAGGGCATCCTCAACCGGCCGGGGCCGGTTTTCGTGACCATGAAGATGGTCTCCGAGGTTGAAAACGTGCCCATAGGCCAGCGGGTGCGGTGGCAGAAAAAAACCCGCGACCAGACGATTCTTGACATGCAAAACGATCTGGGACCCCGGGAGGCGTAACAACTTGGCGGGCATCGTTAACTTGGTTGGATAGTTAGAAAATGGGGGAAATCCCCGCAACCCCTCACGAAAGGGGGCAGGTTTCGTCCATTTTCTTAACGAAATATCGTTTCGTCCCCTTTCACTGTTGGAGAGTCTCCCCCTTTGCAAAGGGGGATTAAGGGGGATTTCCGCTACCCCGTAGCCAGTCGACAAGTGCTCAAAACCCCCCCATCTAACACAACGTCCCGTCCAGTCAACCGAAAGATGCACACCCCCTTCAACGCGTAATAAACAACTTCAAATTCGCTTACTAATCCCCTAAAAGGAGCATTCCCATGGCCCACCAGGTCAACGGAGTCATCGCCCGGTCGAAAGGCGCGCCTGTTAGCATAGAGCCGATTCTGGTGCCTGATCCGGGTCCCGGAGAGGCGCTGGTCCGGGTGAAGGCCTGCGGGGTCTGCCACACCGATCTTCATTACCGGGAAGGCGCCATCAATGATGAATTTCCCTTCCTGCTGGGGCATGAGGCATCGGGCACGGTTGAAAGCGTGGGAACGGGGGTGGACAACGTGGCGCCCGGCGAATTCGTGCTCATTGCCTGGCGTTCGCCCTGCGGCACATGCCGGTCGTGTCTGCGGGGACGCCCGTGGTACTGCTTCGCCAGCCGAAACGCCGGCCAGCCGATGACCCTGGCCGACAGCGCCCCTCTGTCACCGGCGTTGGGAATCGGCGCCTTTGCCGAATTGACGCTGGTGGACGCGGGCCAGGCCGTGAAGGTCAACCCCGGAGTCAGCCCGGCGGCGGCGGGACTCATCGGATGCGGCATCATGGCCGGGTTGGGCGCGGCAATCAACACCGGCGGGGTCAACCGGGGTGATTCTGTGGCGGTTTTCGGCTGCGGCGGCGTCGGCGATGCAGCCATCGCGGGAGCGCGTCTGGCCGGCGCTCACACCATAATCGCCGTGGACATCGATGACCGGAAGCTCGAATGGGCCAAAGATTTTGGCGCCACCCACACGATAAATTCTACGGGCTCAGACCCGGTGAAGGCGATCAGGGACATCACCGGCGGCAACGGGGTCAACGTAGCAATTGAGGCCGTGGGCAACCCAGTGACATACGAACAGGCCTTCTATTCCAGGGACCATGCGGGCACGGTAGTGCTTGTTGGGGTGCCCAACCCAGAAATGAAGATCGAGTTGCCCCTACTGGAGGTTTTCGGCCGGGGAGGCAGCCTAAAGTCCTCTTGGTACGGCGACTGCCTGCCCTCCCGGGACTTTCCTACTTACATAGACCTGCACCTGCAGGGCCGCCTAGACCTGGACAAATTCGTCTCAGAGACCATCTCCCTAGTACTACAACGACGCGTTATCCTACAAGGTAACTCGTGGGCGGATTTTGAAGCTGGCAACGAACGAGTGCGAGTCTCCCATGATGAACGGTCCGTAGCTGAAGAAGAAGACCTGAGCGTGTTTTCTCATAACGCGTCGTTGTAGTACTAGAGGTCTGGCCGGAAAGCCATTGGCCGGGTTTCGCGCTACGCCAGACAGACGTATTATAGTCTTATGTGGCATGATAGTGTCTTTAATACGGTTCAAGAACCCACTGTTACATCGACAATCGTCGCAAAGAAACCGACGACTTGGGGAGAATCGGGGTTTCCGTCCGAGTTTCTAGGCGAAGTGGAAGACGCCTTTCACAAGATGGAGCGGGGAGAGGTGCTACGTTCGGTGGTTGTGTTTTAGCGACGGGCGCCTGGTGAATGGCCCTAAATTTAGTTACCAAATAAATCCGTGGTGCGATTCGGGGCAATTCAAGGTCTTATGAAGGTTATCCGGCCATGAGATTACGAGCTATGGTCCGGCGCAATGCGGGCAGAATGGGTATACCCCTGTCCGGATCCTCCCTATGGCGTCCGGCGTTCCTGGATACGCTAAGTCTTCCGGCGTTTCGTTACCTATGGCTAAGCAACGGCCTTACGATGATGGGCGGGAGTGTCAGCCGTATGGCGATTGCTTGGCTAGTGCTGGAGCTGACCGATTCCAAGCTCTTGATGGGGATCACTAACAGTCTCTCAGCCGTCCCCATCATTTTGCTCTCGTTGATTGGTGGGGTAATCTCGGACCGGTTTGACCGAAGATCCATCATGATTCGGTCCCGGGTTGCCTTGATGGGCCTCTCGTTTCTAACCGCCTTCCTGATTACCGCTCAAGTCGTGGAATTGTGGCACATCCTACTGCTGGTGGTCCTCGCCGGAGGGGTAAGCGCTTTCGACTGGCCTGCCGCTCAGACTATTGTGTTCGACGCCGTAGGCCGGGAACGCATGCTCAATGCGGTGTCCCTAAACTCCATCGCGAATAACCTGGCCAGTATCGTCGGACCGTCGATCGCGGGGGTGCTCATGGCCTTCAGCGGAGTGGGTGCGGTGCTCTATTGCATTGGCGGCGTCTATTTGGTGGCGCTCGCCGCCCTGCTATTCGTACGGCTCAAGACTCCGGCGAGGCAGGACCAGCGAGCATCCGCTCTTCGGGACTTGGCCGAAGGGTTGACCTATGTTCGGCGCACTCCGCATGTCGCCTGGTTGCTCTTCCTGGGCTGCCTGATTATTTTCGCCGGAGTTTTGTTGATGATGTTGCCCGTCTACGCTAGAGACGCGGCCGAAAAGTCCAAATTCGCTCCAGAACAGGCATTCACCAGATACGAATTTTGGAAACTGGTCAGAGTTGAGGGGAAGTGAGCAACCGGCGGCATTCCAGGAGGGGATTGAGACCTCTGGCCCGCCAGGTGCCAAAGAGGGATGCCAAGGTCATCTTGCTGTCGGCGCCCTGCCCTGAGCGGGTGCCGCCGCTGATCTTGCGACTGGTTACCAGATGCCGCAGGCTCCGCTCGGCGGCGTTGTTGTCTGAGGGCACGGCTGGGTCCGACACGAAGACAAACAGTTCCTTGATGAACCGTTCCATGCGCCGGCAGAGCTTGGCCTGAACCGCCAGGGGATCTTTCGCCAGGGGATCTTTAAGGAAAGGCCGCGCCAAGACCATTAGTTTCTCCTCCAGCATTAGCTGGGTGCGATGGCCTGGCTGGGCTCGGGGAAGGACCGAGGCCTTGGCCTCCGTGTAGACCTGGTGAACCGCCTCGGCCCACTGAGCCAGCCCAGCGTCTTCTGGGTACAACCCTTTCAGGTCATGGATATCCCGCAGCAGATGAGCCCAGCACCGTTGCTTCAGGCCCGGGTAGTGGTTATAGGCCGCGTAGAAATCACTGACCAACACTCCGCTGAAGGAGAAATCCAGCACCTCATCCACCACCCCCTTATCCCGACCCCGACGCAGGAAGTATCGTTCGCTGGGAGTGCTGAAGGTCCAAACATAGCCGTTGCTCCCGTCCTGGCGCCAGCCGGTTTCGTCGCCCTGCACCACGGGACTGGCGCGGACTTGCTCGAGCACCTCTCGCACCGCCGTCTCAGCCTGACGGGCTACTCCATGGACGGCCTCGACGATGGCGCCAACACTCAGGTGCAACTGATGGACGCTCTCCAGGTACCATTGGATAATTCTTATGGGCAACCGTCCCTCCTCCCGCAGGGTCACCATCAGGCTTACCAGATTGACCCCCAGGCGCTGCTGGCCCAGAACCACCCCCTGCAGGGCCTCTTTGGGCAGCCGGCGCCGCTGGCATACCGGACAGATGCGGGCTACCAGGGCGTGCTCGGTCACTTCTACCGGAGCCACCGGTAGCTCAATGACTTCCCGAGTTCGCTGTACCCATCCGCCGTTCAGGTGAGTCCCGCAGTCGGGACAGACCGCCACGGCATGCTCCACCCGCCGGGTAGGAGTCATGCGCTGGCGGGCGAAGCCATGGCGGCGCGGCTTTCTGGGCTCCTTTTTCTCCGGCGCTTGCCGGCTGGAGTGCGGCTGATTACCCGGCATCCCCGACGACCCGCGCCGGTTGGGACGGGATTCCAGAACCCCAATCCGCCTTTGCAAATCGGCAATGACTGCCCGCTGGCCGGCAATTATCTCCAGCAGAGTTTCGCCACTCGCCGCGTTCAGGTCTAGTTCAGTGTCCACCTCCCTGGTATGCCACAACTCCCCCGGCCATGCCAGCGTTTTTCCAACGGCTTTGAGCCAATTCACCTCATCAAGTCTGAACAGTTACGAATTTTGGGCCCAAATCGGGATAAAATAGGGTTTTCGGCCGGAGTTCTAGTACTACAACGACGTGTTATCCTACAAGGTAACTCGTGGGCGGATTTTGAAGCTGGCAACGAACGAGTGCGAGTCTCCCATGATGAACGGTCCGTAGCTGAAGAAGAAGACCTGAGCGTGTTTTCTCATAACGCGTCGTTGTAGTACTAGGGACGTGCTGGACGCAGGGGCCAAGGGACTGGGTTTTCTAATGGGAGCTTATGGAGCCGGTGGTCTCATCGCGTCTGCCTCTCTGGCGATGATGGGTAACGTCAAGCGCCAAGGCGGCGTTGTGGTGCTAGCTTCCGTTTTCTATTGTGGGGTCATGGTGGCATTTGCCTTTTCCACCAATTTCCCGCTCTCCTTGATGTGCTCTTTCCTGATGGGGGTTGGGGCTATGTATTGGGTAAATAACATGCACTCCTTGATCCAGACTTCAGTCCCCGAAGAAATGCGGGGAAGGGTCGTCGGCATTTTCAGGATCACCAGGCAGAGCTTGCCCTTGGGGTGGTTGCTGGGTGGAGTGCTGTCGACACTATTGGGAAATGTCGTTACCCTGGTTATTTGCGCCTCCATGTTTATCGGATTCAACCTGCTGGCTTACCTGCGGTCTAGCCAGCTTCGGGAGATTTCACCAGAAGCGCTAGAAACTCGGACGGAAACCCCGATTCTCCCCAAGTCGTCATTTTCTTAGCGACGATTATCGATGTAACAGTGGGTTCTTGAACTGTATTACAGACACTATCATGCCACATAAGACTATAATACGTCTGTCTGGCGTAGCGCGAAACCCGGCCAATGGCTTTCCGGCCAGACCTCTAGTATTACAACGTCAGTTAGTTTGATAGGATGACTGTGTAGCTGGAGAGGGAATAGGCAGGTGGGGATGTGGATGCGTCAGCTTTCGAGCAGGTGTACGGGTCATTTCGGGATTTTCACGCCTACTTCGCGCCGCTGTTTGGCCGCCGGGAGACGCGGGAGCACAGCGGTCATTATCTCCAGGCCCTGCTGGTACAGTCTGGGGAGCGGCGCAACGCTGAGAACCTGTCGGAGACGGTTCCGGGGTCAGCCCGAGGGATGCAGCGGTTTCTCACCGATTCTCCCTGGGACGATGAGGTGATTATAGGACGGCTGCAGGAGTACCTGGGAACCCGGCTGGAGCATCCGGAAGGGGTGTGGGCGCTGGACGGCAGCGACTTTCCCAAGCAGGGGAGGAAGTCGGTGGGAGTGGCCCGGCAGTACTGCGGGAGGCTGGGGAAGGTGGCCAACTGCCAGGCGGGGATGTTCCTGGCCTATGTCAGCCCGTTGGGACGGGCATTGGTGGACAAGGGGCTGTATCTGCCCGAGAGTTGGACCTCGGACAAAGACCGGTGTGAGGCGGCGGGTGTGCCGGAGGATAGGCAGGGCTACCGGTCCAAGACGGAGTTGGCCTTGGAGATGGTGGGGCGGGCACAGGAGCGGGGCCACCTGAAGGCTGGATGGGTCGCGGCGGACGACGCCTTTGGGATGTCGCCGTCCTTCCGGGAGGGCCTGGCGGCCTTGGGGATGTGGTACGTGCTGGACGTTCCGTCCGGCTTTACGGTGTGGCCGCCGGAGCCTGCCTGGACCAGTGCGGAGTATCAGGGATTCGGGCGTCCCCGCAAACCCAGGCTGCGAGACGGTCAGCGCCGGACCATGGAGCAGCGCAGCGACGAGTTGCCGGAGGAGGCCTGGCGTGAGATTACGGTGGCCGAGGGAAGCCAGGGACCACGCAGCTACCTTTTCAGCGCCCAGAGGGTGCGACCGACCAGCAGGCGCAAGCCCGGCGAAATCCACTGGGCCGTCTACCGCCGGAACCTGGACGGCAGCGAACCCCGCTACTACCTGTCCAATGCTCCGGAGGATACCCCGTTGGAGACCCTGGCATACGTGGGAGGCTCCCGTTGGCGTATAGAAACGGAGTTTGAGACGGAGAAAAGCGACGTAGGCCTGGACGAGTACGAGACCCGCACCTGGGCTGGCTGGCATCACCACGTGGCCCTGTGCCTGCTGGGCGGAGCTTTTCTGCTGAGCCTGCAACAGGCTTGGGGGGGAAAAGATGCCCCGGATCACGAGGCCGCAGGTCTACCGGGTGGTGCGGGAAATGCTGCCCCGGGAACGGTTCGGGCCAACCGAGTTGCTGCGGTGGCTTGAGGATACGCAGGACAGTAACGAACGGGCCAAACGCTCCCATGCCAAGCGCCGCGCCGCCATGCGGGCATCACCCCACATCCCTCCCTGAACTGACGTTGTAATACTAGGAGACACTCTATGATTGAGCACTGGTCCCGTCGTGGCAGATTAGCGGGCAGAGACACGGCGAATTGATACCGTTAGCGCACCGGGATGCCTCGACACTTGGAAAGGCGTTACAAAGTACGTTCCATCACCCAGCGGCCGGCTGGAAAGCGTTTCTCCCTCCTGTAGTCCAGCTTTTCTTCCCCAATCCAGCTGATATCGGCTAAAACCCCTTGAACCAGGAAGTAAAATTACCCGCTTGCTCCATCGACCCGGTGATATCCAATCTGCCCTCGGCCGATGCTTGTTTCACGTCTAACCGGCCGAAGATCAGCAATATGTAATTCCCTGTGTCGCAGTTGAATACGGCGTCGGCCTCGCCGTCGCCCGGAATCTCAATCTGAAACTCGCCGCCGTTGACCGCCACGTCTTGTTTGATCTCCACCGGACCCGCTATGTCGAACCGGTAGCGGACCGGAACTGGCAGGTCCAATCCGGCTGTAAATGCTGTCCTCAGCCACCGGGACACCCTGCCTGACAGCAAGCCCAGGGGTTCCTCCCACAATTCCGCCGAGTTGTCTATTCCCCAGCGAATGTCCCAACCATGGACGGCCAGCTCCTGCACCCGAAGGGCCACGAAACCCCTGATCGTCATCGGGCCGCGCCGGTGGTAACACGGTTTGTCCCAGTCCTCTTGCTTCAGTTTGGATAGGGACTCTCGTAAGAGGTCATAGCCAGCGCTGAAACTCTCCATCAGCTTGCTTCCCGCTTCTTGGCGATACGAGATCGCGCTTTGGGAGATGATTTCCGAGCCACGCTGGCCTGGGGCTAAAGGAACCTGGCCCTCCGGCGGGCCGGAATCGCCTTCTACGGCCCTGCCGATCGAATTGGCCCATGTGTTGGCGCCCGCCGATAGATGGGCCGCCACGTCGGCCACGGTCCAACCTTCGCAGGAGCTGTCCCAGGACCACTGAACTTCCTCCAAACCCGCCAGAAAATCCCGGGTCCGTGACGCCTCAGTCTCCACCAGTCCCACGGTTTCCGTTAGGGAATCTGCCACTTCAACTCCTCTGATTCACGTAGGATCTATTCGTCTAGGATACGGGCGATTTCATTTGCCGCCAGGGTAATCACTATTTACCTGGCGAGTCAACGGTGCGGGTGGGTTATGCTATACTCTGCGCCCAAGACCGAGGCGCATTTAACCTTGGTTTTGATCACAAATGCCACTGCGGCTAAAGTTGGAGTAGCACGTGCCTGACCTTCTGGAATCCACCACCAATCCCTTTGGGGCGGTTGTCACCCGGCCGGAAGCTCTGCCGGAAGACCCGAGCCGTTTCCGGCTACAGCTTGCCGATTCAGTGGCTGCGTGGAAAGCCCAGGGGATTTTGGCCGTTTGGATGGAGGTGCCCATCTCCCTATCCCAATTGATTCCCGTGGCGGTGGAAGCGGGATTCATCTTCCACCACAGCGGGGACGACTATCTGATGATGATCCACCGGATAGTCCCGGACACCTATCTGCCGCCCTACGCCACCCACTACATCGGCGCCGGCGGCGTGGTCCTCAACGAGGAGCGCGAGTTGCTGGTGGTTAGAGAAAAGTACGGGTTTCGCGGCCGCCCCGCCCAATTCAAGCTTCCCGGAGGCGCGCTGCTTCAGGGAGAGCATCTGGTGGACGCGTTGGAACGGGAGATACTTGAGGAGACCGGCGTGCGGACCGAATTCGAATCGCTGGTTTGTTTTCGCCATTGGCATCAATACCGGTACGGCAAGTCGGACATCTATTTCGTCTGCCGGCTCCACCCCTTGAGCTCGGAGATAATAATGCAGGCTGAAGAGATCGCCGAATGCCGCTGGCTCCCGGTGGCGGATTTCCTTGGGTCCGAGGACATCGGCACGTTCAACAAGACCATCGTACAAGCGGCCCTGGACAGCCCGGGCATATCACCCACTTGGATCGACGGCTTCATTGACCGCCAGCAGGGCGAGTTCTTCATGCCTGAATCCCATGGCAGGGACTAACCCCCTTCGTCTGGCGCCGCCGCTCCAACACGGCCGATGACATCGACGGACCTTAAATCCACCCGGCTTATGCTAGAATTACGCCATGCCACTCTCCCAGTTTCATCCCATCATCCGGGCATGGTTTAGCGGCAAGTTCCAAGGCCCCACCGACGCCCAGACTCAGGGATGGCCGGCCATCGCCAAGGGCACACATACCCTGATCGCCGCGCCCACCGGGTCGGGAAAGACGCTGGCTGCCTTTTTGACGTGCCTAGACTCCCTGGTGCGTCAGGGTTTAGAACAAGGTCTGCCTGAAACTACCCAGGTGGTCTACGTCTCACCCCTGAAGGCGCTCTCCAACGACATCCAGAAGAACCTGGCGGGTCCCCTGGAAGAGATTCGGGCCCTTGCGGAAAAACTGGGCACGCCATTGCCCGAGATTCGCACCGGGCTGCGCACTGGCGACACCAAAGCCTCGGAACGCCAGAAGATGGCCAAGCGGCCGCCCCATATATTGATAACCACTCCAGAGTCCCTGTACATACTGCTGACTTCAAACAGTGGCCGGGAAGGACTCAAACACGTCAAGACTTTGATCCTCGATGAGATTCACGCCGTGGCCGACGACAAACGGGGCTCCCATCTTTCCCTGTCGGTGGAACGGCTCCGGGCGCTGGCGGAAGACCCGATCACCTGCATCGGACTGTCAGCAACCCAAAGGCCCATCGAAGAAGTCGCCAAATTCCTGGTTGGCAACGACAGCATCGACGAACAAGGGAATCCCCAATGCCTGATAGTAGACACTGGCCACGCCAGGGAACTGGACCTGAATCTGGCGCTTCCCAGTCTGGAGTTGGGCCCCATCGCCACCCACGAGGTTTGGGGAGAAACCCTGGACACAGTAACCGATCTGGCCAACAGCCACGGGACCACCCTGGTGTTCGTCAACACCAGGAGACTGGTGGAAAGGGTATCCCATCAACTGTCGGAAAGATTGGGCGAAGAGGCGGTGGTTGCCCACCACGGCAGCCTTTCCCGGACCACGCGGCTGGCCGCCGAAGAAAAGCTGAAAACGGGCCAAGTCAAGGTTTGCGTGGCCACCGCATCCCTGGAATTGGGCATCGACATCGGCTTGGTCGACCTGGTGGTCCAGATAGGATCACCCCGCTCCATCGGCTTGCTGTTGCAACGCATCGGCAGGTCTGGACACACCGTGGGAGGAACGCCCAAGGGCCGGTTATTCCCGTTGACCCGGGACGAGTTGCTGGAATGCACCGCTCTGCTGCAGGGAGTCCGCCAAGGAAACCTGGACACTTTAACCATTCCACCGTGGCCCCTAGACGTGATGGCCCAGCAGATCGTCGCCGCTTGCTCCGCCGAAGAATGGGGAGAAGACGATCTTTTCCAGCTTTGCCGCCGGGCATACCCCTACCGGGACCTGCCCAGGGAAAAGTTCGATCAAGTTCTGGAAGTGCTGTCCAAAGGGTTCTCCCCCAGGCTGGGACGCTCCGGCGCATTGTTGCACCGGGACGGTGTCAACGGCCTGCTTCGCGGCCGCCGTGGGGCGCGCATCACGGCCCTCACCTGTGGCGGGGCAATACCGGACAACGCAGACTACGACGTAATCGCCGACCCCGAAGGGACATTCGTGGGCACGGTCAACGAAGATTTTGCCATCGAGAGCCTGGCGGGGGACATCTTCCTGCTGGGCAACACACCCTGGAAGATTCGCCGCGTAGAGAGAGGAAAGGTTCGGGTGGAAGACGCCCAGGGCCAGAGCCCCAGCATTCCATTTTGGCTGGGGGAGTCCCCTGGAAGGACCGATGAACTTTCTCAAGAGGTCACCGACCTGCGAGAAGGGATCTTCCAACGCCTTGAAGACCCCATTGGGGCTCAAGATTGGGTTGCCGCCGGGGCCCGGATATCCGCCGAAGCCGCACGGCAACTGGTGGCGTACATGGAAGAAGGCGTCCGGGTGCTGGGCGCCGTACCCACCGGGAAGAGAGTGGTGGCCGAACGCTTTTTCGATGAAAGCGGCGGGATGCAAGTGGTGATCCACGCACCCTTCGGCGCCCGAATCAACCGGGCATGGGGCATGGCTTTGCGCAAGCGTATATGCCGCACGTTCGACTTTGAACTACAGGCGTCGGCCACGGATGACGGGCTCAACTTTTCCTTGGGTCCGAATATGTCCTTCCCATTGGATGACATTTTCAACTACATCCAGCAAAACACGGTGGAAGAGGTTCTGCTTCAAGCGGTGTTTCAAGCACCATTATTTGGCACCCGTTGGCGCTGGGACGCCACAAGGTCGCTGGCCGTTCTGCGGTGGAGCGGCGGACGAAAGGTCCCGCCGCCTTTGCTGCGAATGCGTTCCGACGACATGTTGGCGGCGGTGTTCCCTTCCCAGGTGGCCTGCCAGGATAATGCCCCGCCAGGAGACATCGAACCGCCCGACCATCCACTGGTGTTCGAGACCATCCGGGATTGCCTTACTGAAAACATGGATGTGGAGGGTCTGAAAGGTGTTTTGGCGGGCATCGAATCTGGCGAAATAGAAATCTACGCCAAGGACACCGTCCAACCGTCGGCATTCTCCCACCAGATCCTAAACGCCGCGCCGTACGCGTTCTTGGACGACGCCCCCCTGGAGGAGCGGCGGGCTCGCGCCGTCTCGTTGCGCCGGGCATTACCCGACGACCCGCAAGACCTGGGAGCCTTAGACATCCGGTCAATTCAAGAAGAAACGGCCAACGCCTGGCCCAGGATAAGGGACGCGGACGAACTGCATGAAGCGCTGCTGATCTTGGGCTTGATGCCGGAAAATCATCCATCACCCGCGGTGGCCGGATCTGGCTCTGGGCCGGGAGAAACAGACCGGTGGTTTAGTGAGTTGCTAAAGGCCGGCCGGGCCTACCGCGTAACCTTGCCCGGCGGCAACCGGGCTTGGGCGGCCACCGAAGGCTTACCGTTGCTATTGGCGGCATTTCCCGGCGCCCGGCTGGAACCCCAACCTCTCTCCGGAGCGGCCGCGGACCCTCAATTAACGATGGAAGACGCTCTGCTTATCATCGTGCGCGGCTGGGCCGAGTCCTCCGGGCCGTTCACTTGCCGCGAGTTGGCGGAAACCCTGGGGGCCGAAACCTCGGACGTCGATTACGCCCTGGGCCAGATGGAAGTGGAAGGCCTGGTGTTGAGGGCCAGTTTTAGGCCCGGGTTAAAAGAAGAAGAATTCTGCGACCGGCGCATATTAGCCCGGATCCACCGCTCAACCATCGGCGGGCTCCGCCGGGAAGTGGAGCCGGTAACCCAGGCCACTTTCATGAGATTCCTGCTCAAGTGGCAGCACGCCGACCCATCGTCCCGGCTGGAGGGCGAGGGCGGTTTATTTGACATAATCGAGCAGTTGCAGGGGTTCGAGGCCGCTAGCGGCGCGTTGGAATCCGAACTTCTGCCATGCCGCATGAATTCCTACCAACCCGGGTATCTGGATAGCCTTTGCCTGGGCGGAGAAGCCGTTTGGGGCCGCCTTTCCCGCCCCCATTCAAACGGCCGCGGATCATCCAAACGTTCCGCCCTGACTCGAAGCACTCCCATCACGCTGGCCCTGAGGGAGTCCATCGACTGGCTTTGGGACGCCCCGCGAGGAGAGGAGCTAAACCCTCCAGGCGCCATGGGTGAGTTGTTGGATGTGCTTTCCCGGCGAGGGGCTTGCTTCCTGACCGATATGGTTTCCACCACCCACCGCCTGCCCGCCGACGTGGAGGAAGCTCTGTGGCAGTTGGCCGCTTCCGGCAGGATCACTTCCGACGGGTTGGAGCCCCTGCGGCGCAGGATCAAGGGTAATAACAACAACGGCAGGCGAGCCGCCAAAACCCGCCGCAGCCTATTGCGCCGGCCTCCCGGCCAGGGCCGCTGGTCCTTATTAGAAGCCGTCGATCCCAAAGAGAACCCCACCGAAGCCAGGGCCCGGCAGCTATTGCTCCGGTACGGCATCATCTTCCCGGAGCTGCTGGCCAGGGAGCCCATGGCCCCTCCGTGGCGGGAACTGGTGCGGGTCTTGCGCCGGTTGGAAGCCAGAGGTGAGATTAGAGGCGGCCGGTTTATCACCGGCTTCGTGGGCGAGCAATTCGCCCTGCCTGAGGCGGTGGAATCACTGCGCGCAGTGAAAAAGCAGGAGCCCACCGGACAGATGGTGACAGTCTCCGCCTGCGACCCCTTGAACGTGGTCGGCATCCTAACACCGGGCGACCGGGTGCCCGCGATCCTGGGCAACCGGGTCGTGTATCGGGACGGAGTACCCGTTGCTTCGCTGGAAAGCGGCAACGCCGTGCAACGGTCCAACTCTGACGAACTTGCCTTCGCCGAGGCCCGGACCCTCTTGCACCCATCCAGGGTGGGCGAGCTTTTGCGGGAGCCACAGGCGGTCTCTTAGGACGGCGAACAGCGCATCCAACATAAATCGAGAACCACCGGCGCGAATGAACCTCGCCGGCCGGATAATCCTGGTGGGAGAATGACATAACTTGGTAGAAGCCCAATTCAGATGGAACGTGGGAGACGCGGTTCGTGAGCGAGTTGCCACCGGCGCCGAGACGCCCCAAAAGTATATCGTGGCCCAACGGGGATATTTCGACAGCCATGGCGCCTATGAGTTGATTGACGACGCAACCGGCGAGCAGGTGGGTGGTTGGTACCGGGAAGACTGGCTGGAGCCCTACGACCCCACACCCATACCCTACCCCCCAGAGCGGGATTAAGACCAGCGAACCCCCGGACGTCCAACCGCAGGTCCAACCGGCCAACTCTTGCGAATAAGGCGGCGCGTTCATGACAGAAAATCCTTGGGCGAGCAGCGATGCCGGGGCGATTCAGGCGCTGGAGGATTACTTCGCCGCCTTAAACGCGGGTGACCATCAGGCCCTTTTCAACACCATGCACGTGCCTCACGTGGGGATCTCCGGAAATGGAGTGGCCATCTACCCCACGCTGGCGGATCTGGAAGACACCTATCTCGACCAATTTACCAGCCGGGCCGGGGACGCCTGGCATCACAGCGTCTTGGACTCCACCCAGGTGATTCACAGCTCGGAAAACAAGGTCCACGTCTTTATCCAGTTCACCCGCTACGACAAGGACAACGGCCCCATCGCCACCCATCGATCCCTGTGGATCATGACCAGAGTCGACGGCCGCTGGGGCGCCCAGGCACGTTCCAGCTTCGCGCCATAAGTCCGCGCCGCCAACGATTCCAGCCCTGTCGCACAATTCAAGCTTTTCAAATGTGTGGAGTCCCGTTCATCTGAACGCCTGCCGCACCAACGAGTCTAAGCAGGTCAAATGTAGTTAGCGCGAATTGATGTTTCCACCTGGAGCCGGTCCTTTAGCCGCGAATCCACCGCCTCATTCTGCCTTGGGATAGAATCCAACCCTAGATCATGTTCGGCATGATTTCCCGGTGAATCATGGACTATGACAACCTAATAACCCATCCAAATCGTACGGGGCGTTACACGAAGCCACCCAAATGAGCCCCGTGTCGCCATACGCCAGCAGGTCGTCATACTGACCCACGTAATATTCGGAAGCAGCGCCTACGATATCGTACCTCTCCTCTTGGTTGGATGACCGGACGAGCTCTTGCACTTTTGTCGATCCATCGAAGTAATGTGATTTCAAGATCAACTTTCCGTCTACCGAGTACAAAATGATGGTGGTTCCTTTGAGCCAGGTTGGCGACTGCGAATCGTCCCAATACCCTATCTGAATCCACACCGGAGTAGGCGTGGGCAGGGACGTCGGTTTCGGCCTGTGTGGGCCAACGTATCGGTGGCGTATTTGAACAAGCTACGATCATCACCAACACGATGGCGAGAAGTGCGAACTTTGAGCCTTTGGAGGTCAACAGCATGCTACTCGACCTTCGCACCCCGATCAAAAATTGGCCGGCTTTGGCGAATCAACCCATATTAACGCTTTGATGCGGTGGCTGAGGAACCGGTGTGGTTAACGAGTTGGTTTAGCCGCCCAATATTCCTGGAACTATACCTGCTCAAATAAGCCGGATGATCTCGTTCTGGGCAAAGATGTTGCCCACCGTCAGACCTAGAGGCGGTTTGGCGTATAGCGACGGCGGTACGCCGATGTCGGCCAGGTATAATTCGCCTGTTTGGATCCCCACGCCGGGCGCGCGCAATCCTTCTTTTGGCAAGGCTAGGGTCATGGTTGCCGTGGCGCGAATGGCCGGGTCAAACACTTGGCCCGTGGTGGTGTCCACGCCGGACGGCGCGTCCAGGGCCAGGATCGGAGCTTCTTTAGAGTTCGCCCACCGGATCATTCCCGCGGAAGCGCCACGGGGATCGCCTTGCAAGCTATACCCGATGATTCCGTCAATTATCAAGTCCGGGATCAGGCCTAGAAGCCCGGCTGAAAAGCCCTGCTGTGACGAGATGAGGTGGAGGATAACCAGTGGACTGGGCCAAGTCTGAGACTAAGGGCGACCCATCTGGCCGCGGCCAATATGAATTGGGCAGTAACGATGGGCGACCCGGCGGCGAGCCGGTCCGGTCTATTCTCTGGTTTATTGGGGGAGGAGCCTGAAGCCTGGGACATCATCCCCATCCTGGTAGCCACCAGGGTCAGGTTGGCCACCGTGGCTGCCAGGAGTAGCTGAAAGAGGGTCTTGGCCCGACCAAAGTAGCGAGATTGGCGGACCCCCAGTTGCACCAGCCGAGCCAGGCGATGCTCGACCACCTGCCGCCGGCTGCGGTATTCGGCGAAGCTCTCACTTTTCTGGAAGGCCCGGGCTTGTTGCAGGAGCGCCTCTTGGGGATGGAGAGTCACCGTACGGCCTTTGCCCTCTCCAGCTGCCACGCACTGGGACCGCAGGGGGCATACGCCACAGACCGCCGGGTCGAATTGAAAACTCTGGACCGGATAGGTCTGACCCAACCGGTTGGTCCGGGTGCCGAAGGTCCGCAAGGTGTGGGTAACATTACCGGCTGGGCAGGTGACGGTGCCGGCCGCCAGGTCGATCTGGAAGTCCTCTTTGGGGAAGTGGTCTTTTCTGGGACGACCCGGCACCTTGGCTATTAGCGTCCGACCGGCATCGGCAAAGGCCTGCCGCGTCCCGCCATCCCCATAGGCCGCATCCCCAATGGTCTCCTCCACAGCTATGCCCGTGTTCTCTTCACTCTGCTCCACCAGTTCCAGGACTCCGGTGTTGTCACCGGCATTGCCGGGCAGGATATCTACCGCGGTCACCAGTTGGGAATCGGTATCCACCACCACGGCAGCCTTATGTCCGTCGAAGCGTTTGCTGCTGCTTTTGCGCCCATGGCGCATCTCCGGGTCGTGCGCCGAAGGGACCCGGTCCCGGCTTACGCCATCCTTCAGGGCCGGACCATCCTCCTGCCGTTCCACATCTTGCAAGAGGAGTTGCCCCAAGAGTTCCGCTGCTTCTCCAATAGCCTGGCGCTCAGGACTATCTGCGGGAAATCTACCTTGGGCCTGACGGGCCAGTTCCAATACCAGGTCAGCATCGGCTACTATCTTCTGCAGTAAGGCTTGCCGCTCTTTCTTGTTGTCCCAGTCAATCCCCGCCTCTCCCTTCACACTGGAGCCAAAGTAAAGCTCCAGGCCGTGTCTCAAGGCCCACTCCTCGGCCCGGGTCCCATCCAGTTGGGCCAGTGCCCGGACCACCTGGACGATGCCGTCGGCCAGCAGGTTGTAGGTGTCCTTGACCGCTCCCCGGCCCAGAATGTAGGTGGTGTCCACCGCCACCTTCATCCGCCGTCCTTTCAGGCAGCCGGTCTGCCGGGCGAATTGGAGGCTGCGCTGAAAGACGGCCCGCACCCGGTCGTGGAGGATCAGCTGGGCTCGAAACAGTTGCAGGGTGCTCTTGGCAAAGGGACGGTCCTCCACCTCAATCCCCAACGCCACCTTCCACCGGATATCGAAGTCCGCCCTCTGCTTGGCTTCCAGGTCGCTCACTTTGTCGTAGGCTTGCAACAACAGCGCGGTGGCCACCAGACTGGGCGCCACGCTATCCCGGCCATTGTCCGGGCAATACAGTTCGGCGAAGTCTTCGTCTCGAAATAGCTGACCCCGCAGGGAGGCCAGGAAGCCGTAGAAGGAGCCGCGGCCCACATAGTCCAGGTAGAGATGGTCCGCTTCCAGGAACCCCAGCTGTTTAGAGCGTTTTCCCAGCATCCCCTGCCTCCCACACCCATTAAATTATCCTGACAATTATATCGGAACAGTCGAGGTCAGTGCACTTTTCGGCCAGACTTCTAGTACTACAACGACGGGTTTAAGGTGGCGGCTCCATCCTGCTTTCGCGGCGGGTGGAGCGGCGTCTCTCGTGGGAACGGCGAGCCCGTTCGTTGCGTAGCTGCGTATCCTCCAGCCACAACAGCAATTGATCGGGCCCGAACTGCTCCCGGGGCAGCATCTCCCGCACCACCCGGTACACCTGTGGCCTCGTGATCCGGGGCATCTTTTTCCCCCCAATCCTGCTGCAGGCTCAGCAGGAACGCTCCACCCAGCAGGCACATGGCTATGTGGTGATGCCACCCTGCCCAGCTGCGGGTCTCGTATTCGTCCAGCCCCACGTCACCCTTCTCAGTCTCGAACTCCGTTTCAATGCGCCACCTGGACCCACCCACGTAGGCCAGAGTCTCCAAGGTTGTGCCCTCGGGAGCGTTGGACAGGTAGTAGCGGGGCTCGCTGCCGTCCAGGTTCCGGCGCCAGACGGCCCACAGTTCCTCGCCGGGCTTGCGCCTCCTGGTGGCCCGCACCCGCTGGGCACTGAACCGGTAGGTGCGCGGCCCCTGGCTTCCCTGGGCCACCGTTATCTCCCGCCAAGCCTCATCCGGCAGTTCATCACCGCGCTGCTCCATGGTCCGCCGCTGCCCAGGCCGCAGCTTGGGTTTGCGGGGGCGGCCGAACCCCGGATATTCCGGACTGGTCCAAGCCGGGTCCAAGGGCCAGACCGTAGTGCCGCCCGGAACGTCCAGCACGTAGCGCATCCCCAGGGCCGCCAGTCCCTCCCGGAAGGTCGGCGACATCCCGAAGGCGTCGTCTCCGGCAACCCACTCGGCCCTGAGGTAGCCCAACTCCAGGACCCGCTCCAGCATCTCCAGGGCCAACTCCGTCTTTGACCGGTAGTTCCGCCGGTCCTCCGGCACACCCGCCGCAGCACACCGGTCCTGGTCGGAGGTCCAACTCTTGGGCAGATACAGCCGCTTGTCCACCAACGCCCGGCCCAGCGGGCTGACGTAGGCCAGGAACATCCCACCCTGGCAGTTGGCCACCTTGCCCAGCCTGCCGCAGTACTGCCGGGCCACTCCCGCCGATTTCCTGCCCTGCTTGGGGAAGTCGCTGCCATCGAACACCCACACCGCCTCCAGGTGTCCCAGCCTGGGGGCCAAGTATTCCTGCAACCGCCCTATGACTGTCTCATCGGACCACCGGGCCTCGGTGAGAAAGCGCTGCATCGCCCGGGCCGAGATGCCCACCGATTCCGAGAGATTCTCGGCGTTGCGCCGCTCCTGGTCCTGCACCAGCAGCGCCTGAAGGTAATTCCCGCTGTGATCCCGCCACTGCTTGCGGCCGAAGGAGGCCGCAAAGAAGGCGTGGAATTCCTGAAGGCTGTCGTAGACCCGCTCGAAGCTCGCCGCATCCATCACCCAAACCACCCAACATCATCTGTCCAGCCATCCTACCAGACAACTCGTCGTTGTAGTACTAGAGGTCTGGCCGTGTCCAACATGCTCGCAGGCGAAACATCGACGTCCATCCGCCGCAGGATCCCGAGTTGCTGGGCCGGAACCGGAGTGAATTCCCCATCGGACCGGGATACGAACACATTCACCCCGGCGCCATGGTTATGCAGCCATCTGGCGCACACCAGAGAACCGCCGCCATTGCCTCCGGCGCCTGCTAGGACCACGACATTCTTGTCTTGGGGGTTGCCGCCAAGAAACCTGCCGCGAGCCAGGTGGGCCAGATTCCGCCCGGCGTTCTCCATCATCTGGATCAGGCCAATCTGAAGGTCATCCATCATTGCCCGGTCCACCTCCCGCATTTGGCCGGTGGTCAGATAAGGCAGCTCACCGGTGAACAACTCTAAATCCATCATCTAGTCCTGAATAACCACCTGGGGCCGAACCCATTCGCCCCACTGGGAACGCTATCCCCCATCCGGCGGCTGGTTCAACTCTATGGCGTTGCCCGATGGGTCCTCTACTAGGATCTGTAGGCCGCCTACCCCGCTAATGATCTCGTTGCGAAAGTTGGTTCCGTCCGCTTTCAATGTCTCGACCAGAGACGTTAAGTCCTCCACTTGAATCACGAAACGGTTCCAGCCGCCGGGCTCGGGGATTCGCCCGTCCGGCATTGGTAGAGCCGCCGACGTTCTGGGGTCGGCAAGCCAAAGCGTGAGGTCGTCCTTGGAAACGACTGCGAAAGGTCCGAAATTCTGCACCAGCGAAAACCCAAGTTTCTTGGTGTAAAAGTCCACTGCCTCTGAGGTGTCGTTGACCATGTATCTGACAATTGCCATTCCGTGACTCTCCTCATGGGCTCCCCAATGGGAGGTGTATCTCAGTTTGATGCTAATCCTGAGCTTATCGTACCCCAAGCCCAAAAGCATTAGTCAAGCCGAGGTAGTCCTCGATGAACCTCACGTAGCGGCTCACCGTTGCAACCAGGATTACAGAAAATCCAAGGATGGGAATTGATGACGGCGGACGGGGGCGCCAAGGAATAAAAACTATCACACCATGGCGGCGGACTGAACCCGCTGGCGCTGTGGTAGTCTTACGTGATGCGTTCCCACGAGACCAACCGGGCTCCGTCGGGCTTGGCCGCCTACTGGAGCCGGCTTTCCGCTGTTTGGCGCCAAAACGATTTCCGCTGGTTCTGGCTAAGCAGTTCCACCCAAGGCCTAGCTCGAGGCACCCAGTTCATGGTGATCGGGTGGTTGGTGCTGGTGGTCACCGAATCATCCGCCCAATTGGGTCTGGTGATCTTTCTCTACGGAGTTCCAAACGTATCGTTGCTTCTGGTGGCTGGGGTCATCGCGGACCGTTTCGACCGCCGTCACATCTTGATGTTCACCCAATCGACTGTAGGTGGAGTCATCGCGGCACTGGCTATCCTCACTTTCACCGGCCTGGTGTCTATTTGGCACATCTACGCAGCAGCTGTGCTGATGGGCGCCGTCCAGGCCATAAGCATGCCGGCCAGGATGACCATGATCGGCGATTTGGTCAACCGGCAGTCGATATTAGACGGGGTGGCGATGCAAAGCATGGCAGTCCACGCCGGACGCATGATCGGCCCCCCAGTTGCCGGGGTCATAATCGAAGTGTGGGGAGTAGGCGCAAGCCTAATCGTCATCGCCGGGTGTTACGCACTGGGCGCGCTGTTCGTAGGGAGGATAGGGTCCATCCCCAGATCGTCGCCCGACAAGACCCAATCAGTGTTTAGAAATTGCTGGGAGGGCTTGGTTTACATCAAGCATAATCCAATGGTTCTAACGGTGGTTATGATCACCTGCGCTTTCGGCGGATTTGGCATGGCCCACCAGCAGGTGGTTCCGGCAATGGCCAAGGATATTCTTGGAAGCGGAGCGGCAGGCATCGGGCTGCTGCTTTTAGGTTCGGGATTAGGTTCGTTACTCGGGAGTATATTGCTGCCGGCAATCAGCAGAGCCCATGTCTACCGGGCGCTTCTGGTGTGTTTAGTGCTTTTCACAGTGGTGCTATCGCTTTTCGCCTGGTCGAACTGGTTCTGGGCTTCGTGGATGTTTTACCTGCTGATAGGCATGCTGGGAGTGGGGATGGTCTGGCCTTTGGCGTCGACCATGATTCAAACGGAGTCTTCCGCCGAAGTGCGCGGAAGGGTTACGGGGATACTCCAATTCACGCCCGCGTTCCACTTGGTGGGCGCCTTCCCCCTGGCGTTGGCCGCCGGGCAAGTGGGCTGGGAAGCGGCCATCACCGGCGCCGCCGGGATCAGCCTGGCGACTACTCTCTGGTTCGCGTTTGCCCGTAGCGGCGCTCCAAAGCTAACCCGTCAGGAAGCCAGAGCTACGTGATCGACTTTGCTCCCCCGCCTGCTTGGAGGGCTGCGTAAACCCGTTCAGCGGTGATTGGAAGCTCAAAGATCTGGCAGCCGGTGGCATCGGCCACCGCGTTTGCTATGGCGGCTGCGATAGCGTTATTCGCCAACTCCCCGATCGCTTTGGCTTCGTAAGGGCCCGTGCCATCGGCGGTGTGTACTAGGACCGTCTCGAGGGGTGGAACATCGGCGATGGTGGGCATTTTGTACTCTCCCAGATTGCCGTTGATCACACGGCCGCCATCCGTCACCAATTCTTCGGTGACACCCAATCCAAGACCGGTTACAACACCGCCGTCGATCTGGCCCTGATGCGCCAGCGGATTGATGACCGTGCCCACATCATGGGCCGTGACCAACCGCAGCACCTTCACCTGGCCAGTCTCAAGGTCCACATCCACCTCGGCTACCTGAGCGCTAAAATAGGTGATGTCATCGGGCTCAGGGGCGTCATGCTCGACGGTCACTGTATGGGGAAGGCTCACGCCATCTAAGATCGCTTGCCTGATTTGGGCGCACGCTTTGACGACGGCTTGTCCTTCCGTGTAGGTCACCCTGCTGGCCCGCGGACCTTCGTCGTAGGGCGTGCTGTCGGTATCGCCTTGGCTCACCCTCACCTGGGAGAGCGGGACTTCCATCTCGCTGGCCACCATCTGTTGCTCAATGGTGTGGGTGCCGGTGCCGATATCCACGGTGGGGCTAATGACGGTAAACGACCCGTCAGCCTCGGCGGTCAAGACTGCTCCAGCCACTCCACCGCCGATCTGCCGGCCGAAGATGGCGACTCCCTTGCCATAGCCAGGCCCCTTTGTGGTCTCCCCCCACCGGCCGGCTTCCAGAGCGGCTTGCATGACTTCCCTTACGTTGACCAGCCGTATGGGCCGGCCCAGCCCGTCCTCTTGGCCCGGCTTCAGAAGGTTCTTCCGCCGGAATTCCGCGGGGTCCATGCCCAATTCCCGGGCAACCAGGTCGGTATGGCATTCTAGGGCAAAGGTATATTGGTGTGCGCCGGGCGCGCGGAAATACCCGCCCGGCGTGGTGTTGGTGTAAACCTGCAAGGACTCAAAGGACGTGTTGGGGATATAGTACCCGCCGCCAACGTAATGATGGGTGGACAGATAGGCCCGGGGCTTCATGGCCCCATAGGCTCCACTGGCGTGAACCGTCCGGACTTCACGGGCAGTCAATCGGCCATCGCGGGTCACCCCTGAGCGGATCGTGACGAATGTTGGGTGCGTCGGGTTGCTGGCGGTGAGCTCCTCAAACGAGGTCATGACTATCTTGACAGGGCGGCCGGCCATCTTGGCCAGGAGGTAGGCGATGGGCAGATCCCTGGCGTCGCCTTTGCCTCCGAAATCACCGCCCACCGAGACTACGTTGACCCTAATCTGCTCTTCCGGCAGGCCCACGGCTTGCGCCAGTTGCCGGCGCGCCCGGAACGGGGCTTTGCTGGAGCACCAGGCTTGGATTCGCCCGCCGTCATCTATGGATATGACGCTGGCGAAGGGCTCCAGATAGCCTTGGTGGCGGCTAGGCACGGAGAAAGAGTGCTCTAACACTAGGTCGGCCTCGCCGAATCCCTGGGCGACGTCGCCCTTAGTCCAGGCGAGCCGCGTTTGGCCGTTACGCACATCCTGCGCCAGAAGGTGTAGCGGCGCTCCCTGATATGCCGCAACGTCGTCATGGAGCAGTGGCGCATCGGGCCGCATCGCTTCCATGGGATCGAACACCGCAGGTAATTCTTGGTAATCGACATCGATCAACCGGAGCGCTTCCTCAGCCGCTTCAGGCGTCTCCGCCGCAACGGCGGCAACCCTGTCGCCAATGTACCGAACCCGGTCCCAGCAAAGCACCGGGAGGTCCAACAGGACCTTGCCCATGAGGAATCCGACGGCGTCTTGGCCGGTGACCACCGCCTTGACGCCCGGAACGACCCAGGCTGCCGAGGCGTCAATGCTCCGGATGCGAGCCTGGGGATGCGGGCTACGCAAAATCTTCCCCCAAAGCATCCCCGGCAGGTCCACGTCCGCGGTGAAGACCGTTCGCCCTGTGACTTTTTCCGCTCCCTCGATATGCGGGACAGACGCGCCGATGATCTTTGATTGCATGGTCAGTCTTAACTCCTAAGATCTTGAAACCGCCTGATAAGCCTGACCCAACCATAACAAACAGCCCCTGGACAATCCAGGGGCTACATAGCCTGTTGACATAACAAGGGTCTCTTGCCCGAATTTGAACCCTACCTGCCCTCCAGGTAAAGAGGCGCCAGGAGGTTATCCACGGGAGCGGCAAACACTCAAAAAAGAGGCCCCCGAACTTTCCGGGGGCCTTATATCACGCCTAAAAGTGGTGCGCTTGGCGGGATTCGAACCCACGACCTCTGCCTCCGCAGAATCGCAGCAGCTATGTTGTTCTATGTGGTCAGATACGGAATTAGAACACCCTGTCCGGCGCGCTCGGTCCAATTTACGCCTGAGGTGTTGTCAAGTGTTGTCCGCTGCTGGAAGGTTTGGTTAGCAAATTGGTTAGCAAGATGGCTAGCGGTAGAGTACTTGCGGATCGGCTATTGACGGCATTCCAGATCGACCTTACAATCTCCGACGGCAAAAATCGTGGACCTCTTTGACACCCACAGATTGAAATGCCAAATTTCGAGTATGGATGATTTCTCGGCGCAGGCCGGGATGCGAAGGAAGGCGACACTTGGCCCCAAGCCTCTATATGGTAACAACGCCCTCAAGGCGATCCTATACTTGCCTGGTGGCGGCAGCTTTGATCATGGCGCTATTGGCCGTGGCGTGTGGCGACAAAAGTACAAATGGCGGCAATCCGCCCGGATCAGATAGAACCTCAGGAGATTCTGGAAACTCAGTAACCAGCGGCAGCCAGGCGTCGCCGGCATCGACGCTTGAAGGCGATTCGCCGCCGGCGTCAGAGGCTTCACCTTCTGGCTCAGGCGATGGCGTTGGGGTGTCTCAAGTAGTCAAGGGACGGGTGATCGGAGCCAATCCAACTTACTGGGACGTTTCGAACCAGGGGGAACTTACCACCCAACTAACGTATAAGCTGCACGTTGGCCTTTCGACAGACCCGCTGAACAGCGAGGAAGTGTGGTGGCGCTACGAGGTTACCGATCCAGATGGATTCCGCCAAGGATTCGGCGAACAAGAACTCTTCGACGGAATTTCTAAAGGTAACGGCTCGCCGGGCATCAATGGCGCGCTGGCGAGCGTTTACACACGCACCTACTTCCTTCCCGGTCCGGGCCATTATGCCGTGAGCGGCACCTTCGATGACGAGGAGTTCTCCCTAGACATTGAAGTTAACGTCCCTCCGAACCGGATAGGCGCCCGAGCGCCACAGGGTACGTGGGAACGGACCGAGATTCCAAGATCCGAAATTGCCGGGCTTTTAGACCTCGCCGGGCTGTGGGCGGGCAGAATGCCCGAAGTGTCCACCCCCTGTCAGCACCACAACCTCAGTTGGCTCAACTTTGAGATTGATGCCGCCTACCTCGAGCAAATACAGCGCGACCCGCGGCAGCCGGCGGCGGACCATGATTCCTGGTTGCGCATCCACTATACAGGCACGCTTGGATATGCTGATCCTTACTACAGCGAAAACTCAGTAGAACAGGTGTGTTTTCTTAAACAGCACAGATATGAGATAGACGCCTGGCTCCAGCTAAACCCGGTTACAGACTCCTATACCTTCGACATAAAAGGTTGGAGCGGAGGAGTCAACACGGAAATCGATGCAGACATTGCTATTACGCCGGTCCAAGTCGAAGGCATCGGTACGGGCCAGAACACGGGGCTAATCCAAACAAATCAAATACACGAACCGATCAACGGTCCAGTGGACGAACTCGGAATCATGATCGAATGGCCCAAATTCCCGGACGTCGATTTTCCGGATGGCTGTAGGCCAAGGTTCCTTTCGCTAAGGCCTTCACCATCACGAGCCACGGTCAGGGGTTTTGCGGCCTATCGGGAAAGCGAGCTTGTGGGCGGACCCATCACCGGCCGGGCGGTGGCATCCGCCGGGTCCGGAACCACGGTCACAAAGGGCCGCGCTGAGCTCCGTCTCTCCGGCTCCGAGGGCGGCGAACCGGACTTCGTAACCGCGGTGGGAGAGGACGGCCATTTTGAATTTGCGGACGTCACCTCCTTCGTGCGGGTCGACGGCGGATTGGAGCGGGCGTTCTACACGCTGACGGTCAGAGACGCTCCTGGCCCCGGCAAGATCGAGATCCACGGCTCTCCCGAGGTATTCTTCGCCCCTGGAATCGTCGAGGACGTTATCGGACTCTCCGACCACGAAGTAAGGCTACAGGCAGTGGCCCAACCAGGTATCAAGGCCCGCTTGATCGAGTCCCTTAGCGAGATCAGCCCGGAGCGGTATGCGCTCATCGAGCAGGACGCCAGGCTTTTCCTGGCCAAAGCCGAGCTGGCCCCGCATCCTCCGATGTGACTTTAGAGGCCCTGCGGCGGGGAATCTGGGCCGAGCGGGTCGCTCAAGAGGCGGCCATTACCACCGATGAATTGCTCACGGTGATGCTCGAGGGGGTCGCGGATCTGATGGCCAATATCTACGATGCCCGAGCCTGTCTCGAGAGGGGTCGCTAAGAGGTCTATCTGAAGATAGTGTTGAAATGTTGCCTAACCTCTATGATCTAAAATCCACTTCCTGGTTGATCCTCGCCACTCCTCGGGCCGTCAGGGTCTTCATGTAGCTCAGGGTCATCTTGGCCTTGGCATGGCCTGATTGGTCTTGGAGCGCCTACGAACGCGATGAAAGTGCGGCGTTCGAAGAAGGTTAAACGCCACGCGGAGTGAATCTCCGGATCATCAATGACTGCGTACCGATATTCGAAGATGTCTTGCTCCAAGTGGTGGTAGGCCATTTCCTCAAGAAACTCTCGCTGAATCTGGTATTTCAGCACATCTGCAAACACCTGTTGATCTGGTACCGGGGACATGACACCATGATTGCGATTAAGGCCTAGAAACTCGGACGGAAACCCCGATTCTCCCCAAGTCGTCGTTTTCTTAGCGACGATTATCGATGTAACAGTGGGTTCTTGAACCGTATTACAGACACTATCATGCCACATAAGACTATAATACGTCTGTCTGGCGTAGCGCGAAACCCGGCCAATGGCTTTCCGGCCAGACCTCTAGGGATTGCGACTGGGTTAGTTTGCCCAGCTCCGGTGGTAACTCCGTAAGCTGATTATCACTAAGGTGTAAGGTTAGGGCCTCTTCCCGTGCGGCCTGTTCAATCTTTTGGAGGACTTCATCTCTGATCATCGCAGCCCTGTCCTAATTGAGAAACGATTGATAGCCTGGATAATTATAAGGGATGGCCAGTGGCGTGCGCCGTGTCTGACTTAATGAAGTGCCGCCGTGCCTGCCAGTAATGAACCCGGGCAGTATAACACAACCGGATGATGATTCGCAATCGCCCGGGCTGCTCTGCCAGGGCCTTTTCATTCTCCTGCCTGGTAGGTAAAGCCCATCATGTCGAAAGCTTCGCTGAGATGGGCATTGTGGCGGCGTAGGGCAGCGGCTACGTTGGAATGCCCAGCCCGACGTACCAAGCTGATGACCAGGTTCCGCAGGCCCGCCAGAACCTGTGGGGCGGCCCCAGTGCGCACCTGAGAGCGGTCCTCGTCGAAGGTCACATCCCGTACCCAGTGGAGGCGGTTCTCGATGCCCCAGTGCCCACGGGAAAGGCTCAACAATCGCCTGGCATCGGCATCAGTGGCTGGGAGACTGCTAATTGCATAGCTCACAGCCACCTGTTTCTTGCCCTTCACGACCCGCTGGCGCTCTAGCCGACACACCTGTTGCAGATGCGGCCACGCTTCCCCGACCGTCCCAGCGCTGCCCACGTAGCCATTTAGCTCTGGGTCGGCCAAGGCCCACAACTCTCGCCGCTCCAGCCGCCCATGACGCCGCTTTACTGGAGCATCGGCCCAGACCGTCAGCTTGGCCCCGCGTGCTCGCCACTCCGCTGCCAGCCAGGGAGGTACGGTTGGCCCACCAGCCCTCTCAGTTCCTAGCAGGGGAAAAAGCCACCTCCAGGTCTCGGCGCAAGGTGGGCTGATTCTCTTTAACTGGCAGCAGATACTCTCCGCCGCCTGCCACAATCTGCTCACAGACTTTCCGTTGGGTCAGTAAGGCATCAGCCACTACTACCCGACCCTTCAGGGGTACCTGGCCCAATACTTCTTTGACCGCCGCCAATTCTTCCCCTTTGCCCGGCGCAGCTACCTGCGCCAGCACTGCCCCAGCGCGGCTAGCGTAGGCCGACACCACATGGACCCCGGGTATCTCTTGGCCGTGGACCCCTCGCAAGGTTTTCCCGTCCAGGGACAGGGGATCATCCGCCTCTACCCCGCTATTTGCCAGCCAGTTGCCGACTTCTGCCTCAAAGGCCGCCACGTCCAGGTCCTTGAACACCCGGTGGAGGGTGGCCACCCAGGGTGTCTTCTCCTGGCTGAACCCCAAAAGCTGCGCCGTAGCACCCCCTTGGTCCCGCCCCCATTGCGCTATGGCGTATAAGCTGCGGGCGCCGCACAGCATGGCACAGGTGGCCAAGGCGAGGATCGCCCCCAAAGAGTGGCGTCGCCCTTGGCTACTCCGGAAGTCAGGCGCCAAATCCAGCGCTTCCCTCAAAGTCATCATCCTCCCCTCCCGCTTAAACTGGTAATAATTTTATACTATTTTGAGAAAATGAAAAGACCCTGAGAAGTCTGGCGAAGAATGTAACCAACCAATCTTTTGGGGAGACGGTACTCCCCTGAAAGAAATCTACGGCGGCGGTCCAGCGTGGGAAAAATGCGATTGCGCGGGTACGAACGCCAAGCACGAAGCCAAGAACGCCGGATACAGAAAGCAGCACGAAGAATTTGAGGCCAAGCGCAAGGAACAGTCCGCCAAAGATGATGCTGCACGGCGCGCAGACTGGGCTAAGATGACGCGGCAGTTTGCCAAGGAACAGGCCGACGCCGACGAGGATAAGGCCCTAAACGACCGTGAGCGGGTCCTTAGGGGCCGTGAACTCTCGCGGCGGGAACAACGCCAAGACGGAGCCGACACACCACCCCAAGACGACGACACGACCGCCGAGGGCCTGTCCTTTGACGCCTACACGAAGGAAGTAAGCCTGCTGGGCGTGGACCGCCTGCCATCGGCATTTGAGCGCTCGGACGGGGCAACGCTGGTATACGAGGGGAAGTTTAATACCATCTACGGAGAAGTTGGATCGGGCAAGACGTGGGTTGCGCTAATGATGGCTATCGAGCGCCTACACGCTAGGCGGCGAGTGATTTGGTGGGATACCGAGGATAGGCCGGAAACACTAGCAAGACGACTCCAAGTCCTGCGGCCTACCGACCTGATCGGGCATCCTGCCTTGAAATGGACTAACGGCGACTTTCAAGACAACCCTGAGATAATGGCCCAAGCGATAGAATTCCTAGACGGAGGCAACGGGCCGGGGCTGGTGGTGATTGATTCCGCCACCTCCTTCGGCTGCCCCAGCGACGGCGGCAACGTAGCCGCTTGGCTGAAAGCCTTTATTGACCCGTGGGAGAACGCGGGCCATTCCGTGGAACTCTTGGATCACGTACTGAAGCAAAGGAAAGATAGGCCGCGTGGTGGAATAGGTAGCCAGGCTAAGTTGGCCAGAGTAGACGGGTCAGCGCTCTACCTTCACGGCAACGCTTGGAATGAGACCGAGGGCGGGAATATCCACATAACCGTACATAAGGATAGACACGGCCAACTCCCCGCCACACTGAACGGAGCAGCTGCTACCATCACCGGGGAATGGGACGGGCCTACCCTTGATTGGAAGGTGGGCCTACCCAACGCCAAGGCCTCGGCCGAGAACCTAGAAACTCGGACGGAAACCCCGATTCTCCCCAAGTCGTCGTTTTCTTAACGTCGATTGTCGATGTAACAGTGGGTTCTTGAACCGTATTACAGATACTATCATGCCCCATAAGACTATAATACGTCTGTCTGGCGTAGCGCGAAACCCGGCCAATGGCTTTCCGGCCAGACCTCTAGTACTACAACGACGAGTTGTCTGGTAGGATGGCTGGACAGATGATGTTGGGTGGTTTGGGTGATGGATGCGGCGAGCTTCGAGCGGGTCTACGACAGCCTTCAGGAATTCCACGCCTTCTTTGCGGCCTCCTTCGGCCGCAAGCAGTGGCGGGATCACAGCGGGAATTACCTTCAGGCGCTGCTGGTGCAGGACCAGGAGCGGCGCAACGCCGAGAATCTCTCGGAATCGGTGGGCATCTCGGCCCGGGCGATGCAGCGCTTTCTCACCGAGGCCCGGTGGTCCCATGAGACAGTCATAGGGCGGTTGCAGGAATACTTGGCCCCCAGGCTGGGACACCTGGAGGCGGTGTGGGTGTTCGATGGCAGCGACTTCCCCAAGCAGGGCAGGAAATCGGCGGGAGTGGCCCGGCAGTACTGCGGCAGGCTGGGCAAGGTGGCCAACTGCCAGGGTGGGATGTTCCTGGCCTACGTCAGCCCGCTGGGCCGGGCGTTGGTGGACAAGCGGCTGTATCTGCCCAAGAGTTGGACCTCCGACCAGGACCGGTGTGCTGCGGCGGGTGTGCTGCGGCGGGTGTGCCGGAGGACCGGCGGAACTACCGGTCAAAGACGGAGTTGGCCCTGGAGATGCTGGAGCGGGTCCTGGAGTTGGGCTACCTCAGGGCCGAGTGGGTTGCCGGAGACGACGCCTTCGGGATGTCGCCGACCTTCCGGGAGGGACTGGCGGCCCTGGGGATGCGCTACGTGCTGGACGTTCCGGGCGGCACTACGGTCTGGCCCTTGGACCCGGCTTGGACCAGTCCGGAATATCCGGGGTTCGGCCGCCCCCGCAAACCCAAGCTGCGGCCTGGGCAGCGGCGGACCATGGAGCAGCGCGGTGATGAACTGCCGGATGAGGCTTGGCGGGAGATAACGGTGGCCCAGGGAAGCCAGGGGCCGCGCACCTACCGGTTCAGTGCCCAGCGGGTGCGGGCCACCAGGAGGCGCAAGCCCGGCGAGGAACTGTGGGCCGTCTGGCGCCGGAACCTGGACGGCAGCGAGCCCCGCTACTACCTGTCCAACGCTCCCGAGGGCACAACCTTGGAGACTCTGGCCTACGTGGGTGGGTCCAGGTGGCGCATTGAAACGGAGTTCGAGACTGAGAAGGGTGACGTGGGGCTGGACGAATACGAGACCCGCAGCTGGGCAGGGTGGCATCACCACATAGCCATGTGCCTGCTGGGTGGAGCGTTCCTGCTGAGCCTGCAGCAGGATTGGGGGGAAAAAGATGCCCCGGATCACGAGGCCACAGGTGTACCGGGTGGTGCGGGAGATGCTGCCCCGGGAGCAGTTCGGGCCCGATCAATTGCTGTTGTGGCTGGAGGATACGCAGCTACGCAACGAACGGGCTCGCCGTTCCCACGAGAGACGCCGCTCCACCCGCCGCGAAAGCAGGATGGAGCCGCCACCTTAAACCCGTCGTTGTAGTACTAGAGGATCAACTCATGGATGCACTGGAGCAGGTGGGCAGTGATGGGGTGCGGGGCGGCCGTGCTGTTCGTGACCGACTGAAGGGCAAGCGGGCCAAGGATATAGACGCCGCCCGTGAAGAATTGAAGAGCGTTGGTATGATTGAAAGAACGAAGAAGGGCAACGCATATGTCTATCGAGTCGCTGGGTGAGCAAACAGATAAGTTCAACCGAGTTTAGGACGTGGGGACCCCTGCCAGTTTTGGCGTCAGGTAGCCGCTACAACATTGTCGGTGTGTTCCGTGTAAAACGACTTGTTACAGTTTTCACAAAGGAGCCAAAATGGAGCTTCGCAAATTTCAACAGGAATTCATACGGCGGGCGTTCGCTCCGGGGGTGGACACCGCGGCCCTTAGCCTGCCGAGGGGTAACGGTAAATCATTCCTTGCTGCCCACATCGTTACCCGCGCGCTCACTCCAGGTGATGAGCTGTTCGTGGACGGCAAAGAAATTGTCCTGCTTGCGGGCAGCCTTGAGCAGGCGAGAATTGTTTTTGGCTTTGTGCGCATGGACCTTGAACCTACCGGAGAATACCGGTTTATAGACTCGACGACGCGGCTGGGCATCACACACAAGATGACCAATTCCAAATTGAGGGTAATATCTTCCAACGGTAAAAGTGCAATGGGTCTGGTGAATGTGCCCTTAGCGGTGGCCGACGAACCTGGAAGCTGGGAGATTGGGGGTGGACAACTGATGTGGACAGCGTTGGAGACGGCGCAGGGTAAGCCGGGTAGCCCGTTGCGGGTTTTGTGTATTGGCACATTGGCCCCAAGCGCGGCCGCCTCTGGTCATTGGTGGTTTGACCTGATAGCCGGCGGGTCTAAGGGCAGCACCTACGTTATGGCACTCCAGGGAGACCCGGTGACGTGGGATAGCTGGGCGACGATCAGGCGGGCCAACCCGTTGACGGCAATCAGTGGAGACTTCAGAAAGAAGTTGCTGGAAGAAAGGGACGCGGCCCGCGCTGATTCCAGGCTTAAGTCCGAATCCACCGATGGACCCGGATGGAGGGCGTGAGGACAGCGGAAGAGGGGGGAGGGAGTTGCAGGCGCGATGATCCGGGCTCGAATTCGGGTAGACGGGAGGTTGGCGGGCGGTCGCAGGCGCTTTTGGGGGCGCCGATGGCGGTCTGCAGTGGCTGTGCTGAGCGAGATGGCGGGATAGGACACGGGAAGAGGCGCTCGCGGACCGGGACTGGCGCGAGTTTGCCGGGACGTTCAGTTGGCCGGATGGCGGGTCAGTTGCAGACGGGTCGTCAGGCTGGGAGTGGCAGGGCGCGCAGCCGGGCCAGGGCGCGACTGAACTGGGTTTCCCAAGGCCAGCGCTGGGAGCAGATGCAGGGTGAGGCGGCGCGCCGAGCGGGTGAGCCGTCCGGCCAGGGAGAAGAACCGTCGCCTGAGGGTCTTGGTGGTCACGATCTGCTCGCCCAGGCCGATGCGCGCGGTCCAGCGGGCCAGGTTGTGGGCCATCACCTGGACGGCCAGCCAGGCGCCGTTGGCGGCGAAGCGGCCGGACGGCATGTGGTTCAACCCGACGCCGTACTTGAGGTCGCGCATCGCATTCTCGATCTCGGCGTGGCGGCGGTGGTCGGCCTCTAGTTCCAGGGTCTCTCCGTCCCGGTCGGTGATGAAGCCGTGATAACTGTAGGTGGCGAAGAGGGCCAGTTGGGAACCGGGGGTCGGCTGCACCCGCCGGACGATGAGCCGCACCGGCGCGGCGTCCGGCTCACTCTGGAAGGGGGTATAAGTCGTCTCGGCCACAGCGGCGGCGCCGTCCATCCAGTAGGGAATCGGCGTCCAGGCAGCTTCGGGTATGGCCTCGATGAGATTGCGCAGGCTTTTGTGCTGGCGGATGGTGATGGAGAAGCGCACGTCCAGCTTGCGGCAGACGGCGACCACGGCGTGGGTATAGAAGCCGCTGTCGGCACGCAGGGTGATCTGCCCGCTGGCGCCAGCGTAGCGCACCCGCCCCACCGCCTCCCGCAGGAAGTGGGCGGCCCCGCAGGCGGTGTTGGCGCGGCCCTCGCGCAGCCGGGACATCAGCACGTCGCCGGTGCCGGCGGCGACGGCCAACAGCGGGTGATAGCCCCAGGCGCCGGTGTAGCCGTGGTGGCGGGCGCCCTCCTTGGCCAGTCCGTAGGTCTCGCAGATCGTCGAATCAAGGTCGATGGTAAATGGTGCGTCGCCGGGTCCGGCTCCGGCCTGCCAGGCCCGGGCCAGCAACTCGCGGCTCACCCGGTCCAGTTGGCGGACGTGGCCCCAGCGAAAGCTGCGCAGGAAGGCGCCCAGGGTGGAGGGCGCCTTGACCACACTGCCCAGGGTGCAGGCTGTCCCGCCGGCGCGCAGCGCATCGGCGTCGTCGATGCAGTCGCCGCCCGCCAACGCAGATGCCACCAGCGTCATCATCTTGTCACCGGTGTTGGCTCGGCCTGGGGCCCGGCCCAGGTCCAGGCGCCGGTCAACCAGTTGGGAAAGGCCGAGGTGCAAGGCCAAGGTGGCGGGAAGGAGCAGGCCGGCATTGTTGACCAGGCGGTGGTCGTCGAAGGTGATGTGGATGCGGTCGAGGTGGTTGCGTGGTAGCATCTATTGGGTGCTCCTTGTTTCTGGTCGGTTTTCTGTTATAAAACCATTATCCCAGATTCAGAGGAGCACTTCCTTCCCTATCCGCCCTGTTGCGACACGCCCTCTATCGGTGGATTCGGGCTAAGGCTCGCTTCCTCTCCTACAGACTAAACCAACCCAGCGCCGACGAATCGTCCGTTTTGTTGACAGTGGATGACTGGGACCTGGTGGAATCGCGGCCGGTGCCTGAGCCGAAGGGCTCCCCGACCGTTGGGGTTGACCTGGGCGGCGGTAGGGCCTGGTCTGCTGCGGTGGCAATCTGGCCGTCGGGCCGCACGGAAGCTCTTGCGGTGGCTCCAGGTGTGCCAGACCTGACCGAACAGGAACGCCGCGATAGAGTGCCCGTTGGCACCCACTCCCGCCTGTATGATCGTGGGCAGCTTGACGTTGCCGAGGGTCTACGTGTGCAGCCGGTGAGACAAATTTGGGAAGCAATCTTGTCGAAATGGAGCCGGCCTAAGCTGATAGTCTGTGACCGCTTCCGGCTACCCGAACTCCAGGACGCAATCAAGGGAGGTGTCCGGCTGGAACCTCGGGTAACCCGCTGGTCAGAGTCTGCTTTTGACATTAGGGCCCTGCGCCGCATGGCGAAGGATGGGCCGATGTCCGTCGACCACGACAGTCGGCCCCTGGTGGAAACCTCGCTGGCGCGGGCGCGTGTCGTCAATGATGATGCGGGCAACTTCAGGCTGGTCAAGCAAAGGAACAACGAATCAAGAGATGATGTATGCGCGGCTCTGGTTTTGGCTTGCGGGGCGGTTGACCGTCACCCTCCGCGGACGGGCGGCGGCTACCTGGGGATGACATCATGAGCTGGAGACAAGCTGATAGGCCGGAGCGAAAAAGCTGGGCCCAGATACGGCTGCTGGTGCTGGACGCGCAGGGGTGGATTTGCCAGAGGTGTGGCGGCTGGGGTAATCAGTGTGATCACATCAAGCCGCTTTCCCAGGGCGGCGCGCTGTATGACGAGGATAACCTCCAAACACTGTGTAGGGGCTGCCACATCGCCAAGACACGGGGAGAGAACCAAATTTATCCTAGAAACTCGGACGGAAACCCCGATTCTCTCCAAGCTGCCGTTTTCTTAGCGACGATTGTCGATGTAACAGTGGATTCTTGAACCGTATTACAGACACTATCATGCCACATAAGACTATAATACGTCTGTCTGGCGTAGCGCGAAACCCGGCCAATGGCTTTCCGGCCAGACCTCTAGTGCCGAACGTGACGAGTGGGAAGCGAGGCTGCAAGCGGGAAACGTTGTATAACTGATACTATGTATCAGAATTTGCTATAATGTATGCAAACCCTTTTGGAGGAAACGCTTTATGACCGATCTGCAAACCCTGGAGCTTCGCGGATCTGAAATCAGGACTCGGCTGGCTGAGCTAGGGATGCTCGCCGAGGTGGACACCGAGCAGCGCGAAGAGATGGAAACCTTGGCGCGGGAATACACCGCTAACGAACTGAAGCAGCGAGCCCTTAAGGTAGCGTCTGACACGCCCATCGTCGTCACCAAGACCGCCGAAGGGAACGAGTACCGCGAGAATGCTGGCGCGGGCCAACGTCGGCGTCGCCTTTGACGACCTGTTGAGCCACAGGGCCACCTCCGGCGTTGAGAAAGAATTACAGACCCACTTGGGTTTAGCCGGGAATCAGATTCCGTTTGACATGATTCGCGGTGGTGACATGGAACAACGGGCCGTCACCTCAGGAGCTACCAACGTTGGCCAAGAACAGCATCCAATAATTCCGTACATTTTCCCGCAGTCTGCGTCCGCCTTTTTGGGGGTTTCGATGCCGACCGTACCAGTTGGCGAAGCGGTCTTCAGTGTGTTGACCGGGACTCTCGACGTTCACACACCTGCGGAGAACGCCGCGGCTGCGGAAACGACCGTCTCCTTTTCTTCGACGGTGCTGACTCCCACGCTTATCCCATTGGAAGCATTGAGCATGAGTGCGGACACGCCATCCGATGCGACCACGCTGCGGGCTCGTAATATCTCTGGACTCCCGCTTTCGCGGGAGCGACGGATGGGGGCAGTGGAGTTTCGCAATTTTCTCCGATTAGCGCCTACTTGACGATCCAAATCGCCCATAGTATATTTTCGCCGGAGATGACATAAAGTGAGAGATGAGGTAAATATGAGAGTGGTTTCCAAGGGTATAAACATGATTGTTCGAGGACGGTTGGGAGTCGCAGCCCTTGCGGTCGCCGTGGCGCTGGTGGCTTCCGCTTGTGCCGGAACTCAAGGGTTGTCGGGCGAACCAGGTCCGAGCGGCCCTGCGGGTTCACAGGGTGAGGCTGGCGCCCGGGGTGAGGCCGGCGCAGCCGGCGGCCCGGGCCAGCAGGGTTCCAAGGGTGAGGCCGGCCCCCAAAGCGCGGCAGGCCCCCAGGGTGAGACCGGCGCAGCCGGCGCCCCGGGTCGGCAGGGTCCCAAAGGTGAACCGGGCGCCCCGGGCGGGCCACTGGGGCCTGAAGGTCCTGTAGGCGACACTGGTGAAAGGGGCCCCGCCGGTCCGCAAGGTCCCCGGGGAGAACTGGGGCCCAAAGGGGATACAGGAGATCCAGGTGGACCTCAAGGACCTCAAGGAGCCCAGGGGCCAACCGGGCCTCAAGGTCCCATTGGAGACCGCGGTGAAAAGGGTGACACCGGCCCGCAAGGTCCCCAGGGAATCCAGGGTAAATCCGGAGAGCAAGGGCCGTCGGGGCCAGTCGGTCCTCAGGGACTCGAAGGAAAACCGGGAGAACCAGGAGCGGCGGGAGTAACGGGCCCAGTCGGCCCTCAGGGGCCTGTGGGGGCTACAGGATCGCAAGGGCGGACGGGACTGCGTGGTGCGACGGGACTCAAAGGAGACCAAGGCCCTCATGGCCCTCAGGGTGCGCGGGGTGATCCGGGAATTTCCGACATCCAAATCACCACCAAACCGAGTGACTCAAACAGTGATAGGGAAAAGGCCGAAACGGCGGTCTGCCACGTCGGCCGGAATCTGTCCGCCATCGCTGGTGGAGCGACGCTGTCCGGTTCCACTGGGGGCAACGTTGCTATAGTGGAAACGATCCCCACCGGCGTGGAAGGGGAAGCCCCTTCCGGGTGGGCGGCTAAGGCCATAGAAGTCAACGAGAACTCCGGAAACTGGGTGCTTACGGTCTACGTGGTATGCGCCAAGGTTAGCTAGAACCTCGGCAAGAACAACTTAAACAGGGCCGGACCGCTCGAGCGGTCCGGCCCTGTTTTCCGTACGGATGATTCTCCGGTCCCTCTTCCCGGATGCCTCGCACCACTTCCCCCCCTTCCCTACCCTCGTTACCCCACTCCCGTCCCGCCTGATGTCCAACTACCTGCATATAAATGATCTCACGAATGGCATCAAGAGGGGGAGATAGAAGTCCCGATTGAGCAGAACGCGAGGATGCAGATATTCGCAACGGACAATTCGGACACTATTGCATTCGGCAACCTAGCGGGCATCAGCGGTAGCCCTGCGGCCTCGGACACAATCGAAGTTTGGGGGCACATCGTCACTGTCTTTGACTTGGGAGAAGAGCAAGACCAGCCCTATATGGTCACCGAGCTGATGGGCGGCGGTGACGTGGAAAGTGTGATCGAGGAAGCCGAGGGCCACCGGCTTCCACTGGAAAAAGCGGTCAGCATAGCCGTAGAGACCTGCCGGGGCCTGGAGTTCGCCCACAGCCGAGGCATAGTCCATCGGGATTTGAAGCCAGGCAACGTATGGCTTACGGGGGACGGCACGGCCAAGATAGGCGACTTCGGCTTAGCGGTGACCCTGGACCGCTCCCGCCTGACCACTGAGGGCATGATGGTTGGCACAGTCTCCTACATGCCGCCGGAGCAAGCCATGGGCGGAGAGGTGACTCCCCAGTCTGATCTATATTCCCTGGGAGCCATGCTGTATGAGATGGTTACCGGCAGACCGCCGTTCCTGGGCGACGACTCGGTGGCCATCATCGGCCAGCATATCAATACACCGCCGGTCAGTCCCACCTGGCACAACGATAAATGCCCCAGGTCACTGGATGCGTTGATAATGCGCCTCTTGGCCAAGGATCCGGCGGAGCGGCCTGAATCGGCCATTGACGTGCTTTCGGCTCTGGATGGCATCGACTTCGCTACCGGCGTGGAAAAAACTTCTGCGGACGTTGACGACGCTCATGCGTTGGACCGCCTGGCCGGTGGCGTGTTCGTGGGCAGGCAGCGGGAGATGGGTGAGCTGAAAGGCTGCCTGGAAGACGCATTGTCGGGACGGGGGCGGTTGGTCACCCTGGTAGGTGAGCCCGGCATCGGCAAGACACGTACGGCCCAGGCATTGGCCACCTACGCTGGTCTACGGGGCGCCAAGGTGCTGTGGGGCCGTTGCCACGAAGAGCAGGGCGCTCCACCATACTGGCCCTGGGTTCAAGCCATGCGGTCCTACGTTAGAGACAAAGAGCCCGAGGAGCTGCGTTCCGAGATGGGCGCCGGGGCCGCTGATATTGCTGAAGTTGTGTCCGATGTAAGGGAGCAACTGGGTGGCCTGGAGCCGCCGCCCCAACTTGAACCTGAGCAGGCAAGATTTCGCCTGTTCGATTCAATCACTGCTTTCCTGAAGACCGCATCCCAACGCCAACCTATCGTGCTAGTCCTAGATGACTTGCATTGGGCCGACCAGCCGACGCTGATGTTGCTCCAGTTCGTGGCTCGGGAGTTGGGCGGCACGCGGCTTTTGCTTATCGGCACTTATCGAGATATGGAATTGTCTCGCCAACATCCTCTAGCCGAGGCGCTTGGGGAGCTGACCCGAGAACGGCTGTTCCAGCGGGTGCTGTTGCGTGGGCTGAATCAGGAGGATGTCAGACGTTTCATAGAGATCGCCGCAGGTGTCACCCCGCCTTCAGCTTTAGTTGATTCCGTCTATACCCAGACCGAGGGCAACCCGCTGTTCGTCACTGAGGTGGTGCGCCTCCTGGTACAAGAGGGGGAACTCAGTCCCGAGAAGGTGCGAGAGACGGGCTCCTGGACCATACGCATTCCCGAAGGCGTGCGGGAGGTGATCGGCCGGCGCCTAAACCGGCTGTCCCAGCGTTGCAACGAAGCCCTGACCTCGGCCTCGATACTTGGACGGGAGTTCACGATAGCCCAGTTGAGGCCGCTAGTCGAAGAGGTGACCGAGGACCGGTTATTTGAGGTTCTGGAGGAGGCCCTTGGAGCTCGGGTCATTGAAGAATTGCCTCAGTCTGTGGGCCGGTACCAGTTCACCCACGCCCTGATCCAGGAGACCCTCACCACCGAGTTGTCTTTGACCCGGCGTGTGCGGCTCCACGCCCGCATCGCCGAAACCTTGGAAGAGCTTTACATTGACGACGCCAAGTCCCACGCCGCTGAGCTGGCATATCATTTCGCGCAGGCTGAGTCGTTGCTGGGGACGGAAAAGCTGGTCAGATATTCCCTGGCGGCTGGTGAGAAGGAATTAATCTCATACGCATGGGAGGAGGCCCAAGCCCATTTCGAACAGGGTCTTGCGGCCCGGGGTATACCCATCGGTGGAACGGACCCAGCTCCTGATTCCGAATGCGCAGGATTGCTCTTTGGGTATGGCCGCTGCCGGGCCAGCACCGGCCAGAGGCCGCAGATGCGGGAAGCGGTGGATATCCTGGCTCGCGCTTTCGACTACTACGTGGAGAACGGCGAAGTTCCCACCGTGGTCGCCGTTGCCAGCTATACGGTTCCGATGGGCACCGCGCGGATTGGAATGGGCCGAATAATCCGCACTGCCCTCTCGTTGGTTCCTGGCAATTCATTGGAGGCGGGACGTCTGCTGTCGGGCTTGGGTTACGACGCCGGTCGTGTTGCAGGAGACTACGAACAAGCAACAAAGGCATTTGCCCAAGCATTGAGCATCGCCCGCAGCGAGGGGGACGTGCAGCTGGAGGTGCAGACCTTGACCTATGCTGCTAGTGTGAGCGCGGAGCAACTCCGCTGGCAAGAGAGCGTAGAAAATGGACTACGAGCCATCGAACTGGCCACCGGTGATGAAAACCCCTTTTCAGACCTGGTTTCCCGCTTTTGGACCGCGTTAAGTTTACTTGCTATTGGTGATCTTGATCGTGCCCGTCTCCACGCTTTGGTCATGCGAGACCTTGTGGAGAGGCGAAGCAACTCCCGGCTGCTTGCTAGTGACAACTTTTCAGTGATCACGTCACTATCGTGCCTAGACGGCGACTGGAAAGCAGGCCGTGAATATAGCGCCCGGGGCCTGGAGCTGTCACCCTTGAATCCGCGACTCCTAGAGGTCCGAGTTTTGTTGGAGTATCAGACGGGGGGGTTCGACCAAGGAGAAGTCTACCTAGAAACTCGGACGGAAACCCCGATTCTCCCCAAGCCGTCGTTTTCTCAGCGACGATTGTCGATGTAACAGTGGGTTCTTGAACCATATTACAGATACTATCATGCCACATAAGACTATAATACGTCTGTCTGGCGTAGCGCGAAACCCGGCCAATGGCTTTCCGGCCAGACTTCTAGTACTACAACGACGTGTTATCCTACAAGGTAACTCGTGGGCGGATTTTGAAGCTGGCAACGAACGAGTGCGAGTCTCCCATGATGAACGGTCCGTAGCTGAAGAAGAAGACCTGAGCGTGTTTTCTCATAACGCGTCGTTGTAGTACTAGAGCGGCTCCTCAATGTGATGCGCCGGGACGAATTCTTGGCGTCTGTAAGAGTGTCTATTGCGATACCCACAATAGCCCGCATCACGGGTGTCCCCAACCGCTTGGAGATAGCCGAGGCAGCCGCCGAGTCGCTTCTTTTAGACCAGTCTGTTTCCCCTCTGTTAGCCATGTGGGCCAAGGCCGGGATGGCCCTAGTGGCCGTGCAGAAGGGCGATCAATCTGCGGCGAAGGAGCATTATGATTATCTTCTAGGACAGTCAGGCACGATGTTATCGACGGTATCATCGTGTGACCGACTTCTCGGCCTCCTGTCCCAGACCATGGGCAACCTGGATCGGGCAACAGCCCACTTCAAGGACGCCCTGGCCTTCTGCCGCAAAGCGGGCTACCGGCCCGAGCTGGCGTGGACCTGCTGCGACTACGCCGACGCCTTGAGAGAGCGGGATGATCCCGGTGACAAGGAGAAGGCCGTGACACTGTTAGACGAGTCCCTGGCCATCTCCAGCGAGCTGGGCATGCGGCCCTTGATGGAGCGGGTGCTGTCCCGGCGGGAGATACTACAGGCGTAATTGGGGGACCGTATGTCCACAGAGACAAGACTTCAGCGAGCAGCCCGGTTGTTGGCCGAACAGTACCGGGACAAGCCACCACTTAGTCCGAATCCACCGATGGACCCGGATGGAGGGCGTGAGGACAGCGGAAGAGGGGGGAGGGAGTTGCAGGCGCGATGATCCGGGCTCGAATTCGGGTAGACGGGAGGTTGGCGGGCGGTCGCAGGCGCTTTTGGGGGCGCCGATGGCGGTCTGCAGTGGCTGTGCTGAGCGAGATGGCGGGATAGGACACGGGAAGAGGCGCTCGCGGACCGGGACTGGCGCGAGTTTGCCGGGACGTTCAGTTGGCCGGATGGCGGGTCAGTTGCAGACGGGTCGTCAGGCTGGGAGTGGCAGGGCGCGCAGCCGGGCCAGGGCGCGACTGAACTGGGTTTCCCAAGGCCAGCGCTGGGGCAGATGCAGGGTGAGGCGGCGCGCCGAGCGGGTGAGCCGTCCGGCCAGGGAGAAGAACCGTCGCCTGAGGGTCTTGGTGGTCACGATCTGCTCGCCCAGGCCGATGCGCGCGGTCCAGCGGGCCAGGTTGTGGGACATCACCTGGACGGCCAGCCAGGCGCCGTTGGCGGCGAAGCGGCCGGACGGCATGTGGTTCAACCCGACGCCGTACTTGAGGTCGCGCATCGCATTCTCGATCTCGGCGTGGCGGCGGTGGTCGGCCTCTAGTTCCAGGGTCTCTCCGTCCCGGTCGGTGATGAAGCGGTGATAACTGTAGGTGGCGAAGAGGGCCAGTTGGGAACCGGGGGTCGGCTGCACCCGCCGGACGATGAGCCGCACCGGCGCGGCGTCCGGCTCACTCTGGAAGGGGGTATAAGTCGTCTCGGCCACAGCGGCGGCGCCGTCCATCCAGTAGGGAATCGGCGTCCAGGCAGCTTCGGGTATGGCCTCGATGAGATTGCGCAGGCTTTTGTGCTGGCGGATGGTGATGGAGAAGCGCACGTCCAGCTTGCGGCAGACGGCGACCACGGCGTGGGTATAGAAGCCGCTGTCGGCCCGCAGGGTGATCTGCCCGCTGGCGCCAGCGTAGCGCACCCGCCCCACCGTCTCCCGCAGGAAGTGGGCGGCCCCGCGGGCGGTGTTGGCGCGGCCCTCGCGCAGCCGGGACATCAGCACGTCGCCGGCGCCGGCGGCGACGGCCAACAGCGGGTGATAGCCCCGGGCGCCGGTGTAGCCGTGGTGGCGGGCGCCCTCCTTGGCCAGTCCGTAGGTCTCGCAGATCGTCGAATCAAGGTCGATGGTAAATGGTGCGTCGCCGGGTCCGGCTCCGGCCTGCCAGGCCCGGGCCAGCAACTCGCGGCTCACCCGGTCCAGTTGGCGGACGTGGCCCCAGCGAAAGCTGCGCAGGAAGGCGCCCAGGGTCGAGGGCGCCTTGAGCACACTGCCCAGGGTGTGCCCAGGGTGCAGGCTGTCCCGCCGGCGCGCAGCGCATCGGCGTCGTCGATGCAGTCGCCGCCCGCCAACGCAGATGCCACCAGCGTCATCATCTTGTCACCGGTGTTGGCTCGGCCTGGGGCCCGGCCCAGGTCCAGGCGCCGGTCAACCAGTTAGGAAAGGCCGAGGTGCAAGGCCAAGGTGGCGGGAAGGAGCAGGCCGGCATTGTTGACCAGGCGGTGGTCGTCGAAGGGAAACTGTTCAGAGTTGAGGGGAAGTGAGCAACCGGCGGCATTCCAGGAGGGGATTGAGACCTCTGGCCCGCCAGGTGCCAAAGAGGGATGCCAAGGTCATCTTGCTGTCGGCGCCCTGCCCTGAGCGGGCGCCGCCGCTGATCTTGCGACTGGTTACCAGATGCCGCAGGCTCCGCTCGGCGGCGTTGTTGTCTGAGGGCACGGCTGGGTCCGACACGAAGACAAACAGTTCCTTGATGAACCGTTCCATGCGCCGGCAGAGCTTGGCCTGAACCGCCAGGGGATCTTTAAGGAAAGGCCGCGCCAAGACCATTAGTTTCTCCTCCAGCATTAGCTGGGTGCGATGGCCTGGCTGGGCTCGGGGAAGGACCGAGGCCTTGGCCTCCGTGTAGACCTGGTGAACCGCCTCGGCCCACTGAGCCAGCCCAGCGTCTTCTGGGTACAACCCTTTCAGGTCATGGATATCCCGCAGCAGATGAGCCCAGCACCGTTGCTTCAGGCCCGGGTAGTGGTTATAGGCGGCGTAGAAATCACTGACCAACACTCCGCTGAAGGAGGAATCCAGCACCTCATCCACCACCCCCTTATCCCGACCCCGACGCAGGAAGTATCGTTCGCTGGGAGTGCTGAAGGTCCAAACATAGCCGTTGCTCCCGTCCTGGCGCCAGCCGGTTTCGTCGCCCTGCACCACGGGACTGGCGCGGACTTGCTCGAGCACCTCTCGCACCGCCGTCTCAGCCTGACGGGCTACTCCATGGACGGCCTCGACGATGGCGCCAACACTCAGGTGCAACTGATGGACGCTCTCCAGGTACCATTGGATAATTCTTATGGGCAACCGTCCCTCCTCCCGCAGGGTCACCATCAGGCTTACCAGATTGACCCCCAGGCGCTGCTGGCCCAGAACCACCCCCTGCAGGGCCTCTTTGGGCAGCCGGCGCCGCTGGCATACCGGACAGATGCGGGCTACCAGGGCGTGCTCGGTCACTTCTACCGGAGCCACCGGTAGCTCAATGACTTCCCGAGTTCGCTGTACCCATCCGCCGTTCAGGTGAGTCCCGCAGTCGGGACAGACCGCCACGGCATGCTCCACCCGCCGGGTAGGAGTCATGCGCTGGCGGGCGAAGCCATGGCGGCGCGGCTTTCTGGGCTCCTTTTTCTCCGGCGCTTGCCGGCTGGAGTGCGGCTGATTACCCGGCATCCCCGACGACCCGCGCCGGTTGGGACGGGATTCCAGAACCCCAATCCGCCTTTGCAAATCGGCAATGACTGCCCGCTGGCCGGCAATTATCTCCAGCAGAGTTTCGCCACTCGCCGCGTTCAGGTCTAGTTCAGTGTCCACCTCCCTGGTATGCCACAACTCCCCCGGCCATGCCAGCGCTTTTCCAACGGCTTTGAGCCAATTCACCTCATCAAGTCTGAACAGTTACGTCGAAGGTGATGTGGATGCGGTCGAGGTGGTTGCGTGGTAGCATCTATTGGGTGCTCCTTGTTTCTGGTCGGTTTTCTGTTATAAAACCATTATCCCAGATTCAGAGGAGCACTTCCTTCCCTATCCGCCCTGTCGCGACACGCCCTCTATCGGTGGATTCGGGCTTAGCTTCGACCTTCAATCGGCGCCCCGCACGTTGGAAGAGGCGTATGACGTTCAGGAGGCATTCCAGAACATCCTGGGGCCGACCCACGGCCCCATCGCCGGTTATAAACTTGCCATGACTAGTGTTGCCATGCAGCAACATGCAGGCGCGACAGAGCCCCGGGCCGGTCTCGTCCTGGCCAAAAACATTTACCACTCTCCGGCGACCCTGGACAGCTCTGACTACGTTCGGTTGGGGATTGAGTGCGAGATTGCGGCTCGGCTCGGCTCAGACTTGCCAGCGTCCGGTGCGCCTTACAACAAAGACATCATCTCCGTGGCCGTGGACGCTGTGATGCCAGCCTTCGAAGTCATAGACAGCCGGAGTTCGGAAGTCGAGGACCCTCGAGCCCGGATGCTGGCCTCCATTGCGACCAACATCTCCAATGCGGGCGTCGTCCTGGGGCCGCCAGTGACAGACTGGCGTGAAGTGGACCTGCCTTCCTCCCGCGGCTCGATGACGATCAATGGGGAGTTGGTCGGGGAAGGACTGGGCTCCGATGTGATGGGTCATCCCCTGGAGCCATTGGTTTGGCTGGCAAACCTGCTGGCCGAGCGGGGCAAAGGTCTCGCCGCAGGCACCGTGGTCATAACGGGCAGCATCGTCACGCCCAAGTTCTTGAACCCGGGCGACGTAGCAACCGTAGCCATCGAAGGCATCGGCGAGGCCAACCTTACCGTCACCTGATCCCGTCAGAGACCTGACGGGATCCGCAATCTCAACTCGCATGGAGGCCAGACATGCCTGCTAAACCGCAAAAACTCCGGCGGAAAATCCTCACTGAAGTGGCGAAGCATCCCAGCGGCATGCGGGAGGCGGATCTGCAAAGTAGACTTCGATCGGTGCCTACCCGACTATGCCGCCACCAGGGTCCGGGCCACCACTCTTGAAAGTTACCGCTGGCGCTCCAAACGGATCTCGGCGGGCCTGGGTGACATCCGGCTTACGGACCTAAGGCCCGAGCATATCCAGACTTATTACACGTCGATGTTGACCACCGGCGAACTCGCCGCCGGCACGTTAGTCAAGCACCATAACCTTTTGCGCCAATCTTTGGCTACGGCTGTCCGTTGGCAACTTGTCCCAAACAACGTTGCCGAGCTGGTGGACCCACCCAGGCCATCCAGGAAGGAAATGCGGGCTCTAAGCGCTGCTGAAGTCCATCAACTACTGGAAGCATGTCGCGACACAATCTGGTATACCGTCTTCCATTTGTCGATTTGGACGGGTCTTCGGCGCTCTGAGCTTTTGGGTCTCCGTTGGAAAGACGTTGACCTGCTCATGGCTAATCTCCGGGTAACCCAGGTGCTGCACCAATTAGGCGATGGAACATACGTATATCAGGACCCCAAGACGGCCAAAGGCAGACGAGCCGTAGCGCTGTCACCAGCATCTTGCATAGCCCTTCGGGCCCACAAGCAGCGGCAGGAGAGAGATTCGTCCAGGCTGGGAATCCTTTGGTCCGACGATCAGTTGGTGTTTTCCCACATGGTAGACGGTGCGCCGTTGCGCCCGGATACGGTCACACAGGCGTTCCGGCGCCTGGTCAAACGGATCGGCTTGGCGGGAGTTCGCCTACACGACCTACGCCATACCCACGCCAGCCTTTTACTTCAGCAAGGAATTCATCCCAAGGTGGTTAGCGAACGCCTCGGCCATTCCAGCATCCAAATCACCTTGGACACCTATTCCCACCTGCTACCGGGTTTACAGCAAGCGGCAGCCGCCGGATTCGACCCTTTGATGGAACCGGAGGTGGTTCGCGAAACATTAGGTTAGCAATTGGTTAGCAAATGCCAAAAGCGAAGGCCCACGGAATCATCCGTGGGCCTTATTTCATGCCTAAAAGTGGTGCGCTTGGCGGGATTCGAACCCACGACCTCTGCCTCCGCAGGGCAGCGCTCTATCCGCTGAGCTACAAGCGCACGTGTTAGCGATCAGCAGCCAGCGTTCAGGAATTAGCTACGACGCTGAGAACTGATTGCGGGGCTTAAAGCTATTTGGTGCCGAGAGTGGGACTCAAGAACTTTCATCTTAACCCGTCCCCCGGTATCTGAAATGGTCCCGTACAGTATACCTGACGTTGACCCGTTTGTGCTTAAAAGACCGTCTTGTCCCGTCCCATCCCTTGGAGTATGTCGGCAAAATGTCGGCAATTGCTTGTGCCTGGCTAAGCAACTTCCTGAGCTAATAAAATAGCGTAGCTCCTGCGCCTATGTAAGTGTCGAATCTCTACTCCAATTGGGATTTAACTTTGGACTTTAATTTGTTCGGGTCAATCATACCAATGGTGCAACCTAAGGTGGACCCCATCAGTTGGACAGTATTGGAGCAATGTTAAGTGAGGGTCCCGCTGTCTTTCCCAGGTCTGCCAATGCTCTGCTTGGCGGCCACCTCCTCTCTTTTGAATGTTCATCTGATTGCACCGAGTCTCCGCTGAACACCTCCGCCGGTGTCCGGTACCCCAGGGCCTGGTGGGGCCTTTGGGTGTTGTAGAAGTGGAAGTAGGCCTCTAGCCCATCCTTGGCTTCCCACCCGTTGGAGTAAGCCTTCAGGTCGACCTCCTCGTACTTCACCACTCAACCAAACCCCGTTGAGGCATTCCAGATCATTTTGTACAATAACAACCATGTACTCAAGACCGTTGTCATTGACGAAATTAACCCGGAACTAAACTCAATGGTGTTTCGGAGAGACGGTGACCATTATGACTATAATGACTACTATCTGGTTATAAAAGGTTATTGGCCTTATACCGTCATCGTTGAAGAGCTATCCGATAGGTAAAGGCCGCAGTCAGTTCCGCATGGCAAGGTACCACCCATTCTTTGGAGCCTTTGCCGTTTAGGACCCTTAGAGTTGGATTCTCCCCGTCAAGCTGCAGGTCCTCGATAAGAAATATTGGCAGATCACCAAATCAAAAGCCCCAGTCTTGATGACTGGGGCCATTTTTGTGGCTAGAGTTGGCGCGCCTGGCGGGATTCGAACCCACAACCCCTGGGTCCGAAGCCCCTTGGTTTACGTGTTGTTCTATACCAATAGCTACAAAATTAGAACAACCTGTGAGACTGCCAGAGCGGGATTCATGCCTATTGGTCTAACGGATACCAACCCATTATAACGAGTTGATTGACATTTTCAAGTGGCTTCATCGCCTGCCAGCGGCTCGGGTATCCCCACTTTTACGGGCGAAGTGATGATTCCTCGAAGTTCATAGATGGACTCGGTAACCCATCGGCGATGCTGATTGTCGCTGTAGGTTACTCGGCCAGCGATATAGATTGAGTTACCGGCCTGCAAGTGAGCGTAATCGTCGGGACTCACATCTACAGCCTGAGGGAATGTCTCACCAGAGAAGAGATGTGGGTTCCAGGCCAGGATCAAGACGAAGGTTCTTCCGTAGTCAAACAAAGGGGCTTGGCGCTCATTGCGCCCGGTGTGGTGTCCTGGGTACCCATAGAACAGCGGATTGTGTCGGAATTGGGTGAAGAAGGTCGTGAACAAGCCCCAGCACTGCACCGTCGCCCGATGATGGCACCGGCAGGTGCTCAGCCCGCAGCGCCCGTAATTCATTGCGATATGGTGACAAGTTTGGTGCTTATTGGTATCTGCGGTCCTGTCCGTAAGGTACCCCAGCCTGTGTAGCCATATGAGAGGCGAAGAATGCGTAAGCGATTGTTTGGGATCTCCGGGATAATCCTGGTCATGGCCTTGGTAGCAGTGGTAGGCACTTCATACGCCCAACCTACTAACAGGGCGAGTGGCGGGGCAAAAAGTGAGCCTATCGTCTTTTCCGACTTAAATTGGGATACCGCCCAATTGCAGACCGAAATCGCTATGTTTATAGTGAGTAATGGCTACCATTACCCAGTTGACAAGTTATCTGGCGATGCATTGGATGCTTTGCGCGAGGGCGATGCCCAGGTCGCAATGGAGGTATGGCTGCCTAACCAGCAGGCCGCGTGGGAACAGGCCATAGTGGATAGTTCCACTGGGTAAGAGCCTTGATGACAACTGGCAAAGCTCCTTCGTCGTGCCCACCTATTTTGCGGAAGAGCACGGCCTCCAGACGGTAGAGGACCTCCTTTCCGACGAACACTGGGAACTGTTCGTCGGAGTAGCCACAGACCTGCCTCCGGCACCCGATGAAAGAGGTAGGTTGGTAACCTGCCGCGAGGTTTGGCGGTGCGCAAGAATCAACGAAGCCAAGATGGCGGCCTATGGCCTTGACGACAAAATACAGCTGGTAACCCCGGAAACTCAAGGCGAGCCGTTTGGCTCACTGAGTGGAGCCTAGAGGTCTGGCCGGAAAGCCATTGGCCGGGTTTCGCGCTACGCCAGACAGACGTATTATAGTCTTATGTGGCATGATAGTGTCTGTAATACGGTTCAAGAACCCACTGTTACATCGACAATCGTCGCTAAGAAAACGGCAGCTTGGAGAGAATCGGGGTTTCCGTCCGAGTTTCTAGGAGAGCGAAGAGGCGTGGCTGGGTTATATTTGGGGTCCTACCGTACCCACGGAAGAACTGGACCTGACTATTCTGAAAGAGCCGCCATACGATACAGAATGCTTCACGGAAGAGAACAACTATGGCTGTGCTTATCCTCCAAGCCATGTCATGATTGCAATCCACCCGAGCCTTTTGAGCAGCGCACCGGATTTGCCCGACTTCTTCTGGAAATGAGACTTCGATGCTGAGTCTCAGATAGATACTCTAGTCTGGCGAGCGGAAAATGAAGCCAGCATTGAAGAGGCAGCTATATGGTTCCTGGACAACAAAGGGGATGTCTGGACCCCAAAGTGTAGCCAATAAGGTGGAAGCTGCCTTGCCTTAGAACGCCTTACCCATCCAACAGGCTGACCTTAGGTTAAATGTGACGGTCCACTAACTCGAACGCTTGACGAGTCTCGTATCGACAGAAGAAGCCCCCGGTGACATCCGGGGGCTTCTTCTGCGGATTTGCGCAGCTCTAGACATTCGTCCCAGCAAATTGATACCAACCCCCGTGGTCCATGTTCTTGAACATATCCTACCCCCCGGCATTTCACCTATTGTCCATTTCTGGCACCGAATATCCATGGTAGTCATGGTTAAACCTTGCTAGTGTGCTAATTGCGGCGTTGGTGCCAAGTTTCCGACTATCGGGAAATGCTGGTCGACGCCCCCCATGAGCTCGGTGACCACGTAGGGCTGGTCTTGCTCTTCACCCAGGTCGAACACAGTAACTATGTGAGGATGTGAGCCCAAACGGCCCATTGCCTGGGCTTCCCGCTGGATGCGGGTGCGGGACGTTTCGTCTAGCCCTTCGGTCTTGATCAAGGCAAAGGCTACTTCCCGGTCTAGCAGCGTGTCCTGGGCCAGGTAGACGCGCTTTTTGCCGCCCTCGCCTAGGAACCGCTTTACCTGGTAGCGGTCGTTGGCGAAGGAGGTGGGTTGGGCGGGAGCAGTAGTGGCAGATGTGGGAGCATTACTCTGAGCCACCGTGGGGGAAGAATCGACCGGCTCACGGTTAGCGGCAGCCAAGTAAGTCAGTGCATCAATATTATCCGGGTCTAGCCTGAGGAGAGCCTGGGCATGGTCACGAACAGACTCCCAATCGAGTCGCTCCATCGCCTCTTCGATCTGGTCTAGCAGGCGTTCTATTCGACGTTGAATTCTCTCGGTGGCGCTTGCGGGACGGGTGTCCTTAACGACGAGCGTTCCACCGCCCGCCTGGTTCCCGCTCCCTGACGGGATGACTATCACACAGCCAGTTCACGGCGTGGAACAACCATTCACCCAAATGGCCCCAATTTATATACGGCACTGGCATTTATCTGGTTGAAAATTAGTATATGGGTGACGGAACGCTTTTCGACCAGTTCAACTCTGCTAGGCCAGTAGACGACTTCCTTGGCGTTACCTTCTCCAAGGCGGCATGTGTTATATGCGGCTCGCCGACCGGGCCCAACCCCAGTTGGGTTATGGGGGCCGACGGGCGAGCCATTCTTGCAATGCGCCGTCAAACTGGCCCTATGGCTCACACTGGACCCCATTTGATCTTGATCGATATTGTTGTCGACCCCAGCCCCCAAGAGTAACTCACTTCCCCCACCGACCATCCCCCTGGGCGTCAACCTGCCACCATAGATCGATGGAGTTGACCCGGAGTTCCCACCCCCAATCCTTCCAACAGCTTCGTAATCCGAATGCACCCGTAGCCTTCCTCGTGCCACCGGAACACGTCGGCAAAGACGGTTTCTGGGATACTTCGTTGCCAGCCCGTTTTCATGGATTAATCGCTCCCTTGGTCTAGAAGTCTGGCCGGAAAGCCATTGGCCGGGTTTCGCGCTACGCCAAGCAGACGTATTCCAGTCTTATGCGGTATAATAGTATCTGTAATACGTTTCAATAACCAACTATTACATCGATAATCGACGTTAAGAAAACGACGGCTTGGGGAGAATCGGGGTTTCCGTCCGAGTTTCTAGGTAATGGCGGCGGCCCAATGACCACCAGGAAAACCGTCCCAAAAGACCCAGGAACCGCAATTCCTGGCCAAAGCTAGTATGGTACCCGTTCACTTAGGAACATCTCCCTTGAACCTTAATCCAGGGAACAACGGGGCGGATTGCTTGGTCCCGTTCATAACCCTAGCGGCCCTCATCCTAACTGAGGTCTTAGACAAAGCTCCACTCCGCGCGTTCTTTAACAACGTCTCGGGAAGAGAATCGAAGTTCTTAACGTACCGTTTAGCCACGGAGTCGACAGTCTCAGAACGGAGGTTAATACCGGTAGTCTGGAACAACTGCCCTGGCGTTCCAAGTCTCCGTTCCCCTCTGGGGATGGCTCTTTGCAGTTCTGGCACCTCTTCCGTCAAAGCTCCTGCGCGAAACGGCGGGCTTAATCCCCGCCGTTTCATTTGTTTCGTATGGTTATGAAATAGGGCCAACGGAATCCCTAGCGTATGACCGGTTCGTGCGCCTTTAGGAAGCGCCGTGCGTGCTCTACCACCTCGTCGATATGCGCCTGCGTATCTTTCCAGGGGTAGATCGTCACCTCGGCGTTCGGGGCCAGGCCAGCAACCTCCATCGCGACCGCGTATGGGTGCGCGGGCACGTCGTCGGGCGCTATAAGCAGCGGCGTTTGAAGCGAACGGACGAAATCGCGCGAAACGGTTAAAGCGAAATCAGCATGGTCCGTGTACATGCTGGTGAGGAAGTCATGGACCATTTCCATCGTGATTTCAGGGCGCTTTTCGCAAAGCTTCGGTCCCCAACCCTTTATGTTGTTCTGGTAGAAAAGATCCGGGTTCTCAGGCCTGTAACCGCTGGGTTGCATCATCGCGGCCGCGACGACACGCTCCGGCGCATTCTTAATAAGGTTGAGAATCATCGGCCCGCCGATGCAGAACCCAATGACCCCGAACTCCCGGATGCCGAGGTGATCCATCAGCCCGAGGTGGTCATCCGTGTAAGAGTCCCAGGGCCGGTCGATCTCCAGCGGGCCGCTGGACTGGCCTAGACTAGCGTTACGGCGGTCAGAAGTGATACAGCGGAAGTCACCTTTGTACTTTTCCATCGGGTTGAAGGGCGACGCTAAGGATGCCATGGTGGAGTCGAGTCCCCCGCCAGGGATGATCAGCAGGGGAAAGCCGGACCCTACCTCTTCGTAGTGGATTCGTACAGGTCCTCTTTCGTACAACGGCATCTCTGTTGTCCTCCATCAATTATTCGCAAATATTCGCAATATCAACCTGGCGTCTGACGAGGGTCCAGGCCGAAACCTATGGATGGCATCCACCGACTGGTTACACTTTAGGTGGATTGCTATGGTGGCGCAAGGAAGCCTATTGCAAGGCAGGTAGCTTCGCAAAGACCTCTCCCAAACGTCCAGCTTCTTGAGGGTCGGCTATCACGCCACTGAGGACGCTCAACCACACAGCACTGAGACTTTCCAAGTTTTTTTGCTTCCCAGTCATCAGGAAGAATGCGGTGCAGGATTAATGCCAGGCACCGTAACTGTTACGTAACGTTACGCCTGGGGCCACCGGGCAGGCTCACAGCGGCGCGCCTTGGCCGCCAGAAGCCCCCGGTTTAGGCCGGGGGCGCTATGGTGTTTTAGGAACGGCGATAAACTTTCTTAACTTCTTGGTCACGCGGGTACTTCCCCTCCAAACCAGGTTTAGCCCTCTGCACAATAGCCCCCATCCCATCCCTAGAGGTCTGGCCGGAAAGCCATTGGCCGGGTTTCGCGCTACGCCAGACAGACGTATTATAGTCTTATGGGGCATGATAGTATCTGTAATATGGTTCAAGAACCCACTCTTACATCGACAATCGTCGCTAAGAAAACGACGACTTGGGGAGAATCGGGGTTTCCGTCCGAGTTTCTAGGGCTATCCACACAGCCAGTACCAGCGCAACAAGGGCCCAAATGATGATCTTCTTCATAGCTTATTGGCCAGAGACCCCCGCACTTACGGGACGGGTGACGTCTCACAACGATGCTTCTCGCCGGCCTGGTTCCCGCTCCCTGACGGCCTGATTATCGCACAGCGGTTTTCACCGTGTTGCCAATCATTCGATCAGCCGATACCAACCCCCATGGTCCATGTTCTTGAACACCTCCAGGCTTCGCCCATCCTCTAGTGTCACCCGGTAGTGAGCCCGGTTGACCGGCCTGTGCTCCCACCAATCGGCGTCTACCTGCCGCCACTGGTCGATGGAGTTGACCCGCAGTTCTTCGCCCAGGTAGGTCTGAGGCTTTGGTGCATCCGCGCGGGCTTGCTCCCTGGGAGTGTTTGGGACACATTGGGACCGTTTTGCCATAACGGGTTCGAATCAAGTTCTGAGACTATAGATATCCAAACTAAATTGTTGGGGACACTCTTTGTAATCGAGTACACATGAATTGGAGGCACCATGAATCAGTCTGACTGGAAAAGGATCAAGCAATCCCGGATAAAGAGAGGGATGGGCGATCTTATTCGTAGGAAGATTTCTAGAGAAGAATACGAGAAAATTGCGGATCAAACCTACGAACAGTACCGGGAAGAAGCCAGATAGGAGGCCGCTTCAAATTCTTGAAGATGGAGCTGGTCGACTGGTGACCCCGTGGTGACCATGTACGCCTAGAAACTCGGACGGAAACCCCGATTCTCCCCAAGTCGTCGTTTTCTTAACGTCGATTATCGATGTAACAGTGGGTTCTTGAACCATATTACAGATACTATCATGCCCCATAAGACTATAATACGTCTGTCTGGCGTAGCGCGAAACCCGGCCAATGGCTTTCCGGCCAGACCTCTAGTACTACAACGACGAGTTGTCTGGTAGGATGGCTGGACAGATGATGTTGGGTGGTTTGGGTGATGGATGCGGCGAGCTTCGAGCGGGTCTACGACAGCCTTCAGGAATTCCACGCCTTCTTTGCGGCCTCCTTCGGCCGCAAGCAGTGGCGGGATCACAGCGGGAATTACCTTCAGGCGCTGCTGGTGCAGGACCAGGAGCGGCGCAACGCCGAGAATCTCTCGGAATCGGTGGGCATCTCGGCCCGGGCGATGCAGCGCTTTCTCACCGAGGCCCGGTGGTCCCATGAGACAGTCATAGGGCGGTTGCAGGAATACTTGGCCCCCAGGCTGGGACACCTGGAGGCGGTGTGGGTGTTCGATGGCAGCGACTTCCCCAAGCAGGGCAGGAAATCGGCGGGAGTGGCCCGGCAGTACTGCGGCAGGCTGGGCAAGGTGGCCAACTGCCAGGGTGGGATGTTCCTGGCCTACGTCAGCCCGCTGGGCCGGGCGTTGGTGGACAAGCGGCTGTATCTGCCCAAGAGTTGGACCTCCGACCAGGACCGGTGTGCTGCGGCGGGTGTGCTGCGGCGGGTGTGCCGGAGGACCGGCGGAACTACCGGTCAAAGACGGAGTTGGCCCTGGAGATGCTGGAGCGGGTCCTGGAGTTGGGCTACCTCAGGGCCGAGTGGGTTGCCGGAGACGACGCCTTCGGGATGTCGCCGACCTTCCGGGAGGGACTGGCGGCCCTGGGGATGCGCTACGTGCTGGACGTTCCGGGCGGCACTACGGTCTGGCCCTTGGACCCGGCTTGGACCAGTCCGGAATATCCGGGGTTCGGCCGCCCCCGCAAACCCAAGCTGCGGCCTGGGCAGCGGCGGACCATGGAGCAGCGCGGTGATGAACTGCCGGATGAGGCTTGGCGGGAGATAACGGTGGCCCAGGGAAGCCAGGGGCCGCGCACCTACCGGTTCAGTGCCCAGCGGGTGCGGGCCACCAGGAGGCGCAAGCCCGGCGAGGAACTGTGGGCCGTCTGGCGCCGGAACCTGGACGGCAGCGAGCCCCGCTACTACCTGTCCAACGCTCCCGAGGGCACAACCTTGGAGACTCTGGCCTACGTGGGTGGGTCCAGGTGGCGCATTGAAACGGAGTTCGAGACTGAGAAGGGTGACGTGGGGCTGGACGAATACGAGACCCGCAGCTGGGCAGGGTGGCATCACCACATAGCCATGTGCCTGCTGGGTGGAGCGTTCCTGCTGAGCCTGCAGCAGGATTGGGGGGAAAAAGATGCCCCGGATCACGAGGCCACAGGTGTACCGGGTGGTGCGGGAGATGCTGCCCCGGGAGCAGTTCGGGCCCGATCAATTGCTGTTGTGGCTGGAGGATACGCAGCTACGCAACGAACGGGCTCGCCGTTCCCACGAGAGACGCCGCTCCACCCGCCGCGAAAGCAGGATGGAGCCGCCACCTTAAACCCGTCGTTGTAGTACTAGGATGCACTCGGGGAAGGTTCCGTGGGTGGTTTCAAAATTCTATTGACTAGGGTTTGGTGGAAACTGTTCAGAGTTGAGGGGAAGTGAGCAACCGGCGGCATTCCAGGAGGGGATTGAGACCTCTGGCCCGCCAGGTGCCAAAGAGGGATGCCAAGGTCATCTTGCTGTCGGTGCCCTGCCCTGAGCGGGCGCCGCCGCTGATCTTGCGACTGGTTACCAGATGCCGCAGGCTCCGCTCGGCGGCGTTGTTGTCTGAGGGCACGGCTGGGTCCGACACGAAGACAAACAGTTCCTTGATGAACCGTTCCATGCGCCGGCAGAGCTTGGCCTGAACCGCCAGGGGATCTTTAAGGAAAGGCCGCGCCAAGACCATTAGTTTCTCCTCCAGCATTAGCTGGGTGCGATGGCCTGGCTGGGCTCGGGGAAGGACCGAGGCCTTGGCCTCCGTGTAGACCTGGTGAACCGCCTCGGCCCACTGAGCCAGCCCAGCGTCTTCTGGGTACAACCCTTTCAGGTCATGGATATCCCGCAGCAGATGAGCCCAGCACCGTTGCTTCAGGCCCGGGTAGTGGTTATAGGCGGCGTAGAAATCACTGACCAACACTCCGCTGAAGGAGGAATCCAGCACCTCATCCACCACCCCCTTATCCCGACCCCGACGCAGGAAGTATCGTTCGCTGGGAGTGCTGAAGGTCCAAACATAGCCGTTGCTCCCGTCCTGGCGCCAGCCGGTTTCGTCGCCCTGCACCACGGGACTGGCGCGGACTTGCTCGAGCACCTCTCGCACCGCCGTCTCAGCCTGACGGGCTACTCCATGGACGGCCTCGACGATGGCGCCAACACTCAGGTGCAACTGATGGACGCTCTCCAGGTACCATTGGATGATTCTTATGGGCAACCGTCCCTCCTCCCGCAGGGTCACCATCAGGCTTACCAGATTGACCCCCAGGCGCTGCTGGCCCAGAACCACCCCCTGCAGGGCCTCTTTGGGCAGCCGGCGCCGCTGGCATACCGGACAGATGCGGGCTACCAGGGCGTGCTCGGTCACTTCTACCGGAGCCACCGGTAGCTCAATGACTTCCCGAGTTCGCTGTACCCATCCGCCGTTCAGGTGAGTCCCGCAGTCGGGACAGACCGCCACGGCATGCTCCACCCGCCGGGTAGGAGTCATGCGCTGGCGGGCGAAGCCATGGCGGCGCGGCTTTCTGGGCTCCTTTTTCTCCGGCGCTTGCCGGCTGGAGTGCGGCTGATTACCCGGCATCCCCGACGACCCGCGCCGGTTGGGACGGGATTCCAGAACCCCAATCCGCCTTTGCAAATCGGCAATGACTGCCCGCTGGCCGGCAATTATCTCCAGCAGAGTTTCGCCACTCGCCGCGTTCAGGTCTAGTTCAGTGTCCACCTCCCTGGTATGCCACAACTCCCCCGGCCATGCCAGCGTTTTTCCAACGGCTTTGAGCCAATTCACCTCATCAAGTCTGAACAGTTACGTTTGGTGTCATACCGTTGGGCCTTCCCCGTCAATAACGTAACATGATGGGTAGCTGCGAATCCAGTTCCTGGGACCGCAGCTACAAGCGCCGCCACCCAAAAGCCATCCAATATGGTGATGCCCGCTGTTGCCAGAACCCGAATCTCCCAAAGTATGCGAGTTACATGCGGGACATTCCAGAGGCTCCATCCCCACGGGGCATTTGGAAGGGGATTACTGGAGATAATGTCTGCCGTCTCCCACTCAAACGTGGCGCATGGGCGTGTAGCAGATTTGCAGTCCCATCCATTTTTAACAGTGAATGGTCGAGGTAGTAGTCAAAATGCTGGAAATGGGTATGACCACATTCTCGGCAAGAGTCGGCATGTTTTGACTGGTCTATAGGTTCTGGCTAAAACTTAGGTGTCGTTAGCATGAACTGTTTACTTTTGGGTCAGGCAAATGGTCTTCTTGAGGTTCAACATTCTCATCCTGGGTGGATGTTAGCCCATCAGAAGGTTTTCTCTCATATTCAGCATTCTCTGCTTCAGGTAAAGGCACCTGGTGGTTCCACTCTTGGCGTAAATATGAAATCACGTCTCTAGCGGCAGCCACTAGAGGAGGGCCTATGATCACGCCCCAAAACCCTGCCACTTGGCTGCCAACGAGAATTATGATAATCATCACGACAGGGTGTATATGCAGCAGATGGCCCTGTATTCTTGGGACCACAAATACGTTCTCCACTAGCTGAACGCCTAGATAAAGGAGAAGTACATACAAGACCCTTTCTGGAGATGTGGCCAAGGTAACCAGAATGCCCACGCTGGCCCCTAGCAAGGGACCCGCAATTGGTATCAGTTCAGTTACGCCAGCAACAATGCCCAGCAAAACCGAAAACCTAACGTCCAAGACGAAAAGCCCCACGAACACCGTTAGCCCCACTACCACTCCCAGGAAGAGCTGTGCGCGAACGTAGGACCCTATGACCTGGGTGATAATCGAGATGATCTTGCGGACGGAGGGTCGGATCGCCGATGGAAAGGAGTCATACATCCCCTCCGCAAGGGATTCTTGGTCCTTCAGCAGGTAAAAGAGGATGATGGGTACGGTTACCAAGCCAATGACTAGGGTCAGAGTTCCTGAAACAGCTCCCACTGTCAGGGAAAAAGCATTCTGGATCTCTCCCATCACGATATCACCAGCGTTTGCCAGCGATTCCTCAAACCTTAGTCTAAGGCCCTGCGGTATTCTCTCAATATACCGTTGATTCCATCCTTCAATAGTGGTTATGATTTCGGCATAGAACACAGGTGCTGCTTCGACAAAGCGAAGGGATTGTCTGTACGCTGGAGGGACGATCAACGCCAAGAGGCTGGCGACCACGCCCAAGGCCACAGCATATATGCTCAAGACCGAGATTAACCGGCTTGCGCGAGGCCAGCGCCTACGCCAGGGCATCTGGTTCTCCAGGTTTCGAACAATGGGTTGGAGGATTAGGGCGATGAGACCGCTAGCAATAAGTGGGAACAGAATACCCTTGAAAAAATACACAACCACAACCAAGGCCACGATTATTGATGTTGCTGCTAGCAATAATAGGCGGGACCTTTTCACTCCTGGGGTCATCATCACACCTTGATCAACGGTATTTCCATTGCCGTACGTGAGGGATGATACTACGCCAAAAAGTCCCCTCAAGTATATAAAGCCAAGATCGTCTGGAGGCAACCACCCAGCTACTGTAGGAACCTTTGACATCCTCAAAGGCATATGGTGCCAGTTTACGGCTGGTTACCAAGCTCTCGGGTCCGTTGAGGTGAACACGGAAACTCGGACAGGACCTAAGTGGGAGTTCTGCTCCTAAAATAGGGACAGCTTTGGCTGGGAGTGCGAAAGTTCCAAAGAACAGAGGAAGCACAGCGCATCATTCAAGGCGGGTAGCGCTGGAGGCGGTGAAGGGTAGGTCACGAAAAGCGGCCGATGACCTGCGTCTTCTTATGGTGAGGACGCCCTTGTCAACGAATATCCTCTTTTCGTCGATGACTTTTCGGTGGGGTCGGCTTATCGGTTGTCCCATCAATACTGATTCCAAAGCCACCAATCCAATCTCTGCTCCATCGCTCGTCGTTCGGCAAAGGTGGAAGAATTGACTTGCCGACGGGGCATCCGACGGCGTATTGGCTGCCATCTGTACCAGAGGCAATCACCGTTAAATATTTGACGGATTGTTCATTCATGGCTTGGCAACTCGCCGACGGCGTGCCCGTCCACCACCAGTGGAGTTTGGTCTTTCGCTTTCCTTCTTTCCTCTTTCCAAGCCTTTCTTGCTTCCCACTCATTATCGTTTTTATAGCCCTCTCCGATGATGAAGGTCCATTGAACGTTGGGCGTGAGATCCGGTTCCCTTTTGCGGGCCAGGCCCCAGTCATCTTTACGATCAGGGAACGGATGTCGCTTCGTTGTTTTACAATGGCACCACCATGCGCATAATCCTAATATCCGAAGTAATCGGCATAGTGGTCCTAGCAGTCTGGTACGTCGGCTTCTGTATTTCGAGTGCCCATTCCAGGTTGCAGAAACCGCAACGGGAAACGCTTGCCGCTTTGTCCCGTCAGCGGGAAAGGGGTGCTCACTTTGATCACGAGACAGAGGACGAGGCCCACTATCAAGAATGGCTGAAGGGCTTGGATCGGTGGCATGATGAGACGGAAGCCGTGATTCGTGAGCGCTTAACCCAGGCGGCGGCTGCTCCTTTTCTGAGTCCGCCCGGAGAATTAACCTTCGGGGTTGACGCTCGTAGCATGGTGCATAACGGGTTGAGAAAAAAGTTGAATGCGTTGGACGAGATCACCGGCAGTTTCACTGCGAGCTCGATGAGGAGCTACCAAAATCCCCCTCCTCCCAAGCCAAATCACTTGCTTTTGTGGCTTAGCGACTACCGCTGGGAACCCATGGTGAATTTCCTTGAACACGTCTTTTTGAAAGCGATTGTCTTGGTAATTACTGCGGCAATCATCGCAGTGATTAGTTTGGTAGTATTCGGCGCCCGTTAACCACCCTAGAAACTCGGACGGAAACCCCGATTCTCCCCAAGTCGTCGTTTTCTTAGCGACGATTGTCGATGTAACAGTGGGTTCTTGAACCGTATTACAGACACTATCATGCCACATAAGACTATAATACGTCTGTCTGGCGTAGCGCGAAACCCGGCCAATGGCTTTCCGGCCAGACCTCTAGACCCTGAAAAGCCGAAACAGGGGAAACAGCCGAAACATTTGCTTTTTCAGGCTCGAATTTTGTTTCCCCTTGTGGAGTTGTTTCGGGTAACAAGGATTTAGCCGAAACAACAAGGACGCCCTCTCCAGGCTCATTCGATGCCATTTGTTTCGGTGTTTCGGGTGTTTCGCCTAATACGGGTATGTAACGGTCCCAGCTGTCCTCGAAGAACTTTGGCTCGTATCCTTTTTTATTATCGGGGCCGAGCCGTAGTTGTTTGGGCCCGATCCCAAAGGGTTTCAGCAGCTTCGCCAAACGTCCGGCATCCAATGGCTTGCCCGACAAGTCTCCCCATGGGGATTCTTCTATCTTCAACAACGCTTGAACTAGGTCAGCACTGGCCATACGGTCGATTTTTCGATCCTGGAACACTCCGCGAACATCTTTTAGGAGCATTACACCTAGAAGTCTGGCCGGAAAGCCATTGGCCGGGTTTCGCGCTACGCCAGACAGACGTATTATAGTCTTATGTGGCATGATAGTATCTGTAATATGGTTCAAGAACCCACTGTTACATCGACAATCGTCGCTGAGAAAACGACGGCTTGGGGAGAATCGGGGTTTCCGTCCGAGTTTCTAGGCTGTCGTCCTCTTTGACGCTGCCTGCAGACAACGTAAGAGAGGCGTTCCGAGCCCGCTCCGGCCATTCCCCGCCAGCCAAATCCGCAATGGCTAACAACGGCTCCCACACGTCAGCGGCGCGGTCACCGAGTTCCTCAGGGAGGGCCGGTCTAGTTTGTTCCAAGATGGGAAAGGCTGATGCCGACCAGCCTTCCAATGATTTACCGAATCCCTGCGCCTCGTGTTTTGCATCCCGTTCTCGAAACCGTTTGGCGTGCTCATTCCGAGCCTTCCGGCGTAGCTCGATTGGTATACTCCTGTCTTGAACCGTGTCCGGCAGCTTGCCGATACCGGCTAACACTTTTGCACCGAAGACATGGAAATCACGCAGGTCGAAATCACCGCCGTCCTTGACGCACAGCGAGACTACCCCGCCTCGGCGGTAACCGGAGTTAAGCACACCCCTTAGGGGTGTCTGGAGCAGAGATTGATGCCACGTTGCTGGCGGTGGCGGTACGCTGCTATCAGGCGTTGACCCAAGATTGGGCTCAGTTCGAACCTGCTCTTAGCCGGTTCCTCATGGGTCCGGACTGGGAAGAATTTCTGGGCTCAATTGATGCCGACGGGATGGGGTTCGAACCGCCCTCCGGCGATTTCCGCGACAAGCTATTGGTTGCAGAACTTCTTCAATATCTCGTAAACGAGTCTCCCGCAGGGATCATGACGGTTTTTCCGCGTTTGGAATTCAGATCGGAGATTGGTTGGTGGGTAGAATGTTCTGGTTTCGAAAACTTAACGAGCATTATGTGGTTCCAACTGTACAAAGCAATTCTAGGCAGATCAATCATTAGGATTTGCGAAGGTTGCGACGTTTTTTTGAGACGACTAGAAACAATCAAAATTACCATGACCCCTATTACAGAGCAGCAGCGAACGCACGCAGAACTTATTGGCGTCGGAAAGGGAGAGAACAGGCATGAACGGCAGTATCCGAAAACGTAGCAAGGGAAGTTGGGAGCTAACCATAGACATGGGTAAGGACGCTAGTGGCAAGCGGCGGAGAAAATTCCTCGCAGTCAAAGGGACCAAGACTCAGGCGCAACAGAAGCTCCGGGAATTGCTGACTTCCCTCGACCGAGGGATTCCCGTGGGCACCTCCAAATTGACGTTCGCCGATTGGCTAACCAAGTGGTTCTCGGACTATGTTGTCCCGAAGACTCGACAACGAAGCCAGGAACGGTACGAAGGCCTGATTCGGATCCATATTCTACCAAGCCTAGGTCATATCGAGCTTGCTAAGGTAACCCCCTCCGACATTCAAGAACTGGAGGCCCGGCTGTTGGCTAACGGGATGGCTCCAAAGGGCGTGGCCGGGGTTCACGGAGTAATATCCGGTGCTTTTAAATACGCTCTCCGTATGGAGAAGGTCTGGCGGAATCCGGCCAAAGCCGTCCCGCCTCCGACGACCGCACGAAAGGAAGTAGAGCCCCCGGTAATCTCCAGGGTGAAGGGGATACTGAATCAGGCAGAAAGAGAGGAACACCCGCTCTTCGCCTGCCTTCATTTGATCGCTTATTCAGGGCTCCGGCGCGGAGAGGCATTGGGATTACGCCACCAAGATTTAGACCTTGAGCTTGGGACCAATTTTATAGTCCAAACCATCAGCCGCTCGGTCGAGAAGGGCATAATCGTAGAGCCGACGAAGACAGCCGCCGGACGCAGGGTGCTTGATATAGATGACATAACAGTCAACGTATTGCGAGCTCATATCGGACGACAGCTTCTCTACAGGATGGAGTTGGGCGAGGCGTATCAGGACAATGGGCTGCTATTCCCAGGTCCATTAGGTGAGCCCCTCAACCCTATGAAGCTAACCAGAGCATTCCAAGGACTAGCCAAAAAGCAAGGAATTGAACGGGCTAAGTTACATAACCTGAGACACTTCCATGCCAGTGTCATGCTCCAAAGCGGAGCAAGCCTTTTACTGGTTAGCAGAAGGTTAGGTCACGCGAGCATAAGCACCACAGGCGACGTCTATGGGCATCTGTTACCTGGCTGGCAAAAAGATGCGGCAAACAACTTCGCCAGAGCTATGGAAGAGGGATAAATTAATCCGATGTCGGCAAAATGTCGGCAAATCGCTGGAATGGACCTGACATAACTGGAGTGTCAGGCTCGATAATGAAGGTTTTTGCTAAATTGGTGCCGAGAGTGGGATTTGAACCCACACATCCGTAAGGACACTGCGCCCTGAACGCAGCGCGTCTGCCGTTCCGCCACCTCGGCATTGGTCCGCCTGGTCTCCCTTTATTGTCCTTGAGTTCCACTCGCGTTAAACGGGCGCGCCCATCCTCCTCCGCCGGCCGTCTGAAACAACTGGTTTGGTTCATCCTGAGGCCGATCTATGGGAAACCAATCGGTATGGTGGGCGATGGAGGATTTGAACCTCCGGCCTCCTCGGTGTGAACGAGGCGCTCTAACCACTGAGCTAACCGCCCGGATACGATTTATGTTGTGGCGAACGGCCTCAATTATAGGGAGGCGCTTTCGGCCACGCAACCCCGCGGAGCGGCGCCCAAGCCCGCTTTGGTTTTCTCGGCGGCGCCAATTCTTTCATCCTAGACCCGCGCGGCCTGTCTTAATCTGGGGCACTAGATGAGACTACCCGTCAGGCATCGCGAATCAGACCAGGGAGGTTAGGAACCGGCGGCGTTCCGGGGTTAGGGGATTCCCAAAGGGTTATGTCATGTTATTGCTGTAGGGCGACACTACATAACATATCTTGTGCGACCCAAGGTCAATGTTTTTTGGGAAGACAGTCTGACCGAAGATTCGACTGCGATGAGACCTAACGAGACCTGACGAACAAATGGAAGGACGGTTAACGGCTGCCGTGGACCACCAACGCCGGACTGTCTACCGCCATCATCAGCGACTCGACGCGGTGCAGCAGAACGTCCAGGTTCCAACTTTTTACAGCGGAGACCAACACCGTCGGTTGGGCGCGCTGCCCGGGACCGGGCATCTCAGCGGCATTGTCGTCCTGAGTCCCCAACAGATCCACTTTATTCAACACCAAGATCCTGGGGCGGTCGGAAAGGCCGAGATCCCTCAACGTGTCTTCAACGACTTGGGTCTGCTCAGGGGCTTTGGGATGGGTCACATCCACCACGTGGAGCAGAATGTCGGACTCGGAAGCCTGTTCCAAAGTCGCCCGGAAAGCGGCAACCACCTTGGGCGACAGCTTCTGAATGAATCCCACGGTGTCGGTGAGCAACAGGTCGCCGCCCGATGGAAGGTGGACCCTTCGAGTGATAGGGTCCAGGGTAGAGAATAGCTGGTCGGCCGCCGTTACCCCGGCGTCGCTCAACACGTTGAACAGGCTGCTTTTGCCGGCGTTGGTGTAGCCGACCAGGGTGGCGCTGGGTATGCCCGCCTTCTTTCTCCTGCCCATGTACAGGCTTCTGCGCCGGCGCACGCCATCCAACTGGGCGGTTATCTTTTGGATGCGGTTACGCACCAGCCGGCGGTCAGTCTCCAACTGGGTTTCCCCAGGTCCCCTGGTGCCGATGCCGCCGCCCAGACGCTCCAAGTGGGCCCACTGCCCCGCGAGCCGGGGAAGAAGGTATTGGTGTTGGGCCAACTCTACCTGAAGCTTTCCTTCATATGTCCGGGCGTGGCGTGAGAAAACGTCCAGAATGAGGGCGGTACGGTCTATGACCTTTAGTTGAAGCGCCTCTTCCAGGTTTCTCTGCTGGGCGGGAGTCAACTCGTCGTCGAAGATGGCCACGTCGCCGTGGCGCTGCTCCATAAGGTCCTTCAACTCCTGGAGTTTACCCTTCCCGAGGTAGGTTGACGTCAGCCGGTCCGATCGCTGTTGCACTTCGCCCACCACCTCGGCCCCAGCTGTCTTAGCCAAATAGCTCAGCTCGCCCAGACTCTCCCCGAGGCCCCAAGGGTGCTCTTTGCCCTTTACCTCGACGGCAACCAGAATGGCGCGCTCCGGCTTTGGTTTGGTGGACACCATACTCTTTGCGATGGACCTACCCTCCGTTAGGCGGCGGTATCCGCCAGGTTTCCAGACGTTGGCATCCCTTCTCCACCTGCTCATCGGGGGTGGTAAGCGACAACCTTATGTAACCTTCGCCGTACTGGCCGTAGCTAGAGCCGGGAGTCACCACGATATCGGTGTCTTCCAGGAGGCGGGCCGCGAACTCGGCCGATTTGTATCCTTCGGGAACCGGCGCCCAAACGTAGAGACTCGCCCTAGGCACTTCCACTTGTAACCCCATGGTGGTAAGGGCCTGAATGACCCGGTCCCGCCGCCATTTGTAGGTGGCCACATTTTCCGCCACGCAATCCTGGGGCCCTGTCAGAGCCTCCATGGCCATTTCTTGAACTGCCTGGGGAACGCCAGAATCCAGATTGGCCTTGATCTGGAACAATGCTTTGATCATGTCGGCGTTGCCAACGGCCATGCCGATGCGCCAACCAGTCATATTGTAGGTCTTGGACAGGGAGTGGAATTCCAGTCCTATGTCCGAAGCGCCTTCAAGTTGAAGGAGACTGCCCGCCTGATATCCATCGTAGCCCACCTCGCTGTAAGCGGCGTCGTGGAGCAAAGCGATCTCGTTATCCCGGCAATAAGATATGGCCGATGAAAAATCCTCATCGGTGGCCACCGCGCTGGTGGGATTGTTGGGATAGTTCAGCCACATGAGCTTGGCGGCCCGAGCCACGTCTGCCGGGATGGCGTCCAAATCAGGCAGCCAGCCGTTTCGCTGGTGCAGAGGCATTACGTGGCCTTCGGCGCCCGCGAACATGGTCCCTACTCCGTAAACGGGGTATGCCGGGTCGGGAACCAGGGCTATGTCACCGGGGTCCAGAAAACAGAAAGCGGCGTGGCCGATCCCCTCTTTGGCGCCAATGAGCGGCAACACTTCCTTGTCGGCGTTTAGCTTTACCCCGAAACGGTTTTCATACCAATAGGCAATGGCCCGTCTTAGCTCAGGTAAACCGTCGGTTTCGGGATAACGGTGGTTGGCCGGAACGTCCGAGGCGGCCAACAGCCGGTCAATGATGGGCTGTGGAGTGGGGATATCGGGGTCGCCGATGCCAAAGGTAACCACGTCGGCGCCCGCGGCCCGTTTCTCCGCGATGATGCGCGATATCTCAACGAACGGATACGGCGCTAGCTTGCCCAGACGTTTAGAAAACTTCATGCCCACTCACCACTGAAGATCTCTTCCGCAGGCCCTTCCAAATATACTTCCCCTTCTCCGTCCCAATTGATGGTCAGCGTTCCGCCGGGCAAGTTTATGTCAAGCGGCCCGTGGCTCAGACCCTGAATACGGGCGGCCACGGCGATAGCGCAGGCGCCGGTGCCGCATGCGAGCGTCTCACCTGAGCCCCGCTCCCAAACACGGGCGTCAACCTTTGCTCCGCCGTTCAGGTTTACGATCTCAAAGTTAACCCTATTGGGAAAGATCGAGTGGTGCTCGACCTGGGGGCCAATTATATGGAGCGGGAAATCGGAAACCGGCTCATCGACAAAGGCGACCGCATGTGGATTGCCCATGGAAACGAAGGTCAACGACATATCTTGGTCTTCAATCTTTAATGGATAGCCGATTACTGGGATGCTGGCGCCGCTAATGACAGGGTCTAAAGCCACTGGTATATCAGCCGGACGTAATTCAGGAGCGCCCATGGCCACCCTAGCGCCGGTGACCCTGCCGTCTTGGTATACGGGCTCCGCGGTGCGGATCCCGGCCAGCGTTTCAACCTTGAGGCCGCCGTTGGAACCCAACGCGATTTTCCGTTCTACGGCGTATTTTGCGAAACAACGGATACCATTGCCGCACATTTCGCCTTCCGAGCCATCGGCGTTGAACATGCGCATCCTGAGGTCGGCGGCTTCGGAGTCCATGATCAATATGACGCCGTCGCCACCAATACCGAAATGCCGGTCGCTCATCCTGCGGGAAAGCTCTGGCCAATGCTCGCTGAGGCCACGGGCGTCAATGAAGATATAATCATTTCCCGCGCCCTGCATTTTAGTAAATCTCATCGCTTGGACTCCCAGACAGATACCCCCCTAAGTGTATCACAGGAGCCGGTAGAAGCCAGAAAGCGGTCCACCAGGTCATACGCTTGCTTTTGCAGATCGAGTCCTGCCGCCTCCAGCCAATTGATCCGCGGGTCGTTCAGCTTGAACCAGGAATATTGCCGGCGCACTAAGCGGTGGGTCCGGAATTTGGTGCGTTGGACGGCTTCATCCAGCGTCAGTTCATCGGCCAAGTAACGCCCAAGCTCCTGGTAGCCAAGGCTGGACAAAGGACCATCGCCCATCACGTACCCCAATGCCGCCAGTCTTTTTACCTCGTCCAGGAAACCGTCCGACATCATGGCGTCAACCCGGCGGTCGATTCGCTCGTATAGCTCCTGACGCTCCATGGTCAGCCCAATAACCAAAGCACTGGGCGCGGTGTCCGAGCCCCCGGAGGCCGTGCCCACGAAGGCCGAGCGCCGGGCCACCTCGGATGGCAGGCGTTGGGTTTCGTGGTGAATTTCCAGGGCGCGGATGACTCGCCTCACGTTTCGCGGGTCGATTTGGGCCGCCCGAGTGGGATCCAGGGCCATCAGTTCCGCATGGAGAGCACCGGCGCCCAACTGCTCTGCTTCCAGCTCTTTGGCTTCGCGGAAAGCCGGGGCGGGGAGCGGTTTGGGGACTTCCCATCCATCATGAAGCGCCCAAATGTATTGCCCCGTGCCTCCGGCTACGATCGGCAATCCGTTGCGGTTCCTGATGTCCGAGGCGGCCGTTCGGGCCAGCGACAAAAAGGACGCCACATCGAAATTCTGGCTGGGATCAATGATATCCAAAAGGTGATGAGGTGCCAGCCGCCGCTGTTGGTCAGTGGGTTTGGCCGTGCCAATGTTCATGTGCCGGTAGACCTGCCGGCTGTCGGCGCCGATGATCTCGCCCCGGTAACGGACGGCCAGGTCGATGGCCAAATCGGTCTTGCCCACGCCGGTGGGGCCTATTATAAATATCAGGGGCTGATTCGCCGCTGGCTCATCCAATGCCATGGTATCCACCGAAGGTAACGACCGAAGATTACGACAGACGGCGACTAGGGGTCTGGCCGGAAAGCCATTGGCCGGGTTTCGCGCTACGCCAGACAGACGTATTCCAGTCTTATACGGCCTGGTAGTGTATGCAATACGTTTCAATAATCAACCGTTACATCGATAACCATCTCTAAGAAAACGACGACTTGGGGAGAATCGGGGTTTCCGTCCGAGTTTCTAGGACCGGCCTTTGGCCAAGGCCGTTAACCGGGCAATCTCCAGAAAAGTTCCGGCTTGAAGGCTGGCGCCTCCCACCAACGAACCGTGGATGCTGTCTTTGGTGGTGAAACTTTCTACGTTTCCGGGATTGACGCTGCCGCCGTAAAGCAGCGAAATGTCGGCGGCGCCGGAGCCAAATAAGTTGACCAGACTATCGCGCAGGGCCCCTCCCATGATCTCCGCGGCCACTTCCGGCGTCGCCGCTTGCCCTGTGCCGATGGCCCACACCGGTTCATAGGCCACGACCAGTCCAGTTATGTCAACTAATCCGGCCAGCCCGGCCCTCACCTGCTCTGAGATCACATCGAAGGCCCGCCCGCTTTCCCGCTGCTCCAGCGTTTCGCCGACGCAGAGGATTGGCTTGATGCCGTGTTCGAAGGCGGCTTTGACCTTGACGTTGATCAGTTCATTGGTTTCGCCGAAAAGCTGCCGGCGTTCGGAATGCCCCAGGATGACGTGGTCGCATATACCTTGCAACATCGTGGGAGAAACCTCGCCGGTGAACGCGCCGGAAGCCTCAAAATGCATATTCTGGGCGCCAACTTTCACTGCGGACCCTTTGACCGCCTCAGCAACTCCGGGCAGGGAGACATATGGCGGGCACAAGACAATATCGACACCTGACACGCCTGCCGCGCCATCTTTGACCTGAGCCGCCAACTCAACGGCCTCGGCAATATTGGTGTTCATTTTCCAGTTGCCAACGGCCATGGCGGTGGGCATCGTGTTCCCTCACATGCTTGGCGTTACAGGGGTCGGGGTGGTCGTATCAGGGGCCGAATTTAGTCAGTTTGCCCGCGTGGGACATGGCCAGCAACATCACCTGGTTGGCCATAATGCTGCCCACGGACCCTTGTCTACAGGTTCGTTCGTCGAAAGACTTGATGCCTTCGCCTTTGGTGAGCTTGGAATGAAGCACGAAGGGCACCGGGTGCCAACTGTGACTAGCCATGATGGCCGGTGTGGAGTGATCTCCCGCCACCAACAACACATCTGGCTCCAGTTCCCGGATCCGGGGAATCAGCGGGTCCAACTCTTCCAGCCGCTTCACTTTGGCGTCGAAGTCGCCGTCTTCTCCGGCGGCATCGGCGGGCTTGTAGTGGATGAAGAAGAAGTCGTGGTCGTTGAAGTTCTGGTGCAGCGTTTCAACCTCGTCGGCGAAGGTCTTGCCGGTGGGAATCACACGCATTCCGGAAACAGCCGCCAGGCCCCGGTACATTGGATAGGCGGCGATGCCCGCCGGGTTCAGGCGGTAGACATCGCCCATGGGAGGCAGGTTGGGAAGCTGCGCGAAACCGCGGAGCATCACCATGTTGGCCCTCTCTTCCTCGGCCATCAGTTGTTTGGCCTGGGCCAGGAAATCGTTAACCACGGCCGCGGTCTTTTCGGCCTGGGGCTCCAAAGCCTCCACCGCAAGAGGGGCTACCCCAACGACTTGAGGGTCGGTCTCCGTGATCCGCTCGGAAAGACCTTCTCCCCGCAGCCGAAGAACAAACCGGTAGTCTTGCACCGGGTAAACATTCAACTCCACGCCGGGTACTTGGATCCGGTTAAGCCACTCGCACAGGGGAGCGCTGAACTCGGTGGGGATGCGTCCGGCCCGCCGGTCAACCAGCAAGCCGTCCCCGTCGACCAGGCAAAAGTTTCCCCGGGCCGCCACGTCGCTGGGATTTAAAGGCGTCTCTATGCCCAGGGCTTCCAGCGCGCCCCGGCCAATCATGTGTTTCAACGGATCATATCCGAACAGAGCCAGATGGCCGGGGCCGCTGCCGGGCGCCACACCGGTCATCACCGGAGTTGTCAATCCGCAGGCGCTCTCCTGGGCCATAGAGTCCAGGTTAGGCAGGTAGGCCGTTTCCAGTTCTGAAAGGCCTGTATCAGGATGAGCCAGACCGCCCAATCCGTCGACCACCAGCATGACGATCTTGGAGGATGTGGATACGTAGCAGTCTTTGAGTTGTTCTTGGTCGATCATATTTCGCCCTCTCCGCCGGCTAATAATCCAGAGTCAAATACTATACCTACTCATTGGGACCTATCCGTTGGAGCCCTAATCGTTGGGCAGCGCGGCGATGCCGGGCAACTCCTTGCCCTCCATGAATTCCAGCGACGCTCCGCCGCCGGTGGAAACGTGGGTCATGCGGTCCATCAAGCCCAATTCTTCAACCGCCTCGGCCGTGGAACCGCCTCCCACCACCGTCGTCACGTCCGGCAGACCGGCGATGGCGTTGGCGATCACCCGGGTGCCGTGGCTGAACCGGGGCATCTCAAACACACCCATGGGACCGTTCCAGATGACGGTCTTGCACCGGGCCAAGTGTTGCGAGAAGTCGCGGGCGGTGGTCTCGCCCACATCCATTATGAACCAGCCTTCGGGAACGGCGTCCGCCGCAACGGTTTTCACATGCGGGGCGTCGGCGTCAAATCGGTCGGCCACCACCAGGTCTTTGGGCAGGTGGACTTGTATCTTCGCCTGTGCGGCCCGTTCCATGATCTGTCTCGCGAAATCCAACCTGTCCATTTCCACGGAAGAGGCGCCCGTAGAGTTGCCTTGCGCGTTGAGGAACGTCACTGACATGCCGCCGCCTATGAAAAGGTGGTCCAACTTTTCCAGCAAATTTTCCAAAATAAGTATCTTGTCGCTAACCTTGGCGCCGCCCATCAAAGCCGCCAGAGGCTTGGCGTCGTCGTTAATCTCCAAGGTCTGACCCAGGGCCGTGACCTCTCGTTCCACCAACATCCCCATGGCCGAAGGCAACAGAGGCGGCAGACCCACCGTGGATGCATGCGCCCGGTGAGCTACCGCAAACGCGTCCATGACAAAATAATCGGCCACACGGGCCAAAGATTGGGCAAACCCGGCGTCGTTGGCTTCTTCACCGGCATGAAACCGGAGATTCTCCAGCAGAAGGACATCTCCGGGCGCCGCGGACGCCACCTCGTCTTCGATCTCCGGACCAATACAATCGTTGAGACTCACCACAGATAGACCTAGGAGGGTCGCCAGGCGGTCTCCCACCGGCGCAAGACGCAATTCCTCTACGACTTTCCCGCCGGGCCTGCCCAGGTGGGAGCAAAGCACCACTTTGCAGTTTCTATCCACTAGGTAGCGAATAGTTGGAAGTGTGGCCCGAAGCCGTTGATCGTAGGAAGCGATGACCTCTATGCCCTGTTCGATGGGTATGTTGAAATCCACCCGGACGAGCACGGTGTTTCCGTTGGATAGATGCAGAGAGGAGAGGGTCTTCTTGGCCATCAGTCCGCCCCCTCTAGGGCCCACTGGGCCAGGCTATCCAATGCGTTCCTCGATTCGGGCGTTAGACCTGTTGTTTTCGTTGACGCCATTACCTGGGACGCCATTGCCTGGTCCGCCAACTCCTGAGCCTTTGATTCCGCGAATCTTTTCGACCCAGCCTCGTCCAAAATCTCGACGATGCGAGAGAGGTCGCTGGCCTCCAGGACCCTTTTGGCATAGATTGCCGCCAGTTCGCGCTTGGCCGAAACCGGGGAGGTTTCCATTGCGTGAATCAACGGCAAGCTCTTCTTTTTGTTTATGGCGTTGCTGGAGGTCATCCCGTCGCCCTGCCGCCCCCACATTGCTTCCACGTCGCGCATGATCTGCCAGGCCATCCCCAGCAACCGGCCCATTTCATAGAAAGCCGAATGGTCCGGGAAAGCCGAATGGTCCGGCTCCTTGGCCCCGGCGGCTAACGAACCCAACTCGGCGGAACATCCGGTCAGCGAACCGGAGCGGAGGGATATCATTTGGTAGTAGGAATCGGCGGTGACCAATTGTCTGTCTTGAAAATCCAGTTCCATGTACTGGCCCTCGCACAGAGAGAGGCAGGCACGGTCCATGGATTGCACGGAGCGCAGGACAGTCTCGGCGGGCGTCCCGCGCTGAGCCAGGCGCATTATCGTAGTGCGCCCTAGGGCGTGCAAGCCGTCGCCGGCGTTTATGGCCTGGGCTGGTCCCCACACCCACCAAACGCTGGGACGGTCTGGCGATTCCACCCTGGCGGACTGCACTTCAGAATGTATCAAGATGAAATTCCGCACTAACTCCACGCCGGCGGCCGCCGGTAGAGCCTGGTCCGCACTTCCCGACAGGGCTTCGCATACGGCCAAAGCAATGGCCGGCTGGAATGATAGGGACAACGCTGTATCTTGAGCTTGGCCCTGCTGGTCGGTCCAACCCATGTGGTAGCGCAACATGTCATAGAGAAAGCCCTGACGAGAGACAAAAACGTCCTTTAGCTCTTGTTCCAGGGCTTGGCGGTAAGTTTCGTGGCGTGAAGAGAGTTGGATGGCTTTACACCTGGCATGCGGGATTCAACCGGGGTTATTAAATGGCTCGTGTCACCAACAGGGCGGCCCTCACGTTTCCAATATCGATTGAAACGGGATGGCTCCCTCACGTATCAACGTTAGTTCTCCGGCTGTCAGGTCAACGATGGTGGACGCGATCCCGGTGGGCGATGGACCGGCTTTGACCACAGAATCCACCTCGTTGCCTAACTCCGCCGTCAGGGATCCAAGGTTTTTGATGTCAGGCCGGCCGCTGCGGTTTGCGCTGGTGCCGGTGATGGGTCTGCCCAGACCCTCGGCCAGCGCAAGAGGAACAGGATGGTTGGGCATCCGCACCGCCACAGTATCTCCGCCGCCGGTCACCAATCGCGGCAGTTGGGGCAGCCCCATTAGGACCAAAGTGAGAGCTCCTGGCCAAAAGCGGCCGGCCAAACTTTCCGCCACTGGGGAGGTATCGCCGGCTACCATTGCAACCTGTTCCCAGCTAGAAACCAACACCGGCAAGGGTTGACCTTCCGGACGGCCCTTGATGGCGAATATTTTCTCCAACGCCGGCTGGGAAAAGACATCGGCGCCCAGACCGTACAACGTGTCTGTCGCGAATGCAATCACGCCTCCAGACCGCAGAAATTCGAGCGCCGAATCGATCTCTGATTGGAGATCTTCTCGGCAGTCTTTTCCCTGTGGCGCCGCCCGCCCTACCACTGTCATTTCACCGCCGGATCAAGGCCGAATATGCCTGTTGGAGATACGGGGTGATTATATCATGGAAGGAGATTCACGGCGGGGATTCCGCCAAGCCATGGGGCGGCGGCGATCAACAAAACGGCGCCGGAACTCCCGCAGGGTTGAGGTGGATTAGCCTGCCCCATTCGCAGTCCCGAATATGTGTTATGTCAATAATACAGCTTCACCCCACCGGTTAGATTAGGTATAATTGGTTGAGTCAACAACACCCACGCATGACGTCTTTCCCAAGGAGGATCGGCCACGGCGGACAAGAGGTTGCCAAGGGGTAGGAGGGTCGCGGCCAGCGACGATTTGGAGGTGTCGGCGTACCTCGAGATCGCCAAAAGCCTTGACGGCGTGGACGCCCAGGCTGACGAAAGTAAAGGGTCCTCCGAGTCGCGTCCGGTCAATGAAGGGATCGCCGTAATCGACTTCGGCTCCCAGTACAGTCATTTGATTGCGCGCCGAATCCGGGAACAAAAAGTCTACTCCGAGATTAGGCCGCCGTCCGCCAGTTGGGACGATGTCAAACATCTAAACCCCAAGGGCGTGATCCTCTCCGGAGGTCCCGCAAGTGTCTACGATCCCGGTGCCCCCACGATTCCCGACTGGGTTTTCGAACGAAAACTGCCGGTCTTGGGAATCTGCTACGGCATGCAGGCCTTGGTCCATCAACTGGGCGGAAAGGTTTCACCGGGGCAGAAGCAGGAATTCGGCTCGGCGATCCTTCATCAGAACGGCGCCCGTGACGGCGTGGATTTTCCCCTGTTCCACGGCATGCCGCCTTCCTTTCCCGTGTGGATGAGCCACGGCGACCGGGTTGAGTCTTTGCCTCCTGGGTCATCTACCTTGGCCTACACTGAAAATTCCCCCGTGGCCGCCCTGGAGATCGGCGAAAACATCTTCGGGGTGCAATTCCATCCCGAAGTCCACCACACTCCCTTGGGCGCATCCATCCTGGAGAATTTCCTGTTTCGGACCTGCCATTGCCAACCGGCGTGGACCCCTGGCAACTTTCTGACCGAAGCCATTGAAAGGGTCCGCGACCAAGTCAAAGACGGCAAGGTGATTTGCGCCCTTTCCGGCGGCGTTGACTCGGCCGTGGTGGCCGCTCTTCTCCATAGGGCCATTGGAGACCAGCTGACTTGCATCTTCGTCAACAACGGCCTGCTTCGGCGTGAGGAGGCGGAAAGGGTGCAAGATACTATCCACCGGCATCTCGACATTAACCTTATATACGAGGACGCTACGGGCAGGTTCGTAGACAGTTTGGCCGGCGTAACCGACCCGGAGACCAAGCGGAAGGTGATCGGCGAGGAATTCATCCGTGTCTTTGAAGAGGCCGCCGCCCGGTTGGGCAAAACGGACTTTTTGGCCCAGGGCACTTTGTACCCCGACGTGATTGAAAGCGAAACCCCGGAGAATTCCACGTCGGCCCGGATTAAGACCCATCATAACGTTGGCGGCCTGCCCGACCACATGAAACTGAAACTTGTGGAGCCCATCAGGTACCTCTTCAAAGACGAGGTTCGTGAGGTTGGCCTGGAATTGGGCCTGCCCCTAGAGATGGTCAACCGCCAGCCTTTCCCCGGTCCGGGTTTGGCTATCAGGATCATCGGAGAGGTCACCCAGGAACGGTTGGAGATACTGCGTGCTTGCGATTGGGTGGTCATAGACGAGATAAAAGCCGCCAATCTTTACGACCAGATATGGCAAAGCTTCGCCGTGCTGAGCGATACCCGCACCGTTGGCATCATGGGAGACTACCGGACCTATGGGTATGTCTGCGCGATTCGGGCGGTGAACAGTGAGGACGCTATGACGGCCGATTGGGTTCGCCTTCCTTACGAAGTCTTAGCCAGGATCTCCAGCCGCATCGTAAATGAGGTCCCGGGGGTGAACCGGGTGGTCTACGACATCACCAGCAAGCCACCGGGGACCATTGAATGGGAGTAAAGTCCTAGAGAGGGACTTCCGTACACTCGATAACCCACGGCGCCACCGGCTCGACTACCCATCTATCTGTATGAGCGAGAGTCTTCTGATTTGAAAGTATTGATCGTTGGCTCAGGCGCCCGGGAACATGCCCTGGCCTGGCGGATCAGCCGCAGCCCGGATTTAACTTCCCTGTGGGTGGCGGATGGTAACGCCGGGACTTCCCAATTCGCAACCAACGTGCCGGTCAAACCGGATGACGTGGATGGCCTGCTAGACTCCGCCCGGTCTCTGGCCGTGGACTTGGTGGTGGTGGGACCTGAGGTCCCCCTGTCCCTAGGCTTGGTGGACCGGCTCAGCGCATTGGGCATTCCAGCCTTCGGCCCAACTCAAGCCGCGGCTCAGATCGAATCTAGCAAAAGCTTTGCACTGGAGGTCATGCGGGGGGCCGGGGCGCCCTGCCCAGACTTCCACGTATTTCGAGATCAAACCGATGCGCTAACGTTTCTAGAAAAACATTCCGGTCCTCTGGTGGTCAAGGCCGACGGGCTGGCGGCGGGCAAGGGGGTCAGCCTTTGCCAAACCGCCGAAGAATCCGCCGCCGCCGTCCGCGACTGCATGGCCGGTGAGATTTTCGGCGACGCGGGGAAAACGGTGGTTCTTGAGGAGATGTTGACTGGACCCGAGATCAGCGTCTTCGCATTTTGCGACGGGGAACACGTCTCCGAGTTGGCCACCGCCTGTGATTACAAGCGCTTGGAGGACGGAGGCCGGGGAGCCAACACCGGCGGGATGGGCAGCTTCGCCCCCGCCGACCTGTGGACCAAAGAACTGGCGGACGAGGTTAACCGAACCATCATGATTCCGGTGGTTCGGGCCATGGCGGAAAATGGAGCGCCCTACCAAGGGGTGCTGTATGCGGGAGTTATGTTAACTCCCGATGGGCCTAAAGTGCTGGAGTTCAATTGCCGCTTGGGGGATCCAGAATCTCAAGTGGTGCTGCCTCTTTTGGAAAGCGATCCTCTACAAGTAATGCTGGCCTGTTGCAAAGGCGAGCTTTCGCGGACTCCGGTGAGATGGACCGATGACCATTACGCGGGAGTAGTGATGGTTTCGGGTGGTTACCCGGCGTCCTACGAGACCGGTTTTGAAATCTCAGGACTGGAACGGGATGCCGAGGACACCCTGGTTTTCCACGCAGGCGCCGCTTTGGTGAAGGAAGCCGGGATTAGCCGGGTGGTCACGACCGGCGGCAGGGTGCTCACGGTTGTGGGCAGAGGCGATTCCCTGGCGCAGGCTCGGGTCAGAGCGTATGATAGGTTACGCCAAATCAGCTTCCAGGGAGCCTATTATCGTAACGATATAGGAGACTTGGAATCGCGAGAGAAGGTATGGCCGCCAGGACCGGCGACGGTTGACCGGGACCCCTAAGCTGCCGGACTTACCGAATTTGATAAAAAGTTACCGGCGGTGTTTGGACCAAGGGTTGTTGGAGGCTTACCGTAAGAAGCGTTGGACCCGTTTTCATGAATTTTCCGGTTGGCTGGTCCAAGAGAACATACCGAACCTTGATATGGGCCAAGCGGCGTCCCGATTCCGGGCATCCGGTGGGAGCCGGGCCACGGAGTTCAAAACCAACCCCGTGGAAGAGATTCGCGACACCTTGGACTTCCTGCTATACGACGAGGTAAAACTGGAAGGCCGGTTCGATGAATGCGCGGCGGAAGGCGGGGGATTCAAGCTGGCAGGCGCCGGCAAGGAATTCATTTCTTACATCCTTTGCCTCCGTGAACCAGCCCTGTTCGGCGTATGGAATTCCAGGGCAGAGCGTGTCTTGCGGCGTGAGGGGGACCTCAACGCTAGCGCGAAAACCGGGCCAATGGGAATACGATACTTGGACATTTTGGAAGGCTTGGCAAAGTTGAGACACCGTCTGGGTTTGCCTGATTATATAGCTGTAGACGAAGTCTGCTATTCCGGCACGCGCATCAAAGCGGACGGATAGACAATTAGCTTGGCATTGGCGTAATTTATCGTGGCGCCGGCGGATTTCCCAGCCAGTTGGGAGTCCAATAGCCGGGAGCCTTTCTAAGGAGTTTGAAGATGGCCTGGCGGGACACTCTGCGGGACCTCAAGGCGGATTTGGCCGATCTACGCGCCCAACGACGGCGGCAAACGGAGGAGGACCAGGCGGAGATCGACCGCCAACGGCGGGAGTTGATCCAGGTGGCCGACACACTTCAGATCTCCGAACTGTTGACGGAAATGAACGCCTCGTTGCTGGAAGGCGCCGGCGATGTGGAAAAGATCATCTCTTGGGAACCGTTCGAAGGAGATGACGAAGGGTTGGAACTGGAAGACGACACAATAGAAGAGGCGGACGTGATCTCCGGCATCCTTACCTGGCAAGAGGGCGGAGACCGGGAATTGGCCGTTGATCTGGGAATCAGCGATGACGGCACGTACCTTCAGGTGAACAACATCGACATCCGCCCTGAAAAGGAAGCCCTGGAACAGGCCCTAGTGGAAGGTTTTAGAGACGAACTGGAGATTTAGCCCGCGTCAGGAGGGTCCGGATTTGCCGCTAGTTGGGGTTATCATGGGGAGCGCTTCCGACGAGCCTGTGGTGCAGGAAACGGTCGCTGCTCTGGAACAAATGGAAATCGATTACGAAGTGCGCGTCATGTCCGCCCACCGGACGCCGGAGCGGGTTCAGGAGTACGCACTTCAAGCCCGGGACCGGGGAATCGAGGTGCTCATCGCCGCGGCTGGCGGATCGGCTGCTTTGGGTGGCGTGCTAGCCTCATGGACCACGTTGCCGGTCATCGGAATCCCCCTTGCTTCCAGCGAGTTGAACGGCATGGATTCCTTGTTGGCCACCGCCCAGATGCCGCCGGGCATCCCCGTGGCTTGCATGGCGGTAGGCGCTTGGGGCGCCCGCAACGCCGCATATTTCGCCGCGGAGATCTTGGGCCTGCAACACCAAAAGATCAGAGAGGCATATGAAGCCTACCGGCAACAATTACGAGACCGCTAACATCGTTCCGGCAAAAAGCGTCCCGGCGGTCCTTACCGACTTCGACGATACGGCGGCGGCGCAGAACGTGGCGGAACTGCTGCTCAACCGGTTCGGACACCCCAGTTGGCAGGATGTCCGCCAGCGATTTCGCGATGGCGAGTTGAACCTCAAGGAGTACCAGGAAATCACATTCCGCGATATTCAGGCCAGCCGGTCCGACATGGGCAAATACGTGCAAGAGAACGCTAATTTTCGTCCCCACTTCCAGGAGCTTTGGCGCTACTGCCAAGACCAAGGGATACCCATGGCCATCGTGAGTCAAGGTCTGGATTTTTACATCGAGGCGCTGCTGGAAAAGGAAGGATTGACCGGTGTGCCGGTCTACGCTGTCGACACCCAGTTCACCCCCCAGGGCATAACCTACCAGTACAACTACACCCGTCCGGGGAATGAAGAGGCAGGTAATTCCAAAGGCGTGGTGGTGGACAGCTTCCTTCAACAGGGACATTACATCTTTTTCGCCGGTGATGGGGCTTCGGATTTTGAAGCTGCGGAACGGGCCGACGTGGTCTTTGCCCACCAAACCTTGGCGCGCCAATGCGCCGAAGAGAACATCGCCTTTCAGGAATTTAAGGATTTTGGCGACATGCACAAAGCCGTGCGGGAGTTCTCCAAAAACGGGACCAAATCATAAATGCCAGTAAATCTTTACAGTGAATCTACAATGGAAGTTGGGTAGGAGGAGCCGGATTGATTGAACGATATTCCCGGCCGGCCATGAAACGGGTCTGGGGCGACGAGAACAAGTACAAACAGTGGCTCGATGTCGAAATCGCCGCGTGCGAAGCGTGGGCGGAAGAAGGCGTGATTCCGGCCGAAGACATCGCCTTGCTACGTGTCTCAAAATACAACCACCAGCGGATGATGGAGATTTTCGAGACGACCAAACACGACGTTACCGCCTTCCTCACCTCGGTCACGGAAAGCCTGGGGCTCGAAGGCCGGTGGCTTCATCTGGGGTTGACTTCATCGGACATGCTGGACACCGCGCTGGCCTTGCAACTGGGAGAAGCGGGGGCCCTGCTGCTGCAAGACGTGGACGAAGCCCTGGCCGCGTTGAAGACGCAGGCCGTCAAGCACAAAGACACCATAATGATGGGCCGCACCCACGGAGTGCACGCCGAGCCCATGACATTTGGATTGAAGTTGGCGCTATGGTGGGACGAGATGCGCCGCCAACGGGAGAGGCTGGTCCAAGCGATGGAGAGCGTCCGGGTGGGCAAGATATCCGGGGCAGTGGGCACCCACGCCACCGTTCCTCCTTGGATCGAAGAGCGGGTCTGCGGCCAACTTGGGTTGGATGTGGCGCCGGTTTCCAACCAGGTGGTGCAAAGGGACCGTCACGCCCACTTTGTTCAGACGTTGGCATTGGTCGCCGCATCCTTGGAGAAATTCGCCACTGAGATCCGGGGCATGCAACGCACCGAAGTCCATGAGTTGGAAGAGCCATTTGGCCAAGGCCAGACCGGCTCATCCTCCATGCCCCACAAACGCAACCCCGAACTCGCGGAACGAATCTGCGGCCTGGCGCGCCTCATCCGGGGAAACAGTGTCACCGCGCTGGAAAACGTGGCTCTCTGGGGTGAGCGTGACATCAGCCATTCCTCGGCCGAGCGCATCATATTGCCGGATTCATGCCTGGCCTTGGACTACATCCTAAGCATATTCACCCGCATCATAAAAGACTTGAGGGTTTTCCCGGAACGGATGTGGTCCAACATTGAAAGCAGTCGAGGCCTGATATTCAGCCAGCAGATTCTCCTGGCCTTGATAGACAAGGGCGCGGCCAGGGAAGACGCCTATAAGGTTGTGCAACGCAATGCCATGCGAAGCTGGGACGAGGGTGAAGACTTCCCCACGCTGGTCAGGGCCGATTCCGATGCAACGGCGCGCCTGACCCAGGAGGAACTGGACCAGATTTTCGACTATAGTTATTACACCAAGCATGTGGACTATACCTTCCAGCGCTTGGGTTTTATCAAGAGCCCCAAAGCCAAGGACGAGCAGAAACGGCCCGCGGCAGCCGGCCGGGGCGCCTCGGGAGATTGATCACCCACAGGTAATGAAACGCTGAATCATCCATACAACACGGGCAAACGACACTGGCATATAACACAAGGATTGCTAGATGCTGATAGAAACCCAGTTGCCGAACATGCTTCACCGGGGGAAGGTTCGAGACACCTACAGCCTGGGAGATGGGCTGTTGCTCATGGTTTCCACCGACCGTATATCCGCCTTCGACGTGGTGCTGCCCAATGGCATTCCCGATAAGGGGCTAGTTCTAAACCGCATGTCGGCGTTTTGGTTTGAGAAAACCGCTCATTTGTGGCCAAACCACTTGGTGGCCCTAGCCGATGCGTGGGACGGCGGCTCCGGGTCCAAGCTGCCCGACGGCCTACCCTCGGAGGTCGCCCGCCAGTCCATGGTGGTGAAGCAGGCGCAACGCATCGACATCGAATGCATCGTGCGCGGGTACATAACCGGTTCTGCATGGTCGGAATATCGCCGCGAAGGCACGGTTTCAGGCAAGCCCATGCCCACCGGTCTGCAGGAAAGCCAGGCCTTTCCCGAACCATTGTTCACCCCCACCACCAAGGCGGAAGAAGGCCACGACCAAAACATGTCCGACCAAGAAGTCTTAGACATCGTGGGCTCGGAAATGGCCCAACGGTTGGCCGGCGCCAGCAAGCTGGTTTACGGTTTTGCCCGGGACTATGCACTGGAAAAAGGCATAATCCTGGCCGATACTAAAATGGAATTTGGTGTTATCGACGGAGAATTGACCCTCATTGACGAACTGTTGACCCCGGATTCCAGCAGATTCTGGGATTCTGAACTGTACGAGCCTGGCCAGTCCCAGCCCAGCTTTGACAAACAGTTCGTTCGGGACTGGCTGACAGGGCAGGGTTGGAATCAAGAGCCGCCGGCGCCCGATCTGCCCGGCGATATTGTGGCGAGGACATCAGAACGCTACTCTGAAGCCTACCGCAGGCTTACTGGGCGAGAGTTGAAGGACCTGGGCTAAGCCGGATGATGTCCTTTAGACCCCAGATGGAAAGACGTAATTTGGGAGGTGGTGGGTTTGCCCGAATCTAGACGCAATCGTAGGAGAGGCCGAATGATAGGCCGCGGTTCGCGGTCCAACGACGATTTGTCGATAGCCAGGCCTCGGCGCAGAAAAACCAACCCTTGGTACTTTGCAGCCTCGGTAATCATCGCCGTCCTAGTCATCGGCAGCTTTGCCTTGGCTGGAACCAATTTCGGCGGACTCGGCGGAGGCCGGCCCTCCCTTGGAAGCAGTGACTCGTATAAAGAAGGGGTTGGGATTGCCCAACCCGTGATGGAAAATATCTATCCCAACCCTCACGTGCCGGATGGTGAGACAGTCGGATACAGCACCGTTCCGTCAACCTCGGGCAAGCACTGGAACGCATGGGCCCAGTGCGACTTTTACGAGGAGGGTCTGCCCGACGAGAGGATCACCCACAATCTGGAGCACGGCAACATAGTAATCAGCTACAACTTTACCGACCCAGCGGACGTCACCAGATTGCGCGAAGTGCTCGAGGAAACCGATTTCTACCCAGTCTGGGGACTGGCGCGTTTTTATGACAAGATGCCCGAAGGTCAAGTGGCGTTGGCAACTTGGGGCGTGCTGGACACCATGGAAGGGATCGACCCCGACAGAATCGAGGATTTCTTTAAAACCTACTCCGGCAGGCTCGGTCCCGAGACGGTCGACTGCCGGGTTGCCCCCTTCCAGATGGGCCAGTAGATTTTGTACCTGGCAAAGGTATACGTTACCCTGAAACCCACGGTCAACGACCCCCAGGGTTTGACGGTATTGGGGGCTCTGCGCAACCTGGGTTTAACCACCGTAAATGATGTGCGCGTGGGTAAATACCTGGAAGTCCGCGTGGACGAGCACGACCATTCTCGAGCCAAGAGCCTTGTGGATGAAATGTGCGGCAAACTCTTGGCCAATCCAGTCATAGAGGAATACCGGTTCGACCTTGAAGAGGTATCGGCAGCGGGATAATCATTAGGGCAATAGGGGGCGATCACGATGACGACCGGAAACAACACTTATGCTTATGTCGGCGCGGAAACCTCGGGGCTTTACCGTCTGTCTCCGGGCTCGGACGGATGGGAGGAACTGACTCAGGGCCTTCCGGCTAACCCCGTCGTTCCCGGAGTTGTGGTGCATCCGTCGGACCCCCAAGTGATCTATGCCGGGACTCAAGACGGCCCTTACCGCAGCACTGACCGGGGAGACCATTGGGAACGGCTGGACTATCCCAGCAACGGCGCTCCGGTGTGGACCTTTATGTTCCGGCCCGGAGACGCGAAGGTCATGTACCTGGGGACCGCCCCAGGCGAGATATACCGAAGCATCAACGGCGGCGACTCCTGGCAAAAACTACCAGCGCTAATGGGTTCCAACGAGTGCGCCATGACTTTTCCGACCCGGGTGATAGCATTGACCGCCGATCCCAGCGCTCCCGATGACATCTACGCCGCCCTAGAGGTTGCCGGGGTTATTCGAAGCTCCGACGGCGGAGATAGCTGGGAGGAGATCACGGGATCACTGGCGCCCAGCGAAGACACCCTTGACCTTCACGGAATCCAGTGCACCGCGGCGTCGCCCCACACCGTGTACATCACCACCCGGCAGGGACCGTTCATCGGACCGGACCGGGGCCGCGAGTGGATCCCGGTGGAGTTCGGCAACTTCTCGCCCATCACCTACACTAGGGACTTGATGACGGCGCCCCACGATCCCAATTTGATGTATGTCTCAATCGGAGCGGCGGCCCGCAGCGGCCAGGGCGCGCTTTACCGAAGCCGGGACCTGTTTCGAACGTTTGAACGAGTGGACCAAGGCGTAGAAGCCAAATCCACCATGATGGCCGTGGGAGTTGACCCCAGAGCCCCCAGCCACATATTCTGCATCGCCAGAGACGGTCAGGCCTTCGGCACGCTGGACGATGGGGCAAATTGGACCACCTACCAATTGCCGGACAAGGCCAAGGAGCTCCGGGGCCTGGCCGTCGGTTGACAGCCGGCCGGGCCAGCCGACGTTCATTGATTCGGGAGTCTAACCGAACCGCTTGGCGGCGGCTTCGATGGCCGGACCAGCTTTCATCAAGTCGTCGGGGGTCATAGCGGGGTGGAATCTAACATTAGCGTTGAAAGCTAGGAACCACGGCTCGGCTATGGCCGGGATTTCCGAGGGGTCATCTATGTTCACCACGAAAATCCCAGTGCGGGTGCCGTGGTCCTCAATGAAATAGGCCGCTTCCGGTTTCAGTTCCCCCAAGATCGCATCAATGTCTTTGGGAAACGTGCCGTCTTTCATTTTGGCGTTTGCCTTTTCGATGGGCATGGTTATGTTGAGCAAAAACCTCATTGCGCTCCTCCTCTAGATTCGCAAATTCGCCGGGCTGTTGTAATCGCGTATCCCGGGCTGGCGGATAGCAACAGTAGCGGCCAACCCACGCAATCTACGTAATGTCATTTGATGCTTGGCTCCGGCCCAAGGTCCAACGGCGGCCGTACCCCGTTTTATCACCTATTCAGCGGCTAAGCGGCTAAAGGGTAGAAACCCGGCCAGGCTCCATCTCCAGTTTCAGGGCGATCTGGATCAGGGCAAGAGCGCTGTAGTAGGCCACCGTCAACGTCAGGTCCACCACTCCCCGGTCGCCGAATGCGTCGTGGACGGCGCCGAAGGTCCCTTCGGACACGTCTTTGTCCCGCACCAATTCTTGAACGAACTTGGCGACCATGGCCTCCTGCCCCGTCAGGACCTCCGCCGTTTTCCCGGTCCGGATGCTCTCGATGTCAGAGTCGCTTATTCCCGCCCGGGCGGCCAAAACGGCGTGGCCGGTCCATTCGATTCCGCTGTCGAATTCCCGGGCCACCGAGATTATCGCCAACTCTTTTAGGCCTTCGGGCATGGAACTATCGAACCGAAGCTGCGCTCCCATGGAGGTAAGATATCCGGCCGCCTTGGGATTGTTCAGCATGGCCCGAAACTGCAGGCCCACCTCGGCGCTGTTCCGGTCCTGCCGGATTTGATCGTAAATCTCCTGTCCCTCGGCATCCATCTCATCCCGGATCACATAGGGTACTCGGGCCATGGGGGTTCACCTCCAAATTTGTCTGTAGAGTAAAACCGCGACGCTCAGACGCCCAATCGAATGAATTGGGCGCCCTCGCCAAGCGTTGGCGCCATTCCGGCGGTGGGAGAGATTTTCACGAGAGCAGATGAATGGCCGGGATCATTGACCTTCGGTGGTGAACGTTGCGAGTATTTGGTCGTCGGCTAGGGTCAAGGAGCCGCTGGCGGTCAAGTCATTGATCGCCATTCCTTCGAATGTAACGATAGACCCGCCACCGGCGGTCATGCTTAAAGTCACGGCGCCACCCAAACTTTCCACCACTTGCGTGAAACTCGCCAAAGAGTCGGCGCTAATCTCTCCATCTGGCGCGTAGGACAGGCTCACGATGCTGTTTGCTCCCGCCGAAATCTGGGAAGCGATCTCGACCACCAAACCGACACCCAAAGCTGCCTCCAACTGTGACTGCAACACATCGTTGACGGCCGCGGCGTCTCCAGACGGGACCACCGCCACCGGGATATCCGCCACTGAGGTTTCAGGCCGGACGCCATCTACCGGGGAAGGTTGGCTCTCGGCGCGGTTTTTGTATCCGGCCATCACCATCGCTAGGGTTTGTCCCTCGGGAGTGGTCATAAACATCACTGGTCCCTCTACTGATGCCCCGCTTGGCGTCTCGAAGGGTAGGCCTTCAAACGCAACCATGTCAAAGCCACCGGTCTGAGCTCCGGCGCTTATCGCTCCAGTCACAGTGGCGCCCATCTGGGTCATCGCGTCTCCCATGGCCTGCGCCGAGCCCGCGGGTGGGTTGTTGGGCAGCGACATGGCGATCCAAACCGCTCCTTCGTCGCCCACCGTCCCCTCAAAGAAACAATCGGCCGAGACATCACCGTCGAGCACGGTTTCCAAAGCGTCCTCTGCGAATGAAGCCATGTTCTTAGCGAATTCGGATTTGGGCGAGCCGGACGTATCAAAGTTGGCTCCTCCGGCGGTAAAGGCGCCGGCCAGTCCAGCGCTGCCCAGCATCGAGAAGGCATTACAAGGAGTGGTTAGATTTGACACTCCTGATGACGAACTGCCGCCCCCTTGAGCAGAAGCGCCTCCCGTCGAAGGTTGGCTGTCCGCAGTTACTCCGCCGGCGTCGGACGATGACGATTGGTAACTGTTCAGACTTGATGAGGTGAATTGGCTCAAAGCCGTTGGAAAAACGCTGGCATGGCCGGGGGAGTTGTGGCATACCAGGGAGGTGGACACTGAACTAGACCTGAACGCGGCGAGTGGCGAAACTCTGCTGGAGATAATTGCCGGCCAGCGGGCAGTCATTGCCGATTTGCAAAGGCGGATTGGGGTTCTGGAATCCCGTCCCAACCGGCGCGGGTCGTCGGGGATGCCGGGTAATCAGCCGCACTCCAGCCGGCAAGCGCCGGAGAAAAAGGAGCCCAGAAAGCCGCGCCGCCATGGCTTCGCCCGCCAGCGCATGACTCCTACCCGGCGGGTGGAGCATGCCGTGGCGGTCTGTCCCGACTGCGGGACTCACCTGAACGGCGGATGGGTACAGCGAACTCGGGAAGTCATTGAGCTACCGGTGGCTCCGGTAGAAGTGACCGAGCACGCCCTGGTAGCCCGCATCTGTCCGGTATGCCAGCGGCGCCGGCTGCCCAAAGAGGCCCTGCAGGGGGTGGTTCTGGGCCAGCAGCGCCTGGGGGTCAATCTGGTAAGCCTGATGGTGACCCTGCGGGAGGAGGGACGGTTGCCCATAAGAATCATCCAATGGTACCTGGAGAGCGTCCATCAGTTGCACCTGAGTGTTGGCGCCATCGTCGAGGCCGTCCATGGAGTAGCCCGTCAGGCTGAGACGGCGGTGCGAGAGGTGCTCGAGCAAGTCCGCGCCAGTCCCGTGGTGCAGGGCGACGAAACCGGCTGGCGCCAGGACGGGAGCAACGGCTATGTTTGGACCTTCAGCACTCCCAGCGAACGATACTTCCTGCGTCGGGGTCGGGATAAGGGGGTGGTGGATGAGGTGCTGGATTCCTCCTTCAGCGGAGTGTTGGTCAGTGATTTCTACGCCGCCTATAACCACTACCCGGGCCTGAAGCAACGGTGCTGGGCTCATCTGCTGCGGGATATCCATGACCTGAAAGGGTTGTACCCAGAAGACGCTGGGCTGGCTCAGTGGGCCGAGGCGGTTCACCAGGTCTACACGGAGGCCAAGGCCTCGGTCCTTCCCCGAGCCCAGCCAGGCCATCGCACCCAGCTAATGCTGGAGGAGAAACTAATGGTCTTGGCGCGGCCTCTCCTTAAAGATCCCCTGGCGAAAGATCCCCTGGCGGTTCAGGCCAAGCTCTGCCGGCGCATGGAACGGTTCATCAAGGAACTGTTTGTCTTCGTGTCGGACCCAGCCGTGCCCTCAGACAACAACGCCGCCGAGCGGAGCCTGCGGCATCTGGTAACCAGTCGCAAGATCAGCGGCGGCACCCGCTCAGGGCAGGGCGCCGACAGCAAGATGACCTTGGCATCCCTCTTTGGCACCTGGCGGGCCAGAGGTCTCAATCCCCTCCTGGAATGCCGCCGGTTGCTCACTTCCCCTCAACTCTGAACAGTTTCGACGATTGCTGCCCGTTGGATTCCGCATTGCCGGCTGATCCGCCGCACGCGGCAATCAGGGCTACTGCTGCCATTAGAAGGACGAGCGGCCCCAGTATGGAACGTGCATTTTCCCAGCGCATTTTTATGCTCTCCTTCGTCACGCATTTAGGACCAATAGCAGTCCCGGACGTGATCAAAACCGAAATTCTCAAGTGAACCTGTCTCTATCCGCCAGGTGATTCTCTGGAATGCTTCGGCACTATACAAGGGGTTCCCGAACGCGTCAACAGGCCTCAGATCCTGCCAATTAGCATGTCTGCGTGAGGCGGGCGCCCTGGTCCAAACCAGGCCAGCACCCGCTGTCCGGAGTCGACTGCCTAAAGGTTAGCTTCAACTGGAAGAAGACGTGGAGCTATTTGTCACCTAACAGTCCCATATCATTCCCCAGTAGGTCCCCTATTTTTCACCGGCCATTGCTAAGCTTCTCGGAACCCAAATATTTCACCGGTAATGTCTCGGTCATGTCATAGGAAGGAGGAATCACGTGTTGGCAAAGGAAACCCAGCTGACTGTTGACGTTCCACCCCGAGAGATCATTGAGTCTCTGATAGCCCAATACAAGAGGTGGAATGGGATTGGGCACAATGAAGCGATCAAACAAATACGAGAATATATCAAAGAATTCAAGATCAAAAGAAGCTGGTAGACCTCAGTCTACGGCCGGCTGAGCTGGCTAGACGTTAGTGAAACAATAGCCCGCCGTTGACGTTGTAAGCCTGGCCGGTGATGAACGAGGCGTCTTCCGAGGCCAAAAACGCCACCATGTTGGCCACATCTTCAGCTTCGGCGATTCTACCCATGGGCGTCCGCCGCCCCGCTTCCTCGACAATCTTGCCCCGGAACTCTTCCAACGTAACACCTTGCTCTTCCGCCAATCCCCTCTCCCAGTAGCTCATCCTGTCGGTATTGATCGGCCCCGGACACACGGCATTGACGGTTATCTTGTGTTCCGCCAGGTCCATGGCCGATGCCTGGGTCAACCCCAGGACCGCGAACTTTGACGCGGAATAGGCCGCCCCCATGGCGCTGGCCTGCTTGCCGGCGTTGGAAGCGATGTTGATGACCCGGCCTCCTCTTCCCAGGCGAACCATCTCCCTCCCCACCACCTGGGTGCAAACGAAAACCGCGGTGGTGTTGATGGCTAGAAAGTGGTCCCAAACCTCTCGGGAAAGCTCGATAACCGGTACTTTATCCCGGCCAATAATGGCTCTGGCGTTGTTCACCAATATATCTATCCCGCCGAACCGGTCCATCACCTGGCCCACCATCCCCTGTATCTGCCCGTCGTCGGATAGATCGCAATAAACGGGCAGGCAGGCGCGGCCCAGGGATTCAATCTCTTCCGCGACGCTGTCGATGCTGCACCACTCTTCCCTCACCTCCGCCGGCGGCAGATCGGCTATCTCGCGGCGCACGTCGGTGATCGCCACGTCGGCGCCCCGTTGGGCCAGCTTCAACGCGGTGGCCCGTCCCACGCCGCGCATCCCGCCTGCTCCGGTGACCAGTGCAATCTTGCCTTCCAAATCAGCCATTTCCCACTTCCCGAATTTCTATTATTTGCTCCGTTCCGTTATTTGCTCGTTCCGTGAATTTAGGGGCATTATAATCCCCAGCCGCTTGGCCGCGATACTTAAATGCCGTAGCCGTTGAGGGTGATGTTTGCGCTATCGCTCAGAAGCTGGTATTAACCTAATTAAATTAGGCCATCCATACTCGCAGCGAGCGGGAGGAGTTTTCTGAGCATAGTCCTAGCCGTTGCTGGCCAGCTTGTGGTTGCCGCGATCCTGTTTCAAGCGTGGCGAAGGTTCCCGAACCGCGAAAGCAGGTTTGCTCTGATCGGATCCGTCCTGATCCTGGGCGGCACTTTAGTATCATTTGCCGTCGTTCAAATATTCCTCGGTCAATCCCTGTTTCCCAGCGATAGCGGTTCAAGGCGTCAGTTAATCGCAGTCGTCGCCATTCTTCGTCTTCCTGGTTTAGTGGGCATGCTCCTATTGGCGTATGCTTACTGGCTGCTCGTTATCGGCCGGCGTGCCATTCAGCCACCTCATGCAGGGGATGGCATATAATGTTGTTGCTACTCTTGGCATCCGTGAGCGGGAGCGCCCAATGGATCGCCGGCCTGGCGGTTAGCGGATTTGCCTGGCGCCGCCATCGGAGTGCCGGGCTGAAGCTTTCCCTGGCAGCATTGGCGGGCCTAACCGCGCTTGAGATCATTGCCGGCAGTGTGTTCACACTACTGATTCCCCCCATCATAAACGAGGGATTTAGCGCTGGAACGGTAGGGCTGATGCTTAATCCGAATCCACCGATGGACCCGGATGGAGGGCGTGAGGACAGCGGAAGAGGGGGGAGGGAGTTGCAGGCGCGATGATCCGGGCTCGAATTCGGGTAGACGGGAGGTTGGCGGGCGGTCGCAGGCGCTTTTGGGGGCGCCGATGGCGGTCTGCAGTGGCTGTGCTGAGCGAGATGGCGGGATAGGACACGGGAAGAGGCGCTCGCGGACCGGGACTGGCGCGAGTTTGCCGGGACGTTCAGTTGGCCGGATGGCGGGTCAGTTGCAGACGGGTCGTCAGGCTGGGAGTGGCAGGGCGCGCAGCCGGGCCAGGGCGCGACTGAACTGGGTTTCCCAAGGCCAGCGCTGGGGCAGATGCAGGGTGAGGCGGCGCGCCGAGCGGGTGAGCCGTCCGGCCAGGGAGAAGAACCGTCGCCTGAGGGTCTTGGTGGTCACGATCTGCTCGCCCAGGCCGATGCGCGCGGTCCAGCGGGCCAGGTTGTGGGACATCACCTGGACGGCCAGCCAGGCGCCGTTGGCGGCGAAGCGGCCGGACGGCATGTGGTTCAACCCGACGCCGTACTTGAGGTTGCGTATCGCATTCTCGATCTCGGCGTGGCGGCGGTGGTCGGCCTCCAGTTCCAGGGTCTCTCCGTCCCGGTCGGTGATGAAGCCGTGATAACTGTAGGTGGCGAAGAGGGCCAGTTGGGAACCGGGGGTCGGCTGCACCCGCCGGACGATGAGCCGCACCGGCGCGGCGTCCGGCTCACTCTGGAAGGGGGTATAAGTCGTCTCGGCCACAGCGGCCGCGCCGTCCATCCAGTAGGGAATCGGCGTCCAGGCAGCTTCGGGTATGGCCTCGATGAGATTGCGCAGGCTTTTGTGCTGGCGGATGGTGATGGAGAAGCGCACGTCCAGCTTGCGGCAGACGGCGACCACGGCGTGGGTATAGAAGCCGCTGTCGGCCCGCAGGGTGATCTGCCCGCTGGCGCCAGCGTAGCGCACCCGCCCCACCGTCTCCCGCAGGAAGTGGGCGGCCCCGCGGGCGGTGTTGGCGCGGCCCTCGCGCAGCCGGGACATCAGCACGTCGCCGGCGCGCCGGCGGCCAACAGCGGGTGATAGCCCCGGGCGCCGGTGTAGCCGTGGTGGCGGGCGCCCTCCTTGGCCAGTCCGTAGGTCTCGCAGATCGTCGAATCAAGGTCGATGGTAAATGGTGCGTCGCCGGGTCCGGCTCCGGCCTGCCAGGCCCGGGCCAGCAACTCGCGGCTCACCCGGTCCAGTTGGCGGACGTGGCCCCAGCGAAAGCTGCGCAGGAAGGCGCCCAGGGTGGAGGGCGCCTTGAACACACTGCCCAGGGTGCAGGCTGTCCCGCCGGCGCGCAGCGCATCGGCGTCGTCGATGCAGTCGCCGCCCGCCAACGCAGATGCCACCAGCGTCATCATCTTGTCACCGGTGTTGGCTCGGCCTGGGGCCCGGCCCAGGTCCAGGCGCCGGTCAACCAGTTGGGAAAGGCCGAGGTGCAAGGCCAAGGTGGCGGGAAGGAGCAGGCCGGCATTGTTGACCAGGCGGTGGTCGTCGAAGGTGATGTGGATGCGGTCGAGGTGGTTGCGTGGTAGCATCTATTGGGTGCTCCTTGTTTCTGGTCGGTTTTCTGTTATAAAACCATTATCCCAGATTCAGAGGAGCACTTCCTTCCCTATCCGCCCTGTCGCGACACGCCCTCTATCGGTGGATTCGGGCTTAACGGCGTATCCTCCATCATCCAACTCTGCCGCGCCGCCTTAGTCATTCTTCTAGCCATCGCCTTCTTCCGCCTCCTACAGGAAAACCATGAGGCAGACACCCAAAGGAACCTCAACTGAGCTATTCCTCAAAGAAATTTTCGCGCTAGCAGCAAAATCTTCTCCAGAAGGGTGAACGCCATGGCCACGTCCATAGTCCGGGGCAAATACGTCATCGCGCGGGCCGGCGCCGACTCCGGTTCCACTACGGTTTACTCCGACGGTGCTGTTTTCCAACGAGACGGAGTAATCGAGGACATTGGCCCTTACTCGGCCGTGATATCGGCCCACGACGCCGATGAAGAACTGGGCGGCCTAAAACTACGTGGTGTTTCCCGGGCTGGTTAACTGCCACCACCACGGCCGTGGCGTCACCACCTTCCAATTGGGGACCTGCGACGATTCGCTGGAGACTTGGATGCTGTCCGGCTGGGGGCGCCGTCCCCAGGACAATTATCTAATGACTGCCTACACCGCCATCCAAATGCTGGAGTCCTGGACCACCACGGTGATGTACAACCACACCCAAACCCCCGTTTCAGGCCTTGAAGATGACGTAGCAGAGGTCATCCGGGGATTCTCCGCCGCGGGAATGCGAACCGCGTTCTCCGTCTATTTTCGTGAGCGCAACCGGGTCGTGTACGCCGACGACCATGAATTCATCGCCGGCCTGCCCCGCGACCTGGGCGACGGATTGAACCGCTACCTGGCCGCCGTAGACATGCCCGCCAGCGATTATTTCGCCTCGTTTCGTGGCAATCACGACAAATACGAGACCGGCCCCGGCGGCAAGGTGCGGGTGTTGTTGAGCCCAGCCAACGTCCAATGGGTTTCCGATGATTTCCTGCAGCAGACCAAGGAACTTGCCACTCAATATCAAACCGGCATCCACATGCACCTGGTGGAAAGCGCCTATCAAAAGGAATACGGCTACCGTCACTGGGACAAGACGCCGGTGGCCCGCCTAAACGACCTGGGATTTCTGGGACCGGAGTTGTCTTGCGCCCACGCCGTGTGGCTGACGGACCAGGACATCGAACTGCTGGCCCAGACCCAAACCACCGTTTGCCACAACGCCAGTTCCAATTTGCGGCTGAAAAACGGCATTGCTCCAGTCAACAGCATGTTGGCCGCGGGGGTAAACGTGGCCATGGGCACCGACAGCACCGCCTTGAACGACGATGACGACATGCTCCAGGAAATGCGGCTGGTTTCGAAACTTCACCGCCAACCCGGAGTGGGGCAGCCCGCCCTAACTTCGCAAAACTCGTTGGCCATGGCCACCGTCAACGCCGCCCGCCCCACCGGATTTGACCAGGAGATCGGCGTTTTGGAACAGGGGTATCGGGCCGATATGGTGCTTCTGAACCTGAGAAGAATCGAGGAACCATATCTGGACGCAAACATCGACCCTGTCGACGCCCTGCTCTACCGCGGCAAAGGCAACCAAGTAGACACGGTAATCATCGATGGAGAAGTTGTGCCGCGAGCTGGCAGGCCAACCAAGATCGACAAAGACGAGATAGTACGGGGTTAAAGGAGCGATTCTCGGCTCCGGTGGACCCCCAGACCCGGGAGACCCGGGCGCTGGAGGCTGAGTTGCTTCCCTACGTGGAAAAGTTCTACCAGACTTGGAGGCCGGACCAGGGCGAACCCCACTACCGGATGAACAGCCGGGGTTAGCACTCTACCGATTGGTGAAATCTATTTAATCTGGAAAATCATGGATTATGGGCAGGCGGGCCTCCCCTGCTAGAAAGGATGATCGATGTCTGAGGCAGATGTCTCCGGTGTGCGTGCGGCAGTCGAGGAGTTTCTTACAGCATTTGATAATTTGGACTGGGAACGGTTCCACAAATGCTTCGCGCCCGATGCCACGGTCTTTTTCCCATTTGATCTCCGTCCGCGCCGCGCCGACGGCAAACCCGAAGTGGAATCGGAATTCCAACGTTTCTTTGACGAAGCCCGCAAGAGAGCGTCAGGCCCGCCCTATTTACACCTAATACCAAGCGACATGGCCATCAGGTCTGGCAGGATGCCGCGCTGGTGACCTTCCACCTTGAAAGACCAAGCACCGTTGGCCGGCGGACGTTGGTGTTGAAACTGCAGGACCAGCAGTGGCGGATTGTGTATCTGCATGCCTCGGTTATCCCGGCGCCGAACCAGTAACGGTCCCACTGAAAGCGGAATCGTCACGGCTAGACCGGGCGTTGATTTGGCAACAGAATTGCCTGTGGTAGTATTAGCCCGTTCAGGAGCCGAAGGCCCTTCGGGGTAGGGGCGCAAGGCGTTGCGCCCCTACAGGTTCGATTGAGTCGATGGTCCAGAATGGAAACCACGCCGGCGCCACTAACCGCTCCCAGTCACCGAAGATTTTAGTAACCGGAAACTGCACAGGAGGCCAATAAAGATGACAACCGTAGGCGCAGGCAAGTTTACCTACACCTATATCCAGGACGGGGCCAAGCTGCCCGCCGGGCAGTCGCTGGCGTCGGTCAGCGCCATAGCCACTGACTCCCAAGACAGGGTCTATGCCTTCCAACGGGCCGAGCCGCCGGTGATGATCTTTGACCGCGAAGGTAATTTCCTAAACTCTTGGGGCAACGGTAATTTCGTGGAACCCCACGGGCTTTTTATAAAAGATGACATCGTCTACATCACCGACCGGGAAGGCTCCACCGCCATGAGATACACCCTCGACGGCAAGCCGTTGCAGATCATCGGAACGCTGGGCGAATACTCGGACACCGGGACCGACGTAACCGGAGCGGTGTGCGTCCGGTCCGCGGGACCGTTCAACTACATCACCGAGATGGTGCCCCATCCTTCGGGAGACCTTTATGTTTCCGATGGATACCGCAACGCCAGGGTCCACCGGTTCAGCAAAGACGGCACGTTGATCTCTTCCTGGGGCGAACCGGGCAAAGACGGCCCCAACGAGTTCCACCTGCCCCACAGCCTGATTGTCGGGCAAGACGGCCGCATCTATCTGTGCGACCGGGAGAATAGCCGCATCCAGATCTTCTCGGCCGAGGGCGAGTAAATCACCATGTGGACCGACATGCAGCGCCCTCTGGATATCTCCCAGGACCGGGACGGCAACTTCGTCATCAGCGAGCGGGTGACGGAGGACGGCGGACGGCGGACCGGCCCAGATGAGCGTGCTCGACGGTGAAGGCAATGTCTTGGCCCGCTGGCCGTCCCGCTCCGCCCACGGATCTTGGGTCGACGCCCACGGCGACATCTATCTGGCATTGACCGCCGAGAAAAGCATCGACAAATACGTCCGCCAGGGTTAAAAACAGTCCCTTCCCCCTTTACGGGGGAAGGTTAGGATGGGGGCGTCGCAACGAGGCAACTCCCCATGGCAGGGATTCATGCAAATTGGGATGTTTTACCAGATCCAGGTCCCTAAGCCCTGGACGGCGGCCAGCGATCATCAAAAATACTGGGAGTTGTTGGAGCAGGTCAGCTTTGCTGAGGAGCAGGGCTTCACCAGCGTATGGATGGCTGATCACCAGTTCCGCACAGAGTGGTCCCACTCCAGCGCCCCCGATGTGACCCTCGCTGCCCTGAGTCAGCGCACCTCAAAGATTCGTCTGGGTATTGCCGTGGTGGTACCTCCGGTGCAGCATCCCTTGCACATCGCCGCCCGCACGGCCACCCTCGACATCCTCAGCAACGGCAGGGTCGACCTGGGCGTGGGCCGGTCCGGCTATCCCTACCAGATGGCCGCCTTCGGGGCAGAGCTGTCCGACGCCACCGGCATGGTAGACGAGGCCTTGGAGATAATCCCGAAGGCATGGACAGAAGGGGAATTCTCATACCAAGGCCGGCATTACCAAATACCGCCCAGGGAAGTCCACCCAAAACCAGTGCAACAACCCCATCCGCCCATCTGGCTGGGTTGCAGCCAGGACGACACGTTTCACAAGGCGGGCAGCATGGGGTTGGGTTGCCTGGCCATGGCCGGAGGCGGCAGGGAACGTTTGACCAAATCGATTGACGCATATCGCGGCGGCATAAATGAAGCCAAGGTGGCGGGCCGCCCGGCGCACAACCGGGTGGCGGCGGGCACGGTGGCGTTTTGCGGAGTAAACCGGGCCAGGACCATGGAGCGGGCTGCGGTGATCATGGACTGGTACCGTGCCCAAGGCGCCCTGCGGGACGTCAAGGTCTGGCAGGAACAAGACCCGGACAACGTGCCCGAAGATTACCGCTGGCATTACCAGCGCTCCACTGCCGAGGATTCCCCCAAGAGGAACGAAGAATCATCGCTGGACCTGATCAAGCAAGGGCGCTATTGCATCGGCGACCCCGACGACTGCATCCGGTTCTTGGAGGAATACGAAGCGGCGGGCCTCGACGAGGTCATACCTCTGTTCCAGATCGGAAGCGCCACCCACGAAGAGGTGACGACCACCCCGAGGCTCTTCGGCGATTATGTGATCCCGCATTTTCAGAAACGCGCAGCCGAAGCGCCTGCGGCCGTAGCCCAAGACGCCCCCGCAACCTCTGATTAGCCTTAGTCGGGACTCCAAATTCCTTGACACATTCAGCACCAGGTTCTACACTCGAAATAGTGGTCTATACCCCAATAGACCCAAGCGATTACGGCCCGGTGGTGTAGCGGTTTAACATACTGGCCTGTCACGCCAGAGATCGTCGGTTCAAATCCGATCCGGGTCGCCATCCTCCACTTCTGCTGAAACCAGTCTTCCCTCACCCCGTATTCCTTCTGGGGTAGATGTTTTCCTGGTGAACCAATCCATCCTTTTGTGCGTTCGTTCGGCGCCCCGTCCTCTGCGGCAACGTGCTTGGGACTTGCCATTCCATGCCCCAACCAGACTATCCACCCGCCTCGCCACGGAATCAAGATTCCCCCAAATATGCTTTGACATGGTTGGGATAACCAAGTAGCATATTTTGGCCGTGAATTCACCCTGCCGTCATTGGGGGGTGAAACCGCGATAAATCGGTAATCGTTCACCAGAAGTCACTCATCATGGGGGGCCACTTGGCACAGGAACCGGGCAGTCAACAAATACCCACGCAATCACCATCTCTCCTGGATGGTCCACCCATCGATCCTTCTTTCGCGTCCGCTTTGGACGCACTGGTTGGCGCGGCGCGGCAGGGACACAAACCCGCCAGCAAATTTTTCAATCCTCCGGACCAATGGCTCATTGACCAGATGCCCATCATTCAAGACATGTCCCAGGAAGACCGGGACAGCCTCTTGGAAGAGGCGCGGATCTTGAGCGAAGGAAACAATGCCGCGAATGCCGAAGGACGTGCGGGGACCAAGGTTTTTCCCGACGCCGTGGTTCGTTTGGACAACGGCGGGTTGGCCTTCTTCAGCCAATTGGGGGTGGTGCGGCGGCCCGACCTGACCCAGTATTTCATCGACGGCTTCCAGAAGAACCGGGATGCTCTGCCGTTCAGCGAGGAAAACCAGGCTCTCTTCACCGGCGTTTTCAGCGCCATCGCCCAATCGCTGACAAACAATTTTGCTTCCGGGCAATCAGTGGTGCAGACGGACCGTCAGATCGGAGACGCTCCAGGACGTTCGTTCCACGCCAGGCAATTGCTCTTTGGCGACAAATATTTCCAGGCTCCATTGATGTGGCGGCAACTCACCTTCGACCTTCCCGAGGCCGAACGAACCGGATCCCCCGATATTTTGGAAGTGTCTATCCCCCAATGGTTGGAAACCCTGGGGCTTCCCGAAGACCTCAAGGCTCGAATCAGGGATGCGGGGCTCACCCAGTTGGTTTTCAAGGCGCCCACCAAGGGATTGTCTCTTCACCTGGGCTTTGATTACGTTGGCGAGCATAAAATGGGCCCGCTATCCATCGCCATGTTCCTGGTAAAGCAGTCCAACGGCCTGGCGGTGCAGGCAGCCCTCAGCGTCAGCCGGGTGAAAACCCTTGATGAACAGCTATTGAATACGGCGATGGTCACCATTGGCCCCTCCCTCCACGGCAAAAGCACTTTGACCATCATGATCGAACTGGCCAACAGCCAACTTTCCAAACTTTTGAAACTGCCGACGGATCCCGCAGAAGGGATCTACCCGATGAACGACGACATTGTGCTCCTCCAGCCTTTAAGCGAGCCCATCGAGACGAATCGGGACGGCAACATAGTAAAGATCACCCATGGCATAGACGGGACCGAGAACAATTTCTACGCCGTCCCCCTTGGCTTGACCCGGGAAGACGACCCCATCACCTACGATGTGTTGCGGGGCGCTCCGGGCAGTCCCAACTCCCAAGAAACCCTGGAAAACGTCCCGGTCCACGTTGAGGATTGGACGCCCAATTACATGGAAAACCCAGTGCGAAATATGCGCATGATCCTCTCCCGCCCGCGTCTGTTGGAAAGGAAAGGCACCCAGCATTTGCTGGAGGCGATGACCAGCGGCAGGATCAGCGACGCCGTTCATGTTCCCATGGAAAACACGGACCGCGTTTTTTGGCAGGCCGTGATGCGGGAAAACACGGTTATTCCGCCCCTTCGCCGGCTGCGGCTGGAGCAATACATCCGGGTGCTGATGTACGGTGAGGCGGTCCAGATGGGGGCGGCCATCGGGGCCATAGGCCGGCCCTACGTCGAATACTTCTCCGACCCGTTCATCATCGGGCTGGAAGACGAGAACGCCAACCTGCTTTACTACATCCTCAAGCAGATGGCCAGAGGCGGGCAAGAGCAACACTACTACGTCTTCAATACCGGGGGATTGGGCGCCGACACCAACGACCAGGCCAGCGGCCAGTTTTATAAGAAGATCTCGCGGGAATTGACCCTGATGCTGCAAGAAGCGGTGCTGCGAAATGCCATCAAGTTTGAATACGACGCCACCCTAGGCTCGGACATCGCCGTGGCCGTGGTGGATCAATCCGGACAGGAAGTCATGGATCTGCGGCAAGAATGGATGCCACGCAACATCTACGGCGAGGTGGAGTATTCCAGCAGGGTGGTGGAGTTGAGGAGGCGCCGGTATTTCGGCCGGGACTCTCAAGACAAGGCCGGCATACTACGCTACACCAGGGTGGCCAACGACCTCCTTGACCTTACAGATATCCCGGCGCCGGCGGATGAACGGCAGGTTGCTTGGTTGCTCTCGTTCTATTGGGGAGTCAACCAGTCTTACGATTCACCCCAGGAGTTGTTGCAACACTCGAATGAAGGCCAGACGCCGGCGGAGCATTTGCTGCGGGCATTGGGGCAGGCTCTCACCGCCGGAGAGGAACAGGGCCTAAGAATCTCCAGTGAAAGCCGCGCTGCGTTGGATTCATTGGGCATCATCTCGTAGACCGCTCGCTTTTCATGCCGCCGGGCTCCGCTAGGAAGATCAACCGGCGGCCGAATCGTCTGGGGAGTTTTCCGTCCTCGCCTCCCCACACTCCTCCTCCGGCTACCACACCTCATCTCCACGATCATCGCACTAAAATCCCATGCTGTTGACCGTCCCGGCATTGTCGTTGACAGGCATTGCTTGCCGGCGAATAATCCCAGTGGGTTTCCCAGAACTCTTTTGATAGGGCTTGGATGAAAGATGGCCGAAACTGTGGATGTCGCCGTGGTCGGCGCGGGAGTAGTGGGTTGCTCGGTGGCCTATTACCTGGCCAGCCGGGGCGTGAACGTGCATCTCTACGAAACAGAGGCCATCGGCAGCGGCGCCTCCGCCCACGCCACCGGTTCTTTGAGCCTGCTTGGGGCTGAGTTCTCTCCTGGTCCTTCTTTTCAACTGGCGTTGGCTGGATACCGGGAATTCCCATCCCTGGTCCCGGAACTGGAAGCGGCCACCGGCGTGGACCTGCTGTACCAACGCCGCCCATCGCTGCGTTTGGCGCTGGATGAAGAAGAGGAAACATTCATCAAGTCGGTCATGCCGTGGCAACAGCAACACGTCGCCATGAAGTGGATCGATGGCGGAGAGGTCCGGCGCATCGAACCCCGCCTCACGGAACGCGTTCGCGGGGCGGTGTACGAAGAAGAATCGGCGCAATTGGACAGCTATCGGCTGAACCTAGCCCTGGCCGAGGCCTCGGAAATGAAGGGAGCGGAGTTGAGAATCAGGGAGGTCCAGGGATTGACCGTCCAGCCTTCAGCGATTCAGGCGTCAGCCCGAAATCCGATGGGAAATCCACGGGTGACGGGCATACGAACCAGCGATGGAGAAATCTCCTGTCACGCGGTGGTGCTTGCGGCGGGGGTTTGGAGCGCCGATCTTGCCAAGCAACTTGGCTTCCAGGTTCCGGTGCGTCCCTTCAAGGGGGAGCGGCTGCTGTTGCGCTATGCTGGAGAGCCGCTGCCAGTGTTGATCAGTTCACCAAAACGAGGCCACATGATCAGCCGTTTGGACGGTTTGTTGAGCGTGGGAAGCACGGGAGGCAGGGATTACGACCAGCGGGAACCTCATTTAGACACGGCGCAAGACCGCCAGCCTACCGCCGCGGCACGGATGGAGTTGTTGGGCCGGGCCGTGGATGTTTTCCCCGATCTCGCCGACGCGGAACTGGTCCAACAGCTGGCCGGGTCGCGCCCTTTGAGCGCCGATGGCAAGCCCATCATCGGACCCATTCCCGGTTGGGATGGAATCTATTTGGCCACCGGCCACGGGACCAAGGGAATCCACCTGGGACCCATCACCGGCCGGATCATAGCCGATTACGTTTTACACGACCGTCCCCAAGGTTCGGCCGAGTGGAAAGACTCGATGAACGATTTCCTCCCCAGCCGCTTCCTAGACATCCAATCTCCAGATTTCACGGCGAGCAGCCTCAGGGCTGAGGAGTGAGGTGATTTTATGGCTGGTCTGAATGTGACCTTTGGCGCCCACTTGCCGTGCCGGGTTTTGCCCGGCGGCGACCCGGAACCGGCCTCACATGACCTTTTGATCCAGATCGCCGATGCCGCGGCGGCTTCCGGGTATTCTTCTCTATGGGTCACTGACCACATAGTTTACTTCGACCCTTGGATGGATTGCATGCTTCTTTTGGCGGCCGTGGCTGGAAGGGCCAAAGAGCATGGTCTAAAGATTGCCACGGGAGTCATCGGATTGCCTCTGCGCCATCCCGTAGCGATTGCCCAGAGCTTTGCTACGTTGGACAATCTCAGCGGAGGCAACCTGATAGCCGGGGTGGGCGAAGGTTCGACCCAAATGGATTTCGACGCCTTGGGGCTTCCCTTTGACGAACGCCGACGGGCGTTGGAAGACGGCGTGGCCGCCCTAAGGGAGTTGCTCAGCGGAAGCGATATCACCCATCAAGGGCCGTATTATTCCTTTGAAAACGTTACTGTGGCGCCCAGACCAGTTCAAAAACCGTGCCCGCCCATTTGGCTCTCCAGCTGGGGTTCTCCAACAGGCATGCGGCGGGTGGCCCGTTTGGGAGATGGATGGGTGGCGTCAGCCTGGCATTCCACGCCCGAAGAATTCCGGTCGGCCAAACGAAACTTGGATGAAGCCCTGCTGGCGCGGGGCCGCGACCCAGCCGTATTTCCCAACGCGGTGGACACCATGTTCATGTGCGTTGACGAAGACGGCGCCCGCGCCAGGAGAATCGCCGGACCAATCATCGAACAAACGACCCGGGGGCCGTTTGACACCGCCGGCGGCCACTTCCTGGTGGGCGACTACGCGGAATGCCGCGACTTGCTGACCAGGTGGGCCGAGGCAGGCGCCAAGGAGATCTCAGTTTGGCCCCTGGTGGATCCTGTCGACCAGATCCAGCGGCTGGGAGAACACGTTTTGCCTATCCTTGGTTGATGGCCGAGCATAACGTGGCCGGTTTAAAGCGCTTCATCCCATTCTTCCCCGGTGCGGACCCGAATCGCGTTGGACACTGGGATGACGAATATCTTGCCGTCGCCAATATCCCCGGTCCTGGAGGCGCCGATGATGGTGTCGATAGCCATCCTGGTATTGTCTTCGCTGACCACTAATTCCAGCTTGGTCTTGGGCAACATATCCACCACATAGCTTCCCACGCCCCTGGGCCCAGCCGCGGTTATCCCCTGTTGGGCGCCTCTTCCGGTGACCGGCGCCACGTTGATGCCAACCAGGCCGGCGCTTGCCAGTGCGTTCTTCACCGCATCGAGTTTCTCAGGTCTGATGATGGCCTCTATTTTGTTCATTTGCTCCCCTTCTTCAACTGTCGGCGGATTCCGGCCTATACGACATTCACGCCTCGGCCCCAATTAGTAAGGTTCCTTGTGATTATTTTGCTGGAGATTTGCCCCAGTAAAATGCTGCGAGTGTCGAAATCTTAACACCGTTTTAACCCCTCTGGCCGCAACTTTGTTAAAATATTAGGCTGGCGCGCCATTCCGGCGGGGAATCGGGGCATTCCAACCTTCATCAGGCCGGTGCTTTCCAGCCAGATTCCGGCGGGTAACGATGTCTCAACAATCGCGACAGTTTAAGATTCTGGTAGTCGACGACGAATGGGAATCTCCCATCGTCGCGGCTGTTGTGCGGCGATTGGAACGGGAAGGGTGGCGAACCATCGTGGTGAAGCCTGAATCCCAATGGTCCATTGGCGACGAATTTGAGGCCGCGGCCCTTTTCGCTGTTGAGGAGGAGCGTCCCGACGGAGTCCTCCTGGACGTGCGTTTCGGTGAGGAAAAAGAAGAGCGGTTTCAAGGGCTGGCAATCCTCAGCAAGATCGTCGACCGCCATCCCGGACTACCTATTCTGATGTTTACTCAATACACCCAGGGCCCCGACAGGGAAACCGTGGCCGCCGGATCGTTAAGGCAAGATGCTCCGGTGGATTTTATCGACAAGTTGGCCAGCCCCGAAGAGGTTGTTCTTCGGTTCCGCAGGTTGATCGGAACACCTGCCGATAACATTTCCATCGGCGGACGCATCACTATCGAATCTGCAGCCAAGCTGGTTTACGTGGAAACCGCTGGGGAAACGAGGATAGTGGACGACATCCAAGGCATGAAATTTGAGATTCTGCGGGAGCTAGCCGCAACCTGGTACAAAAGCCCAGGTGAACTGGTGCCGTTCGCCCGATTGGAGCGTTACTCCGAGGGAGAGGATCCCAGGGCGTCGCTACGGGTGCGCATCCGGGAGATCAAAGACAGCCTGGGGACGGCCCTGGGACATCGGTTCGGCGCATCCGAGCTAATCATCAACGTGAGAGATCAGGGATACCGTCTGTCGCCGCCCAGCGGCTGATTCCGGAGAACTGCTGCGAGATTTGAACCTGCTTGCGAAAATAATGCACCGCGGCGTCATAATATTTGGCCTGGCAACCACGTTTGCCGGCGCTATCGGCCTGGGACTATCGCCATTCTTCGGAGAAATGGCCTATCCAATGTTATGGGGAGTGGAGCCAATGGCCTATATCGGCGCTGTATCGGTCATTGGCGGGCTAGGGTTGGTTTCTCTGGCCTATTTGACGCGCAGCCTCACCGCCCGAAGAGCGGCAAAAGCCAACGCGGCCATCCTAGACCCCCACCGTTGGGGAAGGATCACCCAGGAATATTTTGAGTTGTTCAACCACGACCTTGGCCGGCCCATGAGAAGGGTACTGGGAAAAGAGCGGGAACTGCGGGCCGTTCTAGAGTCTTCGGAAAAGCCATCCGACCCAAATGTCATGGGTTTATTGGATGAAATAGAAAGGCAGACCCCGAACTTTCGTTTGATGATGTCAAATATCCAAGTCTTGGTTCAGCTGGAAGGACCCGCCGGCGGTCCTCAACATCAACCGGTTGAGCCTTCGGAGGTGATCAGGAAAATCGTTGACCGGTACGTCCGGGTAGCGGCGGATGGTGGAAAGGAGATCACCTGGTGGGCCGAACCCTCCGAGTTTGGCCTCGTCCATTCAGACAGCTCCACCGTGGAGCATATCGTGACCAACCTGGTGGACAATGCTGTTCGCTTCGCCGAAGGCCACATAGAAGTCAAACTGACCAAAAATCCCACTCATTTCTTCGTTCGAGTGTGGGACGACGGGCCAGGCGTAGCTCCCCAATACATTCAACATATCTTCGACCGGGGTTGGACCCCCGAGTTGGCCCGAAGGGAAGAAAAGACCAGTTCCGGATTGGGTCTTTTCATATGCAACACCCTGGCCAGCCGTTCCGGCGGAGACCTGATGGTGGAATCCGATGCGGCCCAGGATTCAACCCGCCACACGGCATTCCTGTTGAGTTTGCCGCTAAATGGCCAATAACCCGGCCATGACGGAGTTCCAGAATGCCCGCGAATCGGACACGCAACCTGTGCGAACTGCACACGGGGTCAGCTAAGAACGACAATCGATGTTGGGAAAACAAAAGAGTGAGGACACAGATCGTTGACGGAGACCGGCCGGTGCGAATAGCTCGTTGCCTGGTGGGAATGGCCGTTATTGGCATCCTCTTGGTTCTATCCGCCTGCATTCAAGAATTTGAACGCCCCGGAGCAGCGGGCGCCAATAGTGATCTCCCACCGGCTTCGACACCAGCTTCGCAGAAAATCCCCACGCCGGTCATAACTCCGACTCCAGAACCCACAACGACAAACACGCCCGAACCAACTCCAACTCCCACACCCACCCCCGTTCCATCGACTCCGACACCGGAGCCAACTCCTACGCCCACGCCCGAGCCTACTCCAACTCCCACACCTACCCCGGAGCCGACCCCAACGCCCACGCCTGAGCCAACTCCTACAACGCCGGCAATTCCCCGATTGGCTCTCCAAGTGTTGGGTCCCGCGGACGGCGGCACTGCTTCCAACAACGCCGTCGTGGTTCACGGGGTAACCAGTCCGGGGGCATTGGTAAAGGTAAATGGTAAAGAGGCAAAGATGGCCGCCGACGGACGGTTTAGCTCTGAAGTCAGCCTGTTTCCAGGGTTCAATTTCATTGCCGTGGTCGCCACCGATCCCTTGGGCAACATCGAGCAAAAAGTGATTACCGTGGTGTTGCCTTCCCAACCTTTCGTGCTTGAGATCACCGAACCCTTAGATCAAGCCACTTTGACGGATAGCCCCATTTTGGTTTCCGGACGCACCGGATCTGATGCGGTCGTCAGAATCAACGGACAGTTCGTGCTGGTCAATGAACTAGGCATGTTTTTCACATTGGTGGATCTGGAGCCCGGCGCCAACACAATCGACATCGTCGCCAACAACATTGACGGCCAGGTCCTGACTTCCTTCATAGGGGTCATCTACCGGCCGTAGCCACAAACTTGAACTGGCCGTTGACACTCCAATCCCACGCCACTAAGCTAGATTTTTCTTGGATTCCGCCTGGTGTAAAAGCATGATCATTTCCGTAGACCCCACCCGATTAAGGTTGACCAACGACGAAGGCGCTCAGGGCGTGTTGCTGGGAACGCGCTGCCGGGAATGCGAGGTCTGCGTTTTCGGTCCCGCGGTATTTTGCCAAGCCTGCACCTCCAGCAATCTTGAGCCGGTGGAGCTATCACAGCTAGGCATCCTCTACAGCTATACCATCGTGCGCGTCCCGCCATCCGGGTGGCCGGGACCCGTGCCGTACATCTTGGGCCAGGTTGATCTGCCTGAAGGTCCTCAAGTGCTAGCTGAGGTTATCGGCTGCCAGGAAGCGGATTTGAAGATCGGCATGGATGTCGAGTTGGCCCTTCAGTCCGTCGTTTCAGAGGGCAGTGAAACCGCCAAGGCGGTATACAAATGGCGCCCGGTTATGTCAAGTCGTTCCAACCAGGAGGTTAGTCAGTGACCCAGTTTCGTTCCGGCAGGCAAGTCAGCGTGGTGGGCGTGGGCATCCATCCTTTTGGCCGTTTCCGCGATAAGGACCTGGCCAACCTGGCCCTGCCGGCGGTGACCGATGCTCTCAGCGACGCCGGGGTGAACTGGAAGGACATACCCGTGGCCTACTTCGGCCACGTTTACTACCACGGTATGTCGGTAGGGGAAACGGCGCTGGGCAAGCTGGGCCTCACCGGCATCCCCATCATAAACGTGGAAAACGCCTGCTCCAGCGGGTCCACCGCCTTTTGGCAGGCTTACTGGGGCATTGCCACCGGGATTTTCGACCTGGCCTTGGCCTTCGGCGCCGAGAAGGTGCCCAGCGGTCCGGTGACGGTGACCGCCGAGGATAGCCCGGATCGCTACATTGGCAGCGACCACATGATGGCGGGATACGCCCTGCGCATGCGGCGTTACATGGAGGACCACGGCGCGACCGGCGCGGCCCTGGCCCAGGTGGCGGTAAAGGCGCGTCAGAACGCTGCTCTAAACCCAAACGCCCATCGAAAAGAGACCTATAGTGTGGAAGAAGTGCTCCAATCCCGGCTCATCGCCGACCCGTTGACCCTGTATCAGTGTTGCCCCACCAGCGAGGGGGCGGCGGCGGCGGTGCTTTGCGCCTCGGACGCCTTGGACCGGTACGGGATAGACCGGCAGAGGCCGGTGAAGATAGCCGCCGCGGTGCTGCGGTCGGGCAATTACAACGGGCGGGGCAGCGACCACTCGGCCTTCAGCCCCTATCGCACCGAGCCAGCCGCCCTGGATGCGTACGAAATGAGCGGCTTGGGTCCAGAGGACATAGACCTGGCCCAGGTCCACGACGCGGCGACCATCGGAGAGTTGCAGCAGATCGAGTCGCTGCACCTGACGCCCTTTGGCCAGGCATGGGAAGCCACCCAGGAAGGGCGCACGTCATTGACCGGAGACATACCGGTGAACACCGACGGAGGTTTGCTGGCCATGGGCCACCCCTTCGGAGCCTCTGGCATACGCATGATCCACGAAACGGTCATCCAACTGCGGGGGGAAGCCGGGCCGCGCCAGGTGGCGGGGGCGAAGGTGGGGTTGGCCCAATGCTCTGGCGCCGGCGACGTGACCACGGTGCACATTTTTACGAAATAGCGGTCAGCGGTCAGCGGTCAGCGGTCAGCGGTCAGCGGTCAGCGGTCAGCGGTCAGCGGTCAGCGGTCAGCGGTCAGCGGTCAGCGGTCAGCGGTCAGCGGTCAGCGGTCAGCGGTCAGCGGTCAGCGGTCAGCGGTCAGCGGTCAGCGGTCAGCGGTCAGCGGTCAGCGGTCAGCGGTCAGCGGTCAGCGGTCAGCGGTCAGCGGTCAGCGGTCAGCGGTCAGCGGTCAGCGGTGCAGCGGTAAGCGGTCAGCGGATCAGCGGTCAGCGGTCAGCGGTTTCAGCGGTCAGCGGTAGCGGTCAGCGGTCAGCGGTCAGCGGTCAGCGGTCAGCGGTCAGCGGTCAGCGGTCGGTCAGCGGTCAGCGTCAGCGGTCAGCGGTCAGCGGTGTCAGCGGTCAGCTAAAGAGCATGCGCTAATGATTCAACTTTGTCACTACACGCGGAGGCGCCCTTTCGACGGAGCGATGATGCCGTGGCCCGTGCTGAACGCTGAAAGCTGAACTCTGATTGCTGAAAGCTGCAAATGCCCACTTTCATCATATTGGCGGCAATGAAAGGCAGGTTTGTCTCAGAACGAGGCAATTCCTACGACAACTTTCAGATGATGGGATACGTGGAATCTCCCAGCGCCGCAGAAGCCGTGGCCACCTTCTTCGACGAGCCAAAGTATCCAATACGCTGGGAAGACGTGGAATACCTCTGGGCCGAATCCCTGGCGGGCGACGAAGCCAACGCCCACTTCGGCGACTATGGCCGGGTGTACGTGGATTCCCTGCGCCGCCGCTGGGACCCGCCGGAGGCTGGATAGCGGCCTATGCCGCGTTCGGAATTCCGGTGGAGACCGGGTCCGCGGCAGGCTGGTGAATCAGTAATTCCTCAATTTCCAGATAGAACCTTTGTATAACACGCGATATCATATTGATATCGACATATTGGGCACATTCGGGCCACTCTAATTGGGCTGAAATCAAGAAGCCCCGGTACACAGTACCGGGGCTAATCAACAGCTTGGCGATGTTACGGGTGTGCGCAAAGCCGCCGCAGTTAGAATTGCCGCGGAGGATCCACGTCTTCCGGAGCCTGATCGGGGTCTTCACGCTGCCCAGAGCGTTGCTGACGGTCCCGAAGATTCACGACGGCCCGTTCCAGGACTGTGACAGTCCAACTGTTCAAGGACGTGCCCGCCCTCTGCGCTGCTTCCGCGGCCCTAGACTTTACCTCCGAAGGCATCCGCAACAGGACTTTAGAAACGGAATCACCGTCGATCAAAACCGTGCGTCCCCTGCCTATCTCATCGGCCAGGGAGACGACTTCGGCCACCAACTTGCTCCCTTCTTGCACCAGCCGAATCCTAGAGTACGGGGCAAGCTGGCCATTCACCTCTTCCACCATTTCATGGATGGCGTCACGCGCCGCCAATTCGACCAGCGGTCCCGAGCTCTCCAAAAACCGTTCCAAGGATTCTCGTTTTTCAGGGTTTTCAACCAAGGCCAATACTTTTTTCTGTGCTTCCACAATTTTGCGAAGGTCCAGGGGCAATTAATCCACCTTCTTACGGTAATGATGGTCGGAATTTTTGATATCTATATCATATCATACCTATATCATTACGCAAGCTGCAAGGTAACCGGCGCGATTAACCCCGTCCTCCAAAACTCCCTCTATCCCACATTTCCCATATGGCTAAAAAGCTTTCTCAGTAATTCGTCGATGGTCTTTCAACCATGGTCTAATTATGGGCCCTTTTTGCGTGCTCCCAGCTATAATAACTCCATGATATGTCACTTTGCAGTAAGATGCCGTAGGCATCATGGAGGCACCTGATGGGTGACGGCGAAAATGCCCCTCTCCGGCTCCAATTCAACCCCAAAGTCCGCCTGGAATTTCACGGCTCAACCATCACCTCCGACGCTGGTCTTCTTGCCTTTCGAGAGTTTGATGATGCCTTGGGCCTTACCGAAATCGCTGAGGACTACCTCCAGGAAAGCCGTACCGGACGCAATATCCTTCACCACCTGGTTCCGCTGCTAAGACAGTCGATCTACAGCCGCTTGGCCGGCTACGACGACACCAATGACGCAGTGCGCCTTTCCCAAGACCCAGCCATGCGAGTGATCGTGGGATGGCAAGGCTCGGAGCGGAAAGGAGCCAGCACCAGTGAGATGGGCCGGTTCGAGACGGAGTTCCTGACCCAAGAGGACAACCTGAAGGGGCTGGCACGAATAAATACCCAGTGGGTGGAACGAGCTATGGCCCATACCCTACACCGGCGAGTAATCCTGGATATGGACAGTTCCGAGAGTCCAGTGCACGGCCAGCAGGAGGGAGCAGCCTATAACGGCCACTTTGAATGCGTCTGCTATCACCCTCTCTTTCTGTTCAACCAGTTCGGGGATTGTGAAGCAGGCCTGCTTCGGCCTGGCAATGTTGCCAGCGCCGACCGCTGGCGAGAGGTTCTGGAGCCGGTAGCAGAACGTTACCAGAACGCTGGAGTAAGGCTGCTATTTCGGGGGGATGCCGCCTTCGCCAAGCGTGAACTTTACGATTATCTGGAATCAAAGCATATCGGCTACGCCATAAGGCTACCATCCAACGCGGTGTTGCAAATGGAAATAGTGCACCTGCTGGCCCGACCTACTGAGTGGCCTTCCCAAAAGCCCATCGTCTCATATCACGACTTCGCTTACCGGGCCCAGAGTTGGAATGTTTCCCGAAGAGTGGTGGCCAAGATGGAGTGGCACCAGGGCGAACTGTTTCCCAGGGTTGGTTTCATCGTCACCAACCTGAGCTATCCAAACATCGGGATAGTCCGCTTTTATAATGGCCGAGGCACCGCGGAGCAATGGATAAAAGAAGGCAAGTACGCCCTGAACTGGACGAGGTTGTCCTGCCACAAGTTCGTGGCCAATCAGGTCAGGCTGGAGTTGTTCGTACTGGCTTACAACTTGGGCAACTTAATGAGAAGGCTAGCCTTACCGGAGGCAATGAAGCACTGGTCGTTGACCAGTCTGCGGACCAGGATGATCAAGACTGGAGGACGGTTGGTGCGCCATGCCAGAAGGCTGGTGTTTCAGCTTGCTGAGGTGCTGGTGAGCCGGGAAATGCTGATTGGGATACTGGAATGGATTCGCCAACTCCGCCCGGCCCCCGGGTAGCCTGCTTTGGAGGTTCGGGATTGGTGACGGGTACGGGGTCGTCCAGGGCAAAAGGGCTTCCCAAGGGAGAGACTTGGGCGTAGACCAGCGGTTTGGGGATTTTACGCTTGGCAGTACAGTGGTTGCCCTATGACAGCGGGGAATTTGAGCGAATCAGGCCGCGTCAGACCGCATTTGACGCCCTTGGAATGCGGGATTATATTTAGCGGTATCCCCGAGGGGGCTATATCCAGGAAAGCCGGTTTGATCTGGGGAATCGTGGTTTGTAGCTTTACTGGTAGGGGCTTCGAGTACTTTCCCGACGTCTGTTTGGATAGCCTCGAGTAGTATTTCAAAAGAATCTTTTTTTCGGGTGCCAGCGTGGGTAGCCCTCGACGTTGTACGCTCGAGGCGCACCGACCACAATCAACAGGTATAATGCGACTATCCCCACTGAGGCCTACGTATCTTTGAAACCGTTTCTGGGAATCTCCTCATTGTTAGCAATTGTTGCAGCCATAATCTTGCTCGTCGTTATGGCTGGAAACGACTCAACAGCAGAACAGACTCAATCGAAGACCTCGAACGATCAGATCAGCGCACCTGCAACGCAGCAAGACATGTCTCCAGACTCACGGGAACAGCTATACGCGGCTATCGAAGCGAACGCTCCTTATGCGCAAAGAACCGGTGCAGCGCAGTACGCCAAAACTCCTATGCCCAGCCTTTCTGGAATGACTGTCCCAAGTGATGCTCAATCTGCCATAGGCTATTTTGCAAGTGGTCGTCCCACAAATGAAACAATACAAGCGGAGTGGATTTCCTTTCGCGCATCTCTCCAAGAGAAAACCTCTTCTCCTGGCATATTCTCCAGGGGAGACGCGATGAGCATCATCGCATATCTCGACTATCAAGAGAATGGCGACGCAGCAACTGTCGAAGCTCTCTTCTGTTACGGAAGACAGGTAAATGGGTGCACAAGCGACAAGCTTGCTGATATCCATCTCGAGATTGTTCTTGAACCAAGGTACTGGAACTTAGAGTATGTAGACCTTCAGGTTGCCAGTTATAAGGTTCTCGATTAAAACCTAAGTCGCTAAAAGACATCAGCCGGTTTTTCAAATTCTCCTTTTCGGCTTCAACGTCCATCTCGCTAAGACGCCCGCACAGCCATTTTCCAAAGTGAAGACGTCCAAGAGCTAGCTATGTGATGTAGCTGGCCTCTTCAATGCCAAGCAGTTAGTGTTGACTTTTTCTGCCAGCGGGTCATGGGGGTGTAGTACAGACACAAGGAGGAAGAGATGACGCAAGTGAATTTCAGTTCGCTGAAACCGAAGGTTTCTATGGAGAACCTTCTGGGGCACTACGGCTTACTCGACGGAATGAAGCGGGTGAAAGAGGTTAAGGAGCATCTCTGATGCATGTTGGGCATGCAGCAACACAGCTGTGATTCTTCCATCTCTATAAGTCGTCAGCGTACTCCCTGAGTTTGGCGAAGTCGGCCTGGTAGGCGGCGGCCAGGGTCCGGCGATCGGTGCAATGGAGCACGAAGCGGGCGCCCTGTCCGATCCAGTAGGTAGAGAGTTCGGTGTTCTGGTGGTGCACCAAAACCGGGATGCCCTTGCCTTCGCATTTATCGATGATGCCTTTGACCGTGTCTCGATACTCTGGCCGGTCGTATTGGTCGGGGAATCCCACCTGGATGCTCATGTCATTGGGACCGACGAATATTCCGTCGATGCCAGGAACCTCTATTATCTTGTCTAGATTTTTCGCGGCGGCCACGCTCTCGATGCCGATGATGCAGATGCTGTTGCGGTTGCGGTCTTGAAGGTATGCCTTGCTGGCGTCGCTGGCGTGCTCCCCCTTTTCCACCACCCGCCGCACGGCTTCGCCCTTTAGCGGGCGCCACTTGGCGGCGGCCACCACCTCTTTGACTTGATCCACTGTCTCGCAGTACGGAGCCAGAACGCCGTGGGCGCCGGCGTCTAGGGCCATAGTGACGTAGTGGGAATCTGGTATGGGCACCCTTACGATCGGAACGGGGGACGATGGCCCGAAGTTGGCCAGGTAATCTCCCAGTTCCCCGCGGCTCCAAGGGCTATGCTCGGTGTCAACCACCACGTAATCCAAACCTACGCCGGAAAGCGCCGGCACCCAGTGAGGATTGCGCCCAAGGCTGATCATGGTGCCGAAAACCCGGCCGCCGGAATTCAGGGTGGCTTTGAGTTCTGCGCCGTTCATTCTTTTGACCTCTTAGATTTACGTTTATTTTTTATGCAGGAGAGACAAGACATCAGATTTGAGTATGCTAGCTGCGGCCAGCCGCTATTACCAATTGGCAAAACTTGGCGGTGTTCACCAGGTCGGGTATCACTACGTATTCTTTGACCGTGTGCATCTCGTTGGTGGACATACCCACCACCACGCAGTCGATGCCGTGCAGCCGCATGGCGTTGGCGTCGGTGCCGCCGCCCGATGGCTTGATGTTTGGCGTCAAACCCATGTCTTTCATGACGCCGGTGGTCAATAGCACGATGGGGTCGTTGGGGTCCAGGTTGTACATATGGAAGAGTACTTCCATTTCTTCCTGGATCTTGGCGTCGGCATACTTTTTTCGCGCCGTCTCCAGGGTGGTTTCCAACTGCATCCGAAGCGAGTCCAGGGTCTCCACGTTTCGGCTGCGGAATTCGCCGCCAAAGGCAGCGTCGGACGGGACGGCGTTGCGGACGGAGCCGCCGGAGATCATGCCCACATTAAAGGTCGTTTCATCATCCAACCGTCCCTGGGGCAGAGATTGGATCAACTCCGTGGCGATCCGGATGGCCGACAATCCCTTCTCCGGCTCAACCCCGGCGTGGGCCGCCCGGCCCTTCACCGTCACGTCAAAGCTCACGTAGCTTGGGCTTGCCCCCGTGATGGTGTTCACCGGACCGTTGCCGTCGAAGACCACCGACTCTTTGGCCTTGATCATGGAGTAGTCCAGGTTGTTGGCGCCCACCAGGCCGATTTCCTCGCCCCTGGTGAACACCACCTGCACCGGCCTCCGGGCGGTTTTTTCCTCAAACGACGCTTCCAGCGCCTCCATGATGGACGCCACCCCGGCTTTGCAATCACCGCCCAGAATGGTTGTGCCGTCGGATACGACACGGTCGCCGGTGACTTGGGGTTTGATGCCCCTGCCCGGCTCCACGGTATCCATGTGGGCCGACAGCAGCAGGGGGTTATCCCCCTCTTCGGAGGCGATGACGTTGCCATGGGCATCCCGCTCCACTTTGAATCCAAAACCTTCCAAGCGCTGGGTCAAGTGGCGGGCCATATCCTCTTCTTCATCGGAAGGGCTGTCGATGCGCACCAAGCCGCAAAAATTGTTGACCAGCCTTTCTCGATCGATCATTTTCTTAATCTCCTGGGGCTTTATTGGATTGGCTTTGAGTGAGGCTGCTATTTGGCCGGGGCCATTATACCCCAAGGACGGCCAACGCTCGCATGTTCTTGGCGGGTCGAGGTGTTTGAGGCGCCGATCCAGGGCGGCCAGTCTGCCGGTTCCCAAAAGGAAGGTGCATTGTCGTAAGGTGCATTGTCGTGCGGAAATCTCCCTTAATCCCCCTTTGCAAAGGGGGAGAGACCGCCTCCCTTTACGAAAGAGTGAGAGACGGCCCCCTTTCGTAAAGGGGGTTGGGGGGATTTCGCCACCCCTTCGCGCGACCAAGCCAGAGTCTGCCAAACCTTACGGCGACAGGGCGATCAGGGCCAGACCGGCGACGATGAACCCGGAGCCCAGGAGCCGTCCCCGGCCGAACGGCTCTTTAAGAATGATCATGCCCAAGAGAACCCCGATGACTATTCCCACCTCCCGGGCCGGCGCCACGTAGCTCACCCGAGAGAGGGAAAACGCTGTCAGGACGAGACCGTAGGCCAGGAAGGTCAAAAGCCCGGCCACCACCACGGCGCCGGCGTTAAGCCGAAATTCCCGCCGAACCGCGCCCCTCCCCTTGAAAGCCAGGACATAAGGGCCTATCAAGAGCGCCGAACCCAAGGTCATCAAATACATATACAAGAACGGTTGGACCCAGCTGACACCCACCTTGTCGACGATGGCATAGCACGCTATGGTCAGACCGGTGAGCACCGCATAACGGGTGCCGGAATTCTTGAGCAAGGCCAGGGGATGGCCGGCAAACCCCTTGAAATTGCCCCACAGAGACACCGTGTATATGCCAGCCACTACGGCGGCGATGCCGATTATCGCGGGTAGGGCTATAGATTCGCCAAGAATCACTACCGCCAGCAATGGAACCAGTACGGGGCCGGTTCCCCGGGCGATGGGGTAAACCAACGACAGGTCGGCGCTGGCGTAGCTCCGGCCCAAGAGAACGAAATAAATGGCGTGGAGCGCGACCGTCGCGCCAACGAATACCCATCCCTGGCCGCCGAAGGGGAATTTCCAGAACAAGAACACGCCCAGCGGCGCCAGCAGAACCGTGGCAACAGCCAACAGGCACCAAAGGAACACCTCCTGGTCCTCGGAGCGTTTTAATAAGAAGTTCCAACTGGCATGGGCCAGGGCGGAGACCAACACCAATATAAGAGATATCCCGGTCATGGCCGGGAGTATAGCATCAGCCCAAGCATTACTGGGAAGCTGTTGCTGATCCCGGCCGCCATGCCGCCAGGGGCTCGACGGCGCCGGATATTTCAATGCGCCCAATCCGCATTGTGGGTCCATCCAGCCCCTGCTAACATGGGCTCCAGCCAAAACAAGGAGTTAACTAATGCGGAAAAACAGGGTCAGGCAAGTCATGAAGCAGGGTCAACTTGCCTTGGGCACATATGTCACGCTGGCCGATCCCCAGGTTGTGGAAATCATCGGAGTGGCGGGGTTCGACGCCGCCTTCATCGATATGGAGCATACGGCGTTCGACCTGAATCTAGCCCAAATGATCATGGCGGCCGACTTGGCCGGGGTTACTTCTTTGATCCGCGTGCCGGGCAACGACGCTAGCCTGATCTTGAGGCTGCTAGACGCCGGGGCAGAGGGAATCATCATCCCTCACGTTGCCGGATTGGAAGGCGCCAAACGGGCGGTGGACGCTGTGCGCTATGCGCCCATGGGCCACCGGGGAGCGGCGGGAGGCTCCCGGGCCGCCCGGTTCGGGTCGGTATCGTGGGAAGATCACCTTACGCAATCTAATGAGGAAATTCTACTGTCGGTGATGTGCGAAGACGAGAAGGGCATCAGCGAGATGGAACAGATAGCTGCTTTGGACGGCATAGACCTGGTGGCCATCGGCCCCACCGACTTTTCCGAGTACATGGGCATCAGAGACCCATCGGACCCCCGTCTCAGGGCCAGGCTTAACGAGCTGGCCGCCGGAGTCCAAAATGTCGGGAAGGCAAAGCTGCAATTCCCCACCGGGCACCCAGCCATGCCCCTTAGCGCTCCCGAGTTGGTCGAGCTGGGCGCCGGATACACCCACGTGGCTCCGGCCCCACCCGCTGTGCTGCTGCGGGCCCCATGCGGGAGCGGGTCCAAGACATACACCAGTCCATCGGGAGGCAGAGTTAGGTGTCCAACCGAACAACCTCACAATTGCGATTTCCCCACCAAAACCGCTCATCCTGAGCCTGTCGAAGGACCTTCTCAGCCTAGGAATAGCCGCTAATCTCACCACTATTTTTGCCTGGGATGATTCCGGCCAAAATCGTCGGCAATCTCCTCGAAGGTGCAGAACCGGACTCCGGGATGGGACGTGATATAGGCGTACAACCTTTCCAGCATCAGCAACACCTGTGGGCGCCCGCTGACATCAGGATGGATGGTAATTGGAAAGACGGCCTCGTCATACTCCCGGTACACGTAATCAAACTGGTCCCGCCACATCTGCTCAATATGTAACTGTTCAGAGTTGATGAGGTGAATTGGCTCAAAGCCGTTGGAAAAACGCTGGCATGGCCGGGGGAGTTGTGGCATACCAGGGAGGTGGACACTGAACTAGACCTGAACGCGGCGAGTCGCGAAACTCTGCTGGAGATAATTGCCGGCCAGCGGGCAGTCATTGCCGATTTGCAAAGGCGGATTGGGGTTCTGGAATCCCGTCCCAACCGGCGCGGGTCGTCGGGGATGCCGGGTAATCAGCCGCACTCCAGCCGGCAAGCGCCGGAGAAAAAGGAGCCCAGAAAGCCGCGCCGCCATGGCTTCGCCCGCCAGCGCATGACTCCTACCCGGCGGGTGGAGCATGCCGTGGCGGTCTGTCCCGACTGCGGGACTCACCTGAACGGCGGATGGGTACAGCGAACTCGGGAAGTCATTGAGCTACCGGTGGCTCCGGTAGAAGTGACCGAGCACGCCCTGGTAGCCCGCATCTGTCCGGTATGCCAGCGGCGCCGGCTGCCCAAAGAGGCCCTGCAGGGGGTGGTTCTGGGCCAGCAGCGCCTGGGGGTCAATCTGGTAAGCCTGATGGTGACCCTGCGGGAGGAGGGACGGTTGCCCATAAGAATCATCCATGGTTGCCCATAAGAATCATCCAATGGTACCTGGAGAGCGTCCATCAGTTGCACCTGAGTGTTGGCGCCATCGTCGAGGCCGTCCATGGAGTAGCCCGTCAGGCTGAGACGGCGGTGCGAGAGGTGCTCGAGCAAGTCCGCGCCAGTCCCGTGGTGCAGGGCGACGAAACCGGCTGGCGCCAGGACGGGAGCAACGGCTATGTTTGGACCTTCAGCACTCCCAGCGAACGATACTTCCTGCGTCGGGGTCGGGATAAGGGGGTGGTGGATGAGGTGCTGGATTTCTCCTTCAGCGGAGTGTTGATCAGTGATTTCTACGCGGCCTATAACCACTACCCGGGCCTGAAGCAACGGTGCTGGGCTCATCTGCTGCGGGATATCCATGACCTGAAAGGGTTGTACCCAGAAGACGCTGGGCTGGCTCAGTGGGCCGAGGCGGTTCACCAGGTCTACACCGAGGCCAAGGCCTCGGTCCTTCCCCGAGCCCAGCCAGGCCATCGCACCCAGCTAATGCTGGAGGAGAAACTAATGGTCTTGGCGCGGCCTTTCCTTAAAGATCCCCTAGCGGTTCAGGCCAAGCTCTGCCGGCGCATGGAACGGTTCATCAAGGAACTGTTTGTCTTCGTGTCGGACCCAGCCGTGCCCTCAGACAACAACGCCGCCGAGCGGAGCCTGCGGCATCTGGTAACCAGTCGCAAGATCAGCGGCGGCGCCCGCTCAGGGCAGGGCGCCGACAGCAAGATGACCTTGGCATCCTTCTTTGGCACCTGGCGGGCCAGAGGTCTCAATCCCCTCCTGGAATGCCGCCGGTTGCTCACTTCCCCTCAACTCTGAACAGTTTCCTCAATATCTCTCGGGTTCACAAAGCCGTGGCTGTTGGGCGAATTCTTGATGAACATCATAGGAGGCAGGTCGTCCAGGTACCAATTGGCGGGAATCTCGATCAAATCAGTCTCGCGGCCCCGCTCCATGGCCTTCATCCAGGACTCGGCCGGGTTGTTGTAGTCGATCTTGGTCCAGCGGTCGCCCACCCGCAATTAGTAGCATTCGAAGTCCCGGTGCATCAGGCTGTGGTCGTACTTGATTCCGTGTTTGAGCAGAAGTTCATTTGTCACGTGGCTGAACTCCCACCAGGGAGCGACGTAGCCCGAAGGCCGTTTGCCCGACACCTGCCCCAACAGATCGATGCACTTCAGGAGAACAGCTTCTTCTTGTTCCGGAGACATGGAAATAGGATTCTCGTGGGAATAGCCGTGCATCCCCAACTCGTGCCCGGCGTCTACGATCATCCGGATCTCATCGGGGAAGGTTTCCACGGAATGGCTGGGGATGAACCAGGTGGTTTTGATCCCCAGTTTGTCGAAGAGCTTCACCAAGCGCGGGGTCCCCACCTCGCCGGCGAAGACGCCCCGGGAGATGTCGTCGGGGGAATCCTCTCCGCCATAAGAACCAAGCCAGCCGGCGACGGCGTCGAGATCAACCCCGAAGGCGCACATTATTTGCTTGCCCGGCATTTCCACCTCTCATTCTCCGGCCAGAATAGACAGCAGTAAGGGACTCCGAACCGCCCAACGGCGGTAGTTTAGCACAGGGCACGGCGGGTTGAACCCCGGCCATTATTATTGGAGACGTTGGCCAGTGGGCGAGGGCCCGGACGTTGATTGTAATATCCCGCCACAGACCCGACTTAGTCTCGCTTGACACTATTTGGACCCCTGTCTACACTCGGATGCAGAAGCGACTTCACCCTTCACTATGGCAGTCAAAGGAGGAACAAGCATGGTTGATCAGATCACCAGCACCGGCGCGGCCGCCCAGATGTCTTTGGCCGGCGCGTCGTTTTTACAGAGCCTATCCGCGGAGCAGAAGACCAAAGGCTGTTTTGAATATCTGGACGGGGAGCGAATCTTCTGGTACTACCCGCCCATGAACCGCCACGGCCTGGCCCTGCGGGACATGACGGCCCAGCAACGGGAACTGGCGATGAACCTTATGGCCACCGGACTCACCGAGAAATCCTACGGCATGGCCAAGCAGATCATCGAACACGAAGATGTGTTGGGGCCGCTGGAGAAAGAAAACGGGATAAAGACCTTCGTCCGCGACACCGAGCTGTATTACTTCACCATATTCGGCGAGCCCAGCGGCGCCGAACCTTGGGGTTGGCGGGCCGAGGGACACCATGTGTCTCTCCACTTCAGCATCTGGGGCGACAAGGTGCTTTCCGTGACACCCTTCTTCTTCGGCGCCAACCCGGCCGAGGTCCGTAAGGGTCCCAAAACCGGCCTGCGAATCTTGGGCGGCCGGGAGGACCTGGCATTTGACCTGATGGACAGCCTGGACGCCGGCCAGCGAGGCACGGCGATCATATACGACCAAGCTCCGGCGGATATCCTTACTTTCAATGCGTCAAAGGCCTCGCTGTCCCATCAAGAGGGGCTCTCCGGCTCCGACATGTCGGGCACACAAAAAGAGATGTTGGTTTCCCTGATCAGCGAGTACGTCGGGCAGGTTCGCGACGACGTGGCCAAAGAACGCATGGACGCCATCAAGTCCAAGGGCGTCGACGGTTTCAACTTTGCCTGGATGGGCCCTCCTGATAAGGAACAACCCCATTACTACCGGATCCATGGTGGGGATTTCGTGGTGGAATTTGACAACCGGCAAGACGGCGCTAATCACATCCATTCGGTTTGGCGGGACGTGGAAAACGATTTTGCCTCCGATGTACTGCGGGACCACCTACTGCTATACCACGTTATCTAACTAGACGTAGATCTGGTATGCCAGTTAAATGAGGATTCCCTGGATATCAGGGCGCCAAAACCGTCGATCTGAGAAACATTCACCTATGATCGACAGATCCGGGAGTTGCGTCGCCGTGCTTAATCCGATACCTTGGAAACGTACGGCCCTGGAACCCCGTCGAGGATTTGGGCGTCAGGCGGAGTCAACCGGTTTGCACCACAATCTGTGAGTTCTTTTCGTTAGAGCTTTTGAATCTAAGGAGACTGTTCGCCGACGGTGTATTTGGTTACAATGACTCTACAGATTTATCTGGTAGAATCGGGATAGCACGAATCTCGGAATCGTGCGAATCACGGTTCTTAGTGCATGGGACGACCTGATAAGAGCCAAACCCAAGACGTATGGAGGAGACTAGGATGGCGATCTCGGACAAAGATATGACTTGCAGGGACTGTGGCGCGGCATTTGTATTCACAGTCGGCGAACAGGAGTTTTTTGCTTCAAAGGGGTTCACCAACGAGCCCAGCCGCTGCCCAGCTTGCCGGGGCGCCCGCCGAAGCCAGCAGGGTGGATTCGGCGGTGGTGGTGGCGGCGGCGGCGGCGGCCAGCGAGAAATGCATCCGGCCGTCTGCGCCCAATGCGGCACGGACACAATGGTTCCCTTCCTGCCGAGGGGAGACAAGCCGGTGTATTGCAGCGATTGCTTTAGCGACATGAGGCGCTAACAGCTGTTCAGCGTCTCTGGACCTGGCAGGCTTCTTTTGCTAGAAACCTGTGGGGGTCAGATCGTTTAAACCAGTTGAACGACGGTGGAAGCGGCTAGGCCGCTTCCACCAAAATGACCGGCGGCAGTGGATTCCAGGCGCGGTGTTTAACCGCGTCGACGACAAGGTCAGTGTTCGGCCGAGGGCTACTACGCCTGCAGGCCTTTAGCGGGTTACCGGTTGCCGGGCGGTGTCCGCGGAGATCAACTCGGCGGAACACAACGGCGGCTGGGCTTCGGCGCGCCCTCCAGAAATATCCTGGAACCTACGATTCAGGGCTTTGGACTTCCCGAGTTGCTGCCCGGCATGTTGATTCTTCTCGGATCTATCGGATCTAGTAGAGATGTGCTCTCCCAACCAACGCACCGCATAGGCGCCGGCCTTTGCCTCGGGCTACGCCAATCAATCGTTCCGGTCGAATTCGCCGATCTCAGCATGGATTGGGAGTAGTCCCGACAGTCGAACTTCCCGGCGATTACGTCCGCCGGGCAAGATAAGACGCTCCGCTACAAAATCACAATCATCAAACCTGGGGGATAACCGCGATGGCAAACACGCATTCATCGGCCACTGCGTCTGTCAACAACCTTAGCTTTTCCAGCTTATCGACCAGGAATGCCGTTGCTTTACCGGACTATGGCAAGCAACGGTTTGAAGATATGGGATTTTTGACCGCCATGACCCTGGTCCTAATGGGCAACTACGCCCAATCGGGGCATTTTGGCGGGCCTTTGGCCTATACCCCATACACTGTCGCTTGCCATCTGGCTGGCCCTGAGCTTGGTGGCCTCCGGTTTGATTACCGCCGCCAAAAGCACCCTTACACGGACAAGTTCATGCTAGCCGGCGGACACAACGCGCCGGTGACCTACGCCCTTTGGATGATCATGGGTGAAGCCCTGGCCCGCAAGCACGCCCAGACTGGTGATCAACGCTACTACGTGGACCCGAAGCAGGCCATCTTGTCCATTGATGCATTGGGATTCCGCAGAGGGTCTGGAGCGTTGCAAACCTTGCTGCAACGAACCGGCCTGGTAGACCACCCGCTAATGGCCCAAGCTAAGATTCGCGGCATCAGGGCGTTGGCGGGGCACGCCGAAACTACGGACGTCACCAATGACGTCAATGGCGGTCCATCGGGCATCGGGATAGCAACCGCGGTTGGGAAGGCCGCGTTCTGGGACATAGTTGGAGCGCCGGACAGCCTCAAGGTACTGGCCATCGAAGGCGAATTCGCCATGACATCCGGACACTCCCAGGAGATGAAGACCCAAGCGGTGGCGCAGCAGGTGGGCAAGCGGTTGAGGATACTGCTTTCCAACAACAACGCCGGCATAGATGACGAGCTGCTTGGCAGCGTGATCAAACCCGAATTCGATGCTTATCGTTTACAGGACCAATGGGCCTCCTACGGCTGGAACGTCATGACGCTGGACAACGGAAACGATTTCGACGAAGTCGTGGCCGCCCTTAAAACCATGGAGGATTGGGACCCCGCGGACAACAGGCCCATGATAGTCATAGGCCGCACAGTCAAGGGATGGTGGCCCGGCGCCGACAATGGAACCATACCCGGCTACGGCGAACAAATCGTCAGCTACCAAAGCCACCCGTTCGCCTTCGCCATGAACAGCGAATATTTCCAAGCCTTGGCGGCAACCTTCGAAAAACGCTTTGGGGTCGAGTTCCAGGGTATCCGGGACGGGGCCGTATCTGATGACAAAGAACGTTTGATCCAGTTCAAGCAAAACATCGACATCGCCATGTCGGCCCTTGAGAAGGATGGCCTTATGGACTGGCTGGCCGACCGCCTGGTGGAAATCGGCGATTCGGTAACAGATGATTTGCCGTTAAGAATCGATCGGAGCACCGATCCATTCCTGGACTTGCGGCTAAACGTTCAAAACTTGCCCATGGAACCCCAGTCCGTCCCAGTTCGGAATCCCGTAAGCGGAGCTGAGAAAGATCTATCGATCACATTGTTCGAGCAACCAGGCAGGGTTCGCGGCGCCCGCCGAGCCATTTCCGAGATTTTCAAGTGGATGAACTACGTTACCGATAACCGGTTGATCACTCTGGCTGCCGATCTCGCGGACTCCATCAATGTGGAAAACGGCGCTATATGGGGCCATTACGATCCGGTGGAGAACCCGGCCGGGACACGGCTAAAGGCGGCGATCCAGGAGGCGGGTAATGCCTCCACCGCAGTGGGGTTGGTGGGACAAACCGTTTCACTGGACCCCAATCAGCATGTCGGGCTTTGGGCCCTCAGCGGCACCTACGGAGCCTTTACCCCGTTGATGTACCTTCCTGCCCGGGTGTGGAGCCAACAGAACCAGGATAGTCCATTCAGGGTTGGGGTATTGAATATTCTGGCGGGGCATTCCGGACCGGAAACCGCCGCTGACGCCCGCACCCATTTCGGGATATTTTCTCCCCAGGTGTGGAACCTGTTTCCTCGCCATCAAGTGATCAACCTGAGCTTTTGGGACTACAACGACGTTGCGTCGGGGTATTTCGCCGCGGTTGAGATTGCGGCGCGGGATCCCAAGGTCGGCGTGATCGTCCTGCAGGTGGCCAGGCCAGACATCGCCGTGGTCGACCGTAGCAACTTCGCGGATCCGGACCCCAAGGCGGCGGCGAAGGGCCTATATGTGATCAGAGATTTTGATCCAAGCAAGCCGAAGCATGGCGTTGTTCTGGTTCAAGGATCGTCTTCCACGATCAATCTTTTGTCGGTGTTGCCGCGTTTGGAGGAAGAAGGTTTCAACGTGAAGGTGGTCTCCGCGATCAGCGAAGAACTATTCTTTCGGCAGCCTGAAGAATACCGGAACCGGGTACTTCCACCCGAAGCCCTTTACGACCTGATGGTGGTAAGCACTGGCACCCGGCGGGTTTGGCCGGTGCAGGGTGTTGGTCCGCTGACCGATGAGTATTCTTTGGCTTCAGACTGGCACGACGAATGGCTGACCGGTGGAACAGAGACTGATGTTATCTCCGAGGCTCACTTGGATCCCGAGTCCATATTCCAAGGGGTGAAGCGGTTTGCGTCGGAACATAGCAGCCGGATCGAACGCCAAGCAGCCCAACTGGACAGCTTAAGGTCAGCTTAACCGGTAATCGCGCCGTTCAACGGTTTTTTGGGCGGGGTGGCCCCCAGCACCAGGACGCCTGCTGAGAAAGCCGCCAAGGTGAACACCATCAAAGGCAACTGGTAACTGCCGGTGGCGTCGAACATGAATCCGGCAATCAAAGGTCCCACGCCCTGTCCCGCAACTTGAAAGGAAAGGGCGACCCCCCGGATGCTCCCCAGGTTTTTGCGGCCGTAATAGTCGGCCCAGGCCAACCGCACCAGCAGGTGCAGACCGCCAATCCCCAATCCTAAGATGGTGGACGCCACCAAAGCCCACATCAGCGTGGAACTGGCCGCCGTTGCGATGGCGCCGCATCCCGCCACGAAAGCGGCGCACGCCAAGAGGACGCGCACCAGAGCGCGCCGGGACAGCCATGCCCAAATCACACCGGCGGGCACCTGGGAAAAGGCGTACACCCCCGCCGTAATGGCAGCCAATGCGCCGGGCAACCCCTGGTTGATGTAGTGGGGTACCTGGTGCAGGCTTACCCCAGCTTGGACCATGAAAGTCGCGGCGGCAAATATGGACACCATCCAAAACGTCCGTGTTTTCAACGCCTGGGAAACCGTGAAATCTGGCTCCTCAGCGGTATCGGAGTCCCCTCCCCCTCGTGTCGCTGCATTCGGTTGCTCCGGTGACGACTTTTTAGGATCAGAACCGTCGGTCTTCCGGCTGGGGTCCGGATCAGGCTCAAGGCCCATGTCTTCCGGCCGGCGGGCCATCAAGAGCAGCGGCGGCAAAACCCCGATTGCGAAGGTGAACAGCCCCATAGCTACCCACGCGGTGCGCCAACCCCATCCACTTATGATCAGTTGGGCGGCCAGGGGCATAACGGCGAGGCCGGCGCCTTTAGACATCGCCTCGATTGCCAAACCCAGGGGCCGCCGCCGGATGAACCAGTTGCTGATGGCGGTGGGGATGCTAAGTTCCAGCGGCCCGGCGAACACCATGCGTCCTGGGACGTAAAGAGAGTAAAAGGCCCAGGGGAGAGAGACCATCGAGATGCCGATGGCGCAGACGCCGGTCAGAACCGACGATACGGCGAGCAGCGTTCCGGAGCCGTAACGGTCAATCCATCGCCCGACAAAGGGAACGACGACAACAGCACACAGCCCTCCCAGGCTGACCGCGCCGGAGAAGAGGCCTCGCGACCAGCCTAACTGGTCCGTCATAGGAACGACGAATACCGAAAGGGTGGCCACCGCCATGACGGTACGGGCGGAAAAGCTGACCGCCACGGTGTTGGCGACGATCATCCACCCGTAGTAGAACGGTAGCCGACCGGCAAGCCGGATCCTCATGGACCCGGCTTTGCTTTCATTCACGGCGCTTGCCGCTGCGCCCGGAATTGAACGGGATGACGGTTACGCGCTCGTGGCGGCGGAGACGGGCTGGGCCGCCTCCTGCTTGGTCACGAACTCCAATATTTGGGTCGCGTAATGGGTGGCTTTCATGGAATACCTATTGGTGGCGGCGATGCCGGGGAACGTGTGGTCGTGCTGGCCTATGGTGTCCCATTCTTCGTGGCTCCAGGCTGAGGGCAACAGTTCTGTGTGGGGAATCAGCCGGTGTGCGTTTTTCGCCGCCGATACATGGTGCACGTCGTCGGGTGTGTTGCCTTCGATCAAGACCACCGGGCACTTGATGGACTTCAACTCGTCTTCCGTCATGTCGCCCACCGGGTTGGTCCGGGCGAAAGCCGCCTGCCAAGCCTGCATGGCCGAAATGAATTTTGCAGGGTCCATGGACATCAGCCGCTCCCGGTTGTCCGGGTTGTCTTTGACCCGCTGGGCGAAGAACTCGGTCTCCACGACAGCCGCCATGCCGCCCTTCTCGGCCGCTTCGATGTACTGCCCGTAGTAGCCGGGGGACATCACCGATCCGCTGGTCGGTCCTCCGCTGACCTCCCAAACATAGCAACCCTTTGCTACCTCGGGGTGACGCGCCGCCACGGTCAGCGACGTGCGCGAGCCCGCCGATCCGCCGCAGATGTATGCCGGCGAAGCGCCGATGTGCTTCAACAGGCCGGCCATCTCCTCGGCCCAATGGTGTTGTTCCGAAAGCTCTCCGCCGATGGCCACCTCGGAACGGCCGCAATTCCTACGGTCGTGGAGTATGATCCGAAGATGGGGCGCCAGGAGCGCCGCCAGAGGCCGCAGTGCGTTGGTGTCTCCCCGGCCGCCGGGGGTGAGAATCACCGCTGGGCCCGACCCGTGGTCTTCATAATAGATGTTGATACCGTTGATTTTCGCGTATGGCATTTTATGCTCCTTCTTTGTTGAATATCTGTCCGTTCGGACTAAATCTACAGATCAGTGTTGAGTTTAGAGTTCGATGGAGAGCAATTCTGTCATTGTATTTACCGTATGGCCTGGAACTATGGCTAGGCTTTCGGGCCATGGCAGGAAGCCTTTGAACCAGCTGGTTTTCATTCCGGCTTGGTGCGCGCCGAATATGTCGGCCTCCGGATTATCCCCCACAAAAACACATTCCGCAGCCTTCACTCCCAATCTTGCCGCGGCGAGCTTGAAAATCCGCTCGTCGGGCTTTCTCATTTGCTCCTCCCCGGAAATCAAGGCTTCATCCACCCAGTCAAGCAGACCAAACTCGACCAGCTTGGCCCGTTGTGATTCCCCAAAACCGTTAGAGATGATGCCAAGTTTGTACCCTCGGGAGCGCAGATGCTCCAACACTTCCATTGCGCCGGGAAAGGGTTTGCAATGCTTCCCGGAATTCAACCTGAAATCTAACGCCAGTTCCTCGGCGTTCTTGGTACACCTTCACCTTGTCGACATAGCCGTGTTCGTCCAGTTCGATGAACCTGTGGAGGTATTTTTCGAACGGCAGGTGATTCAGGCTGTATCGCTTGCACTGCTCCCTTATAAAAGGCTCGATTCCCGAGTCACGGTCAAGAAGGGTTCCGTCGAGGTCGAACAGAATAGCTTGAATCAATCGCTAAGCCTCTTGCCATACCATGGTTCCTTCAACCGCGGATTCCTTAACGCGGTCCCTCGTCGAACTGCACTAAGATGCCGTCGGGGTCGTACACGAATATGGTTCTGACTTGTCCCTGGGCATTTGTGAAGTCCGCCAGGCTGCCCGCCAGTGGCACTCCCTTGCCCGCCAACTCGGCCGCCACGCTCGGAACATCGTCCACTGAGAAGGAAATGTGGCTGATGCCGATTTGGTCCAGCTTGATGGGGTCGCCGCCTATGTTGTCGCCGGGATGGGAGGTCAGAACCAGGAACGGCGCGGCCTCTTCTCCGTTTGGACCCTCAAACCAGACGTTGGCCACGGTGCGGGCATCGTGGGTGGCTTGATACATCTCGGCCGATTCGGCGCCGGCGCGCCCCGCCATCGGCTGGGTGGACTGCATCTTCACCTTCATGCCCAAAATGTCCCGGTAGAATGCCAGTGATTTCTCCAAGTCTTTGACACATACTGCTATATGTGAGACGCTCGTAGCCCGCATTTTGGCTCCTAGATTCAGTTTGAGAATAGATTGAGGGTCAAGACCTCAGGTATTTTTCTTGTAATCCAATAAACTCGTCTGTGCGGTTCACCGACCGCAGCAGGTCTGGTGTAGCCAGATCAGGCGCCAGGTCCTCCAACGGCCCGCCATTCTTGAGGTGGCTCAAGCTGGCATGAATGGACTTCACCGCCGCGGCGAAGGTTGGATTGCCCAGCATGAGTATCTTCACCCCGTTTTCGGCCAGGAACGCCGCGTCGTTTCGGATGTCGGGTGGCGGGCTCAGCACGCAAATGGGCAACTGGGTGGTTTGATGCACCGCTTGAAACTGCTCCCGGCTGGATGCGCCGGTAAGCATCAGCGCTTCGGCCCCTGTCTGCGAATAAGCCGCGATTCGGTCGACAGCCTCGTCTAGTAAGCATAGGCCCAGGGCTGCAGTGCGAGCTACGATGACCGTGGTTGGATCGGTGCGGGCCGCCACCGCCGCCTCCAGTTTGCCCACCTGCTCTTCTTTGGAGATCAATCCCGGGTCTGTGACATTGAACCGCTTGGGAACGAAGTTGTCTTCGATCTCGATGCCCGAAACGCCGGCGGACTCCATTTCCTTCACCGTCCTGCCCACGTTCACCGCGTTGCCGAAACCGTCCTCGGCATCCACCATCAGACTCACGTCCACCATGCGGGTGACGCGGCGGCAATGGTCCACCACGTCGGACATGTTGGAAAGCACTATATCGGGGACACCCAGATTGGCCACCTTGCCTACCGAGCCCGACAGCACGCAAACCTCGTATTCCAGCATATGTGCGATGCGGGCGGACAAAGGGTCGAATATATTCGCGGCCAAGGTGCAACCCGGCCGGGCCAGCACCCCGCGGAAGTTCTCACGGGCTTGAGACATTATTTGCGTCTCCTTGAGGTGTCAAATGGAATATGGTTCGACAAGCCTGTCCTGAGCCGGGTCGAAGCGCTCACTACCAACGGAAAGGGCGCCTCATTTCGTTCGAAGCCTTCCTCCGTTCGTGGTGAGCCTGGTGAAGGACCACATTGCAGGCCGGAATCGTTGAAACCCAGGCCCGTTAACCCGTCCCTTCCTCCACCTCGGAACTCCCCAATCCTTCTGCCTTGAATAGCTGGGCCTTGCGGGCGTATGACTCGGCGGTGCGGCGAATCATCTGATGGTGGCGTTCTTCGGTGGGGTTTTCCCGTGCGCTGGCCGGCACGCCCGCCACGAAAGAATTAGCCGGGAACTCTTTCCTCTCTAGTACGACCGCGCCGCTGGCGACGATGGAGTACTCTCCAAGCACCACGCCGTCGTTGAGGGTGGCGCCGTTGCCGATGAGGCAATGGGTGTCGATCCTCCCGGCGTGGCACGTCACCCCATGGCCCAGCGTGACGTAATCCCCATAGTAAGCATCATCGTCGGCGTGGACAACGCAATTGTCCTGAATGTCCACGTAGGCGCCCAGCGTGATCTTGATAGTGTCGCCGCGGATGACAGTACCCGGCCACACGCTGGAATACTCGCCGATCTCCACGTCGCCAATAACGTAGGCGGCTTCGCTAACCCAGGCTGTCGGATGGATCTTAGGCGTTTTTCCTTGAAAACTGCGGATCAAATCGTCCTCTCTTATTCCTATCGGTTATGTCTTGGCGCCGGGTTTTGGCCCGCACGCCGCCCATTGTGACAAAGCAAGCGCAAATTATCAATCGCGCTTACGTGCTTGCATTCACCGAAAATCACCGGGCCGTTTCAAACTGGGAAGCTAGTCAGCAAGATCCATGTTAGCGTATCTCCGTCTCACGGTACTTTCGGCAGTACCTTTTTAGACCATTGGGGTTCTTGCCGGCCATCGTAATTCCGGTAAGGTAAACCGTGGAACACTGCGCGCCATGTTACTATGGGCCCCAGGCAACTTGGGTTTTAGGAATGAACGATGCCCGATAATCACCGATCGGTGGAAAAACAGGAAACGCGGCCTCAAGGTCAACGCCGCCCCAAGGCGCCCCCGGTGGTGGACAAGATACAAGGGGAGGCGCAGGCGGCCGGCGGTGATTTCAGCCAAAGCTCCTTTGAAAGCCACGCAGCCATGCTCGGCGCCAGCGAGATGTCCCACCCGATGAATGCCCGCCAGCAGTCGATGATGGTGCAAAGACTACAGCGGGATTATGGGAATCGATATGTGCAACGGTTGGTGGATCACGTTCGGCGGAATATGTCTGAAACGGTCCAGCCCAAGCTAACGGTTTGCGCCGCCGGAGACAGATATGAGCGGGAAGCCGACCGTGTGGCCAAGCAGGTCGTCGGGAATCTACCAGCGGCCAAAGGGGAGCCGGCGCAAAGGGAGGTGCTCGACGACGAGCAGCTTCAGATGGCGCCACGGGCCCAAAGGGCTATAGGGGGCGAGGTAGATCCGGTTCATATGAAGCCAGAGGCTCAGCGGCAGGTTCCTCTGCAGGGAGGAGACGTAGACTCGGACGCTGAGCACACCATCCACAAACTGAGTGGCAAAGGACAAGGCCTGCCGGATACCTTACGCTCTTCGATGGAGGGAGCCTTTGGGGCGGATTTCAGCGGGGTCAGGTTACACACAGGTCCAGAGGTGGACACGCTTAACGATTCCATGAGCGCTCGCGCTTTCACCACCGGGCAGGACATCTTCTTACGGCAGGGCGAATACAATCCCGGCAGCTCCGGAGGCCAGGAGCTACGGGCCCACGAACTGACTCATGTGGTGCAGCAATCCGGCGGTGACATTCAGACTATCCGCAGGGTTATAAAGCAGCCTCTAGACAGCCCCACTGACATCGATGCGCTATTGAAGCATGCCGAGGATGCAAACGGTGATCTGGATGGAATCACCAAAGAGATAGCCTCCAAATATCGGGGACGGGGCGGCATGGGACCCTTGAAAAGGGAGGTCCGGATCAGAGCCAAGGCGGGGGAAAAATACGGAGGAGATGTAAGGGAAGTGCTCGACGTGGTCCGGTCCACGGTGACGTTCGGGAGTCTGTATCAAATGTTTAGGGCCAGGGACTACGCGCTTAACCTTAAGAATGCCAGTTACGCGGACGACTCGCCAACCAAGGTGAAGGATAAATAAGAGGGAAGTGGCGACGGACGAAACAGGATACAGAGACATCAAGATAATAATGGAGCTCAAAAACGGGCACTTTGGGGAGCTCCAGTTGCAACACCAATTCATGAAAGAAGCGAAAGACCTAGCTCACCCGCTCTATAAAATGATTCGGATCACCGAAGGCACGCTTGAACTTGACCCCAGAAAACTCGATCCGCTACCAGACGCTATGGACGATGCTTACGCGGGGTTTAAGAAGGAGCTAAAAGTCCATAAAAAGTTTATCCAGAAGCTGATCAAGGACTTGGATGCCGACAAAATCATCGATATAACTCCAAATATGGAATCAATGATGGAAGACATAAGCGCGAAGCTTTATGGGACGGCGGCGAAGAAAGCGATGAGCAACGAATTCAAGAACGTATATCAGATGCATTCACGAAAGCTGGCGAAATCCAAGGCCAAGATTAGCTCGAAGGGCCCCCAAAGATAAACGGTGACAAAAACGGCCGGCCTTTTTACCGGAATTCCGCTCCAAGCTCTACAGGTTGACCGTGAGACGTGTGGCGGAATGCCTCTGCCCAAGCTTCCTTGCGCTTATCCAGGGCGGCGAACAGAAGACCCGGCGTCGAGGCTATCAATAAGCAGGCCGAGAAAGACAAGGCCCGGTTGGCGGCCATAGACTTCGCCTCCATGCCAGAGATGGAGATATCCGAGGAGGAAGGCGAAAGGATAAAAAAGGTAAGGCAGAAGATGAAAGGGGATGTCCAATCCTCCCTGGTTGGCTTTGGCAAGATAATCGACTTTGCCGCGCCCGCCCCTGGAGACGCCGCCAGTCTAGAGGTGTCGTTGGATGCCCCTGTCGCGCCCGGCGCCACCATAGGCTTTGAGCTGAACTTGGAGGCGGAGCGCGATGAGAGCAGTCTTGAGGGTGGATTAGAGTTCCTTTGCACCGGTGGGGGAACCGCTGGGGCCGCATCGCTAAAGGGCAAGCTGGGCGGATACATCGAAGGCAAAGCCAAAGACAGCGAAAAATTGATGACTCTGGTGTCCTACGGGTTCTACCGCAGGCTGGTGGAATCTTCCATCGTCCCCCGGGAAGTGTCCAACTACATGTGGGGCGGAAACACGTCTTCAAAGGGCAAGAAGCTGGCGGAACGTCGGGCCGCCGGAGCAGAATTGAACATCTTCGGCGATGACTCAGATGCCTACGTTGAGACCGGCGGGGTGGCGGCTCTGGAAGCGGAGCTATTGGGAGGAGGAGTCTCGCAGGAAGGCAAGGCGACCTCGGGCCGCCACTACGATAAGGAATCGATTGAAAAGCTCAAACTGGGCAAGTACCGTGAGCGAAAAGGCAAGGGCGCCCTCAAACTGGAGGATGCCGATATCGCGGACCTGGTCGCCGGTCCCAGCAAAAAAACGGGGAGCTCAGAAGAAAGCGGGTGAAGGGGTCCGATCGATCTCATTCGCGGCTGCCGTAGACGCGGGATTGATCGGCGGGGAGTTGAGTTATAAGACCTCATGGAAGAGCAGCGCCAGGGAAAAGATGGGCACAGGCTTTTTCCCCCGGAGCATGTTGAAATACCATGCTGAGGCTTGGGAAGCCGGGCTTTCGGGAAAAGTCACGATACCGTTGTTTGCCCTGGGACCGTCCGGGAATTTCGCGGTCATGCTCGGCAAATGGTTGGTTAGCGCCCAGAAGAGGTCCAAAGCGTTGGAGGGTCAGACCAATAGCCAGGCCCAAAATGAAGCTCAGAAGAACGGCTTGGAAGCCGAACCGGCCATGGATGCGGGAATGGCTTTCGCCGCCATGATCGCCAGCAGCAACGACTTCAAGCCCGAGGTATCTTGGCCTGAAGATGCGAGTTCCACTCAAGCGGAAGGGACGGTCGATCTGGAGATCGCCGGCAGCCCGGACGGTTCATACGAGATGGGCAAGCCTAAGCTGGATGAGTGGGAAATCTCGGCGAGCCTGGTCAGCTCATTGGGCGTTTCATCTCCTATATTCACCACCATGGTCACCAAGAAAACAAAGATTTGGAGTAAAACAGGGTAATCCGAACACATGGATCATTACGCGATGAACTCCAAATTGATTTTTCACGACCCGTCGGACCAGCCGCTGGAGGTGTGGGCCGGAGAGTTGGCCGCGGAGATGGCTGAAGGCGAGATCACCGGGATACGGCTTACCTTCCAAGTCGGCATGGATACCTACCGGCGGATTGACGAAGACTCTCTGTTCAACTTGAAACCGGAGGCCAGGAACCCCATGGCCGGGGACGATTTCGACCCCGGTCGGGATGTGGAGATCGAAGCCAGTTTGGATTCAGATGTACTGGCGCTCTTGAACACGTGGGCCGATTCGGCTGAGCAAGCGGCGTCTTACCTGGGGGGCCTGGCTGAAACCCAGCCGGGCAATATGCTCTTGGCCACCGAAAGCTGGTATGGCCTATATATCAAGCAAGAAATGCCTCTCCCCCCATCGCTGTCTGAGCACGGCGAGGTCAAGGCAGGGTATTCGACCACCTGGGCCCACGAGCAAGGCGGCGGTGGAGACCGAACCACCGCATCGGACGTAAGAATGATGAAAGTGATGGAAGACTATTTCAATCGGGCCGGCGTCTCGTTCGACCGGCGGGAAGACGAGCAGGTCCTGGACATGGCGTACAAGGGCCTCAATGGTGAATGGCTCTGTTCAGCCTTCGCCAGGGAAGAGGAAGACCGATGCGGTTTTTATTCCATCCTGCTGATCGAGACTCCAGAAGACCAGAATTTAGCAGTGTCGGAATTTCTGACTCGAGCCAACTACAACTTGCCCGTGGGCAACTTCGAGTTCGATATGGACAACGGCGAGATTCGCTTTAAGACCAGCATAAACCTCGGAGGCGCCGGCCTGAGCGCAGAACTGTTCGACCAGTTGGTCACCGCCAACGTAGCCGTGGTGGACCAATACCTTCCCGGATTGGCAAGGGTGATCGACGATGAGATGTCGCCGGACGCCGCCATCCAAGAAATTGAGAAGTAGTCACTTCCCCTGAGCTTATTCACTTTTCATCTCCATGATCCCTCGCTCAAGAGACTCCGATCTGGCTTTCTGTTCGGTGATGTCTTGCCCTGCGTCGGCCTGGTGTGCTTCAAACCTTTTGGCTAACTCTTCGGTTTGGCTTTTCATACTCCTTGCGTCACGCTCAAACCCGCCGTCTCGATACCAATATTGGGTTAGAATTCCGATGTCGGCCCACTTTTGCCAAGTTGCTTGCTCGCTGGCACTTTCAGAACCCCATTCTCCAAAGACTATTTCTTCCAGCGAAGCCAGCCGATCTTCGACCGGCAAGCCGCTATACGATTCCTTAAATTCTTCCAGCGACAAGGCTCGCTTCGGAGCAGCTTGACCGCTCTCCTTCGTCACTAGGGTTAAGAGCAGCTAAGGAGTGCTTTCCGGAAGCTGTTTCACCGCTCGTCAGAGCAGGTTTAGCATGGTTACTTACTGTAACTCGACCATGCTTCAATTGCCGGTGACCGCTCAAGCCACTCAGGTTTTTAACGGTTTTCCGCACTCTGGGCAGACCGCTTCTTTAGACTTCGATTCTGCTTTTAACATGGATGAATTTTATCATGGCAAGTTGTGGAAAGTTGGCTGACATTTGACGTGGTCCAGGCGGGGTTTTACAGTTCCTAACATCGATGGGTGTAAACAAGGCCTCCGTCGAAAAAGCGCAAGTTAGTATCGTAAAGGGTTAAATTGAGCTCGATACACCCCAGAATTAGTAGACACGAAGGACACGCGCACGTGAACGTAGCTTGGTCATTTGTAATAATCTCTGCATTAATCTCTGGGTTACTCGTGTGCCGACACCGCCCCACCAGTCAAATGCTGGATGTTGGGCGGACTGAACGTCCATAACTTCGGCGCCAACATCGCAGACACCAATGGAGCCAGCACAACCAGCAAGCGCCGCGACCGCCGAGCCTGACACCACGGACATAATGGGAAGTCGCATTTACATCCATAGAAACTTAGATTCCCGCACGGTCCATGCCGACGGATCACGCCCGGACAACGCTTAACTTTATCCAGCCATTTCTCGCCTACTGCCTCGGCTGCCAACCCATGGTCCCCGGCCTTCATCTCCGTTAACAGCCGCACCAACGCGGCGTGGAACCGGCGCTTTTTGCGCCTGGACTTGGCTAACTCTGATTCTGACCCCGACTCGGCCCGAGTCATCGTTCCGACCTGAGCCGCGTAATCTGTGGACTTATTTCCCCTGTATCAAGTTGAGCAACCGGCCCCGGCTGCGCCGGGGCCACGCGGCTCCCGCAAGCATTTGCGCTTGCCCACATCGCGTCTGCCGACCGCCAGATGGGGGCGCTGCCCCCATACCCCCGCACGGTGGGCGCTCTGGTAGCCGCCGTCCTCGGAATCCAACGGTTACAAACAAAATTCCCGACACCAGCGGGCGGGACCACGTAAGCGGCCCGCCCAGGGACGGCGTGTAACCGTCGCGCCAAGCCGGTTTGTGAATCCGGCCCGCTGGTGGCAGGAATCTTTGATAAAATATGAATCACCGGGCCGATCCTTTAGTCGGTCTGGACTGCCGGTCGCCACATATCGCCCGCCAAAGTGAGACGTGGTGGCCGGGTTTTATCTAATTAGATTTTTTTCTTCCTTTGCCGCGTCTTCGCCGCTTTCAACGCCAGCCGAGAATAGTAGGCACTCCGTGCGAAAGCGGCTCTTCGTTCGCGCTCTATTTCAGGAAGAACCCTACCCGGGTCGACTTCATCAAAGAATTTCTGGAAAAATGCTGCCCTCGCCGGACCCGTGTTCGTTTTGCCCTGGCTGTGAAGGCTGTACGCTCCAATCCTGGCCCGCAATATGCGCTCGGCACGATTCACAACTTTTATGCACCACCGCGCAGCGCCGATTTGCTTACCGGCGAAACGAGGACCGTATCAACATCTTCGGGCTTGATGCGCCAGTCGCCACCGGGGAGCTTGTATCCCTTTAACTGGCCATCTCGGAGCCAACGTCTGATCGCATCTGGCCCGACCAACAGGGATTTGCACACCTGGTCCACCGTAAGGAACTCAACGTCGGACATTTCATGGCCTCTCTGCTAAAATCTGTCAGAATCGTTTAAAACGACGCAGGGCCACTAAAACACACATCTACGGGTAGTCGAATACGGGTATTTGCGAGTATTTGGGGGGACTGGAAGTGGACCAACAGGAAAAAGAGGAACGGCTGCGCAAATTAGGATTTCGCAGATATGCTGCGATTGAACAAGCGGCGGACCGCTTACGAGCCATGAAGCGAAAAGAAGGTACTGCTTGTATCACCCGGACGAAGACAAGCGTCTGATGTCCCAAAAAACTGCGGAAAAGGTGGTCGAAGCGTATCGGAAAGGAGACTTGGGATTCCTTGCTGGCGGAGGGGCTACCAAGGAACGCGGCCCAACAACCCCTCTACAACAACAGCTTTACGCAATGTGCCAAGAGCGTTCGGCGAAATCCCCAGGGGGCGACCACCGATGGATTGACGAAGAAAGATACGTTGAGGGTTATATTGTCAAATCGCCTTCCCAACGAAGAACGACCGGCATCTCCAAAAGATATCGAGAGCAGGGGCTTCGCCTTTAAGATCTGGCGAAAATGCCCAACCTCCCATACTTGCTGGTTTTGCGGCTACACAACAGAGATGGCGGGCGAGTGGGAGCCAGTTGATCCTCTCGCTGATGTATTTGACACGATGAGCCGGACTAAATCCGATCCCCGAGGCTGGCACGCTTGTGGGCTTCCAAGGCCCGCTCACCGGCAGCACTAGCGGCGTACCGAGCAAGCATGGTTCTGGATCGCCATCCGGCAAGCACCATTAAATCATCGTCGCTAGTCGAAGGATCAGCCTTCCAATGGTGGGCAAAGGTGTGGCGTAACTGGTGGGGATGAATCCGACACAGACCGGCTTCCTGAGCTTGCCGCCAAACTACCTGCCGAATCCCCGACGCAGTCATGCTGGCACTGTTTCCCTGCCCTCCGCCTCGGCCCCAACCATAAGGCGTCCGAATGGGCTTCGCGGTGGTGTGCGCGCTGCCGTAAATATCTATCCAAGGCCCTGGCTGTTCGTTTACCGATGGAGAGGATGCGTGGCCTCCGCCCTTTACCTAAGACCTGCAGCAAACCCTGCTCGAGGTCGACGTCGGCGATAGTCAACCCCGTTGCTTCGGCCAATCGGGCGCCGGTGTCTATAAATACCCTGAGCAACGCCGCGTCCCTTCGGTCCACGAAATTATTCCCCTTGTCGCAGGTGGCCAGCAGACGTCCCAAATCATCTTCTTTCAACACGGCCGGGGAAGTCTCTATAATCTGCGGTGGCTTGATGTGTTCCATGGGTGACCGTTTAATATCGCCGTCTTCCAACAGGAAATTAAAAAATGCTTGTAGACCTCGGTAACGGTTGTTGACGCTGGCCGACGCCAATTGTCGTTCTTCCAGAAGGTAGACCAAGAAGGATTCCGCATGTTCCCGCTTGATGTCGGAAGCAGATTGGGGCATCCCATGATCTTCCAGAAACCGTAGAAATTGGCGGACCACTTCTAAGTATGTCTCCAAGGTTTTAGGAGAACGATTTATCGCCCGGAGCGCCAGGGAGAATGACCGGAGCAAGGCGTTGACCGATGGGCTTGTGGATGCTTCAATGGTTAAAAAATGAGCCTTATGCATGACATTTCACCCGATAAATGGACTACTTGGATTTGTCCAATTATGCGCTGTACAAGCGTTGTGCGTCAACGGTTTTCCACTTATACGCTCCCTCTAGGCGTAATTACGGGCGGTTAGCTCAGCTGGTTAGAGCGCCTGCTTTACACGCAGGAGGTCACTGGTTCGAGTCCAGTACTGCCCACCAATCCCCTCATTCCGTGTCTGGAATGACTCCATAACTGGTCGCTCTCCCCCTTTCTACTGACAGTTGGTACTTGCCACACCGCTGATTCAGATGATAACTGTACATAGAGAGGGGTGAGTTTATGTCAACCGCTACAGTCGAATCCGTCCAGACCCAGTTCCTACTTGGCAGCTTTGCTCGGTCGCTTCGGGCTAGGAATCTTTCCCCGCGAACCGTGGACACCTACACCGAATCGGTCCGCCAGTTCACTGATTTCTTGACTCGCCAGGGGATGCCAATCAGGCCTATTACTCCATATAGAACCTTGGTGGCACTTGGGCCTGCCAGACCGAGGGCAGCTTTATTTCCCTGGTCTCTTCCCTGTTAGAACGGGCTGTGCAGCTTCAGCTGCAATGTAATATCGTCGAATATAAAATCCACGTCTTTTCCCGACCATCTGCCCAGGTCGGTGTTCACTTCGGTGGGGAGGTATTGCCGGACTGTGAATACCCCGTCAAATGTTCTCTCGAGACCTTTGACCTGGTCTGATAGCCTCAGTTCAGGATTCTGCCTGATCTCTCCCTGTTCAGATGTGTCCCCCCCTAAGCCGTACCGGAGCTTTCCTTTCAGTTCCCCTGTTAATTCAGTCCTCCATACGGATGAACTCGTCAGCGTGAACTTAAAATCCACATACTTGCTTCCTATTTCTTTCTCAGTACCGCTCCAGTCGATCTGATCCTGTCTTATGCGATGAAACTGTTCAGAGTTGAGGGGAAGTGAGCAACCGGCGGCATTCCAGGAGGGGATTGAGACCTCTGGCCCGCCAGGTGCCAAAGAGGGATGCCAAGGTCATCTTGCTGTCGGCGCCCTGCCCTGAGCGGGTGCCGCCGCTGATCTTGCGACTGGTTACCAGATGCCGCAGGCTCCGCTCGGCGGCGTTGTTGTCTGAGGGCACGGCTGGGTCCGACACGAAGACAAACAGTTCCTTGATGAACCGTTCCATGCGCCGGCAGAGCTTGGCCTGAACCGCCAGGGGATCTTTAAGGAAAGGCCGCGCCAAGACCATTAGTTTCTCCTCCAGCATTAGCTGGGTGCGATGGCCTGGCTGGGCTCGGGGAAGGACCGAGGCCTTGGCCTCCGTGTAGACCTGGTGAACCGCCTCGGCCCACTGAGCCAGCCCAGCGTCTTCTGGGTACAACCCTTTCAGGTCATGGATATCCCGCAGCAGATGAGCCCAGCACCGTTGCTTCAGGCCCGGGTAGTGGTTATAGGCCGCGTAGAAATCACTGACCAACACTCCGCTGAAGGAGAAATCCAGCACCTCATCCACCACCCCCTTATCCCGACCCCGACGCAGGAAGTATCGTTCGCTGGGAGTGCTGAAGGTCCAAACATAGCCGTTGCTCCCGTCCTGGCGCCAGCCGGTTTCGTCGCCCTGCACCACGGGACTGGCGCGGACTTGCTCGAGCACCTCTCGCACCGCCGTCTCAGCCTGACGGGCTACTCCATGGACGGCCTCGACGATGGCGCCAACACTCAGGTGCAACTGATGGACGCTCTCCAGGTACCATTGGATGATTCTTATGGGCAACCTTTCGATTCGGCTACGCACCTGTTCGAACTCAAATGGGACGGGATGCGTAGCCGAATCGAAAGGTTGCCGCGCCAGGCGTCCCAACATCGGCTTCAGCGTCGAGGGCAGTTTTTGGCTAGCCATGGTCGAATCTTAGACTACGGCTGGGGATTGCCGCAAGGCGGCGTGTACAGGTGGCGAGGTGCCGTAACCGCACACGCCATATTCCTTGACTTCCCGCCGCACCAGAGCGTGAATAGTGTCGTAACTCCATTACCCAAGGAAGGTACCATGACGACACAAACTCTGGCCCAAGGCAGCGAGGCCGGTCGCTGGGACCAAGCAATCTACGCCTTCCTAGCCGAGAAGGAACGGCGGTCCGGCTCAATGAGGACCGTGCGAGCCTATTCCGGCATGCTCTACAGATTCTTCGGAATTCTAGGCAAGCCCCCTAACTAGTACTACAACGACGCGTTATCCTACAAGGTAACTCGTGGGCGGATTTTGAAGCTGGCAACGAACGAGTGCGAGTCTCCCATGATGAACGGTCCGTAGCTGAAGAAGAAGACCTGAGCGTGTTTTCTCATAACGCGTCGTTGTAGTACTAGGTCACAGCTACAGAAGTCTTTAGCTACGCACACGGCACCGGCCTCTCGGGGAGGAAGCCCTCCTCGGTTACCATAGGCGCCCGCATCGCCTGCCTGAGTTCCTTCTACCGATTCCTGATTCGCATGAGCCTGGTGGCCTTCAATCCCTGTGACCAGCTGGAGCGTCCCAAGGCGATACCAGCGCCACCCAGGGGATTGACCGCCGCAGACATCAAGCAGCTCCTGGACGTGATTCCGTGCAACGCAGTAGGTCTCCGAGAAACGCTGTTCAGGCTTTCTCAGAGCGACATAGCTGTTTTATACTCGGCTAGGGAGCCCTGATTTTGGGCAAAAAGAGAGTACCCGCATTTTCGAGGCCTTTCCAGAGGAGACAATATGACCAAGGTTAAAGGGGATCCACCCGTAAAGATGAAGTATGCGATTCCAGCTCTGCCTGTGCTGAACATTGGGCGCAGCGTGGAATTCTATCGCGACAAACTGGGCTTCAGGTTGATACATGAAGAGGCAGGCTTCGCTATCCTCCGGCGAGACGAAGCAGAGATCCATCTGTGGGCTGCCTCCGATGAGGACTGGCGCACACGAGAGGGCTCCTCACCGGTGGTTTCGGGAGCCGAGTCATTCATTTCCGGCACGGCCAGTTGCCGAGTAGCGGTCGAGCGCGTTGATGACTTGCACGGAGTACTCCACCCGTTAGGAATCTTGCACCCAAACGCGCCGCTACGTGATCAACCATGGGGCGCGCGCGCAAGCCTCAGCCCGCAGCCGCGTCCCTGTTCGAGTGGGCGCTGACCGTGGAACAGGAGCGGGAGGAGGAGCCGGTCGGCGCGGGGCGCTAGGCCGCAACACGCAGAGGGAGGTCGTCGCTACGTCAGCGATGGCCTCCCCCTGCACAACCATGTATGATTCCCTCGTAAAAACCCGTTTTGAGGAAGTTCCAGCGATTTAGCACATCTGAGCGCTACCGTATGTTGGGGTAGTATACGGAACAGAGACTGTATATTGTACCCAAGCTCGGGTACGTGCGTTCTAATTCGACCTGCACAGACTTTTTACGAGAGAATCATGTATGCGGCCTTTTTTGTTGTCCAGAATCCGGTCGCCACCTTTCTCTGCGTTTGAAAATGGGGAGCAGGATTGACGACAGAAACCTACAGTCGTATATTTTCGTTGTAAGCTATAGGTTTTCTTGATAAGGACGCATGTATCAGCTTATACGACTTGTCGATGTGCTGCGAGGGTTGAGCTTGCTAAAGTCGCTGTCTAGCCTGGTATTCCTTTTATTGCTGACCGCTTGTAGTGGAAGCGCCGTCACTGAAGTGCCCTCGACAGCCGACGCCGAAACTGTCTCTCCACAAGTAATTCTCGAAAGGGCTTTGGCTTCCACGAAAGAACAACTCTCATACTGCTTCACATATGAGTACAAAGCTGAAGTATTGAACGCGACACGAAGCCATGACACCACTGGACAACGGCTCAGGACCCCTCAAGAAGGTATAAGTCTACATCTTCCAAGTGTGCCTCACAAACCGCTGTCAGAGAGCAGTTACCTAGCCATTTTCAGGCCCTCCTTGGCCTGAACCTCGATCTCAGCACCAGATAGTGAACAGTTTTTTGGTTTAACCGGGATTCCCCAGATCAAACCACCTTTCCTGGATATAGCTCCCGCGGGGATACCGCCAAATATAATCCCGCATTCCAAGAGCGTCAAATGCGGCCTGATTCACTCAAAGTCCCCGCTTTCATTGGGCAACCACTGTACTGCCAAGCGTAAAAGCCCCAAACCGCTGGTCTACGCCCAAGTCTCGCCCTTGGGAAGCTCTTTTGCCCTGTGCGACCCCGTAACCGTAACCAATCCCGACGCTCCTAAAGTGGACTAGCCAGGAGCCAGCCTAAGCCGACCAATTCGTTCCAGTATCCCGCCTAGCATTTCCCGGCTCACCAGCACCTCAGCAAGCTGAAACACCAGCCTTCCGGCATGGCGCACCAACCGTCCTCCAGTCTTGATCATCCTGGTCTGCAGACTGGTCAACGACCAGTGCTTCATTGCCTCCGGTAAGGCTAGCCTTCTCATGGAGTTGCCCAAGTTGTAAGCCAGTACGAACAACTCCAGCCTGACCTGATTGGCCACGAACTTGTGGCAGGACAACCTGGTCCAGTTCAGGGCGTACTTGCCTTCTTTTATCCATTGCTCCGCGGTGCCTCAGCCATTGTAAAAGCGGACTATCCCGATGTTTGGATAGCTCAGATTGGTGACGATGAAGCCCACTCTGGGAAACAGTTCTCCCTGGCGCCACTCCACCTTAGAGACCACTCTCCGAGCAACGTTCCAGCTCTGGGCCTGGTAGACGAAGTCATGATAGGAGACGATGGGCTTCGGGGAAAGCCACTCCGTAGGCCGTATCAGCCGGGGCGCTATCTCCCGCTGCAGCACCTGGTTGGACCGCAGCCTGATGGCGTAGCCGATGTTTCTTGCTTCCAGATAATCGTATATCTCCGGCTTGGCGAAGGCGGCGTCAGCACGAAACAGCAGCCTGACCGCTGCTGTCAAATAACGCTCCACCACCGGATCAAGGACTTCTTGCCAATCATCGGCACTGGGGACGTTGCCTGACCGTAGCTTCGCTCCTTCACAATCCCCGAACTGGTTGAACAGAAAGAGAGGGTGATAGCAGACGCATTCAAAGTGGCCGTTATAGGCTGCTCCCTCCTGCTGGCCGTGCACTGGACTCTCGGAACTGTCCATATCCAGGATTACTCGCCGGTGTAGGGTATGGGCCATAGCTCGTTCCACCCACTGGGTATTTATTCGTGCCAGCCCCTTCAGGTTGTCCTCTTGGGTCAGGAACTCCGTCTCGAACCGGCCCATCTCACTGGTGCTGGCTCCTTTCCGCTCCGAGCCTTGCCATCCCACGATCACTCGCATGGCTGGGTCTTGGGAAAGGCGCACTGCGTCATTGGTGTCGTCGTAGCCGGCCAAGCGGCTGTAGATCGACTGTCTTAGCAGCGGAACCAGGTGGTGAAGGATATTGCGTCCGGTACGGCTTTCCTGGAGGTAGTCCTCAGCGATTTCGGTAAGGCCCAAGGCATCATCAAACTCTCGAAAGGCAAGAAGGCCAGCGTCGGAGGTGATGGTTGAGCCGTGAAATTCCAGGCGGACTTTGGGGTTGAATTGGAGCCGGAGAGGGGCATTTTCGCCGTCACCCATCAGGTGCCTCCATGATGCCTACGGCATCTTACTGCAAAGTGACATATCATGGAGTTATTATAGCTGGGAGCACGCAAAAAGGGCCCATAATTAGACCATGGTTGAAAGACCATCGACGAATTACTGAGAAAGCTTTTTAGCCATATGGGAAATGTGGGATAAGGGAAGATATCGAGTCAGTCACTTTTGGCAAATATCAGGCACCTAGTCAATTCGAGACGACAGGGAGTATGACCTTCGCAACGGATAATGAAACATTTACAATCAGTGCTCACGCGATCACTATAGGAGTTACGGTGTACACGAAAATCCCTTCAACGGGAGAGTGGAAGGTGGAAACCCGCGATTCAGAACGTGAAACTCCCTTAGACAAAATGGCTATAGATCCGTCACTTTTAAGCAATTTGGTAATCGAGGCAGAAGAACAGTTAGGTGGAGTTGATGTACTCCATTTGGTTGCGTTGGTGCCACCAGGAGTGGATATTGGGGTTGCCGACCCTCGACTCGACCGTCGCGTGGAATACTGGATCGGGAAAGACGACCATCTTGTCAGACGGTATGTTTTTACGGGCACAGCTCCAGGTGAGGGGGGATTTACGGACACAATAACGCTGTCCGATTGAGGTGGTACCCAAAAACTAGACAGGTGGCTAAGAGAGAGTCCAGCTCCTAAAATACCGGCAGCGGTTGCTGTTGGGGAGGAGAAGGACATGAGGCAGACGAGGAAGAAACACAGCCCAGCGTTCAAGGCCAACGTGGCCCTGGCCGCTCTTCAAGGGGAAGAGACCATCGCCCAGTTGGCCAGCCGATTTGAGGTCCATCCCAGCCAGATTCACGCTTGGAAAAGGGCCCTGTTAGAAGGAGCTCCGGAGCTATTTGCCGACAACCATAAATCCCAGGAAAAGGCCAAAGAAGCTCAAATTGACCAACTCTACCGGCACATCGGCCAGCTGAAGGTGGAACGCGATTTTTTGTCGGAAAGGTCCGGTCTATGAATCGCAGCCTGCGGCAGGCCATGATCGACCGAGGCCATAAGCAACTGTCCCTGGTCCGTCAGTGTACACTGCTGAACATCAGCCGAGCCTCAGTGTACTACCGGCCAGTCTCGACCAGAGCAGAAGACCTGGAGTTGATGGCTCGGATGGACCGTCAGTATTTGAAGACGCCCTTCTACGGTTCCAGGAGGATGAAGGCCTGGCTGCTGGCAGAGGGCTACCTAGTGAGCCGAAGCAAGGTTCGAAGGCTGATGCGGTTGATGGGCCTGGAAGCCATCTATCGGCGTCCCAACACTAGCAAGCCAGCTCCGGGACATCGGGTCTATCCCTACCTGCTGAAGGGAGTGGATGTTAATCGGGTCGACCAGGTCTGGGCGGCGGACATTACCTACATTCCCATGGCTCAGGGCTTCCTGTACCTGGTGGCCATCATGGACTGGCACAGCCGGCATGTGCTGGCCTGGAAGCTCTCCAACACCATGGACACGGACTTCTGTGTGGCGGCGTTGGAGGCAGCATTGGGCAAGGGACGGCCGGAGGTCTTTAACACGGACCAGGGGGCACAGTTCACCAGTGATGCCTTTACCCAGACGTTGCAGGAGCGGGGCATTCGGGTCAGCATGGATGGTAAAGGTAGGTACCTGGACAACATCTTTGTGGAGCGGTTGTGGCGGAGCATCAAGTATGAGGAGGTGTATCTGAAGGCATACCAGACTGTCGCAGAAGCCCGAGTTGGGATCAACGCTTACCTGGAGTTCTACAACCGGCGGAGACCCCACCAGTCTTTGGGCTATCGAACCCCAGCACAGGTGTACCAAAAGGGCCAGGCAGAAAAGAGGGTAGCAGCTCAAGAACCAGGGCTGACATCGGGCTTGGTGAAACCTAGCGTAGGGGCGGGAGACTCTCTTAATTTAGCCCTCAGGCTGTCTTAATCATTGGGTCCACCTTAGATTTCGGCAAACTCGTTGAAATAAGTGCTCCAGAAGTCCCTTCTAAGGTGATGTCTAGCAGTAGTCGAAGTTCCTTGTTACCCGGCTCCAAAAACTTAGCGGCTCCGCCAAGACAGTATTTGGCTTGAGCGAAGGGCATATCATGTCGTCGTTACTTTTTGTGGAGGCTTTCGGGCAACTTCGCAGAGCAGTGAACTCGGAGGGCATAGTTTCAGAGGATGAGGAGGACCTCTACAGCGTCTTCAGAGCCCGTAGCGAATTGATGGGTTGGTCCGCTAATTCGGCCGGCCGCCCACCGCTTTGGGACATCAACGAGGCGGAACTGACCACCGGGATCGACGCATACCGGATCGGAGACGTGCAGGTCGGACTGAACGTTGGTGATCTCGAGCCAACCAGGGAACCGTCGGCACCTGTTCTTGGCTATCGTTATGCGCCGCTTGGGGTACGCCAGCGTGCTATCGAGCCATCTGTAGCGCTGCCGGCCTTGATCCAGTGTTTCGACGACTCACTCCGGCGCTTTGGGGTCGTCGAGTTGTCTGGACTCCAGGTGACGGCGAATTTCCTAGAGCCCAGGACACAATCTTACATTGGCGACCTCGTCTCTCAGCTCAATTGGTTCAACACTACCCTGAAGGGGCAAGCGGATGCCCTCATCTCATTCGACAAGGAGTTTCTCGGAGGTCACTCCGAGGCAGAGTTGGTCGCCAGCCTCCAGCGGAGGAACACCGGGGCGTTCGAGTTCGGACCAGTAGTAGCCGTGCCTGAGCAGCACTCGATCAAAGTGGGGGTCGAGGCTCCGTTCCGCTTCATCTCCCCTGCGCACTCAGGCCTCGGTGTGTCGGTTTCGCTCCCTGAGTGGACGGCTAGCGCTGCGGGGTGGGTACTCGCAATGGTCATGGACGCCGCTCGCGACAGCGCGCCAGATGTACGGAACTTCGCAGTTCGAGTGACACGGGTTAGGTGACGGCAAGCCCGACGACGCCGCCGTGGAGGACGGGCGCAACAGCCGCCGCCGCAAGTACCGCAAGGTGGTCAGGGAGTGCCCTCCGCCCTCTTCCACATCATAGGGAACACGGTGTTCCTCAGACTGGCGGACGTGGCCTCCGGCCTGCCCCATACGAGGAGCAGATTCTCCTCTCTTCGATGGACTCGGAGGCGGACGGCACGGGCTACTCCCAGCGCAGCGCCTACAACACGGTGTACGAGGAGCTGCGGCTGAAGCTGGCGGAGGCTCTCAAGGCTGGCTCCAAGCAGCTGCTGGCGACCTACCTCCAGACCCTTCTGGCCTACGCGGACGGCTGCACCAAGGGGGAGACGGTCTTCGAGCCCAGGAGCGGCAACGTCATCGTCCAGGTTCCCCCTCTGCATGAGGACAAGCTCTACCCCACCGATTAGGGCAACATATCTCACTTGAGCACCTCCACCTCCTCGGCCGCAGTCACTACCACCCCAACCGGCACTACGTTACGCGGCCCAAAGTTCAACATTCCGCGGACCAAATAGGCGCCAGGGGGAACGGGTTCCCCTCGGTTGTCCACCTGCTCCCACTCGCCAACGAACTCCAGCTCCTCACCCGGTTCCAGAGTTTTGCTATCCAGCGGTAGGTTGGTAATCTTGCCGCACTTCCAATTCCATACCTGCTCTCCGTCAGGCGTCGAGACCTCGAAGTCATAGGGAGGTCTGCCACCGAGCATTAAGTTCACCATCCCATCACTGACGTTCCGCAACGTCAGCTTCATTCGCACGGTCTCTCCGTAAGGGGCCTGGGACACCACCTCCAGCGAATAGTCGATGGCTCTGAGGAACGCCTCGTCCGGAGGTTCCCCGAGATCAAGAGGCCATGGGTGTATGCCCTCACATCCAACCTCGATGACAATGGCTTCTCGTGGGACATCCAGTGTCGCCAGGGAGCCTCCCATTCCTCACGAGCGCCGCGCAGTGGGTATATGCCTATTTCAATGCGGTTCCTAGCTTCGTTTAGGTCGGTCCACGCGATGCCGGGAACTTTCCTGGTGACATCTACTAAGCGCTCATACCATCTAGCCAGATCGGCCGCGCTGTATTCCGCCTCTGCCGGCGTGGGTGATGGAGTCGTGGCACCTGCGGCAGTCGATCTTGTGACGGTGGTTGACACGGTCAAGCCTCCCACCTCTTCCGCGCCCTCGAAGACCCGCATGGAAACGATGGCGTAGCCAGTGGGGGCCGTCTTCGGGAACTCCCCGTTCCAACGGAAGGCACCATGGTCCAGCGGCACCTAGCCGAGAGGCAGCTTACTCTGATCTATGAATTCAATGCTCAGCTCGACTCTATCGCCTTTGTGATAGCCTGCCCCGGAGATCGAGAACGGTTCACCGAGGCGTATCCGGTCGGCGAACCCGTAGTGTTCGACACTGGGCATGTACTCTTCGACGCGCTCGAACCACTCCGTCAGCGCGGTCGACCCGACCGCCTCGTTACGGTGGAGCAACTCCCAATGGTCCGGCACAGCCAGGCAATTGGTAACTCGTCCTTCTGATATGACATCGCATCCTATCACTTGCCGGACAGACCAGATCGTCCCGTCCCGAAACGCGATGTTAATTGCCATGCTGCGGTCCGAAAGCCAGGTTCTTCCATCAAATGCCTCAATTTCTTCCTCTTCCCCTCCCCATCCCGTTTTTATTGTCACTATTTCGCGCTTCGAGGCTCCGGTGCCTGCCTTGAGGTCCACAGGCGTGCCCATCACTATAGAGTTGAGCAACTCTTCGATTATCGGTACATCGGCGTCCAGGTCTCCCCATAGGGGGTCGTAGTCCCCCAGGAACAGAAATGGGGGTTGGCGCTCACGGGACGCGTAGACGACCTCTACGTCCGTAACCTCGACACAAGTGTCCCGGGCAACGTGGGCTCGACCGTGGCGTTAGGCTCAGCGTCCTCGCAAGCGACTGCGGCCACCACCAGGAGAACTAACAGTCCTCCAATGACGCCTAGAGTCGAGACTCCGATTCGCTGTCTCAATCCTAACCCTCCACTGTAAGCCTCATCGTATAAGGCGTTCCTCTCTATCGGAAATTGCGTCGCCACAGGAAGGACTCCCTGTCCTGCCGCGCCGTTCAACCGACACATCCGATTAAGGATACAACTGGTAGACGTATCCGCCCAAGAGAAAGTTCCCGAAGTACGAATGAAACCGGACCGCTTTCCCACGCTGGCCCCGCCCATACATCGCCGCGCTAGAGTGAGCCCCTACTTGATAGTACGTTTCGAACCAAGAAAACGTTCCCTCATGGGAGCGCCCCGGTCGTGTCAGCGCAGGCGGTGACCGGACTTAGCTGGCAACCTTCCCGCGGACCAGAGGCATGCACATCGGTCCTGCCGGCTTGACGGGATTCGCCCGGCATACGACGTTGCCCTTGCTACTGCTGTCGCTAGGGCAATCCTTACTTCACCTAGAAACTCGGACGGAAACCCCGATTCTCTCCAAGCTGCCGTTTTCTTAGCGACGATTGTCGATGTAACAGTGGGTTCTTGAACCGTATTAAAGACACTATCATGCCACATAAGACTATAATACGTCTGTCTGGCGTAGCGCGAAACCCGGCCAATGGCTTTCCGGCCAGACCTCTAGGGGAGCACGCAGCGGCTATCGGTTGAGGGAGACTTGGAACCACTGCCAGGGGTCCCCGTGCCATCGAGCCCGACAGCGACCTGGAAGCGCCAAGGTGTACAAAGAGCGAACAGTAATCGGAGAGTGTCCTCCACGGCGAGGGGCTTGGTTACCTGAGGAGGACGAATCGGAGTCGGCTGAGTGGAAGTTCTTCGTCTTCATGAATGCAATTACTACAGCAATGTCGTCAAAGCCGACGAACCCTACTAGAATAGAGAGGCATCTAAGTTTCGATTATACCACGCCGGGGTTTAGCCATCTCAACTCAGGCGCTTCGTGATATCCGGGAGCCCGGTGCACGAAACGTAGTAGCGCTTGGTACGGAGGGACATCTGAGGTCTATCGGCGTAGCGACAGTATCTGCATGGGTCGCCCATGCCTTTGCCTGGGCCGCTGGGGTCTGGTTGGCGTTCTGGCCCACCTATGAGGGTGCGTCGGTAACGGCGACACTCCCTGGTGAGCCTGGCGGGGAGGTGATTCGGTCTAGCGCTACGGCAATAGAAGTGAATGGCCTGCACGTAATCTTGTTGCTGCTAGTGCCTATCCTGTTGACCGCCCTCACTTTGTTGGGCCTTCGGCTCCAACAGACGACGATGCGCAAGATACTCCTCTGGAGCCCCGCCGTCGTGCTTCTGGGATTCTGTTTTGTAGCGATAGCTTCGATCGGCATGTTCTACCTGCCAACAGCCCTCGCGCTCCTTGTTGCAGCCATTGCTGATCTCGGAGGTCAGGAAGGCAATGAGCCGATCTAGTCTCTCGGTCGTCACTGGGGCCTTTGGCTACAGTGGCAAGTACATCGCGCGGCGGTTGCTGGAACAGGGAGCAACTGTAAAGACGTTGACCCGTACTCCTACTTCCCACAGCCCCTTCGGTGATCGGGTGGAGGCTCTACCTCTGGGCTTCGGCGACTTTAACGGTTTGGTGGAAAATCTTCGGGGAGCCGCCACTCTGTACAACACCTATTGGATTCGCTTCGCACGAGGCACGGTTACTCATGACGTTGCGGTTCAGAACTCCCGCATCCTGATAAGAGCGGCGGCCGAAGCCGCCGTTAGCCGCATCGTCCATATCAGCATCACCAACCCCTCGGAGGACTCGCCACTTCCTTACTTCCGGGGGAAGGCCCTGGTGGAGAAGGCAATCCACGAGTCTGGGTTGTCCTACGCCATCCTCAGACCCACGGTGCTGTTCAGCCCCGAGGATGTGCTGATAAACAACATCGCCTGGTTCCTGCGGCGGTTTCCGGCGTTCCCCATCGCAGGGTCTGGGGACTATCCGATACAGCCGGTGTTCGTAGACGACCTGGCGCAACTTGCCGTGAATGCCGGGGCGGGAAGCGAAGATGTCGTGTTAGACGCCGTGGGTCCAGAAACATTCACGTTTGAGGAGATGGTACGGCTCATAGCTCGCCGAGTAGGCAGCCGAGCCCGGCTGATTCACGTACGGCCTTCCGTGGCGCTGCTGGCCGCCCGAATGGCGGGTTGGTTGGTGCGGGATGTAGTGCTGACCAGGGATGAAATCGACGGACTGATGGCGGGCCATCTGGTGTCGGCTGACCCACCCACCGCCTCCACCCGGTTCACCGAATGGCTGGAGGCCGAAGGCGCTACGTTGGGACGGCGCTACGCCTCGGAACTGGGCCGCCACTACCGCCGCCCATGACTGGCGTTGAAAGCGAACAAATCAAGAGAAGAAACTACGGATTCTTCGTGACGGAGATGCCGCCAAAATGGGATAATTGAGAGGAACAACGAAGGGGAATGGAACGGCGATTCTGCCTGGCTAATTCTAATGGGCTCGGGCTATGGAATCGTCTTTTCCAACTGAGCGTAGATGTGCGGAAGATACAGCCTGATAGCGGACATAGGGGAGCTGCAAGAGCGGTTCGGATTTGACGGCTCTGAACTGACCCACGCTCCCCGCTACAACGTCGCCCCCACGCAGATGGCGCTCACCGTGACCAACGGCAGCGAAAGGCGGGGTTCCTACATGCGGGGGGGACTGATTCCATCCTGGGCCAAGAGCGCATCCGTCGGCAATCGCATGATAAACGCCCGCGCGGAGACGGTCGCCGAAATGCTCAGCTTCCGCACTGCGTTACAGAGACGACGGTGCCTGGTTCTGGCCGATGGCTTCTACGAGTGGCAGGGGAAAGGCTCCAGCAGGAGGCCCATGAGGGTCACGATGGCATCGGGTGAGCCCTTCGCCTTCGCGGGTCTGTGGGATGCGTGGCGGGACCCGAAGGGCGAGGTCGTCCGCTCCTGCGCCATCATTACCACGTCGGCCAACGAGTCGCTCAGTCCCATCCACGACCGGATGCCGGTCATCCTGCCAAGGGAGCTGGAGTCCCTCTGGCTGGACCACGACATCCAGGATCCGGCTGCCCTCGACGGTATCCTGAGACCTTATCCCGCCGAGGCGATGGAGGTCCATGAGGTCTCCTCCATGGTCAACAGTCCCGCCAACGACGGACCGGAAGTGGTTGTTCCTTTAGGGCAGGTCAGGCCAGGCGACGGCCCTGCTCTGAGGTTGCTGTGAGGAGGACGCCGTGACGATTGCTCTTCCCAAAGGGGATTTTTTGGTGACGGCTGGATTTGCCGCTATTGCGGGCGCGGGTGTTGCGTCGAGCTTCACGGTGTTCGCCAACTCCAGCACATGGTACCTTGTTCTGGTTGCGGTAATCACGCTGGGCGTGTACCCCCCTCTTGCCGGCTGGCTATCGCCACCGCTCAGAAATGTTGCGCTCTTTCCCATCAGCGTATTGTTCGCCCTTTCCGTCGCGTGGGCTATCGGCGGGCCGCTCTTTTCAGATTCACATCCCATCTGGGTCATCTTCGTCCTCACCATAGTCTATGGTGGCGGGGCATCTGCGGCATTCTGTGTAGGCTGGATAGCGAGGCAGTACCTTCTCCGGTTACAGGGACATAGGATGGTCGTGAGCCACCTGACCATTGCGTCATTGGTAGCTGTTTGTCTCTCATTCGCCCTCACCGTTCTCTACTTTGGGTTCGCCGCCATTCCCGATCTGAGTGGATTGATAGGAGTCGTTGCGGGGACCGCGATCATCTGGAGTGATCGCCACAGGGGGCGCTGGAGTTTGCTTGGACTTGGACTTTCCCTGCTCTATCTGGGGGCATCAATAGGAACGCCGGTCTACCTGGGGGCATATCTCGTCAAAGGATTGGTCTACACGGCAACAGGGTATGGGTGGGTCGCGCTGGCTCTCGTCGGGCTTGCGGTTTGGAACATTCTCAAATGGAGACAAGATGGCGAAAGAGCCGCGTTGGGTGATTCATAGTCGATGACAGCATCGCTGTGGTCCAGTCAAGCCGGGAGGACCGATATGTATGCTCTATTCCGTTGAGGTTCCTGCTCCGACCCCGCCGGATCGCTTCTATGAGGGAACGGTTTATTGGTTTGAAACGTATAATCAAGTAGGGGCTTATTTGAACGCAGCAGTGGGTGCGGACGAAACATAGCGGTGGGCTTCGGTGCTATCGGGAACCTTTTCATGAGCCGATACGTCCTACGCACTATAGGCTCACTTCCACGCAGTGGGTGAGTGGCGCGGCAGGACAGGAAGCCTTCCTGCGGCGCCACAATCTCCTGTGAGGAATAGGATGATTATTCGATGAGGTTTCAGGGCAAGGAATTAGGATTAAGAGGGCGGCTCAGAGTCGCGACTCCTACCATCATTGGGGGAGTAGTAGCTCTCCTTATGGTGGCCATAGTCGCTTGCGACGACGCTCAACCTGAAACCACGGCCGAGTCCACCATTTCGTCCCCAGGACCAACAGCCTCGTCCACCCTCACGCCGACTGAGACTCCTACTCTGATATCCCCCGACACAGCGAGTGAGCCGCCCTTCCCCGGCCTTGAGAAGCTTGTCGTGTCTTCCGACCTCTCCGTTATCGGACAAGTGGATGAGGTATCTGAACTCCGGACAGCGTCCCGCCGCGACGACCCTTCGAGCCAGGTGGCCTACTACGAGGCATCGGTGAAGGTGACTCAGGTCATTTTCGGCTACCGCTACGCCAGGGTGGATCGTCACTTGTCCTTGTACTACGTGATGGACGACGACGGACGCATTCCGACGACTTCGCCGCCGATGGAGCGAGGCGAAACCGTCCTGTTGTTCCTAACGCAGGACGATTCCCTCTTCGGCCCTGATGACGCCAATCTAGTAATCACTGATGGCGACGAAGCGTGGGGCAAGTTCGCCGTTAGGGATGGGCGTGTGACGACGCTTCATCCCGCAGGGGAATCGCAGCCACTGGAAGAAGTGACGACATGGATCGAGACGGCTCGGTTCTCCCTCGCGAGGCCCGGTCTGCTTGTGGGAGAAGTATCCGGCCTCGATGAAGGTGACACCGCCACCATTCGCCTCATGAATCTAGGCCGTAGCCACCGAGAGGAGAACGGTGTGTTAGTGGACGAATGGACGCTGGGGAATGGCCCATGGGAGCAAAGGGGCCTGCGACTTTCCCAAGGGACGTACCACCCGGTCCCCGAGGCTGAGGGTTATCTTCCTCTTCATAGTGCCGGCGGTTTGATGTTCGAGGTGCCCGCCGAGGGAATGGACTGGAGAGAGCGGAATCTAGGTTTCGCCTTCTTCCGACCCAAGGATGCCAGTGATAGGCCCCTCGACACCGGGACAGGCTGGCGTCCTGAGCGGAGCATCGGGGGACGGATCGCCGGAATACCTGATGGAGTCGATGCCCTAGTTCGGATACAACGCCTGCCGCCGGTGCCAAACGAGCTCTACGTTATCGGTCCTCCGTTGCCGGAAAATGCTACGCGCTACTTTCCCCAGGAGCTCACGTGCCTCGAGGAGGCAGAAGACCACCTGGTGCCTGAGGAAACGGTCGCGGAGATAGAAGTGCGTAACGGACGATGGGGGCTCTCAGACCATACTCTGGCAGGCCATCGGTATCTCATCACCCTCCAAACGTCTGATAAGTCTGGCATCAGCGCCGGTAATGCGGGTTATGTCGCAGTAGTCTTCGGCGGTAATGCCGCGCATCTACTGCGGGGCGTCGATTTCTATGTTGGGGACGCAGCAGCTCCAAACTGCCCACCGCCGCCGGACTCAGATGTTGTCGACCTAAGCCAGATCAAAGAGGAAGCGGTCAGGAACCTGTTCGACAGTACCGGCAAGAGGATTAATCCCAATAGGCAGGTGGCCAAAATCGCTAGGGACCACGAAGGCGGCTTTGGCGGCTACTACTTCCACGAAACTGACAAGAGCATCGTCTACGTCTACATGCAGGACGTCACCAAGACGGCCGCTGCGGAAGTGGCGTTCCGCGCAGCATATAGCGGTGATCGTAAGATCACCCAGATAATCCCTGTTCAAGTTGACTACTCTCTCGACCAGTTGGTCGAATGGTTCTACATCCTCGACGGAGCTTTGATCGAGAGCGGCATACCCCCAGCCAGGGCATCGGTGCGAGAATCGATCGAAAACCGCATCCGCATCGGACTGTTCGATGCGGATCAAATTGACGATGTTCTCCACATAATGGAAAGGCTCGGGATTCCCGAGGGGGCTGTAGTTGTTAAAGAAGACTACCTAAGACTGCTCGCGGAGTAAGGGAACGTTGGGGCGAAGTGGAGCATTCTGGTGAATAGACTGTTGATGGTCATGCTCGCGTTAGGAGCAGTTTTAGCCGCCTGTGGAACAGCAGACGACCCGGAAGTCCCTCCACCCACCTCAACGGAGCTTCCCGCCAGTGCCACCGACGCCCCTAGTGAAGCTCCGCTCAACGCTACGGAGATTCTTGCTCATACCCAAGAGATGATGGACAGCAGAGCTTCCGGGGCAGTTTCGCCTTTGCACCTTCGAGGCCCATGCCAACGTTCACCTATCCTCCAGGCCTCACTCTCCTTCAAGACATGGGCGGCGATTGGCCTCCATTCCTCCTCCTCTCCCGTGGGACGGCCTTATCCTCGGAAAGCGGCACACGTTGGCTAACGTCGCCTGACAACTCCAGCTCTGGGCTCTTCTTTGGCGTCATATCAGACCCACGGGTCGCACTGCGCTTCCCCGACGCTCCGGAGATCGTCGGGGAAGAGGCCATCGACGGCCACACCTATCTGGTCGTGTCTACCGGCCTCGACGTGGAGGCCCTCGTGGATACGACACCTCCCCAGGAGCCTCACGTACGGGCTATCTTGAGCTTTTCCTACCCGGAAGGGGCCGACGCCCAAAAGCTTGAGGGGCTGGGCTACGAGGTATTCGGGTACCCTCTGGAAGACTCTGCCGAGTGGGAGGCGTTTAAAGGACCTTACCATCTGAGTTTCTCCGAACGTGCCGACCGTCCAGGTCAGCCGCGAAGCGAATGGGACGTACGAGTCACCGTCATCGTCCAGGGGATCACCACGCTGGAAGCATCGGCCAAGCAAGAACTGCGTGCAGCTTTGGCAGCTTACGGCGCCGACCCGGACCTCGTGGAGAACGCGCGCGTTATGCCCGTTGCTCAGGACGCAAGTGAGTACATGAGTCAGCAGCTACAGGAGGTGAGGGTCCGGCTGTGGATAGACGAGGAGACGGGCCTGGTTCGACGCATGGCTATCGGGCAAGGCTCTTCAAACACGGACGAAGGTGTGGTCGGGTTCTGGGGCTACGGCGAAAACATGCAGCTAGAAGCGCCCACCCAGGTTATGGATTTCCGGCGGGCCGATGCCTTGGATGGGGTAGCTCAGCGGGGCTTTCACGCGCTCAACGAGGCGTTGCAGTATTACGAAGAGCAACACGGCCGCTACCCAGATGCGCTGACGCCGGAGTCGGTGGGGGATGCCCTGGAAGCCCTCAGACTTGTCTGGCCCATCAACCCATTCAGCGGTGCCCCCATGCACTACGCGCCGGACAGCCCTGGGAATTACAGCTACACGAGCTATGGGAACGACTACACGCTCCAGGTCCAGGGCTGGGACCACCCGGTCACATCCAGAACGGCGGTGTCCGGTGAAACAGGGGATGCTCCGAAGGCGGACACGCTGGAGGAGGACCTGGACTACGTAAGATCCTTGGACTTCCCCGTGTTCTGGCTGGGGTTGAAGTCCGGTGCACCGGCCCAGGGCGAAGCGGCGCTACCTCCGCTGACGTTGACCGAGGCTGTCGCATGCCCACCGGAGCCAGCTTGCATTTGGCCCGTCCGCTTCGTCTACGGGACGGCGGAACACGGCTCCAGGCTCTTGTCGTTTTTGGAAAGACCCCGTGGTGCCAGCAATTCCCCGGAAGGCGAGCAAATGGAGATTGCTGGGCTTCATGCGACCGTAGCTATCTCAAAGGAACCATTGCCTGCCCGCGCCGATCTCTCTGTATGGCAGGCCACGGTTTGGCTGCCGGTGAGCGTCATACGAGTGGTAGCGACCACCATCACGGAGAACCCCGAGGGAAATCCCTTCAATAGCGAGCTTGGCCTCACTGCGACACTAAGCCTGCTAATGGAGTTGCGGTAGAACACCGCTGGCGATGGAAAGGGCATGCGTAAAGTGAGCCGCTGGCAACTATCTGGGGTTCCTATGCTAGGGCCTGGCGTCCATCCTGGAGCAAACGGTGAAGAGCCTTCACGAGGCCAACGAGCACCCTTCAACCGACGCCTCCGAGCAGTACACTATCCTGGACGGGCTGAAACTGCTTTCGGATGACAAGTTCAGAAGCAGGGTCTTGGCCAAGGTCAGCGACCCCTACCTGCTGGAGTGGTGGGGCCGGGACTTCCGGTCCTGGCACCGCCAGTACAAGGCCGATGCCCTGGCCCCCGACTGTCACAACCAGAACTCGCATGAGGATTCTCATCGATCGGACGACAGTCTTCTTGGCCATTGCTCCCTCCAGCATGTCTCCCTTCTATCTCTCTACTGGGCCGATTCTACTACCCCATTTACGGTGGTTCAAGGCTTAGGCGGAGGTGGGGAGGTGGGGAGGTGAGATAGGTTTTGCGGATTCCCTCTCTGGCGAAAGGGAATCGTCCATCATCTCTCGAACAGCCACACCAACCCTGGGCTGCCCGGTGTCACTGGTCGCAATCCCGGCGTAGACCTGGATGGCGGTTGCGGGCACCGGCTGGGGAATTGTCCGAATCTCGCTTGTCACATAGCGGCCCGCCGAAAGGGTGAACCTGAGTTCAAGGCGGTGCGATACATCCCAGGCGGCCCGGATTGCCGCCGCTTCCGCAGCCTCGAAGTTGAATTGTCGGTTATTGAAGACCAATGAGCCACTCCCCAAGAGGGTGTAGGTGGCTGTCCCGCCGCCCACCGCCGCAGGAGCGGCCTCTAGGACGGCTACCCGGTCTTCGAAGACGTAGAGTTCCCTGTTGATTTGCGCCGTCGCCTCGGCAAGCTCCTCCTCGTCCACAACTCTACGAAGTCCTTCGCTAGGCAGGAGTACCAGATCGTGCGCCTGCCCAGCGTTGCGCTATGGGAGCGTGGTTTCTTTTCAAGGCGAACTTGCTGATGGTGGAGTTCGTGGAGAGGCTCGCTGATTACTTGGTTTCTCCTGAATCCTTGGAGTGGAGGAACTCACAATTGGAATCTGTAAAACCACAGGCGTACACCATTTTCGATTCGTTGGATAAGCGGTTGCTCTCCTACTTAGAGCAACGTAAGAGCTAGAGGTCTGGCCGAAAAGCCATTGGCCGGGTTTCGCGCTACGCCAGACAGACGTATTATAGTCTTATGTGGCATAATAGTATCTGTAATACGGTTCAAAAATCCACTGTTACATCGATAATCGTCGCTAAGAAAACGGCAGCTTGGAGAGAATCGGGGTTTCCGTCCGAGTTTCTAGGGAATCCTGATTCTCTAGATTTCGCTCCCCCAACTGCCAAACTCAAAAGCGTTCAGGCGGGTAGAGACACTTTCAGATGATCGTCAACGAGGTAGGTTTCGTGCCCCTGTCCCGCACGGGCGCGGAACTGTTCTTCGAGGTCTTCAGCCAGCGCTACGAGAGGGGCTCCGTCATGGTGACCACCAATCTGCCCTTCAACGAGTTGACCGAGGGCTTCGGCTCGGAACGGCTCACCGGAGTGCTGCTGTACCGGCTCACTCACCACGTCCACATCCTGGAGATGAACGGCGAGAGCTACCGGCTCAAGTGCAGCCGGGAGAACGCCCAGCCCCCAGCTCCAGACGATCCCGACGAAGAATAAACCACACCCTCGACGCTTTCTCGTCCTGCTCCTGTAACGTCGCCGCTCTGCCTGATTTACTGCCTTCAGTCACCAGCCAAAGGGTACACTTTTGCTCCGCCCTACTGGCCCCACATCCCGGCGCCCTTGACACGAGCGCTAGAATTCGGGGCCTTTCCGCCCGGGGCAGGGCATTTTCGGCCCTTGGGGGCCTGGAGGCAAAACGCTCCTAGCCCCTTAATTTTCGGAGTTTGTGGAGTTTGTGGAGTTTGTGGATGCTCTACGCGCGCGCGTGATGCGTAAGAGAAAGGGGGTCGGACCTTATGTCCCCAGATTCACCCGTGACGATCAGAAATTTCATACTGAGGGTGTCCGTGACTTTATGTCTTTGATTTCGCGCGCTCGGGGAGAGGGGGCCCGGGGGGGGGGTCCCTGTCTAAGGGATTTATAGCTAAATCCTAGTACGACAGTATGTCCCTGGATTCTCACATGTGGCTCTGGAGTGAAAAGACTCCTCGGCGGTCTGGTGGACCCGGTTTCCTGGGGGATTGGTCCCGGCTGATGCGGGGTGTCCTGGCGACGGGTCCTCTGGGGGTGTTTGGGGTGTTGCGTCCCGGCTGAAATCCGGCTGGAGGGTTCTGATTCCGGGGTGCGGCAGGTGCTGCTCCGGGGGAGTTGGGAGTCCGTTTTGAGCTGGCACACCTGGTCTCCGGGGTGCGGCGTTCACCCGCTCGGGGGTGTCTTGCGCCGGGGTCCTCCGTGGCCTGGTCTGGCCTTGGCGCCTGGTGGCGAGCCCGTGGGGGCTGGTGCGAGGTCCTGGTCCTCAGGACCGGGGGGTGGAGAGCAACACCGGTTACTTTGTGGTTTCGGTGCCTGATGTTCAGGCCGGGGGATGAGGCCCGGTCCGGGGCGCGCAGGTACCTGGTCTGGTTCACACGCCCGCTCCAGGAGCCAGTATCTGGTGGACAGGTCTTTGTGCGTCTTGGTCAGACTCCAACGTATCTGATGTTTGTTGACCTCCGTACGACGTCCAGACATGGTGATCAGCCCCCCAGTCCGCGACCCCTTCGGGACGGGGCCGCCCTTGCTAGGCCTCTGAGTTGGCATCAGGTCCGGTTCCCCTGGGGTCTACTCGACTCTTTAGATGTTTGTCCATTCCTCTGACAGCAACTCCGCCTGCTCGATCACTGTGTCGATCGCCTTCTTCTCCTTGTCCGGCGGGTACCCGTGCTTCCTCAGTACTCGCCGGACCGCGTTCCTCATCCCTGCCCTTACGCTCTCTCTCACCGTCCAGTCGATGGTGGCGTTCCTCCTGACAGTCTCCACGAGCTCCTGCGCGATGGTCCGGAGAGTCTCGTCTCCCAGCACCTTCACCGCGCTGTCGTTGGTCTCCAGCGCGTCATAGAAGGCCAGTTCGTCTTCGTTCAGACCCAGTTCCTGGCCCCGGGCGAAGTCCTCCCTCATCTCCTTGGCAAGCTCTATCAGTTCCTCGATGACCTGGGCGGCTTCTACGGTCCGATTCTGATACCGGCGGATGGCGTCTTCCAGCATCCCGGCGAACGAACGGGCCTGGATCACGTTCTGGCGTCTCCGGGTCGAGAGCTCACCCTTGATGAGTTTCTGGAGCAGTTCGACCGCCAGGTTTCTGTGAGGCATCCCCCTGACTTCGGACAAGAAGTCGTCGGACAGCACAGATATGTCCGGGTTCCGTAGCCCGGCCTCCGCGAAGATGTTAACCACCCCTTCCGCCGCCACGGCCCTGGATACTATCTGCCGGATGGCGGATTCCAGGTCTTCCTCCGTTCTCTTTTCACTGGGCGCCTTCTTCAGGAACGCCGCTCTGACGGTCTGGAAGAAGTTCACGTCGTCTCGTATCCGGATGGCCTCTTCGTCCGGCACGGACAATGTGAAGGCCTTGGTCAGTTCCATCACGGCCTGGAGGAAGCGTTCCTTTCCATCCTTCTGGGCCAGGATGTGTTCTTGAGCTGGCGGGAGTATGGTCAACTTTCCCTGGGCGCCCCCGTTGACCCATGGGGACCAGTCGAACCCGTGGAACATCGCGCAGCAGACCTCGTGCTTCTCCAGCATCACCGCTACCGCGTCCGCCTTGTCGAAGGCGGCTTTGCCCCGGCCTCCGCTCCTGGTGTAGTTCTCGACCGCCTTTCTCAGGTCGTTGGCCAGCCCCAGGTAGTCCACCACCAGCCCGCCGGGTTTGTCCTTGAACACCCGGTTCACCCGGGTGATGGCCTGAAACAGCCCGTGACCCTGCATGGGCTTGTCAACGTACATGGTGTGAAGACTGGGTGCGTCGAACCCGGTGAGCCACATGTCCCTGACCAGCACGATCCTGAACGGGTCGTCCGGGTCTCTGAAGCGGTTGGCAAGGGTCTCTCGACCGGACTTGCTCCGGATGTGTTTCTGCCATTCCGGTAGGTCGGATGCCGAGCCGGTCATCACCACCTTGATTTCGCCCTTGGTGTCGTCGGTGTCTTGCCACTCGGGGCGGAGCCTCACCAGCTCCCTGTAAAGCTCGACACAGATCCGACGGCTCATGCAGACGACCATCGCCTTCCCGTCCAGTTGCTCGAGACGGGCGTCGAAGTGTCCGAGAATATCCTCTGCAATCTGCCGGACCCGGTTGTCTGCCCCGACCACGGCCTCAAGCTGGGCCCACTTGGTCTTGAGCTCTTCCTTCCGTTCCAATTCCTCCCCTTCGGTCAACTCCTCGAATTCAGGGTCTATATTGGGTTTTTCCGCTTCGTCCAAGGCCAGTTGGGCGAGCCGGCTCTCGTAGTAGATCGGAACAGTTGCCCCGTCCGCTTCGGAGCGGGTGATGTCATAGACGCTGATGTAGTCTCCGAAGACGGAGCGGGTGTTGGCGTCGTCCAGTTCGATGGGGGTGCCAGTGAATCCCAGGAAGGAGGCGTTGGGCAGGGCGTCCCGCATGTGCCGGGCGTACCCGTCGATGAAGTCGTACTGGCTCCGGTGGGCCTCATCGGCGATGACCACGATGTTCCGCCGGTCGGAGAGGACCGGGTGGGAGTCTCCCTTCTCCTCAGGAAAGAATTTCTGGATGGTGGTGAAGACCACTCCCCCGACGTTCACGGAGAGTTTACGGCGGAGGTCGGCCCTGCTCTCCGCCTGGGCCGGGTCCTGCCTGAGGAGGTCCCTGCACCGGGAGAAGGTGCCGAAGAGTTAGTCGTCCAGGTCGTTCCGGTCGGTGAGAACCACGATGGTTGGGTTGTTCATTGCCAGGTCCCGGATGACGGCGCCAGCGTAGAAGGCCATGGTTAGGCTCTTCCCTGAACCCTGGTTGTGCCAGACGACTCCTATTCGCCGGTCCCCCGGCGCTCCTCCGTGCCGGGTTGCTATTCGGGAAGCCTTCTCCTGGAGTTCTGTGGCCCGGAGGGTCTCTTCCACGGCGGCCTGGACGGCGTGGACGGCGTGGAACTGGTGGTACCCGGCGATCTTCTTGACGAGTTTTCCGCTCCCGTCGTCATCGAATACGATGAAATCTCTCAGGATGTTCAGGAAGTTGCTCTGCTCGCAGACGCCTTCCAGCATTACCTGGAGTTCGGGGAGGTTGGCGGCGCCGGGTTCCTGGTTGTCCATGGTCTTCCAGGGCTTGAACCACTCCTTCCCGGCGGTCAGTGTGCCGACCCGGGCGTGGAGTCCGTCGGAGACCATCAGGACCTCGTTCATCGAGAACAGGGTGGAGAGTTCAGCTTTGTATGTCTGGAGTTGATTCCAGGCGTCCCAGACGTCGGCGTTCTCGTCGGCCGGGTTCTTTAGCTCGATGATGCCCAGGGGCAGCCCGTTCAGGAAGAGGACTATGTCCGCGCGGCGGGTGGACTGGTTCTCCTTCACTGTGAACTGGTTGACCGCCAGCCAGTCGTTGTTGGCGGGGTTTTCAAAGTCGAGGACGACCGCGGGTTCGCCGCTAACAGTGCCATCGGGTCTCCTGACGGGGACGGTCACTCCCCAGGTGAGGGCGTGGTGAAAGGCCCGGTTCCGTGCCTCCAGGGTTGGCCCCTCAGGATTGATGAGGCTCCGGAGACCGGTCTCCAGCGCTGACGGCGGAAGGTCCGGGTTGAGATTCAGGAGGGCATCTCGGAGCCGTTCTTCCAGGACTACCTGGGTGAAGTCGGCGCGCTCGGCTTTTGGGGTTTCGGGGGCCATGTTCGGCCCGTAGTCGGTCCGCCATCCTAGTTTGGATAACCACTCAAGAGCCACCTGTTCGACGTCGGCTTCACTGACCATACCTGGGCCTTTGTTGTCGGATTAGGAAAAACACGAGAGGAAGTCTTCGGGCTTCATCACGACGATGCCGAGTTGCGCCTTCAGTTGTGGCGCTGCGCCCAAGAGAGGCCGATCCCAAGTTAGAAATACGTCTCTTCCCTTCAGGTAATGCCCGTGAATGTGGTCCCAGTCTCTCCAGTCCGGGCGGTTCTTGACACGGCCCTGCCTGTTGAATCTATCTTCTATCTGTCCGACCACATCAAGGAATTCGTCGCTTCCCAGCATGTCGCCGCCGTCCAGTGCTGACATGTCCAACCTGAAGGGAGATCCGATTCCCTTCACTCCTATCTCTGGGAGTTCGTCAAGTTGATCTGCCATCGGCGAGTGAGGTATGTCATTTCCTATGCGGGACGTGACTGCTAGGTCCAATAGCCATGACTGAGCTAGATCCAGTAAGGTCTTCGTCGTGGCGGCCTTATCGCGGTCCTTCCAGAACTCCACCAGCACGTTGGTGTCGAGAGTTACTTCCAGTATCTCGGAATTCATCAAGGCCATGATTTCTCGCCTTTTCTAAACTTTCTAAGCAGTACACCAGAATATGCCCTTATATGGATTCAATGAGGAATTCTCCATAGACGAGTTTGGGCAACAGAGAATCCCGTTGAGCGGATATTACCGTGGACTCGTTCCGACTCGTTAAGCTTTTTGACAGTATCGGGCCTGACAAGTCATCGAAGTGGCGCACCAGATCCCTTGGAGGAATCACTGCGGATAATTTGAGAATTGAATCCACCTGTGCTCTTTGGTGACTCTTTGATGTTCCGGTTACGAGGGCTTGGATTTGTTCTCGAAACGTGGGGGACCTGAACAGGCAATAGACGTAATAACGCCCAAAAGGCTCCTTAGGAGACAGCACCAAGAACTCTGTTGAGCATATTGCTTCCGCGTCTGCACTTACGTCTACCAGCCAGACTCTCTCGATGCCTGGGTTTAACTTTGAGAGTAATACGCTTCCAGGAAGCACTCGAGACTTTGAGCTTTTGATGCTTTCACCTGACTGCCTGATCGGCGTTTGACCTTCGTCGAATGCCCCCATGCTGAAGTGGCTAAAAGTGGTGCTTGGCTTCTTGCTCGGGTCTTCGTTTTTCCGAAATTGGTTGACTATTTCTCCTAATCCTTGAACGTCCCATCCCTCAGGGATCTCCCCCAGTTCCGAGTCTACAAGATTATCTGGAAACAGGTCCCACAGTTCCGACGGGAGGTAGGGGTCTAGGCCCTGAATCTTGGCCCGGGTGGGACCGAAGTCCACGAACCAGTCTCGGAAGATGGCCCAGGCCATCTCCTCCAGGGTCTGGTTCATCCGCCGGTTCAGTTCTATCTTGTCGTCCAGGGTTCCGAGGATGTGGGCGATGGCCCGCTGCTCGTCCTCGTCCAGACTCGGATAAGGAATCTCAGCAAGTTGCTGTGCTGAAACGTTTGGGAATGTGGATCCTGTGGCTTGAGCTAGCAACTCTGACAGTCCCAGTTCTATTACGCCGCGAACAAACGGTTGCAAAGCAGAGTCATTCTTGTGGCGAATCGCTGCAACCCCACGCCCAATGGCGTATTCTTGGTCTGCCCAGTTCATACGTCCCGTCGTAGACCCGCGTACGCAAAAGAGGATGTCTCCTGGTTGAGCGTACTTGCGGGCATCGATGGTGAACTGCACTGGAGTCGGGTGGGAAGCGCCGAATTCAGTCGGACCGTTGAGAAGAGCAAGTCCGTTATCTCCTGATACCTTGTCACCCGGTGGTGACTGACCCATGACAATTTCCGCAACGTCACCCAACGCAACCTCGCGCCAGCTGTTCGCCGCCGTTTGCTTGGCCCATTCCTGCACGACCACGTAGTCCCGCTCTATCTCTCTGTGGAAGCTCTCCGGCAGCCTTGCCCAGTCGTGCGCCTGAACCAGGATCGGGATGGTCGACTTCTCAATCGCCTCCAGCAAGTCATTGAAGCCGCCATCCAAAGGTTCCAGGGCAGGACCGCGCAGCGCCAGGTCCAGGTCGCTCCCGTCGTGGCTCTCGCGGTTTACGCGGCTGCCGTAGGCCCACACCTCAACGCCGGGAACGTGCTCACGGAGCAGGGCTTCAAGCTGGTCACGGTAGCGACGCGGCAACGCCAGCCGGTCAGTCATCCTCCCCTCCGCTATGACGCTACTTCCACCACGTCGGCGGTGGCTTGGGGCTCAGGAACGGGTTCGCCGTCTTCACGCATACCCTCAATGTGGAACTCAATCGCCCCCCGGATTTCCTCCAGCAGGTCTTCGCGGGTGCCCGCCGTAGCCACGCAGCCGGGCAGGTCGGGCACGTAGGCTGCGTAGTTGTTGGGGGTCTTTTCAATAACGACGGTGTATTTCATGGCTCCGTTTCCTCCTTCAGCCCGGACTGTTTCAATATGCTTCCAGGTGCCAGGGGGTAGGTCATCGCCTGGCTTGCCGGGAATGGTCACTCGACCAGTTTTGACCGGGTGTCTGTACTGGCGGTGGCTTCCCCTGGTTCGGACCAACCGCCACCCGTCCCGCTCAATCAATTGCATGGCTTCTCTAACCTTGGGCATGATCAGACTGCCGCGTCCCAAAACCCAGCCGCCCCAGGTTCTCCTCAATTTCCGCGTCCAGCCTCTGTGCCTCTACCTGTTGCTCCCTCCACTGGGCTGTGAGCCGGGACATTTTCTCCTCAAATGGCTCTCCGTCGTCTTCCTGTGGTGCAGCCCCGACGTACCGTCCCGGAGTCAGGACATGTCCGTGCTTCTGGATCTCCTCCAGCGTCGCGCTCTTGCAGAACCCGGGATCGTCTTCGTACCCTTCTCCGTCCCGCCAGGCGTGGTATGTACTGGCGATTCTCTCTACATCCTCTTCGGATAGGTCCTTGAAGGTGCGGTTAAGCATGTGCCCCGCCTTCCGGGCGTCGATGAACAGGGTTTCCCCCTGCCTGTCCCAGTTCTCCCTCCGGCTCCGGCCCTTGGACAGGAACCACAGGCAGGCCGATATCTGGGTTGACCGGAACAACTGCCCTGGCAGGGCGATGATACAGTCCGCCAGGTCTGCCTCGACGATGTTTTTCCTGATCTCACCTTCGCCAGACGTGTTGGAGGACATGGACCCGTTTGCCAGCACGAACCCTGCGATGCCCCGGGGTGCCAAGTGGTGGAGGAAATGCTGCACCCAGGCGAAGTTGGCGTTCCCCACCGGCGGTATCCCGTGGATCCACCTCTTGTCGTCCCTGAGTTGGTCCCCGTTCCACTCGGAGATGTTGAACGGAGGATTCGCCAGGATGTAGTCGGCTCTCAGGTCGGGATGCTGGTCGTTCCGGAAACTGTCTCCGAACTCGATCTGGGCGTTTATGCCCCGAATGGCCAGGTTCATCTTGGCAAGCCGGAGTGTCGTCTGGTTGGACTCCTGCCCGTAGATGGACAGGTTGCTGAGCGCCTTTTTGCCGTTTCCGTTTCCGTTTCCGGTGGCGTGGGCTTCGATGAACTTCACTGACTGGACGAACATGCCGGCGGATCCGCAGCAGGGGTCGAAGACTCGTCCCTCGTAGGGTTCAATCATTTCCACCAGCAGTCTTACCACCGAGCGGGGAGTGTAGAACTCTCCGCCCTTCCGGCCTTCAGCTATGGCGAACTGTTCCAGGAAATACTCGTAGACCTGCCCTAGCACGTCAGTGGCCTGGGCCTGGGCGCCGCCGACCTTGATGTTGCTGACCAGGTCCACCACCTGGCCCACCACCTGCTTGTCCAGGTCGTCTCTGCCGTAGTTCTTGGGGAGGACGCCCTGCAGGGGTTTGTTCTCCCTTTCTATCACGTCCATCGCCCGGTCGATGGTTGCTCCTATGTCCTCCTGACGGGCCTTGGACTGGATGTTGGACCACCGGGCTTCCATGGGGACCCAGAACACGTTCCTTTCGGCGTACTCGTCGGGCTGCTCGGGGTCATACCCTTCATCGGCCTTCGACTCCAGCTCTTGGTGGAGTTCTTCGAATGCGTCGGATATGTACTTCAGGAACATTAGGGGCAGGACGATGTGCTTGTACTCGGCGGCATCAATGTTACCCCGAAGGGTGTCTGCCAACTTCCATAGTTCCGATCCGGACACGCCCGTTTCGACAGGGGTGCCTGCGGGCTTCGTTGTGGTCTTTGCTGCTGTCGCCATAAACAGGGTCCTCTCTTGAGTATTCCGGATCTGCTTCCACATGGGCGGAGATTGTGAAAATTCACCTTTTACATGCCACAGCATCTCCGTCTCTGTTCGGGGCACTGGAGACCATCTCCTGCGGGAAACCTTCTGAGCAATTCAGAGGACTCCCGGTCCCCCTCAACCCCCTTCCGAAAACGGGTTTATCACCCGGAGCCCGTCGTAGTCCTCTTCGTGGCTCATGTCCTCCGAGTACACCGCCTCGCAGCCCAGCATCTTCGCCGCCGCCAGGATCGCAGCGTCCCAGTAGGACAACCCGAACCTGCCTCTGATTTCGGTCGCCCTGTCGAACAGCTCCACTGTGATTTCCTGGATCGGCAGTGACCTCAGCGGCCGCAGGAACTCCATGGCCTGCTCGTGGGTCAATCCCGCCGGTCCCTGGGGCCTGGTGGCCTGGTAGAAGAACTCCTGGATGACCTGGACGGACAGCGCCAGGTCCGGTTCCTTCAGGGTCGTTTCCGCCCTGAGCCGTTTTGGGGCGTCGGCTTCCCGGTTGCTCACGGCGTATACCAGGACGTTGGTGTCAGCGAGCCGCATTTCTGTCGTACATCTCTTCCCTGGTCAGTATCTGGCTGGTGTCCACGCCTATCCCTTCCCTCCTGAACCTCCCCAGCACCTCATCCAGGAGCCGGGCGCGCCTCTGAGGTTCGGTCTCGGCCGACTCCGCTTCCACCGGGCGTTGCAGGAGCGCCGTCAGAAGGTCCCGCATCATCGCCGACACGGTGGTCCCGGTCTGAGCGGCCCTGATCCGTGCCAGCCGGTGGGTTTCGTCGTCGACCGACACGCTGATGGTCTTCATTGCCTTCCCCGCTAATTTATTGTTCTGTGTTCTTGTGATGACCAGTCTAATCCGTCGTCGGAGGTCCTTCAACTTGGATGCGTCTTCGTTTCTCCGGGGGAACGGGTGGGCTTCGCCCGGGGCCAGGGTAACCGGGGGTCTGTCCCCTCCTATGCGGGGGGAGACCCCCGGCGGACTTGGGTTGAGAACCTGACCACCTTAGGCCCGACGTCGCCCCCTGACGCGCGACGTCTGCGGTTTTCCGGCCGGGGGTGGTCTTCTGGGGTCGGCCGAAGATTTTCAGGGGCCTTAATACCCATCCTGCGCGGCCAAACATCCGGCGGTCGGCGGGACTTCCGGCCAAAAACGGGGTGTCAGGGCGTTTCCGCCCCTTTCGCCCCGGATCATGCCCGTCTCCTTCCTGGGAGCCCCCCGTACGCTTTACGTCCCCCCGTCCATCCACTGGAGGGCTGCCCCGGCCGTCTCGGCCCTGGTGTACCGCCTGACCATCTCGGCCGACTTCCACCGACCCTGGCGCATGGTGGTCTCGGTGGGTGCTCCGGCGCCGCTCATCATCCGGGCCAGCCCAACCCTCCCGCTGTGGCCGGAGAAGACGTCGCCATCGAAGCCGGCGGCAGCGACCGCATCCTTGATCCGGTTGGCCATCTGGCGGATCGAGAGCCGGAACACCCGGTCTCCATCCCCCGGGTTCTCCGGCCGGATGGCGTCCAGGGCCCGAAGGCAGGCCGGGGTGACGGCCACCACGGCGCCCTTGCCCTCCTGGTCGGTCTTCGACCGGAGGATGGTCAGCCTGCCCGACCCGTCGGCCCAGCGCTCCACGTCCTTCCAGGTGAGGGCCAGGGCCACGTCCACTCGGGCCCGGGCCTCCGCCGTCTCCGAGTTTTCCATCCGTCCTCCCCGGCCCCTCCTGGGGGTCCGGGCGGTGGCCCGGATGGCCGAGATCACGTCGGGCATCATCGCGGCCACCTGCCGCTGGGGCGGCGCTTCCCTCTCGACGCCCCGCAGGAAGTCCTTCACGTCCTCGTGGGCCGACGGGTTGCCGCCACTGAACCCCGCCGCCCTGTGCGCCGCGGAGACGGCGCTGGCGGCGGTCCGGATGGTGGTCTTGGCCCGGCCCTCCTGCACCAGGTGTTCGAGGTACAGGATGAGGATGGCCGGGTCGGCCGGCAGGGATGAGAGTCCCCGGCCCGCGGTCCACTCCCGGAACCGGCTCCAGGCCCCGGCGTAGGCCCGGTGGGTGTGCGGGGACCACTTCTTGCCGATGGTCTCCCTGGCGCCCTGGGCCAGGGACAGGAGTTCGGCCCGGACCTCGGGAGCGAGCCCGGTGTTGTCGTCGGCGGTGGGGGCCAGGGCGACGTCTTCGTCCATCTCACGCTCCGGTTATATTTCCGATAAATTCCCTTATTAGCAGTTTAACTTAAGTCGCTTTCTAGAGGTCTTTCAACCCGAAAGTCCTGTGGGAGAATGGTGTCTTGTCCTTCATTTTGCCCATCCGTCCCCGGAGGTCGGCGAGTGCGGGATCTGCCGCTGGTTGTGGCGCTCAGCGCCGGGGAGACAGTGCGGGCCGACGCCGCCGCATGGGGTCCGCCAGGAGCTTCAGGGCCGCCAGCGACCCGTGGTCCCCACCGCCACAACGCAAATGCCAAACACGGGGCACAATGATTACCAGGAACCCCGGACAAAACTCCAGACGAGAGGTAGATAGACATGATATTGGAAGAGGCAGACTTGGAACTGGCGCTCACGCCGCCAACCGACGGCAGCAACATCAAGGCCACAGTGGTTAGACTGACCCCTGAGGACGCCCACAACATCCTCAGCCTGAGGAACTTCCAGAGGCATCGCAGAATTGTCCAGGGCGCCGCCCCGTAAATGGTGTTATGGTGCATAGGTGCATAAGTACTTGGGTAATATGGTGGTACGTAGAAGTGCAGCGGTTATGCCGGTGATCGCCATAATCAACCAGAAGGGCGGGGTGGGGAAAACGTGTTTGGCCACCAACCTGGCTTCAGCTCTACGGAGCCAGGGACCGGTGCTTCTACTGGACTGCGATCCTCAAGGCAGTGCATCGGGCTGGGCTGCCTTGGGTCCCCAGCCACGTCTGAATCTTTCGGTTGAAGGCGTGGAGGCTGGGGCATTGGTCCGGCGGGTACGGACGGCAATCGATGAACAACACTGGATCGTCATAGATTGTCCGTCCGCATTCACCCGGGTGAATGCGGACGCCAAACGCGTGGCCGACGTGGTGCTGATTCCCTGCAAGCCCCGCGTTTGGGATGCATGGGCCTGCGAGGATATCGTCGCAGCCGTAAAGCTGAGGCAGGATGCCAATCGCGGTTGGCCCAAGGCCGCTTTCATCATCACTATGGGGCGCCCCCGAACGCGTTTCAGCCAGCAGATCGGTGCAGCCCTGGCTGAACTGGGGTTGCCCATATATCAGTCGCGCACCACGGAAAGGGAGTCCTATGCGGTGGCGGCCGGCGAGGGCCAATCGGTGCTGGACGGCCGGGACCGAGTGGCCAAGGATGAGATAAGCGGCATTTGCGACGAGATCATGGAGATGTGTGATGACCTTCTCACGAAGACCAGAGTCACCGGATAACCAAGAGCGGAGGGAGGCCTTCCGTGAACAGGCCGCGGCACCGGATGTTACTGTGCTGCATTGTCGAATCCCGTCTGAACTGCACCGGCGGCTGCGACACCTGGTGGTGGACGAAGACTCCAGCGTGACGGCCAAGGTGATTGAGATGATCCAGGAGGGTCTTGAGAGGCGAGGCCGTTAGGCAAGACTGTGTGGTGAACGGGAGGTGAACCGGCAAGAATAATTTGCGTAAACCGGCAGAAGTAGTTGACGCTGAACAGCAGATCCCAGGCGGGAAGATCCCGTCGAACCCGATTAGGGATGTCTGAGAGGGTCTTTGGTAGACAGAATCGGGAACCTGTGCGTTGAATTTCAGGCTGGTCCTCTGGTACCTCAAGAGATTCCGTTGGGGAAAGAGTGAGCGCTGGTAAATCAACTCCTTACCATCTCTTGATAGGCTTTCGTAATTATGTCGAGGGGTTGGGACGTTACATTCCTGACAGTGTTGCCCTGCCCGATCTTGATGGGTGCGATCACGCGCTCCACGGACTCAATCGAGTTCGGGGCGAGACGCTCGAAAACCGACCGCCAAACAGAGATGTAAGGATGTTGATGGTCGTTCCAGATGGTTATCAGGCCAACGTCGTCCGGCATGATCCTGGGCAGGAGTGTGTATCGTTCAGCACCGGAATAGGTGAACAGGCGGACGTACGGCAGCAAGGCTAACTGCTCTGCCCAAGCAATCAACTCGTCGAACATCCTCCGGGTCTCTCCGGTGATGGCTTCGATCGAAGCGCGAAACGCGTCCGGGCCATCTGACAAGACTCCGGTCGATACAGCCGGCCTTGTCCTCCCAGGGGTTATGGGGGGTATGGTTGTGCTCAGATCAGGCGAGACGCGTTGGGGTAAAGCGACCTGCGCCCCATTTACTTCATAAACCTTGAGCGTCATCAGATCAATGGTTAGAGCCTGGATGGTTATGGCGTCCAGGTAAGCAACAACCCTTGCCAGTTCGGGTGGAACTTCGTCCAACACGAGAACCAGCCTGAAATTGCCTTGGTCCAGGAACTCCTGCAGTGAGGTCGAGAACAAATCGACATCCACCGCCCCTTCTTGGTCCTGAGCTTGTACCGCATCCAGGATAGACTCGTAGCCTTCATCCGCAAGTGGTTTCCGTAGGGGACCCTGCTCAAGGCTTTCGATAGTGAATCCATGAAGGAACGCCGCGTAGGCTATAACCTGCGACACAATGGCTCTGCGTGCCTCGGGGTTGCCGGCGAGCTTTACTTCTATGATGGCAGGGCGCCCGTTCGACTCCACCGCCAGAATATCCGCGTACCCGGTTCCCAGTTTTATTTCAGAACCCAGGATAGTCAGGCGAGGAGAACCCGCCAGCGGAAGTAACTGCGGGTTCTCCTCTACGAGCTTATGCAGAGTGGCTTCCTCCTGGAATACTTGCGGATAACCCAACTGCCACCCTTCTCCCGTGTTCGTCCAGATGCCGGTCATGCATCCACCTCCCGGGTCACCATACTTCCTTAAATCCGAATCCACCGATGGACCCGGATGGAGGGCGTGAGGACAGCGGAAGAGGGGGGAGGGAGTTGCAGGCGCGATGATCCGGGCTCGAATTCGGGTAGACGGGAGGTTGGCGGGCGGTCGCAGGCGCTTTTGGGGGCGCCGATGGCGGTCTGCAGTGGCTGTGCTGAGCGAGATGGCGGGATAGGACACGGGAAGAGGCGCTCGCGGACCGGGACTGGCGCGAGTTTGCCGGGACGTTCAGTTGGCCGGATGGCGGGTCAGTTGCAGACGGGTCGTCAGGCTGGGAGTGGCAGGGCGCGCAGCCGGGCCAGGGCGCGACTGAACTGGGTTTCCCAAGGCCAGCGCTGGGGCAGATGCAGGGTGAGGCGGCGCGCCGAGCGGGTGAGCCGTCCGGCCAGGGAGAAGAACCGTCGCCTGAGGGTCTTGGTGGTCACGATCTGCTCGCCCAGGCCGATGCGCGCGGTCCAGCGGGCCAGGTTGTGGGCCATCACCTGGACGGCCAGCCAGGCGCCGTTGGCGGCGAAGCGGCCGGACGGCATGTGGTTCAACCCGACGCCGTACTTGAGGTCGCGTATCGCATTCTCGATCTCGGCGTGGCGGCGGTGGTCGGCCTCCAGTTCCAGGGTCTCTCCGTCCCGGTCGGTGATGAAGCCGTGATAACTGTAGGTGGCGAAGAGGGCCAGTTGGGAACCGGGGGTCGGCTGCACCCGCCGGACGATGAGCCGCACCGGCGCGGCGTCCGGCTCACTCTGGAAGGGGGTATAAGTCGTCTCGGCCACAGCGGCCGCGCCGTCCATCCAGTAGGGAATCGGCGTCCAGGCAGCTTCGGGTATGGCCTCGATGAGATTGCGCAGGCTTTTGTGCTGGCGGATGGTGATGGAGAAGCGCACGTCCAGCTTGCGGCAGACGGCGACCACGGCGTGGGTATAGAAGCCGCTGTCGGCCCGCAGGGTGATCTGCCCGCTGGCGCCAGCGTAGCGCACCCGCCCCACCGTCTCCCGCAGGAAGTGGGCGGCCCCGCGGGCGGTGTTGGCGCGGCCCTCGCGCAGCCGGGACATCAGCACGTCGCCGGCGCCGGCGGCGACGGCCAACAGCGGGTGATAGCCCCGCGCGCCGGTGTAGCCGTGGTGGCGGGCGCCCTCCTTGGCCAGTCCGTAGGTCTCGCAGATCGTCGAATCAAGGTCGATGGTAAATGGTGCGTCGCCGGGTCCGGCTCCGGCCTGCCAGGCCCGGGCCAGCAACTCGCGGCTCACCCGGTCCAGTTGGCGGACGTGGCCCCAGCGAAAGCTGCGCAGGAAGGCGCCCAGGGTGGAGGGCGCCTTGAGCACACTGCCCAGGGTGCAGGCTGTCCCGCCGGCGCGCAGCGCATCGGCGTCGTCGATGCAGTCGCCGCCCGCCAACGCAGATGCCACCAGCGTCATCATCTTGTCACCGGTGTTGGCTCGGCCTGGGGCCCGGCCCAGGTCCAGGCGCCGGTCAACCAGTTGGGAAAGGCCGAGGTGCAAGGCCAAGGTGGCGGGAAGGAGCAGGCCGGCATTGTTGACCAGGCGGTGGTCGTCGAAGGTGATGTGGATGCGGTCGAGGTGGTTGCGTGGTCGCATCTATTGGGTGCTCCTTGTTTCTGGTCGGTTTTCTGTTATAAAACCATTATCCCAGATTCAGAGGAGCACTTCCTTCCCTATCCGCCCTGTCGCGACACGCCCTCTATCGGTGGATTCGGGTTAAGACGGGGAGGGTCAATCAACTCCAAAGAATTGGGTAGCAGATATCGGCGGCCTACCCACTTGTAGAATGTTCTTAGGCATCGCCAAGTGTGCTGGTATACCGTGGGCGTCCCAGCTTTGTGGACGTGGGCCAGGTACTTCTCCAAAGGCTCTGGCTTGGAGGGTAGCTTGGGGAATGCCATAGCGAAGATGTCAAGATAGCGGCAGTAGAATTCCAGAGTCCTGGCTGCCCATGCTGGATGGGAAGCATAAAAAGCATCGGCGAGTTGTTGTGAAGCCGGTATCAGGTCTGTGGGACCATCATGGCCATCGGCTGGCCATGGGGAAGGTTTCGGGCTTCTCTGGGGAGGGTGGGCGCCTGGGCGTCTGCTGGCCGCCATGGACCTGGTTATCCTTATGGGGCCGGTAGTGGGCCAATGCTGCCACTAATGAGGCTTCATCCAGCTTCCCCTCCAATTTAGAGATTTTCCCTGATTTGCCCCACCGGCTTAGGAGTGAGTGGTCTACCTGGTATTTTCTTGCCGCCTCATTGATTCCGATTGGTGTACCTGGTGTAATTCCCTGCGCAGTAGCCATTTGCACCACCTTTGTGGCTACTGCTTAGATTGAGGCATGTCGCTTTACACGCAGGAGGTCACTGGTTCGAGTCCAGTACTGCCCACCATCACGTACCGAACTGCGAACTCGCCCGGTTAGGGCGATCTCTGCGGCGTCCGCTCCACCGATGGGAGAGTCCTCCGGCGTGGGTATGGAGTAGACGATGGCGGCCTTGCCGGGCTTGACCTCGATCTCCTTGACGAAGGAGTGGACGAACGCCCTGGTCTGAGTCAGCTCGCTGGTCTTGAGGAACGCGCTCATGTCCTCGGCGAAGGTGGCGATGGTGTCGGCGCTGTCCAGGAACTGCCGCCGGTCCTTGAGCAGCCTTCTCGCCTCCTCTGCGGCGACCTCCAGCTTCTCCTTGCGATCCCGGTGCTCCTTGATGCGCTCGGAGGCGTCGGCCATCTCGATGTCGGTGGTCTCGATGACCTGCCAGATGCGGCCCAGCCGCCGCTTGACCTCCTCAAGCTCTTCCTCGATGCTCTCCAGCCGCTCCCGCTGCTCGCTAGCCACCCCGTCCATCTCCTTCTCCAGCAGCTTCACCAGGTCGCGGATGTTGGACTCGGTGAGGATGTTGGCCCGAATCTCATCGACGATGAGCTTCTCGAAGGTCTTGGCGTTGAGCCTGGGGGTCTTGCAGGTGCCGCTGCCCCGCTTGAGGAGGGAGTGGCAGACGTAGTAGGTGTACTTGCCGCTCTTGGCCTCGGCAGCGGTCATGGCCTTGCCGCAGGTCTCGCACTTGAGCAGGCCGCTGAGGAGGTAGGGGCTGGAAGCCCGTCGGGGGTTCACCTGCTTGGGGGCGCGGGACCCCAGCAGCTTCTTGGCCCTCTGGAACTCCCGTTTGCTGACGATGGCGGGAAAGGCGTCCTCCACCCGCACCGGGTCGGCCTTGTCCTTGGCCTTGATTCCCCAGACCACGGCTCCCGTATACGCCTCGTTGGCGAGCATGGTGTGGATGGTGGTCTTCAGCCACTTCTTGCCGTTGGTGGTGGGATGCCCTCGGCGTTGAGGGTCTTGGTCACGTCGAGGATGCTCTTGCCCTGGAGCACCATGTCGAAGATGCGGCGGACCACGGCGTCGGCGGGCGGGTTCAGCTCCAGCGTAGGCCGCTTCTTCGGCCCGTCCTGGACGTAGACCCTCTTGTAGCCGTAGGGGGCGTAGCTGGTGACCCAGAATCCCCGCGACGCCGCCTCCCGCATCCCCCGCGTAACCTCCTGGGCAAGATTCTCCGAGTAAAATTCGTCCACGCTCTCGATGATGGCCTCAAGGAGCTTGCCGGTGGGGGAGTCGTCGGCGTGCTCGGTGATGGACACCACGCGGACGCCCCTGCGCCGGAGCATGGCCTTGAAGGCGACGGCGTGCTCGCGCTTGCGGGTGAAGCGGGAGAACTTCCAGACGAGGATCTCCTGAAAGGGGGGCCTCGGGCTTGCTGGCCTCGTTCAGCATCTTTTGGAACTGGGGCCGGTCGGCGATGCGCCCGCTCTCAGCCTCGTCCACGTATTCGCGGGCGACCAGGTAGCCGTGCTTCTGGGCCTAGTCCCTAAGCGCCCGCAGCTGTGCGGACACGGACAGGTCCACGTCCTGGCGGTCGCTGGAAACCCTGGCGTAGAGCGCCACGGGGGTGTAGTCGTCCTGTTGCTTCATGTTCATGGGTGCGTCCTCCTTGTCTCTTCCTGTTCGGCCTGGCCGGCTTTCAACCTTTCCAGTCGTTCTCGTCTGCGCCACTCTCGCTCCTCCATGTACAGGCGGATGGCCTCGCGCAGCAGCTCGCTCACGGTGCGGTCCTCGTCCTTGACCACCTGCCGCACCTGCTCGGCCATCTCCGGCGGCAGGGAGAAGGTGATGGTGTCGGTCTTCCTGGGCTTGGCGGGCATGATCTCTCTTTTTTGTCTCTTGTAGTCGTGCGCTGTCTTACTCTACACCACTGGACACGCTGCCTTCAACTACCTGGGACCCGCCGCCGCCGGCTGCCGCCTGCGCGCTGCGAGGTCGGATGCGACGAGCTGGGGGCCGAGCACAGCCTGATCCCCGTCCGGCACGGCGACGACCACGACCTTGGCCAGCTTCCCCTTCCAGAGAACGGGCCGGGCTATGGCGGCGTAGCCGCCCTCGTGGGCGTACTGGGTGCTGCCGTAGCGAACGGCCCGCTCCGCCAGGGAGCCGGGGGAAAGGGGCCTGCCCCGCCGGGGAACGCCGCCCCGCTCGCCGCAGATGGGGACAATGTATTTGTAGAAGCACCCTGACAGAAGTGCATTCTCGCTGATTCTCGTCTGGAATTCTTCATGCGACTCGCTCGGTAGTGCGCTCTCAAGAAGATTCACTAGTTCAGAAGCGCTGGTTCCGGAACTGAAGACTCCAACTGCGCCTTCCTGGACCTTCTGTATGAGGTCGCCCAGTATGCTTCTGCCAGACGGTGGCTTCCCTTGCGTTAGACGGCTGACCGTCCAGTTGCCACCAGCCTGCTGCCGCTTGACTGAGTGGTATTCGCGAGTACCCGAGGGGTTAGTTCCGAAGAACTCGACACCCGCAGCCTCGTCTCCGACTGCCTCTACTACGAGATCGACGTACTCGTCATCGATGAGGTCGAGGGCGGCGTCTACGACCCACAGGCCCTCGTAGCGATTCCCGAACTTGTCGGCTTCCCCGCCAGTCCTAGGCATTTTGTATAAGACGCATATATCTAGTTAGTCGCTGGGACGACCCATGCGGCGCTATTGCTTGAGAAAGGACCTGCAAAATCCTCGGCCGAATAAGTGCATTCGCCGTTCCTCGACTCAGCATCTGGTCTTGGACAAATCGTAGCCTTTCCACGATGTCTTTAGCTCACCTACAAATGGGATGGGGCTAAACTCTGCATGGTTGCACTCAAGAGTTATGACCTTGATTCAGTTGTGATGTTGAGAACCGAACTTAGGCGTTGATCTGATGGCCAGCACAGATACTGGACCCCCAGATTTTCTTCCACGTAAGCATGTGGAAGCGTCTCCGTTAGCCAGTGCGGGACAGGATAACGCGACCAAGGATTCTCATATAGGCAGGCATTCGCATATCGCATACTGCCCGGCCGTAGCCTTTGAAACAGCAGAATCCCACTAATCGTGGAGTTCTCCCGCTTACCCCATATGCTCCGTCTCCTCTGGTCTTCCCTAAGAGGCGTTATTCGGCTAACCCCTGTTTCTGCACTCTGCTCACAACCGAACAGTGCAACAGACACGTCGATCCGATCAAGGGGGAAGTCTGCCATATCGTTAATCGCCAAGACGACAGGCTTTTCAACATATTTATGCTGTTTCACCTTGTCTTTTACCCTATTGATAAGAGGCGTAACGGCATCTATACCCCCGCCGCGGTCAAAGCCCGCCAACAACACATCAGGAATACCCCGTTTCGCCTCCGAGCGGGGGACTGCGTCAATTTCGATCTCCCAAACTCTCGACGGACCCTCTGCCCCACGCGGAGGCGTTCCGCTTGGAAAGAAAAAATGTGCAATGTGATGTCTGAGGTTTTCGGTGCTTAGCCCCTCTATCCATCTCTTGATGGGATCAAGTTCCCTTTTGGCGAGGTATTGGTATAGCTCCCCAGATGCCGACGCCCAGAACCGATAGAGGTAGGGGACGTGGCATATTTCGTCCAACTTCCTGCACACATCTTCCTCGGTAGGTCTTGGTTCCGAGAACTGCCTGAGCTTCAAGACAGTAGCTTCAATGTAGAAGCTCTCACCGTCAGGAGTAGTCGCAAGATAATCGGATAGCCGGCCGTTGATCGGAGGTTGGCTTTCTAAATCGCACCCCAATTCATCGAACAGCGCACCAACAAACTCTTCGAAGAAGCTGCTAATACCCTGATTCTTCATCTCTCGTTCACCAGCGGTGACTTCGACCTTGAGTCTGCTGCCCACCGCTAGAAGCGCCTTCTGCACTTGACTCATGTGGGACCGATGGTCAGGGTTGGTCAACTTGCGCACGGCAGATTCGCTGACGCCCAGCCGGTCGGCAAGCTCCACCTTGGAGATGCGCTGCGCCCTCATGGCCGTATACAGAGCAAGTTTGGCGGCGACGACGGTTGGCACCGGCACTGACACCTGACCGTCAACCACCTCGCTGGGACTGGGGATGTCCAACTTCTCATGTACATATCCGGCTAGGGCAGTAGCGAGGGCGTCCCCCGCCATCGCCAAGGCTTCGGCGCGGTCACTCCCTCCGGTGATGGCCTCAGGCACATCGGGGAATGTGGCTACCAGTTCTCCATCTTCATCAGGAATCAGTTGACATGGGTATGCGTAGATCATGGCTCAGAACTCCTCTCGATCGATCTCCAACTGACGCAGCATTGCAGCCAACACGCCCTTCTTAAGCTCACCCCGTTGCACCGTGGTGAACCGCGCGCCGACATAGACTCTGCCGTGACTGCCCTTGCCGTGAGTCGGGTCGAAGCGGAAGGATTTCCCTGTCCTGCGGGCATAGTCCCTGGCTCGCCTTATGAACTCACGGCTCGTCAAGTATCAATTATCGCACCGTAAGATACGTATGGCTATGAATAGGTGCGAAATAATGAAAGCAGGTAACCCTTAGGTGCTGGGCGGAAATCTTCTAAACGGGTTTCGGGCAAGGAGCGTAGCGGCGCCGTGCAACCTATGGGCATCACCGTAATGCTGGATGAAGGAGCGGACGACTTCGTCTACGTCGTCACCGCGCCTCGCCTCGGCTACAAGACGCCGAAGATCGATGGGTACAAAGGAAAAGGGCTGTGAACAGACCGTCAGGATCAACGGCCACCGTGACAACCCTCGTGTCATCTGCCCTGGCGAACCATGATGGGCTGGCAGAGGGCCTAGGTAGGCCCACAAGCCCATCGTCATCTCGAAGATGGTTCCGCCTACAGTCAACTCTAGTCCACTTGTCCATCCGGGCTGGGCCAGCTTAGATCCGGACGGGGTAGCAGGATTCTGTGCCTAAACCAAAGCCAGAGTGGGAAGTGCATTTGGAGTGTGCCTGGAATCGGGCCGATTTGGCCGCAATGCGGCGCTGGGAGGCCCTGAAAATCGCTCCTCTCACGGCTCTTTGCAACCCCGATCCGGTTGGGAGGGGAGATAGGTCGGACTCGACCTATCTGTGTCCCCCTACAGGAACCATCCGGTGGTAGAGCGAGTCCCAGCGGTAGGCCCTCAGCTCCGACAGCGCCAGCCTCGGGGACTCCGGCGCCCAGAGGGGACGCCAGGACCGGCCCAGTATCCCGGCCCGGGACAGCGCGGGGGAGCAGGACACCAGGATGGGCAGCGTCATCAGGTTCATGCGGGCGCCGTGCTCGCGTAGGTGGCCTCGACATCCTCGCCGTCCACCACGAACAGGGTCGTGGGGAACGGGGGCTGGTCTCTGTCCGGCTCGTTGGACCAGTAGTAGCTCGTGTACGGTCTCAGGCGCGCTACGACTCCCATGGGGTGGCGGGCGCGCAGCTCGTACTCGAAGTAGAAGGGCACGCGAAGCCCATTGGCGATCAGCTTCCCCACGGCGTCGGGCGCGATGGCCGACTCCCCCCAGTTGAGGGCATCACCCAACTGTTGAAACATCTCATTGAGCAAGAAGCGACCCTGGCAGCGTAGGAATCTACCGGCGGGTACGAGCGCCTGTTGATCAACCGCCTGCATAAGGGCTAGCTGGCGTCGTGGGAGTTGCGCTGGGTAACCGGACACATCGCCGACCGCCCCGGTCCCGACTCGGATACCCCGGTTCTGGGTGTTCCCCCTGTGGTACTTCCCCGAGCATGGCCGCTACTACAACGAGCTTACCCCGGCGCAGCGCGAGTCCCTGGACGACCACTGGACGCGGCTGTGGGGTTGGTGGGGCAGTATTTCAGGCGGCCGCTATCATCGTGCGGGAGTGGTCCTTCACTTTCTCCGCCAGACGGTTGACTTGAGCTAGAATATCCTCCGGCTGCCCCGCCAGGTTGAGAGATTCAACCTCGATGGTCTTGTCAGTGTGCTTGATACGGTAACGGCCCGTCTCCGACTCCCCGGCGGCGTAGACCAGCAGGCCCGAAGGCAAATCGACAGCCGTGCAGTAGGCCAGGACTTGATAAATGTCGGCGTTTGGGAAACGCTCCGACATGAGGCGCTTGTATTTGGCGTCACCCACGAAACAACAGTGGCCATTGCTCCACCAAGACAGGTCGGGGTTGAGCCTAATCTTGCCGTCCACGTCCAAGGTAAGACGCTCGCCACGCTTCCATTCCCTCCCTGAGAGTCCTAACGCTTCCCGCAGCGCGACGAACAGGAACTGCTCGAACACCATGTTCATGTCCAGCATGAAGGATGCGCCTGAGACCTCACCGTGGAACAGTTCCAGGCTGGAATTGTCGATAATCAGCCGGGCCAGTTCAACCGCGGGGCGGTAGTGGCTGTTGAGCCGGGTATATTGGACCGACGGCGTTCCCTGGCGATAGTCGCCAAGCTCGACCGTGTTGAACGCCGGACGCAGGCCGTTGACGCCCCGCCGCGACTGTTCCGACCTGACCGGCAGACGGGGCAGCCGGTGCAGCGCAGTCTTGAGCAGCCGGTTCTCCTCGATGTCCTCGGTGAACTCGTCGTAGGCCACCTCGACGGGCAGCGGGATGCCGAAGCGCCGGTTAATCTGGTCGTGGAAACGGATACGGCCCCGGACGGTGTGCAGCGCTTCTTCCTCGGCACGGTATCCTTGCAGCAGCCCGCGCCGGATGGCCTGGCGCGTATGGTGGACGAATGCCGGGATGATGCTCTCAAGGACATCGATCTTCTGGGACAGGTCGAAGTACTTCTTCCAGTTCATAGAGGGGCGGGCCGTTGACCAACTCGGTCAACACCTCCCGGCTTCTGGCTAACTCCTTCTGGCGCAAGGCTAGAAACTCGGACCGAAACCCCGATTCTCTCCAAGCTGCCGTTTTCTTAGCAACGATTATCGATGTAACAGTGGGTTCTTGAACCGTATTACAGATACTATCATGCCACATAAGACTATAATACGTCTGTCTGGCGTAGCGCGAAACCCGGCCAATGGCTTTCCGGCCACACCTCTAGCTCCACCATGTCTGGTCCAGCCATCTCCTTGACCAAGTCAAACCCGCCGACCTTATAGCCATATTGGTGGTGGCTCTGATCGTCACGGCGGTCTTCTTCTTCGTCTACAAGCTGTTCCTCTTCGCTACCTTCGACGCCGAAGTAGCCCAGTTCTACGGCGTGCCTACCGGATGGGTGGACACCCTGTTTTCCCTGATGCTGGCCGCGACTATCGTAGTATCCATGCAGGTGTTGGGCGTGACGATGATCGCAGCCGCCATAGTAATCCCGCCCATAGTCGCCCGCCTCCTGACCAACAGGCTTCCGCAGGATGACACTGCTGTCCACCGCAATAGGCATTATCTGCGCCGTATTGGGCATCTACGCCAGCTACTTCGTGGACGTATCCTCCGGCGCAAGCGTAGTCCTCCTCTCCGCCGCCCTATTCGTGTGGCAACCCTGGCCTGGACCAAGGCCCGGGCCCGCCTGGGACGCCCCGGAAGGCTGGAACAACTCCCCCAGGGATCAGGTTCCGCCCTGGAATAACCGCTCGGCCCCTCCTCGGTCACGTCTCTGCTCCCAGACCATGTAGTCTCCTTCATGCATCACGATCATCGGCCCAAGCGCCGCGCCTTCGAACGTTAATGCCCGGATGGACACGCTTGGCGCGATTTTGGTCTGCTTCTCCTCCACAACCATCCGCACCTCTACAACCTTGGGTCCGCCGGTGGCGACCTGCTCGTGCTGCGACAGGAAGGGGAGGGGGCGCCAGGGGTTGTTTCACTCGTTCGAGAGTGGCCAAGCCCGCGGGTTCCCAGGTCTTGGGTCCGCTCCAATAGGACGCCTGCTCCTGGGCATATACCACGACGCCCACGACCAGCGCCGGGGCAACCAGTGTCCATGCCATGCGAGGGTGGGTGTTCCAGTGTGACACAGCAGTCCTGCTTTCTATCCTGGTACGGCCTCTCCCGCCGTTGCGGGCCGACATGATACTGGTGACCCACGTGGTGGTCAACGGATGGGGAAATTACACAGAGTCTCTGGCCGAGTCCTTGGGGTCCCTTCCTCCGTTTGGTATTGATTTGGTATTGATAAGGAGACCCATCGGGTTCTAACATATAGCCGACGACTGTACTGGGTCCGGCATCACCGCATTGGGAGAGCAAGAGTATGGCGAACGAAAACAATCGAAGGTCCAACTCAACGGCCACTGGCGGTACCAAATTGAATACATTCCAACGAATTGAAGGTCATGTCCAGGGCAAGACCCTGGATGGACTTATCGCATTAGTGCCGTTGTTGGTCTCTGCGGTCGTTCTCTTCTACATCATCGGGTGGGCCGACCAGTTCGTCAGACACCTGGCGTTCGTTGCCGGCCGGCCCTGGGACTTTCCCGGCATCGGTCTCAGCGTAGGAATCGTAATCTTCTACCTCGTGGGAATGCTGATTTCCACGTCGTTTGGCAGAACTCTGATGACCTGGAAAAACGCGGTCCTGGAGAACATCCCGGTGGTCAAGACTATCTATGTGTTGACGCAGCAGGCCACGCAATTGATGACCTCGAAGTCCCGGTTCACCCGGGTGGTCTTCCTGGAGTGGCCAAGAGAGGGGATGGTAGCCGTGGGGTTCGTTACAGGCCGCGCCTACAGGGAGAAGAAGGAAGTGGAGGACGACGAAGAACCCAAGTCGTTGGTCGTTGTGTACATCCCCACCGTCCCCAATCCGACGTCGGGGAACCTGGCGTTCGTTATGGAAGACGACCTGATGGAGACGGACCTGACGGTGGAAAACGCCATGAAGCTGGTGTTCTCCGGCGGGATCGTGCTGCCGGAGTCGGTATCCCTCGCCCGGTTGTCCCGAGTCCGGTCTGAGGACGAATTCATCGATCGGTTCGAGGTAGACGTCAGGTAATCTCCATCCGCGCCGTTAGGCACCGGCGCCAAGGTGGCCCCCAAACGCCGGAACTTCGATTACGAACTGTCTGAGACCGTGGCAGCTTGTGTTCCCCCTTCAACGTCTACGGACATCACCGGGTGTGGGGATAGCTGGATAATCATCTCCGTGAATTCGCCAGGTCCAGTCTCGACCTGGATGGATCCCCCGTGCTGGCGAATGATGTCATTGGATATAGCCAGGCCCAGCCCGGTGCCTTTGTCGGTGGGCTTGGTGGTGAAGAAGGGATTGAATATCTTATCGACGATATCGGGCGGTATTCCGTTCCCGTTATCCCTGATGCGAATCTCGATGGCCTGCTCCCCTCGCCGAGTAGCGAGCCATAACGTGGGCTCGTATAGACGGTCCATCCCCGTCGCCAGACGTTTCTCGGCGGTAGCGTCGCAAGCGTTGGCCACCATGTTCAGGAACACTCGGCCAAGGTTCTGGGACACGACGGACACCTCGCCCACGTCTGGGTCCATGTCTTCCTGGATACCCAACTGAAACCCGGGGTCCAACGCCCGGGCGCTGTGGAACGCCAGGCGCGCGTTCTGGGCCAGCAGCCGGTTGAGGTCGGTGGGCTGTTGCTCGCCTGAGCCCCGGCCCATCATCAGCATATCGTGGACTATCCGGTCAGCCCGTTCTCCGTGGGAGCGGATGCGTTCGAGGTTGCTCACCAGTTCGCCGGAGATCTCCTGCACCAACGCCTGCTGGTCCTGGTCTAACCGGTCGGCGCTTTCTTCCAGCGTCTCGCGCAACTCGGCGAGCAGGTCCTCTGACGCCTCGGAGAAGTTCTTAACGAAGTTGAGCGGGTTCCTGATCTCGTGTGCCACGCCAGCGGTGAGTGCACCCAGCTCCGCCAGCTTCTCCCGCATGATGATCTGGTCCTGGGCCCGCTGGAGGTCCGCCAGCACCGTCTCCAACTCGTCGTTCTTCCCTTGCAATTCTTGGGCCAGATTCTCTACTAGGTTCAACCGTTGCACTTCCAGGGCGTGGTGGCGAAACACTTCCAGGGCCGCGGCCATGTCCGCTATCTCGTCGCGTCCGCCGATCTCCACCCCGGATTCCAAGTCGCCGTCAGCCATTCGGCGCATCCAGTCCGAAAGCATTTGCAAGCGGCGCAATATCACGCGGCCCACGAAAATCCATGCGATAAGCAGCGCCCCACCGATGCTGACGGCGCCGATCGCCAGTAGGAGGGTACGGCCCGTTAGAATGGCCTGGGCGGACGATTGGGTTGCTTGGTGGGAGCTGACCTGGGCCGACGCTATCAGGCCATCGACCTCTGTCACGAGATCGATGGCGATCTCCCTATTGAGGTCCAACAGCTCGCGTTGCCGTTGCGTCAACCGAATCTGCCGGGCAAGCATATCGAACCCGCTGTCCGCGCCCAAGGCCAGCTCGAATAGCTGCTCGTATTTACCCTCAAGCCTCTCTTTGATGGGTGTCACGCCGGTGCGCGCCGGCGTGACACCCAGACTGGCCAAGCTGCGTTCGATCCTTCCGGTCGCCGCCTCGAAGCGTTCCTTCAATGGCTCAATGGAAGATGCTTCAGACAGGCTAAACGCGCTTGCCAACAACTGGGTGGCGATGTTCCCGTCGGCCTGCATCTCGGCAAGGTAGCGGTAGCGGCCGAATTCAGCTTCGGAGAAGTGTTCAGAGCGCGGCGATGGCGGCTCTCCCAATGCCCAGTATCCAGTCATCGTGTAGAAAAGCTGGTCATCAATGCCCGGAACGACGATGCGGTCCAGATCGACGCGCAACTTGGCCAAATCGGTGCGCATGACCTCACTGCACCTGGTAAGCACGAAGAGCTCGACTTGGTCATCCTTAATGGCTTCGATGTTCTCTATGAGGGAATCCGCGTGAGCTCGAATCACCGGGAAACGCACGTCATCCCCGCCGGTCTGCTCGATCACGGTCAACTTCTCCTCGAAGGCCGCATAGGCCTCGTCGATGCTGTCGGAGACTGCCTTAAAGTCCTCGGGAGTTATGGCCGCCGTCACACGGGGACCCGCCGCCACCAAGGCGCCGCCATACCTGGCAACTCCGAACGCGGCCACGATTTCGGGTATTGTACCTTCATTGATCCGGGTCTGGGCGGCGCCAACCCGGTCGAATGAGAACCAGCCGACCACACTGGCGGCCACGGTCAGAAGCACGGCTCCGCCGATGCCCGCGTAGAGCTGGGTTGAGATGCGAAATCGGCTTCTGAGTAGTCCTCGCAATTGATAGCTCAGCGGGGGAAGTCCCTGAGAGATTCCACTGGACGATAACCGCCGTCCTCTCCGATGATAGTAAGGAACACGGCGTCTGATCCCTGATTGTCGTCTTCACCATATCCTAGCGGAAAGCCGTCGATGTCGAAATCGGCGGAGTTTTGAAGGACCTCCAGGAAACACTTGCGGTCTACGCAGCCGCCGCATTTTTCCAGCCCGAAGATTGCCAGGCGCCCGGCAAGATAGCCCTCTAAGGAGACGAACCCCGGCTCGGCGCCAGGTTCGTATTCAGCCAGGGCGCGGCGGTATTTCGAAACCACGGGAAGGGCATCGCCGGTTGGGAAAGGGACCACCTGGGTGACGACGACACCCGCTCCGCCGGGTCCCAATTGTTCGGCGAGCGCGTTGCTGCCGACGAATGAAACGGTCATAAACACTGGATTCATGCCCGTATAGCGCGCCCAGGAGACCAGCGAAGCCACGGGTTGATATGCGCCGATGACAATGACCGCTTCGGGAGACCCGCCGCTTAGGTCCAACAGACCTGTCTTGACGGCCGTGGTGTTTCGCGGGTACCACCCGATGCTGACGGGCTCCATTCCCCGCCGCTTCAGGGCCTCGATGACACCGACGTAACCGGCCCGCCCATAGGAATCGTCCTGGTACATCACGGCGATGCGTTTGATCCCGAGGTCGGTGGTCAAGCGGGCCACCATCTCCTCGGTCTCCTGTTTGTAGGAAGCCCGCAGGTTGATGATCTTTTCTAGTTGCTCTTTCTCCAGGAAGCCCACTTCCCGCAGGAGGCCCGCGCCGGTAAAGGGGGCGATGTAGGGAACTCCGGCATCGGCGGCCACAGGAGCGGCGGACCGGGATGTGGGCGTGCCAACCGCGCCAATCAACGCGAAAATATTTCCCTTTCTTATCAAGTCTTTGGTGTTATCGATGGCAGCTTGTGGCTCGTAGCCGTCATCCTTGTACGAGAGGAGCAACCGGCGGCCGTGGACGCCGCCGCGCTGGTTAACTTCGTGAAAAGCAGCCTCGATTCCCAGACGCATGTTGCGGCCAAGCTCCTGGGCCGGGCCGCTGAAAGCAGCCGAATGTCCAAAGAGGATGGTGGTATCAGAAACGCCCGGCCTCGCCGCTAAGGCCTTTCCCGTAGTTGAAGGGGTAGAAACGGTTGGCCGGGCGGCGTGCCCTTCGATGCCGCTGCCATCCGGGCTTTCCAAGAAACAGCCGGCAAGGCTCAGGGCAATCAGCAGGGCCAGGATGGGTCCGGTCCCTATCCGGAGGGCTTTGACCGGGCTGCCCCGGAAGGTCATTTATCCCTGCGGGCCACCAGGGCCACGTGGTTTTTTCCTCTCACCCGCTTGTAGCTAATCTCGTCAACCATGGAGCGCACCATGTGCAGACCCAGACCTCCCGGCGCGCGCGCCTCCAGGGAACTGGTCAAGTCCGGGACCGGGGCGTCTTTGGTCGGATCGAATGGCCGGCCATCGTCGGTGATTTCGATGGTCAGACGGTCCGGTTCCGAATTGAACGTCACCTCGAACTCGTGGACGCCGCCATAGTGCCCGTGGTCGATAATATTTACCCCCAACTCTTCCACAGCCAGGTTTACGCAAAAGACGAGGTTGGAAGGCCAGTCTTCCCGTCTCCCCATAGCCTCGACCTCGGCGGCTATACGGCCAAGCTCTTCCAGCCTGGTCTCGACTCGCAACGTCAGCTTTTCACTCAAGGACCAACTCGCTGCGGCTCAGGGCCAGGCAGGTTATGTCGTCCGCCTGGGCAGCATCGCCGACGAAGTTTTGCAGGGCCTCGAAGACTGCGTCGTTTGCAGCCCTGGAGTCCCTGGGAGGGTTGCCGGCAAAGGTTGCTTGCAGCCGTTCCAGGCCAAAGAACTCGCCCTCCTCGTTGGTGGCATCGGTGATGCCATCGGTGTAGAGCAGAATTGTGTCACCTGGTGAAAGTGCTACGGTAGTTTGCTCGTATTGGATGCTTGGAACGACGCCAAGGACGACGCCTCCAGTCATCGCAAGGACCGTAGAGCTACCGTCTGCGTGGACAATCAACGGGGGGTTGTGACCACCGTTCGCATAGGTGAATTCATTAGTCGCCGGATCATAAATACCGTAGAAGAGCGTGACGAACATCCCGGTATCGCTGTCGTCCTGAAGCAGACTGTTGACTTCATCAAGGACCTGGCTAGGACTCTCACAACCAATGGCCGCGCCCTTAAGCAGGGTACGGCTGGACATCATGTATAGGGCGGCGGGGACTCCTTTATCCGACACGTCGGCGATGGCAACGCCGATCCGGTTATCCTCCAGGTGGACTATATCGTAGAAGTCTCCTCCCACGTTGCGGGCAGGCGTCATGCTGGCGTAGACCTGGAAGTCGGGGCCCCGGGGAAACTGGGCGGGCAAAATCGACTGTTGCATTTGTCTGGCGATATTCAGCTCGTTCTGGAGGGCGACCAATTGGTCGCGGGATGAGAGGGCCTCGCGCCATTCCAGCAGATGGCGCAGGGTGCGCTCGATGGTCACCTGCAAATCTTCGAAGTCCAGTGGTTTGGTGACGAAGTCGAAAGCTCCCCGGTTCATGGCCTCGCGAATGTTTTTCATGTCGCCATAGGCCGAAATTATAATCGAGCGGATGTTGGGGTCCACGCTGGGTATCTGTTCGAGGAGGGTGAGGCCGTCCATCTTGGGCATGTTGATATCAGTGATCACCATGTCGATCCCGGAGTCCTGGTTCAACATTTCCAGGGCCTCTACGCCATTCTGGGCGAAGACCAGCTCATAACGGCCGGCGCGAATGTCACGGCGCATCCGCTGCATAAATAGAGGCTGAACATCGGGTTCATCGTCGACCACGAGAATCTTATGAGGCTGTGGGGTCATCTCTCCACTCCCTTTCCATCAATCCCCGGTCGGTCCGGGTAGACGATGTACCACAGAAGGCTCAACAGGGTCAAATTAGTTATGGCCGCAAGGCGGCCATTGCCTCGGGTACAGTGGCGTGGACCGCAATTATTCTGTCAAAGCCGCTGATCTGGAAAATCTCTCGCACGGGTTCCGATAGACAGCAGACAGCGAATTTCGTATCCTGCCTTCCCAGGGCCTTCGCGGTGAGCAAAATAACGCGGAGGCCGGCACTGCTGATGTAAAATAGCTTTTCCAAGTCCAAGATAACCGTGTGATCATTCTCGTCGATCACCGATTCCAATTCTCCCTGGAACGCCTTGGCGTTCGCCCCGTCGACCCTGTCCTCGGCCCTGGCGATCAGGGCGCCGCCTTCACGAACAAACTCAATCGCCATCTTTGTTACCTCCCGTGCCTCACCACTGGACCGCCTCATCCGCGGTCTTCCCCGATTAGACGGTCCTAAACTGTAATGGTGGCGCTGGGGGACTCGAACCCCCTACCTCTTCAATGCCATTGAAGCGCTCTCCCGGTTGAGCTACAGCCCCACGATTGCAAAGTGGCTTGCCTGGTAACCAATATAGCAAAGGACTTCCTGGACAAGCAACAATTAAGCCTACGCCCTGCGGGTGAACTTAACCACCGTGGGCCCGTTGCTTCCCTCGTAAGGCTCCACAACGTAAAGGTCCTTGTGGGAGTCGGCCCAGATGCCGTGACATGACCGGTGTATCTGCGAGCCCCACTAGTATTACAACGACGGGTTATGAAAAACACGCTTGGGTCTTCTTCTCCAGCTACGGACCGTTCATCATGAGAGACTCGCACTCGTTCGTTGCCAGCTTCAAAATGCGTGTACGAGTTATCTTGTAGGATAACCCGTCGTTGTAATACTACAAAGCGTCGGGATAATGTTGGCATGGGAAATAGCTCAGGCATTCATCGCCTTCAGGATTAAGGTGTCAAGACTATGCCAGGTAGCGGTCCATCCAGGCCTTGCCATGTTGAGTGAAATCGGTCCGGTATTCGTGGTCTAAATCAGGATACACCACAATAGATTTCATGGCCTGAATCTTCTCAAATACCGGCATTACCGTGTTTAAAGGGTGCACATCGTCAGTCAAGGAGCTGGCCCCCAGCGTGGGACAGGTGATAGCGTCAGCCAGGTTCACTTGGTCAAAGTAAGTCAGGTTTGCCAGCACAAGTTCCCGCTCTTGAGGGTGTTCCTCCAGGTAGTCGTGCAACTCAACATAGGGCGATGTAGTGATCTCCGCAGCCACCGGGAAATTGCAAAGCCAGGGGACACCAGCCAAAGCGGCGGACACCCTTTGGTCCAAAGCAGCGGTGGCCAAGGTCAACCCTCCTCCCTGACTGAAGCCCCAGACTCCGATGCGATCCGTATTTACTTCTGACCGATCTCACAAGAAGTCCAGACCTCGCACACAGTCCATGTAGACCCCGCGATAGTTACCGATCCCGATCGGTAATTTTATAGACCAATCTGGTACCGTGTTCTATCTCCCACTCCTTCAAACTCTCTCCTTGACTTCTGGGGTATAGAGACAAAGTAGCATAGCCATATTGGACCAGATGTATTGGCAGAGGCATGGTGCCACCATACCCCGGCACTTCCATGATGGTAGGCCATCCTCTTGCCGGAGGTTGTCCTGAGGGTACCGTGTACCAGGCCCGGATTCGTCGCCCCTCGAAGCTGGACATTACAACCCGAAAGATAGTCCGGGTCTTTATGCGCCCCTCTATAGTAAATTCATCGCTCTGCTCCACTGATTCAACGGTGGCGTTCGTGTCCACTTCGGCCAAACTGGCCCGAGTCTGCTCCCAGAATTCCTTGATTTCTGCGGCTGGCATTGTCTTACCCTCCTATCCACCCTGAAAAGTAGCGGCTCCAGACAGCCGATGGTCGAACACTGTGCTAATTAGGGCATGGGTTTGACCGCATTTAGGTCACCCTTTGCTTCATCCCCTGGTCCGAGGAACTCTGGATTATATCCAGCAGTTGATGCCGCTTGACTGCCAGGTCAAAATCGGGTTCTACCGCGTTACCTTCCAAAATCCCTTGCCCCAGCCTCCGAAACATCTGAGCCACATTGAAGGGGGCACCCTGGGGTACCTGACCGGGAATCCAGGTCAAGCGCTCACGTATCGGCAGATCCGCCAGGCTGCTATCCGGGCCCAGACCACCTTGGAGCCGAATTTGGGCATACTGCACCATCTCATGAGACGAGGCTACTATAGAGCCCTCCCTCCCGTACACTTCCATCCGCCAGCCGGAACCATGCCAGGGAACGGTGGACACGTGCACCGAGGCGACAGCTCCGTTAGTCAAGACACCACTGACCAGGACATTGTCGGCAGCGGTAACTTTCACCTTCTTGCCAGGCTCCGAAATATCCCATTCGGGGACTTGGGTTGCAACCTGGGATAAAACCTCCTGAAACTCTCCGACGCAAAAGCAGAGCGCATCTATGGCGTGCCCAGTCGCGATGGTTAGGGTATTAGCTCCTTGGTCCCGGTCGGCCATCCAGGCCCGGTCTAGGCCTCGCTGGAGCAGTCCCGGCAAAAACATAGTCATGTTGCAGGCCAGGACACAAGGGCAGTATGGAAGCTCGGGCGATTCTTGAAAACGCGGCGCCCTACGATGTCGTCGAACAGGACGCGACCGCAGCCATCGCGGCGGTACTCCAGTTGGTCGCCAAAGGCACGGTCTAGCGTATGGCGGGGGCGAAGCGTCCCTTCTCAGTGTAGGGCTTACTCTGGCGTTTACTGCAGGGAGACATATAGCGAGGATCAGTGAATAAGGTTTCTGACAACCTTCCGGAGCGCGATGAAAGCCTGCGTCTGCTGATCAACAAGGGGCAGAAATTGCGGGTGGGGCTGCCGGCCCGGCGGTAGGCACGGTGATCGGCTCCTTGCTGGCAGGGCCAGCGGGTGCTGCTGTTGGGGGCATCGGCGCAGCCAGGAAGGTGTGTAGTATTCACCCAGCTGCCGTCTTTCCGCCGCCGGGATGACGGTCTGGTACAGGTTGGCGGCGGTATCCAGCGGAGCCGAGACCCAGTCGAAACGGGCCACACGGCGGGCCAGGGTCTGCAGCCGTGAAGTGAAAGGCAACTAGCCGGCACTCTTCTGGTCCTCGCCGGTGGCCAGGTGGTCCAGCATCCTGGCCAGGACCTTGCCGAAGGCACTGCACGGCTCACAGCCGCAGACCTCGGGGCAATCGCATACTCGATACGTTATGGACCTCCCCCATGGGACCAAATTAAATTGGTAGGGGGCGGCGACAGTCCAAGGCGCCTACCCCCTACCCTTGTAGGGTAGTAGGGTATATAGGGGTGTGCTAAATTCGTATCTGAAAATGAGGTAAAACGGTACAACTGGTAACGTAAAACGGGATTTACGGAAATTATATTTCGGTGACGAATCTGCGGTTACGCCTTGGTGAACAGCCGGCTCTGGGCCGGGAGAATGGGGGCACCGGGTCCGCAGGCCGGTGGCAACCGGCTTCTGCCAGCGGTGGGACGTTCCAGGCAATCGGGGCATCCGGCCGTAGTGGACCACGTCCCCGTCTTCGTCCGGCGTGTAGTCCCGCTCCGGTTCCTGGTCCACCAGGGGCGACTGGCTGAAGCCTTCCGGGGTGTCGTCGAACCGGCGCCCTGGGTGGCCGAAGGGGAGCTCCCCGTCCGCAAAGAGGGCGTCCAGGTTATTGCTGCTGGCCATTGCTCAGAGCCGCTCCGCTTCTACCGGCACCAGTCGCTGTCCCACTGGGTCTACTGCCAGCAGGGCGTCCTCCAGCGTGACCACTCCCAGCAGAATGGGTTGGTTTTCCTCTGCGAATATCACCTGTGTTGCGAAGGTCTTGTCCTCCAGCCTGACCACTGTCCAGCCTATGTCCACTGGGACCGAGCTTCCGTCGGCCAGCCGGGACCGGGCTGAGCGTCTCACTGGCACTCCCAGCCTATGCAGTAGCGCTCTGGGCACGGCCGTGAAGGTTGACCCGGTGTCCACAGTCACCTCGAGGTCCTCGAACTGCCTGCCCTGCTGGTCTCCGACACCTATGGTTACAACCAGTTTTCCCACTGTGGTCTCTCCTTGAAATCTCAAGGTTAGGATGGGACTTAGAGTCGACCGAGATGTCTGAATACGTAGGCGATATCGCCGCCTATCTCGATATCGCCCTCGAACAATCAGCGGGACCCCCTTTGAAAGAGGCAAGACAAAATCCAAACCTCGTCGACTGGAATACTATCAGAGACAAGTCCTGGCTACTGAAGCCCGCTGCGCTCGGAGCATTTGGTCTCTTAGTCCACGATCTGCGCGAGGCGGCAAAAGTCGAAAGTCCCGGACAAGAGCGAGTCTGGATTGAAGAGCAGGTTAAGAAAGTCAGCCAACTTGACTGGAGTAACAACAGCCCTATCTTCAAGGGTACTCTAGTAAAGGGCGGAAGGGCCCAAGGTAGCAGCACAGCGATTTCTCATGCGGCAGTCGTGTTAGAGGTTAAACTAGGTGTTCTAAAGGGGATTCGGCGGCGTACAGCGGACTCCTTATTGGAGTTGTTTGACAAAGGGGAACTGGAGCTGTCAGCTAAAGAAAAAGATTCCATCAGGATGGCGAGAGGAGACACATAACTTGGTCGGTGTCTTCCCCTACCGGCAAGGGTTCTTAGAGACGATTCCGGCAGCTTAATATCCTGGAATGGCACTGGTGCCTTCGACGACTTCATTGACTCGTGGAATGCCCCAGGCTGCTGATTTCCCCTCAAGTGTGAACAGTTACCCCGCCCGCGGCGTCAAGTCGCGTCGTGTTGTTTCGCGCACGGTCCTGTCCCTGACAGCACGCACAGTTAGCCGGCTCACCCCGAAGGTCCTGGCGGCCGCGCTGACAAACCCTCCGTTGGAGCCAAGACTCGTCCTCCGGAATCCCGAAGTAACCCGCGGTCTCCGGGTTGTTCTGCAGTCTCTTGGCTTTAGTATCAACCCTGCGTGCCCTACCCTTCACTCGTTTGCTCTGGGTATCCGCTTCTCAACTCCTTGTTGAGCCGAGCGAACTGATTCCTGATCCAGGCACGCCGGCCCTTGGCAGACCGAGCCTCAGTCCGTTTCAAGCGACCGACCAGTCATCCAAGCTCTTTGAAGCGACGACTGAAATACGCGCGACGCTCCCTCTCGTGAGTAGCACACCAAGCCTTGGATGCCGGGTCTATAGGTTCCTTGCACGGTCCCGGGCGCTCCGACTGCCAATCTTCGGCTGGGCCGCTGCACTGCGCAGTGCATCTCTGTTCCACGGTGGCATTACCTCACATAAGTGGGCATCTGTTCTCGCGCTTCACATGGGGCTGCGAGCAGCCCTCAGACGCGTTCCTCGGCCTGGAGTATCAAGCGTTTGGGCATCGGAACTCCATCTTCACGCGGGCCAGGTCTGCAGTGTCCCATCCGAGCGCGCGGAGGAGTGGGTCTATCAGGACGTACTTGGTCCTGCTCTCGGAGTTGATGTAGCCGTTGTCCCTCTGGACCCGGTTCCTGACTGACTGGACGGCCCTGCGGATGGTTTCTGTTCCCGGCATGGTGCGTCTTTCCCGGTTGTTTAGGGAGATGGTGCCAGCCCTGGGTTGGGGGGGTCTTACGTCTCGTCCCCAATGATGTCTGAGGTGTCGTCTTGGCGCTTGCCCCGCAGTACGCAGTGACCGCACCTCCGACAGACCGGATGGAGATTGTTGTACGGCGGTGGCCCTGGCGGCTGAACCCTGCATCCGCGTCCCGGCCTCTTAGCTTGCCCTTCCTCCCGTGCCCTCCGGCCGTGGCCGTGGCCGTGGCCGTGGATTGCTGTTGCCGTCGGCAGGCCGAAGATGATGAACACCAGGACAGCCAGCGCTTCAGTTAACCCGCGCTAGGTCCACGGCGGCGGCGGGTTAATGGCCGACTGCTATCCAGCCTGCAAACGCCTGACCTGGTCTTCCAGTTCCCTGACCCGTTCCAGGGCCTGCAGACGCCCCTCGGCCTCCTCGTCGTAGGTCAGCAGGTAGCGGCCGCTCGCTGGGTCGTACCAGCGGAGCTGCCCGTCCTCCCAGCACAGGTCCAGGCCGAGCACCGCACTGTGGCCCCGGTAGGTGGTCTCTCCGAACTGGACAACTTCGATGGGCTGGTAGACGCCATCGACCAGGTGATCCCCAGCCAGGGGAGCGTCGTGATATTCGCCGCCTGATGGGTCGAACCGCCAGTACTCCAGTACGCCGAAGGCAGCGTAATCGTCCCGCTTCTGCGTATAGTCGTTCTGCCCCGTGGTCACGGACGCCACTTCCAGCACGAAGTCCGGCGGTTTGCCCTGCTCCTCGATGGAGTAGCCCCGCTGGCCGATGACGCCGGCGTGGTCCACGCCGAAGGCGACCAGCACGGTCGGGGACGCGCAGACCCTGGCGCTGCCTCACGGTCCTCCCTATGGGGACCTCGCTCAGGATGGGGACCTCGCTCAGGATGATGGTCGTGTCCGGCATGCCGAAATGGTGGGACAGGGCTGCCTGGTGCGCCGGGGCGTCGAGGTAGATGGAGTTCTGCATATCGTCCCTGGGCGGGAATCCCGGGAACCTATCGGCCGACCTGGTGGCCGGCGTTTTCTTGATCGGCCTACTGGTCATGGCGTTCCTCGAGCGGGGTGAAGTGTGAGGCCATTATATGGCATTGTGTCAGAAGCCCGCTGTTTTACTGACCTCTGACGCAGCGCCAGCTTGAGTTAGACTCCCATTGTGCAGCAAAGTCCCGAGAATAGCAGGTGGGGTAAGTCAGTTGAATCAGAACATAACAAGTGTCTTCGTCTTGATAGCATTGATATTCTCGGTGGCAGCGTTGTCGCTATCGCTCTCAAATGCGTTGAGGGGTTCGTCTGCTAACGAGGACTCGGGGCTCCGAGAAGACATGGATGCGGCCCTCCGGGACATAGCCGTTATGCGCAGCCAGATGGACCAAGTTGAGATAGATGTAGCTGACATACATCTGACTCTGTCTCAGGCTGAGGTATGCCTGACCCTGATCGGCGCAACTGGACTCGCAGCACACGAGGATGCTTTCAGGCTGGTGAGCCGTGACCACTGGAATAAAGCAGGATGCGACGACTACATAGCGAGCGTTGCAGAGTGACCGGGCCATCCAGTTTTTGAGACAACGCCGGACCGGGGGCCTGCCCCCGGTCCGGCCCTTTGCCGCAGCGCGGTCGACGCCTGCGCTGATCCGGTCCCGGATGGTTCCACGCTCCCACTCGGCGAGGGATAGCAGCATGTGGAGCATGAGGCGTGAGGTGGGGCTGTCGTCTCCGGTGTCCAGGCCCTCCGCATGGGAGCGGATGTAAATGCTCTGGGCGTGCAGCTCCTCGATGGTCCTCAGGCCTTCGGTGAGGTTCCGGGCCAGGCGGTCGATCCGCGGGACCACCACGACGTCGCTGGGCTGGAGCTTTTCCCGGAGTGTCGTCCACCCCGGGCGGCGCATGTTCCGGCCCGAGGCCACGTCGGTGAAGATGCGGTCGTCCCTGAGCCCGTGGTCGGTGAGGATGCGGCTCTGGGTGGCCAGCCCGCTCGCGCCCTCAGCCTGGGAGACCCGGATGTATCCGAATACCGCTGGGTCCATGTGGCCACCTCCCCACGTGGCAAAGAAACACCTGTTTGTGTGCACTTCGCCGGCTCTGACTAAACGGACACTTGAACGACGACCCCTGCCGCTTGTAGAACGAAGCCGAAGATGATCGAAAGCAGCGCTACCCGTTGCATTCGTATGTTGCGTCGAATCTCATGTCCCCAACGGGCCAGTTCTCTTTGCTCTTTCTCATCCCTCTGGGAGAATTCAAGAAAGGCCGGGAACAATATTTCTGACTCAATCCGCCTCGTTGAGGTGCTGTAGAACAACATTCCAACCCCAACGATGTCGAATACGAGGCCAACGAGAGTTACTACCGATTGGTCGTCTATGTGGCCTCCCATCTCTCGCCACCTAGTCCAACAGTCGACTGGTGCATACCCGACGCCGAAAAGGGCCTTGTTAAATTACCATTTCAGAAGGCTATGCTCGCGGCGGTTTGAGTAGCGCCTCTCTCGATTCTTCCACCTTCTCCCCTATCAACTCTATGAGCGGCCTCAGCATCCGCGATGGGTAAACCGTGAACTCTCTGTCCGCATTTTCCATTGAGTATCTGTTCTTTACAAACGGCTTAGGCCACTTCTCGATCCCCTCTCTGGTCACCGGAAGTCGTTTGAGCGACTCTACTGTCTCGCCAATTAGCCCATCAAAAAAGAAGAGCAAGTCCTGCTTGTAGGGAACAGAGTCCGCAGGGTGGTCTAATGCCCACAGAGACTTCATTGCGATCTCGAAGGCATAACTACTTATGACTGCCTGTACATTGCATAGTGTGACCTCTTCCTCTTTGCCGCGTATTTCCAATGAATCGATCCTATCCTGCAGGTTGTACAGCAAGTCACAATAAATCTCTATCTCATTTGTGGCACGGTAAGAGCGCCAATGTTCGTTCCCCCAAAAGAGCCATGCGAACGGAATAGAAGTGGTCGTCATCAAACGTCTCCTTGAGAGTATCTAGGCTCAGCGGTAACGAATCTTACCGCTCCGGTCCATCTTGGCGATGGAGGGTCGCCCGGATTTATCCAATCTCGTGCAGGATTTCTTTTATGCTATCGCAACGTCCCGACTATCATCAACGAACGGCGTCCTATGGCCTGGAGATTCATACATCCGATGAGGTAACGGCACGATCTGACAATCAACTACTCGGCGGAAAGTCCGGCAAGATCATCCATTATCCGGGGTGACAATCAAACAACCTGTTTGTTTGCCAGTGTCTGTCCGGGAGTCTATCCGTATCTGGGCCGGGTGGCAATCAACTGCTGGAGAAAACGTTAGGCTGGAGAAAACAGGGGTTAGGGGTTTGATTGTCAGGTGCGGGTTAATGGCCAGCAGGAGTGCCCTGGCCGCCGGCCTTACCCTTCAACGGAGAGCCTCTCGGCGAGGTCGATGTACAGAGCGGTGGCCCGTATCAGGCCGGCCATCTCCCTCTCAGGTTCGCAGTTGCCGTCGTAGAAACAATTGACGTGCAGGAACACCGCCCTGGTGTTTACTGGCCCTGGAACGCGTCGAAGGCGGGATCCTGGGCGCTCAGCCTCAAAAGCGCGCGCGCCTGGCTGGCCTGCCCGCCCGACTGCGGTTCCTCTCCATCCTGGTGCAGGACCAGGCCGTCTGTGGCCCGCTCCGTGGCGCCCCACGCCTTCTCCGCCGCGTTCCGGATCTTCCCCTAGTCGAGCATCTCGATGGCGTCATCGTAGAGCGACCTCGCATCGGCGAAGAGGAAGTTCACCCGATCAGTGGCTACCATGCCCCAACCACCAGAGCCGCCCGGTGCCGCTTCAGATGGTCCTTTATTCCGGCCATTCTGGCCAATCAGCACCTCGTAGTGCATGGACAACGGAGTCCAACTCTTCCAACATGGCTAACAACGAGTCCGGTGCCTGGACCGAAACAATCTGGGTTGAGATGAAAGGCTGCGGCGCGGCGCCGGTTCACCACCTGGATGCTGTTGATGCTCTCGGGAGGTCCGTGTTGCTGTCCGACTTTTACCTGGTTTTCTGCGAACCGGTCGTCTGTCCGAGTTCCGGCCCGCGGTCCCTTCCTGCTACAATCTTCCTGTTGAGATTACCGGGAAATGGCCGCAGGTGGTGAAGCATGAAGGGTTATCGTTGGACGGCCCGTGTGGCCCTGGCGGGGCTGGGAGTCATGGCCCTCTGGGCCGTGTTCGTGGCGGTGGTCCGGGTCCTGGACGTCCCGGTTGGGGGGATTCAGCCCGAGGCCTTTGCGCTGACGGCCATGATGACGGCTCCCATCACCCTGGGGGCTGTGTTGCTCGTGACGCTTGTGACCGCTGGTCTTGAGGTTCTGGTGCGTCGCCTCAGGTTGGCGGGCGGCTGATCCCCCGGGGGCGCTCTTCAGCTCCGGGGCGCTGTGTCCACGCGGCCGGTGGAGTTCTTTCATTATCGCCGTCGCCGTCGGCAACAGCGGCGCCGGCAAGACCCACGTGGCCCTGGGGCTGGGACTGGCCGCCTGCCAGAGGGGGATGTCGGTGGGCTTCACCACCGCCGTCGCCCTGGTCCACGAGCTGATGGAGGCCCGGGACGAGAGACGGCTGCTCAACCTGCAGCGGCAGCTTTCCCACCTCGGCCTGCTGATCATCGACGAACTGGGCTTCGTCCCCCTGTCCCCCACCGGAGCGGAACTCCTCTTCGAGGTATTCAGCCAACGCTACGAGCGGGGCTCCATCCTGGTAACCACCAATCTTCCCTTCGACGAGTGGACCGAGGTGTTCGGCTCGGAATGGCTCACCGGAGCACTGCTGGACCACCTCACTCACCACGTCCACATTCTCGAAATGAACGGCGAGAGCTACCGCCTCAAGCGCAGCAGGGAAACCGCTACGTCCCAGGCTTCAGACGACAAAGACGACGGGTAGGTCGCACCAGAAACCGTCCTCCTCTTGCCCTGGTGTGCTGGACACCTGTCTGTGTCACGTTCCCCCCAACAACTGTCACGGACATTTATGCTGGACAGTTAGCGAGGATCTTTTCGCTGAACGTCAACAACCCAGATGGTACACTTTTCCTCCGCCCTGATGGCCCAACATCCCGCCGCCATTGCCACAGGTCGCTTCGGCAGGCCTGGGAGCAGGCGGACCACTTGGTGGCTGGGGTCCCAGGAGAGGACGCCAACAGGGACGCCTGGTATGTCCGCGTGGAGACTGAGGAGGTGAGGTAGATCCTGGCGGACCTACAGGCCAAGGTCTATGCCCTGGGCCACCACGCCAGCACAGAGGCCCCCGGGAGGCCGAGTTGCGGGTAATACTGGTCGGGACTCCGGAGCGCGCAGGCCTGTCCAGGCTCAGGGAGTTGCTGTTGAACCCAGATCTGCGGGACATGGCCAGGCAGATAGCCGCCTCGCGCATCCCGGAAGTGAGGCGTGCTCCTTACGGCGGATTCCACTCGAGCCGTGTAATGCGGGTTGCCCCATAGTCCAGCAAGCCCTCAAAATGGTAGATCGGAGGATTGGACTGGTCTGACCATTTCGGGATCGGGTGACTTCAGAAAATCTCTGAGATGCTTCAGCTTCTCCAACAGCTCGTCAAAGGTGATAATTTCCACATCCTTTGAATTCCCACGAAACATCTCGAAGGACCTTTGCTCATGTTCATCGCACGGCATTTGCCCAATAACGAGACAGCAACGAACAGCGTAAGCCTCCATGTCATATATCCGGCTATCTGCCTTGATTTGTGCGATCCCCTGTTCGAAGCGATGCTTCTGGTCGAGTGCTTGGTTGATAGCACCGGATAGTTCTGCCGATGGTGTATAGACGCCGGAAACCGGTTGCTGTCGACTCAGAAGCTTTGTCTGGGGTTTTTTGATCTCGATGATTGCAACATTGCTTGTCATCCTATTCTTGACTAGAAAATCAGCTATCTTTCCCCCACCACCGATGATCTTGTGGCCTCCGACATACGCCTGTTCATGCACCTTGATTATTGGGTAACCGAATGCCAGGGTTAAGACGAAGGGATTCTCGTCTAGGAAGTTTTGCCAGGCACTTTCGTGTGGTCTCCTCTTGATCATCGCATCGTATCGCTCGATCAGGTTGTCAAGGGTAACGAGCTCGATATCTCTTTGGAGGCTTGCAAGTCTTCTTGACCTTGTTTCCGCAATAGACGCGGCATTCTGGGAGACAAGGTCAAGTATGGCATCCTGTTCGTCTCCTGGCAGTGATTCCTTCCTACCTAGAGCCAGATCGGTAATTTGGCGCCGCAGTGGGCTTCGGCCGGTTGAGATGAACTTGTGGGGTTTTCCGAGCTTGGTTGCGAAGAAGTTGTACGTCGCTCCCTGTTTTACGGATCGTGCTGCTATGCGGCCGATGTTGACAGTCCTATCGATCGATTTCAGAACTGATTCGAAATCGTCCTTCGAAATATAAAAGATGTCGAGATTGTCTTCGGTGCCAGTTATGTGGTCCTCGGAGATACAGATTTCCGTGCAGTCCGACAGTAGTTCTACTGCATCGACTATACAACGAGTGGCTCGAGTCAAACCTAAGCCATAGTCGTAGTCCTTGACGAAGCATGAAGGTAAGTTCTCCAGTAACATCATGACCTCATCCTGTGTCGATGGCAGAGTTTGCATCAGGGTTGAGTCACCACAGGCAGTGGTGATCCGCTTCACCTGGCCGTATTTCGCCGTCAGCAAGTCCGGGCTAGTCACTCGGGTCTTAGTCGGGATCATCGTCAATTGGCGCATTCGTCCATTAATCTCAAGTAACTTGACCCGGTCGGGTACAGCACTTCGGAATCCTGTTTCGTCGTTGAACCAGCTTTCCCACAGCTCGAGGCGCTCCGCGGACAGGGAATAAAAGACCTCGACGTAATCGCTGGCCCGAGTTTCAACTGTCAAATGGCCCGGTGGGTCTTCCTCTCGTCCCCAGTCCATGGCTCGAGGCATGGAGGTTCCCCCTCTCATCACATTCCGGTGTACTGTTTAGCGACCTGGCGCCTAAACCGCTAGCGAGAATCTAGTAGATCATTCCTCCGGGAATCCCAATGCCTTCCGCGATAGTCTCGCATACCGTGAAGAGTCTACCCATCCTAAACCAAAGCCAAGGTGGGAACTACATTTTGGAGCGATGGCAAAGGCACGGCAGGTGTAAACATCTATGCGTCGGCTCGGGCCTGTAACAGGGTTCGGCAGCGATGTCTCACTTCATCCTTGCGGTGTGTTAGCCCGTCGAAGAATGCGTTCATCTTCTCTTGGACTTGGGCTTTTGTTCCCAGGCATTCGTTGGCCGTGACCTCTTCCCTGGCCCAGTCCTAGACGGCTTCGTCGGCACTGAAGTCTGGGCTGTAGGCCGGTAAGGCCACCAACCTCAGATGCAAGTCAGGAGTGGCCAGATAGCTGCGAATCGCTTCACCTCGGTGGGCTGGCCCATTGTCCCAAATCACTACCAGAGGTCCAGGATGGTTTTCTCTTAGCTGCTGTAAAAAGGCGGTGGAGGTCTCGGCAGTGCTGTTTCCAGCTATCTCCATGGCTTCCACCTCCCCAGTCTCCAGACAAACTCCCGAGTAGTAGTTGGCCTTCTCTCCCCACCGGGGACTGGTGGAGTCCACCAGCGCTGGCTCTCCCTTGAGCACCCATTTGCCCCTCAGGCCAGCATCGGCCCGAAAGTGGGCTTCGTCCACGAAGAAGATTTTGGCCCCTATCCTTTCGGCCTCCTCTCGGATTTGGCTGTACTGGATGATAAAGGCTTTCCGCTCTTCATCCTTAGCTTTCAGGAGGTGTTTTTTGGGTCGCTTCAGCACGAAGCCCAACCGGTGCTTTTTGCGCGGCTTCTTCTCCTGTTCCGCCGGCTTCTTGCGCCTGGCGGTCGGCTTGTGGCCCGGCATCCTGGCCTCCGGGCCACCGCCCGACAGCCGGGCTTCCAGGCCCTCTACCCGCTTTTCCATTTGGGCAACGGTATCCTGCTGTTCCGCGATAACCGCCAGCAGGGTTTCCCGGCTCGCCTGCTTCAGGTCCAATTCCGGTTCCATTGTTCTTTTATGCCACAACTGCGCTCCGACCGCTAGTGTTTTCATCAGGACAGCGGCCTTCGGCAAATTCACCTCATCAACTCTGAACTGTTACGAGGTTTAGCATAGCTTGTTCCAGCAGGCTCTTCGAGCGCATAATGGCTGGGAGGGACTGACGGGCTTTGCGGCGAAGCCAAGGAGCGGGCGGTTAGCCTTTTCGTTGCGTGTAGGGGGGTGTATTTTGGGAGAGTCCACTCGACGGACAGTATGGGTTGCGCGCTTATGTTTGCTGGCCGTCGCTTTGCTGTGGGCGGGCGCCGTCTCATGCGGAGGACAGGGCTTCGAAGCCGGTCCCCTCGGAGCCGTGCAGGTGGCACCCGGAGAGGCCATCCAGGTACGTTCGATGCACGTCCTTACAGGGCTTGGTGACCTGGGCGCCCCGAGCCAACGCGGCGTGGCGCTGGCGTTGGCTGATTATGGCCCTATCAAAGGGCACGATGTCGAGATGGGCGCCGGCCTCGACTCGCTCTGCACCGAGGAAGGCGGACGTGCCGCCGCGGATACGGTGACCGGCGACCCCCGGGTCGTCGGCGTCATCGGCACGTCCTGCTCCGTCGCCGCCACCGCCGCTTCACCAATCCTCAGCGAGGCCGGCCTGGTGATGATCTCTTCCTCCAATACGGCCCCTTCGCTGACCTCCGACCTTCACGGCAACGCCGATTCCAACCATCATCCCGGCTACTACCGGACCTCCAGCAACGATCTGCATGAGGCGCGCGCGGTGGCGCAGTTTGCCTACAACGATCTCGGCCTGCGCAGGATGGCGGCCATCCACGACGGCGACCCCTACACTACCGGCCTCACCGGCGCCTTCACCACCGCATTCGAGGAGCTAGGCGGCTCGGTCGCCGTCGCCTCTGTCAGCAGGGGCGATACGGACATGGCCCCCGTCCTCACCCGGATTGCGGAGGGCAGTCCGGATGGCCTCTTTTTCCCCCTCTTCCAGGAAGAAGGCGCCCACATCGTCCGGCAGGTCGGCCAGATCGGTGGGCTTGAGGACGTCACGCTGATTGGCGGCGCGGCCCTGCTGGTCTCCGAGTTCCTGGCCATCCCCGAGTCGGAGGGCGTCTACTTCCCGGGTCCGGAGTTGAGCTTCGGCGGCAACACGAACGAGGCAACCGGCAAGGGCGGCGAGGCGCTCGTCGCCGACTATCGAGAGCGGTACGGCGAGGCGTCCACATCCGCCTATTTGGCCCACGCCTACGACGCGGCCACGATGCTCCTCCGCGCGATCGACGTGGTCGCTGTTGTCGACGGAGATGCGCTGTACATCGACCGGGCCAGGCTCCGGGAGGCGCTGGCCGGAGTTTCCGGCTTCAGGGGTATCATCGGGGTCATCTCCTGTGACGAGTTCGGCGACTGCGGCACCGGCCGCGTACAAATAGCGCACCACACCGATTCCAGCGTCACCGACATTGCGGGGCTACCCGTTGTCTACAGCTACGCGCCCTGATTTCCCAACCTACGTCGTGGCAGGATTACTCCGCGTGGGCGTGCCCTACCGTCCCCACGTGGCATATGACGAGCTTGGAGGCCGCGGATCTACCTAAGGAAGGAGACAAGCAGTTGGTGTTCACTTTGCGCGTAAGGGGTGTGTTGGGAAGGTCCGCATGCCGGATAGTATGGGTTGGGCTGCTTTGGTTGCTGGTCGCCGCGTTGCTGTCGGCATGTACCGACGAACCGGCAGCGACGCCAACGGCCCTGCCTCCGGAAACGCCCGTTCCCTTACCGGCCACCAGTACCCCTACGGCGACACCGGTTCCGCCAACATCCACCCCAGCACCGACCCCGACCCCGACCCCGACCCCGACCCCGACCCCGACCCCAGCGCCAACGCCGGAGCGGGTTGGCGCTCCCGCGATAGGTGATTTCGACATCGACACTGCCACCCTCTGGGGGCAGCTGTTCGACAGGTTCACCACCTCCGAGCAATCCTGCATCCGCACCGAATTGGGTGATGAGCTGCTGGAGTCCGTGCTGGAACGGCGTGCTATGCCCGAAGGCGACACGCAGCAGTGGGAGGCGTCTATATTCGGCTGCCTCGCTCCGGAAACGGCCTTAGGATTATTCCTCTCCGCCCTTGTTGCGCAGATGGAGGGGCTGACCGAGGAGGCTGAAGGGTGCCTGAGAGAGTTGCTGGCGGACGCCGATGTGGCTGATATCGTTGCCGGTACCCTGCCGGACGCCAGCCCTGCCGCCGCCACTGCAGCCTTGAAGTTTACGGTCGGCCTCCTGAGCTGTGTTCCTGAACAGATATTGTCTGGCGATGCCGGCCCCCCCGACCCACCGCAGGCGGATGTGTCCCTGCTCTGGCGCAATCCCACCGGAGGCTGGGTTGTCAATGCGCCGACCGTGGTCGACGGCGCGGTCTACGCAGGGTCTGACGACAACCACGTGTATGCCTTGGACGCGGAGACCGGAGAGTTGCTGTGGCGCTTTGAGACGGACGACGTCATAAGGTCGTCCCCAACCGTGGCCGGCGGGGCGGTGTACGTAGGGTCCAACGACAACCACATGTATGCCCTGGATGCCGAGACCGGGGGGTTGCTGTGGAGTTACGACACCGGCGACTGGGCGCAGTACTCCCCTACCGTAAGTGGCGGGATGGTCTACCTCGGCGCACTGGCGGAGGGGGACCACAGGGTCCACGCTCTCGACGCAATGACCGGAGAAGTCCTGTGGTTTGCCGAAAGGCCGTATCCGTTCACCCCTGAGTTCACTCCTACGGTTGCGGGCGACAAGGTCTACGTGCCGGGCGGATTCGGCGAGTTCCATGCCCTGGACGCATCAACCGGAAAGGTGGTCTGGAGCTTCAATACCGGGATCCCCGTGGAATCCCCACCCACAGTCATCGGAGGAATCGTATACCTGACGGCCTTCAATACCGCCCAAGCCCTGGACGAGGCGACCGGGGCGCTCATCTGGAGCTACGGGACGGAGAGGTTGCCCGCGAGGGACTTCCCGGCCGCAGTCGCAGACAACGTCTACTACTTCTCGCCGGACGAACACATCTACGCCCTGGACACAGCGACGGGGGAGGTCCTCTGGTCATACGAAGCGGGCATGATGATCAACACCGCGCCCGTGACTGCCGGGGGCATCGTGTACGTGGGTTCCGAATCCGGCCGGTTCTACGCCCTTGACGCCGCCACCGGCGGGCTTGTCTGGAGCCGGGAGTCGATGGCCTGGGCCTTGCAGTCACCCATGGTGGCCGACGGCGTTCTGTATGCAGAGTCCAGCGATGGACACCTACGGGCGCTGGATGCGGCAACCGGGGAAGAGCTCTGGAGGTTTCAGAAGGGCTATTTTGATGGCATCCCCTCCTACACCGTCACCGACGGCGTTATGTACGTGGGCTCCCTGGACGGCGGCGTCTACGCCTTCATCGCTCCATTAGGAACCACAACAGAGGAGAAAGTTCTGACAATCCTCTATTGGCAGGCTCCAACTCTGCCTGGACCCTACCTGTCGGGTGGCACTAAAGACTTGGATGCCGGAGCAATCACGTTGGGGCCTCTGGCTAAATACGACCCAGACGGCAACCTCGTGCCAGCGCTGGCCGCCCAAATCCCCACAATCGAGAACGGAGGCTCTTCCAAGGACCTGATGTCGATTACCTGGAAGCTGAAAGAGGGCCTGAAGTGGTCGGATGGCAGCGACATGACGGCCGAGGATGTTGTCTTCACGTGGCTCTATTGCGTGGATGAAGATACGGGATGCACGACCGAGAGCTCGTTTGACGGCATCGCCTCCGTGCTGGCCCTCGACAATCTCACCGTCCGAATCGCCTTCGACGCGCCCACACCCTACCCGTACCGGGCCTTCGTTGGCGCCGGAACGCCCATCATCAGCCGCGCGCAGTTTGCCGACTGCATCGGCGCGGCCGCCACGACCTGCGAGGCGCAGAACACCGCCCCGATGGGCACCGGCCCCTACCGCATCACCGGTTTCAAGACCAACGAAGGGGCCGTCTACGAGCGCAACCCCTTCTACCGGGGCCCGGCGCCCTATTTCGACAGGGTGGTCCTCAAGGGCGGCGGCTATGCGATTTCGGCGGCCCGCGCCGTGATGGAAAGGGGCGAAGCCGACTACGCCTGGAACACACAAGTGGAGCCGGAGATTCTTACTCGGATGGAAGGAGCGGGACTGGGCACAGTGGTCGTCGCCTTCACCAGCCTGGTGGAGCGTATCGTCGTCAACCAGACCAATCCCGACCCGGCTTTGGGCGACAATCGCTCCGAGTATCTGGATGGACAAAACCCCCACCCCTTCCTGACCTTCAAGCCCATTCGCCAGGCCATGTCGCTGGCCATAGACCGTAGCCGCATATCGGAGGACCTCTACGGCTTCGCTGCGGAGCCCACCTGCAATCTGTTGACCGGCCCGCCCATTTATGTTTCTACCGCCAACGACGGGTGCCTGACCCAGGACATCGAGGGCGCCAACCGGCTGCTGGACGATAACGGTGTCCTCGATACCGACGGCGACGGCGTCCGTGAATACAACGGAGTGCCCCTGCGGATCACTTACCAGACCTCGGTCAATGCTATTCGACAGGACACGCAGGCCCTCGTTCGCGGTTGGTGGCGTAAGATAGGCATCGAGACGGAGCTGGTACAGCACGATGCCAGCGTCTTTTTCGGCGGCGACCCCGTGGCTAACAAGGAAGCGTCGTATCGCAGGTTCTTCGCCGACGTGCAGATGTACGCTTCCGGTTCCGGCATAGACCCGCAGCAGTCCCTATCCGGCCCCCTCTGCAAACATATCCCGACCAAGGGCAATGACTGGGCCTTGGGGAACATTGCCCGCTCGTGCAATCCGGAGTACGACAGACTCTACGCCCAGCTGGAGCAAACCCAAATCGGCTCGGAGCGGGAGGCGCTGGTAAAGCAGCTGCACGACATGGACGTGCAGCGCTATTACGAGATTCCATTGGTTAGCCGGGGCTTCGTTTCCGCACACCTGAACACCCTGAAGGGCGTTCGGATCAACGGCTGGGATAGCGAGATGTGGAATATCGCCGAATGGCGGCGCTAAGGCTAATGAGGAGAGCCTCAGTTTGATTTGAGGGGGAAAGCATGTCCATCCTGATTCGTGCAGCAGCGGCTTACCTTGTGTTGCTTGCGGCTGTGGTTGCCGTAAGCTTTATCGTTACTCCCCTGTACCACCCGGGCGGAGACGAGCCATTCACGGTGTGGGAGATACTCAACTGGTTCATGGCGGTGGGTATGGTGATTGCCTTGGCCGGCAGCTACGTGGAAAAGCGCCGTGTCGATGGCGACGGTTCGGCGGACCTGAAGCGATATCTGGAAGCGAACGCGGTTTTCTACGGGGCAGTTGCTGTGTTCATCCTGTTCTTCTGGAACTGGTTTAGCTCTCTGTCTCCCAACAACGAGGCCGACGGACAATTTTGGGCCGTCATCGACACCCTCATGCCCATCGTGATGGGCGTAACGGGCCGCCGCATGTGCAGACGCGGCAGCTGACCAAGGAACGCCGCGCAAGGTTTCTGGCAAAGCCCGTTGCGACCCTTGGTACGAGTTCGCAATTCAGTCTTGGCAGGCCCGCCAATCCCCTCATTCCGTGTCTGGAATGACTCCATAACTGGTCGCTCTCCCCCTTTCTACTGACAGTTGGTACTTGCCACACCGCTGATTCAGATGATAACTGTACATAGAGAGGGGTGAGTTTATGTCAACCGCTACAGTCGAATCCGTCCAGACCCAGTTCCTACTTGGCAGCTTTGCTCGGTCGCTTCGGGCTAGGAATCTTTCCCCGCGAACCGTGGACACCTACACCGAATCGGTCCGCCAGTTCACTGATTTCTTGACTCGCCAGGGGATGCCAATCAGGCCTATTACTCCATATAGAACCTTGGTGGCACTTGGGCCTGCCAGACCGAGGGCAGCTTTATTTCCCTGGTCTCTTCGAGAACGACCCCTTTGACCGCTTCCGCACCGCCGGCGGCGTCACCACCGGCAAGGGAGACTGGGCGTGGCTCCAGCACACCCTGGCCTGCCTGAACGAGCGTGGACGGGCGGCGGTGGTGCTGGACACTGGCGCCGTGACCCGCGGCTCCGGCAGCAAGAACGAGGACCGGGAGCGCAACATCCGCAGGTGGTTCGTGGAGCGGGACCTAATAGACGGCGTGGTCCTGCTGCCGGACAACCTCTTCTACAACACCAACGCCGCCGGCATCATCGTCGTGTTGTCCAAGCGAAAGCCGGAGAATCGCAAGGACGGGATCGTGCTCGTCAACGCCAGTCGTCGCGTCGGCAAGGGCCGCCCCAAGAACTACGTCCCGGAGGATGACATCCGCCCCATCGCCGCGGCCTTCCTCAAGGGCGAGCCTGTCGAGGGCGAGGTCGCCGTCATCACCCGGGAGCAGGCGGCGGAGGCCGACTACAACCTCAGCCCGAGCCGGTGGGTAGGACAGGCAGCAGGTGGCGACGATTTTGACTTACATGACATCATGGAGCGATTTGAGGCAATCGTTGCAGAAGAGGCGACGGTCTCAGCGGACCTTCAGACCGTCCTCACAAGGTTGAAGGGATTGGCGTGATGAGTGGTGAAACAGTCCGCCTCAGTGACTTGTGCGAGTTGATCGCGGAGCCGGTACAACCCGGCGCGCGGCCTGACGCGCTCTATCTAGGCCTTGAACACTTGGCCCCAGGGCGGCTAGTCCGCATTGGCAGTGGGAAAGCGTCCGAAATGAGGAGCAATACCTCGGCGTTTCAACCCAGCGACGTGCTGTATGGAAAACTCCGGCCATACCTGGACAAAGCCGTGCTCGCTGATGAGCCGGGCGTCTGCACGACGGAGCTTCTCGTGCTCCGCGCGAAAGCCAACGTAGACCCTAGAAACTCGGACGGAAACCCCGATTCTCCCCAAGCCGTCGTTTTCTCAGCGACGATTGTCGATGTAACAGTGGGTTCTTGAACCATATTACAGATACTATCATGCCACATAAGACTATAATACGTCTGTCTGGCGTAGCGCGAAACCCGGCCAATGGCTTTCCGGCCAGACTTCTAGGTTCCTAGCTGCGGCTGTTCACTCTCCCGGCTTCCTCGAATACGCTGTCGCAGGGACCACCGGTGTTCAACACCCAAGGACCTCATGGGCGCATACACGCGATTTCCCAATGCTCGCTTTCACCCTCAGCGAACAACAAGGGATTGCCGATTTGCTTTGGCTTGTGCATGAAGCAATCAGTCAATCGGAGGCACTGGTTGAAGAGGCCCAAGCCCTCAAGCGCGCCGCCATGCACACCCTGTTCACGCGCGGGCTGCGGGGCGAGGCGCGGAAGGAGACGGAGATCGGGCCACTGCCGGAGAGTTGGCAACTCGTCAACTTTGCGACCGTGCGCGAGAATCTCCAATATGGTACGTCGATCCGATGCACATACGACGTATCTGAGCGCCCCGTGCTTCGTATCCCGAACATCGAACCACAGCGTGTAACCGCAGACGATCTCAAATACTGTACGCTCACAGGCAATGACGCCGCAAAGTACCAACTTGAAGACGGTGATTTGGTTTTCATCCGGACGAACGGCGTCCTGGATCGTCTTGGTTCCTGCGCCGTCTACAACGGCTATCCTGCCAAAGCTCTGTTCGCATCGTATCTGATTCGCGCAAGAGTGAAGCCGGACTACGTGGTCCCACACTTCGCGGCGTCCTTCTTCGGCTCTGAGATGGGAACCAGCATCGTGGCTGGGAGAGCCATTTCATCTTCAGATGGGAAGTTCAACCTCAACACAGCCGCAATAGACAGCCTGCTACTTCCGTTGCCCCCCACACTTAGTGAGCAACGCGAGATCGTCGCGGTTCTCGACGTCATCGACTGCAAGGTAGATCTCCACCGCCGCAAACGCGCCGTGCTGGAGGAGCTGTTCAAGGCGCTGCTGCACAAGCTGACGACGGGTGAGATTCGGGTGAGGGAGTTGGAGAGAGCATCACTTGGAGGTACAGGATGACAACGATTGTCGCGCCAGCCGAGGATAGTTCTGCCCCGTGGATAAGAGGGATTGAAGGGACTACCGCACACCAACTGATTGAATCTGATGCCCAGGTTATCCGCGTTCTGGCAGGGCCGGGAGCCGGAAAGACCACTTGCCTTAAGCGCCGCATCCAAAGGCTCATTCAAAACAATGGTATCAACCCTGAGACAATCTTCGTTGGAACCTTCACTCGAGCAATAGCCAAGGAATTGAGAGAAGCAGTCGGTAAAGAAGTGAAGGTCTCAACCCTCCACTCACACGCCACAGAATTGCTACGAAAGTTTCCATTGGCCCGCCAAGGCATGAGTTTGCGATTCCTGTTGCGGTATGAGCAGGATGCTATGCTTTACGACCTTGAAGAAGTTGCTTTGACCATAGGGGATGTACATAAGCGCAGGGAGGCGCTGAGATTGTTGCAGGCAAGTAGATCTCAGCGAACAGTCTACGCAAACGCCGCTTTCGCTGGGGCCGTACGGCAATGGTTGCAACGACATCATGGGATGTTGGTCGGGGAGGTTGTTTACCTCTGCGTGACTGGCCTTGAGAGTCAAGATATTCCTCCTGGTCAGTTTGACCAGGTTGTCATCGACGAGTATCAGGATTTGACCGCAGCAGAGCAAGAACTCGTCCGCATGATATGGTCGGAGTCCGGTACGCTTACCGTCATGGGAGACGACGACCAATCAATATACCGTTTTCGATTCAACCACCCCGAGGGGATTGCGGAATTCAACACGGATTGGCCACAGTGCAAGGACCTCACATTTACTGATAACCGTCGATGTGGCGAACGGATCCTTACTACGGCCAATCTGATGATGGCCGAGGCTGGAAGCAATAAGCCACCCATGAATTGGAAGAGTGGGCGGATTGGCGAGGTGAAAGCTGTTCAATGGGAAACCCTTGACGACGAGATTAGCGGGCTAGTTGCGTACATACAGGCTAACGCGGGGGAATCATTCCTTGTGCTGGTTCCACGTAGATTCATTGGCTACCGCTTGGCCGATGCCATTGGCGACGATGCAAAGACCGCATTCGCCGAGCAGGTGCTCGATCACCACGTCGCGCAGGAGGCCTTCGCGACAGTCTCGCTCTTGGCAGATCCCGATGATTTCGTGGCTGCCCGCTCATACCTCGGACTTCATGGTAAGAAGCGGGAACAAGCCCCACGGCGAAATGCTAGCGGATATGGCAGCCTCCCGGTAGGCATCGACGGTCACGCTCTCGTGAAAGGTATAGCGAGTGGAGAGATCGCAGTCTCCGGCGCCGGGCAGAGCCACATCAGGACGAGGGCGAAAGCGGCAGTTGAACTGATCGGACGAGCATTGACACCGGCAGAAATCATCGACGAGTGCTTCGATGAATCATTGGCCAAGGGAGAGCCCGACGAAGAGAAGCGGCAATGGTTGGCTGAAGACTTGCTGGAACTCCGCACTGCGGCTCACGAACTTCTCACTCTCCAAGAGACACCTGACGTTTCAAGAGTAACGGCTACACTGCGATATCGAATCGCGACACGCGCTCCACTAGGAGCTTCGAAGACTGAAGAGCCCCGGGTGCGGATTATGACGCTCCACTCGGCAAAGGGGCTCGAGGCGGATAACGTCGTTATAGCCGGTGTTGCCGACCAATTCATGCCCGGTCAAGATGTGGATAGCCCGAGTGTAGTCGCAGAACAAAGACGCCTTCTCTATGTAGCCGTAACCCGCGCGAGAGACAATTTGATTATCTCATGGCCTCGGCGAATCCAGACCGCCGACCTGATGAAGAACATGGGGCGTTTGGACCAGGTCATTACAGAAAAGGGAGTTAAGTTGGCCATAACTTCACGCAGTTCCCTGCTTCCGCAGGGGCTCAGTGGCGTAACCAGTGGTGAACAGTTGCTTGCATCGGTATCAACCGAGGGGGCTCCTAGAAACTCGGACGGAAACCCCGATTCTCTCCAAGTCGTCGTTTTCTTAGCGACGATTGTCGATGTAACAGTGGGTTCTTGAACCGTATTACAGACACTATCATGCCACATAAGACTATCATACGTCTGTCTGGCGTAGCGCGAAACCCGGCCAATGGCTTTCCGGCCAGACCTCTAGTACTACAACGACGCGTTATGAGAAAACACGCTCAGGTCTTCTTCTTCAGCTACGGACCGTTCATCATGGGAGACTCGCACTCGTTCGTTGCCAGCTTCAAAATCCGCCCACGAGTTACCTTGTAGGATAACACGTCGTTGTAGTACTAGGTGACACGTGGTCAAGTCGCAGCCCTCGCCGCTTCCGGCGAATCCGAGACGCTGGAATTCAAGGCCACTACCGGGGCGCGTCGGGAGGCGGCCATGACGGTGTGCGCTTTCCTGAACCAGGGTGGTGGGCAAGTGCTGTTCGGCGTGACCCCTGGCGGGGATGTGGTTGGTCAGCAGGTCAGCGAGCGCACCATCGAGGAGCTGAGCGCCGAGCTTGGGCGAATAGAGCCTCCGGCGTTTCCAACAATCGAACGGGTCAGCGTGGATGGCGACCGCGACGTCATCGTGGTCAGCACGAGCCAAGGGGCATCGAGGCCGTACACCTACCGAGGCAGCGCCTACCGCCGGGTCGGGAACACGACGCTGGCAATGTCCGCCGACGAGTACAACCGGATGCTGTTCGAGCGGATGCACAGCGAGCAACGCTGGGAGAACCAGCCCGCCGCCGGGTGGTCGGTCAACGACCTTGACCTGGCCGAGATTCGCCGGACAGTCTCTGAGGCGGTCCGGCGCGGGCGGCTTGAGGAGCCTGTAGGTGGAGGTCCGTCTGACCTGCTGCGGGGCCTTGGCCTTCTGCGTGACGGCGTGCTGCTTCGGGCGGCGGCAGTGCTGTTCGGCAGCACGGAGCGGCTGGAGTTCGAGATGCCGCAGTGCTTGTTGCGCGTCGCCCGCTTCCGGGGGACCGACCGGATGGAGTTCCTGGACAATCGCCAGTTCAACGGCAACGCCTTCACGCTTCTGGTGAACGCGGAGCGCTTTCTGCGCGACACCCTGCCCATCGCCGGGCGGTTCGAGCAGGACCGCTTCGAGCGCATCGACAAGCCCCTATACCCACCTCTGGCCACCCGCGAGGCGCTGGCCAACGCCCTTTGCCACCGCGACTACTCCATCGGCGGCGGCTCTGTTGGCATAGCGGTCTACGACGACCGCCTAGAAACTCGGACGGAAACCCCGATTCTCTCCAAGCTGCCGTTTTCTTAGCGACGATTATCGATGTAATAGTGGGTTATTGAACCGTATTACAGACACTATCATGCCACATAAGACTATAATACGTCTGTCTGGCGTAGCGCGAAACCCGGCCAATGGCTTTCCGGCCAGACCTCTAGAGGTCACGTCCTCCGGCTCCCTGCACTTCGGCCTGACGCCGGAGAAGCTGTTCGCGCCGCACGAGTCACGGCCGTGGAACCCGTTGATCGCCCGCACCTTCTACCGTCGCGGAATCATTGAGGAATGGGGAAGCGGGACGCTGAAGATGGCCGACTTGGCAAGCAGTTCGGGGCTTCCGGTCCCGGAGATCGAGGATGACGGTGGGGCCGTTACCGTGCGGTTTCGGCATGGCCAGTTCGTGCCCCGGTCAGAGGACAGTAAAGCCAGTCCCGCCCAAAGATGGGATGAGGTCTTGGCGCTGCTGGACAGTGCAGAGGACGGGCTGACGCGAAGCGAGATTCGCACCCGCTTGGGTCCTGGCGTTAGCGAGCGTCAAGTGCGAAGGGCACTGGAGGAGTTGAAGGCTAAAGGGCTGGTCGTGTCCCCTGGCCGTGGACGGTCGGGGCGTTGGAAGCGCACGGTGAAGGCATAGATCAGCCCTTGGGCGTTATGGGGGCGTCTTAGGGGCGTTATTAGAGGGCGTTATGGGGGCGAGATAAGGTCAAGCCATGACTGAACTCAACATCACAGAAGCAGGCAGCGTCCAGTTCCCGATGGTCCGCCACGCGGCGGAGATCGGCTGGACGCCACTGTCGCCGTCAAACGCCCTCGCCATGAGAGGCGGAGAGGCCGGGCTTCTGTTTCGCGGCGTGCTGGAAGAGGCCCTGCGCCGCTTCAACCCCTGGATGAAGGAGGATGCCGTCCGGTCGGTGGTCGAGAACCTCCAGGCGCTTCCACCCACCATTGAGGGCAACCGCCAGATGCTGGCCTGGCTACGCGGCGAGAGGCAATGGTACGACGAGGCCGAGCAGCGCCACCGACAGGTCAGGCTCATAGACTTCGACACGCCCGGGGCCAACGTCCTGCACGTCACGTGGGAGTGGCGGCTCAAGCCTCCGGCCCGCAAGAGCAACCGCGCCGACGTTATGTTCGTGGTCAACGGCGTGCCCGCCGCCATAGTGGAACACAAGAACCCCACGGACGCTGACGCCATTGAGCGGGGCCTTACGCAGCTGCGCCGCTATGAGTTAGAGACGCCGGAGCTGCTGGGCACGGCGCAACTCTTCAACGTCACCCACCTACTGGATTACTGGTACGGCGTCACCTGGAACATATCTCGCCGGTACATGGCGCGGTGGAAGGAGTCCCCGGAAGAAAGCTACCGGTTCGCCGTTCAGTCCTTCTTTGAGCCGACGGACTTTCTGCGCATCCTGCGCGACTGGATTCTCTTCTACGTGGAGGATGGCGAGACGCGCAAGACCGTATTGCGCCAGCACCAGCGCAGCGCCGTCGACCGCATCGTCGAGCGATGCGCCGACCCGGGGAAGCGGCGCGGCCTCGTCTGGCACACCCAGGGGGCCGGCAAGACCTTCACGCTGCTCACAGCCGCCCGCCTGATATTGGAAGCGAAGGAGGCGTTCCGCAACCCGACGGTCGTGGTCGTCGTGGACCGCACGGAGCTCGAAGGCCAGCTCGCGGGCTGGGTCGAGCGACTACTCGGCGAGATGCAGCAGCAGGACATCGCCGTCTGGCGCGCTGGCTCTAAGGAAGTGCTGCGGGAGTTGCTGGCTACCGATAGGAGAGGGCTCATCATCTCGATGATCCATAAGTTCGAGGGCATCGAGAAGGACGCCAACCTCAATGACAACATCTACGTGTTCATAGACGAGGCGCACCGCTCCGTCGCTAGAGAGTTGGGCACGTACCTCATGGCCGCACTGCCCAACTCCACGATCATCGGCTTCACCGGCACGCCCATCGCACGGACGGCGCACGGGGAGGGCACCTTTAAGATATTCGGCGCAGACGACGATCAGGGCTACTTGGACAAGTACTCTATAGCCGAGTCCATCGAAGACGAGACGACGCTGCCCATCCGCCACATGATGGCGCCCAGCGAGATGACCGTGCCGGCCGGGCAACTCGATAGGGAGTTCTTCGCCCTAGCCGAGATGGAAGGCGTGACTGACGTCGACGAGTTGAACCGGGTCCTGGACAGGGCTGTGGGGCTCCGCACCTTCCTCACCGCCGACGACAGGATCGAGAAGGTCGCGGCGTTCGTTGCTCAGCACTTTCAGGAGAACGTGCTGCCCCTCGGATACAAGGCGTTCCTGGTGGGCGTAAGCCGCGAAGCCTGCGCCAAGTACAAGCGCGCGCTCGACAAGCTGCTGCCGCCTGAGTGGAGCGTGCCGGTGTACTCGGAGAACACCAATGACATCGTGGAAAGGCCGCTCGTCGCCGAGCTTCAGCTTTCGGAAGAGCAGGAGAAGGACGTCCGGCTAACCTTCAAGAAGGCAAACGACGAGCCGAAGATACTCATAGTCACCGACAAGCTGCTGACGGGCTACGACGCGCCGCTGCTCTACTGTATGTACCTGGATAAGCCCATGCGCGACCACGTGCTGTTGCAGGCCATCGCTCGGGTGAACCGGCCCTACATGGACGGGGAAGGCAACAGCAAGGCCATCGGCCTCGTCGTGGACTTCGTGGGCGTCCTGCGTGAGCTGCGGAAGGCGCTACAGTTCGACTCATACGATGTCAGCGGCGCGATAGAGGACCTCGACCTGCTGATGCATGACTTTCAGGACAAGATAGTCAAGGCGAAGGCGAGCTACCTCGACTACGAGGAAGGCGGTCGAGTAGCAGAGACACGGGCAGCCTACTCCACCGCCGGAGGAAGCGCGGACGAGCGCTTGGAGCAGGTGGTGTACACGCGCTTCATAGACCCCGATGCCCGCAAAGGGTTCTTCTCGGCCTACAAGGAGGTAGAGGCGCTGTGGGAGATACTCTCGCCGTCCGCAGAGCTGCGTGACCACATAGACACGTTCAAGCAGCTAGTCAGGCTCTACGCCTCCGTTCGCAACCCATACGCCGACCGCCCCGACTTCGTGGCAGAACTGGCGCACAAGACCCAGCGGCTGGTGGAAGAGTCGGCTGCGATGTATGGACTGGGCAATCTCACCAAGGCAGTCACCTTCGACTTGCGCACACTTACGGCGCTCAGGAAAAAGTCAGGTCCGGACGAGGCCAAGGTGTTCAACTTAGTGCGTGGCCTTCAGACAGAGGTAGAGAGCGAGCCGGGCCTAGAGGCCGTGCTTCGGCCTCTCAAGGAACGCGCAGAGCACGTGCTGAAGGGCCTCGAAGAGCGCACTACAACCGGACTCGCGGCGATGGACCTGTTGGAAGCCCTCGCTAAGTCCGAATCCACCGATGGACCCGGATGGAGGGCGTGAGGACAGCGGAAGAGGGGGGAGGGAGTTGCAGGCGCGATGATCCGGGCTCGAATTCGGGTAGACGGGAGGTTGGCGGGCGGGCGCAGGCGCTTTTGGGGGCGCCGATGGCGGTCTGCAGTGGCTGTGCTGAGCGAGATGGCGGGATAGGACACGGGAAGAGGCGCTCGCGGACCGGTAAGGTGGACCCAATGATTAAGACAGCCTGAGGGCTAAATTAAGAGAGTCTCCCGCCCCTACGCTAGGTTTCACCAAGCCCGATGTCAGCCCTGGTTCTTGAGCTGCTACCCTCTTTTCTGCCTGGCCCTTTTGGTACACCTGTGCTGGGGTTCGATAGCCCAAAGACTGGTGAGGTCTCCGCCGGTTGTAGAACTCCAGGTAAGCGTTGATCCCAACTCGGGCTTCTGCGACAGTCTGGTATGCCTTCAGATACACCTCCTCATACTTGATGCTCCGCCACAACCGCTCCACAAAGATGTTGTCCAGGTACCTACCTTTACCATCCATGCTGACCCGAATGCCCCGCTCCTCCAACGTCTGGGTAAAGGCATCACTGGTGAACTGTGCCCCCTGGTCCGTGTTAAAGACCTCCGGCCGTCCCTTGCCCAATGCTGCCTCCAACGCCGTCACACAGAAGTCCGTGTCCATGGTGTTGGAGAGCTTCCAGGCCAGCACATGCCGGCTGTGCCAGTCCATGATGGCCACCAGGTACAGGAAGCCCTGAGCCATGGGAATGTAGGTGATGTCCGCGGCCCAGACCTGGTCGACCCGATTAACCTCCACTCCCTTCAGCAGGTAGGGATAGACCCGATGTCCCGGAGCTGGCTTGCTAGTGTTGGGACGCCGGTAGATGGCTTCCAGGCCCATCAACCGCATCAGCCTTCGAACCTTGCTTCGGCTCACTAGGTAGCCCTCTGCCAGCAGCCAGGCCTTCATCCTCCTGGAACCGTAGAAGGGGGTCTTCAAATGCTGACGGTCCATCAGGGCCATCAACTCCAGGTCTTCTGCCCTGGTCGTACCGGCCGGTAGTACACCGAGGCCCGGCTGACGTCCAGCAGGATACATTGACGGACCAGGGACAGTTGCTTATGGCCTCGGTCGATCATGGCCTCGCCGCAGGCTGCGATTCATAGACCGGACCTTTCCGACAAAAAATCGCGTTCCACCTTCAGCTGGCCGATGTGCCGGTAGAGTTGGTCAATTTGAGCTTCTTTGGCCTTTTCCTGGGATTTATGGTTGTCGGCAAATAGCTCCGGAGCTCCTTCTAACAGGGCCCTTTCTAACAGGGCCCTTTTCCAAGCGTGAATCTGGCTGGGATGGACCTCAAATCGGCTGGCCAACTGGGCGATGGTCTCTTCCCCTTGCAAGAGCGGCCAGGGCCACCTTGGCCTTGAACGCTGGGCTGTGTTTCTTCCTCGTCTGCCTCATGTCCTTCTCCTCCCCAACAGCAACCGCTGCCGGTATTTTAGGAGCTGGACTCTCTCTTAGCCACCTGTCTAGTTTTTGGGTACCACCTCAGGCTGAGGTGGTCCCGCCGACCAGTCCAGCCACCGACGAGATGTTAATGATAGAGCCGCCGGCCCGCCTTGCGCATCTCAGGGATGGCCGCTTTGGTGCCCAGGAACACTCCCTTGGCGTTCACGTCCAGGGTCCGGTCCCATTGGTCCTCGGTCAGGGTCTCGATGAGGACCCGCTCGCCATCCGGCCCGCGAGGGCTGCCGATACCGGCGTTGTTCACCAAAACGTCCAACTTGCCGAAACGGCCAACGGCGGTCTCGACGGCCTGCTGCCAGTCTACTTCGCTGGTGACGTCCAACCGGACGTAAACACACTCGCCGCCGCCCTCGTTGATTTCAGCCTCCACCTGTTGCCCTTCGGCATCGAGGATGTCTCCGATGACAACTTTAGCCCCTTCCCCGGCAAACATCCTGGCTTCGACTGCGCCCTGTCCTCTCGCGCCTCCGCTGATCAGCGCAACTTTTCCTTCCAGTCTTGGCATGTCTATCCCCCTTGGCGTCGGTTGCGTGACGGTCCGCCCGATTCGGGAACGGCTAGGAATAGTCCCATGAGCGGATCCGTTGCGGTGTCACTTTTATGTAAACCGCGTCCTTTCGAGGCTCGGTGGGAAGCTCCTGCTCAGGGACGCCGCGTAGTTTCACGGCTTCCCGGGCAAAGTACAGGGCATCGGAGGGCTCGGAATGCACCGTTGCGGTGCCCTGGACCATCAAGCCCTTGATGTCCCCCCTCGATTTGCCGCTCTCCAGTAGCAGGCTCACCTTCGGGTTGTCCTCGATGTTCTTGAGCTTTCTGGTATTGCCCCGGACTCCCATTACGATGTCCTCACCCAGCCGAAAGTAGCCCAGCGGCACGGTGTGGGGATACCCGTCTGGCCCAATGGTGGTCAACGCAATCCAGCCAGGCTTGCTGTCCAGAAATTCGTGGGACTCCTGAACGGTCAAATTTCGAGGCATCGCCGCCACCTCTCGCGGTAAACCGCTCGTTCAATTAGCGGGGTCGAGCTAACAGGTCGGATGTCAGAATGCACGGGGTGGAAACACACGGCGGTACACGCCGGGTGAACCCGAAGCGTGAACGTAGGTACCTCCGATGTATTCGTGCATCGCGTCCTGGCCGCGCTGGTTTTCCCATGCCAGGGTCTCGGGTACCTTCTCGTGTTCGAACTCATACATGGTCAGGTACTTGGGCCAACCTTCGACGGACTGATACCGGCGGACCTGCATACATCCCGGGATCTTCAGGTTGCCCGGCGTCCGCACGTTATCGTAGTAGTAGTTGTACTTGTCCTCGATCTCCGGCGGCACGTCCATGCGTCCGATCTGGAGCGCGGGCGCCATTCCACGGCCCAACGTATGGGGGTCGCTTTCGGCGGGATAGATCTGAGTGTATACGTTACGGACCATCCCTCCCGCGGCCATGAGGGGCGACACCCGCTTCGACCAGTCGGTTGGGTTGGCCCGCTGGCGCAGATATTCATCCGACTGCAGGGCTTCCGCCGATTCGAGTTCGTAAACGGCCAGGTATCTGGGCCCGCCCCGCAGGGCTTCATAACGGGCCCCATCCAAGAATTCAGGGTTGCTCAGCCGCTCGGGCAAGTGCTCCTGGTTGTACCAGGCGTTGAAGTCGGCGTCATGCTCGACGGCCACATCGGTGTAGACCACCATGATAGCGGTACCCTTCTTCTCGACCACGATGCGTACCTCCCCCAAGGAATAGCTGGGCGCAGACCCATTAAAGCACAGATCACTGCTGCCAGACCATCCCGGATTTGCCAAACTCCGGGCGAAGTGTTACTAGTCTGCTCGACCAGCAATGCAACCTAGTGAACAGGCGAGAAGATATGCCAAGAGCAACCATCAACATTGGAGACGCGGCGGGACAGGCAGCCACTAATGCTACCTGGAAATACGCCATTGGTTTTTTGCCCGGTCAGGAAAACGAGGGACTGGTAGCCAACGGAGAGGGTAGCCCGTGCCGGTTACCCGGCTACGACGACTCCGGTTGGGAAACGTGCCAGGACCTGTCTGTGGGGATCTCCAGCGGCTTTACCTTCGCCTGGTACCGGACCACCATCACCATCCCGGAGACGGTCAACGGCCGCCCCACCAACGGGATGCGCGTCCAGTTTGAGACCTGCGTCGACGACTACGGCGAAATCTGGATCGACGGCGAATGCAACCGCGACAGGGGTACCGTTCAGGGATTCAACGTTGCTCAACGGGTCCAGGTTTCCAGCGACGCCACCCCCGGCGCTCAACACACGATCGCCATATTGGCGGCCAACGGCCCGCTGGCCGCGCCGTTTGGGACCGTGTTCGTCCGCTTCGCCAACCTTGGCTTCGAGTGGACCGGGTCCTGAGACCGGGGGCTCTCGGTTACCTAACGGCGACCTCGCGGCTCTGGTCCGAGGCCTCCCGGATAGAGTCGATGAACCGGTGCAGCCGGACGGCCTCGTCGAAGTCCGGCTGACACCCTTCGCCCTCGCGGATGCCGCGGCCGAACTGGTAGTACATCTGGCCCACGTTGTACGCCGCGCCGTGGGGCATTCCTTCGAGCACGAAGGTGTATTGGGGCGGAATCGGCAGGTCTTCCAGTTGGTCGCTGCCCTGCGCCCCCTGCAGCCGGACTCGGTCGTGGTTGGGGGACTCGCCGGACGATGCGATCAGTGTCCCCTCCCGCTCGTATATCTCCATTCGGTAGCCGCTGCCGGCAAAGGGGTTACTGGCGATATGCACCGACGCCACGGGTTACTGGCGATATGCACCGACGCCACGCCCCGAGGCGAGCTTGCCGCTAACCAGAATGTTGTCTGGAGAGGTGACGTCCACCATCTGGTCGGTATCGACCTCTTACCACTGGGACGCCTGAGTGCTAACCACCGATCACACCTGGCTGAAGTCGCCAACTACAAACCGCAGCGCGTCGATTGTGTGACCGCAGGAGATGGTTAACGTGTTAGCCCCCAGTTCCTTGTCCCTCTGCCAGGTGCGGTCGGACTGCCGCTCCAGGACTCCGCCCCCGATGCGGCTAACGTGGCACGACATCACCTCGCCCACGTAGCCCGAAGACACAAGGTCCTTGACGTAAAGAAGCACCGGGTTGGCTCGGGACTGGAGTCCCACCATGTTGCGGGCACCCTTTTCGCGGGCAAGGTCCGCCATCTCCACCGCTTCGGCGGTGGTCCGTCCCAGAGGCCATTCGGTGTAGACGTGCTTGCCGGCGTTCAGAGCGTCCATGGTCGGCTCGTAGTGGGCTGGCACTCTCAGACTCACCGCCACGGCATCGATGTCCGGGTGATCGAGCATCTTGCGGTAATCGTCAAAGGCAAGCCTCGCGCCGAATTTCTGACGAGACTCCTCGGCGCTCTCCATCCTCGTAGTGCAGACGGCGGTTAGCTCGAACTCAGGGCTGGCAACTTCCGCGGGCAGGTGAGACCGCACGGCCCAACCCCGGTGGATGTTCGCGCCGATAATTCCAAGTCGAATCTTGTCAGCCATGATTTCTCCCCTCCGGCCTGAAGTGCGCCTATCCTAACATACCAGGGCCCGTCCATCCGGGTATGTGTTAGGATTAGGGCCGTCAACCCCTCTCCAATCAAGCTACGGAGGCGCTGCTATGGCATACGGAGGCAACGACTGGCTGGCATTAACCGAGGAGCCGACCCTGGAACCTGAGATGCCCATCTGCGACGCCCATCACCACTTCTGGGACTTCCGCCGCGAGCGCGTGCCTTACACCGCTACCTGCTGCACGAGCTGATGGCCGACGTTAACAACGGACACAACGTGCGTTCGATGGTGTTCATCGAGGCCCGTTCCATGTATCGTCCCGGCGGCCCGGAGGAGTTACGGCCCGTTGGTGAGGTAGAGTTCGTCCAGGGTCTCGCCGCCGCCAGCGCCAGCGGAATCTACGGCCCGGCCAGGGCTGCGGCGGCTATCATTGGCCACGCCAACCTGACCCTCGGCGACGACGTGGAACGGGTCTTGGACGCCCTCCGGGAAGCAAGCCCCAACCGCTTCCGGGGCGTACGCCATTCCGTGGGTTGGGACCCTCACCCGGAGATCGAAAACCGCGGCTTCGAGCACCAGTTAGCCGACCAGCAGTTCCTGGCCGGCGCCAGAGTGCTGGCGCGAAAGGGACTGGTCTACGAGAATACGGCCTTCTTTCCCCAGCTTGCCGAGGTCGCGGAATTCGCCAGGGCCGTGCCGGACCTGACTATCGTATCCAACCACATCTGCGGGCTGATGCGGGTGGAGCCCTATGGAGACCGGGACGATGAGGTGATCCCCGCCTGGCGGGAAGGGGTGGCTACCCTGGCCCAGTGTCCCAACGTGGTGGTCAAGCTGGGTGGAGTGGGTCAACCTCGTTACGGCTTCGACTGGCACCTACGCGAAACGCCGATCGGCTCGGAGGAACTGGCCGAGGCTATGGCCCCACTTATGACCTACTGCATCGAGCGGTTTGGTCCGGACCGGGCCATGTTCGAAAGTAATTTCCCGCCGGACAAGGTCTCGTATTCCTACAACGTCATGTACAACGCCTTCAAGCGTATGACCAGCGGCTATTCGGCGTCGGAAAGGGCCGCCATGCTCCACGACAACGCCGCCAGGGTTTACAGCATCGACGTATAAGCCATCCAGGAGACACCACCATGGCATCTGAGTTGAAAGTCGCTATCGTAACGGGGGTGGGACGGGAGTCGGCAAGAGCGCCGCTCTCGCCCTGCTGCGGGAGGGTTACTCGGTGACGTTGGCAGGGCGGCGCGTGGAGCCGCTGGAAAACACGGTGACCGAGGCCGGACCCGACGGCTCCAGGACCCTGGTTGTCCCCACCGACGTAGGCCGGCCCGATGCGGTCAAAGCCAAAGCTCTGTTCGCCGCGACGCGCGAGAGGTTTGGACGGGTCGACTTGCTGTTCAACAACGCGGGGATCAGCGCCCCACCAATTCTGATGGAGGACCTGACCTTCGAGCAGTGGCAGGTCCGCTATGATCTCATCCACCAGGACGCAGGGAGCGGCCGCTCCCTGAAGCGCCCCGGCAGGCAGTAGCTGATGACCAGGACCCGGCGGCGACACCATCGTCTTCGCCCTGTACACCGACGGCAGGGGAAGCCGCGACAATTTAGGCACGAACGGCTCCCAATGGCCCCGGCGCACTGCAGACCGGCGGGCAAACCTGATACTCGGAACCTCCCTGCTGCCCCGCACCAGAAACCTGTCGAGCCCTCCACCTGTTTCGCTTGCAACGTGCCCAGTCCAGCCAGCCCTTGCCAAACTCCGGCCCGATGGCCCACACAGCATCGGACAATGCCATGCTCATACTGCACGCCGCCCAAGTCAAAGGAAATCTCGTCCTCTGGAGCGAGGACTCCGAACCACGCATGGCGCAGTCCGACCGGCAGGCGGATGGAAAACACCCCTACTGCGCCCAAGCCCAGCGCATAGCGGAAGCGGTCGGCCTCGAAACGGGCGACGACAGCTACGCCAGCGCAATCGCCTGGCTGCCCAGCCGGGGCGAAGCTCCCGTGCCTTCCAGCCCCATGGCCGGCCCCATGCCCAAGTCGCGAGCCAAGCCGCGCATCAGGCCATGGACCGTAACAACTCTCCGGCTGGGGCCGGAGCAGGCCGCCCAGTTGCTGCAGACGTGCCACTAGCGGCAGGTCCTGAAACCCGGCGTCGCCATCGGAACCGACCTGGCCTACTGGACCCACGCCCTGGAGCTGGCAGCCTCCCTGACGGTCCGGCAACAATTCCTGCCCGGCCTGTCCGAACGTGGCGCCCAGAGCGTGGCGGCATGGATTCCGGTGTTCATCGGCGAAGACGCCCACCGGCTGGCCGAGCTGGCCGGACTGATGCCGGCATCAGCAAGGGCGCTCACCGGCACCGGGGCCACCGAACCGCCATCCACCCCGGCCCAAGCCGTCCTCCGGGAGTTCATAACAGCCCAGGTCGACCATCTGGTACGCGCCGGCACGGAAACCGAAAACCCGGCGCAACCAGAGTTCGACTCTGCCCACGACGCTTGGCTGTCCGCCTTGAACCATCCCAACCCAGCGGTCCGGAGCAACCCGGCGCGGCTCCAGCAACTCCGCCGCCAGGTCGCCGAATGGCAAAGGCCCCTGGCCATCGCCGCCAACTCTCCATACCGGCTCTGCCTCAGGCTGGAGGAGCCGCCCGAACCCGGCCCAGAGAACGAGACGCCGATCATCCGGCAGGATGACTGGTACCTGCGCTACCTGCTCCAGCCCCACAACGACCAGAGCCTCCTGCTCCCCGCCGAGGCCGTGTGGAAAAATCGTGTCAATGGACCCCACCCGGACTTCAACCCCGCCGAATTCCTGTTGAGTTCCCTGGCCCAGGCCGGCTCGGTGTGTCCACCCATCACCGACAGCCTGAAGCGCAAGCAACCTGCCGGATACCGGCTGAACACCGAGGAGGCCTACGGGTTCCTGGAAAGCCAGGCCGCCGCGCTGCAAGAGGCTGGGTTCGGCGTGCTGCTGCCCGCTTGGTGGACCCGGCAGGGCGCCAGGACCAGGCCCGGCATCCACGCCAGGACCAGGCCCGGCATCCACACCAGGACCAGGCCCGGCATCCACGCCAGGACCAGGCCCGGCATCCACGCCAGGACCAGGCCCGGCATCCACACCAGGACCAGGCCCGGCATCCACGCCAGGGCCAAGACCCCGGTCATGCAGGGCGGCTCCGGCATGACCATGACCTCCCTGATCGACCTCGATGTCGAGATGGCCCTGGGCGACGACCCCATATCGGTGCAGGAACTGGAGGAACTGGCCGAGCTGAAGGTGCCGTTGGTGCGGTTCCGGGGCCAGTGGGTGGAGATCAACGCCGACGAAATCCGGGCCGCCGCTGATTTCTGGCGCAACCGCAAGCAGATCAGCCTGCGGGAAGTCGTGCAGATCGGGCTGGGCGCCGACCAGCGGGCCCAAGACGACAACGTCTCCCTGGCGGCCGACGACTGGCTCCGAGAGCTCCTGGAACGCCTGCAGCAGAAGGGCCGGATTGAGCGGATGGACGCCCCCGAGAACTTCGTCGGGCAGCTCCGGCCCTACCAGCAGCTGGGCTACTCGTGGCTGGTTTTCCTCAGGGAATGGGGGCTGGGAGCCTGCCTGGCCGACGACATGGGCCTGGGCAAGACCGTCCAGACCCTGGCCGCCCTGCAGCAGGACCGCCAGCAGGGCAACGGCCGGCCCAACCTGCTGGTCTGCCCAACATCCGTGATCAACAACTGGCAGCGGGAGGCTGCCAGGTTCACGCCGGACCTGCCCGTGCTGCTGCACCACGGCCCGAACCGCCATCGCGGAGCTGCCTTCCGTAGCCAGGCTGACGGCCAGCATCTGGTCGTCACCAGCTACGGTACCATGCACCGGGACCGGGACCTGCTCGGCACCGTACCCTGGCGGGCGGCCATCCTGGATGAGGCCCAGAACATCAAGAACCCGGCGTCCCAGCAGGCCCGGACCGCCCAGGGACTCCGGGCCGATTACCGGATAGCCCTCACCGGCACGCCGGTGGAGAACCATGTCGGCGACCTCTGGTCCATCATGCAATTCCTGAACCCCGGCCTCCTGGGTTCCCAAGCCGAGTTCAAGCGCAACTACTTCCAGCCCATCCAGACCGACCGGGACGGAGCAGCAGCGGCTCGTCTCCAGAAAGCCACCGGGCCCTTCATCCTGCGCCGACTCAAGACCGACCGGTCCATCATCGACGACCTGCCCGACAAGAACGAGACCAAGCAGTACTGCAACCTGACCAAGGAGCAGGCAACGCTCTATCAAGCCGTGTTGCGTGAGGCGGAGACCCGGCTGGAATCCGCCGAGGGCATGAAACGCCGAGCGTCCATCCTGGAAACCCTGACCAAGCTCAAGCAGGCCTGCAACCACCCACGCCAGCTGCTGGGTGACAACTCCGCCATCACCGGACGCTCCGGCAAGCTGGCCCGCCTGCAGGAGATCCTCGATGAGGTATTGCCCGGCGGGGACCGGGTGCTGCTGTTCAGCCAGTTCGCCGAGATGGGAGCCATCCTGCAACAACACGTGCAGGAGACCTACGGCCTCGAAACCCCGTTCCTCCACGGCGGCGTAACCCGGAAACAGCGGGACCTGATGGTGCAACGCTTCCAGGACGACCCCGACGGCCCGCAGGTGTTCGTCCTGTCCCTCAAGGCCGGGGGCTCCGGCCTCAACCTGCCCCGGGCCAACCACGTGATCCACTACGACCGGTGGTGGAACCCCGCCGTGGAAAACCAGGCCACCGACCGGGCCTTCCGCATCGGCCAGACCAAGGACGTCCACGTCCACAAGCTGATCTGCACCGGCACGCTGGAGGACCGCATCGACCTCATGATCGAAATCAAGCAGGAAACCGCCGACCAGGTGGTGGGAACCACCTCCGAGCGGTGGCTCACCGAGTTCTCCAACGCCGAACTCCGGGACGTGCTGGCCCTCCGCGCGAACCCGGTGGACTGACCCGGTGGACTGACTGATGGAAGACAGCCCAAGCTCCTCCCCGACGCAGGAACGACGATGAGTTACAACGACTACCTGTACACCAAGCCAATTGAAGTCAGAGGCGGCATCCGGGCCGGGTCGAAACGTGGTGCCTTCGGCTCCAGCTGGTGGGCCAAGCGGTGGCTCCAGACTCTGGAGGAATTCCGAATCGGAAGCCGCCTCGACCGGGACCGTTCCTACGCCCGCCGGGGACAGGTCAGGTCCATCGACGTCCAGCCCGGCGGCGTCACGGCCAAGGTGCAGGGCTCCCGCAAGCGTCCCTACAACGTGAGCATCGAGGTCCGGACCATCAGCCCACCGGACTGGGAGCGCCTCCAGGCGGCCATGGCGGAACAGCCCATCATCGCCGCCAGCCTTTTGTCGGGCCGCATGCCGGACAACATAGAGGACACCTTCCGAGCCGCCGGCCTGTCCATGTTCCCTGATTGGCAGGGCGACCTGGAGACGGACTGCTCGTGCCCCGACTGGTCCAACCCATGCAAGCACGTCGCCGCCGTGTACCTGCTGCTGGGAGAGGAGTTCGACCGGGACCCCTTCCTGATCTTTCGGATGCGGGGCATGGACCGGGAGGACCTGCTGGGCCCGGAGTTCCGCCGCTCCGCCCAGACCCTGGAGGGACCCACACTGCCCGCCGAGCCCTTGCCGCCGGAACCCGGCGAATTCTGGACCAACCCGCTGACGGCGCTGCGGGAAAAGGACCATGCGGGCACGGCCGTCATACCCGCCCTGCCCCAGCAGCTGGGCCGGTTCCCGCTCTGGCAGGGCAACCGGGAATTCGTCCCGGCAATGCAGGACATCTACCGCGCCGCCTCGCAACGGGCCGTCGAGCTCCACATGGGACCGGCGGAACTGCCTGACAACCCAGCACCGGAGAGCGAGGCGGAGCAGGCACGGGACACGACCGCGGCTCCCGTCCGCTAGCACTTCAACGACGGGTTTGAGGTGACGGTCCCGGCCTGACGATACGGCACCCGGTGCGACGTCTCTCGAGGGAGCGGCGCGCCCGTTCGTTGAGCAGCTGTGGCTGGAGGATGCCCAAAGGCGCAACGATCAGGCCATACGCTCCCATGCTAAGCGTCGAACCGCCCTTCGTACGTCCAGAACGTCCCTTCTTGAACCGTCGTTGTAATACTAGGGCTCAGGGTGGGGTCGCGCAGTCGAGGATGACGGGTCCGGCCAGTCTTCCCCTTACAACGAACGATGGAAGCTCGCCGCGAGTGTACCGGGAGTCGCCGACAGGTTCCCTATAGCCGGACCTCCCAGCGAAAAGTTCGCAGTTCGGTACGCTCCGGCCCACCACTTCCACCCCTTCGAGCCGGGTTTCACCCGTAACCCCGTAATAGATTTTCTTCTTGGCCAAGCCGTCACGAAAACGAGAAGGGCCCCAACGCGAAATGGGCTCCGGGGAAGAATAGCTTGATGGCGTTCCACACTACCAATGCTGTCATCATGCCGTTGGCTAGGAAGGCGAAGTACATCTGCCGCGGCCCTGAGAGCCGTTTCATGAGGAGCTTCCAGACAAGCGCTAATATCCCTAGTTTCAGAGCGGCGGATGGCCAGAAACCGATTGCGGAGAAGGCAGCGGCGGCCAGGCGGTTTTGCTCAACCAGGCCAGACCGCAGGCCGAGCCAGGTCAGCGAAACGTCCGCCATGTTCAGCAACACGAAAATTATGAAGAGCCACTGCAGGTCTTCTTGACGCGATTCTTCTTCCTCCCGTAGTTCTTCCTCGTGGAGCGATTCTTCATCGGTCATGCCTAGAGGTCTGGCCGGAAAGCCATTGGCCGGGTTTCGCGCTACGCCAGACAGACGTATTATAGTCCTATATGGCATGATAGTGTCTGTAATACGGTTCAATAATCCACTGTTACATCGATAATCGTCGCTAAGAAAACGACGACTTGGGGAGAATCGGGGTTTCCGTCCGAGTTTCTAGGCCACCCGCCCGATGCTGGATTGGCGCGTGTCCACCGCACTGTTGGAGGTCTTCGGAATCACTTGACTGACGGCTAATATCGTCCTCCACGAGGCTTGGCGCCGGTATTAGAATAATTCATCCATCGTACAGGGTTGCCAGGCCTCAGAACAACGGCGTAACAATTGCCAAAGCGCTCGTTCTGCTTCCCTTGGGAGACCACCGGCTCGAGTATTGCATCGCTCACCACCTCCATACACTGTCCGGGGCTTGGGACTGACAGAAGCTGCAAGCTAAAAAGCGGCTTGCTCCGGTTTTGAACGCCAATCTATACTCGAAAGATATGCGAATCCGCAATCCGAACTTTCGAACGATAAGGCTAAAGTGGCGCTTGGCTGAGGTGGCGATCTTGCAGTATTTCCGGTTGATTCTGATGGGCCTCGCCGTTGTGATGGCCGCCATGACAGCGGCGGCTTGCGTCGGCAGCAGCGCTACTCCCGTTCCGCAAAAATACCGGATCACACCGGAAGCCAGGGTGATTATGGAAGAGGTCTTCAACATTGTGGAGACCGATCGGCCTCGAGGTTCCATCGCCGTGGCGGGCGCCTTTAAAGATGCCAAAGTGGGGCAGGACCTGATCCCCGGCGACGCCGTCAAGACCTTCCGCGACAGCGAGGCTCGAGTGGATATCGTCATTCGAGACTCGGCGCGCTTTGCCAGGACTACCCCGGATACGATTTGGCGTTTGGGACAGTTCGCGGTGGACCAGGACACTGTCATGGAATTGGACCAAGGCAAGATCTTCACCTTCGACTCGGGGCGCCAGGAGGACCACCGGCCGCTGCATATAGAGACGCCGGCGGGCACCGCGTCGGTCCGAGGCACCTGGATGAGCGTGTCGTATGATCCGGAAACCGGCGTGGTGGAAGTAAATTGCTTCGGGGGAGCATGTGTCCTTACCAACGAATTGGGGTCGGTCATGCTTAGCGAAGGACAGAAATCCGCAACGACCGCCCAGACAATCCCCAGCGATGCCCATCCCATGGGGGAGACCGAGAAGCAACAATTCATGGAACTCCCCGAGGTCGCCAAGGGCGAGTTGACGATTCCGGCCACACAAGCGTCATTGGCTCTCGCGCCGGCGGCGCCCAGTCTTACGCCCGCTCCGATGCCCACCCTCTCGCCAACCCCAGCGCCGAACCCGCGCCAGCCCACACACTGGTCCCGGCTCCGGCTCCGGCTCCGACCCAGGCGCCGGAGCCCATCGCTACGCTAGAAACTCGGACGGAAACCCCGATTCTCCCCAAGTCGTCGTTTTCTTAGCGACGATTATAGATGTAACAGTGGGTTCTTGAACCGTATTACAGATACTATCATGCCACATAAGACTATAATACGTCTGTCTGGCGTAGCGCGAAACCCGGCCAATGGCTTTCCGGCCAGACCTCTAGTACCGACGCCCACGTTGGCTCCGACGTTGGCTCCTGCACCAACGCCAACCCCAACGCCAACTCCACCGCCGACTGCCGACCCTCCTCCGTCGGTGGCGATCATTGCGTCCGCCGAAGGTGATAGTGCAACCGCCGGCGGCCTGCTAACTTTGGCGGCTACCGCAACCGACAACGTATCCGTCGCTTCGGTGGTGTTTACAATCAACGGCCATCCCAGACCTCGCATCAGCCATCCTCCATACACCATGGAGGTAGTAGCGCCCTCTGGAACCTCCGTCACGATCACGGCTGTGGCCACCGACAACTTAGATCAATCGGCTACCGCCACCTCGCTCATTCCCATTATCGACGAGGCCTTTGGCGTGACGATAACCTCTCCCGCCGAAAGAACCATCCTCCGGGAAGGAAAGATCATAACGGCGGCCGCCGCGGCGTCAGGCGATGTTTCAACGGTGGTTTTTACCTTTGACGGCTCTTCCTTGGCCCCATTGACCGAATCGCCATACATGGTCGAGCATCAACTCCCTGTTTCCACATCACCTCCGGAGTCCCCGTCGTCACCACAGCGCCCGACGGCGCCGTGGTGACCGGTTTGGTGGAAGTGTCGATCTCCTCTCTTCTCACCATGGAAGTCACCGCCACGGCGGCGAATGGCCAAACTGCCACGGACAGCCGCACGTTCAACGTGTTGCACCTGCTTCCCGCTGGGGAGGCCACGGTGTCCGGTGGCAATTACGTAGTGAAAGTGGTGCAGCCGCGAAGCCAGGGGTTTGCCGGCAGGATGGTGCGCTTCCAAATCAACGGCCAAGACACCGGACAAAGTGTTTCCTGGGTCGAGGGAGAAGCCAGCGTTTTGGATCTGGCCGTGGGCGCGCCATAAATTACGCCTGACCATTGGGTGTAATTCCCCAAATGGGATCACGCCGGGCGCGTTTAGCCACCCGCCAGCCATTGACAGTTTGAAGGCCAAACCGGTAGCATGTTGGCTAGATGGTGGGGCAAATGGGCCCTTGATTCGTTTTGTGATTTATCGCGGTGGAGGATGACGCTATGGCGACGGTGACTCAGCACCAGGCCTATTGGGAAAAAGCCAAGGATTCGGGATTCGACCTTAGCTGGCTGAACCAGTTGAAAGAAAACTTGGTTGGTCAGGATGTTGCCGAAGTTTCCGAAAACCTGACGGGCCGAGTCGAAGGCTCTATCCCCCGCCCGGGAGTGCCGCATTTTGGGGCGTATCCTTTCCGCACGAAAAAAGAGGTGTGGGGATACAACCTGCGTAAGCTCTACGAAGAATTTGTCACCCGCCAGTGGAGTTCCGCCACCGACATTCCTTGGGATACCCTGGAGGAGTTGCCCGACGATATCGAAGCCGCGGAATGCCAGTTGGCCACCTTCTTCGCCCAGGTGGAGTTTGTGGCTGCCGACGTTCCGGGCCGGTTCATCTCCACCATGTCCCCCGATTACCAAGAAGTCCGCATGGCCCTGTTGGGCCAGGTCATGGATGAGTCGCGGCACCTTGACGTGTTCCGCAAGCGGGCCTTGGCCAACGGCGGTGGTCTGATGCGCATGATCGACAGCGTCACCGACGTGGTCGGCGGCAGCACCGACAATGCCCGGGAATACACCGAGTTGTCCACCCGGATGCATATCGTAGGCGAAGGCAACGTACTCACCCTGTTCCGGTTGGGCGAGTTGATGGCCTACAACGAAGCGGAGAAGGCCATCTACAGGCGTTGCGCCCAGGATGAGGCCAGGCACGTGGCCATCGGTGTGCTTCACGCGCGCTATATGAATGAAACGAGCCCAGAGCGAATCGAAGAGATACACTGCTACCTGGACGAAGCGGAGAACCGCCAGTCATCGGGCGCCGGCGGGGAAAACCCTGCCGCACGCAACATGCTAACCAGCGAGGCCTTGGCGGTATTGCTGGGCGGAGGCAAGGACAAGGCCGACGAGGGTCAGAAAATCCTTTTGGCCGTCCGCCAAAAGCAGGTCAAAGAATACTTCCAGCGTCTAAAATCGGCCGGCCTGGACGACCGCATCACCAACGGCCGGGTCAATTCGAAGTTGTTAGAAGTCTATAACCCGGCTTAAACGATCTGAGATGCTAACAAGAGGCCTCCTCCCAAACAAGGAGGAGGCCTCTGTTTTTACACCGTGTTCGCAAGTCCTACCCAACCCGCTCATCGAGAGGCCAGAATATGGCGTCAACCGGCCAAGGAAAAAAGCGGCCCGCCAAACCGGCGGCCAAGGATGATTCCGGCCAGCAGCCGTCGGGCGAGGCGGCATCGCCGGAACAACCCCCGGAAATTCCTCCAGAAATTCCTCCAGAAAAACCTTCGGAAAAACCGGCGGAAAATCCCATGCTGTGGATGAACGACTCGCCGGAATGGGGGATGAAGGCTGTACCGGGGAAAAGAGGAATGACCCTGGACGATATAGCCATTGGGTCATACGGAGAGATTCCAGAACAAAGCCAAGAGATGACACGAATGCCCCGCGGCGCTTTTCATGTTCCCGGGGTCCCCCGCCTGGAGTTCTATCCGCTCAGCAAAAAGGTCGACTTGTGGTCGGACAATGCCGCCGCTTTGTACGAAGAGGGTATCCAACGCCGCTGGATGGCACACCTAGACGTGCCCTGGGATTCCATTGAGCCTTTGCCCAGGGAGTTGGAGTTGTCCATGTGCCAGCTCTGCACCGAGTTGGCCCAACAGGCGACCATCGAGACCGATGCCATCGGCGCGTGGATCGGGCGGATGAATTACGCCTACTACGAGGTCAAGACATTTCTCGCTTCAGAACTTTACGATGCCGCCAGGCACTACGACGTGTTTCGCACGCGAGCCCTGGCCAACGGCGGCGCCTTGGGTTTGGAAAGCCCTGGTATGATCAATAGGCGCATCATCGAAAGCCGCGCCGGTTGGACGGAGACAGCGGTTTTCTTGTACCTGCTTCGCGGGTCGTTTACATTGATGCTCTACAGGTACGGCGAGGCCTACGCGCTTAATCCCGCGGAAAAACTGCTATTCCGGCTGTGTATCCAGGATAAGGCCCGGCATTTGGCCTACGGGATGGCGCACGTAAAATACGCGATTTCTGAAATGGGCGGCGACTTCGCAGTGGGAATGCTCCGTATGATGAGTGGCGTGGAACGGGATATGGCCACCGAGATGAAGGACCCGGTGTTGTGGGAAGCATTGGCGATCATATTTGGCGGCGGCCTGGAAAACATCACCTCGGGGATGGAAGTGGTCAAAGAACTCCAGAAGCGTTATGTCAACGAGTATATCGCCCGGATGCAGTGGGTGGGCATAAACAAGACTTTGGAAAATCTGGCGCCCGGACTGGCGGCTTATTCGATCAAAGAAGCTGCCAGTCCGGGCGCTCCCGCCTAAGGACTGACGTGCCCGTCTACGAATATCGATGCGAGCAGTGCCGAGAGGTTAGTTCCTTTTTCCTGAAAACCTACGGGGCCGCGCCTCAATCCGGCTGCAAACACTGCCAAAGCCCAAACCTGAAACGGATCATCTCATCGGTGGCTTACCTCCGGTCGGATGCGGATAAACTGGCCCAACTCGACCCCAAATATGGCAAGATGGTGGATCGTGCCCTGGCCAAATCGCCCAGCGACACCGACCCGGACCACTACATCCGCAAAATGGTCCCGTTCAGCCAGGCCAAAGAGCGGGGCGACCCATATTTCAAAGAATAACGACGGTCCTTCACCGGTGCGTCATTGGCCGGCGTCAGCCGTCCAAAAAACGGTAGCAACTTAGGCCACACCGGAAGGGATTTCAGACCGGCCCCAAACCACACTTAAACCCTCAAGCATCCAGGAGAAAACCAATGAGTTCCGCCACCAACACACTGGTGTTCCCATCGGTCGAATGGTTCCAAGCCCTGCAGCAATTGGTCAACGCAGACCCGGAATTTCGCAGGTTGGGCACCGTCGATGCGGGGATGGGGGTGAAGGTTGGCTCCCGGGTCTTCGTAATCACCTTCGAAGCGTTTGAATGCGTAGACGTCAAGGAAGGCGCCGAAGCCGACCTGGACGACCTGGACTTTTACTTGGAGCTGAGCGAAGCCGGCTGGCGGGATTTGGTCGAAAATACCAAAGCCAATGGCGGGGCGGACCGCCGGCATACGCTTAACACCCTGGACCTGACCCTGGACGACGGCCTGTCGCAGAACGCCACCGGAGACCAACTACGGGGAGACATGTTTTTCCGGGTGAACCAGAGCCTGCAGCACTTTTTTGACCTTTCGGCCCAACTGGACACGGTGTTCGAGTAGGGTCCCGTTTTGGGCCAAACTCGGATACGTACAAATTCCCTTTGCGCCACCTAGCCCCAGAAATGTCATTCTGAGGAACGTGGCTCCGAAGAATCTGGGGTGTCGGGGCAGCTGCTCGCTGCATGGTTTAGGGGACACGCCCCGGGTTCTTCGCCGCTGCGGCTGGGTCAGAACGACATTCTAAATAATGCCTGGCTCAAGAAAATAGATTACTGGTGAGTTCAAAGGTATGCCCTTTATATCAAAAACCCCGCTCTTAAAATTGGAGCGGGGTTTTCGTTTTAACCGCATGTTCGCGCTACAGATTTATGGGGTGTTCCTCGTAGTTCTTTTCTTTGTTGTATATCTGTATGCGGTGCCTCATCGACTCCAAGACGAAGATGCGGTCTTCGGCGTCAATGTTGACCGCCACCGGCCGGCGGAACCGCCATTCGGGCTCCATGTTGACCCTTCGCCGCGCCTTGATGATGTCGGGGTTGGCCTCGATGTAGGTTTGGGTCCACGGTGAGGGGTCTTGGGCGTCGCCAACCAGGGTGGCCACAAAGGCAGTGTCCGGCCCGTAGACCTGCACCTGATGGTTGCCCCAATCGGTTACGTAAACGTCGCCTTCAGAGTCGACCGCCACGCCCGATGGACGGTTTAGCGCGCCTACTCCCGAAGGAGCGGCTTCAAACTTGGCCAGGAACTGGCCACCGGGGGAGAATTTCTGCACCCGGTCGTTCTTCCAATCGGCCACATACACGTCTCCCTTATTATCTAGGCATATACCCCAGGGCAGATCGAACTGGCCGTCGCCGTCGCCCTGCTCGCCAAACTTAGCCAGGAACTTGCCTTCCTTGGAGAACTTCTGCACCCGGTTGTTCTGGCTATCTACGACGTACAGGTTCTCGTCGGCGTCGAAGGCGATGCCGGACGGACCGTTAAGCTCGCCATCTCCGGAACCGGCGGCGCCCCACTTGGACGTGAAGGTCCCAGCTTTATCGAAAACCGTGATCCGGTTCAGCTGTTCGTCGGAGGTGTAAACGTTTTCCTGCCCGTCAAGGGCGATGGACCGGGGCCAGATGAACTCGCCGTCGCCGGGACCAAACCCGCCGAACTGTCCCAGGAACTCGTGATCCAGGGTGCACTTGCTGACCCGCTGCCCCAATTCTTCAACACCCCGGCTCAGCAGGTAGATCAGCCCATCGGAACCCAAAGCGAAATCCTGAGGCGACCAAAACCCTTGGCCGGACATGCCGTACATGCCAATGCAATAGCTGTAATCGAACACGCGGCCTGCCGCGACGGTGGTCAGCATGGTAAATCTCCTAGCGCGAGGTCAATATAAGACCGGCTGATTGTGGTTTACCCCTTCTCTAACTCTCTCCCTTCCTAAGAGCGAGAGAGTTAGAGAAGGGGGTCGTTTCTCGGTGTTCTAGATGAAGTCCAACTGTTCGAATTTACCGCCGACTATCGGCACGGAGTCCAGGCCCAACCACTTGTCGATTGCCGTGGAGTAGAATCCCCGGAAGTCGTAGTTGGGGGCCAAGTCGCCCTGTTGCAGGTCCTCCGGCACCACTGAAGGATAGGTGCTGTACATGCCGCCCTTGACCTGATTACCGATGACGAATGCCCCGCCGGCCGCGCCGTGGTCGGTGCCGGTACCGTTGTCTTTGACCCGGCGTCCAAATTCGGTGAACAGCATCATGATCACGTTGTCGCCGGCGTCGTGCTCGTTCAAATCGTCGAAGAAGTCGGTGATGGCGCTGGACATTTCGGTCCACAGCCTGGAATGCATGGGCATTTGGTTAAAGTGGGTGTCGAAGGGTCCGTGGGATGTGTAGAAGACCTGGGTTCCCAGGTCGGCCAGGTGCACCCGCGCCACGTCCCTCAGGTATTTGGCTATGGGCGTCTCGGCGTACTCCACCGTGGAGTGGTACTTCTCCGGCGCCACCTTGAGAATGTCGGCGCCTTTGAGGGCATCGCGGCCGGTTTGGCCCAGGTAATCCATTACTTGACCGGTTCCCACGGCCGGGGCGTACATGCGGGCGAACCGCTCCATCAACTGGTCCCGTTCTGAATCCGCCGAAATTCCCGGAACGCCGGACAATACTCCGTAGGATTCCAGGTTGGATACCGAAGTGACCGGGACTCCGCGCAGAGCCAACGCCCGGGGCAGTCCCTGGCCAAAGTTGATTACCTTCAAAACATTTTCGCCGGCCGGATCCAGGTCTCGGGCGACTTTGCCGACCCATCCTTCCGTGCCCACGATCTCCGGCTCACAGGTATGCCAGATGTCCATGGCCCGGAAATGGGACCGGGGCGAATTATCAAACCCGATGCCGTGGATAATGGCCATGTTCCCTTCATCGTAGATCTTCTTCAGCGGGGCCATGTTGGGGTTGAAGCCTAGTTCACTGTCGATGGGCAACACCTGGTCCTCAGGGATGTTCATCCTGGGCCGCGCATCGCGGTAGTGGGGATTCGTGTAAGGGACGATCGTGTTCAGGTAGTCATTGGCTCCGGTGAGTTGCAGGATGACCAGCACCGGGTCCTTTTTAGTCGTCGCCATTTGGGTTCCTCCTGTCCGTAATGTGACCCGCTAGCCACTGGGCAATCTGAGATGTTAGGCGAATTGGTAATCCCTGGAAGCTGCGATCAGCGCGAGAATGATGCCCACGCGCTTCTCCGAGGTGGAGCGATCTTCCGGTGTTGCCCATACGAGTTGCCCACCGGATTCGGCTTGTTCGACCAATTCCCTGCGGGTGTTTTCGCTGACGTCCAAAGGTCCCAGCAGCTCCAAGCAGGCGTCCACGAAATCGTTGGGCGAAAGGGCGCCCCGGGATTCTAGGTCGATGATCACCGACCTGACGCCTGGAAGGGAAACGTCTCCTAGCAGGCCTGCCGCGTAGTTCACCCTTCGGACCAACGCGCCTCCATCAATCCACTCTGAGCCGGTGTGCCAGCTTTCCACGCTGGGCGGGTTCAGTAATTCCTGGCCCTGCCAGTTGCACTCCATCGCCAGTTTGTTCAGGCCGGGCCTGGGGCCCGTGAAGTTTCCGGCCATCTTGGCTGTGCCGATGACCAACTCCGCAGGGCTCTTAACCCTGGCGAACCTGGCGTTTTTAAAGAAGTCAGACATGAACAGGACCCTCAGCATGGAACGCACGTCATACCCTGACTCGTTGTACGCATCCACCAGGGATTGCACCGCTTCCGGGTCGTTGGGAGGCGTGATGTTCCAGCTGGGAACCTGGGGCTCATCGGCCACGAAGAAGTTGTACATGTGCCGGGCCAAGAATTGGGCCGTGGCGGGCTGTTGCACGACAATGTCTATTATGTCGTTTCCGTCGAACCGGCCCGTGTGTCCCAGGAAGGACTTCTCGCCATCATCATGGTCTTCAGGCTTGTATTCGTAATTCCAGTAGAAGCGGCCCAAGGGGTTCCTGGGGATCTTGGGGGCTATGGTCCAACCGGTAAAAGCCCGGGAGGCGTCTTTGATGTCGTCTTCGGAGTAGTTGCCCACGCCCATGGAGAACAGTTCCAGCAGTTCACGGCCCCAGTTCTCGTTGATGGCGTCCATGTGGTTGCCGTTATTGTCCAGCCAGTAGATCATGGCCGGGTTCTTGGCCAATTCCACCAGTAGGTTTCGGAAACTGCCAAGCCCTTCTTTTCGGAACATGGCGATCTGCTCGGTTAGCTCCGGCGGATTGTCCACCTTGGAGTTACCGGTGGCGAAGAACTGGTGCCAGAAAAGCGCCATCTTCTCTTCCAGAGGCCGCTCGGTGTTGATCATCCGGTAGATCCAGTTGGCCTGGTTGATGGGCGGCGCCAATGCGCCTTCGTAGCCTGGGAAATACCGGTACAACACATCTTCGTCGATGGCCGGATGATTCTCAGGATGGATCAGGTCTTCCACCGTGGCTTCGTATCCGACTGCCACCCGGGCTTCCAATTCCTCACGGGAGGCGCCAAAACTGGCACGGCGCATCAGGTGGGCCATTAGGGCCAATTGCTCTCGGTCGGACATTACTGTCCCTCCTGCCGGAAAAATCTAATTCGGTTGGGAATCATGGGGCACCTGCTTAAAGACACTTCCACCTCCACCTCAGCAACACATTTAGACAGCGTCTGGCGGTTTCACGCCTCCGCCATCAAAGCGGATTTTGATTGTTAGTATCGTACTTTCGACAGGCTGCCATGTCAAGCAAAGTGAGCCTGGCGCCGGGTAGGGCGGCGCCGTCAAAAATCGGCTCTATCTGGCAACGTGATGTTGCCAGATAGAGCCTTTAAACCGAAAGCTGGCTGGCGCCGGCGCTAGACTAACCCGGGATCCAGAGCACCGAGGAGATCTCGCTGAACTCCCGCCACAGCTTTTCCCAGTTGGCTCCGCCGTCATCGCTGCGGTACAAATAGCCATACCGGCTTCCGGCAAGCACAACCTGGGGGTCGTTGGGCTGGATATTCACCACCCACATGGCGGTGTTGGGCTGCACCGGCAGCGGCATGCTTTGCCAAGTCTTCCCCGTGTCCTCCGACCGCATTATGGCGCCGTTTCGTCCCGGCGTGGAATCACCGATGGTGACGAAAATGGTGTTGGTGTTGCCAGGCTGCACCATGATGCCCCTGGGATAGGTCATGGGGAAGACATCACGAATGCCAAGCTGGTCCCACGTCGAACCGTCATCGGTGCTGGTGTAAACGTCGTTGTTCACCACGACCACCACCGTGTTGGGCGGCCCGGCCGCCACCGCCACGTTGTGCACGTCCATGTTGGGAATGGCGCTGTCGCCAGTGAGAGACGACCAGGTGTCGCCGCCATCGGTGCTGCGGCGAACGCCGTCGACCTCCAACCCAAGCCAGATGTTCTGGCGGTTCGCCGGGTCTATGGCGATACCGGTGACCCTGGGGCTGCCTACGGCGGGGCATTCCTCGGCCGCCTCCATGGGACGCCGCTCCCAGGTGGCGCCGCCGTCTTTCGAACGGAATACGGCCGCCGGGGTTGGCGTGCCGGTCCCCGCGTACATGACCGAGGGGTCGACAGGGTCGATGGCGATTGCCCAAACGCAAAAGTCGCTAAGTGGGGATTTGACCAGCGTCCAGCTCTGGCCGCCGTCCTCGCTGCGGTAGAGCCCTTTGTCGGTGCCGCAATACATGGACTCAGGGCGGGCTGGATTGTTCACTAGCGTCCGCACCAACGCGTCGGAATGGAGGCCCTGGTTAATGCCCACCCGCTGCCAGTTTTCGCCGCCGTCGGGGCTTCGCATGATTCCCTGTCCCACGGTGCCTACCATGATTACCTGGTTGTCAGCCATATTGGTCTTCTCCTTATATAGAACGTTACTTTGTGCCGGTTGCCGCCTACAGTCCGGCTGGAAAATGACTACCCCGGATAGGATTTACAAAGTCCTCTTCCTAAGCCCGAATCCACCGATAGAGGGCGTGTCGCGACAGGGCGGATAGGGAAGGAAGTGCTCCTCTGAATCTGGGATAATGGTTTTATAACAGAAAACCGACCAGAAACAAGGAACACCCAATAGATGCTACCACGCAACCACCTCGACCGCATCCACATCTCCTTCGACGACCACCGCCTGGTCAACAATGCCGGCCTGCTCCTTCCCGCCACCTTGGCCTTGCACCTCGGCCTTTCCCAACTGGTTGACCGGCGCCTGGACCTGGGCCGGGCCCCAGGCCGAGCCAACACCGGTGACAAGATGATGACGCTGGTGGCATCTGCGTTGGCGGGCGGCGACTGCATCGACGACGCCGATGCGCTGCGCGCCGGCGGGACAGCCTGCACCCTGGGCAGTGTGTTCAAGGCGCCCTCCACCCTGGGCGCCTTCCTGCGCAGCTTTCGCTGGGGCCACGTCCGCCAACTGGACCGGGTGAGCCGCGAGTTGCTGGCCCGGGCCTGGCAGGCCGGAGCCGGACCCGGCGACGCACCATTTACCATCGACCTTGATTCGACGATCTGCGAGACCTACGGACTGGCCAAGGAGGGCGCCCGCCACCACGGCTACACCGGCGCCCGGGGCTATCACCCGCTGTTGGCCGTCGCCGCCGGCGCCGGCGACGTGCTGATGTCCCGGCTGCGCGAGGGCCGCGCCAACACCGCCCGCGGGGCCGCCCACTTCCTGCGGGAGACGGTGGGGCGGGTGCGCTACGCTGGCGCCAGCGGGCAGATCACCCTGCGTGCCGACAGCGGCTTCTATACCCACGCCGTGGTCGCCGTCTGCCGCAAGCTGGACGTGCGCTTCTCCATCACCATCCGCCAGCACAAAAGCCTGCGCAATCTCATCGAGGCCATACCCGAAGCTGCCTGGACGCCGATTCCCTACTGGATGGACGGCGCGGCCGCTGTGGCCGAGACGACTTATACCCCCTTCCAGAGTGAGCCGGACGCCGCGCCGGTGCGGCTCATCGTCCGGCGGGTGCAGCCGACCCCCGGTTCCCAACTGGCCCTCTTCGCCACCTACAGTTATCACGGCTTCATCACCGACCGGGACGGAGAGACCCTGGAACTGGAGGCCGACCACCGCCGCCACGCCGAGATCGAGAATGCGATACGCGACCTCAAGTACGGCGTCGGGTTGAACCACATGCCGTCCGGCCGCTTCGCCGCCAACGGCGCGCGGTCCAGCGGGCCAGGTGATGGCCCACAACCTGGCCCGCTGGACCGCGCGCATCGGCCTGGGCGAGCAGATCGTGACCACCAAGACCCTCAGGCGACGGTTCTTCTCCCTGGCCGGACGGCTCACCCGCTCGGCGCGCCGCCTCACCCTGCATCTGCCCCAGCGCTGGCCTTGGGAAACCCAGTTCAGTCGCGCCCTGGCCCGGCTGCGCGCCCTGCCACTCCCAGCCTGACGACCCGTCTGCAACTGACCCGCCATCCGGCCAACTGAACGTCCCGGCAAACTCGCGCCAGTCCCGGTCCGCGAGCGCCTCTTCCCGTGTCCTATCCCGCCATCTCGCTCAGCACAGCCACTGCAGACCGCCATCGGCGCCCCCAAAAGCGCCTGCGACCGCCCGCCAACCTCCCGTCTACCCGAATTCGAGCCCGGATCATCGCGCCTGCAACTCCCTCCCCCCTCTTCCGCTGTCCTCACGCCCTCCATCCGGGTCCATCGGTGGATTCGGACTAAGACTGCCCCCCGGAGCAATTGATCACCTGGCCAGTGATGAAGGACGCGTCGTCGGAGGCCAGGAAGGCGATGGTTGCGGCTTGCTCTTCCGGCAGGCCGGAACGTTTGATGGCCTGCTGGTTGCGGATGACCTCGCCCATCTGACGGCGGTATATGGCCGCTTCATCTGAATCCTCTGTTTCGGCCATAACGCCTTCCTTGATTTGAAGGCGGGAGGTGATCCGGTCGGGCACCGCCGTGCCCCCAGGAGAGACGGTGTTCACGCGAATGCCGTAGCTGCCGTACTCCATCGATAGTACTTTGGTCAGCGCGAAAATGCCGCCTTTGCCCACGGCGTAGGGAAGCCGGTGCAGACCTCTGGGTGATTGTGAGCCTAGAAACTCGGACGGAAACCCCGATTCTCTCCAAGCTGCCGTTTTCTTAACGTCAATTATCGATGTAACAGTGGGTTCTTGAACCGTATTACAGACACTATCATGTCACATAAGACTATAATACGTCTGTCTGGCGTAGCGCGAAACCCGGCCAATGGCTTTCCGGCCAGACTTCTAGTACTACAACGACGCGTTATGAGAAAACACGCTCAGGTCTTCTTCTTCAGCTACGGACCGTTCATCATGGGAGACTCGCACTCGTTCGTTGCCAGCTTCAAAATCCGCCCACGAGTTACCTTGTAGGATAACGCGTCGTTGTAGTACTAGGTTGACGATGGACCCGGATTCTTGCTCCATCATGATGGGCAACACAGCCAGGCAACACCACATGGTGGGATACAGGGTGCGCTCCAACTCGTGATTGACCTGCTCTTCGGTGTATTTGTGGTAGGGCTGGGCCCAGATGGTGCCTCCCACGTTGTTCACCAGCACGTCGATCCTGCCGTATCGGTCCACCTCCTGGCTCATCAACTCCTGGGCGCCGGTCAAAGAGCCAACGTCGGCCAAAACTTTCATGGCCTCCACGCCGTTCTCATGCAACTCGGAAACCGTTCTGGTGGCGCTTTCGTCCACCCGGTCGGCAACCACGACGGTCCCGCCCTCTTCTCCCAGGCACCTTGCGGTGGCCCGGCCGATCCCCTGACCCGACCCTGTAACGATACAAACCTTGTCTTTCAGACGTTTTCCTCCGGCCGCCCGGGGGTCCAACTCTCCCGCCATATATTTCTCCTTACAGGATACGCCAGGTACGGTTTCGGATTCGTTAAAAAGCCGCGTGATGCAGGCCTATCGTTCCTATCATCTGCGAAACTGTTCAGAGTTGAGGGGAAGTGAGCAACCGGCGGCATTCCAGGAGGGGATTGAGACCTCTGGCCCGCCAGGTGCCAAAGAAGGATGCCAAGGTCATCTTGCTGTCGGCGCCCTGCCCTGAGCGGGCGCCGCCGCTGATCTTGCGACTGGTTACCAGATGCCGCAGGCTCCGCTCGGCGGCGTTGTTGTCTGAGGGCACGGCTGGGTCCGACACGAAGACAAACAGTTCCTTGATGAACCGTTCCATGCGCCGGCAGAGCTTGGCCTGAACCGCCAGGGGATCTTTAAGGAAAGGCCGCGCCAAGACCATTAGTTTCTCCTCCAGCATTAGCTGGGTGCGATGGCCTGGCTGGGCTCGGGGAAGGACCGAGGCCTTGGCCTCCGTGTAGACCTGGTGAACCGCCTCGGCCCACTGAGCCAGCCCAACGTCTTCTGGGTACAACCCTTTCAGGTCATGGATATCCCGCAGCAGATGAGCCCAGCACCGTTGCTTCAGGCCCGGGTAGTGGTTATAGGCCGCGTAGAAATCACTGACCAACACTCCGCTGAAGGAGAAATCCAGCACCTCATCCACCACCCCCTTATCCCGACCCCGACGCAGGAAGTATCGTTCGCTGGGAGTGCTGAAGGTCCAAACATAGCCGTTGCTCCCGTCCTGGCGCCAGCCGGTTTCGTCGCCCTGCACCACGGGACTGGCGCGGACTTGCTCGAGCACCTCTCGCACCGCCGTCTCAGCCTGACGGGCTACTCCATGGACGGCCTCGACGATGGCGCCAACACTCAGGTGCAACTGATGGACGCTCTCCAGGTACCATTGGATGATTCTTATGGGCAACCGTCCCTCCTCCCGCAGGGTCACCATCAGGCTTACCAGATTGACCCCCAGGCGCTGCTGGCCCAGAACCACCCCCTGCAGGGCCTCTTTGGGCAGCCGGCGCCGCTGGCATACCGGACAGATGCGGGCTACCAGGGCGTGCTCGGTCACTTCTACCGGAGCCACCGGTAGCTCAATGACTTCCCGAGTTCGCTGTACCCATCCGCCGTTCAGGTGAGTCCCGCAGTCGGGACAGACCGCCACGGCATGCTCCACCCGCCGGGTAGGAGTCATGCGCTGGCGGGCGAAGCCATGGCGGCGCGGCTTTCTGGGCTCCTTTTTCTCCGGCGCTTGCCGGCTGGAGTGCGGCTGATTACCCGGCATCCCCGACGACCCGCGCCGGTTGGGACGGGATTCCAGAACCCCAATCCGCCTTTGCAAATCGGCAATGACTGCCCGCTGGCCGGCAATTATCTCCAGCAGAGTTTCGCCACTCGCCGCGTTCAGGTCTAGTTCAGTGTCCACCTCCCTGGTATGCCACAACTCCCCCGGCCATGCCAGCGTTTTTCCAACGGCTTTGAGCCAATTCACCTCATCAAGTCTGAACAGTTACTCATCTGCCCATGGTATGGACAGAAAGGAGCCGCCTGGCTAAGATAGGTGGCTGTTAGATTAACACCAGCCTGGCCCCGGTGCCAGAGGCATCAGTCAAAGGGAGATTCGACGAAATTGGGCGCCGAAACGGAGGAAACTGATGGGAATGTCTGGAATGACCGTAAGCTACGGTGGAGTGGTCAAGCGCTACTCTAAGGGTCTTACGAGCCGCCGTTGTCTGCTCATCTTCGGCCTGATCCTTTCGGTCGCGGGAGTCGCCGGCTTCTTTTTGCCGTCGAAAGCGGGAGACCCGTATACCATGGGTGTGGGCCAAAGCATCGCCTACCTGGTGATAGGGCTCGCATCGCTGTACGTGGGCGAGGTGTGGAACTCCGAATACAAGCGCATCTTCGAGGGCGTAATTGGGGTCTTTTTCCTGGCGGTGGCCATAGCGGGGTTCGTGTTTTCGCACTATGTCGACAGCAGCCTGGGGACCAACCTGGGGGTGTTCAGTGTTGAGCATCCTTGGGAGAACACCGCCCATTTGGTTTTGGGTGTGATCTATGCCGGAACCGCCCTATATCCCCGCCGCTTCCGGGATTACTCCTATGGGACCAACGTGTCGGACTGAACCAGTCCCCGGTCCGGTAGATTTCCCCGCAATTAGAATGGGCCACTCGTTTATTTGAGTGGCCCATTTTGGTGCACCTGATCCGGGTATGCCGGTAACCTAATTCAACGGCAACTCAACGGCCTCGCGCTCTTCGTCTTGCTCAATGGTTTTCGCGGCGTTTCCGGCCACTGCCTCACCCCAGACCCTCTGGGCGTCCCGAGACTTCCAGGGCATCCTGCGCCTCCAAAAGATGATGGCGGCGTCGGTTGCGCCCAGCTTCTGGTCGGAATGCGGGTCCAGGGTCCCCACGGCCTGGATAGGAAAGTCCTCTTTTTCGTTGGTCGTCTGGGGAGCGTTGAAGTAGACGTAAAACGTGTGGTAGAAGAATTTCCACCACAGCTTGGGCAACAGCCGGTTCCTAACCTTCTTCATGGCGAAGGTGAACATGCGGGTGTTGTTAGCGTCTATGGGCGTGAAATACCGCAAGTGCTGGGAGTGCCCCCGGGCGCTGGGGCAGGCTATGGACGGCAGCCGGTATAAACCACCGGGCCGCCGGTTGTTGAACGCGTTCTTTTGCTCGTTGAGCGGGTTCACCCGGCGGGGCGACCGGAACCGCCACCAGTCGTGCTGGGGCCACTTTTTGCCGAGCAATGGGAAGTAACCCTGCTTCATGCTCTGTCCGTTACTCTGACGCACCTTGGGCGCTATGCAGATGTAATTGTCGCCTTCCTCGGTGATTTCCGTGCCTTCCCAGAAGGCCGGCAACGGGTTGAAGATCTGGCCGGTGATCAACCGGCGGATGCCCCCGCGGTGAATCTTGCTGTTGTGGGAATCCCGGGAGTTCTCCATGGTCAACGACCAGTTCATCGGCCAGTTTTTAACGTAGGTCATGACTTCGACGTCCGGGTCGAAGAACTCTTCCGGCAGGTCTTCTTCCAGGGGCGCCGGTTCGGTGACGCCCATCCAGATATAAACCACTCCCCGCTGGGTTTGAGTTGGATATTTACGGGCCATGAGTTTGGACGCCAGTTTGGATTCGGGACCGTCGGTAAGGGCTGCTATGCACTGCCCCGTCCCATCGAAGGTATACCCGTGGTAAGGGCAGGTGATAAATCCCTTGAACTCGTGATTCCCCGGGCCCTTGCCCGTGCCGCCGGATAGGAAAGCGCCGCGGTGGGGGCACGTGTCGGTAAGGGCCACCACCTCGTTTTTCTGGTCACGGAAGAAAACGACCTGGTCGCCCAGCAACGTCAAAGCCACGGGCCGGCGTCCGATGTGCTTCTCCTCCACACCGGGGTACCAATACTCCCGGTAGCCCAACTCGGGCACCATGTCGTGAACACCAATGCCGGAAGCGCCCTTCGGGATGTATTTCCCGAGGTCGGTTGTTCCGTTGACCCCGTTGGAGCCGTTTACGCCGTTGGTTCCGTTGGCCTGATGGCCGTTGGTCTGTTGGCTGGTCATTTTCTTCCTCCGCCGGTGCTGCTTAAGCGAGTCAGGCGAGTCATCGCGAGAGAACCACGGAATTGGGAAGCGCTTCCCGCATTTGCAACCGATAACGGCAAACGGGAGTGCTCCATGTCCCGCATTCTAGGCACATCCAGGCTCGATGTCAACGCAAAGTCAAGCGCTGGCTCCAGCGCTTGGAGCCAAATCACCATCAGTTCCTGCGTAAATTACTGATTACCGCCCTAACAACAATTCCTACGATAAGTGAAAACAGCTTTTAATTATTTTGACGATTACCGTGGAAAACTTACGATTCCCATTCGTTCGACGTAACGGAAGACGGGGTTGCCTTGACCCCAACCGCACCCTCTGCTAAAAATGATTGCGTCTGGCAAAGTAAAAAGTCAGCGAGAGCCCAAAAAGAAGTTCAATTTTCGGAGGCGCCACATGGGAGAGATACTAGGTGTTGGACTCACCCACTACCCCGGCCTCATCGCGCCAGATGAGGACAAGATGTACCCCCTGACCCGGCTCCTGAACAGCGACAAGATTTCGGACGAGCTTAAGAACCCGCTCACCTGGCCCGAGGCCATGCGCGCGGAGTACGGTGAAGACGACGGAGTCTCCTCCGCCAGGAAACACCGGGAACGGCTGGTGCAGGGCTTCCGGGAGCAGCGCGCCGCCTTGGACGAGTTCAACCCCGACGTGGTGCTGGTTTGGGGCGACGACCAGTACGAAAACTTCAAAGAAGATATCATCCCGCCCTTCTGCGTCCTGGCCTACGACCAGATGGATTGCACTCCCTTTACCTTGAAGGACGGCAGCGCGCGGCGAAACGTTTGGGACGAGCCCGCCGACAAGGTATTCCACTATCAGGGGCACCCGGCGGCCCGGCACCTGGTGACCAAGCTCATCGAGCAAGGCATCGACATGTCCTACGCCTACAAACCCCTTCATTTCCAGGGTGGCTTGGGACACGCTTTCATTAACACTCTGCTTTATCTGGATTATGACCGCAAGGGTTTTGACTATCCGGTGATTCCTTTCGCCGTCAATTGCTACGGGAGCAAAGTCATCCGCAACCGGGGCGGGGCGGTTGAATTCGAGAACCAAGATGATCCTCCCGGTCCTACCCCCAAACGTTGCATGGAAGTCGGAGCGGCCACGGTTCGGGCGTTTAAGGACAGCCCTTACCGGGTGGCGTTGATTGCGTCTTCCAGTTGGTCCCACGCTTTTTTGACCCCAAAGAACAACTGGCTGTATCCCGACCACGAATCCGACCGGGCCCGGTTTGAAGAGCTCAAGGATGGCAACTACGAAGCGTGGCGCAACATCACCACGCCCCAAATAGAGGACGCGGGCCAGCAGGAGCTGCTGAACTGGATGTGCCTGGCCGGCGCCATGGAAGAGTTAAAGCGAAAGCCGGAGATTCTCGACTATATCGAGACTCACGTGTTCAATTCCCAGAAGTGCATGGCGCTTTTCAAGCCCTAGAAGGTTCTTATCGGTTCGACCATGCCTGGATTCGACCGGAGACACTGGGAAATGCCAACAAGTTCAACCCCCCTTCACCGGGGAGTTGAGAATTTAGGGGGTATTGTGGCTGGAATAGTAAATGGCTCTAGAGATGTCAACGGCTCTGCCGCGGTGAAAGGGAAATCCGTGGATTTAGACCGGCGCGACCTCGTTCCTCCCACAGGACTCCGGGATTTTTGGTACCCGGCCATCCAGGCCAAAAAGATCGGTAAGAAACCCGTCCGCATCAAGATGCTGGGCGAGGAACTGTGCTTTTTCCGGGGCGGAGACGGCCAGGTGGCGGCCCTGTCCGACATCTGTCCTCATCGGGGCGCCAGCCTTGCCGACGGCGACTGCCATTACGAAGGCACCGTTGCTTGCCCCTATCACGGCTGGGTCTTCGACGCGCAGGGCGAATGCCTCGCCGTGCTCAGTGAAGGTCCCCAATCCAAGATTCCCGGCAAGGTGAAAGCCAGGACCTATCCTACCCAAGTGCTGAAAGGCATGGTTTTCGTTTGGATGGGTGAGGAAGAGGCGGTGCCAATTGAAGAAGATGTCCCCCCCGAATTTTTCGACGACGATGCCCTGGTGCTTTACCGTGAGACAAAATAGCCGGTGAACTGGCGGGTGGCCCTGGAAAATTCCATGGACTCCCACGTGTATTACGTTCACCGGGACTCGGTCAACGTTTTGATTCGCGGGCCCCAGGACCCGTACGGACGGACACCACGGATACGCCCCATGTTTGTGGGCAACGGGTTCAACGTGATTTGGGGCGATCAAAAGAACATCGGCAACCCCCGCCGTTCTTGGGCGTTCCTAGATTACTTTAAACTGCTGACGGGCAAAATTCCCTACCAGGATGAATATGCCGGCCTGGGCAAGTGGCCCAAGAGCAAGTGGCGCTTGGCATGGAACTGGCTCTTTCTGCCGGCGAATAAGCGGCGGCAGAAGATGCAGCCGTTGGCGCCGGACCCGCTATGGGGCGCTGGGCATCACCTGCCGGGCATGTTCCGCAGCGACGTGCGCACCAATGTATACACTCGAATGTGCGTTGCCCAGGATGAACACACCACCAGGATCTTCTACTACCATTTCACCCGGCCCGGCAGTTGGCTAGGCCGGATCTACGAAAGGGCCCACTTCATCTTGGTCGGAGAACTGGATGATGAACATCCAGTTCTCCGACCAAGATGTCAAGGTGATGCTGCGCCAACGGTACGACACCGCCGAAAAACTATCCGGCACCGACGCCGAGATCATCCAATGGCGCAAGTTGTTGCAGCGGGTGGCCAGCGAGGGACGTCAAGCGTTGAAGGACCTGCAAGCGGAGCACCTGGCCAAGCAGATGGGAACCACCACGGCTGAGGAGTTCGAAGACAGGCTAAAAGAGCAGGGTCTGGAAGACGTGGCCGAGTTCACGGCGGGTTCGGCCACGGGAAGGGACCGGTGATTTAAGCGGTTCGGTCCAACGGTCAAGAAGGGTTTCACTTCAGCGGCTGTGGTTCGACAAGCCTGTCCTGAGCCCTCGGCTTCGTTCAGGGTAAACTGCGTCGAAGGGCTCACCATGAGCGGTGGTGAAGCATAGTATAGTTTGATGGACACTGCTTCCAGCCGCTTGGCGAAAAATGCCGCGCTATCGCAAATACCTTTGGTCAGCCACACCCGCTCACCCTGAGCCTGTCGAAGGACTATCTGATAATGAACCACCACCCGAGATTGAGGAAGTCCATGGGCATAGGCCGTGGTTCGACAATCCTGTCTTGAGCGCAGTCGAAGGGCTCAACATGAGCGGTGGTCAGTGAGGATTTTGGTTTGAACTGCGGTAATGGCCCCAGAATTGATGCCAGCCCCAAACCCGTTCGTCCTCAGCCTGTCGAAGTTTGTTCTGTTTGGGTTATTTGGATTTGAGCTAGCTGCTTATTGCTTCCAGAAACGCTCTTCGATGAATTTCCAGCCCTTGGGAGGTATCTTGGTTTTTAGGTCTTCGATCATCCCTGGATGGCCGCACATATAAACCCTGGTATCGTCTTTGGGCAAATCGAAGGATTCCAAGTATTCTTCGGCAATCGTGTTGACACGCCCTTTGGCGCCATTCCACCCGGCGTTGCGTTCTTCATCTGGGCGGCTCACGGTGGGTACGAATGTTATGGCGCCGGGGTGTTGAGCGGCCAAATTGGCCAGTTCCGTGTCGTAAGTCAACTCGTCGGCGTAGCTGGCTCCGAGGATAACGTAAAATTTGTGGTTATCTCCGCCTTTGTGAAGATAGCTGCGAATGATACTAATGAAGGGCGCCACTCCGGTGACCGTGGCCAGCATGAAATGGTGGTGCGACTTGTGGTCCATCAAGAATATGCCCTTGGGGCGGGGCCGTATGGAAATCGAGTCTCCTTGGTTCATCTTCCACATGCGGGGGGTCAACTCGCCGTCGGGGACCAGTTCAACAAAGATTTCCAGCAGAGGTTCGTGGGGTGCGGAAACGATTGAATAGGCTCGCTCGATGCCATCCAATCCAAGGGTGCAATACTGGCCTGGTTTGAAGACAAAGGGGCCGTCTTGGGGTTCCAGTTTGATGATAAACAGGTCGCTGGTGATGTCGCGGCGCTCGACCAGCGTGGCAGTACCCAATTTCAGTTTACTCACCATGCTGCCCATCCTCCCGCCGCGATGCTATATGCAATATCAAATCCTAGCTCTTGCTCTGCCAGGCGTGTTCCGACGAGGCATACAGCCTGGTCCAATGAAGATGCCTAGTCCTGAGGTTCATCTTCGAGGCCGCCAACCTTCACCACCGACGCTGGAACTACGTGCAATCCGGGCACCTTGGATGCCGGGTCCCACTCTTCGCTGGACTGAAGATCCACCGCCAATTGTCCAAATAGACCTGTCGTGGCCACCGAGCCCGCAGGCACCGAATCACCTAGCCACGCCACGCCCTCCAGACGCATACCGGCGGTTCGCAATTCCACGCGGTCCCCAGCCGCTATTGCCCAAGATTGGGCATCGGCGGGGTTCATCTCCACCCGTTCATCTCGGACGATTTGATTTCTCCGGCCCTTGACCACTTCAATATCCCTGTCAGCCTGCAACAACACTCGGCCGGGAACCAGCCACAATGGAAACTCCGGGCCTGCTTCCCGCCCGTCCAAGCGAAATTCAGGGGTAACCGGCTGCGCTTTCCCCAATGGAAACCTTTCTTGATATAACACCGGAGTGCTTGGGTCGCCAGGGCCGGCGCATGGCCACTGGATCCCAGCATATTCCTTGCTGGCGTATAGCACCTGGGTCGGTTGGGGGCTTTCTGTTTTCGTTCCCAACACCATTTTACCCTCCGATTCCAATCTATGATAGGAAACACCGGCGTAAATCGGAGATATTTTGGCGATTTCATTCATTGTCTCAGCAGGAGACGTTAAATTAAAGCCGGGAACGTTCATGCGGTTCGCCAGTTCGCAGATCAACCAACTCTCGGCTCTAGACCCCTGGTTCCCGGTGTCCATGGCCGGGTGAAGACGCTGGATGCGCCTTTCCATATTGGTGAAGGAACCATCTTTCTCGGCGAAGGTGACCCGGGGCAAAACTAAGTGGGCCTTCTGAGCCGCTGGACTAAGATGGGACGCGTGGACGGCCAAAAATTCCAGACTATCGAGAGCCGTCAGGGCATTCTCCCCCGAATCAAGTTCGAGGTTCTCAAGGGATGCGCCGTCTCCGATTAGCAGCAGCGATTTGATCTCCCCACTGGCCGCGGCTTCTAAAGCGGCATAAAGACCCAGGCCGGGGGAGTCTGGAATGGAGCAATTCCAAATGGCTTCAACTTCCTGCCGGGCTGCCGGGTCGTCCATATTCCGGTAGCCGGGCAGCCGGTCAGGGATGCAACCGGTGTCCCAGGCGCCCTGCTCGTTGGCGCCTTTGCGCATTGGGTAGAGGCCGCTACCCGGTCTGCCCAGGTTTCCGGTCACCAGGGCCAAGCCGGCCAACGCGTGAACGCAATCCCTTTGCAGTTGCCGGGATATGTTGTCCAGTCCATAAACGATGGCGCTGCTGCCGGCCTCGCCATAAAGCCGGGCGGCCTGGTTAATAGATTCTTGTGAGACGCCAGTGGATCGAGCCACTTCTTCCATGTCCAAATTATTGACCGCGTACCTCAGGGTGGCCGGGCTTTCGCAGTGCTCTTCCAGCCATTCGGCCTTTTCCAAACCCTGGTCCAGCAAAGCCCGCAGAATTCCTCCCAGCAAAACCAGTTCGGAACCGGGCGCCGGACGCAGCCACAGTGTGGCGTAGCGGGTGAGTTCCACCTCCCGGGGGTCGATAAGCACAAGGTTGGCGCCCTTTCTAGCGGCCTTTTTAATAGGTATGGCGGCTACATTTTGTTCCTCGGTGATATTCGTGTTGAACACCAAAGTGCAATCCGCTTGCTCTAATTCCCAGATGGAGTTGGTGGCCGCTGCGTACCCCAGGGAACTTTCCAAGGCCAAAACCAATTCCGGGTCGGTGTTGGAACTTTGGTCGACGTTATTGGTTCCCATAACGGTTCGGGCGAACTTCTGAGCCAGGTAATGCTCTTCATTGGTGCTGTCGGGGGCGGTGAGCAAGGCGAAGGCGCCGCCCTTGTAACCGGCCAGTTTTCCGGCCAGGATATCCAGGGCTTCATCCCACGTGGTTTCCACCAAATGGCCGTCGCGGCGAACCAGCGGGGTATCCAACTGGCCCGGGTTATTGACGAATTCCAGTCCGAACTTCCCCTTGAAACAAGCCTGACCGCGGTTGGCCGGAGAGTTCAGTTCAGGGACGGCCCTGATCATCTTCCCCCGGGAGCTTATTTCCAGGTTGATCTGGCAGCCCACCGGGCAGTGGGGGCAGATGGTCCGCTCCACCTTGGCCGGCTTTTCCCACTTGTGGTCCCTTTCGGTCAGGGCGCCCACGGGGCAAACGTCTATGCACGCGCCGCAGAATTCGCACCCAGACTCCAAAAGAGAGGTTCCAAAGGATGTGCCCACCAGGGCCATCCCACTGCGCTGGGTGAAACAAATGGCGTCATCCCCGCGCAGTTCCTCGCATGCCCTCACGCAGCGTCCGCAAACTATGCAAAGGTTGTAGTCCCGGTCGTAGAACGGATCTCCCACCTCCAGCGGAATGCCACGGTATTTGTACTCCAATGGGGATTCCAAGCTCATGCCCAGGTAGCGCACCGTATCTTTGAACTCGCAACGTTCGTTCTTGGGGCAGGTAACGCACCGGTCATTTACGGAGACGTGGCGCAGGCACACGTCGTTGGGCCCACAAATATCTACGCGATGGCAGGTGAGGCATCCGTCGGGATGTTCGGCGATCAACATTTCCATCACGGATTTGCGTAGCTGATGGACTTCCCCCGTTTCGCTATGGATCTTCATCCCGTCCTGAACGGGCAGTGTGCAAGACGCCGGAAAGCCACGGCCACCTTCCACGCTGACCACGCACATGCGGCAGGCGGCATAGGGTTTCATCCCTGGGTGGTAGCAAAGATAGGGTACGTATACCCCAGCCTCGACGGCTGCGTCCAGGACCATCTTGCCAGCTTGGGTCGTTATCTCAACACCGTCTATGGATATGGTGATGTCATCAGCCATCGTTTCGCTCTCAGTGGTTCACTTTAGATTTCAACGGACAGAGTCCGTGGCCAACTCACAAGTGCAATCAGCCGTGGTTTGTCAATATACCCGGCGCCAAATCATCTGCGGGTTTGGGCCGGGGAGAACCGGGAGGTTAGGCAGCGCCCGGTGGGGCAGGTTCGGTCGATGATATGGGCGTCGAACTCATCGCCAAAGTAGCGCAGGGCAGAGGACACCGGGTTAAACCCCAACTGTCCGTGGCCGCACAGGGAACCCGCCTGCATATTTTCGCCAATGTCCCGCATCAGCGCCAAATCTTCGTCTCCGCCTTCCAATCGGCAGATCCGTTCCAGCACCTCCAGCAGGTGGCTCATTCCCATGCGGCAGGGGAAACATTTTCCGCAGGACTCATATTGGCAAAAGGCGATCAGGGCGCGGGTCAGATCCACGATGCAGGTGTCTTCGTCGGCGGCGATGATTCCCCCGGAACCCAAGATAGCCCCGGCGTTGCGGAAAACCTCAAAGTCCAATAGTAAGTCCACATTGTCGGCCCCCAAGACGCCGCCCAAGGGACCTCCGGTTTGCACCAACTTAAGCTTTTTGCCTCCGGGTATGCCGCCGGCCACCTCATATAGCACGTCCTTCAGGTTGACGCCCATGGGCACCTCCACCATACCGGTGTAGTTGAGGTCGCCCGTCAGGCAGAGGATGGCGGTGCCGGTGCTCTGCTCGTGGCCGATGCCGGCAAACCATTCCCCGCCGCGGGAAATGATCTCTGGAACGTAGGCCAAGGTTTTGACGTTATTGATGTTGGTGGGCTTGCCAAAGAGCCCCACCTGGGCAGGGAATGGGGGCCGGAAGCGGGGCATGGCCCGGCTGCCCTCAATCGCCTCCATCAAAGCCGTTTCCTCGCCGGCGACGTAGGAGTCCCCGGTAAGCGCTACTTCCAACTCGAAGTCGAAATCCGACCCCAAGATGCTATTCCCCAAAAATCCCAAATCTGTGGCCTGCCGCACCGCCTCACGAGCCCTGTCTATCGGCCCATCGTGGCCGTGGCGGATAAATATGTAGCCATGAGACGCCCCGGTGGCGTAACCGGCCAGTAAGATCCCTTCAACCAGCGTATGGGGGTCGCTTTCAACGATTGCCTTGTCGTTGAATGCGCCGGGGTCGCCTTCCTCGCAGTTGCAAAGGACATACTTGACCGGCGCATTGGAGCCCGACAGGAACCGCCACTTGGTGGCGGCGGGGAACGCCGCGCCGCCGCGGCCCCTGAGCCCGGCGGTTGCGACCTCGGCCACCGTTTCATCCGGGGTCATGGTGGTAAGGGCTTTATGCAGCGCCTGGTAGCCGCCGACGGCAAGATATTGATAGATATCGCCCGGATCTATGTTGCCGGCGTTCCGCAGAGCAATCCGGTTCTCCACGGCGCGCATAGGATGCAGATTTAGGTCGGGGATGCCTTCGGGCGGACTTGAGCCGGTAGCATCATCCGGGTTGGTCAAAAATCCCAGCGCCAAAGCGGCGACCGGGTTGCCCTGGCTCAAATGAGAGGCGACGATTTCTTCCACCGATTCGGGCGTTACGTTGCCGTAGAAAATGCGCGGCCCGTTGGGAAGCTGGACGTCAAGCAGGGGCTCGGCGAAACAAAGTCCTAGACACCCCACCCGGCTGACGTTGGCTTCCACCCCGTGACGTTCCAGAGATGATTGCAGGGCGCCCAATACGCTTTCGCAACCCGCCGCCTCACCGCACAACGCCGTTCCCACTCGAATCCAAGGCTTGTCACCTGCGGTCAAACTCCGCCAACGGGAACTGGCCTCGTCGTGCATGTCGTGGTAGCTAAGGACCATCTCAATTCACCGCTATCGCGCTCATCGAAGGTAACCCCTGTGGAGAGTAGCCCGTCCTATGACGCACGGCAGCCTATTGTCCATGGTTTTCGTCTCCTGGTGTTTGGAGCAACAATTCGGTCACCCGCCGTGCTGCATTCTCCGGAGAGATCCGTCCCATCAAATGATGGTCAACAGATATTACCGGCCCTTGTGAACAGGCTCCCAAGCAGGTGTTGAAACCAACGGACAGAACCTTTCCAGGGGTGTCGCCGGCCTCCTCTAAACCCGCCGCGTTAAGCACGGCATCCATGACGGGCATCGCTCCAACCAGATGGCAGGTCGTGCCCCAGCAAACCTCCACGTTGTGTTGGCAAAGGGGTTCAAACCGGAAGTTGGGGTAGAAGGACGCTACCGCCCAAACATCGTTCACCGTGTCACCCATAAAGGAAGCCACCTCTTCGAGCGCTTCCTTGGGAATGTATCCGATGGCGTCTTGCAGCGCTAGGAGGCTGGAAAGTACGGTGACCGTGGGCTGAGACTGGCCGTGGACCGCCTTGGTTATGGTCTGCTTAAGCCGGTCCATGAATGGGGCTCCTGAAGGAGGTTAGGAGGAAGAATAGTTCGTGAAATCGGTAACAATCGACCATATATTAACACAGGGTCATTCCACCCTCAACCGCATTGAGCATCCCAAATCCGATCAATTCAAAGCCGCGTGGATGGCCAAGCAATCAAGAAGGGGCGGCTTAGCCGCCCCTTTCAAATGGCGCCGGTTTTCCGCCCGGCTGGGTTACACCGCCTGTTTGGCGGCGCTGCCCACCAGGATCCGCTCCACTTCAGGGGCGATCTCAATGGCGCGCTGTTTGCACTCTTCGTCAGTCAGGCTGGACAGAGGATGCGGCGCCACCACGAACTCGTAGTCCGGCACGCCCATCATCCTGGTCATGGCCTTGGCCGTATTCAGGAATACGTGGGTGATGATGGATGCGGTGGGGATTCCCAGCCTCTCCATTTCGATTCCGTCATGCACACTGCACGAACTGCAGGAGCCTCAATCCCCAATCCCGGTGATCAAAACATCCACTTTATCCAGCAATTGCTGCACCGTCTCGGGTTTGGTGGGCAGGGATGCGCTGTGCTTACTCAGGTAGACAACGTCTTTCAGGTCGTACTTTTCTTTGAGCATGGCGCCCAACTCATGGAGTACTTTATCCGAGTTGGCCTTGTGGTTCTCCAACAGACCCAGGGTTTTGCCGTTCAGGTCCGCGGGCCGTTCGTTTAGGTGAAATTCTCCCGACGACAGATCGGTGCCGCTGGGGTTCACCAACCGCATGTTCCTTACTGTTACAGTCTCCGCCATGATGCCTCCTTAAACGTCTGGCAATGGGGAAAAGAACCCAGATTTACAGCTATTAAGCTACCCCACATCATACACGCCGCCGGCTTGGATGAATAGATGTTATCGCCACCCACTCATCCAGCATTTACCCAGCCGGCGCTTCTATTTTTCTGGTGCGGATCCGGTAGCCGGTGGTGTCCAGGATGGCGCTGTTGCGTCCGCCGGTGCCGCCGCCCATGAAGACCAAGATATCCTCGGGGTCCCTGGCGCAATGGCGGATCAGCTGTTCGTCACCGGGTTTTTCCGGACCTTGGGCGATGCCCAAGCGGATCAGCTCGCTCAAAGGCCGGACGGCGTTCTCCATTAGATAGTCCTGCATGTTCCGGCGGGTCCAACCGTCTTGTTGCAAGGTTATGGCGTGCTCGGGACCGATGGCCAAGACCCACTGGGAAGGAAAACGAAAAGCCAACGCGGCCGACTTCAACGTGTCGGCCACAGCATCCAAGATGCTCTTCCCGGTATGGCCGTAGGCGCTGTTCACGGTGATGGGATTGTAGGCGACGGCGATGGTGACGCAACTGTCTTCAGCTTGGAACCCGCGGGCCACGTGGTTGGGTTCCCAGGGTGAGTCCTCTTCGTTTTCGGCCACGCAAAGGGTGTACTTACTGGGATTGCCCATGGTTCCCCGGTCCAGGGTGCCGGGGCGGGCGTCAAAGCCGTTCATGAAACACAATCTGACGGAACGTCCCACGCAGGCATTGGCCCTGAATCCCGGACCGAACAAACCGTCCCGGAAATTCATGCCGATCTCATGCCGGATAGGACCGTTGACCAGAGTCAATATCGCCGGGCTGCTAGTGGATGCCGAAGCCATGTGGACGAAGTTCTTCTCCTCGTCCAGGGCTTTCAACGTGGCGATCAGCACCGGGAAGTATTCCGGAAGACACCCGGCCATCACAGCGTTGGCGGCGGCGTTTTCCGAGGTCAAAACCCGGTTCCGCATGTCCAGGGACAACAAATCCTCTTCCCCGGTCATGCCCACGTATTGCAGCATCTCGCGGACCTTGTAATCCACCGGCGGAATCACCGGCAGGCCGTCGCTCCAACCCATTCGGTAGCATTCTTCAATGGCTTCCAGGGTGTCGCTGGCCTCAACCAGTTTTGATCTCTCCATGTTTGTCGTCATCTGACCCTCCTGCGGTGATGATTGGCGCCGGTCCAGGATAATGGCGGTTTAGACTCCGGGCAGCCTCAATTGCACCCCAGACTTTTCCTCTTGTATCCTGGCTACAGCGTCGGAATCCTCAGGCCCCCAACCCCGCAACATGGCTTCCACGTGACGCTGATCCACCAGGTTGGACAGCTCCATCGGTATGCCGTATTCCCGCCCCAGGTCGGTGGCCAGCCGAACGTCCTTGGCCGCCAGGGCAGTGGCGAAACCCGGCTCGAAATTACCCTGGAACAGGAACCGGGGGAATTTTTCAGTCAGCCGTTTATTTCCGCCGGAGCTATTGGCGATGGCGTCGGCCAATACCGCCAGGTCCACCCCAGCCTTGACACCCATGGTCAATGCCTCAGAGAGCAAGACGCCGATGCCCATGCTTAATAGATTGTTGCAGATCTTGCACACCGACCCATTGCCGATGGGGCCGCAATACACCACGTGTGTGCCTATTGAATCCAGCGCGGGTTTCACTTTTTTGAAAATCTCTTCGTCGCCGCCGACCATTACCGCCAAGGTGCCGGCGGCCGCTCCGTAAACACCCCCGCTTACCGGAGCGTCCAGAACGGCCACGCCCTTTTGGGCGCAGGTCTGGTGGATGCTGCGGATCATGGTAGGGGAATTTGTAGATAGGTCCACGTATATGGTTTCAGGAGAAGCCCCTTCCAGTACGCCGTTCTCTCCCAAGGCCACCGCTTCAACATCCCTGGGCACTGGCAGCGACGTGAACACGATGTCGCTGCCGGGCACGGTCTCTTTAGGGCTGTCGGCCCAAGTGGCGCCCATCTCCATGAGGTTCGTAGCCGCCTCCCGGCGCAAGTCATGGACCACAAGATCGTGGCCGCCCTTGATCAAGTTCGCCGCCATTGGGTTGCCCATGTTGCCGGCGCCGATGAATCCAAGCTTCATTATATGGTGCTCCTATTTACTGGGTGGTAACCGCCGGGTTCCTCACATCTCCCATGTCTGGGATAGAGGATTCATTTATTAATGTAAGCACAAGCCGGATCCGGCAGGTCCGGAAAAACCAGACGCCCGGCGGGGTTAAGTGAACTGAACCCACCGGACGCCATGTCCACCATTTTTTAAGCGGCCTCTTCTCCGCGACAATCATAAGGCAGCCCGCCGCCGTCTGGTGTCTCCGGCCACAGTTCAGAAAGCTGTTTTGCCGACTGATATTAAAGGACTTGCCAGTACCGGCGGCCGTCGCGCCTGACCACTTTGCCGATGTGGTCTTCCAAGGAAAAGTGCGCGGCCCCCACTATCGCGTCGTCCCGCTCGGCGCGTTCCAGCAAAGCCTCCCGGCTCTTGGCGCTCTGGTCTTTATCGGTGTCTACTCCGGCGCACCAACTGGGCTCCTGGACCTGAGCTTTATTGTGAAGAACATCGCCTACGATGATGGCGGTTTGGCCTTGGGATTTGATCAATATGGATTGGTGTCCCGGCGTGTGTCCCGGGGTCGGGAAGGTGCTGACCTCGTCGGTGATCTGGTACTCGCCTTCTATCAGATCCATCTTCCGCAGCCGCCGCAGAGGCATCACCTGGAGTTTGACGGAAGGGGCCGAGTCGATGACATCCGCGGCGGTGAAATGGTCCCAATCCAGCTTGGGCACCAGGTACCTCGCGCGGCGGAAGGTAGGCGCGGGCATGCCCCCTTGATAGCGAAGGTTCCAGCCTACGTGGTCCATGTGAAGGTGAGTGTGGACCACTATGTCAATCTCGTCGGAAGGAGATATGTTTGTGTTTTGGGTGTTGTCCGGCGAGGCCAAAACGGGGCGCAGATTCTCATAGAGATTACCGGTGATATTACCCCGGTCTGGATGGGGTCCCGGACCCATTCCAGTGTCTACCAGAATCAACTCGCCTTGAGACTTGACCACAAAAACGCCGTAGTAAAGCTGCAACTGCCCTTCTTCCAAGCAGTCTTGGTGAGAGGACCAGTCACCGGCGTTGGTGGTGGGAAACATCATGGAAGGTTCCCGGGACGGTGGCACCATGTCCAACACCGAAGTGATCTCGACATTTCCTACTGTAACCTTATCGGCCATCTCTTACTCCATCTCTTCTTTAGAATTTCATTTGATTGATGTCCGCGAATCGGCGCATCGGATCCCCAGTTAGTATTGAACCAATGAAAACAGGTCATAACCTTTTAGATGGCTTCGCCCGTCCAGGCCGGTGAGTTCGATAACCACGCCGATCCCGGCCACGACGCCACCGGCGGTTTCCACCAGGCGAGCCGTCGCCGCCAAAGTCCCTCCCGTCGCCAGAAGGTCGTCCAGTATCAAAACTCTTTGCCCCGGTTTGATGCCATCAACGTGTATCTCCATGGTGTTGCTGCCATATTCTAATTCGTAATCCGTCGAATGGGTGGTAAACGGAAGCTTGCCCGGCTTTCGCACCGGCACCAATGGTTTGCCCATCTGGTACGCCATCGGAGCGCCGAACAAGAACCCCCTGGATTCCACGGCAACGATAACGTCGAAAACCGAAGCATCAAAATGGTCCCCCAACCGGTCTACAGCGGAGGCGAACGCCCCTGTGTTTTGGAGCAAGGGGGTAATGTCTCGAAAGAGGATCCCAGGTTCAGGGAAATCCGGGATGTCCCGGATATAGGGCTTAAGCTGCATTTTTTAATTCGTTGTTTGACCCTAATTATATGGACCGGCAGGCGCTGGCAGTGGAATCGCCGGTTCCGGCAAGGTGGCGCCCATCCACGCCTGGTTTGAGGTTCCGGTGCAGTTTAGAATAAGGGAGGTTGGCCGTCAAGCCAATACGGGGGTGGCGAAGCCAGCCAGGCGAGCTGAGATAGGCTAAATCTGCCTTTCCCGGTAGGCCGTCACGATTGACTTTCTACTCCTGAATATTTATAATTCTCAGCGTAATACAGGCTCCCCGGCGAATTGGCCCCCTTATCACGGGGCCTTTTTATAGTCATATGGCCACCTGGCATCCCCCAGGCCCCGGTGGCGCAATGGAAGCGCAGTCGACTTGTAATCGACAGGTTAGGGGTTCGAATCCCCTCTGGGGCTCCAAAAATGAACCGGGTCTCCACTCATCAGCCCCACCAGGTACGCCTGTGGACGCCGAGTTGGGGCAAGGGACCGGCGCCCACGCCGGCATATGGAGGGATGGGTGAGTGGTTAAAGCCACCAGACTGTAAATCTGGCGTCCGGAAGGGCTTCGCAGGTTCGAATCCTGCTCCCTCCACCATTTCAGGCGAATAAGGACCCAACGAGGACTCAATAGCCAGGGCGGCCGGACCGGCCGGAATTGGGCCCAGATAGCTCAGCGGTAGAGCACGTTCTTGGTAAGAACGGGGTCGGCGGTTCAATTCCGCCTCTGGGCTCCAGTATAAACATCCAAGTTAAACATTTTAGGAGAGGATATCCGACATGGCCAAGCAGGCATTCGATAGGTCAAAGCCCCACTTGAACGTGGGAACCATCGGACACGTAGACCACGGTAAGACCACCTTGACCGCCGCCATCTCCAAGGTATCGGCGGACCGGGGGCTGGCCACCTACCGGGACATGGACAGCATCGACAACGCCCCGGAAGAGAAGGCCCGCGGCGTAACCATCGCCATTGCGCACGTGGAATACGAGACAGAAGCGCGCCACTATGCCCATGTGGACTGTCCCGGCCACGCTGACTACATTAAAAATATGATTACCGGCGCGGCTCAAATGGACGGCGCAATCCTGGTTGTCAGCGCGCCCGACGGCCCTATGCCCCAGACCAGGGAGCACATCCTGCTCGCCAGACAAGTGGAAGTACCCAAGATAATGGTCGCGTTGAACAAAGTCGACATGATGGATGACGAAGAGCTCTTGGAGTTGGTGGAGTTGGAGATTCGTGATCTACTGAACATGTACGACTTCCCCGGCGACGACACGCCGATCGTACGTGTCAGCGGCCTCAAAGCCTTGGCAGGCGACGCCGACGCCGAGCAGGGTATCAGGGACCTTTTGGACGTGTTGGACGATTACATCCCGGTGCCGCCTCGAATCACCGACCGCGACTTCCTGATGCCGATTGAAGATGTTTTCGGCATCAAAGGCCGGGGAACTGTGGTGACCGGCAGGGTCGAAAGAGGCCAATTGAAGCAAGGCGAGCCTGTGGAGATCATTCGGTTTGGCGATGTCCGCGAAACCGTGGCCACCGGTTTGGAGATGTTCCACAAAACGTTGGACATGACGCAAGCCGGAGACGCCGTGGGCATACTGCTTCGGGGTGTCGACCGCGAAGAAGTAGAGCGTGGACAGGTTCTGGTCAAGCCCGGATCCATGAGGCCTTACACCAAAGCGGAAGCCGAAGTGTATATCCTAAGCCGGGCAGAGGGAGGTCGGCATACGCCTTTCTTCAACGGTTACAAACCCCAGTTCTACATCAGGACCAGCGACATCACCGGAGAATGCGAGTTGCCCGAAGGCATTGAGATGGTCATGCCTGGCGACAACGTGAAGATGGTGATATCTCTAATCACCCCGGTGCCCATCGAAGAACAGATGCGTTTCGCCATTCGCGAGGGCGGCCGCACCGTTGGCTCCGGAGTCATAACAAAGGTAATGGATTAAGAAATGGCTAGAAAATCAGCAGACGTACGCCCCATCATCACCCTTCAGTGCGGCGATTGCCGGGAGCGGAACTACACCACCATGAAAAACCGGCGCAACGACCCCCAACGGATTGAATTGCGTAAGTATTGCTCTCGCTGCCGCGGCCACAAGGTTCACCGGGAGGTCAGGTAACCAATATGGCTAGGGCTTCAACCAGAGGCGGCCGGCCTATGGCGCCGGGAGCGGCCGGCCGGGTCAGCCCGGTGGCTTTCCTTCAAGAAACGGTGTCCGAGCTCAGAAAATCGGTGTGGCCAAGCCGGGAGGAAGTCACCCGGTTGACCGCTATCGTGATCGTACTAGCCTTGATCTTTGGATTCTTTCTTGGCGGTCTGGACCGGATCTTCGCAGAGACATTCGGCCGGTTCATACTGTAATCGGCGCCAACGGCGCCTGAGGGGTTCGTTTGCGCATTAGCATCCGGATCCAACGTCGCCAGGAACATCATCATGACTATAAAAAACAGCGCACAGCTTGATGAAGAGCAAGGGCCCCGGTGGTATATCGTCCATACCTATTCCGGGCAAGAGGACTTGGTCAAGAAAAACCTGGACCTGCGTATACAAAGTTTGGATATGCAGGACCGGATTCTAGACGTCCTGGTTCCAACTGAAGAGGAAGTGGTCTTTAAGGACGGCAAGCGCCGTTCGGAAAGACGCAAACTGTTCCCAGGCTACATACTGGTCCAAATGACCATGGACGACGAGAGTTGGTACGCCGTGCGAAACACGCCGGGCGTGACCGGGTTCGTTTCCAGTGAAGACGAGTTTGACAAACGGGCCAAGCCGGTTCCCCTAGAAGACAAGCAGATGGAAGACATCCTCAACCAGGTGGACTCGGCGCCTACCCGCATCAAAATTGGCTTGGAAAAAGGCGAGACCGTCCGCATCACGGAGGGCCCGTTCATAGACTTCATAGGGGCTATCAACGACGTGGACGAAGGAAAAGGAAAAGTAAGAGTGTTGGTGTCCTTCTTCGGCCGGGAGACGCCGGTGGAGTTGGACTTCTTGCAAGTAGAAAGGATTTAGGTCTAAAAATTGGCTAAGAAACTACGCGCGATCATTAAGCTTCAATTGGAAGCAGGTAAAGCTACGCCGGCGCCGCCGGTAGGCCCAGCTCTGGGTCAGCACGGCGTCAACATCATGGGTTTTGTCAAAGAGTACAACGCCCGCACTTCCGATCAGGCGGGCACCATCGTTCCAGTGCATATCTCCGTGTTCGAGGACCGTTCTTTTTCTTTCATCACCAGGACGCCGCCAGCGTCGGACCTCCTGCGAAAGGCGGTTGGCGTAGATAAAGGGGCTTCCGACCCCATACGGGGCAAGGTGGGAACGGTATCCCGCCAAGCGCTGCGGGAAATAGCTGAGTTGAAACTAACTGACCTGAACGCAAGTTCGGTCGAACAGGCAATGACAATCATTCAAGGAACTGCCCGCAGTATGGGCATAGACGTTTCAGAGGAATAATATGCCCAAGCATAGCAGGCGTTTCAGCAACGTGGTAACCCGCGTGGACGCCAACCGTCATTACGACCCCAAAGACGCCGTGGACCTGGTGAAAGAGACCGCCACTGCCAAGTTCGACGAGACAGTGGAAGTCCATATGTTGACCAATGCAGACCCCCGTCACGCTGACCAAATGGTCCGCGAGGTTGTGGTTTTGCCCCATGGCCTGGGCAAGCAGATTCGAGTCCTGGTGTTCGCCACCGGCGAGGCGGCGGAAATCGCCCGGCAAGCCGGCGCCGATTACGTGGGAGAAGATGACCTGATTGATCAGGTCGACAGCGGCTGGGCCGAGTTCGAGGTGGGGCTGGCAATACCCCAGGTTATGCCCAAGATCGGCCGTTTGGGCCGGGTTTTGGGCCGCCGGGGCCTCATGCCCAACCCTCGTTCCGGCACAATGGTCCAACCTCAAGATTTGCCCCGGGCAATCCAGGAAGCAAAAGCAGGACGGCTGGAATTCCGCACCGACCGCACCGCTATCATCCACTGCCCTGTGGGAAAGGCCAGCTTTCCCGCAGACCAACTGATGGACAATCTGTCAGCGCTGGCGGATCAGATAGTCCGCTCGAAACCCTCCGGGGTGAAAGGCTCGTTCCTGAAATCAGCGTATCTCACATCGTCCATGGGCCCCAGCATACCATTGGACCTGGCCGCTTTGCAGGCTCTGAAAGCGCCCGAATAAATCCAGCCGAAACGCCATTGAGGGCGCCACGCCGCCGCCATTGGCCTGAAAATAAAAATAGATAATCGACGCCAAAGACCGCGGGGTCCCCGCAACAGCGGGGTTAATGATTGGAATCGCCCGCATAGGCGCGACAGGCTCCCCTACCGTAGGGGTTCATGCCGCCCGCGCCTTATGTAAGGAGCGGGTTTTTCCGTTCCGGCGGCGGATTATAAGGAGACTCAACTTGCCGACTCAGGAAAAAATCGATCGCGTAGCCGACCTGCAGGACAAACTGGAGCGCTGCTCTATAGCGGTGACCACAAATTACACCGGTATCACCGTAAACGAGATGACGGAGTTGCGCCGACAAATGCGGGTGGCCGGGGTCGAATTCACGGTAGTTAAAAACACCCTGATGAACCTGGCTTCCGAAGCTGCCAAAAAGCCTCAGGTAAAGGAGATCGTCCAGGGACCCACGGCCGTGGCTTTGGGCTACGACGACCCTTTGAACGTCGCCAAGGCGGTCTCGGACTACATCCGCAGCGCCCGGTCGGTGCTGACCATACGGGGAGCGGTGTTGGGCGACGGACCGGTCATGCAGGCGGCGGAAGTAATCCGCCTGGCGGGACTTCCGCCGAAACCCCAGTTGTTGGCTATCTTGCTGGGCCAATTGCAAGCGCCCATACAAGGATTGGCGTCTGTTCTCAACGGTCCTTTGCAGAACCTTGAGGGATTGTTCCAAGCCAGGATAAGACAAATTGAAGCCGCCGGCCCAACCGAGACCGGAATGGCAGGCGATTCTGGCGAATCTGAAGCCAATAACGAAGCCGCCGACGCCGGCGAAGCCCCCGACACCAACGATTCTGGCGAGACGCAAGATGGCGGCGACGAAGAAGCCAACGAAACCCCAGACACCAGCGATCTTGGCGAGACACAAGATGGCGGCGACGAAGAATCCCACGAAACCCCAGACACCTGCGAGACCGGCGATTCTGGCGATTCTGGCGAGACCAGCGAATAATCCTCGCAACTGCGCCCCTAATATTAAGGAGGAACCATGACCAAAGACGAGATGATGGAAGCAATCAAACAGATGAACGTACTAGATCTTTCCGATCTGGTTAAGGCATTGGAGGAGGAGTTTGGCATCACCGCAGCGGCCCCGGCGGTCGCAGTTGCCGCTCCCGCTGCCGGAGGAGCCGCAGCCGACGCCCCTGCCGAAGAAGAGCAGACCGAGTTTGCGGTCAGCATCAAAGAGATCGGCCCCAACAAGATTAACGTGATCAAAGCGGTGCGCGAAGTCACCTCCCTAGGTCTGCGGGAAGCCAAAGAGTTGGTGGAGTCCGCCCCGGCCGCCGTCAAGGAAGCCGTGGTCAAAGATGAGGCCGATACCATTAAAGCCAAGCTTGAAGAAGCCGGCGCAGTGGTCGAAGTCAGCTAAACGCTCCGCGCTTTCTTCAAAATCTCCCCAGCCTCCTGGGGATCACTCCTGGGGAATACCCCTGGGGACGGACTTTGGAAGAATATCTTGAGCCGTAAAAAAGACCTGGAAAGGTTCCTGCGTCTGAAGTCGGGAAATCCGGACTATGCCGGGTTTCGTGGGACGGACACAGTAACGGCCAAACCTCAGGCAGCGCTGGCGAGCGTTACCTGCTCGGTATGTCAGCGAAAGCGCAACGTCGCCGTCGATACGTTGCCGGCCGACCGGCAGACCTATGTCTGCCAGCGCTGCCTAGATGCCCAATCCGCCGGCGCGGACAGCTAGCCAGACTGGTCGAACCGGGCGTGGCTTAGCGCTTACCCATCTGAAACGCGGCAGGTGGGCGGGTCTAGATGCTCGCCCGCCCGATTAAACTGGCTGTCCCGGCAATGACTGCGTGCCTCCAAATCCAAACGACCCACACCTCTCGACCTCTGGTTCCACCGCTTGGGCGCACACACCCCGGTAAACGAAACTGTTCAGAGTTGAGGGGAAGTGAGCAACCGGCGGCATTCCAGGAGGGGATTGAGACCTCTGGCCCGCCAGGTGCCAAAGAGGGATGCCAAGGTCATCTTGCTGTCGGCGCCCTGCCCTGAGCGGGCGCCGCCGCTGATCTTGCGACTGGTTACCAGATGCCGCAGGCTCCGCTCGGCGGCGTTGTTGTCTGAGGGCACGGCTGGGTCCGACACGAAGACAAACAGTTCCTTGATGAACCGTTCCATGCGCCGGCAGAGCTTGGCCTGAACCGCCAGGGGATCTTTAAGGAAAGGCCGCGCCAAGACCATTAGTTTCTCCTCCAGCATTAGCTGGGTGCGATGGCCTGGCTGGGCTCGGGGAAGGACCGAGGCCTTGGCCTCCGTGTAGACCTGGTGAACCGCCTCGGCCCACTGAGCCAGCCCAGCGTCTTCTGGGTACAACCCTTTCAGGTCATGGATATCCCGCAGCAGATGAGCCCAGCACCGTTGCTTCAGGCCCGGGTAGTGGTTATAGGCGGCGTAGAAATCACTGACCAACACTCCGCTGAAGGAGGAATCCAGCACCTCATCCACCACCCCCTTATCCCGACCCCGACGCAGGAAGTATCGTTCGCTGGGAGTGCTGAAGGTCCAAACATAGCCGTTGCTCCCGTCCTGGCGCCAGCCGGTTTCGTCGCCCTGCACCACGGGACTGGCGCGGACTTGCTCGAGCACCTCTCGCACCGCCGTCTCAGCCTGACGGGCTACTCCATGGACGGCCTCGACGATGGCGCCAACACTCAGGTGCAACTGATGGACGCTCTCCAGGTACCATTGGATGATTCTTATGGGCAACCGTCCCTCCTCCCGCAGGGTCACCATCAGGCTTACCAGATTGACCCCCAGGCGCTGCTGGCCCAGAACCACCCCCTGCAGGGCCTCTTTGGGCAGCCGGCGCCGCTGGCATACCGGACAGATGCGGGCTACCAGGGCGTGCTCGGTCACTTCTACCGGAGCCACCGGTAGCTCAATGACTTCCCGAGTTCGCTGTACCCATCCGCCGTTCAGGTGAGTCCCGCAGTCGGGACAGACCGCCACGGCATGCTCCACCCGCCGGGTAGGAGTCATGCGCTGGCGGGCGAAGCCATGGCGGCGCGGCTTTCTGGGCTCCTTTTTCTCCGGCGCTTGCCGGCTGGAGTGCGGCTGATTACCCGGCATCCCCGACGACCCGCGCCGGTTGGGACGGGATTCCAGAACCCCAATCCGCCTTTGCAAATCGGCAATGACTCCCCGCTGGCCGGCAATTATCTCCAGCAGAGTTTCGCCACTCGCCGCGTTCAGGTCTAGTTCAGTGTCCACCTCCCTGGTATGCCACAACTCCCCCGGCCATGCCAGCGTTTTTCCAACGGCTTTGAGCCAATTCACCTCATCAAGTCTGAACAGTTACCGTGTGAGCCGTTTAATTGAATCGCAAGCTGCCTTCCTGTAATATATTTTACGGACCACACGCCCCGTGAAATCGCCTCATTCGTTGCCCAATTACTAGAACATTCACGCCGGTTTTGTGGGGGGTTCCATCGCTGGGATTCGCGGCTATCGGACCCATTTTATAGAACGACTTGATGGAACGACCCTCCGGACCTCGGCATGATTAAAACCGTTTCTAATTTGGAGAACACCGGCTTATGGCAAAAGATGATCAGGATATTCCCCAGCGGGTGCTGGTAGTGACACCCCATCCCGACGATGCTGAAATGTGGTGCGGCGGCGCATTGGCCCACTGGATCAGCCAGGGGGCCGAAGTGCATTACGTCTTATGCACAGATGGCGGCAAAGGCACAAGCGATCCCAATGTGACTTCCCAAGATCTGTCCGCGAGACGGGAGCAGGAACAACGGGACGCCGCCCAGGTTTTGGGCGCGGCCGAGGTGGTGATGCTGCATCACGCCGACGGGGAATTGGAAGACACCAGGGAGTTTCGTAAAGAGATAGTCAGGCAGATCAGGTTGGTGCGGCCCGACGTGGTGCTATGCCCGGAACCCTACCGCAGGAACCTGGCTTGGCACCGCGATCACAGGATCACCGGCCAGGTAACTCTGGATGCCGTGTTCCCCGCCGCCAGAGACCATTTGAACTTCGTTGAGCTTTGGCGCGACGAGGGGTTGGAGCCGCACAAAACTGGAACGGTCCTCTTTTGGGGTACGGAACTGGCCGATACCTTCGTCGATATTTCCGATGCCATAGACACCAAGGTTAAAGCGGTGATGGCCCACCGGAGCCAGATCGGGGAGCGGCCGGAGTCCGAGGTTAAGGGTTTCATTCAGGAGAGGGCCCAAGACGCCGGAAAGTCCGCCGCCGAGCCGTTCCAACTCGCCGAAGCCTTCCGCAAGGTGACCTTCCGCACCTAGTCAAGCCCGGATAGTCACATGCGTAGTCAGAGCGGCGAACCTTCTGGGCTCTCCAACATTATCTCCCGAACCAACGGCAGGGCGGGCGCTCCGTAGGAAAGCAGTTCGTCGTGGAATTGCTTCAACGAAAATGATCCCGCCTTTTCCATTCGATAGTCTTGGGCCAGCTTTTTGATCATCAACTTGCCCAGCGTGTAATTGAGGTACCCGGGGTCGAATGTTCCCCTTAACGCCTCACGCCGGGCTGGATGCTCCCCCATATAGGCATGGTCCATGAAGAAGTGGGTGGCCTGGTCTACGGTCATTCCTTGGGTATGCATACGGATGGAGCACAGGTACCGGCAGTTGCGGACCAGAGCCTCCAACAGTTGGGTCAGTAGGAGATTTGGCTGGCCCTTGGCGTAGTCCGTGTTCACCACCATCTCTTCGGTGTAATGGGCCCAACCTTCGGTGAAGGCATATGAGGTCGCCACTCGGTTGATCAGGGGCAGATTCCGGCCGTATTTGTTGTGGAGGTGATGGACGAAATGTCCCGGATAAACTTCGTGGATGGAGATGATTTTCAGCGTGTCGTAGTTGAAATTTGACAGCCACTCTTCCCGCTGGCTGGCGGTCCAGCCGGGCTCCACCGGGGTGACATAATAAAATGACTCGCTGGCCTGGGTTTCCAGGGCGCCGGCACTGTCCATGGCCGCAAAGGCGTACCTCATATATGCCGGAGTTTCCGTGACCTGGCAACGGTCTTCCGATGGGACTGACAGGATGTCCAGGTTGATCATGGCTTGACGCAGCGCTTCAAGCATTTCCCGGGTATCCGGAATCAAACCATCCGCGCTGGGGTGGTTGCCGCTGATTTTCGCGACGATATCGGCTACCGGACGGCCGGGGCCAATCTCAGCCGCCACCTCAGCTAGCCGGGCCAGATTTTCGTCCAAGTTGGCTTGTCCCACACGTTGCAACTCCGCCACCGGTATCGTGACGGCCTCGCCCTCGGCCATCATAGCTCCGTACATTTTGGATCCGATGGCAAACTCGGGTGTGGCGTCCTCGCGCCGCGCGTGAAGCCGTTTCACGAACCCGTCAACGGCGTTGGCGGCTGATTCTCTGAGTCTATTGATTTCGGCCAATATAGCTACGTCGTTTAAACCAGACACGGCCTGCTCCAAGTCGAGGCGGTAAAACCGGGCCATTCCCGCATAGGCTTCGATGCTCATGTCCAACACCGGAGAACCTATGTCTTCAGAGAGGGCGGAGTCGAGGGTCTCCAGGAATTCGGGAATCTGGGCCAGGACTTGGGATGCCGACCGCACCCGGTCTGCTAGGGGCGCGTAGTCACGGTTGACGTAGGAGCCAACGTTGAGATAGCCCACCTGGCGCATGGGGTTGGTCTCCCAAGGACGCACTTCGGTTAGGGTGAACAGTTCCCGCTTTAGGAATTGCTCCAATAGCCGGTGGCTCAACCGGTCCTCTTTGGTTAATCCGGCTCGGTCCACCGTCGACAGCTGGTTCAATCCGCCGCGAACGGATTCGGCGCGGCGCGACAGGCTTGCCGGGGTAAGGTCGGGCAGGCGCCCGTCGTACTCATGCCGGCCGATGCGGGAGCCCGCCGTGGGGTAGAAACCCCAGTACTCATGAATCAACCGCTGGGCAAGACCGTCCAGCCGCTCATTCCGGTTGGTTACTTCCGCCATAGGCGCCTCTCCTGAACAACCCGCGGCTTCATACCGGCCTGGTGGCTAGATCAGCACCTCGCTGATCTGGAAGGTAGGCGAGATATCCGTGTAGTTTTTGATGTCGCCCATGATCTGGCCCGCATGAGCGGTAAAGGCGGCATGGACCTCTTCGGTGGTCTCGAAGAACAGATGGCCGACAAGGACAAAAGGCGCGGGTTTGCTGGGGTCGGCGCTCGACACTCCTTTTTCTGCCTCACCTTTCACCAGGCCCATGGGTTCCAATAATCCCTGCACCATGGGGAGATGCGTATTCAGGTAATAATCGAAATCGAATTTCTTGCCTTCCTCGTTGGGGTACAAAACGGTTACTTTAATCATGGTTGCCTCCAAAAGTAAGGAAGTATGGGGTCAAAGCCCGAATCATTCTACACTACGTCATTGGAGCGGGCTATCGGAGTTTGGTTTACCGGCAGGGCCTTTTCATTCTCCTGCCTGGCAGGTAAAGCCCATCATGTCGAAAGCTTCGCTGAGATGGGCATTGTGGCGGCGTAGGGCAGCGGCTACGTTGGAATGCCCAGCCCGACGTACCAAGCTGATGACCAGGTTCCGCAGGCCCGCCAGAACCTGTGGGGCGGCCCCAGTGCGCACCTGAGAGCGGTCCTCGTCGAAGGTCACATCCCGTACCCAGTGGAGGCGGTTCTCGATGCCCCAGTGCCCACGGGAAAGGCTCAACAATCGCCTGGCATCGGCATCAGTGGCTGGGAGACTGCTAATTGCATAGCTCACAGCCACCTGTTTCTTGCCCTTCACGACCCGCTGGCGCTCTAGCCGACACACCTGTTGCAGATGCGGCCACGCTTCCCCGACCGTCCCAGCGCTGCCCACGTAGCCATTTAGCTCTGGGTCGGCCAAGGCCCACAACTCTCGCCGCTCCAGCCGCCCATGACGCCGCTTTACTGGAGCATCGGCCCAGACCGTCAGCTTGGCCCCGCGTGCTCGCCACTCCGCTGCCAGCCAGGGAGGTACGGTTGGCCCACCAGCCCTCTCAGTTCCTAGCAGGGGAAAAAGCCACCTCCAGGTCTCGGCGCAAGGTGGGCTGATTCTCTTTAACTGGCAGCAGATACTCTCCGCCGCCTGCCACAATCTGCTCACAGACTTTCCGTTGGGTCAGTAAGGCATCAGCCACTACTACCCGACCCTTCAGGGGTACCTGGCCCAATACTTCTTTGACCGCCGCCAATTCTTCCCCTTTGCCCGGCGCAGCTACCTGCGCCAGCACTGCCCCAGCGCGGCTAGCGTAGGCCGACACCACATGGACCCCGGGTATCTCTTGGCCGTGGACCCCTCGCAAGGTTTTCCCGTCCAGGGACAGGGGATCATCCGCCTCTACCCCGCTATTTGCCAGCCAGTTGCCGACTTCTGCCTCAAAGGCCGCCACGTCCAGGTCCTTGAACACCCGGTGGAGGGTGGCCACGCAGGGTGTCTTCTCCTGGCTGAACCCCAAAAGCTGCGCCGTAGCACCCCCTTGGTCCCGCCCCCATTGCGCTATGGCGTATAAGCTGCGGGCGCCGCACAGCATGGCACAGGTGGCCAAGGCCAGGATCGCCCCCAAAGAGTGGCGTCGCCCTTGGCTACTCCGGAAGTCAGGCGCCAAATCCAGCGCTTCCCTCAAAGTCATCATCCTCCCCTCCCGCTTAAACTGGTAATAATTTTATACTATTTTGAGAAAATGAAAAGGCCTTGTTCGCCTGTAACTGTTCAGACTTGATGAGGTGAATTGGCTCAAAGCCGTTGGAAAAACGCTGGCATGGCCGGGGGAGTTGTGGCATACCAGGGAGGTGGACACTGAACTAGACCTGAACGCGGCGAGTGGCGAAACTCTGCTGGAGATAATTGCCGGCCAGCGGGCAGTCATTGCCGATTTGCAAAGGCGGATTGGGGTTCTGGAATCCCGTCCCAACCGGCGCGGGTCGTCGGGGATGCCGGGTAATCAGCCGCACTCCAGCCGGCAAGCGCCGGAGAAAAAGGAGCCCAGAAAGCCGCGCCGCCATGGCTTCGCCCGCCAGCGCATGACTCCTACCCGGCGGGTGGAGCATGCCGTGGCGGTCTGTCCCGACTGCGGGACTCACCTGAACGGCGGATGGGTACAGCGAACTCGGGAAGTCATTGAGCTACCGGTGGCTCCGGTAGAAGTGACCGAGCACGCCCTGGTAGCCCGCATCTGTCCGGTATGCCAGCGGCGCCGGCTGCCCAAAGAGGCCCTGCAGGGGGTGGTTCTGGGCCAGCAGCGCCTGGGGGTCAATCTGGTAAGCCTGATGGTGACCCTGCGGGAGGAGGGACGGTTGCCCATAAGAATCATCCAATGGTACCTGGAGAGCGTCCATCAGTTGCACCTGAGTGTTGGCGCCATCGTCCAGGCCGTCCATGGAGTAGCCCGTCAGGCTGAGACGGCGGTGCGAGAGATGCTCGAGCAAGTCCGCGCCAGTCCCGTGGTGCAGGGCGACGAAACCGGCTGGCGCCAGGACGGGAGCAACGGCTATGTTTGGACCTTCAGCACTCCCAGCGAACGATACTTCCTGCGTCGGGGTCGGGATAAGGGGGTGGTGGATGAGGTGCTGGATTCCTCCTTCAGCGGAGTGTTGGTCAGTGATTTCTACGCCGCCTATAACCACTACCCGGGCCTGAAGCAACGGTGCTGGGCTCATCTGCTGCGGGATATCCATGACCTGAAAGGGTTGTACCCAGAAGACGCTGGGCTGGCTCAGTGGGCCGAGGCGGTTCACCAGGTCTACACGGAGGCCAAGGCCTCGGTCCTTCCCCGAGCCCAGCCAGGCCATCGCACCCAGCTAATGCTGGAGGAGAAACTAATGGTCTTGGCGCGGCCTTTCCTTAAAGATCCCCTGGCGGTTCAGGCCAAGCTCTGCCGGCGCATGGAACGGTTCATCAAGGAACTGTTTGTCTTCGTGTCGGACCCAGCCGTGCCCTCAGACAACAACGCCGCCGAGCGGAGCCTGCGGCATCTGGTAACCAGTCGCAAGATCAGCGGCGGCGCCCGCTCAGGGCAGGGCGCCGACAGCAAGATGACCTTGGCATCCCTCTTTGGCACCTGGCGGGCCAGAGGTCTCAATCCCCTCCTGGAATGCCGCCGGTTGCTCACTTCCCCTCAACTCTGAACAGTTTCCTCACACGACATTTCAGCAAAAGCTGCCCGTCGAAGACAGAAACGCGGCGCTGAAATCCAGTGCCGATTTTAAACTTGATGGGCAGACCTGGTTTACCGCCAGCCTATGCCGGCGGTAATACCTCGCAGGTAGTTGATTTGCCCTACGTGTTCCGTGGAGTCGCCAATCACTCCGGCCATAAGTCTCCACACCGGGCGCCGATCACCATATACCGACTCAACCTCCTGATCGAATTGCTCCGGAGTGATCTTCAACACGCGCTCGACAATAGCCCGGTGGGCGGAAGCCGCGTAACCCAATACCTGGTCACGAGGCACACGGAAAGATGAGACCTGCTCCGGCGTATCGCCCAATCCTGTTCTTTCCTCAGCCACACCGAACCGCTGGGCCCACCCTTCGATGATCCAAACCTGAGTCTCTCCGGCTACCGAGGCGCTGACCCGGTCTCTCCACCGGCTCAAGTGCCAGACCAGCCACGCGATCGAGTTGGTGTCCGATGTTGGTTGATGGAAGAACTGCTCGTCGGTCACATCTTCCGACAAGCGTTCTATCCAACGGTAGGCGGCGTCAAGCCGGTCGACTATAAACAAATTGAGGTCTACCTGCTCCGTTGTCATGTTTTCTCCTATCTGGTCTCTAAGATCATTGTTTTTTTGAGGCTTGCAGAAACGCCGTGGCGCCATCCAGAAAGAGCCGGGCGGCTCCGGCGGCGACGATCACATCGGATGTCATCTGCTTTCCGGCGGCGTGCACTTTTTCCGTCACCTGCGCTTCGAACTCCTTGACCCTTGGATGCCCAGGTTGCCCCTGTAGCCCCATGGACTGGGCAATGTCTTGAGCGCCCGAACTGTAGAGGTCGATCCCATCCACCGCCAAGATCGCATCCAAGTTCTCCAGCACCTCGATGTCTTCAAGTTGGGCCATCACCAAAATCTGTGAGTTGGTATGCTCCATGTATTCCGGTCCGGAAGCTAGGTCACCGTGGTAGGCGCCGCGGCCGGAACCGAAGCTACGCTTACCCCGCGGAACGTAGCGGCAAGCATCGGCCAGCTGCTGGGTGCGCTCGCCGGTGGTGATGTGGGGCCCGGTGATGCCCATGATGCCCCGGTCCAAGAATCTCAGGATGGTGGAAGGATCGATGTTGGGCACCCTAGCCATTGGGGTGAGACCAGCCATATCGGCGACCCGGCACAGATCGTCTATGCTTTCAGGAGTGAACGGCCCGTGTTCAGAATCGAAGGATACGTGGTCCAGACCGGCTTGTCCCATCAACTCCACCACCGCTGTGGATGGAAACGTAAGGCTGCACCCGTAGGCCTTTTCTCCGGCTTTCATCTTGGTGATAACATTGTTCATCCGCATGTTTTTCCCTCCAACACGAGTAGGCGCCATTGAGGTAGATATTACAGCATCTTTTAGGTTAGTTTGTTAGAGGCGTTTGGCGGTTCGCCGGAATGGATCCGATGCAGAGTCCCCAAGCGACGGAGCCGGAGAAGCCAACTCCAATGAACACCATTCGCCCCAGTCAGACATCATTGAGTAACAAGGTAAATCTATGAAGATTGTAATGGTCGGCGCAGGTATCGTAGGCTCATCTATTGCGTTCCATCTGACACGGCGTGATGCCGAGGTGACTCTTATCGATCGGTCGGAGCCCGGATTAGGCGCCTCCAGCCATTCATTTGCCTGGATCAACGCTGGGCACAAACCCCCGTTCGCCTATCACGATCTCAACCGGCGTTCCATGGATATGTGGGAACGCTTTTCCCAGCACCTTGGAGCAGATGTCGGCCTGCGATGGGGAGGAAAGATCAGTTGGCAATCCTCGCCGGCGCCGGCTGAGGAGCTGCGGAAGACTACCAAACACCTTCAATCGTGGGGATACCCCATCAGGTTGATCGATTCAGATACCTTGATCAAGATGGAACCGGGTGTTTCCCCCGGACAGATCGAAGCCGCGGAATATAGCGAGATTGAAGGCCACGTCGAACCTCCCATGGTAATTGAAGCGTGTGTTAGCAAGATATTACAACAAGGCGGACAGGTCTTAACGAACACTGAAATGACCGGCGTCGAGTTCGGTCGGGGCAACAAGGTACGATCGGTCGCCACCACGGCCGGGGAATTCGCCTGCGATGTGGTGGTGTTGGCCGGCGGCGTCGACAATACCAGACTGGCGGAGTATGTTGGAGCCTCCATCCCTCAGCAAACCAGTCCGGGGGTAGTCATTCGGACTGATCCTCAGCCTAAACTGCTGCATTCGGCGCCGGTCGTTTACTTGCCGGCATTGGACCAACAGGACCAAGAGATACACCTGCGGCAACTGTCCGATGGCGCGCTGATGATTGGAGAAGGCACCCAAGAGAGTTTAGCCCGTGACGATTCCCAGCTGCACGCTGACAACCTGCTGGCGCGGGCTGTCCACTACTTTCCAGCTCTAGATGGCGCCAAGGCCATTCCGGTTCCGGTCGGGTACCGGCCTATGCCTCTCGACGGGTATCCTGTGTTGGGGTTTGTCGAAGAGGCGCCCAACGTCTATATAGCGCTAACCCATAGCGGCGTGACGCTGGCGCCCATAATCGGTCAAACGGCTTCGATAGAGATCCTGGATGGGACAGATGTGGAAATCTTAAGCCCGTACCGGCCGGGCCGGTTCCGATGACCCAGAGGCAAAAACTAAAAGCAACGGCATTTACCTAATTTGACGGCAACTTCCTTATTCCCAATCGTCCAGCTTGCCCGTCCAAGTGATACCCGGGTACCAATGGCTTTCACGCAGACTTGGGTCGCGTGCGAATCTGCTGAACCGGTCAGAGGGGTTGGAGAAGGAAAATGACTCAGATCAAGGATGGTTCAAACCGGTTGGGTATCCTAGTCGGCGGCGGACCGGCGCCCGGCATCAACAGCGTCATCGGCGCTGCGACCATCGAAGCTAAGAATTCTGGGCTCGATGTTGTGGGCATCTACGACGGATTCGCGCATTTGATGGAAGGCGACGCGACAGCCGTGCGACCCTTGGAGATTTCCGACGTCAGCCGCATCCACTTCCAGGGCGGGTCTATCCTTCGAACATCAAGAGCAAATCCGACTCGCCGCCAAGAAGACCTGATGAGAGTCGTCCAGACGTTGAGGCAGTTAGGCGTCAACCGCCTGATAACCATTGGCGGAGACGATACAGCCTTCAGCGCCTCCGAAGTTTCCAATGCGTCTGAAGGGGATATCCGAATCGCCCATGTACCCAAGACCATCGACAACGACCTGCCTTTGCCAAACAACATGCCGACCTTCGGCTTCGAGACGGCGCGCCATTTTGGAACCGAGTTGGTATTGAATCTGATGGAAGACTCCCGTACGACTGACCGTTGGTATTTCGTGGTGGTGATGGGCCGGGCCGCGGGCCACCTGGCTCTAGGGATCGGCAAAGCGGCGGGCGCGACGTTGACGATCATTCCGGAGGAATTTGATTCGGGCGCCATCACCCTAGACCAAGTCAGCAATGTGCTTGAGGGGGCGATCTTAAAGCGGCGGGTCATGGGGCAACGGCACGGATTGGCCGTCATCGCCGAAGGAATCGCTGAGAAAATTGAACCGGAAGAGTTGGCCAAAACCCCTGGCGTGGACGTGACCTACGACCAATATGGTCACCTTCGCCTTGGAGAGATTCCTTTGGAGAAAATCCTCAGGCGCCAGGTCGAAGAACGGTTCCGGCAGCGCGATGAGATCATAAACATCGTAGATTGGACGCTTGGCTACGAGCTACGGTCGGCGTCTCCCATCCCATTTGACATCGACTACACCCGGACTCTCGGGTATGGCGCCGTTAGGGTTTTGCTTGACGAACCAACTGAACATCAGCCAAACAATGGCGGGATGGTGTGTCTTACCGATGGACGCCTAAATTTGCTGAACTTCGATGAACTTCGTGACCCGTCAACCCAACGCACGCGTATTCGCCGGGTGGATATCGACGGCGAAAGCTATCGCGTGGCATGCGAGTATATGATTCGATTAGAAAAAGAGGACCTGGAAAACGAAGATATGAAGCGCAGATTGGCTGAAGCGGCTCATTTAGAACCCGACGAATTTGAACGCCGCTTCGCGCCGACCGTAGGTTTGAAATAACTTCGCAATAGAGATCGGTTAAGCGGGGAACCGGTGCTATCGACGATTAATGCAAATTTCGGACCCGCCGGAAGATCAATAAGAAACACAGAGCCGCAGCCAGGCTCACCGACGAAACTATTGTGAGGGCGCCAGAAACGGAATAAACGTCCATTACCAAGCCGATCAGCAATATGGCCACCGGACCCAGGCCAAACTCCAACATATACAGGCTCGTGACCCGCCCTCGAAGCGTATCCGGAACCATTCCTTGCACCAAGACTTGATTGGTGACGATGAAGCAGGTCTGGGAGATCCCCAGGACGACCAACATGCCCAAGGAGAGAAATAGCCAATGTGATTGGGCCAAGATCAAAATGGCGGCTGAGCCCACCACCAGGGTCACCAACACTAAATATCCTTTCTTGATAGCGAAACCCAGGGATGCCAAGAACAACGTGGCGGCGACCCCTCCAACCCCTCGAGCGGCCAACAGATACCCACCCACGTTGGCTTCCGACTGCAACACAACCGTGGTGTAGGCCGGCAGCAGGGCAGGGATTGGTATGAACGCCATGTTTAAGACGAAATTCATCACCATGAGATGCATTATGATCCGGTTGTCCCTCCAGACGTAAACCAGCCCGTCTTTGAGGTTAGTGAGCACCGAAGATTCCCGAGCAGTCGAGGCCTCTTGATAAGGAGTCTTCATTGGAATCAGCAACAGCCCGGTAACCATGTAGGCCGCTCCCTCCACGAAGAAATTCCACTGATTCCCAACGTGGTGATCAACAGACCTCCCAGGATGCCGCCGATCAAGCGGTTGGAGGTGACGGTCATGGCGCTTAAGGCGAAGGCGTTTCCCAGGTCTTCGCGAGGCACGGTGTTTACAATTAGGGCCTGCCTTGCGGGCATGATAAATCCGAAGCAGACACCCGAAATGATGGCGTAGAGCATGGCGTGCCAGACCTGCACCACATCGGTTACCAACAGAATCGCGAAAAACGCGGACACCCCGGTGTGGAAAACCTGGGCGCCAATCACCAGTTTTCGCCGGTCCATCCGGTCGGCAAGAACGCCCGCCCAGGGGCCGATGAGCAGAGTGGGCAAACCCCTTAGGCCGGCGGCCAATCCCGACTGCAACGCCGAGTCACTGAGATTCCACACCAGCCAGCTCAAACTTATCAGTTGAAGCCAGAGCGCCATGTGTTCAAACAGATTTCCGGCCCAAAGCAGCCGGAAATCTTTGTTTGTCAGTGATGAGAAGGTCCGAAAGCGGGGGCTTTGTTGAGTTGTAGAGCCGTCTGGCGCTGGGGTATCCAGGCTTGTTTTGTCCCGGTCCATGGACTGCACGTTTGGTCCTTCTCGCCGTTAAAGGCCACGGGTTTTACCTAGCATACACTTGTCCCTGCTCTACCGGCTGGTCCGGGACCTTGGCGCGTTTCGCGCCCGCCTATTCCAATCGGCGTATCTTGGGCAGCCCGATGAAGGCGGCAACGCTGATTGCGGCCAGCGCCGCTCCATTGATGAGAAGAGCTCCGGGCGCGCCCACCGTGGAAGCCAGGCCACCCACTCCGAGATGACCCACCGGCGCCACGCCAATGCTAACGACCCATGATCCCATGGCCCGCCCCCGTTGTTCGTCGGGCACGTTGGCTTGCATCAGCGTCTTGTAAAGGGTGTCCACGGACATGGCGCACGCGTTCACCGCAACCAACACGACGATAAAGAACGCTAATGAAGAAGAGATTGAAAACGCCATCAACCCAACTCCGAATGATGTGGCGATGATGAACATCAGCAGCCCCTTCTTCCGGTAGTCCCTAAAGCTCGCCAGCAGCGCCAATCCCAGCAGACCTCCCGCCTGCCTCACCGCGGTCAGATACCCCAATCCCACCGGGCCCACGAGAAGCACATCCTTGGCAATAACAGGCAACAAGGTCATGTGAGTGAATCCAAGGACCTCCGTGATTGACGCCAGGCACATGAGAACCATTAGCACCCGATTCTCGGTCAGGAACCGGAGGTATCCGGCCAGGTTCTGTAAAACGTGCTCCCGCGGGGGCTGAACATTGGCGGCGGACTTCCCAATGATCAGAAGCACCGTCCCCGAGGCCACGTAGCTCGCCCCAATGGCGAAGTATTGCCATCCCGGCCCCACGGCCTCGATCAGCGAGCCGGATATGACCGCGCCAATAATCGTGCCAAATTGCATGGCTATCTGGTTGAGGGAGAGCCCATTGAGGGCATGCTCCGGGCCTACGATGTCGTAGGTATACGCCAGCCGGGTGGTCAACGTGAAAGCGAGGACGCAGCCGGCGGCGGTCACCAGAGCAATCACCGCCCACATATGTATTTCGCTGGACAAGAGCATCACGGCCATGATTACCGCCACACCCGTTCCGGCCAACGAACTGAAGAACAGCAATAACCGCCGTTCCAGCCAATCGGCCAATGCCCCGGAGAAGATTCCCAGGACGAAAAATGGAGTCATCTGCGCCGCGGCCGCCACGCCCACCATGAATGCCGACCCGGTGATCTCTAAGACAAGCCAACCTATGGCTACCCGTTCCATCCCCATGCCCAGGGAATAGAACAAGGTGGACATCCAGAACAGTCTGAAATCTCTATAACGAAGGGAAGCCGCCCAAGGCCGCGAGTAAACATCCCGGGGATTCAAGCTGTCATTCCCCGCCGCCCCGGCGGATGCTTGTTTTGTAGGACGCCCGAACGATTGGCTTCGGGAAATCGCTTAGTTGGCCGCTCCTGACGCCCCAGTCATTATCGATGTCGCGTTGAATGAGAAACCCGGTGGAGTTGGAGGAAATCCTCGCAGTCGTCTAACAGGCAAAGTTGCATTACGGCCTCCAACAGGTTCCACCAAAGGCGCCTAGAACGGTCACGGCGTTGTCCGGCCTTCGGTAGCGAGCGCGTCCAAAGCTTGCTGGACGATTCTCCGGCGTAAAGCCTTCTCTTCGTTGGCCGGGAGATCAGTGTCGCCCAACGGATATACGATGCCCCTTGCCTGAATTATCCGGTTGGAACCCAGGGCTTTGGCCACCGGCGTCATGGCGGTTACCTGGGCCACCGGAATACCCGCTTTCTCCAACTCGGTGCCGATCGCAGCGCCGCTGCGAGTGCTGGTGCCTCAAGTCGAGGTCAGGATCACCGAATCCACCCCCGCTTCCTTTAGCCTGGCCGCGATCTCCCGGCCCATACGCCGGCTATTTTCCAGAGGATTGCCGTTCCCCGTGGTGGACACGAACTCTTCGTGAAGTTTCCCCAGACGGCCTTCCTTGACCAAATCCCGCAGGACATCGACCGGCACCAGCCTATTGGGGTCCTGCTCCACGGAACGGTTGTCATACCCGCCGTGGGCCACCTCGTATTCCCCAGCCTGCAGGGATTCTTGTTCTTCGAAGCTGTACGAGCCCCATACCCGGGCGAATGCCCTGGGGATTTGGTCCGGATTGCCTTTGGGCACCAACCCTCCGTCGGTGACTATTGCGACAGTCGCTCGAGAGAGGTCCGTCACAGCGGGAGGGACCGGTATCGGTTCCACCGGTTGAGTGGGGACTTCCGAGGTAAATGCCTCGCCCTTGATCTTTGCAAGAAGCATTTGGGCCAAGCGGTTTGCCGCGGTTTGGTCCACAAACTCGGACTTCAGTACACCCTGGGGGATGTACCCCTCGTTGGACGGGCGGCCTAGGGATTCCTTATCGGCCAGCTTTACGCCCAGCCGCGCCATGTTCGTCAACGCGTTCTGCATCCCGGATACGTCAGGTCCCGAGTCCACGATGTACACCCGCTCCCGGTACAAGTCTACCCCCGGGTTCTCCAACGCCATCCCGGTGATCGCCTGTACCCCCAACTGGTCTTGGACGGCGGCGCACACCTCACCGGCCGCGGTTCCGTAACGGCCTGCTTGGAAGCAGGGCCCCGCAACCAACAGATCCGCCTTCGATTCCCGGGCCGCGTTGATGACGGTTGACACCACGGCCGGCAGATTCTCAGCGGCGTAGTTGTCGCCGCAGATGATCGTCGAGACCACTTGAGAATCGCTTCCCAACAATTGCTCAAGCATTCGCCCCGGTCCCACCGCTCCGGTGCGGACCTCTGGAGGTAGATCAGCCTTCTCTTCCCCACCGAGTCCACCGAAAAACTGGTTAACATAGTGGACCACTCGCATGCTCTTTCCCCCTAATAGATAATGGATTGCAGGCGTGAGGCGCCCTGGTTATTGGTTGCCCCGCAAATAATGCCAGACTGAAGCACGGGGAGGGCAGCCAGATCGGCCGCCACCTCCGGGTTCCCGGCCAAGACCCGCTCCACTGGCGGAGCCGGCCAGGAAATGTCCGCTCCCTCGCTGACGTTGACCAAAGCGTCCACTCCCGGAATGTTCATCAACGCCGCCGACTCGGCCCGCCGGTCCGGGGCGGTGTCGCTAACCAATATGGCCGTATTGATCCCCAGTTCCTCGCAGAGACGCGCCGTCTCGAACATGTCCGAGTGGGGCGCGCCGCCGGCATACTTGGTCACGATGACGCCGTCGGCGCCCAGGTTCCATTTGGCCAACTGGGCCGCCATCATGCTGTTCCGTTCCAACTCATCCTGAAGGTCCGACGAGACGGTGGCGATGGCGCCGGCGAATGTAAGCTGACGGTCTTGATGCAGACGGTACAGCTCGCTAATGATCGGGTGGTTTTGATGAAAGTAGGTCTCCAGGCCACGAGCGCCCCACGAGTAAGAGATCACCACCGCGCCATCCAGCCATTCGTTGGGATGCAGCAGCACCGGAAGCATGCCACGGGTGTTTCCTCCGTACACGATATGCTCGTCTCCCTCGGTTCCGTGCTGGTGTCCATGCACCTGGCCGATGTAGGCGACCCGGGGCAGACCACGCCGTTCGTCATCGCCATGACTTTGCAGTTCCAAAACCTGGGTGCTGGCCGGTTCCCGGCCAAAGGCTGATTTGGCTAGATAGACGGCGGTCTTGACCGAAGCGAGCCTCAAAGCGTTGAGCACGGCATGACGCTCTATATCTGGATACGAATGCGGGACCACAACCAAGTGGTGAAGAGCAGAATAGGGGGTGGCCTCGGAGGCCCGCCCGCTCATTTCTAAGACCTTTGCCATCCCGCCGCGCCTGGAAACGTAGCCGTGCTCGCCTCCCGGCTGTCCTCCGTCTATTACGGTGACGGCGGCGCCTTGCAGCACGTGGGTGGTTCCCTGCCCGGCGGCGGCCATTGACCCCAGAATCCCTGGGAAATCGGGGCCAGAGCCCGGTTCCTTGGCCCGGGGCTCGAGGATGTCGAACACGTAGCCGGCTCGGAAGGAATCGCCGGGCGCGGCTATTTCCAGGTCAACTTCTTCGAGCCGCGCGTCTTCCAGTAAAAACCGGCGCAATCTCTCAATATCAACCTGCAACGCGGTTCCAATCAGCTCAGTCCGGTCGCCCGGCAGCATAGCCGTGATGTTATGTAAAGCCAAAGTCAGCGGCAAAGTAGCTTCTCCAGCAACGCCTCATTCGGCGTCTAGAAATTGGCCCTGTACGCAACTAGTTACGCCTAGGAGTTCATCCCGGCCCGAATCTTAAGGCCGGCGAGTCGAACCTGGGGCGTCAAACGAGTCAGCTTGAACCGGGACCTGCGCTGCGCGCCTCTGGCGCAATCGCTCCATGACGGTCGAAATGACGAAATCAACGACCAACCACGTGGCCAGGAAAGCGCCGGTTTCCAAGAGAAAACTGTGGAATTTATAAAAAAGCTCGGCTACCAGCAGGGATGAACCAAAAGCCGGGGCCTGTTCTGATGCGAGCCGCCGCCAGGGTAGCGCTCTGATTAACGAGTACATCACAACTCCTTATGCTTCTATATTTTGGCCGGGTGTCTCCTGATTTTGACCGTGGCGCCCGCCGCATTTGGCGCTTGGGACAGCGCGGCGGCAGGGGTTATCCCGTGGATGACAGGGCATTCCGGCTGGTTTCAGCAACGCTGGAAGTCCAACTTTTATTTCTACGGTTGGATGGGGCGCAGTGAGAGATCGGCAATTGATTCGGCTTCTAAGATGATACGTGGCCGGTCCTGCGCCGGATCAAGCGGCAGATGATTGTCAGCCCTTAGACAGCCGGCCCAGGATCTCTTTACCCAGCAGGATATTGGGGGTTGGCGACGGATCAACCCCACGCAGGATGGCCAGGTAATAGCTGACGTAATCTCCTAGGATCATGGTGGTGAGTAGTTGACCCAGGGGCGGAATTCCTGGGGGCGGCTCGACCATATGCAGCGGGATGCCATGGCTGGTCAACATTTCCTCCGCGACGGTGTAATGGGCAGCCGCTGGGTCGTCTCTAAGATCGGGCCGGAGCATCACCGCGGCCAGAGATTCTTTGATCGTCGGTTGAGAGGCGTAGGCTTCCACTGAGTTATGCAAAAGTTCCGGGATTTCCTCGTGCCAAGCCCAGACTTTGCCATTTTCGTTTAGTTGGGTTTTCCACCGCCGGGCCAGCCCTGAGAATAGACCCCCGCCGTAGACCATCACCAGCCTTTCGTGGAGGTCCAACGCCAGGTCTTTAGCCGGATTGCCGCCCGACGGCTGGTCTTCAGCCAGGCTGTCCGCCTGGTGATCCAAGGCTTCCAGGGAATCATCCACATCTGATTGGGAAATTGTCCACAAACCAATTTGGTTTAGCGCCGCTGCCAAAAGCATCAGGTTGTAGCCTACGGCGCTTCGGGGCTCGCCAGGGATATCCACTTTCAGCAGCGCAATTCCCATACGGGACGCTTCGCCAGTTAAAAATCCTCCTCCCGAGGCCACGATTATCCTGGCGCCCGCGGCTTTTGCCTGCTGGTACAGGGAAACGGTCTCCCGGGTATCACCGGAGTAGCTACAGACTATGATCAGGTTTTGGGAGTCAATGCGGAAAGGGAAGTCAAAGCCGCGGACAACCTGAACCGGAGGACCCTTCTGAGCCGCGACCAAGCCTGCGAGCAGGTCTCCGGCGATGGCGGAGCCGCCCATGCCGCACACGGTGATGCTTTGGCTCGAAGCCCATTCAGCGGGGAACGATGAAGCCATCCCTTGCCGCCAGGCCATCTGGCACTGTTGGGGCAACGTTCGGATTCGGCCACCGAGCCCAGACGGGTCGGCCTCGGAGAATGACGCGGGTTGGTCTAAGTCAGCCGCCATTGGTAAGTCCGCCGGATGCTGGATGGATTACCGATATGAATATTCTATCCGGGATTCCCCGGATCAAACCGATTTCCCTGAACATGGGACTCTCGGAGATACATCGAACTATAAAGTGGTACCCAGAACGCGTCAACTGCCCTCTGGCTGACTCAAATTCCCCGCTTTCATAGGGCAACCACTGTACTGCCAACGTCACCCGGAAGTGAATCCTGTTGACTGGCTTGTGCGCCCACACCTCGGCGTCTTTCTGCCACTGCTGGTCGATGGACTCGACCTTCGACTCTTGCCCCGGCATGAATCGGAGGCTTTCTTTTTCAAGCCTTTGGCAAGCCAGGGAGACCCCCGCTGTGCCCAGGCGCATACGGGACGGGGGAATCTCTAACGACCCGCTCGCCCTCCGGTGCCCGCTGTGGTGCTTGTAACTGTACACCAACTGTCACCACCGTTCTCCGGATAGTCTCCCCGCACACTCCGAATTGTCCACATACCGCTGGTACATTCGTAGGATAGGCTCAATCCGCCCGGTAGTATTTGCCTGCCTCATTGAAGGCAATTTCAAGGAAAACCGAGATGCAGGTAAAGATTTTTGCAGTTTCCCGATTCATCATCTTGGCCGCCTTACTTTTGCTTGTGTTGGTCGCTTGTGGAACTTCTCAAGCTTCGGAGCCGACTCCGCGTTCTGTTGGGCAATGGGCCAACCCTGAGCTAGGCCAACGTTTAGAGAAAATACGAGGCACCAGTACCCCAATTCCTACTCCATACATCGAAGCTACCGCCACAGCGGCAGTGCAATCTGCCCTGGACAACCAAAGGACGGGGACGCCTTTGTCTATGGCGGAAATTTCTTCTACCGGAGAGCCGCCACCATTGCCCCCGGCTGCTCCGGCCACAGCGAAAACGTCATCGCCTCCGGCGTCGGGGACTCTACTGGAAAACATCAATACCGCCATGGCGGAGGTGACCTCCGTCTACACTGAGGCGAAGCTCGTGGTAAGGCCTAACAAGGAATCGGATGAGGAACTCGTCTCTATACACTTAGAGGGGGAAATCGAAACTGACCCAGACGGCGATGGCCAAATAGTGTTTACCGTGGCCATTAATAGGTCTGTATTTGCCGGGTCATTCAGCGGGGAATGACGAAGGGTGGATGGCGTCTTTTATTCCCTAGACCCTACGACCGGACAATGGGAAATGGATGAAGTGGTCGGGGACGGGCAATTCTTTGGCAGTTCCTGGGAATCTGACCCCACCGTAGCAATAATCAATGGTAGTCTCAAACTCCAAAACATGTCGGTAGAGGCAGATGTTTTACTTGGACTTCCAGTATACCGGGTCACAGGCAATCTTCCAGACAACCTAGAAACTCGGACGGAAACCCCGATTCTCTCCAAGCTGCCGTTTTCTTAGCGACGATTGTCGATGTAACAGTGGGTTCTTGAACCGTATTACAGATACCATCATGCCACATAAGACTATAATACGTCTGTCTGGCGTAGCGCGAAACCCGGCCAATGGCTTTCCGGCCAGACCTCTAGCAGCGGAAAACATGGTGTTATGGGTTGGCGTTGATGATCTGTTTGTCCGCCAGATCAGGTTGGATGGGGTGGTTGATGCAAGTGAGTACGAAGGCCTCGTTCCCCAAGGCTTAGTCGAGGTATTTCAGACTGGGCTGATCCGTCTTAGCAGATTCAACGAGCCAATAGAAATTAGTGCATCGGAGCTACCGCAGTCACCGACGCCATTAAGATAAGCCCCGAAGTAGGTGCCGAAGTAGGTGCCGAAGTAGGTGCCGAAGTAGGTGCCGAAGTAGGTGCCGACCTAATAGGCCGGTTTTGGGCATGTGGGCCTCCCTGGGAGTCTTTGGGCATGACTCTAGGTAGGGGGTTACCGGGGTTGGGAAGAGTTACCCCAGTTGTATGAGTGTCAAAACCAAAATGAAACACAACGTCGCGGTGGCTCCGCCAATTACCCCGCCGACAACACTCCCCCGAGGGAGATCGTAAATAACGCCGCATATCCCCCCAAGAACGCCGCCGAGGAGTCCCAGTACGCCACCGGGGGCCATTGACCATAAGGCATTTACGTGCCAAGGAAACCATGTGACCCAAAAAAGCAATATGCTGATCCCGCCGGCGACTGCCCCAAATCCGCCGCCTTTGATTGAAGCGCGGAAGATACTATCCTTCTCTCGCATGGGAGGCCTTGTCCTTACCTCCCAGCGGCCATGTGCTTTTCCTGTGGGCCGTGCTTCCCGTATAAGCGTCCTTAATCGCCAGGGCATCGGCTCGGAAAGGTTGAGCACTCACCCCTGTCTCGTCCAATAACACGCGCTCCAAAACGGAAGTCCTGTGCGGTGTTACTACTGAGGATGTATTCGGGGTGCCGAAAGGACTTGGTGTTGAAACAGCAGCCCTTTGCTCATTGCTCCAGATTGTCACGCAGCGATCTTATTCCAGCCAAGTAGGTTTCTTTCTTGGAGCCGGCCCTGACTAATCATGAAGCGCATCTGACACGCCTTCTCCCATATTTCCCGCTTCGTAAAACGTCCGCCTAGTTTCACGATTTGGCTTAAATAATTTCACCACTTTTGGCTTAGTCCCTGGCAAGGACGCGGGGACGGAATTTTTAATTAGGCGAGACGATTATTTCCCTGGCCGCCTCACTGGGACCAACGAACTGGTACCCGGCGCCGTGGATGTTTACGATCCAGCGGGGTCCCTCTTCCCATACCAAAAGCTCCTTAGCTGATGGCTGTCTCCAGACAAGACCGATGATAGCAGACCCCATCAGCACAGTGAATCCGGGTTGGTTTCATTTAGAGTTCTGAGGTGTGAGATTTCTGGGATTACCCTTGAGATCAACGATCAAAACCCTCACCAGACCACGGCAGAATGGCGGTCGCCGTCGAATCGCTCCTCGGGATCCCACGGGATATAGAGAAATCGGTTGTCTACAAAAGTTTTCAGCGCGCGTGAGACAAACGGACAACTATCGGCGTTTGCAAGTAGTGAACAGACGACCCTGGTCTGTTCCCAGCACAAAACACTTGCGTCCTGACACCCCAGAGAGGCAGTGGGGGGCATTTCCCAGCCTAGGTCTTACCTGATGCCCAACGGGCATTCGAGAGTGAACTTTAATGGGGCAATTGCGTAACGCTCGTCACCATGAGCGGGTTGGGTACGTGGGTCTTTGTTTTCAATTCCGGATACGTCCACGAGAACGCTATCTCAGCCTACCCCGAAACTCCGGCAATCTCGACTCAGTTTCCGGCGCTGGACCGGGAAGATGCCCCTGGAGGTGTGGCGCTGGGGATGATGGCGGGGATTCCCAGCTCATCCACCAGGCATACGAACTGGGCCACCTCCCGTTCAACCACCTCGTCCAATAGCCCGATTTGGGCGTCGATCCTAGCGGAAAGGGCTTGGAACACCTCCCCGGCCTGTTTGGGAGGCGCAAAGTCGGCGCTGGCCACGACGGCGACCAACTCGGCCAATTTGCGGTTTAGCTTCACCGGCAGATTAAGGCGGTCCCGCGCGCCTTTGTGGTCCACCTGCACCAGCTCGTTCTCGATGGCGGTAAGTTTTTCTTTTAGGGGCGCCGCCGCTTCCGCCACCGTCTCAGCCGAAGGGTGGGACTGGGCCCGCTGCTCCCACTCTTCCACCTGCCGCCGGATGTTGCGGAGTTTGTTGATGGAGTCGTGGGTTTCGGACAGCTTGTCCCGGATGCCGATGTGGAGGTTGAATTGTGAGTCGAAGTCGGCCTGGCTGGCGGCCACGCGAGGATCTTTGACGATCTGGAAATCCTGGGATTGGTCCATTCCGTCGACGGATAGGCTGATCCGGTAGTTCCCCGGAGGCGCCACCGGGCCCCTGGTCATGTCTTCCGTAGTCTTGTCGCCGGGCGCCTTTCGGGCGTCAGGGTAGCGCATGTCCCACACGAACCGGTTCATACCGGACTCGGCGAGCAGCCGCGGCTTCCGGTCTCCGTCGCCTGATTGGTTCTCGGGAACGAAGCTGGTGAAAGTGTCGATCACGTTGTCCCGGCTATCCAAGACCTTTAGGCTGACCTCGTCTTCCGGTTTTTCATTCAGGTAATAGGTGACAATCACCCCTCGCGGAGGATTTTCCCCCGCGTCCAGGAAGCGGCGCGTCGTTACACCTCCGGGTCCAGCTTCTTCGGTGTATGCGACGTCGGCGCCTAGTATTACAACGACGGTTCGCAATAAAGGGACCTTGAGCACCTCTTCATGGCTACCTGCTCACGCGCTTGCCAGCCTTGTGGCCTTTCCTCCCGCGGAGCGATTTCCGCCCAAAAACTGACCAAATTGAGGAAGCGTCGTTGTAATACTAGAAGCCCGGCTGAAAAGCCCTGCTGTGACGAGATGAGGTGGAGGATAACCAGTGGACTGGGCCAAGTCTGAGACTAAGGGCGACCCATCTGGCCGCGGCCAATATGAATTGGGCAGTAACGATGGGCGACCCGGCGGCGAGCCGGTCCGGTCTATTCTCTGGTTTATTGGGGGAGGAGCCTGAAGCCTGGGACATCATCCCCATCCTGGTAGCCACCAGGGTCAGGTTGGCCACCGTGGCTGCCAGGAGTAGCTGAAAGAGGGTCTTGGCCCGACCAAAGTAGCGAGATTGGCGGACCCCCAGTTGCACCAGCCGAGCCAGGCGATGCTCGACCACCTGCCGCCGGCTGCGGTATTCGGCGAAGCTCTCACTTTTCTGGAAGGCCCGGGCTTGTTGCAGGAGCGCCTCTTGGGGATGGAGAGTCACCGTACGGCCTTTGCCCTCTCCAGCTGCCACGCACTGGGACCGCAGGGGGCATACGCCACAGACCGCCGGGTCGAATTGAAAACTCTGGACCGGATAGGTCTGACCCAACCGGTTGGTCCGGGTGCCGAAGGTCCGCAAGGTGTGGGTAACATTACCGGCTGGGCAGGTGACGGTGCCGGCCGCCAGGTCGATCTGGAAGTCCTCTTTGGGGAAGTGGTCTTTTCTGGGACGACCCGGCACCTTGGCTATTAGCGTCCGACCGGCATCGGCAAAGGCCTGCCGCGTCCCGCCATCCCCATAGGCCGCATCCCCAATGGTCTCCTCCACAGCTATGCCCGTGTTCTCTTCACTCTGCTCCACCAGTTCCAGGACTCCGGTGTTGTCACCGGCATTGCCGGGCAGGATATCTACCGCGGTCACCAGTTGGGAATCGGTATCCACCACCACGGCAGCCTTATGTCCGTCGAAGCGTTTGCTGCTGCTTTTGCGCCCATGGCGCATCTCCGGGTCGTGCGCCGAAGGGACCCCGTCCCGGCTTACGCCATCCTTCAGGGCCGGACCATCCTCCTGCCGTTCCACATCTTGCAAGAGGAGTTGCCCCAAGAGTTCCGCTGCTTCTCCAATAGCCTGGCGCTCAGGACTATCTGCGGGAAATCTACCTTGGGCCTGACGGGCCAGTTCCAATACCAGGTCAGCATCGGCTACTATCTTCTGCAGTAAGGCTTGCCGCTCTTTCTTGTTGTCCCAGTCAATCCCCGCCTCTCCCTTCACACTGGAGCCAAAGTAAAGCTCCAGGCCGTGTCTCAAGGCCCACTCCTCGGCCCGGGTCCCGTCCAGTTGGGCCAGTGCCCGGACCACCTGGACGATGCCGTCGGCCAGCAGGTTGTAGGTGTCCTTGACCGCTCCCCGGCCCAGAATGTAGGTGGTGTCCACCGCCACCTTCATCCGCCGTCCTTTCAGGCAGCCGGTCTGCCGGGCGAATTGGAGGCTGCGCTGAAAGACGGCCCGCACCCGGTCGTGGAGGATCAGCTGGGCTCGAAACAGTTGCAGGGTGCTCTTGGCAAAGGGACGGTCCTCCACCTCAATCCCCAACGCCACCTTCCACCGGATATCGAAGTCCGCCCTCTGCTTGGCTTCCAGGTCCCTCACTTTGTCGTAGGCTTGCAACAACAGCGCGGTGGCCACCAGACTGGGCGCCACGCTATCCCGGCCATTGTCCGGGCAATACAGTTCGGCGAAGTCTTCGTCTCGAAATAGCTGACCCCGCAGGGAGGCCAGGAAGCCGTAGAAGGAGCCGCGGCCCACATAGTCCAGGTAGAGATGGTCCGCTTCCAGGAACCCCAGCTGTTTAGAGCGTTTTCCCAGCATCCCCTGCCTCCCACACCCATTAAATTATCCTGACAATTATATCGGAACAGTCGAGGTCAGTGCACTTTTCGGCCAGACTTCTAGTACTACAACGACGCGTTATGAGAAAACACGCTCAGGTCTTCTTCTTCAGCTACGGACCGTTCATCATGGGAGACTCGCACTCGTTCGTTGCCAGCTTCAAAATCCGCCCACGAGTTACCTTGTAGGATAACGCGTCGTTGTAGTACTAGGGACAGGCGATAGTGCTTGCCGGCTGAAGGTTTGCGCGGCGCGCCCGGCGACCGGAGCCGGACCGCGGGCCGTGGTTCCAGCAATCGGACCGGAGGGTTGGCGAGCCCGTTGGTGATCTGATGCAGCGGGGTCAAATCATCCAGGATCCAGAAACCCCTGCCATGGGTGGCGGCGACCAGATCGTTGTCTTTGACCGCGAGATCGTACACAGGCACGACGGGCAGATTGCCTTGCAACGGCCACCAGGAACCACCGTCGTCGAAAGATACGTATGCTCCGGTCTCGGTTCCAGCGTATAACAGGCCCCGCCGGCTGGGGTCTTCGCGGATTACCCGAGTATATTCCCCGGCCGGCATCCCCTGGGAGATATCGGTCCAACTCTCGCCATAATCGGAGGTTTTGAAGAACATGGGGCTAGTGTCATCGAGTTTGTATCTGGTGGCGGCCAGGTAGGCAGTGGCGGGATCGTGGGGAGAGACCTCGATCATACTGACCAAGGTCCACTCCGGCATGGCGGCTGGTGTGACGTCGCTCCAAGTCTTCCCGGCGTCCCTGGAAATGTGCACCAGCCCATCGTCGCTGCCCGCCCAGAAAACCCCGGCTTCATGGGGGGATTCCACGAAGGCGAAGATAGTGCCATAGGTTTCGGAGCCCGATGTGTCTTTGGTCACCGGCCCCCCTGAAGTTTCCATCTTCGATGTGTCGGCGCGGGTCAGATCGGGGCTGATCGGTTCCCAGGAGCTTCCCTGGTCCGTGGAACGGAACACCAGATTTCCGGCCACATATAGAACGTCCGGGTCGTGGGGAGAAAACTGGACCGGGAAGGTCCACTGAAACCTGTATTTCATTTCATTTGCGCCCCGGCCTGTCCCAAGCTCTGGCCACACCGTAATGATTCTGATCTGGCCGGTGGCGTGATCGTATCGCAACAGGTTGCCACCGCCGCCTGGCGAGCTTCCCACTGCGCCAGAGATAACGATGTTGGGATCTTCAGGGTGGACGGCGATGTGGCCGCTCTCCGAGTTGCCGACGGTGTAGCAGTCCCCCCAAGGTATGGCCCCCTTGTGAGTGCGGGATGGAACGCAAATGGCTGAGTTATCCTGCTGGGTGCCGTACACCCGGTAGGGGAATTGATTGTCGATAGCCACGTCGTAAAACTGGGCCGTGAGTTGGTTGTAGATCGTGGACCAAGTCTCGCCGCCGTTGAAACTAACGCAGGCGCCGCCATCGTTGCCTTCGATCATCCGCCGAGGATTTTTGGGGTCGATCCAAAGGTCGTGGTTGTCGCCATGGGGCGTGCTAACCTGCTGGAAGTTCTTTCCGCCATCAATGGACTTCCAGGCTTGGTAGTTGAGGACCCACAAGGTGTCGCCGTCCTGGGGATCGGCGAAGATGTGCTGGTAGTACCATGGCCGCCCCTGGATGTCTTGGTTGTCGCTAACATTCTCCCAGGTGGCCCCTGCGTCGTCGGAACGAAACAAGGCAGCCTCCTCCGCCTCGACGGTGGCCCACACCCGGCCCTGCTTGGCCGGCGACACCGCTACCCCGATTCGCCCCTTCACGCCTTTCGGCAATCCCGGATTCCCGGTGAGTTCCTGCCACGAGTCCCCGCCATCGGTGGATTTGTAGATGCCACTGCCGGGGCCTCCGCTGACCAAACTCCAAGGGGTTCGCTGAGCCTCCCAGATCGCCGCGTAGAGGATTCTGGGATTGGCCGGGTCTAGAGATAGGTCGGCGGCGCCGGCGGTCTCGCTAACGAACAGCACCCTTTCCCACGACTTCCCGCCGTCGGTCGACCGAAACACGCCGCGCTGGTCGTTGGGGCCAAAGGCATGGCCCAAGGCGACGACATACACCACGTCCGGGTCGCTGGGATGCACCCGGATGCGGGATATATGCCGGGTGTCATCCAATCCCAGATGCCGCCAGGTCTTGCCGGCGTCGGTGGACTTGTAAACACCGTCGCCGTAGGAGACATCCACGCGGATGCACGCCTCGCCCATACCCGCGTAAACCACGTTGTGGTCGGCCTCGGCCACGGCGAGGGCTCCAACGGCCGAAGTGTGGAAGAACCCGTCGCTGACGTTTTCCCAATAGACACCGCCGTCGGTGGTCTTCCAGACACCTCCCGCGCAGGCGCCGAAGTAGAAAACGGCTGGGTCCTCCGGGTCTCCGGCCACCGCGACTACCCGGCCGCCCCGCGGCGGACCGATGTTGCGCCACCGCATGGCGGTCATGGGGTCGATTCCGGGGGTGCCGTTACTTTGGGGTCGGTCAGCGATATCCTGTGCCATGCCGGCGACTCCAAATTAGCGTTCTAATCCTGGGGTTGCGGGCCACTTCAGTATGCGGGTGATCAGACCAGCTGAGTGTAGCCAGACACGGCGCTGAAATCAATCCTGAACATGGGAACATCAGGAGCAGGTCCAGCCAAGAGCTGATCCGCCGCCACCACGCTGGCAGTACAAAATGCGGCAACTAGAGGACCGGCGCCAGTCGCGGTATACTTCCCGTGCGAAGCACTTATATTGGAGAATCGACATGCAAGACATCGACATGCTTTACACCCCGGCGTGGCGGCTAAGAGAACTCTTGGATGCCCGCACTGTCTCGTCAACCGAGTTGACCGCGCTGTTTCTGAAGCGTATCGAGCAACTCAACCCTAAGCTGAACGCGTTCCTGACAGTCACGAAAGACGAAGCGATGGCATCCGCGAGGGCCGCCGACGAGAAGATCGGCGCCGGCCAGATTGCCAGCCCGCTATTGGGCATTCCTATTACCCTGAAAGACCTTGAAGCGACCAAGGGGATACGCAGCACCATGGGATCTCTGGCGTTCCAGAACACTGTGCCAGATGTGGATTCGGTGGTGGCCGAACGGGTCAAAGCCAGTGGAGCCGTACTGCTGGGAAAGACCAACACACCCGAATTTGGACTGCAAGGCACCACCGAGAACCGGCTAGGGGATCCGTGCCGGAATCCATGGAACACCGAACGGACCGCCGGCGGCTCCAGCGGAGGAGCGGGAGCAGCGGTGGCCGCGGCCATGTGCCCTATCGCCACCGGGACCGACGGCGGTGGATCAATCCGAAACCCTAGCAGCTTCAATGGGATCTACGGCATCAAGCCCACCCTCGGCAGAGTCCCCCGGGCAGGCGGTCTGGGTCAGCCGGCGCCCAATCTCACATCCCAATCCGGTCCTATGGCCCGCAACGTTCGCGACGCGGCGATCCTGCTGGAGGTTCTAGCCGGCCACGACCCCAGAGATCCAGGGTCGTTGAGAGACTCTGTTCCAGATTACCTGAGTGCCCTGGATGGCGGCGTGCGTGGCTTACGGATGGCTTGGAGCACCGGCATGGGTTACGCGGCCATCGACCCAGAGGTGGCCTCCATCGCTTCAGAGGCGGCACGTGTCTTCGAGGAACTGGGCGCCACGGTGGAGGAGCCGGAGTTTGCGCTGGATGACCCGGTTCCGGCGTTCCTGACAATCTTCTATACGGGCAACTACACGTCCTACGGCCACCTTTTAGATGAGTGCCCCGATAAACTGAGCGACAACGCCCGCACTTGCTTGGAGCAAGGCAGGCAGGCAACCGCTGGCGATTACGCCCGCGCAATAAGGTTGGTGGATGTGATGCGGGCGAAGATCGATGACCTGATGGACTCTTACGACCTGTTGCTGACTCCGACCATGGCTGTGCCGGCTTTCCCTGTGGGACAACCCCCAGAGCGAATCGGCGGCACAGATGTTCCGGCCAGGGGCGCCTTTTCGCCGATGACCCGGCCCTTCAATCTTTCCGGCCAGCCCGCGGCCAGCATTCCTTGCGGCTTTTCCCACGACGGTCTGCCCATTGGGCTGCATATCATCGGCCGGAGGGGGGACGAAGCGACGGTTCTCCGCGCCTCCGCGGCATTCGAGCAAACCAGACCATGGGAGCACCACCGGCCTGCGGTGAACTGAACCGTCGTATCCTTGATCGCCCAGTCTGGCCCCTTGATATGGCTCAAGGTCGTAAAACCTATCGCTCCAAGGCGAAATCAGACAAGTGCTTGGGCCATTGGTGTTTCAGGGCATTTGTCACAAGTCGTAGTGGGTCTTGGCGGCAGCCTGCTTGGGGTTATCTTGCTGAAAAAGGTCGGGCTGGGCCCCCCGGGCTAAGGCAAGGTAATAGGTGAACAGTTGCAACGGTATCGCGTAGATCAAGGGACTCCACAGCTCATCGACCGCCGGCAACCAGAATACTTCGGTGGCCTCTGAAGAAAGAAGTCCCGCGTCGCCGTCCTCCACGAGCGCCCACACAGCGGCATCCACAGCCGCCGAGGCCTCGGCGACATCGACGGCTCGACGGTAGGACCCGGTGGCGCCACCAGCGTCACCAGGCAATGGGTATCCACCTCGCAAAAAGGGCCGTGCAGCAGTTGCTCAACGTGGAATCCTTCGCTGTCGGCCCGGCTGGTCTCTTTCATCTTAAGTGCCACTTCGTATGCGTTGGCGGTGTTGGGCCCGCCGGCGGCGCAAATGAAACGCGTCCGGCTTTGGAAACGTTCGGCAGTCTCCCGGATCGACTCCCCTGATTCCAAAACCCTGCCAGCCGCTCCGGGGACGATCGCCAGACCCGCCTCTGCCTCCTGACCGTCGCTCCCCCGTTCTAAGGCCGCCGCCAGTTTGCCAAGGACCATCAGCGCCGAAGTGTAGCTGATGGTGAAAGCGGCGGACACCTCGGCGTCCACGGTGTGCAGCACGTCGTCTGCGGCCTTAATACGCTCACCCGGCTGGTTGGAGGTTATGCTGATGGTGTAGCCCCCGGCGGCCTTGGCCTGCTCCAACGCCAAAAATGAGTAAGCCTTGGTGCCCCTGTGGCTAATGACCAGCACGGCGTCGTCAGGTCCCAACCTGGGCGGATAGGAGTGGAACTCGAAGGAATACCACGCCTGCACCTCGAGCGAGTCCGGGGCCAGGCGGCGGAACCAATGCTCCGCTACCAGAGCGGCATGCCAGGAGGTTCCGATGCCTACTAAATACAATCGGCGCTTTTCCTTAATCTTGGCCGCGATCTCTGGGGCCCGAGTTTCGTGCTTGGACAGCATTTCCGCCATCGCCTGAGGCTGCCGGTGAATCGAGTCGAACATGTGGTATGGGTGGCCGGTGCGGGGTTGTTGGGTCATGGTATGCACCTCAAAAAGATTGAAAAAGAGCATAGCAAGATGCGTTGGTGAGACATTCACCATGCGCGGAACGGGAGAACGTTTGGTGTGGCCCTTGGCGCCAGATTATACTAGCCGAACGATAAAGAAAAGACTGTCACATCGCCGCCTTAAACCATCATGATGGTGTGGCCGAACGCTTAAGCGGGAGCCTCCTGGGAATGGAATCTCCGAAATTTGACCAGCGGAAACAATTAGGACGGCCGGTGTCAGGGCCATGTTAAATCTTTTCAGAGCCCTGGGCGCGCCGTCGAACCCACTTGCCGCAATTCGTACGTTTACCCAACGAAAAGAAGGCGGCGTATTCTACGGCTGGTGGTTGGTGGCCGTTGCCTCTACGGTCATGATTCTAAGCATCGTACCCTTTTTCCATACCATGACGGCTTGGTTTGTGGTCCTAGAGAGGAATTTCGGCTGGAACAGGGCGCAATTATCTTTCGCATTCTCCCTATCCCGGGTGGAAGGTGGGATTTTGGGCCCGCTGGAGGGGCTCCTCATAGACCGGTTGGGCCCCCGCAAGATGGTGGTCATAGGGTTGACGATCATGGGTTTCGGGTTTCTGATCTTCAGCCGGGTCGAAGAACTCTGGCAATTCTATCTGGCCTTCCTCGTAATGAGTTTAGGCGCCGGTCTGGGAACCTGGCTGCCAATGATGACAGTGCTAAACGGCTGGTTTGTCCGTCGCCGGGCCACCTCCATGTCAATGGTCCTGGTGGGATACCGCCTGGGGGTTGTGGCGTTTGTGCCGCTGTTGACCTGGGCGATCGGCGAAGACCAATTTGGCTGGCGGCCTGTGGCCTTGGGAATAGCGGTGGTGGTATTGGCCGTTGCTTTCCCAATCTCACGCTTAGTACGTAATAGACCTGAAGAATACCGACAGCACCCCGACGGCGACAACGTGGCCCCAGAGGAGCTGGCGACGGACCCAAACGAACCGCTTCAACGCGATTTCACTTGGAGGGAGGCAATCCGGACAAGGGCCTTCTGGCTGATGAGCTTCGGTCACGGTTGCTGCTCATCGGTGATCGTCACGATTATGGTGCATCTAGGCCCAATGCTCACAGACCGGGGCTTCTCGCTACAGACGGTTGGATGGGTGGTCTCCGCTTTCACCGCCATAGGCATCGGATCAACTTTGATTGGCGGTCACATAGGCGATCGATTGCCCATTCGGTTCGCAATCTTCGGTTTTGCGATTCTTCAATCGGCGGCGGTTGTCGTCCTCCTCCTTGCCCATAGCATGCCAATGATATTACTTTTCGCGTTGTTGATGGGCGCCGGCGAGGGCCGCGGATCCTTGACTACAGCCATTCGTGGCGTTTACTTTGGGCGCCGGGCGTTTGCCAGCATCATGGGCATGTCCATGGTTCCGATGAACGTTCTCCTGTTCGCCGCGCCCTTGTTCGCCGGGTATATGTTCGTCGAAACCGGAAGCTATTCAATCCCATTCACCACCGTCGCCTTAGGCAGCGCCGTGGGCGCGTCTTTATTCCTCCTGCTGGGCGAACCCGGCAAACTAAACATCAGGGCCAAAGGCGGTCCGGTAGATGCGCGCTAATTGACGCGCTAATTGAATGGAACCGGCAAAAACTCACCAGCGACACAGATCACGTTTGGTCCTTGCCAATTAGCTAGAAACTCGGACGGAAACCCCGATTCTCCCCAAGTCGTCGTTTTCTTAGCGACGATTATCGATGTAACAGTGGGTTCTTGAACCGTATTACAGATACTATCATGCCACATAAGACTATAATACGTCTGTCTGGCGTAGCGCGAAACCCGGCCAATGGCTTTCCGGCCAGACCTCTAGTACTACAACGACGCGTTATCCTACAATAAAGCGGATTTTAAAGCTGGCAACGAACGAGTGCGAGTCTCCCATGATGAACGGTCCGTAGCTGAAGAAGAAGACCTGAGCGTGTTTTCTCATAACGCGTCGTTGTAGTACTAGGTTAGGCTCATCATAGGCCGCAAGTAGCCCCATCAATGGAGTTGTTATTAGCTGAATCCATCGAGTGTCTGCTAATTACTGATTATCTATGGTGACCCATTACATCCGAATCGCCTCAAAATTGGTAATTCACGATTTGGAATGTTGCAGTAAAGGGGTAATGCCATGCTAACCCAAGAAGAAAATAAAACGCTCTGCCGGGTAGGTCTGGGAACACCGATGGGGACCCTCATGCGCGAGTATTGGATTCCTTTGTGTTTGTCGACGGAGGTAGAGGCCGACGGACCGGCGAGGAAGATCCGGCTCCTGGGAGAGGACCTTGTCGCCTTTCGGGCCACAGACGGGGTTGTTGGCCTAATTGAGACAAACTGTCCCCACAGAGGAGCGGCCATGTACTTTGGCCGCAATGAGGAGTGCGGTCTGCGGTGCGTCTACCATGGCTGGAAGTTCAATACGGCAGGCGAGTGTGTGGACATTCCAAACGAGCCGGAGACCAGCGGGTTCAAAGATAAGGTCCGAATCCTGTCCTATCCTTGCATCGAGCGCATCGGCCTCGTCTGGGCGTACATGGGAGACCGCCAAGCGCCTCCGCCGCTACCGTTATTCGAGTGGAACAGCGACCCAGACAACGTCCCAGTCATGTGGAGGAACTACCGGGCATGTAACTGGGTTCAAGCCTTGGAAGGAGATTTGGACACCAGCCATGTTAATTTCCTTCACCGGGTTCTGGACCCATCGCTGAACGACACCACGCCAGGACGCCCTCTTCCCGGCCGGGCGGGCAGCACCAACCTTACCATGATTGATAGCCAACCTCGGCTCGATGTCCGGAGGACGGACTACGGCCTGCTTTATTCGGCTATCCGAGCCGTGGGGGACGGTACCGAGTACCATAGGGTCCACCCATTTCTGTTCCCATTCCACACTATGATTGGGGGCGGCATCAAAGAAAATGGTGAGATGACCGCTTTCCAGGGCAAGGCCTGGGTGCCGATGGATGACGAACAGACCTTGGTTTTGGAGTGGCATCTCCGCCCAGGCCAGCCTTGGACGGAAGAAGAACGCCAGCAGATCATTGAAAACCGCAACCCTCACGGCTTCCTCCCAGATAACACCCTAGTATTACAACGTCAGTTAGTTTGATAGGATGACTGTGTAGCTGGAGAGGGAATAGGCAGGTGGGGATGTGGATGCGTCAGCTTTCGAGCAGGTGTACGGGTCATTTCGGGATTTTCACGCTTACTTCGCGCCGCTGTTTGGCCGCCGGGAGACGCGGGAGCACAGCGGTCATTATCTCCAGGCCCTGCTGGTACAGTCTGGGGAGCGGCGCAACGCTGAGAACCTGTCGGAGACGGTTCCGGGGTCAGCCCGAGGGATGCAGCGGTTTCTCACCGATTCTCCCTGGGACGATGAGGTGATTATAGGACGGCTGCAGGAGTACCTGGGAACCCGGCTGGAGCATCCGGAAGGGGTGTGGGCGCTGGACGGCAGCGACTTTCCCAAGCAGGGGAGGAAGTCGGTGGGAGTGGCCCGGCAGTACTGCGGGAGGCTGGGGAAGGTGGCCAACTGCCAGGCGGGGATGTTCCTGGCCTATGTCAGCCCGTTGGGACGGGCATTGGTGGACAAGGGGCTGTATCTGCCCGAGAGTTGGACCTCGGACAAAGACCGGTGTGAGGCGGCGGGTGTGCCGGAGGATAGGCAGGGCTACCGGTCCAAGACGGAGTTGGCCTTGGAGATGGTGGGGCGGGCACAGGAGCGGGGCCACCTGAAGGCTGGATGGGTCGCGGCGGACGACGCCTTTGGGATGTCGCCGTCCTTCCGGGAGGGCCTGGCGGCCTTGGGGATGTGGTACGTGCTGGACGTTCCGTCCGGCTTTACGGTGTGGCCGCCGGAGCCTGCCTGGACCAGTGCGGAGTATCAGGGATTCGGGCGTCCCCGCAAACCCAGGCTGCGAGACGGTCAGCGCCGGACCATGGAGCAGCGCAGCGACGAGTTGCCGGAGGAGGCCTGGCGTGAGATTACGGTGGCCGAGGGAAGCCAGGGACCACGCAGCTACCTTTTCAGCGCCCAGAGGGTGCGACCGACCAGCAGGCGCAAGCCCGGCGAAATCCACTGGGCCGTCTACCGCCGGAACCTGGACGGCAGCGAACCCCGCTACTACCTGTCCAATGCTCCGGAGGATACCCCGTTGGAGACCCTGGCATACGTGGGAGGCTCCCGTTGGCGTATAGAAACGGAGTTTGAGACGGAGAAAAGCGACGTAGGCCTGGACGAGTACGAGACCCGCACCTGGGCTGGCTGGCATCACCACGTGGCCCTGTGCCTGCTGGGCGGAGCTTTTCTGCTGAGCCTGCAACAGGCTTGGGGGGGAAAAGATGCCCCGGATCACGAGGCCGCAGGTCTACCGGGTGGTGCGGGAAATGCTGCCCCGGGAACGGTTCGGGCCAACCGAGTTGCTGCGGTGGCTTGAGGATACGCAGGACAGTAACGAACGGGCCAAACGCTCCCATGCCAAGCGCCGCGCCGCCATGCGGGCATCACCCCACATCCCTCCCTGAACTGACGTTGTAATACTAGAAACTCGGACGGAAACCCCGATTCTCCCCAAGCCGTCGTTTTCTTAACGTCGATTGTCGATGTAATAGTTGGTTCTTGAACCATATTACAGATACTATCATGCCCCATAAGACTATAATACGTCTGTCTGGCGTAGCGCGAAACCCGGCCAATGGCTTTCCGGCCAGACCTCTAGTACTACAACGACGAGTTGTCTGGTAGGATGGCTGGACAGATGATGTTGGGTGGTTTGGGTGATGGATGCGGCGAGCTTCGAGCGGGTCTACGACAGCCTTCAGGAATTCCACGCCTTCTTTGCGGCCTCCTTCGGCCGCAAGCAGTGGCGGGATCACAGCGGGAATTACCTTCAGGCGCTGCTGGTGCAGGACCAGGAGCGGCGCAACGCCGAGAATCTCTCGGAATCGGTGGGCATCTCGGCCCGGGCGATGCAGCGCTTTCTCACCGAGGCCCGGTGGTCCCATGAGACAGTCATAGGGCGGTTGCAGGAATACTTGGCCCCCAGGCTGGGACACCTGGAGGCGGTGTGGGTGTTCGATGGCAGCGACTTCCCCAAGCAGGGCAGGAAATCGGCGGGAGTGGCCCGGCAGTACTGCGGCAGGCTGGGCAAGGTGGCCAACTGCCAGGGTGGGATGTTCCTGGCCTACGTCAGCCCGCTGGGCCGGGCGTTGGTGGACAAGCGGCTGTATCTGCCCAAGAGTTGGACCTCCGACCAGGACCGGTGTGCTGCGGCGGGTGTGCCGGAGGACCGGCGGAACTACCGGTCAAAGACGGAGTTGGCCCTGGAGATGCTGGAGCGGGTCCTGGAGTTGGGCTACCTCAGGGCCGAGTGGGTTGCCGGAGACGACGCCTTCGGGATGTCGCCGACCTTCCGGGAGGGACTGGCGGCCCTGGGGATGCGCTACGTGCTGGACGTTCCGGGCGGCACTACGGTCTGGCCCTTGGACCCGGCTTGGACCAGTCCGGAATATCCGGGGTTCGGCCGCCCCCGCAAACCCAAGCTGCGGCCTGGGCAGCGGCGGACCATGGAGCAGCGCGGTGATGAACTGCCGGATGAGGCTTGGCGGGAGATAACGGTGGCCCAGGGAAGCCAGGGGCCGCGCACCTACCGGTTCAGTGCCCAGCGGGTGCGGGCCACCAGGAGGCGCAAGCCCGGCGAGGAACTGTGGGCCGTCTGGCGCCGGAACCTGGACGGCAGCGAGCCCCGCTACTACCTGTCCAACGCTCCCGAGGGCACAACCTTGGAGACTCTGGCCTACGTGGGTGGGTCCAGGTGGCGCATTGAAACGGAGTTCGAGACTGAGAAGGGTGACGTGGGGCTGGACGAATACGAGACCCGCAGCTGGGCAGGGTGGCATCACCACATAGCCATGTGTCTGCTGGGTGGAGCGTTCCTGCTGAGCCTGCAGCAGGATTGGGGGGAAAAAGATGCCCCGGATCACGAGGCCACAGGTGTACCGGGTGGTGCGGGAGATGCTGCCCCGGGAGCAGTTCGGGCCCGATCAATTGCTGTTGTGGCTGGAGGATACGCAGCTACGCAACGAACGGGCTCGCCGTTCCCACGAGAGACGCCGCTCCACCCGCCGCGAAAGCAGGATGGAGCCGCCACCTTAAACCCGTCGTTGTAGTACTAGGGGGTTTCTCTGATGAGGCCCAGGTGGAAGAGATAGCGGCATGCTCCGGTAGAGGGAGTTTGTCCGAGGAAAACATGGCGCGGTTAGAGATGGTTTGGCGCTCCAATTTTGGGCAGTCCCAACAGATTTCTCCACAGCGTTGACCGGGTTAAACAATGGCCTTAAAATCCATGGCGCCCGGAGGCTCCGAATTGAAGCTCACTATGGAGAACTGGCGCGGATAGGACCCATTGGCGCACGAGCGGCGAACCAACCCCAATTAACTAAATCATAAATCTGGCACGCCGCCTGCGGGCGGGAAAGGAGACACCCATGGCACAACAAGCTCCGAACATAATCGATTTGTACGAAGGCGCAGTCCAGCAGATGTTGCCCGCCTTAGCTGCCATCAGAGCAGACCAGCTTACCTCCTCAACAGCGTGTTCCGAATGGAATGTTCAAAATTTGATCGTCCACAACATAATAGTGGCGGACTACGTAGCTGGCGTAATCCAAGGCAACAACACCACCAATCCTATGGAGGTAGGCGACCCGCTGCCTGCTCAAGGGGCGGAGGCAGCCTTCGCCGAAGGCACGACTCGGGTTTTAGACATTTTGACGGCCACAAATGACTTGGATCAGGCCGTGGAAACCCCATTTGGCTCGATGCCCATCGCCCATTTTCTGATGTTTCCAACGATGGACATCGTTCTCCACAAATGGGACTTGGCCAAAGGCACCGGCCAAAGCACCTCCATCGATGCCGGCTTAGCCGAGGCGTGTTTTGGGGCGTTGCAGGGGGTAGCGGACGGGGGCAGGCAGGCCGGGATCTTTGGCGCCGAAGTGACGGTGCCGATCAGCGCCAGTATTCAGGACAAGCTTCTCGGACTTTCCGGGCGCACCCCTTAGCACCTTGGGGATTCCATAGACCCTTCGCTGGACTAAACAGCGGTAAAAATAATGGGGGAGATATTAGTCTCCCCCATTATTTGCTTATGATTACGCAGTATTGTTTCGACCCTTTCTGGCGAATCGTGCAGCCACCACACCCGCCAACAATCCGAATAGGTGCGCCTCCCACGAGACGAATCCGGTCGTGGGCAGTACGCCGAACAACAGGCCGCCGTACAGGAAAATGACCACAACGGCAACTAAGATCGAGACTAGTCTTCGGTCATACCAACCGGCCGCCACCAGGTAGCCGAAATAGCCAAAGACTAGACCACTGGCTCCTACGTGTATTGCCGGCCGCCCAAGGAGCCAGACCCCCGCTCCTCCGGCTACGATGATAAACAGAGAAACCCAAATCAACTTCCGGGCGCCCTGAAGAGCGACGAGCCCTCCTAGAATCAGGAAGGGGACCGTGTTGGAAAAAACATGGTTGAAGTTGGCATGCAGAAATGGGCTTAATGGGATACCTCTTAGGCCGATTTCCGTGCGCGGCAAGATCCCCCATGTGCTCAGCCTGTGCCCCATTAATCCGTTGAGTATCTCGATGGCCCAGATCATCGACAGAAATCCCACAATCAAGAGAATCTTAGATTTCATGTAGATCATTCATGAGCAACTCTATGGTGATCAACTGGGACATGAACCGCGCCGACATTGCCGAGCGTGTCCAACAACTGCTTAAAGACGTGGGCTTGAACGAGTATCACTCCAACCTGTTCCCCCATGAATTCAGCGGTGGGCAAAGGCAAAGGCTGGCCATAGCCAGGGCGTTGTCTTTGAATCCCAAAGTCATCGTCTTGGACGAACCGGTTTCCGCGCTGGACGTTTCCATCCGCGCCCAGATCATGAACCTGCTCAAGGATTTGCAATCTGAGTACAACGTCAGCTATTTGCTTATTGCCCACGACCTTGCCACGGTTCGCTACATGTGCACTTGGGTCGCGGTCATGTATCTAAGTCAAATCGTTGAATTGGCCCCGGTCAAGGAGTTGTTTGAAAACCCACTGCACCCCTACACCAAAGCTCTAATGTCCGCCGCTCTGCCGTCGCATCCCGACACAGTGCAGAACGAAATAATCCTGATGGGAGAGGTCCCATCGCCCCTAAACCCGCCTTCGGGTTGCTACTTCCATCCCCGTTGCCCCGTCGCCATGGACCGGTGTTCCGTCGACGTGACAGAGGCAAAGGAGTCTAGCCCAAATCATTGGGTTTCTTGCCACCTGTATTAGGAATTGATATCCGTTGATATAACCCGGCAGCAGACCGCACTGCGGGCGTCGCGTTCACTTTGGCTTTCCGATAACGCCGATAACGCCGAATCAAGCATCCGGTGTAAATTGTGGCAACGGCCCACGGTGGGGCAACCAGCACCGGTTAATTGATTCCAGCGAGAAAGGTTTGCTCACCGGAGTGCGATATACCTGTGCCACGAAATAATTGGCCGGATTGATAATTCCGGTCCCATCCTCGTAAGTGTGAGGCAAGATTAGTGCCGTACCGGCGGCAAGAATCAAGGCCACGAGAGCTACTCGTGGCCTTGATGTCCCTCCAATCACCGGCGAAATGAAGGAGGGCGCGTTTGCTTTCTAACCAGTTAATATTTCCGGCATTAAGCTTAGTTTTGGATTTCCAGATTCTCTTCGCTCATGCCGTCTAGTCCAGCGACGGTGACGCTGGTGGTGACCAACTCGCGGTTCTCTTCGCTCATGCCGTCATAGCCGGCGACGCTGAAGCTGGAGGCCACAAACTCGAGGTTTTCTTCGCTCATATCGCCATATCCCGCGACGGTGACGCTGGTGGCAACAAACTCGCGGTTTTCTTCGCTCATCCCGTCATAGCCGGCGACGGTGAAGCTGGAGGCTACAAACTCGCGGTTCTCTTCGCTCATGCCGTCTAGTCCCGCGACGGTGATGCTGGAGGCCACAAACTCGAGGTTTTCTTCGCTCATACCGCCATATCCCGCGACGGTGACGCTGGTGGCAACAAACTCGCGGTTCTCTTCGCTCATGTCTCCGTAACCCGTCACGGTTGTGGTCTCCGAAATCGACGCCGCCACCGCTGCGGTCAATGCCAGCCCCAGGACCGCGCCAGCAACCAATTTCCCGATGTTTTTGCTTCCGAATTTTTTGCCTAACCCGGTGATCTTATTGATGTTGTTTTCGTTTTTCATTTCGCCGTCCCTCTTTGCTTCATTATTTTTCTGGTTCGCCGCGTTCTGGTCGTTCTGGTTGTTCTGGTTGTTCTGGTTGTTCGCCGTCGCCGTCATGATTTCCTCCGCCGCATTTCTTATTGGCATCATGTTAGGTCTAGTGGGCAGGGCGGCACATGACGGAAATCCGGCATTTTTGAAAACCGGGCATCTTCGGGTTTTTCGGGCGCCATAGTGAGAATTCACTATGCCCTTGTCTGGAGCAGTACGGTGAACGAGACGAACAGGCGTGGAACACGACTGGGGTAATGGCCCCCGATTATGGTGTCATTGGTCAAGGAGGAGGAACGGGAAAGGCTGCGGGAGATCCAGTGGGGTTTGAGCGGTTCGGAACTCGCAGTTAGCCGGCGCCGGTAAGGCCGCGCAACGCCGCGTATGTGGCCGCCTCGGTGCGGTAGGCTGCGCCGGTTTTACTTATTAAGTTGGTCAGGATCCGCCCAACCTCCCGTGCCGGAGCTACTAGTTGAAATTGGCAATGGGTTGCTAGAAACTCGGACGGAAACCCCGATTCTCTCCAAGCTGCCGTTTTCTTAGCGACGATTGTCGATGTAACAGTGGGTTCTTGAACCGTATTACAGACACTATCATGCCACATAAGACTATAATACGTCTGTCTGGCGTAGCGCGAAACCCGGCCAATGGCTTTCCGGCCAGACCTCTAGGCCAATATCTCCAACATGTGGCGGTCAATGGAACCTATGCAACACCAAACCCATAGTGGACGTAGTTGTGTCCGAAAGCCTTCATCCGAAGACCCTCAAAGGAATCGGCGCTGGTGCTAGTGGCAAATGCCTGGTTAATCGCCGCCTTCTTTTCTAACTTCTATACCCTGGCATGGAGCTAACGAGCGGCAATAGGATAAGCCCGGAGGGCATTGTCCCACAGTATTTTGCGCTTGCTTTCCATCGATACCCTTGGAAGATCGATCAAATCCTGCTTGGCTCTAAAGTACTTCCTGCCCTCGGGGTGGCCGAAGTCGGTGGCGCCGACGATGACGTGATCGCCGATGGCCTCAATCAAATCCTCGATTCCCGGATCGTCCTGGTCCGCCGCGACGAAACACTGGCGCTGGAAATATTCCACCGGGGTATGGTTGAGACCTTGAATCTTCAGCCGCCGCGTGCCGCCTTGAATGCCGGCCTCCAAGCGGTCGGGCCAGAAAGCAGCCCAGCCGCACCCCGACTCCAAGAAAACCAGCTTTAGCCCAGGATGGCGTTCCAGCACCCCGCCCATGATGAAGGCGGTGCACGCTAACATGCTGCCCATGACAAAGGAAACCGTCGTTCGGCAATTTTTCAGGCCCGGTAAATAGTCGAGCAAGCCGGCGTCAAATGGATGATTGGAACTGGGATGAAGTCCAATGGGCACACCGAGCTCAGCGCAGGTCTCCCACAGAACATCGCATTTCTCATCGTACAGGCGAAGATTAGGGACCGGGGCCGGGTTCAAATGCACCGCTTTGAAATCGTACTCGTTTACGCAACGCCGCACTTCGGCCGCAGCCGCGGCAGGGTCCCTCAGGTCGACTGACGCGGCGCCGCAGGCGCCCTGTCCTATATCACGGCAAAAGTCTCCCAACCAACGATTGTAAGCCCGGCGGATGGCGGCGGCGGTTTCACCGTCCATTTCGGCCACTCCGGTAGTCCAAAACCCAGCCGTTGGATAAAGGATCATGTGGTCCACGCCACATTCGTCCATCACCTCACGGTAGGCGCTGGGTGGGAAGTCCTGGTCTGCCCACTTTCCGTAGGCTCGGTCCAACTCATCAAGGTCCCGGTCTTGGAAGTTGTTAGTTGCCGCATTCAGGTCTCGTTGGCCAAACGGCCGCTGGCCCATTACCTCAAGCTCCAGCTCAAATTTCAACGAATTCTCTTTGCCGGCGTCTAAAGGAATAGAACCGGGGCCGGTTTCTCTGACCCACCTGACATGTCCCTTAATCAGATGCCGGTATTTCTTTTCCAGGTATTCTTCCCATATCCCTTCGGGCTCAAGGACGTGCGCGTCGCCATCGATGAATTTAAGTGTCTCCATGATTCCTCTCTCGCTGACATTTGCCATTTAGCATTCCGCCACAAGCCGGACTGGGCCAGGTATGTCTCATCTAAGGTGTCTCGTGGGCATAGATCAAGAGTAGTCAGGACCCAGATGCCGTGTCAACAACGGCATCTCAGCCGCTTTTGAAATCTCGATCTGGGCCCGGGCGGATCATGCCAGGAGCGAACACGACTACATTTACTGACCGTCGCCTTGTTAACCAGAGTCAATCTTTCCCACCAAGTCCCTAACCCTCGCTGCCAACAAGTCCGGGATTTCGACTTTCATGTTGTGTCCCACGCCTTCGAAGGTCTGTAAGGTGGCGTTTGGAATCTGTCGAGCCATCAGGATTTGGACTTCTGGGGGAGTAATCTCGTCCTGAGCGGCCGCCAATATCAGGGTGGGCGCCGAAATCCGGGGCAGTAACGGGGAAAGATCTTCTTTCAAAAGACAATCTTGAAGGGCCAATACCACCTCAGCCGCAGTTTTTCCACCTTCAGAAGCGTACCACTCCACCAGGCCGGGTTCGGCCTGAGGACCAAACCTTTTCTGGGCGTCGGATAGCAACCAGGCTTTCGTGCCATTTTCCTCCAGTGTCCGCCGCCACATTCCGGCGTCGATTCCCGCTCCCATTTGGGCCAGTTTGGGGGTGGATGCAACCAGGCTGAGACTGTGGAGCCGCTGAGGGAAATCGTGGGCGAAGCGCAGGCTAATTATGCCTCCGGCGGATGCGCCCACCAGGTGAACTTTCTCTATTTCTAAGCTGTCCAAAACCGCAGCTATGTCGGCGGCCAATCCTGGCAACGAGAAGGTTCCTTCGGGAGACGGCTCGCTGCCGGCATGACCGCGCATGTCGAAACGCAGCACCCGGTGGTGGCGAGCCAGCGTAGGGACCCAGGCCCGCCAACGGTGCAGGTTCCCCGCCGCCGCATGGTGCAGCATCACAACGCTTTTAGCCTGCCATGGGTCGGAATAGTCGTCCATATGGTAGTGGAATCGGGTTCCATTTATCTGAACATACGGCATTTCATAGCCCTCTGTTGCTCTCGGGTCTCAGTAGGCCGCCACGATATTCCTGATGATCACCATCGGAACTCAATGGTCAGCCGAGCGGGTATTCGATCTCGGGACCTTGGCCATCTTAGCTTTGGGAATGGTGGCGTTTTCGTTGGGCACGATCGGAGGGATTTTGTTCGCCAAATTCATGAACTTGCTTGTCAAGGACAAGATCAACCCACTCATCGGATCGGCCGGGGTGTCGGCGGTGCCCATGGCGGCCCGGATATCGCATAAACTGGGGCAAGAGGCCGACCCGAACAACTTCCTGCTCCCCCGCGCCATGGGTCCCAACGTGGCGGGTGTCATCGGTTCCGCCGTTGTCGCAGGGGTGTTTATATCGATACTGGCCTAGCGACTGGCCTAACGCCGATAGGCCTAGTTGAAGTCTCCGCTGCTTAAGGCGCCCACGGTATTGGAGATTCACTATCCGCAGGGTCTGTGACGACGTCTACCACGGCGGGCCGGCCGCATGCTAACGCCATGTCCAAGGCGGCCTTGATTTCGCCCGGTTGGTCCACTCGAATGCCGTAGGCGCCCATCGCCTCGGCCACCTTGGCCATGTCTATGTCGTTGAACTCCCACAGGTCGGCTGAGTCCGCGCCAGGCACGTTATGGTAAGCACGGTCGTCGCCTCGCTTGTCTTGAAGCAATCCGTGGTTGTTATTGACTACAATCACCACTGGGATGTTGTAACGCACCGCGGTTTCCAGTTCGGCGATGTGGTACATGAACCCGCCGTCGCCGGTGAAGCACACGACGGGCCTGTCGGGTAAGGCGCATTTGACGCCTATGGCTCCGGAGAGTCCCCAGCCAAGGGACCCCGCACAGCGGATGTAGTCTTGACCGGCGTGGTTCAGGTCCACCATGGACCCTGTCCAAATGCCGGCGTGACCGGTGTCGGCAACCAACACCGCATTGTCCGGAAGGAACTGGGTCAGCTCATTGCAGAGCCTTTCCGGAATTATGGGCTCCGCCTCTGAGTTTGCTCTGGGGGCAACCTCTTCCCTCCATTGCCGCACCAACTCTTGGGCGCGAGACACCCAATCACTCCGGCTCCCGATGGGTTCCAGAGCCTCAATTAGCTTGCGGACTGTAGCCTTGGCGTCGCCGTGTAACGATACTTCGTTAGGATAGCTGCGCCCCAATTCTGAGGGATCGATGTCGATCTGGATCACGGGTGTGCCCGGGGCGGGTACTCTCCACTCGTTGGTCACCTGGCTACCCGTGTGGCTTCCTATGTAGATTACAAGGTCGGACTCGGCCACGACACGGTTAGCGCACCATCGGGAATACGACCCGACGACTCCGACAGATAACGGATGGTTGTCGGCGATTGCGCCCTTGGCGTTCAGTGACGTGGCGACCGGGATCGACAACATCTCAGCCAACTCGACGACTTCTTGTTGGGCCTGAGACGAAGTGACTCCTCCTCCCGCGACGATCACAGGCCGATGGGCTCTCGACAGCACCTGGGCGGCCTGTCGAACCGTATCTGGCGAAGCCTCCGGGCGAAACGCCGGACGCTTGGTAAAAGATTCCTCGAATACGAATTCAAGGTCGGCTTCACTTTGCATGATTACGTTTCCCGCCATACCTTGGAGGTCAAGATGCACCGGCTTAGAGGCGCCCGAAGTGGCCTCCCTGAACGCTTGCCGGAGAAGGTGAGGAAATTGTTCCACTTGGTCTACTGATCCGCTGAACTTAGTCACAGAGGCGAAAGGTCTAGAATGTTCGATTTCCTGATAGGCGTTCTTATGCTGTTCCATGGGTGTCTTGCGGCCGGTCATTGCGATCACAGGAGATAATGCCAAGAAAGGGTCCTGCAGGCCCGCCGCCAAGTTGGCCGCGCCAACCGATTGAGCGAAACAAATTCCCGGCCGGTTGGTGGCCCGAGCGTAACCGTCGGCCATGTATGCCGCGGCCTTTTCCCCGTGGGTCACGATGCTTTTGACTCCCAACACGCTTAACTCAGCTAGCCCTTCACGGACTACCGCGGGAGCAACAAAAACGTGAGTAACCCCGTATGCTTTGAGTGCTTGGGCCATGAACTTCGCACCGGTTGTCTGCGCCATCCCTATGCCTCCAGGTGACTGGGTCCCAATATCAGTCTAGATACGTCTCTTATCTCAAGGGGCCAGGGTAGAAGGGCTCGAATGCCTTGTCAACCATGCATCCAGCGCAGGGAATTTCCGGATCAACTCTGGCGCCGAGAGTCGCCTATGCCCGTCAAGAAGACGTGGGGCCGTGGGCGCCAGAATCCCGAGTCTAGATTTCTTTGGGCGAGTGGCCTGATCCGTTACGACTATTCGTGCATGGTTGGCCGTTGCGGCCGATTTCGGGATTTGGGATCCCTCCATGGCGGAAGCGGACGCCCGGACTCTCCCATAGAAGAATCCGGAGAAGAATCCGGGCGTGGGTAGTAGCAGGGGCCAAAAATGCTTCAAGCCGCGGGGTTAGGTGGAAGGACCATTCCCGGGCAACCTGGTCCAAGTAAGACTGTGGGTGTCATGCACCAGTTCTACTTTTTCACCCTTTGAATCGTTCAACCCGAGAGGATGCTGCACTAACTCGATCATATTCCCATCCGGGTCTGTAACATAGGTCGAGTGTCCGTTGCTATACGCCCGTACAGTGGGCGGAGCGTACTGGACGCCCAGTGCATCCAAGTTGGCGATCAGTTCATCCCAATCGTTGATTTCGACCGCCCAATGGCCCGACGGGGCGGGATTAGGAGAGTCAGTGGTATGGATCTCCCCACTGCCGATTCTGAGTTGTAGTTGTCTTTTGTTTAGCTCGGGTCCACGGTCTAGAAACTCGGCGCCCAGCACCTTCTCATACCAATCCCGGGTCCGCTCCCGGTCGCTAACCTGGATATTGATGTGTTGTATCATCGTGACCCTAGACATTGCCTACACCTCCTGTCGTATGAAGTTCAAACGTCTTTGGGATGCATGGGCGCATTATAGCATCGCAAATAACGTAGCATCGCAAATAACCCTGACGCCCGGCCCATCACAACTCCTATGACACCTCTCTAGAGCCGCCTGAAAAACTCCCAGGGAGGTCCGTATGTCCAAACGCCCAAAACCACAGCCGCGGACCCCCGCCCGTCTTGCCCGTCGCGGTTGCTTAGGGATGTTTCCGCAAAATTCCGACGGTTTCCCCTTTGGGGGGAAGACTTGGAAGTTGGTAACATGGATGTGCGGGAGCAAGCCGCCGCCGATTGGTAAGTTACAGTCGGGTCGGGCGGGTTAAGACACGGGACCGTGAGCGGCGGTATCGGAAATAGGAACAGACATCGATTCCCTAGGTGATTTGCAATCGCCCCGAAATATTCGATCCTAAAGGCCATTGTCCCGATCTGCCTGTCCCTAATCATGTCGGCATGTGGTGGAGCTTCTGCGCCGATAACCCAATCCGCCAACCCAACCGTGGTCGGGCCCACGCCCCGTATCGCCGTTGCCGCTACCACGCCCCGATAGCAAGCCCGACACCACCCCATCAGTCGTTGCTGGAAGCGACGATCAGCCCGACATATTCACCCGTGCCGCCCATGGCGGTGGACACCACATCTACCCCAACAAATAACCCAGTGCCCACCCCGACCGCCACTCCGGAACCAACCAAGACCCCTGCACCCACTCCGACGGCCACGACCGGTCCGAACATAGTCCAAGAAATACGAGGTCAAGTAATTGAGGTCGTCGAACGCAACCAACTGGAAATTGGGCTGCTTCGCGTACTCGACGAGAATGGAATCGAATGGGACTTTACCACCGAAGGATGGGTTGGGATAGACGCCAGTCACCTCATGATACATCAGCGGCTTAAAGCGCCCGTGTTGGTCCTTTATGTCGACCGTGGTGAGGCGCTTGTGGCATTGAAAGTCCTGGATTAATTCTGCTGCTTCCGCAGCGCAACCTGCGCAAATAAGCCATTTGCCCCGGGGTGAACCGTGTGGGCGCTGCGGCCTCCAATACAACATTTCAGCATGGCGTCAACGTGGAAACACGTACCTGCCTACTTAGAGGCTCCGGCCATGGCAAGCGATCGCATTCATAAACTGGCTCCTAAATCAGATTGCCGGAAGCTGACCAAGAGAATTGCCAGCCCGCTACGGTAGCTTGAGCAGCATGGGCCGCAATCTTTTGCCTCCATAGTAACAGCGGATTATCAGGTTGATGGGGACGTCGACCGTGGTTATAATTCTGTCTGCGGAGGAATTCCCAAGTAAATACATTTCCGAGGTGACCCGGCGTTCAATTGGATCATTGTCCTCCAGCCTGCATTAATTGGGAGGTTTATCCATGGTTGAACAACTGACCCGGCCGAAGGACAAAGCCGAGATATACTGGTTTTCCGAGCAGCCCTACGGGCACGTCGGGGACAAAGACCTGGAACAATACGATTCCGGCCGGCTGGGGTTTCCCAACACATTCTTCGACCCCCAAAAGGCTCACGTGCTGTATAACCAGTACCACGAGCAATACGCCCTAGCCGACGAGGTCGGCTTCGACGGCATCATGTCCAACGAGCATCACGCCTCCTATTGGTGCATGAAGCCCGCGGTGAACCTCGATGCCGCGGTGATCTGCAAACTCACTTCGAAGGTAAAGATCGCCATCCTGGGGAACGTGATAGCCGTCAACGACCCCATCCGCATGGCCGAAGAGATTGCCATGCTAGATTGCTACTCCGGCGGCAGGATCATATCTGGCTTCGTCCGCGGCACCGCGGTAGAGACCCTTCAAGCTGGGATAGACCCCACGGAAAACCGGTCGCGCTTTGAAGAAGCTCACGATCTGATCATCAAGTGTTGGACCGAGCCGGGACCGTTCAGATACGAGGGCCAACATTACCAGTACCGTGTGGTCAATCCGTGGGTGAGGCCCATGCAAGACCCCCACCCCGACATATGGTTCCCAGGCACCGGCAGTCCCGAGAGCGTGGTCTGGGCCGCAAAGCACCGCCACCCTTATATGAACTTGGGCGCCTTGGTGGACACCACCGAGTGGTTAAAGCAGGTCTACATTGACACGGCCGAAGAAGAAGGGTACCAGGCCGGCCCGGAACACTTTGGGTACTTGCTGCGTTGTCTAGTCGCCGACACAGACGAGAAGGCCATTGAGATCGGCCGCGAATTCATGTGGACCATTGAGCACCGCCAGCGCGGGCCTGCGGAGCACAACGACCCGCCGGGCTACCAATCTAGGGCGGCGGTGCAAGTGAAGGCTCAACGCCCGACGGGCAACGTCGCCGGCGCCGGAGGATTGGGCGTGGGTCTGAGCTACGAGCAGTTGCAAAACGTAAACAATATTCTCGTGGGCAGCCCGGAGACCGTTACCCGGAAGCTGACCGAGATGATCGATCGGCTGAGTCCGGGATACTTGCATATCTACGGCAACGAAGGGGCAATGGCCCACAGTGATGTGATGCGCTCCATTGAGCTACTCGGCAAGGAAGTAATTCCCGCCATACACGAAATCCAACTGAAACCGTACGAGTCTAAGGGAAAGGCTGGCGCCCTCGGCAGCGGATCCGGCGCTGCGGGATTGGCCCCTTAGCAGGCGGACCTCTCTGACGTCCGTACTACCAATGACCGATTTAGTTATCGGCGCCACCTGATGTTGCGCCGCGGTGGGGTGGGGCAAATCACCCCGAAGGAGGAGCGCCATGGCGGCGTCCGTTGGACAAGGTTCCTATTCTTATGAGGTTGCCGAGGGGTGGAAAGAACCACCAGCGGGATATGAATGGGGCCAGATCGGCGCGGCGGCAGTCGATTCCAAAGACCAGGTCTACCTGTTCACCCGGACCGACCATCCCCTGATGGTCTTTGACAAGGAAGGCGCCTTCCTCCGGTCGTGGGGAGAAGGGGTGTTTAAGGACGCGCCCACGGCCTATGTTTCGACGCCGATGACAACATGTATTTCGTCGATCGCGCGTCCCAGGTAGTGATGAAGTTCACCGCTGACGGCAAGAAAGTGTTTGAGTTGGGCAACCGGGACCAACCTTCAGACACCGGCTACACCGAGCAGGACCGGACAGTCCTGAGAGCTGGAGGGCCCTTTCACCATCCAACCGACATCGCCCTATCGGCTTCTGGGGACATCTACGTCTCTGACGGCTATCGTAACTGCCGGGTGCACAAGTATTCCGCCGATGGCGAGCTCCTCTTCTCATGGGGCGAGCCGGGGGACGGGCCCGGCCAGTTGCGCCTAGTTCATAGCGTCTTTGAGGCCAAAGGCAGGGTCTACGTGGCCGACCGTGAGAACCATCGTATCCAGATCTTCACCCCGCAAGGGGAGTTCTTGGATATGTGGCCGGGATTTATCCAGCCCTGTGACATCTATGTCGACGACAACGACATCATGTACGTGCCTGAACTCCAGGGCCGGGTAACTCTAGTCACGTTGGACGGGACGATTCTGACCCGAATCGGAGATCCTCAGGATCGGGTCGCGGAGCCGGGAAAGTTCATCGGTCCCCACGGCATTTGCGCTGACTCGCATGGAGATTTCTACGTCATTGAGGTCCTCAACGGCCAGCGCATCCAGAAGTTCATCCGAAAATAAAACTACACAGCGGGGTGTGGAATCATGGCGACGAACCTGTTGTTGGAAACCACGGCGCCATTCCAAGGGCTGCCGGAGTTGGTGGCTTACGACGAGGGTCTCTTTGCCGAAGAAGGGCTGGATGTCGAGTTCATAGAACGGGGCCAAGAGGCGCCCCAGACCACCAGCACCATCGTTACCAGCCCGGACTGGTCAGCCCCTTCCTCAGCCACGCCAGCAGTTTCGAAGGCGGTCAGGCAGGCATGTACAATGCCTGCGAGTGGGGCAATTACCGGCGGGTCCAGGATAGCAACGTTGAAGGCCGGCAACTGGGTAGGAGAGCCATAGTTGTTTATGGAGCCCTGGTTGTGCCTCCCTGGTCACCCGTTTACACCCCTCAGCAACTGGCCGGCAAGCTGATCGGAATTCCCTATTTCGCCGGGACCCATTACCTGGCATTGTTGATGCTGGAAGGGTTCCTGCCTCGAGACCTCATCAGGACCTGCCAGTCTCCCAACGGCTCCGGCCAGCGCCTGCGTTCGTTGATGAAGGGAGAGATCGACGCCACCACCCTCACCGAGCCATACATTACCGTGGCGGAGAAGGCTGGGTGCAGGGTCATGGTCCTGGCGTCTTACCGCGGCACGGAGGTAGCTACCACCGGGGTCGACGCGGAGACTTATGCAGCCTTCAACAGAGCGGTCAAGAAAGCTGTGAGCCGCATCAACGCCGACAAGCGTAAGTACATGCGGTATTTCATCGACTATTACAAGTCAGATCCCGATGTCGCGGCCCTGACGGTGGACGACTTGAACCTCGGCCGGCTGCAAGTGGTCGAGCCCACGCCCATACCGGAGGAGGAGCTACAGAGGACGCACCAGTGGATGGTGGGTTGGGACATGATCGACGCCGGGTCCGCCGCGGAACGCCTGGTGGACACCCAGAGGCAGGGGCTAGCTCACGAATTGGCTGCCACAAGCGACGGAGACTCCGGCTGAGCCCAAGCTCAAATGGGAAGCTGACCAAGGAGACATACATGGCGAATCGAAAGGTTTTGCTCACCGGAGCTTCCGGCTACATTGCCTCTCAAATCCTCCCTGCTTTCCAAGACCAATACGATATGGGGTTGGTGGACGTCAAAGACACAGACCGGCAAGGACGTCAGGTCCCCGGCATCGCGATCGCCGATCTGGGCGATTCGGATCTGACGAAATACGCCCATCACTTCCAAGGCGTCGACACCGTGGTTCATCTGGGGTACAAGCGTCGTCGTGGATCACCCCTGGATGACTATTACGACGAGCAGTTCAACGTTGGTATGGCCTTCAATGTGTACCGTTCCGCCTACGAAGCCGGCGTCAAACGGGTCGTGATCGCGAGTTCCAACCACGCCGCCGATTGGTATGAGCACGCGTTGATTCACAACCGCGATATGGAAATGTTGGATCCCTATACGTTGCCATTGTCAGACAATTTCTATGGTTGGGCCAAAGCTACCTATGAACACCTGGGATTTCTCTTCGCCAATGGCGCGTTCGGGCGCAAGCTGGAAGTGGTGCTAGTGCGCATCGGGGCTCCTAGAGAGATCAATGTCGCGGATTTCTCCGGGGATCCAGCGGGCTACAAGAGAGATTTGGGGGCATACATCAGCCCGCGCGACCTGACCCAGCTTTTGACGCGGGCCATCGAGACACCGAACATCGATAACGAACACGGCATACCGTGGCTGGTCGTTTACGGGATCAGCGACAATACTCGCAGTTTCTGGTCGCTCACCAGCGCCCGCCAGGTATTGGGCTACCGGCCGGAAGACGATTCCGAAGTCAAATACGCTCACGACATCCAAAGTTTTCTGACTGGAGGGGAGGCGCCAGGTGGTGTGGGACGGGTAGGCCGGTAGAAGATCGCCGCTGCCCGCGACGACGGCGCAAACGAGGCTGCTTAAACAAGGCAGCCTAAACAAGACGACCTAACCAAGACAACCTGCGGATTCACAAATGATTGATCGTAACTCCCCAGGGCGCTGTACTCCGATCAGCCGTCCTACCCAGGGTTTACTAGAACCGGGCTCGGAATCCAACTATACTGGCGCCATGCTGGCCCAGCGGCGATGGGCACAGTTCCTCTGGGGCTGGCGCTACCAGCAAGCCGGAACTCCGCCCTATCGGCCGTAGATATGGCGGCGGATGTCAGATCTTTTCCCGTACTACCATGACCAGTTCGGAGCTAGGAACCTGTTCGAACAAACTGCGGGTGTCCCGGCTTGTTCGGCAATCAAAAAGAGGCATGATGTGAGCGCCACCAAGACTCTGGCCCAGTTTATCGTGGATACCGAATACGATGGGCTCCCGGATTCAGTAGTGGAGGCCGCCAAGGTCGCGATACTTGATGGAGTAGCTAACATGCTGGCGGGCTCAACCCAGGAACTCGCGAGCATCATCGGCCGCTATGTCCAGGATTCGGGCGGGGCGCCCCAATGTTCCGTGGTTGGATGGGGATTTAAGACCAATGCTCCCTCCGCCGCTTTCGCCAACGGAGTATTCGGCCACTGCCTTGACTTTGAGATACAAGAATACCCGCCGACTCACGGCACTTCGTCCTGTTTGCCGGCGGCGTTGGCCCTGGGCGAAGAAAGGCATGCCAGCGGCAAGGCCATCATCGAGGCGTATGTGCTGGGATGGGAGATTCAGGGACGGCTGAGGACCGCGTCCGCTCCTGTCTCCAATCCCGCCTTTCATCCCCCGGGATTGGTTGGTCCCCTGGGCGGAGCCGCCGCCAGCGCGAAGATCCTTGGGCTCGACACCCACCATACCCAGATGGCTATGGGTATCGCCGCCTCCCGCACCGGTGGACTGACCGCCAACACAGGCACGATGGTCAAATCTACTCACACGGGCACCGCCGCCCGGATGGGCGCCGAGTCAGCTATTCTTGCCGCGGCAGGATATACAAGCAGCGATTCCATCCTGGAGGCGCCCAACGGCTACTCGGAAGCCCTATTCCATGGAAACCTGGACTTGGATATCCTTACCGAATGGTTGGGAACATCCTATCGCCTGGTGGAGCCAGGATTCGACATCAAACGTTTCCCCGCCCAAATCCATATGCAAAATACCATAGAAGCCGTGCTGAACCTCCGCCAACAGCACAACCTTCAGGCCGGCATGGTGGACCGATTGACTATCCAAATGCGTGGCAGGGGGGCACTCGGGATCGTTGCCCCAAAGCGGGCTCGATGGCAAATTCAGCGTTGAATACTGCGCCGCCGCGGCGCTACTGGACGGCAAGGTCGGTATCGAGACATTCACCGACCACCGGCGGTTCTCGCTGGACATGGAGGAAGCGCTGCAAAAAATCCGTGTGGAGCCCAGCGATCAGGATTTAGGCGGGGTAAAGGCGGCGGCGAAGCTGAACAATGGGAGTACGGTCGAAGCGGAGTGCCTCGGCTTTCGTGGATCAGCCGCCAACCCCATGAGCCGCGAGGAACGCATGGACAAAGTGATTGACTGTGTCCAGCGTGTCCTGCCGGATTCGGATGTTGAGCGTCTCTTGACTCTCCTTGAGAACCTTGAGAATGTGACAGACGTTTCAACAATCATGGAGATTCTAGGACGAAAACCTAGCCGCTGAGATTGTCAGAGGCATCTCTGTTCGCAGGCAATTTTTGCAGGCTGTGAAAATGGGTTTCGATTCGTAAGGATCAACGGTAGAAAAAACGCGTTGTTAGGAGGCAAGCGATGTCGAGGATCAAGCTGATACACCACGTGAATATCCAGATCACTGATCGAGAGCGAACCAGAGAGTGGTACGAGAGAGTACTTGGCTGTCAGTTTCTGGACCGGGGCCCAGCCCTTAACAAGAGGCAGCTACAGACGAGGATAGGCAACGGGGAGATGCACTTCTCCACGATCGCCAAGCGGGACGGCCAACCGGCGTCCAACCATTTGGCCGTTGAGGTCGCCGACTGGAACGAGATGCTCGCCCACCTGGACAAAGAGGGCGTGCCTTATGGCCGGACCGACGGCAGCCTCGGCTGGGACCCCGTAAACAGCGAAGACACCCGCTGTTACCGGGAGGACACCGGGGAGCATTACACATACATTCACGACCCCGACAGCAATATGATCGAGCTGGTCTACCATCCACGCGGATGGCAGGATTCTAAAGGCAACAAGGTGGAAATCGAATATGACCCGGCCGGTATGGGGGTCGTTCAAAAGCCTGGTTGGGTGGCGCAACAGTACGAGGAAGCTAAAGAAGCGGCGTCTGCATAGCCGGTTATAGTCGAAGCATGAATCCTGTGGCGCTTTGACTCCGCTAGACGAGTCCCTGACCGTCTCAAGCGAGCTGGGCATGTGGCACTTGTTGGAGCCGGGCGCCGTCTCGGCGGGAGATACTATGGGCGTAAACGAAGAGACCAAACAGATGCACAACAGTAAGGAAAGCTCATGAAGGTCACGTTGCTGGGCACCGGCCCTCCCTCTAACCCCAAACGGTTCCAATCTTCGGCATTGGTGGAGATTGGATCGGACCTTTTGTTGTTTGACGCGGGTGGAGGGGCCGTGCATCAGTTGTTACAAACGGGCGTCGATTTGAGCCGGGTCGGTCCCGTTTTTATCACCCATCACCACTTTGACCATATCAATGACCTGTTCGCGGTCATCATTACAACGGCGATGCGCGGACGTGAGCGAACGTTGGATATCTATGGACCCGTAGGGACTCAAAAGATTGTTTCCGCTCTGCTCGATGGCGTCTACGCCCAAGATATACGCTTCCGCCTTGAAGAGGACCGAAATGTCCGGGAGCACGGCTACTCATGGGTTCAACGGCCCGAGTCCATCCGCAACGTGGCCGTCCATGAGGTCGGAGCAGGGGTGGCAGCCCAATGGGATGGGTGGCTGGTAGCAGCGGACTTTGTCCGGCATGGCGTTTTCCCCGACTCCCCGGATTTTGACTGGAGCTGCCTGGGATACCGTATCGAGTCACAAGGTCGGGTCATCACCATCAGCGGCGACACCGTTCCCTGCCCGGGCATCAATAAATTGGCGTGGGAATCCGACCTGTTGGTGCAATGTTGCATGTTCCCTGAAAGCGCATTGACCAGCGGCAGTCCCTACAACTATCTGACCGAATCCGTGCTGCCCACCACAACCCAAGCCGGGCAAATCGCGGCCGACGCCGGAGTCAAACGAATGGTTCTAACCCATCTGAGTCCAATGGTGGAAGAGTCCCAGGCTTTGTTGGATGTGCGCCGGCATTATCGGGGTGAGGTGTTGATTGGTTCAGACCTTCTGGTTTTACGGTGAGCACTGGGAGTAAGCCCGCCGGCGCCTTTCTTCCCAATTCTTACCCTGGCGCGGCGATTTGCATATGTGGAGGAAACCGGCAATGAGTCAACAAACCAATGTGTTGGACCCGCGCGCGGCGGGAGGGAAGCGCCTCCAGGGAAAGAAAGCCATTATCACAGGGGCCGGTCAAGGACATGGAAGGGCCACGGCGCGGCGATTCATAGAAGAGGGCGCCTCGGTAATGATTGTGGACCGGCACCAGCCCGGCGCGGAGCGGGTCCGCGACGAGCTTCGTGCCTACGGGGGCGAGGCCGACACCTTTATTGGTGACATCGGCAACCACGAAGCGGCCAAGTCGCTAATGGACGCCACCAAGGAGCGGTTCGGGAGCATCGACATCCTGGTCAACAACGTGGGCGGCGCGTTCAAGCTTCCCGGCAGCGGAGACATGGGTTGGGAAAAGACGCCGGAAGACCTCATCGCCAACGTCCAGAATAATCTTTTTACCTGCCTGTGGTGCTGCTGGGCGGTGGCTCCGATCATGATTGAGCAGAGGTCCGGCTCCATCGTGAATTTCGGTTCACATGCCGTCAGGGGCACGGGCCGGCTGGGATATGCGGCAGCCAAGGGAGGCATTTGGGCCATTACCACCAGCTTGGCCCTGGAGCTAGCCCCATATAACGTGCGTATTAACCTGGTCGTCCCCCACGCTAGCACACGTTCAGATGGGGACACGCTGGTGACCCGAATCCCGGGTGAGTCGCCGCCTCCCGGGGGCCGGGGCTCGGTATCGGTCAACTCTCCCAACCTGGCGACCATCCCGTTGGACCGTCCCGGAACGCCTGAAGAGGTGGCTGCGGCGGTGACATTTCTAGCCTCTGACGACGCCTCATTCACCACCGCCGAGTCAATCTGTGTCGGCGGCGGCGCCTTCTGCCGGCTGTAGCATCGAACGACCTACCGCCGGACTATTTACGGGTCGCCGCCGCATCGTTTTCAACCAACTGTTTCAGACCGCGGCAGGGTTGGGTTAAGCCGAGGCTATCCACTCGACGGCGCGTTCCCCGATCATGATAACTGTCGCATGGCTGCCGCCTGACCGTGTAACCCGCGGCATGACCGACGCATCGACAACCGACAAACCCTTTACTCCCTTGACGCTGCAATATTGGTCGACAACCGCCATGGGGTCTGAATCGGGTCCCATCTTGCATGTCCCGGATACGTGCCTGGCTGTTCCCACGGTTTGGCGTATATAGAGGTCCAAAGCGTCGTCGTCAGCCAAAATGTCATCCGTTGGGTGGATCCGGTAATCGGCCAAGTCCTTATACGCGTTGGATTCAATGAACCCGATCGCCATCCGCACGCCTTCCCGCACCCGGCGAATGTCGTTTGGATGCTGGAGATAGCGATAGTTAAAGTCCGGCTGCACTGAGGGATCAGCGGAGGCAAGCCTGACATATCCCGAGCCATCGGGCAACCCGAGAGTGCACGAGATTCGCGCCACCCGGTCCGGGGGAACTTCACTGTTGAGGGACTTGGTCCGGAGACCGGGGACGCGCTCCGGCCGTTCGTCTACCATTGGGGTGGTTCTGAGCAACATGTCATTGACTTCGCTCGACCCGTTGGAAGTGTAGTGCAAGCAAAAGCGCGCCGCATCGACATCAGCGGTGAGGCTCATTTCGTCTTTGACTTTAAAGGTAACCTGGGCGCTCAGGTGGTTAAAAAGGTTCTGTCCCACTCCGGGAAGCTCGTGGACGAGAGGTATCCCGAATTGCTGAAGTTGGTCGCTGGGGCCGATTCCCGATAGCATGAGCAGGTGTGGCGACTTGATGGCCCCAGCGCTCAACACAACACGGTCTGCTTCAACGTTGAAAACCTCTCCTCCGCTTTCAACTTCCACACCAACGGCCTTTAGATCCTTGAACAACACCTTCCTGACGAAAACCCCTCCCTTCACCGTTAGGTTAAGACAGTGGCGCATGGGATTTAGGTGAGTGATGGCGGCGCTCATCCTCCATCCGTCCAGGTTGTTAGAAGGCCACACGCCAATGCCCGATGGGTTTGGGCCATTGGTGTCTTCGACCCCGCCGTAACCTTTCTCCAAACAGGCTGCATGGAATGCATTTTGGATGTCCGACCGTGGACCCGATTGACGGCGTCTCACCGGCATCGGTCCGTCGGCGCCATGAAAATCGTCCCGAATATCGAGATCGTGTTCAGATTTCCTAAAAAATGGCAGTACTTTATCATAAGACCATTGATCGTTGCCCATATCAGACCAGGAGTCGAAATCCTCGGGCAACCCCCGTTGCATGGCCTGCCCGTTGATTGACGAACCTCCTCCGATCACTTTGCCCTGCGCAACGTGTATCTCCCCTTGCTCCTCGGTGATTGTTCCGCGAAGGGCCCAGTTGTGTTCCGAGTCTGGGGATTCGGCGTAACTTGTGTTGCCGAACTTTATTTCGTCCGGAAGGTTGGCTGGATCAGGGTAGTCCGCCCCGGCTTCCAGCAACAGAACGGAAGTATTCGGGTCTTCCGCCAATCTGCCGGCCAGCACCGATCCAGCCGCTCCTCCGCCGACGATCACAACGTCATATTTCATGGTCCCTCCCTCGTTGATTTGTCTTCTAAACTAGGATCTTCCAGATGTAAATGACTGCCACATAAGAATAGGGCGTTTTTAGAGTGCCTCGAAATTTTAACCGCAATCCTGTAGACGCCTCAGCAAGCAAGGCGGATTCGGGTATATCAGGTAAAGTCGCGAACGAGGCTTTGTTTGGAAGGCCGGAGCCGCCATTCAGCTCCTATTTTGAGATGGTAATACCTGGCAACTGGCACTTCTCCCACAGCCACTGGCCCTCATCATTGCCCAGCATTGGGCTTATTTTGTCCCATACCTCCTGGTGATATCCGCCAAGCCAGGCCTTCTCCGCTTCCGAAATCTGGCCCCAGTCGATCAGCAACGTGTCGAAGGGAATCAGGGTCAAAGGGTCCAACCGCAGCCAGCGCTTGCCGTCCGGATGATCCGGCAAGTCATCGTCAGTGGCCACCACGTATAGATTTTCCAGGCGCACTCCGCCCCAACCTGCTTCGTAGTACCCCGGTTCGTTGGAGACGATCATCCCGACTTTCATGGGCTCGTCCACGCCCCTTGGAGCGATGCGCTGTGGTCCTTCATGGACGTTGAGGAACGCTCCGACGCCATGTCCCGTGCCATGCCCGTAATCCAGTCCCGAATTCCAAAGATGGGTGCGCGCCAACGCGTCCAGGGCGATGCCGCCGGTGCCTTCAGGAAACCTCTGCATAGCCAGGTTTATATGGCCGCGCAAGACCTTGGTGTAAACCTGCTTCTGGCGGTCGGTCGGGGCGCCAACGATCACGGTGCGGGTATCGTCGGTGGTGCCGCCAAGCATCTGGACGCCCGAGTCCACCAGGAACATCTCCCCATCCCTTAACGGAACGTTAGGGTCCGCATCGCTGTAGTGGACTATGGCGCCATTGGCGCCGGCCGCCGCAATGGTGGTGAAGCTGAGATCATAGAACCCATCCTCACTGGCGTATTCCTCGTGCAGCAACTGGCTGTAGTCAAGCTCACTTACCGTTTGACCGGAAGCGATTTTGTCCGCCAGGCCCTTGAAACTGCGAATCTTGGCGGCGGCGGCGTGACGGTGAGCGTCCCGGCTGGCGGCGATCTCAGCGTCGTTCTTGATTGCCTTGAGCATCACAACCGGATTGGTTTTTTCATGTACTTTCTGCGGCTCTTTTAGAAGCAACCGGGTAGCCATTGTTGTCCCGCTGGGATCCAGCCACACGGTACCCGGAGCCCTCGCGAGTCCCATGGATTTGACGTATGCCTCGTAAGGCTGGAACTCCACCAAAGACGACAGGGCGTCCCGTATCGCGGCGGGCGGAGTTGTGCGGGCGAAGCACGTCGCTCGCTCCATGTCAATGACCAGATAGGATTCGAACACCGGGTTGAACGAGATGTCGCTGCCTCGCAGGTTGGTGACCCAAGCGATCTCATCCAATTTGGTCAACACCAACTTGGCGGCGCCGGCCTCAATCATCTGCTTGCGTATGCTAGAGAGCTTTTCAGCCACTCCGGTCCCCGTCACACTCTCATGCAAAGCGTAAATATCGTTGGATGGCGGCGCCGGTTGATCTTCCCAGACTGCGTCCACCAGATTGGCGTCTATGGGCGCCATCTCAGAATCAGATGAATGCAGGGCTGCAAGGTAGGCCACATGGGCTTGCATCGACACCACGAACGGGTCGAAGCCGACGCGAATGCTCCCCCGCTCTTTCTCCATCTCCGTCAGCCATTGGCTCGGCGTATGTTCGCCGCTCAAGCCGAGTTTGTGGATACGAAAATGGTTCAAATCAACCTCTTCGTCGGCCTGTAGGTAGTAACGGGAATCCACGAACAGATGGTTGCCATCGAGGCAGATTATCGCGTCCCCGGCCGACCCCCTGAATCCGGTTATGGCCATGCGCCGGCGGCTGTATTCAGGGACATATTCGTTAAGATGAGCGTCGGAAGAAGGCACCAGGTATGCATCTACCCTGGCTTCCTTCATATGCTGGTACAGCGCGTCTAACCTGCTGGCTATCTGTTTCCCTTGATCAACCATGGTAAAACAACATTCCTTATCAGATTCGCCCGGGACGTTTTAATTCTACCTCGCTAAACTATGGAGCAACCAATGAGCCGGCAAGGAGACATGCTTGGGTAAAGGTAGAATAAATATCTCGACCCCACATTTCCCTGATCAACGAAGTTGAACCTAAACCAAAGGGGGGATCAGAGCGCCTGTGTCATTCTAGCACCGCTTTGGCACGGACACCTATTTCAATATGCGACTATCCGGGCTGCCGGCATTAGAGCTAGCGAGAAGGGGCCGGACTATGACTTAAGATGTGGGCCTTTTCCAGTTGCGCCAACATTTATGGGCGCCAGATGCGCTGGAACGAAAGCGTGGACAGTAGCTTGCAAGCCGCCGAGTCGGCCGTAAAGGCGACAAGCCAGTCTACAAGATACAAGGAAATTCTGGGTTATTCAGTAGTGATATCTAGTAGGCAGATAATCCTGGCGACAATGAGAAGACTGTGGCATGCCGCCGCTTATGGAACAGGCGCCGTCCCGGCGGGGGAACTGAAGGCATAATGTTGGAATTTGGTGCGCGGAAGGTCGAGACGCTATGTAACAATAGGTGTTGCACGTCTATCCGAAATTGTCTTCTTCATAGGTTGACACTCAAAGTTTTTTACCTACCGCAATAGTTCGTCTAGCCGGAAGGGTTTGGATAACGAGGGATTCCCCGTCCGGGAGAGAAAATCCCGGGTTTCAGGGCTCATGGTATCTCCAGTTATGAATATTATTTTGCTAGTCAGGTCTGATCTGCTGTCTTCCATCAGTTCATAAAGTTGCTGCCCGCTCATGCCCGGCATTTTGAGGTCGAGAAGAATACAATCGTATTCCATGTCGGCCAACTTCCTCCATGCCTCTTGAGCGTCCTGGGCTAAATCCACGGTGTAGCGCTCCGACTCCAGATATTTACGGAGAAGGTCTCGGATGAGCGGTTCGTCGTTCACGATCAGCAGGTGTTTGATTGTCCTCGCAACTGGTTCCCGGAATGGGATTTGGAAAGACTCTTTTTTTTCAGGAACGACCACCGGTAGAGTGATGTGGAACGCGGCGCCTTCCCCCTCAATGCTTTGCACCCGAATGTCGCCGCCATGCTGTTTATTATTCCGTAGCTGATGCTGAGCCCCAGACCGGTCCCCTGTCCAACGTCTTTAGTGGTGAAGAATGGCTCGAAGATTCTATGCAAATCGGCTGAACTTATCCCTGGCCCGCAATCTTTGATGGTTATTTCGATTTGGTCGCCCAAATCCGCCATATAAACGTCGATCTGACCCTTCCCGCCTGCCTTTACCATTGCCTGTTCGGCGTTGGTCAGGATGTTCAAGAACACCCGGACCAATTGGTGCTCGTCCAGCATGGTCTTAGGAACCCCAGTCGCCACCCGATTGACAACCTTAATATTGTTCACTCTGAAGTCATAGGACTTCAGTTCGAGGGACCGCAATAAGACAGAGTTCAAGTCCAAATATTGCTTGTCAGCGCCGCTTTTTCTGGCGAAGGATAGGAGGTTCTTAACGATCGTTGACGCTCTTTGGGCTTCCCCGGAGATGGATAGGTTATCTTCCTTTACGTTGTTTGGGATCTTCTTTTTTAATACGAATTCGGCGAATCCCTGAACGCTTGTTAATGGATTATTGATCTCGTGAGCAACACCGGCTGCAAGTTCTCCGATGGAGACCAAACGACTGCTCTCGTTTATATAGGCTTCTGTCTGTTTACGTTGGGTGACATCCCTGATGATATAGGTCAAGACCTTTCCGTGAAACTGTTCAGAGTTGAGGGGAAGTGAGCAACCGGCGGCATTCCAGGAGGGGATTGAGACCTCTGGCCCGGCAGGTGCCAAAGAGGGATGCCAAGGTCATCTTGCTGTCGGTGCCCTGCCCTGAGCGGGTGCCGCCGCTGATCTTGCGACTGGTTACCAGATGCCGCAGGCTCCGCTCGGCGGCGTTGTTGTCTGAGGGCACGGCTGGGTCCGACACGAAGACAAACAGTTCCTTGATGAACCGTTCCATGCGCCGGCAGAGCTTGGCCTGAACCGCCAGGGGATCTTTAAGCCGGGATTCCCCAGATCAAACCACCTTTCCTGGATATAGCTCCCGCGGGGATACCGCCAAATATAATCCCGCATTCCAAGGGCGTCAAATGCGGCCTGATGCGGCCTGATTCACTCAAAGCCCCCGCTTTCATTGGGCAACCACTGTACTGCCAAGCGTAAAAGCCCCAAACCGCTGGTCTACGCCCTAGTCTCGCCCTTGGGAAGCTCTTTTGCCCTGTGCGACCCCGTAACCGTAACCAATCCCGACGCTCCTAAAGTGGACTAGCCAGGAGCCAGCCTAAGCCGACCAATTCGTTCCAGTATCCCGCCTAGTATTACAACGTCAGTTAGTTTGATAGGATAACTGTGTAGCTGGAGAGGGAATAGGCAGGTGAGGTGGGGATGTGGATGCGGCAGCTTTCGAGCAGGTGTACGGGTCATTTCGGGATTTTCACGCTTACTTCGCGCCGCTGTTTGGCCGCCGGGAGACGCGGGAGCACAGCGGTCATTATCTCCAGGCCCTGCTGGTACAGTCTGGGGAGCGGCGCAACGCTGAGAACCTGTCGGAGACGGTTCCGGGGTCAGCCCGAGGGATGCAGCGGTTTCTCACCGATTCTCCCTGGGACGATGAGGTGATTATAGGACGGCTGCAGGAGTACCTGGGAACCCGGCTGGAGCATCCGGAAGGGGTGTGGGCGCTGGACGGCAGCGACTTTCCCAAGCAGGGGAGGAAGTCGGTGGGAGTGGCCCGGCAGTACTGCGGGAGGCTGGGGAAGGTGGCCAGCTGCCAGGCGGGGATGTTCCTGGCCTATGTCAGCCCGTTGGGACGGGCATTGGTGGACAAGGGGCTGTATCTGCCCGAGAGTTGGACCTCGGACAAAGACCGGTGTGAGGCGGCGGGTGTGCCGGAGGATAGGCAGGGCTACCGGTCCAAGACGGAGTTGGCCTTGGAGATGGTGGGGCGGGCACAGGAGCGGGGCCACCTGAAGGCTGGATGGGTCGCGGCGGACGACGCCTTTGGGATGTCGCCGTCCTTCCGGGAGGGCCTGGCGGCCTTGGGGATGTGGTACGTGCTGGACGTTCCGTCCGGCTTTACGGTGTGGCCGCCGGAGCCTGCCTGGACCAGTGCGGAGTATCAGGGATTCGGGCGTCCCCGCAAACCCAGGCTGCGAGACGGTCAGCGCCGGACCATGGAGCAGCGCAGCGACGAGTTGCCGGAGGAGGCCTGGCGTGAGATTACGGTGGCCGAGGGAAGCCAGGGACCACGCAGCTACCTTTTCAGCGCCCAGAGGGTGCGACCGACCAGCAGGCGCAAGCCCGGCGAAATCCACTGGGCCGTCTACCGCCGGAACCGGGACGGCAGCGAACCCCGCTACTACCTGTCCAATGCTCCGGAGGATACCCCGTTGGAGACCCTGGCATACGTGGGAGGCTCCCGTTGGCGTATAGAAACGGAGTTTGAGACGGAGAAAAGCGACGTAGGCCTGGACGAGTACGAGACCCGCACCTGGGCTGGCTGGCATCACCACGTGGCCCTGTGCCTGCTGGGCGGAGCTTTTCTGCTGAGCCTGCAACAGGCTTGGGGGGGAAAAGATGCCCCGGATCACGAGGCCGCAGGTCTACCGGGTGGTGCGGGAAATGCTGCCCCGGGAACGGTTCGGGCCAACCGAGTTGCTGCGGTGGCTTGAGGATACGCAGGACAGTAACGAACGGGCCAAACGCTCCCATGCCAAGCGCCGCGCCGCCATGCGGGCATCACCCCACATCCCTCCCTGAACTGACGTTGTAATACTAGAGGTCTGGCCGGAAAGCCATTGGCCGGGTTTCGCGCTACGCCAGACAGACGTATTATAGTCTTATGTGGCATGATAGTGTCTGTAATACGGTTCAAGAACCCACTGTTACATCGACAATCGTCGCTAAGAAAACGGCAGCTTGGAGAGAATCGGGGTTTCCGTCCGAGTTTCTAGCATTTCCCGGCTCACCAGCACCTCAGCAAGCTGAAACACCAGCCTTCCGGCATGGCGCACCAACCGTCCTCCAGTCTTGATCATCCTGGTCTGCAGACTGGTCAACGACCAGTGCTTCATTGCCTCCGGTAAGGCTAGCCTTCTCATGAAGTTGCCCAAGTTGTAAGCCAGTACGAACAACTCCAGCCTGACCTGATTGGCCACGAACTTGTGGCAGGACAACCTCGTCCAGTTCAGGGCGTACTTGCCTTCTTTTATCCATTGCTCCGCGGTGCCTCGGCCATTGTAAAAGCGGACTATCCCGATGTTTGGATAGCTCAGATTGGTGACTATGAAGCCCACTCTGGGAAACAGTTCTCCCTGGCGCCACTCCACCTTAGAGACCACTCTCCGAGCAACGTTCCAGCTCTGGGCCTGGTAGACGAAGTCATGATAGGAGACGATGGGCTTCGGGGAAAGCCACTCCGTAGGCCGTATCAGCCGGGGCGCTATCTCCCGCTGCAGCACCTGGTTGGACCGCAGCCTGATGGCGTAGCCGATGTTTCTTGCTTCCAGATAATCGTATATCTCCGGCTTGGCGAAGGCGGCGTCAGCACGAAACAGCAGCAGTCAGGCTGCTGTCAAATAACGCTCCACCACCGGATCAAGGACTTCTTGCCAATCATCGGCACTGGGGACGTTGCCTGACCGTAGCTTAGCTGCTTCACAATCCCCGAACTGGTTGAACAGAAAGAGAGGGTGATAGCAGACGCATTCAAAGTGGCCGTTATAGGCTGCTCCCTCCTGCTGGCCGTGCACTGGACTCTCGGAACTGTCCATATCCAGGATTACTCGCCGGTGTAGGGTATGGGCCATAGCTCGTTCCACCCACTGGGTATTTATTCGTGCCAGCCCCTTCAGGTTGTCCTCTTGGGTCAGGAACTCCGTCTCGAACCGGCCCATCTCACTGGTGCTGGCTCCTTTCCGCTCCGAGCCTTGCCATCCCACGATCACTCGCATGGCTGGGTCTTGGGAAAGGCGCACTGCGTCATTGGTGTCGTCGTAGCCGGCCAAGCGGCTGTAGATCGACTGTCTTAGCAGCGGAACCAGGTGGTGAAGGATATTGCGTCCGGTACGGCTTTCCTGGAGGTAGTCCTCAGCGATTTCGGTAAGGCCCAAGGCATCATCAAACTCTCGAAAGGCAAGAAGACCAGCGTCGGAGGTGATGGTTGAGCCGTGAAATTCCAGGCGGACTTTGGGGTTGAATTGGAGCCGGAGAGGGGCATTTTCGCCGTCACCCATCAGGTGCCTCCATGATTCCTACGACATCTTACTGCAAAGTGACATATCATGGAGTTATTATAGCTGGGAGCACGCAAAAAGGGCCCATAATTAGCCAATGGTTGAAAGACCATCGACGAATTACTGAGAAAGCTTTTTAGCCATATGGGAAATGTGGGTTAAGGAAAGGCCGCGCCAAGACCATTAGTTTCTCCTCCAGCATTAGCTGGGTGCGATGGCCTGGCTGGGCTCGGGGAAGGACCGAGGCCTTGGCCTCCGTGTAGACCTGGTGAACCGCCTCGGCCCACTGAGCCAGCCCAGCGTCTTCTGGGTACAACCCTTTCAGGTCATGGATATCCCGCAGCAGATGAGCCCAGCACCGTTGCTTCAGGCCCGGGTAGTGGTTATAGGCCGCGTAGAAATCACTGACCAACACTCCGCTGAAGGAGGAATCCAGCACCTCATCCACCACCCCCTTATCCCGACCCCGACGCAGGAAGTATCGTTCGCTGGGAGTGCTGAAGGTCCAAACATAGCCGTTGCTCCCGTCCTGGCGCCAGCCGGTTTCGTCGCCCTGCACCACGGGACTGGCGCGGACTTGCTCGAGCACCTCTCGCACCGCCGTCTCAGCCTGACGGGCTACTCCATGGACGGCCTCGACGATGGCGCCAACACTCAGGTGCAACTGATGGACGCTCTCCAGGTACCATTGGATGATTCTTATGGGCAACCGTCCCTCCTCCCGCAGGGTCACCATCAGGCTTACCAGATTGACCCCCAGGCGCTGCTGGCCCAGAACCACCCCCTGCAGGGCCTCTTTGGGCAGCCGGCGCCGCTGGCATACCGGACAGATGCGGGCTACCAGGGCGTGCTCGGTCACTTCTACCGGAGCCACCGGTAGCTCAATGACTTCCCGAGTTCGCTGTACCCATCCGCCGTTCAGGTGAGTCCCGCAGTCGGGACAGACCGCCACGGCATGCTCCACCCGCCGGGTAGGAGTCATGCGCTGGCGGGCGAAGCCATGGCGGCGCGGCTTTCTGGGCTCCTTTTTCTCCGGCGCTTGCCGGCTGGAGTGCGGCTGATTACCCGGCATCCCCGACGACCCGCGCCGGTTGGGACGGGATTCCAGAACCCCAATCCGCCTTTGCAAATCGGCAATGACTGCCCGCTGGCCGGCAATTATCTCCAGCAGAGTTTCGCCACTCGCCGCGTATTTCCATGGGGAACACGGAGCCGTCCTTGCGGCGTCCCTCCACCTCTGGCCCAATGCCTGTGACCTGCGCAAGATCGATGGCCGATTTCCAGGAATGGTATCCGTCGTTCATTCCTGGGTCAGGCTCGGATATCAGAGAGTTTACGTTTAGGCCTGTGACCTCATTCAATGCGTAGCCAAAAATCCTTTCGGCCGCTGAATTGAACGCTTCGATGAGTCCGTCAGAACTCACGGTCAAGATTCCATCGGGTGCGGTCTCCATGATCGCCCTGCTTCTGACTTCGCTTTCCCTTAGCGCTTGTTCCGTGCGGACTCGTTGTGCGTACAGCCGGGCGTTTTCTACTGCTGGTGCGATCTGAGCAGCCAGCCGCTCAACGACAACTCGTTGACGCTCTCCAAAACCGGCGGTCTGGCGCGAGCTCAGAAAGAATGTGCCAAATACTTTCTCACCAGAAATTAGGGGGGCCACGATGACGCTACGCAGGTCCTTGTTCAGGAGGCGCTCCGAGCCCCAAAATTCCCGATCATCCTCCCGGTTGCCCAATACAACGGTGCGCCCGGATTCCAACACCCGGGCGCTCATCGTCCCTTCCCTCGCGAAGGGTTCCCCTTGGCGGTGTAGGGATTGTGATTTTTCCGACAGGTACGCTATTGTCAGTTCACTCCGGTCTTCGTTAAAAAGATTGATCCCGGCCTGGTCAAAATCCAATAGAGTTTTCACCTCTTCGAAGAACCGCTCGTATTCCCCCTCAATATTCAGTGTTGAACCGAGGATTCGGGACACCCGGTCCACCATGGCCATCTCTTGGGAGCTTACCTGGAGATCTTCGGCCAGGCTTGCGTTTTGAAGCAGGGCGCCCAAGCCGTCCACAATGGCCGTCAAAAGCGAAACTCGCTCATGGGTGAAGTGGTCGATTTCGGAGCTGGCCACGGAAAGGATCCCAAACGTCTGGCCGCCAGCCTTGACCGGCATGAAGCTGACCGACTTTATCCCACGAATGATGATTTGTTCCTGGAGGCGCGCCCGTGAAATGTGACGTAATCATCGTCGGCGCCGGGTCCGCCGGTGCCATTCTGGCGAGCCGGCTGTCGGAAGACCCCAACCGGTCGGTCTTGCTTTTAGAAGCTGGGCCCGACTATCCCGATTTTGAGCATCTTCCCGACGAAGTAAAAATCGGATTCGATACGGGCACGGGTGTCCCGCCTATGCGAACCCCCGGCGGTCACCCGGTGGGGTTGGCGTCCAGTATTCACAACTGGCAGCTGGCGGCTAAGTCCGAATCCACCGATGGACCCGGATGGAGGGCGTGAGGACAGCGGAAGAGGGGGGAGGGAGTTGCAGGCGCGATGATCCGGGCTCGAATTCGAGTAGACGGGAGGTTGGCGGGCGGTCGCAGGCGCTTTTGGGGGCGCCGATGGCGGTCTGCAGTGGCTGTGCTGAGCGAGATGGCGGGATAGGACACGGGAAGAGGCGCTCGCGGACCGGGACTGGCGCGAGTTTGCCGGGACGTTCAGTTGGCCGGATGGCGGGTCAGTTGCAGACGGGTCGTCAGGCTGGGAGTGGCAGGGCGCGCAGCCGGGCCAGGGCGCGACTGAACTGGGTTTCCCAAGGCCAGCGCTGGGGCAGATGCAGGGTGAGGCGGCGCGCCGAGCGGGTGAGCCGTCCGGCCAGGGAGAAGAACCGTCGCCTGAGGGTCTTGGTGGTCACGATCTGCTCGCCCAGGCCGATGCGCGCGGTCCAGCGGGCCAGGTGTGGGCCATCACCTGGACGGCCAGCCAGGCGCCGTTGGCGGCGAAGCGGCCGGACGGCATGTGGTTCAACCCGACGCCGTACTTGAGGTCGCGTATCGCATTCTCGATCTCGGCGTGGCGGCGGTGGTCGGCCTCCAGTTCCAGGGTCTCTCCGTCCCGGTCGGTGATGAAGCCGTGATAACTGTAGGTGGCGAAGAGGGGCAGTTGGGAACCGGAGGTCGGCTGCACCCGCCGGACGATGAGCCGCACCGGCGCGGCGTCCGGCTCACTCTGGAAGGGGGTATAAGTCGTCTCGGCCACAGCGGCGGCGCCGTCCATCCAGTAGGGAATCGGCGTCCAGGCAGCTTCGGGTATGGCCTCGATGAGATTGCGCAGGCTTTTGTGCTGGCGGATGGTGATGGAGAAGCGCACGTCCAGCTTGCGGCAGACGGCGACCACGGCGTGGGTATAGAAGCCGCTGTCGGCCCGCAGGGTGCGCTACGCTGGCGCCAGCGTAGCGCACCCGCCCCACCGTCTCCCGCAGGAAGTGGGCGGCCCCGCGGGCGGTGTTGGCGCGGCCCTCGCGCAGCCGGGACATCAGCACGTCGCCGGTGCCGGCGGCGACGGCCAACAGCGGGTGATAGCCCCGGGCGCCGGTGTAGCCGTGGTGGCGGGCGCCCTCCTTGGCCAGTCCGTAGGTCTCGCAGATCGTCGAATCAAGGTCGATGGTAAATGGTGCGTCGCCGGGTCCGGCTCCGGCCTGCCAGGCCCGGGCCAGCAACTCGCGGCTCACCCCGGTCCAGTTGGCGGACGTGGCCCCAGCGAAAGCTGCGCAGGAAGGCGCCCAGGGTGCAGGGCGCCTTGACCACACTGCCCAGGGTGCAGGCTGTCCCGCCGGCGCGCAGCGCATCGGCGTCGTCGATGCAGTCGCCGCCCGCCAACGCAGATGCCACCAGCGTCATCATCTTGTCACCGGTGTTGGCTCGGCCTGGGGCCCGGCCCAGGTCCAGGCGCCGGTCAACCAGTTGGGAAAGGCCGAGGTGCAAGGCCAAGGTGGCGGGAAGGAGCAGGCCGGCATTGTTGACCAGGCGGTGGTCGTCGAAGGTGATGTGGATGCGGTCGAGGTGGTTGCGTGGTCGCATCTATTGGGTGCTCCTTGTTTCTGGTCGGTTTTCTGTTATAAAACCATTATCCCAGATTCAGAGGAGCACTTCCTTCCCTATCCGCCCTGTCGCGACACGCCCTCTATCGGTGGATTCGGGTTAAGACAACCGATCTCTCTCCAGACATGGCGCTCCCTAGAGGCAAAGTCACCGGAGGCTCTAGCGCCATCAATTCCTCCGCGTTCTACCGGGGGATTCCCGCGACTTCCAAGCCTGGTCCGACATGGGCAACGATCAATGGAGCTTCGACAAAGTGCTGCCCTATTTCAGGCGGCTTGAGACCGACGTTGACCGCCACGATGAACACCACGGGACCAATGGCCCCATATTCGTACACCATTCCGAACCGGCGCTGTGGCATCCCACTCAGACGGCCTTCTACAACGCCTGCGTGGATGCTGAGCATCCGGAAACAACGGACCATAACGAACCGGGCTCCCAAGGCGTTGGCCCGTCCATTACCAACAACCACAACCGAGTCCGTTTTAGCACCTCTCTTGGCTACTTGAGTCAGGCCAGACATCGCCTAAACCTGACGATTCGGGCTAACTGTACTGCCCGGCGCCTTCTGGTGGACGGCCAACGCGTCACAGCTGTTGATGTGGACAGCGGGCGCGATACTTTTGTAGTGGAAGGTGACCAGGTCATTCTTTGCGCGGGGGCCGTTGGCTCCCCTCACCTTTTGCTGTTGTCGGGTGTCGGTCCCGCGGAACACCTGACCAGCCTGGGGATACCAGTGGTTCTCGACCTGCCGGGAGTGGGCCAAAATCTGAGGGACCATCCCAAGCTGTACATCACCTGGAGGGTCAAAGCAGGGTATCCGGTGGAAGAGAGGCCGGCACGAGGTGGGGTGGCCTTTCGCTTTACCGCGGCTGGCTCCCACTTGCGAAACGATCTTGGAATTAGCATGGGAGCGTTTGTCATGCCCAGGCTCAGACCTCCAGAGTATTCGGCTTCCTGCGCTGACAGTGGTGGCCTTTCGGATCGGCTGGTCGAGATGATGGCAGGGCTGTTGCTGCCGGTTAGTTCAGGGGAGCTGAAGCTAACGTCGTCTGACCCCGGCGTTCAACCCCACATGAATTACAACTATCTTGCTGAACCCTTCGACCGTGAAAGACTGCGGGAGGCGGTCAGGCTTTGCATAAAATTGGCCGAATTCTCGCAATTGGCGGAGGTCATCGGGGATCGAATTGAACCGCTGGAAGCCGACCTTAGATCGGACGAGGCTTTGGACCGGTGGATGATGCGGGAGGCGCATACATACTCCCATATCTCATGCACCTGCAAAATGGGACTGGCCACGGACCCTTTAGCGGTTACCGACCAGTTCGGAAAAGTCCACGGCATGGATGGCCTGCGGATTGTCGATGCGTCGATCATGCCGGATTTGGTGCGGGCGCCCATCAACCCCACGGTGTTGATGATCGGGGAGCGAATCGCTGACCTGATTCGTTGACGGATGTTCAAGAACATGGACCATCATTGTTGGTAACTTTTGGAAAATGAAGACATCCGGAAAGGACGACGGTCACAGAGTTTCCTAGACTTTGTTACTCCCAGGCGCGGTTGTCCACAACCTCTTGATACGTAGCTCCCGGTGCAATCAAGTCAGGATAACCCCTGATCCACCCTTAAGTATCCTCGAATCATTCGCGAGGATACGGCGCCAGTGGGCCATAAAGACGCCTGGCCCCGGAGGCTACAGCAGTCATCTTCGATCGAGCCAGAGAACAGGTCCTACTGACCCCAAGGGAAGATAACGGGTGGTGAGCCAGGGACCTAGTTCCGTGACTATCAAGTTTGTTCGCACCATCGTCCGCTTGGGGAGGTTCATACTCATCTCCTCGTTTTGCCACTAGGGATCATTCTCGCCAGCCCTCGGCAGGTCACGCTGAGCTCCTGACTCTACCAGACAGGTTATGCCGCGATCCTTGGGCTCTTAATGAGGGCAATGTTTGCCCTGACCTGCTTGTGATCCAGAGGCTGAAGGTCGGTGCACATTCGTTACCGTGCTTTTACTACACCGGGAGCATGGGCTCAGTCCGGTCCGGGGGCACCCCGAGTCGAATGCATTGACTAGAAAAGCCAACAGCGCGTAGTTACCCATGAGCATGGTTAACTCAACCAAGCCCTGCTTGCCCAACTGCTCCAACGCCGCCTGAAATCCACCGCTGCTGACGCGGTGGGTCCGGTAAAACTCCTGGCCATAATTGATCACCGCCTGCTCGTCGGGCGCCAGGTCAGGCATTTCGCCCTCCTCCCGCAGGGCATCGATTATCTCCGGATTCACTCCTGCGGCTTTGGCCGAGGCGGCATGGGCGTTCCAAACGTACTGGCAGTCCATTTCGCGGGCGGTGACCAGCATGGCCAACTCTTGAATCTTCTTGGGTAGGGACGAGCCCTCCCTCAGGTATTGATTTAGAGCCGAAGCCCGTTTGGCTGCTTCCGGCACATGAATCGTAATCGAGCCGGGCCCATTGGCCGGGGGCGAGCCTGATCCTATGATCTCGTCGAAAATGTTCATTTGCTGTTCTGGGACCGAGTCTCTGGTGGGCTGGGTTAAGCCTGGCCATGGATCTACCTCCCTTCTGTTCAGGTTTAGCGTTGAAATCGAAATTTTCGGGACACAAAGATTGGCGCCACTAATCTAGGACGCCCCACTTGTCGTAAAACGTCACTTGCTCTACTGGCGCCCGCGTTGTCGGACCATACCTGGACCGGCCGCCGGGATATCCCACTGGGAGAAGCGCTGCCGTCTCGACATTCTCAGGGATGCCTAACAAGGCTTTGATTTCATCTTCATATCGCTTGTGGAGCGAGGTGATGACGCTTCCCAAGCCCAAACCTTGGGCGGCCAGTAGAAGGTTCTGCACCGCTGGGTATATCGAGCCACCTCGGCTCATGGTGCTGGGTGATCCGTCATGCTCGATACACGCCAGAATCAGCACCGGAACTTCGTGAAGGTGCTCAGCCATGTAGTTGGAGGCGGCCCTTCTACGAGCTGGCACATTGGAGGTCGGCGCGTCGCCGCCATACCTGGACTCTCTGGCGAGATTGTAGTAATCGCCGATCTTCCGCTTCAATTCAACATCCTTGATGACCAGGAACTTCCAACCTTGCCTATTGGAGCCGCTGGGAGCTTTCGTTGCCGACTCGATGAGCTTTCGGATCAACTCGTCGGGGACCGGGTCGGGCTTGAATTCCCGTATGGCTCTTTGAGAGTTGATGGCTTCGAACAATCCAATCTCTTCCGGCATGCACTCGCTCCTTTACCGTCGAACTCAAACCAGGACGGATTATATCGCCTTGAAGGGGATTATAGGCCCGGTTGGCAATCGAAGTAATCTCAAAGTCGTTATCTCACGACCGGGGCTATGGAATTAAACTGGATCAGAATTGCGCGTACAAAAGACCCGAACCAGGGCTTGCCGAAGTTCCTGGGAAAACTCGCGGCGCTGCCAGCTACGCACTTCCTGCGCTCCACCATCTGGAGACTCGGCGGTAGATCCATTCCATTGATGGGCCAAACGCTCTAAGCTGGCGGCAGGCCAGACCAATGCCGGGTCCAGGCCCAGCGAAGCCCCGTGCCGCGCCCTCCATACTTTGAGCGATTGCAGCCTGGCTCGAGCTTCCGGTTCCCACGAGGTGTTTTTGGACTGCGGCCGGTGCACTACAGGCCCGCACATCCCTCGTTGAATTGCTTCCCGGATGCGGTCTCCCGCCTGTCTCGCTATCCCGCTTGTCAGGCCCTTGACCTGATGAAGTCCCATACCCGGTGAGCCTGCCAGAATGAGCAATGCCTCGTTGGTCAACACCCGGAAGGGTGGACAGTCCATCCTACGCGCCTCCTCCTCCCGAAAGAGGAAAAGCTCTTTTAGCACCGCCAGGCCCCGTGACCCCAACCGGCTGCTCCCTTGGATTCGCAGCATCGCTGCGTCCGGCTGGTTTGCCGGGGCATGGCGGACCTGCTCGAGCCTTCGGCACTCTTCGGTAACCCAGTCCAGACGGCAAGCATTAACCAATTGTTGCCGCAGGAGATTTGCCAACTTCGGCAGGTACCGCACATCATTAGCCGCGTACTCCAGCGCCAGCGGGCTTAAAGGCCGGCGGGCCCAGTCCGACGTTTGTAACGCACGGCTTTTGGGAATTTCCACACCTAGGAAACTTTCCAGCAATGCGGAGAGGTTCGTCCTGGAACTGCCCAGAAACCGAGCCGCGATCTCGGTGTCAAAAAGGGAACTTACCGTAAACCCGTAGTCCCGGTGCAGGCACCGCACGTCGTAATCGGAGCCGTGGAACACCTTGCTTATCGAGGGGTTGGCCAACAAACTCCCCAGGCCGGACAGGTCGGTTACCGCCAGTGGGTCCAGTAGGAAAATGTCCTCAGTAGCCGCGATTTGGATCAGGCAAACCCGCTCTTGGTAGGTATGGAGGCTGTTGGATTCGGTGTCGAGGGCCAGCACGGGTTCCGACGCCAGTTCGGCGGCGACCCGCTGCCAGCCTCGCTGGTCGTCAACTAAAATGGGCCGGTTCATAGAGTTGATCCACTCAATGGTCTCCGCATTTGTTTGACTACCAATTAACCTTTCCGCACGAATTTATCAACCCCGGCGCCTTCTGGAACACCTACATAGATGTCTCCGTTGGCGTCTATCCAGCTGCCGTGACCGCCCCGGATAATCCACCGGGCCAGCAGGTTTCCATCTGTATTCATCAGGCTGATCCGTGAATCGGTGTCTTGCGTGAATCCCTGGCGAGCATCGTTGCCTCCTTCGCTGATACAGAAGACCCCATCTGGACTCTGAGAGATATCCATTGGTCTTAGCAGGTCAGTCCACATGCCAACGAATTCTCCATCGGCGTCGAATATCTGAATGCGGTTATTCTCCCGGTCACAGACGTATAACAAATTGTCAGCACCCACCATCATGCTATGGACCAGGTGGAACTGGTTCGCTCCGCCTTTACCAGGCTCTCCCCAAGAAGCCTTGAGTTGCCCGTCGGCTGCGAACCGGTGGACTCGGGCATTGCGGTATCCGTCGGCCACATACATATCGCCCCATGGAGAAGGAACCAACTCGGCTGGGTAGTTAAAGGGGCCGGCCGCCCGAGGCACCAATTGGCCAGGTACATCACAGCCGGTGTCAGAGTGAACACCCCGCTCTCCAATAACTTGCAAAGGCTTGCCTTCCAGGGTAAATCGCAGGCAAACTGAGTCCTCCCGGTCGGTTATATAAACTATGTCGTCTTTGATGAAAATCCCGTGGGGATTGGTAATTGCTCCAAGGCCCCATGAACCAACATAGCTGCCGTCGCGGTTGAAAATTACGATCGGGGGGTCTTTACGTTGGAAGGCATAAACACGGTCTTTGGAATCGGTTGCCACCGCACTCACCATGCCGAAGGTTTCACCCTGGGGCAACTTAGCCCAACTCTCGATGAGTTTGTAAGTGTATTTTCCGCTTCCTACGGTCGTCATCTGCTGATCACCTCCATTTATCCATCGTTTCGGCGTCGTTGATTTTACTCGTTTCCCGTGTTGGATTCATTTCGCATTTTGTGTTATCACGCCATCCAAGAGCTTGGATGAGGGGCCAGTGCAAACCAGGGCCCAAGCTATCTGACAAACGGTTCCGCACGGTTCTCCACAGCGTCTTGAATACGCTGGATATCGTGCCGATGACCGTGCAATTTGACAAGGGCAGCCTATGTGGACCTCAGGACCAGTGGATGGAGTACTAGTGCACCGGGCCTTCTAAAGCTTCTTTTCCGTGGTATTTCTCCACCATATCCCTGACTATGGGCGAATGCTTAAAGGGTCCGTTGACCCGTCGCATGAACATATTGTTCGGGCCACCCCACTCCAGAGGTGAGCCATCCCGGGGGATCACATTGATCCTGCCGTTGGTCTTTGGATCTCGGAATACATTCATCGGCTCGCCGCCGTCCTCGACCAGCGCTATCTGCTGACTCAGAAGCTCGCGAAACATGATGACACCCTTGTCCGACGCCCCCAGACGCTCATTGGCACGGTCGGCAATCGGACCCTGGGAAACCCAGGCCATGGTATCCTGGCCTCCGTTGCTATCCAACTCCTGCCAGATGGGGTTCCCTTCGGAATCGGTCGAAGGTGGAACTATGTAGCAGGGCACTTTATCCTGCTGGACGTTTTCACTGGGAGGCTGGGGGTAGGCGGTATAGACTACTTGCAGCGTGTGGGTGTCATCCATCGGAACCCGATACATAAACAGGCTGGTAAAGCTGTTCATATTGGGCAAGATGGAAGGACGGGTTGGGCGCAGGTCGCCCTCAACCTTATCCATGTTCATGACCCCAAGCTCGCAGACCGCCCAATCGCGCTGTTCTATAGCTGGTCCGGGAGGCCGCTCGGCGCCGTCGGCGCGCCGCCGCTTTAAGTCGGGCCGTCCCAGACGCTCCAGGACATAATTGGAGAAGTTACCATGCAGCCAGCGGAGGTGGGCCGGATCTAGGTCGTTCTCCTGCATCTGCAGCCAGTTGCAATTAACTACCTCAAAGCCGACGTCTCGCAGCACATGGTCCATGACGAAAAGGTCCCAGCGAGGCAGCAATGGCCGGGGCTCTGGCCCCAGGTAGGCGAAGATTAGGCCCGCTAGCTCTTCCACCGGGTAGGCGGTTATTTTCACCCGGCTAGGGAAAGTGCTATCGCTCCCCTCTTCTGGCATCTCCCGACACTGACCGGTTCCGTCGAATCGCCACCCGTGGTATGGGCAGCGCAGGCCCTCGGCCTCCGGCACGCCAAAGCTCAGATTGACCCGTCGGTGAGGGCAAGTGTCGTCGATGAGACCGAGCTTGCCCCCCCGGTCTCGATACAACACCAGGGATTCGCCTAGTAGTTTAACTCGAATCACTGGGTTATCGTCGAGCTGGGTGGTGGTGGCGATGGGGTGCCAGTACCAGCGCATCAATCGGCCACAGGGGGTGTCCGGACCTACTTTAGTTAGGGTTTCGTTCTCCTCGGCGGTAAGCATCTGAAACTCCTTTCTGCGGGAATTTGTTCCCGAGATCTATCTAGCTTCCTGCTCAGCTCCGGCTAGTCGTCTTTTCGCCTCGCTGTATACGGATAGAGGCAATGGTCCCCTCAAAACAGCAGCGACGTTCTCTAGAAGATGCTCCGGGTCGAGAGTTCCAACGACGGGAGTGTGAATGTGCGGGTTAGTAATGGTGAAGCGAAGCATGAATTCAGTGCGGTGCTCTCCATCCAACAATTCGTCCAATTCCGCCTTGTCCCACAAATCCCATATGTCGGTGGAACCCTGGCCCTTACCCGGTGGGCTTTGGCACCACCGCCCCGGATGACTATGCCCACCCCAGCCCTAGCGGCGATGGCGATCGTATTCTCATGCTCGGGCTGGAGAGCTGAGTACGATACTTGCAAGACATCGAACACTCCCATCTTGATATGGTCAATAACATTCGGAAGAATGGAGGAGCAACCGAGGAAGCGAATCTTACCATCCCGTTTTAGGGATTCCAACGTTTGAACGGCCTTATCTTGCTCCAAGAGCTTTCTCGCCGGGCTGAAGTGGAATTGGAGGACGCCGATAGTTCGAGAGTAGCCCCAAGAACGTCATAACCGATTCGGCAATCTTTCTGGACACCTCCCAGCGATCCTCAGACATCACACTTGCAATACCCATAAATAGTATTGCCGGAAGAACTGGTTCAGGCTCTGAACGAGGTAGTGGGCAAGGGCAAGAAGAACCTCTTCATTGAACAAGCCATTCGGGAAAAGCTGATACGGGAGACCGTTTTGGCGGCCATCAAAATTACCGCGGGAGTTTTATCTGCTGAAGATCACCCCGAATGGACAACTAGAGGGGAAGTGGCAGCGTGGGTGCGGGAGTCCCGGAGGCTAGATGACATTGGGCGGGAAGCCTGATTCGTGGCTAAATACCTACTGGATACCACCATACTGATAGACCACCTTCGAGGGGGCCCTGAAGCGGCGGAGCTAATTACCACATTGGCCAGTCAAGGACACCAGCTAGTACTACAACGACGCGTTATGAGAAAACACGCTCAGGTCTTCTTCTTCAGCTACGGACCGTTCATCATGGGAGACTCGCACTCGTTCGTTGCCAGCTTCAAAATCCGCCCACGAGTTACCTTGTAGGATAACACGTCGTTGTAGTACTAGTACTACAACGACGCGTTATGAGAAAACACGCTCAGGTCTTCTTCTTCAGCTACGGACCGTTCATCATGGGAGACTCGCACTCGTTCGTTGCCAGCTTCAAAATCCGCCCACGAGTTACCTTGTAGGATAACACGTCGTTGTAGTACTAGGGCCTTGCTGTATAAATATCGCAGAGCTCTACTCTGGACTCAACCCGGGCGAGCAAGCTCGAGCAGAGCGATTAGTTGATAGCCTAGATTTTTATGAGATTACCCGAGAAGCGGCCAAGCAAGCAGGACGGTTCCGATACGATTTCGCGCGACGGGGCATCCCACTCTCCAGCGCCGACACGTTAATCGCAGCCACGGCCATGGAGGAAGTGGCAACGTTGATAACGGCCAACGTTAGAGATTTTCCCATGGAGGATCTCCACCTTTTGGAACACTCCTAGGTTCAAATCCGTTCCTACCAACGGCGGAACAGAGATGGAAGAAGTCGGTATACGAGAACTAAATCGCCGGCGTACCTCGGAGCGAACATTCCCGGCAAACCCCGTGTGTTCATGCCCTACGCGGTGGCGTCGGTAACTGCCGGACAAAGTGCAATGAGGTGGCGGACGCCGGATACGAAGGCTTCATCCTCTACCCGGGCGAGCCGAACTAATTCTCATAATTGAATATGCTTAGCAGGGAAGTTGTTTCCTCATGAGAGTGCGTGGTTCGTGACACCAACTTTGGATTCAACTACTCCAAGACATTTCCTACCCTACACGCCACATCGGCCGCTGGACTGCCCTTGGCTGCAGTAATCCAGTCGATGATGATTGGACCATCCTTGGCCATTATTATTTGGTCGGGATGGAAATCGCCGTGACAGAGGAAATTTTCTTCGGGCGTTTATCCCGGTTTCCTTGCCGAGAGGGGTTTTCACCAGTCATGGCGAACTCTATCACCTGGGAAGCGATCAGTTGGATCGATGTCTCCTGTTGGGACAGATCGATCATTTGTCCGTCGCCAGTCAGGTGTCGGTGGTGAATCGCAATCAGTAGGGAAGCGAGTGCGGATTGGTAAGGTGGACCCAATGATTAAGACAGCCTGAGGGCTAAATTAAGAGAGTCTCCCGCCCCTACGCTAGGTTTCACCAAGCCCGATGTCAGCCCTGGTTCTTGAGCTGCTACCCTCTTTTCTGCCTGGCCCTTTTGGTACACCTGTGCTGGGGTTCGATAGCCCAAAGACTGGTGGGGTCTCCGCCGGTTGTAGAACTCCAGGTAAGCGTTGATCCCAACTCGGGCTTCTGCGACAGTCTGGTATGCCTGCAGATACACCTCCTCATACTTGATGCTCCGCCACAACCGCTCCACAAAGATGTTGTCCAGGTACCTACCTTTACCATCCATGCTGACCCGAATGCCCCGCTCCTCCAACGTCTGGGTAAAGGCATCACTGGTGAACTGTGCCCCCTGGTCCGTGTTAAAGACCTCCGGCCGTCCCTTGCCCAATGCTGCCTCCAACGCCGCCACACAGAAGTCCGTGTCCATGGTGTTGGAGAGCTTCCAGGCCAGCACATGCCGGCTGTGCCAGTCCATGATGGCCACCAGGTACAGGAAGCCCTGAGCCATGGGAATGTAGGTAATGTCCGCCGCCCAGACCTGGTCGACCCGATTAACATCCACTCCCTTCAGCAGGTAGGGATAGACCCGATGTCCCGGAGCTGGCTTGCTAGTGTTGGGACGCCGATAGATGGCTTCCAGGCCCATCAACCGCATCAGCCTTCGAACCTTGCTTCGGCTCACTAGGTAGCCCTCTGCCAGCAGCCAGGCCTTCATCCTCCTGGAACCGTAGAAGGGCGTCTTCAAATACTGACGGTCCATCCGAGCCATCAACTCCAGGTCTTCTGCTCTGGTCGAGACTGGCCGGTAGTACACTGAGGCTCGGCTGATGTTCAGCAGTGTACACTGACGGACCAGGGACAGTTGCTTATGGCCTCGGTCGATCATGGCCTGCCGCAGGCTGCGATTCATAGACCGGACCTTTCCGACAAAAAATCGCGTTCCACCTTCAGCTGGCCGATGTGCCGGTAGAGTTGGTCAATTTGAGCTTCTTTGGCCTTTTCCTGGGATTTATGGTTGTCGGCAAATAGCTCCGGAGCTCCTTCTAACAGGGCCCTTTCTAACAGGGCCCTTTTCCAAGCGTGAATCTGGCTGGGATGGACCTCAAATCGGCTGGCCAACTGGGCGATGGTCTCTTCCCCTTGAAGAGCGGCCAGGGCCACCTTGGCCTTGAACGCTGGGCTGTGTTTCTTCCTCGTCTGCCTCATGTCCTTCTCCTCCCCAACAGCAACCGCTGCCGGTATTTTAGGAGCTGGACTCTCTCTTAGCCACCTGTCTAGTTTTTGGAGCCTCTTCCCCATACGGATTGGAAAGTGGACAACCAGGCCAGTCCAACCGTACCATTCCCCCCCAATATCTACATCAGGCCGTGCGTTGGGTCCTGCCGCGCTATTAGGCCAGAACTAGATAGAGCGAGGAGATAGGTTATGGGACCGGGATCACTTGAAGGCGTAAAGGTTCTCGACTTTACCACGGCGTTTGTGGGGCCTTTTTGCAGCCGCATCATGGCAGATATGGGAGCCGAGGTCATCAAGATCGAGCGGCCTGCGGAAGACCAGAACGAGCGGTTTACCCCCGAATCGCTGCCGATCAGAAACGGGGTGCCCTACCTGAATGGCGGAAAAAAGAGCCTCTGCGTCGACCTGAAGCACCCCAAGGGGCTGGAGATCGTCCACTCTCTGGTAAAGGAAGCGGACATATTCGTGGAAAACTACACTCCTCATGTAGTGCGTAGCTACGGCCCGGACTACCCGAGCCTTCGTGCCATGAATCCGGGGATCATGGGGATCATAATGTGTTCCATGACAGGGTATGGCCAGGAGGGATTCGCCTATAACCCCGAACACGTCTGCACCGACCCCGTCGCCCAGGCCATGAGCGGGCCTGAACTGGATCACCGGTGAGCGCGACGGTGCGCCCTACACTATCGGCGGCGGGATCGGGGACACGATCACCGGCATGGCGGGAGCCCTGGCTGTGGGATACGCCCTGTTCCACCGGCAGCGCACCGGCGTCGGCCAGTACATAGACATCTCCATGATCGCCAGTCTCTTGTTTATGGACTCCCTGGGAATGCCCCGCGTCGCGGCCAACGGAGGAGTGCCCTTCCATCACCGGAACGGGAAGCAGAACACCTACACCTTCCCTATGGGAATACTGAAGGCCAGGGACGGCTATATCTCCGTCCAGGCACCAGGTCAGGGTCCGGAAAGCGCCTGGGGAAGGCTCTGCGCCTGTATGGACCGGCGAGACCTTATTGCAGACCCACGTTACCTGAACGATGACGAAAGGCTTGCCCGCGGAGATGAGGTGGTCGCCATCGTTGAGGGCTGGCTCCAGAGCCTTCCCGATGACGAAGCGGCTCGATTAGTTCTGGCGGAAGCGCGGATTTCATCGGGCCCAGTTCTTTCCCAGGCACAGATCTATGAACATCCCCACTTCCGTGCTCAGGGAGCCTTCCAGGAGGTGGAGTACCCCGAGCTGGGGACCATCGAGGTGGTGTCGCCACCGTACAAGTTCTCCGAGACGCAGGCATGGGTACGGGGCCCGGCTCCCCAGATAGGTGAACACAACTACGAGGTCCTGGCTACCCACCTGAGTATGTCGCCCCAGGAAGTACAAGCACTCACTGATCAGGGCGTTCTTTACGAGTCTGAAGCTGCCCGCCGGAGGCGCTTGGCCGCCTCATCACCCTCTCTTTAATGGATGATCTGACTGGAACACTTCTCTTCTCGCGCGCTTTCTTCCGCTAAATTACCGTGCCAATCGGTGTAGCGCGAGACATTTCCTCTGGTCTGGATTACTTTCAAATCACGGCATACACTGGCATCAGCCCAGTGTTTGGCGCGAAACTAGGAGATAATATGGAACGACGAGTCCCCACCAAAGATGAAGTACTAGCTTATTTGAAAGAAGACCGCAACTGGGGCCGTTGGGGCACCGACGATCAGATTGGCGCAGTGAACATGGTGACTCCCGAAAAACGCCTTGCGGCAACTAGATCGGTAAAATCCGGCCGGGCGGTCTGCCTAAGTAGGGAGTTTCCAAAGGACCCAGCGCCTAACAACCCAACGCCAGCGCTACATTTCATGAAACGGGTGGCCAGGGGACAGAATGCCGGCTACTACGGAGATTTTTACGGGATCTCTTACCACGGCACGGCCACCACGCACTTAGACGCTCTTTGTCACGTCTGGAACGAGGACGGGATGTGGAACGGACGCCACCCGGACGAAGCGGCCAATATGGACGGCGCTTTGTGGGGGTCCGTTGACCACTGGAAAGAGGGAATTATCACCCGTGGAGTTTTGCTGGACGTCCCCAAGCACCGGGGTGAGCCATACGTGACGATGGAAAAGCCGGTCCACGGTTGGGAATTGGAGGATATCGCCAAGGAGCAGGGCGTCACCATGGAACCGGGAGACGCGTTAATTGTTTACAGCGGACGGGAGATGTGGAACCAAGACGGCAACCCGCTGTGGGGAAGCGAATCCACGACGCGCCCCGGTCTCCACGCTTCGTGCCTCAAATTCATCCGAGAGTCGGATTGCTGCTTGCTGGTATGGGACATGATGGACTTTACCCCCAACGGATATGACCTGCCATGGTCGGTCCACGGCTCCATCTTCGCCTACGGCATCGGCTTGTTGGACAATGCGTTGCTGCAACCGCTGGCGGAAGCTTGCTTTGAAGAGGGCCGCTACGAGTTTATGCTCACAGTCAACCCGCTTCGGGTAGTGGGCGGCACCGGCTCGCCGGTTAACCCCGTGGCCGTTTTGTAAATTCTCTTACTCATAAGCGCCCGTGTCAGCGGGCACGTTACAGGGAGGTATATGGAATGCTGTACCTTCAGTTAAATGGAAGCCCATTCCACTAAACAGCGGTTCTGGACCCTTAAAGTAGGAGTATCACGGATGCCTCGCGAACTCACACGGCAGGAGTTTCAGGACTTCCTCGACAGCAAGCCCGGTTGGATAATGTTGAGCACAGTTGGACCCAACGGTTATCCACACACTGTGCCTTTGGGATATTTCCGTTTCGGCGACGAAATACTGATGGGGGTGCGTGGCGGGACCAGGAAGCTGAGAAACATTCAGGCGAACCCAAAAGTTAGTTTGCTCCTCGAGAGCGGACGCACGAGACAAGAGATAAAAGGGCTCATGATCCAGGGAACAGCTACTCTACATACGGATCCAAAGGAAACGGTGCGATATGCTCGAGAGGCGGCGAAGCAGCGGGGTGTCCCCGAGTCAGAGCTTCCGACCGAGGCACGAAAAGACGCAGTTTATATCAGAGTACTTCCCGAGCGCCTGCGCTCGTGGGATTATTCGTCCGACCCCTAATCGGAGCGGGTCGAATAACTGCGGCTTGTAGCCACGCTTCAATGGTCGCCCTAGAGGGAGATGTGACCTACACCTCTTACAGCGACTGAACGGCTTTGAACTCGGCGAGCCCAAACTCGCACCGTGAAAGAAAGGTTCATAAATTGCATGGGGGATTTTAGTCATGAAATATGACCACATTGTCGTTGGCGGTGGGACGGCCGGCTGCATCTTAGCGGCCAAGCTATCCGAAGACGCTGATCGCTCAGTGCTCCTATTGGAAGCAGGACCGGAATATCCTAACTTCGATCTGCTGCCGGACATGCTGAAATACGGCTGGGGGTTGGTCAACCTACAGGCCCGAGCGGCCGGGTCTCCTTACAACTGGTCATTCACGGGTACGGCCACGCCACAGCAGTCCAAGCCCATGCCGGTACCCAGGGGAAGGGTGCTGGGCGGGTCCAGCGCCATCAACGGCCAGACTTTCATACGCGGAGCGCCAGAGGACTTCGACACCTGGGCTTCCTGGGGAAACGACGATTGGTCCTACCTAAAGGTCCTGCCCTACTTCCGCCGGATCGAGAACGACGCGGACTTCCAGGACGACTTTCACGGGACCGATGGGCCCGTCCCGGTACGCCGTCATAAACGCGAGGATTGGCCGCCCTTACAGGAGGCATTCTACCGGGCCTGCGTCTCAGCAGGGTACCCAGACATTCCTGACGTACACGACCCAGACGCCACCGGAGTGAGCCTGCGAGCCGAGAACAACGTTGACGGCGTACGCATGAGCATGGCCCTGACCCACATCGAGCCCAACCGAAGCCGTCTCAACTTGACCACAAAGGCCAATGTTCAAGTGAGACGAATCGCATTCGACGGCAAACTGGCCACGGGACTTGAGGTGGAGAGCGGCGGAGAGACGTTCCTGTTGGAGGCAGAACAAATCACCCTCTGCGCCGGCGCCGTAGGATCGCCCCAACTCCTGATGCTATCAGGGATTGGCCCAAGCGATCAGCTTGGGCCACTGGGTATCCCCGTTGTTGTGGATTCTCCCGGGGTAGGGCAGAACATGCGCGACCACCCCAACGTGGTGGTCCGATTCACGGTGCGCGAAGACCGGCCCGACGAGACAGTCGCCCGGCGGGCCCTCCGCCTGCGCTACACCGCTACCGGGTCATCCACCCCTAACGATATGATTCTGTCACCGTCCTCCCTGAACACGGTGGTCAAAGAGGATGATGACCCGACCCACAGCATCAACTGCGGATTGTACCTCGCGATTGGTAAGGGAGAACTACGCCTGGAGTCCACCGACCCCGGCGTCCAACCCAGCATGGACTACCATTACCTGGAGGAACCCTGGGACCGTGAAAGGTTACGGGAAGCGATAAGGAAGTGCGTGTACTTCTTGGAAGGCGCGGCGTACGGGGGAATAGTCGACCAGCGTACCGCACCAACCGACGCCGACCTGGCCACCGACGAAGCCCTGGACGACTGGATGCTGCTCAACGTAAGCACGTCCTTCCATATTTCCGGCACCTGCAAGATGGGCGCTGCCGGCGATCCGATGGCCGTGGTTGACCAGTATCTAAACGTCCGGGGTGTGGAGGGGTTGCGCGTGGCCGACGCCTCGGTCATGCCGGACGTGGTGCGCGCCAATACCAATGTAACCACTATGATGATTGCGGAGCGCGCCGCCGAGTTCATCCGCGAAGGACGCTAGGCGGCCGCTGGTTTTTGCGCAAAGAATTGGGCCGTCAACCCCCAATGCCGTAAAGCCGGGCGCAATTGTCCCATAAAAACTTGCGTTTGGTTTGGTCGGAGAGTGGCATCTGCAAGAACCGCTCCACCGACCTGGGGTACTTGGAGTCGGCGTGGGGGTAGTCGGTGGAGAACACGATGTTGTCCTCCAAACCGTACTTGGAGACCATCTCGGCCGGCTCCTCGTCGCACTCTACCGACAGGTAGCATTGCCGCCGAAAATACTCGCTGGGTTTCATCTGGAGGTCCGGGTGGTCGTAGGCCGCCGACATCTCATAGTGCTCGTCCAAACGCCACAGGAGCCAGGGCGCCCAGGAGCAATTGCCCTCCAAAAACGCCACTTTCAGGTTGGGGAAGCGCTCCAGAACACCGCCCCCGGCCAGGTCAACCACCGCCAGCATCATGGCCATCGAATGGGTGCAGGTGTGATAGAGCATGTGAGTTTCGAAGTTGTCTCCGGGCTGGGGCAAGTCCACAAGTCCGCCTTCGTGGAAGCTCAGTGGAACGCCCAGCCGTTCGATTTCAGACCATAGGGGATCGTAATGAGGGTCGTGCCAGTTGCGTCCTTTCACTGGATTCGGCCGCATGAAAATCGTCTTGAAGCCAAGTTCATTTACTGCACGCTTGGCCTCGTGGACGGCGCCTTCGACGTCGTGGGGAGCGACCATGCCCGCTCCGAATAACCGCTCCGAGCCGGAGCAAAACTCTGCCAGCCAGTCGTTGTATGCCCGGGATATCGCGGTGGCCAGAGCTGGCTCGATGTCGTCGGAACCCAGACTGAATAGGCCTCGGCTGGGAAACATGATAGCCAAGTCGATCCCTTCATTGTCCATGGCTGTCACTTGGGAGCCACCGTCCCATTTGCGCTCCTCAGGATCAGCGTACACGTCCATCTGCGCTGTCATGAGGGGCATTATCCCGTTGGTGTAGCTGCGGTTTTCAGGCGGGTATACCCGCCCCGCCAAATTGGATGGCAAGGTCCCGGGGATGGCGGCTCATGCCTTTAGGGGCACGGTCCTTGAATGCTGGGTCGATGTACCTTTCCCAAAGGTCCGCTGGTTCTACGACGTGCATGTCAGAGTCCATGACTTTGAAGCCGTCTTTTGCCATTGCCTGCGCCTCCATGTTTGATCGCTCGGTTTGCCTCTCACGGAGACATGGGAAATTAGGAGCTTTCCAGAACTTGGAAGTGGTCCTCCGTCGGACTGCAGCTTGTGCCGTTGATGGGCACGATGTCCTGAGGGCAGGCAGAAAATGCAACTACGGAGTGATGAAGCCCAAAGGGCCTTGAACTCTGGAGGGCACCAAGAAACCCATCGCCCTTACAGTATTAAGTTCGAAAGTCCCACGTGGTCATTAATCTCGATCTAGCCGGAACAAATGCTAGTACTACAACGACGCGTTATGAGAAAACACGCTCAGGTCTTCTTCTTCAGCTACGGACCGTTCATCATGGGAGACTCGCACTCGTTCGTTGCCAGCTTCAAAATCCGCCCACGAGTTACCTTGTAGGATAACACGTCGTTGTAGTACTAGGGGGCCGGCCTCGTGGTGGAAGGGTTTTGCGATGGTTTCCGTGGGACTTACCAAAGAGCTTTGCTATGGATCCGTAGGCCTGGAAGCACCTGTGCCCCATTTGGAGCCTGCATCACAAAGATGAACTCGGGCACGGAAATCGGTGGGAATCTGCGTCTCCCACACAGTGCAATACGTGGCGGTGGCTTGGTTACCCGTTTTATCGGTGGCGGAGAAGGTCATCAGAGTAGCGGTGTCAATCACGAAGCAGTCAGGTCGGTCATGAAGAAAAACTTCTCTCTCTCCATCCACGATGTCGTAGGCCTTGAACTTATCCAGGAAAGCCTCCAGGAAAGCCTCCAGGAAAGCCTCCAGGAAAGCCTCCAGGAAAGCCTCCAGGAAAGCCTGGACCTCCTCATCGTTAATCGAAACGCCGACCTGGTCCCCCTCATCGGACTTACACGCAACGTTGGCCTTCACAACGGTATCCTCGGGCACTATGAGCTTTGGGGGAGTGGTGTCGACTACAGTCACACTGGCTGTCGCGTCGACAGAGTTACCGCTGTCATCAATAGCCGTGAAGGTCACTTCAATAGGAGTATCAATCGGGAAGAAGAAGGGGGCATCGTGCGTAACCGGTATGCGGCCCCCCCCGTCGATAGCAATTGCCCCCTCCAAAAATTTTATGATATCTTTAGTCGTGTGGGCACGACTCAAGGTTTTCCCCTCGACCTTGATAGGATTTGGTACGTTAAGAAACACCGGCGCGGTGGTATCCACCACCTTGACGGTCCTAGTTACCTCCATGGCCGGGTTGCCAGCCAAATCACTTACGTTATATGTGACGTGGTGGGGACCAAGAACCAGTGTGTCTATGGGCAGTCCGCCAGAGAGGATAGAGGCGGTGAGGTCTCCGTCCACGATATCCACAGCTGTGGCACCGGCATGGTGCCAGGTCCAATCACGGAGCGGACCTTTGGTGAAGGAGGTGGGGAAGATGGCGAATCGTCCCGGCCCGCCGTAGGTGCGGCCAGAGCCGAGAGTTTCAGCATTCGGTGGATACGTTGCTAGCTCAGCGGCGAAAGGCGGGGTAGTTGACCGAGAGGGACTATTAGGCTAACGTCTAGTCTTGATTTCCTCTATGGCTGCTTGCTCCCAATGCTCACCGGAGGGAAGTAGCGGCGATAGCAGCCGCTTCTGGGAATGACACGCTGACCCCAGGAACATGGGATCTTATCATGAATTCCAGAATGTCCATTTCATCTGGGCCGAGTTCCTTGCGCATCGTAACCGGTGCGCAAGGAACTCGGCCCACTTCTTCTTGCCTACCATCGCCACGTAAGCCAACCGCCGGCTATCTGGACTGAAACAGATACCTGCTTTTCCTAGATTCTCGTACTGCTTCTGTTCCTCCCCATCCAGGACCACAGACCGCTTCTTGCCGACCTTGGCCACGTAGGCCCCTTCGGTGTTAACGCGACCCAGCCGCAGTTAGTGGCCCACCTAAGGTCGCGGGCGAATTTGAGGTCTTGGGGTCGGTTGGGGCTGCGGCTGAGGTCTTGGCGGTGGTTCTGGGATGGTGGCTCTAATTTTGATGTTTGGTCCCAACATAAGCTGCCTCCTTAAGTGGTGACTGTCGATATTTGAAGAAACATCTGCCGAGCCCCGTGCGTACTCCCCCTTGAAAAAGTCAGCCAAGGCGTAGAAAAACTCCTCTTCCGTCTCGTAGAAATCGTTCCACAGGAAGTGGGATAACCAACCGGGACTGAGCACAGGGAAGAAAAAATCTTCCAAGTCCGCGCCGGCAGCTTCGATGCCTGCCTTGGTTACCTCGATTTCGTGCTTGATTTTTCCTTGTCCCAGGTACTCCAAGGAGCCGGTAACCGCTTCTCTTTGCGTGGCAGGTGGGATGGTGACTCCAGGCATCGGGGTATTCCCAATGGAATCGTAGACTGCGAAAAACCCCCTAAACTCGAGTATACACCTTTCCGGCTGGTTGGCTAATATCCACGCCGGCTTGTCGGGGGAAACCGGTCTCATTTCCACTCCGGTCGTGCGGCCGTCATAGTACCCTTGGTCGCGAGTCTTCCAGAACTCTCCATCGCTGTGGATGTCGTTGTTCAGCTCAACCTGCCGATTCACCATCTCTGTTACCCCAGATCTGACCAACTCATCATATTTTCTTGGGTCACCGGTGGGGGCCGCGACGATTTCTCCCATATTACTGGGGTTAGGCAGCCTGCCCGCATGGGTGGTCAGGATTCTATCGGTGCTGCGCTTCATGGTCTAGCTCCTTGGAATCCGTGGTTTTGGAAAATGAGATGTGCTGCCCGGTAGCGGCAACGACCTTGGAGGCCAACTCCTGTATCGATACGCCACGTTCCAAGTCTCCATCAACAAAACCCGGCCTCCCCGAAACACGATTCGTTCTTCAGGCCAACCGTAGAACTCGGCAGGCGTCAGAGTAAGGTGGCGGGCTGGAGATCTACAAACGGCGGAAGGGATGGCTAGGTCCGGGGATGCCCCGCTTTATTTTTCTGGATCAGGCGCATCGCTCGTAGCTCGCGCTGGACCCAGTTTGCCAGTAGGAAGGGGTGAGCTATCGGTTGCGATTGCCTGAATACGATCTGCAAATTCGTCCCAATTTGTGGTAGACGAATTGGGAGGCGGCGGCAATTTCGCGTTGATATCATTCACATAGACCATCTTCCCTATATTGTGCATGTCGAGCACACAAGCGGTTATTGGGAGCGCCTGAAGGAGTGGTCTGAGGCAGGGCGCCGCACAACCGCGATCCAAACCCAGAACCGAGAGATCAATCAGAGGTGAAACGGGCCACCTCTCATCGAGAACGCATCATTGACGACTGCGCCAACCAAGACATAGATCTTCCCGAATACAAAATTCTTATCGAGAAGTTGAAGGCACGGATTCAGCGTCTGGAACGCCAGATTGCTGACCAAAGGCAAAGCTCAGCCAAGGCGGATCAAAAAGCGTTGACTAACGTAGAGTCCTTCTGTGAGACGGTGAATAAGGGGCTGGACAGCCTCACATTCGAGGGAAAGCAGAGTTTGCTGCGTTTCTTGGTTGAAAGGATTGTTGTGGAAGAAGGCAAAGTCAGAGTCGAAGCAGTCATTCCACTAGACGGAGAAACAGTCGATTCGGTTGGATTGCGTCCACAGAGTAGAATCACTGGTACAGGTTGGGGCGCAGCGCCAGCACGCACGCGACTTTGCTGCACTTCCAGACGAGGCAACGTTAGCAAAAATTCAGCGCTCTGGGCTACACCGGCCAAGGTTGTTTGATCGAGAGGCGGTGCCTATGGATGGAATGGACAGTCAATGAAGAAGTGAGGTGTATCATGAAATTCGGACAGGTAGCCAAGTGAGAGCTCTGCTCCTAAAATAGCACAGCTGTGGCTGTGAAGGATGAAGCACAGCGCATCATTGGGCGGCCCTGGAGGTGGCGAAGGGCGATGAAATAGTGGCCCAATTACCCGCCGGGCGCAAGATCCATCTAGGCATGGACGAAGCCATTGGCGTAGGTGCCACCGACGTTTTTGACGGAATCCACGAAAAACGGCAGAGGGTCGATGAGGCCCTGGCCGCCCAGACACACAGCAGATTGGCCAACTCAAAGGTGAGAGGGATTTCTACGCGGAGAGGTCCGGGCCATGAGGCGGGAATTGCGGCGGTAAATGGTGGGCCACCAGCATCCAGCCCTGTCCGCCGTCCAGCAGTGCATCTTGATGGAAATCACCAGGCCAAGTGTCTACTATTATCCCCCTAGAGAGTCTTCCTAAAAGACAGAAAGCGATGAAGCTAATCCACTAGCAGTACCTGGCTGCACCCTTCCGTGTCGAGGCTCATAAGGCCCTCGCTGGATAGGCAAGGTCACTCGGCAAACCGGAAGCGGGTCAGCGTTTAAGGCGGACCATGGAACTACAGGCCATCTTGTGGCGGGCCCGGACCAGCCAGCCGGCATCGGGGCGCCAGTTCACCAGCGAGGGATTCACCGAGCCCCTGTAGGAAGACGGGGTCAGGATTAGCCCCGATAGACGCGGGACCTTCGGGTTGGATGGGAAAATCAGGTACACTGACAACATCTTTGTGGAGTAGATCCGGCGTACTAGTACTACAACGACGCGTTATCCTACAAGGTAACTCGTGGGCGGATTTTGAAGCTGGCAACGAACGAGTGCGAGTCTCCCATGATGAACGGTCCGTAGCTGAAGAAGAAGACCTGAGCGTGTTTTCTCATAACGCGTCGTTGTAGTACTAGAGGTCTGGCCGGAAAGCCATTGGCCGGGTTTCGCGCTACGCCAGACAGACGTATTATAGTCTTATGTGGCATGATAGTATCTGTAATACGGTTCAAGAACCCACTCTTACATCGACAATCGTCGCTAAGAAAACGACGACTTGGGGAGAATCGGGGTTTCCGTCCGAGTTTCTAGAGGTCTGGCCGGAAAGCCATTGGCCGGGTTTCGCGCTACGCCAGACAGACGTATTATAGTCTTATGTGGCATGATAGTGTCTGTAATACGGTTCAAGAACCCACTGTTACATCGACAATCGTCGCTAAGAAAACGGCAGCTTGGAGAGAATCGGGGTTTCCGTCCGAGTTTCTAGGAAGTATGAGGAAGTCTACCTGAAAGCATATTTCAACCGAAGGGAAGCCAAGGATGGGCTAGAGGCTACTTCCACATCTACGAAACCCAAATGCCCAACCTGGCACTGGGTTAGCAGACACCGGCGACGGTATTTAACGCTGAGCCGGTGCTTGTGGATGAACAGTCAATGGAGAAAAGATAGTCACCAAGCGGAGGATTACTCTCCTAAACAGGAGCGACGGGTAAGGTGGACCCAATGATTAAGACAGCCTGAGGGCTAAATTAAGAGAGTCTCCCGCCCCTACGCTAGGTTTCACCAAGCCCGATGTCAGCCCTGGTTCTTGAGCTGCTACCCTCTTTTCTGCCTGGCCCTTTTGGTACACCTGTGCTGGGGTTCGATAGCCCAAAGACTGGTGGGGTCTCCGCCGGTTGTAGAACTCCAGGTAAGCGTTGATCCCAACTCGGGCTTCTGCGACAGTCTGGTATGCCTGCAGATACACCTCCTCATACTTGATGCTCCGCCACAACCGCTCCACAAAGATGTTGTCCAGGTACCTACCTTTACCATCCATGCTGACCCGAATGCCCCGCTCCTCCAACGTCTGGGTAAAGGCATCACTGGTGAACTGTGCCCCCTGGTCCGTGTTAAAGACCTCCGGCCGTCCCTTGCCCAATGCTGCCTCCAACGCCGTCACACAGAAGTCCGTGTCCATGGTGTTGGAGAGCTTCCAGGCCAGCACATGCCGGCTGTGCCAGTCCATGATGGCCACCAGGTACAGGAAGCCCTGAGCCATGGGAATGTAGGTAATGTCCGCCGCCCAGACCTGGTCGACCCGATTAACATCCACTCCCTTCAGCAGGTAGGGATAGACCCGATGTCCCGGAGCTGGCTTGCTAGTGTTGGGACGCCGATAGATGGCTTCCAGGCCCATCAACCGCATCAGCCTTCGAACCTTGCTTCGGCTCACTAGGTAGCCCTCTGCCAGCAGCCAGGCCTTCATCCTCCTGGAACCGTAGAAGGGCGTCTTCAAATACTGACGGTCCATCCGAGCCATCAACTCCAGGTCTTCTGCTCTGGTCGAGACTGGCCGGTAGTACACTGAGGCTCGGCTGATGTTCAGCAGTGTACACTGACGGACCAGGGACAGTTGCTTATGGCCTCGGTCGATCATGGCCTGCCGCAGGCTGCGATTCATAGACCGGACCTTTCCGACAAAAAATCGCGTTCCACCTTCAGCTGGCCGATGTGCCGGTAGAGTTGGTCAATTTGAGCTTCTTTGGCCTTTTCCTGGGATTTATGGTTGTCGGCAAATAGCTCCGGAGCTCCTTCTAACAGGGCCCTTTCTAACAGGGCCCTTTTCCAAGCGTGAATCTGGCTGGGATGGACCTCAAATCGGCTGGCCAACTGGGCGATGGTCTCTTCCCCTTGAAGAGCGGCCAGGGCCACCTTGGCCTTGAACGCTGGGCTGTGTTTCTTCCTCGTCTGCCTCATGTCCTTCTCCTCCCCAACAGCAACCGCTGCCGGTATTTTAGGAGCTGGACTCTCTCTTAGCCACCTGTCTAGTTTTTGGGTACCACCTCAGGGACCCTCACTTCACACCGCCCCAATCCTGTTCGACTGATGGGGTCCATCTAGGAGAATGCAAATACTGAAGGCACTAACTGTCCCCAATTATACGACCATAGTAATAATGGTGCTGGTAAGCACTGTAGCTCTCGTACTGAGATTCTATTCCCTTGATGAGTATGGCCTTTGGGGGGATGAAATAAATCGGATGGGGTATTTGGATAATGGTTGGAGTTCGTTCGGTGCTGCATTCCAAAACCATCCCAATATGCCTTTCTACTTCTTGCTGCTGCGTTTTTGGGTAGTACTGGGAGAAACCGAGTACGCGTTGCGAGCGTTTTCGGCGTTTGTGGGTGTGATCACAATACCAGTAGTATTCATCTTGGGACGCCGATTATTCAATGAAAAAGTCGGCCTTATCGCGGCGATTTTGTTATCCCTCAATGCATGGCACATTCGCTATTCAGAAGAGGTGGCAGGCTACAGCCTCCTAACATTACTTGTAACTATCTCCGGTATGGCCTGGCTGACCGCGATCGAGCACCCCTCTTGGAAAATTTGGGCAGGCTACGTTGCGGTTACGACCGCTGCAATATACACCCATCACTTTGCAATCCTCGCTCCGATGGCTTTCGTGTGTTCTCTTCTTTTTCTGCCGAGACGGGCAATACCGTGGAAAATGCTTCTTGTAAGCGGGGCTTCCGTTGGCGTCTTGATCGCTCCTTTGCTGTTAGCCGGTTGGCTGGCGAGGGGCGTTTTTGTCGGTGTTCCACCCCTCACAGTTTCGCGCATTCACCAATTTCTGTGGGACTTCACTGGCGTTGGCGGTAACATACTTCTTGGTACATACCTCCTACCACTCACACTCGCGTCAATAGTTGGAATTAGGGAATGGGTGTCTCACCGGGCGTCATACGAGTCTTGGAAGTACGGGTTCTTGCAGGCATGGCTTTTAATACCGTTTGTGGTTCCATCAGTGTTCTCGTTGATGCGGCCCGTGCTTAATCCCGAATCCACCGATAGAGGGCGTGTCGCGACAGGGCGGATAGGGAAGGAAGTGCTCCTCTGAATCTGGGATAATGGTTTTATAACAGAAAACCGACCAGAAACAAGGAGCACCCAATAGATGCGACCACGCAACCACCTCGACCGCATCCACATCACCTTCGACGACCACCGCCTGGTCAACAATGCCGGCCTGCTCCTTCCCGCCACCTTGGCCTTGCACCTCGGCCTTTCCCAACTGGTTGACCGGCGCCTGGACCTGGGCCGGGCCCCAGGCCGAGCCAACACCGGTGACAAGATGATGACGCTGGTGGCATCTGCGTTGGCGGGCGGCGACTGCATCGACGACGCCGATGCGCTGCGCGCCGGCGGGACAGCCTGCACCCTGGGCAGTGTGCTCAAGGCGCCCTCCACCCTGGGCGCCTTCCTGCGCAGCTTTCGCTGGGGCCACGTCCGCCAACTGGACCGGGTGAGCCGCGAGTTGCTGGCCCGGGCCTGGCAGGCCGGAGCCGGACCCGGCGACGCACCATTTACCATCGACCTTGATTCGACGATCTGCGAGACCTACGGACTGGCCAAGGAGGGCGCCCGCCACCACGGCTACACCGGCGCCCGGGGCTATCACCCGCTGTTGGCCGTCGCCGGCGGCGACGGCGCCCGGGGCTATCACCCGCGTTGGCGCGCCAACACCGCCCGCGGGGCCGCCCACTTCCTGCGGGAGACGGTGGGGCGGGTGCGCTACGCTGGCGCCAGCGGGCAGATCACCCTGCGGGCCGACAGCGGCTTCTATACCCACGCCGTGGTCGCCGTCTGCCGCAAGCTGGACGTGCGCTTCTCCATCACCATCCGCCAGCACAAAAGCCTGCGCAATCTCATCTAGGCCATACCCGAAGCTGCCTGGACGCCGATTCCCTACTGGATGGACGGCGCCGCCGCTGTGGCCGAGACGACTTATACCCCCTTCCAGAGTGAGCCCGACGCCGCGCCGGTGCGGCTCATCGTCCGGCGGGTGCAGCCGACCCCCGGTTCCCAACTGGCCCTCTTCGCCACCTACAGTTATCACGGCTTCATCACCGACCGGGACGGAGAGACCCTGGAACTGGAGGCCGACCACCGCCGCCACGCCGAGATCGAGAATGCGATACGCGACCTCAAGTACGGCGTCGGGTTGAACCACATGCCGTCCGGCCGCTTCGCCGCCAACGGCGCGCGGTCCAGCGGGCCAGGTGATGTCCCACAACCTGGCCCGCTGGACCGCGCGCATCGGCCTGGGCGAGCAGATCGTGACCACCAAGACCCTCAGGCGACGGTTCTTCTCCCTGGCCGGACGGCTCACCCGCTCGGCGCGCCGCCTCACCCTGCATCTGCCCCAGCGCTGGCCTTGGGAAACCCAGTTCAGTCGCGCCCTGGCCCGGCTGCGCGCCCTGCCACTCCCAGCCTGACGACCCGTCTGCAACTGAACGTCCCGGCCAACTGAACGTCCCGGCAAACTCGCGCCAGTCCCGGTCCGCGAGCGCCTCTTCCCGTGTCCTATCCCGCCATCTCGCTCAGCACAGCCACTGCAGACCGCCATCGGCGCCCCCAAAAGCGCCTGCGACCGCCCGCCAACCTCCCGTCTACCCGAATTCGAGCCCGGATCATCGCGCCTGCAACTCCCTCCCCCCTCTTCCGCTGTCCTCACGCCCTCCATCCGGGTCCATCGGTCGATTCGGATTAATGCAAAGACTGGCGGGGGCTCACAAGTTTCGTTTTAAATGAGTGGCAGCCTGGGGACGCCATGTTGTTCTATGTCCCCAGGTCAGAAAAATGGTTTCGCTATTATCTCCGGGAGAATGGCGGAGATCCCTCCCGGTTAGACTCTATGAGGATGGTGCCTTATCAGGCATGGGTAAGATTTTCATTGGCTAGCGAAACATTGAACAGCAGAGACGTTAATGGGTTTATACCAAAGGGTTACGAGAGGGTTTGGCTTGTCCAAGCCCGCGTTCGTTCACGGAACTCAGAGAATATCCAAGCGATCGTGGCTGGATTAGAGAACGATTATAGCTATTTTACAAAATGGGACTTCGATGGGCCTAATCTGACTCTATTTAGTGAAAATCCTGTGTTCGACCTGGTTTTGGAGGACTTCGAAGACCTAAATGCGGTGAAGATCTTCCATGGCGGCAGTGCAGTAGTCAGATCCGAGTCTGTCTCCGGGATTCAGGGGCTAGGTTACCAGTTAAGTTACTCCGACGGAGGATGGTGGAACATCAAACAATCCGTTCGTGGAATCGATTTAGGAGGCTACAAGGGTGTAACATTGGCCCTCAAAGGCACCGGCAATGTGCGTGTACAACTGAGAGAATCCGGAAAAACGGACGAACCAGCAGAGCGATGGCATTCGGATATTAAGCTAACTGATGAGTGGGAGATTACACACCTTCCTTGGAGCAAGTTTGTTAGCGAATCCAGCGGGTCAGTTGCCGTTCAATCGATTGATCTTGCATTGGTAAATGCAATCTACCTTGTCAGAGGAAGAACCCGTGAAGGTGTGGTCGCAATAGACAACCTAAAATTGACACCTGATAAATACGAATAGATTTCATCGGCCTAATCGGATATTCGACCTTGCTCATGAAATCTGCGGACTGCATCATTTAGTCTGTTGGAGCGGGCCTTTGCGGGATTAATGCTCCGTGACGACAGATGAATCGAAACTGGGGACCCTCCGAAAGGATCTGAGCGAAATTTCTGACGCTTCGACGTGGCGAATCCTACCTTAAGACCTTATCCGCTATGCGCTCCAATTCCTCCGACATCCCTTCACCCATGTCACGGGGCAGCGATACCGTAACCCGATCAGCTCCAGCTTCTTCCAGCGCCAAGATTGTTGCCCGGTCAGCGGGAACGTTACACACCATTAGTCTGATTGCCTTTGGGTCACGCCCCGCGGCTTCAGCAAGCTCATCTATGGTTGCCCGGCCCATCTTGACCTGCTCAGGTGTCACCCTTGTTGGCATCCAACCGTCACCCCAGGCAGCTACCCGTTTGAACACGTTTGGAGCAAACCCGCCCAGAAATACCGGCGGGTGCGGCTTTTGCACCGGTTTCGGATTGCATCTGACAGGCGGAAAGTCGTAATACCTGCCATGGAACTCCGCTTCATCTTGGGTCCAAAGCTCCTTCATCGCCAGGATGGCCTCTCTTGTTTGTCCCCAACGATGCTCGAAGTCCCCTCCCATGATCTCGGTTTCCTCTTGAAGCCATCCGGCCCCGATGCCGAACATGAACCTGCCGTCTGAGAGCCGGTCTAAGGTGGCGATTTGTTTGGCCTGTAAAATCGGATTATGCTCGGGCACCAGACTGATGGCCGTGCCCAGCTTGATGCGCGCCGTTGTCGCGGATGCCCTGGCCAAACCTATCAGCGGGTCGCCTGAGTCGCTCATGGATAGGGGGATGGAGCCGTCGGAGGTTCCCCCGTACCGCGACGTGGACTGAACAGGGACGATCGTGTGTTCGGGAAGCCAGATGGACTCGAAGCCGAGAGCCTCCGCCTTTTGGGCCAGAACCGCTATGTCAACCGAATCGGTGGATATGCCGGTGGTGAGACCGATGTCCATTTCGACTTCCCTCCTAAGCCAGATGGGCGGATACTATCACTGACACCGCTATGGGTCGAGAGCCAATGAGGAGCGAATAGGAATTCCGTGCTGATTAGAGCCGGCGATGAAGCGGACCAGGCCGGCGGGGTACATTCGGTGATTGAATCTGCGTTTGAAACCCCAGCTGAGTCCTATTTGGTCGACTCCTTGAAAATAAGGGCCATATTCGAAGCTATCACTCGTAGCGGCATCTTCATCCGCCACATCAAGCTGAGAAAGTTAGGGAACGGCGGTCCGGAGTAGGGTGGAATTCGGCCTGCATTTCATGGAGGCCGTGACCGTGTGGGTGGGCGCGGCGTATCTGCGGACTGGTTCTTTCGCCAGATTCGAATCCATGTGAGGGATGAAGCGTTTTTTGAGCATACTGCCAGCCATCAAACAGAGTCCAAATTACAAATGGTGGGTGTTTGGGACGATTGCGACCGGCACCTTCATGTCGGTTGTGGGCCACGGCAGCGTCTTGATAGCATTGCCGACCATCGCCAGACACTTCGACGCCACATTGACGGCGGCGCTGTGGATCACTATCAGCGAAACCCTTGCTGTTTCCTCATTGATTTTGCCCATAGGGAGGGTTTCGGACATTATAGGCCGAAAGCAGGTGTACATCACCGGATACACCATTTTCATAGTCGCTTCGGCCGCCGCGGGTTTTTCGACGAGCCTGATGATGCTGTTAGCGGCCAGGGTAATTCAGGGTGTCGGTTCGGCAATGGTTCAGGCTAACGGTCAGGCCATGGTGCTCTCGGTGTTTCCGGGAAACGAGAGGGGTAAAGCTCTCGGGACCCAGTTCAGCGTGTTAGGCGTTGGGTCGATGAGCGGCATGGTGCTGGGTGGCTTGCTGGTCAGCACATTAGGTTGGCGCTTCATTTTCCTCATCAACCTTCCCATAGGCATAATCGCCGTCGCCGCGGCTACGTTGATTCTGGACAAGGGCCGGTTCGTCCTGGATACCCAGGGAGGCCGGCGTCCACCGTTCGACTGGCTGGGGTCGATACTTAGCGCCGGTGCGCTGTTGACGGTCCTGTTGGCCATGACCTTCGGCAACCGAATCGGCTGGGGTTCACCACCCATCGTTTCAGCCCTAGCGGCTTTTGTGATTCTCCTGGCCGGGTTCATCTGGTGGGAGTTGCGTACTCAGGCGCCCATGCTGGACCTGCGCTTGTTCCAGCGAAAGCTGGTTGCCATGGGAATCGCGGCCGGATGGTTATCTTTCCTGGGTAGCTCTGGGGTACGGTTTCTCATGGCCATCTATTTGCAAAGCGTGTTGGGATTTAATCCCATGGACGCGGGTTTGATCACCCTTCCCATGGCTATCGTCATGACCTTCGTGGGCCCGATTGCCGGGCGGCTCTCGGACCGGTTCGGATGGCAAAAACTCAATGTGGGCGGATCGGCCCTGGCTGCCCTGGCTCTGTTTCTCCTCGCGTTCAGCTTGACCGAAGCGTCTCCGGTGAAACTGATAATCCCCCTGCTCGTGCTTCAGAGCGTGGGCACGGGATTATTCGGTTCACCCAATAATAGTTCGATCCTCAGCGCGGTGGAGAGGTCCAGGTACGGAATAGTGTCGGCGCTCACATCTCTGACGCGGAACTCCGCCAATATCACCAGCAACGCCATCGCAACGGCCATCGTCGTGTCGACCATGGCCTCACTGGGTGCTGAGCCCAGTTTGGGGGCCGTTTCCGGCGAGCCGCACGCATTTGTCGCGGGTCTAAACTTGGCATTCATGGCCGCGGGGTTAATGGTCGTGATCGCGATGGTCATTTCATTCTTGAAGGGAGACCGGCCCAAGGAAGTTCAGGCTCCGGCGCCGGCCGCGCCGGCGGAGGAAGCGCAGCGGAACTAGGTGTTGGCCCTCGAGCCTTTATAAGCAGTTACACCCCTGAGGAGTGCATCGTAGCAAACAACCGCTGCAATGGTGCCTGACCCGAGACGGAGCGATGTTCAGCAGTCGGTTAGTGTATACTCACGTCAAATTTCTAGGGTGCCGTCAATTTGCAAAAACTAGATGGGGATTATCATGGCACAGGCGCAAACACAGACACAGGCATATACCGTTGAGGCCTTCATCGAGGAAGTCCGGCAGATGTTCTCCACCACCAAGGACCCTAAGGCGCAGGCCCAGTTCGTCGCCCGAAAAATGCAGGTGTTGTTGAATACACCGGATTGGTTGGAGGAAAAGATCGACTTGCCCGCCGAGGGCGGTTATGGTCGCTACGATCTCCACCAAGATGAAGAATATGGACATCCCCAGGGCGGATTCCTCTTGATGTGCGGTGTCTCCGAACCCGGCAAGCCCGGCGGCATGCCCCACGACCATGGACCGACATGGGTAGTCTACGGCGTTTACAAAGGCGCCATCGAGCAGACCAAGTGGCGGTGGTCTTACCCCGAAAGCGACAAGACATCTCCTGAGATCAAGGCCTTGGAGAGCTGGGTGCAGCGCGACGGCGACATAGCATTCTTCTTGCCAGGTGAGATTCACAACACCCACGTGGTTTCTGATGAACGGACGTTGGTGGTGCGCCTGGAGGGCCAAAAACTAGCCGGGATGATTCGACACCGTTACGACCCAGAGACGAACACTGCGGAGATTTACACCTCTGGAGGATAACTCAAGGTCAGTTGGAATTCGTGCACCGGCAGTAACTGATTAGGCGCCTGGGCGGCCTGGTCAGGTCGGTGGCGTTCAGTTGAACTACTCTGGACATCACTTGAGTCGAGCCTGCGAATCCGGCCACCCATGGGGGCTCCGTCGAGAGAGGAGCGGGACTCCTCCGCGTAGGGCCTCGGTCAGATGGAACTTTCCATTTCGTAACGGCCATCGAGCCGTCGGCAACCCAAAGCCACCGAATAATGTTTCCCGCGCCGTGGGCACGGTCGGCGTGAGGAAATTGCCCAAAAGGCCATCCAAGCCAGTATTGTGTTGTTTCGACGACTGGAAACACCATGGGCGTGCTGCCAGGAATTTGGACTTCTATGGATTGATTCAATTCAGTAACTCGCCCAAGGCACGCCCGGCGGTCTGGACGGCTTGACCGCCTACATACACTGCCGCCTCGGGACTCGAGGGCCAGCTTTGGCATTTTCAATAACGGCAACCTCCGGCGAGCACCATCTGTTGGAATGATAACCCTTTGCGACAATTAACGAGATTACCTCGTCTCACCACCTTAGATTCCTGGATACGATACCGGGAATACCGGCTTCTCTGGACGGCCAACTTCTGTAGCAACAGCGCCCAATGGTTCCAGCTACTTTCCGTGGGCTGGCTCGTGCAGAGTTTAACAACTGGTTCGTCTACTTCCGCTCTCCAAGTAGTAACTGTGGGTGGGATAAGCACGCTACCGGTGCTGCTCGTCGGTCCGTGGGGCGGCGTGCTTGGCGACCGAGTGGACCGGCGAAAGCTACTAATGGTGTGCCAGGCTGTCATGGCTACCGCCGCAATCCTTTTTGCCTTGCTGGTAGCCTCGGGAAACGTTCAGGTCTGGCAAGTCTACGGTTACGTACTGTTTATAGGGGTATTCCTGTCCATAACCAGGCCGGTGCGCCAGGCATTGATCGCCAATACGGTCCCTCGCGAGGCTTTTGGCAACGCCTACGCCGCAAATACCTTCACCATCGCCGGTACTCGCATGATCGGGCCATTCTTTGGGGGGGTCATTATCGCCACTTTGGGATTTACCTGGAATTTCATGGTGGAGGCCGCTCTTTATGTGACCACGATTCTGGTTCTCCTACCCATGAAGATGCCCTATCGGGCACAGACCAGGGGCCTCCCATCTGGAGTCAGGCCAGATGGGAGGCCAGTTTCACCGCTGGCCGACCTGCGGGAAGGCGTTCGATTCATTTGGAAGGAAGAACGGGTTATCTTTAATCTCATGTTACTGAGCTTGGTCCCCAACGTGATCATGAATCCGGTGCTGTTCTTGCTGCCGGTATTTACCTCCGAGGTGTTGCATCGTGGCGCCGACGTCGGTGGTTACCTTTTGGCCGCCACCGGGTTTGGGGCATTAGCTTCCGCCGTCACTATAGCTTCCGTCGGATTTATATTTAGGAAAGGGCGGTTGGTCTTGGGGTCGGTGGTGGCTGGCTCCGTCGCGCTCATCTTGTTTGCCCAGGCCCCATGGCTAGCCCTGACATTCATCTTTATCATTTCGATGTCTGCCGCCCTAAATGCTTTTCGCACTTCCGAAGGAACCTTGGTTCAACTCTTGACTCCCGATAGACTGCGGAGTCGCGTCACAGGCCTCCACAGCTACGGTCAAGGTGTCGTCGTGCTTAGCAGCCTGTTGATCGGTTGGATTGCCGGGATTACCTCGATTACGATTGCTATAACTTCTGTCGGAGGAGTAAGTCTAGTTCTGTCTATTTGTGCTCTGATCGGTTCGAACAAGGTTCGCCAACTAGAATAGTTATGAATAACTCCAACGTCTTCATCTCTCCCCAATTGGGGATGCGTCCATTATTGGAGCGGGTCCTGGCGCGAAAGCTAGAGCTTCAGGGAGTCGCTTCAGTGGGAAATTCGTTGAACTTTCTGTAAAGTGCTCGTTGGACGTTTTGAGGGACCGGGAAAATCCAGAGGATCCCGCCGTCTTTCCATGTTTACCAATTTAAAGAAACAGCAGCCCGGGAGTGAATGCTAACTTGCTCCCTGTGAAACCGGACTTGTTGACTATGCCAACTGCCCGAGCGCTAGCATCGCTGCAAATTCGGGCAGTGAAGTTTTTGCCCCTTGTCACGTTAAGCCTTACAGAAGCATCTACACATCGTCATTGTGGTTGACGCCCGGGCCATTCGGTGCCTTCCTTTTGTAGCCAGACCGTCCTCTGCGGGAATGGGATTTCAATGCCTTCTTTGTCAAATGCGTATCTGATTCGTTTTCGATATTCCCTCAACATGCCCCACTGAGCGCCGGGCTTAGTATCACCCGCAACCGTTATTTCGATGCCGGACTCGGCAAAGTTACTGGGCCCCGTTCCCACAACCTGGATGGTGGTAAGAGTGTTCTCTTTCCATGGGGATTCTCCCGCCATTTGTTTTCCCACGTTATTTATTACTACCATCACATGGTCTAAATCCTCTTTGTAAGCAACACTTATATCCATGCGGGCGGTCGCCAATTTTTTGTATAATTGGAAACTCTATTCACCGTCCCATGGGTAATGTGATGCGTAACGCCGTGCACGTCTCTAAGAATTGTTTTTCGTAAAGTAACATCCTCTACAGTTCCGCACGTATCATTCAGGCAGATATAGTCCTCCACGCGGTATTGGTTTTCAATAATTACAAAAAGGCCAGCCAAGAAATCCCTAACCACATTCTGAGTGCCAAAGCCGATTGCCAAACCCAGTACCCCGGCCCCAGCTAAGATGGGCGCGATGTTTACACTAAACTCAGGAAGAACCATCATGATTGTGATAGACCAAACTATGATCCTAAGTCCTAAGACGAAAATTCGGATCATGGTGTCTTCTCTTTTACGTTCTGCGTCGGGACTTAAATCATCCGGCGGCACCGCCTTTCTTATTATTTTCTCTACCGCCTTGCCCCCTATTTTGTGAATCGCAAACGCCACAAGGAGGATAAAGAAAATCTTGATCCCATGAACCAAAAGCCAGGGAGTAACTACATCTATGATATTTTTCAGAATTTCTGGCATTATATTTTTACATCGTAGCTAAGATTGCCTGGCCCTATTATCATGACTTCGCAGCGTTGACGGAGCTTGTGCATTTTCCGATTTCAAGTCGATTGTGAATCTGACGGCATGAGAAGTATCAGACTATAAAACACCATAATGAGTCAACCGCCAGAATTCGCTAACAACCATACTTTCGGGATGTGTTATTGGATTGTTATAGTCCATGAGGCAACAAAACCGGGCCTGGCGCGAAACTACGAGTTGATATGGTGCGATGAGTCCCTCGGCTCACCTAAGAAGCTTGCCGGCGCGATGCACATTGATGACTAATTAAGGAGCATGAAATTGGAGTTTACCGATAAAATCGCTATCGTTACCGGAGGCGCGTCAGGTATTGGACAAGGGATTGCCACCGTATTGGCGGAATATGGGGCCACGGTGGCAATAGCCGACCGGCTGGAAGATGTGGGACAGGAGACCGCGCGGGGTCTAGAGGCCCGAGGGTTCACCGCCCGGGCCTTCCAAGTAGATGTGTCCGACGCCGCTCAGGTAGGGTTGTTGGTCAAAAACGTGGCCGCAACCTACGGCGCTGTGGACATCCTGGTGAATAACGCCGGAATCGGCCAGCGTCGCGCCATCTTGGAAATGGGGGAGGAGGAGTGGGACCAGGTCTTGGCGGTGAACCTGAAAGGAACTTTCCTGTGCTCTCAAGCCGCCGCCAAGGAGATGGTGAAACAGGGCCGGGGAGGCAGAATCATCAGCATCGTTTCCACCGCCGCCGAAAACGCGAGGGTCAACGCGGCAGCCTACTGCGCGTCTAAGGCAGGCATACTACAGTTCACCCGGGTTCTCGCCCAGGAACTAGGCCAACACGGCATCACCGCCAACGCAGTGGGCCCGGGGCTGACGCTGACCGGCTCGGGCTTGCGTGAACCCCCGTCCGAAGAATACCTGGGAGCATTTCTGAAAGAGGTCCCGTTAGCCCGGCCGGGGCGTCCTCAGGACATTGGCCAAGCCGTGGCATTCCTGGCCTCTCCAAGGGCAGATTACATCACCGGCCAGGTGATCTACGCGGACGGGGGATACTCAGCGGGTAAGCTTTCAGTGCGAGATTAATGCCCCCCATCCGCTGCGTCGGCAGGCATCACCGAGTGGTTCGTTTTTGCTTCAACTTCGGTCGAGGGTTTAGCGCTGCGGATTTTTCTTGAGGTGTTCGTATTACCTATTGCGCGCTCTCCCAATGGCATTTGTCTAATGCCCAGGCCCCCGGAAAATTTGAGTTAACAGGGACTTATAATGTCGACTTTCGTTTTGATTCACGGAGCTTGGCACGGCGGTTGGTGCTGGTGGAAGTTGGCGCCGCTGTTGAGTCAATCCGGAAACTCGGTTTACGCTCCCAGCCTTACTGGCATGGGCGAGCGTTCTCACCTGCCCAATACATGGACCCCGCAGCCATCGATCTGGACCTTCATATTAAGGACGTTACGGAACTACTAGAAAGCGAGGGTCTGGACAGGGTGATTTTGGTGGGACAGGCCTCCGCTACGCAGGAATGGTCATTACCGGCGTAGCGGAGGCCTGTCCTCAACGCCTTGAACACCTGGTCTACGTGAACGGCGTGATTCCTCGGAACGGCGAGGCGATGGTCGACCAGTTGGATGCCGTGCGCGGACCCGGCTTCACCGCCCGGGTCCGAGGTGCCATAGACAACCTGGAAGATTTCCTGCCGAACCCCCACCACCGCTGAGGAAATCCAGCGGCGCTGGGCCATCTCCGACCGGGAGGACCAAGCCTGGGTGTTGCCCCGCCTATGTCCCTCAGCCGGTGGCCTCCTTCGCCCAACCACTGAGGGTGGCCAGTTCCCAAGCGCAAGAGGTATCCCGGTCATTCATACTATCCAGCGAATCTGGGTTTGAACCGGTTGCCGAGCGGGTCCGGCAATCGCGATGGGGGTTGTATCAGCTGGACACCGGCCACGACCCGATGATAACCAAACCCAAGGAGGTGGCGGAGATTTTGCTCAAGATAGCTGGCAGCGGCTGACACCACCCGGTGAACGGATCATCCACCGTTCAACAATCAGAGGCCTAAAATTGATGTTCGAGGACGGGAGTCGTAGAAGCGGCGTGGACATGGCTTTCACCCTGCGCTATTATCCCGCCATGGGCGCCTGACGATATCAGAGACAGATCAATCCATTCTTAGAAGAAGCCTAACACCCCGATTTTTTCAAGATGGCAACCTAGAAACAACGGGCAAACATCCCCATCTAAAGTTATAGGAGGTACACCGTGTTTTTAATGCGTTTCACAGAGCGGGCTTATGTCAACTACACGGCCGAGGATGTCATGAATAGCCCCAACAGCGCCGTCAGGTTGACCTTCTCGAACTCACACTTCGATCCTCAAGTCGGGTCTGATCTGTATAACCAACACTTCGACGAATACGAATATTCAGAAGAGATGGGTTTTGATGGTTTGATGCTTAACGAGCATCACAACACTCCCACTTGCCTGGGAGCGACTATGAATCTTGAGGCAGCCGTCCTAGCCCGCATCACCAAGCGCCCCAAGATCGTGCTTCTGGGCAACCCGTTGCCCATATTCGACAACCCCATACGGTTGGCCGAGGAATTAGCTGAGATCGACATGATTTCTCGTGGCCGGTTAGTGTCCGGGTTTGTCCGCGGTACGGGTGTGGAAAGCCTGGCTACCAATACCAACCCGCTGCACAACCGGGAGCGCTTCGAGGAAGCCCACGACTTAGTGATTAAAACTTGGACTACGCCGGGCCCCTTTCGCTGGGAGGGGAAGCATTACCAATTCAGAGTAGTCAATCCGTTTCAGGTACCACTACAAAAACCCCATCCACCTATCTGGATACCTGGTACCGGCAGCCCGGAAACCTTGGTCTGGTGCGCCGAGCACCACTATCCCTATCTCTTTCTTGAGACAGACCATCAAGGCACGAAGGACATGATGGAGATTTACGCCGAGACCGCTCGTAACTTCGGCTACGAGCCAGGCCCCGAGCATTTTGGGTACCTTGTAAGGATTCACGTGCAGGACACGGACGAAAAGGCCAGGGAGGTCGGTCGAGGCTATATGGAGGGTAACATCGGAGTCGGTCGAATCCCTTTACCTAGAGACTATGCGTCTCCCGTGGGCTACGGCAGCGCCAGCCGAGACCCGAGGTTCCTGCGGCTGAGAGAGCAGATTCGCAGCGACCCCTTTAGGGTGGGCGGGCTCGACGGCGCGGGATATGATCAGATTTTAGAATCGAAACGTTGGGTCATTGGGAGCCCCGATACAGTAATCCATGATCTTCGAGAAATCCTGTCGGAAATGCGCCCCGGCATTTTAGCCATCTGGACCAACGACGGCACCATCAGCCATGTGGACTCAATGAGATGCCTGGAACTCATGGGGCAAGAGGTTTTGCCGGCTCTCAAGGAAATCGGGGAGGAGTTGGAGCTTACCGATCCTTTCCAGAAAGCGCCGTGACTGTCATTCGTATTGTCTGCACCGCCGGTTTGGCAATCTGGGGGACATAAGCTCGCTCACTAGGCGGAGAAGGCGTGGTCTTGGGGCCGACCAGCCAGCAAGAGGCAATGGCGGCGGTTGAGACGGACGTGAAGGCCCAGACTGGTAAATGGATTTAAGATTTCTCTCGAACCAGAAATGAACTCAAAACCAGCCCGCCTGGCTCAGCCGGCGACCAACATCTCGTCGGTGCTGAATTTGGGTGATAGGAGCCTTGGCCCGTCTTTGGTGATCAAAAACATATCCTGCAAATGCCAGTAGTTGACGTGGGGCTCCATCGCTATCACCATCCCTTCCTCCAATTCCTGATGGCAGCCGGGCACTATGTAGGGCTCCTGCTGATGCCACCACGCGCCTACGCTGTGGCCCGCCAGTGACAACCGCTGTTCGTATCCGTGCTGGCGGAACTTTTCGGCCGCGAACCGGTGAATCTCGCTGGCTTTGGTCCCAACCTGACACTTGTCGACGGTCATCCGGTAGATATCCAGCATCACGCCGTAGGTGTCCTTCTGCTCTTGCGACGGCTGGCCCACCACCACCGTCCTGGATTGGTGTCCGGGATAACCCTGGTAATAAGCAACATAATCGTTGCGGATGATATCTCCCCTCTGGAAGTTAAAATCCCCTTCGCCGCCATAAGCCACCGTATTACGGTGAGAGTTCAAAATGCCATGTGCCCACCCGGACCCTTTTCTCAAACAGCTTTCGATGAGCCGGCTGTGAACCTCCCGTTCGGTTTCGCCCTCCCGAACCGTTGGGAACACCTCCAGATACGCCTCGTCCAGCATATCCGCCGCCATTTCCAGTAGCCTCACCTCCGCTGGAGTCTTGATCCAACGCACTCTGTCCATCATCTCGGTGCAGTCGAAGGCGTTGACGCCGGGAAGCAGCGTCCCGATCTCCTCCCACCGGGCGGCGCTGAGGTAGGTTTTTTCGAAGCCTACAGTCTCCCGGTCTAGACCCATCCGCTTCAGAACCGCCGCCATCTTTTGGTAGGGTGATTCGGCATAGTCGTCATAGATCTCGATGCCCTCAAGCCATGAGTCGCGCCGGGCCAGCGGCGCGGCATAATGATTCAAGATCATCACCGGGTCCCCCCGCCGGGGCCAAACCAGAAGCACTTCCCGGGGGGAATCTGGAAAATCCAGGTGCCGGCCCAAAGTCCCGGGATAAGCGAATCCGCCAAGGTAAGTGAAGTTCTTCCCAGAGCGGACCACCACGGCGGAACAGCCGGCTTGGTCCAGGTGTTGATTCAACCTGTCGACGTTGGCGATGATCTCTCGTTTCGATTGTTCCATGGTCTCTCCCTCGGGGTCCCGCCGACCGGTTTTTCATCTAGCCGCGCAAACTCTTCCAAATGAACTGGGAAATTGCTGCAGCGGTGTTGTCCAGCCTCCGGTCGATCTGTCGTTGGAAGCATTCATTTGCCATGATGAACGAATAGTATTACCGGCTGAAGGCAACGTCCAGTGGAGCCAATTCACCCCGCAAAGTGGATATCATGCCTATAATGGCAGCGGGTGATCACCAGACGGAGGAAATACGATGCCTTATTACATGTACGTTGCCCTGCAAGGGGATGACAAGATATCGGTTATCAACATAGACCCCGAATCCGGAAAGCTATCGCCTCAGGTTGAAATATCCGTGCCCGGTGGGCCGTTTACGATGGCGATCAGCCCTGACCGAAAGTTCCTTTACGCTGGATGTCGGGATAATCCACAGATAGCCAGTTTCCAGATCGACCAAGTCAACGGGGGGCTTACGCAAAATGGGACGGTATCGCTGGAGCCTTGGCCCGTCTATATAAACACGGACCGCAAAGGCAAGTTTGTGCTGTCGGCGTACTACCAAGGAGCACATCTGGCGGTGCATCCCATCGGAGCTGATGGATCGGTGGGGGGCCCGCCCATTGAATGGCTGGCCACCGCGACAGGGGCCCATGCAATGCAGACCGACCCAACCAATAGCTACGCATTTGCGCCGCACATCGCTGGGAACGGACCTAACGCTATCTTTCAATATAGGTTCGACGAGAACACCGGCCGTCTTACCCCAAATTCGCCCGCCAAAGTGGAGCCGGAAGAGTTTCTGGGCCCGCGACACTTTTGTTTTCACCCCGCCTTGGACATTCTCTATTTTTCAAACGAACAAGACTGCAGCGTGACCGCCTATCGGCTGGACACAGCCACGGGGACCTTGTCGGCGTTTCAAACCATCACCACCCTGCCGGAAGGATACACCGAGAGAAACACCTGCTCCCAGATTCAAATTTCAGCATCCGGGAGGTTCTTATACGCTCCCAACCGGGGCCACGACAGCATCGCTTGTTTTTCGGTGGATACCTCCACGGGACATTTGACCGCCACTGGCAGGGTTGCCTCTGAGCCGAGACCCAACGCCTTATGCCTAGGACCCGATGACAAGGTTCTCTTCTCAGCCGGCCAAGATTCGGGGCGCATGGCTTCTCTCAATGTCAACCCAGATTCAGGAGAGTTGACCCCGCTGGAGACGTATCCATTGGGAAACGGACCTGCTTGGGTGTCGATTACAGAGTTGCCGGGATAACAAAGAGTTCCTAAGGAGCTGCATATGGACCTGGTGATCATGGGTGGCAACGTCTTGACGATGGACTCGCAAAACAGCCGGGTCGAGGCGGTGGCCGTGGATGAGGGAAAGATCGCGGCGGTGGGAAACAACACAGAGTTGTCCAAGCTGGTGGGAGAGACTACCGAGGTGGTTCACCTCGCGGGGAGAAGAACGCTTCTACCCGGCTTCATAGACCCCCACAACCACTTTAGCATCAATTCTCTTGAACCGGTCGCGGTGGACTGTAGTGTCCCACCTCACGCCACCATCGGTAGCATTGCGGACACAATCGCCGGCGCGGCCAAGGACCTGCCTCCCGGACGTTGGCTCCGGGGCTGGGGACTCCGGACGGCGAGGATAAAAGAGAACCGGGACATAACCCGTTGGGAACTGGACGAAGCCGCGCCGAACAATCCCGTGTGCATCATGGACGGCTCAGTCCACGCTTGCTACGCCAACTCCGCCGCCCTCAGCCTGGCGGGCATAGACCGCAACACGCCCGATCCGCCTCACGGCCTGATCCTCCGCGACGACAACGGCGAGCCCAACGGGACCCTCTGGGAGGGGGCCATGGACCCCGTCTACAATTTGTCTCTCCGCGCCCACCTGGAATACTACGGAGAAGACGTTGCAGGCCTTGTTCATCAAAACTGCATGAGACACCTTGCCTATGGCATCACCAGTGTTGGCGACGCTCTGGTGGTGCCGGACGCCGCCGAGCTGTACCGCGTCTCCGACCGCCTGGGGAGGATACCGATCACAGTTCACCAGATGCTTGGGGGTGACGGCTTCTTTGCGCCTCCTCAGCGGGCAGCCAAGGGCGAAGCCGGCGATGGCAATGTGTCGGACCGGCTGAGGGGCGGAACGATGAAGCTATTCATGGACCCTGTGTTCCCCAGCCCCGCCTACACTAGAAGCCACGCCGGCGGCCATGAAGAAGAGGTTGGAGAGATCTATTATACCCAAGAGGCGGCCGACTCGCTGGTTTCCCAGGCCCACCAACGCAGCCTCCAGGTTGCCATCCATTGCCTGGGAAACCGCGCCGTTGACCGAGCCCTTGATTCCTTTGAAAACGCCCTAAAGGCGCACCCGGTAGAAGAGCCTCGATTCCGGATAGAGCACTTCACCATTACCACACTCAGCCAGATTCGGAGGGCCAAGTCGTTGGGGGTAGTGGCCGTGGTGCAGCCCGGTTTTCACTTCACCGGAGGCGAAAGATATCGAGATCGAACGGTGGAGATGGCAGGCGGCGTCCGGGCGATTCCCCTTCGGTCCATGCTCGACGAGGGACTGGTGGTTTCCGCCAGCTCCGATTATCCGTGTGGCCCGCTCTCTCCTCTAACGGGGCTGTACGCCATGGTGACAAGACGAACCCAGCAGGGCGGGGATCCAGTCACGCCCGAAGAAGCGGTCGATCCCCTGGAGGGTCTCAAAATGTACACCACAGGCGCCGCGTATGCCATGGGCCGGGAAAAGGAAGTGGGCTCGTTAGAAAAGGGCAAGCGCGCCGACATGGTAGTTCTCAGCCACGACCCCACCACAATAGACCCCAACTTCATCCGCGACATTGCCGTCGAACAGACCTACGTCGAAGGCCGGCGGCTCTACCACCGGTAGCGGCACGGCTCAGCCGAGGCAAATCGATAGGAAATTGGATTATCAGGTTCAAATTGACAGGGAGATTGTATGACATTGTTCCCTCGTGATGAATCGGTCACGCTAAACGGGCTGAGCTTTCACTATCGGGACTGGGGCGGCTCGGGCCAACCCGTGGTGCTGTTGCACGGTCTGGCCTCGACCTGCCATATCTGGGACTTCGCGGCGCCCATACTGGCCCAACACTTCGCCGTTGTGGCGTTGGACCAGCGAGGGCACGGCGAAAGCGCCAAACCTGACTACGGTTACGACTTCGCCACCGTGAGCAACGACCTATTGACATTCCTACAGGCGAAAGAGATCAGTCAACCGGTCATCGCCGGCCATTCCTGGGGCGGAGACGTCGCCCTGGAGTTCGCAGTCGCCAACCCCACTGAGGCGCGGGGGTTTTGTTTCATTGACGGGGGGATGATAGAACCATCGGCCCGTCATCAGTCGCTGGAACAAGCCACGGAGGAAATGGCGCCGCCGATATTCGCCGGTGTCGCACGCCATGAATTTATGGAGCGAGTCCGCTCACGGCAAAATGGGATCTTCAGCAGCCCGGAAGCAATGGAAATTCTCTTGGCCAACTTTGAAACGCTGGCCGACGGCTCCATCCGGGCCCACTTGAGCCGGGACAACCACCTTCGAATAATCGATGCTCTCTGGGACCACCATCCTCCGCTCCTCTATCCTCAAGTCGAATGTCCAGTGCTGATCATGCCGGCCCGCCAGCAGGTTGATCCCGCCGCCGCCGAGCGCGGAGACCGGCGAGCAAAGTCTCTGGCGCGAGCGGCCGAGCTTCTGCCGGTGAGCAAGACGGTTTGGCTGGAAGATAGCGTCCACGACGTTCCGGTGCAGCGGCCGGAGTTGGTGGCCGGTGTAATCAAGGAAAACATAGACGCCGGGTTTTTCACCCCGGTCAAAAAATAACGCGGACCGGGGACGGCGCAGCCTCCCGAACCGTAAATCCCATTAAAAGGAGCACATTATGCCTGCGGATCACGAGCAATTCATGAGATTGGCGATTGAAGAAGCGGCCAGGGGCGGCGCCGAGGGCAACTCGGCAGTAGGTTCGGTCATCGTCCGGGACGGAAATATTGTCGCCGCGGGAAGAAACCTGGTCACGTCCGCTAACGATCCCACGGCCCATGCCGAGACGGTGGCAATGCGTGAGGCCGGGGCCGCCCAGGGCAACCCGGACATTGCAGGATGCACCCTCTACACTACCTTCCAGCCCTGTCCCATGTGCTCCGGCGCCCTGATCGTCAGCGGGATTGCTACTTTGGTGATGGGCGCTCGCCCCAACCCCGGAGAGGGGCGGTATGGTCCTTACTCGATGGAGCGACTCTTGGACCAAGCGGGCAGCGGGATTGAAATTGTAAGCGGCATCCTGCCTCTCGACTGCCTTGAGATCAGGCAAGAGTGGGACGCCAAGAACGCGGGCGAGCGGTAATCGCGACGTCTTGTTAAATATTATGACCCGATAGGGTGACACGATTAAGCGCACGTGTTGATGCCCATGTGTATACGTTGCTTGTTAACCTGCAGTTGGACCCAAAAGCCAGCGCATACCTTATCGAGGAATGTTATGGACAAGATGAAGGGAATGGTTGCGATCGTCACCGGAAGCAGCAGAGGTCTGGGGCGGGCGATAGCCGTCGAATACGGCCTGGAAGGCGCCACGGTGGTGGCCTGCGCCCGCCCCAAATCACCGGCCCAGTTGCCAGGGACCATTGATGAGACGGCTCAGGAGATTGTTAATCACGGCGGCAAGTCATTGGCCATAGCCTGCGACGTATCCGAGGAAGCGCAGGTTAAGAGCATGGTTCGGCAGGTCATGGAGCGTTTCGGGAAAATAGACGTTCTGGTTAACAACGCCGGGATCATGATCCTGGGCGAGTCTTTCTTGGACATCGAACCGGCTCGGTGGGACCAGCTGATGAACGTAAACCTGCGCGGTGCTTACCTGACTTGCCGGTATGTGTTGCCTATCATGATTGACCAACGGCGGGGCAGCATTGTCAACATCGGCTCATTCGCGGCGTCAGATCCCAGGATAAACGGCTCCGCTTACTGCACCAGCAAGGCGGCGTTGCATATGTTCAGTCAATGCCTGGCGGAGGATGTAAGAGATTACAACATAGCGGTTAACATCCTCGACCCCGGCGCCATGAAAAGCGAGGGTTCATCGGTCATCCCTTGGGCGCAACATGATTGGGATCAAAGAGTCGAACCGGAGATCGTCGGCCCTTCCGCGGTGTATCTAGCGTTAAGAGACGCCAGTTCGCTCACCGGTCGGTTGGTCCTCCGGAGCGAGTTTGGTCATACGTGGGGCGCCTAAAGTTCAAAGAGGCCTAGCTCCAAAGCAATATGGGTTTGAATTTAAGGCGCCACTTTGGGAGCGGATAGCGAAGCTGGCGAGGGTTGAAATACCCACACCTGGCCTCTAGTTGGCAGGTCCTCCGAGGTCAGGGAGGCGCAGTGACCATTCAAATGCTTAGCGTTTGGTTGGGTAGCCAGCCACCGGTCCAGTGTTTTGAGGCCGCAGGACTCGGGCATCAAATCCGGCGACCGGTAATGCATTGGAATCACCACTCGAGGATTCACCCGGTCAATAACCAAGTCCACCTCCTGGAAGCTAAGCAAGTGGCAGGAATCATCCACCGTCACCATCAACACATCTACGGGACCCACGGCTTCGCTAACTGACTCCGGCCAATCGGCCCGGTTGTCTCCCATGTGCAGAAACCGGATGCCACCGGTTTCCACCAGAAACATGACGTTGGCCATGCCCCTCAGGCCGGACGCCCCGGCATGGAGGTCCAAAATCCCTTGAATGGCCAAATCCTCTTGGTGGAACCTGGAAGGTGTTCTTAACAAGGAGGCGGCCTCGGGCAGCCTTTCGGCCGCGTCGTGGTCGAAGTGGGCGTGGGTGATCATTCCCACGTCGCAAGCAACATCTGGGAAACGTCGGGTGAACCAGTACCGGCCGGCCTGATTTCGGTAGGGGTCGGCCAAGGCCCGCAATCTTTGGGCTGTCTCCCACAGAAATGCACAGTGGCCGAAGTAAGTGATGGCCACCGGCGATTTGGCTTTTTGTGGCTGGGTCATGTCTTCTCCAGCATGATTCAAGACTGGGCACAGGCCAATGCAACAAGTTCGACAGGCGTAGCTAGGAGTATACCCAGGTAATTCTCAATCCGTAGGTTCGATCACAAGTGTTTGGTGGGAATCTCCGGCGCTTGTGGGGAAATCGGTCCGGGCTCAAGAAGCCGATGCTGGGAGCATCCGTCGTAACTCTTCCAGGTGCTCCATTTGGTCGAACACTGGGTTGAGCATCAGCATCTGCGCGCCTCCGTCCACAATCTCGGCCAACTGCTCGGCGCAGCGGGATGCGCTACCCCGTACAGTAACCTGCTACCCCATGTCTGCGTTGCCGTAATGGCGGCCGAACCATTCCCGAAGCCGCCCTTCGGCTCGGGCTTCGTCGTCGTCCAGCGCTATATAAACCCGTTTGGAGATGGGGAAGTTGTCCGGGTCCCGCCCGGCAGCCTCCATGTGTTCGTGGAGAATGCTGACGTGCTGCTTGAACTGCTCGGTAGATGACGAGCCTGCCCCCATCCAACCGTCTCCCAGGCGGACCGCGCGCCGCAGGGCGTCTGGATGGCGCCCGCCGAACCACACCGGCGGATGAGGCTTCTGGACCGGTTTGGGCTCCATGGATTCGCCGTCTAGTTTCCAGAAGTAGCCGTCGAAGCTAGCCTCCGACTGCTCCCACAGCGCTTTCATCACGCCAAGGCTCTCCGTCAGATAACGCACCCGCCGTTCCGTGGCGCCTCCCAACAGCTGGGCGTGCTGCAAGCGTCCCCCAAGACCGAGGCCGATGGTCAACCTCCCATTGCTCATATTGTCGAGGGTACTGAACTGCTTGGCGAGGTGGGCGGGATTATGGTCGGGCGCCACTACAACTGAAGTCCCCAAACGAACCTTCTCGGTAATCCCAGCGAGATAGCACAGCAGGCTCAAGCCCTCCAGCGTCGGCGTGTCGCCCATGAGCCGTTCTTGGACCCAAATGCTTTGGTCCCACATTTCCCATATGGCTAAAAAGCTTTCTCAGTAATTCGTCGATGGTCTTTCAACCATCGTCTAATTATGGGCCCTTTTTGCGTGCTCCCAGCTATAATAACTCCATGATATGTCACTTTGCAGTAAGATGCCGTAGGCATCATGGAGGCACCTGATGGGTGACGGCGAAAATGCCTCTCTCCGGCTCCAATTCAACCCCAAAGTCCGCCTGGAATTTCACGGCTCAACCATCACCTCCGACGCTGGCCTTCTTGCCTTTCGAGAGTTTGATGATGCCTTGGGCCTTACCGAAATCGCTGAGGACTACCTCCAGGAAAGCCGTACCGGACGCAATATCCTTCACCACCTGGTTCCGCTGCTAAGACAGTCGATCTACAGCCGCTTGGCCGGCTACGACGACACCAATGACGCAGTGCGCCTTTCCCAAGACCCAGCCATGCGAGTGATCGTGGGATGGCAAGGCTCGGAGCGGAAAGGAGCCAGCACCAGTGAGATGGGCCGGTTCGAGACGGAGTTCCTGACCCAAGAGGACAACCTGAAGGGGCTGGCACGAATAAATACCCAGTGGGTGGAACGAGCTATGGCCCATACCCTACACCGGCGAGTAATCCTGGATATGGACAGTTCCGAGAGTCCAGTGCACGGCCAGCAGGAGGGAGCAGCCTATAACGGCCACTTTGAATGCGTCTGCTATCACCCTCTCTTTCTGTTCAACCAGTTCGGGGATTGTGAAGCAGCTAAGCTACGGTCAGGCAACGTCCCCAGTGCCGATGATTGGCAAGAAGTCCTTGATCCGGCGGTGGAGCGTTATTTGACAGCAGCGGTCAGGCTGCTGTTTCGTGCTGACGCCGCCTTCGCCAAGCCGGAGATATACGAGTATCTGGAAGCAAGAAACATCGGCTACGCCATCAGGCTGCGGTCCAACCAGGTGCTGCAGCGGGAGATAGCGCCCCGGCTGATACGGCCTACGGAGTGGCTTTCCCCGAAGCCCATCGTCTCCTATCATGACTTCGTCTACCAGGCCCAGAGCTGGAACGTTGCTCGGAGAGTGGTCTCTAAGGTGGAGTGGCGCCAGGGAGAACTGTTTCCCAGAGTGGGCTTCATAGTCACCAATCTGAGCTATCCAAACATCGGGATAGTCCGCTTTTACAATGGCCGAGGCACCGCGGAGCAATGGATAAAAGAAGGCAAGTACGCCCTGAACTGGACCAGGTTGTCCTGCCACAAGTTCGTGGCCAATCAGGTCAGGCTGGAGTTGTTCGTACTGGCTTACAACTTGGGCAACTCCATGAGAAGGCTAGCCTTACCGGAGGCAATGAAGCACTGGTCGTTGACCAGTCTGCAGACCAGGATGATCAAGACTGGAGGACGGTTGGTGCGCCATGCCGGAAGGCTGGTGTTTCAGCTTGCTGAGGTGCTGGTGAGCCGGGAAATGCTAGGCGGGATACTGGAACGAATTGGTCGGCTTAGGCTGGCTCCTGGCTAGTCCACTTTAGGAGCGTCGGGATTGGTTACGGTTACGGGGTCGCACAGGGCAAAAGAGCTTCCCAAGGGCGAGACTTGGGCGTAGACCAGCGGTTTGGGGCTTTTACGCTTGGCAGTACAGTGGTTGCCCAATGAAAGCGGGGACTTTGAGTGAATCAGGCCGCATCAGACCGCATTTGACGCCCTTGGAATGCGGGATTATATTTGGCGGTATCCCCGCGGGAGCTATATCCAGGAAAGGTGGCTTGATCTGGGGAATCCCGGTTGGTAGTCTAGTTCTTCGGCCCGCTTTGCGAAATTTTGGACCAACTTCATATCCACCGGCTGGTCCAGAAAAACCTGAGGAATTGCTATCCCCAAGGGCACGTTCAACTGAGTCATCAGATTTCACCTCCCGCTATCCTCGCTCGGATGTACTCCTTCATAAAAAGCCTCGTAACCGCCGCCGCGGCTAATCCTGAAACCCATACTCCTCTCTCCACTCTAGGTATCCGTTGAGGCCCGCGGCCAGGTCATACTCCGCGGAGAATCCTATGTCATCCCTCAATCGGGAGACGTCCATCCGGGACCTCGAGCCGCCTGAAGAGGCGTCAACCTCGTCGCCGGGGGAAGGTTCCACCACCTGGATGCCGGGCCGCAGCTCCTGCAAGGCATCGATGATATCCCGCAGGCTTAACCACCGCCCGGCGGATACGTTGTAGGCAAAGTGGGATGGGTTGGGCGCCTCCAACACGCTACAGATCCCGCCGGCTATATCGGCCACGTAGGTGTAGTCGCGGCCCTGATTCCAGTCACCGACGACGATAGGCTCGCCGCGGACGACCCTTCCGGTGAGATCCTTCACCACTGATTGGTTGGCCCGGTGGCCGGTTACCCGCTCCATAGGTCCGTAAGGGGAGGCCAGCCGGGTGGCGACAGTGGGGAAGCCGTGCATTTCACCGTACCGGCGCGTCAGCAGCTCGCTGACGTACTTGGTCGATTCGTAGAGGGTGTGAGGGTGAAGACCGGCATCCTCCTGGAGCACCTCCTCGTCTTCAGGACGGTCACCGTAAACCGAGCCGGAGCTCACGTAGAGGAAGCGTTGGGGGATTACACGCCGGGCCAACTCCAACGTATTTGTGGTCCCCATAACGTTGATGTCCACGATCGAACGGCTTCGGCTGGCCTCCACCTCGGGCAGCACCCCGGTGAACACCGCGGCGTGGACAATCTTGTCTATGCCATGGTCCTCCGCCTGCTCCAGGTCTCCGGGAGCCAGGATGTCCCCCTGCAGGAAGGTGATCTTGTCGGCCCAGGGTTGGATGTATCGAGTGAGCAGGCCGCTGGGCGGCGCCAAGTCGAAGCAAACTACCTGGTGCCCCCGCTGGGCCAGAGTCCTAACTATATTGCTGCCGACGAATCCCGTGCCGCCTGTAACGAGAGTGGCCATGGCATCACTCCTTGTCTATGGAATGGCCTCAAGATAACCTAGCGCGGCTGTATTGGGAAGGTAATTGAAGAGACAATTGCACCTAAAAGCAACCCGGTGGGCGCTTAATAAGCGGGAGCGGTCTAAGTTGAACTCAGCTTCGTGTTTCCTCTTCGATGACCTGAAGGTACATGAAAGCGCCGGTAAAGGCGGTAGCGTCTTCACAATGACCGCCAACCATTTCACCAGAGGGACGGGCCGCGGCAACGTGAATATGCACGCGTATGCCCCCTTCGGGCAGCGGTTGAATGTAGCCTTCCGCACTCACCAACTCAAGGTTCTCGTCAATAACTTGTCGCTGAAACTCCGGGGCGCCGTCGTCGTATCCGCATAGATTACGGAGTTTTAATTGGCTTAAGCTTCCTATGCAGGATGTGACAATAGCTTCACGAATGCCCTCTGAGCGTGCCAAGGATTCGAGAGCCTCCATCAGCGATTCGCCCGGTTGAAAGCGACGGTACACGATGCGCGACGTCTTGGTTTCCCAGCTTTGTATCGCCATATGTTCTCCTGAGTTCGTCCAGATTCTAGCGCCGGAGGGAGGGAGTGTAGAACGACGGCCATTATATCCCTAACCTGCGGGTATTCGGAAGGCGATCATGTTGGATGGCCGGACCAGATCGTTTATTCGCAGCCTAAAGAGGAGAATCCTGTCTTCAACCACCGATTCTGATGAGGCCATCTGTAGGCGCCATTCGATCCTGGAACCTTACACAGGAATCAAGCAAACTCCTAGTACTACAACGACGGGTTTAAGGTGGCGGCTCCATCCTGCTTTCGCGGCGGGTGGAGCGGCGTCTCTCGTGGGAACGGCGAGCCCGTTCGTTGCGTAGCTGCGTATCCTCCAGCCACAACAGCAATTGATCGGGCCCGAACTGCTCCCGGGGCAGCATCTCCCGCACCACCCGGTACACCTGTGGCCTCGTGATCCGGGGCATCTTTTTCCCCCCAATCCTGCTGCAGGCTCAGCAGGAACGCTCCACCCAGCAGGCACATGGCTATGTGGTGATGCCACCCTGCCCAGCTGCGGGTCTCGTATTCGTCCAGCCCCACGTCACCCTTCTCAGTCTCGAACTCCGTTTCAATGCGCCACCTGGACCCACCCACGTAGGCCAGAGTCTCCAAGGTTGTGCCCTCGGGAGCGTTGGACAGGTAGTAGCGGGGCTCGCTGCCGTCCAGGTTCCGGCGCCAGACGGCCCACAGTTCCTCGCCGGGCTTGCGCCTCCTGGTGGCCCGCACCCGCTGGGCACTGAACCGGTAGGTGCGCGGCCCCTGGCTTCCCTGGGCCACCGTTATCTCCCGCCAAGCCTCATCCGGCAGTTCATCACCGCGCTGCTCCATGGTCCGCCGCTGCCCAGGCCGCAGCTTGGGTTTGCGGGGGCGGCCGAACCCCGGATATTCCGGACTGGTCCAAGCCGGGTCCTGGACCAGTGCGGAGTATCAGGGATTCGGGCGTCCCCGCAAACCCAGGGCCAGACCGTAGTGCCGCCCGGAACGTCCAGCACGTAGCGCATCCCCAGGGCCGCCAGTCCCTCCCGGAAGGTCGGCGACATCCCGAAGGCGTCGTCTCCGGCAACCCACTCGGCCCTGAGGTAGCCCAACTCCAGGACCCGCTCCAGCATCTCCAGGGCCAACTCCGTCTTTGACCGGTAGTTCCGCCGGTCCTCCGGCACACCCGCCGCAGCACACCGGTCCTGGTCGGAGGTCCAACTCTTGGGCAGATACAGCCGCTTGTCCACCAACGCCCGGCCCAGCGGGCTGACGTAGGCCAGGAACATCCCACCCTGGCAGTTGGCCACCTTGCCCAGCCTGCCGCAGTACTGCCGGGCCACTCCCGCCGATTTCCTGCCCTGCTTGGGGAAGTCGCTGCCATCGAACACCCACACCGCCTCCAGGTGTCCCAGCCTGGGGGCCAAGTATTCCTGCAACCGCCCTATGACTGTCTCATCGGACCACCGGGCCTCGGTGAGAAAGCGCTGCATCGCCCGGGCCGAGATGCCCACCGATTCCGAGAGATTCTCGGCGTTGCGCCGCTCCTGGTCCTGCACCAGCAGCGCCTGAAGGTAATTCCCGCTGTGATCCCGCCACTGCTTGCGGCCGAAGGAGGCCGCAAAGAAGGCGTGGAATTCCTGAAGGCTGTCGTAGACCCGCTCGAAGCTCGCCGCATCCATCACCCAAACCACCCAACATCATCTGTCCAGCCATCCTACCAGACAACTCGTCGTTGTAGTACTAGGAGCTGTTGATCTGATGGGGCAAAAATGGCCGGAGGGATTCGCATGCCCGGCGAGTTTTTCAATCGCCGACGCGTATCGGCGCGTAGCAGGGCAGCCGAGCATGACGGGTGGTTATCGGGCATAGGCATCATTCCATTAGGACCGTTAACCCAGTCGCAATATATCTGGACGGTAGTCAGGCTGACCCCCAATTGGCCGGCTCCTTGTTCCGCCGTGATCGCGCCCAAAGCCCCCTGGTAAATCAATACCACATTTCTTCCGTTCATCAGGTCAACGGCTTCTGGAGCTGATTCACTCCGTTTTTGTCCCTTGGCCCTGACCCCACTCTGAATAACCATGCGTGTGAAAACCTCCTCTTAAGTTGGGTTATCTCCACTATCACGTTAGAGCGCGCAAAGTGCCGCATCAGCCGGCCCAGAATCTCCTTTCACCACAAACCAGGTCACCAAAACGATCCCGCCTCGTAATCGTTTCAACAGGCGTCAGAAACATTAAATCGTTTTGGACAAAAATCGGCCAAGCGAAACGCGAACCAGTTACGAGGATTTTAGGACGGAGCATGGGAGGCTGGTTTGAGCGGGGACTTGGGAACAAAGGTGTGGATGGTCAATACCGGGACCCGGGCGCAATTTAAAATCTCAAGAAAAACCCAGCTGCATACGTCCACCCAGTAGTCCAGACCTTTAAGTCGTCTGAGGATTACTTGCGCTGGCTTTTCAAATCGTCAAGGTCTGTCTCTAAAAGGACCCGGTCATACCCAAATTCAACGGCCCGGTCTACGTCGCGCATAGCCTGTAGATCCTTCCCCAAACTTTGGAACGACCTTGCCCTGCCAGCATAGGCATCGCCAAATTCAGGAAATATGGCCAGAGCCTCGTCATAGTCCTGAATTGCCATATCGTATTCATTCAAGTAGAGGTAGGCGTCACCGCGGTTGTCGTAGGCTAGAGCATCTCTCGGATTAATTCCCAGGACCTCATCGTAATCTTGGATCGCCAGCCGGTACTCTCCCAGGTTTCGGTAGGCATTGGCGCGGTTATAGTACGCTAGGGAATCCTTGGGATTAACTTTGATCGCCTCGTCGAACTCACTTATCGCCTCTTCCCAACGGCCCTCCATGGAAAGCTGAACCCCGGCGTCCTGGTGGTTGATGATTTTGGCGCCACAACCTCCTGAAGAGAACACAAAAATCAGAAGTATCAGTCCAAATATTCTCATGGCGCCTCAGATACTTGTGAATTTAAATCGTTCCGGCTAATTGGGCTCTTGCTCGAATCCACCAACAGTTGAGCCGGCCGCATAACCCAAGCCAAGCAAGGGACCATATTTTTTTAAACGCCGGGAAGGGAAGATGGTTCAATCTCCAGATCTTCGGTGACTAAAGATGGAACTTCCATCTGCCTGCCCCGTCTTTGTAAAGTATGAACTCACCTTCACCGAGATCAAATACAGCTTCGGCGCCGTTAGGACTCAGTCGGGGTTCGATTTCTTGCACCTGACGGAGGGTTTCTATGACTTGTCCACCCCAATCTTCTCGAAACCTGGAAACCAACGCGGTGCGGTCCCCTTGATCTTTAAATTTGTGAACTTCTCCATAATAATCATCTACATATGTCTCCCAATCGCTTGATTCGGCCAGTTCGAGAAGACGCGCAACTGTTTCTTGGGGGGTTAGTGGTTTTGCAGGGTCTTTGTCGATCGCGGGTTCAAAGGTGGTGGAATGTCCTTGTTCCGCCACTTCCGCTTTGGCGTCACAAGCAATCGCAAATATTAAGGCCATTGATGATATAGAGCGCATAAGGATGAGGCGCAACACAAAAAATCACTTTGACCCACATTTCCCATATGGCTAAAAAGCTTTCTCAGTAATTCGTCGATGTCTTTCAACCATTGGCTAATTATGGCCCTTTTTGCGTGTTCCCAGCTATAATAACTCCATGATATGTCACTTTGCAGTAAGATGCCGTAGGCATCATGGAGGCACCTGATGGGTGACGGCGAAAAAGCCCCTCTCCGGCTCCAATTCAACCCCAAAGTCCGCCTGGAATTTCACGGCTCAACCATCACCTCCAACGCTGGCCTTCTTGCCTTTCGAGAGTTTGATGATGCCTTGGGCCTTACCGAAATCGCTGAGGACTACCTCCAGGAAAGCCGTACCGGACGCAATATCCTTCACCACCTGGTTCCGCTGCTAAGACAGTCGATCTACAGCCGCTTGGCCGGCTACGACGACACCAATGACGCAGTGCGCCTTTCCCAAGACCCAGCCATGCGAGTGATCGTGGGATGGCAAGGCTCGGAGCGGAAAGGAGCCAGCACCAGTGAGATGGGCCGGTTCGAGACGGAGTTCCTGACCCAAGAGGACAACCTGAAGGGGCTGGCACGAATAAATACCCAGTGGGTGGAACGAGCTATGGCCCATACCCTACACCGGCGAGTAATCCTGGATATGGACAGTTCCGAGAGTCCAGTGCACGGCCAGCAGGAGGGAGCAGCCTATAACGGCCACTTTGAATGCGTCTGCTATCACCCTCTCTTTCTGTTCAACCAGTTCGGGGATTGTGAAGCAGCTAAGCTACGGTCAGGCAACGTCCCCAGTGCCGATGATTGGCAAGAAGTCCTTGATCCGGTGGTGGAGCGTTATTTGACAGCAGCCTGACTGCTGCTGTTTCGTGCTGACGCCGCCTTCGCCAAGCCGGAGATATACGATTATCTGGAAGCAAGAAACATCGGCTACGCCATCAGGCTGCGGTCCAACCAGGTGCTGCAGCGGGAGATAGCGCCCCGGCTGATACGGCCTACGGAGTGGCTTTCCCCGAAGCCCATCGTCTCCTATCATGACTTCGTCTACCAGGCCCAGAGCTGGAACGTTGCTCGGAGAGTGGTCTCTAAGGTGGAGTGGCGCCAGGGAGAACTGTTTCCCAGAGTGGGCTTCATAGTCACCAATCTGAGCTATCCAAACATCGGGATAGTCCGCTTTTACAATGGCCGAGGCACCGCGGAGCAATGGATAAAAGAAGGCAAGTACGCCCTGAACTGGACCAGGTTGTCCTGCCACAAGTTCGTGGCCAATCAGGTCAGGCTGGAGTTGTTCGTACTGGCTTACAACTTGGGCAACTCCATGAGAAGGCTAGCCTTACCGGAGGCAATGAAGCACTGGTCGTTGACCAGTCTGCAGACCAGGATGATCAAGACTGGAGGACGGTTGGTGCGCCATGCCGGAAGGCTGGTGTTTCAGCTTGCTGAGGTGCTGGTGAGCCGGGAAATGCTAGGCGGGATACTGGAACGAATTGGTCGGCTTAGGCTGGCTCCTGGCTAGTCCACTTTAGGAGCGTCGGGATTGGTTACGGTTACGGGGTCGCACAGGGCAAAAGAGCTTCCCAAGGGCGAGACTTGGGCGTAGACCAGCGGTTTGGGGCTTTTACGCTTGGCAGTACAGTGGTTGCCCAATGAAAGCGGGGACTTTGAGTGAATCAGGCCGCATCAGACCGCATTTGACGCTCTTGGAATGCGGGATTATATTTGGCGGTATCCCCGCGGGAGCTATATCCAGGAAAGGTGGTTTGATCTGGGGAATCCCGGTTTGATGGGTTATCAAACTATAAGACGTGACGTATTGTCATATTTAAGAGGGAAATGTCCAAGGGGTTTTCCTTCCCAGTATCAGTGATCTTAAGGCCAACATAGCGCCGTCAAGCCCGCCCAGACTCCGGCTTGAGGTCTGCACCGTCCGCCAGGGAAGGGTCTAACCGATCCCCAGAGGCCTCACATGCACTGAACGTCTTAGGATCAGGAATTGGGTGCGGCAACCAGCGTAGCTTGGTATCGGGTGGAATACTTCACTTCGTTGATGGTAAATGCGGACAAGGCCGCAGGGAAGAGCATCGACCCTACGATGGCGAAAGGTAAAGTATAAGAGCCGGTGAGGTCGTAGAAGAACCCGGCCATCAAGACTCCGCACAGACCACCAACCTGGTGGCACAGGAAGGTGATCCCCGAGATCGTTCCTAGTGCCCGCAGGCCGTATACGTCGGCTGTCAAAGTGTTGGTCAAAGACACGGTGGCGACCCATGAGAACCCCGCGAAAGCAGCGAAGAGCCAAAGGCCCAAAGTTGAGGGCACTAGCAATAAAACTATATAACCGCAACCTCGGATGAAGTAAGCCGAAGCCAGAACGTTTTTTCTGCCGAACCGGTCCGCCAGAATCCCAGCTCCCAGCCCCCCCGCGACGTTTAGCCCCATCATAACCGCGAATATGATAGCCGCGACATTGGGTGAAACTCCCAGGTCAATTGCGTAAGGCACAAAGTGGACCGACATGATCAATGTTGTGAAGCCGCAAACGAAAAAAGCTCCAGACATCTGCCAAACGGGGGGTGACCGGAAGGACTCGCTCCATTTATCGACTTCAAACTTGCCCCTCAGATTGGTGGAAAGATCAGCGTTTCCTTCCGGCTTGTCGGCTTCACCGTAGGGCCGAAGTCCAACCTTGCTGGGGTCGTCACGGATGAAAAGGAAGCCCAGGGGCACGGCCAAGACTAGAATGATAAGTCCCAAAGCAATCCAGGTTACTCTCCAGTTGCCGCCGGTTGCCTGCAGCAGAAACATGGCGAAAGGCACCAGCAACAAGCTGCCGGCCGATGTTCCCACGGCGCTGATACTAACCACAGTGGCCCGCATACGAACGAACCACCTGGCCAACAGGGCCCCCCTGGCTAGGGCTGCTCCGCTGTTGGATATGGACACTACAAATCCAAACATCAGTAACAGAAAAACGAAGTTGAAAGTAAGAGCTAGGCACGCAGTGGCTAGTCCTAGGGTTACTAGGGAGGTCAGAATCACTTTCCGGGCGCCGATGCGGTCGAACAGGTATCCGAGGAAAGGCTGGGCCACTCCGCCGACGACTGCTCCAATAGCCGCCACCGCCGAAATCGTCAACCGGTTCCAGCCGAATTCTTCGCTGATGGGAATGACGAATATTCCAAAGCTGCTGCGGGACCCGGTGTTGACAAACGCGATAAAGGTCACGGCGGCAACGACGTACCAGCCGAAGTGCGGAGGAGATTTGGTGGTGGCTGAATTTTTCACGGGCCTATTCTATTTCATTGGTTGAGAGGTGGGCATTGGCAGAGTTGGGCGACGCTTCGCCGTGACGTGGGCCGCCGTAAAGGTCATCCAATCGGAAGCCACTGCCCTTTTTCTAACGGCGCCGCGAGTGAGACGCGGGGCTCGCCGCCAATCCCGCGGGTGATGTGACCATGTCCTGTGGTGTCCTGGGCGATTAGGACATCGCCGGGATTGAGGCGTTTTTTGGTCCCGTCCGCCACTTCAATCTCGGAGATTCCCGCCAGGTGTACAACGTATTGGACGCGGGAAGCGTTATGGAAGTCGTCTACTGAAGGGGATGGGCTTCGATTCCGTCTCGTTGGCCCTTCCCCAATATGTTCGACGATTTCGGCGAACTGATCGGCAGTTACGTCTAACAGATGGGATTCCCCATCGGCGCCAGGATAGACCGTCACTATTTGCACGGTCAAAACCTCCTTTCGCAGGATTAGATTCTCAGGCAAATCTGGCAGGGGCCGCTTGTTATACGGCTAACTAATTCCTGGCCAAATAAGAATCGGTGGCCCGCTTCAAGCCGGCCCTCCGGTTAGCTTGGAGCGATTCCTTCATACTGGCGGACCTCTGGTTAGATTCTATGATCCCGGAAAGGCTACCTTGGAATTGGGGCATAACGTAGCGAGCCATCAGCTCGTAACTACGGTGCAGCTTGTCGCGAGGGGCCCAATCCTCCGCTCGAAGCAACAGTCCGCCGAACCCGCCACTGGCCTCCTGGAGGCGCTCGATACCCGCCATACAATCGTCCGGAGTTCCCACTATCCACTGATTGTGCTCCACCATGTAGTCAACCACCTCATCGGCGGGCACCGGAGGAATCGGATTGCCATTGGTGCCGCCGGTGTATTCGGTGACTACCCGGCCAGCTCCCACCCGAATATCTTCAAAGGCCTGTTCCCGGGTCTCCGCCAAGTGGCACCCGACAGACAACCGCCAATCTTCGCGGCGCACAGTTTTACCGTGTGCGGCGGCCTCTTTTTCAGCAATCGCCCACTGGTCCTTCAAGCTGGTGCTTCTGACCGTGTCGCGAGGCACGCTAAGTGAGATTACAGCGGCGCCGTGTTTGCCTGCCAAAAGGACGCCAGCCGGTGATTGAACCGAAGCAACAGCTACAGGAAGGGTGGGCTTCTGAAAGGGCCGTAGCTGAAGCGTAGCATCTCGCAGCTTAAACCAATCAGTTTCAAAAGTCACCGGCTCGCTGCCGTCCAGGAGCTGCATGATCACTCCCAGCGATTCGTCCATCATCTCCCTTTGCCGCTCGGGATCGATGCAAAACATATTTGCGTCCGACGCCAAAGCCCCAGGCCCTACACCGAGCATTACCCGCCCACGGGTCAGGTGGTCCAACAACACCATTCGATTGGCAACCATGTAGGGGTGATGATATGGCAAACTGACCACGCCAGTGCCCAAGCGAATGTGGCGGGTGCGGCCAGCAGCGGATGCCATAAATACTTCGGGGGAGGCGATGGTCTCCCAGCCGCCGCTGTGGTGCTCGCCGACCCAGGCTTCGTCAAACCCTAGATCATCCAACCACTCGATCAACTCCAGGTCTCGTTCCAGGGCCAAGGTCGGGTTCTCACCTACTCGATGAAAGGGCGCCATAAAAGTACCAAACGTCATGTTGTCAGTTAGTGCTGTCAATTGCCTCTCCTCCATTTTGGGCCTTCCAAGGGTGTCAGTGAAAAACTGCCTGACCGGATCCACCCCCGGCAGCGATCACCTCACCACTGATTGCGATCGACCGGGGTGAGGCCAGGAACGCGACCACGTAGGCGAGTTCGCTGGCGTCTACGATGCGATTGGTGGAGTTATTCGACGCGATTTGGGCTTCAACCTCTGCCACCGAGATACCTTGGTGGCGCGCCCGGTCTTCATACGCGGCTCCGCTACGCTCGGTACGGGTGGCGCCGGGATGGACTAGATTAACTGTTACGCCAGACGGCCCCAGTTGTTGAGACAGGTATTTGGTTAGGTTAACCAGACCGGCGTTGCGAACGCCGGCGCTGACCTTGGCGTTCCTGGCCGATAGGCCGCCGATGTTGATGATCCGTCCCCATCCCTGGCTGGTCATGAATGGGCCCACGGCTCGGGCGCAGCGCAGATAACCTACTACCTTGGTATTGAGGTCCTCCAGTACATCGTCGTCGGAAATGGTGGCCAATGGTCCCCAGGCTATGCCCCCGGGCGCGGCAGCATTGTTGACCAAAATGTCGATGCGTCCCAACACCTGGGCCGCTTCTTCAACCATTCGATCGACATCGGGCCTGCTGGTGGTGTCAGCCGTGATGCCGACTACCTTGCGGCCCGTTTCTTGGCTCAACTCGCGGGCCGCAAGCTCTAAATCTTCGGGCGTCCGGGCACAGATAACCACGTTGCATCCGGATAGAGCCAGCTCTCTTGCCACAGCTTTGCCGATGCCCCGGCTGGCCCCGGTTACAATGGCGGTCTTGCCTTCCAGTTCCAGATCCATGGCCGTCTCCCTTCGTGTTGGTTACTGATGAGAGTTTAATTTGGGTCCCCCAAACCAGCGAAATTTTCACGCACGCTTGGACCCTGGGGAACGGCACGAACTATAGAACCGCAACCCGGCGTAGTCAATCAAAACGAAAAAGTCTGGGCAGTGATAGCCGGAATTATTGAAACGCCTACATGAGTATGTAAACGGACAGGGGAAATGGAACCGACGAACCTCCGCCATCGGTAGACCTGGCTGGCATGATCGACAGCATCGTTGTCGAGCGGATGTTGAGGACGGTGAAGTACGAGGAGGTCTACCTGAAGGCTTACTCCAACGGGCGGGAGGCCAAAGATGGGCTAGAAGCCTACTCGCACTTCTACAACACCCAACGGCTCCACCAGGCATTGGGCTACCGGACACCGGCCGAGGTGGCTAACGGAGGCTAAGTCCGAATCCACCGATGGACCCGGATGGAGGGGGTGAGGACAGCGGAAGAGGGGGGAGGGAGTTGCAGGCGCGATGATCCGGGCTCGAATTCGGGTAGACGGGAGGTTGGCGGGCGGTCGCAGGCGCTTTTGGGGGCGCCGATGGCGGTCTGCAGTGGCTGTGCTGAGCGAGATGGCGGGATAGGACACGGGAAGAGGCGCTCGCGGACCGGGACTGGCGCGAGTTTGCCGGGACGTTCAGTTGGCCGGATGGCGGGTCAGTTGCAGACGGGTCGTCAGGCTGGGAGTGGCAGGGCGCGCAGCCGGGCCAGGGCGCGACTGAACTGGGTTTCCCAAGGCCAGCGCTGGGGCAGATGCAGGGTGGAGGCGGCGCGCCGAGCGGGTGAGCCGTCCGGCCAGGGAGAAGAACCGTCGCCTGAGGGTCTTGGTGGTCACGATCTGCTCGCCCAGGCCGATGCGCGCGGTCCAGCGGGCCAGGTTGTGGGACATCACCTGGACGGCCAGCCAGGCGCCGTTGGCGGCGAAGCGGCCGGACGGCATGTGGTTCAACCCGACGCCGTACTTGAGGTCGCGCATCGCATTCTCGATCTCGGCGTGGCCGCGGTGGTCGGCCTCCAGTTCCAGGGTCTCTCCGTCCCGGTCGGTGATGAAGCCGTGATAACTGTAGGTGGCGAAGAGGGCCAGTTGGGAACCGGGGGTCGGCTGCACCCGCCGGACGATGAGCCGCACCGGCGCGGCGTCCGGCTCACTCTGGAAGGGGGTATAAGTCGTCTCGGCCACAGCGGCCGCGCCGTCCATCCAGTAGGGAATCGGCGTCCAGGCAGCTTCGGGTATGGCCTCGATGAGATTGCGCAGGCTTTTGTGCTGGCGGATGGTGATGGAGAAGCGCACGTCCAGCTTGCGGCAGACGGCGACCACGGCGTGGGTATAGAAGCCGCTGTCGGCCCGCAGGGTGCGCTACGCTGGCGCCAGCGTAGCGCATCCGCCCCACCGTCTCCCGCAGGAAGTGGGCGGCCCCGCGGGCGGTGTTGGCGCGGCCCTCGCGCAGCCGGGACATCAGCACGTCGCCGGCGCCGGCGGCGACGGCCAACAGCGGGTGATAGCCCCAGGCGCCGGTGTAGCCGTGGTGGCGGGCGCCCTCCTTGGCCAGTCCGTAGGTCTCGCAGATCGTCGAATCAAGGTCGATGGTAAATGGTGCGTCGCCGGGTCCGGCTCCGGCCTGCCAGGCCCGGGCCAGCAACTCGCGGCTCGCCCGGTCCAGTTGGCGGACGTGGCCCCAGCGAAAGCTGCGCAGGAAGGCGCCCAGGGTGGAGGGCGCCTTGAGCACACTGCCCAGGGTGCAGGCTGTCCCGCCGGCGCGCAGCGCATCGGCGTCGTCGATGCAGTCGCCGCCCGCCAACGCAGATGCCACCAGCGTCATCATCTTGTCACCGGTGTTGGCTCGGCCTGGGGCCCGGCCCAGGTCCAGGCGCCGGTCAACCAGTTGGGAAAGGCCGAGGTGCAAGCCAAGGTGGCGGGAAGGAGCAGGCCGGCATTGTTGACCAGGCGGTGGTCGTCGAAGCAGGGCCTTTTCATTCTCCTGCCTGGTAGGTAAAGCCCATCATGTCGAAAGCTTCGCTGAGATGGGCATTGTGGCGGCGTAGGGCAGCGGCTACGTTGGAATGCCCAGCCCGACGTACCAAGCTGATGACCGGGTTCCGCAGGCCCGCCAGAACCTGTGGGGCGGCCCCAGTGCGCACCTGAGAGCGGTCCTCGTCGAAGGTCACATCCCGTACCCAGTGGAGGCGGTTCTCGATGCCCCAGTGCCCACGGGAAAGGCTCAACAATCGCCTGGCATCGGCATCAGTGGCTGGGAGACTGCTAATTGCATAGCTCACAGCCACCTGTTTCTTGCCCTTCACGACCCGCTGGCGCTCTAGCCGACACACCTGTTGCAGATGCGGCCACGCTTCCCCGACCGTCCCAGCGCTGCCCACGTAGCCATTTAGCTCTGGGTCGGCCAAGGCCCACAACTCTCGCCGCTCCAGCCGCCCATGACGCCGCTTTACTGGAGCATCGGCCCAGACCGTCAGCTTGGCCCCGCGTGCTCGCCACTCCGCTGCCAGCCAGGGAGGTACGGTTGGCCCACCAGCCCTCTCAGTTCCTAGCAGGGGAAAAAGCCTCCTCCAGGTCTCGGCGCAAGGTGGGCTGATTCTCTTTAACTGGCAGCAGATACTCTCCGCCGCCTGCCACAATCTGCTCACAGACTTTCCGTTGGGTCAGTAAGGCATCAGCCACTACTACCCGACCCTTCAGGGGTACCTGGCCCAATACTTCTTTGACCGCCGCCAATTCTTCCCCTTTGCCCGGCGCAGCTACCTGCGCCAGCACTGCCCCAGCGCGGCTAGCGTAGGCCGACACCACATGGACCCCGGGTATCTCTTGGCCGTGGACCCCTCGCAAGGTTTTCCCGTCCAGGGACAGGGGATCATCCGCCTCTACCCCGCTATTTGCCAGCCAGTTGCCGACTTCTGCCTCAAAGGCCGCCACGTCCAGGTCCTTGAACACCCGGTGGAGGGTGGCCACGCAGGGTGTCTTCTCCTGGCTGAACCCCAAAAGCTGCGCCGTAGCACCCCCTTGGTCCCGCCCCCATTGCGCTATGGCGTATAAGCTGCGGGCGCCGCACAGCATGGCACAGGTGGCCAAGGCCAGGATCGCCCCCAAAGAGTGGCGTCGCCCTTGGCTACTCCGGAAGTCAGGCGCCAAATCCAGCGCTTCCCTCAAAGTCATCATCCTCCCCTCCCGCTTAAACTGGTAATAATTTTATACTATTTTGAGAAAATGAAAAGGCCCTGCGTCGAAGGTGATGTGGATGCGGTCGAGGTGGTTGCGTGGTAGCATCTATTGGGTGTTCCTTGTTTCTGGTCGGTTTTCTGTTATAAAACCATTATCCCAGATTCAGAGGAGCACTTCCTTCCCTATCCGCCCTGTCGCGACACGCCCTCTATCGGTGGATCCGGGCTAAGTACCAACGGATGGACGGTCAAAAGAGAGGAGGTAGCCGCCAAGCAGAGCATTGGTAAACCCTGGAAAGACGGCGTAACCCTCACTTAATATTGCCTCAAAATTGTCCAACTGATAGGGTCCACCTTAATTACCGCCGTCTCCTGAACCCAATTCCAGGCCGTCGATCAGATCCTCTGCCCAACTACGCAGGTATTCCTCTAGGTCGGCCCCGCAATGGGGGCACTCCGCATCCCCAAAGCGGATCCTAGTCGCACACATTTCACATGCTTTTACTTCTGCCAGGTTAGTCAACACCAACTGGATTTGCATCTCGGTAGCCATGTTCTCCAACGAAGCAGACTCAACTATTAAGTTGCCCCTACCGCGATAACTTAGTTTGACAAGACCTGCCCAGCAACACTTAGCAAAACCGAAACTCGACAGGGTTCGATTATTCTATAGAATCGTGAAATCTTACCAAAACACTGTCCACCAATCCGCCGGCCAATGCCAACGGAGTATTCCCCTGCATCGTTGTTCACAACGGGTAGCTAGATGTCAGTATCTGGCTCTCAGCCCATCTGCGATAGGGGCCTCTGGGAAAAAGGCAGGAGGGTGCTGCCTCATGCCCGACAGGACGGTCTCGGGGCCCCGGTCCATCCGTTGCCCTCCTAGTACTACAACGACGAGTTGTCTGGTAGGATGGCTGGACAGATGATGTTGGGTGGTTTGGGTGATGGATGCGGCGAGCTTCGAGCGGGTCTACGACAGCCTTCAGGAATTCCACGCCTTCTTTGCGGCCTCCTTCGGCCGCAAGCAGTGGCGGGATCACAGCGGGAATTACCTTCAGGCGCTGCTGGTGCAGGACCAGGAGCGGCGCAACGCCGAGAATCTCTCGGAATCGGTGGGCATCTCGGCCCGGGCGATGCAGCGCTTTCTCACCGAGGCCCGGTGGTCCCATGAGACAGTCATAGGGCGGTTGCAGGAATACTTGGCCCCCAGGCTGGGACACCTGGAGGCGGTGTGGGTGTTCGATGGCAGCGACTTCCCCAAGCAGGGCAGGAAATCGGCGGGAGTGGCCCGGCAGTACTGCGGCAGGCTGGGCAAGGTGGCCAACTGCCAGGGTGGGATGTTCCTGGCCTACGTCAGCCCGCTGGGCCGGGCGTTGGTGGACAAGCGGCTGTATCTGCCCAAGAGTTGGACCTCCGACCAGGACCGGTGTGCTGCGGCGGGTGTGCCGGAGGACCGGCGGAACTACCGGTCAAAGACGGAGTTGGCCCTGGAGATGCTGGAGCGGGTCCTGGAGTTGGGCTACCTCAGGGCCGAGTGGGTTGCCGGAGACGACGCCTTCGGGATGTCGCCGACCTTCCGGGAGGGACTGGCGGCCCTGGGGATGCGCTACGTGCTGGACGTTCCGGGCGGCACTACGGTCTGGCCCTTGGACCCGGCTTGGACCAGTCCGGAATATCCGGGGTTCGGCCGCCCCCGCAAACCCAAGCTGCGGCCTGGGCAGCGGCGGACCATGGAGCAGCGCGGTGATGAACTGCCGGATGAGGCTTGGCGGGAGATAACGGTGGCCCAGGGAAGCCAGGGGCCGCGCACCTACCGGTTCAGTGCCCAGCGGGTGCGGGCCACCAGGAGGCGCAAGCCCGGCGAGGAACTGTGGGCCGTCTGGCGCCGGAACCTGGACGGCAGCGAGCCCCGCTACTACCTGTCCAACGCTCCCGAGGGCACAACCTTGGAGACTCTGGCCTACGTGGGTGGGTCCAGGTGGCGCATTGAAACGGAGTTCGAGACTGAGAAGGGTGACGTGGGGCTGGACGAATACGAGACCCGCAGCTGGGCAGGGTGGCATCACCACATAGCCATGTGCCTGCTGGGTGGAGCGTTCCTGCTGAGCCTGCAGCAGGATTGGGGGGAAAAAGATGCCCCGGATCACGAGGCCACAGGTGTACCGGGTGGTGCGGGAGATGCTGCCCCGGGAGCAGTTCGGGCCCGATCAATTGCTGTTGTGGCTGGAGGATACGCAGCTACGCAACGAACGGGCTCGCCGTTCCCACGAGAGACGCCGCTCCACCCGCCGCGAAAGCAGGATGGAGCCGCCACCTTAAACCCGTCGTTGTAGTACTAGTACTACAACGACGCGTTATGAGAAAACACGCTCAGGTCTTCTTCTTCAGCTACGGACCGTTCATCATGGGAGACTCGCACTCGTTCGTTGCCAGCTTCAAAATCCGCCCACGAGTTACCTTGTAGGATAACACGTCGTTGTAGTACTAGAAGTCTGGCCGAAAAGTGCACTGACCTCGACTGTTCCGATATAATTGTCAGGATAATTTAATGGGTGTGGGAGGCAGGGGATGCTGGGAAAACGCTCTAAACAGCTGGGGTTCCTGGAAGCGGACCATCTCTACCTGGACTATGTGGGCCGCGGCTCCTTCTACGGCTTCCTGGCCTCCCTGCGGGGTCAGCTATTTCGAGACGAAGACTTCGCCGAACTGTATTGCCCGGACAATGGCCGGGATAGCGTGGCGCCCAGTCTGGTGGCCACCGCGCTGTTGTTGCAAGCCTACGACAAAGTGAGCGACCTGGAAGCCAAGCAGAGGGCGGACTTCGATATCCGGTGGAAGGTGGCGTTGGGGATTGAGGTGGAGGACCGTCCCTTTGCCAAGAGCACCCTGCAACTGTTTCGAGCCCAGCTGATCCTCCACGACCGGGTGCGGGCCGTCTTTCAGCGCAGCCTCCAATTCGCCCGGCAGACCGGCTGCCTGAAAGGACGGCGGATGAAGGTGGCGGTGGACACCACCTACATTCTGGGTCAATTCGACCCGGCGGTCTGTGGCGTATGCCCCCTGCGGTCCCAGTGCGTGGCAGCTGGAGAGGGCAAAGGCCGTACGGTGACTCTCCATCCCCAAGAGGCGCTCTGCCTTGTCGTGGAGGAACCCCAAACGAGTACATCACCTACGGCACGAATCTCAGCGAGTCACGCCAACGGTTCGACGAAGCGCTCGACCTCATTCTCAAAGCCTGGACCGAGCCGCAACCCTTTGGATGGCTGGGGCGCCATTATGAGTTCCGGTCCATTTCTATTTGGCCGCGCCCCGTTCAATCGCCCCACCCACCTGTTTACATCTCTGGCTCCAGTCCGGATTCCGGAGAATTGGCGGCCCGAAACCACCTGGGAGTCGGGTTTGCTATTACCACGTTGCCCTTAGCCCGGGAGGCGTCGCGGCACTACCGGGAGCAAGCCAACTTGGTGGGATGGGACCCCACGCCGGATGACATCGTGTACCGAATCGGGATCACGGTGGCCGAGACAGACCAAGAAGCCCGGGAAAATTTCGAGGCGAGCACCGCATCCGCCGCCAGATTCGGCCTAGAAACTCGGACGGAAACCCCGATTCTCCCCAAGTCGTCGTTTTCTTAGCGACGATTGTCGATGTAACAGTGGGTTCTTGAACAGTATTACAGACACTATCATGCCACATAAGACTATAATGCGTCTGTCTGGCGTAGCGCGAAACCCGGCCAATGGCTTTCCGGCCGGACCTCTAGGCACTCCGACGTTGAACCAGGCCGTGGCCCAGGCCGGATATTGGGGCCGGGACCCAAGAGGCCAACCAGGCGGCCACCGCCGATATGGGATCACCGGCTTGGACGACCGCATTGAACTTGGCCAGATTTTGGTGGGTAGCCCTGATACGGTGTTGTCACAGATGAAGCGGATTCACGACGAGGTTGGCGTAGGGGTTTTTGAGGTTATCATCGCGGTGCCGGAGCATGAGCAAGTTATGCGCTCAATCGAGCTCTTCGGCGCCAAGGTAATTCCCCGCTTGAAGGAAATGTGATTCTCCCGCGGGCTTGGGGCCGTTTTCATTGGGGCTACCGGCAGGGATCTAGTTTACCGCCAGGAACGGAGGACATTTGGTTCAGGTGAGTGGAATTTCCGACAATGCCGTACCTGAAGCTGCGTTCGACGAGGAATTTGTAGAAGCGGACGGCTTTCGCATTCGCTACCGATCAGCCGGTGAAGGCGATCCGTTGGTAGTCTTTCACGGCGCCGGTGGTATGAATATATATCGTTCCCATCGACTTTTGGCCCAACATAACCGGGTCATCCTTTTCGAAGTTCCCGGATTTGGTAAGTCGCCTGCCAATCTCCGTTCACAGTCGGTGCAAGAACTGGCTCTTACCATGGCGAACGCGATAGCCTCACTGGGAATCACCAGTTTCAACTTGATGGGCAACTCATTCGGAGGAACCCTAGCCCTGTGGTTGGCGATGCAGCTGCCGGAAAAGGTCCAAGCGTTGGTCCTAGTGGGGCCAGCCGCCATTCGACCCGAAGGGAGTCAAACGTTCCAGACGCTCTCCCAGGAAGAGTTGATGGCCAAGTTGTATGCCCATCCCGAACTCCATGACTCCCACCCGACCGATGACCCTGCCGTCCGGGAGAAACAACGAGAATTAGTCGGCCGTCTGCGGGTTTCGGCATCCGATCAAGAGTTGGAAGTCCTCATGTCCGATCTGAACGTCCCGGTATTAGTCCTGTTTGGAACCAAGGATCAGATGACCCCGCCAGAAATGGGCCGCGTTTACTGTGAGAGACTCCCCAACTGCAATTTCATTCTAGTTTATGACGCAGCCCATGAAGCCGACGCTGACCGGCCTGAGGCATTCTCTGCCTTGGCCGGCGACTTCTTGCAACGTCACGAGGGATTCCTCGTCAATTCCCGAAGCGAGCAAATCCATCCTTAAGGCAGTGACAACTGGGAACCCCCAAGCCGGGCAGCTTGGGCTCCACAGAACTTTGTATGTGGTGTTGTTTGCCCGGTTCCCGGTGATCGTTTCGCCTTGATCCTCAAATACCCGATTGACTACCCGGCATTCACAATCCATTCCAACGACGTCCGCCGCCACTTGGGGTCCCGAAAGATCAACGAACCTTCCAAACTCACCTTAGTCGTTCTAGAAGGTGGTCGCCAACCCTCAACGCATTGGCGATGATAGTCAGAGATGGGTTCACGGCGGAACTGGAGACGAAAAAGCTGGAATCGACCACGTAAAGGTTGTCCAAGTCATGGGCTTTGCAGTTTATGTCTAGCACCGACTCTTGAGGATCGCTTCCAAAGCGCAATGTCCCGTTCTGGTGGGCTACTCCGGCCAGCGGGATCTTCTTGTTCAGGTAGACTGAACATGGGATAAGGCGGTCTTCGCAACCGATCTCTTTGAGCATTCCCCGAAGTTTGTTGACGAGCCGCCGGTGTCCCTCGGCATTGTTCTCGGAGTATTGCAAAACCACTTGCCCACTAGAATTGATCGTCACCCGATTCTCAGGAGAAGGCAAGTCCTCGGAAGTCAGCCAAAAGTCCAGGGAGCGCCCAGCCATCTCATCTAACACTCGGCCAGGAACCAGACGTGGAGCGCTTTCCCGGAGCATATTGGAGTCGCTCTTACCCAGCATTTGAATATGTCCCAAAGGGTATTGCCAGTCGTCTGACCCGAAGTAATAGTCGTTGATTCCAATGGTCTTTTGAAAGATCGTCGGGTTAGGCCGGCGCGACAGGGCCAGCATCGCTGAATTGTTGTGGGCCATGTAGTGCCGGCCGGCCATGTCCGAACTATTGGCCAGGCCATTAGGATGCCGGCCGCCCGCCGAACGCAGCAACAACGCCGCTGAGTTGACCGCCCCACACGAAACGACGACCACGTCGGCGGAGTAGGTCTCTTGCTGCCCGTCCCGCTCTACTTCCACACCGGTTATTGAACGCCCGTTGGGACTAGTCTTCAACGAGGTCACTTTGGCTTTGGTCAACAAAGTAACGTTGGCGTGCTTCAAAGCGGGTTCCACGCAGACCACGTGGGCGTCGGCTTTGGCGTTAACCAGGCACGGAAATCCGTCGCAGGTGTTGCAGCGAACGCACGGACTGAGATGGCGGTCCGCTTCATTTAGCATGATTCCTACCGGTAGAGGGAAGGGCGTGTTTCCGATTCGGCGAAGGTCGCCGGCCAATTCTTCGATGCGCGGCTCATTGCTGATTGGCGGGAATGGCAATGGGCCGCTAGCCGATGGTTCCGTGGGGTCTATGCCACGCTCTCCGTGCACCTGGTAGAGCTGCTCCGCCTGGGTATAGTAGGGCTCGAAGTCGTCATATCCCAGCGGCCATGCTGGCGATATACCTCCGTGGTGTTGCAACTCGCCAAAGTCCTCGCGGCGCATCCGAAGAAGCACGGCTCCGTAGAACTTCGTATTGCCGCCTACGAAATAGTGCTGGCCCGGCTGGAACTCCTTCCCGGTGGCGTCAAGCCAGTTTTCGGCGTTATTGTACCGGCCCTTGACGAAGACTTCCCGGGAGTCCCAGTTTTCCTTCTCCCGGCTCAAGAACTCCCCGCGTTCCAGAATCAAGATGCTCTTACCAGAAGGAGCCAGTTTATAGGCAAGGGTGCCCCCACCGGCCCCGCTGCCGATGATGATTACGTCGTATCGATTCTGCTGCACCACTTTGTCTCTCCCCAAAGACGGGCTTAGGCGTACTTGCCAGTTTCTATTGTATCAAGGCCACCTCGACATATAACTTGACCGGCCCATGCGGACCAGTTAGCAACTCAAAGGCCTGCCGATAATTGTCCAATCCTTGGACTGGATGGGTTAGCAACCGGGATAGCCAACCTGGGTAGGCCGCCTCGGCCAGAGCCATGTCTTGCACCGCCGCCTGATAATGCTCCCTGCCCGCATTGACTGTGCCCACGGCGACTTTGTTGCCCAGCACGAAACCTAGAAACTCGGACGGAAACCCCGATTCTCCCCAAGTCGTCGTTTTCTTAGCGACGATTATCAATGTAATAGTGGGTTCTTGAACTGTATTACAGATACTATCATGCCACATAAGACTATAATACGTCTGTCTGGCGTAGCGCGAAACCCGGCCAATGGCTTTCCGGCCAGACCTCTAGTACTACAACGACGCGTTATCCTACAAGGTAACTCGTGGGCGGATTTTGAAGCTGGCAACGAACGAGTGCGAGTCTCCCATGATGAACGGTCCGTAGCTGAAGAAGAAGACCTGAGCGTGTTTTCTCATAACGCGTCGTTGTAGTACTAGGTTGATAGCGTCAGTCGGTACTTCCATCTTGCGGTTGCCCCCGGTCACGCTGGACAGCACTAGAACACCGTTCTTTCCGAGTGCTTCCATGGCCTCGAATGCGGGGGAGAACCCGGTGGCCTCGAACATCAGATCGAAAGGACCGTAGTTCCTTGCCGCCTCTGATAACGGCATTTGGCTGGTGCTGACATATCGTGCTCCCAGCGCCTCCACCAGCTCAGCGTTGAGGTACGGGCCTTCCTGCAGCGCTAGGGTAACCACGTCCAGACCGCGCAACCTCAGCACCAGAGTGGCCAGCAGACCAATGGTCCCTGCCCCCATAACGGCGGCCCGTTTTGGATTCCAGATTCGCAGCCGCCGTTGTATCTCAAAGGCTTGAGTCACGCCTTTTTCAATCACGGTCATCGGCTCCACCAATACACCGGTTTCACGGAGACCACGGGGAATTACTGTTAGGAACTCGGGAGTGTCTACAAAGTATTCGGTAAGGAATCCGTGCAACAGATTTATTCCGTGTTCGTGGTATTCATCATCTGTGCTCATATCCTGCATCCCGATGGCGTCGTAGGGGCTGTTTCCGGGACGCCGCACGCGGGCTACCACGTAGTCGCCAAGCAGCAGCCCGGAGACCCTAGAACCGATCTGATTCACGACGCCGAAGGATTCATGACCTGGTATCAAAAAATCGTAGCCGGGCGGCGGGGCTCCGTATGCGCCGGCTTTAATCTCCCTATCGGTTCCATCCAACCCAACCCGCAGCACTTTGACCAGCACACCCCGGCCATCGGACACATCATCGATGCTCGGCACGAGTAGCTCGGCCAAGTACAAGCTATCGGGATTTCGCGGGATCAGGGCTACGGCTTTCAAGCAACCCCTACAATCCACCATGAATCAGTGGTTGGTAATTCTTTGGAGCAAAGCGGAGAAATCTCTAGACCCAGCGTTAGATGCTGCGTTCTATGTAGCGGTCCAAAGCGCGACACTATGAACACAACAAAATTGCAACGAACCACCGATGTCCAAAAAATGCAGGAGGCGTTTTCGAACTATTGGCGCCAGTATAAAATGACACACACACCCGCCTAATGGGAGGACACGCATGACCACAATATTGCGATCGAGCACGGCAACAAATTGAATCGTCAGAATATTATGAAGGCCGCCGCCACTTGGGGGCCCGTGGCCTCACTTTTTATGGGAACGTTGATTCTATTGGCGCTAGCTGGGTGCAACGGGTCAGCCAAACCAACCAATGAACCTGCGCCGGTTTCGACACCTGCATCGTCGCCTACTTCGGCGCCTGCGCCCCTATCCATGAAAACCCCATCCACGAAAACCCCTTTCTCAAGCCCACCGGCAGATTCAACGCTAGGGCCCACAAGAACGGCAAATTCGCCACCCGCGCCACCGTCCACGAGCAATGAGACTCCGGCTAAACCGCGGTTACAAGCATTTCCAATTCCAGCAGGGTCCCGCCCCCACGATGTAGCGCCCGCCCTAGACGGCGGAGTGTGGTACACCGCGCAAGGATCAGGGGAACTTGGGTGGCTTGATCCGGAAACCGGAGACACCCGGCATACGCCGCTGGGCGCTGGTTCCCGGCCCCATGGAGTCATTGTGGGGCCCGACGGGGCGCCGTGGATCACCGACGGCGGGCTGAACGCCATCGTGCGCGTCGACCCAGAGGATCTAGGGGTGGACATCTTCCCTCTGCCTTCTGATCGCCCCAATGCAAACCTGAATACGGCCACATTCGACAACGCTGGGGTGTTATGGTTTACCGGACAAAACGGTTTCTACGGCCGGTTGGATCCTAAGGCTCGCGAAATCGAAGTCTTCGATGCTCCCCGTGGTAGAGGACCATACGGCATCGCTACCAGCCCCAACGGGGACGTTTATTATGCTTCTCTGGCCGGAAGTTACGTCGGCCTCATCAACGTCGAATCGGGCGAAGCAGAAGTGCTTGACCCGCCGACACCGAATCAAGGAGCTAGACGGGTATGGCCGGATTCCCAAGGCAGGATTTGGGTCAGTGAGTGGAACTCGGGGCAAGTGGCCGTCTATGACCCATCCACCGGCGAATGGCGCGAGTGGAAGCTTCCGGGTCCGGCGCCACGGGCGTATGCGGTTTATGTGGACGAGAATGACATGGTCTGGCTTAGCGATTTCGGCGCCAACGCAGTAGTCAGGTTCGACCCGGAGAGTGAGTTGTTTGAGGTTTTTGATCTGCCCGGCAACCCGAGCAACGTAAGGCAGATACTCGGCCGGCGCGGCGAGGTTTGGCTGCCCGAGTCCGCCGCCGACCAACTGGTGGTGATTCGCTATTAGGAAATACCGTCCTGGTTGCCTTACCCTGGTCCCCACACTGGTCGCCACACTGGTCGCCACACTGGTAAACTGGGCGCGACGGAGGAATTTATGACTCAAGACACAATGGGGAACTACGAAGCTAGCTGGGGCGAATATGGCGCCAACGAGTGGTCCGATGCACTGGTCGCCTCCATGAAACTGGGCGGCGTTGACAACCTCTTCTTGGTATCCGGTTCGGAGATCGCTTTCTGGCAAGAATCTATCGCCAGAGCCAAGGAACGGGAGTGGCCGGCCCCCCGCCTGGTAACCGTGACCCACGAGGGCGTCGCCCTAAACGCCGCCGCCGGCGATGCCATGGTGTCTGGCAAACCTTCGGCCACCGCGGTCCATGTGGACGTGGGCACCTTGAACTACGGCGCCGCCATCCACACAGTCTGGCGTGGCTCGTATCCGGTCCTGATGACGGCTGGTACAGGGCCAAGAGCGTTTCCAGGTGCCATGACTGGGGGAAGAAACAGCCCGGTCCAGTGGGTGCAGGAACCCCGCGACCAGGCTGAGATAGTGCGCCAATACACCAAAGTGGACCACCGCCTGGAACATCAGGACAATCCCGGCTTGATGATCAGCCGGCTGCTTCAGGTGGCGATGAGCGAGCCGAAAGGGCCGGTTTACCTTTCGGTTCCCAGAGAGGCGGCCATGTTGCCTCTGCCCGGGGTCACACGGTTCCCCACCCGGGACGAGATGGGGTTAGCGCGGCCGGCCTGGCCCGACCCGGCCGACGCTCGGCGGGCCGCTGAATGGCTTATCAAGGCCGACAATCCACTGCTATGCCTGGCCAAGTCCGGACGCAACCCTGAATCGGTCGAACACGTGATACGGCTGGCGGAGCTGTTAGCGCTTCCAGTGGCTGAGAGCCACACCGACCGGCTCAACTTTCCCACCACCCATCCCCTGTTTGGAACCGGGCCATCTCCCAAGGACGCCGATGCCCTGCCGGTCATGGAATCACCCATTCCGTACAGCCCTGGAGAAGGCTCGCCCAATTCCGGCGCCAAGACCATTTGGGTGGACGTGGATCCGGTCTATTCCCGCTTCAAGACCATGGAGCACCGCGCCGACCTATGGTTGCCGGTTTCCACCTCGGGAGCGGCGCAAGCCATATACGAGGCAGCTACCAATATGCTCACCGCCAGCGATATGTCTCGTATCGCGGACCGCCGTGCCTTGCTGGAAGAACGGAAGCGAGCACAGGTTGCCGCCGCCGAGGAAGAGGCCCTCAACGCCGGGCGGCGCCGGCCGATCCATCCCCGTTGGGTGGCGTATCAACTGGGCCAAATTCTTGAGCCGGACAGCATCCTGTTGGACGACGCATTGAGCAACGCTCCCTTCGTTCAAGCCTATAGAGGGAGGAACCAGCCGGGCACCTACTTCAAAAGCGGGGGCAGCAGCGGCGGTTGGGGCGGCGGCGCGGCCTTCGGCGCCAAACTAGCCCGGCCGCAAAGCGACGTTATCTTGGCGACCGGCGACGGGTATTTCATGTTCGGCACACCGATGGCCGCACTTTGGGCCGCCGCGCATCACGGCGCGCCTTTCCTGTCCGTGGTCTTCGTAAATCGGTCCTACAGCACCGGTACCCGGGGTCTGAAAGGAACATACCCCGAAGGGTCGGCAGCAAGCGCAGGCAACTACGACGGAGGACTTTTCGATCCGCCGCCGGACTTTGCCAAGTTGGCGGAAGCCGCCAATAGCTACGGGGAAACCGTCCGTGAACCCGAGGAAGTCGGCCCCGCACTGCGCAGAGGCCTGGAGCACGTCCGCAACGGCACGCCGGCGGTGGTTGCGGTTATGCTGCCCACTCTGGTAGAGGAAATGAACCTGTAACGCCTGGCCGGCCAGCCGCATTGAGTGGTTAGGTGTTCATCGGTCCCGGCCTGTGCGCTTGGTCAACGCCGCCACATAACGAATCAGGCGATTGCGGGTTCCGGAGTCGCGACGCTTGGCGTGGTCAACAGGTGAATGAACCAGGCCAGATTCAAAAAAGGTATTAAAAACAAAAGGACGCCCCAGCCTGAACGTCCTAGGTCGTGAAATCGGCGAATGTGGGCGATCACTGCAAGAGGAAGTGCGACCAATATCAACAACCGGAATAGAAATTCGGCGTCTGCAGAGAGTGGCCGATTCAGAAGGAGCGCGAGCAAAAACGTGACTCCACATCTATCAACGTTGTGGAATATTGGGATCTGGATGAACGTCCCCTGGGGTCGCTGATCCTGGCGAGAAACCTTTCTTCCTTCAAACTTCCTCCGTTGTCCCTTGGCCGTGTCGAATTCTTCAGCCGATGTCGCGCGGAGACTCGCGAGCAGCACGCAATCACCTGAAAGGATGGCTATGGCTGCGGGAATTGTCGCAAAGAACGGTGAATGATTGGAGAACTCTGAGTGACTACCTGGGGACAACTGGTGACAAGATGGTCCCCACGTTGGCTATCGTAAGGTGGCCACGGGGCATCAGATAGCTAGCCGATTGAAGGGAGAAGTAATCACTGGTAGCGGCAACCGGCGTCTTCAGCGGCAACCACGACATAGACAATAAGGACTAGGAACCTCTCAACGTGCGGTTCTACCAGCCGGTCTACTAGCGGTCGCCATCCACTCTGCGGCGCCGCATGACTTGTTAACCAATGTATCCCGCGTTTGTGGCGGGCCTCCAGCCACATCACTTCGCTTCGTCGAAAGCCGAATGAGGCGATGCGGCTGTAAGTCTCTCATCTACAAACGCCGCGAGTCTTGATCCCGAGATTAACCGGACAGGGTCTTCTCTAGGAACGCGAATATCTTATTCCAGCCGTCCACCGCCTGTTCTTGGCGATAGTTTGGCGTATGGTAGTAGAAGAAACCGTGGCCTGCGCCGTCGTACCGGTGGAATTCAGCGTTCTTGCCGGCTGCTTTCAGCTTCTCTTCATGCTGGTTCACCTGTTCCGGCGTGGGCGCCTGGTCGTCGTTGCCGAACAACCCCAGAATCGGACATTTCAAGTCGTTGGTGTAATCTATGGGCGCCACCGGTTGCTTAGCCGTGAGGTCGTCTCCGGAAGCAACAACGCGCCCTCCCCAGCACTCAATAGCCGCATCGAAGCCCTCTACCCGGCAAGCAGTGAGGAAGGTGAGCCGTCCTCCGGAACAGGTGCCGAAGATACCCACTTTGCGGTTATGGTTGGGCAGAGCGCGGAGGTACTGCATTGCCGCCGCCAAGTCTCCCACCGCCTGGTCGTCAGAGATTCCCCCGGCAGCCCTGACTCTAGCTCCAACTTCATAGGGTTCCCCGTCGCCTTCCCGGTGGTACAGGTTTGGCGATATGGTTATATACCCGTGGTGGGCGTACCGGCGCGCAGCCTCCCGGTACCATTCGTCCCAGCCAGGCGCGTGGTGGACCAACACCATCCCAGGGAATGGACCCGCGCCCAAAGGCTTGGCAACGTAAGCGTTTATTGCATCACCGTTGTGACCGCGGATGGAAGTGGTTTCCGCCAGCATTCCTTCGTACATGTCGGTGGTGTACATGAAATCCCCCCAGTTTCAGAATCTCCCTAGCTTGAGGCCAGATCGGCGGTGCGTCAAGTTCAGAACGATTAGAGAACTTAGCTGGCGCTCCGCCAAATATTCAAATCCCTAACAAGCCCGTCTGATCCTCACTTAGCTCGACGATACTCATTGGACCTGATAATGTAACCGGGCGCGGAAACAACGCTCCTGCTAGTCCACTCTCTCCTAGTACTACAACGACGGGTTTAAGGTGGCGGCTCCATCCTGCTTTCGCGGCGGGTGGAGCGGCGTCTCTCGTGGGAACGGCGAGCCCGTTCGTTGCGTAGCTGCGTATCCTCCAGCCACAACAGCAATTGATCGGGCCCGAACTGCTCCCGGGGCAGCATCTCCCGCACCACCCGGTACACCTGTGGCCTCGTGATCCGGGGCATCTTTTTCCCCCCAATCCTGCTGCAGGCTCAGCAGGAACGCTCCACCCAGCAGGCACATGGCTATGTGGTGATGCCACCCTGCCCAGCTGCGGGTCTCGTATTCGTCCAGCCCCACGTCACCCTTCTCAGTCTCGAACTCCGTTTCAATGCGCCACCTGGACCCACCCACGTAGGCCAGAGTCTCCAAGGTTGTGCCCTCGGGAGCGTTGGACAGGTAGTAGCGGGGCTCGCTGCCGTCCAGGTTCCGGCGCCAGACGGCCCACAGTTCCTCGCCGGGCTTGCGCCTCCTGGTGGCCCGCACCCGCTGGGCACTGAACCGGTAGGTGCGCGGCCCCTGGCTTCCCTGGGCCACCGTTATCTCCCGCCAAGCCTCATCCGGCAGTTCATCACCGCGCTGCTCCATGGTCCGCCGCTGCCCAGGCCGCAGCTTGGGTTTGCGGGGGCGGCCGAACCCCGGATATTCCGGACTGGTCCAAGCCGGGTCCAAGGGCCAGACCGTAGTGCCGCCCGGAACGTCCAGCACGTAGCGCATCCCCAGGGCCGCCAGTCCCTCCCGGAAGGTCGGCGACATCCCGAAGGCGTCGTCTCCGGCAACCCACTCGGCCCTGAGGTAGCCCAACTCCAGGACCCGCTCCAGCATCTCCAGGGCCAACTCCGTCTTTGACCGGTAGTTCCGCCGGTCCTCCGGCACACCCGCCGCAGCACACCGGTCCTGGTCGGAGGTCCAACTCTTGGGCAGATACAGCCGCTTGTCCACCAACGCCCGGCCCAGCGGGCTGACGTAGGCCAGGAACATCCCACCCTGGCAGTTGGCCACCTTGCCCAGCCTGCCGCAGTACTGCCGGGCCACTCCCGCCGATTTCCTGCCCTGCTTGGGGAAGTCGCTGCCATCGAACACCCACACCGCCTCCAGGTGTCCCAGCCTGGGGGCCAAGTATTCCTGCAACCGCCCTATGACTGTCTCATCGGACCACCGGGCCTCGGTGAGAAAGCGCTGCATCGCCCGGGCCGAGATGCCCACCGATTCCGAGAGATTCTCGGCGTTGCGCCGCTCCTGGTCCTGCACCAGCAGCGCCTGAAGGTAATTCCCGCTGTGATCCCGCCACTGCTTGCGGCCGAAGGAGGCCGCAAAGAAGGCGTGGAATTCCTGAAGGCTGTCGTAGACCCGCTCGAAGCTCGCCGCATCCATCACCCAAACCACCCAACATCATCTGTCCAGCCATCCTACCAGACAACTCGTCGTTGTAGTACTAACACACCGTAAGGATGAAGTGAGACATCGCTGCCGAACCCTGTTACAGGCCAGAGCCGACGCATTGATGTTTACACCTGCCGTGCCTTTGCCATCGCTCCAAAATGTAGTTCCCACCTTGGCTTTGGTTTAGTTGACTCCGAAGGTGTGTGGATTAACCTCAACCTGGATCTCTGGACCTATGAATAGGCCCGCCGATTGCTTCCGGTGCGGGCCGTGCCAAGGTGCACAGCACAGCGTAGAGGAAGCAGTCGATAGCCCAATCCTTGAACCTGCGCGGGTGTGATGCCAACCGATCCGTTGACCAACGAAAGTATATGCACTGAATGCTTGGGTACAGGCCGCGCCTTGACCTGCCCTGAACATGGGCTCGAACCATGCACGCCGGAAAATGAACGCCCCGAATGGGCCAGATGCACAGAAGCCTATTGCACGTCTTGCGATGTAGGAACGAGGTTGCTTTGGGACGAATGGAATGAGCACTTGTCCGGAGGCAGCTAAGCGACGATGCAAGGGAACCCTGAATGAACCGCGCACGGGAGGGGTGGATGACGAGGTGGTGCAGGTGGCGGACGTGGTGGCGGGTGATCAACGACAATTAGTCTAATCGTGCATACCAAGCCACACGCCGGAGGCCTCCGATGACCGACACCGACCGGCCCCTATGCGACTGTCCCGAGCCCTGCGCCTGCTACGCCGAGGGATATGCCGCCGGCAAGGACAAGGCCGACTTCGAGGTCCTGGTCAGCCTCCAGGGCCGCCCCACGCCGAGGGCTGCGTCTGCCAACCATGCGCTGGAAAGCCAAGACGACCGGCACTGAAACTGGTTGAGGCGGGATAGATTCCGCTGCAGGTTGAGCAGCCGGCGATCGTCTCTGGCCTCCAGCGGTCCGCTTTACCCCGTTTTCACCGGCGCGACTCCCCAGCGCGGTTACCCAGCCGGTGTACTTCGCCAACATGGCACTGCTGGACCACCGGGCCTGCCGCATGATCGCGGAGTCCGTAGGGATGGCCCGGGCCATCCCCATCCGGCGGCCCTGGCTGGAAACAGCCCTGTTTACGGCCCCGGCTGGGAATTCCCCCCTGTCGTAGCTCAGGTGGTGGCTGGAAAACCCGGTTTATTTCTCCCTGGCAGGACGGTATACTTTTGCCCATTCCAGCCAGGGGTGCAGCAGGATGACGCTCTACGGTTACGCCAGGGTCTCGGTGAGAGAGCCGGAGGAAGGTCCTGGGGCTGCCGCGGAAGTTCAGGCCCCACCAGGTGGAGACGATGCGGCGCATGCGGGAAGGAGGCACCAGCCTCCGGCGGATCGCTGTGGACTTCGAGTGTTCCCCCAGCACCGTCCTGAGAGTGCTGCAGCGGGAAGGGGTGGCGCCATGACTGAACCCCAGCGAACTCCGAACCCGGCAGCCGTGGTATAAATGTTAGCGCAGCGGGGAGGAAGTCGTCCGTAGGGTATCCGCACACGCGGGAGAGTCCTCATGGCGCACAGGTTTGGAGAATCGACCGGGCCCGCCTGGATGGCGAAGAGGGTGCGGTTATCACTGGTTGCCGTATTGCTTGGCCTTCTGGCAGTAAGCGTAGGACTGGCGCTTTCAGGCAACTGGCTCGTCAGCGCTCAGAGTAACGACTTCGACGCCGAGGCCGAAGACATCTGGACTCTTGGTATCGTCACTGGGCAAACTGCAGACATCAGCGCCCGGTTCCAGAATCTCTCTCCGTCCACGGGTCCGCACGGGGGTGAGGCCACCTTCGACGTGACGATCTACGTCGAGCCGCCGACCGGGACGGCGACGCGTTTCAGCTGGGACAACGAGGTCTTTACGCTCGACCAACGGAGGACCTTCTCGAGATCTTACACCTTCGCTTCAGCGGGGACGTACACGGTCCTGGCCGAGATCTACGACATCAACGGTCAGCAGAGTGGGTGGAACGCCGACAATCGGTTTGACCAACAATCCCGGCCCCCTGTGCGCCCAACGAACAACTCGCCCACCTTTCCTGTCGAGGCGGCGACCGTTTTCGCTGGGTCCAGCGGCGGGTCCACCCCTGTCATTGACGACAACTATTCTGCCGGAGCATCCCGGCTGTTCCGCAAACGGGGGCGGAAGGGCTACCTGGGTCCGAACCGCTGGTCTACCTGCCTGCCTGGTTGAACCGTTCGGCCATCTCGACTTTGAGCTGCTGGATTTGCGTGTACACCTGGTCTAGGCGTTGGTCCATCTGTTGTGGCAGGCCTGGCCAGGCGCTTGTCCAGGATGATGTCCCGGAGGGCCTGCCGCCACTCGGGGTGTTCCTGCGCTGGCTGGTTGGGCCGGGATTTTCTCCCAGTTTGTTGCTCCGCGCTCTTGACGAGCCCCTTGGTTCCCGTCTGTCGGGTGGGCTAGAGTTCCAGCCCGATGATTCCGTCCAGCCTGGTGTCGTCGTCCAGATAGGCGGAGCGCAGGTGGGCCTCGATCAATTTGGCCCCGCTCAGGTTGGTGTTGGACAGGTCGGCCCCCTTCAGGTCGGCCCCGGAGGGGTCCACGTCCGGGAGGGATGCTGTCTCTCCGACCTTCTCGATTGGTTCCTGGATTTTCATGACTTCAGGCATTTTTCTGCTCCTTCTGCGTTTTGGATCTCCGGAGGAACGGCCGTTGTAGGGCCGAGCCTGGTTCCTCACAAGGAGTTTCTGGATCCCCGTTGCGACGAGAATTGCGGGAGACAATGAAAAGGCCCTGCGCGCAGAGTTGCCAAGGGTTGCAAAAGGCCCCTGACTATGATTTTATATCGCAATTGCCGAGTTCCGGTTGCGCCCGACACCATTAGGGGAAGGCATGAACTGTGACTCTCCCACCCACGAGCAGTTGCCGCTAGCCGGATCACGACTATCATGTAGTTACCCCTACCCTCCCTCCGCGATTCCTCCTTCCGACCTAAAGTTAACGCTTCCGGATCCGGCCCTTTCTGCTCTACCAAGCCTCCACTTCTCCGAAACCCTCCTTTGGCTGTGTCAATGGCCTCGGGGCCGCGCGAGTCCCCCTTGACTCACAATCGTTTCCCGGTCGAACCATCGAGGATTTTTGTGAGGTTGTAATGCGCGCAAACACGATAGCGATAACGATATTTGTTCTCCTTTCCACCTTCGCCATCTTGGCCTGCGGCGGGGCTAGTTCCTCTGGCGGCAGCGACGTGCCGTTGCACCTCCTCCCGGATGACACCGACCTGGTGGAAGTCCTGTCGGTCAGTGAAATCCTGGGCGGGGACGTGCCTGAGGTCCTAGAGCAGGAATTCGATACTCTATGGGAGACCTTTTCCGTAGGCGACGACCACCTGCTGATTAACGACGTCGAGAAATTGTTCCGTGTGCTTAGCAAAGATGGCGTTTTCCTCATCATCAGCAGCAGCCAATTGGACTTCCTGGAAACCAGGGAATGGCTGGCAGACCAAGACTCCGGTATCGAAAGCACATCGTACCAAGGTGAGGATTTGTGGGAGAGTGCCGGTCAAGCCATGGTTCTCCTAGAGAGTGACGGCTACCTAATCACCGGCGATACCGAGGCGGTCAAGAACCTTTTGAAGGTCAAGGCCCGCGGAGAAGGCTCACTGGACCAAGACGACGAAAACGTTGTACGCCAGGCTTTGGACGATGCCGGGGCCGGCTGGTACACGATGGCGGACAAAAACTGCGGCGGCGCCTGGTCCGAATTGCGTGGTTGTGAAGCCTACTCCATCACCGGGTCCACGGGCGACAAGAAATTCGAGGCAGCCGTAACCTACCGTTTCCGGTTTCGCAGCGAATCCAGGGCCGAGGACCAGGAATTAGAAGTGGAGGACCTGCTTGACGACTGGCTTGGCGGGGACGCAGACCTGGAAACAGATTCCAGCGGGGCCACCATCAGCGTAGTAGCCACCGCTGACCAAGAGGACTTTCAAACGCGGTGGCTGGGGGGTTACGTTAACCAACCACCGCCGCTTCTGCCAGGGAAGACATCGCCCGAAACGGATAGGGCAGCGCTGGTCGCCCTCTACAATGCTACGGACGGCGAGAACTGGCTTGACAGTACCAATTGGCTGAGCGACGCGCCAACCGGCGAATGGTCCGGCGTCACTACTAACGCCAACGGACGCATCACTGGTCTGGGCCTCTACGACAACCAGTTGACCGGGGAGATACCGGCGGAGTTGGGCAACCTGACCAACCTGGAGTATCTGTCCCTCTACGACAACCAGTTGACCGGGTCAATACCGGCGGAGTTGGGCAGCCTGACCAACCTGGCAGAGCTGTCGCTCTTCAGCAACCAGTTGACCGGGGAGATACCGGCGGAGTTGGGGGGCCTGACCAACCTGGAAGTGCTGGCGCTCCATGACAACCGGTTGAGCGGCGCGATTCCCCCGGAGTTGGGCAACCTGACCAACCTGAAAGGCCTGGGCCTCGACGGCAACCAGTTGACCGGGGAGATACCGGCGGAGTTGGGCAGCCTGACCAACCTGGAACTGCTGTCCCTCTACGGCAACCAGTTGACCGGGGAGATACCGGCGGAGTTGGGGGACCTGACCAACCTGGAACTGCTGTCCCTCTACGACAACCAGTTGACCGGGGAGCTACCGGCGGAGTTGGGCAATCTGACCAACCTGACTGAGCTGTGGCTCGCCAGCAACCAGTTGACCGGGGAGATACCGGCGGAGTTGGGCAATCTGACCAACCTGACTGAGCTGTGGCTCGCCAGCAACCAGTTGACCGGGGAGATACCGGCGGAGTTGGGCAATCTGACCAACCTGACTGAGCTGTACCTCTACGACAACCAGTTGACCGGGGAGATACCGGCGGAGTTGGGCAATCTGACCAACCTGACTGAGCTGTGGCTCGCCAGCAACCAGTTGACCGGGGAGATTCCCTCGGAGTTGGGCAATCTGACCAACCTGACTGAGCTGTACCTCTACGACAACCAGTTGACCGGGGAGATACCGGCGGAGTTGGGCAATCTGACCAACCTGACTGAGCTGATCCTAGCCACCAACCAGTTGACCGGGGAGATACCGGCGGAGTTGGGCAATCTGACCAACCTGACTGAGCTGATCCTAGCCACCAACCAGTTGACCGGGGAGATACCGGCGGAGTTGGGCAATCTGACCAACCTGACTGAGCTGTACCTCTACGACAACCAGTTGACCGGGGAGATACCGGCGGAGTTGGGCAGCCTGACCAACCTGACTGAGCTGTACCTCTACGACAACCAGTTGACCGGGGAGATACCGGCGGAGTTGGGCAGCCTGACCAACCTGACTGAGCTGTACCTCTACGACAACCAGTTGACCGGGTGCATACCCGAAGGCTTGCGAAACATACGGGTCAATGACTTCGGACAGTTGGGACTGCCATTCTGCGGCAGTTGAGGCGTGCACTCGACAATCATCGGCGAGCCCTTGGGGAGTGGGACATCCTGGATGATACCCGGTTAGGGCTGCCAGGCGTAAGCCGCAGCCAGCGCGGCTATGAGGATGCCCAGGGGATTGGAACCTGACTGGTTTCAAGCCCGCCACTGCGAAGGCTGCCGGCAGGCGTTCCCCTGCTGTAAGCAGCGGCATCCCGGACTACGGGCTGGAATGCGGCCTCTCCGGGGGTTCCTTCCCGATGCTGCCCAGGCAAGGTTGCCGGTGGTGAATTCAGGCTGCCGGGGCCATGGATTCCCTGCGTTGGGATAAAGCGCTGGAGAATTGTTGTGGGGAGGACTTATGACCAGAGCCCTCAAGCGGACCGCCCTAGCTGTCCTGGGTCTCATCGTGTTGCAGCTTGCCGTCCTCGGCACGGCGGCGGCGCAGCAGATGGATCCCCCGGCGCTGCCGCACCAGTTCTATGGGACCGTGACCATCAACGGGGCCACCGCGCCCGACGGCACCCGGGTCTCCGCCGAGGTGAACGGCGTCGAGGCCAAGACCGGCTCCACCCGGGAGGGCAAATACGGATACGACACCGGGGACCTGTTTCGGATGGATGGCGCAGCCGGGGATGAGGTGGTGTTCAAGGTGAACGGTGTCGTCGCTGAGGAGACCGGGGTCTTCAAAAGCGGCGGCAGCACCGAGTTGAACCTGTCGGCCACCCAGACCGCCGGGGACCCCCTGATTGACCGGTACGATGCCAACGGCAACGGCAAGATCGAGAAGAACGAGGTCATCGAGGCCATAAAAGACTACCTCTTTGGCGAGGGAGATGAGGCCATCAGCAAGGGCGACGTGATAAGGCTCATTAAGCTCTACCTCTTCGGCTGATTCGAGGGATGCCCAGGGCACAGTACAGGACAGGAAGGGAGGGCCCCGCTCGTTTCGACGGCGGACGATGCCGCCGCCGGGGCATATCCCCGAGACGGTGGCGCCGGGCTGGGCGTTGACCATCACCTCCGCCGACTTCGGGGGTTTGGGAGCAGTCACGGAAACGCCGCCCGCCGGGTTCGGCTGCGCATCCAGTGGCCCAGCAGCCTCCGCCGTTGACAGTTCTGTCAACGCGGCAGACAGCATGCGCGTAGTTGCTGTTTACCCCGCCGACCAGGTGGCTTGGGGATTTCCCAACGGCCTGTTGGGCCTGGCTACATCAGGATAGACGCTTGTGACGGTGGGTTTCAGTGTTCTGTCCTGGGCTGGCGCCGCGTGGCCAGGTATGCGATTCCCACGATGGCGATCGATATGCCAGCGGTGAAGGGGAACGTCATCGTGAGGGTGAGACGCACGGCTTCAGGCGCCACACCTGCTATCGTGACGTTCAGCACGGATTGGATCACTACCAGTAGAAATACCGTGAGCCAGACCAGGGCGACCGTGATGGCGGTTTTCCGTACCACTGGGTGAGACATTGTTCGCTCTCCTTTTGGTGATGGATTGTGCTGTAATGTTGCCCGTGAGAGTTAAGCCCTGTGAATTCGGTGGCGTTGCCCTGATGTTAACGGGGATGGTCAGCCCCACTGGTGGTTGCATATCACGGTGCGCTGGCAGGAGCGAGAAACTAGTGTGACACCTATACATATTATTTAGATAGGTTTTTCGCCACGCATCCGGGCCATTTTCGAACCGGCGCTCATGTCTCCAGTTGGGGGACCGGCCAGGGCCTTCTTCACCGTCGCCGGCGAGCAGGTCATCACCCGGGCGATGTGGCGCAACCCCGAACCCTCGGCAGCCATCCGCCGGCACTGCTCAACCTGGTCCGGGGTCAAAGCAGGTGGGCGCCCAACGCGTTTCCCGCGGGCCCGAGCCCGGTCCAGGCCCAACTTTATCCGTTCACTGGCCGAGTCCATCCGGTAGGCGCCCTAGGCCAACATTGACCGCCTAAAGAACTTCGCTGCGGCGCTGCCGTCGCTGGTGTCGATGTTCTCCCGGACCGCGATGATGCCGATGCCACGGCCGGTCATCTCCGCCTGGATGCGGACGCCCTCCTCGAAGTTCCGGGAGAACCGGTCGAGGAAGGCGACGACGCTGGTATCCCCGGGTTGGACCCGGGACATCGGTTCCATCCAACCGGTTCGATTCATGGTCCGGCCGCTGGCTATGTCGGAGAATATCAGGTCCCCGCGAATGCCGTGTTCGGCCAGTATCCCCAATTGGTTTTCCAAATTTCTGGCGTCATCGTCGGCTTTGCTGACCGGGGCGTAACCGTGGGTGACGGAGAGCATGGTAATGGAACTCCTGCGGCCGGACCATGCCGGCGTCATTGAGGTGTGAGGTGTTCCGCAAACGGGGGGTATGGAACAGGGCAAAAAGACTGTCATTTCCGTGTTGAGGGAGGCGTTGCATTAACGTAAACTCCGGGGCATGACACAAATCTACGGATACATCCGCACCAGCCGCCGCCTCCAGGAGGGCGTCCCCGGGATGGACCCCGAGTCCCAGGAGCTTCAGCTCCGGAGGGCTGGTGTCCCCTGGGAGAACCTGTTCCGCGACATCGGCGTCTCGGGCTCCACCGGCACCCAGGAGCGCTGCGGATGGCGCCGTCTGGACAACCGCCTGGCCGGCGGCGATACCCTGGTGGTGGCGGCCATCGACCGCATCGGTCGAACTTGGCAGGACACCGTCAGGTCCATCTGCGCTCTCCGGGACCGCGGGGTCAAGATTCGTTCCCTGGCCGAGGCGGAAGCTCAGTGGACCCGCTACCTGGAGGCCGATGAGGGGAGCCCCGAGAGTTTTTTCGGGCAGATCCTGACCATGTTCGCCGCCTGGGTGGCGGACCAGGAGCTGGAGTCCATCAAGCGCCGTACCCGGGATGGTCTGGAGAGGGCCCGCCAGCAGGGGAAGGTCCTGGGACCTCCCCGTAAGGTCGGCCCAGGTCAGTTGGCGGCGATGCGGCGGATGCGGGAAGGAGGCGCCAGCCTCCGGATGATCGCCAGCGAGTTCGAGTGCTCACCCAGCACCGTGATGCGGGCGCTGCGGCGGGAAGGGGTGGCGCCATGACCACGGATGTGCCCCAGCCGAAACCTCACTGCCTACCGGCGGGACTGCTGCTAGCCCGACAAGTCATCGGCCGGATTTGAGAAGAGGCCCTGTTACAACGAGGAGATGAAAACGATGGATCAGTTGACTCTGACGCTGCACAAGACCAAGGACACGAAGAACAAGGTCGTTTATGGGACCAAGGACGGCGAAGTCATCCAGAGTGTCTACATCGACAAGGATGCTCTGGGCGACGTTCCACCCGCCACGCTTCAGGTGATCATATCCCCGCAGGAAGCCTAGAAACTCGGACGGAAACCCCGATTATCTCCAAGCTGCCGGTTTCTTAACGTCGATTGTCGATGTAACAGTGGGTTCTTGAACCGTATTACAGATACTATCATGCCCCATAAGACTATAATACGTCTGTCTGGCGTAGCGCGAAACCCGGCCAATGGCTTTCCGGCCAGACCTCTAGTACTACAACGACGAGTTGTCTGGTAGGATGGCTGGACAGATGATGTTGGGTGGTTTGGGTGATGGATGCGGCGAGCTTCGAGCGGGTCTACGACAGCCTTCAGGAATTCCACGCCTTCTTTGCGGCCTCCTTCGGCCGCAAGCAGTGGCGGGATCACAGCGGGAATTACCTTCAGGCGCTGCTGGTGCAGGACCAGGAGCGGCGCAACGCCGAGAATCTCTCGGAATCGGTGGGCATCTCGGCCCGGGCGATGCAGCGCTTTCTCACCGAGGCCCGGTGGTCCCATGAGACAGTCATAGGGCGGTTGCAGGAATACTTGGCCCCCAGGCTGGGACACCTGGAGGCGGTGTGGGTGTTCGATGGCAGCGACTTCCCCAAGCAGGGCAGGAAATCGGCGGGAGTGGCCCGGCAGTACTGCGGCAGGCTGGGCAAGGTGGCCAACTGCCAGGGTGGGATGTTCCTGGCCTACGTCAGCCCGCTGGGCCGGGCGTTGGTGGACAAGCGGCTGTATCTGCCCAAGAGTTGGACCTCCGACCAGGACCGGTGTGCTGCGGCGGGTGTGCCGGAGGACCGGCGGAACTACCGGTCAAAGACGGAGTTGGCCCTGGAGATGCTGGAGCGGGTCCTGGAGTTGGGCTACCTCAGGGCCGAGTGGGTTGCCGGAGACGACGCCTTCGGGATGTCGCCGACCTTCCGGGAGGGACTGGCGGCCCTGGGGATGCGCTACGTGCTGGACGTTCCGGGCGGCACTACGGTCTGGCCCTTGGACCCGGCTTGGACCAGTCCGGAATATCCGGGGTTCGGCCGCCCCCGCAAACCCAAGCTGCGGCCTGGGCAGCGGCGGACCATGGAGCAGCGCGGTGATGAACTGCCGGATGAGGCTTGGCGGGAGATAACGGTGGCCCAGGGAAGCCAGGGGCCGCGCACCTACCGGTTCAGTGCCCAGCGGGTGCGGGCCACCAGGAGGCGCAAGCCCGGCGAGGAACTGTGGGCCGTCTGGCGCCGGAACCTGGACGGCAGCGAGCCCCGCTACTACCTGTCCAACGCTCCCGAGGGCACAACCTTGGAGACTCTGGCCTACGTGGGTGGGTCCAGGTGGCGCATTGAAACGGAGTTCGAGACTGAGAAGGGTGACGTGGGGCTGGACGAATACGAGACCCGCAGCTGGGCAGGGTGGCATCACCACATAGCCATGTGCCTGCTGGGTGGAGCGTTCCTGCTGAGCCTGCAGCAGGATTGGGGGGAAAAAGATGCCCCGGATCACGAGGCCACAGGTGTACCGGGTGGTGCGGGAGATGCTGCCCCGGGAGCAGTTCGGGCCCGATCAATTGCTGTTGTGGCTGGAGGATACGCAGCTACGCAACGAACGGGCTCGCCGTTCCCACGAGAGACGCCGCTCCACCCGCCGCGAAAGCAGGATGGAGCCGCCACCTTAAACCCGTCGTTGTAGTACTAGGTAGCCTCCTTGACTGGGGAACCACGATGGGGCGTCGTACCGGTGCAGCCGAGGTAAAGCGGACCGCTGAGCCACGGGATGAAAAACGGCTGCTCAACCCGGTGACCATCGATGAGTTGGGCTTTGCCCCCCTGTCCCCCACCGGAGCGGAACTGCTCTTCGAGGTCTTCAGCCAGCGCTACGAGCGGGGCTCCATCCTGGTCACCACCAACCTCTCCTTCGACGAATGGACCGAAGTGTTTGGTTCGGAGCGCCTCACCGGCGCGCTGCTGGACCGGCTCACCCACCACGTGCATATACTGGAGATGAACGGCGACAGTAGGCCTTGGGCTACCCGACCCCAGCGGAGGTGTTCCACGGGGATGGGAATGCCCCGGCGGAGGAATCGAAGACACGGGAAGGTCCACCGGAACAAATGTCGGTATCATCGGAAGGAGCAGCAGGACTCTCGCTTAATTCCACCTCGATCCTGTCCAACTGACCGGGTCCACCTCAGTCCTATGCATTGGCCATGAACCGCTTGTACCAGTTCATCCGGTTGGAGAAACCATCCTTTCAAGAGCGCATAGACCCCATAGATCTGCTCCGCGTGGTTGTCGGGCGGACGACAACGGTTGGTGTGGTGCAGGGACATTTTCCGGCGCTCCCGGAGGGCCTGGTCGCCGTCCAGGCCCTCCGGGAGCGCCCTGTGGGGTTAGTGAGGAGCCTCCTGCAGATCCGTCAGACCCTCGGGTCCGGCGACGTGGATGTGGAGGTGCTCGATGTGGATGTGGACCTGGTGCGCCGGCGCGGCCAGCGGCTCAGTAGTCCGGACTGCCCGGGTTGACCCGGGGAGCACCAGCTCCGCCTCCGCGGCGATGCCGGCAGAGGAGTTGCGATATTCTGTAAAAGAAATCGATTGGCGGTGGTGGAGGGTATGAGAGACATAGCGCAACTCCTCGAACGGTGGCAACTGGATGTAGGTAACCTGCGGGAAAGCATGTATGGAGCACCAACACCTCGTGAGCGGGAGCGTTGGCATGGGCTATGGTTGTTGGCCCAAGGGTGGTCGGCGATCCAAGTGGCTGAGGCTTTGGAGAGAGAGCCTCATACCATTGGAAACTGGCTGGCCAACTTTCGCCGAGCCGGGGCCCAAGGTTTGGTCTTTGAACAGACTGGGGGTTCCCCCCGTCTTGAGCCGGGGTGAACATCGGACGGAGGCGGCGGGCCGAGTCGGATGGACAATGGCGTAAACGGTACGGGTTGCGTGCAGGGATAGAGGGTACGAACTCGGAGTTGAAACGGCGCCATGGTCTTGGCCGCCTACGGGTACGTGGAGGTGAGAGGGTCCGGCTCGCCGTCTACCTCAAGGCCCTGGCGTGTAACGTCAAGCGAATGGTCCGGGCACGGTTGGACCAGATGTTGGTCCCACCGGCTGCCCTGGCGACCGCTCTCCCCCCACTGCATGAAGCTACAGGAGCCGTTGCGAGCCCGCTGATGCCTACCCGGACAGGGTATGGCGCGCCACAACGACCTCATCGGCCACAACACAAGCCCCGACCGGAACAAACCCAATCCCTCGCCTAACCGCCCTCACGCCGCAGAACCAACCCGAAAGGCCCTTGTTACGAGGTAATCAATTATAGGATACCAACCCATAAAGCAAAATTGCGGTATCCGTGGTGTCAGTGGCCCCTTGATAATAACGGTACATATGTTCTAATATCTAGGCCTCATCTTATTGCCAGGAGACGACAATGGCAGAGTTTGATCCGACAGAGCGCTACCAGCTACGGAAGCTGCAGATGGACGTAGATAAGAAGGATCTGGAGGTGCAGAAAGCTCAACAAGATTTGGACCGTTTTGTCCTGGAACTGGAGCATAAATACGGTCTGATGGATCAAGAAACTGCCATAGACCCAAGGAGCGCAACGATAGAAACACCTTTACCCCCACGTAATGGGAAAGCGCAAACTGCAGAGTTGCCGACCAATGGAGCCAAGGCAGCCGCCTAAACCAAAGCCATGGAACCCGCAGGCATTCGTATGAGAGTATATGTCGATTCCATCTTGGTGCCGGTTTAGGAACGAGAGTGACGGTTATGTCCAACGCCTACGGCAAGATAATCGCCAACGTAGAGCAGCTGCACCGGCTGATGGACGAAGAAGGCATTTCGGCCATAGTCGCCCGCTCGGGCAAGAACTTCACCTACCTGGCCGGGTTCGCCTATCCCGGCACGCTGGCGCGGCAGGGTGAGCATAACTTGTCCTTTCATAAGGAGTAGACCAAGTTAGCTTACCCTGCTCTTTCATTTTGTCTAGGTTTTGTACAAAGTCCAGCTAAGAGCCTATCCTAACAACCCCTTTTCCGTGCGGGTGTTACCCGTTTTTAGGATAGGCTCTAAACCAAAGCCAAGGTGGGATGTGCTTTTGCCGGGTGCTGGGAATCGGGGCGGGAGTCTCGCGGGAGTGTTTCGGCCCTTGATTACAGGACCGTCCGGCAGCGCCGTCTCACCTCGTCTTTCCGGCTGGACAGCCCGGCCAGGAATTTGCCGACCCTCTCCCCTGCCTACGCAGGGGCAGGCTCTGCACCACCGCCCTGCTCCCCAGGCACAGATTGCCAGTGGCCTCCTCTCTCGCCCAGCCCCAGATAGCCTCGCCGGCGTTGAAGTCCGGGCTGTAGCCCGCAGGTTCACCAGCCTCAGCTCCAGCTCAGGCGTCCTGAGGTACTCCCGCACCGCCTCCCCACGGTGGGCCGGCGCATCAAAGCCGATTGGGCCCGAGTGGTCAAGCAACGGGTGGACGAGGACTACCCGCACAAGGACCGTATTGTGCTGGTGCTGGACAACTTGAACACCCACCACCCGTCCTCGCTGTACGAGGAATTTGAACCTGCCGAAGCGCGGCGCATCGCCGAACGGTTGGAGATTCACTACACTCCCAAACATGGGAGTTGGCTGGATATGGCCGAGATTGAAATCGCGGTGATGGCCCGACAATGCCTGGACCGGCGCATACCGGACCAAAGCGCTCTGCGGCGGGAGGTGGCAGCAACAGCGCAACCGGGACGCAATACGGGTGGAGTGGCGCTTCACCACCTCGGATGCGCGCATCAAACTGAAGTCCCTCTACCCATCAATACAACACTGACGGACTAGTAGGCCCCTTCCGAGAATGTTATGACTCGACTGCCCTGGTTAAACCCATCGCAGATTGCAAAAATCTAGGGATCGTCACGTATATAATTCCCATTACTTTTGGAACATAGTAGAAGTTCTGTATAGCCGTTCTACACTGTCAAGAAATACTTTGAAGCTGGGGGACTGGTTGTCTTCCCGTGTCAGGTAGTCAGCAATCCTGCGGGCACTGTTAATCTTCTGAAACCCTTTGCAGAGTTTTTCGACGTCTTGGGAGGGTTTGTTCCGAGTGTCAGGATTGCGAAAGCGTGGCGTTTTACCGATGTCACGCAATTTTTCGTCTTCAAAAGCTTTGGCCATCGCATCCGGTTGTCCAAGATACCATGCCTCAAGTTCTTGGCAGACGATGCGTATTATGGCATCGTCGTGTCCGGTTTGTTGGCACCGGTCCCGCAGGCGCTGTTTTAGGGCGAGGCAGTCCCCGCCATCGTTGTCCTGCACTATGATGAAACTATCGCCTGGAACGCGCCAACTGCTGAGCTTGGACCGCAGATGGCTGTCTAGGTCCGCCTTGCCTTCGTGCGGGATACAAAGAAATCTCAGGCTGGGAAAGATGCGAGGCAACATCTGGTCAAGCAGTTCCTTCATGGATTGTTCCTCCAGGAGGAATATCACTCGACCCATTACTCTAATACCGTTTCGAACAACCCCTGCCTCCAAAGACGTCCTGGCGGCTCACCTCCATTTACTAGAGCTCGTAGAGTATCGCTGTCACTCGGCCGGACAACTTTACTGAAACCGTCTTCTTTGACCAGACAAAATACTTCGCTCAGTTCCACCCCATTCAAAAATTCGGGGGAATGAGTGGAGACAAAGACTTGCCCTCCCCTTTTTGCATATGTTCTGAACTCTTCAGCTAGTTCCCACAGCAAATGGGGGTAGAGTTGATTTTCGGGTTCCTCTACAGCTAGGAGTGGATGTGGTTTTGGGTCGTAAAGCAATACTAGATACGCAAACATTTTGATGGTTCCGTCGGACACGTAACGAGAAATGAATGGGTCCTTGAAGGTGCCGTCTTGGAAACGCAGCACCAAGCGTCCGTCGTCGGTGGGCTTGGCTTCAACTCCCCTTATGCCTGGAACCCGCCTACTCATTGCCTTCAACACTTGGTCGAAAAGTTCCGGATGGCTTTGGTAGAGGTATTGTGCCACCAAGGCGACGTTATCACCTCGGGTGGAGAGGTGCTCGGCATATCCGTCATCAATGCTCGGGCGGGCGTCTGCTACGTGGAAGTCCGAGATATACCAGTTTTCTATCAGGCTGCGAAACTCGGAAACTACTCGGAATTCTCTGAATTGTCCGAGGCCTTTTATAGCGAGGATGCTGGCGTCACCTAGGGCATAATCCCTGCGCTCCTCTACTGCGCCTTCCTCGCCGTAAGCTGACTCGTTGGTGATGGCTTTTCCTTCACCCCTGATGAAGTCCACGAACCGCCAAGGTTGCCCGCGTTGACCTCGACGATAACTCAGGACCTCACGTAAGACGACTATCCGACCATCTTCGAAACCAATCTTTACTAGGTAAGTGACCAGTCGACCACCGCTCTCCCGAAACTTGACAGTAATTTCAATAGGTCCTTCAGCATCTCGGCTTACCAGTTCACGAAAACCTCCGCGCCGGGATACCGCCGCGACAACGTTCTCGGCTAGTGCGTCCTTTAGAAAAGTGAACACGTCGAAGAGTGTGGACTTTCCCGATCCATTGGCTCCGACAACCACGGTCATTGGGAGCAGGTTATTCAGCTCGACTTTTCGGAAAAGTCGGTAGTTTTTGATTTCAATGCCTTCAATCTGCAGCGGGCGTTCATCTGTCATTCGTTATTCTCTTTCAACAACTTACTAAGGTTAAGAGTTGGGCAGCTTTTCGACAAATTCCTGCATAGCCTGACATGCATCAACCGGGGGTGTGGCCGCCCTGCTGTCAATCAAGTCTCGGCATGCCCTATTGACGGACTCTTCCACTGTGTTTGTGTGCCACCACCACCCACCCTTGACTGTAGAAACCTTGTACGTGCTGGGGCCGCCGGCGTTCAGTGTTATCAATAAAGCGTTTTTGCCGTCAGACACTTTCATTTCACATTCGTCCGTGTTGTCTATCTGAAACGTCTCGCCACTGAATTTATCCTGGATTCCCTATATGCGCGGCAGCCCTAGCTACAAGTCTGGAGTACATTTTGCCACCGCTAAGCAGCCATACTCCCGCGAGGGCCAGTAAAATCCCAATTACCAGGCCAAACCAGGGTATGGCGCCCTCCACAATGGAGCGGGCTCCCAGCCCTATTGCTATACCGGCGACCCCAAAGAGGGCCACAAAACCGGCGGTGACCGTACCGCCTACCACCAGGGCCCGGCCCAACCGCCGGATGGGATTCACTGATTCCACACCCCTATCAGCGGTACCTAGGTAGAGTCCCATATAAGCTGGAAGCATGACAAAACCACAGGGGTTCACCGCTGAAACCAACCCAGCGCCAAAGGCAAAACCCAGGGGAGCCAGAACCCCTAGGCCCAAGCCATCCAGGAAAGAGCCGGACTCCCCTACCATCGACCCAACTAGTACATGTGGGCGTAAATAACCCGACAGTCCATGCGACCAGCACCTTCCCTTGGTAAGTCCATTTAACCGGGATTCCCCAGATCAAACCACCTTTCCTGGATATAGCTCCCGCGGGGAAACCGCCAAATATAATCCCGCATTCCAAGAGCGTCAAATGCGGTCTGATGCGGCCTGATTCACTCAAAGTCCCCGCTTTCATAGGGCAACCACTGTACTGCCAAGCGTAAAAGCCCCAAACCGCTGGTCTACGCCCAAGTCTCCCCCTTGGGAAGCTCTTTTGCCCTGTGCGACCCCGTAACCGTAACCAATCCCGACGCTCCTAAAGTGGACTAGCCAGGAGCCAGCCTAAGCCGACCAATTCGTTCCAGTATCCCGCCTAGCATTTCCCGGCTCACGAGCACCTCGCCGAACACCTCGGTACTCCGGGCACTACCTTCGTACTGAGCGAAGTGCCGGTCGGCTGGAACACCACCCGGGCGACCAGGTTCCCTCCCGACTAGGAACGGTAACCGCCGGCTTTCCACCGCTCTTCGTGCCCTACGATGATACCCTACCTCCTCACCCGTCCCGTGGCGCAGTGGGCTCTGACCGGGCATTCCCCACACCTGGGCGCCCGGGCCCTGCAGACCAATGCCCCCAGGTCCAGCAGGGACTGGTTCCATTGGATATCGGCTCCCTCGGGTCCGGCCAGCTCATGCAGGGAGAGCCTGAGCCGCCAGTCCGGGTGCCTGGGAACCTCGCCCAACACCCTGCGGGCTATCCAGAGAGGACGCGGGCTACGTGCTCGACACCTTCCCCATAGTCCGCCGCCAGGACGAAGCCGCGTTCGGTTCCTACCGCACACGCGATCTCATTCTCGCCTACATGAACGCCTTCGCCGCGGGAGACACCGATACGGTGGTGTCGGTGTAGGACAGAATGACGAAGGCAGTATGAGATTCACTCCGCGCTTCTCCATTACGAACGCAATCACAGCGGCCCTCACCGAGATTGAGCGCGCCCGCGGGTTCCTCGACGCTGCGAGTCTGTCGGACGAGTGGATCGACTCTATGCGCTCACGGGCATTCCTTCTCGAAGCGCACCATACGACGCATATCGAGGGGACCCGCCTTACCATTGAGGAGGCCGCAGACCTTCTGGCGGGCGATGATGTTCCCGGGGCGGACCCGGACGACACGCGCGAACTGCTCAACTACCGCGACGCTTTCGAGTTCGTCAGCACGTACCTGAACGATGGCGGTCCAATCACTGAGAGGCTTATCCTTGATATCCACAGGCATCTGGTTTCCGGCGTCAGTGGAGGGTCAGCCGCACCGGGGCAATACCGGCGTGTCCAGAACTATGTCGTCAACTCAGCGACCGGCGAAACGATATACACTCCGCCTCCGGTCCGCGACGTGCCTATTCTCATGCGCGAGCTCGTTAGTTGGCTGAATCGACCTGGCGACATACATCCTGTCATTGCAAGTGGGATCGCCCAATTCCAGTTAGTTCACATTCATCCTTTCCTCGATGGCAACGGCCGCACGTCAAGGCTCCTCTCGACCTTGTGTCTCTACCGGGCGGGCTACGACTTCAAGCGGCTGTTCACCATCAGCGAATACTACGACCGGGACCGCATGGCCTTCTACCGGGCTCTCCAGGGCGTACGGCGGACGAACATGGACATGACGGGTTGGATCGAATTCTTCGCCATCGGCCTTGCCACCCAGCTCGCCGAGGTTAAGCGGCGAGGAGAGTTGGCGATTCAGCAGGACATCCTCGCTCGCCGGCGCGACCTGACGGATCGACAGGTGCTCGCCCTTCGTCATGTGCCGCAGGCGACTATCTTGAACGCGGGGCACGATTCGGGCTCGATGCCATGGTGTTTCAGGTGACGACGTGTTCGCTTTGTCTTTAAACTCCGGCTCCTCGCTGGTCCTGGAGAGTACCAGAAAGCGTCCGTCGCCCCTTCGGTCGCCATCCAGGCCTTCTCCGCGGCGTCCCTGATTCCCCCTGGTCCACTTTACCGCTCCCTTTCACATGTCAACCGGTCACTCCACCCACCTGGTTCACCTTACCACGCCCTTTTACGGGTGCACTGCCAGTTCCGGGATGATGACCTCCCAGCGGTCTGCGTTCAGCCGGTTCTGGTACTCGGAGTCGGACTTTGTCTTATCCCATGCGCCGATGGCCAGGACGGTTGCGGAGACGCCGCCGGGGTTCCCGGGGGTTTCATAGCTCCGCGACAGCCGCCCCACCGTGGTGCCCCTGGCGTCCACCAGTTCCCACGGGGTCTTGTCAGTCCTGACCTGCAGCGGGTCGCCGGGGGACAGCCGGGCAATGGCCTGGTGGATGGGATGGCGCGGGTGCCGGTACCCGGGGAAGCTGAGTTGCACGTCGCGCAGGCTCAGCCGGTGGTAGCTGCGCTCCATTTCCGGTGGAGCCGGCGGCAGACCGCCGGGCTGGGGCCGGACCAGGACGGATGGATTGTTGGCCAGGGCGTCCAGGAATGGGTTGTTGGCGCCGGTCTTCATCAGGGTCAGGGTCTGCCTGGCCCTGGTCATTGCCACGTAGTAGAGGCGCCGCGGCGCGTCGCCGTCTTCCTGGCGGCTGGTGTTTTCCCAGCCCCCGTCCAGGACCGCCACGTGGTCGAATTCCAGGCCCTTGGCCCGGTGGACGCTGGTCAGGAGAAGTCCATGCTGGCGGCGGCGGTTGTCCCTGGCCCACTCGGCCAGCCATTCCCGGAACCCGATGATGGGGAGCGCCGCGTTGCCGGTTTCCAGGCCGTAGTTCTCCACCGCCTCGGCAAGGAGGCCGTTCCACGGCCCGGTCTTCTGCAGTTGCAGCCACTGGAGCATCTGCTCCGCGGATATGAGCTGGGAGGGGCGGTTGTCCAGCCATTGCAGGAGAGCCTGGGTCTCCCGCAGCTGCCAGGTCCCGGAGAAGTCCTCGCGGGACACCTGCACCGGTATGTCTTCCAGCTGGCACAGGGATCGGACGGGGTCCAGCAGGTCCCAGGTGCGGGCAATGACGGCGCAGCTTGCCCATCCCATTGGCGGGACAGTCCTGAGAGGCGCTGCAGCTCCCGGATGGCCGCCTGGGCCTGGGTGATGGGGGAACCGCCGGCGGGCAGTATCTGCACCCGGCCCTGGGTTACGGGATCGCTGGCCGCCCAGGGACCTCCCGGGTTGTCCCTGGCCCGGGCCCGGTTGACCGCTATGGCCTGGCCGGCCTTCATCCGCCGGCCTGCCGGCTCTATGACGGCGTTGGCTGCCGTGATGATGTGGCCGGTCGAGCGGTAGTTGTCGGTCAGGTATGCGGGCCTGGACCTGTAGTCTTCCTCGAAGCGTTTGATGTACTCCGTAGACGAGCCGCTGAAGGCGTAGATGTTCTGGTCATCGTCTCCAACGGCGAAGATGGTGAGTTTCTGGTCGTCTTCATCCCTGGTGCGTCCGGCCAGGGCCGATATCAGCTCGTACTCGTGCCCCTTGATGTCCTGGTACTCGTCCACCAGGATCCAGCGGAAGCCGGCCAGCAGGCGGTCCCGCTGTTCGTCGGCATCCTCGGGAGCTGCGTTTCCGCCGTTGAGGAGGGCGGTGGCCTCGATCAGGACCTGGTCAAAGTATTGCTGGTCCGTGTTGTTCATCGAGCCGGCGAAGCTGGCGCCGACCAGGCGCATGGCCATAGCGTGGCAGGTGAGGACGGTGACCCCGTGGGCATCATCTCCGATCAGGTCGTGGAGCCGCTGGCGGATCTGCACCGCGGCGTGGCGGTTGTAGGCCAGGGCCAGAATGGAACCGGGGTTCTCCCGCCTGACGCGGATCAGGTAGGCGATGCGGTGCACCAGCACCCGGGTCTTGCCCGATCCCGGACCGGCCAGCACCAGGACGTTGGTGCTTTCGCGGTCGTCGGCCACGATGCGGCGCTGGACCGGATTGTTCAGGCTCTCCACGATCCTGCCCCAGGACTCGGGGGTGGTCTGGCGCTGAAGCTCCTGGCGGCGGCTGGCCAGCCACTTGTCCAGGAAGCCGTCCCGGGACATGTTGAAGTAGTCCAGGGCCAGGTGGAGCGCTGCGGCCATGGAGTTGAGACCCTGGTGGGCGTACTCGGTCATGATGTGGATCTGCAGGACCTGCTCGTCATAGTGCATCTGCAGGGGGGTATAGTCCGACTTCTGGAAGCGGCGCCTTCCCGCCTCCAGGCGGATGGTCATGGCAGGCCGGAGAATGGTGAGCCCTTTGTTCAGCCGTATGACATCCTGATCGTGAAGCCACAGGAGGGCCTGGTGCAGCAGCTTTTCGATGTTTCGGATCCCGGCGCCCAGCATGGGTTGGGCATTGAGGGCGCCGGTCAGTTGACCCATGGTGGTCTCGACCAGCAGGTCGGCGCCCCGGGCGCCCTGGGGCAGTCTGGACAGAAGGTGCTGCAGGACTGTGCCGGCGGCCTGACGCCGGATTTCGGCGGTCCTCTGGAGGGCGCGCCATTCCTGCATCAGGGTGACCTGGACGGTCTCGTTGCGCAGGGTGCGCAGGCGCAGGCTGCCCGTGCCCTGGGTATCCTCCCGGTCGTCGGCGGCGATGCTCCGGAGACTGCGCTGGACCAGCTGGGGCAGGGCGTGCCGGTGGCCCTGGTCCTTGAGCGCCTGGGTGGTCTGGCGCAGGTGCAGGGACAGGGTTTCGCCCTTCTGCTGGTCCGGGGCCTGCTCCTGCATCAGCCGGATCAGGTCCTCCTCCATTCTCGCGGCCTCGTTGAACCGGCTGCTTGAGCCGCGCTGGACTCCCTGGTGGACGAATGCGGTGAGGACGGTGTCGTTGGACACTATGCCCATCTGGGCCAGATCGTGCAGGGCGGACCTTATGCCCGGGCGGTCCAGCCCGGTGTGGGCCATCAGCTCGTCGGTGGATATTCCGGCGTCCGGTGCGGCGTTCATCAGCCGGCGGGTGATGTTCAGGAGCTGACGCCGGTAGGCGCTGTCAATCTTCCGGTGGTTCAGGCTGGTCTCCGCCTGCTGGAGGCTGGTCACCATCAGGGACGAGGGGAAGACATTCACCTCGTTCGCGTGTCGTGAGAGAAGTACGGCTTCCTCCAGCCAGCCGACCGCGGTGCGCACCCGGTTGTCGTCGGTCTGGGAGTCCCGTTGAAAGTCGTGTTCCTCGTCCAGCAGGAGGATTTCACCGGCGGTGGCCACGACCTCTCCGTTGAGTCTCTCCCTGCGGTCCAGGTTCCGGAGCGCTTTGAGAACGGCGCTTATCTCCGCTTGGGTCAGGCGGGAGCGGGCGGACATGCCGAATTGCCGCTCGATGTCCTCATCGGTGTAGAGCAGGATGCAGCGGGCGTCCCCGCTGTCCCGGCCCGCCCGCCCGGCTTCCTGCAGGTAATTCTCCATGGAGCCGGGTATGTCGGCGTGAATCACTAGGCGGACGTCGGGTTTGTCTATGCCCATGCCGAAGGCATTGGTGGCGGCGATGGCCCTCAGGCCGCCCTGGATGAAGCTCTGCTGCACGTGCTTCTTCCTCTCTGGAGTGAGTCCGGCGTGGAAGTGGTCGGCGGCGATGTCCTTCGCCTTCAGGAAATCGGCCACCTGCTCCGCGTGGCGTCTGGTGGCGCAGTAGATGATGGCTCCGCCGGGCTGGTCGGTCGGCAGGTCGGCTTCCAGGATCCGGCTGATGTGATCGAGTTTCTGGGCGGTGGCGGTCCGGATCACCACGAAATTCAGGTTGGTGCGCTGGGTACCGCCGTCCAGCACCTGCATCTCGATGCCGAGAATCTCCTGGAAGTATTCGACGATCTCCTGCTTGACGTCGGGTTTGGCGGTGGCGGTCAGGCAGAGGATGGGCGGCGGCGGCGCATCGCCGGTCTGTTCCCGTATGAACCGGCCGATGTAGCGGTAGTCGGGCCGGAAGTCGTGGCCCCACTTGGAGAGACAGTGGGCTTCGTCCAAGACCCATGCCCCGATGGACCGCTGGGACAGGGCGTTGCGCACCGATTTGCTTCTGAGCTGTTCGGGCGATATCAGCAGGACCGAGGCGTCCCCCAGCCGGAGCCGGGCCAGCGCCTCGGCGCGTTCCGGCATGGACAGCAGGCCGTTCACCGTCACGCAGGAGCTGATGCCCCGCTGTTCCAGATTGGCCACCTGGTCGGACATCAGGGCGACCAGGGGAGAGATGACCACTGTGACGGCGCCGGTCTTGTCGTAGCGGGATAGGGCCGGCACCTGGTAGCAGACCGACTTGCCGGCGCCGGTGGGCAGAATGGCCAACAGGTGCTCTCCCGCCATGGCCCGTTGGACGATGGTCTTCTGCAGGGGAATGCCATCCTCATCGGCGGGTTCGGGCCTAAAGTCGGGAAATCCAAACCAGCGGGTCAGTTCCTTCTGCGGATCGTGGCGCTCCCGGCACCATTGGCAGTCCCCGTGCTGACAGGGCGTGTCCCGCAGCAGCTTCAGTATTTCGCCGGCCCGGGGGAATTCGTACAGCACCCAGGGCGGCATGGTCGAGTTGCTGCCGGCCACGGAGAGCCAGGCCAGGGCATAGGCCAGGGGCCAGCCCTGTTGGTGCGCGTTGGCGAGGATACCCTCGGCTTGGCCGGTGCAGGCCTGACCCGTCAGGCGGCGCCGGATGGCCCCTCCGGCCTCTTCGCCGGAGGGTTTGGGAGACTTTCTCAGTTCTTCGAACAGCAGGTTGAATCCGGCGGCATCGTCCAGGGAGGTCAGCCAGTGCCAGGCGGTCAGCAGGTCGCTGTCCGACCCGGCCAGCGCCTGCTGCTGGTCCTGAAACAGATCGAAGGCCAGTTGGGCGTCCAGCAGCGGGTTGTTGATCCTGCCCCTGACCAGGCCGCCGTCCTGGTAGTGCTTGACCAGGTGGTGATAGGGGTTGCGGGGGAACGCCAGGGGGTTGAGCCGGAGGGTATCCACCGCCGGCAGTTTCAGGAGGTTGAGGCCCGGGTCCAGCGCTGCCAGGTGGGGCAGGTCGAAGGCGATGATGTTGTGCCCCAGGATGAACAGGGCTCCTTGGGTCATATCGTCCAGCTGGGCCAGGCCGCCGGGCCTGCCGGCTTGGGGCGCGGAGAGGCTGAGCTGCTGGCCGGTGTCCGGCCGGCAGGCGGCCAGAGCCCGCAGGGCGCCGTCCTTGACGGCGATCTCCAGGTCCAGGGAGAGGCATTGCCGCAGAATGGTGACCGGCGGGGGCGCCGCCGTCGGAGAAGGGCGGGGCTCCCGTCGTGGCGTCATTGCTCCGGCCTTTCACGGTGATACTGGGCCAGCCGCCTCCCCGTCAGCACCGCCTGCCTCTCGTCCAGCATCACCCCCGTGGCCACGTTGTCGGCCAGCGCCACGATGTGGTCCACCTCAAAGCGCAGGAAGTGGGGCGGGAATATTCCGCAGCCCGGGCAGACGCCCCGCTGCACCGCGTAGAGGGCCATCCGCACCGGCTCCGGCGCCCTTTCCCGCACCGGCTCGGAACGTCTCCCACGCGGCGGCCGCTTCTCGTACACCTCTGTCGGCTCCAGGTACTCCCGCACCAGGGCGAGGTCCATGGCTGCTGGGAGGTGGCGTTCCTCAGGGACCTGAGGGTGAAAGGGGAGGCGTTGAAGAACTGCTGTCCCGCCGCCTGCTGGAGGGGCCCTGTCTGGTTCGAGATTCCTGCTTCGTCCAGCCACTTCTTCTCTTCCAAGACCTGTTGCTTGGTGGATTCGAGCACGGCGTCGAGCCGGCGGATGACGGTCATGGGAAGTATCACGTCCCGGTACTTGCCCCGGACGTAGAGGTCCCGAAGAACGGTGTCGGCGATGTTCCAGATGAAGTTGGAGATGGTGGCGAGTTGGCTGTCCTGCAATTTCATATTCCTTTCTTCGGACTGAAACTCATTTTACATGAACGGGGCATAGCCGGCCGCGTCCAAGACTGGCCTAAAGGCTTTTCGCCATTCCCTGCGCCCCGCTAGCCAAGCAGCTGTGTCCCTTAACAATGCCGTCGGCCCTTGGTAATCATCGATTTCCAAGATCAGCGCCTCGATAACCTCACCTGCTCCGATGGCCTGTAGCGTCTCCAAGTTCAACGAGATGCAGGGTGCCATCCACAACTGGGCGTTGAAATGAGCATCTTCCTCTCGCTGTATCAGGTTATCAGTTAGTGACTTCTTGGAATCCCATTGCTGGCCGTAGTCCCGCTTCCAGTCCTTTTCTGAGATAGCGTCAGGGGGGAAGTCCTCGCCATCCTTCAGTTCCCGCCCATCGGAGAAAGCATAGGTGGTTTCCGGCTCCCACCATGTGGGCCAGCCGCTCGAAGTCCAAGTGTGAGTCGAGTCAGTCATACCAATTCCCTCCATATTGATGGTCAGTGACTTTGGGGCAGCGCGCCCGCATATCAGGCAAAATCCGCTGTCGTCCTGGACAATGTTCTGACACCTCCAGCAGGCGCTACTCATCGCCCACCAACAAACCGCTCAGTCTTATGGCCCGCTCAATTTCCATTCCACCGCCCACTAACGACTGGAACGACCTCGCCTCTCAGGAGGCCACTTTTCCGCAGCTCCCTCTTTTTTGCCCTTGGTGGCTGGTTTTCGGGCCGGCGCTGTTTCATTGATAGCAGCCGGTATAGCGCCTTGGCGGATTGATAGCCGAAACGCTATCAGCCGCTCCAATGGGGAGAGGTGGCTGATATCAGCCACCTCCGGTGCTGCTGCATCGAGGGAGACCTGGCGGATGTACGAGCTCACAGTGAGCTCCTCCGCGTCGGCCGCTTCTTTGATCAGCTGGTATTCATCGTCGTTCAGGCGGACGTTGATCGGGCGCGATCGCATAGCAGGACCTCCGGTGTATAGCGTTTTCGTATAGCCTACCGGTGGCCACCGCTACCAGGCCTTGCTGGTCTGTTACGAGTTTCGGGAAAAGCCGGAAGGGTCAGCAACCTTGCCCTGACATTTCCAGCAGGCCGACATATCAGTTCTTCCGCCACCGCGCCCACCAAGCCCGTTTAGGAGATGGCATGAAATCGGCGACCGTCGCCGATTTGGGAGGCGGTTTCTTGGCCTGGCCCTTGACGTGCAGCCCCAGGGCATTGCGCCAATACTGGCCCCGTGCACGGCAGGAAGACTCCCCGCACCCCAGGACGGCCCCCAGCGCAGTCCAGCAGCCCGGTACGGCTGGCCCCTTGGCTATCAGGCATTTTACTAATCCTGGATTATCCCCGCGTTCGCGGGGTCAGCCCGGGCTGTTGTCTCATTCGCCGGGACATGGTCGGATTATCCCCGCACCTGCGGGGGAACCGTCTCCAGGTAATCCAGAGCCCGGCCCTGGACCGGTCTATCCCCGCGAACACGCTGGTTATAACAACCTCGGTGAACGCTATGAACACGGAACGGTCAAGCATAGCGTTAGGGAGTACGTCAATGGGATGGCTCATACCAACGGGATTGAAAGCGTGTGGGCGGTTTTGAAGCGGGGTTACAACGGAACTTATCACCAGTGGTCAGCCAAGCACATGGCCCAGCAAAGTTAATTGTCGTTGTTCACCCGGTCGCATCCACGGCGTCGCCATCTGATACCATCGCAGACCAAACGGGTGACATTTCTGCTGAACAGTTAGACGGACAATTATGATGAACAGCGACAGCTACAAGTCAGGCAGTCAATCCGTCCAGGTGGTCCACTTTAGCTCCGGCTTTTACCCTCACCAGACACGCCGCGAGTATCATTGGCCGGAGCAATGGGACTTTCGCTTAATTCCACTTCGGTCCTGTCCAACTAATTGGGTCCACCTCAGTGCCCGCCCACATCCGCTCAGACAACGGCCCGGAGTTCACCGCCCGGGCGGTGCGGGAGTAGTTCGGAGGAGTGGGCGCCAGGACCCCTGTACATCAAACCTGGGCCGCCGTGGGAGAACGGATACGTGGAGAGCTTCAACTGCAAGCTGAGGGATGGACTCTTGAACCGGGAGGTGTTTTACACTCTGCTGGAGGTACAGGTGCTGACCGAGGAGTACAGGCAGACCTACAACCACATCAGGCCGCACTGTTCCCTGGATTACCAGCCACCGGCGCCGGAGCGAAAATCGCCCCAGAATCTCCAAATCCGGGCGGACGAGCATCTCCCGGGCGGCGGGAGGCAGAAGTACCCACAGCCCGGCGGAATGCCCGGCCCAGGGATGGGGATGGATAGGGAGGGTCTGGAGCCGGTTTTCGGGCTTGCGGCTGGGCCACATCAGCGTTCTTACCACACATCAACGCCCCGAGGGGAGACGGCGGAGCCCCCCAGATCTTCGCGGCCGGCGAATTGACCCGACACTGCAGGATCCCTAAAATGCCGAGCACGAAAAGAGGAGTTTTTACCGTGACCAGTCAACCCCCGGCACAACGTTTGAAAGACGCGATCGCGAGGATATTTGCGCTCGACACCACCACCGAGTTTCAGGGGTACTGGGAGCTATACGAACGTACCGCCAAAGTATCGGAAATCCAGGAGCTCTTCGTCAGGATCGACGCGGACACTGGGTACTGCAACATTGCGATAATGGGAGAGGGAAGAATCGCGGACATCGAAGGTAACTTCGATGGTAGTTCAGGGTCACTGCATGCCTTCCCATTGAGCTCGGTTAACGACATCGTGTTCCATTATGGCTCTCTTCCATCGTTCTCGCGGACACGGGGAGCATCGCTTGTGATGCTCGTCGACCTCACCGGACAGGACGAGTCCGGACCCTATTGGGCGGCCCGCACTTTGGACGAGAAAGAACAGCTTATCGAGTTCGGGCGATCCCTTGTACGGTATATCTCCCACAGGTGACCCTGAGAGGTTGAAGATGGCACAATCCACCAGGACATTCAGACCAAGCACCACAATCCGCCTGTCGGGAACTCATCAGGGCAATCCAAAAGATGCGCGACTCGACGGAGGGTTTAGTTCCCTGCGCTTCCCCATAGAAACCAGGGGCGTAGCCACCTCCTTCCGGAAACAGGTCCTCAACTACATGTACCGAACTGCCCTAGGAATGTCCCATAGACAACTGGAGTCAGCCGAAGTCTCATTGGCAACCACACCAGACGAGGAGGACTCCTTGCAGTTGGACCTGACCCTGATTGTCAATGCAGATTGGGATGCCGCCCAAAAGTTGATGGAAGAGATTCTGGACCAGGTGAGCGAGTGGTCGCTGGAGTGGTCCGAGGATGAACGAGAAGATTATGGCCGGTGGATATACATGGGGGTGATCCCGGCTGAACTGTGAAACCGATCGAATTCTATCAACTGGGGGTCGCTCAGGCCCCGAATGCGTCGTCGGAAGCAATGCGGCGCATGATCGTCGGACGCATTTACTACGGGCTTCATCATGAAGCTTGTTGCCGTTACTTCCGCGAAAATCCAGGTTCGATCCCATTGCCCAGGCAGCAGAGACACGTCGGACTCCACCAGAGGTACAACACCTTAACCGACGCCACGGCCAAGAGTGTCGGCAACCTCCTCAACGATTTGCGCCGGCTCAGAGTTCAAGCAGACTATGAACTGGGCCAGATGACCTACAGGGGCAGAGCGTTGAGTGCCACACAATGCCTGAACATAGCACTCATGAGGGGACAACAACTGCTAAAGCAGTTGGAACGGTACTCCCCAGGCGAGGCCACAGACGGTTGTCATTGCCCAACACAGTAGTGCCTATCAACAAACTCTGGGCCTTACTGCAAAACGTACACGGAGGGTGAAGCGCCGTTTTCCGCCGCCGGTCCTCGACACCGAATGAGAAGGCCTTGGCAAGCGGCCCTTTCGCCCAGGAACTACGCCAGAAATGCGGGTGTGGCCATTGTTTTTTGCTCCTCGGGGATTTTATTATATAAAACCTGCCTTCGCTTATAGAGAAGGCAGGTATGTTCTAGTTTAGAAGTTGGTTTTGGGTGCTGTTCGTTACCATCCGGCCTTCCCGCAGTGCGGGCAGGGCACACGGGCGACGCGCCGCCACTCGACGCCGTTCCGGGCGGAGATCTCCTGCTGGCAGTGGAGGCAGTCCGCCCAGTGCTCGTTGTCCTCTTCGAGGTCCTTGGCATCCAGTTCCAGGCAGTCGGGGCAGCCGGCCACCGCGGCGGGGTCGTCGGTGTAGACCGCGGTCACGGCGTCGTTGCCGCACAGGGGGCGGTCCCCGGGGCCGTAGTGGACCACTCTGCCGTCTTCGTCCGGCGTGTAGTCCCGCTCCGGTCCCTGGTCCACCAGGGGCGAAGGCTCAAAGCCTTCCGGGGTGTCGTCGGACCGGCGCCCTGGGTGACCGAAGGGGAGCTCCGCATCCGCGAACAGGGCGTCGAGATTGTTTTTGGTCGTCATCGTAGCTGTTGCCTCGAGATGCGGATTCTGCCACTCGTTACGGTTATGATCGCCCGTTCGTCGAGGGCTTGGCGGTGGTTGAGGATCAGGTCTTCCACAAGGGTGATTCTCTTGAGGAGATCGTCGCTTACGGTGGTCATGTCGGTGCTCCGGTACTTCTGATTGGCTGGATGTTGGTTCTCTGTGCCAGCGTGGTCAATTGCTGGGGCGTTTGATGCCGCCTTTGTCCTGCTCTGCACCTGTCTGAGGTATTTATTGTGCAGGAAAATTTTATTCTGTTCAGGATCCTAATTGTTGTGCAAGTCCCGTTCATATCCTCGTTATTGAGACAGCCAGCCCACTAGTACTACAACGACGAGTTGTCTGGTAGGATGGCTGGACAGATGATGTTGGGTGGTTTGGGTGATGGATGCGGCGAGCTTCGAGCGGGTCTACGACAGCCTTCAGGAATTCCACGCCTTCTTTGCGGCCTCCTTCGGCCGCAAGCAGTGGCGGGATCACAGCGGGAATTACCTTCAGGCGCTGCTGGTGCAGGACCAGGAGCGGCGCAACGCCGAGAATCTCTCGGAATCGGTGGGCATCTCGGCCCGGGCGATGCAGCGCTTTCTCACCGAGGCCCGGTGGTCCGATGAGACAGTCATAGGGCGGTTGCAGGAATACTTGGCCCCCAGGCTGGGACACCTGGAGGCGGTGTGGGTGTTCGATGGCAGCGACTTCCCCAAGCAGGGCAGGAAATCGGCGGGAGTGGCCCGGCAGTACTGCGGCAGGCTGGGCAAGGTGGCCAACTGCCAGGGTGGGATGTTCCTGGCCTACGTCAGCCCGCTGGGCCGGGCGTTGGTGGACAAGCGGCTGTATCTGCCCAAGAGTTGGACCTCCGACCAGGACCGGTGTGCTGCGGCGGGTGTGCCGGAGGACCGGCGGAACTACCGGTCAAAGACGGAGTTGGCCCTGGAGATGCTGGAGCGGGTCCTGGAGTTGGGCTACCTCAGGGCCGAGTGGGTTGCCGGAGACGACGCCTTCGGGATGTCGCCGACCTTCCGGGAGGGACTGGCGGCCCTGGGGATGCGCTACGTGCTGGACGTTCCGGGCGGCACTACGGTCTGGCCCTTGGACCCGGCTTGGACCAGTCCGGAATATCCGGGGTTCGGCCGCCCCCGCAAACCCAAGCTGCGGCCTGGGCAGCGGCGGACCATGGAGCAGCGCGGTGATGAACTGCCGGATGAGGCTTGGCGGGAGATAACGGTGGCCCAGGGAAGCCAGGGGCCGCGCACCTACCGGTTCAGTGCCCAGCGGGTGCGGGCCACCAGGAGGCGCAAGCCCGGCGAGGAACTGTGGGCCGTCTGGCGCCGGAACCTGGACGGCAGCGAGCCCCGCTACTACCTGTCCAACGCTCCCGAGGGCACAACCTTGGAGACTCTGGCCTACGTGGGTGGGTCCAGGTGGCGCATTGAAACGGAGTTCGAGACTGAGAAGGGTGACGTGGGGCTGGACGAATACGAGACCCGCAGCTGGGCAGGGTGGCATCACCACATAGCCATGTGCCTGCTGGGTGGAGCGTTCCTGCTGAGCCTGCAGCAGGATTGGGGGGAAAAAGATGCCCCGGATCACGAGGCCACAGGTGTACCGGGTGGTGCGGGAGATGCTGCCCCGGGAGCAGTTCGGGCCCGATCAATTGCTGTTGTGGCTGGAGGATACGCAGCTACGCAACGAACGGGCTCGCCGTTCCCACGAGAGACGCCGCTCCACCCGCCGCGAAAGCAGGATGGAGCCGCCACCTTAAACCCGTCGTTGTAGTACTAGAGGTCTGGCCGGAAAGCCATTGGCCGGGTTTCGCGCTACGCCAGACAGACGTATTATAGTCTTATGTGGCATGATAGTATCTGTAATATGGTTCGAGAACCCACTGTTACATCGACAATCGTCGCTGAGAAAACGACGGCTTGGGGAGAATCGGGGTTTCCGTCCGAGTTTCTAGGAGCTGCCAAGACCATGAGCCAGGAAACCTACCTCAAACCGGTGCCTGTTCCTACGCCGGAAACGCAATTTTTCTGGGACAAGTGCAAGGAGCACGAGCTGTGGCTTCAACGTTGCCAATCGTGCCAGCATGTTTTCTTCTATCCGCGTTTCCACTGCCCGCAGTGCCTCTCAGATGATGTGCCTTGGTTTCAGGCTTCAGGAAAAGGCATCCTTTGGACCTATATGATCAACCACCGGCCCGTTCCCGGCTTTGAAGAAGACACGCCCTACGCCATCGCCGTGGTTCAGCTTGAGGAAGGGCCAAGGATGATGAGCAACATCGTCGGCGTTGAAAATACTCCAGAGAATCTGGTGCTGGACATGGCTCTCGAGGTGGTCTTCGAGGATGCCACGGAAGAAATAGCGATTCCCAAATTCAAGCCATCCGGCGCCTAAAAACGGGAAGATTATGACCGATTCGCTTCGCTACAAAGTTGCCGTTGTTGGAGCTTCCGAGACCACTGACTTGGGGGTCATTCCCAACTTGTCCACCACCCAGTTGCACGTCGATGCGGCTGTAAACGCGATCAAAGATTGCGGAATCGATAAGAACCAAATCGACGGCATTGCCAGCACGCTAAATCCTGCGATTCTGGCCCATTACCTGGGGATTGTGCCTCGCTGGCTGGACAATACCTCCGTCGGCGGCACATCCTTCCTGATTCAGGTCAGACACGCCGCGGCAGCCATCGCCATGGGATTATGCGATACCGCTCTAGTGGCTATGGGCCAGAGCGGCCGCAGCCGCGTGGGAGAAGCCAGTGGGCGTATAGGCACTTCCGCGGTCGCGGGACCTCGGCTAGACATCTCATATCCGGGTCAATTCGAGTCTATCTACGGCACCTTGGGACCCAGCACCCAGTTCGGCATAGGGGTGCTGCGGTACATGAAAGAGACCGGCGCCACGCATGAGCAACTTGCGTCGGTGGCTGTCGCCCAACGCAAGTGGTCCAACAAAGTGCCGCGAGCGATGATGCGCGACCTGATCACGGTGGACGATGTGTTCAATAGCCGAATGGTGTGTTATCCGTTTCACCTTTTCGAATGCTGCCTGGTGACAGATGGCGGCGGAGCGATCATCTTGACCAAGGCGGACCGGGCCAACGACTTCCCCACTAAACCCGTCTACATCATGGGCTCGGGCGAGTCCACCGAATCCCCCATCGTAAGTCAGATGTACGACATGACATCTTCCACCGCCTTCAAGGTTTCCAGCAGCCAGGCCTTTCAAGAGGCGGGTATAGGCCACGGCGACATCGATCATCTGATGATCTACGACGCCTTTGCCCATCTGCCCATCTACGGCTTGGAGGACCTGGGTTTCGTGGGCCGCGGAGAAGCCGGCCCCTTCATCGAAGCGGGAAACACCTCGCCGGGCGGGAAACTGCCGATGAACACGAACGGAGGCGGATTGTCCTATACCCATACCGGAATGTACGGCATGTTCGCCATGCAGGAAGCAATCCGGCAGGTCAGGGGAAAAGCGGCCCATCAAGTGGATGGCGTGAAGGTGTCTTTTTGCCAGGGCGTCGGCGGCATGTTCATGGCGGCCGGCAGCTTGATCTTCACCAACGAGCCTCCCCATTAAGGCGCCGATGCAGGTCTCAAATTTCCCGAAAGTGTTTAGACGGAAGCGGTTAGGCGGTAAGCTTTGGCAATAACCATCGGAATGGGGAACTACGTTTACGAGTATCAAGCAGATTGGGCGCGTCTGCCCGAGGGAATAAGCTTCTAGAGGTCTGGCCGGAAAGCCATTGGCCGGGTTTCGCGCTACGCCAGACAGACGTATTATAGTCTTATGTGGCATGATAGTGTCTTTAATACGGTTCAAGAACCCACTGTTACATCGACAATCGTCGCTAAGAAAACGGCAGCTTGGAGAGAATCGGGGTTTCCGTCCGAGTTTCTAGAACCCCAGCGCCGTCGCTGCGGACTCCCTTGACCGCGTATATGTGCTTCAACGCCGTGGCCCGCCGGTCTTGGTCTTCGATCGAGAAGGCACGATGCTGGCAGCCTGGCCCCGCCGCGAGGGCGAGTTGGAGGATGCCCACCACATTTACATCGGCCCCGACGACGGCGTCTACCTAGCCGACCGGGACGCTCACCAGATCTTAAAATACACTCCCGAAGGCGAGTTGATGATGGCCTTGGGCAACCGCTACCAGGCGGCGATGCAGGCCCCCTTCAACCATCCGTCTGACACCGCGGTCGCGCCCAATGGTGAGATCTACGTTTCCGACGGCTACGGCAACTCCTGCGTTCACCGGTTCACACCAGGCGGCGAGTATATTTCGTCATTTGGCTCTCCGGCAAGCGGTCCGGGCCAGTTTCGCGTGCCCCACAGTTTACGAGTGGCGCAGGATGGCCGGGTCTATGTGTGCGACCGGGAAAATAACCGGGTGCAGGTTTTCACCCATGACGGAACCTACCTGGACCAGTGGACCGATCTCAAATCTCCCATGGGTATACACATCGACGCAACCCAAACTGTTTACGTCACCGACCAGGTTCCTCGATTGAGCATCCTCACCTTGGACGGCGATTTATTGGCCCGTGGACGCACCTTCGAAAACGGCCATAACGTTTATGGCAACTCCAGAGGTGACCTGTACGCCGTAGACACGGCCAATCAGAGGGTGCAGAAATTCCTCAAGGTAGACAACTGACAACGGTTCGGCACCGCCGCCGGAATCCGGCGCCGGACAAGATCGTTTGATTGACCGGCTCGCCCGTAAAACCCCGTTCTACTTCGGCTGGGTGATCCTCTTTGCGGCCGGCGACGCGATGTTCGTGCGCACTGCGGCCGCCAGCCTTACTCTGGCAGTCTTCATATTCCCGATATCCGATGATTTGGGCTGGAGCCGCACTCTGATTGCCGGCGCGGCGAGTCTCGGCGGTTTGGCGGCTGCGGTGGCTTCCCCCATAGTCGGCTGGGCCTCCGACAAATACGGTGTGCGCCTGATCCTGACGGCCAGCGTTTTGATTCTGGGTATTTCCACCTTTTCCCTCGCCTGGGCCACCGTTCCAATCGCGTTCTACCTGGCGTTTGGCGTGGGGCGGCTCCTGTTCTCCAGTTCCTTCCAGATAGGCGCTTCCGTGGTCGTTTCCCGGTGGTTCGTGCGCCGCCGCGGCCGGGCTACAGGCGTCTTGTTTCTGTCCCACTCTATGGGCATGGTGTTGTTCCCGTTGCTGGCCGGCATGGTGATCCATTACTGGGGATGGCAGACCGCATGGATGGTTCTGGGCGTGGTGGTATGGGTGGCGCCTTTGGGTCCTGTTGCAATATTGATCAGACAATCACCTGAGGCAATGGGGTTGGCGCCCGACATACTCCCCGGGAAAGCGGATGGTGACGTTGATTCCGTCGCCGCTGCGGCCGAAGAACCAAACTGGACATTGCCGGACGCCCGCCGGACGCCCACACTGTGGCTTCTCGCATTGGCCACAGGATTGCTCTTTCTGTTGCAGGCGGGCACAAATACTCACCAAGGAGCCTACTTCATCGACCAAGGCCTTGGCGTCGCCGTATCAGCTTTGTCCATTAGCTTTAACGCCGCATTCACCGGCATCGGCAGTCTCGTATGGGGCTGGCTGGTGGAGAGGATGCCCGTCCGGTACTGCTATGCGGCGGTTGCCGCAGTGATGGTTGTAGCCTTGATCCTATTCCCTATGGTCGACTCAATCTGGGAAGCGCTCTTGGCCGCGTCTATATTCGGTATCTCCGTGGGAGGGATTCTCGTCGTCCCCGCAGTCGCGTACGCCAACTATTTCGGACGCCGATCAATAGGGCTGATACGAGGAGTAACCGAACCGTTTGTATCCTTGGGACAAGCTATAGGCGCGGTGTTTTCAGCCGTCGTATTCGACTTCACCGGTAGCTATCAATTCGCGTTTGGGACCCTTGCCGTGTTCGGAGCCGCCACCATTGGGCTTATTTTATTCACCAAGCCGCCCCAATCGAAGGCCACAACCCAGACTTTCTAGTACGCCACAGCGTAAGCTTCACACCTAGGGTCGGCGCCGCCCTGGAGCACTCCGGTTTCGGGATTGCGGGTGATGACGCCGTAAAGGGCAGAGCCTTCCCACCAATCGGGATACCGTTCAACGGTATGGTCTATCCGCTGAAGAGCTTCCACAGCGCCCTGGGAAATCCTCCCCTCGGTCCTGACCACCACCGGGTGGTAGGCGGAGGGAAAACCGGAAGAGGGAAAACTGTAACTGTAGAAGCGGGCCGCCTCCACCGCCTCCTGCGGGTCCATCCCAAACTCCACCACGTTGAGGAAGATCTGCAACGTGCCTTGCGGGATGTGGTCCCCGCCGTGAGCGCCTAATGCCATCATAGGCAGACCATCCCGCAGCACCAAGGCCGGGGCAGGTGTGAGGCGCGGCCGCTTCCCAGGGGCTACAGAGGCGGGATGCCCGTCCTGGAGTTTAGACTGGCCGCCCCGCTGTGATAGGTATAAACCAGTGCCCGGGATGACCGGACCACCGCCCTTCATTCCCTCGCTGGGCGTGGAGGAGAAGATATTGCCGTCCTTATCGATGACTCCGAAGTAGGATGTGCCACCGCCCTCGTCTCCCCCTATCGCGACGGCAGGTATAGCTTCGGCCGGTGACCGCGGGGAGCCGTCCAGGGCTGCTAGGCATCGGCGCGGGTCTCCCGCCGGCGGCATCACGGGCCAGGCCCGATTCGGGTCGATCATTGTTCGGCGTTCTTTAGCGTAAGCCTCGGACATCAGTTCATCTATAGGCACATCCACGAAGGCAGGATCTCCGATGTATCGCTCCCTATCGGAGAAAGCCAGATTCAACGCCTGGGTGGCGGCGTGGATGTACTCTGCCGAATTGTGGCCCATATTCTTCAGATCAAATCCTTCCAATATCTTTAGGGCCTGGGGCAGCACCGGTCCCTGGCACCATGGACCGCAGCTATACACGTCGTATCCACGATAATTGACGGTTACCGGTGGTTCTATGCGAGCCTTGTATTCGGCCATGTCGGCCATGGTCAAAAGGCCTCCCTGGGTTTGATAGAACGAGACGATCTTTTGAGCCAATTCCCCTTTGTAAACGAAATCCCGCGCCGCCTTTAAAGCGCCTTCTCTACCCCGTGCGCCGTTGGCGTCTTCCACCGCGGCCAATTGGGACAGTGTCTCTGCCGCGTCTTTCTGGTAGAACATCTCCCCAACGGCAGGCGCCCGGCCTCCCGGTAGAAAAATCTCCGCGTTGCTGGGCCACGCGGCGTACAGGTCGAAGGCATCCCGCAGCCGGTCCGCCAGGTAGCGATACATGGGAAATCCCTGCCCGGCCAGAGCAATAGCCGGACCGGCCACATCCGCGAAGCTCATAGTTCCGAACCGCGCCAGTGCTGTGAACCATGCGTCGGCGCCGCCGGGAGTCAGGGCCCGGAGAATTCCGGTGGGCATCTGGTTATTATGATTGCGCCGGAAATACTCCACCGAAGCCGCCTGGGGCCATACTCCCAATCCGTCTATGGTGGTTACTTCTTTCTGGTCTGCAAGGTACATGATGGTGGGAGCGACCCCCAGGAACCCGCCATCGTCGGCGTGGACTATGTTCAACGCGAGGCCCACCGCCACACCGGCGTCAATCGCGTTGCCGCCCCGCCGCAAGACATCAAGGCCAGCCATAGAGGCGCTGGGATGGCTTGAGACCACGACGCCGTTTACACCCTGAACCTGCGGCCGGAAGCTCCTGAGGGTTGTCCCAGGTACTGGCATGTCGATCTCCTTTTCGTTAACTGAAACGGGGTCCCAATTCGTGGAGCGTTTGATTCACCTACCGGACTAACGCATCCGCCATGCGCTCCAGTTGCTCACCCATCTCTTTCTCGGTCTCACAATGAGCGGGCCAAACTGAAACCCGTTCGGCGCCGGCGTTCAAGAAATCATCAACCTGATCCCTGGTGGTGTCGGTAGGCTGGCCGAACACCGAGATTGACAGCGATCCAGGCGCCCGTCCCTTTTCGGCAGCCAAAGTGTCAAGAATGTTCCGGGCTTCCTCGACTCGTTCCGGGGTTACGCGATTGGGCAGCCATCCATCTCCCCACCTGGCGATCCGTTGCAGCACGTTGGGGGCGTTGCCTCCCAGCAAGACGGGCGGGTGAGGTTCCTGAAACGGTTTCGGGTAACAATACACCGGCGGGAAATCATAAAACCGGCCATGGAATTCAGCTTCATCTTTGGTCCACAGTTCTTTCAACGCCAAAACACCTTCTCTGGCCTGGGTCCACCGGTGGTCGAAGTCGCCGCCCATCATGGTTGTTTCCTCCCGGTTCCAGCCCGTTCCGACGCCGAAGATAAACCGGCCGTTGCTATGCTGATCAAGGACCGAGATCATTTTGGCCAAGATCAAAGGATTTCGCTCTGGCAGCAACGTTATTCCGGTGGCGAGCTTGATCTTGGTGGTTGCGGCGCAAGCCATTGCCAGGGATATATATGGATCGGAGAAATGCCGGTAGGTCCATGGAATCTCTCCGCCGGTGGCTGGGAACGGGCTGGCGCTGTTGACCGGCAGGATGGGGTGCTCGTGGTACCAAATGGACTCGAACCCCAGATCTTCAGCCTTCTTGGCAATGAATGCCGGATCAAGGGTGTACGCCGGCAGAGGCACTACTATTCCAACAGACACTTCAACCCTCCTTAGTTCCTACCCTAATTCCTAGAATTCCCGCACGAACAGCCCTTCCGCTGTTTATTCACACAGCGGGCGCCTAACCGTCTTCATCAACCATCCTCATGGCGATATCTGAGATGTCTAAAAGCCCATTTAATCCTACAATCGGGAATCCATTTTCCTTGGCGGCGGCGCGAAGCTGTTCCCTCGTCTCTCCGCGCACGTAGATTCCGGTGTCGGCCAGCAAAAACGGCATGCCAAGGCTAACGGCAGCCCCTAAGTCGTGACTGGAATCCCCGACGTAGAGAGTGCGATCGACTTTTCCGCCGAGCCGGCCGATGGTCATGATCAAGATCTCGGGGTCCGGCTTTACGTTAACGACGTCATCGGCGGTCAACATCGCGTCAAAGCAATCGTATATGCCGTGATAAGCAGTTACGTCCATCGCGATGTTTCGTGCGCTCATTGTAGCTAGGGCGAGTCTATATCCGTTGGCATTTAACGATTTCAGAAGCCGCTCGACCCCAGGCAACAATTTGACCCTATCGGTATAGCTCAACTGTAATTCGTTTCGCAAGGCGGTTATTTCGTCGATCACTTCTTCGGCTTCATCCGGATCCAGGTCTCTTTCTAAGAAATATCGCAGAATCTTCCGGGCGCCTCCGCCAAACTGCTCCCGTACTTCGGCATCGGTCGCGTGCGCGCCAAATCGTGACAACGCCTCCACTGTTGCTCCCAGAGCCGCGGGTTGGCTGTCAACCAGGGTTCCGTCCAAGTCGAAAATGATGCTGTCTATCTTCTGGACCACCGGCCTCTCTCGCCTAACAGAATATGGTTTGGCCTCGTATTAAACCTGATTCGATACTTCCGTACAAGCCGACAAGCCGTGCTGGCGCTTAAGGTCTAACGCCACCGCCGGTGAGATTAGGATGGCTCTAAGCCGTTGAGTAGTTACTGCGGCCGGTCCTGGGTTTGGAACGCCAAATTGGCGCCGAATATTCACTCGATTTTCCCCAATATGTCACCGGAGCTTGCGACAATCCATGCTGGAATCACCCTTTCGGGTGATGGCGGAGGCAACCAGCCTCGAAACTATCCTCAGGCTAAGCGCTTAAAGAGGTGGCGATGAAAACCGTTCTGATGATTGACCGGGAAGAACAAGGCCGGAGCTTGGTCTCCGCCTTAAAAGATGCGGGTCTCAGGGTGATTGTTGAAGCGGACAGCGTCGCCGGACTGACCAGGGCAGTGGCGGAACTCCCCGGCGCCATAATCCTGGATGAAGATATGCCCGCTCTGGGCAACGCCGACCTGCTCCCAGCGCTACGGCGGTCCACCGGCTCCCTCATCATCGTGAAGGGTTCCGGCGAGGGGATTGCGGAGACCCAGGCGCTACAGAATGGAGCCGATTTCTATCTACACCGGGACGCCGGCGCCCAAGAATTCCTGGGGTTTTTTTATCGCGTAGGCGGGTTGGTTCGCGCTGGCTCCCGCTTCCTCGATGGGTATAACCTACCGATTCGTCGAAACTCAAAACTCCAGCATCTCCTTCATCTTGGGCCAATAGAAGGTCTGCCAGCCCTGAACTATCTGGTCGTAACTATCCTCCGGAACCCCGGTTTGGACGAAGGTCAGCCGCGTCCCGCCGTCTACAGCTTCCAATCTAAACGTCGCGGTCGAATAATGGCCCGGGACCCAACCGTCATCGGACCCGCGCCAGGTTTGGACGATCTTGGCGTCGGGAACCAATTCGAGTATGACGCCGCTGAGAGCCCCGTCGTATGCGGTGAAAGAGCCTCCCACCTCGCGGCTGATGACGGCCTCGGCGCCGGTGAACCGCGAGTGCTTATCCGAATCCATCAGAGCTTCGTACACATCATGGGGACTTACGTTAAAAGTTACGGTCTGTTCAACCGTCTTCGTTAAAACCATGATTACATCCAACCATTTTCTTGATTTTAAAATTTGATGAACTATAGACCGCTATCTTGAGTGAGTCAACCGCCGGCGCTGCCGCGAGTTGATGGCTCCACCATTGCTAAACCAACTACTCTGCCTAGCGTGGTACACTCGGCAACAAAGTCTTGAGGAGGCCACATATGCCTGGGTTCAGGGGAGTTTATCCCGCAATCATCACACCAATGACCGCCGCGGGCGACTTGAACGAGGCGGCCTTCCGCGAGGTCATGGAATTCAACATTCGGGCAGGGGTGCACGGACCAATCGGCGGGCAGAATCGAAAACATCATGCACGTCGGCGCGGCTACGACGAGGCGGGCAATCAAATTGGCGGAAAATGCCGCCAAGGCCGGAGTTGAATCAATCTGCTGCGTGCCTCCGTTCTTCTACCATCAAAGCGACGAGGCCATCGTGGAGCATTACCGGGCCGTGGGCGCCGCCGCGAATCTGCCGCTGTTCGTCTACAATCTCCCCCAGTCCACCGGTGTGGAGATCACCCCAGAGTTGATGCAAAAGATACAGGACGGAGTGCCTCAGCTAAAGGGGCTGAAGCATTCGGCGCTGACATTCGCCAACGTTCGGGCATTCAACAAGATGGGACTCAGCTGCCTAATCGGGAACGGTTTTCTCATGCTCCCCGCGCTGACCACGACGGGATGCGTCGACGGTCCGCCCAACGTGGCGCCCGAACTGTGGGTCGAAATTTGGAACGCCTATAATGCCGGAGATCTGCCTAGGGCTGAGGCTGCGCAGGACAAAGCCAGCGAAGTCACCTCCCTCGTCCGGCGGTTCGGACTCCACGCCGCCACCAAAGCAATCTTGAGCGAACGGTTGGGAATCGACTGTGGCGCTCCACGCCCACCCGGACAACCACTGACGCTGGACCAACACGCCAAATTATTGGACATTATGAACGATTTGGGGCTGACCCGGACGCCCGTGGCCCAATCTGCTGACTAAAAGCATTCACGCCACCGAAATTGATTCTTGTAGCCCATTCCATTCGATCCAACGCCCCGGCTTTCGCCGGGGCGTATGAAATTAGGGACGGCGCCCCCCAAAGACCCTCCCCAGCACCACAAATCCCAGAAACGCCGAATTTTTACATCGTTCCCCTTTCATTAACGGCAGACGATTCCCGTAAACGCAGACGATTCCCGTTTTGCAAGGCTATACTGGAGATAGACACTTCCGAACTCTCAGGGAAGGGATTTCGCGGCGCAGTAATTAAATATGGCAAAACACAAAAGCGGCGGGAAGATTACCGCCAACCATTCAAGTTTGATTGATGCCGCTTTTCCCATAGTGGAGGCAGCGGAAAAGCTGTCTGACGTCAGCAAGATATCGCTGGGATTCATCAAGGCAACCGGCAAGAGCCGTGGATTGATCAGGATGAAATTCTCGCCGATCGGAGGCGGCTGGAAAATCACCGTAAGGGGCAGCTCCACCGTTCAGGAAATCTTCATCTATACCTCAGAGGCAGATAAAACCAAAACCTTGCTGCAATCCCGATTCGGCTAAATACCGAAAATCATGAGCCATTCACCTGATGTAAGCCGCTCCAATTCAAGGTGACCTTGGCCGCTTCCATACCAAATTCTGAAAATGACGGCATGCGCCAAATTTTAGCTGTGACGGCCACCGGATGATAAAGGTGGGTGTGGCTGCGGCTGCCACCCGGGCTATGGAAGTTCCTTCAGTAATGGCTCAGGGATATAACAACCAAGCCATCGCGGACCAATTGACCATTGCCCTCAGGACTGTGGAAAACTACATCCATCAAATCTACTGCACACTATCGATCGATGATGACCAGGATGTATCTCCCCGGGTGCAAGCGGCGCCCGAATATTTTGATTTCAGGCTGTGGGGGCCCGCCGAGAAAAATTGGAATTGACGCCCGGCTTCTGATGGCTGACCCTCGCTGATTCGCTTGTAATCTCGAGAGGTCACAGCTTGCAAGTGACCATATAAAGCCAGGTCGAACTCAGGCCGAATGGGTCCAGATCCAAAGTCCCAAAGGCGGCATGGTTTCCGAATCCCGCCTGCTCCAGCAGGCCACTGAGTTCATGATATGTGTACAGCCGCAGAGAAAGCGACTTCTTCTCGATTCGGCCGTCTTGCAAGAAGGTCCACTCGGATTCGATCCGGCTATTCGCATGATCGAACCGGCGCTCTTCCAATGAATACAGGTCGCCAGTCCTCCACCAAATCCTCGGCTCGGCCTCTATCTCCGGCAGCCGGGTTTCCACTAAAGGCGTATCTAAAATAAACCTGGCGCCCGGCTTAAGCGCATGAGACACCGCCGCAAGAAAATCGGCATTCCCCTGCTCATCGAAATACCCAAAGCTGCTCCAGAAACAAACGGCGCCGTCAAACTCCCCCTGCCACGGGAGGTCTCTCATGTCTCGATGCACCCAGTCTATAGCCAGGCTCTGTGCAGCGGATTTGGCCTTGGCCGCTTCCAGAAGCGGTTCACTGAGGTCCACGCCGGCCACCCGATAACCGCGAGACGCCATCTCCAAGGAAATACGCCCTCCGCCACAAGGCGCGTCCAGTATCTTCGTACCCAAGGGCAGACCCAGGGCCTGCTGAACGAAGTCCGCTTCCGCTTGAGTTGTCTCTTCATCCCTCGAATGCTCGACGAAGTCCAGCACCGAGCCGGAAAAGAATGTTTCCCACCACGGGGAACCGTGTCCATCTGCGGCTTTATCTGAAGCCACGGTTATTCACGCTCCGAACGGCGTTCAAAATTGAGGGAGTTAGCAGCCAACATCAGCCGGGCCGCATGGCGGCGATGTCCGGCATCACTCTGTTGGTATCGATTTATCTGTTGGTATCGATTTATCGCCACACTGTGATTTTACACCGGATTCCGGCTGTGCTCGGCCAAGGGTTAGACAAGGCGTCTTGAAGCGTCGTAATATTTCCCCATCAAGATTTAGCTGTGCGGTCCAAGTATCTAGCGCCGGCCGCATGGTGAAAAGGGATCAGGCAAGTGCTGCTAGGCGTAGTGTCGGACACCCACGGTTATTTGGATCCTCGAGTAATCGAGCTGCTCCGCGGCGTTGACCACATCCTCCATGCCGGGGACATCGGCGACGCCTCCATCATAGAGGATTTATCTTGCATTGCCCCGGTGACCACGGTGCGGGGAAACAACGACAAAACGGGACCGGCTTCCTTATTTCCAGATGAAGTCACCCTGGAGTTGGGCGGGCGGACCGTTTATCTGACCCATCAGGTCAAAGTTCCCAAAGGACCACAGGACCCTGCCAACAAGCGTTACTCCGACGCCGGCATTGACGTGGTGGTCTATGGCCACAGCCACATCGCGTTTCAAACAACCTTGGGGCCAGTCCTTTTCTTTAATCCAGGCGCCGCGGGCAAACGCCGTTTCAAAGTTGTGCCTTCGCTCGGAACGTTGGAACTGACGAGAGATACGATAACTGGGACCATCATACCGTTATAGGGTTGTAAGGCGAGCCCATAAGCGCTAGCGCCAGGGCTTGTGATCTCGAAGGTCGGGAGTCAATATTCTTAAGCTCCGCGTAGCCATTTAGATGTTACAATCGCGAAGACTCAGGCTTCTTCCACATTTCAAATAACCCACTGCAAAGGAAAATAGGGGGCTAACATGGCTGGTGCGCTAGACGGATTCCGGGTTATAGATTTCGGGCAGTACATCGCGGGGCCGCTGGTTGGCATGTTGATGGTAGACCAGGGCGCCGACGTGATAAAGGTTGACCCGCCCGGTGGACCCAGCTGGAAAACCCCGGCAAACGCCACCTGGAACCGCGGTAAGCGCAGCATTGTGCTGGACCTGAAGCAGCCCGGCGACTTGGCCTCGGCCAAGGAACTGATTCAGAGCGCCGACGTTGTAGTGGAAAACTTCCGCCCTGGAGTGATGGACCGTCTGGGCCTGGGCGCCGATGCCATGACTAAAGCCAACCCTCGCTTGGTGTACCTCTCATTGCCCGGGTTCGCATCCGACGACCCGCGTGCCTCGGTCCCTGCCTGGGAGGGAATCTTGGGTTCGGCCACCGCGACTTACCGGCCACGTCCAGAGGAAAACGGGACCGATCAGCCGGTGTACACGGCCATACCCATCTCCTCCAACTACGGGGCCTTCCAGGGCGCCGTCGCCTCCATCATGGCGTTGATCTCCCGGGAAAAGTCAGGCGAGGGGCAGCGCGTGGAAGTCCCGCTTTTCGACGCCACCTTCGCATCCATCGGCCGCGCCGGGATGCGGATCCACGACGAGACCAAAATCCTTCCGGACACGCGCGGCATCTGGGGAGGCCATTTCCAATGCAAAGATGGCCGTTGGGTGCGGTTCGGCGGCGCCGGCAACCAGAACCTGAATGAATTTGTCGAGTTGGCCGGCATCACCTCTTGGACCGCCGACGGCCTCACCGACCTGACGCGGTTCGCGAATGAGCCGGCCCTGGCCGCCGAACTTGACCGCCGAATGAAGGACTTGTTCAAAACGCGGACTGCCCAAGAGTGGGAAGACCTGGTCGCCGAAGCCGGCAGCGAATGCACCATGTGCCGCACCAGTGAGGAATGGTTCAGCCACCCCCACGCTCTGGGATCTAACATGGTCATCGAGCTTCAGGACCCCACGTATGGAAAGATGCTTCAACCCGGGATCAACGCCCGGATGTCCAAGACCCCAGGAGAGGTGAGGCATCCGGCGCCGGCTTTGGACCAACATCGGGAGGAGATCCTCACCGAATTGGCATCGACTAGCCCCGCCGCCCCAACCCAATCAGTGGCAGGGACGATGCGTTCCGTTCTGGAAGGGGTGAAGGTACTGGACCTTTGCATCATTTTGGCCGGACCTACCTGCGGCCGCACCCTGGCTGAGTACGGCGCCGATGTTATTAAGATCGACAACCCAAGCCGCGGCAGCACCGTCTCATCCCATAACGAGGTCAACCGCGCGAAACGCAGCATCCTCCTGGACCTCAAGACGGAAGAAGGTCTCAACGTTTTCTGGCGGCTGTTGGAGGACGCCGACGTGGTAGCCCAGAACTATCGAGCGGGCAAAATGGAGGACTTGGGCATAGGGTACGAAGAGGTGCGAAAGAGGAGGCCGGACATCGTCTATGTCTCTCTCAACGCCTTCGGTCATCTGGGACCCTGGGCCGGACGCCCCGGCCATGAGCAGTTCGCCCAGGCCGCCACGGGCATGGACCGCCGCTTTGGCGGTGATGGAGCGCCCACCATCCAGCCCAACGCAATCAACGATTACGGCACCGGCTTCATGGGCGCCTATGGCGTGGCCTTGGCCCTTTTGCACCGTCAGCGCACCGGTGAGGGGCAGCACGTAGACTCTGCCTTGGCCTACACCGCGATGATCCACCAATCGCCGTATATGCAGCTTTACGATGGCAAGACCTGGGACGAGACCAGTGGCCAATTGGCCCTGGGCAGCAGCCCGTTACACCAGGCTTACCAGGCCAATAACGGCTGGCTGTTCGTGGGCGCCCAAGAGTCGGATTTGCCTCGCATCGCAGGCATTGACGGTCTTTCGGGAGTCGATTCGCTACGAGGTCAGGATCTAGCCAAATCGCTGGAGCAGCGCTTCAAGTCTGGCTCGGTCCAGGACTGGGTCCAACGTTTGAACGGCGCCGGCGTCGGAGCCCACCGTGTCCTGCCAGACACGGGCGAGCTGTTGGACGACCCGTGGGCCATCAATCACGGTCTGAGCATTACCAGAGAACACGATGAGATCGGCTTAATAACCGGCTTCGGACCCTCGCCACGCCTTTCAAAGACTCCCGTTTCCCCAGGCCGGGCGGCGCCCAAACCCGGCGCACAGGCACGGGAGATATTGGAAGAGATAGGACTCGGCAACGACTTCGACCGGTTGGTCCAGCAGGGGGTAATCCTCACCGACGGCGTGGCGGCCGGTTAAAACGTGAGCCCGTCTCGCCCCTGAAATAAGGCGTCGGGAACTCCGCTTCGTTCAGGATTCGAGCCTCAGATGGGCGCCGTCCTTGGGCAGGGTGAAGCTGAATGTGCTCCCTTGTCCTAGGACACTGGCCACCCATATCTGCCCGCCGTGGGCCTCCACGATTCCTTTGGCTATGGTCAGGCCCAGACCAGCGCCTCCGGAAGACCTAGACCGGGACGGGTCGGTGCGGCGCGGCGCGAGGGCTCGAAGAGACCGCCCAAGTCCTGCTCAGATATCCCGTCGCCCGTGTCGGCAACTTCGACCTGAACTTCGGCCCCGGTGTCGCGCGCCGTTATGTTTATCGTTCCGTCCGGCGGCGTATGGCGAATGGCGTTCTGAACTAGGTTATACAAAACCCGTTGCACCCTTCTCAGATCCATGACAACCGGCGCCACTGGTTCTTCGATTCTACCCAGTAGTTGCAAATTCCGGGCCGCCGCTTGGGCTGACATGCCCTCCAGCGTATCCGAGATCAGATCTTGGAGAGAAGCCTCCTCAATCTGCAATTGCAACATTCCCGCGTCCATCCTAGAAACTTCAAACAAATCGTCGACCAATTGCCCCAGGTTTTCCACCTCGGTGAGGGAATTCCTCAAGTACCGGCGGGTGGTTTCCTGATCCTCAACCACGCCATCGATCATGCTTTCCAGCATGGCTCGGATAGAAGCGAGTGGAGTGCGCAGGTCGTGTGAGACAGCCGAAACCAACACCTGACGGGTCAGGGTCAACTCCTGTTCCTTGGCCACGCTAGTTTCCAGTTGGCCGGCCATGGAGTTGAAAGCTAACGCTAACTCGCCCACCTCATCATCGGACTCCACAGGCACCCGGGTGTCCAGTTCGCCCTCACTGACTTTGTTCGCCGCCCAACTGAGTGCACGTAAGGACCTGGCGGTGGGCTTTGATATCGACGCCGCCACGAACCCGGATATGACCAGAGAGAAACCCAAAAGCCCGCCCAGTAAGGCCATATCGTGGGGCGATATGAACATTAGAGCGCCCGTAAATCCCACGTTGACCAGGGCCAAAGCCGCGGTGAGCATGCAGGTTAGCACCAGCCGGGCACGAAGGGACCGGAACCAAATGGGAATACGGAGCCGCTGCATGGCCGAACCCAGCAACATTGTCGCACCGCCGGAAATCAGCAAAAGCACGGTCAGCAACGCCAGGTCTCTCATGGGAGGGTGCAGCACCATTTCAGTCAAAATCAGGACAAACACCAGGGCGGCGAACAATGACCCGAAACCGAACGCCGCGTTCCACCCCATGTTTTCCATCGATCTAGTTTTCAAACTTGTACCCCACTCCCCAGACAGTTTTCACGTACTGGGGTTTCACGGGGCCTTTCTCAATCTTTTCCCGCAGTCTACGGATGTGGACGGTGACGGTGCTGAGGTCTCCGGCGTATGTGAAATCCCACACCTGATCCATAAGTTGCTCTCTGGTAAAAACGCGGCGGGGATTCGACGCCAGGAAAAAGAGCAAGTCAAACTCTTTAGCCGTCAGTTGGGCTTCTGTTGAGCCTATGGTCACAACCCGGCTGCCCTGGTTGATAGTGAAATCGTCGAAGCGCAGGACCCCCTCCAGCGACGGAGCGGGGCCGAGGGCCGAGCGGCGCAACACGGACTTGATCCTGGTCAAAAAAACTTCCCCTGGGAATGGCGGACCGTTTTGGGGCCGCTGTAAACCGCACTCAGGTCAGCGGGTCCGTCGGAGGAGAAACGCCCGGTGGAAACAGCCATGCCGTCAATCACGGTCCAGCCCTCAAAGATCCACCCTGCTGGCAGCGCCGGCAGATCCAGCCCCGCTTCTGGGGTTCCACTGGAGAGGTCGAGGAACCAAATGCCACTTGTTTCATTAGTGTCCGGTCCGTCGGTGGGGGTCGCCAAGATGTACACGCCTGACGCCTCCATGAAATCGCTTCCCAGCGCCGATTGATGGTCCACCGAAAGGCCGCCAACCCCTCCCGATAGTTCACCGGCCAGGTAGTGGGTATCCGCCGGAATCGAGTCGGCATCGCCCGCCGGCTCAATGGTGACAACTATGGCGGATGCCGACGCCAGGCTCAGATCGGTGTGAAACACCCCGCCGGGAATCGGCTCGCCAGTCAGATCGATCAACGCACCATCGGCGTCAACATTAAACTTTCCCGTGGGAATGGGGGCGCGATTAACTATGGCCCGTCCCTCATAGTGGAATCCGTTGGCCAAAGGTTGAACACCCGAAAGCTCGATAGTGAGCTTCCCCTGTTCCAAGGCCATAGGATCGCCATCCATGACCTTTTTATCCATGGCAGAGCCGTCTTTCGTCATGGCGTCCGTGGCAGAGCCGCCTTTTGTCATGGCGTCCATGGCAGAGCCGTCTTTCGTCAAGGCGTCCATGGCCGGGTCTTTGGGCGTCGCATCCGTGACGCCAGGGTCTTTGTCCATCGCGTCCATGGAACTGCTGTCTTTGCTCATTGTGTCCATCGCAACGCCCTCTTTGGTCATGGTGTTCACGGCGGCATTTTTGCCCGTCGCATCCGTGGCGCTGTCCTGCGCCATTGTGGTCATGGCGCCGCCCTGGCTTGAGGCGGATTGGGTGTCCATGGACTGGCCGCTGGCGTCGCTAGCGGCCTGCGCCTCCGGATGAGGACCGGTCACAGGGTCTGAGCCGCACGCCACCGCAAGCACCAGGATGGAGCCTATCAAGAGAGGGAATGTCATGAATCGAGTTCTGGGGATTCTCATATTGTCGCCTCCGAAATTACAGTTGAAATCATCTTCGAGGCGAAATATTGCTGGAAGCTTACATATATTACGAATTTCTTAAGTAGTCGAATATTCGCATTTTCCTCCCTAGTTTTTATACCAAGTTGGCTGGGCCCCAACCGCTCACCGGTCCACTAGTATTACAACGACGGTTCGCAATAAAAGGATCTTGAGCACATCTCCATGGCTACCTGCTCACGCGCTTGCCAGCCTTGTGGCCTTTCCTCCCGCGGAGCGATTTCCGACCAAGAACTGGGCAAATTGAGGAAGCGTCGTTGTAATACTAGAAGCCCGGCTGAAAAGCCCTGCTGTGACGAGATGAGGTGGAGGATAACCAGTGGACTGGGCCAAGTCTGAGACTAAGGGCGACCCATCTGGCCGCGGCCAATATGAATTGGGCAGTAACGATGGGCGACCCGGCGGCGAGCCGGTCCGGTCTATTCTCTGGTTTATTGGGGGAGGAGCCTGAAGCCTGGGACATCATCCCCATCCTGGTAGCCACCAGGGTCAGGTTGGCCACCGTGGCTGCCAGGAGTAGCTGAAAGAGGGTCTTGGCCCGACCAAAGTAGCGAGATTGGCGGACCCCCAGTTGCACCAGCCGAGCCAGGCGATGCTCGACCAGCTGCCGCCGGCTGCGGTATTCGGCGAAGCTCTCACTTTTCTGGAAGGCCCGGGCTTGTTGCAGGAGCGCCTCTTGGGGATGGAGAGTCACCGTACGGCCTTTGCCCTCTCCAGCTGCCACGCACTGGGACCGCAGGGGGCATACGCCACAGACCGCCGGGTCGAATTGAAAACTCTGGACCGGATAGGTCTGACCCAACCGGTTGGTCCGGGTGCCGAAGGTCCGCAAGGTGTGGGTAACATTACCGGCTGGGCAGGTGACGGTGCCGGCCGCCAGGTCGATCTGGAAGTCCTCTTTGGGGAAGTGGTCTTTTCTGGGACGACCCGGCACCTTGGCTATTAGCGTCCGACCGGCATCGGCAAAGGCCTGCCGCGTCCCGCCATCCCCATAGGCCGCATCCCCAATGGTCTCCTCCACAGCTATGCCCGTGTTCTCTTCACTCTGCTCCACCAGTTCCAGGACTCCGGTGTTGTCACCGGCATTGCCGGGCAGGATATCTACCGCGGTCACCAGTTGGGAATCGGTATCCACCACCACGGCAGCCTTATGTCCGTCGAAGCGTTTGCTGCTGCTTTTGCGCCCATGGCGCATCTCCGGGTCGTGCGCCGAAGGGACCCCGTCCCGGCTTACGCCATCCTTCAGGGCCGGACCATCCTCCTGCCGTTCCACATCTTGCAAGAGGAGTTGCCCCAAGAGTTCCGCTGCTTCTCCAATAGCCTGGCGCTCAGGACTATCTGCGGGAAATCTACCTTGGGCCTGACGGGCCAGTTCCAATACCAGGTCAGCATCGGCTACTATCTTCTGCAGTAAGGCTTGCCGCTCTTTCTTGTTGTCCCAGTCAATCCCCGCCTCTCCCTTCACACTGGAGCCAAAGTAAAGCTCCAGGCCATGTCTCAAGGCCCACTCCTCGGCCCGGGTCCCATCCAGTTGGGCCAGTGCCCGGACCACCTGGACGATGCCGTCGGCCAGCAGGTTGTAGGTGTCCTTGACCGCTCCCCGGCCCAGAATGTAGGTGGTGTCCACCGCCACCTTCATCCGCCGTCCTTTCAGGCAGCCGGTCTGCCGGGCGAATTGGAGGCTGCGCTGAAAGACGGCCCGCACCCGGTCGTGGAGGATCAGCTGGGCTCGAAACAGTTGCAGGGTGCTCTTGGCAAAGGGACGGTCCTCCACCTCAATCCCCAACGCCACCTTCCACCGGATATCGAAGTCCGCCCTCTGCTTGGCTTCCAGGTCCCTCACTTTGTCGTAGGCTTGCAACAACAGCGCGGTGGCCACCAGACTGGGCGCCACGCTATCCCGGCCATTGTCCGGGCAATACAGTTCGGCGAAGTCTTCGTCTCGAAATAGCTGACCCCGCAGGGAGGCCAGGAAGCCGTAGAAGGAGCCGCGGCCCACATAGTCCAGGTAGAGATGGTCCGCTTCCAGGAACCCCAGCTGTTTAGAGCGTTTTCCCAGCATCCCCTCCCTCCCACACCCATTAAATTATCCTGACAATTATATCGGAACAGTCGAGGTCAGTGCACTTTTCGGCCAGACTTGTAACTGTTCAGACTTGATGAGGTGAATTGGCTCAAAGCCGTTGGAAAAACGCTGGCATGGCCGGGGGAGTTGTGGCATACCAGGGAGGTGGACACTGAACTAGACCTGAACGCGGCGAGTGGCGAAACTCTGCTGGAGATAATTGCCGGCCAGCGGGCAGTCATTGCCGATTTGCAAAGGCGGATTGGGGTTCTGGAATCCCGTCCCAACCGGCGCGGGTCGTCGGGGATGCCGGGTAATCAGCCGCACTCCAGCCGGCAAGCGCCGGAGAAAAAGGAGCCCAGAAAGCCGCGCCGCCATGGCTTCGCCCGCCAGCGCATGACTCCTACCCGGCGGGTGGAGCATGCCGTGGCGGTCTGTCCCGCAGTCGGGACTCACCTGAACGGCGGATGGGTACAGCGAACTCGGGAAGTCATTGAGCTACCGGTGGCTCCGGTAGAAGTGACCGAGCACGCCCTGGTAGCCCGCATCTGTCCGGTATGCCAGCGGCGCCGGCTGCCCAAAGAGGCCCTGCAGGGGGTGGTTCTGGGCCAGCAGCGCCTGGGGGTCAATCTGGTAAGCCTGATGGTGACCCTGCGGGAGGAGGGACGGTTGCCCATAAGAATCATCCAATGGTACCTGGAGAGCGTCCATCAGTTGCACCTGAGTGTTGGCGCCATCTTCCAGGCCGTCCATGGAGTAGCCCGTCAGGCTGAGACGGCGGTGCGAGGGGTGCTCGAGCAAGTCCGCGCCAGTCCCGTGGTGCAGGGCGACGAAACCGGCTGGCGCCAGGACGGGAGCAACGGCTATGTTTGGACCTTCAGCACTCCCAGCGAACGATACTTCCTGCGTCGGGGTCGGGATAAGGGGGTGGTGGATGAGGTGCTGGATTTCTCCTTCAGCGGAGTGTTGGTCAGTGATTTCTACGCCGCCTATAACCACTACCCGGGCCTGAAGCAACGGTGCTGGGCTCATCTGCTGCGGGATATCCATGACCTGAAAGGGTTGTACCCAGAAGACGCTGGGCTGGCTCAGTGGGCCGAGGCGGTTCACCAGGTCTACACGGAGGCCAAGGCCTCGGTCCTTCCCCGAGCCCAGCCAGACCATCGCACCCAGCTAATGCTGGAGGAGAAACTAATGGTCTTGGCGCGGCCTTTCCTTAAAGATCCCCTGGCGGTTCAGGCCAAGCTCTGCCGGCGCATGGAACGGTTCATCAAGGAACTGTTTGTCTTCGTGTCGGACCCAGCCGTGCCCTCAGACAACAACGCCGCCGAGCGGAGCCTGCGGCATCTGGTAACCAGTCGCAAGATCAGCGGCGGCGCCCGCTCAGGGCAGGGCGCCGACAGCAAGATGACCTTGGCATCCCTCTTTGGCACCTGGCGGGCCAGAGGTCTCAATCCCCTCCTGGAATGCCGCCGGTTGCTCACTTCCCCTCAACTCTGAACAGTTTCCCAGACTTCTAGGCAACACGGGTTCCTCTTTTTGAATATTGTAATAAATCTGTAAGGTTTGTAACCGGCGCGTAAGGTTTCAGGATTAACTTGTTGATCAGATTCGCTTTGGGTAGCGAATCAATTCGCAACAAGGCAGGACCGTTATGACAACAAGGTTTACCCGAATCGCTCCAGTAGGTGTACTGGTTACCCTGGCCATTTTCGCAATCGTGCTTCTCGCCGGAACTGTGGAGGCAAAAGGAGGCCCCAATGGCCGGCCGCAAGCTTGGGTCGACGGCCAGCTCTTTGACGGTGTAGTGACTCCCGCCCATTTCGACCCAGCAAGTGAACCTTTTGACGAGCTTTACACCTGCGATGGGGTCGGAATGTTTAAAGACGGCGTTCCCCTGATCTCCGAAGCGAAGCCCGGAGACCAGGACTACAACGGTGGCCGGTGGCACTTAAACATATTTATCGAGGGAGCAAGTTGTGATGGGACTGCTGATTCGGTAGAGGATTTGACGTTGGCGGACTTTGAATCTACCGACCTGTACTTTGAATGCCCACTGCTTCCAGTACGGGGCGCCGGGCATAGCGGCTAAATATCCCAACTCTATCGCGTCAACGGAAGACCCCTCCGGTTGGAGGGGTCTTTTTCGTTCAAGGCTGGAATCCGGAACTCTGCCGCCAAACGTATCCCAAACAATCGATCGCTAATCGCCTGCCTGATTCGGCCGGCCCATTAGCGCACTGGCCGTTCGGGGCTTATATTGTCAATGCATTGACCAAGCTATAGTGACTCAAGCGCAGCGGAGGAGTAGACCGTGAAAGAAAACCAGACAATTGAATCAGCCCATCTCACCGGAGAATCGGAATCCGGCAGCCTGTCCAGGCGGGCTTTCTTGGGCCGCTTAGCCTTGTTGGCCGGGGGCTCGGCCGTGGCGATGGCTTGTGGTATGGATCCCACGGCGACCTCGACGGCTCAGCGAGCAAACCCGACGGTCAATCCCACTGCCCCCGCGACGTCAGCTGGCGCCGGCGAACAGGCGATGATCGAGGACGGTCCCGTAGAATTTGAGGCCGGTGGAAATACATTGTTCGGCTATCTATCCCGGCCCACTCGGCCAGGACCTCATCCCGGCGTTGTGGTGGTGCATGAGAACCGGGGGCTGCTGCCTCATTTCCCAGATGTCACCCGCCGGCTTGCCCGGGAAGGGTATGTAGCCTTAGCTGTGGATATGCTGTCCCGAAAAGGAGGGACCGATTCATTCCCCGATTCGGGCGCCATGCGTGACGCTCTGCGTCAAATCCCCTCGGACCAGATTGTCGCCGACGGAAATTCCGCGGTGACCTACTTGCAGGATCAGCCTTTCGTGATCAGCAACCGGGTCGGCATCATGGGTTTTTGTTTTGGAGGCGGCATAGTTTGGCGGATGGCCGTGGGGAACCCGGAAATCCGCGCGGCGGTTCCTTTTTATGGAAGCGCTCCTCCCCTGGAAGATGTGCCAGGCTTGCAGGTTCCCGTGCTGGGAATCTTCGCCGGAGAGGATTCCCGGATCAACGCGGGAGTGCCTAGTCTGGAGGCGGCGTTGCAGGACGGCGGGAAAAATTACAAATTCGTCACCTATCCGGGAGCGAATCATGCCTTCTTCAATGATACCAGTACTCGTTATCATCCCCAGGCCGCCGGCGAAGCCTGGCTCGAAACCCTGGAATGGTTCGAAGAACATTTGATGGATTCTTGAAGCCCTCGTCCGCCACGCCGATCGCATCAACCTCCCCATTGGTGAGATACAGCGGCCGCCCTCTTGGCTTGGAGGGCGGCCGCTGTATCTAGGTGCTGCCTCGCCCCCCTCACACACGCCCTGGCGCTCCTCGCTGCCCAGCGGGCAATCGCGCGGCAACGCCGCCTGGCGCGGACTTGTCCCACGCGCCGGCTATTACCCGTGGATTCGCAAACTTCACAAGCCTTAACCGAATCGCCACCAAAATTTACCTAAATCGTTACCAATAGTTCACTCCTGTGCTCTAGTTTGTTACCAGCACACTTTCGGGTGATGGAGGGAGTAACCCGTCATCGAAGGAGTTGAACGCGGGGAACATTACCAAGTCGCTCCTGGTCCAGTCAACGGAGGCGCGGAGCCATTGATATTTCATGGCTGGAGATGTAGACGAGGCGGTCCGGGACCGCTAGCGCGATGGAGAGAGGAAGCACTATGAAAGCAGTATTTATTGGCGGCGATTCCCATGTGGCTGATCTCGTTGGGCTGAGCATACGATTGCGTTGGCCCAGTGTCACGCCGTCGGTGGCTCACAACTACTCGATGGGATTGGAGTTGGTAGAGCGGACGTCTCCCGATGTGGTCCTCCTGCAGGCCGACTCGCCGGATATGCCCCTATTATCTATGATTCAGCAGTTGCGGGCGTTTTCGAACGTACCGTTGCTGGTCTTGGGGCAAAGCGAAGATGAGACTGAAGTGATCGCGGCATTGGAAATGGGCGCCGATCATTACATCAAGTTGCCCTTTGATGTCACCGAAATGATGGCCCGGATATGGGCGATCATGCGGCGTGTCGCCGGCAAAACCTACCACGAAGGTGAAATGCCCGTGCGCAGCGGCGAGTTGTTCATCAACCCGTCCACCTATCAGGTGTACCTGGGTAACCGGGAGGTTATGCTGACCTCCACCGAGTTCCGGGTCTTGTATCTCTTGATCAACCAGCGAGGCAGTGTCGTGTCTCAACATACCGTGGAGCGGACACTGTGGGGTGAGGAGGCCGATAATTCCGGCCTGGTGAAAAAATACGTCCAGCGAGTGCGGAAAAAGCTGGGGGACTCCGCCCAGAACCCGTCGTGGATATCAAATGTCCACGGCGTAGGGTACCGCTTCATGGGTCCTAGAGGTCTGGCCGGAAAGCCATTGGCCGGGTTTCGCGCTACGCCAGACAGACGTATTATAGTCTTATATGGCATGATAGTGTCTGTAATACGGTTCAATAATCCACTATGACATCGATAATCGTCGCTAAGAAAACGACGACTTGGGGAGAACCGGGGTTTCCGTCCGAGTTTCTAGGCCAGAGTTTGACAGAGCCGACGAGTTTGTGCTCGCCCCAACCGTATGAGCAGGTATCCCTTTAATAAGCCTCGGGAATGCCTCGATACTGATGTTCATCGCAAATCCCATCCGGGCGGTTAGGCAAATTCCTGTCGCCCGGACGGCAATCGCAAGGTTGACGGCATCTGTGGGCGATACTACTATGTGTCTCATTGTTGCCATTTGATTGACTGGCGCTTGGCCAGGCGCCCGCAAGTCCGAGCCAATCCATGCCTTGGCAAGCGGACCCAATGCGGGATCCAATCCGATTGCGGCGAACCTTCCCAAACGACTCTTCAATCTATTGGCCTGTTTAACGGAGAGCCGGGCCCCCGTGTGAGGAGCCGATGCGTTATTGCGGCGAACCTTCCCAAACGACTCTTCAATCTATTGGCCTGTTTAACGGAGAGCCGGGCCCCCGTGTGAGGAGCCGATGCGTTACGACTTCATAATTATAGGAGCTGGTTCCGCCGGGTGCGTTCTGGCGTCGCGTCTCTCCGAAGATACAAACCGGTCGGTTCTGCTGCTGGAGGCCGGTCCAGACTACCCAGACCCTTGGCAGCTGCCAGACGAGTTGAGATATGACTCCAATCAAGCGGCCTCGGAAGCGAACGCGCCCCACAACTGGTCGTTGGTTGCTTCCGCCGTCTCTGGTAGGCCCGATTCTGTAGCGATTCCACGTGGCAAAGTGGTCGGCGGCACTAGTTCTATCAATCACCAGATATTCCTTCGTGGAACGCCTGAGGATTTCGACCATTGGTCTTCATTGGGCAACGATGAATGGGGCTTCCTGAAAGTGTTGCCCTATTTCCGGAAGCTGGAGTCCGACCAGGATATCCAGGACGACTTTCACGGCACTGGAGGCCCTATCCCGGTGCGCCGTCATCAGCGGGAAACGTGGTTGCCTTTGCAATCCGCCTTCCACCAGGCCTGCCTGGCCGCCGGATTCCCCGATGATCCAGACATGAACCACCCAGATTCCGGCGGGGCCGGTCCAATCCCGCTGAACAACCCAGGCGGGGTCCGCATGAGCACCGCATTGGGGTACCTCGATCCGTGCCGCCACCGCCTCAACTTGACAATCCAAGCAGATGTTTTGGTCAAGCGCATCCTCTTTGATGGCAAACAGGCAACGGGAGTAGAGGCGCAACGTGGCGGTGAAACCTCCGTGGTCGAAGGCGACCAGATAATATTGTGCGCCGGGGCAGTGGCCTCGCCACAGATTCTGATGTTGTCCGGGGTGGGGCCTAAAGGTCATCTGGAGAGCCATGGGATCAAGTTGGTGCATGACCTGCCCGGGGTAGGCCAGAACATGAAAAACCACCCTTCGTTGTCGGTTAGGTTCCGGGCTAAACCAGGGTACTCGCTGAACTCGGATTCTCCCAGAAATCAGGTCGCGTTGCGTTATACTTCGCCGGGTTCTCAGACGCGCAATGACATTCAAATCCAGCCGATCACTTCAGGGCCAAAAGGGCGCGAGGCGGAAGAGATACGGGTCGGTTGCCGGCTAGAATTGCCCTTAAGCCTGGGAGAGTTGACCCTTGCGTCTTCCGATCCCACGGTGCAGCCCAAGCTGGACTACCGGTTCTTGCTAGGCCCCTGGGACCGCGAACGATTGCGGAATGCGATACGCATCTGCATAGATGTATTTCAACACCAGGGCTTCGAAAATATCATCGAGGGCCGCATCGCGCCGGATGAAGCAGATCTAAATTCCGACGAAAGCCTAGATTCCTGGATACAGAAAAATGTTGGCGCCGCCGGCCACACCTGCTGCACTTGCAAGATGGGTCCGGATTCTGACCCTTTGGCCGTGGTCGACCAAGAATGCCGCGTGCGAGGCCTGGAAAATCTGCGGGTCATTGACGCATCTGTCTTTCCCGAAATACCGCGGGCCAACACTAACGCCAATGTGATCATGGTTGCCGAACGCGCCGCAGATATGATTCGGCACGGTTCCTCTTCAAATTCATAAAAACTATCCCCAGATTCTCGCCGAGGCGTTCCGGACGCCATCGTTCAATGACCCTCCAGAAAAGTCCCTCCAGCGCAGCGTTTTTAACCCATGCCGATGCCTTGATTTGCCTTGTGAGCCTTAGCATACTCTGCTAGAATCCGCCCCAAGTTTCAAAGGCGTCCTGACGAGCCCACGCCTGCCGAACCCATCATGGGATGAACTCGACTGAAATCTGGGCCGCCGGGCCCTATGGAGCGCAGTTGCCACACGCCGCATTTTCACTTTTGTCCCAGTCTCATTACTTAGGAGCCTGCCATTGCCCATAGTTCCTTTTACCGGCGCGCATCTGCCCGCGTTGGTGGATTTTATCCAGTCGCGGAGCCAATGGGGCAGCCAGGGTCAGAGCCTGGGGCGGAAGATCCTTCAGGAAACGTTTGAACAGCCGTGGCTTGACCCCGATGCTAACTGCTGGCTGATTGAAAATAACGGCGCCATCAAAGGCCATTGTTTGGTTCACCGTGAACCCCCCATCAACCGGGCGGTGCTTCAATTGGAAGTGGACCCAAGCTTGGCCGGCGGTGTTCAAGAAAGGGAATTGCTAGACACTGCGGTGCGTCAATCCCGAATGTGGGGCGCCAAAGTGGCGCATCTGTGTCTACCCGCCGGTTCTGACAGACGCTCCGCCCTGGAGCAATTCGGTTTTTCGATGGTGCGGTCTTACACGAACATGGTTTGGAAAGGAGACCGGCTGCCGTCATGGTCCATAGCCGACGGCTACTACGTTCGGGCGTTTAGCCCGGGAGACGCGCATCTACTGACCCAGGTGCAAAACGCGGCCTTTAGCGGAAGCTGGGGCTTTTGCCCCAACACGGCCGATCAAATCGAATACCGGGCCGGCATGTCCAACACGAGACACACAGGGATATTATTTCTCACACAAGGAGAAAAACCCGCGGGCTACTGTTGGACCTGCCTGTTTCCCGAGCCACGGGGATTGAAAGGCGTCATTGGGATGATTGGCGTGACGCCGGAATTTCGCGGCCGTGGTCTAAGCATGTCTATCCTGATGGCCGGAATGGACTACCTGCAATCGGAAAACGTCGCAGAGATCGGATTGGAGGTCGACTCCAACAATACACCGGCGATCCGGCTCTACACATCTGTGGGGTTTGAAGAGGTTTCAGAGCTTCACTGGTTTGAGCTGGACTTGTCTCGATTGAATACTGCCAACTGCTGAAACTCCCTCTCGGCCAACAACCCGCCGGAAATCACAACCCTCATAGCGTCTTCCACGCTCATGTCTGTGGGAGTCACATCTTCGGCCTTCACCATCACCAAAAAACCAGACGATGGTATGGGTGTGGTGGGTATGTAGACCGCCAGCATACCTCTGCCTTCGTCGTCTTGCATCCGCGAGGTGACCAGTCCTATCGACTGCATGCCTGGATGGGGAAACTGCACCAAGACCACCCGGCTATATGGCAGGTTGTTGGAATTCGAAAGCAGTTCAACGGCGCTCCGGGTCGTTCCGTAGATGCTTTTCACCACGGGTATGACTTCCAAAACGCGATGGCCCAATTCGACTATCGTCCGGCCCAAAACATGGGTGGTCACCATGCCCAAAATATAGACTAGAACGACCAGCGCCACCAAACCCAAGCCAGGAATCTGTGGGCCGGGCAGCCTGCTTAACACTGGATCCTGTAATAATGGATCCAACAGGTCGAAAAAGAATTTGAGGATGAGGACAGTGACGCCGATGGGCAGCACCACCAAGATGCCGGCTCCCAACGTGCGCTCTATATGTACGACCATCCCGTGGAGCGGCCCGAGCCGGTGATGACGTGTCGAACCACCATCCGATTCCGGGTTGACCGGCCGAGGGCTGTCCGATTCTGATTTGACCGGTTCCGAACTCAAAGGGTTATCCTTGCCTGTCTGGTGTCTCCGCAAGAGCCGCCTGGTAGACATCAGCTATTCCGGCCGCGACCCTATCCCAACTCATGGCTTCGGCTCTCTTGCGCGCCGCCCTTCCCATACTGTCCTGTAGACCCTCACTAGAAAAGATCATTTCCAGTGAATTGGCAAACGCCTCTGGGCAACGCCACGATTTGAGGTATCCAGTGTGGCCATGGTGGACCACTGTGGAAAGGCCGCCCACCCGGGTCGCCACCACCGGCGTGCCGCAGGCCATGGACTCCAACGCGGCTAGCCCGAAGCTTTCGTAGTACGACGGAAGAACACAGACGTCGGCGGCGCTGTAGTAAAGCGGCAAGTCTTCTTGGTCGACACGACCCACAAAATCTATGACATCATCCACTTCTAGGTCCCGGGCCAGGTCTTGAAGACGGCCAACCTCTTGGCCACCGCTGTCGGCCCCGCCCACAACCAGCACTTTTACATCCTGACAAGTTTCCATTTGGGCTGCGGTATGGACCAGTAACTCCAACCCCTTCAGCGGCTCCACCCGTCCCACATAAAGCAGGACTTTGGCGCCGTTGAGACCTAGGCGCTTCCGGGCTGCTGCGCGCCCCAATGGTCTGAAACGGGACAAATCCACGCCGCATGGCACCAGCACTACCTTGGCTGGGTTAGCTCCGTAAAGACGCACCATAGCGTCCCTTTCGTGGGGACTGTAGGCGACGATGCGTGATGCCGAGGCGATCAATTCCCGCTCGACCGTTGCCCTTTCGTCCGGTTCAGTCTCCCCCGCTCTGGATTGAAGCTTGATCAACCCCAGAGTATGGAAAGTTATTACGTGGGGAATGTCGTTTTGCCGGGCCAAAGTACTGCCCACCCAGCCGGAAAGCCAGTAGTGGGAATGCACAACTTGATATGTGATGCCGTTTTCCCGTTGGTACCGTTGCACTTCCGCCAGGAAGCCGGGGAGCTGGCTAAACAAGTCATCCATGGAAACGCCGGCATCGCCACCCGGCAAGTGGACGACTCTTACTCCCGGGGCGAAATCCTCCGCCTCCGCCTCAGCCTCGTTGCCGGAATGGCATCGGGTGAAGATGTCCACCGCCACGCCCTGGCTGCCCATAGCGGCAGCCAACTGCCTGACGTAGACATTCATGCCACCCGACTTTCCTTGCCCCGGGGCAGCCAAGGGGCAGGCATGATAGGCTATGAATGCGACCCGCCGGACGCTCAATTTCGTTTTACCACCATCTGATAAAGCACATGCTGCTGGCCGCCCAAATGGGCCTTATAGGGCTCGTCACCCCTAAGGAAGTCAAAATATCCCAATTTCTGTTCGATAGCCTCTCGAAGGCAAAGTGCATCCAATAACAGGCCAACGCTGTAATAGCTGAATTCGGGGTCGTAGCCGCTATTGTACAACAGGCGGGAAGAATCGTAGTCGAAGCAGAGGCTGGTCGCCACCGGACGGCCCTCCAACTCCAGAAAAAAGAGCCTCAGGCGGTTATCTTGGGACATTCGGCGAGTGATCCGGTGAAAGAATTCTTCCCGTTCGGGCGTCATCCACTCGTCTTTGTCCGCTTTGCTCAAGCGCATGAGTCTGATGAAGTCGTCAACCCGTTCGGCCACTTGCTCTTCCCCAGTGAGGGAATACCAACGCCAATCCGGCAGGGCTTCCAACCGCCGGAACTTTCTCCTAAGCTCGTGGCGGTCCTTCTTGGAAAGTATCGCTAAATAATCGTCCCATTTATCGGGCAGGGCGATTCCCGACGCCACATCCTCTTTTTCGACTTCCACCGAAAATCCCCGCCGCCGGGCCAGTTCAGGCAGGTGTTCCAAAGTGGGTGATGACTCGGTCAATGAAGCTAATATCAAGGTGTGGCATTGGAGTTCATCCATACAGCCTAATACGGCATCGTACAACGCCGCTTCATGACCGGGCTTCACTAGGAAATCGTTATAATCCACCGTGTCTTGGTTACCCACCAGAGATAGCGTATCGCCGGTGCGCGCCAGGGGGGCGATGGCGGTAACTTCTTCAGCCTCGATTAGGTAGAAACCAACCATGCTGTGGCCGTCGCCAAAGGTTTCCCACCAAACTTCTTGCCACTGGGGTGTGAGGAAAACGGTGTTCACCAGAGAACCTGACAAAACCGTGTCCCATTGGTTGCCGATTTGGGTAAACGTGGTTAGGGGTTTCGATTGAACCAAACTATTTTCGCCTCATTATTTCTAACAACTCACGGGCGTCAAAAGGGGCGCCTTCAAAACTGCCCCTGATCGCCGTGGTGATCACCCGGTTGCCGGGCAATTCCACCCCTCTCATTGACATGCAAAGGTGCTCGGCCTCCAACTCAACCGCCACTCCCTTGGGACTGAGGGCCTGGAATATGGAATCCGCCACCTGGCCGGTCAGCCTTTCCTGCACCTGCAGCCTACGACAGGCCAGGTCTAAGGTGCGGGCTAGTTTGCTCAAACCGGCGATTTTCCCGTCGGGTATGTATCCGAGTTGGGCCTTTCCAAAAAAGGGCAACATGTGATGTTCGCACATGGAATGAAAAGGCACATCCCGCAGGACCACCGGATCACCGTGGTCTGCGTCAAAGATAGCGTCAATAGCCTCTCGGGGATCGGAATCGACGCCGCTCAGGATCTGGGCATACATCTCGGCAACCCGGTTGGGCGTGTCCCGCAGGCCCTCCCGTCTAGGGTCTTCGCCGATGGCTTCCAATAGGGCGGTTATTGCATCCCGAACCCTGTTGTCTTGCCCACTGTCGTTTGCCACTTTTCCCTTTAAAGTCATAGCGACCCGGCAAAGGGTATGTTTTCCAGCGCTTCCAAGGTCGGTTCCACTTCTATTGGCTGGGTCACGGCGCTGGTGACAGCCAAGTCGGGGTCTTTCAACCCGTTGCCCGTCATGATGCACACCACCCGGCGCCCTGCCAGATCCAAACCACCTTTGCGTAATTTGATCAATCCCGCAACCGAGGCCGCCGATGCAGGCTCGCAGAAGATTCCCTCTTTGGACGCCATAGTCCGGTAGGCATCCAGTATCTCGTCGTCGCTCACCGCCTCGATGACTCCACCTGAGGCGTCCCTGGCGTCCAGAGCGCTTTGCCAACTGGCGGGATTTCCGATACGGATCGCCGAGGCGATGGTCTGGGGGTTTGAAACCGGCGCCCCATTGACGATGGGGGCGGCGCCTTCGGCTTGGAATCCCATCATCCGCGGCAGCTTATGGCTGATGCCCGCCGCATGATACTCCTGGAATCCCTTCCAGTATGCCGTGATGTTTCCGGCGTTGCCCACGGGGATAAACAGGAAATCCGGCGCTTCCCCCAACTCGTCAACAATTTCAAAAGCAGCTGTTTTCTGGCCTTCAATACGGTCAGGGTTGACCGAGTTCACCAGCGTCACCTCGTGCTTATAGGTGAATTCTCGCACCAATTCCAAGGCGGCGTCAAAGTTACCGTTGATCATTATGATGGATGCCCCGTAGGCCATGGCCTGGGCCAGTTTCCCCATGGCCACCTCTCCCTTGGGTATGAGAACGATGGCGGGAAGATCGCAATAGGCGCCGTACGCAGCCGCCGACGCGCTGGTGTTGCCGGTGGATGCGCAAATCACCGCCCGGCTGTGGCTCTCCAAAGCTTTGGCGAACGCCACCACCATTCCCCGGTCTTTGAACGACCCTGACGGGTTGCAGCCTTCCAACTTGAAGTAAAGCTCTTCACAGCCCAACTCTTTGCCCAACCGGTTTGACTTGACCAACGGCGTCTCACCTTCCCCCAATGTGGGAAGTGGGGTTGCGTCATTCAACGGTAGGAATTGCTTGTACCTGCGTAATACTCCAACGCCCATTCGTTTCTTACCGGGAACCACGTTTAGGTTGAGACAGACTGACCTTCGATTTCAAACTAACCTTCGATTCTTAACAGGTTGTTTATCTGTGTCACCACATCCAGTTCTGAAACCTGCTTCAGGGAATTCTGCAACGAAGCCTCCTGGGCTGGGTGGGTGGTGATGACGAGTTCCGCCGTGTTGTCGTCCGGGTCGCTGTCCTTCTGTATCACAGAGGCAAGACTAATGCCTCCGTCGCCTAGAATCTTAGAGATCTGTGCTAAGACTCCCGGTCTGTCAGCGACGGTCAACCTCAGGTAATACCGGGATTCCAGATCGTCGATGGTCTTGACGCTCAAGGAGCGGCCTTTTTGCACCATGGGGGCCGGTGATCCTTGCACACCCATCCTGCGGGCAATGTCGATCAAATCTCCCAGCACCGCGCTGGTGGTTGGCTCCCGGCCGGCGCCCATGCCATGAAAAAGCACCTTGCCGCACAGGCTGCCTTCAACCTCCACCGCGTTAAAAACGCCATCAACCTTGGCCAGCATGTGATCCAAGGGAATCAGCGCTGGATAAACCCGCGCCTGAATCGATCCATTATCCAGGCTGGCGACGGCCAATGATTTGATCGCATACCCCAATTCATCGGCATACCGGAAGTCATTAGCCTCTAAAGAGGATATTCCCTGGCGGTATATGTCCTGGGGAGAGACCCGATGGTGAAATGCCAAGGAGGCCAAGATAGACAGCTTGAAGACGGCGTCGATGCCTTCCACGTCATTGGTGGGATCAGATTCGGCGTAGCCTCGAGCTTGTGCTTCGCCCAGGGCTTGGTGGAAATCAGTGTTCTCGTGGGCCATGCGGGTGAGGATGTAGTTGGTGGTGCCGTTGATGATACCGCGGACAGAGAAAATATCATTGGCGAGTAGTTCGTTCATCAAGCAGCCGACGATGGGAATCCCACCGGCGACACTAGCCTCGAAAAGAAGATTTACCCGGTTTTGCTCAGCCAACTGGAATAACTCCGGCCCCGACTGGGCCATAACCTCTTTGTTGGCGGTCACGACGTGCTTGCCGGAGGAAAGGGCTCGTTTTAAATAATCTTCGGCCGGCGCCACACCGCCAATAACTTCCACCACCACGTGAATATCGCCGTCGTCAAGGATGTCTTTCGGGTTGGCGGTCAGTAATCCGGGCGGAACGGCGGTGTCTCTAGTCTTGCCAAGGTCGCGCACCAAGATCTTCTTCAATCCTATCGGCAGGCCGATTTGATCCGATAGCGCATCCGACCGATTCAGCAACGTGGCGGCGACACCACCACCGACTGAACCCAAACCCATCAAACCGACGTTAATTCTCGGAGGAGTGCTCAAAAGTCAGACGCCTGGGTCCTCGTCATTACCTGGGTCCTCGCGGCGTTCGGGGAGCGCTCAGTCTAAGTTGGTCCGCCACCCAAGCGTACCACTTGCTGTTGAAGTTAATCTTAAGCCAACCTGCTTTCGAGCCCGTGGACAACTGATCCAGTTGCCATTCGAGGAGCCGCTGGGACAAGAGTTCTAAGCGCATTATGTCGGTGATTTCGCCTTCTTCTGCAGCGGAGAGTATGTGGACAATAAAGGTCCCGTCTATGGTGGCGATAGGGTCGCTTATTGCCCCTACCTCCAAGGCTTCCAGCCCCCTTTCTTCATCGCCAAACAGCACAGCGTCCACACTAGGGAACGCCCCCTGTGGCACCCAGCCCACATATCCCGAGGCGTCGGCGAAATTGTCCCGCGCCCCTACTTCAGCCGCGACTTCGCTAAACTCTTGGATGTCCAACCGTTCTCGAACCTCGAACGGCAACACGTTGGAAGATTGCTCCAAGCGAATCCACTCCACCTCCACTTGTTCCGCCGTTTCCGGGATAGACGCCGCCAGAACAGCACGGAGTTGAAACTCGGCGATTTCTTCTTCCAATATGACCAAATATTCCGACTCGGACAAGCCTGTGCGGGCAAGGAAGGCGCTGAAATTTTGCTGGAATTCCTCATCCAACTGCCCAGATATGACCTCGTCTCCGGCGGTCGCTTCGGGCAGGAATCGGGCCCGCAAGACTCGGTGTACGTCTTCCTCGGTTATGCTAATGCCCAGGCCAGGAGAAGCTTGGCGCAAAATTTCGGCGTTGAGTAAGTTCTGGAGATACTCAAAGGGGTCCCGGCTCAAGTCTACCTGGCCCTCTACCCCCTGGACGACCCGAATCCGCTCAACCAGGTCTCCCATCGTGAATTCGACGTTCCGGACACTTCCGGCCTGAACCCTGGGAGGCCGGTAAAACTTCTCGTAGTACCCAGCGGTTATCACAGCGATAACTATCAAGACTAGCGCGGAGCCAATAGCCCAAACCAGCCGTTGATGCCTTCTTTCCTGGGCCAGCCTGGTGTTTTCCCTAGTCGATTCTTCTTGCCGGTTGCGGCGTGCCCGGCTGCGCCGCCGCCGCTCGTCAGGCGCCATTTGCGGTTGGGAGTCACCACGATTCCAGGGGAAGGCCATATCCAAACCTCGGGGAAATTTATGCCGGAGAGTGTAGGTTGCTTAAGGGCGCCGGCGTGCCAAGAAACGGGTGTTGGCCCGTTTCTTGCGTCGTCGAGCCGTTTAGCGCCGCAGGGCGGCGGGTCCGGCTTGGTATGGCACAAAGGGGAGCATCGCCAGATGCCTGGCGCGTTGGATAGCAAGGCGCAGCGCTCGCTGGTGTTTTGCGCAGACTCCCGTCCTGCGGCGAGGCTCGATCTTGGCGCGGTCCGAGATGAAGCGCCTGATGCGCTCAATGTCTTTGTAGTCGATACTTTTGACGTGATCTACGCAAAAAGAACAGACCCGGCGCCTCGGGGCGAACCTGCCTCTGCCTCGTCCGCCGGGCCGCCCTCCGCCCCTGGGCGGCGGGCGTCCGCCGGGTCCTCGTGGTGGTGTGGTCATGCTTTTAGTGATCCTCCGGTCTACGCTTTGATTTTTAAAAAGGTCAAAGCTTTCGATTTTTTCGTCCGATTCTCAAACACTGAGCATCTGATTCTTAAAAAGGCAGGTCGGCCACGTCATCCATCTGCGGTCCATCCTCACCAGGTCCTCCCCTGCCCCCGTCGCCTCCGTCAGACCCGTACGCGCTCTCGTCGCCGCCCACGCCTTGAGGCCGGCTCAAAAACTGGACATCGGTAAGGTTAATCTCATTTACAAAACGGGTTTGGCCATCTCGGCCTTCGTAGCTCCGGCTCCTGAGCCTACCCTCAACATATACCTGGCGCCCCTTGGAAAGGTACTGGTTGCACGTCTCTCCCAGCTTACCCCATGCACTGACATTGAACCATTCGGTCTCTTCCCGTTGTTCTCCCGTAGAAGTGGTGTATTTCCGAGTGGAAGCGACCGAAAATGAAGTCACTGACTGTCCGTTGGGCGTGTAGCGCATTTCCGGGTCTCTTCCCAGGTTGCCGATGACGATAATCTTATTCATCCTCGCCTCCCTACCCCTGAGGTTTTTCCTGATCCTCGTTGTCCTCAGATTCTCCCGCAGACTCGGGCACCGGCTCTTCTACTTCTGCCGGGGTTTCAGCTTCGGCCGACGGGGTATCAGGTTCCGCCGCGGGTTCTTCTACTTCTACTGACGCTTCTGGGGCCTCTGGGGCCTCTGCTTCTGCTGCCGGAGCTTCTACTTCGGCTACCGGCGCTTCTGCTTCCGCCGGCGCTTCCGGAGCTGCTGCTTCGGCTGCCGGCTCTTCTACTTCCGCCGGCGCTTCTGGAGCATCTGCTTCGGCTGCTGGCTCCTCTACTTCCGCCGGCGCTTCTGAAGCCTCTACTTCGGCTACCGGCGCTTCTGCTTCAGCCGCTAGCGCTTCCGCTTCCGGAACCTCTACTTCGGCTGCCGGCGCCTCTGCTTCCACTGGAGCTTCTACTTCTGCTGCTGTCGCCTCTGCCTCGGAAGTGGTTTCATCTGCGGCCTCAGGCGCGGCAACCGGCGGAGTGGGTGGTTCGACCACAGGCACGGGAGCGCCTGTCGCCACCACCATGGACCGCAACACTTGCTCGTCCTGCCTCAGGAAGGTTTCAAGCTCTATGTTGAAAGGCGATTCAGTGCTAAAGCGGGTAAGGTGGTAGCTGCCTTCCTGGAAATGGTACTGGCCCTTCCGTATTGAATATGCCAAACGGCGGGTGCCCCAGTTTTCCTCGGAAGTGATCTCGCCTTCCCGTGTGTTGATAAATCCTTTGATCTTGCCCCACGTTTCCCCAGCTTGTTCTTGGTTCAACATGGGACTGAACACTACAACTAATTCATAATGGCGCAAAGAGAATTCCTCATCCGATATTTGACCTAAGAGATTATAGCATCGAGGCCTAGCACCCTCAACTACGGGTCAATTACAGATCAATCCCTGGCACTGGGTAGCTGGAGGCAAGTTCCTTTACTTGGGAGGCCGCTTTCGCTTGAATTTCCTGGTTATCCAAATCCGCCAATACGGTTGCGATGAGCCTGGCCACCTGTCTGACCGCGCCTTCGTCGAAGCCCCGGCTGGTGATAGCTGGGGTGCCCAGCCGCAATCCGCTGGTCACTCTGGGCGGCTTTGTGTCGTAGGGAATCGCGTTTTTATTGGCGATTATTCCCGCCTTTTCCAAGACAGTCTCGGCCCGCTGACCAGTGATATCCATGGATGTCAGGTCCACCAGCACCAGGTGATTGTCACTCCCGCCGGAAACCAGCCTGAAGCCGGCTTCGGACAACTCTTCGGACAACGTTTGGCAATTTTCCACAACCTGTGAGGCATACCGGGCGAATTCAGGCCGCTGCGCCTCGCCAAAGCAAACCGCCTTACCGGCGATGGCGTGCATGAAGGGGCCGCCTTGAGTAAAGGGAAACACGCCGAAATCCAGTTTGCGCGCCAAACTTTCGTCGCACAGGATGAAGCCGCCTCTAGGCCCCCGCAGGCTTTTTTGGGTCGTGGAAGTCACTACGTGGGCGTGAGGCAGCGGCGACGGATGGACGCCTCCGGCCACCAATCCGGATATGTGGGCCATATCCACCATCAAATACGCGTCGACCAGGTCCGCTATCGCACGGAAGCGTTGGAAATCCAACACTCTGGAATAGCAACTGCAACCGGCTACTATGAGTTTGGGCCTATGCTCCAAAGCCAAGCGTTCCACTTCGTCATAGTCGATGGTTTCGGTTTCCCGGTCCAGCCCGTAAGGGATGAAGTTATATAGCTTCCCTGAGAAATTCACCGACGCCCCGTGCGTCAGATGGCCGCCGTGGTCCAATTGCATGCCCATGACCGTGTCGCCGGTCTCAAGCAGAGCGAAATAAGCCGCCATGTTCGCTTGGGCGCCGCTGTGTGGCTGGACGTTGACGTGCTGGGCGCCGAACAATGCTTTAGCTCGGTCGATTGCCAAATTCTCCACCACGTCCACGTACTCACACCCGCCGTAATACCGCCGGCCGGGATAGCCTTCGGCATATTTGTTGTTCATCACCCCGGACTGGGCTTCAAGCACGGCCATGCTGGCGTAATTTTCCGATGCAATGAGGACAACGCTCTCTCGCTGACGGCGGTCTTCGCCTTCGATTGCTTTAGCTACTTCTGGGTCTTGTTCCGCTACCCGGGACATGGTAAATTCCCCCAAATCATTGATGAAATCCAGGCGACATCCCACGCAAATTATAGTCGGACAAGATGGGCGGGCTAAACTGGGGGTCGCCTGGGGAACTGATGAAATGGACGCCTAAAATGGGCATCCGTTGGCCAGTGTACCGCTGGCCCTAAAGGCTGTCAACGAGCCTATTTCCCGCTCGCCGCCCCTTCTTCCGTTCCAGCTGTTGTTACCGATATCTCATCCGAATTCTGCAGGGCGCATTCCTGTCGCTGTTCATCGGCGGCATCGCTGTTTAATCCCTGACGAACCACATTGAGAATGTTGGTCATGCAATCCAGAACTTCGTTGGTTTCGCCTATCATCCTCGGAGGGATCAGCGTGGGACGCTGGCCGTTTCATCGCCGGAGGAATGTCCGTTCAGGGTTGCGGGAACAGCTTGAGAGGCGGCTTGGTCCAGTCCAATGGTAACCTGGGTGAGCCCATCCCTTATTTCCAAAAACGCAGTAGTCACCACAGCCAGGCACAAGGCCTGGCTGACCACCACCAACCAAACAAGTCTGCTTAATCGAACTCTGGGCATTCCGCCGTCCCGAATCAGACTATTGGGCGCCTGGTAAATGTTGCTTCATCCGGCGCGACCTTCACCAGAGTGTTCGCCCATATTCGGCTGGGGACGTATATACCAACAAGCATTGGTTAGCCTAGCCAATGTCAAACGGTCAACCGCTGGTGGGGCGCCAACCAAAATGGCGTTAAAACGGACTACGATCCAGATCCGCACCAGCCCAAGTGAGCGGTTCGGGCGCCCGAGTTTAGCCTTTGGGCGCCACCGGCAATGTGACATGGGACGGGTGGCCGGGGTCGTGGTAAACGCTGTTTCGCGCCGGTATCTTCACCGGCGAAACTCCGGGATTCTCGCCCGTGTTGCCGTTGACGTCAAACCTGGGGAAGTTGCTGGAAGAGATGTCCAACCGGATGCAGTGGCCCTGAACGAATAGGTTGCTGGTGGGAAATAGTCGGATGGTCAAGGCGTAGATCATTCCAGGTTCCAATAATTGCGGCTTCTCCCATGAGTCCCTGAATTTGGACCGCAAAATCCCGTCGGTGAGGTTCAAAGCGTAGCCCTCGGGGTAGTCGTTGGAAGGCGGATAGATGTCCAGCAATTTAGCCGTGAAATCCGTGTCCACGGCGGAGGAGGCGATCCAAAGGTTCACGGATATGGGACCGGTAACCTCCGTGTCTTCTATCAAAGGCTCGGTCTGAAACACCAGCACGTCCGGCCGGGCCGCCAAGGGGAGATACGGAGCGGAGCAGCCATAAAATTCCGGCGTTTCCTTCTGGTCAAACCCGCCGGGATACATGATGGGAACACCGGAGGAGATGTTTCCTCCGATAGTGGGCACCGGATGATTCGGATCTGATAAATAACTGCTGGGAGGCCCGTCGTTTTCCGGCATCTGGCCTGAAAGGCCGCCTCCTGCCTGTAAATAGAAGGCAGTCTCTTGGGCCCGGGCCAATGGCCATGATTTCTCAGACCGCCAATAGCCCCCATGGTCCAAACGGTGGTGAGAATTTCGCCGGCCGGAACCGCCGCCCATTACGAATATCTTCACCGGCTCATCATCTTCCCAAGAATTTTCTGAGCCCTTGAGCCATCGGTCGAAAAACGCCAGGCGCAGGTGGTTGAAATCCAATGCCAGGTTGTTGTCCACAATCGCCTGATCTCCCAGGTCCACGTCGCCGGAATGGGTCACCGAATGGCCGCCGTGGGTCCAAGGACCCATGATCAGCCTCACAGGCGAATTCTTTTCTTTAGAAAGGGCTACGTAATTGTCGGTGGTGGTGCGGGCGTAAGGGTCGTACCAGCAGCCCATGTGCACCTGGGGAACGTCGGAAAAGTCGTGGTAATAAGTGCGGGCGGAGAGCCCCATCTGACGCCAGTAATCGTCATAGACTTCGTGGCTCCAGAGTTCCAACAGGTAGTTTTCGTAGTCCGGGGTCCAGCGAAGCGGGGATTGGGCCTTCTTCCAAGGCATCCGTTGGAACCACTGGTGGATATCTTGGTTTTCGATGGCGGCTTTTGCCACCATGGGGTGGTCGTGGACCTCTGGGCTTTCCTTAGCTTCCCGAAAAGCCCAGGTGACTTGCCTGAGCTCAAAAGCCCCACCGTTGCGGCATCCCGAAAGAAACGCATCGGAAAACCCGCCGCACTCCAGCCACATACAGGAGAGATGGGGAGGATTCAAACATGCCAGGGAAGCCTGGGTGTGCGCGGCGTAGGAAAGCCCGAACGTGCCGACTTTGCCATTGCACCATGGTTGTTGAGCCAGCCATTCCACGGTGTCGTACCCGTCGGGACCGTCGGATGTGTACTTGGTAAACCCGCCCTCGGATGCGTGGCGCCCACGGCAGTCTTGGATAACCACCACATAACCGCGGGCAGCGAAAAAATCCGCCTCCAGGTCCCTGACCTCGGTGGATTTGTTGTACGGCGTGCGTTGGAGCAATACCGGAAATGGTCCGTCCAACCGGCGCCCGTCTTGAGCCGGAAAGTGAATGTCCGAAGCCAATCTAACACCGTCGCGCATATCGACGTACACGTTGCGTTGGGTTTCGAATTGATGGACGGCTCGGACCGCCGTATCTCTAGAGCGCAATGTAAAACCTCACATTTAATGCAGCTCAATCCCAAAGGGATTTAAAGCTGGGGGACTACACCGGCGCCGGCTGGGTGGCGAGGCTGGCCAACCAGTCTAGGACGGCTGTCGCGGCCTCCTCTCTCCGGTTATTCAGCGCATGATTCCCGCCTTCAATAACTTTGTACTCGGCCCGGGGGCTGTTGACCGCAGCGGTGGCAAGGTCGCTGGCAATATCTCTCAGGCGGCTGTGGGTCTCCAATGACCCTGATAGTGCAAATACCGGCGCCTTGATCTTGGGCGCCAGCGTCACCAGGTTATAACGCTCTCCCGGCCCGTGCTTGTCCAGATACGAGGCGGCGCTGAACATCTGGGGGATTGGGAAATCGACGGCCATCAATTCCTGCGCCTTCCCCTGGGCTTCCAGTTCGTCGGCCCGCTGGATGATTCCCTGAAATTCCGCCGCATCCTCGGAATCCATGAAATATGAATAGGACAGGCGCACCGGCGATATGGGTATCACCGTGGCCACCCTATCGTCGGCTTCGGTGGCGGCGTAATACCCCACGCGGACCGCGCCCATGCTGTTCCCTACAAGAGCAATCCTGCGAAAACCCAACTTCGCCAGGTAATCTATTCCGGCCTTCAGGTCCGGCCGGCAGCGGTCCAAGATCTCAAAAGCCACTCCGTAGTACGTGGAGTCGCTTGCGTTGTACCAAACAGTGTCATGGGCGTTGCTGTTCAAGGATAGGCAAGCATAACCATGGCCTCTTAGGGCCTGTGCCATCGCAACTTGAGATCCGGTATAGAAATTCCCCGTGGACCCATGATTCAAGAGCACGGCGTCAACGGGGCCCTTGGCGGATGTGCCCAAATCAGGCGCAAAGAACGCGCCTTGAAGGGTCAGTCCATCATCGTTGACTACGTTTACCAGGTCGACAAGCATTGCTGGCGTCCTTTTTTCCTTAAAATGATGCAGGGCGGGATTTGCCGGTTCCACGGCTGCAAATGCCATTGTAAAATGCCGATTTTCGTGGCGCAAGCCAAACGAGTGTTGTTGACACCCAATTCAGCGCCAAACTATAGTTAGGGTCAAGATAGGCCAGCTGGTCCAGGTCCAGGACCTTACAGGAGTTTCCGCATTGGCCAACGATTACGACGTCTTGATTGTAGGCGGAGGCCTGGCCGGAATGACGGCCGGTCTGTTCGCGGCTCGTCACGGAATGAGCACCGCCATCATCGAAAAAATGATGGGCGGCGCGCAGATCATCAACATCGAAAAGATTGAGAATTTCCCCGGGTTTCCCCAGGGTATATCCGGCGCTGAACTGGGTCCCGCCGTTCAGGAACAGGCAATGGACGCCGGCGTGGAATTCATCATAGCCGAGGCTTCCGGCGTATCTCGCGACGGGGACCAAAAAGTGGTGGCCAGTGATGCCGGACAGCACCGAGGCAAAGCGGTGATAGTCGCCGCCGGCTCGAACCTCCGGCAACTTGGCATCCCTGGAGAAGAGGAGCTGTTCGGTCGGGGTGTCTCCCATTGCGCCACCTGCGACGGGCCCATGTTCATGAATGAGGTGGTCGGCGTCGTCGGCGGGGGAGATTCGGCGGTGGACGAAGCGCTAACCCTAACGGATTATGTCGACCGGGTGCTCCTATTCCACCGCGGCGATCGATTGAGCGCGCAAAAAGTATTGCAGGACCGCCTAAACGACAACCGCAAGATCGAGGTGGTCTGGAATTCGGTCGTGGAGCGAATATTGGGCGAAGACACATTGACGGGGGTTGAGGTGCGCAACACGGTCACTAATCTGGAAAACCAGGTTAGCCTCAGCGGGCTCTTCATCTATGTCGGTCTGGAGCCGGGATCCGAATTGGTAAAAGATCTGGTCAAACTGGACAACGCCGGGCATATCCCCGTGGGCATTTCCATGGAGACGGAGATTCCCGGCCTGTACGCGGTTGGCGACATACGCCAAAACTCGGCCTCCCAGCTAGTCTCGTCCGCCGGGGACGGCGCAACGGCGGCAATCGCGGCCTATAAATACATCCGGGGACGAGACTGGTAAAATAGTCAGCATATGGCGACATTTCCATTCTTGGCCGGGCCAATTTCAGCCAAAATAATTTCAGCCTGAGAGCGACCCAACTCACAAACGGGAGGGCTTATGGACCTGGTAGAGGAACAACTTAAAAACAGCAAGACCATTGCGGTGGTCGGGCTTTCCGACAACCCCGAGCGGACCAGTTACGGGGTGTCCAAATACATGCAGTCCCAGGGATACCGCATCATCCCGGTGAACCCCATGATTACCGAGTCATTGGGAGAAAAGGCCTACCCGGACCTGAAATCCGTGCCGGTCCCTATTGACATGGTGGACGTTTTCCGCCGGTCTGAACTGGTGAAGCCGGTGGTCGACGAGGCGATCGAGGTCGGCGTCAAATACATCTGGCTACAGGACGGCGTCATCGATGAGGAGTCTAAGGCCAAGGCGGAAGCCGCCGGAATCCCGGTGGTCATGGACGATTGAACCCTTCGAGTGCATCGCCGCCGGTTCGGCGGCCAGAAGACCCCGGCAACGTCCAGTTAAGCCCTGGGATACACGTCTCCATTCAAATTACCGCCAACTAGCAGTATCTGATTTGCGGGAGGGATGAAGGGAGTGACTACACAAGAAGAATTATCAGTCCGGCTCAAGCAGCTGGGCATCAGGTTGACTCCGCAAAGGCTCGCCATCGCTGAAGTCGTGGTCAACTCAGGCGATCATCCCTCGGTGAAAGAGATCTTCGAAAGGGTGAAGGCATTCTTCCCTTACGTGACCCTCGCCACCGTATATTCCACGCTGGACGTGCTGGAAAGGGCCGCCATTGTGCGGGAATTGCCCTTCCAGCGCCAATCCCGGTACGACGCGAACCTGTCCCCACATGCGAATCTGGTCTGCGTCAGCTGCGGAGCCGTGGTTGACGCCGACGTTGGTCAAAAACTGGTGGCCGAGCTCAAGAACACTCTGGAGCAGGAGACCAAATTCGAAGTCGCCTCCCAACGCGTCGACTTCTACGGCTATTGCTCCCGGTGCGGGAAGGACGCCACGCCGAGCAACTAGCGCTGCGTGGAGATGGTTTTGGTGTTGAGATGGGATATGGCCCCCATCCCGGCCTTCCCCCTTTACGGGGGAAGGAGTTGGTCCTCCCCTGCGGTTAATGGGGAAATATAGAGAGGCGTAGACTTCGCCAACTTCGTAGCGAGACAGGATTCCAGGGTGCTTTCCCGCTAATGGTCAATTAGGCGCTGATTCTAGTGATTCCAGTGTCGGCATCTGGTAACGGTCCTCAGGATTAACCCATCCCTTGAAGTTGGGTTCCCGTTTTTCCGCGAACGCACTCCGTGATTCCATCAGGTCGGTCTTGTCTCCATGCTCGTGAAGAGCCTCTGCCAAGCGGCTTAGGTCCGGCGCGACCTGGGGGCGCATTTGCCGCATCATGTAAACCGTGTTTACCCTGGAAGCCGGCGGCAGGGCCAGCAGATGCTCGGCAATCTGAAATGCCGTGGGCAAGAGCTCATCCGGCTCAACCAAACGGTTTATGAAACCAACCTCATAGAGGCGTTGTGCGGTAAACCGGAACCCCAGAGCCATCTCCGTGGCGATGGGATGGGGGAGCCCGGCGAACATGCCGTGGTTATAACCGCCAAGCAACCACCTTTTGGCTTCTGACACTTCGAACACCGCGCTGTGAACCGCTACCCGCAAGTCGGTGCGCTCCACCAACATGAATCCGCCGCCCATGGCAAATCCGTTGACGGCGGCGATGACCGGCTTGTCCAGTGTCCCATCGTTGAAGGGGTTGCTGATGGGCTGCGCCTCGCTTCCCGGAGCGCCGCGTTCCAGAGCCTCCTTCATATCCTCACCGGCGCAAAAGGCCCGGCCGGTTCCGGTAAATACGGCAACCTCCAGATCCCGGTTATCTCTTAATTCGGTGAACGCTTCCGCCATCTCAGTCCGCAGGGCCACTCCCAACGCATTCATGCGCTCGGGCCGGTTGAGAGTGATCTGCATTATCTGACCCTGTATTTCGGTTTCCACCACTGCCATGCCTTATCCTCCCGCCGGATTTGTTTGAATTTCCCGGCTGATATTCAAAGTATAGACCATGGTAACGTCAGGGGCGTAACGTCAGGGGCGTAACGTCAGGGGAAATACCGGTTGAAAAAATCCCGGCGCCCACGGGCGCAGGCTATAATGGCGGCGAAGGCTAGCCTTCGAAAATGTCCATGAGCAAATATCGAGTCCGGAGATCATCAAATTGCAATGAAGTTCACAGAGGTAACCAGCGAGGTATTCCAATGGGAACGGCCTGGCATCTGGAACGGGAGCCACTACTATGGCCCAGGCAGGCTCCACAAGATCACCGTGCAAACCGACGAAGGGATCACGGGCTACGGCTGGAACGGCGGGACCGCCGCCGACCGGCCTTTGAACCTATTTCCGGGCTATGTGGACTACTTTAGGCCGTTGCTGATCGGCCGGGACCCCATGGACACTCGTTCCCTCTCGACTGACCTGGGAGAGAAACTAATAAAGATTCTAGGGCCTGCCGGTATCAACACCCAGGTGTTGGCGGCCATAAATATCGCTTGCTGGGACATCAAGGGGAAAGCTCTGGGTAAATCAATCCATGAATTGCTGGGCGGGGCGCAGAAACGCATTCCCACCTACATTGCCGGCGGATATTACGGTGAGGGCAAGGGCCTGGAGGAATTGCAGGCCGAAGTGCGGTTCAACGTGGAAGAGCTCCATGCGTCCGCCGTCAAGATCAAGATCGGCGACCCGAACACTGGCGTGGCCGGAGACATGCTGAGAGTCGAGGCGGCGCGAAAGGCCATCGGCGATGACGTGACGCTGATGGTTGACGCAAACTGCGCCCTGGACCTCAAGACGTCGTTGGAGTTTGCCCGGCTGCTTGCTGAATACGATGTGTACTGGTTTGAAGAGCCTCTGCCCATCCACGACTATGAAGACCATGGCAAGCTCGCCGAGGCGTCCACCGTAAAGATCGCAACGGGAGAGAATGGATACCACCTGGCCCATTTCAAGGCGCTGTTAGACCGTAAAGGAGCATCCATCCTGAACGTGGACGTCACCATATGTCCGAGATACGACGTCGCCATGGACGTGGCGGAATTGGCGGCCGACCGCGGCGTGTCAATCGCGCCCCATGGCTGCCAGGAGCTTCAACTGCCCTTGGCCGCGGGAATCTCTCACGGGGAATTTCTCGAGTACTACCCGGTGGCGGTGGACCCGCTGCGGGCGGAAATGTTCCAGCCGATCCTCAAGCTCGTAGCCGATGCCTGGCCTATCGGGCACGGTGACCAGGCATCGGCTACGAGCTGAACATGGACCTGTTGAATCGTTACCGCGTGGGGTAGTCACGGATGGGCGAGGTTCGCGTCTTGGCGGGTCTGTGTGTTTTGCTTAGTGTATGATGGTCATGAACTATTTCTTATTTTGAACGAAATATCCGGGATGCGCGCGGTTGACGTTGTCCAAACGCACGCATCAATCTCAGGGAGCGATCGAATATGGTCCGGAAAACCACCAAACCCAAGAAGGAAAAAACTGTCGAAACGACAGAGGAATTCGTGGCGCGGATAAATTCCCAAGGCGGCAAGCGAAACGGATTGAAGCAAAACCTCAAAGGCGCGCGCCGCTAGCCAACCTAGCGCTCGAAACCTCCCGAGTTTCCTCAGCCAATCGTTTCTAAGCCGTGAACCTAATCTCCCCGGTATCCCCGGCTTCCCTGGGTCGCCTCCAGATGCTGGCGAATCATCAGAGCCGCGGTAGCCCCTTCGCCCACCGCGCTGGCGACTTGCTTGGTGCTGCCGCCCCGGGCGTCACCCGCGGCGAATACTCCATTCAAACTGGTCTCCAGAGTCGGTCCAGTGGTTATGAACCCCCATTGGTCCAGATCCACCAGGTCTTTGACGAAACCGGTGTTTGGCGTCAAACCGATGAAGATAAACACCGCGCCGGGGGTCATCTCTTCGGTTGCCCCGGTATTCAAGTCTTTGATCACCACCGAACTGAGATGGCCGTCTCCTTTGAACTCCTCCACAGTCGTGTTTAATCTCACTTCCATCTGAGGATGGGAGGCGGCCTTGTCCTGAAGTATCTGGCTGGCCCGCAACCGGTCGTTAGCCTCAAGCACGGTGACTTTGGTGGCGAACTTGGTCAGGAACAAACCTTCCTCAATGCCGCTGTTTCCGCCACCAACAACCAAAAGCTCTTGGCCCTTGTAAAACGGCCCGTCGCAGGTGGCGCAGAAGTGGATGCCCGCGCCTATCAGGTCTTCTTCGCCTGGGACGTTCAGGTGCCGGTAGGTGGTGCCCGGCGCCAGCAACACTACCTTGGAGCAATAATCGTCGCCGGATTCGGTCGCCACCATCTGATAGCCGTCTTGGGATACGATCTTGGTCACCGATTGGGCCGGCAAAATCTCAACGCCGAAACCCTCGGCCTGCACCCGCATCTGGTCCGCCAACTCCCCGCCGCCGATTCCTCCCGGGAATCCAGGATAGTTTTCGATGCGTTCCGTCACGCCGGCCTGACCGCCGACTCCGCTTCGCTCAATGATCAGGGTCTCGATGCCCTCCCGCGCGGCGTAGAGCGCCGCCGTCAGACCCGAAGGACCGCCACCCACGATGATGAGGTCATAGAACTCCCGGTTGGCTTTAGGGCTTATGCCTAACTTGGCCGCCAACTCCGCGTTGGTGGGCTCCACCAGGATCGAACCGTCTTGAAAAACGATGGTCGGGATGATCTGCTTCCCGTCGTTGACCTGCTGAACGTATTCTCTGCCCTGTTCATCCTGATCTATGTCGACCCAGTTATAGCGAACCCGCTGCTCGCCCAGGAATTGCTTGGCCTGGCGGCAGTCGGGGCACCACGGCGCTCCATAAACAGTAATATCTTCTTCAGGCATTAAGCACCTCTTTGTTGCGTGATTAGTAACTCACTGAATATTAAGATGCCGCGGCTGTAACGAAAGGTTCTTGTTTCATAGATTGTCGATTGCCACCGGCTCCATGGAATCGGCCAAGTCGAAGGCAAAGATTCTGGAGTAGAAATACAGTTCGGCATCCAACGCCCGCTTGATATTGGCCGCCTGGCGAAATCCGTGCTGCTCTCCCTCAAATGGCAGATACGCGGTGGGTATGCCCTTCGCCTTCACTGCTTGATACATGGATTCAGCCTGGTCCGGCGGCACGATCTTGTCCTCCAGCCCTTGGAACAGAATCAAGGGGCAAGACAAGCCATCGGTGTGATGGATGGGAGACCGTTCCAGGTAGATATCCCGGCGCTCCGGATAGGGCCCGATGAGGCTATCGAGATACCTGGACTCAAACTTATGGGTATCCTTGGCCAGGGCTTCCAAATCGCTTACGCCATAATGGCTGGCTCCAGCGTGAAACACATTCCGGAATGTCAGTACCGCCAGCGTGGTGAATCCTCCGGCGCTTCCTCCATCGATGGCCAGCCTTCCGCCGTCGGCCAATCCTCGCTCCACCAGGTAGCGGGCGGCGTTTACACAGTCGTCCACGTCCACGATGCCCCATCGCCCGTTGAGCCTCTGCCGGTATTCACGTCCGTAGCCGGTGCTGCCACCGTAATTGACGTCCATCACCGCGAAACCCCTGCTGGTCCAATATTGGATGGATAATGACAGAGACGCTTCGGTGGCGCCGGTTGGGCCGCCGTGGCTTTTCACCAGCAGGGGAGGCAGCTCTCCCTCGGGGCCGGCGTATCCACCGTTCGCCGGAGGATAGTAAAAGGCGTAGGCCGAGAGCCCGTTTCCGGTGGGAAATTCCACCGGCTGGGGTATGGAAAGGCAGCTTGCATCGACTTCGCTGATGGATGACCGCCGCAGCACCTGAATCTCCTCGCTGGATAGGTCTAGCTTGAATACCGAATAGGGTTCGGAGGTCGAACCGGCCCCCAAAACCACCTTGGCGGAATCAATGGCGAAACCGCCCCGGCCCATTTCAGTGTATGGGATTGCAATCGGGACCAGAATCCCTGGGCCGCCTCCCGAGGGCATCTCGATTCGCGCCAAATTCCAGGCGCCATCCTGGATGTAGCTGCATATTATCGATGTTTCCGATTGAAAACCGTAGGTGGCCTGGGCCAGCACCCACTGGGGTTTGGCGAACTCCGCGTCAAGCGGCGCGACCGGTTCCACCCGGCCATTTCGCCATCGGTATAGGTTCCACCAGTTGGACCGGTCAGACACGAAGTAGAGCGTCCCGTTGGGCGACCACTCGGGCTGGAAAATAGACTCGTCAACGCCACCGGCCACCGGGAGAGGGGAGAGGCGAGCCCAGAGACCCCTCTAGGTTGATTTCGGCAGCCCAAACTCGTACGCCGTCCCATGGCATGTTGGGGTGGTCCCAACTCAGCCAAGCCAACATCGAGCTGTCGGAGCTAAGGCGCGGCGACGAACAAAAATCTGTGCCGGCGAACAGCACCCGGGCATCGCCCCCGCCTTCCAGGTCCAGGCTCACAATCGAATTGACCGCCTCCCGCGAGCCGTCTGTATGGTTTTCTTGCACGCATATGATCCGGCCCCGCCGCTGGTCGATGACCATGTCGGCATACCGAACGTCGGCCTCGCCGGTGATCGCCCGTGGTTCAGCACCAGATTCCTGACGGTACATTCGCTGATCGGCGTAGTTGCAAAAATAAACCACTCCTCCGGCCACAGCAAACGCGCCGCCCCCGTACTCGTGGACCCGGGTTCGGACGCTGTACGGAACCGGCGTCACGTCGGCGGTTTCACCCTGGGAATCCACGCGGACCAACACGTTCCGGCCCGCTTCCGACGGCCTGGACTCCATCCAATAGATGTCATCGCCATCCAGTGCGATCTGGCCTAAACCGATGGTCTCTGACACGATCAAATCCGAGGTGATCGGAGATTTCCAAGAACCGTATGGGGCCGTTAGGGGCATGATGCCTCCCGGTGATGAACCAGATAGTGCAGGCGAGGTGAAAGAACCCAACGTGCTCATTGTCGTATAATCCAGGTCAGTTGCCCACCCTGGGAATTATCCGAGACTCATGCCGGCCATGTGGCCTAAACCCCAGATTCTGTCCAAATCGAGAAGCGCATATGGCGATATTCGGCGACATTGAACGGCTGCTGGCAGACCTGTACCCATACCGGTGGGTTATTGCCGCGGTAATTTTGCTGATTCTGGCCGGAGTGGTATTCGTGGGATACAGACAAGGGTGGCATTTGGCGCTGTGGCGGCGCCGCGTAAAAGTCGCCATTGTCGGGATTCCGGGGTTGGCCGTGATCATTACCGCCGGAGTTTGGCTAGGCTCGCCCCTGTTCACCAACACCACAGTCGATGAGGCCTTTCCCCTGGCTAGTCAGGCGGTGGTGCCAACCGACATGACCCGAAGCGATGTGGAAAAGGTGATGGCCGATATGGCTAAGCAGGACCATCCCATGACGGAGCCCATGCCTGCTTCCATCGCCGTCAAGGGGTCTGATACTGGAGCCGCGGCGGGCACCCAAGGCCCAGGGGCGGCCCAGGTGGTGTCGTCCGGCGATTTCCGCGACGCAGACAGCTTCCATAAAGGCAGCGGCATAGCCAAGATATACCGTGCCTCAGACGGTTCCCACTTCCTGCGCCTGGAGAATTTCAAGGCCACCAACGGGCCCGATCTTCACGTGGTCCTCAGCCCTGAACCCAACCCCGACTCCTCGAAACAGGTTAAATCGCCGGGGTATGTCGACCTGGGCAAGCTCAAGGGCAATATCGGCAACCAGAACTATCCCATCCCGGAAGGAATCAACGTAGCCGCCCAATCCAGTGTGGTGATCTACTGCAAACCATTTGAAGTCGTATTCAGCGTGGCAACGTTAGGAACCTCCGGGTAATCAGTCCCACAGCTATAGTGCTGCAGCAAGAAAGCGATTGCGGAGACCGGTGGAGAATCCTATGATGCTGAGCACAACCACCTAGAAGGAGAATCCATGACAACCACACTGACGACGACTGTTTTAAACCCGGCGGCCGAGGGAAAGGTGGCCAGCCAAAAGTTGGCCTCCCGGCCCAACGACCTGAAAGGCGCCACCGTCGGCTTGATAGACAATCACAAGCGTAACGCCGATGTGTACCTAGAAGAATTGGCCGAATTACTCAAGAAGAATTTCGGCGTGGCCAAGGTGATCAACTATAAAAAGGCCAGCCAAAGCATTCCATCTCCCAAGGAGGTGCTGGACGATCTGGCCTCCCAATGCCAGGCCATCATCCACGCAGTCGCCGATTGAGGCTCCTGCACAGCGTGGGGTCTCCACGACGGAATAGAATCTGAAAAGCGGGGCGTGCCCGCGGCAACGGTCATCACCAAAGCATTTACCAGGGCGGCCGAGTTACGGGCCAGGGCATTGGGCCTGCCGGAACACCCTGTGGTGGTCATCAACCATCCCATCGCCAGCAAATCGGCCGAACAGATACGGGACCAGGCCCGGGACAGTGTCCAAACAATCATCGATGGCCTGATATCTCCGTCCAATGGGGATCGAAATGGCTGAACCCATTCTTGAAGCGGGAATCCCCGCCAGCCATGTGGAAGTGGCCGGTTCCATTGCCCAGATCAACGACCATTTTTACAATCAGGGCTGGACCGACGGCCTGCCCATAATACCTCCCACCGAAGACCTGGTTCTGGAGATGGTGGAGGCAGGTCCCCATTCCGCAACGGAGATTTTGGGAGTGTTGCCACCCCTTAACGGCACGGTCACTGTGGAAAAGGCGGCTATCAACGCCGTCATGGCCGGTTGCACGCCCGATTATTTCCCGGTGGTGTTGGCCGCCATTAAGGCCATATTCCAGCCCCAGTTCAACGCCGGCTCCATCACCACAACCACCGGCGGCGCGGCTCCGGTTTTGATCGTATCAGGGTCTGTGGCAGCCACATTGGGCATCCACGGCGGCACGGCGGTATTCGGTTCGGGCCACCGCGCCAACGCCACCATCGGCCGCGCCTTGCGGTTGACCATGCGGAATCTCGGTGGGGCCACGTCAGAAGCCATGGAAAAATCCACTCAAGCCTGGCCAGGCAAATACACGATGTGTTTCGCCGAGAATCAAGAGGCCAGCCCGTGGGAGCCATTGCACGTGGACCTAGGGTTCCCTGAGAATGTTAGCACCGTGACGGTGGCGGCTTGCCGGGGGGTTCACACGTTTGTAGAGGCCTCCCAGGAAACCGGCCAAGGCGTGCTGGAGACCATGGTTAGCTCCATGACGGCTGGAGGCGTCTCAGGTTACGTGTTCCAGGCCACGGGAGCTTCGCCGGTGGTTGTGCTGAGTCCAGAGCATGCCCAGGAGATTGCCGCCGCGGATACAGCCGGATACAGCCGGCATGACGTAAAGGAATACATCTTCCGGAACGTCCGGCGGCCCATGGGAGATATCAGGGATCGAGGCCACTACGGTTCCCGTTCCTGGCCGGCGGAATTCGATGGCCAGCCCGATGATTTTATGGTTCCTCTGGTCACCGACCCCGATAGGATCGTCTTGCCGGTGGCGACGGGCGCCATTCGTCCTGGTTTCCGGCCTGGTCGGCCACCCAGCGGGCCACCGAGATCATCGGCTGACCGCCAACCCGGTCTTTTAACCGAGGCGGAGTCGAAACCCCGCCTCGTGGTCAATCTAAGCGTTAGTTCCGTTGCTCTCTTTTTCCCAAAGCGCTTCCAGCACGCTTCCGGGGTTCATGGGTAGCCGGTTGGTCCTGACCCCCACCGCCTGGGATATGGCGTTGGCAATCGCCGCCATAGGAGGCACCAGGGATACCTCACCTACGCCTCGCACCCCCAAGGGATGTCCGGGGTTGGCCACCTCCACGATCACCGTGTCGATCATGGGCAGATCCAAGCTGATGGGCATCCGGTAGTCCAAGAAGCTGGAGTTAACCATCAGACCTTGCCCATCCATGAAGTACTCCTCGTTGAGCGCCCAACCGACCCCCTGGACGAAGCCGCCCTGAATCTGACCCTCCACGTAGCTGGGATGTATGGCCTTGCCGCAATCCTGGATGGCGGTGCAGCGCAGTATGTCCACCTTGCCCGTCTCGGGGTCAACCTCCACGTCAACGACGTGGAGGGCGAATGCGTTGCCCACGCCGCCGGGGTTGGCGGTGGCCCGCCCCACGATGGGTCCGCCGGTGCCGTTGAGCCGGCGAGCGATCTGCTTGAGGGTCATCTTCAGTTCCGGGTCTTCCTTGTGACGCAACTCACCGTCCTCGTACTCTATTACATCTGAGTCAACGTCCCATATGCGAGCTGCCCGCTCAATCAACTGGCGGCGAACGTCTTCCGCCGCTTGATAGACGGCGGTGCCCATCTTGAAAGTAACCCCGCTGCCACCGGCGCCGGAGCTGTAACCGATGGAGTCGGTGTCGGCTATGGACGGTTTGATATCCGTGGCCGGAATCCCCAGCACTTCGGCTACGTGCATCGCCATGGCCGTCCGGCTGCCCCCGATGTCGGGGGAGCCTTCCACCAGGCTGATAGTGCCGTCGGGGTTGACGCTGGCCACCGCGCTGGCAGGGCCTGACCCATTGAACCATGCTCCAGCCGCGATGCCCCGGCCTTGGTTGGGGCCTTGCAGTGGCGTGGCCAAGTGGGGATGCTGCTGGGCAGCCTGAAGGATCTCCACCATTCCGATGCGGCCAAATGTCGGCCCCGCGGCCTGCCGGGTGCCTTCCTTAGAGGCGTTAATCAGCCGGAACTCCACCGGGTCCATGCCGATCGCCGTGCAAAGCTCATCCACCAGCGATTCGGCGGCGAAGGCGGCAACCGGGGAGCCGGGCGCCCGGTAGGCGGACGATTTCTGGGTGTTGACCAACACGTCCAACCCTTCGATGAAGGCGTTGAGTATGTCGTATGGCGCGAACATGGTCCGGCAACCCGAGGGCACCGGTGAGCCGGGAAAGGCCCCTGCTTCATAGACCAAGTGGGCCTCGGCGGCGGTGATCTTTCCAGCGTTGGTCGCCCCCATCTTCACCTTGATCTGGGTTCCGGAAGTGGGGCCGGTGCCGTGAAAGACCTCGGTGCGGCTCATACTGATCTTGACCGGCTGGCCGGTCTTCCGGGCCATGGCCGCGGCCACCGGCTCCAGATAGCACCCGCCCTGGCCCTTGCCTCCGAAGCCGCCGCCGATCTCCATTGGAATGACCTTAACCTTTGACACAGGCACGCCCAGGATGACCGACGTGTGGTCGCGAAGGGCGAAGTGGCCCTGGCTGCTGGCCCAGATGGTTACGGAATCGTCGGCGTTCCACTGGGCGGTGGCCGAGTGAGGCTCGATGTAACCCTGGTGGACCGGTTTGGTTTGGTAATCCTGCTCTATTACCACGTCGGCTTCCTGGAACCCCTGATCAATGTCACCCATACGAAATTCGAAGCGGTTGGCGACGTTGCTCTGCTTCCCAGCCGCCACGTCTCCCCAGCCGCCGGAGCGCATCGCCGGGCTGTTCATGGTGAGCAGCCTTTCGTGCAGGATGGCCGCGCCATCCTGCATCGCCTCGGTTGCGCTTAGAACCGGAGGAAGCACTTCGTAATCTACGTCAATTAGGGCCAGCGCCTCTTCCGCCAGGTGGAGGCTTGTGGCGGACACCGCCGCGACCGCATGGCCGAGGTAGAGCGCTTTTTCCCGGGCCATCACGTTTCGGGTGTAGAAACCGTAGTTGACCGCGGCCCCTTCTTCCTGGTCCGCCACCTCCGCGGAAACATCGGGCAGATCGGCGGCGGTTACCACGCCCATCACTCCCGGCAGGGCCAGAGCCCGGCTGGGGTCGATGCTTCTGATCCGCGCGTGGGCATGGGGGCTGCGAAGGATCTTGGCGTGCAGCATTCCCGGCAGGTGAATGTCGGCCGCGTAACGGGCGCGGCCCATTACTTTGTCGGGACCGTCGTGGCGAATGGGACGAGTGCCCACCACCTTGAACTCCTCGTTGGAAAGGACTATGTTGGGCTTGTAATCAAGCATTTTCGCTCCTTTAATAACACGGATTTGAACCCCTTGTTCTAGCGCCGGCTTGCAAGTTATAAGCCGGTATAAATCCTGAACAGCGGGCATCTGCTGCTGGCAGTAATTTATCACATAATCCCCAGGATTGTCGGCGATTGGAAAAGCGGGAGCGCGCAAATAATCCCGCAGGCCGCAATCTGGAATTGATGTCCACCGGTTCACAACTCGACTGATGTCCCTGGCATAGGAGATCTTCGCCGTTAAAGGGAAAATGCAACTGACAGCTATCGCCAGGGACATCAATGGCCCGGCGCTTTGGGCGGGGATAACGGCCTTTGTCTGGTACGCCTTCGGCGCGGTCCCCCTCCACATTGCGGTGGCGGGACAGTTGGGACTTACCGCAGCCCAGTCATCCAGTTGGATCTTTATCATCTGGACCACCGGGGCGGCGGCTTCCATCGGTCTTTCCCTGTATTATCGCATCCCAGTGCCCATCACCTGGAGCATTCCGGGGTTGATATACCTGGGTACGCTGGCCGGGGAATTCACGTTTCCCGAAATCGCCGCAGCCAACCTGATTGCCGGGGTTGCGATCCTGGCCCTCGGCATCTCGGGCGTAGGCCAGCGCCTCATGACCTGGCTACCCCTGCCAATAGTGATGGGCATGTTCGCCGGCAGCATCTTCGGCTACGTCACCCGTTTGGTGTCGGTCACGGTTGAAGACGTGCTGGTGGCCGGCCCCACCGTGGCTGGTTATCTGGTGGGGCGGTTGATCGGCAACCCACGCATTCCTCCCGTAGGATTAGCCGTGGTATTTGGAGCGGTTGCTGTGCTGGCCACCCAACAAGCGGCGCCGGAAGCCATGTCTTGGAATCTCCCTATTCTGGCCTTTCCCGGCATGGAATTCTCCGCATCGGCCGTTGCCGCCATCAGCGTGCCCATGGTGGTGCTGGCTCTAGGCTTAGGGAACGTCCAAGGGTTGGGTTTCCTAATCGGACAAGGATACAAAGTCCCGGTCAACCCTATTTCCATCGTGGTCGGGGTGAACTCGATCATCAACTCGTTCTTGGGAGGCCATCCAGCCACCGTAGCTCGCACGGCCGTGGCCATTATCGGAGGTCCAGACTCGGGCCCCGCTCCGCAGCGCTACTGGGGATCCTTGATCGCCGCCGCATTAACCATGCGTATCGCCACGGCTGCCGGTTTGGTGATACCCATCCTGGCCGTCCTGCCCTCGGCCTACGTGTTCGCCCTGGCCGGCCTTTCGATCTTCTCGGCCGTCCAAGACGCCTTTGAGAAGGCCTTCGGTGTAAACTTGCGCTTCGGGGCATTGGTCGCCTTTGCCGTTGCGGCTACCCCCTTTGCCTTGGCGGGGATCACTTCGGCGGCCTGGTCGGTGGTTGCGGGGATGGTGGCGTCGTTGATCGCCGAGAGGGCTGAGCTCAAGGAGATTTGGAGCGCAGGCAAAGATTAGCGCCAACTCACCCATCCACAGGAGTAAGAATTGTTTAAGATCGGCATCGACGTAGGCGGCACCTTCACCGACTTCGTGGTGGTGAAAGATGATGAGAACCCCAGGCATTTCAAGGTGGCTTCCACTCCCGGTGACCCTTCCGAAGCGGTCATGGCGGGCCTGGGCAGCGCGGCTTCCGCCTACGGACTGCGGCTTGAGGAACTCCTGGATTCCACCGGGATGGTCATCCACGGGACGACCGTGGCAACGAATACGCTGGTCGAACGCAAGGGCGCCAAAGTGGGTTTGTTGACCACCGAAGGCTTTCGGGATCTGTTGGAGATGCGCGAAGGGATGAAAGAGGACCGGTACAACTTGCGTATGAAGCCGGTGGAGCCCCTTGTGCCACGCTTTCTCCGGATGGAGGTTCCAGAAAGGGTGCGCGCCAACGGCAAAGTCGAGACTCCGCTTGACGAAGAAGCGCTCGACCGGGCGTTGGACCAACTGGAGGCCGAAGGAGCGGAGGCGCTGGCCGTCTGCTTTCTTTTCTCCTATCTGAATCCAACCCATGAAGCGCGCGTCGCCGAGAAGATCGAAAAGAGATTTCCAGGCATGTACACCTCGGTTTCCAGCCAGGTGATCCCCCAGATAAAAGAGTTCGACAGGTTGAGCACCACCGTCGTCAACTCATACGTTGGTCCCGTGTTCGGGAAATACCTGGCCAACCTGAAAGAGCGGCTCGCCTCCTATGAGCAATCCAAGGACGTGTTGATAATGCAGTCCAACGGCGGCGTAGCTACGATCGACGACTCCAGCCGGATGGCCGTTCGCGCCATCCTGTCGGGTCCAGCCGGCGGGGTGAACGGCGCCGCCAGCTACGGCCAATCACTGAACGAGCCCAACATCATCGCCTTCGACATGGGAGGCACCAGCACCGACATATCGCTGATCGTAAACGGCGTTCCCCACCTGACCACGGAAAAGTTCGAGGCCGGCTGGAAGATAGCCGTTCCCATGATCGATATCCACACCATGGGCGCCGGGGGTGGAAGCATCGCCTCCGTTGGCTCCGGCGGCATCCTCCACGTCGGCCCCGAAAGCGCCGGCGCCGACCCCGGACCGGCCTGTTACGGCAAGGGCGGCTCCCTTCCCACCGTGACCGACGCCAACCTCGCGTTAGGGTATCTGGACGCCGGTAATTTCCTCGGGGGGGAAGCCAAGCTCGACCTCCAAATTTCGGAACAAGCCCTGGATGAGAACGTAGCCGGACCCCTGGGCCTTTCAACCGTCGAAGCCGCCCACGGAGTGTCGCGGGTGGTGTCGGCGGCCATCGCCGAAGGGATTCGGCTGATGTCGGTGCAACGGGGCGTCGACCCTCGCCAATTCTCCCTGCTTGGATTCGGTGGAGCGGCCGGCCTCCACGCGGCGGAGATCGCAAGGCAATTGGAGATCGAAAAGGTATTCATCCCGGCTGCAGCCCCGGTCCTGTCGGCCTATGGCATGCTCACCACCGACCTGAAATACGACTTTTCCCAGTCCTATCCCGCCAGCCTAGACGCCATCGAACTGGACGCCGTCCGTTCCATAACCGCCGAACTGGAGGCCCAAGGCAGAGCCAAGCTGGAAACCCGGCGGATTACTGGAGACAACGTCGAAATCACCTGTTCGGCCGACATGCGATATCTGGACCAGGTCTACGACGTCACCGTTCCCGCCCCGTCTCTCGAACAGGACGACGATCAGATCTTGGAGCAGTGGGCGTCGAACTTCCACCGGCGCTACCAGGAGTTGTTCTCCTACGAGCAATCCCAGCAGGAGATCCGGCTCATCACCCTGCGGGTCAGCGTGGTGGGCAAGCTGGCCAAGGCTGGAATGCCAACGCATACCACAAGCGGTAGTCTCGCCGAGGCGCGCAAAGGAGTCCGCCGGATATATCTGGGCAAGTGGCGGGAGGCTCCGGTTTACGCCATGGACCGGTTGCCAGCCGGCGCCCAGGCGCCGGGGCCGGCCATCCTGGAATCAGACTTCACCACCGTTCTATTGAACGACCAAGACCGGGCCACGGTGGACCCTTACGGCGGAATCGAAATCCTGGTGGCCCCTTTAGATGACACACCATCGCCCTCCGGCGGCGGCGAAGAAGAAACACCCGACCCGGTGACCCTGGCGGTCATCGAGCATCGGCTAGAGTCCATCGCCCTGGAAATGACCGAGGTCATGCTGCGGACCTCCATGTCGCAGATACTCAACACCAGCCACGACTTCTCAACGGCCATCCTGGACGGCGAATCCCAACTGGTGGCCCAAGGCGAGGGTATCCCCGTACACATCAGCGCGCTGCCCATCGCAGGCGCCGCCGTGCGGGAATATTTCGGCGACGACATCGCCGACGGAGACCTGTTCCTGCTTAACGACCCGTATTTCGGCGGGAGTCACCTGCCCGACATCACCGTCATCCGGCCTATATTCCATGAAGGACGCCCGCTTTTCTTTGCGGTCAACCGCGCCCACCACAGCGACATTGGCGGCGGGACCCACGGCGGCTACAACCCAACCGCCAACGAGATCTACCAGGAAGGCCTGCGCATCCCTCCCCTGAAGATCTACGACGCCGGGACTCCCCGCCGCGACCTGCTGCAGATGCTGTCGGCCAACGTGCGCCATCCGGAGAACTTCCTGGGAGACCTGAACGCCCAGATCGGGTCGGTCATGATCTCCTCCCAGCGGGTCCAATCCCTGCTGCAATCCTATGGGGAAGTACGGCTGTTGGCCGCGGTGAAAGACATCCTGGCGGCCACCGAACGGCAGGTGCGCGGTTTCATCTCCGAATGGCCCGACGGCGTCTATCGAGGCGAGTCGTTGGTGGACGATGACGGCTTTGACAGCAAGCTGATCCCCATCCGAGCCAAGGTTACGATAAGCGGCGACACCATGGAGATAGACCTAGGCGAGTCCAGCCCTCAGGTGACCGGCTTCATCAACAGCGCCTACGCCAACACCCGCTCCCTGGCCCACGCCGCCATCATGTATCTGGCGCCCTCGGACGTTGCCAAGAACGAGGGCTCCATGCGGCCCGTCACCGTCGTGGCCCCCAAGGGCTTGATCGTCAACGCCAACCCGCCGGCGCCGGTGTGCATGAGCACCAACCACTGCGCCGAGGAGATCGTCGAGGCAGTCTTCCAGGCGTTGGCGCCGGCGATACCCCACGCGGTCAACGCCGGGTTCTCCCGGCGGTTGCGCTACGCCATGACCGGCGTCGACCCCCGCAACGGCCGGCGTTTCATCTGGCATTTCTTCCTGGCCCGGGGCGGCGGAGGGGCGTCCATGGGGTACGACGGCTGGCCCAACGTGGGTGAGGTCAACGTGGCGGGAGGCATTCGCGCTCCCAGCGTGGAGGTCACCGAGGAGCGGTTTCCCTTCTTCATAAAATGCCACGCGTTCCGCCCCGGATCCGGCGGCGACGGCAAGTGGCGCGGCGGCCTGGGCACGGTCTGCGACCTGGTCTACGAAGGCTCTGAGCCGGCCCTGCTGAACACGGCCGGCGACGGCATAGTAGTCCCGCCCTTCGGCCTGTTCGGCGCCAGCCCCGGCCTGCCCCATATCTACAAGATAATCTCCAACGGCAAGGAACGAGAACTGCTCTCCAAAGAAGTAGGCGTAACCGTCAATCCCGGCGACCACATCTACTGCCTATCCAGCGGAGGCGGCGGCTTCGGTTTGCCCGAGGAGCGGAACAAGAAGGAGCGAGAGTGGGATTTGAGGAACGGGTATGTGGTGGAGTAGTCAGAGACGACTTCCGGCAAGCCTTAGGGTCAAAATATGCCCAGTTAGATGTGTCGGAGCATTCGTCTGACTAATTCGCCTTGTCGGCTGAGAAACGAATAATGTAAACTTGTGACTATGCTAAACAGTCAACGCCCAGGCAATGCACCGTGGTCATTGATATGGCCTTAACAGACTCCAGAAGAGGTACTTGGATCATTAACGCAAACGCAACGAAGCACTTGCTGAGATACGGTAGCACAGACCCGGGCTTGACTAGGCTAGACCACACATTATTTGCGGGGAAATGCGGGAGCCTGTTGATCAAGTTATCAGCGGACGAGGTCGACCAATTAACCAAGATCAAGGTTACGGCCCAAGCTCGCCTTTGTGGAATCGGTTTAGCAGAATTACCCGTGTATTTAGAGACGTTGAAGGCTCAAGGGTGTGTGGATTGAGTTAAGGAGTACACGAGCTTTGAGGTTTTGGCGTTCAGCCGTCAACGGGTTCTGACAACGACATCGCAAATCTTACGATCCTCACCATTGACCAAGATAGACGACGCGCTGCTCGAAATGCTTGAGTTTTGTTTGCTAAGACCCAGACTAGAACAAGAGGCTAGGGAATTCCTTTCGGTTCTATTAGAGGAAGAGGACATAAACTTAGTTCTTGATCTGGTAAATAGATTCGAGCTTCTTGGCGTAGTGTCTGCACCGGGGGAATCTGGGCAAGTCTACTTTAACGGCTACCAGTTTAGTGATCGAGCAGTTGACATTGCGAAGGCGTTAAACGCGCTTTCCCAGGAATTGCGTAATGAGCTCAATACTCTGCTAGAGCAGGTCGCTAGCCGACCGGGAACACCTCTCGATAGCGTGCCAACTTCGGAAAATATCAAGACTTTGGCCATCGGGCTTGGACTTGTCGATGTGTCAGAAGTTTTAAGTCCTGCCGGAAGTGGGAAATTTTTAACCAGTCCTCGTTTCGCCCCACCGTCTGTAGGCCAGGAGATCGCTCAACTCGAAGATGACGTGTTTCACCATTCCAAAATGTTGTTGACCTCGCTCCGTTTCGGTGAATTACGATCTAGCACAGGCAGGGGGAGAATCAACGACCCGGTTTGGATTATTAATGCTTTATTGAACAGAGATAGGATTGGACCATGTACAGCCATAGGGGAAGATTACACTGTTCTGGAAGGGGAGGGAGTTTTTAAAACCACCCCTGCGGCAGACAAACCCGGCAACCAGTTTTACATGGAGTTGAGAAGGCGCGAACCTGCCCAAATCGTCGCCAATCTCCTCAATACTGGTACGAGTATCGGTTTCCAACCTCAGTCCGATCCGCTAAATTTAGAGCTACGGCTTAATTACAGCGGCCCGGAGATAGCCAGACCTAGTGCCGTAAGGAGCATCGCATCCCATGATCCAGAAACAATGAGACGATTCCTGGAGGAGTTACGCACGTGAACGAAACAAGGAATGTGGCTTCTAGAGGTGTCGCTTTAGAGTTGCGGACAGCAGCCTGCTTCCAAGCCCATGGCTATCTTGTTCGCCGCGGGGTCAAATTAGCAGTGGCCGCAGGGACCGCGGAAGCAACGGACATCGACTTACTCGCCATACGTTTCAACACCCCTCTAAATGAGCAACGCTTGATTGCCGACTGTAAGGATCGAAAAAAACCCACACTTTCGAAAGGATACTGTGGACGATGGGGTTAACGTCGTTTTCGAGTGCAACCGAAGCGGTAATCGTCCTACCTCGGGCTCCCTGGCAGGCCAGAGATTTTGCGGCTCAAGGCAACGTGGAGATACTCACGGCTGACGAGATGGACGCCTTTCTAGAAACTTCCGACAGGTCAATACGCCCGTTTGGCGATGCAGATTTGGCTTTTTCCAACGCATATCTTCCTGGCGGCAACCGGTCCCAAAAATTTCCCAAGAATCTTGTTCGAGAAGACCTCAGACTAAGACAAATGCTCGTCATCAGCTATTCACTCACAAACCTGAATCGCATTTTTCGCACCCTATGTTATTGGTTCGCCGGGTACCTCATCGTCGCTGGGGACTTGGCTGCTCATTAAGAGCGCATTGCCATTGGACCCACCGGTTTTCTGGAAACGATTTCTGCCGCCAATTCTGATTGAGCAGGGTATGCCATATGGCGCAATAGTCCATCTGTACCTACCCATAACGCCATAGTAGATATACCATAGCTACATGCTCAGGTGGCGGAAAATGATCGTGGTGCTGGCCGTTTTGGCGGCGGTTGGTTTGGCGTGCGGCGTCGAACCGACGCCGGTTGGGCCTGCCTTTGGCCCGGCGGCCATTTGATGCGGCGACGCCGTCTCCAGTCCCGGCGGCCACTCCTGATATTCTGGCGACCATAAACGCCGTGGTGGAGCAACGGCTGCAGGAGGCTCAACAGTCCTTGGTTGCCACCGCCAGGCCTGAAGCCGCGCCGGTTAACCAGCCTGCCGCCACCCTCGTTCCGACGGCTACGCCGGCGCCCACCCCGTCTCCCATTCCAACGGCGGCGCCAATCGCAACGGTAACGCCGGTTCCTGTTCCCACACCTGAAATCATATTTCTATCTGTTCCGGTCCCGGCGCCCGTCGTGGAGCCGTCGGCCGCGCTGGTGGACTTGGTCGAACAAGTGAGGCCCAGGCGTTGTGCTGGTTCGCACGAACCATGGAACAGGGTCCGGGGTGATCATCGAGACATCCGTGGCGCGAGGCAGCGCTCTGGTGCTGACAAATGAGCATGTGATTCGAGGGGCTGCCCGGATCACCGTAATCGTGTACGACTCGGTTCCATATCAGGCCGAGATATTGGGATATGACACCGACCGGGACGTGGCGCTGCTCCAGATTTGCTGTTGGGGGAATTTCGAGGCTGTGGATCTCGCCGCTGCCGACAACCTGGCGCCCGGCAGCGAAGTGATCACCATGGGATACCCCTTCGCCATCAAGGGTGAAGCCACCGTGACCCGGGGAATCGTGTCGGCCGTGCGCTTTGAGCCTGATAACGGGCGCTGGGTGATTCAGACCGACGCTCCCATAAATTCGGGCAACAGCGGCGGTCCCATGTTTTCCATGACCGGCGAGGTGGTGGGCATCAACACCTACAAATACCGTTTAGGAATCGCTGAGGGATTGGGCTTCGCGGTCTCGAACAAGACGATCGGCGAGATTCTCGCTTCCCTCAAGACCGGCCTTGCTTCAAACTTCGTTCCGCCGACTCCCGTTCCCGGAACTGCCACGCCATACCCCACGCCCAGCCCCACGGCTACTCCCACGCCAAAAGAGGGGAGATACTTCCTCACGATAAATGGTGCTTCCATCGCTTCCGGCGACCGGCTGGTGGCCACATCCTTTGGCTCAGTAAAAGTACAGCCTGCCCCCAGCGATGACGGCGCCTACAGCTTCAACACCGTTGTGACGCTGACCGTGTGGTCCAACTACGGAGATTCTTTCATCTGGACCGGGGTTGACGCCCAAAACGGCGCGGACGCCATGGTCCAAATGTACGGAGACAAAGAAGTCATGGTCAGGATAGGGAGGCGGTGACGGCGGCGAGAAGTACCTCGCTCTTCCGCTATTCCTCCGCCACCACATAATCCCGCAACGTCCCGATGCCGCTGATTTCCACTCCTATGGTGTCTCCGCGGAACATTTCGCAATCTGCGTTTACCCGCTTCGGGGACTACTTTCTTGGGGGTCCAACACGCCCATGCCGGATTTTGCAGCCGCGGAAAGCAACTGCCCTGTCGCTAGAAACCAATACGCCTTCTAACTCCGGGGCCAAGGAAAAAATCGTGGAAGCCGTCGCCAGATGGATGGCGTCGGCGGACCGTAGTGCGTGGGTCTCCACTACTGCCACTGCACCATTCACAATGGCGTCAGTCAGCGGCAAAACACGAATGGGGTCCGGTGTATCTTCTCGGAACCTTGCCAAAATGTTATCGGCCACGTTTCGGCCGATCTGCCCGCCTTTTACTAGCCGCAGGACGCTTGAGGTCAGTTCCAGAGTCGTTAGGAATGACGTGTAGAAGCTGGTATCAGCCTGAGAAGCGTCAAAAAGCGTATCAAGGGCTTCCGTACCCGGTTCGTCACGGTATCGTTTTAAAATGGCGGAAGTATCCAGGTAGTAAACTGGCATCTACCATCCAGCTTCCCGATCCTTGATGATGAACTCGCTGAGGGATATGCCTTTAAGTTCCTTGTCTAAGGCAGCGCGGAGCTCCGCTAAGGTCATCGTTGGCTCCCCGTACTTTTTCAGGGCCTCGTCTACCATTTTCGTAGCCTTCGCCACTTCTTTGACCCCCGTATGGTTTAAATCCTGGTCAACCAGTCTCTCACTCAATTATATCCCACGGTAATGCCACGAAATGCCCACACTCGCTACTCTTCCGCCGCCACGTAGTTCCGCAACTTTCCGATGCCGCTGATCTCCACTTCTATGGTGTCGCCGGGGACCATGTCGCCATCGGCGCCTTGGGTGCCCATCCAGAGGACATCGCCGGGATAAAGAGTGGCGTACTTGTTTAGCTCGTGGATCCAGGTGGCGGCGTCCCATATCTGGTCGGCCGAGGAGAAATCCTCCCAGACGACGCCGTTGTGCCTGACGGTTATCTGGAAGCCCTTGGGGTCCAGGCCGGTGACGATCCACGGGCCCATGGGTTTCCAGGTGTCGCAATTCTTGCCTCGAAACATGGTGCGGTCTGCCTGCTGCCAGGTCCGCTGGCTAATGTCGTTGCCGATGGTGTACCCGAAGACGCAATCCAAGGCTTCATCGACAGACACGTTGCGGGCCTTCTTGCCCATGACCACCGCCAACTGGCCTTCGGGTTGCACCGCGCCGGAGCATTCCTTGGGAACCACGATGTTCTCTTCCGACCCGATGATGGCGTGGACCGAGCGGTAGTTGGGGGAGGGGCGGTCGGGATAACTGGGCGGCGAGCCCCGCCGGGCGGCCATGCCCTCGACGTGGCCCCGGTAGTTGGGACCGGCGGCGTACAGCATACCCGGGATGACCGGCGCCAGCAGCTTCACCTGGTTCAACTGATAGGTGGTGGAAGTGACGGTGTGCTCGCCAAAGGGGCTGCCGTCCACCTTGGTCACCGTTTCTCCTTCGACGATCCCGTAGCTGGCGGCCTGGTTGACTTCAAATCGGCACCAAATCATGATTAGACTCCTTTGGATGGTTGGTTGGTTGGTGGAACATCGCTCGGTCTGTTAGTGTTGGAGGGGTTAAATCCCCCAATCACCATGAATGTTAATCACACACCAATCGCACGTTGAGCGTTATCCGAGGGGAGGTCCGACGATTTCTTGGTTATATTTCTCGGAGACGGCCATCAACTTTTCGACGTACGTGGCATGGTCTAATTCTGCTTCTTCTTCTCCTCGGTTTTGTGGGTATGTTGGCTCGGTCCATTACCTGGCACCACCACCTCAAGCAAGGAATAGGCGCCTCCGGTACCCTCTGTCGTGGCCTTGAAAGTGATCGGATGACCGGACGCCTGAATCACTCTACCTTCGCCTGGCCCAAGTGTAATAGCCTCAGGTACGATCGACATGCTCTGTTTCTCCGTTGTATTTATTCGGCGTAGGCGCCATAAGGGGATAATCGCATTTACGAAAGGGGAATTTTGCTACCTTGGCATCGGGATAGGTTGGACACAAGATGTGCCGAGACCATAAGCATCAATTTCGAGCGTCCATCACCAGTTGGCGCATTGGTTTCCGCACCTTGCCAACGCGGTGTGGGGCAATGACTCCATGAACACCACATCTTGCGGATGTTGGTATGAGGCCAGCCTGCCATCAAGCAGGCCCGTTACCTGTTCGGCAGTCAACGAGTTGCCTTCTTTGACCACCACACACGCCACCAGCCTCGCCGGTCTCCGCGTCGGGACGTCCCACCACCGCCACCTCCGCGATGGCTTCGCATTCGTCTAGTATTCTCTCCAGATCAGCGGAGTATACGTTCGACGCGCCGACAATGACGATGTCTTTCATTCTGTCGTCAAGGTAAAAGTACCCGTCCTCGTCGACAGGGCCCACGTCACCCGTGTGGAACCAACCATCAGTGAACGCTTCCTGGGTCGCCTCGGGGTTAACCAGTACTCCTTGAAGATGCAGGGCCCCTTCAGGAGTATCTCGCCTCGCCCATCAGGCTCTAACTCCCGCATGTCCGTGTCAACGATTAGAGCTTGGTAGTAGAGGGTAGTCACTCCAATCGATAATACCTTTTCGGGCGGCGCGTTTATGGGCGTGGCCATGGTCGGCGGGAGGGCCTCCGTCAAGCCGAATATCCCCCCATGGGAACCGCCCGCTCAATCCAAGGGCGAACTACCTCTGAAGTCACCACGGCCGCCCCAAATCCTACACTCCGAAGGCTGGAAATATCGGCCATGTCCCAACCGGGGTGAGCGGTTATCGCCCGGGACATGGCCGGCGAGGCTATCGTCAGGGTTATTCGCCGGCGTTCGATCTCGTCAAGCGCCTTCCCTGGGTCGAACTGACGCAGGATATTCACGGTGGCGCCGGCATAGATCGCCGGAGTAGTTTGGACCGTCAAGCCTCCGATGTGGAACATCGGGAAAATGGTCAGCACTTCATCTTCGCTGGTCATGTTGAATGCCAACGTAGAATTCAGAGCGCCATAGAAAAGCGCCTCTTGGGTAAGGACCGCCCCCATGGGAACGCCGGTGGTGCCCGAGGTGTAGGCGATCAACATAGGGGAATCCAGTGGCAAATCCTTGTTCCACGGGATTGCCTTTGCCACGCTCACCAGCGTTTCAAGTCTAAATGATTCCAAGCCTTCGGCGGAGGTCTCCGCGAAAATTACCAACTGCACGCTGGCCATCCCTTCCAAGCTGTCCTTGGCAAGCTGTAGGAAAGGCGATTCGACAAACACGCACCGGGGCCGGCAGTTGGACAGGATGGTGCTCAACTGCTCCGCGGTCATTCTCGCGTTGAGGGGCACAAGCATGGCTCCGGTTCGCGCACAGGCGAACAGCAGTTCCAACAATTCCGGAGAGCTATCGCCCAGATATGCTATCCGGTCGCCTTGTTGCACGCCAAGCTCGCTCGCTATACCGCCCGCCAGATGGGCGACGTGCGTTTCAAGCTGGGCGTAGGTTATCTCCCTGCCCTCAAAGCGCACGGCCGTTTTCTCCGGAGACCAGCTGGCTCTATGGGCTATCCAACTAGAAATCTCCAACGCGTTCACCCTGCCGCGGATTTGATAATCACCCATCGAAAGGGACTGTGCAGGTCATGCAACTCTACGCGGGAAAGACCAACGATTCCGGCTCAGCGCCGCCAAGGACCTTGCCGATGTTGTAAAACGCAAAGTTGGCGGCCCGTTGGGTTGATTCCTCTCCGGGACCGGCCATATGGGGCGTTATGACCGCGTTGTCCAGGTCGAACAGCGGGTTGTCCTTGGGCGTCGGCTCTTCCTCCAGCACGTCCAGACCGGCGGCGGCGATGGTTCCGGACGTCAGCGCCCGGTGCAATGCCTTTTCGTCCACCACCGGTCCCCGGCAGCAGTTGACCAGGAACGCTGTCGGCTTCATCATTCCCAACTCGCGGTCTGAGATCATGCCCCTGGTGCGCCGTGTCAGCGGAACGTGCAGGGTGATGATGTCCGCTTCCCGCAGCAAGTCGTCCAGCTCGACCCTCTCGACGTTCAATTCCTTTTCGACATCTTCATCTACGTCGATCACGTCGGAATAAATGGTCTTGGTCTCGAATCCTTTGAGGCGTTTGGCGACTTGTTTGCCGATGCGGCCAAGTCCCACGATGCCAATCGTCTTTTCGGTGATCTCGAGGATCCTGTACTGGTCCAGGCTCGTCTTCCACTGACGCTGGTTCATCGTCACGTCGTACTGCCGCCAGAGCCTGGTGCTGAGGCTGATCATCATGGCGATTGTGTGCTCGGACACGGCGATGGCGTTGGCGCCGCCATTGTTGGCCACCGGAACGCCCATTTCCAAAATCGACGCCAGGTCTAGTTGGTCGTAGCCCGCGCTTAGGGTCTGCACCAGCTTTACGTTGGGACACTGGCTGAGAACGTCGTTGGAGACGTTGGAGGAAATGATGGCGTCAACGTCGCGGCACAGGACCACCTTGTTGGCGTCGGAGAGGCTGGGGTCCACCAGAACCAACTCCATTCCGTCGGGAGCTTGCTCGGTCATGAACTCCGCCCGGCTGCCCGGTGGGCTGAAAAAGGCGATTTTTGGCATGAGTCTACCCTCCTGAATCTGGTCCACAAATAATCACGGCAATTATAGCTTTGGGAAGAGGCATGTCAAAAGAACGGGCAAGGGGGGATGGGGACGATCAGATCCTTGGTGTTAGCTGTTCACAACCGCCGGTCCTTCGACAAGCTCTCAGGATGAGCGGTTTTTGAACATACGGCTCGTCGTGAGCGCCTAAGGCGGTATGCCGCAATAATCATAACCAGCAGCCCCCGCTCATGGTGAGCTTGTCGATCCAAAAACTAGTCTTGAGCTAACATGGTCCGAGGGCAAACTCCGCCAACGAACCGATTAGAAAAGCTCGGAGATCTCCCGGTCCAGCCTCTCTTCGGTGGTTTCCATCTCGCCGTCATCGCCGGTATGGCGAGTCCGTCCCGGCAGGCGGCTGAGGGACTCATAGGAGCTTGCTGAGCCATATTCCCTGGTGTGGATCACCAATGGCATGGGGAGGGCATGACCGAAGATCAACGCCTGCTGTTTAGCCTCCAAACGGGTTAGAACACCTCGGAGCTGGCGGCTGCCGGAGGTTCCCTGGAGCACCGCATCGATATCCCGGTCGTTGTCCAACAGGCAGGTCAGGCGTGTGCCCACCTGGCTCATGACTTCCGAGTCGATGGCGCTGGGGCGTTGGTCAATGACCATCAGCGTGACATTGTACTTGCGAAGCTCCCGGGCAATCGTGCCGAAGATAGTCTGGGAAGCCACGGCGGGATTGAGGAACTTGTGGGCTTCTTCAATGACGATGACCAGAGGCCTTGGCTCTTTGCCCTGCCCACCTTCAGCGGATTCTTTCAATGCCACGTACCGGTCATGGATGCGCCGGGTCAGCAGATTGCTGGCCAGGATATAGGCCGTCAGGTCGTTGCCATACCGGCCAAATTCCAAGACCACGTGCTGGCCCCGCTCTAGGTGCTCGATCATCCGGGTGGCTGCGTCGTGGTCTGATTTTTCCACCAGAAAACCGAACCGCTTCAACCGGTTCAGCCGGTTGTACAAGGCGCCTAAAGCGTGGGGCTGGACCTGTATCTCTTGAGCCAACTGAAATATGGAATCCTGGCCGGACAAATCCAGGAATTCCCGCATCCAATTTTGTTGGCCGAATTTCCTTTGCAGGTTGAAGGCGGCCGAAGCGGCCACGTCGGACAGATTTAGAGTCTCCCGCAGCAGTTCCACATCCTCCGGCTCGATCTCGCTGTAGCCGATGCGCACCACTTCGTCGACCGATGATTGCCTTCGGTTCGAGCTTTCTTCATCCAACGTGAATGTGGAGACCCTGGCCGGGAAAAGCTGCTTCAATCCCTTGACCATTATGTTGCGGTCAGAGTCCTGGCCGTTCCAGCCGTACTCGCTGTGCATGTCGAATATCAACGAAGACGCCCGGCCGCCCTGGAGGATGCCCACCAGCAGGAGGCGCGTCAGGAAGGTTTTGCCGGTGCCGCTCTTGCCGAACACGCCGATGGATCGCTTGACCAATTCGTCCAGGTCCAGACACACCTTGGTTTCCATGTCCAATGGGCTGCCGATCCAAAAGTGGCTGGCGTCCTCGGCGCCGAACACCGTGGACACGTCATCGTCCGAGGCGGCGAAGGCTTTGGAGAAATGGGGCGGAATGGTCTTGGCCGCCACCGGAGACTGGGAATCGCCCCGGACCGATGGCAAGATCAATTGGGGCAATACGGTGATCGTCCCGTAGGCCACGGAGCCCGCCATAACCTGCGCGATGAACGGGTCGTCCACCGCCGGAGGATTTTGCTTCAGCCGGGGGTCGGAACTGCCCAAGGCAATCTCGGTCAGCGTGCCGAAAAACCGGCCCCGGTTTCCTTGAATGGTTACAAATGTGCCCACCTTCAGGTCTTCCACGAGGGTTTGGGAGTCCAAGCGGACTTCTACACCATTTGTCAGAGACCCATCAACCACCAGGCCCAACGATGCCCCGGCAACCAATTGGGGAGCTCCACCATCCGGCATTTCCTGGTTTGAGTCAAAGCCATTGGTCATGGCCGCACCGTCCTCAAAATCGCGTTCAGCCGGGGCAGGTCTCCCGCCAGTTCACCGGCCAAATCTTTACACGCCCGCATCAGAAACCCCGGCCCGTCTTCGTGGGCGGATGCTGCTTCCCGCAGACAAGCGCCCACTACTTGGTCGGCAACGGGGATTCCCGACGATAACAACGACCTGATCCAGCCGGTCTGGCCAGCCAAACGCACCGCATCTTCGGAAGAACAGGTGTGGACAAACGCGTGGACTCGGGGAGGCAAGGGAGGGAGGACAGGAACAGAAATGTCCCGGTCCTGATGCCCCACTATGAGCACTTCAAACCTGGACGTGAGCAGCCTCTCCAACTGGGGATTGTTGCGGAATATCTCTTCTTCGCTGGCGGCCGATTCTCCCCTGGCCAGTACGGGACGAGTGGCGTCCAAGGGCTCGGTGGTCACTCGATAGACGACACCGTAGACGGCAGGGTCGCCGGCGCGTACAAAGGAACCCAGAGGCGGTGCATCGTAAAGCCGGTAGCATTGGGCCGCAAAGGACGTGGAGTTCGCCTCCACCACCTCCCCCACCCGCCGGGAATCTTGTGTTCCGCCGTTATCAAAGGCGGTCATGGCTTCGCCGCGGCCCTCGTGCTAACCGGCCTGGGTTTCTTGCCCGGCTTGAATTTCTCGAAGCCGCTCTATACCCGTGGCGATGGCGTCTTTAACCAGGCTTCGAGTCTCACTTCCAGGTTTGGGCGCCAGAAGAAGGCCAATGGCCACGCCCGCCAACACACCTATTGTCAATCCCAACGCGAGACCTGAGCTGCTGTCATCCTGTCCCATACCCTTCTTCCTCCCAATGGAGGCAAATTCTTTTTGCCTCGTTCTCCTGGTGATAAGGCCCAACAGATTGGACTGATTTTGGCCGTCTGTTCCGTTGGGTTATCCTAGCACACCACCGGCGCCGGGTTAATCCATTGTTGTCAGTCTCCAGGCCCTACCCAAACCATGAATCGGCGTCCTCCCGGTACTCGATGGGTAACTTTTACGGCGCCAGAACGAAAAACCACTCGATACCGCTCATCCTGAGCTTGTCGAAGGACGGCCCTCCACGTATAGCGGTTTCCAAATCTTGAAACGCAATTACACCCCAAAACCGTGGTTCGACAAGCTCACCATGAGCGGATAATAGTCGGGTCAGCTGTTTTCGAGTGACTGACGTTAAGCCTCACCATGAGCGGTAGGAGGTCCGCGCCCGTTCGTCCTGAGGCTATCGAAGGACCCCCGGTCTCCCTAGTCAAACTTCGAACCCATACACGGTCACCCCGGTTTGAATTTCACCAGGGTCCACTCAGGAGTGACATCGTCGTAGAGCGCCACCACCGGCATATCCACCTGTAAGTCCTCGTGGGGGCAATCCACCATGTTGGAGATCATACGAGGGCCTTCATCCAACTGAATCACCGCATATACGTGGGGAGCGTCGTCGCGGAAGGCTGCGTTGGCCACTTGATGGACGATGGTATAGGCATGCAGTCTACCTTTGCCGCTGACCGTGGCCCAACCAAGGTCCTGGGAGGCGCAACGGGGGCACTCCTCCCGCGGATAGAAGAAGAACTTGTCGCACTTTTGGCAACGAGGCATTGCCAACTCGTGGCGCTTGGCTGCATCCCAGAATGGCTTGGTCAACTCCGGGCTCAACGGCCTGGGCAGCGGTTTTTTGTATTCAGTGGTCATTTTCCGGTCCTTATCAATCGACGGTTATGTGGTTGCTTCGGTGCCCAATATGAGCGTGCACATCACGCTCCCGGTGCCGCCTCAACCATTCACCATGGTCAGGTCATGCTTGGCCACCTGCCGGTCATCCGCCCGGCCCATGACCTGGCGAACTCCTTCAATTACATGGCGGAAGCCTCCGGCGCCACCCACCGGCTGGCCCCCGGAAAGCTGTCGTCCATCGGTATTGATGGGGAATTCTCCCTTGTAAGTTGTATCCACCGAGTCGAAGAAAGGACCAATCTCGCCTTTTTCGCAGATTCCGGCATCTTCGAGGCACACGGCCTCAAGAATCGTGTATCAATCGTAAAATTCAGCGAACTCCATGTCCTTGGCGCTATAACCCGCCATTTCCAGGGCCTTGCGGGCTGATGTAACCACCGGTGAAGTGGCTATCCTGTCGGCTTGCCAGATCGCGTCGTGATCAGTCGCGCCCGCTCCGGCGCCCGGGATATAGACCGGCGAGTTGGGCAGTGATTTGGCCCTATCCGCCGAGGTTACGATGCAAGCTGCCGCGCCGCCGCAGGGCATCACCGATTCCAATAGATGCAGCGGCTCGTTGACCACCGGGAGTTCAACACGTCGTCCACGGTGATCGGCTCGTCTTTGAAGACGGCGTTGGGGTTCTTCAGGGCGTTGAAGCGTTGGTTCACCGCCATCTTGGCAAACTGTTCGTCAGTAGTGCCATACTCATACATATGGCGCCGTTTCATCAACCCGTATCCCGTGTTGGCGCCGGGGGCCATGCCAAATGGCTGTTCGAATTCAGTAGCTTTGCTAGCCGGAGGTGTTCCACGTGTCTGGCCTGGGGCTAGACCGCCTATGTTGGGGTCGCGGGTGCCGCCAATGAGCAGATCACTGTGTTGGCCAACCCCGACTGAATGGCCGATGCCGCCAAGACCAACGAGTGAGCGCCGCTGGACCCGTGCTGGGTAATGCCGGTGTTGTAACTCAGCGACATGCCCATATATTCGGCCAGTTCCATCGGCATAACGTCAGAGCCTCGTGTTATCAGGCCATCCACATCGTCTCTAATCAATCCGGCGTCAGCTATGGCGCCTCTAATCGCCTCGGCCAAAAGGGAGTTGGTGGTCCTCCCGGGGTAATTTCTAAGGGTGGGAAGTTCAAAGAACCCCACCACGGCTGCTTTCGCTCGCAGGCTCAAAGCAAGTCACCTCCTATCGTTGAGCGCGGTATTCTTGTGACGCAGAGAATGTCCGGCAGGTCTCGCCGATGCCGGAATCATCTGGCTTCCGGCGGTCCCTCTATACCGATCTCCTTAGAGATCTTACCGTCTCGCATCTCAAATATATGGGTCAACCGCATTTGGCCCTTGGACCCCAACGGCAACGGTATGAACCCATCTTTGGCCACCACAAAGGATACGATGCTGTCGTCCACAACCCTGTCTTCAGTGGCGAATCTATCCAAGGTATGGAATTCGACCTCGTTTATTACGCGAAGATCTCACGGTAGTTGGCGGCCACCGCTTCTTTTCCCTTGATCACGAGATTCCTGGCAGGAGCCTCCCAAACAATGTCATCGGTGTACAACTCCAGGGCGGCTTCTATACGCCCCGATGCTTCACTCCCGAAGTGGGCCTCAACCACAGCAAGATTGGCTGCGATTATCTTCTCGTCCATTTCACCCTCTATTGGAGGTTCTCTAGATCACGCCGGATTCTGCGAGAACGGTGAGCTCCGCCGGAGTCAACTTTAGTTCCCCGCAAAAAATCTCTTGGTTGTGCTCGCCGATCAACGGCGCCCTCCGGCATATCCGCCACGGAGAGCCGTTGTAGATGGCGGCCGCGCCGGGATACGTGAAACTGCGGCCCAGTTCGGGATGCTCCACCTCGACGAAGAACTCCCTGTCTTGCAAGTGTTCGTCGCCCATCAGGTCGTCCATGGACCGGATGGCGCCCCAGGGGAAATCCCTTTCCTGTCCACCGTGCCAAAGTTCCTCTTGGGGCATATTGCTGCAGAAATTCGACAACACATCGGCGATGTGGGCGCCGTTTTCCTGGAGTACGGCTACATTTTGGTATTTTTCATCCAGCAAATCATCCGCCAAGCCGTGCTCATCCATCCACTTGGCCAGGGTGTTCAAGCGGGCTGGCGTCAAGTTGCTGCCCGACCGTGTCAAATTCACCCAGCCTCCACCCTTGGTGGACATCTGAATCTTGACGGAGTTATCCACGGCAGCGTGGCGTCCCGTGTGCCGCTGCACCACCTGGCCGGTTGAAAGGTATATGGCGATGGCGCCCTCAGTGGTCAAAGCACAGGCTTCGTGGACCGAGGAATCGATGTACTGGCCTTCTCCGGTCATGTCCCTGTAATAAAGGGCCGACAGAATGCCGATATAAGTGTAGTGGCCGGCGATATGCCAGGCATTGCCCCCGCCGGGCGCTATGGGAGGCGCATCTGGGACATCTTCCGGGTCGTAGCCCGAGGACGCCATCTGGCCCCCGCCGGCCAGGTGAAGCAGGTCCGAGGTCAGGTAATCCCTCCACGGCCCCGTTTGGCCAAACGGTGTGAGCGAGCACATGATCAGTCCGGGGTTTAGCCTGGACAGATTCTCATAACCCAGCCCGATGGAATCTAGATACCCTGGTTTGAATGTTTCCAGAATGATGTCGCAACTGGGGATCAGCCGTTGGAACAGCACGGCCCCTTGGGCGGAATCCAGGTTCAGCGTCACTCCCCGTTTCGACGTGTTGTAGTGCCAGAAAGACAGGCTGCGCTCCCGGTTGGGTATGTCGTCCAAGAATGGTCCAACCGAACGGGTATTTTGCCCGCCGGGCGGCTCGATCTTGATGACATCGGCGCCGAGGTCGCCCATCAGCTTGCCGCAGAACTGGCCTTTCTCGTCGGAGAGTTCCAAGACCCGCAGCCCCGACAGGGGCCCGGGAAGATGCCCATTGGTGATCGCGGAGGCGTCTTGGGTCATACCAAGGCCTCCTCAACGTATTTATACTTGGGCATTTCTTTTGGCCAAAGGGTGCCGTCTTCGTATCCCGCCAGCACGTCTTGATGGCTCTCACCCAGAAGGTCTTCCAATATCTCCCGGTTGTTTTTTCCTATCATCGGCGGAGGACCGCTGACCACGGCGGGCGACTTAGAAAGCTTGAACGGGGCGTTTTGGAATTTCCAGGGCCCCAACATGGGGTGTTCCATGGGGACGTACATATCTCTTTGCCGCAGCTGGGCGTCGTGCTCCACCCGGTCTTCGGAGCTCTGCACCGGCATCGCCCGCACGCCGGCTTCTTGGCATACCGTCATGAGCTCATATTTTTCCAAGGTTACGGTCCACTTTCCCAGGCCCTGGTCCAACTCCTCCTGATGCTCAATGCGCCCTTGCAGGGTATCGAACTTTGATGCCGTGGCCCACGCGGGGTTGCCCAAGAGGCCAACCAGTTTTTGCCACTCGTCATCGCTAAAGCAGGCAATCACACACCAGTCGTTATAGTTCCCGCCTTTGGTGCGGTAGGAATTGTGGGGCACGGCCGTGGGGCCGCGGTAGTTGTGGGCTAGGGGGGCGCCGGGCCACACGGTCCGGTTCCCCGGCGGGTACCCTTCGCGCCGGGATTCTCTGCCATTGACGGTGCGGTCCAAAAAGGCCGACCCGGTGAGCGTGATGCCGGTGATCATCTGGGAAAGGTCTACGTGCTGCCCCTCGCCGGTGGCGTTTCGGTTCCGGAGGGCGGTCAGGGCGCACATGGCGCCGTACATGCCCCCGGTATCGTCCAGGTAAGACCAACCCCATCCCGCCGGCGGTTTCCCCGGCAGACCGGAAAGGAAGGTGAGACCGGACAGCGCGGCGGCGGCCGGCCCCATCGTGCCGAAGTAATGGTGCCTGCCGGTGTGACCGAATCCGGCCATCGACACATAGACAATGTCGGGACGCAGCTTCCTCAACTCGTCGTAGGCCAGTCCCCACCTCTGCATGATGCGGGAACTGAAATTCTCTATCACCACGTCGGACACAGAGATCAGTTGCTTCAGCAGTTCCAAGCCCTTGGGAGTGCGAACGTTGACGGTAATCCCCCGCTTGGTGGCGTTGGTGTCCGCGAACTGCCCGGTGGAATTGGGTCCCGGCTCCACTCCCGGGGGAACGGTGAAGCGGTTTTGGCGCAACATATCCATGTTTTCCGGCCATTCGACCTTGATGACTTCCGCGCCCAAGGTCCCCAGCCAGCGGGCGGCCCATGGTCCGGCCCGGACCCAGGTGAAATCGACTACGCGTATGCCTTCCAATGGACGTGGTAGGGCCATTTCATGCGCCTCTCAAAACAGTGTTTAACAGGTCAGCCAGCAAGCGGGCAGTGGGGGCTCCACAGAATGGAATCGGCGTCAATCAACATGATTTAACGCCTAGCCGACGCCTACGGCTGGCATTTGGGAGTGTAGTGTTACTCTGGGAAACTGTCAACAAGAAACGCGGCTGGCCCACAATGAGCCTGCTGGCAAAGTATGCGCGCACTGGGCTCGACCCCGTTGAAGTATTTAACTCGGGCGAATCAGGCGTTTGGGCCGGTTACAATGGCAAATAGACCGCCTGACCCGTCTGGGCGCTGCGGGCCACAGCTTCGGTCCATTCCATGTAGTGGACGCCGGTTTCAAAGGCCACCATGTCGATTTGCTCTGTCCCGCGAATCGCGTTGGTGAATTGCTCTTCCACACGGTAATATGCTTGCCCTTCCTGGAGATTGGGAATCTCGGAAAGCCCTGAGTCGCCGCGTTTGCCGGCGAAGACGTTTTGCTGCGCGTCAACGTGGATGGTCCCTTCTGAGCCGTAGATCCACGTCTGGTTTCCATTGGAATGACCCGTGGTAGCGCTCATGCGCATGTGCACCTGAGCGCCGTTGGACAATTCATACATGATGTCGATGTGGTCGGGAATACCCACCGAGACGAGTTCTCCGTTGGCGTTGCGACGGAAGGGGACGTGGGTCTTGGACATGGCCATGACCCTGTTTCCCGGGCCGAACCAACGCATCAGGGACTCGTAGGATGCCCCGATATTCAACGTGTTATACCCGCTCATTTCCCAATCATGGCGCCAATGGAGGTCGCCGCCGTAGTCCGGGAACCGGTTTTGCAGCGCTTGCATGTCCACCGACAAGACCTCTCCCACGAATCCCTCACCGATCAATTTCCTCAGCAGATTATCGGTCTTGTACGTGGTGGAGGTGGGTGTCAACTGGCAGACCAGATCGGGATGCGCCCGGGACGCGGCGAGCATGTCACTGGCTTCTTGAGCGGTGTTGGCCATGCGGGCTTCGGTGAGAACGTGCTTCCCCGCATCCAAAGCCGCCAGCACCAATGTTCGGTGCATGTACGGCCAGGTTCCGATGCAAACGGCGTTTATAGACTCATCTTCAAGCAACTCCCGCCAGCCGCCGTACACCTCTGGGATGTTGAACTGGTCGGCCACCGCCCGGCTGGACTCCATGCTTCGGTTGGCCACGGCGGCGATCTCTACCCCGCTGGCTTTCTGGAATCCGGGAATATGGCGGTTGCGAACGTTTCCGCCCGCGCCGATAAGTCCTACTCGAATGTCTTGATCGGCCATGATGGACCTCCTAATTGATCAACTATGCTAAAGAGGGGAAGGCTGGCGCCGGAACCGCCAATCATACGTAGATGAAAGTTGGGACGTTGGCGAGTGTAGTCAACCGTCAAAAGGGTGTCAACCGGATTGCGATACAGCCGCCGGTTGGGGAACCAGAGTTCGGGAGATGATCCGGGCAGTTTAGGGACAGCGAAACGAATACCAGTCCGGCTGCCGGACATCCAATGCTGGAACGCGGCGAAACTCCCTGACGTTGTTAGTGAGGACGGAATATCCGTGGGCCAAGGCGGTGAACGCGATGATCAGATCAATGGAGCCGACTGTAGAGCCCGCTGAGGTCAGTTCCGCCCAAGTTTCGGCATGTACTCTCGCTACCCGGAGATCGAATGGGAATACAGGAAATAGCTCTATGATTCCCTCGACGAAGTCTTCTCGGGCCAACTTCCTCACCCGTGAATCAGCCCGCTGAACTCCAACGAGCACACTCGGAAGCCGTGACTGCAGCCAAAGCTACAGGCTCATTCGCCCAGGCAACAGCCAAATCTTGGGGCGCCCTACCTTTGCGCCCCATCGTGATGAATACACTGGTGTCACTCAGTTAGGCCAATGTGGGGGATCCGCCTTGGTCTGGCAGGCCTGAATAGCTTCCAGATCATCGGCGAAGCCATCGCCGGGCATGGTTCATTTACCGAAGGCTTCTGCATGTTCACTGAGGGTTACTCCTGGCTTGGGGCCACCGGGCGCCAGGGTCGCAATGGGCTCGCCTTTCCGCTGAATCACGAACGTCTCGCCCTTATAGCGCACCCGGTTGAGAATGTCCGAAAGAGACCTGGCCAAGTCCGAGGCTGTGATGACAGTATCCAAATCAACGCCTCACGGTTAATTTATCTGATTATCAAATAACATTATGAAATGACAGCCATTTTGACCCCAATCGGTGAGGCTTTTTAGAAGCGCCAGGCCGTTTGTAAATCGCCTGGCCATCGGTGATAATGTGCCCAGCCTATTATCGTCACGCTTGGAGGTCAAATGCGTATCCTGCTAATCGCCACCAACCGTCACCACCGCCTCATGAGCCGAATGGACGCCCGGCCGCTGCCCATCGGCCTCGCCTATATCGCGGGCCACCTGGACCGCGACCGGCATGAACTGAAAGTCTTGGATTTGATGTTTTCCGATGATTATCTCGCCGAAGTTGACGCCGCCATCCAGGAGTTCCAGCCCCAGGTCGTAGGCGTTTCCATCCGCAACCTGAGCAACCACAGTTACTTGGACCCTCAGTGGGCCTTGCCCATCAGCAAGGAGGTGATCGAGCGAATCCGCTCCCAGAGTCAAGCCACCATCGTAGTTGGCGGTCCTGCGGTCAGCCTGTTCCCAGAGCAAGTGTTCAACTATGTGAAGGCCGACCTGGCCTTGGCTGGAGACGCGGGGGAAACCTTCGCCGAACTGATGGATTTCCTGGACGACGGCGGCAGTTCCCATCTCGGTCTGCCCGGGCTGGTATACCGGGAGGGCGGCGAGACCGTCTTCAACGGCGCCCGTTGCGCATCCAGTTTCAGCCTGCCGCCGCGCCTGGAAGACCTGGACATGGACAAGTACCGGAAGGCTGGATTCGGCATCGGTATTCTTACTAAACTAGGCGATTTTAAATATCCCACCGGCGGCAACCCGGGGCCCCAAGAAGAGGGCGCCTGGCGGGTCATTCGGCCGATAGATGATGTAGTCCACGAAGTTAAAGACATGGAAGAACGCTTTGGGCTAAAGAAAGTGTTTTTCATAGACAATGGGTTCAACGTTCCCATGCCCCACGCCAAATCCCTATGCAACGCTTTACTTGAGGCCGATCTCAAGCTCCACTGGAACACATGTCTGGCCCCCTTCTCTTGCGACGCCGAAATGGTGGGCATGATGAAGAAGGCCGGATGCGCCCTGGTCATTATGGGCAACAGCCGGGGCGACCCACATGACGGCGCCAGCCTGGGAGACCAACTAGAGCCCATGGTGGAAACGGCCCGCCTCTGCGAAGAAGCTAACCTCCACTACACCGTGGCCCAAACATTTGGCGAACCTGGAGACACCAGGGAGACGGTGGAGGAAAAGTTAGCCTTTTTGAAAAAACTAAAACCCGCCGTGGCCAACCTGCGGGTCGGCGTAAGCATCATGCCCGGCAGTCCTGTCGCGGCGTTGGCCTTGGAAGAGGGACTCATCTCTGACGAAGCCGAGCTCATCAAACCGACCTTTTACATTGCCGAGCCGGTCAAGGACTGGATAGTGGACTTCCTAAAAGAGGAAGCCGCGCAAAACCCCCGCTGGAATTTGATGTAGTTGGGGGTTCTTTGGCCACCTGCAAACTTGCATAGCACCACACCCCAAGGAGCGCTAATTGGCAAAACTCATCAGTTTCGATATCGATGGCACGATGGAGTTTGGAGACCCGCCTGGAATACTCACGGTTGATATGGCGCGGACCGCCTTGGACATGGGGTACATCATCGGCAGTTGCTCCGACAGGACGGTGAGCAACCAGCAACGATTATGGTCGGAACACAAGGTGCCCGTCTCGTTTACCGTGTTGAAGCACCAACTCGACGATGTTAAGTCCCGGTTTGACGCCGAGGAATACTATCATATTGGCGATACCGAACTTGATGAATACTACTCAGGAAAAGCCGGATTTTTGTTTCTGCAGGCCGACGCGTCTGCGCCCCAAGTGTTGGGCCTCAACGGCCCGGCGCCCCAGTAGGTTACCCCGTCGCGATAGTCTTACCCGGGGCTGGAGTTCTCTGCCGGTCCATCGACGCTTTCCACGGAGCCTGTTGCCCCTTCGTCATTTATGGAACCACCGCCTGACGCGGTTACGGCCTTCGTCGGGTATTCCCGGCCTTGATCGGCGGCAACTGCTCCTTCCATAGCCCTGATCGCCACTTCGATCTGACTCTCGTCGGGCTTGCGCGTGGTGAGGCGCTGCAGCATCAGCCCCGGACCAGCCACCAACTGCCCGATGAGGCTGCCTTGACGAGCGCCGCTGAACCGGATGATCTCATAGCTGATGGCGGCCACCACGGGAATCAAAGCGATACGAGAGACTATTCGCCATAGCAACGGCGGTTGAGGGAAGAACGCGAACACCACTATCGACACCAGCAACACGGTCAACAAGAACGCGGTGCCGCAACGCGGATGGGGCGTGCCGAACTTCCGCACGTTTTCCACGATCAACGGCAGCCCGGCTTCGTGAGTGTGAACGGCCATGTGTTCCGCACCGTGGTAGGCAAATACCCTTTTGATATCCGGGAAAAACCCGATGCCGCCGATGTAGGTCACCAAGGCGATTAACCTGATGGCGCCTTCGATCAAGTTGCTTAACTGAGCCGATGAGATAAAGGGAACGTCGGCGATATAGGGGTCGATCAAATACTGCACTATCAGCAGCGGACCCATGAAAAAGATGCTGATGCCAAGCGCGAGGGACAGGACCACCGCGCCGGCCATAAACCAAGAAGATATTTCCTGCTGCTCTTCGTCGTCGGGGTCTATCGCCGCCATGGAAGCCGATTTATTCAAGGCTTTCATTCCCAGCAGCAATGTTTCCAGCAGCACAACCGTGCCCCTGACCAGTGGGATGCGCCGCACACCTCCGGTGAATAATGTATTCAACGGCTCGCTTTCTTGGAAAATGCTGCCGTCTTGCCGGCGCACAGCAAGGCTCATGAATTGTCTGCCCCGGATCATCACGCCTTCGATGACCGCTTGCCCGCCGTAATTGAATCGCGTTTGGTCAGACAATGGCTAATCCGCTCCTTTTTGGGCTGTGTAATTGATAGGATTGGGCGTGCTTGTATGACACCCTTCCGAAGAGCGAACCAGAACGAGACGCCGAAGGCGCCTTGTTGAGGTGGACCAAAGAGGAATCATCCATGAACGCAGCAGGCGCGGGAAAATCCTTTAGGAGATATCAAAGCCCGGGCCAGCGCTTAACTTAGGTTATAGCGCCGGCGCATGCGTTCGATGCGGCCTTGTGTGTCGACGACACGCTGTTCTCCGGTGTAGAAGGGATGGCACTTGCTGCAAACTTCGATTCTTACAGCGGATTTGGTCCCGCCAGTGTCGAACACGTTTCCGCAGGAGCAGGTTACCGTGGATTTGACGAATTTGGGGTGGATATCTGTTTTCATTATTGCTGCCGTTTTATTGGGTGGACTCCACCGGGTAAACGCTGACTCGGCGCTTGCCTCTGGCGGCCCACTCGTATTTTACTTGTCCGTCGATCTTGGTGTACAGGGTGAAGTCCTTTCCCAATCCGACGTTTGTTCCGGGGCGAATCTTTGTCCCCCGCTGCCTCACCAGGATGGACCCTCCGGTGACCTTCTCACCAGCGTAGCACTTGACTCCCAACATCTTGGGATTGCTGTTTCGGCCGTTGGTGGTGCTTCCGCCTGCTTTTTTATGGGCCATTAGGCGGTTCCTCCTTGTTCTTCACCTTCGGCGGGAGCGGCGGCGCGTCTGGCCCTTCGGCGGGCCGGAGCGGGTGCTGCTCCAACTTGGATGTCTTGAATGATTAAACGGGTGTATCCCTGGCGATGGCCTCGCATCCGGCGGTAACGGTTCTTCGCCTTATACTTGAACACAATGACCTTTCGATCCCGGTAATGCGATTGAACCTGTGCGAGCACCGTGGCGCCGTCTATAAATGGGGAACCTATGGTAGCTTCGCCACCGTCGGAGACCATCAAGACCTCAGGAAACTCGGCGACTGAATCCACCTCGTTGGGCAGTGTTTCCACGTCAATAAGGTCTCCGGGCTTAACCCGGTATTGCTTGCCACCCGTCTTAAATACTGCGTAATCCATTCTTTCCTCAGCCAACCATGTTATGCCAGGGTAGCTTTGCTGTCAAGGGAAATCAGGCGCGGCGTAGGCGTCTCCCGCTACCAGATCGCCACATGACATGCCGGATATCCTCACTCCAAGTTGTTATATAATGTCGCTAAGCCAGTTATATCGAATATATCGAACGCTATGTTAAACCGGTGCAGTCAATGCCGCCAACGGCTCGAACTTTCCCACTGCTATGAGCCTTCTGCGCGCCCAAGACTTTAGAGACGCATTCGCCGCCGGCGTCGTGGCCTTAGAACAGCGGCGCGACGCCATTAACGCCCTAAATGTTTTTCCCGTTCCCGACGGCGACACCGGCGCCAACCTGCTGCTGACCATGCGCGCGGCGGTGGACAACGTCACTAACCCGGCGGATATCATCGTTAGCGAGTTTTTCAAAAGATTATCGGATGGGGCTTTTTGGGGCGCCCGTGGCAACAGCGGCGTCATTTTTTCCCAATTTTTGGCGGGCATGTCAGCAGCCTTTGAATCTGGTAGTGAATCTGGCAGTGGTTCTTCCGGCGGAGAATGTTCCGGACCTGACCTGGAGCGCGCCTTCCGGATGGGCACCGAAGCGGCATATAAATCCGTGGGCAATCCGGTTGAAGGGACCATGCTCACGGTCCTGAACTCTTTGGCGCCGGCGGTTGCCATCGGGCTGAGACACGGTGAACCCGGTGTGATAGCCCTGTGGGAAGCAGCATTCAACGCATCGACCGAAGCTTTGGCGAAGACCCCGGATCAGCTACCGGTGTTGCGAGAGGCGGGTGTGGTTGACGCCGGAGGCATGGGTGTGGTGGTGATCCTTGGCGGGGCGTTGGAACGCCTTACAGGCTGCGTCCACCTGGATTTGCCGCCGGCGGCTGGCGATCCGGACATCGCGAGACATGGCGTCATCTATGACCCGGTCGACCAGAACCATCTCATCGATTCTTTGGATACGGACTGGGGTTATTGCATTCAGTTTGTTATTCAAGCTAACGTCAACCAAGCTCTAAATTTGGAAGGTATTCGCGAGCGCCTCGTTTCTTCAAAGTCCGGTTCGGCTGTGGTGGCCGGTGGAGGAGACGCCGCACGGGTGCATGTCCATGCTTCCAATCCGGCGCCAATTCTAACCTACGGCTCGTCTCTGGGCGATTTGCAACAGGTCAACGTGCAAAGCATGGACCAGCAAAACCATGAATTTGTGAAGAACCGTGCAAAGGCAATGACCACAACGGCCGAAGTAGCGGTCATCGCCGTGGCGAGTGGTGGCGGACTCATCGGGTTATTCCTGGACACGGGATGCGCCGCTGTGGTCAGCGGCGGCCAAAGCATGAACCCCAGCGTCGAGGAATTGTTGGACTCAGCCGGGACCTTCGGGGCTAAACACACGATTTTGCTTCCTAATAATTCCAATGTGGTGGCCGCCGCCCGTCAGGCAGCTGTTGGTGATTCCAATATCCATGTCGTGGCGGCGAACTCAATCCCCCAGGGAATTGCGGCCCTCTTGGCATTCCTGGCCCTTGCATCAGTGGACGAAAACCTGGCCGCCATGGAGGAAGCCCGCACCTCTGTAAAATCCATCGAGGTGACCCAGGCGGTTCGCGACGCCTCCATTGACGGCCTCGCTGTGAAAACCGGCGAATACATTGCCATCTTAGACGGCCACCGGGCCATGGTGGCTAACACCCCCGAGATCGCATTGATGCGGTCTTTGGGCGCGGCGGGGTTGACCCAGGACGGACTCGTGACGATTTACGTGGGGGCCGATGCCAACTGGCGCCAAGCCGAAGACCTGGCCGCCAGCATACAAAGAAAGGTGGACGGCCTACAAGTGGATGTCATCTATGGGGGCCAGTCCAATTATCATTACCTGGCGTCCGTTGAGTAACCAATAGGGGCTTCCGCGCGCAAATTATGGCGATAAGAATCGTAACTGATAGCTCCGCAGACCTGTCAGCCGAATTGGCTGAACAGGGGAACATCACCGTGGCGCCGTGCTACGTGATCGTGGAAGATGTCAGTTACAAGGACGGCGTGGACCTCACGCCAAATGAATTCTACCAACGCATGGAGTCAATGGACCATCCGCCGACCACCTCCCAGCCGTCGGCCGCCGACTTTCAGACGGTATATTCGGCCCTGCTGGATCAAGGCCATCAAATCCTATCAATACATCTTTCAGGCAAGCTGAGTGGAACATTGAATTCCGCAAACCAAGCTAGTGCCGCGATGGGCAGCGACGCGCCGATACGAATCATCGACTCGCAGCTCGCGTCCATACCGTTGGGATTGGCCGTGCTGGCCGCCGCCCAGGCCGCGGAACAGACGGATTCGCTGGAAGGTTTGGAATCCACCGTGCGGCGCCAGTTGCCCCTAAACGAAGCCTTCTTTCTTTTAGACACCCTGGAATACCTGGAGAAAGGCGGCCGCATTGGCAAGGCGCAAGCGTTTTTGGGGTCTGTTCTGGGAATCAAGCCAATCCTAAAAATAAAAGATGGAGAAGCGCACCCTGTGGAACGGCCCAGGACCCGAGCCAAAGGCCTTGTCCGCCTATTGGAGTTGGCGAAACAGCTTGGGCCGGCGGATCGAGTTGCCGTGATCTACAGCACCCAGGAGGAAGGCGCACTGCACTTGCGCCGCAACCTGACCGATCTGGCGCCCGAGGCGGACATCATTTTGGCCAGGTTCGGCCCCGCTCTTGGAACATACGTCGGGCCCGGAGCTTTGGGTGTAGCGGTCACCCGGCGAGCGTGACCACCACGTGGAACATTCCGGCGCTGTAGACTAAATTGCCCAACTTTTTGTGACGGTAAGTCCTTGACCATTCGCGCATTGATATCCATCCTAAGACAAATGGAGCACATCATCCAAAAGAACATGTTCTCCGTAAGGTCATCCGATATCCGCCTGTTCCTGGCTTACACCCCATCGCCGCGTGGCTTCAACAAAGCCAACGGCGCCGAGGGGCTTTGATGGCGTCGTCTCCTACAATCGCTCCGGCGTGGCTCCAGCCCTTCTTGAATATCCTGAAGCTGGAGGAAACCCACGGTTTCAATGACACCGCGGTGGTTGGCGGACTGGACCGGTTCGTGCAACGCTGGTCCCAGGAAATGGCTGGGCAAGTCAGCGATGTCCGCTTGGCCCGTCGCCTGTTGGCCGCTTCCTACGCCGGCCTAACCCCCGATAAGCGCCGTGTCTGGGCGGAACGGTGGCAAGGCATCTTGGCCGGCAGATCGGATCAACCGCCGCCCGCCGCGCCTGAAAAGCGCGGGACAAAGGGGGGAAAGAAGCCACAGGCCAAAGACGCTGGGCCACCCCGGTCTCGACCAGCAAAGGTTCAGGATGACGCCAAGCCCAACGAGAAAAACAACGAGAAAAACAACGAGAAAAACAACGAGAAAAACAACGAGAAAAACAACGAGAAAAAGTTCCGACGGCCCCCCGCTTCCCTGACGGTCGACGAGCCGGTGGACCGCCTGCGAGGAGTGGACACCAAGCTATCGGCCCGTTTGAAAAAGTTGGACGTCACCTCCATACGGGACCTGCTCTACCTGTTTCCCCGGCGGCACCTGGACTACTCTCAGGCCACCAAGATCGCCGATCTTGAGCCCGGCCAGGAATGCACCGTGGTGGCTACCGTTTGGGAGGCCCGCGAGATTTCCCGAGGTCCCCGGGGCAAGCGGAAGGACACCGAAGCGGTGTTGAGCGACGATACAGGGAACATCCGGGCTGTTTGGTTCGGCCAACGCTATTTGGCCCGCACGTTAAAGCCCAACGCCCGCGTAGCCGTCAGTGGCAAGACCAGCGTCTTTGGCGGCCAACTGGTTTTTCAATCTCCCGAATACGAACTTCTAAACACCAGCCAAGCGGCGATCCACACGGGCCGGCTGGTGCCCGTTTATCCCTTGACCGAAGGCCTTACCGGCAGGAACGTCCGCCGGCTGGCGTGGCAGGCGTTACAGGAATGGCTTGGCGGCGTGGAAGAGCTTTTGCCCGAGAGCCTGTTGGCCCGCGTAGGGCTCATGCCATTGCGTCAAGCCATCCAGCAGGCCCATTACCCGGATGGTCCGGACCAATGGTCTGCAGCGCGCCGAAGATTGGCTTTCGACGAGTTGGTGATCCTACAGTTGGCGGTGCTGTCGCGGCGCAGCAACCAGCAACAAGATATCCACGGCGTGGCAATCCACGGCGACGGGCAGACGTTGGATGGTTTTCGGGATTCACTGCCATTCGAATTGACCGGCGCCCAGAAGCGTTGCATCGATGAGATTTCCCACGATTTAGAGCGGGGATCTCCGCCCATGAACCGCCTTCTTCAGGGAGAGGTGGGCAGCGGGAAAACGGTGGTCGCCTTGGCCGCCCTGCTGGCGGTCGCGGCCGCCGGATACCAAGGGGCATTGATGGTCCCCACCGAAGTATTGGCCGAGCAGCACTTCCAAACAATCACCCGGCTTCTCGCTGGACTGGCCAGCCCGGTAAAGGAAGACAACCTGGTCACATTTTACGTGGAACCACTGGCCAGGCCCGTGTCTGTCGGGTTGATGACCGGCAGCACCAAAGCGGCGCGCAAGCGGGAATTGACCAAGATGGCGGCGGCGGGCAGCCTGGACATTCTGATTGGGACTCAAGCCTTGATCCAGCAAGGCGTTTCTCTCCCTAAATTGGCCTTGGCCGTGGCCGACGAGCAACACCGGTTTGGCGTGCTACAGCGATCGGCGCTCCGGCAGAGAAGCGAGGAGTCTCCTCACACGCTGATCATGTCGGCTACGCCAATTCCGCGAACGCTGTCTTTGACTATTTTCGGAGACTTGGACATTTCCAGTCTGGACGAGCTTCCCGCGGGGAGACAGGAGATTTCCACCCGCTGGCTGCCTCCGGAGCGCCGCGATGCGGCCTACGGATTCGTGCGGAAGGAGGTCCAGGCGGGCCGGCAAGGCTTCATCATCTTTCCTTTGGTGGAGGAGTCAGAATCCGTCCGGGCCAAAGCGGCCACTGAAGAATATCAGCGGCTGTCCCAGGACGTTTTCCCCGAGTTGCGCCTGGGACTGCTCCACGGCCGGATGGCGTCTAAAGAGAAGGATCGGGTCATGCGCCAATTCCGGGACGGCGACTTGGACTTGCTGATATCCACGCCGGTGGTGGAGGTGGGCATCGACGTGGCCAACGCCACCGTGATGATGATCGAGGGCGCTGACCGGTTCGGGTTGGCCCAGTTGCACCAATTCCGAGGCCGGGTTGGCAGGGGGGAGCACAAGAGCTACTGTTTGTTGCTGTCGGACTCGCCTTCGGAGGTCGCCCAGGAGAGGCTGGCCGCTTTGGAGAGCATCAACGACGGGTTCAAGCTAGCCGAGGTTGACCTGGAATTACGCGGCCCCGGCGACTTCTTCGGCACCAGGCAAAGCGGGTTACCCAACCTGCGAATGGCCCAGCTTTCGGACCGGGAGCTTTTGGAGTTGGCCCGGGACGAAGCGTCGCGGATCAAAGATGAAGACCCGGAGTTGTCTGAGCCGCGGCACGCCCCCCTAGCCGCCCAGGTGGCCAGGTTCATGCAGGTAGTCACCGATGAAAACAGCTAGGAAGAGCTGGTGAATCGGTAACCCACGTTGCGAATGGTTTCCACGAAAGACCTTCCGGGCGCCTCCACCTTGGACCTGAGCCGCCGCACGTGGACATCCACGGTGCGGGTGCCCCCCAGATAGTCGTATCCCCATATCTGGCTCAGCAGAGCGTCCCGGGTGTAAACCCGTCCCGGATTGGAAGCCAGCAGCACCAAAAGTTGGAACTCTTTGTAGGTCAGGGAAACCTTTCGCCCTGCCACCGTAACTTCGTACCGCTCCAGGTCGATGGTCAAGTCGCCGCTCCGCAGCAGTTTGGAGCCGGAGGGACCATGGACCCGGAAAATCGCTTGCTTGACCCGGGCCGTCAGTTCAGCCGGGCCAAACGGGCAAAACAAGATTTCGTCGGGATTGAGGCTGGTGTCGAATTCTTCCAAGTCTTCATTGAAGACCACAGTCAATACAGGGACTCGGGCGTCTCTGCATTCGTCGATGACCCCTCGAGCCCATTCGTTGGAGATCGAAACCAGGTCGATGATGACGGCATCGGTTTTGACGCCGGAATCCGAAGGCTCTTCCAAAAATGGCAGTTCCGTACCTGATAGGCACGAAAAGCCCGCCTGCTTCACGGCCTCATGAAGGGGCGAGGCATCGTCTAGGTGGGTCGCTAGAAGAAAAACTTTGTACACAGGCGCCAGCCGGACGGCAGGTCAGGATTATCAGCAAGTATATCATCGGCAGGCCCAAACCCGTTTCCCAACACGCAGCACAATAGCCCCGTTTAGGGCCGTTGCGATTGACGGTGTTAAGCCGCGTATCTATCATGAACGTGCGGTCCAGGCGCGTTGGATCACAAGCCATCGTCAGCCACCCAATCGACATATAGGTGAGACGGTCATGACCACCCAGACGGCAGCCAAAAACCCAAGAGCCATCCGCAAGCAGATCCGCACCGGCGAATGGCGCGGTGTCACCTCCGGCGTGGCGCCCGGTTACGTCCAGGCCAACCTGGCGATCCTGCCCAGAGACCTGGCCTTCGATTTCCTGCTTTTTTGCCAGCGCAATCCCAAGCCATGCCCCATATTGGAAGTGATAGAAGCGGGAGAGGTGCAGCCGAAAATCACCGCTCCAACGTCGGACATACGCACCGACGTGCCCGGATACCGGATCTACCAAGAGGGCGTGTTGACCGCCGAGGTGGATTCCCTGGTGGACCACTGGCAGGATGACTTAGTGTCCTTCCTGCTGGGTTGCAGTTTCTCCTTCGAGACTGCGATGACGGATGCGGGTATACCCCTGCGCCATCAGGAGATGGGCAGCAATGTTTCCATGTTTATCACTAACGTTCCCACGACACCGGCCGGGGTGTTCTCCGGCCCTATGGTAGTCAGCATGAGGCCGATCAAGCGTGACCAGATAGTCCGGGCGGTTCAAGTGACCACTCGTTTTCCCGCTACCCATGGAGCACCGGTCCACATCGGCGACCCTTCAGCCATCGGGATCAAAGACATCTACCAGCCCGACTTCGGCGATTCCGTGGAGATCAAACCCGGGGAAGAGCCCGTCTTCTGGGCCTGTGGCGTGACTCCCCAGGCAGTGGCCCTCAACTGCAAGCCGCCGCTGATGATCACTCACGCCCCCGGCAAAATGTTCATCACCGACCACAGAGACGCGGATTACGCGGTTTTGTAGAGCCTTCAGCTATCGGCCAACATTGATGCTATCCTGAGCCAGCGGCCCTGTATGGCATGCTGAACCAGCCCCCCTTATGTCATCCTGAGCCAGTCGCAGCGGCGAAGGATCCGGGGCGGGGCCGCCCCCCAACCAAACCCACCGGAAAACTCACAAACCAGGTCAGGTGAAAATGCCTCCCATCGAATCAATCGAAGACATCATCCTGGACCACGACAAACGGGGAGTGGCGGCGCTACGTCCCTACCTGCCGGTGGACTTTTGCACCAAAGCGGCCGAGTACATCCTGGAAAACCGCGGCCACGTGCTCATAACCACCGGCTTCTACATCTTGATGTCCGGCAGCGCCGAGACTGACGGACCTCCGGGGGCGCTGGCCATCGGCAACGCTTTGCAGACCCTGGGGATGAAAGTCACTTACGTCAGCGACTCCTACGCGACCCCGGCCATGAGGGAGATCGTCGGCTCTGGCGCCGAGGTTATCGATTTCGCCGTGGCGGAGCCCGAGGAAAGCATCCGGGCCGGCATCTGGCTGTTGGACCAACTGGATCCGGACCTGCTCCTGTCAATAGAGCGTTGCAGCCGCAGCCGGGACGACACCTACCTGAACATGAGGTCGGTGGACATCAGCGATCAAACCGCCCGGCTGGACTACATCTTCGAGTCGGACATACCCTCGGTGGGCATCGGCGACGGCGGCAACGAGATCGGCATGGGCAACCTGGCCCAGATAATCCCCACCTTCGCCAGCCTGCCGCCCAACCCGGCCATCGCCACCGTAGACCGCCTGGTGGTCTCCAGCGTCTCCAACTGGGGAGGCTACGGCCTGGTGGCCGCCCTGTCCCTGCTAACAGGCAAGAACATGCTCCCCACGGTAGACCACGAAACCACGCTAATAGAGCAATTGGTGGACCTAGGCCTGGTAGACGGCACCACCGGCGACGCCACCCACTTCGTAGACGGCTTCACCACCGAAGAGAACGGGGCGCTACTGGCGCGGCTGCACCGGCTGGTGGATGGGGGGTTGGGGTAGGGCCGACGGGGTGCTTTTGGGAACCTAGTCAGTATACCGAACCAGAGCCCATCAGCACCCATTCTCGGCTGCCTCTCGCCGCCATTGGTCCAAAAATCCTCGGACCTTGGCAACACTGGGATCATCAATCTGATCCAATATCGGCAGGGCGGTATCAGCGTGGACGATGGCCCGGTCAAAATCGTCCAGGTTGTGGTAGTCCAACGCCATGTTCCAAAGAATGGACCCCTCGCCCCGACGGTCTCCGTTCTCGCGGGATATTTTCAAGGCTTGCTCGTGATGGTCGATGGCCTTGCGGAACTCCCCTAGTTCGGAGTAGACCAGTCCTAAACCAATACCAAGGTGGGATGTGCATTTCGGGGGTCTTGACGACGACCGGAAGGCTCCACGGCACCTCATATCACCTTTAGGCCCCAACTGGGTGGGCACCCGACAGTGCGGTCTAGCGATATGTACATTTCACCTTGGCTTTGGTTTAGGTTGCCAAGGGCGATGCTCTCGCCTCGACGGTCGCCAATCTCAAGGAATATCTTCAACGCTTGTTGGAAGTACTCGCTGGCTCGGCGAGGTTCACCCAGGACAATGTTGGTGTTACCTAGAAACTCGGACGGAAACCCCGATTCTCCCCAACTCGTCGTTTTCTTAGCGACGATTGTCGATGTAACAGTGGGTTCTTGAACCGTATTACAGACACTATCATGCCACATAAGACTATAATACGTCTGTCTGGCGTAGCGCGAAACCCGGCCAATGGCTTTCCGGCCAGACCTCTAGTACTACAACGACGCGTTATGAGAAAACACGCTCAGGTCTTCTTCTTCAGCTACGGACCGTTCATCATGGGAGACTCGCACTCGTTCGTTGCCAGCTTCAAAATCCGCCCACGAGTTACCTTGTAGGATAACGCGTCGTTGTAGTACTAGAAACTCGGACGGAAACCCCGATTCTCCCCAAGTCGTCGTTTTCTTAGCGACGATTGTCGATGTAATAGTGGGTTCTTGAACCGTATTACAGATACTATCATGCCACATAAGACTATAATACGTCTGTCTGGCGTAGCGCGAAACCCGGCCAATGGCTTTCCGGCCAGACCTCTAGGTTGCCCAGGGCATGGCCTTCGCCCTGGCGATCGCCAGTCTCATGGGCAATATCTAAATGTTGTTGCATGCATTCGACGGCCCGACTGTGCTCCCCCAATTCCCTGTAGGCGATACCAAGGTTTCCGAGGTGCGTTCCCTACGATGCCCGGTCCTGGATGCGCCGGGCTGCGAACACACCGGCCTCCAACCAGCCGGCCTGGTCCCGAGGGAAAAGACGAAGCCCCAAAAGACTGCCTGAGCCGGGGTAGGTGCTGCAAAGCCCAGCCGCGTTGGCATCGCTTTCGGTGTGGTCCTTGGCCCAGTTCTGACCGGCCTGGATGTTGGGCCACTCCCGGTCAAATGTGGCTAGGCCTTGGTTTAACCGCTCTCCACCTTCCAGGTATAGCTGGCCAGCTGACACTAATACATCTCGGAAGTGCTGGGAATGCCGATGTTCGGCTTCGATCCGTCCGGACGCTTTCAGCCGGGAGTCGGCCGAAAGGCGTAATAAATCATGGAGGCCATAGCGCAGAGACTCTTCGTTGTACTCCACCAAGCTATAGTTGATCAGGTCTCCCAGCCGGTCTTGGTCACGTTCCGGCTCCAGCCCCCACACCGCCGCTGCTGCCATTAAATCGAAGGGGTCAGGGAACACTGACAGGCCGGTCCACAATTCCTGAAGCTCCGGCGGAAGCAGGTCGTAGCTCAGGACCAGCGAGGCATCGACCAGTTCCCGAGGCAATCGGCTTTCCTCTAACCGGCGCAAGTAATCCTTGGGATTAAGATTAACCCGCTGGTTCAGGACACCAGCGGCCAGTCGGAGAGCCAGGGGCAGATAGGCGCAACGTTCTGCTATTTCATCAGCCTGTTCTCCGATGCGGGGCGAAATCCGGACTAAAAGGTCTCGGGCATCATCCGGGTTGAGTGTGTCCAGGTCCAGCGGAAGGAGGCCCGGAGGTCGAAGTGCTGACGAGAGGTGACCAGCATGACGCAGTTCTGAGGCGGGATCAACGACCGTACTTGATTACCATCCAGTGCATTGTCCATCAGGAGCAAGGCATTTTGGTTATGCAAAACCGAGTTGTAAATCGGCGTCAACTCCTCCTCGGACTCCGGCAAGGGCGCTTCACGATTGTAGGAGCGTATGACATGGGCCATGGCGTCAGCGGGAGTCAATGGCTGTGTAGTACCCTTCAGGTCCAGATAAATCTGGGCGTCAGGGAATTTGGGAGTGAGCCGCCGCGCTAACTCAAGGGCCAACGCGGTCTTTCCCACGCCGCCCATGCCTCGGACGCCGGAGATGCTGGCGCCACCTTGCTGAACCTGTTCTTCCAGTTTGGCCAATTCGTCGGCTCTGCCAGTGAAGTCAGCAGGGGGCCGTGGGAGCTGGTGCAGGGACGAAGTGGCGGGAGGATCAGCAGACTGGTAGATGATGGTGTTGGTGGTCGTGTTGACATCTCTACCTGCGATTCCACCTTCCGCATCGACATGGTCGCCGGCGATGGTAGGTCCACCTGAGGAACTTACAGCAACGTTGGATTGGTCGATGTCACCTTGTTTGACGAATGTTGTTGTTTGGGTGGAGTCTGATTTCCGGTGCATCACGTTGTAGAGGAACGCAAGTACGGCTACACCGGCGGCCACGCCAGCACTGATCGCTGTTATGGTTGCTGCGTCCATGTAAACCTGCCCAGTTGGTTGGAAAGGTTTGGGTGGGCGGAGGCCGTGCGGGTCCGACCTCCCCTAAATCCCCTCCTTCGTAAGGAGGGGACATTGGCCTACTCCCCCGCCCCAAACGCTACGGGGAGCATGGTCTTCTCTTCTAGGGCTAGGAGGCGGCGTAGCTCGAAGATCTCGTCGCGGAATTGGGCTGCTTTTTCGAACTTTAGCTCTCGGGCGGCTTCTTTCATTTGGGTTTCCAGGTCTTTGACCACCTTGAACATGTCGTCCCGGGACAGTTCCTCCCGCACCACGTTGTAACGGCCCCGGTTCTCGGCGACGGCCTTGATGCCCTCGGTGATGTCGTGGACCTCTTTCTGGATGCTCTGGGGCACAATGCCGTGCTCTTCGTTGTAGGCGTTTTGTATATCCCGCCGCCGGTAGGTCTCGTTGATCGCCCGGTCCATGGAATCGGTTCGCCGGTCGGCGTACATGATCACGTGGCCGTTGGCGTGGCGGGCCGCCCGGCCGATGGTCTGGACCAGCGACGTGTCGGACCTAAGATATCCCTCTTTGTCGGCGTCCAGAATGGCCACCAGGCTCACCTCGGGCAGATCCAACCCCTCCCGCAGCAGGTTGATGCCAACAATCACGTCATAGACCCCCAGGCGAAGGTCCCGCAGGATCTCAATGCGGTCCAACGTTTGGATGTCCGAGTGCAGGTAATTGTTGCGGACGCCCATCTCCGAAAGATAGTCCGCCAACTCTTCGGCCATGCGCTTGGTCAGGGTGGTCACCAGGCAACGCTCGGCCTTGTCGACCCGCTCTTTGATCTGCTGCAACAGGTCGTCGATCTGGCCTTCCGTCGGCTTGATCTCTATGGTCGGGTCCAGCAGGCCCGTGGGGCGAATGACCTGCTCCACGGTCGCCGCGGCGTGTTGGCCTTCGTAGGGCCCCGGGGTGGCCGAAACGTAGACCACCTGGTTGATCCGGGATTCGTATTCCTCGAAATTCAGTGGCCGGTTGTCCATGGCCGACGGCAGGCGGAACCCGAACTCAACCAAGGTCTTCTTTCGAGACATATCCCCGTGGTACATGCCCCGCACCTGGGGCAATGTCATGTGGGATTCGTCGACGAACATCAGGAAGTCTTCGGGGAAATAGTCCAAAAGGGTCCAGGGCGCGCTGCCGGCGGGCCGTTGGGACAGGTGCCGGGCGTAGTTCTCCACGCCGGAGCAAAAACCCGTCTCCTGCAGCATCTCCAGGTCGTAGTGGGTCCGGCTCTCCAGCCGGGCGGCCTCCAGCACCTTTCCGTTGCCGCGCAGCATGGTCAACTGGACTTCCAATTCTTCCTTGATATCTATGATCGCCTTCTCGACCTTCTCTTTGGAGGTGACGAAGTGGTTGGCAGGGTAGATTGACACCTCGGGGAGGTCGGCCAGCACTTCGCCGGTCAGCGGGTCGACTTTCACGATGCGCTCCACCTCGTCGCCGAAGAACTGGATGCGCACGGCCGCTTCCTCGTAGGCCGGCACCAGTTCCAAGGTGTCGCCACGAATGCGGAACTTGGCCCGGCTGAGGTCCATGTCGTTGCGCTCGTACTGCATGTCCACCAGTTGGCGGGCCAGCCGGCTGCGGTTGCGAATCTCGCCGACGCTGACCTGGGCCACCAGGTTGAAGTAGTCCTCGGGGTCGCCCAGACCATAGATGCAGGACACCGACGCCACGATCAGCACGTCGCGCCGGGTTAGCAACGAGGTGGTGGCGGAAAGGCGCAATTTGTCCAGCTCTTCGTTGACGCTGGAATCCTTTTCGATGTAGGTGTCCGACTGGGGCACATAGGCTTCGGGCTGGTAATAATCGTAGTAGGAGACGAAGTATTCCACCGCGTTGTGGGGGAAGAACTCTTTGAACTCGGTCGCCAATTGGGCGGCCAATGTCTTGTTGTGGGCCATCACCAGAGTGGGCCGCTGCACGTTTTGCACGATGTTGGCCATGGTGAAGGTCTTGCCGCTGCCGGTCACTCCCAGCAACGTCTGCTGGTTCAAGCCCTCCCACACGCCGGATGAAAGGCGTTCGACCGCCTTTGGTTGGTCGCCGGTCATTTGAAATTCGGAAGCTAATTGAAAATCAGGCATGTTTTACCGGTCCAATGGAAGGCTTCGGCGGCTGTGAATCACTGCAAGGATATCGATCTGATCGGAGGTTACCAGGTAAATCAACCGAAATGGTGGTTCTATCAATTCTCTGATATCTCGAGCCTGATACTCGGGTACTTCTCTTCCCGATAGAGGGAATTAAGCGATTTGATCTGACCTGCCAATAATCCTTTCAATGGTCCTTCGGGCATATAATGGAGATTCTGTAAAAATTTGGTCAAATAACGTGACTAAGTGTTCAATCGCCGTGTTCAACCAGACCACATTCAAGTCGAAAGCCCGAATCTAGCCCGGACTTCCTTTACATCCAGCGTGCGGCCTGCGGCAACGTCGGCGAGTCCCGATTCAATAGCCTGGCGCACATAGATTTGATACATCAAGTCTTCCCAAGTTGCGTCGTCGGCCAACTGGTCCACCAAACGGTGGGCTTCCTATTTAAGGTCGGTGTCGGACATCATTTAGCTCCCATTGACGTCTGAATAGAGCCATGTACCGGTTGGTTAACAGGCACATTGACAATGACTAGGCTTTCTTGACCCGTCCCGCACCTCAAATTATACCAGCCGCCATCCCGTCAGCCGGGGCAGGAGCCGTCAGCCGCCGCCTGCGCTGAGCCGCTGTAAGGTCAGCCGGATCAGGTCTTCCAGGGTTGAATCTTCGGCGCGGTCGATTGCGGTCAGGGCCCTTCTTACTTCGGTGGCCGAGTAACCCAGAGCGGTCAACGCGGCAATGATCTCCGCCTCTTCGCCGCCGGAGGCCTGTGACGATTCCGCCTCGTCCAACTCCATTTTGCCTTTCAGATCCAGGATGATTCGGTTGGCGGTTCGCTGGCCCACTCCCGGTGCCGCGTTTAGCGCAGCCACGTCGGCGGTGGCGATGGCCTGACGCAGCCCCGAGTCGCCCAGAGACGATAGCAATGCCAAGCCGATACGCGGTCCCACTCCGGATACGCCAGTCAGCATCAGGAACAATTCCATGGATGCCGCCGAAGGAAAGCCATACATTACGGGCTGCTCATCGCGGATCCGCATATGGGTGAACAGGCTGACCTGGCCGCCCTGAGGTCCCAGAGCATTGATTGCGGAGACTGGAACGAAAACTTGGAGAGTCACCCCTCCCAAATTGATATGGACCCAATCGGGGCCAATGGTCTCCAGGCTGCCCTGGACTCGAACGATCACCCTCTATCTTTCCGCGCCGGGCAGAATCTCCCGGTCGAGGGCCTTATCCGCTTGGCTCTGGATGAGATGACAGAGGCAGATCGACAGGGCGTCGGCGGCATCGGGCTCGGGAATCTCTTTCAAGCCCAGGGTCGCGGTGACGCTGCTCTGCATCTGTTCCTTGGTGGCCGCGCCGTAATCCGCGACGGAACTCTTGACCTGGGCCGGGCTGTAGCGGAAAAGAGGAATGCCCTGGCCGGCGGCGCCGATGAGCACCACCGCCTGCGCCTGGCCCACCGCCAACGCGGGGCCAGCAAAACGTCTGTCTCCCTTGCCAACAAAAGGTTCCTCAACAGCGATGACGTCGGGCTGGAATATGCTGATCATGTTGAGGACGTGGGTGTACATCTGGTAAAGCCGCTGTTCGATCTGCATGGATCTGGGAAGCGCTATGACGCCGTAATCGTCCGCTTCTGGACGCGGGTCCGAGTCGACAACGCCGTACCCCATCCGGAGGGCTCCTGGATCAAACCCCAATACACGCATGACTACACCACACCTATTTCTTTGAACCAGGGAGCCAAGAGGCAACCACGAGAAAAGACCGTGCGGGCAGGGACTTAGGATTCAGACTGATACTTTTCCAAAACTTCTAATGGGAAATCGGCGTTGGTGTAAGCTTTTTGGACATCCTCCAACTCTTCTAGATGATCCAAGAGCTTAAGCGTTTGCTCCGCCGCGTGGGATTCCAGCATGACGGTGGTCTTGGGCACCATGGAAATCTCAGCCGAGTCCAAGTCAACATTCTCATCCGTCAGGGCCAGCCGAACGTCTTGAAGTTTCTCCGGAGGAGTGTGGATCTCCAAAACGCCATCGTCAATGTCGATGTCTTCGGCGCCGGCGTCTATGGCGATCAAGCCCAACTCTTCCCCCCTTGATTCATCGGTCACGCCCACCGTGATCACTCCCCTGGTCTCGAAGTTCCATGAAACGCAACCGGTTTCACCCAGGCTTCCGCCTCCCTTGGTAAAAGTGGAGCGAATCTCGGCCGCAGCCTTGTTCCTATTCGTGACGACCGCCTGCAACAAGATCGCGCCTCCGCCGGGCCCGTAACCCTCGTAGGTCATCTCCTCAAGGTCTTCGCCCGAGTCGGCCCCCCCGCCGGCGCCTCGTTTGACTGCCCTTGTAATGCTGTCTGAAGGCATGTTGCCGGCTTTGGCCTTATCCAAGACCAGGCGTAGCCGGAAATTCATGTCAGGGTCGGCGCCACCGCTCTTAGCCGCCAAGGTTATGTCCCGGCTTAGTTTGGTGAAAAGGGCTCCCCTCTTCGCGTCAGCCGCTCCCTTCTGGTGCTTTATCGTGGACCATTTCGAGTGACCCGACATGTACCTTCCCTCCCGCGAATAATCCGCCGCGAATAATCCGGCCGTCGTTGATTCGATTTTAGCATCGCCCTGTTTGGCGGTCAAAGCAAATCAGTGGTCAACGCAGGCCATCTGGCAACGCTACTAACATTATGCCATCCTCAAGCCGGACCTCAGTGATCACGCTTTTTATGGCCGGAATCAGAATCTCAGTCCCGGCTAGGGTGACCACGTAAACGTCGTTGCTTCCGGTCTCCAGAATTTCCGTGATCTTTCCCAGTTCCTCGCCTTGGCCCGTAATGACCCGCAACCCAAGGAGTTGAAAATGGAACCACTCCCCTTCAGGCAATGGTGGAACGGCTTCCCTAGGCACGGTAATCCAATTATCGACGAATTTCTGGGCCGCATTCCGGCTATCCACGCCCACCAACGCCAGCAATATCTCATCACCCCGAAAAATCCCGAATGATCTGATGGTGAATTGTGAATCATCTATGTAAACGGCTTGGCCCGGCTGAAACCGCTCGGGCACATCGCTCAATACCCTGACACGCAACTGCCCGTTGAGGCCGTGAGCGCGGATGATTCGGCCGACGTTTACATGGTCGTCATTGGATTCAGGTAATTGGGAGTAGAGGTTGGAAGGGTTGCTTTGGTGACCGAAGTCCGGTGAAGAAGTGGGTTCAGAGGAAGACATTGGGATATTACGCCAATGGAAATGCGCTAAACGATCTCCAAAATGGCGTGGGAGTCGTTTTTCACCGCCGCCACCCGCAACATTACTCGCATTGCCTGGGCCACCCTGCCTTGACGTCCAATGACTTTGCCTTTGTCCTCGTCCGCCACCTCAAGACGTAAGATCACACGGCCATTTTCTTCTTCCTCGGTGACTTTTACGGCGTCGGGATCACAGGCCAGGGACCGGGCAATGTACTCGATCAACTCTTTCATTCGTTAGTAGCCTCATCAGTCGCTTCATCACCGCCGGACGTTTCTTCGTCCGGTGAGGAGGGGGCCTGTTCGGGCGAATCCTCAGGAGGAGGCTCCGACTCTGCCGCTGGAGGAGCCTCGGCAACGGCAGTAACGGCTGGGGCCGGAGCTGGCGGTGGAGCAGCCGGGGCTTCCTGGGGATTCCGGGTTTGGAGGTTCCGGTTGATCGGTTCCCGCTCCAATATGTCCTGCCATTGGAGGATACGTTTGACCGCGTCCGATGGTTGAGCGCCCTTGCTCAGCCACTCTTCTGCCCGGTCTCTCTTAATCGTCACTGCCGGTGGGTCGGCCATAGGGTCATAATTGCCTATCCACTCGAGGTAAGCCCCGTCCCGTGACGCTCTAACATCAGCCACCACTATCCTGTATGACGGATGACCTCTCTTACCAACCCTTCTAAGCCGAATCCGAAGCATGCAGTCTCCAATCAATTATTTTTCAGTTGTTTGATTGCCGGGAAATCTTAAATCTGACGTGAAGCAAAGTCAACAAAACAGACTTTTATGATTGCGGTTGTCATGGGCCTGTATGCGGCCCGGTCGCTAAAACAGAGCCGGGCCCAGCCGCTCTGCCGTTGACTTGCCTCGGGACTTTTAGTCCTGGGGCGATGGTAGACATAGGCCTGGGCCCGACGTACGGGTTCTCGTATTTGGTCTGTACAGGCTAGGTTACGATCACCTCGTCGTGTCCAGACAGATGCCTACCATCGCCCCTGAGTGTTAAACTAACTTTCATGCGCGATCACCTCCTTTTCAAATTCCCGCCAAGCGGTTGATGTATTTTAGCAATGAGGCCCTGGTGGTGTCAAGACAATCACCGTGTCTTTGACCCATTTCGTCCCTAGTTTTTTGGCCAGGATCTAGCTACAAATTCCCGCCTATTTGCTTTGAACCTTCTGGAAAACAAAATCGCCGATCCAGGTGGCGCCGGACCTCAGATGCCGTGCTGCCTCCCAGCCAATCCCAACGCATTTTTAAATCCATCATAAGCTACGACCGCATAAGCAGCAGCCTCCTCCGCGTGGTTTTCATGGGCACTCCCCATTTTGCCATACCCGTGCTTGACGCCTTGGCTGAAGCGGACGGCATCGACGTATGCGGCGTCTTGACTCCCCCGGACCGCCCCGGTGGGCGAAGCCGTCAGCCCGTGCCGCCGCCGGTGAAACTCCATGCCTTGGATTTGGAATTAGTTGTCCACCAACCGCCAACGTTGCGTTCCGAGCAGGCCCAGATGTTGTTGGGTGGCCTGGAACCGGATGTCATTGTCGTGGCCGCCTATGGCCGGTTTCTCCCAGATCCGGTCCTCAACCTTCCCCGCCTCGGGTGCCTAAACATTCATCCGTCGTTGCTCCCCAAACACCGAGGACCATCGCCGGTGATCACCACGATTTTAGACGGGGACTCCGACACCGGCGTGACCTTAATGCATTTGGACAGCGGGATGGACACGGGACCTCTCATCGCCAGCCGTTCTTTTCAAATGACCGGCCACGAGACGGCCGAAGGATTGACGGAAGAATTGTTCCGGGCAGGCTCGGAATTGCTGCTGGAAAAACTGGGCCCCTGGGCGCGGGGCGAACTCGCCGCCAACCCGCAAGACGAAGCCGGCGCCACCGTGACCCGGAAGGTGGAACGGGAAGACGGCCGGGCCGATTGGGGCCTTTCGGCCCAGGTGCTTGAGCGCCGATGCCGGGCGTACAGCCCCTGGCCAAGCCTATTCTCACAATGGGATGGCAAGCTGTTAAAATTGCTGGACGTTGCCCCCTCGCCAACCTTCAGCGGCGCCGGCATGCCCGCAGGTTCCGTAGTCCAGTTGGATGGGCCCAATCCCTTGGGAGTGGTCACCGGAGACGGAGTCCTGGAATTAAGATCGGTGCAACTCGAAGGGCGGAAAAGCGCCACGGCCGCCGAGTTCCTGCGGGGTTACCCTGCGTTCGCCGGCGCCTTGCTCGACAGCGGTCTGCCCGGCAAGGCTCAGGACGCCGGGGCCAATTGAAAACCAAATCGAATTGCTGGAGGCCATGATTCATGGCGGGTGAGATTCCTTCAGAAAGCCAAGTTTTGGATTGGATGACGACTTTGAGCAACTGGGGCCGTTGGGGAGATGAAGACCAGCGGGGTTGCTTGAATCTCATAACGCCGGGCAAAGCCAAACAGGCTGCCGAACTGGTTCAGGATGGTGTGACCGTGAGTTGCGCCCGTCCGATTTTGACCGAGATGGCAGCCGACACCACCCATCAGGTACTGCGCTACATGGTGGACAGCGGCGAGGGGAGAGACACCGACCCGCCGGAGCGAAAGCTGATCCGCCGGGGCGCGACGGAGTTCATCGGCATGGTTTTCCACGGCCAGACCATCACCCACATAGACGCCCTTTCCCACTATTCCTGGCAGGGGAAGCTATACAACGGACAACCGGCCAGCCGCATCACCTCCAGAGAAGGCGCCCAAACCCACTCCATCGAGGCGGCCGCCGACGGCATTGTGAGCAGGGGCGTGCTGCTGGACATAGCCCGGCTTCGGGGCGTGGATTGGCTTCCACCAGACCAGCCGGTCATGCCTGAAGACCTAGAGGCTGCCGAGGCATTGGAAGGGGTTCGAGTGAAAGAGGGCGATATCCTGCTGGTGCGCACTGGCAACTACCGGAAAAGGTTGGAGTCGGGCCCCGTGCCCAACACCGAGCCGATGGTCGCCTGCCAGGTAGCCTGCACTCCGTGGTTTAAGGAAAGGGGAGTGGCGATGTTGGGCACCGATACTTCCAACGATGTCCGGCCCAGCCATTACGCCACCATCACCGCGCCATTACATACGGTGTGCCTGGTGACCCTGGGCCTTTGGCTCATTGACAACACCAACCTGGAAGAACTGGCCCAAGCCTGCGCTCAGCGCAACCGCTATGAGTTCATGCTGTCGCTGGGGCCGTTGAAGCTCCGCAACGTCACTGGTTCGCCCGTGAATCCCATAGCCATTTTCTGATATCCGGAATCAGCGCGACTTTACTTCAAGATTGGGATAAAGCGCGTAACCAAGAACGTGAAGAAGGACGCAACGAAAAGGACTGCGCCAACTATCAGCACCGTCAGCGCCGGACCGGTTATCCCATCTGTAAGGTTGTGCCCAAGGGTAACCAGCAGGTCGGTGGCCAATCTCGCCACCGAAGGGGGAACGGGTGAAGGCCCTCCCGCGCCGACCTGGATAACGTCGCCCAGCCGGTCGGGGATCGTTGACTCCAAGACCTTGCCCAATCCGAAAACAACTCCGCCCGAGATAATCAGCGCGATGCCAGGCCAGCGGGTCATTTTGCCCAGGCTGGGGAAATAGATTAGGCCAACCACACCCAAGCCGCCGAAAAACATCAAGTACGACAGGGTCTTAACCCAAGAGTTGAACTTGCTGATCCCGTCCTTGGCATCGGCGAAGTCCTGCCGAATCTCCGCTTCAGTTCGTTCGTCGTCCCACGTGTCCAAAGCCTTGATCAGATCATATCGCCCGTCTTTGTCCAAACCCTCTGACAGGCGGTCGATAGCCCCATCCACCAACGGGCTGGCCACGGCGTGGGAAACCCGCTTCAAAAGCTCCTTGCTATCCCCCTCCATCAGATGCTGCTCTAGCTCGGTCCGGATGGCCGTTCCAGCTTGCTGTGCTTCCTGATTCAACCCGCCGCCCTCTATGGCCAACTCGTCGACCCGCTCAAACAGGTCTTCCAAGCATTGTTCGTCAAAATACGGAAGCGGAGGCAGCGAGTCAGGCGTGGCGCCAGAGGCCAAATCTGCGAAAGAACCCTGAAACTCTTGAGCCTTTTCCAGCAAACCTTCAGGAGTGCAGGTCTGTTCTGTTGCCTCTTCCACCGGCAACTGATCGATCTGTTGGTCAACATACTCCAGCAGCACAGCCTTGGCGTCGGCCAAGGCCGGACCCATGTCAAGGTACACGTCCAGCTCTTCCAAATCGCCATTGAAATAGCCCACGGCCCTTCCTATGGAGTCTTCCACCTGTGCCTGAATGTATTCGGGAGGAAGTATCTCTTTCAGAACAGGCACTATGTCCTCGGCTTCGACGTCGATGTCTCCCAACAGGGCCCGGGTAGTCTCGTCCATCGCGGGGTCAACCAGAATTTCCGAGTAAACCCGGTTGTAGGTATCCTGCTCGGTGATGGCGCCGGTATAGAATCCAGGGTCCAACAGCTTATCGGTAAAACTCCCTACAACCACCAGAAGGATCAAACCCGCAAAAACAACGATTATCAGAATAAATGTCGCTATGGAACGGAGTATCCCGAGGATGCAACCCATTTAGACTCCTCTGTTTCCCGCGGGGTTGGTGATCAACCGAATCCGGATCATCGTCAACATTTTCAGCAACCGATAGGTGAACGCCGCGATTAAAAATAGCGTTTTCGAGGTTTGAAAGTGCTCCTGATGATTTGGCGCCGAAAATGTGGTCGAGATTATAGCATTGCAGGAGTTGAACCTAGCGGACGACCCATAAAGCATAGGCAACGATTTCGGCGGATTCGTGCCTGACATAGGGCACGGCGGATTCGTTGACATGGTTCGAGCGTTGGTGATATGTTTCACACAGTCCCGCCAAGCACACCAAACTGAGGAACACTCATGCCCATCAAGATTGCCGTACTAGCAAAACAAGTCATAGATCCCGAAATGCCCATGGCGGCTTTCCGCATTGATTCGGACGCCAAAAGAGTGGACACACCGGCCACGATCCCGCCGGTGGTCAACGGGTTCGACGAAAACGCGGTGGAAGCCGCCTTGCAGATTAAAGATTCGCAAGAAGCCACGGTGACGGTGATCTCCAGCGGCAGCGCGTTCGCCCTCGACGTGATGAAGAAACCCCTTTCCATGGGCGCTGATGAACTCGTGCTGCTCCAAGATGAAGCTTTCTCCAACACCATAGACAGTTTTGTTACAGCCCAATTGCTGGCCGCGGCGATTCGCAAGCTTGACGGTTTCGACCTGGTGATCTGCGGAAGGCAAGCATCCGACTGGGACAACGCGCAGGTGCCCCTGGGCGTGGCTGAGATCCTTGGCTTGTCGTGTATTTCCTTGGGCAAAAAGGTAGAGGTCAAAGACGGCAAGGTGGTGGTGGAACGCATCACCCCCGATGGCTATGAAGTGGTTGAAGCTCCTCTGCCCGCTCTGGTAACGGTCAGCAACGAACTGGGCCAGCCACGGTATCCCACCCTGAGAGGGATTATGGCCGCCACCCGCAAGCTGCCGACCACGTGGACGGCAGGGGACCTAGGTATGGATCCCAGCCAACTTGAGGCTCGGATGAGCCTGTTGGATCTATTTGTGCCCGAACGAAACCAGCAGTGCGAGATCATTGAGGGCGAAGACGCCGTGGACGCGGGCCGGCAACTGGCCCTGAAGCTGCGGGAAGCCAAGCTTATCTAGCGTACGATTAACCAACGGCAACACTAGACACTACAAAACCTCAGCGGCCTGTCCAGGCGTCAGCCTGTCTGATAATTAGGCCGCTATCGGGAAACCACCGGAGGCCAACATGGCAGACGAATCGGGAGTTTTGATCCTGGGAGATCAGGCGGCGGGCGAACTGAGCCTCACGTCAATGGAATTACTCGCAGCAGGCCGAGGATTGGCCGATAGCCTAGGCCAAGAACTCTCGATAGGGGTCTTCGGCGCCACTGTGGATCAGCCTTCAGCCCAAGCCATCAGCCACGGGGCCGACAAGGTCTATGCGGTGACCCACCCGTTGCTGGCTGATTACAACGTCGATTTATACCTGGCGGCCATGGAGTCCTTGGTCAAAGAATCAAACCCGGCCGTAGTCCTGATCGCGCGCACCAACCAGGGACGAGAGTTGGCCCCCCGGCTGGCCTTTCGTCTGGGCGTAGGCCTGGCTCAGGATTGCCTGGAAGTATCGGTGGATGCCTCGACGGGCAAGCTCCTGGCGAATCGGCCGGTATACGGCGGCAACGCGGTGGCGGTGGTCACTTGCAACTTCAATCCCCAGGTAGCCGCCATTAGGCCCAAGGCATATGAACCGCTGCCGGAGGATGCGTCTCGCCAAGGTCAGGTCGTGTCATTCCCCGTGGAGCTCGATGCTACTCAGGCCAAGGCTCAGGTCGTGCAGACCGTGGAGGAAGAGGCCGAAGGCATCAAACTGGAAGACGCCAGAGTCGTGGTTTCCGGAGGACGGGGCCTGGGCGGTCCAGAGCCGTTCTCGGCATTGGAAGACTTGGCAAGACTTTTGGGCGGCGCCGTTGGAGCTTCCCGGGCTGCGGTAGATTCGGGCTGGGTGCCTTCCAGCTATCAGGTGGGGCTCACCGGCAAGACCATCACTCCCGAGCTATACATCACCGTGGCGATTTCCGGCGCCAGCCAACACATGGCCGGTTGCTCCGGCGCCAAGGTGATCGTCGCTATCAACAAAGACGCCGAGGCTAACATCTTCAAAGAGGCCCGCTACGCCGTGGTTGGCGACTGGGAACAAGTGGTTCCAGCCTTCGCCGAGGCGGTAAGGGAACTCGTTCAGGAATAGACTGTTTCTCCCGCTTGGGTAAATGGCCACGGCAGCGGTTCGACAAGCCTGTCCTGAGCCCTTCGGCTGCGCTCAGGCTAAACTCCGCCGAAGGGCTCACCACGAGCGAAGGTTGCCTGGGTCGACTACTTCACCTTCCACCATGGCTAATCCGGGCGTGGGTTGAATCACCCGCATCTTGCAAGTCATTCCTCATTTCCACACCCGTTCGTCGTGAGCTTGTCGAAGGGTCCACCCGATGTCGACTATAATGCCTGGGTCTCACCAAGGATTACGTTGTCGATTAACCGAGTGCTTCCAATCATCACCGCCGTAGACACCATCGCCCTGCCCTGAACCTGATCCAGTTCATCCAGGCTCCCCGCATCGGCTACACTGACGTATTCGATGCTTTCCACCAAAGGCTCCCCTTCCAACTCGGCCTTAACCGCCGCACGGAGCCTATCCGCATCCGCGACTCCGCTGGCCGATAGTTTTTCGGCCTTCGAGAGGGCCCGGTAGACCACCGGCGCCGCCTGAAGCTGGCTGGGAGTCAAATAGGCGTTTCGGCTGCTTAGAGCCAGTCCGCCGGCGTCGCGCACCGTGGGAACCGCCACAATCTCCAAACCCAAGTTCAGGTCCCGCGTAAACTGGCGGATCACCGCCACCTGCTGGCCATCTTTTTGGCCGAAATAGGCCCTGTCGGGCCGCACCAGGCTGAACAGCTTGGTCACCACCGTCGCCACACCGCGAAAGTGTCCCGGCCGGTGGGCGCCCTCCAGCCGGTCTCCCAACGCCCCAACATCCACCCAGGTGTCAAATTCGGGCGGATACATCTCGTCGACGCTGGGGGCAAACACCAAGTCCGCCCCTTCTTGGCGAAGCAAATCCAAATCCCGTTCCCGGTCTCTGGGGTATGTAGAGAGGTCTTCCCGGGGTCCGAATTGGGTTGGATTGACGAAGATAGAAGCCACTACGGATTGGTTCTCACGGCGGGCCCTTTTGACCAACGCCAAATGCCCGTCGTGGAGGGCTCCCATGGTGGGCACTAAACCCAAGGGGCGACGTAAGCCGGAACATGCCTGGAGTATTTCCAGGGCTGATTCTATAACCAACATCAGTTGCGTGTAAGCAAAAAGCGGATGGAGTTAGGACCCGTAAACCAGGTCTTCCAGCAGACCCTCATCCATCTTGAAACTTTCTTTGGCCGAGGGGAAGGAGCCATCACGGACGTCCTCGGCGTACCTGGTCAGGGCGTCAGTCATCGTGTCCGCCAACTTCGCGTATTGCCTGGCGTGTTTGGGCACAAAGTCGGTGAACAGTCCCAGCATGTCGTGGATCACCTGAACCTGCCCGTCGCAGCCGGCTCCGGCCCCGATGCCGATCGTCGGAATGGTCAATCTCTTGGAGATCACGCAGGCCAGGGGCGCCGGAACCATCTCCAGCACCACCGCGTAAGCACCGGCCTGCTCCAAAGCCACAGCGTCGTTCAATAGTTGCTCCGCTTCCTCCCGTCCCCGTCCCTGAACCCGGTAGCCTCCAAGCCCGTTGACCGACTGGGGAGTGAGGCCGATGTGCCCCATAACCGGAATCCCGCATTCCACGATGCGGCGGGTGGTCTCGGCCATTCGTTCGCCGCCTTCCAGCTTCACCGAAGAGGCGCCGCCTTCTTGGATCAGCCGGCCCGCGTTGGCCAAGGCTTGGGAGGGGTCGATCTGATACGCCATGAACGGCAGGTCGGCGATGACCATGGAGTTTTCCACCCCACGGGCCACCGCTTTGACGTGATGCAACATGTCGTCCATGGTAACCGACACGGTGGATTCGTAACCCAAAACAACCATGCCCAGGCTATCGCCCACAAGCAAAAGGGGTATGCCAACCTGGTCTGCTACCTTGGCCGTGGTGTAGTCGTAAGCGGTGATCATGGGAATCTTCTCGCCCCGGGATTTCATTTCCGCCACGTCCCGGACCGTTACTTTATGCATCGTCTCGGCCTCCCCTCATTTTTATGCCACCAGTGGCTTTAGGTTTGATCCTTTGAAACATCATCGTTGGCCATTTGGCTGATTCCGCCTATAAGTAAACGCATCTCATCGATATGAGAATCAGCCAACCCCTTAGCTTTAGCGATGGGCAAAGATTCCCGGGTTAGCGCAATGTAAGCCGGGATCAAATCTTTGAAACCATCATCCAGGGCTTCCAAGTGTGTCTTGACCGTGGCAATGTCTCCCCGCATGACCGGTCCGGTAGCGCTGGCCGTCAAGCCATGGCCGGCCACATTCTCCAGCGTGGACCGACATAGGGGATACAGGGCCTGAACGGCCTCCTCCTGGGTGAAACCCATTCCCTCCCATAACTGGACCGCGCCCCTTAAAAGCGCTACAAACTGCCCGCAGGCCATTACACTGGCGGCGTGGTACAAGGGCCGCTGCCTATCGGGAACAGAGATATGATCCCCGCCTAAGTCCACCGCCAAACGTCGCAGGAAATCGGCTACCCAGCCGTTCCCTGCGACGGCGAAAGTCACGCCCCGCAGCCGTTCCAGCGCCTGGCAGGGATCGCTCAAGCAGGCGAAGGTTTGGCATGGATGGAATGCCGCGGTTACCGCCCCCTGCTTGGCCGCTGACTCCAATATCTCTTCCGACGAGGCGCCGCAACAATGCACCACGCCCTGGTCCGGCCTCCAAGACATTTCCTCCACCAACTGGCTAATCACCCCGTCGGGCGTGGTGACAAACACCAGGTCAGCCTGGCCGCACAAATCCTGGGCCCGGGCGAAAACCTGGCAGCCTGCTATTCGTTGGGCAACCCACTCGGCCGACGCCGTGGTGCGGCTATGGACACCAACAACCCGGCGCCCCCTCTCGGCCAAAGCCAGACTCAGACCTTTCCCCAGAGCGCCCAGGCCTATGAACCCTATAGTCGGGTTTGCGGTATTGACGGCTGATCTCACCAACCAAGCTCTCCGATGGCCGGCAGACCGCCCAGGCCGGTGGCAGTTTCGACCGCCCTCAGCACAGCCAAGGCGGTGACCTCCACTCCAGCTGTTCCCAGCACCGTTAGGTCCGCGGTCTGCCCGGCTTCATTGTTATGTCCAGTGGCCATGGCGAACATCGTGTCCCCGTCTCTGATCGTATGGCAGGGACGAATCGTCAGGGCCAAACCGTCGTGACTGACCCGGGCCAGGTAATTGGCTTCATCTTTGGTCAAATGGGCGTCGGTGGCCACGATGCCTATGGTCGTGTTGGTCAGCTCACCCATTTCATCATCCGGGTGTTGCCTCAACAACAGATTCACCGGGTCGTCGAAGCCCCCGGCATCATCCCGCCTCGGACCTGCCACCAAATTGCCCGTGCGGTAATCCGAGACCCCACCGTATGCGTTGACCGCCACGGCGGCGGCCACGGTGGTCCCGTTGGGCAGTTTCAGGCTGGCGGATCCTATCCCAGATTTGACAGCGCGCCCGCGGCCGTTGCCTTTGGCCACGGTGGCGCCGGTTCCGGCTCCGACACACCCCTCCGTCATCACGGCCGATGCGGCGGCAAGGCAGGCCCGGTATCCTTCTTCAGAACCAGGCCGGATCTTATGGTTGACCAGTCCCAGGTCAAACAAGATGGCCCCTGACACTATTGGGACCAAGGCCGGGCCAGCCTCGATTCCGATGCCTTGTTCCTCCAGATAGCGGACCACGCCTCCGGCGGCGTCCAGACCGAACGCGCTGCCGCCGCTGAGCAAAATCGCGTGTACTCTATCTACCCTGTAAACCGGCCTGAGGAGGTCAGTCTCCCTCGTTCCGGGGGACCCGCCCCGGACGTCCACTCCACCCACGGCGCCTTCCCGGCAGATGACAACAGTGCAGCCCGTGGCGTTTTCCAGGTCGGTGTAATGCCCCGCTTCCAGGCCTGCCACCGCGGTTATGGTGGAATTCAAGAGGTCCTCCAGTGGAGCAGCCCGCCCAAGGAAAAAGTAAAGCCCCGCCAACCCGGCAGGGCTTTAACGTGACAACTATTCTTTTTTTGCGGCCGTCTCGGTCACCAGGGATCCCAGCGGCCATCCTGAAGGAAATGAGTTTTTAATCATGTGGCTCGCCTCCCTTTCGGGTAGACGGCAATTTAGATTTTTTTAAATCAGGGCCGTTACGCCTTTTACGCGGTCACTCCAACGCACGCTTTAAGAGCTTCTTCCCACTCGTTCAAGTCGAAGAAGTGGGCGCCGGCGCCGCCGTGATGGGCGACCTTGCCGTCGGCGCCAATGAGATACAACCGCTCGGGAGCGGCGCCGTACGCTTCGTCCACGTTGTTGTCCATCTCTTCGACCAGCACCGGGGCCTCGATATGCAGATCCAGTGTGCAAGTGGCGGCGACTTCGTCTCGCTCGTCAAAGCTCTGGTGTTGGCGGAACAGGATTCCCAGTTCTACGTTGCTGTCGGTCTGGCGCCCGTCGGTGGGGTGGGCTTCCTGTACGTATACGACGAAGAATTCCACCTGGTCCTTGAACTGCCGGTAGAGTTCGTTAATGCGATCAACCTGAACGCGGAAAGGGGGTCAAGTATAGCCCCCGAAGATGAGCCCCACCGGGCGGTTTCCCTTGAAGCTGGACAGACGCACTTTTTCTTCAGAGCCCATCCGTTTCAGGTTGAAATCCGGGGGGAATGCTCCCTCTTTGGGGCCGGTCTCGTCCCGCGCGGTGGTGGCGGTCAAGGCAAGTTTCACGTTGCCCTGCAAACCATCCAACCTCGGCGCCAATACCTGCTTTCTTCGGGCGATCTGTTCGCCGGGCAAAGCCTTGGCCTCGGAGCGGATCTCCTGGAGGATCTGACGGTAAGCGTCCGACTCCTCCTGACTCATGCTGCTCAGTATGCGGTCTCGTTCCGCCTTTTCCATTAGCCTCCTCTGTCTGCGGCCAGATGACGTGGCCGGACTTGGTTCGGCATACCCCTGATTAATATGGAATCTCGAGTCTGGAATTAGGCCAAGTTTACTATCGATCCCAGATACAGTCAACGAATCTGCCGGTCAAACCCGTCCAGACGATTCAAAATACCGCGTTGTTGGCAGCGGCTTAAATCACAAGTTCCGGCGTCAATTCCGGAGCCAGTTCCACCTCAAAGGCCGCCAAGATCTGGCCCACCAAGAGGTAGTGGCCGATGAGGCCGGTGAGATTCACGGTGTCTTGCACTCCGAAGCGGTCCACCACGGCTTGGTAAGTAGCGTCGTCTATCTTATGATTCCGGAGCAATTGCTGGGTGTATCGGACCACCAGCTCTTCGTCGCCGGAAAGGCCCGCGGGAGCTGTGCCATCGGCCAAGGCTTTGATGGTCGATTCGGAAGCGCCGGCCTTGCGAGCCAAAATGGCATGAGCTGTGAACTCATATTGTGATTTGATCTCACTGGCGGTGGCCAAAATCACCGTTTCCTTCAGGGCTTCGGGCCAGTCAAAATCGAAACGCACGTGAGTGCCGGTATGAGCCACCCTGGCGGCCAGCTTTGGGCTGTGAAGCAAAACCCCGTAAGGACCCCTTACGCTGCCCCTGCTGCCTGAAATCTCGTCAAAGAATTGCTGGTCCTCCGGCTTAAGCTGTTCCCTGGTCAGGTTGTCTAGTCTAGCCACTGTCTTTCCTCCTGATATCTTACAGAATATTATCTGAATCTCTCGCTGGCGAAGTCTTGATCCGCAACAGCATCACCCCGCTGCGGGCGCCGGCAAGCCGGCGATTTTCATCTGAACGCTGCCCAGGGTATTGCGGCTGGTGAAGAACAGGGTTTTCCAGTCGTCGCCTCCCCAGGCTACGTTGGTCGTCGCGGTCTGGCCATGCTCGATAGTTCCCAGGTGCTTACCCGCCGGGTCGATGATCCAGACCCCGCCGGAGCCGCCGCAGTACACGTTTCCTTCCACATCCACCTTCATGCCGTCGGGGACGCCCGGTTGGTCGCCCCGCAGGTCGCAGAAAACCCTGTCGCTGGCTCGGGCCAAGGTCCCGTTGGGCTGCATATCAAAGGCTCGAATGATTCCACGGCGAGTGTCGTTTATGTAAAGTATGCTCTCGTCGGGAGAAAACGCCAGTCCGTTGGGAACCAGGAAGTCGTCCACCAACAATGTCAATGTGCCCAGGTCTGGCGTGACGCGGTAAACACCTGAAAAGCTCAGGTCCCACTGTTGAGCGGGCAGCTGGCTGGTCCAAGGATCCGTGAAATAAATGCATCCGTCGGATTTGACGACCACGTCATTGGGGCGGTTCAGCTGGCGGCCTTGGTAGCTATTGGCCACAACGGTGATGCTCCCGTCGGGCTCCTTGCGGGTCACACGGCGGGAAGCGTGCTCACAAGCCAACAACCGCCCCGAGGGGTCGCGCGTCAGCCCGTTGGCCTGGTTGGTGGGCTCCAAAAAGATGGTGACTCCGCTTCCGGGCGCCCACTTCATCCGCCTATTGTTGTGGATGTCGCTGAACAGCAGATACCCGCCTTCCTTCCACCATAACGGTCCCTCTGCAGGGCCGTTGGAACCGCCAAAACCGCTGCCTAGCTCTTCGATTGCCTGGTCCGATGACACGATATGGTCGAGTTCGGGTTGCCTTTTGTTTATGGGCATGGTTTCCTCCTCATGTATGCCGGAATGCCGGGTATCAACCCATAGCTCCAGCCAATTCCTTACGGCGCATCGGCAGAACGATTATCGTCAGCGCCGCCAAAGTAGTGAGAATTCCGCTGTAATAGAAAACCGATCCAAAACCTCCCATGTGATCTATGATTAGGGTGGCCAAGAAGGGAGACGCGCCGCCGACCACGCCATTTATGCCAAAAATCAATCCGATGGCCGTGGCTTCCGTCCCACGCCCCACTTCGTCCAGCACCGCAGCTTGCATGATCTGGTGCAAAGCAAAACTGAATAACCCCAGTCCAGCCAAGATCAGGGCTAGGAAAATGCTGTCTCCAGAGCCGACAACAAGGAACGAAAATATGCTTGCCAGTATCATTCCTGGGACCAAGACAATCTTGCGGCCGTATTTGTCCGAAAGCGCCCCCAACACCGGAGCCGATGCGATGCCCATGCCAGTGAGCAGGGCGTAGTGAACCCCAGCCGAGAAATGGCCCATGCCCAATTGCTCTTCCAAATAAAATGGCGCCCAGTGGAAAGTGGCGTTAAGACCGATTCCCCGCAGGGCGGCCGAGACCACCAGACCCAGCACAATGGGTTTTTTCAACAGCCGCGCCCCTTCCCGGAATTGGGCGCCCAATCCATCGATCTGGTTCTTGGAATCAGCGGCGCCGGCGTCTGCTCCAGCGTCCCTGCCCAAGTCCTTTAATGACCACCAAACGAATGCGGCCAGCACGAGGGCGGGGACCACATAAATGAACAGAACCGTGTTCCACACCATCACGGTCAACAAGAATCCCGCCAACAACGGCCCCAGGACGTTTCCGACGTTGGAACCGAACCCGTGAATGGACACGGCGAAACCGCGGCGGTCGGGAAAACGCTGGGATAATGCCGCCGTCGCGGGTAAATGCCATAGCGCCCCAGGGAGGGACAACAGAACGATACCGATGACCAGAACGGGGAAATTTCGGGACAGGGCAATGAGGAGAAACGCCAGCGCCGACCAAACCATGCAACCAGTGAGAATAAACCCCCACTGTTTTTTCAACATATCCACCAACACGCCACCACCCAGGTTGACCACGCCGAAACCCGCTTGCCGGATTCCCAAGATTGTGGCTACCTGAAGATAACTCAGGCCCATACTGGCGCTTATGGCCGGCATGAATACGGGGAAGCCCATATCGTAAAGATGCGAGACGCCATGGCCGAAAGCGAGGCTTCCCAGGATGAATCCTCGACCCTGTCTCAAACCACCCTCGGGCGGCGCTTGCATCGGAGACGCCTGGGGAGAAACTTGATCCAAATACCCTCCTAGCCGTTATCGTTAGCGTGGCCGCTCGTCTAACGGTGAATCTAGTGAAGTGGAGGTTCGCAGGTTTGGCGGCCTTCCGGCGGACCAAGGGCATGATACTCACGACAGGACCCGCAGGCAAGCCGTTTGACGGCGAGTACAATCCCAGCCGCTCAGGCTTGACGCGACAACCAGCCGGTGTACTATCATAGCCAAAAGCCCAGGCATGATGTAGCGACAGGAGGCCCCATGGACTTTCCGCTCTTTTTGGAGTTTTCCCGCCGGGGTGAGATGACCCAACGGGACGCCTTTGAGGAGTCATTCAATCTGGTGGACAAGGCCGAAGAATTAGGCGTCGACTCCGTTTGGCTGGCTGAATACCATTTCAACATCGACCGTTCGGTCTTATCCGCTCCCGTGACCGTGGCCAGCGCCATTGCCGCCCGCACCGAGCGGATGCGAATCGGCCTGGCGGTTCAAATCCTGCCCCTAGGCAACCCCATCCGCATCGCCGAAGAAATCGCCACGTTGGACCACATCAGCCATGGCAGAGTCGAATTCGGCGTCGGCCGTGGCACGTTCCCCAACGTCCACGAAGGATACAACGTGCCCTTCCATGAGAGCCGGGGCCGGTTCGACGAGTTTCTGGAGATCATCCTGAGCGCCTGGACCAACGAACGATTCACTTTCACGGGGGAGCATTACACCTGTAACGACGTGGGCATCGCGCCGCATCCCTACCAAGACCCCCATCCGCCGATAACCATGGGAATCACATCTGTGGAAAGCTTCGCCATCTCCGGGCGCATGGGGTACCCGATATTGATCAACCCTTCGCGAGTATTCACGCTGAACGAGCTGAAGCCAGCCATTCAGGAATACCGCGACGCCTGGAAGGAAGCCGGACACCAAGGTCAATCGAAAGTCGGGCTGCGGGTGCCATTTTATGTGGCGGAGACAGCCGAAAAGGCCCATTCAGAACCCATGGAAAGCACCATGAATTCCATGCGCCGGCTGGGAGAGCGCGTAGCCGGTTACGCCGACCTTCGAGGCACCACCGGGGACTGGGGCGCCCAAGGGGAGCGCATCCTGGAGATGGAGTACGACGACTGGGTGAGGGACAAGGTGGTGTTTGGAACCCCAGATGCCGCAGTGGAAAAGATCAACATCCTGAAAGAATATCTGGGTTTGGATCAAATCATGTACGAGGTCAACTACGGCAACCTCATACCCTACGACCGCCAGATCAACTCATTGATATTGATAACCCAAGAGGTTTTGCCCAACGTCAGATAGGATGGCGCGGCAGGCTAGGTTCGCCGTGGTTGTCCCCTAGAAACTCGGACGGAAACCCCGATTCTCTCCAAGCTGCCGTTTTCTTAGCGACGATTGTCGATGTAACAGTGGGTTCTTGAACCGTATTACAGACACTATCATGCCACATAAGACTATAATACGTCTGTCTGGCGTAGCGCGAAACCCGGCCAATGGCTTTCCGGCCAGACCTCTAGTGGATCAACCGGCCATTCCTTCCGCAAGGTTTGCGTTGCCCTCGGATAATCTCCCACTATTCTGGAGCTAGGCTTACCGGCCGCGCTGGGCCTGCTAGCGATCCGTAACTAAGTATCGGCCGCCTTTCGTCCAGGCCCAACGCCCACGTTAGCACTGAGCGTACCGGCTACATCTTGGCTATTTTGGCGATGGTGTTCCAGTTCCGGGTGGTGATGTTCTTGCCGAATTCCTTCTCCAATATACCCATTGCCTTGACCGTCCCGCTTTGTGGGGTCACCGTCAGCACGCTGTAAACCTCGCGCTCGGCGACGCTGAGGATACTGAAGGCCTTATCGGGGGATTCATAAGGGACTTTGAGGCTGCTTTGATGAGGTTCAGGAAGAAAAGTGACGTAAAGCCGGGTTTGTTTGGTGACAGCGATCCCATCGAATGGATTTTTATCCAGCATATCCTTGATCTGGTCGAGCGCGCGTACTACGACACTTACGTCCATGCCAAAGGTCTCGTAGATCCTTTTTGCGACGGTCGCCGCTAGGACAGCGGGGTCGGTGTCTTGGAACTCAAAAACAATGTTGCCCGACGCCCCTTGGAATTTGACGTTCTGGAATCCCCACGATTCGAAGGCCTGCCGCAGGTCATCCATCTTGAGTTTGTTATGCCCTCCTACATTGATCCCTCTCGGGAAGGCTACAAATTTAATCAAAGGTTTTTCCACGCCTGGATAACACTCCTAAAAGACCGATCCTCAATCTGAACAGCCGGTAGTCTAGAAACTCGGACGGAAACCCCGATTCTCCCCAAGTCGTCGTTTTCTTAGCGACGATTGTCGATGTAACAGTGGGTTCTTGAACCGTATTACAGACACTATCATGCCACATAAGACTATAATACGTCTGCCTGGCGTAGCGCGAAACCCGGCCAATGGCTTTCCGGCCAGACCTCTAGTACTACAACGACGCGTTATGAGAAAACACGCTCAGGTCTTCTTCTTCAGCTACGGACCGTTCATCATGGGAGACTCGCACTCGTTCGTTGCCAGCTTCAAAATCCGCCCACGAGTTACCTTGTAGGATAACACGTCGTTGTAGTACTAGGAGCATAGTTCAGTTCGGTCGAACGCCTTAAATCATGGCCGGGTTCAAATTCTTTCAGAAGTATACTTGCCAAAACGAGGGCAAGACAAAGAAGTTGGTTGTCAACCCTCCAAATACGGTGTACGCCCCGATCGGTTTCGCCATGTGGAGGCCAATGGCCGAAGCGTTGGGCTGGCCGGACGCGCCGATTGGATGGGATACCATTCTAGAATTGGCCGCCGACCCGGATGGCTGGGCAACCTACGGCCATCCCGAATGGGGACAATTCCGTTTTGGCCACACCCACCCCGCGTACTCCAATACGGGTCTGCTTTCCATGACCGCCTTTGTCCATGACATAGTTGGAATTGACGGCCCATTGACGGCTGCCCAGATCTACCAGACCGAGACCGAAGAAGCGATGCGAGCCCTGGAGCAAAACACCTCCAAATACGGCCGGCAATCATCGGCTCTGTTCCAGCTGATGGTCCAGCAAGGCCCCAGCTACGTCCATGCCATCGCCGCTTCCGAAGAAACCACACTGCGGTTTAACATCAACAACGGCAGCGAACTCCGGTTCCCGTTGGCGTTCATCTTCCCGGCGAAGGGCACCATCTGGGCAGATCATCCATTCTGCATTCTAGACAACGCCGATTGGGTCAGTGAGACGGAGGCGGAGGCAGCATCCATCTTCCGTGACTTCATTCTAGCCCCCGAACAGCAAAGATTGGCCGTGGGCAACCGTTTACGCCCGATCGACGGCAGCATTCCGCTCCACTCTCCTCTTAGTCTGGACAACGGGACTGACCCGCGCGTCGACCTGGGCAACGTGACCCGGCTCCCAAGTCCCGACGCTGAAGTGGGCGCCGCGGTAATAGATCTCTTCATGATTACCAAGCGCAAAGCCACCGTCATCATCGCTTTGGACGTTTCCGGCAGCATGCAAGGGGATAAGACCAAGGCGGCCACGGCAGCCACCGCTGAATTCCTTGGCCGCCTCGACCCCGACGATGAGGTAGCGATTTTAGCCTTTAACGGCCGCGTTGTCATTCCGACCGAGCCGAGCACGGTCAGAGATGTCGTTGAAGAACTGAGCCAAACGGTTTTGGACTTTTGGGCTTCCGGCAACACAGCTCTTTATTCAGCGGTCTGTTCGGCGGCAACATTGGCGGGCGAACTTCAAGCCGAAGATGAAGAGCAAGGCGAGTCGCGGTTATACGGCATCGTTCTCTTGTCCGACGGCGACGACACCGTCGGAGCGCCAACGGCAAATCAGATGTTCACCAGGTGCCTCCCGGCCACTGCCGAAGCGGATGGCTTCAAGATCTTCACCATCGCCTTTGGCGATTCCGCCAATGAGGCGGTATTGTCTCGAATGGCATTGGCGACCGGAGGACGTATGTTCACTGCCGATCCCGACTCCATCGGGAAGATTTATTTTTCGATATCGGCCGAGCAATGAGTCTGATATTTCACAAGAGCGTCCTAGTTGTAATCCTCGCCGTTAACCCGGAGCCGGTCGTTGCTTGGGCCGCAGGCCTGCTAGAATACAAACATCACCGGGCCTGGGAACGCAGGTCATATTAAATCACCAAAAGGATATGCGAATACGTCAGCCGCACGGTGCAGGAAAGCTTCCCGCCCCGGGCGGCTGAAGCCGTCGACGGAACCATCATGGACTACCTGGCCCGCACAATGGCTGGTTCGGCGGACCCGCTGACGCAGGTCATTCCTGTTGACTAGACCATGATTCAACCCGACCGTAGCCAACTTTTTCTTGGGAGAAGCCGACATGCGCGTTACCCGGCTCATTGAGGCGCCAATCATCACGCCAGACCTGCATCCGAGTATCGGCGAGAATATTCAGGGTCCCTCATTGATCCGGGTCCCGGATTGGGTTAAGGATCCTCTGGGGGCCTACTATCTATATTTTGCCGATCATAAAGGCAGCTATATCCGCCTTGCCTACGCTGATGATTTGGGGGGACCATGGACCGTGCATCCACCCGGCAGCCTCCAACTTTCCAACTCCCGCTTCCTGACAGAGCCACCCGATGCCCCGAGGAAGCCATTGAGGAGATCAAAAAACGCCGTTTGGCGCAAAGGGGGACTGAACGAATGTCTCACGACCTCTTGACAGAGTTAACCACGCCCCATATCGCCTCGCCCGACGTGCATGTTGACTCCGCCAGTCAAACCATCGTGATGTACTTCCAAGGGCTTGAGGCTCTTGGCCGGCAAGTTACCCGGGTGGCCACGTCTCCGGATGGGATCCAGTTCGACGCACGCCCTGAGATCCTAGGCAGTAATTATCTAAGGGCCTTCAAACATGCTGGATACACCTATGGCATGGTGATGCCCGGGCGTATTTACCGTTCCCGAGATGGCCTTTCTCCCTTTGAAGAAGGCCCATTGCTTTTCAACAAAAATATGCGTCACGCAGCGTTACTCAAACGGGAAGGCTCGCTGTGCGTGTTTTGGTCCCAAGTGGGCGACATACCGGAACGGATACTGATGAGCACCATAGAGTTGTCGGCGGACTGGCAAGAGTGGAAGGAGACCGAGGCCGTGGAGGTGTTGCGTCCGGAGCGCCAATGGGAAGGGGCAGATGCGCCGTTGGAAGCCTCCTTACGCAGCACGGCTTATGGGCACGTCAATCAACTGCGAGACCCCCGCGATCTATTCGGAAGACGGCCATGTCTATTTGCTCTATTCGGTAGCCGGCGAAAGCGGCATTGCCATAGCTGAGCTGGAAATATCGTAGAGCGACTCACCCCACCGGTAGAAATGGTCCTTCATTGAAGGGAGCTGAGAACGAAGCTGATTTGGGACAATAAGAGGGTAGATATGGCAACCACCGAATTACAACTATGAAACCAGAGAGTCACGGCCAGCAGCAAATCGACGACTCCGTTGTGGAGAGCTATTTCGATGGAGCTGGCGGAAAGACGGCCGCCGCTATGAGCATGGTCGCTCATGAGCACAATTTGCCTTTGAATGCCATGGCCCATCGCCTGGCCAACGAGCAAAGAAATATCAGCGATTGGCTTGATGCGGTGAAGACCTCGGGGAGAGTCCTTGATGTCGGCTGTGGCGCCGGCGCCTGGGTTGAGATCTTCGCCAATCGTTACGACAGCGTCATCGGAGTCGAGCGAAGCCAGCTAATGGTCGACGCCGCGAGAGACCGGGTTGCCAATTTGGCCAATGCTCAGATCATGAGCGGGGATGGCAGAAAAGACTTGCCGCCCGGACCTTTCGATCTGATCTTCGTGGGCGGCCTTTTCATGTATCTCAATGACTCGGACGCGATGGCGCTGCTGGACGACTTGAAGGGGCGTCTGGGGCCTGGAGGATCGATCATCCTCAGGGAATCAACCGTTCGGACCGGAGTGCTCTTAGCCAAAGGGGAATACCAAGCGATCTACCGAAGCGTCGACTCGTACCGGCATCTATTCCGTGAAGCGAAAATCACTTGTCAGGATGTCCGTCAGAACCCGGGCTACAGGAACATTGTAATGGCGGAAGGAATGGTGAGTTTTCGCCGAAAATGGCTGCCATTCCTACCCAAGGAGTCTGCATTTCTGGGCAATCTGACATGGTGGGGCCTCAGAGGCATTACGCCGATCAGCTTCTGGCTGTTGCCAAAGGCGCTGTCGGGACTAAACGTACCCTGGCCCCAGCTTCAAAACCATTTCTTCTTGTTGAAGTCCGATTGCTAGAACGCCGCCGGGCAGGCCTCAACCCAGGCTAAGGGCAGTAGCCCCTTTGCTATCCAGTCCAAAGAATGGTTGAGTAAACGGAAGTTAAGATCACCACATACGCCGTGACGGCATAATACCAGCGGCCTCCTATCTTCTTCATGCGGAAGGGCGCGACATGTAGATATGCCATGATCAAAATCGCTCCGTAAAGAACGGCGGCAAATATGTTGATGTCGATAAATCTGTACAACAAGAACACCGCCCCAACGGCAAGCGGTGTGTTGTCAATGGTGAGCCCGGCGTGCGTTCCCTTCTCATCGAGACCAAACACGTCAAAGTAAGCAAGTCTGAGCACCCCCGCAACGACTATGGCCACGGCCCCAGGAAAGAACCACGGTCTGAATTCACCGATGCTGAGTAAGAGGATCGCCGGCCCCATTGCCGAGGTGACCAGATCAACCAGAGAATCCATGTGGGCGCCAAACAGTTTCCTTGATTCGCTTCTGTTTGGCATGCTTCGAGCGACCGAGCCATCGAACCAATCCATTAGGACAGCCCAAAGCATCGCGATTATCGCAGCGGGAAAGTTCTGGTTCAGCGTGAAATAGATTGCGAGTAGCCCGCTGCATAATCCGAGCAGCGTGACGAGGTTCGCCCGGTCAACAACAAACGACAGAATCGAGGGCAACCGCGTTTGGCCGATGGGTTCTGATCCAGGCAATCTATGCTCCCCCGTCCCCTCGGCCTCTTGCTGGGCCGGCTCAGCCATCCTCTGGAGCTTTCCCGCCTTTAGGGTGTTCCAGCAAAAGCGTCTCTAGCAACAGGGATGACCGGCCGTGACGGAGCTTTTCTGCCTGGTGGACGATAGCCATAGTGTCAGTCCGATTAAGATCCAGAAATGGAGAAGTCTATGGGCAAATCTGCCAAGTCTAATGTGGTCGGCCCATCTTCGTCGGAACCCTTTCGAATCAACAGCACGGTCATGCAGACTTCGCCGTGCGGCGTATCGGCTTCCTTCGCCACTTCGTGAAAGTACCCGGAGCCATGCAGCGCCTTGAGCCCGGGCTTCAATTGTAGGATAAAGTTGACCACCTCGTCCGCGTCGTTCACCACGTACGGAACAGTGGCTTCAACTTCTTTGCCATTGAACTGGATATTGTAGACCGACTCCATTTGCTTCCCGATGCCCTTAAGCAACCTAATATCAACGAGGACGAACCGGTTGGTCACGCGGTACATCTCTTTCAGCATTTCTTGGTAATTAGGTTCGTTGTTGAAAACGCTGGTGCAGTGCACGATGTCAAAGGCGTTGTCATCGAAGGGCAAGCCAAAACCTTTCGTGACCATGAAATTAGCTTCCGGGTATCTCGCCACGGCTAATTCCACGGCCTTGTCCGAAAGATCTATTCCGGTGTAATCGATATGGGACTCGAAAGTGTGCATGATATTGAAGAACCCGCCTGAAGCGCAACCCACGTCCAACACCTTGGCGCCGGGGAATAGTACCCTAGGCAGGAATATCTTTTCTGACGGATATAGGTCCGAAACCTCATGGCGATTTTGATAGTAAAAGTCTATCGCACTCTTATTGGACCATTCTTCGGCTGTACTCAAACGGGCTCTCCTATGCGATCAGGGCGGTGCGTCCAGGCCCGTCCCGTCTACTGCCGGGAGTGGCCGCTTGGAGCATATTTTCCGCTTCCTGGAGGTCGCTCAGTGTATCTATCTCCGCCCACTTGATGTTTCCGGCATTCATAACCGCCATTTTCATGCGGTTAGATTTGATCAGGCTTGCGAAAACCGCTTCGTAATACTGATCGTCATGGCCCTCGGCAAGGAAGTCTTCCATCTCGGGGACGACGCTGTTCAACAAAGTCCTGCGGGAGAGCCGATAGATATTCACGGTCTTCAGGGCAGAACCATAGTTAAACCCCAATCCCTGATTTGATTTCAGAACCATCGCCTTCGCGAAACTCCCGTCGGCCAGGATGATCGTGCCGTCCATCGCCGGCCCGAACTGGTCCACCACCGCCACGTTCTCTTCATCCATCAAGCAAAGTTCACTGACCATGCGATCGTCGAAAACCAAGTCTCCTTCAAGCAGGAGCACGTCGTCGTAGAATTCGTCCTTGGCCAGCCAGAGGGAGTAGAGGTTGTTTGTTTTGCGGTAGACCTTGTTTTCCACATAGGAAAGGCTAATGCCCCGGTAGCTGGACCCGAAGTAGCCGCGCACCGAATCGGCCATATACCCCACAACGATGGTGCAATCTTGAATTCCCGCCTTTCTCAGTGAATCCAATTGGTATTCCATCATCGGTCTACCGGCCACGTTGACCAGGCATTTGGGCCGCGTGAGAGTAAGCGGATTAAGCCGTGTGCCCATTCCAGCGGACAAGATCAATCCTTTCATCAGTTACCTCGCTTCCACGGAGTCAGCCACGGAATCTGCGGCGGTCAGGCTAGCTTCGGTGAATTTCACCAGCCGTTTGAACGCTTCAACGAGACGCCCGTTGTCTTCCTCAGTGCGGCAGGCGATACGTATGAAGTTGCCTTCGAGACCGGCCTTAGACCCGCAGTTGTTGACCAGGACGCGAGAGTCTTCAAACAGGCGGGCCGCCAGCTCTTCCCCCGTGAACCCATACAAGATCGAACAAAGGACAAAGTTGCCTTGAGTAGGAAATGGACGCAGGTAGGGGACCTCGGCCAGTCCCCGGACCAATTTGCGAGTCGCTTCCCTAACTTGGCCGCAAGACTCGGTGTATTCAGTCCGGTAATCGCCCATTACCTCAAGGAAAAACTGGGCGAATGAATTGACGCTCCAGATAGGCAGGTCATTGCGCAGGTCCGCCAACCGCTCTGCATTCCCCGTGGCTGCGTAGCCAAGCCGAATACCCGGTATCCCGCAGTTCTTGGATAGGCTTTTCAACACTAACAAATTGGGATAGTCGTCAAGAAGGTCCAACGCCGAAGGATCGGCCTCAGCGTCGACAAAATCTAAGAAGGATTCATCCACCAAAACCAGGTTGAGCGACCTCATGTTATCAAGGAAATGGACCAAGTCACTCTTCGATAAGTAACTGCCCGTTGGGTTGTTTGGGCGGATGAGGAGGGCGGAGTCCGAATCTGTATCTCTTACGTGATTGATGAACGCATCAATATCCAGATCAAACCCATTTGACTGCTTGTAAGTGCATATTTCCCGGCCCAATATTTTTGCGCGGTTCACGAACTCTTCAAATGTCGGCGCCGGCGCAGCCAACCGATGGACAAACCGCGACAGGATTACGTTGATAAGTTCACTTGCCCCATTGCCAATCACTAATTCGTTGTGAGTGAGGCCAATGTTTTCGGCAAGCAGCGACGAAAGATACCAATTCGTGGATGGGTAACTGCCCACCAACTCAGGAAGTCGGGCTTGCATATCCTCGATCATCCGATTCGGCGGGAAGTACCGATTGGTCATATAACAAAAATCCAGAACGTTTTCGTTCCAATATCCACCATACCGGGAAGAAAGGCGGTTGACTTCTTTAGTTTGCACGATCTACTCCATTGGTTAGGACCATTTCCGGCCAGGCAATTCGTGTGGGCGACTGTGATATGAGCCGCCAGACAAATGCAACGTCATCAGTGAGGGCCGGTCCAGACTTATAGCAGAACAAGGGCTATCCGGACGTTCCGAACAGCTAATTTATCCCGGGCGAAATGAGCCGTTAAGGAAAAGTCGGATGGGTCAGCTAGCGGAAGGGAAAAGAGGGGAAGGGTAGCACGTTGAGATGCATAATGAAGGAATCTACGAGGAAGGATTTATTCATAATGTAGCCTCCGGGAATCGACTACCGTTATGGCAATAACAGTAATATAAGTTATCCGAGGTGATAATAGCATCTAACAAAACAGTGGTCAAATGTCCCGGCGCCATCTGATTTTCGGTGAAATTTGGTGAACTGGCTCTGAAAATCCGCCGGCAGCGCGGGTCCGGCACTGAAGTTGCGGGCAAGCAACCCGGGCAGATTGTACGGCCGGCAAGACTTACTGCACTGATTCAAACTCCAGCCTGCTAAAACCCACATTTCCCATATGGCTAAAAAGCTTTCTCAGTAATTCGTCGATGGTCTTTCAACCATCGTCTAATTATGGGCCTTTTTGCGTGCTCCCAGCTATAATAACTCCATGATATGTCACTTTGCAGTAAGATGCCGTAGGCATCATGGAGGCACCCGATGGGTGACGGCGAAAATGCCCCTCTCCGGCTCCAATTCAACCCCAAAGTCCGCCTGGAATTTCACGGCTCAACCATCACCTCCGACGCTGGCCTTCTTGCCTTTCGAGAGTTTGATGATGCCTTGGGCCTTACCGAAATCGCTGAGGACTACCTCCAGGAAAGCCGTACCGGACGCAATATCCTTCACCACCTGGTTCCGCTGCTAAGACAGTCGATCTACAGCCGCTTGGCCGGCTACGACGACACCAATGACGCAGTGCGCCTTTCCCAAGACCCAGCCATGCGAGTGATCGTGGGATGGCAAGGCTCGGAGCGGAAAGGAGCCAGCACCAGTGAGATGGGCCGGTTCGAGACGGAGTTCCTGACCCAAGAGGACAACCTGAAGGGGCTGGCACGAATAAATACCCAGTGGGTGGAACGAGCTATGGCCCATACCCTACACCGGCGAGTAATCCTGGATATGGACAGTTCCGAGAGTCCAGTGCACGGCCAGCAGGAGGGAGCAGCCTATAACGGCCACTTTGAATGCGTCTGCTATCACCCTCTCTTTCTGTTCAACCAGTTCGGGGATTGTGAAGCAGCTAAGCTACGGTCAGGCAACGTCCCCAGTGCCGATGATTGGCAAGAAGTCCTTGATCCGGTGGTGGAGCGTTATTTGACAGCAGCCTGACTGCTGCTGTTTCGTGCTGACGCCGCCTTCGCCAAGCCGGAGATATACGATTATCTGGAAGCAAGAAACATCGGCTACGCCATCAGGCTGCGGTCCAACCAGGTGCTGCAGCGGGAGATAGCGCCCCGGCTGATACGGCCTACGGAGTGGCTTTCCCCGAAGCCCATCGTCTCCTATCATGACTTCGTCTACCAGGCCCAGAGCTGGAACGTTGCTCGGAGAGTGGTCTCTAAGGTGGAGTGGCGCCAGGGAGAACTGTTTCCCAGAGTGGGCTTCATAGTCACCAATCTGAGCTATCCAAACATCGGGATAGTCCGCTTTTACAATGGCCGAGGCACCGCGGAGCAATGGATAAAAGAAGGCAAGTACGCCCTGAACTGGACCAGGTTGTCCTGCCACAAGTTCGTGGCCAATCAGGTCAGGCTGGAGTTGTTCGTACTGGCTTACAACTTGGGCAACTTCATGAGAAGGCTAGCCTTACCGGAGGCAATGAAGCACTGGTCGTTGACCAGTCTGCAGACCAGGATGATCAAGACTGGAGGACGGTTGGTGCGCCATGCCGGAAGGCTGGTGTTTCAGCTTGCTGAGGTGCTGGTGAGCCGGGAAATGCTAGGCGGGATACTGGAACGAATTGGTCGGCTTAGGCTGGCTCCTGGCTAGTCCACTTTAGGAGCGTCGGGATTGGTTACGGTTACGGGGTCGCACAGGGCAAAAGAGCTTCCCAAGGGGGAGACTTGGGCGTAGACCAGCGGTTTGGGGCTTTTACGCTTGGCAGTACAGTGGTTGCCCAATGAAAGCGGGGACTTTGAGTGAATCAGGCCGCATCAGACCGCATTTGACGCCCTTGGAATGCGGGATTATATTTGGCGGTATCCCCGCGGGAGCTATATCCAGGAAAGTTGGTTTGATCTGGGGAATCCCGGTCCCAGCCATGTCATGCTGAGCCAGGCGCAGCGGCGAAGCATCTGGGGGGATTCCCCTCCGCCCCAGACCCTTCGCGGATTTAGAAGGCTGAAAGCTGACCGCTGATAGCTGACCGCTAATGGCTACGGCGCCATTCGGGAACCGGGGCCCCAATCGTCGGGAATGTTGATCAGGTTTGGCTCCAGTTCTTGCACCGACATTTGGCCGCAATATGCCAATGCCCGGTCAACTTCTTCACGCATCAGTTCCAAGACACCGTGGACGCCGTCGGCGCCGTTCACGGCTAAGCCCCAGAATAGAGGCCGTCCTATAGCGACGGCCCGGGCGCCCAATGCCAAAGCCTTGATTACGTCGCTGCCCCGGCGAACACCCGAATCCACGTAAATCTCAGCGTTGCCGTGGACCGCTTCCACGATCTCGGGCACCATCTCAATGGCGCCCATGGTCATATCCAACTGCCGTCCGCCGTGGGTAGAGACTTGGATGCCGTTAACGCCGGATTCCGCGGCGATGTGGGCGTCTTCGGCGGTGCGGATTCCCTTTAACACCAGAGGCAACTGCGTCAGGCCTCGCAGCCAATCCAACTCCTTCCAGGTTAGCGGCGGGGTGCTTGAAACCGCCCATCCGGGGGTCTCATCGGTGCCGCTGATCTCACTGCGTGGGCGGTCCGATCCGCGGAAATTTCCCAAGTCGTGGGTCCGGGTGGTGTTGTTTCGCAGGTCACGCTCTTTGGGGCTGGGGGTCGGAGTGTCCACGGTCAAAACGATCGCTTTGAAACCGGCTTCTTCCGCACGGTGCACCAACATTTCGGTCAGTTCATAGCCCCGGTGGTACAGCTGGAACCACAACGGGCCCGAAGCCGCCGCCGAAACTTCTTCCATGCTGCAGTTGGATGAGGTGCTTAGCATCATTAAGGTGTCGGACATACCCGCGCCTCGGGCCGTCGCCACCTCGCCTTCAGGGTGGGCGCGCATATGGCTGCCGGCGGGAGCCAGCATTACCGGCATACTTATCTTTTCGCCCAAGACGGTGGTGGAGATATCCCGGTCGGTTATGTCTCGCAAAAAGCGGGGTCGAAGTGTCAGGGCTTCGAACGCCGACCTGTTGCGCCGAGTGGTGAACATATCCATGGCGCCGGCGTCGATGGTGTCCCAATCGTTATGGGCCAGGGTCAACTTTGCCCGTTCTTCGTAATCGTATAGGTTGACGGGGTCGTTGGACATCAGTTCCTCCCATGCAGGTGAGATTTCAGGGCTGGCCCCCTGAGGTCATGTCGTGACCGAGGACTTGCGGGGTTTCAGCAAAACTTTTGCCACTCTACTCTTTGAGGAATGGCCTGGCAAGCCAACAAATTTTGCGTAACTGTTCAGACTTGATGAGGTGAATTGGCTCAAAGCCGTTGGAAAAACGCTGGCATGGCCGGGGGAGTTGTGGCATACCAGGGAGGTGGACACTGAACTAGACCTGAACGCGGCGAGTCGCGAAACTCTGCTGGAGATAATTGCCGGCCAGCGGGCAGTCATTGCCGATTTGCAAAGGCGGATTGGGGTTCTGGAATCCCGTCCCAACCGGCGCGGGTCGTCGGGGATGCCGGGTAATCAGCCGCACTCCAGCCGGCAAGCGCCGGAGAAAAAGGAGCCCAGAAAGCCGCGCCGCCATGGCTTCGCCCGCCAGCGCATGACTCCTACCCGGCGGGTGGAGCATGCCGTGGCGGTCTGTCCCGCAGTCGGGACTCACCTGAACGGCGGATGGGTACAGCGAACTCGGGAAGTCATTGAGCTACCGGTGGCTCCGGTAGAAGTGACCGAGCACGCCCTGGTAGCCCGCATCTGTCCGGTATGCCAGCGGCGCCGGCTGCCCAAAGAGGCCCTGCAGGGGGTGGTTCTGGGCCAGCAGCGCCTGGGGGTCAATCTGGTAAGCCTGATGGTGACCCTGCGGGAGGAGGGACGGTTGCCCATAAGAATCATCCAATGGTACCTGGAGAGCGTCCATCAGTTGCACCTGAGTGTTGGCGCCATCGTCCAGGCCGTCCATGGAGTAGCCCGTCAGCCTGAGACGGCGGTGCGAGAGGTGCTCGAGCAAGTCCGCGCCAGTCCCGTGGTGCAGGGCGACGAAACCGGCTGGCGCCAGGACGGGAGCAACGGCTATGTTTGGACCTTCAGCACTCCCAGCGAACGATACTTCCTGCGTCGGGGTCGGGATAAGGGGGTGGTGGATGAGGTGCTGGATTCCTCCTTCAGCGGAGTGTTGGTCAGTGATTTCTACGCCGCCTATAACCACTACCCGGGCCTGAAGCAACGGTGCTGGGCTCATCTGCTGCGGGATATCCATGACCTGAAAGGGTTGTACCCAGAAGACGCTGGGCTGGCTCAGTGGGCCGAGGCGGTTCACCAGGTCTACACGGAGGCCAAGGCCTCGGTCCTTCCCCGAGCCCAGCCAGGCCATCGCACCCAGCTAATGCTGGAGGAGAAACTAATGGTCTTGGCGCGGCCTTTCCTTAAAGATCCCCTGGCGAAAGATCCCCTGGCGGTTCAGGCCAAGCTCTGCCGGCGCATGGAACGGTTCATCAAGGAACTGTTTGTCTTCGTGTCGGACCCAGCCGTGCCCTCAGACAACAACGCCGCCGAGCGGAGCCTGCGGCATCTGGTAACCAGTCGCAAGATCAGCGGCGGCGCCCGCTCAGGGCAGGGCGCCGACAGCAAGATGACCTTGGCATCCCTCTTTGGCACCTGGCGGGCCAGAGGTCTCAATCCCCTCCTGGAATGCCGCCGGTTGCTCACTTCCCCTCAACTCTGAACAGATTCAATTTTGCTTAACGGGGTAGGGGCATGACAGCCAGCGATAAGGGGAGCACGAATTCGCAGGGGCTGGTTTTAAACCCGCCCCTACCGGTGTAAAGACCTCATCTTAATTACCTGAATCTCCCACTAGGAGGCCCGGACGCCCGTGCCCCAGTCGTCGGGGATGTTGATCAGATTCGGCTCCAAGTCTTCCACCGACGTCTGGCCGCAATACGCCATTGCCCGGTCCACTTCCTCGCGCAACAACTCCAGCACGCCGTGGACGCCATTGGCGCCGTCTACGGCCAAGCCCCAGAAGAGTGGACGCCCAATGGCCACCGCCCGCGCGCCCAAGGCCAGCGCCTTTAGGACGTCGCTGCCCCGGCGGACTCCCGAGTCCACGTAGATCTCCGCCCGGCCATTGGCGGCCTCCACGACTTCCGGCAGCATTTCGATGGCGCCCATGGTCATGTCTAGTTGCCTGCCTCCATGGGTGGACACAAGGATCCCCTCCACGCCGCTCTCAACCGCCACGTGGGCGTCTTCGGCGGTGCGGACTCCTTTCAAGACCAAGGGGAGCGATGTCAGACCCTTCAGCCATTCCAGTTCCTTCCAGGCGAGTGGCGCGGCGCGGGAAACGTTCCATCCCGGACTCTCGTCGGTGCCGCTTACCTCGTTGGCTGACCGGCCGGTTCCTCTGAAATTTCCCAACTCAAAAAGGCGGGTGTTGTTGTTTCTCAGGTCTCGTTCTTTGGGGCTGGGAGAAGGCGTGTCCACGGTCAAAACGATGGCCTTGAATCCTGCTTCTTCAGCCCGGTGGACCAGCATCTCACTCAGGTCGTAACCCCGGTGGTACAACTGGAACCATAAGGGACCCGACGCGGCATCGGAAACCTCCTCCATGCTGTAATTGGAACCGGTGCTGAGCATCATCAAAATGTCGGACATCCCGGCGCCCCGGGCGGTGGCGACCTCGCCATCCTGATGGGCCACCATGTGACTGCCCGCCGGCGCCACCATCACCGGCATGCTGATCTTTTGGCCCAGCACGGTGGTGGAGATATCCCGGTCGGTTATGTCTCGCAAAAACCGGGGCCGCAATGTCAAAGCTTCAAAGGCCGACCGGTTGCGCCGGGTGGTGAACATATCCATGGCGCCGGAGTCGATGAAATCCCACGTATTGTGGGGCAGGGTGAGTTTTGCCCTGTCTTCATAGTCGTAAAGATTTATAGGATCATTGGACATGATTTCCTCCAGCATACCGAGTGGCCCGTGCCCTGAACCCGCCGCGCACTCTCAATTGAGAGATAGTGGCGTGTTGGAGCATTACCTTGGCCAATCTACTATCTGGGGGATGGGCTGGCAAGCACAAGGATGTTTCGGTGGAGACTGGAGCGGGAAACGAGGAGGTGTTGGGAAAAGCGAAGCGGTTGGCCGCCCCCGGAGCACCATGACGGAAAAAGACGCAGGGGCACCCAATTTAAATCGGGGCACCCCTGCGGCAAAGGACAATCCTGTCTACGGCCGGGTCAACACCTCCAGGATGTGTCCGTCAATGTCCACCCAATAAAAACCCCGGCCACCGCGGCGGGTGTTAATCTGCATGTCGTCCAAGTCCCGCGGGCCACTGCCGTAGGTGATATTGTCCGCCTTGATTCTGCCGAAGACCTGGTCGAATTCTTCATCGCCGACGTGGAAGGCGTAATGGTGGCTTTCCAGCACGTCCCGGTTGTCGAAATCCATGGTCAGCGTATCGTTGACCACCACCGGGGCGAAGTGCCCGGCGGGACCGTCGTAGTTAAGGCCGAAGATTCTGGCGAAGAACCGGGCTGACTCCTCTTTGTCCTTGGCGGGAACGATCGTATGGTTCAGCGTTATAGCCATTTAGCACCTCATTTTGGCGAAATCTGCGCGAAATGGGAATCTTACGGCCAGGATAGCCTACGCCACACGTTGGGTCAATCGCCACTGGCGGAGGTAATAGCAAATTTGGCCGCAAACGACCAAGGGGCGGGTTTTAAACCCGCCCCTACATTCACTCTAGGAACCCCAGGAACCGTTAGACCGCTCTGGTCAATCGGCGGCCTTTTGGGTGATGGGCATGACGCCCGGGAGCCACCATTCTTCCCAGCTCTTGTCGACCTTTTCTTGGAAGAACTTCTTATCCTCGTCAGTCATGTGGGCGAACCGGCCCTGGCGGTCCAGGTACTCGGCCACGGGCTTGCGCTTGCGGATGCCCCTGGCGATAGCCCGGCTGGGGCCGTTTAGAACCAACTCGTTGTCTACGATCTCGTATTGCACCCAGAGGCCGGTCTCCACCATCAGCATGCCCAGCTCGTGAGAATACTTGGGGTCATAGTCCCAACCCTTGGGGCAGGGGTCGATACTGTGGATGAAGGTAGGACCGCCGATGGTCAATGCGCGGCGGATCTTGTTGGTGAAATCAAGTCCATATGATCCGCAGGCCGTGGCGACGTAGCGGCAATCTGGATGTCCCGCCGCCAGCATCGGCGCGGTGTTCTTCTTCCACCGCTTGTTCATGATACGGTGGACCTTCCCCGGAGGGCTGAAGGTGGAGTTGGCGCCCCAGGGAGAGCTACCCGACACCTGAATGTCGGTGTTGGCGTAGGACTCGTTGTCATACATGAGGATCAGCAGGTTGTATTCGTCGTGCTGGAGCGTGGCGGAAATGGCCGACAGCCCCATGTCGGCGCCGCCGCCGTCGCCGCAGAATGCGATGACGTTGATCGGCTCTTTATGCATTTTGCCTTTGCGCATCATAGAAGCCAAACCAGCAGCCGTTCCCATGGCTGCCGAGCCTGAAGAACCCAACTGGGTGTGCATCCACGGCACCACCCAGGGCGTGCTGTAGTAGGTGGTGTTGGCCACGTACATACAGCCGGTGCTGCCGACCACGATGGTCCTGGGGCCGGCCGCTTTGATCATTAGCCGCATCACCAGGGCCGATTCACACCCCTGACAGGTGCGATGGCCGGAGGTAAAACCCTCGGCTACCGGTATATTCTTAACCCCGCTTACCGCGGGCAACTCCTGCAGTGTTGTCATAGTTTCTACTCCCTTACTGCTATCCAGGTAGTTTCCTGCTCGATCTCGCCGGTGTCAATGGTTTTCCGGCCTGCGTCCGCGATTTGGTTCACGTCTCTGACGCGGACTTCGCGGCCTCCGAGGCCGGCGATGAAGTTCATAATGTGCGGGCGCTTTTCCATGGGGTAAAGGGACGAACGAATCTCGTGGAAGAGCACTCCGCCAAAAGCGGGTGATCCGTATGAGTAATCCCGGTCGATTACACAGACGGCTTTGCAATTGCCCAGCGCCTCGCGCAGTTCTTCGTCCGGGAAGGGCCGGAAGAATTTCACCCGGACGAAACCAACCTTCTTGCCCTCCTCGCGCATCCTCCTGATGGCGACGCGGGTCGGCAGCGCGAGAGTTCCCATTCCGACCAGGATGATTTCGGCGTCTTCGGTCATGAATTCTTCGATGAAGGGGCTCGGGTCTCCCCGACCGAACTCGACTTTGAATTCTTCATAGGCTTCTTTGATGACGCCGGCCGTGCGCTGCATCGCTTCGTCGGTCTGACGTCGAATCTCCATCAGCCAGTCTTCATTGACTTGGGGCGCTATCGTAATGGGGTTGTCGGGGTGTAGTTGCAGCTTGCCCCGGTCGTAGGGGGGCAGGAATCGATTCACCTGTTCCTGCGTTGGGACGTTTACGATGGCCTGTGAGTGGGTTAGGAAGGAACCGTCGCAACTGACGGCGAAGGGCAGGAAGACTCTGGGGTCTTCAGCAACCCGCCACGCCAGCAGAGCTATGTCCAGCGCTTCCTGCGCCGTAGCCACCCAGTAGAGCATCCAGCCCAAGTCGCGCACCGCCAAAGCGTCGTTGTGCTCAACCCCAAACGCGCCAGGGTCGTCCAACGCCCGGTTGCCGACCATGGCCACCACAGGCAACCGCAGGCCGGCGGTGACGGTAATTGCTTCAAAGGCGTAGAACCAGCCCACACCGCTGGAGCCGCAGAACGTCCTAGCCCCCACCGAGGAGGCGTGCTTGACGATCTCAAACTGGGAGTGCTCGCTTTCGGCGACGATGAAGTCGCAATCAAAGACGCCGTCGGCCTTGAGTTTGGAGACGTACTGCATCACCGTGTCGTAGGGCCGGATGGGATAGGCGGTGATCACGTCTACGTCGGCCAGGGAACAAGCGATGGCGATAGCCTCGCTGCCGCTGATCAGCTCCTCGTTCCCTTGTTGAATGGGCTGCGTCTGCAAGCTGGTCATTAGTCGTCCTCCGTGGCTGCAACCTGTTCCGGGTAGCCGCCCAGGTGGTGGTAACCGTGGGTACGGGTTTCAGACTTCTGCTTTTCCACCAAGCCGGTCATCCAAGTGTTGTAGCCGTCCTTATCTTTCTGCCACATCTCCCACTGGCTGTTGTTGTCGTTGAAATCGGCCTCGCTGACCATGGTGACGCATTCTGGGACCGGGCAGACGGCCTCACAGACGCCGCAGCCGCAGCACGACTCCATGTTGGCGTCATATAGACCGTCGGGCGTCACGTCGAAGCAGGTGTCGGGGCATTGCAGCCAGCAAAGGGTGCACTTGATGCAGGTCTCGAAATTGATCACGGGCCTCATGGACCGGGTGCTCCACTTCTTGAACACCGAGTTTCGAATGGGCTCATAGCCCTCCTCGCCGCCCCGGAAGCCGCCACCTTGTTCAATGCCGCGGATAACCAGGCCCTCCTCCATTTTCGTCCAACCAGGGAGTTCAAACGTGAAGGGGGTTTCGCTGTTGCCCTCTCCGGGTTCCACCGTGCGGGTGGCGATCCGGTCGTGGGTCCGCTGTGCGGAAGCAACTTTGACATCGTCGTTCCAAGTGTCCTTGATCACTTCCAGCATTGAAGCCAGGCTCACCAACTGGGGGCAAACCCGGCAAAGGGCACCCAACAGCCGCACATCCGTGTGGTCGTCTTTGTAAACCCACAAGCCAGAGAAGCTGACGGTGCTTGGCACGATGGCCAAGTCGTATGGCGCGTCTTTCTGATGGATGTCCTCTACTAACGCGTCGGCGGTTTGCCGGGACGTCACCATGAGCGTGCCGTTAGGCTTGGTCAATTCGTTGATGGGCTGCAACCCGTACCAGGCCCAAGACTCCAGGCCCTTGCATAAGGTGTCGTCCACATTGATGGTGACGTCCACTTCGGAAGCTTCGTAGACCGCCAGGCTCTCTTCGAGTTCTTCCGGATTATCCGCCACGATGGCAAATTGCTTCGCGGGGATGCCATTGCGCTCTGGAGAATCCCCGTAACGGCCGAAGGCCGTTCCTATTTTGCCTTCTTTTCGGGCGGCGAACACGATTGAACGCACGATGTTCCTGGCCAGGGTCTTTTGGAAAATCCCTCGGTATATCACCTCCACGGCGACTGTGCTCATGGCGGTTCCTCCTAGATTAATTTGTGTTTTCGGTTATTAGCCTTCTGCCTGATAACTGGAGACTTCCGGCGGTTCCACCACCGCTAAATGGTGTTCCATGGCCCGGCGAGCTTGTTCGGAATCGCCGGTTTTGATAGATTCCAAAATCCGGCGATGGGAGGCCAGCGAGCGGCTGGGCCTTCCTGGGGCCTGCAAATTCTGGTTTCGAGAGCGGCTCAGTATGTCTTCAACGGCGCTCACCACTTTGACCAGCGCGGCGTTATGGGTGGCGGTGGCGAGGGCGAAATGGAACGCCGTGTCCGCGTCCACCCCGGTCTCACCATTGGCAATCTGCCGCTCCTGCTCTTCTAGGATCTCTCCTAGCCGGGCAACCTCTTCCGGGTTCGCCCTAAGGGCTGCCATAGCGGCGATCTGAGGCTCCAGCACGTGGCGCATCTCAAAAATGTCGTCCAGGTTGTCCGGTGCGCTGGGTCCGGAACTGAGGGTGGACGCCAGCAGCGCCACCACCGAGTCGAGGTCTTGGGTGTTGATGAAGGTGCCCGAGCCTCGTTTGGTAACCACCAATCCCTGCAATTCCAAGGAACGGATGGCCTCGCGCACCGAGCTGCGGCTGACTTTGAATTGTTCGGCCATAGCCCGTTCGGAAGGCAGCCGGGCGCCATGCTCTAATTCACCCTGGCGGATGAGGGCGTGAAACTGCTGTACGATGTCTTCGTACAGTCGCCGGCCTACCTTTGGTTCTAGCGTTTGCATGTGGAAAGTGGTCAGACCAATCGTGAAATTAGACTCATTATACACCGTGGAGTGCGCCTGTCAATTCCTTAGCGAGAGAGCCTGGTAGGATTTGGATTGAACGGAAGCACTCGCTTTCCTACCGGCTTCCGCCTTGGAATCAGCGAAGCTGACATGGTAAAATCGGCACTCGCCTTTAACCGCCCCACCCGAAGGGGCAGTCGCCGAGGTTTGCTGAGTTGGACGATGTGATTGTGGTGGGCGCCGGGCCTGCCGGCAATAAAACAGCGTTGTCATTGGCCCTCGAGGGGTACTCCGTCACGGTGATCGATTGGCGGACCGACATCGGAAACAAGGTGTGCACCGGAATCATCGGCAAAGAGTGCGCCCGGCGTTTTCCAGTCGACCCGAATTTGATTCTCCACGAAGCTTGTTCCGCCCAGGTGGTGGCGCCTTCCGGCCCCACGGTGCGCTTTGATTCCCCCGCTCCCAACGCGGTAATTATCGACCGAGTGGCATATGTGGCCGGCTTCGCACAACAAGCCCAGTCCGCCGGCGCCAGATATCTGCTGGGGCGGCGGGTCCTCAAGGTAAAGCGGGACCGCCAAGGTGTGACCGTGGCCACCGATCAAGGAGATTATTCCGCCAGGTCCTTGGTGCTTGCCTCCGGATTTGGATCTTCCCTCAGCCGCCAATTGGGGCTGGGTTCTGTGCCCGATCACGTGGCCGGAGTTCAGGCCTTGGTGGAGACCAGAGGCGTGAAAGAGGTCGAGGTCCACCTAGGCCAACGTGTTGCGCCAGGATTTTTTGCCTGGCTGGCTCCGGTGGGGCAAGATAGGGCTTTAGCCGGATTGATGTCCCGCCGAAAAGCGCCGGAGCATTTGGCGGCCTTTATCGCCGGGCAGAAGGCGTTGGGTAGAATCACTTCGGTAGTTGATGAGCCGGCCTGCTGGGGGGTGCCGCTTCGCCCGTTGAAACGGACCTATGGCGACCGGGTGTTAGTTGTGGGAGACGCCGCCGGGCAGGTGAAACCGACCACCGGAGGCGGAATATTCTATTCCCTGTTGTGTGCCGACATAGCCGCCGAAACCCTAGCTCAGGGCCTGGATGCCGGCGACCTTTCAGCGGCCAAGCTCAGCCCATACCACCGGCGCTGGAAAGCGCTGTTGTCCCACGAATTGGAAGTCGGCTATTCCGCCCGGCGTCTGTTTGAGTTTCTCAATGACCGGCAGATCGGAGTGTTGACCCGCCAGGCGGTGGCTGTTGGCGTTCACACCGACCTGATGAATTCTCCTGACGTTTCCTTCGATTGGCACAGTCGCGCCATAGCCAAAGTCATGGGCCATTCCGCATTGGGCGGCGCGCTCCGCCTGATCAACCCCATCCTTGCCCGATTTGCCAATCAACCGGAGCTCGAGATTCCGCTGGTTTCCGCAACGCCGGCCGATAATCTAGCCGGCGCTGGGGACTGATCATCCATTTGATCAACCGGCAACCGCTCTATTAATTAATCAGGCATCAAATCGCGCAGGCGATTCCCTGAATTCGCGATGGCGTTTCCTTATTTCGGCAAGACGGTTCAGGAGGGGCGAAATGGCGTTAGCGGTCCGCGTTAGGCTTCTTCTTCTCTCTTTGTTTGCCATGCTTTTTATCGCGGGACTGGCTGGAACGGCCATGGCCCACGTTCAGACCCAGCCTCAGGGCCAGCATGTCCTGGTGATAAAGGTTGACGGGATAATCAACGACGTAAAAACCCAGTATATCGGACGGACCATCGCGCAAGCTCAGGAGGAGCAAGCAGAACTGGTCATCATGGAGTTGGACACACCCGGCGGTTTGCTGAGCTCCACTAGGAATATCGTCGAGTTATTGCTGGATTCGCCCGTGCCGGTTGCAGTATACGTATCTCCCAAGGGCGCCAGAGCGGGTTCAGCGGGCACGTTTGTGACCGCTGCGGGCCATTTTGCGGTGATGGCGCCGGGCTCCAACATCGGCGCCGCCACCCCGGTGTCAGCAACTGGAGAAGACCTGGAAGAGACGCTGGCCAGCAAAGTCGAAAATGATGCCGCTGCCTTGATTCGCAGCATAGCCCAGGAACGAGGCCGTAACGAGGAAGCACTGGAGAGAACAGTCCGGGAAGCGGCGTCCTTCAGCTCATTAGAAGCCCTGGAGTTAGACATCATAGATTTCATCGCCGAGAATATGGAAGACCTTTTGGCCCAGTTGGACGGGCGCAGTGTGCAGGTTGCCGGGGAGGATCAGGAACGGGTGTTGTCCACCGAGGGCCTGGATATACGGCGAGTGGATAAGAACCTACTGGAGGGCTTCCTGGAGTTCATTTCCAATCCCAACGTCTCCTTTATCCTTCTCACCTTGGGCGGCTTGGGCATCATCGTCGAATTGTTCAATCCCGGACTGATCGTCCCCGGGGTGGTGGGTGGTATTTGCCTGATCCTGGCCTTCTTGGCGTTGGGCAACCTCCCGGTGAACTGGGCCGCCGCTGCGTTCATCATCCTGGCGGTGGTGTTGGCCGTGGTGGAAACCCAGGTTTCCGGGTTTGGCATCTTGGGCGTGGGCGCGATAGTCAGTTTGATTCTAGGAGGTCTTTTGCTTTTCAACCAATTGGGGGATGTGTCTCCCACCGTGCCAGAGGTGTCGGTGAGCCGATGGCTGCTGGCCGGGAGCGCCAGCGTATTGGGCGCCGGAGTGGGCTATGTAGCCTGGGAAGTCTATCGCTCGCGCCGACGAACCCGAAAATCCGAACGGCCGTCGCTGATTGGACAGGCCGGGAGCGTTACTGGAGAGATGGCTCCCCGTGGAGTGGTCCAGGTGGGAAGTGAATCCTGGACAGCGGACAGTCAGGATGGTAACGTGATAAACATTGGCGAATGGGTAACCGTTGTCGGGGTTGACGGCTTGATTTTGACTGTGGCGCGACCCGTTAACGCCGATATTTAACGCCAACCAACATTATATTGGGAAATAATTCGTCGTAGGAGGCGCCCATGGCGACAGGAGTGGTAGTTGTCCAGGCCTACCAGCGGATGGTCGTTCAAAGGTTCGGCACTTTTATCGGGACCCGCCGGCCCGGACTCCATATTCTGATTCCAGTCATGTATCAAGGCACCAAGGTAGACCTGCGAGAGCGGGTTTCCCGAGTTCCCACGCAGAAGTACATCACCGCCGACAACGTGGTGGTGGATATGGATTTCGTCATCTACTACAGGGTGATGGAAGACATGGCCGAAAAGGCCGTCTTGGAAGTCCAAAATTTCGAATTGGCGGTGGTGAATCTGGCCTTCGCCACTCTCCGCGCCGTAATCGGCTCAACCACCCTGTCAGAAGCATTGACCGAACGGGAGCGCATCCGCGACCAGATGCAGTTGAGGATGGACGAGGTCACCGAGCGCTGGGGGGTAAAGGTGTCCCAAGTCGAGATCAACGAGATTGACCCGCCTCCGGGAGTGAAACAGGCCATGGAGCGGGAAAAGTCGGCAGAAGCAATCAAGACCGCTGAGATCACCGAATCCGAAGGCGCGCGCCAAGCCCAAATCAACCGGGCAGAGGGCGAGCGGCAGGCGGCCATCCTGCAAGCGGAAGGCGAGAGGGCTGCGGAGATACTCAAGGCGGAAGGCGATCAACAGGCCCAAGTTCTGCGCGCCGAGGGATTCAGTTCGGCTTTGGACCGCATCTATCAGGTGGCTAACACCGTGGACGCAAAGACCATGAGTCTTCAGTATTTTGACACTCTGAAATCCTTGGGAGATAGTCCGTCGACCAAATGGATCTTCCCCATGGAATTCACCAATATGTTGGCGCCTTTCTTGGGCATGGCCAGCGGCAACCAACAGCAGGACCGCGGCGATTCCTCTTCCTAAAGACCGATGTAACAAGAGCGAGGCAACGAAAGACCCCTCCTCAGGCTAAATGCCTGACGAGGGGTCTTTGCTTTTGGGAGCGGAAACCTGCCGCTGGGAAGGGCTTAGCTGGGTAATTTGGGCAAGACAAGCATGCCTTCATCCTCCGCTCCCAACATATCGGTTTCGTTCCGCATATGGAGAACGGCAGTGTAGGCGTTGACGACGGCGTCGCACGAATTCCGGTCCAACTCATCAAGATGCTTGTCCAAACCGGGAACCAAGGGCGCCAGCTTCTCCTTCAAGAATGCGACACTGCCGGGGTTGTTCTTCGGTGGCGCAGTGTCGCCAAAAAGCAGCACCTTGGTGGCATGGGGATAGACCTCAATCACCCGGTAACCCATCTCCGACAAATGCTGGTTCATCTGGATGCTGCGATAGATCAAACTGCGGATGATGGATCCTTTATTCGTGAAAAAGCAACTTATGCCCATCCGGGCCAAGTCAATCTCCGACTGCCTCCCCTTGTTCAGGGGAGTCGAAAATTGGCAAGAACACGTCGTCTCTAGGCAGCACAACCCCCCGGGAAGCCCCAAGGGGGCGCCTATGGCGATTAGCTCAGGCTTCCATGCCTCGACCATCTCGTGTAATTCAGGATCATGGTCGAAGGAATCGAAGAATACAACGTTTGAATCGCCGTCCAGGGCCACCACAGTGCTGGTGCGTTTGGACGACGCCCTAAGATCAACCCCTAATATCACCATTTTTACTCTCCCAACCAATCACGTCCGGTACATATCAACATAATTGAACTCGACCGGGAACGCGACCCTTTAATCCACACCTTAATCGACGCAACCCTGGGGTGCCTGGAATCTGTCACGGGACAGAATCGGGTGATCCTAGATTGGATCTGCGCGGAATGCCTAGTAGCCGCCAGCCTCTGGGGGAGGCCTGACGCTCCACCGTGAATCTAGGTCAACTCCAGAATCCAAAAATTCAATAGCGGCCGAATACGGTTCCAAGCCTTTGCCAGCCACTTCCTTCAAAATTGCCCTGACCTTCGGGCTTTCATCGATCTGAGCTCTTAATCTCTTGCTCAACTCTTCTTCAACGGTTTCCAAAAATTCCTGCTGCCGCCGCTGCTCCCGGCGGTGTCGCAAGTGAGAGCTGGTTTCGGAAAACTCCCGGTGCGCTTGGACTTGGGTCCACAATTCGCCAATGCCTTCGCCGGTGCGCGCGGCGGCGAGCAACACCGGAGGCGCCCACTCGGGCTTGTTGGATGACGCTGGCGGTGACGTTTGAAGCATCGCGGTGATAGCCGCGGCCATCTGGCTGGCCCCCTCCCGGTCCGCCTTATTCACCAGGTAGATGTCGGCTATTTCCATGATCCCTGCTTTCAGGGTTTGCACCGAGTCTCCCGATTCCGGTATAAGCACCACCAAAACGGTGTCGGCCACCCCCATGACCCCCAGTTCGGTCTGACCCACACCCACGGTTTCCACCAAAACCACGTTTTTCCTGGCTGCGTCCAGAAGCCGCACCATGCTTTTGATCAGACGGGGCACCCCCCCGGTTTGACCCCTGGTGGCCACGCTGCGGATAAAGACCCCTGAATCCAGGTAGTGGCGCTGCATCCTGACGCGGTCTCCCAGAAAAGCGCCGCCGCTAAACGGACTGGTTGGGTCTACGGCGATGATCCCGACGGTTAACCCTTGTCTCCGCAATAATTCAGCCAGCCGGTTTACTATGGTGCTTTTCCCGGCGCCGGGAGGACCGGTGATCCCGACTGTATAGCACCCGCCGGTGTGGGGGTCTATGGACTTCATTATCGCCGCGGCTGCCGGAGAGCCTTCCTCTAGTAATGAGAGCGCCCTGGAAAGGGCCCGTTGGCCGCCGGCCAGAAGTCCTTGGGCGATGTCCTCCATGGGTCAGTGACTCCGGAGCTGGGGCTGAAGCTGATTGCGAGCCTGAGGTCTGGCTGGACTCTAGCAAAGAGTACCAGGCCAGTCAAGAGAAATCCATTTGACGTGAATGTGCGGAATTTCGATGCATAGACTCAAATTTCGTCGAGGTAAATGTCATGATCAAATAGGCGTGCGTTACGCTTCCAAATGAATCCTGATGTTCGAAGTCCGATAGTCGGAAGAGGGTCAATTCTGAAACCTGTAAATGGATTCATTTGGTGTAATTCGTCGCATTGGCGCCTGATTTCCTCCAAAGATTTCAAACATACGGTGAGAGAATTACTACAAGGAGTTCTCACTTCGTCACCTTTCCATGGTGAATCAATTTACGGTTAGGACCGCCTGGGAAATTTAGGCTCATGGAAGCACCCCACATGCCCCCTGAAGGTCTATGTTGACGAGGTTGTTTTCCGTTCACGTCTCAGTATGCCGGCCGGGCATCAGGCTTGGATAACGGTGGTTTTAAGAACCTATATGCCGCCGGGGTATGAGGAGCGGCGTTTGGATCTGGTTAGATCGGCGGCGCGAGAAACCACTCAGAGGAGAGGGAAAGAGACAATCCGGGATGGACAGGCTGGGAATCAGTGGCGGAAATGCGCCTGCTCGAAGCCCTTGGCGTCGGCGGATATCAGCAAATCGGGACGGTTGCCCCACCGCTTAAGGAACCGGCCGAAATTCTTGCGGCTCAGTTCGTCCCGCTGGTTGTCGTCTAGTTCGGTCCACTGCCGGTGTTCGTGGCGCACCAAGGGCAACGTGCTATCGGACACAACGCGGAACCCTTTGTCTTTGAACTGGAAGCAATAGTCGATGTCCAAATTGCGGTAAAACCGGAAACATTCCCGCATCAGGCCCACAGAGTCCAGGGCGTCCCGCCGGAAGGTCATGCAATAGGCTTGCATGGCGTCGGCCTCACCCTGCTCCACCTCTTCATGGAAATGCTGCATGTCGTCGGTGGTCAGCCCGTAGGGGCCAAAGATCCCCACCGTGGGATCCTCGAGACTGGCGCGTATGGGGTCTAGGATGTTGCCCACGATCTCCGCCGAACCGTCCAAGACGATGATGTGCTTGCCCCGGCTCAGTTTCAACCCGATGTTCTTACCCGCGGCGTCGCCAACGTTATGGTCGCAGTGAATCACGCTTAAGGCGGGGTTCCCGGCTTGGAATTCCTCCAGCCACTCGCCGGTGCCGTCGGTGGAGCCGTTGTCTACCACTATTATCTCGCTCGAGTACCCCTGGGAACATGAGATCATGCTGCCCACGCACCGCTGAACGTCTTCGGGATAACTGTAGGCGTTCAGAATGAAAGTGAAGTCCACCTGCGAAGGCTGCCCAAGGAGCGATTCCACCTCCCGGGACGAAGAAACGGACCGCCAGCGGTCGTTGCGCTGCTCCAAGCCGGTCTTGGGGCGGATGCGGAAGCTTTGTTGGGCGTCTTGCACCAGGTAGCCGCTGGCGGACACTTCGGACCGCAAAGCATCAGCGCCGGAGAAATCGGATTGATTCCTCAGAGTAACTCGCCGGTCCATGGTGGCGGACACCGTCTCTGGCACCGCAAACGAGGCGTTGACCTGGTCTAAATCCAGTCCGAAGATCCGGTCAAATTCCAAGATCAACTCACGCTTGGCCTGGGGCGCTATGTCCGACCGGACCATATCCCAGGTGACAGCCAGAGCCGATGGCAAATCCAGGTCGTTTTCCACTGCCGCCCAAAACTTCTCGCGCCACGGTTCCGCGCCGCTGGCCTGTCCATTAACCGCCGGCAGATCATTCCACACCCACATGCGGTGCCGCAGGTTGTTAAGAGCCTTCTCCGCCGCCCTGAGGGAGTTGAAGGTGAAATTCATGCGGTTGCGGTATCGGATGGTCATGCAAAGGTAACGGAATGACATGGGATCGAAGCCACGGGAGATCAACTCGTCCAAAAGGAAAACGTTGCCCGAGGACTTGGCCATCTTGGCGCCGTCGGCCAGCAAATGCTGGGCGTGGACCCAGTAATTCACGTGCGGATGTCCAAATGTCGCCTCGCTCTGGGCGATCTCGTCTTCGTGGTGGGGAAAGATATTGTCCACCCCGCCGGTGTGTATGTCGAAGCGTTCCCCCAGGTACTTGTGGGCCATGGCGGAACATTCTATGTGCCAGCCGGGGAACCCGTCTCCCCAAGGACTTTCCCATTTCAGGTCACGACCTGCCTCGGCCGCCTTCCAAAGTGTGAAGTCACGGGGATCTTTTTTCAGTGGATCGGCTTCGGCCCGCACTCCTTCTAGGAGGTCAGCGCCGGTGTTGCGGGACAGTTTGCCGTAACCTTGGAATTTGGCGACGTCGAAATAGATGTTTCCGCCCTTTTCGTAGGCGGAACCGTTGGCCATCAGCTTACCGACCATCTCCACCATTTCGGGGATGTGCTTGGTGGCTTCGGGAAAAACGTGGGCGGTTTGTATATTCAGCCTGGCTTCGTCCCGGTGGAAAGCGTCCGTATAAAAATCGGCGATATCCTGTACGGTTTTACCCTCGGCCAAGGCTGACAGAATCATCTTGTCGCCGCCGGTCTCCAGGGCTTCCTGACGCATGTGGCCGACGTCGGTGATGTTCTTGATCTGGTAAACCTCTAGGCCATTGGCCTCGGCAACCCGCCGGATCCAATCGGCCATCATGTACGTGCGCAGGTTGCCGATATGCGCGTCACGGTAGACGGTGGGGCCGCAGGTGTACATGGTCAGGCGCCCGGGCGTCACCAGCTGGACCTCCTCCACTTTCTTGGTCAGAGTGTTATGGATCCTCAGCAACCTGGTCCCCCTTTTCGATGGACCCGCTTGGGTCCCCAATGATCGAAGTGGACGGTCCGTGGCGCTCTGGGAGGGCGCTTGGCGGTCACCGAAGTTTACCACGCGCCATGGCGCCTCGCCACTACTGGGGTTGAGCTGTTCCGGACGTTGCCGCTGGCGTTGATGTTACAAAAATGGCAGGCGTTCCGGCGAAAGAAATAACGGGTGACCAAGGCTCGGAGATCGGCGTTAAGTCGGGAGCGCCTACCAAGTGTACCTCGTTGATCACCTCTTAAGGCAAAACCATGAACTCGCCGTACTCGGTGGCGCTATGCCCTGGGAAAGTACACAAAAATTCGTACGTTCCCGGTGGAGGCAGGGTGATCGATGCCCGTTGCATCCTGAAGCTCCTCAGCGAGAGAGCGATGCATCTTGAAAGACTCCATGGCCAGCGGACCCAGCGGACCGGGTATTCCCGACCCTTGCAGTGGGTTCAGACCGCCGGCCGCGTAACCCGAAGCTTGGCTGGCGACGCCATCGCGTTCGATGATGGTTGCAGGAATACCGGCCAATCCCAAGTAATACGCCACCGCGCAACCGGCGGCGCCGCCGCCTATGATCACCACGTCGTTGGCATCGGTCATCTTGGATTCCTCTCTTGTTACCGCGGTCTAAATTTGCGATTGATTGCGGCAAAGCCGCCGTTGGTCATCCTAGTTTGAGGTCTTGGTGTTGGTTGCCCGTATCAGTATGACTGGGACCGAACCCAAATCCAATGCCAGCTGTCTCACTTCTTGCACTTGGAAACCTGCGTTCCTTACGTTGGATTCTGTATCCCGGTTCAAGTGGCAACCGACAAAAATTAATTTGTGGAAGGGGCCCCAAAGATTCAGGAGGAATCTATTGAAGGAAATCAGGGCGCGAACGTGCTCAATCAAGAGGAGCTGGGCTCCCGGCTTGGTCACCCGGCGAACCTCGGCCAGGGCCGCCATGGGGTCCGGAATGGTGCAAAACACCAGAGTCGCCACGGCGGCGTCAAAAGAATCGTTTTCGAAGGGCAAGTGTTGTGCATCGGCCTGCTTGAGTTGGATGGCGGCCTGGGCATCGGCCAATTTTACTTCGGCCCGTTTCGAGAAGTTGGGGCTCGGCTCGATGGCCGTAACCCTTGCCTGCGGCGGGTAGTATCGGAAATTGGCGCCGGTGCCGGCGCCGACCTCAAGAACTTCTCCGGTCAGGTCCTTCAGCATCTCCCTTCGTGCGTCACCCAACCAGCGCCGCTCTTGTTCGGCGCTGATCTTGTCATAGACCGCGGCCAAGGGCCGGTCTAACATGATGTTCCTCTTTGAGTGATGGGGTTTTTCGTTATTGGGTCAATGCGGGGTCCGGGTGGTCATTTGGGATTTTCGTTAGTATATAATCGATGACAGAGAGGTGGCCATGCCCATTTACGAATATTATTGTTCCAAGTGCGACGCCGAATACGAACTGCTTCGCCCTGTTTCACAAGCTGCTAAAACGGCGCCGTGCGCTACCTGCGGCGAACCTGGGGAAAGGCAGCTATCCACGTTCTCCTTCAAGTCCAACTCCTTCACCGCCCCCCACCTGAAGCATTCCACCACCAAGCCGTTGCGGTCCCACAACAAGCCGCCGGCTGCTCCGGAACCCGGCTCTACGGCCTAAACCGCTTTAGGATCACGCCTCCATGACCCGGGTTCGAGCCTATAGCGTATCAAGGCTGAGCAGTGTTGCGCGCTCCAGGTACTTCGCCGCCGCGGCTGGCTTTTTCCTACGGGCTCGACCCGGACACCGTGATTCGCAGCTACGCCTGAAGAGCTTCCCAGTTTCTTTGTATTGGGTCTGGAGCGGAGCGCGTTGAAAAAAATTCCCGATGTCCGACGGCGCCCCGTCGACTTAACCGGAAAAGGTGAGGAGAAGCTAGGGGTGGGATTGAAACCGAGGGAGGGCGGAAACCGTTGACGAAGCTCTAGGTTTCTTAGCTCGAGTTCAAATTGAGGCACGATTTGGCCCCTGGGGCCGGCGGGTTCTTCGTTGTAGATTCGGGTTGAACGTTGATGCCGACGAGGGCACTGATGATGGATGGCGCTTCCACAAACGTTATGGTCAACTCAGCCATTGATATTCCGTCGATTCGGTTTTTGGGGCGTGGGTGGCGCCCATCCGTTAGCCTGAAACGGATTCCTTGGCGGGCTCCATAAGTTCTTCGGGCACGTTGATGTTAACTGTTCCGACAACGACGTGTTCGGCATAGACGTAGCGGGGAACTGGATCCCCTTCTGTTCGAGCGTCAGCTTGAAGTATGCCTTCCATCGCTTCCTTGGCATGGTCCAACGCCTCTTGCAGGGTCTCCCCGTCCGTGATGCAGTTGGGATAATAGGGGAAGATTACTTGATACCCGCCCTCGTCGAGGGGCATCAAAAAAACCGTAAACTTTTGATTACCCATTAGAGAACCTCCAAGGCTATTCTATCAAATTCGCGCCGTGTAATGCCTAATTGACGGCAGATGTGGCTAAGTGTACCGGTTGCTATTCGGGACCGGCTTGTGGGAATAGAAACGTGGGAATTGCCGGGTTTCTGGTATATGGCATGGCTACCGGTCTGGTGGCCGAACTCCCAGCCAAGGTGTCTGGCGATTCTTTCTACTTCCCGTGGCCGATACTGTTTTGGCATCTCAACTACCCCTGTGCTCCTAATCCCTGGGCGGCTCCCCATCAACGCATATTAGAGGCTTATTTATTGCCATTTGTGTTGGGAGCGGGCGGAGTGGCGGATGGTCCGAGCCGGTGGGCTAGACGCATCTTGGGGGCGAGGCAGCTAACCCGGTATGCCGGCTTTATCTCGAGCCTGGTTGCAGGCGATACAGGTGCATACGGAACGCAGAAACCGGAAGGGGTAGAGGCCGGTGTAGTGGGCGTCGCTCCATAAGAATTGTACGGCGTAATTGCCAACCGGCATCTGGTCTATAGCCTTTACGTCTTCGGGGACCGTGTCCGGGTCCAGCCGGGGCTTACCGCTCATCTCGTCGACGCAGTTGGCGCATTGGCACCTTAGGCGCAGAAACCGGTGAGGGTAGGGGCTGCGGTGCCCGTCGTTCCACAGGATGACGATGGCATCGTCCTGGATATTTACTTCACTGGCCAGTATTGGTTGTTCCATATCTCTATTATATCCCGGTGTTATTATAGCCGGCTTGCCCTACTTGGGCGCCTGAACATCGGACAGACGGGCGGGCCTGGGCATCTCGTCTGGGTCGGTGGGAATCTCTATGATGCTGGGTCCGTCCACTTTCAGGGCTTCCAGCATGGCGTTTCCGATGTCTTCGGGCCGCTCAACGTAAAAGCCGGCCCCCCCGAATAGCTCGGCGTATTTGTCGAAGCGAGGATTGACCGTGTCGGCGCCCACGTAGCGCTCATTGAAGGCATAGCGCTGGTAGGCTTTTTCCGAGCCCCAACAGTCGTTGTTCATGACCACGGTGATCAGTTTCTGTCTGTAGCGGACGGCCGTTTCAAACTCTTGAGCGTTGAACAGGAACCCGCCGTCGCCGTTGAAGTTGATCACCGGCCGGTTCGGAGCGGCGAAACTTGCGCCTATCGCCGCGGGAAAGCTGAAACCCAAACCGCCCAGGTCCAACGACGTCATCAAGCTGCGAGGCTCGTAGTACATCAGCCGGTCCTGGCCGAAGTTGGGCGCCAGGCCCGCGTCTAAGGCGATGATGGCGTCGCGGGGTATGACCTTGCGCAGTTCCGCGTAGACCCTCTGGGGTTTCACCGGCATTGAAGAAAGATTGCCCTCATCTTGCAGCCGCTGATTGCGCCGGGCGCGCCAATCGCCGATCTCAGACACCCAGGCGGAGTTGGGGCGAGGCTCGGCCTGTTGCACCAACTCCAAAAGCTCCATCATCACGGCCTTGGCGTCGCCCTCTATACCTACCGATATGGGATAGTTGCGGCCTAATTCCTTGGGGTCGATCTCGATCTGCACGATCGGGACGCCGGTGGGAACGAAACGGTTGTCAAAGAAGGTGGTTGACTGGCCCAGTCTGGTCCCCACCGCCAAGATGGCGTCGGATTGGCGGATAGCATCGGCCGCTTCTTCCGATCCCAGCCGGCCCAGATGCCCCAGAAAATGTGGATGGTCGTTGGGCACGGCGTCGGCCCGCCCGTAAGAGGTGACGATGGGCGCGCCCAGCAGGTCGGCCATGCGGGTCACTTCGCCGCCGGCGTTGCTCCACTGCACGCCGCCCCCGGCGACGATGACCGGCCTCTCGGCGGCCAGTATCACCCGGGCAGCTTTGTCGACCAGATCGCGGTCTCCCCTGGACCGTGTCTGGCCGGTCCGGTAAGTGTCAGGGGGTGTTATGTCAATGTCCACCTCGGCGCCGGGCAGCAGGTCACGAGGTATATCCACCAGCACCGGCCCCATCTTGCCGGAGGTTGCCACCCGGAAGGCATGACGGATGGCGTCGGGCAATCGCTCGATCTTATTCACGGGGAATGACGCTTTGGTGATGGGTGCGAACAGGGCCACCTGGTCGAACTCTTGGGTGGAGTCCCGGTATTGATGGTCCCGTGATGCCGATGGGGCTAGCACCACCATGGGCGAGTGGGCCACGTAGGCCGAGCCGACACCGAAGGTCAGGTTCAGCACGCCGGGACCGTTTGTCACCAGGATTACCCCTGGCTTGCCGGAGATTCGGCTGAAGCCATCGGCCATCAGCGCCGCGCCCTGCTCGTGGCGGACGCCGACAAACTGGATGTCGTCACGGTCGTAGAGAGGATCCAGGATGTCCAAGAAGGACGACCCAACAATGCCGAAAATGTGGGTCACGCCTTCCTGTTTCAAAAGCTCAATCACGGCCTCGCCGGCCTTCATTCGTGGGGACAACTGCCGCACCTCCGAGTGGTTGGGAGCTTGGCCGGGGCCCCCCGATTGGTTCAGGCGAGCCCGAAAGCCGCCCGGAGTTTAACACAAAGGTTATGGGCACGAAATCGTCTAGATGGACTTGGCGTATTTCGATTTGAATGACAATATGAAGGCGATCCGTTCGCCCTAAGCCGGTCTTAGGGGAGCCGGACGGTTCGACAAGCTCACCACGAGCGGGAGCAGGAGTCACGCAAACGTGAGCAAGAACTGACCACGAGCGGGTGCGGGGGCTCTCAAATCATAATTGACGGCCCCAATCCCAGCCAATACAATCGAGACATTGGAGTGGCTTTGCATCTTTCGGCAGGGCTAACCTAAAACAGAAGCATACGAACCCTCGGGCTCGTTGGCTCATTCAGACCGATTCAGCGGAGGCGTTAGTTAATGGATTACGAGCATATCTTGGTGGAGAAAGAAGAAGGGGTGGCGATCATCACCCTTAACCGGCCCGAGGTTCTAAACGCGATGAACTTCCTGTTGGGCTACGAACTGCATGACGCCGTGGCCGAGGCCAACAAGGACGACGACATAGGGTGCATCGTGCTCACGGGCTCCGGCGAGCGGGCGTTCTCGGCCGGCGGTGACATCCACGAACAGAGGGAAGAGGCCCAAGGAAATATCTCCGAAGCGCGGAAGCTCCACGGCGGTGAATTTCCCGAGCGGTCCTATGACATATCCGCTTCCCCCAAGCCGATCGTCGGCATGATGAACGGCCTTGCCTACGGCGGTGCGGCGGTTCTTTCATCCTCATTGGACTTTAGGCTCGGCTGCGAAAACACCAAATTCCGGTTTCTGGCCGCGGCCTATGGCAGGATAAATTGCACTTGGACCCTGCCCAATCAGGTCGGCTGGCCCATGGCCAAGGAGCTCTTGTTCAGCGGAAGGGTGGTCGAAGCGGAAGAGGCTTACCGCATCGGTTTGCTGAACCACCTTGTGCCCAAAGAAGAGCTAAGGGCCAAAACGATGGAGATATGCACCGTGATATCGAAAAACCGCCACGAATCGGTGATGGGGATCAAGGAACTTTTGATCCAAGACATGGGTAAAGACCTGCACGCCCAGTTTGAGAACGAACGTTATTTCACGACGGAGAAGGTAGTGGGCTATGGCGTGGAAGATGCCTTCCCCGAGTTCCTGCAGCGCAAGGGGCGCTAGCCAACGGAGATCATACCCAGGCGCATGTGGGCTCAGGAGTCCTAGCGGTTACACGATGGGGCTCTTGACAATTCTTGGATGTGAGACCTAGCTGAATATCAGGGCTGCATATCAAGTTTGAATAGAAGACAGAGGACTGCAAGCGCCCCGCCTCGCGCAACCACATCAAGCGGATCCCCTTCCTAAAGGCCCATGCTCTCTATCCCGGCTACAAACAAAGTCAAAAGTACAACTTGATTTCTTCGTACATCTGGGTCGCGTTGCTCAGCGCCGGGATATTGGGGATGGTCACCGTTTTAGACAAACGGTTGGCTTCCTACAACATGCCCAGCCTCCCCGCTTTCTACATGGTGATCGCCCTGTTCGCTTACGGAACCGTTTCATTGATCGTGACCGGCTTGCCGGAAAATGCCGCATTGGACCGGCTCATCGCCGCTGGGGTTTCTGGCCTATGCTGGGGCGGCGCGCTGGGAATGATGTTCTTGGGTTACAAGCTGGAGGAAGCCTCTCGGGCATCGGCCATCATCCACACCTTTCCGGTGTTCGTGGCGGTTTTGGCCGTGGTGTTTTTGGGCGAGACCCTGGCGTCAGGGCAATGGGTCGCGATCTTGGTGGTGGTTGCCGGCGCCATTATCATTTCCGTATGGGGCTCGCGCGGCGGAAAAATCATTCGGTTGAACAAAGCTTTCCCCATTCTAATAGGCGCCAGTATGTTTACCGCGGCTGGCCTGCTGACGGGCAAATACGCGCTGGAAGAGCTGCCTGTTTGGTTCGTATACTCAACCCGGCAATACGGCATGGGAATCATGTTTGCTTTCCTGTGGCGGCCTGGGGCTTTTGGGGAACTATTTGGGGCGCTTCGAAGCTGGCTATCAATCCCGGCAACAGGTCGAGCGCGTCTCCTTTGAGCACCCGGGGCGGCTCTTTCGAGGTTGCCGTTATCGCCGCCTCGAGCAATTCCAATTCATCCCGGCGTTCCGGCCAGACCAGGGCCTTCAACCACAGGGTCTCCTCCCGGTCAGCAAGGTCGATGGGGTTTAGATCCACTCCAATCCGGCCCGCCACGGCGGGAAGCGCATCAGGAATCGCGGGCCGCCGGCTGCCCCGAAACGTGGAAGAGATTTGGACGGGAGATTGGGGGTTTCCATAGATTAGGCCATCCCCATAGCTATACCCGTACCTTTCCCAGATGAGATTCAGCCCGGCGCTGGCGCCAATCTCGATCAAATATAGCTCTCCCCCCAAGCCAATACCGTCCGCGTATGTGAAGGCTGGCAGCATGGTGGCGCAGCGGCGAACCACGTTAGTCTGCACCATCCGGGTGGCTAGGAGGCCAGTTAAGGCCTGCCGATTTTCCAGGCAGAAGGCCCGGAAGGCGGGCGACGGGTCTTCGAGCGCCCGAGCCATAGACTCTGAGAAACCATCGGAGATGTGAGGGTAAAAAATCGCCAGCGAGTGGCCGGGAGAGTCCATCAATAATCGTTGGACAGCGGCGAAGAAGAGATTCGGCCTAGGCTGGCCCGGTTTGGCGTGGATGGCAATAGCAAGCAGTTCTTCGTCTACCGCAATTTCGAGAGAGAGCCGGTAGTAAAGGGGCGACATGCCCCGGCATTCCAAATCGGCGAACCGTTTAAAAGATTCGGACAGGGACGCCAGGGATTGGGGGGAGAATTGTTGTCTATTCGCCATTACAGAAATGCTGTTGGGGTGACCGGAGCGAGATCAACCCACCCTAAATCTGGATCCCCAACTGCTTCGCCAGATCTGGGAAGCCGGTGGCAATGACGTCGTGATTCGGGTTTGGTTCGGGATCTGGAGGCCCCTCCGCGCCCCACTCATCGGGCCGCCTGATGAACGCAGTCTTGAACCCAGCGTTTTTCGCTGCATTTAGGTCGGAATAGTGGCAGGCGACCATGCAGCATTCCTCGGGTTTCAGTTGTAGCCACCGGGCTGCGGTCAGATAGGCTTCCGGCAATGGCTTGTATTTGCCGATGCCCTCACACGAGATCACCGCGTCCCAACCCAGGTTGTTGCTCTTGGCCGTGTCGATGATAATTCGGAAGCTCAGGATTGTCATCGGCGCGCAGATGAATTTTTCGCGCAGCTTTGGCAGCACCGGTGGAAAGTCTGGCCAAGCCGTCAAACTATGGGCCGCCGTCCACCATATGCCGTACCGTTCTTCCTCGGTGATGTCCTCAAGCCCGTTCTCGGCGATCAACTCGTTTAGCACAACACGGTGGGAATCGTCGAAATTGTACTCGGGAGGAGTATCTTTGCCGAGGTTCCCCATCCGGCCCAGAGACCGGCGGCGAAGTTCATTGGCTATCCTCGGCCAGTCCATTTCGAGGCCGTGTATGGCTCCAGCCTTCCTCAACGCGTTGCTGAAACCGGTGTGCCAATCGAGGATCGTGCCGCCGGTGTCGAAGGTGAGGGCCTTCACATCTTCGAGGCTCATTCCTAACTTTCTCCTACGTAGACGTTGCCCAAGACAAGGACGATCTAGATGTGATGCGGCGCCAGGTTTTTCAGCGTTTTAGCGAATGGTTTGATTGAATTCCAGGTGGGAAAATCGCTATGCCTACCCCGAAATAGTGCCCTTGGTGCTGGGGACTTGGCCAGGCGCCCTGGGGTCGGACTCCACGGCGTCTCTAAGGGCGCGGGCCAGGGCTTTACACAGGGCTTCCGCCTTGTGGTGGGGGCTTTCGCCGGCCAATATCTTGGCGTGCAGGTTGATCTTGCCCTCGGTGGCGAAGGACTCTAGGAAATGGCGGACGAGGTCTCCCGGCAGGGTTTCCACCATCACGCCTTCCAGCCCGGTCTCCACCACGGCGTAGGGGCGGCCGCTGCAATCCACGGTCACCTGGGCCAGGGTCTCGTCCAAAGGCACTATGGCGTGGCCCATGCGGCGGATGCCCACGGGCTCGCCCAAGGCTTGGTTGAACGTGCGGCCCAGCATGATGGCCACGTCTTCCACCAAGTGATGCCAGCCGGTGTGAAGGTCTCCTTTGGCCCGCAATGTTATGTCAAACAGCCCGTGGCGGGCTATCTGGTTGACCATGTGGTCCAGAAAGCCATTGCCGGTGTCCACGTCGTACACGCCCCGGCCGTCCAGGTTGAACGAAATTGAGATATCGGTCTCGTTGGTCTTCCGCTCCAATGTTGCGGTCCGCATGTTTATAGGGGCGAGTTGTTGATCTGTTTGCCTGTTCGACGCCAAAATCCCTACCCTCCCACCAGTTCGCCAAGCGCTTCGATCACCGCGTCGGTCTCATGGGGCAGTCCCACGCTGATGCGGATGAAATTCTTGAGTTGGGGCGTGTTCCAGTAACGCAGGAAAATTCCCTTGCGGCAGAATCCTTCGAAAATCTCTTGCCCACGGCCCTCGGGCAATTTGCACAGAATGAAGTTGGCCTGGGAAGGCCACGGGGTCACCCCAGGTGTCTGTTTCAGCAGATCCATCATCCGGTCCCGTTCCGCGACGATGCTGTGCACGCGCTCCATCAATCCCGGCCGGTCGTCCAACGAAGCCAGTAGAGCGACCTCGGAAGCTAGGTTGACGTTGTAGGGGGGCTTCATGCCCATCATCGTCGCCGCCAGGTCCGGGTGCATAACCCCCAGGCCGATGCGCAACCCGGCCAGCCCGGCCCACTTGCTAAAAGTGCGCAACACTACCAAATTGGGGTATTCGTCGACCAGAGGTATGGTCGTTTCGCCGCAAAACTCGTAGTAGGCTTCGTCCACCACCACCAGCATCCCCGTGTCCAACATGCCCCTTATTTGGGCGTCGCTGACAATGTTGCCCGACGGGTTGTTGGGCGAAGGAAAAAAGGTGGCTTTGGTATTGGCGGTAGTGGCCGTTCTCATCCGTTCTAGGTCGATCTCGAAATTCTCGTCCCGCTCCACCGAGATCACTTCTCCGCCGCACACTTCAGTGGAGAATGCGTACATGCCGAAGGTGGGCGTTGGGATGATAATGTTGTCTCCCGGTCCCACGAACATCCGCAGCAGGAGGTCTATGAGCTCGTCGCTGCCGTTTCCGGCGACGATACGGTTTGCGTCCACGCCCAGGTAATCCGACAAACCCTCCCGCAACTGACGCTGGTCCTGATCGGGGTAGTGGTTGTAGTGGGGAAATGCGCCCAGCGCCTCGGCCACGCGCGGCGAAGGGCCGTAGGGGTTTTCGTTGCCGTTGAGACGAATCACCTTCTCCGGTGGTATGCCGGCCTGCTCGGCCATGGCCTCCATGGGGTCCACGCCGCTGTATGGTTTGATCCGGCGGATGTGGGGGAGAAGCAGATTTTTAATCGAATCGCTATTATTCATTTTGGCCTATGTGACAGGAGCAGTTTGTTCGGATTTCAGATTATTTTCGCATTGAAGACATCACCACGACCGGGATGTCTTCCCAAATTCAGGATGCCTGATTATCCGCTAGAGAATTCAGGCGGACCTGAATCGCTCCGGCGTGGGCGCCCAGGCCTTCGGCGTGGGCGATGTGAACCGCCGCCGGTCCCAGCCCCCTGAAATCTTGGGGGCTCAGGCCAACCACGGGCATGGTCTTCAAGAACTGGTGAACGCTGAGGGCCGAGCTGAATCGGGCCGTACCGCCGGTGGGCATGACGTGGCTTGGCCCCGCGATGTAATCTCCCATGACCTCTGGCGAGAACTCTCCCAGGAACAAGCCTCCCGCATTCTCAACCTTGCCGGCCCACGACCAAGGGTCCTGGACCATCAGGCACATGTGCTCAGGCGCTAGTTCGTTGCCAAGGTCGATGGCCTGGCTGATGGAATCCACCAGAACCACCCTGCCTTGGTTCCTCAGGGCGTTCTCGGCGATGTCCCGCCTTTCCTGCTTGTCCAATTGGACTTCAAGTTCTGCTTCCACCCGGCGGACCAGGCTCTCGGAGTCGGTGACGAGGATGGCCGTGGCCATGGAGTCGTGTTCGGCCTGGGCAATCAGATCAGCCGCGCAAAAACTGGGGTTGGCGGAATCGTCGGCAATGACGATGGTCTCGGTCGGGCCGAAGATACCGTCGACATCCACCTGTCCCTGGACCAGCTTTTTGGCGTAGGCCACGAAGATGTTTCCGGGGCCGCAGATCTTGTCCACCTTGGGAATCGACTGGGTCCCGTATGCCATGGCGCCAATGGCGGGGACCCCGCCCACCTGGTAGACGGCATCCACACCGGCGATTTGGGCGGCGGCGAGCACCGCAGAGTTCAACGGCTCTTGCCCTATCCTGGGAGTGGCCATGATCACCTCGCTCACGCCCGCGACCCGCGCCGGGACGGCGGTCATCAAAACCGTTGACGGATAGGCCGCGGTGCCGCCGGGAGCATATAGACCCACTATCGCCAGGGGGCGGACCATCTCGCCCAGGCCCTTTTCCAGGTCCACCCAACTTCTGGGCATTACCGCTTGGTGGAAATCCCTCACCCGTTCGGCGGCCAACTCCAGTGATTCGCGCAACTCCTTGGATATTCCATCCAGGGCCTGCCGCATCTCCTTGGGCTCGACCAAGAAATCGTTTAGGCCGGCGCTGTCCAACAGATTGGCGTATTTACGAACGGCCGAGTCCCCATCGTTGCGCACGTCCCTTAGCATTCGGACCACCGACTGCTCAGGAGTGACGTCTTCGCCGAATAATTCTCGGGTTCGCGCGGCGACGGACTCTGGAAGCGCGGACATGTCGAGGAGGTCTGCCCGGTCTAGAATTTCGTGGGCTTTTCCGATGCCCTTGATCAGTTTAAGTTCCAATCAGGTACTCCCGCGCCAGGGCTACGGTTTCCATCAGGGCCCGCTCCTGGTAAGAGGTCAGCATTTCTTCGGGTATCTTCTCGTAGACCTTTTCCATGCTGAAGGGCATCTGCTCCAGGAATCGGTCGACTTCGCTTTGCACGTCGTCGTTGTCCCGGTACATGCGGTTCAAGGCGCGTTTTAGCCGGTCCCAGGTAAACTCGCGGCCCAGAAATCCCTGGACCCAGCCGCGCCATTCCAGGAGCGCTTCCGCTTCCAAAAAGCCTACTTCCAGCGCCTGGTCCGAGCAATCGATGGCCTTGCTGGCCGGCGCGAACCCTTCCATGGGAGCGGCCGCCCGCCGGTCCATCTCCAACTGCAAGGCCCGGTCCCAAATATGGGCTTCGCTCTCAGAGGTGGTGACCAGGTTGTCTGGTTCCGCGGCGTCGAAATGGGGCCGGAACATCGTGGTGATCCAAACCTCATCTGAGACCAGGTGGGATATATAACCCAACATGAAAGCCCGGGTGGTGGCGTTGAGAGCCGAAGGGTCGTTCAACTCCGGGTGAAGCTCGAACATTCGGCGGGCGCCCTCTCCCACCGTGTTAACCGAAAGGTCGACGAAGTGGGTGCGGTCCCGCGGCCATTTGGTCATGGCCCGAATATCCGGGGCGGTGGACCCCAGGTAAAAACTGCCTACGCAATCATAGGCAAATCCCCAGTCCAACCTTTCGGCCGCCTGTTGAGCCATGAATATGTGCATTGGCAAATTCGGCATTACGTTCCCGAAAGTTATTCTCTCAACTATCGCCCGGTTAAAGCAAAGCCCGCAGCCACCAATTCTTCAGATTAAAAGCTGATGGCTGAAAACTGAATACTGACAGCTTTTTAAACGCCTTCCCCGAATAAGTCCTCGAAAGCCTGAGACCGGCCATCGAATAGATAGTTCAACTGAGATGCCGCGATGTCCACCGCGCCCGAATCTCTAAGGTGGTCCACGGCCTCCAGCAGGCGTTCTTTGGTGACTAGCAGGCTGACAGAGTACCAATCCTGGGCGTCTACGTTGTATACCCTGGCGATGGTCGGTCCTTGCAGGCCGGCCAACTGGGGCCTCGCCAAAATGGTGGCGCTAACCTCCTGCTCCGACGCCCCTTGGACGTTGGCGGTGAGGCGGTAAAACGGCTCCGCCCTGAGGTGAGCCTCCAGCATTTCCGCCAGGGAACGGGCCAGGTTGAGGCTCCGGTCCGACTTGGCAAGTTCCAACGGGTTTGCGATGAGACATGCCTGGGAAACCAGGATGGTTCCATCCTCCAACATCTTGAGCCGGTTTTCCCGCAGCGTGGTCCCCGTTGCGGTCAGGTCGGCGATCAGATCGGCGTACCCCGCCATAGGCGCCGCTTCCAACGATCCGCTGGTGAGCACCAATGTGAAGTAGTTTATGCCCCGGTCAAACAGGTGTCGGCGGAGCATTCTGGGGTATTTGGTGGCGATCCGCAGTTGTTTTCCTTCCTGGTGGAACTCCAAAGCCAGGTCGGCCAGGTCGGCGACCGATGACACGTCCAGCCAGGAGTCGGGAACCGCCAAAACAAACTCACACCCTCCGTAGCCAAGGTCTGGAATCAGGGTGGTGACCCGGTTCTCGTCAATCCGGTTTTCCAGCAGACGGTCTAGGCCGGTGACGCCAAGCTCGGCGCTTCCCTCTTCTACTTTCATGGGGATGTCGCCGGTTCGTTGGAACAATACCGCGACTCCCGGCAACGCCGGGATGCTCCCCGTATATCGCCGGGCGTTGGGCCGCCGCACGGCCACACCGCAGGCCTTCATGAAAGCCAACGTATTCTCGTGCAGCTCGCCGTCGCTGGGCAACACCAAGCGCAGTGCTATTTCAGAGTTTGAATCAGTCACTTTCAGATCTGCTTGATCCAAGTTGTCATGCGGGCTTGCCGGCCTCTACTTGATGTTCAGTTCGCGTCCCGTCCTGACTTGCCACCACCACCCGCTGGATGCCCTTGGATTTGGCGTAAGTCAAAGCTTCATCCAGCCCGAACCCGCACACGTCCAGTTCCACCGATTGGCCCGACTGCCTTATCTCTTTCGCCGCCTGTAGAGCGTTCCCGTAATTTGCCGAATCTCCGCACGTGACCAGCGTCGTGGCCGAAAAGGTCTCGGACTCTGCCGAATCAGAGTTGAGTTCGGTCAACGAGAGCAAGGCTTCCAGATTGTAGGCGAACCCCAAGGCCGGGACGGGCGATGGGCTTCCTAAAGCGCTGGCCAATCCGTCGTACCGCCCGCCGCCGCCCAGAGCGGTTGGCCATTTATCATGCCTAACCTCAAACACTATGCCATTATAGTATGCCAGACCTCTCAGCATTCCCAAGTCTATGATGAGCCGCCCTTCCACAGCCGGGTCGGCGAGTACTAATTCCAAGAGCCGCTCCAACCGGTCCAAAGCAGCGGTGTCTGCGCCAGAGTCTTTTACCACAGAACGGGCCGACTCAATGGCAACCGGCGGCTCCCCGCGGATGGACGCCAACTCGGCGGCCAGTTCCAACGCTCTACGAAGATTTAGCTCGGTGTCGCTGCCCCTCACCTTGCGGAGCATCCGTTCCACAACCTCGCCGGAACTCCGCTGTCCCAACTGAGCGGCGGGGTTTCCCAACTCGCTGGAGGTGTTCCAGTCCAGCAAACCTTGGAGCACCTTCTTCGCCTGTATGTCATCCAACCCTTGGATGCCTTGGGTCAAGGAATCGTCTTGGTCACTGCCGGCCACCAGCCGAACCTCTATCGCTTTCCCAAGGGCGGAATCAATCGCGGATCCAGTAGCATTGGGGCCGTCACCCGGTTTAGGTATGGCGCTGACGATAAAGTTTCTGGCCCGGTCTGAGATGTTCACAGTGTCCAGTACACTGTTCATCAAATCCAGGTCGGCGAGTTCCAACGTGTATTCATCCAGGTCTAAATGGGCGGGAATCAAGGCGGCCAGGCCCAATAGCTCGGCTTCGGCCATGATGCTTGAGGAGCCGAGCAACTCAGCGCCGATCTGGGTGAATTGGCCGCTGGCGCCGCCGTCATCTTCGTAGCGAAACACAGGACCGGCGTATTGCCACCGCATAGGCAGCGTTAACTCACCTGAACGCTCCAAGTAATGTCTCATAATTGGGGAGGTGAATTCCGGACGCAAGCTCACGGGATTGCTTCCCGCATCGGTGAACCTGTACAGCTGGGAAGCCAGCTGCCCTCCCGACTTGCGGAGGAAAAGCTCGGTGGGCTCCAATATGGGAGTTTCCAGGCGGCGGTAGCCATGACGGCCGCTCAATTCCAAAATGCGATTTTGGAGGGCCTGTTTTTTGGTCCAGGCCTCCTGGGAAATATCCGCCATTCCCTGTAGCTTGTGTACTTTGTTCAGTGGGAGCCGTTCACTGGGAGCCGGTTGGACGGATTCATGGGGAGAGAAACTGCCTCATTGGGGTGGAATGCCCTGAATGCCAATATCCCCTTATCGAACAGCCGGGGGATCGGGAGGGACCAAAGCACATTGTACCCCAGCGGCCAGATGGCCTTCAATGTGACTGGCATCCCCGGATCGGTGTGTTTCGGATACCAACGGCCCCTGATTTGAAATCTGGGCGAAAGCCCAAATCGCGACCGCCCAGGAGTATTTGATACACGAGTATCCGGTAAAAGGTGAGAATCGAAATTTGACCATGAAAAGTTGGCTGCCATCAGTCCTGGTGCTCGCCCTGATGTTGGCTGCTGCGACGGTGTTATTTGGCGTTCGCCACGCGGCGGCGCAGGGTTTTGATTGGATCCATTTGTTTGGCACTTCCTTTGCCGATGAGGCCAACGGTGTGGCGGTCGACGCTGATGGCAATGTCTACGTGGCGGGAACTACCGGAGGTCGATTTGACGGGCAATCCCGCTCTGGAGGTTTGCAAGACGCGTACCTGCGCAAACTCGATGCTGATGGGAAGGAGATCTGGATACGGCAGTTTGGCAGCATTGGCGACGACGAGGCCCTGTCGGTGGCCGTTGATCACAGTGGCGGCATTTTAGTTGCGGGAGTGGCCGCGGAAGACATTCCCGGCGAGATGCGTGTGAGCGGCTTCGGCGGCGCCTTCGTTCGCAAAGTTGACCCTGAGGGGAACGAGCTGTGGATGCGCCATTTCGGCATTAGCCAGTTTTCACAGGCAAACGGCGTGGCCGTGGACCAGGACGACAACGTTTTCATCACGGGCCAGATTGCCGGGGCCTTGCCAGGTCAAACGGGATTCGGCTCCAATGACGGCTTTCTGCGCGCCTACGATAAAAATGGCGAGGAACTGTGGACGCGCCAATTTGGGACCGATGGCGGAGATTTTGTCTCCGGCATCGCGGTGGACGGCGACGGGGCAGTCTATGTGGCCGGATCAACCGAAGGCGGTGGGGAATTCCAGGGACCGTCAAGCCGGACAGCCATAAAGCCGTTTATTCGTAAGTTTAACGGATCCGGGTCCGAAGTTTGGTCCCTCCGCATCCCCTCTAGTGGGTTCGCCAAGGCCACGGCCGTCGCGGTCGACGATGGCGGCCGCCTATACGTGGCAGGCTGGGTCAGCGGCAGCATAAATGGGCAACGGCAAACCGGACGGACCGATGCTTTTTTGATCCACTACAACGGGGACGGGGAAGAGCTATGGTCGCGGCAATTCGGGACGTTGAACGAGGACAGAGCTCTCGGAGTAGGCGTGGACACCGATGGCAATCCCTATGCGGTGGGCTGGACCAGAGGAGTTTTTCCCGGCCAAACCGGTTTGGAGCCCCGCACCACTTTGGAACGCCAGGACGCATTCATAAGCCGGTATGACCGTCTGGGGAACGATCTGTGGACCTAGCAAATCGGGACGAGATTGATTCAACGCGCCAATGGAGTGACGGCGGCCCCAGGCGGAGTTTACGTTGTGGGAAAAACCGCCGGGCCTTTGTTGGGCCAAACCAACGCCGGGGTCACCGATGCTTTTTTGTTGAAGCTAGCCGGTGAACCGCCCCAGGATTCCACGATTGTAGATTCTTCAGAACCTACACCCATCCCGGCATTAGCCGCGAATACCCTGGAGCCGGAGAACGCCCAAACACCCGTGCCAGTTACCGCGGCCAAACCAGGGGCGCTAGAGGCGAGCGCGCCTGCCGCTGAATCTCCGGCTGGAGGGGGCTGCGGCCTGTCCGCAGGGTCCAAGGCCGGCGACGGTTGGCTGTTGACCGTCCTGATCGCGCCGGGGCTGATGTGGGTCCGCAGAAAGGTTTCCAACGCCTAGGGAGCCGTGTAAGCGATCAGGGATGGGCGTTCAAGCCGCCATCCACGTACACCGCGTGGCCCGTGGTGTAATCGCAGGCTTCCGAGCATAGATATACCAGAAGCGGTCCGATGTCCCGGGGGTGGCCTAGGCGGCGCAGGGGCGTGTAGCGGACCAGCAGCTCTTGCCGTTGCACCTCCAACGGCAGGTCTTCGGCAGAGAACCATCCGATGCCCAGAGCGTTGACCCTCACGTTGAACCGGCCCCATTCAACAGCAAGGGATCTGGTCAAAGACAGGAGGGAGGACTGGCTGGCGGCGAACGCCGCTCCGTTGAGCATAGCCCTCTCGGCCAGTTCCGAAACCACGTTGACTATCCTGCCATAACCCTGTTGAGTCATGCGGCGTCCGGCTTCTTGGCACAGAAGAAAGGTGGATTTGACGTTGCGAGAGTGGACTTCATCCCACTCTTCCAACGTGATATCGGTGAAGGGCTTGGCGAACATGCTGCGGGTGTCATTCACGAGAATGTCCAGGCGGTCATGCGCGCGGCCAAATTCCGCCAATGCGTTGCCTAGGGCTTCGGGAGATGGAGAATCCATGACTGCGCCAGGCGGGCTTCCGGTTCCCGTCAGGCCGTCCAGCACGGCATCCAGCAGAGACTGGGTGCGGGCGATGGTGAACACTGACGCGCCGGCTTCCACCAGGGCTTGGGCCAGCAATGGGGCCTGGTCTCCTCCAGATGTGGATAAAATCGCGGTCCGGCCGGCCAGGCTGTATTCGGGAAGAATGGGCACCGGCTACGCCTCCAATGGGACAACCGGCGCGTGTCCGGTGGGCGCGATACCCGCTGCCAGGCCTCCGCCATCGGCGATGAACATCTCTCCGGACATGTAATCCGAGGCTCCGGACGAGAGAAACACCGCCAAAGGTCCCAGGTCTTCCGGTTTGCCCAGTTTGCCGATGGGCACCAGGTCTCCCGATTGGGGGACGGCGTCTCCCATAGACTCGGTGGCGTTGACGGTGGGAATGAATCCGGGGACTATCGTATTGGCGGTTATTCCGTGGCGAGCCAGGCTGAACGACAGGACCCTGGTCAACTGGATCATGCCGCCTTTGCTGCAGCAGTACATGTAAATGTCCCGGCCTCCCCGCATGCCGAACCCCGAGGCCACGTTGACGATCTTGCCGCTGCCCCGGTCCGCCATGGGTTTGGTAGCCGCCCGGGCGCAAAAAAACGCTCCGGTGAGATTGACGTCCATCTCAAAATGCCATTCCTGGTCGGTAATCTCCCAGATGGGTTTGCGAACGTTTTCCTGCACCGCCCCGGCGTTGTTGATCAAAACGTCGATGCGCCCAAAACGGTCTATGGTTGTCGATATCAACCGGTCGACTTGGGTTGAGTCAGTCACGTCGGTGGAAACCGCGATGGAGTCGCGGCCCAGGGCTTTCACTTCGGCGGCGGCGTCATCAATGGCCCCTTGGCGGCGCCCGGCGATCGATAGACTGGCTCCAGCCCTGGCTAGTGCCCGAACCATGGCCAAGCCCAAACCGGTGCCGCCGCCGGTGATCACCACAACCTTATCGTCCAAGCTCAAACTTTCCAGCATTTGGCTCCGTGTTAGCTGAAATCTATCAGCTTTCACCTGTTTCGCAGGGTTACGTCTCCGGCCGTCATGGTGGCCAGTTGGCCGTCTTCCAGCCGCAGTTGCAGGTTGCCTAGATCGTCGATTCCCTCGGCGATGCCAGCGTATGTTTCGTTTCGCCAGGTGACTTGTATCCGTTGGCCCAGAGTTTCCAGCATTTCCCGCCAGGGCCCCAACGGAGTTTGGCCTTGCCGGAGCTTCAAATATAGGGAGTCCAGGTCTTGAAGTAACTGCCGGAGGATGTCTTCCCTGGCCAAGGGCTTTCTGGCCGCCGCTTCCAGGCTGGTGGCGACGCCGGAGGTCTCTTGGTTTTGGGACGGGTCGAGGGCCACGTTCAGGCCGATGCCCAGCACAGCATAGCACACGGCCCCGCCCTCCATTACGCTCTCAACCAAGATCCCAGCCACCTTTTTGCCGTCCAGCATTACGTCGTTGGGCCACTTGATCTTGGCCGCCAATCCGGTGGTTTTGCGGATGGTTTGCACTGCGGCTACCCCGGCCATGATGCTCAAAAAAGGCAGGGACTCCAGAGTAGGCCGGAAAACAACCGACATGAGGATGTTTCCCCCCGGCGACACCCAATTTCTTCCAAAACGCCCCCTGCCCGATGTCTGGGTTTCGGCCACCACCACGGCGCCTTCTGCGGCGCCCTCCTTGGACATGCCCGCAGCCTCGTCCATGGTGGATGCGATCTCTTGAAAGAACACCACCCTCTTGCCCACCGTTCTGGTGAACAAACCGCCGCGAATCGTCGCCGATACTAGGTCGCCGGCCATGTGGTTCCACCATTCCTAAAAGCTGATTTCCGAAATCGTACTCGGGGCGGGACCGAGACTGGGCGATACTATCCAGCGCCACACCGAGTGTCAAGCCGTCGTCATCCCCAATGCCAGGGATCATTAGAGGCTGGACGGCTGGGATAGGACTCTCAACTAGCAGCCTTGCCGCGACGGGGGAACGCTCCACCCGGGATAGGGTGTTGATACCCTGTGCCAGCCAGTCAACCTGAAGCTAGCCTGGATTGATGGGGAGTCCCGGTTGCGGCGGGCTCCAAAAGGTTGGCTGACGCGCCCGCCAGCGCGATCAAGGATCTGTGGCAAGGATCTGTGGATTTGATGGCCAGGGACGTGAGGAAGGATCAGAGGTGCGGTAATGAAACGGAGTAACGGCGAGGAACAAAATCAAGGTGATCCAGAAGCCATAGGCGGGACCTTCAACTGGGAGATGCTGCCCGGTCTGGCCAAAGACCGCTGGGAAGAAGCTGTGGCGTATGACGTCACCGTGGAGACCCAATTGGCCAGGGCCCAATCCAACCGGGGTCAAGCAGAGATGGAGCGCCAGAGGGTCGCGGAGGAGATTCTGGAGGCCACCAGAGAGGTGTGCCATGAGATTGCCTCGGACGCGCGAAGGGTTCTGGAATCGGCCAAAAACCAACGGGTCGACGCGGACCGGAAACAGCAAGATGCCGAGGCGTCGCTGAAGAAGGCGGAGAGCACACTTGCTGAAGCCGGCGCCGATGCTGAATCCATCGTTAGCCGGGCCAAGCAAGAGGCGGAGGATATCCTCACCCGCGCCCGGTCGGCGGCGGAAAAAGAATCCGAGGAGATCGTCGAACGGACCAACCAGCATGGCCGGAAGATTCTCGCCCAGGTGGAGATGATGAAAGCGGCCGCCCAGGAAGAGATCGAGACCCAGCGGATCTACACCCAGGTTTCCCGGCTCAAGGCAGAGTCTCTGGATGCGCTATCCGAAGTCAAGGGCTGGGTGGACCAACCCCAAGCGGCTCCAGAGACTCCCGAACCGGATACATCGCCTGGCGGCTTGGAAGGGGACACTGGCGAGAAGGGCACCGGCGATTCTTCTCGGCTGCTGCGGACCGACGGCGACCCCCTATGGGAGGATGTGGCGGCCTGCCTATCTGTGGAAACCTCGCACATTCACACACCCGATGGTCTGGCGGAGCCGGAACCCTCGGATGCTTCGGCCCATGCCAACGGTCAGGCGCCCAATGAGAAGCCAAAGCCGCGGTCTAAGAAAAAGCACGGCACTTAACAGCCATCTCCCTAGTCTCAATTTAGCTTGGGAAGGCGCCTCCGGTCCGTTCTACCAGCCGTGTTCCAGCTTGTCCTGGAGAATGGAATTGAGGTCCGCAATCGCCACCCTGGATTGGTGCATGGTGTCCCGGTCGCGTATGGTCACGCGATGATCGTCCAGCGTGTCAAAGTCCACCGTGACGCAGTAGGGAGTGCCTATCTCATCTTGACGCCGGTACCGCCTGCCGATGCTCTGGGCGTCGTCGAATTGGGTCCTGAAGCGGCGGTTCAGCTGGTTGAACACCTCTCGGGCCGTGGGCCCAAGCCTTTCGTTACGGCTCAGCGGCAACAACGCCACGGTAACCGGCGCCAGTTTACGATTCAGGTGTAGCACCACCCGGATGGTCGGTTCACCTTCGCCGGTTGGAGGTTCGATTTCCTCGTCGTATGAGTCCAACCAGAATGCGAGAGTGGCCCGGTCGACGCCTCCCGAAGGTTCGATCACGTAGGGGAAATACCGGCTCTTGGATTCCTCGTCGAAGTAGGTCATGTCCTGCCCGCTATGCTCGGAGTGTTGGCGCAGGTCGTAGTCGCCCCGGTCGGCGATGCCTTCAAGCTCTGCCCAGCCCCAGGGGAAACGATATTCTATGTCGTAGCAATCCTTTGCGTAGTGGGCCAGCTCATCGCTCCCGTGTTTGCGCAGGCGCAGGTTTTCCTTGCGTATCCCAAGATCCAAGTACCATGACAAACGTTGTTGCACCCATGTCTGAAGCCATTCTTCGTCGGTGCCCGGCTTAACGAAGAACTCCACCTCCATCTGCTCGAACTCCCGGGTGCGGAAGGTGAAGTTTCCAGGCGTTATCTCGTTTCTAAATGACTTGCCTATCTGGCCGATGCCGAAGGGCAGTTTTTTCCGCGAAGAATTAACCACGTTGGCGAAATTGACGAAGATCCCCTGGGCAGTCTCGGGCCGCAAGAACACTTCGTGGGCGGTGTCCTCGACCGGGCCCTCAAAGGTGTGGAACATGAGGTTGAACCGCCGCGCCTCGCCAAACTGACCGCTGCAATTGGGGCAGGCGTCGCCGTCTAGGGCGTCGGTTCGATAACGGCGGTGGCATTCGCGGCATTCCACCAGAGGGTCGGAGAAATTCTCCACGTGGCCGCTTGCGACCCACACCTTAGGATTCATCAAGATCGCGGCGTCTAGACCCACCATGTCGTCGCGTTCCTGGATCACCGACCGCCACCAGGCCTCTTTGACATTGCGCTTCAACTCAACACCAAGCGGCCCGTAGTCCCAAGTCGAGCCCAGGCCGCCGTAGATCTCGCTGCCCTGAAAAATAAAACCCCGCCGTTTCGACAGGGAAAGCATCTTGTCCATATCGGGTGTGGAAACGAATCGAGCCAAGGGTGTCCTCCTGAGGATCAGCTATCAGCCGTCAGGCATCGGGAATCCATGGGATTATTAACCGACGACGTTTCCTAAATGGTAACAATCTTGCCAGTTGTGTGTAAACTAATCAGGACTGTTGCAGAATTTACCATGGTAGGGGCACGGCATGCCGTGCCCCTACGGGCCGCCGCCGTCCGGACCAAAGCCCGGCAGTTCCTGCCGTACGGCGTCCGCCAGGGTTTCGGCGCGCAGGTCTTCCAACTGGATGTAGTTGGCGTCCATGGCTTGGGCGATGGCGCGGGCCAAACCGAGCCGGATGAAGCCTGTCTCGGTGTCAATCACCACCGCAGGCACGCGCTGTTGTTCGATCAGCGACGCTACCGGCTCAACCTCGGCGGAGGCCGTCAGAGCCTGAGCCGCCGCCCCCCCGGAAGCTCCGGCCGTTTGCCCCGTGTTGGCGGTTTGCAAGCCAACGTTGGCCCTCCCGTCGGAAAGTAGCACCAGCAACGGAAGGACGTCCCTGTCTTTCATTCTTTCGGCCTCAACGACCTCAAGCCCCATGAGTATTCCTTTGCTCAGGGGAGTTCGGCCTCCGGTGGGCATATCTTGGAGGCATACTTGGGCGAGATCGACGCTGCTGGTAGGTGGCAAAAGCAGGTCGGCGCCCGTGCCGCGAAATGAGATCATGGCCACCCGGTCCCGGCGTTGATAGGCGTCCAGCAGGAGGGAAAGGATGGCGCCTTTGACCGCCACCATCCGCCGCTGCGCCCCCATGGAACCGCTGGCGTCCACCACGAAAATGATCAGGCTGCCGGTCTTGGTCTCCCGGACTTTTTCCCGGATGTCCCACGGTTCGATGAGCAGGGCCGGCAGGTTTTCGCCCTCCCGCGCCGCATCACGCCGCCGTTTTTGGGCGGGAGCGGCAACCCTCAACGTGGCGTCCAATGCAAGATCGGTGACATCTCCGACGGGCGGCCTGGCGCTCACGTACCGGCCGATAGACGAGCCGCTGACAGTTTTGGCTCGCCGCCCGGTGGATGTTCTGGCGCGCCGGTCGGGAGGCTGCACCTGGAGGGAGGCGATGGATAATGGGGCGCCGACCTCGAAAACCTGCTCTTGGGGGGACCCCATTTCGGGAGCGCCGCCGGACTCATCGGGAGGCTCTTGAACATCATCCTCCGGCCTGTCGTCCTCCTGATCAACGGGCTGATCCGGTTGGTGAGCGTCGCCGTCATCCTGATCGGGACCCGAGTTGGAATCTTGGTCCGACGGCTCCCGCTGCCGGGGCTGATTCTGCAACTCGTCGATCATCGAATCCAATTGCTCAGTGACCATTTGCGGCTGTTGGAAGGGCTGGCGGCGTTGGCGGTGGAGCAGGGCCAGTTGGGCGGATTGCCTCACGTCTTCCACGGTGACCTTGGTGCGGCCTTCGTAGGCGGCTATGGTGCTGGCGGTCTTGTACATGACAATGTCGCCCCGCATCCCGTCCACTTCGAATTCGGCGCATATGTCGGTGATCAGCGTCAGGATGGATTCATCCACCGTTACCCTGGGCAAAAGCCGCTGGCTGCGCAACAACCTCCGCCTCTCCCGCTGCTCCTCCTTGCGCCACCTGGCCATGAACCTGAAGGCATCAGCTTCGTAGGCAATGCGCCGGCGGACCACCTCACGGCGTTCCTCGGCGGTCAGAGTGCCTTCCACCTCCACCGCCAAGCCGAACCGGTCCAACAACTGGGGCCGCAAGTCGCCCTCTTCGGGGTTCATGGTTCCAACGAGGATGAACTCGGCGCCGTGGGTCACCGATATCCCTTCCCGCTCCACGTAGTTGCGCCCCATGGCGGCGGCGTCCAGAAGCACGTCCACCAGATGGTCGTTCAGCAGGTTCACTTCGTCGATGTAAAGAATGCCGCGATGGGTGGCGGCCAAGAGGCCAGGCTCAAAGCTGCGGTCGCCCGATTTGATGGCCTGCTCAATGTCCAAAGACCCCACCAACCGGTCCTCGGTTGCGCCCACGGGAAGGTCCACGATGCGGACTTGGCGGTTGACCGGCGGGTTGTCGTTGGCGCCGCTCTGGCACCATTGACACAAGCCCTGCCGGGCATCGGGGCTGCAACTGTAGGGACAACCCTGGAGAACCGTGACTTCGGGTAGCAACGCCGCCAGGGAACGTACCGCGGTGGATTTCGCGGTGCCCTTTTTGCCCCGGATCAGCACTCCCCCGATCTTGGGGTTAATCGTGTTCAGCAGCAAGGCCAGCTTCATGTTGGACTGGCCTACTATGGCCGTGAATGGAAATTGGGGCCCCGTAGGTTTTGCTCCGGTAGCTTTTGCCCCGATGGTTTGTGGGTTGGTTCGTTCCAAATTCGCTCTCCGACTCTCTTTATGTTTCTGGAAACCTGGTTCGCAAGTAGGGAGCCCCGTTGTCCCGTTTTGTTTTCTCAACAGTTGGGCCGAGGCAGAACTGTTGTTTGGCTCTCAGGCTAATGCCGCCGAGCGACGGGGTCAAGGAGGTCCCGCAGTCCGTCTCCCAAAAGATTTGCTCCTAAGACCAAAAGGAATATACAAACGCCAGGCAAGACCATCAAGTGCGGGTGAAGCCGAAAATACACGCGGCCGTCGTTGAGCATCGAACCCCACTCGGCGGCCGGCGGGCTTTCGCCCAATCCCAGAAAGCTAAGCGCCGCTATGGAAAGGACAACTGTCCCCAAATCCAACGTCGCCAGCACGAGAATCGGCCCCACTATGTTGGGCATCACGTGACGCCATATTATCCGGATGTCCGATGCTCCGATGGCCCGTGCCGACTCTACAAATCCTGACTCGCGGGTTACGATCACCGGCCCGCGGACGATCCGGGCGAAACTCACCCATCCCGAAGCGGTCAAGGCTGCGAACAGGCTCAATCGCCCCGGACCTAACAGCGCTAGAATCGCCAATATCATAACCAATCCGGGCAACGCGAATAACGCATTCAGTAATGCCGAGATCACCAGATCGATCCAACCGCCGAAGTAACCCGCCACCAAGCCCACGGCTACCCCAATAGCGGTGACGGTGAACGCAATCGGGATGGCGAGACCAAGAGTGGAGCGCGCTCCATAAAGTAGCCGGCTAAATATATCGCGACCCAAATGGTCGGTTCCCAACAGGTGTTCCGGGCCAGGTCCTAGCAGGTCGGCGGTCAAATCTACCTCGTTGGGATCCTGAGGCACGATCACGGGCGCCGTGATCCCCGCCAAGAGGAACAATCCGAGGATCAACGATCCCGCAAACCCGGTCCAGTGCCGCCGCACGCGTGTAGCCCATGCGGAAGTCACCCTAACCGCACCCGCGGATCCAAAACGACGTAGAATACATCCACGGCCAGGTTGACCACAACGTATATCAATGCAGACACGAGTACGAAGCCCGCGATCACTGGGATATCCCGGCCGGAAATGGCTGTGAGAACGACCTGCCCAATCCCCGGCCACGCGAATATCGACTCGATCACTATGGCCCCGCCCAGCATATGCCCAAATTGCAGCCCAAGGAAGGTGATGCTGGGGACTAGCGCGTTGGGCAAAATGTGGCGGCGGGCAACCAACCCGGGGCCCAGCCCCTTGGCCTGGGCGGTCCGGATGTAGTCCAGGCCCCGCACTTCAAGCACGCTAGCTCGAGTGAGGCGCATCACCGTAGCAGCCGGGAGCGCCCCTAACGCCGCGGCTGGCAGCACTAGATGGGCATCCCAGCCAATACCGCCGGCCGGCAGCACATTCAACACTTCGGCGAAAAGCACGATCAACAGAAGTCCAAGCCAAAAACCCGGTACTGCCGCGATGGAAACTGCCCCGATCCGCCCTAGATGGTCTATCCAGGTATTGCTGTTCAGGGCTACCAACACGCCTAGCGGAATGCCCAAAAGTGAAGCGAACAGCAACCCCGCCAAAGCCAGGAGCAAGGTCGACGGGTACTTTTCCAGTAGCTCGTCTGCTACTGGGCGTCCCGAAAGATAGCTTTCTCCCAGATCGGCCTGCACCGCATTGAACAGCCAACGCACGTACCGCACCGGCAGGGCGTCATCCAGACCCCAACGGGTCCTTAGCTCAGCAATCAATTCTTCCGGGGCGAGATCCTCTCCTTGTTCGGCCGCCTCTCTCGCCGGGTCTCCTCCAGCGAGTTCGGTGATCCCGAAGGCCAGCATGGAAACCACCAGCAGAGTCGGGATCACCGCGGCCAATTGCCGGAGTAAATACCCGGTCAACGCCGAACGCTGCCGAATCCAACACTATGGACCGGACGGGCACGTTTTTTATTTAACAAGCCGTATTTCGTCCAAGGTTGGCTGATAGGTCACACGGTGGCTAAGACCGGCGATGGTGTCCCGGTAGGCGTAGGTCAAGTGCACGTGGTAGAGCGGAGTCACGGGCACATCGTGAGCGGCGATTTCTTGTAACTGCTCGTATATTTCAAACCGCTTTCCCTGGTCCCTTTGGGCCTGACCCTCGCCCAAGAGCCGGTCAACCTCGGGGTTGTTGTAGCCGCCTTTTCGGCCGTCGTTGTAGAGTCCATCCGATGCTAGAAACCTGGCCATGAGGAAATCCGGGTCGCCGTTGGCCCACCCCTGCTGGGCAAACCTCAGATTCCAATCGCCGCTTGTTTGCCGGTCCCGCTCCGCAGCGCGTTCTAATGATAACAACTCCAGGTCTATCCCTAGCTTGCCCAAGTCCGATTGAAGCAATTCACCAATGGCTTTATACGGGAGAGCTTGACCCGACGAGCTCCGGAAGATCAGGCTTGCGTTGACCCGATGGTCTCCCAGCACCGATTTAGCCAATCCCTGGGCCTGCGTTGGAGCGAAGGCCGGCTCACCCTTTGGCGAAAGCCATTTGGGCGCAAACGGGGAGAACAGGCTTTTACCCGGGGTGCCGTAACCCAAAGCAAGCTTTTCAACAATCAACTCGCGGTCGATAGCCATGGCCACGGCGCGGCGCAGGTCGGCATTATCGAAGGGAGGCCTGTCGGTGGCGAAAGCCAGATATTGGCTGATCGAAACCGGATCGGCGCCGACCACGATGCCCTCGCGGCCCTCAAGGCTCTTGGCTTCAGCCGGGGCTAGAGCCCCCAACTCCATAACGCCATCGACCTCGTTGGCTAGCAACGCTGAAACACGAGCGCCGGAATCGGGTATCACTCGGACCCGGATGTCCTTAACAAGGGGTTTGGCGCCCCAATATTCTTCGTTTCGTTCAAGAAGGAAAAATTGGTCCTTTTTCCAATCCGTGAGTATGAATGGACCGGTGGCCGCCGGGATCCCGGTGAAATCGCCATTCTCCGCGAAGAACGCCGGGGAGAACATGGAACTGAAGAAGTTGGACATGGTGAAGACCATAGAAGGATTTGGGGTGTTGAGTTGAAACTCCACGGTGTCGTCATCCACCTTCGTTATTCCGGCCAAGTCTCCGTAAGACCGGGCGATGGTAAACGTGAAGAAAGGAGACGGTCTAGGGCTGATCGCGATGAACCTCTCAATGCCCGCTACCGTCGCATCAGCGTCGAAGGGAGTTCCATCCGTGAATGAGATTCCCGGCCGAAGGTCGAAGCTCCAGGTCATTCCATCTTCAGATAGCTCCCAACTCGATGCCAATTGAGGAACTGGGGTAAGTTCATCGTCCAGGGCGACTAAACTTTCCCAAACCATCAAGCTGCTGTGGGTGAAATATGGGTCTTGTTCCCCATTGGCCAGGTTTCGGGAGACCGCCAGCACCACCTCTCGAGCAGGCGTTACGTCCGCTGCCACCGGCGATGGGACCGGTGTGGCGGGCGGCGCTGCGGAAACCGGCGTCGCGGTGGCCAATGGAGCAGACGTAGATGTCGGAACGGCCGTGGCGGCCCCGCCGCATGCAGTGATCGCCAAGATTAAGACCGCCAGTAGAACTGGAATCGATCGAGCGAACAAGGTCGTCGTCATTTGTGAGCCTCGTTTGATTTGTATCATCGTTGTCAATTTGTCAGGCCGGGCGAAAGAGTCTACCAAATATCGGTTTCCAAGCTACCTCGCTGCTATCTGGGGAGGAGCCCTTGCCCCTGCTGGACGGCGGGGCGTGGATAGCCTCTTGAGAAGCCTTTTGGGTAGCCTTGGACTACGCCGTACCCGAGAACACGGGTCAAAGAGTCCCACTACCGGCGCTCCAGAATTTGCCGAAACCGCGCATCTTGTTCCGTGCGAGTCAAAAATATGCAGTTGGAGCAGTAAGGGGTCGGCTTTTCTGCTCTCCACCGAAGGCAGCAACCCGCCCTCCGTGAAAAGAAGCCCCGTTTCCCGTGGTGAACGTACTCCTCCATGGTCACCTGCTGAAACACCGGAGACGACGGGTCGCCGAAAAAAGCGTTGGCATCCTGAACCACTATTGCTGGCTTCTCTGCTACGTCATATAGCCTGTTGAACGCCTGAGCGCACGAAGCGGCGACCGAGTTCTAGGAGACCTTGGTGCTGGCTCGCGCTTCCCGGCGAAGGGCTGGGATTACGATGTCGAAGTTGGAGTCGAACACACATTCCTTCAGCCGATCGTAGAGTGCATCCGGGCCGGGAACTACTGTAGCGTCGGGATTTTTGGAGCCTGGGTCGGCAGGCAACGCCGCGAATGCCGGCTCCTTAAGGAAGGTCCCGTCGATTCTCTGACCGTCCCAATGGAATGCCAGGTTGCTCAAACGCGCATCTATCACCCGGCGCTCCAACACGTATTGGGAGATCATGGGCCAGGTGACCCGGGTTAAGTAGGCAATGAGGAAGGCTGACCCGGCGGCGTGACGGTTGTCGGTCTCCCAGTGGTCCTTCCCGTGGGCGATTACCATCTCCTGCAAACGCCGGCCGTCGTCCTCGAACAAACAGGTTGCCTCGAGCCAGCCGGTCTGCTCGCCGTTCCGGACCGGCATGTCGAACAAATCGGTTAAAGCGCCTGCCCGCGTCATGCTTTCGACCAGGGGGCGCGCTTGGTTATTCATGCTTCATTCCGTGAAGCGGGTGGTCCCAGAGGGCCAGCCCGCCTGGGGTTGGCTCATCATCGTGCCGCTGCTTATCGGCCGGGAATGGTCTGGGAAGCATGAATGTCAATTGTTGGTCTCCAGCCCCATTCAAGAAGCGGAGCCGCCACCAGATTGGAGCCTCCTCTTGGTTCAGCCGCCGGTATAGCTCCACGCGGTTGGTCCGCCTCATCTCGGTCATCTCTACGCTTGTGCCTCTCGGCCTTCCTATACATAGGTGAAAATGCCAGTCTTTGAAGTCAACGGTGGCGTAGCCGTCGGCCAGAGAAATATTAGGCTCACAGGGAGGGCGAATCTCCCATAGTGCCCCTGGAATCAGCGGGCCTATGTGTATATGCTCCCACTCCTTAAAACAATCCTTCAAGATCGCCAGCAGCGAGGCCTCATCAGCCGGCAGGGCGAATACCTCGAACCTGGTGCCGTGTTCCTCGACCACCTCGCCTCTGGGCGCCGGCGTTCCTATGGTCATACTCTTCCCTCCAGTCCATTTCCGGGTTTACAAACAGTTTGGTTTGCCGAACCAACAACATCATTTGATGGCAAAAAAATACCCGGCCCTTGTGGCCGGGTTGTGAATGTCACAACTCTTACCTCAATTCCACGAAGGCGATAAGTCTAACCTGAAAGCAGGTCTCCTGGCTTCTGGCTAATGTACACGCTCTCCAAGCCTTCCCAGTCCCGGAATGATTCATCGGGACCAGTGACTCCGCCCTCGGCGGATGCGGAGATGCGCTCACCAGTTACAGTGGCGGGACCGCGCCGGATTTGCACCGGCTTCCCTTTTTAGCCCCGAAGACTCGGGGCTACGATCAGGCAATATTCAGTTGTTAAAGGTATGGCCGACAAAAGGGCTGTCTGCCGTTAGCGGACGCTTGCTCCGCTGCTGGCCGGGGTCGGCTGCTGGGCGCCGGCGCCTTGTTCTTTCTTTTCATACCAGGCTAATGTCAATGTTACCCCCGCAGCCAGCAAGGCCCAATTCAGGAAGTGACCCACGATCGTCAAAATCTGGAACAATTCGAGGAGGTCTATGGGAACTGGAACCGCGTCGGGGTTACCCGGGATCGCAAAAAATATAACGACCATAAACAGGACATACCCCGAAACCAAGAGTCCCCGAATTTGAAAGCGGGAGACCGCCTGGGGTGTCATGTTGTTGACCTTGTGGAACGCCGTGAACAATCCCACTACGCCTGCAAGTGCTGACAACATCATTAAATATTGAAACAACTGGCGCAAAAGTAATGTGGCTTCATCACCCACTCCCGGGGGATTCAATGGGTACTTCGAGAACGGGAAAAGCGAAAGTGACCAGAAGGCCAAGAGCCCAACCGTGGCGGCCAGAGCGACTGTTGGCCAGTTGGCAGCTGCCCGGCGTAACAAACCAAAACCCGCCGCAAACACCAACCCGAAAATCAAGCCCCGGACCCCGTTGCCCGCGAGCAGGCCAAACCGCTGAGCGCCCAGCGAGACGGAGGTTTCGTGCGCTTCTTGGACTGCCGGAGTTTGAGGTTGAGATTCCGCCCGCGCTTCTTCTAGCGCTATGGCCCGCTCAAGCACCGGCACAGTGAATATGTTGTCGAATCCGCCTATCAAGAGCCCAGCCAAAAGTCCAATGACTGCCGAGACCTTTAAGATTCGGGGCATAATGAAACCTCGTTGAAAGAGCCCAGCGATGCTTGGATTAAAATTTAGAAGAATGCCTCAGAACGAGATTAGGCGGAAACCAATGTTTGAGTGAACCCCCAATCCTTCCCGGACAAGGTGGTTGAAGTCGTTTATCCAGCATTCGGGAAAGCGAACCTATGGCGACGCTAACGGAGTGTAGGCCCTGTTGGCAACCGCGTTCTAGTTACTCGTATAGCCCGGGAGGCATTTGCCGGTAAGAACAAGCGCATGCTCACCCAGGCTAATTTCGGAACGTTTTAAATGGCTAGTGGTAGCCTAGTGGCACATCAGGGCGACGTGCCGGGCATGGTGGAAGAACTCATGCACGTAACCCAGCTTTGCGCCGGTGCTGCCGAAGGCTGCGGCGTGGACGCTGCCGTCTACGTAGCCAACCAGGTACAAAACCGCCATTGCGGCCAGCGCCAGAGGTACCCACCGGGTTATCTCACGTTCCCCCATGAATCCGGTGATTGCCGTTGCCATAGAACCCTCCTGTTTAACCTTGATTCTTTGATCGATGGCGGGCCATTTAGCTGTTCCGCCACATATGGATACTCAGAGTTATTTCGATGGCTGCCGGGGCCGTTTGGCGAAGATGACACCATCCCGGCCGACGTATTTTTCCCGCATAGCCTCGAATGCCTTTAGTTTTTCCGGCTGCAACTCGGTGCGCTTCTGGTTCTCGTCCAGATACGGGTTGGGGAAGTAACTGCGCACCAGCGTTTCTTCCTTTTCGTTGGAGAACCTCACGTAATAGGAGATGAGGTCCTCGTGGCTTTCCGCCTCTACGAACTGAATCCCCGTGACGGTTTTAAGTCCCAGATGGAAGTGCCAGTTGTCCGCCTCTACTGTAACCCAGCCGTTGGAGAACTCCGGTTCTTTGATTCCCTTGGAGTCGTTCTCGCTCACGACTTCGCCCCCGCCGACGACCCACATTATACTATCATCTTTGGCCAGTTCTGTAACAAGTTCCAACGCTATTTCCACAGATCGCCTCCTATCATGAGGATACAAGCTGTTGTTTGCATCAGGTCCGGCTAACCTCTTGGCGGGCTTCGAGGTCGGCTTCCAACTCCAGATAGAGTTCCTCTAGTTTCTGCTTCATGTCGGGCGGAGGCGATTCCCAGAGGCCCCGTTGGATGGCCTCCAGCAGCCTTTCAACCACGCTTTTCAATGCCCAGGGATTGCTTTCCTGGAAGAACTGGCGAGTTTCGGGATCAAACACGTAGGAATCGGTGACGCCCTCGTACATCCAATCTTCCACCACCTGGGCCGTAGCGTCGTAGCCGAACATGTAGTCCACTGTGGCCGCGAGCTCGAACGCCCCTTTATATCCGTGGCGCTTCATGGAAGAGACCCATTTGGGGTTGACCACCCTGGTGCGGAACACCCGGCGGGCTTCGTCCTGCAGGTCTCTGACCCTAGAGCGGGACGGATCCGAGCTGTCGCCGAAGAATTGCCTGGGGCTGCGCCCTGTTAGCGCCCGGACGGTGGCAATCATGCCGCCATGGTACTGCATATAGTCATCGCTGTCGAAGATGTCATGCTCGCGGTTATCCTGATTTTTGGCCGCGACGACTATCTGGCCGAACCGGCGGCGGAACTCCGGACGGGCGTGAACACCGTGCTCCTTTTGGGTATAGGCGTATCCACCCCAGGCCGCATACACTTCGGCCAAATCGTTGACGGTATCCCAGTTGCGCTCCTCCAAAACCTGCAGGATGCCAGCGCCATAGGTCCCCGGCTTGCTGCCGAATATCCGATATAGGGATGTTGACCGCGCACCGTCGCCCTGGTCTAAGGGCGATCCGTCTTCTGCCAAGTGTTTGGCCACGTAGTTGTGGTCCGGGGATTCATTCAATGACGCGGCCAGTTCCACGCCTTGATCCAACAGGTTTATCAGGTTGGGGAAGGCGTCGCGGAAGAAGCCGCTAATGCGGACCGTAACGTCTATACGAGGCCGGCCCAGCTCTTCCAATGGGATGACTTCCAAGCCAACTACGCGCCGGCTTTCTTGCTGCCAGACGGGACGCACTCCCAAAAGAGCCAGTATCTGTGCGATGTCGTCGCCGTGGGTGCGCATAGCCGATGTGCCCCAGACAACCAACCCCACCATCTCAGGGTACGACCCTTCCTCGGCGAGGTATTTCTCCAGCAGAGCGTCAGCTAGCGCCGTGCCCGTTTCCCAAGCGGCGGGAGACGGTATGGTCTTGGGGTCGACCGAATAGAAGTTGCGCCCCGTGGGCAGTATGCCGGCCATTCCGCGAGTGGGCGCGCCGCTGGGGCCGGGGGGCACGAACCGGCCGTCTAGTCCATTTAGCAGATTTCCGATCTCGTCGGGGGTTTTCAACAACGCCGGGTACAGGATCTGGGCGGTGTAACCCAGCACCGATTCCGCGGCGGCGTCGCCCTTGCCCAACAGTTGGCGGACCACGCCGGGGACCTCGTCCGGCCGAAAGCCGCGGCTCAGCAGCTCTTGAAACGATTGGCGCACCAGTATTTCCAGGCGTTCTAGCAAATCTCCGTTGGTGCGGGTGGGTGTTTCTTGGTCCAACCGCGCCAAGACTTCTGGCGCCGCGCCTACGATCGGCGCTCCCGGCTCATCATTTATGTGGTCATAGTCCAGCCCCAGAGCCTCGGCCAAAGATCGCCTGAGGCTGGGCACTTGGCTGGAGTTAGGCAACCGGGTGAGCGAACTTAGCAGCCCAATGAGTTGCTCGCCTTCCGGGGTTTCGCCCAGAGTGTGGAGCCCATCTTTGATCTGGGCATCTTTTAGCTCGCATAGATAACCGTCGATCTCCAGTATGAAGCCGCCGAAGTCTTCTGGTTGGTCGTAAATGCCCAAATCCCGGTTGAGCTCGGCTTCCTTCGTCAACTCCCATATCTGCTTCTCCAGTATCGGGAGCTTGTTTGGATCCAGGGTTTGGCACTGATAGTGCTCGTCCATCAATTGTTCCAGCCGGGCGACATCGCCGTAACTGTCCGCCGATGTCATGGCTGGAATAAGGTGGTCGACCACCGTGGCGTGACTGCGCCGTTTCGCCTGGGCGCCCTCGCCGGGGTTGTTGATGATGAACGGGTAGAACAAAGGCAGGTCGCCCAGGGCAACCTCGGGGTAGCAAGATTCGGAAAGCCCTATGCCTTTGCCCGGAAGCCATTCCAATGTGCCGTGCTTGCCGACGTGGACCATGGCGTCGGCCATGAATATCTCCCGAATCCAGTGGTAGTAGGCAATGTAATGGTGGGTGGGCGTCAGATCGGGGCTGTGGTAGACCGCGATGGGGTTTTCGCCGAATCCCCGGGGCGGTTGAACCCCCACGAATATATTGCCCAGTTGGATACCTGCGATGGCCACACTGCCGTTGGAGCGGTACACCTGCCCCGGCGGGTCGCCCCAAGCCTCTTGAAGCTCATTTTTGACCTTGGAAGGAAAGCCCTTGAACCACTTGGCGTATTCCCGGCTGGAGACGTGCCCCACCGCAAGGAGGAGTTGCTCCTCGGTCAGGGTGTCGACGTCGTTGCTGCACCGCTCGATGATGCGGTGTATCAAGTCGTCGGCGTTGTCTGGTATGTCTTCCACCAGGTATCCAGCGGCCTTCATGGCATGGAGGATGTTTATCACCGATGCTGGTGTGTCCAGCCCGACGGCGTTGCCGATACGAGCGTCCTTGGTTGGGTAGTTGCTCAGGATTATGGCGACTTTCTTGTCGGCATTGGATTTCAGACGTAGCGCCGCCCACTTGACGGCCAGCCGGGCCACCAGGTCCACACGGTCCTTTCTGGGCACGTACCGCTGTAATTTGGCGTTGAGAGTACCGTTGCGAGACGTTTGGGTTTCCTCTTTGAATGAGATTGGCACCGATATGATGCGGCCGTCGAATTCAGGAAGAGCAACATTCATGGCCGTGTCGATGGGGCCAAGACCCAGGGAGCTTTCCTGCCAATCTGCTTCCGTGCCCGTGCTGATTATGGCTTGGATCATGGGCACGTCGAGTTGTTGCAGGTAATCCACCGGCCATCCCGTGGCGAATGTGGGTCCGCCGAACTCGGGCTCGCTGTTCAAATCGCTCATGGACATGGCCATGGTGTTGACGATGCAATCAACCCTGGGGAGGCCATCCGGTCCCGTCAAAATACGGGTGAACGTCCGATTTGGCTCGCTTTCTTCTTCGGGGTTGTGCTTCAGGCTGTAGCTGAACACTGGCAAAACGTTGGCGCCCAAGTCCTGCAGCCTGCGGATCAACGCGTCGATGGCCTGGAGGTTGCCGCTCATCCAATGCGCGCGGTAGAAAAGCAAACCCACAGATGGCAATCCGGGCTTGAAATGATCTTTGATGTAAGCCTCGGCGTCGACTGGCCCGGCTAGATCAGCCGCAAGATCTGGGTGATAAATGCCTTCCCATGGCAAGGGGGCAGGCGCGTCGTGGCCATGGTTCGTGCCGATGTAGGAGTCGCTTAGGAACAGGAACAGGTTGGCCATGTTCTGGATGCCGCCCCGCATCAGGTACGAGAAAACCGTATCGACCTCGGCTGGGGGCACGGAACAGGCCGCAACCAGGTCTTGGTCCCATTCCTCGTGACCTGGGCAAGCGATCAGCGGCGCGCCCCTGGTGCGGCATATGCTTACAAGCGCGTCGAACACCTCGGGCATCGCCTGTTTCCCGCCCAGCAGCCTTAGCAGGACAACGTCGGCCGATGACGCCGCGGATAGCACAGCCTCTTGTGATTCCTTATTGGTGATAAATGCAGGATTGTAGGCGGTTACCCGGGCGAAGCCCTTGGGCATGTCGGCCAGCGCCCGGTCGGCGGCCAGGATATCGGTGTCGGCGGTGGAGATGAAAAGGATCGATTTCCGTTTCGCGGGCATCTTTTAAATAACACCCTTGGCGTCGGCTTCCCTTCCGGCGTGAAGCCCTGGTATGGGGAAGACCAAAATAGTTAGATCACTGAACTCCTGGGTCAGGGCGGCGCATTGTTCCACGCTTCCGTGCCACTCCGTTTCGCCCTCCAGGCTCAGCCTTTGAAAGACGGTCAATGGCCGCGAGTTGGGAATCCCTTCTTCAATCAATCGGGAGGCGATGACGGCGGGCATCAGGTCGTACGGACGTGGCAGCAGGACCACGTGGCGCTGGTTTTCATTAAGGTAGTGCACCAGCTCCACCATGTCGGAAACAGGTTCCTTACGCTGGTGCAGCGTGATGAAGACCACGTCTTCCAATGAGATGCCCGCTTTGGCGCAGGCCATTTGAACCGAACTGATTCCCGGGATCAACTCTACCCGGTCAACCCGGCGCTTGACTCGCAACAGCAATTCCCTGGCTGACACGTTGAGGTCGCCCCAACAGCAGACAACGCAATCCTTGCCAAGTGCGGCTTGCTGTCCAGCGTATTCCAGGACTTCTTCTTGATCCCTGTATGCCATTGGCCGCACCTCGGCATTTTCCAGCCATGGTGTAACCACGTCCAGCACCGTTTTGAACCCCACCACCAGATCGGCCTTCTGCAGGGCCTGTTGACCCCGGAGGGTTAGCATCCGGGAATCCCCAGGCCCCACCGCCACGATGGTGATAAAACTGTCTTTGTTTTTACTGGTCATGATCCGTTTGGTTCAACTTCACTAAAAATTTCACTATGTAATCCAATTGACCACGGTCAAACAACGCTTGGTCAAACAACGCTTGGTCAAAAAAAGACCCCGGCTCTTTACTACGCCGGGGGTCAAAGCAACATTTTGACAAAGAGTGCAGACGCCAAAGGAGACGCAACGCACCGGAACCATTCTGTTCAGCGCAGACTAGAGCTCCGCCTTCCCGGGCAGGTTTCCTGGCTAACGGGATGAGCCGAGGGTTAAAATCCTGCAAATCGAACACGCAAAGCCCGGATTCCCAGTAACCCCCTTCCCATACTACAGTGGCGCAACCGCGGCGGAATCGCACCGCCTTCCCTTTTAAGCCGGTTCGGCGCCTCGGGAGGACTATGGATTGTTAAGGGCGCGACCGGAAATCAATCTCATTTAAGGTCTATCAATCCCAGCGCCGATTCACTCTAATCTGGCGGCGCTTGTATGTCAAGAATACCGGCCGGCGCCACTTTGCTCCTTTGCCAGTGAGCGGTAAGCCAGAAAGTTCAGGCTCATGAATAACCATCGGTAATGCCCGCGGAACCCGCTGGTTTTGTATGTGGTTAGGCTGGATTTAAGTTGACATAGGAGCCTAGGATTGATACAGTGTTGGACGTTGTCTTTCGACAAATGGGGATTACTTATGCCTACGGTTAGCCAGTTAGTGCGAAAAGGCCGAAGCCCGGTCCACAAAAAGACCAAGGCGCCTGCCTTGCATTATGTTCAGAACTCCTTGAAGAACCGGGTCAGGTATGGTCCCGGGTGCCCCCAACGACGGGGAGTGTGCATCCAGGTGCGCACGATGACACCCAAAAAACCCAACTCGGCCTTGCGGAAAATCGCCCGCGTGCGCCTCACCAATGGTGTCGAGATCACCGCCTACATCGGCGGTGAAGGGCACAACCTTCAGGAGCACTCAGTGGTGCTGGTCCGCGGTGGACGGGTCAAGGACCTTCCCGGCGTCAGGTATCACGTCGTTCGCAGCGCCCTTGATTGTGAAGGGGTGCAGGAACGGCGCCAAGGCCGCAGCAAATACGGGGCCCAGCGGCCACGGGAATAAAAGCCAGCAGATCCATAACAAAATTCGCGCCGTTTCCCTGGCTTATTTCGGGGAATCAGGCAAGGTGTGCGTTCTATGTCTAGAAGAAGGCCGGCCGTTCCGAGGGTGATTCCTCCGGATTCCAAGTATGGGAATTTGGAACTGGCCAAGTTCATCAATAGGCTGATGCAAAGGGGTAAAAAGACCACTGCCCAAACTATCGTTTACAAGGCCTTCGAGATCATCGAAGAACAATCCAACCGGGACCCCCTGGAGATTTTCGAGCAGGCCTTGCGGAACGCCACCCCTGCGGTGGAAGTGAAACCCAAACGCGTTGGAGGCGCCACCTATCAGGTGCCCACGGAATTACGGCGGAACCGCAGCGAAGCCTTGGCCCAGCGCTGGATTATCCGGGGAGCCCGGGCCCGTTCTGGTATGCCCATGCGCAACGGATTGGCGCAAGAATTGATGGAGGCCTCCCGGGGTGAGGGCTCAGCGGTTCGACGGAAGGATGAATTGCACCGTATGGCCGAAGCCAACAGGGCCTTCGTGCATTACCGGAGTTAGAAATTGCCTGGCGCTGAAATTAGAACCCACGATTTGAAACTAAAGACAAAACACGGCTAATAGCACCTAAAAGGAGAAGTTAGACCTAGTCCCTCGCAATCTCCCGCTAAACTCAGGAGACCCTCGTTTTGACGCCCCTCGTTTAGTAGGCAGCCAGGCCCTAAGTCGACCGCATCATGGATACCGCCTGTCCCATTGATAAGATCAGGAACATTGGATTCATCGCCCACATTGACGCAGGTAAGACCACGGTCACTGAACGGGTGTTATTCCTCACAGGCGTTATTCACCGAATGGGTGGTGTCGACGAAGGCACCACGACCATGGACTGGATGCCCCAAGAGAAGGAACGGGGAATAACCATCACCTCCGCCGCGATCACCTCCACCTGGAATGACCACCGAATCAACATCATCGACACCCCTGGCCACGTAGATTTCACCGCCGAAGTAGAAAGAAGCCTTAGGGTCCTTGACGGCGGCGTGGTGGTGCTGGATGCTGTGGCGGGCGTTCAATCCCAGTCGGAGACCGTTTGGCGCCAGGCAGACACCTACAACGTTCCCCGTATTTGCTTTGTCAATAAGATGGACCGGGTGGGCGCCAGTTACGAGCGAACCATCGAGTCCATACGAAGGCGGCTAAAAGGCAACCCTGTGGCGGTGCAACTTCCCATCGGGGAAGAGGCGGAATTCAGGGGAGTCATCGACCTCATAGGCGGCCGCGCCACCATGTATCCCAACGGCGCTTCCAATCAGTCCTCGAAGGACGCAATTTCAAATCCAGTTGTCGGCCCGGTGCCGGAAGACTATCAAGAAGCATTTCACAATTACCGCCAAGCCATGATCGAAAAGATCGTGGAAACCGACGAAGCCCTGCTTATACGGTATTTGGACGGGGAAGAGATAGAGGAAGAGTCGTTGCGGCAGGCCTTGCGCCGGGCGACCATCGCCAGGGATCTGATCCCGGTGCTTTGCGGCAGCGCGATTCGCAACAAAGGCGTAGAGCCGTTGATGGACGCCGTGCTGTATTATCTGCCTTCTCCCAGCGATGTGCCTCCGGTGGAGGGGGTTAGATCAGACAACGACGAAATCGTTTTGCGCAATCCAGATCCCGATGAACCCTTGGCGGCCTTGGCGTTCAAGGTCGCAACGGACCCTTACGTCGGCCGATTGGTTTTCTTAAGGATATATTCGGGCACCGTGAAGGCGGGGGCAACGGTCAAAAACGTGACCAAGGGCCAAAATGAGCGATTGGGCCGTCTCCTCCACATGCACGCCAACCACCGCGAAGATCTGGAAGAGATTAGCGCGGGCAACATATGCGCCGCCATCGGATTGAAAAACACCTTCACCGGGGACACGTTGGTGACCGGCCCTGAGCCGCTAATACTAGAACCTCCCAAGTTTCCCCAACCGGTGGTCTCGGTGGCCATCGAACCCGCTACCCGGGCCGATCAGGACCGGCTAACCGACTCGCTCCGCAAACTGTCGGATGAAGACCCGACTTTCATAGTCAGGTTCAACTCGGAAACCGGCCAAACAATCATCTCTGGAATGGGCGAGTTGCATCTGGAGGTGTTGGTGGACCGGATGCGCCGGGAATTCCAGGTGGAATCAACCGTGGGTCCGCCCCGGGTATCCTATCGCGAGTCCATCACCGAACCTGTGCGTGTGGAAGGGCGGTTCGTCCGCCAGTCTGGAGGCCATGGCCAGTTCGGACACGTTTGGTTGGAGATGAGTCCCTTGGAAAGAGGCGGAGGAGTCGTCTTTGAGAACGGCATCGTCCGCGGAGCCATCCCAAGGGAGTACATACCTGCGGTGGAAAAGGGCGTGCGCGCAGCTTTGGACAACGGCCCGTTGGGCGGATTTCCTCTGGTCGACATCAAGGTGCGTCTGGTTGACGGTAGTTTTCATGATGTGGACTCGTCGGAGATCGCCTTCCGCACCGCCGCAATGATCGCAGTGCGGGAAGGATCCAGGAAAGGCAAGCCGGTGCTGCTGGAACCCATAGCGGATCTGGAAGTGGAATCGCCGGGAGAATTCCTCAGCGATGTCCTAGGCGATTTGGGCACCCGCAGGGTGCAGATCGGCAATATCCAGGGCGAGGACAATACGCAAGTGGTTCGGGGAGTGTTGCCTTTGGGCGAGACTTTCGCCTACACTACCGCTCTTCGCTCAATTACGAAAGGCCGGGCGACGTTCTCAATGGAGTTCAAGTATTACCAGCCGGTTCCTGAGGGGCTGCTGGGCACGGTTTTGAAATCGACGTAACTGATATCGGACTATGCCGGGAATCGAGTCACGGAAAATCTAACTAAGCGATGAATACAAAATAACATGGTCACCAGGCAAAAAGTTAGGATCATCCTCAAAGCGTTCGACCACAAGATGCTTGACCTGTCCGCTGGGCAGATCGTTGAAACGGCGGAAAGAACAGGCGCCAGAATCGCCGGGCCGGTGCCGCTGCCTACCCACATCAGGCGGTTCTGCGTGATTCGCAGTCCCCACGTGGACAAGGACTCCCGCGAGCATTTCGAGATTCGGACTCACCAACGGCTCATTGACATTTTAGAGCCAACCTCCAAAACCATCGATTCGTTGACCAGGTTAAATTTACCGGCAGGAGTAGATATCTCCATTAAGCTTTAAGAGCCTGCATGCTCTAAAAGCCTGGTGGTCTGATTGGCATTATCATGATTATGGGATTTCTAGGAAAAAAAGTTGGCATGAGTCAGGTCTTTAGAGAAGACGGCATCGTGGTGCCGGTCACCTTGGTAGAGGCCGGCCCCTGCGTGGTTACCCAAATTAAGACTCAGGATACCGATGGCTATGAAGCGGTCCAATTGGGCTACGGCGAGGTAAAAAAGCGCAACAAACCCATGGCCGGTCACTTCAAAGGCAGCCGGATCTCCCGCTACGTCAAAGAGGTCAAAGCAGACCATGTGGGCGAGTTCCAGGTCGGACAGAGCTTGACTGTGGATGTGTTTCAGCCCGGTGAGATAGTGGATGTCATCGGGCAGTCCAAGGGCCGAGGTTTCTCTGGAGTTATGAAACGCCATGGTTTTGGCGGCGGGCCCAGGACCCACGGCCAGTCGGACCGGTCCAGAGCGCCTGGCTCCATAGGTGGCGGAACCACTCCAGGCAAGGTCTTCAAAGGTATGAAAATGGCGGGCCACATGGGTAACCGCCGGATAACCGTTAAAGGCGTTGAGGTTATTTATGTCGACGCTGAACGCAACCTTCTTTTGTTGAAGGGGGGCGTTCCCGGCGCAACCAACTGGCTGTTGGAGATTCGCCGCAGCGGGAAACCCTCGGTAGAGCCGGCCGTCTTGTTCAGTTTGGGCCAGGTAGAGCCCGCGGCTGAAGACCAGGAACCCGAGGCGGTTCAACCCGAGGAAATGGAGCAAGAGGCCGCGTCGGCTGGAGAACAGGAAGAGCTTGACTAGCAACCGGAATCTCCGGATTCAGATGACCCGGTTGCCGAAGGCGGCGATTCTGACCAACAATCAGACGACGGCGAAAAGCCGGAAGGCGAGTAACGAGAAATCCGGGGATGTTCCCGGGGATCTTCAAAGGGATCAATCAAGAGGCCTGCGGCAAAGGAATTATGGAAGTAACGGTAAAATCTCAAACCGGCGATGAGGTTGACACCATCAACTTGGACGACGCCGTATTCGACGTGCCTATGAACCATACATTGGTTCATCAAGCGTTGGTCATCTATCAACTGAACAAGAGGCATGGAACCCACGACACCAAGACCAGGGCCCAGGTTTCCGGCGGAGGCCGAAAACCGTGGATCCAAAAGCACACCGGACGGGCCCGGCAGGGAAGTATCCGTTCGCCGCAGTGGCGTCACGGTGGCGTAGTTTTCGGCCCGCATCCCAGGAGTTATCGAAAGACGCTGCCGCGGCGCATGCGCCGTATGGCGTTGCGTTGCGTGCTCTCGGCAAAGGCCAGGGAAGGCCGTTTGATCTGCCTGGATTCTTTTGACACGGTCAACGGCAGGACCCGGTCCATGGTTGACTTGCTGAGCAATCTGGGAATCACGGGTTCCGCGCTGCTGGTGACCCAAAGCTCCGAGACCACCGTGGTCAGGGCGGCCCACAATGTTCAAAAGATTTGGACTCTTCCGGTGAACCAACTCAACGCCCAAGAACTGTTAAGCCGGGAGACATTGGTGATAACGCTGGAGGCGGCGCGATGGGCCGAGGAGAGTTTGGCGACTGACCCACATGGGCGCAGGGGCGGCAACGCCGTTCGTTTAGGCGCCGGGACCGCCGAATCGGCCGCTACGGCAGCTGGACCTGAGCCTGAGCCAGTCCAGGTGGAGGCCATCGCGGCGGACGAGTCTGGTGACGATGAATCCGCCGGCGCCAATGAAGAGGAACAGAACTAAATGGACATCCACCGAGTGCTGATCAAACCGGCCATTACAGAAAAAAGCACCCTGCTTCAAGAATCTGGAAAATACACGTTCCACGTCGCGATGAAGGCAAATAAAGTGGAAGTGAAACAGGCGATTGAACAGAACTTCGGCGTCACCGTGTTGGATGTCAACACCACCAAGCTGAAGGGAAAGCAAAAGCGGTACGGTGTCCGCTTGACTAAACAACCCGATGTCAAAAAGGCAGTGATTACTCTAAAGCCTGGCGATCGGATCAACTTGGTCGAGGGACTCTAGCAAGCAACAGACTCTTGCAAACAAGACGTAGGCAGGGGATTGCCCCTGCTGGCTGAAACAACCGTTTAACCGGATAGTTTCCGGGATTTTCAGGAAGTAATAAATGCCGTTAAAAAATCTCAAGCCCGTGACCCCCGGCACCCGCAACGCGGTGCGTCCTTCCTTTGAAGAGCTCACTCGTAACAAGCCGGAAAAATCGTTGCTGGAACGCAAGATCAAACACGCGGGGCGCAACAACCGGGGCAAGATAACCACCCGTAGCCGGGGCGGCGGATCGCGCCAGATGTACCGGAAGGTGGACTTCAAAAGAAGGAAGGATGGAGTTCCCGGCAAAGTCATCTCCATAGAATACGATCCCAACCGGACCACCAGAATAGCGCTTATCTATTACGTCGATGGCGAGAAAAGTTACATCTTGGCGCCCTTGGGTCTTTCTCCCGGAGATATGATTCAGTCCGGCCCCGAGGCTGAGATCCATCCCGGCAACTGTCTTCCACTGCATAACATTCCCACTGGAACGGTGGTCCACAACATCGAGCTCACTCCCAACAGGGGAGGTCAGATGGCGAGAAGCGCCGGTTGCGGCGCTCAGGTGTTGTCGCGGGAAGGGGACCACGTCTTGTTGCGGCTGCCCTCCGGGGAAATGCGGCGGATACTTCTGGCCTGCCGGGCCAGCGTTGGCCAGTTAAGCAACCCAGACCACAAGAATGAAAGCCTGGGCAAGGCCGGAGCGCGCAGGCACCTAGGACGTCGGCCTCAGGTTAGAGGCGTCGCCAAGAACCCGGTGGACCATCCCCATGGCGGTGGCGAAGGCCGTTCGCCCATAGGCATGCCGGGGCCCAAGTCGCCCACCGGCAAGCCCACACTAGGCCACAAGACCCGGAGAAAGAACAAGGCTTCGGAAAGCCTGATTATCCGCCGGGGTAGGAGAAGATAATTTGTCCCGGTCCATAAAAAAAGGGCCATTCGTGAGCCCCAAACTGGCCAAGAAAGTCGAAGCCGTGCAACACTCCGGCGCCCAGACAGTGATTAGAACCTGGTCTAGGGCGTCTATGATCATGCCGAATATGGTGGGTCTCACCTTTGGCGTGCATGACGGGCGTCGTCACGTGCCAGTGTTTGTAACCGAAAACATGGTGGGCCACCGGCTGGGCGAGTTCTCCCCGACCCGCACCTACCGGGGCCATCTGGGGCGTTCCGAACGTTCCAGCAGAGCGAGATAACCCATGCCTCCTGTAAGAGCATTCGCTAAATCGCTGGGAGCATCACAGAAAAGGTTGAAACCTATATTGGATTTGATCCGCGGTCAAGAGGTGAACGACGCGATCAATACGCTGGCTTTACTCACCTCCCCATGGGCCAAGACGGTTTCTAAAGTTGTGCAATCAGCAGCCGCCAACGCGGAGAACAACATGCTGATGGACCGGGATTCATTGAAGATCGTTCGAATCACCGCCGACCGGGGGAAGCCATTGAAGCGGTTCCGTCCCCGGGCCCGGGGACGTATGGGACGGATCCTCAAGCCAACTTGCCACCTGACAGTGGTGGTTAACGACGTGCAGGAGGCCTAAACCATGGGCCACAAAACCCATCCATACGGGTTTCGCCTTGGCATCATCAAAGATTGGAAGACCCATTGGTACGCCAACAACGCCAGTTCTTACCGGCGGCTGGTGTTGGAAGACTTGCGGCTGCGCAACAGCATTCGCGATGAATACAAGGGATTCGCCGACGCCGGGATATCAAGGGTCGAAATCGACCGGGGCGCTCAAGATAGCGTCATAAACATACACTCCGCGCGTCCGGGGATTCTCATCGGCCGCGATGGAGAGCGGGTCAAAAACCTGCGAACCAAATTGGAAGCTATCACCCAACGGCGGATTCAACTTAACATCATAGAAGTCGAACAACCGGAGATCGACGCCTATCTGGTGGCCAGGAACATCGGCGATCAGTTGGAACGCCGCGTGGCCTATCGGAGAGCCATGAGGCAGGCGGGCCAGCGGGCAATGCAGGGCGGCGCCCAAGGCATCAAGATCATAGTGAAAGGAAGGATCTCCGGATCTGAAATAGCCCGGGTGGAGAAGTTCATGCTGGGCAGGGTCCCTCTTCACACTTTGAGGGCTGATATCGAATACTCATTGGCCGAAGCGCACACTGCCATGGGTAGAGTGGGCGTGAAAGTCTGGGTCTACCGGGGCGACATTTTGCCGCCTCCGCCGGAGATAGTCGAAGAATTGGAGACTATCGAAGTGACGGTGCAGGCCGGCGAGCCCGACGAAGAAATCTTGTTTGACCCTGATTTGGCCATCTAAGCCGGAAGGCCTGCCTTAGATCTGGTCGATCGCAACTAGGAGCACCTGATGTTACAGCCGAAGCGGACGAAATTCCGCAAACAATTCCGGGGCCGCCGTAAGGGCGCCGCCACCGGGGGCAACTCGGTGGATTTTGGCGAGTTCGGTTTGAAGGCCATGGCCGCGGAATGGATAACCGCCAGGCAAATAGAGGCGGCTCGCATAGCCTTGACACGCCACATGAGACGCGGCGGTCAAGTTTGGGTTCGGGTGTTCCCAGACAGGTCCGTCACCAAAAAGGCTGCTGAAACTCGGATGGGCGGCGGAAAAGCCGCCGTGGAATACTGGGCGGCTGTGGTCAAACCGGGGCGTATCCTCTTTGAAGTGGCCGGTGTTTCGCAGGAAGAGGCGACTGAAGCGCTGAGACTGGCCTCGCATAAACTGCCGATTCCCACCAAGACCGTCCGCCGAGACCGGTTGGCTGTTTTGGCCGGTGGCACTGGTTAAAGGAGCCGGTCATGTTGATTCTAGAAATCAGAGATTTGAACGACCAACAACTCAAAGAGGAATTGGCCAAGTCCTACCAGGAGCTTATGAATCTGAAATTCCGGGCGGCTACAAATCAGTTGCCCAACACCAACATCCCCCGCGGCGTCCGCAAATCCATTGCACGTTTGAAAACGGTGATGCGCGAACGCCAGCTGGTGGAGGGCTAACCGTGGCAAGAACAATGCGCAAGGTTCGCGTCGGATCGGTGGTGCGGACCAGCAGGGAGAAAACCGCAACGGTGGAAATGGTGTGGAAGCAGCGCCACCGGCTCTATCGTAAACAGATGCGCCGGGTCGCCCGCTTCCAGGTCCACGATCCCGAAAACCAGTGTAAATTGGGAGACCTGGTTCGTATCGAAGAAACCAGACCCATTTCCAAGACAAAGCACTGGCGAATCTTGGAAATACTACAGCGTCGGCAGGTGGCCGATGTTGCTCCCATGGAATTGGAATCCGACGCGGTGATCGACGAGCCCGAAGACGAAGCGGCGCAAGACGCGCCCGAAGCCTTCGTGGCTGAAGAACCGGCTGAAGATGCGGAAGACAGCGCCGTCGATGAAGATGGCCAGGAAGACGGCCAAGAAGATGATACTGAGCCCAAAGAAGATGAGGACGAAGAGGACGCCCGGCCATGATTCAGACTTATACCCGCCTGACGGTGGCCGACAATAGTGGGGCCAAAATCATCCGCCTGATAAACATCCCGGGAAGCGGTCGCCGCAGGTACGCTCATGTCGGCGATATCGTTGTCTGCAACGTGCGGGAAGCGGCGCCTAACTCTCCGGTGAGAAAAGGCGAAGTGGTCAGGGCGGTGGTGATTCGCCAGGCCCAGCCTCGGCGGCGCCCCGACGGAACCTATATCAAGTTCGACGACAATGCCGCGGTTCTGCTTCAAGATAACCAACTACCCCGAGGCACCCGGATATTTGGGCCAGTGGCCAGGGAGCTGCGGGACAAGGGGTTCATGCGCATCATTTCCCTGGCGCCGGAGGTGGTATAATGCGCATCCGCAGCGGAGACACCGTCCTGGTGGTGGCAGGTAAAGATAAAGGAAAGACCGGCAGGGTGGACAGACAAGAAACTAAAGAGAACCGGGTGGTGGTGGAGGGCGTGAATATGATCACCCGTCACGTTAAACCCCGTCCCGGGGTCCGGCAATCTGGCCGCATCCAGCAAGAAGCGGCCATCCATGTATCGAATGTGGTTTTGGTCTGCAACAAATGCGACCGGCCCACCAAACCCAAGACAGTATTCCTCGAGACAGGTTCCCGGGTTAGACGCTGTCCCAGGTGCGAGGAAGTTATCGACGATGTTGGATAGCGAACAAGTGCAAGAACCGGCGGGGGAGCCGGAAGAAACTTCTCAAGAAAACACCTCTGGCGAAGAAACCGTCGATCAGGTTAAGGTTTCGAATTCCGAGGCCACCCAGGATGGGCAATCGGAAGAGGCCCACAAGCCTGCCCCTCGCCGCCAACGGGCCGCGGCAGGCACCCGTCCGGCACGCAGCCGAAGGGCGGCCGCCGCCGAGGAAGAACCCGCCGAAGAAGGGGATTCGAATGTCCCCGCGCCCCGTCTACGGGAAATGTATCGTAATGAGATCATTCCAAACATGATGCGGGAGTTCGGATTTGAGAATCCGATGGAAGTGCCCAGGGTCCAAAAAATCGTTCTTAACATCGGACTCGGCGAGGCCCTCACCAATGGCCGGGCCATGGAGAGCGCCGTAGGAGACCTGTCGGCAATCACAGGCCAAAAACCTGTGGTGACCCGGGCCCGGAAATCGATTGCCGGGTTCAAAGTCAGGGAAGGCAACCCGATAGGGACGTCAGTGACCCTGCGGGGTGGCCGCATGTACCATTTCCTTGACCGGTTCATCAATACGGCCCTCCCCCGCATCAGAGATTTTAGAGGACTTCCCCGGCGGGGTTTCGATGGCCGGGGGAATTTCTCCATAGGCATCCGCGAGCAAATCATATTTCCTGAGATCGATTACAACCAGATAGACCGGCTTCGCGGTCTTCAAGTAACCATCACCACATCGGCGCGAAACGATTCCGAGGCTGTCCGTCTGCTAGAGTTGTACGGAATGCCATTCGTCAAAGAGACGTAGGGGAGGCCCGTTGGCCAAGGCATCCAAGATCCAAAAATGGTTGCGGGAACCGAAGTTCCCCGTCCGTAAAAATAGCCGCTGCCACCGTTGCGGCCGCCCCAGGGCGTACATCAGACATTTTGGCCTGTGCCGAATCTGCTTTAGGCAGATGGCGTTGTCCGGTGAGTTGCCCGGAGTGCGGAAAGCCAGTCTGTAAGTCGCCAGGCCGAATGGGAGAGCGCCCCTATCAAGGCGCTGCCAGGCCGAGGCATCAAGGTTGAAGATATGCCAGTAACCGATCCAATCGCCGACATGTTGACACGGGTTCGAAACGCGATACAGATGCGCCACGACACCGTGATGATGCCCCACTCCAAGATGAAAGTGGCAATTGCCAGGATCCTCAAGGAACAGGGGTTCATACGCGATTTTGACAGCCCTCGAGGTCAACTTCACCCGGCGTTGAGGTTGCATCTGGTTTACCGTGAGAAACGCGAGCCGGCAATAGTGGGGTTGAAGCGTATTAGCAAGCCAGGCCTCAGGGTCTACGTGGGCCGAGGAGAAATTCCTCGGGTCTACGGCGGCTTGGGCGTGGCCATCGTTTCCACATCCTCCGGAGTCATGTCCGGAAGGCAAGCGTGGCGGGAAGGTATCGGAGGAGAGTTGCTCTGTTATGTCTGGTAATGGCGAAAACGGCGAAAGCCGCACTCTTTCCCGCATCGGCAGGAAGCCTATCCCCATCCCTTCAGGCGTAGAGGTGGACATCAAACCGGGAGAAGTCACGGTGAAAGGCCCCAAAGGGACCCTGACACAGAATTACCACCCGGAAGTCAACGTCAGGTTGGAAGACGGCAACGTGGTGGTGGAGCGGGTATCGGAGCGCAAATTCCACCATGCTCTGCACGGTTTGACCAGAAGTTTGATCTTCAATGCCGTAAAGGGCGTGACGGATGGCTACACAAAAACCCTGGAGCTCATGGGAGTTGGATACCGGGTCCAGGTAGCTGGAGATGGGATCATCTTAAGCGTGGGTTATTCCCATACTGTGGAGATACATCCTCCCAATGACGTCACCATGGAAGTGGAGGGCAATAACCGGATCCACATCCGCGGTGTAAACAAACAAAAAGTGGGAAGTTTGGCGGCGCAGGTACGAAAGGTCCGGCCTCCCAACGCGTATAAAGAGAAGGGAATCAGGTATTCCGACGAGGTTTTGCACCTCAAACCTGGCAAGGCAGCGGCCCGCAAGGCTTAGGTTCCACCAGTTCCCTTTATAATTCCGGAGAGTCGATAGCACATGCCAAAGGATAGGAACGCAGTAAAGCTAAGAGTGGTCCGCCATGTCCGGTTGCGGAAAAAACTGTCTGGAGACACCGCGCGGCCCAGACTGTGCGTGTTTCGCAGCCTGAAGCATATTTACGCCCAGGTCATTGACGACACCGCCGGCAACACACTAGTCGCCGCCTCTAGCAAAGAAACGGCTAAACCAGGCGACGGGAACTCCAAGACCGGCGCCGCGGCCGCGGTTGGGAAATTGGTGGCGGAACGGGCCAAGGCCGCCGGGATCACCACGGTCGTCTTCGACCGTGGTGGCTACAAATACCACGGCAGAGTCAAAGCCCTAGCCGAGGCTACGCGGGAAGAGGGCATCAAGTTCTAGGATTTGCGCGGATTGGAACTATCCGTTCCGGGACAACCCATTCCGGGACGATCTCCGGCCGGACGATGCACCACAATGGCCGGTAAAAGCATCTTAGTATGACTAACATCGCGGATTTAGATTGGGGGTATAGCTGCTTATGGTAACTGCGGGTGACAGAGGGTCCTTTGGGCGGCAACGCTATGAGGACACCGGCGGATTTTCTGAACGCGTAGTCTACACTCGCCGCATCGCCAAGGTGGTCAAGGGAGGCCGCCGCCTAAGGTTCAACGCCCTGGTGGTGGTTGGCAACGGAGAGGGCCAGGTTGGCGCCGGTCTTGGCAAGGCTTTGGTGATTCCGGACGCCGTCAGAAAGGGCAACGCCATCGCCCGGGCTGGCACCATTGATGTCCCATTGAAGGGTGGCACCATCCCCCAGATGATCACCGTGAAAAAAGGCGCCACGATCGTCATCATCAAACCGGCGCGCGAGGGTACGGGCGTCATCGCCGCCGCTGCCATGAGGGCCATTCTGGAACTGGCCGGAGTGAAAGACGTGGTTGGCAAGACACTGGGTTCTCGCAATCCCATAAACATCGTCTACGCCACCATGGAGGCGCTACGCCAATTACGGGATCCCGAGGTAGAATTAGCTAAGCGGGCTGCCGCCATGGCCGCCCCCGCCCCCACCGGCCGAAGATAGCCGGTAGCACGGAGTCTGAATCGATACGATCATGCTGAATCGAACCGTCAGGAATAATAATGGCCAAACTTAAGATCACTTGGAAGAAAAGTTGCATCGGACACCCAGGGTCCCAGCGGAAGATCATCCAGTCGTTGGGGCTGCGCCGTCTTAACCACTCGGTGATCCATGCCGACACGCCGTCGATTCGCGGGATGGTGAGCAAGGTTCCTCACCTGGTGTACGTCGAAGCGGTCGAGGAATAAAACTTTTAATGGAACGGCACGATTAATGATGGAGCATAAACTGGTTCCTCCCCGAGGCGCCAGAAAACGAAGAAAAAGGATTGGCAGAGGTGACGCCGCCGGCCAAGGCAGCACTGCGGGCCGGGGAATGAAGGGGCAAAAATCCCGTGCGGGCCACAGCTCACAGCCAGGATTCGAGGGTGGTCAGTTGCCCTTGATCAAGGGCCTGCCGATGAAACGCGGATTTACCAACATCTTCAAGGTTTACTATTCCCTGGTTGGCCTGGATGACTTGAATGCCTTTGATGACGGCCAAAGGGTGACGCCAGAGGATTTGGCAGAGAAACAGATCGTTCGAAAGCCGAAACAGCCTGTGAAGGTGGTGGGCAACGGTGAGATCACCAAGGCGGTGACCGTGGCGGCCCACAAGTTTACGCGCTCCGCTAGGGAGAAGATTGAGGCGGCGGGTGGCAGGGTAGAGGAGCTTTAAACGGCATGATGACGGCGGAGGTTCAAGGGGGGCGGTATCCTCGGTTAATCCAGGCAGGCATCGATGCATTTAGCTTGCCCGACCTGCGCGCAAAGATCCTGTTCACATTGGCGATGCTGGTCATTTATCGTTTCGCCGCCCATATCCCTATGCCGGGCATCGACTCGTTCCAGCTAGACAACCTATTTCGCAATAACCAACTCCTGGGATTCTTAGACCTGTTTAGCGGCGGCGCCCTCCGCCGGATGAGCATCGTCGCCCTGGGGGTCTTCCCTTACATCACCGCATCCATCGTGGTGCAACTGTTGACGCCGGTGATTCCCAGCCTTCAGGATCTCTCCCGTGAGGGGGAGGCTGGCCGCATCAAGATGAACCGCATGGTCCACTGGTTGACGGTTCCCATCGCGCTGGCCCAGGGTTACGGACAATTGATCCTTCTACAGCAAAACAACGTGTTGCCGGCCGTCGGATTCACCGGCGCCGCTTTGCTTCCGACGGTGGCCGCGCTCCTATCCATCGTGGCGGGGACTATGTTCCTGGTGTGGTTAGGCGAACTCATCACCGAGCGAGGCATTGGAAACGGCATATCGTTGTTGATCTTCGCGGGTATCGTGTCCGGATTCCCCAACCTGCTGATTCAAGCGTTTCAAAACATGGGTGGGAGCCGGGGGTTGGGCATTGGTTTCTTCGCGATTTTCGGCGTCTTGATCATTGCTCTAATAGTGATGTTCAACGAGGCTCACCGGAGGATTCCCGTTCAATACGGCCGAAGCATATTTAGGGGCGGCCGTATGTACCGTCAAAGCGGGGCTACCTACTTGCCGTTGCGGATCAACTCCGCTGGCATGATACCTTTGATCTTCGCATTCTCCATCGTGATTCTGCCGGGAACCATCGCCACCTATTTCGCGACCAGCTCCGCCTGGTTTGGCAGTGTGGCCCTGTTTTTTGCGGACCTTCTGGTTCCAACCGCTCCCCTGTATTGGGTGATGGTCTTCATACTAGTGGTGATATTCACCTTCTTCTACACCCTGGTGGTGTTCAACCAGCAAAACCTGGCGGAGGGGTTGCAGCGGAACGGAGGATTTGTCTTAGGCATACGTCCCGGGCGCCCCACCCAAGACTATCTGAACCGGGTGATCGTGCGTATTACCATGGGAGGGGCCCTATTTTTGGGCTTCATTGCCATAGTGCCATATATAGCCTCTTTGGTTACCGGCGTTCAGGCGATATCCCTGAGCAGCACCAGTTTGTTGATTATGGTGGGTGTGGGGTTGGACACTCTGCGCCAACTGGAAGCCCAGCTAATGATGAGAAACTACGAGGGATTCCTCCGTTAGATGACCGATGGCTTGAGATTAGTCCTCTTCGGGCCTCCCGGAGCAGGAAAAGGCACCCAGACCCGTCTGGTTTCGGACCATCTAGACGTGCAGCCGATAAGCACCGGTGATTTGTTTCGCAGCAATCTTGAGAAGCAGACCCCATTGGGGATCAAGGCCTCCAAGTATATGAACCAGGGGATTTTGGTGCCCGATGAGGTCACCATAGACATCGTCTTAGAAAGAGTGATGTCCATCCATTCGGATGACGGGTTCATCTTGGATGGGTTCCCCCGGAATAACGCTCAGGCCACCGCCCTGGATGAAGCTCTCGGACGGCGGTCCCGGCCCCTGGACCTGGTGATATCTATTGATGTCCCGGAGGAAGAGGTGGTGAGCCGCCTGAGTGGCCGGATGGTCTGCCGCAGCTGCCAAACGCCCTATACGTTGGCGGTGAATGGCCAAGAAACAGGCCCTGGCGGAAGAAAATGCGATCGTTGCGGCGGTGAACTGTACCAACGTGGAGATGATAACCCTGACGCGGTGCGAAAACGCATAGAGGTGTACCAGAATGAGTCCCTTCCCGTGCTGGATTACTACCGGGAGAGGGGCCTGTTAGTGGAAGTTAACGGAGTTGACACGGTGGAAAACGTGAACAACCAGATCATGGCTCAAATCCAACGGGTATCCAAGTCCCAGGATAAGGAGTAGAATAAATCCGGTGAATCAGGCCCAGAAAATAGAAACAGCTTCAAATTCGCCTTCCAAATACAGCGGCGGCATCACCATCAAGTCTCCCCAGGAACGGGAGGCTATGGCTCGTGCCGGAGCAGTCGTTGGCGCGGCGTTGCGGCTGTTGCAGAGTTCGGTCACACCGGGAATCGCCACCCAGGAACTGGATGACATAGCGTACCAGGAGATCATCCGGCACGGCGCTCAACCCACCTTCAAGGGCTACCGGGGATTCACCGGCAGTATCTGCGCCTCCGTAAACGACGAAATAGTCCACGGCATTCCGGGCAAGAAGGTGCTGCGCGAGGGCGATATCATCAAAATGGATGTTGGCGCGACGCTGGACGGCTTTATCGGCGACGCGGCGATCTCAGTGCCGGTTGGCGCGGTAAGTGAGGATGCCCAGAGGCTGATTGACGATACCCGTCAGAGCCTGATGGAAGGGATCAAGGCGGCCCGGCCGGGCAACCGGATCGGCGACATCGGATTCGCGGTTCAGCAATACAGTGAGTCCCGCGGATATGGCGTGGTTCGAGAGTACGTGGGCCACGGAGTAGGACGTTTCCTTCACGAAGACCCACAGGTGCCAAACTATGGACAGGCGGGGCGCGGGGCCCTTTTGCGGGCAGGAATGTGCATCGCCATTGAGCCAATGTTGAATCTTGGCGGATGGCAGACTCGTATTTTGGACGACCAATGGACCGTCGTAACGGCCGACGGGAGTCTCTCGGCCCATTTTGAACACACCATCGCCATTGATGAAAACGGACCGGTGATATTGACCGTGCCCGGCGGCGAAGAATTATCCAGCGATCTTCCTAAACAGGAATAAGCGAGGGGTTGAATGGCAAAAAAGCAAGCAATCGAAGTGGAAGCCAGCGTGACCGAGGCGTTGCCCAATGGCATGTTCCGGGTGGAACTGCCCAACGACCATCAGGTCTTGGCCCACGTCTCTGGCAAGATTCGGATGCACTTCATCCGGGTGCTTCCTGGCGACCGGGTGTTGGTGGAACTATCGCCATACGACCTGACCAGAGGCCGCATTACCTATCGATTTAAGTAACTGGTTTTAAGTAACTGGTTGATTTAGCTGGTTCAAATACCGAATAGTCGGTTTAGACCGGTATTCATAATGGCGTGTCAATAATCCCAGAATTCGAAACCGGGAATAAGAGAAATGAAAGTCGCTGCATCGGTAAAGCCTAGATGCGACAAATGCCGGGTGATTCGGCGCAAAGGAGTGGTCAGAATCATCTGCACCAATCCTCGCCATACCCAGAGGCAAGGATAGCAAGGTTGCCAGTTAACATCGCAACTTCCAATTTTGGAGGCCAAACTTGGTTCGTATAGCAGGCGTTGACGTACCCGACCGGATCAAAGCCCATGTGGCGCTTCGCAGCATTTACGGCATCGGCCCTAAGATGGCCAGTGAGATCTTGGTCAAAGCACAGATCGACGTGGACTCTCCTCCGCGGATGAATGAACTCTCTGAGGAGCAGGTGGACCGGATTCGGGAGATCGTGGACCGGGACTACCTTCAGGAAGGAGACCTGCGGCGGGAGGTTGGCCAAAACATTCGCCGTCTGATTGAGATCGGCGCGTACCGGGGACTGCGCCACAGGCGTGGACTTCCAGTGAACGGCCAACGCACCCGCACAAACGCCAGGACCCGCAAGGGGCCGCGCCGCACCGTTGCCGGACGCGGCAGGCGTACCGGTGGTAAGAAGTAGACGCCAGGTGTTTACCTGGAATCAGACAAACTATTCAAACTGGCTATAGGTGAATTCGATAAATGGCTAGGCCAAGAGCGAGAAGACGAGAACGCCGCGCCGTGCCCCAGGGCAGGGCGTATATATACTCCACATTCAACAATACCCTGATTAGCATCACCGACCCCCAGGGAAACGTGATTTCCTTCGCCAGCGCGGGCACGGTGGGTTTCAAGGGCTCCCGCAAGGGAACGGCCTTCGCAGCCCAACGCGCCGCTGAGCAGGCAGCCCGGCGGGGCATGGACCAAGGCCTGAGGCACATCGATGTGCTGATCAAGGGTCCTGGGTCGGGTCGAGAGGCCGCCATCCGGTCCCTGCAGGGGGCGGGATTGGTGGTCACCAGTATCAGAGACGTGACGCCGATTCCCCACAATGGCTGCAGGCCGCCCAAACGAAGAAGGGTTTAGAGAAGAACATTTATGGGTAGATACACGGGACCATCTTGCCGGTTGTGCCGGCGTGCCGGAGAAAAACTATTCCTCAAAGGGGACAGGTGCTTCACGCCCAGGTGCGCGGTTGAAAAACGCCGGAACCCTCCGGGCAACCAGAGCCGCCGTCGCCGCCGACCCTCCGATTACGGCGTGCACCTTTTGGAAAAACAGAAGGCTAAATATATTTTCGGTGTATTCGAATCCCAGTTCCGCCGGTATATGGCTGACGCGTTCAACACTCCCGGAGTCACGGGCCTTAACCTGCTCCGAACTCTGGAACGCAGAATGGATAACGTGATATTCGTTCTGGGATTTGCCGACTCGCGGAAGCAGGCGCGGCAAATGATCATACACGGCCACTTCAAGGTCAATGGCGTGAAAACCGATATTCCTTCATACCTGGTTAGAGAGGGCGACCAACTCTCCTGGAAGGATACGGACAAGACCACCGATTACTACAAAGACCGGACTGATGGTTTGCCCAAAAAACCGGTGCCGGCGTGGTTGATGCTGGACACCACCGATATGTCCGGCCGGGTCATGTCTATGCCTGGCGATGACGATCTTCAAAAATCAATTGACTCTCGATTAATCGTAGAGTTTTACTCGAGGTAGTAAGAATATGCTAGAGACTTTCATACTACCCGCGGACCCGGCTGAGGGGGTTATTGAATCCCTCAAGCCGGATGTCCACGTTCTGGAAACCGACGACACTTACGGGAAAGTCGCGGTTGAGCCTCTAAATAGAGGCTTTGGCTTGACCATAGGCAACCCTCTGCGGCGGATTCTGCTGAGTTCCACCAACGGCAGCGCTGTCACCTGGGTTAAGATCGAGGACGTGGTTCACGAATACGCGGCCATCCCCGGCGTGAAAGAAGAGGTTATGGAGCTTCTTCTGAACATCAAGCGCATTCGAATCCGGTCTCAATCCGACCGATCGGGCAAAATGAGACTGGAAGTTACCGGAGAAGGCCTGGTATGCGCCGGTGATATTTCGACCTCCAGCGATTTCGAAATAGTAAATCCTGAACTCCACCTGGCCACGTTGGATGCTCCGGACTCTCGTCTGTTCATTGAGTTCAATGTTGAACAGGGGGTTGGGTATCAACAGGCCGCGCAGGGCGACACGTCGGAAACAACTCCGGTGGGCGTGCTGCCGGTGGACGCGATCTTCAGTCCTGTAACCAAGGTCAACTTCAACGTTGAACGGACTCGGGTGGGTCAGGTCACCGACTTTGAAAGGTTGATTTTGGAAGTCTGGACCGACGGCACCATCAACCCGGTGGACGCTGTCAGGGAGGCGGCGGAAAATCTAGTCAACCACTTCTTCCTATTCAGCAACCTCAACAAACCCGTGGAGTCCGGTGTCGAACGTTCCTCATTGTTCGTTTCGCCTGAAATCTTCCAGACGCCAATCGATCGTCTGGAGCTTTCCCCCAGGACTCTGAGTTGCCTCAAGCGCGCCCACATCACCAAGGTAGGCGAAGTCTTGGAAATGGCCGATGATGATTTGCTCAAGATACGCAATTTCGGCGATAAATCGTTGACCGAACTAAGGGAGAAACTGGCGGAGCGGGGCATAGGCGCCCCCCATGACGGCAGTTCCGGCCTAGACGACGAATCGTCTCAAGAAGGTGGAGTCGCAGTTGCTGAAGAAGTCGCTCCAGTGGGCGGCTTGTCGGCCCAAGATATCAGAGACTTGCTAGGAGCGGGTGACGCACCCGAAGTTGCCGCTAGCCCGGAAGGGGACACCGACGACGATCAGGACGACGATCAGGACGACGATCAGGACGACGATCAGGACGACGATCAGGAAGACGATTTAGATGATGATGGCGATGAGGAGGACGAGGAATAACCATGGCTTCCCACCGCGTCACAGGCAGAAAGTTAAGCCGTTACAAAGACCAGCGCACCGCTCTGCTGAGGGGCTTGGTCGCTGAGTTGATTCGCCACGAGCGGATCACCACCACACTGGCCAAAGCCAAAGAAACCCGGGTGGTGGCGGAAAAACTGATCACCCACGGTAAAAAAGGGACAGTTCACCACCGGCGGCTGGCATTGGCCCAATTGCCGGATAAACATGTGGTGAAAAAAGTGTTCGATGACGTGGCGCCCCGGTACGAAGACCGGGCCGGCGGGTATACCCGAATCCTAAAGCTAGGTCCGCGCCAGGGCGACGGTGCGTCCATGGCCATGATAGAACTGGTCTAAGCCGGATCCGCCCGTACTCGCACCATGCAAACATCCGATTCCTCAATGCCAGAAATTTCAGATCCGGTCAAAGACCGGTCCGAAGCAGCATCGACCCGCCGGGTCGCACTTTTGGTCGAATACGACGGCGCCGAATACGCCGGGTTCCAGCTGCAGAAAGGGCAGCCGACGATTCAAGGCGAGATTGAAACGGCGCTAAAGCGCTTCACAGGCGAGCCCATCCGAATCCGGGGCGCCAGCAGGACTGATGCCGGAGCCCACGCCCGCGGCCAGGTTGTAGACTTCCTCACCCGCAGCCGCCATCCGATTGACGTTTTCCCTCGGGCCCTCAATCATTATTTGCCCTCGGACATTCAAGTCCAGTCCGCGGATGACGTAGCAAGCGGCTTCCATTCTCGTAAACATGCGTCGGCAAGGACATATCGCTACAACGTCCTCAACCGCGCTTGGCCTTCGCCCTTGGCAAGGAAGAAACTATTTTGGGTACGCGGCGATTTGAATGTGGAGCGCATGGCATCCGCGGCCCAGAGCCTGGTGGGCAGACACGATTTCCGCCCCATGGCGCCGGGGTTTCCAGTTGATAAATCTTCCAAGCGGAGTGTCACCCGCTGGGATGTTTGGCGGGAAGACGAGGCAGTAATATTCGAATGCGAGGCCAACGGGTTCATCAAACACCAGATACGGCGCACCAACGGTTTGCTCCTGCAAGTGGGCAAAGGCCGTTGGCCCGCCAGCGTGGTGGCGGACGTATTGTCCGGCAAATGCGCGGAAGAGGTCGAATGGCCGTCGATTCCGGCCTACGGTCTTTGCCTAATGAAAGTCACTTATCCAGACTTGCCCGCCCTGCACCCTGAGGAAGGCGGCGAGCCGGGATTCGGAGGATGCAGACATGAAGAGAACTAGCACCTATTTCGCCAAGCCTGGCGAAGTGACCGCCAATTGGCGGGTTATCGACGTCGATGGCCAGGTCTTGGGCCGGATAGCACGGGATATTTCCATGGCGCTTCAGGGTAAAGACAAGCCCACCTACACACGGCATACGTTAACCGGGGATTTTGTGGTCGTATTGAACGCCGCCAAGATTAAAGTCACCGGACGGAAAATCGAACAAAAGATGTATTACCGTCACAGCGGTTACGTCGGTAATTTGAAGACCACCAGCCTTGGGAAGATGCTGGAAACCCGCCCCGAAAGGGTGATACAGTTGGCGGTAAAGGGTATGTTGCCCCGGAACAATCTGGGAAGGCAAATGCTAACGCGGTTAAAGATATACGCCGGGGACCAGCATCCCCATGAAGCGCAGGTCAACGGCTCGGAAAACCGGCAAAATTCAACAAATGAAGGGTAGGTATTTCGCTTGGTAGAAGCATCCACTGACCAACAATATTACTACGGCACCGGCAAAAGAAAGACCTCTATCGCCAAGGTCAGGCTGTATCTGGACGATGGCGGTCCAGTGCTGATCAACAACAAGCCGATGGACGAGTATTTCAACTGGAAGCCCTGGCAGGATGAGATTCTTGAGCCATTCAAGGTGAGCGATACAGTCAACCGTTTTCGCGTCGTAGTAAGGGTGATTGGTGGAGGCGTCCATTCCCAATCACATGCCATTCGCCACGGTATTGCCCGCGCCTTGGTGGTTTACGATGAGACCTTAAAGGGAGGGCTTAGACGGGCCGGCTTCATCACTAGAGACGCCCGCATAAAAGAAAGCAAGAAGTACGGACTGAAACGGGCCCGCCGGGCGCCCCAATACACCAAGCGATAACGGACCAATACCATAACGGATTAAAAGAGGGAATCCCCGCAGCTGCGGGGATTCCCTCTTTTACACTCCCAGGTATTCTTGGGCGGCGTCCAGAAGTGCGGTCAATTGTTCAGGGCTTCCTGCTTCCGCGTAGATCCTTAAAAGCGGTTCGGTGCCGGAAAACCGGGAAGCCAGCCAAGCGTTGTCAAACTTGAGCCGCCGCCCGTCAATCTGGTCGGAACCGATCACGGCCATACCGGCTAGTTGGTCCAGCCCCTCGTCGGACAGCAAACCTTCTATCCGCTGCCGGTCGTCCGGGTTGAATTCCACGTCGCGGCGGTGGTAATAATGAGGGCCGACTTGGTCAAAGAGGTGTTCCACCAGTTTGGATGGAGTCCGCCCCGTGCGAGCCATGTATTCCAAAAAGAGCAGGCCGCTCAGGATGCCGTCCCGCTCTGGTATGTGGCCTTGGAAAGCGAATCCTCCGCTTTCCTCACCGCCCATGAGGGCGTCAACACTAATCATCTGAGGACCGATGTATTTGAAACCCACCCTCATCTCGTGAACGTCCACGCCGAACTTGTCCCCGAGTTTATTCAGCATCATTGAAGACGTGACCCCCTTGACCAGGGGACCGCGCCGGCCTTGTTCTTGGAGCAAGTACAGGGCAAGTAGAGTGAAAACTTCCAGGGTGGTGATGAATCTTCCATTCTCATCCACCACGCCCAACCGGTCGGCGTCCCCGTCTAGGGCTAGGCCCACCGATAACCGTTCATCGGGCACGCGCCGCATCAAGCCGGGCAGGTTTTGGGCGATGGGCTCGGGCTGGGCTATGCCAGGGAATGTTGGGTTGACCTCGGAATTGAGTTCCTGGATCTGGGTGGCGCCTCCCGATAAAAGCCTCGTGATGTAGCCGGCGCCGGCGCCGAACATGGCGTCCACCAGCAGCTTCAGCCCAGAATTTCGAATTGACTCCAGGTCCACCAGACTTCCGATGCGGTCCATGTAAGCGAGGTCGGGATCGATGAATTCCACCAAGCCCTGGGCTTCAGCCTGATCCAATGGAATTGAACGGATAGGGCCCGTGGCGGCAATCGATGCCTCCAGTTGATCGGTGATCTCCTGGGTCGCGCTGCCGGCGTAGCTGGGCTTGAATTTGAAGCCGTTCCACAGGGCGGGATTGTGGCTGGCGGTGATGATGGCCGCCCCCGCCGCCTGTAGGTGCAGGACGTTGTAGGTGACCACCGGCGTGGGAGCGTGTTTGTTGGACAGGTAGACCTTTACGCCGTTGGCGGCGCAAACCGAGGCGACCGTCTCGGCGAACCGCCTGGAGAGGAACCGGGTATCGTATCCCACCACCAGCCCCTGGCCGGCTGTGCCCTGGGTTTTTAGGTAATCCGCTGTCCCCTGGGCGCAACGGGAAACGTTGGCGAAGGTGAAATCATCGGCGATGAGCCCCCGCCAACCGTCCGTGCCGAAACGAATGACCGAATCTAGGATAGGCCGGCCTCCGATCTCAGGATATCGGCTTTGTCCGTCTTCTCCCAAGGCAGGTTAATGTCGTCGCGGCCGAAGTGTCCGTAGGCGGCGGTCTGCTTATATATGGGGCGGCGCAGGTCCAGGTTCTGGATGATGGCGGCGGGCCGCAGGTCGAAATGCTTGCCGACCAGATCGTGAATCACCTGGTTATCTACGTGGTTGGTGTCGAAGGTTTCCACCGAAACCGAGATGGGGTTCGCTATGCCTATGGCGTAGGACACGATGAGTTCTGCCCGGTCTGCCAAGCCGGCGGCGACAATGTTCTTGGCCACATACCGGGCGGCGTAGGCGCCGGAACGGTCGACCTTGGTGGGATCTTTGCCCGAGAATGCTCCGCCGCCGTGGCGAGCGATGCCGCCGTAAGTGTCCACCAATATCTTCCGGCCGGTTAGGCCAGAGTCTCCCGCGGGGCCGCCGATGACGAACCGCCCGCTGGGATTGACGTATATCTTGGTGTCGGCGTCTATGAGGGCGGGCGGAATGATCTTCTTGATCACCTGTTCCGTGATGTCGGCGGTGATCTTCTCATTGGAGACATCGGGGCTATGCTGGGCGCTGATCACCACGGTGTCGACCCGCTTGGGAACGCCGTGGTTGTATTCAACCGTGACTTGGGATTTGCCGTCGGGCCATAGATAAGGCAGGATTCCTTCCTTGCGGACGATGCTGAGCTGGCGCACCAGTTTGTGGGACAGATCGACCGTCAAGGGCATCAATTCCGGCGTTTCGTTGCAGGCGAAACCCACCATCATGCCTTGGTCACCCGCGCCGATGGTGTCCATCTCCTCTGAGGTGGCTTGGTCGCCCCGGCGCTCCAGGGCGGTGCTCACACCGGTGCTAATGTCATTGGATTGTTCCTGGATGGCGACGCTGACTCCGCAACTTTTGGCGTCAATGCCATAATCGGCGTTGGTGTAGCCTGCGTTTCGCAATGTCTCGCGGACCAAGCCGGGCACGTCTACGTAGGAATTAGTGGTGATCTCACCCATCACCATCACCAGTCCGTTGGTGACGGCCGTCTCACAGGCTACGCGGCCGGTGGGATCGTTGGTGAGAACAGCATCCAATACCGCGTCGGAGATCTGGTCGCAAAGTTTGTCTGGGTGCCCTTCGGTCACCGACTCGGAGGTCAGCAGATATTTGGGCGATTCATTGAACAACAGTGGCATTTAGTTACTCCTGTAATGACACATGAGAAATTCTTAGTCTCTAGACTTGATTAGGTTTTTTAAGTTCCTTCTTCCCAGGAATTCAGGTAACGGTCTTGTTCTTCGGTCAGGGTGTCGATATTGACCCCCATGCTCTGGAGCTTCAGACGGCCCACCTCGGCATCGGTGTCTTTGGGGACATCGTACACACCGGGTGTAAGTATGCCTTTGTTTTTGACCACATACTCGACGCCTAAGGCCTGGTTGGCGAAGCTCATGTCCATCACCGCCGAAGGGTGGCCTTCAGCCGCGGCCAGGTTGATCAGGCGGCCCTCGCCCAGCAGGTACAGTTTGCGGCCGTCCAGCATTTTATACTCTTGGACAAAATTTCGCGCTTCACGGGATTCCGAGGACATCTCTTCCAAGCGAGGTATATCGATCTCGACGTTGAAATGCCCGCTGTTGGCCATGATGGCGCCGTTGCGCATGACGGCGATGTGCTCCCGACCGATAGCGTGGATACAACCGGTGGCGGTGATAAACACGTCTCCTTCCCGGGCTGCTTCCAGTCCGGACATGACGGAGAACCCGTCCATGACCGCCTCCAGCGCCTTCACCGGATTAACCTCGGTGACGATCACGTTGGAGCCCATTCCCCTGGCCCGCGAAGCTATGCCCCGGCCGCACCAGCCGTAGCCGACGACCACCACACTCTTTCCGGCCCAAAGCAGGTTGGTGGCCCTGGTGATTCCGTCCAACGTGCTCTGCCCGGTTCCATAGCGGTTGTCGAAAAAGTGCTTGGTTTCCGCTTCGTTGACCGCTATGATCGGGAATAGAAGCCTGTTGGCCTTGGCCATGGCCGTAAGACGAATCACGCCGGTGGTCGTCTCTTCGGTGCCGCCAATGACATCTTTTATCAGTTCCGACCGGTCCTTGTGGAGTGCGGTCACCAGATCGGCGCCGTCATCCATGGTCACCTGGGGGTGATGGTCCAAAACCGCCTTGATATGGCTGTGGTAAGTGGCGTCGTCCTCCCCCTTTATGGAGTAGGTGGGAATGCCATATTCCTGCACCAGGGCGGCGGCAACGTCGTCTTGGGTGCTCAACGGGTTGCTGGCGCACATGACCAGGTCGGCTCCGGCGGCCTTTAACGCGATGGCCAGGTTAGCCGTCTCGGTGGTGATGTGAAGGCATCCCGCCATTCGGATTCCTTCTAGTGGCTTCTCTTTGGCAAACCGCTCTTTGATGATCTCGATGACCGGCATTTCTCTGGCGGCCCACTCGATCCGTTTTATTCCCTCTGCTGCCAGGGACAGGTCTTTGACGTGCCCGCTGGCCTGTGGTGAAGACAAAGTTTTACTCCTCTTTAATTCTGTTTGTAATCCGCGCCGTGGAAAACCGGGCAGGCGCCGGATTGGATTTCCGCGTTGTTATCGATCTGTCGCTGAGACTGGAATAGACCTACGCGTCTGTCCCATAGGAAGTGGGATGGTTCCCCTGAATCCAAAACGGAGTTCCGTCTTCGATGTTGTACAGGTTCTCCGTGTCGTAACCCATGGAAGCCGCCATCTCGCACCCCAAACCGCTGCGGACCCCCGCCGCGCAGATGAACAGCACCTTTTTGTCCTGGGGCACCTCGTCCATGCGGTCGGGTAGATCGTCGATCGGTATGTGAATCGCGCCGGTGACGTGGCCGGTGACCCATTCGTCATCCCTGCGCACATCCACCACTACGGTGTTGGCTGGGTCTCCATCCAAGATAGTCCGGGCCTCATTGGAATCAACTCGGAAATACGGTTCGCCAGGGTCTTGCCTGGGCATATCAAAACCTCCTGATTCGTGAATCCATAAGATAACCCCCAGGGTTTATGTCAAGTAATGGCCCACCAGCGGGCCCAGTTTGCGTTTGACCTCCTCGGGAACGCCCTCCCGAGGCGTGATGATCGCGTCTTTTAATGCGGCGCCGCAGGGGCAATCCCGCTTCCCATCCAGTTTGGGGATCAACGTCCTCAACAGTTCTTTGGATGTTGCCACGTTCTTGAGCAGGTTCTGGATCACCATGTCCACTGTTACGGTCTCGGCGCTCTGATGCCAGCAATCGTAATCGGTGACCCACGCCATGGTGGTGTAACACATCTCCGCTTCCCGAGCCAGTTTGGCTTCGGGCAGGGCGGTCATGCCTATGATATCGGCGCCCCAGGACCGGTACATGAACGACTCGGCTTTGGTTGAGAACGCCGGCCCTTCCATCACCACCATCGTTCCGCCGGGGTGAACGTTAAGGTCCAACTCCTGGGCGGCGTGGTGCAGCGCATGACTGGCGGCGGGGCAAAAGGGCTCGGCAAAACCGACGTGCACCACCATGTCCTTGTCGTAAAACGTGCTGTCTCGCATCCGGGTCCGGTCGATGAGTTGGCTGGGTATCACCAAGTCCAACGGAGCAAATTCTTCTTTTAGGCTTCCAACCGCGCTGACCGAGATCACCCTTTCAACGCCCAATGTCTTCAGGGCGTATATATTCGCCCTGGCGGGAATGTGGGACGGATTGAGCCGGTGTCCTCTGCCGTGACGGGGCAGGAAGGCCACTGGGACATTGTTCAGCAACCCCATGACTATGGCGTCGCTGGGCTTGCCAAAGGGCGTGTCCATCTCTATGAACTGGACGTTGGACAGCCCTTCCATTTCGTACAGCCCGCTACCCCCGATCACCCCTATTGCAGCTTGATTAGTCGCCATGTAAGCCGGGTTTTCGCCTCTCCGTGTTCACTTTGGTTACCGTATGGCCCGTGGTGTGAATCTACCTGCCGGCGGATTTAACCGCCAATATCAACCCTTCCAAATATGGTGGCTTCACCACCCCGCTTTCGGTCACTATGGCGCTGATGTACCGGTTGGGCGTCACGTCGAACACTGGGTTGATCACTTCCACACCGGGAGGCGCCGTCGGGCTGCCGCGAAATTCGCTGACCTCGTGGTGCGGCCGATCTTCGATTTTGATCTCATCTCCACTTGGAATGCTGCTGTCGATGGTGCTGGTGGGGGCCGCCACGTAAAACGGCACTCCGTTCTCCTTGGCCAGCACCGCCAGCGTGTAAGTACCCACCTTGTTGGCCGTGTCTCCGTTGGCGGCTATACGGTCGGCGCCGGTAATCACGCAGCTTATCTTGCCTTGGAACATGAGCATTCCCGCCGCCGAGTCCACCAGTAACGTGGACGGTATTCCCATTTGCTGGAACTCCCAGGAGGTCAACCTGGCGCCTTGAAGCCATGGCCTTGTTTCAGTGTTGTAAACCGGAAATCGCTTACCTGCTTCCCATCCGGCCCGTATCACGCCCAACGCGGTCCCGAAACCGGCGGTTGCCAACGCTCCAGTATTGCAGTGGGTCAAGACGGCCCCTCCATCTGCCAAGAGTTCCTGGCCATGGCTGCCCATTTTGCGGTTGCTGGCCACGTCTTCCAGGTGGATCCGTTGTGCCTCTTCCAACAAGCGGGCACTTATCTCACGGGTCGAATCCACCGATTCTGCCAAATCGAGCTGCTTCTGGACCGCCCATCCCAGATTGACGGCGGTTGGGCGCGCCGACGCGATCTGCTCGGCTGCCTGCCGCAGTTGAGACAGAAAGTCATCCCGTTTATCAACGCCGCTGCCCGCACTGATCTGATCCGCTGCTAAAGACATGGCATAGGCGGCGGTGACACCGATGGCCGGCGCTCCCCTGACCTGCATGTCTCTGATAGCGTCAACGGCGCCCTGATAATCTTCAATCTCCACCGTTACCTGTTCCAGAGGGAGCTTTGTCTGGTCCAGGAGGAGAAGAAGGCCATTGGACCACCGGATAGGTTCGATTTCCATCGGATTAACCGTAAATCTCCAGCTTCGATGACCGGGAATCCAGCGACTGGATGCGCCATCCAAAAGCGGCATGTTGCGCTATGATTTCGGGCAAGAAAAAAGCCTCTCATTGCAGAGAAGCTCAATCGTTCCAAGCCCCTCATCTTTCGTCTCAGCCAGTGTTGCTGGCATAGACGCCGGATTTAGCACCGTATCCCTCGAGGTTTAACCCCAGGCGGGACCGGTTGCTAGGCTTCGTCGGGCCGTCCCCTCCGCCGTTCTGTATAAAGGGTTCCAAGGTCTCTATTCGAATGTTAACGCACATTATGTTACTCATGGCCGCCATGGCTGTCAAGGTTGGCCGGTTTGACGTAACTGTTCAGACTTGATGAGGTGAATTGGCTCAAAGCCGTTGGAAAAACGCTGGCATGGCCGGGGGAGTTGTGGCATACCAGGGAGGTGGACACTGAACTAGACCTGAACGCGGCGAGTGGCGAAACTCTGCTGGAGATAATTGCCGGCCAGCGGGCAGTCATTGCCGATTTGCAAAGGCGGATTGGGGTTCTGGAATCCCGTCCCAACCGGCGCGGGTCGTCGGGGATGCCGGGTAATCAGCCGCACTCCAGCCGGCAAGCGCCGGAGAAAAAGGAGCCCAGAAAGCCGCGCCGACATGGCTTCGCCCGCCAGCGCATGACTCCTACCCGGCGGGTGGAGCATGCCGTGGCGGTCTGTCCCGACTGCGGGACTCACCTGAACGGCGGATGGGTACAGCGAACTCGGGAAGTCATTGAGCTACCGGTGGCTCCGGTAGAAGTGACCGAGCACGCCCTGGTAGCCCGCATCTGTCCGGTATGCCAGCGGCGCCGGCTGCCCAAAGAGGCCCTGCAGGGGGTGGTTCTGGGCCAGCAGCGCCTGGGGGTCAATCTGGTAAGCCTGATGGTGACCCTGCGGGAGGAGGGACGGTTGCCCATAAGAATCATCCATTGGTACCTGGAGAGCGTCCATCAGTTGCACCTGAGTGTTGGCGCCATCGTCGAGGCCGTCCATGGAGTAGCCCGTCAGGCTGAGACGGCGGTGCGAGAGGTGCTCGAGCAAGTCCGCGCCAGTCCCGTGGTGCAGGGCGACGAAACCGGCTGGCGCCAGGACGGGAGCAACGGCTATGTTTGGACCTTCAGCACTCCCAGCGAACGATACTTCCTGCGTCGGGGTCGGGATAAGGGGGTGGTGGATGAGGTGCTGGATTCCTCCTTCAGCGGAGTGTTGGTCAGTGATTTCTACGCGGCCTATAACCACTACCCGGGCCTGAAGCAACGGTGCTGGGCTCATCTGCTGCGGGATATCCATGACCTGAAAGGGTTGTACCCAGAAGACGCTGGGCTGGCTCAGTGGGCCGAGGCGGTTCACCAGGTCTACACGGAGGCCAAGGCCTCGGTCCTTCCCCGAGCCCAGCCAGGCCATCGCACCCAGCTAATGCTGGAGGAGAAACTAATGGTCTTGGCGCGGCCTTTCCTTAAAGATCCCCTGGCGAAAGATCCCCTGGCGGTTCAGGCCAAGCTCTGCCGGCGCATGGAACGGTTCATCAAGGAACTGTTTGTCTTCGTGTCGGACCCAGCCGTGCCCTCAGACAACAACGCCGCCGAGCGGAGCCTGCGGCATCTGGTAACCAGTCGCAAGATCAGCGGCGGCGCCCGCTCAGGGCAGGGCGCCGACAGCAAGATGACCTTGGCATCCCTCTTTGGCACCTGGCGGGCCAGAGGTCTCAATCCCCTCCTGGAATGCCGCCGGTTGCTCACTTCCCCTCAACTCTGAACAGTTTCGGTTTGACAGATGTTTGCCCACGCCAACATAATTGGCTGCCAGAAGCCCTGTAATCTTCAATAAATGATTCAAGAAATGATTCGCAATTGCTGGGTGGTGGAATATGGCCGTTGAGCACCGACAATGGGTTCTGGATGAGTCTGAGAAAGCAAAGTTCCAGACCTGGATGGACCGGATCAATACCGGCCATACCGGTACTCGGGACGTCCGCAATCAACAGATCAACTGGACCCCGCTGAAAAAACCGTTGTCCCAATGCACGGTCAGTCTGTTCACCACCGGCGGCGTCCATCTGCAAACCGACGAAGCGTTTGACATGGCCAGCGCGCACGGCGACTGGACCTTCCGGCAAGTTCCAACCGGCGTGGATACCTCAACCCTGGCGGTCACTCACACCCATTACAATCACGTGGATGCAGACCGGGACGTCAACTGCATGTTTCCCCTGGACCGCCTCAGGGAGTTGGCCGATCAGGGAGTGATTGGTGGTATTGCTCCAAATGCCTATAGCATCATGGGCTTTAATCCCGACCCGGCGCGTTTGATTGAAGAAACGGCCCCCGGTTTGGCGCGCCGGTTCCAGGAAGAGGGCGCCGACCTAGTGTTAATGACCTGCGGTTGACCCATATGCCACCGGTCCGTGGGACTGGTTCAGAATCAGGTCGAGGGCGCTGGAGTCAGCACCATTTCAATGACCGTCCAACCCCATATCACCGGCTCGGTCGGCGCTCCCAGGGCGGCGTACATACGATACCCCGCTGGAAACCAATTGGGAGAGGCCGGCAAGCCCCAGCAGCAACGGGCGATAATCACTACAGTCCTGGAGGCGGCCGCCCAGTTGGAATCCCCCGGATCTATCATCGAGCTTCCGTTCCGCTGGCGCCGCTTCCCTATCGAGGAAGAGCCTCGCTTCTCGAAAGAATCCCAGGGACCGAGACATCCGCAGGTAGAGGCTATCGGGGTTTCTCTGGACGAACTGGTCAACGTGGCCAGGGATTACCAGAGCTACATGTCCAAGAGGGCCGAGCAAGCCAAAGCCGCGGATCCTTCCATCCCAGGTCTGGAACGAGTGTTGTCGACCCAGGCCGAGCGGGTGGAGCAGTTGATAGAAACCCTGGATGGCGGCGTCCTGGACCAACTGAGAGACATTGCCAACGCCATCGCCACCATGGAACTGAGGGCCAGCGGCAAGTTCGTTTAAATCCTTTGAACATCCGGGGCAGGTGCGATCATGCCCAGACGTGAAGATGAACGGTATAGAAGCCTGTCGGGCAACCACCCGGCGGCCTGCACCTGCGTGGATTGCGTAAACAAGTTCCTGAACCGGAATCGCTCCCACCGTGCTGGACCCTTTTCCAAGCTGGGGTTCTTGAAACGCCTATTCCGGCGCCGATAGCTGGCTGGGCATATGGAACCTTCGCAGGCAAATAACTCCACAATGGCTTCCGGCCAAGACTTGGGTTCCTTCACCGACCTTTATGAATTGACCATGGCTCAAGCATTCTTCTCCCAAGGGATGTTCGCACCCGCGACCTTCAGTCTTTTCATCCGAAACTATCCACCCAACCGAGGTTATCTGGTGTCGGCCGGACTGGAAGACGTTCTGGATTACCTGGACGCGTTGAGCTTTGGCGCTCCCGCCCTGGAATACCTGGAATCCATCGGCATCTTCACCGGCGATTTTCTAGACTATCTGGCTGGGCTGCGCTTCACGGGATCAGTCCGCGCCATGCCTGAAGGCAGTTTGTTCTTCGCTGGAGAGCCGGTGCTGGAGGTGAGCGGTCCGATCATCGAAGCCCAGCTGGCCGAGACCTTCATCATCAACCAGATCAATCTGCAAACCCTTTTGGCCACCAAAGCGGCCCGGTGCGTTTGGGCGGCCCAAGGCAGGCTCATATCCGATTTCTCCGCCCGTCGCGCTCAAGGGACCGACGCCGCCATGAAGATGGCCCGGTGCGGCTACCTGGCCGGTTTCCAGTCAACCAGCAACGTTCTGGCGGCGAAGCAGTACGGCATCCCTCCGGCCGGCACCATGGCCCATTCCTTTATTTCCAGCTTCATCTCTGAAGAAGACGCCTTCCAGGTCTATGCGGATACCTTTCCCAACCGCACCATCCTGCTGTTGGATACCTATGACACCGTGCAGGGGGCGGAAAAAGCGGTCCTGGTGGCCCATAGAATGGAGGAGCAAGGCTGCCGGCTGATGGCCGTGCGCCTCGATTCCGGAGATTTCGAGTACCTCAGCCGTCAGGTGAGGAAAATCTTAGACTCGGCCGGTCTGGACTACGTTAAGATTCTGGCCAGTGGCGGGTTGGACGAATTCGAGTTAGATGCCCTCGTGCAGGCCGGCGCTCCCATAGATCTGTTTGGAGTGGGCACGAAAGTGGGCGTGTCGGCAGACGCGCCGTGGTCTGACATGGCCTATAAACTGGTCAGTTACGACGGCCGCCCCGTGATGAAGTTGAGCGAGGGCAAAATCTACCGGCCGGGACCCAAGCAAGTGTTTCGCCTTCTGGACGCCGGAGGCATGTTTGATAGAGATGTCATCGGAATGGAACACGAGCAACCTTTGGGCAGCACCGCCCTATTGGAAGAAGTGATGGCAAGCGGTGCACGCACTGGTTCCAACCCCTCGTTGGAAGAGATAAGGGATAGGTTCGACCATGAATTTGGCTGCTTGGACCAGCGGTTCAAATCGCTGACCAACGCGCCCCATTACACGGTGGCAACCAGTCCCAACCTGGAACGCCTAACGGCTGAAGTACAAGGGACCATTGCCGTTGAGTAGGCAAACGTAAGCCGGATTCCCGCCCTTTGAAACCCTTGCTCAACCATCACCTATCGATGAAGGAAATGCTACAACCATGAAAATCGCGGTCTGTGTCAAATACGTCCCGGTAATCGCTAGGATCAAATTCGATTACGAGCAGAAGACCATCGTGCGGGAGGGAGTGCCCTCGGAGGTCAACCCCTTCGACCTGCTGGCCTTGGTCCGGGCTGTCGAGCTCAAGACTGAAGCAGAAGACCAGGTCGTGGTCATATCTATGGGGCCTCCGCAAGCCAATGAAGGCCTGCTGGAGTGCCTAGCATTGGGCGCCGACCGGGCGGTGCTGCTCACTGACCGGGCCCTGGCGGGGTCCGACACGCTGGCCACCGCTCGGGCGTTGTCCCTGGCGTTGGAGCGGGAAGCGCCTGACCTGATCCTATGCGGACGCAACAGCGCCGACGCGGAAACCGGCCAAGTTGGTCCTGGCATAGCCGAATTGATGTCCATGCCCCACGTAGCCCCGGTGCGCAAGCTGGATTTGGACCGCGCTGAGAAAACTGTCCGGGCCGAGCGCGTCATCGACCAGGGATATCAGGTGATCGAATGCCAACTTCCCGCGGTGGTGTGCGTCACCGAAGGCGTTGCTCCTGAGCTTTTCTCCAACCGGGAGCAGATGGAGGAAGCCCAAGGAAAGCCGATCGAGGAGCTAAGTTGTTCCGAATTGTCTTCGGACCTTTCTCAATTCGGCGAGCCCGGCTCCCCCACATGGGTCCAGGACATACGCATGTTGGAACCGGACCGCTTGGGTGTGACCATCGAGGGGGGCGATCCCCAGGAAGCGGCGGAACAGATCGCCCAGGGTCTCCGTGAGCGGTTGCTGTATTTGGCGTCCCAAGAAGAGGCAGGCGGACCTGAGCCTGTATCGGAGAGGTATCCGGATAGTGTAGATCGGAGCATCTGGGTGGTGGCTGAAACCTTTCAGGGCGAATTGCTCCACGTGACCATGGAAATGCTAGGTAAGGCACGATCTCTGACCTCGGTTACCCATAGCCAGGTTGCAGCGATCGTTATCAGTAACCAAAGTGAAACTCAGATTCAGGCCGCCGCCCAGCGGTTGTCGGACTTCGGGGCTGACAAAGTCCTCGTGCTGGACAATGCCCAACTGGGACCCACCTACGGGCGGGCAGTTAGCAGGACGCTTGCCGAGGCAATTTCTCATGCGCAACCCTATGCCGTTTTGTTCGCCGCCACCGCCGACGGGCGGGACTTGGCCGCCCGTATAGCGGCACGCTTGGAATTGGGCCTCACGGGTGACGCAATAGACCTGGAGATAGATGAAGTAGGCAGGTTGGTGCAGCTAAAACCGGCCCTCGGCGGAAATGTAGTGGCGCCAATCTTATCTAAAACATTACCCAATCTGGTTACCATCCGGCCTGGACTGTTGACGCCCATAACTCCAGAGCCAGGATCCCCGGTCAACCTGGAAACCATTGCAACATCGGGAGACCAAGGCAGTCCAGACGGGGCGGATATTGACGTGCTGGAAGAGCACTATCAAGAGGATATAGGGGCCACCGAGCTGGCGCGGGCCACGGTGGTCATGGGCGTGGGCATGGGGATTGGTGGTTTGGAAGGACTGGCGGAGGCGCAAACAATGGCCGGATCAATCGGAGCGGTTCTGGGAACCACTCGGGACGTGATGCACGAAGGTTGGCTTCCCGTGCAACTCCAAATCGGGATCAGCGGGCGAAGCATCGCCCCCAAGGTCTATCTGGCGGTCGGCATTCGCGGCGCCTTCAATCACACGGTGGGAGTTCAGCGGGCGGGAGTGATCCTGGCTATCAATTCCAACCGCCGCGCCACGATATTTCGCTCGGCCGACTTCGGAATCGTCGGGGATTGGCGAGAATATCTGCCGCCGTTGGTGGAGGCATTGAAGCCGGTTTTGGCCGAGGCGTTTGGTGCAGCGGCCAATTGACTCTGAAAAAATGCCGGCTGAGTCTTGTCCAGATCCTGCGCCTTGCTGGAACGTGGCCGCATTGACCCGGTGCTGTTCCAGACGCTTCCAGTAGCCACGAAACCCTTGACACCACCCAACGACGGGAACAAAATAGCAACGGGTTAGACGCCGGATTTCGGAATCAAACAGATCGGGTTTAGGATGCGCGGGAGGGTTCGCGCCGGCGGATGCCGCCCCGCGGGAGAAGGAAGATTGATATGGACTTTGGATACAGCCTGGAACAAGAAACCCTTAGAGATGATGTGCAGCAATTCATTGACGAGCACCTCACCGAAGAGGTGCGGGACGAAATAGAGAACTGGGGCGAAGGCGGACGCGGTCCCCTAGTTAGAGAGCTATACAAGATCATCACCGAGAGAGGATGGGTAGGGATCACCTGGCCGAAGGAGTACGGCGGCCAAGACGGCAACCGCCTGGACCAGTATATTGTGGAAGAGGAATTCTCCAGGGTTGGAATCAGCGTTGGAGGAGCCGGCAGCGGCGCCCCAGCGATCCTGGCGGCGGGAACCGAAGAGCAGAAGAAAGAATTCCTGCCGGGTTTGCTGAAGGGAGAGATCACCCTGGCTTTGGGATTCAGCGAGCCCCAGGCAGGCGCCGACCTGGCCGGCTTGCAGTGCCGGGCGGTGAAAGACGGCGACGACTTCGTCATAAATGGCCAGAAGATGTACACGTCTTCAGCCCATTACGCCTCCCACATCTACCTAATGGCTCGCACCGACCCAGATGCTCCCCGCCACAGAGGAATCTCCATATTCCTGATTCCCATGGACACCCCAGGGATCACCGTTCGCCCTCTATGGACGATCCAAAGCGACCCTCGGGCGCCCAGCAAGACCACCTACGGGCAGCAACGCACCAACGAGACATTCTTTGAAGACGTCAGGGTGCCGCGTTCTTGCATGTTGGGAGAGGAGAACCAGGGATGGTACGTCGGCGCCATGGGCCTGAATCTAGACCGAGTGGGGGCCAGCCGCTACCTGATCTCGGTGCGCCGCGACGAAGACATCATCAATTGGGTGAAAGAGAACGACTTCGACGGCGTGTCTCCGGCTGAAGACCCGGCCGTGCGGGACAAATTGGCCGAGTTGTGGATCGAAGCGCAAGTATGCCGATTGATGACCATGCGCAGTATGTCATTGGTCAATCGGGACCAAAACTTTACTTACGAAGGCTCGGCGGAAAAGGTATGGGCGCCTGAGCACGGCGTCCGCACCACCGAGACCATCACTCAAATTCTGGGGCCATATGCCCAATTGTTGCACGGCTCCGACGAAGCCATTGAAGACGGGCTGTTTGCCCACAACGTGATGGGCGCGTTCCAATCCGGGATCAACCATGGCAGCGTTCAGGTCATGCGTGATCAGGTGGCCCGCCGCGGACTGGGGATGCCCCGGGGTTAGATGAGGGCGCTCATCCCGTCCGGAGAGGCCAGGACTAGCCGCCGGCCTCCCACCAGAACGCCTAAAATAGAATCTATAAAGGGAAACATTTAATAATAATGGACGTACTCCTCAGCGAAGAAGAGCAGATGGTCAAAAACCTGGCCCGGGAATTCATGGAGGCCGAATGCTCTACCGCCTTGGCCAGGGAAATGGAAGGGGATGAACAGGGATACCCGCCGGCTCTGTGGAAGCAGATGGCGGACCTGGGCTGGTTCGGGATGTCGATTCCCGAGTCCTATGGAGGCCAAGGACTTCCATTGACTTATCTGGGACTCATTTTAGAAGAAGTGGGCCGGGCCATCGCTCCGGTTCCCTTCCATTCCACCATGGTTGCTGCTTTGACCATCGCCAACGACGGGACCGAGGATCAGAAGCAGGAAATCCTGCCCAAGGTGTCCGACGGTAGCACCATCTTGACATGGGCCTTTACCGAACAGAGCCCCAAATACCTGCCTGAGACAATCCACGCCGAGGCCAAAAAAGACGGCGACCATTATGTGATTACAGGTACAAAACTGTTCGTAGACAATTTTAACGTAGCCGAGAAATGCCTGGTGGTGTGCCGCACCGCTCCCGAGTCTCCCAGCAACAAGGGTATCTCCGTCTTCCTGGTCGACACCGGCAGCCAGGGCATCACTCATACCCCACTGGTGACCATTGCGAAGGATAAGCAAAGCAAGGTAATTTTCGACCAGGTAAGGGTTCCTGCTTCCAACATGATTGGCGAGCAAGACCAAGGCTGGCCCATCATAGAGAACATGCTGGACCGGGGGACCGCCCTACTGTGCGCCCAGTTGGTGGGCGCGGCCAGAAAAGACGCGGAATTGGGCATTGAGTACGCCAAAGGCCGTGTGGCTTTCGGGAGGCCAATAGGCTCCTTTCAATCTATCCAGCACATGTGCGCCGACATGACCATCTGGGTTGACGGCGGACAGATGTTGACCTACGAAGCTCTTTGGAGAATGGACCAGGGCCTGCCGGCCAGTATCGAAGTCTCCCAGGCCAAATCGTTCTGCAACGAGAAATGCGAAGCGGCCGTGCGGTCGTCACAGGTCATCCATGGCGGAATAGGGTTCATGATGGAGTTCGATCTCCACCTGTGGTTCCGCCGCGTTTCAGCTTGGACCATGCGTATGGGCACCAGCTTCGAACACCGGGCTAGGATCGCCGAGATGCTCATCGACAAGCCGGGGAAGGTTCGGCTGGGAATGCCGATGGCGCCGCCCGCGTAACCAAGATTCGTAGGATCGCCGAGATGCTCATCGACAAGCCGGGGAAGGTTCGGCTGGGAATGCCGATGGCGCCGCCCGCGTAACCAAGATTCGTAGGATCGCCGAGATGCTCATCGACAAGCCGGGGAAGGTTCGGCTGGGAATGCCGATGGCGCCGCCCGCGTAACCAAGATTCGATCGAATGATCTAAGATCATAAACAACTACATCTCCGGCCAACCCATCATGGGTCAGCGTCGGATCTAAGGGAGAACAATCAATGGCCAAAGACCTGGTTTGCGGAAAAGAGATTGACGAGGCAGACGCCAGGGGCGAATCCGGCTTGACCAGACACGGAGCCACCGAAGTTGACCCCGGCAAAGGAACCCGCATTTTTCACGAAGGTTCCTGGATGTATTTCTGCGGCCTTGAGTGCCGGACCAAGTTCCTCGCAAGCCCAGCCACTTATTTGGAAAAGGCATAACCCCCTCCATCGAAAGGACCGCCGCGCCCAAATCCCTGGAAGCCGCTCCCGCAACCGGATGGGACTGTTGGCTAGGTCTGAACCCCGAATCGAACGAACCCGGCGGCGGCGCATTTTAAACTCGCCCCTGCACATCAACACGCCTCGCTGATTCATAGGAGTCTATTTAGGTGGGGCAGCGTCACCGAGGTTGCCTTTTTGCCTCAAGGCAGACGCCGAACCAACCTGAACGCCGCGAATTGCACCACCGCCAGCGCCAACGCCAAGATTCCCACGACTGTGAACGCGTCTTTGGGGTTCCAAACGTGGACCATCAGGCTGATCGCCAAAGTAGCCAATGGCACAAACCCGCTGTCCAGCATGTAGATGCTCATTACCCGTCCTCGCAAATCATCGGGAACGGTGCTTTGGATCAGGGTGCTGTTCCCCACCCTAAATGCGTACTGGCAAAATCCCAGGCCGGCTAGCGCTGCAATTGAAACCAGGTACCAGTGAGACTGGGCGAATATAAGCACGAAAACACATCCACCCACCAGTCCCAAAAAGGTGGCCATCCCCTTTCGAAAAACGAATCCCACGGTGGCGATGATGATTCCAGCGATAACGCCCCCCACTCCGATGGCGGCCGCCAAGATTCCTCCGGCTTCGGCCCCCCGATTCAGTACTTGGCTGGTAAACACCGGAAGAATAAACACCAGCGGGTTGAATACGAAGTTGGGAATGAACGACATGACGATCAGTTGCAGAATGCTTTTCTCTCGCCAAACGTAGACGATGCCGTCGCGCATGCTGGAAAACATCGAGGATTGTTTTCCCGAGGACTCTGTGCGAAAGGGCAGGCGGGCGGGTATAAGCAGCAGAACCATGGTCACGTAGGCCATGGCTTCGATGAGGAAATTCCATTTGAACCCCAGGGTGGCGATCAACAGGCCGCCCAACGCCGGCGCCACTATGCGAGTGGAAGGGTAGACCATCCCGTTTAGCGCCAGGGCATTAGTGAGGTATTCGCGGGGGACTGTGTTGGCGATCATGGCCTGCCGCACCGGCTGGATTATGCTGTGGGCGATCCCGGAGATCAGCATGTATATGAAGGGATGCCACCACAGGAGAGGCCCGCTGGGCGTTTCAGAATCCAGATCGGTGGCGATTACCAAAATTGCGAAGGCCACGGCCGCCACCGCCATCGCGGTTTGGGTGACCATGATCAGCTTGCGACGGTCCATCCGATCGGCCAAAACGCCCGACCATGGGCCGATTAGCAGAATGGGCAAAGTTCTTACGCCGACCACGGTCCCCGTGAGCAACGCGTTGCCGTCGGTAAGTTTTAGGACCAGCCAGCCGATGGTCAGTATCTGAAGCCATTGGGCGCCCTGGGCGAAGAAATTCCCGATCCAGACCAACCGGAAATCTTTAAACCGTCTGGCTGTGTCGAAGGTGCTGAGGCGTGGAGACCGCCGTCGAGAAGGTGGTGTGGGTGATTCAGATTGGGTGGTATTGGTCGCCATAGATCCTTTGTGGCAGGCGGGTTTGCCCCGCCACTCAAAGGTTAGCACAACGTTAAGCCTAATTCATGGTTTAAGTACGGAAGCTCCGGCTTGATTCCCGTGAACCAAACCTGAATCTTCCGGATCCGGAACTATGTTGACACTCCCGGCAACGCCGCTGTAAGCTCGGCCCGGCTTGGAACAATCGAGACAGTTGGTCTCGGACTGAGCCAATAACCAGGCCTATCTAAATGAACTTATCCGTTTCCGGCTGCCAGACTCGGCTCGAGACTGATTCAATTGTTTCGGTTATATGGAGGAGCCCATGGTTTCGTCATATTCGGTAGTAGGAAGGTCGGTTACCCGTGGCGAGGGTCCGGCCAAAGTTTCGGGGAACGCCACTTACGCCGCCGACGTTTCGCTCCCAGGCATGTTGATCGGCAAAGCGCTGCGTAGCCCGTTTCCCCATGCCAAGATCGTAAAGATAGACGTTTCCCGGGCGCTAAATCTGCCTGGGGTCCATGCGGTGGTAACCGCCCAGGACCTGCCCGACAGAAGGGTGGGCAGGTTGTTGCGGGATATCCCGGTGCTGGCTAGGGACCGGGTGCTCTTCGTGGGTGAGAAGGTGGCGGCGGTGGCGGCCGAAGACTCCGACATTGCCGAGGAAGCCCTTCTGCTCATCGACGTGGAATACGAAGAGTTGCCAGCCGTTTATGACCCGCTGCAAGCCATGGAGCCCGGGGCGGTAGTGTTGCACCCTGATCTGGCCTCCTATCAAGGTCTGCCCCAGCCTGCGTCTTCTATCAACAACGTCTTTTCCCACAATAGCTGGTCCAAAGGGGATCTGCAGCAGGGTTTCAGAGAAGCCGACCGGGTATTCGAAAACACCTTCACCGCCCAGCTGATGCACCAGGCCTACATTGAGCCCCATGCCTGCATGGTCCGGGTTGACGACTCTGGGAGGATTGAAGGTTGGGTCAACAACAAGGGACCGTTCAACCTTCGCGCGCAGGTGTCAGCCGTGTGGGACGTGCCCCAAGACCGGATTACATTCAACCCCGTGAGGATCGGCGGGGACTTTGGGGGCAAAGGGTCTTTCATGGATGTTCCTCTTTGCTACTACCTAGCTCTAAAGTCAGGCAGGCCTGTACAGATGGTGATGAGCTACATTGAGGAGCTAATGGCCGGAAACCCCAGGCACCCGGCGGTCATCACCCTGAAAACGGGTGTGAACAACGACGGAAAGCTCTGGGCGCACGAAGCCAGATTGGTGTTCAACAGCGGTGCCTATGGGGCCTTTAAACCCAGGGTGACCCTGGGAGGCGCCGACCGCAGCGGCGGGCCATACGTGATCCCCAACGTTGGAATCGATAGTTACATGGTCTACACCAACAATATTCCTTGCGGCCACATGCGTTCTCCGGCAAAACCTCAGACCATCTTCGCGGTCGAGTCCCACATGGACATGATCGCCCGGGAAATGGGCATCGACCCGCTGGAGTTCCGATTACGCAACCTGATGCACGACGGCGATCTGTCCCCAACGGGAGCCAGCTGGCAAGAGGTAAAGGCTGAGGAAACGTTGGTTGAAGCAGCTCAAGCGGCAGGATGGAGCGCGCCGCGAAACAATGCCAATTCTACCCACCCCGATAGTCACGTTCGGGTAGGTTTGGGAATCGCCATCAGCGACCAGCCGCCGGGAGCGGGACAATCGACCGCCAAGGTCACGATGAATGAATCGGCCAAAGTCACGTTGCATATGTCGCTTTGGGACACTGGCACCGGGGCCCACACCATACTGCGCCAGGTGGTGGCCGAAGAACTCTCCATCCCGGTGGACGACGTTAACATCGTGGCTGAAGACACCAACGCCGTAGACTTTGAATCCGGGCCCGGCGGCAGCCGGGTGACCTATACCGCCGGTCAGACCGTCCTGGGCGCCGTGACCGAATTGAAGAACAGGCTGACCACATTCGCCGGGGAATTGTTCGATCGCCCCCAGGACCAAATCCGTTTGCAGGAAGGGCGGGTAATCTTGGAGGGGTCCGCTGGTCAAGAAACGCAGGAGATCCCGCTAGCGGAACTCGCCGCCCGTGCGGTGGACGCCACCGAAGGCGAGATCGCCGGTGAGTTCACTTTCACTGCCCCGCCTTCTCAGATCACCGGGTTTTCGGCCCAGGTGGCGGAAGTAGAGGTGGATTTGGAAACGGGCCAGATCAGTGTCAAAAAAATCGTCACCGCCCACGACGTTGGTATGGTGCTCAACCCGGCGGCCCACCAGGGTCAGGTTGAAGGCGGCGTCATCCAGGGCCTGGGATACGCCTTGATGGAAGAAATGACCACCCAAGATGGGCGCGTCTCCAGTCTCAGCCTGGGAGATTACAAGATCCCCACGATTCAAGACATACCCCAGTTGGAAACGGTATTGGTTGAATCCAAGTCCGGTCCCGCGCCGTATGAAAGCAAAGGCATCGGTGAAAGCAGCAACGTGCCGGTGGCGGGCGCCATCGCCAACGCGGTGCATGACGCCATCGGAGTCCGAATAACCAGCCTGCCCATCACCGCCGAAAAGGTCTTGAAAGCCTTGAAGTCCAAATCTTCCGGGTAAGCATTTAATAGAGGTGCCGCAAAAAAAAGAGGCATGAAGACGAGTCCGGCCGCAGGGAACCAATCTCCGGCCAGACTCGTCATATTTATATGATGAACAGCTTGGCCGCCTCTTGTGGTTCCGGAAATTCGAGGCTAGCCCAGACTTGGCAGGGGGTTTGATTAACCCTCGCGACGTTGAATAGCTTTTCAAGGTCCCGTTCTGGGCGTTTTCACCTTCAGGATACGGGTCAAAACCCCAGGTAGGTGAGAATGACCGGGCGAACCGGGGAAACTAACAAAGCCACCCTTGCATCAAGGGTAATCCCTGCCCGAATGGGCGTCTAATCCGATTGTTGCCGGTAAATGCCTCAGCTTGATGTGGTATGGGTCAGCGATTCAGTGGGAAGGGCAGGCGCGAAGGAGGTGCAACATGCAAAGTTCCGTTCTCAACAATCCCAAATTGCGGATGGGAAACCACCTGGTGGCCCTGAAGAAATACGCCGAACGTGTTTTGATTGATGGAGAACACCTGATCCCCTGGGAAGAGGCCGATAAAGCCGCCCGACTGGATGATTTCTTCAACGTCGGGCAATCCTTCAAATGCACCCAGCGCGATTTGGTGTCGGTCCTGATCCGCGACCTGTTCAAACAAAGATAGCAATAAACAGCCGCGAGAAATTCGAACCATGAATCAATTTGGAGCTGGTTAATAAATGAGCATGCAGTTGGCCAAAACGGCGAGTTATGCCCGGCAGGCTAAGGATCTAGTTCAGGATGCCATCAACATGGCAATGAATGGGGAATGGGACCAAGCGGTCGAGGCGAACCGCACGATTCTGGAACAGTTCCCCGGCCAGGTTGACACCATGAATCGGCTGGGTAAGGCATTAATGGAGTTGGGCCGTTATCAAGAGTCCAAAGAAATATTGACTCGACTGGTTTCGTTGGCGCCCTCCAACAATATTGCCAAGAAAAACCTGGATCGTCTTGGACAATTGGAGAAAGAGCCATCGGACGCGAAACAAGCGCCTAAGTCCGGAAGGAACTCACGCCTCTTCATCGAGGAGAGCGGCAAAGCGGGAGTCACCGTTTTGAAAAACACCGCCTCCGGCCAGACCGTCGCCAGGGTCACGCCCGGTGACGCTGTGGATCTGAAATTTGATCAAAACCGGATATATGCGCATTCTCACAACGATGAATATCTAGGTCAGGTCGATCCCAAGTTGGCCAAGCGGCTGAACCGATTGGTGGCAGCGGGCAACAAATACGAAGCGGCGATAATCGGCGCCCAGCAGCAGGGTATCTCGGTGATCATCCGGGAGACTTATCGCCACCCAAGCATGCGGGGAGTCTACTCGTTTCCCGCCAAGGCCAAAGAGGAAAACCGGGCCTATATGGAAACAGATCTATCCTCGTATGCCCCGGAAAACGGCGCCGACGGCGAGTACGGGACTCCACGAGACTTTCCCGGTGCTCAAGATGTCGAATATGACGAGTAAAAACTCTTCCCGAGAAGAACAAAAAGGCCAGCCTAAAACGGCTGGCCTTTTTGATTTAACCGATTTCCGAACTTCATCCAAACGCAGACCTGGGCTGATATCATTGCCTCGCAGATCTTACCCATGTATTCCCCGCATCATGATTCTTTGACGGGGATTGTTCTAGGTTTAGGTTTTATGATTGACGACACTCTAAAGATTCAAAACGCCCGGTTCATCCTGACCGTGGACACCGATCGAAGGATCATCCAGGATGGATCCATACTGATTCAAGGCAATCGGATCGCCCGGGTCGGAAAAACCGAGGAGTTGGCCGATGTCCCTGCCGGCCGGACCATCGACGCCCGGGAGATGGTGGTCACACCCGGATTTTGCAACGGCCACATGCACATTAGCTACGCCCACGCGGCCAGGGGAGTCTTCCCCGACGATCTGGGCCCGGAGTACCTTCCCAACGTCTTTCAATTGCAGGCCGCCATGACCGAAGAAGAGGAATACCATACGTCCCTTTTGGCCATCACCGAATTATTGAAATACGGCACCACCTGTTTTCTAGACCCCGGCAGCACCAAATATCTGGATGCCTGCATGGCGGCCTACCAGGAATCTGGTTGCCGCATAGTAGTCGGGACGCACGTCGCTGACCGCCCCAACCCGATCAACGTCCCGGTCTTCTCCACTGACGACGCCATCGCCCAGATGGAGCACGTCATGCGGAAATACGATCACGCCCTTGACGGCCGGGTGCGGGCCTGGGCCATGCCCTTTTCCTGGTCATTTTCCTCCGAAGAGTTGCTTTTAGCAGCCAAGGGACTGGCCGATAAACACAGCGCTGGTCTGACCCTGCACCACAACAACAGCCCGCGCGCGGTGGAGGTCTGCATAAATGACCACGGCAAGCGGCCCACGGAATACCTGGAGGAGATCGGAGTGCTTGGGCCAAATTTGCTGCTGGCCCACGTGCTGGGATTGGACGAGGCTGAGGTCGACAGCATGGCCCGCACCGAAACCAGAGCCGTGGTCTGTCCAACAGCCGCAATCAAAGGCGGTGCCGGTATGACCAACACGGGATTGCTTCCCGAGATGCTGGAGAAAGGGATTCAGGTGGCGTTGGGCACCGACGCGGGGAATAATTCCAATCTGATTGAGACCATGCGGTCCATGTACCTTATAGCCGTGCTGTACAAAGACGCCAGGGAGACCACCAAGGTGATTCCAGCGGAGACGGCGTTGGAGATGGCGACAATCCAAGGCGCCCGCGCCCTGGGCTTGGGCGATGAAATCGGGTCAATAGAGGAAGAGAAAAAAGCAGACTTGGTCTTGTTCGACACCCGGCGCCCGGAATGGCGTTCACTGCACAACCCGGTGAACAACCTGGTCTATAGCGCCGATGGGCGCAGCGTCCACACCGTCATCGTAGATGGGAGAGTTGTGGTCGAAGACCATACGCCGGTGTTTGTTGACGAGTTGGACTTGATTCAGAAGACTCAGAAGCTGGGCGAAGGCCTGCTGGCCCGAACCGGCGTCTCGTTCCCGTCGAGATGGCCAATCGTCTGAGTCGTGCCCGTAGTTTGCCCGTAGTTGGTGGGTAGTTGGTGGGTAGTAGGTAGGCGCGAAGATCCGCCGGTTAGTCCACACCCGTCACGAAACAGCGGTGCTCTCCCGCCGTTGATTCAACCCGATGGCCGCCGACACGACCATGGCCAGAGCCGCAGGCAAATAGAACAAACCTATGGAAAAGCTGCCCGCGATACAGAACCCAAGAAGCAACAGGGCGGAAATGCCCAGGGGTATCCGGCGTAAGACCCTGCCCCTTACCACCAAGATCACTCCCATAAGACCGGCGCCGGAAAAAGCCACCGGGACCATAATTATGGGGAGCACACCCCAGCCGTTGACTTCTATGAGGGTAGAGGTCGTATATGTCGTGACCTGTTCCAGGTTGCTGCGCACTAATTCTCTCGGGGCCGCGGTGGCGCCAGGTGGCCTGCTGACGGTTTCGGTTACCTGCACACCCTGGTAGACCGGCACGAACGCCAACACGGCGAAGGCAACCCAGGCCAACACGTGGGAACACGAAGCCGCCGTGAACGCCAAATCCTTCAATCTCCCGCTTCTCTTATCAGGTGCGTCCGCCATCATTCAATTATACTGCGGCGCTTCGGCAGTAATTCCACTTCCAGAAGCTTATAAACATTCGATATGATTGTTTGCCAGGGAAAATGTCTTGGCCTAAAATGGCGCCACCACCTATACTGAGCCTACGGTGCCAATTTGTTTCAAGAACAGGAGTCTCCCCATGCACGTCGGTATGTCCACCGTGTTCCAGAGCCCCCAGCGTAAGATCTCCGACCAACAGATCTACCAGAACGAGTTGGTGTTGGCCGACTTGGCCGAGCCGCTGGGTTTCCAGTCCGTCTGGGGAGTGGAGCACCATTTCACCGATTACACAATGTGCCCCAATGTCATCCAATTCCTGTCCTATATGGCCGGGCGCACCCAGCACGTTCAGCTAGGCTCCATGGTGATGGTGTTGCCGTGGCACGACCCCATGCGGGCCGCCGAGGAAGTGGCCATGTTGGACAACCTGAGCGGCGGGCGCGTGATACTGGGCATAGGCAGGGGACTTGCCCGGGTGGAATTTGAAGGATTCGGGCTGGATATGTCCGAGTCCAGAGGCCGCTTTATTGAGTCGGCCCAAACGTTGCTAGCGGGGTTGGAGCAGGGCTACTGTGAATTTCAAGGGCAATTCGTCGAACAGACCCGGCGGGACATCAGGCCGGCGCCGGTAAAGAGCTTCAAAGGCAGGACCTACGCCGCCGCGGTATCGCCCGAGTCATCCAAAGTCATGGCTGAACTTGGCGTAGGCCTTCTGATCATCCCCCAGAAGCCATGGGACGACGTTGAGTCGGAACTAGAAATCTACCGCGGCATCTACCTGGATGTGAACGGGGAGGAGGCGCCTCCTCCGGTGGTGGTGGGATTCACCTTCTGCGATGAAGACGAGAGACGGGCGGAGGATATGGCCCGGAGGTACGTGGGCGGTTACTGGGAATCGGTCATGGAACATTACGAGATCCGGGACGATCATTTCAAGGATCTTCGAGGCTATGAGTACTACAGCAAAATGACCGAGAAAGTGGCCGAATATGGGGACGACGACGTCAGAGATTTCTTCTTGAATCTGCAGGTATGGGGCACGCCCGAACAGTGCATCGAAAAGGTTAAGCGTATCCACCAGAGGATCGGGCAAGACACCTATGTGGCGGTTTTTAGCTACGGCGGCATGCCCCATGCGGACGCCGAAAACAGCATGAGGCTTTTTGCCGAAAAAGTAATGCCCCAACTGAAAGCGTTTGTTCCGGCAGCGGCAGGCAAGGGTCAGAAGGTTTAAGGGCCCGCCAGAGATCGCTAGACCGCACGAGCATGCGTGCGAACGTGAAAATCCCCCTTAATCCCCCTTTGCAAAGGGGGAGGTTTAGAAGGCTCAGCCTCGCGATGGACTAAGTCACATCGTACCCTCAAAGGGTCCGCGCTGGATTTGATTTAGGCGGTACAGATTGGAGACCTTGCGGCCCTTCTCCCCCTTTGCAAAGGGGGATTAAGGGGGATTTAACCCCGTAAGTGCGCCTATCTTCGCCGGGATTGATAGTCGATCCAACGCCGCTTAAGGCTAGGCAGTGGCCAATATCTCTCTGAGCCTCTGGGCGATGATCTTCTCGCCGCCTTCCTTCAGCGTGGGCATCCGTATCACGAATGAGTTCTGACCCTCTGGATAGTCGTCTGGGCGGGCGTTGGGAGACCTGACCCAGATACTGGGATTTCCCGCCCGCAGTTCGTTCACCACGTCGATTGCGGTCTTGCCCAACGCCTGGGAATCCAGCTGAACCAGCAGGCCCTCGGCGGGCGCGCCCGGAGGATTGCTATGCAAGGATAATTCGATATGAGGTATATCTTCAAGATCCAATTTTAATGCGGCTATGCGGACTTCATAAGCCTCGAACCGGTCCTCGTGGTTGGTGGTCAGCCATTCCCGAAGCGCCGCGTAGACCTCCACCACCTCTTGACGGTCAACCTTCATCGGCCGGCCGAAGGAATCGGAGCCGCTGGACTCGAACCCGATGAAGCTATGTTTTCGGGCTATGTCCACCAGATCAGGCCTACCCGTAAGTATTCCGCTGGAGTTGACCGCGCCAAAATACTTGGCGCCATAAGCCACTAGATCGGCCCCCATCTGCACGTATTTGCTGAGAAGATCGGTGGGGTAGACCTGACCCGCCGCGTCCACGATAACGGGAATGTCGTGAGCATGGGCGACTCGGATCACCTCTTCTATGGGCAGCGCTCCCGGCTGCGCTCCCGGCTGCGTTCCCGGCGCCAGGTAATGCACCCCGGCGGTATGGGGTCCAATGATGCTTCAAAGCTGCGGCAACGGCTTGTTCAGCACGCCAAACAACAGCTCCATCCTGAGCGCGGTGGACCGCTCTAGATACGGTATAGTCTCTGCGCTGCGCCCCCTTACACGGAACTCAGCAAACATCACCAGCATCGCGATTTCCACGGCCATTATCGTGGGGACCATGGCATCGATGGGCGCGTCGCCCAGCCTTGACGCGGTGTCCAATGACCCCAGAGCGTTCGTCGCTGGGATACATACCGCGTTTACGGTCTTGGGCGCCATGGCTGTCCTTGGGATGGTCATTTCTCTGCTGAAACCTGGCGATGGCTGAAAAAGGCGCCCATGTCTCAGGGGTAAGCTCCAACTATGGCAGCACTTCCATGGATTCTACATTTGGCGCCAACAACGCACTGGACGGCAATCCGTCAACGGAGTGGTCTTCCCAGGGAGACGGCGACGGCGCCTGGATTGAAATAGAATTGGCCCAGATGACCAAGGTAACCGCGCTGGGGTTCTGGACTAGGACCATGGGCACTTCGGCGCAGATACTTTCCTTCCGCGTGATCACCGGCAGTGGCGAGGCTTTTGGACCATTTGCTCTGGACGATGCCTCTTCGGTTCATTACTTTGACGTCGACTTTACCGCCAAAACCCTACGGATTGAGGCTGTTGACACCAGCGGAGGCAACACCGGGGCCGTGGAGGTCGAAATCTACGGCGAACCCGCGCCATGAACCAAGCACCTATAACCCGGCCTCAGCATTTGGAAGGATTCCACGGGTCAACGCGACATGGTGCGCTCGACCGTTTCCGTTGAATCCAGGGAATCCTGGGGGTCGCGGGCAGGTATGGCCCTCTCACCTTTCAGCAGAGAAATGACCATCCCAAGGACAGCCATGGCGCCCAAGACCGTAAACGCGGTATGTATCCCAGCGACGAACGCTCTGGGGTCATTGGACACCGCGTCAAGGCTGGGCGACGCGCCCATCGATGCCATGGTCCCCACGATAATGGCCGTGGAAATCGCGATGCTGGTGATGTTTGCTGAGTTCCATGTAAGGGGGCGCAGCGCAGAGACTATACCGTATCTAGAGCGGTCCACCGCGCTCAGGATGGAGCTGTTGTTTGGCGTGCTGAACAAGCCGTTGCCGCAGCTTTGAAGCATCATGATAAACATAGGTAAAATGACTGGAGAGTCCTCCCTAAGCGTAGTGGCGAACAAGAACAAAGCGGTGGATGTCATCGCTAATCCGGCCACCGTAAAGGTCCTCCATCCATAACGGTCTGACAGGCGGCCTGAGATGGGCCCCATAAAGGTCATTATTATGGCTGCGGGAATGATGATCAGGCCGGCTTCTCTGGGGCTGTATCCCAACACGCTTTGAAAGTAGATCGCCATCATGAATCGGGCGGCCGCCATCCCCAGAAACGTCAACCAACCGGCGGCCATGCCCATGGCGATTAGCTTGCGTTTAAAGAGCGTCAAGTCGAGCATTGGCGAACCGGTGCGCAGTTCCCACCAGATGAAGCCGGCAAGGAGGGCCCCAAACAATAGAATGCCGGAAATAATGGGGGCAGAGACCCATCCGATTCGGTTGGCCAATGTCAGCGTTAGTAGGATCGTAAGCAATGCGCCCGCCGACAACACCGATCCTAACCAGTCGAACTTTGGACGGCTTTCCCGGCCGGGGTCGGGCAAAAACCTCTTGGGGTCCAAGATGATTGATGATAGGACTATCGCCGCCAAACCCCCGGAACGTTTATGAAAAACACCCATCGCCAACCCAATCCGCTGACCAGAAAGCCCCCCAAGGCCGGACCGATAATCGCGCCGGTTCCCACCACACTGCTGTGGGAGCCTAAGGCTTTGCCCCGCTCGTTGCCGGGAAACACCGATATGACCATGGCGGCGCCGTTGGCCTGGATCATCGCCGACCCGGCACCCTGGATCACCTTTGCCAGGATCAAAATCTCAAGGTCGCTGGCTGTGCTGGCCAATGCGGCCGCGGCGATGAATCCAGCGAATCCGGTTATGTAAACCCGTTTCCGGCCTACAATGTCGGATAAACGTCCTATGGGCAACAAGAGGGCCGAAACGGTCAACGTCTCTCCCAAAATGACCCACTGGACCGCGGGCAAGTCTGCTTGGAAATATGAGGCGATGCTAGGCAGGGCGATTATCAGGCTGCTGTTGCTGGCCACAGCCATGAACGTTCCCACGCCTATGGTGGCCAACACCCACCATTTGTAGTTGGGGCTTCCGGTGATCGATTGTCGTTTAGGAATGGTCAGCATTAAAACAAAATAATAAGCCCAGGCCTCTGTGAGCCGTGGGCGCCTGGTGAATCGCGGCGCCGTCTCGGCAGGCGTATCGAGGCATGGGGGCTTGTAAATTAGGTTATCACATTCGAACCCGATCAAGGAGATTGTGTTGTAGATTTGGCTTGTGAAACCACTGCTTAACCCTGCGGCGGTGCGATTTCGTGGAGGGAGTTTCTACTCCGATTTCCCACAACGAATCACTTGACCCGCTACGTATAGGGCATCGACCGGGTTATGCTGACTTGTTTTTTTGTGCGCATTCCGAATTGACAGAGACGGGGCACGGACTTATTATTGAGCCTAGAATTCGCCCCTGACACCGTATAAACCACCACGGAATCCACATCCTAACGCCGGACTCTAAGACCGGTCTGAGACCAAATTAAGGAGGCTGCCGCATGGCCAACAAAGAAGACCTGGCATTGATGGCTCACCTGATGCGCCGCGCTGGATTTGGCGCGAACCGAGAGGAATTGGAACGATTAACTGAAAAAGGCTACGAAGCAGTCGTAGAGGAATTGATTGATCCACCCGAGGCCATGCCCGCCGGAAAGACGGCGTTGCTGCTTCGTTATCAGCCCGGATGTTTACTCCCCGGCGGAACCCCAAACCCGGGACAGTTCAATTGGCTTTTCCATATGATCACCACCCAGCGGCCCCTGCATGAAAAGGTCGCTCTATTCTGGCACCACGTATTTGCCACCGGTAACGCCAAGGTGGACAACTGCGACCAAATGCTGGAACAGTTGGTGATGTTCCGTAAGTTTGGCATGGGCAACTACCGGGAAATGCTTCTAGAGATCTCCATGAACCCAGCCATGATCTTCTGGCTGGACAATAATGAGAATCACCGGGACGCGGTCAACGAAAACTGGGGACGTGAGCTTTTGGAGCTCTTCTCCATGGGCGTCAGCAACTACACCGAGGTTGATGTTCGGGAAGCTTCCCGGGCCTTCACCGGTTGGACGATAATGCCCAAGCTGCCGCGCCAGCCCTTTGGACGTTTCCCTTGGCGGTTCCAGTACCTGGGCGAGGATCACGACGACGGTGAAAAGACATTCTTGGGCCACACGGGCAACTTGAACGGCGAAGACATCATCGACATCATCGTCAAAGAGCCCGCCACCGCCCGGTTCATTTGCCGTCACCTGTACAACTTCTTTGTGGCCGATGAAGTTCAAGTCCCCGCTTGGACCATCAATGACGCCCGGGACGAGGAAGCCCTGGAAATCATGATCACCGCCTTTGAAGAGTCTGGCTATGAGTTAAAAGCGGTGCTCCGCACCATATTCAACTCAGACTTCTTCAAGAATGCCAGGTATTCCAAGGTTAAGAGCCCGGCGGAAGTAGTCGCCAGCACCCTTAAGATGGTGGGCACTTACCAATTCCCCGAGCCCACCCTGCCCAGCATAGCCCCAGAGCCTTCTTATATGGGCCAGGCGCTTCTGGACCCGCCCAGCGTCGAAGGTTGGTACACCGGCGCCGAGTGGATCAATAGCGGCTCCCTTTTGGCCCGCATCAACTTCGTGGCCGACCGCGTGGCCAACACCGAACTCCCAGGCATTAAGACCATCATCAGCCAGATGAAAGTCGAAGGCGTAAGTTCTCCCGAACAGTTGGTGGAGTCCTCCCTCGACCACATGGGATTCCTAGAGGTTAGCGACGAGACCCGCGAGCAGCTTCTGGGCCACGCCAAAGGCGGCGGCGACATGGATTGGAGCAAGGAAGACGCCGCGGGGACCCGCGTCGGCGAGATGCTCGCCCTAGTGGGCGCCACCACGGAATATCAGTTCGGTTAAGACAGGTAGGGGCGCACGGCCGTGCGCCCCTACAGCCCTGGGGACCGTTCCCCTGGCAATATAAACGAAGGGGAAAAACATGACCTCGACGAAGAAAGACCCGGTTATCGTGGTTTTGCAGCTCACCGGCGGCAACGACTACTTCAACACGGTTATTCCCTACAACGACCCGCTGTACGTCGACAACCGGCCGGCGGTGGGGTACAACCTGGAAGACATCATCAAAGTGGACGCCGAATTGGGCTTTGCGCCCACCATGGGCCCCATCAAAGACCTATATGACCAGGGCAAGGTTGCGGTGATCCACGGAGTGGGTTACACCAACTCACCCAGGTCCCACTTCCGCTCCATGGACATCTGGCACACCTGCGAGCCGGACAAAGTCGGCATCGAAGGTTGGGCCGACCGGGTAGCCCGTGAGATAGACCCCAACAAAGAGAACGTTCTGACCGCCATCAACTTCGGCCACGGTCTTCCCCTCGCGCTGACGGTTGCCGGCGTTCCTGTCGCCGGCATCGCCGACAACACCCAGCGGGCCCGGGCTTTGGACCTGTTCGCCAAGGTGTACTCCCCGGCCGTCGGCACCGGCACGGTTACCGACTACCTGCGCTCCACCGGCATGGAAGCCATGATCGGGGCCGACATCGTCAAAGTCGCGCCCGAGAAGTACAGCTCCACGGTGGAATATCCCAACTCTCCGATAGCCGCTCACCTGAAAGACATCGCACAGGTATATCTGGCCGACCTGGGAACGCGGATCTTCTGCACCCAGCACGCCAGCTTTGACACCCACGCCGGAGAGGCGGGCGCCCATCCCAAACTGTGGGAAGACATTTCCCAGGGAGTTACGGCGTTCTTCGACGATCTCCACGCCCACGGCGAGGGCGACAACGTGGTCATGTACCTGTTCTCGGAATTCGGACGCCGGGTGCACGACAATGGCTCCGGAACCGACCACGGCGCGGCCGGCGTGGCCTTTGCCATCGGCGACCACGTCAAGGGCGGAATGTTCGGCGAATACCCGTCGCGGAAGGTGGAAGACCTGGACCAGGGCGACCTGGTTCCCAGCTACGATTTCCGGGGCGGCTACACCACCCTGATCGAAGACTGGCTGGGCATGGATTCCAAGCCGATAGTCAACGGCAGCTTCGAGAAGCTGGGCTTCCTGAAGTAAGACTGAAGTAGACCCGAAGTAGAATTAGACCCGGGCCACGGTCCGGCTCCACAATCCGAAAACCCGAAGAGGGAATGATACGATTCAACTCCATTTTTAGGAGAATTCAAAATGGCGCAGATCACAGTAGCCGCCGGCCGGTGCTGGCAATACAGTAAATACATCGGACGCCGGTCCACGGCGGGAAATGGCTTCAGCCAGCCGATCGCCGTAGCCGCCGCCCCAAACGGCGTGCTCTACGTAGGCAACCGCACCGCGGTGCGTATTTCCAAAGTGACGATCGACGAAGATTTCATCGGTGAGTATGGCCGGGGCGGTGAAGATGACGGCCAGTTCGTTTGGCTTACGTCGGTAGTGGTGGACCAGGACGAAAACGTCTATGGCGCCGATGAATGGCTTAACCGCATCACCGTATTCGACAAGGACGGCAACCTCCTTAGGACCTGGGGAGAAGCCGGAGATGGAGAAGGCCAGCTCAGCGGTCCGTCTGGCATGGCGTTTGACACCGACGGAAATCTTCTGGTCGTAAACAGCTTCAACAGCCGGGTTCAGAAATTCACCAAGGAGGGGAAATTCATCAGTGGGTTCGGCGCCAAGGGTGACGGCCTCGGTGAGATGGACCTGCCTTGGGGCATAGCCGTGGACAATCACGGCGCAATTTACGTTACGGATTGGAACAACCACCGGGTTCAGAAGTTCAGCCCTGAAGGAGAGCATCTTCTGACCTTTGGGTCTGGCAAAGTGACCGGTGTCTCCCCCGATGGCGGCACGCCATATGTTCATGCCACCGTTGGCCACGTCGCCGTAAACCCCAACGACCTGAACCATCCCACCGGAGTCGCCGTAGACGCCGATGGCGATGTCTACGTCGTCGACTGGATGAACGAGCGCGTCGTGATCTTCGACGCCGATTCCAAAGCGATTTCGGTATTGCGAGGCGACGCCACCGGCTTGTCCAAGTGGGCGCAAATGTCCATGACCGCCAACCCGGACATGAACAAAGCTATGCAGAGGATCAAAAATCCGGAGGTTCAGAATTACTTGCGGATGCCCGTGGCTTGCACTTTCGACCAGTCTAACAACCGCCTGATCGTGTGCGACACTATGCGGGGACGCTTGCAGATCTACCAGAAGGACCCAAATTACTCCGACCCCCAGTTTAACCTGTAGTGCCTAAATAAATCTGGCTTCAATGCGGACAACAAGCGGCCTGAATTCGGGGCGCTAGGATGTTTTAACGACGTTAATAAAGCTATTGACACGTTGAATCCGCATAGTCTATATTACCGGGAGCCTTTGGCAGGGTAAATGATTACCGTTGCTGAGGCCGATTTCGGCGGCTCGGAAATATATTAATCAACGTGGCGCGAGGAAAGATATCGGGCAACCCAAGAACCAAATAAATAGATCAGGACTCTAGAGAACAATTCGGAGGAATAAGAATGACCAACCATCGGCTCACCAGCCCAAAGGCCCTGATACTCACCCCCCTGATTCTGCTCTTGGTCATGGCCGCTGCCTGCGGAGGGACCGCCGCTACTCCAGTGGTGGTGGAAAAAGAAGTAGTTAAAGAGGTGATCAAAGAGGTCCCGGTAGTCAAGGAAGTAATCAAAGAAGTCATAGTGGTGGCGACTGCGGTGCCCGTAGCCAAGGTGGAGGAAGCCTCCGCCAAAGAACAGGCCGCAGCCCAGGCATCCGTCGATACAATCGCAGACCCGAATTTCAAGCCCATCTACGGCGGGGTCATAAACATGGCTCAGTACGCCGATGTGAGGCAGAGGCTGATCCACCAATCATCGGTGCTCAACATGACCATGTCGCCGGTGTTTAACAACTTGGTGGAATGGAACCCGGAGACCGACGACGTCAGCGACCTGCGGTGCGACCTGTGCACCACCTGGGAGTTGGCCGACGACGGTCAAACCTATACGTTCCATATTGATGAAAATGCGAAATGGCATGACGGAGTGCCAGTGACCGCTGACGACATAGTCTTCAGCATGGAGAGCATGGTCAACCCCGACCAGTTCAAAGTGCTAGAAGGCCGGTCCACGTCGTCTCATGCCAACGCCGGTCTCTATTACGAGACAGGCATGTCCCGGGCGATCGATGACAAGACCGTCGAGATTATCACCAAATTCCCTTCCGGCGGTTTCCTCTTGGCCATCGCCAATGAGACGGCCCCTATCATACCCAGGCACACCGTGGTGGATCAAGAAATAGCTCAAGGCGGCCGTGACCTGGATGTCCTGAACGGCTCCGGGCCATTCAAGCTGACCGAGTTCGTCAAGGAAGTATCGGTCACCTATGTAAAAGACCCGGGCTACTGGAAGACCGACCGAAACGGCAACGCCCGTCCCTATATCGACGGGATTAAGATGTTCGTCATTACCGACTCCGGCCGGCAAATAGCGGCCTTCAAGACTGAGCAGGTGTTGACCGTGAACCAGTCGATCGACAACCTGAGTTCTCAGGAAGCCCTGAAGCTGGACGAAGAGATGGACAACCTCACCGTCCACTGGACGGGACCGGCGCAGGCGTACTATGTGTTCATGAACACAACCAAGGCGCCCTTCGACGATGTCAGGGTGCGGCAAGCCTTGCACCTGGCGTTGTACCGCCAGCCCATCATCCAGACGTTCAGCGGCGGCACCGACGCGCTGGGGTACCCTAATCCTGAAGGGTTCTGGTACAGCCAGACCGACGAAGAAAACACCAACACCCCCGGGTTCCGGGAGCTAAACGGCGAAAAGCACCCCGACGATCTGGCCAAGGCAAAGAGTCTGCTGGCGGAAGCGGGAATACCCGCGGGACTCGAGCTGACTCTAACCACCAGGAACGTACTTGGTTACCCCGACCTGGCGGTTCAAGTCAAAGAGCAGCTGAGGAAATACCTGGATTGGGACATCACCCTCCAGGTGATGGAGAGCGGCGCTGGTTTCGACGCATACTGGGCAGGCGACGTGCAATTCGCGGTCCAAAGCGGCGGGATCTTCAGCACCGGACCGGACGCTATCTGGGCCAGGCTGACCCGCGGAACCATCCCCCAGTGGACCGGCGGCGGGCGTGGAAAATTCATGGTCCCCTGTAGCGCCACCACCGGCAAGTGTCTGGACGAGTTGAATGACCTGCAGATGAGGGAAGTGGACCAGGAAAAGAGGAAGGCGATTCTGGCCGATATGTCGGAATTGGTCATCAATGAAGACCATAGCAACCCTTACCTGTTCTGGGCGAACCATCACCACGCAGTGAACCACAAGATCCAGAACTTCCATATGACGATTCAAGGCCGGGCGTGGGAGCACGTTTGGTGCGACCCGACCTGCTAAAATCAATAGACGCCTAGGCGTCTAAAGGATGTCCAAGGGCAGGCTGACCTGAAGGTTCGGAAGGCCGGTCTGCCCTTTTTAGACGCCAAGGGAGTTGATATCCCTGCATTAAGAGAGTGCTGTCAACCCCGGCTGGGGAGCGGGATCAGGTCGGCGCTTGAGCCGCGTCGTTAGGTTCGTCACCCGTCCCGTGTTTTGCCTGATTGCATGGGGGCCCTTCCCCAGCCGGGGTTGGCGGCACGCCAGAAGCGGAAGGCTGTGGCTGGGTAGCCTTGTATTCAGAATCCTACCTTATTTTCCAGCCTAGTTCGGGGAAGAAAGATGCGGAATTACATCACCAAACGCTTCGTACTATTCATACCCACACTGTTGATCGTCACCGTTGTGGTTTTCTCCATCCTGCGGGTGATTCCCGGCGACCCGGCCCTACTGATCTTGGGCGGGGAATCTGGAGACGACGAATTCACGGAAGCGCAACTGGACGCCCTGCGCCACAAATTGGGCACCGACCGGAACATCATCGTCCAGTACGGCAGCTGGGTCGGCAACATGCTCAAGGGAGACTTCGGGGTCTCCTACTTCTACGAGGGCGACCGGGTCATCGACGACCTGAAGATGAGGATACCCACCACGGTGGAACTGGCCATCATGGCGTTGCTGCTGGCCACCGTCATGGCCGTGCCGTTGGGGGTGATTTCCGCCTTAAAGCAAGACACGTTCACCGATTACGTCACCAGGGTCGTAAGCATCACGGGGATAGCCACGCCCAACTTCTGGGTGGCTATCATGAGCATCTTCTTCCTGGTGCTGTTCTTCAACTGGGCGCCGCCCCTGGCCTACGTAGACCCATGGGAGGACCCGTGGGTGAACTTCCAGCAACTGATCTTCCCGGCCTTGGCGTTGGGCACGTCCAACATGGCCTTCATCACCCGAATCACCCGGTCCGCCATGCTGGAAGTGCTGCACGAAGACTACATCAGGACCGCCCGGTCCAAAGGCCTCTCCGAGAAGATAGTGATTTTCCGGCATGCGCTGCGAAACGCCCTGTTGCCGGTGGTCACCCTATCGGGATACGAGTTTGGCCGGCTGATCTCGGGCACGGTGATTATCGAAGTGATCTTCCTGATACCGGGAATGGGCCGTTTGCTCATCACCAGTATCTTGCACCGGGACTTCCCAATGATCCAGGCGACCATCGTTCTGATAGCGGTTGTGGTGCTGGTCCTGAATTTGGTGCTGGACCTCTTCTACGCGTGGCTGAATCCCAGGATTCGCTACAACTAAAGCACGCCGCCGCGCAGAGCGCTTTATGAAATACGGGGGTAATCATCAATGGCAGTGAACCAAGGAACCGCTCAGGCGCTACCGGAGCCGACGATAACGGGTCTTCGGCCCAAACGAACGTTCCTGCAACAATTCGTATCCTTCCTCAAGACCAAAAGGCTAGGCACATTTGGTCTGGTGGTGGCCACCATGACGGTGATCGCGGCCGTCTTCGCGCCCCAGATCTCCAACCACGACCCATACGTCACCACGGTGGAGCACATCTACGAATCGCCCAACACCGATTACTTCTTCGGTGGAGACAATCTGGGCCGGGACGTGTTCAGCAGGATCATATACGGCGCCAGGATCTCCCTGGTCGTGGGGATCGTCTCCTCGTTCATCGGGTGCACCATCGGGATGATGGTGGGTGTCTTCAGCGTCCACTTCGGGGGCAAGACCGACCTGATCATCCAGCGGTTCATAGACGCGATGATAGCGTTCCCCACCTTGATCCTGGCGATAGCGATCATGGCCGCCCTGGGGGCGTCCGTCATGAACGTGATCATCGCGCTGAGCATCGTGTACGTGCCTAGCACGGCGCGGATCCTGCGCGCCCAATACCTGGCCATCAAAGAAATGGACTACGTGCTGTCGGCCAGGGCGGTGGGGGCCGGGGGCTGGCGCATCATGATCAAGCATATGATACCCAACGCCTTTGCGCTTTATCTGGTGATCGTGACCTTCCACCTGGGAGGGGCCATCATCGCCGAGGCTTCACTGAGCTTCCTGGGAGTGGGCAGTCCTCCCGACGTGCCGTCATGGGGCGGCATGTTGAGCGGCGCGGCATCGCAGTACGTGGCGATTGCGCCATGGCTGGCGGTATTCCCCGGCGCGGCGATATTCATCGTGGTCTTCTCGTGGAACGTGCTGGGCGACGCGCTCCGGGACGTGCTGGACCCCCGGCTTCGCGGCACGGGACCGAGCTAGTTCGCCCAACCGCCAGAGAGTGACTGAAAGAGTAACTGGAAGAAGGTGAAGGTATGCGGGTAAAGGGATTCTTCCCACTATTGATAGTGTCGTTGCTCATGCCGGCTATCCTGGCGGCATGTGGCGGGACCGGGGCGCAACCTGTTGACAGCGCCGGCTCCGCTCCAGAGCTAGACGCCGCGGCTATAGTGGCGGCCGGCTACGTGCCCTCCATCCACGCTTCGGAACACGTGGGCAAATCGGTAACGGTGAAGGGCCAGGTCAGGGATTACCAATATCACGACGGCAAGGCAGGGAAGCCAACCCTGATCCTCTTCGACGAAGCAGGCGTGGTGGAGAGAGGATCGTCCATATCGGACATGGAAACACCGGAGACCTTCACGATGGTGGTGATGAGGAAAGACAAGCCCAACTTCCCACCGCACTACGGGCAAAATTGGAATGGCAAGGTCCTGTGCGTCACAGGCACCATCGAAGTCTACTTTGGCAGCCCGGCAATGATCGTTTCCGATTCCGCAAACGTGGTCGCCGATTGCTGAGGCGCGCGATGATTTTTCCCTAGCTGGAAACCCCGTCTCCCTCCAAAGACAGGAAACAGGTTCTCAAAAACCCCCACACTTCCGATTTATGGCAATGTGGGGGTTTTCCTTTAACCGTTATATAACATCCAAATCGGTTGAACTCGGTCCAATAAGTGCCCGGGGTCAGGTCCGAGTCTGGGTTCTGTGGATCGTCCTCGCATGCTCATCGAATACTCGCCATTGTGACCTGACCTCTTAGATTCGGTCCAAGACTGGGCGGTATTGGTGTTCATATCACTCTGGCGGCATCACTATGATTGAATCCGCTAGCCAAGTGCAACAACTTCCGCGTATGGCAACCTTTTAGGCTCGGCTCAAACAGGCTTGTCGATCCGCACCTTTAGGTATGGGAACTGAGGCGCTTAACTCCCCAAGCCGGGTGGTGGAATGTACCCGGCACTTCGACAAACCCAGGACGGTAAATCCAAGGTTCGCTGTTTGATTAGAATAATCTGGAGATGAAGCGAAATGTGGCGGGGTTAACCGCCGTCAGCGGTTAATGCGTAGAGATTTCCATCGTGCGCCCCCACGTAGATCGTGTCACCGGCTACTATGGGGCTGCCAGTGATTTGAGAGCCAATGGGGAATTCCCACATCATGTTCCCAGTGGTGGTGTCGATACCCAGGAGATTTCCATCCTCAAGGCCGACCATCAACGTATCGCCCGCCACGGAGGGCGGGACACCCACTCCGGATTTGACATTGGTGGACCATATCTCCCTGCCGGTTTTGGCATCCCTGGATATGACAGCGCCGTTTTCTTTCGCTGCGAAAACCGCATCCTCGGTTACAGCCAATGGAAGATTTATGTCGCCCCCAATCCGTTTGGACCAGATGCTGCCTCGTTGGATGGGCCTTCCGGAGATCAACTGCCAAACGTAAAGATTGAGCTTGACCCGGAAAATGATACGTTCCATGGGATAGGTCTGAGATTCCCGGTCAATGGCCCAAATCAAACCGCCGTCGGAACTAAAGTAGGCGGCATTGCCTTGGATGGCGGGGGCGCCGCCAAATCGGACCTTGCCTGTGTCGTATTTTAGGCGATGACGTCCGTTTTTGACGTCAAAGATATCCACCACCCTTCCTTGTGAGGCTACGACAACAGTGTCGCCGGCGATCGCGGCCGGCGCTATAATCCAATCCCGGGTCGGTGAGGCCCATCGCATTTCGCCGGTAAGCGCGTCAATCGCAAACAGCTTGCTGGCGCCGCTCCCTATGAACACAGTCCCATCGCCCACCACAGGGGAGGCGTAGACAGGGCTCTTAAGATCAACCTCCCACACCATTGTGCCGGTAACCCGGTCTAGAGCTGTAAGCAAGCCTGGCCGAACCGCGAATATGACCAAGTCTCCCACTATTGCCGGGCTGGAACTTGAACGGGCATCAGTGGAGTATTCCCAAATAAGGTCCCCAGATTCGGCGTCCAAAACTACTAGGCGGCCGTCATCGGAAGACAGGTACACGCGTCCTTCCACCACCGATGGCGAGGATAAAATCGGCCTGGAAGTCGAGAACGTCCATTTGATCTGAGTTGGAATCGGAGCATCGTCCGGGGTGAATCTTGAGTTTTCGGCGGTGCGGCCCACCTGGCCCCAATCTCCAGGGGCCAAACTGGGAATGGCGTCTCCCAAAGCCTCGGCCGGAGGGAACACCCGTGGTATCACATCGAATATCGCCACCAGTTGCCAAAAGACGAGACTAAAGGCAATGGCCAGTGTGGTGATCAAAACCGGATGCCGCAAGAACTTGGGCAAGCGGGTTCCGCGTATCAATGCGGCCTGCTCTTGGTCCATTGTGGTTGCCCTAGTTAATGGCAACCAGCAAACCGCGCACCTGTCGGATTCATCTTGGGGGTTGATGTGGCCGCAAGCTCGGCACACTCGGACCTGTTCTAACGTGAGTCCCGTCCTCCAGGGAAATTTACGCACAGCTAACCGGGCGTGGCTAACTTGCTGGGGTCAAAGCACGTGGACCGTTTTGCCTACGTATGCAATTCACCGGTTTTGCCGGGCGATAAGAGATAGCCTGCTTTTATTATATATCTAAAAGCGCTTCCAAGTTTTTCCCCAGGATCTTGTCCTTCTCTTCCTGGTTCAGGCTTTGGAGGCCCTGGACCCAACCGGCGGGAGACGGGTCCCAGCCGACGAAAGGCCAGTCACTTCCCAGCACCACGTGGTCAATACCCACGGTGTCGATCAGGAACCGCAAAGCTGGTTCGCTGTTAGTCACAGTATCATAATACATTCGGCCCAGATAGTGGCTGGGTGGGAATTGTATGTTGATCCGGGCTTCGGAACGAACCTGCCAGCCGTGGTCAAGGCGCCCCAAGCCGAAGCAAGCCGGGCCTCCGCCGTGGGCGACGCAAACTTTCAAGTCGGGGCATTTGTCCAGGACGCCGCCAAAGATCAGCGCCGCCACCACCAGCGTGTCTTCCAGGGGTACGCCGATGCTGTTGCCCAGGGAAAAACGGTCATTAAGCTGCTGAGCTAATAGGTTGTCGGCGGGTTGAGGATGGTAAAACAGCAACGCGCCTAACTCTTCGGCAGCCTTGAATAAGGGAAGGAACTGCTCTTCGTCCCAGTTGGATTGATTGACCACCGTGTCCAGCTCGGCGCCCTTGAGCCCCAATTGAGTAACCGCCCTTTCCAGTTCAGATATAGATGCCCCCACGTCCTGGGCCGGCAATGTGGCCAGACCGGCGAACCGCTGAGGCCATTGCTTGGCCATTGAGGAGACTTCGTCGTTGAATTCTTGGGCCAACTTCAAGCCTTCGCCTGCGTCTAGACGATACCCTGCTATGGGCATATGGATCGAGACGACCTGAACGTCTGTGCCTTGCTCATCCATGTTTTCGATGCGCTGCTCAGGCGTGAAACGAAGGGGCGGCGGCAAAGGGATCGTCCGGCCATGGCCCTCTAGGACCTTTGGACCGTCGCCGGTGGAGAGCCGGAGCCCGTGCCAGTCACCTCCCGCGTCTACGGTTTTGAGGAGGCACTGGGGCACCAGATGGGCGTGAACGTCTATGCTTCGCACGTTGAAACCTCTTTTATAGAAACTGTTCAGAGTTGAGGGGAAGTGAGCAACCGGCGGCATTCCAGGAGGGGATTGAGACCTCTGGCCCGCCAGGTGCCAAAGAGGGATGCCAAGGTCATCTTGCTGTCGGCGCCCTGCCCTGAGCGGGCGCCGCCGCTGATCTTGCGACTGGTTACCAGATGCCGCAGGCTCCGCTCGGCGGCGTTGTTGTCTGAGGACACGGCTGGGTCCGACACGAAGACAAACAGTTCCTTGATGAACCGTTCCATGCGCCGGCAGAGCTTGGCCTGAACCGCCAGGGGATCTTTAAGGAAAGGCCGCGCCAAGACCATTAGTTTCTCCTCCAGCATTAGCTGGGTGCGATGGCCTGGCTGGGCTCGGGGAAGGACCGAGGCCTTGGCCTCCGTGTAGACCTAGTGAACCGCCTCGGCCCACTGAGCCAGCCCAGCGTCTTCTGGGTACAACCCTTTCAGGTCATGGATATCCCGCAGCAGATGAGCCCAGCACCGTTGCTTCAGGCCCGGGTAGTGGTTATAGGCCGCGTAGAAATCACTGACCAACACTCCGCTGAAGGAGGAATCCAGCACCTCATCCACCACCCCCTTATCCCGACCCCGACGCAGGAAGTATCGTTCGCTGGGAGTGCTGAAGGTCCAAACATAGCCGTTGCTCCCGTCCTGGCGCCAGCCGGTTTCGTCGCCCTGCACCACGGGACTGGCGCGGACTTGCTCGAGCACCTCTCGCACCGCCGTCTCAGCCTGACGGGCTACTCCATGGACGGCCTCGACGATGGCGCCAACACTCAGGTGCAACTGATGGACGCTCTCCAGGTACCATTGCCAGGTATCATTGGATGATTCTTATGGGCAACCGTCCCTCCTCCCGCAGGGTCACCATCAGGCTTACCAGATTGACCCCCAGTCGCTGCTGGCCCAGAACCACCCCCTGCAGGGCCTCTTTGGGCAGCCGGCGCCGCTGGCATACCGGACAGATGCGGGCTACCAGGGCGTGCTCGGTCACTTCTACCGGAGCCACCGGTAGCTCAATGACTTCCCGAGTTCGCTGTACCCATCCGCCGTTCAGGTGAGTCCCGCAGTCGGGACAGACCGCCACGGCATGCTCCACCCGCCGGGTAGGAGTCATGCGCTGGCGGGCGAAGCCATGGCGGCGCGGCTTTCTGGGCTCCTTTTTCTCCGGCGCTTGCCGGCTGGAGTGCGGCTGATTACCCGGCATCCCCGACGACCCGCGCCGGTTGGGACGGGATTCCAGAACCCCAATCCGCCTTTGCAAATCGGCAATGACTCCCCGCTGGCCGGCAATTATCTCCAGCAGAGTTTCGCCACTCGCCGCGTTCAGGTCTAGTTCAGTGTCCACCTCCCTGGTATGCCACAACTCCCCCGGCCATGCCAGCGTTTTTCCAACGGCTTTGAGCCAATTCACCTCATCAAGTCTGAACAGTTCCCTTATTATATCAAGGGGGCAAAACTTCGGAACCAGATCAATCGGAACCAGATCAATTTGGAGAGTTCAGATTCCCAGCAGATTCTCCAAGTTCTTCGAAAGAATCAGTTCTTTTTCCGCATCGGTAATGCTTTCCATGCTTTGGATCCAGGAGACCGGCCAGTCAAGGGCCATGTCGTAGGGCCAATCGGTGCCGAAAACGACCCGGTCGGCGCCCACGGTGTCTATCAGGTATCTGAGGGCTTGTTCGGTATATACGATGCAATCGTAATAAAACCGGCGCAGGTAGGCGCTGGGCGGTTGTTTCGCGTGGACCTGGTTTTCCGGCCGCGTCTCCCATCCCCTGTCCAGCCGGCCTATCCCCTGGCACGTGTAGCCGCCGCCATGGGATAAGCAGATCCTCAGATCGGGACAAGCATCCATGACGCCGCCCATTACCAGCGAAGCAAAGTTGACGGTGCGGTCGGCCAGGTTGCCGATGGAATTGGGCAGGTGGTAGCGCTGGATGCGGGCGTTAACCAGGGTGTCGCCTCCCTGGTGGAACAGGATCATGGCGCCAGAGGCCTCGGCCGACTTCCAGAAGGGCATAAATTCGGGATCGTCCAGCCACTTCCCGTTGATCTGGTCGTTTATCATGGCGCCCTTGAAACCGGGCTGGGACATGATTCGCTCCAACTCCGCGATCGCCGCCCCGACGTCCTGCATGGGCAGGGTCCCCAAGCCGGCGAAACGGCCTGGCCAGGACTTGGCCATCTGTCCCACCTCATCATTGGAATCTTTTGAGGTGGCGATGGCTATGGATGAGTCTAGATGGTAGTTGTAAAACCCGGAATAGGGAGAGACGACCTGTACGTCGACGCCCAAACAGTCCATATCAGAAAGGCGTTGCTCGGGAGTCCAGCTGGACTTGGGCGGCAGCTGACCGCGGTGGCCGCCGATCACGGCTATCTCCCTTCCACGGTCGTCCTGGTCACGTTTGACGGTGTGCCAGTCGCCGCCGTTCTGGGTGGCCTTCCAGAAACATTGCGGGGTTAAATGGGCGTGGATATCGATGCTTCGCATGGACCTCTCCAGGCGCGGTTCAGTGCGCCGAGTCTCACCTGCCTGACCGTGTCTGAACCCTGGCGGAAAGGTAGCATCGCCCATTGGCGCTGTCAAACAAAAGCGGTTCTAGGTCCGGAACCTGGGCTGGGCCGGGTTTGACAGCCGCATCATCGGCTCCTAGAAACTCGGACGGAAACCCCGATTCTCCCCAAGTCGTCGTTTTCTTAGCGACGATTGTCGATGTAAGAGTGGGTTCTTGAACCGTATTACAGATACTATCATGCCACATAAGACTATAATACGTCTGTCTGACGTAGCGCGAAACCCGGCCAATGGCTTTCCGGCCAGACCTCTAGTACTACAACGACGTGTTATCCTACAAGGTAACTCGTGGGCGGATTTTGAAGCTGGCAACGAACGAGTGCGAGTCTCCCATGATGAACGGTCCGTAGCTGAAGAAGAAGACCTGAGCGTGTTTTCTCATAACGCGTCGTTGTAGTACTAGACTACATGCGTCGAACCTGCGACACGGCTCAAGCGCCGGGGCAATCCCACATAAATTGCGCCGGCATGAATGGCTCCCGCATGAATAACCCCCAATCCTCTCCTCCCGTCGGCCGGATAGTTTCAGCCCTTCCCCCAGCCACTGAGCAGGGGTTGCTGATGGGAGTGGGAGCAGTGGGCTCACTGGTCGTAGCGGTGTTCTTGGCTTCCCGCTCCAAGATGTCCAACAAAGGCATTATGATCATCGTGTCCGGCGCTATGAGCGGACTGTCTGTGGCCGCCTTTGCCATGACCGCCCAATGGTTCCACAGTCTCCCCCTGGCTATGGTCTTGATCGTGGTGGTCGGGGTATTCAACACCGGCTTCACCACATTGACTCAAAGTTCGCTTCAAATGATGGTTCCGGACGACATGCGAGGACGGGTGATGGGATTCTACGGGATGACATACAACATCCGGCCCCTGGGCGGGATGTTAACCGGCGCTGCGGGCGCCGTCAGTTTCATCGGGGTTCCGATCGCCATTGCCGTCGGCGGCCTGGCAGTGGCGGCCTTCGCCATGGGTCCGGGAATGGCGAACCGAACGCTTAGAAACCTGGACTCTTTGTTCCGCCAACCACAGGAGGAAGCCGATGCGGCCGTGGTTGGGCAGCCCGAGTCTTCGCCGGTGGCCAATGATTGTGGCCAATGATTAAGCGGGCGTTGCGTTGCCTGTGCGGGTTTTATGTGGAACCTTAAATCTCCCTCAATCCCCCTTGTCAAGGGGGGGCTAGTCCAGGCGCGCTACACGTGCAGGCTCAGATTGTGGGCATTCAACCATCAACCCAGGAATAACGTGTATAGGGCGCCTGAGCTGTGGGCCACGGTTTTTGGGGAAAGCAGGCGGCGTTTGGGGTCCAAGGCTCTATGGGCAACTTCGATGTTCACCGCGGGAACTTGCTCCAAGTCTAGGATCTCAGCCATGGTGAAGAATTCCGCCCGGTCTACCTCGTGGGCGTCGGGGTCGGGCGCTCCGCCGACCATTCGAAGCAACATCACTATGTAAAGGCTGTTTCCGTTGTCGGCGTCGTACCGGTTCCTGATGGCCAACACGCCCTCCACGTCGGATTTGACCCCTGATTCTTCCTCAACCTCCCGCACCACCGCTTCCTCGATGGTTTCCTGTTGCTCTACGAATCCGCCGGGCACCTGCCAGTTGCCGCGGCCACGTCGGGAGGCCCTCCTCACCAGCAGCAGGCGGCCGTCATGGACCACGGCCCCGCCTACGCCGACGTTGTATCCCGTGTTGTATCTTTCGGGTGGGGGCATGCTAAGTCATCCTCCAAGAAGGCTTTGCGCCAATTCACGCATTTTTGATTAGAACTTGTCAAAACTGGGCCGATTATATCAGGGCCCAATCCGATTCTTGGGCTGGCGCCGCCTATTGACAATCGGCCATAGGTGTTAGACCGTGTGGTCAATTCGGAGTAGCCGAAGCCGGGCACGATTTCAGATCGTTTACATATGCCTACCACCTCCCCAGTTACTCCGCATGATCCCGTAATGGGGCAAATGACTAGGAGGCGCGATGATTTATAACGCGGAACGGGGCGACATTTCCATCGCCGTGGGCGGCGACGCCATGATCACCCGGCGGATGAAGGCCTTCCAAGAGCCGAGATTTCTGAAACTCGTTGACCTCCTAAGGAACGCTGACGTTTCAGTGGTCAATCTGGAGATGCTGTTCCACGACTACGAGAGCAGCTGGCAGTGGAGCGGCGCCACCTACACCCGGTCGGACCCTCACAACCTGGATGAGCTCAAATGGATGGGTATCGACGCCGTGACCACCGCCAACAACCACTCATTTGACTTCTCCGAGGGTGGATTTTTGACCACCCTTCGCCATTGCAAAGAGATAGACCTGCCCACAGCGGGCGGCGGCCGTGACATCGACGAAGCCCGCTCGCCGACTTACGTGGATTCGGCCAAGGGACGGGTGGCGGTCATGTCCGCCACCAGCACATTCAGCGAGCAATCCAGGGCCGGCCCCGGGCGCCCGGATTTCCAGGGACGGCCGGGTGTCAACGCCCTTCGCCACGACGTGGTTCACCAAGTCGAGCGGGACGTGTTTGACGCATTGCACAAAGCTAATCATGAGCTAGGCTATGACGACGTGGCCGAGGCTACCCGCCTGTTTGGTTTCCGCGGAAACGAAGACTCATTGGACGCCAGCGCCGAGGTGGAGTTCCTTCAGAATCGGTTCGTCCTGGGCGAGGAGTTTGCCCGGCGGACATCGGCCAACACCAGCGACATGACCGGTATCGGGAATTGGATCCGGGGCTCTCAGAAGCTGGCCGACTGGGCCATATATGGCGTCCACTGCCACGAAAGCGGCGAGAGTGGCGAGTTCCACGGCGCCACCAGAGTATCGCCGCCGGACTTCCTGGTGGACTTTGCCCACTGGACCATTGACCAGGGTTGCGCTCTGTTCGCCGGACACGGGCCCCACTTCCTGAGGGGCATCGAGATCTACAAAGGCCGGCCCATTTTTTACAGCTTGGGCAATTTTATCTTCCAGAACGAGAGCGTCCTGCGCCTGCCCGACGAGGCCTACCGGCGGTTCGGTCTGGGATACGACCAAACACCCGGCGACTACCTGGACACCCGTTCCGGCGGAGGGACCAGGGCTTTCGCCGGAGACCCCATCTTTTGGCAGAGCGCCGTGGCGGTATGCAATTACGCCGCTGGCCAGTTGAAAGAGGTTGAGCTCCACCCGATAGACATGGGATACGGCCGTCCCATACCCCAACGGGGCAGGCCGGTGCTGGCCGAGGGGGAAATGGCCCAGAGCGTTCTGAAATGGCTCCAGGACGTATCCCAGCCCTACGGCACCAAGATCGCCATCGAGGGCGACGTCGGGTACATCCGCCTGTAAGACCAACATTTTTAAGGAGTAATCAGCCAATGAATACGGTAGGAACCGGCAAGTACGCCTACAAATTGGTGGAAAACTGGGCAAAACTGCCCGCCGGAGAATCGTTCGCCATGGTCAGCGCCGTGGCGACCGATTCCCAGGACCGAGTCTACGCGTTCCAGCGCAAGGACCCGCCCATCGTCATCTTCGACCGGGATGGCAAGTACCTTAGCTCGTGGGGCAACGGCAATTTTGAGTTTGCCCACGGTATCCACATCGCTGACGACATTGTTTACCTGACCGACCGGGATAGTTCGGTCTGCATCGTCTACACCCTGGACGGACGCCCCATACAGATGCTGGGGCGTCATGGGGTCCACTCGGACACCGGCTGTGAAGTTCCGGCTCAGCTGGTTCCGCGGGCGGCCGGACCATTCAACTATCCCAGCGAGTTGGTTCCCGGCCCCGACGGCGACCTGTACGTCTCCGATGGCTACCGCAATGCCAGGATCCACCGGTTCGGCATCGACGGCCAGCTGAAGAAATCGTGGGGCGAGCCAGGCAAAGTCGCCCCCAACGAGTTCCACCTGCCCCATAGCCTGTTGGTGAAGGGCGACCGGGTCTTCGTTTGCGACCGGGAGAACCACCGGATGCAGGTCTTCAACACCAACGGCGACCACCTGGCCATCTGGGAAGACATCCAGCGGCCCATGGACATTTCCATGGACTCCAACGGCAACTTCATGATCAGCGAGGGCTCCAAGGATGGCTCCTCGGCCCGGATCAGCGTGGTCGACGACCAAGGCAATGTCCTGGCCCGCTTCGAATGCCGAGGACCCGGCCACGGCAGCTGGATCGACGCCCACGGCGACATCTACCTTGGCTTAGGCGAGCCAGAAGGCGTAGACAAATACATCCGCCAAGGCTAGCCAACCAAAGCCAAAACCGAAGCCAAAATCCCTTCCCCCTTTAAGGGGGAAGGTTAGGATGGGGGCCAAACTCCCCCAACCAACCATCCTGACCAACGAAACAACCGCCAACCCCCACATGCCCACCGGAGGTAACCCATGTCTGAAAAACCCCTAGAGGGCAAAGTCGCCCTGGTCACCGGCGCCGGCAGCCCCATCGGCCTGGGCTTCAACATGGCCGCGGCCCTGGTGGAAGCGGGGGCCAGGGTGGCCATGGTCGACGTCAACGAGGAATGGCTGGACGAGTCGGCCAACGACCTGCGCGAGATTGCCGGCGACGACAACGTCATAACCATTCTGGCCGACGTGGCCGATGCTACGTCAGCCGAGGTGGCGGTGCGGTCGACCATCACCCACCTGGGCGGCCTGCACATCCTGGTAAACAACGCCGGAATCAGCGCGGGCAATCTCGCCCTCGCCGGCCAGGGGACCACGAATTTCTGGGAAATCACGCCGGATGTGTGGCGGCAGGTCATCTCGGTGAACTTCAGCGGACCTTTCCACATGGCCCGGGCGGCCGTCGGTCATATGTTGGAACAAGGCTGGGGCCGCATCATCGGCGTCACCACGAGTTTCGACACCATGTACCGGGGAGGTGTGTCTCCCTATGGACCGTCTAAGGCCGGCCACGAGGCGCTGATAGCCCTGATGTCCCGTGAACTGGAAGGCACGGGAGTCACCGCCAACGTCCTGGTGCCCGGCGGCGCCACCAACACCAACCTCCTGCCCCAAGACACAACCCTAGACCGGTCGGCCATCATTCAACCCGGGATCATGCGCTCCCCGGTGGCCTGGCTGGCGTCGGAACAATCCGACGGCGTAAACGGCCAGCGCTTCATAGCCCAATTCTGGGACGAAAGCCTGCCTCTGGCCCAAAGGATAGAAAAAGCCGGCGCCCCCGCCGCATGGCCCCAGCTAGGCCGAACGGTCCCCTCGCCGGGGACTTAGGGGTTGGTGGGTGCCTCGCCCCCTGATGGCGTTCTGGCAATGTGAAAAAAGTCGTTGGACAAGCCGAAGCACCTTGTTCCAACAACGGCACATCGTGTAACAATGGATGTGCGACTATGCCACTGATGGCTGGTGCCGGGCACCCTTATCTGATGACCCATGAATTCGAGGCTCTTTTGTTCTCTAAGCCAAGTGAGATTAGCCTAGCCCTTAATGCCCCAATGGCTTCAGGTCCGCTCGAATAAATTCGAGCATCTTTCCCCACGCCAGAGGAAATCAACGACAATCCATTGACTGCTCCCTCAAAGAGGATCACGAGTATCTTGCCTGGTTACAAAAAGGTCGTTCATGGACCCAATGTGGCAGGACGAATCGGTTTGCAGCTGATGCGACAGCAATGCACCCATTTTAGTGATTGGATTGGTTGGCTCGAGGACCTATAAAGGCTGCGGCAAACCCGAGTTACTTGAGGGAACGGAATATTTCTTACAACTGAAAGATTTGCCAAGGCGAGATAGCGGCAACGAATGTGGGGTGGTGGAGCTGGAGAGACTCGAACTCTCTGCCTCTTCAATGCCATTGAAGCGCTCTCCCGGGTGAGCTACAGCCCCACGAAGTGGTTGCCATTCGGCGCACGGCCCAATATACCAAATCGGGCATTGACTAGCAACAGAGGCGGATGCCTCTTACGAGGTTTTCCAGCCGCCACGACCGGTCTCAGAACAGGCCTTCAGACTCATTCGCTGTTCGACGGCAACATCGCCTACCTGAAAAGGCAACAGCCTGGGACTGGCGACTCTCGATCCATGAAAAGGGGCATAGACCCTATTCCCCCTCATCTTCTCCGAGTTCAAGCCCCGCTACGACGTTTTCGAATGGGACAGTATCGCCGTCATCGACTCGCCGGATACTGCGCCGGAGGTTCGTCATGAGTTCCTCGTCACTGAGTATTTCCAGCGTCTCCTGGATGGTCTCGAAGAGATCCCACGCCATCAAGGCCATCACCGGCTCTCCGCGGCGAGTCAAGGGCAAGGCCTCGTGGCTCTTTGCCAGTGTATCGGGAAGCTGCATCAGGATTTCCCGCGCTTTGGTAATAGTCACCTCCGCCCCTCGCTGCATCCTAATCGTGGTCATGGCCGTTCCGCTCCTTGCCAATCAATTTACCCAAATGCTCAGTCCTGCGCATCCATTGACATGAGCCCGTTCATGGTTAGCTTGTCGAAGGACGACACAACTAACACCGTTCGTCCTGCGCCTGTCGAAGGACGACTGTGCCTGTTCTATAAGATCCATCCTGACCAACCGCTGGGCCCAGGCGTACACGTCCCGTTTATCGCCCTCTTTCCTTGCGCCTACGGCGACTATTAACACGGTCACCACCTGAGACTCAATCCGGTAGATTACCCGGTGCCTTCCCGCGACTCTGATGGACCGATAACCTTTTAACGGCCCCGTAAGCGGCTTGCCCATTTTGTCTGGCTCATCAGCTAATTCAGCAATACGATCCCTGACGATTCGCTTCGTCCGATTGTCACCAAGGTCGTCAAACATTTCATGGGCTTCTCTCGTGAACCTTATTTGGTAAGGCATCCGTCTCAGCCCCTAGACCTTGCATCTCATGTACATGATACTGTGCGTAGTGATGTACGTCAATGGAATCACTACCTAATCTCAGTTGGGTGGCCGTGAATTCACATCAAGGAAGTGCATCATTAACTAGAAACTCGGACGGAAACCCCGATTCTCCCCAAGTCGTCGTTTTCTTAGCGACGATTGTCGATGTAACAGTGGGTTCTTGAACCGTATTACAGACACTATCATGCCACATAAGACTATAATACGTCTGTCTGGCGTAGCGCGAAACCCGGCCAATGGCTTTCCGGCCAGACCTCTAGAAACCCTCCTGGGATGTACCAGGAGGGTTTCTATGCCGATTGCCACACAGTGATTGTACTTGGCCCGCCAAGGGTTCCATATGCTTCGCTCCGCCAATACGCCGGCGCCGCCCAGCCTACTTGCGGGTGAACTTCACCACTCGGCGGGGCCGCCATTCGCCGGGCATTACGAAGTAGAGGTCTTTGTGGGAGTCGGCCCAGACGCCGTGGCAGGAACGGTGGATCTCGCCGCCCCACTGAGCCAGACGCTCGCCCTCGGAGTTTAAGACGCTGAACAACCCGCCGTTGTGCTCGGGGATGTAGACCACGTCCTCGTCGTCCACGTAAATCACGGCGGGGCCGATGAGCTTGGTGGGCCAGGTGGTGATGTGCTCGCCGTTCTGGGTGAACACCTGCACCCGGTCGTTCTCACGGTCGGCGATCAAAAGACGGCCCTTGCTGTCGATCCACGCGCCGTGGGGCAGGTTGAACTCGCCGGGGCCCGTTCCGGGGCCGCCCCAGGAAAGCAGGTGCTCGCCGGTGGCGGAGAACTTATGCACCCGGGCGTTGCCGTAACCGTCGGCGATGAAAACCTCTCCTTCATCGTTTAGAGCGATGCCGGCGGGCAGGTTGAAGGGCTGGCCGCCCTTGGTCACATGGGCATATCCGTCGCCCAGATACTGGCTGTTGTCGTATCCGGCGTCGGAACGGAAGCCTTTTTCTCCGATGGTCATCAGAAGCTCACCGTCATTGGTGAACTTCATCACCTGGCCCCGGTCCCGGTCCACCAGCCAAACGTTGTCTTGCTTGTCGATGAGAATGGCATGGGCGAACTCGACGACCCCGGCGCCCCAATGGGACAGGTAATTGCCTTCGCGGTCGAATATGACCACCGGATGGTCCGGGTCGCGGTTGAAACAGTAGACCCGGTCTTGGGAGTCGCCGTAAACGGCCGCGGCCGGCATGGCCCAGCCCTCGGGCGCCTTGGCCCAGTTTTCGTCCATGGTGTAGGTGTATTTACCGCTGCCGACAGTATTGGTAGTAGTCAATTCAATCTCCTTTGAGCGTGTCCTGAGATGCGTACCCGAATATTAACCCAATACGCCTAGGTTGCCTAGTAATGGCCGGTTAGTAGGGGGCGATGCCCGGCGTTTTCACCCGGAAGCTGTACAGAGAATCTCCGGGCGTGGCGTAGACGGTGCGGAAATCGGGGCCGCCGAAGGCCACGTTGCGGGGCACTTCGGGGCCTTTGATGACGCCCACCACGGACCCGTCGGGCTCAACCACCCAGATGCCGCCCGACCCGACGCAGAATACCCGGCCCGCCGTGTCCACCTTCATGCCGTCGGGCACGCCCTCTTCGGCGGAAGACATGTCGCAAAACACCCGGTTGTTGCTCAGCGTTCCATCGGCCGCCACGTCGAACGCCCGAATCTCCCGGTGGCTGCAGACAAGGCCCTTTTCGGCCTCTTCAAAGCAGCGCTCGTCCAGCCGGCTGATGGCCACGTAGAGTATCGACTCGTCTGGTGAGAAGGCCAAACCGTTGGGGTACACGCACTCGTCGGTGGCCAGATGCAGTTGGCCGCTCGGATCAACGCGGAAAACGCCCGCAAATCCGATCTCCCGCTGCTCCGGCGGTAGCCGCAATTCGGGGTCGGTGAAATAAATGCTTCCGTCGGACCGGCACACCACGTCGTTGGGCTTGTTGAACCGCTTGCCTTGGTAGGTTTCAGCCACGGTGGTGACAGTACCATCGGCGTCCATGCGCGTCAGCCTCCGGTGGTCAGCGCCCTCGCACATTAACAGGCGTCCCTGGCGGTCAAAGGTGCATCCGTTGCCTTCTCCGGTGCCTTCCCTCACTACCGATTTGGCGCCATCGGTGTCCCATCTAAGCAGGCGGCTGCCGCCCAGGTCTACGAATGTCAAATATCCTTCCGGGTGCCACAAGGGGCCTTCGGTGCGGCCCAAGCCCGAGGCTAATAGGGTTTGTTCGCCGAGTTCCAGGATCGAAGAAAGATCTCCTGCCATGTTTACACCTCCACGTGCCCGGGGCATTGATGGGCCGGATTATACCAGCGTCCATTCTGGGAGTACACGCCGGATTTCACCGGCCGATCGCCCTGTTTGACCGGCCAAATGGCCTGCTCTACAATTCGCCTCGACGCCCGGACCCGCCGGCCAAGAATAAGCGGCAAAACGGCCGGTAATGCAATGCCTGGCGGCGCGGAGGAATCTAGTGGTCACAAAGCCTAGCAAAGATGAGATCGATCTGATCCTGGGGGAATTAACCGAGAAAGCGGTTGCGCTGTGGGGTGAAGAACGGGCGAAAATCCTGCAATCATCATTGGAGCAAACGGCAACCCATCTATGGGACATCAGGCAGGCGGAACCGGGCGCTAGTGTGGAACCAGGATTTTTTCAGTAAGCATGCACTACCAGCCTCGGGTAAGCCAGCTAAAGTTGCTGACTTTGTATCTAAAACGGGATTGGTTCGACAAGCTCACCAAGAACCGATGGTAACCAGCCCTTGCGCTCGTCCTGAGCCTGCTAAAGAACCCATTGAGAGGATTGATCATGGCGCAACCCCACGAGCTTAGCGTTGCACGATCGGCCGAGGAGATTCGTCAGGGACACGTTTCTCCCGTGGAATTGGCTGAAAGTCTGTTGGGAAGGATAGACAACCTGGAGCCAGATCTACAGGCTTGGGTCACCATCGACCGGGAAGACGTTCTCAGCGCGGCCAAGGACCGGGAGGAAGACCTGAAATCGGGCCGGCCTTCCGGACTGATCCACGGAGTGCCCGTTGGTCTTAAAGATATCTTTTACACCGCCGGCATGAAGACCACCGCTTGCTCCCGGATCTACGCAGATTTCGTCCCCGAATACGACGCCACCTGCGTGGCTAAGATCAAAGCGGCCGGAGGGATAGTCCTGGGCAAGGCGGTCACCACCGAGTTTGCCACGTCGGACCCTTCTCCCACTCGAAATCCGTGGAATCCGGCCCACACCCCCGGCGGTTCCAGCAGCGGCTCAGCGGTGGCGGTGGCCACGCAGATGTGCGCCGCGGCATTGGGGTCTCAAACCGGCGGCTCCACCTGCCGGCCCGCCGCTTACAACGGCATCGTCGGACTGAAAGCCACTTACGGCAGGATCAGCCGTTACGGCGTGGTGCCGGTTAGTTGGTCGTTGGACACCGTGGGCATCTTGGTGCGCACCGTTGAGGATGCGGCCACCATGCTTCAGGTCATGGCTGGTCATGACCCCAACGACCCCGGTTCCTCAACCGAGCCGGTGCCCGATTTCCTGGAGGAAATGCGGTTGGCGGACAGGCCGCCGCGCATCGGACTTCTGTCACGATTCTTCAAAGACCATTCCACCAGCGAGGTCTGGCAACATACCATTGATGCCGCCCAGAAACTTGCCCAGGCTGGCGCCACCGTGGAAGACGTGGATTTGCCGCCCAGTTTCGCCTCCTGCCACAGCGTCCAGCGTTTGGTGATGAACGTGGAATGCGCCGCGTTCCATGAAGAATTCTACCGCGACCGGGCGGACGAGTACGGCCCCAGGATCAGGTCCGGAATCGAGATGGGGTTGTTGGTGTCCGGCGTCGACTATTTGAAAGCCCAGCGCTTGCGCCGTGTTTTCCGGCAAGAGATGACCGGAATGCTCGACGGGTACGATGTGGTGCTGACCCCAGCCACACCGGCGCCGGCCCCCAGGGACCTGAACACCACCGGAGACGCCGCATTCCAGTCGCCTTGGACTTCCAGCGGGCTGCCCAGCATAGTGATACCCTCCGGGCTGAGCCAAGACGGCTTGCCGCTGGGGATTCAGCTGGCGGCCGCGCCCTGGCGGGAAGGCGCGCTGCTGGGCGCTGCTCAATGGGCGCAAAAAGCCTTGGGAGTCAACCTTTCGCCTCCCCAAAACCCCTGATATGTCCGCCAGGCTTGCCTGGCATGATTTTTATTTCCGGACAGACTCAGGAGGATATTGCCGCCGTCCTCAGCAGCGCCGGCTGAGAATCTGCCGGAGGCCGTTTCCCGGACAAATCCTTCCCCAGCGGACCTGCATCATAATCTACGGACCCAATACCCACTTGATCAGTGGCCACGGGAGAAAATCGGTGAGCGATGAATTCGACCTGATTGTCATAGGCGGAGGCTCGGCCGGGCTTACCGCGTCGGATTTTGCCGCCAAGTTGGGCTTGAAGGTTGCACTGGTGGAAAAAGACCGTTTGGGCGGCGATTGCACTTGGACTGGTTGCGTTCCAAGCAAGACGCTTCTTCATATAGCCGATACCGTCCACCAGATGGCCGGAGCATCGTCATTTAGATCGGACTATCGGCAGGGGGAGCAGCCGCCCCCGCAACCTGAGGTCGACCTGCAAAAAGTCATGTCACGGGTGCGCGAGGCCGTGGACCGGGTTTATTCCAGGGAGGAGCCCGACTTCATGGAGAAAAGCGGCATCCGCGTGATTCAACGAGAGGCGCGGTTCGTTGACCCTCACACACTGGCTGTGGGTGAGTCTCGATTGAAAGCACGGCGTTTCCTTATAACCACCGGTGCCCGGCCATTCATCCCGCCAATCTCCGGACTGAACGAAACCAGCTATTTAACCTACCGATCGATCTGGGATTTGGAAGCGTTGCCATCAAGCCTGGTGGTTATGGGCGCCGGTCCCATCGGGTGCGAGTTGGCCCAGGCTTTCTGCCGGTTGGGCAGCCGGGTGACACTGGTTGAAGGGGCTGATCGGGTCCTGCTAAATGACGAACCCGAGGCCGCCCAAGTATTAGCCGGGCGTTTGACCGAAGAGGGCGTTGATCTTCGCCTGGGACAGATGGTCGAAAGGGTCACTCAAGACGGCCCTGCAGTCAGAGTAGCCGTGGGGGGGGGGAAGAGTTGGCCGGGCAGGCATTGTTGGTGGCGGTTGGCCGCCGGCCCAACGTCGATGGCCTAGAAACTCGGACGGAAACCCCGATTCTCCCCAAGCCGTCGTTTTCTCAGCGACGATTGTCGATGTAACAGTGGGTTCTTGAACCATATTACAGATAGTATCATGCCACATAAGACTATAATACGTCTGTCTGGCGTAGCGCGAAACCCGGCCAATGGCTTTCCGGCCAGACTTCTAGGACTGGAGGAGGCGAAAGTGTCGTTTAGTCCGCAGGGAATTGGAGTGGACCGAAAGCTGCGGACGTCACAAAAGCATATTTACGCTGCTGGAGATTGCGCCGGGGGCTACCAGTTCACTCATTACGCGGGCTGGCAAGGGTTCACGGCAGTTCGCAACGCGTTTTTGCCAGGTTCTACCCTTGGTGTGTTGGAATCCGCCCCATGGACCACCTTTACCGACCCAGAGGTAGCCCACACCGGATTGACCGAAGACCAGGCTAGGGAAAAGATCGGCGGCGCGTTGCAGGTTTCCAGCTGGCCGATGTCCCGGGTGGACCGGGCGGCTACTGGAGGTGACGAATCTGGCTTCATCAAAGTGGTGCACAGAAAGAATGGGACTGTGTTGGGCGCCACCGTGGTAAGCCGGCGGGCTGGCGAATTGATCAACGAATGGTCTCTGGCGATTGATAATAGCGTCAAATTGGGCGCCATCGCAAAGTCGATTCACGTGTACCCCACCTACTCCATGGGAAACATGCAGTTGGCGGCGCAAACTGAAGTCGACCGACTATTGACCGGCGCAATGGGGAGACTGGTCAGGCGGTTGGCCCAGTTTGGCAAGTGACACCGGCTCCATTTCACGCGTTGCAAAGATCCTCGCAGGACGGGCGTTTTGGCGTTAAGGCGACGGCCTGCGGATGGTGGCGTCAATCAATATGGGATCGTAACCCAGCTCCATGGCTCTAGTAGCCTCTACCTTTGCCTTTAGAGCATAGCCTTGCGCTTCGTAGATTACGGCTCGGCCAAAATGGGCTTGGGCCATGGCGGCTTTGTAACTTTGGTAGTCACGCGTGGCGATCTTGAGCACCATTCGCTTTTCGTAGCTGATTGCCTCGTCGTAATCCCACAACGCTTGAGCGAAATTCCCCACGAGGCTTCCCCCAGTTTCACATAGGCCACGGCGAAGTCGGGTTTTAACCTTATAGCTTGATCGTATTCCCTGATGGCTTTTTCAAGCTCGCCCTGTTTATGCAAATTCAAGCCCTCTTTGAAATGGTCTTGGGAGAGGCTCATACCCGTGAAGAACATTGGGTTTATAAATGCCACTATGACGCCCGTGAGGGGAGAGCCGATCAGGAGGAGATAAGCGATTTTGAGGCCCATCGGGATACCCGTCCGGAATTCCTGCGGGAGTGGCGGCGGTTTACCCGCCTATCTGGGAGGTTAGCCTAAAATCGGAACTAATGTGACCGAGGCTTTTGGCGGCGGGAGATTCGTGGAGATTCCGGGTGAGTGATGGATGGCCGCCTGAGTGTCGAACGAGGTCTAGCAGATTTGAGGCCCACCGCGGGAGCCCCTCCCCCTCCAACCTATACTTCCCAGCCGGAGGGAAAACCCGCGGTGAGGACCCAGTTATGCTTTTAAGCCAACCCATCGAAGTTCAAACCACCAATTCTCGCGGGCTGATGTTGGGGCGACTTAGATCGTGCCTATGCGCGCTGGGAATCCGGCGGGCGGGCGTAAAAATGGGGTGCAGGCCCCTGCCGCGGCGCGGTGTTTTGTACGCCTCATCGAATCTGGGTAATCTCTAGAATATGGCAATGGGATTCACCGGGGAACCGGTGGTGTTGTGCAGTCTCAAGGGCCCGATTGACACCATGAACTCCCAGCGGTTCCTCTCCCGGCAGGCTTGGGAGACGTCCTCCAGATTGGCGTTGTCCAGTATCCAAAGGCCCATGGCAGTAATTCCGACCTGGTGGATGGGACTCTGCACCTTGGTGTATTGGGGCGGGCTGACATCGTTGCCGGTGTCGGACCCCATCATGGCGATGCCTCTCTCATGAAACAGGGGCAAGCACGCCGCTTGACAAGCGGTTGATCCCGCGGACCGGCCCACGGGGCCTTCCACGTTCCGCCGGTGAAGCTGGCCGGTGCGGATGAGAAGCAGGTCACCCTCTTCAACTTTGAAACCGCAGCGTTCCTCGGCCTGCAAGATGTCGTCGGGCATCACGCCTTCGCCCCTCTCAACCCAATCGGTCCCCCTGATCATGGGAACATCCACCAGCACTCCCCTGGTGACTATTCCGTTCTTGGCTTCTTCCACCGAGCAGACGGTTGCTCCCTGGTTGGTGGCCACCATGTGGGCTGGATTGCCGTTGTATGTTTTGCCCTCCCAGAAAAAATGGGCCAGGCTATCCACGTGGGTGATGGTGAATCCATGGAAGATCATCCCAAAATAATCCGAGGCCGCCGCGGTTGCTCTGGTGGTGACTTTGTCGCCACTAGCCCACCCTTCGCCGCTCTCCACCATGAAATGCACCGGAGGATTTGGAGCATCGAGTGAGGCCTCGAAGTTGACCGTCCGTGACATAGTGACGGTGGTCCCTTCCTGGACCGTGGCGATGGCTCGTTTGGTTTTCTCGGCGGTTATCAAGTTGGGGGCGCCTAACTGGTCGTCATCGCCCCAACGTCCCCAATTGGAGAGGGACTTGAAATAGCTAAGGACTTCTTCTTCTGTGGGGATGTTGGCCTGCATGGTTGTCCTCCTTCTTTAGCTGTCAGCTTTCAGCGTTCAGCTCTCAGCCTTTGGTTGAGGCGCGGGTTTTGGAAAATCCACCGGTTTTTGATTGACGGTTTAAATCCCCCCTAACCCCACTTTGCAAATGGGGGCGGGCGGGACCATTTTTGGCTGATAGCTGATAGCTAAACGCTCAATGGCGGCGATAACTGAACGTTCAACGCGGATTCGCACCAACTGGCCGCAGCGAATAGGCTGGCTTCCTGGAAGTGGGCCGACGCCAGTTGGATCCCAAAGGGAAGCCCCGATGACGCCAGGCCGGACGGGATCGAAATGGCCGGGAGACCGCACGATGTCCAAGGCCCTTGGTACATTGAGTTGCCCGTGTTGGTCAGGTCGGCCAGCGCTGGTGTGGGAGTGGACGCCGTCAATAAAACGTCGGCTTTCGCGGATGCGTCTTTCATATCGGCGATGAACCTCAAACGGCGCTCCAGGGCCCTGGAATAGTCCGCTGAACTGGTTTCCAATCCCAAGCGCAGCATTTCCCTCAAAATGGGCTGGTATTCTTCGGAACGGGTGCGGAACATGTCCTGGTGAAACGCGCCGCCCTCCACGGCCATGATCAGCCGTTGGTCGTCCATGGCGGTTTCGATACTGTCCGCCAGGGTGATCTCCTCGACTGTGGCGCCGGCGCGGGCCAGCTTCTCGGCGATCTGCTCCGTGTGGGCTCGAGTCTCGGCGTCGGAATTTTCATGGAAGTAACCGCGCAACAGGCCAATTCGCGGAGGATTGGGATTTGTGGCAGCCCTTAAATAATCATCCGGCTCCATGACCGGCGACACGGGATCTAGAGGGTCTGGACCGGCCATGACATTCAACAACAGGGCGGCATCCTCAACGTTGCGGGTCAGCCAGCCAGCCGTGTCCAGGGACCAGCTGACCGGAATGATTCCGTGGCGGCTTACCCGGCCCAGAGTGGGTTTAAAACCCACTACGCCATTGTACGAGGCGGGCCGCAGAACAGAACCGATGGTCTGGGAGCCCATTGCCGCCGCGCACATTTTGACAGACACCGCCACGGCGGAACCGCTGCTGGAACCGCCAGGGGTGTGAGCCGGGTTCCAAGGATTCAGCGTGGGTGATGGGTCGAGACAAGCGAATTCGGTGGTCACCGTCTTGCCCAGCATTAGGGCGCCGGCGTTCTTCATCAAGGTTACCGTGGTGGCGTCGTATTCGGGTACGAAATCTGCATACAGCCGGGAGCAGGCCGTGGTGGGAATCCCGGCGGTGTAATAGATGTCCTTTAGCCCTATGGGGACCCCGTGAAGAGGACCCAGCGCGGCGCCAGGTTTTACTTGCTCGGCCTTTTTTCGCGCCTCAGTTAGCACCGCCTCCCGGTCCAGGTACACCCAGGCCTTTAGATTGGGCTCCAGGGCTTCAATGCGCCCCAGCAACGACTCCGCCAGCTCCACCGGGGAGAGATCTCCCTGGGCAATCTGCCGGGCGGCTTGAACAACGGTTAACAAGTATGGCTGCGACATTCTGATCCAACTCCAATGAGTACAAGTTTCAATCATTGCTCATCGCTGACAGCTGATATCTGATATCTGATTGCTGATAGCTTAGACGGGCGGCCGCCTCAGATGCCAATCCGTGGCTTGTTGGTAGGCATGGGCGACCTGGAAAACAGTGGATTCGTCGAAGGGTTTACCGGCGATTTGCAAGCCTATGGGTAGATCATCCGGGGTGAACCCGCAGCCAACGGATAATGCGGGAAGACTGGCCAGGTTGAACGGCGCCGTGAAGCCCCGGCGTCCGGCAAAGTCCTTTAGAACCTCTTCTTTGCTGTTGACACCCGCTTTAGTGGGGATGGGAGAGGCAGGGATCGACGAGGTCGGCATGACCAAAACGTCCACCTGCTCAAGCGCCTCCATGATCTGCCGCCGCAGCATCTCCCGCAGCCGCACTGCCTTCTGGTGCGCCTGGGCGGGCATGATGCTGCCGGTCAAAAGGCGTATCTGAATATTGTGGTCATACTGGTCCAGGTGGTCCCGAATCCCTTGCCGGTGAACGTTGACCGCGTCGACTGCGGTCACGGCCGCAGATACCGCGGCCGAGTCGGCGATCAGAGGAATCGAGACTTCTTTGACGTTTGCGCCCAATTCTCCCAGGACCGAGATTGCTTTGATCACGCCGTCGCGAATGTCCGGGTCGACGGCGGTGGTGTTGACCCGTTCCTGGATCACTCCGACTCTCAAATGCCGGATATCGCCGGTCATGGCGGCCAGGTAGTCGGGCACCGGCGCGTCCCAGGTGTAGGGGTCTTTAGGGTCGTGTCCGGCAATGGCCGCCAGCGTAATGGCGCAATCGGACACCGTGCGGGAAATCGGTCCGGCTATATCCATGGACCACGAGGCGCCAAGGACCCCGTAGCGGCTTACTCGCCCCCAACTGGGACGAAGGCCTGTTAGACCGCAGAACGCCGCCGGTCCCCGAATAGAGCCGCCGGTGTCTTCGCCCAAAGAGGTGGCGCAAAGGAACGCCGCCGTGGCCGCCCCGGAGCCGCTGCTGGACGTGCCAGGGTTGCGGGAAAGGTCCCAGGGATTTCGGGGCCGCCCGTATGGGTGGTGAAAGGCGTCTCCCATGGCGAATTCGCTCATGTTCAACTTGCCCAGCAAGACAGCGCCCGCTTCTTTCAGATTCGATATGATGGTGGCGTCTTCATCGGGCACCAGGTCTTTGAGGATGTTGGATCCGCCCGTGGTGCGGATACCCTTGGTGTAAAACTGGTCTTTTACCGCCACCGGTATACCGTGCATCGGACCTTTATAGGCGCCGGACGTTATTTCTCCTTCCGCCCGGCGACCCTCGGCCAGGGCTTCATCGCGGCAAACGGTGATATAGGAGTTCAGTTGTCCGTCGACCTTTTCAATCCGGTCCAGATATGCTTGGGTAGCTTCAACGGGCGACACCTCCCGGTTTTTGATCAGGCTGCCAAGTTCGGTGGCGGAAAGAAAAGGTATCTGATTCGCGTCCATGGCCGATGCTCCAAAAGCAGGATATGGCGGTGATTACATTGGGGCGTCTACCTAAGTAGACCGGAGTGGCACGGCTGAAACAGCGCCATTGTGCCGTGGCTGGATAGGCTTGTCAACGCCGAAAATTTACGCATGTCTTGCGAGCCGGATTGGTATAATTACCCAACGATCTTAACAACCAGAGACCGAAGAGGTGCCGCCATGGACCAGTGGGCCGGAGTAGTGATAGCGGCCGGGCAAGGACAGAGGATGCGATCACGGCTTTCCAAGCCGCTGCACCAGGTGTGCGGTAAGGAAATGATCCGGTATCCAGTAGAGTTGTTGAAGTCATTGGGGATTGGACGGATCGTGGTGGTGGCCTCTTCGGGCAACGCCGAACAGATCAAAAAAGTATTGGGTTTAGACGCCACTATCGTGATTCAAGAAGAGCCCTTAGGAACGGGGGATGCTGTTGCGCGGGCCGGGCCGGCCCTCAATGGCCAGGCCAGCCATATATTGGTCCAGGGCGCCGACGCGCCATTGGTCAAGATAGAGACGGTTAAAGAACAGATGACGCTCCATCTTGCGGAATCCAATACAGGGACCTTTCTTTCCGCCATCGTTCCATCCGCTCGGGACCTAGGCCGGGTTCAGCGGGATGGAAATGGCCAAATCACCTGGATAATCGAGGCAGTTGAGTCTGGCCTAGGTTCAGGCGAGCCAGCTGAGGTCAATGGCGGAGTGTATTGCTTCGACGGTCCATGGCTTTGGGAGAACCTGAATGTGATTCAACCCAGCTCCGGTGGAGAGATATACCTCACTGATTTAGTGGGATTGGCCGCCAAGCAAGGCGTAGGAGTAGCTACGGTCATCGCCTCCGAAGCCGGCGACATCACCGGGGTTAACGACCGCGTGCAATTAGCCTGGGTAGAGGCGGAGCAACGCCGGCGCATCCGAGAAACGTTAATGCTGGCCGGAGTGACCATGTTGGACCCCTCGTCGGTTTACGTAGATGCGGATGTGACCATCGGCCGGGACACGGTGATATTTCCCAACACCATTATTTGCGGCAGCTCAAATATCGGAGAAGATTGTCAGATCGGCCCTAACACCACCATCCGCGACTCATCGGTGGGAAACCGGTGCCGTATTACATCGTCGGCCTTAGAAGAGGCCACGATGGAAGACGACGTGGACATGGGTCCCTTCAGCCATCTGCGCCCGGGGGCTTATCTGGAATCGGGGGTCCACATTGGCAACTACGTGGAAGTCAAAGAAAGCCGGTTCGCCCGGGGTGCCGTCATGGGGCACTTTGGCTACATTGGAGACGCATCCATTGGGGCAGCCGCCAACCTGGGCGCTGGCCTCGTGACTTGTAATTTCGACGGGAAAGATAAGCACCGGACGGTGGTTGGCGACGGAGCGTTCATCGGCTGCGACACTATGTTGGTGGCCCCGGTATCCGTGGGGGATGGCGCTACCACCGGGGCGGGCGCAGTGGTCATCGCCGACGTACCAGCGGGTAGACTGGCGGTGGGGGTCCCTGCTAAAATAATAGATAGAGACACAAATTCCGGCTGACCTCCTGGCGGTAAACACCCACGGGTTCGGACACAATAGTGGGCGCGCTGGAGCGTTTGGGTTCTTGGAAACAGACTTACTACCATCAGCATCGGTGTTCGCCGTATCCCTGGTTCTGTTCTTCTACGTCAGCCTCCTACACCATTACTCCTACGCCACGAATCTTTTCACTAGGGAGGGTAGATCCTCCCACTGGTTGATTGCGGCCCTGATACTTTTTAAGTATGGATGCGTCATGATTCTGGCGCTGGCAGGGCTTGCCGTGGTATCCACGATCAACGGGATAGGCTGGTGGACCGCATCATTTTTCGCTTTGGGATTGCTGGTTTTGCTGGCCGCCATTGACCGGATCACTGCGTGGTCAGGCATACGTTCGCTTCATTGGACGGCTCGATGGCTTAGGCTTGTCGTGGCTCCCCGGTCCCGGGCTGTAGAAGGATTTGAAGCGTCTGGCCAAAACGGTTCATCCCGCGGCTCGAATACCGATGAGTCTTACAACGGTGACCCTTCCATACCTGAGGAACCGGCGCTTACCGAAGAAGAATTGATCAACCTAGACCGGCGCGACCGGGAAATGTTCCGTTCGATTCTGCGCTTGGACGTGACCGACGCTCATGAGATCATGGTGCCCCGCCTGGACATGGTTGCCGTAGGCACTGATTGCAGCATCCAACAGGTGGCTGAAGCTATGGTGAATGGAGGTCACAGCCGCCTTCCGGTTTATGAGCAGACCGAAGACCGAATAGTCGGAGTCGTGCACTCTCGGGAAGTCCTGGCCGCCCTGGCAAGCGGTGAAGACGCGCCGGCGCTTACAGACCTGTTGCATCCGGCGTTTTTCATTCCAGAGACCAAGCGCCTCGACGAATTACTAGACGAATTGCAGGAACGGGGCCTTCAAATGGCCATAGTCGTGGATGAATACGGCGGCACCGAGGGTCTGGTCACGATGGAAGACCTTCTGGAAGAGATAGTTGGGGAAATCGAGGACGAGTTTTCCCGAACCAGGGATTCCGAGTTAGTGCATATGCCGGACGGAACTGTGGTGGTGGATGCGGGTATATCAACCACTGAGATAGAAGAGTTGTTCACGACCAAGATCGAGAGCGACGATATGGATACTGTGGGAGGATATGTTTACCAGACCCTGGGCCGCATTCCCCAGCCTGGAGACTGGGTGACAACTGACCATTTGAAGATCGAAGTCGTATCGATAATGGGTAGGCGGTTGCGAAAACTAAAGGTCGGCAGAATCGATGACGAACCCATCTGCTGATGTGGGCTAACGAGATGATACTTCGGTAAAGGTAAAAGAGACCGCCCGAGATTGGGCGGTCTCTTTTACGGATCCGGTGGTAGGCGCTTAGCTAGTCCTTGGCGACCAACTCGCCGTTGATCACCAGCCGGTGGTCATACACCAGCCTCGGCACGCAGGACACCAAGTGGATGGTGCTCTGCCCAGTGTCAAACAATTTCAACTCGCTCTGATGCATCACCCTCGTGGACGTCACACGGTATAGAAAACGGCCCTGGGCGTTCTGAGAAATGATGAATACGTCCTCACCGTTCTGTAGCTTGCCGGGTATCTTAGTCAGGTTGTAAAAAACCGATCCTTCATTGGAGATTGGGCTTTCGGTATGACCAAAGAACCAAGCGCTGTTGCCTTCGCCCGCGTCGGCGGTTGCGGATATATGGCCCACTGTATTCGCCGGGGTTTCATAGGAACGGCTGCCGACAAGGTCAATGATGGACAGTTCCTTTACCGAAGAATCCACTCCGATTGAAGGTATGATCAAACGTGTGGCGGGTGCTTGATCCTGAAGAGGTTCTCCGATGGCCAAGGGAGTGAATCCCTGTAGCAGCATTTCTTCGCGATAGGACAGCGGCTCGTACGACGCTGGGTAACTCCATGATCCTGGGGTTATCCCGTCTCCCGGATAGAGCCGCTGGCTGGAGATGGCGGAGGCTGGAAACGTAAACGGCGCCGGGCTGACACTGGCTGCAGAGCCGGGCGCATCGGCTGGCAAACCGTCCTCAACCAAGGAGTCGACGCGGCCGGCCGGCAGAGATGAATCCATCACGCCCTGGTCCAATGGGGTCTGAGAGTTTGGCTGTGCGGAGGCGTTTAATTGCGGAAGATTGCCCTTGGCAACGGCGGCATAGGCGTAGTAGGCCCCGCTGGCGGCCAAAAGCATGACGCCCAGGGCAACGATAAAAAAACCTGAAGAGTTGTAGAAGTGCTTCCGCAGGCGTCTGCGGATCAGTAGATAATCGTAGCCGGCTTCCATACCACCTCTTGTGCCTTCGACTCCCCGACATTCCACTACCGCAAGGCTCCGAGGTACGTTCAGGGAGCGCAGTCTACCCCATGCCGGCCCATGGCCGGCCGGTGTGCAAGCTAGCTATCGGGGTCTGGGAGCGTTCATCCCGCCCGGTGTAATCGGCTCATTCAAATAAATATCGCCGTTGCGGATTTTGATGTTGAAACCGCAACCGGGGTTGATGCAGACCCAAGCCTTGTAATGCACTGCCGCGCCTTGGCCACCGTAATCCGAAAGCGGGACTAATTGACCTATCTCGCATTTCATGCATTTGGGCGTTCCCAGTTCTTCCACTTGTTCCCCCTCCCAGATCATGCTCCGGCGGTGAGTATATCATCGCCGATTCGTCAATTCCAAGAACTGGCCACTATCTAATTGGCGGGTTTTCGACGATTATAGATTTTACAGTTCGAATTCCCCCGCGATGTTATGACAACTCGTCATCGGCCGGTTGCCGCAGCGACTCGTCCTACTCTAGAAAATCCCTTAATTTCCGTGACCGGGTCGGGTGGCGCAACTTCCTCAGCGCTTTGGCTTCGATCTGGCGGATGCGCTCCCGGGTCACACCGAATTCCCGGCCTACCTCTTCAAGGGTCCGGCTCCTCCCGTCTTCCAGACCGAAACGCAACTGCAACACCCTCGCCTCTCTGTCGGTTAGCGTGTGAAGCACTTCGTCCACCTGCTCTTTAAGCAACTGGAATGACGCCGCATCAGCCGGCGCCGGCGCGTTGCGGTCTTCAATGAAGTCGCCCAAGTGGGAGTCTTCTTCCTCGCCGATGGGGGTTTCCAGGGATACCGGCTCTTGCGAGATCTTCAGGATCTCCTCCACCTTCTCTGGGCCTATCTCCATCGCTTCGCCGATCTCGTCGGGCGTCGGCTCCCGGCCATATTCTTGCAATAGGCGGCGGTGCTGGCGCATCAGCTTGTTTATGGTCTCCACCATGTGCACCGGAATGCGTATGGTGCGAGCCTGGTCGGCAATTGCCCTGGTAATGGCCTGCCGGATCCACCAGGTTGCGTACGTGCTGAATTTGTACCCCTTACGGTAGTCGAACTTCTCTACCGCCCGGATCAGGCCGATGTTTCCCTCTTGAATCATGTCCAACAGGGCCATGCCGCGGCCGATATACTTCTTAGCCACGCTCACTACCAGGCGGAGGTTGGCTTCAGTTAGATGCGCCTGAGAGCGATCGCTCTCGGCTTCTACCCGGTTGTAGTATTGCCGGAACAACGGGTCCAATCCCTTCAGCTCTTCCAACGCTTTAGGCTGGGCCAGGGCTTGTTCCAGATCGCCCAACTTACAGTCGTCCATGACGTCTATGGCGTCGGGCGGGACCATCCAACTGGTAAGCGAAAGGTTGATGACTTGCTTGTAGATATGTTCGGGCTCTTCTGACATGATTTGACCGATATTGGCCAGCATGTCAACCGAGACTTCAGCATCGATAGCATCCCGGAGTTCGGGCGTTTCGGCAACCTGGGACAGCGTCATGTTGCGGGGCAGTCCCAGCTGGTCTCCCAGCGCGTCCACCAAGGGGGCGGCGCTAACCATTCGGTGCAACAAGCCTGAGGTAAGCTCCCAAGGCCGTGGTTGCCGGCCTTCCAACTCGACCAGCTCAGTGTCCAAGCCCTTTAGATGCTTGCCACCTTCGATCTTTCGAGCCAGCACTCTCTCGTCTTTAGAGGTGAGCAGCCTAACCCGGCCGATCTCCCGGAGGTACATGCGCACAGGGTCGTCCAAGACCTCGGTGGTCTCGGCTTCCGGCTCCCATTCGGGCTCCTCATTTTCCGCCTCGACCACCGCGTCTTCGGGGCCTTCGTTTGTTTTCTCGGGCGTGGATCCGTCGTCCCATTGGGCGTCGGCGCCTTCCGAGGGCAACTCCCGGGAGGCGGTGGCGGTGGCCGGTGAGTCGGCCAAGCCTTCATCTCCCTGGCTTCCCTTCACACCACGAATGATCTCCTGGAGATTTTCGCGGTCCTCCGGCTCGTCACGGCTCTCAAGGAACTCTTCTGGGTTAAGGTCGTTGTCGCTTTTGCGTCTTGCCATTGGTCTATCTCCTCCCGGCGAAAACGTTGGTCAACGTGGGATACCGGGCATTTTGGTTATCTTTGATCCGCTGATTAATCTCAAGTACGTTTTGGTGGTGGTCGTCTTCCAGGTCTGGAGGGTCTTCGGAAAATTTCAATCCTTCCTCTGTTTTCAATTCCTTTAGATGCCGTTCTTCCAGTCTGATCACGGTATCGCTGAATGCCTGACCGCGCATGGCTAGATCCAGCGGAGGCAGTTGTTTTTCTAATAAAGACGCCAGATGGCCGGCGACTTCCTCGTTTATCGAGTCCTGCATCAACCGGTGCAGGTCGTCTATGCGGCTATAAATGCCATTCTCGTGGCCGCCATCAAGGCCTGCCCGTTCCCATTGGGCGAATATCTCCCTGTTTTCGTGCCTCCGGAAATACTCGGCCCTTAATCCGAGTGCATTTTCGGCCAAATCGGCGTGCCGAAGCAACAACGTCAGGCAGAAATCTTCGATGGGGTCGTTATCCAGTTTGGCAAATGCAGACGCTGTGGTCTGAACATTCCGGTTGGTCCTGGGTTGACTCCTTCTAACGGCTACCGGCCGTTGAACGCTGGCTCGTAATGTTTCCTGGCTCACTCCCAGGCGGTCCGCCAGTGACTGGAAATAGTGGTCTTGCTGCACCGGGTCGGCCACGGCCGCTATCAGCGGGAACATCAGCTCCACCAACCTGGTCTTACCCTGAGCGTTGCTGGTGTCTATCTGGTTGCTCAGTGCGTCAAACAGGTATTCCATCAATGGAGCGCCCATCTGCGTCAGCCGGGTCCATTCTTCGGTGGACCGTCGTATCAATTGATCCGGGTCCTCGCCGGGAGGCAACGTGGCAATCTTTAATTCGGGCATCTCCTGGCGCTGGAACAGGGTAGTGTCGCCGGTGCGTCCGGCCACAGGCGCTTGAAACACCTTCCAGGATGATTCCAAGCTACGCAGCGTCGCCTGTTGGCCGGCGTTATCCGGGTCCAACGCCATCACCACGTTGCTGGTTAGCCGCTTGACCTGCGTAACCTGGTCTTGGGTCAGAGCCGTTCCCATGGATGCCACCACGTTATCGAATCCGTGTTGATGGGCCGAAATGGCATCCATGTAACCTTCAACGATGACCAATCCCCTTTCTTTGGCGGCATCTTTGGCCAAATACAGGGCGTAAAGGACACGGCTTTTATCAAAAATCGGGCTTCTGGGCGAGTTCAGGTATTTTGGTTGCGACTCATCCAAGGCGCGGCCGCCAAAACCGGCCAGAGAACCATTTCCGTCGCGAATGGGGAACATCAACCGGCCACGGAACATGTCGCCGTACCAACCGTTGTCGCTGGACCGGACCACTCCCGCCTCTACTGCCTGGGGGGGTGTGACTCCCCTGCCGGCTAGGTGATCCTTCAGCGCACGCCCGCCGGCTGGGCTGAAACCCAACTCGAACTTGTCGATTGTCGGGCGGTCCACCCCTCGCCTTTCGAGGTAGGCCCGGGCCTGGGCGCCTTGGGTGGAATCCAGCAGTTCTCGAAAATAGACCAGCGCCTCGTCATTGGCTAGGACCGCCGCTTGCTGGCCGGCCCGCCGCTCCTGGTTGGGCAGGGCTACTCCGGCTTGGTCGGCTAGGCTCTTGAGCGCCTGGCCAAAATCCAGGTTTTCCGCCCGCATGATGAAGGAGAAAACGTCTCCTCCGGTGGCGCAGGCCCCGTAACAACGCCACGATTGCCGGTCGGGAAAGACGAAAAAGGACGGGGTCTTCTCTTGATGGAATGGGCAATTAGCCTTATGGCTGCGGCCCGAACGGGTCAACGAGACGTGCCGGGAAACCACTTCCAGTATGTCTAACCGGCTTTTTACGTCGTCGACGACGGTCATGCTGACAAAAGCCTATGTGATCTTCTTATGTCCTGCTGCGGCGAATGGATTGTGACTCACCTCCACGACTTCAACCTGCCACCCTGTCTACATACCCTTCAACCATTGGTGAAGCTGTTAACTACAACTGAAAATGTATAAAATAAAAACGGGATTAGCCCCAAATATATTCTACCACTTATGCAATCGGATTTATAGTAGGGTCACGGCGCCGGTGGGTTAGAGCTCGCCAGAAAGTCTCGGACCTGTTGCATTACGGGCTCGGGGTCGTAAGCGTCAAATAAAATAGAGGCGTTCCGCATCCAGTCTCCCTGGAAATAACGCTCATAGATCACTTGGCGCGAGCCAAAGGCGCTGCCGGCCACATCCCAAGCCAGGTGGAACAATTGCACCCGTTCCCGAGCGGTGGCCGTGTCTGTGTCCATGTACTGATTGATTTCTTGGGAGAGAGGGCCTGCGAAGTCCTCCTCCGCAGGCAGCGCAATCAGGCTGCTGGACCCCAGCAACTGAATGATCTCCACCATCCGGGGATACATCTTTATGAATAGGTTCCGGGCTACCCTGATGGGCATCAGGTCCGGGCACATCACCCCCCACTGGTCGATTTGGGCGTTGACTTCGGCCGCCAATAGCAACGCTTTCATGATTTCCAGATTCTCGATGATCTCAGCCACCAGGGTCTGAACCTGCTGGTTGGTCTCCGACCCTAGCGTGTTGATCATTAGATTCGCCAAACCCAAAACAAACTCGCATTTGGCCACGTTTTTGGTGACCACCTGATGACCTGAATGGGCGTACTGGTGCGTGGCGTTGCTAAGACCGTTGCAGAGGTCTACGTCGCCATATAGAAATACCCGCTCCCAGGGAACGAACACGTCGTCCATGAATATGATGGCGTCCATTTCTTCGAACCGGGAGCCCAACGGATGGTCGAAATTGGACCGCTCCAAGTCGAAGCTTTCCCGGCAAAGGAACCTTAGGCCGGGAGTGCCGCAGGGTATGGAAAAGGCGAAGGCATACCGCCAAGCGTCTTCCGCATTGGCCAACTGGGAATTTCGCACCGGGTAAACGGCTATCTCGTCGGACAAGGGCCCCAAAGTAGCCAATACCCTCGGACCTCTGACAATGATCCCGGAATCCGTCTCTTTGACCACCTTCAGGGCCACGTCGGTGGTGATAAATTGGGAGGAGGCGGCGGGACGGCGGTTCCGCTGCAGGTTCACCAGCGTATGGGTGAGAGTCAGATCGTTCTCTCGGATGTATTCGTAATACTCGATAATGTTCTTTTTAAATTCTGGCCGGTTCTGGCCGAAATAATCTCCCGCCCCAGCCATGGCCATGATGCTTACATTAAGGAAATCCGGCGTCCGGCCCATCATTCCGTAGCTGGTGTGGGCCCAATGGGACATCATCACCCGGCGCCGGGCCAATTCCTCGGAATTGGTTGGCATGATGAACGACAGGCCCACAGATTCGCCGCTGGTGGGAGAGGTGTAGGTCATCTCATCGCGCAACTTGGCGTCGTGTTGCATGTCGTACAGCCGGGCCAAGGAATGGGCGCCCCCGGCCAATCCGGGAAATGTGGTGACGTCATCGACTCGTTGGCCCCGTATGTGGATCTCTTTGGTCTGCGCCTTAAGGCCGTCGAGGTACTCCCGGCCGGTTCTTGCTGGCATGGAGGCGACCTCCGTCTGAATGGTTTAACGGGTTAGGGGAGGATTTGGGACTAGGATAATCGAAGAATCCCCCATCCCGAGAGGTTGAATGATACTACACCAAGCCACGCCTGGTGGTCACGCGGGGGATGCGATGCCGAGGCGTTCCTGCGGCGAGAAAATGCTTATGCGCCCAGGTATCGCCTCAGCCAGTTCATAGCGTGGGCGTTGAAATCGGTGCAGGGAGAGTGGGCTAGATCAGGGTAGATGTGCAGGCCCTTGGGAGCGGTGATCTTCTCGAAAACGGGCATGATGGTGTGGAAAGGGCAGGTTTCATCCTTCATGCCTATGTCCACCAAAGTATGACAAGTGATGTCTTGGACTAGGTTAAGCGGGTCGAAATATGCCAGCGTGTCCAAGACCGCCTGCCGCTCCCCCGGGTGCTCGGCGACGTATCTGTTCAACTCGCCGTAAGGGCTCGTAGTGATCTTGATAGACTCCGGGTAGTTGCACAAGAACGGCTCTTCCGCCACCGCCACCCGCAGGCGGCTGTCCAACGAAGCCGTTGCTAGGGTGAATCCTCCGCCCTGGCTGCGGCTCCACATCCCTAGGCGGCCCGCGTCGACCTCGGCTTGGGCGCACAAAAAGTCCAACCCCCGCAGGCAGTCCATGTACCCGCCGCGGTAGTAGTATTTGTCCTTGTCGGTGACGTTGTAGGTTAGTTTGGCGCCGTGGTCCAGCTTCCACTCGTGCAGGCTTTCGCCTTGCGCCCGGGGATAAAGGGTCAATACGGCGAAGCCGGCCATCACCAAATGCGTTGGGATGGCTTTGTCGCCGCCGTATCCCGGAACCGCTAGGATGGCGGGCAGTTTGCCAACCGACGGGATGTCCTTGGGGACGGAATACCAACCACGGATGCGTTTGCCTTGAAATGAGTTCATGGCCACCCGTTGGGTGACAAAATCCCGGGCGCTCTGCTCGGGGGCCTCCTCCACCGAAGAATCCAAAGGGGTTTGGGCCAGTTCTTGGATGGTCTCAGACCAAAATCTTGCTAGATCCGCCGGCGCCATGGGGCTGCCTCCTGATTATCTAGAGCTGCGTTTGGATTGGCATTGGAGATGGGCTCCAACTTACCCACCCGCTGACCGTGTGTCAATAATCTGTGGTCTAGGGCCGGAACCGGCGGCTATTACCCGGCGGCTATTACCGGCTATTACTATGTGCAACCGGGCACAACCGGTCTGAACACCGGGCGTAAACACGCGGTCCATGCCGTAGAATAGTCCCTTATCCTCGGTATTGCTCTTCGCCTGTTTATTCTTCGCCCTGGGAGCCGATCCTTAGTGAGTTCTCTCCAACGACCCCGCCTGCCCGTGTTGGCTGTTTTGCGGGACGGCGATTTTCGCAAAATATGGTACGTGGGCAGCCTCTTTGAGTTTGCACGGCGCACCGAGATGCTGGCCTTAAGCTGGCTGATTCTGCAACTGACCGACTCGTACTTTCAACTGGCGCTGGTGCTGGTTTTCAACAACCTGCCCAGGCCGGCCCTGTCCCTTTTCACTGGGCTGATTGCCGAACGGTTCGACCGGAGGCTCATCCTGGGTATCGCCCAAGGGGTGAATACAGCCGCCGCTGCGGTCATTTTAGCGGTAATGATTTGGGATTTTGATCTCATACGAACCTGGCACGTGTACCTGCTCATATTCATACAGGGCGCTATAAAAGCCGTTGAAGACCCATCTAGGCGCACCGCCATTCTGGACATCGTGGGGCCGAACCGGTTGGTCAACGCCCTGTCTTTGGATGTCATCAGCAATACGACGGGAAAGATGATCGGCCCGCTTCTGGGCGGGCTTTTACTAAAGTACGCTGACTTCCAAGGCGCCTACATCTTTGTGGTTTCAGTCCACTTGATCAACCTGGTCGTGATCAGTCGCCTGCGAATCCCTCAATATCAGGGAGCGATCCGTGAAGAGCCGGTATGGAAGAGCCTGGCGGTGGGGATTCGCTACGCGCTGGGAAGCCGCGAGCTGCTAGGGATGCTCTATGTGACTGTCATCATGAACGCCTTGGCATTCCCGGTGCAGCAATTCGTGCCGGCCGTGGGCCGCGACGACCTCAATGTGGGCGTGGGATTGGTGGGGGTTTTGGTGGCGGCCGACGGTGTGGGCCAGTTGGCCGGCGCCGGGATGCTCGCTATATCCAGGGACATGCGCAGCCGGGGCCGGGTTTTCGTGCTGGGCTCCCTGCTGGTATTGGTCATGGTGATCCTTTTTGTCTGGTCGCCGGTTTACGCGGTTTCGTTCCTATGCCTTAGCATCGGCGGCCTGGGTCAGGCGGCGTTCGGCACGATGCAAAGCGCCATCACCATGCTGGCGGCGCCTCCGGAGATGCGGGGAAGGATGATGGGGGTTCTGAGCGAATGCATCGGATTAGGCACCATCATGGGCACATTGGAGATCGGCGCCGTCGCCGGCGCATTTAGCATTCAGCGGGCTATATCGGCCAATGCGCTGGTTGGTCTGTTGTTGGTTGTACCGGTGCTGGGCCTGACTTCTCTGGTGGGGAAAACCCCAGAGGAAAGGCCCGTCGCTCTAGGAGGCGATTGACACGGGAGATTGGCACGGGAGATTGACATCGGTTGGCGTGGGCCGTTGTCTGTTGGACCAAAGAGACGGGTTCGAGCTTGCTCCGCTCTCCACCAGGGTTTATATTCCCAGGGATCATATCGGGGAAAACCCCAGAGGAAAGGCCCGTCGCTCTAGGAGGCGATTGACACTGGCACGGGAGATTGACATCCGTGGGCCGTTGTCTGGACCAAAGAGACGGGTTCGAGCTTGCGTCCACCAGGGTTTATATTCCCAGGGATCATATTCCCGGACTCACCGTGGGCGTTTCTCCGGCGGCGTGTTCAGGGAACCAGGAGGCCCAATGCCGGAGATATTTGATTGGCCCGGCCGGTTGAAACAATTGGCGGCCTTCGTTGGCTTGGACCAATCGGAATTGGACCTGATCAAAGCCACGTCGGACGCCGTCTTGAAAAACGCCGACGACCTGACCGCGGCGGTGTATGACAATTTCTTGAAGTTTCCAGAGACCCGCAGATTCTTTCTGGAAGCCGACGGGGAAATCGACGAATTGCGCCTCACCCGGCGAAAGCACAGTCTTGGCCGCTGGTTGCGCGGGTCGATCGACTTTAAGATCGACCGTGACTATCCAGTGCGGGTATTGGCAACCGGCATCGTCCATAGCCATCCCCCCAGCCACCGGGCGCACCTGGGGTCCATCCCCAGCCGGTTTATGATCGCAAGTATGTCGTTCATCCAGACGGCGCTGGCGGATGTCCTGAGGGAAGAATTGGAAGACACAGACTTGGCGATGCGGGCGTCAATCGCATGGAACAAGATGCTGATGCTGCAACTGGATGTCCTACTGGCGGGATACGTATCGGAAACTCCCACCGAAGCCGTTGCTGAGACGGAGCCGGAAGGTCAAGAAAATCCCCATGGCCAGCCGGGAAGCAGTCCAGAGAGTAATCAGGGAAGCAACGGGCCGGTGGACCATATGAATCTGGAGGAGAGCGGCGATGACTAAGGTTTTGGTGATACAAGGCGCGGGTATGAATATGCGCGGCAAGGCCCAGATAGAGGTTTTTGGGACCACCACGTTAGACCAGATCAACGAGCAGATAGTGGCCTATGCCGAAGGCTTGGGCGTGGACGTGGAGCTGTTCCATTCCAACATCGAAGGCGACGTGTGCAACGCCCTTTACGACGCCCACGAGCGGGGCATCGACGCGGCATTGATCAACCCTGCCGGTTACACCACGGGGACCGGCCCCTTGGTGGCCGCCATCGCCCAAGTGAAATTCCCCGTGATCGAGGTCCACGCCTCCAACCCCACATCCCGCGGGACGGTCTCCAAGATCCAGCCAGTTTCCAAGGGCTCGGTCTACGGCTTCGGCGTCTACGGTTACTACCTGGCGCTGGAAGCCGTCAAGCAGATGGAGAAGGCTTAGAAGATAACCAAAACCCGGCCTTCCACAGTGGGCGATCCTTCGACAGGCTCAAGTCGAGCAATGGTCACCCGCAACATCCTGCCGCCAGAGGCAATAGGCAAAAATTGGCTTGTACTGAGGTTGGGGTTCCACCGAAACCAACTCCCCGTCGCGCAGACGAATTTCGTGAAATACCTCACGGGCCAGGTCCCGGCGCTGTCCCGGGGTCACCCCTGGATGTTGCCACAAGGCCGGCAGGTCTTGCAACAGCTGGGCAGCCCGGTCCATGTTGGGGGATACCGAAGGAGGAGCCGATCTTTCCATCTGTTGGAATTGGCGCCGCAATTCCTGGTGTTCGGATTTGAACTCATCGTCGCCAATCATGCCCCACAAGTGCTGCTTTCTCAGATTCGCCAAAGCCCCTTCAACGCGTTTGATCTCTAGAGAGTGATCCGGCTTGGGTCCTTCACTTGCCAAGGCCTTGAGTACTGCGTCTTTCCAGCAATCATCCAAGGCAACACACCCGAGTACTCGTTCAGCAAACTCCTGCTCTACAGCAGGCGCGCTGACCGACATTGGACCGTTTCCGCACCGGTGCGTGCTGTGGGCCATTCGGGGATAGCGGCAGTTTCGACCATTGGACGTCATTCCATGGAATGACCTGCCACAGTGGTCACAGACCAGCGTTCCGGTGAGTGGGTAGATCCGGTGCTCCCTAGAAGGAGGGCTGTACCGGCCGGGTCCTCCCCTCTCTGTTCTGACCTGTTGGCACCGACGCCAAAGGATTCTCACTTCGTCAGGAACTTCGTGGACGCCTTCAATGATCTCTTCATCCGGCCGATCTCGGTGCTAGACCACTTCTCCGGCGTAGAAACGATTATTCAACACTGTGGAGATAGAGCTCTCCGTGAAAGGTTGACCGTCGGACGTGAGGTAACCCTTCACGTTTAGGTCCTGGGCCAGGGCACGGTAGGAGAGCTGCCCTGAAGCATACCCTTCAAGGAGATGGATCAAGGCCGGCATGGTTGTCTCATCGGGCACCATCCAGGCGCCCCTACCGCTAGCGTGTTTTTCTGTTCTGTAACCCAATGGCGCGCTGCCAATCGCATAGCCTTGGGACGCTTTGAGCGCTAATCCAGATTGAATGTATCCGGATAGATTCCTGCTGTACTGCTCGTCTATGGTTTCGTTGATACGTTCGTTGACGAAATCCAGGAGCCGCTCCAGGTAGACTTCTCCTTGGGCGGACTCCCCTGTCTCATGCTCTATTAATACCCTGGGTGCTAGTACTACAACGACGCGTTATGAGAAAACACGCTCAGGTCTTCTTCTTCAGCTACGGACCGTTCATCATGGGAGACTCGCACTCGTTCGTTGCCAGCTTCAAAATCCGCCCACGAGTTACCTTGTAGGATAACGCGTCGTTGTAGTACTAGTAGTCAGTCAAACTTGATATTAATGGTAACGTGAAAGATTGAGCAAAAGAGCTACCCTGACTCTGGATAGTGTTGATGGGAGGCGGTGGTATGGTCAGGGAAAAGTATGGAGTCCGGCTGACGGCGGAACAGCGGAACCAGCTCCAGCATCTGGTTCGTGCGGGGAAAGGCACAGCCCGGGTGACGGTCCGGGCCCGGATTCTGCTCAAGACGGATGAGGGGTGGAGCGCTCCCCAGGTGGCCCAAGCCCTGGATGTGGCCGAGGGCACGGTGTTTCGGATCAAGCGGCGCTTCGCCGAAGAGGGGCTGGAAGGGGTGCTGCAAGACCGGCCCCAAGCCCGTCGGTACCGGAAGCTAGACGACCGGGGCGAAGCCCACCTCATCGCTCTGGCCTGCTCCGAACCGCCGGAAGGGCATGACCACTGGACCCTGCGCCTTTTGGCGGGCCAGGTGGTGGAGTTGGGGTTGGCGCCCTCCCTATCCCACGAGACGGTGCGGCTGCACCTGAAAAAAACTCCCTCAAGCCGTGGCAGAAGCAGGAGTGGTGCATCCCCAAGGTGAGCGCCGAGTTCGTGGCCCACATGGAGGACGTGCTGGACCTGTACGCCCAACCCTATGACCCGCGGCGGCCGGTGGTCTGCTTTGACGAGACTTCGACCCAGTTGTTGGCTGACACCCGTCCCCCGCTGCCAGCCCAGCCGGGGAGACCGGCGCGGCAGGACTACGAGCACCGCCGGGAGGGCACTCGAAACCTGTTCCTGACCTGCGAACCGATGGCCGGTTGGCGCCACGTGCAGGTTACGGAGCGGCGCACCATGCAGGACTTCGCCCGCCAGATGCGCTGGCTGGTGGATGAGGCCTATCCAGAGGTCCCGGTGGTGCGAGTGGTCCTGGACAATCTGAACACCCACAGGACAGCTTCCCTGTACGAGACCTTCCCTGCGGCCGAGGCCCGCCGGGTCGCCAAACGGCTGGAGTTCCACTACACCCCCAAGCACGGGAGTTGGTTGAATATGGCGGAAATCGAGTTCAGCGTGCTGTCCCGCTCCTGCCTCAAGCAGCGCGTCCCCAACGAACCCGCCCTCCGGCGGGAGGTCCAGGCCCTGGTCACGGAGCGAAATGCCGCCCGAGCCACCATTAACTGGCGGTTCAACACCCAGGACGCCAGGGGCAAACTTCACCGCCTCTATCCCTTCGATTCCAAACATGACTGACTACTAGGAGTAGCGGATTTAGGGGTGACAGCTTCATGCCCCGGTCGCCATATTCACGGCCCGCTTTCCAGTCACCCTCAAAGCATGACAGATACGTGATCGGCGTAAAGTTGTGACTTGCGGCCAGTCGGGGGGTGCCTCGCCTCTCTGCGAAGTCTCGCATGGCCAAAGCGTGGGGGCGGGCCGCATCCCGATCACCCATAGCAAGTAAGCTCATCGCGGTAAACCAGTGAGAAACCACGTAAGAAAAGGGGTTTTCTTCACCGGTGTCCAGTTCGATGGCCCGCCGCCCATTGTCTACGCTCTCTTGCAAGTTGAGGTGACGGTAAGCCGCACTAGAAACTCGGACGGAAACCCCGATTCTCTCCAAGCTGCCGGTTTCTTAACGTCGATTGTCGATGTAACAGTGGGTTCTTGAACCGTATTACAGACACTATCATGCCCCATAAGACTATAATACGTCTGTCTGGCGTAGCGCGAAACCCGGCCAATGGCTTTCCGGCCAGACCTCTAGTACTACAACGACGAGTTGTCTGGTAGGATGGCTGGACAGATGATGTTGGGTGGTTTGGGTGATGGATGCGGCGAGCTTCGAGCGGGTCTACGACAGCCTTCAGGAATTCCACGCCTTCTTTGCGGCCTCCTTCGGCCGCAAGCAGTGGCGGGATCACAGCGGGAATTACCTTCAGGCGCTGCTGGTGCAGGACCAGGAGCGGCGCAACGCCGAGAATCTCTCGGAATCGGTGGGCATCTCGGCCCGGGCGATGCAGCGCTTTCTCACCGAGGCCCGGTGGTCCCATGAGACAGTCATAGGGCGGTTGCAGGAATACTTGGCCCCCAGGCTGGGACACCTGGAGGCGGTGTGGGTGTTCGATGGCAGCGACTTCCCCAAGCAGGGCAGGAAATCGGCGGGAGTGGCCCGGCAGTACTGCGGCAGGCTGGGCAAGGTGGCCAACTGCCAGGGTGGGATGTTCCTGGCCTACGTCAGCCCGCTGGGCCGGGCGTTGGTGGACAAGCGGCTGTATCTGCCCAAGAGTTGGACCTCCGACCAGGACCGGTGTGCTGCGGCGGGTGTGCCGGAGGACCGGCGGAACTACCGGTCAAAGACGGAGTTGGCCCTGGAGATGCTGGAGCGGGTCCTGGAGTTGGGCTACCTCAGGGCCGAGTGGGTTGCCGGAGACGACGCCTTCGGGATGTCGCCGACCTTCCGGGAGGGACTGGCGGCCCTGGGGATGCGCTACGTGCTGGACGTTCCGGGCGGCACTACGGTCTGGCCCTTGGACCCGGCTTGGACCAGTCCGGAATATCCGGGGTTCGGCCGCCCCCGCAAACCCAAGCTGCGGCCTGGGCAGCGGCGGACCATGGAGCAGCGCGGTGATGAACTGCCGGATGAGGCTTGGCGGGAGATAACGGTGGCCCAGGGAAGCCAGGGGCCGCGCACCTACCGGTTCAGTGCCCAGCGGGTGCGGGCCACCAGGAGGCGCAAGCCCGGCGAGGAACTGTGGGCCGTCTGGCGCCGGAACCTGGACGGCAGCGAGCCCCGCTACTACCTGTCCAACGCTCCCGAGGGCACAACCTTGGAGACTCTGGCCTACGTGGGTGGGTCCAGGTGGCGCATTGAAACGGAGTTCGAGACTGAGAAGGGTGACGTGGGGCTGGACGAATACGAGACCCGCAGCTGGGCAGGGTGGCATCACCACATAGCCATGTGCCTGCTGGGTGGAGCGTTCCTGCTGAGCCTGCAGCAGGATTGGGGGGAAAAAGATGCCCCGGATCACGAGGCCACAGGTGTACCGGGTGGTGCGGGAGATGCTGCCCCGGGAGCAGTTCGGGCCCGATCAATTGCTGTTGTGGCTGGAGGATACGCAGCTACGCAACGAACGGGCTCGCCGTTCCCACGAGAGACGCCGCTCCACCCGCCGCGAAAGCAGGATGGAGCCGCCACCTTAAACCCGTCGTTGTAGTACTAGCGGCATGGGTCAGGGTCTGCAACTCCGCCCCAGCGCCTGCTGAGCGCCTTCGTAGTCGGATTTCTGATCCCCAAGGATCCCACCGTAGCGAGAGAGGAGGCGTCCCGATTCGTAGGAATCGGAGGCAACCAAGGTAAGAGCACGAGCTAACAACTCAGCAACACCTAGAATCCGATTACCCGGGACCGCAATTTGGAATTCCGCGACAGCCACCGCAAGGGCGACATTCTCCGCCTCGGCGTAGTAATCGAAGGCCCGGCTAATCGTGGCGAACACTTCCGCCATCTGATGCGTTTCGGCTGCAGTGGATTGGGCCCGCGCCAGGCCGAACAGCAAGGCCGCCGCCTCGTCATCAGCGGCAGCCTCAGTTCCGGACAAGGCAATGTCCCGCGCAACCAGGCCACTTTCAAAATGAGCAAGTGCCTCTTCGTAGGCGTAGGCGGTCAGCGCCTGTTCTCCTGCGATCAGGGAATAGTGCGCCAACTTGTCCGGTCCGGTCGAAGTCTGAGCCTCGGCGAAATGGTGGGCCAACTCAGCGGCGTAGGGCTCCACATCATCTCCATACACCGCTTCCATGGCCTCAGCAATTCGGGCGTGCAGCCGTACTCTGCGGCTGGTGGTCACCTCTTCCGTCAGGGTCTGTTGAATCAGAGCGTGATTGAACTGGTAGCGGTCCCTTTGGTCGGGCACTTCCTCGATCAAATGAAACGACACCGCCTCATCCACCACCTGGAGCAACTGATCTTCGGACATTTTGTCGTTGAGAATACTCAGCAGCCGGAAATCAAACTCCCGTCCGATCATGGAAGCGGTGGTCAACACCTCGTTGCATTGCTCTGACAACCGGTTGAGACGCCGCCCTATCACCTCCCGCACCCCTTCGGGTATCCGGAGTCCTTCGGGCGATTCGAGTCGCCCGGATGTCCGTTCTCCGCTTTCCGATAGCAGACTGATGACTTCGGCCATAAAAAAGGGGTTGCCCTCGGTGTGGGCATAAAGGGTTCCGGTAACCTCTTGGGAGAGCTGTAGGCTGGTGGTCGCTTCGATGAATTGACCGAGTTCGTCTTGGCCCAAGCCGCGGAGCGTCTGGCGCCGGAAGACCGGCTCCCTGGACAACTGGGCCAAGGTTTCAGCCAATGGATGCTGTCGGGAAAGGTCCGTGTCACGATAGCAGCCCACCAGCAGAAGCCGGGATTCGCCCAACTCCCTGGCCAGGTACTCCAGCAATGACAAAGACGAATTGTCGGCCCAGTGTAGGTCATCCAGAACGAGCATCAGGGGCTGATTTTGGGCGGCGTTCTTCAGGAAAGTAGTGATGGAGTCGAAAAGGCGGAACCGGGCCGCTTCAGGTTCCAGGGACGTCGAAGGCTTGAGGTCCGTGATCTTGTCATGTATCTCGGCTACGACATCGGCGGCACCGCGGCCCATCTCTCCGGTGAGCTGTTCCACGTTGCTTTGTTGGACGTACGACCGCATGGCCTGGACGGCGGGGTCCCTTCTTCTTCGTAGCACCGGCCCCGAAGGACTTGGGCTCCACGATTCTCGGCTCGGGAGGCTAGCTCTTGGGTGGTGCGGGTCTTGCCGATGCCTGGTTCACCCACCAGCATCACTAGCCTTCCGTAGCCGGAAAGGGATTCCTCTAGGGCAGTGGTGAGTTCTCCCAACTCCCGTTGGCGGCCCACGAAAATTGCACGAGACTGGGTGTGAGGTAACGAACCTCGTTCTGGTTGGAGCGATGGCTCTGTCATGCGGCCAGTATAATCCTGCGCCTGACGGGATTCCAGACTTCGCCAATCTGATCTCACCATGGCCGAGCTTCAGTCACCGCTCCGCATGGTTAGCGGCGAGCCTACAAGGGTCAAATAAGGCGACTGCTTAATGTTTTTGGATAGAGGACGACCAGGGTGGAACTCGACCTGAAACACGGAGTGGCTGTGTTAGTTACCGCGAATTGGGTGAAACAGGTCAATCCCCTGTCTCCGTGGGACTTATGTCCGCTCTGGACGCTGTGAGAGGTCGGAGAGTGAAGTCCTCATAACATTAATCTTGTTAAACATGCTTATATAGGCGGCAGCGGGCCACACTGCGGACGATTAGGGTCAACTTTGCAGGGGATGCGCCGAAGGTTCTCCTCAATAATGAAGAAGATAGCACTATACGAGGAAACTCGCAAATCCTCTGAGGAGGGCCCTGGGCAGCAGTTGACGCCAAACACCTGGTTTTCCAGGAAGCGGGTGTAAAACGCACCTGCCTGCCAAAGGCTTACCCTAGTCATTGCCATCAACATCGCTCCAGGGGATTTGCATCCCCGGGGCGATGTCGTTTTCGCGCCAGTCACAGTTCTTGCCTTGTCCGGCATCCGCCTTGGACCGTGTTCTTGAACACTTCCAGGCTCCGGCCATCCTCCAATAACTCGGTAGTGGATCCGACCGGCTGGTGCTCCCAGGTCTCTGCCGGTGCTAGTCGACAGAATGGGCGAAGCAGAACGGGTACTTCCGGAGTTATTTAAAACCTCCCCATCTGTCCAAAGCTGGGGGCCGTTATCGTTTCACGAGCTACGTTAGGTGGGGCTTCAAAAAGAAGTCCTTTTGGTGCTCCCCATTTTAAACGCCGGGTAGATACACTTCGAATGACTCCCATTTTGGAGCATCGGATCCCAGTTTGCTAAAGATGGCCACCTCTCACACTGAGAACAACCAATTCGCCTCCGTTCACAGCATTCTAAAGTCTTCGGGACCGATAGTCCGGTCGGCCAGCAGGACCATAGTACGGGCTATTCCGGTTTATCCCGCTGGGCGATATGTAGTCCAAAAGACGTCGGTCCTCTTCTTGGTATAAATTTGTTGACCTTGTTGTGATCTCGAAATCACAATAGGTCGTCCCGATCGGTAATAGAGAAATTTTTGAATCTCTACAACCCCTTCATTGATTTAACCCGATCACCCAGCACGTCTATGACGAACCCCTGCATTTTGTTCACGCATTCCAGTACGGCAATACGAACTTCAGATGATACCGCCCCCCGTTCAAGAGCCTCCAATCTAGCTGTCTGTTCAGCGATGTCTTGCGCCATGTCGGCCTGAAACCCGAACAACCTATCGGCTACCTCTTTGGTTTGGCGCTTCAGATTTACAGCGTCAATCTCAAGCCCGCCATCTCGATACGAGCGGTGGCCGCTTCCGTTCATGTCGGCTTTGGCGCCCCTTTGTCCAGAGACGATTTCTTCGAGAGCCGCTGGCCGATCCTCAAGCGGCAAGCTGCTATACCATGCTTTCATATCCGACTAGGTAAGTGATTGTGGTTGGTGATGACTGCGGAACTGTTGGTGAGATCGATAGGATCAGTGGGGTTCGGAGGAGTTTGCGTCTGGGAGCGTGTACAGAGACAGATTGACCGCCTCTTGGACGAAGCCGAGGAAGCAGCGGCCTCAAAAGACTGGGAGACCGCCCGCGACCGTGCCGAACAGGTCCTTACCTAAGACCCTGAAAATGCGGATGGCATCGCATTCCTGAGTGCTGCCCAACGGGCACTCGGTGTTTCCGCGCCCCGATCAACAACTCTATCCACAAAATCTCCACTTGCTTCATCGTCGCATGTGACACCGGTCCAACCGACGGCCTTCGCCAACGACCGCTACCAGGTCAAGCGCTTCCTGGGCGAGGGCGGCAAAAACGTGTCTACTTGGCCCAGGACACCCTGCTGGACCGGGAGGTAGCCTTCGCCCTGATCAAGACCGAGGGCCTGGACGACACCTCCCGCACCCGCATCCAGCGGGAAGCGCAGGCCATGGGCCGGTTGGTATCCCATCCTCACATAGTCACCGTCTTCGATCTAGGCCAGGAACAAGACCAACCGTACATGGTCACTGAGCTCATGGCCGGTGGCGATGTGGAAGGTTTGATAGATGAAATCCAGGGGCGACGTCTTCCCCTGCAGCAAGCTATCAGTATTGCCCAAGAAACCTGCCGTGGCCTGGAGTTCGCCCACAAGTCCACCGGGACCTCCATCCGAATCCACCGATGGACCCGGATGGAGGGCGTGAGGACAGCGGAAGAGGGGGGAGGGAGTTGCAGGCGCGATGATCCGGGCTCGAATTCGGGTAGACGGGAGGTTGGCGGGCGGTCGCAGGCGCTTTTGGGGGCGCCGATGGCGGTCTGCAGTGGCTGTGCTGAGCGAGATGGCGGGATAGGACACGGGAAGAGGCGCTCGCGGACCGGGACTGGCGCGAGTTTGCCGGGACGTTCAGTTGGCCGGATGGCGGGTCAGTTGCAGACGGGTCGTCAGGCTGGGAGTGGCAGGGCGCGCAGCCGGGCCAGGGCGCGACTGAACTGGGTTTCCCAAGGCCAGCGCTGGGGCAGATGCAGGGTGAGGCGGCGCGCCGAGCGGGTGAGCCGTCCGGCCAGGGAGAAGAACCGTCGCCTGAGGGTCTTGGTGGTCACGATCTGCTCGCCCAGGCCGATGCGCGCGGTCCAGCGGGCCAGGTTGTGGGCCATCACCTGGACGGCCAGCCAGGCGCCGTTGGCGGCGAAGCGGCCGGACGGCATGTGGTTCAACCCGACGCCGTACTTGAGGTTGCGTATCGCATTCTCGATCTCGGCGTGGCGGCGGTGGTCGGCCTCCAGTTCCAGGGTCTCTCCGTCCCGGTCGGTGATGAAGCCGTGATAACTGTAGGTGGCGAAGAGGGCCAGTTGGGAACCGGGGGTCGGCTGCACCCGCCGGACGATGAGCCGCACCGGCGCGGCGTCCGGCTCACTCTGGAAGGGGGTATAAGTCGTCTCGGCCACAGCGGCGGCGCCGTCCATCCAGTAGGGAATCGGCGTCCAGGCAGCTTCGGGTATGGCCTCGATGAGATTGCGCAGGCTTTTGTGCTGGCGGATGGTGATGGAGAAGCGCACGTCCAGCTTGCGGCAGACGGCGGCCACGGCGTGGGTATAGAAGCCGCTGTCGGCCCGCAGGGTGATCTGCCCGCTGGCGCCAGCGTAGCGCACCCGCGCCACCGTCTCCCGCAGGAAGTGGGCGGCCCCGCGGGCGGTGTTGGCGCGGCCCTCGCGCAGCCGGGACATCAGCACGCCGCCGGCGCCGGCGGCGACGGCCAACAGCGGGTGATAGCCCCGGGCGCCGGTGTAGCCGTGGTGGCGGGCGCCCTCCTTGGCCAGTCCGTAGGTCTCGCAGATCGTCGAATCAAGGTCGATGGTAAATGGTGCGTCGCCGGGTCCGGCTCCGGCCTGCCAGGCCCGGGCCAGCAACTCGCGGCTCACCCGGTCCAGTTGGCGGACGTGGCCCCAGCGAAAGCTGCGCAGGAAGGCGCCCAGGGTGCAGGGCGCCTTGAGCACACTGCCCAGGGTGCAGGCTGTCCCGCCGGCGCGCAGCGCATCGGCGTCGTCGATGCAGTCGCCGCCCGCCAACGCAGATGCCACCAGCGTCATCATCTTGTCACCGGTGTTGGCTCGGCCTGGGGCCCGGCCCAGGTCCAGGCGCCGGTCAACCAGTTGGGAAAGGCCGAGGTGCAAGCCAAGGTGGCGGGAAGGAGCAGGCCGGCATTGTTGACCAGGCGGTGGTCGTCGAAGGTGATGTGGATGCGGTCGAGGTGGTTGCGTGGTCGCATCTATTGGGTGCTCCTTGTTTCTGGTCGGTTTTCTGTTATAAAACCATTATCCCAGATTCAGAGGAGCACTTCCTTCCCTATCCGCCCTGTCGCGACACGCCCTCTATCGGTGGATTCGGGCTTATGCAAAAGCCATTCCAACCGACGGAGCTAACGGATACGGTACGGGAGATATTGGACGGTTCCCGAAAGTCCGCGGTCTGATCCGGCTTTGGGATACCCGCTGACGGTGCTCGAATTGTGGTTGGTCGAAGTGAAAAGGGTGCAGGGGGTGACAAGCGAGTATTTACTCAGATATTCCGGACAGCAGGTTTTGAACTTACCGAGACTGGTATACAGTTAGGTTCCGTTTGGGGCCTTCTCAGCCGTCTTCGGCAAAATCCACGACAAAAACGCCCGAAATCTCTGATAGAACAAGACGTAGCGGTTGCGGATTACGCAATAAACCGCCAATAGGGCGGTGCACCTCTGTCTTCGTAGCATCGGCCCCAGAGCACATGGGCGTCTTGATCCCCGGCATGGGATGCAAACTCTTGGGCGGTGCGCGTCTTGCCGATCCCGGGCTCCCCTGAGAGCATTACGAACCGGCCTTGCCCGGACAAAACGTCATCTAGGGCGGCTTCAAGTTCTGCCATCTCCCGCCCCCGACCGACGAAAATGCCCTCGGGCCTGATTTGGCGTAACGAACTTAGCTCTGGCCCGGACTCTGACTCTGCCATTCGGTCAGTATAATCGGGCACCTAGGGGGAGTCCAGACCTTCCCAAGTTATCCCACTAAGGATTTCAGTCACCGCTCCATAAAGGGGTCAGTTGCGCCGAGGCCATCACGACGGCGAAATCAAGCGCACCGATAGGACTTGGTTTTGGTCCGGAAGATTTGAGGAAGATACGGGCCATGGAAATTCGCCAACGCCGAGCTAGCGTATCGCTGTAGGCGTTCAGCGATAATGGGACACATTGGGGGGTAAAAACCCGAGAAGGGGGAGCGGGAGAGGAGCAGATGCATCTCAGTTAGATGTCTACAGGGCCAGGGCCGCTGAGGAGCGGAGCGAATAGACCCGTTCCTTCGTCCGCGTAGTGAAAGCGCCCTAAATCTACTTCTCTTTTTTCAATTTACGTTTTTCCTTTAGAGTATTTTGTGCAGTTGTCTGTTTTTCCTTTTTAGCTTTATCTTTTTTACCACCCTTATCACCCATTACTTTTGCTCCTTTGAAAGTGAATCTTCTAGCGGCCCAAGGTTTAAGCCTGATGGGGTTACTGGAAGCGGACTGCCACTATAGTCAGGGATGACATATTATCCAAAATTCTCCATTTCGGCTGACCTATGCCTTCAGCAAGACCCGAATCGATTAGATTGCAGTTTACCACCGGTCTTTGGGTCTCGGCAACGTTCTCTTGCTCCGGCGTGGGACAAGGTTTCTGCTATGGACACCCCGTTGTCCAAGACCGTCCGCCAGGGTAGCAGCAGGTCCTTCTGCTGAATGTAGCTCACACGGCCAAGTCTTTCCCCCAGCCGTCCTTTGTCTTGTCCGCCGTCCCCGCCGCCCAAGCAGACGGTACCGCGGTCCGGTTGGTCCAGTCCGACCGACGATTATGTTCAGCAAGGTACTTTTGCCGCAGCCGCTGGGGCCGATGATGCTGATGAACTCACCAGGCTCAACCGCCGGATCCACGCCAGCCAGCACCGGCACCCGGCCACGGCAAATGACAGGTCCAAGGATTTAATCCGTAGTTTCAGAATCCCGATTAAGCATCACGGTAGATTTTGCCGCCGGTTTCCCGGAATTCCCGAGCCTTCTCCTCCATCCCTGCGCTGAATACCAACTCCGGCTCGACTCCCTGACGCTCGGCGTATTCCCGGACGTCCTGAGTGATCTTCATGGCACAGAACTTGGGACCGCACATGGAGCAGAAATGGGCTACTTTGGCTCCCTGGGCCGGCAGGGTCTCGTCGTGGTACTCCCTGGCCCGGTCAGGGTCTATGGCCAGGTTGAACTGGTCTTCCCACCGGAACTCGAAGCGGGCCTTGGATAGAGCATCGTCCCAATGATGGGCCATGGGATGGCCCTTGGCCACGTCGGCGGCGTGGGCGGCGATTTTGTAGGTGATCACTCCTTCTTTCACATCGTCTTTGTTGGGCAATCCCAGGTGTTCTTTGGGCGTGACGTAGCAGAGCATCGCCGTGCCGAACATCCCTATCATCGCCGCTCCAATGCCCGAAGTGATGTGGTCGTAGGCGGGGGCGACATCTGTAACAAGAGGTCCCAGGGTGTAGAAGGGCGCTTCGTGGCACACCTCCAACTGGCGGTCCATATTCTCCTTGATCTTGTGCATTGGCACGTGGCCGGGTCCTTCGATCATCACCTGGACATCGTGTTTCCAAGCGATCTTGGTCAGCTCACCCATGGTTTCAAGTTCGGCGAATTGGGCTTCGTCATTGGCGTCGGCGATGGCTCCCGGCCTTAGCCCATCTCCCAAAGAGAAGGAGATGTCGTAGGCCCGCATGATCTCGCACAATTCCTCGAAGTTGGTGTACAAGAAGTTCTCCTGGTGGTGGGCAAGGCACCATCCAGCCATGATAGAGCCGCCTCGGGAAACGATGCCTGTTAGCCTTTTTGCTGTCAGAGGCACGTAGCGAAGCAACGTGGCGGCGTGGATGGTGAAATAATCAACCCCTTGCTCCGCCTGTTCGATGATGGTGTCCCTATACATCTCCCAAGTTAAGTCCTCGGGACTGCCGTCCACCTTTTCCAGGGCCTGGTACATGGGCACCGAGCCGATGGGAACCGGCGAGTTGCGGAGGATCCATTCCCTGGTTGTATGTATATCCGTCCCGGTGGACAAGTCCATGACCGTGTCGGTGCCCCACCGGGTAGCCCAGAGCATCTTCTCTACCTCTTCTTCGATGGAAGAGGTAACGGCCGAGTTGCCGATATTGGCGTTGATCTTGACCGAAAAGCCACGACCGATGATCATCGGCTCGGTTTCCGGATGATTTATGTTGGCCGGGATGATGGCGCGGCCCTCTGCCACTTCCTGCCGCACGAATTCCGGCTCGAAGCCTTCCCGGATGGCGATGAACTCCATCTCGGGGGTGACGATTCCTTGACGGGCGTAATACAACTGGGTTACAGCCTTACCGGCCTTGGCCTTTAGAGGCCGGCGTTCCAGCCCTGGAAACGCCAGGGCGTCGCCGCTGCCGTTTGTCCCCATTCTCGACACGGAGAATTCTTCTACGTCGCCCCGCTCCTGAATCCAATTCTTGCGCACGGCGGGCAACCCCTTTCTCACGTCCAGTTCCGCCCCGTCGTGGGTGTACGGTCCACTGGTGTCATAAAGATCAAGAGGCGGGTTTTCTTCCTGGCCGAACCGCCCGGCCGTGGGCGTCAGGGTGACCTGGCGAAACGGCACTTGGATATCCGGGCGGGACCCTTGGGCGTAAACCTTCTTGCTGGCTGGGAAATTTGCTTTACCCTGGATCAGGTTTCTGGTTTCGAACACGCTGGTCATAAACCACCTCTCTAAAATAGGAAAAGGCCGCCAAGAAACGGGTTTGGCGGCCTCAATCAGCCCAAATACCATTGCCCGATTCCCTCCGCTGGCATTACCCAGGTCAGGTTCACAGGGTCGCCCCGATGAATCGGAGCCTCTCAGCCCGGCTTAACCGAGCTCCCCTACGCGCGTCAGCCTTTTCACGCGTCAGCCTTTTCACGCGTCAGCCTTTTCACGCGTCAGCCTTTTCACGCGTCAGCCTTTTCACGCGTCAGCCTTTTCACGCGTCAGCCTTTTCACGCGTCAGCCTTTTCACGCGTCAGCCTTTTCACGCGTCAGCCTTTTCACGCGTCAGCCTTTTCACGCGTCAGCCTTTTCACGCGTCAGCCTTTTCACGCGTCAGCCTTTTCACGCGTCAGCCTTTTCACGCGTCAGCCTTTTCACGCGTCAGCCTTTTCACGCGTCAGCCTTTTCACGCGTCAGCCTTTTCACGCGTCAGCCTTTTCACGCGTCAGCCTTTTCACGCGTCAGCCTTTTCACGCGTCAGCCTTTTCACGCGTCAGCCTTTTCACGCGTCAGCCTTTTCACGCGTCAGCCTTTTCACGCGTCAGCCTTTTCACGCGTCAGCCTTTTCACGCGTCAGCCTTTTCACGCGTCAGCCTTTTCACGCGTCAGCCTTTTCACGCGTCAGCCTTTTCAATTGTTAATGGCTGATATTATAGAAAGGCCCCTGCAGGCATGTCAACCTCGTATGGTGCGTTTACAGGGCCTTTTCATTCTCCTGCCTGGTAGGTAAAGCCCATCATGTCGAAAGCTTCGCTGAGATGGGCATTGTGGCGGCGTAGGGCAGCGGCTACGTTGGAATGCCCAGCCCGACGTACCAAGCTGATGACCAGGTTCCGCAGGCCCGCCAGAACCTGTGGGGCGGCCCCAGTGCGCACCTGAGAGCGGTCCTCGTCGAAGGTCACATCCCGTACCCAGTGGTGGCGGTTCTCGATGCCCCAGTGCCCACGGGAAAGGCTCAACAATCGCCTGGCATCGGCATCAGGGGCTGGAAGACTGCTAATTGCATAGCTCACAGCCACCTGTTTCTTGCCCTTCACGACCCGCTGGCGCTCTAGCCGACACACCTGTTGCAGATGCGGCCACGCTTCCCCGACCGTCCCAGCGCTGCCCACGTAGCCATTTAGCTCTGGGTCGGCCAAGGCCCACAACTCTCGCCGCTCCAGCCGCCCATGACGCCGCTTTACTGGAGCATCGGCCCAGACCGTCAGCTTGGCCCCGCGTGCTCGCCACTCCGCTGCCAGCCAGGGAGGTACGGTTGGCCCACCAGCCCTCTCAGTTCCTAGCAGGGGAAAAAGCCACCTCCAGGTCTCGGCGCAAGGTGGGCTGATTCTCTTTAACTGGCAGCAGATACTCTCCGCCGCCTGCCACAATCTGCTCACAGACTTTCCGTTGGGTCAGTAAGGCATCAGCCACTACTACCCGACCCTTCAGGGGTACCTGGCCCAATACTTCTTTGACCGCCGCCAATTCTTCCCCCTTGCCCGGCGCAGCTACCTGCGCCAGCACTGCCCCAGCGCGGCTAGCGTAGGCCGACACCACATGGACCCCGGGTATCTCTTGGCCGTGGACCCCTCGCAAGGTTTTCCCGTCCAGGGACAGGGGATCATCCGCCTCTACCCCGCTATTTGCCAGCCAGTTGCCGACTTCTGCCTCAAAGGCCGCCACGTCCAGGTCCTTGAACACCCGGTGGAGGGTGGCCACGCAGGGTGTCTTCTCCTGGCTGAACCCCAAAAGCTGCGCCGTAGCACCCCCTTGGTCCCGCCCCCATTGCGCTATGGCGTATAAGCTGCGGGCGCCGCACAGCATGGCACAGGTGGCCAAGGCCAGGATCGCCCCCAAAGAGTGGCGTCGCCCTTGGCTACTCCGGAAGTCAGGCGCCAAATCCAGCGCTTCCCTCAAAGTCATCATCCTCCCCTCCCGCTTAAACTGGTAATAATTTTATACTATTTTGAGAAAATGAAAAGGCCCTGGGTGCGTTTATAACCTACATCCATTCTCTTAATCTGGGTCTCTCGCATATCTTCCCATTCTACCTGGTTCATTTTAGCCTCCATTTCACTTGAACAACCTAGAACAGCGAGCTTATGACTATTACTTTTCGTTTGTCTGTCAACCGTGGTTTCAACATTGTCACGATTGTCATGGATTGTCTCCAAAATAATCATCTCACAACGAGGTCAAAGAGGAGATGCTGAAACGGTCCCTAGCGAGTGCGGGAAGTGTCGGTTCGGTCCAAAACGAGCTACCGACACCTAGAGTGGCCGATGAACAGCAGTCTCGGCTACGGCGATGGGCATGATGGCCTGGGGTGTTGGGTCTTTGGCTCTGGACCCAGGAGGTGGTTGATTTTCACGGCCGATTCCATCACGTCACTCACGCCGGCATAAATCCGCTGCCGGTGCAGAGGCCCATCCTGTGAGGTTCGGTGGCGGCGCTTCGCAAGTAGTGCGGCGAATAGGAAAATTGGGAGACGGATGGTTCCCTCAGTTTGAACCGGATAGCGCCGGTGCGGAGATGATTGCCCAGATGCACGAGCACGCCAGGGCAGGCCGGCATCCCGGAGCCATCGGCATAGAAGGTCGCATCAACCTTGCCGAGCCTGGAACAGGTCTGCTGCCGCTTGGGATGAGGTAGGCGCCAGCCATATTTCGGTCAATACCAGGGGGGCTGGACTGCACGGGCCGGACCAACTCATTGAGGCAATTAAGGGGCGATTTTGAATTTTTGCGCCCAAAGGGGGCGCGGTTTGTCAGGTCATATCTCCGGGGGACTGTGAATTGTGGTTGATTACCGCGGCTCCGAAACGGAGTCCTTTTGGTAGCCCTGATTTGAGTACTGCGGCGGCTTCAGCGCAACCGACCCCCTTATTGGAGCCGCCACTGAAGAACGCTTCGCGGCGGGAAGTAAAGAAAGTCTGGAATCCCTTTGGACACCAGACTATACTAACCGCATGTCAGAGCCATCGCATCAACCAAAGCGAAGTTCGGCACACCAAACCCAGTCGCGTTCCCAATTCGTCGGACGTCAGCGGGAGTTGGCGGAGCTTGCCGCTGCCTTAGTCCGAATCCACCGATGGACCCAGATGGAGGGCGTGGGGACAGCGGAAGAGGGGGGAGGGAGTTGCAGGCGCGATGATCCGGGCTCGAATTCGGGTAGACGGGAGGTTGGCGGGCGGTCGCAGGCGCTTTTGGGGGCGCCGATGGCGGTCTGCAGTGGCTGTGCTGAGCGAGATGGCGGGATAGGACACGGGAAGAGGCGCTCGCGGACCGGGACTGGCGCGAGTTTGCCGGGACGTTCAGTTGGCCGGATGGCGGGTCAGTTGCAGACGGGTCGTCAGGCTGGGAGTGGCAGGGCGCGCAGCCGGGCCAGGGCGCGACTGAACTGGGTTTCCCAAGGCCAGCGCTGGGGCAGATGCAGGGTGAGGCGGCGCGCCGAGCGGGTGAGCCGTCCGGCCAGGGAGAAGAACCGTCGCCTGAGGGTCTTGGTGGTCACGATCTGCTCGCCCAGGCCGATGCGCGCGGTCCAGCGGGCCAGGTTGTGGGCCATCACCTGGACGGCCAGCCAGGCGCCGTTGGCGGCGAAGCGGCCGGACGGCATGTGGTTCAACCCGACGCCGTACTTGAGGTCGCGTATCGCATTCTCGATCTCGGCGTGGCGGCGGTGGTCGGCCTCCAGTTCCAGGGTCTCTCCGTCCCGGTCGGTGATGAAGCCGTGATAACTGTAGGTGGCGAAGAGGGCCAGTTGGGAACCGGGGGTCGGCTGCACCCGCCGGACGATGAGCCGCACCGGCGCGGCGTCCGGCTCACTCTGGAAGGGGGTATAAGTCGTCTCGGCCACAGCGGCGGCGCCGTCCATCCAGTAGGGAATCGGCGTCCAGGCAGCTTCGGGTATGGCCTCGATGAGATTGCGCAGGCTTTTGTGCTGGCGGATGGTGATGGAGAAGCGCACGTCCAGCTTGCGGCAGACGGCGGCCACGGCGTGGGTATAGAAGCCGCTGTCGGCCCGCAGGGTGATCTGCCCGCTGGCGCCAGCGTAGCGCACCCGCGCCACCGTCTCCCGCAGGAAGTGGGCGGCCCCGCGGGCGGTGTTGGCGCGGCCCTCGCGCAGCCGGGACATCAGCACGTCGCCGGCGCCGGCGGCGACGGCCAACAGCGGGTGATAGCCCCGGGCGCCGGTGTAGCCGTGGTGGCGGGCGCCCTCCTTGGCCAGTCCGTAGGTCTCGCAGATCGTCGAATCAAGGTCGATGGTAAATGGTGCGTCGCCGGGTCCGGCTCCGGCCTGCCAGGCCCGGGCCAGCAACTCGCGGCTCACCCGGTCCAGTTGGCGGACGTGGCCCCAGCGAAAGCTGCGCAGGAAGGCGCCCAGGGTGGAGGGCGCCTTGAGCACACTGCCCAGGGTGCAGGCTGTCCCGCCGGCGCGCAGCGCATCGGCGTCGTCGATGCAGTCGCCGCCCGCCAACGCAGATGCCACCAGCGTCATCATCTTGTCACCGGTGTTGGCTCGGCCTGGGGCCCGGCCCAGGTCCAGGCGCCGGTCAACCAGTTGGGAAAGGCCGAGGTGCAAGGCCAAGGTGGCGGGAAGGAGCAGGCCGGCATTGTTGACCAGGCGGTGGTCGTCGAAGGTGATGTGGATGCGGTCGAGGTGGTTGCGTGGTCGCATCTATTGGGTGCTCCTTGTTTCTGGTCGGTTTTCTGTTATAAAACCATTATCCCAGATTCAGAGGAGCACTTCCTTCCCTATCCGCCCTGTCGCGACACGCCCTCTATCGGTGGATTCGGGCTTAGACGATGCCCTGTCAGGCCGCGGGCGGGTGGCTATGGTGGTGGGCGAGCCGGGTATCGGAAAAACCCGCACGGCCCAGGAGTTGGCTGCGCTCGCCGAAACCCGCGGCGCCCTATTGGCCGTGGGTGCAGGCCATACGCGCCTACGTCCAACAAGCCGGCGCGGAACAACTCGCTGCGGAAATGGGACCCGGCGCCGCCGACATCGCCGAGATCGTTCCCGATGTACGGGGCAAACTGCCGGACCTGTTAACGCCTCAGGCGCTGGAGCCGGGACAGGCGCGCTGCCGCCTATTCGACTCCATTACATCCTTCCTGAAGAACGCCGCTCAACGTCAACCCCTCGTGCTGGTCCTAGATGACCTCCACTGGGCGGACCGGTCTTCGCTGCTGCTTCTCGAGTTTCTGGCCCAAGAACTAGGCAACAGCCCCTTGTTGGTGCTTGGGGCCCACCGGGACGTAGAGCTATCACGGGGTCATCCGCTGTCGCAAACGCTGGGTGACCTGGTGCGGGAGCCGCTTTTTCGCAGGGTGCAACTGGATGGACTGACCAGGCAAGAGGTGGGGGAGCTGGTCGAAGGCAGCGCGGGACTCACCTTGACCCCTGAAGCTGCGGAAATGGTGCGTAACCGCACCAATGGAAATCCGTTTTTTGTCGGTGAGGTAACGCGCCAGGTCACACTGGAGAATATTACCCAAGACGAAGAGTGGGCCAACAACATCCCCGAAGGTATCCGCGACGCCATAGGCAGGCGCCTCAACCGCCTCTCGGAGCAATGCAATCAGATGTTGACCACCGCATCCATCATCGGGCGGGAATTCGATTTCCGGTTGCTAGATACCCTCAGTGAAGGCATCTCCGAGGACCAGATGCTCCGGGCGGTAGACGAAGCGGTACACGCCCAACTCATTGAGGAAGTCTCGAACCGGGCTGAGCGCTTCCAGTTCAGCCACGCTCTGATTCAGCAGACCCTGGCCGAAGAGTTGACCACCACGCGAAGAGTAAGGCTGCACGCGCGGATTGCGGAGGCTCTGGAACAACTGTACGGCGATGATGTGGAGGTCCACGCCGCCGAGCTGGCCCACCATTTCGCCGAGGCTCAGACAACATCCGGAGTCGCCAAACTCGTCCGATACTCCCTCACGGCCGGCGGGCAGGCACTGGCCGCTTATGCCTGGGATGAAGCACTTGCTCATTTTGAGAGGGGTTTGGTCGCCCGGAACATCGACATGTCGGGAACCGAAGAGGCTGCCGATGAAGAGGCCGCGGCGCTGTTGTTCGGCCTGGCGCGGTCCAGGTCCACCACCGGGGTCGGGCATCAGTTCGAGGAGGCGTTCGCCAATTTGAGCCGTGCCTTCGGGTACTACGCTAAGGAGGGGAAGGTCTCCCGTGCGGTGACCGTCGCCGAGTTTCATATTGCGCCCCCAGCGTTTCTGATTCCTGGGCTCCCCAAACTTTTGGAACGTGCTCGGCAGATTCCCACGAAGCAGGCCGGCTCCTCTCTCACTATGGTGGCATCCTTGGATCTGCCGAGGGCGACTACTACGGAGCCCAGCATGCGCTGCGGCGGGCAGTGTCCATCGGCAGGGCCGAGAAGGACACGTTCTTGGAGATGGAGGCCCTGGCCTACATATCTTCGGTTGCCTATCGGCACCTTCACTTGCAAGAGAGCGTAGACAATGGGCTGCTAGCCATAGAACTGGCCACAGTTGGAGAAAACCCCTTTTATGAATTGTTTTCCCGTCATTTTACTGCGGCAAGTTTGCTCGGCATGGGTGACCTGAAGGGGGCTCGTACCCACGCTTCGGTCATGGGAGAGCTGGCCGGTAGGCGAAACCCTCAACGTCAGCTTGCTAGTATGAGCCTGATGACGATTGCGTCCCTGTCGTGCCTTGAGGGTGATTGGGAAGCAGCCCGTGAAGCTAGCGACCGAAGCCTGGACCCGTCACCCCTAAATCCGCAACTATTGGCGCCCCGAGCGCTGTTGGAACACCAGGTGGGCGAGACCGCTCAAGGAGAAGTGTATCTAGAAACTCGGACGGAAACCCCGATTCTCCCCAAGTCGTCGTTTTCTTAGAGACGATTATCGATGTAACAGTGGGTTCTTGAACCGTATTACAGACACTATCATGCCACATAAGACTATAATACGTCAGTCTGGCGTAGCGCGAAACCCGGCCAATGGCTTTCCGGCCAGACCTCTAGGGCGCACAGGGCCAGGTAGTTCATCCTAGCTTGCTCTTCCAACTCCGCCATGGCAGTCACCGATTCCGGCAGGCTGCCTCCCGCCGTCACGGCGCCATGTCCAAACAACAAGACCGCGCTGCCGTTGCCCAGCAGATTGGCCACCTCCATGCCCTCTTTATGGCTTTGAATTACCTTGACGTGGGGCCACACCGGCAGAGGATTGCGCACCAATTGCATACCCTCTTGGCACAGCGGCGCCAGTTCTTGACCTAGAGTGCTCAATAGCACGGTGAACCGCGGATGTACGTGCACTACAGACTGGACATCGGGCCGAAGCTGGTAGATACAAGAATGAATTTTGATCTCGGCGCATTGGACTACTCCGGCGGGTCCATCCACCAAAAATCCATCCGTATCGCAAATTATCATGTCTTCAGGCCGCATTGCCGACAGGGAGTCTATGGCGTACTGGCGGCCCTTAACGGCAAAGCGGCCAGAATCCGACGGCAGCCGCATACTGGCGTGGCCCCGATCAGCCGTGATCCCGGTAGCCAGGCCCAAGTTGGAAAGGATGCGGTTGGCGACGGCCACCTCTCGCTTGACATCATATTCTTCGGTCGCCATTTAGCCCGTCTCCTCCATGTCGTTTACTGGTATGTTGTTTACTGGTTTAGATCCACCGGGACTATGTATACGCCCTTGGCCCTGGGCAATAAGGAGCTTTCGTAGTCGAAGTGAGTCTCCACCGCCACCAGGAATCTGCCGCCTCCCAAGGTGTGTTGAGCGAAGGGCACCGGGTTCCAACCCACCATCTGCAACAGCCGCTGCTGGGATTGGATCGACGAATCCAAACCGCCGCCGCCGATGGATAGGACATTGGCGGTCATGGCGAAATCGTCCGACACTTCTTTCCCGGTCAGAAACAGGTTCACAGGAGCCTTTGGGTCGTCCGGCTCGGGTTCCAACAACATCCAACTCAACGCATGGTCCCAATCAACTATGCGGGTAAAGGCGTCCGGGTTGGCGAAATAGTCCTCTTGAGAGATATCGGACACCCATATTCCGCCACCCTCATCCCTGAAACCGTACAAGGTGTTGAACAGGAATTGCTTATCGCCGCTCAACCTCGCGGAAGAGCCGTAAAGCCCTCCTTCCGGGGCTTTGGGGAATTGGTGGATGGGGTAACCGACCTTTTGGTAATCTTCCGGGTCGTTCACGTTCACTAGATACACGGTTTGGAAACGGGGGTCGGCAGGAATCCCGGCCCCGGATTTGGGCCAGCCTTCGGTGCTCATCAACCAGCGGGACTCGTCGGTGGGCAGGGGCAGGGCCATCAATATGATTCCCGGAGCATCGTATATGACCCGGGTCGAACCTTCGTCGTCCAGGGCGACGATCTTGTGCCTTTCCCGTTTATCCGGGTCCAGAGAACGCCGCACACTCAGGTAATAGCGGTCTTTGGACTCGCCGTCCACTCGGTATCGGCGCACTCCGCCAGCGGTATCGCATTCGCCCTGCCAAGATACTTCGAGTTGGGTCAACACCCCGGCGATCCAGCTGCCTTCCATCCCGAAGTATTGAACTTTCTCCCCGGAACCTTCCCTGATCAATTTCGACAAGCGTTCTCCGAATACGGTTTCATCATCGTCCAATAATATGTGGGATGGAGTAAAACTGAACCCGATCGATCGCACGGTGTCTTGATACACGGTGCTGGAGAGGGCTTCTTGGTAGACCCCGCACTGTTTCTTGGCCACCTCCGGGGGCGGGTACCGTTGGCGTTCAAAGGACATGCCAAGTATCTGATCTTCATAGTCTTTGGCCAACGGCGACTCGGCTACGGTCAATGCCCGGGGATTCACGTGAAGGTGGGTGGGACTGGCCACCCCGTCCCGCGGGCTTTGCCAAGCCTCTGGCGGTTCGAATGCGATCACGAGGAAGGAGCCGTCGGAAAAAACCTCCGCGATGGTCCCACGGGATGGTTTATCTCGCAGATACTCGAACTCAAGGGTATGAAAAAGCCGGTCTACAGAAGCCGGTTCTTCCAATTCACCACCCAGGTCTTTATCCAGCGGGACGCCCATCGCCGCGAGGCGGTAAACACGGTGCACCGGGTGCTCGCCCCACTCTCCCGGCGTCAGCGCCAATGGGTCCAGATATAGCTTCTGCTCGCCCTGCCGGAGCCGTATCTTTACTTTGCCGTCTCGGATTTCCACCCGGTCCGGCTGGCCCTGTACCGGGGAAAGTTCTCCGTCTTGCGACTGGGCGAAGAAATGGGGGCGTACAAGTTGGTCGAATGTCATGGACGTGTCGTAGCTGGACCTGGGAGTCATAAATCCCTCCGGCGCCGCTCCCACGAAAACTTCCGCGGCCGTTTGCGGGGCGCATCCCGTTAGAATCCCAGCGATTAGGGCAGCCATAACAATCGTGATTGATTTATTTGGAAACAACTTTGTCATTCGGGCCGTTGAGAACTCCGCTTGGCCGGGCAGGCGCCGAATATTATCCCATCCATCTGGACCTCTCATAGCTGCTCAGGAAATCACCCCTCTATTTAGTCAAACCCTAGAAACTCGGACGGAAACCCCGATTCTCCCCAAGTCGTCGTTTTCTTAGCGACGATTGTCGATGTAGCAGTGGCTCTCGAACCGTATTACAGACACTATCATGCCACATAAGACTATAATACGTCTGTCTGGCGTAGCGCGAAACCCGGCCAATGGCTTTCCGGCCAGACCTCTAGTACTACAACGACGCGTTATGAGAAAACACGCTCAGGTCTTCTTCTTCAGCTACGGACCGTTCATCATGGGAGACTCGCACTCGTTCGTTGCCAGCTTCAAAATCCGCCCACGAGTTACCTTGTAGGATAACGCGTCGTTGTAGTACTAGTGACTATTACGCTTGTGATGATGGGGGAGATTTCGCTCGTCTACAAACCCAACTCACGGGGCCGCTCCCTAAGCAACCGCTCCGCCAGACCGCATATGTCCTGCAACACTTCTCCGGCGGGCCGAATCGAACGCACACTGGCGGCAGACTGCCCCATATAGACTGAGGCCACCTCTGGATCATGTTTTGCCCACGCCTCTGCCGCGTCCGAGGCAAGTTCCTCCCGACGGACCTGAATCTCCGCGTCCCGCCCGTCCCACATTTGAACGAAGGGGTTATTATAGACACGTGCGGCTATTCCAGCGGGCCACGGGGAGTCGCCCAGCAAATCATACAACCGGGTGAAAACGGTGTCTTGGCCGTCGCTTTGGACAACACGCTCCTTGAAGGCGTCAGGAACTTCCACTGCCTCGGGAGTCGTCAGGAACGCCGTGCCGACCCAGGCCCCTTCGGCGCCGGCCGCCAACACGGCGGCGAGCGTTCCTCCGGTGGAGATGCCGCCAGAGGCCATGACCGGAATCTGGGGGAACTCATCTACAACGCGAGCGAGGAACGGCAGCAGGCTCATTGCACCGGTGCGCCCTCCCGCGGCGTTGCCCTGAACCACAAGCGCATCCGCGCCCGCCTCCACAGCCTCGGATGCGCCCTCCAAGCTCTGCACCTGACAAACAGTGATCGCTCCTGCCCGTTTGGCCCTGGTTAGCCACGGCTGTGGGTCGGCGAAGGAGAAGGCAATAACGGGCACGCCTTCATCCAAGACCACCTCGAAGTTGCTTGGAAAGTCATCCAGGAACTGGGTTATGAACCCGACCCCAAAGGGATTGTCCGTCTGGGACCGGATATATCTGATCTGCTCACGGACCCAGTCGGGTCCGCCGGGGTGGATACCGCCGAAGCTGCCTAAACCGCCCGCCCGAGACACAGCGGCAGCCAGTTGCCCGCCACTGTGATTGGTCATCGGAGCGGACATTATCGGATAAGAAACCTTGAAAAGTTCGGTTATCTTGGTTCGCAAAATCTCCTGGTCATTAACAGTCACTCAGTATGTGTTTCGGAATCCATCTCGAATCCATATATCTGAGAATGACGATCCTTCGACAGGCCCAAACCAATTAGATTGGTTGGCGTAAGCGCGTAGCAACTACAGTTAATCAATCGCGAAATTCCATGTATCATGGCCGGTGTTGATCTATGTATCGCTAAAACCGGTCTCGTCATCAACCTCGGAAAGGAGAATGTATGGCTTCCGCGAGCTACGACATTATCACCATCGGAGGAGGTTTGGGGGGCACAGTTATTGGTGGAGACCGGACCCGAAGCGGATGCCCGCCGGGCCCAGGCGCTTCCGCTGTGGCGGGAGGACGCGTCCCGCAGGCTTGACACCTTCGCCAGCGGACCGGACCATGCCATCGATGAATAAGTGCGGCGGAGGTTTTTCGGGGAGGAATAGTCCTCGCCGCTCAGGAGGTCACGGTCAGGCTAAATGGCCATTGCCCACAGCACCACAACGGTAGACGGCAGCGGCCAAATGCATTACAACTAGCTGAAGACAAACAGGCGCCGAATAAATGATTTTTGCCGGCTTTGAAATGGCCGGTGTTTCCAGGAGGGATTTTTATCTATGGCAGGAAGCAAACAAACCGTTGAGATCGAACTGAACGACGACCAAGTAACCTTCATGCGGCTGATGAAGGATGATTACAAGATAGCTAGCGAGAGCAAAGTCTTGCGCATAGTCCTGGACTACCTGCAGAGCAACAGGGATGTCCACGACACTGTGTTTGGCCAGACCCGTTGCCTCAGGTGCGAATAGTTCGGGAGATTTGTCCAGGCTAATAAACCATCTACCACAAAAGATGGTTCGACAAGCCTGTCCTGAGCGGAGGCGGACATACTTAGGCTTCCATCTGGGACATGTCCCAACTTTTCAAGTTCGCCCCCGAAGGGGGCTCGCCAAGTGGTTTGCTACATTCACTCGCCCCTTCCATTGATCTGAGCGACGGCGCAGGCGGCCTACCAGCGTGGAGGCGAGGAGCGACAACCGCTACCCTATTTCGAATTGCTGAAGTGTTGGCCCTTTCATCCGGGAGCAGCCCTATACTTACCATCGATGATCTCGGAGACGGGCTAGACGCTGCTTCCTCAGCCCACCTAGCAACCGTGTTGCGGAAATCCGCAGGTCAAGCATGGGTGACCACGAGGGTGCCGGCGGCCGCCGAAGTATTCGAGCCGCAGGAAGTCGTCCGGCTGGGAAGACATTTAGACGGCATCCGGTTTGTTAGGCAGGGGAAGCAACCAACTACCAAGGCAGAGACCGTCGCTTCCAAGCATTGGCATCGCAATCTGCTTCCAGCCCTCAGTTTCCGGTCCGTGGTGGTAGTTGAGGGTCCGAATGACTTCGCGGCCCTACACAGCCTCGCGCTCCGCATGTCTCGGGAGCAGGATGCACTGCTACCAGCAACCCGGAGCGTTTCGATCATAAATGCTGGTGCAGGCGGCTCCGGCGGATATGCAAGCGTCCTCAAACTGGCGCTTTCTGCTCGCGAAATGGGTTTAAAGGCAGTTGGGGTAGTAGACGGAGACACGCGAGAAGAGGCCAAGCAGCACCTCCTGAATAATGGTGGATTGCCAGACGCCGTAATTAGGCTGCCAGATGGGTTCGCCATAGAAGCGGCAATTGTCGACGGGCTCACCGACAGCGTGATCATTGAGGCTATCAAGGACGTGGCGAACGCGGCTGGCATCCCGGAACCACAAAATCTTGAGACCCTCGCCGGCGTCGACCTAGTTCGGGCGGCCATTTCTTTCATCAAGGCCAACTCGCTACACGGCCCATTTATAGACGGCCTTTCGCCTACCAAACTTCCTATCTTGGCGGTGAACCTCCTGAACAGGGCGGTTGAAATCGCGAGCGGTGCTGAAACGGGACTGATCCAGCTACGAAGTACGAAGACCTCGACTGCCGCCAACTGCAGGTGGTGGATGCCGTGCTAAACTCGGATGCTAAGCCCGAATCCACCGATAGAGGGCGTGTCGCGACAGGGCGGATAGGGAAGGAAGTGCTCCTCTGAATCTGGGATAATGGTTTTATAACAAAAAACCGACCAGAAACAAGGAGCACCCAATAGATGCGACCACGCAACCACCTCGACCGCATCCACATCACCTTCGACGACCACCGCCTGGTCAACAATGCCGGCCTGCTCCTTCCCGCCACCTTGGCCTTGCACCTCGGCCTTTCCCAACTGGTTGACCGGCGCCTGGACCTGGGCCGGGCCCCAGGCCGAGCCAACACCGGTGACAAGATGATGACGCTGGTGGCATCTGCGTTGGCGGGCGGCGACTGCATCGACGACGCCGATGCGCTGCGCGCCGGCGGGACAGCCTGCACCCTGGGCAGTGTGCTCAAGGCGCCCTCCACCCTGGGCGCCTTCCTGCGCAGCTTTCGCTGGGGCCACGTCCGCCAACTGGACCGGGTGAGCCGCGAGTTGCTGGCCCGGGCCTGGCAGGCCGGAGCCGGACCCGGCGACGCACCATTTACCATCGACCTTGATTCGACGATCTGCGAGACTTACGGACTGGCCAAGGAGGGCGCCCGCCACCACGGCTACACCGGCGCCCGGGGCTATCACCCGCTGTTGGCCGCCGCCGCCGGCGCCGGCGACGTGCTGATGTCCCGGCTGCGCGAGGGCCGCGCCAACACCGCCCGCGGGGCCGCCCACTTCCTGCGGGAGACGGTGGCGCGGGTGCGCTACGCTGGCGCCAGCGGGCAGATCACCCTGCGGGCCGACAGCGGCTTCTATACCCACGCCGTGGCCGCCGTCTGCCGCAAGCTGGACGTGCGCTTCTCCATCACCATCCGCCAGCACAAAAGCCTGCGCAATCTCATCGAGGCCATACCCGAAGCTGCCTGGACGCCGATTCCCTACTGGATGGACGGCGCCGCCGCTGTGGCCGAGACGACTTATACCCCCTTCCAGAGTGAGCCCGACGCCGCGCCGGTGCGGCTCATCGTCCGGCGGGTGCAGCCGACCCCCGGTTCCCAACTGGCCCTCTTCGCCACCTACAGTTATCACCGCTTCATCACCGACCGGGACGGAGAGACCCTGGAACTGGAGGCCGACCACCGCCGCCACGCCGAGATCGAGAATGCGATACGCAACCTCAAGTACGGCGTCGGGTTGAACCACATGCCGTCCGGCCGCTTCGCCGCCAACGGCGCCTGGCTGGCCGTCCAGGTGATGGCCCACAACCTGGCCCGCTGGACCGCGCGCATCGGCCTGGGCGAGCAGATCGTGACCACCAAGACCCTCAGGCGACGGTTCTTCTCCCTGGCCGGACGGCTCACCCGCTCGGCGCGCCGCCTCACCCTGCATCTGCCCCAGCGCTGGCCTTGGGAAACCCAGTTCAGTCGCGCCCTGGCCCGGCTGCGCGCCCTGCCACTCCCAGCCTGACGACCCGTCTGCAACTGACCCGCCATCCGGCCAACTGAACGTCCCGGCAAACTCGCGCCAGTCCCGGTCCGCGAGCGCCTCTTCCCGTGTCCTATCCCGCCATCTCGCTCAGCACAGCCACTGCAGACCGCCATCGGCGCCCCCAAAAGCGCCTGCGACCGCCCGCCAACCTCCCGTCTACCCGAATTCGAGCCCGGATCATCGCGCCTGCAACTCCCTCCCCCCTCTTCCGCTGTCCTCACCCCCTCCATCCGGGTCCATCGGTGGATTCGGACTAAGGCGTCAACGCATTCTCTGCTGCTGAAATGATTTGAACGTCCCAGGGTCTACACGAAGCCCCGCAGTTCCACCACCCGGGCAACCCGCTCCACGCCGATCTCCAACGCCGCCTCCCGGTAGGTCAGGTTGCGGGTTTTGGCCCTCGCGTGCGTCTCCCGGTAGGCTTCGATTAGGATCCTGGCCAGTTCTTGATTCACTCGAGCCTCATCCCAGCGGAATTGCTGGAGGTTCTGCGTCCATTCGAAATAGGAAACGATCACGCCCCCCGCATTGACCAGGATATCGGGCAGGACCACCGTGCCACGCTCGAGGAGATACTCGTCGGCTTCAGGGGTGGTGGGATGGTTGGCCGCCTCCAATACCAGCCCAGCCTTGATCCTTGGAGCGTTTTCGGCAGTGATCACGTTGCCGACGGCCGCGGGGATCAGCACGTCGCAATCCAGCTCCAATAGCTCTTGGTTGGTCACCCGTCTCCTGCGGGCAGGTCGTCGAAGGCGGCATCCAAACCGCCGTAGGCCAGCAACGAGAAAACGTCCAATCCTTTGGGGTTATAAAGCCCTCCGTTAACGTCGCTAACACCGACCACCGTGCATCCCCGTTCCTTGACCAGCTTGACGACCCAGGATCCGACGTTTCCTAACCCTTGGAGCACAATACGGGCGCCGTTAAGGTCCATTGACAGGTCGCGGGCTATTTCCTCCAGCAGGATAACCACGCCGCGCCCCGTTGCCGCCTCACGGCCCAGAGAGCCTCCCAACTCCACCGGCTTGCCGGTGACCACCGCCGGTGAGTGCCCGTGGAGCAGGCCGTGGGCATCCATCATCCAAGCCATCGTTTGGGCGTTGGTGCCCATGTCCGGCGCGGGTATATCCCGTTGGGGAGCGATCAAGTGCTCAATTCCCGTGGTGTACCGCCTGGTCAGCCGGTTCAATTCGCTTTGGGACAAGACGTTCGGATCGCATTGGACTCCTCCCTTGGCCCCGCCGAAGGGGATGTTCACCAAGGCAGTCTTCCAGGTCATCAACGACGCCAGCGCCCTGACTTCGTCAAGATCTGCACCGGGATGGTACCTCACCCCGCCCTTATACGGGCCACGGGCGGCATTGTGCTGGACACGGTAGCCCGAGAACACACGCAGTTGACCGTTGTCCATTCGCACCGGGACCTGTACTTGCAACTCCCGCCAGGGCCGGCGCAACATCTCCCGGCACCCATCGGGCAACCCGAGACGGTCGGCCGCCCGGTCAAACAGCAGATTGACCTCTTCAAATTGGCTCAACTCGCGGGTCAACAGCATATTATGTCTCCTTCGTCATCAACGGTGATTCTAAATTCGATGACCGACGCCTGGCGCAAAATGCTAATGCGCTAAATTTCTATATTCCAAAGCGGCCGGCCACGAGCGGAATACCGCCAACGTCGATTTAATCCCAACCCATGATTAGAGTCCGGTGGGTTACGATGGCGCCTGCCAGGGGGTGGGCGCCCCAGAAAATGGGGATTACCTTGGTGATTGGAGTCTAGGATTGGAATCTGGGATAAGAGAGCAGGTAGACTATGATCCTGCCCAAATCTAGGTTCGGGATGAAATACATATGCTGATGGAAATCGACGTGACCGACGGCGGCAATAGCCCGCTGACGGTAAACCGGGTATTTGACCTGCTAGATCAACCCCGTGACATCATTGGAGTGTTCACAGCCGGGCAGGACGGTGAAGACGGTTGGCGCCGGGTCACCGGGTGGAGCGAATTGGGGCCGTGTCCCGCCAGAGCGGCGCGATCCGAGGATTCGGGAGAAGGCGTGATCCTGCTGGTGTACGGCGGCGATGAGGGTATCAGGCTGCAATCATGGGACAGCACCGAAAAATGGGACCTGGCCAATTCCAACCAATGGGGAGAGGCCTGCCTGATGCTGGACAAGGACGCACCGGTGGAATACTGGGTTGCAGGAACTCCCCGCTAGATTTGCGCAAACAGGCCGGGCCGGGGGAGGGCGCGGGGGGCGCCGGCCTAACGCCCGGAGAAAACCGGCATCACATCTTTGGCGAACCGGGTCAACTGCTCTTTATACATCGGCCAGGGCATGCCTTCCGGCCACTGAAGCACGATGTCCTCCAGGCCCGGATATTTTTCTTCGTACTCCCGCAACATGCCAATCACGGTATCAGGGGGTCCACAGGCCCAAACCTTTTGCTCCACGCCATCTTCGATGCTGGGAGCGCCGGAAGGGGCTCCGGGCGTTCCCCATGCCCGGCCCTGTGAATCGGTGTAGCGGACGAACCCAAAGGGGGCGAACCATTTGTACCTTTCGTCGTGGTAAGGCCTGACTTCTTCTATCGCCTGTGCTTGATCGCCGCCGATATAAAACCCTATGCCCAAGGCCATATCCTGGCCCAAGGTCAATTGCCGGCCCACGGTGGCTGCCTTTTCTTGATAGGAGTGAAATAGCTCATCCACGAGTTTCTCGCCCGTGAGGGCGACCATCGCTTTGATGCCCTTGGTGGCGATGTATTCCAGCGTTCTGCCGCTGGCGATGGGCTGCCAGATCTCAACCGGCAGGTTGACCGGCCTGGGAACCATGGTGACATCTTTGAGCTGGTAGCCCCGGTATGGCACGTCGGGCGGGATGTTGTAACGCTTGCCGTGGTGGCTGAAGGAATCTTCATTGAAAGCCTTGAAGATGATCTCCATCTGCTCTTCAAAGAGTTCTTTGTTGGCGTCGTTGTCTATGACCGGCGCGCCAAAGGATTCAACCTCACGTGAGTGGTAGCCACGGCCCACTCCAAAGATCAATCTCCCGCCGGTAAGCACGTCGGCCATTGCGAAGTCTTCGGCCAACCGAATCGGGTGCCACATGGGCACCACGTTGAAACCCGATCCGAACTTGAGGGTTTTGGTGATTCCCGCCAAGTGGACTCCCAGCAGGATCAGATTTGGGAAACACTCGTAGCCTTCCCGTTGGAAATGGTGTTCCGCCGTCCACATGCAGTAATAACCCAGTTCGTCCATATGCTTGGCCAGATTCACCGCATTGTCGTAGGCCCCCACCAAACGGTCGTTGGTGTATAAGCGCTCGTCGGCAGGGGTGCTGCCGGGCCCCACGTTCTCAAAATCGATCTGCCCCACGTACAACACCGAAAACCGTTTGATCATGAATTGGTCCTCATACGAATTCGTTCGATTTAGGTTTGTGATCCGGCACGTCGAGTCAAATCTCTACCCCAAGGAAGACGGCCCATTATAGCATGGGCCGCTCACCACCCTTCACTCTAACGAGGCTAAAAGTGATCGGCGGTTCTACCTGGTTTCCAATGATTGCCGCTAGCCATGTAAAGAAGCGGAGGCAATACGATCAGGGCTGCGCCCGCCGCCATTGCGATCATGGCGGCGGTGATGATGCCATATGCCGAAAACAGGGGCAGTGGGGCGAATGCCAATACGCCAAAGCCGATGACGCTAGAAGCCGCCGAGCCTGCCAATGCGGCTCCGGCGCCTCTGGTGGTGGCGCGAAGGGCATCCTCAGGGTTCCCAAGCTCAGCCAATTCCTGGCGGAAACGTTGGGTCACGTGGATGGAGTAATCGATTCCCACCCCGATGGACACGGCCGCAATGGTGGCTGTGACGAAATTCAGGTGGAATCCCGCCAGATACATGAACCCATAGAGCCACGACACCACCAGCCCGATCGGCAGGATAGTCACCACTGCGTACCGGACCGACCGCATCCAAATCAGCAGCAATACCAGGCATGCGGCGACGGCCACCGGCAAGGATGTGTTCAGCGCGCTGGTGGACGCTTTTAGCGTGGAATGCCTGGTAAAAGGGGAACCGGTGACTCCCGCAAATGAAATGGACGGCAGCTTTCTCAGAGTCTCCAAGTCTGCTTCCAGCGCCTGGAGGGACGGCGCAACCTTGGCCTGTTCCCGCGTGCCCAACACTCCGAAAATGATAATGGTGGCTTGTTCATTTGCGTTGTCAGGACCGCCGGATTTTGACTGGTGGAACAAGGTCTCCCGGACCTGCACCGGGTCGTAGACCAGCGTCCCCCGGCGAAGGGGGACTCCATGCTCCACGATGTAGTCATATGCCGCCAAGACCTGCTCCCGGGTATCAGGTATGCCATCGCCGTTATCATCGGTGATTGATACACCGGTTTCCGCTTCGATGAGGGTCCGGGCATATTGGCCGCCGGAGGCCCGGCCTAGCACGGTCAACAAAGTCCTCCGGTAAAGGGAAACGCCGCCATCTGCGGATTGGCCCAGATACGGGTTTTCTCCCATCCGGTCCAGCAGGTCTGCAATGGCGGATAAGGTCTCTTGCCCCGTCAGGTCTCCTTGGATGTAGATCACTGCGGGCTCGCCGGAAAGGGCCGGGCCTGCGTGCTGATCTAACTTGTCCAAGCCCGTGACCAGGTCTGAATCCGGAGCGAAAAACTCCTTTACGTCCAGTCGCGGCTCCAGCTGGAACGCCAGGTAGGTGCTGGCTACGGTTACGGCGCCGGCCGCGGCAAGGACCAACCATCGAAAACGCACCAGGGCCATAACCGCAACCACCAACCCGTAGGTCCCCGGCGGCGCCTTCGGCGGCTCAACATGATCGCCAGTTACCGTGCTGCCACGGACTTGGCGAGCGGCCCACTGGTCCCAACGCATGGCCACCAAAGGCAGAAACATTCCCATTACGATGTAGCTGGCGAACACGGCGATGCCGGCTGCTATGCCGAACCCGATGATGGTTTCGATGCCCGAAGTGACGTTTGCCAGAAAGGCAATCCCGTCGGACAGCATAGCCAAGGTCAGAGCGCCCAAAACCCGGGCGGCTCCGTTTTGCAGCGCCAGCGGAGGCGATGGTGTCCGCAGACGCTCTTCCCGATAACGGGCCATGGCGTGTATGAAGAAATCCACGCCCAAGGAGATCATGGCGATGGGTACGATTAAGTCCAGGGTCAATGAGGAATTCAGGCCCACCAGGTTGGAGCCGCCCTTGAGCCAGACGAAAAGCATCAGCAGACCAACCAGAGCCAGTCCCGCTGACTGCATGGAGCGCAGGGCCATCCCCACCACCACCAGAACCAGCACTACGGTGGCGGCAACGAAGGGCAAGGCGATGCCGCCTTGTTCTCTGGCCTCCAAGTTTGCATCGATGGCCAAGCCCCACAGACCGTAGTTGGCCTGATCCCCCCGCAACAATTCCTGAACCTGCCGGTTGTAGCGTTCTTTCCCTAGGGTCACTTCGTCGTTGGCTAGGTTGAGGGTGGATGCGCCGCCGCCCAACATTTGATTGTCGGAAGCGACGAAGGAGGACAACGCCGAAGCCCGCCAATAATCAAACTCCTGGCCGTCCACGACTCTCGCGTCAAACTCGGCGTCCCGGGACAGCGCGTCTCGAAAAATGCGGCCTGAATCGCTGGCGAACAGGCGGTGCACGGCTTGCTTCACCAAGTCGTCAGACGCTGTCGCCAGGGTCGCATCGGTCCGGGGGTCCAAAGCCAGCAGGGTGTTGACGGCGTCGGCGATGGTGAACACGCCGATGATCTGCCGTTGGTTATCAGCGTCGTATCCGTCGTATAGGAACTCGCCCAGGCTGGAGCCCCGGAGCCTCTCTTCATTTTGGTACAGTTCCCACAGAGGGGCCTGCCGCAGAATATCTCCCGCTGGGTCTTCGGGCGTCGCTCTGGCTTCGACAATGAATCCGGTTCCATGGATGCGGGGAGGAAACCTGGTCTGCACTTTTTCTTGCAGTTCGAATACGGGACCGCCGGGGTCCTGAGAAGCCTGCTCGGTGGGGGCCATCAAGAATATGGGCAAAACAAGCAGGCCGGTGGTCAACAGCACCGACAATATGAACCAGCCGGAATAACGGACCAGCCAGGCAGCGGTGCTACCGGCAATTTCAGTTTCCCATCCGCTCCGTCCGGCAGGCGCCCCGATGGACAAGGACTTATTCAACCACACGGCGGCGGCGCAGGTCGTCCACTTCATCGGACGAGTAGCCCAATCCCGCCAGCACCTGACCGGTGTGCTCCCCAGCCACCGCTCCCACATGGCGGGCTGCTCCCGGAGTTTCCGACAACCGCAGCGGGATACCTACTTGGGGCGCCGTACCGCTGGGCGAGTGGGGCGATTCCACTTCGATCACCATTTCCCGGTGGACCACCTGTGGGTCGGCTAAGGCTTCTTCCAAGCTGTAGACCTTGCCCACGGAAATATCCTGATCCTTGAGCAATTCAAACCATTCGTCTCTGGTCCGAGTGAGAAATGTCTCCTTCAACGCCTGGAATACGGCAGCCCGCTGCTCTCCCTCAGCATTTTGGTGGGGCGCCATGTCCTGGCGGTTCAGAGCCCGGCACAGGTTTTGCCAAAACCAGGGCTCAATGGCGGCGATGGTGAAATACTTGCCATCTTTGGTCTGGTAAACGTTGTAGTAGGGAGCGCCCCCGTTCAGGCGGCTGGTCCCCCGTTGGAATTTGTCGCCTTGGGCGAAGTGCCCCGAGATCAACGACGCCATCATGTACAGCGCGCCGTCGGTCATAGAGATGTCCACGTATTGACCCCGGCCGGTCTGCCCTCGGGCCATCAAAGCCGCCAGGATCCCCACCGCCGCGCAAAGGCCGCCGCCGGCGTAATCCGCCACCAGGTTCAAGGGAATGGCCGGCGGTTCCTCCTCGGAATGGCCGAAAAGTCCCAGGGCGCCGGCAAAGGAGATGTAGTTGATGTCATGGCCCGCCATCGATGCGTAGGGCCCGTCCTGGCCGTATCCTGAGATAGAGCAATAGACCAGCCGGGGGTTCACCTCGCTGAGCTTCTGATAGCCGGCGCCCAGCCGGTCCATTACTCCCGGACGGAAACCTTCCACCAGCACGTCGGAGTCTTCGGCTAATCTATACACTATCTCCCGGGCCTCCGGCTCCCGTAGATTCAAAGTGATGCTGCGCTTGTTGCGTTGAAGGGCGTTGTAGTCGGCAGCGCGCCGGGCGTCTTCGGGGCTGTTGATTCCAGCGACCAGGCTCTGATATTCGGCCAATTGGGCGTCCATCGGCCGTTCCACCATCAAAACATCGGCGCCCAGGTCTCCCAAGACCATGGTGCAAAACATGCCCGGCGCGTTACGAGTGAAGTCCAGTATCTTGATTCCCTCTATAGCAAGCATTGCGAAGCTCCGCTGACAGTTGTCACGTTTTGTTTAATACGTCCCTTCGAAATCAATAGCCACCAATCCCCCCATGATTATGTCACTCTGAACGCCCGGTCTTCTATATAGCACCTCCAGCGTCTGGACAGTGGCCGGGGAGGCTGGATTCATGGATGATGCAACGGCAACGTCCACAGGCTATAATCCGCTTGCCTTCGCCCGAACGGTATTTTCCTACCGACAAATGGGTGAAGCAGATCGTTGAATCATTAAACTGAAGCAAGCGTCGCGCTGGAGGTGGTCATGGACCTGGGATTGAACGGCAGGGTAGCAATGATAACCGGAGGCAGCCACGGGTTGGGCAAGCAGGCCGCCTACACCCTGGCGAGGGAGGGTTGCAAGGTTTCCATCTGCTCTCGGGGCCAAGAGCAATTGGAGGCAACCGTGGCGGAGTTTCGCTCCCAGGGATTTGAGGTTCATGGCGCCCAGGCCGACGTGACCAGCGAGGCCGATTCCAACAGGTTTTACGAAGAAACGATTTCCAACCTAGGACAGCCGGACATACTGGTCAACAACGCAGGCGGCAGGCGGGGTTCGGCCGTGTTTGAAGAGACCACCATGGATCAATTTCGCGACGGTTTGGAATTCAATCTAATAAGCCCAGTGCGGTTCATGGCTCTGGTATTGCCCCACATGAAGAGCCAGAGGTGGGGCAGAATCGTAAACATATCCTCGATTTATGGCCGGGAGTATGGCGGGTCCATGGACTACATGACCGGCAAGGCGGGGCTAATCGCTTTTTCCAAGCACCTGGCGTTACAGACCATCTCCCACAACGTACTGGTGAATTGCATCGCGCCAGGCTCTATCGATTTTCCCGGCAGCAGCTGGGACCGGTTCCAGCAATCCAACACGCCGGAGGTAGTGGCCGACTTTATTAGCAACAATCTCCCGGCAGGCAAGTTTGGCTGGCCTGAACCCATCGGTGAAATGGTGGCGTTTTTGGCTTCGGACCGGGCCGACCTGGTGGCCGGGGCCTGCATCAACGTGGACGGCGGCCAGTCGAGGTCGTTGTTTTAGCTGTCAGTGATCAGCTTTCGGTAATCAAATTTTTGGTTCGTGGCTGAGATTCCCAATGAACTCCCGCCAGGCGGTTACGCATTTCTCTGGGGCGGAATGCTGGACGTAGCCGCCCGCACCGGGGATCTCCACCACCCGGGCGTTTGGCATCAGATCGGCCATCATTTGGGTTCGCTCGGGGGTGTTGCCCACGCTGTTCTCCCCCACCAGGACCATGGTGGGGGTGGCTATCTGGGGCAGGATGTCCGTCAGGTCTTGGGTGGCCAGGTAGGCTAATGTCTCCAACACCACCCGCTTCGAAGTCTGGGACATCTGCTGGATGTACCACTCGTGGTGCGCCGGGTCGGCATCCGGATCAACCCGCCGGTCCCCAGTCTCCCGCGCCCAAGCCGGGACGCCGGCTTCCTGCACCAACCGGTAGTATTCCTGGTAGGTCGACACGCCGGCAAACTTGTAGGGCGACGTGCAGACGGTCAGGCTTTTCAGCCGTTCGGGATGCTCGTGGGCAAACTGCAGTGAGATGGTTCCTCCCACCGTCTCACCGATGAGGTGCACCCGGTCCAACTCCAAAAAATCCAACAGCCCCAGCAGGTCGCCGGCAAAGTTACTCAGCGACCAGTCGTATCCCTCCGGTGGGACCGAGGAACGGCCGAAACCCCGGGCGTCCAGCCGCACCACCCGATACTGACGGGCCAACAGAGGGACCCAGGCGTACCACAATTTGGTGTTCTTGGCGTTGCCATGGTGCAGGACCACCGCCTCGGGGGTGCGCCACGGATCGGTGTAGTCGTCGTCCTCGTAATACATTTCCAGAGTCGGGTCCAGCTGAACGGTGGGCACGGGTCTCCTCCTGGCTTGGGTGTTTGTGGCTAGTAGTCCATCAGTGTTGGATTGACGGGTAGAGGGACTTCAGTTTGATGCGCGCATCCGAGGTGGTGAAGCGCCAGTCCACCCGTAATTGCGTCCTGGTTGCGCTGTTGCTGCCACGCTCCCACCTCCCGCCGCAGGACGCTTTGGTCGGGAATACGGCGGTCCAGGCATTGTCGAACCATCACCCCGATTTCAATCTCGGCCATATCCAGCCAACTCCCATGTTTGGGAGTGTAGTGAATCTCCAACCGTTCGGCGATGCGCCGCGCTTCGGCAGGTTCAAATTCCTCGTACAACGAGGACGGGTGGTGGGTGTTCAAGTTGTCCATCACCAGCACAATCCGGTCTTTGTGCGGGTAGTCCTCGTCCACCAGTTGCTTGACCACCCGGGCCCAATCGGCTTTCGTGCGCCGGTCCGTCACTTCCACCCGGCGCCACCCTTCCAACGGCGCGAACAACATGAACAGGTTGCTCACCCCGTTGCGCTCGTATTCGTAATCGTAGCTGCCGGCAGCCCCAGGCCGGGCCGGACGCGGCA
>CBDDEJ010000011.1:0-965008 GCA_965226915.1 Dehalococcoidia bacterium
ACGGGCTCGATGTACATCTGCCTGATCACTTTCAGGTAGTAGTAAAGGGAGATCAGGCTGGCGAATATGGCCAGTCCCGCAAGCCAGAGGAAGCCTTCGTTGGCCATGGCCAGAAATAAGTAGAACTTGATGACAAACCCAGCGAAGATGGGCATCCCTCCCAAAGAGAACATGCCGATGGCGATGCTGGCGGCCAGCAATGGTTGCCGGTCTGCCAAGCCACCAAGGTCGGCGATGTCGTCCCTGCCGGTGAGGTTAAAGAACGCGATGATCGCGGCGAATACCAGCAGGTTGGTTATGGAGTACCCAACTATATACAGCACCACGCCGTTGGCAGCCAAGACCGAAGTGGGCGTCAGGGCGGCGATCCCCGCCAGGATGATCCCCACGTGGCCGATTGAAGAGTATGCCATGAGGCGCTTGAGATTGGTCTGGGCCAACGCAACCAGGTTGCCCAGCAACATGGTCACCGCGGCCAGCACCGCGAATATCATCTGCCACTGGCTCCAAAGGGATTCAGCAGGCACGAAGCCCTCCGCCACCAACCTAAGAAACAGGGCAAAAGCAGCGACTTTGGAACCGATAGCCAGATAGGCCGTTACCGGTAAGGGAGCGCCCTCGTACACGTCGGGGGCCCACATGTGAAATGGCACGGCCGACAACTTAAATCCGAATCCGACCACCAAAAGCGCCACGCCTGCCCACAATGCGGGAGACAAGTCTTCCGCCGAGGATAACGCCAGGCTGATGTCGGCAAACTGGGTCACTCCCAACGTGGAGTAGATCATGCTGACGCCGTAAAGCAAGATCGCCGAAGAAAATGCGCCGACGAGGATATATTTCAACCCCGCCTCATTGGACTTAGGCTCACTTCTAGCGTAAGCGGCGAAGACGTAGAGGCAGAAACTCAACAGCTCAAGAGCTATGTAGGCGGTGAGGAGTTCACGGGACTGGGCCATCACGTTCATGCCCAGGATGGAAAGCAGCAAGATGCCGTAGAATTCTCCCTGATTTTCCAGCCGCCGGTCCACGAATTCCATAGAACAGAAAATGATGAATATGCCCAGCCCCAGGAAGAACACTTTGAAGAACAATGAGAACGCGTCGACTGCCAGCAACCCACCGTAAAGCGTCTCCTGGCGACCCCAAAGCATCGCGATAGACAAGGCGATGATTCCAGCCAGACCGGCCACAGAAAGCCAAGGGATCAACTGCTTCTTTCCCTCGGGAAGCAGCAGGTCCACTGCAAACACCGCAAAGGCCAGGCCGGCCAAGGCGAACTCCGGCGTCAACAAGCCAATATTTTCAGTCAGACCATTCATATCAACCTAAATGCCGCCACGGTTGGCCAACTAAACTCCCGGCAATGAGGCCACGCCTACGTTGATGACGCGCATCAAAGGCTCGGGCCAAACGCCCACCGCAATCAATATGAACACGAAAGCGCCGCCCACTCCCTTCTCCACGGGGCTAATGTCGGTGAGGTGCTCCCACCTTGGGTCGATCTCTCCCAAGAAGGTCCGGGCCAGCAGCCTTAGGATATAAACCGCTGTCAGGGCCGCTCCCACTACGGCGAGGACCGCCAGTGGTAAATACGTGCGGAAGGCCCCGGTAAAAACCATGAACTCGGCAATGAACCCGCTTAAGCCCGGCAGACCCAACGACGCCAAACCAGCTATGACAAAGAAGAAGCTGGTGACCTTCATCCGTCCGAACAAACCGTTCAAGACGTTGATATCCCGGATGTGCGCCCGGTCATAAACGGCCCCCACCAAAAGGAACATCAGGGCCGTCATTATTCCGTGGGAGAACATCTGCAACACGGCGCCGCCCACGCCAATGGGGTCAAGGGTGGCGATGCCCATCAGCACATAGCCCATATGGCTCACGCTGGAATATCCCACTACGTATTTAAGGTCAGTCTGGGACATGGCTGAGACGGCGCCGTATAGGACGTTGACGGTGCCCAAGGTAATCAATACGGGCATCCAATTCTCGGCCCCCTCGGGCAGCAGAACCATACCCACCCTAATGATGCCGTAGGCGCCCAGCTTCATCAGGACGCCCGCATGAAGCATGCTGACCCCGGTGGGGGCCGCTACGTGCCCGTCGGGCGACCACGTATGGAAGGGCCACAGACCCGCCAAAACTCCAAACCCCACCATGAACAGCGGGAACACCCAGGTTTGAAATTCCTCGCTGATGTTGCCACTGGCGGCCAGCTTGCCCAGAATGTCCAATGAGAACGTGGGCACGCCGAGGCTGGCGGATTTGACGTAGATGGCCAAGATGCCGATCCAAACGAGAACACTTCCAGCCACCAGATACAGGAACAGTTTCATTGCGCTGTATTCTTTCGACCGCTTGAAGGAGCCGAAGTCGGTGCTGCTGCCCCAAACCCCCACCAGCAGATACATGGGCAAAACCGCCAGCTCGTAGAAGAAGAACAAAAAGAACAGGTCCCTCACCACGAAAACCCCAAACACCCCGGAACCCAGGACTTGCAGCAACACGAAGAAATCCCGAGTACGGACGCGGATGGTCTGGGAGATCAAGACCGCGCCCAATAGCACCAGACCATTGAGCAAGACCAGCGGAGCGGATACGCCGTCCACGCCCAGGGACAGGCTGATATTTATGGGGTCTTCCAGCCATTGGAAGGCGCGGCCCATTTGAAATCCGCCGGCGCCGTAGTCATAGCTGATGAAGACGTAAACGGACAACAACAGGCAAATCACGGCCACGCCGATCGCGAAATACCAGGCATCCGCCGGCCTGTCCTTGGGCAAGAACATGGTCAACAGGCCCCCCAGCGAGGGGACCATGATGATCAAGAAAAGCGCCGACTGCTCCAACCCGTTCATTTACTGTCTATTCCCACAAGTTCCATGCGATTGTTGAACCTGAATAGCCTCCAAAACATGCCGTTGGCCAACCAAACCGGGCTAAATCCCTCAACCTCCCTTTGCAAAAGTGGGCCTGGACCTCCCCCTTTGCAAAGGGGGATTGAGGGGGATTTCAATTCTTGTCTGTGGGCTCGTGATGTTCAGCAAATAACCCAACGATGCGATTTATGACTAAACAGACCTCAGCCACCAGACTACGATCAACCCCACCGACCCCAACACCATGGCCAGGGCGTAGCTGTACATATGGCCGGTAACGTGCAGCCGCAGGACGAAACCCAGATGCCGCACCGTGTCGGCCGGTCCGTTGACCGCCACGTCGTTGATCACGGCCCGGTCGAACATGGCGATGAACCTGGAAAAAACCAGCACCACCCGGTCCACGGTCCATTGGTACACTTCGTCGAAGTAGTACTTGTTCTCCACCACGTTGGCCAACCATGGGGATCTTCGCCGCAATATGTCCGGCGAAATCCTCTCCCTCAAGTAGCAAAGGCTAGCCAGCCAGAACGCACCCAGAGCTAGGATGGTCGAGAGGATTCCTATTGCCCAGTTGAAATGGAATTTTTCCGCCTCGTGGAAGAACACCACTCCGCCAAACCCCGGGAATGAGCCCGGCCAGTCGAAAGCAATCACCCCAAACCCGGCGGCAAATACCGCAAGAAGCAACATGGGCGCCGTCATCAACCAGGGCGACTCGTGGGCATGGTCCAGCCCTTGACGCAGACGTCCGAAAAACACCACGAACATGGCACGCGCCATATAGAATGCGCTCATGAACGCCACTAATAGGGTAAGGACTATGAAGACCGGATTCCGGTTTTGGCTGACGGCGTTGAGTATCTCGTCCTTGCTCCAGAACCCGGCAAGGAGAGGTATCCCCCCCAAAGACAGCGCGCCTACGGAAAAGACTATGGCCGTGATGGGCATCACTTTGATCAGGCCCCCCATCTGCCTGATGTCCTGGGCCTCCGTACTGTGCATCACGCTGCCGGCTCCTAGAAATAAAAGGGCTTTGGCAAAACCATGGGCCAGCAGGTGAAAGATGGCCGCCGTGTAGCCAAAGGCCCCCAGGGAGAGCATCATCAACCCCAAGTGGCTGATGGTGGAGTAAGCCAGTATCCGCTTCAGATCGACGGACACTAAGGCGATCGAGGCCGACAGCAGGGCCGTGACCAAGCCGACCACCGCAACCACCAACAGGGCGTCGCCGTCGTACGCGGAGAATATCGGGAAGGCGCGGGCCACCAGATACACCCCGGCCACCACCATTGTGGCGGCGTGGATCAGCGCGCTGACCGGCGTGGGTCCTTCCATGGCGTCGGGCAGCCAAACATGGAAAGGAAATTGGGCCGATTTACCCATGGCGCCCAACAGGAGCAGAAGAGCCGCGGCGGTGGTGACGCCCTCGCTCATGGCGCCGGTGCTGGCCGCTTCGAAAGCAGCGGACATGCTGAAACTACCCACCTCGCTCCACAGCAAAAGGATGCCTATCAAAAGCCCCGCGTCACCGATCCGGGTGACTATGAATGCTTTTTTCGCCGCCTCTCTAGCCGCCGGGAGCTCGTGCCAGAAGCCGATAAGCAGATAGGAGCAGATACCCACCAACTCCCACGCCACATACAACATCAGGAAGTTGTCGGCCAAAACCAGGGTGAGCATGGACCCGGCGAACATCGCGTGAACGGCGTAATACCAGCCGAAGCGCGGGTCGCCCTTCATATATCCCAGGGAATAGACCTGGACCATCAATGCCACAAAGGTCACCAAACCAAGCATGGCAAGGGTCAGCGGGTCGATCAACGTGCCCCAGGTCAGGGTAACGCTTTGGTCCAGCCTGGCCAGCCCGGCATGGAACCATTCGATCTCATAGCCGCAGACCATGGCGCCGGTCTCTGGGCTGGTCATGCATTCGTCCGACTCAGGTGTAGCCCCTAGGAACCCGCTGAACACCACCCAGAAGATCACAAATCCCGCGGCCATAGCCAAGATGGCCAGGAATGAGCCTTTGCCCGGCAGCTTGGGGCCGGCAATGACGATCACCGGGGCAGCGATAAAACTCAAAACCGGTATGAGCCAGGCCCACTCCACGTTAGGCTCGCTCCGAAACCGGCTGAAAGCTGACGGCTGAGTGCTGAGTGCTATCTACCATTTTCACCAGGCTACCATTTCATCAGGTCGATCTCGTCCACGTTGACCGTGCCTCGTTGGCGGTATATGCGCAGAATTATCGCCAGGCCCAAACCGACCTCAGCGGCGGCGACCGTAACCACAAAGATCGCTATTATCTGACCATCGAACTGGGCGAATTTGCCGATTCCTTCCAGATGAGAGGAAGCGGCAATCAGGTTTATGTTCACCGCATTGAGCATCAACTCGATGGACATGACGATCAGAACGGCGCTGCGCCGGGCCAAAACCCCGTACAAGCCTATGGCGAACAGGCCGGCGCTCACCAATTGGAAGTAGACCAGGGGAACCAAGGCTACCGCTCCTCCCCGCCGCTCCGCGCGATGATTATGGCGCCTATCAGGGCAACCAAAAGCACCAGAGAAGCCACCTCGAACGGAATCGCCCAGCGGGTGAACAGGGAATTCCCCAGATCGGCGAAGGCGGGGCTTTGGGCTTGGGTTTCCTCTACTAGTTGGGGCAACGGACGCGCCAAGAAAGCCGCCGCAAGCACGCCCAATAATCCCACGGCCGCTACCGCCGCCAGAGGCCACTGCCGGTTGTCGCTGATGCGGGGATATTCGGCCGAACGGGTCAGCATAATGGCGAAGAGCAACACGATAATGATGGCCCCGCCGTAAATCAGGACCTGGACCAAAGCCAGGAATTCCGCGAGTAGGATCAAGAACAACCCCGCCACGGCCACCAACGACACCAACAGAAATAGCGCTGCATGGACCACGTTGCGGGTTACAACCACCCCCAATCCACCGCCCAGGGTTAAAACCGACAAGAATATGAAAAGAATCCAGGGCATGCCTAGCTCACAGGTTATTTATCTTCATTGCTTGCAATCCGGGAATAGTCACGGTTTCTGGCAAATAATGAGCCACCCAGATCGGCGGCTCTAAGATTGCATTGCGGCTTACCGAAAGGCCATGGTTAGCCAAGACGGCCCTGCCGGGAGATTCACTTCTAAATGTCAGGCATCGGCCGGTTCAGCCGCTGCGGCTGGCTCTTCGTGGCCGGGCTCCCATTCGGCAGGCGCTTTTTCAGCCGCATCTTTAGCGGCTTCCTCGGCGGCCCGCTGTTTAGCCAAAACGGTTGGCGGCACCCAATCTGTTTCCCGCTGGAATTTCTTGCCTATTTCCAGCAATGCCGGCAGGTCCACTCTGTCGCCGTTGCGCTGGAAGGTGCTCATCTCGTGTTCGTGACTCATGACTATCGCGTCGAAATTACACACCTCGACGCAAATCCCGCATAGTATACACCGGTTCAGGTTGATCTCGAAGCTCTCGACGATCTTGCGCCTTGAACTGCGGCCTTCCTGATGAGCGGGATTGTCAATCATCGTGGCCGACATACATTGGGTCGGACACTGGCGTATGCAGACCATGCAACTGGTGCAAAACGGCTCCTCCACCTCGCCGTCCCAGGTCAGCGCCGGAAAACCCATGAACCGGTCTTGCACCGGCGTGGGCTCTTCCACCCTTTTCCACATGGTCCCCGTCGATGGGTATTGACGGGTCACCGGCTCCCTCAGCCCATTGACGGTGGAGACTAAGGTCACCCACAAACCCTTCAGGCTATTCAGCATTGGCCACCGCGCCTCCGGCAGGATTATTAGCAGGATTATTAACGGCGTTCCCAGATCGCGCCCGGAGAGCCCTCTCTTTAGCCTGGGCTTCCTGTCTCGCCCGCACGTCAGCCACCAGATTGGCCGGGCCAACCATCTTCCGGTAGATCAGATAAGCCACCAGCACAAGACCGGCTGAGGACATCAATGTCAACGTCCACGAGGGCCACTGGTAGAACTGGTAGATGGCGGTAATCAATATGGTTAGGAACGACAAGGGAACCATGACCTTCCAAGCGAACGCCATGAGTTGGTCGATGCGCAACCGGGGGAACGTTCCGCGAATCCAAAAAATCACCACGATCACCGCGAAGACCTTGAGCAAGAACCAAATTATCACCCAGTCGCCCGAAAGCAGCGGTCCGGACCATCCGCCCAGGAACAGTATCACCGTCAAAGCGGCAATGGCAAAGGTGTTGATGTACTCGGCCAGGAAAAACACCGACCAATGGGCGCCGCTGTATTCCACGAAAGGTCCGCCCACAACCTCGGATTCAGCAAAGTAAATGTCAAAGGGCGTCCGGCCCACCTCAGCCAGACCGGCAATGAAAAATATTGCCAGGCCCAAGGGTTGCACCAACGCATATGGGTAGGGGCTTTGCTTATCCACAATCTCGCGCAGATCCAGGGATTGGGCCAGCATCGCCACCCCGATGACAACCATGATGATGGGTATCTCGTAGCTGATGAGCTGGGCAGCAGCCCGCAAGCCCCCAATGGTGCCGTATTTATTGGCCGAACCCCAGCCCGCCAGGACCAATCCCAAGATGCCCATCACGGCAAACGCGGTGATGTATAAGAGTCCCATGTCCAAATTCTGCAACACCGCGTCGTGGGATGCGGGAATCGTGACCCAGATCATAAATGCGGGGATCACCACGATCACCGGAGATATCCAGAAGATGGCTTTCTCCGACGACGAAGGGAGAATATCCTCTTTGAGCAATAATTTTACGGCGTCGGCCACCGGTTGCATCACCCCCATGGGCCCGGTGCGCGTGGGGCCTAGCCGGCGTTGCAAACGCGCCAGCACCTTCCGTTCCAACAAGGTCAGAAACAGAACCACCACCGATAGGGCGGCGAACATGGTGAGCAATCCCACCAGTATCCAAAACACCTCTGCGAGGCTCACCGATCCACCTCTCCCAAGACGATATCAAGGGAACCCAAGATCACCACGGAGTCGGCGATCCAGGTGTCACGCAACAGATGCCTGATGGCGGAAAGGTTGCAGAATGAGGGTGGCCGGACTTTCAACCGGTAAGGTTTGTCGGTGCCGTCGCTCACGAGATAAACCCCCAGCTCTCCCCGGGGATTCTCGGCCCGAACATACACCTCACCCTTTGGAGGCCGGATCAGACGCCGGCCCAACGACGAGGCGATGTTGCCTTCGGGCATCTGCTCCAGCGCCTGCTCCACGATTTTCAACGACTCGAACATTTCTTGGACCCGGACGTAGTGCCGATCCCAACAATCTCCGTCAAGTCCCACCGGAACGTCGAACTCAAACCGGTCGTAGACCGAATATGGGTGGGCTTTACGCAAGTCGTAGTCCACGCCGCAAGCCCTTAAGCACGGACCGGTAAACCCGTAATCGAGTGCGTCTTCGGTTGAGATCGCCCCCACGTTTTTCAGCCGGGCGAGGAATATCTCGTTAAACGTCAGGAGTTTGTCCGCCTCCTCAACGTCCCCTCTCAGCAGCGGCAAAAGCTCCGCGACCATTTCGCCAAAGTTCTCGGGCAGATCTTCTTTGATACCCCCCACCCGGAAGTAGTTGTGCATCATCCGCGCGCCGGAGACGGCTTCAAAAAGGGGTTGAACCCGCTCCCGGCCACGGAAGCAGATCATGGCGGGTGTCATCGCGCCCGCGTCCAGCCCCATGGTGGCGACGAATAGCAGGTGGCTGGCTATGCGGTTTAACTCGCAAAGTATCACCCGCACGTATTCCGCCCGCTCGGGAACCGTGAGGCCCATCAGCTGTTCCACCGCCATGCAATACACCATTTCATTGTTGAAATTGGCGATGTAATCCATGCGGTCGAAGAGGGTGATCACCTGGTGGTACTGCTCGCCCTCGCACAGCTTTTCCGACCCCCGGTGCAGGTAGCCGATATGGGGTTCGGAGTCGAGTATCTTTTCCCCATCGACCTGTAACACCAGACGGAATACGCCGTGAGTGGACGGGTGTTGGGGCCCCATGTTAAGGAGCATCTCCATGGGCTCGCCCGCGGGGGCCGTGTTGCCGGAAACGTTAGCCATTTAGTTGACCGTTATTCATATGCAAAAGCGTAGTAATGTCATTTGATAAGGCCGAGCGTATAGAGATTATCTGAGAGGATGGTATCCATATTCTCGATCAACTCGTCTTCAGGGTCTCGAACATTGATGTACCTGCCTGTCAGAGCGTCCACTTTTCCTGATACAAGAAACATCAGCTTGCTTGTGCCGTCTTCCATGGAGTTATCACGGCCTGCATCGAAACGCGCTCGAAATCGCTCACTAGATCCTTCCGGCATGTTCGTGGGATCTGCCACATACTCGGTTAAATCAGTGCGAACAAATCCCGGAGAATATGCGAACACGCATATCCCAAACTCCGTTACCGCAGCGGCCAAACATTTGGTGAATTGGCTTATTGCTGCCCTTGCTGCGCTGTACGAAGTCGTGTATGGATGCAGATTATATGCTGCCCCACTAGAAATGTTTACGATCCGGCCCCGCTTTCCGTCTATCATGCCTGGAAGGATGGCTCTGGTACAGATGTAAGGGCCTTTCACGTTGATTTCCATGGCGCGCCACCAGTCATCAGGTTCTATTTCCCAGTCCCGACCTGTGGGCGTAACAACACCAGCGTTGTTTACGAGAATATCAATAGGCCGTAATTCACTCTCTATAGTCTTGACTACTTCTTCCATGCCAGCCTGGTCGGTCACATCCACCGAGAACCCAACCGCTTGACCACCTTCGTCCTTGATGGACTTCACCGTTTCGTTGATCTGGGAGTCAGTGCGGGCCGTTATCGCAACGGCAGAGCCCGCTGAGGCCATCGCCTGAGCAAATCCACGTCCTAATCCCCTGGCTCCTCCGGTGACGAGTGCTACCTGACCTGTCAGTTGTCCGGACATTGCGCCGTCTCCTTGGTTTGCTCATTGGTGTTCTGTTTCCCCTGAACACACGACCCTCTAGCTAAAAGGCCGGTCAATCTACGAACTCCAGTTGAACCTCCGTGTCTTCTTCGACATCGGGGAAACCGGCGTCGGCCAATGTCTCGCTCAAACCTATGGTGCCGTCGTGGTCCTGGATCCACGCTCTGACAACCTCTACCAGTTCATCTTGGGCTGCTTCCACCGAGTCGCCCGATGCCTCCAGCGGAAGCTGGTCCACCTTGGCCAAATAGCACCCTTCATCCCAGGCGACCCTAGCTGTTAGCAGCACGCTTTCCACGGGCATCAGAACTCCTGGTATTCGTGGAAGGGGAATTCTTTCCGGCCGGGGAACCCTTCAAAACCTTCGTACAGCAGCAGGGGCGCCAGGTCGGGATGGCCTTCAAACACCACTCCAAATAGATCGTGGGCCTCGCGTTCGTACCAGTCTGCGGCGCGCCAGACCGATGTGACCGAAGGTGCCACGGGCGCCTCATATGGAAGATCGGCCTTGAGGACCATGCTCGCCTCGGGGTCCAAGGAATGAAGCATGTACACCAGCTGAAAACTTTCCTGGTAGTCCACGCATGCCAAGCACATCAACTGAGCGGCATTGATTCTAGGATCATTTTTAAGCACCCGGCAAGCCTTGGCCAGGTCGGCGGCTTCGATGGTGATCTGGGGCATATCTCGGAACGCGTCGATTCGGGGATGCAACTCCGCCAGAGCTCCTTGCAACCGGGTTAGCAGCTGCAAGGACGCCTGGCTCAACCCGCTCAGGTCGGCCTGTACGACGGTGTCCGTTTGGCCGGTGTCTGTTTGGTCAGAGGAATCTGGATGGCCGTTATCCTGTTCGGCCACTTTCGCCCGCATCCTGCATGATTTTTTCCTGGAGCTTCATGATGCCGTAAAGCAGGGCCTCCGGCCGCGGCGGACAGCCGGGGACATAAACGTCCACCGGCACGATGTGGTCCACCCCCATTACAACGGAATAAGACCGGTAGTAGGGACCTCCGTTAGTGGCGCAACTACCCATGGCTATGACCCATTTGGGGTCGGGCATTTGCTCATAGAGCAGACGTATCGGGTCGGCCATCTTTTTGACCACGGTGCCGGCCACGATCATGACGTCGGACTGCCGGGGCGATGGCCAGGTAACAACTCCGAAGCGATCGAAATCGTAGTGTGCCATATAGGTCGAGATCATCTCGATCGCGCAGCAAGCAAGCCCGAAACTCAAGGTCCAGAGGGAAGACTTGCGGGCCATGGCGAACAACTGCTCTGTGGTGGCCGTGATCACTCCCGGGACCTTGCCAGCAGTCGTTTGGCTTAGCAGGCTGGGAGATGGCCGGTTGCCGCCGCCTGATGTTATTTCTGCCATTCCAGCGCTCCCTTCTTCCAAGCATATACGATGGCGAAAAAAAGTACGCCCAAGAACAACATCATGGAGTAAAAGGGAATCGGGTTGGCTTCGACGACCTTCTGATGCATGAAGATCACGGCCCAGGGAAATAGGAAGACGGCCTCTACGTCGAATATCAAAAAGAGAATGGCGAAGATATAGAACCGGACGTTGATATTAGACCAACTGTAGGGCGTTGGAGGGATTCCGCACTCGTAGGGAGATAGCTTGATTTCGGAGGGGCGCCGGGAGGAAATGATCCTAGAGGTGCCGAACATTCCCATGATAGCCACGGCGGCGACTACGGCCGATAGGGCAACCGCAGTCCAATTAGCAGCGAATATACCGGGGTCGAAAGCCTGTAGCATTATGGCGGGTTTTACCCACGTAATTCAGCGATTGAGAGCCTGGATTTTGGAGGTCGACTCGCCGAGAAATCGGCGTGAAAACGTCTACAAATATAACATCGGCACGCGAAGTGTGTCAATTTTGCGTGGGGTCAAATCAAGGCGGTTTTCCCAAGCCTGACACTCAGGATACGCGATGGTCCAGCCGTCCCATCCATCCATGATGGACCTTGCCCACAGGCTTGTCTAGCCGTCTTTAGAGGCTGCCCGCTAAGCCCGAATCCACCGATAGAGGGCGTGTCGCGACAGGGCGGATAGGGAAGGAAGTGCTCCTCTGAATCTGGGATAATGGTTTTATAACAGAAAACCGACCAGAAACAAGGAGCACCCAATAGATGCGACCACGCAACCACCTCGACCGCATCCACATCTCCTTCGACGACCACCGCCTGGTCAACAATGCCGGCCTGCTCCTTCCCGCCACCTTGGCCTTGCACCTCGGCCTTTCCCAACTGGTTGACCGGCGCCTGGACCTGGGCCGGGCCCCAGGCCGAGCCAACACCGGTGACAAGATGATGACGCTGGTGGCATCTGCGTTGGCGGGCGGCGACTGCATCGACGACGCCGATGCGCTGCGCGCCGGCGGGACAGCCTGCACCCTGGGCAGTGTGCTCAAGGCGCCCTCCACCCTGGGCGCCTTCCTGCGCAGCTTTCGCTGGGGCCACGTCCGCCAACTGGACCGGGTGAGCCGCGAGTTGCTGGCCCGGGCCTGGCAGGCCGGAGCCGGACCCGGCGACGCACCATTTACCATCGACCTTGATTCGACGATCTGCGAGACCTACGGACTGGCCAAGGAGGGCGCCCGCCACCACGGCTACACCGGCGCCCGGGGCTATCACCCGCTGTTGGCCGTCGCCGCCGGCGCCGGCGACGTGCTGATGTCCCGGCTGCGCGAGGGCCGCGCCAACACCGCCCGCGGGGCCGCCCACTTCCTGCGGGAGACGGTGGGGCGGGTGCGCTACGCTGGCGCCAGCGGGCAGATCACCCTGCGGGCCGACAGCGGCTTCTATACCCACGCCGTGGTCGCCGTCTGCCGCAAGCTGGACGTGCGCTTCTCCATCACCATCCGCCAGCACAAAAGCCTGCGCAATCTCATCGAGGCCATACCCGAAGCTGCCTGGACGCCGATTCCCTACTGGATGGACGGCGCCGCCGCTGTGGCCGAGACGACTTATACCCCCTTCCAGAGTGAGCCGGACGCCGCGCCGGTGCGGCTCATCGTCCGGCGGGTGCAGCCGACCCCCGGTTCCCAACTGGCCCTCTTCGCCACCTACAGTTATCACCGCTTCATCACCGACCGGGACGGAGAGACCCTGGAACTGGAGGCCGACCACCGCCGCCACGCCGAGATCGAGAATGCGATACGCGACCTCAAGTACGGCGTCGGGTTGAACCACATGCCGTCCGGCCGCTTCGCCGCCAACGGCGCCTGGCTGGCCGTCCAGGTGATGTCCCACACCTGGCCCGCTGGACCGCGCGCATCGGCCTGGGCGAGCAGATCGTGACCACCAAGACCCTCAGGCGACGGTTCTTCTCCCTGGCCGGACGGCTCACCCGCTCGGCGCGCCGCCTCACCCTGCATCTGCCCCAGCGCTGGCCTTGGGAAACCCAGTTCAGTCGCGCCCTGGCCCGGCTGCGCGCCCTGCCACTCCCAGCCTGACGACCCGTCTGCAACTGACCCGCCATCCGGCCAACTGAACGTCCCGGCAAACTCGCGCCAGTCCCGGTCCGCGAGCGCCTCTTCCCGTGTCCTATCCCGCCATCTCGCTCAGCACAGCCACTGCAGACCGCCATCGGCGCCCCCAAAAGCGCCTGCGACCGCCCGCCAACCTCCCGTCTACCCGAATTCAAGCCCGGATCATCGCGCCTGCAACTCCCTCCCCCCTCTTCCGCTGTCCTCACCCCCTCCATCCGGGTCCATCGGTGGATTCGGATTAGATATAGATACTTACGACCCTGCCCTCAGAGCCGTGGAGGACACATCCTCCCGGAACTGGGACTCGGTAATCTCCTGGAAAAGCGGCCTGAACCCTTCGGGCACTGGGACATCCGCCAGGGTTTTGAACACGCCGTCATCGTCGCGGCCGGCCACCAGGATCTTGCAACCAGCGGCCCAAATCTCGGCCAGAGCGGCGAGCATTTCGTCGGACGAATCGCCGTAGTACCGGGGGGCGACCAGCCGCACCGCCGTGTCCCACCCGATGACAAAAGGACAGCCGGGCAACAGGTGGGCCTTCTTCCGAAAGGTCTCAGCCCTGGTTAACACCACCGTTGCTTTGCCTTGAAACTGGGTTAGACGTTCCTTGATTTCTGCAGCTTCCAGAGGCGGCTTGTCCACGTTCGCCACCGAAAGCTCGAAGTAGACCTGCTTGCCGGTGAGTTTCCCAGCAATGTCGGCCAACTTTTGGTGTCCTTGGTGAAAGGGCCGGAAGGAACCCGGCAATATGGCGGCGGACACCGGCGCGCCGACTGCCATTCTCCCATCGGGATGGACCGTCACGATGCCGGCCTCCCCTGCTAGGAGAAGTTCGATGGGGTCTGGGTGAACAGTGCGTTCAACTTCTAGGTGGTCGCCATCGGTCAGCCCCAGGTCCAACTCCGATTCAACGCCCGAGACGGCGGACAACGCGTTGATCACCAGGCGGCTCACCAACTCATCCTCTCCCGCCCGGTCGCGCAAGCCCTTGTTGAGCAGAAGACCGTATGTCGTGCATCCGGTTTCGTCCCACGCCGCCACGTAAGCCCGGTGCTCGCCGCGTTTGGGCCGGTCGGTGGCAATGGTGGCCGTGCAAGCGATGCCCACGACCGGCGGGGGTTGCGGCGCTTCGTCCTCACGCAACGCCAACGCCCGGCGATATGCGGCGCCGGCCATCTCCCAGGCGGTGTGGCTGGAAACGTACTGGTCGGGCTCGTGGCCGAGAAACCCGATCATGGAAAGCCTGCCGTAAGGCACCAACACTTCCAGCAAGGTCCGGGAAGCGCCGGCCACGCCCAACAACCAGGTAATCGATTGATTTCCAGCGCCGGCCACGGCCAAAACGGCCTGTGGTTGGGAGTCATGGATCCTCTGGATGATTCCCTCTACGTCACCCATAGGCTCTCAATGAGCATAATCCTGTTCTCAGCCACTATCATTGATTTGAGTGGGTGAAGCGGGTGTTGAGATCGATTCGGTTCAAAAGCGTCTTAGAAATATCAATCTCCCCAGCGATCTTCCGATCCCACTCTTCCATCCAATCAGCAGGCAGCCGGCGTCGTGCGTCTCTCCACCACAGGGGCGAATCTTCCCCCGAATTATCTTGAAGAGTATCACCGCCAACCACGTCGGCCAAAAAGCAGGTCATATCGCCGCCGTCCATGGCGTTGACCACCCGGCAGTCCAAATAACCCCAGCAAGCCTCTAGCAATGGGCTTCCCGTTTCTCCGGGCCTAAATGCGACGTCCTTCAATTTATCCTGATCCCGTCCTGACACAAATCCGAAGCTCTTTATTAGGTCAAGCTGGTCACGGCGAAGAAAGTTCAAGGCAAATGCGCCGCTTTCGTAGATCATGCCATGACTGTGATTGGTCTTGTAAATCTGGAGCAGCACTCTGGGCATGTCGGGAACGATGGACGCAGCTGCAATGGCGACGGCGATCTGGACGTTGCTACGGTCCTGCCAGTGCGAAGTGACAGCGGCGATGGGGGACCACAGGTTGCCCATCATGGGGGCGATTCGTCGATATTCCATGGATCACACAAAGGCCGAAGGCTAATCAGCAGATGGGTTGACCTGAGCCGGCAGTGTAACACCACGTTTTTCGCCGGGTCCAGCCCAGCCGGTTTGGATACGATTGGCCACGGCTACCAGTGAGGGGAGAAATCTTCCACCGTGTTATTCGTTAGCCGGTGTTGCCGGGAGCCGTCGGCGTTCATCACAAAGATCTCCGACTGGCCGTACAGGCTGGATACAAAGGCGATTTGGCTTCCGTCGGAAGACCAATCCGGATCAAGATCATCGGCTTCATTGTTGGTCAGCCGCCTTTGTTTTGACCCGTCAGCCCTAATGGAATATATTTCCGCGCTTCCCTCACGGAGGGAAACGAAGGCGATGCTCCGGGCGTCCGGCGACCAGTTGGGCGACAGATCGTCAGCCTCGTGCTGGGTCAACCGGATGACTTCGACTCCGTCCTGCCAGGCGCCACCGCCCATCTTTTTCAAGACGAACAGATCGGCGTTACCTTCCTCCCAGCGTACGAAAGCGATGTGCTTCCCGTCGGGAGACCACACGGGGTCCCGGTCAATTCCTGCGGTCAGGCGCACCAGGTCGACGCCATCGGGATTTCGCAACCACAGGCCTCGCTCATCAGTTGAGCTCACAGTTGAGTTCTCCGGAGCTCTCTCGTTGTAGTACACCAGCCATTCGCCGTTGGGAGACCAGTCTCCCAGTATGTTCTCGGCGCCGTTAAACGTGATCTTGGTGGCCGGGCCTCCAGCCGCGCTCATGAGAAAGACCTCCGGCGTGCCTTCTTGTTCAGATATGAACGCCAAGCTTTTGCCATCGGGCGACCATCGGGGATATAGGTCGTCTCCACCGTTATGAGTCAAGCGGATGGTGGATCCAGTATCCAGGTCCACAACGTTGATCTCCATGTCTCCAGCCTGGTCGGAAATGTAGGCAATCTTCCGCCCGTCCGGCGCCCATTGGGGTTGGAGGTCTCGGCTGGTGTTGTTGGTTATTCGCGAGGCTTCCCTCGTTTTGGTGTCCATCACGACGATCTCAGGGTCGCCACCCACCACCGAAACAAACACGAGCTGGCCGCCAGCCGCCGAACCACACGCCGTCAAGAAAAGCGCCATCAAAAGCGCGGCTGCTAAGGCTCGCGGTCCCGATGCCCGTCCCGATACTGGCACTATTGTGATGTACCTCATTCCAATCACCGAGCGGCCTTACAACACCTATAAGACTCTGGTCTATCTTAGTCCTGGGAGTATCATCAAATTTATACTATTCTTAGATTATAGCTAATGTTCACGATCAATCTCCTATCCGAGTCCACTCGATTTTCAGTCAAATCTGTCCCAATAATGAACGCCCAGGGCGACGAACGAAAGGCGACGAAAAATGCTATTCAAGCAGATCTTTCCTGATACCGAAATTTTTCGGCCGGCGCCATGGCGAGATGACCTGCCCACGGCCGATCCGTGTCTTGACAAGCCCACTTCGGTTATTTAGCATCCTGGTTTTAACGACCGTGTTTTAACGCCCTGCAAATCGGAGGAGCGAATGACAGGAATGAAGGCATTGATCGGCGCCAACTTGATCGACGGGACAGGATCACCGGTGTTGAACGATTCCGCGGTGTTGATCAACGGAGACCGGATAGAGATGGTTGGCCCCAGGGGGGCGGTGACCCTTCCCCCCGGCGTTGAGATTCTGGACGCCTCGGGCATGACCCTGTTGCCGGGGCTCATCGATTGTCATGACCACCTGGCGTCTAAAGACTACCGGTTGGAATCACGGTGGGGCCTCAACGAGCCGGGCTCTTTGGGTCATCTTCGCACCGCCAAAGCGTTGGAGGAGACCCTGGCCGCCGGTTACACCTGTGTAAGGGATGGCGGTGGATTGGACGCCGGGTTCAAGCACGCCATAGAAGAGGGTCTATATCCCGGACCGCGCCTTATGCTGTCGGTGAGCATCGTTTCTCCCACCGGCGGATTGGCCGACCGGGTGAGCGGTTCCGGCCATCACAGTCTTCACGATTCGGACCCCAGGCTTCCCACCGGCGTCGCCGACGGGCCGGAAGCCGTGAGAGCAAAGGTCAGGGAAATGGTCCGGGTGGGCGCAGACGTAATAAAATTCGCCACCACCGGCGGCGCAAGCTCGCGCCCCGGACACGGGCCTAAAGACATTGAATTTGGTCCCGACGAAGTAAAAGCGTTGCTAGACGAGTCTAAAGCCCTGGGCAGGCGCACCATGTGCCATGCGGTGGGCGGGCCCGGACTTCGCATGGCCATCGCCCAAGGCACCGGCTCTGTAGAGCACGGTTGCTACCTGGCCGAAGATCCGGACCTGCTAAAGATGATGGCGGACAACGGCATATTTTTGGTGCCGACATTCGAGGTTTACGAGTTCCACTCCACCATCAGCGCGCCCCATATGATCCAGCGGGCCAGTTCCCTAATGCAGATCCACGAACAAAGCGTTCACATGGCCCTTTCGGCCGGGGTGAAGGTCGTGGCGGGCACCGACGCCGGCGGATTCGTCCACGGCGACAACGCACGGGAAGTGGAACTGCTGGTGGAGCGGGGCATGTCCAATATGCAGGCGATTCAGGCCGCCACTGGCTGGGCCGCCGAGTGTGTTGACCTAGACAAGGAGATCGGGACCGTTGCGGCGGGAAAGCTGGCCGACCTGCTGGTGGTCAATGATGATCCTTTGAAGAATATAGCGGTGCTTCGTGACCGGGAAAAGATACAGTTGGTCATGAAGGGCGGCGAGGCATATATCAACAAGCTACCCGCCGCCGTCCCTCAACCGGTGGCTTAACCCAGAACCAAGACCGGAATATGACTGCCAAAGGGTCCGGTAGCGTTTGCTCAGGCTCGCTGCTGGACCCTTTTTAATTGATGGTCACTTAATGCGCTTTCACGTACTTACCTTATTCCCCCAGTCGTTCCCCGGACCGTTGGGCGACAGCATGGTGGGCATGGCTTGCCAACGGGGATTGATCTCAATTAAGGTCACTGACATCCGCGCCTACACCCACGATGCCCACGGCACCGCCGACGATTACCAATTTGGCGGAGGCCCCGGAATGGTCATGAAGCCCGAGCCTATATTCGAGGCTGTGGAAGCGGTTCTGTCAAACGTGGCTCCCGCAGACAGGCCAGGCGCCGAAGTGGTTCTTCTATCGCCCCAAGGCGAGGTCTTCAACCAGAAGATGGCAGAGGACCTGGCCAATAGCCCCGATCTGGTGTTGATATGCGGCCACTACGCCGGAGTGGACGACCGCGTCCGGCAGCGGCTGATCACCCGGGAAGTCAGCCTCGGCGATTTCGTGCTGACCGGGGGAGAATTGGCGGCCATGGCGATGATAGACGCGATTTCCAGGCTGTCGCCAGGCGTGGTGGGCTCGATGGAAAACGTTACCCAGGACTCCATATCTTCAGGGCTGCTGCAACACCCTCTCTACACTCGCCCCGCCCAATTTCGGGAAATGGAAACACCCCAGATTTTGCTGTCTGGACATCACGCTGAGATAGAGAAGTGGCGGCGGCGCGAATCGCTGAGGAGAACCTTGGAACGCCGTCCCGGCATGTTGGGCGGTGTCCAACTTACCTCCGAAGACCTGGAGTATCTCCAATCGTTAGGCTACGACCGAGCCTAGAGGTCTGGCCGGAATGCCATTGGCCGGGTTTCGCGCTACGCCAGACAGACGTATTATAGTCTTATGTGGCATGATAGTATCTGTAATACGGTTCAAGAACCCACTCTTACATCGACAATCGTCGCTAAGAAAACGACGACTTGGGGAGAATCGGGGTTTCCGTCCGAGTTTCTAGGGGCGGGGCTGAGGTCCGGGCAGGTTTCGATATGTACGGTGGATCATCCGGCGAGCGAAACCTGGCGTTGCCACGTCTTGGCCCCGCCGGCGCTGGATTCAAGGGTAAAGTAGAACGTCGCGCCACGCTCGGCCTCGATTTCCGCCCAAATCTTTCCGCCGTGGCGCTGGACTATGCGCTGAACCGTGGCCAGCCCGATGCCAGTACCTTCAAATTCGGTATCCGAGTGTAGACGCTGGAATGCGCCAAATAGTTTATCGGCATAGGTCATGTCGAACCCAGCGCCATTGTCTTTGACGAAATAGGCTTTGCTTCCGTTGTGCCCGATGGCGCCAAACTCGATCAGGGCATCGGAGCGTTTAGCCGAATACTTCCAAGCGTTACCCATCAGGTTTTCCAGGGCTACCGCCAGCAACCTGGAATCCCCTTTGCCGACCACATTGTCCTGGATGGAAAACTCGACCATACGCTGCGGCTGCGCCGCTTTTAAGTCTTGAGCTACGGAATTTGCTATCTGGCTTAGATCTATATCAGCCGCCTCCATTTCACCGCGGGACAGCCGGGAGAACTCCAATAATCCCTCTATCATCTGTTCCATTTTCTGGGTTGAAGACCGCACCCTTTCCAGATACTCATTCGCCTGAACGTCTTCGCCTGAACGTCCATCTCACCCCCGTAATCTTATACAGGGCCTGGCCAAATCCGTTGATGCTGCGCAACGGCGCCCGAAGGTCGTGGGAGACGGAATAGCTGAATGCCTCCAACTCAGCCGTTCGTTCTTTGACCTGCCGGGCCAGGCTATCATTGAAGGCCTCTAGTTGTGTTTGCTGGTTCTTAACCTTTAAATTGGCCACCAAAATAAACGCAATCAGAAAAGTGAACAGACCGGACATAGTGGTTACCGTGGTTGACAGCACGGTGCCTTTGGCGTTGGCAACTTCGAAGGCCAGGTCTCGGGAAGGCCGGAATCTCAACTCTATGACGCCCAGGATTTGACCGGATGGCAACCTTCTCAGAGGAACGTATGTCTCCACGAAATCTTGTCTAGGCCGTTCGGCCGAAGAATCTACGTTGTCCCGGCTATCAACATACTTGGAACTAACGCCCTCGACCAAAGCACTGTCAAACAATTGAATATCATGCTTTTTAACGCCTGAGCTGTGACCATCGCTATCCCAGACCGATTCGCCGTTCAGGTTCAAAAGCCTCATTTGCTGGACATTCATGCCATTGGTTATCCCGAATCCACCGATAGAGGGCGTGTCGCGACAGGGCGGATAGGGAAGGAAGTGCTCCTCTGAATCTGGGATAATGGTTTTATAACAGAAAACCGACCAGAAACAAGGAGCACCCAATAGATGCGACCACGCAACCACCTCGACCGCATCCACATCTCCTTCGACGACCACCGCCTGGTCAACAATGCCGGCCTGCTCCTTCCCGCCACCTTGGCCTTGCACCTCGGCCTTTCCCAACTGGTTGACCGGCGCCTGGACCTGGGCCGGGCCCCAGGCCGAGCCAACACCGGTGACAAGATGATGACGCTGGTGGCATCTGCGTTGGCGGGCGGCGACTGCATCGACGACGCCGATGCGCTGCGCGCCGGCGGGACAGCCTGCACCCTGGGCAGTGTGCTCAAGGCGCCCTCCACCCTGGGCGCCTTCCTGCGCAGCTTTCGCTGGGGCCACGTCCGCCAACTGGACCGGGTGAGCCGCGAGTTGCTGGCCCGGGCCTGGCAGACCGGAGCCGGACCCGGCGACGCACCATTTACCATCGACCTTGATTCGACGATCTGCGAGACCTACGGACTGGCCAAGGAGGGCGCCCGCCACCACGGCTACACCGGCGCCCGGGGCTATCACCCGCTGTTGGCCGTCGCCGCCGGCGCCGGCGACGTGCTGATGTCCCGGCTGCGCGAGGGCCGCGCCAACACCGCCCGCGGGGCCGCCCACTTCCTGCGGGAGACGGTGGGGCGGGTGCGCTACGCTGGCGCCAGCGGGCAGATCACCCTGCGGGCCGACAGCGGCTTCTATACCCACGCCGTGGTCGCCGTCTGCCGCAAGCTGGACGTGCGCTTCTCCATCACCATCCGCCAGCACAAAAGCCTGCGCAATCTCATCGAGGCCATACCCGAAGCTGCCTGGACGCCGATTCCCTACTGAATGGACGGCGCCGCCGCTGTGGCCGAGACGACTTATACCCCCTTCCAGAGTGAGCCGGACGCCGCGCCGGTGCGGCTCATCGTCCGGCGGGTGCAGCCGACCCCCGGTTCCCAACTGGCCCTCTTCGCCACCTACAGTTATCACGGCTTCATCACCGACCGGGACGGAGAGACCCTGGAACTGGAGGCCGACCACCGCCGCCACGCCGAGATCGAGAATGCGATACGCGACCTCAAGTACGGCGTCGGGTTGAACCACATGCCGTCCGGCCGCTTCGCCGCCAACGGCGCCTGGCTGGCCGTCCAGGTGATGGCCCACAACCTGGCCCGCTGGACCGCGCGCATCGGCCTGGGCGAGCAGATCGTGACCACCAAGACCCTCAGGCGACGGTTCTTCTCCCTGGCCGGACGGCTCACCCGCTCGGCGCGCCGCCTCACCCTGCATCTGCCCCAGCGCTGGCCTTGGGAAACCCAGTTCAGTCGCGCCCTGGCCCGGCTGCGCGCCCTGCCACTCCCAGCCTGACGACCCGTCTGCAACTGACCCGCCATCCGGCCAACTGAACGTCCCGGCAAACTCGCGCCAGTCCCGGTCCGCGAGCGCCTCTTCCCGTGTCCTATCCCGCCATCTCGCTCAGCACAGCCACTGCAGACCGCCATCGGCGCCCCCAAAAGCGCCTGCGACCGCCCGCCAACCTCCCGTCTACCCGAATTCGAGCCCGGATCATCGCGCCTGCAACTCCCTCCCCCCTCTTCCGCTGTCCTCACCCCCTCCATCCGGGTCCATCGGTGGATTCGGATTTATCCATGGGTAAATCACATCGAGGCCTTGTGGACCCGCCAACAGGTCCAACGTCAAGCTTTCGCGGTGCGCCATATCGGCGGTGTCCAGCAACTCTCCAACGGTCATGGCAGGGTCCAGACCCACCATGGAGAAACTGCCATTGATCATGGATTCTACAGTTATGGCGTCACCTGAGGCCCGCTCCTCCACGGCCCTAGCCAAGTTAGCCCCGGCCTGGTTTCCAATTACTTGATAAACGATGATGGTGGCAGCGGTTATTACCATGATCGCAGTTGCCGCGAAGGCCAGTGACAGCCGGAAATCTCTCGTCCATTTCCATAGGCGCTGTGTTCCCATGGTTATTTGGCCAGGCTAACTTTTTGCAAGGTCGCCGGTCATTCCCTCACCTCGGGAATCCGCCGGATAATATGTATCGCAACCAGAGTGCCCGTTACCGTAATACTGTCACCTTGATGGAGTCCGAATGCGGTGCGGACCACGGAACATGGTCGCCTTTGGCGAACAACAGTCTGAGTGTATGCTCACCTGGTCCCAAGTCTAGGGTGGTTTCGACCTGACCTTTACCAAAATGCAGGTGCTGCAAGCTTCCGCTGGGAATGGGCTGGTCGAGACTAGGCAATTCCGAATCCACGATAATGTGATGATGGCCATGACCCGGACGGTAAACGCCATCTTCGCTGGCCGGTTCGATGACCAGATCGGCGGCGCCCATTTTAACTGTGAGAGGGCTCTTGACTTGTGCTCCGTCACGAGGCTCAATGAAGAACACTTTTCCATCCGCCTGGGGACCACCGCAAGCGGCCAATGCCAATAGGGTAGCACCCAACAATCCCACCGAGATAATTAGTGAAATAGATTTAGCCAACATCTCCAAAATCACCATTCCTAAGCCTGATGTGATGCGGCGCTCCAAACAAGGCAAAAGCACCGCCACCGAGGCCGAATTATTGCAACATCCACCCATACCTGACTTTCAGGTCAGTAACAATCGCGATTAGTTGTGAGGGCTCCCACGCCTATTTTTGCATTCTAAATATGCCGGCCACGCATAATCAGCGGATGGACACCCATTTGCGGAAGGCGCTGAATAACCTATGCGGTGGGTGCGCCCACTGGTTTATTTCGATTAAATGCCGCCCTAGCAGTGGTGGTCGGGCAAAAGATTCTGCTGATCTTGGCGCCGCAAAGAGTATTGGCGATCACCCGTCTATCCAGAAAACAAAAGCCGTTCGAGATGGAGTCTGTAGCGATATGAGCAAGTCTGCGTTCAAATTTCACACCGGCCTCCGGGTCAGATGGATGGAGTGCGACGCCCAAGGCATCGTTTTCAACGGGGCGTACCTGAACTACCTGGAAGTGGGGCAGGCAGAGTATTACAGGAACTTGGGCTTCAGCATATACCGGATAGCCCAACGAGGCTATTTCGGTAGTGCTGTCGTCAAGGTAACAGTGGAATATAAGGCGCCGGCCAGGGTTGAAGATGACCTGGACATCTTCGTTGGGGTGTCTAATATCGGCAACACCAGCCTGACGCTGAACGCGGAAATCTACCCTCAAGGATCAGACCAAATTTTGACCGTCATCCAGTCGGTATACGTGGGTTACGATGCCGCTACCGGACAAACCAGACCAGTTCCAGATGATGTTCGGAAGCTAGTCGATCAATTTGAATCCACCGGCGAAGTTCTCCCCCTGGACCAATTCCCCCAGTTGGCCGCGGCGGCGGCTTAAGAGATTTGCTCCGGCTGATTTCGCATCGCTTTACACCGCATCGCTTTACCCCACATTTCCCATATGGCTAAAAAGCTTTCTCAGTAATTCGTCGATGGTCTTTCAACCATTGGCTAATTATGGGCCCTTTTTGCGTGCTCCCAGCTATAATAACTCCATGATATGTCACTTTGCAGTAAGATGCCGTAGGCATCATGGAGGCACCTGATGGGTGACGGCGAAAATGCCCCTCTCCGGCTCCAATTCAACCCCAAAGTCCGCCTGGAATTTCACGGCTCAACCATCACCTCCGACGCTGGTCTTCTTGCCTTTCGAGAGTTTGATGATGCCTTGGGCCTTACCGAAATCGCTGAGGACTACCTCCAGGAAAGCCGTACCGGACGCAATATCCTTCACCACCTGGTTCCGCTGCTAAGACAGTCGATCTACAGCCGCTTGGCCGGCTACGACGACACCAATGACGCAGTGCGCCTTTCCCAAGACCCAGCCATGCGAGTGATCGTGGGATGGCAAGGCTCGGAGCGGAAAGGAGCCAGCACCAGTGAGATGGGCCGGTTCGAGACGGAGTTCCCGACCCAAGAGGACAACCTGAAGGGGCTGGCACGAATAAATACCCAGTGGGTGGAACGAGCTATGGCCCATACCCTACACCGGCGAGTAATCCTGGATATGGACAGTTCCGAGAGTCCAGTGCACGGCCAGCAGGAGGGAGCAGCCTATAACGGCCACTTTGAATGCGTCTGCTATCACCCTCTCTTTCTGTTCAACCAGTTCGGGGATTGTGAAGCAGCTAAGCTACGGTCAGGCAACGTCCCCAGTGCCGATGATTGGCAAGAAGTCCTTGATCCGGTGGTGGAGCGTTATTTGACAGCAGCCTGACTGCTGCTGTTTCGTGCTGACGCCGCCTTCGCCAAGCCGGAGATATACGATTATCTGGAAGCAAGAAACATCGGCTACGCCATCAGGCTGCGGTCCAACCAGGTGCTGCAGCGGGAGATAGCGCCCCGGCTGATACGGCCTACGGAGTGGCTTTCCCCGAAGCCCATCGTCTCCTATCATGACTTCGTCTACCAGGCCCAGAGCTGGAACGTTGCTCGGAGAGTGGTCTCTAAGGTGGAGTGGCGCCAGGGAGAACTGTTTCCCAGAGTGGGCTTCATAGTCACCAATCTGAGCTATCCAAACATCGGGATAGTCCGCTTTTACAATGGCCGAGGCACGGCGGAGCAATGGATAAAAGAAGGCAAGTACGCCCTGAACTGGACCAGGTTGTCCTGCCACAAGTTCGTGGCCAATCAGGTCAGGCTGGAGTTGTTCGTACTGGCTTACAACTTGGGCAACTCCATGAGAAGGCTAGCCTTACCGGAGGCAATGAAGCACTGGTCGTTGACCAGTCTGCAGACTAGGATGATCAAGACTGGAGGACGGTTGGTGCGCCATGCCGGAAGGCTGGTGTTTCAGCTTGCTGAGGTGCTGGTGAGCCGGGAAATGCTAGGCGGGATACTGGAACGAATTGGTCGGCTTAGGCTGGCTCCTGGCTAGTCCACTTTAGGAGCGTCGGGATTGGTTACGGTTACGGGGTCGCACAGGGCAAAAGAGCTTCCCAAGGGGGAGACTTGGGCGTAGACCAGCGGTTTGGGGCTTTTACGCTTGGCAGTACAGTGGTTGCCCAATGAAAGCGGGGACTTTGAGTGAATCAGGCCGCATCAGACCGCATTTGACGCCCTTGGAATGCGGGATTATATTTGGCGGTATCCCCGCGGGAGCTATATCCAGGAAAGGTGGTTTGATCTGGGGAATCCCGGCTAGAACCACTGGGAAATCCATCGCGGCGTCCATACAAAGGGAACCTCATTCAAGCCATTTTTCATCTAACCCATTCTAGAAACTCGGACGGAAACCCCGATTCTCCCCAAGCCGTCGTTTTCTCAGCGACGATTGTCGATGTAACAGTGGGTTCTTGAACCATATTACAGATACTATCATGCCACATAAGACTATAATACGTCTATCTGGCGTAGCGCGAAACCCGGCCAATGGCTTTCCGGCCAGACTTCTAGGACGTCTCGAGTTCTTGTAGTTCCTCTCTGGTACGATAGACTAGAACATCACATCCACGATAACCGTTGACTTGCATTAATCCCCGCGCCGCAAAAAATGCTAGCTCGTTGTCTCGATCAACCATGATCAACCACCGACCATTAAAGGAGGCTCACCCATGACCCAGCCCAGCTCCCGATTCATATCCCAACGTAGTTCGGGGGAAAAAGAGCTTCTGGAAACGGCGCGGCGAGTGCTGCCGGGCGGAAGCTTGGGCAACTTCGCGACGCGTGAGGACCAGAATTTTCTGGTGCGGGAAGGCAAGGGCTCCCGCATTTGGGACGTCAGTGGCAACGAGTACGTGGACTGGCTCATGGGGTCGGGGCCCATGGTGGCGGGTCATGCCCACCCGGCTGTCGTAGAGGCCGTGGTGAAAGCGGTGGAGCAGGGTAGCACATTCTTCGCCACCAACGAACAGGCTGTATTGCTGGCCGACGAGTTAGTCAAAGCCGTCCCATGCGCCGAGCAGGTCAGATACACCACCAGCGGAACCGACGCCTGCTTCATGGCCATGCGGGCGTGCAGGGTCTACCGAAACCGGGAAAAAGTCCTCAAATTCGAGGGCGGTTTCCACGGCACCAGCGACTACGCCCAGATGAGCGTGACCCCGACCGGCGCCCAGGAGTTTCCCCAGGGAGAGGCGAACAGCGGCGGCATTCCCAGGGCGCTTCAAGAACTGATGCTCATCGCGCCGTTCAACGACCTGAACACCACCGAATCCATCATCAACGCCCATCACGACGAAATGGCTGCGGTTATCGTGGAACCATTGCAGCGGATTTTCGCCCCCCAGCCCGGATTCTTGCAGGGTCTAAGAGAGATCACCGCCCGCTATGAGATACCGCTGATCTTCGACGAGATGGTCACCGGCTTCCGGTTGGCCTACGGCGGGGCACAGGAGTTCTACGGTGTCGTTCCCGATCTTTGCACTGTCGGAAAGATCATGGGAGGCGGCTACCCCCTAGCCGCGATTCTGGGCAGGTCGGATATATTATCAGTATTTGACCAGAAATCGGCCGGCCGGGAAGAATGGATCAACCAGATGGGAACCCTCAACGGCAACCCAATCGCCTGCGCCGCGGGCCTCGCCACTCTAGAGATCCTGCGGCAGCCTGGGACCTACGACAAGATTCACGCCACCGGTAAAAAGATTAAGGACGCTTTGGCCAGAGTTTTAGAGGAGAATCAGGTCCCGGCCCAGATATGCGGCGAAAACGTGGTTTTTGACGTGTTCTTCACCGACAAGCCCGCCATCAACTACCGCGACGGGTTGCGGGCCGACGGCCAAATGATGGCCCGATTCAACGGAGGCATGTTGGAAAGGGGCATCCTCAAAGGCACCCAAAAGTTCTACCCTTCGATGGTCCATACCGAAGAGGATGTAGAACGGACGATTGAGGCCTTTGAAGAGGTGGCGCCGACGCTGAGGGGATAACGATTAGTATTTAGCACGACTCGCCTAAATTATTTAAAAAGCCCCGGCGTCATGCCGGGGCTTTGAATTTACAATGAGCCCGGTTTGCAGTCAGCCTACCCCGCCGCCACTCCCAGTTTGGTTATCAACGGTTTGGTGTTGATTATGTGGCGTTGCAGGCCCAGGTCACGGGCAGAGATGCCCATGGCCATCCCGACCAACTGGGGCAAGTGGATGATGGGCATGTCTATCGAACGGTTGGCCTGCTTGGCGGCCTTTGGTTGGTAGCCGTCCAGGTTCAGGTGGCATAGGGGGCAGGGCGTGACCATGGCGTCAGCGCCCAAGTCTTTTACCTCGGAGGTGTGCTTGGCCACCATGGCCACCGAGTTCTTCTCATTGATGGTCAAGATCGGGAAACCACAACACCGGGTCTTCCCGGCGAAGTCGACCAATGTCGCTCCCAAAGCTTCGATCAGCCGCTCCAGCGAGTCCTGCCGGGATGGATTCTCCTCGATGTCCAAAGCGTCGGGAGGCCGCACCAGGTAGCAACCGTAAAATGGCGCCAACCGGGCTCCCTGCAAGGGCTTGGTGACCTGCTCCAAAAGCTTGTCCATTCCGTAGTCTTCGATCAAGATCCATAGCAGGTGTTTAGGCTGCGCTGTTCCTTTGTATTCCAGTCCTTCTTCCGCCAGGCACGAGTTGATCCTGGCCAGATATTCGGGGTCTTTTTTCATTCTGCGGTTGGCCTGGCCCATGACTCCCTGACAGGTGCTGCATATCGTCAATATGGGCAGCCCAAGCCCTTCGGCCAGAGCAAAGGTTCGGGCGTTGAGCGTGTCGCCAAGGAACTGGTTCTTTTCCTGCAGAACACCGGCGCCGGTGCAGGACGCTCTGGGCATCTCCTGCAATTCAATGTCCAATCGTTGGCATATGAGCTTGGTTGCTTGATATAGCTCGGGGCATCCTCCCCGGGACACGCAACCTGGGAAAAAAGCGAATTTCAACCTGGACCTCCGTGTTGGCTAAACTAGGTTCTTGGGGGAGTCGGCCCCCATCCTAACCTTCCCCCTTAAAAGGGGAAGGGACTCATTTTTCTTCACAAAAAGCTGAAACCTTGTGGAACTACTCCTCGCCTTCTTTCTCCGCCTTCTTGTAGAGACGGCGGAAGCCATCAACACCCTCAATGCTCTTGTGGATAGGCGACGGCATCTTGCCGTGGGTGAGTGCCCTGATACCCACCGGCAGGAAGCTCAACAACGCTGGGACGTTGGTCATCCCCACCGTCTTGACTGGGAGTTTTAGTTCGTCCAAACGGCCGCTTTCCCCCACCAATTCGCCGAAGACTTCGGCATGGCGGGCACCGTTGGAGTTGGTCAATCCCACGGAAATGGCCTGTTCGCGCAGGGCCATTATCCGGTCCATTGGAGCGACCCCCTTAGGGCAGGCGGTGACGCATTCCGTGCAACGGGTGCAGTCCCACATTCCAGTGGGCTGGGTTAAATCTTCCAGCCTCTCTTGGGAGACTCCGTTGGCGTCGCCGTCCCTCGGGTCGGCGGTAAAACGGTATGCCTTGGCCAGGGCGGCCGGCCCCAAGAAGGTTGGGTCAACTTCCAGCACCGTGCAGTCGGAAACACAGGCCCCGCACATAATGCAGGCAGTCACGCTGGAAAGGTGCAACATGGACTCATTGGACGCGATGTACTCGGACTCAGGCTCTGGACCCTCTGGCTGCAGATAGGGCTTGACCGCCCTGATCTTCTCCCAGAAGATATCGAAATCCACCACCAGGTCCTTCACCACCGGCATCACTCCGGCCGGCTCCACCGTAATGACGTTGTCTGCCCCCATCACCGCGGACGCCTGCAACTTGCAGGCCAGGGCGGCGTGGCCGTTGATACGCACTGCGCACGACCCGCAGATAGAGCTCCGGCACGAACAACGCAGGCTGAGGGTGCCGTCCATATCCTCCCTGACCTTGATCAAAGCGTCCAAAACGGTGCCGTTGTCTTCAATGGACACGTGGTAACTCTGCCAGTAGGACTCGGGCTGCGGGACGCTGGGGTCGAACCGCTTAATATTTAATGTTACATCCATAGACGAATTTTCCTCAGGAATTTTTAATCGGCTGGTTTTAATCGGCTAGTTTTAATCGGCTAGTATTGCCGGCCTAGTATTTGCGTACTTCGGGGGTCCACTGGGTGATGGAAACGGGAGCAAAGGAAATCTCCGGCCCTTCTTCGCCCTTGTTGGTCACAATGTGCTTCATCCAGTTGTCATCGTCTCGGTCAGGATAATCGGTCCGGGCCTGGGCCCCCCGGCTATCCTTACGCTCCAAAGCGCTGACAGTGATGTTTTCGGCGCAGTCTAGCATGAACCCCAGTTCCAGCGAGAATATAAGGTCGGTATTGAATACGGCGCCTTTATTATCCACCGGGAGGTGGGCGTAGCGTTCCCTCAGGCCGCGCAGGTCGTGGAGGGTCTCCTCCATCCCGGCCTGGTCACGGTACACCGCCAAGTTGTGGTTCAGGCTTTGGCCCATGCCCAGGCGGATGCTGGCAACGCGGTCATCGTTTTGGGCCCGGTCCAAGATCTGCTGAATGCGGCTTTCCTCTCTTTTCACCACCGCGCCGTCATCGAAATTTACAAACTCTTTGCCGCGGGTGGCTGCCGCCGCGTGGTCTCCCGACCGCTGGCCAAACACAATGGTGTCCAGCAGCGAGTTGGCGCCCAGCCGGTTCCCGCCGTGTACGCTGACACAGGCGCACTCTCCCGCGGCGTATATGCCTGGAACGTTGGTCAATCCATCCACGTCGGTCTTGATGCCGCCCATCATGTAGTGCATCCCAGGACGAATGGGTATGGGCTCCTTGATCATGTCCACTCCCGCCAGGTCGATGCCTATCTCACGGATCTGGCTGAGCTTCTCCATGATCAAAGCCTCGCCCAGGTGACGGCAATCCAGGAACATACACCCATTGGTCCCGTTTCCGTTGCTTATCTCGGTCTGCTCCGACCGGGACACCACGTCGCGAGACGCAAGTTCCATCATGTTGGGAGCATAGGCTTCCATGAACCGTTCGCCGTTCTTGTCCAGAAGGTAGGCCCCCTCGCCCCGGGCGGCTTCGGATATCAATACACCGCTTCCCGCCAGGGTGGTGGGGTGGTATTGGACCATTTCCATGTCCATCAACTGGGCGCCGGCGTTATAGGCGAGGGAGATTCCGTCGCCGGTGACTATCAAGGCGTTGGTGCTAGGCTCGAATGCCCGGCCCAAGCCACCGGTGCAAAAGATCAGCGCCTTGGCGCGAATGGCGTGCAACTGACCGGTGCGAATCTCCAAAGCAGTTACGCCGCAAACCTGGCCGTCTTCTTCTATCAGGGAAGTCACGAACCACTCTTCATAACTTCGGATGCCCGCCTTCAGCAATTGCTCAAACATGACGTGGAGCAGGGCCTGCCCAGTGAAGTCGCCGACGAAGAAGGTTCTGGCGCGGCGTTGTCCACCGAATGCCCGGGTGCCCAGCCGGCCTTCATCGTCCCGGTTGAACGTCACTCCCATGTGTTCCATGTCGATGAGGGCTTGCCCCGCCGACTTGCACATGACTTCTATCGCGTCTTGATCCCCCAAATAGTCGCTGCCTTTCACCGTGTCATAGGCGTGGTCTTCCCATTCGTCGCCCCGGTCGGTAAGGGCTGCGTTTATGCCGCCCTGGGCCGCGTTCGAGTGGCTGCGCACGGGATGGACCTTGCTGATGATAGCGACGTTGGCCCCGCCGGCGCTGGCGGCGATGGCAGCCCGCATACCGGCCAAACCGGCGCCGATCACCAGAACATCGTGCTCCAACATTGGTGTCTTTCCTCCAGTTAATCCTTGGGGCGTTAAACCCGAGTCGGCCCCAGTGAGCTAAATAGTAGGCTTAACGGCCATTTGTCTTCCCACACGATCATGGAAAGCACGAGAAACCGCCACCAAATATACCAGAAAAGGATTCTAGTACAAACCCAACCGGGCCCAACCAGGTTAGACCGGAACTAGAGCGAACTTACCTGGACCCAACCTGCTTCAACGCCATGAGCAACGAAGCGATTGTTTTCAGGTCCTTGATCTCACCAGACTGCAACAAGCCTTCCACCTCCCCCAGGGAAACGGGGACCACGGCAATGTTCTCGTCAAAATCAGCGGGCAGGGTGGCCGGTTCCAATTCGGTGGCCAGATAGGCGTACATGTACTCAGTGCACCAACCAGGGGAGATCCAGAAGCTGGACAGGAGTTGAATCTTTTTTGCGGTGAAGCCCACTTCTTCTTGGAGTTCCCGCACCGCGGCTTGTTCGGGGCTCTCGCCCGCCTCTACTCCGCCGGCCGGGACTTCCAAAAGTTGGTCTTCCACCGGCTTGCGGTATTGCCGGACCAAAAGAACATTCCCTTGGGGATCCACCGGAACAACGCAGACAGAGGCGCCATGCTCGGCGATCTCCCGGGTGGTGATGCGGCCGTCTGGAAGCCGAACTTTGTCCACACGCAACTTGACGATACGGCCTTGGAATTCCACCCGGCTTTCCACGGTAGTCTCCGTGAAATCCTGGGGTACGGGCTGCGTTCGCTTGTCTTCCATGGCTGGGGACGAACTCACTGTCCACGGAGGCTGAATCCCAGCCGGCGGGTCAAAGTTCCGTAGAAATAATTGGGAGGATTGGCCCTGAGAAACTTGGCCTTGAAGGGGCTTTGGACCAGATCCACCCTGTCTCCGGGCTCTAGCGGGTAGTCCACGTGTCCGTCCACGCTGAAAGTGGCAGGTTGGTAACCTTCCAGGGCCAAGCTCACCTTGGCTGAACTTTCTAAAACCATGGCCGCCGTCAGACCCATATGAGCCGCCACTGGCTTCAACACGAAGGATGCGGACAAGGGGTCCAGGATAGGTCCGCCCACGGCCAGGTTATAACCGGTGCTGCCGGTGGCAGTGGACAGGATCACCGCGTCGGCGCGAAAGGTAGTCAATTGGGCGCCGTCGATTCTTCCCGCGATGGAAACGACCCTGGACACCGCGCCTCGGGCCAGCACCACGTCATTTAAAGCGTGGTGTGGGCCGGTTTCCTCCGTACCTCCTGAGCCATTGGGCCCGTTGTGCCGGATTAGCGTTGCCTGGACCATGTTGCGATCTTCGACCCGAGTCTCTCCCTCGAAATAACTGGGTAATTTAGTGAGAGCTTCGTCTACTTGGAGCTCGGTCATGAAGCCTAACCGGCCCATGTTGATCCCCACCATGGGTATGCCGTTGGGAGCCGCCGCCTGGGCAGCCCTCAAGATTGTGCCGTCTCCACCCACGGTGATTATCAACTCTGTTCCGCCGGCGCGTTCATCCATCGACTCGAGGTCTTCCGCCGGCGCTAGCCAACTGTCCTGACTCAACGACAATTGGTGATAGATGGCCGAACTCAAATCTAGAGCTTCGGGAATACGCGCGTTATATATTATTCCAACGGTTTTCATAAATTCGATTTAATCGCGGTTTTAGGCTCACGTTGAATAGGAGTAGGAGTCCATAGGCGAGGGCAGTCTAGCATCGGCCCTATTTTAGTGTCAACGAAGCCGCCGGCGCCCCTGGATTTTTCGGCTTATCCTCCCAGCACCAGCGCCGCCCCTTCGGACAACCGCAAGATGTAACCCGGCGCTATCCCCATCCACAACATGGCGGCCCCGGCAATCGCCAAGGCAATCCAGGAACTTACCGGCGCGGAGATGGAGTCCTGGGAGACGGAAGCCTGCAGGAACATGGTGCGGATCACCCTGACGTAGTAGTAAGCCGATACCACGCTGTTAATCACGCCCACGATGGCCAGCCAGACCAGCCCGCTGTCCACCGCGGCGGTGAATATGTATAGCTTGCCGATGAATATGCTGGTGGGAGGCACCCCAATCAGCGCCACCAACGCCAGGGTCAAAGCCACCGCCAGCACCGGCGCTCGCCGGACCATACCCGCGAAGTCGTCGATACGCGTGCCGCCGGTTCGGTTGCTGATGGCGATGACCGCAAAGAAGGCGGTCAGGTTTGCCGCGGTGTACGCCACCAGATAGAACAAGACGCTGCTGGGGCCTATGGACGCGAACTCCAGTGTCCCGAATCCAGCGCCGGAGCTTTTTACACCCGCGGCCACGCCCACCAAGATGTAGCCGGCTTGGGCTATGGTGCTGTATCCCAACATCCGTTTGATATCGTTCTGGCCTATGGCCATCAGGTTGCCCACCGTCATGGAAACGGCCGCCAGGACGGCGATCAATCCGGCCCACTCCAACCCCACGTCGAAAAATCCGGTGAAAAGAACGCGAATAAGTATGGCGAACGCGGCTGCCTTGCTGGCCACCGACAAGAACGCGACCACCGTGGTCGGAGCGCCTTCATAGACGTCGGGGACCCACATCTGGAACGGCACGGCGGAGATCTTGAAACCAAATCCCACCAGCAGCAGCACGAACCCCACCAAGACCGCATAGCTGCCGAACGCCACGTCCTGTTGGGCGGGAGATGAGACACCTGCGGCAATCCCTTCTAGTGTCGTGCTGCCGGTGAACCCGAAGATCAACGCCATCCCATACAGCATCACGGCCGAACTCAAGGCCCCGACTATCAGGAACTTCATGCCCGCTTCGGTGGAGCGGGAGGTCATCAAAAAAGCCCCAAGAGCCGCCAGCGGCATGGTGGTCAGCTCCAGGGAGATGTAAATGGTGATCAGCTCGGTGGCAGCGGCGAGCAGCATCATCCCCGTGGCTGAGAAAAGGATCAGGCCGAAATATTCGCCCCGAAACCGGTCCATCTGCTCCACGTAATCCGACGACGCCAACACGACTAGACCTGTAGCGGCAATTACCAAAAAGTTGAAAAATAGCGCGAACCGGTCCACCGACAGGCTCCCCAATAGGACGCTGGCCGTTGCTCCCGCAGATCCGGAATTTGTCACCAGGTTGGACGACTCGCCCAGGTCATATAGCTGGATCAGGCTCAACGTCAGGGGCGCCGCTAAGGCCAATACGGCGGCGGCGGGAAGCAGTCCCTTCTTCGATGAAACCAAGTCCAGTACGACCACCAAGATGGCCGCGCCGGTCATGGCGGCATAGGGAGATATTATGTAAAGGTCGTAAAGAGACATCTAAAGGCTAGCCGGTCAGCCACCTCCGTTGAACATGGCCACCATGGGGTCGAGGCCAACTTGGAAAACGTCGGTGAGCAGCGCAGGATACACTCCGACCCCGACAATGGTGATTAACAACACCGCCAGGGGGACCGCTTCGACAAACGACGCGTCGCTGATGTCGGCAAACCGGTCCTTGGAGGCTCCAAAGAACGAACGCTCCACCATCCAGAGAATGTATCCCGCCGCCAGGATGATCCCCAGCACCGCAAGCCCGGTGGCGACCGGGTAGGCTTGGAACGCTCCCAGGAATATCAAAAGCTCCGCCACGAACCCACTTAGGCCTGGCAATCCCAACGAAGCGAGTCCGGCGATGATAAAGGCGATGGCCACCACGGGCATCCGTCCCGCCAGACCGCCCAGATCGGGAATGAATCTGGTATGGGCTTTCTCGTAGACCAGCCCAACGGATACGAAAAGAAGGCCCGTGATGGTGCCGTGGGTGAAGAGTTGTAACGCCGCGCCGTTGAGACCGGCTGCGGTCAGTTCGCCTTCAGATATCCCTACCGAGCCCACCCCCAGCATCACCAATCCCATGTGGCTGACGCTGGAATAGGCAATGAGACGTTTAAGGTCTGTCTGACGAAGGGTCACCACCGCACCGTACAAAACGCTGATCAGTCCCAAAGCCACCAGCGCCCAGGCGAATTTTTCGGTCTGGTCCGGAAACATGCCCACGTTGATGCGCAAGATGCCATAGCCGCCCATCTTCAACAACACCCCGGCCAGCATCACGCTTGCGGCCGTTGGAGCATCGGTGTGGGCGTCGGGCAGCCAGGTGTGCAGGGGCCAACTGGGAAGTTTGATGGCGAACGCCACCAAAAATAGCCAGAACAACACGCCCATGGGAACCACCACGCCGGCCCCGGCCAACATGGTTCCCGGAGTCAACAGGAGGGTCATGTCGAATGTGCCCACTCCCGGCGTCAGGTAAACGGCCAAGATGCCCACCAGCATGAAGGCGCTGCCCAGGATCGTGAAAATCAGGAATTTCATCGCCGAGTATTCTTTCCGGCCGGTGCCCCAAATGGCGATGAGCATGTACATCGGCACCAGTTCCAGTTCCCAGAACAGGAAGAACAACAGCAGGTCTAACGAGGCGAACACGCCCATCACGGCGGATTGCAACAGCAATAGCCACACGAAATATTCACGGACCCTGACGTTGATGTGCCAGGAAACAAACACCGCGCACAGACCCAGCAATCCGGTCAAGGCCACCATCGGGGCGCTCAGGCCGTCGACACCCAGGAAAAAGTCGGCCTGTAGCGTATCGCCCGGTATCCAGGGAAACCGGTCGATGAATTGAAACCTAGCGGCGCCATCGGCTCGGTCAAACAGCCCAAAAACCAGCAGAGACAGGACCACGTCGGCCACAACGATGAGCACGGCGAACACGCGGATGTTCCGGTCTCCTCTGACCAGCAGCAAAATGGCCAACGCTCCCGCCGCAGGCAAGAACACCGTGGCTGTTAAAAGCCCTGAAAACCCGGAAATCAATTACTCACCTTGCAACAATCACCCATCAGCCTCCGGTATGAAGCTGAATGCTGATAGCTGACCGCAGATGGCTCATTTTTCACGTTAATAGGAACCCCAAGAGGATTGCCAATCCACCCAGGGCGACAACGGCGCCATAGGTCTGGACCTGGCCTGTCTGTAGCCGAGAGAGGAACACGGGGCCGGCATTTCGGAATACCCATCCCAAAAAGTCCACGGCACCGTCAATCAAAGTTCGGTCGAACCAGTCCACGGTCCCTGCGAATACGCGGTAGAAGACCCGCCGCACCGCCACTCCTTCGTAGAGGGCATCTATGTAAAATTTTTCGGTAAGCAGCCGGTGCACGGGGCCCGCTGCCTCCAACGGGTCGCGGTCAGGCCTGCGGCGCGTTCCGTAAAGCAGGTAGGCTAAAAGGACCCCGGCGAGGGCAATGACGGTGGACGCCAGCGCCATCCCCCAACTGAATTCAAGAGTGGCGAAATGCAGGGCGCCTTCCAGAACGTTTGCCTCTAGCCCGTGGATCAAGAACTCGGTGATCCAATGCCGGGGGATGCCCAATTCTTCCTCCCATTGGGGGTTGGCCAGATAACCGGCTACGACGGCGGCAACTCCCAGCAACACCATGGGCACAACCATGACCCAGGGCGATTCGTGAAGATGCCTTTCCCCATGGCCGGCGTCGCCAGCGGCCTCAGTCTGGCCCGCGTCTTCCATTTCCTGCTCCACGCCGCCCCGGAACTCGCCGTGGAAGGTCATGAATATCATCCGCAACGTATAGAACCCGGTTAGCACCACTCCGGCCAGAAGCGCCGCCACCACGGCCTGGCTAACCCAGGGTTGCAGCAGGGCGTTGCCGTTCCAAGCGCCTAGCAGGATCTCGTCCTTGCTCCAGAATCCAGCCAATGGAATGATTCCCACCAGGCTCAACCCGCCGATGACAACCAGCCAATAGGTGAACGGCATCTGGCGGCGCAACCCTCCCATGTATCGCATGTTGAAGGTGCCCGTGGCGTGGTTGACACTGCCCGCTCCCAAGAACAGCAGCGCTTTGAATGCGGCATGGGTGAACAGGTGAAAGATCGCGGCGCCGTAGAGTCCCATCCCCAGGGCCGCCATCATATATCCCAGTTGGCTGATGGTGGAGTAGGCCATAACCCGCTTGATGTCGTTCATCACCAGGCCCATGGTGGCGGCCATAAGCGCAGTGAACGCACCGATCAGCGCCACCACCGTCATGGCCTGGGCCGAGATTTGGAACACCGGGTAGAACCGGGCAACCAGGAAGACCCCGGCGGCCACCATGGTGGCGGCGTGGATCAAAGCGCTTACCGGCGTGGGGCCTTCCATGGCGTCTGGAAGCCAGGTGTGCAGGGGGAACTGGCCCGACTTGCCCGCGGCGCCGGCGAATACTCCCAAGCAAAACCAGGTGAGACCGATCCCACCCAGTATGCCCAGACCGCCCAGGGCCACCGGCTGCGCCGCCTGCCAGATGTCGGGGATGTAGAATGCGTTTAGGCCCTGGGCGGCGAATTCATCCACCTGAAAGAAAAGATACAGAATGGCCAAAAGGAATCCCACATCGCCGATGCGGGTGACAATGAAGGCCTTTTTGGCGGCCGCGGCGGCTGCGGGACGTTCGTGCCAAAATCCGATGAGCAGGTAAGAAGAAACACCCACCAATTCCCAAAAAGCGTACAACTGGATCACGTTGGACGCCAAGACCACGCCCAGCATGGAAGCTGTGAAGAGGGACATGTAGGCGTAGTAGCGGGAGAACCCGGGATCACCGTGCATGTAACCCAGGGAATATACCTGGACCAACAGGCTGACCGAAGTCACCACCACCAGCATGATGGCCGTCAGCGGGTCAACCAGCAAACCTATCTCGATAGATGCCCCGCCAACCTGCAGCCAGGTGCGGGAAGCGAAGCCCATATCCTGCCCCTGAATCACCGCGGCCAGGGTGTCTATGGAGAGCCAAAGGGCCACGGCCAATGCGCCGATGAGCAACAGACCGCTCAACAGGGACAACCCGTTCAGGAAGGGGCGTATGACCAGGACGATAATTATAAAAGACGCCAGGGGTAAGAGAAAAATCCCCCATACGGCCAATTCATTGACCATCTATGACTTACCCATTAAGAGAATATCTCAAATCCGTCTATCCAAAATGGACATCCTTCGACAAGCCTGTGAGACGAACAGGGTGGAAAAACACTCTCCGATCGTGGTGAGCTTGTCGAATCATCTTTTGCTAAATCGGCTATAGTTTCCTCAAGATCTCATCAGCCACATGCTCTCGGCCTTTGGGCACGAAGATGTTGAATGGGACAGTCTCGGCCCAGTCCAGGATGTCGCCTTCTGGTAGGATACGGATCGGTAGGCCTTCGCCTTCCAGCACCTCTTTCCACATTTCGGCGAGCATCAGATTCGGCGCTCGTTTGAACTCTACCCACATTTTAGCTATCAGCCATCAGCATTCAGCGATCAATTCCCCGATCAATTCCTCAACTGGGTGGCTTCCGACAGATCTATGGACCCCGTGCTGCGGTACATGGCGAACACGATGCCCAAGCCCAGGGCGATCTCCGCCGCCGCCACGGTGATTATGAAAACCGCGAACACCTGGCCGGTTAGAACGCCGCCGATGTTCTGGGTCAGGTTTTCGGCCAAACCCGCCGGGGCCACGTATTTGGCAAAGGCCACCAGGGTCAGGTTGACGCCGTTGAACATGAGCTCTATGGACATCAACACCACTAAAACGTTACGGCGGGCCAAGGCGCCGTAAAGCCCAATGGCGAAGAGGATAGCCCCCACTATCAGCATGTTCTCCAGCGACATGCGGCCCTACCTTGTGCGGACCAGCGCCAAAGCGCCTATGACAGCGGCCAGCAACAACACCGACACCGCCTCGAATGGCAGAACGAAATCACCGATGAGGAGATCGGCCAGTCCCGCTTTTCTCGCCGCCTCCTGCTCATCGCTAGTGGTGAATCCTGACGCCCGAAGGGCGTCGTCAGCGACCAAGCTCACCGAACTGGTCTGCACCAGGTCCACCCGGTCCTGCTGGCCCTCTTCAATGAGGTTCCACTGAGTCTGGGTGGCAGTCCAAACCAGGGCGGCCAACAGCAAAGCCGAAAGTACGAGAGCGGGCATCTGTATCCGGTTGGGCAGGTTGCCCCGTTGAACGTCCCGGGTCAGCATGATGGCGAATATCACCAGTATGGAGACGGCGCCGGCGTAGATCAGCACCTGGACCACCCCAAGGAATTCGGCGCTCATCATCACGAAAAATCCGGCAACCCCTATGAACACCACCACCAGCAGCAACACCGAGTGGAATAGGTCTTTGACAAACACTACTCCCAGGGCAGGAATGATAACGGCCACTGCCAATATCCAGAAAACCACGTCCTGGATCCACATCTAGGCGGTGACTCCGTTATCAGGATTTCCGCTCGCGTCTTGACCCGAATCGGCATCTTCCACGGAGGTAGGGCCATCAGCATGATCGGGAAGCGCCGGCCGGGAGAGGCGCATGCCGGCTTTCTCACCCAAATGCCAGTCCCACGACTCACGTCCCACATCCTTCCAGTCCAGCGGCTTGCCCGCCCGCGGGTCGTAATTCGTGCTTTCCAACTGGGGCCGCAGGTAGGTGCTGGGTTTTTTATCGGCGTGGCGCAGGTCGTCGATGGTGATGACCATATCTTTGCGGCTGTACCGGCCCTGCTCAAATCCGCTGCCCATGAACAGCGCGTCATAGGGGCAAGCCTCGACGCACAATCCGCAGAACATGCAGCGGGATAACTGTATGTCGAACGTTTCCAGGAGGTATTTATCCCCCTGTTGGGGCAAGGTTTCACTGGGGCTGGTTTCGATCTTTATGATTCCCAAGGGGCAATATTTCGCGCAGGAAGCGCAGCCCGTGCAGCGTTCCTCGTACCAGACAAACTCCTCACCTCGGAACCGTGGGTGTTGCTTCACCCTTTCTTCGGGATACTGAACGGTGAACGGCTTCTTGGTAAGATTCTTCAGGGTGACCAGAAGCCCCGCGGCCATACTCAAGCCAAACATGCTATCGAACCTCTCCAACCGGCAATCCCGCCCCCGGGGCGGTTGCGGGTTGCCATTTATTGGGGCTCACTTTCTCGCGGATCATCGCGCCAAACAGCGCGATGGCCGTTACGGCCAACACGATGTTGATGCCGGCCATGATCCACAGGTCGGAGACACTCAGGAGGCCAGAAGCATCCCGCAAGAAAAAGACCTCCAGCACTATGGCAAACAGGTTTATCAAGCTCAGCGGCAACAAGAATTTCCAAGCCAGCGCCATTATCTGGTCAACCCTCAACCGTGGATAGGTCGCCCTTATCCAGATAAAAACAAAGGCGATCACGCCCACCTTCAACAGAAACCACAACCAACCCAGGTAAGCGGATGCCGGACCACCCCAGCCACTTAGGAAGAGAGTGACGATGACCGCGGCGGATGCCGCTACGCCGCCGAATTCGGCGGCTTGGATCAAGGCGAATTTTACTCCGCTGAACTCGGTGTGGTAACCCGCGACCAACTCCGATTCGGCTTCCGCCACGTCGAAAGGCGTCCGGTTCAGCTCAGCCGACGTTCCAGCCAGGAACACGAAGAACGCCAGCGGTTGCACCAGCAAGAAGGGAACGGTTTGGGCGCTGACCACATCGGCCAGCGACATGGACCCTGTCACCACCACGACGCCAAGCAGCGATATAACCACTGGCACTTCGTAGCTGATCAACACGGCCACGCCGCGGGCGGCGCCAAACATGGCGAACCGGTTGTTGGACGACCACCCGGCCATGAATATCGCCAGCGTGGTTACCGACGTCACGGCCAGCACGTACAGAACGCCCACGTTCAGATTTACCAGGGCTGTGTGCTGGGCGAACGGCACCACCGCCATCATCAATATGACCGGCATAAGCATGGCGATAGGCACGAGGATGAACACCGGTTTGTCGGCGTTAGCCGGAATGATGTCTTCTTTGAAGACCAGCTTCAGCATATCGGCGAACGGCTGAAACATGCCGAAGGGGCCCCACCGGTTGGGTCCGATGCGGTTGTGGAACCGGCCGATTAGACGCCGCTCCATCCAGACGAAAACGGCCGCCCCCATCAACACCGCATTGACCAGGATCATCATGATGGACAGCCCGGCCACAAGGTGAGACGTCCACGAGGGCAAAATGATCCCGGCGGCTTCGTATATTACTTGATACAGGCCGCTCACCGGTCGACCTCGCCCATGTTGATATCCATGCTGCCCAGGGTCACGATCATATCCGCCAGCTTCCAACCCACCAACAGGTGCTCGGTGACCGTCAGGTTGATAAGGGATGGGGACCGGATCTTGCACCGGTACGGGCTCACGCCGCCGTCGCTAACAAGATAAAAGCCGAGTTCCCCTTTGGAAGCCTCCACCCGGCCGTAGGCTTCCGCTCCCGGCTGGGGCCGCAACACCAACGGCAACTCCAAACGCACCGGGCCGGGCTCTATCTGCTCGATGCACTGGCGGACGATCCTAATGCTCTGGTGGACCTCTTGCATCCTCACCCAGAATCGGTCGTAGTTGTCGCCGCTTGATGCCACCGGCACGTCGAACTCAACGTTTGCGTAAGCGTCGTAAGGATCCATCTTCCGCCAATCCCAGGCGAGACCGCTGGCCCGCAGCACCGGCCCGCTGACCGATCCATTGATCGCCACATCCAGTGGTAAAGTGCTCACGCCCCGAGTGCGGACCATGACGATCTCATTCTCCAGCACCAATCGCTCGATTTCGCCGAACTCCGACGGGAATTCGGCCAAAAAAACGTCTAAAGCAGGCCAGAAATCCGGTGGAGCGTCTCCTAAGATTCCGCCTGGCCGCATGTAACTCACCGTTATGCGCGCGCCGCAAAGCATCTCGAACAGGTCAAGGATCTTCTCCCGCGTCCGGAAGCAGTACATCAGCGGCGTTCCCAGAGTCCCCAGGTCCTGGAGAAAGAAGCCGATTCCCATCAGATGGCTGGCCACTCGCTGCAATTCGGCCGCGATGGTGCGCATGTACTTGGCCCTGGGCGGAGGCTCCACTCCCAGCAGTTTTTCCACCCCCAGACAATAAGCCTGGTTATTAATCATCGATGAAACATAGTCCAGCCGGTCGGTGAGAGTGACGATCTGGACGTAGTTTCGTTCCTCAGCCAGCTTTTCGGTGCCGCGATGGAGGTAGCCGAAGACGGGCTCAACCTCTACGATCTCTTCGCCGTCAAAGGTAATACGCAGCCGGAACACCCCGTGCGTACTGGGGTGCTGCGGCCCGACATTGACCGTCATTGGTTCGGTTTTTATCGGCATGGGGCGGGAAATCCCCCCAACCCCCCTTTGCAAAGGGGGGGCAACTTGTTCTTCGTTAAGACGTTTGAACTTATTCCCGTATCTTTTTCCCAGAAGAAAGCGAACTGTGTCCCCCTTTGCGAAAGGGGGATTAAGGGGGATTTCCTCCCGCCAGTCAGACAGGCGCCCACTAAAGGTAATCTTTCCTAAGCGGGTGGCCTTCGAAGCCTTCCCAGAGCATTATGCGCTTCATGTTCGGGTGTCCTTGGAAATGTACGCCCATAAGGTCCCACACCTCCCGTTCTTGGAAATCGGCGCCCTTCCAGATGTCGATTACCGACGGCAGGGAAAGGTCTTCCCGGCCGTATAGCCTGGTTTTTATCACGGCCGTGTGCTGCCGGTTCAATGAAGTCAAATGATAGACGATTTCCAAATGGCCGATGAAATCCACCGCAGTGATGGAATTCAAGAATTGGAAATCCAATTCTGGGTCTTCCCGCAGAAATTTGGCCACGCCAGCTATGGTGGATGGATCGACCCATACAGTCGATTCATCCCAGGTCTGGACGGCGCCGGGCACTTCTGAGGCCAAACGGTCTGCCAGGGCCTGGCCCGGCAGCGCCACGACCACCATCAGCGGTCGTGCCCCCTAAATACTTGCTTGTCGGGCGTTGGGGTGAACGGCATGCCGGACAAGGGTTTGCCGCCCGATTTACCCAGGTTATGGTATTTTTTGATCTTCTCGTGAAGCTCCATGATCCCGTAAAGCAAGGCATCGGGCCGGGGCGGGCAGCCCGGGACGTACACGTCCACGGGCACTATATGATCAACCCCGGGCACCACGCTATAGGAGCCGAAATAGGGCCCCCCGCTGGTGGCGCAGACTCCCATGGCGATGACCCATTTGGGGTCGGCCATCTGCTCGTAGATTCGTTGTATCGGCGGCGCCATCTTCCAGGTCACGGTGCCGGCCACGATCATCAAGTCTGCCTGGCGCGGAGATGCGCGAAAAGCCTCCATGCCAAACCGGGCGATGTCGAACCTGCCCATGGCGGTGGCGATCATCTCAAAGGCGCAGCAGGCTAGCCCGAAGGTGACCGGCCAGAGAGCGGATTTGCGGCTCCAGTTGATCAGGGCGTCCACCGACGTCACCACCAGGTTGCCCTTCAGGTCGTCGGGCACCTCAAGCATCGAAGGCTCGGCAACGGGTTCCAGGGAGGTGTCTTTTACGTGCTGAACCAACCTGCCTTCGTCACGGTCGACGTCCCAGGTTCGGTCATGGAGCGGGCCGCCGTCTTTGGGGATCTCCCGAGAACCGGCATGAGGAAATTCATGTGCCACGACGCGTCACCCCCACTCCAAATCTTTTTTCCGCCAGGCGTAGGCCCATCCAACCAGGAGTATCAGCACGAAGACGCCCATTTCAATCAGGGCGAAAAGCTCCAACTGGAGAAATTTGACCGCCCACGGGTAGAGAAAGACAACTTCGACGTCGAAGATGACGAACAAGACGGCGTACATGTAATAACGAAAGTTGAATTGGACCCACCTGCCGCCCAGGGCCTCCATCCCGCACTCATAGGTTTCCAGCTTGACCTGAGTGGGATTGTGGGGGCGGATGCCCAACCGGCCCGTGGCCCAAGACGCCATCAACATACTGGCGGGCACGACAAAGGCGATGACGCCGAAGATGGCGATCAAGCCGTACTGGCGGAAGTATTCGTCCAAAGACAGACCTCGGCAGGATGGGGTGGCCGAACAGGCCTCACCGGCCCTGAGGCTGGCGATTTGCGGCTGGATTATAACATAGGCATTGAGGCCACCGGTAGGGAAAATGGAGCGCTGGCCTGCCGCCCCAAAACCGGCCGGCCAAACTGGTAACATTGCCTGATAGCGTCGATTGGAATCGAGCGCTCAGCCGTCAGCTATCAGCGGTCACCTAATGGGGCGGCTGACGTGTGCATGGATTCCAAAACCGTCATCTGATGAACAAAAGAGCCACCTCCATGCCTCGGTCAAAACTTCTGATCGCCACGCGAAACCCGGGGAAGATGCGGGAGTTTAGCGAGTTACTGCGGGACCTGCCACTGGAACTGGTTTCCTTGGACGAAGTGGGCGTCACCGAAAACGTAGAGGAGACTGGGCATACATTTCACGAGAACGCCGCCCTGAAGGCCCAGACTTACGCTTCTCTGGTTGGATTGATGGCCTTGGCCGACGATTCAGGGTTGGAGGTGGACGCCCTGGGTGGAGAGCCCGGAGTTCTTTCCGCCCGTTACGGCGAGGTTTCACTCCATGACTCACCACCAGCTAACCCAGAGTTGCCCCCCCTTTCGCAAAGGGGGGTTGGGGGGATTTCCTCCCCACAGGCCACGACCCAATCCATGTCAGACAAAGACCGGGTGGCCCTCCTGCTCGAAAACCTGAAGGATGTCCCCTGGGAAAAGCGCACCGCCCGGTTCCGGTGCGTTATCTGCATCGCCAAGCCAGACGGTGCAGGCGGTATTGAGATCGCAGGCTCGGTGGTAGGGTCTGTAGCCGGAATGATACAATACCAGGACCAGGCTCAGGGGGAAGACGGTTTCGGCTACGATCCGGTCTTCTACCTCCCCTCCTACGGCATGACGCTCGCTCAACTATCCCTGGAGGAAAAAAATCGAATCAGCCACCGCGCCGACGCCTCCCGCAGGGCGCAACCATTGTTGCAAAAACTTGCGGCCTCAGGCTGAAGGCCGCTAGCTGACAGCCAAAATAGGACATACTTCTGGAATGATAACCGACGCCTTTGGCCGCCGCCTCCACGATCTGCGTATCTCGGTCACCGACCGTTGCAACTTCCGGTGCCCTTATTGCATGCCCGCCGAGATCTTCGGCGAGAGCTACAAATTTCTGCCCAAGGACGAGATCCTCACATTCGAGGAAATCTCCCGGCTGACCGCCATTTTCGCCACCCTCGGCGTGTCCAAGGTCCGCGTCACCGGCGGCGAGCCGCTGTTGCGGACTGAACTGCATCTGTTGATAGAGATGCTGGCCAACATCGACGGCGTCGAAGATCTGACCCTCACCACCAACGGTTACCTACTGGCCCAAAATGCGCGGCAGCTGAAAGAAGCGGGCCTGAACCGCATCACGGTAAGCCTGGACACTTTGGATGAGGATATCTTCGCCACGATGAACGGCCGGGGGTTCTCCCCCCAGCGTGTTTTAGATGGGATCCAGGCGGCGGCGGCCGCGGGGCTGAGCCCCATCAAGATCAACTCGGTGGTGCAGAAGGGGATAAACGAGCACACCCTGGTTGATCTGGCCCGGCATTTCAAGGGCACGGGACACATCGTCCGGTTCATCGAGTACATGGACGTTGGCAACCGCAACGGTTGGAAGTGGGACCAGGTGGTTCCCGCTCAGGAGATCGTTGATCTTATCGACGCCGAAATGCCCTTGGAGCCGGTGGAAAGCAACTACCCCGGCGAGGTAGCCGCCCGCCACAGGTACCGGGACGGTCAGGGCGAGATCGGCGTCATAGCGTCGGTCACCCAGCCCTTCTGCGCCGGGTGCACCAGGGCCCGCATCTCCACCGACGGCCAGTTATTCACCTGCCTGTTCGCCAGCCAAGGCATCAGCCTGCGCGACCCGCTTCGCGATGGCGCCAGCGACGCCCAATTGATCGAGATAATCTCCAAGGTTTGGACCAACCGGACCGACCGCTACTCAGAAGAGCGCACCGAGCTGGCCGCTACTCAAAACGATGGCCAAAACGCCCCGCAGAAAGTCGAGATGTACCAAATCGGGGGTTAGCTAACGGCTGATAGCTGATTGTTCAGGACGATACATTGCCAACTGCCAACAAAATAACCATCTACACCGACGGCTCGTGCCTGGTCAATCCGGGCCCCGGCGGCTGGGGCGCGCTAGTCATTGCCGAGCAGGCGGAGCGTCAACGTCTCTCCGGAGGAGAGCCCCAGACCACCAACAACCGCATGGAGATGACGGGCGCCATAAAGGGCCTGGAAGCCACTCCTCCGGGAGCATCGGTGGACCTCTACAGCGACAGCAGTTACCTGGTCAACACCATGACCAAAACCTGGAAGCGCCGGGTCAACCACGACCTGTGGGATCAGCTTGACGCCCTTTCCAAACTGCGGAATGTCAACTGGCTATGGGTCCGAGGCCACAACGGCGACCCCGGCAACGAGGAAGCGGACCGGCTGGCAGGGAACGCCATGAAACTGGCCGCGGCCGGAGACTCAGGCGGCAAGCAGGCCAGTCCAGAGGCGCCAGTAATCGCGGAGGTTAGTGAAGTGGCCATTGAATCGAATAAGCCAGCCCTCGCCCTCACCCACTTGGACGAGGAGGGACGCGCCCGGATGGTGGACGTGGGCGCCAAACCAGTGACCCAACGGGAAGCGGTGGCTCGGGGTTACCTGGTGGTGCAGCCTGAAACTCTGAGATTGATCAAAGAAGGCCTAATGAAAAAGGGCGACGTTTTGTCCATAGCCCAACTGGCCGGCATCATGGGCGCCAAGAAAACGTCGGACCTGATCCCGCTGTGCCATCCCCTTCCCCTGGACCGGGTCAACCTGGACCTGGACCTGGACGAAGCGCAAAACCGGGTTAACGTCACCGCCACCGCCAGCACATCGGCAAAGACCGGAGTTGAGATGGAGGCCCTGACCGCCGTCTCGGTCGCGGCGCTGACCGTCTACGACATGTGCAAGGCCGTGGACCGGGGAATCCGCATCGAAAGCATCCGCCTGGTTCGGAAGACAGGCGGCCAAAGCGGCGACGTAAACCTGGAAGAATAACCGCACACATTCATCGCCAAATACCATCGGCCTCTTTATCCCGCGCCGTTTGGCTCCAAACCGCCATTCTGACGGGCGCCGCGATTGAAGAATCTAAAATCGCGGGTGTGGCTCGCCATCTAACGAGCCTGAACGCACGAATTTGGACCTCCAGCGGAGTGCCCTGAGTTCCGTCTAAGGGTTAGGGCCGCGATGTCATCGGGGCTTTTGACGCAACGCCCCGCCACCCAAACCCAGCATCTCTCATAGAAAACTCAATTGACACTGCGACTGGGGGCCAATTACCATTGTTTGTATGGAGTACGGCTGGCGGCTGGCTGGCCGGCCCCTGGGTGGCACCGTAGCTCAGCGGCAGAGCGGGCGCTTCATAAGCGCTAGGCCACTGGTTCGAACCCAGTCGGTGCCACCAACCACTCGATTCGTGCCTAAATCTTGAAAATGCCTTAGCAAAAACACCATGGTTGTCCGGGAGCCTACCCCAAGAAAAGGGGGCCGGTTTAGCCTCCACAGGGAGCGGGAGCCTTCATCAACTCCTAGAGAATTACATTCGGTACCGCGGGATCGACCCCAGCCACCATCAAACACAAACGGAAAGAGATCGGCTTGTTCATCAGGTCGGTCCAGCACGACGAGGTCAGCCCTACCGACGTCCTGGTCCATTTCGACGACATGCGGGAGCGCGGCCTGGCCCCCACGACTATCCAGACGCGGTTCCGGGCTATACGGGCCTTCTTCAACTGGGCGTACGAATGGGAACTGATCGCCAACTGCCCGACAGCCAAGATCAAGACGCCCCGGGCCCCAAAGGTGCGCAAGCCGTTCATCGCGGGCGAAACCGTCGCGGCCGTCTTGAAGATCTGCCCGCTCTCCACGCTTCTCGGAGCACGGCGACAAAGCATGATCATGTTGTTCGCGTCGACCGGAATGAGGAAAGACGAACTCCACCGGCTTCAACTCCGAGATCTTGATTGGGCTAACGGTCGGATCCGCATCATGGGGAAGGGCCAGAAAGAAAGGGCCGCACCGTTCCTCAAGGACGCCCAACGGGTGGTCCATCGTTACCAGGCCCTTCGCTTCGACTCCTTGCCCACCCTTTGGGTGACGGAAGAGGGGCGGGCCCTGGCCTACGACGGGGTCAGCCGCGACATGGCCAGGTTGTTCGATCGGGTCGGCGTCGAGGTCCAGGACCCTTGCCACATCTTTCGCAGGACGTTCGCCGCCAATGCGCGAAAGCAAGGCATCGCCGACCCGTACATCAGGGCATCGGCCGGCCGGACCAACGACGCCATGTTGAACCGCTTCACCGCGTGGATGGAAATTGAGGACGGGGCTGTTGAGGCTTTCCGCGAGTTCGATCCGTTCAGGGCTTGACCAATTCGGTGAGCAAAATGATAATCGGACTGGCTTACCGCGCAAATCTGCGACATAATTCAACTCGCTGATAAAAGCAATAGAACTAGTACTACAACGACGTGTTATCCTACAAGGTAACTCGTGGGCGGATTTTGAAGCTGGCAACGAACGAGTGCGAGTCTCCCATGATGAACGGTCCGTAGCTGAAGAAGAAGACCTGAGCGTGTTTTCTCATAACGCGTCGTTGTAGTACTAGTACTACAACGACGCGTTATCCTACAAGGTAACTCGTGGGCGGATTTTGAAGCTGGCAACGAACGAGTGCGAGTCTCCCATGATGAACGGTCCGTAGCTGAAGAAGAAGACCTGAGCGTGTTTTCTCATAACGCGTCGTTGTAGTACTAGAGGTCTGGCCGGAAAGCCATTGGCCGGGTTTCGCGCTACGCCATACAGACGTATTATAGTCTTATGTGGCATGATAGTATCTGTAATACGGTTCAAGAACCCACTCTTACATCGACAATCGTCGCTAAGAAAACGACGACTTGGGGAGAATCGGGGTTTCCGTCCGAGTTTCTAGTACTACAACGACGAGTTGTCTGGTAGGATGGCTGGACAGATGATGTTGGGTGGTTTGGGTGATGGATGCGGCGAGCTTCGAGCGGGTCTACGACAGCCTTCAGGAATTCCACGCCTTCTTTGCGGCCTCCTTCGGCCGCAAGCAGTGGCGGGATCACAGCGGGAATTACCTTCAGGCGCTGCTGGTGCAGGACCAGGAGCGGCGCAACGCCGAGAATCTCTCGGAATCGGTGGGCATCTCGGCCCGGGCGATGCAGCGCTTTCTCACCGAGGCCCGGTGGTCCGATGAGACAGTCATAGGGCGGTTGCAGGAATACTTGGCCCCCAGGCTGGGACACCTGGAGGCGGTGTGGGTGTTCGATGGCAGCGACTTCCCCAAGCAGGGCAGGAAATCGGCGGGAGTGGCCCGGCAGTACTGCGGCAGGCTGGGCAAGGTGGCCAACTGCCAGGGTGGGATGTTCCTGGCCTACGTCAGCCCGCTGGGCCGGGCGTTGGTGGACAAGCGGCTGTATCTGCCCAAGAGTTGGACCTCCGACCAGGACCGGTGTGCTGCGGCGGGTGTGCCGGAGGACCGGCGGAACTACCGGTCAAAGACGGAGTTGGCCCTGGAGATGCTGGAGCGGGTCCTGGAGTTGGGCTACCTCAGGGCCGAGTGGGTTGCCGGAGACGACGCCTTCGGGATGTCGCCGACCTTCCGGGAGGGACTGGCGGCCCTGGGGATGCGCTACGTGCTGGACGTTCCGGGCGGCACTACGGTCTGGCCCTTGGACCCGGCTTGGACCAGTCCGGAATATCCGGGGTTCGGCCGCCCCCGCAAACCCAAGCTGCGGCCTGGGCAGCGGCGGACCATGGAGCAGCGCGGTGATGAACTGCCGGATGAGGCTTGGCGGGAGATAACGGTGGCCCAGGGAAGCCAGGGGCCGCGCACCTACCGGTTCAGTGCCCAGCGGGTGCGGGCCACCAGGAGGCGCAAGCCCGGCGAGGAACTGTGGGCCGTCTGGCGCCGGAACCTGGACGGCAGCGAGCCCCGCTACTACCTGTCCAACGCTCCCGAGGGCACAACCTTGGAGACTCTGGCCTACGTGGGTGGGTCCAGGTGGCGCATTGAAACGGAGTTCGAGACTGAGAAGGGTGACGTGGGGCTGGACGAATACGAGACCCGCAGCTGGGCAGGGTGGCATCACCACATAGCCATGTGCCTGCTGGGTGGAGCGTTCCTGCTGAGCCTGCAGCAGGATTGGGGGGAAAAAGATGCCCCGGATCACGAGGCCACAGGTGTACCGGGTGGTGCGGGAGATGCTGCCCCGGGAGCAGTTCGGGCCCGATCAATTGCTGTTGTGGCTGGAGGATACGCAGCTACGCAACGAACGGGCTCGCCGTTCCCACGAGAGACGCCGCTCCACCCGCCGCGAAAGCAGGATGGAGCCGCCACCTTAAACCCGTCGTTGTAGTACTAGGGGGTCGCTACATGGATTTCATTGACGAGATTCACGCTTGGCGGCAGGTATCCCAGAGAAGCTGCCGGGAATCCGAACTGAAGAAGCAACGAAGACGGCCCTAATCATGCCCTTTGTGCGGGCCTTGGGTTACGACACTACTGACCCTAGAGGTCTGGCCGGAAAGCCATTGGCCGGGTTTCGCGCTACGCCAGACAGACGTATTATAGTCTTATGTGGCATGATAGTGTCTGTAATACGGTTCAAGAACCCACTGTTACATCGACAATCGTCTCTAAGAAAACGACGACTTGGGGAGAATCGGGGTTTCCGTCCGAGTTTCTAGAGAAGTCGTACCAGAGTTCTCCGCCGACTTCGGAGTAAAGAAAGCGGACCGCGTGGACTATGCCATCCTGACTGACGGCAAAGCAGTCCTAGTCATCGAATGTAAGTCAGCAACAGCCGATTTGAACAATGAACACGTTTCCCAGCTATTCCAATATTTTGCGGCGACGGAAGTCAGATTCGGAATTCTCACTAACAGCCTAATCTACCGCTTATCCCGAATCCACCGATAGAGGGCGTGTCGCGACAGAGCGGATAGGAAAGGAAGTGCTCCTCTGAATCTGGGATAATGGTTTTATAACAGAAAACCGACCAGAAACAAGGAGCACCCAATAGATGCGACCACGCAACCACCTCGACCGCATCCACATCACCTTCGACGACCACCGCCTGGTCAACAATGCCGGCCTGCTCCTTCCCGCCACCTTGGCCTTGCACCTCGGCCTTTCCCAACTGGTTGACCGGCGCCTGGACCTGGGCCGGGCCCCAGGCCGAGCCAACACCGGTGACAAGATGATGACGCTGGTGGCATCTGCGTTGGCGGGCGGCGACTGCATCGACGACGCCGATGCGCTGCGCGCCGGCGGGACAGCCTGTACCCTGGGCAGTGTGCTCAAGGCGCCCTCCACCCTGGGCGCCTTCCTGCGCAGCTTTCGCTGGGGCCACGTCCGCCAACTGGACCGGGTGAGCCGCGAGTTGCTGGCCCGGGCCTGGCAGGCCGGAGCCGGACCCGGCGACGCACCATTTACCATCGACCTTGATTCGACGATCTGCGAGACCTACGGACTGGCCAAGGAGGGCGCCCGCCACCACGGCTACACCGGCGCCCGGGGCTATCACCCGCTGTTGGCCGTCGCCGCCGGCGCCGGCGACGTGCTGATGTCCCGGCTGCGCGAGGGCCGCGCCAACACCGCCCGCGGGGCCGCCCACTTCCTGCGGGAGACGGTGGGGCGGGTGCGCTACGCTGGCGCCAGCGGGCAGATCACCCTGCGGGCCGACAGCGGCTTCTATACCCACGCCGTGGTCGCCGTCTGCCGCAAGCTGGACGTGCGCTTCTCCATCACCATCCGCCAGCACAAAAGCCTGCGCAATCTCATCGAGGCCATACCCGAAGCTGCCTGGACGCCGATTCCCTACTGAATGGACGGCGCCGCCGCTGTGGCCGAGACGACTTATACCCCCTTCCAGAGTGAGCCGGACGCCGCGCCGGTGCGGCTCATCGTCCGGCGGGTGCAGCCGACCCCCGGTTCCCAACTGGCCCTCTTCGCCACCTACAGTTATCACGGCTTCATCACCGACCGGGACGGAGAGACCCTGGAACTGGAGGCCGACCACCGCCGCCACGCCGAGATCGAGAATGCGATACGCGACCTCAAGTACGGCGTCGGGTTGAACCACATGCCGTCCGGCCGCTTCGCCGCCAACGGCGCCTGGCTGGCCGTCCAGGTGATGGCCCACAACCTGGCCCGCTGGACCGCGCGCATCGGCCTGGGCGAGCAGATCGTGACCACCAAGACCCTCAGGCGACGGTTCTTCTCCCTGGCCGGACGGCTCACCCGCTCGGCGCGCCGCCTCACCCTGCATCTGCCCCAGCGCTGGCCTTGGGAAACCCAGTTCAGTCGCGCCCTGGCCCGGCTGCGCGCCCTGCCACTCCCAGCCTGACGACCCGTCTGCAACTGACCCGCCATCCGGCCAACTGAACGTCCCGGCAAACTCGCGCCAGTCCCGGTCCGCGAGCGCCTCTTCCCATATCCTATCCCGCCATCTCGCTCAGCACAGCCACTGCAGACCGCCATCGGCGCCCCCAAAAGCGCCTGCGACCGCCCGCCAACCTCCCGTCTACCCGAATTCGAGCCCGGATCATCGCGCCTGCAACTCCCTCCCCCCTCTTCCGCTGTCCTCACGCCCTCCATCCGGGTCCATCGGTGGATTCGGACTTAAAAAGCGACTTAGACAAACCTAACCAGATGGACTCTCGGCCATTCCTAGAGTTGAACATGTTGGAATGGGATGATGGGGTCATTCAAGAACTACAGCGGTTTGCCAAGTGGTCATTCGACCTACGAGATACCATCGATGCAGCCATCGACCTTAAATATACAAAAGAGATCAAGCGAATCTTGGACCAACAACTAAAGGATCCTTCAGAAGACTTTGTACGGATGTTTGTCTCTCAGATTTATTCCGGCAAGATGACTCAGCGGGTGAGAGAACAGTTTGCACCCAGAGTCCGTGAAGCGTTCAGCGAGTTCATTAACGACCGTGTCGACCGTGTCGCCGACCGAGCCAAGTCTTCTATGGCTGCGGAAGGTTTAGCGGTGTCTCGGGAACGGAATTATCCGACAATATAACAGACACAGAGGAAGAGTCATCCGACGGTTCAGGTCAGGCAGTCGTTACCACGGATGAAGAGCGCCCGGGTTTTTACATCGTGAGGAGCCTACTTCACGGCGCTGTCAAATTAAACCGGGTGGCGATGCGAGACATGAAGTCCTATTGTGGCGTACTACTGGACGACAATAATCGGAAGCCCGTTTGCCGACTGTGGTTCAATGGGTCTCAGAAGTACTTGGGACTTTTCGACGAACAGAAACAAGAAGAACGAATCCCGATCGAAGATCTTGAAGACATCTACAATCATGCCGAACGGCTTAAAGCGACCGTTCGCAATTATGACAACCCAACTGATGGCGCTGACTGACATCTCCACTGAAATTGGACACCGCTGAACTTAACTTCACGCCATACCAAAGACCCGGACCATCGCAAAAGGGGGCTTGCGCGATCCGGGCCTGTGAATTCGTGTGGGATAGGGGACCCCGGCTGAAGGGGGATACGGTGCCAGAAGATCCTAACCCCCAGGAAAACGGCTTAGGTGAACGTTGTGGCGATTGTGGCGATTGTGGCGATTGTGGCGATTGTGGCGATTGTGGCGATTTCGCTAATTATCTGTGCCTGGACAGCCCTTCATGAAGCTGGTCCACGTCGGCATGGGGCATCGGGACCCCATCCCTTTCGACCACCTTCTCCTTCAACCCACTTCGGATTGCTTGCCCTTCACGCACAACACTTACTTTAATGAGTGATGAGTATTCAAAGTGTGTCTAATTGTTCTAATTCGCAACGCTTCTAGCTAGGTTGGTGAACGGAACCCTTCTATCATCTAGCTCCCATTAGAGTTTATACTTCATAAGCGGCAGGCCACTGGTTCGAACCCAGTCGGCGCCACCAACACCTCTCCGTACACCATATGGGAAGCCAGCACCTCCTCCAACTTCTAAAAAGCAACCCGGCGCCACAAAACCTGCGCCGGCGGCCATCGGATATCCGCGAAAAAAGATGCGTCTTCGGGTCTGGCCTCAGGCGCCATTTCCTCAAAATTCGGCACACTAGTTAACAGCAAACCGCCGAAATAATCTGATAGACTTCGTGTTTTATCGGGATCTGTAGTCGTGTAGGAGGAAGCGATAATGCCCTACTGCACCAATTGCGGCGCCGGGGTTGAAAAGGGGGGCAACTTTTGTGGGAGCTGCGGGACCGGCATAGGCCAGACCGCGCCCCTCGGTTACCCCATATCTCTCAACAGAATCCTCTTTCTTACCATCGTCTCATTTGGATTTTACCTGTTCTACTGGTTCTACTTGACGTGGAGACACTACCGCGACCACACGGGAAACGAAGCATATCCCATCTGGCACGCCCTAACTTTATTTATTCCGATTTATGGCCTTTTCCGAATCCATGCCCATGTTCGATCTTATAATGAATTGATGAGCAAATCCGGATTGCTTAGCGGCATGGCTCCAGCGTGGGTGGCGACGGTGATCCTGATTGCAATCATCCTTGGCAATGTGGCGGGCACACTAAGCGGCGGGTTGTTGGGAATTGATGATTACACCTTCCGCGCCGCCGTGTCGGCAGCACTCTTATTAGCTGTGTCATTGGCCTTGTACTTAGGCGTAATCCTGCATGTCCAAAGTAATTTGAACAGATATTGGGAGAGCCTGGCGAATGTTCAAATCGTCCCTTCCAATGTTCGAGTCGGCGAAGTCGTGTTCTCGATCATTGGCTTGTTCGCATGGCTGGACACCATATTGTCTCTGTTGAGCGCCTCTTACAGGGTTGCTGAAACTGCTGGGGTCGCCACGCCATTCTGATAGAACCCAATAGCCGCCACTGGGTTAAGCCCCCATGCTAAACTGTACCCGAGCCGATTGAGGCAATCGCAACAAGCTACGAAAACGCGAGAAGGGGGAAGTATGGCTAGGATCAAACACATCGCTCTGCACACTGAAGACCCGTCGAAGACCGCCGATTTCTATAAACAGACCTTCGGGCTGGACGAGCTTCGAAGGGAGCCCCAAGACACCGGCGCTGACGGCGTCTGGCTCACCGACGGTTATATCTATTTCGCCATCTTGAAATTCGGCGGCGAAGAAGCTCCCAACCTGGGCGAAGGCCCCTCCACCGTCAAGGGCGTGCACCACATCGGGTTCTACGTGGACGACATGGACCAGGCCGTCGCCGACGTGGAAGCCGCTAATTGCACCGAATGCCCCACCAGCAGCAAGGTCAACCGCAAATACATGGGCCCCGACGGCCTAATGATCGATCTGCGGGAAAGGGGATGGGACGAGCAGATCCGGGCCCGAAGCACCCTCTATGAACTCACCCCGGCAGGCCCCATAAAGCGCGGGGAGAAACAACCGCTTTCGGCTGACTAATCCCTCTAAGGTCCGAAAACCAAGCCGCCCGCCGGGAAAGGCGGGCGGCTTGGTTTTGAGGCCCCCCGTTGAGAAAATACACCCATGCGACGAAGAATTCCGTGGGTAAAATTGGTCCAAGTCCTGCTATCGGTCATCGTCCTTTCGGCCTGCGCCGGGGCCGCGACAACCTCCTCTCCCCAAAGTACAGCGATTCAGACGGTCTCTCAGTTGGAGAACCCTAAGGGGTCAGTCGCGATTCAGGCGCCTGCGGCCAATCCCAGTCCAACCACCGCCTCTGAGGTAGCCAAAACAGTTCTTCCCGCCGCGGGTCTGGCCCCGACGACACCGGCGCCCACTCTGCCGGGGGCTACGGGGGCGGTGTTGGCAACCCCCGCTCCTACCGCAGCACCCATTGTGAGATTGACCCCAGTTGCCACCCACCCAGTGACGGCTACCGCCACTCTTGTTCCACTGGCGGCGACACCAGTTCCGTTTGTTCTCCGCACGCCCGCTCCTGCGCCGAGGCCCACCGCGGCCACAGCTCCTGACCCCCGTTCGCAATCGCGATGGATGGGACCTGCCGAGTGCCAGGCCAACCGGCGTGACCTATACTGCCCCGCCGGTTGGCCTGGACGACACCTTGATCATCGAACCTATGGGGAAGCTCCACGGCGGCCACGTCACGCCCACCGACCATACGTATATCCGGCACACCAAGATGACCGAGTTCGAGAAACACCAAGAGGCGGTGCAGTCGGGCCAAGACCCCTTGCCTTGGGCATCCCCAGCAGATGTCATGTCCCCAGCCGCCGGTTACATCACCCATATCCAGGCTTTTCCCTTCGGACCCGCGCCATATGGGTTCACCGGTGTCTTGGAAGATTACCGTGTGATTATTTGGCACACCTGCGCCATCTCCACCATATATATCCACTTGGGCGGTCTGGCGCCGGAGATAGTTGAGGCCACCGGAGGCATCCCTAGCGGAAGCTCTTGGTCTCCCTCCGGACCCGGCGACACACCGATTTTTGTCAATGCAGGCCAGGTGATTGGCAAGGTCGGCGCCCAGGGAATCGACTACAGTGTTCACGACAATCGGGTGGTGCTGGAAGGGTTTGCGATTCCTACGCACTACGAAGGGGAGGCGTGGAAGATTCACACTGTGGACCCATACGCCTATTTCGCCGAGCCGCTCCTTTCCCAAATGCTGGCCAAAAGTCCACGGACGGCCGAACCAAGAGGCGGCCGAATCGACTACGACAGGGAAGGTAGGCTGGTCGGGAACTGGTTCTTGGAAGGAACGTCGGATTATTCGGGCGGCGCTTCGTTGGGCTTTTGCGGCAACCGGCCATGTCCCTATTGGACCGGGCATCTGTCCATAGCCTATGACCACATCGACCCGGCGCAGATCAGGGTATCCATCGGCGCCGACGTGGGTATCGGCCACGAACTTTGCCGGGTGTGCGACTCGGTCTACGGCGTGTTGGGCAACTCGCCCGACCCTGCCGATATCAGCGTCCAATCCGGAATGGTGAAATACGGACTGGTTGCCCGGGAACACGCCGGAGAATACCGGGTGGATACTAAAAACGTCGACAGCCAGGTTCTGGGCACGTTTTTGGCCCAAGTGGTGGACCAGCGCACGATCAAGATGGAAGTGGTCGCCGGAACCCATCCAGACCAGATGGACGGCTTCACTCAAGCGGCGAAGATCTATCACCGGTGATGGCGGCGATGGCCGTTTTGATGGTCGGAGACGTAAGCTGGCTCGCCGGCAAAGATTCTCGACAAGTGCTGTCTGAGAATGGTCCCGGTATCCGGAGGCTTCGATGAGATCCACGGCCGCGTTGAAAACCAAATTGACCGCGAAATTACTGGGCTGGGCGGAACGCCGGGAGACCGCCAATCTGGCGAAACGTTCCTCCCGCAGGGGTCTGGCTCCATTGTTGGTGATTGGGGCGGGATTAAACGGCGCCTGGTTGATGTCCGAAGGCAACGCCACCGTGTACGCCAGCTTGGGCGGACAGCAGATGCAAGGGGAAATAAGCAAAAAAGACCGGCGGAATGCCTCGGAATTCGTGAACCCGTTGTTTGAGTTAAAGCAGGAATAAAGGACAATTTTTGAATCTGTTCAGAGTTGAGGCGAAGTGAGCAACCGGCGGCATTCCAGGAGGGGATTGAGACCTCTGGCCCGCCAGGTGCCAAAGAGGGATGCCAAGGTCATCTTGCTGTCGGCGCCCTGCCCTGAGCGGGCGCCGCCGCTGATCTTGCGACTGGTTACCAGATGCCGCAGGCTCCGCTCGGCGGCGTTGTTGTCTGAGGGCACGGCTGGGTCCGACACGAAGACAAACAGTTCCTTGATGAACCGTTCCATGCGCCGGCAGAGCTTGGCCTGAACCGCCAGGGGATCTTTCGCCAGGGGATCTTTAAGGAAAGGCCGCGCCAAGACCATTAGTTTCTCCTCCAGCATTAGCTGGGTGCGATGGCCTGGCTGGGCTCGGGGAAGGACCGAGGCCTTGGCCTCCGTGTAGACCTGGTGAACCGCCTCGGCCCACTGAGCCAGCCCAGCGTCTTCTGGGTACAACCCTTTCAGGTCATGGATATCCCGCAGCAGATGAGCCCAGCACCGTTGCTTCAGGCCCGGGTAGTGGTTATAGGCCGCGTAGAAATCACTGACCAACACTCCGCTGAAGGAGGAATCCAGCACCTCATCCACCACCCCCTTATCCCGACCCCGACGCAGGAAGTATCGTTCGCTGGGAGTGCTGAAGGTCCAAACATAGCCGTTGCTCCCGTCCTGGCGCCAGCCGGTTTCGTCGCCCTGCACCACGGGACTGGCGCGGACTTGCTCGAGCACCTCTCGCACCGCCGTCTCAGCCTGACGGGCTACTCCATGGACGGCCTCGACGATGGCGCCAACACTCAGGTGCAACTGATGGACGCTCTCCAGGTATCATTAGATGATTCTTATGGGCAACCGTCCCTCCTCCCGCAGGGTCACCATCAGGCTTACCAGATTGACCCCCAGGCGCTGCTGGCCCAGAACCACCCCCTGCAGGGCCTCTTTGGGCAGCCGGCGCCGCTGGCATACCGGACAGATGCGGGCTACCAGGGCGTGCTCGGTCACTTCTACCGGAGCCACCGGTAGCTCAATGACTTCCCGAGTTCGCTGTACCCATCCGCCGTTCAGGTGAGTCCCGCAGTCGGGACAGACCGCCACGGCATGCTCCACCCGCCGGGTAGGAGTCATGCGCTGGCGGGCGAAGCCATGGCGGCGCGGCTTTCTGGGCTCCTTTTTCTCCGGCGCTTGCCGGCTGGAGTGCGGCTGATTACCCGGCATCCCCGACGACCCGCGCCGGTTGGGACGGGATTCCAGAACCCCAATCCGCCTTTGCAAATCGGCAATGACTCCCCGCTGGCCGGCAATTATCTCCAGCAGAGTTTCGCCACTCGCCGCGTTCAGGTCTAGTTCAGTGTCCACCTCCCTGGTATGCCACAACTCCCCCGGCCATGCCAGCGTTTTTCCAACGGCTTTGAGCCAATTCACCTCATCAAGTCTGAACAGTTACTAATTTTTCACCCGATTACCTTCGCCGACCTCGAGTGTTAGACTGGTGCAGTGATTTCCCGGCGGGGTAGTCTCCTAGTACTACAACGACGCGTTATCCTACAAGGTAACTCGTGGGCGGATTTTGAAGCTGGCAACGAACGAGTGCGAGTCTCCCATGATGAACGGTCCGTAGCTGAAGAAGAAGACCTGAGCGTGTTTTCTCATAACGCGTCGTTGTAGTACTAGAGGTCTGGCCGGAAAGCCATTGGCCGGGTTTCGCGCTACGCCAGACAGACGTATTATAGTCTTATGTGGCATGATAGTGTCTTTAATACGGTTCAAAAACCCACTGTTACATCGACAATCGTCGCTAAGAAAACGGCAGCTTGGAGAGAATCGGGGTTTCCGTCCGAGTTTCTAGGCCGCACCGCCGAATCACGTTAAGCTTTCTGGCGGCACGACACTCTGGCCCCGGCATCGGTCGTTTTCCATCGCTACGCCTGAGTCCAATATATTGCAAACCATAATCAACTGGCGTCCCAAAACGCCGTTCTACTACGGCTGGCTGATCCTGGGAATGGTGGCTTTGGGGGCCTTCGTGGCCACCAGCATCGCGGGAGTGGTGCTGGGCGGGATACAGGGCTTCATCTTTGAAGACACTGGATGGAGCCGCAGCACAATTGGCGTCGCCGCGGGGACCGGAGTTTTAGCCTCGGGCTTGGCCGCCCCCATTGTCGGAAGGCTGGCCGACCGTTACGGCGCCCGCTGGCTGATCCCTGCCGGGACATTCATGCTGGGCATCTGCCTGTTTTCCTTCGTCTGGGTCCACTCAATCTGGCAGTTCTTCGTCATAGCCATAGTCGCCCGGGCCGTCAGCCAGCCTCTGCTCATCGGCATCGTGCCCCGCACCGTGGCGGTCAACTTTTTCCGCCGCCGGCGCAACCTGGCCCTGGCTTTGACCGGCATGTTCCGCCCCATCAGCGGGGCCATCAACATCCAGTTGTTCGCTGTGGCGGCCTTGGTCATCGGATGGCGAACCACGTTCCAATACCTGGGTGTCTTTAGCATCCTGCTCACGCTGCCCATGATCTTGATCATCCGCCGCCAACCTGAAGACATCGGCTTGCTGCCCGACGGGGACAATCCCGCCGGGCAGCAGAGGGCCAATATTACCGGCGGCCAATCCAGTACGGCGCCCAGCGCGGACGCAACCCCTGAAGAGCATTGGAGCGCCAAAGAAGTGTTTCACACTAGGTCTTATTGGTTGATCGCCGTCACCACTTTCCTCATGGTCATGGCCAGCACCGGCATCTCATTCAACATGGTTCCCTACTTCCAGGAAAGCGCCGGTTTGACCTCTACCCAGGCCGTGGGCGTGCTAAGCCTCAGCACGTCCCTGGCGCTGGCGAACCTGGTCTGGGGGTACGTCTCGGATCGGGTCAGCCCAAGGTACAGCATCGTAGGCGTCATGGCCGTTATGACAGCGTTGATCCTGTTCCTTTTCACCATAAAGTCGGTTTACGCCGCCTATGTATTCGGCGCCATATGGGGAATAGGCAACGGCGCTATGGAAGTCTTGACCTATATTCTGCTGGCTCGTTACTACGGCAGGGGCTCCTTCGGCAGCATCACCGGCGCTTTGCGGCCATTCGAGGCAGCGGGGCTAGGACTGGGGCAGATATTCGGGGGCCTAGTCTACGATCTTAGCGGCAGTTACCACGGGCTGTTCTATGAATCCATCGCGGCCTACTCCCTGGCCATCCTGTTTCTGTTGCTGGCGGTTCAACCAGTCCGGCAGCAGACCAGTGGCGACTCCTCACCGGCGTGATGCTCCGGCGGGAGACGCCCCGAAACACAAGGCCTATCGATCTGACCTTACCTGATGCAATTCATCATGGCGATGCCTCTACCGTGACGGTGGGTTCATCCACGGGTGGAAACGGCAGGTGTATGGGAAGACGCCGGGTTGGAGAAAAGTCATGCTGAAAGACTCATCCAATTCGAGTCCGCCGCTCTTCCAGCTAAAATTGTCGTAACTAGCGAAAATTCCTTCCTTGCCCGAGGTCGAAGTGTGCCCTTGTTCATCCAGATTCGTCCAGGTGACCGTGGCTCCGGCGGGTATCGTCAATTCTTGGAGTTTGAAGTCCGCGATATCGGATTGAACGGTTAAGAGGCCATCCGTGCTCACGGGCGTCGCCGTTGGGACCGGTGTGGGGCTCGGCAGTGTAGTGGCCGTTGGAGCTAGCGTCACGGTTGGCTCCGGCGTGGGGCTCGCCTCCGGGCTCAGAAGTGTTGTGGACGTTGGCGCCGGGGTGGCTGTTGATTCCTGGGTCTGCCTTGGCTGTATGGTGGCGGTTGGCGCTGGCGCGTCCGTTGGCTCCGGGGTCGAACTCGGCGGGATGGGAGAAGGGGTGTTCTCGCCGGGCGACGCGGTTGCGGTCGTTGCCAGCGCGGTAACTGCCGGAACGACCGTATCCGCCGGCTGAACGGGAGTGGCGGAGGGCGTAGACTCGCCGCAGGCCAGGATAAGGCCAGAGATTGCCGGGATGACTACGAATGGGATTGCCCGGAGTAGAATCTGCATGTCCACGAATACCCCCGTTCCGCCCTTCAGTGATGTCCAACGCCAGGCAATACGATACCAGACCCCGTTTGGATCAGGCGAGATGATATAATTTCCACGCTCAAACACAAGCCCAATTCAGGCAAACTCAGGAGTCTCGATGCAGAGCAGCGAAATCCGTTTGACCGAGCTCTCTCACTGCGCCGGTTGAGCCGGAAAACTTAACCTTGAGGACCTGGTTCAGGTCCTAAGTAACCTCCCCGTGGTCCAACACCCAGATTTGCTGGTGGGCAACCAGACGGGAGACGACGCCGCCGTTTACAAGATAAACGACACCACGGCGCTGATTTTCACTGTGGACTTTTTTCCGCCCATTGCCGACGACCCATACCAATTTGGGGCCATCGCCGCCGCCAACGCTCTTAGCGACGTGTACGCTATGGGCGGCAAGCCTCTGATGGCTTTAAACGTGGTGGGATTCCCCGCCGACCTGGCCAACGCTATGCTGGCCGATGTCCTTAAAGGCGGCTACGCCAAGGCGGCGGAAGCAGGCTGTTTGGTCGTGGGTGGCCACACAATCGATGACCCCGAGCCCAAATACGGCATGGCGGTCATCGGCATCGTGGAGCCGGGGAAACAGGTGACCAACGCCGGCGCCAAAGCCGGGGACGTGCTGGTCCTGACCAAGCCGTTGGGCACGGGCATTATCACCACCGCGGGCAAACAGGGCAAAGTCTCCAATGAAGTCATGCAAGGCGCTCTGGAAAGCATGGCCACCCTAAACAAGGCTGCGGCGGAGGCTATGATGGACGTGGGCGTCAACGCCTGCACCGATGTCACCGGCTACGGCCTGATGGGGCACCTAAGGGGAGTGGTCCGGGGCAGCAAAGTGGGCGCGACCATCCATGCCTCAGCCGTCCCGGTGCTGCCCGGCGCCTGGGAGTTGCTCGACCAGGACATCGCCCCAGGTGGGACCCACCGGAATCTCGACAGCGTTAGCGCGTCGGTCAAGTGGCATCCCGAACTGACCCAACGTCAAAAGGTAATGTTGTGCGATGCTCAGACTTCGGGCGGGTTGCTAATATCCGTAACCAAGGCCAAATTGCCGGAGCTCTTGTCAAAGCTGGAAGCGGCAGGCACGGCCGTTGCGGCAGTGGTTGGCGAAATCACCCAAGGTCCATCGGGAGAGATATCTGTTGAACCGTAAGCCCGAATCCACCGATAGAGGGCGTGTCGCGACAGGGCGGATAGGGAAGGAAGTGCTCCTCTGAATCTGGGATAATGGTTTTATAACAGAAAACCGACCAGAAACAAGGAGCACCCAATAGATGCGACCACGCAACCACCTCGACCGCATCCACATCTCCTTCGACGACCACCGCCTGGTCAACAATGCCGGCCTGCTCCTTCCCGCCACCTTGGCCTTGCACCTCGGCCTTTCCCAACTGGTTGACCGGCGCCTGGACCTGGGCCGGGCCCCAGGCCGAGCCAACACCGGTGACAAGATGATGACGCTGGTGGCATCTGCGTTGGCGGGCGGCGACTGCATCGACGACGCCGATGCGCTGCGCGCCGGCGGGACAGCCTGCACCCTGGGCAGTGTGCTCAAGGCGCCCTCCACCCTGGGCGCCTTCCTGCGCAGCTTTCGCTGGGGCCACGTCCGCCAACTGGACCGGGTGAGCCGCGAGTTGCTGGCCCGGGCCTGGCAGGCCGGAGCCGGACCCGGCGACGCACCATTTACCATCGACCTTGATTCGACGATCTGCGAGACCTACGGACTGGCCAAGGAGGGCGCCCGCCACCACGGCTACACCGGCGCCCGGGGCTATCACCCGCTGTTGGCCGTCGCCGCCGGCGCCGGCGACGTGCTGATGTCCCGGCTGCGCGAGGGCCGCGCCAACACCGCCCGCGGGGCCGCCCACTTCCTGCGGGAGACGGTGGGGCGGGTGCGCTACGCTGGCGCCAGCGGGCAGATCACCCTGCGGGCCGACAGCGGCTTCTATACCCACGCCGTGGTCGCCGTCTGCCGCAAGCTGGACGTGCGCTTCTCCATCACCATCCGCCAGCACAAAAGCCTGCGCAATCTCATCGAGGCCATACCCGAAGCTGCCTGGACGCCGATTCCCTACTGGATGGACGGCGCCGCCGCTGTGGCCGAGACGACTTATACCCCCTTCCAGAGTGAGCCGGACGCCGCGCCGGTGCGGCTCATCGTCCGGCGGGTGCAGCCGACCCCCGGTTCCCAACTGGCCCTCTTCGCCACCTACAGTTATCACGGCTTCATCACCGACCGGGACGGAGAGACCCTGGAACTGGAGGCCGACCACCGCCGCCACGCCGAGATCGAGAATGCGATACGCGACCTCAAGTACGGCGTCGGGTTGAACCACATGCCGTCCGGCCGCTTCGCCGCCAACGGCGCCTGGCTGGCCGTCCAGGTGATGTCCCACAACCTGGCCCGCTGGACCGCGCGCATCGGCCTGGGCGAGCAGATCGTGACCACCAAGACCCTCAGGCGACGGTTCTTCTCCCTGGCCGGACGGCTCACCCGCTCGGCGCGCCGCCTCACCCTGCATCTGCCCCAGCGCTGGCCTTGGGAAACCCAGTTCAGTCGCGCCCTGGCCCGGCTGCGCGCCCTGCCACTCCCAGCCTGACGACCCGTCTGCAACTGACCCGCCATCCGGCCAACTGAACGTCCCGGCAAACTCGCGCCAGTCCCGGTCCGCGAGCGCCTCTTCCCGTGTCCTATCCCGCCATCTCGCTCAGCACAGCCACTGCAGACCGCCATCGGCGCCCCCAAAAGCGCCTGCGACCGCCCGCCAACCTCCCGTCTACCCGAATTCGAGCCCGGATCATCGCGCCTGCAACTCCCTCCCCCCTCTTCCGCTGTCATCACCCCCTCCATCCGGGTCCATCGGTGGATTCGGACTAAGGGGTCCAATCATCCCAAGGCTGCTCATTAACCTATAGATTAGATTAGGTTTCACTAAACAAAGCCTCGCCTGCATTCGGCGAGGCTTGCGATAGAGGAGCCAATTGAAAAGGCCAGACCAGATAAAAGACGCTCCCGACCTTGGCCCAGAAAGCAGGGTGCCGCCCGGACAGTTTTTGACCACCAAATTCCCCGTGTTGACCTACGGTTCAGCTCCCAAGGTGGACCTTGCCACCTGGAAATTCCGGGTCTTCGGTCTTGTGGATCAAGAGATCGAATTGGATTGGATTGGGATGGGTTCGCGAACCTCGGCTGGACCACCATCACCGCCGATTTCCACTGCGTCACCCAATGGAGCGCCCTGGACAACACTTGGGAAGGCATCCCATTAAGCAGGTTAGTGGGGATGGCGCAGGCCAAACCGGAAGCCAATTTCATCATGGCCCATTGCTTCGGCGGATACACCACCAACCTGCCCTTGGACTTGGCTCTGGAAGAGGGGTTTTTGGCCCACAAGCAGGACGGGGAGGAACTGGGAGAAGGCCACGGCTGGCCGTTGCGGCTGATCGTTCCCAGCCGTTACGGTTGGAAGAGCGGCAAAATGGCTGAACGGGATTGAATTGATGGCCGAAGATAAGCCGGGGTTTTGGGAAGTACGAGGCCACCACAACAACGCCGACCCCTGGAAGGAAGAACGCTTCTGGCCCGAATTGACCAAGTGAACGGTCCGGACTAGATCTAAAATCCCGATCCGCGCTGACAAAGCAACAGGCCCCTGTTGAACAGGGGCCTGTTGGGCAATGGAGACTACGCGGCGACGGCCGGCCGGGAGGAAGCCGGCTTAACGCGTGTCTTTGTCTCAATGACCGCGGGCGCTTGCTCATCTTTGATGTAGCCGCATTGAAGACAGTTCAAGTATTTTCCGAACATGTCTTCGTTCAGATAAAGATCTCCACTGCATCGGGGACAGACCTTGAATTTAATCATGACGTTCACCACCCTATATGGGTCAAAACCTCCTAAAGTTTTATCTGCACCGCATTATAGATCTTGACACGCTCCGTATCAAGTCTTATCATATGCATTGTCACAAACATGGGGCGGAGAGCCGGATTTGAGCCTTTAAGTATTTCCTGGACTTTGTGACTGGTGTTGATTAATATACGGAGTTGAGCATCCAATAGGATTCACTCCGCGATCTAGCTGGACCGTCTACTCGGCGTTTGAACCGGAATTTGAACCATAGGGCTTGGCGAGAACTGCAATATGTACTACAGGCCAAAACGTCAGGTGGAAACCCAGGAACGGATTGAGACAAAAACGCCGCCCGAGCGGCCCCGAAACGCCGCAATAATTAGAACCCCGCAGGAAGCCGAGCCTCAAGCGCCGCCGCCGAACGCCTCTCCACAAGACCCGCCTTTAGTCATGGAAGGTGTATATATCATCAGCGTGGCCGCTCGCATTCTCGATACACACCCCCAGACACTGCGCAAATACGAGCGCTTGGGGCTGATAAATCCCGGCCGCACCATCGGCATGCTGAGGCTCTATTCCCGGGATGACATCCGCAAGGTGCGTCTGATACAACATTTAGTGAACAATCTGGGGATGAACCTGGCAGGCGTCGAGCATACCCTTGGAATGGTGGACAGCCTGCTGCGGATGAAGCGGCGCCTGACCGCCCGCGCCCAGAGTCAATCCGGCGCCGGCTACATGCAAGAAGCGGTTGAACAGGAATTGTCCAGGGTCTTTCAGGAAATGAACCTTCCCGTGGATGATTGACCAATCTCAACCACCGGCGACACTGACAACCCTAAACTACAGCACCAAAGCGGCAACGCAATACCCAGGAAGTAATAAATGGCCGAAGAACCGCAAAATGCAGAACATGAGAACGGCGTGGCATCAGAGGCGACTTCGGAGGTGGCCGCCGTTGATATCGACTCCAGCGCCTTCGCGGAATTGCCGTGGGAAGACCAGGTGGAAACTCTAAGGGAGATCCTGAATGACTCCCGCGGCCAAACCGCCCATAATTTGGACCTGGCCCAGAGGGCGCAGGCCGAAATGGCAAATCAGAAACGCCGTTCCGACGAAGAGAGAATCACCCAAGGAAAGTTTTCCAACAGTAGATTAATTGCCAAACTGCTGCCGGTGGTGGAAGAATTGGCCTTGGCAGTGGACCATGCCGATGGCCAAGATTCCGGGACCCCCGCCTCGAACAACGCGTCGGCAGACTCCCAATCACCCGAATCTTCGTGGTTGCAAGGGGTGAGACTGATTCAGCGAAAACTCTCGACATTGCTGGAGTCAGAAGGAGTCACGGAAATCGATTCTGTCGGAGCAGTGTTCAATCCTTTGGAGCACGAAGCTTTGGGAACTGCCGAATCAAACGAATACCCTCCCGGCCACATCGTCAAAACGGTGCGGCAAGGATACCGGCTGCACGACAGGGTGATACAGCCTGCCCAGGTCATCGTGGCCCGGTAGCCGTAGCAGGTGGCATCAAAATGGGGGGCCGCGTAATATTAGGAGCGAGGTAAAGGAGACAGACAATGGCTAAAGTCCTGGGCATCGATCTAGGTACCACAAACTCGGTGGCGGCGGTCATCGAAGCCGGCGAGCCCGAAATAGTGGAAAACGCAGAAGGCGGCCGCACCACCCCTTCGGTGGTCGCGGTCAACACCAAGACCGGCGAGAGGTACGTGGGCCAGGTGGCCAAACGCCAGGCCGTAACAAACCCGGAGAACACGCTTTTTTCGGTAAAACGGTTGATGGGCCGCAAATATGACGAGCCAGAGATTCAGCAGGCCCAAAAGCGCCTGCCCTATAAGATCGTCAAATCCAGCAACGGGGAAGCCTACGTTGAGCTGTCCGGGGAAGCAAAGGCGCCGCCAGAGATCTCCTCCTTCGTTCTCCAGAAGATCAAACAGGACGCCGAGGCCAAGTTGGGAGAGAAGATCACCCAGGCGGTTATCACCGTGCCCGCATACTTTAACGACTCGCAACGCCAGGCCACCAAGGACGCCGGAACAATCGCGGGATTGGAAGTCCTGCGAATCATCAATGAGCCCACCGCTTCAGCCTTGGCGTACGGCTTGGACAAAAAGCAGACCGATGCTTCGATTGCCGTGTTCGACCTAGGTGGCGGAACCTTTGATATCACCATCCTCCAGATGGGGGAAGGCGTGTTCGAAGTAAAGTCGACCAACGGCGATACTTTCCTGGGCGGCGACGATTTCGACCAGTCGATCTTGGATTGGCTCAACCAAGAATTCCTCCAAGAAACTGGAATCGACCTGAGCAAAGACCGTATGGCTTTGCAGCGGCTCCGCGATGCCGCTGAGCGGGCCAAGGTGGAGCTTTCCAGCGTGGTGGAGACCGAGATCAACTTGCCATTCATCACCGCTGACGCCAGCGGACCCCAACACTTGGTTAAATCTTTGAGCCGAGCCCGGCTAGAGCAGTTGGTGTCCAGCCTGATCGACCGGACCGAAGGTCCCTGCCGCAAGGCTTTGGAAGACGCCGGCATCGACGCCGGCGGTATCGACGAGGTAGTCTTGGTGGGCGGCATGACGCGCATGCCCGCCGTACAGGAAAAGGTTCAGGGCATCTTCGGCAAAGAGCCGGCGCGCAACGTCAATCCCGACGAAGCCGTGGCATTGGGCGCCGCCATCCAGGCAGGCATCCTGGGCGGCGACGTTAACGACATCGTCTTGCTAGACGTGATACCCCTTACTTTGGGACTGGAGACTCTGGGCAGCGTGATGACCACGCTCATTGAGCGCAACACTACGATCCCCACCCGCAAAAACGAGACGTTCACCACGGCGGCCAACGGCCAGACCAGCGTGGACATCCACGTGTTGCAGGGCGAACGGTCCATGGCCTCCGACAACAAGTCCATAGGCCGTTTCATGCTGGACGGCGTCCTGCCCGCGCCTAGAGGCGTGCCTCAGATCGATGTCTCCTTTGACATCGACGCCAATGGCATCCTCAGCGTCTCGGCCGCGGATAAGGGCACCGGAAAAGAGCAGAAGATAGTCATCCAGTCCGGCTCGGGGCTGTCCGACGAAGACATCAAACGCATGGTCGACGACGCCAAAACCCACGAAGCCGAGGACCAGGAGAAACGAGCCGGAATTGAAACCCGCAACCAGGCCGATTCTCTCGTCTACACTACCGAGAAACTCCTGGAGGACAACGCGGATAAAGTGCCCGCGGAATTGAAAGAAGAAGTAGAAGGCAAGATCGCCGTCCTAAAGACGGCCGTGGCCGCAGAGAACCCGGCAGAGATGCAAACGGCCATGAACGACCTGAATGAGTCTATGCAACGCTTGGGAGAGGCTGTTTACTCCCAATCAACGCCTCCGGAGGAAGCCGCGCCGGACGAAGAACCGCCGGTTGATGAAGGCGATTCGGATGGCGGCACAGTGGAAGGTGAGTTCCGAGAGGTGTAAAAGCGGGGGTTTTCCCATATCAGACCGTTGGCAACGTCTGTTATAATGGCGTTGCTGTAATCCTCGCAAAGGCCAAACCTCGCAAATCTAGGTTAAAACTATCGGAGAGGAAATGACCTCAAAAGAGAGCGCAGACCAAGACGTGGCAGCGAACAGCGCCACTGAAGATACTCCGGTCCAAGAGCAAGCTGCTAGCGACACATGGATGATTGACGGCGTGGAGACAACTCTAACTCCACTGCAATACCATCACATCAGCCTGTTGCAACGTCTCATAGCGTTGAAGAACGAATATCAGACCGACCCATCCTACGAAAAATGGAAGATGGACGCGATCAACAAGTCGATCTATTCTTCCCTTCGCGACAGCATCGAAGCCAACATAGGCGACTTGGCGAAAGATCTGCTGCACCGGGAACACCAAGTCAACTAACGGCCCTATTTACAAGCGGTTGGTTTATCCGGCGTACCGGAGTCTGGACGTACTCCGGTACGCCCCGGTAGAATGGATGTAAACCAAAGAATCCCCTCAAATGGACTACATTTGAGGGGATTCATTATTACGTTTGCGGGCCTTTCGCGTTTAAACCGTTAGCCCGTGCACCGGAAACACCTCTCGCTTGATAGCCGCCGTGCTTTCACCCGCGTACGCCCGGGCATCACGCCGCACATCATCGGTAATTTCTAAGTTAACCGTGTCTCTTAGATCAGCTGTTCCCAGCCGTTGGGCTATCTCGCCGGGCAGTTGGTCTGGCCATTCCACATTCAGCATTACCCCATAAGCCAGCGTCCAACCCCTGGCCACGGCGCTGAGATCGTAACCGCCGCCGCCCAAAGCCAGCCAAGGTATTCCGGAAGCCAGTTTCACCAACTCTCTTATCAGCGCCACATAGCCTCGGGTGGTTATTTGAAGATGGGTCAACGGGTCGCTGTGGTAGCTATCGATGCCCAACTGCGTCACCAACACGTCGGGCGCGAAGGCCTTCAGCAAAGGAGGCACGATCTGCTCAAATGATTCCAGGTAAAGCTCGTCGCTGGTGTAGGGGTAGAGGGGCAGGTTCACCGCGTAACCCAATCCCGGTCCCGCGCCCACTTCATCGGCGTGGCCCGAGCCCGGGAAAAGGAACCTTCCCGATTCATGGACTGAAATGGTCAACACCCTGGGGTCGTCGTTAAACGCGTTCTGAACACCGTCTCCGTGGTGGGCGTCGATGTCTACATAGGCTACCTTCCAGCCCTGGGCCAGAAAGTACTTTATGGCCAGGGCCGGGTCATTGAAGACGCAAAATCCCGAAGCATGTCCCGGTGCGGCGTGATGCAATCCTCCTGAGATGTTAAACGCAACGTCCACTTCTCCTCGCGCCACCATTTCCGCCGCCACCAGCGTGCTGCCGGTGCTGAGGGCTGCGGCGTCGTACATGCCCGGATAGGTTGGGTTGTCCCCGTCGCTGCTGAAGTTGAACCGGCTCAAGTCATAGCCCGAAAGTCCCAGGCTAAAGCTTTTCACGGCCTCGATATAATCGGGGGTGTGCAACCAGGCAAGCTCTTCTTCGCTGGCCGGACGGGCCGCGACCAATCGCGAGGCGGCGCCGTCGAATGCTCCGTAGGCGTTTAGCAGATCAAAAGTGTATTGCAGCCTGACGGGCCGCATCGGGTGGCCGCCCCGTAATTCATGCTGGGACATTGCCTCCTCAAATACAAACGCCGCCCGGCGGTTCATGTCTCACCCCCGTGATACTGCATCTATCGCTGTTCTGGAACGCAGAACCGAATGATTCGTGACGGTAATCGCAGAATAACCTACGCCCACTCTGGAATCAACGTTAGAGTTTTCGGTTCCTGGGGGCCCATTGGATACCCGTCGGCGGCATGGGTATCAAAATTGGGTGAAACTCCCCTGCGGATCACGCCTGCGGCTTCAGTTGAACCGGGTAAACTATCTGCAAATCGCCAGGCCGCAGCTGGCGGTTGTAATTTCTTGATTATCTTTATTTGCTGCGGCCAGCCGGTGGATGCCGGCAACAGAATGGAGTCCGCCGTTTCGGGTTTTGGCCGGCGGCGTGACCACTTAGAGGGGCCAGAGGAGCTGTGTGATGTTGAACGGGTCTTTTACTTCATTGGACACCAAGCTAAAGCAGGCTGAAGAAGCCGAGGCGGAATTGGAACGACTGGGGCCGTTGGCCTCGGAAGCTCCTCGCCTGCGCGAAGAAAAAGCCAAATCGGAACTGGCGGAAGAACGCCGTCATAAACGGGAAGCCGCAATGGAGGCGGCCAAGAAAGCGTCCAAGTCGGCAGCAGATGCACAAAAGCAGGTTCCGGAGTTTTTAGGCATCGCCGCCATGGCCGTCAAGGAACTGTATAACGTCCTGCGGGAGATAGACTCCCATCGTCAGGAGGCATCCCAAGCGTTGGCGATAGCCGACAGGGTTGACTACGACGTCGAGGTTGAAACAGGGGAAGAACACGAGATTGCCCAGGACCGGGACCCCCGCGGATTGGCCTACGCCCTTGCCGCCAAGCATGGCGACGTCAAGATAAGGCAGATGCTGGAAGACCTTGACCCTGAATTCAACTTCCTGCGGAACTGCTATCTCGATGAAAAGCTTCAACGGGACCTGGCGGATTTTGTGATCAGGCACGCGGTGAATAAGCCCCAAGCCTCCGAGGCCCAGGTCGTTGTTCCGGCCCAGGAAGCCGAAGTCGCCCAAGAGCCTGGCAGCCCTGTCCCGGCTAACGCCGAAGGGGATTAGACCAGCTTGGCGCATGCCGGGGATTGCTCCGGCGGCCGCGGACCAACCCGCGAAATAGACTAGGCGCTCAAGGACCCAGGCTTGACGCTAAGCTACGGCATCGGTACCATTCCTGTGCCGTAGCCAGCGGCCGACCCTGGGTTGCATTTTGGTTTCGACCGGCCCGGCTGGAATGCCCCTCATTTGGTGAAGCATGGCTTGGAGCCGGACCATCACAACCGCGACCCTGGCGCTGATACTGATATTGGTGACGCTGGCGGCCTGTTCCGGCCAGACTCCCTCACAACAGTCATCAAGCAATTCATCAACCATCGCGCCCTCACCCGAATCACCGGCTCCTTCCACGTCAGCGTCCACATCCACCGGCGAGCCAACAAAACCGCCGACGTCGCCCACCGCAAGCCCCACGGCTCCTCCGACCCAGTCGCCAACACCAACACCAACACGATCGATCGATGACCGGTTCAGGGCAGATCTAGCCCAGACTGCTTTTGACTACAACATCCTGCTGGCCCAAGAACTAGTACTCAGTCATGTTTGGAATCAAAGGGATAGAGACGGTGCAGTTTGGTTCGGGCGTCATGGGTATTGAAGCGCCAGTTGATGGTAGCTTGGGCGGTGTTGCGCTCCGTAACCAGGGCCTGAACCTCCCGCCCGAGAGCTTCCTCGTCGGGGAGTCGCTGTCTGAGGCAGGAGCGGGACAGTACGCTGAACTCGATTTCCGCCATATTCAACCAACTCCCGTGCTTGGGGGTGTAGTGGAACTCCAGCCGTTTGGCAATCCGCCGGGCCTCTGCCGCCGGGAACGCCTCGTACAGCGACGCCATGCGGTGAGTGTTCAGGTTGTCCAGGACGACCCGGACCACCTCGACCTCCGGATAGGCCTCGTCCACCAGCCATCGCATCTGTTGGGCAAAGTCCTCCATCGTGCGCCGTTGGGTCACCGCCACGTGCCGCCACCCGGCCTGCGGCTCACAGGTCAGGAACAGGTTCCGTGTGCCCTCGCGCCGATACTCGTAGTCCTGCCGCAGCGGAATTCCGGGCCGGGGCGGCAGAGCCGGCCGCGTCTGGGCCAACAACTGGGTGGAGGTCTCGTCAAAGCAGACCACCGGCCTTCGCGGGTCATACGGCTCCTCGTATAAGTCCAGCACTTCCTCCATATGCGCCACGAAGTCGGCGCTCACCTTGGGGATGCACCACTCTTTCTTCTGCCACGGCTTGAGAGCGTTTTTTTGAGCCGCTGGCGCACCCCTTCGTGGGACATGGAGGACGCCAACCCCAACTCGACCACCTTGCCAGCCAACAGGCGCAGGGTCCAGTGGTCATGCCCCTCCGGGGCTGGGCTGCAGGCCAGCGCGACCAGGTGAGCCTCACCCCGGTCGTCCAACTTTCGGTACCGATGGGCTTGGGTGCGCTCCCATAGGGCCCCTTCCAACCCATCCTCGACAAACCGCCGCTTGATCCGGTACACCGTGCCCTCCACCACATCGAGGGCTTCGGCCACCCGGGGAGCCGACCAACCGTCGCCGGTCTTGAGCAGAATCCGCGCCCGGATGGTCATCCGAGCTGGGCTCTTCCCGCCGCGTACCAGGCGTTGGAGATTTCCCCGTTCTTCCGAAGTCAGCCGGACTGGGTATTTTTCCCTGACCATCACCGCCACCCCCATCAACACTGTCTGCCCACCAGCATAGCGCGATCGGTCACACCCTCACATCACCATCTAAAACAAGTTTGACTCAGTACTAGGGCCCAGAGCCAGCGCAACGGAACAAGAAAAAGCGGCAGCGGATTTCCTGGTCAGCGAGTTCACCGCCATGGGCTACCAAACCGAACTACAACCCTTCTCCTTATGAGACACTTTCACGCGAAGACTCCTTCTTTACGTTGGATCCGGCCCCTCCCGGTCTGGCGGGTGACGGAGGAACCCAGATCAACCTGCTGTCGAGAACCGGGGCGGGCGAAGCCTCAGGCATCTTAACCCCGGTGGGTCTTGCCATGTCAGGTGACATACCGGCTGAGGGATTGGAAGGCCAAATCGCCTTGATCGAGCGAGGAGCCATCTCATTCCGCCAAAAGGTGGACCGGGCCGCCGAGGCGGGAGCGTTGGCTGCCGTTATCTACAACAGCGAGCCGGGAAATTTTCGGGGCACCCTGGGCAGGCGGAGTTCTGGATCAAGCTCCATTCCCGTGGTCTCTATTTCGGGCGAAGATGGGACGATACTCCTGGAGGCGCTCTCCCAAGGAGAGATCACCGCCACGGTGTCGGTGGTGAGGAAGGAGTTGTTCTCCAGGAACGTGGTGGCGGAAAAGCCGGGGCCGGGAGATGCAATAGTGGTGTTGGGCGGCCACTACGACTCGGTTCCAAACGTGGCGGGCGCCAACGACAACGCCTCCGGAACCGCAGTGCTGCTGAGCATCGCCAGGAGCCTGGCCGATCGAGAACTGCCGTTTACGGTCAGGTTCGTTCCTTTCGGCTCAGAGGAACTGGGCCTGCTGGGCAGCCAGGCCTATCTCGACTCACTGTCCGATGAGGAAATAGCGCGTATCGGCGCAATGTTGAACTTCGATGCTTTGGGAACCGGCAGCGAGGTCAGGATCTTGGGGACCAGCAGACTGACGACACTCGGCATCGATCTGGGCAACAGCCTGGACATATCGCTGACCCGTTCAGCCGGCCTGGTCGGGTCCAGCAGCGACCACGCCACCTTTGACCGGGCGGGAATACCGGTGCTGATGTTCACCGCCCCCGACGCCTCGCGAATCCACACTCCGGATGACACGATGGAATTCGTTCAGGCCAGTCTCCTGGGAGACTCGGCCCGCTTGGCGCTGGCCGTCCTGGAATCGCCCGAGTTTTTGCCAGGCCCATAGGCGCCGTCAGCGGTTTCGAGACTCGCGACTGCCGAATCAACGCCCTCTTATAAATTCCGGAATTCCTAAGGAGTGCAAAGATGAAGTTCGGCTTGTATAGCTCCATCGCCGACCCGCCGAGGGGTGAAGACCTGGCCAGCCGGGTGGAAGAGGTGGTGGAAGAAGCGCAACTGGCGGAGGAAAGCGGCTTTGATTCCATTTTCTTCGGCGAACATCATCAGGACAAGGATGGCTTTTTGCCGTCGCCGTTGATCGTGGCGGCGGCTGCGGCGGGGGCGACCAGCCGCCTAAACCTCGGCACATCGGTGATCCTTTTGCCGCTGCATCACCCCGTGCATCTGGCCGAAGACGTGGTCACTCTGGACGTAGTGTCCAGGGGGAGAATCACCCTGGGAGTGGGCATCGGTTATCAGCCGGCCGACTTCCAGGCCTTCGATGTGCCAATGGAGGACCGGGTGACCCTATTTGAAGAAGGCATCGAGGTCATCCGCCAGTGCTGGACCGGAGAGCCGTTTTCATTCCACGGCAAGCATCACCATCTCCACGACGTTCAGGTCCGCCCGGCGCCGTACCAGCAACCGTCGCCGCCCCTATGGATCGGCGCTAGCACATACTCCGGCGCTCGGCGGGCGGGCAGGCTGGCCGACGGCTTCGTGGCAGGGCCAAGCACCAACCTGGAACGGACGTTGAGGCTGGTGGACTCGTACCGCAAGGCCGCGTTGGAAGCAGGCCGCCAACCCCGGGTGGTCCTGATGCGCGACGCCTGGGTGGCCTCCAGCCGGGCCGAGGCCGAGAAGGTCTACGGGGGAGAGGTGCTTGACGCCTACAAATACTACTGGCGGAATGGGTTGGCGGAGTTCAAATCCATCAAGACCGAGGCCGAGTTCACCATAGAAAACATCGCTCCCGACCGGCTGATAATCGGCGACCCGGAGGAATGCGCCAGCGAATTCCAGCGTTGGAGCCAAGCGGTGGGAACGGATTATTTTCTGCTGAGGCTGCGCCAGGCCCACTCCGGCGGTCCTCCCCACACCAAGATCATGGACGCTATACGCCTTTTCGGCGAACAGGTGATTCCCAACTGCCAGTAGGGGCGAAAAATCAAATAATCTGGAGGTCCAACCATGACTGCTTTTGACGAATATTCGGAAAAGTACGAATCGGTGCGGATGGAACGCGACAAAGGGATCCTGCAGATCACCCTTCACACCAACGGAGATTCTCTCCAATGGGGCGGCGTGCCCCACCGCGAGCTGCCCGAGGCGTTTCGGGACATTGGCAGCGACCCCGACAACAAGGTGGTGATCATGGCCGGGTCCGGCGACGCCTTCACGGGACCTCCCGGCGCCCGCCAAGTCACGCCCCAGAGAACACCCATGCAGTGGGACAGGACCTATTGGGACGGCAAACACCTGTTGATGAACCTGTTGGACATAGAGGTCCCCATGATCGCCGCCGTCAACGGCCCGGCCCTGCGCCATTCGGAGTTGGCGCTGCTCTGCGACATAGTCCTGGCCTCCAATGAAGCGGCCTTCCAGGACTCGGGGCACTTCATCAATGGTCTGATCCCCGGCGACGGGATGCACGTGATCTACCCCATGCTGCTGGGCCTAAACCGGGGCAGGTACTTCCTGCTGACCGGCCAGACCATCCACCCTCAGGAAGCCCTGACCCTCGGCCTGGTCAACGAAGTCATGCCCAGAGAAGAACTGCTCCCCCGAGCCTGGGCGCTGGCGGAACAGCTGGCCCAAGAATCCCCCCTAGTCCTGCGCTACATCCGAGTCCTAATGACCCAGTACATAAAGCGCATGATGCACGACATCCTGGGCTACGGTTTGGCGCTTGAGGGGCTGGGCTCGGTGGACACCATGTTGAGCCAGGGGTAGGGGGTGCGATTTTTGTCATTCGTTTTCGCACACCCGGCAACGGTGTTATGCGAGCAAGGGTTGTAGATCGGACAATCGCTTGACTACAACTACTCCCGGTGGGATTTCCGGATCGGCGCCGTGGAGTTGGAACGCGAACACCTTCATTTCCGCCGCTATTCCGGACCGAATGCCGGGAAGGCTGTCTTCCGCCACCGCGCACGATTCGGGCTCCACTCCCATGACGCGGGCCGCGTGCAGAAACAGCCCCGCGTCGGGTTTCCAGGAGCCAATCTCATAACTGCTGAAGATGCTTCCTTCAAAAAATGGTAATAGACCCGTCAACGACAGACTGAGCCTGATCTTCTCGGGCGGGCCGCTGGAAGCTACGCAGATCGGCCCAGTCAGTGACAGGACCAGATCGACCGCTCCCTCTACCGGTCGAAGCCTGGCCCGAAATGCCTCAGATGTGTGCTCGCGAAGCCTTGGGACGAAGTCTTCTGGAAGGCTGTTCCCGAGCCGAGCCTCGATCTGAACAACGATATGAGCCATCTTGCCGCCCAGGAACCGCTCCAAGACTCCTTCGACAGAAAGGGCCAAGCCGTGCTCTCCCGCCATCCCCACAAGCACTTCGTTGGCCAGCAACTCGCTATCAACCAGAGTCCCGTCGCAATCGAAGATCGTCGCTTTTACGGCCACTTTAAACCGGGATTCCCCAGATCAAGCCACCTTTCCTGGATATAGCTCCCGCGGGGATACCGCCAAATATAATCCCGCATTCCAAGGGCGTCAAATGCGGTCTGATGCGGCCTGATTCACTCAAAGTCCCCGCTTTCATTGGGCAACCACTGTACTGCCAAGCGTAAAAGCCCCAAACCGCTGGTCTACGCCCAAGTCTCCCCCTTGGGAAGCTCTTTTGCCCTGTGCGACCCCGTAACCGTAACCAATCCCGACGCTCCTAAAGTGGACTAGCCAGGAGCCAGCCTAAGCCGACCAATTCGTTCCAGTATCCCGCCTAGCATTTCCCGGCTCACCAGCACCTCAGCAAGCTGAAACACCAGCCTTCCGGCATGGCGCACCAACCGTCCTCCAGTCTTGATCATCCTGGTCTGCAGACTGGTCAACGACCAGTGCTTCATTGCCTCCGGTAAGGCTAGCCTTCTCATGGAGTTGCCCAAGTTGTAAGCCAGTACGAACAACTCCAGCCTGACCTGATTGGCCACGAACTTGTGGCAGGACAACCTGGTCCAGTTCAGGGCGTACTTGCCTTCTTTTATCCATTGCTCCGCCGTGCCTCGGCCATTGTAAAAGCGGACTATCCCGATGTTTGGATAGCTCAGATTGGTGACTATGAAGCCCACTCTGGGAAACAGTTCTCCCTGGCGCCACTCCACCTTAGAGACCACTCTCCGAGCAACGTTCCAGCTCTGGGCCTAGTAGACGAAGTCATGATAGGAGACGATGGGCTTCGGGGAAAGCCACTCCGTAGGCCGTATCAGCCGGGGCGCTATCTCCCGCTGCAGCACCTGGTTGGACCGCAGCCTGATGGCGTAGCCGATGTTTCTTGCTTCCAGATAATCGTATATCTCCGGCTTGGCGAAGGCGGCGTCAGCACGAAACAGCAGCAGTCAGGCTGCTGTCAAATAACGCTCCACCACCGGATCAAGGACTTCTTGCCAATCATCGGCACTGGGGACGTTGCCTGACCGTAGCTTAGCTGCTTCACAATCCCCGAACTGGTTGAACAGAAAGAGAGGGTGATAGCAGACGCATTCAAAGTGGCCGTTATAGGCTGCTCCCTCCTGCTGGCCGTGCACTGGACTCTCGGAACTGTCCATATCCAGGATTACTCGCCGGTGTAGGGTATGGGCCATAGCTCGTTCCACCCACTGGGTATTTATTCGTGCCAGCCCCTTCAGGTTGTCCTCTTGGGTCGGGAACTCCGTCTCGAACCGGCCCATCTCACTGGTGCTGGCTCCTTTCCGCTCCGAGCCTTGCCATCCCACGATCACTCGCATGGCTGGGTCTTGGGAAAGGCGCACTGCGTCATTGGTGTCGTCGTAGCCGGCCAAGCGGCTGTAGATCGACTGTCTTAGCAGCGGAACCAGGTGGTGAAGGATATTGCGTCCGGTACGGCTTTCCTGGAGGTAGTCCTCAGCGATTTCGGTAAGGCCCAAGGCATCATCAAACTCTCGAAAGGCAAGAAGACCAGCGTCGGAGGTGATGGTTGAGCCGTGAAATTCCAGGCGGACTTTGGGGTTGAATTGGAGCCGGAGAGGGGCATTTTCGCCGTCACCCATCAGGTGCCTCCATGATGCCTACGGCATCTTACTGCAAAGTGACATATCATGGAGTTATTATAGCTGGGAGCACGCAAAAAGGGCCCATAATTAGCCAATGGTTGAAAGACCATCGACGAATTACTGAGAAAGCTTTTTAGCCATATGGGAAATGTGGGGTAAATGTTTCCTGAATACGGGATTGTGGTCGGTTCGACCAGCACTGTTAAGCACATTGGTTTTAGCCTACAACCGTCGCAGCCGGGGCATCACGATGCCCATGGCCAGGGCCAGGAAGGCCAACGCCGTCCCGTTGACCACCAGGGCTATCTTGGGGCTGGCCAGCCCTGAAAGGTAGCCGATCTCCAGTTGGCCCACCGGCGCGGTGCCTATGCCCACAATCCAGGAGCCCATGGCTCTGCCCCGCTGCTGGTTGGGGACGCTCAGTTGCAGCAGGCTCTGATTTAGTATGTCGGTCACCGAAGCCATCACGTTTATCAATGTGATAAACACCAGGGCGGTCCATAGGGTGGTGGAATAGGCCAGCAGGATCTCGCCGCCTCCGAAAAGGGCGATGACGGTCAACAGCAAGATCCCTCTTTGTTGAACCCGGCTCAAAGCGGCCGTCACAAATACCCCAAAAGCGCCTCCCAAAAAACGGAAGGCGGTCAGCACTCCCAAACCTGTAGGTCCAACGAACAACACTTCCTTGGCCAGCACCGGCAGCAGCACTTGGTGCGAGAAGCCAAGCATCTCCACCGCCGCGGTAGTCACCATCAGCGACAGCATAATCCGGTTTTCTCCCAGCGCCCGGAAGTAATTCACCACGTTTACCCACAGGGTCTCCCGCTCCACCGGCGCCGACTGCCCGGCGCGCCGCAGCCAATTCAGGGCCAAGGCGCCCAACGCATAGCTGACCGACATCACCAGAAATGTGGCGGCGGCGCCCAACCAATCAATCAAGGCGCCGGCGATGAGCGCGCCGAAGATACCGCCCACCCTTTGCGCCAAGGAGATGAGGGCTATGCCGTTGACCGCGGAGCCGCTGCCCACGATGTCATAGGCGTAAACCTGCCGGGATGTCATGTAAAAAGCCTGAGACACGCCCAACATAAACGTTCCCAGCATGATGGGCCAGATGGCGAGGAATCCCGAATATAAAAAGAGCGCGCCCAGCAGCGAGATGGCCAGCATGCCAAATACTGACGCCCGCATCACCTGCCGCCGGTCTATCCTATCGGCCACCGGCCCGGCGATGAATCCCACCACCAGATTGGGCGCCGACCGCATGGCGAACATCACACCCACCATGCCCACGGATTCGGTCAGCTCGAACACCAGCCAACCCAGCACCACTTGCTGCATGCCCTGGCCCAACTGATTGGAGACCGTGGAAACCCAAAGGACCCGGAAATCTGCGTAACGGAACGCGCCTAACAACGCCCCCAAACGGGATTCAGGCAGGTTAAAAGACTCTTGAGCCGGTTCGTCTTGTTCCAACATCACTTTTAAGGACAGCCAGCGCCATTTACCATTTATATCTTGGGAACGGCGCATCCGCTGGGGTTACCGCGGCTGAGTCTAACACAAGCGTGGCTGACCAATTTCACGCGGCTTCAACAGTAATGCGTTCCGCATAGGAAAACCTTAGCCACGGCGCCGATATGAGCGTGGTTGCCCACGGGAGCCCTTGAATTATGAGTGGGTTTCTGGCAAACTGGGGCTATGAGAATAGGGGCATTCGAGATAAATGAGCCCGTGCCGGAGTTGCGCGACCCCCACGCATTCGCCATGGTTCGGCCATGGGTGGACGTGGGAAGCGTCGGCACTCTAACCCTAAACCGGTTGGAGCGGTTTCTCAGATCCAAGGAGTTGGGCAAGCTGGAACGCCCCGGAAACTTCTTCGACTTCACCCGATACCGCCCGACCATCAAGTTGGTGAAAGGCGTTCGGGAAGTCAAGGTGCCCAACAGCATCGTCCGTTACGCCCAGACCGAAAACGGTCCGGATTATCTGTTCCTGCACCTGCTGGAGCCACATTCCAACGGGGAAGACTACACGGACTCGATCTTTGAAGTGGTCAAGCACTTCGGGATCAAACGATATTGCCGAGTAGGGGCGATGTACGACGCGGTGCCCCATACCCGTCCGCTTCTGATCACCGGCTCTCTGGGGTCGGTCCCCCAGATCAACCCGGTGCCCCACCTGAAACTACGAGGCAGTAATTACCAGGGGCCAACCACCATCATGAACCTACTTTCAGAAGGCATCGAAAAGGAAGACATCGAAACCATCAACTTCATGGTCCACCTGCCCCAGTATGTCCAACTGGAAGAAGATTACACCGGCGCCTCCCGCATGATCGAAGCGCTGTCGTCTGTTTACGCCGACATACCGTCGGACTTGGCGCCCGTGCGCCGGGGACAACGCCAGTACCGGGAACTCAACGCCACGGTGGAGCGCAACTCTGAACTGAAAGACCTTATCCAGCAGATGGAAGCCTATTACGACGCCCAGTTGGATTCCGAAGAAAACCCTTCGAAAGAGGCCCCGCCGGTTTCCGACCTCTCTCCGGAGATTGAGCGCTTCCTGAGCGAGTTGGGCGAAAGGCTTGAGCCCGGCGAGACCGAGGAATAGCATCCAGGAATCCCGGCTTAACGACTGGCGTCCATTCATCGAACGCTTGTGCGCTAAACTTCCGATTACGCTTCACACTCTTTAATCTCGCGACCCCAACAGGGCTTCAATAATGGCAGTTAACCCCACCTCACCAGCGAATTCCAAAGGCGTCATATTCTCGGGCATGCGTCCCACCGGCCTGCTGCACTTGGGCAATTACCTGGGCGCGTTGCAAAACTGGGTGGAGCTTCAAAACGAATACCGTTGCATCTATTGCGCGGTGGATATCCACGCTCTGACAACGGTCGAGACTAGCGAAGATACGGCCGAGATTCAGCCCAACATCGAAGACATGGTGCTGGATTGGCTGGCGGCGGGCATAGACCCAGAAAAGAGCATCGTCTTCGTTCAGTCCCACGTCCCGGAAGTGATGAGCTTGCACACGCTGCTTAGCATGGTCACTCCTTTGGGATGGCTGATGCGGGTCCCCACCTTCAAAGAAAAGGTCCGCCAGATGGACGAGACCGAGGAAAGCGTCAATTACGGCCTGGTTGGCTATCCGGTGCTTCAGACGGCCGACATCATCCTGTACAAGGCCGACACGGTGCCCGTGGGCCAAGACCAGGTGCCTCACATAGAGCTTTCCCGGGAGATAGTCAGGCGATTCAACAACCGGTACGGAGACACCTTCCCGGAACCTCAAGCAAAGCTGACCGAGGCGCCGCTAATCGTTGGCCTCGACGGTCAGCACAAGATGAGTAAATCGCTGGACAACCATCTGGACCTAGCCGCTGAACCCGAAGAAACGGCCCGCCGGGTGGCGACTGCTTTCACCGATCCCCAGCGCCTACGCCGAACCGATCCCGGCCGTCCCGAAGTGTGCAATGTCTTTTCCCTGCACAAAATATTCAGCACGCCCCAAGAGGTGGCCACGGTCTACGAGGAATGCACCACGGCCCGGCGGGGATGCGTGGATTGCAAACGCCACCTGGCCGCAAACATCAACGCTTTTCTTGAGCCGATGCGGGAGCGCCGCCGCGAATACCAGACCCGTCCGGGATATGTGCGCGAGGTGCTGGATGACGGCGCCAAAAGGGCCAGGGCCATAGCCCAAGACACCATGCAAGAAGTCTTCCAAGCTATCAGCTATGGGACTATCAGCTATCAGCTATCAGCTATCAGCTATCAGCTATCAGCTATCAGCTATCAGCTATCAGCTATCAGCCGAAAATGGTCCCATCCGTCCCCCCCTTTGTAAAGGGGGGTTAGGGGGGATTTAAACCGTCGCTAAGCCAAACCGTTACGTTCCCGTAGACCCGCGCCACGAACCTGAAAGCTGATTGCTGAACGCTGACTGCTGAGAGCTAAAATGTCCCAAACACCCACAGATTCACTCCCTTTGTCCAAATCCGGGCGCACCGCTTTAGATGTTGCAATGGAGGCCGCCGAATTGGCCGGCCAGATTATCGTAGACCGCTTCGACTCCACGTTGGACATCCGGTTCAAGGGTAAGAACGACATAGTCACCGACGTCGATCTGGCGGCGGAAAAGGCCGTGTTGGGCCTGTTGCGGAGCGAGTTCCCCGAGTTCGGCGTGTTGGCGGAGGAATCAGCGCCGATAGATTCGGATTCGGGATACACCTGGGTCGTGGACCCGCTGGACGGCACCCGGAACTACGCCAACGGCATACCCCATTTCTGCACCGTGGTGGCCCTGGCCAAGGGCGCCGAGATGGTTGTGGGAATAACCTATGACCCGGTGCGAAAAGAACGTTTCGTAGCCGAGGCCGGCAACGGCGCCTTCCTCAACGGCGCCCCCATGTCAGTCACCGATGCACAAGATGTGAGCCAGGCGGCGATCTGCTTCGACCTTGGCTACGTGGATGCAAAAGCCGGGCTGGCCCTGGACATGATCCGGAGCCTGTGGCCTAACGTCCGGTCCCTTCGCTTAATGGGGTCATCCGCTCTGGGGATCGCCTATGCCGCCGCCGGCCGGGTGGACATGTATTTCCACCACGCCCTATCTCCCTGGGACGTCGCATCGGGCCTATTGCTGGTCAGAGAAGCCGGCGGCATCGTGGTCGACCGCCAAGGCGCCACCGCCAACCTCCACACGCCATCGATCATCGCCGCCAACCCAACCCTGGTGGGAAACTTCCTAAAAACCACCGAAGGCCTCCCCTGGCGCACCTAGGCCGGCCAGTCTACTGACTCATTGATCCAGCCTCGAAACCCATAAACCCCTGCGCCGCCCCCTATCGTTCATTAACCAACATCGTCTACGAAGTTGTCATGCCGACCCAGCCGCAGTGGCGAAGCATCCGGGGTTAGGCGCGCGCCCCCTTGCCTCACACAGGCTCTGCTGAAAGCTCACAAACCGCACATCTATCTTCCATCGTCCACCCTGCCTCAAGGTATCATCTCCCCAGCAAATATTTACCAATCGGTGTAAAAACATGCGTGACCAAACCTACGATCTGCTCATAATTGGCGGCGGTATTGCCGGAGCATACCTGGCTGGGGCCGTGGCGAAGCAGGGCGCCAAAGTAATGGTGCTGGAGTCTGAGCCTCGATTCAAGGACCGGGTCCGGGGAGAGGCCATCATGCCATGGGGAGTGGCCGACGCCAGGGCGCTGGGCATCTACGACGTTTTGGTTTCGGCTGGCGCTATTCCCATCACCTACTGGGACACCTACCAAGGCGCCGAGCGCAGCGGCCATCGGAACATTGTCAACACGGCCCCGCTGAGAGAGCACATCTTGGACTGGTACCATCCCGCCATGCAGGAAGCGCTGCTCCAGTGGGCTCAGGACAGCGGCGCTTCGGTGGTGCGCGGCGCCAGGGCAAGGGGGCTAACCACGGGCGCCGTTAACCTGGTGGAAATAGACGGGTACGAAAAGTCCGAATCGATCGCGGCTCGAATGGTGGTGGGCGCCGACGGCAGAGGGTCTTCGGTGCGCTCCTGGGCCGGTTTTCCCATACAGAGAGAACCGGACCGTTCCCTTGCATCAGGCCTTTTGATGGAAAATGTAGACCTGTCTGAAGACGCCGCCCACACCTGGCTGCAAACAGATTTGGGCTACATGACCTTTTTCTGGCCTCAGGGCAACGGGATGGTTAGGGTGTACCTTTGCTATGGATCGGGTCCTGGCTCGCTGCCCAGGCTCAGTGGGGCGGGAGACATAGCCAAGTTTCTTGAGGGGTGCCAGGCAGCGGGAGTGCCTTCCCAGGTCTTTTCCCATGCAAAGCCCGCCGGGCCTCTGGCCACGTTCGATGGGGCGGGCACCTGGACGGTAAACGCTTATCAACCAGGAGTCGCGCCAGGCGGTGGTCGTCGAAGGTGATGTGGATGCGGTCGAGGTGGTTGCGTGGTAGCATCTATTGGGTGCTCCTTGTTTCTGGTCGGTTTTCTGTTATAAAACCATTATCCCAGATTCAGAGGAGCACTTCCTTCCCTATCCGCCCTGTCGCGACACGCCCTCTATCGGTGGATTCGGGCTAAAGCAGGCCAGACGCGACGCAGAGGCGCTCTATGTTAACGACCGTTCGGATTGAGAACTTTAAAGCTTTTATGGACAGTGGCGACATTCCCCTTAACCCACATTTCCCATATGGCTAAAAAGCTTTCTCAGTAATTCGTCGATGGTCTTTCAACCATCGTCTAATTATGGGCCTTTTTGCGTGTTCCCGGCTATAATAACTCCATGATATGTCACTTTGCAGTAAGATGCCGTAGGCATCATGGAGGCACCTGATGGGTGACGGCGAAAATGCCCCTCTCCGGCTCCAATTCAACCCCAAAGTCCGCCTGGAATTTCACGGCTCAACCATCACCTCCGACGCTGGTCTTCTTGCCTTTCGAGAGTTTGATGATGCCTTGGGCCTTACCGAAATCGCTGAGGACTACCTCCAGGAAAGCCGTACTGGACGCAATATCCTTCACCACCTGGTTCCGCTGCTAAGACAGTCGATCTACAGCCGCTTGGCCGGCTACGACGACACCAATGACGCAGTGCGCCTTTCCCAAGACCCAGCCATGCGAGTGATCGTGGGATGGCAAGGCTCGGAGCGGAAAGGAGCCAGCACCAGTGAGATGGGCCGGTTCGAGACGGAGTTCCTGACCCAAGAGGACAACCTGAAGGGGCTGGCACGAATAAATACCCAGTGGGTGGAACGGGCGATGGCCCACACCCTACACTGGCGAGTAATCCTGGATATGGACAGTTCCGAGAGTCCAGTGCACGGCCAGCAGGAGGGAGCAGCCTATAACGGCCACTTTGAATGCGTCTGCTATCACCCTCTCTTTCTGTTCAACCAGTTCGGGGATTGTGAAGCAGCTAAGCTACGGTCAGGCAACGTCCCCAGTGCCGATGATTGGCAAGAAGTCCTTGATCCGGTGGTGGAGCGTTATTTGACAGCAGCCTGACTGCTGCTGTTTCGTGCTGACGCCGCCTTCGCCAAGCCGGAGATATACGATTATCTGGAAGCAAGAAACATCGGCTACGCCATCAGGCTGCGGTCCAACCAGGTGCTGCAGCGGGAGATAGCGCCCCGGCTGATACGGCCTACGGAGTGGCTTTCCCCGAAGCCCATCGTCTCCTATCATGACTTCGTCTACCAGGCCCAGAGCTGGAACGTTGCTCGGAGAGTGGTCTCTAAGGTGGAGTGGCGCCAGGGAGAACTGTTTCCCAGAGTGGGCTTCATAGTCACCAATCTGAGCTATCCAAACATCGGGATAGTCCGCTTTTACAATGGCCGAGGCACCGCGGAGCAATGGATAAAAGAAGGCAAGTACGCCCTGAACTGGACCAGGTTGTCCTGCCACAAGTTCGTGGCCAATCAGGTCAGGCTGGAGTTGTTCGTACTGGCTTACAACTTGGGCAACTTCATGAGAAGGCTAGCCTTACCGGAGGCAATGAAGCACTGGTCGTTGACCAGTCTGCAGACCAGGATGATCAAGACTGGAGGACGGTTGGTGCGCCATGCCGGAAGGCTGGTGTTTCAGCTTGCTGAGGTGCTGGTGAGCCGGGAAATGCTAGGCGGGATACTGGAACGAATTGGTCGGCTTAGGCTGGCTCCTGGCTAGTCCACTTTAGGAGCGTCGGGATTGGTTACGGTTACGGGGTCGCACAGGGCAAAAGAGCTTCCCAAGCGCGAGACTTGGGCGTAGACCAGCGGTTTGGGGCTTTTACGCTTGGCAGTACAGTGGTTGCCCTATGAAAGCGGGGACTTTGAGTGAATCAGGCCGCATCAGGCCGCATTTGACGCCCTTGGAATGCGGGATTATATTTGGCGGTATCCCCGCGGGAGCTATATCCAGGAAAGGTGGTTTGATCTGGGGAATCCCGGTTAAGGAAAGGCCGCGCCAAGACCATTAGTTTCTCCTCCAGCATTAGCTGGGTGCGATGGCCTGGCTGGGCTCGGGGAAGGACCGAGGCCTTGGCCTCCGTGTAGACCTGGTGAACCGCCTCGGCCCACTGAGCCAGCCCAGCGTCTTCTGGGTACAACCCTTTCAGGTCATGGATATCCCGCAGCAGATGAGCCCAGCACCGTTGCTTCAGGCCCGGGTAGTGGTTATAGGCGGCGTAGAAATCACTGACCAACACTCCGCTGAAGGAGGAATCCAGCACCTCATCCACCACCCCCTTATCCCGACCCCGACGCAGGAAGTATCGTTCGCTGGGAGTGCTGAAGGTCCAAACATAGCCGTTGCTCCCGTCCTGGCGCCAGCCGGTTTCGTCGCCCTGCACCACGGGACTGGCGCGGACTTGCTCGAGCACCTCTCGCACCGCCGTCTCAGCCTGACGGGCTACTCCATGGACGGCCTCGACGATGGCGCCAACACTCAGGTGCAACTGATGGACGCTCTCCAGGTACCATTGGATGATTCTTATGGGCTTAAACCATTGACTTTCCTTATGGGTGCAAATAGCTCTGGGAAAAGCTCGTTTATTCAAGCCCTCCTTGTCATCAAACAAACTTTGGCGAACCGTGATGGAACAAGACAACTGGTAAGCGAGGGTGACCTCACAAGTGCAGGTTCTTTCCAAGACTTTGTCTTCGCGCACGAAACGGGTCGGAACCCTAGATTCAGAGTTTCTTTCGATTTGGAACCAAATACACGCGATACTATAGGGAGGGCTAGTTTGCAGCTTTCCCGTTATCTCGAAATAGAGGATTTAGATATCTCAGAGATCACATTTGACGTCGAATTCGCGCGTCAACCGAGATCCCATCGGGTATATCCCACTTCCACTCAAATCACTACTGCGCCCGATGAATTGAATCTCGAAAGGACCGTTACCACCCGAATTGGTCGGTATCGAACTAAGGTCGAAATCCCAGGAATTTCGATTCTTTACGATGCGGATACCGAATTCCCGACACGATTCCACGAAGCCGTTCCGGGCCTTAGTGCGAGGGGTCTATCTGGCTGGTCTGAGCGGCGTCAAGAATTTATTGGTCCGGTGGTTGACAGGGCAAGAAATAGGCGACTGGGTTATGGGTACTTGGATGGTGTAGTTTTTGCCTGGACCAGAGCCTTGTCACGGAGGTTGGCGGCAACGATCGAGTCCCAGTTCAACAATTTAGCGTACCTCGGGCCTATGCGCGTTTCACCGAATCGGATTTACCTCGCTACCGGCGAGGCTCCCGGCGATGTCGGCTGGAAAGGGGAAACGACCTTTGAGGCGCTTTGGTCCAGGCAGAGCGGCCATAAAAGGCCCACCGATTTGTTACGGTGGGTCAATGATTGGCTGGCTTCTCTAGAAATCGCAGCCCGAGTTGAACTAGTTCGTTTAGCTAGAAGCGATTACTTCTCCCTAGTAATCACAGACTCCAAGACAAACACTCCGATTAATCTCGTAGATACGGGGTTCGGGGCCTCGCAGGTTTTACCAATCATAGTTCAGGGGTTCTACGGCCCGCTTAATAGAACATTGATGATAGAGCAGCCTGAAATCCATCTGCATCCCCGCGGCCAAGCCACGTTGGCCGACGCTTTCATAGACATGGTGAAAAACGGTCGGACCTTGATTGCTGAGACGCATAGCGAGCATATCATCGGCAGAATCCGACGACGGATTGCTGAAGGTAAAATTAAAAGTACTGACGTTTGCATATTGTATTTCGATCGAACCGACGAAGGCACCCATGTGTCCGAATTGAAGCTATCCAAATTTGGTCAGTTTGAAGAAGGTGGGATTCCAGAAGGTTTTTTTGAGGAGAGATATTTGGAGACGGTCAAATTAATGAGCGCTTTCCGCGAAAGGACTGTGGAGGTTTCATGACCTCGAATAACCCTTAGGTAATCACATGGGTAATAGATGCATGCGTCGTGGCCGAAACTAACAAACCGTATAGTGATCAATACATGGATGCTATGACGCTCCTATCTTTGATCGCGAGAAACCACAAAATTGCCGTTGACGCGGGTGACGAAATTTTCGAGGAATATGAGCCACATATGCCTTTTGGTTCGTATGCTAGGGAATGGTGGATTCATCTGGCTCAATTCCAGAAGATATCGTTCTTTTCATCCCACGTCCCAAGAGCTGTCGAAAATCGATTAATCGGGAGATTGAAATTCGATTCCGACGATCTTAAATTTGTCGGCGTAGCGTCCAGGACCTCCACCCGACAACTGGTTTCAAAAGACAGCGAGGACTACGATCAGGACGTTGTCGATTGCCTAAAAGAACGCTCGGGCATCAATTTCTATGACATACCCACCGCCTGCTCTGCTTGCCCATAAAAAATTTGGCGATTCTTCGGCGAGGATTGAAACCCCTGGGGTTCGCTCACGAAAACCTAGATAGCCCGTACGCCTGCCATACCAGCAGCGCGCCCACCACCAGCAACACCAGCCCCATGGCTCCGATGAGAGTGTTCAGGTTCACCTTGCCGGTGAGCTTGGCCCCAAAGTAGCTGCCCACCATGGCGCCGGCGCCCATCATGGCCAGCAGCGGGAAGTTGACCTCTCCCTGGGCCACGTGGCCGATCCAACCCAAAGAGCCCATGATGAAGCCGATGAACAGGTTGGATCCGGCGGCGATTCGGGGGTCCACCCGCAGGATGCGGATCAATGCCGGGAGGCGGATACTACCAAGGATGAGGCCAACGGCGCCGCCCAACAATCCCACCGCCAGACCTACGCCGCCCTCCAGCACCATACGGTTTCGGGTAAAATGGGCTATGTACCCAGGCGGTCTCTCAGCAGCGGCGGCCCCCGAGCTCTGGGCGGCCCTTGCCTCGGCCTTCACCCGGGCCAGTAACTCGATTCCCTGCCAGAACACCAGCAGCCCGGCCAGGAAGATCAACAGCGACGCGGGAACACTTCCGGCGGCAAACCCGCCGATGAAAGCGCCGATGAAGGCTGGAACCCCCATTACCATGACGATCCGCATGTTTACCCTGCCTTCCCGCAGGTGCCTTATCGCACCGGTAAGCGACGCCAGGCTACTGACCAGTATGTTGGTCCCGCCGGCAGCCGGAGCGGCCATGCCCATGAGCAACATGGCAGGCAGCCGCATGGTGCCCAAAGCCAGTCCCACGAAGCCGCCCAAGACCCCCACCAACGTGGAGACCACGGTCAGGATCAGGGCTTGCCAAAGGAGCAGGTCCGGCGTCAGTTGTATGTCCAACTTACTATTTCCTAGAAACTCGGACGGAAACCCCGATTCTCCCCAAGCCGTCGTTTTCTCAGCGACGATTGTCGATGTAACAGTGGGTTCTTGAACCATATTACAGATACTATCATGCCACATAAGACTATAATACGTCTGTCTGGCGTAGCGCGAAACCCGGCAAATGGCTTTCCGGCCAGACTTCTAGGCGCCAGCCACTTGTGCCGGACGGATGTCCAAGCCCGCCAAGCAGCCTACGCGATTAAGTTTAGTGGTGGCCTTCCCCGTCCTGTATCTGGGCGAGGATCGAGTCCAAAAGGGCTTGATCTGGCAATGGCACAGGGTCCATATCGGTGATCCTGGCCATGGCTTTTAGGTGGGCGTCGGTGCGTCCCCGGGCCATAGGAGCATGACAACTGGCGATGACCTTGGGGTCCAACTTCCGGATGTTCTCCAGAAGGACCAGGAATTTTTGCAGGTCGACCAGGGAAAACCAGGGATGGTTCAACCGGTTGAACAAGTAAAACCCTTCGTAAAAGGCCTCGTCTCCCACGTCAGAAACATCCTGGGCCGGCGCTGGAAGGAGCGCGCCGAAAGAGTCCGCAGTCATGAGCACGCCAGACTTGGCGTCGAATATGGCGTTGGTGGCCGGAGAATCGAAAAGGGGCGGCCGCAGAATGCCCAGCTCTCTGCCCCCGGCGTTAAGGGTATCGCCGGGGTTCACCATACCAAACCGGTCCACGGGCAAATGGTAGGCCGTTTCCAGCCGAGCCAGTCCGACAAACTGGGTATACACCTTGGCCTGGGGCGCGGCTTCCAGCACTTCCATCAACGCGCCGGAATGGTCGGCGTCGTCATGCGTCAGCAAAACCCATTTCAAATCTTTAGGGTCGATCAGCGACCACAGTGCGTTAAGAAATTCCTCCCTCACCACCGGCATCCCGGTGTCGATCAACACTGGATCCGCGCTCTTGATCAGATATGAATTAATGACCAATGATCCCAGGCCGGGCGCCGGAACGTCGGGCACAGGCAAGTATGAAGGCAAGACCCAAACGTCATCGGCGGCAATGTAGGGCTCTAAAATAGGCATTTAATCGATCCTTGTGGAGGTAGATTTGTAGGGCTCGGTTCGTCCGCCCGGTGGAATATACCACTAGAGGTCTGGCCGGAAAGCCATTGGCCGGGTTTCGCGCTACGCCAGACAGACGTATTATAGTCTTATGTGGCATGATAGTGTCTGTAATACGGTTCAAGAACCCACTGCTACATCGATTATCGTCGCTAAGAAAACGGCAGCTTGGAGAGAATCGGGGTTTCCGTCCGAGTTTCTAGGAGGAGACCAGCTACAAATTGAGCTGCCACGGGCCGGACATGGCTGATACCGGCATGCCACGCCGGCCTAGTACTACAACGACGCGTTATCCTACAAGGTAACTCGTGGGCGGATTTTGAAGCTGGCAACGAACGAGTGCGAGTCTCCCATGATGAACGGTCCGTAGCTGAAGAAGAAGACCTGAGCGTGTTTTCTCATAACGCGTCGTTGTAGTACTAGAGGTCTGGCCGGAAAGCCATTGGCCGGGTTTCGCGCTACGCCAGACAGACGTATTATAGTCTTATGTGGCATGATAGTATCTGTAATACGGTTCAAGAACCCACTCTTACATCGCCAATCGTCGCTAAGAAAACGACGACTTGGGGAGAATCGGGGTTTCCGTCCGAGTTTCTAGGGTCAGCCGGCGCCGCCGTCTGTCTTCACTACCCCGTCTTCCACCAGCCGGTCCACTTCTTCTTCCGCCAATCCCGCCTCCAGCAACACCTGGCGGCTGTGCTCGCCCAGGCCGGGCGCCCGGTGGCGAATGGACCCAGGGGTTGCCGATAGTTTTACCGGGATGCCAATGTTATGCAACGTGCCAAGTTCCGGATCCTCCAGGTCCACCAACATGTCCCTGGCCAAGACTTGTGGGTCGTTGTAGACGCTTGCCATGTCGTAGATCGGCCCGGCCACCACCCCCGCTTTCTCCAGCGATTCCAACCAGAAGGCGGTGGATTTCTGGCTGATGATTGCCTCCAGCAGCGCGGCAAGTTCCACCTCGCGAATCTTGCGGTCCGCGGGGGTCACAAACCGGGAATCCGTCAGCAAATCCTCCCGCTCCAATGCCCGGCAAAGGGCCTCCCAGGTTGGCTGGGTGGGCGCAGCCAGGTTTATGTAGGCGCCGACATCCGGTGGGCGGAGCCAAGCGGACCGGGTATCTCGCCGCTGGCCAAGAATACGGCGGATTCCCAGATGGTGTACGCCAATCCCGCCTCCATGATGGAGGTGTCCACCAGCTGGCCTTGGCCGGTCTTCAAGGCATTGATATAGGCGCACAAAATGCCGTTGGCCGCCATCAAACCCGCCGAAATATCCGTGATGGGCACGCCCACCTTGGCGGGAGGGCTATCGGGATGGCCGGTGATACTCATTAGCCCGCTCATTCCCTGAGCCACCAGGTCGAATCCGCCCCGTTCCCGGTAAGGCCCAGTCCCGCCAAAACCCGAAATCGAGCAATAGACCAAGTTGGGCCTCAGTTTGATCAAGGTGTCGTAATCAAGCCCCAAGCGTTCCATGGTGCCGAGCCGGAAGTTTTGAACCACCACGTCCGCCTTTGCCGCCAGCCGTAGAAACAGCTTCTTTCCCTCTTCGCTCCTCAGGTTCAAGGCCAAACTCCGCTTGTTGCGGTTCACCGCCAGAAATCCGGCCGACCACCCCTTGATGAACGGCGGCCCCATGCGCCGGGAGTCGTCACCGCCGTTGGGATTTTCCACCTTGATGACGTCGGCGCCCATGTCAGCCAGGGTCATAGTGCATACCGGACCCGCCATGATCTGGGAAAGGTCCAACACAACCATGCCCGAAAGAGAGAGTCCGCCCGAGTTGGAATTCATCGATCGCACCTAGCTTTATAGGGTTAAAAGTCAGCGGCGGCGGGAAGATACCCCAATGCTTCGGGGAAGCTCCGCATCCGGCGTGCCGTTAAAGCATCAGAAGTATACTAGCACCGGCGCCGAGCCGGTTTAACCGGTTTAAATGGTGGATAGCCCGGAACCGTTTTAGACGCTCCGGGTGAAGGAGAAAAAGAAGCTAGTGACTGCTCCCAAAGAAAAACGTTCGAAGCCCGGCCCGAATGTAAAACCCGCTCGGATCAAACAGGACGCGGACTACATCTTCCATGAGCTGACCCGCAGTATTTGTCCCGAGTGCAAACAAGTCATCGACGCCCAGATAATCATCAGGGAAAACAAGGTTTACATGCGTAAGCGGTGTCCGGACCACGGCTGGTTCGAAGGCATCATCAGCTCCGACGCCGAGATGTACGTAGACTCCGTAAAGTTCAACAAGCCGGGGACCATCCCGCTGGAATTCAGCACCGAGGTCAAAGACGGATGCCCGCTGGACTGCGGCCTTTGCCCCGAACACAAGCAGCACATGTGCCTGGGGTTGATTGAGGTCAACACTGCCTGCAATCTGAACTGCCCCGTCTGTTTCGCCAACGCAGGCATCGGGTTCAGCCTGACGATGGAGCAGGTTGAGGGCATGTTGGACCGTTTTGTGGAGATTGAGGGCGACCCCGAGGTGATCCAGTTCAGCGGGGGTGAGCCGACGATTCATCCCCAGCTATTGGACATGATCCAGGCGGCCCAGGACCGGGGCATCCGGCAAGTCATGGTGAACACCAACGGTGTGCGCATCGCCCGGGACGATAGGTTTCTAGAGCAGTTGGCCCGCCTCAACCCGGTCATTTATTTCCAGTTCGACGGCCTGCGCCCAGAGACCTACATGACCATCCGTGGCGAGAATCTGCTGGAAATGAAGCTAAAGGCGCTGGACCGGCTGCATGAGGTGGGGCTGGACGCCGTCATAGTCGCAGCTATCGAACGGGACGTGAACGTAGACGAGGTTGGAGCGTTGGTGGAGTTTGGGTTGCAACACCCCGCAGTCAGAGGCGCCGTGTTCCAGCCGGTGACCCACGTGGGCCGCCACATTCCATTCGACTCCATGCAGCGGGTGACCATTCCCGACGTGATCCACGGCATCGTCGACCAGACCGGGGGCAAGTTCGTGTTGGAAGACTTTGTTCCCGTGCCCTGCTGCTTCCCCACATGCCAGGTAAACTCCTACGTTTTCGTCGATGGCCAGAAGATCGTCCCTCTGCCCCGTATGCTGGATATCGACCAATACCTGGATTACATCACCAACCGGGCCCTGCCTAAGACACCAGACTCCGCCGTGGTGAAACAGGCGCTGGAAGGCCTTTGGTCGGCATCGGCCGTTGCGGGCACGGAGAAAACCACGGACCAATTCCAGTGCGCCTGCGGACCGGGCCTGGAATTGGGCTACGAGTTGGCCCACCTCAAAGACCATATATTTCAGATCGCCATCAAGGACTTTCTGGACGCCTACACCTTCAACGTCAAACAGGTCATGAAGTGTTGCGTGGGCATCCTGGTTCCCGACGGCCGGATCATCCCATTCTGCGCGTATAATTCGGTGGGCTACCGGGAAACCATACGAGAGGAGATGATTCGATCTCAAACCGTTGCCCAGATTTCCAATGGAAAGCGTTAACCCAACAGAGAAACGTGGCCGGTCCAAGCCGGGTTCTATCGTGACCGCTGCACGGAGGAGCACATGGCGCTGACCGGTGAAGCCTATGCCAAAGCGTGTTGCGCCGATCTCTATCAATCACCGTTAGCCCGGCAGATCCTGGGTGAGCCTCCACATCCCGGCGGCCTGGCGCTGACCAACCGCTTGGGCCGTTTGATGGACATTGCCCGCGGCGATTGGGTGGCGGACCTAGCCAGCGCCCGGGGAACCAGCGCAATGGCCATATCTAGGGCCTTTCATTGCCGCGTGGTGGGCGTTGAGTTCGGCGCGGATCCCGTGGCCGAAGCCCATGGCATGGCCGCGGCGCAAACTGAAAGCATATCTGCTGGGCCCTGCTATTTCCTGAGGGGAGACGCCGAGTCCACGCCGCTGGCCACCGGCCTGTTCGACGGCGCGGTCTGCGAATGCTCCATGAGCCTTTTCAGCGACAAGCCGGCGGCGGTGGCCGAGGCGGTGCGCGTGCTTCGTCCCGGCGGCAGGTTGGGCCTTAGCGACTTCGCGGTGACTCCTGGCAGTCTCCCGGACGAGTTGCAAGGGACCGTCGGCCAAATACTATGTCTGGCCCAGGCTCTGGACGTGAATGGCTATGCCCAACTTATGGAGACTGCGGGACTTAAGGTAACACGCCAGGAAGACGCCTCTGAATATGTGCTTAAGATACTAGACGATGTGGAAGCAAAACTGGCCGGCTTGACCGTGTTGCAGAAGTTCGCCGGCGGAATGGTTGGCGCCATGTTTGGCGGTCTAGTGAGCGCTCCAAAAGACAACGACATCCTGCAGCAGGCGCCCCGGTTGATTGCCCGAATCCGGGAACTGGTGGCCGGCGGCGATTTGGGCTATTGGCTCTTCGTAGGTGAAAAGCCAGCCTGACCTATCGGGCGCCGGGAAGCCTATCGGTTTCTCGTCCTTTTTGCAAAAAACGACCAGCGTACAGACTTCTTCTTACTAAACGGGCACTCTAAACGGGCACTGGAACCACCTTCCCATGCCAACTATACTGTCGGCATGACAGATTCTCCATCCGACCTAGAACGAAGTTCGTCACCCTACAGGCTTGCCCCCGGCGTTTTCGTCGGCCGCCAGCAGGAGATGGCCGAACTCCAAGGGGCGCTGGATGACGCCCTGGCCGGCCAAGGACGTATGGTCGCGCTTGCCGGCGAGCCTGGCATCGGCAAGACTCGAACCACCCAAGAGCTAGCATCCTACGCCGAAAATCGTGGCGGGCAGGTCTTCTGGGGTCGTAGCCACGAAGATGAAGGCGCGCCTCCTTACTGGCCATGGATCCAGCTCATGCGGGCCTACGTGGAACGGGCTGGTTCCGATCAACTTACCGCAGATATGGGATCCGGCGCCGCTGACATCGCCGAGATCGTAGCCGAGATACGGGTTAAACTACCTGACCTGGAAACTCCTCCAAATCTGGAGCCGGAGCAAGCTCGTTTCCGTCTTTTCGACTCCATTACTTCCTTTCTAAAAAAGGCGACTCAACGCCAGCCCTTGATGTTGGTGCTGGATGACCTCCACTGGGCCGACCGGTCTTCGCTCCTACTTCTGGAGTTCCTTGCACGCGAGATGGGCCCGTCGCGACTTTTGCTAGTGGGTTGCTATCGTGACACCGAGCTTTCCCGGCAGCATCCTCTGTCCGAGACCTTGGCCCAGTTGTCTCGAGAGCCAGTCTTTCGGCGCCAAATATTCCGCGGTTTGGGCCAGGATCAACTTCGGCAATTCACCGAATCCACCACCGGCGTCCAGCTTTCCCCGGAGTTGACCGGCGCCCTACATGCCCACACTGAGGGCAACCCATTTTTCATGACCGAAGTCATCAGGCTGCTGTCGGAGAGTGGCGAATTGACCGCCGGGCACATGGGCACATCCGACGGCCTGAAAGTTCCCGAGGGTGTCCGAGAAATAATTGGGCAGCGTCTAAACCGGCTGTCGGAGCTATGTAATCAGGTGCTGACCACGGCATCGATCATCGGAAGGGAGTTTGATTTTAAGCTACTCATCGGCTTGATCGAGGAAGGCGCTGAAGACCGAGTCCTGGGGGCCGTAGAGGAGGCCCTCGCCGCCCGGGTAATAGAAGACCAGCGGGTACGACGGACCGCTACCAGTTCAGCCATGCCCTGATTCAAGAGACATTAGCCCAAGAGTTATCCACGACCCGCCGCGTACGGCTGCACGCGCGGATTGCAGAGGGTCTCGAGGAGCTTTACGGAGAAGACGCAAAGACCTGCGCCGCGGAACGGGCCCACCACTTCGCCGAGGCCCAGACATCAACCGGTATTACTAAGCTGGTGCGCTACTCTCTGCTGGCGGGCGAGCAGGCGCTGGCCGCCTACGCCTACGAAGAGGCACTTGCTCATTTTGAAAGGGGCTTGGTTGCACGGGATCTATCCCTGTCCGGAACCGAGGCGGCTCCCGATGAAGAGGCCGCGGATCTTCTGTTCGGCCTGGCGCGTGCCCAGTCCGCCACAGTCGAAGGGCATCAACTTGAGGAGGTATTCGCCACCTTAAGCCGCGCCTTCGTGTACTACGCCGAGGCGGGTAATATCGCCCGAGCGGTGGCTGCCGCGGAGTTCCCAATCGCGCGCTCAGGTGCGCGTATTCCTGGGGTCGCTCAACTTTTGGCCCGTGCTCTTACCCGGGATTCCCCAGATCAAACCACCTTTCCTGGATATAGCTCCCGCGGGGATACCGCCAAATATAATCCCGCATTCCAAGAGCGTCAAATGCGGTCTGATGCGGCCTGATTCACTCAAAGTCCCCGCTTTCATAGGGCAACCACTGTACTGCCAAGCGTAAAAGCCCCAAACCGCTGGTCTACGCCCAAGTCTCGCCCTTGGGAAGCTCTTTTGCCCTGTGCGACCCCGTAACCGTAACCAATCCCGACGCTCCTAAAGTGGACTAGCCAGGAGCCAGCCTAAGCCGACCAATTCGTTCCAGTATCCCGCCTAGCATTTCCCGGCTCACCAGCACCTCAGCAAGCTGAAACACCAGCCTTCCGGCATGGCGCACCAACCGTCCTCCAGTCTTGATCATCCTGGTCTGCAGACTGGTCAACGACCAGTGCTTCATTGCCTCCGGTAAGGCTAGCCTTCTCATGAAGTTACCCAAGTTGTAAGCCAGTACGAACAACTCCAGCCTGACCTGATTGGCCACGAACTTGTGGCAGGACAACCTGGTCCAGTTCAGGGCGTACTTGCCTTCTTTTATCCATTGCTCCGCGGTGCCTCGGCCATTGTAAAAGCGGACTATCCTGATGTTTGGATAGCTCAGATTGGTGACTATGAAGCCCACTCTGGGAAACAGTTCTCCCTGGCGCCACTCCACCTTAGAGACCACTCTCCGAGCAACGTTCCAGCTCTGGGCCTAGTAGACGAAGTCATGATAGGAGACGATGGGCTTCGGGGAAAGCCGCTCCGTAGGCCGTATTAGCCGGGGCGCTATCTCCCGCTGCAGCACCTGGTTGGACCGCAGCCTGATGGCGTAGCCGATGTTTCTTGCTTCCAGATAATCGTATATCTCCGGCTTGGCGAAGGCGGCGTCAGCACGAAACAGCAGCCTGACCGCTGCTGTCAAATAACGCTCCACCACCGGATCAAGGACTTCTTGCCAATCATCGGCACTGGGGACGTTGCCTGACCGTAGCTTAGCTGCTTCACAATCCCCGAACTGGTTGAACAGAAAGAGAGGGTGATAGCAGACGCATTCAAAGTGGCCGTTATAGGCTGCTCCCTCCTGCTGGCCGTGCACTGGACTCTCGGAACTGTCCATATCCAGGATTACTCGCCGGTGTAGGGTATGGGCCATAGCTCGTTCCACCCACTGGGTATTTATTCGTGCCAGCCCCTTCAGGTTGTCCTCTTGGGTCAGGAACTCCGTCTCGAACCGGCCCATCTCACTGGTGCTGGCTCCTTTCCGCTCCGAGCCTTGCCATCCCACGATCACTCGCATGGCTGGGTCTTGGGAAAGGCGCACTGCGTCATTGGTGTCGTCGTAGCCGGCCAAGCGGCTGTAGATCGACTGTCTTAGCAGCGGAACCAGGTGGTGAAGGATATTGCGTCCGGTACGGCTTTCCTGGAGGTAGTCCTCAGCGATTTCGGTAAGGCCCAAGGCATCATCAAACTCTCGAAAGGCAAGAAGGCCAGCGTTGGAGGTGATGGTTGAGCCGTGAAATTCCAGGCGGACTTTGGGGTTGAATTGGAGCCGGAGAGGGGCATTTTCGCCGTCACCCATCAGGTGCCTCCATGATGCCTACGGCATCTTACTGCAAAGTGACATATCATGGAGTTATTATAGCTGGGAGCACGCAAAAAGGGCCCATAATTAGCCAATGGTTGAAAGACCATCGACGAATTACTGAGACAACTTTTTAGCCATATGGGAAATGTGGGCTTACTCTGGTCCCGGCCGAATCCCACGAAGCGGGGCGCCTCCTCTCTCGCTATGGTGGGATCCTCGGGGTCGTGGAGGGTGACTACGAAGGCGCTCAACAAGCCCTGGGCCGGGCAATGGACATCGCCCAGAGTGAGGAAGACGTGCCATTGGAGGTGCAGACCCTTACCCAGGCCGCTAATGTGAGCGGACAATACCTCCAATGGCAAGAGAGCGTAGACAATGGACGTCGGGCCATCGAACTCGCTACCGGCGATGAAAACACCCTGGCTGACTTTTTTTCTCACTTTTGGACCGCCGGGGTAGACCGGGCCATCTTCGCATTGCCCTCGGCAGAGCGGGACACCGTGTTACCCATCATCGACGAGTGCGCCAAGCTGATCTAATCCGCGCCCCACTAAGTTTGAACGCCGTAACGAGGCCTAACAGTTCTCGCTGGCCACACCTTCTATCTTATCGTCATTGGCCGCGGGCGGGGTCAAATTGGACATCAGGGTATAACTAATACCCCGTCATGCTAGATCCTGATTACAGGGATGCGGCTGCGCGAGAGTCGCTGCTCCTACTTACGTCGTCAACTTCGCCTCGGCGTGGTGGCTAATCCATGAAAGCTTCGCCGTAGCCTATGCCGCAATCAAGAGCGCGAGACAGTGGACAGCGGTCAGGAACGCGTCGACCTTTCGGCAGGTCGGCAATCGACTCCCATCCGGCTGCTTCCCTCGCGGCATTGGTTAGTGCTAGGACTTCACTTACACCGACTCTGTTTGGGGTTGACCTTTTCGCGCTTAATTCGCTTATCGCGCAGTCCAGTGGTTGCCAGAAATCTTGCAGAACGCTGTTCGACGAACTCTGGCCACCACTCCAGGGACCCTCAAGGGTATCGGCGTTTCAGTTTTGTGGTATTTAGCCAAATACTCACCTCGCAGGTGGGATAGTCTGGAATCCCTCCAGCCGCCAGACTCTACTAACCGCATGGCAGAGGCATCGCCCCAACCAGAACGAAGTTCGTTGCGCCAATTACAGTCTGGAGGCATTTTCGTCGGGCGCCAGCGGGAGTTGGCGGAGCTCACTGCTGCCCTAGACGATGCCATCGCCGGCCGCGGGCGGGTGGCTATGCTGGTGGGCGAGCCGGGCATCGGCAAGACCCGCACGGCCCAGGAGTTGGCTGCTCTCGCCGAAACCCGGGGCGCCCAGGTCCTTTGGGGCCGGTGCTACGAGGAAACCGGAGCGCCGCCCTACAGGCCGTGGGTGCAGGCCATACGCGCCAACGTCCAACAAGCCGGCGCGCAACAACTCGCCGCGGAGATGGGGCCCGGCGCGGCCGACATCGCCGAGATCGTTCCTGATGTACGGGGTAAACTGCCGGACCTGGCAACGCCTACGGCCCTGGAGCCAGGGCCCGCTCGTTTTCGCCTATTCGATTCCATCACCACCTTCCTGAAGAACGTCGCTCAACGTCAACCCCTCGTGCTGGTGCTGGACGACCTCCACTGGGCCGACCGGTCGTCCTTGCTGCTTCTGGAGGTCCTGGCTCAAGAAATTGGCAACAGCCCCTTGTTGCTGCTCGGCGCCCACCGGGACGTAGAGCTTTCCCGAGGCCATCCGCTGTCGCAGACTCTGGGCGCCTTGGTCCGGGAGCAACTTTTCCGCAGGGTGCAACTGGATGGCCTGACCAGGCAAGAGGTGGGGGAGCTGGTCAAAGGCAGCGCGGGACTAACCTTGACCCCCCAAGCCGCGGAAGCGGTGCATAGCCGCACCGATGGCAATCCATTTTTTGTCGGAGAAGTAACGCGCCATGTCACTCCCGAGGACATCACCCAAGGTGGAGATTGGGCCAGCATCATCCCCGAAGGTGTCCGCGACGCCATTGGCAGGCGCCTCAACCGGCTGTCTGAGCAATGCAATCAGATGTTGACCACCGCATCCATCATTGGGCGGGAATTCGATTTCCGGTTGCTGATTATTCTGAGCGGCGGAGTGTCAGAGGACCAGTTGCTCCAGGCGGTCGACGAGGCAGCGTCAGGCCATTTGATTGAGGAGGTGTCCGGCCAGGCAAAGCGCTTCCAGTTCAGCCACGCTCTCATTCAGCAGACCCTGGCCGAGGAGTTGACCACCACGCGAAGAGTGCGGTTGCACGCGCGGATCGCGGAGGCTCTGGAACAACTGTACGGCGATGATGCGGAGGTCCACGCCGCCGAGCTGGCCCATCATTTCGCCGAGGCCCAGACAACAACCGGAGTCGCCAAACTCGTCCGATACTCCCTAATGGCCGGCGAGCAGGCGCTGGCCGGCTACGCATGGGATGAAGCGCTTGCTCATTTTGAAAGGGGATTGTTCGCCCGGGACGTTGCGGTGTCCGGATCGGAGGCCGCTTCCGATGACCAGACCGCAGCACTACTCTTTGGGTTGGGCCGGGCTCGCGTGGCTACCACCCCACCGCTGCACCCACTCCAGGACGCGTTGGACCCCCTCCGAAGAGCTTTAGCCCGAATCCACCGATAGAGGGCGTGTCGCGACAGGGCGGATAGGGAAGGAAGTGCTCCTCTGAATCTGGGATAATGGTTTTATCCCACATTTCCCATATGGCTAAAAAGTTGTCTCAGTAATTCGTCGATGTCTTTCAACCATTGGCTAATTATGGGCCTTTTTGCGTGTTCCCGGCTATAATAACTCCATGATATGTCACTTTGCAGTAAGATGCCGTAGGCATCATGGAGGCACCTGATGGGTGACGGCGAAAATGCCTCTCTCCGGCTCCAATTCAACCCCAAAGTCCGCCTGGAATTTCACGGCTCAACCATCACCTCCGACGCTGGTCTTCTTGCCTTTCGAGAGTTTGATGATGCCTTGGGCCTTACCGAAATCGCTGAGGACTACCTCCAGGAAAGCCGTACCGGACGCAATATCCTTCACCACCTGGTTCCGCTGCTAAGACAGTCGATCTACAGCCGCTTGGCCGGCTACGACGACACCAATGACGCAGTGCGCCTTTCCCAAGACCCAGCCATGCGAGTGATCGTGGGATGGCAAGGCTCGGAGCGGAAAGGAGCCAGCACCAGTGAGATGGGCCGGTTCGAGACGGAGTTCCTGACCCAAGAGGACAACCTGAAGGGGCTGGCACGAATAAATACCCAGTGGGTGGAACGAGCTATGGCCCATACCCTACACCGGCGAGTAATCCTGGATATGGACAGTTCCGAGAGTCCAGTGCACGGCCAGCAGGAGGGAGCAGCCTATAACGGCCACTTTGAATGCGTCTGCTATCACCCTCTCTTTCTGTTCAACCAGTTCGGGGATTGTGAAGCAGCTAAGCTACGGTCAGGCAACGTCCCCAGTGCCGATGATTGGCAAGAAGTCCTTGATCCGGTGGTGGAGCGTTATTTGACAGCAGCCTGACTGCTGCTGTTTCGTGCTGACGCCGCCTTCGCCAAGCCGGAGATATACGATTATCTGGAAGCAAGAAACATCGGCTACGCCATCAGGCTGCGGTCCAACCAGGTGCTGCAGCGGGAGATAGCGCCCCGGCTGATACGGCCTACGGAGTGGCTTTCCCCGAAGCCCATCGTCTCCTATCATGACTTCGTCTACCAGGCCCAGAGCTGGAACGTTGCTCGGAGAGTGGTCTCTAAGGTGGAGTGGCGCCAGGGAGAACTGTTTCCCAGAGTGGGCTTCATAGTCACCAATCTGAGCTATCCAAACATCGGGATAGTCCGCTTTTACAATGGCCGAGGCACCGCGGAGCAATGGATAAAAGAAGGCAAGTACGCCCTGAACTGGACCAGGTTGTCCTGCCACAAGTTCGTGGCCAATCAGGTCAGGCTGGAGTTGTTCGTACTGGCTTACAACTTGGGCAACTTCATGAGAAGGCTAGCCTTACCGGAGGCAATGAAGCACTGGTCGTTGACCAGTCTGCAGACCAGGATGATCAAGACTGGAGGACGGTTGGTGCGCCATGCCGGAAGGCTGGTGTTTCAGCTTGCTGAGGTGCTGGTGAGCCGGGAAATGCTAGGCGGGATACTGGAACGAATTGGTCGGCTTAGGCTGGCTCCTGGCTAGTCCACTTTAGGAGCGTCGGGATTGGTTACGGTTACGGGGTCGCACAGGGCAAAAGAGCTTCCCAAGGGGGAGACTTGGGCGTAGACCAGCGGTTTGGGGCTTTTACGCTTGGCAGTACAGTGGTTGCCCAATGAAAGCGGGGACTTTGAGTGAATCAGGCCGCATCAGACCGCATTTGACGCCCTTGGAATGCGGGATTATATTTGGCGGTATCCCCGCGGGAGCTATATCCAGGAAAGGTGGTTTGATCTGGGGAATCCCGGTTTATAACAGAAAACCGACCAGAAACAAGGAGCACCCAATAGATGCGACCACGCAACCACCTCGACCGCATCCACATCTCCTTCGACGACCACCGCCTGGTCAACAATGCCGGCCTGCTCCTTCCCGCCACCTTGGCCTTGCACCTCGGCCTTTCCCAACTGGTTGACCGGCGCCTGGACCTGGGCCGGGCCCCAGGCCGAGCCAACACCGGTGACAAGATGATGACGCTGGTGGCATCTGCGTTGGCGGGCGGCGACTGCATCGACGACGCCGATGCGCTGCGCGCCGGCGGGACAGCCTGCACCCTGGGCAGTGTGCTCAAGGCGCCCTCCACCCTGGGCGCCTTCCTGCGCAGCTTTCGCTGGGGCCACGTCCGCCAACTGGACCGGGTGAGCCGCGAGTTGCTGGCCCGGGCCTGGCAGGCCGGAGCCGGACCCGGCGACGCACCATTTACCATCGACCTTGATTCGACGATCTGCGAGACCTACGGACTGGCCAAGGAGGGCGCCCGCCACCACGGCTACACCGGCGCCCGGGGCTATCACCCGCTGTTGGCCGTCGCCGCCGGCGCCGGCGACGTGCTGATGTCCCGGCTGCGCGAGGGCCGCGCCAACACCGCCCGCGGGGCCGCCCACTTCCTGCGGGAGACGGTGGGGCGGGTGCGCTACGCTGGCGCCAGCGGGCAGATCACCCTGCGGGCCGACAGCGGCTTCTATACCCACGCCGTGGTCGCCGTCTGCCGCAAGCTGGACGTGCGCTTCTCCATCACCATCCGCCAGCACAAAAGCCTGCGCAATCTCATCGAGGCCATACCCGAAGCTGCCTGGACGCCGATTCCCTACTGGATGGACGGCGCCGCCGCTGTGGCCGAGACGACTTATACCCCCTTCCAGAGTGAGCCGGACGCCGCGCCGGTGCGGCTCATCGTCCGGCGGGTGCAGCCGACCCCCGGTTCCCAACTGGCCCTCTTCGCCACCTACAGTTATCACGGCTTCATCACCGACCGGGACGGAGAGACCCTGGAACTGGAGGCCGACCACCGCCGCCACGCCGAGATCGAGAATGCGATACGCAACCTCAAGTACGGCGTCGGGTTGAACCACATGCCGTCCGGCCGCTTCGCCGCCAACGGCGCCTGGCTGGCCGTCCAGGTGATGGCCCACAACCTGGCCCGCTGGACCGCGCGCATCGGCCTGGGCGAGCAGATCGTGACCACCAAGACCCTCAGGCGACGGTTCTTCTCCCTGGCCGGACGGCTCACCCGCTCGGCGCGCCGCCTCACCCTGCATCTGCCCCAGCGCTGGCCTTGGGAAACCCAGTTCAGTCGCGCCCTGGCCCGGCTGCGCGCCCTGCCACTCCCAGCCTGACGACCCGTCTGCAACTGACCCGCCATCCGGCCAACTGAACGTCCCGGCAAACTCGCGCCAGTCCCGGTCCGCGAGCGCCTCTTCCCGTGTCCTATCCCGCCATCTCGCTCAGCACAGCCACTGCAGACCGCCATCGGCGCCCCCAAAAGCGCCTGCGACCGCCCGCCAACCTCCCGTCTACCCAAATTCGAGCCCGGATCATCGCGCCTGCAACTCCCTCCCCCCTCTTCCGCTGTCCTCACGCCCTCCATCCGGGTCCATCGGTGGATTCGGATTTAGACTATTACGCTGCCGCCGGGGATGTGGAGCATGCCGTGGCGATAGCCGAGTTTCCTTACTTTCCCCGATTCGGCCATAGCTATGGAGGTTCCCAGCTTGTGGCCCGGGCCCTAGCCCTGGTCCCACCGGCCTCCCACGCCGCGGGCCGCCTCCTCTTCCGGTACGGGCACATCTTGGGATCCGAGGAAGGCGATGTGGCCGGCGCCCGTGAAGCCATCGAGCGGGCATTGACCATAGCTCAGCAAGAAGGTGACGAAGCCTTGGAAATGAGAATACTGGCCGACGGGGCCAGGTTAGACCGGATCGGGCTGCGCATAGAGGAAAGCTTGAGGAAAAGCCAGCGCGCCGCCGAGTTGGCCGTCCGTTTGCAAGACCTCCGCACCGAGGCCAATGCAAGTTTCGAAGCCGCATCAGCCCTCCAGATGTTGGGTGACCTGGAGGGGCATGAGAAACATGCCACGGCGATGCTTGATGCCGCGGAGCGGCTACGTGACCGCACCTTGCTGACTCTGGCACTTATGAGCAACGCGGCCGGATCCCGAAGAAGGGGTGACTTCCGGGCGGCTCGGCAACATACCCAACGTGGCTTAGAAGTGTCGGTTCAAGACTCTCGCCACCTCGCCGCACTGGCGGAAATTGAGTGCCAGGTTGGTGACTTCGGCCAAGGGGAGCGAGTTTTGGACAGGTTGGTGGAGGCTATGCGCGCCTCTCCTCCGGGCCCTACGCTCCAATATCAATACTCGGCTATCATTATTCCGCTTGTAGCACACACTACCGGCTCCGCCTCAAAGTTTGACGCCGCCGAAGAGGCGGCGGAGGTCATTCTCCAAGACCCATCCTCAAACGCCCCGGTTGTGCAGGCGAACAGGGTCGGCCTGGCGTTCATGGCTGTTTCGCGGCGGGATGCCGATGCTGCGGCAGAGCAATACCGCCTGCTGGCGTCGACGACTTGGACGGTGACGATCATCTTCTGGGTTCATCGTGACCGGATCATGGGACTGCTGGCCCAGACCATGGGAGACCTGGAACGTGCGGTGGCCCACTTTGAGGTTGCGACGGCTTTCTATCGCGGGGGCGGCTACCGGCCTGAGTCCGCCTGGACCGGCCAAGAGTACGCCGGCGCTTTGCTTCAACGCAATGGCCCTGGCGACCATGAGCAAGCCATGTCCCTGTTGGAACAGGCGCTGGCCATTGCCGAAGAACTGGTCATGCCGCCACTACTACTAGAGCGGATCGTCGCCCTTCAGGAGAAGGCGGAGTCGCTACCAGTCACTATCCCTGCCTACCCCGACGGCCTGACCCAGCGAGAGGTGGAGGTGCTCCGCCTCATCGCCGACGGCAAGAGCAACCGCGAAATCTCCGAAGAGCTTGTAATCACCATCAACACCGTCTTCCGCCACGTGAGCAACATTTTCACCAAGATCGACGCCGCTAACCGGGTGGAGGCGGCCAGCTACGCCACCCGGCACGGACTGGTCCAAGAATAGACTCCCGCCTCCGAATTTTTAACTTAGCTCTTTAGCCGCACCTCTTTTCCCGGGTTACAACCACCGCTCCTGTTCTTCCTCCCAGCCTCGTAATTACGTGGCATGGCTAATTACTGTTAGTGCTTCGGGCTAACCGTCTGATTTCTCGTTTCTCAAGATTACAGATTTCAGCGATGTCTCTTTTTCTCACCCCGGCTACCATCGTTTCAGAACGAGTTAACCAACGGAGGACGACATGAGCGCATCAGTACATACCAGCAGCCAAACCGGAACCATGACAGAGAAAAGCATCGAGATTACGGAGGGCCGAGAAATGAGCGCATCAGTGATTCAAGGCCAGAACAAGATCCAGAAAGTCTACGGGGAAATCTTGAAGATCGAGAAGGAAATTGAAATGAGAATCTTTACAGAAATAACAAAAGTGAGGGCGCGGATATCCGAAGCCCTGACGATCAATACTCCGGCGAAAATCCTTGGCGGGTTGGCCATAGGCACCCTGCTGATGGCGTCGACGGCGCTGCCCATCGGAACAGTTCACGCCGACGATCCGGCCAGTCCACTTGTAGCCGCTGCAATCGACCACACAGCCGAGTTCGAAGATCTGGAAGCTCTGGTCACCGCCGGGTCCACCCCCTCTGTCATCGACTACATGGACGAGTTTGGAGACCTCGAACAGGGCCTGGTCGCCGCAAGGTCCACCTCCTCTGGGGCCGACTACATGGACGAGTTTGGAGACCTCGAACAGGGCCTGGTCGCCGCAAGGTCCACCTCCTCTGGGGCCGACTACATGGACGAGTTAGGAGACCTCGAACACGGCCCGGTCGCCGCAAGGTCCGCCTCCTCTGGGACCGACTACATCGACGAGTTTGGAGACCTCGAACAGGGCCTGGTCGCCGAAAGGTCCACCTCCTCTGGGGCCGACTACATGGACGAGTTTGGAGACCTCGAACAGGGCCCGGTCGCCGCAGGTCCACCTCCTCTGGGGCCGACTACATGGACGAGTTCGGAGACCTCGAACGCGGCCCGGTCGCCGCAAGGTCCACCTCCTCTGGGACCGACTACATGGACGAGTTCGGAGACCTTGAACGCGGCCCGGTCGCCGCCGGGTCCACCTCCGCTGCAATCGACCACACAGCCGAGTTCGAAGATTTGGAAGGCCTGGTCACCGCCGGGTACACCTCCTCTGGAGCCGACTAAATCGACGAGTTCGGAAATTTAGAGATGATTTAGACAGTAATGCTCTCCTACAGATGCGCGTAGGGGAACAATCCAGGGCCGCGGGAAATGTACCCCGCGGCCTTTTTCTTTTGAGGCAAGCCGATTGATTCCGCGGAGGCGCCGCGCAACCCGGAGCCGGCGTTGTCGGCGATTTGGACCACTGACTCCCAATGAGTCGGGATCCAGGCCGGCAGCCGGTCAAACCGCCACAGAACATCGCTGGACCCTTTCCTCCCCTTCCCTCTATACTGACCGGAATGATCTGATTCCCGGTCTTGCACCGGAAATCCTCGGTCGAATACCCATTCACGTGGAGGATCGCCGATGGTCACTCGAGAAGAAACCGAGGCCATGACCCGGGTCGGCCCTGGGACCCCCATGGGGGACCTGATGAGGGAATACTGGATACCGGCTTTCATGTCCAGCGAGCTTGCCGCTCCCGACGGCGCCCCGCTGCGGATACGCCTCTTGGGCGAGTCTCTCCTGGGGTTTCGCAGCACCTCTGGCAAGATCGGTTTGGTGGCCCACAACTGCCCCCATCGGGGCGCGTCGTTGTTCTACGGCCGCAACGAGGAGGAAGGCATCAGGTGCGTTTATCACGGATGGAAGTTCGACGTTGAGGGCCGGTGTACCGACATGCCGGCGGAGCCCGCGGAAAGTAGCTACAAGGATGAGATCAAATTGCAGGCATACCGCTGCCAGGAGCGCAACGGCGTGGTGTGGACTTACATGGGCTCGAGGATGGTCCCGCCGCCGTTGCCCGATCTGGAGCCTAATATGCAGGAGCACGGCACGCCCGGACACCAGGAAGCCAGGGTCTGGACCGCCCTTCGCGAGTGCAACTGGCTGCAGGCTTTGGAGGGCGACGTCGACACCGCCCATCTGGCTATTTTGCATTTGGGCGGCATTGCACCGGAGGAAATGGAGCCGGGCACCTTCGACTACTATACGGTCAATGATTGGAGACCCCGTTTTCGAGTCACCGACACCGAATGCGGGACCATGTATGGGGCGTACCGTCCCATTGACGACGACAAATATTACTGGAGGGTCGCCCAGTTTCTGTTTCCCTTCTACACCCTGATTCCCACCGGCGCGTTGGGCGTGCAGATAAACGTACGGGCCTGGGTGCCCATGGATGACGAGCACACCATGTTTTGGAACATGACTATTCCCAGCACCAGAACCCCCGCCGGCGGCCGCCCAAACGCCAATCGAAACGGCCAGACTTTCGCCGGCGCCCGCTTGGGACCCCAGTTTCTTCCAAACACAACCGGTTGGTTCGGCCGGTGGCGCCTGGAAGCTATTGAGTCTAACGATTACCTGATAGACCGGAACGTTCAGCGAAACTAAAGCTATACCGGCATTGAAGGGATTCACCTTCAGGCCCATGCAATCACCGAAAGCATGGGCCCTATTTATGACCGCACTAAGGAGAATCTGGGCGCCAGCGACGCCATGATTGTCAGGACTCGCCGGAGGCTGGTTAGGGCAGCCATGGCCAATCGGGAAGGCACTACTCCTCCGGGGGTGGATGATCCAAAGCTTTACCGCCAGCGATCAGGCGGCATCATCCTGCCCAGAAACGCAGACTGGATAGAATCAACCGCGGAATTGCGCGAAGCCTTTGCCGACAGTCCTGAGCTTTCCACCGCTGTCTAACGCACAACTGAGGCAATAAGAAAGCCGGCTGAATGTGCAATAAGCGGGATCATCGCTGAACGTTATGTAAAATTGCCGCCAGAGATTGACCGTTTTGGCCTATGACTACACGGGGCCTGGTGTTATAGTTGATTGGGCGAAGATGAAGGCTCATCCGTTCCGATTCACTGACCGCTCAACCTTGCTCCACATCTTTAGGATGGCCTGTTGGCCACTTGACTGGCATCCATGCACCATACGATCCGGTCTCCGTAAGGCCAGAGAGGGAACACCATTAGTGCCATTTGATTTTGTCTTGAACGAGAGGGTTCTGGCAGCGATCCTAGTGGGCTACCTGCTGGGATCTATCCCATTCGCTTCCTTGGCTGGCCGTCTTAAGGGAGTGGATGTTTTCACCACAGGCAGCCGAAACGCAGGCACCGCCAACGTCTATTGGAACATTAGCCGCCGTATTGGCACTCTGGTGTTTGTAGGTGATGTGACCAAAGGCGCCCTGGCGATAATCTTCGCCTGGATGCTGGCGGTTACCGGTCCGTTGGTGCTTCTGGTGGGGGCCGCGGCGTTGCTGGGCCATTGGAAGTCGTTGTTCGCCGGGTTTAGGGGCGGCGACGGAATGGCCACCATGATCGGGCTTTTCGTCACTCTGGTTCCGGCGTTGGGCCTGCTGGGCCTCGCTTCTGGAACCGCCGTGGTCGTTCTGCGCAGAAGGTCTGTCCTTCGGTCAGCCTGGGGCATGGCTTTTGGAATGCTGGTAATGCTATCGCTGAGTCTATACTACCAGATAGACCGGCCAATCGTCATGGGACTGGCTGGCCTAGCCATGTTGGTATTGGCTAGAAGCATCATAGGCCATCAGCGGCGAGGGAGTCTGTCAACCGAAGACGCAATCACCTTGGACCTGGATCTGGACGAACTCGATCTAGACATATTGGACATAGGGCTGGAAGAAGAATCCGACCTGGGTCCTACGGCGCCGGAAAACAGGTAGTTTCAACCCCGGCATCCCGCTCCGCTTTATCCAATCACCTTTGCTGGCCGTCTTTTAACTTTCTCAGCTTCAACACCCAACCCAGATTGTCGTCTCGAGCCGCCTCTTTCCGTAGGCCGGGGTCCAAGGCCACGGCTTCCTCCAGATGGACCAGACACTGATCTAGGTCACCGGTTTTGGCGTGCAGCCGCGCCGCGTTGTAATGGGCGGCGGCGAACTTTGGCGCAATGGCCAGCGATTCCTGGTAATCCACTAAAGCACCTGGAAGATCGTCCAACGCCTCCAACGCCGCTCCCCGGTTGCTGATCGCCTCGGCGAAACCCGGCCGCAGCGCCAAGGCCTCCCCGTAGTCTTCAACAGCACTTTGGTATTCGCCGGCCACATCGTGGGCCAAACCACGGTTGTTGAATGCTTCCGCGTCGTCCGGGGCCAGTTTGATGGCCTCAGTGTAATCATCGATGGTCTCTTGGATGTATCCCAAATAATAATGGGTCCTCGCCCGGTTGAAATAGGCATTGGCGTTGTCGGGGTTGCAGCGGACGGCCTCGGAATATGCAGCGATAGCTTCGTCGTGCCGCTTGAGTTCATCCAAGGAGGCGCCCAAATTCATGTGGGCGTTGGAAAGGGATGGCTGAAGCGCGATCACCTGATCAAACTCGGTCACTGCCTCTTGGTGGCGGTCCAAACGAGCCAGCACGACGCCACGGTTGTAGTACGCCTGCAGGTAATCCGGCTTTAGTTCGATGGCCCGGGCATAATCCGCCAAGGCCCGGTCTCCCTCATCCAGGTCGTCATAAACGTTGCCCCGCTGGTAGCAGGCCTCCGCCATGGCCGGGTCCGTTTCAAGCAGCTTGGTGAACGCCTCCAACGCGTCGTCCAACCGCCTAGCCCTCAAGTAACTCAAGCCCAGGTTGAACGCCGCGCTGATGTCCTCTGGATTCGCGTCGAGCAGCCGGCAATAGGTCTCGAAAGCGGCTTCGAACCGGCGCACCGAAAAACAACCATTGCCGTACACCAAAGCAGCAGAACGATCCTCCTCGCCGTCGCCCGAAGACACAACGGGCCGGACATCATCCAAGCTGTCCAGCACAGCCTCTATCGCCTCTCGAGTTTCTTGGGGCAGGCGGTTGCCCCTGGGCCTGGCAGCCAACCGGTCTAGTCCTATTGCGTTGTCAGCAAGCAGACCGGCAAGTTCATTCAATAACCCATCATAGGTGCTCATACCCAATAAGCATAACACGCAGCCCCCAAATCCTGTTTCCCGCCTCCGGAACTCAGGTTGATGCCACCAGGCAAGGCCATTACAATGTCAATCAGGTAAGCACGCCGAATTCCCAGCCAATAATATTCACCATTTCAAATCCAACGGAGAATGAATTGACGCAAGCTAACCAAAAAGAGAATCTAATCTACACCCATCCCGACTGCGCTTTTTCAGCCGCGGCCAAGATGGATTTCCGCCAAAGAAAGATCGAATACATGGAAATCGACATTTCCGTCCAAAAAGACAAAATTCCCGATTTGCTAGCGTTATCAAACGGAGAGCGGTTGACACCGGTTGTCGTCGAAAACGGTGTCGTAACCCTTGGATTCAAAGGCGGTTCTTGAGACTTTTGATTTCCGGGCCAGTTGGCCCGGCTCCCAAGTCAATTAACTCCCGCAGATTAACCAATGCCGCGCACCGGATCGATACGAACTTAGGCTGACAGCCGCTTATTGTTCCAGAAATGACCTTGTGTTAGCATCCTGCCGAAGTCCCAGCATGAAATTAAGGGGAAGATGATGGGTATGGACGAAGATAAACGCGCGGCATTGGACATCGCCTTAGGCCGCATAGAGAAAGACTACGGCAAGGGCGCCGTGATGCGGTTGGGCGAGATGCAGCACCAACTGTCCAGCGACGCCATCCCAACCGGTTCCCTGGCGTTGGACGTCGCCTTGGGCGTCGGAGGAATCCCCAGGGGCCGGGTCACCGAAATATTCGGCGCGGAATCAGCCGGCAAATCAACTTTAGCAATTCACATAATGGCGGAAACCCAAAAGTTGGGTGGAACAGCAGCCTACGTCGACGTGGAACACGCCATGGACCCGGGTTACGCCAGCAAGTGCGGCTTGAGCCTTGATGACCTGCTGATTGCCCAGCCCGACAGCGCGGAACAAGCACTAGACATCACCGAGCAACTGGTCCGCAGCGGCGCCGTGGACGCCATAATCATCGACAGCGTGGCCGCGTTGGTGCCCCAAGCGGAGATCGAAGGGGACATGGGGGACAGCCACATGGGCTTGCAAGCCAGGCTGATGTCCCAGGCATTGCGCAAGCTCACCTCCTCCATCAGCAAGTCCCGCACCGCCGTGGTCTTCATAAATCAATTAAGGGAAAAGATAGGCATCACCTATGGGAACCCCGAAGTGACCCCGGGTGGCCGGGCATTGAAGTTCTACAGTTCGGTCCGCATCGATCTCAGGCGCATCGAGTCCATCAAGCAGGGCTCCGAAATCACCGGAAACCGGGTGCGAGCCAGAATCGTCAAGAATAAAGTAGCGGCGCCCTTCCGTGTGGCCGAGTTCGACATCATGTTCAACCAGGGCATCAGCAAGACCGGCGACATGCTGGAACTAGGCAGCGACCTGGGAATCATTAAAAAGTCTGGCGCATTTTACTCCTACGGAGAGACCCGTTTGGGCCAGGGCAGGGAGAATTCCAAAGAGTTCTTGATCCAACACCCAGAGATCGCGGATTCCATAGAGATCAGGGTCAGAGCCAAAATGGCCGGGCAGGAGGATCCAAGTGAAGCCCATACCACTTCAGCTAGCAACGGATCCGTCGCCGACGGTTTGTCCCAACCAGCTTCTGTAGAAGACGACGATTCCAAGTAAACTTCCCCAGATTTACAGGAAACCCTCGCCTTAAAGTAAGAAGATCGAAACCCTCCCACTAGCGGGAGGGTTTCGATTCAAATATGCACCTGCCAAATCGCAGATTCCCTATGGTCCCATTGAGAGGGTAAGCTAAAAGCGAATGAGAACAATTCGCCACCATAGCCAACAGGCTAATAAACTCTCCCCCGGCAGCCAGAGTGTCCCCAAACCGGATGATTCCCAGTATACCCAGGCCCAGGCGGCGGCGTTGAGATTTCTAGCCCACCGGTCCCGCAGCGAAGCGGAGGTAAGACGGCGCTTGGAATCCTCGCACAGCGAGGACGTCGTGAGTCAGGTGATCCACTGGCTGAAAGACAAGCTATACCTGAACGACGCGAAATTCGCCGAAGCATGGCGCCTTCAACGAGAGGCGCGCCATCCCCGGGGTGAGGTTTTGATCCGGCAAGAACTGTCAAAGTTGGGCGTGGACCGTGATGTGGTGGATGCGGCCTTGGAAGGATTCGACGCCGAAGACAACGTATACCGGGCTGCCCAAAAACCGGCTTCCAGGCTGAAAAGCGCTGATTATGTCCGTTTCAAACAGCGGCTGTGGGGCTACCTAAGCCGGCGTGGATTTACCGCCGATGTCATCGGCAAAGCGGTCCAACGCCTGTGGGACGAGTTAACGGACCCGTTGAACGGCCATATAGACGCCGATTCCCAGAAAGAGCAAGCCTATGAGCCCGAAGCCGAACGGCAAAATCCGCCAACTGATTAGGAACGCCAACGCCACCGAGCCGCCGGCGATCCAACCCAGGCCATTACCCCGTTTGCGATTGACCGAGAGGCTGATCAGTTCCCCTACACCATAACCGATGGCCATGGCGGCCAACGACGGCAAAAATGGTATGCCACGGAAGAATAAATTGAACACACTCCACAGCAACCCTCCACCCACGGCAACCGCCAAACCTGCGCCTACGGCCCGGGCGTAGTAGGCCGGGGTCACGTCGAACGTCGGCATCCGCACGGGTTTTCCACATTCCTTGCACCGGATACCCACGTTGGCTTGCACCATGCATTGCACACAAACGCTCTTGCCGCAGCGGGCGCAACTTAGCGCTGTTTCCACCTGCGGATGCCAATGGCAGTGTAGAGATTCCTCGAGCTGTTGATCAGTTTGCGACGTTGGGTCCATGCCCAGAACCTTCCTCCTACCTATAAACTTCCAGCGGTTACACGGCTGTCCAGCACACCTAGGATTCAGTTGGCCCGGTCTTTAATCCGCTTTACCCAATCGGCCCGGTCGTCCACGTCCCGGTCCAAAAACAAACGGTTAGACAGTACCTTCTTACGGGAAATGCCCTCTGGGAACCCGGTATGATTAGCCAACAACCTCTTCAAGACTATGAGCGCCACCAGACAGGCGCAATACACTGTCAAAGCAGCCGGGCCGCCAGAAATCGTGGACCATAGAGGCAAAAGCGCCAGGGCGATCAGAACCCACACTCCCGCACTCCTGGTGACCGCCCATCCAGCCAAGGCGACCGCGGCGAACGCAGCCACCAAAAGCGGGGACAACGCCAGTAAGGTCCCGAACACCACCGCCACGCCACGCCCCCCTTGAAATCGCAGAAAGATCGACCAGTTGTTTCCGGCTATGGTCAACAACGGCGCGGCGATTAATGCCAGTGACAAGCGGTCCAACCCCATCAGGTATTGCCCTATCCATATGGGAGACCCTGCTTTGATCAACAACTCAAAAATCCCCAGGGGGGCCAGCCAGCGTCTACCCGCGATTTGGTAAAGATTGGACGCTCCCACGTTGCCGCTGCCGGTTTCGCGAATGTCGACGCCCTTAACCATCCTGCCGATGATGTATGCGGTGGGGACGGAACCAATGAGGTAGGCATAGATATAAAGCCCAATCAGGTCGATCAAAACAAATCACGGTACATGCCGCCGCCCCAAGGCGGCGCTACCCGGCCAGCGCGATCTTCCGGGTCGCCTCTTCCAAGCGGGCCACGGTCTCAGGAGGCGGGCCCAGCGTGCCCGGCAAAGGCTCGCCAGAATTGCCCAGCCCATGATAGTCGCTGCCGCCGCACGGAATCAGGTCGTATTTGGCCGCCAGCGCCGCCAGCTCTAACACTGTTTCCGGGGAGTACTGGGCATAGAAGACCTCCATGCCCACCAAGCCGGCGGCTTTCAAATGGACGATGGTCGCTTCCATGTCGTTCAGGTATGTCGGATGAGCCAGCACGGGGACCCCGCCCACTGACCTCAGCAATCCTACGCCGTCAGTAGGGGTCATCTTTTCCCGTTCGGCGTAGGCCAGCCCGTTGCGCCCAAGGTATTCCGCGAACGCCTCTTTGGGTTCTTTGAAATAACCTTGCTCCACCAGGGCTAGGGCGATGTGGGGTCTGCCGACCGAACCATCACCAGCGATTTCCTGGACCCGCTCCCAAGAGATGTGCATCCCTAATTCGTTCAACTTGTCCACCATGGCGCGGCCCCGTTCAACGCGTCCGCTGCGAAAGCCTTGCAGCACCCTTTGGAATTCTTCATCCTCGTATTGGATGAAATAGCCAAGCATGTGGACTTCGTCCCCCGGGACGTCGGTGCTAAGTTCTATGCCGGGTATGATTCTCATGTCCGGGAACTCACGGGCCGCCTCATAGGCTTCGGCCAGCCCCTCGGTGGAGTCATGGTCGGAGATAGATATCTGTTTCAATCCATTCCCGCCGACCAGCTGTATCAACTCGGTGGGGGACAGCCTGCCGTCTGAGGCAGTGGTATGCAGGTGCAAGTCAACCTGAGCATTCATTTTAGTTATCCGCCTTATCGATCCGTTCTACGCTCAACGTCTTTCCGGTAGCGGCGTCCACGTCCACGAGGACCGAATTCATCACTACCTGACCACTCCCAACGGGAAGGCGTTGTGGCATTCCAGTCAGAAACCGCTCCAAGACGGCGCTGACTTCGCTGCCGATGACGGAATCAACGGGCCCGGTCATTCCCACATCGGTTAGGTAGCCCGTTCCTTTGGGCAGTATGCGGGCATCCACGGTGCCCACGTGGGTGTGGGTCCCAAATACGGCGCTGACCCTGCCGTCTAAATACCACCCCATAGCCTGTTTTTCAGAAGTGGCTTCCGCGTGGAAATCTACGATGATAACCTTGGGCGCGGTTTCCTGTGTTTCATCCAATATTCGGCTGGCGGTGCGGAAGGGGCAATCGAGCGCGGGCATGAATACCCGGCCCATCAGATTCATCACCATCACGCCCTCAGCCACAATGTAACCCCGACCCGGAGCATCGGGATAATTTGCCGGGCGTATTAAGGGGAGCCCCTCTTCCATGTGGGGGATGATTTCCTTCTGGTCCCAGATATGATTACCAGAGGTGAGTACGTCCACACCGCTTTCCAGCAACTCGTAGGCCGTATCCTGGGTGATCCCAAATCCCCCCGCCGTGTTCTCGCCGTTGGCAATCACCAAGTCTATTCCATGTTCGACGCGTATTCCCGGCAGTAACGACTTGACCGCGCGGCGGCCCGGTTTGCCGATGACATCGCCAATCATCAAGATACGCAAAGACTCGCACTCCTTTTCCTATATGTAAAAAGGGGGCCCAACCTCCGGGTCACTCCGGGAATCGGGCCCCCAATATCCATTTTCCCAGCGCTGGGTTCGCCTCAAAAGGCCACCCTGCTAACGATCAGGCTAACCTAGTGGCTAACTAACGGGCGTACTCTACGTTTCGCGTCTCCCGAATAACTGTAACTTTGATCTGACCAGGAAACACCAAGTCGTCCGCTACTTTCCGGGCAATATTCCGGGCCAACGACGACGCCTGAACATCGTCCAGATCCTCGGGTTTGACCATCACCCGGACTTCCCGTCCGGCCTGGATCGCAAAGGCGCGTTCGACGCCCTCAAACCCGGTGGCCACCGCCTCCAGGTCTTGCAACCTTTTGACGTAAAGCTCGAGGGATTCCTTTCGCGCTCCGGGACGCGCCGCGCTGATGGCGTCTGCCGCTGCTATCAGGAACGACTCGATAGTCTCGTGCTCGTCGCTGTGATGTTCCAGGATACCCCGGTAGGAACTGTAGTTGATGCCGTGTTTCTTCGCCAGTTCGGCGCCGATCTCCGCGTGGGGGCCCGGCACCTCATGGGTCAGTGCTTTCCCTATGTCGTGGAGCAAGCCGCCGATCTTAGCCACTTGGATGTTGGCTCCGGCCTCGGCCGCCAACATGCCCGCAAGCAATGCAACCTCCATAGAGTGTTTCAGCACATTTTCGCCGTAGCTGTACCGGTATTTTAACCGGCCCAAGTGCCTGATCAACTCGGCGTCCAAGCCGCTGACGCCCACCTCGAAGGTGGCTTCCTCACCGGCTTTCCAGATTGTCTGCTCGATGTCCGATTGCGCCTTGATCACCATTTCTTCGATGCGGGCCGGTTGGATTCGCCCGTCGGACACCAGTTTTTCCAGTGCTAACCGGGCGATCTCCCGCCTAACGGGATCAAAGCACGATACGGTAACCACTTCCGGAGTGTCGTCGATAATGATATCGACTCCGGTAAGGGATTCTAAGGTTCTGATGTTTCGCCCTTCACGGCCGATGAGACGGCCTTTCATCTCATCATTAGGCAGGGATACCACCGAGGTGGTAGTTTCGGATACAACGTCGGTAGCTAGACGGTTGATTGCCAGGGTTACGATTCTGCGGGCGTTATCGTCTGCCTTTTCCTTGGCCTCGCGTTCTAATTCTAATAAGCGCCGCCCCAGCTCGTGCTGGGCTTCCTCTTCACCCTGTTTGACCACCAATTGGCGGGCGTCGGTCACCGTTAGACCCGCCAACTCCTCAAGAGTCTGAAGCTGCTTGGCTTTTAGCGTATCCAACTCTTCACGAGCTGTTGCCATTGCCTCTTCTTTTTTCGACAATCCCAGTTGTTGCTTTTCCAGCGCTTCGGTCCTGCGCTCGAACTGTTCTTCCCGCTGATGGAACCGGTTCTCCAACTGGGTTACATCTTGACGCTGCACCTGGATCTCTCGTTCACTATCGGTGCGCTGTTTCAGCACCTCTTCCTGGGCAGCTAGAAGAATCCTACGCTTCTCATCTTCAGCTTCGTTGGTAATATTTTTGGCCTCTTGGCCGGCGTTATGCAGCCGTGTACCGTCTACTCTGTTCTTGAAGTATAGCCAGGTTGCTACCCCTATCCCTGCGGCCGCCAGGACGGCTAGGATTACGAGGATTGGATCCATGTTCTCACCTCTTTCCTTTCCGTCTAGTTAGCCAAAACCGAGGAGACACCGTCTCCCAGCGGTTAATCGTACCGAATGGGGTAAATGGTGTCAAGGAGATGCAGACCCATTCCAGGGCCTTTTCATTCTCCTGCCTGGTAGGTAGGTAAAGCCCATCATGTCGAAAGCTTCGCTGAGATGGGCATTGTGGCGGCGTAGGGCAGCGGCTACGTTGGAATGCCCAGCCCGACGTACCAAGCTGATGACCAGGTTCCGCAGGCCCGCCAGAACCTGTGGGGCGGCCCCAGTGCGCACCTGAGAGCGGTCCTCGTCGAAGGTCACATCCCGTACCCAGTGGAGGCGGTTCTCGATGCCCCAGTGCCCACGGGAAAGGCTCAACAATCGCCTGGCATCGGCATCAGTGGCTGGGAGACTGCTAATTGCATAGCTCACAGCCACCTGTTTCTTGCCCTTCACGACCCGCTGGCGCTCTAGCCGACACACCTGTTGCAGATGCGGCCACGCTTCCCCGACCGTCCCAGCGCTGCCCACGTAGCCATTTAGCTCTGGGTCGGCCAAGGCCCACAACTCTCGCCGCTCCAGCCGCCCATGACGCCGCTTTACTGGAGCATCGGCCCAGACCGTCAGCTTGGCCCCGCGTGCTCGCCACTCCGCTGCCAGCCAGGGAGATACGGTTGGCCCACCAGCCCTCTCAGTTCCTAGCAGGGGAAAAAACCACCTCCAGGTCTCGGCGCAAGGTGGGCTGATTCTCTTTAACTGGCAGCAGATACTCTCCGCCGCCTGCCACAATCTGCTCACAGACTTTCCGTTGGGTCAGTAAGGCATCAGCCACTACTACCCGACCCTTCAGGGGTACCTGGCCCAATACTTCTTTGACCGCCGCCAATTCTTCCCCCTTGCCCGGCGCAGCTACCTGCGCCAGCACTGCCCCAGCGCGGCTAGCGTAGGCCGACACCACATGGACCCCGGGTATCTCTTGGCCGTGGACCCCTCGCAAGGTTTTCCCGTCCAGGGACAGGGGATCATCCGCCTCTACCCCGCTATTTGCCAGCCAGTTGCCGACTTCTGCCTCAAAGGCCGCCACGTCCAGGTCCTTGAACACCCGGTGGAGGGTGGCCACGCAGGGTGTCTTCTCCTGGCTGAACCCCAAAAGCTGCGCCGTAGCACCCCCTTGGTCCCGCCCCCATTGCGCTATGGCGTATAAGCTGCGGGCGCCGCACAGCATGGCACAGGTGGCCAAGGCCAGGATCGCCCCAAAAGAGTGGCGTCGCCCTTGGCTACTCCGGAAGTCAGGCGCCAAATCCAGCGCTTCCCTCAAAGTCATCATCCTCCCCTCCCGCTTAAACTGGTAATAATTTTATACTATTTTGAGAAAATGAAAAGGCCCTGAGACCCGTTCAGCCTCAAGCTTCAGCCTCAAGTTGGCCGATCTACACCAGGTCGAGGTCCCAGACATAATCAAGGAAACTGTTCAGAGTTGAGGGGAAGTGAGCAACCGGCGGCATTCCAGGAGGGGATTGAGACCTCTGGCCCGCCAGGTGCCAAAGAGGGATGCCAAGGTCATCTTGCTGTCGGCGCCCTGCCCTGAGCGGGTGCCGCCGCTGATCTTGCGACTGGTTACCAGATGCCGCAGGCTCCGCTCGGCGGCGTTGTTGTCTGAGGGCACGGCTGGGTCCGACACGAAGACAAACAGTTCCTTGATGAACCGTTCCATGCGCCGGCAGAGCTTGGCCTGAACCGCCAGGGGATCTTTAACCCGAATCCACCGATAGAGGGCGTGTCGCGACAGGGCGGATAGGGAAGGAAGTGCTCCTCTGAATCTGGGATAATGGTTTTATAACAGAAAACCGACCAGAAACAAGGAGCACCCAATAGATGCGACCACGCAACCACCTCGACCGCATCCACATCTCCTTCGACGACCACCGCCTGGTCAACAATGCCGGCCTGCTCCTTCCCGCCACCTTGGCCTTGCACCTCGGCCTTTCCCAACTGGTTGACCGGCGCCTGGACCTGGGCCGGGCCCCAGGCCGAGCCAACACCGGTGACAAGATGATGACGCTGGTGGCATCTGCGTTGGCGGGCGGCGACTGCATCGACGACGCCGATGCGCTGCGCGCCGGCGGGACAGCCTGCACCCTGGGCAGTGTGCTCAAGGCGCCCTCCACCCTGGGCGCCTTCCTGCGCAGCTTTCGCTGGGGCCACGTCCGCCAACTGGACCGGGTGAGCCGCGAGTTGCTGGCCCGGGCCTGGCAGGCCGGAGCCGGACCCGGCGACGCACCATTTACCATCGACCTTGATTCGACGATCTGCGAGACCTACGGACTGGCCAAGGAGGGCGCCCGCCACCACGGCTACACCAGCGCCCGGGGCTATCACCCGCTGTTGGCCGTCGCCGCCGGCGCCGGCGACGTGCTGATGTCCCGGCTGCGCGAGGGCCGCGCCAACACCGCCCGCGGGGCCGCCCACTTCCTGCGGGAGACGGTGGGGCGGGTGCGCTACGCTGGCGCCAGCGGGCAGATCACCCTGCGGGCCGACAGCGGCTTCTATACCCACGCCGTGGTCGCCGTCTGCCGCAAGCTGGACGTGCGCTTCTCCATCACCATCCGCCAGCACAAAAGCCTGCGCAATCTCATCGAGGCCATACCCGAAGCTGCCTGGACGCCGATTCCCTACTGAATGGACGGCGCCGCCGCTGTGGCCGAGACGACTTATACCCCCTTCCAGAGTGAGCCGGACGCCGCGCCGGTGCGGCTCATCGTCCGGCGGGTGCAGCCGACCCCCGGTTCCCAACTGGCCCTCTTCGCCACCTACAGTTATCACCGCTTCATCACCGACCGGGACGGAGAGACCCTGGAACTGGAGGCCGACCACCGCCGCCACGCCGAGATCGAGAATGCGATACGCGACCTCAAGTACGGCGTCGGGTTGAACCACATGCCGTCCGGCCGCTTCGCCGCCAACGGCGCCTGGCTGGCCGTCCAGGTGATGGCCCACAACCTGGCCCGCTGGACCGCGCGCATCGGCCTGGGCGAGCAGATCGTGACCACCAAGACCCTCAGGCGACGGTTCTTCTCCCTGGCCGGACGGCTCACCCGCTCGGCGCGCCGCCTCACCCTGCATCTGCCCCAGCGCTGGCCTTGGGAAACCCAGTTCAGTCGCGCCCTGGCCCGGCTGCGCGCCCTGCCACTCCCAGCCTGACGACCCGTCTGCAACTGACCCGCCATCCGGCCAACTGAACGTCCCGGCAAACTCGCGCCAGTCCCGGTCCGCGAGCGCCTCTTCCCGTGTCCTATCCCGCCATCTCGCTCAGCACAGCCACTGCAGACCGCCATCGGCGCCCCCAAAAGCGCCTGCGACCGCCCGCCAACCTCCCGTCTACCCGAATTCGAGCCCGGATCATCGCGCCTGCAACTCCCTCCCCCCTCTTCCGCTGTCCTCACCCCCTCCATCCGGGTCCATCGGTGGATTCGGGGTAAGGAAAGGCCGCGCCAAGACCATTAGTTTCTCCTCCAGCATTAGCTGGGTGCGATGGCCTGGCTGGGCTCGGGGAAGGACCGAGGCCTTGGCCTCCGTGTAGACCTGGTGAACCGCCTCGGCCCACTGAGCCAGCCCAGCGTCTTCTGGGTACAACCCCTTTCAGGTCATGGATATCCCGCAGCAGATGAGCCCAGCACCGTTGCTTCAGGCCCGGGTAGTGGTTATAGGCCGCGTAGAAATCACTGACCAACACTCCGCTGAAGGAGGAATCCAGCACCTCATCCACCACCTCCTTATCCCGACCCCGACGCAGGAAGTATCGTTCGCTGGGAGTGCTGAAGGTCCAAACATAGCCGTTGCTCCCGTCCTGGCGCCAGCCGGTTTCGTCGCCCTGCACCACGGGACTGGCGCGGACTTGCTCGAGCACCTCTCGCACCGCCGTCTCAGCCTGACGGGCTACTCCATGGACGGCCTCGACGATGGCGCCAACACTCAGGTGCAACTGATGGACGCTCTCCAGGTACCATTGGATGATTCTTATGGGCAACCGTCCCTCCTCCCGCAGGGTCACCATCAGGCTTACCAGATTGACCCCCAGGCGCTGCTGGCCCAGAACCACCCCCTGCAGGGCCTCTTTGGGCAGCCGGCGCCGCTGGCATACCGGACAGATGCGGGCTACCAGGGCGTGCTCGGTCACTTCTACCGGAGCCACCGGTAGCTCAATGACTTCCCGAGTTCGCTGTACCCATCCGCCGTTCAGGTGAGTCCCGCAGTCGGGACAGACCGCCACGGCATGCTCCACCCGCCGGGTAGGAGTCATGCGCTGGCGGGCGAAGCCATGGCGGCGCGGCTTTCTGGGCTCCTTTTTCTCCGGCGCTTGCCGGCTGGAGTGCGGCTGATTACCCGGCATCCCCGACGACCCGCGCCGGTTGGGACGGGATTCCAGAACCCCAATCCGCCTTTGCAAATCGGCAATGACTCCCCGCTGGCCGGCAATTATCTCCAGCAGAGTTTCGCCACTCGCCGCGTTCAGGTCTAGTTCAGTGTCCACCTCCCTGGTATGCCACAACTCCCCCGGCCATGCCAGCGTTTTTCCAACGGCTTTGAGCCAATTCACCTCATCAAGTCTGAACAGTTACTAATCAAGTTATTTTTTACGAAATGATTAAGAGATCATCCAAATTAATTTATTTTCCCATATGACCTCAATCTCCGACAGGCCGGAGCCGCACCGGCACGTTGGGCGCCGATATCTAGGCAATTCAAACCACGAATCTGTTCAGAGTTGAGGGGAAGTGAGCAACCGGCGGCATTCCAGGAGGGGATTGAGACCTCTGGCCCGCCAGGTGCCAAAGAGGGATGCCAAGGTCATCTTGCTGTCGGCGCCCTGCCCTGAGCGGGCGCCGCCGCTGATCTTGCGACTGGTTACCAGATGCCGCAGGCTCCGCTCGGCGGCGTTGTTGTCTGAGGGCACGGCTGGGTCCGACACGAAGACAAACAGTTCCTTGATGAACCGTTCCATGCGCCGGCAGAGCTTGGCCTGAACCGCCAGGGGATCTTTAAGGAAAGGCCGCGCCAAGACCATTAGTTTCTCCTCCAGCATTAGCTGGGTGCGATGGCCTGGCTGGGCTCGGGGAAGGACCGAGGCCTTGGCCTCCGTGTAGACCTGGTGAACCGCCTCGGCCCACTGAGCCAGCCCAGCGTCTTCTGGGTACAACCCTTTCAGGTCATGGATATCCCGCAGCAGATGAGCCCAGCACCGTTGCTTCAGGCCCGGGTAGTGGTTATAGGCGGCGTAGAAATCACTGACCAACACTCCGCTGAAGGAGGAATCCAGCACCTCATCCACCACCCCCTTATCCCGACCCCGACGCAGGAAGTATCGTTCGCTGGGAGTGCTGAAGGTCCAAACATAGCCGTTGCTCCCGTCCTGGCGCCAGCCGGTTTCGTCGCCCTGCACCACGGGACTGGCGCGGACTTGCTCGAGCACCTCTCGCACCGCCGTCTCAGCCTGACGGGCTACTCCATGGACGGCCTGGACGATGGCGCCAACACTCAGGTGCAACTGATGGACGCTCTCCAGGTACCATTGGATGATTCTTATGGGCAACCGTCCCTCCTCCCGCAGGGTCACCATCAGGCTTACCAGATTGACCCCCAGGCGCTGCTGGCCCAGAACCACCCCCTGCAGGGCCTCTTTGGGCAGCCGGCGCCGCTGGCATACCGGACAGATGCGGGCTACCAGAGCGTGCTCGGTCACTTCTACCGGAGCCACCGGTAGCTCAATGACTTCCCGAGTTCGCTGTACCCATCCGCCGTTCAGGTGAGTCCCGCAGTCGGGACAGACCGCCACGGCATGCTCCACCCGCCGGGTAGGAGTCATGCGCTGGCGGGCGAAGCCATGGCGGCGCGGCTTTCTGGGCTCCTTTTTCTCCGGCGCTTGCCGGCTGGAGTGCGGCTGATTACCCGGCATCCCCGACGACCCGCGCCGGTTGGGACGGGATTCCAGAACCCCAATCCGCCTTTGCAAATCGGCAATGACTCCCCGCTGGCCGGCAATTATCTCCAGCAGAGTTTCGCCACTCGCCGCGTTCAGGTCTAGTTCAGTGTCCACCTCCCTGGTATGCCACAACTCCCCCGGCCATGCCAGCGTTTTTCCAACGGCTTTGAGCCAATTCACCTCATCAACTCTGAACAGTTACCAAACCACAGCCGGTCTTGAGACTCCCAGCATAGTGCCCTATACTTTAAAGGCTAGTAACCAATTTTATGTTTCTGTAACAAAACTATTTAGCTTGCCGCAGGGGATGTTCATGGCCAACCGGGACTACTACGACGTTTTGGGGGTTTCCAAAACGGATAACGACGAAGGGATTCGCCGCGCATACCGAAAGATGGCCATGGAGTATCATCCTGACCGGAATAAAGAGGCGGGCGCCGAAGAAAAATTCAAGGAAATAAACGAAGCCTACCAAGTATTGTCAGACCCAAAAAAACGGAACCAATACGACACCTACGGCCGAACCGGCGGGGGAAGCAATGGAGGCTTCGACCGGCCCTTCGACGGATATGATGTCTTCGGCGGCTTCGGCGATATATTCGACTCTTTTTTCGGAGACGCTTCGGGGCGCCGCAGCCGGGAAGCTCAACGGGGCGCAGACCTGAACCAGCGTCTGACACTCACGTTCGAAGAGTCCGTGTTCGGTGTGGACCGCCAGTTGGACCTTGCCCGCTTGGAACGGTGTAATAGATGCGCCGGGGCAGGCAACGAACCTGGCACCGCGATAAACAATTGCACCACCTGCCGTGGCAGCGGCCAGGTTCGCCGGGTCCAACGCAGCATCTTTGGCCAATTCGCCCAGGTGACCGCCTGCACCTCTTGCCGGGGCACGGGGAAAGCCATTGAGAAGCCTTGCAACATCTGCAAAGGCGCCGGTTTAGACCGGAGGGAACGCAAAATATCCGTCAAGATCCCAGCTGGAGTGGATGACGGCATGCAGGTCCGTCTTACTTCGGAGGGAGACGCGGGCTCCGGAGGGGGGCCGGCGGGAAACCTATACGTTCAACTTCGCGTCAGCGCCCACGACAAATTCCACCGCGACGGAAATGATCTGGTGTACATACTACCGGTCAACGTGGCCGAAGCCGCTCTGGGAGTGGACAAGAATGTGCCCACGTTGGACGGAGACTATGAGACCGTAAAAGTTCCCCAGGGCACCCAACCCGGCGCGGAATTCCGAATCAAGGGCAAGGGCGTGCCCCACCTAAATCTCAATCGAAGGGGCGACTTGCGCGTGTTGGTGGACCTGAAGGTCCCCGACAAATTGAACAGGCAACAGCGAGAGCTTTTGGAACAGTTGGCCCAGAGCTTGTCCTCAAACGGGGAAACGGCCGGTTCCCGGCAAACCGAGCCGGAGGCCCCGCCCAAGAAATCGTCCCAAAAAGCTGAAAATTCCGGCCAGGCGCCCAACGGGGAACACGCCGCAACCAACGGCGACGACTCAGACCACCCAAACGCCGACGGCCGTCAAAACGGCAAGGAACACGGCGACAAGGGCATTTTCGAACGCATCAAGGATTCATTGGGCTAATTTCCAATCCCAGCCACCGCGACCTTGCATAATGCCTTTGCCACGCGCCTAGTTTGAGTTGCCATGGGCATCATCATTAAGACCGGGTCAACCGATACCCGGGCCTTTCTTTTGGAGTTTCTGTGACCTGGCAAGAGATAAGCATTCAAGTGCCCGATGAGTACGTAGAGCCCGTGTCATACCTTTTCTCGCGATACGGACATGGTCTTGCCATGGAACCGGTGGGCGCCGGACAAGTTGTTTTGCGGACGTACCTGAACACCACTTCCCGGCAACGCCTGGCCCAAATCGAAGTGGGTGTCAGGCTGATCAACTCCCTGGAACCCGTGGGCGATTTGACCTTCACCCCTCTGCAAGACGGCGCCGATTGGGAGAAGGCCTGGAAGTCGCATTTTACCGTGCTCAACGTCGGACACCGGTTATTGATCAAACCGTCGTGGATCGAACATGACCCATCTCCGGAACAAATCGTAATCGAGCTGGACCCGGGGATGGCCTTTGGCACCGGTTACCACCCCACCACCTACGGTTGCATGGAGGCGTTAGAGCGGTTGTCCAAGCCAGGAATGGCGATTTTGGACCTGGGTTCCGGCTCTGGAATCTTGACCATTACAGCGTTGAAATTGGGCGCCGGCCGGGCGGTGGCCATGGATATCGACCCCCAGGCCATCACAGCCGCGAGGCAAAATTTCCGCCGCTGCCGGTTACAAAGCCAGATTTCCATGGCGCAGGGCACACTGCCCCACCCCATGGCGCCCGACGGGGAATTCGATCTGGTGGTGGCCAACATCTCCAAAAGGGCGATCTGCGAGCGGGCGCCCTTCATCGCCAAATGTTTGAAAAGCCAAGGAGAACGTCGGGGCGCGTTTGTCGCCTCGGGGTTTCTACGGGAACAGGCGCCGGAAGTGTTGGAAACTATGTCGAATCTAGGTTTGAACCTGATTGAAGATAACCCTCGGGAAGACTGGACGACTCTGGTTTTTAGCGCGCCCTAGTCTTTGGCTTCCGCATTTTTGTTTCGGGACCTCCAATCACCCAACAACTCCCAATAATACCCGCAAAAAATCAGCAATAATCGCGGCCCTCCTTATTCCCGGTTCAGGCACGTTGGTCCGAGAACCAGCGTGCTATACTTGAGAAAATTCGGCGTTTCGAAGCCTTATTATAAGTTTGCCGGGGGGCGGGGCACATTCAACTGGAGCCGCCTAATCGATAGCCTTTAAGTTGCAAACTCTTGGAGCATTTGGGGATGGAACTGGTGATCTTGGACCGCTATGAACCGGGCGGGCGGCTGGGCACGGGCGCCGACTACGAGGTTCGTTCCGCCGTGGACCGGGAAACCGGCGGCCAGGTGGTCCTCAAACGCCCCGTTCCCCAGATGATAAAGCTCAACCAACACGGCGGCGCCGAGTCTCGCACGGAAAGACTCCTCCAGGCACATCAGGAATTAGTGCCCTCCGTTGGCGGAATCATCCCCATCTTGGGCTACACCGAACCGGCCAACCACGATGAGTTCTTCGGCGACTCCTTGGGCCATGAGTATCGGGTAACCGTGGAAGAACGGGCCAAGGGTATCCCCCTTTTGGGCGACCACATGGCCCGCATCACCGGTGTACCCATCGGCGCGGGACAAAACCTTTTCGCCTTGCATCCCCTGGGCCAGACCGCCGGGCAGCCAGCTTTTCCGGTGCAGCAGCAACTGTTGGACGTTGAACAGGTATTCCTGAATGCCGGATACCTATTATTGGACCTGCGGCCCCAGAACATTTACTATCAACCGGCCGCAGCAGCAACCGTGGTAATTGACTGCGGGGCGTTGGAGTCCTTGAACCAAGAACAAAACGAGGATTCCGCGGGTAATCGGCGGAGAACCGCTCCGAAAGACATCAATGATTTTTGCCTGGAAATGCTCAAGTTTTACACGACTCCCCAGCGTCCCCCGGAAGAGGCGGCGAGTTACCGCGACCCCTACGGGCTGCGGCCCATAGTGCGCTTTGAGGATGAATTAGCCGAGTTGGAAGCCGCTTTCAACGAATCCAATGCCGAGCAAGATCAAGCTTTAGACAACGGCTGCCGGGCGGCCGCGTTGGTTATAATCAACAACGTCCGCAACCGATCATATTCGGGGTTAGACGTTTTCAGGAAGGATCTGGACACATATCTGCAAGAGGTCCAACAGCGCAATCAGGGGCTGCCAAATCATCTTCAGGCGAAAGGCGCCTGGCACGAAGCATGTGAGTGGTTGAGGGCTGATTATTGGCGCAAATACCTATTTGAGCCCGAGGTGGAGTTGGCGCCGTTCCAGTCGTGACCAAACAGGGGCCGGGGCGGAGACGGCGCCAACCTAGTCCAAATGCCCGAATGCTCATCGCCCGATCGCCTGATCGCCCGAAAACAGTGGAGGATTTGAGGAAGTAACTTATGCTGGCAAGCGCGGTGGCGAATTTTCTGGACAATTCCAGTCATGGTGAAGACAGCTTTTTGATTCGAGACCTGGGGGGAGGGCAATTTCTGGACGCCGTCATGGACGGGGTCACGGGCCACGGGGGAGCGGAAGCTAGCAAATCTTTGGTCGAGGCGTTAACCTCGGCTGACATCACGTCGCCGGACGACATCGTTAAAGTCTTGGAGGAATTAAACGACGAGTTCTTTCAAGTTGGCGGAGGCCGTTTTCTCTTGACCACGGTATCGGCCGCTTTGTTTCTCGATGGTCAAATGTACATTTTGAGCGCCGGCGATAGCCCGGTTTACATCATGAACGGCGACTCGGTCCAACAATTGACCGGGAGGATCGGCGGGTTCCTGCACGTGGGTGTGGCCAAGGCGGTGGGCGCCGCATCAGATTTGGCCAACCTAGTAAAAATGGATTTCGCCGTTGAGCCAGGCACCAGGTTGGTGCTAGCCACCGACGGCGTCAGCGACAACGTCCAAACCAACGAACTGGCGGAAATGGTGCGGGGAGCTTCGGGCCCCGAGGATGCGTCCCATCTGGTCAACAGCACCATCGAGTCCCGCCTAGAAGTAGGCCAAATACCCGAGCAGCTGGGACGGCGGTTCCGCCACGACGACCGCACGGCAATTTTCCGGTTCTTCGAGTAGATCGAAGTACCGGCCGCACACGACTTTCTGGGACCTTACTGCCTCGGGGCGGTATCGGGCTGGGTCCGTAGCTGTTTCAACCCGAATCGGAGTATTATGTCTACAAGCCGAACGGCTAGGCTTGTTCCGGTCAGGCCGGTTTGCTACAATTCAGCCGGTTTCACAACCGAAATTTTTAGGCACTAGAAGAGAAAAAGGAGCACTAGCATTGGGGAAGATCAAGGTAGCGATAATCGGGGTTGGAAACTGTGCTTCCTCCTTCGTACAAGGCATTCACCACTACGTGGAGTTACCCGACGACGCCGACGTCCCCGGAGTCATGCATACAAAAGTCGGCGAATACCGGATTGATGACATCGAGGTAGTGGCCGCCTTCGACATCGACGAAAACAAAGTTGGTAAAGACCTCTCGGAAGTGATCTTCACCAAACCCAACAACACATTGAAGTTCGCCGACGTGCCTCACACCGGGGTGACGGTGGAACGGGGAATGACCCACGACGGCATTGGCAAATACGTATCCCACCTACTGAAAAAATCCCCTCATCCCACGGCCGACATATCGGGAATACTCAAAGAGCGCGAAGTCGATGTGGTCATCAACTACCTCCCGGTGGGCAGCGAGATGGCCACCAAGTGGTATGTTGAGCAGATACTAGACGCCCGCTGCGCTATGATCAATTGCATTCCAGTCTTCATCGCCAAAGAAGAATACTGGCGGAACCGGTTTGAGGAGCGAGGAGTGCCCATCGTCGGGGACGACATCAAGTCCCAGTTAGGGGCGACCATCACCCATCGGGTCTTGACCCGCCTTTTTGAAGACCGGGGGGTCAAAATTTTAAATACCTATCAACTGAACTTCGGTGGTAACACCGACTTTCTCAACCTTTTGGAGCGGGAGAGGACGGTTTCCAAGCGGATCTCCAAGACGGCCGCCGTAACCTCCCAGATGGATGAAGAGATACATCCCGACGATATTCACGTCGGTCCCAGCGACCATGTTCCGTGGCTTCAAGACCGCAAATGGTGCCACATTCGGATGGAAGGCCGTTCCTTCGGCGGCGCGCCGATAAACATGGAAGTCAAGCTGGAAGTCTGGGACAGCCCAAACTCGGCGGGAGTGGTGGTCGACGCCGTTCGGTGCGCCAAACTGGCTTTGGACCGGAAGATAGGCGGCGCCATAATGGGCCCCAGCGCCTACTTCATGAAGTCTCCTCCCACCCAATACACCGACGACGTGGCCCGAGATATGGTGGAAGCCTTCATCACCGGTGAGGGGGATACCGAAGGGTAGACGTGACGGGGTTTAGCCCCATCGCCTGGGACGGGAGGACCTCCTTGAAAATTGCGATGGTATCGCCCTACGACTTCACTTGGCCGGGCGGTGTGACGGCCCACGTTAGCCACCTTGCCAGGGAGTTGGGCCGGTCAGGTCATCAGGTTCAGGTGCTGGCGCCCCACTCGCCTTCCCGGACCTGTGAGGACGCTGATAAATTTGTCCCGCTGGGAAGGTCCGTTCCTCTGCCCAGCGGCGGGTCCATCGCCAGAGTGTCCCTGTCATGGTGGTTGTACCGCAAAGTCCGGTCACTGCTGCAAGAAGAGGACTTCGATATCATCCACCTTCACGAGCCGATGGCCCCAATTCTGCCTCTCTGTGTTCTAGAATTCTCCCACGCGGTTAACGTGGGCACGTTTCACGCCACCAACAACAACAGCCATCTCTACAAGCTCAGCCAGCCCATTACCAAACGGTGGCACCAACGCCTCCACGGCGGCATAGCGGTCTCACCTGCGGCCAAGCGTTATGTCAACAACACATTTCCCGGCGAATATAAGATCATCCCCAACGGCATAGACCTAGACCATTTCACAGACAACGCGGCGCCCTGGCCCCAGTACCGGGACGGCAAGACCAATATCTTGTTCGTGGGACGTTTGGAAAAGCGCAAAGGTCTGAAGTACCTCTTGGAAGCTTACAGCAAGCTAAAGTGGGAATTCCCCGACATCAGGTTGTTGGTCGTCGGGCCCGGCAACCCGGACAAAGACTCCCACCGGATTCTTGGGGCGCAGAATCTGCAAGACGTGGAATTCATCGGTCCCGTCTCCCAAATGGACCTGCCCCGGTACTACGCTTCTGCCGATGTCTTCTGCTCCCCAGCCACCGGTTCCGAGAGTTTCGGCATCGTTTTGCTGGAAGCCATGGCAATGGGCAAGCCGGTGGTGGCGTCGAACCTTGAAGGCTACGCCAGCATAGTTTCCGACGGCAAACAGGGGATTTTGTTCCCTCCCAAAAACGGCGAAGCGCTGGCCGCCGCGCTGTCGCGGCTGGTTCGGGACCCGGAGTTACGCCGGCGAATGGGGCAAGAAGGACGTTTGGCGGTTGACCAATACCGCTGGGAAGAGGTGGCCCGCCAAGTGGAAGAATACTACTACCAATGCTTGGATTCGGCGAATGGACATTTTGGGGCGAGAGCAGTTTAGAGCGGCGGTCCTCCGCTACATTGAACTTCCGGGCGCCCGATTCCTTCACGCGCTGAAGTTCACTCCCAACTCCATCACCCTCCTGGGCTTCGCGGTTTGCGTTGTGGCGTCTTTCCTGGCCGGTGGCGGTTGGCTGCTGGAAAGCGGTATAGTTTTTTTGGTGGGGAGCGCCCTAGACCTGATGGACGGCGCCCTGGCCCGGCTGACCAACACCGTGCGCCCATTCGGCGCCCTTTTGGACTCAGTGTTCGACCGGCTAGGTGAAGCGGCTCTATTTTTCGGCTTGGTCATCTACGGGCTTCAGGCCGGATTCAGTGACAACTACCGTCTATTCTTCATAACCGTCATGTTGCTCGCCCTGATCTTCTCCCAATTGGTAAGTTACTTGCGGGCCCGAGGCGAGGGGCTGGGCGTGTTCACCCGCGCCGGGATCATGACCCGTCCGGAAAGGGTGGTCCTGCTGGGCGTGGGCCTCATTAGCCAGCAGATCGTCTGGTTTGCCTTGGCAATTGCAGTGGTGTCTTGCTTCACCTTGTTTCAGCGAATGTTCACCATACGCGCCGAGTTGAACAAGGGTGGCTAACGGCTGGCTTCGCGTGTACACTGAATCCAGGCCTGGAACCCAGAATTAGAACTCAGCTCGCCTACCCCTCGCGCCTCCAGACTCGCGGCCGAAACCGCCGGTTAGCCTCGGGAGCCTGCCCAATGGTACAACAAGAACTCATCAACGGCCGGGATAAAGCACAACTCAAACGGACTTTCCGCAAGGACCTGAAAGCCGATGTGGCTGTGAAGCTTTTTACCCAGAAACCATCGGTGGTCACTGTGCCTGGCCGAGAGTGCACCTATTGCCAGCAAACCCAGCAATTGATGGATGAACTATCCGGTCTATCGCCAAAGATCCGGCTGGAGACAGTGGATTTTTACCAAGAAATCCAGACTGCCCAGGACTACGGTATTTCCCGGGTCCCGGCGGTGACGATGGGCGACACCGGGTCTGATCCCGCCAATTTTCGTGTCAAATTTTACGGCATACCCATGGGCTATGAACTGGCCACGTTGGTAGAGGACATTAAAACCATATCCCGCGGCGTAAGCCCGCTGTCCACCACATCCAGGCGGAAGCTGCGAGAGATCAACCAACCGGTCCATATCCAAATCTTCGTAACCCCCGCCGACGCAACCTGCCCCGTTCCGGCGCGTCTAACTCACGCTATGGCCTTGGAGAACCAATTTGTCTCTGCGGACGTGGTGGAGATCCAGGAATTTCCTTCTATGGGTCAAAACTATGGCGTCAGATCGGTTCCCTACACCGTGATAAACGAGCACATCAGGTTTGGCGGTCCTTTTACCGAGGCCGAGTTGCTGGAAAAGATCCTTCAGGCCGGCGTCCGGGGAGAAAGCGCCAGCCCGTCGGGCTCGTAATCGACCCACACATCCAAATTTCGCTCCCCAAATTCAATCTAGGAGATGGTGGTTTGCCCAAAGAGTTGAAAGGAGACCTAAACGGGCAGGGGCTGAAGGTGGCGGTGGTGGCGGCCCGTTTCAATGAGATCATCACGCGCCAGCTTTTGACCGGCGCCATCGACACATTGGCCCGGTATGGAGTCGCAGACCAAGACATCAGCGTGGCCTGGGCGCCCGGGGCCTTTGAGCTGCCACTGGTGGCCAAGACCATGGCGCAAACGGGAAACTACGACGCCGTCATCTGTCTTGGCGCCGTGATCCGGGGCGAGACCGGCCACTACGACATGGTGGCCAGCCAATCGGCCGGTGGTATCGCCTCAGCGGGCCTGCAGACCGGGGTCCCTGTCATATTTGGCGTTCTTACCACCGAGGATATAGACCAGGCCTTTAACCGCGCCGGCGGCAAAGCGGGGAATGTGGGCAACAACGCGGCCATGACCGCAGTTGAAACAGCCCGCCTGCTTCTGACAATCAAAGCCGGTTAGCTATCAGCTATCAGCTATCAGCTATCAGCCCATTGTGATTAATCGTGCTGCTGAGTGTTTCAGAGCATCCTACTACGGGATATAACGGTGTGATCTATGAAGTTTGGCGTAACCATCCCCAATAACTGGGGCATATTCGACCCGCAGCAAGTCTTGGCCTTTGGCCCGATGGCCGAGGAACTGGGTTACGACTCGGTCTGGGTGATGGACCACCTTTTCAACACCGGCTATATCCGTGAGAGACTGGAAGACAAGCCCTATTACCATCCGATGGGAACACTATCCTACCTGGCCGCGACCACCAAAAAAGTCCTCTTGGGCACCTCGGTGCTGGTGCTGCCATATCACAACCCAGTGGAATTAGCCAAGTACGCCGCCAGTCTGGATCAAATGTCCGGTGGACGCGTGACCTTGGGAGTCGGTGTGGGCGCCATGACCGAAGAGTTTCAAGCCCTGGGTATCCCCATGCGCCAGAGGGCGTCACTTACCAACGAGAGCATCAACCTGATGCGGGAATTGTGGTCCAGCCCTAGTCCCAGCTTTCACAGCCGCCGGTGGGATTTTTCAGACCTATATTTTTCCCCTAAGCCAGTGCAGCAACCATACATTCCCATTTGGGTGGGAGGAGCAAGCCCCGGTGCCCTGAAAAGGGCCGCAACCCTTGGCGACGGATGGCATCCGTCGGGAGTGTCGCCTGAAGAATACAGCCTGGCCAAGCGGGAAATACAGGATTTAGCGGAGGCCTCCGGGAGGGACTCCAGTCACATGACCTGGTCTTTACGGGCGGAAGTTCAAGTCCATGGCCGGCCCTCCAGCGAACGAACGGCTGGCCGGACCGCGCTCCCCGGCGACGACCCGGCGGGTATGACTGCGATTATCGAAGCCTATGCCAACGCTGGTGTAGAACACGTGATCCTGGCTCTGAATTCCGGCGACGTGGATGCCCTAAAGAGGGTGATGGAGACCGTGGCCGAAGAGGTAATTCCCCGGCTTCGCTAGCAGCGCCGCCCTACTCGCCGCTCGATTCCCCAGGCGCGTCCGACGACGATTTGGGGGCGGATTCCGGAGACGTTTGGGGAGACGGTTCGGGGTTGGCCCGCTCCCGGCTGGCCAGGAACTCCCTGATTTCCAACCAACCGCTACGCAGGGATTCAATTTCCTGTTGGCTTGCTTCCAGGTGGCCATAATGGGCCGATTGGAAGCCATCGACTATCTCATTGACTGGGGGATCCGGCATCAAATCTTTTAAGTCCCATTGATGCTCTTTGGGCGTCTGCCAGTCCCGCCGGGGCTGGCCGATGCCTTGCGCCATTTCCAGCAGACCGTGATAAAACTCTCGAGGCGTGCGCGGCTCTCTGGCCCTCCCTCCTCGGTCTCTAACGAGACCAAGGTTCCGCCACCATTCGGAAAGGAACGAAGAAATGTCCTGGTTCGCCTTGCTCCAGCTGAAGATGGACTCCCGCGTCTCCTCCACATCCGGTTGGACACGCCACCCGCGCCGGACTCGAAAAATCCGGTACAACACTAGGCCGGCCACAGCGGCGGCGGTGATGAACCCGATACCTTTGAGCAGGTTGACCACCAGGGATGGGATTCCGCCATCGCCCGTGTCCTCCCGCATAGCATCCTGGAACTGTTGGATCTGCATTGCCGCCCGTTCCAAGCCGCTTAAGTCACCTCCGCCGAACATGGACGATATCCAATTGCCCAAAAGCACCAATAGCCCCGCCACAAAACCCAGGGCCAGCAAAAACGGTTTGACCACCCACAGTCCGATGAAGCCAATCATGCCTAGGGTAGACCGCGTTACATCATCGAATCCGCCCAACCCCAAAGCCATGGCCAAAAGCCCTAACAGCAACACGGCGCCAACGCTGGCGCCTATGGGCAGCCACCAGTCCCACGACATGGCCTGGGACTCTCCAATCTCGGATGTGAACCGGGCCAGGGCCATGCCTGACAATCCCACCGCGAAGAAGGCCATCACCAAAAAACCATTTACTATCTGGTAGGGGCTGATGCTGTCGAACAGCAACGCGGCAAACAGCATGATCGCGCCAAATCGAAATGAACTGCGCACTGCGTCGAATGCGACCTCATCATGCGCGAGCGTTCCCGACCGCCACCACAACGTCACCAGGAATCCCACGCTCAAAACCAAGGTCACGGCCTGGCCGGCGTCGCCCCCGATCATGGCTCCAACCGGCGCCAAACCCACCCCCAAGTTAAGAGTTAGCAGGAAAAGCAGGGAAATGAGGCTGATGGCGACCCCAAAATAACCGCGCAGACTGGCGGTAAACCGCAAGGTCTCAACGTACATCGACAGAACGTAAGCCCAACCCATGCTCAATAGGACCAGCCAGAAGGGCAAAAAGGCGTCAGGCCGCTGGAGAGAGTTCGAGAGCATCCCGAATAGGAGATAAAAAGCACAGGTCTCTAAGAACAGGGCCACGCCGGTAACGGCGCCAGTCCTCCACATTCGGCTCATGCTCGCCTCTGGGTCAATGCAACGTATCTCATCCGGTTACTTCAACACCTGCCACCGGCTCACCGGCTTGATCGCCGTCCGTGGGTCCATCGCCATCCACGGAACGCAAAGCAGCGCCTACTCGAAACATGGAAACGCCGGGGAGTTCCATTTCCGGCGGTCCGTCGCCGGTATACAAAGCCATAACCTGGTATCCACGTTGCACGATCTCTTCCACCTCCCGCGCCAGCGCCACGGTAACGATGGCCGTGACCAACACCACGGTGGCGCCTGTAGGCATGGACGCCCGCTCTCCTTTCATGACTTCCACTAAAGTGGTGACCGAGAATGGACCGGCCATGGCCAGGGCTTCAAAAACCAGCGCCAATTGATCGGACGCCGACCCCAAAGGGATGCTCAGCCATTTTCCTGAGTAGCTGGCAACGGCATTACTGGCCAACCCGAAACTGAAACCCAGGCCGGCGCAATGACTGGCGACCGATGCCGCGGCAGTCACAGTGCGTTCGAAAAATGCCCGGTTGTTGCCCTGCCAAGCGTGCTGGCTGGTGGAGGCGTTCATGGCTATGAGGACGTTCATGGAGACCACCGGCTCAAACACCTTGGTCTGGAGAGATTGCCGGCGGGCGCTGGCCTTCCAATCTATGTGCTTCATGGGATCGGTGGGAACATAGTCCCGCAATGTAAGGAAACGGCTCTGGTCTTGATAAAGCGGCCGCTTGCCTTGTGCGCCCCCCATGGGATGCTGCTCCGGGAAAACCAATTGGTCCAAATCCACCACCCGGGGATACACCAAGACGTGCTCTAAATCAGTTAGAGATACCTCCACTGACGTGAACCCGAAGATGTCGCCGCTGCGAAGCCGCAATGGGCCGATACGATGATAACCCCGGGTGGCGCACGTCATCGTGTATTTCCAAGACGCCTTTTGGTAGGGAAGAAGAGAGGTTGCGATGCTGTGTTGCCGGTTGATCTCTATTCCAGTTCCCTTGAATTTCGCACCGGTCAACTCCAAGCCATTGGGAAATGGATCTTCCATATCCACCCAGATCAGCGGCAATAACTTATCGTTGAAAAGGGTGACGGTATAGTCCAGGGAGTCGCCGATAAACGCCCGGGATTGGGAAATCGTCCGCTGGTGAGCAACCCGGCGAAAAGCGTACTTTTCCCACAACCGGCCGGTGAGGGTCATGATGATCACAATGGACCCCAACACCAAGAACAACCCCTGGCTGGCCACCAGACCGATGAAAACCAGGATAGCGGCGATCAGAAGCCATACCTCGCCGATCATTACCTAATTTCCATGTGAATCACCCTAAATCACTTAAATTTTGGGGAACCTATACCGGCACGGGCACCTGGCCCAAGATTTCGTCGACAATCAACTCTGCAGTCCGGTCCCGCAGACGGGCTTGAGGCTTTAGGATCATGCGGTGGGCTAGAGCAAAGGTGGACAGGGCCTTGACGTCGTCCGGGGTGACGAACGCACGGCCTTGTATCGCAGCTAAGGCCTGGCAACAGCGAAAAAGCCCCAAACTTGCCCTGGGACTGGCGCCCAGTTCCACATCGGCATGGCCTCGGGTGGCCTGCACCACTTGCACGATGTAGTTTTGCAGCGCCGGCTCAACATGAACCTCGGTCACCAGCGACTGGAGGTCTACTATTTCCGGCCCTCCGACCACCGGCTTTAGTTCCAGCTCAGGAGATGATCTCCGGAACCGAGACAGCATTTCCTGCTCCTCTACCTCCTGTGGATAACCCAACCTGATGCGGAGCAAGAAACGGTCAAGCTGGGCTTCTGGAAGCGGAAAGGTGCCTTCCAGTTCAATGGGGTTTTGGGTCGCGATAACCAGGAAGGGCGATGGCAATGGGATGGTTACTTCATCAATGGTGACTTGGCGCTCCCCCATGGCCTCCAACAGGGCCGATTGGGTGCGCGGTGTCCCCCGGTTGATCTCATCGGCCAGCACGATCTGGGAGATTATGGGACCGGGCCGGAATTCAAAATCGCCGCTTTTCTGGTTATAGAAGTGGATGCCGATGATATCCGACGGCATAAGGTCCGGGGTGAACTGGATGCGTTTAAACGTGCAATCTAGTGACTGGGCCAGACACCGGCCCAGGGTGGTTTTCCCGATTCCGGGCACATCTTCTATCAGCAAGTGGCCGCCGCTCAATATGGCCGCCAGTGTCAGTTCAATAACTCCACCCTTCCCCACCAACACCGTCTCGATATTAGCTTTGATCTTGGCGGCAGCTTCAGCAACTAAGCTTGTGTCCAAAGGTCTTCACGTCCCCCATCGGTCTCGATTCAATTAAAAATATGGGCAGCTCTTGTTGTTGATACCAGCTTCATTCATGGAAAGGGGAGTTAACGCCGGCTTAATTGCTCTTCGGCTTCCCGCAAATCTTTAAACGAATCGACGCTTCGCCAAAAGGCTCGGGATTTCAGCGCCGCCAACTGGCCGGCCTGGGCCAGCCGGGGAAACGTCTCCGTCTCATGGTCCCCCAGCTCCGGCAACTCCATTGCGATCCGCCGCTCCAGGACATAAACCCCGGCATTGATCCAATACGGAATCTCCACTTTTTCGCGGAACCCCCGGACCGCGTCGCGATCGTCGATATCAACGATGCCGTAGGGAGAAACCATTGGGACTACCATGATGGTGGCCATATGGTCCGGATTCCCCTCTTTGATTCTTCCGTGATGTTCCAAGATGGCGGCGGAAGCCTCCTCGGTGACCACGTCGCCATTGAGCACCATTACCGCTTGTTCGTCCAAGGGCACTTGAGTGAAGCCCTGGCGTATCGCCCCACCGCGGCCCAGAGGCGAGTCTTCAAGGCTGTAATGAGCCCGGATGTCAAACGCGGCGCCATCGCCAAAGTAATCCTGGATGGCTTCCGAAAGATACCCGGCCAGAAACACCACGTCGGTGACGCCGGCTTGTTTCAGCCATTCCACCTGATGCAACAAGATAGGCTTGCCGCACACGGGAACCATAGGCTTGGGCAAGGTGTCGGTCAATGGGCGAAGCCTCTCTCCCTTTCCCCCAGCCAGAATCAACGCATACATACCGCATGGCCCCTTATTAAAGATCCCGGTTAAACATCCCGGTTAAACATCCCGGTTAAACATCCGGATCAAACATCCCGGTGGAAATCGGCCTTTTCCCGACGGCGCCTAATATAACATATTCCGATAAACAGCCGTAGCTTTGACCCAGCTATGGACCGGCTAGCTAGAATTGACCGGGGAAGGCGCTTCCGTGCTATTAGAGCAAATTCCCCAGGTCTAAATACCCCGTGCGTAACGTTCTGAGTATATGACCATAGTCATATTGAGTGGTGCAGCATGAGAATCATCAAAACGTCGGAATTCAAAGCCAAATGCCTAAAGATCATGGATGAAGTTGCGGCGACCGGGGAGACCGTAGTAATCACCAAACACGGCGTGCCCATCACCGAACTAACGCCCGCCAAACGCAGGCCGGATTCCCTCTTCGGGGCCATGAAGGGGTCAGTGACCTACATGGGCCACATAGTCTCCCCCATTGGCGAGGAATGGAAAGTCCAACGTGAGTAGCCCGGTTCTCCTGGACACTAACGCACTGATTTTTTCCGTAGAAGGAGACAGCCGAATCTTGTTGGTGGCAACCGTCAGTTTTTGGGAGATTGCGATGTTGGCCATGCGGGGGAGAATAAATTTAGCGTATCCTCTTGGCGAATGGCGCCAAACGGCATTGAAACTCGGCATCAGGGAAATCCCGCTCACCGGTGACATCGGAATTCGAGCGGCGGAACTAGATGGGCTTCCCGGGGATCCCACTGACCGAATGATCACAGCCGCAGCCATGGCACAGGGGGCTACTTTGATCACGGCCGATTCGAGTCTCTTTGCCGTCGTTCGAACCGGAGTCCTCACCTCCAAAGCCTGCCGTGGAACCATTCCACCATGGGGCAAAATTGAGGCAGGCATTAGGAACTCGCTCCCAATGCCTGCCCGTTGCGATGTTCTCCCGAATCTGAATAGTGGTGCTCCCTAGTCTCGGCCTCCCACGAAATGCAGGATGAATAGGAACATGTTCAAGAGGTCAAGATAGAGGCGCAGAGCGCCCATGACGCCGATGCGGTTTACGGCCAGTGTGTCTCCGCTCACCAGAGCCTCGGAGGTCATCTCCTTGATCCTCTTGGAGTCGTAGACGGTTAGGCCCATGAAAATGATCACACCGATAAACGACACCAACCACTCCAACACCGTGCTTTGAAAAAACCAGTTCGCCACTGACGCCACGATCAAACCGAAGAGCGCCGCCATGAGGATGGGCCCCCACTGGGTTAGGTCCTTCTTGGTGGTCAATCCAAAGATAGACAAACCGGCAAAGATAGAGGCGGCCGAGCCGAACGCCAATCCGATGCTCCCCAGTTCGTACACCAGGAATATAACCGACAGGGTTGTTCCAGTAAGCGCGGAGTAGAGGAAAAACAACCCCAGCGCCACCGGTGGCGCCAGCTTGTTGATGGATGCTGATATCAGCAACACCAGTCCGATTTGGGCGCCAAACAGCAAAATCCAGATGAATGAATTGCTGAATAAAGCCTCTTGGACATTGGGGTTATTGGCGACCACCACCGCAACGGCAGTGGTCAAAACCAAGCCGCCGGTCATCCAAAGATAAACTCTGCCCATGGCGCTGACAAATGCGCTATTGATTTCCGCTTGCGACGGTATAGCGAAATTCGACGAATAAGACATGCTCATCTTTGGCCTCCTCGTCTCGTAATGAACTTCCCTGGAGATTCCCCTGGAGAGTACTGCGGCTTGCCCCAATTCTTGAGGTCCGGTGACGTTCCCAAGGACTGCCTTAACGGAAATGATATCACAACAATATCAAACAATGGAAAATAGATAGTCGTTTATAGAAAGGGGAAGCGATGTTGGCAAAAAATGGCTGCCCCGCCTGGGTTCGAACCAGGGATTTCAGCTTCAAAGGCTGGCGTGTTACCGCTACACTACGGGGCAACGTTGAGGCCGGCTATGGGGAAGCATCTGGCGTGCCGGACCTTTATTTTCGCCCCCTTGCAGGGCAGCGTCAAGGGGAACCACCACCGGAGGGCGATGCTATAATTGGCCTGGCTTACAGCGCCAGCATCCCTTCGGACCAACACCGCAAATCCAGACTGGCTCAGTCCTGCCATGGGAGATTTCATGAATCGCCTGCGAATCTCATTGCTGCACCTGGCCCCGGTCACCGGCGACGTGGCCGGGAACCGCAAGCTGGTGGAATCGGCGGTGTCGATGGCCGCCGGGCAAGGCGCCGATTGGGCCGTCACCCCGGAGCTATGCATCCCCGGCTACCTCTTCGCCAACATGATCGGCACCGACTGGATCCTGCCCCAGCCGGACCCGTGGATGCAGGGCTTCTGCCGCCAGGTAAAAGATTTAGGAATAACGGTCTTCCTGTCCCACCCCCACAGAGACCCGGAAACCGACAAGCTGTACAACACGGTTTTTGTGGTCAACGCCCAGGGAGAGATCATCGGCAAACATAGCAAGGTCAAGGCTCTGCGCGGCGCCGAGGGCTGGTCGAGTCCCGGGGAGGAGATAGTCCCGCTGTCGCCCCAGGGCGAAGATGGAGTTAAGGTCGGCGTACTGATTTGCGCCGACGCCTATAAGAACGAGGTGGCCGGAGAACTACAGAAGAAGGGCGCCCAGATGTTGGTGTCGCCGGCGGCGTGGGGGCCGGGCCAATGCGCCCCAGACGGTGAATGGGAACGGCGGTCAGGAGACACCGGCCTGCCCATAATGGTCTGCAACCGCACGGGCATGGAGCCCGATGAGCTGGATTACCGGCGGGCGGAGAGCGTGGTCGCCAAAGATGGCGAGAGGCTGTTGCAAGGAATCAGCGACCGGTCGGTGATTTTGACCTTCGACTGGGACATGGATTCCATGACCTCAATGTCCGGCGATTTCGAGAGGACGTATTTGGATTAGCGTTCAGCCTTCAGCTATCAGCCGTTTAACGCGTAGGGGCGGGTTTAAAACCCGCCCCTACGTCTTATGCAAATATCGTTGCAGGATCAACATCGCCGCGGCTTCGTCCACTGTTTCTTTCTGACGGGAAGGCTCCTGCCCTGCATCTCTGAGCAAACCCTCGGCTTCCACTGACGTGTAGCTCTCGTCCACCCCGTGGACCAGCAGCGGGGTTGCTTTCCGCAGCGCGCGAATGAACCCCTGGGCCCGCTGGGCCTGGCGGCCCGTCTTCCCCGCAACCGTGTAAGGCACCCCAACAACGATTCCTTCAACGTCCCGATCGGCCGCTAGGTCCAATATTCGGTCAACATCTTGGGCAAGTTTGGAGCGGATCAGATGACCCGCGGGGAACACCAAGGACCCCGATGGATCGCATACCGACAGGCCGATGCGGCGCTCTCCCAGGTCCAATGCCAGCAGCTTCAGCTCGCCAACCCCTTGCGCACCAGGCCGGCCACGCCGCGCAGCGCCTCGTCCAGCTTCTCGGGCTGACGCCCTCCTGCTTGAGCCATGTCAGGACGGCCGCCGCCGCCGCCGCCCATGACTTTGGCCGTGTCTCTGGCCAGGTTGCCCGCGTGCAAACCTTTTTCCACCAGGTCGGGCGACACCATAGCCACCAAGATTGGATTTCCCTCGACCACCGCCCCCAGCACTACCGCCACGCTGGAAAGCTTGGCCTTGAGGAAATCACCCATCTCCCGCATCCCTTCGGGGCCGGTGGCAGAAGTGCGGGCCGCCACCAGTCTCACACCGTCCACGTCGTCCACCCGCTCCAGAAGCCTTTCCGCTTCGGAACGCAGGGTGGCCCGTTCCAGGTTCTCGAGGCGGGTTTTCAGTTCTTCCGTGTCTTGCATGTAGCTGTCGAGACGAGACTCAAGATCGGCCACCGGCGTTTGCAACTTCTGAGACAAGGCAGCTAACCGGTCCGACTGCTCCAGGTACAGCTCCTCGGCAGCCCTGCCGCTGATGGCCTCTATCCTTCTCATGCCGCCGCCGATGCTGGACTCGCCCAGAACCACCAACGTGCCTACCTGGCCGGTCGCTGCCACATGGGTGCCTCCGCAGACCTCCATGCTGAATGGCGCGTCCGGCTCTTGGGAATCCTCCATAGAAACTACTCGCACCACGTCGCCGTACCGGTCTCCGAAGAAGGCCAAAGCCCCTTGGCGCACCGCCTCGGCGTAGCTGGTCTCCTGGGAAGACACTCTAAGGTTGTCGCGTATCTTCTCGTTTGCCAAGCCCTGCACCGATCGCAGCTCTGGAACCGACAGGGCGCTGACGTGGCTGAAGTCGAACCGAAGCCGCTCCGGAGTCACCAGAGATCCGGCCTGGCGGACGTGGAGCCCCAACACCGACCGCAGGGCGGCGTGGAGCAAGTGGGTGCCGCTGTGGTTGCGAGATGCGTCCAGACGGTTCGCCGCGTCCACCTGTGCGGTAACCGCCTCACCAAGAGATATCTCCCCTTGAGTCACGAAGCCCCGGTGAATGATCAGCCCCGCTATGGGGCTTTGGGTGTCGGTGATCGCCACTGTCCCGTTGGGGCCCGTGATGAGGCCCTGATCTCCCTGTTGTCCGCCCCCCTCAGCATAGAACGGCGTCTCTTGCAAGACCAACTCCACCCGCTGGCCCTCGACGGCATGGCCTGACGGCGTCATTGGGCCAGCCTCTGGTTCTTCATCCCCCGTTCGTCCCGAGCCTGTCGAAGGACCGGTCAGGATTGCAACCACGGTGGATTCTCCAAACATACCCTGATACCCGACAAAACTGGTTCCCTCGGCGCCCAGGCTTTCGTAGGCCGACTGCACCCCCATGCTGCCGCTGAACGCATTGTCTCCTCGCGACCGTTCCTCATGAGCCTCCATCTCCCTCTGGAAGCCTGCGATGGCCGCTTCCAGACCGTGTTCTCGGGCGATCTCAGCCGTGAGTTCCGGGGGGAAGCCGTAGGTAGCATAGAGGATGAATACCTCAGTGCCGGACAGACGTCCTACAGCCAAGGCCACCTCTTCCGAGTCGACTCCCGATCTCTGGGATTCCCTGGCTTGTTGCCATGCGGATTTAAGAGCCTGCGCGAACGACATTACACCCGCCGTCAGAATGTCCAATTCAAACCGACGGGAAACTGACTTTGAGCGCGCGGCAGTTTGAAGCTCCGTATGTACAGGAATCAACACTTCTTCCAGTATCCGGCTGCCCCGCTCGAACGTTTCCCCGAACCGCTCTTCCTCCAGGCGAAGCACCCGCAGGATGAAATCGCCGCTCTCCACTAATTCTTTGTAGACGTGGCCAAAGCCCGCCAAGACCTTTTCCGCCACCGGAGTCAAGAAACCCTCGGTCAAGCCCAGACGGCGGCCGTAGCGGATGCCCCGGCGGATCACGCGGCGCAGCACGTAGCCCCGGCCCTCGTTGGCGGGCACCACCCCGTCGCCGATGAGAAAGCACGCCGCCCTGGTGTGCTCCACGACGACCCGGAGGGCGAAATCGTCATCGGCGTCCTCGCCGTATCGTTTGCCGGCCAACTCGGAGATTTTTTGGATGATGGGCAAGAACATATCCGTCTCGTAGATGTTGGTCTTGCCCTGGAGGATCACCGCCGCCCGCTCCAGGCCCATGCCGGTGTCCACGCTGGGCGCCGGCAAAGGTGTCCGATCGCCCTGAGTGTCCTGGTAAAACTGCATGAACACCAGGTTCCACAGCTCCACGAAACGCTCGCAATCACAGTTGGGGTGGCAGCCAGGGACCGTCTGCGGGCCCGCGCCTTCTTGCTCTTTCTTCTGCAATTCCGTAAGCACGCCGGGTTCGACCATGGGACCGCAGCCCCTTTCGGCGCCGCCGTCGTAATGGATCTCCGAGCAAGGTCCGGTGGCGCCCTCGTTGCCGGCCGGCCCCCACCAGTTATCCTTGTCCCCGTAGCGGTAAATGCGCTCCGGCGGCACACCGATGACGTCGTGCCAGATGTCATAGGCCTCATCGTCACCCAGGTGGACGGTGACGTAAAGACGGTCCGGGTCCAGCTTGAATAGCTGTGTGACCAATTCCCAAGCGAAGGGCACGGCGTCGTTTTTGAAATAATCGCCGATGCTGAAATTGCCCAGCATCTCAAAGAATGTCAGGTGCTTATGGTCGCCCACCTCGTCTATATCGGCGGTGCGGAAGCTTTTCTGGCTGCTGGTGAGCCGCCTGGCCGGCGGAGTCTGCTCGCCGGTGAAGAAGGGCTTGAATGGGACCATTCCGGCGCTGGTGAAAAGCAGCGTCGGGTCGCCCGCCGGTATCAGCGACGCGCTGGGCATATGCAGGTGCCCCTTGCCCTCAAAATATTTTATAAAGGAATCTCTTATCTCGTCGCCGTTCATTCTCTTCGGCCTGCTATCTAAAAATCTACGCCCTACAATGACACAATTACGGACGCCTAAAATTACGGATTTCGGCTATTTGCCAGAAATTGTATGCCACGGCCCCAGGAGCGTCAATTGAAAACGACTGGTTCCGCGGTGCCTTTCTCCACCGGCGACCCGGGATTAAACCCGTGATCAAACAGGGTTCTCTTCTTATTCTCTTAGCTGGAGAAGCAACGGCTCTCTTTGCCTCGGAAAGGCCGCGAAATCCGCCCTTTATGGAGCCTATTCTAGGGCCAAACGGACCTTGACCCTGCCTGGGCGCCAGCCTACAATGAGTGCGTCGAAGATGATTCTTCGCAAAAGGGTTCGGAGGTGTACATGGACTCCAGCATGATCGGCAAGATCGAAAAGGCAAAACGCTACGCCCAGGAAAAAGACCGAGTCGATATAACGGGACTAACAGCGACCTTCAAAGGCGACCACGATACTTATCAGGTAGGCCTTAGTTTCGGTTCCTGGAACTGTCAGTGTCATTTCTTTTCTAGCCGAGGAGTCTGTAGCCACACCATGGCCGTTCAACGAATCCTAGACGGATTGCTGGACCGGGAAGCCAACGCAGCGCCTGCGGTCTAACCCGTTTACACCTGAAAGACTCCCAGTTAAATGGGATTCTTCTCCGTGGTGAATCTAAATCCCCAGGGGTTAAAACTCTGGGGATTGGCCCGTCTCCCCGGCTTCATTTAGGCGCCTTCAACAAATTTGCAGCAAACTCCAATACCTAACACCACTGTTGGCGAACCCCAAGGAGGCCTTTGGCTCAGGCTTCCCCCCGCCTTGCGCTATCCGGCTTACCGGTATTATTGGCTGGGACTGGTGGCATCGGTCACTGGATACCAGATGTTCCGGGTCGCCCAGGCCTGGTACGTCTACGAACTGACCGGCTCGCCCCTCTGGCTGGGATTCGCAGCGTTGGCCAACGCCGTGCCCGGCATGTTTTTCAACCTGTTCGGAGGCGTTTTTGCCGACAGGATGAATAAACGCCTGCTGGTCATGTCCACCCAAGGCGCGGCGGCCGGCATAATCTTCACCCTGGCAATCCTCACTCTTCTGGGCGTGGCTAATCAATGGCATGTGATGATCATCGCATTCCTGGCAGGAGCCGTAGAGGCCTTTGACAATCCAGCCCGCCAAGCGATGTATCCCCATTTAATAGACCGGAAGGTCATGACCAGCGCCGTCGCGCTGAATTCCTCGGTTTGGTCGGGGACCCGCATCATCGGTCCTGTGATTGCCGGATACATCGTAGAATTTTACGATATGGCAACCGCCTTCTTCGTTGCTGGGTCTGGCTTCGCCGCCATGGCCTTGGTGCTGCTGTTACTTAAAGTCCCGCCCATCCCAAGCGGCAGTCACGGTAACCCGGTGCAGGACCTATTGGTCGGATTACAGTTCATCAAGGGGAATTCAATATTTACATTCCTCATCACGATGACCTTTTTCAACAGCTTCTTCGGAATGGCGTACGTTTTTCTGGTGCCGGTGTTTGCTCAAGAGAACTTGGGATTGGGCGCCAAAGAATACGGGGCTCTTCTCAGCGCCAGCGGTGTTGGATCGCTAATCGTCACCTTTTTGCTTGTATCCAAAACCAACATAAGGTTCAAGGGGCAGTTGATCATCGGCGGGGCGGTGCTATTCGGTTTATCCCTCATCGGTTTTGGGCTCACCTCAAAATATGTCGGTTCCTACGAACTGGCGTTGACGATGCTGTTCCTAATCGGAGTCTTCACTACTCTAGTCAACATTTCCATTCAAAGCGCCCTGCAAACCCTGGTGCCCGACGACGTGCGGGGGCGGGTGATGGGCTTCTACAGCATGACCTGGAGCATCATGCCCATGGGTGGGATGCTGGCAGGTTCCCTGGCGAGCATAGTCGTGATCGGCGCGCCATTCGCGGTGGTCATTGGCGGGTCGGCAGTGGCGGCATTTGCTTTGGGACCGGCATTATTCAATAAGAAAGTACGAAATTTGGACGCAATCCTGGCACGAACAGCCTCAGGCGCAGGCGCGGCAGTCCGAGTCTCCCACGATGAGCCAAGAAAACCCCCAACCCCCTCCGATGCGGCTCCACGAGGATGAGTTCTCAGTCTTACGCCCGGGATAGAGGGGGCGCGGCGAGCACACCGCATGAACGCAATAGTCCATCATTGACAGTATTTGTGGCCATGATTACACTCCAATCTGTAGACGCTGGCAGAAAACCAGAGCCCCTGCGCCTAAGAGGCATAATTGGAATTCCTAGTCCTTGGCCTTAACCACCGCACCGCCCCTCTGGCGATACGCGAGAGGTTGTCGATAACCAGGGAACGCCTGCCCGAGGCTTTGAAAGCCATGGAGAGTTACGGTGTTCCCGGCGTAATACTTTGCACCTGCAACCGGTCCGAGTTTTATGCTATAGAGCCCACCAGCGAACTCGCCGGCCACAACGTGGGAACAAACCCATTGGGAGTGGGCGATCAGCGCATCAAACAATTTCTGGTAGATTACTTCCGCATCCCGCTAGTGGACGTGGAGCGCCACCTTTATCTGCATCAAGACGCGGATTGCGTGCGGCATCTGTTCCGGGTGGCCGCTAGCCTTGACTCCATGATCCTGGGGGAAGAGCAGATCATCGGACAGGTGCGGGAGGCGTTCCATGCCGCCGAGGCGGCTGAAACGTTGAAACAACCGCTGTCGTTCTTCTTCCAGCGGGCCCTGCGGGTGGGGCGCCAAGTACGGCGCGACACAGGCATCGGGGACAATCCTCTGTCCGTCAGCCGGGCCTGCGCCCAGTTGGCGAAAGCGAAATTGGGCGCCCTCGAAGGACTACAGGTCCTCGTGGTAGGCGCCGGAGAGGCTGGGGAGATGGCGGCCCACGGGCTGAGCCATGGCGGGGCCAGGGAGATCGTCGTAGCCAACCGCACCCAACAGCACGCCGAAGACCTGGCGGAAAAATTTTCTGGGCGGGCGGTCCCGTTCAGCAGCTTGGGCCCTGCCATGAAAGACGCGGATATTGTGATAAGCTGCACCGGGTCTCCCGAATATGTGGTCCAGGCGGGCATGGTTGAAGAAGCCATGGCGCACCGGCCCAATCGGAGCATGTTCTTGATCGATATTGCCGTGCCAAGGGACATCGAGCCCGCGGCAGCTGATATTCCCAACGTGATTCTAAAAGACATAGACGACCTGGATTCTGTCTCTCAGGTCAACCGGGAAGAAAAGCGGCGCCAGGCCCTGCGGGCCGAAGAGGCGGTTAACCTGGCGGCGGAGGAATTTTTGGATTGGCGCCGAAGCCTGGAAGCCCTGCCCACCGTGGTGGCGCTGAGGGACAAAGCGGAGTTTATTCGGGAGTCTGAATATCAAAAAACGATCAAAAAACTGGAAGGAAGGCTGTCGCCCGAAGACTTGGCCTCGCTGGAGGCCATGACCAAGGCGATCTTGAACAAGTTCCTCCACGACCCAACCGTGTTCTTAAAAGAGAAGCGGACCGGCGGCCACCTTGAATTGGCCCGGCAGCTATTCCAACTTCCCCAAGACGTCGTCCCGCAAGCCGGCGACGGCCAGCGGCAGGATGACTAGGCTTTGACCCTGGTGCAGAAATACGCCCTTTTGCCCGATGAGATCGACCGGGAGAGCCTCAAAATGGTGGAGGCAAGCCTGCCGGATTCCCTTGATCTCACCCCTGATGAAAGATTCGTGGTCTGCCGCATCGTCCGGGCCGAGGGCGATCCCCAGATCGCCAAATCCATTAGATTCAGTCCAGGCGCCGTCGACCGCGGGCTGGCCGCCCTCCGCAGCGGCGCGCCGGTGTTGACCGATGTTCGCATGGTGGAAGTCGGAATCTCCAAGGCTTTACTCGCAGGCCGGGGAGTGACCACCCATTGCCGCATTGACGTTCCGGAAGTCGCCGAGAGGGCGCGAAAGGAAAGCACCACCCGATCTGTGGCTGCGATTCGCGAGCTGGCGCCATTGCTAAATGGCGCAGTGGTTGCCATCGGCAACGCCCCCACCGCCTTGTTGGCCCTGTTGGACCTGCTGAGCGAAAGCATTGTCCAGCCGGCATTGGTGTTAGGAATGCCCGTTGGCTTTGTCGCCTGCGCCGAGTCAAAAGAAGAACTTGAACAAAGCAACGCACCGTTCATAACCATTCGCGGGCGCCGTGGCGGGAGTTCCGCAGCGGCGGCGGCAGTCAACGCAATGCTGATCCTAGCGGGGAAACCGGCGGCGGCATGACAACCATCGGCAACGCATCAACTCGGGGAGCAGATTCAAGCTCCGGCCAGGACGGCCGATGGGGAGTGGTGTTGCTGGCCCACGGAAGCCAAAGGGGCGCCAGTCGAGCCGAATGCTCTTGCTTTTGGCAGTCCACCAGCGACACTCCACCGTCGTGGTGCCCCAATTGCCCCAGCACGCCCAATGGGTTGCAAGACGCTGCCCAACGCCTTCAGGTCTCCCTGGGCGGCAGCCAAGCCCAAGTGATTCTGTCATGCTTGGAATTCATCGAGCCACACCCGGACCAGGCGGTGCGCATCCTGCGTGAGCAGGGACTGCGGCGCGTGGTGGTGGCGCCATTTCTGTTGGGCAATGGAAAGCATGCCACCGAGGAGTTAGACGAGGTTCTAGAGGACCTGCGGTTGCAAGAGCCCACCTTGCAGTTTCATCTGGCCGGCGGTTTCGGCGCCGCTTCAGAGATGGCTGCATTGGTGACCGACAAAATCAGGTCTCTGCCTGAGGCCAACCTTATCCCGTCCACGGAAGCCTCAACCACCGGGATCTTGATCGTAAAAGCGGGCACCAAGACTGAGTACGACGACTGCCTCTGGCTGGAAGATTTGGGCCGGATGGTTGAATCCCAACTGGGGCCGGGATTTTCCGTGGCGGTGGCCCAGTCGCATTACGGCGACCCCACCATGGAAAGCGCGGCAGCACGGTTGATTCAGGAGCGTGGGGTGGAGCGGCTGGTCACTATGCCATACATATTCTTTCCGGGAATGATACTCAAAAGAAACGTGCTTGGCACAATGGAACTCCTCCAAAAGGCATATCCAAGTGTGCAGATGTCGGTGACCCCACCCCTGGGAATGGATGACCGAGTGATCAAGGTTACTACCCAGCGAGTCCGGGAAGTGTGGAATCAAGTGGATAACTCCGAAGACTAAACTGGTGGGAAAACCCGGTTTCCGCACTTCGGCCACGCTCCTCCCCATGCCTCTAATTGGTTTCGCGCTATCCCATCACCGCCTCCAGCTAGGCGCCCCAGTGCGGCGCCGCCCCTAGATGAAACCATGGTTTCTATCCACGCGATGACGGCCCGTTCAGCCTTGGCCGGTCGGTTCCCGGTTGGTTCAAGGCAGGTCCAGATTGCGAATGATACGTGTTACACTGTGATTTTGAACCGAACCTCAACCGAGGAATATTAGGCACGAAGTCTTGGACAAATCGGACAAACAGGAAAGCGATTACAGCCGCCAGACGGTGAAACGCGGGGAGTTGCGGACCGGATACACCACCGGTTCCTGCGCCGCGGCCGCCGCCAAGGCTGCGGTTCAATCTCTGCTTACTGGCCAAACAATATCCGAGGTAACCATTCACCTGCCTGTGGGCAAGGACGTGGCCTTCACCATTAACCGCTGCCAACCGATGGACGGCGGCGCCAGTGTCCTATGCTCGGTGACCAAAGACGGCGGCGACGATCCCGACGTCACCCACGGAGCCGAGATTTGCGTGACTGCTTCCAAAGGGATTTCGAGTAACGTCCCGAAAGGTGAGCGTGTGCTCATTACAGGCGGCGTTGGTGTGGGGACGGTCACCCGGCCCGGCACAGGAATTGAAGTTGGCCAGCCTGCCGTGACCAGGGTGCCCCGGCGGATGATCATCCAGTCGGTGCTGGAAGCCGCTAATGAGCAAGGCTTGCGTGAAGAGACCCGGTTCACCGTGGAGATATCGGTCCCAGATGGCGAAGAGATAGCCAAAAAAACCACCAACTCCCGGCTGGGAGTTCTTGGGGGTATATCCATCCTGGGAAGCACCGGAGTGGTTCAGCCATTTTCCACCGCCGCCTGGCGGGCCAGCGTGCACGTGGCCATCGACGTGGCGGCTGCCAACGACGTGAACCATCTGGTCCTGTCCACCGGCACGAACAGTGAGATCTTCGCCAAACGCCACCTAGACCTGCCCGACATGGCATACATCGAAGCGGGCATCTTCAGCGGCCCGTCGCTAAAGCGCTGCGTTATGAAGGGTCGAAACCGCGCCACACACGTGGGAATGGTCGGAAAATTTTCCAAGATGGCCATGGGTTACTTTGTGACCCACGTGGCGGGAAACCGGGTGGACACGGAATTTCTGGCGAACCTGGCGGGTCAGTGCGGCGCTTCGTCCGAAATTCAGGAAGAGATTCGCCAGGCCAGCAGCGCCCGGCATTTTCAAGAGATCGCCCAAGCCAACGATCTGCTATCGGTGTTCCCCTTGATGTGCCGCATGGTTTGTGAAGAGAGCCACAAGCTTCTGGGTGATGACGCCGGCTCCTTGATCGTCGATGCCATTTGTTTCGATTTTGACGGCAAACTGCTGGGCCACGCATCCACGTCCCCCGAAGGCGTACCCTTAGTGGCTGGACTCGGTGTGGCTTCCAATGGTTAGACAAGCCCCGAGAGAATCCTCCTGTTTGACTTCACAACCGGCAAACCGCACTTTGGGCCTGCGCGACGACGCATTTGAACAGCGGACGCCGCTTAAGGGCCAGATCACCAAACGCGAGGTCAGGGCACTGGCGCTTTACTCCCTGGGACTGCGGTCCGGCAGTTTGGTTTGGGACATCGGCGCCGGCACGGGGTCTATCTCCGTGGAAGCCGGTCTCATCGCCAATCAGGGCAGTGTTTACGCCATTGAACGGGACCGGGAGAGCCTTCCCTTGTTGGAGCAAAACATCGCGCGTTGGGGCGGCTCCAACGTTCAAATCGTTGCCGGCGAAGCGCCCCAGATTCTGGCCGACCTGCCCGACCCCGACTCGGTTTTCATTGGAGGCAGCGGCGGTAATTTAGACGCTATCATCGATGAGTCGGCCGGCAGATTGAAACCTGGCGGCCACTTAGTGATAAACTTGGCGGTCTTGGAACGAACCCAATCGGCGTTCCATCGTTTCAAAGCACTTGGCCTGTCCGCCGAAATGGTGATGATCCACGCAGCCCGAGGCAAAGAAATGCCGGGCGACACGGTCAGGCTGGAATCCCTGAACCCGGTGTTTGTCTTGACCGGCATCCGGAAAGGCTAATTCTGTGACTACTTCAGAATCACGATCGCAAGCTAACACGGGCAATCCCGGCTGCCTCTACGGTGTCGGGGTAGGACCCGGCGACCCGGAACTGCTAACCCGCAAGGCGCTTCGCATCATTCAGCAGGCGCCCGTGATATGCACGCCCCAATCCGAGACTAGCACCGAAAGTTATGCCCTGGAGATCGTTGGCGAGTTCTTGGACCTTTCGAAACAGGAGATCTTGCGGCTCACCTTCCCCACCGACGACGCCGAGGGCGCCGCGGGAGTGTGGCGAAGGGGCGCCGACACCATCGCCGAGAAGTTGCTGGCCGGCCAAGATGTCGCTTTCATCACCGAGGGCGACCCCATGCTTTACAGCACGTTCGCCTACATACTGGAAGGAATCACGTCGGCCCACCCGTCGATTCCAGTCGAGGTCGTTCCCGGTGTGTCATCGGTGATGGCGGCGGCGGCCAGCGCGGCGATTCCCCTGGTGACCCATGGCCAAAGACTGGCCATTCTTCCCGCCGTCTACGGTATCGACGACCTTCGGGAAGCTATCGCCAACTACGACACGATAGTATTGATGAAGGTCAACCGCACACTATTACAGGCCTTGGCGAACCTGGAAACGTTGGGGCTGGCAGGCAAGGGAATTTACGTGCGGAGGGCATCCACAGCCAGCGAACGAGTGGTTACCGACTTGAGCCAACTCACGGAAGAAGACCTGGATTATTTTTCACTGTTGATAATCAGAAAGTAGGAATATGGTAGAAAGTATAAAACCCACCGGAAAGGTTTACATCATTGGCGGCGGGCCCGGCGACCCCGAGTTGCTGACCCTCAAGGCCAAGCGGATCATCGAGTCCGCGGACGTCATCATCTATGCCGACTCGCTCGTGCACCCGTCGGTCCTTGATTTCGCCAAGCCCGGCGCCGAGGTCCACGGCAGCCGGGTTCTTGAACTGGGAGAGATCATGACCCTGACCATGGATGCGGTCTCCCAGGGAAAGACGGTGGCCCGGATCCAGAGCGGAGACCCGGCGATATACGGCGCCACCTTCGAACAGATGCGTCTTTTGGAAAAAGAAGGCGTGGAATACGAGGTCATCCCCGGCGTAAGCGCCGCCTTCGCCGCCGCGGCCGTGCTCAAAGCGGAGCTTACGGTCCCAGAAGTCTCTCAAACAGTGATTATGACCAGGGCCGAGGGGCGTGTCGGAATGCCGGAAGGCGAAAAACTAGCGGCCCTGGCGGCCCACGGCTGCACCCTGATAATCTTCCTCAGCGTCACCAGAATGACCAAGGTCGTCCGGGAACTGACCCAAGCAGGGTACCCTAGGTCCACGCCGGTGGCCGTGGTTTACCGGGTAGGCTGGCCCGAAGAAAAGGTCGTTCGCGGAACGCTGGCCGATATCGCCAAAAAGGTGCGCGAGGCCAAAATCACCCTCCAGGCGCTTATCATGGTCGGTAATGTAGTCGATCCGGAAATCAACCGTTCGGGCCTTGACGAAGAAGACCAGGTGGCCACGTCCCATCTTTATTCCAAGGATTACACCCACCTCTACCGGAACGGCCGGCGGCCCAGACCCAAAAGCGCCCTCCCGGCCAGAACTCCAGACCTGGATGCCGCGGCGGTTGCCCCTCAGGATTAGCAGACAGCAATGGGTCTTGGCCGATGACAGAAAGAACCGCAGTAATCGCTATTTCCCGAAACGGGTCGGCCTTGGCGCGCCAGTTGTCGGCTTCCCTGGGAGAAGAATCCACCCTGTTCTTGGACCGCCGGTTCATGGACGGCGGCGAAGACGCGACAGCCTTTGATCTGCCTGTCCGCCCTGTGGTTGAAACGGCGTTCGACGAATTTCAACGCTTGGTCCTCTTCATGCCCGTGGGCGCGGCCGTGCGTCTGCTGGCGCCCCGGTTAGCCCATAAACACCATGATCCGGCGGTAGTTTGCGTGGACGACGCCGGGCGTTTTGCCGTGAGCCTGCTTTCGGGACACGTTGGCGGCGCCGACGAGTTGACCCGGCAGGTTGCCTCCATCTTAGGCGGCGAGGCGGTCATCACCTCGGCATCCCACGTCTCCAAAACCCTAGCAGTTGACCTGTTAGGCAAAGAGTTTGGCTGGAAGCTGACTTCCTCATCCACAGCGGTGACCAGAGTCAGCGCGGCGGTGATCAATGGCGAGCCCACCGGCGTGTTCCAATCCGCCGGAGAAACCGGCTGGTGGCCGGAAGGGCGGCCCTTGCCCGAGAACATTCAAGTGTTTCCATCCCTGGAAGCCTTGGCGTCGTCGTCTTGCGCCGCGGCTTTACTGATAACCGATGAAACGATACCAGATGCATTGGCGGCTATGGAAAGCAGTGGCAAAAGGGTGGCGGTCTTCCGGCCCCGCAGTTTGGTGGTGGGTATGGGGTGCCGAAAAGGGGCGCCGGTCGAAGAGTTGGACCAGCTTTTGGCTAGCGCGTTCCAACGTTATGGCCTGGCTCGGGAATCCATCTCCTGCATCTCAACCGCCGAGATCAAGCGCGACGAACCAGGAATTTTGCAGTTGGCGGAGAAATACGGAGTGGCCGTTCTGTGTTACGGGACTGACGAATTGAACGGCATGTTTCAGGAGGGGGGAAATCCCCCCAACCCCCTTTCGGGAAAGGTGGGAGAGAACCCTAAGTTGTTGGCGAGGGACCCGGCATCGGCTCCATACCGGCTGTTGGGGGTCTGGGGCGTTTCCGAACCGGCCGCGCTTTTGGCCTCGGGCGCGGCTGAGTTACTGGTGGCCAAGGAAAAATCAGCGCGGGCGACCATTGCCGTGGCCCGAAAGGTTTTTGGGTAACATCAATGGCATCCAACCCTGAAAGCCCGGGAATCATATATCTGGTTGGCCTGGGTCCCGGCGACGCGGCGTATTTGAATCCTAGCGCGGCGGCCGCCTTGCGGGAGTGCGACGCCGTAGTGGGGTTCCGGGGATACATAGAGATGGCCGGCGATCTGCTGGAAGGCAAAGAACTCGTTTCCATGGAACTTGGCCAAGAGTTGGAAAGGGCAGCCAAAGCCGTGGACCTGGCGTCGGCAGGCCGGGCAGTGGCGGTCGTATCCTCCGGAGACCCTGGGATCTACGGTATGTCCGGCCCCGTGTTTCAGGTGCTGACCGACCGGGATTGGGATGGACAAAACCCTCGTTTGGAATCGGTTCCCGGCATCACCGCTATGCAGGCCGCCGCGGCGCTGTTGGGCGCTCCTTTGATGCAGGATTTTTGCGCCATCAGCCTGAGCGACCTGATGACTCCTTGGGAAACCATCAAGCTGAGGCTGGAGTCGGCCGCCAAAGGCGACTTCGTGGTGTCGCTCTACAATCCCCGCAGCCAAAGGCGCCAGTGGCAGTTGCTGGAAGCGCGCCGGATACTCATGGAACACCGGTCGGGAGAAACGCCCGTGGGAATTGTCGGCGATGCTTTTCGACCCAACCAGCGCGTCACCATCACCGATCTGGACCACCTGGAAGAGGTCAGTCCGCAGATAGACATGGTGACCACCGTGGTCATAGGAAACAGCACCACCTATCTGCATCAAGGCCGCGTGATCACCCCCAGGGGCTACGAGAAAAAAGCATCCAGACCGGCCTGATTGAATTGGGCAGTGCTGCCCTCGTCTATCTCCTGTACAAATCCGTGCGTTTACGGCGTTGAACTCGCCGGTGCCGGAGGGGAAGGCGCTCCCGTGCTTGTAAATGTGTCCAGCTGACAGGGCGGCCGTCAGCCGTCAGCACTGCCTTCAGACGTGGCAAGGAACTAAAACTCTTTGGTTACGTCATTATCAATGGACAGCGTATATGAAGCCGCTGGCCCAAATCGAAACAAAGGTTGAACCCCCATGCATTTCATAGTCATAATAGCCATCTCGGTCCTGGGTGGAGCGTTGATCGCTGGCGGCTTCGTTGGCTATCGCCGCAGCCTGACCACCGGCGCGAAGGTGGTTAGCGCCGCCGGAGTCGCGGCCGGATTGGTTATGTGGGCGGTGCTTTTACTTATCGTCCCGGTATCATCCAACACTGAGACGCAGCCGCAACCCATCGTCGAAACAACAGTCATGCCAGACCCTGCCTCGGGTTCGGCGGGGGCCGCCATCGTGTCCACCCGCATAACCCTGGATAGCTTTGAAGATCTGCTGACCCTGGAAGATATCAAAGCCGTTTCTCCTGTAGAGAATTTGGATTCGGAAATCACCGATTATAAAGAGCAGGCCGGACAGGTGGACCCGGGGCAGGTTCAGGATATGCGAAGCTGGTACGGCTTTACCGTATCTTCCAGGGGCGGCAATCCCGGCCTGACAATGACCGTCATAGACTTTGATTCCGTAGCCGCGGCAAGCAGGCATTACGAGTTTGTCGCGGCGGACGATCTGCTTCCCATGGATACGACGGTGGGCGATCTCTCCGCTCTCGCCGAATTCAATAATCAAGGCATCGGGAGCATGCTGGTGTTCATCCAAGGGAATGCCATGGTCTCCCTCCACACAACCGTGGGAGCGGGCCAGCTTCCGCTGATGACAAGGGAAAGCCTGGTGGAGATGGCAACCCTTGTTTCGGACCGTTTGGAGACGGACGGTTAACCCTCTCCAAAGACGTAGGATCCAGATCGCCCGGTCGTCACCCGGTCGTCGCTAGGAAGAGGATGCGCTAATCCCCGCAACAGGCGCCATCGGCATGAATAAAGCAGAACGGCGAGACCAAAAACGAACGAGGGCGTTGGCTAAGAAAAGGCGGGCTTCCAACCGCAAGGTGATACGCCTGCTGGAGCTGAAGATATTCGGCGGGAACCGCAAACGCGCCCCGGAGCCGCATGTCCGTCGAAGCATCCGGTCTTAGGCGGTATTAGTGGGGAAACCGAATCGCGCTCGGAGGCCGAGCGTTTCCCCAAATGTTTTTTGAATCGCGATTACCCGTGGTTACAACGTTTCAATAGGATTCCAAACCCTTGCCGCGCTGTATCTTACTGGTGTCAGCACCACCGTCCGAGCTGGACTGCGGCCAGCAGCGAGATTTATAAGGTTCTGAACTTTGCCCCCGTACGCCGCGGTTACCTGATGCCAATCCACTTCTACTAATCCATTCGGCATCGCCACGCACCTGCACCGGCGGTCCATCTAGAATCGCCCGGATAACCAGCCTTCGGAACACAGATTGCTTGGACAGTAATCGGGCCGCCACGAGATTCCTGTATTTATATATTACTATTCCAACATATATAATTTAATAGATGACTCTAAATAAATTTATATGATTTACATATTCTATAACAATACATTAGAATCTAATCATGTTTCATAGTACCCCGAAACGTCGTGTTCAATCATCATTTTCGATTTGGGGAATAGACTGATCAGCAAAGTCATGTGAATACCACCAGCGGGTTCGAACGCCGTCCGAGGCTATGTGATCTCTCAAGAATGTAGGAGGTTCAAATGCGAGTGCTGTTGATTGTCCCGCCGAACGAGGGCCTTGAAGAATCCGCGGCTTTGGGGATCGGAGCCGCTCCAGGTGTTGGGCCGGACGCAACCACTTTCATCGATCCCCAGAATGTGAAGAAGCTTCCGGGCTTTCAGATCGATGAAGGCTTCCCGGCGGTCGCCACCGAACGGACCACGGCGCAGGGATGTTTTGAAGTTGCCCTGGGAGTAAAATCTGCCACAGAAGCAAGTCAGGATGCGGAGCGAATTGGCACTGGATTTGTAATCCGCGGTCACCTGGACCCTGAATCACTTGATGCAGCGACGGCCGAGTCGATGCTGCCAAACGGCGCCCAGGGCCTCTACAGCGATCGGGACATCGCTTCCATGCCAACTTGCGGAAGTGACCCCGCCCTGGGAACGGCTGCCGATTTGGCGAGGCGGCTTGGCGTGGGGATGCTTCATGCCCAAGACTATGACGGACGCACCGCCGCAGTGGCCATAGTCGACAGCCGGATCAATCTAAACCACTTGCGCTCCAGGGGCCAGTCGCCGCGCCTAGATCCTCACCTGAGTTGGACTCCAAATTCTTCCCTAGTACCTGGAAATCTGCCGGTCGACCACGGAACCATGACTGCTTACAACGTGGGACTGGTGGCGCCTGAGGCGACGTTGCTCGACCATGCGGTGCTCTTGTCACGCAGGTCCGGGGGATCGGTTATGGATGGAATCCTTAGCGACGCTGTGCGCAGTTATAGTGTGCTGTTAACCATCATGAGTCTGCCAGAAAGCGAGCGCCGATATTCATCTTTGATCGTCTCCAACAGTTGGGGAATGTTCCATGAGTCGTGGGACTTCCCTCCAGGACATCCGGGACGTTATGCGGACCAACCTAACCATCCGTTTAATCAGATAGTCGGGAGCTTAGCGGGGAGTGGCGCCGATATCCTTTTCGCGGCGGGTAATTGTGGGGTCATTTGTCCCGATGGACGATGTCAAGGCACAACGGTGAACACCATCATGGGCGCGAACAGCCACCCGGAGGTGATGTGCATAGCCAATGTTTCCGACTGTGACGTAACCCGTTGCAGTCGGAAACATTGGCTCAACCACCAGGGCAGACTATACAGTCATCGGAAATACCGTGAATCTTGCATCCCGTCTTGCCGGCAAGGCGGAGCCGGGACAGATACTCATCACCGAGAGGACCTTGGTTACCGCTCGCGAGATCGTAGACGCGACCGAGTTCGAGCAAGTGGAGCTTAGGGGTGTCACCCGTCCCATAAGGATATACGGTGTCGAGGAGTCGGCGGCTACCTAGAGGTCTGGCCGGAAAGCCATTGGCCGGGTTTCGCGCTACGCCAGACAGACGTATTATAGTCTTATGTGGCATGATAGTGTCTGTAATACGGTTCAAGCACCCACTGTTACATCGATAATCGTCGCTAAGAAAACGGCAGCTTGGAGAGAATCGGGGTTTCCGTCCGAGTTTCTAGACACACTGCCGCCTCGCCCACGATCCGCCTGCCTAAATTGCCCTTCGATCCCATTGGGGTCCTGTCCACTTGCGCCCGGAACACCTTGGGGTGGTGGAGGATGCGTCCGCCGGTTGGCTACGGCCCATTTCCCGCGTTGGTTCAAAAACTTAACCCAACAGGGACCAAGATTTACCGGGATTGTCACCGATGTTCAGCATAATGGGCATCGACAGGAACTTCCGGGAATCATTTAGGAACTTTCTGGGACAAAAAGCGGACGCCTCTAATGCCAAAATGCGCCCGTGCTTCCCGTCCTATCAAAAATAAACCACAGAGGATGTTGCGCGATGAAAGCGGTTTTCATCGGGGCTGAACCCCAAATAGCTGAATTTGCCGGGCTGAGCCTTAGCGTGCGCTGGCCCGGCGCCAAACCACTGGTGGCCCAAACGGCGGCGGCTGGCCTGGAGCGAGTCTTGGTAGACTCGCCTGATCTTGTGCTCGTCCATCCCAGTTTCTCGGACATGCCCCTATCAGACGCTATTCAAGAATTGCGGCGTTTCTCCAACGTCCCACTGCTGGTCCTAAACCACCAAGGAAGCGAGACGGAATTGATCACCGCGCTGGAATTGGGGGCCGATGACTATGTCCGTTTGCCCTGTGATCCAGCGGAGATGATGGCGCGGATTTGGGCGCTATTGCGCCGGTCGGGGTCCAACGAGGCGCCGGAAGAGGAAAGTCCGCAAAGGAGCGGCCAACTACTGTTTAACCGCTCCGCCTACGAGGCCTGGCAGGTAGAACGCCAGCCTGTGATGTCATCCACCGGATGCCGCTTCGGCTTCCTTCACAAAACTCACGGTTTAGAACACGCGCACGGAGGAGCAAGCAGGCCGTTGGACTCCGGCTGTTAGATCAGAGCGGCTCCAGCCGGCCAACGGATCACGCAATCAAAAATCAACGGAGCGATCACACTCGCAGTCCCTCGCGAACAAGTCTCGGGAGCACCTCGTCACGAAAATAGGGGAAATGCTCTAGGTAGTTGGTGAATCCCATCGCCAGCGCTGAGATTCCGCATTCGGACAAGCGTTTCATCATACTGGCTACGTAGTCTGGATCGCCGATTATCGGTAATGCTCCGTTGCCCCCGGCCGCCCGTGTCCGGGTGGCTTTGAGTGTTTCTTCTGTCAGGCCGGTCTTATTGAGCCCGCGCCCCACGATCATATTTTCAACGGCGTCCAGGTCGGCATTCTCAACAGCGTAGTAGTGGAAATACTCCTCCGCCTCTTTCTTGGACGGACGGCAGACGACGGCCACGTTCGAGAACACACCAATGTCCCGGTTGTATGACGCAGCCATCGCTCTAAGCTCCGATGTATTACCGGCAGTCTCCCCAAGGTCCGCGCGCATGTTGGTGAACATCATGTCGGCGTTTCGGGCGGCAAAATCCCGACCGCGAGGAGAATTTCCGGCGCATACGACCATCGGCCGCCCACCGCCGTAAGGCTTGGGGTGAATATCGGTTTTGTGCACTTGATAGAATCTTCCGTCGTAATCAAACGGCTCGGCGCAAGACCAAACCAGGTTAACGATGTCGATCCACTCTTGCCCCTGGTCGTAGCGGTCCTCGTGCTGAGCCAGGTCGATGCCTAGAAATCTGGCCGGAAAGCCATTGGCCGGGTTTCGCGCTACGCCAAGCAGACGTATTTCAGTCTTATACGGCATGGTAGTGTATGCAATACGTTTCAATAACCAACTGTTACATCGACAACCGACGTTAAGAAAACGACGGCTTGGGGAGAATCGGGGTTTCCGGCCAGACTTCTAGCATGTCGAATTCGTCGATGTTCCAACCGCAGACGATATTCAGCCCAAACCGCCCCCGGCCGATGAGATCCGCCGTCACCATCTGTTTCGCGGCGACCACCGGGTTGAACAGCGAGACATGAACAGTGCCGAAAGCCATGATTTCACGGGTGCTGGCAAGTATGCCCGTTGCCCAGGTCAGGGTCTCAAAATTCGATCCGTTGTGGCCGGTGGCGCCGCCATATCCTTTCCAGCGGCCCAGCGGCAGCATGAAATCGATGCCGGAGTCGTCGGCCATGCGGGCGAGTTTCTGGTTGTGGTCCCAGCTTGCGTCCCAACGCTCGGGAACGGTGGTGACCGCAAGCCCTCCGGAACAATTCATGCCGAACAGGCCCAGACTCAGTTTGTTGCGGTCAAGCTGTTGCCTGTGTTGTTTTGAGTGAGAGCGCATTTGTCGTATCCTTGGGGAGAGTTCCATTAATCCTACAGGTTCAGGACCGTTTTCCTGCAATCAACTCCAGTTTTTGATCTCTACGTAGCGATTTGATCTCATTTTCCCGCTTGGAGGCTTCTCCCCTGCCTTCGCAGATTTCGCTGCACACCAATTCAAGAGGCCCACGGCCTCTTGTGTATTTCGCTCCCTGCCCCGCTTCGTGCTCCGACATCCGGCGGCCCAAATCATTAGTAATGCCCGTATACAGGCTCCCGTCAGCGCATCTCAGAATATAGACTACCCAATTCAAAGCCCTTTGCCCTCCCTCCAGCCAGGATCAACCTTTATAATAGCCCATTAAACCCGAGCCACCCCAAACCCGAGCCACCCGGCGGTCTTGATCAACCATTTCAACAACAAGGAGACTGAGCTTGAGTCCTGATTTTGTTTCCAACGAAGAGGTCGTGCAGGCCGCGAGGCGGCGTCTTGCCCAAGGGCCATGGGATTATCTGACCGGCGCCTCAGAGTCCGAAACCACCATGCGCCGCAACCGGCTGGCCTTCGATCGCTTGGCATTTCGGCCGCGAGTGCTGACCGACGTTTCGGACATAGACCAATCGACTACCTTCCTGGGCCATGATTTGCGTATCCCAGTCATGCTGGCTCCGATAGGCGGATTGCAGAATTTCGACCCTGAAGGAGGGGCCGCCTCGGCCAGGGCCGCGGGCCAGTTCGGAACGTTGCCTGTCGTAAGCTCAGCCACCATGCCGGCTCTGGAAGATACCGCCGCCGCAAACCAAAAGCCCCAAGATATTCCAGCTCTATATTCGCGGCGACTGGGAGTGGACCAAGGATATGATCGACCGGGCGAAACAAGCGGGTTATGTGGGGCTGTGTATCTGCGTCAATTCAGCGGTCTATAGCCGAAGGGAACGGCCCATGATAACCCGATGGTCTATAGATTCAACCCGCGACCCTCAAAATCGCGAATGGCAGGCCACCGTCACCTGGGAAAGCATCGCCAAGATGAAAGAGTACGCCGATCTGCCGTTCATGTTAAAAGGAATCGCCACCGCCGAAGACGCGGCGCTTGCGGTGGAGCGCGAAGTGGATGTCGTTTGGGTGTCGAACCACGGTGGACGCCAGTTGGACCACGGTCTTGGAACTATGGATATGCTGTCTGAGATAACCGAGGTGGTTGGAGACAAGGCCGATATCGTTCTGGACGGCGGCGTCACCCGAGGCAGCGACGTCCTCAAAGCGTTGGCGATGGGCGCCAAAGCCGTCGCCATCGGCAAACTGCAAAGCTGGGGTTTGGCCGCCGACGGGAAGGATGGAGTCGTTAGGGTTTTGGAGATCCTGGAGGAAGAGATGCACGTTGGCATGGGTCTGCTGGGGGTGACATCAATAGAGAAGCTTAGGCCATCTGATATCTGCCCAGCGGAAGCCACCACGCCGCCCCATGAAATGAGCGCTTGGTCAAACATGCCAGGAGATAGGCTGCTTTAGGGGAATCCTAGGAATGCGCGGCTCGAGCGTTATGTAAACCTTAAAGCTCGTTGGAAACGCCTGCTAGGAAATCACAGCCAGGGAGATTCGCCATGGCCACCATCGTGAGGGGATATCCGTCAACATCTGATCGCAGCCGCGGCTGGTTGCGTTACCTCCATCGAAAGGCGACTATGCCGGATGACTGGGATAAAAACGGCAAACCCCACGAACATTGGGACGCCATAACCAATGAGCCCACCAGTTCTTGGCATCGGATGGACCTCAAGGAATCTGCCTACGCGATGGGCCTGATGGCCGATGCTACACCAGCCTGGAGGGAAGCGTATGGCAAGGTCCTCGATGAACTGGCGTTTCGTTTCACCGGTTACTGGGCGGCCAAGGATTGGCTGGATCAGATAGGCGGGGATCCGCGGCGCGAGAATTATCCGGAAGGCTGGTACTCTTTGATCCCTCCCGATTTGAGAGGCAAGTACGACGTGCCAGGCTGGACGGCCAACGGCGTGGAACCGTGGGGCCTGCAAATGGACCCGGTGGGCGCCGATGGAAATCTGTTCTTCGCCGCGGATTTCCTCATCGTGCTCGGTTTGCACCTTTACGTTACCGGCGACGAGAAATGGAATACGCCATTTGACATTGTCCGTGATGAGGAGAACACCTTCACCTGGACGCACTCAGCTATAGCCAACCACTTGGCCAGCCAATGGGCGGCCCGCCCTGAGGGATGCCATTGAGAGAACACCAAGATTTGGCCCACGTGACTGGGCCGCGCAGGCCTCGGTTTGAGGCTACACGACATCCTATACGGCAGCGACACCCATCGAGTATTTCATAATTGGTGGGAGTACGCCCGCAAAGAGTATCTACCTTTCTTGCTAGGCGAGGGAGTGGACAGGCTAACCCAGTATTATGACCCGCAGATAAACCACCACCAATTGACCGGTATCGCCGGGGGGTTGGGCGTGGCGTTTGGAGTGGCGCCCCAGAAGCCGGAGGCTGGACGCCTGCTTTTTGAAGCCGCTGCCGATGCGTTGGGATGGACGTCACTTGACCCGGTGCGGGAGTCCAGCCGGGAATTGACAACCGGGGAACCAAGCCCCAGAAACACCATCACCGGTCTGGTCCTTGCCCGGGAGTACGGGCACGACGCCGTTTACGCGAAGCTAAAAGCCCACGCAGAAGCATATTACGAGCCTACTTGGGACTTACCAACCGGGGAGTTCACCTGGGGTTTCGGCCTCAATGAACCGCACCCGCGGGGTCAGCTCAACGCCACTATGATGATCGCCGAAGCCGGCGGCGAAGGAGCTATGTGGAGGCTGTTCAACCATCCCAACCTGCGCAAGTTCACCGATCCCACTGTTCATCGCGTCGATTTCCCGGCCGTCTGTCTATCCCAGGCATGGTATGACGTGGAGCGGCGAAGGCTGGTGGTGTCGACTGATGCCGGAATCCCCAGCGCGGCCGGCCAACCAACCTCTTTTCGGGTAAGCAACGTGGATGCCCAACGCTGTGACGTCATCATTGACGGGCGAGTGTCGCGAGACTGGGTTGCTTTAGACGACGGACTGGAAATCAACACCACGGTAGGCAACCACACAGTTCTGGTCACCATCCGATGAGGGGTTGTGTCTGATCGGAAATCCTGCGATTAGACTTTAGCCGCGCTTTCTTGGGCCAATCTACCGACTACGCGGCATACTTCATCGGCGGCTTGGTCTATCTGTTGTTCAGTGGTGTATCGTCCCGTTGAGAACCGGACGGTCCCCATGGCAAATTCCATGGGTAGTTTCATCGCTTCCAAAACACTGGAGAGCGTAACGGAGTCGCTGTGGCACGCCGCTCCAGCGGATGCCGCGACGAAGTCAAATGAATCGAGTATCTCGTTCGCCTTCAAGCCTTGGAAGCTGATGCTCGATGTATTGGGAAGCCTTTGTTCTGGATGCCCGTTGATCCACGCGCCCGGAAATTTAGCTAGGATCTGAGATTCCAAGCGGTCCCGCATGGCTTTCATCTGCTTGGAATACTCTTGGATGTTTTGTTCCACCAACGCGCATGCCTCACCCAATGCGACAGAGAAGATGACGTTTTCAGTTCCCGGGCGCTTGCCGCTTTCCTGACCGGCGCCGAACTGGAGCTGGTCTATCTGAACGCCCTTTCTGACGTACAGGGCGCCTATGCCCTTGGGCGAGTAGATCTTATGCCCCGCGATGGACAGAAGGTCTATCCCTAAATCGTCGACATTCACGGGTATTTTGCCCACGGATTGGGCGCAGTCTGTATGAAGCAAAACTCGGTGTCTTTTTGCGATCTCCGAGATCCGTTCGATGGGTTGTACGGTTCCGACTTCGTTGTTCGCGTGCATTATTGAAATCAGGACCGTGTCTGAAGTGATCGAGTTTTCGACGTCAACCGGGTCCACCATCCCAGATCCATCGACGGGCAAATAGGTTATGACCGCCCCATGCTTTTCAAGAAAATGGCACACTTCCAACACCGCCGGATGCTCCACCGCCGAAGTGATGACGTGGTTGCCTTGGTGAGCAAGGGCCCTTACGGCCCCTCTGATCGCGTGATTGTTTGATTCAGTCCCGCCACTGGTGAAAAATATCTCATCTGCTTGGCAGCCGAGCATGGCGGCAATCTGGCTTCGGGCGTGCTCCACCGCCGCCTTGGGTTTCGCCCCAAACGCATGGGAGCTAGACGGGTTGCCGAAGTGTTCGTATATGTAGGGAAGCATCGCTTCGGCGACTTGAGGATCTATCGGAGTGGTGCCGTTGTAGTCTAAAAATATTGACTTCAATCTTACTCTCCTAAAGTCCAGAATCCTCTTTTTCGGGCCGGTCCTTCTCCGGCGGTAGCGGCAAATCACGCTCTCGTCAGCCGGTGCCTGCCGTTTTACTAACGAGGAGGCTGAGAGGGTTCGGGTTTGGTGGCGCTTCCCGTCCACGGTGTGTTTACCGTGTAGAACGTCAGGTCTCTCCCGACATCTGTCTCGGTGTTTTGGCTTGGCGTATCGTTTCCAGGGTGTGCTCCGTCCATTTCCACCATGGTCAGACCAGATGTGGTGACCAGATGGCGAACGAACGTGTTGCTATTGGTCTGAACGGATTTGTACATGGACCCTGGCCATTGTCTGAAGGTATTCCCAATCGAGAAACCCGATTGTTCGGCCCATGGGTAACTTTCAGCTATGCCGATGATGGTGTCCCATTTGGATTTGATGTCTTCGGCGTTTCCCGTGTAGATCGGCATGACATCGGTTGCGGTTGTGCCCGTATCCATGATTTCCGCGATCCAAACGCCCTGTTTAAGCCACGACCGGCCCGTACCGGTCGTCCACACCCGCCCAAACGTCCCAGCCCGTTCTGGCCAGCAACTCGACCTCGCCCAGCTTTTTGGGCAGGAATGCCGGACCAAACGCTTGGCATTTCGCGACGATCTCCGCCGGTGTAAACCCATCCGTGTGATCCAAAGGCCTAAAATCCCCGCCGCACTGCCAGTACTCCAAAGAGTAATGGAATACCGGGCTTGCTGAGACGGCAACCGCACGGTCGCCTATTGCGATGAAATGCGTCGGCGGGCCCGGGGCCTGTGCTTCAAGCAGAATTTCGTGCTCAGTGAGACCAAAAATCCCCGCGACTATCCCAGGTTCGAAAACGATTTTGGTGGAGTCGTCGCCCGGGGTTTGGGCAGGACCTCGCGCGTCTTTCACCGTGAGAGTGTAAACCGCGCGCTCGATCTCACCATCGACTCGCACAAATGAGGGGACATCCGAGAACGCGAAACTGCCGTCGTCTTCCAAGGTGGTTGCAAAGGCAGGCTCGCCGCCCTCGTCGCCGGTGCGATGGAGCTCAACGCGGCCTTCGATGACCGTGGTCCCAGATCCGACGGACGCCACCACCTGGCCGGAGATGGGTCCGCCGGCAAGCTCACTCACGCGGCGCGCCGCGAATACGGTCTCTCTTTCCCTCCGGCAGCCTTGCGCTACCTCCCCAAGGGGGTCGTCTCCAAACAACCACACGATCCCAAAACCGAGCTCGTCCACCGGACCGCCAATTGCGTCGGGTAGACCTGGATTGCTGATGGCGCTTGGTTTGTCGAGCAACCGCGGAGTAATCACAAGATCTGGTTCAGTGTCCAGGTTGACGGTTCCGCTCCAACGCTGAAGACTAAACTGGGAAATACCTAGGCGAGGTTGGAATTCGAGCCATCCGTCAATTTCAAATGTTTTTTGATCTACGGAGCAGGACGTTCCAACAACGACGCTCCGTTGACCACCGACATATCCAAATGTCCCGGTGTAATGAATGGCCAATCCCATCATTTCGTAATGTACCTTGGACCTTCTATCCATTGGGCAACAATACAACCAATCCCCACTGCGGCCAGCCATAGGGTCCAGGTAGGCGGCGTCAAACTCGATCTCCAGCCAGCTTTGGTTGATTTTCGACATTTTGCCATCCCATTCGATGGTTGCTCCGTTCCACAATCCTTCAAGGCTGAAAAGGCCTCCAATCTCGGATTTGGGAATACCTACGCGATCCCAGGTCCGGTCTGGCGCCAGCGCGCCGAGCTTGGCTGGGGGCTTGAAGACTTCAATGTTCAGTGAGAATTTTTCGCCGTCGAAATCACCGTCCACGGTATACGTGCCGGGACCTGGAAGGCTGAACGCCTGTTTGTATTCGTATGCCCCCAAAGTGTCAAAGAGCCCTCGTTTCTCCTCCGTGTAGTAGATGCCATTCGGTCCGTAGATTTCATACTTCAACACCACTTGCTCTTTGTTCGCCGGGTCCGATGTGAGATCCACGAACAGCTTATATTGCAGTTTGTTTAGGAGAGTACCCGATTGCACGCCGCGCCAGTAGGTGACATGAGCTGATCTCCCGGACCTTGACCTCCTGAGAAACCCGTGCATTGGTATCGGCGCCGGAAGAACTATCGAGCGACGACCCGGAAGTTGGCGCCGTTGCCGTTGGCGGCTGATCCGTTACAAACGTCGAATCCGGCGCCGCCTGGACGCCGTTGGTTCCTTCGCCTCCGGGCGCAACCACGCTGGGTGTTCCCGCATTTGGGCCGCACGCGGCCACCGATAACGCCAGGAGCAAGAATGCCGTTAGCAGACCGCCGAAGAACCGAGTTGGGGTCATTGCCGCCTGATAGAACCTTCGAGCCAAACTTCGCCATCCTTTGAGTCCCTTAGCGGGCCGGGTATTCATTCGAATTAAGGGTTTTCCGTGTCAAAACGCAGGCTTCAAAATCACCCGCCATCGTGGGCCGTCGGCGATTGTACGGACGATCAACAGATCAGTCAACGGCTTATCAGCGAATACGCCACTGGCTAGCCTATGGTGGATCCTGCTCGATCTGGAATCCCGCACAATCACATCCCTGTGCTAACATTGGGAAAATCCTGAAAATAAGATCCGCTCAGAGCGGTTTAATGGACGGCGCAATTTGACTCCCGCCACACCCTCAGACGGCCCTGCGCTGAATACCGGCTCCGAAATACACCGGTTAAAAGAAATGGTGGCCCAGCTTCAGGAAGAATTACAACGCCGTCAGCAGACCAGCGAGTCGGCGGTACAGCAGTCCTTAGCCGAAGCCGTCCAAGGAAACGTCCATCTTCTGGCAACAGTAAGCCAGCTCCGCCTGGAACTTGAGAATGCGGCTTTCGAAAAAACCCAGGCCACGCAACTAGTTCGGGCCGAGGGCGCCAACGAGATACAGCAGCTTCAAACCCTGGTTCAGGAGCTACGAGACCAGCTAGAGAAATCAGCTTTCGAAAAACATGAGGCGGTGCAACAGGCGGTTGCTCAAGCCAGCAATGAGATCGCCCAACTCCACGACACGATACAACAGCTCAGAAGCGAACTGGAACGATTGCGATTTGAAAGAGAAGAAGCTCTGCAGCAGATCCGCTCCGAATCCGCCCAGGAGAGCGGAGTGCTTAAGGAATCTGCCCAAGCACTGAGAGCGGAATTGGAACGACTGAAATTCGACTATGAGGCGCAATTGCAACAAAAGGACGTCACCGGGCGAGACGAAATCGCTGAACTCCATCGCATGATCATTACGCTGCGCGATGGATTGGAGGCCGGCAATGGCAAGTGATCCTGGGAGCGCAGGTTCGATCGAGCCTAGAAACTCGGACGGAAACCCCGATTCTCTCCAAGCTGCCGTTTTCTTAGCGACGATTGTCGATGTAACAGTGGGTTCTTGAACCGTATTACAGACACTATCATGCCACATAAGACTATAATACGTCTGTCTGGCGTAGCGCGGAACCCGGCCAATGGCTTTCCGGCCAGACCTCTAGCGCCGCGACTTCCGGCACGGCCAGAGGAGGCAACCTCAGGAACAGGCTATACCGCGCCGAGCTCCTTTTAGAGGTGTCACGTTCCTGCGCTGCCCTCGATACATTGAGTGAAGTGCTGGAAAATATTCTCGCCATCACGTGCCGGGAGACCAACGCCGAACGGGCCACCCTGTTTCTCAACGATTCTGAGACCGGCGAGCTCTATTCCCGGGTGACCCACGGTGGCCCTGTGCGTGAACTCCGCATCTTGAACGATTCGGGGATCGCGGGCGCGGTCTTCCAGTCGGGAGAGGCCGTAATCAGCCATGACGTCTATGCCGACGCGCTCTTCAACCCCACGGTCGATCTTCACACCGGTTTCGTCACCAAAAGCCTGGCGTGCGCTCCTGTCCGGACCCTAGGCGGCGCCACAATCGGTGTCATCCAAGCGTTAAACAAGACCGGCGGCGAATTTACCGATGAAGATATGGCGCTCCTGGACGCAATAGCATCCCAGGCGGCCCTGGCGCTGCAATCCAACCAACAGGTCGAACGCATTCGCCGGACCCACCAACAGGAGATGGAGTTCCTGGATGTGGTTTCCGATATGATGGCCGAAATAGGCCTTGATAAGCTGCTGGCAAAGGTCATGGGCGAAGCTACTCATATGCTGAGGGCTGAACGCTCAACAGTCTTCCTCAATGACGCCAAGACCAATGAACTATTCTCCCGTTTTGCCCAGGGAGACCGGATGAGCGAGATCCGATTCCCTAGTCATCTAGGGATAGCGGGCGCCGTCTTCACCTCGGGCGAAGCCGTGAACATTCCCCACGCCTACGCAGACCTCCGTTTCAATCCAGCCTTTGACAAGGAAACCGGATTCTTCACCCGGTCCATCCTGTGCGTGCCGATCGCTAATAATAACGGGGATATCATCGGGGTGACCCAGGTGCTCAACAAGCGAGGCGGCCCGTTTACCGGGGAGGACGAGCAGCGGCTAAAGGCATTTACCGCCCAAGTCGCCATCGCCCTTGAGAACGCAAAGCTGTTCGACGACGTTCAAAACATGAAGAATTACTCCGAGGGCATGTTGGAGTCGATGTCGAACGTTGTCATCACCTTGGACGAAGACAATAAGGTTGTAACATGCAATGCGGCCGGTTTCCGGATCATGGGGACTATCCCCGCCGACATCATCGGAAAGACGGCCGAGGAATATTTTCTTGAGGACAGCTCCTGGGTAGTAGACAAGGTCCGGGACGTGCGGGAATCCCAGCAGCCTGAAGTGGTGATGGACCGGGCGATGTCGTTCAACGGCGAAAATCATTCGGTTAATGCGACGATTCTCCCGCTGGTAAGCGTTGAAAATGAGGCCCTGCTCGGCACCTTGATCATGCTGGAAGACATCTCAACCGAGAAGCGCATGAAGTCGACCATGGCGCGGTACATGGACCCCAGCCTTTCCGAGCGCCTCATGGCGGGGGGCGTCGATCTCCTTGGCGGGATCGAAACCATGGCGACTGTGCTGTTTTCCGACGTACGTGGGTTCACCACGCTTACCGAATCCCTTGGCGCCCAGGGAACCGTCGGGCTCCTAAACGAGTATTTCACTGAGATGGTCGAGTGCATCAACGCCCAAGGCGGCATGCTCGACAAGTACATTGGCGACGCCATGATGGCCGCGTTTGGCGTGCCTGTGGAACACGACGACGACGAAGACAGGGCGGTTCGGGCCGCGATCTCCATGCTCACCCGCCTTCAAGAATGGAACGAAGAGCGCACCTCCAGGGGCCAAGACCCAGTCAACATAGGCATCGGCCTCAACACGGACTTAATCGTGTCTGGCAACATCGGTTCGCCTACCCGCATGAACTATACTTTGATAGGCGATGGCGTTAACCTGGCCGCGCGCCTTGAAAGCGCCTGCAAGCAGTATCAGGCCAAACTGCTCATCAGCGAATATACCTTCAAGAAGCTTAAGGGAACCTACCGCATCCGCGACATTGACGATGTGATAGTCGTCGGTAAGACCGAGCCTGTGCGAGTTTATGAGGTGCTCGACTACCATGACGGCAGCGCCTTCCCAAACCTGATGGAAGTCGTCGGACATTTCAAGGAGGGGCGCCAGCATTTCGGCGCGGGCTCATGGGATTTGGCCATGTCTTCTTTCCGTAAGGCGCTGGCGGCCCACCCTCAGGACAAGTTGTCCAACATTTACGTTGAACGCTGCGAAATGATGAAGGCCAACCCTCCGGATGATTGGGACGGCGTCTGGAGGCTTGATTCCAAATAGCTCCCTCCCGCGCCTCCCCGCGCCGGGAGATCAGTGAAGCTCCCTTAGCTCATGAGAAATGTCATGCGAGGTAATTGATGCGAATCTGTTCCTTCCAGCCGGGAGCGACCGAGATCGTCTACGCGCTGGGATTACAAGACCACCTTTACGGCGTTACAGCCCAGTGCGACTTTCCGGCCGGCGCCCGGGATAAACCGGTCATCGTGCGCAGCGTTTTCGACGGGACCAACCCTTCCAGCGGTGAAATCACCGCGGTTATCTCAGAAAAAATTCGGCAAGGGCAGGGGCTCTACATCACCGATGAAGCGGCTTTGCTTGCCGCCGACCCTGATCTCCTGTTGACCCAGGCACTGTGCGACGTTTGAGCCCTCTCTGCTCGCCAGGTGGCCGAGCTTGGATTGACACTCAATAAAGACCCCGAGGTGATCTCCCTAGACCCAGAGTTGCTTGGTGATGTCCTTGAAGACATCAGGCGCGTGGGGCGGGCAACCGGGACAGATGAAGCGGCGGAATCATTAACCAGCCAACTGCAAGCCCGCATCGATGCCGTAACTAAGAAAGCGGCTCAGGCCACGCACCGGCCTAAGGTGCTCCAACTGGAATGGGCTGACCCCCTGATGTGCGGTGGCCATTGGGTGGTGGAGATGGTGGAAAGGGCCGGCGGCGAATCCTGTTTCGGCAGCAAAGAAACAGGATCATCCCGTCTTGAATGGAAGCAGATAATAGCGAGTGAACCCGAGATCGTAATGCTGATGCCCTGTGGCTACAACCTGAAGCGGGCCGTTGAAGACTTGCCGCTGCTGACGAAACTGGAGGGCTGGGATTCCCTGCCGGCGGTGCGAAACGACAACGTTTTCATTATTGACGCCGATGCCTACACCAGCCGGCTGGGGCCACGGCTGGTGACCGGTCTAGAAATAATGGCCGAGATCATCCACCCCGAATTGTTCTCGGGATTGACACCCAATGGCGGCGCTGTAAGGCTCAGCAGCCTGCCCAAGACATGAGAGCCTGCGCACTGTGAACGCCTCAGCAACCCAAGCTGAGACGTTCGGCCACCCTCCGGTTGCAGACCCGGCCTCCGATCGAAATTCCTAGGCTTTTATGGGCTGATGGGCCTTGAGGAAGCGGCGTGCGTGCTCCACGGCCTCGTCAATATGCGGCTGCGTGGCCTTCCAAGGATAGATCGTCACCTCGGAGTTGGGGGCGAGGCTAGCAACCTCCATGGCGGTTTCGTACGGGTGCGCGGGTACGTTGTCGGGTGCGATCAGGAGTGGCGTCTGGATGGAACGCACGAAATCGCGTGATACCGTGAAAACAAAGTCGGCGCGGTCGGTGTACATGCTGGTGAGGAAGTCATGGACCATATCCATGGTGACTTCAGGCCGCTTCTCGCAAAGCGGCGGCCCCCAGGCCGTAATATTGTTCTGATAGAAAATATCCGGGTTTTCGGGCCTGAATCCACTGGGTTGCATCAATGCGGCCGCGACAACGCGCTCGGGGGCCAGCCTTAAAAGGTTGTGGATCATCGGTCCGCCGATGCATAAGCCCATGACCATGAACTCCCGGATGCCGAGATGATCCATCAGCCCAAGATGGTCGTCAGACTAAGCGTCCCAAGGGCGGTCGATCTCCAGCGGGCCGCTGGACTGGCCACGACTAGCGTTGCGAAGGTCGGCGCCGATACAGCGAAAGTCGTCTTTGTACCTCTCCATAGGGTTGAAGGGCGACGCCAAGGATGCCAGGGTGGAATTGAGCCCGCCACCCGGGATGATCAGTAGCGGGAACCCCGAACCGGCCTCTTCGTAGTGGATACTGACGGGGCCTCTTTCGTAGAACGGCATAGCGATTGTCCTCCTTAACCAAGTAACAAGACGAACTTTGACATCTCATGAGGAGTTAGACCGAAATTGTCTACACAGCACATGCCGAGCGCGAGTCATGCGATATAGTGTTCGCCTTCATCTTGGTCGAGACTATCTAAGATTATTAGATTGGTCAACCCGAGGGGTGCGTTGTAATGCGGTTCAGGTTTTGTCGAGGAACTAGCCTAGAAATATGGATGTTGAAAAGCATGGTGCGCGACGCGTTGGAAACATCCGTCGCATGTACCCTGCCGCCGGTCAACCGGTAAAGAAGCCAGGAATCTATTGTGCCGGCGCACAAATCACCGGCTTCCGCACGGCGCTGTCCGTCGGCCATGTTATCCAATAACCAGCGAATCTTTGTGGCGGAGAAGTAGGCGTCGATCACCAACCCGGTCCGCTCCCGGACAAGCGGCTCCAGTCCTTGATCCCTTAGTTCCTCGCACAACCGGGCCGTGCGGCGGCATTGCCAAACAATGGCAGGCCCCACCGGCTGGCCGGTGCTTCGATCCCAGACAACCGTGGTTTCTCTCTGGTTGGTGATGCCTAGAGCGGCCAATTGTTGGGGCTCGATACCAGCCGAAGCCAGGGCCTCCAATGATACAGCCAAGGTTGTTTGGAAGATCTCTTCCGGGTCTTGGCTCACCCAACCAGGCTCTAGATATTGCTGCGCGATCTCACGCTCAACCGAGGAAACCACGTGGCCGTCGCGGCCAATGATAAAAGCGGCCGACCCGGTGGTGCTTTGATCGACCGCCATGACGTATTTCTGTTGGTTTTTTTGCTGAACCATATCTTTCGCCAGGACCGGGGCGCCACCCGAACCATCCTGAGCGGAATGCCCGGCCAGTGGCAGCCTCGCCTAACAAGGCATCGGCCAGCGCAGAATAACCCATAGAGTCTAGGAACTTACGCCGGCCCGTCGAAACGACGGTCTCATTCTTAGCAATCGGAAATCGATTTGAGCGATTGGCTGGTATCCTATGGATTTGCGGGAAACGTGATTCTGACTTCGGATCCGCCGTTGTGAAGCGTTTCTATGGCGCCTTTGAGTTGGCTTGTAAGGGCTTTGACTATATTTAATCCCAGGGACGAGGAGCGGTGAATATCCATGTCTCGGGGGAACCCTACGCCGTCGTCTCGGAACACCGCTACTTCTGGTAATGATTTCGTTGATTTTCGAGACGTTGCCCCGCCCCGCCAGTACACCCAACAGTTCCCCGTCTGGCGACCGGATAGGGGCTGAGAAGGTAATCGCAGGGCCCCGGGATTTGTTCGAGTAATAAAGGTTTTGTACGTACGGCCCTTGTTTGCCGTTGAGAAAATATGGCCTGGATTCCTTGAATCTGCCTTCTTCTGTGGTATCGGTGGAAGCTACCACCATACCGGACTCGCTGTCCAACACCATCGTCGATAAGAAATGTTGCCCGCGCATGTATTCAAGGTCGCGTATCAATTGACCCTTGGGGAATAGGACCACTGGGGTAAACGAGCCGTCAATTATGTGCACGGAAAGGCCGGATTCGCCCAACGTCCTAGCGGCCTCTGAATTTCTCTAAGCCTTTCTTCTCTCCATATTTCTAAGGTTGCCGTCTTCTCGATGGCTATCGACGCTAGAAACTCGGACGGAAACCCCGATTCTCCCCAAGTCGTCGTTTTCTTAGAGACGATTGTCGATTTAACAGTGGGTTTTTGAACCGTATTAAAGACACTATCATGCCACATAAGACTATAATACGTCTGTCTGGCGTAGCGCGAAACCCGGCCAATGGCTTTCCGGCCAGACCTCTAGTACTACAACGACGCGTTATGAGAAAACACGCTCAGGTCTTCTTCTTCAGCTACGGACCGTTCATCATGGGAGACTCGCACTCGTTCGTTGCCAGCTTCAAAATCCGCCCACGAGTTACCTTGTAGGATAACGCGTCGTTGTAGTACTAGGTCCGCGGCTGCAGAATCTCGCAATGCATCGCGGCCATGGGCAAATGAAAACGCGCCTAAACTGGCAACGATAATCCCAGCAAACTGAGGTGGTACCCAAAAACTAGACAGGTGGCTAAGAGAGAGTCCAGCTCCTAAAATACCGGCAGCGGTTGCTGTTGGGGAGGAGAAGGACATGAGGCAGACGAGGAAGAAACACAGCCCAGCGTTCAAGGCCAAGGTGGCCCTGGCCGCTCTTCAAGGGGAAGAGACCATCGCCCAGTTGGCCAGCCGATTTGAGGTCCATCCCAGCCAGATTCACGCTTGGAAAAGGGCCCTGTTAGAAAGGGCCCTGTTAGAAGGAGCTCCGGAGCTATTTGCCGACAACCATAAATCCCAGGAAAAGGCCAAAGAAGCTCAAATTGACCAACTCTACCGGCACATCGGCCAGCTGAAGGTGGAACGCGATTTTTTGTCGGAAAGGTCCGGTCTATGAATCGCAGCCTGCGGCAGGCCATGATCGACCGAGGCCATAAGCAACTGTCCCTGGTCCGTCAGTGTACACTGCTGAACATCAGCCGAGCCTCAGTGTACTACCGGCCAGTCTCGACCAGAGCAGAAGACCTGGAGTTGATGGCTCGGATGGACCGTCAGTATTTGAAGACGCCCTTCTACGGTTCCAGGAGGATGAAGGCCTGGCTGCTGGCAGAGGGCTACCTAGTGAGCCGAAGCAAGGTTCGAAGGCTGATGCGGTTGATGGGCCTGGAAGCCATCTATCGGCGTCCCAACACTAGCAAGCCAGCTCCGGGACATCGGGTCTATCCCTACCTGCTGAAGGGAGTGGATGTTAATCGGGTCGACCAGGTCTGGGCGGCGGACATTACCTACATTCCCATGGCTCAGGGCTTCCTGTACCTGGTGGCCATCATGGACTGGCACAGCCGGCATGTGCTGGCCTGGAAGCTCTCCAACACCATGGACACGGACTTCTGTGTGACGGCGTTGGAGGCAGCATTGGGCAAGGGACGGCCGGAGGTCTTTAACACGGACCAGGGGGCACAGTTCACCAGTGATGCCTTTACCCAGACGTTGCAGGAGCGGGGCATTCGGGTCAGCATGGATGGTAAAGGTAGGTACCTGGACAACATCTTTGTGGAGCGGTTGTGGCGGAGCATCAAGTATGAGGAGGTGTATCTGAAGGCATACCAGACTGTCGCAGAAGCCCGAGTTGGGATCAACGCTTACCTGGAGTTCTACAACCGGCGGAGACCTCACCAGTCTTTGGGCTATCGAACCCCAGCACAGGTGTACCAAAAGGGCCAGGCAGAAAAGAGGGTAGCAGCTCAAGAACCAGGGCTGACATCGGGCTTGGTGAAACCTAGCGTAGGGGCGGGAGACTCTCTTAATTTAGCCCTCAGGCTGTCTTAATCATTGGGTCCACCTTAAACAACACGAATGCCAGAGTTCATTTAGGAGCCAACCGTGGTCGAATTACCAGTTAATTACCGCCTTCACCGTAAATCTTCTGAAGGAACTCAATGGTGTAGACCTCATCTAGATCGACGGACCCTTTCAGATCGCCCTCCATTTGTAACCAATCAATCATCCCCTGCCAGACACCTGCTCGCATCCAGCCGATTTGGTCTTCCCCGGTGTGTATAAGAGGAATTCCTGCCAACATCTGCTTCACCTGTAGGCCGGCGTCGAGAGTAGAATCGTAATTCAAAGCAAGGACTCCCGCCTCGTCCGGGTTCTCAATAGCCCACCGCCAGCCTTTCAAAGTGGCGCGTAAAAAACGAATAAGCAAGTCTGGATCTTTGGTGATCAAGTCGTCGGATGCGACGATCGTATCGGCATATAAGTGAACACCATAGTCATCCGGATATATTATATTAATCTTGTGTCCCGCGGCCTGTGGGTGAGAATCTCGTTGGTGAGGTATCCCTCCGAAACATCGAGATTACTAGATGGAAAAGGCTCAAACTCGCAACAGACCACCGTGTACTGGTCGGAACTGACGGCCACCTTGGCCATCATCGTCGTAAAGATCGACCGCTGAAATGGCGATACTTGTATCCTCTTGCCGATGAAATCTTGTGGCTTGGTGATATTCGAGGCGGTCGTAGCGAAAAAAACCAACGGATTACGCCGGAAGACAACGGCGATCGCACCAACTTGCGTACCCTCGGACCGTGAAATAATCAATGAGTCGGCGCCCGCGATGGCAAACTGGGCCCTGCCATCGAGCACGCTTTTGGTTAAGTTCACCGCGGGGCCACCTTCGATGAAGTTGACGTCTAACCCTTCGGCGGCGTAGTACCCCTCAACGTCGGCCGCGTAAAGGCCAGCGAACTGAGCTTGGTGGTCCACTTGAGTTGAACAGCCACCTGATCGAGTGGCGGCTGGGGTTCCTCTGAGGCGCATCCGGCGATCGCCAAAGAGAAAATTACCAATGATGCGAGAACTCCGACGGTAATGATTGTTCGCTTGCCGATGCCCATCCTCGTCATTCTCCTGCTTTATTCCGGATTTCTCAGATCACCCACACTTCCCTGATCAATGGCGCGAGGTTACCCCTTCCGCGTAGGACCGGGAGATACCCGATTCCGCCGATAAACTACGCCTCAGCGGCGCCCTGTTGTTTGATTTCGGAGATAGCACAATAGTGGTCTGAAAAGAGTTTCATAGGGTGGCGTCCAGTTCTGGCGGAAAACCTCAGCAAATCTACAGCATCTCCGAGGCAAATACGTGTCGAAAACATAACAGTGTGCTAGTTGTTCATAACATTTCCATAACGAAATTCTGGACGCGGATGATGAGTAACCTAAAAATGGTCCTCAAGGTGACCTTTGACGATGAGGAAAGGAGTCACGGCGACTCAACTGGCGGTCCATTGATCGCCTGTAGCGGGTCTGCAGTGAAGGGCTTAAATAATGCAGGGTGGCGTTGGAAGGAACTTCGAGTGCAGTTCCTTAAACGTACTCGCAGTCACAATCGTCTCATAGTATCTCAAACCCTTCCGCCCCAAGGGAGATTCTCGGGCAGGCATAAGAGATTCGGTGATCACCGAGGACAGCACAGATCCGCCAGTTTTGACTTGGTTTCGGGTCTCTGAAGACCATCCAGCGCCGGTTGGAGAGGCCGCCTCCCGTCGGCGCCTGCTCCGCCAACTCAATGCACCCAATCAGCAGGTCATCCGCCACGGCCGATTGGGAACTGTTCTTTGCTGGCGCTATTGTTTTTAGTTGCATCCGACAAAAATGCTGCTGAGAGAATCGAACAATGCGGATTAATTCTCACGAGATCAGGCGCCCGCCTCCGCAAGCTGTTTGATTCCTTGGACCGTCCGGGTCATGTTGCCGCGGTGCTGTTCCCGGCGGCTGGCAAGTATCTGTTGCGCCTGCTCGGGATTTTCTTCCATTGCCCTACCCGTTCCCGACACCCTGGGACCGATGACGAGCCGTTGCCGTAACCTGGCGCCTCCGTGTATCCGGTCAAGTTCAAACCGCCATTGGGCGCTGGGCGTATCAGGATCGCCCACGTTCCAGGCGAAAACCCGCGGCGGATCACAAGCAACGACGTATGAGGTAGTCTGCCATACCCGATTTACGTCTTTCCGCTCGTTCCTGCCAATGAACGAAGCCCCTTCCCGCGGTCCATCGGCGTCAACCCAGTCGGCGCCCTGGAACTCGTTGCTGAATCGGGCCGGAATATTGATGTCACTGACCAACTCCCATATACGTTCAGGCGGAGCGGCAATGTCCACCTCAACGGTCACGCCCGGCGCCGTGGCCAGAAGCGAACTCTCTTCGCTGGGGCGCTCGTGGGTGTAACCCCATTGATCGAACCAAACGATCTCCGAAGCCGGCCGTCGCGGCGCGGGCTTGAAGTCTGACCCTATCGTCCAAGCGACGGGCAGCAGCACCACCTGGGTCACGCCGGCGGGAATTCCCAGCAGGTCCGCGAACTCCTTGGCCTTTCCCGGATGCAGGGTGGTCCAAGCCGAACCGAGGCCCCGCGCCCGAAGCGCAAGGCAAAAACTCCAAGCAGCCTGGATCACCGAGTCGAACAAGCCGGGCCGCCCGCTGCCATCATGGACCCCCCAAATCGTGGCTAAAACAAGCACCGGCGCCCGTTCCAGATTAGCGGCTAGATGGGCCGCCGAATCCCCCACCAGGTCTGTAGAATCTCCGGCCGCTTGCCGGTCTTCGGCCCTGGCGATCATCCTGCTCCCACCAGCAGCCCGGTACAGATCCGCCAGTTTTGACTTGGTTTCAGGGTCCCTTATCACCATCCAGCGCCGGCTGGAGAGACCGCCTCCCGTCGGCGCCTGCTCCGCCAACTCTATGCACCTCATAATGAGGTCATCCGGCACGTCGCGTTCAAGGTCGAGCCGGCGGCGGACCGCCCGTGTCTTACCCAGGAGTTCATCCATTTGTTCTATGTTAAATTCCATTTAGCACCTTTTTAGTAACTTTCCGGGAGATATTGCTGCTTGTAGGCGCGAAAACCTAGCTTGCGGGAGTCATTAGCCTTCGCTGCCATTGTTGCCGCGGAAATAGTCATACTTTGACCCAGCGCGGTCTACCACCCTTTCCAGGTCTTCCGCCAACATGTACCCTTCGTCGATCAAGGCTCGGCCCGCCGACTCGACCTGGGAGAGGTAGTCTTCCCTCGAACCGTAACGCTCTTGAATGGAAAGCCTGCGATCGCCGGAGGACTTTCGATCGGCCGGTGTCGCGGGGAATGGCAGGGTCCAACCAGCCAAGCCGCCCGTTATGCCGATGAACAAGTTGGGATTGCCGATACTCTCGTCTCTGAGATTCCAGCCGGTGTAAGTGGCGACGGGAACAGTCAAATCGGGCAACCGGATGCCGGCCAGCTCGTTGTAGTTTTCGTCTAGGTCCGAAACCAACGCGGGATATTCTTCCCCCTGGATCGCGGGCAGCGAGGTGAGCCGCCCCAGATGGGTGTCAGGTCCGTAGTCCAACCGCATGGCACGAGTGCTTTCAAGAGGCACCCGCACCCCCGGCAGCTCCGCGAACCTGTCCAACAGCGAGCCGGACGCCACAGCTGTTCCTTCGGACAGGCTTGGATGTCGACTGGGTGGAGGCGGTTCACCGGTGGAAACCCAGCGGTCTAGGTTCTCCAGCGCCGCCCGCAGCAACGGAGTGTAGTCAACGCTGTTGAAGGGAAGCTGACCGCGAATGCCGTCATTGCTCCTCACCTCCAGTGGCGGGAACTCCCCGGCGCCGTGTTGAGATCCGGCGAAATGGTAACGCCTGACCGATGTTGACTGCGGGGCGTCTTGCATGGTTTCCAAATCCGTATGAATCAGGGCGGCGTCGCCCCGCCAATATTCGGCGGAGGTGTTGGTGAACATCATCTTTGGGACTTTGCCCATTTGTTCCATGCGAGCCAATAATGATCCGGTCTCGCCGGTCACCGGGTCTGTCTGCTCAGTATCGGTGAAGGGAAACAATTCGGGAGCTATAAAACAAATATCTTGGGAAGGCTGTCCAAACCGGAGGTTGAACTCTCCCTTCATCCCACCCGCTACGTGGGCGATTATGCCGTCAAGGGCAATTCGCTCCTCCTCATCCTCATGCAACCCCAGATGGATCAACTGCCGCAGGAACCGGCCACTCTGGGACCTGCCGAACGCATACCCGTAATCGATGGGGCCGGAGCAGGGATTTCCTTCAGATGGGGATGCGTGCTTTAGGAAAGACACTGTGTCCCTGACGGCCGCGAAGCCCAGCCCCACAATAGTGCTGCCCTTGGCGCCATACACCAGCTGATATATCCTGCCGGGCTGGAAACCCCGGGGCATGTAAACGTGGCTGGGTTCTCCCCCGGCGCTATTGTCTTCCTGCCGAATGAACGACCAATCCCCCCGGTTGATGGCCTCAGGTGAGCTGTTGGGCTGGTCGCGGACCGTCAAAGTGGCGGTTGGATCATCCACGTCGGCCGGTGGATGGGGAAGATGCCCGCGGTGCGACAACAAAAAGGAGTTAACCGGGGAGTTGCACTGGAATTGGCAAAGAATCCTCCCGGTCAGCGGTCCCAAAGGGCCAATGGCTTCAGGGGCTTGCATACCAATCAACCCGGGCGCCGGAGGCACGTCGGCCTGCCAACCGCACCAAACCACGGTATATCCCTGCCGCATCAAGAATCCATTCCCGGCCTGCAACGGGGCGAGAAGATCGTCCGGCGCGGGGGCGTTGTTCAGGCTCAAGGCTGTCTTGCGGCCCCGGTTGACCACGTCGAAGAGAAGGCGGCGGTTTCCCCGGCCGGAACCGGCGGGCTGGAGCATAGCGAAATGGGAGGAGAACCCAACTTTGCCGTCGGCGTCCCTGGGGGCGAGCTCCAAGTCGGTTATGACTTCGTTTCGGGCGTTGGTTGGGTCGACCAGGAAGTGGGCGGTCCCTTCCAAAAACTCGTATGGCCCCACATCGCCAAAAGCCACTCCATCCGCAAAGTCACTTCGGCTGGAGATATCAATCTTAGTCAACGCCATATGAATATCCTTTCCTTTAACGTATTCATCCGGTAACGTATTCATCCCGGTCAGCAAGGTTGAGCGGTCCCATGAGGCTTGGAAGTACTCAGGCTAGTCTTCGACTTCCATGATCATCTCGATCTCGATACAGGCCCCGTTGGGCAGCGAGCCCATGCCCACGGCGGACCTGGCATGGGCGCTGGCCTCGCCGTAGAGCTTGCTCAGAAGGTCGGCTCCGTTGGCGACCTGGGGTTGTTGGCCGAAATCCGGCGCCGAGTTGACCATGCAGAGCAGCTTGGCAACTTGCTTCATTTTGTCCAGGTCTCCTATCACCGCCTTCACGTCGGCTTAGGCAGTTGAGGCAAGCCTGCCTGGCCGCCTCGTAACCCTGCTCCACAGTGATCTCCGCTCCCAGCTTGCCTATTTGCATCGGTCCGGGCGTATGGCCGCCGACGAAGAGAATGTTTCCAACCTTGACCGCTCCGGCGCGGCCGGGGGGCGGCGACCCGGCGGCGGGCAGATCTAGTCCCATTTCTTTCAGCTTGTGCTCCACTTCCATCTTGATTCTCCTCTAGCTATTTACTGCCCGCCTGCTTGATCTGGCCAACCTCAAGTTATTGCCGCTGATTTTAGGACTTAGTCTTCCACGGCCGCTGGACGGGCGCCCTCGAGATAATGGGTATGGTCCGGCGAGTAAGGGTCCAGCGCCGGGAAGAACACCAGCATCTCAGCGGCCCGGTCGCCAATGACCTTGAAGCCATGTTCCGCTCCCGGTGGAATAGCCACGGTATGGTTCTTCGGGACAACGTGGGTTTCCCCATCGATCCGCACTTCCAAAGTTCCTTCCATGATGACGATCAACTCGTCGATGGTGTGGGTGTGCAGAGGCGCTCCCGACCCCGGTTCTCCGGTGTTAAGGCTGAAGGTGCTGGTCACCCCCTGGTCCCGTCCCGTCACGTCCCATTTACGATAGCCGGGCCTCCAGGGCACTTCCGGAGCTTGGCTGTGGTCGATGATCGGCATGATTATCCTCCATGTGATTCAATGGGCAAGGCGAGTGATAAACTCGGCCGCCCTCTGGGAGCGCCGGGCGGCGCAGCGACTTTCCCTAAGCCCGCAAGACCGTGTGTAGCCGTTTGTAAAGACCGCAGCCGAATCTTCCCTACACCAAGGGCCCATGCAGCCGATTCTCCGTACGGCAACGCCAGAGCCTGAGAACCCAGGTTACTGGGGCAGCTTCCGGTCGGCGTCCACTAGTTGCATACGCCAGCCATCTGGATCCCGCAGGTTAACGTTGGTTCTGCCAGTAACTTGGACCAAATGGGGGCCACGGTCCGGCTTTATCCCCTTCGATGTGACGTCGTCGTAGGCTTCTTGGGCGTTGGCTACCTTCAACGCGATGTGGTTGATGCCTATGGTCTCCTCACCGGTGGCGGTGTGGATCTCGATGACCGGTTGGTTCTCCCCCGGAAGTTGCAGCTCGGCGGAGCCTCCGTGGTGCTCGGTGCGCAATAGCACTTTGAAGCCCAGCTTTTCGTAGAAAGCGACATGCTCGTCCACGTCCCGGACGATTCCCTCGATGTGGTCAATCCCTAGAACCATGATTCCCCCTGCATCCTGGATATAGCCAAAGTGGGTCGAAGATACAAACCTGCGTCCTGGATGTCAACCTGAATGGGTTGCTTAGGTATTGCCTAGAAACTCGGACGGAAACCCCGATTCTCTCCAAGCTGCCGTTTTCTTAGCGACGATTGTCGATGTAACAGTGAGTTCTTGAACCGTATTACAGACACTATCATGCCACATAAGACTATAATACGTCTGTCTGGCGTAGCGCGAAACCCGGCCAATGGCTTTCCGGCCAGACCTCTAGTACTACAACGACGCGTTATGAGAAAACACGCTCAGGTCTTCTTCTTCAGCTACGGACCGTTCATCATGGGAGACTCGCACTCGTTCGTTGCCAGCTTCAAAATCCGCCCACGAGTTACCTTGTAGGATAACACGTCGTTGTAGTACTAGGGACGTACAGCCCTACGCTCATACGGACACAATTCACATCTCTGCGCCGACGCCCGCAAGGGTTTGCCCACGCTGCAGCGACCGCCAGGAACATCGTTGACAGTGCCACCATCCGGGGGATTGAGGACGGGCCCTATGGTGGTACGCCCCCACCGATGGGGGAAGAAATAAGCGGCGAAATGCTGACCGCCCCACAGCCTGATAACGGAGAGAATTGGGGCAGCGGACACGGGAGGTCATCGAGATTCCGGCGGCCCCGGTGGAGGTCACGGAGCACGTCTTCATGGTCCGGACGTGTCCGTTATGCCGGAAACGGTGGTTGCCCCGGGAGCCGCTGCAGGGCGTTGCCGTGGGCCGGCAGCGGCTCCCGGGGTCAATCTGGTCAGTCTGATCATCACCCTGCGGGAAGAGGGGCGGTTGCCGGTAAGGACAATCCAATGGTATCTGCGAACGGTACACCAGTTGAAACTGAGCGTTGGGGCCATCGTCCGGACCATCCACCAGGCAGCCCAACAGGCCGGACCGGCCGTCAATGAAGTCTTGGAGCGTATCCGCCGCAGTCTTGTAGTGCACGCTGATGAGACCGGCTGGCGTGAGAACGGGGTCAATGGCTGCGTTTGGACTTTCAGCACGCCCACGGAGCGGTACTTCCTGCGGCGGGGCCGGGGCAGGGAAGTGGTGGACGAGGCGTTGGGAGAGGCCTTTGGCGGGATTTTGGTGAGCGACTTCTACGTTGCATACCACCATTACCCCGGCTTGAAGCAGCGGTGCTGGGCCCACCTGCTGCGGGACATCCACAAGCTGAAAGTGTTGTACCCGGAAGACCAGGGCTTGGCCAAGTGGGCCCGTGGGGTGCAGCGGCTCTACACCAAGGGCGTGAGTTGGGCGGTGGCCGGGGGGCTGTTCCTCACGGGGGCAGTTGGCCCTGGAAAAGCGGTTGCTCAAGCTGTGCCGGCCTTTCCTGGAGGACCCTTCGGCAGTCCGGGGAAAACTGTGCCGGCGGATTGAGCGGCATATCAAGGAGTTGTTCGTCTTTGTTTCCCATCCGGAGACTCCCCCGGATAACAATGCGGCGGAGCGGAGCCTGCGCCACCTGGTGATCAGTCGTAAAATCAGCGGCGGCTCCCGTTCGGGAGCGGGCAGCGGCAGCAAGATGACCCTGGCATCCCTCTTCGGTACCTGGCGGGCCAGGGGTCTCAATCCCCTCCTGAAATGCCGCAGACTGCTGGTTTCCCCTCAACTCTGAACTGTCACTTCCACACACCTCGCCCCCTCTACTCTCCCAACCCAGGTTGACTCCGATACTTATACCAAGTCTGCTTAAATGCCGCATGAAAGTCCGCGGTGATTCCGTAGCGGCGCACGTCCGTGCGCCGCTACCATGTTCAAAACATACCCTCTTTATTCAGAATTGGTATTAGCCTTGCAAACACGCCCCGGCAGGTCCATCTATATGGGCTGCCCTCGAAGGTTGAAAAGGATGTGGCCGCGTGTAAACAGCATGGACAGGCGGAGTGGCTCAGACCAATCAGGTGGGAAAAAGCCCGAATCCCGTTCCGAAATAAGCATAGATGAAGGAGCCGCAGGTGATACGGTCTGGTTGTGGTGATGCGTATTCTCAGCGGCGGAGTGCAGGGGCGGGTCTGAGACCCGGTATGGCGGGAAGCTGGACCCCGGCGTTATCACCACCCTCGGCGGCGCGCAGGATCCGTTGGGATCAGTCCGGTTACAGGGATACTCCCTTCGGTGCCGCGTTGCCGACTACTGAGAGTCCCGCAGTGTCCCGGCTGGGAAATTACCCTCCACCCTCCACCCTCCACCCTCCCTTTGCGAAAGGGGGGCGGGGGCTTAGTCCTCCATTTGGGAAAAGGGTGGGGCGTTTACGGGCTGACTGATTCGTTTGGTCTTGTGCGACGGGAAGAAGTGAGGTGATGTCCCATGAACAGTAGAATGTTCTTTGCGGCGGTTGCCGTTCTGTCCGTAATTGTCCTTGCCGCCCTCTCAGCGGCTCTTCCATCCGCCCTTCTGCCGGGAAACACGGCCTACGCCCAGACGAACAGCGCCCCGCAGTTCCCGTCCAGCGAGACCGGCACTCGCACCGTGGACGAGAACACGCCGTGGTATCAGAACATCGGCGACCCGGTGGTGGCCACCGACCCCGACGACGACAAGCTGACCTACTCCCTGGAAAACGCCCGCACATCCCCCTTCACCATCGACAGGTTCACGGGCCAGTTGCAGACCGGCGCTCCCCTGGACTACGAGACCCAGGCCACCTACACGGCTAAGGTAATCGCAGCCGACCGACTCGAACCAGATGACCCATCCCGCGCCACCGACACCATCACGGTGACCATCAACGTCAACAACGTGGATGAGCCGGGGAAGGTCTCGCTGACGTGGACCAGGCTTCAGGTCGGCGCCGAGGTTGAGGCCAGCCTGACCGACCCCGACGGCAACGTTTCGGGCGTGACATGGCACTGGGAGAAGCCCTCGGATAGGCCGAGCTGGACCGCCATCAGCACTGCGACGCAAGCCACCTACACCCCGGTAGAAGGCGACGTGAACAGATACCTGCGGGCCGTCGCCTCCTACACCGACCCTCTGGGGGCCGAAAAGACCGCATTGTCGGCGGCCGCGTTTGTAAAGCCAGTGCCTGACCCCAACCAAACGCCGGACTTCCGGGTGAATACCGGTGGCGGTTACGACTGTCCCCAGGGTGAGACGGCAGATGTCTGCCTGTACATTAACAGACACGCCCCGCCAGGCTCCGAAATCCACTACCCGGGCTATGTCTACATTACCGACCACGACCAGGTCCGCTACTCTATAGGTGGAGCGGATGCCGTGAAGTTCCGCATTGGTCCGTTGAGCGGCGACCTGTACACTACGGACGCCCATGCCTACGATAACCCGGGGACAGATGGCAAATTCGAGATAACCATAACTGCCACTGACCCATCCGGCCGGTCCGACAGCATCGATGTGGCTCTCAGGCCCTCCGGCTCGGCAGGATCGCCTACTGTGAGGGGTCCCGAGGAAATCAGGTACCCCGAAAACGGCACCTGGCCGTTGGCCACCTACTCCGCCACTGCCTCCAACCCGGACCGCGACATTCAAGGCTGGATAATCAGCGTTGAGCCCGGCGGCGGCGGCGGTGACTTCTTCGACATCGACGATGACGGTGTGCTTACTTTCACACAGCCCCCAGACTACGAGGACCCGGCGGACGAGAACGGGGACAACACGTACTCGTTCACCATCATGGCCTACGACACCAATCCTCCCAGTGGGCGAAGACCCGGCCGGACTTCATTTAGTGTGCGCGTCACCGTCGCCGACGTGAACGAACCGCCGGAGTTCTCCGTGGAGACTGCTTCCCGCACCATCGCCGAGAACACCACGACGGGTGTGGCCATCGGCGCTCCGGTAACGGCCACCGACCCGGACACCGGCGACACCCCGGCCTACACTCTGGAGGGCGCGAACTTAGATTCGTTCGACATTGACAGCGCCAGCGGCCAGATACAAACAAAGTCTGGGGTGACCTGCGACCACGAGAGCAAGTCCAGCTACTCTGTAACGGTCAAGGCGGATGACAACAACGGCGGCACTGCCACCATCGACGTGACCATCACCGTCGCCGACGTGAACGAACCGCCGGAGTTCTCCGTGGAGACTGCTTCCCGCACCATCGCCGAGAACACCACGACGGGTGTGGCCATCGGCGCTCCGGTAACGGCCACCGACCCGGACACCGGCGACACCCCGGCCTACACTCTGGAGGGCGCGGACTTAGATTCGTTCGACATTGACAGCGCCAGCGGCCAGATACAAACAAAGTCTGGGGTGACCTACGACCACGAGGTCAAGTCCAGCTACTCTGTAACGGTCAAGGCGGATGACAACAACGGCGGCACTGCCACCATCGACGTGACCATCACCGTCGCCGACGTGAACGAACCGCCGGAGTTCTCCGTGGAGACTGCTTCCCGCACCATCGCCGAGAACACCACGACGGGTGTGGCCATCGGCGCTCCGGTAACGGCCACCGACCCGGACACCGGCGACACCCCGGCCTACACTCTGGAGGGCGCGGACTTAGATTCGTTCGACATTGACAGCGCCAGCGGCCAGATACAAACAAAGTCTGGGGTGACCTACGACCACGAGATCAAGTCCAGCTACTCTGTAACGGTCAAGGCGGATGACAACAACGGCGGCACTGCCACCATCGACGTGACCATCACCGTCGCCGACGTTGACGAACCGCCGGAGTTCGACTCGGCCACAGCCACCCGCGAGGTCCCCGAAAACACGGAGGCGGGCGGGAACATCGGCGCTCCGGTAACGGCCGCCGACCCGGACACCGGCGACACCCTGACCTACACACTTGGCGGGACGGATGCTACCTTCTTCGACATCGACGCATCGACCGGCCAGTTGCAGACCAAAGCCGCCCTGGACTACGAGACCAAGTCCGGCTACACAGTGACCGTGACGGCTTCCGACGGCACACTCACCGCTACCGTGGACGTGACGGTCACTATCACCAACATTGACGAAGCAGGGACGGTTGCTCTATCTACGAACCAGCCCCCGGCCCGCGCCGAAATCACTGCCGCTCTGACCGACCCCGACGAGGGTGTTACCGGCGCCGTCTGGCAGTGGGAGAGGTCCAGTGACGGGAACACCGATTGGGCCGGCATCGGGACCAGTTCCCCCTCCTACACGCCGGTTGACGGAGACGTGGGGTATCACCTGCGGGCCACGGCATCCTACACTGACGGGCACGGGCCGGGCAAGACCGCGCAGGCAGCATCAACCCAGGCAGTCCAGGCCGGAGCAAACCGCCCGCCGGAGTTCGACTCGGCCACAGCCACCCGCGAGGTCCCCGAAAACACGGAGGCGGGCGAGAACATCGGCGCTCCGATAACGGCCAACGACCCGGACACCGGCGACACCCTGACCTACACGCTGGGCGGCGCCGATGCGAGTTCGTTCGACATCGGCAGAAGCACGGGGCAGATCACGGTGGGCGCCGGGACGGCGCTGGACTACGCGGCAGGGGCCAGCTACACCGTCAGCGTTACGGCCGCTGACCCTTCCGGCTCCAGCGCCGCCATCGGCGTGACAATTGCGGTGTTCGATGAGGATTTGGGTGAGTTGGGAAGTCGATATGACACAGACAACGACAGAGTGATCGGCAGGGATGAGGCCATCTCAGCCATAATCGATTACTTTGCCGACCTGATTACCAGGGACGAGGTGGTGGGGGTCATCATCCTCTATTTCGCCAGTTAGTCAGCTTGGCTGGCTGAAGCATGAGAGGGTGGCATTTGCGCTGTCGCGGGATCGTGGCTCGTAAGGTAGTCCGCCAGTTCTAAACAGTTGCCAGCCCAGCGCAACTCAGGCCCCGCCATCAGCGGATACGATGTCGGGCACAGGCAGTCAGGAAGCACTGGCGGATATGTCACGCGGAGCATATCCGGCAAGTCCACCACGACGGACATCGCGGGCCTTTCGGCAGGTACAGACTATCAGGTGAGAGTGCGGGCCGTGAATGTGGACGGGGTGGGACCGTGGTCCCTGCCGGGCGAGGGCCGCACAGCCACGCTCGGAGGGACGCGCCTCGGCGCCGAGGCGACGGGGCCGGCTTCGTCCCCATAACGCCCGAAATCGTATACAACCCGAATGATCTCCTTTTAACCGCCGAAAAGGACGGCGGGAACCCCAGGCTGGTTATACCATAAACGGCGTCGAAGGTTGTCTTGCCCTCTTTGACGTATTCAAAGCTCCGCTCCAGCTTGAAGACCTGTTGCGTATAGGGCCAGTCCAACGCGCCAACAAGCGCGGGGCTTAGATGGACCCGATAGTGGAACTGCTGCAGGCCCTGGCCCCGGCGGTCCCCAGGGAAATGAGCGTGATTGTGCTGTGTGACCGGGGCCTGACCAGTCCGAAACTGTGGTGCCAGATATGCGCTCAAGGTTGGCATCCATACATCAGGTATCCGAAAAACGTCACCCTCTGCGCCGATGGCGGTCGCCGTCTTCCCGCACGAACCTTCGTTCCCCCCGGCCGGATACCGGGTGGATACCGGGTGGATTGGGACCGGGACGGCGTTCAGCAACGCAACACTAAAGCGCCGTTGCACGTTGATTGCAGTCTGGTATGTTGAGCAAGATGGACCGTGGACCATATTGACCGGCAAAGCGCCGTTGCACGTTGATTGCAGTCTGGTATGTTGAGCAAGATGGACCGTGGACCATATTGACCGGCCTTCCGCCTGACCAGGCAGGCATGAGTTGGTACGTGCTCCGATTCTGGATTGAGGCGGGGTTCAAGGCGGTCAAGAGTGCCGGATGGCAATGGCAGAGGACGCGGAGGACTGACCCGGCGCGGATTTCCCGGCATTGGCTCGTGCTGCCGGTGGCGGCTATGCTGATCCTGGCGTATGGGACCAGGGTCGAAGACGCCTTTGACCGTAAGACCTCCCCAGACAGTCTTCGAACGCCTCCAAGGTGCTGGCGCCCACACACCGCAGTAGTTGGAGCAGGCCTGGGCGGACAGTCAGCATAATCGGGCACGGCATCTACTGGCTGAACAAGTTGATGCATCAGGGAAGGCTCTGGCGCCGGCAGGCAGGACGTGGAGAAGAGAAGGCCAGGTTACGCCGCCCTGGGCATCCCCGAATACTGGCGGTTCGACCAGACCGGGGACTTCCATGAAACCTGGCTGGCCGGAGACCGGCTGGTGGAAGACCGGTATGAACCCATCCCCATCGAGACCGTTGAAGAGGGAGTCCTACAGGGCTACAGCAGCGTGCTGAACCTCCTCATCCGGTGGGACCACGGGGAACTGGGCTGGCATGACCCCGAGGACCGGACACCACATAGCCACCTTCCATCAGGAACGGGCCCGGGCCGACGCAGAGCAGACCCGGGCCGACACCGCAGAGGCCCAGGTCAACGCAGAGCAGGCCCGGGTTGACACCGCAGGGGCCCGGGTACGAGAACTAGAGGAGGAACTGCGCCGTCGCCAGGAACCCTGAGAGAGAAGGGAAGGCCACCCGCGACCTCCTCCCGCTCCGATTCATGCGCAGGACGGCCTCGTGGAACTCCTCTCTCCCCTCCAGCAGGGCCTCCACGCCGCCCAGCCGGTCGATGATCGCCTGCACATCCCCCTCATCCATCGGGCGTCTTCCACCACTGGCAGTTTCGGGCATGGCTCTCCTCTCAGTCAGAAAACAGCATCCCCATGCGGGTGCATACTAGGTACATACGCCGGAGCAGACGGTTAAGGGCAGACCCAGCCCGCCGCCAAACGCCCCCAGGACGCCATTTCCGGCCCTTCCAAAAGCGAACGGCGAGCGCAAACTTCAGCGAAGAATGTCAAAGCCCATTGCGGAGCTATTGGGCAACCAGCCAATTCAAGAACTCCACAATGCTGAGAACCGGAAAATCCCGGAATCCGTTGCAATCAAGCAAGTCGCCGTCAATACTGACCAGAACGTCAACCTCCCTAGCAACAGCCAAGTCCACGAACGGCTTGTCATCAATATCCCGGCATAACCCGGCGCCCGAGTCCGGCACATCGACCACGAACTCGGCGTAGGACAATTACTCGCTGAGAATGGAATTGCGGTCCCCGTCAGTCAGTCCAAACCGGGGATCACCCAGCTTATCGCGCAACTCCTCATACGTCTCCCGGGAAACCACCGGGATAACCCGTCCCTCCGCCAACAACGCCCACAGCGTCCCAACACGCAAGCCGGAACCAAGCTGAGCCAACAACACGCTGGTATCGAGTACCACCCGCGGGACCATCCAGACCAGGCCACCTCAACGATTTCCACCTCGGTTAAACCCGAACGCTGGGAAGCCGCCACGGCCTCCTCGAAGTCGATGATCATGTATCTTGTGGAGGTCTCGTGGTTGTTGGCCGGGGCGTCCGGGTTGCACTCACCATGGGGCGGCTGGGGTTGGAACGCGGAGATGTGAGGTTACACCTGTTCTATGGCCCTTATCGTGTTTTGGATGGTCATCGGGTGCTTCCGCCTTGGTTCATTATGGCGTGAGCATCATACCCGAGACTGTCAGGATTCGTGGAGTGGATCAGGACGATGGGATCTTGGGGGCGCTCTCTGGGCGCTGGCACTGGGCGGACGGCGGTTTGTCGGTCCCTCTGGAGGCCGAAGTGAGGGTGTTTCGTGTCCCCTCTCCTGCAGCGCCCGCCAGCAAGCTGTCGTAGACCCTCAGGCCCGGCAGCCCGGGCAGGTTCAGCACCCGGCGCCAGCGGTGGAGTTGGGTTGGCCAGGTCCTTGACCGCGGCGTAGTCGAAGGGATCGCCGGCCTCCAGCAGCAGAGCCAGGGCGCTGTCCACTGTGGATTCCATAGTTGTCGCCGCCAGATGCAGGATCCGCACGTACTCCACGTCGGCGCGTTCGCCCCGCCATCTCTTGAGAGCGTCGTAGGCCAGCCGGAAGGTCATGGAGGGAAACATCTGCTCCCGGAACCGGTACCGGGCGAAGGCCCCGGGCTTGCACACCAGGGAGCCGATGATGTGCCGGTAGTCGACCCGGGCCTCCCGCTCACCGCGCACGCGTTCCATCCGTTCCACCAGGTGGCCCTTGTAGTACACTTCCAGGTGCTCGGCGTACAGCCGGATCTGCACCTCCACGACAGTAGTCAGTCCGGTCGGCGCTCCCGGCACCTCCGCCGGTTCAGCCATGCTGGTGATGACGGAACGTACCGGTACAATTTCTACGAAGCAGCTGGCGGCCGGGGTACCATCACCATGGATGGTGGATGGTTTATCGCAATTCGTGAAAGACACCATCCCTGCCACGTTGCCGGGCACCCCCAAGGGATTGACGGCCACGGCGAACGGACAGACACAAATCGATCTGTCGTGGAGTGCCCCGGCCAGCGATGGCTGGTCGCCCATCACGGGGTACCGCATCGAAGTCTCAGCCGACGGTTCGGCCTGGAGCAACCTGGAAGCCGCCACCGGCACCACCGCCACCAGTTACTCCCACTCCGGCCTGATGGCGGGGAGCACCCGGCACTACCGGGTCTCGGCCATCAACTCCGCCGGAACGGGACCGGCGTCCAACGTCGCGACCGGGACCACGGCGACGGAGGTGCCGGGAGCGCCGACCGGACTGACTACCGAGGTGTCGGAGGACGAGGCCAAGGTCGACCTGTCCTGGACCGCGCCCACCTTCACCGGCGGAGCTCCCATAACGGGCTACCGGATCGAGTCCTCGACCGACGGCAACGACCCCTGGACGGTGGTCTTCACGACCACCAGCGAAGGAACCACCTACACCGACGACGGGACCGACGCCAACGGCCCCATGTTCTCGGCTGGCAGCTGGCCCCACTACCGGGTGGCGGAGGTCAACCGGGTGGGCACCGGACCTTTCTCCGAACCCAGGCCAGTCGGTGGGGACCCCCTGATCGCCCGGTACGGCGCCAACAACAACGGCACGATCGAGAAGAGCGAGGTCATAAAGGCCATAAACGACTACCTCTTTGATGACGCAGATAAGGCCATCAGCAAGGCCGAGGTTATAAAGCTCATAAACCTCTACCTCTTTGTCCCGTCTACGCCGCACAACCGCCCGGGGGCGCCTGAGGGATTGACGGCGGCGGAGAACGTGCAGACCCGGATGGAACTGTCGTGGAGTGCGCCGCCCAGCGATGGTGGAGCGGCGCAGCCAGATGCTTTTGCCCCACAGGCTATGGTTGCCCTTGGCGAAGGTAGCCGCCGTGATGCTGCCGGAGGCGTCCGTCGGTTCGATCTGGACGCCCTGCCGCCCCCACAACCCCGACATTGCCAAGGCTCTGTGCCTCTATCTTCCACCTCCGGCCTGCTGTCGCTGCTGGGCGCGCGCGACAACCGCAAGCCGTCATACTCATCGTTCTCTCTGGACACGCTGTGGTCCCTGCCGGTGCCCGACTTCGCCGCTTTGGGAGCTGCCGGGCGTGACCTGCTGAGCAGTTGGTTCGGCTGGCTGCAAAACGAAACCCTCCAACCCTTCCCTCGAATGCACAAAGACTCCGTGCGACAGCGGATCGACGATGCGGTCACCCAAGCGTTGGGCCTCGACTCCGAATGGGTTGTCACCATGCGGCGGGAGTTGGCGCGGGAACCCTCGGTTACGGACGGGAGGCATGGAACCCATCCTGAGAAGGCGAGCGGCAATGCCACGGAAGAAGTGGAAGTGGCCGATTGTTAAGGGCAAGCGGGCAACGCAAGGAGGGTTGTTGCTCGCGGAGTTCAGAGTGTTCACGACGAGCAAAGGAAATCAGGCCAGGACAAGCCCCCAGCCAGGGCGAGGTTCGGCGTGCTCACCAGTCCCGTGAGGTTACCGTACCCGTGGGCGACGCAGACGGTGCTAGAGCGGGCTGAGACCTCCCGGAGGTGGGCGACGTGAGCCAATGCAAGAGTTCTGCACCGTACCTAGAAACTCGGACGGAAACCCCGATTCTCTCCAAGCTGCCGTTTTCTTAGCGACGATTGTCGATGTAACAGTGGGTTCTCGAACCATATTACAGATACTATCATGCCACATAAGACTATAATACGTCTGTCTGGCGTAGCGCGAAACCCGGCCAATGGCTTTCCGGCCAGACCTCTAGTATTACAACGTCAGTTCAGGGAGGGATGTGGGGTGATGCCCGCATGGCGGCGCGGCGCTTGGCATGGGAGCGTTTGGCCCGTTCGTTACTGTCCTGCGTATCCTCAAGCCACCGCAGCAACTCGGTTGGCCCGAACCGTTCCCGGGGCAGCATTTCCCGCACCACCCGGTAGACCTGCGGCCTCGTGATCCGGGGCATCTTTTCCCCCCCAAGCCTGTTGCAGGCTCAGCAGAAAAGCTCCGCCCAGCAGGCACAGGGCCACGTGGTGATGCCAGCCAGCCCAGGTGCGGGTCTCGTACTCGTCCAGGCCTACGTCGCTTTTCTCCGTCTCAAACTCCGTTTCTATACGCCAACGGGAGCCTCCCACGTATGCCAGGGTCTCCAACGGGGTATCCTCCGGAGCATTGGACAGGTAGTAGCGGGGTTCGCTGCCGTCCAGGTTCCGGCGGTAGACGGCCCAGTGGATTTCGCCGGGCTTGCGCCTGCTGGTCGGTCGCACCCTCTGGGCGCTGAAAAGGTAGCTGCGTGGTCCCTGGCTTCCCTCGGCCACCGTAATCTCACGCCAGGCCTCCTCCGGCAACTCGTCGCTGCGCTGCTCCATGGTCCGGCGCTGACCGTCTCGCAGCCTGGGTTTGCGGGGACGCCCGAATCCCTGATACTCCGCACTGGTCCAGGCAGGCTCCGGCGGCCACACCGTAAAGCCGGACGGAACGTCCAGCACGTACCACATCCCCAAGGCCGCCAGGCCCTCCCGGAAGGACGGCGACATCCCAAAGGCGTCGTCCGCCGCGACCCATCCAGCCTTCAGGTGGCCCCGCTCCTGTGCCCGCCCCACCATCTCCAAGGCCAACTCCGTCTTGGACCGGTAGCCCTGCCTATCCTCCGGCACACCCGCCGCCTCACACCGGTCTTTGTCCGAGGTCCAACTCTCGGGCAGATACAGCCCCTTGTCCACCAATGCCCGTCCCAACGGGCTGACATAGGCCAGGAACATCCCCGCCTGGCAGTTGGCCACCTTCCCCAGCCTCCCGCAGTACTGCCGGGCCACTCCCACCGACTTCCTCCCCTGCTTGGGAAAGTCGCTGCCGTCCAGCGCCCACACCCCTTCCGGATGCTCCAGCCGGGTTCCCAGGTACTCCTGCAGCCGTCCTATAATCACCTCATCGTCCCAGGGAGAATCGGTGAGAAACCGCTGCATCCCTCGGGCTGACCCCGGAACCGTCTCCGACAGGTTCTCAGCGTTGCGCCGCTCCCCAGACTGTACCAGCAGGGCCTGGAGATAATGACCGCTGTGCTCCCGCGTCTCCCGGCGGCCAAACAGCGGCGCGAAGTAAGCGTGAAAATCCCGAAATGACCCGTACACCTGCTCGAAAGCTGCCGCATCCACATCCCCACCTCACCTGCCTATTCCCTCTCCAGCTACACAGTTATCCTATCAAACTAACTGACGTTGTAATACTAGGGAGGCCCACTCTCTGAGCCGGCGGCGAGCCGGAGGCCCGGAACGGGCGATGGGCTATGAGGAGCTACAAGAAGTAGGGGCCATAGTGGTCGGCAGCCCTGACACGGTAATCAAGAAATTGACCAACACCATTAAGCAGTTTAACCTAGGCTACATCATTCTGATTGGCAGCGACGGGAACATACCCCACAAGAATGTCATGCGTTCCGTCGAGCTTCTGGGTAAAGAGGTCATCCCGGCCCTGCACGAGATCGAACTTCAAGCCTATGAATAGAAATCTTCGGAACTGGCGACCGGTTAACAAGGATTCCCGGCAATCTGGGGAGGGGCCGTCCCCCAGCCACACCAGATTCTTCGCGGCACTCTCAATGACACTATCGGATTTCGGTCGATCAAAACCGAAGACTAGGTCCATTAGCGCTGATACCGGTAATCCTTGGCGGTTCCCCGCTCAGGGATAGGCGGGAGGTTCTTGACCTGGAATCGGTAGTTGGGGTCTAGGCTGGGCATTGGGCCAATCGTTCCGCTAAGCGTTCCAATTCCTTCCACGGAATGTTCCACCACGTCGCCGGGCTCAAGGAACCGGGCTTTTTCATAGCCCTTGCGGATAGACTCCCTGATCGACCCGCCGCCGACCGTCCCGCTTCCAATGACGTCTCCGGGGACGATGCGGCTGTCCTTGGATGCCCGTTCCACCATATCTCCGAAGGTGTAATAAGCGTCTTGGGCGGCGCCGTTGCTCAACCAGGCGTCCCCGTTGACCTTTATCTCGCACTTCAGGTGCAACCTGCCGTCCCTAAGGAAGGGGTCCATTTCGTCCATTGTAACCAGCCATGGGCCGATGGACGAAGCGGTGTCTTTTCCCTTGGCGGGTCCCAGGCCAAAGGCCATCTCGTCAGCTTGAAGGTCCCGGGCGCTCCAGTCGTTGAATATGGTGAACCCGGCCACATATCCCAGCGCCTCCGCTTCCGAGACGTTGCTCCCTTCCCGGCCGATCACGCAGCCGATCTCAAGTTCATAATCGAATTGCTGAGAAGCCGAAGGAAATGGTATCTGGGCGCCGGTCCCGTAGACGCATAGCGGATTGGAGAAGTAGAAGACGGGCATCCGGTACCAGACCTCCGCCGGTTCCCGTGTTCCTTGGCTGCTGGCATGCTCTTCGTAAACAATGAAATCCCGGACGGTCGGCGGTTGGAGGATTGGAGAAAGCAACCTGACGCCGGCCAAAGGCACCCGAGGAGCCGTGGTGTTGTGGGCCAAAGCATCCCGGACCCGGTCGATGGGTGAGTCCCCCAGTTCCAACAAAGCCCGGACGTCGGTCAAAGTCTGGCCGCCGCCTATAAGAGCGCTGACATCAACCACGTCGCCGTCCCGCAAAACACCGCAGCGAGGTCCGGTGCCGGGGTCAAAGGTCAACAATTTCATAAGGCCTCCGATTCATAACAGATGAGTCACGCCCAAAAGGGGGGAGAACAGCTTGGATTACAGCACACCTCTTACCCGTGGTCAAACCAACGTCCAGTGCTGCGGGTCATGCTGTCAGCTAGCATCCAGCAGGTCATTCCTAGAAGCGTAAATCGCCGCCTCCGCCCGGTTAGCCGCGCCGATCTTCTCGTAGATGTTGGCCACGTGTCTACGCGCCGTGCCTTCCGCAATCACCAGGGCTTCAGCAATCTGCAAATTAGTCTTACCCCCGGCGAGGAGGCGCAGCACCTCCTCCTCACGTTCAGTGAGGCCGTCGGGGTATGCCGGAACCACTTCTGGCTGCGCCTGTATACGCTCCAGCCGCTCCGTTACGCGCTCCTTCAGGGGCCGCATTCCCAGCTCGGAGGAGAGGAGCAGTGACTCTTCCAGCAGCCTAATTGCCTGCGTGCGGTCTCCGGTGGCATCCCTTTCCGTCAAGAGGTCGGCGTAGTCGCAGCAGGTCCAGGCCAGTTCGGGCCCGTAGCCTCCCTCGCGGCACAAGGCCAGGGCGTCCTCGAAGTGGATCGATGCCTGGTCCGGGTTGCCCATGGTTTGGGACAGTAGCCCCAGCAAACGGCCGGCGGTGGCGCTCGTGGACAGGACGCCTCGTCGAGACTCTAGGTGGCCGTATTGCTCCTCGGCTGCGGCCGCATCACCCCGCTGTACCGCAATGAACGCCAGCCCAGCCCTGGCGACCTCGACGATGTTGGGAGCAGCAGACGGCGATGAAAGGACAGCAGCGGCGCCTTCTTCCGCGATGTCGAACCAGTCGGTCACACCGGTAATGCGGGCGATGATAGACAGGGTGGAGGCCATGGCTGCATAAGGCACCGTCGGTCCCGGGGAATTCAGGCGAACCGTCTCCAAGAACCGGTCCAGGTAAATCCTGCCCTGGTCGAAGTCTCCCACCTCGTACTCCAATAGGGTACGGCTGCCAAGTAGGCGGTTTTCCATGGGCATCGAGGCGAGACCGCGATCTATGTAATCTCGAGCGGAGTCCCAGGCCCCCTCGTTCCGGCAAATACGTTGGTTAGCGTAATATGCCGTGGTTAGCAACTGGCGGTCGCGCAGCCGCTCCGCCAGGTCCAACAGGGGCAATGCTTGCCGGCGTGCTTCCGCTAGGGCGCCAACGCTCGCCAGTGCCCATAAGGTGTAATAGCGGGCGGTCGCCTCATGTCTAAGATCATCAATGCGTCTAGCCAGCTCGATAGCTCGTAGGCCGTTCTCGATGGCCTCCTGATGGCGGCTATGGTGGTTGTTTACTTGGGTGGCATTGGCCATCGTCCGCAGTTCCAAAGCCACATCGCCGTGACTTTGAGCGGTGGTCAGCGCCCGGCTGAAGGCTTCCTTGGCGGCATCGTAGTCACCTTCATCAAGACCAAGGAGTAAGCCTTGACGGGCCCGGAGGCGGCCTGCCTCATGGGAATCAGTAGGCACCAACTTGAGAGACCGGTTGATAATCTGGGTCAACCCCATGCCCTCGCCTATGATGGCAAACATTGGGGTCTCCGCGACGTCCACCGCCCGGGGGACATCTCCTATCCCGGCGTAGTAGTCAAAGGCACGGCTCAGTAAGGCAACCGCCTGATGTCGCTGGTGCCTCTCAAATGTGGTTGCCTGGGCACGGCCCAAGCCGTATAGCAGGTCCGCAGCCTCCCTATCGGGAGCCGCCTCCGTTCCGGACAGGGCTATTTCCCGGGCCATTAAGCCCCTTTCAAAATGAGTAAGCGCTTCATCCCAAGCGTATGCGGCCAGCGCCTGCTCGCCCGCCATCAGGGAGTAGCGCACCAGCTTGGTGACACCGGTTGATGTCTGTGCCTCCACGAAATGGTGGGCCAGTTCCGCGGCGTGGGTCTCTGCGTCTTCTCCGTAAAGCTCCTCGAGACCCTCTGCAATCCGCGCGTGCAGCCGTACGCGGCGGGTCGTGGATAACTCCTGGGCTAATGTCTCTTGAATCAGGGCATGGCTGAACTGGTAGCGGTCCATCGTACCCGCTGGTTCTTCTATTACCCGGGCGGCGAGGGCCTCCTCTACGGCCTCCAGGACTCGGTCTTCAACGCCTTCCTCGATCAAGCCGATGAGTAGCTTAAAATCAAACTCCCTTCCGATGATCGATGCCGTGGTCAGCACCTGATTACATAGCTCCGACAGCCGGTTTAGACGCTGCCCAATTACTTCCCGGACACCCGGGGATTTTCAGGCCTTCTGGTGTGCCGATGTGTTCGGCGGTCAATTCGCCACTTTCCGACAGCAGCCTGATGACTTCGGTCATGAAAAATGGGTTGCCCTCAGTGTGGGCATGTAGGGCGCCGGTCAACTCCGGGGAAAGCTGGACGCCGGTGCTGGATTTAACGAATTGTCCAAGTTCATCCTGGCCCAAGCCCGGGAGCACCTGGCGACGAAAGACTGACTCCCGAGACAACTGGGCCAAGGTCTCGGACAGAGGATGCTGCCGGGAAAGCTCGGTGTCACGATAGCAGCCCACCACCAAAAGCCGGGACTCCCCCAACTCTCGGGCCAGGAACTCCAGCAACTGCAGAGACGACCGGTCAGCCCAGTGGAGGTCGTCCAAGACCAGCATCAGCGGTCGTGATTCGGCCACGCTCTTCAGGAAGGTTGTAATTGCGTCGAAAAGGCGGAATCGGGCCGCCTCGGGCTCCAGAGCAGTTGGTGGCGTGAGGTTCGTTATCTTGCCGTGAACCTCTGGAACGACATCGGCTATTTCTGAGGCGCCTCGGCCCATCTCGGATTGGAGCTTTCCGGCGTCACATTGTTGGACGTAGGAGCGGACGGTCTGGACCCACGGCCAGTAAGGAGGCGCGCCTTCTTCTTCGTAACACCGGCCCCAAAGAACCTGGGCGCCGCGTGTCTCCGCCAGGAAGGCCAGTTCTTGCGCCGTGCGCGTCTTGCCGATGCCCGGCTCGCCCACCAGCATCACCAGCCGCCCCTGGCCCGCTAAGGCATCATCTAGAAACTCGGACGGAAACCCCGATTCTCTCCAAGCTGCCGTTTTCTTAGCGACGATTGTCGATGTAACAGTGGGTTCCTGAACTGTATTACAGACACTATCATGCCACATAAGACAATAATACGTCTGTCGGGCGTAGCGCGAAACCCGGCCAATGGCTTTCCGGCCAGACTTCTAGGGCTGCTGTAAGCTCGGCCAACTCTCGCTGACGGCCGACGAAAACGTCGGTGACAGGGTGGGCCCGGTGGCTCGATTGCGACGAAGGCTCCGTCATGCCGCCAGTATAGTGGGAATATGAGGAGGGTTCTAGTTTCTCAATGCCATAAGGTAGCCCTGGTCAGGCGGCAATCAGCCAAACCACGCTACCGGTGTCACTCAACCTAGTAGTCAGTCATGTTTGGAATCGAAGGGATAGAGGCGGTGAAGTTTGCCCCTGGCGTCCTGGGTGTTGAACCGCCAGTTAATGGTGGCTCGGGCGGCATTTCGCTCCGTGACCAGGGCCTGGACCTCCCGCCGGAGGGCGGGTTCGTTGGGGACGCGCTGCTTGAGGCAGGAGCGGGACAGCACGCTGAACTCGATTTCCGCCATATTCAACCAACTCCCGTGCTTGGGGGTGTAGTGGAACTCCAGCCGTTTGGCGACCCGGCGGGCCTCGGCCGCAGGGAAGGTCTCGTACAGGGAAGCTGTCCTGTGGGTGTTCAGATTGTCCAGGACCACTCGCACCACCGGGACCTCTGGATAGGCCTCATCCACCAGCCAGCGCATCTGGCGGGCGAAGTCCTGCATGGTGCGCCGCTCCGTAACCTGCACGTGGCGCCAACCGGCCATCGGTTCGCAGGTCAGGAACAGGTTTCGAGTGCCCTCCCGGCGGTACTCGTAGTCCTGCCGCGCCGGTCTCCCCGGCTGGGCTGGCAGCGGGGGACGGGTGTCAGCCAACAACTGGGTCGAAGTCTCGTCAAAGCAGACCACCGGCCGCCGCGGGTCATAGGGTTGGGCGTACAGGTCCAGCACGTCCTCCATGTGGGCCACGAACTCGGCGCTCACCTTGGGGATGCACCACTCCTGCTTCTGCCACGGCTTGAGGGAGTTTTTTTCAGGTGCAGCCGCACCGTCTCGTGGGATAGGGAGGGCGCCAACCCCAACTCCACCACCTGGCCCGCCAAAAGGCGCAGGGTCCAGTGGTCATGCCCTTCCGGCGGTTCGGAGCAGGCCAGAGCGATGAGGTGGGCTTCGCCCCGGTCGTCTAGCTTCCGGTACCGACGGGCTTGGGGCCGGTCTTGCAGCACCCCTTCCAGCCCCTCTTCGGCGAAGCGCCGCTTGATCCGAAACACCGTGCCCTCGGCCACATCCAGGGCTTGGGCCACCTGGGGAGCGCTCCACCCCTCATCCGTCTTGAGCAGAATCCGGGCCCGGACCGTCACCCGGGCTGTGCCTTTCCCCGCACGAACCAGATGCTGGAGCTGGTTCCGCTGTTCCGCCGTCAGCCGGACTCCATACTTTTCCCTGACCATACCACCGCCTCCCATCAACACTATCCAGAGTCAGGGTAGCTCTTTTGCTCAATCTTTCACGTTACCATTAATATCAAGTTTGACTGACTACTAGCTGAGAAGGAATTTAGTGGCTGGCGGTTTGGAGCAGGGTGGAACTCGGCCTGAAACACGGAATGGTCGTGTTGGTAGCGCTCAGACCAATGGAGATAACCTTTCAAAGGTAGTCTCAAGATGCCTCGCCGTCGGCGATCCGTATCCGTTTGAAGGAACAGTTATAATGACGTCGCAAATTGCCATCTTTTTAGAATAAGCCGGGCCTGCCACGTTCTCAGGATCCTGGCAAAGGACGACACAAATGCATTGCGGAGTAATGGTCACTGGATATAACCAAGGTGACTGGGACCGACTGATGGAGGGAGATTATAACCGGCCTCCGGACGTTCCAGATGCCCAGAATATGGATGACACCCTTTATATGGGGGAACTAGTCGAGCCGCTGGGATTTGATTCGATCTGGGCTACGGAACATTATGGTTCTGCTTACTCAATGCAGCCGAATCCGCTGCAATACCTGGCGTATTGGGCGGGCCGAACCAATCGAGTAGATGTGGGTACTGCGGTTATCGTGGCGCCATGGTGGAATCCAGTGCGGCTGGCCCACGAAATCTCCATGCTCGATATCTTGTTGAAGGGCCGGCGCCTACACCTTGGAATCGGACGTGGCATTTCGCCACACGAATATGCTTCGCTCGGCTACCCGATGGAGGAATCACACAAGTACTTCTATGATGTGATCAATGCCATCAGGGCCGCTGACGGCGCTGAGCGCTTCGAGTTCAAGGGCGACGTGTATGATATCCCACCGACCAGTATCCGTCCTCAGGCCCGCCACAAAGGCGAACTAACTAAGAATATCAAGGTGGCGTTCAGCACGGAGGCGTCGGCAAAACTGGCCGCGGAGAACGGTCTTGGGCAGATGTTTGTCGCCGGTGACGACGTTGATGAGATGGTCAACAAGGTGCAAAGGTTCAACAAGATTCGGAAGGACCTAGGCCTACCACCGGACCAACCCACGACCTTGCTGTGGATGTATTGCGCCGAATCTGCGGAGGAAGCCGAAGAAGGATGGGTCTATTTCCAAAACCAAGGGATCGCGGCCCAGCATCACTACTTTGATTGGAACAACCCAGGCTACGAAGGCATACGCGGCTACGAGGAATATCTTTTGCGACAGACCGCCGACATAAGCCCGGCGGAGGCCAGGCTCGCCGCGCGCCGCGCAACTCAGCCGATCGGTACCCCGGACGAGGTCATCGAGAAGATTAAGAAGATGCAGCAGACCATCAGCATGGAGAAGGTCGTGATCCACATGATGTATGGCGGTATGCCGAAGGAGAAAGCCGAAAAGAGCCTCCGGCTTTTCGCCGAAAAGGTCCTTCCCGAGGTGCAAGCCATGCCCACTCCGATCAACCCCAAATCCTTGGGTGAACCCGTCACCCGAGCAGCTAATCTTAGTTGAGTTATTGCGGAATCAAGATTTTGAACAGATCTAAACGGACGAGATCTACCCATCAAACTCCGTTGACATATAAGTTACGCCTCCTCCTTTTGACAAAGGAGGAGGCGTAACTTATATGCGTGGTCTAGAGGTCTGGCCGGAAAGCCATTGGCCGGGTTTCGCGCTACGCCAGACAGACGTATTATAGTCTTATGTGGCATGATAGTGTCTGTAATACGGTTCAAGAACCCACTGTTACATCGACAATCGTCGCTAAGAAAACGACGACTTGGGGAGAATCGGGGTTTCCGTCCGAGTTTCTAGACCAACGCTGCAAACCGCACTGAGGCGGCTGGCTACGCGAATCAATCCGGCCTATTGGAAAACTCCAGCTAGGTGAGAGGGTGTCCGGCCATCGGGGATGACCGTCGCGTACACCGGCTCGCTGCAATGAACACGGTAATCCTGTGTGGTTGCCCACTGTGTTGATGCTGATGAACAGTTCCTGGGCAATCTCCAGGTCGGTCTTGCCGTTCGCAAATAATCGGAATAGCTCCACATTACGATGAAACTTTACGATGAATCGGCGTGCCTCCATTTTAGGCCGGAGAGGCAGGCTCATATCAACTGCCCTTACCGGTCTGGTCTCTAATTTGACGTGGCCATCTCCACGTGTACGGTCCTTATTAACCGAGATGGCGGACCGGAATAGTCTTTTGCTCGGAAGTGTCATGACAAACGTCTACGGTGAGCGGATTGTAACCGTGAATGCCACGTTTTGATACCGTACATGCCCAGCATCAGAATTGAGATGCCTTGTTTGGCGGGAGTTCTTACTCTCTTACTAATTGTTTCTGGGACGCCACGAAATAAGCACTTGGCGCCTAGGCCTTGCGCCTTGAATGGTTAGGCCATCGGGCGTTTGGACGACCAGTTCATCCATAAGCGCCTGGAGACGCTTGTCTTTCTCTGTGTCTGCTTGGACATACAGCATCTGCCGAAGATATTGCAACGCGGTCTCACGATTTGGGACGGTCTCACCGGCCGTCGGCTCAAACATCTCCACGTCAGGGTAGATCTCCAATTCCCATAGGGCGCTCAATAACTCCGAAATACCGGGCAAGTTATTCCTGCCCTCTTCATGCACGGCTTCCCAGACCGAAGAAAAGATGACCTGGGGCGGCTCCATGCACGCCAGGATCAGAACTCGGTCGGTAGCATGGGATTCTAGTTTTAGTATGAAAGGCTTTAGGTCCGTGATGCCATAAACTACCCTTGCGCACAGCACTACCTGCGCTGGCTCGACGTCAACGTCCTCCCAAAGGCCCCTTACGACTGAGATATTCTCGATTCTTGCCCTCTTTGCTTCTGCCTCAAGGACCTCCCCCATTGCCGTTGATGGCTCCACCACCTTGACAGACCGGGACCGCAGAGCCAAGGGCAGGGCATATTTGCCGGCGCCACCCCTCACATCCAGGACGGATGTATTGGCGCCAACCTCGAGATCTAACCGGTCGAGTACCGTGTCACCAGTCCGTCGGGGATCATCCTTCAACCTTGATGGCAAAGTGTCCGCCATATCTCCCTGGGGCCAGTCTGAATCGATCTGTATCTTCTTCGACTGATCCTGATGCGCTTCGACGGATTCCCTCCATCTGTCCACGGCTGTTGTCATTTCGTTCTCCTCTATTTGTTCTGGCAAATGGACTAGGTTTTACTTGATCGCCGGGTTCTGCCGGCTGGCAGGTGGCATATCAAATCACTGTCAGCGACAAGGATGGATAGCCTTGGGTGGCGGCATCGCCGAATTTAAAAGGCCACGGGGAGGTAACACCGTGGCCCTAGAAACTCGGACGGAAACCCCGATTCTCTCCAAGCTGCCGTTTTCTTAGTGACGATTGTCGATGTAACAGTGGGTTCAAGAACCGTATTACAGACACTATCATGCCACATAAGACTATAATACGTCTGTCTGGCGTAGCGCGAAACCCGGCCAATGGCTTTCCGGCCAGACCTCTAGCATTCCCCCACGCGCACCCGTGGAGGCGGTTAAGTGCTGATTGTCACCATCCCCCCAAGTGGTCCATCAACTGTTCGTTGGAAAGGACTGTGGTCTGGAATTAGACTGTCCGGCCATACTCGCCGAGGTCGTCCATCAACTGGTCGTTGGAAGGGACCGCGCTGGCGTTGACCGTCCGGCCAGACCTCTAGGTCGTCTATCAGTTGGTCATAAGAAGGGACCGAAGTCGCGGGGCTGGCCACTCGGCCGAACTCGCCCATGTCGTCGATAAGCTGCTCGTAGGAAGGGGTAACGGCGTTGGTGTTGGCCACGAAGCCCCATTCACCCAAGTCGTCTATCAACTGGTCATCGGTGGGAACCGCTGCGCTGACCAACGGGCTGGCCGGGTCGTCGGCCGAAACGATGGAGGGGGTCACCGCGAGGAAGGTGGTGGTCATTAGGAAGGCTCCGACGGCCAGGCCGCCCAAGATCTTCGCTGGGAATCTGCTGACGATGTTGCGGGTCATATTCAATTTTCCGGTAGTCTTTGTAGAAGTCATTGGGTTTACCTCCGATATGCTTGAATTTTCGTGATTGAGAGTTGCCGGTGCGTTTCGGTGGCCGTTCATTGGTGCGTTCATGATTGGCTCCTTAGTGAATTTCTTTATGGCATCATGTCAGGCCGGCGCCGAATGGGCCGCATCGACTGAAAAGCACAAATCCAAAAACGGGAAAATCGGCGGGTTGGGGGCGCCAATGTGCAGAAGTGTGTAGGGGCCTGTTTTGCTGGTGGCCAGACGGCGTGTAGCTAGGGGTGGAGACTAGTGGCGAAGAAGAGAGACGATGTGGCCTGCGGGTGGAGACTAGTGACGAAGAGGAGGGACGATGTGGCCTGCGGATGGACCAGGGTGAGCTAAACGGTATGTGCGAGTGAGGATTTAGGCGCCGGTCGACTCAGGCTCGTCCAGAGAAACCAACCTTTCCCTCAAGGTGTACCTGGTTGCCTCGGCGCGGTTGGCCGCGCCGATCTTTTCGTAGATGTTGGCCACGTGACGGCGGGCAGTGCCTTCGGCGATGACCAGTTCTTCGGCTATCTCCGAATTGGTCTTGCCGGAGGCGATGAGCCGCAGCACCTGCACCTCTCGTTCAGAGAGCCCGTCGGGGTAGGCGGGCGAAACTTGCGGCAATGCCTGAACCAGCTCCAGCCGTTCGTTTGCTCGCGCCATAATGGGGGGCATACCCAACTCGGTGGCAATGGACAGCGACTCTTCCAGCAGTGCAATTGCCTTAGTCCGCCTATCAACATCCGTTCGCCCTGAGCTTGTCGAAGGACCGTCGCCTACCGGCGTCAACAGGTCCGCGTAGTCGCAGCAGGTCCACGCCAACTCCGGTCTGCAGCCCGCCTTGCGGGAGAACGCCAGCGCATCCTCGAAATGGTCCGCCGCCTGTTCCAAGCTGCCCGTGGTTTGAGACAGGAGGCCAAGGAGACGATCGACCGATGAAACGGTCAAGATAAACGTGCTTTGCTGTTCTAGCCCTACAAGATAGGCATAATGCTCCTCGGCCGCAGTCTGGTCGCCCGTTTGTACGGCCAGCAGTACCAACCCGGTTTTGGCAAGCATTACGACCACAGGGGTGACGGTCTCGTTCGATTTGAGGACCGCCTGGGCGGCGGCTTCGGCAATTTCAAAATGGTCTGGGATACCCGTGATGCGGGCTACCGAGGCTATCGCTAAAGACACTCTGTCAGCGGCGAACAATCGGTCTGGGCCGGCGGCGCGCATCGCCTCCAATAGCCTTTCCAGATAGATGTCTCCTTGGGCAGATTCGCCGGTCTCATGTTCCATTAGAATCCGGGGTAATAGGGGATGCGGATTTAGAGGTGATGCCTCCAAACCTCTGCCGCTATCTTCACGGCCTGCTTTCCAGCCGCCCTCGAGGCACGAAAGGGTCGTTATTGGCGCCAAGGCCATACTAATGCTCAGCCGGCTGGCTCCTCGCTTCTCCGCCCGGTCTCGCAGGATCAAGGCGTGGGGCCTCGCCGCATCAAGGTCTCCAATGCGAAGCAAGCTGACCGCGGCCCACCAGCGATGGACCGCCGGAGCCAACGGGTTCTCATCACCCGCGTTCAGATCAATGGCCCGAAGTCCATGGTCTACGCTCTCTCGCCAGCGGAGGTATGCGGCGCTAACGGCGGCGGCATATCCCAGACCCTGGCCCTCCAAAGCCACGTCTCCCTCACGCCTGGCGATGGATATCGCCCGACTCAGGGCGTCTTGGGCGCCTTCGTAGTCGCCTCTTTCATCCCCGAGGATCCCACCATAGCGGGAGAGCAGGCGCCCAGACTCATGGGATTCAACCGGTACGAGATCGAGAGCACGAGCCAACAACTCGGCGACACCTGATATTCGAATCCGCACACCCGAGATTGGGAACTCCGCGGCAGCCACCGCCAGGTCGACCTTCCCGGCTTCCGCATAATATTCGTAGGCGCGCCTTAGATTGGCGAAAGCTTCCACCAGCCGATGTCCCACAACGGTGGCCGACCGGGCCCGCGCCAGGCCGAACAGCAGAGCAGCTGCCTCGTCATCGGCAGCCGCCTCCGTACCTTCCAAGGCTATGTCCCGGGCGGCCAAGCCGTTTTCGAAATGAGCAACGGCATCCTCGTAAGCGAATGCGGCCAGCGCCTGCTCGCCGGCCAGGAGCGAATAGTAAACCAACTTCTCGCTGCCAGCCACGGTCTGGGATTCACCGAAATGGCGGGCCAACTCGGCGGCGTGGGAATCCGCATCGGCCCCGTAATGTTCTTCCAAAGCCTCGCCAATTCGGGCGTGCAACCCCACCCTCCGCGTGGTGGTCACCTCCTCAGCCAGGGTCTGCTGGACCAGTGCGTGGCTGAACTGGAATCGCTCGGCCCGGTTGGGCGCCTCCTCGATCAAGCGAGCGGCCGACGCTTCATCCACGGCGCCCAGCAATTGGTCCTCGCCGATGTCACCCATCAGGCTGCCCAGCAACCCAAATTCAAACTCCCGGCCGATGATCGACGCGGTGGTCAAGACCTGGTTGCATTGATCCGAGAGCCGGTTGAGGCGCCGCCCGATGACCTCCCGCACGCCTTCGGGGTATCCGGATGCTTCCGTCGGCAGCGATCGTTTGACCAGTCAACTCTCCTTGCTCTGACATGAGCCGGATGATCTCAGTCATGAAAAAGGGGTTGCCTTCGGTGTTTCGATAAACTGCTTCCACAAGTGCTCTGGCGGACCGGCGCCCGCGGCCGTCTCTATCAAACTCTGGGCTTCATCCTGAGTCATACCCCGCAGCAATTCCCTTTGGAAAACGGGTTCCCGCGCCAACTGGCCCAGGGTCTCTGCCAGGGGATGTTGCCGGGACAGCTCCATGTCCCGGTAGCAGCCAAGCACCAGGATATGGCTGCCGGCCAACTCTCGGGTCAGGAATTCCAGCAACAACAAAGATGGCTTGTCAGCCCAATGCAGGTCGTCCAACACCAGCAGCAATGGCTTAGAAGCAGCCATGTTTTTCAGAAAGGTGGTGATGGAGTCGAACAGGCGAAAGCGGGCTTGCTCGGGTTCTAGCCCGGCCGCCCTCTCTAGATCAGGCAGTTGTTGACGCACTTCGGGGACGATCTCGGCGATGACCGCCGCGCCGGGTCCCATCTCCAATCGCAACCGTTGCGGATCACAACTTTGGACGTAAGACCGGATGGCCTGGACCCATGGCCAATAGGACGGCGCGCCGCCCTCTTCGTAACACCGGCCCCAGAGCACTTGCGCGCCGCGATGATCGGCGTATGCCGCCAATTCTTGGGAGGTGCGGGTCTTGCCTATGCCCGGCTCGCCCACCAACATCACCAACCGCCCTTGACCCGTTAAAACGTCATCTAAGGCCTTGGTGAGGGCCGCCATCTCACTATGGCGGCCGATAAATACGTCACGAGGCTGATTGTTGGTAATCGAACTTCGTTTTGGCTGAGGCGATTGATCCAACATACCGCGAGTATAGTCGACCTTACTGGGGTATTCCACGTTGTCTGCGAGCAGTCCTAGAGGTCTGGCCGGAAAGCCATTGGCCGGGTTTCGCGCTACGCCAGACAGACGTATTATAGTCTTATGTGGCATGATAGTGTCTTTAATACGGTTCAAGAACCCACTGTTACATCGATAATCGTCGCTAAGAAAACGGCAGCTTGGAGAGAATCGGGGTTTCCGTCCGAGTTTCTAGGTATATTCGGGTTTATCCCAGCCGTCTCAACCCCAGAGTTTGCCCTAATCCTCAATCTCCAGCCGGGTCCGGCCTGTGGGGATGTCGGCTCTCAGTTCTACTCCCGCCCGTTCCTCTTGAAGGAGGCGAACCTTGGCTGTGGGGTCGTCGCCCCAGCCTCGGTTGATGGCCTGAACCATCTCCTGCTCGGCCAAATTGGCCAAGGGCATCGGAACGTCGAACTCTCTGGCTAGTTGGGTGGCCAGGCCAACGTCTTTTCGCATCAGCTTGACGGCAAAGAATCCCCTCTCCCAATCAGGGTCGAATTGGCCGCTGAACCAGCTGCCCGGCAGGCCGTGTATACCGCCTGCGCCTCGCCCGAAAGCACCGCGGCGGACTGTTTCCCACATCGGTTTCAGTTCTACCCCGGCCTTGGCGCCCAAAGTGAAAAGCTCGCTGATCGCCTGGCTGGTGATCGCCGAAATGGTATTGTGCATCAGTTTGCAGACCGAACCCGCGCCAATGCTGCCGCAGTAGACCACGTTGTCGCCGAAATCATCCAGTATAGGTTTGACCCGCTGGAACACCGCTTCGTCTCCACCCACCATGATCGCAAGTTGGCCGCTGCGGGCGCCGGTCACGCCACCACTTACTGGCGCGTCCAGCATGGCGATTCCTTTGGCGGCGAAAACCTCGGACATCCTGCGCACCAGGCTGACAGAATTGCTGCTAAGGTCGATGTAAACGCTCCCTGATTTCGCGCCCTCCAATATTCCGCCTTCACCCAGGGCCACGGCCTCCACGTCCAATGGAGCGGGTAGAGACGTGAAAGTGATCTCGCTTGCTTCGGCGGCTTCCCGGGGAGAATCGGCCCATTTGGCGCCCTGCTCCAACAATGGGGTCGCCCGCTCGCGAACAAGTTCATGGATGGTGAGTGAATGGCCGGCCTTGATCAGGTTGTTGGCCATCCCAGCTCCCATGTTGCCAACTCCGATAAATCCTATATCCATGGTTCACCTCGCGTTTATCGTTGTGTATAGCGCCCGGGAATACGCGCCGAGGCCGGACGGCAGGATGTTGTCCGGCAAGCGCAATCTATGCACCTTCACCTCGCCTGTCAAGCGCAGCCTCCACTGAGCCCGGAAGAAAAGGATTTAGTATACTTGGGCCATCTTACCCGCCAAACATGCCGGCCAAACATGCCGGCCAAACATGCCGGCCAAACATGCCCGCCAAACATGCCCGCCAAACATGGAGACCCCGGAAATATGCTGCTAGAGACCGGCATTGACGCCAAGCGAAATCAATAAATCTATGATGAAACGCCAAGAGCTAATCGACCGCTTTCGCGCCGCCCGCACTGACCGTACGCTGGCGGTCCTTGAGGGGTTTCACCCGCTGAAGCACGCCATTCGGTTTGGCGCCGAACTGCTTGAAGTGGTTGCGACAAAGGATGGTGAGCTGGAGTTGCTGGCCGCAGACTACGCTCCGGATGCCGCTGCCGCCATCAAAAAGCATGTACGGGTGGTGGAGCCGGGAGACTTCGGCAAACTGGCGCCGGTGAGACCTCCCACAGGGGTCATTGCGATTGCCAAACGTCCCAAGACGACCGCGGCTCAAATTCTTGATAACTCGCAGGCAGGTCCCGTGGTGCTTCTGGAAAACCCCAGAAACCTGCTAAACATCGGCGCGTCCATTCGAGTTGCGGCGGCGGCGGGAGCGGCAGGGGTGGTGACCACTGGGCCGCAGGACCCTTGGCACCCGGCGGCGATCATAGCCGCAACCGGGCTGCAATACGCCGTTCCGGTGGCGCGGGCCGATGCGCTCTCTGATTGCAGCCGTCTCCTGGTAGTGATCGATTCCGGCGGCGAGCCACTACGCCCGGAAATTTTGCCTTCCCAGGCCGTCTACGCTTTCGGCGCTGAACGTGAAGGAATCAGCGAGCAGTTGATGGCCAGAGCCAGCCAATGCGTCTCCATCCCCATGGCTACCGGTGTCTCCAGCCTTAACCTAGCCACCGCCGTGTCGGTGATTCTATACACCTGGAAGCTGGCCCAATAATTCGCGTATCAGGCCTTAGCTTATCGGCGCAAATCAGGCCGGCTCAAACATGGGCAGCGATAACTCCCCCTCACCCTGGTCCTCCCAGCGAACCTTGACCCTCATGCCGCACCGGATGTCTTTGGTGGGATCCTCAATACTCACGATATTGGTCATGATCCTGAACCCCTCGTCCAGGTCCACGTAGGCCACCGCGTAAGCACCGAGGTCTTTGAACGCCGGGTGCCGGCTCTGCATGATGACGCTGAAGGTGTAAACCGCGCCCTCGCCCTTGGAAACGTTCCAGGTGTTTTCCAGGGAGCCGCAACTAGGGCAATGGTGGCGTGGATAAAAGATGACCTCCTTGCAACTATTGCAGGTCTGGTATTTCAACTCGTGGTCTTTGGTGGCGTCCCAAAACGGCTGCGTGTCAGATTCTGGGAAACGCGGTTGTGGTCGTAGCGGCGGCATTTGTTCTCCTTGATTTGGGATTAAATTTAGACCCTGTTACTTCACTAATGTTTGATTATTTGTGGAAGTTCGCACCCATTCTAACTCTCCCCCGTAAGGGGGGAGCGTACAGATCCCTTCCCTCCTTGAGGGGGAAGGTTAGGGTGGGGGTTGAAGTCTAGTTCCGTTGGTAGACCTGGAAGCGGTGGCGGTTGGACTCGGTAACGAACAGGCGCCCATGTAAATCCAGCCTTACCGACACCGGACCCCAAAAGTAAGGCTCGGTCAGAGAAGAAATGTGGTGAGGTGTATTCAGGTGGGGCGGCAGGTTGGGAATGAGGTTGGACATCTCTCTAGTCCGCTTCTCATCGGGGTTTACGTTCAGGTAATCACCGGCCCACTTGGACACGGTGGCCTGGCCACTGAGCTTCAACTGGAATTCGCCGCCTGAGTCGAACACCTGCACCCGCTCGTTGCCCCAGTCGGCGACGTAGATGAATCCCTGGGCGTCGACCGCCACGGACGAAGGCCGGTGGAACTGGCCGTCGCCGGTTCCGAACTCGCCGAAGCTGGCCATGAAATCCCCGGCCGGCGAAAACTTTTGGATGCGGTCGTTCCGCCAATCGGCCACGTAGACGTCTCCCGCCGAATCAGTGGTTATTCCCCATGGGAGGTTGAACTGGCCGGCGCCGCTGCCAGGCTCTCCCCATCGGCCGAGGTACTTCCCTTCTGTGGTGAATTTCTGGACCCGGCTGTTGTGCTGGTCCACCACGTAGATGTTGTTCTGGCCGTCGATGGCGATACCCGCTGGGCCGTTAAACTCGCCGTCGCCCTCGCCCTTGGTGTCCCACTTGCCCAGGAATTTTCCCGACGCGTCAAATATGGTAACCCGGTGGTTCAGTTCATCGGTTATGTACAGCCGATCCTGGGAGTCGAAGGCCATAGCCACCGGAGAATTGAACTGTTCGTCCCCGGCGCCGGCGCCTTTGCCAAACTCACCCAAGTAATCTTCTTGATCCAGATCAACTATGCCCACTCTCATCAAATTCTTACGGGCGGAGTCGCAGTGGTTCAGGACGAAGATTCGGCCGTCGCTGGAGAAGGCCACATCGTATGGATTGATAAAACCTCGGCCGATCTGGTTGGTCGCCAGCCCGATGGTCTTGACGTAGTCCAAGGTAAAGGTGGCGGTCGTTGGCGAAGTCAATGTCTACCCCCTGGATGCGGGTGGATCACCCTATGTATATCTGTAGTGGAACAGTGATTCGACAAGCTCAACACGAACGAAACAAGAAATGCCTCCACCAACAATGGGTGGAATCTCCCCCGTTCGTCCTGAGCCTCGTCCCCCGTTGGTCCTAAGCCTGTCGAAGGATGGCTCAGACCAACTGGAATTCCTTGGTGGCGGTGGTTAGGCTCAGGAGGTTCCCGACCCGTTTTTCCGCTTCGTCTCCCGGCTGGTGCCCTAGCAACGACAGGTCACCCTGGTGCGCCACGTACTCAACCAGCGAGGCGCGCGTCTCCTCAGAGACCTCCATAGGACCAAGCAGGTCTAGGCAACGGTCAACCAAATTCTCGGGTGATAGAACGCCTTCACCGGCCAATCTGTCGATGATCTTCCGCACGCCCGGGTTGTTCACGTTGGCCAGTTCGTGGGCGACGAAGTTCACGCGTTCCACTAAGGCGCCGCTGTCGACCCACTCAATGCCCTCATGCCACCCCTCGACCGACGGGGGTTGCAACAATCCCTGGCCCATATACACGGCCTGGCGCGCCACCTGCTCAATTCCCTGGGTGGGCGTCTGATAGCTGCCGGCCATCCTTACAGCGCCGACCACCAGCTCCACCGGTCCCTTCACTCTGGCGAACCGGGCCTTCTCAGACTTGAAGTAGTCGGAGTTAAACAACGTGCGCAGGATGGAACGTATCTCGTGATTCGAGTCGACATACGCTTGGATCATTGTCGCGATGACCTGCTCGCCTTCTTCGTCCACGTCATCGGCGGCGAAGAACTGGAATAACCGAGTGCAGATAAACCGTGCCGTAGCCTCTTGGCGGACGATTATCTCCACGATGTCCTCGCCGTTGAACCGGCCAGTCTCGCCGAGGAAGGTCTTCTCGCCGTCGTCGTGGTCCGCTTCCCGGTATTCGTAGAACCAGGAGATGCGGCTGTAGGGCCAGATCGAGTCACGGGCCGCCCGCATGGCCATGTATTCGGCATTGCCCAGGGTCCAGCCGGTAAAGGCCCGCGCGCATTCCTTAATATCGTCTTCAGTGTAATTGCCAATGCCTAGCGAGAAGAGCTCAAGGAGTTCCCGCCCGAAGTTCTCATTGATGGCGTCCTTGTGGTTTTCGTTGTTGTCCAGCCAGATGATCATGGCGGGGTCTTTGGCAAGTTCCACCAGAAGGTTGGAGAAATTGCCGAGGCCTTCCCGCCGGAACATCTCGATCTGGTTGACCAACGCCCGGGCCTGGTTGAGCTTGTTGTAGCCGGTGGCGAAAAGGCTATGCCAGAAAAGGCTTAGCTTCTCTTCCAGGGGGCACCGGGTGGTGATCATCCGGTAGAGCCAATAGGCTGCCGCGCCGTCGGCCAAGCGCATCTCCGCCTGCTCGGTGTGGTAGCGGCGGATGACATCGTCGGGCAGGTTCTGCGGGTCGGTTGGGTGGAGCAAGTCTTCCACCACGGCTTCGTAGCCCATGGCGACACGCTCCTCCAATTCGTCCCGGTTGGCGCCAAATCCCGCCCGGCGCATCAAGTGCGCCATCAAAGCGATGTCTTGGTTACTCATGGTTTCTCCTTCATGGAAGCTCTTGGCATCAGTTCAGGAAGTTAATATTGAAACCAGTTAGCGTAGACGCATAGGCTCCGGCCGCCATCCCAGCCTTTCCCCGTCCCAAATGGGAAGGAGAGCCGGTTCTCTCCCCCTTACGAAGGGGGAGAGTTGGAGAGGGGGTTTTCCGTCACCCGCTAGCATCATTTTGGCGTGACGGAGCCTCAGGTCCGGTTATTTCCCGATGAATTCCAGGTGTTCGAATTGCCCGTTGACGATGGAGGGGGCGTCAAGTCCCAGCCAACGCTCAAGTATCGTGCTGTAGGTCGACCGGTAGTCGTTGTTGGCCCGAAGGTCGCCATCCAACTGTTGGGCTTCTTCTAAAGAGGGGTATTCGCCGTACATGCCGCCGTTGACCGACCCTCCGATCAGCATCGCCAAGCCGCCGGCGCCGTGATCGGTTCCAGAGCCGTTATCCCGGATGCGCCGGCCGAACTCGGTCCAAATAAGCATCAGAGTGTCGTCTTGCAGGCCATGTTCCTCCAGATCGGCGTAGCCGTCCGCTACCGCTCCGGCAACGTCGTCCCACAGCTTGGCGTGGGTCAACAATTCGCCGCCGTGGGTATCGAAGCTTCCGTAGGAGGTGTAGAACACTCGGGTTCCCAAGTCCGCGGACATCACTTGCACGATGTTTTTCATGCTCTGGGAGATAGGATTCTGGGCATATTCGACAGAGGAGGAATATTTGCCGGGAGCAGTCCTTAGTATGTCCGCCCCTTTCAAGGCGTTCCGACCGGTCTGTCCTAACGAATCCATGATGGGGTCTTTGTCTTTGGACATGCCGTACATGCGGGCGAAGGCTTCCAATGCGTACCCTTTTTCTTGCTCGTCTTCCACGTCGGGAAACAATCCGTAGGTCTCCAGGTTACCTACCGACGCCACGGGAACTCCCTTGCAGCCCAGCGCCCTGGGAAGACCCCTGCCAAAGTTTATGCCGGTCAGTACGTTGTCGCCCTGCGGGTCCAGGTCGCGGATAGCGCGGCCCAACCAGCCCTCGGTGGCGATCTTTTCCGGCTCGCAGGTATGCCAGATGTCCATGGACCTGAAGTGGGAGCGAACCGGCGTGTTGTAACCGATTCCGTTCACCAAGGCCACGTTGCCCCGGTCCCAAAGGTCCTTGATAGGACCCAACTGCGGGGAGAAACCAAAGTCATCATCCAAAGGAAGCACATCTTTAGCCGGTATGTTGACGGTGGGCCGGTAGTCGTAGTAAAGGCCGTTGCTGTAAGGAATCAAAGTATTAAGAGGGTCGTTGGCGCCAATAAGCTGGACTACGATTAGCGAACGCTTTTTCTCGCCGGTGGTCATGGTAAACCTCCCCGTTATTGTGTCAATCGTAAGGGTAGAACTGGAGAGACAATAGTTTCGACGTTGGTAGTCGTGGGCAGTAGATAATAATGGTTATCGCTAACTTTAGCTACGGCGGGACTCCTTGTCAACGCCGCGAGCGGGCTCAATCCGAAGCTTAAAAGGGGCAGTTTTCAGCCTCTCAGTGGCGTGGATGTAGTCTTGCGTCCGGCGTGATTCCAGCGCAAGCTCCTTGGGCCAGCTTCGGCTCTCGAATCGGCCACTGGCTATAGCTCAGCCATCCGGTTATCCTGTTGCGAGAAATCAAACCTGAAAAATCAGTGGTTCGTTCAGGAGAATATCGATGTCCCAGACCAAAGTTGAAGCCAAAGTCCCTTCCGCTCCAGGCAAAGTCCTTGAAGGAGTCCGCATCGTTGAGTTGGCCCGCTGGCAGGCCGCTCCCCGAGCATCGTTGATTCTAAGGGACATGGGCGCCGAAGTAATCAAAGTGGAGTGGCGCAAGGGGGGCGACCTCCGGAATTCGGGGCCGTTCGTCGGCGATATGAGCGTCCAGTTCGCCGCTTATAACAGGGGCAAAAAAAGCATTACCGTGGACACCAGGCATCCCAAAGGAAAGGAACTTTTATTTGATCTTATCCGGGTGTCCGATGCGGTGCTGGAGAATTACCGGCCTGGCATGGTGGAGAAAATGGGATTTGGGTACGAAGCACTGTGCCGGGTGAACCCGGAGATAATCTTGGCCTCGGTCTCCGGATTCGGCCAGTATGGGCCCTACCGCGACCGCCAGTGCTTCGATCCTATCATTCAGGCGATGAGCGGCATTGGGCACCAGACGGGCCGGGGATTCGATCAGCCCGTTATGGCCGAGGGGCCTATCATGGACCGGACCGCCGCCCTGCACATCGCCATCGGCATCCTGGGAGCGTTGAGGCACCGGGACCGAACGGGCGAAGGCCAGTGGATCGAGGTGGCCATGCTGGATGGGGGCATAAGCCTAGAAGAGGTGGCCCTGGCCATGTGCTACGATACGGGGACCAACGACTTTAAAAGAGCCGGCACATTCCTTAAATGTCTGGACGGATGGGTAAGCACCGGCGCCGCCAGGGCCGGCATGTGGGAACGCATGTTGAAGGTCATGGGGTACGCCGATCTGGCCGATGATCCGGAGTACGCGGCGCCCATGTTCGCAACGGACAAAGCCGAGATACGCATGGAGCTCTTGCACCTGTGGTGTGAAGAGAGGCCGGTGAAAGAGGTGGAAGCAGCCTTGGTGGCCGCTGATATTCCAGTGGGTCGGGCCATGAGTATCCCCGATGTGTTGGAAGACAAACATCTGTGGGAGAGGGAGGTGATGATGGAGGCCGAGTTGGACGATTCCGACGGCAACGCCACGGGGAAAAAGATACTGGTCCCCGGACCCAGCATCATCAAGTTCTCCAAGACACCGACCACCGCGGGGCCGATTCCCAGATACGGCGAACATAACCGGGAGATCTTTGGGGGTCTGCTCGGTTTGGACGCGGACGAGTTGGGCGAATTGGTGGCGGAGGGGGTGATTACTTAGACACCGAGCCTGGCCTTGGTGGGCCGTCGTTTCGGGGTAGAATTCCCTATCGCCTGATTTCCTATAGCTTTATTGGCCCACAACGTCCGCTCTCGAGGGTCGAAATATGGCAACAGCCCCCCCAAATAGAAATAGACGCGACCGGTTTTTATCCCACTGGAGTTTGGCTGGAACATTACCCTGGCGAGGAGGAGGACGAACTACCCTTAGAGTTGTTCCACCGATTTGCCTCGGACGGCGGAACGGGAGTCGCGTTACTGCTGGGCAGTATTAGCACCGTCCCGGAGGTAACGGCCAATGCGTTGGAGAGAGTCAAAGAACTGGGCCTCCGCACCATGGTGATGGTCACCTATAGAGACCTGGTCAACGCCGTTACCACCAAGGCTGGACTGGAGCCCCTGGGCGGGATGATCGATTCCGCCGACGTCGTGATGATAACTTTTAGGGGTGCCGAATCCTTCGGAGTGATGTCACTAACCGACGAGCAGTTGCAAGAGGCACTGCAAGATCCCCCTGCCCAGGTTGATCTAGCAAACCAAGTGCCAGCGAAACCGTGGTTAATACTGGCTCCGCATGACGATGCATTGCCCGATTTTGCACGGTCCGCCTACCCCGGCCCGCTCCTGGGGACTATGCCAGAACGACCCTCATATCTGAAGCTGCCCGCGTTCCGCCAAACCCTACCGGCCCAACAGTACTTGGAGGAGTACAACAACCAAGTTCGGGTCCATCAGGGACTGAAGACGGTGGTCTTCTCGGTCCCCACGATCGACCTTGGCCAAACAGAACAAGAAATAAACGGACTGATCGCTACCGCCATCGAAATGGCTTCCCGGAGCGTTTTGGCCCTGTCCTTCGACTACCGCCAATATGCCGAACTGCCGGAGTTGCGGGACGCGGTCAGAGCATTGGCCGGATTTCCGTCAGACCTACCCGAGTTGCCGGACCAATCGCTGAGCACCCTGACTGGCAACGCTAGCTGGGTATTGTCGGTGGCCGTCACCCTCGATGGGCGTCAAATCGTCTCTGGGTCGGACGACGGCACTGTCAAGATCTGGGACCTGGAGACGGGCAACCAGGTACGCACCCTCACTGGACACATTGATGGCGTTCTTTCGGTGGCAGTTACCCGTGACGGACGCCAAATAGTCTCCGGGTCGAGGGACAACACTGTCAATGTCTGGGACCTGGAGACGGGGAACGAGGTGCGCAGCTTCAGCGGACACATTGATTCTGTATTGTCGGTGGCGGTCACCCCTGACGGACGCCAGATAGTCTCAGGGTCGAAGGATAACACTGTCAATCTCTGGGACCTGGAGACGGGCAACCAGGTGCGCACCCTCAGCAGGCACATTGATTCTGTACGGTCGGTGGCGGTCACCCCTGACGGACGCCAGATAGTCTCAGGGTCGAAGGACAACACTGTCAATGTCTGGGACCTGGAGACGGGCAACCAGGTACGCACCCTCAGCAGGCACATTGATTCTGTACGGTCGGTGGCGGTCACCCCTGACGGACTCCAAATTGTCTCAGGGTCGTACGACAACACTGTCAAGGTCCGGGACCTGGAGACGGGGAACGAGCTATGCACCCTCGTCGGACACAATGAGGCTATAGTGTCGGTGGCGGTTACGCCTGACGGACTCCAGATTGTCTCAGGGTCGGAGGACAAGACCGTCAAGGTCTGGGACCTGGAAACAGGGAACGAGGTACGCACGCTCAGTGGACACACTAACCCTGTAATGTCGGTGGCCGCCAGGCGTGGCGGCCACCAGATAATCTCTGCGTCAGGAGACCAGACCATAAAGATTTGGAGCCTTTTGCCTGGCCAACGGCCCGGCCGGCCCGGCCCCCGCGCTGAATGTGGAAGCCAGCATCAAAGACGACGGGGCCAGCGCCACCGACGCCTTGGGCTTCGAGCATCTGGTCAAAGGATTGGACACGGTGCTAAACCACTCCAAAACCACCTTTCCTTTGGCCATCGCCGTCACCGCTCCCTGGGGCGCGGGTAAGTCGTCGGTGATGCTTCAGTTGAAGGACCTGTTGGACAAGAGCCGGGAAACCAAGATGCCTTGGCATTCATGGTTGATGCTGCATGTAAAGGCCCTTGTGGGCAAGAAACCGTGGGGACGACGTTCCTTGGCGATCGTGGGCGCTGCGACGACTAAAGGCCCCATTGGGCATGAGCCGTAGAGACGACGTTCCCTGGCGGTCGTGGGTGCTGAAAAAACTAAAAAACCCACTAGGCTTGAACCGTGGAGACGACGTTCCCTGGCGGTCATGGTTGGGGCTCCACCTAAAAACCCTAATAGGAAAAGGCCCGAAGGACAATCCCAAGATTGCCCGGCGGCGGTGGTACACGGTGGAGTTCCCAGCTTGGCGCTTCGAAAAAAGCGAACGTCTCTGGGCGGCCTCGGCCAAGACTATTTACGAGGTGCCGCAGACCCAGATGGGCTCCATCTGGTCGCGGGGTTGGTTCCGCTTTCGCCTGGAATGGTCCCGCCTGGGACGGTGGTGGTCCCTAGTGAAGAATCTCGGCCTTCCCCTGGCTGCGGCTGGAGGGGCGGTGGCCTGGGCTGGATTTGCCAAATCCAGCCTGGGATTGAATCTGATCACCAGTCTCGGCGGCGGCGGCGTGCTGGCGGCAGCGGCGCTCACCCTGCATCGTTTTTCTGGGATCATCGGCAACCCGTTCAAGCGCAGCGTGGACGCCCACGCCCGGAGGGTAAGATTCCAGGACCAATTGGGGTTCAGTATAGATGCCCAGCGGGACATCGAACAGTTGATGAAAAAGCTGGCGCCCAGCCCCAACAAAGACCGCCAGCGGGGTACCGATGCACCGGCAACGGCGGCGGCCGTCACGGGCAATGGCTACACCAAAGACGAACGGGCAATCGCGGTATTCGTCGACGACTTGGACCGCTGTAGTCCGGCGCCTGTCGTCGAAGTAATTGAGGCCATCAACCAGATTTTCAACTCCATCGATGCCCGCTGCGTGTTCATCCTGGGCATGGACCGCCAGATGGTGGCCAGCAGCATCGAGGTCGCCTACGAGGGTATGGTCGAGCACCTGAAAGAACGGGAGAATCCGCTGGCCGAGGAGTATGGGCCGGTTCCTATCCAAGATAGTCCAGATGTCGGTGTCGGTGCCTCAGGCCACCCCAAGCGGCATGAGAGACCTGCTATCCATGGTCACCAACAGAGAAGCGCCACCGCGGCCACCAGCCCCAGAACTGGGCCAAGACGATAGTGAACATCCTCCTGCCGAGACGATCACGCCACCTCCGCCGCCCGAGTTGATGGTGGAACGGTTCCGCGAGCAGATGCGTAACCGTGGTATGGGGAACCCGGCCGACGCCCGGCTTAGGCGGAGGCAATTGGAAGCGGAAATAGCCCCAGACGAGATCCAGAAGCGGGCCTTGGAGGTGGCGGAACGGGCCGAGCGCGCCAATCTATTCACCGCCGACTCAGACCAGGTACGCGACGCTGAGTTCGGTGCCCTGGGATACTTGGACCCCAATCCCCGCCAGGTCAAGCGGTTTGACAACGCTTATCGGCTGCAACTCCCCGTCGCCAACTCGGCTAGTGATCTGGAATTCAGACCCGAAGAGTTGGCTGCCCTTGCCAAATGGATTGCCATCCGGCTGCGGTGGCCCGAACTGGCAGAGGACCTAGACCGGGAACCGGGGCTTCTGACTGAGTTGGAACAGCACGCATACAACGGGAACACTGGTTCAACGGATACAGGGATTCCCGAGCGGTTCGAGCAGTGGTTTAGCCGGGATTCCCCAGATCAAACCACCTTTCCTGGATATAGCTCCCGCGGGGATACCGCCAAATATAATCCCGCATTCCAAGGGCGTCAAATGCGGTCTGATGCGGCCTGATTCACTCAAAGTCCCCGCTTTCATTGGGCAACCACTGTACTGCCAAGCGTAAAAGCCCCAAACCGCTGGTCTACGCCCAAGTCTCCCCCTTGGGAAGCTCTTTTGCCCTGTGCGACCCCGTAACCGTAACCAATCCCGACGCTCCTAAAGTGGACTAGCCAGGAGCCAGCCTAAGCCGACCAATTCGTTCCAGTATCCCGCCTAGCATTTCCCGGCTCACCAGCACCTCAGCAAGCTGAAACACCAGCCTTCCGGCATGGCGCACCAACCGTCCTCCAGTCTTGATCATCCTGGTCTGCAGACTGGTCAACGACCAGTGCTTCATTGCCTCCGGTAAGGCTAGCCTTCTCATGAAGTTGCCCAAGTTGTAAGCCAGTACGAACAACTCCAGCCTGACCTGATTGGCCACGAACTTGTGGCAGGACAACCTCGTCCAGTTCAGGGCGTACTTGCCTTCTTTTATCCATTGCTCCGCGGTGCCTCGGCCATTGTAAAAGCGGACTATCCCGATGTTTGGATAGCTCAGATTGGTGACTATGAAGCCCACTCTGGGAAACAGTTCTCCCTGGCGCCACTCCACCTTAGAGACCACTCTCCGAGCAACGTTCCAGCTCTGGGCCTGGTAGACGAAGTCATGATAGGAGACGATGGGCTTCGGGGAAAGCCACTCCGTAGGCCGTATCAGCCGGGGCGCTATCTCCCGCTGCAGCACCTGGTTGGACCGCAGCCTGATGGCGTAGCCGATGTTTCTTGCTTCCAGATAATCGTATATCTCCGGCTTGGCGAAGGCGGCGTCAGCACGAAACAGCAGCAGTCAGGCTGCTGTCAAATAACGCTCCACCACCGGATCAAGGACTTCTTGCCAATCATCGGCACTGGGGACGTTGCCTGACCGTAGCTTAGCTGCTTCACAATCCCCGAACTGGTTGAACAGAAAGAGAGGGTGATAGCAGACGCATTCAAAGTGGCCGTTATAGGCTGCTCCCTCCTGCTGGCCGTGCACTGGACTCTCGGAACTGTCCATATCCAGGATTACTCGCCGGTGTAGGGTATGGGCCATAGCTCGTTCCACCCACTGGGTATTTATTCGTGCCAGCGCCTGCCGGTTGTCCTCTTGGGTCAGGAACTCCGTCTCGAACCGGCCCATCTCACTGGTGCTGGCTCCTTTCCGCTCCGAGCCTTGCCATCCCACGATCACTCGCATGGCTGGGTCTTGGGAAAGGCGCACTGCGTCATTGGTGTCGTCGTAGCCGGCCAAGCGGCTGTAGATCGACTGTCTTAGCAGCGGAACCAGGTGGTGAAGGATATTGCGTCCGGTACGGCTTTCCTGGAGGTAGTCCTCAGCGATTTCGGTAAGGCCCAAGGCATCATCAAACTCTCGAAAGGCAAGAAGACCAGCGTCGGAGGTGATGGTTGAGCCGTGAAATTCCAGGCGGACTTTGGGGTTGAATTGGAGCCGGAGAGGGGCATTTTCGCCGTCACCCATCAGGTGCCTCCATGATGCCTACGGCATCTTACTGCAAAGTGACATATCATGGAGTTATTATAGCTGGGAGCACGCAAAAAGGGCCCATAATTAGCCAATGGTTGAAAGACATCGACGAATTACTGAGACAACTTTTTAGCCATATGGGAAATGTGGGTTTAAGAACGACGACTTGTCGACGGTGCTGAGGGATCAGAGCGTAACTTCGGTCCGCCTGGCCGATCTGCCGGCCGAGGCCGTGCTTAGGGTCGCCTAGCTACCTAGGCCGTTGATTGGGCTCCCGTTAATATCAAGAGATACCGGACGGCCTGAGATAGGGTCCTTCGACAAGCTCAGGACGAACGGCGGGTACGGGCTGGAAATTGCGCGTGGTGGCGGTTAGCCATGATGGATTAAGCTAACTATGACGGAAGAAACAAATACGGCGGCTGCCGAGGCTAACGACATCCGGATGACCGGCCGGTTCATGATCACCGGTCTGGCAGTCGGCCACTCGGTATTCCATTGGGTCATGCAGAGCTTCGTGGTCGTGCTTCCCGAGATACAGGCCGCGTTCGGTCTTAGCGCCGTGGGAGTCGGAGGAATCTTGGCCTCCAGGGAACTGGCTTCGGGGCTGATACGGTTGCCCGGCGGTGTAATGGCGGACGTGTTGAGGCGCCAATGGGGTTTGTTGCTGGCGGCCTGCCTGTTGGTGGCTGGGTTGGGCTCATTGGCCATCGGTATATCGCCAGTCTATCCTCTTCTCTTGGCAGGCATGGCCCTGGTGGCCATGGCCCACTCGCTTTGGCACCTGCCGGCGTCGGCTTCCCTCTCCTACCACTTTCCTGAGAAACGGGGCTTGGCTCTGGCGTTCCACGGTGTGGGCGGCAGCGTCGGAGACGTGGCGGGTCCGCTGGCCACGGGCGCCCTGTTGATGATATTGGGCTGGAAAGGGATCCTCAGCGTTTACGCCATAGTTCCGGTCTTCCTTGCTTTGCTGGCCGTCTGGTCGTTTCAGAACATTGGCAGATTGAAGGAGTCCGAAGACAGGTCCGGCGGGCAGAAGTCCAGAGCCGAGTCGACCAAACGTTTGCTGACCGACCCGTTGTTGTGGGGTATCACGGTTGTCCGGGGATTCCGGGCAATGTCCCTGGTGGCGCTGTTGACCGTCCTTCCTCTTTATCTGGGAAACGATCTGGAAATGAGCCCGTTCGCCCGGGGCTTCCACATTGGGCTTCTTATCGCCGTTGGCTTGGTGTCCAAACCGGTGGCTGGGCACCTGTCTGACAGGTGGGGCAGGAAACAGGTCTTGGCGCCGGGATTGCTTTGGTCGTGCGTCTTGGCCCTGTTGCTGATCCCATTTGATCAGGGCATCGGGCTTATGGTGACAATTGCCCTTCTGGGTCTGTTTCTGTATCCCGACCAGCCGATCTTGACCGCCGCAACCTTGGAGATTGTGGGACGGGATGTCTCGGCCACGGCGCTGGGCATCGCCACCTTCGCCAGCTTTGTCATGTCGGCCGCGGCGGCGTTGATCGCCGGTGGCCTGTACCAGCAATCCGGGATTGATCCCGTTCTCTATTTCATCGCCGCTCTCTTCGCCGCGTCGGCTGTGATATTCGCCGTGCTGCCACTGGCCGGCCGGCAAGAGCAGGCCCAACCTGCCTAAGCTTACTCAATGGGTTCTAGTCACGGGAGAGAATTACTGACTTGAGACGGGTTAGAGTATCTGCGATAGAAATAGCTTGGTGCGTTCCTCTTGAGGGCTCTCAAATATCTGGTCTGGAGTCCCGGTTTCAGCGACATTGCCTTCGTCAAACATCACCAGGCGATGAGCTACTTCCCTGGCGAAACCCATCTCATGGGTGACAACTATCATGGTCATTCCCGACGAGGCCAACTCTCTCATGACGTCCAAAACCTCTTTGATCATCTCAGGATCAAGGGCTGATGTTGGTTCATCGAAGAGCATTATCTTGGGGCGCATGGCCAACGCCCGGGCAATGGCCACCCGTTGCTGCTGGCCGGCGGAAAGCTCCGCAGGGTACTTCCGCGCCTGCTCTGGTATGCCCACCCGCTCAAGCAACTCCATGGCGGCGAGCTCGGCTTCTTTCCGGGGCGATTTTCGCACCTTGACAGGCGCCAGCGTGATATTTTGCATGACCGTCAAGTGTGGGAATAGGTTGAATGGCTGAAACACCATGCCAACGTCCCGCCGGACGGCTTCTATGTGGCGAATATCGTGGGTCAACTCGACGCCATCCACCACGATTTGGCCCCTTTGATGTTCCTCCAGCCGGTTGATGGTGCGGATAAAGGTGGATTTCCCGGAACCCGACGGCCCAAAGACAACCACAACCTCGCCACGGCCGATTTTGATGTTGACGCCCTTGAGAACGTGGAAGTCGCCGAACCATTTATGGACCTCGCGGAAGACGATCATGTCGTCCGCTTCCTGGATCTGACCCTGTTGACTCTGGTCGTCTGGCACGCTTGGGCTCCTTATTCCTTTAACGTTCTCCCACGCCCAACGCGGTTTCCAGCTTCCGGCTGGCGTAGGACATGGAATAGGTGAAAACCCAGAATAACAGGGCTATGAATATGTAGACCTCACTTTGCGACCCGACCCATTCAACATTGCCCAAAACTATGGACTTGCCAATGCCCAGCACGTCCAATAAACCGACCGTCACCACCAAGCTGGTGTCTTTAAACAGGCTGATGAACTGGCCGACGATGGCGGGGATAATGGCCCTCAGCGCCTGGGGAAGCACGATGAACAGCATGGTGTGAGGGCCGCCCAAGCCCAGGGCCCGGGCGGCTTCCACCTGACCTTGCGGGACCGATTGCAGACCGCCTCTGACATTTTCCGCCATGTAGGCCGCGCTAAACAAGGTGATGGCGAATAACGCCCGCATCACCCGGTCTAGGCGCAGGTCTTCGGGGAGGAATAGCGGAACGATCACCTGGGCCATGAAAAGCAGGCTGACCAGGGGAACGCCTCTGACCAGTTCGATGAAAAGGACGCAAAGCCCTTTTAGCACGGGCAGGTTGCTGCGGCGGCCCAGCGCCAAGAGAACACCCAACGGGAACGAAGCCACAATTCCCACCACCGCCAGCAGGAAAGTCAGCAGCAGCCCTCCCCAGGCGCCGGTGGAAACCTCGGGAAGCCACGGGATCCCGGGGAATCCCCGCAGGAGGATCAGGACCAACGCAAAAGAGGCCAAGGCGCCAACGATCACCCCACGTGAACTCGCCAACGGGGTGAGGCGGATCTGATAACCAAGAGCCACCGCGGCAGGGTTGGCGATGATCCAGAACCTTGCCTCCAATCCCAGGTTCTCGAGACTCAGCGGCGCAAACGCCAGGGCGCCCAAGCCGATGGCGATCAGCAGGGCGAAATTGCGGGCCACGCCGCCCCAAACTCCCCAAGCCACTCCGAAGACGGCCGAAAATATCAGGACGCTGATCCCGACACGCCACATCTGGTCCGGCGGGTATTGACCTGCCAGGAACAGCTTCAAGTTAGAAGTGATGGGGCTCCAATCCGCGCTGCCGAACGCCCATGTCAAGGCCGGTATGATGGCCAGAAAAAGCACCGCCACGATCAGGACGGTCAAAAGGGAGTTGTACCAGGTGTTGAAAAGATTGGCTTTCGCCCAGCTTATCGGGTCCAAGCCGGCCGGGCGCGGCACTACCGTTTCTTGAGCAGCGGCCACGTTAGGTCCTCGAAAACCGGATATGCCGGTTATAGAGATTTCCGATCAGCGCGTAAATCAAACTCATAGACAGGTAGGCGGCCATGATCAAAAGAAAAACAGGTACGGCCCGCCCTGCCTGGTTGATCATGATCTTGCCCACGCTGAAAAGGTCTGGGTAAGCTATGGCCGCGGCCAGACTGGAGTTCTTGGTCAGGTTCAAGTATTGGCTGATCAAAGGCGGGATGATCACCGGCAAGGCTTGAGGCAAAACCACCAACTTGATGGTTTCCATCTCCCCCATTCCCAGCGCCTTGGCTGCCTCGACTTGGCCGAGAGGGACCGACTGGATGCCGGCGCGGACGATCTCGGCGATGAAGGCCCCTGTGTAAACAACCAAACCGACCAAAAGGGCCATGAACTCCGGGCTCAAGTGAGCCCCGCCATGGAAGTTGAATTCTCCTAGCTCCGGCGCTACTGGAGACAGGGGGCTTAGTCCCATCGCCATCCAACCTATGGCTGCAACCGAAATCAGCACTGCAAAGCCGACGAAATTCGGATAGGCGGAGCGTCCCGTCCGGCCCTGAAAACGGACAAGGTAAACTCGCGCCGCCACCGCCAAGATGATCCCTCCGGCGACGACGATGAGCCACGGCGCAAATGAGGAGGATGTTTCCGCCCACGGGAAAAATATCCCGCGGTTGTTCAAATAGATAGACCCGGGCCATCGAATGCTTTCGGCCACCCTGGGCAACAACAGAAACACGCCGAAATACCAGAAGAAAAGTTGGACCAGCAGGGGTATATTTCGAAAAAGCTCAATGTAGGCGCCGGCGATCTTGGCTACCAGCCAGTTGCTGGACAACCGGGCTACCCCCACCACAAATCCAACGCCGGTGGCCAGAGCGATGCCCATCAACGCGGCATTAAGGGTATTTATGACACCCCCTAGTACTACAACGACGAGTTGTCTGGTAGGATGGCTGGACAGATGATGTTGGGTGGTTTGGGTGATGGATGCGGCGAGCTTCGAGCGGGTCTACGACAGCCTTCAGGAATTCCACGCCTTCTTTGCGGCCTCCTTCGGCCGCAAGCAGTGGCGGGATCACAGCGGGAATTACCTTCAGGCGCTGCTGGTGCAGGACCAGGAGCGGCGCAACGCCGAGAATCTCTCGGAATCGGTGGGCATCTCGGCCCGGGCGATGCAGCGCTTTCTCACCGAGGCCCGGTGGTCCGATGAGACAGTCATAGGGCGGTTGCAGGAATACTTGGCCCCCAGGCTGGGACACCTGGAGGCGGTGTGGGTGTTCGATGGCAGCGACTTCCCCAAGCAGGGCAGGAAATCGGCGGGAGTGGCCCGGCAGTACTGCGGCAGGCTGGGCAAGGTGGCCAACTGCCAGGGTGGGATGTTCCTGGCCTACGTCAGCCCGCTGGGCCGGGCGTTGGTGGACAAGCGGCTGTATCTGCCCAAGAGTTGGACCTCCGACCAGGACCGGTGTGCTGCGGCGGGTGTGCCGGAGGACCGGCGGAACTACCGGTCAAAGACGGAGTTGGCCCTGGAGATGCTGGAGCGGGTCCTGGAGTTGGGCTACCTCAGGGCCGAGTGGGTTGCCGGAGACGACGCCTTCGGGATGTCGCCGACCTTCCGGGAGGGACTGGCGGCCCTGGGGATGCGCTACGTGCTGGACGTTCCGGGCGGCACTACGGTCTGGCCCTTGGACCCGGCTTGGACCAGTCCGGAATATCCGGGGTTCGGCCGCCCCCGCAAACCCAAGCTGCGGCCTGGGCAGCGGCGGACCATGGAGCAGCGCGGTGATGAACTGCCGGATGAGGCTTGGCGGGAGATAACGGTGGCCCAGGGAAGCCAGGGGCCGCGCACCTACCGGTTCAGTGCCCAGCGGGTGCGGGCCACCAGGAGGCGCAAGCCCGGCGAGGAACTGTGGGCCGTCTGGCGCCGGAACCTGGACGGCAGCGAGCCCCGCTACTACCTGTCCAACGCTCCCGAGGGCACAACCTTGGAGACTCTGGCCTACGTGGGTGGGTCCAGGTGGCGCATTGAAACGGAGTTCGAGACTGAGAAGGGTGACGTGGGGCTGGACGAATACGAGACCCGCAGCTGGGCAGGGTGGCATCACCACATAGCCATGTGCCTGCTGGGTGGAGCGTTCCTGCTGAGCCTGCAGCAGGATTGGGGGGAAAAAGATGCCCCGGATCACGAGGCCACAGGTGTACCGGGTGGTGCGGGAGATGCTGCCCCGGGAGCAGTTCGGGCCCGATCAATTGCTGTTGTGGCTGGAGGATACGCAGCTACGCAACGAACGGGCTCGCCGTTCCCACGAGAGACGCCGCTCCACCCGCCGCGAAAGCAGGATGGAGCCGCCACCTTAAACCCGTCGTTGTAGTACTAGAGGTCTGGCCGAAAAGTGCACTGACCTCGACTGTTCCGATATAATTGTCAGGATAATTTAATGGGTGTGGGAGGCAGGGGATGCTGGGAAAACGCTCTAAACAGCTGGGGTTCCTGGAAGCGGACCATCTCTACCTGGACTATGTGGGCCGCGGCTCCTTCTACGGCTTCCTGGCCTCCCTGCGGGGTCAGCTATTTCGAGACGAAGACTTCGCCGAACTGTATTGCCCGGACAATGGCCGGGATAGCGTGGCGCCCAGTCTGGTGGCCACCGCGCTGTTGTTGCAAGCCTACGACAAAGTGAGCGACCTGGAAGCCAAGCAGAGGGCGGACTTCGATATCCGGTGGAAGGTGGCGTTGGGGATTGAGGTGGAGGACCGTCCCTTTGCCAAGAGCACCCTGCAACTGTTTCGAGCCCAGCTGATCCTCCACGACCGGGTGCGGGCCGTCTTTCAGCGCAGCCTCCAATTCGCCCAGCAGACCGGCTGCCTGAAAGGACGGCGGATGAAGGTGGCGGTGAACACCACCTACATTCTGGGCCGGGGAGCGGTCAAGGACACCTACAACCTGCTGGCCGACGGCATCGTCCAGGTGGTCCGGGCACTGGCCCAACTGGATGGGACCCGGGCCGAGGAGTGGGCCTTGAGACACGGCCTGGAGCTTTACTTTGGCTCCAGTGTGAAGGGAGAGGCGGGGATTGACTGGGACAACAAGAAAGAGCGGCAAGCCTTACTGCAGAAGATAGTAGCCGATGCTGACCTGGTATTGGAACTGGCCCGTCAGGCCCAAGGTAGATTTCCCGCAGATAGTCCTGAGCGCCAGGCTATTGGAGAAGCAGCGGAACTCTTGGGGCAACTCCTCTTGCAAGATGTGGAACGGCAGGAGGATGGTCCGGCCCTGAAGGATGGCGTAAGCCGGGACCGGGTCCCTTCGGCGCACGACCCGGAGATGCGCCATGGGCGCAAAAGCAGCAGCAAACGCTTCGACGGACATAAGGCTGCCGTGGTGGTGAATACCGATTCCCAACTGGTGACCGCGGTAGATATCCTGCCCGGCAATGCCGGTGACAACACCGGAGTCCTGGAACTGGTGGAGCAGAGTGAAGAGAACACGGGCATAGCTGTGGAGGAGACCATTGGGGATGCGGCCTATGGGGATGGCCTATGGGGATGGCGGGACGCGGCAGGCCTTTGCCGATGCCGGTCGGACGCTAATAGCCAAGGTGCCGGGTCGTCCCAGAAAAGACCACTTCCCCAAAGAGGACTTCCAGATCGACCTGGCGGCCGGCACCGTCACCTGCCCAGCCGGTAATGTTACCCACACCTTGCGGACCTTCGGCACCCGGACCAACCGGTTGGGTCAGACCTATCCGGTCCAGAGTTTTCAATTCGACCCGGCGGTCTGTGGCGTATGCCCCCTGCGGTCCCAGTGCGTGGCAGCTGGAGAGGGCAAAGGCCGTACGGTGACTCTCCATCCCCAAGAGGCGCTCCTGCAACAAGCCCGGGCCTTCCAGAAAAGTGAGAGCTTCGCCGAATACCGCAGCCGGCGGCAGGTGGTCGAGCATCGCCTGGCTCGGCTGGTGCAACTGGGGGTCCGCCAATCTCGCTACTTTGGTCGGGCCAAGACCCTCTTTCAGCTACTCCTGGCAGCCACGGTGGCCAACCTGACCCTGGTGGCTACCAGGATGGGGATGATGTCCCAGGCTTCAGGCTCCTCCCCCAATAAACCAGAGAATAGACCGGACCGGCTCGCCGCCGGGTCGCCCATCGTTACTGCCCAATTCATATTGGCCGCGGCCAGATGGGTCGCCCTTAGTCTCAGACTTGGCCCAGTCCACTGGTTATCCTCCACCTCATCTCGTCACAGCAGGGCTTTTCAGCCGGGCTTCTAGTAGTCAGTCAAACTTGATATTAATGGTAACGTGAAAGATTGAGCAAAAGAGCTACCCTGACTCTGGATAGTGTTGATGGGAGGCGGTGGTATGGTCAGGGAAAAGTATGGAGTCCGGCTGACGGCGGAACAGCGGAACCAGCTCCAGCATCTGGTTCGTGCGGGGAAAGGCACAGCCCGGGTGACGGTCCGGGCCCGGATTCTGCTCAAGACGGATGAGGGGTGGAGCGCTCCCCAGGTGGCCCAAGCCCTGGATGTGGCCGAGGGCACGGTGTTTCGGATCAAGCGGCGCTTCGCCGAAGAGGGGCTGGAAGGGGTGCTGCAAGACCGGCCCCAAGCCCGTCGGTACCGGAAGCTAGACGACCGGGGCGAAGCCCACCTCATCGCTCTGGCCTGCTCCGAACCGCCGGAAGGGCATGACCACTGGACCCTGCGCCTTTTGGCGGGCCAGGTGGTGGAGTTGGGGTTGGCGCCCTCCCTATCCCACGAGACGGTGCGGCTGCACCTGAAAAAAACTCCCTCAAGCCGTGGCAGAAGCAGGAGTGGTGCATCCCCAAGGTGAGCGCCGAGTTCGTGGCCCACATGGAGGACGTGCTGGACCTGTACGCCCAACCCTATCACCCGCGGCGGCCGGTGGTCTGCTTTGACGAGACTTCGACCCAGTTGTTGGCTGACACCCGTCCCCCGCTGCCAGCCCAGCCGGGGAGACCGGCGCGGCAGGACTACGAGTACCGCCGGGAGGGCACTCGAAACCTGTTCCTGACCTGCGAACCGATGGCCGGTTGGCGCCACGTGCAGGTTACGGAGCGGCGCACCATGCAGGACTTCGCCCGCCAGATGCGCTGGCTGGTGGATGAGGCCTATCCAGAGGTCCCGGTGGTGCGAGTGGTCCTGGACAATCTGAACACCCACAGGACAGCTTCCCTGTACGAGACCTTCCCTGCGGCCGAGGCCCGCCGGGTCGCCAAACGGCTGGAGTTCCACTACACCCCCAAGCACGGGAGTTGGTTGAATATGGCGGAAATCGAGTTCAGCGTGCTGTCCCGCTCCTGCCTCAAGCAGCGCGTCCCCAACGAACCCGCCCTCCGGCGGGAGGTCCAGGCCCTGGTCACGGAGCGAAATGCCGCCCGAGCCACCATTAACTGGCGGTTCAACACCCAGGACGCCAGGGGCAAACTTCACCGCCTCTATCCCTTCGATTCCAAACATGACTGACTACTAGGAAGGCATACTGAAAAGAGTCGGACTCATGATATTCCAGCACCGACTCGCCGATGGGGAATCCGGCATCTTCGCCCAGAAATCCGAACCCCATGGATAGACCCCGTTTGTCGGCCGCGTTGAGAATGTTTCCAACGAAAAATACGACCGCCGTGACCACCAAAATAGCGGAGATTATCTGGGCGGCCGCCCGCAGGACTCTAACGTCACGCCAAAGGGGAATGCCGCGATAGGTGAGCCAGCGCATAGGGCGTACTACCCTCGGAGAGGTTTGTTTACGCAGGCAAAGGCGCCTTCGGGACGCCCATGCCTATCGTTGATGCTCGTCTAGTTTAACGGAGAGGCGGCGCGTAAATCAGCCCGCCGTCAGACCACAATTCATTGAGAGCCCTAGGCAGGGTGAATGCGTCACCCTGGGGGCCCATGTAACGGTCGTAGATCTCGCCGTAGTTGCCCACGGCCTTGATCACGTCCACCCCGAAATCCTTGTCCAAGCCCAGATCGGACTGGCCGAACTCGCCTTCCGCGCCGAGCATGCGGCGGATGACGATGTTGTCGCTGGCCGCCTGGGACTCAACGTTTGCCTGGGTCACCCCCAGTTCTTCGGCGTTGATCAAGACATAGAGCACGGTTTTTACCAGGTCAAACCATTGGTCATCTCCGTGGGCGACCACCGGCGTCAAAGGCTCCTTGGAGATGGTCTCGGGCAGGACGACGTGGGCGCCGGGATCGTCGAAACCGCTCCTGATGGCGGCCAGCTGGGACTTGTCGCTGGTGGTGGCGTCGCAGCGGCCCTGTTCATCGGCGCCGTAGACAGAGGCCACATCCTCGAAAACCACCGTTTCAAGGGTCATGCCATTCTGCCGGAAAAAGTCAGCCAGGTTAAGTTCGGTGGTGGTGCCGCTGGTGACGCAGACCGTGGCCCCGTCGAGGTCCAGGGCACTGGTGAACCCGGTGTCCTGACGGGTCATGAATCCCTGTCCGTCATAAAACATCACGTTGGTGTAGTTGCCCCATTGGGGGTCCCTGGTCGACGTCCAGGTGACCTGTAGCGAAAGCAGGTCCACCTCCCCGGCCTGGATAGTCGGGCCCCGCTGTGAAGCGTTGATCGGAACGATCTCCAGGGCCGACCCGTCGCCGAAGATTGCGGCCGCCACGGCTCGGCACAGGTCTATGTCAAAGCCCAGGTTGGCTCCGGAATCGTCCAAATAGCCGAAACCCACTAGATCGGTGCGCCCGGCGCAAATCAACTTTCACCTGTGGGGCGGCCCCAGTGCGCACCTGAGAGCGGTCCTCGTCGAAGGTCACATCCCGTACCCAGTGGTGGCGGTTCTCGATGCCCCAGTGCCCACGGGAAAGGCTCAACAATCGCCTGGCATCGGCATCAGTGGCTGGGAGACTGCTAATTGCATAGCTCACAGCCACCTGTTTCTTGCCCTTCACGACCCGCTGGCGCTCTAGCCGACACACCTGTTGCAGATGCGGCCACGCTTCCCCGACCGTCCCAGCGCTGCCCACGTAGCCATTTAGCTCTGGGTCGGCCAAGGCCCACAACTCTCGCCGCTCCAGCCGCCCATGACGCCGCTTTACTGGAGCATCGGCCCAGACCGTCAGCTTGGCCCCGCGTGCTCGCCACTCCGCTGCCAGCCAGGGAGGTACGGTTGGCCCACCAGCCCTCTCAGTTCCTAGCAGGGGAAAAAGCCACCTCCAGGTCTCGGCGCAAGGTGGGCTGATTCTCTTTAACTGGCAGCAGATACTCTCCGCCGCCTGCCACAATCTGCTCACAGACTTTCCGTTGGGTCAGTAAGGCATCAGCCACTACTACCCGACCCTTCAGGGGTACCTGGCCCAATACTTCTTTGACCGCCGCCAATTCTTCCCCTTTGCCCGGCGCAGCTACCTGCGCCAGCACTGCCCCAGCGCGGCTAGCGTAGGCCGACACCACATGGACCCCGGGTATCTCTTGGCCGTGGACCCCTCGCAAGGTTTTCCCGTCCAGGGACAGGGGATCATCCGCCTCTACCCCGCTATTTGCCAGCCAGTTGCCGACTTCTGCCTCAAAGGCCGCCACGTCCAGGTCCTTGAACACCCGGTGGAGGGTGGCCACGCAGGGTGTCTTCTCCTGGCTGAACCCCAAAAGCTGCGCCGTAGCACCCCCTTGGTCCCGCCCCCATTGCGCTATGGCGTATAAGCTGCGGGCGCCGCACAGCATGGCACAGGTGGCCAAGGCCAGGATCGCCCCCAAAGAGTGGCGTCGCCCTTGGCGAGTGGCGTCGCCCTTGGCTACTCCGGAAGTCAGGCGCCAAATCCAGCGCTTCCCTCAAAGTCATCATCCTCCCCTCCCGCTTAAACTGGTAATAATTTTATACTATTTTGAGAAATTGAAAAGGCCTTGACTGCTATGACTTTCCGGTTGACCTTTTAAGCCCACTATGAAAGAATTTGATCCTACAAATTGGGTAACGGAATGTACGGTCCCTTGTTCATGGCGTTAAGTCGTGGGCCTGGCTGGGGAAGGACCGGAGGCGTTATCCTCGATAGTTTTAGCGGCTAGTATTCAATGGGCAGCCTTGGGCGCCGCCATGACCGGGCATAACTATGCCGGATGATTTTTTGGCGGTCAGCCCTAGGGCGAGTGGTGCGGCAACCACAAAGTTGAGCGGGTGGCGAGATGATGGCGCCCATCTGGACCAAAGAGGGCCTGCGCCGGCTGGTCCATCGTGAGATTGGAGACTTCCGGCTGTTGGTCGTATCCAACCGGCAACCCTATGTCCATGACCTGGTGGACGGCAGGTTGACGTACGCAGCGCCGCCGGGCGGCGTGACCACCGCCATAGACCCTCTGATGCAGGAATGCGGAGGCACCTGGGTGGCCCATGGCGGCGGCGACGGTGACCGGTACGCCGTCGATGACCGAAACAGAGTCTTGGTTCCACCCGATGACCCCTCCTACACCCTTCGGCTTGTCTGGCTGACCGAAGAACAACAACGGGGTTATTACTACGGTTTTTCCAACGAAGCCCTCTGGCCGCTCTGCCACAACGCCTACAATGAGCCTGTTTTCGACTCGAGCCACTGGCAATCATATCAAGAAGTAAACGCAGAGTTCGCCAAACATGTGCTAGACGAGATCGGTGGACAACCCGCGGCCGTGTTCACCCAGGATTATCATTTGGCATTGCTGCCGCGCGTGCTGCGGGATGCGGATCCCGAGATATTGACCGGCCAGTTTTGGCACATCCCGTGGCCCAATCATGAGATATTCCGCATCTGCCCGTGGCAGGACGAGTTGCTGGACGGGCTGCTGGCCAACGACATGTTGGGATTCCACATCGGTGACCATTGCGACAATTTTTTGGAAACGGTGGCGCGGGCCGGCAAAGCCCGGGTGAATTTTGAATACAACGTGGTCAGCCGAGGGGAGGACCTGACACTGGTGAGGCCCTTCCCCATCAGTGTGGACTTCGAACAGATCAATTCCGATGCCCAGCTTCCTGAAGTCGACGAAGAGATGGAGAGATGCATTCAGGAATGGAACCTTGAAGGTAAATTGGTTGGATTGGGTATCGACAGAATCGACTACACGAAAGGAATCCCCCACCGGTTCCGCGCCATGGGCCGGTTCTTTGAGAAATACCCCGAATATATCGGCAAGGTCGTATTCATTCAGGCTGGCGTGATGAGCAGGACCGACATAGAGGCCTACCAACATTTGTCGGCTCAGATAGACGGCTTGTTGGAAGACATCAACAGCCGGTTCGCCTGTGATGACTGGCGTCCCATCATCTACATGCCGACCGATCCATCCAGTGTCACCTTGCTGGCATTGCGGCGCATCGCCCGGTTTTGCGTGGTTAGCTCGCTCCATGACGGTATGAATCTGGTTGCCAAAGAATACGTGGCCAGCAGGTTCGACGAGGATGGAGTGTTGATTTTGAGCCCGTTCACCGGGGCGGCCCTGGAACTGACCGACGCCTTGATGGCTAATCCCTACGCCACCGACTACTTTGCGGACGCCATCCGCGACGCCGTGGAAATGCCCCTAGACCAGCGGCGGTCCCGAATGGTGCAAATGCGGTCCACGGTCCGCGAAAACAACATATATAAATGGGCGGCCCACCTGTTGGTGGACCTGATGCAGGGCGCCAGGCGCTCCCGCCGCCCCTTCGCCAGCGCCTAAACCCGCCCGTCTTTAGAATTAATCTTCCATGCCTCATTTGCTACACGTATGGTCCAATGCGCGCCAGAAATTGCTTCGCGCTTCCAAAGTGCTGCTGCTGTTCGACTATGACGGCACGCTGACGCCATTGATGCCCAATCCGGACGAAGCGAATCTTTCCGACCAGGTCAGAGACCGCCTGGCTAGGCTGTCTTCCGGCGAAAAATTCATCACCGGCGTAATCAGCGGCAGGTCATTGGCGGACCTAGAGGCAAAAGTTGATATCCCAGGCATGATATACGGGGGCAACCACGGCCTGGAGATTAAAGGCCCGGGTTTGGATTTCGTCCATCAAGAGGCTATGGAGCAGACCAGCGTTCAACTACTGGTGGCCGGCGAGTTGCAAGAAGCGTTGTCTGAGGTTTCTGGTGTAATCGTAGAGCCCAAGGGACTTACCCTCAGCGTGCACTACCGGTCCACGCCAAATGACCAAGTTAAGTCTGTGGAGGACATATTCGCCCGGGTGGTCGCGCCCTTCGTGGAGTCGGGAGCGGCCCGGATCACCTATGGCAAGAAGGTCTTGGAAGTGCTGCCAAACCTGCCCTGGGACAAAGGCAAGGCCATAACCCTGCTCCAGGAAACATACCCACTGGCTTCACCCACCTGGTTTTTTGGTGACGACCGAACCGATGAAGATGGCTTTGGCGTTGTGCAGGAATGGGGCGGCGTCGCCGTGTTGGTTGGGCCCGCCCGGCAACCCACCGCCGCTTTGCACAGGGTGGACTCCCCGGCGGAAGTGGCGCAGGTGTTGGACTTGCTGTCCGAGATTTAGTCTGGCGCAGGCGTGGGATCAGGATTCACAAGCCTGACTAGGTATGTTAGACTTCGGCAGCCTCCTAGGGTCGGAGGTCAATTTGCGGGCGGTCTCCACATTGGCCAAAGGGTCTGCTCCTCCCTGGGTTGGTCTGCAACACAGCAAATGATCAAAGCGATTTCTTTCGATTTTTACAACACATTGGTCCAATTTTGGCCCCCGTTGGACGAAATCCAGCATTCCGCTTGCCAAGGATTGGGGTTGAATGTCGATCAAAGTCAAATAGAACGCGGCTATTCCGTGGCTGACGTGTATTTCAACCAAGAGAACGGTCTCCGGCCCCTGGCCGACCGCAGTGAAGATGACCGTCTCGCGTTTTTCTCCAGGTACGAGCAAATCTTATTGGAGAATTCTGGCCTGGCGGTCTCTTTGGACCTTGCCAAGGAGATTTGGCGTCTGGCCATGGCGGTCCCCAAGGATTTCATTGCTTTCGAAGACACCCTGCCGGCCCTGGAATTGCTGAAATCCCAGGGATACCGTATGGGGATCTTGTCCAACTTGCGCCGGGACATGGGCCAACTTTGCGAGCAGTTGGGAATCTCTGGATACCTGGATTTTTGCATCAATTCAGCCGAAGCGGGCGCCGAAAAACCCCATGCTCCCATTTTCCTGGCGGCGCTGGATAGAGTGTCCGTTGCTCCCAGCGAAGCCGTCCATGTAGGTGATCAATATCACTCCGACGTCCTGGGCGCTAGGGGAGTTGGGATGCATCCGGTCTTGATTGACAGAGGCGGATGGCAGGCCGACGTGGATGACTGCCCAAAGATTTCCAGCCTCAGCGATCTCACGGGCCTCTTGGCGGGTGCTCCGGAGTCATTGCGTTAAGATAAACGCTGCTGGAGACCAAAGCGGGACGGGGTCGCCTTGCTCCCAACTTGAAATACAAGGTCTAGGATAATTCACCCCCATTTAGTATCCTTCCTAGGTTTCTTCAATGTAGCCCATTCGGGACAGGAGGCAGGTCATGGCCGAAGAGATACAGCCAGCGGGAGGCGTAGCCACACCGGTTCGGGTTGCGCTTTGGTACGACTACATTTGACCCTGGTGCTATGTCGGCCTGGAGCGGGTCGAAAAGTTGGCGAAGGAATACGATGTCGTGGTGGAAGGGCGGGCTTATTTGCTGCGGCCGGACACCCCGAAAGAGGGTGCCGCTCGGGCTCCGCGCCCAGGTGAAACAGAAAACGAACTTTCAGCCCCTCTGCGGGATTATGCGAAAGAGGCCGGGTTGATCATGCGCCCCCTCAAGCGCACACCCAACACCATGCACATCTTGGAAGCCACGGAACACGCCCAGCAGCAGGGTAAATTCATGGAATTTCACCAGGCTGCCTATAAGGCGATGTGGGAAGACGGGAAAGACCTGAGCCACCTTTCGGTCATTGGTGAGATAGGCGAAGGGGTTTCAGTTGACTCGGGACCGTTGATCGCGGCGTTGGAGGCCGGCGAACACACCGCCACCGTGATGGAACAGTACAACGAGGCGTTGCAGCATGGCATCCGGGGAATACCGACTTTCCTGGTTGGGAACCTGATGTTTACCGGCGCCCACCCCTACGAGATCTTCCAATCGGCCATGAAGCGGGTGCTGGGCGAGGAAGCCCCGCAGGATTAAATCAATCCCAGGAAATTTACCGCCCACAGATATGGTAGGGGCGCACTGCCGTGCGCCCCTACCATATCAAAAAATTAAGAGACTCGAATCAAATGGCGTTGCATAGTAAAGGGCGCCCACATTGGGTGCCCTTTTTGTCGTCTGGATGATTTTTGCCGGTCTTCGGTTCAGTCGTTATCCGCCGGCGCGGGTATGGCAGCCGCTGAACTGGTGGCGCCATTGTTCAAACCCTCGGTGGACAGCCCGTAGTTAATGGCATACAGCTTGGCGTAGAAGCCCTTCTTTGCCAGCAGTTCCTCATGGTTGCCCACTTCCACAACCTGCCCATGGTCTAAGACCACGATCTTGTCAGCGTTGCGAATGGTTGAAAGCCGGTGGGCTATGACGATGGAGGTGCGTCCTTTCAGCACCTGCTGCAAGGCCTTCTGGATCAGCACCTCGGTATACGTGTCGATATTAGCGGTAGCTTCGTCCAAGATTATGATCCGAGGGTCGGCCACCACGGCCCTGGCGAAGCTGACCAACTGGCGCTGCCCCACGCTGAGGTTGCTCCCTCGCTCGGCCAAAATCGAGTCGTAGCCTCCGTCCAACCCCATGATGAAGTCATGGGCGCCTACCGCTATCGCGGCAGCTTCCACCGCTGCATCATCAGCCTCTTCGTGGCTGTAGCGTATGTTTTCCCTAATCGTACCGGAGAAAAGGTAAGGCTCTTGGAGAACCATGCTCATTTGGTTCACCATAGAATGGCGCTTGACGTGTTTGATGTCGTGGCCGTCTATGGTGATGCGGCCTTTGGTGACATCGGCAAACCGGTGAAGCAATGTCACGAAGGTGCTCTTGCCGGCGCCGGTGGAACCGACCAACGCAACGTTCTCGCCGGGGCTGATCTCAAGGTTTATGTCCCTGAGAACATCGATGCCCTCGACATACTGGAAGCTAACGTCTTCGAATTTGATTGCACCTTCAATCTGAGGCATGTCGATCGCATCCGCGTCATCCTGCACTTCAGGAACCAGATCGATCACTTCGAAAATGCGCACCCCGGCCGCCATACCGCGCTGCAGTTGAGAGTACTGCATGGTCAAGTGGCGGATGGGCTCGAAGAAGCGCTGGATCCACATGGGGAAGGCTAGCATTACCCCCCACGTGGCATCGGTGTTGTCCAAAACGGCGAAACCGCCCATGACGATGACTACGCCGAAGGAAAGGCCGATCAGCAACTCCACCATGGGCTGCAACCCACCGGAATACCTGCTGGCCTGCATGTTGGCGTCCAGGTGTTCGTAATTCAATTCTTTAAAGTGCTTTAGGTTCTCGTCCTGCCGGTTCAGGCTCTCGACGACGCGCACACCGGTGATATTCTGGTTGTATTCGCCGTTGACCATCGCGATCGCCCGGCGAATCCGCATGAACGACCGGCGGGCGAATTTTTGCCAATAGCCCAAGATGAAGAAGAGCACCGGAATCACGCTTAAGCAAATCAGCGACAGCTTCCAATCGGTCATGTCGAGAACAAAAGGCAGAATGATCAGCATCATGACGAGGATGCCAACCAGGCTAAGCATGTCCGCTATGCTCTGAACCATCAGTTCGAAGGTCTCGGTAAGCTGGAGGACATCGCTCTGGCTTCTTGACATGATCCGCCCCACGGCAGTCCGGTGGAAGAAAGACGGCGACAGGTCTTGGAGGTGGTCGAACATCTCGGTGCGTAATGAATACAAAACATTTTGGCCAAGTTTGGGCATCAAGACGTATTGGGCGTACATTGCCCCAAACTGCACCACGGTTACCGCGAGGAAAATCCCGGCTATCAAGTTCAGGGAGCCCACGTCCCCTCGGTTGATCCAATCGATTCCCAAGAGGATGAACAGCGGCACACTTACGTTTCCTAGAGTGTAGACCAAAATGGCGATTATACTCATGAACACGTCGCGCTTGTGAGGCGCGAGATAGGTAAGCAGCCGCATGACAACTTTATTGTCGTAAGCGCTGCCGACTATGCTGTCATCGGTCAGGTTGTCTATAGTGGGCGAGTTCATTCCCCCGGAGTGAAGGCCGCGCATGCCGCCCATCATTCCGCCGAACCCGCCACCCATACCGCCTCCGCCTCTCATTTAGCTGTCACCTCCGTCGTCACCAACGATGGTGGCGTCTAACAATACCTCTTCCTGAGGACGCAGTTGAAGATCAAATATTTCGCGGTATATCCCGCTCTTGGATATCAACTCCCGGTGGTTGCCTTGTTCGACCACTTCGCCGTCGGCCAGCACCAGAATGAGATCGGCTTCCCGGACGGAACTCAAGCGGTGGGCTATGATGAAAGTCGTTCTGCCCTTCATGACCTCGATCATAGCCTGGTGAATCAGCCTTTCGGTTTCCACATCCACGCTGGAGGTCGAGTCGTCCAGAATCAAGACCGGCGGGTCCACCAGGATGGTCCGCGCAATGGAAAGACGCTGACGCTGCCCTCCGGAAAGGGTGCTCCCCCGTTCGCCGACCCACGTGTCGTAGTCGTGAGGGAGACTCATAATATGGTCGTGAAGTTGGGCCACCTTGGCTGCTTGCATCACCTCTTCCCGGGTGGTGTTAGGCAGGCCGTAGGCAATGTTGTCGTGGATTGAGGCGCTGAACAGGAAAATATCTTGTTGGACGATACCCACGTTGCGGCGCAGCGACGCCAGGGTGAATTCACGGATGTCGACGCCATCTATGGCGATTTGACCGTCGGTCACGTCATAGAACCTGGGCAACAAGTTTACAATGGTGGTTTTACCGCTGCCCGGAGCGCCAAGTATCGCGGTGATTTGTCCCGGCTTGGCGGTGGTGTCAATATGTTTGAGAGCGGGAATGCGCGGGTCGTAGGCAAAGGAAACATCTTTGAAGTCTACGCGCCCTTCCGCCCTGACCAGTTCTTTGGCGTCGGTTTTTTCAACCACTGGCGACTCAGCGTCCACCACTTCGAAAATTCGGCGCCCAGATGAAACGGCCCGGGCAAAGCTGCCGGCGATTTGGGGCGTCATGCGAATGGGAAACGTCAGTTGGTTCATCAGGAGGACAAAAGTGGTGAAACTTCCGGGGTCTAGATCACCCGCGATGATCTTTCTCCCTCCGACCCATAACACCAAGACTAGGGTCAAGGTGAAGTAAAAGGTCATTATGGCGACGTTGGTCCCCTGCAACCTTTCATTGCGGAAGTATTCCCGCCGCAATTGCTGAGCTTTTTTAGCGTATTTTTTCTTCTCGTATTCTTCAGAGGCGAACGCCTTGACTACGTGGATACCGACCAGGTTCTCCTGCAAGATTGTCGTTAGTTCACCCATGATCACTTGAACGTGGAGCCACATTGCCCGAATCCGAATCATCAAAACCGAAGATTGGAATACCAGGAATGGGACCAGCAGCAGCGTGATCAGAGCCAATTGAGCGTCTAGATTGATCATGAAGGCAACGATGGCAATCATCCGGAGCGGTACCTCTATGCCTCGGACCATCCCCATGTTGACGAAGCGTCGAATCGCCTCCACGTCGGACGTGGACTTGGAATATAGATTTCCGGTGTGTTCTTTGTCGTGGAAAGCGAAGCTGAGGTGTTGCAACTTGTCGTACATGAGGTTACGAAAGTCGTAGGACACCTTTTGCGACAGAGAGTCTGTGAGGTAGGTTCGGGCGAAATCGAACATGCCCCGGACCAGACTGACCCCCAAGAGGGCAAGGGCGATTATTATTAAAGTTCTCTTAGATACCGCCCCGATGGTGGACATGCTTTCGCCATCAAAGCTGACCAATTGGTTAACTGAGAATCCGATTAGATAAGGGATGACCAGAGAGAGGGAGACCGCAACGAGAATCGTAACGTAGGCCAGGATGACGCGAACTCTGTGGCGCCATGCCATCTTGATGATTCGTATAAGGATTTGCATCTAAGCGGTTACGCTTTCATCCTCGTGCGGCGGCCTTGTAGACCACCGTTAGATTTAACCATCCCTGGGTCGTTTTCCACCTGACCTGAACACAGCGCTGACGATGATTTAAGCCAACTGCGAATGGTGGCGGGCCGATAACGTTAAAAAATGGCGGCCAGTATCGGTTTCCTCGATGGATACGGTGCGAGATTATCATAAACCCAAATGCTGGTCAATTCAAGCCAGGCGTCTCACGGCTTGAATTGATTATTTTCGTGTCTGAATTCCACACGGCGCCATCCATGCCGCTTAAAACGCCGGCGCCCGGACTCAAGATTTCACCTGCTGAAACCTAGGCAGATTTTCCCAGCCCGGACGCACCTTTCTTAGTTGCGGCGCCGCCTCATACATGGTCAATGCAACCACTCCGCCGCTTAAAAACATCGCGGCGGCAGTGAGGTAAAAGCCGTAGTTGAAACCCAGTGCGTCGGACACCACGCCGATGAAAATCGCTCCAAAAGCGTATCCCGAATCCCGCCACATTCGGAAAACGCCTAAAGACGTTCCCCGCCAACGCGGATGCGCCACATCAGCGGCCGCGGCCAACAAAGACGGGTACAACAACGCCATGGCCAATCCGATGGCGGCGCTGGTGGCCATCCACAATGCTATCCCCGAAACGGCCAGTGTAAGCCAAACTCCGGCGCCGCAAAGGAACATTCCGGCCACTATTGGCCATTTCCTTCCTATTCGGTCGGTCAAGGGGCCGGTAAATAACTGAAGCACTCCCCAGGTAAGACCGTAGCCCCCTATCACCAGCCCAATCTGTTCTACGTCTAACCCGCGCTCCCGGAAGAACAGGGGAAATGAAACCCAGACCAATGCGTCGGTGAATTTGTGGATCAGCCCGGCTTGGCTGACCGCGAACATCGACCTGTCTTGCCAGGTGGTCAGCTTGAAGATATCCCAAAAAGACGGGCCGATAGGCTGCCCGCCGGCCGGATCCCGCTGGGGGCCCGCGCCGGCTTCCATCCGGGCGTGGCCAACGGTTTCTTTGGTGAAGATCAGCGCAATGCCCAATGCCGCGATGATCACCGCTAGTCCGAAGTAAAATGGGGCGGGCCTGAGCCCGTAGGAGGCCGCCAAATAGCCGGTGGCTAAAGCGCTTATGGCCACGCCGGAATACCCGGCAAACTCGTTGATGCCCGTGGCCAACCCTCTGTTTTTTGGGCCCACTAGAAACTCGGACGGAAACCCCGATTCTCCCCAAGCCGTCGTTTTCTCAGCGACGATTGTCGATGTAACAGTGGGTTCTTGAACCATATTACAGATACTATCATGCCACATAAGACTATAATACGTCTGTCTGGCGTAGCGCGAAACCCGGCCAATGGCTTTCCGGCCAGACTTCTAGGTCCATTTTGGCGGTAACGGTCATGCTCCAGGCCAGCCCTTGGTTGACCCCCATCAACACGTTGGCCGCCACTATCCACCACCAGTTGGGCGCCCAGATGATCATCAATGGTATGGGGAGGGCAACCAGCCAACCCACGATGAGCACCGGCTTCCGGCCCCATGATTCGGACAATATTCCGCCGAATAGGTTCAGCAGGGCTTTGACGAAACCGAAACTGACTACAAAAGAGAGGATGACGCTGCTGGAGGCGACGGCGAACTCTTCTTCGGCCAACAACGGCACCACGGTGCGTTCCAGACCCACTGTCATGCCGACGAAAAACACCAAAAGCGTCAGGACCACGAATTGGCCCAGGTTGGCCATGATGCACTGAATGTTGGCTTGGCTTAATTGCACAGTACGAATGCGCGTTCATCCGAAAATGGCGCTGGCCTGCTATGCCCTTCCCAACCCAACTTTTCAATCAAATATTTACCTGGCGCCACTCTTGAAAAAAACCGGCGAGGACATCATACCCGCGCCGGGTCTATTCGTGTCTTGGGATGAGCGTTGGCGCTGCCATGCTTTCCGAATGGCGCCCCCCACCGGATGATAACTGCCCTAGACAACAGTCATGCAGGTCTGGACGCCGTGATTATGCTGCTCCCGTTGGGCAATACTACACGCTCGGTTCCTTCAAAACCGGCTTCATCCAGCCATTGCCGGTACTCACTTTCAGTGAATGACTGGCCACCATCGTAGATATTTAAGAAGTTGAGGCCCGAGGCCACGGCTTCTTTGGGGGAGAGCCGGGAGTCGTCAAGAACGATGCCCATGATATATATCGTCCCACCCGGCTCGATGGCCTTGATCACGTTTTTGAGGGCTAGAACCGCCTGCGATGGGTTCAACACCTGAATCAGATTCCTCAGAACCGCGGCGTCGAACGAGCTTTGGGGCGGCGCATCCAAGATGTTGGCGGCGACGACTCGCACCCTATCGCCGAGGCCTGATTCCGAAACGTATCTTTCTGCGATCGGCGCCGTTGGCGGCAGGTCGGCAATGGTCGCTTGCAATCCAGGATTGGCTTCCACCAAAGCGAAGGAGACGCCTCCGGTGCGCCCGCCCAGGTCCAGGACGTTGCGGCAACCGGAAAAATCGTATCTGCTGGCCAGTTCTCTTCCAGCGGCAATCGTTTCCTCATGCTGGCCTTGGGCGAATTCGGCCAGTTTTTCCTCGGAGTCATTGGAGAAATCAAGTTTATCCTGTGCCACTCCGGCTCGGATGGAGCCTGCCGTATTCAGTATTGATCTCCAACGCCGCGCCAAGTTCATGCGCCGGCCACCTATATAATCGGGGTTGCCCTGAACCAAGAATCGGTCAGCCTCAACGGTGTTGGAGAATGACTCTCCCTGCACTGTCAGCAGTTCCGCGTTCACCAGCGCATAGAGGAGGGGTTCCAGCTTGGCCGGTCCGACTCCTAGCGCGTTGGCCATGATTTTCCCGTGTCGTAGGCGTTAGACATCGCAGCCTCGGACCTGCCTAAGCCATAGGTCAACGCAGCCGTATCGGCATCTATTGCTTGCCCTTCCTTGGCGTCCAATGCACGCTGGAAGAAAGACGAAGCTTCCTCCCAGGCATCGGCGGCCAAAGCCTGCTCGCCTGCGGCTCGGGAGTAACGGACCAGTTTTTCGGCGCCTAACACCGGCTCCGCTTCGGCGAAGTGGTGGGCCAGGTCGGTAGCGTGGATCTCAACATCGGCGGCGTAAATATTTTCCAGCGCCTCGCCGATCCTGGCGTGGAGCCGCACCTGGCGGGCGGCTGATAGCTCGCTGATCCAAGAGACATTGGTCAGCGCATGTTGAAACTGAAACCGCCCGGCGCCCGTCCGGACCTCCGCCAGCACGCCTGCTTTCAGGGCTTCATCCAACAGCTCCAGCAGTTGCTCTTCGCTGAAATCGCTGCTCAGAACCTCAAGCACCTGTAGGTCAAACTGTCTGCCGACGACCGACGCGGTGGTCAACACGCTGTTGCACTCGCTGGACAACCGGTCTAGCCGCCTGCCGATGGCGTCGCGGATGCCCTCGGGAACGGTGGCATCCCAGCCGGGTCCGGCGGACATCTCTCCCTGGCTAAACAACCGGACTATCTCTCCGACGAACAACGGATTGCCATCGGTGCGCCGATGCACCAAATCCAGCGCGCTATCTGAGAGAGCAACTCCGGCGCTGACCTCGGCGAGATGGTGCACCTCCTGCTGGGTCAGCCCGCCAAGCTGGATCCGACGGAACAATTGCTCGCGCATGAGGCTGCCTAGGGTTCGGGACAAGGGGTGCTGGCGTGATACCTCTACGTCCCGGTAAGAGCCGATTATCAGCAGATTGCTGGAAGCCATAGCCCTGGCCAGGAACTCGAGCAATAGCAGCGAGGCATGGTCGGCCCAGTGCAAATCATCCAGCACTAGAACCACTGGTTGTGTCTGAGAGGCATTTTTCAGAAAGTTCGTGACGGACTCGAAGAGGCGGAACCGGGCTTGCTCCGGTTCCAGTGGGGGCGGGGGCGCCATATCTGGAAGTTTCACCTTTAGATCGGGGAGCATTTCGGCTAAATGATTGGCGCCGGCCCACATCTCCGAAGTCAACTGGCCCGGGTCTTTTTGCCGGATCAACGAACTAATCGACTGAACCCAGGGCCAATATGGAGGGGCGCCCTCGTCTTCGTAGCACCAACCCCACAAGACCTGAAAGCCGCGGCTTTCGGCATGGGTGGCCAATTCTTGCGCTGTACGGGTCTTGCCGATACCTGGCTCGCCGACGAGCATGGCCAAGCGGCCTTGGCCAGCCAGGGCGTCTTCCAAGGCCGCCTTCAATGCACCAAGTTCCCGTTTCCGCCCGACGAATTCATTGCCGGCGGAGGCTTCAGGTCTTAAAAATGAAGCAGGCTCTGACATGGCCCCAGTATAGCCGGATTTGCTAGACCGGTTCCAGTTACCTTATGAGGTTGAGCGTGCTGAGGTTGAGCGTGCTGAGGTTGAGCGTGCTGAGGTTGAGCGTGCTGAGGTTGAGCGTGCTGAGGTTGAGCGTGCTGAGGTTGAGCGTGCTGAGGTTGAGCGTGCTGAGGTTGAGCGTGCTGAGGTTGAGCGTGCTGAGGTTGAGCGTGCTGAGGTTGAGCGTGCTGAGGTTGAGCGTGCTGAGGTTGAGCGTGCTGAGGTTGAGCGTGCTGAGGTTGAGCGTGCTGAGGTTGAGCGTGCTGAGGTTGAGCGTGCTGAGGTTGAGCGTGCTGAGGTTGAGCGTGCTGAGGTTGAGCGTGCTGAGGTTGAGCGTGATAGTTCTGTGTCTACCTGTGCTAGCAGATCTCGGGGCTAGCTAGCCGCCTATGCGGTTCAATATGGCATACCCAGCGGCTTCGGTGCGGTTGTTTGGGTTCGTCTTTGCGGCAGGCGGCGAGGAGCCAGCGGTTGCCGCTACATGTGCTCTGGGGCGTTCATACCCATCAGGTCCAGGGCGCGTTTGAAGACGGCCTGGGCGGCCTCAACCAACTTCAGCCTGGCCAGCGTCATTTCATTATCTTCGGGGTTGGCCGAAACCACCCGGCAGTTTTCGTAGAATACGTGGAACGCGTTGGCCAGTTCCATGGTGTAGTGGGGCAAGTGATGTGGTTCCAGGGCGCGGGCCATTTGCTCCACCAGTTCGGGCAATCGGAGCATGGCCCGAACCAACGCCAGCTCGCTGGGGTGGTTGAGCAACGAAACGTCGCCGGCGCTCCAGTCTATGTCGCGGCTCCGGGCGAGATCCAATATGCTGCTATTGCGGGCATGGGCGTACTGGACATAATAGACCGGGTTCTCGTTGGACTCCTGCTTGGCCAGCTCTAGGTCGAAGTCCATGTGGGTGGATGGAGTGCGGAACAGGAAGAAGAAACGGCAGGCATCGCTCCCCACCTCGTCAGACAGTTCCCGTAGCGTGACCAACTCTCCAGTGCGTTTGGACATGCTGACGAGTTCATTGCCTCGTTTGAGGGCGACCATCTGGGATATGAGCACGGTGAATTTATCCGGGTCGATCCCAAGGGCCTCGACCGCCGATCTCATGCGCGGCACGTGGCCTTGGTGGTCGGCGCCCCAAATGTCGACCACGGTTTCGAATCCCCGTTGCACGAATTTGTTGTAATGATAGGCGATGTCCGAAGCGAAGTAAGTGGGCTCTCCGCTGGACCGGATGACCACGTTGTCTTTGTCGTCACCCAGCGCGGTGGAAGTGAACCAGGTGGCGTTTTCCTTTTCCGCGAGGTATCCCTTGTCCCGCAGCAAACTCATGCCCCGGTCGTAATCTCCGTTGTCGAATAGGGTGCGTTCGCTGAACCAATTGTCGAAAGTGACTCCAATCTGCTCCAGGTCTTCTTTGATGACAGCAATCATCTTTTCCCGGGCCAGGTCGCCGATCTCCTTCAACGCTGAATCTTCGTCCATCTCGGCGAATCGTTGGCCTTCCGTTTCGATGATTTCCCGGACCAACTCGGAAACATATTCACCCACGTAGGCGTTGTCGGGCATTTCAACCGTCTGGCCAAGAGCTTGGCGGTAGCGGGCCAGCACCGAAGCGTAAAAGCGATTCATTTGGCTGCCAGCGTCGTTCACATAATATTCGCGGGTCACGTCGAATCCAGCCGCGTCCAGTATGTTGGCCAGGGAGCTGCCCAAAACCGCTCCCCTGGCGTGGCCTATATGCACCGGGCCGGTGGGGTTGACGCTAACGAATTCGACCATCATGCGTTTGCCTTGGCCTAGGTCGACGTCTCCGTAATGGGCGCCCAAACGCCGCACCATTTCTACTTGTTGCTGCACCCAGCTGTCCCGCAGTTTGAAATTGATGAACCCCGGCGCCACCGCGGTTACTTCCTCGACTGCGTCGTCTGGGGGTATGTTTTGGACCAGCGCCTCAGCCAGGTTCAGCGGATTGATCCGGGTGGCCCTGGCCAACCGCAGGGGCAGGCTGGAGGCGAAGTCTCCGTGCTCAGGATTGGAAGGCCGCTCCACTTCGATGGCAGGCACGGTGTCCAGTTGAAGAAACCCGTCTTTCCGGGATTTTTCCACCGCCTGGGCAACCATATCGATTATGGAATTGAGGATTAGAGGAGTGGCCATAGCCTTCAGCCTTTTTAACAGTTTTTGCTGTGAAATGCGGGTCCGAAAAATCGGGAAAGCCTCCCGGAACGATTAAGTCCTGGGGAGGCCAGTTGTTAAATATGTTATCACACCATGCACCTAAAATCGCTGATAACCAGGCATGTAACAGGATAACTATCCAACGGTACAGGGTCGTTTCCCGGAGGCTCCGGCAGACCCGGCTCGTGATGGGCGAAGCTCCACGCGGTCTCTGTTAGAATACCGGAAATCGCGCTACAGCGTTTATAGTCAGAAGAGGTGAGCTTATGCCCGGTCAGATGTGCCTTGTTGGCGGTGAAGAGTTTCGGTCCGGCTGCGAGGAGATGGACCGGGAGATCATGCGCGCATCGGGGCAAACCGCTGCTAGGGTGGTGGTGATCCCCACCGCCGCCGTCACCGGACCGGCCAAGGCAGCCAATGACGGCGTAACCCATTTTGCCAAACTTGGTGGAGACGCCGGTCAATTGATGGTTCTGGAAAGAGAGCATGCCGAAGATTCCGCTTTTATTGAACCCATCCTCCAAGCCAATGTGATCTACTTCACTGGCGGCAGTCCGGATCATCTCTTGGCCGCCATCAAAGAATCAAAGTTGCTCACCGCCATCCTGGAGGCGGTGGAAAATGGAGCCGTATTGGCTGGCTCCAGCGCGGGTGCCATGGTTATGGGGTCGATGGTGCGCCGCCCCCAGTCCGGTGGTTGGATAGAGGCCCTTGGTTTGACGCCGGGAATCGCGGTGATGCCCCACCACGAGAAGAGAGACCCGGCGGAAACATCAAAAGAGCTGCAAAACCAGGTTCCCTCAGAGCTAACAATATTAGGGATAGACGCCCGCTCGGGGTGTCTGGGAAGCCCTGGAAATTGGAAGGCCATAGGCTCGGGCAAGGTCACCGTCTACCGTGGCTCGGACTGGGCCGTTTACGAAAGCGGCCAGATGCTGCCGGGGGATGTTTAGGGGAATGCCCCAGTGCGCTGCGGCAAACGAAGGCTCAGGACAAAAGTGATGGTTAGACAGGCTCACCACGAATGGGGGTCGAGCGTCGAAGGCCGAGGTCTGAAAGCTGACAGCTAACCGCTCCCCCTTATCCAGCCCTCTCACGCAACACATCCCATACCTGCTGGGGCTTGACTCCGGTGGCGGCCATCAGCACCAGCGTGTGGTACAGCATGTCGGCCACCTCGCCTGGCAAACCTTCGGTGTCGTTTGTGGCCCCGGCGATGGCCGTTTCTCCCGCTTCTTCAATCACCTTCTGGGCGATTCGGGCGACGCCTTGCTCCAGTAGTTTGGTGGTGTAGCTACCCTCTGGCATCTCGCGTTGGCGGTCCTGGATGACGGCGTAAAGCTCGCCGAGGACGCTTGGCCCCGTCTCGGTGGTCTCGTACTCCTCGGGCAGGCCTTCCAATAGGTTGAAGAAGCAGGATGTCTCTCCGGTGTGGCAGGCGGGGCCATCGGGGTCCACCTTGAGCAGAATGGTGTCGCTGTCGCAGTCAAGCCAAGCTTCCTTTAGATTCAGGTAATTGCCGGAAATCTCGCCCTTGTGCCACAGGTCTTCCCGGCTGCGGCTGTAAAACCATACCTGGATTCCTTCCACGGTCCGTTTCAGCGAGCCGGGATTCATGTATCCCATCATCAACACCTGGCCCGTGTTGGCATCCTGGGCTATGGCGGGCAACAGGCCCTGCTCATTTAGTTTGACTTTCATTAGCCGCCGTCCTTTTTACCGGATATCCGGTCCAGAATCTCGGGAATCTCCAACAGACTGTTGATTTCGTAGTCCGGAGCGGTAAGCTGGGGGTCTCTCTCAGATCGAGAACGGTTGATCCATGCGGTCACCATTCCCACGCCGCCGGGGCCTTGAACGTCCTCCAACTGGCGGTCGCCGACGTAGAGACATTCCTGGGGCGCCGCCCCCAATCGCCGCAACATTTCCTCGAAAAATGCCGGGTGAGGCTTGTAGCACTGGGCCTCTTCCGACGTGAGCACCGCCGATAGGCCGGCTACGATGTCCTCGTCCAACAGCATCAGATTGGGGCGGAAGTAACATTCATCGGCGTTGGAGAGGATTGCCGTCCGGCAGCGTGGCTGGATCATGCGCAGCGCTGTCCGGGTTTCCTCAAATGGTTGCCTCTGTGAAAGATCTTGCATGGATTTGTCGATCGCGGCGCCAGGGTCGCCCGATAGGTTCAGGGTATCGAAAGCGCCGGCAAATGCTTCCCGCCAAGCTTGGTAATAGGTCTTGAACACCGCGCCGGGACTGGCCCTGGTGTCGCGGAATTTCCTTTCCAGCCCCCACCAGGTCTGCCACAACAATTCCGCGTCCACGTTGAGGATTTGCTGGCGGATTATATCCTTGAATGTCTCCCGCCACTGGTCGTGGTTTTCTTGCACCAGGGTTTCGTACATATCGAAAATTACTGTAGTGATCTGGGTCATGGGGCAGGTTTTGAAGCTCCTTTTTGGGTCATCGTTTGAGGGGAGGTTATCGGCGCATGGGCACACCGCGGCCCTCTAGGTATTCCTTGGCCTGGCCGATGGAGTAGGTTCCAAAGTGGAAAATGCTGGCGGCTAAGACCGCGTCGGCCTTTCCCTGGTCAAATGCTTGGTGCAGGTGATCCAGATTTCCGGCGCCGCCGCTGGCGATCACCGGCACCGTAACCGCCTGGGAAATGGACCGGGTTAGCCCCAGGTCGTAACCCTCCAGCTGGCCGTCGGCGTCCATGCTGGTCAGCAGGATCTCTCCCGCTCCTAAGGCGACTGCCCTGACGGCCCACTTGACAGCGTCCAGCCCGGTGGGAGTGCGGCCTCCCCGGGTGAACACCACCCACTGGGAATCGGGCGTCAAGGCCAACTCTTGGTCAACCGTCTGAACAATTGAAGGCTGACCCGGAGTCACCCGTTTTGCGTCAATGGCGACGACTATGCATTGGTTGCCGAACCCCTCGGCGCCCTGACGTATCAGGTCTGGGTCGTTAACCGCGGCCGTGTTTACCGACACCTTGTCGGCCCCCGCGTGGAGCATGCGTCGGACGTCGTCCACGCTGCGGATGCCGCCGCCCACGGTCAAAGGGATGAAAACCTGCTCCGACACCCGCTCCATGACTTCCACCATGGTGTTCCGTGAATCGGAGCTGGCGGTGATGTCCAGGAAAACCAGCTCGTCGCCGCCCTCCTCGTTGTACCGGGCCGCTAGTTCGGCGGGGTCCCCGGCGTCGCGCAGGTTGACGAAGCTGGTTCCTTTGACGACGCGTCCGGCGTCAACGTCCAGGCATGGAATGATGCGTTTGGTGAGCATGGGATCCTGGTAAGGCGAAATCCGTCTGATATTCTTCGGCCAGTATAACACCGGGCAGATGGTTTCTAAGGGGCGCCTGGGGCGAGCCCCATGCCCAGCGGCGCCATGGTTGGCGCGTACATTCCCATAGAGTAGAATTGGGCCGTTCCACGAATCCGGTGCATTTCAAATATCAGGGAGGGATACGATGGCTCTAACACTGGAAGAAGCAAACCGAATCGTCGCCGGTACGATTGCTCAGGCCTCAGAATTAAATATCAAGGTCAACGTCGCTGTTTGCGACGCCGGCGGACGCCTTATCGCTTTCAACCGCATGGACGGCGCTATTTGGGCTGGAGTCTATGGATCCCAAGGCAAAGCGGTAGCTTCGGCAGGGTTCGGCCGGCCCAGCGGCGAATTGTCGGAACGCGCCGACCAACCGACCCCCCGGGGCATCGCCATCGCCGAGGGCGGCCACATGATCATGGGACAGGGCGCGGTGCCCATCATCCGCAACGGTTCGGTGGAAGGCGCCTGCGGTGTGGGCGGCGGCACCAGCCAGCAAGATGAGGATTGCGCCAAAGCCGGAGTCGCCAAGCTTTAAACACATTTAACGCTTGGCCGGTTGAATTATCTCGAGGACTGGCGTTCTCAGCGAGGGTGAAATCCCCCTTTATCCCCCTTTATCCCCCTTTGCAAAGGGGGAGATGTTGCCCCCTTTCGCCGGGGGTTGGGGGGATTTCACCCTCGCCAGCTTGGCCGTCTCGCCTGGAATCAGCGCAACCGCCAGCCGCCCAATACGCTTCTCAGGGAACCAACGCCAGCACAGACACCGGTGAACCCGACCCGCCTTTGAGACGTAATATGCCTATCACTATGGCGCACCCCACGGGCGGGAGCTGGTCAAGATTGGCCAGATTTTCCAAAGCTATCCGGGGCTGCTCAAGCACCAGCTTGTTGATGGCGAAGGATTCCTGCCCGGCTGGGTCTTGGCCGGGGTCCAAGCCGGGGGTGTCGACGCCCAGTCCGGCAACCCTGCGCTCCTCTATCAAAACCCGCGCCGCGGCCAGGCCGAATCCCGGGAAGTGCATCGCGCCTTGAGAGTCGTAGCCCAGATACGCTCTGGGGTCGCTCCATTTGCCGGACCATCCGGTCGCTAATAGGGCCACGCTCCCGGCGGGGACCGGCCCCCACTTTTTTTCCCACTCTGCAAGTTCGTTGACGTCCAGGCAGTAATCGGCGTTGAGCATAGCCCGGTCTCGAACGTCAAGCACCACGGCGGGCGCCACCAGCGATTCCGGCGAATAAGCGTCAATTGCGATTCCTTCAGCGTGGAAGCTGGATGGGGCGTTGATGTGGGTGGCGCTGTGTTCTCCCATGGAGAAGCCGCGGAGACGGAAACCCTCTGATTCTAGAGTCGCGGCGGTTGTGAACCTTACCGGCGGGTCTCCCGGCCATAAGGGTATTCCAGCGTGAATTTGATGGCTCAGGTCCAACACTCTCCGATAGGTGATTGATTGGGCTTCGAAGGGATTGCCCGCGGGCTTAGGTTTGTCCATTCATATAGTCTACCAAGACTCATATAGGCAGGCCGCACTCATGCCTGGATGCGCGTTCCGATCAGCGCCGCTGCCCGTTGAATTTGATTTGACGTGGAAATTGGGTGACTCTAGAATGCGGTAATAGGCGAGACTGTCCAGACCCAGGACAATCTTAACGGTGGGCCTAAGGGCCAAAGTTGAGGAGGAAGACCAACATGGAATTTGGGATGTTTTATGAGGTTCAGGTGCCTAGGCCGGCTTCTCCTGAGGCCGAACACCAGAGGCTGCGGGAGATCGTGGCCCAAGTGGTTCTAGCTGAAGAGATGGGCTTCGACGAGGTCTGGTTCGTCGAACACCATTTTCTGACCGAATGGGCCCATTCCAGCGCCTCCGAAGTGATGCTATCCGTCCTTAGCCAACACACCACCAAGATGCGCCTTGGGTTTGGCGTGGTGCTGCTGCCGGTGCACCATCCCTTGCACGTGGCCGTCAAGGCATCCACGCTAGACATCATGAGCGGCGGCCGGGTGGACGTCGGCGTGGGCCGGTCCGGGAACCCATATCAGCTGACGCCGTTTGGCATAGACATCGAAGACACCAGGGGTATTTGGGAAGAGTCCCTGCGCATGCTGCCCGAGATTTGGACCAAGGATGTCTATTCTCACGAGGGCAAATATTTTAATGTCCCCGAGCGTGAGGTGATCCCCAAACCCATGCAGAAGCCTCATCCTCCGTTGTGGTCCGCTTGCAGCCAGGATGACACGTTCCAATTGGCGGGAGAGATGGGCCTGGGTTGCCTGTGCAACGTCTTGGGCCAATACGAGACGGTGGAGCGGCGTATCGGGATATATAAAGAAGCGATTAAAAACGCGAATCCCGTGGGCAAATTCATCAACGATAAAGTTGTGGTTTCCAGCATCGGCTTCTGCGACGAGGACAAGAAGGTAACTCGGGAAAGGGGCGCTGAGTTGGCGTCTTGGAACATCAACATCAGGCTCAGGAACTACGCCAGGGCATGGGACGGAGTGGACACCAGTAAGGTGCCCGATGACTACAAGCACCACATCCGCCGGGGCGAATGGGACCCCCAAATGCGTCAAGGCGTCTCGCCTGACGAGGTGCTTTCCAGTGGCCGGTTCTGCGTGGGCACCCCGGACGAGTGCATCGAGGTGGTGGAGAACTACGAGCGCATCGGCGCCACTCAGATAATGCCCATCTTCCAGGCGGGTCCGGCCACAGACGCCGAGGTCAAGAACTCGCTGCGTTTGTTCGGCAAGTACGTGATCCCCCATTTCAAAGAAAAGGACCGCAAAGCCAAGGCCGCCGCGGCGGCAACCGCCAGCGACAACGGATAACCTCCGACTCTTCTCAGGCGATTGTGATTTGGGTTAATTACGTAGGGGGCGGGTTTTAAACCCGCCCCCTACGTGCTGCTGCCGGGCGTCTGGGGCGCTAGGGGAAGAGGGTTTCTCCCGTGTCGGCGTCCACCACTTTTATGGCGCTGACCGGGCAGTTTTCCGCCGCCTCGATAATATTCTCCTCGGTGTCCGCGTTGGGGTCCCGGGCCACCGATTGGCGGTCGTCGTTGAGGACAAACACCTTGGGGGCGATGGTTTCGCACATGGAGTTGCCCACGCATTGATCATGGTTCACCGTTACTAACAATTTCCTGGCCATGGCCACCTCACTATAGCGCGCGTTTGATCCTCTTTCTTAGCTCAACGAAACCGGCAGGGTTTTCAACGAGCGGAAGGTGATGCTGGGCTGGTATTCCACTTCGTTGGTCTCCGTCTTGATGTTGTCGTATTTTTCGGCCAGGGCCCTGAATGCTTCCTGTCCTTCCAGGCGGGCCAGGGTTGCGCCAAGACAATGGTGGATGCCCGACCCAAAGGCCACATGGATATTGGGCCAGCGGCTGATATCGAAGGTGTCTGGCTTCTCGTGTTTTTTGGGGTCCCGGTTGGCGCTTGAGATGAACCATCTTATCCGGTCGCCCTTCCGAATGAGCTTGCCGCCCATCTCTACGTCTTCGGACGCCACGCGCTGGAGGGACTTCACCGGCGCGTCGTAACGCAAGCATTCCTCCGTCGCTCGGGTGATGGTGTCCGGCTCTTCGAATGGCGCTTGCTTCAGCAAATCCCACTGGTCTGGGTGCTGGGTAAATGCCAACGTGCCATTGCAGATCAGGTTGATGGTGGTTTCGTGGCCAGCTAGGAGAAGGAGAATGGCGTCGGCCACGACCTCATCCCGGGTTAGGGCCCCTGTCTTCTCGCCGCTGGCCAATACCGATAACAGGTCGTTCTCATCAACGGGTTTCGCGGCCTTTTCCTCGACCAACGGAGTCAGGTACTCGATGAACTCTTTGATCGCTTCCGTGAGAGGCTGCATGCGGTCGGTCTCACCCCGGCCGATAAAAAGAAGCTTCTCCGCCATAGATCTGATGAATTTTCGGTCATAGTGGGGCATGCCCATCATCTGGGCGATCACGAAGAGGGGGAGGGGTGTGGCAAAGTCCTTCATCACGTCCATGTGGCCGCTGGAGTCCGCTTCGTCCAGACAATCTTTGATCACGGAGCGGACCATGGGCCGCCACAGTTCCATGGAATTGGGGTTGAACCATTTATGCACCACCTTGCGCTGGTCGGTGTGCACTGGGCGGTCGTGTTGAATGAACCAGTCCATGAAGAACTCTCTCATGAACTGATACAACCCCATGTCCGATTCGTCGATCGCCGGATAAGGCGAGCGCTGGTCCCGCTTCCAAAACTCCGACGAGAACAGCTCGTGATGCCGCGTCATCCAGACCAAGTCGTCATGGCCGGTGATCACCCACAGTTCGTACAGCTCATTCCAGTGGACCGGGTCTTCGTCCCTGAGTTTGCCGTAGTAAGAGTAGGGGTCCGAAATGGCTTCACCGGTAAACATGTCGTCGGCGACGGTAGTAACCATAAAACCTCCAGTCTTTGGCAATACTTTAGATTGTTCTTGGAATCTCCTGCGGAATCCGAGTGCCTTTAACGATGGGGCGATTGTATCACGGTATGCTAAGGCTCCGGCGAGGCTCCGATCTCTTCCAGAAACCCTTGAAGAGGTCTGGCTTCCTGGCTGGACGAGTTCATGTCCCTGACGACGACCAGGCCGTCCTTTGTCTCATCGTCTCCCAAGATCAGGGCAAATGGGATACCCAGGGCGTTGGCTTGGCGCATCTGACCGCGCAGAGCCCGTGGCCCGCTGCTGAGCATCGCCCCGACGCCGGCCCGGCGCAGTTTGGCCGCCAAGGCCAAGGCGGCAGGCCGGGCGTCGGGGCCCACGTTGGCCACCAGGTATTTAGGGGAGGCGCTGGGCGGAATCTCGACGCCGCTGTTTTTCAGATTTAAGGTCAAGCGCTCCATGCCGGTGGCGAAGCCGATACCGGGCGTGGGCCGGCCGCCTAGCTGCTCGATCAATCCGTCGTACCGGCCGCCGCCGCAGATGGTGGATTGGGACCCACCGTCCACCGGCTGGATCTCAAAAACGGTGCGGGAATAATAATCCAGCCCACGGACAAGCCGGTGGTCCACTTGGTAAGGGATTTCCATGGCCGCCAGGTAGTCTCGCAGTTTGTCCCAATGGTCCTGGCATTCTTGGCAAAGATGCTCGGCGGACTGGGGGGCGCCGTCGCCGATTGCGCGGCAGGTTTCCACCTTGCAATCCAATAGGCGCAAGGGGTTACGGTCCAGCCGGTTCCGGCAATCGGCGCAGATACGTTCATGAAAACCCGAATAATAATCCTTGAGTTCGGCGATGTAGGCCGGCCGGCACTCGCTGTCGCCTATGCTGTTGAGAAAAAGGTTGACCTCTCGCAGGCCCAGGTCCCTGGTCAACTGCCAGGCCAGCTCGATGACCTCGGCGTCCACCGATGAATCGGGGTCGCCCAAGACCTCGACGCCGAATTGGTGATGCTCCCGGAAGCGTCCTGCCTGGGGCCGTTCGTACCGGAAAACGGGGCAGAAGTAGTACATGCGCACCGGTTGAGACAGGTTGTGCATGCCGTGTTCCAGGTAGGCGCGGCAAACCGGAGCGGTGCCCTCGGGCCGCAGGGTGATGCTGTCGCCGCCGCGGTCGTCGAAGGAGTACATCTCTTTTTCCACGATGTCGGTGCCTTCACCCACCGAGCGGATGAAGAGGTTTGAGTCCTCAAAGACTGGGGTGTCGATGCGGTGAAAGCCGTAACGGCCGGCCAAGGCCATCGCCTTTGATTCTATGTAACGCCAATAGTGCTGCTCTTCCGGCAGCAGGTCCGAAGTGCCTCTAGGAGCTTGGAACAAGAGCGGTATTCCCCTTTATTTTGATGGCCATTAAATGGCTGGAGCCATTATACAAGCAGTTTTAGACTTCCCAGTAACCAAGTCTAGCCGCCAATATTCGCGATCAGCACTCCCATGGGTCTCTTACCCGCGGAATAGGTCTCCATTGGCGTTAGCTCGCCGGTTTCAGCGTTGACACGATACGCGGCGAGTTGGCCGGTCTCCGAACCGGCGGCGTAGATGTAACCACCCTCGGGATCAAGGCTGAAGGCGCTGGGAACAGCTTCGGTCGAGACTCGCCCGGCGGCCGTGAGTCGCCCGGAGGAGCCATCGACGGAGAAGCCGGCGATGCTGTTGTGGCCCCGGTTGGGAACGTACAAGAATTTCCCCGATGGAGTGATTTGGATTTGGGAGCAGGTATTCCTTCCGGAAAAACCCTCCGGAAGGGTGGTTGCCGTTTGTATAGCCGACAGCGTTCCATTTGACGTGTCAAGCTGGTAGGCGGTTACGCTGCATCCCTGTTCATCAGTGAAGTAAACGACGTCGAGGCTAGGGTGGTGGCAATAGTGGCGGGGGCCAAGGAATTCTTCCGGCGCCACCTTTAACGGAGAGTTGGGCGTGAGCCGTCCCGTGTTCTCGTCAAACTTGAACTGGAAAATGGCGTTGGGTCCCAACGCGTCGCCGGGAGGCAGCATCACGCTGTCGTTCAAGCGGGCGATGTGGGGCACGAAGACAAACTTGTTGGACGGGTCGGTCATTATGCAATGGGCGGCCGGCGCGGTTTCCAGCCATTCGATGGGTGGGTCGTTTACCGAACCGTCATCGCCGATGGAATGCACTGCTACGTGGGCGCCCTGGTAATATGCGGAAAGCATGTACCGGCCGGTGCGGTCTGGGGCCAGGTAGGTGGGACCGGCTTGCAGTGACACTTTGCCGATCTGGGTAAGGCCGCCTGTATCCGGGTTGATTCTGTAACTGGACATCTCTTGACTGTTGCGATGACCGACGTAAAAGGTTTTCCTGTCTGGACTGATCGCCGAAGCGGAAGGCGCCCCGGCTACGGGCGCTTCCGATTTGAGAGTCAATTTTCCGGTCCCGGCGTCCATGCCGAAAACCAACACCTTGTCATCGTCTTGTAGTGAAACGTACATGTGATTAGCCATCGTATATACCCCCTCCAAATTGCAATTTGCTCAGCGCCGAACCCGGGTCCATTAAATCGTGCGATTAAATAACGCCGTCGGATTTCATCGTCTCCAGTTCTTCCGGTGAGAGGCCGCCGATGGAGCCCAAAATCTCATCGTTGTGTTCCCCCACCAATGGGGCAGGTTTGTGGGGCGTGTCTACGCGGCCCGTCAGGTTTATGGGCGTGTTGACCGTTCGGAAGCGGCCGCCGACGGTATCGGCTGTCTCCACGAACATGTTCCGCGCTTCCAGATGGGGACATTGGTCCAAGTCGGCCACGTTTTGCACCATGCCCATGGAGTACCCGACCTCGGTCAATTTTTGGGCAAAGTAAAACTGGCGGGACCAGTCCCTTGGGCCGGCTGCCGTCCGTTTAGAATCCGCACCTGCTCAGTCAGTTGTTTGACCTCTTTTTCCAGATCTTCGATGCGCATCATCAGTTTTAGCGCCACTTCCGCCCCGGCCAAGTTCACTCCCATATCCTCGGTCAATGCCTTGATCCTTTTCAGCCGCTCTATGTCGGCCATGGTGTATAGCCTTTGTCTCCCGCCGGTGCGCGACGGCCAAATCAAGCCCACCCGTTCGTAATAACGCAGCGTCTGGGCATGGACGCCGATGATTCTGGCGGCGACGCTGATGACGAAGCACGGTTCGTCTTGAAATCCATCTTGAGTAGCCATGGTTACCTTTCCTTACTTCCGAACCAATCTCCGGACCAATCTCCAGACCAAATCGCCAAAACTAAATCACCGGACCAATGACAGATTGTTAGCATTAGGATTGGCGTAACTCTCTTAGTTGCTGGAACAAATCTTGCTCCTCTGCGCTCAAATCCGTGGGCAACACCACTTTGATGGTGGCGTATTGGTCGCCCGTGACCTTTGAATCGCTCAACCGGGGCATACCCTGACCCGACAGCCGGAACCGCTGGCCGTTCTGGGTTTCCGGCGGTATGGTCAGGGAAACCTGCCCCTTCATGGTGGGCACAGCTATGTCTCCACCAAGAATTGCGGCGGAAAGAGGGACTTCCACCTCGGAGTACAGGTCGTTGCCCTTGCGTTCAAACCGGGCGTGAGCCTTGACCGAAACCACCAGGTTCAGGTCTCCTTGCCCGGTGCCTCCGGCGGGGATGTGGACCTTCGAGCCGTTGTCGACTCCGGCGGGAATCTTTACCTCAAGCCGCCGGCCGTTGCCCAGCGTTATCAAACGAGAGGCGCCTTGAAAGGCCTCGTCCAGATCGATTTCCACGGGATGTTCCGCCGTTGGCGCCCTGCGCGGCGGACTCGCGCCGACGTTATTGAAAAGCCGGTCGAAAATGCTGCCTTGGCTGCCCTGTCTTCCCGGGCCGTCCTGGCCGAAAGATGCGCCGGAAAACAGGTCGTCGGCAGAGATGCCTTCACTCCTGGATCCCGGCTGCCGCCGCGCCCTGGCCTGGGCCTCCTCGATGCGCTCGGCGTGCTCCCAGTTGTCGCCGTGCCGGTCGTACCGGCGGCGCTTGTCCTTGTCTGACAACACGCTGTACGCCTCGTTGATCGCCTTGAACTTTTCTTCCGAAGACGAATCATCGGGGTTGACGTCGGGATGATGTTGACGAGCCAGCTTTCGATAGGCTTGGCGAATCGCTTTGTCGTCGGCGCCGCGGGTCAGGCCTAATTCTTTGTAATAGTCAGCCATAACATTCTTCCAAAGTTATTCGAATTTGATTATAAGATAACATTTGAATGTAGTCAAGATAATAGGTGGTTTATGAATCAATATACTTGACCACTAACACTCAACTATATACTATTATATTTGCAAGTTGAGGAGGCGATCGGTGACGCTCCTAGTAACTGCAAAGCATAATAGAGACCAGGAGGAATATCAAAAATGGCATTGCAACGTTGGGATCCATTTGCGGAGATGCGCAGGTTCCACAGTTATTTCGATCGCCGGCGGCCCAGCTACCCGGTGACCCAGTATCCGGTGACCCAGTATCCGGTGACCCAGTATCCGGTGACCCAGTATCCGGTGACCCAGTATCCGGTGACCCAGTATCCGGTGACCCAGTATCCGGTGACCCAGTATCCGGTGACCCAATACCCAGTAACCGGACATCAGGCTGTCAAGAATAGCTGGTATATTCCGCTGGACGCGGTGGAGGAGGGAGACGATTTTCTGGTTCACGCCTCGGTGCCCGGATTAAAACCCGAGAACATCGAGGTGACCATCGAAGACGGCATCCTCAGCATCAAGGGAGAAACCAAAGAAGAGCACGAAGTTAAAGAGGGTGAGTACCTAATGCGAGAGCGCCGCAGCGGTTCTTTCCACAGATCGGTCCGCCTGCCTGACACGGTGGACGCCGATAAGGCCGAGACCGGGTACGAGAACGGCGTCCTCACCATCAAACTTCCGAAAGCGGAAGCCAAAAAAGCCAAACGGCTGGAGATCGCGGTGGGGAAAGGTTCTCCAGAAGCAAAGTAAGAAGCCAAGTGATTGGCCGGCTACAACGGCCAAAACCCAGTCATTCAAACGTCACCGATTAAGAAAAGGGGGAGCCATTGGCTCCCCCTCTCTTGTGTGTGTCCGGGGACTCTTCAGACAGAGAAATCTGACAGAGCCCCCCTGAGCAAGGCGCCTTCTGGGGGTAAGGCACCTTGGAGTGAGAAGACAGGAATGCATAATGGAGATGGAATGGGACTGCTTTCCAATCTTCTATCTGCTACTACGGATGAAGGGTCAGGGTTGGATTTATGTTTACTAACAAGCCGATTCTTCTGCCCGGACTTTGCGCGTCCAAGATGCAAGTCGATGCCCGGCTGTTCTTGAGGGAATCACACCGAAATGCTACAATCCACAGCGAAGGCTGGGCACAGGCTTCCAGGCATGAACCATTGGTCTGAGAGCCACCCCCGTCAGCCATTCACCGCACCGGTTTCCGTTAAGCTGGAAACCACCTTCTTCAACACTCCCCGGTAGCTCAGCGGTAGAGCGGGCGGCTGTTAACCGCTAGGTCGTAGGTTCGAATCCTACCCGGGGAGCCAGCTTTAATTTTCTGCCCAGATACAAAATACCCCAAAACCAGCCTCTTCAGCCACAAACCAGCTACGAAGTCTCGGTCTCATAGTTTCTTGTAAAGTCTCATAGGGTCTCATATAATCCGTGTCGTATCTCGGTATAAATCTGGGGATACCAAAATTGGGATAAGTCGGAACATAAAGTATGGCTGACGGCAAGCTTACCGACCGAGCGATTAGAACGTTAAAAGAGCGTGGGCGGTATGGAGATGGGAATACTCTCTACTTGGTGGTGACTCCCGGAGGGTCAAAGCAGTGGGTGCAGCGGCTGACTATCGGGGGGAAGAGCACCGATCTGGGATTGGGCGGATACCCTCTGGTGTCTCTCAGGGAAGCCAGGGAGAAGGCCCAGGTCAACCGGAAACTGGCCCGCTCCGGGGCTGACCCGCGCACAGCGCAGCGCAGAGTCCTAACTTTCGCCGAGGCTGCTGGAAGAGTCATCGAGTTCAACCGCCCTACCTGGCGGAGCGCCAAATACGCAGCGCAGTGGGCCTCGACTCTCGAAACTTATACCTTTCCCCACTTTGGCGAGAAGCCGGTGGACCAAATCTCCAGTGGGGATGTGATGAACGCCCTGACCCCGATATGGACGGCGAAGCCGGAGACGGCGCGCCGGGTGCGCCAGCGCGTAAGCGCGGTGATGAAGTGGGCCATAGCCAACGATTTCAGAAGCGGCAATCCCGCCGGCGAGGCGATCGACGCCGCGTTGCCCCGGACGCCGTGTAGTTCAGGGCGCATCATCGCGCCCTGAACTACACGGAGGTCCCGGCGGTGATCGGGGCGGTTCGGAGTTCCGGGGCTTTGCCGGTGACCAAGCTGTCCCTGGAATTCCTGGTTCTCACGGCGGCGCGTTCCGGTGAGGTCCGCCTCGCTGCCTGGGAAGAGATGGACCCGGAGGCCCGTACCTGGGTGATTTCAGCCGGGCGGATGAAGGCCGGACGGGAGCACCGGGTGCCACTCCAGGACCGAGCTTTGGCCATCCTGGAAGAGGCTCAGCCGCTGGGGCGCCGGTCCGGATTGGTTTTTCCGGCGGCGTCGGGGAAGCCTCTGTCCAATATGACCCATGGCAAGTTGTTGCGGAAGTTGGGGCTGGACTGCGTTCCTCACGGCTTTCGTTCGAGCTTCCGTGACTGGGCTGCCGAGCAAACCGATACTCCCCATGCGGTGATGGAGGCGGCCCTAGCCCACACTGTTCCAAATGCTGTCGAAGCGGCCTATGCCCGGTCTGATCTGTTCGACCGGAGGCGTCGGCTCATGGATGCCTGGGAGTCGTATCTGGCCGTATGAAACTGGAGTTCTTCTGGTGTTCTACACCGGAAGGGCGAATGGAATGGGACTTATATATCTAACGCACCCGGATGCGATTAGCGTAGAGAGTTTGCAAATCTTCGGGCTTGATTCGGAATTTAGTTCCGTGGTTTCTGATACCGCCACTCTCTTGGATGTAGGCGTCAAAGTCGATACAGATAGTCCCAATGACGATGAAACGAATTAGCTGGGTGGTTCTCGCCCCGGCCAAAAACTCCGCTGCATCGTAAGTGAGGGAGGACATCCCCAGCGAGTCCGTGGACCTCATTTACCTGGACCCTCCCTTCAACTCCAAGCGTCTTTACAACGCCTTTATCGGCGGTGCCCAGTGGGTGGCCTTCGACGACACCTAGCGTTGGTATGAGGCAGTTGGAGACTTCCACGAGGTAGCCGGACAGCCGCAGTACGCCAAGGTCATGGAAGGGCTGCGGATGATGCTCGGAGAGGGGCCACAGTTAGCCTATCTGTCCTACATGGCTAACCGGCTGGTTGAGTGTCGGCGAGTACTCAAGAAGACTGGTTCTATCTATCTCCACTGTGACCCCACCATGAGCCACTACCTCAAAGCCGTAATGGATGGAGTGTTTGGGCCGAATAACTTCAGGAACGAGATTACATGGGTTAGGTCGTTGCCCCACAACGACGCTCACCGGTTTGGACGTAGCAGGGACACGGTTTTCTGGTACAGGTGCTCAGACCAAGCTGTGTTCCTCCCACAATACCGCCCACAGAAAGAATCCAGTGTCAAAGCACACTATCGTAAAGGGAAGGATGGGCGTCTCTACCGCTTGGCGTCTCTAATTGCCCCTGGTGGAAGGGGACCTTGGTATGAGTTCAAGGGCTTCAAGCGCAATTGGAGGTTTACACGCGAAAACATGGCTGCCCTAGAAGCTGGTGGCCGGATTTGGCACGAGCCAGGGAACGTTCCCCAGCGAATCTTATACATCGAAGAATCGCGGGGGCCTGACTATCTTCGAAATGTGGCTGCGGGCCCTCTGATCTTCTCAGAGGCCAAAAAAGGTGCAGCATGGAAGCGACAACTCTGCACGCCGAAGCGTTACCTGTCCGGCTGACCTTTGGCCTTCTTGATGTACGCCTGCGTCTCAGGTAGCAGGCTTTTCATCACGTCTGCCCACTGCAGTGGCGCGTCGAGGTTGAACAAAATCGCGAGGGTCCGGCAGGCTAGATTGCGTCCTGCCTCAAGCGCCTCAAGCGCCTCAAGCGTCTTGTCCAGCAAGTCTAGTGAAGGCGGATCCTTGGAATGTACGATCCCCGACCGTACATCGTAGAAGCCCTTCGATAGGTCCTATGTCCGCTTCTGCTCGGCGGCAGTTCCTCCCAGCAGTGCTGCGGCACGCTGCGCGAGGTTGTGGCCGGTCTTGCCTCCGTAAAACACCTCGAACGCAATTGGGATGTCGAGAATGCGGTCTTCCTGCCCAAATCGGCCACCTGGACGAGATAACGAACCGGCCAGCCGGCGAATCGCAAGGTTTATTGCGTCCGGATTGTCCGGATACCTATGCCAGCCGCGAGCCAATTCCAGGAAGGCATCTACGTCGCCCTGGGAGAGATGCTGGCCGCGAGGCCACATGTCGGAGACGAAGCCGCGGGAGCTTTGGGTACCGAAGGCGAGGTTGGGTTCGATCCCCTCCACCCATCCCGCCAGCCGAACGTATCGAGTGTAGGAAAGCAGAGGGACCTGCTTGACGATTGAGAGCAGGTCGACAAGCAGCTTGCTGTCGTCAAACCATCTCTCGAAATCAACCTGGTATTCGCCAGGGAAGCAGTAGGCGATTCGCATATCGGGCAGGCCAGCATCATAGTCGAATGGCGCAAGGACTGATCCTAATTCGATGCCGCGCACGAGTACAGCCGCGTCAGGCAGGATCGTATCCGGAAACGGCTCGGGTTGGTCGGGCAAGTCGAACTCCGCCCTAGTACTACAACGACGGGTTTAAGGTGGCGGCTCCATCCTGCTTTCGCGGCGGGTGGAGCGGCGTCTCTCGTGGGAACGGCGAGCCCGTTCGTTGCGTAGCTGCGTATCCTCCAGCCACAACAGCAATTGATCGGGCCCGAACTGCTCCCGGGGCAGCATCTCCCGCACCACCCGGTACACCTGTGGCCTCGTGATCCGGGGCATCTTTTTCCCCCCAATCCTGCTGCAGGCTCAGCAGGAACGCTCCACCCAGCAGGCACATGGCTATGTGGTGATGCCACCCTGCCCAGCTGCGGGTCTCGTATTCGTCCAGCCCCACGTCACCCTTCTCAGTCTCGAACTCCGTTTCAATGCGCCACCTGGACCCACCCACGTAGGCCAGAGTCTCCAAGGTTGTGCCCTCGGGAGCGTTGGACAGGTAGTAGCGGGGCTCGCTGCCGTCCAGGTTCCGGCGCCAGACGGCCCACAGTTCCTCGCCGGGCTTGCGCCTCCTGGTGGCCCGCACCCGCTGGGCACTGAACCGGTAGGTGCGCGGCCCCTGGCTTCCCTGGGCCACCGTTATCTCCCGCCAAGCCTCATCCGGCAGTTCATCACCGCGCTGCTCCATGGTCCGCCGCTGCCCAGGCCGCAGCTTGGGTTTGCGGGGGCGGCCGAACCCCGGATATTCCGGACTGGTCCAAGCCGGGTCCAAGGGCCAGACCGTAGTGCCGCCCGGAACGTCCAGCACGTAGCGCATCCCCAGGGCCGCCAGTCCCTCCCGGAAGGTCGGCGACATCCCGAAGGCGTCGTCTCCGGCAACCCACTCGGCCCTGAGGTAGCCCAACTCCAGGACCCGCTCCAGCATCTCCAGGGCCAACTCCGTCTTTGACCGGTAGTTCCGCCGGTCCTCCGGCACACCCGCCGCAGCACACCGGTCCTGGTCGGAGGTCCAACTCTTGGGCAGATACAGCCGCTTGTCCACCAACGCCCGGCCCAGCGGGCTGACGTAGGCCAGGAACATCCCACCCTGGCAGTTGGCCACCTTGCCCAGCCTGCCGCAGTACTGCCGGGCCACTCCCGCCGATTTCCTGCCCTGCTTGGGGAAGTCGCTGCCATCGAACACCCACACCGCCTCCAGGTGTCCCAGCCTGGGGGCCAAGTATTCCTGCAACCGCCCTATGACTGTCTCATCGGACCACCGGGCCTCGGTGAGAAAGCGCTGCATCGCCCGGGCCGAGATGCCCACCGATTCCGAGAGATTCTCGGCGTTGCGCCGCTCCTGGTCCTGCACCAGCAGCGCCTGAAGGTAATTCCCGCTGTGATCCCGCCACTGCTTGCGGCCGAATGAGGCCGCAAAGAAGGCGTGGAATTCCTGAAGGCTGTCGTAGACCCGCTCGAAGCTCGCCGCATCCATCACCCAAACCACCCAACATCATCTGTCCAGCCATCCTACCAGACAACTCGTCGTTGTAGTACTAGGGCGCTGCATCAAAATGGGGAGACCTCGTTTGAGGTGAGACGGTCTCGCCCTGACCATCCATGTATGCCGCCCTTTTTGCGTTTACGACCCGGGCGCTCCTCGAACGAGCCGCCATATGTGGGCTAGGATGGGCAAAAGCATTCCCTTGTTGCTAACACCGGTAGGGTGGACCGGCGAAGCCGGCGTGGACCTAACCGTGGTCTGCACGGTTAATCTCTGTAACCCACATGCTGTTATAACCATCTTCCACTCCGGCGATATATCGGCTGAAGACTTCGGTCGGGCTTGTGACGCCATGCCTGTAGGTCATGTAGACCCAGTCGATAAGCACTCGTAGCGGAGCCGAATCCGTAAACATGAAGTGGGTAGCGGCCTTGGCTGAGAATTGGGCGCTATTTTCGCCTGTCATCATGCTACATGGAATTAGTGCCCCGCTATCCAAGATTGCTACCATGTTCGGAGAATCATCAACCCCGAATTCACTAACTAGTACCGCAAATCTGTCCCCAAATGTATTGGCCCGCAGTTCGAGATGGCCCCCTAGAACGGCACCGAAGATCTGATGCAGCCCTCGAGGTTCTAAGTCCTTTGGTTCAACCAAACTAATTTCGGTAGCCATTTGGGTACTGTGGTAACGACGGTATTTAGGTCGTGACTCCCCTCGTGCCCCTACTGGTTCCATTATGTTGTACCGGTTCAGATTCCTTACAGATGAAATCTTTTCAAAGGAATCCCGCAGCGTGTTACTGGTGATGGAACTCTTCACCTCTATCACGCCGAGAACGCCTTCACAGGGATAGTACGTGGATTCAGGCGTATTGTTCACACTGAAGACAGGGCAGTTGTCCCTTTCATACAGAACTACTTCCTGCTGCCTACTACAATTCCCATAGCTGTCGATTACGCAGCCGGAACCCACCGCAATTCCACGCGGAAGTACCTATTCCAATCGCTTCCGTACCGGCGTCTCAATGGCTGCGCCAATAAGTGGCCCAGTAGTAGCTTGCCTAGAGGTCTGGCCGGAAAGCCATTGGCCGGGTTTCGCGCTACGCCAGACAGACGTATTATAGTCTTATGTGGCATGATAGTGTCTGTAATACGGTTCGAGAACCCACTGTTACATCGACAATCGTCGCTATGAAAACGACGAGTTGGGGAGAATCGGGGTTTCCGTCCGAGTTTCTAGCCTCTTCAAATTCCCTTATCAAACCTCGCCCCAAGTTTTCCATGAAGGTGTTGGCGTCAAATGTAGGTTCCAATCTGCACCCCCCCCAAACAAGTGGACGGCATCCTGCCGGCTCTGGTGTCCGGAATCGACGCAGCGGCGTTGGACAGCGATGCTGACCTTCAACGAGGCGCTTGACGCAATTCGATCCCTGGGGCGCACGTGCTAGCGCCACCCCGGCCCCGCAATCCCGGTCAAAGTAGGTGGTTATAACCTAACCTCCGAGCTAAGAGATGGCAATTCAGTCTTATAGGCCACCCCGGAAGGTTCGAATCGGGTGCGCCCTACCCTGTTCTCACCGGCCTCATCCTGTCCGGCGGGCTGTCTATCATGCCAACCGTCGTTGTAATACTAGAAGTCTGGCCGAAAAGTGCACTGACCTCGACTGTTCCGATATAATTGTCAGGATAATTTAATGGGTGTGGGAGGCAGGGGATGCTGGGAAAACGCTCTAAACAGCTGGGGTTCCTGGAAGCGGACCATCTCTACCTGGACTATGTGGGCCGCGGCTCCTTCTACGGCTTCCTGGCCTCCCTGCGGGGTCAGCTATTTCGAGACGAAGACTTCGCCGAACTGTATTGCCCGGACAATGGCCGGGATAGCGTGGCGCCCAGTCTGGTGGCCACCGCGCTGTTGTTGCAAGCCTACGACAAAGTGAGCGACCTGGAAGCCAAGCAGAGGGCGGACTTCGATATCCGGTGGAAGGTGGCGTTGGGGATTGAGGTGGAGGACCGTCCCTTTGCCAAGAGCACCCTGCAACTGTTTCGAGCCCAGCTGATCCTCCACGACCGGGTGCGGGCCGTCTTTCAGCGCAGCCTCCAATTCGCCCGGCAGACCGGCTGCCTGAAAGGACGGCGGATGAAGGTGGCGGTGAACACCACCTACATTCTGGGCCGGGGAGCGGTCAAGGACACCTACAACCTGCTGGCCGACGGCATCGTCCAGGTGGTCCGGGCACTGGCCCAACTGGATGGGACCCGGGCCGAGGAGTGGGCCTTGAGACACGGCCTGGAGCTTTACTTTGGCTCCAGTGTGAAGGGAGAGGCGGGGATTGACTGGGACAACAAGAAAGAGCGGCAAGCCTTACTGCAGAAGATAGTAGCCGATGCTGACCTGGTATTGGAACTGGCCCGTCAGGCCCAAGGTAGATTTCCCGCAGATAGTCCTGAGCGCCAGGCTATTGGAGAAGCAGCGGAACTCTTGGGGCAACTCCTCTTGCAAGATGTGGAACGGCAGGAGGATGGTCCGGCCCTGAAGGATGGCGTAAGCCGGGACCGGGTCCCTTCGGCGCACGACCCGGAGATGCGCCATGGGCGCAAAAGCAGCAGCAAACGCTTCGACGGACATAAGGCTGCCGTGGTGGTGAATACCGATTCCCAACTGGTGACCGCGGTAGATATCCTGCCCGGCAATGCCGGTGACAACACCGGAGTCCTGGAACTGGTGGAGCAGAGTGAAGAGAACACGGGCATAGCTGTGGAGGAGACCATTGGGGATGCGGCCTATGGGGATGGCGGGACGCGGCAGGCCTTTGCCGATGCCGGTCGGACGCTAATAGCCAAGGTGCCGGGTCGTCCCAGAAAAGACCACTTCCCCAAAGAGGACTTCCAGATCGACCTGGCGGCCGGCACCGTCACCTGCCCAGCCGGTAATGTTACCCACACCTTGCGGACCTTCGGCACCCGGACCAACCGGTTGGGTCAGACCTATCCGGTCCAGAGTTTTCAATTCGACCCGGCGGTCTGTGGCGTATGCCCCCTGCGGTCCCAGTGCGTGGCAGCTGGAGAGGGCAAAGGCCGTACGGTGACTCTCCATCCCCAAGAGGCGCTCCTGCAACAAGCCCGGGCCTTCCAGAAAAGTGAGAGCTTCGCCGAATACCGCAGCCGGCGGCAGGTGGTCGAGCATCGCCTGGCTCGGCTGGTGCAACTGGGGGTCCGCCAATCTCGCTACTTTGGTCGGGCCAAGACCCTCTTTCAGCTACTCCTGGCAGCCACGGTGGCCAACCTGACCCTGGTGGCTACCAGGATGGGGATGATGTCCCAGGCTTCAGGCTCCTCCCCCAATAAACCAGAGAATAGACCGGACCGGCTCGCCGCCGGGTCGCCCATCGTTACTGCCCAATTCATATTGGCCGCGGCCAGATGGGTCGCCCTTAGTCTCAGACTTGGCCCAGTCCACTGGTTATCCTCCACCTCATCTCGTCACAGCAGGGCTTTTCAGCCGGGCTTCTAGAAACTCGGACGGAAACCCCGATTCTCCCCAACTCGTCGTTTTCTTAGCGACGATTGTCGATGTAACAGTGGGTTCTCGAACCGTATTACAGACACTATCATGCCACATAAGACTATAATACGTCTGTCTGGCGTAGCGCGAAACCCGGCCAATGGCTTTCCGGCCAGACCTCTAGTACTACAACGACGCGTTATGAGAAAACACGCTCAGGTCTTCTTCTTCAGCTACGGACCGTTCATCATGGGAGACTCGCACTCGTTCGTTGCCAGCTTCAAAATCCGCCCACGAGTTACCTTGTAGGATAACACGTCGTTGTAGTACTAGGCTGATACCCGGGCGGGTCGTTGTGCTCGGCAGGTCCTCTCATGCGATAGGCGGCGTTCCACAAGAAGCCACGGCCGATCTCTTGGGCTTCTTCGTCGGTGTCCGCGATTAACGCCCTCATCTGATACCCAAAATGCTCTGGTCCGGGCGTGAAGCCAGGCTCATGCGCGGTGTCGATATAGATCTGCTTCAACTCCAGCGTAAGGTCCATCAACGCGCCCAAATTCACCTAGGTGTAGCCACGGCTGGCGGCCCAAATCACGCTTTCCGGGCTGCTCCCGCCGGGAAACCAGATGGGAGGATGGGGTTTTTGCACGGGCAACACCCACGGATTCACAACTCGATGGTGGTAATACTTACCCTCCCAGCGGAACGGACCGGGCGTGGTCCAGCACTTCATGATCAGGTCATGGGCCTCTTCAAACCTCTCCCGGTTCTCCGTCGGGTCTAAACCAGCCTGTAGGGTTTCGACAGCGCCTTCCCGCACAAACCCGGAAACCATCCTCCCGCCGGAATAACAATCGAGCATGGCCAATTCTTCGGCCATCCTAACCGGGTTGTTTATGGGGATGATATTGCCCAAGATGGCAATTCTGGCCTTTTTGGTGATCCTGCTGATCACCGCGGCGTCGAGATTGGCTGATGGCTTCATGTTCCAGTATGAGGAGTGGTGTTCGTTGGTCATGATGCCGTCAACGCCGGATTCATCGGCCAACACATATTCTTCGTGATATTGGTTGTACAGCACGTGGGCTTTCTCGGGGTCGAAATGGGTATTGGGAAAACCTAGACGGCCGGAGTCGTACCTGGCTATTTCCTCCTCCTTAACATGCACGTAGGGCTGCTGGGAGTGGAAGAAGACCTCTACCGGGTTGGTCATACCTGCCTCCTATCTTTCCCGCCGATTGTAATCAGTTGGACCAACCCTATCCGGCGATGGACACAACCGAAGAAATCTCGCTGAACTCCCGCCACAGCTTGCTCCAAGAGTCGCCACCGTCATTGCTGCGGTACAGATGGCCATAGCGGCTCCCGGCGAAAGCAATCTGAGGGTTGAACGACGGGACATTAACCACCCACATGGCGCTGTTGGGCGGCGTCGGCAGCGGAAGGTTTTCCCAAGACAAACCAGTGTCTTTGGACCGCATCACGGTTCCGATCCGCCCTGGCGTAGAGTCGCCAATGGACACAAAAATCGTCTTGGGATTGCCGGGTTGCACTGCTATTCCCCTAGGGTAGCCATAGGGAAACGCTGTTTTGATCCCGACGTTGGTCCAAGTCGCGCCTTCATCGGTGCTGGTGTATACGTCGTTGTTGACTACGACGATCACAGTTTTCGGCGGCCCCGCCGAGACGGCCACATTATGCACGTCTAGGTTAGGTATGTCTTGGCCTGCTTTGGTCCAGGTGACGCCGCTATCGGAGCTGTGCCGAAGCCCGTCGACTTCTATCCCCGCCCAGACGCTGTCTGGGTTCGTGGGGTCGATGGCGATTCCGGTCATTTGTGGATTGCCTATGGGACATTCGTCTGCCACATCCATGGGCCGCCGCTCCCAAGTCTCGCCGGCGTCGGTGGACCAGAACATAGCCACCGGCGTGGGCGTGCCAGTCCCGGCGAGGATCACATCGGGATCAGCCGGATTGACTGCCATTGCCCATACCGAAAATTCGCTCAGGGGAGATTCGATTCGCCGCCAATGCTGGCCGGAGTCATCGCTTTTGAAAAGACCCCTCTCGGTTCCGGCATACAGCACCTCCGGCCTCTGAGGGTGATTCGCCAGGACCCGCACCATGGGGTTTTGATACATCCCTTGATTGGCGCCGACACGTTGCCAAGTGTCTCCGCCATCCGGGCTGCGCATGATCCCTTGCCCGACAGTGCCAACCAGAACCGCAAATTCATCCGCCATGTTTACCCCCTGCCATCAAGTATAGGAACGCCGTGAACGATGGTGAAAATCCTAGAAGTCCTTGATACGCGGTAGGACTTCCCGGCCGAATAGTTCGATTTGCCGCATGACTTCTTGGTGGCCGATGCCCGGCGCCTGGAAACCAAAATCCACAACCCCCGTGCCGCAATCATGGAACGCCTTCAGTTGCTTTACGATGGTGTCTGGTCCGCCCACAAATGTCATCAGGCCACGGGCGGCTCGCACCGCTTGGTATGATCCCTGGGCGCCAGCGGCCGGGGAATTGGAAACAGGCCGGCCGGGCGCGGCGCCATTCCTCGCCGCCAGCACCGCCTGAGTGACTGAAGAACGCAAATCGGTTCCTCGTTCCCCCAATCCGAGACCTTTAAAATCCTCCAGACGATCCTCCGCCTGCCGGTCGGTCTCCGCTAGTAATATGCTGGCGCGGTATACGATCTGGTCGGGCGTGGGCTGCCAGCCCGCTTCCTGGCACCGCCGTTTGTACTTCTCCGTCACTTCGGCCATCTGATCCACCGGATCATAGGAAACAGCCAGCCCCAATCTATGGCTGGCAGCATAACGGATGGCGTCGTCGCTTCTCGTCGCCACTATCACCGGCGGCAGAGGCTGTTGCACCGGCCGAGGACAGACCGACACGGTGCGGAATTGGTAGTAGCGTCCCTCCCAAGAAAAAGGCTCCGGTTCGGTCAGCGCCTTTAGGACCAAGTCCATGCCCTCGAAGAGCCTGGCCCGCCCCTCCTCAGGGTTCAGGCTGTACGGGAGGTCCTCACTGGGGATGCCGCGCAGGAAGGCCATGATCATCCGGCCGCCGGTCAGATTGTCCAGCATGGCGATCTCTTCGGCAGCCCTCACCGGGTTGTGATGCTGGAGTAATTGCCCCAGCAGGGCTATTTTGACCCGTTTACATCGCTGAGACACAGCGGCCGCCATGACCGCGGGGTTAGGCGTGAGCCGATTGCCCGAGTAATGGTGTTCCGACAGGCTGATCCAGTCGAAGCCCATCTCCTCGGCGAGTTCACATTCCCCCATGCCGTCCTCGTAGCTCTGCATCGTCACTGCAGGCTCGTGGTGACCGGGCGGCACCGGCCACGTGGCGGGAAATTTATGCCTCTCCGAATACCCCATCTGGGCGAAAAGGGATGCCTTCATTGATTTTCCCCTCGTAGATTTTTTCCAACCGGACCGGAATTATGGGCGAATATTACGGCCAACATGAGGGAAATGTCCAATTGGGTCGAAAGAATTGAGGCCCATAGCCGTCACTCTTGCGATGCGCCCACTGTGTTCAAGGCCAACGGTGGTTCAGGGACCGCGCCCGCACGACGCTTTGCGGCGCCGGGTCACCCAGCGATACACCCGTTCACCAACGAACGCCGCCCCCGGCGCCCAGGCCAGCGGGACCACCAGCCATGTCAGCGGCAATCGAAGCATCACCCGCCGCAAGGCGTGAAAGCCGCAGACGGTTTCGCCGTTAGGGCACACCGAGTGCATGGCTTTGTCTAGCTAGGTCTTCATCAGTTATGCCTCGAGAACGGCCTTCATCGTCCAGACCGCCCCGCAACTCAAGCCGCCGCCATACATCCAGCCTGGCGGCGCAACGGGCGGCCGTGAAGCACATGTTGCAATCCTCATCGTAGTAAAGAACAGCCCGGCGGCCCATTTCTAAAGCCTCGGATATAATTCCACGAAACTGTTCAGAGTTGAGGGGAAGTGAGCAACCGGCGGCATTCCAGGAGGGGATTGAGACCTCTGGCCCGCCAGGTGCCAAAGAGGGATGCCAAGGTCATCTTGCTGTCGGCGCCCTGCCCTGAGCGGGCGCCGCCGCTGATCTTGCGACTGGTTACCAGATGCCGCAGGCTCCGCTCGGCGGCGTTGTTGTCTGAGGGCACGGCTGGGTCCGACACGAAGACAAACAGTTCCTTGATGAACCGTTCCATGCGCCGGCAGAGCTTGGCCTGAACCGCCAGGGGATCTTTAAGGAAAGGCCGCGCCAAGACCATTAGTTTCTCCTCCAGCATTAGCTGGGTGCGATGGCCTGGCTGGGCTCGGGGAAGGACCGAGGCCTTGGCCTCCGTGTAGACCTGGTGAACCGCCTCGGCCCACTGAGCCAGCCCAGCGTCTTCTGGGTACAACCCTTTCAGGTCATGGATATCCCGCAGCAGATGAGCCCAGCACCGTTGCTTCAGGCCCGGGTAGTGGTTATAGGCCGCGTAGAAATCACTGACCAACACTCCGCTGAAGGAGGAATCCAGCACCTCATCCACCACCCCCTTATCCCGACCCCGACGCAGGAAGTATCGTTCGCTGGGAGTGCTGAAGGTCCAAACATAGCCGTTGCTCCCGTCCTGGCGCCAGCCGGTTTCGTCGCCCTGCACCACGGGACTGGCGCGGACTTGCTCGAGCACCTCTCGCACCGCCGTCTCAGCCTGACGGGCTACTCCATGGACGGCCTGGACGATGGCGCCAACACTCAGGTGCAACTGATGGACGCTCTCCAGGTACCATTGGATGATTCTTATGGGCAACCGTCCCTCCTCCCGCAGGGTCACCATCAGGCTTACCAGATTGACCCCCAGGCGCTGCTGGCCCAGAACCACCCCCTGCAGGGCCTCTTTGGGCAGCCGGCGCCGCTGGCATACCGGACAGATGCGGGCTACCAGGGCGTGCTCGGTCACTTCTACCGGAGCCACCGGTAGCTCAATGACTTCCCGAGTTCGCTGTACCCATCCGCCGTTCAGGTGAGTCCCGCAGTCGGGACAGACCGCCACGGCATGCTCCACCCGCCGGGTAGGAGTCATGCGCTGGCGGGCGAAGCCATGGCGGCGCGGCTTTCTGGGCTCCTTTTTCTCCGGCGCTTGCCGGCTGGAGTGCGGCTGATTACCCGGCATCCCCGACGACCCGCGCCGGTTGGGACGGGATTCCAGAACCCCAATCCGCCTTTGCAAATCGGCAATGACTCCCCGCTGGCCGGCAATTATCTCCAGCAGAGTTTCGCGACTCGCCGCGTTCAGGTCTAGTTCAGTGTCCACCTCCCTGGTATGCCACAACTCCCCCGGCCATGCCAGCGTTTTTCCAACGGCTTTGAGCCAATTCACCTCATCAAGTCTGAACAGTTACCTCCACCGAGGCGGTGCCCGACGGCTGGGACCTGACCGGCATCACCTGCGACGACGACAATAGCTCGGGCGACATCGAAACGGCTACGGCTACTTTTAACGTCGATCCCGGTGAGACGGTGACCTGCACCTTCGAGAACACCCAGCGCGGGCAGATCATCATCGAGAAGTCGGTGGACTCCAACGACCCCGGAGCAGGAGTCGCACCGTTCACCTTCGACACGAGCTACTACCTTGATTCCTTCTCCCTGACCGACGGCGGGCAGGACAACAGCGGTTATCTGGTCCCGGGCATCTACTCGGTGTCGGAATCCGCGCTGGAGGGTTGGGACCTGACGGATGTCATCTGCTTCGACGGCAGCGACCCCTCCAGTATCAGCCTATCCGCGGGTGAGACGGTGACTTGCACCTTCGAAAACACCCAACGCGGACAGATCATCGTCGAGAAGATGGTGATCTCCGAGGACCCCGGAGCGGGATCTGTATCGTTCACTTTCAACACCAGTTATGGCCTTGGTTCTTTCTCACTGACAGACGGTGGGCAAGACGACAGCGGATACCTGATTCCGGGCACATACTTGGTGTCGGAATCGGCGCTGGAAGGCTGGGACATGACCGGCGTCAGTTGCTCCGATGGCAGCGGCCCGGCGAACATAGAACTGGCCGTCGGTGAAGTGGTGACCTGTACCTTCGAAAACACTCAGCGCGGACAGATCATAGTCGAAAAGACGGTGATCGACGACGACCCCGGAGCGGGAGACATCCTGTTCACCTTCAACACCAGCTATTACCTGGATTCCTTCTCTCTGAAGGACGGCGAGAGTGACAGCAGCGGTTACCTGGTTCCCGGCGGATACTCGGTTTCGGAATCGGCGCTGGAAGGCTGGGACCAGACAAGCGTCTGCTGCTCTGACGATAGTGGTCCCGGAAGCATCGACCTATCTCCCGGTGAAGTGGTGACCTGTACGTTCGAGAACACCCAACGCGGACAGATCATAGTCGAGAAGACGGTGGTCTCCGACGACCCGGCAGCGGGAGACGTACCGTTCACCTTCACCACCAACTACGACGTTGAATCGTTCGCCCTTACCGGCGGTGATGCTGACAGGAGCGGGCATCTGATCCCGGGCGCCTACTCGGTGTCGGAATCGGCGCTGGAAGGATGGGATCTGACGGGTGTCATCTGCACCGACGGCAGTGAGCCCGGAAACATAGAGTTGGGTGCTGGCGAAGTGGTGACGTGCACCTTCGAGAACACCCAGAGGGGACAGATCATAGTCGCTAAGACTGTGTTCTCCAACGACCCAGAAGCGAGTGACGTACTGTTCTCCTTCGACGCGAGCTACTACGTTGAATCTTTCTCTCTGAACGACGGCGGCAGCGACAACAGCGGCTACCTGGTTCCCGGCAACTACTCGGTGTCGGAATCGGCGCTGGAAGGCTGGGACCAGACCGGCGTGAACTGCTCTGGTGGCAGCAACCCCGGAAACATAGAGTTGGGCGCCGGCGAAGTGGTGACTTGCACCTTCGAGAACACCCAGCGGGGCCAGATCATCGTCGAGAAGACGGTGGTCTCCGACGACCCCGGAGCCGGTGAAGTAGAGTTCACCTTCAACACCAGCTACGACGCTGATTCCTTAGCCTTGACGGACGGCGCCAGCGACAACAGCGGCCACCTGATACCAGGCGTCTACTCGGTGTCGGAATCGGCGCTGGGAGGTTGGGACCTAACAGGCGTCAACTGCTCCGACGGCAGCGACCCGGCAAGCATCGACGTTGCAGCCGGAGAGACGGTGGCCTGCACCTTTGAGAACACCCAGCGCGGACAGATCATCGTCGAGAAGGTGGTAGTCTCCGACTACCCAGGAGCCGGTGATGTAACGTTCACCTTCAGCACCAGCTACGACGCTGACTCCTTCTCCCTGACCGGCGGCGGCAGCGACAACAGCGGCCACCTGATACCAGGCGTCTACTCGGTTTCCGAATCGGCTCTGGAAGGTTGGGACTTGACGGGTGTCAGTTGCTCTGATGGCAGCGGCCCCGGCAGCATCGACCTCGCCGCCGGTGAGACGGTGACCTGCACCTTCGAGAATACCCAGCGGGGCAAGATCCTCATCGACAAGGTGACAGTGCCCGGAGACGACCCTCAGCTGTTCGACTTTACCCTGAGCGGGGGCTTGGACAGCATCAACCAAGAATTCAGCCTGCACAACGGAGACCCGGCCTACGACAGTGGTTTCCTGCGCAGCGGCTCCGGATATTCTGTATCGCAAGATTTGCCCGCGGGCTGGGAACCCACCGTACCCGAGTGTACCTCAAGCACGGGAACCAGCACGGCGGTTGGCGACATCCTGCCCAGCGCGTCAATAGACCTGGCGCCCGGCGACACGCTGATTTGCGTGTTCAACAACATCAAATATGGCGAGATCGTAGTGGCGGTGAAAACCGTGCCCGCCGGAGACCTGTCTCCGTTCGAATTCACGGGCGACGCGGCCGGGACGATCTCATCGGCTGACACCATCAGCGTTTCAGTCCCCGTGGGCGCCTACACCTCGACAGAGGCCGACCCAACCCCTTTCTTCGACCTGGCGTCCATTGAATGCGACGACGACAACAGTTCCGGGAACGTGGGGTCGCGGACGGCTACGTTCAACGTGGAAGCTGGGGAAACGGTTACCTGTACTTTCAGCAACTACAAGCGGGGCACGATCATCATCGAGAAAGCGGTGAGCGGGCCAATACCAACCCACTTCGCCCAGCTGTTCAACTTTACTCTGAATGGACCTACCGGCAGTGAGAACTTCCAGTTGGCCCAGATCCCGCCCGTAGAAGAGACAGACCCGCCCAACAGCATCACCTTCCCGAATATCCCGGCGGGGAACTACTCGGTGTCCGAATCCTCTCCGGAAGGCTGGGTGATGGTGGATGTGACCTGTGATAACGGAAATGGACCGGTCAGTCCTATCGATCTGGGACCGGGAGAAACCGTAAGCTGCGTCGTAACCAACAAGATGCAGCTCTACTTTGGCTCCCAAGGGTTCTGGAGGAACTGGAGCAACCACTATGCCGCGTCCGAATTCGACAAGCTAATTCAGTGGGTGATCTACCATAACCCTGAGGTTTATGCGGATCCCGATCTGGACCGCGGTATCGTCGCCGGTATCTTCGACTTCGGCGGCGGTTCTTCGGACGACCAAGTCCTGGCCAAGCTGACGGCGGTCAAGATGAACCTGGCCGCTACCGGGACGGACATGCAGCAGCATTACGACCTTTACACCAACTGCATGGTCAACGTGTCAACCATCAACGGTGCAGCGGCCGTGTTCCCAGGGGAAATGGCCACCGTCGGTGACGTCGTCGCCTTCATCGAATCCGAGTGGAACGGGGATCTGGACGATGGCATGGCGTCCTTCGGCGTAAGCGGCCTTAACGACTCTCAGAAATCCCTGATTGCTCAGGTGCTAGACAGCATCTATAAAGCGGAATTAGTGGTCATTGATCCTTTGACCTACCCGAATTCTCCGGCTTGTCTCTTGCAATTGGAGATCAGCCCGGTAGGCGGCCCGCTAGGCGGCGCGGTAGGCGCCGCGACCGTCGATGACGGCGCTCCGAACAGCCTGCCCGAGTCTACGGTGGGAATACCCTACAGCATGACCTTTGAGGCCACCGGTGGAACTCCTCCCTACACCTGGAGCATCGTGTTGGGCGGACTGCCCACCGGCTTGAGCATCGACTCGGCCACGGGGGAAATAAACGGGACTCCCTTGGCGGAGGGAACCGAGGACTTTACCGTTCAGGTTGAGGATTCGGTTGGTGTAACCGACAGCATGGAGGTTAGCATCACCATCAATGCTCCACCGGTGATCACCACCACCACCCTGCCCGACGCTACCACCGGCGTGGAATATGGCGCAGCCTTGGAAATGACCGGCCGGAACCCGCTATCACACCTGGAGTGTCGTCTCCGGGTCTCTCCCGGCCGGTTTGAGCCTGAATCCATTCTCCGGAGAGATATACGGTGTGCCGATGGTCTCCGAAGGCGAAGAATTCACCGTAATGTTGACCGACGGCGTTGTGGCGGCGGACACCCAGGACTTTAGCCTGGCCATCCGCCTAGCGATAACCACCACCAGCTTGCCAGAAGCAACCGCGGACGCGGACTACGCCGCCTACGTGGCAGCTGCCGGTGGAGAACTCCCCTACAGTTGGGCCGTGACCTCCGGGAGCCTGCCCGATGGTGTTGCCATCAACGGCGCAACCGGAGAGATCTCCGGCGTGCCCACGGTGGCCGGGACCTACGACTTCAATGTCGAGGTGACCGACAACGCCGGAGCAACCGACGAGGTTGGGTTTGCCATCACGGTGCACCCGCCATTGTCGGTTAGCACAACCAGTTTGTCGCAGGGCACCGAGGGCACATCCTACGCCGAAACCGTGGAAGGTAACGGCGGGACGACGCCTTACGCCTGGGACGTGTTCTCGGGCGAGCTTCCGGCCGATTTGGAACTTGGTTCGGGCTCCGGGGATATATCAGGCACTCCAACGGCGGCTGGGCTGCATCCCTTCGTCGTGGAAGTGACGGATGCCGCCGGCGCCACGGCAAGCATGACGTTGAGCATCAACATCAACACACCGCCGGTACTCACCACGGGCAGTTTGCCTAACGGCACCACCGGCGCGGCCTACGACGCCGAGGCGGAGGCAGACGGCGGGACCACTCCTTACGCATCTTGGGAAGTGATCTCCGGCACACTGCCGGCGGGTTTGGACCTGGACGAAAGTAACGGTCAGATCTCTGGCACACCGGAAACAGCCGGGGCCGAGGCGTTCGAACTGCAAGTGACGGACGCCGCCGGAGCCACCGCCAGCGTTGAGCTAAGCATAACTGTCCATCAGGCTCCGGTCGTAATCACGGTCGACCTGCCCGACGGCACGGTAACTATGGAATACGCCGCCGTGGTGGAAGCCAATCATGGAACCCTGCCTAAGTCCGAATCCACCGATGGACCCGGATGGAGGGCGTGAGGACAGCGGAAGAGGGGGGAGGGAGTTGCAGGCGCGATGATCCGGGCTCGAATTCGGGTAGACGGGAGGTTGGCGGGCGGTCGCAGGCGCTTTTGGGGGCGCCGATGGCGGTCTGCAGTGGCTGTGCTGAGCGAGATGGCGGGATAGGACACGGGAAGAGGCGCTCGCGGACCGGGACTGGCGCGAGTTTGCCGGGACGTTCAGTTGGCCGGATGGCGGGTCAGTTGCAGACGGGTCGTCAGGCTGGGAGTGGCAGGGCGCGCAGCCGGGCCAGGGCGCGACTGAACTGGGTTTCCCAAGGCCAGCGCTGGGGCAGATGCAGGGTGAGGCGGCGCGCCGAGCGGGTGAGCCGTCCGGCCAGGGAGAAGAACCGTCGCCTGAGGGTCTTGGTGGTCACGATCTGCTCGCCCAGGCCGATGCGCGCGGTCCAGCGGGCCAGGTTGTGGGACATCACCTGGACGGCCAGCCAGGCGCCGTTGGCGGCGAAGCGGCCGGACGGCATGTGGTTCAACCCGACGCCGTACTTGAGGTCGCGCATCGCATTCTCGATCTCGGCGTGGCGGCGGTGGTCGGCCTCCAGTTCCAGGGTCTCTCCGTCCCGGTCGGTGATGAAGCCGTGATAACTGTAGGTGGCGAAGGGGGGCAGTTGGGAACCGGAGGTCGGCTGCACCCGCCGGACGATGAGCCGCACCGGCGCGGCGTCCGGCTCACTCTGGAAGGGGGTATAAGTCGTCTCGGCCACAGCGGCGGCGCCGTCCATCCAGTAGGGAATCGGCGTCCAGGCAGCTTCGGGTATGGCCTCGATGAGATTGCGCAGGCTTTTGTGCTGGCGGATGGTGATGGAGAAGCGCACGTCCAGCTTGCGGCAGACGGCGACCACGGCGTGGGTATAGAAGCCGCTGTCGGCCCGCAGGGTGATCTGCCCGCTGGCGCCAGCGTAGCGCACCCGCCCCACCGTCTCCCGCAGGAAGTGGGCGGCCCCGCGGGCGGTGTTGGCGCGGCCCTCGCGCAGCCGGGACATCAGCACGTCGCCGGCGCCGGCGGCGCCGGCCAACAGCGGGTGATAGCCCCGGGCGCCGGTGTAGCCGTGGTGGCGGGCGCCCTCCTTGGCCAGTCCGTAGGTCTCGCAGATCGTCGAATCAAGGTCGATGGTAAATGGTGCGTCGCCGGGTCCGGCTCCGGCCTGCCAGGCCCGGGCCAGCAACTCGCGGCTCACCCGGTCCAGTTGGCGGACGTGGCCCCAGCGAAAGCTGCGCAGGAAGGCGCCCAGGGTGGAGGGCGCCTTGAGCACACTGCCCAGGGTGCAGGCTGTCCCGCCGGCGCGCAGCGCATCGGCGTCGTCGATGCAGTCGCCGCCCGCCAACGCAGATGCCACCAGCGTCATCATCTTGTCACCGGTGTTGGCTCGGCCTGGGGCCCGGCCCAGGTCCAGGCGCCGGTCAACCAGTTGGGAAAGGCCGAGGTGCAAGGCCAAGGTGGCGGGAAGGAGCAGGCCGGCATTGTTGACCAGGCGGTGGTCGTCGAAGGTGATGTGGATGCGGTCGAGGTGGTTGCGTGGTCGCATCTATTGGGTGCTCCTTGTTTCTGGTCGGTTTTCTGTTATAAAACCATTATCCCAGATTCAGAGGAGCACTTCCTTCCCTATCCGCCCTGTCGCGACACGCCCTCTATCGGTGGATTCGGGCTAAGAAATGGACCATAGTGTCGGGCTCACTCCCGACGGGACTAAGCCTGAATCCGGGTACAGGGCAGATCACCGGCACTCCCACCGCATCCGGTGAGGCGTTGTTCTCGGTCCAGGCAGCCGACGCGGCCGGCGCCACGGATGTCGTGGTTTTGAACATCAATATCAACCAATTGCCGTCTATAACGACGTTGAGCCTGCCTCAGGCTACGGAAGACGCCGAATACAACGCGAGTCTCGATGTGCTGGGAGGGATCGCTCCCTACACGTGGGAGATAACCGTTGGCGCGCTACCAGACGGGCTTGATCTGGACTCAGCTACCGGTGAGATCACCGGGACACCCACTACGGCTGGCGAGGCGGGTTTCACCGCCGAAGTAACCGGTGCCGCCGGAGCGGCGGACAGCAAGGAATTCGCGATAACCGTCAACCTTCCGTTGGTCTTGATCACCGACAGCCTTTCGAGTCAAACCTTGGGCGTGGCATACCAGGCATCCTTGGAAGCCAGCGGAGGCACCCTGCCGCGGACATGGGAGATCATCTTCGGTGATCTGCCCGCGGGTCTAACGCTGAATACCGGTACGGGTGATGTCACTGGCACTCCGCTGGCCGCGGAAACTCAACTCATCATCGTAGAGGTGATGGATCACGCCGGGGCAACCGACAGCAGAGAGATGAGCATCACGATCAACGCCCCTCCGGCAATCGCCACGGTCAGCCTACCCGACGGGGCGGTCAACACGGAATACAGCACGATTGTGGAGGTCTCAGGAGGAACCGCTCCGTACGATTGGTCCTCAGTGGGACTGCCTGCCGGACTAGCCATCGATCCCATCACGGGTGAGATAGCCGGCATCTCGGCGGCAGAGGCCGAAGCGGTTGAATTCACAGTGGAAGTAATGGATAGCGCCGGAGCCGTGGACGAAAAATTGCTGGCCATCACAATTAACGCCGGACCGGAGATCTCCACGGGCGGAGCCGGCGGCGCTGTTGGAGGCGGCGGAGATGGAGACTTGCCGGAAGGTACGGTTTCTATACCCTACTCGGTGCTCCTAGAAACTCGGACGGAAACCCCGATTCTCCCCAAGTCGTCGTTTTCTTAGCGACGATTGTCGATGTAAGAGTGGGTTCTTGAACCGTATTACAGATACTATCATGCCACATAAGACTATAATACGTCTGTCTGGCGTAGCGCGAAACCCGGCCAATGGCTTTCCGGCCAGACCTCTAGTACTACAACGACGGGTTTAAGGTGGCGGCTCCATCCTGCTTTCGCGGCGGGTGGAGCGGCGTCTCTCGTGGGAACGGCGAGCCCGTTCGTTGCGTAGCTGCGTATCCTCCAGCCACAACAGCAATTGATCGGGCCCGAACTGCTCCCGGGGCAGCATCTCCCGCACCACCCGGTACACCTGTGGCCTCGTGATCCGGGGCATCTTTTTCCCCCCAATCCTGCTGCAGGCTCAGCAGGAACGCTCCACCCAGCAGGCACATGGCTATGTGGTGATGCCACCCTGCCCAGCTGCGGGTCTCGTATTCGTCCAGCCCCACGTCACCCTTCTCAGTCTCGAACTCCGTTTCAATGCGCCACCTGGACCCACCCACGTAGGCCAGAGTCTCCAAGGTTGTGCCCTCGGGAGCGTTGGACAGGTAGTAGCGGGGCTCGCTGCCGTCCAGGTTCCGGCGCCAGACGGCCCACAGTTCCTCGCCGGGCTTGCGCCTCCTGGTGGCCCGCACCCGCTGGGCACTGAACCGGTAGGTGCGCGGCCCCTGGCTTCCCTGGGCCACCGTTATCTCCCGCCAAGCCTCATCCGGCAGTTCATCACCGCGCTGCTCCATGGTCCGCCGCTGCCCAGGCCGCAGCTTGGGTTTGCGGGGGCGGCCGAACCCCGGATATTCCGGACTGGTCCAAGCCGGGTCCAAGGGCCAGACCGTAGTGCCGCCCGGAACGTCCAGCACGTAGCGCATCCCCAGGGCCGCCAGTCCCTCCCGGAAGGTCGGCGACATCCCGAAGGCGTCGTCTCCGGCAACCCACTCGGCCCTGAGGTAGCCCAACTCCAGGACCCGCTCCAGCATCTCCAGGGCCAACTCCGTCTTTGACCGGTAGTTCCGCCGGTCCTCCGGCACACCCGCCGCAGCACACCGGTCCTGGTCGGAGGTCCAACTCTTGGGCAGATACAGCCGCTTGTCCACCAACGCCCGGCCCAGCGGGCTGACGTAGGCCAGGAACATCCCACCCTGGCAGTTGGCCACCTTGCCCAGCCTGCCGCAGTACTGCCGGGCCACTCCCGCCGATTTCCTGCCCTGCTTGGGGAAGTCGCTGCCATCGAACACCCACACCGCCTCCAGGTGTCCCAGCCTGGGGGCCAAGTATTCCTGCAACCGCCCTATGACTGTCTCATCGGACCACCGGGCCTCGGTGAGAAAGCGCTGCATCGCCCGGGCCGAGATGCCCACCGATTCCGAGAGATTCTCGGCGTTGCGCCGCTCCTGGTCCTGCACCAGCAGCGCCTGAAGGTAATTCCCGCTGTGATCCCGCCACTGCTTGCGGCCGAAGGAGGCCGCAAAGAAGGCGTGGAATTCCTGAAGGCTGTCGTAGACCCGCTCGAAGCTCGCCGCATCCATCACCCAAACCACCCAACATCATCTGTCCAGCCATCCTACCAGACAACTCGTCGTTGTAGTACTAGAGGCCACGGAAGGAACCCAACCATACGTATTGTGGAGCGTGACCGAAGGCGCCCTGCCCTCGGGCCTGAGTCTAAACCCGGAGACGGGAGAAATCTCGGGCACCCCCGACGCCGACGGGACATCGGGTTTCACCGTACGGGTGGAAGATAGCCTAGAAACTCGGACGGAAACCCCGATTCTCTCCAAGCTGCCGTTTTCTTAGCGATGATTGTCGATGTAACAGTGGGTTCTTGAACCGTATTACAGACACTATCATGCCACATAAGACTATAATACGTCTGTCTGGCGTAGCGCGAAACCCGGCCAATGGCTTTCCGGCCAGACCTCTAGTACTACAACGACGTGTTATCCTACAAGGTAACTCGTGGGCGGATTTTGAAGCTGGCAACGAACGAGTGCGAGTCTCCCATGATGAACGGTCCGTAGCTGAAGAAGAAGACCTGAGCGTGTTTTCTCATAACGCGTCGTTGTAGTACTAGGGGCGACGGGAGACGCGAAGTTGACAATCAAGATCAACCCAATGCCAGTGGTTGTCACCACCGCACTGCCGACGGGTATAGTGGATGAGTCTTATCCCGAGACCGTTTTGATGTTCGAAGGAGGAACCGGCTCTTATTCCTGGGTGATTGTGAAAGGCCACCTGTCCGACGGGCTGACCTTGGCCGGAAACGTGATCTCAGGAACTCCGACCAAGGCAACAAGAGGAATCGGTCAAGAGAAGATCATCACGGTAGAGGTGACCGATAGCCTGGGCGCCACAGCGGTAGGTGAGGTGACCATCACCATCTACAGGAAGTAGCTCCCACCTGGCCGGAGCGCCACCTTCTTCAGGGGGGACCGAAATAACAGTCCGGTCCCCTCTTACCATTTTCCCCGCCACCCGGGGAGAGCCGATATCGACGATTAACTTCTGTTCCTTTCGACCGATCATAAATTACCTTTTGATGCGCTCCTCCAAAATAGGTACTTGCTATGATCACCGCCAGTCCGGGCGTTCAGGGGGAGTTCGACCCTCCCCCCAGAATCCAAGACCTACCCTAACTCCCAGGGCAACATTCGCCTATACGCCGGTGTATACATACCGTTTTATCTAATGGGTAGCATCCGCCCAGTTCAACAACCTTCAGCAAAGGGTTCAATTGAACGAAGTTGAACCGTTCAACGTTCAACTCCAGACTGCGTTGAACGGGGTTGAACTATTGAACCCCCGACACCCCCCTCACCGTGGTCAGCGACTTCCACCCACTCCGACATGAAGTGGCTCTGTCAACCAGGTTAGGTCTCTGCAATACCAACGCCACCGGTGCTGTCCTCCATAGGTAAAGTCCGTTTACTGCCCCATCTGCTCTACGGTGTATATCCAGTGTCGCTATGAACTCTCCGGATCGGGCCGCTGTACTCCATAGGCGGCGTTGTTAAATGACCGGAGAGGCCCTCTGGACAAGAAAACCGGCCAGCCCTGGTGTTAGAGGACGGGAAGGGATTCAATTATCGGTTTGGAGCTATTTTAGAGCGCCCTAATGACGACGATATTTCCCTGAGACAAACACCCAAAGATCTGTTCACCGGTTGCCAGGCTTTGAAACGACTATCGGACCATGACGGCAAACTGTTCCCGGGACCAGCCGCGTTGAAACGGAACTCCGGGCGCAGCGAAACTTTGCATCTCAGGCCGGAACGGGAATACTTGCTCAAAGGATTGATCCGGTGTGCCCACTGCGGGCTGTCCATGTGGGCCCAGACCTACGCCAATGGACGCAGATATTACCGGGAGCAAATGGGATCCAGAGGCAGTGGGTATTGCGTGGGCCGCAGCAGATCCATGCCTTGTTCGGTCCCCGACGATCAGATGGGCCGGATCATACAAGCCAGCTTACTGCCTGACGCCTGCATGGACCGGGTCTTGGCCCGGATCCACCTGGCGGATGAGGTCGAGAGTATCGGGAAGCAGCGGCAGAAGACCGAACAGCGGCTAAAACGCCTCGGGAAAGCCTATGTGGATGACCTCTATTCCGATGAAGACTACCGCCGGGAGAAACGGGCCTTGGAAGAACAGTTGGCAAGCCTGGTGGTCCCAGGTGTCGACGCCGCTAAGGAGGCTGGGAAACTCTTGGAAGACGTGCCTGCCTTGTGGAAGCAGGCCGGTTTGTCCGAGAAACGGCAACTGCTCATGTCGATGCTAGAGGCCGTCTACGTGGACACCGTAGAGGAAAAGGCCGTTGTGGCCATCCGTCCCAAGCCCGCTTTCCAGCCCTTGTTCGAGATCGCCACTACCCGTGAGGGCAGTGATGTGGTCTTAATAAACGAGCCACCCCCGGCTGACTTTGAGCCTGAGGCGGCTGGTTTGTGTTTGTGGTGGAGGCCGACCAGGGTCGTCTGTTCACTATTTTACAACGCCGTTGGTTCTCCGATTGCCGGGCCGATGCTGACAGCCTCCCCAACGGCTAGACGTTGTGTCCAGCGATTTCGTCAACGATCCCCATGTGCCACTATTGCAAAATAGGGTCTTCCTTGTTCAAGACGGGCGGATATTGTTGCACCTCGCTGGCGAGTTGCTGAGCGATTACCAGGCTGACAAGGAAGGGAAACCAGTCGGCCAATGCACCATATCCAACACTGGCCTAGTACTACAACGACGCGTTATGAGAAAACACGCTCAGGTCTTCTTCTTCAGCTACGGACCGTTCATCATGGGAGACTCGCACTCGTTCGTTGCCAGCTTCAAAATCCGCCCACGAGTTACCTTGTAGGATAACACGTCGTTGTAGTACTAGTGGGCGGTGGACGCAACAAACGGTCCGCAACATACACCGCTGCTAAATACTCAAAGTGGAACCCGCTTTCATCCGGATTATACTGGCGGCATGGCAGAGCCACCGGCCCAACCCGAACGAAGTTCGATGCCCCACGGTCGGTCGGGGCACCTATCCGGTTGTACGCGACTGCTCAATGATCTCGGGATGCTCCAACAGGGCGTCGATGCTGATGACCATCAGGTCTTTGCCCGCCGCGAAGGTCTCCTCCGCCAATTCAGGAACGACATGCCCCCCGCGGTTTCAATCACGAGGTCCGACCGGGCTATGAGTTGGCTCCTGTCGAGTCGGTGGACGTGAATCTCAACAAGATCCACGACCAGCTGCCGCAAGGGTTCACATATTTAGGCCCCACATCCGGCATGACCTTAGCTCCTCCGTCGGTTTCCGGGAGCCATCTAACTTGGGACCTGGCGACGTTGAACCTGCCTGCCCTTATTTCCGGCGAGTCGAAATCTCTGACCTTTGACGTAAGTGTCAGCGGCGCATTGCCGGAGGGCAATTACTGCAACGACGCCTGGTCGGAAGCAGGAGGCACCCAAACGAGGTCGGGAAAAACCGCGAATGTGGTTATCGGTAATCCGGGGAACAATATTTGCCGCAATGAGCCCGCGGCGGTTCTGGTGGCCAAAACAGTAAGCTCCGCCGCCGACTTGAGCGTGGCCGCGTTGACCCCGCCGGCGTCCACATATTCCTTGGTCATTGGGTACACCATTCAGATCGACAATATCGGAACGGGACCGCTGACCATGACGGGGATCCGTGACCTTCTGCCTCTTGGATATTGCTTCGTCGCGAACAGCGCGACCCTTGAGGGAGTCCCCTTGGCGGATCCCACGGTTAACATTCCCAAAGGACAAGGCAAGCCCTGCCCAGACCCGGATGATAGGCAGCGGCTGACTTGGGACCTAACAGACCAGATACCTAGTGGAGATTCGAGAACCCTGGTTTTCAACGCCTTGGCTGTGGTAAAAGCGGGAGATCATTGGAGCGACCTGCTAGTCACGTTTAATGAAATAATCGACGATGACCTAGAACTGGAGCCGGTGTATACCTGGCCAACCGCTCTTGTCACCGTGAGGGACATCTTCCAAGTGGAGGCGCAGATCGGGGATTCCAATGAAGTCATCGGAAATTACGAGGTCTGGGTGGGCAGCGATTCCGGAACCATCGTAAGTTGGACCGTTGAATAGAGTTGCCCCGTGAATACCGTTGGTTGAGTCATCGCGGGATTGACCGGGGATCGGCGTGTAGTACAATTATCGTCACTAACCCAGGTTGAGAATAATGCTGGAATGACAGCCTGTGGGGGAATCCGTAGGAGGTTTTTTATGGCTACCCAGACAGATGGGCAAACCTCAGTAACGTCACAGCCATTGGTCAAAATCACCGAGATGGACCACATCGTCCTCCGGGTCAAGGACGTGGAGGAATCGCTGCGGTTTTACACCCAGGTTCTGGGCATGTCCGCGGAGCGGGTTGAGCAGTGGAGGGCCGGCGAGATTCGCTTTCCTTCGGCCCGGATTAACGCGGACACCATCATCGATTTCTTCGGCTCGGACCAAGAACCTGTCGCAAGAGAAGGAATCAAGAACCAAGACCACTATTGCATGGTCATAGAAAAGACGGATATGGAAGCGCTAAAGGACAAGTTCGAGGCCTTAGGCGTGGACATCCAGGCTGGTCCCGGCAAGCGCTGGGGTTCCCACGGAGACGGTATTTCCCTATACATTTACGACCCCGACGACAACGTGGTGGAGCTTCGCCACTACTAAAATCCTCGATCGGCAAGTCTGTCCTGAGTCGTTTTTTTGGACCGATCATGGGAAATCGGCTGCCCCAAGTTCACAGTCGGCGCAATTTCCCAGCGCCGTGGTTCGACAGGCTCACCATGAGCGGAGGGTTGGGTTGTCTGGCATCAAGGACGGTAGCACCACTAGAAACATCCGATGCCCCACAGCCGCTGGTCCTGCGCTCGTCGAAGGACAAAAAGCCGGTCGTACGATAGCCATAATGGCGTAGAAAACGCCGTATTTCCTGTCAACGGGAAGTCATAGAAGGCCCGGCAACCTTGATTTAAAGTTGCTGGGCCTTTGTTATGAGAAACGGTTTAGGCGCTGTGAAAACGGAGGTTCCTACTCCTAACCCTTTAGATTAGCCGCGAAAAAATCCAGTGTCCGCGCCCAGGAAAGCTCTGAAGCCTCCTGCTGGTAGGCCGTGTACGTGTGGTCCAAGAACCGGTGGTCAGCCCCAGGATATACGTGAAACTCGTGGGGCTTGTCCAAGCGGGTCAACTTTTCATCAAGCCTAGCCATGTCGTCCAACGAAGGGTTGAGGTCTACCTCGCCAAAGTGAAATTGCATTGGGCAGTTGATGTGTTCGCTCAGCTCAAAGGGGCTCTGGGTGGCTTTGCCCCATGAATCCCTGATGAACCCGCCGTAAAAAGGCACACAGGCTTTGAAGTTGGGGTTGCTGACCGCCGCCAGCCAAACCACCCTGCCTCCCATGCAGAATCCCGTAACGCCGATGCGGCCGCTTATTACTCCCGGGTGGTTTTGCAAGAAAGAGACCGTGGCGTCGATGTCGGCCACGATCTCCGTGTCGTCCAGCAATTGCCGCCTGGTCTTGCCCGTGGCGCGTTCGATTTCCTCGGTGGTCCGGTGATATAGGTTAGGCGCCACCGCCGCGTACCCCTCTCCGGCCAGGCGGTCAACGATGGTCTGTATGAATTCATCCACCCCGCCGGCAGCCTGGCTCACCACCACGGCGGGAAAGGGGCCGCTTCCCTGGGGCATTCCCAGGTAGACCTGCATTTCAGACTGGCCTACAGTTATGGTCTCGAACGAACAACTCATTAATGGCATTACCTTGCAGTTTCGGATATTGGTCTAATCCGGAAGTTGGGTCCTGGCCTAAACGGCCACCGCCTTATCGTAATCCAGGGTCCCCATCTGCTCCTGTGGAAAGAGCTCCCAGTCGATGAGCCAGCGATGGGTGCGTTCGAACATCTCCCTGGTGTACGGCTCGAACACCAACCGCTCGCCCGTGCCGGCGCTGCGGTGGTCGAAGAGGGAGTGGTATTGCTCCGGAAGTTCCTTGAGGAAATAGTGTTGGTAAAGTTCCTTGGCCGCGTCGATCTCCCTCTGCGCCCGCTGCAAAGCGTTGAAGTAGGCCCAAATCTGCTCGTCGCTAGGGTCGCCATTGATCAGGAACCCGATCATGAATGTGGTGTCGACTATCTTGCGGAAACCCTGCTGCTCCAACACATAGGAAGGCGTTCCAAAGACATTGGCGGCCTTAACCCGGCGGTCCAGTGACAGCTTCATCCGGTCTAACGGGCCGCCCACGAACTGAAGATTTATCTGGTCCTTAGGCAGGATCTTTTCCAATCCTTGCAGTCCCGAGAAATGGCTTCCGGAATGAAAGCCAACGGCGACTTCCACGCCGGCCAGGTCTTCAGGTTTCTTGATCGGAGACTCAGGTGCCACCCAGATGCCGCTTGGAGTCACTGAATAGGCATGGCCCCACATGCGGCCCCGGTCGCCCCGGGCGGCGGCGCTGACGGCCCAGTGGCAGGCGGAGCTTATCTCACAAGCCCGGCCGGCTTCCATGGACTCAAATGCGCCTTGCTTGACCTCTCGCGGCGCGCCTTCCGACGATTGCACCGACGGGTCTTGGTGCTGGTCGGCCCGGCCTGAAGAGATGAATTCGTATTCCAAGCCTTCATCGGTGAAGTAGCCTTTTTCCTCGGCCACCCATTCCTGTAACCGACTGTGGGGCATGATGCGGAATACCGTCATCGGAGGGGGCTCCTTTGAACCAGCTTTTGGAAAACTATGAGGTGCGTTGACCTCGGTGTCAAGGATTGGACGGATTTGAGGCCGCCGGCAACCTCAAACGCGGGTGGGGTGTCCCGACAGAACATCACCCTTATGTCTGACAATGGCCGGCGTAATAGACGGCGACAGAAGCATTCTCCAGGGTTTGACTACACCGGAACGTGCTGCTAAACTCGCCCGAAATCCTGGCAAGATGCCTTTTTCAGACACCAAATGCAAAGGATGGGGACCGCCGATGAGTGACATGGCAGGGGCGGGCATCGAGCTGTCCGATTATTGCCTCATAGACCATCCGGAGGCTTTAGGGACTGCCTTGGTCGAATATCCGTTCAGGGCGAAGAACCTCATGTGGCGCGCTATGTTGCGAATGGACCCTAAAGCCCATTTCGTTGGCCTGCGGGGTGGAATTTGGCGAATGCTTGGCGTGGACCGCAGCGAGAAAAACCCCAACCTCTGCAACGTTTGAGACGTCCACTGGGAGGCGGGACACCTCTCCGAAGTCACGGTGCTTTTTGCCGATGCGCGTGGATTCACAGCGCTGATCCATGAGCATGGACCTGAGGAGGTCACTCCTCTGATAGCCGAGTTCTTCAGGCGCTGCTCCAATATCGTGGTGAACCACCATGGCATCATTGATCACTTTAGAAGAGACGCCGTGCTGGGTTTCTTCAACGTGCCGATCAAACGCGAGGATCACGTCATGCGCACCATTGCGGTGGCGAAGGAGATCCAACGGGCCGTGCCTGAAATCAACCTAAAAAGCGGCAAGGAGGACTTGTTGAAGGTTGGTGTCGGGATCACCACCGGGTGGGGCCTCACCGCCACCGTGGGGTCAAACCTATGCAAGGACTACACGGTGACGAACATTGCGTCGCGGCTTCAAGGAATGGCCGGTCCGGGCGAAATAATCGTCACGGAGGACGTCTACGAGCATGTTCAGTCTGAATATCCTGATGCCCAGAAGCGAGAATTAGAGCTCAGGGGCATCAGCCACCCAGTCGTGGCATACATGCTCGAGCACCCGGCGGTCCAGTAACAGCGCACCGGCAGTTAACCCGCCTCGTTACTCAAGCAAGAATCCTTCATAACCGTTGGCCGCAACCTCGGCCCGCTTGGCCCGCATCACCGGCGCCTGGTCGGGGCTGGTCAGCAAGACCCGTGCTTTACCGGGAATGTTCGCTCCAACGAACCAAGAATCGGCCTGGCTTCGAAGGATCTTGGCGCCCCCCTCTGCCACGTGCTGGACCCATTCTTCTTCGGCCTCCGGCGTGGCGCAGATACGTGTAAACTCATTTTTGCGAACGTAGCTTATGCATTCGGTCACCCATTCCACCAACGGCTCGGCGGCCCGGACGAAGTTGCCCACCGAGGCGGAATTTATGGTGAAGAGATTCGGGAACCCGGCGCTGGAGATTCCCATGTAGGTGCGGGGGCCGTCGGCGAATTTATCCTTTAGAGCCAGTCCGCCCTCGCCGTGTATATCGATACGGTTCAACGACCCCGTCACGGCGTCATATCCCGTGGCGTAGATGATCACGTCCAGTTCGTACTCAGCGTCGGCGGTCTTGACGCCTTTGGGGGTGATGCGCTCGATGGGCGCCTTGCGCACGTCAACCAGTAAGACGTTGTCGCGGTTGTAAACCTCATAATATCCGCTCTCGCACGGGAGGCGCTTGGAGCCAAACATATGGTCTTTGGGCGCCAGCATTTCCGCCACGACCGGATCATGGACGCGTTCGCGGATTTTATTGCGAACGAATTCGGCGTAGTCTTCGTTCGCTTCGCCTGGGACCATGACGTCATGGAAATTGGCCAGCCATTTCTTGAATCCGGGCTCGGCCCATAGCCTCTCGTACTGTTCCAGCCGCTCTTCGGGTGAGACTTCCAGGGCTGACCGGGGGTCGAATTGGTGCATGAACGAGCCCGGGGTTTCGCTGCACTTCTTGAATATCTCCGGGTAGCTGGCCTTGATTTGGCGCTGCGTTTCGTCGTCGATAGGGCTGTTGCGGAGCGGCGCGCAGTAATTTGCCGTGCGCTGGAAAACCGTCAGGTGGGCGACCTCCCCGGCGATCTCCGGGATGAGTTGAACGGCAGTCGCGCCGGTGCCGATGATGCCCACGCGCTTTCCGGCCAGATCCATGCCTTCCTGTGGCCATTTGTTGGTGTGACACCACGGGCCCTTGAAACTTTCAAGACCCTCGAAATCGGGAATGTAACGGGCGGACAGTACACCAACGGCCGTGATTAGAAACTGCGCTTTCGCCCGCAGGCCATCTTCCGTTTCAATCTGCCAGCGGTTCTCGGCCTGGTCATAGACTGCCGAAGAGATCCGGGCGTTGAGCTGAATGTCCCGGCGCAGATCGAACTTATCGGCTACGTAGTTTAGGTAGCGCTCGTTCTCCGGCTGACCCGAAAAATGTTCTTTCCAGTCCCATTCCTGCAGGAGTTCCTCTGAGAAGGAATATCCATATGTGTAACTCTCTGAGTCGAACCGGGCTCCGGGGTAGCGGTTCCAATACCAGGTGCCGCCCACTCCACCGCCATCGTCGAAGGCCCTTGCCGTAAGACCGAGTTCCCGCAGGCGGTACAGCGAATACAACCCCGTGACCCCTGCGCCGATGATGATTGCGTCATACTGCTCGACTTCGTCAGTAACCCCAGCGACCGATGCCGGGGTAGGTTGTTGCGAATCTGCCATGTGGTTTCTCCTTGCAGGTCTTTGAACTGATGGTTTGAGATTCTGCCGCCCTGGGACGATTCGTCGCTACAGCGCAGGACTTAGGCTAACCCCGTTAGCTTAGAGCGTTAAGCTCCGTGATGCAATTCCCAGAGCTTGGGAGAATCGCGGGAACCGCCTGGACCTAACACTCATAGGAAAATTTGAAAGTTGCTGGCTAATGGTAATCTTCAGACGCTGCCGATGAGATAAGTCGGTATTGAGCATAGCCCTAAGTTGGTTCGGACTCGTATCTTTTCGTGGAATTGTAACTGTTCAGACTTGATGAGGTGAATTGGCTCAAAGCCGTTGGAAAAACGCTGGCATGGCCGGGGGAGTTGTGGCATACCAGGGAGGTGGACACTGAACTAGACCTGAACGCGGCGAGTGGCGAAACTCTGCTGGAGATAATTGCCGGCCAGCGGGCAGTCATTGCCGATTTGCAAAGGCGGATTGGGGTTCTGGAATCCCGTCCCAACCGGCGCGGGTCGTCGGGGATGCCGGGTAATCAGCCGCACTCCAGCCGGCAAGCGCCGGAGAAAAAGGAGCCCAGAAAGCCGCGCCGCCATGGCTTCGCCCGCCAGCGCATGACTCCTACCCGGCGGGTGGAGCATGCCGTGGCGGTCTGTCCCGACTGCGGGACTCACCTGAACGGCGGATGGGTACAGCGAACTCGGGAAGTCATTGAGCTACCGGTGGCTCCGGTAGAAGTGACCGAGCACGCCCTGGTAGCCCGCATCTGTCCGGTATGCCAGCGGCGCCGGCTGCCCAAAGAGGCCCTGCAGGGGGTGGTTCTGGGCCAGCAGCGCCTGGGGGTCAATCTGGTAAGCCTGATGGTGACCCTGCGGGAGGAGGGACGGTTGCCCATAAGAATCATCCAATCCGGGATTCCCCAGATCAAACCAACTTTCCTGGATATAGCTCCCGCGGGGATACCGCCAAATATAATCCCGCATTCCAAGGGCGTCAAATGCGGTCTGATGCGGCCTGATTCACTCAAAGTCCCCGCTTTCATTGGGCAACCACTGTACTGCCAAGCGTAAAAGCCCCAAACCGCTGGTCTACGCCCAAGTCTCCCCCTTGGGAAGCTCTTTTGCCCTGTGCGACCCCGTAACCGTAACCAATCCCGACGCTCCTAAAGTGGACTAGCCAGGAGCCAGCCTAAGCCGACCAATTCGTTCCAGTATCCCGCCTAGCATTTCCCGGCTCACCAGCACCTCAGCAAGCTGAAACACCAGCCTTCCGGCATGGCGCACCAACCGTCCTCCAGTCTTGATCATCCTGGTCTGCAGACTGGTCAACGACCAGTGCTTCATTGCCTCCGGTAAGGCTAGCCTTCTCATGAAGTTGCCCAAGTTGTAAGCCAGTACGAACAACTCCAGCCTGACCTGATTGGCCACGAACTTGTGGCAGGACAACCTCGTCCAGTTCAGGGCGTACTTGCCTTCTTTTATCCATTGCTCCGCGGTGCCTCAGCCATTGTAAAAGCGGACTATCCCGATGTTTGGATAGCTCAGATTGGTGACGATGAAGCCCACTCTGGGAAACAGTTCTCCCTGGCGCCACTCCACCTTAGAGACCACTCTCCGAGCAACGTTCCAGCTCTGGGCCTGGTAGACGAAGTCATGATAGGAGACGATGGGCTTCGGGGAAAGCCACTCCGTAGGCCGTATTAGCCGGGGCGCTATCTCCCGCTGCAGCACCTGGTTGGACCGCAGCCTGATGGCGTAGCCGATGTTTCTTGCTTCCAGATAATCGTATATTTCCGGCTTGGCGAAGGCGGCGTCAGCACGAAACAGCAGCCTGACCGCTGCTGTCAAATAACGCTCCACCACCGGATCAAGGACTTCTTGCCAATCATCGGCACTGGGGACGTTGCCTGACCGTAGCTTAGCTGCTTCACAATCCCCGAACTGGTTGAACAGAAAGAGAGGGTGATAGCAGACGCATTCAAAGTGGCCGTTATAGGCTGCTCCCTCCTGCTGGCCGTGCACTGGACTCTCGGAACTGTCCATATCCAGCATTACTCGCCGGTGTAGGGTGTGGGCCATCGCCCGTTCCACCCAACGGGTATTCATTCGTGCCAGCCCCTTCAGGTTGTCCTCTTGGGTCAGGAACTCCGTCTCGAACCGGCCCATCTCACTGGTGCTGGCTCCTTTCCGCTCCGAGCCTTGCCATCCCACGATCACTCGCATGGCTGGGTCTTGGGAAAGGCGCACTGCGTCATTGGTGTCGTCGTAGCCGGCCAAGCGGCTGTAGATCGACTGTCTTAGCAGCGGAACCAGGTGGTGAAGGATATTGCGTCCGGTACGGCTTTCCTGGAGGTAGTCCTCAGCAATTTCGGTAAGGCCCAAGGCATCATCAAACTCTCGAAAGGCAAGAAGGCCAGCGTCGGAGGTGATGGTTGAGCCGTGAAATTCCAGGCGGACTTTGGGGTTGAATTGGAGCCGGAGAGGGGCATTTTCGCCGTCACCCATCAGGTGCCTCCATGATGCCTACGGCATCTTACTGCAAAGTGACATATCATGGAGTTATTATAGCTGGGAGCACGCAAAAAGGGCCCATAATTAGCCAATGGTTGAAAGACCATCGACGAATTACTGAGACAACTTTTTAGCCATATGGGAAATGTGGGCCAATGGTACCTGGAGAGCGTCCATCAGTTGCACCTGAGTGTTGGCGCCATCGTCGAGGCCGTCCATGGAGTAGCCCGTCAGGCTGAGACGGCGGTGCGAGAGGTGCTCGAGCAAGTCCGCGCCAGTCCCGTGGTGCAGGGCGACGAAACCGGCTGGCGCCAGGACGGGAGCAACGGCTATGTTTGGACCTTCAGCACTCCCAGCGAACGATACTTCCTGCGTCGGGGTCGGGATAAGGGGTTGGTGGATGAGGTGCTGGATTCCTCCTTCAGCGGAGTGTTGGTCAGTGATTTCTACGCCGCCTATAACCACTACCCGGGCCTGAAGCAACGGTGCTGGGCTCATCTGCTGCGGGATATCCATGACCTGAAAGGGTTGTACCCAGAAGACGCTGGGCTGGCTCAGTGGGCCGAGGCGGTTCACCAGGTCTACACGGAGGCCAAGGCCTCGGTCCTTCCCCGAGCCCAGCCAGGCCATCGCACCCAGCTAATGCTGGAGGAGAAACTAATGGTCTTGGCGCGGCCTTTCCTTAAAGATCCCCTGGCGGTTCAGGCCAAGCTCTGCCGGCGCATGGAACGGTTCATCAAGGAACTGTTTGTCTTCGTGTCGGACCCAGCCGTGCCTTCAGACAACAACGCCGCCGAGCGGAGCCTGCGGCATCTGGTAACCAGTCGCAAGATCAGCGGCGGCGCCCGCTCAGGGCAGGGCGCCGACAGCAAGATGACCTTGGCATCCCTCTTTGGCACCTGGCGGGCCAGAGGTCTCAATCCCCTCCTGGAATGCCGCCGGTTGCTCACTTCCCCTCAACTCTGAACAGTTTCCGGTGGAGGTGTATTGGCCGGCGGAAACGCCCTGGGAGGCCATCCCGCCATCGGCAAGGTTGCCGTCCACTTCGCCGCTGAAAATGAAACTGTCAGCAGCCCCCGGAGGGGTGGTTTGCTTTTCGATGACGATCTCACCGAACTTCGTGTTTGTGAAGGTGCAGGTGACGTTCTCGCCGGGACTGACTTCGAAATTGGCAGTTGCGGACTCGATGTCGCCGCTGCTGTTAGCGTCATCGCAAGAAATATCCGTCAGGTCCCAACCGGCGTAATCCGACTCGGTGGAGGAATAAGATCCCTGAACGACTACCTCGGTCTCCGAATCGCCATCGCCCAATAGTCCGGATACGTCGCCAGTGAAATCAAACGGACCGATGTCCCCTGATGGCTCGGTTTGCTTTTCGATAGTGATGCTCCCGCAGTTGCTTACATCCAAAACGATGGGGGCGATGAAGTCTTTCAAAGACGATGAAAAGGAAGCCGATGAGCGGCTCTTCACGTAGGCGCTGCCGAAGCTGACACACTCGTTGATGCCCGAGAAAACTCCAGCGGCGGTCATGTTAAGCGCTACTTCGCCAAACGCCTTTTCTGGAATTGTCTCTCCCAAAAGGCCCGAAGTCTCAGCCGAATTTAATCCTGCTTCAGCCCCCCCGGCGGTCAAGGGGGCAATCGGCCCCCAGCAGGGCTTAGCCGAGCCGGACTCGCAGGTTCCGTTGGCATCGGTGACCCATCTGGACAGGCCGATGTCCACCGAGTCGTTATTCCCGCCGAAGGAATAGGTGATCAGCATGTCGTTTTCGGTTCGTTGGGGTGTCACGCCGTTGGCGCTAAGTGTTGAGGACTGGTTGAACTCGAAGTCGATATTGGCCGAACCTTGAGTATTGGCCCTGATCCAGGCCAAATAAAGGAAAACGTTGTCAACTTCGTCAATCTCAATGACTTCGCTGGCAACGTGGAAACGCAACAAATCACTTTTTTCCCCAGAGATCGACCCGGTGCCGATGCTGGGATCCTCATCATCTTCCTTGCCTTGACTAAAGGAGTCATCCCCCGTGCCTTGTATCGGATCCACGGCCGTCTTCGGTGGTGGGGTAAAGTTCTTCCAATCCAGATGCCCGTCTGACGCGACTAGGTCGCCATCTCCACCCTCAAAAAAGTTGCCCAAAGGGCCCGGTGAAAGGGCCCATATGGTAGTGGTGGTCATAGCCGCAACCAATGCGATCACCACAGCGATGGTTGTCAGCATCAGGCGGGGCCTAACCGTGGAGGTGAGTCTGGAGATCATCGAAAGCCTCAATCGCGCCCAATGATCACAATGGGCGCAGGACGATTTACCTTCCCACCAAAGTTAGGCCCAAGAAGTGAAAAATGGTGAATAAATCGGTGTCGGCCCGGTATCTATCCGAGACCAAAATTCACGATGGCTCACCAACCCGGGGCGATTGGTGACACCATTTCTCCGCGACTTTCCGGACACCTGGCGAGAGGGGTCGACATCGCGGAGCGTCGGGATTTCTGCACCAAACCGGGGTAATTGCTGGAAGATAGGGGATTTGATAACCAAAGAAGGTGGGGTTACTCGGTTTGATTAGAAGGAAATTTGAGAGTGGGGCCGGTGGACTAGAACCGCTGCCGGGGGATCTGCCTGAGGGTTACCGCCTGGCCTTCGTCGTTTCGATTGGCCACACCTTCGCCGAAGGAGGGATTAACCCATATCTTAAAAATGGGCTTGGTCAAGAGTGATTGCGCCTAGTTAGATGAATGTCCGCAACCCGAGTCACCTACGGCAAATTCGCACTTGGCCAGCCTGCACACAGCAATGTCAGGCCGCTTTAAAAATGGGGAGTCCCTGAAATGGACTCCCCCGAATGCGTAAAAACAGGGGCGCCAAAAGGACTTGGTTTTGGAGACCAATCGAAGGTTGAGTTTCCTCATGTGTATAATAATCCCGGATTCTCTAATCGCCTCAATGACATAGGAATCGCCATGGATTGTACGAATTGCGGAACTGAGACTCCAGACGACCTCAGAATGTGCGCGTTCTGCGCCACCACCACCTCGTCCTTCCAGGAATCTTCAGGCTTTTCTGCCAGCGCGTTTACCACTTCCCCCGGTTTTGTCGGCCGTCAGCGGGAACTGGCGGAATTACGAGACGCTCTGAATGGAGCTTTAAATAGCCGAGGCAGGCTTTTGATGCTGGCGGGAGAACCAGGGATTGGCAAGACCCGCATCGTTCAGGAGTTAGCGGCGCCGGCTGAAACCGAAGGGGTGCAGGTGCTTTGGGGGAGATGCTACGAAGAGCAAGGAACGCCGCCCTACTGGCCCTGGGTCCAGCTAATTCGCTTGTTTGTCAGAGAGAACCCTCCTGAAGAGTTGCTTCAGGACATGGGATCCGGAGCGGCGGCCATCGCCGAGATAATAGGCGAAGTTCACGAGAAGTTGCCCAACTTGGATCCGGCCCCGCCTCTTGAAAGCCCCGAGCAGGCCCGATTTAGATTTTTCGATTCCATTAACCTGTTCTTGAAAGCCGCTGCTCTCAGACGACCTTTAGTCTTAGTCCTCGACGATCTGCACTGGGCAGATCAGCCGTCATTGCTTCTACTTCAGCATTTGACTCGCGAACTGGGTCAGGATCGATTGCTTTTTATCGGAACCTATCGAGATTTGGAGCTGTCCAGGAAGCATCCTTTGGCCGAGACATTGGGTGAATTGACCCGCGAACGTTTGTTTCAGAGGGTTCAGTTGCGGGGACTGAGCTTGTCGGAGGTGGCCCTATACATTGAAGCCACGCCTACTGCAGAATTACCGTCCCAGCTTGCTGAACTGGTATTCGCCCAAACCGAGGGCAATCCACTGTTCATGACCGAAGTAGTCCGGTTACTGGCTCAAGAAGATACCTTTGGGAATTTGTCCCAGTCCACTCGGGGAAATATCATCCAAACCAGATGATGGCCGACGCTTATGCCCTCCGCACCGGGGTGATTGCCGCCACCAACCAGGTGATTGAAGAGTTGAATCGGGCGCCAGGGAAAGAAGAAGCGACTCCTGAATGGCGATCCCGCAATTATCGTTGGGAGACAACTAGACTGGCGAGTTCGCGCCTCGTTCGGTCGATATCTATGCGAAATTGGATGGCATCAATGTCAAATCTATTGAACTACCCACTGACCAATTTCCGCTGAATTTCCGGTACCGTCTGCTATAATCAACGGGTCAGAAAGGATATTCACCGAGTCGTTGCTTACAGATCTTCTGCGAGTCGTTATGCCTCTAAATAACGGCTCCGGTTTAGCTACAAATCAAGCCCCAGTAGCTCAGTGGACAGAGCGGCTGCCTTCTAAGCAGCGGGCCGCAGGTTCGAACCCTGCCTGGGGTACCACCAAATCCTGCGGATTTGTATTAGCTCCCCACCCAACCCCCGTGGATGGCACGCTTGCGTTGTAACAAATTTGTAACCAATTATGGTTACAAGCTGGTGGTAGCGGGCCTCAAGCTCCGGTGCCAGGTTGCGCTTGCCTTGCCGCCACAACACCAGAAGCGTGTGACTAATTCCTAAGTCTGCCGCAATCTGCCGAAGTGACGGTCTCTTACTCCCGTTTACCATGGTTGCCCTCCCGCTTGATCTTCTCTCGTATCGCCTCTTCCAACCACTCGCCCAACACCCTATCGTGCGCCTTGGCGTGCAGCAGAGCCCGTTTGAGCACGTCTGGATCCATCCGCACCGACTGGACGGGCTTGTGTCCGGTGGCTGGTCTTCCCATTGGACTCACTAGCCTATTATACATGTAGTACATATAGTCAAAAGGCTGGTGTCACAATGGGCATTTCGGGCAAGGCATTTAGAGAGATATAGGGATTTTGACGTGGGAGGGACCATCGACCGGGATTGTCATACCCCATGTGAGCCATTCAAACAGCGAGACCTAATCTATGCTCCTTCTTTCGACCGCTTTTGCGCTCTCTTGAGAACGTCGTTGGTCATACCGGTGCAGTAGAGAAGGTCGGCAATTTCTAAATCAAGGTCCGCAGACTAGTACTCAGTCATGTTTGGAATCAAAGGGATAGAGGCGGTGCAGTTTGGTTCGGGCGTCATGGGTATTGAAGCGCCAGTTGATGGTAGCTTGGGCGGTGTTGCGCTCCGTAACCAGGGCCTGAACCTCCCGCCCGAGAGCTTCCTCGTCGGGGAGTCGCTGTCTGAGGCAGGAGCGGGACAGTACGCTGAACTCGATTTCCGCCATATTCAACCAACTCCCGTGCTTGGGGGTGTAGTGGAACTCCAGCCGTTTGGCAATCCGCCGGGCCTCTGCCGCCGGGAACGCCTCGTACAGCGACGCCATGCGGTGAGTGTTCAGGTTGTCCAGGACGACCCGGACCACCTCGACCTCCGGATAGGCCTCGTCCACCAGCCATCGCATCTGTTGGGCAAAGTCCTCCATCGTGCGCCGTTGGGTCACCGCCACGTGCCGCCACCCGGCCTGCGGCTCACAGGTCAGGAACAGGTTCCGTGTGCCCTCGCGCCGATACTCGTAGTCCTGCCGCAGCGGAATTCCGGGCCGGGGCGGCAGAGCCGGCCGCGTCTGGGCCAACAACTGGGTGGAGGTCTCGTCAAAGCAGACCACCGGCCTTCGCGGGTCATACGGCTCCTCGTATAAGTCCAGCACTTCCTCCATGTGCGCCACGAAGTCGGCGCTCACCTTGGGGATGCACCACTCTTTCTTCTGCCAGGGCTTGAGAGCGTTTTTTTGAGCCGCTGGCGCACCCCTTCATGGGACATGGAGGACGCCAACCCCAACTCGACCACCTTGCCAGCCAACAGGCGCAGGGTCCAGTGGTCATGCCCCTCCGGGGCTGGGCTGCAGGCCAGCGCGACCAGGTGAGCCTCACCCCGGTCGTCCAACTTTCGGTACCGATGGGCTTGGGTGCGCTCCCATAGGGCCCCTTCCAACCCATCCTCGACAAACCGCCGCTTGATCCGGTACACCGTGCCCTCCACCACATCGAGGGCTTCGGCCACCCGGGGAGCCGGCCAACCGTCGCCGGTCTTGAGCAGAATCCGCGCCCGGATGGTCATCCGAGCTGGGCTCTTCCCGCCGCGTACCAGGCGTTGGAGATTTTCCCGTTCTTCCGAAGTCAGCCGGACTGGGTATTTTTCCCTGACCATCACCGCCACCCCCATCAACACTGTCTGCCCACCAGAGTAGCGCGATCGGTCACTCCCTCACATCACCATCTAAAACAAGTTTGACTCAGTACTAGGGTAGTCCTCGTCCGTCTGCCCTTGCCTCACGATCACATTGCTTGTGAACAACCAACCCTTCCGTCGCGTCCGGATCCCAGACCATGTTTGCGGTTGGAGCCTGGTCAATCAACTCGTCGCAGTACTGGCACTGAAATTGCGCCATGGTGATCCCTGCGACGCGACGTAATCCCATGCCTTAAATTGCAAAGGTTCGTGAATCTTTCATCGTGACGCTCTCCTATGGTGTGATTTCCGAGATGCCTCCAAATCATATTACCATTATGAGATTCGAGAGCAGACATACCGGACAAACCCTATTTATTAGGTAAATAGAAAATGTCTGGAATGTTGGCGACGTGGCACCCGCCGGTCCTCGCGCCAGGTGGATGGGCTGGCCTACAACCGATCTGTGGTATGCGTCGGGTGGTATTAACAGTAATAATCAACGGGTGGCGCATTGGGCCACAGCGCGCTGGCCAAGCCCCTCGGATTACACAAGCTCGTCAAACGGGCCGTGGGGCGGCAGGTTGGTTCCACAATTAACGCAGAGAGATCGCTCAATTATCCGTTTCTTGAATAGAGCTCGGGCTTCCTGCATCCATGTTTCTTTGTAACCAGCGAAGATACACAATCCGAAGATGATGCCGCCAATAGCAGGAATGATTGTTTCCGAAGGCGGGTCGTATCCCAAACTGACGACACCTATTCCCACGAAACCGCTAATGATAATGACTGCCAGATAGTTAAAAATGTCGACCTCCTAGTACTACAACGACGAGTTGTCTGGTAGGATGGCTGGACAGATGATGTTGGGTGGTTTGGGTGATGGATGCGGCGAGCTTCGAGCGGGTCTACGACAGCCTTCAGGAATTCCACGCCTTCTTTGCGGCCTCATTCGGCCGCAAGCAGTGGCGGGATCACAGCGGGAATTACCTTCAGGCGCTGCTGGTGCAGGACCAGGAGCGGCGCAACGCCGAGAATCTCTCGGAATCGGTGGGCATCTCGGCCCGGGCGATGCAGCGCTTTCTCACCGAGGCCCGGTGGTCCGATGAGACAGTCATAGGGCGGTTGCAGGAATACTTGGCCCCCAGGCTGGGACACCTGGAGGCGGTGTGGGTGTTCGATGGCAGCGACTTCCCCAAGCAGGGCAGGAAATCGGCGGGAGTGGCCCGGCAGTACTGCGGCAGGCTGGGCAAGGTGGCCAACTGCCAGGGTGGGATGTTCCTGGCCTACGTCAGCCCGCTGGGCCGGGCGTTGGTGGACAAGCGGCTGTATCTGCCCAAGAGTTGGACCTCCGACCAGGACCGGTGTGCTGCGGCGGGTGTGCCGGAGGACCGGCGGAACTACCGGTCAAAGACGGAGTTGGCCCTGGAGATGCTGGAGCGGGTCCTGGAGTTGGGCTACCTCAGGGCCGAGTGGGTTGCCGGAGACGACGCCTTCGGGATGTCGCCGACCTTCCGGGAGGGACTGGCGGCCCTGGGGATGCGCTACGTGCTGGACGTTCCGGGCGGCACTACGGTCTGGCCCTTGGACCCGGCTTGGACCAGTCCGGAATATCCGGGGTTCGGCCGCCCCCGCAAACCCAAGCTGCGGCCTGGGCAGCGGCGGACCATGGAGCAGCGCGGTGATGAACTGCCGGATGAGGCTTGGCGGGAGATAACGGTGGCCCAGGGAAGCCAGGGGCCGCGCACCTACCGGTTCAGTGCCCAGCGGGTGCGGGCCACCAGGAGGCGCAAGCCCGGCGAGGAACTGTGGGCCGTCTGGCGCCGGAACCTGGACGGCAGCGAGCCCCGCTACTACCTGTCCAACGCTCCCGAGGGCACAACCTTGGAGACTCTGGCCTACGTGGGTGGGTCCAGGTGGCGCATTGAAACGGAGTTCGAGACTGAGAAGGGTGACGTGGGGCTGGACGAATACGAGACCCGCAGCTGGGCAGGGTGGCATCACCACATAGCCATGTGCCTGCTGGGTGGAGCGTTCCTGCTGAGCCTGCAGCAGGATTGGGGGGAAAAAGATGCCCCGGATCACGAGGCCACAGGTGTACCGGGTGGTGCGGGAGATGCTGCCCCGGGAGCAGTTCGGGCCCGATCAATTGCTGTTGTGGCTGGAGGATACGCAGCTACGCAACGAACGGGCTCGCCGTTCCCACGAGAGACGCCGCTCCACCCGCCGCGAAAGCAGGATGGAGCCGCCACCTTAAACCCGTCGTTGTAGTACTAGGACACCGCGTGCGCACTCGACGGTCTAGGGCTGAATCTTCGGGCCTCTGAGGTGTCTTTACAGGCCCTGTAACAATCGACCCCGGCGACCGGGGGGGTGCGTTTATAAGGGCGGTAAAGCCTCGCTACCATTTTTTTGACAATTTCGATGCCCCGCGATGGGACGGCACCCGATCGTCAAGTGTGTAGCGGGATTTACTCTATCCGCACGAAATCGAGTTCAATTAGGTTGGATGATTGGTCATCGCTGTTGGTGTTTAGGGTTACCACGAATGGGGCAGGCCCGTAGAGGTTGTTTAGGTCCGCACAGCACCATTCAACCCCATCGACTACGAGTTTTAGTCTATTATCAACTCGCTCCAATCGATAGGTGTGCCCCACGAACGCGTCGTAACCAGCAAACGGATCGAACCGGTGCACCGTACCCGACGTGATCAGCCTCACTCGCTTGCCGTCCCCGTCGAAACCCAGCATTATTCGCGTGTTACCCCACACTGACGTACGCCTTTTTCGCCTGCTTGATATGCCTCGATTCGTTGGTCCGCGGATCCATGGTCATAGGGGTTGCCCCACTCGACTTCGTCACCGGCCCAGATGAGGCTTTCAAAGATCTCTCCTCTATCTCCGGGCTCGAAGAAAAGATCACCATCTTTAACCGCGCCATTGAGGGCTGCGGCTGCTAGACAATCTGCCTGGAGTTCGTTAAAAGTGCCATGATCGAGACGGGCTTGGATAGCATGGCTCCATTCGTGCGCGATGACAAAGTAAACGAATGGGTTTCAGGTTGATGCAGGTTTTGGCTATTTTGGATCAATGACTGGTATAATTGAGTGCTTAAAGCGTCCGAAGTAACTTGATTGACGGCTGTTGGTGGGCACATCGGCGTCGAATGCGCGACAATAACGACTCCTGAGTCACCAATTGCCCGAGTGGAAAATTGCGATTTATCCAACGTTCCTGAGGGATCTGTTGGCTTGAGCGATCTTGGTTCTAATGACCAAAAACCTTGGTGGCATCCTGAAGCTAACCTGCTCGGCGCGGATGGGGGTCATCGTCAGTGACTAGTTCACAATCGGCTTGTACCTCGTTGCCGCGTCGTCGAATGTGTAGGATCGGGTGTAGCGTTCGACCATCGCAACGGAGGACCACCGCCCGAGTTCCTTGATGTCGAGTGCGCCAACTCCCTGCCTCCGCAACTCGGTGGCGAATCCCCTCCGGAAGCTGTGCGCGTTGCATTTAATGCCCGTCTTTCCTTCAAGGCGTCGTAGCATAGTCTTTATTCCTTCACTGTTTATGCCAAACAGCAAACCGGTAGGATGGGCTTCTCGGATATGTTCACTCAGCAGTTCGCTGGTTTTAGCACCGAAGACAAGATAGCCTTCCTTTTCGCCTTTACCCATCACCTTAATTCGGCTGGTCTGTAAATTCACGTTGGCAACCGTAATAGAAGCAATCTCACTAAGTCTCGCACCCGAGTCGGCGAGAAGAGCGATGATAGTCTTGTCCCGTGTGCAGGATGCCGCTTTCCCCAAGCGGTGTACGCTGTCAGGCGTTTGGGCACACAGAACCTTGTTGGGCGTCTTTGGTGCGTCGATTACGTGATTGCCCCATCGATCTAACATCGGGTTGGGTATGTCGTATTGCATCGAGGCCCATTTCCAGAAGGTCCGCAAGGCGCGGAACATGGAGTGCTTTTGCCAAGGCTTAGATTCCCATTGCATCAAGTAGCTTACGAGGCGGTCCCGTCGAACGGCGTCAAGCGGCACGGGTAACCATTTGAGGAACCTGCCAAGTGTTTGCCGGAGCCACCTTTCGCCTTGAGGCGTCAATCCTTTAGTGCCTTTGCGGTCGGCGTTAAAGGTTTCCAGAAGGGCATCAGTGGTTACAACCACGCCTGCGCCAGGGCCTTCTAAGCAGCGGGCCGCAGGTTCGAACCCTGCCTGGGGTACCACAATTTGATTTTCATCACCACCCGCCGCTTTTTTGATCGACTCAAGAACTCAGATTCAAAATCTCCAGCTCACCAACCTCTTTCCATGCTTTCCCTAATTCCCGATGGTCCTATACTTAATCGGAGCATTTTGATCCGAGGCGTTCAGGGGTCATAGGTCGCGACCGGTTAATTTGAGCGATAGCGCGACGAACTAGCGGCCAAATCAAGAGAGAGGATTGGGGGATTGATGGAACACTACATTTGATCAGGTGATCCCGAGTTACTGTTTTGCCATAATTGCCAGACTCAATTGCCACCTGCGGGCCGGTTCTGCCCCAGCTGCGGCGCTCCCAGGTCCATTCAGGGGAATCTCTTTGGACCGAATACCCTGGGTGGGATTCTGGGAGGTACATTCAGAATCTATTGGGCTGGTTTTCTGGGTATTTTGATCATAGTGGCGATTGTGCAGGACCTCTGACGTTATTGGGTTTTTGGTTTGAAGCTATTTTAGAGAGCGCGATTGTCGAGTTGTTCGGGGGGTTCAATGACGAATGGTTTTTAGGACAATCAAACCTCCCGTTGTTTGATCCACCAATTGACCCGGCCATGTTGTTCGAAACATTCCGTTCGGTTCTCTATTTGGCGGTCATTCTATTGATTGCCACATGGTTAACCTCCATGGTCATGACAGGCGCATTGATCCACGGTGTCTCGGGGCAGATTCTGGAGGACCCGATCTCTGTGGCCGGGGCCTACTCCTTCGCCCTGGGAAGATTCGGAGCCATGCTCGGCGCATCGATTCTGGTTTTCGTGTGTGTGGTGCTCATGGTCATAACCATAATCGGCATCCCCTTCGCCATCTTTTTTGGTGTGCGATGGGCTTTCTTCATGCAAACGGCATCATTGGAGAGGTGTGGCCCCACGGCAGCGATGGCGCGGAGTTCCGCTTTGGTGCGCGACAATTGGTGGCGCGTCTTAGGAATCCTCCTGCTGATTGGAATCTTACTAGCCATTGCTAATGGTATCGCGGGCGGGATTCTGGGCCTCATACCCTACGCCGGACCGATGGTTGTCGCTGTTCTGTTTGCTCCGGTGATGATAATCGTCCAGACTCTGCTTTATCATGACCTCAGAGTTAGGCGGGACGGGCCGGCGGCCTACACCCCTGAGGTCTTGGCGAGCGAACTACATAGCCCAAGTGGACTGTAGCAAGACCGCTAACGAGCAGGCTCAACGTGGCCCGGTTTTGAAACCGCCATTGTGGCCCGGTTCGACATCAATACCTAACCGGAGCCTACCTCCGCTTGCGGCGAGCTATGGGTCTGATAGACTAAACCGCCACATGAAAACCACTGAAGGAAATCCAACATGCGTATCGCCGTTCCTGATCTGATATCGAATTCATATTTTCCCGCTGTTGCCGCCGTGGAACTTGGGTTCTTCAAGGCGGAAGGCCTGGATGCGGAGTTGGAAATGCTATCGCCCATCCCCAGGGCTATGGCGGCGCTGCGGGACAACGAGATAGATTTTGTCACCGGGCCAGCCCACGCCGCGTTGTCGGCGTTTCCTGAATGGAAGGGGGTGAAGCTGGCCGCGGCCCTCGCTAAACAGACATTCTGGTTATTGATACTTAGGTCTGACTTGGGCGCCAAACCGGGTGACGTTGAGGCGGTCAAGGGGTTGCGTATCGGCGCCGCTCCAGGGCCGGAGGCGGCTTTGCGGCGGCTTTTGATAGAAGCAGGCATCGATTTTGAAAGGGATCAGGTTCAGCTGGGCCCGGTGCCTGGGGCGGCGGATCCCGGCGTGTCTTTCGGCGTCCATGCAGCCAAGTCTCTGGAAGAGGGCATCATAGACGGATTTTGGGCCAATGCGATGGGCAGCGAGGTGGCCGTGCGAAGCGGAGCGGGTCAGGTGATTCTGGATGTTAGGCGGGGCATTGGCCCTGCGTCAGCGCAAAATTATACCTTCGCGGCGCTGGTGACTTCGGACACGAAGATTGAGAAAGACCCCGATGACGTGGCTGCGGCGGTGCGCGCCATAGTCAAAGTCCAAAACGCGCTTAGGGATGATCCATCCATCGCCACCGCCGTCGGGCAACGGCTTTTCCCGCCCGAAGAAGCCGAGTATCTTGCCGCGTTGGTGGAACGGGACTTGCCATTCTACGACCCCAGCATCACTGAAGATGCCGTGGAAGGCCTGAACCGGTTTGCCCGGGAAAGTGGAATGCTGTCGGGGCACGTGCCCTATGATCAGGTGGTGGCGACCCAATTCAGCCGGCTGTGGACAGAGTAGCGGCGCTGTGGGGGTCCGGCCATGACGATTAGTGTCGATATTCGGGTTCCCGTAGGATTGCCGGTGCGGGAAACCGCGGAGTTCATCGCCGATTGTGAGGCCGCGGGTTTTTCCGGCGTGGGCGTCCACGATCATCAACATAGCGGCCGGGACGTATTTTTGACCCTGGCCTTGGCGGCCCAGCGAACGTCCAACATCACCTTGTATCCCGCCACTACAAACCCGGTAACCCGCCATCCCGGTGTGCTGGCGTCCCTTGCCCACACCCTGGAAGAGATAGCTCCCGGCAGGATTCGTCTCACCGTCGGTCCCGGCTACCTGGCGGTGGGCAATATCGGGCGTCCCAGGGCTTCGTTGCAAAGGATGCGGGAGGCCATCCTGTCCATGCGAAGTCTGTTGCGGGGCGAAACCGTGACGTTCAACGGCGCCGAAACCCGGCTCAGGAATGTCAGCCAGCCGCCAACCCCAATATTCATGACTGCGGCCGGTCCACGAATGGTGGAACTGGCCGGAGAGGTGGCCGATGGAGCCTTGATGCTGGTGGGTCTTCACCCTCAGGCCATCGCCGCCGCCCGCCGAAGACTAGAGATCGGAGCGCGCCGGTCGGGCCGCGGCCTGGATGATTTCAAGACGATCTACATCACCCCCATGACCGTGGACCAAGATGGGCAGGAGGCCCGCCGTTGGCCCCAACGGTGGTTCCGATCGGACCAGCCATACCTAAAATATCCCAGCGATTCCAACCTGCTCTGGCTGCGGGAAGCGGGAATTGACCTTCGAGACGACCTGGTCCCAGAGAAGATCAGCGACCGGCAAGCCGAGGAGATATGCGATGCTTTCGGGCTTTTCGGCACGGCTCAGGAATGCCTAACCCGTTTAAAAAGGGCGGCTAGCGAGTCGGGGATTGAGCAGGTTTTCATTTTTCCCACCCACACCCAGGACGGAGGGTACGACATGCCGCGAGCTGAAGTGGAGGCTTTCAGAGAAGTCATATTTCCGGGGTTGGGTTAAATAGGCAAGTGTCGCCGAACTGCCGTTATAAATCATATGTGGGGAGGCGGATGGTACAGAATGACAAGTCGTTATCCCACCGGCCTCCCGTAGATTCAGATGTTAGCCGCAAAGCCCTAGTCGGGCAGTACCGTCAGATGCATGCGGGAGTCCATGGTGGTGGCGGTGTCGAAGTACAGCACCTGCTGACGCACTGAGTTGGTGTTCGGCGTTTCGGCAACGAAGCTGAGTCCGCAGTCCTGGCACCCGCCCATGCAGGACAATATGTCTCCGACAGCGTAACCGACATGGTCCATGTCGTGGACATCAGCCGACATGCTGGAAGTATCTCCAGGCTCGATGAGCTCCACCTGCACCTGGCCGAAATTCACGAACGCGTTGCGTCCTCCGCTTCGGGACGCTCCTCCTCCGATGTGCTCTCCCTGGAATTTGTCCAGGTACCATGCGATGGCCGCATCCAGGTCCTTCACCCGGTATCCGGCATGAACGATGCGTTCAATCTCCAACCCGCTATTGGCCTGACCGCCGGCCTGGGCAGGCAATTGGGTGATGTGAACCAAGGCGCCGTTAACGGTGGAAGAATCCAAGTAGGCCAACTGCTGACCAACACGGTTGGTGATGGGCTTGTCCACGGCGAACTTGAAACCCTTGGCGATCATGTCCGTCATTGCCTGGTTGATGTCTTCCACCACATAACCCACGTGGTGCATGGTCAATTTGCCGCTGGTCAGACCATTCTTGTCTTCCGGCTCGATGATCTCGGTTTCAGCGTTGCCGAACCGCACATAGGCATTGCGGCCGCCGCTGGGCACGGCGTAACTCTTGTTCATGGCGCCGCCGCCGCTGTTCACCCCGCCAAATGACTTCTCAAACCAGGCCACGGCGGCGTCCAAGTCGGTGGTCAAATATCCGATGTGTTGTATCTTTTGAAACAAGGCCCCTCCAATCATAAGGCGGATTGTTGGTTATCTTAACGCCAAGGTTCGTGCCTGTCGATGGGGATAGAATCAGTTAGAATCCAACGATTCTCGAACGATGGCGGCCGCCTTGGTCATGGCTTCCAGTTTGCCCAAAGCTAGGGAACGAGGCAGATATTTCGTCCCACAATCAGGAGCTATTTGAAGACGGTCCGGCGGGACGAACACCAGGGCATCCCTAATGCGAGCGGCGATGACCTGCGGGGATTCGATACTCGCATCACCCAGATCCAACACTCCGAGAATGAATGTTTTGCTGGGCATCTCCTTCAATATCGACAGGTCCAGGCGGGGTTGAGCGGCCTCTATGGAGATCATTCGCACGTTGGAGGCTTCCAATTCGCTCAAAAAAGAGTATTGGTTAGGTTTGCCGGTGACGACCGCGGCGTAACCGAAACACATGTGCAAGGCGGCGGCGCCGGTGACGCCATCCAAGGATTTGTCGATGGCCGCCACGGCGTATTCCCTGGTTTCTTGGGGATTGGTGCGCAACCACGGCTCGTCCAGCTGAACCACGTCGGCCCCCGCCGCGAACAATTCCCGCACCTCCTGATTGACGCAAACCGCATAATCCATGGCCAGGCTCTCCCGGTCTGGGTAGTATTCGTTCTGCGCTTGCTGGGCCAACGTAAAGGGACCAGGAACGGTGGCTTTGATGGTCCGGTCTGTATTTTCCCGCAAGAATTCTACGTCGCCGGTCTGCACCGGGCGGACTCTTCGTATCGGACCAAGCACCAGAGGCACCTGGGTAGGATTTCCAGTGCTGCCGATCACCTGACCGGACCGGTTAGGGTCGATCCCTTCAAGGGCCGTCGCAAACCGGTTGGAATAACTCTCCCGGCGAATCTCCCCGTCGGTGATGATATCCAGGCCACAACGCTCCATATCTCTGATCGCCAAGACGGTGGCGTCATCCTGAGCGGCGACCAAATGCTCCTCGGGGATCCGCCACAGGCCATGGTTGCGGACGCGGGGGACCCCGGCATTGGCCAATGCCTGCCGGTCGATCAGCCACTCCGGCTGGGGATAGCTGCCCACCACGGTGGTGAGCAGCCGTTGATCATCCATTCCAATCCCCTAGTACTACAACGACGCGTTATGAGAAAACACGCTCAGGTCTTCTTCTTCAGCTACGGACCGTTCATCATGGGAGACTCGCACTCGTTCGTTGCCAGCTTCAAAATCCGCCCACGAGTTACCTTGTAGGATAACACGTCGTTGTAGTACTAGTGGCGGCCCTGCTAAATATTAGTCCATCGGAAGTGCTTCAACCTCAAACATCGATGCGGTAAACCCTTGCCGCGGTGTCGTGGAACATCGCCACCCGTTCGGAATTTGAGTAGTCTTTGGTAAGCCGCTTGAAGGCGTTGTACATCACGTTATAGGAGTATGACACCTTGTCCGGCGGGAAGTTGCTTTCGAACATGCAGCGGTCCGGGCCGAACTGATCGATGCAGTGGGTCATATAGGGAGACATGGCTTCGGCCAGTTCTTCCGAGCCGATGGGGATTTCCCGAGCGTGCCAGCCGAAACCCCAGCGGGGCATCCCCATGCCCCCCAGCTTCACAGTCACATTGGGACAGGCCGCCTCCGCCGTTATGCCGTGGCGCCATGCAGGCGTTACTTCTTCGTCGCGGTTGGCGTAAATCCCCACCCGGTTGCCGCCACCGATGTGGTTCAGGATGATGGACAATTCAGGAACAGCATTGGCGAATGCAGCCAACTCTGGGAGTTGGGGGAAGGACAACATCGTGTCCATGACCAGCCCCATTCGGGACAATACATTTGCGCCTTCTCGAAACTTGCCGTCGGCCAGGATATGCTGGGATTCCCGGTTTTCCAGCGCGGGGTCGGGGCTCCAGGTCACATTGTGCCGGATGCCACGAAACCGGTTGGGGCTGGCCGCCCGCAGCGCTTCCAGGACAGGCGCCACATTTTCGGCCAACTTTAGATCGGCGTGGCCGATGATCGCCGCCGCCGCCCGGCTGGGGCCGTAGATGCCGCTGGCGCTGGCCGCCGCCAACCCCTGAACGAATTCCACTTCGCCCACGGGACGCAACTCCTCCGGGCCTCCGGGCCGGTACATGTACCTGGCCTCAACGAAAACGGTGGACCGTACGTTATGTCCGCTATAAATGTCGCCGTTCAGCTCATGGACCAGATAGGTCTGGTAAGGCATGCTCCGAGGCCGCAGGTCCCAGAAGTGGTGGTGTGGATCGCATATTGGTAGATCCGGCTCCAGCGTGGGTTCCTGGGTCAAAGCCAGCCAGTCGTTACCGCCGAACGGCATGGTTGTGCCTCCGTTGCTATATTTGGCGGGGCGATGGTATCACAGGGGCAAGCAAACACGGCCCCGCCCGATAATTATCGGGCGGGGCCGTCCTGTGGTTACTGGGTTAGGCACGCCACTTTCTACTTGAGTGGCGGCATGCCAACGGTTTTGTTTTTGAGATTTACCTCCGTATTTTCATTTACTGATGGGGATTCTACTTGTATGTGGCGGTCCGACGCATGTCCCGCTTCTTTGCGGGATGCTCATCGGTTGGTTTCGCCTCTACAACAATCAAGTCAAAGGCAGAGAATTCGACTGAGTTATGAGTTAACGGTGTCTCTGCAAGATTGGGAGTTCGCTGTAGGAGCTGCGGCCCCTTTGATGATACTGCAGCTAATATCGGTTTCGTTCCAAACCCCATCGTAATGGTATACGGTAAAGGTCCATCCTTCGCCGTCGACATCCGACGCATCTTGGTCGAGCTGGACGTTAAAGTTTGCGATCTCACCGTCCCTGGGCATGATCCCTCCCGCCGGATCCTTGTCCTCACGTGTCTTTGAGTCGAAGAACAGGGATATGTAGGTCAAGCGCCTGGTGTCGATTCCACTGTGCTGACCAACAGCGCCGGTACCGCCCGCCGATGATGCCGGCTCCGGCGCCGCTGTTCGCGTCGTCACCGCAGACCCACACGTCGTTGGTGTCGTCGAATTTCATGACCTGGCCTTCGTCGCATTCCAACGGAGTGCTGGGGTCGGATGTGACAATGGCATGTGGGTCGGTCATGCTGAATTCGTTAGTATTCGACAGAGTGAGACCGAAGCCAGCAGTGTATTCTGTGTTATCGTCGATGGCACAAACCCACACGTAGTTGTCGTCGTCGTACTTGATAACCTCGCCATCCGCGCACGCTAGCGGGGTAGTGGGGTCGGAAATGACGATGGCGTGGGTGTCTACGCCCTCGGAGCACGTGTAGGCTGCGCCCTGGAATTCCTCTGTCAAACCGGTCACGATGCCGTCAGACTTAATGATAAGGTCAACTTCACAGTCCTGTAGGCTAAACTGCTCAGCGAAGCCATCATTATCAGCGTCTTCACGCTCAACGCCATTGACGGCGGTGTAGCTGAGGGCATTCGCCATCTTGAGTCCGACGCTGTCGCCTATGGAGTTAAGGACTTCCAGGTCGTGGGCGGTCCTTTCGTCTGCGTCCAAGGTGGGTAGGGAGCCAGCTTCAGGTGGCTCGCCCTTACCGAGGAAATTCAAGTTGAGCGTCAGTCAAGAGGCCATCTAGCAGGTCTTGTTGATCGCTCGTGAGCGCTTCATACCCATTGTGAAGCAGGAAGGCAGCCAGCAAAGCCTCTGCTTCCGCGTCAGTCATAGGCAATTGGCCGGCGTCCATCTCATCACCGCCTGGGAATTGGGCACCTATGCCCACGCCGACCACGCCGTCTATGTCGGCGAAGCCTGACCAGTACGCAAAGTCGGCCTCATAATTGGCCCAGTGCTGTTTCGCCCAAATGGGGACGAGGACGGGCTCATCTACGGTTCCAATATTCTCGACTTCGTTGGGACAGCCGTCAGGACCTCGGTGTCGTTAGATTCGCTGATACCAATACATATGTGAATGCCGATGCCGTTGGACGGCCCGATGCCGTTATGGGCCCCAATCTGCGTGGCCATCATTATGGCGCCGAAAGCCACCGCAATAGTGGCCACCATTGCCAGCAACGCCCATTTGCTAGTTAAACGGGTCTTAGTCATTTGGGTTCCTCCCTGGTTTTGTTAAATTTCGTGTTTCCATTGGTTAACCGTGTCTACTGCGGCGTGGCCGGCTAGGTTCGCAACACCTGAGCTGTAGCCGCCCCCACCGGCAGGGTTCGCAGCTTCCGCGGTGAAACCGCCTAGTACTACAACGACGCGTTATCCTACAAGGTAACTCGTGGGCGGATTTTGAAGCTGGCAACGAACGAGTGCGAGTCTCCCATGATGAACGGTCCGTAGCTGAAGAAGAAGACCTGAGCGTGTTTTCTCATAACGCGTCGTTGTAGTACTAGAGGTCTGGCCGGAAAGCCATTGGCCGGGTTTCGCGCTACGCCAGACAGACGTATTATAGTCTTATGTGGCATGATAGTGTCTGTAATACGGTTCAAGAACCCACTGTTACATCGACAATCGTCTCTAAGAAAACGACGACTTGGGGAGAATCGGGGTTTCCGTCCGAGTTTCTAGCCGGCCACGCCGAAGCAGGAAACAGCGGCGGCCCGTCGTCCCCGCCCCGCGCGTAGTGCGGTGGGGGAACCCCGTTTCGATCTAACCGGGCACGGTCAAATCGGGTTTGGGGTTTCCGGCGGCGCCGGCCTCTTTCCTCTATTTGGAGCGCACTCCCTCCTCATCCCTTGGACCACATCCTGTTTCTTGGGCAATCGTTTTTGTTGCCGTCCCCGGTCCTTGCCCCCGGACCGGCTGCAATGCCCTATCGGCTGCGTGCCAACCTCTAAGATTCTCCCGCCGAGAATCGCCCGGCAGCCCGGTTGTAAATTTGACTTCATGCTTACATTCAGCCTCCGCGACAAAAAAATGGGGCTGGCCATGCCCCCTACAAAAGGCGGTAAGCCAGCCCCACAGCGCCAAAAGCCGCTTCTAGTAAATTGTCCTAGAGGCCGCCCAATGTACCAGCCCTAAGGGGTGGCGACCCCTTAGGGCTATTTGCTTGTACGGGGTAGGTTAATCCTCCCGGCTTTGGCGGACAATTACCCAAAAGGGTGATAAAAGGGTGAATTTTTGGTGACAAAGGGGTGACTTTGAAGGGACAGCAGGGTGAAAGGATGGGGGCGGATGAGTGAATGGTTTGGGACAAAGGGGTGAATAACCGGGGTCAGAACGGTGAATCCGCGCCTCCCAGGCGCATGGAAAACCTGCCAACGGGCTTGTTATCGGGTTTCCCGTCCATCAGCGGCTGATCAATATTTACGCAAGTCTGGCAGTCCCACTCCCAGAGTTTCCTGACGAACCTCATGCCAAGCAACTCTTAGCGTGTTTCGAATCATTCCAGCCGAGGGAGCTGTGATCTTCAACGCCACTCCCGCACCGCCAGGCAACAACGTGACTCCGAATCTTGATCCTTCGTCGACGCCTTTCAAGTCTTCCAGGCAGCCGCGTATCCTGTCCAGCAATGCCGCTGCTACCGGCGCTCCCGTTACGGCCAGCAATGTTCCTAGAGTAGGGGCCGTACCTGAGCCCAAAATGCCTATTCCCATCGGGAAACGGGCTTGAGGGGTTATGGAGAAGTTCTCGTGATATATGGGGGCGCCATCAGAACCATTTATAGCGAGGCGGCTTTTGAGACAATCGTAGGCTAGTGTTTCACCCCGGTCTACCCGTCCTGGCGAGATGATCTCACCGTAAATCAGGGTCGCGTCCGGCGCCACGGTGATCGAAGTACTCTGGGAAAACCTAGCGCCGCTGAAAGGGATGATCTGGTCAGGCAGGTATTCCAGGTAAGCCCCATTTCCGACGGTCATTTGGGTTTCTTGATGGGCGGCGCCATTGGGCATGGCAAATATCTTGGTGGCGGAAGGAGTGGTGAGATGGGCCTTGGCGCCTTCAGCCACCTCCACATCGACCCGCAACCGGTCTCCTTGGAGGATACCCGCCGTCGAATTCACCAGGTATACAAAGGCCATATCCGGGAGCGCAGGGTCAAGATACAAAGCCCGCTGCACCAACAACGGCGGGTTGATATGGGACTTGACCAACCGGGTGACGCCGCCGCGAACGGCCAACTCTAGGTCCGCCAGTCCGATTACGGCCGATCCCGTGCCAGGCGCCGGTTCAGGCCTGGACGGCGCCAACACCAGAAGCCTCCAGCAGATGCGATACAACCTCGTCAACGCCATCCCCGGTGCGGCAGTTGGTCCATCGCACCGGTTTGCCTTCCCTGACTAGGGCGGAGTCGCGGCGCATGACCTCCAGATCGGCGCCAACGTACTCTGCCAGGTCGATCTTGTTGATCACCAGCAGGTCGGTCTGGGTGATCCCCTGGCCCCGCTTGCGGGGAATCTTGTCTCCAGCGGCCACGTCGATGACATAGATCTGATAGTCTGCCAGGGCCGGGCTGAAGGTTAGGGTAAGGTTGTCGCCGCCGCTTTCGATGAGGACGAGATCGGCGTCGGGAAATTCGGAGGTCAATTCCTCCACCGCCAGGAGATTTAGGCTGGGGTCTTCCCTGACGGCCGTGTGGGGACAAGCGCCTGTTTCGACCCCGCGAATCCGTTCCTGGTCCAAGACGCCGGATAGCGCGCGGCGGGCGTGGTCGGCATCCTCCCGGGTGAAAATGTCGTTGGTGATTATTACGGGATGCAAGCCAAAGCCGATAAGACGAGGCACCATTGCCTCGATCAGGGCAGTCTTGCCCGACCCTACCGGGCCTCCCACTCCAATGCGAGGTATCTTACGCGCCATGAATCGCCCCTCCTTTGCATCCAGTATTCGTTCTAGGTCGTGTCGATGCGTTGATCATATTAACTGGTTAGGCTTGAGAGCTAGCTCGCGAACATCCTCAGGTCTCCGGTTTCATGGCCCATGCAAACTATATCCAGCTCCGGGGTGAATACCTTCATGTCTTCCCATGGTACTTCGAATATCTCTTGAATCTGATCCACCAACAAAGGCTGCAGGCGATGCCGGATCCCCTGGGCGTCGGTATGGGTTAGCGGCAACAACCGCATGGCCGCGCCCAAAACCGAAATGGCGTGGCTGTGGCAATACATCATTAACGCCGGCTGCTCGGCTATGTTCAGAGTGAAGGCGGCAACACCCAGGGCCACGGCGCCATTACCGGGCGCCCCCCGGCTATCCACCTGAGCCTTGTATCCGGCATGGAGATCGTGGGACACCAGGGGGGCGATCTCATCCAGTAACCTGCGGCCCACCTGGACTGAGACTGCTCTCAACTCCGATGGAAGTTTCATGGCCAACAGCAGACGGTCTATGGCGGTAATTTCATCCATGTCCGCTCTGCCAGCAGCCCGATGGGCGTTGAGCAGGGCCACGCCGTCGGACGGTAGCACCGACCACGAAAACTGATTTCTCAGGAATTCCTCAACGCCGCCAGGATCAGTTACCCAGCCACGGCGCACCATTCCTTCAAGACCGTGGGAGTGGGCGTACATTCCCGTGGGGAAAAAAGAGTCAGCCAACTGGAGAGCGCATAGAAACCCGGACATGTTGGCGTCAAAGTTTGAGATTGGCATTTTGGCTCGGCCAACGGACAGAGTCGCCAGGATTAAACTAGAAAATAAAGCTGGGCCAGGCTTAGACGCTCTGCCGGGGGAACGGTCGCTATCTCACCATCCACCCGCACCTGGTAGGTTTCCGGGTCAACTTCAATGAGCGGTAGCCTATCGTTGCGAACCATATGGCGTTTGGTGATGGTACGGCAACCCTTGACCGGCTCAATCATCCGCTTCAGGCCCAGCTCTTGGTGAACCCCCATCTCGTAGGCTTGGCCCGAAAGAAATGTCATGCAGGTTCCGGATACCGCGTTGCCCAATGACCCGAACATGGGCCGGTAAACCACCGGGTCCGCCGTGGGAATCGAGGCGTTGGGGTCTCCCATGACGGACCAGTTGATCATTCCGCCTTTGATGATCATCTTTGGTTTGGCACCGAAAGAACCCACCGGCCAGAGTACGATGTCGGCCAACTTGCCCGGAGCGATCGACCCCACTTGGTGGGAAATCCCATGGGCAATAGCGGGGTTGATGGTGAGTTTGGCCAGATAGCGCAGCACCCGGAAGTTGTCGTGCTCCGGCGCATCTTCATCCAACTTTCCCTTCATTTTCAGCATTTTATCCGCGGTCTGGAACAGCCGGATAAAATTCTCTCCCACCCGGCCCATGGCCTGGGAGTCCGATGAATAGATGCTGAGAACGCCCAAGTCGTGCAACACGTCTTCGGCAGCCATGGTTTCGGGGCGAATTCGGCTACTGGCGAAGGCCACGTCCTCGGGGACACCGGGGTTCAGGTGATGACACACCATGAGCATGTCCATGTGCTCGGCCAGCGTGTTTACGGTGTAGGGACGAGTGGGATTGGTGGACGAAGGCAGGACATTAAGCTCCCCGGCGATGCGGATGATGTCCGGCGCATGGCCGCCCCCGGCGCCCTCCGTGTGATATGTATGAATCGTCCGGCCATCGATGGCGGCAATGGTGTCCTCGACGAAGCCCGCCTCGTTCAGAGTGTCGGTGTGGATAGCCACCGGCAGATCATGGCTATCTGCTACACGTAAGCAGCAATCTATTGCTGCCGGAGTGGTGCCCCAATCCTCATGAAGTTTCAAGCCGCAGGCCCCGGCCGCCACCTGCTCTTCCAAAGGAGCGGGGTCACTGGAATTCCCCTTGGCGAGCAAGCCCCAGTTCACCGGCAGGCCCTCGGCCGCCTCCAGCATCCGGTGAATGTTCCACGGGCCGGGAGTGCAGGTCGTGGCATTGGTTCCATCGGCGGGACCTGTGCCGCCTCCAATGATGGTCGTTATGCCATTGGATATAGCATGGTATACCTGCTGGGGTGAAATCATGTGAACGTGGGCATCGATGCCGCCCGGAGTGGCAATGAGATGCTCACCGGCGATGACCTCGGTGCCGGGGCCCACCACCAAAGAAGGGTCAACGCCATCCATGACGCCGGGGTTGCCCGATTTGCCAATGCCGGCGATGCGCCCGGCCTTAACGCCGATGTCGGCTTTGACGATTCCCAGCAGAGGGTCCATGACGATCACGTTGGTGATGACCAAATCCAACGCTCCGTTGCGGTTGGTGATTGCCGAAGCTTGACCCATGCCGTCACGGGCAGTTTTCCCGCCGCCAAAAACCAGCTCATCGCCATAGGTCAGCAGGTCCCGTTCAACCTGGCAGACAAGGGAAGTGTCGGCCAATCTAAATCGGTCGCCCACGGTAGGACCATATAGTTCGGCGTATTGGCGCCGGCTGATCTCGGCCACGTTTTCGCTCCTAAAAGTCTGGCTCGGTTATTTTGATTGGGGAAGATCGGAAAAACCAAGCTGTGCCATTTTGGCCAGGGCATTAGCTCGAACGCCGGGTCCGTCGAGGCTGCCGCCGGTAAGTCCATTCAAACCGCTTACGCGGCGGGCGCCCCCGATGGCGACGAGGGTCACCTCTTTGCTGTCGCCGGGTTCAAAGCGGACGGCCGTACCGGCGGGGATATTCAGGCGCATCCCGAAGGATGCCGAGCGGTCAAATCTCAATGCCCGGTTCACCTCGAAAAAGTGGAAATGGGAACCTACTTGGATCGCCCGGTCCGCAGGGTTCGAGACGGTCAGCGTTACTGTGGGGCGCCCCTGATTGATCTCGATCGGCGCGTCAGCCAACAAGTAGTATGCGCTTTCGCCAGCCATGCTCTCATCTCCTGGGTAGTGGCCCAATGCCCGGTCCTACGCCTCAATTCCCTCGCCCAGGGGCACGGATCATAGAACAGGAAGATATTGCGAGATTTCGTAATCGGTCACCGTAGAGCGGTACCCGTCCCACTCAAGCTCTTTGTTCTTGATCAGACTGCTTAGGATATGCTCGCCCAAGGCTTCTTGGAGCAACTCGCTCCCTTCCGCCAGGGAAATAGCCTCGCCCAAGCTGCTGGGCAACATTTTGATGTTCAGCGACTGCCGCCGTTGGGGAGACATTTCGAACACGCTCCCTACAACCGTCGGGGGCACGGGGTATTCTTCCCGAATACCTTTCAATCCCGCGGCCAACATTACACTGAAAGCCAAATACGGGTTGCATGCCGGGTCAGGGGCGCGATACTCCAACCGCATAGAGCTCTCATTTCCCGGCTTATAAGACGGGACGCGAATCAAATCCGAGCGGTTGACGTAGGACCAGGATATATAGACAGGAGCTTCGTGCCCAGGGACCAGGCGTTTGTACGAGTTGACCCACTGATTGGTCACCAGGGTTATTTCCGCCGCGTGGCGCATCAGGCCTGCGGTGAATTGCTTTCCGGTAAGAGACAGGTAATGTTCATCATCTTCATCGTAGAACACATTGCGGCTACCCTGGAAGAGTGACTGATGGGTGTGCATGCCGGAACCGTTGACGCCGGTAAAGGGTTTGGGCATGAAGGAGGCGTATACCCCGCTGATTTGAGCCAGCTCTTTGATGACCAACTTGGCGGTCACAACACTGTCGGCCATGGTGAGGGCGTCAGTGAACTGCAGATCGATCTCATGTTGGCTATGGGCCGCTTCATGGTGGGAATATTTCACTGGGATGCCCATTGCCTCCAGATTCAGGACGCTGTCACGGCGCAGGTCGCTGGCCGGCTGGTTGGAAAGTTGGTCAAAATAACCGCTTCGGTCCAACGGATCGGGGTGTTCTGAATTCTTCAGGCAGAAATATTCCAGTTCCGTACCCACATTGTAGGTAAATCCCAATTCGGCTAACCGTTCCAGATTGCGCTTTAGAGCGTAGCGAGGGTCGCCCACGAATGGATCGCCCTCAGGGCGGCGTATATCGCAAAACATGCGAGCCACAGCATTTTCTCTAGGCCGCCAGTTTAGCAAGGTGAAGGTGCTGGGATCGGGGAAGGCCTTCATGTCATTTTCATAAAATCGGGCGAATCCCTCGATAGCTGACCCGTCGAACCCCACTCCATGGTCGATGGCGTCCTCAAGATCGTCCACCTTTATAGCGAAACCTTTCAGGTGGCCCAGTATGTCGGTGAACCAGAGGCGAATGAACTTTACATTTGCCTCCCGGGCTTGTTGCACCACATAATCACGGTCATTTATCTGGTTCCCTTCCATGGCGGCCCCCTTATTTCCTACTCGGCAAAAACGCTGAGTACATAAATTCTATAGACCCGCGGCAACTACACTACTGGGTCGTGACAGGAGACCAACTTGGTCCCATCTGGGAAGGTGGCTTCCACCTGAACCATGGTGACCAATTCCGGCACTCCTTCCATCACGTCGTCCCTGGTAAGCACTTCTCTGCCCAGGGTCATGACCTCGGCCACTGACTTGCCATCCCTGGCGCCTTCCAACAGGGCTTCCGTGATCAAGGCGATTGATTCTGGAACGTTCAACTTGAGCCCCCTGGCGCGGCGTTTGCGGGCCAGATCGGCGGCGACGTACACCAGCAGTTTCTCCACTTCCCTGGGAGTGAGCATCATGACTCCACCCGCCTTAAACGCCGGCGATTTCGCCTGGGGCTATACCGCCAGATATTCATGCATCAACGCCTGGTCAATGTTGTTAGTCTCTCCCTCAAGAACGATCTCCCCCTTTTCCATCAAGAAACAATGATCCGCCACCGTAAGGGCAAACTCCAGAAACTGTTCCACCAGCAGGATGCCGGTGCTTCGTTGTTCGCGCAGCCCCTGGATCAGATCCTCGATCTCTTGCACGATAGATGGTTGCAATCCCTCTGTCGGCTCATCTAGGATCAGCAACTTGGGCCGTTGGACCAACGCTCTGGCAAGGGCCAACTGCTGCTGCTGTCCGCCGCTGAGGGTTCCGGCGGCTTTAGAAGGATTGATCTTGAGGGCCGGGAACTGAGAATACATCTCTTCTATTGCGTCTGAATTGCTCTGGCGAGTGGCTTTAGACCCCTCTAACCCCATGAGCAGATTCTCGTGGACAGATAGAAATGGAAACATGAGACGCCCTTGAGGCACGTATCCGATACCGGCGCGGGCTCTTTTATGGGAAGGCCAGTTGGTGAGGTCGGCGTCCTGGAACCTGACCGCGCCATCACGGGGCCGAAGCAGTCCCATTATAGTCTTCAGCAAGGTAGTCTTGCCCACTCCGTTTCGTCCCATCAGACAGACCACCTGTCCCTCCGGTACGTCCAGAGATACATCAAAGAGCACGCGGCTTTGGCCATAGGCCACGGAAAGAGATTCGACGAAAAGCATTTAGTCCCGCCCCGGACGGTTTGTTGTCACGTTTTTCACAACCCGGAATACACGTATCCGCTAATCCAAATCCATCGTTCTAACCGGGCACGAGTTCAGTTTCCGATGCCGATTCGCCAATGGCGCCTGCTTCATCGTCCTGGGGGACTCGGCTGCGCCCAAGGTATGCCTTGACCACCTCTGGATCTTGTTGCACCATCGACATCGGGCCTTCGCTTAAGACCCTCCCTTGATGCAAGACCGTTACTTTCTTGGCGAACCGCCGGACAAACTCCATATCGTGTTCCACCACCAACACGGTGCGATCCTTTCCGATGGTTTGTAAGAGATCGCCGGTGCGCTCCCTTTCCCGGCGGGTCATCCCGGCTACCGGCTCATCCAGAAGCAGCAATTGGGGTTCTTGGGCCAACAGCAGCCCAATTTCCAGCCATTGCTTCTGGCCGTGGGAAAGGGACCCCGCTTGCGCCTGGGCTAGGTCCGATAGTCCAACCTGCTCCAATGTGGTGTGGATCGTGTCGACCTCTTTCTGCTTTACGGGACGAAACAGCGAGACCACCCGGGTGCGGTATCCGACGGCCACCTCAAGATTCTGGTACACGGTGAGACTGCCGAATATGGCGGGCGTTTGAAACTTGCGTCCTATGCCCAGGCGCACCAAGTCATGCTCTTGCATCTTAGTAAGGTCGGTCTCGCCGTTAAAGACTATCCTACCCCGGTCTGGCCGTGTTTTACCGGTGATCAAGTCTAACAGGGTCGTTTTTCCGGCCCCGTTAGGGCCGATGACGAAACGCAATTCCCCATAATCTAGGCTAAAGTCCAAATCGTCTAGCGCGGTGAAACCGTCGAAACTAACCTTTAAAGAGCTCACTTCAAGAATGTGTTCGGTCATGTTCGGGTGATTCCTCCGATTCCTTGTCTCACGACACTGCGTACGCGGCTCAAGGACAGCCACGGGGGGAGCCGGCGGGTGTCCCGCCGAAAGAGGCCCACGATTCCCGTGGGGAAGAGCAACACGGCGCCGATGAACAATCCGCCAAAGAAGAATTGCCAGATCACCGGAAAGGTCTCGCTTAACCCGCTCTTCGCTGTGTTGACCAACATTGCGCCGATCACCGGCCCAAGAAGGGTTCCCCGCCCTCCTACCGCTACCCATACCGCAACTTCGATAGAGGGCAATATCCCCATATTGCTAGGTGAAATGATTCCAACCTGGGGAACGAACAGGGCTCCGGCAATTCCGGCTATTCCCCCGGAAGCAGCGAAAATCAAGGTTTTCAAAACCACCGGATCATAGCCGATAAACCGGACCCGGTTCTCATCATCCCGCATGGCCACCAACACCCGCCCGAAACGGGAAGACATCACCCAACGGACGAGCACAAAAACCAAGACCAGGGCTGATAGGCTTATATAGTAGAGGGCGAGTTGGGTTTCCTGACTGAACACCGAGAAACCGAGTATTGTGCTGTAGTTTGTGATCCCATTGGTCCCGCCGGTGTAAGGTTGTTGGCCGATGAACAAGATACTGACCATCAGAGCCAGGGCTTGAGTGATCAACGCGAAGTAAACTCCGGTTATCCGGCTGCGAAACACCAGATAGCCTATGGCCCCCGCCAGCGCCGCCGGGACGATAAACGTCATCGGCAGGGCGAACCAAGGATATTTGAACGGCGCCCAGAATATGGGGAGCTTCTCCAAGCCGCTCCAAAACATGAAATCGGGGAGCTTCTCCCCCGCCGCTTCCAGCTTGAGAAACATTGCCATGGCATAGCCGCCCAACCCAAAAAACACACCATGCCCCAGGCTGAGCATCCCAGCGTATCCCCAGATGAGGTTCAGCGAAAGGGCCAAAATAGCGAAAGTCAGGAATTTGCCCAGCAAACCGAGCCGGAATTCCGACAAAAACATAGGCGCCGCCAGCAATACCGCCACCAACACCAGCGCCGGCAGATTCTCGGCTATTACTCCGGTGATACGCGAACCGGAACTATTGGAGCGGATGGCTTGAATCATCCAGCCACTACCTTCAACTTTCGAATTGCCATCACCTTCCTCGTGCCCGCATCAGGCCGGCGGGTCTCCACTGCAGGAAAAGGATGACCATGCCAAAAACCAACACCTTGCCCACCACTGCGGTGGTGCCGAACTCAAAGATTGTGTTGAGCATTCCGATGATCAAAGCAGCCATGATCGTGCCTGGTATCTGTCCCAGCCCGCCCAGAATCACAACTATGAAAGCGTCCACCAGATAGAAAGTGCCCAGGGAAGGCCCGATAGGGCCGATCAAAGTCAAAGCGCATCCCGCCAAACCGGCCAATCCAGACCCCATGGCGAAGGTAAGGCTATCGACCCGGCGTGTTGAAACGCCCAGGCTGGCGGCCATATCCCGGTTCTGCATCACCGCCCGCATTCGCCGCCCCTCGCTGGAGCGGTACATGTACCAGTAGAGACCCACGATACAAACTATTACCAGGCCTAAGATAAACAGCCTTTTCATCGGCAATACCAGGTCAGCGGTTAGCGCAATGCCTCCTCCTAACCAACTTGGAGCAACGACTTGCACGTTCGGCGCGCCAAAGATCGACCTGGCAAGCTGTTGCAAAAACAGCCCCACGCCCCAAGTAGCCAACAGGGTATCCAGTGGACGCCGGTAGAGAAAACGAATCAGCAAATTTTCCACCAGCAGACCGACGGCGCCGGCCACCAGGAAGGATAGCGGTATCGCGATCAGAAACGTGATGCCAGGTGAGGGGCCATCGCCAAAATGCCTAAAAAGCTGCTGCACGGCATAGGCGGTATAGGCGCCGATCATGATGAACTCGCCGTGGGCCAGGTTGATGACGTTCATCAAGCCGAATGACAGGGCCAAGCCCAGGGCTATTAGCAAAAGAATGGAGCTTAAGCTGAGGCCGTTGAATAATTGCAGCGCCCATAATTCCACCTAAATGAAACCAGGCGATTGACGGTCAAAACTACCCCGTTGATAGCCACGATTCATGTATTACCTACCGGTCACGGATGAAACCCAGGCCTCACTCGAAAACCTGGGTTTCATCGGTTCTTCTGGGGACCTGTCTTTATTTTTCTGACAAGACCCGTGCTATTAGAACCTTAGATAATGGAACTAGCAAGTGTTTTGGTTTACTGGACCAAATCCCGGAGACCGGCTGCCCATTCGTACGTATCCAGATAGGGGTCCGGAACCACCGGTTGGCCCGAATTCCAGACTTCGTCAATCTGGCCGTCGGCACGCACCACGCCTATCCGCACGGTCTTAGCCACATGCTGGTTCTCATTGTGGATAGTGACCAATCCTCCCGGGGCCTGGAAGGTTAGCCCTTTGGCTGCCGCTTTGACCGCCGCTACGTCAGTGCTTCCCGCCGCCTCGACCGCCTTGGCCCACAGGTACACCCCAAAGTAACCGGCTTCAATGGGGTCGTCGGTGACCCGATTCTCCCCGTACCTGGCTTTGAACGCGGCCACGAACTTCGTGTTTTCCGGGGTATCGGTGGTCTGGAAGTAATTCCACGCCACCATATGTCCAAGCATATTCTCCGGACCGATGCCGGTGATCTCCTCTTCGGCCACGCTCACAGACAACGTGGGAAGATCCTCGGCGTTGATACCGGCATCCTTGAGCTGCTTGAAGAAAGCAACGTTCGAGTCGCCGTTCAAGGTGCTGAACACCACATCCGGATCGGCGGCCCTGATCTTGGTGATTACGGTGCTGTACTCGGTGTGACCCAGGGGAGTGTACTCTTCACCGACCGCTTCTATCCCGGCCGCCGTCAATTGCTTATTTATGATCAAGTTTGAAGTGCGCGGGAAAACGTAGTCAGAGCCAAGCAAGTAGAACTTGGTCTTGCCTTGCTCCAGCAAATACTCCACCGCGGGAACGATCTGCTGGTTGGTGGTGGCGCCTGTGTAGAAGATGTTTGGAGAGGTCTCCAGACCCTCGTACTGCACCGGGTAGAACAATAAGCCGTTGTTGGATTCAAACACCGGCAACATCGCCTTCCGGCTGGCGCTGGTCCAACCGCCAAAAACCACTGCCACGTTATCGCTCTGGAGAAGCTTCTTAGCCTTCTCGGCGAACGTGGGCCAGTCCGAAGCTCCGTCCTCGGTGATCACTTCGATCTGCCTACCCATCACGCCACCCGCGGCATTGATCTCTTCGATGGCCAGCAACTCGGCGTCCCTAACGGCCGTTTCGCTGATGGACATAGTTCCGGATAGAGAATGTAGTATTCCGACCTTTATCGGTTCTGAACTCGCGCCAGACTCGCCGGTGGAATCTGCGGCCGGTTGTGAAGTCGCCGTCCGCGTTGGCAAATCTGAAGAACCGCAAGCGACGGCTGCTATTAGGACGATTAGACCTATGGCTATCGTCAGATACCTGGGCATCTTCTTCATTGATTGGAGCATAAGCTGATGTTCCTCCTTAATATTGAGGCGCTATGACCTATATCTAGGGAAGGTGGAGAATGAAACTCAAGAAACAACGCCAATCTCATTCGCCAACCGTTCCATAGGAGTCCGGATGCAATTTGGGGCGTCCGGCCTTGCCCACGACGGTAACTCTAATAATCGATTGTTACGAAAAGGTTTCCCGGAAGTTAACGTCTTGTTAAAAACGTTCGGGTGTTCCGCGATTGAAATCACGCTGTGGCGACGACACCACCCGGCAAGGCGGTTTTCGTTTGGAGGAAACATGCAATGAGGCGCCATTTCGGTGAAGATTGGTGAATCGGGAGACTACGCGCGCGTGACGCAGGGCTGAGCGATTTGACATCCCGCCCGGTCACCGGTAAAGTACCCCGGAGCCTGCCCTGGGTGGCCGGACGCGAAGTGCAGCTTCGGCCAGGATGGGAGTTGAAACATCGGACCTCTAGATAGCGCAATCGGTGGCTACTCGGCCGCCTATGACCATCGCCCGATTTGGCGTTTGCGGCGTCGTTCGCCCGTTTTGTCTGTGAGGCCATACCATATGTGGCAGCGGCACGGCCTCCCCTGTGAGCCTTAGAGACTCCTCACATCAAATAACAACACCGTTCCCCTGTTTTCAATCATTCCCACCCGCCAGGGTGATTCGTCGCCTAAGTTTATCGCACAGATGTGGAAACCTGCGGCACCCATCCAGGTTTTCGCACTTTTTAAATGCCAAATACAGAAAGGAATTATATTTCACCACTGGAACCAACAAGGAGAAATAATAATGAGAACCGTATTGAAATCCAAGATCCACCGAGCGTGGGTGACGGACGCGAATCCAGATTACGTGGGCAGCATCCTGATCGACGAAGATTTGATGGACAGAGTGGACCTCTGGAACTTCGAAAAGGTGCTGGTATGCGACGTGACCAACGGAAGCCGTTTTGAGACTTACGCTATCGCCGGAGAGCGGGGATCGGGGGTTTGCTCGGTTCAGGGCGCCGCCGCCCGTTTGAGCCAAAAAGCCAATTGTTTGATAATCATGTCTTTTGAAATGACTGACGAGCCGGTGGACCCGCAGATGATCCTTGTGGACAGAGAGAATCAGTTCGTAGAATTCCTTGAGGGAGCTAAACGTGTCCAGCAGATTCACTGAACAAGAGACCGAGACTTATTACGACGCTGAAGACGCCATCTACCGCACGGTTTGGGACGATGCCGGTAGCGTGCACTGGGGAGTGTTCGACGAGAGCACCGGGGGCGACTTCCTCAAAGCTTGCGCGAACCTGAATGACATCATGGTCCAAACCGGCGGAATCGACAGTTCCGCCCGGGTGCTGGACATGGGCTGTGGCAACGGCACCACTGCCATTTGGTTGAGCACCAGTCAGACCTGTCACGTAACCGGTATCGACCTCAGCGGCGTAAGAGTGCAGAACGCCGTGGACGCCACGGAGCGGTTGGATCAACCAACCCGAGACCGGTTGGACTTCAAGAAGGCTTCGGCCACCGATCTGCCCTTCGAAAGCGAATCGTTCACCCACATCTGGAGTCAGGCTGTCATCTATCACGTCCCTGATAAGGACGCAGTCTTGGCGGAAGTATACCGGGTGTTGGAAAAGGGCGGGGTCATGGTTTTCGACGACCTGACCAAACCTCAACCCGAAATCAGCGCAGACGCGCAAAAGTACGTGTATGACCGCCTTCTTTACGATACGCCGTTTAGCTTTGGGTCATACCAAACCGCTCTCAGGGCTCAGGGCTTTAAGATTCGGGAGGCCCGAGACATCTCCTCGCACTTGAAGGAAAGTTATTTGCGTTTAGCCGACCGGACACCCAAGGACGCCGGGGAGCATTCCGAGCATTATGAGTGGTTATCCACCGCCTACCGCGAAACAGCTCGGGCCGTGGACAACAAGGAACTGGGCTGGGGACTTTTCATCTGCGAGAAGTAGCCCAAGGACAAAATCCCACACCGCAGGCGTTTAATCTCTATTAGTTTCCCTTCGAATCGCAGGCCCACCCCCGTGAAAGGAGTTACCTGAATTGCAAGAAAGCCACAAGCGGGTCCAATGGGTCTATGGATCGACCAACGACAAGGAGTTGGAAGAGCGCTACGACCAATGGGCCGCCGACTATGACCAAGACCTAGCCCAAGATTTCGAATGGAATGCGCCCCAAAACGCCGCCGACGTCTTCGCCAAACACGTGAATACATCAGCCAAGATTCTAGATGCGGGCGCGGGCACCGGTCTGGCCGCGGAATGCCTGGCGCAGGCCGGTTTCGCAAACATGGTGGCCATGGACCTCTCGTTGGGCATGTTGGAACAGGCCAAAGATAAAAACCTCTACAGCTCCTTTCATCAGATGGCCTTGGGCGGTCCGCTGGATTTCCAAACCGCCGAATTCGACGCGGTTATTAGTGTAGGAGTGTTTACCCAGGGCCACGCACCGGTCAGTTCATTCGACGAGTTGATCCGCATTACCAAGCCCGGCGGCATGATCGTATACAGTCTCAGAGTGGATACCTACGAAACGGCCGGGTTCAAAGAATACCAATCAAATTTGGAAAGCTCCGGCAAGTGGGAGCTAGCCGAAGTGACAGACCAGTTTCAGCCGCTGCCCAAGGGGGAGCCCGAAGTCTGGCACCAGATCTGGGCGTTCCGGGTGGCTTAGAAATAGGCTGATTTAGATCTTCTGGTCTCCCTCCGCTGCCAGGAATGCGCGGCTTCGTGGCTATTCGGTAGGTCGAAACAATCGCCTGGGTGATATTGGACAAACCCCAATGGTCAACCCTTCATCAAATTCTCCTCTACTCCCCATGAACCCGGAATCCCTAAACGAGATGAGCCGGAATTATTGGAATTCGGCCATTCTTCGCGCCGCCATCAAGCTGGATATATTCACCTTGTTGGAGCCCAAAGAACAGAATTCGGCGGGGCTTAGCCATGCTGATTTGGTTCAGCGTGTCGGAGCCGACGAGCGTTTCCTCCATGCCTTTCTAGGAGCCTGCGCCGCCTTGGGCTTGGTAGAACTTCAACACGGGATCTATCGAAACTCTCCCGCGGCTTCCAGCTTTCTGATCAAAGGCAAGGAACAATATGTTGGCGATTTGGTCCTCCATAACGAATCACTGGGAGGGGTGGGGCCGGTTGGACCAGCTGGTCATGGAAGGAAAGACCTTGCTCCCGTTTGAATCGGGGTTCGTGGATGCGCCGACCTACTGGACCGATTACATGTTGGGCCAACACAACCGGGCGAAATCCGGCCAGGGCCGGGAGTTAGTAGAGAGTGTCAACCTGAGAGACAAGAAGAGAATGCTCGATCTAGGCGGTGGAGCCGCCAGTTACAGCATCGCCCTGTGTGAATCCAACCCTCAGCTTCATGCGGTCGTCGTAGACCAAAAAGAACCCTTGGTTTTGGCCAGGGAATTGGTGGATGAACATAGGCTCCAAGATCACATCACCCTGCAAGAAGGAGATTTCAACACAGCCGACCTGGGCCGCGATTATGACGTGGTGCTGATCTCCGGCGTGGTCCTAATAAAATCAGAGGCGGAATGCCGGAATCTCTTCAAACTTTCCTACGACGCTCTACTGCCGGGTGGCTTGTTCATCGTCCAGGACTTCATGCGTATCGACCGCAGTCCCCAGCGAAGTTTCATGGACTCGCTAATGGACATATACGTGCTTATCTCATTCGACCCGGGCGCGGGAGACCGTTTCGGAGATGAAATCGCCCAATGGCCGGGAGACGCCGGATTCAGCAGTATTGAACTAAAACCCTTGCCTACTCACTTGGCCCTCGCCATGGGACACAAGCCAGATTAAGTGCCCCGGCCTATGGCGCCTTACGGATAGTGGACACCCGTCACCGGCCGGTATCACCATTCCCCCCATGGCCAGCGAAAGACTCCAAAGGCAAATCGACCGGCTTCTGGACGAAGCTGAACAGGCCATCGCCCAACGCGACTGGACATCAGTTCAAGAACGCGCCCAAGATGTTCTCGCGATCAGCCCTCAGCATGAAGAGGGCCTGGCTTTTCTGGCCGCGGCTCAGCGGGCTCTCGAGACTTCCCCTGCGCCGGCTTTCAGTCCGCCTGCAACCCAGACTTCTCTTGGCGGCGCTTCCCCCACCCAACCCACATCTTTCGCCGACGGCCGATACCAGGTCAAGAAATTCTTAGGCGAAGGCGGGGCCAAAATGGATTCTCAGACATTTTGGAGCATTCTCAAATCGCGTGGCCTTGCGTTCTTTTCCGGCGTGCCCGACTCCACCTTCGGCGACGCCTACAACTACATGCTTGCCGACCCGGATATACGCTACGTCCCCGCCGTGCGCGAGGACGTAGCCTTGGGCGTGGCCAGCGCCGCGTATTTCAATGGCGGCATTGGCGGCGTCATCATGCAGAACTCAGGCATCGGCAACATCGTCAATCCATTGACTTCGTTTAGCCTGATGTACAAGGTCCCAGTGCTGCTTATCATCGGGTGGCGCGGATTCGGCGGCCCGCCCAACGACGCACCGGAACACTGGATCATGGGCGTGAAGACTCCAGAGATATTGGAACTCCTGGGGATTCCGTTCGAAATCTTGAAGCAAGACAATCTGGAAGTTGCATTGGACCGGTTGTTGGCCAAGATTAGGCAGGATTCAGCGCCAGGCGCGCTGCTGGTGCGCGCCGGAATGATCGGTTGATCGCCCGCATCACCGCCATATCGGTCATCTTGGAAAGCGTTGAGCCCGACGACTTGGTGCTGAGCACCACCGGGATGATCTCCAGAGAAGTTTTCGTCACCGATGACCGGCCGGCCAACTTTTACATGCTTGGCTCCATGGGATTGCTGTCTTCTTTTGGACTCGGTTTGGCTCTCCAATTTCCCGATAAACGAGTATACATTCTTGAGGGGGATGGAAGCGCGCTGATGAGCCTGGGCGCTCTGCCCCTAATTGCCGCCGAACGGCCTCAGAACCTGATCCACATCATCCTGGATAATGAAGCATACGAGTCCACCGGCGCCCAGCCGTCCATAAGCTTCCAAGGTCGACTTGGCGGAGATCGGCAAAAGTTGCGGCTACGCCCGCGCCGTTCGCGTGGAAGACAGCGAGAGCCTGGAAGCAGCCCTTGGGGACGCCGACCCTCACCTTGGCCCCCACTTGATACTCGTCAAAGTGGGCATCGCTCCCGTCAACGATATTCCCCGGATCGCCCATACGCCCACCGAGATTAGGGACCGGTTCAAATCTAGTATGTTGCTGGGGGATTAGCCAAAAGCCTTAGATTGCCCTGGTAGACTTGGGCAGCCTGGAAAACACCACCAGCAAGAAGGCGCTGACCGCAGCTGTGGCGACGAACATCAGCGACGGCCTGTAATCTCCGGAAGCGTCGTAAGCCACTCCCAGCACTAAAGGTCCAAGGGCGAACCCCGCAACCTGGAACGCCCGGCTCAGGCCGTGGATGCTGCCCAAGATTCCCCTGCCGTAATACCTGGCCCACAGGATGGGCGCCAGTGTGTTGACACCGCCCGACGCCACGCCGTGAAGCACGCCAAATAGATATGCCTGAGGCGGGGCCGCCACCGTTAGCAACACCAATATCCCCCCAGCCATGATCAGGTAGAGCGTTGCCATCAACAAACGTGGCGACACCCGCTCGGCCAGGAACCCCACCGCCAGGATGCCCGCGCCACTGGAAGCGGACATGAGGCTGATAACGCCCACCGCTTGCCCTGTTCCAAGTCCATGCTCGGTGAGGAATGGAACCATATGCAGAGTAACCCCGGCGGTGGCGGCGCTGCCCAGAAACAGGGAAATCACGATCAGCCAAAAGGTCGTGGTCCGGGTGACCTCGCCCAGGGTCCATGCCTCTGGTTCTTCGGGTTTGCCGCCCTCCGGCGCCGAGAGCGAGTTTGGGGGTTCACCATCGATGGCGTAACCCATGTCCTCGGGTTGACGCCTCATAAAAGCCAGACACGGAAGCACGCCAAGGCATAACATCAAAAGCCCCAACAACCGCCAACCGGCCCGCCAACCCCACTCGCCTATGACCAACTGGACTACCGGCGCCAGTAGGATGATGCCGGCTGAGCCGCTGAAAAACACCAGCGCAATAGCCCTGCCCCGGCGGCGGCCGAACCATTTGCCGACGGCCGGGGAAGCGCCGATCTTAATCAATCCCTGATCCGCGGTCCTGGCGACGGTAAACGCCACGTAGAAGCCCAACAGCGATTGAACCGAGGCCAGGTACATGCAAGCAGCGGCCACCAAGGCGCCACCCAGCACCAGGGGCAGCCGGGCGCCCGCGCGGTCCACTAGCCTGCCGGTGAACGGGGCGAGCCCAGCGCCCAAGACCGCTCCCAAACTGGTCGCCGCGGAGAGTTGAGTCCGAGTCCAGCCGAACTCATCGGTCATGGGAATGATAAATATGGTCAGGATGGCTATCGCGGTGGCGGCATTGGCGAACTCGATCCCGCTGGCCGCTCCAGCCACGTACCAGCCGTAATAGACCCTTTTGGTCAAGCCATCCTTTAGGTGGGAACCCATAGCGACGGTTTATTCCCGGTCTCTGTGGCTAAGGGCGCCCATAACCAGCGATGCCCATCCGGCGATCAAGCAAATCCCTCCCAGGGGCGCCACGGCGCCAAATACGCCGATGCCGGTGAACGCCAGGAGATAGAGACTGCCGCTGAAAAGGACGACCCCGGCGGTAAAAAGCCAGGCAGACCGGGTGACCCACGCTGAGTCCCAACTGCCTGCCAATACTCCCACGGCCAGCAGAGCCAGAGCGTGGTACATCTGATACCGAACGCCAATCTCAAATGTGTTCATGTCGCCGGCATCCAAGATGTTCTTTAGCCAATGGGCCCCCATGGCGCCGCCCGCCACTCCCAGGAGTCCAAAAACCGCTCCGACGGTTATAATACTCCGCGCTGTGGGCATCGGTTTAACTCTCGCTTTCGATTAGCCATTTGAATTCTCAGAATGGTAACCGGCTTGTCTAATCCCCGTCCAGCCTATAGATAACCGGCCTCAACTGCGTTAAAGGTAAGCCTTAAATTCTTTCATCGATAGTGGACAATCCGGGATAGTGGACAATCCGGGATGGACAATCCGGGATAGTGGACAATCCGGGATAGTGGACAATCCGGGATAGTCGACAATCCGGGATAGTCGACAATCCGGCGCCATCGACGCTACCATTTCCACCTGCTGGCCTATGGCGGAGTCTAGGACGGCGCCACCAATCCCAGGTTACGATTTAAGGGGGATTTCCATGAAACTGGTGCTGTTCAACGGCGGCCGTCCGGGATTACTTAAAGACGACGGCGTGGTGGACATCAGCGATGCGGTTGCGCATCTGGGCGTTCGACCGGGCAGGCAACCACCGGGCAGGAAACCACCGGGCAGGCAGCCATGGAGGCGATCATCACCGGCTTTGAGAATCTGCGGGATGATCTCGCTCGTTTGGAACGGGAAGGAAGCGTAACGCCACATTCCCAGGTATCGCTTCAGCCGCCCTTGCCCCGGCCCAACAAGGTGTTGTGCATGGGAGGCAACTACCGGGAGTTCGGCGCCAGAGAGCCTTCGCCAATGTGGGGGTTCCTGAAATCTTCCGATGCCGTCATTGGTCCCGACGATACCGTGGTCCTTCCGCCCGACGACATAAACATCTTCCACCATGAGGCGGAGTTGGTGCTGGTTTTCGGCAGCGCGGGTAAAAAAATAACCCAGGCCGACGCCATGGAGCACGTGTTTGGCTACACCTGCGGCGTGGACGTTTCCGCCAGGCTTCCCGCCAACCAGCGTCCGGGGGGCGGCAGGAACACCACCAGCATGCCGGTATCGCCCTGGAAGTCTTTCGAGACCTTCGCGCCCATGGGTCCTTGCATCGTCACTAAGGACGAAATCGCGGACCCAGAGCATTTCCAGATTCGTCTGTGGGTCGACGGCCAACTGCGGGTGAATTACAACACCGACGACCTGGCCCACTCCATCGCCGAGTCCATCGAATGGGCCAGCGCCTTGGAGAGTTTCAGTCCTGGCGATGTCTTATTCATGGGCACCAATCACCAGGGTCTGGGGCCGATGCAAGACGGAGACGACATAGACGTCGAAGTTGAAGGCGTCGGCCGTTTTTCCATAAAAGTGACCGATGCTCTGAAACGCCAATGGCCCAAAGGTGTTGATGAACTGACCGCCCAGGACATTCGGGAAGGGACAGGACCGCCAGGCAACCGGCAACGGCCTCTTTAGGGTTAGGGTTCGCCGCCGCCTCCCGGTTCCTTCAGAGGGCCGCCAGGGGCGGTGGCCCCACCGCGCCGGGATGTTCCGTGACGGCCCGGTGCATAACCAGAGATTGGAGCTGGCCGATGGACTGTTCATCAGCCAGTTTTCCATCTTGGAAGTGGCTGGATTGGAGGTAGACCGACACGGGCGCCACGTGCGCGCCGAACCAGGCCAGAACCGGCCGCAGTTGGCTATCGATCGACAGGTAATGGTGGTCAGTGGCCCCCATTCCCACCAATCCGCACACTTTTCCCATCAGGCCTTCCACCGGTACTAAACCAAAGCCAAGGTGAAATGCGCATTTGAAGAGTACCTGGCGACGGGGGCGGACTGACTTCAACGTGCGGATGGGAGAGCTTTACTTGGCAGCGCTGACCTGCTCTCATCATTTCAGAAATGTAGATCCCACCGTGGCTTTAGTTTAGGTCCAGCAGGTTTTTCAAAGACGCAGTGAAAGACGCCCGGAAAACCGGCGTGGCAATCAGATACATATCCGCGGCAACTACCCGCTCCACCACCGCCTCGGTTTCATCATCATAGGCTGATAGTGGCCGCCCGTCGGCGAAGGAAATCCGGTGATCTCCCAGATTTAGAAGGCTGGTGGTTACCGTCTCCTGATGATCGGCGGCGGACTCTAGCGCCAATTCCAACGCCTGATATAGACGGCCCGGTCTGGTTGCCGATCCGTGGATTGCCAGCAGTGTCGGCAAGCGCCCCTCCTAGGCTTGGGATTATCGTTGGCTTGGGATTATCGTTGATCCTGGTCTAAGCTTTGGTTTTGGAAGCGGAGTTCCGAGCCTCGGTGTAACGGTTGGCCGGTATGGGCAGTCCCAGGTTTCCGTGCAACGTGTCCGATTCGTACTCGGTGCGGAACAATCCCCGGTCTTTGAGTATTGGCAAAACGTGGTCGATGAAATCGTTGAACCCATCTGGCAAAACGGCGGCGTTCATCATGAAGCCGTCGGCTGCGCCGGTTTCAAACCAAGCCTGCATCGTATCCGCTATTTGGTCGGGAGTGCCCATGAACGCTGGTTTCGGCGTGGTCGAGCGCAGCGCCATCTGCCGAAGAGTCAGGTTCTCATCTTTGACAAACTGTTTGATGCGGTCGGTGGTGCTCTCCCATCCGTTACGCGCGAAGTCTCCCAACTCTGGAAAGGGATCATCCAGGCCGTAGGGAGAGAAATCCATATCGTTGAAATACCGGCCCAGGTAATTCAGGGCGTCTTCAATGACCACCAGATTGGCGATCTCCTGGTATTTCTTTTCGGCCTCTTGCGGGGTCCTACCGACGATGGGCGCGCACCCGGGCAGGATCAAGATCTCGTTTGGGTCCCTTCCATGCCGCGCCGCCCGTTCTTTCACGTCCCGGTAAAACTCAGCCGCGCCCTCCAACGACGATTGTCCGGTGAAGACCGCGTCGGCCACCTTGGAGGCAAAATTCTTTCCCGCTTCCGACGATCCCGCCTGAATGAGCACCGGCCTTCCCTGCTTCGACCGGGAAATGTTCAGCGGGCCTTGGACCGAGAAGAACTCGCCTTCGTGGTTTAGGCGGTGCATCTTTTCCGGGTCGAAGAATACGCCCGATTCTTTATCCCTGGTGAATGCGTCGTCCTCCCACGAGTCCCACAGGCCCATGGTTATCTCCACATACTCGTCGGCCATGCGGTAACGCAGGTCGTGCTGGGGATGCTCGGGTTTGCTGTAATTCAGTGCCGACCCCTCCAAGGGCGAGGTGACTATGTTCCAACCGGCGCGGCCGTCGCTGATATGGTCGATGGAGGAGAACTGGCGCGCCACGGTGAAGGCGTCGCTGTAGGAAGTCGATAGGGTCGCGGCGAGGCCGATGTGGGTAGTATCCATGGCGAGGGCGGCCAGCAGGGTCAGGGGCTCAAAACGGTTTAGGAAGATCGGATGGGATTTTTCGCTGATGAACAGCCCATCGCCGAAGAAAACGAAGTCCAGCTTGGCCGCCTCTGCTTTTCGAGTCAGCTTCCGGTAGTAGTCTAGATTAATAGGACCGTCGGCCACCGCGTTGGGATGCCTCCATGAGGCCATGTTGCTGCCGGTCCCGGCAAGGAATGTACCTAGGCGCATCTTGCGTTCGCTCGCCATCTTCAGCCCCGCTTTAATGAATCAAATACAAAAGCCAGCTACGGAATCGGCTTGTTGACCATTGCACCGGCCAACAGTTCATAGGGATGCAGCCTTTTGGGGAAGTCCCGGATGGCCGTCACCACCAGCAACTCATCAACCAGATAATCGCTCTGCACGTCCAATAGTTTATGCTTAACCGTCTCCGGAGATCCATGGATCACGTTTCCTTCGTGGACGGTGAAGCTGCCCTTCTCCGAGGATTGCCTAAGGAATTCTTCGGCGGCAGCCATGGAAAAGACTGTGAGGGTCCTGCCGTTCTCCAACAGGATCCTGAAGACTTTGATCTCCGACGCATAACCGCCAGCTTCCTCGTCGTTATCGGCAACCATTACCGGAAGGGCAAGCATAGCCTGGGGTTTGGCGCCCCTGCTGAGGTCAAACCGGCTGCGATAGGTATCGATAGCCTCCCGCATGACCGATTCGTCGCTATTCAGAAACAAGGCGAATACGTAGGGCATTCCCCGCTGGGCGGCCAACTCAGCGCTGGAAGGAGTGGTCCCCAACAGGAACAGGTCCGCCGGTTGAGGGGGAATGGGATTTGCCGTCAACCCGTAGAGCGGGTGGTCTTCATCCAGCCGGTCGTGCAGGAATCTGTCCAGCTCTTCTAGCTTTTCCGCCAGGGGCTTGGTTCCATAACCGGTATCCATCTGCAGCGCCCTGGTCGTCTTCGGCATCCCGCCGGGCCCCCGCCGATTCCCAAGTCCACCCTGCCAGGCGCCAGAGACGCCAAAACGTTGAAGTTCTCGGCCACTTTGTACGGGCTATAGTGTTGCAGCATCACCCCGCCGGAGCCAACGCGGATACGATTCGTCTTGGCCAGCAGGTGGGAGACCAACACCTCGGGAGCGGAGCCCATATTCCGGCTAGAGCCGTGGTGCTCGGTGACCCAAATCCGGTGGTAACCCCATTCCTCGGCCTTTTGGGCCAGCGTGATGGTGTTTTGCAAGGCGTCGTGAGCCGTTTCAGCTCCGTTGGCCGGGCTTTGGTCGAGAACGCTCAGTTTTAGTTGCGCGGATGCCATTTACCCTATTGCGTTCGCAGCCATGCAAGGATCGGATTGGCGCCTTGATTCTACCGCAACGGGAGCCAAGGCGCACGAGAGGCGCCGACGCCGGTACAGGCGAGGTCGGCGGTCCTGGTTTCAGCGATGAATTGGGGTTGGATGTTTGCCCGGTTTGTACCCCCATCTTAATCAGCGGCCAGGATTGTCACCCCGGTGGCGTGGCGAGAACCCAGCTGGCCACCGTTGCCCACTGCCACGGCCAACTTGGGATTGTCCACTTGGGCTGTTGACTCGCCTCTGAGCTGGCGGGTCGCTTCCAGAAAAAGGAATATCCCCCGGGCACCCGGGTGGTTAGACGAAAGCCCTCCTCCGTCGGTGTTCATGGTTGGTTTCCGGGGATCGTCGAAATGGAGCCGTCCATCGCTGACAAACGCTCCTCCTTCGCCCTTATTGCAGAACCCCAGGTCTTCGATCATGCACATCACGGTGATGGTGAAGGAGTCGTAGGCCATCAGGATGTCGATCTCCGAAGGCGAGACACCGGCGTCTGCGAAGGCAACGGGCCCGGATTGGGCGCCGGCGCTCACGGTGATGTCTCCGCCGTTCTCGCGGTACTTGGTGGCCTCTCCAGTCCCGATGATCCAAACCGGCTTTTTCTTGGCGTTTCGGGCCATTTCGGCTGAGCAGACGATTACCGCTCCACCGCCGTCGGACACCATGCAGCATTCCAGCAGATGCAGAGGATGGGCCACCGTCCGAGAATCCAGAACATCTTCTACCGTGATTTCGTTGACGCCGACGAACTCCAGATCGGTCATGGCCTTCACCGCTTCCGGGTTGCGCATGGCGTGGCGCCGGGTGGCCACTGAGATGTCCGCGAACTGCTCGTCTGTGGTGCCGTATTGGTGCTTGTGGCGCGTCTTCACCATGGCGTAGTTGCCGATGAGGGTGAGACCCCAAGGGTCTTCCATGTTGTTGAACATGCTGGCTGCCGCCAATCCGGTGCCTCCGGCGGTGCCAATGGCCCTGCGGTCCGAGTGGGACGTGGAGCCGTAGGTGATCAGCGCCACGTTGCACTTTCCCGCCTCGATCATCTTCAGTGCGTGGTTCGCGTGGAATTCGAAAGACGACCCGCCGACCGAAGTGTTGTCGATGACGTTGGGCTTGAATCCAAAGTATTCCGAGATTCCCAGTCCACCGATACCCTGGTCGCCGCCGGTGTCGTACACCGCGTCAACGTCCTTCCAGGTGAAACCGGCGTCCTCCAGGGCTTCGGCGGCGCTGGCCGCCTTTATCTGAAGCGCCGTTACGCCCGGACCCACCACGCGCAGGGGATATTCATGGATTCCGACGATTGCCGCTGTTTTGGTCTGACGCATGTTTTAAACCCGTCCTTTGGAAAGATATTTATGATTCCTGAGTCTAGACTATGATCGATTCTGCCAATATTTATTTCCACTCTACCTGGTTCAGCCGGTCATCCCCTTCTGGATCGTCCATCCTGGCCTAGTTTCCTTTAGCTGGGGCCGAAGGGCCGATATAGGAATCGCAGAAGCGCCCAAACCAAACCGAGTCCGAACAAGTCTATCGGCGGGTTGTGTCTTCAGCAGTTACTCCGGCAAGTTGACTTTACCTGTGCCTATGGCTAGATTTGATTGATGCGAATTGGTCTCCTTTCCGATACCCACCTGCCGGCACTCATCCGAAACCTCGACGAGATGGGCCCCCAACCAGCCCAGTTTTTCTCCACCGTGGACCTGATCATGCACGGCGGCGACCTTACCTCGACTATCATCCTCGACTGGCTGGAACAGTTCGCCCCGGTTATCTGCTCCACCGGCAACAACGACCCCATCACCGACTCCCGCATGAAGGACGTGCAAGTCTTTGAGGCCGAAGGCTGGCGCATCGGCATGATTCACAGTCTCGAGAAGGAATTCCGCCCCATGTCCGAGCTCTTGCGATTGTTCCCGACTCCGGTGGACATCATGGTGGCGGGCCATACCCATCAGGAGCGGTTGGAATACCGGGACAATGTCGTCCTGCTCAACTGCGGGAGCATTACCTTTCCACATCACAAGGAGATAAGACTTGGCGCCGTGGGCCTGCTAGAACTGGAACCGGGAAAGTTGCACGCCGAAATCATCCCCATAGGTGAAACACCTGGCCGGCCCAACCCTACCAAGGCAATGGTCTTAGACATCTAATCCCGGAATCCATTTTTACCGTCCCAGCTAGACCGGCAACGCCGGTTCTTTGTGATCCTGCGGCAGCTCCACTTCGAAAGCATTGACGCTGAAGGCCAGCAGAGTGTAGTAACCCATCCAAGTGCTTAGCTCGGTGGCTCCAAGGGCTCCATATTCCTTAACCACGGCGTCGAACGTGCTCTGGCTCACCCGGTGGTCATTGAATGACTGCATGACGTAGTCTGCCACCAGTTGCTCATCCGCAGGCAACGGGGGTAACGGTTTCTTATCCCGCAAGGCATTTATGAACGCGTCGCTGATTCCCTCACGCCTTGCCCCCGCCGCGTGGGCGTTCCAGATGAAAAGGCAATCCATGAAGCGGGCGGTGAGGATCATGGTCAGCTCCTGGAGTTTCTTGGGCAGCACCGATGATTCCCGCAGGTAGAACACCAAATGGTTGGCGCGGCGCCGCATCTCCGGACTGTTTATCATGACCGAGCCGGGACCAGCTTCGACGACACCGCCGCTGTTCGCGGTTTCGTGGTCGAAGGCTTCGCGCAGATTTTCGGGGACTTGGTCTCTGGTGAGGATTGGCGTTCGCGCCATGATGCTCCTCCTTCTAGTTATTTTGCCGTGGGTCTAAACCTTGTTGCGGATTTATAATCACGGGACGTAATGAACACTCTTTAGAACCTGTAGCATCATACTCACCGACGGAGCCGTCGGCAAGACTGGCAGGCGCCGCCAGGAATTCAAGTCAACGATCAGGTCAACGATAAAGGAGATGACGTGTCTACACCAGCAGAGATGACGCCTTTTCAAGCGGTCACACATTATTTCGACCAGGCTTGCGACCGGCTGGGAGTAAGCGACGAGATCAGGTTTTTGATGTGCACGCCCGACCGGGAAGTCAGGGTGGAGCTTCCGGTGCGCATGGACGACGGCGCCCTGGAAGTCTTCATCGGATACCGGATCCAGCATAACAATGCCAGGGGCCCTTACAAGGGTGGCGTGCGCTACCATCCAGAGGCCGACGATGAAGAGGTTCGCGCCCTGGCGTCGCTGATGACCTGGAAGACAGCTTTGGTGGGCATCCCCTTCGGCGGCGCCAAGGGCGGGATTGAATGCGACCCCCGGTCAATGAGCGCCCGTGAGCTTCAGACCATGACCCGGCGCTTCACCCATTCCATCTGCCAGATCATCGGAAACTGTTCAGAGTTGAGGGGAAGTGAGCAACCGGCGGCATTCCAGGAGGGGATTGAGACCTCTGGCCCGCCAGGTGCCAAAGAGGGATGCCAAGGTCATCTTGCTGTCGGCGCCCTGCCCTGAGCGGGCGCCGCCGCTGATCTTGCGACTGGTTACCAGATGCCGCAGGCTCCGCTCGGCGGCGTTGTTGTCTGAAGGCACGGCTGGGTCCGACACGAAGACAAACAGTTCCTTGATGAACCGTTCCATGCGCCGGCAGAGCTTGGCCTGAACCGCCAGGGGATCGTTAAGGAAAGGCCGCGCCAAGACCATTAGTTTCTCCTCCAGCATTAGCTGGGTGCGATGGCCTGGCTGGGCTCGGGGAAGGACCGAGGCCTTGGCCTCCGTGTAGACCTGGTGAACCGCCTCGGCCCACTGAGCCAGCCCAGCGTCTTCTGGGTACAACCCTTTCAGGTCATGGATATCCCGCAGCAGATGAGCCCAGCACCGTTGCTTCAGGCCCGGGTAGTGGTTATAGGCGGCGTAGAAATCACTGACCAACACTCCGCTGAAGGAGGAATCCAGCACCTCATCCACCACCCCCTTATCCCGACCCCGACGCAGGAAGTATCGTTCGCTGGGAGTGCTGAAGGTCCAAACATAGCCGTTGCTCCCGTCCTGGCGCCAGCCGGTTTCGTCGCCCTGCACCACGGGACTGGCGCGGACTTGCTCGAGCACCTCTCGCACCGCCGTCTCAGCCTGACGGGCTACTCCATGGACGGCCTCGACGATGGCGCCAACACTCAGGTGCAACTGATGGACGCTCTCCAGGTATCATTAGATGATTCTTATGGGCAACCGTCCCTCCTCCCGCAGGGTCACCATCAGGCTTACCAGATTGACCCCCAGGCGCTGCTGGCCCAGAACCATCCCCTGCAGGGCCTCTTTGGGCAGCCGGCGCCGCTGGCATACCGGACAGATGCGGGCTACCAGGGCGTGCTCGGTCACTTCTACCGGAGCCACCGGTAGCTCAATGACTTCCCGAGTTCGCTGTACCCATCCGCCGTTCAGGTGAGTCCCGCAGTCGGGACAGACCGCCACGGCATGCTCCACCCGCCGGGTAGGAGTCATGCGCTGGCGGGCGAAGCCATGGCGGCGCGGCTTTCTGGGCTCCTTTTTCTCCGGCGCTTGCCGGCTGGAGTGCGGCTGATTACCCGGCATCCCCGACGACCCGCGCCGGTTGGGACGGGATTCCAGAACCCCAATCCGCCTTTGCAAATCGGCAATGACTCCCCGCTGGCCGGCAATTATCTCCAGCAGAGTTTCGCCACTCGCCGCGTTCAGGTCTAGTTCAGTGTCCACCTCCCTGGTATGCCACAACTCCCCCGGCCATGCCAGCGTTTTTCCAACGGCTTTGAGCCAATTCACCTCATCAAGTCTGAACAGTTACCGTGGTCGCCGTCTGCCGCAAGCTGGACGTGCGCTTCTCCATCACCATCCGCCAGCACAAAAGCCTGCGCAATCTCATCGAGGCCATACCCGAAGCTGCCTGGACGCCGATTCCCTACTGGATGGACGGCGCCGCCGCTGTGGCCGAGACGACTTATACCCCCTTCCAGAGTGAGCCGGACGCCGCGCCGGTGCGGCTCATCGTCCGGCGGGTGCAGCCGACCTCCGGTTCCCAACTGCCCCCCTTCGCCACCTACAGTTATCACCGCTTCATCACCGACCGGGACGGAGAGACCCTGGAACTGGAGGCCGACCACCGCCGCCACGCCGAGATCGAGAATGCGATGCGCGACCTCAAGTACGGCGTCGGGTTGAACCACATGCCGTCCGGCCGCTTCGCCGCCAACGGCGCCTGGCTGGCCGTCCAGGTGATGTCCCACAACCTGGCCCGCTGGACCGCGCGCATCGGCCTGGGCGAGCAGATCGTGACCACCAAGACCCTCAGGCGACGGTTCTTCTCCCTGGCCGGACGGCTCACCCGCTCGGCGCGCCGCCTCACCCTGCATCTGCCCCAGCGCTGGCCTTGGGAAACCCAGTTCAGTCGCGCCCTGGCCCGGCTGCGCGCCCTGCCACTCCCAGCCTGACGACCCGTCTGCAACTGACCCGCCATCCGGCCAACTGAACGTCCCGGCAAACTCGCGCCAGTCCCGGTCCGCGAGCGCCTCTTCCCGTGTCCTATCCCGCCATCTCGCTCAGCACAGCCACTGCAGACCGCCATCGGCGCCCCCAAAAGCGCCTGCGACCGCCCGCCAACCTCCCGTCTACCCGAATTCGAGCCCGGATCATCGCGCCTGCAACTCCCTCCCCCCTCTTCCGCTGTCCTCACGCCCTCCATCCGGGTCCATCGGTGGATTCGGACTAAAGGAAGGCGTCAAACCCATTGTTCGACATTCTCGAGCGCCTTGGTCTCTTGCGCTCCAAAATGGAGGTGCTGGCGACAACGTCTAATTTGGGATAAATTTTGGGAGCACCAAAAGGACTTCTATTTGGCTATTACAGGACGCGCTATGAGGTTCATGGATGTAGGTTATAAACGCACCATACGAGGTTGACATGCCTGCAGGAGCCTTTCTATAATATCAGCCATTAACAATTGAAAAGGCTGACGCGTGAAAAGGCTGACGCGCGTAGGGGAGCTCGGTTAAGCCGGGCTGAGAGGCTCCGATTCATCGGGGCGACCCTGTGAACCTGACCTGGGTAATGCCAGCGGAGGGAATCGGGCAATGGTATTTGGGCTGATTGAGGCCGCCAAACCCGTTTCTTGGCGGCCTTTTCCTATTTTAGAGAGGTGGTTTATGACCAGCGTGTTCGAAACCAGAAACCTGATCCAGGGTAAAGCAAATTTCCCAGCCAGCAAGAAGGTTTACGCCCAAGGGTCCCGCCCGGATATCCAAGTGCCGTTTCGCCAGGTCACCCTGACGCCCACGGCCGGGCGGTTCGGCCAGGAAGAAAACCCGCCTCTTGATCTTTATGACACCAGTGGACCGTACACCCACGACGGGGCGGAACTGGACGTGAGAAAGGGGTTGCCCGCCGTGCGCAAGAATTGGATTCAGGAGCGGGGCGACGTAGAAGAATTCTCCGTGTCGAGAATGGGGACAAACGGCAGCGGCGACGCCCTGGCGTTTCCAGGGCTGGAACGCCGGCCTCTAAAGGCCAAGGCCGGTAAGGCTGTAACCCAGTTGTATTACGCCCGTCAAGGAATCGTCACCCCCGAGATGGAGTTCATCGCCATCCGGGAAGGCTTCGAGCCGGAATTCGTGCGGCAGGAAGTGGCAGAGGGCCGCGCCATCATCCCGGCCAACATAAATCATCCGGAAACCGAGCCGATGATCATCGGTCGTGGCTTTTCGGTCAAGATCAACGCCAATATCGGCAACTCGGCCGTTACCTCTTCCATCGAAGAAGAGGTAGAGAAGATGCTCTGGGCTACCCGGTGGGGCACCGACACGGTCATGGACTTGTCCACCGGGACGGATATACATACAACCAGGGAATGGATCCTCCGCAACTCGCCGGTTCCCATCGGCTCGGTGCCCATGTACCAGGCCCTGGAAAAGGTGGACGGCAGTCCCGAGGACTTAACTTGGGAGATGTATAGGGACACCATCATCGAACAGGCGGAGCAAGGGGTTGATTATTTCACCATCCACGCCGCCACGTTGCTTCGCTACGTGCCTCTGACAGCAAAAAGGCTAACAGGCATCGTTTCCCGAGGCGGCTCTATCATGGCTGGATGGTGCCTTGCCCACCACCAGGAGAACTTCTTGTACACCAACTTCGAGGAATTGTGCGAGATCATGCGGGCCTACGACATCTCCTTCTCTTTGGGAGATGGGCTAAGGCCGGGAGCCATCGCCGACGCCAATGACGAAGCCCAATTCGCCGAACTTGAAACCATGGGTGAGCTGACCAAGATCGCTTGGAAACACGATGTCCAGGTGATGATCGAAGGACCCGGCCACGTGCCAATGCACAAGATCAAGGAGAATATGGACCGCCAGTTGGAGGTGTGCCACGAAGCGCCCTTCTACACCCTGGGACCTCTTGTTACAGATGTCGCCCCCGCCTACGACCACATCACTTCGGGCATTGGAGCGGCGATGATAGGGATGTTCGGCACGGCGATGCTCTGCTACGTCACGCCCAAAGAACACCTGGGATTGCCCAACAAAGACGATGTGAAAGAAGGAGTGATCACCTACAAAATCGCCGCCCACGCCGCCGACGTGGCCAAGGGCCATCCCATGGCCCATCATTGGGACGATGCTCTATCCAAGGCCCGCTTCGAGTTCCGGTGGGAAGACCAGTTCAACCTGGCCATAGACCCTGACCGGGCCAGGGAGTACCACGACGAGACCCTGCCGGCCCAGGGAGCCAAAGTAGCCCATTTCTGCTCCATGTGCGGTCCCAAGTTCTGTGCCATGAAGATCACTCAGGACGTCCGGGAATACGCCGAGCGTCAGGGAGTCGAGCCGGAGTTGGTATTCAGCGCAGGGATGGAGGAGAAGGCTCGGGAATTCCGGGAAACCGGCGGCAAAATCTACCGTGATGCTTAATCGGGATTCTGAAACTACGGATTAAATCCTTGGACCTGTCATTTGCCGTGGCCGGGTGCCGGTGCTGGCTGGCGTGGATCCGGCGGTTGAGCCTGGTGAGTTCATCAGCATCATCGGCCCCAGCGGCTGCGGCAAAAGTACCTTGCTGAACATAATCGTCGGTCGGACTGGACCAACCGGACCGCGGTACCGTCTGCTTGGGCGGCGGGGACGGCGGACAAGACAAAGGACGGCTGGGGGAAAGACTTGGCCGTGTGAGCTACATTCAGCAGAAGGACCTGCTGCTACCCTGGCGGACGGTCTTGGACAACGGGGTGTCCATAGCAGAAACCTTGTCCCACGCCGGAGCAAGAGAACGTTGCCGAGACCCAAAGACCGGTGGTAAACTGCAATCTAATCGATTCGGGTCTTGCTGAAGGCATAGGTCAGCCGAAATGGAGAATTTTGGATAATATGTCATCCCTGACTATAGTGGCAGTCCGCTTCCAGTAACCCCATCAGGCTTAAACCTTGGGCCGCTAGAAGATTCACTTTCAAAGGAGCAAAAGTAATGGGTGATAAGGGTGGTAAAAAAGATAAAGCTAAAAAGGAAAAACAGACAACTGCACAAAATACTCTAAAGGAAAAACGTAAATTGAAAAAAGAGAAGTAGATTTAGGGCGCTTTCACTACGCGGACGAAGGAACGGGTCTATTCGCTCCGCTCCTCAGCCCAAGAGTTTGCATCCCATGCCGGGGATCAAGACGCCCATGTGTTCTGGGGCCGGTGCTACGAAGGCAGAGGTGCACCGCCCTATTGGCGGTTTATTGCGTAATCCACAACCGCTACGTCTTGTTCTATCAGAGATTTCGGGCGTTTTTGTGGTGGATTTTGCCGAAGACGGCTGAGAAGGCCCCAAACGTAACCTAACTGTATACCAGTCTCGGTAAGTTCAAAACCTGCTGTCCGGAATATCTGAGTAAATACTCGCTTGTCACCCCCTGCACCCTTTTCACTTCGACCAACCACAATTCGAGCACCGTCAGCGGGTATCCCAAAGCCGGATCAGACCGCGGACTTTCGGGAACCGTCCAATATCTCCCGTACCGTATCCGTTAGCTCCGTCGGTTGGAATGGCTTTTGCATAAACCCGAATCCACCGATAGAGGGCGTGTCGCGACAGGGCGGATAGGGAAGGAAGTGTTCCTCTGAATCTGGGATAATGGTTTTATAACAGAAAACCGACCAGAAACAAGGAGCACCCAATAGATGCTACCACGCAACCACCTCGACCGCATCCACATCACCTTCGACGACCACCGCCTGGTCAACAATGCCGGCCTGCTCCTTCCCGCCACCTTGGCCTTGCACCTCGGCCTTTCCCAACTGGTTGACCGGCGCCTGGACCTGGGCCGGGCCCCAGGCCGAGCCAACACCGGTGACAAGATGATGACGCTGGTGGCATCTGCGTTGGCGGGCGGCGACTGCATCGACGACGCCGATGCGCTGCGCGCCGGCGGGACAGCCTGCACCCTGGGCAGTGTGCTCAAGGCGCCCTCCACCCTGGGCGCCTTCCTGCGCAGCTTTCGCTGGGGCCACGTCCGCCAACTGGACCGGGTGAGCCGCGAGTTGCTGGCCCGGGCCTGGCAGGCCGGAGCCGGACCCGGCGACGCACCATTTACCATCGACCTTGATTCGACGATCTGCGAGACCTACGGACTGGCCAAGGAGGGCGCCCGCCACCACGGCTACACCGGCGCCCGGGGCTATCACCCGCTGTTGGCCGCCGGCGCCGGCGACGTGCTGATGTCCCGGCTGCGCGAGGGCCGCGCCAACACCGCCCGCTGGGCCGCCCACTTCCTGCGGGAGACGGTGGGGCGGGTGCGCTACGCTGGCGCCAGCGGGCAGATCACCCTGCGGGCCGACAGCGGCTTCTATACCCACGCCGTGGTCGCCGTCTGCCGCAAGCTGGACGTGCGCTTCTCCATCACCATCCGCCAGCACAAAAGCCTGCGCAATCTCATCGAGGCCATACCCGAAGCTGCCTGGACGCCGATTCCCTACTGGATGGACGGCGCCGCCGCTGTGGCCGAGACGACTTATACCCCCTTCCAGAGTGAGCCGGACGCCGCGCCGGTGCGGCTCATCGTCCGGCGGGTGCAGCCGACCTCCGGTTCCCAACTGCCCCCCTTCGCCACCTACAGTTATCACGGCTTCATCACCGACCGGGACGGAGAGACCCTGGAACTGGAGGCCGACCACCGCCGCCACGCCGAGATCGAGAATGCGATACGCGACCTCAAGTACGGCGTCGGGTTGAACCACATGCCGTCCGGCCGCTTCGCCGCCAACGGCGCCTGGCTGGCCGTCCAGGTGATGTCCCACAACCTGGCCCGCTGGACCGCGCGCATCGGCCTGGGCGAGCAGATCGTGACCACCAAGACCCTCAGGCGACGGTTCTTCTCCCTGGCCGGACGGCTCACCCGCTCGGCGCGCCGCCTCACCCTGCATCTGCCCCAGCGCTGGCCTTGGGAAACCCAGTTCAGTCGCGCCCTGGCCCGGCTGCGCGCCCTGCCACTCCCAGCCTGACGACCCGTCTGCAACTGACCCGCCATCCGGCCAACTGAACGTCCCGGCAAACTCGCGCCAGTCCCGGTCCGCGAGCGCCTCTTCCCGTGTCCTATCCCGCCATCTCGCTCAGCACAGCCACTGCAGACCGCCATCGGCGCCCCCAAAAGCGCCTGCGACCGCCCGCCAACCTCCCGTCTACCCGAATTCGAGCCCGGATCATCGCGCCTGCAACTCCCTCCCCCCTCTTCCGCTGTCCTCACGCCCTCCATCCGGGTCCATCGGTGGATTCGGATTTAGGGAGGCCGCGTTCACCATCGCCGTGGACCGGGTGGCAACGGCCATGGAGTTGCAGGGATTACCCTAGACGATTTCGAGGCAATTTCGCTGGGGCCTACAAAACCCCTGCTTCTGTGAGGTATGCCAACTCCGCGGGCAGCAGTCCCAGTTCCTGACAAAACACCTCTTGGTTGTGCTCTCCTACCAGGGGCGCCCGGCGAGAGATCCGCCATGGGGAGCCGTTGTAAATCCCGGCCGGTCCGGGGTATTTGAAACTGCGTCCCAATTCCGGGTGTTCCACTTCCGACCAGAATTCCCGGTCATTCAAGTGCCCATCGTCCACCAATTCATCAGGGGTGCGAATCGCGCCCCAGTTGAAACCGCGCTCCTGGCCCCCGTTTGCCGCCTCGTCCCTGGTCATGCTGGCTATGAATCGGGTGGCCACGTCGTTGACGTGGGAACGTTCCTCAAGACGCACAGCGGCTTTCGTGTACTTTTCGTCTGTCAGGTCTTCAGCCACGCCTAGGGAGTCCATCCATTCCACCAAAGTGGTGAACTCGCGCGCCGAGAGCCTGGAGGCCGCGGCGTTGACGTACTTGCCATCCTTGCACCGGATTTGAGGCTGGTCGGTGAAGGCCGGAGCAGCGTGGCGCCCCGTTTGGCGTTTGACCACCTGGCCGGTGTAGACGTAGGTGGCAATGTGCATCTCGGTAGTCAAGGCGCAGGCGTCGTGGACCGAGGAATCGATGTACTGGCCTTTGCCGGTGTTGGTCCGGTAGTAGAGGGCGGCCATGACCGCCATGTAGGCGTAATGGCTGCCTGTGTGCCAGGCGTTGCCTCCGCCAGGGGCCATCGGAATCGAACCGGGCACGTCGGCTTCGTCGTAGCCGCAGCATCCCATCTGGCCTCCCGCGGCTAGATGGATCAGATCGCTGGTGCCGAAGTCTTTCCACGGCCCTGTCTGTCCAAACGGCGTGAGCGAACACATGATCAAGCCGGGATTAGACCCACTTATGTCTTGATACCCTATCCCCAACGACTCCAGGTAGCCCGCGGGGAAGGTTTCAAGTATCACATCTGTGGTGGCGGCCAACCTCCGGAACAGTTCCTGCCCGTCGGCGGTCTCCACGTTCAGCGTAACCCCCCTCTTTGACGTGTTGTAATGCCAAAAGGAGACGCTGCGATCTCGGTGGGGCAGGTCGCCGAGGAATGGTCCCACGTTGCGGGTGACCTCGCCTCCGGGCGGCTCGATCTTGATCACGTCGGCGCCCAGGTCGGCCATTAGCTTGCCGCAAAACTGGCCCTTCTCGTCGGAAAGCTCCAACACCCTCAGACCTGTCAGCGGTCCGGGCGAACCGGCGGGACCTCCGGTTTGGGCGCGGGGCGGCAACTGGGATTCGGTGTTGTTCTGCGATTGGTTTTCGGCGGCTTCCGCCAGGGGTTTGGCGATCATTTCGTCCATGTAGGGGAACCGGTCCCTGGTCAATGGCCAAAGGGAACCGTCGGCGTAGCCGGCCACCAAAGTTTGGTGGCCGATTCCCAACAAGCCCTCTATGATCTCTTGATTGCTCTCGCCCATCAGGGGCGCTGACCGGTGGTTGAAGGCCGGGGTTTCCGACATCTTGAATGGTGCGTTCTGAAACTTGCGGACCCCGAGCACCTTGTGGTCCATTTCCTGGTACATCTTACGGTGGCGCAACTGGGGGTCGCGCTCCACCCGGTCTTCGCTGCTCTGCACCGGCATGGCTCGCACGCCGGAGGCTTGGCAGATCTCCATCAATTCATACTTTTCCAGAGTTTGCGCCCACGCCTCGATGCCCCGATCCATCTCTTCCTGGTGCTCCAACCGGCCAGCCAACGTGGCGAGTTTTGACGACCGGGCCCACTCGGGCTGGCCCATGACCATCACCAGGCACTGCCATTCCTCTTCGTTGAAGCAGGCTATGGCGCACCAGTCGTTGTAGCCGCCGCCCTTTGTGCGATAGGCGTTATGGGGCGCGGTTATGGAGCCTCGATAGTTGTTGACCAACGGTGCGCCGGGCCAATGGGCGCGGTTGCCCGGCGGGTACCCCTCCCGGACGGACGCCCGGCCGTTGACCGTGACGTCCAGCAGAGCGGGGCCGTTGAGGGTGACGCCTATCATCATCTGAGAAAGGTCCACGTGCTGACCCAAGCCCGTCATGTTCCGGCGGTAGAGGGAAGTGAGAATGGAAAAGGCGATGTACATTCCGCCGGTATCGTCCAGGAATGACCAGCCCCAACCCGCTGGTTGTTCGCCCGGCAGACCGGAAAGATAGGTCATACCGGAGAAAGCCTGGGCTATGGGGCCGGCGGTGGTGTAGCCCTTGTGCCGGCCGGTGTGGCCGAACCCCGACTGAGACAGGTAGATGATGTCCGGGTTCAGCCGGCACATCTCTTCGTAGCCCAAGCCCCACCTGTTTAAGACCGTGGCGCTGAAATTCTCAACCACCACGTCTGACTTGGCGACGAGGCCTTTGACCACCTCCAGGCCCAGAGGGCTTCGGACGTTGGCGGTCACGCTTTTCTTGTTGGCGTTGGTGTCGTTGAAGTTTGCCGAAGAGTTCAGGCTGGGCTCTATCCCCGGGGGCGTTACGCCGCTGGTCCTGCCCCGTTCGTTTTCTGGCCACTCCACCTTAATGACCTCGGCGCCTAGCGCTCCCAGCCAACGAGTGGCCCATGGTCCGGCCCTGACCCAGGTCAAATCCAAGACCCGCACCCCCTTCAGAGCCTGGGGCATATTGTTGATATCGGGCTGGGATGGGGGCATGAGTTCCTCCGTAGTAAATAAGCGTCGGCTTGGGCCTTGGGTTGCGAATCGTCGCACGGCGAGACGAGTCTAACCGTCCTAATGTCGGTCTCGGCGTTGACCCTACTCTAGCCAAGGCTGGCTTTGACCTTTTCCCAAGAGCGAGGCGGCAGACCCTCTTCGGCCGTCTTAAGCGCGAACTGGGCGAATTCAGCAGGCGCGTTGGCCTTGATGCTTCCTAAAATGGGAGCGATCTCGCTGGGGCTGTAGGACGAACAAATCTCTGTCATGAAATCCGCCATCACCGGCGGAGGCACGTTGGCCACAATCTCCATATCGATGGCGATCAACTCCTCATCGGTGAAATGGTCCCACAGAGCTTGTTGCATCACCGTTTCTTCGCGGTGCAAGTGCCCCAGATAGATGCCGATGTAGGCGTTCAGCTGTTCGTGCAGCTCTATTCCCAGAGCAACCCTATCGGCCCCGCCGGCCCCCAGGATCTGCCGGGCTATTCCCTGAACTTCATCGGACAAGGTGATATCTTCATCGTGGTCTTCGACGAATTTTTCGGTGATGCCCGGGATCCTGCTTTCGGCGGGTGGGTGGACGTATTTGTCTTCGTTTTCCCTATGCTCGTGCAGCAGAGAGATCATCCGGTCCACCGCTGCCAAGGCCTCTTCGACGTCGGCCTCATCGTCAAAGTCCGCCAGTCCTACGGTGCGAGACGTGGAAAATAGGACCTGGCGCATCGCTTTATGAATTGGCCTGTACGATGCAAATCTTTGGGTAGTCATTTGGCCTCCTATCTGCTCAATGGCGCCGATCGGCGAAGCGTACTAATGCCTGTCCGGCTAAGGGGCATCCTGGGATGCGCCGAAACTATAAAATGGTTTACCAAGCCAGTCAACCGCCCTCGGATGGGTCTTGCAACCCCCAAACTAACCCTGGCCCAGCCGGTTCACCCGTTCCGGCGTGATCTGCCCCGGGTCTGTTATCGAACCCAAAATGCGGCCTTCCAATTGAATGTCCGCCCGCGCCGGACCGTTGTCGTGTCCTTGGCGAAAGCGCAAAACCACGTCTCCATGTCGAAGTTGGGTCAATGCCGCCCGTGCTAGGGAGCGCACCTCCGGGCTTCCTGATTTTCCGGTGAGGGTCACTACCAGGGGCATTGTCAGCAACCGGCCTAGGGCGTGGCCAAATCCGGAGGCGAAGGCGCCGAACTGGCGGTGGGAATTGGGGAAGCTTTCCATGGCCCAAACCGCGTTTTCGCGTTGGTTCAAATCCCCGGTCAAATCCGCCAAACGCACGAAGAAGGCGGCGGCCAGGGCATTCTGGGTCAGCACTGGGATGGGGATTTGCAGGCTGGCTGGACCGGTTTGGCTGATGTCTAGAAATCCTCCATGGCCGCTACGATGGACTCGGATGATGTCTCCCGCTAGTTCTTTGGCCCGTGCCAGATGATCTTCTTCATCTAGCACGGCAAAGGCGTCGAGAAACGCCGAACCTGCCGCGACGGCATCGGTCAGCATACCTGGCGCGTGGGGTAGGCCGTCGCTGTAGTGGAACATGCCGCCGGCCGGAGAGCGGAGGTTACGCCAAAGCGAATCCAATATCTGCCGCGCCCGTTCTAAGCAGCCATCTTCGCCCAACACCCACCAGGCGTCCAGATATGCCGAGGCGGCTCTGGCGTTGGCGTCGCAGTACACGTATTCGTCAATCACGGAGATTAGCGGGCTTTCACGGGAAACCTCTGGAGGGCTGGCGATCTCCCGGACGTAGTCTTGGCAGCCGTGGAAGGCCTGCTTGGATTCATCCCAGAGGGTGGAATCCATGTAGTTGATCAAACCGGCGGCCGATTTCCGGTGTTTGTCATCCCCGGTTAGCAGGTAGGCGTGAAGGAAGTTTTTTAGGAGGCTAGCCTGGTCTTCCAATAGTTTTTCCGGGTGCGGCTCGTTCCAGTCAGGTTGGGACGAGTAACGAAAAAAACCGCCGTCTTTGCCGTCGAAGGTGGAACTGCGGCGAATCTGGTCTAGCGTGAAAGTGATGTGATCCAGGTAGCCGGCCTCGCCGGTGACCTCATGAAGGTATAGGGAGAATTCGTTGGCTTCAGTGTGAAGGAATTTGAACTGGGTTCCGTAGCCGCCGTTCCCTTGATCGGCCAGTCCCTCCACCATTCCGGCAATCTCGGCTAGAAGCGGAGGCGCCAAGGGCGCGGTGTCGTCGTCTTCTTGTTGGCCCCCCAGACCGCCGTGGACGGGAGAGGCCGACCCGAGAAGCGCCTCCGTGTCTTCCTGGTAAAGGTTCACCGTCTTGGCCAGGATATTGGCGAAGGGATCTACGTCCATGTAGTTGACGGTGAATAGCTGTCCGCCGTCGGGGGTCATAAAAACGATGGTCGGCCAGCCGTTCTGGTTGTAGCGAAGGTCAACGTCGGGCCGTTGGGATTCTTCCACGCGGATGGGCACGAAGAAGCCGTTCAGCAGGGCGATGACTTCGTCGTCGGACAGCGCGTTCTCATCCATGCGCTGGCAGAACCCGCACCAGAAGGCGGTGATGAATAGGGCCACCAGTTTGCCCTGTTGTTCGGCCTCTTGGAAGGCCTCGGGGCCCCATTCACGCCAGTTGACCAGGTGAGCCCGGTTCGGGCGCACTGAAAAGCGGAACATCGCAGGTCTCCTGCTTTCGGACTACCCCTGCGAACCGGCTGCTTCGCTCTTCAACGCCTCTAAAGCCTGTAGCACAGTCTTGCGGCGCAATTCCTTTTCTTCCTCGGGAGGAAGGTCAGCGTTGCCCAATACGTGGACTATCCCCTGACCCTGGACCACCCGGTTGGAGCCCACCATCTTGGCTACAGGCACCACCGATGTCACCTGGCACACGGGAATGCCCGCTTTCTCCAGTTCCGTCGCTATCGCAGCGCCGCTGCGGGTGGATGTGCCTCAAGTCGATGTTAGGATAACTGCGTCGACTCCCTGTTCTTTCAGGTTTTGGGCGATCTCCCGCCCCAACCGACGGCTGTTGGCCAAAGGATTGGCCAATCCCGAAGTGGCGATGAACTGGCTGTGGACCTCGCCCACGACGTTAGACTGTTCCAATTCCCGCAGAACGTCCACTGGCACCAACCGGTCGGGGTCTTGCTCCACGTACCGCGTGTCGTAGCCACGGTGGGAGATCTCGTAGTCCTCGCCCTTGAGGTCCGACGCCCCCGAAATGTCATAGGAGCCCCAGTTTGTGGCGGCGTAGGCCGATATCCTGTCCGGGTTGCCCTTGGGCACCAGGCCGCCATCGGTGACAATGGCCACCTTGGCTTTGGACATGTCTTTCACAGGCGGCGGCGCGGGGGTGGCGGTAAACGTCGGCACCGGCAGTTCCGATTCGAATGTGTCCCCGGCAGTCTTAGCGAAGAGCATTTCCACCAGCCGTTGGGCGGAGGTCTGCTCGACGAATGCGTCACGGAGGATGCCTCTGGAAATGTATCCATCTTCCGACGGGAGACCGATGTCTTCGGCGTTGGCCAGTTTCAATGCAATGCCCGCCGTTTTCTCCAAGACATCCCTCATCGCCGAGGCATTTGGGCCCGAGTCGACTATGAAGATATCTTGGCGGTACAGATCCACGCCGGGGTTTTCTAAAGCCATGCCGGTGACCACCGGAATCTCCAGTTCCGCCGAAACCGCCGAGCAGACGGCGCCAGCCGCTACGCCATAACGGCCCGCCTCGAAACACGGACCGGCGACAAATAATTCGGCTTTGGCATCGCCGGTTTCTTTAAGGATCAAGGCGGTAATTTCGGCCAAGTTCTCCGCGGCGTAGTTGTCGCCACAGACGATTGTTCGAACCACTTGGGCGCCTTCGCCGAGCACTTGCTCCAAGAGGCGTCCAGGTCCAACTGCTCCATCCTTGGTCTGGGGCGCCGCTCCGGCTTCTTCTTCGCCGCCCAGACCGCCAAAGAACTGGTTCAGATAATGTACTACCCGCATCGTGTCACCTCCCCTGAGATTGGCTTGGCTTGGTTTGATTTGAGGGCGTGCACTCAGTAAACGAATGAACGGAGCCGGGATGCGCCCTGCTGGCTGGTAACGCCGCACAAGCTGCCCGACTGGATGTGCATGGGAGCGCCAAGGGCCTCGGCCAGTTCACCATTGCCTGCAATTACCCTTGACGACACGGGGACCTCCCAACCGGTATCGGTCCCGCCGACGTAAATTATTGCGTCCACCTCTTGGTAATTGAAGAGCAGCGCCGACTCGGCCCTTCGGTCGCGAGACATGTCGGAGACCTGCACCACCGTTCGCATGCCTAGCCGCTCGCAATTCAGGGCCGTCAATGACATGTCCGCGTGGGGAGCGCCTCCGCCATATTTTGTTAAAACAACGCCGTCGGCCGCGAAATTCCATTTGGCTTGCTGGGCCGCCATCATGCTGTTTCGCTCCCGTTGCAGATTGTCGGAAGCGGCCATGGTGGCGATGCTGCCCACCAGATTGATCTTTCCCTCATTGTGCCAGCGGTAGAGTTCGCTAATGATGGGGTGGTTCTGGTAGTGGTACGTCTCGGTCCCCATGCCCTGATATCCGGCGATGATGGCGCCGTCGAGCCACTCATTGGGATGGAGGATCGTGGGGACCATTCCGGCCGTGTTGTCGCCGTAAAAGATTCGCTCGTCCACCTCGGCCACCCTCTGCCGGGAATGTATCTGGCCGATGTAGGCGAATCGGGGCAAGTCTTTTCTCCCAGTATCCGCCGGACCGCCAGAATCGAAGATCTCAGTCTCCGCCGGTGTTTGTTCGACAGAGCATTGGGCTAGGTATACTGCCGTCTTCAGCGCCGCCAAACGTTGGGCGTTCTGCATGGTATGGCGCTCCAACCCTTCGGCCGCGTGGGGGACGATCACCAGATGTTGCAGCCAGGAATAAGGAGACCTTTCCCCGGCCGCGCCGGTCATCTCCAACATCTTGCCGCCCTGTAGGGCAGCGCCTTCGTCAACCACCGTGACCGCGGCTCCTCTGAGCACATGGGTGGTTCCCGATCCGGCGATGTCCATGGGCCCTACTACCCCGGGGAAATCTGAGCCCGATCCGGTTTCTTTGGCTCGGGGTTCCAAAATGTCGGCCACGACCCCTATGCGGCACTCTTCTCCTGAAGAAGCGATCTGGATGTCAACCCCCCGCAGCCGCGCATCCTCCAAGATGAGTTGTCTCAACTCGGCGCCATCGACCGTCAGGCTCGTTCCTTCTAACCGGGTGGAATCGCCCATGGTGATGGCGTGCACTGGGTGAATGGCTAACGTTAAACGCAAACTTACCCCCCTGCCAGTGGGATTTCCAGGCTGAGTCGAGTACATCATGCAACCGGGTCACAGTTTTGGCAACCCCTATTGGACCACCCTCGGTCCTACCATCGAGATCATTCAAATCTTATCGAGGTCCCGGTAAGGCCGGCCCCGTTTGAACCGATCAACCCCCGCTGCTATACTCGATTCGCCACTATGCCTATTGATAAGCCGTCCAATGACCCGGTTATCCGGGGCGTTCGTTACTTTCTAGCCCATGCGCCGGGCATGGTGCGACACGGGTCCAAACCATCCCGGGATTTGCTGACCAACCCTAGCCTCTTCGCCGATTTGGCTTCCCACCTGCGTTCCTACCAACAAGCGGCAGCATACCTGCCCAACCGGGCTTTCCTTGGTGAAATATATCCCCCAGACCTGTCTCAGCATCCCAGGCCATGGTTCTCTATTGAAGGAGACGCCTCCAGGTGGATGCCCCATGGCGAGTTGATGCCCGAGGAAGAGTTTTACGGCCTGATCAAGATGTGCGATGTCTTCGACCTGGTCTGGCTGGAAGAATCATTCGCCAAAGAGGCTGCGGCTAAGTTGGCGGAACACCCGTTGGTGACCGAGCCCGAAGTCCAGCCTCTGGGAGATGGACGTCCTTATTCTGAAATCGAGGCTAGGATAGCCGAAGGCGTCCGGGCGTTGCCGCTGGCGCTGCGAGACGGCCGGATTGTCGGCTGTATCACGCAGGCTCACGATCAAGACGCCTCCCTGACACCTGACGTGCTGATGGAGAACCTGGCTTGCAAGGCCAGCGCGGCTATGGCGTTGCGGACCCTTTTGGATCAAACTGAAACCGCCCCCGAATCTATTGATTACATAATCAACTGCGGTGAAGAGGCCGTGGGCGAACGATACCAACGCGGAGGCGGCAATCTGGCCAAGGCCGTGGGGGAGATGTGCGGTTGCATTTCGGCCACCGGCGCCGATGTTAAGGCATTCTGCTGCGGCCCCATCCATGCTTTGGTGATAGCTTCAGCACTGGTCAATGCCGGTTTGTTTCAACGAGTCGCCGTGGTGGCTGGGTGTTCCATGGCCAAGCTGGGTATGAAATACCAAGGCCATCTCGATCACGACCAGCCCGTTCTTGAAGACGTGTTGGCTGGCGTGGCCATGTTGGTGGAGCCAGACGATGGCGTGTCGCCAAAGATCAGACTGGATTCCGTGGGACGGCATACAGTGGGTTCGGGCTCTTCCCAACAGGCTATTTATGAATGCCTGGTCGCCGAGCCGCTGGATCGCATGGGGTTGAGGTTTCAAGACGTGGACAAGTACGCCACAGAACTCCACAATCCAGAGGTTACCGAGCCCGGCGGCAGCGGCGACGTTCCTCTGCTAAATTACCGGCTGATCGCCGCCCTGGCCACGGTGAAGAACGAGATCTCTAGAGAAGAAATCCCCAGGTTCGTGAGGGACTATGGGATGCCCGGGTTCTCTCCCACCCAGGGGCACATCGCTTCGGCCATTCCATTTCTCGGCCACGCATTTGACCGCATATTGGCCGGAGAGATGCAGAGAGCCATGTTTCTTGCCAAAGGGAGCCTTTTCCTGGGACGCATGACCCAGCTTTCCGATGGGATGTCTTTCATGCTAGAGAAGAATCAGTAAACACCTAACACAGAGAGCGCAAAGGGAGCAAAGTATGGACCTTAAGGGTAAGAAAATCATCGCCCTTGGTGAGCGAGACGGTATCCAAGGCAGCGCCATAGCAAAGTGCGCCGAAAGCGCCGGAGCGAAAGTCGTCCTGGAGGTCACCCACTGCTTCGTTTGAACCTCGGCCGGCGCTCTTGACCTGGACGGTCAAGAAGAGATCAAGCAGATAACGGACCAGATGGGCACCCAGGACATGGTGGTGCTGCTGGGAACTCCCAACGCGGAAAGCAGCAAACTATACGGGCTCACCGTGACCCAAGGCGACCCTGCCTGGGCTGGTGTCCTGGCAGGAGTGAGTCTGGAACTGCCCGTATACCACATCATGGAGCCGGACATTAAACGCCAGGTGGACTCCCAGGTCTATGAAGAACAGGTGGGCATCACCGAGTTGGTCCTAGATACAGATGAAATCATCGAATCCCTGCGACAGGTGCGGGCGCCCAATGGCTAGCGGATTCTGATTTCGTGAACGAGCCATCAATGCTATCTCAGCTATCTCACGCTAGGCTGGTTCGCCCACGAAGCGTCACGTCCTACGTGTAGACAATCCCTCGCCTCCGGCAGTATATTTGTCTCTGACCGGCCCCTTGCCAAGGGAGGCTATTACCGCATATCCGAAACCTGGCCCGTTGTCGAACGGTTTGAATTGGAGGCGCGATATGACTCAGGAGAACCAACAGATAACTGTCCGGCCCAACGGGCCCTATCTTGTGCGGGGCGGTATTCCCTTGGTGCGCAAATCCCAGGTGATGTCTGAGTACGGCGAACCGTTGGCTTGGCAAGACGACGGATCCGTGGATAGCCAGGATGTATACCGCCTTTGCCGGTGCGGTCAATCCAACTCTAAACCATTTTGCGACGGCAGCCACACCATGTTGGGGTTTGAGGGGGCCGAGGCGGCCGCGACAGACACCTACGAAGAGCGTAGAAAGGAATTCGAAGGCGATAATATCGTGGTCAGAGATGACCATTCTATGTGCATGCACGCCGGTTTTTGCGGCACCCGTCTCACCAACGTGTGGAAGATGCTCCAGGAATCCAAAGACCCGGAGGTCCGGAACGAAATAATCGCCATGGTCCAACGGTGTCCTTCGGGCACACTGGTCCATGCCTTGAACTCTGAATCCGAGAATATAGAACCAGAGCTTGCCAAAGAGATCGTAGTGGTTCCAGAAGGACCCCTTTGGGTCACCGGCGGAATACCCATCCAACGGCGGGACGGCAAAGACTTGGAAGTCCGCAATAGGGTCACCTTGTGCCGCTGCGGGGCTTCTTCCAAAAAGCCGTTGTGCGATGGAACCCACAAGGAAATAGGCTTTACGGGTTAGAAATCTACCCGGGAGGACTTTAAATCTTGGGTGACCGATCCCCAGTGGAGTAGAACCGTGTCCTCAGACTTTCTGCGTAATGTATGGCTGTTTACGGCGCTTAGTGACGATCAGCTTGACGCCATATCCAATTTCACGTTTCAGGCCAATTTCTCCGCCGGCGATTTGATCGTGGAAGAGGGCCAGACTGGCAACGGCCTGTACGTGATAATGTCGGGCAGTGTCGAGGCGGTTAAGGGATACGGCACCGAAAACATGCAGGTGGTCAACACGCTGGCTGCTGGAGAAGTGTTTGGGGAGATGGCGTTGCTGGGCGAGTGGCCCAGGACGGCGACCGTTCGGGCCATCGACGCCGTGGAATGTTTGGGCATCGACCGGTGGGTGTTCCTCTCCCAGTTGGAGAGATACCCTCAGGTGGGAATAAAGATGCTGCAGATACTAGCCCAGCGGTTAAAGGAAAGCGACACCCGCCTGATGGAACTATCCTAGCGCCAGTCCCATTTTATCTACACTAGTCACGCCAAAACACAGGCTCTATACGCTGTCCATTTGCCGGGCGTATTGGGCTAAACACCCCCTCACCTGGCTCAAGACCTCCGTCACTTCCTCTGTCCCCTGCATCAATCCGCTGTAGGCCGAAAGTTCCTTGAACCGCTCGATGAACAATGCCCACGCCGCCTCCCGGTGGGGCAGGTTGTTGGCGTCCCGGGAGAAGCGGAAACTTGGACCCGCGGTCAATCCCGGATGCGAGTCCCCCATGGGCATCGTTGTCAGAGTTTCTCCCAACGGGCTGATGACGTCGATCATCATACCCACGGTGATATCAGCCAGCAGGGTAAGCTGCTCTTCGGTCTCCCCTGAATGAACCAACAGCCGGCCCAGCATTTGAATCAGGATCTCATAGCAGCCGTCAAAAAGGTTGCAGGTGTCCACCGTCAGCGGGTCTTCAATCAGGCTGACAGCGTCGATATCCACCAGATCGTTGGGAGACATCGAGTAGGGATTTGGGGCGACTGGGCGGCCGGGCAAGAAATCCGGGTCTTCCGTCAGTAATTCTTGGTATTCGTCGCGTATGGAGACGAATCTCCCGTAATGGGAGTCCTGGTTGTCCTCCCTGGCTCCTTCCCCTTGCTCGACTATCGCCTCAATGGCGGCGATGGCGGATTCCAAATCGGTGACTGGTATCAACCCCGGCAAGCTGAAGTATGCATCGGCGATCTGGGCGTCTGGCGGCCCGATGAACAATCCGCTTCCGCCAAATTTCTGGTTGAGGTCTCAGACCGTCTTCAATACCCCGGTAAAGGTGGCCCACCGTCTGGTACTGGCGCTCGCTGGAGAAGATGTCGCTGAATTTTCCCGGCGGCTGAACGGGCAGGCCCCGGGTCGGCTCTACGGTTTCTTGGTTCTCTGGCCGTTCGACGAAAACAAATGCTTCCACGGTTTCCAGGCAGAAGGGAAGCAGTTGCAGCGTGAAGGACGGCGGATATGCCCTGGGGCTGGAGGGGAGATTCGGACGGCGCACGTGGGGAGCGCCGCCCACGGCGGTCAGTAGATTGCAGGCCAACGCCATGTGCACCATCTCTTGGATGGCGATCTGAAGGATGGTCCCCCGCCATCGCCGGACCATATCCAACTGGGCCGCGGTGATTCCTTCCTTCACGTCACGCTTCATGGTGCAGGCGGTGAACATGTAGCAGCACATGATTCCGTGCTCCAGCTCAGCTGCTTCGGTGAGCACGTAAATGAGCTGGGCCCGATTTTCTATTCTTACCGGAGCATCCAATGTCTTGTTCTCCCTCAGTTCGCTAATACGGTTTGGATAGGGACCTGCTAGGGTCAGGCCCCCAGACGGCGGACCCCATCCAGGTTTAAAAAGTTCTCTCTAACTTGGTCATTCCCGCTTTGTTCAGCGATGAATTTGACGGTTTCTCTGGCCTGGGCCAGATGCCGCTGGCTGGTTTCCCGGTCACCCTGGATTCCGGCCGCTTCGCCGATTGCTAGGTGGATGGCCCACAAAGCCCGCCTTGCGCCCTGGGCTTGCGCCCTGGGCTTGCGCCTCAGCCAAGGCTTCTTCTATAGCGGCTGATCCACCACCGTTATCCCCCATGCCCAGTAGAGCCTCTCCCTTGATCCTTAAGATATCAGGAAGGATAACCCTTTGGCCCATCTCGGCCATAACCGCAAGGGTCCGTTCGGCCAGGGTTAATGCGCCTTGGTGATCGTTGTTGGCCAACGCGGTCTGGCCCTCTATCATTTGGAAAATGGAGTAGCCGGCCTCGGGGTCCGATTGTTTGTTTTCGCATTCGCCTAGAGCGTCTTGGATAGCCGCCGCAGCTGCTGACGGGCAGCCCGAGGCCAGATGCGCCTGGGCCATTGCCGCCAATGCGAACAGGCGGCTTTCGCCGTTTTTCAAAGACTCTTGGGCCAGGGCCATCGCTTCGCCGGTGTTTCCAACCAGTCCGTGGAATATGGACAATCTCAAACGGGCTGTAATCGGCGGGTTGAAGCCGACCTCTTGGGCCAGTGGAACCGCTAGTTCCAACGCCCGGATGGATTTACCCGTCTCTCCCAGGTCCAGGTAGATCGCCGACAACACGTAAAGGCTGACCGCCTCGCCCCAGGGGCTGGCTATGGTCTTGCTAACCTCCAGGCATTCCTCCGCCGAGACCTGAGCGTTTTGGAATTGGCCCATGAAATAGTGACCGCCGGCCGAGGTAATCACGCTGTCGGTGAGCATCGTGACATTCCCTAACTCCCGTAGAAGCCCGTTGGATTCCCTCTGCGCCGACCATGCTTCCTCACCCCGGCCGGCCACGAAATAAGCCCGGGCCAGGTCGTTCAGGGTGAAGGCCACCTGTTCTCGCAACCCGTACTGGCGGGCGATGGCTAGCGATTGCTCTCCGAATTCGATTGCGTGGAGGCGGTCTGTTTCCGGGTTTAGCCCGCCGTAGTAATCAAGGAGCATCAGGTTCCACAAGATCTTGGACTCCGCTGCGTGGTCCGCCAACTCCCGCGACAACTCCAAGCCTCTCCCGGATAGATCTCTGGCTTTGTCTCCGTCGAACATGGAGTTAAGGGTGGAGTACACCGTTGCCTGGGGTATCAACGCGGCCAGTTCCAGCACCCGGTTTCCGCCAGACTCGGCGAAATCCTGCAATTGCCGATAGTTAGCCAGCGCTTGCTCGAACTCTCCGCGGAGCTCCAGTGTCCTGCCCCGGGCTGTGTAGACCCGAATCAGCTGATCGTCAGGCGGGTTCAACCGGCCGACGACCTCCAATGCTTTGGTGTAGTGGTCAAAGGCCTCTTGGTGGGCGTACAGCGCGGCGGCCGAATCCCCCGCCATCATGGAATACTTCAGCGTCCGCTGGTCGTCGCCGGCTTCGTAGAAATGGTGGGCCAGGCGGTGGGCTTGCTCTTCCAGACTGCCGCCAAACAGGTTTTCCATCGCCTCACCCACGCCACGATGAAACTCACGCCGCTGCCTTCTAAGGATCGATGTGTAGGCCGCCTCCCGGGTAAGATCGTGGCGGAAGCTATACTCCAACTCCGGAATCCGGGACGCTTCGCTGATCAACTCGGCCCGTTGCAGGGCGTTGAGCTCTTTATCGATGGCGACGTTAGACCCACATATCAATTCGATCACCCGGTGATAGAACGACCGGCCAATGACCGACCCGACCTGCAATGTTCGCCGGGCGTTTTCATCCAACCGGTCGATCCGCGAGGTCAAAAGAGCTTGCAGGTTTTCCGGGATGGGAATGTCCTCCACCTTGGCGCCGGCGATCCACCGCATGCCATCCCCGTCGCGGGTGACTGCGCCCATATCGAGCAGCGTCCTGGTGAATTCCTCGACGAACAGTGGATTTCCTTCGGCTTTGGCGTGGATCAAATCTTGCAAACCCGGTGGAGAATCGGCGATCTTTAGAAGATTTCCAAAAAGGGTGTCGCTATCCTGGTCGGATAACGCTTTCAGCGCAATTTCGGTGTACCGGTGAGGATAATCGGCCTCAGCCGCCTGCCTGATCTGCCAGGCGGGAGACTGCCGTTCAGGCCGGAACATACAGATGAAGAGAATCGGCGATTGTTCCACCAGCTGGAACAGATGTATCAACAACTCGGCCGATGCTGGGTCGGCCCAATGGAGGTCGTCGGAGACGATGACCGTCGGTTTCGTTATCTGGTGCCAGGAGGCTAAAACGGCCCCGAACATCCGGCGTTTGACTGCTTCGCCGTCGAGGTGGGCGACCCGCTCCCCGTTTTGAGACCCGTTTCCAGACCGATGGCCGGGGGCGATGAGCATTTCCACGGCCGAAGCGATTGTTTCTAATTCATCGGGTGAATTTGCGTCCAGACCGCTCCTAATCTTCTCGCTGACAAGGCTATCTGGGTCGGTTTCCTCCACATGGAAGGTGTTTCGGAGTTGCTGAACGAAAAGACTGTAAGGACGCGACGTGTCGTAAGAGACACACCGGGCGCCCATCCATTCGATCTGTTCCGCCGACCCATCGTCCTGCCCGTCGAATCGGCGGCCGCGCATCTCTTCGATATAAACGGCTTTTCCCCAACCCTGCTTCGCCCATGATGCTGACGATACCACCCCGGCCTTGGCCCAGTTGGGTTAGCGCCTGCCCCAGGGACATCCGTTTCCCTGCCACGTCCTATCAACGGGGAGCTGAGTCCTTCGACACCACGCAAACGGCCCGGCTCCGTCTTGGCTGCCAGCACGCGATAGGTGGCAACGGGCTCGATCTTGCCTTTTACCTCTATCAGGCGCTGGTCGTCAAAATCAAAAAGGGGCGCCACCAGCCGGTGGGTGTTCGCGGAGATAAGGACCGTGCCCGGCGCAGCGGCCTGCTCCATGCGGGCGGCCAGGTTTATCGCGTCGCCCAAGGCCGTGTATTCCACCCTTCGTAGGCGCGGCGCGACAGGGCGGGTTCTTTGATTTCCTCCAACATCTTCAACGCGGAGGTGTAATAGTTGATGGCCTCTGGTGTGGAATACTCCCGCGCCGCGCGGTCGCCCGCGTCCACCAGGTATGGCGCGGCCCGGGCGGACTCGTTGGCATCCCGAAAGTGGCGTGCGATGTCGTACACCATATCCGGGTTGTTCTTTTCAAGGCACTCGGCGATACGCAGATGTATCTCACGGCGTCTGCTCATTAAGAGAGAAGCATAGGCCGCTTCTTGGGTCAGAATATGCTTGTACATATAGTGCAGGTCGGGAATCCGGCTTTTCTCTCGGATCAACTCCCGGCGTTGTAGATCGGTCAGTGCATCGTCCAGGGCCGCCAGGTTGTCGTAGATTTCCCCTAGGGTGCTGGCCCCGAACTCCCGGCCGATGACCGAAGCGGTTTGGGCCACCCGTTTGGACTCCTCGTTGAGCCGGTCCAGGCGGGCGGTGATCACCCCCGCCAGAGTGTCCGGCAGTACGATGCTGGAGATCTCCTGAGTCGCCCGCCAGTGGCCGTTGTCGCGGACGACCAATTCGGCATCCAGCAGGGACCGGATGACTTCTTCGACGAAAAATGGGTTGCCTTCCGCCTTGGCTAATATCAATGACCTGACCTGCAGAGGCAAGTCTTCGATCTCCAGTAGATTGGCGACCAATTCGCGGGCGTCGTCTTCGTCTAGCGGCTCCAGCAACAGGGCTGTGTACCTGTGGACGTAATCCCGAGACGCTGCTTCGTGGAACCGCCAACCCGGGTCCTACCGCACCGGCCGGAAAACTCCCAAGATCATGAGGGGCACCCTGTCGGCCAAGGGCATAAGGGTTTCTAAAAGGTCCAGAGAAGTGGGATCGCCCCAGTGAACGTCTTCAAACACCAACACCAGGGGCCGCTCGGTGGCCTCGCTTGCCACCAAGTCTTTGATCGCGGCGAATATCTTCTCGCGGATTTGGGGGGGCTGAAGGTGCTTTAGCTGTGCGTCTGAGTCTTCCGGAACGGACACTCCCAGCATGGTGGCCATGAATGGCGCAGCGCGAGCCGCTGTGGCCGGTACGACTTGGGCGAGTTTTCCGCCTATCTTTTGGTACCGTTTCTCATCGGAATCCTCGGGGCTGAACTCAAAATAGGAGCTGAATAAACTGATGAATGGTGTGAACGGAGTATCTGTCTCATACGAACGAGACCTTCCTTCATACCATCTCAAACCAGTAGAGCCCGATCCAGCTGAGCCTAAACCCGTTGGCGAACTCCCGTTTCCTTGGCTCTCCGCCGCCTGGCGCAGTTCGGATATAAGCCTAGATTTACCCAGACCCGCTTCACCCATCACCGACACTATCTGTCCCCGGCCCTGGGAGAGGGTCGCCACCAGGCCAAAAAGTGCTTCTTTCTCCCGGTCGCGGCCAATCATGGGGCTTCCCAGCCCCTCGATTCCTCGCTCCCGGCCGGGGGCGGCCTTGGGACCCAACACCCGGTAAGTCGCCACGGGCTCGATCTTGCCCTTTACCTCGACCATGTTCTGGTCGCCAAAGTCAAAAAGGGGCTCCACTAACCGTTGAGTATCCGCGGAGACCAAGACCGTTCCCGGCGCCGCGGCCTGCTCCATTCGGGCGGCCAGGTTGATGGGGTCACCCAGCGCGGTGTATTCCACCCGAAGGTCGGAGCCAACCTCGCCGACGACTACCAGACCGGTATTGATCCCTACCCTAACCTCGAAATCTACACCCCACTTTTGCTTTACCTCTTCCCGGTACGGCCTGATGGAATTGGATATCTGCAGCCCGGCCAGCACTGCTCTTTGGGGGTCGTCTTCATGGGCGATGGGAGCGCCGAAAAACGCCAGGATGGCGTCGCCCATCAGCCGGGCCAAGGTGCCCTCATACTGATACACCGGGGCAATGAGGTGCTCAAAGGCGCCGTTCATTATCTGGGCCCATTCTTCGGGGTCCAGTTTCTCCGCGGCCGCGGTGGAGCCGGTGACATCGCAGAACAGCATGGTGACCACCCGCCGTTCGCCCTGGATGCCGCCGCTGGTTCGCGCCGCTTCCAGCTTTGCCAATAATTCCTTGGGAATGTATTGCTCCAGGCTACCGGCTCCGGGAGCGTCTTGGTTTGAACGTGATGTGGTCTGGGGAGTGGGCGTTGACGTAGTCTCAGCCATCTGATGCCTGCAATTTAGGCAAAAGCGGGCTTCCGCCGGCAGTTCGGTGCCGCATTCAGGGTAGGCGGGACTGATAGGGTTTCCGCAGGACATGCAAAACTTGGCGCCTTCGGGAGCAATTGCCTGACAGCGGGAACATTCCATGGCCAGCTCTCCTAAACCCTTTTGCAAACCACCTTGGTCATAGAATAGCACGAACTGGATTCATCGCATAACAAATACAGGATTTGTAACTGTTCAGACTTGATGAGGTGAATTGGCTCAAAGCCGTTGGAAAAACGCTGGCATGGCCGGGGGAGTTGTGGCATACCAGGGAGGTGGACACTGAACTAGACCTGAACGCGGCGAGTGGCGAAACTCTGCTGGAGATAATTGCCGGCCAGCGGGGAGTCATTGCCGATTTGCAAAGGCGGATTGGGGTTCTGGAATCCCGTCCCAACCGGCGCGGGTCGTCGGGGATGCCGGGTAATCAGCCGCACTCCAGCCGGCAAGCGCCGGAGAAAAAGGAGCCCAGAAAGCCGCGCCGCCATGGCTTCGCCCGCCAGCGCATGACTCCTACCCGGCGGGTGGAGCATGCCGTGGCGGTCTGTCCCGACTGCGGGACTCACCTGAACGGCGGATGGGTACAGCGAACTCGGGAAGTCATTGAGCTACCGGTGGCTCCGGTAGAAGTGACCGAGCACGCCCTGGTAGCCCGCATCTGTCCGGTATGCCAGCGGCGCCGGCTGCCCAAAGAGGCCCTGCAGGGGGTGGTTCTGGGCCAGCAGCGCCTGGGGGTCAATCTGGTAAGCCTGATGGTGACCCTGCGGGAGGAGGGACGGTTGCCCATAAGAATCATCTAATGATACCTGGAGAGCGTCCATCAGTTGCACCTGAGTGTTGGCGCCATCGTCGAGGCCGTCCATGGAGTAGCCCGTCAGGCTGAGACGGCGGTGCGAGAGGTGCTCGAGCAAGTCCGCGCCAGTCCCGTGGTGCAGGGCGACGAAACCGGCTGGCGCCAGGACGGGAGCAACGGCTATGTTTGGACCTTCAGCACTCCCAGCGAACGATACTTCCTGCGTCGGGGTCGGGATAAGGGGGTGGTGGATGAGGTGCTGGATTCCTCCTTCAGCGGAGTGTTGGTCAGTGATTTCTACGCCGCCTATAACCACTACCCGGGCCTGAAGCAACGGTGCTGGGCTCATCTGCTGCGGGATATCCATGACCTGAAAGGGTTGTACCCAGAAGACGCTGGGCTGGCTCAGTGGGCCGAGGCGGTTCACCAGGTCTACACGGAGGCCAAGGCCTCGGTCCTTCCCCGAGCCCAGCCAGGCCATCGCACCCAGCTAATGCTGGAGGAGAAACTAATGGTCTTGGCGCGGCCTTTCCTTAAAGATCCCCTGGCGAAAGATCCCCTGGCGGTTCAGGCCAAGCTCTGCCGGCGCATGGAACGGTTCATCAAGGAACTGTTTGTCTTCGTGTCGGACCCAGCCGTGCCCTCAGACAACAACGCCGCCGAGCGGAGCCTGCGGCATCTGGTAACCAGTCGCAAGATCAGCGGCGGCGCCCGCTCAGGGCAGGGCGCCGACAGCAAGATGACCTTGGCATCCCTCTTTGGCACCTGGCGGGCCAGAGGTCTCAATCCCCTCCTGGAATGCCGCCGGTTGCTCACTTCCCCTCAACTCTGAACAGTTTCCGATGATCTGGGAGTTTGACAGATGCCGGAAGCGGCTATCACCAAATGGGCCGCGAAAATAGTCCTGTGCGCCGATTTAAACCTAGGTGTAGAATCAGGGGCGCCAAAGATACTCGACCTATGGATTAAAACTTGGTTTGGCTGGGCCGGGCGCATACGGCATAGGTAAGAAGGAGTTGGAAATGGCAGAAGAAAAGCAGGGCGATGCCCCAACGGCGCCGCTGGTCACTGGAAGCGGTCCTGGGACGTTAACCCAGGAGAGCTTAGATGGGTTCAGAGAGAGTTTCGGCGGCGACACCACCAAACGGTTGATGCAAAACGTGGTGACCCAGCGCGATGTCAACGAAGTTGCCCTCAACCGGACGATAGTCACCGAAGCCCCCCATACCTTTTCCACCTTGCTGGACGATTGGTCGGTGACCAACCAAGCCAGGAGCGGCCGCTGTTGGATGTTCGCCGGGCTAAACGTGTGCCGCGTGGACACCCGGAAGCATTTGAACGTGAAAGACTTCGAATTCAGCCAGAATTATCTGATGTTTTGGGACAAGCTGGAACGCGCGAATTACGTCCTTGAATCGATCATCGAAACCGCCGATAAACCTCTTGACGACCGGACAGTTTCATTCCTCCTGTCGCGGCCCATGCAGGATGGCGGCCAATGGGAGATGTTCACTGGATTGGTGAGAAAGCATGGAGTGGTGCCCAAGTCGGCCATGACCGAGACCGAAAGCTCCAGCAATACCGCCCGAATGAACGCTAATCTGAATTACCAGATGCGCCAGGGCGCCAAGAAGATAAGGGACGCCTACTCTAAAGAGTCAGGGTTGGACGAGTTGAGAAGCATCAAGAATGATGTGCTGAAGGTCGTCTACCATATCCTGTGCATCCACCTGGGCACTCCCCCGGCGTCGGTGGATTGGCAGTGGAAGAACAAAGACGGCGATTTCAATCGCGACGGGGTGATGACTCCCCAGGAATTCGCCCAAAAATATGTGACCACGCCCCTGGACGACTACGTGTGCCTGGTCAACGACCCCAGGGAATCGAGCCCCATCGGCCGCACCTTCACCGTCGAGTACTTGGGCAACATCGTCGACGGGCCGCAGATCAAATACCTCAACGTGGACATACAGGCCATGAAGGTCATAGCCCAGAAGATGTTGGAAGACGGCAAGCCGGTGTGGATGGGGTGCGACACCGGCAAACAGATGCACCGCGATTTGGGTATATGGGATGCGGAATTATTCGACTATGCCGGCGTCTACGGGACAGATTTTGAGCTGGACAAAGCAGCCCGGCTGGACTATCACCAGACCAGTATGACCCACGCCATGATGTTCACCGGCGTGGACGTGGTGGATGGGAAACCCCGCCGGTGGCGAGTGGAAAACAGTTGGAACGACAAGGTGGGCGACAAAGGTTTTTGCTTGATGAACGATTCTTGGTTCGCCGAATATATGTTTGAGATTGCCGTGCCCAAGGATTACCTGCCGGCCGATCTGCAGGCGGCGTGGGAGCTTGAGCCCGTCATTCTCCCGCCCTGGGACCCCATGGGCTCGTTGGCCGGGATTTAACCGGAATTAATCGGGATTAAGATTTGCTCCTTAAGCCGTATCTCTCACACAATGGAATGTCTCTGCCCGTGATCGCACCCCAAGAGTTTCCTCACGGAGGCGTGTCTTGACCCAATTGGTCTCCCAGCAGGTGGAAGTATCAGACGACCTCGAAGCGGTCCAACGGTTTTATTTGCAGCGGGGTTGGTCAGATGGGTTGCCCATAATCCCTCCAACCCCGGAGCGGGTGGCCGCTATGTTGGAAGGCTCAAGCCTGCCTCCGGACCTGGTTTTAGGCGAGATACCACCCAACTGGGGCGCGGCTACGGTGGAGAAGGTGGCCATCAACGCGGTCATGGCCGGTTGCCTGCCGGAATACATGCCCGTTCTGACGGCGGCGGTTGAGGCCATTTGCGATCCTGCATTCAACCTTTATGCGATTCAAGCCACCACACACCCCTGCGCTCCCTTATTGATCATCAACGGCCCCATCAGGGAGACATTGGACTTGAACAGTTCGTCCGGCGCTTTTGGGCCGTGCTGGCGGGCCAACGCCACCATCGGCCGGGCCATGCGCCTGGTGTTGCTTAACGTCGGCGGCGCGCATCCGGGGGTCGGCGACATGTCCACCCAGGGAGCTCCTTCGAAATTCAGCTATTGCGTCGCGGAGAATGAAGAGGAAAATCCCTGGCAACCGCTGCACGTGGAGAGGGGATTCCGGATCGATCAGAGCGCAGTCACCGTGGTGGCGGGCGAACCTCCGCACAACATCAACGACCATTCGGGGCGAACCGCCGACGACATCTTAACCATCGTGGCCGGAGCCTTGGCCGTGACGGGCGCCAACAATGCCTACACCGGCGGCGAGAGCCTCTTGGCCTTTGGACCGGAACACGCGGCCACCATCGCCGCCAGCGGGTTCAGCAAGGCCGACGCCGTGGAATGGTTGCGCCGGCGCGCCCTGATCCCCCTGGAACGCTACACCGAAGATACATTGCTGGAGCGCTACCGGGAGATTCCCGACGGTCCGATCCCGATGGTTCGCAACCCCGAAGACCTGATAGTCATCGTAACGGGCGGCCCCGGAAAGCACTCCTGCTGGATTCCCACCTTCGGCGGCAGCACCCGCTCGGTCACCCGGGAGATCGTCACGGGTCGTCGATTCCCTGAACCTTGTATCAGGTATTAGGAATTTCCCCCATCCTAACCTTCCCCCGAAATGGGGGAAGGGATCCAAATCTGGAGGAAAATATTGGGTTTGCAATTTGGCGTTTTTGATCACATCGAGCCGGTGCCGGGCATGGAGCTGGAGGAGATCTACGAGAATCGTTTGATCCAGATCGAGAAGTTGGACCAGACAGGCTTCTATTCCTACCACCTGGCCGAGCACCACACTCCCGCCGTTCACAGCCTGGCGCCTTCGCAGAACGTTTTTCTGGGAAACTGTTCAGAGTTGAGGGGAAGTGAGCAACCGGCGGCATTCCAGGAGGGGATTGAGACCTCTGGCCCGCCAGGTGCCAAAGAGGGATGCCAAGGTCATCTTGCTGTCGGCGCCCTGCCCTGAGCGGGCGCCGCCGCTGATCTTGCGACTGGTTACCAGATGCCGCAGGCTCCGCTCGGCGGCGTTGTTGTCTGAGGGCACGGCTGGGTCCGACACGAAGACAAACAGTTCCTTGATGAACCGTTCCATGCGCCGGCAGAGCTTGGCCTGAACCGCCAGGGGATCTTTAAGGAAAGGCCGCGCCAAGACCATTAGTTTCTCCTCCAGCATTAGCTGGGTGCGATGGCCTGGCTGGGCTCGGGGAAGGACCGAGGCCTTGGCCTCGGTGTAGACCTGGTGAACCGCCTCGGCCCACTGAGCCAGCCCAGCGTCTTCTGGGTACAACCCTTTCAGGTCATGGATATCCCGCAGCAGATGAGCCCAGCACCGTTGCTTCAGGCCCGGGTAGTGGTTATAGGCCGCGTAGAAATCACTGACCAACACTCCGCTGAAGGAGAAATCCAGCACCTCATCCACCACCCCCTTATCCCGACCCCGACGCAGGAAGTATCGTTCGCTGGGAGTGCTGAAGGTCCAAACATAGCCGTTGCTCCCGTCCTGGCGCCAGCCGGTTTCGTCGCCCTGCACCACGGGACTGGCGCGGACTTGCTCGAGCACCTCTCGCACCGCCGTCTCAGCCTGACGGGCTACTCCATGGACGGCCTCGACGATGGCGCCAACACTCAGGTGCAACTGATGGACGCTCTCCAGGTATCATTAGATGATTCTTATGGGCAACCGTCCCTCCTCCCGCAGGGTCACCATCAGGCTTACCAGATTGACCCCCAGGCGCTGCTGGCCCAGAACCACCCCCTGCAGGGCCTCTTTGGGCAGCCGGCGCCGCTGGCATACCGGACAGATGCGGGCTACCAGGGCGTGCTCGGTCACTTCTACCGGAGCCACCGGTAGCTCAATGACTTCCCGAGTTCGCTGTACCCATCCGCCGTTCAGGTGAGTCCCGCAGTCGGGACAGACCGCCACGGCATGCTCCACCCGCCGGGTAGGAGTCATGCGCTGGCGGGCGAAGCCATGGCGGCGCGGCTTTCTGGGCTCCTTTTTCTCCGGCGCTTGCCGGCTGGAGTGCGGCTGATTACCCGGCATCCCCGACGACCCGCGCCGGTTGGGACGGGATTCCAGAACCCCAATCCGCCTTTGCAAATCGGCAATGACTCCCCGCTGGCCGGCAATTATCTCCAGCAGAGTTTCGCCACTCGCCGCGTTCAGGTCTAGTTCAGTGTCCACCTCCCTGGTATGCCACAACTCCCCCGGCCATGCCAGCGCTTTTCCAACGGCTTTGAGCCAATTCACCTCATCAACTCTGAACAGTTACGTCCCTGGTCCGTCAGTGTACACTGCTGAACATCAGCCGAGCCTCAGTGTACTACCGGCCAGTCTCGACCAGAGCAGAAGACCTGGAGTTGATGGCTCGGATGGACCGTCCCATCAGGCTGATCGAAGAGATCAGCATGCTGGACAACCTCAGCGGCGGCAGGATGGAGCTTGGCGTCGGCCGAGGCGGCGTGTTGGAAGCCTACTTCTGGGGTCAGGATTCCGACGTGGAGGTCAACTACGCCAGGTTCCTGGAAACCCTGGCGATCATCCGGCAGGGCATGAGTCACGACATGCTCGATTACCACGGCGAATTCTACGACTTCGACTCCCTGCCCATGCGGTTGCGCCCCAAACAAGCGCCCTATCCGCCCCTGTGGTACATGCGGAACATCGAGACTGCCGCGCTCCAAGGCATGAACTGCATCTTGGACGTGCCGATGTGGGAACTGGGCGGCTACGGCAACCGGTACCGCGAGATCTGCCAGGAAACCCATGGACTGCCACTGGCGACTCCCCAGGGCGCGGAGCCGAAGATCGGCTTGTCACTCCACATGCTCTTGGCGGACACGGATGAAGAGGCGGTGGCCCAAGCCAAACCGGCCTGGGAGGCATACCGCTGGAATCTGGGAACACCCAGGCGGCTGGAAGCGGAACAGCGGGGATTGACCCAATTCATCGGTGAGAACGCCGGCCTGCGCCCCAGCACCGCGCCATCCCGAGAGATCCAATCCCGCGAGGCCCAGGCGCTTACGGGAACGGCGCCCTCCGCCGCCCAAACCAGACAGAATCCCGGCGGGCTCAGCACGACGTCCCTAGTCTGTTCTCCTGAAACCATGAAGGAATTCCTGGACGAGTACATGGAATCAGGGGCGAATTACTTCGTGTGCTCATTCCAATGGGGCGACCTGTCCCACGAGCAGGCCATGCGCACGATAGAACTGTTCACCACCGAGGTTATGCCCCACTACGTGGACCTTAGCGCCGCGACAAAGTGAGGCTCACACCGGCTGGGCCGTTATCCGCCGGTTTTTCCTAGCAGCCCACCTTGATCTGATCGGGCGTGCTGGCTATGATCACCGGTTTTTCATCGTATAATTCGACGACGCCGGTGGTGCAAAGCATCTCGCCCGAGTATACGTTGCCGAAGTGTGGCGGAAAGCTCTTGCCGGCGCTCCGGAATATGACGACGGAAAATACATCAGGCAGTTTTTCCATGCCGGCGCTTTGCCTCCGGCCTACCCCGGCGTCGAATAAAAGGAGAGTGGGTTTGTCAGCGCCTGATTGAGAATAATAGTAGTCTCTCACCTCGCCGCAAACAGTCACTTCCTGACCGATGTAGTTTCCAGCCTCAGCAGTCGCAACATACTTAGCGTCACATCCGCCAGAATCGGCAGCGGAAGGTTGCTGAACATCCGTTGAGGCGCCGCAACCGGCTAACACAAACAAGAAATACAGCACGATGGGTATGAATCTGTGAGGCACGAAGCTCCACTTCCAACAGCCCCGAATAATCACGGCTGTTGTTTCAGGCTATAGAATAGCCGGCGGTCCTGTATGGTGCTCCTGTCAGTGGCCGTTGGATAGACCCAACGCCTCCAGAATTGGTGGGATGTCAGCTTTCTCTTCCTCGGTCAATGGCCTCATGGGACGGGAAACCGTATCGCTATCCAGCACTCCCATCATCTTCAATGCTGACTTCATCCCCGAGAACGCAGCGGCATTGGGGCCGCCGCCCTTGGCCAACTGGGCGATCTTGTTGGCGATCAAAAGCTGGGCGTTGCATTCTTTGGCGGTTTTGGCGTCGCCGGCTTCACCGGCCTCCCACGCCCGGGAGTAGGCCTTGGGCGCCAGGTTGGCGATGGCTGGGATCACTCCATGAGCCCCCACCGCGGTGGAGGTGGTGGTTCGGAATACGGAGCCCAAAAATCTCAGCAGATTCAGGTCCCGTTGTTCGCACAATGCCGTTAGCTCCGCATGCAACTCGCCGGCGCCGGAACTGTCTTTGATTCCGACTACCGCGCCCTCGGCAGCCAGGGTGGCTACGGTGCTTGGCGCGACGGCGGTCTTGACCGTCTGAGGAATGTTGTACACCCACAAAGGCACGACCGTGTGGTCACTGATGTAACGATAGTGGTCCAGCAATTCGTCCTGGGCGTGGTTGTAATAATAGGGCGGGGTTACGGCCACGCCGTCCATTCCCATTTCCTGGACAGACATGGCCAAATTCAAAGAAAGCTGGGTGCTGGGTCCTGAAACGTTGCCTATGATGGGGACCCGGCCGGCCACTTCGTCCACCACGGTTTCCATGCTGGCCAGACGTTGTTGGTCGGACATGGCGCCGAATTCGCCGGTGGTTCCCGAAACCCAAATCCCGTGGACTCCGTTGTCCAACAGATAATTGACCAGGCGGCGAAGGGATCCCTTGTCCACGGTTTCGTCGGTATTCATCGGAGTCAAGATGGGAACAATGACTCCCTTTATCTCTCGGTCAGCCATGATATTTCACCTTTCAGCAATTTAGTTGGGCGGCCCGGTCCGTGGCCGATAAAACCCAAGAATCCCGCAGGAGCGCTATCTTCTCATCTAATAAAGGTTGACGGAAGGGCTTGAACACTAGGGCTTGAACACTAGGGCTTGAACACAAGGGCTTGAACGGAAGGGCTTGAATTGAGCAGAGTTTGTAGGCCCAGTTATCTGCATGGACAATCCACGGGTGGGGACGTAACATTCGGCTTAATTAGCCTGACGATAGGACGATGTATCAGCATCAAATTCGGCATATTCGATCACTTGGAACGCCTCAAGGGTGTTCCTCTGGACCAGCAATACCGCGACCGGTTAGAGCTCGCCGCCCAGGCGGACCGGGCGGGATTCCACTGCTACCACGTCGCAGAGCATCACCACTCGCCCTTGTGTCTGGCGCCCAATCAGGCAGTGTATCTGGCGGCGATCGCCCAGCACACCCAACATTTGCTCTTTGGACCGCTGGTCTACGTGTTGCCGTTGCACCATCCGGTCCAGCTGTTGGAAGAGATCAACATGGTTGACAACCTCAGCGGCGGCCGGTTCCAGATCGGCTTTGGCCGGGGCACCGGCGGCGGTCAGGAATTCGCCATGTGGGGCGGAGATCCCGCGGAGAATAACGAGAGGTTTGAAGAGACCTTCCGGGTGTTGATGCAGGGATTCACCATTGAATTCCTTTCTCACCAAAGTAAGTACTATCAGTTCCGTGACCTCTGGATGGAGATCAAGCCAAAGCAGACGCCCCATCCGCCCTTCTGAGACGCTGGAAACCCCGTGCATGCGGCGGAGTTTGGAGCAAATTTCATTGGCAACAGCCCTATAGACAAGCTACCCGAGATCGCCTCCCAATACTTGGAAAGCTGGCAGCGTCAACAGGAAGAAAACGACCCGTTGCTGCCCCACGTGGCGTCGCCTCTGTACGGGGCCAGCCACCAGATGTACCTGGCCGATACCGACGAAGAGGCGGTGGCCAGAGCCAGGATGGCCTACGCGGACTACTCGTCCCACTTCGATAAGCCGGTGCCGTCGGGGGCCGAGGCGCAACCAAGACCAGCGGGACCGAGGGGCATCTACAACCCTGGCATGGCCAGCTTCGAAACGGTCCAAGAGCGGGAACGGTTGATCGTGGGCTCGCCGCGGACGGTGCGGGAATATGTGGAACGATATGCCGCCGACAGCCGGTGCAACTACTTCGTCGGTTCGTTCCAGTGGGGTGACCTGACTCATGAGGAAGCATCCCGCTCCATGGAGTTGTTCGCCACCGAGGTGATGCCCAAATTCGTGGAAGCTCCGGTTTCGGGGACTGCTGCTCGGTAGGGGCAATGGCCGGGACTGTAAATGGCGTCCGAATGCTAGATTCCAGGTGATGTCAGCGAACAGGGCTAAATCCCCCTTAATCCCCCTTAATCCCCCTTTGAAAAAGGGGGAGACTAAATCACTGGTCTGACACCGAGCCTACTAATGGGCAAAAAGTCATATCGTCAATCGTCAACGGCCTGATCGCAGAGCTGGCCTGATGGAAGCTATCCAATCGTCTCCCCCTTTGCAAAGGGGGATTAAGGGGGATTTCCGAACCTATCCGGAGCGGCTATTAGCTTTGGAGATGCCATTTTCGCGCCCGATCTCTACTTTTCCACATTTCGTTTCGAACAGAAAAACGCCCCGGTGTTAAATCACCGGGGCGTTTTGTGCGCTAGCGTTTCCAGCCGTTGTCGATCACTTCGTAACGGCTTTCTCCATTTTACCGTAGGTCCAGTTCAGCAGGTCTTCCGTCTCTTCCCAACCGATGCAAGCGTCGGTTATGGACGTGCCATATTTCAATTGAGACAGATCGTCGCATACATCCTGTTTGCCGGGCGCCAAGTTGCTTTCCAACATGCAGCCGACAATATCGGTGTTTCCGGCTAATCGTTGTTCGACCACGGACTTGAAGGCCCCGCCTTGCTTGGCGTGATCTTTGTTTGAGTTGCCATGGCTGCAGTCCACCACCAACTGGGAGCGGACTCCCGCCTTGGTGAGCTGCTGTTTCGCATGGGCGATATCCTCATCGCCGAAGTTGGGGCCGTCATTTCCGCCCCGTAACACCAGATGGCCGTCGGGGTTCCCTGTGGTGCGGACCATGGCTGTCCGGCCCTCGTGGTCGAGGCCCAGGAATCCCTGGGGCGACCGGGCGGAAACCATCGCGTCAACGGCCACTTGGGCGTTGCCATTGGTGCCGTTCTTGAACGCCACAGGCATGCTCAACCCGCTGGCCATTTGGCGATGGGTCTGACTCTCCGTGGTGCGGGCGCCGATGGTGGACCAAGTGATAAGACCCGCCAAATACTGGGGCAGCACGGGGTCTAAAAACTCGGTGCCCGCGTACACGCCCATCTCGCCGATCTTTAACAGTAGAGCCCGCGCCCGGTGCAACCCAGTCTCGATGTCCAGGGACCCGTCTAGGTGCGGGTCGTAGATATAACCTTTCCAGCCAATGGTGGTCCGCGGCTTTTCGAAGTAGACTCGCATCACTATTAGCATGCGGTCGCTTAGTTTCTTGGAAAGCTCGGCCAGCCGGGCGGCATAATCCATGGCGACTTCCTCGTCATGAATGGAACAAGGCCCAACTATCAACATTAGCCGTTTATCCTCGCCGTTCAAGACATTGCGCACTTGCTCACGACCGGATATGACGGTGCTTTCGACTTGTGGGGTTATCGGAAGTTGGTTGACGAGGTCGATGGGGGTAATTAGAGGGATTGTACTTTCGATATGTACGTCTCGGGTTGCGGATGGCAGCATCTGTGTTTGCTCCTATTGGCGCGGTTAGCTAACTTTCAATTTAGCCCCCCTTCAATCACCACCCACCCAGTAGAATCTTAGTTGTCGCCGTCTAACGCCCTGCTGACGATGCGAGACATCAAAAAACCCAACCGCTTACCGGCTGGGGTTCGGACGCTCCTTGGAGTTGAAGTCTATGTCAAACGACTTCGGGCACCAAACCTTCACCGGCCACGGTGGGTCCAGTAAAGTAATAGTAATACCCGAAGAACCGGCGAAATAAGTCCATATGCTTCTATAATACCGCTATTTATTCGTAAGTCAATCGTCGATTACGAGCGAAGATTCACGGATTTTAACTTCAGATTTGAAGCCAAAACGCACTGTTCTTAATCACCCGATTCGCGCAATAACCCACGGTCTAAGTTTCGGCATAGAAGCAAAAGCGATGGTCAATAGGCTGCCAGAGCCGCCCGGGCGCATTCCTGGTCCTGTTCCGCGGTGCCCCCGCTAACTCCCACGGCGCCGACTATATTAGGAGAGTCCAACACCGGCAAGCCACCACCCACCGCCATGATTTTCCCCTGGGTGGAAACGATCATACTCTGGAACCAACTTTGACCGGATTGGGCCTGTAGCTCGGTTGTCGGGACCTGAAACGAAGCCGATGTGTAGGCTTTGTTCACAGCGATATCCACGCTCATGGGACGGGCCCGGTCCATTCGCCCAAAGGCGACCAGCCGCCCTCCTTCATCAACGACCGCCACACTGACGGCGATATCCATTTCTAAGGCCTTGGAATGGCCGGCCTGAATCATATTCAAGGCCTTTTCTATGGGCGCGGGCATCGGTTCTCCCTTGGTTTTACGATAAAAATCGGCGTTCCTCTCGATGTAGCTTCGAAAGTGATTGGGGACATTCACGTCCAGAAATATGGCTTCCACGGGGCAAACCAGCTTGCATTGTTCGCAGGCTATGCATATCTCAGGGTCGATGAAATATTGATTTTCGTCATCGTTAGACTCGATGCAATCTACCGGACACACCTCAAGGCAGGTTGCGTCCTTCACGCCGACACACGGCTCGGTGATTACATATGTGGAAAATTGGGAAGTCATGCTTCTATTCAGCGCTCATGGGATTTTTAAGAGGACGATCAACAGGGAGCCGGCCTCCGGCTTCAGGCGGGCTCGCGGCTGGACACAAGCGGCAGGTCCGTAACCACCAATCCGGAAAGGTGGACGTGAGCGGCTTTGGCCCCAGCGTTACCCAGGGCTGTCAATTTTCCATTTTCATCGACCCGCACCAGACCTGCCTTCTCAGCCAGCGGTAGAGGATCGGCTTGGGAGTTGGTGGCCCGAAAGCCTAATTCGCGGATGTATGCGCCCAGGTAGTGGCTGACTACAGCGCCTTTCTGCACCACTTGCTGGCCGCCTAGTCCCGGCGCCACGGCTGGGTCATACTCGGAAAAAAGAGCGCCTACGATGCCGAATATATAGGGCTGGGCGTCTCTGCCGGTGGCTTCTTCTTGCGGCGCCCCGTCAGCTGCGCCTTCCTGAGCATCGGGAAGCGCCGGCCTGGCTAGATCAGATCCCGCCTCCAGAGCCACGATGCCCACCATGTCGGCACCCCACCAACGGGCCAGAGCCAAAACAGCCGAGGCGGTTTCAGCGGGGTCCGAATTATTGGTCTTGGATGGAAACACCAAACCGTCGGGCGCGTCCCGAAGCGAAGAGGTCAGGTCGTTCTTGGGGTCTGCGGGAGGCGCGTTGACAAATTGGTCCCACAGGGGGTCCGCCTTGCGCCTCTTAAATAATCTAGACAACACCATTGATATGAACGGTTATTTGGACCGGCCGGCCTTCTCCGCCCGCTCCTTCATGATCTCGAACCGGCGGGTGTTTTCCTTCAGCGGGTAGTAATGGCCGACGGTGCTGTCGGCATCTGGCATTTCTCCATGGCCGTTGGAACCGGAATCGGCTTGGCCGTTTGCGGGGGCGTTTATCTTTATCTTTACCGGGATGATGCCCGAATCGTAGCCTACCCATTTGACGCGTTTGTTGCGCACGGTGCCCCAGAACACGTCGTCAATCAACTTCAATCCCCGAACCGTTAGGAAGCGCAGGGAGAGAGGCGTCCTCTTCAGCGTTAGCACCGATAAGTCGTGCCACCAGACCTTGGGTTTGGTGTAAGGACAGACCGTCACGCAGGTGAGGCATGTCTCCCAGAACTCGCTGACGTAGGCGCGCAACCGGTAGCATTGCTCCCAGTTGATCTTGTATTTTTCAACGCCGTTGTGCACCACCTTGTCTTCCATGGTGATGCTGTTGGTTGGGCAGGTGGTGGCGCACTTCCGGCATACCTTGCAGAAGTCGTCAACGCCGATGTCGATGGGTTTGCCGGCAACCAGGGGCATGTTGGTCAGGATGGGGTCGCCCAGATGAATCCGCGCGCCGTATTTTTCCGTGATCAGCATTCCGTCGCGGCCCAATTCTCCGACCCCAGCCGCCAGACCGGCGGGCATGGGCTGGACCCGGTTTTGAATCGCTTCGTATCCCATCTCGCGGATATACGCCGCCACGTTGGCGTAAACCAGGGCAAGGCGGGCCTGGCTGAAGTGATAAGCATGGTCGCCTATGTGATGACGGTGGGCCTGGATCATGTTGTAGTCCCAGGCCGTGGACAGGCATATCGCATAGGGATATTTTTCGGCCATCGCCTCGGGACTTCCTTCTCCCCGAGGCCTGCCATCGGAGCCCGTGCCGTCTTCAGGGTAACGGTCGCCGCTGTAGATCATCGAAGGATGAACGGCCGCGATACCGATCACGTTGGCGCCAAAGTGTTCCGCCACCTTTTTGATGTGCAGGGACAGCGCCTCGGGACTTGCGGACTCGATGACCTGATCAGCCTGGGGGTTGACCGTTCCCTTGGGAGACCGGGCCACGGCGTTCTGCAGTGTGTTCCGGCGGTCCGCTGAAGACTGGGGAAAGGCGATGCGGGAAAGAGCGTCGGGTCCGGTGCGGTTGAACTACCAGTTGAAGAGTGGTTTGCCAAGCTCTCCCCGCTTGTTCTTTTCGTGGGGAGTGTCGGATGCGTCCACCGATTCCCAGTCCGCCACTACCCTGGCGGTGCGCCCGAAATAGGGGGCCGGAGTCTTTTTCGTTAGATCGGATGAGCCGCCGGAGTCCTGATCAGGTTTAGGCGTCTCCGTGGTTGAGGGTCTCAGTCCATCTTTAATCGCCAAGGCTGGCCTCCTAAAAATCCATGAAGAGTCGCGAATCGCGGCGGGAACATCCCGGTGAAATCCAAGCTATTTACGCGAGCCATCGGTTCGACGGCAAATAAAAATCCAGCGGCAAAACCGCCGGAACGGTATCTACAAGGCCTGATAAACGTCATCTACTAGAGTAGGTGCGAGTGTAACACTCCAAAGAATTTGGTTCAACGATAGCGGGAATGGCTCCTCACGGGATTCCAAATTCCATGGGGATCACCGCGGCTGTCTTGGCATGGTATCCTCAACGACGATTTCCGGGACGATTCCCAAACGTTGTTTCAACAGGTAATAACCGCCATGAATATCCATCTGATAGACGGGACTTACGAATTGTTCCGCGCCCATTTCGCCGTGCCTCCGGCCAAAGCCCCCGACGGCAGGGAGGTTGGCGCCGTGCGGGGTCTCATACGCACATTGCTGTTGTTGCTGCGCCAGGATGACGTGAGTCACGTTGGCTTCGCGTTCGACCATGTTGTCGAGTCATTCAGGAACGATCTGTTCGCCGGATATAAGACCGGAGAAGGAACACCCCCGGAACTATTAGACCAATTCCCATTGGCGGAAAGAACCGCCGCCGCGTTGGGCATGACTGTCTGGCCCATGATCGAATTTGAGGCCGACGACGCGTTAGCCACCGCCGCCGCCCGGTGGAAAGGCGCGCCGGGTGTGGATCAGGTGGTGATCTGCTCTCCAGACAAAGACCTGACCCAGATGGTGGAGGCGAGGAAGGTGGTTTGCTTGGATCGCCGCCGGGAAGTCACGCTGGATGAAGACGGCGTGGTGGATAAATTCGGCGTTTCCCCAGAATCGATTCCCGACTACCTGGGGTTGGTCGGCGACTCGGCCGACGGAATACCAGGAATTCCCAAATGGGGCGCGAAGACATCCTCCCGGATGTTGGCCCGTTACAAGCATATCGAGTCGATTCCCAAAGAACTCTCCCAATGGGACGTGGAGCTACGGGGAGCGGCGGGCATCTCAACCAGTCTGGAAGAACACCGGGAAGACGCCTTGTTTTACCGAAAGCTGGCCACCCTCAGGTTGGATGTACCCTTACCGGAGAGCTTGGAGCAAATCGAGTGGCAAGGTGTCCGGCGAGATGAGTTCGATGCACTGTGCGCCGAGATCGGCTTCTCTAATGCCGGTGTCCAGGACCGCGAGTGGCGCGCCGGGACGTGAGTCAGTCTGCGCTGGGCGACCGGGAGAACTCCTCTATGTTTCTCATCAGCTCTACGATCTGGGGCATGGCTGGGCCGTAGCGGTCAGCGTCGTCCTGGTTGTAGCCTTTGTGGTAGGCAAACCTGAATGATGCGTGGGCGCGGCCACCCGGACCGGAATGCGGCTGTTGAGACTCGTCCCATTCCCCGCCGTGCAGGACCTCCGGCAAGGCTTCTTGATCGCGGAACACGTTCATGGGCTCGCCGCCGTCCTCCACGATGCTCAGCTGCTCTTCGAACTGCTGCCGCATCACGATTATTGGCACGTCGGTGCGGCCCAGATGCTCCTGGGTCCGGTCGTAGATCTCCCCCTGAGAGAGCCACATGTGGTAATCCTGAGCCAGAACGAAGTCCAAGATCGGCTTGCCCGTGTCGTCGTAAAGCGGTATCTCGTACCAGGGCACCGTTTCTTGGGGCGTGACTTCGATCTCCATGGGGGAAAGGAAACACCCGTAGCTGATGTGGTAAGTGTGGGTGTCGTCGATTGGGACCCGCATCTGGAGCTCTTGGCGCACCCGGCTGGGGCCTCCGGTCTGGGTGTAAAAAGGGAATATCACAGTGGAGTGACGGGATACAGTGTCCTTCTCCGCCCCCAGGGCTTTGGAATACTTGACGCCCTTCTCCAGGCCGTACTGGGTCTTGTTGGCGTACACGGACTCTATGCCGTCGGCCATCCGGGTCCTTCCGTAAAAGGTGCGCTCTGGCTGATTAGGGGGAGCCTCTGCGGAAACTTCCTGTAGCCGGCCCTTTTTCTCCAACACGTACTTGAACCAATAGCCGTGAACGTAGACGTTGTGCAGCGGATCGCCGGTGTTCTCCTGGCATTGGAGCCAGTTGCAGTTGAGTTCGGTGACGCCTATCTGCCGGATGGCGTTGGGCATGACCAGCAGATCCCAGGGCGGCAGCAAGGGCGCCGGTAATGGACCCATATAAGCCCAAACCAAGCCGCCCAACTCCTGGGCCGGGTATCCCGTGATCTTGACGCGCTCCGCGAAGGTGCTTTCGGGTCCTTCCAGTGGCATGTCCACGCACTGGCCGGTGGGCGAGAACATCCAGCCGTGGTAGCTGCAACGCAGGCCGCCCTCGCTAGGAATGCCCAATTCCAACAGCGCCCTACGGTGGGGACAACGGTTGCCGATTAGCCCCAACTCTCCCTGGGGCGTCCGGTACAGAACCAGGTCTTCACCCAGCACCCGCACGGGCAACACGTCTTCTTCCAGCAGTTGGGAATAGGGGCGGATGGGGATCCAATACCGCCGCATCAGTTCGCCCATTGGCGTTGCCGGACCAACCCGGGTCAGCCTTTCATTCGCTTCCGCAGTGAGCATCCGGCGCCTCCGAAGCTAGTTTGGCGATACCAGCATAAGTATAACCGTCTGTACCAAGGTCACCAATGGCCCATCAAAAAGGGCCTTTCCTCAACGGTGTCATTCTGAGCCATCCGCAGAGGCGAAGAATCTGGTGTGGGGCATCGTGAGAGTGACGCACCATTTTAGACCCACCGTGCCGCTCCCGATGACATGTTGTGGGCACTCTTGCGTGAGAGCCAGGGATACGGCGCCGTTGCCATTTTCACCAAGCTAGATGCCCTGCCAGACCCGCCGGGATTCCCCGCGGACGAAACGCCCGAAGCCGGGGTGAGGGAAGTGGCCGGCGGATACCATGATCCCCTCGGCTTCCAGCATGTCCAACACCTGATGGCGCGTCTTGCGGGAAACGTCGGGCTCGATGTCAAAGATGGGGCACCAGTCGGTGTAATGGGCCTGGGCCAGGTTGTGGGCCACGTCTCCCAGGATATAACCACGTTCTCCGCTGGAGGAGATGTTAATGGAGATATGGCCCGGTGTGTGGCCCGGCGTCGGGACCGTGGTCAATTCGCTGGTGATTTTGAATCCGTCGTCCATCAGGTCGATCAGCTTCAAGTCTTGTAAAGGCAGCACCTGGTTGGCGATGTGCGGCGCGCCCGCCACCTCGGGCTGGGTCCAATAATCCCAATCCTTCCTGGGCGCCAGATGGCGGGCGTTGGGAAAGTTGGGACGGCCATCGGTGAGGTTCCAACCCACGTGGTCGGGATGCAGGTGGGTGAACACCACCAAGTCCACCGCCGCCGGGTCGATGCCCTTGGCCTTCATGTCGTCCATCAACGTGCCGTCTACATCCTGCAGGCCGGTGTCGACGATGATCAGCTTTCCTTCCGAGCGGACGGCCACCGTGCCGTACCGGGTCATGTATTGATCGTTGCTGTCTAGCAGGCCGGGAAACTCCCGCCATTGCTCTATGGTGGTGTCAGGAAAGGGCGTCAGCGGAGCGCGCATCGGCGAGCCGTCGCTAAGGGAGACCAGTTCTACTTTCCCTAGTACTACAACGACGCGTTATGAGAAAACACGCTCAGGTCTTCTTCTTCAGCTACGGACCGTTCATCATGGGAGACTCGCACTCGTTCGTTGCCAGCTTCAAAATCCGCCCACGAGTTACCTTGTAGGATAACACGTCGTTGTAGTACTAGTACTACAACGACGAGTTGTCTGGTAGGATGGCTGGACAGATGATGTTGGGTGGTTTGGGTGATGGATGCGGCGAGCTTCGAGCGGGTCTACGACAGCCTTCAGGAATTCCACGCCTTCTTTGCGGCCTCCTTCGGCCGCAAGCAGTGGCGGGATCACAGCGGGAATTACCTTCAGGCGCTGCTGGTGCAGGACCAGGAGCGGCGCAACGCCGAGAATCTCTCGGAATCGGTGGGCATCTCGGCCCGGGCGATGCAGCGCTTTCTCACCGAGGCCCGGTGGTCCGATGAGACAGTCATAGGGCGGTTGCAGGAATACTTGGCCCCCAGGCTGGGACACCTGGAGGCGGTGTGGGTGTTCGATGGCAGCGACTTCCCCAAGCAGGGCAGGAAATCGGCGGGAGTGGCCCGGCAGTACTGCGGCAGGCTGGGCAAGGTGGCCAACTGCCAGGGTGGGATGTTCCTGGCCTACGTCAGCCCGCTGGGCCGGGCGTTGGTGGACAAGCGGCTGTATCTGCCCAAGAGTTGGACCTCCGACCAGGACCGGTGTGCTGCGGCGGGTGTGCCGGAGGACCGGCGGAACTACCGGTCAAAGACGGAGTTGGCCCTGGAGATGCTGGAGCGGGTCCTGGAGTTGGGCTACCTCAGGGCCGAGTGGGTTGCCGGAGACGACGCCTTCGGGATGTCGCCGACCTTCCGGGAGGGACTGGCGGCCCTGGGGATGCGCTACGTGCTGGACGTTCCGGGCGGCACTACGGTCTGGCCCTTGGACCCGGCTTGGACCAGTCCGGAATATCCGGGGTTCGGCCGCCCCCGCAAACCCAAGCTGCGGCCTGGGCAGCGGCGGACCATGGAGCAGCGCGGTGATGAACTGCCGGATGAGGCTTGGCGGGAGATAACGGTGGCCCAGGGAAGCCAGGGGCCGCGCACCTACCGGTTCAGTGCCCAGCGGGTGCGGGCCACCAGGAGGCGCAAGCCCGGCGAGGAACTGTGGGCCGTCTGGCGCCGGAACCTGGACGGCAGCGAGCCCCGCTACTACCTGTCCAACGCTCCCGAGGGCACAACCTTGGAGACTCTGGCCTACGTGGGTGGGTCCAGGTGGCGCATTGAAACGGAGTTCGAGACTGAGAAGGGTGACGTGGGGCTGGACGAATACGAGACCCGCAGCTGGGCAGGGTGGCATCACCACATAGCCATGTGCCTGCTGGGTGGAGCGTTCCTGCTGAGCCTGCAGCAGGATTGGGGGTAAAAAGATGCCCCGGATCACGAGGCCACAGGTGTACCGGGTGGTGCGGGAGATGCTGCCCCGGGAGCAGTTCGGGCCCGATCAATTGCTGTTGTGGCTGGAGGATACGCAGCTACGCAACGAACGGGCTCGCCGTTCCCACGAGAGACGCCGCTCCACCCGCCGCGAAAGCAGGATGGAGCCGCCACCTTAAACCCGTCGTTGTAGTACTAGAAGTCTGGCCGAAAAGTGCACTGACCTCGACTGTTCCGATATAGTTGTCAGGATAATTTAATGGGTGTGGGAGGCAGGGGATGCTGGGAAAACGCTCTAAACAGCTGGGGTTCCTGGAAGCGGACCATCTCTACCTGGACTATGTGGGCCGCGGCTCCTTCTACGGCTTCCTGGCCTCCCTGCGGGGTCAGCTATTTCGAGACGAAGACTTCGCCGAACTGTATTGCCCGGACAATGGCCGGGATAGCGTGGCGCCCAGTCTGGTGGCCACCGCGCTGTTGTTGCAAGCCTACGACAAAGTGAGCGACCTGGAAGCCAAGCAGAGGGCGGACTTCGATATCCGGTGGAAGGTGGCGTTGGGGATTGAGGTGGAGGACCGTCCCTTTGCCAAGAGCACCCTGCAACTGTTTCGAGCCCAGCTGATCCTCCACGACCGGGTGCGGGCCGTCTTTCAGCGCAGCCTCCAATTCGCCCGGCAGACCGGCTGCCTGAAAGGACGGCGGATGAAGGTGGCGGTGGACACCACCTACATTCTGGGCCGGGGAGCGGTCAAGGACACCTACAACCTGCTGGCCGACGGCATCGTCCAGGTGGTCCGGGCACTGGCCCAACTGGATGGGACCCGGGCCGAGGAGTGGGCCTTGAGACACGGCCTGGAGCTTTACTTTGGCTCCAGTGTGAAGGGAGAGGCGGGGATTGACTGGGACAACAAGAAAGAGCGGCAAGCCTTACTGCAGAAGATAGTAGCCGATGCTGACCTGGTATTGGAACTGGCCCGTCAGGCCCAAGGTAGATTTCCCGCAGATAGTCCTGAGCGCCAGGCTATTGGAGAAGCAGCGGAACTCTTGGGGCAACTCCTCTTGCAAGATGTGGAACGGCAGGAGGATGGTCCGGCCCTGAAGGATGGCGTAAGCCGGGACCGGGTCCCTTCGGCGCACGACCCGGAGATGCGCCATGGGCGCAAAAGCAGCAGCAAACGCTTCGACGGACATAAGGCTGCCGTGGTGGTGAATACCGATTCCCAACTGGTGACCGCGGTAGATATCCTGCCCGGCAATGCCGGTGACAACACCGGAGTCCTGGAACTGGTGGAGCAGAGTGAAGAGAACACGGGCATAGCTGTGGAGGAGACCATTGGGGATGCGGCCTATGGGGATGGCGGGACGCGGCAGGCCTTTGCCGATGCCGGTCGGACGCTAATAGCCAAGGTGCCGGGTCGTCCCAGAAAAGACCACTTCCCCAAAGAGGACTTCCAGATCGACCTGGCGGCCGGCACCGTCACCTGCCCAGCCGGTAATGTTACCCACACCTTGCGGACCTTTGGCACCCGGACCAACCGGTTGGGTCAGACCTATCCGGTCCAGAGTTTTCAATTCGACCCGGCGGTCTGTGGCGTATGCCCCCTGCGGTCCCAGTGCGTGGCAGCTGGAGAGGGCAAAGGCCGTACGGTGACTCTCCATCCCCAAGAGGCGCTCCTGCAACAAGCCCGGGCCTTCCAGAAAAGTGAGAGCTTCGCCGAATACCGCAGCCGGCGGCAGGTGGTCGAGCATCGCCTGGCTCGGCTGGTGCAACTGGGGGTCCGCCAATCTCGCTACTTTGGTCGGGCCAAGACCCTCTTTCAGCTACTCCTGGCAGCCACGGTGGCCAACCTGACCCTGGTGGCTACCAGGATGGGGATGATGTCCCAGGCTTCAGGCTCCTCCCCCAATAAAACAGAGAATAGACCGGACCGGCTCGCCGCCGGGTCGCCCATCGTTACTGCCCAATTCATATTGGCCGCGGCCAGATGGGTCGCCCTTAGTCTCAGACTTGGCCCAGTCCACTGGTTATCCTCCACCTCATCTCGTCACAGCAGGGCTTTTCAGCCGGGCTTCTAGGGTTATGGTGTGATCGGGCATTATTAAACCTCTTTATTGTTGGGCTCTTGGACGAATATAACTCGGTGGCCCTCTCTAGGCCACAGCTGGAGCTAAGGCAATAGTTCGCCAATCCGATGGTCGATCACGGCGGCGTTCACTCTTTCGATTAACACCGATATCAGCGAGCGCCCCCGGTCCGAAGTGAAGTCGAGAATCGCTCCAGCTGTCACCAGCCGTGCCATTGGGAGGAAGATTGACAGGCGATAGTCCTGCCTGCACTGATCAAACTCATATTCCAGGACACCATTTGCCGCCAGGGAGCCAAAGTATTCCTTGAGCAGGTCCAACTCTTCCCTCTGGCAGTGCTCGGGTTCCATACAAAATGCCATAAAATATGCGATGTCTAACGGACCGGGCCCCTCGGCCGCAAGTTGCCAATCGAACACGGTAAGAGGGGAGCCGGTTCGATGGAGACCGAAGAATAGGTTGTCTAGACGGTAGTCAGAATGGATCATCGTGGTGGGCCGCGCCATCATCTGGTCCCCGATAAATCCAACGTGGTTCCCAAATTCCTCGGCGGTTTCTCGCAGCGGAGCGGGCAGCTGGCCGCCGAACCTCTCAATGAACACACTCCACCGCTGCCGGTATATTTCCGAGTTCAGCGGCCCTTGACTGGTGATGGGTTGTAGCCAGGGAAATTGGGCTAAGCGTGGGCTCTCCCACCATTCCGCGTGGAATTTGCCGATTTGCCGGAAGCAGAGTTTCGCCTCTTCAGTGGTGCAGCCGGCCACATTGTCTCCGACCCTAGCGTTGGAGATGTCTTCGAGAAGCAAAATGCTCTTGCTCGTCTGGGGGTCCACGGCGCCATAGTATCGGCGCGATGTCGGCAGCTTTATTTCGGGAGCGAATTCCTCGTAAAAATGGACCTCAGTTTGGTTGAGTCTGAAGAGCAAAGCCCTGAGGTTCGGGTCGGCGGAAGAAAGTTTTGCCACTAAGGATTGGGGGGAGCCGGCTTCAGCGGTGTCATATTCCAGCTTGAATCGGTAAACCTGGCCAACGAAGCCTTGTCCCACTCCAAGCCTCTCCGATTGGAGGCCAACAATATTTGCGTTGGATAACGCGCCATCACTTCGAAGGGCCTGAGTCAGCCATTCGGGCGTGATCTCATCGGGACCGGCGGGGATGCTTAGCTCGGCCATATTTTGACCTTCCTGTTCTCAAGCGCTATCCGGTGGGTTTGGCCCTGCGGCTCCTCACACTAATTTGGCAGTAAGAACTATCGAGAGCCATTTTCGTACGGCTTCAATGCCGCGTATATGGGGAAGTTGACCGGTGTTGCTATCCCCAGTTCTTGGCCTATCTTCACCGCGTCACCGCTCCACGCATCGAGTTCAAGCGGCCTTCCGGCATCGAGGTCCTGCAACAGCGAAGGACGCCATTCCGGATTCCTTGCGGACATATCGTCCATTATGTTCTCGAATTCCGCGACCTCGTCATTCGCGAACGATAGCCCCTTGGCGTTTGCCAACGCGAGAGCTTCAGCCACGGCCATCCCCCCGAGTTTTCGCAGTTCCGGTATCTTGGCCACCTCACCGATCGGTAGTCTGGACAAGGCAGTCACTGAGCCGCCACATATTCTGATGAACTTCAACCAGATTGCTTCGTTGACGTTTACGTGCTCGACAACGTTTATGCCTGCTTCGTTGAACACCTGGACTATCGCGTTCGTTCTGATACTTTTGCCTCGTGGCAATTCGCCGATCGAGACCGGAACCGAGGCTACTCCAGTTCCCACGCCTACCATGCGGTCCGCTCCGTATCGCGCGATGAGCCGATCTTCCCCCGTTAGCCCGTTTTGAAATCCTAGTACTGCCGTATCCGGCCCTACGAGAGAGCTGGCGGTCTCCATGGCATCATCAAGCTGGTACAGTTTTACACACATCAGGACAACATCAACGGGACCGACGCTGGCGCAATCGTCAGTAGCGTTGACTTCCTCAACACGCATTTCTTGAAAGCCGGTGCTTTGGGTCGAATCGATTCCTTCTGTCTTGAGCCTCTCCAGGGTTCTTCCTCGAGCTATCAAGGTCACGTCCTCTCCAGAGGCGATGAGCCGCGCTGCATACCTCGATCCATAGTCTCCAACGCCTACAACTGCAAAACGCATGGTTTTGGGGACCTCCTTTTTGCGTTTGAGCGTAGCAAGCCCCATCATCGGGCTCAATTCCACCGTTGACGGCGCCTATCGCCGCCTCAGTAATCCCGGAGGAGGCTGCCGAAACCGTAGAGCTTGTCTTCGATGCCGTTCTCGCGCAGAGCCATCCACCAGATGACCGCGTTGATGGCCAGCACCGGTTTACCCAACCAGCGTTCCGCTTCGTCGGCCAGGTTGACCATGTTCAGGTCGGTGCCGCATTGGACGATGGCTTCAACACTGTCATTATTTATCTCCAGCAAGGCCGACCTGGCCCGGTCTTCCGTGACCTGGGCGATGGCCACCGGCGAGGCACTCCAGGTCTTTATGAGAAACGACCTCAAAACCGGCTTCGGTGAAGAAGCGGATCACGTGGTCGCTAGTGGCGGCCCAATACGGCGTCAGGACCGCGATGCGTTTGATTTTCAACAGGTCCAATGCCATTTGGCATGCTTCCGCGCCGTTGGCCAGGCCCAGGCCGCCGGCGTACCCCTGCATGCGTTCCTTCCATTGACGGTTGCCTTCCACGCCGCCCCTGAAAGTGGGAGCGCTCATCGCCATCACCATATAGTCCGGCTCGGCGGTCAGCACTCGTTCGATGGTGGGCTGCATCTCAGCTTCCAGCAGGCGCGCCCTTTCGTCGGTAGCCTGTACTCCGTCCTGGCCTCGGATGGAGTTATTCATGAGTATGCGGCTCACGTGAGCCGTCACTCCTGGCACGCCCATCATGTAGAAATCGGGCTCCACCACGGTATTCGTGCTGGGAGCCAAAACGCCAAACTTCTTGCGCCAACCACGTACGTCCGGCATTACCTTCCTCCTGTCTATTGATTCAGCTGCCCGGCGGGCTTGTCCCTTCCCCGTTTACCGGGGAAGGTTAGGATGGGGCGAACTCCTTTTAGTCAGCCCCGCGTTAGCTCTTGCCCCACAGCTCTTTGGTGGCGAGTTCCGCGCCCTCGGCCATCGCCTGGAACTTGGCCCTGGTTATCTTTGGATGGCCAAGCCTGGTGCCCAGCCCGCAGTCGGTGCCTGCGATGACGTTTTCCCGGCCCACCAACCGCGCGTATTTGACCAGGCGTTCGGCTACCAACTCGGGGTGCTCGATGAAGTCGGTGGCATGACCTACCACTCCGGGTATCAGAACCTTACCGTCGGGCAGTTTGACCGTTTCCCATACGCGCCATTCGTGCTCGTGGCGGGGGTTGGACGCCTCTATGGAATACCCTTCCACGTTTGTCATCAGTATCAGGTCCACGATGTCCTTTAGCGGGATATCGAACAGGTGGGGGCCGTGATAGCTGCCCCAGCATACGTGGAGCCTCACCTGGTTTTCAGGGATGCCCCGCAGGGCGTGGTTCATGGCCTCCACGCGCACCTGGGCGAACTTGCGGTACTCTGGCACGGTCATGTCCGGGTGGACCTGCCAGCCGTCGCCCAAGTCGGGATCGTCGATCTGGAGCAGCAGCCCGGCGTCGGTTATCGCCTTGTACTCCTCGTGCATGGCGTCCGCGATGGCGTAGACGAAGGATTCATCGTCGGGATAGCCTTCGTTCTTCAGCCAATGCTCGATGGTTCCGGGCGCGATGGAGGGCAAGAAGTTCTCCTGGGTCGTGACTCCCTGCAGGGCGGCCTTGAAACGTTCGATATCCGCCTGAATGGCATCCTGGCCAGTGTAAGTCAGGGGTCCGGTGCAGGTCACCTGCATCCGGCCGGGGTCGGTGGGTCTGTCCCGGCTACCGGGGAAGCCGGTGCCCCGGTCGAAATATTCGGGGAACTCCCTAGCGTCCCGGCCGGTGATGGAAGAGGTGTAAGGGATATCCGGGTTGAGGTCCAATCCCCCGAAACGGCCGCGCACATAGTCGGTGAAGCTGGTCTTGCTCAATTCGCCGTCGTTGACAATGTCGATGCCCGAATCCACCTGCATTCGCACTATATCGGCCACGCCGGTTCGGATGCGCTGGGACAGTTCAGCTTCGTCGAAATTCCCCCCAAACGCCTTGGCGCCCACCATATCGCGCAGGCCTTCGGGTCTGGGCAAGCTGCCCGCGTGGGTGGTTAGGATCCGCTCGGTACTGTGTTTCATTACGAATCTCCGGTGGACTATCGGGACTGGATTCTAAGGGGCTTTGCTGTGCTAGGGCCACAGTTGTTGCGAGGCTAGTTTCGCCCCTTGGGACAACGCGCGGAATTTGGCCCACATGATGGCCGGGTCTATCCTGGGAATCCCGGCTGTCGTGCCAAACCCGCAGTCGACCCCCGCGATGAGGTTTCCCCTGCCCACCAGGTTGGCGAATCTAACGATGCGCTGGGCCACCAAGTCTGGGTGCTCTATGAAGTGGGTGGTTGAGTCGATGACACCGGGTATCAGGATCTTGCCATCGGGTAGTTTGACGTCTTCCCACACCCGCCATTCGTGCTGGTGGCGCGGGTTGGCGGCCTCAATGGAATAAGCCCCGGCATTGACCTGCAAGACCAGGTCGATTATGTCCCGCAGGGCGACGTCGTGGTTGTGCGGACCCTCATAATTGCCCCAACAAATGTGAAACCTGATCTGCTCTTCGGGAATTCCGGCCAAGGCATGGGTTTGGGCTTCCACCCGCATGGCCAGAGCGGCCCTGAATTCTTCCAGGGACTTATCGTGAAACTCAGCGTGGCGGCCCATGGCCGAATCGGGAGCGTCGATCTGCAACACGAAACCGGCGCCGGTGATGGCCCGGTATTCCTCCTTCATTACGTCGGCCAACGCGTACAGGTAGGCTTCTTCGCTGGCGTAGTGGCGGTTGACCATGATCTCCGAGATGATCCCCAAGGAAGCGGATGGAATGAATGCCTCCTCATGGCTCACACCCGCGGTGGCCGCGCGCAGGTTGTCAATGTCGGTCTGAACGGCAGTCTTGTCTTTGACACTCAGCGAGCTGACGCACATGGGCCGCGCCACCATCAGGCCGCCGCTGGGCGCAACCCTGGCGTTCCATTCAGGAAAGTCTTTCCGGTCGGAGAACACCCGCATTTCCGTGTTTTGGCCTCCGAAACCATCTAGGCGGTCTTTGACGTAACCGGCGAAGTTGGGCTTCCCATACTCCCCGTCGCAAAGAACATCGATCCCTGCGCCGGCCTAGAGCTTGACCACAGCAGCAACGGACGAGCGCACTTTTTTGGCAAGCGCGGATTCGTCATAGGCTTGCCCGCTGTCCTTCGATTGGATCAATTCCAGCAGGTCCGAGGGGCGGGGGAGGCTTCCCGTGTGGGTGGTGAGTATCCGGCTTGTGCTACGCTTCATGATTGTAATCACCGCTGACGGCGCCGCCGCCGTTTTTGGGTTGCCTGCCATGTTGACTGAGGCTGAATGGGCCGATTGTAACACGCCTCAAAACGCCTTCCGATGGGCCCGAGTTTGATCCCGAGAGTGGTTCATTTAGAAAATATATGGGCTCCAAAAGGGGGGGTCAACTGGCGTTGACAGCCTTAATGTACAAACATACCATTGCCGCATTCTCGCTAATCGATTTTCCCGGTATGGCCCGCCGCCAACGCCGGATCGACGTCTAGTTTAAGGGGGATCCAAAAATGCCCGATCTTTACCGGGTGGACCACGTGGGAAGCCTGTTGCGCCCCGCCGCGGTCAAAGAGGCCAAGGCGGCCTATCTCGCGGGCAAACAAACACGGGAGGAACTGGAAAAGGTGGAGGATGAAGCCATCCTAGCCGCTCTGGACCGGCAGTAAAGCAGCGGGGTGGATGTATACACCGACGGAGAATTCCGCCGGTCTGGATTTCAAAACGACCTGCTGGACGCCGTGGAAGGCTTTGTGCCCACAGAGGACCCTGCCGTGGTGCGGATTTGGCAGGGACCGGGCGGCGAGCCCCAGGAGCAGGGCACTCGCCAGGTTGTCGCCGCCAAGCTCAAGCACGTCGGGCGGATGACCGATCGCCAGTCGGCATTTATGATCGCCAACGCGCCAGGCCCAGTGAAAATGACCGTTCCCAGCCCCAGCCAGTTCCCCGCCATAAGTTATCAAGCGGGCGTGACCAACGAGTTCTATCCCACTCGGACCGACCTGCTTTGGGAGATCGCAGGCGTGATCAAAGCGGAGATCGCCTCTCTGGTGGAGGAGGGGGTGTCATATATCCAACTAGACGCGCCCCGCTACAGTTACTACGTCGACCCAAATTGGCGCAAACATTTGCAGGATCTGGGAGAAGACCCAGACAAGATGTTCGACGAGGCGGTGGCCGCCGATAATTATTGTATCGAGGGAATTCAGAGACAGGGCTTGACGGTGGCCCTTCACATCTGCCGGGGCAACAACGAAAGCAAATGGTACGCCGAAGGCGGCTACGAGCCCATCGCGGAGAAGCTATTTGGGACGTTGGCCGTGGACCGGTTTTTGCTTGAGTACGACACGGGGCGGGCCGGGACCTTTGAACCGGTTCGGTTCGTCCCTCCGGGCAAGGTGGTGGTGTTGGGCCTGGTGAGCTCTAAAAACCCAACGTTGGAGCCTCAAAGCACGTTGTTGGAACGTATCGACGACGCCTCTCGTTACGTTCCGGTAGATTACTTGGCCCTCAGCCCCCAGTGCGGCTTCGCCTCTACCGCCGCGGGCAATCTGCTCACGGAAGAACAACAATGGCGCAAGTTGCGATTGGTGGCGGATACAGCGGACGAGGTTTGGGGCTGGGAGTAGGAGGTTCCTGGTACATGATGCACTCTATTCTGACCCGCCAGGTCTGGTGATGGGTCTCAATCTGAGATGATCTGCACGAATTGCCAGACCACGATCGTCGAAGGTTTCCAGTTTTGTATGGCCTGTGGAAATCGGGTGGCCGTTAATGTTGCAACCAATGTTGTAAGGATTGCCGAAGCCGGAGCGTTGGCAGGCCGCGGAGCTAGGCTTGTGGCTGTGATTCTCGATACCGCCATTTTCGTTGTGGTGGTGATAATCGCGGTGGTTCTCTTGTTTATCTCACCGTGGTTGAGTCTTGTGATCGGCGCCGGCTTCTTGATCATGGAAACGGTCATGCTCGCCAAGGATGGTCAAACACTGCGGAAAAAGGCGCTGAGAATCCGCATAGTAAAGAAGGACACGGGTCAGAACGGTGGATTCGTCACCAACATCCTGCTCCGTTTTGTGTTGAATGGGATACTGGGACTCATCCCTTTCTATGCATTGGAGGACATCTTGTTTATCTTTGGGCAGGACCGCCGGCGCCTTCATGACATGATCGCTGGAACCAAGGTGGTTGACGCCTAGTCTCCCACCCACATTTCCGGGCGGGTTTCAGGATTCAAGCCGGGTAATGCTCCAGCCACCAGCGGGCTATCTCGTCCCGCCGGGCGAACCAGACATCCGGGAATCCCCCGGCGTATTCCAGGAAACGTTGCACCGCCATGGAGCGGGCCGGGCGGCCGGCAATGCGGCAGTGCAGACCGACCGACATCATCTTTGGATGCTCCTGCCCCTCGTAGTACAGGCAGTCGAATGTTTCCTTCAGGTACTCGTAAAAGTCTCCGACGCTGCCCAGCCCTCCGCGCCAGAACCGGGCGTCGTTGGTTTCCATGCTGTAGGGGACGACCAACCATGGTTTTTCTTGTCCGTTCGCGCCCAGGCTGGTGTAGTAGGGCAGGTCGTCGTTCATTGAAAGACTGTCGTAGATGAAGCCACCATGCGCCGCGACCAATTCCCGGGTGTTGACGCTGGCGCCGTAGCGGGTGAACCAGCCCACCGGCCTCTCTCCGGTGGTTTGGGTCAGCGACGCGACGGTCTTGGCTATGGACTCCCGCTCCTGGTCCTTGTCCATCAGGTGGTACTCCTCCCATCGGTAGCCGTGGCCGCATACCTCGTGGCCCCGGGATACGATCTCTGTAGCCGCTTGAGGATTTCGCTCCAGCGCAAGGGCGCAGCAAAAGAAGGTAGCGGGCGCATGGTAACGGTCCAGCAAATCCAACAGCCTCCAGACCCCAACGCGGCTGCCATATTCGAAAAAAGACTCGTTGTACACATCCCGTTGGTCCAAGGGAACCGGCGAAGCCACCTCGCCGTTGGTCTCGCGATGGCTGTCGCCGTCCAACAGCGAATATTCGGAGCCTTCCTCGTAATTGACCACCATGGATATGGCGATTCGGGCTTTATTCGGCCATTCGACCACGGGAACATTGGGCCCATATCCCACCAAGTCGCGCTGCATGACAGGAATCCTCCCAAACATAGCTAGAATTCCCTATTATAGGCAGAGGCGGGTCACCTGGGAAGGCAAACCAGAAATAAAAAGAGGGCACCGAAACCGGCGCCCTCTAGACTTGCTATAGGATTGGGTTGGCTGATGGCTTAGCGCCTAGCCTTGCAGATTCGGAGTGGGTTCGGCGGGCATTCCCGCCGCCACCATGTCACGGGCCCGCTTCTCCATTCCGGGTATCATCGCCTCGATCAAGTCCAGGTCTAGGTCGGCGGCGACGCCGGGGTAGCCGGCCCTTTCGATCATGGCCGCCAGCCGTTTGTTCTTGAACTGGTTCAGGGTCCAAGTCAGGGGCTCGGGCACCAGGGTCTTGTCGAAGAAAATCCGGTGGTTCTTGTTCCTGGGACCATAGTGGTAGTGGGGGGAGTCCCAGAAGCAGTCGAAAGCCAGGAGTTCCGTCTCTTCCGTGTAGTGGCGGCCAGGCGTTCCCGCCAGATCGGCCAGAACATGGATCGCCAATCCACCGTCGCCGCTGGTTTGGCGCCGCATTTCCAGCCCGAACCTGATATTGCCCGCTTCGAAAATGTCGGTTCCCCGGTTGTGTTTCACCGTGTTCCGGTTGGTCATGTGTGATTCACGGGCTGCGGCCTCGACGTCGGACAGAACACCGTTCACGGCTTTGGCGTCGACCTTGCCTGCGATGTCTTCGTATCCGGCTTCGGTGAGCATGGCGGGCAGCATTTCCCGGATTGTCTTCACCGACCATCCGATGGGGTTTCCGTCGGTCGTATGGTCCATCCGGTAGGCTTTATTCTCGCCTTCGGGGCCGTAGATATAGCTCTTTTCAATGTCGAAGCAATTGAAGCGCAACAGCGTTGCGTCCTTGCCGTTGACGTCACCGGTGACCAAAATGGCCACGCCCTGGTCGGAGTGGTCCTGCACGTTGCCGTCCCATAGCTCGTGCTGAACGATAAAGCCGACTGCTCCGGCGTCGAATTTAGCCCGTCCTTTTTGTTGCACCATGCGAAACTCCTTCTGTCTTTGAAATCAAGGGTTCACTTAAATCCCCAGGATTATATCACCCACGCCTGTTGGGGGGTTCAGTGGATTCGATTCAAATGAAACGATGCGTCAAGAAGCATGAACGGGTGTAGAATCCCGATGCGGTTTTAGTGTAATCGCACCTAGCCAGGCCATCGGCCGCATAACCGAGCACTCATGAATAGAATAGACGCCATTTTGGAAAGAGAGACAGAAGACCATCTAGGCCGCAAAGTCGCCTATGAGGCGCCCATAACCGCCTACCCAACCGCTTGCGGCGTCATAATAATCAACTCTCCTGGATCCGGAGAGTTCAAAGATGGCCGGCATGACCGCTGGATGAAGCTGGGCCGGCATCTGCAGGAACGCCAGATGGCGGCCATGGTGACATATAACGCCCCGCGGCCCGACGGGAAGGTGCAACTGGAATGGGAACCGTATTCTCATCAAGGGGTTGGTTGGAACCAGTTGTTGGTGGAAAGCCTGGCGCACGTCATAGATTGGTCTCTGGAACATGCCGTGGAATTGTGCGGTACTGACGCCCCGGATCTGTATTTGTCGGGCTTCTCTTCCGGCGGGTCGGCGGTGGGCGCGGTGGCGTTCCGGTATCCCATGGTCAAGGGAATCCTTCTTCTGTCCACCTACGACAGCGTCGGGGATTGGTTCTATGACGGGGTTTCCCAGTTCCCTGGCGACATCCGCTTGGCATTTGGCAGCGAGGACAAGATCGCCGGGTTTTCGGCCTACGTGCTTCAGGCCGGCCCCATGGCTGCCTCGTCCTTCCAGGTGAGAGAGGTGCCGGATTGTGATCATCGGTTCAGCGGAGAGGCCAACAGTAGAGCACTGGTCAAAGCCTTCTACTGGGCGTTACAAGGGGACGACAGCATTCCCGACCAAGCCGGGGCGCCCAAGCTGTACGATTAACGCCGGTGAGCGTAAGTATTGATCATTTTGAAACAGGATCATCTTAACTAAAACTGAATTCTATCTTGAGGAGCAACTTTATGCCGAGAGCAACTATCAATCTAGGAGACCCGGCCGGTTTGGCGGCGGTGGGCGGGCAATGGAAGTTCGCCAGGGGTTACGTGCCGGGTGAGTCCAACGAGGGTTTGGTGACCCAAGCAGTGGGCAGTCCCGCCCGGATGGTGGATTACGACGATTCCAGCTGGGAGGTCTGCACCGACTTGGCCACCCGGCTTTCCCACGGATTCACCTTCGCCTGGTATCGCATCAACGTAACATTGCCTGAAACAGTGGAAGGCCACCCGACTCGCGGTGTTCGGGTCCAATTTGAAACGTGCATCGACGACTACGGCGAGATTTGGCTTGACGGCGAGTGCAACAGGGACCGGGGCGCCATCCAGGGTTTCAATGTGCCCCAACGGGTTTTGCTCAACAGCGATGTAACCCCTGGCGACCGGCACACTATCGCCCTGCTTGCGGCCAACGGACCCCTGGGCGCGCCGGGAGGCACGATCTTCGTACGTTACGCCACGCTGGCCTTCGAGTGGACGGGCGCGTGAGACCGGCTCCAACTTGGCGGCTCGTCTTGTTTCACGGAGGGCCTTTTGGCCCTAGAGCCTGATGACCATTGGCCCTCGATGGCACCATGCACGCCTGGTAGATTAGATATGCGGTAATTCTCCCATGAGTCTTCCCTGGCTGGGCAGACCAATGGGACACAAGGGGGCCAACCATGAATAAAGAGTTAATGACACGGTTCCCCTGCCTTCTGGCCTGTCCGGGCCCCGCCGGCGCATGATGACCGGTGGGGCTGCCGAGGGCAGGAGGCTCCACGCTACTCAAGAGACAAGTAAGTCCCCGCGTAAATAAAATGTGCGGGGCTGCTCATCCAGCAGTAATTGCTGGGCACAGTGGAGTCCAAGCAAGCAAATCATCTACAGGCCGGGAAGAAGTTTCCCGGCCTGTGTTTTTGTTTCTGGGCACACCTTTAGTACTACAACAACGAGTTGTCTGGTAGGATGGCTGGACAGATGATGTTGGGTGGTTTGGGTGATGGATGCGGCGAGCTTCGAGCGGGTCTACGACAGCCTTCAGGAATTCCACGCCTTCTTTGCGGCCTCCTTCGGCCGCAAGCAGTGGCGGGATCACAGCGGGAATTACCTTCAGGCGCTGCTGGTGCAGGACCAGGAGCGGCGCAACGCCGAGAATCTCTCGGAATCGGTGGGCATCTCGGCCCGGGCGATGCAGCGCTTTCTCACCGAGGCCCGGTGGTCCGATGAGACAGTCATAGGGCGGTTGCAGGAATACTTGGCCCCCAGGCTGGGACACCTGGAGGCGGTGTGGGTGTTCGATGGCAGCGACTTCCCCAAGCAGGGCAGGAAATCGGCGGGAGTGGCCCAGCAGTACTGCGGCAGGCTGGGCAAGGTGGCCAACTGCCAGGGTGGGATGTTCCTGGCCTACGTCAGCCCGCTGGGCCGGGCGTTGGTGGACAAGCGGCTGTATCTGCCCAAGAGTTGGACCTCCGACCAGGACCGGTGTGCTGCGGCGGGTGTGCCGGAGGACCGGCGGAACTACCGGTCAAAGACGGAGTTGGCCCTGGAGATGCTGGAGCGGGTCCTGGAGTTGGGCTACCTCAGGGCCGAGTGGGTTGCCGGAGACGACGCCTTCGGGATGTCGCCGACCTTCCGGGAGGGACTGGCGGCCCTGGGGATGCGCTACGTGCTGGACGTTCCGGGCGGCACTACGGTCTGGCCCTTGGACCCGGCTTGGACCAGTCCGGAATATCCGGGGTTCGGCCGCCCCCGCAAACCCAAGCTGCGGCCTGGGCAGCGGCGGACCATGGAGCAGCGCGGTGATGAACTGCCGGATGAGGCTTGGCGGGAGATAACGGTGGCCCAGGGAAGCCAGGGGCCGCGCACCTACCGGTTCAGTGCCCAGCGGGTGCGGGCCACCAGGAGGCGCAAGCCCGGCGAGGAACTGTGGGCCGTCTGGCGCCGGAACCTGGACGGCAGCGAGCCCCGCTACTACCTGTCCAACGCTCCCGAGGGCACAACCTTGGAGACTCTGGCCTACGTGGGTGGGTCCAGGTGGCGCATTGAAACGGAGTTCGAGACTGAGAAGGGTGACGTGGGGCTGGACGAATACGAGACCCGCAGCTGGGCAGGGTGGCATCACCACATAGCCATGTGCCTGCTGGGTGGAGCGTTCCTGCTGAGCCTGCAGCAGGATTGGGGGTAAAAAGATGCCCCGGATCACGAGGCCACAGGTGTACCGGGTGGTGCGGGAGATGCTGCCCCGGGAGCAGTTCGGGCCCGATCAATTGCTGTTGTGGCTGGAGGATACGCAGCTACGCAACGAACGGGCTCGCCGTTCCCACGAGAGACGCCGCTCCACCCGCCGCGAAAGCAGGATGGAGCCGCCACCTTAAACCCGTCGTTGTAGTACTAGAAACTCGGACGGAAACCCCGATTCTCTCCAAGCTGCCGGTTTCTTAACGTCGATTGTCGATGTAACAGTGGGTTCTTGAACCGTATTACAGACACTATCATGCCATATAAGACTATAATACGTCTGTCTGGCGTAGCGCGAAACCCGGCCAATGGCTTTCCGGCCAGACCTCTAGTACTACAACGACGAGTTGTCTGGTAGGATGGCTGGACAGATGATGTTGGGTGGTTTGGGTGATGGATGCGGCGAGCTTCGAGCGGGTCTACGACAGCCTTCAGGAATTCCACGCCTTCTTTGCGGCCTCCTTCGGCCGCAAGCAGTGGCGGGATCACAGCGGGAATTACCTTCAGGCGCTGCTGGTGCAGGACCAGGAGCGGCGCAACGCCGAGAATCTCTCGGAATCGGTGGGCATCTCGGCCCGGGCGATGCAGCGCTTTCTCACCGAGGCCCGGTGGTCCCATGAGACAGTCATAGGGCGGTTGCAGGAATACTTGGCCCCCAGGCTGGGACACCTGGAGGCGGTGTGGGTGTTCGATGGCAGCGACTTCCCCAAGCAGGGCAGGAAATCGGCGGGAGTGGCCCGGCAGTACTGCGGCAGGCTGGGCAAGGTGGCCAACTGCCAGGGTGGGATGTTCCTGGCCTACGTCAGCCCGCTGGGCCGGGCGTTGGTGGACAAGCGGCTGTATCTGCCCAAGAGTTGGACCTCCGACCAGGACCGGTGTGCTGCGGCGGGTGTGCCGGAGGACCGGCGGAACTACCGGTCAAAGACGGAGTTGGCCCTGGAGATGCTGGAGCGGGTCCTGGAGTTGGGCTACCTCAGGGCCGAGTGGGTTGCCGGAGACGACGCCTTCGGGATGTCGCCGACCTTCCGGGAGGGACTGGCGGCCCTGGGGATGCGCTACGTGCTGGACGTTCCGGGCGGCACTACGGTCTGGCCCTTGGACCCGGCTTGGACCAGTCCGGAATATCCGGGGTTCGGCCGCCCCCGCAAACCCAAGCTGCGGCCTGGGCAGCGGCGGACCATGGAGCAGCGCGGTGATGAACTGCCGGATGAGGCTTGGCGGGAGATAACGGTGGCCCAGGGAAGCCAGGGGCCGCGCACCTACCGGTTCAGTGCCCAGCGGGTGCGGGCCACCAGGAGGCGCAAGCCCGGCGAGGAACTGTGGGCCGTCTGGCGCCGGAACCTGGACGGCAGCGAGCCCCGCTACTACCTGTCCAACGCTCCCGAGGGCACAACCTTGGAGACTCTGGCCTACGTGGGTGGGTCCAGGTGGCGCATTGAAACGGAGTTCGAGACTGAGAAGGGTGACGTGGGGCTGGACGAATACGAGACCCGCAGCTGGGCAGGGTGGCATCACCACATAGCCATGTGCCTGCTGGGTGGAGCGTTCCTGCTGAGCCTGCAGCAGGATTGGGGGGAAAAAGATGCCCCGGATCACGAGGCCACAGGTGTACCGGGTGGTGCGGGAGATGCTGCCCCGGGAGCAGTTCGGGCCCGATCAATTGCTGTTGTGGCTGGAGGATACGCAGCTACGCAACGAACGGGCTCGCCGTTCCCACGAGAGACGCCGCTCCACCCGCCGCGAAAGCAGGATGGAGCCGCCACCTTAAACCCGTCGTTGTAGTATTAGGGGAGCATTGCGGCATTTAGTTGGGCCTAGTCCAGGAACTCGGGCATGACTTCAGCTGCGAATAGACGCATGGACGCTTCAGCATCCTTCAGGCCTATGGTGTTGAAATTCATCTGCAATGAGGCGATTTCCATACCTCCGACGATCTCCTGATACTCGCGAACCTGCTCCCTCAATTGCGCCGGAGCGCCAACCCACGCGGCGCCCTTGGCGACCTGAGTCTCGAAAGTCTCCTTGCTGATGACCGTAATTACTTGACCGTAATTCTGGTAGTCCCTCGACGAGGCTCCCTGAACCCACCCCGCGGCGGCCTCGGCCAGGGCGCCCAGGTAAGAGTTCAGAGGCTCCCGGGCGATCTGCGTTGCCGTCGAACCGTCTGAATGGCAGAACATATGGAATGCCAACATCACGCGTCCCCGGCCCGGGTGTCCGGCGGATTGCCAAGCCTCCCGGTACTGGCCTATCAACTCGGCCATGGGTCCTCCGCCCAAGGGTATGGCCATGACCCCGTGGCCATTGCGGTCGGCGTTGACAAATGATTCCGGAGTGCTAACGGGGGCTGCCCAGAAAGGAGGGCGGGGCTTCTGGGTCGGCCTGGGCAAAGAGGTTACCGATTGAAAGGAATGGAACTCGCCTTGGGCGGTGACGTTCTCTTCTTCCAGCAGCCGGCGCACCTGCTCCAGACCTTCGTCGAAGCGCGCCCTGCTTTCATCCAGACTGACCCCGAAGTGGGTGAACTCGTGGGGCAGGAACGCCCTGGCGAACCCCACATCAAGCCGGCCGCCGGAGATAGCGTCCAACATTCCTATCTCACCGGCCAGTTTCAATGGATTGTTGAAAACAGGCAGCACGGAGCCCGTGATGAGCCGGGCATTTCGTGTGCGCATGGCCGCCGCTGCTAGGAACACGATGGGGTTGGGGCTGTAACCGCCATAACGGTGGAAGTAGTGCTCCACGGTGCGGACCGACGTATAGCCCAATAGGTCGCACAAGGCTACCAGGCTGAGCGCGTCCGACCAGTAGTCAGCGCCCGATTTCTCCTCGGGAGACACATCGGGGAAAAACTGGATGCCGAATTCCACAGTGCAAACCTCCTGGCTTGTTTCGCTCAGTTTAACCCGGTTCCCCGGAACACCTGGCTTGGGAATGGCGTGAACTATAAAACGGCGCCCCGATCGCGTCAACCGGGAACGGAGTGAGTGAGTTCCGCACATTTGTCCTGATCCTGTTGCAGGATCGTCCCCCCTTGGATGGCCCTTATTGAGACAGATTGTTAGCAGACCCGCGCGGGCCGAAACCCTCCCGGTAGCCATGCCGCCTTGACCGCTCTACAATGCAGCCCTAGCGCCCTGAAGATGATTCCCGGCCGAGTCGGGCGGCCGTATCAACGCTAGCCCACGTGTGAACAACCAGCGGGAAATATAGGTGAGCATTATGTTTGAAGGATTCGAACAAAAGCAGATTGAGACTAGTGGGACTAATATCAATCTGGTGACAGCCGGCAGCGGTCCTCCCTTGTTGTTGCTCCACGGCTATCCCCAAACCCATACCATGTGGCACAAGGTCGCCCCTCTGTTGGCGCAAGACTTCACCGTGGTGGCGGCCGACCTGCGGGGCTATGGCGACAGCGGAAAACCCAAGGGCGACCCGGAGCATTCGAACTATTCCAAAAGAGCGATGGCCCAAGACCAGGTGGAAGTCATGGAGAAGTTGGGGTTTGATTCCTTTTTCCTGGTCAGCCACGACCGGGGCGCCCGGGTGTCCCACCGGCTGACCAAAGACCACCCCCAGCGGGTGCGGAAGCTGGCGGTGCTGGACATAATACCGACCCGCCGCATGTTTCAGATCGTTGATAAAGAGATGGCCACCAGCACCCACCACTGGTTCTTCTTGATCCAGCCCTTCGACTTCCCGGAAAGGATCATTGGCGCCTGCTCCGACTATTACATCCGCAGCCGATTTCAAAGGGGCGCCAACGCCGCCGATGTCTTCCCCCCGGAGGCGGTCGATGAATATGCCCGCTGCTTTGACGCCGACGCGATCCATGCCATGTGCGAGGACTACCGGGCCGGCGCCAGCATCGATCTGGTGCACGACGACGCGGATTTCGACAACAAAGTCACCTGCCCCATGCTAGCTTTATGGAGCACCACCGGATTCGTGGGCCGGACCCAAGACGTGATGCAGGTGTGGCGCGATTACGCCACCGACGTGCGGGGCCATGCCATGGCATGCGGGCACCACATAGCTGAAGAGATGCCCGCCGAGGCCTACGCCGATATCAAGGCGTTTTTGCTGGAGTAAAAACCCTGCGGCCGGCAAGGTAGACGAAAGCCCCGGCGTAACCCGCCGGGGCTTTCTCTTTGATCGCGAAGATGTGGCGCTTTGATTAGCTGGCGATCAAGTTCTCGGCTATCGCCTGGGGCCGCAGGCCGCTGTTTTTCTCTATGTGGGCCTTTATAGCCGACAGGCCGGTCTGCACAAAGGATTCGTCCAAGAGCTTGGCGGCGTCTTCCTGTTGGGCTTCGGCCAGGAATTCTCCGCAATTCTCCTTGATCTGCTCCAAAGCCCATTCGACTTGGGCGTCGACGGCCTTTAATCCCTCCGGGAAGTCCACGTGGGAATTCCCCGGCCGCTCCAATCGGTCGTAACCGCCCCGGTGCCAATGCCCCATGGCATCGTGGCAGTCGAAGCGAATGATCTCTTCGTTGCCCACTTCGACGCCAATGGTTGGGCCGCCGCAGCCTTGGCCCTGGATCTTAAGGATTCTCAGCGGCCATACGTAAGCCGCAACTTGCCCGTCAGGGGACAGGGGAACGTGCAATCCCTCACCGCGATAAGTCTCACCTGGTATTTTGGTAGCCATTCTATAAGTTCTCCTTCTGGTAATAAGAACTAGGTGCAACTAAAAATACCACATCCGCCGCTTTTTTGCCGACTGGCGGGCGGTCTGCATGGGGCGGGGCTTCGCTCCAGAATTATCATCCTGAGGAGCGCGGCGACCGAAGAATCAAAACTGCGGACAAGCCATCGGGAGTTCAGCGTGGGATATTCCGTTTGACCCACTCAAACTCCTCTTCCGAAGTCTCGAAATAATCGAACCGGTGGAAAAGTTTGGTCTTTCCCCGGGATTTCGCCAGGTCCCGGCGCATGCCGGCGGTTCCCGGGCTGTCAATCTGCATGGTTACCGAGTCGATCACAACGCCGTAGGATTGGGAAGCCGCTTCCAAGCTAACGAAACCGTCTAGCACGTCGTCCAAGACCAGGCCGGGTTCCCGCTCTAGGGGGTCGCCCCAGCCTCCTCCTCCGGCCGTTTATATCCTCACCAGATCGCCCGATGACCAGTGGTTGTCGTCGGAAAAAGGCCTGATCTCTTTCTCCTGGGCCGATCCCGGATTCATGACCACCCGGGACGTCCCTCCGCCCATGCCTCCATTGACACCCCAAGCTGGAAACACGTTGTTTTCCACCCGCAAACCGAACGTGCCTTCGCTGGCCAGCAGACGGACGTCGCGGATGACGCCGCACCCTCCGCGGAATTTTCCGGGCCCGCCCGAATCAGGCGAGATGGCGTACCGCTCCATCCGTAGCGGGAATTCCATCTCCATGAACTCGCCGGGATAGTTCTCGTTATGCCGCTGATATATGGCGTTTAAGCCATCGGCAAACGGCCTTCCCCCATGACCCACGGCAATGCCGTCGGTGCAAAGCAGCCATTCGCCGGTTTTCTCGTCTTTCATCCTCCAATAAGCGATGACATAGACTGCCGTGCCCGCCATCACGTCGCCTCCGGTGGGCTTGGCCAGCACCGCCCGCACCGCGCCCTTGAGCTTGGGTAAGGTGTGAGCCCGGCAGCCCAACGCCGCCGGCCACTCGGGTTGGAGTAGGCTGCCCGGACGAAGTCGCGCCTCATCGACAGACGCCAAAAGCCCGTGGTTGGCCAGCAGGGACGTGTCATATTGGTGGAAGTGTTGTCCGAAATAAGCTCCTATCGCACCCTCGCTGGCCATGAAGTTTATGGACCCCGTGGCCTGGTCGCCGGTTTCGGTGCAATCCAGCACAATGCGGTCGTCTTTGCGGGTTAGCTTGATATGAAAAGAATGCCACCCATCTCCTAACCCGGCATGGTCCATGTAATCCCGAACCCCGTATTCCCCTTCCGGGATCAGTTCCAACGTCTTTTCCCTAACCAACTTGGCGGTGTCTAGTTGGTCCAGTTGGATCGCCGACAACATGGTCTGCTTGCCAAACCGGCCGAACATCTCAAGAAGCCGTTCCTGAGCCCGTTTGGTGGCCGCCATCATGGCCCGGGAATCGCCTTCCAATAAGTCAGGATACCGGGAGTTGCGGAGGATTATCCGGTAGGCTTCGCCGTTCAACCGTCCTTGATCCACAATCTTGATCGGCGGCACCAAAGTCCCGTCGTGAAATATCTCAGTGTTGGCCGGGCCGATACTCCCTGGCCGGGCGCCGCCCAAGTCCCAGAAGTGGGCGAAGGAATGGGAATAGGCGACGATCTCCCCCTCGTGGAACACTGGGGTTATGAAAACCATGTCCGGCGTGTGGGTGATACTGCCGTGGGAGATGTAAGGATCATTGTACCAATACAGGTCTCCGGGCGCCATGGTCTCGTGCGGGTAGAAATCCCACACGCAGCCCATGATGTCGCTGCCCATGGTTGAACCGTATATCTCGTGGCCCTGAGCGTCCAGAAAGCTGACGGTGTAGTCTTTTTTCTCTCGAATGAAATCCGACATGGCGGTCCTTTCGATGATGAGCTCGCATTCCAACCGGGCCGCTCTCAAAGACCCCCGCACCAATTGGCGGGTCACGGGGTCCACCGGGTGATCTCGGTGATTCGAATTCCGCGTTGTCATTTTCGTTGTCATTTTATGTTCATTCTCCCCAAGTGTGATGCGCCCATCGGCTTCACCGTGTGGCTCAGACTGGGCGCAAGATGCAGTTGCCGTAATCGTCGACACACCCGCGAGCAAGAAAGGGGGGTGTGGACGGCCCAGAGGCGATAGAAGTTTGAAAATCGGGAGCCAGGCGAGTTGATTCGTCTCGCCTCGTGATCTACGGTCTGGACCATGATTTCCAGAATGCCAATATCCACGGTGCCGTCGTTGCCAAAGGAAGCCCGGAATTGAACACTCACAACCTGTTCGACGCCTTTCTATCCCGCGACATCGCAGATGCGTTGGGAAGCCTGAATCTGTCGACTAGCGGGACCAAGCCGGTCCGAATTCAGCGGCTGATTCAAAATGAGCGATCAGTTATCCAGTTAATCAATGCTTTTCCGACAGAAGCTATTCGTAGAGCCTGCGCTTCGCTGGACGTCCCAGTCGGCGATAAGGAAGAAATGGTCAGCGGACTGTTGAAAGGGTTGGATACGCCGAAGGCGACTTTTGGGCGATGGCGAGTAACCAAGTTTTGGGCTGTGGTAGGGACCGCCGCTATTGTAATCATAACCACTATCCTCGTTGGGGTTGTAACCCTAGCCAGCCGTGAGGGCAATTCCCGAGGCAGCCCCGCGCCTACAACCGTACAAGAGACGATCCAGGAGTTCGGCACCGATATGGGCATCACGGTGGACCAGGTGCTGGTGACATCATCTGAGATCATTAGTCCGAGCACCCAGACACGGATATTGCGAGAGCTTCTAGACAACTGGTCGGTTGTACTGGGGACCGGCGATACTTTTTTTTCAACGAACCTGAGCAGCGGTTCGATGTTTCGGTTGGGTGAACTCGATGAACTCCCCTCGGAGTTGCAGACGTTTCTACGAGACTTCGTGGCAGCTGAGGGAAATACCGTGCACCGGTGAGACAGGAACTGGTGGACCACGCCGTTGCGGCCGCATTAATCGCCTTTATATTTCCATCCAACGCGGCCGCCGCAGGTCCAAAACGAACTCGAATTGGCCGAGTTTGAAGCTAAGCCGCCGGCGCCCTTTCGGGTGCGCGCACCTATCTTGTTTCCGTGCTGGCCGTGTGACCCGGCATTTGTCGTGCTATCATTTGCGGTGATACAATGGCACCCTGAGTATTTAACAAACTACCATCGACGCTAAAGGCAACCATCGACGCCCGACGCCCGAGATTTCAAATGAGGAGCGATCATGCCTAAGATCAAGCACATAGCCTTGACCGCAAACGATGTAGACAAAGTGGCGGACTTTTGGAAAGAGTTATTCGAGATGGAAGAAGTTGGCCGGAGCGGAGGCACTCACATTTACCTCAGCGACGGGGAAATGAACCTAACCATACGTAAGGCCAAGCAAGCAGATGACGCCGACGTAGGCGCCCAGGGCGCTAACTTCTGCGGCATACACCACATTGGTTTCACCGTGGATGACATTCCGGAATTCGTAAAAAAGGCGGAAAAGGCAGGCGGCACCAGGCTAACATCCCAACCGGAACCAAGTGTTGAGGCGCCGCGCCGTGGCCACAGCAACGCCGACGTGAAATTCAGCGGTCCCGATGGCGTGATATTCGACATGTCCCAGTACGGCTGGATCGGGAATTAACTTTCCTACCAGGTGGGGGGATTGAGCTAAAGCACCAGCATTTGTCTTCCCACAAGGCAAACTTGACTGGCTTGCAAGGCTGAAATATACTGGCCCGGTCCCGATTGTAGACGAAACCCATTGATTCTAAACCATATCATAACGAGGTAATGACATTTGATGAAGCCTATTCTTAAGACTGTAGTGATTTTCTTACTGATATCGTTAACAACCATCGCGTTAGCCGCCTGCGCCGGGTCTCAAGGCCTTCAAGGAGCAGCGGGCGCGGCGGGCCCAGCAGGACCTCAGGGACAGGAAGGCTCCGCAGGACCCCAAGGAGATTCCGCCGCCGCCGGTTCCGCCCATACCGGCGCCGTAATGCTCAATCCATCTGAAGCGGAAGCAGGCCGGCCCGAAATCATGGTGATAGGTTCCGGATGGCAGACCGATGAGGCAGTTACCATTGAAGTCTATGGACCCAATGACTATCACGTATTCATCGGCGGCGCTGTGGTTGACTCGTCGGGCACATTTGAAGTGGAGATCAGGCCACGCAGCAGAGACACCGAAGGCGGTCCATTCGCCGAAGGCCTGCACAGCGTGGTGGTGCTGGGAAGCAAGAACGGCGGCGCCAGCGCTGCGCTCATGATCACCCCGGAGCAATAGACCGTAACACCGAAGAACCGGCGCCAACCCGTGCTGCTTTGACTAGCGATCGACCGCATGATAACGGCGATCAGTTGAGGACCAATAAGGGGCCACCTCTCCAGGTGGCCCCTTTCCGTTGCATAAGACATTACAGCGAGGTCCCTGCTTACCCCGTTTCATATCCAAACGATTCCAGGCAAGCCTTTCCCCCGAATTCCAATATCGGGCATACTTCCTCTTGGAACCTAGGGTTGACCATGCCCAATGCTGCACATCTTTGGGTCACATGCTCTCCAAGATGATGAGTACAAAGGCCGGCATAGGCCGGTTTAAACAAGCCCGTCCTCCGGGTTTCCCCTCCGGCAGGATTTACCCACAAGCCCAGACGACATGTCACCCCGAACGCTTCAACGAAGCTCAAGACAATCTCTAGCAGCGGTTCGTGGTTGTGGCGCATCAGTGGGCGGACTAGGCCATTATCTTAGATGTTTTGGCCGGTGACGCTTCTCACGACGGCAAGGTTGGGGCAACGCCTCAGTTTCTTTAATGCCCCGCAAGGGGTTGCTATCCTACTTGGTGAAACTAGGTGGGCAGACAGTCGGTTAGCCAGACCTCAAGTGCAAAAAAGAAGGGCCACCCGCAATGGGTGGCCCTGGATCCGCCTGTTTTTCGCCTGTTTTTCGCCTGTTTGCCCTTGGTGGTTATTTATCCAGCCAGACCTGCTCCAGACGCCGGGCTTGGGAATACTGTCCGGAGTAGTGTTCATCCGGCACGTTCTTGACGTAGTTCCACGAAACCGGCCAGCGCGCCGGCCAGAACACGATGGCGTATGGCAACTCAGTGTCCATGATTTCCACGGCTTGGTCACTCAACGCCTTCAATTTGGCATCGTCGGTTTCGACCCTGATTTGGCGTAAAATCTCGTCAAGCCCTTCATTGCAGTAGTTGGTAACATTGATGGCTGGATCTTCGCCGCAGAACGAGGTGTAATCTAGCCAATCGAAGGGGTGGTCAACCCTGGCCGATCCAGCCGACCCGGTCTCGAACATGTAATCGCCAGTGTCTTGTTTTTCGGTCCAAGCTCCGCTTTCTTGAACATCCAACTCCAAGCGGATGTTTAGCGTGTCTCTGAGCATGAACTCCATTACCGGGCAGAACTGGTCACGGTAGTCTGCGGTATCGCGGCAGAGGCTCTTCACCTCAAAGCCGTCTGGGAAGCCTGCATCGGCCAGCAGCAGCTTGGCTTCGGCAATCTCGGCATCCTTTTCCGGGCCGGTCCGGGCAAATCCCGGGGTGGCGGCCAATTCGTCACGGTCGGTGATTCCGTAGGTGGCGGAAGGCACCCAACCACCAACGATACAACTGGGTATGGCTTCACATACCTGATCGCGGTCTATCGCCAGGTTAATGGCTTGACGGACCCGTATGTCCTGCCAGGGGCCTTCTTGTTTCCAATTCCATTTTACGCCGCGAGACACGGTGTGTTGCCCCGCGTAGAAGGTAATTTCGCCCGGATGCCTGTCAGCAACCTGCTGCAGGTTCCCGGCAAACAAGCCATGGCTGCTGCCCATCATGATAATGTCGACCCGTTGGGCTTCGAATGCCGCCAGCTTCGCCGCCGTGTCGCGGATTATGAACGTGTCAATGCCGTCTAGGTAGGGCAGGCCGTCTTTGAAATACTGCTCATGCTTGCGGAACTCCAGCTTCTCACCCACGCGGTGGCTTTGCAGGAAGAAGGGTCCGGTCCCCACCGGATTGTCTAGGGAATCGTTCTCATCGTAATCAGCCTCGGTGTGCATGGAGGCCCGGTTTTGGCTCAAGTTGGCCAGGAACAATCCATCCAGCTGGTTGAGTGTGACGATCAACGTGTTTTCGTCTGGGGTCTCTATTTTCTCCAGTATGCTCACTCCGCCGACGCTGACGGTCAGGTGGGGTGGGCGGTTCTCGGTGGTCTTGGCCAATGTTTCCAGGGTGAATTTGGCGTCGCTAGATGTCCAAGGATTTCCGTTGTGGTTGATGATGTTTGACGCCAAATTGAATGTGAACGTCAGCCCGTCATCGCTTACTTCCCAGGTATCGGCCAAGTCGGGACCGACTGCCGTAAAACCTGGGGGCTGCAGGGAAACCAACTGGTTGAACAGCGGGGTCGTGTTGGAGATTTGGTCGGTAGCTTCGTCCACGTCCAACCTAAAGTGCAGCGGACTACGCCGGTGGGCCTGCTTCAGGATTCCACCTGTTTTGATGGCGTCAGTGGGCTCTACTAGGACGGCCGTGGGGACAGGTGTGGCTTCAGCGCCACCTGTTACCCCTCCTTCACCGAGAGTCACACCCAACGTGGCGGTGGGCAACGGTTGTTCGCCGGCGCCGCAGGCTACGGCCACCACGGCCAACACCATGGCCAGAGCAATCAGTGGAAAAATCCTGCCAAACTTGTCTCGCATTATGGACTACCTCCTGAAGCAACCCAGTTAAAAAGAATCCAGTTAAATTTCGTAGAATGGCCCGTTGAGAGAAAGCCCCGATGTTCGCCCATGGATGCTAAATAGTACACCCTTGCTTATATCGCGATATCCGTAGCTAGGATAAGTTGGCGGCAATAGCATGTCAATCCCTGCAAAGTGCGTTGCGGGTCAGTTCGCCATCCATTGCCGCACGTCAATCCACCGTAGCCCCGCCTTACATCCCATCCACCCAGCGGGCCACTCGGCGGACCCTCAAAGGCTATTACGCCTGATAGATCATACCAGATTCGGGCGCTGTCCAATCGCCACGGGCACGCCAAAACGAAGATTCCGACTCCTCAGATTGGAGAGTTGCATTCTATGCCAACCCTCCTGCATTATCTGTCATTGATACCCAACCAGCCTTATGATTTAATATGACCGCTATACGCCACGGCGGATCATCACTAGCAGCTAATGCCACCTAACTGTGGCCAAATGGCTCTGTCTCGTATTTGATTTTTCTGCTAACATCCGAATCAAGGGTCTAGAGCCGAGCGGGCTACAGCACTTGGCTGGAAGGAACATTGCGTAAATACGTTACTCAACGGTTGCTCCTGGGGATTCCCACGGTACTTGGGGCCGCCGTCCTCATTTTTGTCATCATGCGCATCGCGCCTGGCGATGTGGCTGTCTTGATCGCCATCGGCGGCGGCGAGGGTGAAGAAGACCGCAGCATCGAAGCGGTTCAGGTGATTCGCGAGAAGTTGGGCCTGGACACACCCCTCTACATGCAGTTTGGGACTTGGATGTGGGACGTGGCCCATTGGGACTTAGGCGAGTCGTTGTGGACCAGGCAACCAGTGAAGGAATTACTGGCTCGCCGGTTTCCGTTGACCCTACAGCTGTCGGCGATGGCTTTGGTATTATCTTGGGCGATCGCCATTCCAATAGGGATGTTGTCCGCGTTAAAACAGGATACCCCGCTGGACTACATTCCCCGTTTCTTCAGCGTCATAGGCCTAGCCATACCCAATTTCTGGCTGGGCATCCTAATGTTGACGTACCTGGCGGCTATTTTTGGTTGGGTGCCGGCGTTGGTCTATTCGTCTCCGTGGAGTTCCCCAGGTGAGAATTTCACCCAGTTGATGTTGCCGGCGTTGGTTTTGGGGACCGCTTTGGCGGCCTTGCAAACCCGCATGACCCGGGCCACCATGCTTGAGGTTCTAAGAGAAGATTACATACGAACGGCCAACGCAAAAGGGCTAGGGAGCAGCACGGTGCTGTGGCGGCATGCCTTGAAGAACGCCGCAATTCCTGTAGTGACCATCTCAGGGACCCAACTCAGCGGTCTCATCAGCGGTTCGTTGGTGACCGAGGTGGTTTTCAACCTTCCAGGACTGGGTTCGGCCATCGTGGACGGGGTGCGGCTGCGCGACTACCCGGTTATACAAAACCTAGTCCTATTCATCACAGTAATCCACATCGTCGTGAATCTGGGCGTGGACTTGTTATATTCATACCTTGATCCACGCATTCGGTACTCCGAGTATTAATGTGGATGATAACCGTGGTTACCAAACGATCCTGGTGAAATCATGAATATTAGAACACCCTCGCCCGCCATAGGCGATACTCTGATCGCTATGCCATCGCCATTTGCGCTACAGCGCCGGAAGCTTTGGCGGTTCATCGTCAACAAACCGCTGGGCGCCGCCGGCGCCGCAATCGTCCTTGGCATGCTTTTCTTGACCGTCTTCGGCGCGTATTTGACTCCTTATAACCCCATCGACATGAGCTTCAGCGAAAGGCTTGAAAGCCCCCACCCCGGACATATATTGGGCACCGATCCCTACGGGCGGGACGTGTTCAGCAACATCATCGGCGGGGCCAAGATCTCCATTTACGTGGGATTCACCGCCGTTATACTGGGTACGGGATTTGGAGGCGTTTGGGGACTAGTCAGCGGTTACTCGGGTGGGCGGTTCGACCTGATCAGCCAACGCTTGATTGACATTTTGCAGAGCATTCCCACTCTGGCGTTGGCCTTGGTCATAGTCGCTTCTCTGGGATCAAGTCTCAATAATGTGGTAATCGCCATCAGCATTGGGCTGATAGCCATCGCCGCCAGAGTGGTCCGTGGATCCGCTATATCCGTTAGAAACATGGACTATGTGGAAGCCGCCATCTGTAGCGGCGCCAGTTGGAAAAGGGTGGTGTTCCGCCATGTGATGCCCAACTGCATACCTCCATACCTGGTCGTGGCGACGGCCGCCCTCGGAATTGCTATCTTGCAAGAAGCATCCTTGAGTTTCCTGGGCGTAGGCGTGCCGCCGCCCCATCCGTCATGGGGGCGCATGTTGTCGGGAATCGGACGGGATTACCTAATGATCGCGCCCTGGTTGTCCCTGGCGCCAGGCATGGCCATCGTGATCGTAGTCATGGCATTCAACCTATTTGGCGACGCCCTGAGGGACGTTTTGGACCCACGGCTCCGGGGCACGGGCCGCCGCTAAGCACAATTCCAGCAGCGCGCCCTTCACCGACGATCTTCTGATTCAATTATTAAAGGTCCGGTCTTCTTTGAAAGACCGGACCTTTAATAATTAGGATTCTTTGGGCGCCAACACTTAAGCCGAAAGCAATGGCCGCAACTCCCGGACATTAGCCACGGATTCCAGGTTCCAGATAGCCTCTATGAGTTGGTCAGCCTTGGCGGCGCCTAGCACCATCGCCAGCAATGGGCGTTCTTTGGCTTCCACTTCCGCCGGCGAAAGCGGGTTCTCCATGGCGCCTTTCACCACCACAACGTGATCTCTGAGTGTGCGGCCATCTTTGGTGATGAACTCAACCACTCCCTGGCGAGGGCTTTCGACGGTCACCAACGAAGGGTCGGCTTGTACTTCGATGCGATTTCCTATGTCGACGACCTCCGGAGCTTTCATCCTGTCAAAATCGTGCCCCGCTTCAAAGCTTAGATCGCCGTCCAACATGCTCACCGCTAGCAGGTATCTGAGGTTGATATCCGGCATGGATTGCTCGGCGCCGGTCAGCCGGTTTTCTCCATTGGACGTAATGACCACCATGCTCTGATAATCGTCATATCCAAGGTTGTGGGCGCGCATGATATTTAGCAGAGCGTCCACCGGCGCCTGGATCGGCGAGCCGACGCAATATCGTTTGATGTTGGTCTGCATTACCTCGTACCGGCTGCCCAATTCGGCGATCAGGGCTTCTTTTTCCGGCGCATCGGAGTAGCAATCGATGAAGTTGTTGAAACCTTCAAAGACATCGGGCACTCCGGTGAATCCAGCCTCCACCATGGTGGCCCCGGTGACCCCGCTCCTGGCGGGCATACCGGCAAAATCAAAGGCCTTTTCGATGTGCTCCACGTCGGCTTGCCACGACGTTATCCCCGAGGCCTGCTGGGCGGTGTAAGATAAGAGGTGGCGCATCTGCAGCGCATCGAAGTTGGTGGCGCCGCTGGCCCCGGCCGCCGCTCCAAAAACACCGCCCATGGCGTGGCTGCCAAACCTGCGTCCATGTGTCTCTTCGAATGGCCGATTGGGCCGCAATGTCCGCATGATGCGGCTGCTGACGTCATAGCCCAGCACCACCGCTTTGAGCAGCGTATCTCCGCTGCAATCGTTCTTTTCAGCCATGGCCAGGGCTCCCGGCACCACGGCGCTGCCGGGATGAGTTCCCGAAGGTGCATGGGAATCGTCGGTCTCGTCGGAATGCGCCAAAATGCCGTTGGCCAGGGCCGCGTTGGTGGCGCTGACCAGGAGCGCTGAAGCCACCACCTGGGCCTCGGGCGGTCCCCCCTGCAGGCCGGCGTATTTGATCCCGAGCTTGCCCGGGTCCAGGGTAGAACCGGACACCATTGCGGCAAGGGTGTCTAGGATGTGGTGCTTTGCCTTTTGAGCCACATCTTCAGGCAAGGGCTTGGTGCGGGCCTCAACCATATATTCGCTTTAAGTTTTGATGAGGTTGCCGATTTTCGGAGCAGCGGTCGCCATTGCTTTACTCCTGTAGAGTTATTGAGATTCGGGCGTTTTGAGAGCGGTTTGGCCGGAACCGGCAAAGTATACCACGGCATCCCAGTCCCTTTGGCGAAATGAGGTCAGCCGCGCACAAGGCGCACCTCCGCTAGTTGCCCGGCCAGTGGTATACTAGCCCGCGTTGAGAATCTGCCGGGCGCCTTGGAGTGTATCTCAGGGTCTGCCGCGCTTGGGAACCTCTAACTAAAATTCAACCATATTTCCGGCCCTCCGGCAGTTATAAAGGAGCCCCAGATGGACACTGGCCTGAAAGACAAGGTTGTCGTCGTAACCGGCGCCACCCGAAACCACGGCCGCGCCAGCGCCTTGGCATTCGCCAAAGAAGGCGCGAACCTGCTTCTCTGCACCCGCCAAAGCATGGACGGGTTGGAAGAGACGGCCCAAATGGCGTCCAAAGAAGGCGTGAAAGTGGTCACCGCCCAGTGCGACGTCAGCGATGAATCACAGGTCAACGCGTTCATCCAGAAGGGCTTAGACGAGTTCGGCCGCATCGACGTGGTGGTGAACAACGCCGTCTGGCGGGTAAGGGCCGATCTGGCGGACATGACTTCCGAGCTGTGGGATGCGGCCATCGCCGTAAACGTCCATGCTCCTTTCTTGATGTCCAAGGCCGTGATACCCAGCATGGTGCAAAACCGGTGGGGACGCATCATCAATTACTCGGGCATAGCCCCATTCCACGGCGTTGCCGGCCAAGGCACATTGAAAATGGCCGTAGAAGGGTTTACCAGGGCTGTTGCCAAGGAATACGGTAAGTACAACATCACGGTGAATTGCGTCGGCCCCGGCAGCATTGACGTCACGAGGACTCCCGGGCAAGAGGGCGGAACCGAGGGCGCGGACCAGTCGAGGATGCAACACGTTCCGATTCCCCGGCAGGGTACGGTGGACGAGTGCAGCGCGGCGGTGGTGTTTCTCTGCAGCGAGGCGGCGTCATACATCACCGGCCAGGCCTATCTGGTCAACGGGGGCGCCTACTTCCTGTAACAACTCGTTGGGAGGCGTTCGTGGGCCGGCCCATCCCGCTTTGGTTTTGAATCCCAGCACCAGCTATAGATCGGAGGAAACACGTGAACACCGGACTCCAAGGTAAAAATATCATGGTCATCGAGTCGGTGCGCAACTTCGGCAAGCCCACGGCGCTGGCCTTCGCCCGGGAGGGCGCGAATCTATTGTTGGTTTCTGTTGGTTTCCAACGGCCCCAAAGATGCTCTGGAAGAGACTGCCCAAGCCGCCGCTGAGTTGGGGGTCAAGGTGGCCACGGGGACGTGCGACGCCGGGGATGAATCCCAAGTACGCGCTCTGTCAAAATTGGTGTCGGATGCTTTTGGTCACGTAGACGTGCTGGTGAACAACGGATTGGTCCCCCAGATGCCCCAGTCCCTTCTGGATATATCATTTGACACCTGGAAGCGCAAGATTCAAACAGAGGTCAGAGGAGCTCTGTTCATTTGCCAAGAAGTGCTCCCCAAAATGGCCGAACGAAAATGGGGCCGCGTCATCAACTACGGCGGATTAGCGGCGTTCCAAGGGGAAGACGCCATTTCAGCGACGTCGGAGTTGGCCATCGTGGGGCTAACCAGGGGTATCGCCCGGGAGTATGGCTCTCACAACATCACGGCGAATTGCATCTGCGCCGGCGGCTTCCAGGAACCCGGCGTGATACCCTTCCCGCCGGGTGAACGGCAAGCGGTGCACCGGTGGGGCACACCAGAAGAAGCTGCATCCATGGCGAAATATCTGGCCAGCGAAGACTCAGGCTACCTCACCGGGCAATGCTTGATGGTCAACGGCGGCAAGCATTACCTCTAGGTAGATTTCTCAGAACATTGAAACCAAACGGGACCATCCTCCGACAGGCTCAGGGCGAGCGGGGGTGAACCTCCGGGGTAGTTGAAGGCCACCGGTTGCCATGTTTCCCAGTTGCGGCTACGCCAACACGGCATAATTGGACAGGGGCCGCGGGGAGTCATCTGGAAAGAAGCGCGTACCCGAGTCAATCTCCGGCGGCAACTTGGTGTGATAGGTAGACCTCTTTTCGGTTTTCGGCGGATTCCAACACCGCCAGACACACCTCCAGGTTGGCCTTACCCCATTGGCCGCTGTGGGCCGGAGGATGGTCATTCACCACCGCTTCGTAGAGCTCGCTGATCACAGCGTCTCGTCCCGATTCGTCAGTGGCCAATGGAATCTCCTCTCTTTCTTCCGGTCCATAGATTATCAGCCCGTCCGCCGATTGACGAATGTCCCCGTCTTGACAACTAACCACCGTCAACCCGTAAAAGGGAGGATTGTCGTTGGAAGGCGAGCGGCCGCTGGAGCGGGCGCCTCCGTAGCGCACGGATGCCCGTTTGCGCGACGATTCATCTTCAGGACCGGCGCCATATTTGATCGTCTTGCGCGACCGGGCGTACTCCGATACGTTGACCTTTTGCCCCTGCTCGCCAATGCCGAAGGTCAGCTCCGAAGTGTGGAACCGGTCATAGCCGTTGTAAACCGCCGTCGCGGGAGTCCCGTCTTCGAATTCCAGGAAGACGGTGTGGCTTCCTTCCGCCGGACGCTCGGGGTCCCACCTTCCGGTCATGGCCCGGACGCTCCGCAGCATTCCCCCGCCGATGGTGCGGATGATGTCGAATTGGTGCGACCCCTGCCGGAACGTGATGCCTCCACCCAGAGACGTGTCCAGCTCTTCGGGGTTTCTGAGCCGGTAGATCCAATCGGTGTAGTACCAGTTGTGGATCATCCGCAGTTCCCCCAAACGGCCGCTGCGGACAATGTCTCTGATGCGCCTAATTGGCGTTTCGTAGCTGTGGGAGTGGCCCACCACCAGTTGCCGGCCGTTCCTTTCGGCGCATTGGATCATGGCGTCGGCGTCCTCCAGGGTGAGCGCCATGGGTTTTTCCAAAACCACATGCTTCCCTGCGTTCAACGCCAGAAGGGCATGATCGGTGTGCAGCTGGGTAGGAGTGGCGATGTAGATGGCGTCGACGTTGGGGCTTTGGCACAGCGATTCCATTCCGGGATGGATCTCGGCCTGGAAGTCGTCGCGGAATTTCCCCAAGCATTCTTCGTCTAAGTCCGCCGCCGCGGTCAGTTGGACGTTGGGGTGCTTCAACGCAGCCGGAATCATCATGCAGCCTGCCGAGCCCAACCCGGCGATGGCGAACCGCAGTGTTCCCTCTTGTCCGATAGCGCTCTCAGCCAATTCGGGTCCTCCAGACCTGGTTTGCCCTAGCAAGCGTCATGGCTTAGGTTCCCAGGGTCGTGGGGTAGTAGACGTCATCCAGGGTCAGAGGCTTGGTGATGAGGCCTTGTTCCAGCGAGCCCTGAATCGCGCGCTCGATGTTCTTCCCAAATGCCTTTATCCCTATGGGATACGGGTCCTCGCCCAGATCCGCCGCCTGATTTTGGAAATCGCTGCCCGGAAAATATAGATAGGCTGATTGAGACTGCCGCGCCCATTGGTAGGCGATTTCCTTGGAACGCTGGAAGCCCTCGTACAACTCCATGGCCACCCAAGGGTTTTCCTTCAAGACCCGGTTCTGGACGATTACGTTGTGGTTGGAATGGAAGAAGCCGGTCTTTTGATAGTACTCGTAGCCCACCGCTTTCCCATTGTCGGGCAATAGTTTGCGCATCCGTGGGTTACCTTCAAGTTGCGTCCCACCGTACCTGTCGATGACGGTAGTGTCGCCGGCGGTAATGCCTTGGCCGGCACGGATCTGGGTGCAGGCGTCGATCTCACCCCGGTCCAGCATGACGTCCATGGTTTGGTCCACCGTGAGCCAGTGATGGGTGGTGGCCACCGGGGGCTGCTTGTCCAAACCGAGGGAACCGCCGTGGCACAGTTCCTTGGTGCGGCCGTTGAACCATTCGTTGTCGCTGGCCTCGATGCCGTAGAGGTCCTTCAGAGTGATCCGGAACCACAACGCGGCGGTCATATCGTAGTCAGGAACTCCGATGCGCTTGCCTTTCAAGTCGGCCAGACTCTGGATGCCCGAAGAGTTGTTGACCCACAGGTTTGGCCACACATGCCCCCTGCAGAGGAACACCGGCAGTTTGGCCCAGTCCCATTTGTCACCCTGGCGCCGTTCCATTGCCAGCAATGTCTCTGAGATAGACATCTCCGCGACATCGAAATCGTCCAGAGTAAGATTGCGCTGGAACAGGCTGCTGGGATCGAGGGTGACCACATCCAGTTCGATGTTTTCCAGCTTCACGGCGCCATCGACCAAAGGGCGGACCCGCGGGTTGTCGGAGAATGCCATTTTTAGGCGGAGCGGCATAATTCTTCCTCGCAAGGTTAACCGACAATGTGGTTATCGGCAGGGGACTACCCCCATCCTAACCTTCCCCCTTTACGGGGGAAGGGATCTGCCATGAATTGCCTACTTGTGAAGGTTTACGGGCGGTAAACCGCTAGGCATTTGCCCGAGTTCAAGATGTGGGTTTCCAGGTGATCCAGCACATCTGCCTTCTGGCCCATTTCATGCATGGCGCCGGCCAGGCATACCCAGTTTAGGAACTCTTGTTGGCCTGAATCTTCAATGTCAGCTACGGGAATACCTTTCCATTCTTCTTCCTTGCCTTCCTGGAGTTGGTTCAACCGCAGGCTGTCGGAATCAATATCCGGCCAGAGAAAGTTGTTTTTCTCCACCAGGAAGCCGTGAGACCAGCCTCCCGACGCGTAGACCACAACTTTATAGGGGCTGTCTTTCAAGATCTTGGCCACTTTTTGCCCCACTTCGAGGCATCGCTTGGGCGTGGGAGAACTGGGGTCTGGGGCAGCATCCGTGTCCCGGGGCAATCCGCCGTGGTTTCGGACCACCTTGCTCCCGTAACAGTTCACCGAGATGGGGATCACCGGAATGTCCAAGCCTTTCCGGTCGTAGTCCAAGAACATCTGGATATTGACGAAGGCGTGGCCCAACCCGTCCCAATGCAGCGGCTTATAGGAATAAGCCATGTCGACCGACTCCTCAATGAGCCGCTTGGTCAGCCATCGGGCGACGTCGGGCTTGCCTCGCATCTTGATGGGATGGTCTTTGCCTTCTCCCCAAACGTTGACTCCTAGAGTGAAACCGTTCCTGAACGGATAGCTGACATACTCGCCGTAGGCCATGACGCAGAAAGGAGGAATTATGTCCTCCCTGAAGTTCTCGTACTGGTCGTCGCCGAACATCAGAATAAAGTCGGGGTTGAAAGACTCGATCTCGTCCCTCATCACCTTGAACGATTTTACCAGCCGTTCGCGGTGCTTCTTATGGGCCGAAACGCCGTCGTCTTCGCCGAACTCCACCCTGGCCTCTTCCGGCCAGTTGACCGGGTTTTTCAGGTGTTCGGGAAAGTTGGGCAAACGCTCCATCACCATCTGGAAAGGCCAAGGGTGCCCCTCATCTGGTGGGATAAGCAGGGGCCAGTGGGTCGACGCCATACCTAATATGCTGCCCATAGCTCCCCTCCTTGATCTCTATTCAAGCTGGTCCGGCCAGAATCGAGCCTCACAGGATAGTCCGTTTCTAACATCGGGTGCCCCGCATGTCAAATCGGGCCTGGGGCTGAACCCTGCAATGGCGGCGATCGCCGTATTGCGCCGGGTTTGCTTCGGGCTTATCCTACTCGCCAAAGACCCACGATAACCGATAACGCCTCAGCGCAGGCCGAATAACAGGGGGGGAAGATGGCGACAAAACCGTTCCGGTGTATTTCCGGTGATTCTCATCTTGAGGTGGACGCCAAACATTGGGTAAAGCGTATATCCAAAAAACACCGTGATCGCGCCCCGCGCCTCATCCAAACCGCCACCGGCGGAGACGCGTGGGTGATTGAGGGGCAGCCCGCCCGTGAGGTTCCTTCGGACCTGTACGGCGGCAAAGGCCGGGACCACTGGACCCCATTTGGCCAGACATATGAGGGAACGGCGGGCACGGGACCGGCGGAACAGCGGATCGCGGAACAGGACCGGGATGGAATCGACGCCGAGGTCATGTACCCCTGCCAGGTGGGCGGTCCGTGGCTATGGCGAAGCGTTCCCGACGACGAGCCCTACGTGGCCATCGTCCAGGCATACAACGATTAGTTAGCCCAAGAGTATTGCGCCGTTGCGCCCCAGAGGCTTATCGGTCTGGGCATCGTTCCCATGTCCAACATCAACGACGCAGTGGCCGAAACCCAGCGCTGCGCCAAGTTGGGGCTGCCGGGAATGCTGCTTAGCGCGTTCCCAAGCAATAAGGGCTATCCCACGCCCGGCGACGACCGGTTCTGGGCGGCGGCCCAAGAGTTAAACATGCCAGTGACCGTGCACATCCAATTGAACCGCGAGGGCCCCCGTTCCGGCCGGCTGCTGCAATATCCCCGGGAAGAGCCCGAAACAATGAAGAAGCTAGGGACCGCCGGACTGGCCGAGCAAGTAGCCCGATTCCACCGGGTGGGCGGGCTGAACGTCGTCCAGATGGTTTTGGACGGGTTGTTCGACCGGTTCCCCAACCTAAAGGTCTATTTCGCCGAGACCCATGCCGGCTGGCTGCCATTTTTTATGCACATGGCCGACCTGCGCTACGAACGCCACCACCATTGGGCTACTGAGTTGCTTGGATTCAAACCGCTGGAAAGGCTGCCCAGCGAGTACATGAGGGAGCATATCTACTGGGGCTTTTTGGACGACCCCATAGGCGTGGAGATGCGCCACCACATCGGGGTGGACCGGCTGATCTGGGCCACCGACTTCCCACATCAGGAGTCCGACTGGCCGGACTCTCAGGCGGTCATCAATAGGATCTTCGCCGGAGTGCCCGAACAAGAGAAGCACCAGATGCTGGTGACCAACGTATTGGATTTTTTTCACTTGGAGCAACGTTAGCGAGTATTCCCCTTCGATGGAGACCGCGCCCCTGGGATTCGTGATTACGACGGGCATCACTACGCCTACATCCGCGACCCCGACGGCAATCTGATCGAGTTGATGAACCACCCCAAGTAAAACGGCGAGTGGGCGAAGAGCTTTATAAATTAGGAGAGATAATTATGGCGGCAGAATTGGACCCCAGGGCCTCCGGCGCACGGCGTTTCGAGGGTCAGGTTGCGATAGTCACGGGAGCTGGTCAGGGCATCGGCGCCGCCACGGCCCGCCGTTTGGCCCAAGAGGGCGCGTCCATAGTCATCGGCGACATGGTGGAAGCCACCTCCGAAAAGGTCCGCGCCGACATCAAGGAATTTGGCGGACAATGCGAGATATCTCTGGGCGAGCTCTCCTCATGGGAGAACGCCGAAGCCTTGATGCAAACGGCCCATAAAACATTCGGGCGGATAGACGTGTTGGCCAACGTGGCCGGCGGCACCATCTGGTTCCAGTCCTTCCAGTACTACACGCCGGCGCAGATCGAGGCTGAGATCAACAAAAGCTTCTGGACCGCCATGTGGTGTTGTCGAGCCGTCCTCCCTTATATGATCGAGCAGAAATCCGGCTCCATCATAAACATAGCCACCCACGCGGTCACCGGCCGGTTTAGGGTGCCCTATGCCGCGGCCAAGGCTGGGCAGATCGGCCTGACCACGTCGCTGGCCAGGGAAGTGGCGCACCTGGGCTTACGGGTCAACTGCGTGGCCCCCAGCGGCACGGCGGCCGACGACCGCGCCACGCCCCGCAATTTCGGCATCGACGTTTCGGTCCCCACCCTCCCTCAGACGGAGTTGGACGACCAAGAGAAATACCGGCAGGAAACGCGGAGTTCCGAGGTCCCCATGGGCAGGCGAGGGGAGGTTTACGAGCAGGCTTCGGCCATCGCCTTCCTGGCCTCCCACGACGCTTCGTATATCACCGGCCAGGTGGTGGCCGTTGGCGGCGGCCAGCCCTATCCTTTCTAACAGGTCAGCGAGTGGCGCAGGCATGGACGATTCTTAGGAACGGAGCAAAGAAGCGATTCGTCAGCGGTGGCAGGTGGTCGAGGTAGCGGCAAGCATCCCATATTTTTTGCCGCTGCGGCTGGCTCAACATGACACAGGGGCTGCGGCTGCCCCAACATGACATGGACGACTGAAGAATTCCTGCTTCCCGTTTCAACAAGTTAGTACGGTGTTGAATCGGTACCGTTGCTTCGTAATTCCGAATGTTAATGAAAAAGTGATAATATACGCGTAGTTCATTACTGATTCGTAATGACGAGAGGGACCATGGGACTGGCAAAGCTGTTCACCAAGCAATTATCTGGCTATCCCGGCGGCTACAAGAAGATGCGCCGGGGTTTCCAGGGGTTCAACGAGACGCCGCCCTTCAAGCCGCCCGAGGACGCCGAGGACCGCCGCAGCCGGATTCCGCCGCTGGGTTACCGCGAATATTGGTATCCCGCGCTTCCGGAAAAGGACGTTAAGAAGAGCGAGCCTTCCATGCTCCGGATGCTGGGCACCGACGTGATTTTCTTCCGGGACAAGAAGGGCGAGGTGCAGGCTTTGCTGGACTGGTGCCCCCACCGGTCGGTCTACCTTTCCATGGGCAAATGCTACTTTGAGGGATTCGTCACCTGTCCCTATCACGGCGCCACTTTTGACGGCGACGGCAACTGCGTGGCCTTCCTCACCGAAGGCCCGGACTCCAAGATGCCCGGCGCTCCCGGCATGAAGGCACGGAAGTTCCCCACGGTGACGCTGAAAGGCCTGGTTTTCGTATGGATGGGTGACGGAGAGCCGGTAGCTCCCGAAGAAGATATTCCCCCGGAGATGTTTGAAGGGCCTAACATCCTTCGCCCGTCTTATTGCATGTTCGACTGCAACTGGGTGCTGGTCTTGGAAAACACCATGGACGCTCACAACGCGTTCATGGTCCATAGAAACTCCCTGCGCATCCTGGGCAGCCGCCTGGGAGGGCGGCCCCGCACGCCGTTGGGATACCGGGTCAATATCGTCAACAACAAAAACGTCCATTACCGTCCCGGCAGCGGCAAATCGTCGGTCGAGAACTTCTATTACGACGACGAGGGCAACATCCCTTACCAGATGTACTACCCTGGAGTTGACGGCGTATGGCCGCTCCACCAGTGGCGGCTGCTATGGACGTGGTTCTTCGACAGGAAGGCGAAACGCCGCGGACAGCCGGCAGGGAGGCAGCGGCCCGATGCAGCCGATACTCCCGACGTCAACGAATGGAACGGCACCCGCCTGCCGGGAATGTCCCGCACCGGCGGCAACAACCGGGATTTCCGTAGCACCCGTTGGCCGGTGCCCGTGGAAGAGAACCTGACCCGTATGGTCTACCTAAACGTGGAGCGGTACAGCCATGCGCCCAGCCTGTTCCGCCGCTTTATGAAAGGGGCGACCTGGCCGTATCGAAACTGGCTTCTGAATTTCAACTTCCGCAATCAGGATTACGACGCTGAAAAGTACGTGCAGTACGACATGCCCGAGTACCTGTCGTCCACCGATTCGGTGGTGGTGGCCATGCGCCGTTTATTCGTCGAACACGCCCGGGATGTCATCCGACGCCGTGAGGGTGAGGAAGAGGCGCCGGAAAGCATGGAAGAAACCGTCGCCGATCAGCAGGTTCGCCAGGGCGACCTACGAGTTGCCGAGGACAGCAACGCCTTCGACGTTCAACGCCTGGAGGATGAGCTCCTGAGGCGGGTGTAGGTTTCAGCTAACACCTAATCCGCGACCCTGCCTCGGCTGGGCAAGCACGATCCGGATTGGGCGCGATGCCAATCCGGCTATCAGCCGCCTGGGGGCTGGTAACCCACACCGCCGGCTTGGCGCATCGCCTCAACCGCCTCTTCCATAGACAGTAGAACGGTCGTCTTAAAGGCGGAAACGGCCCCGGAAGCGCCGACGGCCATCGCGATGCTGGCCACTGCAACGTTGCTCGGCATTTCGATGATGATCATTGCGTCGTAATCTCCAAAGCAGTAGTCCAAGCTCTCCAGCTTGCCGCCCATGCGTTCGATCAGCGAGCGGACGGCGGCGCCCCGGTCCTGCGGATTACTAACCAAGTCGGCAATCCCCTGGTTAGTGTAGGAAGCCTGAATCATGTATCGAGCCATTGTCTACCTCCTTGAAATTACGGGCAATAGGCCTGGTCCCAGACTGCTGGGGTCATTATGCCAGCGTTGGCGCGATATAGACAGACTTAGTAAAAGTTACGGGGTTATTTCGTAGTTTGGGGTTCGAAATACGCTATAACTGGCAATGTTCAACTGCCGCTCCAGAACGATCGCACTGCTGGGCTTGACACACGCCTCCTCCTTCATTTAGTTTCAAAAACGCCATTCGCATGCTTGGCCGGTAGAATTACCACCCCCAGCAACGGCGCGCCTGCCAACCCAGGCAGTCCTATGGTCTATCATCTGAGTTTGAAGAAGAGTAATCACCATGCTAATAATAGACGCGCAAGTCCACATTTGGGGGAAGGGACTGCCCACCAACCCATCCCACCGCCAGATAACATCATTTACGGCCGATGACCTTTTGAAAGAGATGGACGAGGGAGGGATCGACGCGGCTGTGATTCACCCGCCGGGTTGGGACGCAGACTCCCGCGCGCTGGCCGCGGAAGCCGCCAAGCAGCACCCTAACCGGCTGGCGATTCTGGGTAATTTCCCGCTGGACCAACCGGAAAGCCGCAACCTGATTCCAAACTGGAAACAACAACCGGGAATGCTGGGCCTAAGGTTTACCTTCCAGCAGGCTCATCAGCAAACCTGGCTTACCGACGGAACCATGGACTGGCTGTGGGCTGCGGCGAAAGACCAGGGTCTGCCCGTGGCATTGGCCGCCAGCAATTTCGTACCTTCTGTTGGTCAGGTGGCCGAAAAACATCCCGAGGTTAAGCTCATCATCGACCATTTCGGGAGGACCGGCGGCAAGACCGATCAGGAAGCATTCGGCAACCTGTCCGAGATGCTGGCTCTGGCCAAATACCCCAACGTGGCCATCAAGGCCACCGGCGGCCCCAGCTATTCCAGCGGCCAGTACCCGTTCAACAGCATCCACGACTACATCCATCAGGTCTACGACGCTTTCGGACCGGCGCGAATGTTTTGGGGCACCGACATCACCCGCATGCCCTGCTCCTGGCGTCAATGCGTCACCATGTTTACCGAGGAATTGCCCTGGCTCACTGAGAACGACAAGGAGTTGATCATGGGCCAGGCCCTGAACCAGTGGCTGGACTGGAACATACCTGTCTAGAGCTGTATTCAAGAGTCGTTGGGGTTGTAGGTGAATCCTTCGACAATCGCGGGAGGTTTACCCTTTGATCCCGATGCATGCCCGCCGGGTTTGACCAGCCGGAAGCGCAAATGCACCGCCGTTGTGTTAACGTGTTGGCCAAACCAAGCATCGCATTTTTGATTCCCTTGACAGGAGTGAGGCATGAGCGACGTGTCCATTGAGCAGAATGTAGTTATAGGCAAAGGCGGAGACCGGGATCTTTTGGTGGACATTATCAAACCGAGCAACCGCTCCGGACCGGTGCCGGGAATCCTCTTTCTGCCGGGCGGCGGTTGGAATACTGCCGACCGGACGCCTCTGACCGAGCGGTACGGCATTGCCTTGGCCAACCACGAATATGTTTTCGTCGCCGGGGAATACCGGGTGATGAGTGAAGCTCCTTGGCCGGCCCAGGTTCAAGACGCTAAAGCCTCCATACGCTGGATGCGGGCCAACGCGGATGAGTTGGGGATTGATCCATCGCTGATCGTTGTCGCGGGCAAATCCGCCGGTGGGCAGATCGCCTTGGTTGCCGCCGGCGCCCAGGACCTGATGGAGTTCGAAGGCGATGGTGGGAACTCCGGCGTAAGCAGCCGGGTGGCGGCCGTGGTGGGAGTATCTCCGGTTTCCACAGTCATAGACCGGGCCAAGAGCCCCGCCTTTGAGCCCATGTTCGGCAAGAACCCAACCGACGAGTTCATAGCAGCCGCCAGTCCCGTGTCCTACGCAAACGCCAACTACCCGCCCGCACTGTTCCTGCACGGCACGATGGACGACCGTGTGCCCCATGCCACGACCATGACCATGTACCAGAAGCTGGAAGACGCCGGCGTGCCCGTGGACCTCCATCTTTTTGCCGGCCAAGACCATTTCTTTGACCGCGAGGCCCAATTCGCGAAGGCGGTCACCGACGCCATGCATCTGTTTATCTCCCGTTATGTACCGGTCAAGGAGGCCGTGACGGCGTAAAACCGGCCCGATCGCCAGACGATCCAACAGACAAACCAACAGAAGACCGGAAGAGGATGATGAATAAAAACGCAGAAGTCGGAAGCGTGGCCGAGGCTTATCTTGAACTTTTGGCTTCCCGGAATATCGAATATTTCTTTGGCAACGGAGGGACGGACTTCGCCCCCATCATAGAAGCCTACGCCAAGCGCAAGTCCCAGGAACAGCCGGTTCCGACGCCCATTCCCGTACCCCATGAGGTTACGGCCGTTGCAATGTCTCACGGTTACACCATGATTACCGGCCGGCCGCAGGTGGTGATGGTCCACACGATCCCCGGCACCGCCAACGCCATGTCCGGTGTGATCAACGCCTTCAGGTCTAATATTCCGATGCTGTTCACCGCCGGACGCACGCCCATCGCCGAAGGCGACGCCAAGGGCTCCCGCAACGGCAGCATTCACTGGGCCCAAGAGTCCTTCGACCAGGGCGCAATGGTCCGGGAGTTTGTGAAGTGGGATTACGAACTTCGCCATGGCGCGGACTTGGAGGGCGTGGTTGACCGGGCCTTGGCGATCGCCCAGTCCCAACCCTCCGGCCCGGTTTACCTGAGCCTTCCCAGGGAGGTCCTGGCCGAGGAGATGGAAGGCATCTCCTATTCCGCCGAACCTAGGCTGAATCAGGCCGAAGAGAGGGTGCCAACCCCGGAAGCCATAGCCCAGGCCGCTGGCTTGTTGGCCAAGGCCAGGAACCCCATATTGGTTACCCGGGCGGCCGGTAAGGACACTCGCGCCGTTCAGCCTCTCGTGGAATTGGCCGAGCTTCTTGGAATGGCGGTGATCGACGCCGGGGCGCTTTACGCCAACTTCCCCAAAGGTCACCCGCTTTACGGAGGAGGCGACGTTGGGTCGAGCCTTCAAGACGCCGACGTCGTGGTGGTCCTGGAGGCCGACGTGCCCTGGACCACTCCCGCCTCTGGTCCACCGTCCGATGCGCGAATCATCGGCATCGGCGAAGATCCGCTCTTCTCCAATTACCCGGTTCGCGGTTTCCACGTGGATTCCAACCTGGCCGGCAGTCCCAGGCTCACCTTGCAAGCCTTGATCAACGGCATCAAGGATGTTGGATTAGACGCCGGCGCTGTCGATACGAGGAAGAACAAATGGTCGGCCGCCAGCACGGCAAGGCGTGAAGCAGCCCAAAAACGGGCCGAAGATGGCAAGGATGAAACGCCCATCAACAAGGCCTGGTTCTCTCGCTGCCTGGCCGATATCTTGGACGAAAACACCGTGTTGCTCAACGAATTGAGCATAGACGCCTCCCAGATTGAGTTCAATCACCCTGGCACGTTTTTTGGGACGCCTCCGTCGGCGGCTCTGGGATGGGCTCTGGGCGCTTCCCTAGGCGCCAAGCTCGCCGCACCCGACAAAACCATCGTTTGCTGCATTGGCGACGGCTCCTATATATTCGGGTCTGGCACGGCAACCCACATCGTATCCAGCGCCCAGAACCTGCCGGTGCTGAACATAGTGTGGAACAACGGAATCTGGAATGCTGTCCAAAACGCCACAAAAGTCACCTACGCCGATGGCTATGCGGTGCGGAACAACGACTTTGCCGTTAGCACCCTGGACCAGTCGTTCAACTACGAGATGATCTGCCAAGCGGCCGGCGGATACGCCGAACGCGTGGAAGACCCGGTGGAAGTCCCCGGCGCAATCCAGCGGGCGCTGCACGCGGTCAATGTTGAAAAACGGCAAGCCTTGTTAAACATAATAGGGCAATAGACTTTCGGCGAACCCGGCCAACGCGTGAGTAATAAGGAGAAGTCCCATGACCCAGAAGCTATGCATCTCATCGGATTCCCACGTTGTGGAGTCTGCCGAGTTCTTTGAGCCCCTTGAGAAGCTCTTCGGTGACAAGGCGCCGAAAATGGTCACCGTGGACCCGAACAGAGGCCCCCAGCTTTCCCTGGGCAACGGCAAATTGGGGATCGGCCTCTCCGGATTTTTCATGCAGAACGTGGATTTCACCACTCCCGAAGCCATGGAGATGCGGAAGCTGGGTTACGAGTTGGCGCGGCCCGGATGCTACGACACAGTTGAGCGGCTGAAGGACCAGGAACTGGACGGCATCAACGCCGAGATCATCTACCCCAGCGTGATATTCAACGTCTACCAGGTCGACGACTTGGACATAGTCAAGGCGTCTTTCTCTCTATACAACGACTGGGTGGCCGATTACTGCAAGGGAGCACCGGACCGGCTCTTTCCCCTGGCCAGCATCCAGCTCTTCGACCTGGACGAGGCAATCAAGGAGATGGAGCGCTCCAAGAAGCTGGGCCACGTGGGCGTTTCCGTCGCGGCCACGGCGCCGCCGGATCAACTCTATTCATCCTCCTATTACAACAAATTCTGGGAGGCGGCCCAGGCCATGGAGATGCCCATCAACTGGCATATCTTCACCGGGGCCACCGAAAACCATGGCTTGCCATTCCGGCAGGGAGGCAGCGCCCTGTCCTTCGCCGGGGTCATGTTCACCGTGGCCGACATCATCCAGGCAGGGGTTTGCGAGCGATATCCCGGACTTCGGTTTGTGGTCACAGAGTTTGAGACCGGCTGGGTCGGCATGATGCTGAAACGCCTGGACTGGGCTTACATCCGGGGTGGCGGGGAGAAGGTTTTTGGATTACCCCTGTTGCCCAGCGAATACTGGCGCCGGAACTTCCGGGTTACCTTCGAAGACGACCCGTTGGGCATCATGACCCGGGAATTCATTGGAACGGATACCATGATGTGGGGCAGCGATTATCCCCACGGCGACTCGGTCTTCCCCCATTCCATGCAGGTGTTAAGCGAGATCCTATCCGGCTGCACTCCGGAAGAGCGTTACCAGATGACCGTGAAAAACGTGGTTGAGCTGTACAACCTTCCTTTCCAACTGGAAGGGCCAGACCAGGCCACGATAAATTCGATCGCTACGCCCGAGGTGAAGACCTGGCGGAACGCCATGCCTTCGAGGGAAATGATGGCGGGAGCAGCACCGGGAGATTAGGTTTCAACGGGGTGTTGCCCAAGGGTAAACCCCCATCCTAACCGTTCCCCCGTAAAGGGGGAAGGGATTTTATGAGTTCCGGAGAGCCAATGCAGGTTGGCGTTCAATTCCATTTGCCCACGTATAAGGACCACCCCATCCCGGAGTTGGTTTCGTTGGCCAAGACTGCCAAGGCCGGCGGCGTAACTCATCTCTGGGTGACCGACAACCTGCAAAGCCGCAACGCCTTCGTGGTTCTCGCGGCCCTGGCCTCTAACATACCTATCAATCTGGGCACCGCGGTCACCGTCCAGTATTTCCGAAATCCGGTGGACCTGGCCGACTCCCTGGCCGCCATCAGCGAGATCATGGACGGCGATGAACTTAGCGTCGGCCTAGCCCGCGGGAACGGCAACACGCCGAACCTAGTTAACAGCCCTAAGCCCATCAGCATGTTGCGCCAAACGGCCCAAAGCCTGAGACGTTTGCTCGACGGCGAGACGGTTAGGTTCGCCGAATACCCGGATCTGGCGTCTTATTTCAATTTCAACCCGGATTTTGGGTTTTCCTTGAACTTCAAGCCCAAGACCCCCGTCCGCCTGTACTGCGGCGCCAACGGGCCCATTGGCCTGGCGGTGGGCGGAGAGACGATGGAAGGGCTGATCTACGGCGGTGAGTTCAAAGCCGTGGCGGGAGCCGGCAGGATGGCCGGCGCTCTGGAAACCTTCCACGGCGCGGCCGAAAAGGCGGGCAGAGGAAACAGCCAGCCCAAGATAGCCGAAATAAAACTCTCAGTCTCCAAAGACGAATCCGCCGCCAGAGAGTTCGCCAGGCACACGTCCGGCAGGAGGTTATTGAACCTGATGCGCCGTGGCGGCTATGGGCACGAGGAGTTCAGCCGCCTGGGGGTGGATCTGGAAGATATGGAGCGCCTGGACATCGCCGACCGGGAAGGTGCGGGCTCCCGACAGTTTGGCGCTCTCGTCACCGAGCAGATGATTGACGCGGTTTTCGTGGCCGGGGGTCCCGACTTCTGCCGCGAGCGAATGATCGAAGTAAACAAAACCGCCCGGGACCACGGGTTTCAGCAGTTGATGTTCTCCGAGCTAGGCCCCAACGTTCAAGAGAGCATGCAACTACTGTGCGACGACATCATCCCGGCACTTTAAGGATGAATGACGGTCAACCTCATCCGTTCGCCCTGAGGTTGTCGAAGGGTCTCTGCGGGGTGGTTCGACAAGCCTGTCCTGAGCCGAGCCGAAGGGCTCACCACTAAAGGCGTTAGAAAAGGATTTTTGAACTGAAGCATTAGTATTTATTAATAGGCCGTCAAACAGGCATAAAACCCTAGACATTTCATCGAGGAGGGAATCCTTTGACACAGAAGAAAGACGGTGGCGAAGCTATCCTGGAGGCGTTCCGGAATCTGGACATCGACTACGTTATATCCTCTCCGGGTTCAGAATGGGCGCCCGTATGGGAGGCGCTGGCCCGGCAGAAGGTCAACGAGACCCCGGGACCAACCTACATCAACTGCTGGCATGAGACCCTGGCGGTGGACATGGCTGTGGGCTATACCCGAATGACCGGCAAGATGCAAGCAGTGTTGCTCCATGCCGGAGTGGGCCTGCTACAGGGCAGTATCGGGATTCACAGTGCGAACCAGGGGGAAGTCCCCATGTTGGTTTGCTCCGGTGAAGCCAACAGCTATGGTGAGAACCCCGAACTGGACCCCCAAGGCCAATGGTACCGGAACCTCAGCGTGGTGGGCGGCCCCAACCGGTTCGTTGAGGCCTATACCAAGTGGACCGGCCAGGCCACCAGCCCCTATACCCTGTACGAGCAGCTGGTCCGAGCCGGGGAGATGGCCCAGCGTGTGCCCAAAGGGCCGACCTTCCTGGATATTCCAATCGAGACCATGGTCCACGATTGGGCCCCTCCGGCCAAGATGCGAAAGACGCCCCCGGCGCCCAAGACCCAACCGACCGCTGAATCCATCGGCCAGTTGGCTGATTTGATCTCCAATAGCAAGAACCCCATGATCATAACCGAATCGGTGGGCAAGGAAGTTCAGGGATTCACCAACTTGGTAGCCCTGGCGGAACTTATGGCCATACCGGTCACCGAAGCCACGCCATATTATTCCAACTTCCCCAAGACCCACCCCCTTCATCTAGGATTCAACCCCTCGCCATATTTCGGCGAGACCGACCTGGTGATCATCATGAGCAGCCGGGCCCCCTGGTATCCGCCCAGCGCCGGACCGGTCAACTCCACCGTGGTGGCCATGGGCGAGACGCCACTGAAAGGCAACATGGTCTACCAGAACCTTCTGGCTGACCTCTATGTCGAAGGCGACATGACCATCTCGCTGGGTCTGCTGATAGATGCCCTCAAGTCCAGCGGCGCCCCCCAGGCAAGCAAGGTCGAAGAACGCAGGGCGCGTTGGTCGGCCGAGCACGACAAACTTCAAGAGCGGAACCGGGCCGCGGTTGAAGCCGCCCGCGCCAAGCAGCCCATAGACCCGGTTTGGCTCTGCGCCGCCTTAAGCGAAGTGATGCCAAAAGACGCGGTTTACGCGGAAGAGACCACGTCCCACCGGGGCGCCATCCTGCAACACGTGGGCTGGGACGAGCCGCAGCGCTACCTGCACCCCACTGGGGGACTTGGTCAAGGATTGGGGCTGGCCCTGGGGGCTAAGCTGGCCCGGCCCGACTCGCCGATAGTGGCTCTCATGGGCGACGGTGGGTTTCTGTACAACCCGGTAACCCAGAGCTTCGGCGTGGCTGGAGAGGCCAACCTGCCCTTTATGACGGTGATATTCAACAACGGCAACTACGAGGCCATGCGCCGCAACCATCTGGCGTACTATCCGGACGGCGTCGCCGCCCAATCAGACGTGTGGCACGGCGTGCACATCCCGGGGCCCAACTATGCCAAGCTGGTGGAGCCCTTTGACGGCTACGGCGAACGGGTGGAAGACCCCGCCAAGCTGAAACAGGCGTTGCAAAACGGCCTGGACGCGGTGCGGAAGGGGCGGCTCTCCCTGATAGACGTGGTGCTGAGCATTTAGAGGGGTTTCGGTAGAGTTGATTGATGGTAGGGGCGCACGGCCGTGCGCCCCTACGCTTTCAGGAAATCATCTGGATGCTGGCTGCTTGATTACGGGGCCGCCATTCGTGGTTCGACGGGCTCACCATGAGCGCCTGTTGTTTTGACCGGTTCCCCTCGGTTGAACGATGCACCAGCCAACCAAAGGGCCGAACCCGCGGGATGATGGATTTCATCCCAAATCACCGATCCAGCTCATGCTGAGCCTGTCGAAGGACGGGGCCGCTGCCCCAACTAGGCTTGGCCTAGAAACTCGGACGGAAACCCCGATTCTCCCCAAGTCGTCGTTTTCTTAGCGACGATTATCGATGTAACAATGGGTTCTTGAACCGTATTACAGACACTATCATGCCACATAAGACTATAATACGTCTGTCTGGCGTAGCGCGAAACCCGGCCAATGGCTTTCCGGCCAGACCTCTAGGGAACTAGGGCTTGCTCAAGCCTGCGATTACCTGTTCCACCAGGGCGTCTGCCTTGGCCAAAACGGCGTCCTGTTTGATTCCTCCCAGAGGATGTATGGCGATTGCCATGGGCAACTCCGGCATCCCCAAGGCGCGGCGTTCGACCTCCCCTAGCTTGACGAACCGGTCGGTGCATACCGTGACCGTGGGAACTCCCCGGCGCTCAAGTTCCACCGAGTCGTGGATACTCCACGACGTGCAGGAGCCTCAATCACCGAGGCCAACCACCACAGCGTCGGCGGTAGCTGCCAACTCTTCAATGACCTTGTCATCTGCTGGTAGCGAAGCGGTCGGTTTCCGCTGATATGAGGTCATAGTAATCTCATACTTCTCGCGTAACAACTCCTCCAACCGGGAAAACAGCGCGTCGCCATTGGGTTTGCTGTTCCAGAGGAAACCGACCGTGCGGCCCCTGAGATCATCGGGCCTCAAGGCCATTGAATGGCTCAACTCCCTAGGGGGAGCGGTCGGGTCCATGACCGTGATCGTGCCTGTTGAAATTGCCGTCATCTGTATTGCTCCACGAGATGTCCTAAGGAGATCAATTTGCGGTTACTTGTGAAAGGCTATGGCTTGGGCGATTCGGTGTCAAGGGCCGGCCCCTGGATTCCAGGACGGGATCACGTGCCGATTTTGACTGTGTCGAAGGCGTCGTTGACTGACCTGGTGATGGACATGGCGGTCAATTTGCCGGTGCGCGGGTTCTCGCTGGGGATATTTTCGATGTGGACGTTCAACAGCCCGAATTCGCCCTGCACCTCAATATCGTGGCAGTTGCGCTCCAGTCCCGGCACGGCCACTATCTTGACTTGAGTCTCGTCAGGCCCGATGCCCGCCAGGCTGACCGCCGCCGATACGTTCAGGTTGGCGGGAAATCCCCGGCAGGCCTCCCGGGCGGACCCGTGGAATAGCTCGAGTTCGTGGTCAAGGCCGGTTAGCGAAATCTCCCGCTCCACCAAGTAGGGCGCGCCTTCCAACGCTTGGGGAGGTTTTCTTGAGACCATCAACACGTGATCGACCTGTCCGGCGCACGCGGACTTGATACCATCCAGGCCAGCGATGGCCCCAGAGGGCGCCAGCAGACGGCATCCGGTTGTACGCGACTGCTCAATGATCTCGGGATGCTCCAACAGGGCGCCGATGCTGATGACCATCAGGTCTTTGCCCGCCGCGAAGGTCTCCTCCGCCAATTCAGGAACGACATGCCCCCCCGCGGTTTCAATCACCAGGTCCGACCGGGCTATGAGTTGGCTCCTGTCGAGATAGGGAGGGGGATTGTTTAACGTGCCGAGGAAGTCCCTAGCTCTGGACTCGCCACGGCTGGTTACTGCCGCGACTGTGACCGGCAAATCGCCGGATTGGGCGGCCAGCAGCAAAGCTTGTCCGATGGCCCCGCAGCCTACGATGCCAATCGTGTTGCCTATGTGCGCGGCCATATTGAGCATGTTCCAGCGGTTGTTGCCTTCGCGTTACGATACACCATTGCATTGGCCTCCACCCGCTCGCCTTGAGCCTGTCGAAGGACCTTTCGGTATTCTTACCACACTTTAGAACCGGGCAACTTCAGAACCGGGCAACTTCCCGGATCAAAAGCACAAAGCTCCCACCAATGATCACGGCCATAGCCAACCTGCGGAAGGCCTGTTGGTCCATACGGGTTGCCAAAAATGCTCCCAGACCAAAGCCCGCAACCAATCCGGGCGCCAAAACCGCCACATTAGCCAAAGTTCCCCGGTCGATCAGTCCTGTCGAAGCGTACAGCCCAAAAGCGGTGATCTCATAGGCCAAGAAGTAAAGGGCCAGCGAAGCCCGCACCGTCCGAGGCGCCCAACCTTGGGCAATGGCGTACATCGCCGCCAGGGGCCCGCCTATGCTGAGGGCTGTGACCGCCAATGAGGAAAGAAATCCGAAAACCGGCCCGGCGGCCCGGCGGCGCACCCCGGGCAAGGGGATATCGAAAACCATCAGGCACGCAAGAGCCAGGACCACTAGCCCGACCGCAATCCGCAGAACCCCAGGTCCCGCCGATCCCAGGACCAGCACCCCTATGGGGGCGGCAGCCACTCCGCCAACAGACATCCAAATCGCCGCCTTCAGATCGACGTGCCGCCAATTCCGGACCAGCACCATCACGGTTAGCAGTCCGATTTCGGCGTTGACGACGACCACCACGATCTGGGGTTCCACCAACAACAGCAGAACCGGCGACGCCACCAGTCCCATTCCAAAGCCTACGGAGCCCATCACGGTGGCTCCAAGCCAGACCATGAACAAAGCGATCAACAATTCATAGCCGGTTAGCAAATCAGTCTCCAAGGGTGATCCAATCCGTGGCGATTCATAAACAACGCGCTATCGCTGGGTCTGTAAGAAAAATGAGGATGGCAAATAGGCTCAAGACCTGAATAGGCCTAGTTCCGCGGCAATTCGGAGAGCGGTGTCAACCTGAATCACAGGAGGGCCATTGCGGTGGATTGCCACGCTCAACCGGTCTTCCGGCGTGACGTTGAACGAACGCTCTCCATCCAAAGCGACCGTGCCGTGCCGAGGCGCGACTTCGATCCGCTCACCTAGGTCCATCAGAGCCCAATGGGCTATGGGCACCCAGGACACTACGCCCGGAGCTATCGGAGCTAAAACGTTTTGCTTTGCCTGGGAGCGCGTCGGGGGGGAGGGCGTCGGGGAGGAGGTCGGGGGAGATATTCTTCTTGCCGTTTGGCCTGGTGTCTTGTCTAAATCTTCGCCGCCATGGGCGACGGCGTAATGAATACCCAAGTCATCGGCCATGCCAATGGGATGAAGGCGGGCGCCCACCGAAGAAAGGCCGATGCTCGAAGGCTCGGCCCTGGTTAGAAAAACCTCATCGACCGTGCCCAGGTCCCAGATTGCTCTGGTGGCCACATAACGCTCGCGGGACAGAGCCACGTCCACCAGGGCCATGTCGCGATATTCGCCGTTCACGTAGACTTCCACCGTCTTGCTGACTATGGCCGCTTGGCTCATGTCCAAGTTTCCCTGAGCGGCCAAGCCGGCGGCAAGCCCGGCCAAGGTGCCTTCCACCATGGTTGGGAACACGTTATTGGTGCCGGTGGAAATAGGGACCAAGGGTATCGAACAACACCCTTTGGCCGCGGCCCGGTTGGTGCCATCGCCGCCGAGGGTCACCAGGCAATCAACGCCCATCTCTCCCATCATCTCCGCCGCCATGACGGTGTCCCCTTCGCCGTGGAAGGTGGGCATTTGCAGCAATTCCAGGTCCAGGGAAAGTTGGGGGTAGTCTCTGGCCCTTTCCGCCAGATGGGAATTATCCGGCATGGCGACCACCCGTTCGATCCCCGCGGCCTCCAAGCCCAGTAAAACGCGCCGGACGATGTTTGCCTTCTCCCAGTCCGGCACCACCCGCCCCTGAGCCACCAACCGGCGAATATCTTTGCTGGCCGCCGGGTTGGCTATGATTCCCACCAGGGCCAAAGCTCATCTCCTCGTTCACGCGCACCCTTTTAACAACGGTGCGGTTGCTATAATGAGCGGGATTGTAGCCAGGCACGGTATTTGAGTCAACGTTTGCGCTTCGCTCAAGGTGGCATATTTGTGCAGGGCGAACCGCAAACTCGATGGAGGACAACAGCGATGACCACGGACTTTAGTTTTGCTTCGGCAACAGAGCTACGGCGGATGATCGAAGAAAAGCAGGTTTCCATCGTCGAATTGGTGGAGTCGTTTTACCGGCGTATCGGCGACTTGAATCCGCAGCTGAACGCCTATCTTGCCCTCTGTCCAGACCAGGCTCTTACCGAAGCCAGGGCGGCCCAAGACGCGGTTCAGCGAGGCGATCCGGTGGGTCCTTTGCACGGAATCCCCATATCAATCAAAGACTTGGAGATGACCAAAGGGATTCCAACTACCGTGGGATCGGCGTTGTTTAAAGACCACACTCCTGAAATTGATTCGGTAGTGGTGGAGCGGGTGCGTCAGGCAGGGGCGATAATCCTGGGCAAGACCAACACGCCGGAATTCGGCCTTTCGGGCACTACCGAGAATAAACTGGGCTCCGCCTGCCGCAACCCGTGGAACACGGACCACACTTCCGGCGGTTCCAGCGGGGGCGCCGGAGCGGCGTTGGCGGCAGGTTTGTGCACATTGGCCACCGGCAGCGACGGCGGAGGTTCCATACGCATTCCGGCGAGTTTCAATGGAGTATTCGGGATCAAACCGTCCCAAGGCCGGGTTCCTCGCTATGGTGGGTACGGGCGGCCTTCGGCTAACCATTTTTCTCAGTCGGGCCCGATGTCGCGGACCGTGGCCGACACCGCGCTATTGCTGCGGGTACTGGCGGGACCGGACTCTCGAGACCCCACGTCCATGCGGCAGACTCCTCCAGATTTTTCCACTGGTTTGACGGCCGGAGTGAGGGGCATGCGAATTGGCTGGAGCGCGGACTTTGGCTACGCAGCCGTGGACCCAGAGGTGGCTAAAATCACCGAACAGGCCGCCGGAGTCTTTCAAGGGTTGGGCGCCCAGGTTGAGGACGCCCGCCTAGAGATAGAGGACCCGTTCCCTGCATTTTGGGATGTCTTCGCCACCGCGTCCTACACGTCCTACGGCCACATGATAGATCAGCACCGGGATGATTTCACCGATTACGGCCTGATGGCGTTGGAACATGGAGTATCGGTCACTGGAGCGGACTTATCTCGGGCGTTGCTGCGGGTCGACGTGTTAAAGAGGCAATTCGAAACGCTGTTTGATAACTACGATCTGCTGGTGACGCCGACCATGGCCGTCCCGGCATTTCCTATAGAACAGCGTCCCACAGAGATCGGGGGCAAGCCGGTAGAGCCGTTTTGGGGGTTTCTGCCCTTCACCTACCCGATCAACATGACGGGGCAGACAGCCTCCAGCGTTCCCTGCGGATACTCCTCCGGGGGAATGCCCATTGGCCTGCATATCGTAGGCCCCCATGGAGCGGAAGCCAAGGTATTGCAGGCCTCAGCCGCCTTCGAGCAAGCCCGGCCCTGGGCGGATAAGCGGCCGCCGGTGTCTTAGCGAGACAACTATTCCAACCCGTCCCGCAGAACCTCCACCAGGTGCCGAGCGCGGCGGCCGGCGCCGTCTTCGATCTGCTGGCGGCAGGACACGCCCATCACCGCTATTTCCCAGTCGTCGCCCTTTGCCTTGACCGCCGGGAAAAGGGCCTGGCCGCCGATGGTAATGGATATGTCGTAATGCTCCTTTTCGAAGCCAAAGGAACCGGCCATGCCGCAACACCCCGCGTTGACGAGTTCCACCTCCCATCCGGGCAGACGTAGCGCACCCAAGGAAGCCGCGGTCCCAGCCAGGGCCTTCTGATGGCAGTGGGCGTGGAACAAAACCTTCTTGGATTCGCCGCTGAACTTCAGGTCCAGTTCCCCCTTTTCGTGGAGCATCATTAGGTATTCGTCTATCAGATATGCGTGCTGCGCCACCTTTTTGGATTTGGTGTCTTTGGCCAATTCAGGGTACTCGTCCCGCAACGTCAGCAGGCAGCTTGGCTCGCAACCGACGATGGGAATTCCCTGATCGGCGTAGGCGTGGAGGAGGTCCACGTTATAACGTGCGTTGGCGGCGGCTTCCGCCATAAAACCCTTGGAGAGCATGGGGCGGCCGCAGCACATGGCGTTGGCCAGGACCACATGTTGGCCGGCGGCTTCCAGCAATTCCACCGCGGCGCGGCCCACCTCGGGATGGTTGTAATTCATAAAGGTATCGTTGAGCAGGACCACGGTAGGACGGGGACGACCCTCCTGTGGTCCGCCCTTCGTAATGGGGGACGAAGCCGTTTCTCTAGCCCTTCCTTCAAACCACTGAGGGAAAGACTGAGAGGCGAAGCGCGGCATTGACCGTTTCGGATGCACCCCAAGGACAGCGCTGGACATGAACTTGCCGATGGGGCTTCCAGCGATCCAGTTGGAGAATGGAGCGAACCGGCTGCCCATACGGTTTACGCTGTTGATATGAGCAAACACTTTGGAGCGCAAAGAAGCGCCGTTGGCCCGGTGGTAGTTGTCCAGATATTCGTACTTCAGCTTCGCCATGTCCACGCCGGAATCGCATTCGGCCTTACACGCCTTGCACTCCAGGCACAGGTCCAAGGCCTGGTGCAGCCTGGGTCCCGTGAGTTCTGATTCGGGCAAAAGACCGGAAAGGGCGGCTCGAAGCAGGTTCGCCCGGCCCCGGGTGGAATGCTCCTCGTCTCTGGTGGCGATGAACGACGGGCACATGCTGCCTTCCAGCTTGCGGCAGGCCCCCATGCCATTGCACATCTCCACCGCGCCGGCGAAGTTGGTGTCAAGAGAGAAATCCAGCGTCGTGGGCATGGACTTCGTCTGATATTCCGGTCCGAATCGGAGATTATCGGTCATCGGCGGGCAGTCGATTATCTTCCCCGGATTCATTATTCCCTGGGGGTCGAAGGTGGACTTCACCTCGCGGAACATCTGGTAGATCTCGGGGCCGAACATCTTCTCGGTCCACACTCCCCGGACTATGCCGTCGCCGTGCTCGCCGCTCATGGATCCGCCGAACTCTTTCACCAGATCGCTTATCTCTTCACCGATGGAAACCATGGTGGCGATGCCTTGGGAGTCTTTCAGGCTGACCAGGGGCCGGATGTGCAGACAGCCCACGCTCGCGTGGCCGTAGTAGGCCGCCTGGGTGCCATGGTTACGGACGATCTCATCGAAACGGCGGGTGAACTCGCCCAGGTTTTCCGGGTCCACGGCCGTGTCTTCGACAAAGGGCAGCGGCTTGGCGTCGCCGCGGATACTCATCAACAGCCCCAAACCACCCTTGCGCACGTTCCACACGTTGGCTTGGGCTGTCCGGTCCAGGAGGTTAACGCAGGCGTAACCCAGATGCCGGTGTTCAAGGTCCGCCTTGAGATTTTCCATCTTTCCGGTCAGTTCCGCTTCGGACTCGCCGTAGAACTCTACCGCCAAGATGGCGCCGGGATCGCCCTCGATGAACGACATACTGCTGGAATGACCCAGGGATTCCCGGGATCGGTCCAGCAGTATCTTGTCCATGACCTCGATTGACGAAGGATCGTGCCTGAGAATTTCCTTAACGGCCTCGGATGACTGAACTATATCTTCAAAATGAACCACAGAAAGGGCGGTCATGGTGGGGCGGTCGACCAGATTGATCTTGGCTTCGGTCACCACACATAAAGTACCTTCCGAGCCAACCACCATCTTGGCCAAATTAAACGGTGAGTCGGTCAGGAAATCGTCCAGGTTGTAGCCGCTGACCCGGCGCATGATCTTGGGATAGCGCGCCAGGATCTCCGCCATGTTGTCCTGGGCGATGCGGCGAAGATTACGGTAGATCTCAGATTCAAGGCCCACCCCGCTTAGCTTGGCCCCTAATTCTCCCGGTTCCAAGGCTTTTAGGTGCGCCAGGTTGGCGTCGGAGAGGATGACCTGGAGCTCCTGAACGTGGTCTAGGGTTTTGCCGTAGATCACCGAATGGGCGCCGCAGGTGTTGTTGCCCACGCCGCCTCCGACGCAGGCCCGGCTGGCGGTTGTGGGGTCTGGAGCGTATTGCAGGTTGTAGGGCGCCATTTCCCGGTTGAGCTGGTCCAAGACGATGCCCGGCTGGACCCTGGCCCAACCTTCGTTCCGGTTGACCTCTAAAACCTGGTTCAAGTACTTACTGAAATCGATTACGATGGCATGGTTCACGGTTTGCCCGGCTAGGCTGGTGCCGCCGGCCCTGGGCAGCACGGGGACATTGTTGTCCCGCGCCACTTCGATGACCGCTTGAACATCTTCAGCGGTGCGGGGTATAACCACGCCGATGGGATCCATTTGATAGATACTAGCGTCGGTGGAATACAGAACCCGCGAATAGGCGTCGAAGCGCACTTCGCCGGTGACCCGCCGCCGAAGCTCTTGGGCCAACTCCTCCCGATCCTTGCTCTTGATACGGGTATCCGTACTCGTTGCCATGATTCCACCGCCGGCCTATCAAGCCGCCACGCCTAGATTCGGTTACGCCAGCTTATATTAAAGCGTGTACCGCTTCAACTGATGAACGCGGCGAGACTGGTTACGAGCCGGGGATTACATGATAGGCCCGTGTCAAAAGCACGTTGTTGAGCGTGTGGCCCGGTGATAAACTTGGCCCTTTCGTAGGGCCAGGTTTGCGTTAAAATACGAATGATTGCGTCTATATCAGCAGGAGGAAAACAAGTATGGAAGGAGCCCGGTCCATTCCAGAACTAAGAACCAAAGAACTGTCACTATGGGTAGGGCCAAGAAAGAATGATTGAAAAAGATTTTGACGTACCTTTCGTTTCGCAGTTAGCGCTGCGTGAGAAACAAATCCAACAAAACTACAGGCCGATAATCGGAGTCCATAAATGGTTTGCGCGGCGGCCTGGAGCGTTATTTCGATCCCTGCTATTGTCGGAATTCCAACCCGGCCCGTTAAGTCATAATTACTTCCAGCCTCATCGATTTGATGGCATCAAAATTCCTGACCCATTTATGGGAGGGGGCATACCTTTAACCGGGATTCCCCAGATCAAACCAACTTTCCTGGATATAGCTCCCGCGGGGATACCGCCAAATATAATCCCGCATTCCAAGGGCGTCAAATGCGGTCTGATGCGGCCTGATTCACTCAAAGTCCCCGCTTTCATTGGGCAACCACTGTACTGCCAAGCGTAAAAGCCCCAAACCGCTGGTCTACGCCCAAGTCTCCCCCTTGGGAAGCTCTTTTGCCCTGTGCGACCCCGTAACCAATCCCGACGCTCCTAAAGTGGACTAGCCAGGAGCCAGCCTAAGACGACCAATTCGTTCCAGTATCCCGCCTAGCATTTCCCGGCTCACCAGCACCTCAGCAAGCTGAAACACCAGCCTTCCGGCATGGCGCACCAACCGTCCTCCAGTCTTGATCATCCTGGTCTGCAGACTGGTCAACGACCAGTGCTTCATTGCCTCCGGTAAGGCTAGCCTTCTCATGAAGTTGCCCAAGTTGTAAGCCAGTACGAACAACTCCAGCCTGACCTGATTGGCCACGAACTTGTGGCAGGACAACCTCGTCCAGTTAAGGGCGTACTTGCCTTCTTTTATCCATTGCTCCGCCGTGCCTCGGCCATTGTAAAAGCGGACTATCCCGATGTTTGGATAGCTCAGATTGGTGACGATGAAGCCCACTCTGGGAAACAGTTCTCCCTGGCGCCACTCCACCTTAGAGACCACTCTCCGAGCAACGTTCCAGCTCTGGGCCTCGTAGACGAAGTCATGATAGGAGACGATGGGCTTCGGGGAAAGCCACTCCGTAGGCCGTATCAGCCGGGGCGCTATCTCCCGCTGCAGCACCTGGTTGGACCGCAGCCTGATGGCGTAGCCGATGTTTCTTGCTTCCAGATAATCGTATATCTCCGGCTTGGCGAAGGCGGCGTCAGCACGAAACAGCAGCAGTCAGGCTGCTGTCAAATAACGCTCCACCACCGGATCAAGGACTTCTTGCCAATCATCGGCACTGGGGACGTTGCCTGACCGTAGCTTAGCTGCTTCACAATCCCCGAACTGGTTGAACAGAAAGAGAGGGTGATAGCAGACGCATTCAAAATGGCCGTTATAGGCTGCTCCCTCCTGCTGGCCGTGCACTGGACTCTCGGAACTGTCCATATCCAGGATTACTCGCCGGTGTAGGGTATGGGCCATAGCTCGTTCCACCCACTGGGTATTTATTCGTGCCAGCCCCTTCAGGTTGTCCTCTTGGGTCAGGAACTCCGTCTCGAACCGGCCCATCTCACTGGTGCTGGCTCCTTTCCGCTCCGAGCCTTGCCATCCCACGATCACTCGCATGGCTGGGTCTTGGGAAAGGCGCACTGCGTCATTGGTGTCGTCGTAGCCGGCCAAGCGGCTGTAGATCGACTGTCTTAGCAGCGGAACCAGGTGGTGAAGGATATTGCGTCCGGTACGGCTTTCCTGGAGGTAGTCCTCAGCGATTTCGGTAAGGCCCAAGGCATCATCAAACTCTCGAAAGGCAAGAAGACCAGCGTCGGAGGTGATGGTTGAGCCGTGAAATTCCAGGCGGACTTTGGGGTTGAATTGGAGCCGGAGAGGGGCATTTTCGCCGTCACCCATCAGGTGCCTCCATGATGCCTACGGCATCTTACTGCAAAGTGACATATCATGGAGTTATTATAGCTGGGAGCACGCAAAAAGGGCCCATAATTAGCCAATGGTTGAAAGACCATCGACGAATTACTGAGAAAGCTTTTTAGCCATATGGGAAATGTGGGCTTAAAGGTCCAGCTCAAAGAAACAAATGTACTTGTCATAGATGTGGGGCGATCAACCGGTATCCGAACCCGGAGGATGGCCTACCGGACCATCGAATGTTTGCAATTGAATATTTTTGTCGTCCGTGCAAGCACTCCCATCAAGGCCGATTTTTTAAAATACCTGATGAACAAGATCTACTCAGATATCACCAAGCCCAAAATGCTCTGGAAGAAATTATTCCGACAAACATCCCTGATAATGAAATCCCAGATTGGGACGAAACGGGGCGGCTACACAAATGGGGATACCAGGCTTATTGGCAAATGTTCAATAAGCGTCAATTGCTCGGATTGGAGCTAAGCTGCCGTCACATTGTTGAGGTAGAAGACTCCGAAGTGAGAAACGCTCTTGCCACCAACCTTTCTGATCTGTTGCGCTACCAAAACATGCTTTGCCGGTACGACACAATGGCCTTGAAATCTCTCGACATTTTCTCCATTCATGGATATCCAGTAGGCCTGATCCAATGCGAATCCAACATCCTGGGGATTCGTTCTGAGGGATCATACTCTGCCAACATAGGAAGTGGTGGCTGGGGCAATATGGTTGAGAAATACGTAAAAGCTAAAGAATTTTGTGAGCGTCCGTTTGAGGTGCAAAAACGAGAGGGAAGGAAGATGCGAGTGGCTATTCCTGAAGAATGGATAGGCGAGACACGGACTGGTATTCGCCAGACAGAGCATCGTGAGGTCCCCCTGTTTTGCGGAAACGCCGGGGATCTAGTCTTACCGACCGATTCCCTTGATGCCGTTTTTACGGATCCTCCTTATTACGGAAACGTGCAGTACGCCGAGTTAATGGATTTCTGCTATGTTTGGCTGCGGCGCCTTATATCTGACCCAGGCCCCATTTTCGAACCGGCCAGTACGAGGAACGCAGAGGAATTGACCGGGAACCAGACTATGGATCGCGGGTACGCCCATTTCACCCAGGGGCTGTCTAAAGCGTTAGACGCATGTCTGATGCCCTGAAGCCGGGCTCGCCCTTTACGTTCACTTATCACCACAACGTTTTAAGTGCCTACTCTCCGATTGTAGTCGCTCTCCTTGATGCTGGCCTGGTGTGCTCGGGTAGCCTCCCATGTCCAGCAGAGATGGGTGGCTCTATCCACATCGCCGGAAGTAGTTCATCCATAATAGACACGGTATTTGTGTGCCGTTCAACAGGCACCGTTCGTAAAAGTTGGATCGTTGAAACTCCAGAAGAAATTTCAGATCTGGTCAAGACTGATATAGCACCCCTAAGGGACGGAGATGTCAACGTTACAGGCGGTGACATTCGTTGCATTACATTCGGGCACTTGGCAAGACTGGCAGTTTGGCGGCTTAAAGCGGAATGGGCCGACCAAGGCACTATAACTCAAAAACTGGCGATTGTAGCAAGTACTATGGAAAGCATGGCACCAACCCTCACGTTAGGTTTAACGCTGAATCAGACACCCACACAGTCACCAAACGATAAAATCAATCGAATTCGAGAGAACGTGATTTCCTATGGCGACGCAACAGACGAAATTTCCTTTTGAGGTCTCTTATGAGCAGATACTGGCGAATCCGGGGCCATTCATAGAGGCAGTCTTCTCTTCCCTGGGATCTGAGTTCTTAGGTGATGCCTCGGGGCCCAGGGTTCGTTGAATATACACTATTCGAAGAAGGTTATGAGGCTTTAAAGCGGGCTACTTTAGGATTCGCCAACCTTGAGGCTGACCGAATCAGAAAAGCTGCTAACTAGTACTACAACGACGGGTTTAAGGTGGCGGCTCCATCCTGCTTTCGCGGCGGGTGGAGCGGCGTCTCTCGTGGGAACGGCGAGCCCGTTCGTTGCGTAGCTGCGTATCCTCCAGCCACAACAGCAATTGATCGGGCCCGAACTGCTCCCGGGGCAGCATCTCCCGCACCACCCGGTACACCTGTGGCCTCGTGATCCGGGGCATCTTTTTCCCCCCAATCCTGCTGCAGGCTCAGCAGGAACGCTCCACCCAGCAGGCACATGGCTATGTGGTGATGCCACCCTGCCCAGCTGCGGGTCTCGTATTCGTCCAGCCCCACGTCACCCTTCTCAGTCTCGAACTCCGTTTCAATGCGCCACCTGGACCCACCCACGTAGGCCAGAGTCTCCAAGGTTGTGCCCTCGGGAGCGTTGGACAGGTAGTAGCGGGGCTCGCTGCCGTCCAGGTTCCGGCGCCAGACGGCCCACAGTTCCTCGCCGGGCTTGCGCCTCCTGGTGGCCCGCACCCGCTGGGCACTGAACCGGTAGGTGCGCGGCCCCTGGCTTCCCTGGGCCACCGTTATCTCCCGCCAAGCCTCATCCGGCAGTTCATCACCGCGCTGCTCCATGGTCCGCCGCTGCCCAGGCCGCAGCTTGGGTTTGCGGGGGCGGCCGAACCCCGGATATTCCGGACTGGTCCAAGCCGGGTCCAAGGGCCAGACCGTAGTGCCGCCCGGAACGTCCAGCACGTAGCGCATCCCCAGGGCCGCCAGTCCCTCCCGGAAGGTCGGCGACATCCCGAAGGCGTCGTCTCCGGCAACCCACTCGGCCCTGAGGTAGCCCAACTCCAGGACCCGCTCCAGCATCTCCAGGGCCAACTCCGTCTTTGACCGGTAGTTCCGCCGGTCCTCCGGCACACCCGCCGCAGCACACCGGTCCTGGTCGGAGGTCCAACTCTTGGGCAGATACAGCCGCTTGTCCACCAACGCCCGGCCCAGCGGGCTGACGTAGGCCAGGAACATCCCACCCTGGCAGTTGGCCACCTTGCCCAGCCTGCCGCAGTACTGCCGGGCCACTCCCGCCGATTTCCTGCCCTGCTTGGGGAAGTCGCTGCCATCGAACACCCACACCGCCTCCAGGTGTCCCAGCCTGGGGGCCAAGTATTCCTGCAACCGCCCTATGACTGTCTCATCGGACCACCGGGCCTCGGTGAGAAAGCGCTGCATCGCCCGGGCCGAGATGCCCACCGATTCCGAGAGATTCTCGGCGTTGCGCCGCTCCTGGTCCTGCACCAGCAGCGCCTGAAGGTAATTCCCGCTGTGATCCCGCCACTGCTTGCGGCCGAAGGAGGCCGCAAAGAAGGCGTGGAATTCCTGAAGGCTGTCGTAGACCCGCTCGAAGCTCGCCGCATCCATCACCCAAACCACCCAACATCATCTGTCCAGCCATCCTACCAGACAACTCGTCGTTGTAGTACTAGGAGCCCATTTCTATGGTCGTCCTCCGAACCATGTTGGGATTCACACCTCCCGAGTGGGCCTATGCCGCATCCCAAAATACGGATGTAGACATATCTCAGAGTTTCGCCCGAACATTCGACAGAGGAATTCGTATGCACCCGAGGGTGCCGCTAAAGTTGACTGGGACAAGGTTGGAGCGGGTGTTGGCCTTAATCGAGACGGCGGCCCGACTGCTGTCTGAAGGAAATACCACTGTGGCACCGAGCCAACTTCATCGACTCGATAAGATGGACACACGATTCGGCGGGCGAGGCATCAGGAATGCTGCTGATATGGGTGTACCATATGCGATGTTACTCTATGAACGCTTTCTAGGACGTCCGTTTGCTGGGCATAGGGACTCCGTTTCGGAACTGGTGGGCGACACGATAGAATCCACTATTGAGGACATCTTGACCGACACTGGAATCAGTTATCGGAAAACCAAACGTGCCGAAAGCATTAAGGGTTTCGACCAAACCCCGAACTTTGTGATTCCTAGCGAATTTAATCCGCAAGTGGTCATCGAAGCTAAGTTAAGCGAGGACGACGGGACCGCCCGAGATAAAGTCACCCAAATTCAGCATCTGGACGAACTCAGTTCACGTAACCAAGCCGAAGGACATGGCGGTTTCGAATTCATAGCGTGCATAAGTGGTCGCGGTTTCGGGACTCGCCGATCCGACATGGAAAAGTTGATTCACGCCACCAGAGGCAAGGTTTTCACTTTAGCTACTTTAGACTATCTCGTAGAGTCAACACGCCTGAAGGAGTTCAGGTCAAAGTAAAACTGTATCTGGGTCTAAATACCGAGTCTTTGGTTCACCCACTCTAGATTATGACGAGTATCAAGCTGACCATCTACGGCGAGATCTGGTTATTCAGGAGATTTCAATGAAGATCGGTTTTTCTCTGTCCAACAATCAGGGGATTGAAGACGTGCGGGAGATTCTGCGGCTGGCCACCCGGGCGGAGGAACTCGGATTTGACTCGGTTTGGTCCAGTGAGCATGTTTTCAACGTCAGCTACGTTCAAGAAAGGATCGGCAACCGGCCCTATTACGAACCGCTCACCATTTTGACCTACGTGGCCGCCACCACCAAAACCATCGGGTTGGGAACATCGGTCTTGGTTTTGCCCTATCACAACCCGATTAGATTGGCGAAAACCGCGGCGACGTTAGACGTGGTTTCCGGAGGGCGGCTGACCCTGGGTGTCGGAGTAGGAGTCATCGAACAAGAACTCATCGCCATGGGCAGTCCCTTCGAAGAGCGAGGCGTCATCACAGACGAGACCATCGCCATAATGAAAGAACTGTGGACCAAGGAAGACCCCAGCTACGAGGGCAGGTTCCATAGCTTCTCCGGAATGAAATTCACACCCAAACCGGTGCAAAAGCCCCACATCCCGATAATCATTGGCGGGACGAGCCGGGCAGCGGTGCGCCGGGCGGCCCGGGTGGGCGACGGCTGGCACCCCACGGCGTTGGACCCGGAGATTCTGAGCCAGCGGATGCGTTATTTAGGGGAAAGGGCGCAGGCTGAGGGACGCGATGCGGCGGAGTTGGCGGTGTCAGTGAGCGCTCCGATGGGCGAGGCCGACCGGGAAGGGCGGTACTCCCTGGGCGCCGACCCGGCGGAGATCCTGGAAAAGGCCCAGACCTATGAGAGTTTGGGGGTAGACCGGCTGGTCATATCCTCCAACACCAGGGATGGGTCGGAATTGATGCCTGCCCTGGAGATGCTGGCGGAACGGGTGCTGCCGGCGTTTGGGTAACGGTCATGCGGCCTCGGCACGCGGAACGGCGCCAAGACGTGACGGGGAGTTGTTTATGATTCAGGCCGAGTGGGCGCGGGAGTTCGCCAAAGATTGGATCGAGGCTTGGAATTCCCACAACCTGGGCCGAATACTCTCCCACTATTCCAATGATGTTGAGGTGTCATCCCCACTTGTGGTCGAACGCCTTGATCGAGCCGATGGCGTTGTCAGGGGGAAAGATTCGCTGCGGGAATATTGGAGTCCCAGCATGAGTATGGAGCCGCCTCTGGAGTTTGAGCTTTTGGACGTGCTCGTTGGCTTGAACCAGTTGACCCTGTACTGTCGAAGCGCGGGCCGAAAGGTGGTGGCGGAAACCCTGTCCATCGATGCGTCGGGCAAAGCCACCCGCGGATTCGTCCAATGGTCTATTACTGAGGACAAAGAATAACTGGAGTCTTAATTCGACTCAATAGGAGCAATAATGGCGACCCATAGCGAAGCCCAAGTAAAAGACCTGCAGGAAACGGCGCTGGAAAATCTGTGGGTGTACCTTCGGGAACCCAGCGATATGGCCGAGAAGGGCGAGCCCCAGATATTCGTGGAGGGGAAAGGCGTCAGAGTCACCGACGCTTTGGGCAACACCTATATAGACGCCATGTCGGGCCTGTGGCTGAAAAACGTGGGATATGGCCAAACCGAGATTGCCGAGGCAGCCTACCAGCAGATGCTGAAGTTGACCTACATGCCCTTGGGCACCACCACCGAGCCGGCGGTGCACCTGGCTGAAAAGATCGCCAGCATCACGCCGGGCGACCTGTCTCGTTGTTTCTTCACCAGCGGCGGCTCCGAATCGAATGAGACTGCCATGAAGCTTTCTAGAGCCTACTTCAAACGAGTAGGAGAACCTAACCGTTACAAGTTCATCAGCCGCAGAGGGTCCTACCACGGCGCGACGTTTGGCACGCTGGCCCTGGGAGGCACGGCGGGGTTCCCGAAGATGGACTACGAGCCGTTATTGGGAGGCAGTTACCACGTTCCCCAGCCTAACCCGTACCGGTGCGAATTCGGCGGGGAAACACCGGAAGAGTGCGCCGAGCTTTGCGTGGGCGCCATCGAGAACGAGATCAAATTCCAAGGCCCGCAAACGGTGGCGGCGGTGGTGGCCGAGCCGGTGTCTAGCCCATATGGCGCGGTTGTGCCGGGGCCCAACTATTGGCCGATGCTTCGAGAGATTTGCGACAGATACGGCGTGTTGCTTATCGCCGACGAGGTGATAACAGGATTTGGCCGCACGGGCAAGATGTTTGCCTGCGAGCATTGGGGAGTCACCCCAGATATGATGACCATGGCCAAGGGAATCACCAGCGGCTACATCCCCATGGGCGGCGCCATCCTGAGAAAGCCCATCGCCGACGCATTCATAGGCAGCGCTGGTGCGGCCTTCCGCCACGTCATCACATTTGGCGGACACCCCGTGGCATCGGCGGCCGCTCTAAAGAATATCGAGATCATGGAGCGGGAACGAATGGTGGAAAATTCGGCCGCGATGGGAGCTTACCTGCTAGACGGCCTGAAAGAACTTAAGGAAAAACACCAGATGATCGGGGACGTGCGCGGCCTAGGTTTGATGTGCGGAATGGAGTTGGTGAAGGACCGGAAAACCAAGGAATCATTCCCTCCGGAGGCTGATCTAGCCGCCCGGCTGACCCAAGGATTCAACGATAACGGCGTGCTGCTGCGGGGCGGCGACGCCATGAATATTATGCCTCCTCTTTGCGTGACCTCCGGGGAGATAGACGAAATATTGCTAGTGATGGACCGGGTATTTGAGGCCACGTCCAAAGATTTGGGGGCCGGCTAGAGCTAAACGGCTCTAGCCGCCTAATTTTAAGAAAATTTAAACTAGTTTATAACTATCACCAAAAGGCTTGACTCAAGCCACTGCTGAACCGTAATGTGGTAGCACAGTCTTTCGGATGGCAGGAGGTTCCCGTGGTGGTGTGGTGTTGCCGGTTGTTCTCCAGCCGGAGGCCCATCCGCCGCCCTTGCGGCGGCATCTAATCCGTTGAGCCCGGCTATTACGTCGGCCGCCGCGGTCTTGCGCTTCCTGTTGGGTGGGAAGTCCAGATTTATTCTGGGACTCTTCTTCGCCTCCGCAGCGGGCCTTTGGGTAGTGCGCGATATTGAGTGGCGCTCGCTGACCACCCAGTTGCACGACCTCCCCGTGGTCTACACCCTAATCTCATTGACTCTTTTCTCCATGGCTATGGCGGTCCGCGTATTCCGCTGGCAAGTCCTATTTTTGGGCGAGGGAATCCCCTTCCACCGGCTGCTGTTAATTCAGAACGCGGGCATCGGATTAAACAGCCTTTCTCCGGTGCGGGTGGTTGGCGAGGCGGCCCAGTTCGTGATGCTTACCCTGAAGTATCGAGTGAAACGGGAGGTCGCTGTCGCCACCTTGGGCCTCCAAAGAGTGCTCGATTTTGTCATCGGCGGCCTGCTTCTGTCGGTGGGCCTGATATTTGTTCCGGCTTTGCAAGGTTTTACCCTCTATATCCCGGCCGCCATCGGCATGGCGGTCATAAGTTTGGCGGCCGTCGCCGTTGTGATTTGGTCTAATGGAATCCCTGTGTTGAACCGCCTGCCGTTGTTGGTGTCCACGGCTGGTTCCCTGCGCCATCTGATGTGCGCCAAGCCACAATTGGCGTCTTCCATCGGCCTGACGTTGGGATATTTGAGGTGGTACCCAAAAACTAGACAGGTGGCTAAGAGAGAGTCCAGCTCCTAAAATACCGGCAGCGGTTGCTGTTGGGGAGGAGAAGGACATGAGGCAGACGAGGAAGAAACACAGCCCAGCGTTCAAGGCCAAGGTGGCCCTGGCCGCTCTTCAAGGGGAAGAGACCATCGCCCAGTTGGCCAGCCGATTTGAGGTCCATCCCAGCCAGATTCACGCTTGGAAAAGGGCCCTGTTAGAAGGAGCTCCGGAGCTATTTGCCGACAACCATAAATCCCAGGAAAAGGCCAAAGAAGCTCAAATTGACCAACTCTACCGGCACATCGGCCAGCTGAAGGTGGAACGCGATTTTTTGTCGGAAAGGTCCGGTCTATGAATCGCAGCCTGCGGCAGGCCATGATCGACCGAGGCCATAAGCAACTGTCCCTGGTCCGTCAGTGTACACTGCTGAACATCAGCCGAGCCTCAGTGTACTACCGGCCAGTCTCGACCAGAGCAGAAGACCTGGAGTTGATGGCTCGGATGGACCGTCAGTATTTGAAGACGCCCTTCTACGGTTCCAGGAGGATGAAGGCCTGGCTGCTGGCAGAGGGCTACCTAGTGAGCCGAAGCAAGGTTCGAAGGCTGATGCGGTTGATGGGCCTGGAAGCCATCTATCGGCGTCCCAACACTAGCAAGCCAGCTCCGGGACATCGGGTCTATCCCTACCTGCTGAAGGGAGTGGATGTTAATCGGGTCGACCAGGTCTGGGCGGCGGACATTACCTACATTCCCATGGCTCAGGGCTTCCTGTACCTGGTGGCCATCATGGACTGGCACAGCCGGCATGTGCTGGCCTGGAAGCTCTCCAACACCATGGACACGGACTTCTGTGTGACGGCGTTGGAGGCAGCATTGGGCAAGGGACGGCCGGAGGTCTTTAACACGGACCAGGGGGCACAGTTCACCAGTGATGCCTTTACCCAGACGTTGCAGGAGCGGGGCATTCAGGTCAGCATGGATGGTAAAGGTAGGTACCTGGACAACATCTTTGTGGAGCGGTTGTGGCGGAGCATCAAGTATGAGGAGGTGTATCTGAAGGCATACCAGACTGTCGCAGAAGCCCGAGTTGGGATCAACGCTTACCTGGAGTTCTACAACCGGCGGAGACCTCACCAGTCTTTGGGCTATCGAACCCCAGCACAGGTGTACCAAAAGGGCCAGGCAGAAAAGAGGGTAGCAGCTCAAGAACCAGGGCTGACATCGGGCTTGGTGAAACCTAGCGTAGGGGCGGGAGACTCTCTTAATTTAGCCCTCAGGCTGTCTTAATCATTGGGTCCACCTTAGTTGTGGCGGAGCATCAAGTATGAGGAGGTGTATCTGAAGGCATACCAGACTGTCGCAGAAGCCCGAGTTGGGATCAACGCTTACCTGGAGTTCTACAACCGGCGGAGACCTCACCAGTCTTTGGGCTATCGAACCCCAGCACAGGTGTACCAAAAGGGCCAGGCAGAAAAGAGGGTAGCAGCTCAAGAACCAGGGCTGACATCGGGCTTGGTGAAACCTAGCGTAGGGGCGGGAGACTCTCTTAATTTAGCCCTCAGGCTGTCTTAATCATTGGGTCCACCTTAGTTGTGGCGGAGCATCAAGTATGAGGAGGTGTATCTGAAGGCATACCAGACTGTCGCAGAAGCCCGAGTTGGGATCAACGCTTACCTGGAGTTCTACAACCGGCGGAGACCTCACCAGTCTTTGGGCTATCGAACCCCAGCACAGGTGTACCAAAAGGGCCAGGCAGAAAAGAGGGTAGCAGCTCAAGAACCAGGGCTGACATCGGGCTTGGTGAAACCTAGCGTAGGGGCGGGAGACTCTCTTAATTTAGCCCTCAGGCAGTCTTAATCATTGGGTCCACCTTAGTTGGCTGTTGCTGGGGCTATCGGCCTGGGTATTAGCCTTCGGCATGGGAATAGAGATATCGGTGTTGGTGGCGACGCTGCTCATTGTAGGAACCATGGGGTTCGTTGGTGTGATACCTTCTCTGCCCGCGTCCGTGGGTACCTTCGAATTCGTCGTGTACCAATTGCTGAAAGCCTTTGAAGTAGGTCCCGCCGAGGCCCTGGGCTTTGGCCTGGTGGTGCATGCCATGATCTTCATCCCGCCCATCGTCATAGCCGTGATCGTATTCGGCAGCTGGCCATTCAAGCGACGGACCGCCTGACTCCTCTGGCGACAGGAACGGACGGCCACGCCCGCCCCCCTTCCGGACTCTAGCCAAACTCCCATTGACTCGCCTCCCACACTCGCTATAGATTCACCCATATCCGGTTTGGGACCCCAAGCTATGGAAGCGGCCTTGCTTATATAATTGAGGTAATTGGGGGAGGACGGCCGTTTGCCGGTCTTATGATGGGAGGGGGGGGAATGAGGCATCGTGTCTGGGCCGGCGCACTGATTGCCATCGTCATGACCCTATTTATACTGGCGTGCGGCAGGGAGACCCCGACGGCGGTTCCGTCCACACCTATTCCCGCCACTGCCGTCCCACCCACCAAGACGCCAACCCAAACAGTGGCCCCCACGGCCACTCCAAGCCCAACCCCCACGCCGGTGGTGGGGCTTTTGCCTGAAGGCGTTTCCGGCGGTTCGCTGATCGTAGCCGGCTCGGCAGGGTTCCCCCACAGAGACGTACACCAATCGGTCCAGGAATCACTGACATCCCTTGGTCCAGGCATCGCCTACAGCAGACTGCTGCGTCTCAAAACATCACCGGACCAAACGCAACCCAACCTGATCATTGAATGCGACCTGTGCCAAAGCTGGACGCTTACGGACGATTTGGTTTACGAGTTCCAACTTCGTCCCCAAGTCCGGTGGCAGGACTTATCACCGGTAAACGGCCGGCCATTGATGGCGGAAGACCTGGTTTTTAGCTACAAACGGATGGGATCCGCCGGTTGGCCTAACGAGTCGTTGGCATCCCAATTCGTAGGTTTGGAAGCCACTGCCGTCGGTTCATTTAGCGCCGGGTTGGCGCTGCCCGATGCCGACGCCCTGCTTTCATTGGCCGACGGGCATGCCAAGGTAGTTGCGCCCGAGGTGGTGGACCAGTTCGGCGATTTGAAGGACAGCCCGGTCATCGGCACGGGACCGTGGATATGGGACGGGACACGGGAGGACGGCGGGACCAACTTTAGCCGAAACAACGATTATTTTGAGCCGGGGGCGCCCTTCTTGGACGAGCTGGTAATAACGGTGGTTAAGGATACCCGGGGCGCCGAATTCCCCGGCGAAGGGCGGTTGGCGGCGTTCCTTGCCGGCCAGGTTGACGTGACCGCCCTGCCTCCCGAAGCTTGGCGGAGCCTCGAAGCCAGCGGAACCGGCTTCGACTCATTTCTCTCACTACATGGAGGCTCGGGGGTGGTGCTCACCTTCAACGTTCAGGACCTTTTCTTTGCCGATGAGAACCTGCGAAAAGCGGCATTTCGGGCCATGGACCCTTGGGACTACGTGGACACCCTGTGGTCCGGACAGGGGTCTTCCGGGCTGGGAATACCGGTTCCCGAAACGGACTGGCTTTTGAGCAAAGGTCAGATCAGAGGCGAATATTTTGCCGACCCAACCCGGTCAAGAGCCCTGCTGAACGCGTTAGACGACAGCGCCTCTAGAGAAATTCAACTCACCGTTTGGTCGGAGCCCGGCGCTCCAATCTACGCCAGTCTGGGTGATAAGATCGCCGAGGATTTGAGGGCGGCGAACTTCAAAGTAACCGTGCGGCGGCTCAACCCGGACCAATTCCAACAGATGGTGATGGGACCCGATAGAGACTTTCAGATTGCGATGGGTGTTTTGCCGCCGGCCGGCACTTCCAACGGCTATCTGCTGGCCCTATTGCACAGCGGAGGCCGGTGGAATATCGCAAACCATGCCGATAGTGAACTGGACTCCATGATCGAGGCGCAAGCGGTGGATTTCAACCTCGGTTCGCGGAAGGGGCGGCTGGAGGAGATCCAGCGTCACATATTGGACCGGGCGTATGTGTTCAGTCCCGTAACCGGGGCCACCCGCTGGGCATTCCGGCCGGACCTGAAGGGCTTTCATCCCAACGCCGCGCTATCGGAGTATATCCACTGGTCACGGGTTTGGTTAGAGCCGTAGATTCCCGGCCCGGAGATTCAGACAAAAACAGAATCCTAACCTGCCCGGCTCCCGTACTCGTGCATCGCAATCTCTAGCGCGGTCCACGGCAGGAGAGCGCACTTGATGCGAACGGGGTACTGGCGCACCACCTGAAGCGCTTCCAGTTCTCCCAATTCGGCCATGGATTCCGGGGGAATTTGCTTACCGTTCATCATGGAGCGAAAGGCAGAGGCCAGGCCGGCGATCTCTTCCAGGGTTTTCCCTTTCATCATGTCCGACAACATGGATGTCGACGCCTGGATTATGGAGCAACCCTCGGAAGTGGCGTAGATTCCCAACACCCGGCTTTCGCCATCCAGTTTTAGTTGGAGGTCTACCCGGTCCCCACAGAATGGATTGAATTCGTGGGCCTCCAGATCCGGTTCCTCCACGGGTTGGCGGTTGTGTGGATTCCGGTAGTGCTCCAAGATCCGGTCTCCATAGAGACCGTCCAGCTGAACATCGGGGATTTGAGACATATCGAGGTTGAGAGTCCCTATGTGACAGGCTGGTGAAATAGGCCGGTGGTGTTGGGCCGCACATGGCAGAAGCGGATTTGAACCGATTAATTAAAGTGGAATTTCGACAATCAGCTTACCACAACCCGACTTGGATCCGTGGACGCCACCAGAGAACCGCGGGATTATTCTGTGGTCACCGATTCGGATTTTTCGTCTAGTGCGGCGAGCAGGGTGTGCCAAGCCAAGATGGCGCACTTTATCCGGGTGGGGAATTCTATGACTCCAGAGAGGGTCTCCAGGTCTCCCAGCGTGTCGTAGTCCAAATCCGCCCCTGGTTCGGTGAGCATGACGTGGAACGCGTTAAAGGTCTCTTGAGCCTGGGATATCGACCGGCCCTTGATGCTTTGGGTCAACATGGACGCCGACGCTCGTGATATGGCGCATCCAGAGCCCTGAAAGCCCACGTCGGCGACTGTACCGTCTTCCACCTTGAGATAGATGGTGACCTTGTCGCCGCATAACGGATTGAAACCGTCTGCCGAGCAAGTGAAGTCTTCCAGCTCACGGTAGTTGCGTGGCTTGCTGTTATGCTCCAGCAGAATCTCCTGGTAAAGCTCTCCCAGGTCGGACATTAGCTAAAAACCTCGATCACCCGGTCGATTCCTTTGACCAAGGCGTCTACTTCTTCTTTAGTGTTGTAAAAGGCCATGGAGGCCCGCGCCGTCGCGGGAACCCCCATCCGGTCCATCAGCGGCTGGGTGCAGTGGTGTCCGGTGCGAACAGCAATGCCTTGAGAGTCTAATATCGTGCCTATATCGTGGGGATGGGCTTTATCCATCACAAAGGACAGGATGGCGGATTTGTTTCCGGCCGTTCCCACTAAACGCAAACCTTCTATGGACGACAGGCATTGGGCGCCGTATTCCAACAGCTCATTTTCCCTAGCGGCGATTCGGTCCAAGCCGATGCTGGACACATAGTCGATGGCCGTCCCCAGGCCGATTGCCCCAGCTATATTGGGAGTGCCGCCCTCAAACTTGTACGGCAGATCATTATACAGGGTTTCCTCGAACGTGACCGACCGGATCATCTCTCCGCCGCCCTGCCAGGGAGGCATGGCTTCAAGAAATTCTGCCTTGCCGTACAGGATCCCGATGCCGGTGGGCGCGTAGAGCTTGTGCCCGGAGAAGACGTAGAAGTCGCAATCCAGATCCTGGACGTCCACGGGCATGTGGGGCGCGGCCTGAGCGCCGTCGAGCAGCACGGGAACGCCGCGGCTATGGGCGATTTCCACGATCTGTTTGGCTGGATTTATCGTGCCCAAGGAATTGGAGACATGCAACACCGACACCAGTTTGGTGCGGGGGCTGAGCAACCGCTCATAGTCGTCCATAAGCAGCTCGCCGGCGTCATTGATGGGGATCACCTTCAACGTGGCGCCCCGCTCTTGGCAAAGCATCTGCCACGGGACGATGTTGGAGTGGTGCTCTAGGGAGGAGATTATTACATCGTCGCCCGAGCCGACGTTCTGGCGGCCAAAGGTCTGCGCCACTAAGTTTATCCCCTCAGTCGTACCACGAACATAGATTATTTCGCGGTCATCGGCGGCGTTGAGGAGTTTTCGGACTTTAGCGCGGGCGCCCTCGTAGTCCTCGGTTGCCAATTGGCTCAACGTGTGGACGCCGCGGTGGACGTTGGCGTTCTTGGTGGTGTAATAGTTGACCAGGGAATCGATGACCACCTGGGGTTTTTGACTGGTGGCGGCGTTGTCCAGGTACACCAACGGGTGGCCATTGACCATCTGGTTGAGGATAGGGAAATCCTCCCTGATCTTGGCCACGTCAATGGGAACCGCCGGCTGGGAGCTGGTTTGATGAATCGTCATTGCCCGCCCCTAAACCTGATGCCCGATTTTGATGGTCGAGTCCGGAAGCTCGTCTTGGAACAATTGGTCCAGGTAATCCCTGAGGGGTTCCAGCTCGACGGATTGGATTATCTCGCCGGCAAAGGCGTGGATCAAAAACTTGCTGGCGGTCTCATGATCCAGGCCGCGGCTGCGCAGGTAAAACAGCGCCATCGGGTCAATGTTGCCCGCCGTGGCGCCGTGGCCGCATTGAACGTCGTCGGCGTAGATCAATAGACTGGGCTTGGTGTCCACCTCGGCCGAATCGGACAACAACAAATTCTTGTCGCTTTGATGGGCCGTTGCCTTTTGGGAGTCCTTCCTGACCAACACTGTTCCGCCGAACACCGCCCTCGAGTCGCCGTCGAGGATCCCCTTGTAACGCAAGTTGCTGGTGGTGTGGGGGCTGGCATGGTCAATGTTGATGAAGTTGTCTATGTGGTGGCTGCCTTTGGTGAGATAAAGGCCATCCAGGTCGCAGGAGCTGCCCGGCCCGTCCAGGGTCACCTGAAAGTCGATTCGAGCAAGGGCGGATCCGATAGCGAAGGAGGATGAAGAAAAGGAACTGTCCCGGTTTTGGAGAACCCGGGTGTGGCTCACATGATTTGCGTTGGAGCCTTGATTTAATAGTTGGTGATGCTGGACCTGAGCGCCATCATCGAGCATTATCTCGGTCACAGCGTTGGTGAAATTGCCAGAGTCAGCGGAGTCAGGCATGCTGACGTAACTTTCGTTTATGGTGACGCTGCTGTTGGCTCCAGCAACGATTAGTGTTCTAGGGAAGACCGCTTTAGGCCGAGCCCTCGATGTTGTCAAGTAGATCAGGTTCAACACAGATTGGACGGCAATCCCGTTGGGGACGTGGACAAAGGCGCCATCTCGGAGGAAAGCAGTGTTTAAGGCTGGCAGCCCATCGTCGTCCAAGGCCGTGTATCGACCTAGATGTTGTTGCGCGATGCCATCACCAGATAGTTGTTGCGCCAGACTCCCAGCCGCCACCCCCTGAGTTCCGTTTGAGCCGGTTGCCCCTGTAGAGAATCTTGGAGAAAAGAGACCGTCTAAGAACACCAGGTTTACCCAATCATCCTGCCACGGGGCCAAACGCCGCAGGTCATCGACAGTCGCGCCCGAATCGGGATCCAATTCCAGTGGCATGGAGAATCGGGCGGCCGCCAGAGGTCTGACGCTGGTGTATTTCCACCTTTCGTTACCCCGCCGTGCGGTCGGGAATCCAAGCTGATTGAATTTGGACCATGCTGTTTCACGCAAATGCTGGACCCAACCAGCGAGGTGGCCATTGGATTCTTGGGTCAGCGCAAGAAAACCGTCGGAATAGGACTGTGGTTCGGCGGTGGCCTGGGTCATGGGATTAGGGCCTCGGTGGCGCGTTCAGGCGCCGGCATCGACTAGATCCGGTTGATCTTGAACCTCTTTTAGCCAATCGTAGCCCTGGGCTTCCAGTTGGTGGGCCAATTCGGGTCCCGCCGACTGAACAATGCGGCCGTCCATCAAGACGTGAACGAAGTCCGGGGTGACGTAGTCGAGAATGCGCTGATAGTGGGTCACCAACAAGATGGCGTTATCGGGGCTATTCAATTGGTTGATTCCTTCAGACACTATGCGTAGAGCATCAATGTCCAAGCCGGAATCCGTTTCATCTAGCAAAGCTAATTTGGGTTCCAACATCGCCATCTGCAGTATTTCGTTACGTTTCTTCTCTCCGCCGGAGAAGCCTTCGTTCACGGCTCGCCGCACCAGGTCCTGGTCGATCTTGACCATTTCGACCTTTTGCTTCAGCAATTGGTCAAACTCTCGGGCGCTCATCTCTTCTTCGCCCCGGTGCACTCGGAGAGCGTCCATAGCAGCCTTCAGGAATTGCCAGATGCGCACGCCCGGAAGCTCCACCGGGTATTGAAAGGCAAGAAATATGCCCTCTCTGGCCCGGACCTCGGGCTCCATCTCAAGCAGATTGTTCCCTAGATAGAAGACTTCTCCCTGGTCTACGTTGTAATCGGGACGGCCCGCCAACACGTTGGCCAGGGTGCTTTTGCCCGAGCCGTTGGGGCCCATAATGGCATGCACTTCTCCGACGTTAACCGTTAAGTTCACGCCGCGCAGAATCTCCAAATCGCCTGCGGAGACGTGGAGATTGTGGATTTCCAGGAGGGGTGCGCCCGATTGGGCGGAGTTGCTAGGCATATTGATCTACAGTTATCCTACGGCACCTTCCAGGCTGACTTTTAGCAGCTGGGAGGCCTCCATGGCGAATTCAAAGGGCAATTCCTGAAATATGCCCCGGCAGAAGCCGTTGATGATTATGTGGTGGGCGTCCTCGGCCGAGATACCCCGTTGCTGGCAGTAAAAGAGCTGATCATCGCTGACCTTGGAGGTAGAAGCTTCGTGTTCTATCTGGGCGGTGGGATTTTTGACTTCGATGTAGGGCACCGTGTGGGCGCCGCACCGGTCGCCGATGAGCAGTGAATCGCATTGGGTGAAGTTCTTGGCGTTGGTGGCCGAAGGCATGATCTTGACCAGCCCCCGGTAGGTGGCGCTGCCCTGGCCGGCGGAGATTCCCTTAGCCACGATGGTGCTTTTGGTGTTCTTGCCCCGGTGGATCATCTTGGTGCCAGTGTCGGCCTGCTGGTGGTTGTTGACCAAGGCCACCGAGTAAAACTCGCCAACCGAGTTGTCTCCGTCCAGCAAGACGCTGGGGTATTTCCAGGTGATGGCCGAACCGGTTTCCACCTGGGTCCACGAAATCTTTGAGTTGCGGCCCTTGGCCTTGGCCCGTTTGGTCACGAAATTGTAAACCCCGCCGTTGCCGTCCTTGTCGCCGGGGAACCAATTTTGCAGGGTGGAATACTTGATCTCAGCATCGTCGAGTGCCACCAATTCCACGACGGCCGCGTGAAGTTGGTTTGTCTTCCGAGCCGGAGCGGTGCATCCTTCCAGGTAACTGACGTAACTGCCCTCTTCGGCGATGATCAGCGTCCGTTCGAACTGACCTGAATCTGCCTGGTTTATGCGGAAATAGGTCATCAGCTCCATGGGGCACCGCACTCCCTTGGGAATGTAGGCAAAGGAGCCATCGCTGAACACGGCTGAGTTCAAAGTAGCGTAGAAGTTATCCGCGTAGGGGACCACCGAACCCAAATATTTCTTCACCAAGTCTGGGTGGTTGTGAATGGCTTCACTGATGGGACAAAAGATCACCCCGGCCTTTTCCAGAGATTCCTGGTAGGTTGTGGCCACGGATACGCTGTCCATGACGGCATCCACCGCGACGCCAGCCAATCTCTCCCGCTCGGCGAGCGGTATGCCCAGCTTTTCGAATGCTTCCAGTACCTCCGGGTCGACCTCGTCCAAGCTCTTGGGGCGGTTATCCGCCGAGCCGGGGGCGGCGTAATAGTGGATGTCTTGGTAGTCTATGGGTGGGTAGTGGATATTCGCCCAAGCAGGCGCCTGTTGATTCAGTTTCAGCCAATGGCGGAAGGCCTTCAGCCGCCATTCCAGCATCCATTCCGGCTCGTCTTTTTTTGCGGAGATGAGACGGACGACATCCTCGCTCAGGCCTTTGGGCGCAACGTCGGACTCAATGTCCAGACTGAATCCCCATTTATAGTCAGTGTCCAGGTCTGCGGAGGTGGTGGAACGGGATAACACTGGTGGAGTTGGGCTAGGCCTATTTGAGGAAGTTTGGGCCATCTTTTTTCGCGTCCCTCAGCTAACGGGAGAGTTGGATTTTCAGGGCCAGGGAGATTGTCGACTAAATTGGTCAACAATGATGCTAACATTGGGTTTGTTAGCTGTCAACGACTCTCATCCTGCCTATAATTCGGTTTGGAAATCTATGATCCGGGGCCGCGTGATCGCGGAATAGAATTCGAGTGTTCCCTGGTATATGAAACACCGGCTCCAGGCCTAGCGATCCGGTTGACTGCCTTACGCGGCGGAGAGTATAACATTGAATCATGAGCGATACTGATGGAGCCCTGAAGTTCCCTCTGGGGGATTGCCACACCCACCTGGACAAGTACGCACCGGACGAGATGCCGGGGATAATCGAACGGGCCCAAGAAGCCGGAGTGGGATACATCGTCGCCGCCGGCACCACATTGGATTCATCCAGGGCCTGCATCCAGATGACCAAAGACTATGACATCATGTACGCCGGGGTGGGTATTCACCCGATGGAAGCCAACGAACCGGTGGACGACAAGGTGTATGGCGCGCTGGAGGCATTGGCCAAATCATCACCTAAAGTCATTTGCATAAGCGAAGTTGGTCTGGATTTCCTGCCCGCATCTCCGGACCATGCGACCCAATACCAGGTCTTCCGCCAACACATAAGACTAGCCAAGAGCCTAAGATTTCCGATAATCTTCCACTCCCGGGAGTCCCATCCAGAGGTGTTCCAAACGCTGCGGGAAGAGCAGGCCGGCGACGTGGGCGGAGTGATGCACTATTTCCAAGGCGACGAGGCCACCGCGCGGGAAGCCATTTATTGCGGGTTCTTCATCTCTTTGGCCAGGCCCTTGTTGCGCCTGCCGGAATTAGAGGAAACCGCCAAAGTCATTCCATTGGACAACATCGTTTTGGAAACCGACGCGGCGCCCCAGCCTTTTAAGAAATACCGTTACAACTGGACCGAGCCCCGGCACGTGCAGGCGGTGGCCCAAAAGCTGGCCGACCTGAAGGGCATCTCTTTAGAAGAGGTAACCCAAACCACCTCGAAAAACCTCACCAGACTACTTGGCCTGGAACACCTGGCTTCAGAGCGGTAGAACGGCCTGCTCGAACCGCCGGAGGCGCCAACCTTGGAAAGGGCGCCGACGGCGCGTCCAAATCTGCCGGCGCCTTTCTACAGCCGGCCTTGGTTCGGCCAAGGCATTTACCATTTTAATCCACGGTCCGACACCAAGATTGCCCGTCTCCTGATTCATCGGTGAAGCGATTTGAGCTAAATTTCAGCGGATGTTAACATTGGTCTGAATTTGAACCCACACCGCAATCGGCTTGCGGATTCGTTTTGATGTAAGGAGGGTGTTTTGCCAAATAACTGCCAAATTGCCCTGAAAGAGTGGGCCGTGACCGTAGAAGCCCTGGCCCAGGGCCAGCAGATCCTCTTGGTGCGCAAGGGCGGTATCCACGAGGAGGGCAAAGATTTTAAGGTGATTCACCCGGAATTCTTGCTTTACCCGACGTATGAGCACCAGAGGGAAGACCTGCTGAAGGATGAGCACCAGGAACAGCTCCGGCGCTTGCTGGACCATAATCCGGATGAGATTCGATTCTCCCACTGGGCCAAGGTTGAAGAGCTGATTGAGATATCCCAGCAAGAGCCGGTCGACGCCTTGGCGCCCCACCATATTTGGACAAAAGGGTACGCGCAGTCGCGGCTTCACTGGAAGCCGATGGTCCCGCTGGCCATCATGCTGATGAGGGTCTACCGCATGGAACAGCCGGTGACTGTTCCTTTTCTACCGGAGTACCGGGGTTGCACTTCGTGGGTCGACATCATTCACAACGTGGATTTGGGCAAATTGGAACCGGTGGTGTCCGACGCAGCGTTCCAGCGAATGGTCGACGATATCAAGGGATCCTTAAAAACGCCGGTAGCTCCGGTATAGACTGATCCCGGTTGGAACCACACCTCGGCAAGGACCGATATGCCAGCCGATTCAACAGGCTCACACCAGAGGGTAGGTAAGAACGGCTTGTTGGCTGCCCTGCGGGACCGGGCCCAAGCGTTGGGGTTCCTGACTGTGTATGGGGACATTTCCTTAGAAGACCAGGTCTTTTCTTTGGTCCGCGACATGGACTACCAACGGGCCAGCTCGCGGGAGCCCGAGATCACGATCAGCGAATGGCGGGGAACCTGCTCTGGCAATCACTACCTGCTAAATGCTTTGTTCGAAGAGATGGGTCACCAGTCGAAGCTGGTAATGTGCCCTCACTGGTTCACCCGGGAAAACACGAACGGCTTCCCCGACGAGTTGACGGAGCTTCTCGCCCTTGGACCGGTCCCCGACGTTCACACATTTCTAAGGGTCAACACCGGCGGAGTTTGGACCCAGATGGACGCAACCTGGCCTCTTTGGGGCGAGCCCTTGGGGTTGACGGTGAACCACCGGTTCCAGGCAGGGGTGGACATGGAATTGGCCTGCCATCCTGAGGAGTTTCACGAGGCGCCGGCCGGCGAGGACCCGCAGCGGTTCAAGGAGCAAATAATCGAGTCTTTCTGCGGTCCGGGCTCACCAACCAGAGAACTTTTTATCCTGGGACTTGCCAACTGGCTAGCCCAAAATACCCCCAAAATACCAGCGATAACCGATAACAAAGGAAATTGATCTTATGAAATACCGCACGTTGCCGCGCACCGAGTTGAACATTTCCGAAGTGAGCTTTGGACTCTGGACCGTGGCGACCGACTGGTGGGGAAAAATCTCCGACGCTGATAAGGCCGCTTTGCTGGAGAACGCCTTGGAGAAGGGAATAAATTTCTTCGACACGGCCGACACCTACGGCGAAGGCTTCGGCGAGGAGATTTTGGCCAAGGTGCTGGGCCACCGGCGGCAAGAATTCATGATCGCCACCAAATTCGGATACGACTTTTACGATAAATCGATACCAAGAATCGGCCACGAGCCGAGGCCTCAAAAATTTGACCGGGAGTTTGTGACCTTCGCCTGCGAGCAAAGCCTGCGCCGTTTACAAACCGATTACATAGACCTCTACCAGATACATAACCCAAAGTTGAGCCACTTGGAAATGGACGAGTTGTTTGAAACACTGGAACAGCTCCAATCCGACGGAAAGATCCGCTACTTCGGTTCCGCGTTGGGACCGGACATCGGATGGTTTGAAGAGGGCGAGGCCTCGATGCGGGAAAGGCACGTGGACAGTCTTCAGATCATTTACAGCATCATCGAGCAAGACCCCGCGCGGGATTTCTTTCCGATTTCGCAGGAAGAAAACGTGGGATTGATAACTCGTGTACCGCATGCGTCGGAGGTGCTCACCGGCCGCTACATCGAACCTCCCACCTTCGCGGAAGGCGACCACCGGGCATCCCGCAAGGCTGAATGGATGCGAGAAGCGATTCGCAAGGCCGAGCAAGCGAAATTCCTGGTCCAGGATGACGCCCGCACCATGAGCCAGGCTGCCATAAAATTTTGCCTGGCGAAGCCGTCCGTTGTGTCCGTATTGCCCAACTTTACCAACATGGAGGAGTTGGATGAATACACAAATACACCGGAGACTCCTGATCTGACCGAGCAAGAGCAGACCCGCTTAGACGAATTGTGGCGGAATGACTTCTACCTTGAGGAGAGGGAACCACAGTTTAGAGAGATTTAAATATCCCAGTAATTTACGTATTCCGTTAATATACCTACGGTAAACATCCAATACCTAAGTTCAAGTTCCTGATATAGCTATCGCCTTGCCCGATCTCTAGCGCCCGGCAGATGAAACTATCCTCCCGGCGCGATTGATTTACCGGGCATCGCGGTTATAATCGGGGAGATTTGGCCCCTCTTCTTGGATCGTAATAGCCTGGAGTGTTACAAGGTCTGAGAGACCACGGGATGAATGGGAGGAGGTGAGGCTATGACCGCCACCGCAACTACCATCTTAGCAGGCAACCGAGCTATGAACTTCATCTACCGTTTCGACCAAGGCGACGCTTCCATGTCCGGCCTCCTGGGCGGCAAGGGGAGCAATCTGTGTGAGATGGTCCGCTTGGGCCTGCCGGTCCCGCCGGGTTTTGTCATTTCCACAGAGGTTTGCGATCACTACAACTCCCAGGGCGGCAGCCTGCCTCCTGGCCTAGACGCCGATATCAAGTCCAACGTCAAGCTACTGGAAAAAGCCTTAGGCAAGACTTTCGGGTCTGCGGATTCTCCCCTTCTGGTCTCGGTGCGATCGGGTGCTCAGGTTTCTATGCCAGGCATGATGGACACCATTTTGAATCTGGGTATCAACGACCAGATCGTGGATGGCTTGGCTGCGTTGATGGGCGACCCCAGGCCGGCCTATGACGCCTACCGTCGATTTTTGCAAATCTACGCGAACGTGGTGTTGGCCGTTCCAGGCGAGGCCTTCGAAGAAATATTGACTTCCCACAAGGAAAAGGCGCGGGTAGAGCAGGATTTCCAGTTAAATCCCCAGCAGATCCGCGGGGTGATTGCTGATTTCAGGGCGGCGATCCGTTCTGAAAGCGGCGACGATATTCCCGCCGATCCCTGGCGGCAGCTTACCTTGGCGGTGGAGGCCGTATTCAGAAGTTGGAATAATCCGAGGGCCATCTTCTACAGGGATCACAACGGCATATCCCACGACATAGGAACCGCCGTTACCGTCCAGGCGATGGTGTTCGGCAGCCTGGGCCCCACCAGCGGCACTGGAGTCCTTTTCACCCGGAATCCCTCCGACGGCATACGCAAGCCGTACGGGGAATTTTTGTCCAACGCCCAGGGGGAAGACGTGGTGGCAGGCGTCAGAACCCCCCAGCCCATCTCAAGCCTGGCTCCAGTCATGCCCCAAGCGTACCAAGACCTGATGGACCTGGCGCAGAGACTCGAATCCCACTACCACGACATTCAAGACATGGAATTCACCATAGAAAACGGCCGCTTGTTTTTGCTGCAGACCCGAAACGCCAAGCGCACGGCGTTGGCTACCGTGAAAGCGTCCGTGGACATGGCCAACGAGGGGTTGATCAGCCGGAATGAAGCCATCCTCCGGGTGGATGCCGAAGCGATGGTCCAGTTGATGGTTCCCCAGTTCAAGCTGGACACCGAATCCACTGAGATGAGAGCAGCCCTGATGGCCCAGGGGTTCGGCGCTTCGCCTGGCGCGGCCACGGGCAAGGTTTATTTTGAAGCAGACCGGGCAACCGAAGCAGCCGCCCAGGGTGTTTCGGTGATATTGGTCCGACCGGAAACAAAACCTGACGATATCCACGGGATCATCGTATCGTCAGGTTTGGTCACGATTCGCGGAGGCGTGACCAGCCACGCCGCTGTGGTTACCCGAGGTTTAGGAATCCCGTGCATAGTTGGCTGCGAGGCGGCTCAAGTAGACCCGGACCAGGGGTTTTTCGCCGCCAACGGCTGGATCATCCGCGAGGGCGAGGACATTAGCATCGACGGCGCCACCGGCAACGTGTACGTGGGAAGTATGGAGACGGTGGAACCCGCCCTGGACGGAATGGCGGAAGCCAAAGAGATTCTTGAGTGGGCAGACCAGGTTCGCAAGTGGGAGTCATGGCCAACGCCGACACCCCAGCCGACGCGGCTCAGGCGGTCGCTATGGGCGCAGAAGGGATTGGCCTCTGCCGCACCGAGCATATGTTTCTCGACCCCCAGCGCCTCCCCGAAGTACGCCGCATGCTGGTTAATGCCGACGCGGCCGAGCAATGGCGGCGGAAACAACCCGAAGGCGTGGAAGAGCCAACGCCCGGAGCGGAGCTGCCGGCAGGGGTTGAAGATTTCTACAGCGCCCTGGAAAACGTCAGGCAGCTACAGACCGAGGATTTCACTGGGATCTTGCGGGTGATGGGACCACGCCCGGTGATCATCCGCCTCTTGGATGCCCCACTCCACGAATTTTTACCGCCTTACGAAGACGTAAACTCCGAGTTATCGGATTTACAAAGATCGGGAGCGACTCCTGAGGAGATCACAGACAAACTAACCTTTTTGATGCTGGTGGACTCTCTCAGGGAGGAAAACCCTATGCTGGGGCACCGGGGCTGCCGGTTGGGTTTGAGCTTCCCGGCTATCTACCGGATGCAGGTGGAGGCAATAATCACCGCCGGGGCGCGACTGATCAAACAAGGATTTCAGGTCAATCCTGAGATCATGATTCCATTGACCGTGCACGTGGAAGAGATGCGGAGGCTGCGGGAGGACCTGACGGCAACGGCCTCCCGTGTGCAAGAAATACTGGGGGTTCAGGTCGCCTATAAATTCGGCACGATGATCGAAACGCCACGTCCGGCTTTAACGGCTGGAGACATCGCCCGCGAATCGGATTTTTTTAGTTTGGGCACTAACGATTTGACGCAAATGGCTTTCGGTTTCAGCCGGGACGACGCTCAGGCAAAATTCTTAGGCTCCTATATTGCGGAGGGCGTGCTGCCCGTAGACCCCTTCGCCACCATCGACGCCGACGGCGTAGGGATGCTGGTCAGGTTGGCGGTGGATGCGGGAAGAAAAACCAGGCCGGATTTGGAGATCGGCATTTGCGGCGAGCACGGTGGAGACCCAGTTAGCATTGCCTTCTGCCATGACGCCGGTTTGGATTACGTGAGTTGCTCCCCCTTCCGGGTGGCCGTGGCCCGCTTGGCCGCAGCGCAGGTTGCTATAAGCCAACCAAAATAGTAGCCGGATGCCCAGATTCGGGGCGCTTGACGGCTACAACAAATTTTCTGGGTCGAACCCATCCCAATCAAAAAGCCTTAGAAGCATGGCGAAGAACCGGGCGCTATCCACCCGCTCGGCCACCAAAACGTTTCCGTCACCTGCGCCGGGGATTCGGCTCTCCCCCAACCGGTTTTGATCTTTGGTTTCCACCCTCAGGGTCGTTTGGGGCCCATCGACGGTGTGAGGGTCTAAAGCCGCCGCCACGGCCAGGGGATCGTAAAACTGAAACTGGTCTCTGGCGGCGTCCAAGCGAAACCAATCTTGCAACAACCGGATGGCCAACACTCCCATGCGGTTGCCTCCCTTCAACGCCTCCACCTGCCTGCGGCTCAGCGCTGCTTGCCGGGATGCGCCCAGATCCACCAGGGTGATAGAAACCCCTGACGACACGACCATATCAGCCGCCTCCGGGTCGCTGTAGAAGTTGAATTCAGCATGGGGGGTGGCGTTTCCGGGAGAGTTAACCGCTCCACCCATGACAACTAAGGAGTCTGCCAACTCCAGCACACCTGGATGGCGTTGAATGAGGCGGGCCAGGTTGGTAAGCGGGCCCAGGGCTACGATCGTTATGGCTCCCGGTGAGGCCGTGAGGCTGCGGGCCAGAAACTCGGTTGCCCGCAAGGCGGAAGGTTCAGCTTGGGGTCTGGACAACCTGCCGGGAAGGCCCGTGTTGCCATGGAAAGCAAATGAGTAACCGAAGCGGCCGGTCAGAGGCCGGGATGCCCCACGATAAACGGGAACGTCCAGCCGGCCTATGGCGTTCAAAATGGATAGTGCGTTGGCGGTTGCTCTGGCCAGCGGTACATTGCCACCCACCGTGGTCAGACCCAGCACATTCTGCGCCAAACCTCGCGGCTCCGGCGCCTCTAGCGCCGGAGCCGCGAGGGCCATGAGAATCGCGATGGCGTCGTCAACTCCCGGATCGGTGTCTAAGATCACGGATGCGGCAGGACTCACCCCGGTATTTGACCCCAGTCTTTGTTTAATAGATTTGAGTTGGCGTAGGCCATCAATGCATCCATAGAGGTGTGCCAAAACCTGTAATCCGTGGCCTGTTTTAGCGTGCCCGTGCTGAGCACGATGGGATACCTGACCAGGTTGAGCCCGGCGGCGGTGGATTCCCGTTGTAGCCTCAGGTTCCAGGTCAATCGAACCAAGGGATAAGCAAGAAAGGGTGGGAGGCTCAACATCCGGCTTTTGATTGTCTCCGCCATCTCCCGGTAGAACACCACGCCATCGCCAGCCACGTTGAATACGCCTTCGATACCTCGCTGAATGACGATGTCCAACACCCTGGCCAAGTCGTCTTGGTAGACGAATTGCAGGGGAGGGTTATGGCTTTCAGCGGCTAGCATCCAATGTTTAAAGAATCCTTGGGTTACAGGGTTGCCCCGCGCCGGACCCAAAACCATACAGGTGCGAAGAATAGTGACCTTGGTTTCTCCGTGCTCTTCGGCGAATTCCTGAAGAACCTGCTCGGACAGGAAGTTATCGTAGCCGTAGGGGAAATCAGGCTCCGGCCTCAATGGGGACCTGACAGTCAAAGGGATAGGGTTGTCAGGGCGGGCCCCGTAAACCGTATGGGAACTCAAAAACACCAAGTGCTTCACTCCCGTGCGCACGCAAGATTCCAGAACGGTCTTGAGGGCCCTTAGGTTCGTCTCCCGAATCTCGTTCACTTCCCGGCGGCTTCTACCCCGCCGGCTGACGAAGGCGAGATGCACCAAAGTGGACACGTGATGTTCCAAAAGAGCGTCATCTATGGGTTCGGTGACATCGCGGCGGTAGGCGGCGATGTTGTGGAAGGGGAAAGGCAGCGGCCGGTTGTCGATGGCCACCAGCTTTTGCGGCTCCCCCTTTTCTTCCAGATGGCGCAGGAGGCAGGAACCGATGTACCCCGAGGCCCCGGTGACCGCCATTGAGACGGAGGGTGTGGTCATATTGGCCCTCTATGCTGATTCAGCTGAGGGGGATGGCCAGTTACGCCTAGGTGTGCGGTGCCAAGGATACCCGCCGCAAAGGCTCGATATTGGTTATCAATCAACCCGGTCAAGCACGCATTCGCCATCGATGACGGGTCTCTCATGGTTTGCCAGGGTGCAGCCCCGACAGGGTGCTGCCTAGCCAGGTTTGAGCCATGACGCGGATCTTTTGGGGTTTCGACAAGCTGACCCGATGGTGCAACACGTCGTAGTCCGCGGATTCGATTCCTTCGAGAACCTTTCGATAGAGTTGCCCCAGTACCGCAGGGCATGCCCGGGACCGGTAGGAAAGATAGGGTAAAAGCTGAAAACCGCTGTGGAAATATTCCTTAGCCCGCTGGGCCTGAAACCGCATCAGGTTAGTAAAGGCTTCGTTGACGATTCCCGCCTGCAAATTGTCTTCAGTGTAACCAAACCGGGCCATCTCGTCCTGGGGAAGATAAACCCGGTTCATCCCCAGGTCTTCTTGCACGTCTCGGGCAATATTCGTGAGTTGCATAGCCAAACCGAGGTCTATGGCGTGCTCCTTGGCCCGGGGATCTTGGTATCCAAAGATCTGAAGGCAGATCAGCCCAACCACCGAGGCCACCTGGTAACAGTATTCGCGGAGTTCTGGAAAGGTTTGATACCTGTTTTTGACGAGATCCGACTGGACGCCGGAGACAATGTCTTGGAAGTGTTCGATGGGAATTTCGTAACGATGGGCTACATCGTGCAAGGCCAGGAAAAGCGGAGTTTTGGCGCTGCCGGTGAATGATCCTTCCAAGTCTGCACGTATCTCCGACAGCCGAGCTAGCTTGGTTCTGGTGGTTTCGGATCGGCTTTCATCGTCGACTGAGTCATCGCAATAGCGGCAGAACGCGTAGATGACGTAGATGGCATGCCGCCGCTCCGCAGGCAGGGTCAAAAACGCGTAGTAGAAGTTTTTTGCTTCCCTTCGGGTGATGTTTCGGCATTGCTCGTAAGCCGATGCCAGGTCGGATTGCAGGTAAGACATTCTGGCCCCCAACCCTACTCGCCGAATATTTGAAGCATGACCTCTCTGGACCGGGGATGGTCAAGCTCGATGAAAAAGACACTCTGGTAGTTGCCAAATTGCATGTTGCCGTCGATGAGCGGGATGGTCTCGCTGGTGCCCAACAGAAGGTGTTGCAGGTGGGCATGCCCGTTGGGAGATTCATCGGGCGTCATGTTGACGGTTCGAATCGAAAAATCGTTGTGCTGGTAGCCTCCGTCACGGGGAGAGAGTCTCTCCAAAAAGTTCTCCATGTCCTTCAGCAGCAACGGCTCATTTTCATTAATCTTTATTGCGGCAGTGGTGTGCTTTGAAAAGACAACGACAAAGCCGTTTGCGACCTTGGACTCTGCGACACAACTACACACCCAATCCGTGATGTCGATGAACTCCGGTGCTTTTTGGGTGTCCAGATGCAGGCAGTACGACTTGGCAACCATGCTCATTATTATCCCTCTGTGGTCAAAGCTGGGCTATTGGCCACTTGATCATTGAAAATGTGTTCCCCGGATCGAGTCGGTGCTGACAAATTGCGAAACCGTCCCAGCGCCAGCAAGGGCCAATAGTTACGGTACAGGTGGTAGTTGATCATAAATCCGGAGGATGTATTCGGACCCTGATGTCCCCTTTCGCCGGGTTTAGGAAGTTGATCAAGTCTCTCACCCACGAGGTACCCGGGAAACCCGGCGCCGGTGAAATGGGGTTCGTCCCAAAATCCCTCGCCCGTCTGGGAGCTGGTTAGGTAACGAATCCCCATGTGGACTTCCGGCGTATCGATCTCGCCTGCCGCCATTAGCGCCAACAACCCCCACGCGGTTTGGGATGCCGTGCTGGGCCCTACCCCACGGAGGGACGGATCGGCATAGGAGGCGCAGCTCTCTCCCCACCCGCCATCATTGTTCTGGTGCTCCAACATCCAGTCAACTGCTTTCCGTACGTACGGTTGGGACATGTCTTCCCCTATTGCGTACATTGCTGGCAATACGGCGCCTATCCCATAAACGTAGTTCACGCCCCAGCGGCCAAACCAGGAACCATCGGTTTCTTGCTCTCGTTTGATGAAATCGCAGGCCCTCTTGACCGGCGGGAAGTCTTGGGTGTAGCCAAGCTTGCCGAACATTTCCACCAAGTGGGCCGTAACATCCACACTGGGCGGGTCAAGCAGTTCTCCAAAGTCGGCAAACGGGAGGTTGGCCAGATATTTACGGTTATTGTCTTTGTCGAAGGACGCCCAACCGCCGTTCTTGCTTTGCAACGCCAGCAGCCAATCTACACAACGCTTGATCGCCTCTTGCCGGCGGGGTTCTTCAGCCGGCGGAAGGGGGACTGACGAGAGGGCGATTATCACCTCGGCGGCGTCGTCAATGTCTGGGTAATGAACGTTTTCAAACTCAAATGACCACCCGCCCGGTTCAGTATTCTTCGCCCTGACCTGCCAATCTCCAGACTCCAGGACTTGGCGGTCCAGCAGCCAACGGGTGGAGTTTTGAATCATGGGATTCGAGGCGGCCACTCCTGATTCCAGCAACGCTATTTGGGCTAGGCAGGTGTCCCACACAGGAGACACGCAGGGTTGAACTATAAAGGTATCCTCATCTTCGATGGCGAAATATTCAAACCCGGTAAATCCTTGTTCCATCACCGGATGGTCCATGTCGAAGCCCAACTGGTTCAATGCAATGAGGCTATAGACCCAGGGTGGCTGGATGCCTCCCCAAGAGCCGTCCCGCTCCTGATGATCCTTGAGCCAATCGACGATCTTTCGCTCGGCATTGCCCCTTAACGGGTGAATCGGGAGCCGGTCATATAGCCCCAACGCCTGATCGACGTAGTACAAGAGTTTTGGCCAGCCCCAATTCTCTTCGGGTTCCGGCATGGAATAATCAGTTTCCGACCTGGGAAGAGGGTAAAGTTCATCAATGGCGGCGAACTCGGGAATCTCACAGGTGGGCCTGCGGGTGAGTATGACCAACATAGGCACAATGGTGCCCCTGGACCAGCTGGAAAACTCGTATATGTTAAACGGCGCCCACGTGGGGAGCAGCATGATCTCAGGCGGCATAGTTGGGGTGCCCTTCCAGTCCCACTGTCCAAATATGGCCAGCCAGATCTTCGTGAAGATCCGAGTCTGAGGCACGCCTCCCATGGAAAGGATGAAATCCCGCGCTTTTCGCATGTGCTCGGCTTCAGCTGAATGGCCTGCCAGTTTCAAGGCGAAGTAGCATTCCACCGATGTGCTAAGGTCGCCGGGCCCGTCGTAATATTGGCCCCAGGACCCGTCTTCCGACTGTTGCCGCAGCAGGTAGTTGGCTATTTTACGCCAACGGCCGTCATCCCTCTTATCCAGGAAGTGAGTCAACAGAAGGTATTCCGCCTCGATGGTGGGGTTTGCTTCCAACCTGGCCCACCAATAACCCTCTTCGAACTGGTTGCGCCGGAAGAAATCCTGGCACCTATCTATAGCGTGGTCGAGCATTTGGGCCGATACCGGCTTGGCTGATGTAGAAGTGTTCAGAGCCATTTCTCTCAAACTGCCTTGCGCTGTAGATATCCGTAATCGGTGAACCATTTCACTGAATTAGCCAGTGCTTGTTGAACAGAACTCTGCGGCAGACCCAACTCTGTGATCGCTTTGGCGCAATCTACGTACATAGGACGCTTGGCGGCTTTGATGCCTTCCACCGGAATCCTCGGCTCCAAGCCTATGATATTCCCTTCCACCGCCTGGTCCAAATAACCGGCCATGGTGACCAGCCAGAAAGGGAGCCTCCAGCGAGGCGGGCGGAGGCCGGTGATATCCGCCAACATTGAGAATAATTGTTTCAGTGTGACGTTTAGGCTGCCCAAGATGTATCTCTGCCCAGGTTGACCCCTCTTCATGGCCAGGATGTGCCCAGCGGCTACGTCTTCAACATCGACTATATTCAGCCCGGTGCTGAGGTAGACGGGGATTTGCCTCTTGACAAAATCCAGAACTATTCTACCAGTGGGTGTTGGCTTCACGTCCCAGGCCCCCACCGGCGCTGTGGGATTGACGACCACGACCGGCAGACCCTGGGCGGCCTTATCCAGGGCAACCTGTTCGGCTAGGTGCTTGGATTTTTTGTAGTTCCCGGCTATTAGTTTTGCGTCCACCGGCGTTTCTTCATCCGCCACTCCGCCGGCCGAGAGCCCAATGGTTGAGACCGTGCTGGTATAGACGATCTTGGATACCCCGGCATCCATGGCTGCATCCAGCACATTGGCAGTCCCTTGGACATTGGTCCGGTGCACCAGATTCCGGTCCGGACTCCAAAATGTGTAGGCGGCCGCGCAGTGGAACACTGCTTGGCAGCCCCGGGCGGCGCGCACCACCGAATCCTGGTCCAGGATATCCCCCGGCGCCGGTTCGATTTCAGTGGAATCTATGGCTACAGTATTGCTGCCTGGCCTCACCAGGGCGCGGACCTCATAACCCTCACGCAACAATCTTCTGGCCAGGTTACCCCCTATGAAACCGGTTGCCCCGGTGACCAAGACTTTCATTTATTTATTCCTGGACTGCTAGGGACGGTATGGGCATTTTCCAACGGGAGGCTAAGATCGCCAGCGTCGAGGGAACTGTCGAATGAAGCGCTACCTGGAAGGCTCCTGATTTTGGGAATAAAGGACAGGGCGAATCGAGCCAATGACCGTTGGGCGCTTTTGATCTGAATCGCTAACCCCAACAACTCCGGTACTCGCCACGGGCGCGCCAAAGTCGACAGGACAGCATTTGATCCCGAAGCAGACATTGAGGAAAGGTAGCCCGGCAGGCGTTGGTCTGACACGTCCAATACGGCCCTGACGGATAGGAAGTGGGCGCCTGCCTCCTGTACCGCCGCCGCCGCCCAATAATCCTCCATGTTCACCGTTGAGACCGAATACTGGTCCAAGATGGCCCGCTTGTCCGCCGGAGAACCTATGATACTGCTAACGGTCAGCGAAGGCGCAGAAGTAAAGCGCATATTCATTGATTGGCCCGAATCCAACGCCTGTTGGTGCATCCACTGATGGGGAATCAAGGAATCCGGGTAACCTGGATCTTGGCGTCGGCCCGGTGCGTCCGGCAGGATACCAATCCCGTCCATAGGCGAATTGATGGTTAACGCTTCCCGGCGATACCTTTCGGACAAGACCAGGTCCCCGGATTTCAAGGATGCATCCACCGCGCCGGCGAATCCCAATAGCAACACCGTCGGTGGGCAGTTATGGGCCGGATCGACGTTTTGGCGCGACTTCAACATAGAACGAATGCCTTGGTAAGCCCGCCCAGGACCAATGCCGATTGTGTGAAATGTCAGAACTGCGGAAACATCGATTTGCTTTTTGAGCAAAGATAACTCCTGATCCATCGCAGAGACCACGAATAAGCCAGCATCGCTGGAGGCGCTCCTATGGATTAACCCAGTCATATCATGGTCACGCGGCTGTCAGACCGCCTTTGCCGGCCGCCGCTGACTTGATGAGAGTCGCCCAGTCCTTTGGAGTTGAGATGGCCTGGAAGATGGTGGCCGATTCAAACCCGCAGTGCATCATGCAATTGGCGCAGCGAGGGTCTTTGCCCACACCGTATTTGTCCCAGACTTCGTCCTGATAAAGTTCGTCGACGTTATCAACGTGCTCGTCGGCCAAGGGGTAGCATGGCTTGCGCCAGCCCATGACGGTGTAAGTGGGGTTGGACCAGGCGGAACATTGATAGTCCCGCTCTCCTTTGAGAAAGTTCAGGTAAAGAGGATTATTGTAAAACCGCATCCCGCTGGTCTTTGCCGGGTCCAGCATCTTCTTAAACATGTCCTGAGACTCCCGCCGGGTCAGGAACAATTCCTGGTCGGGAGCGGCCTCGAAGTCATATCCAGGGGAGATCATTGACCCTTCCACGCCCAAATCCGCGACAAAGCGGAACATTTCCCACATATCGGCGACGTCGCTTCCCCGGAACACCGTACTGTTGGTGCACACCCGGTAACCCTGGTCCAAGGCCAATTCAATGCCTTCGATCGCCTTTTTAAACACGCCCTTGCGGTCCACTGATTTATCGTGGGCCGCTTCCATGCCATCGACGTGGAGCACCCAGCAGAAATACTTGCTGGGAGGGATTTTTTTCAGCATTCTCTCCAACAATAACCCGTTGGTGCAGCAATAGACGAAATATTTTTCGGCGACCAGGCGGTTTATGATTTCGTCGATCCTCGGATGAATTGTGGGCTCGCCTCCGGCAATGGAGACGATGGGGCTCCCGGCTTCGTGGACCGCGGCCAACGCGTCATCCACAGACATCATCTTGTCCAGGACCGGCTTGTATTCCCGGATGCGGCCGCAGCCGATGCAGGCCAGGTTGCACATTTCCAATGGTTCCAGCATGGTCACCAACGGAAACCGTTTCCTACCCCGTATCCGGTTCTTTAATATGTATGCCGCCAACCGGACCGCAAGTTCTGCGGGACGCTGTGCTTTGTTCATTTATCCCCGTAAATGCCCACCCGGGCGGTTTTGGCAAATTGCGCCAGTCCCTACTTGGGGCTGATTTCCGGCGAAACGATCAAGATTCGTTTAATAATCTCTATGAGCTAGAAAACCAACCAGCGATGCAGCCTCGTTTTGGGCCCACGCCGGAAGCGACACGGGCTGCAATGCTCCTAGAGCTTTGTTGGCGCTGGCTTCCGTGACGGCGTGGGTTTGTTGTCGGGCTCCAACCTCTTCCAAAATAGCCAGGACGGTCTGTACTTCATCACCGGTCAGCTCGTCCTGGCGATAAATGCGCAACAATTCTTTTCGAGATTCCCCTGTTGCATTTTCCAGAGCGAAAACCACGGGGAAGGTCTTCTTGCGCCGCCAAATGTCGTTACCAGCCGCTTTGCCGGTAGTTGCTTGGTCTCCCCAAATCCCCAAAAAGTCATCCCTGATCTGGAACGCCCGGCCCACAGCGGCGCCAAAGCGGGAAAAAGCATCGAACGCCACCGGGTCGCCGGTGGCCAAAAGGGCGCCGATCTCCAAACTGCCTCTAATAAGAGCTCCGGTTTTGTAGGCTATCATTTGCAGGTATTCGGCGGAAGCTATGTCGGTGCGAGATTCGAAATCCAAATCAAGGCACTGACCTTGAATCATTTCCATGTAGCTTTCCGTGAGGATTTGAGACACCCTCAACGCCGTTTGAGCCGGCACGTCACCGCCCATCTCATTCGATCCGGCCAAGCCGCTCACGGCCAGGTCTCCGACAGATTGGAGCGCATCGCCGGCGACAAGGGCTTTGGGAATTCCCCACAAGCTCCACAGAGTGGGCTGGTGACGGCGTTCCACATCTTGATCTTGAATATCATCGTGAATAAGCGAAAAGTTGTGGATCAACTCCATTGCGGCGGCGGCGGGAAGGGCGCGGGCCGGATCGACGGCCAAGGCCTCGCAGGCAAACATGCACAAAGTAGGGCGCAGCGATTTGCCTTGAGTAGTGGAGGATTCCGTGGGAACCCCGTGCTGGTTCTCCCATCCCAGGTGGTAACGCAACATGGAAAAGAGGCCGTACCCATTGGACTCGGGGACCGACCGGGACAACCCCGCTTCGACCAAATCTTTGTACCGGGCGAACAACCCCGGGAGTTCCGGCCCTGGAGTAGGCGGGCCGACTGGCGTACCGGTCAATTGAGGGCTCATTTATGACAACTCAGTCCAGGGGAGTCCTTAGCCCTGAATTGGGCCGTTGGTCGCTATGTTGGCACTTCGCTATGCGATGGCGGAAATGCTAGCAAAGCCCCTTGAAGGGTGTCAAGTATATCGTAATCCGGGTTCGGTAATGCGCCAAGAAAAGAATGGAACTGAATAAGCCGTGGGTCGTTTAATCTGAAGTTGTTCGGACGTCTGTTTTTCAGGCTAGTAATGTATTGGTCGGGCCGCAGAGCGTAGTAAATCAGGGATTCCCGGCGCTGCGATAGCGTGAGAAACAAATCGACTGTAAGCTGAGATATAGCTAATCATTTTTGGGGGTGATCACTCCAATACAGTGATTGACACTCCTGGCGGGGTATACTATCTTATTATATCGGAATCATTGTTACCAAAGAGCCTCGGCCCCATACCAATCCTGGATTTGATTGGTGGCCGAGGCTTATCGTGCTATGATTGCGACAACGAAAAAATAGCCCGTAAATACTCGCTGAAGAGATAACGAATCGAAACCAGAGGAGGATCCAATGGTTGACCAGGACGTGGCATTGATGGCCCATTTGCTGCGGCGCGCCGGATTTGGGGCAAGCCGTGACGAGATCGAGGCCAAGGCGGCCCAAGGGTATGACGCAACGGTTCAGGCGTTACTCCATCCCGATGACCAGCCTGGGGTCGAAGACGACCTCATAATGCGCTACCAGCCTTCTTATCATGAAGCTGCAGCCATTGAGAACAACGTTCAATCGTGGCTATTCCGGATGATCAACAGTCCCCGTCAGTTGCAGGAAAAGGTCGCGTTGTTCTGGCACATGATCTTCTGCGCCGGCCATAGCAAGATCGACAGCGGTCAAGAGATGGGCATAATGGTCCAAATGTTCCGGGATTACGGCATGGGCAGCTTCCGCGATCTGTTGCTGCAATTGTCGCTCAGCCCCGGAATGATGTACTACCTGGACAACTCGGAGAGCCACAAGGCGAACCTCAACGAGAACTACGGCCGCGAACTGTTGGAGTTGTTCTCGCTGGGCGTCGGCATGGACGAGGACTTCAACTATTCCGAAGATGACGTCAAGGTTTGCGCCCGCGCGTTCACCGGCTGGAACGTGGCCCCGGCCTATCCGCCGTTCCCCTATGGCCGCAGCCCTTGGCAATTCCGGTTTGATCCCGCGGACCACGACGATAGCGAAAAGACCTTCTTGGGAGAGACCGGCCCGTTAAACGGCAACGACATCATTGACATCATATGCAAGCAACAAGCCACCGCCCGATTCCTTGCCCGCCACATGTACAACTACTTTGTGGCTGACGAACCCCAGATTCCCGCATGGCGGTTGACCCCGCCCCGCGACGAGGCCGCCATCAAGATTCTGGAGAAGATTTACTTCGACTCTGGATATAACATCGGCGCCATGTTGGAAGCCTTGTTCACATCCGATTTCTTCAAGGCTGAAGATGTCCGCTACGCCAAGGTGAAGAGCCCCGCGGAAGTGGTGGTGGGCACACTTCGTTTGGCCGGCGACCACCGAGAGATCAAGCCGGGGTTGTTCGAGATTTCTCAGGAGCCCAAGTACATGGGTATGGACTTGATGAATCCTCCGACGGTCGAGGGATGGCATACCGGCAGAGAATGGATTGACAGCGGCACCTTGGTCGAACGCATAAACTTCGCGACCGATTATCTAGGTGACACGAATATGCCGGGAATCAAAGACATAGTAAGCCGGCTGGCGGCGAGAGGCGGTTCCTTGACCCCGGCCGATTTTGTCGACGGATGCCTCGACTTGGTGGGACCGCTTCTGGTTGGCGACGACACGCGTGAGGAGTTGACCGCACATGCCCAAAAAAGCGGAGAGTTGACCCATGGCTCCGACGCCGAGCAGACCGAGTTTACCCGCCGCACGGGCGAGATGCTTCAAATGATCGCCGCTACGGCAGAGTACCAGTTCGGTTAAACCATAGACACGCATTCCCCGTACGCCTGTACGTCAATTTTATGGAGGATAAACAATGGTTTCGACCAAGAAAGACCCGGTCCTGGCAGTTCTTTCACTGTCTGGCGGCAATGACGGGCTGAACACGGTTATACCGCGCAACAGCGGATTGTATCGAGACTTCCGGCCAACGCTGGGGATTGCCGAAGATCAGATAATCCCCATCAATGACGATTTGGGATTACATCCCGCAATGGGTCCACTGAAGAAGTTCTGGGACCAGGGTAAGTTGGCGATTTTCCTGGGCGTCGGATACGCCACTCCGAGCTACTCCCACTTCAGGTCTATGGATATTTGGCACACCTGCGAGCCTGAGACAATTGGAACCGAAGGCTGGTTGGGCCGTGTCATCAAAGATCTGGACCCTTCCGGTGAAAACGTGCTCACTGGCGTCAACTTCGGACGAGGCCTGCCTCGGGCTCTGGCGAAGGACGGCGTGCCCGTTGCCTCCGTCGGCAACTTGGAAACCTACGGCCTTTTGACCGGAATCGACGGCGAATCTCAGAGGAACGAGGCACTCGACGTCTTTGGAAAGATGTATTCGCCGGCCATGGGCCGAGGCGCCGTGCTGGATTACATCCACCGCACGGGGACCGACGCTCTCAAGGGCGCCGACATCCTAGCAACCGCGCCCGACAAATACTCTTCCACCGTCGAGTACTCCAACACCGCGGTGGGCCAGTATATGAGGAACATCGCCCAGACTCACCTGGCCGAGTTTGGCACGCGAATCCTATACACAACCTCTCCCTACAACAGTTTTGACACCCACGCCAATCAGGGCCAGCTCCACGGCGGGCTCTGGTCCGATGTTTCCAACACCGTGGAGAATTTCTTCGACGATCTGCGTGAACATGATGCCGCGGACAACGTTACCCTGTTCATGTTCACCGAGTTCGGCCGGCGTATCTCCGACAACGGCTCCGGCACCGATCACGGCGCCAGCGGCATAGCATTCGCGGTTGGTGACCATGTCAAGGGCGGAATCTATGGAGAATACCCATCGCTGGAACTCAACCAGCAAGAAGAGGGCGGGAACCTCAAGTCAAGCATGGACTTCCGGCAGGTTTACGTTTCCATCCTAGAAGATTGGCTTCACCTGGACGCAACCCCCATAATCGGTGGCAAGTTCGAGCCGGTGAAGTTCTTCTAGACCAGTAAACGCACTCGAAGCGGACTGCGCTAAGGAAGAAAAATCATCCCAGGCGCTGTCCTTAAATAGCTAAATAAGAGGTAAAAGGCATGAGCACCCATTTTTTTGGGCTGACTGACCGGACCTACTCCTACTCCCACTCAGTGGGGCGAAGTGAGTTTTCCGGCACCGGATTCAGAAACCCCGTGGATTTCGCGGTGGGAAGCGACGACGTTGTTTACATCTTGAACCGTTCCTACGAGAACCGGCCCGACGGGATACATGTAACCGTCTGCACCATGTCGGAAGAATACATCTCGGAATTCGGGTCCTACGGCGAGGCCGACGGCCAGTTCATGTGGCCCACGTCGTTGGTTATGGACAAAGACGAAAAACTGTACATAGCCGACGAATGGCTCAACCGGATCTCTGTCTTCAGCAAGGACGGAGAGTTCCTCAGCAAATGGGGAACGGGCGGCTCGGGAGATGGCGAATTGGACCGGCCCGCAGGCTTGGCCATCGGCGCGGACCAGACGATGTTCGTGGTGGACAGCCGAAATAGCCGGGTTCAGAAATTTACCCTGGACGGCAAGTTCCTAGGCAAGTTTGGCAGCTTCGGGAGCGGTCCCGGGGAGTTCAATATGCCTTGGGGGATCGGCGTGGGACCCGACGGCTCGGTATTCGTGGCCGACTGGCGAAACGACCGGATTCAACAGTTCACCGCAGACGGCGAGTGGCAAGCCACGTTCGGCCAGAGCGGAAGCGGCGTGGGCCAATTCAACCGCCCCAACGGCGTTTGCGTAGACCAGCAAGGCGATATATATGTTGCCGACTGGATGAACAACCGAGTCCAGATTCTTAGCCCTGAAGGCCGGTTCATCAACGAGATGCGGGGCGACCACGTCCTGTCTCAATGGGGCAGAGACAAGCTGGCCTCCAATCCAGATATGATCCGCCAACGGTCGATAGCCATGGCCCAAGACGCGAATTTCGACAAGAACTTCTCTCACCCTTGCGCCGTCAAAGCCGACAGCCAGGGCCGGATCATGGTGCTGGACCACACCCGTAACCGGATACAGGTGTACACCAAGGACAAGGAGCCTGTTCTGGCTTAACGGGTTCTCGTTCCAGTTATTCCGGTGAATAATTCGCCGGGGCGGGCACGTATGCCCGCCCCGGCGTTTTTGGTTGGGGTGGCTGGGACCTTAACCAAGACCAACAAGTTAATGCATATCCAATTCCTTTGAATCGAAATTCAAATTTGAGCTGTTCTTCCTCCTAAAATGTAGGTGGGTAATTTGCAAATTTGGATCTTTGAGTTCCTTGACGAGATATCGGAGACTCGTGATGGCTTTTGGCAGCGTACCGATCCGCTGTTGCCCCAGAAAAAGCCCCATCCCAAGGCAGGATTTCCTATTTAACCCAGCGGGTCGGTATATGGACGGAACCATCTAAATGTCGAGCACCGGGTGCCCGTGATAGACCCTGCCGGAGAGTTTCACCGCAATCACAATCGTCCAATTAAGGTTGAACAAACTCCCAACTAGCCGAACGAGTTCCGGAATCTGCTAATCCCTTATGAGAATAAAGCCGGGAGCGCCTTACCATTAATGTACTTTGCGTGCGTATAAATTACTTTCCGCCCTAGTGGCGTTAATGGATAATCTCTAAGAAACCACATAGTCCTTGAGTGATTCCCCGTTCATCTGCACTCCTCGTCACACATCAGAGGACGCGCTTGAACGTGACTGTTACGCTAACCTGAATGCCAGCCTCCGCTATAAAGACCAAGCCACCTTTTGCGTTGAAGCCTAGAAGTCTGGCCGAAAAGTGCACTGACCTCGACTGTTCCGATATAATTGTCAGGATAATTTAATGGGTGTGGGAGGCAGGGGATGCTGGGAAAACGCTCTAAACAGCTGGGGTTCCTGGAAGCGGACCATCTCTACCTGGACTATGTGGGCCGCGGCTCCTTCTACGGCTTCCTGGCCTCCCTGCGGGGTCAGCTATTTCGAGACGAAGACTTCGCCGAACTGTATTGCCCGGACAATGGCCGGGATAGCGTGGCGCCCAGTCTGGTGGCCACCGCGCTGTTGTTGCAAGCCTACGACAAAGTGAGGGACCTGGAAGCCAAGCAGAGGGCGGACTTCGATATCCGGTGGAAGGTGGCGTTGGGGATTGAGGTGGAGGACCGTCCCTTTGCCAAGAGCACCCTGCAACTGTTTCGAGCCCAGCTGATCCTCCACGACCGGGTGCGGGCCGTCTTTCAGCGCAGCCTCCAATTCGCCCGGCAGACCGGCTGCCTGAAAGGACGGCGGATGAAGGTGGCGGTGGACACCACCTACATTCTGGGCCGGGGAGCGGTCAAGGACACCTACAACCTGCTGGCCGACGGCATCGTCCAGGTGGTCCGGGCACTGGCCCAACTGGACGGGACCCGGGCCGAGGAGTGGGCCTTGAGACACGGCCTGGAGCTTTACTTTGGCTCCAGTGTGAAGGGAGAGGCGGGGATTGACTGGGACAACAAGAAAGAGCGGCAAGCCTTACTGCAGAAGATAGTAGCCGATGCTGACCTGGTATTGGAACTGGCCCGTCAGGCCCAAGGTAGATTTCCCGCAGATAGTCCTGAGCGCCAGGCTATTGGAGAAGCAGCGGAACTCTTGGGGCAACTCCTCTTGCAAGATGTGGAACGGCAGGAGGATGGTCCGGCCCTGAAGGATGGCGTAAGCCGGGACCGGGTCCCTTCGGCGCACGACCCGGAGATGCGCCATGGGCGCAAAAGCAGCAGCAAACGCTTCGACGGACATAAGGCTGCCGTGGTGGTGGATACCGATTCCCAACTGGTGACCGCGGTAGATATCCTGCCCGGCAATGCCGGTGACAACACCGGAGTCCTGGAACTGGTGGAGCAGAGTGAAGAGAACACGGGCATACCTGTGGAGGAGACCATTGGGGATGCGGCCTATGGGGATGGCGGGACGCGGCAGGCCTTTGCCGATGCCGGTCGGACGCTAATAGCCAAGGTGCCGGGTCGTCCCAGAAAAGACCACTTCCCCAAAGAGGACTTCCAGATCGACCTGGCGGCCGGCACCGTCACCTGCCCAGCCGGTAATGTTACCCACACCTTGCGGACCTTCGGCACCCGGACCAACCGGTTGGGTCAGACCTATCCGGTCCAGAGTTTTCAATTCGACCCGGCGGTCTGTGGCGTATGCCCCCTGCGGTCCCAGTGCGTGGCAGCTGGAGAGGGCAAAGGCCGTACGGTGACTCTCCATCCCCAAGAGGCGCTCCTGCAACAAGCCCGGGCCTTCCAGAAAAGTGAGAGCTTCGCCGAATACCGCAGCCGGCGGCAGGTGGTCGAGCATCGCCTGGCTCGGCTGGTGCAACTGGGGGTCCGCCAATCTCGCTACTTTGGTCGGGCCAAGACCCTCTTTCAGCTACTCCTGGCAGCCACGGTGGCCAACCTGACCCTGGTGGCTACCAGGATGGGGATGATGTCCCAGGCTTCAGGCTCCTCCCCCAATAAACCAGAGAATAGACCGGACCGGCTCGCCGCCGGGTCGCCCATCGTTACTGCCCAATTCATATTGGCCGCGGCCAGATGGGTCGCCCTTAGTCTCAGACTTGGCCCAGTCCACTGGTTATCCTCCACCTCATCTCGTCACAGCAGGGCTTTTCAGCCGGGCTTCTAGGGCGATGGACACTGTGTCTAAATCGTACCCGTTGAAAGAACCCGGAATGGCAGATTCAAGAATGGAAGATACTTGCCCAAGGACTCTATTCCAATCTGCTTCAACGTCCTGTAGAGGGCGACCAAATACTCGCCCAACAACTCCCATTAGTCCGTGAGTCTCCGCTTCTCCAGGCTGCAAAGTCGAAGGACCTTCAAAAAGAACAATGTCAAAACTCTCCTTGTTGCCCTCGGTCATCGCTTCCCCCTTTTACCCATTTGGAAACAGTTCGTTTAGTCTGGTCGCTTAGGCTTGAGTGGGACCTTAGTAGAGGCCCGGCGTGTCCGCGTTGGCAAACACCATGGTATTGAACGAATGGACCACTTAGCCGAGGAGAGTTAAGTCCAATATCAACAGCACAACTCCACCCTAGTACTACAACGACGCGTTATGAGAAAACACGCTCAGGTCTTCTTCTTCAGCTACGGACCGTTCATCATGGGAGACTCGCACTCGTTCGTTGCCAGCTTCAAAATCCGCCCACGAGTTACCTTGTAGGATAACGCGTCGTTGTAGTACTAGAGGTCTGGCCGGAAAGCCATTGGCCGGGTTTCGCGCTACGCCAGACAGACGTATTAGAGTCTTATGTGGCATGATAGTGTCTGTAATACAGTTCAAAAACCCACTGTTACATCGCTAATCGTCGCTAAGAAAACGACGACTTGGGGAGAATCGGGGTTTCCGTCCGAGTTTCTAGAGGCCACTCTGGGGTTGGTTGTGGCGCCACACGGCTATTTCGTCACGGCGGGACATGCTGTCGGCGGCCCTGGTACGCTTGTGGGCAACCGGCGCCGATCATAGGTACGGTCGAGTCGAATCATGTAGACGAAGGCGTCGATATTGCGTTAGTCAAAATCAGCGTGGGAGTCCAGAGCACGCCGAACATGGTTTGGATTGGGGCAGATGCCACACAAGCAGGCACTTTCGAATCCGCGACACGCCCCGAAAAGGGGGACGTCCTGTGGCTACAGGGCGCCATGAGCGGAAGGGAGTCCACATTGCGGACGCTGACGTCACCGAACAATCCACTGGGAAAAAAGTGAGCCATGTTGCTCTGTTGATCCTAAGTAAACAAACTCAAGACGGTGATAGCGGCGCCCCGGTAGTCGGCGAGGACAATAACAAATGTTATGGGGTATACGGGGGGCGGGTGGTTGTCAGTGGTGAAACCTATGGATGGTTTTCCCCGTTCGATAACCTGACTTGGGGTTGACCTCCGGCGGATAGTCTCTGAAATTGCCGAAGGATCCGATACTGGGCGTGGCAGCAGGCGTGATAGTGGTGCGCGACGCAGGTTCTATGGGCCCTCAGGCATGCCGGAGTCGATCCAAGCGGCAATCTCATCTGTCTCTTCCCTGGAAAGAAAAGGGCCCCGCAAGGGCATTCGGCCCGAGGTGCCTATGGCCCTTGCCAGTGATCGGACCAGGGCCGTTTCCCGACCGGGAATCCCCGGTTCTATCGCCCTAATTCCAGACAACACGCTGTCCTTCAACTCCTGGGAGGTTTCCCAGTAGAAATCGTGTATGCCGGGCAATGGTTGACGCCCGGCCCGCTCTATCCATTTAGCCAGGACACCGTCCATGATCTCTTTGACCCGCGGCCAGTAGACCGGTTTCGGTTCTGACGAATCGGCGGAGGGGGAATCGGAAGGCTGGGAAGCGTCAGGCATTTGGGCGTATCTCCAATGTGATTGTTGCAAAAAGCCAGGTGGACGCGGTGGTTCCAGCCCGGGGATTTGGTTGGATACCGGTGCTACCTGGGGTGCTCGTTGACCGACTCGCGTTGCAGCAACTCCAGGGCGTGGGGTAAAACGGGTAGGACCACTTCCAGGCATTCCTGGACGCCTTTGGTGCTTCCGGGCAGGGTGATGATCAAGGTGTGGCCACGGATGCCGGCTACAGACCGGCTAAGCATGGCCATGGGGGTGAATCTCAAGGTTTCGGCCCGCATGGTCTCCGCCAGTCCCGGCACTTCTTTGTCTATGATGGACAGGCAGGCTTCGGGAGTGATGTCGTGACGCCCCAGGCCGGTGCCGCCGGTGGAAACGATCAAGTCGACCTCCCCGGAGTCCGCCCATTCGGCCATGCGCCCTGCTATGACGTCCTTGTCATCGGGGACCACCTCGTACTTGACGGCCTGATAGTCCGGCGGTGCCAGTAGTTCTTGGATCGCCTGCCCGCTGGTGTCCTCACGCCCGCCCTGGGAACCCGAGGTGCTGATGGTCAAAACGGCCAACCTAAACATGGCCACCTCCGGGCATTATATTAACATACGCACCGTGCCTGATTCCCTGCTGCGAAGATGGAGATTCCGATCCACGTTGACAAGGGTTTACCCTCCATTTATATTCACAGGGACCGTCGCTGGGATGCCTGGCAACGCCCGGACGATCATCCAGGTCTTAAAGACCAACCCGGCAGGCGCGGTAGCGGCATGGGCGGCATTTAAACTCTGTTTCTCATTAGGATCACCCGGAGTTGAGCATCAAGAATTGAGCACCCCAGCCAACTGCGTTTTCTGCGACATCGTCGCCGGCCGGTCTCCGGCGAAAGTAAGGTATCTTGACGAAGACATAATCGTCTTTGTAAACCGGCTCACCTGGGTGCCGGTGATGCTTCTAGTCGTTCCAAAGAAGCATTACAGCCAACTGGAGCTGTGGAACAGCGGGATTCTGAACCGGTTGGGCAAGGTCGCGGCGGAGATAGGTTGTATGTATTCGGTCGGCGGGTTCCGAATTCTATCGAATTTCGGGCCAGATGGCATGCAAAGTCAGAGCCATGGCCATTTGCATGTCGTCGGCGGCACGCCGTTGATTGAATATGCGTGAGGGAACTATAGCTATCAGCACACAGGTTTCAGCCATCAGCAATTAGGCTGATATCCGATTGCCGATGGCCAAGAAGGAGCAGATGACTTTTGGCTGAAACAGTTATTTACGAAAAGCGGGACAACATCGTCGTCATGACGCTGAACCGCCCCGACTCGTTGAATTCCATCAATCGGCAACTGAGGAAGGAATTGGGCGAGGCCATCGAGAGGTTTGACGGGGAAGAAGGGTCGTATGTGGCCATCATCACCGGCACGGGAAGGGCATTTTGCGCGGGAAGGGACCTAAAGGAGCGCGCATCGGATAATGCCGAGGGTGTTCTGGCCAAGGCGGGCGATAGCATGAGCCCTGACCGCCCATTTATGTGGCCCCAAACCTGGAAGCCGCTGATCGCCGCGGTCAACGGCTTCGCTTTGGCCGGCGGCTGGTCGATCGCTCAGATGTGCGACCTGCGGATAGCTTCCTACGAGGCTGAGTTGGGAATCACCGAGACCAAATGGAGCCTTCTGCCCCCTTTCGGCACGGTTCTGCCCAAATCCATGTCCCTGTCGGCTGTGCTGGAGTTGGTGTTGACCGCCCAGCCGGTCTCCGCCCAGAGGGCTTACGATATGGGATTCCTCAACAAGGTGGTGCCTGCGGACCAATTGATGCCCGAAGCCTTGAAACTGGCGGGACAGATCGCTGCGAATGCCCCGCTGGCCACCCAGTATTTCAAGGAGTTGGCGTATAGCGGCCAGAACATGACTACCGAAGAAACCTGCGCCATGACCTACCAGATGTACGACCGGCTTCTGGCCACCGAGGACTCCAAAGAGGGCCCCAAAGCCTTTGCCGAAAAGCGCAAACCCGAATGGAAGGGGAGATGATAGCTGTCAGCTCTCAGCAATCAGCAGTCAGCTTTTGGGCCCGGCAATAAATTCCAGGAGGTAATAGATATGGATCCTATAATCAGGAACTTCAGAAACCACTATTCCCCGGAGGGGACATCGGCCCGGATGATTTGGCTGGACGACAACCCCACCACCTGCACCATGACCTATTCGGAGATTGCCGCCGATGGGACCAGCGCCCACCACATACATCCCTGGGAGCACGAGGTGTATATCATCAGCGGCTCAGGGACCTTGCATTGCGACGGTAAACAGTTTCCCGTCAAAGAGGGCGATGGGATTCTCATACCCGGGGAGGTCGACCATTACACCCTGAATGACGGCGGCGATGGCGTGATTCGCCGCATCGAGATAAATCCTTTGATGGCCGCCCAGACCGGGGGCGCACGCACCGGTGAGACGGGCAACGGCAAGCCGCCGTTCATCCGCAATTACAGGAATTTGGGAACGGAGCCGGGCAGCAGGCTGATTGGCATTCCCGATGGGGCGCCCACATACGTGATGCTATACAACGGGGCCATGGCGCCGGGTGCCGTCAGCCACGCCAGCGATGGTGGCCACGGCCACGAATGGGACCACGCTGTGTATATCTTGGAAGGGCACGGCACGATCGTCTGCGACGGCAAGGAGTTCGCGGTGGCGGAGGGGGACTCGGTGCTGGTGCCGCCCAACTGCTTCCACCAATGGCGCAACACCAGTGATGCTCCCATGCTAAGGGTGACCTTCAACGCGCTCGCGGCGGACCTGGCCGAGCATTAGGCCCAGGGCCCTGGCAGTGTCATGTTGAGCCAGCCGAAGCGGCGAAGGATCTGGGGGAAGACGCCCCGCTGCCCCAGATCCTTCGCTGCGTTCAGGATGACATAGGTGGAGGAGTTATAGGGCGGCAAAAATTATTTGGCTATTCAATCATCTTGGGATTGGGGTTATGAGCAAGTCATTTCCGTGCCGTGAGATGATGGGGATATGCGACAAATAATTCTCTGGGGACACTTTTATGGGTAACTGTTCAGACTTGATGAGGTGAATTGGCTCAAAGCCGTTGGAAAAACGCTGGCATGGCCGGGGGAGTTGTGGCATACCAGGGAGGTGGACACTGAACTAGACCTGAACGCGGCGAGTGGCGAAACTCTGCTGGAGATAATTGCCGGCCAGCGGCAGTCATTGCCGATTTGCAAAGGCGGATTGGGGTTCTGGAATCCCGTCCCAACCGGCGCGGGTCGTCGGGGATGCCGGGTAATCAGCCGCACTCCAGCCGGCAAGCGCCGGAGAAAAAGGAGCCCAGAAAGCCGCGCCGCCATGGCTTCGCCCGCCAGCGCATGACTCCTACCCGGCGGGTGGAGCATGCCGTGGCGGTCTGTCCCGACTGCGGGACTCACCTGAACGGCGGATGGGTACAGCGAACTCGGGAAGTCATTGAGCTACCGGTGGCTCCGGTAGAAGTGACCGAGCACGCCCTGGTAGCCCGCATCTGTCCGGTATGCCAGCGGCGTCGGCTGCCCAAAGAGGCCCTGCAGGGGGTGGTTCTGGGCCAGCAGCGCCTGGGGGTCAATCTGGTAAGCCTGATGGTGACCCTGCGGGAGGAGGGACGGTTGCCCATAAGAATCATCCAATGGTACCTGGAGACCGTCCATCAGTTGCACCTGAGTGTTGGCGCCATCGTCCAGGCCGTCCATGGAGTAGCCCGTCAGGCTGAGACGGCGGTGCGAGAGGTGCTCGAGCAAGTCCGCGCCAGTCCCGTGGTGCAGGGCGACGAAACCGGCTGGCGCCAGGACGGGAGCAACGGCTATGTTTGGACCTTCAGCACTCCCAGCGAACGATACTTCCTGCGTCGGGGTCGGGATAAGGGGGTGGTGGATGAGGTGCTGGATTCCTCCTTCAGCGGAGTGTTGGTCAGTGATTTCTACGCGGCCTATAACCACTACCCGGGCCTGAAGCAACGGTGCTGGGCTCATCTGCTGCGGGATATCCATGACCTGGGGTTGTACCCAGAAGACGCTGGGCTGGCTCAGTGGGCCGAGGCGGTTCACCAGGTCTACACGGAGGCCAAGGCCTCGGTCCTTCCCCGAGCCCAGCCAGGCCATCGCACCCAGCTAATGCTGGAGGAGAAACTAATGGTCTTGGCGCGGCCTTTCCTTAAAGATCCCCTGGCGGTTCAGGCCAAGCTCTGCCGGCGCATGGAACGGTTCATCAAGGAACTGTTTGTCTTCGTGTCGGACCCAGCCGTGCCCTCAGACAACAACGCCGCCGAGCGGAGCCTGCGGCATCTGGTAACCAGTCGCAAGATCAGCGGCGGCGCCCGCTCAGGGCAGGGTGCCGACAGCAAGATGACCTTGGCATCCCTCTTTGGCACCTGGCGGGCCAGAGGTCTCAATCCCCTCCTGGAATGCCGCCGGTTGCTCACTTCCCCTCAACTCTGAACAGTTTCTTTTATGGAAGTTGTGCGAAAAGGGGCGCAACACATGCAGTCAGATAATGCACACAATGAAAATATAGCGGGTTTTTCAAACCACAGCGAAGAGGACCAAAAACAGTGGTTTGAGACTATGCAGAAGGTGTTCGATTCTAAGTCCGACGACGCATAAACATCAATTCTCCACCATAGGCCACGTTGGTTTGAAATCTAGTCCTAAATCTGGTACTCGGGCCTAGCTAAAAGTTGCTTGGCGATCAATAGCCGCATGATCTCGTTGGTGCCCTCGCCTATTATCATCAGGGGCGCGTCGCGGTAGTAGCGCTCCACGGGTGATTCCTTTATGTAGCCATAGCCGCCGTGGATGCGCACCGCCTCCATGGCCACTTCCTGGCATATCTCGCTGGCAAATAGTTTGGCCATACCAGACTCCAGGTCCACCCGGTCTCCTCTGTCCTTCTTGGCCGCCGCGTCGTAAGTGAGAAGCCGCGCGGCCTGAACCTTGGTAGCCATATCAGCGAGCTTTAGTTGTATGGCCTGGTGCTGAGAGATTGGCACGCCGAAGGTCTCCCTCTGCTGGGAATAGCGTATCGCGGCCTCGAAGGCGGCTTGGGCCACGCCAACTGCGCGGGCGGCGACGTTGATCCGGCCAGTCTCCAACCCGCTCATCACCATGCCGAACCCTCGGCCCTCCTGATCTCCCACCAGGTTTTCAGCGGGGATTCGGTAGTTATCGAATATCAATTCGCAGGTGTCCAATCCTCGGTAGCCCATCTTGTCCAAGTCTCTGCCTACCTTGAAGCCCGGATCACCTTTTTCCACCACGAAGCAACTGATCCCCCGGTGGGGCGGGTCCGCTGAAGCGTCGGTGCGGGCCAACAGGCAGAAGGAGTCGCCGTAGCGGCCGTTGGTGATGAACATCTTGGTCCCATTGATGACGTACTCTTCGCCGTCTTTAGTGGCCGTGGTTTTCAGGCTGGCCACATCGCTGCCGCCACCGGGCTCGGTGAGGGCCAAGCCACCCCGTTTGCGGCCGCTTGCCAGGTCGGGTAGGAACCTCTGCTTCTGCTCCTCTGTGCCGTAGTGCATCAGCACGTAGGTCAGGATATGGTGGGTGCCAATGGCCCCGGTGATGCTCATGAAGCCTTTGCTTAGCTCCTCGAATATCGTGGCAAATGTGGTGTAGTCCAGGCCCAAACCACCGTATTCCTCGGGCACCGTGATGCCGAAAAGGCCCAGGTCCTTCATCTTGTCGATAAGATCGTGAGGCACCTTGTCTTCGCGGTCCAATTCGGCTGCCACCGGTTCTACGTCACGGCGCACAAACTCGCGGACCATGTTGATTATCTGGGTTCGGGCCTCTTCGGGTGTTGCGGTGGTCAAAGGGATCTCCTTTTTAGATGTCAGCTATCAGCCTTCAGCGGTCAGCTTTTTGGGTTACCAGCCTAGGATGACGGATTCTTTTCTGGGGTCGGCGCCGCCGTTGTAGACGCCGGAATCGGGGTGGACGGTAATGGGGGCGAAGCCGTTGGAAATCCCCCACGGACCGACAGGCTCCACCTGGTGACCCCGGTCCCGAAGCTCGTCCAGTGTGCCAGCGGGGACACGGTCTTCAACACCCAATTGGTTGGGATAGGACTCGTGGGGCCATGGAGACCGGGGGAAGCTATATCCGCAGAACCGGGGCGCTTCTACCGCTTCCTGTACGTTCATACCGAAGTCGATGATATTGTTCAACACCTGAAGGTTGCTCTGGGGTTGGCTGTCTCCGCCCGGGGTGCCCAGGGTCATGAACGGTTGGTCGCCCTTGGTTAGTATAAAGGTGCATGGCGTGGTGCGAGGGCGTTTGTGGGGCGCGATGGAGTTGGGATTTTCCGGGTCCAGCCAGAAATAACAACCGCGGGTGTTGATCAGGATTCCGGTGTCTCCAAGAATCATGCCCTTGGTCAGGCCGGCGAAGCTGCTAGGGGTGACGGAAACCATGTTGCCGAAGGCATCGGCGGTGGCCAGATAGGTGGTGCCATCGGAATCTCCGCTCACCGCTTCTAGGGCGGGAGTAGAAGCCTTGGGGTTGTAATCCTGAGCAACCGATTGCATCTTGCGAGGGTCTCCGGGTGGGTATTCGGCCTGGGCTATGTTGGGGTCGATGAGGACCCTTCGCAGCCCGGCGTACTCTTTGGAGAGCAGCTCGTCCACGGGGACATCGACGAAATCTGGGTCGCCCACGTACCGCTCCCGGTCGGCGAAGGCCAGCTTCAGGGCTTCGACCTGCAGGTGGATGGCCTGGGGGCTGTTGTGGCCCAGGGCCGCCAGGTCGTAGCCTTCCAAGATGTTCAGGGTTTGGAGCAAGGTGATGCCCTGGGTCCAGGTGCGGTTGGTGAATATCTCGTAGCCCCGGTAGGTCGTGGAGATGGGCTCTTCGTCTGGGGACTGGTAATCGGCGAAGTCGTCTTCGGTATAGAGCCCTCCAAGATCTTGGAGGGCTTTGCCCATGCGCTGAGCCGGGTCTCCTTTATAGAAAACGTCGCGGGCTGCCTGGATACCGGCCTCCCGGCTCTTTCCATCGGCCAAAGCCTGCTGCTCTCCCTGGACCATGAGGGAAAGCGTGGCGCCTAGGTCCCGTTGCTCGAAGATACTGCCGAGTATCGGCGGTTTTCCCCGGGGCAGGTAGATCTTGGCGGTGTCGGGATACTTCTGGATGTTTTCAATCCGCTCGGCGCCGGCGATGGCGCGGCACAGCAGTTGGTAGGCGGGGAACCCGTCATGGGCGAAGCTGACCGCCGCCCGGGCGGCCTGGGTGAAGCTCATAGTGCCGTACTGGGACAGCATGGACAGCAGCGCGGAAATGACGCCGGGCACGGTGGTGCTTAGCACCCCGCCAGGAATCTCGCCCCACCTTTCCAAATACAGGTCCGTGGTGGCCTGCTGGGGCGCCCAGCCCTGGCCTACGACGGACTTTATCTTCTTGGATGCGGCGTCGTAAAACAGGAACGCCACCTCGCCGCCAAGCGAATAGTGCGCGGTGGGCTCCAAAACCCCGGCCGCCAACGCACCGGCCACGGCGGCGTCCACGGCATTGCCGCCCTGCCAAAGGACACGCATACCGGCCTGGGCGGTCAACTGGGTGCCGGCGCCGACCATGCCCCGCGTGCCCCAGGCCATAGGCCGGTGGGAGAACTCGCCCTGGCTGCCGCGGGTGTGGGTGTTCTGGTGGGTGGACATAGTCGTGCTCCTTCGGCGTTGGTTGCTGGTCCCGTTATACCCCGAAGCCACGGTTAGGGCAAGGGTGGGGCGGGTGGGTTGCAAGGTCTGCTTTGAGGAAAGGAAAGGCCCGGCTTACTGTCCCAGAGACTCCAGATTTCGGCGCACCAAGGCCGTTTTGGGGTGGTCCTGTCCTAGTACTACAACGACGGGTTTAAGGTGGCGGCTCCATCCTGCTTTCGCGGCGGGTGGAGCGGCGTCTCTCGTGGGAACGGCGAGCCCGTTCGTTGCGTAGCTGCGTATCCTCCAGCCACAACAGCAATTGATCGGGCCCGAACTGCTCCCGGGGCAGCATCTCCCGCACCACCCGGTACACCTGTGGCCTCGTGATCCGGGGCATCTTTTTCCCCCCAATCCTGCTGCAGGCTCAGCAGGAACGCTCCACCCAGCAGGCACATGGCTATGTGGTGATGCCACCCTGCCCAGCTGCGGGTCTCGTATTCGTCCAGCCCCACGTCACCCTTCTCAGTCTCGAACTCCGTTTCAATGCGCCACCTGGACCCACCCACGTAGGCCAGAGTCTCCAAGGTTGTGCCCTCGGGAGCGTTGGACAGGTAGTAGCGGGGCTCGCTGCCGTCCAGGTTCCGGCGCCAGACGGCCCACAGTTCCTCGCCGGGCTTGCGCCTCCTGGTGGCCCGCACCCGCTGGGCACTGAACCGGTAGGTGCGCGGCCCCTGGCTTCCCTGGGCCACCGTTATCTCCCGCCAAGCCTCATCCGGCAGTTCATCACCGCGCTGCTCCATGGTCCGCCGCTGCCCAGGCCGCAGCTTGGGTTTGCGGGGGCGGCCGAACCCCGGATATTCCGGACTGGTCCAAGCCGGGTCCAAGGGCCAGACCGTAGTGCCGCCCGGAACGTCCAGCACGTAGCGCATCCCCAGGGCCGCCAGTCCCTCCCGGAAGGTCGGCGACATCCCGAAGGCGTCGTCTCCGGCAACCCACTCGGCCCTGAGGTAGCCCAACTCCAGGACCCGCTCCAGCATCTCCAGGGCCAACTCCGTCTTTGACCGGTAGTTCCGCCGGTCCTCCGGCACACCCGCCGCAGCACACCGGTCCTGGTCGGAGGTCCAACTCTTGGGCAGATACAGCCGCTTGTCCACCAACGCCCGGCCCAGCGGGCTGACGTAGGCCAGGAACATCCCACCCTGGCAGTTGGCCACCTTGCCCAGCCTGCCGCAGTACTGCCGGGCCACTCCCGCCGATTTCCTGCCCTGCTTGGGGAAGTCGCTGCCATCGAACACCCACACCGCCTCCAGGTGTCCCAGCCTGGGGGCCAAGTATTCCTGCAACCGCCCTATGACTGTCTCATCGGACCACCGGGCCTCGGTGAGAAAGCGCTGCATCGCCCGGGCCGAGATGCCCACCGATTCCGAGAGATTCTCGGCGTTGCGCCGCTCCTGGTCCTGCACCAGCAGCGCCTGAAGGTAATTCCCGCTGTGATCCCGCCACTGCTTGCGGCCGAAGGAGGCCGCAAAGAAGGCGTGGAATTCCTGAAGGCTGTCGTAGACCCGCTCGAAGCTCGCCGCATCCATCACCCAAACCACCCAACATCATCTGTCCAGCCATCCTACCAGACAACTCGTCGTTGTAGTACTAGTGAGCCGAAGCAAGGTTCGAAGGCTGATGCGGTTGATGGGCCTGGAAGCCATCTACCGGCGTCCCAACACTAGCAAGCCAGCTCCGGGACATCGGGTCTATCCCTACCTGCTGAAGGGAGTGGATGTTAATCGGGTCGACCAGGTCTGGGCGGCGGACATTACCTACATTCCCATGGCTCAGGGCTTCCTGTACCTGGTGGCCATCATGGACTGGCACAGCCGGCATGTGCTGGCCTGGAAGCTCTCCAACACCATGGACACGGACTTCTGTGTGACGGCGTTGGAGGCAGCATTGGGCAAGGGACGGCCGGAGGTCTTTAACACGGACCAGGGGGCACAGTTCACCAGTGATGCCTTTACCCAGACGTTGCAGGAGCGGGGCATTCGGGTCAGCATGGATGGTAAAGGCAGGTACCTGGACAACATCTTTGTGGAGCGGTTGTGGCGGAGCATCAAGTATGAGGAGGTGTATCTGAAAGCATACCAGACTGTCGCAGAAGCCCGAGTTGGGATCAACGCTTACCTGGAGTTCTACAACCGGCGGAGACCTCACCAGTCTTTGGGCTATCGAACCCCAGCACAGGTGTACCAAAAGGGCCAGGCAGAAAAGAGGGTAGCAGCTCAAGAACCAGGGCTGACATCGGGCTTGGTGAAACCTAGCGTAGGGGCGGGAGACTCTCTTAATTTAGCCCTCAGGCTGTCTTAATCATTGGGTCCACCTTAGGGAGTGCCTGTCTTCCTTTGCCCGGCCCACCACACAGTTATAGTCCATGACACACCGTAACTCGGTACCTGGAATCGATTCCCCCTTCACCTACCTGTGCCAGCATATGCGGTGACACCTCATTCTCAGGTCCACCATCTCCGGGCCTGGGGCCGGTTATGTACCCGCCCGCGTCCGGAGCTGGCGCCGATCGGCGGCAGGACCTGCAGCCGGAGGTGTTCATTCTCCAGCTGGTGGCCAGCTCCGCGTGGGGCATGAATGAACCATCGCTCACGCACCATGCAAACCGACCATTCTTTTGGCGCCAGTGCATCCGAGTGTAGAACTCCTACCGGTTGCCGGACCTGGGCGGCAATCTCCGCTGCCAGGTATGGACTCGGGGGCCTCAAACTGGGTAAATCCTGCAACCGGACCGGCGTCACCTTAGTGCTCCGGCATGGTAACGTGCCCGAAATGGGGAAAATGTGATTCCCGAACAATTGCAACCGACCCGCGAAAGAGCGGACTGAGAGGTCGTTCGATGCTGGCAAGAATGTTGGGCGTCGCCCGTTTGAATGTAGCCACCTTCGAGGACGTGGAGCACGACTCCGGCGCCACGCTGCAAGCGATGCTCATCGTAATCGTCGTTTCCATCGCCACCGGCGTGGGCACTCTGCTGGCAGGCGAGGCCGACCTGCTCAAGGATGTGGTCTTCGGAGTGCTGCGCTCATTGTTGTCCTGGGCCGTGTGGGCATTATTGGCTTGGTTCGTGGGAAGCAAAATCCTGGGAACCCGGGATACCCAGGCAGATTGGGGTCAGTTGGCTCGGGGAACCGGGTTTGCACAAACTCCGGGAATTCTGAAGGTCTTCATCTTCATTCCGATTCTCGGGTTGATTATTGAACTGGGTGCGGCGTTGTGGCAGTTTGCCGCGATGGTGATTGCGGTACGGCAGAGCTTGGACTATACGTCGACCCTCCGAGCCTTTGCCGTGGTCCTCATCTCGTTTGTACCTGTGGCTATCATAAACGGGATAGTCATTTGGGCATTACGCATCGGCGGTACTGCGGTTCCCCCGGCATAGGCCTTCCACGGTGTGCCACCTACTCGTTGTACGTCGACCCCATGCCAAGCTTTCCCGCGGGCACAGGCCGCATCGCGCTGGAAATGTGGCCGGAAACTCCGATTCTCCCCAAGCCGTCGTTTTCTCAGCGACGATTGTCGATGTAACAGTGGGTTCTTGAACCGTATTACAGATACTATCATGCCACATAAGATTATAATACGTCTGCTTGGCGTAGCGCGAAACCCGGCCAATGGCTTTCCGGCCAGACCTCTAGTACTACAACGACGCGTTATGAGAAAACACGCTCAGGTCTTCTTCTTCAGCTACGGACCGTTCATCATGGGAGACTCGCACTCGTTCGTTGCCAGCTTCAAAATCCGCCCACGAGTTACCTTGTAGGATAACGCGTCGTTGTAGTACTAGAGGTCTGGCCGGAAAGCCATTGGCCGGGTTTCGCGCTACGCCAAGCAGACGTATTATAATCTTATGTGGCATGATAGTATCTGTAATACGGTTCAAGAACCCACTGTTACATCGACAATCGTCGCTGAGAAAACGACGGCTTGGGGAGAATCGGGGTTTCCGTCCGAGTTTCTAGCCGCTCAGTCAAGATTGCCAGCGCCCGCTCGTAGTGCTTCCGCGCGCCGTCGGGGTCTTCCAGTTCTCGCAGCACACCGCCCAGATTATTGAGGTCGGTAGCCACATCAGGATGGTCAGGGCCGTAGGTCTTCTCGTCGATAGCCAGTGCCCGCTCGTAGTGCTTCCGTGCGCCTTCGGGGTCTCCCAGGTCTCCCAGTACCGTGCCCAGGTTATTGAGGTCGGTAGCCACAGCGGGATGGTCCGGGCCGTGGGTCTTCTCGTCGATAGCCAGCGCCCGCTCAAAGTACTTCCTTGCGCCGTCGGGGTCTCCCAGATCTCGCAGCGCGCCGCCCAGGTTGTTGAGCCGGATGGCTACCGTGGGATGGTCCGGGCCGTATATCTTCTCGCCCATGGCCAGCGCCCGCTCGTAGTGCTTCCTTGCGCCGTCGGGGTCTCCCAGGTCTCGCAGAACGCCGCCCAGATTATTGAGGTCGGTAGCCACCGTGGGATGGTCCGGGCCGTATGTCTTCTCGCCCATGGCCAGTGCCCGCTCGAGGGCGGATTTGGCTTGGGTAAAATCGGCCCGTTGCCGTAGATAGATTCTCACTTGGTTAAGCAAACGCTCGGTTGCTTCCAGGCTCACTTAAATGCATTGCGCATGGTCCGCCGCTGCCAAAGCATGAGGCAGCAGTCGGGCGCATGTGGGCCAAGAATCGGGGTTGGTGGTGATGCCGGAGGGAAATGCGTAGTTGGCCAAGCCCACGGCAGCTTCAACCCACGACATGGTGGCTACATCGTCTAATCGGTCCCGGACCACCCCCTGGACCAACCGGTGGACCGACCAGCCGGCATCGCCGTCTTGGATAAGGGAGTATCGACGCCGTGGCGCAACTGCGTCGTTCAATGCCAGAGCGTCGCTGACCGTAGCGGCCAACGGTTTTGGTAAGTGCTCCGCACTCTCTTCGAGGAAACTCCTGGGGATGTCGTCTGGCGCTAGGAAGGTGAACAGGCTCATCAAGTCCGCTGCCGATTGCGAGAGTTGCTGGAGAGAAATCTCCCAGGTGGTGGCCACGGTGGCCTGGTAGCCCGGCTGCTGGCCGCGGCTCAGGAGTTCCCCGCTGCGTTCCTGGAACAGCTCCAGGTAATTCACCAACGTTGTTCCGGATTCCTCGATATAGGCTCCGGCTTGCTCCAGGGCCAGGGGCAGGTCGCCCATGGCTTCGGCCAACGAGTCTGCTGCTTCTTCGTCTGACTGCCCGGTCCGTTTCAGAAGAAACTCTACCGACTGTCCCCTTGGGAAGGTTTCCACCGGTAATAACCTGGCCACTCCACCCCAGTTGTGGTCTCGGGATGTTATTAGGATGTGGCCGGTGGCGGCTTGGGGCAGGTAGCTGCGGACTTCGTCTGGGCCCGCTGCGTTGTCCAAGACCAGCAGCCAATTCCCGTTACGGTCGAGCCATCTTTTGACGGCCTCGATTGTCACGGATTGCTCGGCGGCGTCTTGCTCAGGTAAATCCAGCGTGCGGGCGAGGGCCGCGTAGGTGGCGGCCAGGGCGGACGGTTCTTCCGACGGAACCCACCACACAAGTAGTCAGTCAAACTTGATATTAATGGTAACGTGAAAGATTGAGCAAAAGAGCTACCCTGACTCTGGATAGTGTTGATGGGAGGCGGTGGTATGGTCAGGGAAAAGTATGGAGTCCGGCTGACGGCGGAACAGCGGAACCAGCTCCAGCATCTGGTTCGTGCGGGGAAAGGCACAGCCCGGGTGACGGTCCGGGCCCGGATTCTGCTCAAGACGGATGAGGGGTGGAGCGCTCCCCAGGTGGCCCAAGCCCTGGATGTGGCCGAGGGCACGGTGTTTCGGATCAAGCGGCGCTTCGCCGAAGAGGGGCTGGAAGGGGTGCTGCAAGACCGGCCCCAAGCCCGTCGGTACCGGAAGCTAGACGACCGGGGCGAAGCCCACCTCATCGCTCTGGCCTGCTCCGAACCGCCGGAAGGGCATGACCACTGGACCCTGCGCCTTTTGGCGGGCCAGGTGGTGGAGTTGGGGTTGGCGCCCTCCCTATCCCACGAGACGGTGCGGCTGCACCTGAAAAAAACTCCCTCAAGCCGTGGCAGAAGCAGGAGTGGTGCATCCCCAAGGTGAGCGCCGAGTTCGTGGCCCACATGGAGGACGTGCTGGACCTGTACGCCCAACCCTATCACCCGCGGCGGCCGGTGGTCTGCTTTGACGAGACTTCGACCCAGTTGTTGGCTGACACCCGTCCCCCGCTGCCAGCCCAGCCGGGGAGACCGGCGCGGCAGGACTACGAGTACCGCCGGGAGGGCACTCGAAACCTGTTCCTGACCTGCGAACCGATGGCCGGTTGGCGCCACGTGCAGGTTACGGAGCGGCGCACCATGCAGGACTTCGCCCGCCAGATGCGCTGGCTGGTGGATGAGGCCTATCCAGAGGTCCCGGTGGTGCGAGTGGTCCTGGACAATCTGAACACCCACAGGACAGCTTCCCTGTACGAGACCTTCCCTGCGGCCGAGGCCCGCCGGGTCGCCAAACGGCTGGAGTTCCACTACACCCCCAAGCACGGGAGTTGGTTGAATATGGCGGAAATCGAGTTCAGCGTGCTGTCCCGCTCCTGCCTCAAGCAGCGCGTCCCCAACGAACCCGCCCTCCGGCGGGAGGTCCAGGCCCTGGTCACGGAGCGAAATGCCGCCCGAGCCACCATTAACTGGCGGTTCAACACCCAGGACGCCAGGGGCAAACTTCACCGCCTCTATCCCTTCGATTCCAAACATGACTGACTACTAGGTCGTACTCTCCCGCGTAACGGTAGACGTACTCGGTGGCCAGTTGGGTCTTGCCCACGCCGCCCAGTCCGTGGATGGCTTGGGGCTGGGTGAGGGCGGCGGTTCCTTCGGAAGTCAGCGCAGCCCTCAGGCCGTCCAGCAACTTTTCTCGGCCGGTGAAGTTGGGATTGCGGTGATGGGGGACGTTCCAGATGGGGGGCAGCGGGCACCCGTGGTGATCCCGTTGGGGTGGCTCCGGACCCTGCTGGCGGCTCCGGGGGATTTGCAGCCAGGTCCGAAATCGCACTTCTGATTCCTCGAGCGACATCGGTAAAAGCGTCGTCAAGAGTTGGCCAGGCGTCGCCGGTGACCGGTTTTGCGTCTTTGGGGGGGCCTGTAGCTTTCCAAACGGAGCGCCTCGCCAGTCAACCGATCTCAGAATAACCGGAATGACGCGAGCTTCACCAGAATCGTTCCGCTCCATAGCCCTCATCATCTCAATGTCGTAACAATAATCGGATGCTAGAAAATCGGCGCTGATAAGGATCAAAATTACCTGGGCACTGTTTAAACGCTGGTCGATTTGGCCTTCCCACTCCCTCCCCGCGCCTATCTGTCGATCATGCCACTGGCTGATAACACCTTGCCGCCGCAATATGCTCAGATGTTTTTCTAGTTCGTCACGAAGTACTTCGTCGTGGTGCGAGTACGAATAGAAAACCTCGATTGCGGGTGAACCAAATGTGGAATCAGGCACGGAATCGCTCCTTGATGTGAGCAATTATAGCATCCAAATGCCTTTATTTAGACCATCATTCGCGCTGCGGTCGTTGGTGACCTGCGCTGGCAATCAGGTATAGCCAGGAAGTCAGCAGAGGAGTTGAGATTCTTCGTTGCTGCGCTTCTCAGAATGACATGGTGGAGGGATGGTTCGGGTTTGGTTTGGGGGTGTTCTAGGCGGCTCACGCTGAGCCACGCCTTTCTTGACACGGGGGAGAGCGGCTAACCCTGGGGCGCCAGGGAGCGGCGGGGCGGGGCGAAGATCACCAGGATCGAGAGGTCTTCGGTTATGGAGTGGAAGCGGTGCTCTACGTGTTTGGCCACGAAGATGGCTGAGCATTCTTGCACTTGGCGGTCTTCGCCGCCTACCTGGATGGTTGCGGCGCCTTTGATGATGTAATAAATCTCGTCTTCGGTGTGGGGCTGCTGGGGGTCTTCGCTGCCGGCCGCCAGGCAATAGAGGCCGGTGCTTAAGTGTTCCGACCGGATGAATTCGTGGTAAAGCTGGCCCGATTGGGCATGGGCTTCTAATATCTGGGGTAGGTCAAAAGCTTCCATAATTCAATTTTTCACACGATTGGATTTTTGGTTACTCGCTCAAAGCCGCGGCGCCACCTGTTTGCACCTGAACTCAGACCCGGCAAGGCGGCGCCAGTATATCATCGAGATCTCGGCGCCGGCGTTTTACGCATACAACCGGTTTAGGTTGGCGAACCGGCTGGGGTCTAGGTATTTCCCTTGGAGAGCCGGATGATCGGGGCCGTAGCGGTGGGCCCGAAAGACCGAGTTGGCGATTGTTGTAGCGCCTCCCCTGGCGGGATTCGCCCCCCGAATGAAGACCGGGTTGATGTACTCCCAGACGATTTCCTTGTTGGGCGTCTATCCGGCCGGGGGCTCCCTCGCAGATCAGAGTGTTGCGGTTGGGAAGGCGTTCGGCGCTGCTGATGTTGTAGCTATAGAACGACAGGGCTGGCTCGCCGGTGTATTCCCAACCGATCTCGTTGGTTACCGGGGTCCACTTCGATCACCCTGGAATACTCAGGACCCCTGCGGTGGGAGCCATTATCGAACAGCAGGATGCGCCCGTTATCCAAATGGGTCGGATGGTGTTGATGGGAAACCTCCCCCGGCCCCCACTTCCAAGTAAAATCACTGGTATTCCGGTCGATGATGCCGATGGTGCTGAGCTGCCGGAAGCTGACCAAAAGATCGCCGGCCGGCGTCAGATTGACGGAGTTGCAATGGCTCCGCTCCCGGCGGCCTTCCAGGGGACAAATGACATCTTGCTCTACGTCCAAGTGCTTCCATATTTGCCACTGCTGGACAGCCTGGCCATCGGGCGTTATCTCCTCCACCACGTCGCTGAACATTTGCTCGTGGTCTTCCTCCGTGGTGTAGCCTCCCTGAACGCGGGGCGTAAGTTCGGCCGGGATGCGTTCCCAGAGCAGCGTCAGGGTGTTGCCGTTGGGCAGCCGCTTGAAGTCGTGGTGCAGGAGCGGATTACGATGTTCCCACACCACGTTGCCTTCCCAATCCAACTCCAGAAGCGCTCCCGACGAGCCGCCCATCATTTCAGCTCCGCCGCCGTCTTTGGGCGGGTGAGTCCGCAGGAGAAGATTGCCCGACGGGAGAAGGACGGGATAGCCAATGCCATCGGGTGTTTCCCAACGATGGCAAACCCGGCCTTCCATATCTATGAGATTGGTGTAAAAGCCGGAACGGGAGTTGTTGATAAGCGTATAACCCCGGTAGCTGTGTTGCGGGTCGTAGTGGATCAATCCGACCGGGTGATGGCTTGACCAGCCCATGGGCACCTCGCTTTTAACATGTTGGTTAATCCGAGATTAACGGTCATTTCGATGACCTTTGCCAAGGTATCACTGGGGCAAAGATGGTTCAACTCCGGCGTTCAATGAGCCCAGCCGCTTTATGCTTAGGTAGTGGCTTGCGCCAACCAACAGAGGAATCAGAAGGGAATAGCCAACCAGTGGGTATGAATAGTCCATGGGCCACCAGGCCATGAAAGGTAGAAGGCTAAGGAAGAAACCCAAGGGAATTATGGCCTTCTTCGTGAAATAAAAGACCACCAAGGAGACCAACCCCAGGGGGATTGCCAGCATCGGGATGGTTGCAAGTAATACTCCAACCGCCGTGGCCGCCCCCCGTCCTCCGCGGAATTGCAGGTGCGCCGGCCAGTTGTGTCCGGCGATCACCAGAACCCCGGAAATCATCGCGGCGTTGGTTGAATCCAAAATGACTTTGGTCAGAATCACGGCGGCGGCGCCTTTCGCTATGTCCACCACGCCCACGGCGAAACCGGCTTTACGGCCTACGTTGCGGAATACGTTGGCCGCCCCGGCATTGCGGTCGCCCAACAAGCGGATGTCGGCGCCCTTGATCAAGCGAGCCGCAAGGTAAGCGGTGGGAATGCCGCCGATGAAATAAGCGGCCAGGAAAACGCCGGTCCAATTGATCCAAAGCCACTGCACTGGACGATTATCCCGGTGGTGGGAACTCTCTTAAGATTCGCTCGACCCGGTTAGGCGGCCACGAGCCGAGGAGTGGCGGCGGTGCACCAGTGGAGGAATTTGGGGTTCCGCCCCGCGACAATCTCAAAGTAGAGTTTTTGAAGTTTGGTGGATATCGGACCGGGGTTGCCGTCGGCGATATCCCGGTTGTCCAATTGAATCACAGGCGTTAAGTGGGCGGCCGTGCCGGTCAAGAAGACCTCGTCTGCCAGGTACAACTCGCTGCGGTCGATGGTTCGCTCCACTACCTCCAAGCCAAACTCGGATTGGGCGACTTGGATGATGGTGTCCCGGGTGATGCCGGGAAGTACGTTGTCTTCTAGGACGGGGGTGATGAGCCGCCCATTGTCCACCAGGAAGATGTTTTCACCGGACCCTTCGCACACATGGCCGTCCTGGTTAAGGATGATGGCCTCGTCGAATCCAGCCATAGTGGCTTCGGTTTTGGCCAGGATGCTATTGACGTAGATTCCGCAAATCTTTAGGCGGGCGGGAATCATTGGGTCGTCGACCCTCCGCCACGATGAAGTGCAGCACCGCAGCGCGTCGGCGCCCAGGTAATTGCCGAAGGGAACCGTGATCAGCGTGAAATCGCTGCTCAAGTCCTGCAGCTTCAGGTTGGCCACCATCTCGGCGCTCTTGTATGCCAGCGGCCTGATGTATATATCCTGTTGATGACGGTTGCGCTCCACCAGTTCCACGGTGATATTGCAGAGATCCTCGACAGAATAAGGTATGTCCAGCATCAGCAGGCGGCAGCCCCGAAGCAACCGTTCGTAGTGCTCCCTGAGCCGGAAGATGAAGACCGAGCCTTTTTCCTCGTTCCAGTTGCCCCGAATCCCTTCAAACACCCCGGTGCCGTAGTGCAAGGCATGAGTCATGATGTTCACGTTGGCGTCTGCCAACGGGACATACCCGCCCCGGAAGAATGCGCTAAGGTCTCCGGCGCCGTTGAAGGACGAATGGGAAGTGCTCAAAGGATGACCTCTTTCGTTCAGAACTGGGCTAAATTATAATCGGATTCCGCAGGTCACACAAGCTCGATCCGGGAGCCAAACTCACACAAGGAGTTCTGCAATGTCTGAAGGGGCCTTTCGAACCGCCGGTATGGTGGTTTCGGCAGTGTTGGCGGCAGCCATCGTGCTGGCGGCGGTGGCGCTGTTTCTAAGTCCGAATCCACCGATGGACCCGGATGGAGGGCGTGAGGACAGCGGAAGAGGGGGGAGGGAGTTGCAGGCGCGATGATCCGGGCTCGAATTCGGGTAGACGGGAGGTTGGCGGGCGGTCGCAGGCGCTTTTGGGGGCGCCGATGGCGGTCTGCAGTGGCTGTGCTGAGCGAGATGGCGGGATAGGACACGGGAAGAGGCGCTCGCGGACCGGGACTGGCGCGAGTTTGCCGGGACGTTCAGTTGGCCGGATGGCGGGTCAGTTGCAGACGGGTCGTCAGGCTGGGAGTGGCAGGGCGCGCAGCCGGGCCAGGCCGCGACTGAACTGGGTTTCCCAAGGCCAGCGCTGGGGCAGATGCAGGGTGAGGCGGCGCGCCGAGCGGGTGAGCCGTCCGGCCAGGGAGAAGAACCGTCGCCTGAGGGTCTTGGTGGTCACGATCTGCTCGCCCAGGCCGATGCGCGCGGTCCAGCGGGCCAGGTGTGGGACATCACCTGGACGGCCAGCCAGGCGCCGTTGGCGGCGAAGCGGCCGGACGGCATGTGGTTCAACCCGACGCCGTACTTGAGGTCGCGTATCGCATTCTCGATCTCGGCGTGGCGGCGGTGGTCGGCCTCCAGTTCCAGGGTCTCTCCGTCCCGGTCGGTGATGAAGCCGTGATAACTGTAGGTGGCGAAGAGGGCCAGTTGGGAACCGGAGGTCGGCTGCACCCGCCGGACGATGAGCCGCACCGGCGCGGCGTCCGGCTCACTCTGGAAGGGGGTATAAGTCGTCTCGGCCACAGCGGCGGCGCCGTCCATCCAGTAGGGAATCGGCGTCCAGGCAGCTTCGGGTATGGCCTCGATGAGATTGCGCAGGCTTTTGTGCTGGCGGATGGTGATGGAGAAGCGCACGTCCAGCTTGCGGCAGACGGCGACCACGGCGTGGGTATAGAAGCCGCTGTCGGCCCGCAGGAAGTGGGCGGCCCCGCGGGCGGTGTTGGCGCGGCCCTCGCGCAGCCGGGACATCAGCACGTCGCCGGCGCCGGCGGCGACGGCCAACAGCGGGTGATAGCCCCGGGCGCCGGTGTAGCCGTGGTGGCGGGCGCCCTCCTTGGCCAGTCCGTAGGTCTCGCAGATCGTCGAATCAAGGTCGATGGTAAATGGTGCGTCGCCGGGTCCGGCTCCGGCCTGCCAGGCCCGGGCCAGCAACTCGCGACTCACCCGGTCCAGTTGGCGGACGTGGCCCCAGCGAAAGCTGCGCAGGAAGGCGCCCAGGGTGGAGGGCGCCTTGACCACACTGCCCAGGGTGCAGGCTGTCCCGCCGGCGCGCAGCGCATCGGCGTCGTCGATGCAGTCGCCGCCCGCCAACGCAGATGCCACCAGCGTCATCATCTTGTCACCGGTGTTGGCTCGGCCTGGGGCCCGGCCCAGGTCCAGGCGCCGGTCAACCAGTTGGGAAAGGCCGAGGTGCAAGCCAAGGTGGCGGGAAGGAGCAGGCCGGCATTGTTGACCAGGCGGTGGTCGTCGAAGGTGATGTGGATCCGGTCGAGGTGGTTGCGTGGTCGCATCTATTGGGTGCTCCTTGTTTCTGGTCGGTTTTCTGTTATAAAACCATTATCCCAGATTCAGAGGAGCACTTCCTTCCCTATCCGCCCTGTCGCGACACGCCCTCTATCGGTGGATTCGGGCTAAGGAACGACGATAACGCCCCCATCCAGATATTGCCGCCACCCCAGGAACCGGCGTCCGGCCAAATGTGAGAGTGTACATCAGCGGCGCGGTCCAAAACCCTGGCCCCGTGTACCCAATGCTGCCGGGAGACCGTCTGTCCGACGCCGTAGCCGCCGCTGGCGGTCCCTCAGAAGATGCTCAGTTGGCGGCGGTCAACCTTGCCCTTCGGGTAACGGACCAAGCCCATTACCACATACCCATCGTGGGCGAGACGCCGGCTCCACAGGCGGGTCAGGTTCAATCATGGGGCGGCATGACCCCTCCGGACCAAGCAGATGCATCTACGGATGGACTGATCAACTTTAAGTAGCTTCCCCAAGTCTGTTGGCGACGCTCCCAGGTATCGGCCCCGTCTTGGCCCAAGCGATCGTGGACCATCGGGACAATAACGGACCGTTTCGGTCGGTGGAAGAAATCACCGATGTCCCTAGTACTACAACGACGCGTTATGAGAAAACACGCTCAGGTCTTCTTCTTCAGCTACGGACCGTTCATCATGGGAGACTCGCACTCGTTCGTTGCCAGCTTCAAAATCCGCCCACGAGTTACCTTGTAGGATAACGCGTCGTTGTAGTACTAGAAACTCGGACGGAAACCCCGATTCTCCCCAAGCCGTCGTTTTCTCAGCGACGATTGTCGATGTAACAGTGGGTTCTTGAACCATATTACAGATACTATCATGCCACATAAGACTATAATACGTCTGTCTGGCGTAGCGCGAAACCCGGCCAATGGCTTTCCGGCCAGACTTCTAGTACTACAACGACGCGTTATGAGAAAACACGCTCAGGTCTTCTTCTTCAGCTACGGACCGTTCATCATGGGAGACTCGCACTCGTTCGTTGCCAGCTTCAAAATCCGCCCACGAGTTACCTTGTAGGATAACACGTCGTTGTAGTACTAGGATAGGACCACTCACTTATGAAAAATTGCGTGATCTGGTGACCGTAGGCGATTCGCCATGACCAAACGCTTTTCCTTGCCCGCCGGATGCCTCCGCCGATGATTGCTAACGCTCCAGTAGACACCGGAGTGAAGATCACTTGAGGCTCCTGTACCTGGCGGCATTCTGGCTGGCGGGAATCTGCTTGGGCCTCGCCGTAGACGCCCGGCCATGGGCGGCGTTCCTTCTTTTCCTGGCGACGATCCCCATAGGATTCCTGGTTTATCTGGCAAAGCGGTCCATGGGGCCGGTGGTCTTGGCCGGATTGTTGCTGTTAGCCTTTTGGCGGGTGGAGGCAGCCCAACAACCGATATCTCCTCCATATTTCTTGGGCCAACAACAGGCCGTGGTCACCGGTCGCGTGGTTGACGACCCCGAAGCCAGGTCCCGCAACATTCGCTTCACGCTGGCGGTGGATACAATCGACTTAGGCTCGGGTCCGCAAGAAGTCTCATCCAGAATCCTGGTTTACGCCGAGCCTCCCCCATCTCTGGTCTCCCGGCGCGAGGCGCCATTTTTTCAATACGGCGACCGGATGACGGCAGCGGGCTTGTTGCAGCGTCCCAAGCCCTTCCAAGGTTTCGACTACCCGGCATACCTGGAAAGCAAGGGCGTCTCTGGCGTGCTGTGGGCTCGAGAGGCACAGACCGAAACAGCTGATCAAGGAGGCATGGTTGATTCAGCCAGAAGAGGCATATTCACATTTAGAGGGTATTTGGCTCGGAGCTTGAATCGAAACCTGACCGCCAGACAGTCGGCGTTGGCCCAGGCATTGTTGCTGGGACTGCGGGGTCAACTGCCGCCCGATGTTGTGGATGACTTTCGGGATACGGGCGCATCCCATCTTCTAGCAATTTCGGGGTTGCACGTCGGCGTGATGATGCTGTTGGTCATGGGTTTGGTTTCTGGGACCATCGGGCGGGGCCGCCACGTATATTGGTTGGCGCCTTTGGTGGTCATTTGGATATACGCTTTAACCAGCGGGCTCCCGTTGTCCGTGGTTCGGGCCGCGATGATGGGCAGCACCGTACTAGCCGCAGTGGCGTTGGGACGGCCTCGCCGGGTGCTGCCTGCGTTGGCCATGGCCGCGGCAGTGATGGCCGGAATAGACCCCAGGGTGTTGAGCCAGGCTTCCTTCCAACTTAGCTTTGCCGCAGTGGCGGGAATCGCGCTGGTGTTGCCGCTACAGCCCGGACTGGCCGAGGTGGTGTCCAAACGCATCGGAAGCGTCCACGACGTCGCCTGGCCCCGTATTTGGGTAGCGCGCGCCGCGGTTTGGTTGGCCACCGCCTTACTGGTGTCGGTGGCGGCGACCCTGGCGACATGGCCATTGGTGGCCTACAACTTCCAGCGGATTCCCTGGATGGGCATCCCCGTGACGGTGTTGGCTTTGCCAATCTTGCCGTTTGCCTTGATGGGTTCACTCGCGACGGCTTTTGGCGGATCGATCCACCCGGCGGCGGGTCAGCTCTTCGGTTGGATGGCGTGGGCGCCGCTGACCTATTTGTTGAAGCTGACATCGATGGCGCCCCATACCACCACCGAAGACTCTTGGGTGGGAGTCCCGTTTCTAGCCGTTTGGTATGGATTGTTGGCCTTGGGGCTTATGCTGCCCGGCGGATTGCCACGGCTGATCCAGGCAGCCCCTCTCTTGGGCGGGCGAAGGGACAAAAATCCAATGGAGCCCGATCCAGCTCCCAGTCCTGATTGTATGAGGATGCCGGGGCGCATATCCAAGTTGTGGCTGGGCCTTGCTGTCTTGGGTTTGGGCGCCGCGGGAATTCTGTGGTGGCAAGTCTTGAGCGGACCTAGCGGCGAGCTTCAGGTCTACTTCTTTGACGTGGGCCAGGGAGACAGTGCGTTGATCGTCACTCCACAGGGCAGGCAGGTGTTGATCGACGGCGGCCCCGACAGCCAGGGCGCCGTACAGGCGGAGGGCGCTGAACTTTCCTTTTGGGATAAAAGCCTGGACCTGGTGGTGTTGACTCACCTGGACGCCGACCACAGCCGTGGTTTGATAGAGGTGCTGGATCGTTATCAGGTCGGAGGAGTCCTAACCGGCTCGGACTCGGTTGAAGCTCCGTTGCGAGCCCGGTGGGAAGCGGCATTGGAACAAGCCGGGTTGGCCGCGATTAAGGTTGAAAGCGGTTATCGCATCGACATAGAGCCCGGCTCAGATCCACCCTTGTTTTTGGAAGTTTTGAATCCTCAGCGTGACCGGGCGCGGCCTTCGCCGGCTGATTCAAATAACAACGCCGTAGTGCTGCGGCTGGTTTATGGAGAAGTCAGCTTTTTGCTGTCATCTGATGTAGAAGCCCCAGCTGAAGCCGCCATTGCCCGAGGAGGAGCGACGTTGAACAGCACCCTGCTGAAGGTGGCCCCCCAGGGGAGTAAAACCTCCACTACTAGTTCGTTTTTGCGACGGATTGATCCGGAATTCGCGGTGATTTCCGTTGGCGAAGGCAATTCCTACGGTCACCCAAATCCGGCTGTGCTGTCACGGCTTCAAGAAACGGTGGACTCCAATAAGCTATTCCGCACCGACCTGCATGGGACCATCGAGGCTGTCAGTGACGGGGTTAAACTGTGGGTCATAACCGGTGACCGGTAAAGCCGCCGGGTTACGATTTGTGTGCTGTTCAGGGGTTCGTAAGCCGGCCGGTTACTCTCGTCGGTCCCTAATGTATACTTAGGCACCATGGCTTCACGCTCCCCCTTTAGCACGGGTGGGGAGGTCAGGCGGACAAAATAGGTAAGGGTGTATTGATTTTGACACGACCCGATGGAAGGGCCTGGGACGAGACCAGACCCACGACGATCATTACTGGATACCAAAAATTCGCCGAAGGCTCGGCACTGATAGAAGTCGGCTCTACCAGGGTGCTATGCGCGGCATCTTTGGAGGAAAGGGTCCCTGGATTCTTGCGGGGTCAAGGCAAAGGTTGGGTGACCGCCGAGTACGATATGCTGCCCCGAGCGACCACCACCCGTTCCACGCGAGATCGGGATGCGGGCAAGATCAGCGGCCGCTCTCAGGAGATCCAGCGGCTCATCGGCAGGTCGTTGCGGTCGGTTACCGACCTGGCGGCGCTGGGAGAACGGACGGTGCACATTGATTGCGACGTTTTGATGGCCGACGGCGGCACCCGCACCGCCGCCATCACCGGAGGATACGTAGCGCTCTTTCAGGCGCTGAAGACATTGGTCGACAACCGGATCCTGACCCAAATACCGCTTCACAACGCCGTGGCGGCCACCAGCGTGGGAATCTTGAACGACGGCCTAGCCTTGGACCTTTGTTACGAAGAAGATTTTCTGGCCCAGGCGGACTTTAATATTGTCCTCACCGACCGGGGAGACATGGTTGAAATCCAGGGCGCCACGGAAGCCGACCCGTTTCCCCGGCAGCGGCTGGAAGAGGTAGTCTCATTGGCCGCCCGGGGGATGGAGAACCTTTTTGACGCGCAACGAGCGGCCATCCAAGACATGTCCCAAAACGTGTCATAGCGGTTAAGGCGGCGGCGCTGTTGGCGATAATGCGCCGGTTTCTCGCAATCGCTACGGTGCGGGCGCTAGCTGTAATCGTTGCAACCACAGCGTTTCGCGCGAGGCCCCTGCACCGATGTCCGGCAATCCCAAAGCGCCTTCCAGCATCCACCAGCATCCACCAGCATCCACCAGCATCCACCAGCATCCACCAGCATCCACCAGCATCCACCAGCATCCACCAGCATCCACCAGCATTCACCAGCATCGAATGGATCGAATGGATCGAAAGAGTCTGATTTCAATCAAGGGACGCAACCTAAACCATGAGATTCGTCAGGCACATCCCCAACTTGGCCCAACAATTCACCCCACGGCATTGGCGCCGGATGGGGCTCCCAATGGCCACGGCCCTGGTTTTGGCGCTGATCCTGGTCATGGGTGCCTGCACCGGCTCAAACAGCCCAACCGATGCCTCGCCAGAGGCAAACCCCGCTGACGCAGGTTCAACGGCGCCAACAGTTAATAGTGGAGCCGTGGCTCCAGAGGTCAATAACACGGCGGCGGCTACACCGGCCACCACACGCTTGCCGATTCCCGAAGCTACAGCCCAGGCACTCCAATCGCTGGACCCGGCGGCGCCAGTCACTCCCAAGTTGATGCCGCAACTACCCAACGTTGCGGACACGGTTGAGCGGGTGCGGCCTGCGGTGGTTTCCATCCTTTCCCAAGTAGTCGCCGCCGGGAGGTTTGGCCCTAGGGAAGGGTCTAGCAGCGGCACGGGGGTGATCTTCACACCAGACGGGTTGGTGCTGACCAACAACCATGTGATAGAAGGGGCCCAGTCGATCACCGTCACCCTGGATGATGGCGTCCAGTTGGAGGCGGAGATCGTTGGAGTCGACCGGTTGTCGGACCTGGCGGTGCTCCGCATACCGGAAGGCGAATATACCTTTTTGCCGGTTTCCGAGGACATCGGTTTGCGAGTGGGCGAGTGGGTGATCGCGATTGGCAACGCCTTGGCCCTACCCGGCGGACCAACCGTCACGGTGGGGGTTGTGTCGGCTTTAGGACGCTCAAGGGACGCCATAGGAGGGACGACGCTGAACGATCTGGTTCAGACAGATACCGTCATCAATCCCGGCAATTCAGGTGGGCCGCTGGTTAGTCTGAGGGGCGAACTGGTTGGAATCAACACGGCCGTGTTGAGAGGTGGAACCCGGGGCGCGCCGCCCATCGAAGGCATAAGTTTCGCCATCAACATGGACACCGTTTCTCAGGTTTCCGGGCAGTTGATTGAGCTTGGCCACGTCCGTTGGGCCTACATGGGGCTGAATCTTGACGACCTGACTCCGGAGATAGCGGCTAGGGCCAACCTCCCGATCAGAGAAGGGGTGGTTGTATTGGGCGTGGGGCCCGATGGCCCTTCCGACCGCGCCGGGATCCTGCGGGGCGACATCATACTGTCCATGGACGGGCAAAAAGTGGGTACCGTGATCGACCTGCTGCGGCTGTTACGGCAGGAATTCCAAAGCGGCCAAGAAGTTCAAGTGAAAATCTTTAGAGACGGCTCAAATCTTACGTTGCCCATGGTCTTGGGCGAAAGACCGCCTGTCTAAAAAGGACCGTTTCGGCCCTGGGAAACCTCATAAACCCGTTGGGCGCTCAACGTTGTTAATTTGGGAGCTCAATTTGCGCTCAGATTACGTTGCCGTCGGCGTCCATATGAACCAGAGGAAGTCCCAACTCCAATAGTCCAGACTCCACCTTCTCTCGGTCTCCCACCACCAGGATCTGCAATCCGTCGGGGTTGACGTGCTGGGAACTGATGCGGTGAACGTCGGCCAATGTCACGGCTTCGATCTTGGGCGGCATGGTCTGGAAATAATCGTTGGGCAGGTCAAACAGTACCAATTGGAGCAGGTGATTCAGAATCAACCCCGGCCTTTCAAAGCCGGCAGGATAGCCTAATAGTAGACCTGCTTTCGAGGTTTCCAGCTCTTCCTGGGATATCGGCCGAGTTCCCTGTAGATCATTGAATTCCTTTAGGGTTTCTTCCAGCGACTCCTTGGTGACTTCGGTCTGCACACTGCCTCCGGCCATCAACAGCGACGGCTCGCGGTGCCACTGGATTGTCGAGTTGTAGCCGTAGCTATAGCCTTTATCTTGGCGCAAATTTTGGTTCAAGCGGGCGGAGAACTGGCCTCCAAACGAGTAATTCAACAGGGTAAACGCGAAATAATCAGCGTGGCTGCGGGGTATCGTGGGATGAACCGCCCGGATCACCGATTGGGCTGAACCGGGCCGGTCAACCAGGAAAATGGTTGATGCGCCGGGAGTGAAGTCCTGTTTTACGGCGGGTTCGGCCGAGTTCCCGGTCTGAGCAGTCCAGTCTTTCAGAATCGAATCTGCTTGGCCGGCCACTTCGTCGAGGCTGATATCTCCCACTACGATCAAGGTGGCCGCCTGGGGGACGTACTCCCGCTGGAATTGGGCCATCACGTCGTCTCTGGTGAAGGCGCTCACGGCTTCTTCCGTGCCCGTCAGTGGATGCCCATAGTCCGACTCCCGGCCAAAAGCCAGACCCGCCATGATATGGTCGGCCACCACATTTGGCTCGTCCTTACCGCGTCTCAGGTCAGTCAGGTATTCCCGCTTGACACGTTGTAGTTCTTGTTCTGGGAAAGTTGAATGTTTCAGCACATCGCCAATCAGCTCCAACGCCGTGGTCCAATGCCTGGTCATGGTTTCGGTGGAGAGAGAGACAAACTCCCGGCGGGCGTCGGTGGAAAGGCGCGCGCCGATGAACTCGAACGCCGCGGCCAGCTCTTGACTCGACCGGGTTTCGGTCCCTTCCTGCAACATCTGCGCCGTGAATGTGGACAAGCCGGGCTGGTCCACCGGGTCGTTGGCGCCGCCGCCTTTTATGAACAATCCCAGAGACACCACAGGCAGTTCCCGTTTTTCGACGACAACAATCTCCAAACCGTTTTCCAAATTGCTGTGGACCGGAGTTGGGGGCGTGAACGCGGGTTCCGGGGCGGCCGGCGGCATGATCGTCCGGTCTATGGAGACTTCGGCCGGTTTCAATTGGCTTTCCGGGTACACCCGCATCCTCACCTGGCGGTTGTCCAGAACGGATTGGGCTACCCTTAGAACGTCTTCCGGCTGGACGGCCAGGTAGCGATCCAAGCTGGAGTTGATGAGTCCGGGGTCATTGGACAGGACGCTGTAATGGTTGAGCTGATCTGCCCGGCCTCCGAATCCGCCGATGCGGGTCAGCTGACGGTAATGGCTGGCTTCCACGCGGTTTTTTACCCGGTCCATTTCCTCTTTGGATGGCGGCGCTTGCCTTGCCTTTTCCATTTCAGCATCGACGGCAGCCTCGACTTCGGCCAGCGAGTGCCCTTCCGCGGCGGTGGCCACCACCATGAACTGGCCGGCGATCTCCGAGGGATGGTAGCGGATGCCAACGCTCTGGGCTATCTGCTGTTCGTAGACCAGGGATCGGTGAAGGCGGGAGCTGATGCCGTCGGACATCACCGCCTGCAACACATCGAGGGGCGCGTCGTCGGCGTCCAGGTCCGGCGGAGTTGGCCAAGAGATATAAAGGCGGGGCAGTGAGACTTTGTCCCGCATTTCCAACTCTATACGGCCCGCAAGGGGTGAGTCGTGGCGCCCCATCCGGGGTAAAGGAGGTCCGGGAGGAAGGTCGCCAAAGTAGCGTTCCACCATGCCCAACGCTTGGTCGCGTTCAAAGTCACCAGCGATGGCAAGACTGCCGTTGGAGGGCGAATAGAACCGGCGGAAGAACTCTTTGACGTCATCCAAACTAGCGGCGTCAAGGTCTTCTTGCGAGCCGATGGTCATCCAATGGTAGGGATGAGGAGGCGGGAACAGGGCTTCTTGTATGTGCCACGAGGCCATGCCATAGGGCCGGTTCTCGTATGACTGGCGGCGCTCGTTCTTGACCACGTCCCGTTGAATATCGAAACGTTGCTGATCTAAAGCGTCGGCCAAGAAGCCCATGCGGTCGGCTTCCAGCCAAAGGGCGAGCTCCAAATAGTTAGACGGCACGTCTTCCCAGTAGTTGGTGCGGTCTTGGGTGGTGGAGCCATTGAGGTTTGCCCCGGCCTTTTGCAGGGGCTCAAAATGGCTGCTGTTGTGGTGTTTTGAACCCTCGAACATCACATGCTCAAATAGGTGGGCAAAGCCGGTGCGGCCAGGCTCTTCGTCCTTCGAGCCAACGTGGTACCACACGTTCACCGCCACCAGAGGTATGGTGTGATCTTGGTGAAGGATTACGTCCAATCCGTTGGACAGGGTGATTTTTTCGAAGGCGATGGAAACCATGTTCAGTAATCCTCTGCCGCCCATTGGCCGGGCGGGCTGGTGGCGTTTGCAAGTATGGAGACCGGTAAGCTGATTCTCAGCCCAAAGGGTGTTCTGGTGGCAATCTTGATAGAGACGGCCCATGCGGACCGCTCAGCCCAACGATTTAGCCGCCGGCTGGCGGCTTGGATGATGGAGTTGCGGCAGTTACCGCCGGAAGAATCGTTAGCAAACAACTGGAGCGGCGATCGCCAATGCAGGGTTACCGGTTTGCTATGCGTCGGTCGCCCGGTCCGGCATTTTCCGGTTCTGGTTGGCGGAAATCTCTTCAGGGTCCCAAAGTTTGGAGAACTTGAAGGCCCGGGGGCAGTGCCCGTAAGATTCTTCCACTTCAATCAGGACTCCCTGGAGGTGATAGGAGCGCTCATCGACATTGTGGAGGGCTACTTTGATATCAAGCCGGTTCAACTCATCTTTGTCTACGATAGTGGCCTTGCCGTTGACTCTAACGGTCTCATTGATTCCGGGAATCATGAATATGAGGCCCACAGAAGGGTTTTCCTCCAAATTCTGGTAAGACTGGAAAAGTTTGTTTCCGGCCACATCTGGGAAAAGCAGGTGGTGCTCGTCCAAGATCATGACAAACCCTGGTTGGCCTCCCTTGGGAGAGGCGTCGCAATGCCCATTTGCATCCGAGCTAGCCATAACGGCGAATGGAGAAAGCTTGATAAACTCCTGAACATACGGCGTCAACCGGGGTTTGACCTTCTTTTCCGTGGTCTCTTTTGGGTCCCCGAAGGTGTCGTTAAAACTGCTGCGGGCTGCTGTTTTGCTGGTGGCCATCGTGACTCTCCGTTTGTCAAAAATGCGGCTGAATATCGTCCATTCTAACTGTGCGTCCGGCATTGGGCAAGCCAACGAAAGGCTGTCCCGAGGCACGATCAAGCCTGGGATTTCGCCCTCAATTAGCCCTTTCATCCGACGTTGAACTATTAAGCCAACCCCTCCAGCACCTCCATGAACCGTTGGCAATCAGGCAGAGACCGAACGCCGATCCTGATGTGATCGGGGAGGCCAAATGAGGTGCAATCGCGGACGAACACACCCATTTTAGCCAGCTTTTCGCGCCAAGTTGGGGCGTCACCCACCCGCACCAGCAAGAAATTGGCGGCGGATGGAGGGACATCAAACTCCAACGCCTCAAGGCTTTGGATCAAGAATCTCTTTGACCGGGCCACCTCTGCCCGGGATCGGGACAGGTAGTCGGTGTCGGCCAATGCCGCCAGCACACCGGCCTGCGCCAAGCCGTTGACACTCCAATCGGGTTGGTAAGCAGCTAGGCGGGAGATTACAGGCTCGGCCGCAATACAGTACCCGGCCCGCAGGGAGGTCAGGGCGTAATCTTTAGTCATTGACCGCAGGATCACTACATTGTCCTGCCTCAGCATCGCTGCACTGTCCCACGGCTCCTCCACGAATGAAACGTAGGCTTCGTCAAGCACCAGTAGGCCACCGGCCTGAGCGACTGCTGAGGCAAGTGACTCAATCTCCTTCTGTGTTAGGTATGAGCCGGTTGGGTTATTTGGATTGCATAGGAATATCAGATTCGGGGATCGGGACTCAATGATGCCGCATGCCTTATCCATGTCCCAGGGAAAATCCGGCGGCGGGCCGGCATCCAAAGTGTATATGGCGGCGCCCTGCAACGCGCAGGCGCCCTGATATTCCCCGTACGTGGGGGTTAGGATCAGAGCGGAGCCGGCATGTTCACTCGAGGGCGCTGGAAGAAAAGCTCTGGCTATCAGATGGATGATTTCAGTGGATCCGTTGCCCACTAACAATTGTTCGGGGTTGATGGCGCGCTCGGGATCGGACTGTTGGGAAAGGTGGGCCGCTAAAGCCACCTTTAGCTCCTGGCAATGAGGGTCGGGGTAAGAGGCGAGTTCCACAGCCTCCATGGCTTGCCAGATTCCATTAGGCGGCCCTATGGGGCTGATGCTGGCGCTGAAGTCCAAAACATCGTCGGGACCGAGGCCCAGTGCCCGAAGGTCGGTTGGTTTGACACCGCCGTGGACGGGCCGTTCCGGTTGCGCATTCTCTAAGCCGGTCATGGGGATTGGTTTCAGCCTCCTGTGTATGCCCGGCAAAGGAAGACGTTTTCGCCCCGTGGAACGCGGATACTATCACGTATGCAGCTTGGCAGGAGCACTAACGCCGAGGTGTTTGGGAGAAGGTTCTCCGGCAAACGCTCAAAACCCGGGCAGCTTGGAGGATAATCTTACATCTTGGTCTTTGGATTGGGAACAAAAAACAGGCCTCGGATAATCGAGGCCTGTTTCATAGATTCGCTAGGTCAGTGGTTTAATGGCCGCCGCCGCATCCCCCGCCGCCGCCGCCGCATCCACAACCGCCGCCGCCGCTGCCGCAACCGCAGCCACCGGCGCTGGCGTACATGGGATTGTTGATCACGAAGCCCACCTGGCCACCTAGATTCTCGACATAGTCGATGGTGGCTTCTTCAAGGAATGGGGCGCTGTCCGAGTCCATGAGGAACTTAACCCCGTCAACCTTGAGTTCCGTGTCGTCGGCCTGGCTCTCCTTTTCCATGGTCAGCATGTATTGCACGCCGCCGCTCTCGGCGGGCATGGCAATCACGCGGAGGGAGCCTTGTTCCTCTCCCTGCTCTTCCATGACTTCCTTGAGTTTCTCAACCGCAAGTGTGGTGACTTCCATTATATGTAAACGCTCCTTGAAAGTTGGCCAAGCAGCGATGGTAGCTCAACCGATTCATGCTTCAAAGGTATCATAGCTGCTGGAAAAAAGTCAACGATTTAGGAGTCCTCACCAGGGCCTTTTCATTCTCCTGCCTGGCAGGTAAAGCCCATCATGTCGAAAGCTTCGCTGAGATGGGCATTGTGGCGGCGTAGGGCAGCGGCTACGTTGGAATGCCCAGCCCGACGTACCAAGCTGATGACCAGGTTCCGCAGGCCCGCCAGAACCTGTGGGGCGGCCCCAGTGCGCACCTGAGAGCGGTCCTCGTCGAAGGTCACATCCCGTACCCAGTGGAGGCGGTTCTCGATGCCCCAGTGCCCACGGGAAAGGCTCAACAATCGCCTGGCATCGGCATCAGTGGCTGGGAGACTGCTAATTGCATAGCTCACAGCCACCTGTTTCTTGCCCTTCACGACCCGCTGGCGCTCTAGCCGACACACCTGTTGCAGATGCGGCCACGCTTCCCCGACCGTCCCAGCGCTGCCCACGTAGCCATTTAGCTCTGGGTCGGCCAAGGCCCACAACTCTCGCCGCTCCAGCCGCCCATGACGCCGCTTTACTGGAGCATCGGCCCAGACCGTCAGCTTGGCCCCGCGTGCTCGCCACTCCGCTGCCAGCCAGGGAGGTACGGTTGGCCCACCAGCCCTCTCAGTTCCTAGCAGGGGAAAAAGCCACCTCCAGGTCTCGGCGCAAGGTGGGCTGATTCTCTTTAACTGGCAGCAGATACTCTCCGCCGCCTGCCACAATCTGCTCACAGACTTTCCGTTGGGTCAGTAAGGCATCAGCCACTACTACCCGACCCTTCAGGGGTACCTGGCCCAATACTTCTTTGACCGCCGCCAATTCTTCCCCTTTGCCCGGCGCAGCTACCTGCGCCAGCACTGCCCCAGCGCGGCTAGCGTAGGCCGACACCACATGGACCCCGGGTATCTCTTGGCCGTGGACCCCTCGCAAGGTTTTCCCGTCCAGGGACAGGGGATCATCCGCCTCTACCCCGCTCTTTGCCAGCCAGTTGCCGACTTCTGCCTCAAAGGCCGCCACGTCCAGGTCCTTGAACACCCGGTGGAGGGTGGCCACGCAGGGTGTCTTCTCCTGGCTGAACCCCAAAAGCTGCGCCGTAGCACCCCCTTGGTCCCGCCCCCATTGCGCTATGGCGTATAAGCTGCGGGCGCCGCACAGCATGGCACAGGTGGCCAAGGCCAGGATCGCCCCCAAAGAGTGGCGTCGCCCTTGGCTACTCCGGAAGTCAGGCGCCAAATCCAGCGCTTCCCTCAAAGTCATCATCCTCCCCTCCCGCTTAAACTGGTAATAATTTTATACTATTTTGAGAAAATGAAAAGGCCCTGGAGTCCTCACCGTCGATCTTCGGATGCAAATCTCCTGGAGATATTAAGCGGGTGTCACACATCGATTGACACTCCGGAAATCCGCTCTCTAATCTCGATAATAACAAATCAAGGCACGGCGAACCGGGCGGCCAAAACCCGGGGCGCATAAGGGACGGACCCTGACTGGGGTTCGTCCCTTTGTGTTTAACCCACCAGACCTTTAGCGGCGATTCCAACGGGCGCCAGGGGGAGATATTGACTCAACCAAACGATCAATGGCAGCGGGAACGTCTTTTGGAGGCGCTGGACGCCTACCGGCGGGGAATCGGCGAGGCGCCACTGCTGCGCAAATGGAGCGGAACGCCGGGACGTGACCAAGTCAACGAGCAAGGCCAACCCATGGCTTTTGTGATTTCCACGGATGAAGTGGACTGCCATGGCGATGTCATCGCCGCCGATGGATGGAATCTGGATTCGTACCGGAAGAACCCGGTTTTCCTGTGGGCCCACGACTATGCCAGGCCGGTCATCGGTAAGGCCGCGGATGTCTGGAGTGAGCCGCATCGCTTGATGGCGACGATCAGGTTCGCCCCCACGGAGTTTGCCCAGGAGGTGGCCGCTCTTTAAGAGACCGGATACCAGAGTGGAGTTTCGGTGGGATTCAAACCCTTGCGATACGAAGAGCGCCGCGACCAAAAGACGGGAGCGTTTTTGGGGATCAGGTTTCTGGAGCAGGAACTACTGGAAGTCAGCGCGGTGCCGGTTCCGGCCAACCGTAACGCACTGCGGCGGGCGCTTGACCATACTCCCCGGCTTAGCCCGAATCCACCGATAGAGGGCGTGTCGCGACAGGGCGGATAGGCAAGGAAGTGCTCCTCTGAATCTGGGATAATGGTTTTATAACAGAAAACCGACCAGAAACAAGGAGCACCCAATAGATGCGACCACGCAACCACCTCGACCGCATCCACATCACCTTCGACGACCACCGCCTGGTCAACAATGCCGGCCTGCTCCTTCCCGCCACCTTGGCCTTGCACCTCGGCCTTTCCCAACTGGTTGACCGGCGCCTGGACCTGGGCCGGGCCCCAGGCCGAGCCAACACCGGTGACAAGATGATGACGCTGGTGGCATCTGCGTTGGCGGGCGGCGACTGCATCGACGACGCCGATGCGCTGCGCGCCGGCGGGACAGCCTGCACCCTGGGCAGTGTGCTCAAGGCGCCCTCCACCCTGGGCGCCTTCCTGCGCAGCTTTCGCTGGGGCCACGTCCGCCAACTGGACCGGGTGAGCCGCGAGTTGCTGGCCCGGGCCTGGCAGGCCGGAGCCGGACCCGGCGACGCACCATTTACCATCGACCTTGATTCGACGATCTGCGAGACCTACGGACTGGCCAAGGAGGGCGCCCGCCACCACGGCTACACCAGCGCCCGGGGCTATCACCCGCTGTTGGCCGTCGCCGCCGGCGCCGGCGGCGTGCTGATGTCCCGGCTGCGCGAGGGCCGCGCCAACACCGCCCGCGGGGCCGCCCACTTCCTGCGGGAGACGGTGGGGCGGGTGCGCTACGCTGGCGCCAGCGGGCAGATCACCCTGCGGGCCGACAGCGGCTTCTATACCCACGCCGTGGTCGCCGTCTGCCGCAAGCTGGACGTGCGCTTCTCCATCACCATCCGCCAGCACAAAAGCCTGCGCAATCTCATCGAGGCCATACCCGAAGCTGCCTGGACGCCGATTCCCTACTGGATGGACGGCGCCGCCGCTGTGGCCGAGACGACTTATACCCCCTTCCAGAGTGAGCCGGACGCCGCGCCGGTGCGGCTCATCGTCCGGCGGGTGCAGCCGACCTCCGGTTCCCAACTGGCCCCCTTCGCCACCTACAGTTATCACGGCTTCATCACCGACCGGGACGGAGAGACCCTGGAACTGGAGGCCGACCACCGCCGCCACGCCGAGATCGAGAATGCGATGCGCGACCTCAAGTACGGCGTCGGGTTGAACCACATGCCGTCCGGCCGCTTCGCCGCCAACGGCGCCTGGCTAGCCGTCCAGGTGATGTCCCACAACCTGGCCCGCTGGACCGCGCGCATCGGCCTGGGCGAGCAGATCGTGACCACCAAGACCCTCAGGCGACGGTTCTTCTCCCTGGCCGGACGGCTCACCCGCTCGGCGCGCCGCCTCACCCTGCATCTGCCCCAGCGCTGGCCTTGGGAAACCCAGTTCAGTCGCGCCCTGGCCCGGCTGCGCGCCCTGCCACTCCCAGCCTGACGACCCGTCTGCAACTGACCCGCCATCCGGCCAACTGAACGTCCCGGCAAACTCGCGCCAGTCCCGGTCCGCGAGCGCCTCTTCCCGTGTCCTATCCCGCCATCTCGCTCAGCACAGCCACTGCAGACCGCCATCGGCGCCCCCAAAAGCGCCTGCGACCGCCCGCCAACCTCCCGTCTACCCGAATTCGAGCCCGGATCATCGCGCCTGCAACTCCCTCCCCCCTCTTCCGCTGTCCTCACGCCCTCCATCCGGGTCCATCGGTGGATTCGGACTTAAGGAATACCTGGCCGGGTTTGATCTCGAATCTTCGGAATCCAGTAAGCCGAAAACCGGCCAGGGACCCCAAGAAGGTTCAGATTCTAAGATCGCCTCGAGAGCGGGGAGGGGGCGCCGCCGCGCCCGATTCGCCCCTAGAGGCCATTTTCCCCCGGCTTTGGGCCCAGGCGGACGAATTAGGAAAGCTGGCGAACGAGATGGCTGCATTGGTGGAAGAGGCGGGTTTGGCGATGCCTGGTGGATTTAGCGTCGACTCCGCCAACGCTGGGATTTCCGCCGCCGGCAATTTTGACCCCAATTTTAGCCATTTGGAGGTTAAGCAGGTATTGGCGGCCCTAAAGGAGGCGACGGCGCTGTAAGCCACTTGAGGATGAAACCGTCTGGGTTTGGAGGTCCATTGGAATCTAGTGGAAACGATCGGATATCGATTACAGGAGGCTAGCATGGCAATCGGAGCGCAAGACCTCGAAGTGATCAAACAGGAGGTAGCCGGTATACGGGAGTTCTACGAGTCCCGTATGGACGCTGAGATTCCTCCCCTGAAGGAGGAATAGGCCGAATTGAAGCCCAGCTAAACAGAGTGCGCGACATGTGGCGCGGAGGGGAAAAGCGGGCAATCCTATCGGCATACGGCGGCGCCGACCGGGCACGGGTGCCCCACGGCAAATACAACGGGTTGGACCACTTGGACCTGGCGTGCATACGGTCGCTTTTGTCCGCCCAACTTCGAGAGCCCACGGGTATCAACCCGCGAATGTTGACTGAATGGCAGACAAACGTGAAGGCTGCCATGGATTCCACCACCGCCGGTTCCGGAGACGAATTGGTCGACACCCAGGAAGCCCGGGCCATGTGGGAAGACGTCAAGCTGGAAACGGCGATTGCTCCGCTGTTTCCCGCGGTCCAGATGCCCAGCAATCCATTTCAGATCCCGCTTCAACTGGGGGATTAGGCATGGCAGTGTCGGGGACCATAACCGTGGCCGCGGTGGGAACAAGGGTCCAGGCGGCCCACAAAGGCAATGTCAGATGCTGGGTCTTCAAGGCCCGCCAGGCCAATACGGGTGATGTCTGCGTCGGCGGATCAGATGGATCGTCTTCCGACGGGTTCACCTTGCGCCGGGAGAGGCGGTGCAACTGAGTTTCAGATTTGCCATATCCACCGCGCAGATCTGGGCTGACTCTTTGACCAATGGCGACAAAATCGACTTCCTAGGATTGGAATGATGACCCAAGTCAGCATCGAATATCAGGTGAATCCCCGCTTCGTGCCCAACGACATCCCTCTGTGGCTGGGCAACGCCAAAGACTCATCCATCATCTACGACGCCACGGCCGGGGAACTCACCCTTCAAACGCACAACGCGTCGGCTGTGCTCACCGACCGGATCCGCGTGGAATCGGGAACCAACACTCCATTCGTGGAACTTGCGGCCGGGAGGGTGCGGCTTTTGGATGCCGCGGCCGACACGGCGGCGGCGGGGGAGATCACACGCAACGGAGCGGATCTCAAGGTGTACACCGGCGGCGGCGTAAAAAGCCTTTCCGACATTGGCGGCGGCCTGGCGAATGTAGTTGAGGACACCACGCCCCAACTTGGGGGGAGACCTGGCTTCCAACGGCAACGACATCTTCCTTGGGGACAGCGACGGGATAGTTGTGGGGCATACCGCTAGGATATCTCCCAACGCGGTGGCATCCGAAGTCCAGGTTTTTGGCACCGGCGATGCTGATTCAGGGATTGCGGTGGGCCGCCACTCGGCCGATGCCACGGGTCCAGATTTCGTATTCGCCAAGGGCCGCGACGCTATCGGAACGTACACCACCGCGCTTTCAGACAACGACGTGATTGGCAGGCTAGTTTGGAATGGAGCGGACGGCGGAGACATCGTTCCCCAAGCGGCGAGCCTGAGGGTGCAGGTCAACGGCAGCACGGGCGCTAACAACATGCCAGGCGAAATGATATTCGCCACCACTGCCGACGGTTCCCAAAGCCCAACGGACCGGATGTCATTGACGGCGGCAGGAGCCATGGACCTGCATCATCCACCACCCTCCTCAACGTCGCCGCCGCTGGGAACGACTGGACTCAGAATGCCCTTACCCTGGCCGGCGGTTCAGCCGAACAGGTGATAACGGCGCAAACCACCGGCTCGGCCGTTGACGCCAAATTGGATCTTCTGTTGCCGGAGAGCAGCACTGGGAACGCCCGGGTGAGGTTCAAACAGGGAGATGGCAGCGGTGACGCCAACAACATGATGTATCAACTGTATTACGAAGCCTCCAGTGATTATCTGGTGTTGCGGTCTGCGGACTCCGACGGCGGGAGCACGGCGGCGGATATCTGGCGGATTCCCGATGGCCAGACGAGCATCGACGCCAATACTACCTGGGACATTAACATCTTCGACAGCTATGACGACGCAATGGTGCTGTCGCCTTACCGACAAGGCGTAATGAACCTGGCCCAAAGAAAGCGAGAGCTGGTCCAGATGGGTGTGCTGCGAGAGTACGAAGATGGCTGGATCGGTTACAACGACCAACGCATGGCAGCCCTCCTCGCCGGCGGTATTTACCAAACTCGTCAGCGGTTAGACAGTTTCCATACAGACCATGAGCGGCGCATCGGGGAGTTGGAAATAGAGAACCGGAAGCTAAAGGAGTTGATCCATGCCTGAGGTATCCAACCAAAAACTAGTCGACCAGATGAAGGCGCTGCAAAGCAAGGTGAATGCAGCCATCAATGACCTGAACGCCTACATCCGGTTCAGACAAGAAATGACCGCCTCTGCCAAGACCGCTAGGAAAAACGCGATCAAAACCTCCTGCGGCGGGCTGGCAATACCCACCGACGATTGGCTAGGCAATGATGAGCCTGGCTAGAGTCCAAAATTATCTGGTGAATCTTGGAGACCTGAAACATGGAAATGGAAACGGATATATCTAGGACGTTGGTCCGATTCCTGGACACCGGAGTCGACGGACAAGAGATTCGGCAGCTTTGCCGGACAGCAATCGCCCAGCGCATCAGAGAGATCAAACCGGCAGCCGCCCAGGCGGTGGTTCAGGCCCGGTCCTGCGATCTAATGGACAATCCCGAGGGGCCAGCGACGCTCTCCAACAAGCCCGCAGGCTGCAACGGGAATACCACGATTTTTACGCCCAATGGCTGGGACTGGCTGGTCCAATAGCCGATGGAGGGCAAGCATGACCAATGCGTATTCGGGTCTTACCACGCTTAAATCGGCCGGTGTGTTAAACATCACCGGCGCCGGCTTCGATGACAGGTTGCTGGCGTTGCTGGAGGATGGGTCACGGCAGATAGATGGGTATTGCAACCGGCACTTTTATGTTCTGACCACAACCCGCCGGTTTGACGGCGGGAAAGGACGGACGTTGAACGTTCCGGATCTGGTGTCGATCACATCGCTGAAGACCGATGAAGATTACGACCGGACTTACGAACTAACGTGGGCGTCCACCGACTATTTGTTGTACCCGCTGAACGCCGAACCCCAACAGGCATGGGGGCGGCCTTACACCCGCATTCTGGTGGACATTGAAGGCGGCAGCCGCAGCGCGTTACCCAGCGGAGGTCCCACGGTGGAGGTGGCGGGGAAATGGGGTTTTCGGGAAGTAACCGAGGATAGCGGCGCCAACGTCAATGAAGGCGGGTCATTCACCTCTGCCGACACGACCCTGACCGTGACCGATGGATCCAAGTTCAGCGTCGGCGACACCATATCGATAGAATCCGAAGCCATATATATTACGGCCATCTCCACCAATGACCTGACCGTGACGCGGGGGGTCAACGGGACCACGGCCGCGGCCCATGACGATGCAACCGATGTTTCTCTGTACCGTTATCCGGGAACCGTGGTAGAGGCGTGCTTGATGCAGGCCACCCGGCTCTGGAAACGGAAGGACAGCGCATACGCGCATGCTGGAGACGGACGGGCTGACAGGTCTGATGGTGGCGGTGGGTTGGATCCCGGTGTGGAGAGGCTGCTGGCGCCCTACCGGCGGCTGGCCTTGGGACCGGGAGTGTAGCGCATGACTTTGACTACGGTTCGCGACGGTTTGGCGACCAGATTGGACACCATTTCCGGGCTCCGAGTTTACGCCACGCCTCCAGACTCGGTTCAGGAGTTGCCGGCTGCCATCGTGTCTTTCAGAAGTCCGGTATCCACTTATGATCATGTCATTGGCGCGGCTGATGCCACGTTTCGATTTGAAGTGTTGCTTCTGGTTGGCTCCGCGGATGAAGGCCAGGCCCAGCAAGACGTGGAACCGTACATGAGTCCCACCGGAGCTTCCTCTGTGAAGGGGGCGGTGGACGGAACCCTGGGCGGGAATGCCGACTGGGCGAGGGCCGGACAGGGAACGCCGCTGGCCCGGTTGGCCTTTCCCGAAAAGCTGGGCAGCCACTATTGGGGGACCAAATTCCCGGTAGATGTATATGAGTCCGGGTAGACAGCCTCGGTTCGCCGGCTCTTCCCCGGAGAATATCGGACCCATCGATCGGACCCATCCGGCGTTTTTGAGGAACATATTTTGTCCAAATACAACGCGACGGGAACCAGTTATGTGGAAGTCGACGACAGCGGGGGAACACCCCGCGATCTGTCGCCCTACGCCGACTTCATAGATTTTTGCGGCCGGGATTTCTACGACCCCACCGTATCGGTCAAAGAGATAGTCGTCCAAGGTCCATGGGACGATAAAGCCACCACAGGTTCTGACGTAGTGCTGGCGGGAATCCTTGGCACGGTGGTCACCGTGAGTTTTGGGCCGGGCGGCAACGGGTCCGGCGCCAGGAAGATAACCGGTGAGTGGACCTTCTCCGATTACAGCATTCATTCCAGGGCGGCCGGTAGATTATCGCAAGTGCAGGTTGACCGCGGAGAAGGCATGGTCCGCTATACGGCCGTTTTCCAGATCAGCACCGGCTTTTCGATGACCACCTGGCCCTAAAACTTCGTGGGCCATCTTTTAACCTAGATGGGCATGTACCCAAAATTACAGACTGGAATTACGTGAATGCTCTCAACTCATGATTTCGCCCATAGAGTGTGGGTTTCATTGAAAGACATCCGTGAAAGGTTGGCGGTTTTGGAAACCGAGGCGCGCCATAGCCGCAACCACCTCCACGGATTGGAGACCGGTTTCAGCTCCCACATCGCCAGCCACCACGCACCGTATCCGGAGTTGAACAGCTCCGGAACAACGAACGGCGCCAGCGTCACAATCAGGGTCAGCCGCAAGATGATTGGCGGCGGCGGGCTGTTGGGCGGATGCCTGGCCGGAGTTGCCGCCGGCGCCGGTAAGGCCCTGGGTTGGCGGTAATGAATCCGTTGCGTTCCGTTCCTCTAATAAGAGCAGTCTCCGGCATCTGACCACCTCGCTTACATCCTCCCGTAGGGGCGCGGCATGCCGTGCCCCTACGGCTGCCCATGCTATACTTGGCCATCGACCCACCCCCTTAGCGCCCCAGGGAGGATGGCCAATATGAGCTGGAATTTTGAATTGGTGGCAGGGCCCTACGGAGGCACCACGGAAGGCCCGGTATGGGACGGCCAAGCCCTGCTTTTCACAAATATCCCGAACAACCGCATCCTGCGTTACGATCCTCAAACCGGCGACACCACCGAGTATTTCACCGGCGTCAGCCGCACCAACGGGCTTTGCTACGACTCCCAGGGCAACCTCTACGGTTGCCAGAGCGGTGGCAGGCGCATAGTTCGTTTTGAGAAAGACGGGACCACCATCACCTCGCTCCCTCACCAACTAGAAGGCAAACGCCACAACAATCCCAACGATCTGGCGGTGGATAAGCAAGGCCGCATCTGGTTTACCGACCCTTTTAACGGCAGCGCCGGAGACCAGGAATTGGACCACATGTCGATTATGCGGTTGGACCCCAAGGCGGGAGACGGGTGGGATTTGAACCGGGCGACGTTCGACATTAGCCGGCCCAACGGCGTCTTGATATCCAGAGACCAGAAAACGCTTTACGTGGCCCAGAGCGACTACTCGGAAGACCAACCCCGGGAGTTGCGCGCGTATCCCATCAATGATGACGCCAGCTTGGGCGAATATAAAACGCTGCATTCCTTCGGCATCGACCATGACGGCGTCCAACGGGGCGTTGACGGCATGACGCTGGACGCCGATGGAAACATAGTCGTATGCGCCGGCTGGGAGCAGAGCGGCCCTGGCCCAATGATCTACGTGTTCGCTCCTTCAGGCAGGATCCTGGAAACTCACCCAATGCGGGTGGATCGGCCCACCAATTGCTGCTTCGGAGACCCTGACATGCGCACCCTTTACGTCACCACCGGCGGCGGACATCTGTTCCGCGCCCGCACAGAGCGCACCGGCTGGATCATGTGGCCATGACCAGCCCCATCTTAGTGGACCGCAAAGGCGCGGTCGCCACAATCACGCTAAACCGGCCCGGCCAGAGAAACGCCATCAGCTACGCCATGTGGGGAGAATTATCCCAATTTCTTGCCCAACTGGACGCGGAACGTGATGTAAGGGCTGTGGTGATCACCGGAGCAGGCGAGGAAGCATTCTCCGCCGGCGCCGACATCAACGATTTCGAGGAACACCGGTCGGATTCCACCAAGGGCCGCCGGTACAACGAAGCGGTCAACGGCCTGCTGGAAACCCTCGATGCAATGGCCACCCCCACTATTTCCATGATTCGGGGATTCGCCGTTGGCGGCGGTTGCGAGATAGCCGTGGCCACCGACCTGCGCCTGGCCGCCGAAGGAAGCCGGTTCGGAATCCCGGTAGCGCGTCTGGGGATTTCCATCGGGCACCAGGAAATGAAGGGCTTGGTCAACTTGGTGGGCAGGGGCAATGCCCTGTATATCTTGCTGTCGGGCAGGTTGCTAAACGCCCAAGAGGCCAAAGAAATGGGTTTGGTAAACCAGGTATTTCCGCCTGACGAGTTGGCGGAAGCCACCTATCGCTTGGCCGAAGATATAGCCTCCCTGGCACCGCTCTCCCATAGGGCAAACAAGGAAACACTGAAACAGGTCATGTCAAAACCCTCCCTCAACAACCTCACGCCGGAGGAGGCCGGCATTCCCTTGATTCAGTTCGACACCAAGGACTACCACGAAGGGCGTCGGGCATTCCTGGAGAAACGCCGCCCCCAGTTCGCCGGCGAGTAGCTCCAGGCCGGTAATGTCCAACATGGCGGCAAAAGCTAAAAAGGTTCGGGCCGACCGGCTAATGGCGGAGCAAGGCTTGGCCGAGAGCCGTGAGCAAGCTCAGGTCCTCATCATGGAAGGGCTGGTGTTCACTCGCGTCGGCCGGGTGCTGAAGGCCAGTTCGCTTCTCCCGGCCGGCGTTGAGATCGAGGTCAAAGGCCGCCTGCCGTATGTCGGCCGGGGCGGCGTCAAGCTGGCCCATGCGCTGGATGTATTCCGGCTGACAGTGGACGGATTCGTTGCTTTGGATGTAGGCGCATCCACCGGCGGGTTTACGGACTGCCTGCTCCAACGCGGCGCGGCCAAAGTCTACGCCGTGGACGTGGGTCATGGCCAGTTGGATTACCGCCTGCGAAGTGATGAGAGGGTAGAGGTGATGGAGAAGGTCAACGCCCGCTATCCTCTGGAAATACCCCATGGCATGGATCTGGCGGTGATCGACGTATCGTTCATCTCATTGACCCTGGTGATTCCCAACGCGGTGGAGACCTTGAAAAGCGGATCTAACATCATCGCACTGGTCAAGCCCCAGTTCGAAGCACACCGGGATGAGGCCGGGAAAGGCGGTGTGATCAAAGACCCTCAAGTACATGCCAAAGTTTTGGGCAGGATGGTCAATTGGGTGGTGGACCAAAAGTTGAGATTGCGAGACATCTGCCCCTCTCCTATCTTAGGTGATGCTGGCAACCGTGAATTCTTCATGTTGTTGCAAAAGCAGTGACCATTGCAGTACGGGGGCGGCCCGGCGTTCACAGACATGGTTTCCACCACCTAAGATTCAATAAACAAAAGGAAGAAGGATATGGAAGTAGCTGACGTTGCTAAACTGCTGACCGATCAAGGTAAAACAGTGTCGACCGCCGAAGCGTGCACCTGCGGTTTGGTCGGATATCTGTTTGGGACGGTTCCCGGCAGTTCCCGCTACTATCCCGGTGGTGTGGTTGCCTACACCGGCGGGTTGAAACAGAAGGTGTTGGGCGTTTCTGACGCAGTCATCGACGCCCACGGCACCGTTAGCGAGGAGACCGCCAAGGCCATGGCCAGGGGCGTCCGTGAGCTGACCGGCACAGATTTCGCGGTTTCCACCACCGGCGTCACCGGCCCCGCCGGCGGCCACTCCGGCTTGGCCATCGGCACTTTTTGGATAGGTCTGTCGGTGAAGGATGGCGAGGATTCGGCCGTGGAGATCAATGTGGGCAGCGACAGGGACGGCAATAAACATGGTGCGGCCCAGGCGGCCATAGACCTGCTGGGACGCCACTTGCAGGGCGCGTAGGCGGGGACCATCCAGGAAGATGGTTCGACAAGGTCGCCACGAACGGAGGATGATTTCCCGCCCGTTCGTCGTGAGCTTATCGAAGGATGCTACAGCTCAGGAACCACCCTTCGTCGTAATCGGGAGGCAGAAATGTTAATGGTATTTGGCAGCATCGCTGTGACCATCATGTTTCTGTCCTACTGGCTGGAGCACCGGTCCAAATGGATGGTTCTGATCTTTGCCGTCGGTTCCGCCCTAACCTCCCTTTATAGCGGGTTGGCTGGGGCCTATCCTATAACGGTGATAGAAGGTTTGTGGGCCGCCGTGGCTTTACAGCGTTTTTGGCGCCTGCACCGCACGCCGGTTCCGGTGGCGTCCTAGTTCGGATCCGCCGGTTTGGCCCGTGAATCAAATCAAAGGATAGGTTATGAGGAAGATTTTCAAGATCGAAACCCCATTCATTGCGGTGTTGAGCGGCTTAGCCCCATTGCCATGGTGATGAGTGGTCCCTGGTCTGCTTGGGTTGATCGGCGGAACATCAACCGGGTTGGCCATCGCTCCCGCGTTGCGGGTGCTGACCTGGCCCCTGCTGGCCCTTACCCTGATAATGCTGGGCCGCGGCTGGTATTTGAACCTGTCCCACGGAGAACGGTGGCGATCTATTTGGAACCGCCGGGCGGGCCTGGTTCTGATGGGCTCAACTGTCCTGGCCGTGGTCCTTTGGGGCATGCGCCTAGCGGGTTGGTTGGGACCCCGGCCTTTCTAGGCGATTCGGTCCAGTGCCGAGACAACCAACATATTTGTAGCCGTGTCTAGTTGCTGAACAATTGCTCCACTGCATTTGACGGCGGCGATGGGCTGGAAATTTTAGAGTAAATCCCAGAAAATTCTGTTGCCCGGTTGCCGCCAAAGCGTGAGACGGAGATTAGACTGGATGCGATTGGAATAGTAGAATGGTTTTCGTCGTAAATGGTGGTTAAATTCCACTAAGCCGGGATTCCCCAGATCAAACCACCTTTCCTGGATATAGCTCCCGCGGGGATACCGCCAAATATAATCCCGCATTCCAAGAGCGTCAAATGCGGTCTGATGCGGCCTGATTCACTCAAAGTCCCCGCTTTCATTGGGCAACCACTGTACTGCCAAGCGTAAAAGCCCCAAACCGCTGGTCTACGCCCAAGTCTCGCCCTTGGGAAGCTCTTTTGCCCTGTGCGACCCCGTAACCGTAACCAATCCCGACGCTCCTAAAGTGGACTAGCCAGGAGCCAGCCTAAGCCGACCAATTCGTTCCAGTATCCCGCCTAGCATTTCCCGGCTCACCAGCACCTCAGCAAGCTGAAACACCAGCCTTCCGGCATGGCGCACCAACCGTCCTCCAGTCTTGATCATCCTGGTCTGCAGACTGGTCAACGACCAGTGCTTCATTGCCTCCGGTAAGGCTAGCCTTCTCATGGAGTTGCCCAAGTTGTAAGCCAGTACGAACAACTCCAGCCTGACCTGATTGGCCACGAACTTGTGGCAGGACAACCTGGTCCAGTTCAGGGCGTACTTGCCTTCTTTTATCCATTGCTCCGCGGTGCCTCGGCCATTGTAAAAGCGGACTATCCCGATGTTTGGATAGCTCAGATTGGTGACTATGAAGCCCACTCTGGGAAACAGTTCTCCCTGGCGCCACTCCACCTTAGAGACCACTCTCCGAGCAACGTTCCAGCTCTGGGCCTGGTAGACGAAGTCATGATAGGAGACGATGGGCTTCGGGGAAAGCCACTCCGTAGGCCGTATCAGCCGGGGCGCTATCTCCCGCTGCAGCACCTGGTTGGACCGCAGCCTGATGGCGTAGCCGATGTTTCTTGCTTCCAGATAATCGTATATCTCCGGCTTGGCGAAGGCGGCGTCAGCACGAAACAGCAGCCTGACCGCTGCTGTCAAATAACGCTCCACCACCGGATCAAGGACTTCTTGCCAATCATCGGCACTGGGGACGTTGCCTGACCGTAGCTTAGCTGCTTCACAATCCCCGAACTGGTTGAACAGAAAGAGAGGGTGATAGCAGACGCATTCAAAATGGCCGTTATAGGCTGCTCCCTCCTGCTGGCCGTGCACTGGACTCTCGGAACTGTCCATATCCAGCATTACTCGCCGGTGTAGGGTATGGGCCATAGCTCGTTCCACCCACTGGGTATTTATTCGTGCCAGCCCCTTCAGGTTGTCCTCTTGGGTCAGGAACTCCGTCTCGAACCGGCCCATCTCACTGGTGCTGGCTCCTTTCCGCTCCGAGCCTTGCCATCCCACGATCACTCGCATGGCTGGGTCTTGGGAAAGGCGCACTGCGTCATTGGTGTCGTCGTAGCCGGCCAAGCGGCTGTAGATCGACTGTCTTAGCAGCGGAACCAGGTGGTGAAGGATATTGCGTCCGGTACGGCTTTCCTGGAGGTAGTCTGAGGTGGTACCCAAAAACTAGACAGGTGGCTAAGAGAGAGTCCAGCTCCTAAAATACCGGCAGCGGTTGCTGTTGGGGAGGAGAAGGACATGAGGCAGACGAGGAAGAAACACAGCCCAGCGTTCAAGGCCAAGGTGGCCCTGGCCGCTCTTCAAGGGGAAGAGACCATCGCCCAGTTGGCCAGCCGATTTGAGGTCCATCCCAGCCAGATTCACGCTTGGAAAAGGGCCCTGTTAGAAGGAGCTCCGGAGCTATTTGCCGACAACCATAAATCCCAGGAAAAGGCCAAAGAAGCTCAAATTGACCAACTCTACCGGCACATCGGCCAGCTGAAGGTGGAACGCGATTTTTTGTCGGAAAGGTCCGGTCTATGAATCGCAGCCTGCGGCAGGCCATGATCGACCGAGGCCATAAGCAACTGTCCCTGGTCCGTCAGTGTACACTGCTGAACATCAGCCGAGCCTCAGTGTACTACCGGCCAGTCTCGACCAGAGCAGAAGACCTGGAGTTGATGGCTCGGATGGACCGTCAGTATTTGAAGACGCCCTTCTACGGTTCCAGGAGGATGAAGGCCTGGCTGCTGGCAGAGGGCTACCTAGTGAGCCGAAGCAAGGTTCGAAGGCTGATGCGGTTGATGGGCCTGGAAGCCATCTATCGGCGTCCCAACACTAGCAAGCCAGCTCCGGGACATCGGGTCTATCCCTACCTGCTGAAGGGAGTGGATGTTAATCGGGTCGACCAGGTCTGGGCGGCGGACATTACCTACATTCCCATGGCTCAGGGCTTCCTGTACCTGGTGGCCATCATGGACTGGCACAGCCGGCATGTGCTGGCCTGGAAGCTCTCCAACACCATGGACACGGACTTCTGTGTGACGGCGTTGGAGGCAGCATTGGGCAAGGGACGGCCGGAGGTCTTTAACACGGACCAGGGGGCACAGTTCACCAGTGATGCCTTTACCCAGACGTTGCAGGAGCGGGGCATTCGGGTCAGCATGGATGGTAAAGGTAGGTACCTGGACAACATCTTTGTGGAGCGGTTGTGGCGGAGCATCAAGTATGAGGAGGTGTATCTGAAGGCATACCAGACTGTCGCAGAAGCCCGAGTTGGGATCAACGCTTACCTGGAGTTCTACAACCGGCAGAGACCTCACCAGTCTTTGGGCTATCGAACCCCAGCACAGGTGTACCAAAAGGGCCAGGCAGAAAAGAGGGTAGCAGCTCAAGAACCAGGGCTGACATCGGGCTTGGTGAAACCTAGCGTAGGGGCGGGAGACTCTCTTAATTTAGCCCTCAGGCTGTCTTAATCATTGGGTCCACCTTAGTCCTCAGCGATTTCGGTAAGGCCCAAGGCATCATCAAACTCTCGAAAGGCAAGAAGGCCAGCGTCGGAGGTGATGGTTGAGCCGTGAAATTCCAGGCGGACTTTGGGGTTGAATTGGAGCCGGAGAGAGGCATTTTCGCCGTCACCCATCAGGTGCCTCCATGATGCCTACGGCATCTTACTGCAAAGTGACATATCATGGAGTTATTATAGCTGGGAGCACGCAAAAAGGGCCCATAATTAGACGATGGTTGAAAGACATCGACGAATTACTGAGAAAGCTTTTTAGCCATATGGGAAATGTGGGCTAAGTCAAGTTTGAATGTGGAGACTTTGTATTACCGGCGGGTTTTGTGGTTTCGAATTCGATGTCCGGAGGTCTCAAAACGATGAGGATATTTCAGAACAACGAGTTTCGAGCCATGGTCATCACAGTAGGAAGCCTGGCTGCCGGAATCGGGCTGATGTTGCTCGTCAGGGATGGTCTTAAAATAACGGTTGACGCGGTTGTCCTAGGGTCATTGATCGCGCCTGCTCTGTTGTATTTGGTAGCCAGCGGACGAGTGAAGCATATTTCCATTTTTGGGAGTAGTGCCGAATTGAGAACCGGCATGGACGAAATAAAATAGAACATTGATGGAACCAATGAGAATATCACCGAGACGAGCGAATATGGCCCGACCAGGAGTTCCTATCTTGGTAAACTTAAGCAGGTGATCGAGAAAGATAAAAGGAAGTTCGTCCTCATTTATGCCGATGTCGACCGCCTGCGACTTCATGCAAAGAGGATTTACGAAGCTCAAACCGAGGAAGATAGGTCCAGTGCCAAGAAAATTCGAGACGAAATCATCTCCGTTCTCGATTTGGCGCTAACAGACGCATTCCATCAGGCGCTTCCATTTGGGAAACACGATATGTTCCACTTGGAAGAACCGGATATCGCTATGATAGCACGGTCAAATATAATAGACTCCAAGAAAGCACGAGAGATCGCTTCTATGGGCTTGTCCAATTTTGCTTCGCTAGCAAACACACGCTTTAACGGAGGATCAGCAGAAGACTCAGAAACCCCTAATTTCACCACCACGATTGTTGTGCTGTCGGCGAACGAGAACAAACAAGCAAAGCCTTTGCAACTAGATCGGCGCGCAGCTGAGAGACTCGAGCACTTCAAGGAAGATAACCAAACGGGCCAGGTGCATGTTGTCAAATAGTTCGAGAGACCGGGAATCCAATTCACGCGATGGGTCTGCTATGTGGGAGTGCCGTTACTTCCTCACCCAGCTTCCTGAACGATTTGTTCCCGAGAATCTGACCCCATTGTTTGATATCATTGGCAATCCGTTCCCATGCACCGACGACGATATTTACTTATTTTCGGAGCGTTCGCAAGCAAACATCAAATCGGGAGAAGAGACGGCAAACATCAAACTGCGCCGTTCGAGAAAGACCGTCAAGTTAAAATCTCTCATCAAGCGATACGAAGGTGACCGACGATTCGAACTGTGGGAAACCGAGTTTGAGTTCCCCCTAACCGATTGCAATACCGTATGGGCCCGAATTGCGGTGGCGTTTAATCTTGATTCCCTCGATCTGCTGCTCTCCAAATCTAATCCTGAGGAAGTGCTACGCATAATTCGGACGAACTACCCACGAATTAGGATTTTGGAGGTTTCCAAGACCCGGTGGCTGTATGCCAGCGGCGATGCCCGGCTGGAGGTCGCTGAGATACAACTTGGACAACAAAAACTCTATTCAGTCCAATTCGAAGCTCTAGACCCACATTTCCCATATGGCTAAAAAGCTTTCTCAGTAATTCGTCGATGGTCTTTCAACCATCGTCTAATTATGGGCCCTTTTTGCGTGCTCCCAGCTATAATAACTCCATGATATGTCACTTTGCAGTAAGATGCCGTAGGCATCATGGAGGCACCTGATGGGTGACGGCGAAAATGCCTCTCTCCGGCTCCAATTCAACCCCAAAGTCCGCCTGGAATTTCACGGCTCAACCATCACCTCCGACGCTGGCCTTCTTGCCTTTCGAGAGTTTGATGATGCCTTGGGCCTTACCGAAATCGCTGAGGACTACCTCCAGGAAAGCCGTACCGGACGCAATATCCTTCACCACCTGGTTCCGCTGCTAAGACAGTCGATCTACAGCCGCTTGGCCGGCTACGACGACACCAATGACGCAGTGCGCCTTTCCCAAGACCCAGCCATGCGAGTGATCGTGGGATGGCAAGGCTCGGAGCGGAAAGGAGCCAGCACCAGTGAGATGGGCCGGTTCGAGACGGAGTTCCTGACCCAAGAGGACAACCTGAAGGGGCTGGCACGAATAAATACCCAGTGGGTGGAACGAGCTATGGCCCATACCCTACACCGGCGAGTAATGCTGGATATGGACAGTTCCGAGAGTCCAGTGCACGGCCAGCAGGAGGGAGCAGCCTATAACGGCCATTTTGAATGCGTCTGCTATCACCCTCTCTTTCTGTTCAACCAGTTCGGGGATTGTGAAGCAGCTAAGCTACGGTCAGGCAACGTCCCCAGTGCCGATGATTGGCAAGAAGTCCTTGATCCGGTGGTGGAGCGTTATTTGACAGCAGCGGTCAGGCTGCTGTTTCGTGCTGACGCCGCCTTCGCCAAGCCGGAGATATACGATTATCTGGAAGCAAGAAACATCGGCTACGCCATCAGGCTGCGGTCCAACCAGGTGCTGCAGCGGGAGATAGCGCCCCGGCTGATACGGCCTACGGAGTGGCTTTCCCCGAAGCCCATCGTCTCCTATCATGACTTCGTCTACCAGGCCCAGAGCTGGAACGTTGCTCGGAGAGTGGTCTCTAAGGTGGAGTGGCGCCAGGGAGAACTGTTTCCCAGAGTGGGCTTCATAGTCACCAATCTGAGCTATCCAAACATCGGGATAGTCCGCTTTTACAATGGCCGAGGCACCGCGGAGCAATGGATAAAAGAAGGCAAGTACGCCCTGAACTGGACCAGGTTGTCCTGCCACAAGTTCGTGGCCAATCAGGTCAGGCTGGAGTTGTTCGTACTGGCTTACAACTTGGGCAACTCCATGAGAAGGCTAGCCTTACCGGAGGCAATGAAGCACTGGTCGTTGACCAGTCTGCAGACCAGGATGATCAAGACTGGAGGACGGTTGGTGCGCCATGCCGGAAGGCTGGTGTTTCAGCTTGCTGAGGTGCTGGTGAGCCGGGAAATGCTAGGCGGGATACTGGAACGAATTGGTCGGCTTAGGCTGGCTCCTGGCTAGTCCACTTTAGGAGCGTCGGGATTGGTTACGGTTACGGGGTCGCACAGGGCAAAAGAGCTTCCCAAGGGCGAGACTTGGGCGTAGACCAGCGGTTTGGGGCTTTTACGCTTGGCAGTACAGTGGTTGCCCTATGAAAGCGGGGACTTTGAGTGAATCAGGCCGCATCAGACCGCATTTGACGCTCTTGGAATGCGGGATTATATTTGGCGGTATCCCCGCGGGAGCTATATCCAGGAAAGGTGGCTTGATCTGGGGAATCCCGGTCACCATGAACGGGACTGGTTCACCACCGCTCGCCCTGAGCTTGTCGAAGGGCTAGATTCTCTGGTTGCCGGCTGTTTAAAATCCGGGCGAACGCCACTGTACCGATGTTACATTCATAGATAGAGGTTAAATCATGACCACCCACAGAGACCTTCAAGGCGAGTACAGCCCGGCCGTCCCCTCCCGGGTGATCTTCGGCCGGGGTAAGACCGCAACCTTGCGGGAGGAGATAGCCTCTCTTGGGGGTAAGCGGGTGTTGGTGCTTTCGGGCCGCACCGTGGCCGAAAAGACCGACGCAGTCCGCCGGGTGTCCAGCGCCTTGGGGGATGCCTGCGTGGGCGTATTTTCCGGCCTGACTCAACGCGCTCCGCTGTCGGCGGCGGTGGAAGCCACCAAGATGGCGTTGGAAGCCGAGGCGGATACTCTGGTTGGCGTCGGCGGCAGCACCATATCCGACGCGGCTCGGATGATCGCCGTGATGATGGCTGAAAAGATCACCACCGAGGACCATCTGAGGGAGTTGAGTCACCAGCAGAACGGAATGCTTACCCCGGATTTGTCGGGGAAAACCCTCCCGTTGCAGGTGTCTATACCAACCACCCTGTCGGCCGGGGAATTCAACACAGGCGGCGGGAACATACTGGACGATCTGTCCAACCATAAGATTCGCGTGCGTCATCCATCGCTCTTCGCCCGTCTGATCGTGCTGGACCCGGAATTGACCGTCGGCACACCCGACTGGCTTTGGCTTTCCACCGGGGTGAAGGCCCTGGACCACTGTATAGAGCATCTGTATTCCCGGGGAAACCAGCCGGCCACCGACGCCACCGCGTTGATGGCGGCGGAACGTCTTTTCAACAATTTACCTCTTTCCAGGGAAGCCGATGGAGATTTGGATGCCCGGATGGAATGCCTTATGGCCGCCTGGATGTCGATGCTCGGCACGCCCAACGTCAGTTCCGGCCTGAGCCATGGTTTAGGCCATGTGATTGGCGTGAAATACTCGGTGGGCCACGGATACACGTCCTGCGTCACCCAACCCTACGTTATGGAATACAACCGCCCGGCCTCGGCTCATAAACAGGCTCTGCTGGCTCGTTCCGCGGGGATCGATATAAAGGGCATGGACGACGAAACCGCCGCTGAGGCGGCGGCCAGAGCGGTGGACGATCTCATCGTCGCCCTGGGCATGGCTCACCGGCTGCGGGAACTGGAGATTCCCAGGGAAGACCTGCCCATCATCGCCGAAATGACCCTTGGCGACGGCGCAACCAAAAACAATGCCATTCAAATGACCAGCGTAGACCAAATGATGCAGGTCTTGGAGGCGGCGTTCTAGAACCCAAGGCTCAAAACGGGGATGTCATCGAATCCTCTGGGGAATCATCCGCGGCCCAAGGCAACATGAGAACCTCCGCCGGACCGGTTTCCCAGCTAATAGACCAACTGCGCCGGGACCTGGCTGAAGCCGAAAACATACTGGGAAGCGGGCATCCCGACGTCGTATCCAGCCGCAACGAGTTGGCCAGGGTGTGCCGCTACGCCCGCCGGTTCGACGAAGCGATTCGGCTGTATCTACAAACATTGGGGGTCCAACAGCAGGCGAACGGCCCTGATCACCCCGCGACCCTGCGGGCTCGTTCCCGAATAGGCAACACCCTCTACGCTGCTGGACGGTATCCCCAAGCCTTGCGTTGGTTTTGGGACATTCTCGCAAAGAGGCAACGGGTCTTGGGACCGGATCATCCAGACACCTTGCGCAGCAAAAGCAGCCTGGCGAACACCTGCCTGGCCATGGGTCTCCCCCGGCAAGCGGCGTTGCTGCACCGGCAAACCATGGAGGCGCGCACCAGGGTGTTGGGGGCGGACCACGTAAGGACCAGGTCCAGCCAGAGGCAGTTGGAAATGGCCGGCGCATTTCTGAAACATGATTTGGACATCGTTGGTCAGGGAGCCCAATAATACAACCGTTATCCCCACGGACCGCAATGCCTGGGAGGTCCGTGGCCACTTTTAGGGGTTTATAAGCGAGGAAGTCGATGCCTAGTTTTTCCGCCGATGGCGTGAATATTTATTACGAGATCACCGGACGGGGATTCCCGCTGGTCTGGTGCCATGAGTTCGCTGGCAATTACGAGAGTTGGGAACCTCAGGCCAGGTATTTCTCCCGGCGTTATCAGGTCATCACCTATTCGGCCAGAGGCTATCCGCCTTCGGACGTCCCAGAAGACCCCGCCGCCTACTCCCAAGATCAGGCGGTGGAAGACCTGCATCGACTGCTGCGACACTTGGGAATCGAGCAGGCCTACATCGGCGGGCTTTCCATGGGTGGAACGACTGCTCTAAATTTTGGCATCGCTCATCCGGATATAGCAAAGGCTTTGATAATAGCGTCGGCGGGTGCTGGGTCTGATAACGCCGAAGAGTTCCGACAATCCGGAGATGCGCTGATTACCCGGTTTGGGATCGAAGGCATGGAGGCTGTGGCATGCGACTACGCCCGGGGCGAGACCAGGCTGCAATTCCTGCGAAAGGACCCCAGGGGATGGGAAGAGTTCCACCGGGGCCTGGCATCCCATTCCGCCCTCACCTACCAGGGCGTACAGCTTAAACGGCCAACGGTGTACGCCCTCGAGGAAAAATTGCGAGGGCTGAGCATGCCCGTGTTGGTCATGGTCGGCGACGAAGACGATCCTTGCGTCGAAACGGCCGTCTTCATGAAAAGAGCCATCCCGGCTGCCGGACTCACAATGTTCCCTCAAAGTGGACACACCATCAACCTGGAAGAGCCGGACCTGTTCAACCGCGCCGTTTCAGATTTCCTCACGGCCGTGGAAGGGGGGAACATGGGCTAAAGGAGCGGGTTAGTCCACCACACCGTTCTCCACCCACTGGTTCAACTCTTCTTTCTCAACACCTAGAAGATGGCCCAGCACGTAATCGTTATGTTGGCCAAGCAGCGGGCCGGGAGAGCGGATCGTGGCCGGGGTTTCGCTGAACCTCCAGGGTGGGCTTGGCACCTGGAGGCGTCATTTGGTGGGATGGTTACTGATTATTTCCTTTCTCGATATCCCAGCCCATGTGCGCAGACAGTGAGCGGGTTGTCTCATTAACTTTGTCGATTGGGACACCGGCCTCCCTTGCCGCGCGCTCAATATGTTGTCTTGGGACTGGACCAGTACTCACAAGGTATGGCCTAAAACCGTTGAGGTAACGCGTAAACACAATCCGGCCATATTCGGAGTGCATCTTACCAAGCGCGACACAAATTTCCATCCGGTCTGATGTTGGCGATGCTGCATTTAACGCGGCTTTCGAGAGCAACTCTCGCGTGGTCTCGTCCGGCCAATTGTGGGCTAGCGCCAAGAGCGCGGTCCGACGGGAGATGGGTGACTCATCTTCAATGGCAGCTTTGGCGAGGAGCTTGCGTGTACTCTCGTCTGGCCATTTGTCGGCTAAATTCTAGAGCGCGGCCCGGCGGCAACTGGATCCATTATCTTCTATGGCGACCCTGGAGAGCAGCCTGCGTGTGGTCTCGTCCGGCCACTTTTCGGACATCGTCAGAAGTATCGTTCTGCGTGAGAGGTCTGACTTCTGTTCGACGGCGGCTTTGGCGAGGAGGTCGCGTGTAATCTCGTCCGTCCATTTGTCAGCCAACACCAGAAGCGCACACTGGCGGGCGCTTTCATTCGTATCTTCGACTGCCGCTTTGAGGAGTACTTTTCGTGTGGTCTCGTCTGGCCATTTGTCTGCCAGCGTCTCAATCGCTACCCTCCGCAGGTCGAAGTCCACAAATTTTTCTATCACCTTTGTAAGGGATTGCTTGAGCTGTGGAGTTTTGCCGGTGTATTTCATAACGGGTTGCAAGTACAAATAAATTCGGCTGCTCAACCAGCGTGATTCAGATGCGAACGTGTTCCAGATTGCATCTGCAACACCATCCGAAAATAGTGACTCGTCTATAAAGGACAATGCCGCTAATGCTTTTTCGGGAAAGTTCGATCTGGCCGACAACCAAGTACGTGTCCGGCCCGGACCTCGATCGGTCAATGCTTGGAGATACGCTCTTATCGGCTCTTTGCTTCGATCCTCAAAAATATGGTCCATCGCAAACGATTCGTCGTCAGAAAGATGCGGCAGAAGCATTTCAATGGCGCGACGACGAACAGGGAACAAACTTGCCTTCGTTGCATCAATCAAATGTTGTTTAACCGAAGCGCCTAGATGACCCAAGGCTTCTAGAATCTCCAACTGAGTCTTGACCGGCACACCCGAGCCTACGCGGAACGCATCGAGCGTTTCTTCGACCCACGTCACTGGGAGAAGCGACGAAAACGTAGTATTGATCGATCTTGACGGGGGAGAGTGATATATGCGCAGATCCTTTTTCTTAAGGATTATTCAATCATCCGTGCAAACGATATTTGGTCTCGAATTTTGGCTTTACACTACCGAGTCGCTCTTCCGCTCAGCAGTCAATCGAACACTCGGTGCCACGGATGTTGAGGCTAATTTCGACGCATTGTATTTTAATGTTTAGGTATTATGTCCGCAAGACGACCGGTAGTGTGAGCACCATCACTATGGCTAGGTACTCATTAGTGAGTTATCCGGTTTCCTAACCGCCGTCGAAGCCGGGAAATGGGCCAAAAGAGCGGGTTAGTCAACCACGCCGTTCTCTACCCATGCCTGCATCTGTTCTTCCTTGATTCCCAGCAGATCGCCCAGTACATACTCGTTATGCTGGCCCACCAGCGGGCCGGGAGCGCGGACGGTGGCCGGAGTTTGGCTGAAATTCCAAGGCGGGCTGGGAACCTGAATGTGTCCCAAGACCGGGTGGTCCACGAAGTCCCAGGCATTACGGGCGTGGAGGTGTGGGTCGCCGGCCAGGTCTTTACCGTTGAGCGAGACCTCCGCTGCAATGCCCGCTTGTTGCAACAATTCCGCGGTTTCACCGGCGTCCCTGGTCAATGTCCAGGCTTGGATGAGTTGGTCCAACGCTTCCTGGTTGTCCCAACGTTTTAGGGCGTCGGCAAAACGTGGGTCGTCGGCCCACTGGGGGTTGCCCGAGACTCGGCATAGGTCTTGCCATTCCTCCCGTTTGCCTACGGCTATAGTTAGCCAACGGTCTTCTCCCAAGCATTGGTAACAGCCGTGGGGAGCGAATCCCGGCTCCCGGTTGCCCTGCCGGTTTTGAACCACGCCGTTCATAGCGTAATCCATCAATGCTTCACCACTGAACATGGTGATGGCTTCCCGCGAAGACAGGTCGATGAACTCCCCAACGCCGGTGCGCCGCCGCCGGAAAAGGGCGGCTGCCAAAGCAAAAAGCGCGGTGGCGCCGATGCGGGAGTCAACGCTGTCATGCAACTCGGCGGGTGGTCCGTCGCCATAGCCGGTGAGGTGGCCTAAGCCGCCTAGGGCGCTGAAGGCCGGCGCATAACCGGGGTAAGAACGTTCGGGTCCGGTGGCGCCCGCCCCGGAAATGGATGCCAAGATAATGGTGGGATTCAATTCGCGGAGTTGCCGATACCCCAAACCTAGCCGGTCCATCACGCCGGGCCGCATGTTTTCCACCACGACATCGCTGATGGCGGCCAACCGTTGCGCCAAGGTTATTGCCTGGGGTTCTTTCAGGTTCAACTGAACGCTGAGTTTGTTCAGGTTGACGCTGTTGAACACCGGCGACTTTTTGGCGTCGCCAAAGGAATAGGGTGGTCGGCGGGCTGCATCCAGCCGGGTGTTGCTCTCCACCTTGATGACTTCCGCGCCTAGGAATCCAAGAAGAAGGGACGGGAAGGGTCCGGCCAAAAGGTTAGTGAATTCCAACACCCGGATGCCTGCTAAAGCCCCTTTCAGGTCCGCGCTGGTGCTTGAGCCGTTCGACGCCATCAGATTACGCCTCCCCGGCTCAATCTGGGAAGTTCGTCAGGAGTGAGGCCCAGTTCGCCGCACAGTATGTCCATATTGTGCTGTCCCAGTGTGGGAGCGGGCTTGGTGTTTGGCGCGCCGGCGCTGAAACGGTACGGCCGGCCGGGGTGACGCAGGGCGCCGGCCACGGGATGGGTCACGTCTTCAAAGAACTCCCTGGCGGCGAACTGGGGCGAATTGTGGGCATCTTGGGGAGTGGAGAAATATGCAGTGGGGCACCCGCTGGGGGCTACTTGGTAGTAGATTTCCTCTTTGCCCAGGCCCTTGGCCCATTGGGAAAGGACAATGTTGATCTCTTCGCCGTTTTGAATTCGCGCGGATCGGGTCTGAAATCTGGGGTCCTCGGCCAATTCCGGCCGTCCCATGATCTCCACCAGGGCTTTCCATTGGCTGTCTTCCCGGGGATATAGGATGACATAACCGTCCTGGCAGCCAAAGATACCGCCGTATTCATAGCTGCGGGACCGGTCGTAGACGATGTCTTGTTTCATAGATTGGGCCATACCCAAACGGCTGAGACCCATGATGGCTTCTTGCTTTGAGATGTCCACCCGCTGGCCAGCACCGGTCGCTTCCCGGGCGAAAAGCGCCGCCACCGCTGCGGAGGCCGCCATCAATCCGGCGTCGTATTCTCCCAAATGGGCGCCCCCCGCCACCGGGCCTCTTTCCGGAAACATGGCGTGGGTCATGCCACCCGGCAAAGTGAAACCTTCTCCAGAGGAGTGAAAGGTGGTTAGGTGGGTGGCTTTCCAAGAAGATTTGGGTCCGTTTTGGCCGTACGGAGTGATTGAGATCTGCACCAATCCCGGATTGGATTTTTTGAGGACCTCGTAGCCTAGCCCCATCTCCGCCATTTCTCCGGGCCGGCGGTCTTCAATCAACACGTTGGCCCGGTCACTCAGGCGGAGAAATAAGTCCCGCCCTGTGGGCGAAGTAGGGTCCAGTGTGGTGCTTTGTTTGTTGGTGTTGAGGTACAGGAAGAGGCCGCTCTTTTCCCGGTGAGGTTCGTGGCCGGGAAACGGGCCGTATCCCCGCGCGGGGTCCCCTTTGACCGGCTCTTCCACTTTCCAAACCGTGGCGCCCATCTCCGCCAGCAGCTTGCCGCAATAAGGACCTGAGACAAACCCGGCGTATTCCAGAACCGTCACGCCGTCCAAAGCGTTGAACAACCGGCCCTCCCACAAAACTGCCTGAAAACTGGCTAGAAAACTGGGGTTAACCACGGCCAAGGATACGCTGGTAATCTTTGCCTGAAAAGGTAGTTGGCTGGAGCAAGTAGCGGGGCTCCGTTGGTTAATCAACGTTGTACAACTTTAGATCGCACCGAGAACTGAGCGCAGGTCGTCCAAATTGTTTCTTAACATTCTGAAACTACCATCAATTCGGACAAACTGGACACGGATTGTGCATAGGGTAATTATGGTAGGATACCGAAAATTCAGCCATTGGCGTGTTGCAGGGTGGGCTTGGTCGCAGCCCAATGGCTCTCGAACCAAACTTGCCAATCGGGAAGGTGGCCAATCATGGAATCGACGCTAATTTCGTTTCTAAACTCTATAAAATCCCTCAAGTTCTGGCAGGTGCTGGTGCTCTTGGTCGTGCTATTTGGCGCCGCGGGAGCCACTTATGAGACCTATGGACGGGTCACTGCGGTCCCGTTGGTTGATCTGGAAGAGAACCAGCAGATAATTCCCGTCCAATACGGCGATCTGATCAACAAAGTGTCCACCAGCGGCAACCTGGTTTTCCCGGACCGGGAAGCCCTCAGTTTCGGCTCCCAGGGCCTGGTGGAAAGCATCATGGTGGAAGAGGGTCAGCGGGTGACCAAGGGGCAACCCCTGGCTCAGATCGATCAGGCCACCGTGGCGTCTATTGCTTTGGCCGTGGCTCAGGCGGAGATCGATTTGGACGCCGCCCAGCAGTCGCTGGATGATTTGTTGGCCCCCACTGGGCTTCAACTGGCCCAGGCGTTGGAAAAGGTTGCCGATGATGAAGTGAAGTTGGAGGAAGCAAAGCAGGACCTGGCGGACTATTCCTTGGAATACGTCCAGGAACTGGCCTCGGCGGAACAATCCTACTCCAATGCGTTTTTGGACCTGGATGTAGCCCGGGACGAACTGGTGGATTTCGCCCGCGATTTTGAACAAGACCAAGCGACGGCTCAACTGGCCGTGGCCAACGCTCGGGTGACGTTGGATGAGGCTCAGGAGGCATTGGCGGATTTCGGCCCGCTAACTCTTGACGAACTAGCCCAAGCCATTCAAGACCTGGCCTACGCTGATCTGGCTTTGGAGGCTGCCAAGGAGGCGGTGGCCAATTTCCCGTCGGATTACTCGCTTGATTTGGCTCAGTCTCGAGATGCCGAAGCCCAAGCTCAGCTGGTCTTGGAAGCGGCGCAAGACGCACTGGAAGGCTTTACCCCCGATTATGACCAGGAACTGGCCGCCGCCCAGCAGCAGGAAGCGGAAGCACGGGATGCGGTCCGGCTGGCGGAGCGGGCCCTGGAACGATATGAAGATTCAAACTCCCTGCGGTTGTCGATAGATCGGGATAAAAGGGATGATCTGACGCTGGACCTCGCCCGAGTCCAGGACGATTTGGCCAATCTACGCGCGGACTCTGCCAATGGCGTAAGTGGCTTGGGTTCCCTGATCACGCAATTAGAACAAGTCGAAGCGATCTTAGCGCCGGAATTGGCCGATACCCTCCAGGCCTTGGTGGCTGTGGAGCAACTGGAAGCCGACGTGCAAGTGGCCCAGCTAGATTTGGAAAGCGCCGCATTGGAAGTGGTTCGGTTGATGCCCGGTCCGGACCTGCTGCAACTGACCGATCTGGAAGCTGAAGCGGAGTTGGCCCAGTCCAACCTGGACCAGGCAATTCAAAATCTGGCCAAGCTGGAATCTGGTCCAGATTCCCTGCAACGTCAAGAGCTGGATGCGTCGTTGGAAATCGCCGAGTTAACCGTGGCCAAAGCACGGTTAGACTTGGTGGAATTGCGGGAAGGCCCCGACCTTTTGAGCCAACAGCAACTTCAAGCCTCGGTTTCCAAAGGCCAGGTAGACCTGACTGTTGCGGAAGCAGCGCTCATGGAACTCACTTCCTCTGCCGACTCAGAGGGCACAGAAGCCTACCAGTCGAGAGTAAAGGGGATGGTGCAGGAATTGGGGGCGCTGAAACAGGCCTCCGGGAACGCTTCGGACGATGCGGCTAAACAACGAATCGCGGACCAGGAAATCGCACTTGCGGCTGCCGAGATGAATCTGGCCGCGTTGGAGGCCGGAGCAGACCCGCTTGAACTGGCGGTTCGAGAGGCCAAACTATCGTTGGCCGAGACCACGCTGATGCAAGCTAAGGCTGATTTGAAAGTGTTGGCGGGCGGTCCCGACCTGCGGGAATCGGCTTTGAGGGAACAGCGGCTAACATTGGCCAAAGAGATACTGGCCGAGTCGCAAGAGGAACTTGAAGACTTGCTCAAGAGCCCCGCCTCATTGGAGGCGTCTTTGGCCAGAGCTGAGTTGGCATCGGCCCGCCAGGAGTTGGTGGACACGTTGCAAAGGCAAGACGACGCCACGCTGACATCGCCCGTTGACGGGTTCGTTTCCAGCGTGAATGTGGAAGAGGGTGACCAAGTGAATCCCAACGCCACGATCCTTGAATTGGTGGACCCATCGGTGGTTGAAGTTGACGGCATCGTAGACGAGATAGACGTGCTGCTGGTGTCCGTGGGCATTCGGGCGTCGGTGACACTGGACGCATTGGCCGGACAAACACTGGAGGGTGTCGTCTCTCAAATATCTCCTGCCGCGCTGAACCAACAGGGTGTAGTGACCTTCTCCATCAAGGTCAGCTTGGAAGTCCCGCCGGGGATGCAACTCAGGGAAGGTATGACCGCCGTGGCCGATATCGTGTTGGATGAAGAGCTCAACGTGTTGTTGGTGCCGCAGCAAGCCCTCTATGGGTCATTTGACGAGCCGGTAGTGAAACTGGTTAACAGTGACGGGCTAGTCGAGGAGCGGCGGGTGGTATTGGGCAGCGGCGATGACTTCTGGGTTTCTGTAAAGGAAGGATTGAAGGAAGGCGACCGGGTGGCCATGGAGAGCGCTGAGGTAACCACCACCGGGTCGGGATTCCGAAGCCTGCGGGGAGTCACCGGCGGCGGCGGCAATAGGTCTTCGCGAGGGGGCAGCCGGTAGCCCGCCTTCGCCGCGCGATATTGTCATGATAGAACTGGAAAACGTGACCAAGATATATGAGATGGGCAACCAGCAGGTTGCCGCGTTGGGGGGAGTGAGTCTTTCCATCGATGAGGGTGAGATAGTGGCCATCATGGGCCGGTCGGGCTCGGGAAAGTCCACCATGATGAACGTCATCGGATGTCTCGACGTGCCCACCTCGGGCCGATATGTACTGGATGGAGAAGACGTGGGAAGGCTCGGCGACGACCGGCTGGCCGTGGTTCGAAACCGCAAGATCGGTTTTGTTTTTCAGACCTATAATCTATTGGCCCGGTCCACTGCGCTGGCCAACGTCGAGCTTCCCTTGCTCTATGGCAACGGTAAGGATCGGCGGCGGCGTTCCATGGAGGCGTTGGATCGGGTAGGACTGGCCGATCGTGCCGGCCACCGCCCCGCCGAACTCTCCGGCGGTGAACAACAGCGGGTGGGAATCGCCCGGGCACTGGTCAAACAGCCCACCATCCTCTTGGCCGATGAGCCCACCGGCAACTTGGATAGCCGGTCCAGCGAAGAGATCATGGGAATCTTACAGGCCCTGAACCGGGATGAGGGAATCACCGTGATCATAGTCACCCACGAGCCCGACATAGGCGAGCACACCAACCGGGTGGTATCAATGAGGGATGGACAGATAGTGGATGATATTGCGGTGGCCAATCCGAGGCAAGCCGTTTTACAAGGACTAGAAAGGTAGAAGCCGCTCGATGAACGCGATAACCATTTTACGCACGGCGCTGTCTTCCCTGGGGTCGAATAAGCTCCGGGCCGGATTGACGTTGCTGGGAATCGTCATCGGCGTGGCGGCGGTGATCTCGCTCATGGCCATAGGCCGAGGCGTGCAGCAAACCATTACAGAACGGATTCAATCCCTGGGAACGAACCTGCTTTTCGTGCGCCCTGGTGAGACCAACACAAGGGGAGTGGGCGGCGGCCAGGGCAGCGCGGCCTCCCTGACGATTGATGACGCCTATGCGTTGCAAGGCTCACCGTTCGCGCCTTCGGTCTCTGCTGTCGCTCCAGAGTTGAGCACCTCAGCCCAATTGGTGGCCGGTAGGAAGAATACCTCCACCACGGTGGTTGGCGTGACCCCGGAATACCAGTTCGTGCGTAACTTCCCGGTTGAATTCGGCCAATTTATCGGGCCCAACCATGTGGAAACCAATGCGATGGTGGCCGTATTGGGCTCCACGGTAGCTGAGGACCTGTACGGCTTCCGGTCTCCCATCGGCCAGAACGTTCGAATCAACGGGCGCCAATTCGAGGTTATCGGCGTGCTTGAAGAAAAGGGAGGCAGTTCCTTTTTCTCATTCGATGACCGGGTAATAATTCCCATCACCACCGCCTACTACCGTCTGTCGTCCCAAAGGACCACGCAGGGAAGCATCAGCGTGCAAACAATAAACGTGCAGATGGAAGACGTCGGGGCGATCAATGCCGCAATGGGAGAAGTAGCCACGGTCTTGCGGCTGCGCCACAGGATCTCCGGCGACGACGATTTCTCGATAACCAACCAACAAGAAACCATTGAGGCCCTTCAGGAAGCCACCAACTCTTTCGTTTTTTTCCTGGGCGCCATCGCGGGAATCTCGCTACTGGTGGGCGGGATAGGGATCATGAACATCATGCTCGTGTCGGTGACGGAGCGCACCCGGGAGATAGGCATCCGCAAAGCCATGGGGGCCAAACGCCGGGACATCATGCTCCAATTCGTTTCGGAAGCCACCCTGCTCAGTTTGGGCGGGGGAGGCGTGGGCGTTCTGTTGGGCTGGATGCTGACGTTGCTGCTCAACGGCCGGTCGGTCATCGGGTCCAGTCCCTCACAAACGTCATTCAACGCGGACATAGCGATTTTAGCCTTGGCCGTTTCGGCGGGCATTGGTCTTTTCTTTGGAATCTATCCGGCAATGCGAGCGGCAAGACTGCACCCGATCGAGGCGTTGCGTTACGAGTGATTTTCGGCTGCCCGGCGGATCATGGGATTGCCGGGCCAACTGGGGTGGAGGAATATTGAGGCGTCATGACCAATAAAGCATTCTCGATACTGCTGTTGTTTACTTTGGTGTTTGGCGGGGCATTAGGCGCCGCATTCGCCGCTGGGGTGGTTCTGGGCAAAAGCCAAGGGCCCGACCCGTCACAGGAATCGGCCGGGCTCCAGACCCCCCGGAGTTCGCAGGGCGGCAACTTCCAGCCGGGAGGATTTCAAGGCCGCCAGCCGGGTGGGGAGTTTGGCGGTAGGGAGGGGGGAATCCCCAGCCGTGCCGGAGCCCCCCCGGCTTCTGTTGAGGGCGGTTCCGGCCCGGACGCCGCCGGCCAGGCTGGCGGGGAATCCGAGGGCGTTGAGGACATCTTCGGCAGGGTGGACATAATCGAGGACAACGTGGTGACCTTGACCACATTCCAAGGCACGGTTCAGGTCACGTTGCAGGACGACACGACAATACAAAACACCGTCGAAGGGACCATCGCCGATTTGGTGGAAGGCGCGAATATTCGGATCATAGGGCGGCCGGACCAGGAAGGTAATCTTCAAGCCAGATCGATAACACTGCTGGCCGATGACCTAGAAGAGGCTGCGGCTGGCCGCGGAGGGCGGGGAGACTTCGGGCGAATCGCTCCTGTGATGGGCGCCATCATTAGCGTTGAAGAAGGCTTGCTTACCGTAGATAGCCCCGAAGGTCCAGTAAGGGTCGCATTTCAAGCCGAAACCACCATTCAGAAAACGACAGACGGCACCCAGTCAGACCTGGTTGAAGGCATTCAGGTCAGGGTGACCGGCGTGGCAGGAGAAGCCGGCACCATCGTGGCGCAGTCGCTGATCGTGGTTCCAGGAGATGCTGGGAGGCCCTTCGGGCGCCGTGGGAATCGGGGGATCCAATAGTCCCCAATATTGCCGCTGGCTTGCCGCGATGCCGATGTAGCGCCGTCTGGTTTTTGATCTCGCACTACCGCTAAGCGCTTTTCACCATAAGACGGCGCAGGTTTTGGCCGAAGAAAACCACCCCGACCCATTCGGGGTGGTTTTCTTTTGGACTATCTTAATCGTATCTTAAAACTCATTGGTTAGAATGGGTGCATACCAAGTTGAACTTAGGTGAAAACCGGAAAGCTGGACCGAAAAACTGAAATGGAGGATAACCAATGAAATGGCTTAAGAGGAAAGGGAAATTGGCGGTGGGCTTGGTGACAGTGGCAATCTTGGCGTTAGCCATAAGCGGAGGGGCCATATTGGCCCAGGAGGGAGATACCGACGGAGATGGCGCCAAGAAAGGGATGGCCGCCAGGGTGGCGGAGATCTTGGGGCTGGGCGAAGAGGAAGTCCAAGACGCCTTCAAAGAGGCGCGCCGCGACATGCAGGACGAGAGATTCGAAAGCCGGATGGACAACTTGGTGGAGAAGGGCCAGATAACCGAAGATGAAGCCACGGCAGCGGTCGATTGGTATCAGTCCCGTCCGGAAAACATAGGCCACGGTGGCAAGCGCTCCGGCTTCAAGGCGGGCGGACGCCACCGCCTAAACCAAAGCTAAGGTGAAACCTACATAAAGCGAACCCGAAGAGGAGTTGCGATCTTCTGTAAAAGAAGTCGATTGGCGGTGGTGGATGGGATGACAGACATAGTGCAACTCCTGGAACGGTGGCAACTGGATGTAGGCGACTTACGGGAAAGGATGTATCGGGCGCCAACACCTCGGGAGCGAGAGCGATGGCATGGGCTATGGTTGTTGGCCCAAGGGTGGTCGGCCACTCAAGTGGCTGAGGCTTTGGAGAGAGAGCCTCATACCATCGGAAAGTGGCTGGACAACTTTCGCCAAGGCGGGGCCCAAGGTTTGGTCTTTGAGCAGACTGGGGGTTCCCCCCCGTCTTGAACCGAGGTCAACAGAACCAACTGAAGTCTGCGGTGCAAAATCCGCCTGGGGAGGCGGGGATTGAATTGTCCAACTGGAACTGGAAAGTAGTAAGGCAATTTCTCAAGCAGAGCTTTGACCTGGGGCTGAGTCGGAGCAGTTGCTTGAACTACCTCCATCGGTTGGGCTTCGTCCTCCAGTACAGCCAAATCCGAGAGGAGGCCCAAGAGAGTGGAGCCAAGATCTTCTTCGTGGATGAAGCCCACTTTCGGGCCGACGCCGACCTGCGAGGCAAATGGGTACTCAAGGGAGAGGCAGCGCTGGTGGACTCCACCAGTCCCCGGGGGGAGAGAAGGCCTGCTACTACTCGGGAGTTTGTCTGGAGACTGGGGAGGTGGAAGCCATGGAAATAGCTGGAAACAGCAATGCCGAGACCTCCACCGCCTTTTTACAGCAGCTAAGAGCAAACTATCCTGGACCTCTGGTAGCAATCTGGGACAATGGACCAGCCCACCGAGGAGCAGCGATTCGCAGCTATTTGACCACTCCGAACTTGCATCTGCGGTTGGTGGCCTTACCGGCCTACAGCCCAGACTTCAATGCCGACGAAGCCGTCTGGGACTGGGCCAGGGAAGAGGTCACGGCCAACGAATGCCACGGAACAAAAGCCAAAGTCCAAGAGAAGATGAATCAATTCTTCGGCGGGCTAATTCATCGTAAGGATGAATTAAAACATCGCTGCCGAACCCGGTTACAGGCCCGAGCCGATGCTTTGATCTTTACACCTGCCGTGCCTTTGCCATCACTGCCCAATGTAGTTCCCACCTTGGCTTTGGTTTAGTACCGCTAAAGAACGCCCACGACTCCGGCGGACAGGCTTGGAGCTCTGCTCGGAACCAGTGCTTCGGACCGGCGTACGCATTACCTCCGACACGCCAGCATGGACCCAAGCCGCTAACTTCTACCGGATGCGGTAGGACACCTGCAATCCTACAGAAACTTCCACCTCCGGTTCGGAATCGAAGGGAAGCAACGTGGCATACCTAGCAGGGGCGTTCTGTCCGGTGCAGGGGTTGAGGTCGGCGCCGGGAAAGCCAAATGGGACATTCTGCAGTGGGTACTCCAGTGCGCCTATAACTTCGCCCAGTTCCAGCTCCAGAGCGTCAGCCAGATCATCGGCGGCAGCTTCGGTGCCTGGCACCGCTTCCCGGCGCGCCAAGGATACGGCCCGGACGCAGTTCTCCTCGGACAGAGCGAACCTGACGCCAAAGGATTCGGACCGTCGTACCACTTCCTCTACCGCATCTACTATGGCGTCGCCTGTACTGGCTATTTCGTCGATCTCCACCTCAACCAGGATAATGATGGGTTCGTACCGCCCCGGGTGTTCGAACTCGACGGCTTCTTCGTTCAAGCCAATCGCGACCAAGTTCGCCACAATTTCCTGGCGGTCTTCCAAGGAAAACTGCTGTGGGCCGGAAGGACCATAGTCCCTTTCCGGAATCACAACCACGTAAGCCTCATCCGGAGCGACGGTAACCGTACCGATGGCGGAAACCGTCAGACTGCCCTCCATTGCCATCGTCTGGGGAAGCGGTGACAGACTCAATCCGCCGATATTGCCCGACCCGAGCCTGGAGGGCGCGGCTGTTGAATGGGAACCCAATACCACCAACGCACCGTTCTCCCCGCCCGTTCGCGACGCAACCCTGGGCGCAGCGGTAGGCGTGGGCACTTCCGTCGAAATGGCCGTAGGCATCGGCTTGACGGTCGCCGTAACTGGCGCAGCGGTCGGCAGATTTGCGGCAGCGGTAGCCGTGGGTACATCAGCGCCGGACGGCGCGGCTGTCTCGGGCTCTGACACTTCTTGGCTGCAAGCCAGCGAAATAGCCGCTGCGACCAACACCAGCAGGCGCAACAGATTCAACCTTTTCATTACTTCTCCTATACTACAATCGGACGATGGTAAAGCCCTTCAGGCAGACCTGTCAACGGAAGGTACTGGTCGCCGAAACTGAAGGTGAAATGCGCATATCGGGCAAGCCAATCGGCGGCATAGGACCGCTTGCCAGGTACAGTGAAAGAGCCTCACCGTCGTGCCTAAGCCAATCTTCAGCGCCCACCAGATGTAGATTCCATCTTGGCTTCAGTTTAGGCTCCCGGTTTGGAGACTTCAGCTCCCGCCGATGGGCAGGTTCGCCCAGGACGCGCAATAGAGGGTAGCGGACCGATGATCGATAGCTGTCCTAGCTAGGACAGCTATCATGGCCTTGGAAAACCCAACGGGTGTAACAGTGGAACACGGTGCCGATGCACTTGGATCAAGGCAGCACAAAGAATGCTTTCTAAATTAGAGGTTTTGCACCGATTCGTTCGCTTGGGGTGGTGGATTGAGTTACATTTTCCTTCCTCGATTCTTGCCGACGTCCTCGTTGGTTGGCAAGGAAATTGCAACCTCGGCGGTATTAATAAGTTCTTTGTGCGATTTCTTCTCTAACTCATTCGTGATTGCTAAACAGCAGGTATCGAATTAGGAGACTACCCATGCGAGAGCTTTGTCGACGAGCAGCTTCAGATTACTGTAGTTTTCCTGGCTAAGCACATCGAAACGTGAGATTAGGCAAATAACCTTCTCAACCTTGTACGGCTTGTCGCCTTTGTTGAGCGCAGCACATGGGATGCTTTGCGCATACGCGTTTTCATCATGAACTATGTGTTTGTTGCGAAGATCCTTAAAATACTGGAAAACCTCCAGCGCTTCGGGCGGTTCGCCCTTGTAGATTTGACTAAAGCCAAGGCGGAACCGCGCTTGAGAATCTCCGAAGCACTTCATGTAGTGAATTATGGCGCATCGCCACAGTGCATCTGGAATTACCTTAGGTTCTGTGGGAACGCCGTTGATTTGGATTAGGCAACTGTCCGCGAACTCTAGGTCTGCTTTATGCAGGAATAGATCGGCGAGGCGACGTGAGATTGAATCTTCCAGACGTATGAGTTTTACGGCGTCTGGTATATCTTCAACATGAAATCCCGTTTTCGTTTCAGTTAATCGAAAGTATTCCATAATCTCTAGCTCGCAGAAAACCTAGGCAAAACCGCCGTTGCCTCACACCGCCATCACTTCAACCAGGATTCGCTTGCCTATTTCCGGCTTCAGGGCGGTCTTCATGACCAGGTCAATCGTGACTCGCGATATGGTGGAAAGGGGGGGTTCCAACCGGACGAACTCGAACATAGTGGGCACGGTTTCAAATTCGACCAGAAGGTCAAGGTCGCTAGTCCGGTTGTTTGAACGTTTGGCGTAGGACCCAAATATACCTAGACTTTTGACTCCAAGGCTTTGTTGAAGGCTGGGTAGATGGACTTGAAGCTTCTGAAGAGTGAGGTGGTACCCAAAAACTAGACAGGTGGCTAAGAGAGAGTCCAGCTCCTAAAATACCGGCAGCGGTTGCTGTTGGGGAGGAGAAGGACATGAGGCAGACGAGGAAGAAACACAGCCCAGCGTTCAAGGCCAAGGTGGCCCTGGCCGCTCTTCAAGGGGAAGAGACCATCGCCCAGTTGGCCAGCCGATTTGAGGTCCATCCCAGCCAGATTCACGCTTGGAAAAGGGCCCTGTTAGAAAGGGCCCTGTTAGAAGGAGCTCCGGAGCTATTTGCCGACAACCATAAATCCCAGGAAAAGGCCAAAGAAGCTCAAATTGACCAACTCTACCGGCACATCGGCCAGCTGAAGGTGGAACGCGATTTTTTGTCGGAAAGGTCCGGTCTATGAATCGCAGCCTGCGGCAGGCCATGATCGACCGAGGCCATAAGCAACTGTCCCTGGTCCGTCAGTGTACACTGCTGAACATCAGCCGAGCCTCAGTGTACTACCGGCCAGTCTCGACCAGAGCAGAAGACCTGGAGTTGATGGCTCGGATGGACCGTCAGTATTTGAAGACGCCCTTCTACGGTTCCAGGAGGATGAAGGCCTGGCTGCTGGCAGAGGGCTACCTAGTGAGCCGAAGCAAGGTTCGAAGGCTGATGCGGTTGATGGGCCTGGAAGCCATCTATCGGCGTCCCAACACTAGCAAGCCAGCTCCGGGACATCGGGTCTATCCCTACCTGCTGAAGGGAGTGGATGTTAATCGGGTCGACCAGGTCTGGGCGGCGGACATTACCTACATTCCCATGGCTCAGGGCTTCCTGTACCTGGTGGCCATCATGGACTGGCACAGCCGGCATGTGCTGGCCTGGAAGCTCTCCAACACCATGGACACGGACTTCTGTGTGACGGCGTTGGAGGCAGCATTGGGCAAGGGACGGCCGGAGGTCTTTAACACGGACCAGGGGGCACAGTTCACCAGTGATGCCTTTACCCAGACGTTGCAGGAGCGGGGCATTCAGGTCAGCATGGATGGTAAAGGTAGGTACCTGGACAACATCTTTGTGGAGCGGTTGTGGCGGAGCATCAAGTATGAGGAGGTGTATCTGAAGGCATACCAGACTGTCGCAGAAGCCCGAGTTGGGATCAACGCTTACCTGGAGTTCTACAACCGGCGGAGACCTCACCAGTCTTTGGGCTATCGAACCCCAGCACAGGTGTACCAAAAGGGCCAGGCAGAAAAGAGGGTAGCAGCTCAAGAACCAGGGCTGACATCGGGCTTGGTGAAACCTAGCGTAGGGGCGGGAGACTCTCTTAATTTAGCCCTCAGGCTGTCTTAATCATTGGGTCCACCTTAGAACTTCTTCAAGCGTGGCTTGTGGATTCGAAAATTTCTTGCTCATTATTCTTGCGCTGCGCCCTAGTATTACAACGTCAGTTCAGGGAGGGATGTGGGGTGATGCCCGCATGGCGGCGCGGCGCTTGGCATGGGAGCGTTTGGCCCGTTCGTTACTGTCCTGCGTATCCTCAAGCCACCGCAGCAACTCGGTTGGCCCGAACCGTTCCCGGGGCAGCATTTCCCGCACCACCCGGTAGACCTGCGGCCTCGTGATCCGGGGCATCTTTTCCCCCCCAAGCCTGTTGCAGGCTCAGCAGAAAAGCTCCGCCCAGCAGGCACAGGGCCACGTGGTGATGCCAGCCAGCCCAGGTGCGGGTCTCGTACTCGTCCAGGCCTACGTCGCTTTTCTCCGTCTCAAACTCCGTTTCTATACGCCAACGGGAGCCTCCCACGTATGCCAGGGTCTCCAACGGGGTATCCTCCGGAGCATTGGACAGGTAGTAGCGGGGTTCGCTGCCGTCCAGGTTCCGGCGGTAGACGGCCCAGTGGATTTCGCCGGGCTTGCGCCTGCTGGTCGGTCGCACCCTCTGGGCGCTGAAAAGGTAGCTGCGTGGTCCCTGGCTTCCCTCGGCCACCGTAATCTCACGCCAGGCCTCCTCCGGCAACTCGTCGCTGCGCTGCTCCATGGTCCGGCGCTGACCGTCTCGCAGCCTGGGTTTGCGGGGACGCCCGAATCCCTGATACTCCGCACTGGTCCAGGCAGGCTCCGGCGGCCACACCGTAAAGCCGGACGGAACGTCCAGCACGTACCACATCCCCAAGGCCGCCAGGCCCTCCCGGAAGGACGGCGACATCCCAAAGGCGTCGTCCGCCGCGACCCATCCAGCCTTCAGGTGGCCCCGCTCCTGTGCCCGCCCCACCATCTCCAAGGCCAACTCCGTCTTGGACCGGTAGCCCTGCCTATCCTCCGGCACACCCGCCGCCTCACACCGGTCTTTGTCCGAGGTCCAACTCTCGGGCAGATACAGCCCCTTGTCCACCAATGCCCGTCCCAACGGGCTGACATAGGCCAGGAACATCCCCGCCTGGCAGTTGGCCACCTTCCCCAGCCTCCCGCAGTACTGCCGGGCCACTCCCACCGACTTCCTCCCCTGCTTGGGAAAGTCGCTGCCGTCCAGCGCCCACACCCCTTCCGGATGCTCCAGCCGGGTTCCCAGGTACTCCTGCAGCCGTCCTATAATCACCTCATCGTCCCAGGGAGAATCGGTGAGAAACCGCTGCATCCCTCGGGCTGACCCCGGAACCGTCTCCGACAGGTTCTCAGCGTTGCGCCGCTCCCCAGACTGTACCAGCAGGGCCTGGAGATAATGACCGCTGTGCTCCCGCGTCTCCCGGCGGCCAAACAGCGGCGCGAAGTAAGCGTGAAAATCCCGAAATGGCCCGTACACCTGCTCGAAAGCTGCCGCATCCACATCCCCACCTCACCTGCCTATTCCCTCTCCAGCTACACAGTTATCCTATCAAACTAACTGACGTTGTAATACTAGAGGTCTGGCCGGAAAGCCATTGGCCGGGTTTCGCGCTACGCCAGACAGACGTATTATAGTCTTATGTGGCATGATCGTGTCTGTAATACGGTTCAAGAACCCACTGTTACATCGACAATCATCGCTAAGAAAACGACGACTTGGGGAGAATCGGGGTTTCCGTCCGAGTTTCTAGGACCATTAACAGTGATCAGTTAAAGCAGCCGAAAGGAATCAAACCCCTACAGGAAGGCGATCCAACCCTTAATTAAAACGTACGAACCGCGTAAAACAAAAAGCCCCGACATACGTCGGGGCTTTTTGTTGCCTGCCTTAACTGCTGAACAGCGGAAGGAAACTATATGGTTCGTTAGTAATGGTTAGCCCCGATTAGATCGGGACCGTACGACGGGATTTCTCAGGGAACCTTGCTGATTGCCGCTGGGAGCATAGCTCAACCGCGGGGCGACCGGCTCGGAACGTCCATCGTCCGACCTGGGAGTTGGGTCTGGCTTTCGCCCCGGCTAGGCCGGGGAAACAAGTCTGACCGTAAGCTCCGTATAAAGGAGGTGATCCAGCCGCACCTTCCGGTACAGCTACCTTGTTACGACTTCGTCCCAGTTACCAAGCCCGACCTCGGCGCCTGCCTCCCTTGCGGGTTAGCTCAGCGACTTCAGTTGTTCTCGGCTTCCATGACGTGACGGGCGGTGTGTACAAGGCCCGGGAACGTATTCACCGCAGTGTGCTGACCTGCGGTTACTAGCGATTCCGCGTTCATGCAGGCGAGTTGCAGCCTGCAATCCCAACTGGGACCGGCTTTGATGGGATTGGCTCCAGCTCGCGCTTTGGCAACCCATTGTACCGGCCATTGTAGCGTGTGTGTAGCCCTGGGCATAAGGGCCATGATGACTTGACGTCATCCCCACCTTCCTCCTCCTTGTGAGAGGCTGTCTCGCTAGAGAATGTAACTAGCGACAAGGGTTGCGCTCGTTGCGGGACTTAACCCAACACCTCACGGCACGAGCTGACGACAGCCATGCAGCACCTGTGAAAGCTCCCCGAGTTACCCCGGGGTCGTCACCCTTTCGGGTTCCTACCACAAACATGTCAAGCCCAGGTAAGGTTCTTCGCTTAGCATCGAATTAAACCACACGCTCCACCGCTTGTGCGGGCCCCCGTCAATTCCTTTGAGTTTTAGCCTTGCGGCCGTAGTCCCCAGGCGGAATGCTTATTGCGTTAGCTGCGGCACAGAGGGGGTCGATACCCCCTATACCTAGCATTCATCGTTTAGGGCGTGGACTACCTGGGTATCTAATCCAGTTTGCTCCCCACGCTCTCGCGCCTCAGCGTCAGGCACAGCCCAGAAGGCCGCTTTCGCCGCTGGTGTTCCTCCCGATATCTACGCATTTCACCGCTACACCGGGAATTCCGCCTTCCTCTACTGCCCTCAAGCCGAATAGTATCCCTTGACCTCTCCCAGTTAAGCCGGGAGCTTTCACAAAAGACTTATCCAGCCGCCTACGCGCTCTTTACGCCCAGTGATTCCGGGTAACGCTCGCTCCCTACGTATTACCGCGGCTGCTGGCACGTAGTTAGCCGGAGCTTATTCCCGAAGTACCGTCCTTCCTCTTCCTTCGGAAAAGAGGTTTACAGCCCTAAGACCTTCATCCCTCACGCGACGTCGCTGGGTCAGACTTTCGTCCATTGCCCAAAATTCCCTGCTGCTGCCTCCCGTAGGAGTGGGGGCCGTGTCTCAGTCCCCCTCTGGCTGGTCGTCCTCTCAGACCAGCTACCCGTCATCGGCTTGGTGAGCCGTTACCTCACCAACTACCTGATAAGACGCGAACCGCTCCTTCGGCGCCCGAAGGCTTTCATCCCCCCACCAGGGCGAAGGGATCGTATGCGGGATTACCCCCAGTTTCCCGAGGCTATACCCCACCGAAGGGTGTGTTATTCACGCGTTACTCAGCCGTCTGCCACTTGCCCGAAGGCACGTTCGACTTGCATGCATTAAGCGCGCCGCCAGCGTTCACCCTGAGCCAGGATCAAACTCTCTAAACGTTTGTTTACCTAGCTTCCTTCCACTGTTCAACTGTTAAGGTGCGTCCAGAACTTTCCGTTCGGAACACCCTCTCGACTCGAGAGAGCTTGGCCAGTATATCGGGGCACGCCTGGCGTGTCAAGCATTTATAGCGTGTCGTAACTGTTCAGACTTGATGAGGTGAATTGGCTCAAAGCCGTTGGAAAAACGCTGGCATGGCCGGGGGAGTTGTGGCATACCAGGGAGGTGGACACTGAACTAGACCTGAACGCGGCGAGTGGCGAAACTCTGCTGGAGATAATTGCCGGCCAGCGGGGAGTCATTGCCGATTTGCAAAGGCGGATTGGGGTTCTGGAATCCCGTCCCAACCGGCGCGGGTCGTCGGGGATGCCGGGTAATCAGCCGCACTCCAGCCGGCAAGCGCCGGAGAAAAAGGAGCCCAGAAAGCCGCGCCGCCATGGCTTCGCCCGCCAGCGCATGACTCCTACCCGGCGGGTGGAGCATGCCGTGGCGGTCTGTCCCGACTGCGGGACTCACCTGAACGGCGGATGGGTACAGCGAACTCGGGAAGTCATTGAGCTACCGGTGGCTCCGGTAGAAGTGACCGAGCACGCCCTGGTAGCCCGCATCTGTCCGGTATGCCAGCGGCGCCGGCTGCCCAAAGAGGCCCTGCAGGGGGTGGTTCTGGGCCAGCAGCGCCTGGGGGTCAATCTGGTAAGCCTGATGGTGACCCTGCGGGAGGAGGGACGGTTGCCCATAAGAATCATCCATTGGTACCTGGAGAGCGTCCATCAGTTGCACCTGAGTGTTGGCGCCATCGTCCAGGCCGTCCATGGAGTAGCCCGTCAGGCTGAGACGGCGGTGCGAGAGGTGCTCGAGCAAGTCCGCGCCAGTCCCGTGGTGCAGGGCGACGAAACCGGCTGGCGCCAGGACGGGAGCAACGGCTATGTTTGGACCTTCAGCACTCCCAGCGAACGATACTTCCTGCGTCGGGGTCGGGATAAGGGGGTGGTGGATGAGGTGCTGGATTCCTCCTTCAGCGGAGTGTTGGTCAGTGATTTCTACGCCGCCTATAACCACTACCCGGGCCTGAAGCAACGGTGCTGGGCTCATCTGCTGCGGGATATCCATGACCTGGGGTTGTACCCAGAAGACGCTGGGCTGGCTCAGTGGGCCGAGGCGGTTCACCAGGTCTACACGGAGGCCAAGGCCTCGGTCCTTCCCCGAGCCCAGCCAGGCCATCGCACCCAGCTAATGCTGGAGGAGAAACTAATGGTCTTGGCGCGGCCTTTCCTTAAAGATCCCCTGGCGGTTCAGGCCAAGCTCTGCCGGCGCATGGAACGGTTCATCAAGGAACTGTTTGTCTTCGTGTCGGACCCAGCCGTGCCCTCAGACAACAACGCCGCCGAGCGGAGCCTGCGGCATCTGGTAACCAGTCGCAAGGTCATCTTGCTGTCGGCGCCCGCTCAGGGCAGGGCGCCGACAGCAAGATGACCTTGGCATCCCTCTTTGGCACCTGGCGGGCCAGAGGTCTCAATCCCCTCCTGGAATGCCGCCGGTTGCTCACTTCCCCTCAACTCTGAACAGTTTCAGCGTGTCCTTTGCCGTCGTCACGCCTATGTCGCCACCGCCACCCGGCGCCCGTTATCCGATGACTCCCGGATGGAGTCGATCAACCGGTGCAGCTCCACCGCGGTGTCGAAGTCGGCCACGTGGCTGTTTCCTGAGCGGATGGTTTGGCCAAACTGGTAATACATCTGGCCCACGTTGTAGAGCGCTCCCGCGGGCATCCCCTCTAGTACTACAACGACGCGTTATGAGAAAACACGCTCAGGTCTTCTTCTTCAGCTACGGACCGTTCATCATGGGAGACTCGCACTCGTTCGTTGCCAGCTTCAAAATCCGCCCACGAGTTACCTTGTAGGATAACGCGTCGTTGTAGTACTAGAACGTTGCACTACCAGGTCGATCGGCCTTGGTGAACCAAAAGAGCCCCTCATCGCCAATCTGGCCGGTGGGCAGCGTTAGCCCGCTGAAAGGAGTGATATCGTTCCCTCGCGTAAAAATCAACGTTCGTCCGCCAAGGGCCGCGATGTCATCATTGACGCATGCGGAGGGGTCGCCACCCCTGCAGTTGGGTGGGTTGAAAGAGATGTTGCGAATGAGTGCGGTGCTGTTGTCGATGGAATCTTCGTCGATGAGCAGGAATAATAAGTCGACTGAGTTTCCGAATACTTACACTTGATCTACGGTCACCGGTTTAATACCCTCGGCGTTCGTAAAATGCCGCTTTTGATACCTCGGCATTATCGTAAATCACGTTGCCCTTTACCGAGAATGGCTCACCATCTATTTTCCCGTCGAACTCGAAGCTCATGATGACTTCCGCAACGTCTTTGTTTGACAAACCCGCTCTGGCTGCCAAAATCCTATATTTTGAGGCTTGACTGTTATCAGCGGGCGGTTCGTTGTGATCTCTGTCTTGCATTCGTTTTCGTATGGTGGATTGATAAAGTAGCACAACCAGATATCAGGATCATTAGAATTAAGCTCAATAGTATTTTGAATGGCGCTTTTTCCAAATGACTCATCTTCTCGATGGCGAAATTTTAAACCTAAGGGGTTGGTGCTATAAACACCACATTCTTCGCGGCAGCCACTCCGTTCAACTCCACATATGATCCCTGAGCAGCCTCTCAAGAAGTGCGATATCTCCACTTCATGAGAGGCCTCAACGCGAGACCCAGGAGGCTTATCGTTAACAGCCTGGTCCCAACCAAGCAGGTCAAGGTACGACAATGATCGTATCGGAGCCCTGAATCGGAGTCCCATCCAGAGCCGTACCGTCCAGAACCGCCACCGTATCCGCCTCCGTTAATTCGAGGTCGGCAGTCGGGAACTGTACTACCAGGTCCAAGTCTCCATCGCCGTCTATGTCATCAAAGCTGCCGATGTTCCCGCTTTTACCCGTCACCCTTGCGACCGAGCCTTCCAGGGTTAGGCTGGCTTGGTCCGCATCGGCGGTGAGCTTTTTGGGCCAGTGCAACCGGTCAGTCCATCGATTCAATTCTAAAAGCCGGACGGAGAGATGTCTTGCCGGTGTCCTCTCAAGAAGTGCGATCTCTCCGCCTAGTGAGAGGCCTCAACGAGGACCCAGGATGCTTATCGTTTACAGCCGGCCCCAATCATGCGGGTCAAGGAACCACAATGATCGCATCGGAGCCCTGGATCGGAGTTCCATCTAGAGCCGTCCCGTCCAGAACAGCCACCGTATCCGCCTCCGTTAATTCAAGGTCGGCTGTCGGGAACTGTACTACCAGGTCCAAGTCTCCATCGCCGTCTATGTCATCAAAGCTGCCAATGTTTCCACTTTTACCCTTCACCCTGGCGGCTGCTCCTTCAAGGGTAAGGCTGGCTTGGTCCGCATCGGCGGCATCGAAATCCGCCGTGGTCAGGATCGCGACCGGAATGAATCCTTCTGAGCCAAGGTTTATGGGGTTGGGATCAGAGCCCGGCTTGACGTCTATCTGTATCTCTAAGGTCGGGTTCGCGATGTTCAACTTCAATAAGACATCATCAATGAGGGCCAAGATTTCCTGTTTTGTGAGTTGAAGCTGATCCGGCCGTGCGGCGCACCCTACGCCGGTATGGCCACTCGGCACCCGTTATCCGATGACTCCCGGATGTAGTCGATCAACCGGTGCAGCTCCACCGCAGTGTCGAAGTCGGCCACGTGGCTGTTTCCTGAGCGGATGGCTTGGCCGAACTGGTAATACATCTGGCCCACGTTGTACGGCGCTCCCGCGGGCATCTCCTCTAAAACGTTGATGTATTTAGACGAAACCGGAAGATCCTGCAAGCCTTTGTCGCTGATCTTGGCGCCTTGAAGCTTCACATCGCCCAGTTGGGGGGAGTCCGACGAGGACGCCACCAACGTGCCCTCCCGGCCAAACACCTCCAGCTTATAGCCGCTGTCGGACCAGGGCACGACGGCCACGTGGACCGAGGCGACGGCGCCGTTTTTCAACGTGCCGTTGATCAGGATATTGTCCGGGGCCGTTACATCGACCATTTGCTTAGTGTCGGTTTCGTACCACTGTTCCGCCTGAGTGCTCACCACCGTGGAAACTTCGGCATAGTCGCCCACGACAAAGCGCATCGCGTCGATGGTGTGGCCGCAAGCGATGGTCAACGTGGTCGCCCCCAGGGTGTCGTCTCGCTGCCAGGTCCGGTCGGAAGTCCGCTCCAAGACGCCGCCGCGAACCAGGCTCAAATGACAGGCCATCACCTCACCCACATACCCCGATTCCACTAATTCCTTCATCTCCAACACGGCCGGCGCGGCGCGGGCCTGCAATCCCACCATGGTTTGAAGACCTTTGGCCCGGGCCAGTTCGGCCAACTCTTGGGCTTCGGCCAGAGTAGCCCCCAGGGGCCATTCGGTGTAGACGTGCTTGCCGGCCTCCAAGACATCCTTGGTGAGTTGGTAATGCTGGGGGACCCTGACCACCACCGCCACCGCGTCTATCTCTCCGCTGGCCAACATGGTGTGATGTTCGTGGAAGGCCAGCTTGGCGCCGAACTTCTCTTTCGACTCTTCGGCGGTTTCCTTGTGGGTGGTGCAAACGGCGGTAAGTTCGAATTCGGGGCTGGCCATCAGCGCCGGCAGGTGGGACCGGTGGGCCCACCCTTTGCTGATATTTGCGCCGATCACCCCCAGGCGAATCTTGTCTGAAGCCATCTCAAATCCTCCAACTTGAATAGGTAAATCCACCGGCGAAGCCCAGCCAGGCAGCGATGAATAGATGCGTGTACGGGTATGACTGGGCAGGTTGGCGATTGTGGCACATCCTACCATCTAACCAAGCGAGGGCAAACCAGGCGAGGGCAAACCAAGCGAGGGAATGAATGAAGAGAGCTGCGGAACGGGGCTGCCTCCGCCGCCAAATCTAGGTTAGATTTGCGACGCCGTCCACGATTTGGTTGACCTCTTCCTCGTTGTTGAAGAAATGCATGGATACCCGCACGCAGGATGGGAACGCCACTTGGCGGCACACGATGCGGTTGCGTTCCCAGAGCCTGGAAACAGCCTCAGCAGGTTCCAAACCGTCCACAGAAAAAGAGACCAATCCTGAGGAACTCTCTCGTTCCAAGGGTGAGAGAACGGTGACCCCGCGGATCTCAGCCAAGCCATGTTTTAAAGAGGCGGCCAAATCCGAAACCCGTTTCTCGATCTCATTTAAGCCTGCGGCTTGCACGAAATTGATTGCCTCCAGCATTCCGGCCTGAAGCGCGGCGCTGGTCGAGGTCAACAGAAACTTGTCCATGCTTTCGGTGACCGGATCAATGCTGTAGGGGTCGTGGTTGGTCACGGTGGCCCTGCCCGCCACGTGGGTAGGCGCCACCTGGGAGATCATATCTTGTCGAATATACAGCGCGCCAACACCCTCTGGACCCAACAGCCATTTCTGCCCCGGGATTGCATAGAACTCGCAGTCCAAGTCCTTCATGTCCAGGGCGATGTGTCCTGCGGTCTGAGCGCCATCCAGGAGCAGCATGATGCCCCGGTCTCCCCGGCCTTTGATCATTCGCTGAATCTCTTTCACCGGCATGCGCAAACCGCTGGAATATTCGATATGGCTGAGAAACACCATGCGGGTGCGCTCGGTCAACGCCGCCTCGATCTTTTCTAGAATGGAATCCTTGGGCTCGTTTGACTCCAACGTCAATACTTTGACAACGACCCGGTGGCGAAGCCCCTGGAAGTGGCTGGGCGCCAAGACTGAACTGTGCTCTAGGCTGCAGGTGACGATCTCATCGCCATCTCGCCAACTGATTCCGTTCATCACGTGATTTAGGCCTTCGGTGGTGTTCTTAGTCAGGCAAATCTCGTCGGGAGAGGCGTTAAGCAACCGGGCCACCGCCTGTTTGGCCTGCGCCCGAATCTCCAACCCCTCAGCTCTAACATCGGGGCTGGCTGCGCCTTCAAATAACTCGTGGTCCAACCGCTTCTTGATGGCCTCCACCACCGGAGTAGGAGACGGTCCCGACATACCGGTGTTGACGTAGGTCATTTGTTGGCAAACGGGAATCTGCTGTCTGATGCTCTGTAGGTCCATAACCTCGCCTCGGTCATTTGGAATGGAGACCGGTTTATGGGAATGGGAGGAGGTTATCACAAATGATGCACCGTGCATCACTGGGAAATAACGGGGACGATTGGGACGAATGATCGAGGTGATTGGTCTAGAGCAACCCGTTGGTTATGCCGGGACAGCCTGATTGGCCGGCCGGGGGAAATACAAGCCCCTAAGGGAGCCGTTGGCGAGGCTCAAGGTGATGGCCGCCAGGAAAATCACGCCGCCCACGGCCATGACTTTAGAAGAGTCGAACACATCCACAAAAGCGCCGTTGCCCAGGTTGGCCAGCGCCATGCTGCCGCCCACGTGCATCGAGTGCACCCCGGCGACCCTGCCCCTCACCCAGTCGGGAACGATGGATTGAATAATAGTGCGGGTGATGGTCATGAATCCGGCTTGGTTGATACCCATAACCACGGTGGCGGCGATGGATAGCCCCGGGCTGTTGGACAAGGCTAGCAGGACAGGCCCGAACCCGCTGGCAAACCCGAACAGCAGGAAAAGTTTGCCCCGGTTGGATTCGCTGCGGACCCCCGCCAGGAAAAGAGAGGAAAACAGCGCGCCGGCGCCCACGCCCGCTATCAGGTACGAGACGCCCACCGAACCCGCTGAGAGTTTTTCCTGGGAGATCGCTGGGAGAATGGATTCGTAGGACATGGTGAAGGCGCAGTGGGCCAGGACTATCAGGACCATGGCCAGCAGCAGGGGATGCTGGTACACATATTGGAATCCGGCGAAGAAGTTCTGGGCGAAGCTCCGGTCACGGTCTACCACGCCGGTGGAGCGGGTCTTGATACGTAACGCTTGCAGCATGCCCACGCCGTAGAGGGCGCTGCAAAGCCAGAACACCATTTCCAAGTTCCCGGAGAAGAACCCCAATAGCGGCATGATGGCCAGAGCGCCCACCATCCGGGAACCCTGCTGCGTAGCCTGGTTCAGGGCAACGCCGTTGAGCAGATGTTCCTTGGGGACCAAATTGGGAATCAACGATTGGGTGGCGGTCTGCTGGCCCGAACGCAGGAAGCCGTTGGTCAGGGCCAGGACGACCAAAACCCAAGGGGTGGCAAATCCCATCGTAACTAAAAGCGCCAGAACCACATTGTGGGCTAAATTGAAAAAGTAACTGAGGGACAGTAATGTGCCGCGGTCCATCTTGTCGGCCACGAAACCCATGATGGGGTTGCCAAAACGTGGCGCCATGGCCGCGAACGTGACCAGTCCAGCCCAGAAGGAGGACCCGCCGGTGATATCATACGCCAGCCAACCCCTGGCGATGATCAGGCCCCAAGCGGCTGATCCGGCGCACATGTTTGCGATCCATAGGGTCCGGTAGTCCTGATATTGGAGGGCCAGCAAGAACCGGTCCCGGGTGGTCTGAAGCATGAATATCCTGGAAGGGGATGATACCGGTAAGGAATAATGAGATTTCGGCGCAATTGTACTACCGGCCTGCCAGATAGGAAAGCCGTGGAAAAGTATGTCTGAAGGCCGCATGGACCTCCCCACTAAGTGTTGAAGGACCAGGTGAACCACCGGCGTAGACACCCTTGCGCCGGGCGTGGCGGCCCGGCAGAATTGTAGGCAACATGTAAAGGCGGGTGTTTGCCGGCGTCACCCTTGGTAGCTCAGGCGGACTCAAGTGTTGGGGAAAAAGGCTCCCCTGCCTCAGATGTTTCGCCTTGGGTGATTGGATTCTTTCTCGTAGGGGTATCCCTCGCGCTTTGGGGTAGCTAACCCTTAGGTCTAGGTCAAGTTGATCAGGGAGTTGATATGAAATCAGGCACTCTTTGGGCGCTGGCAGCGGGAATCTCTCTGATCATGGCCGCATGCGCTCCTCCTGAAGATGACGTTAGGCGTTTGGTGCAAGAAGAACTATCTTCGGCTTTGGCGGCGTTACCGACCGTAACTCCTGCACCCACCGCCACAGCTCAGCCGACGGCCACCGCCATCGTGTTGCCGCCCACCCCCACGGCGCTGGTGTTCCCCACGCCGTTGCCCACTCCAACGCCGGTGGTTTTCCCATCTACGGCCACGCCCCAACCAACGGCGACGCCAATGGTGTCGCCGCCGACTCCCAAGCCACGACCCACCCCCGTCCCCACCGCCGTCCCGGGAACGGCTTCCGGTGGCATCGTGGAAAGCTCGTCACCGGTCAATACCGGCGGTGGCGCGGCCGATGGGCCCGTTTTGACAATAAACCCGGCCAGCCCTTTAGCGGGCAGGGATATTCGATTCACCCTTGAAGGGCTGGAACCGTGGCAGGGTGTCACCGTGGGGTTCCTGGATCCCCGCGGCGCTCCGGTGGAATGGATCACTGAACATGAGGTCAACTTTACCCAGGCCAATGGCGAGGCGTTGACCGAACGTTCTATCTTCGCCGACGGCTCTGGACGGGTGACCTGGCTGCGCGTCGCCACCAGGGACAGCGAAGGCATTTGGGGCGTCATACTCGCCTTCGACGAGGATACTACCGTGGAGAACTACTCGGTCAGCCAGTTTCAACTAGCCGGGACTGAGCGCGAGATGGTGGGTATAGAGTTGCGAAAATACCAGGGATCCATCTCCGACACCTATTACTCCAACCTGGTGCCGGCGACTTTGGCCGTGGATCTGCAGTCTCACCTCAAGTGGGTGACGGAACAGATATTGGAACGCCAAGGGATTCAGACAACCACCATCCCGGACATATATCTGGCCGGGAACCGCGCCTTGTTCGAAGAGGTTGCCGCCGCCACCGGGACCATTGTTGGGTTTGAATCGGGTTTCTATCGAAGGTCGGGAGTCCGGCCGGGCATATACATGAGGACCGACTTCCTACGAACGACCATCTTGCGGCTGCTGACCCACGAGTACGCCCATCTGGTGCTCGACGAAATCTCATTGGACCGGAACCTACCCTCCTGGCTCAACGAGGGAACCGCCCAGTATCTGGAGTACACGGTAAATCTGGAGAGCGAACGGCCTGACGCCACCCGGCTGCGCCTTTACAACGATGCCGATATTGCCAAAGCAGCGGCGTTGAGCGGGACTCTTCTAGACCTGCGGGGGATGGAGAGCCAAGAGATTTGGAACAGCCAGACCGATACAGATAGGATCAGCCTCCAATACGCCCAGGCGTACATGGCGGTCAGATACCTGAATGAGACCTACGGCGCCAAGGCCGGCGTGTCGGTGTTGAAAAGCATGGGCCGGGGCGCCAACATCCTTACCGCCATTGAAGATGAAACCACCGTGGCATATCCGGTTTTCCAGGATGATTTTCGGGAATGGTTGATCGTCTGGGATGACCCGGGACGTTCCGGTATTCGCCAGTACATGGCTGTTCTCAACGCCATCATCAGCGATGAATCATCGATCTCCACGCGCCGCTCTCAGGAGATCGCCACGGCTGGCCGGAGGTCGCAAAGGGTGACCGCTAAGCAAGAACTTGTCAACGATGCTCGATTGTTGGTGGGCCGTCTCGAGGCCGTATCTCCTTCTCCCGAAATGGATGACCTGCATCAAGAATCCCTTGCCTATCTGCGCCGGTTCGGAGACTGGCTATCGCTGGAGTTGGAATTCGTCCAATCTGGCGCCGACGCCAAAAGAATCGAGGCCAATGCCATGATCCCAGAAATCAACGCCGGGGCAGCCTGGTTCTCAGGGGTATCAACGACGTGGAATTCGTTTATAATCTCGACTGATCGGGCGAACGAACAGGCGTCCAAGGCAGCGTCTATGAGTGTCTAGGGAGGCGTGACATGAAACACGACTTGAGGCGCCCCGACGAACTCATATTGTTATGACAGATATCTCCGGAACCTGCAAAATGGGACCGTCGTCGGATTCCATGGCGGTGGTGGTCCAACGTTGCCGTATCCATGGTCCGGAAGGCATTCGGATGGCGGAGGTTTGACGTATCAACCCCAGGACTAAACCCCCGATTGGCAGGAGTATAGGTTGCGTTTCGGTTCTTTCGTTTTTTCCATCAGCACAGACCCCGATAAAGACCATCAGGTTGTAGAAAGGACACTCCATGAAGTGGAGTTGGCAGAACAGGCGGGCTTCGACGCCGTTTGGCTGACCGAGCACCATTTCGACGGCGCCGTTGCCTATGCCGATCCGGTGGTGTTCGGGACGGCCGTGGCCATGAGAACTCAGCGGATGCTGATTGGCTTCGCGGTGTTGGAAATGGCGCTGTACCATCCCGTCCGGTTAGCGGTTCAAACCTCCTTGCTAGACCACCTGAGTAAGGGCCGCCTGATTGTCGGCACGGGACGAGGCTCCGCCTACAACGAGTACGAATATATCGGCTTCGGCATCACCATAGATCAAGGCCGGGACATGGTGGCCGAGGCTGAAGAACTTCTCGTTAAAGCCTGGACCGGCGAGAACGTGGACCACCAGGGGCGCTACTGGCAGAGTAAGTTTCCCGGATTGCGGCCCAGGCCTTACCAGAAACCCCACCCGCCCCTCGTCCGCGCCTGCATCAGCGAGCCTTCGGTCATTGAAATGGCCAAGCTAGGCCGCCCGGTGCTCATCGGCGTCCAGACCGTGGACACGCTACTCCACCGCCTAGACCTCTACCGTGACACAATGCACCAGGCCGGATTTGCCGATTCAGCAGTGGAGCGTTCTTTGGACCAGACCTGGGTGCAGCGTGGTTTGGTGGTGGCCGGCTCGGACCAAGAAGCCCAGGACATCGCCGGGCCCGCGCTGGAAAGATACCGCAAGCATCTCCTGGACGCGCGTATCAACTACAACGTGAGCGAAGTCCCGGCCGCGGACCCCAACCAGCCACGGCCCGCCGGAGAGCTGGTGGAGCAGGCCTTTCTAGCCGGAACGCCGCGCCGTGTAGCCGAGCAGGTGGCTGAGCTAAAAGAAATCGGCGCCCGTAACGTGATGCTCAACGTCAACGTGGGCCAGATCGAGGCCCAACACGTTGAGAGAACCGTAAAGTTATTCGGCGAGCAGGTGATGCCCAAATTTAGAGACACCTAGTGGCGACCGCGTAGGTCTTAGGGGATTATTAACGATATGACCGGGCAATCAATCCAAACAACCACCTCGCCGTCCGAGATATACGAGAGATTCATGGCGCCGGCGATATTCTCCCATTGGTCGGAGACACTTTTGGAACTGGCCGCGCCGCAGCCTGGCGAGCGCCTTCTTGATCTTGCCTGTGGGACCGGGGTCGTTGCCAGGATGGCGGCTTCCAGGGTTCAACCAAGAGGGAAGGTGTCCGGCGTGGATTTCAACGGCGCCCAAATCGCCACCGCCCGGAACACGGATCCATCGATAGATTGGCGAGAAGGAGACGCCGGCGCCCTGGCCTTCCTTGACCAGGAATTTGACGACCAGGAATTTGACCTTGTAGTGTGTCAACAAGGATTCCAATTCTTTCCGGACCGTCTCCAGGCAGTCAGTGAGATCAATAGGGTCTTGAAGCCAGGCGGCCGAATTGGGATCGCGGTTTGGTCGTCAATGGAAAAAAGCCCTGGCTATCTGGCATTGGCTACCGCGCTGGGGCGCATCGTAGGTCCTTACGCCGCGGGCCTCCTGGATGAGCTTTTCGCGTTTCCTGGCCCGAACCAACTCCGCCGCCCATTCGCTGACGGGGGATTCCCAGAAGCCACCGTGGTGACCCGCAGCCAGGAGGCCATCTTCGCCTCGTCCGAGGAATTAACCCGGCCATCGCTGTCGGATCGATAATGAGGCGCACCGACGCCCAATTCTCCGAGGACACCCTCGATTTATTGTCGGCTCAAGTATCCGTTGAAATGGCGCAGTACTCGGGAGAGAGCGGTCTGAGATTTCCCATGGAAGCCCATCTTCTGACCTTGAAGAAATAGCCGCTTCAGGAAATAGCGTCTGGCCGGGAGTAACAGAATGGCCGACGAGATAATTATTCGGGAATGTCTGTACGCTGACATCGAGCAGGTGTTGGCGATGTGGCAGGCTGCCGAGGCGACGGCCAGCAGCACTGACGCCGGCCAATACTTGCGGATTGCCATCGATTCCTCCGCTTCGTATTTCATACTAGCCGAGAGCGGTGGCAGGATCGTCGGCTCACTGATCGGCACATTCGACGGTTGGCGTGGGGAAATATACAGAATGGCGGTTCATCCCGATTTCCGCCGCCGGGGATTCGCCCGGAGGTTGGCGGCGGAAGCCGAGCGGTGGATGGCGGAAAAGGGCGCCAAACGCATCACCGCTCTGGTGGAGCGGGAGCATCCGTGGGCCACTGGCTTTTGGGAAGCCGCGGGCTATGACCTTGACCCCGGCACTGCCCGGTATGCGCGAGATCTGTAGCGCTATTCGATTCTGAGAGGCTTCATGAACATCGAAAATATCTTTGACCTGACAGGGAAGGTGGCCATCGTCACCGGCGGCAATGGCGGGTTGGGGTTGGGGATGGCCTTGGGGTTGGCCCAAGCCGGCGCGCATATAGCCATCGCCGCCCGCAACCCGGAAAAGACGATGCAGGCGGTGTCACAGGTAGAGGCAGTGGGGGTTAGCGCGCTGGCTGTTACCGTTGACGTTTCGGTTCAAGACGAGATCAATCAGATGGTCGCCCAGACCAAAGAACACTTCGGGCGAATCGACATCTTGGTCAACAACGCCGGAATCTCCGTCCGTAAAATGCCTCAGGAGTTGTCGGTGGAAGAGTGGGACCGGGTGGTTAGCGTGAATCTCAGGGCGGGGTTCATCGCTTCTCAACAGGTTTACCCCCACATCAAAGAGCAGGGCGGGGGAAAGATCATTAACATAGGATCCATGTTTTCCCTGTTTGGCAGCGATTGGGTGGCGCCCTATGCGGCCAGCAAGGCCGGGGTGGTGCAGCTTACGAAAAGTTTGGCCATTGCCTGGGCCCAAGACCACATCCAGGTCAACGCCATATTGCCGGGCTGGTTCATGACCGAGTTGACCGAGGCCATCCCCGAAAGGGACCCAGAACGTTATGACTTGATCAACCGCCGCATTCCCACTGGCCGTTGGGGAGAACCGGAGGAACTACAAGGCGCCGCAGTGTTCCTGGCCAGCCGGGCTTCGGACTATGTGACCGGAGCAGTCATCGCCGTGGATGGAGGCTATTCGGTTACCTGACTAAAACAACCCTATTAAAACAACCCTCAGGCAATTGGACAACAATCAAAAACCCGGACCTGACGCCAGGTCCGGGTTTCTTAATCCGAATCCACCGATGGACCCGGATGGAGGGCGTGAGGACAGCGGAAGAGGGGGGAGGGAGTTGCAGGCGCGATGATCCGGGCTCGAATTCGGGTAGACGGGAGGTTGGCGGGCGGTCGCAGGCGCTTTTGGGGGCGCCGATGGCGGTCTGCAGTGGCTGTGCTGAGCGAGATGGCGGGATAGGACACGGGAAGAGGCGCTCGCGGACCGGGACTGGCGCGAGTTTGCCGGGACGTTCAGTTGGCCGGATGGCGGGTCAGTTGCAGACGGGTCGTCAGGCTGGGAGTGGCAGGGCGCGCAGCCGGGCCAGGGCGCGACTGAACTGGGTTTCCCAAGGCCAGCGCTGGGGCAGATGCAGGGTGAGGCGGCGCGCCGAGCGGGTGAGCCGTCCGGCCAGGGAGAAGAACCGTCGCCTGAGGGTCTTGGTGGTCACGATCTGCTCGCCCAGGCCGATGCGCGCGGTCCAGCGGGCCAGGTTGTGGGACATCACCTGGACGGCTAGCCAGGCGCCGTTGGCGGCGAAGCGGCCGGACGGCATGTGGTTCAACCCGACGCCGTACTTGAGGTCGCGCATCGCATTCTCGATCTCGGCGTGGCGGCGGTGGTCGGCCTCCAGTTCCAGGGTCTCTCCGTCCCGGTCGGTGATGAAGCCGTGATAACTGTAGGTGGCGAAGGGGGCCAGTTGGGAACCGGAGGTCGGCTGCACCCGCCGGACGATGAGCCGCACCGGCGCGGCGTCCGGCTCACTCTGGAAGGGGGTATAAGTCGTCTCGGCCACAGCGGCGGCGCCGTCCATCCAGTAGGGAATCGGCGTCCAGGCAGCTTCGGGTATGGCCTCGATGAGATTGCGCAGGCTTTTGTGCTGGCGGATGGTGATGGAGAAGCGCACGTCCAGCTTGCGGCAGACGGCGACCACGGCGTGGGTATAGAAGCCGCTGTCGGCCCGCAGGGTGATCTGCCCGCTGGCGCCAGCGTAGCGCACCCGCCCCACCGTCTCCCGCAGGAAGTGGGCGGCCCCGCGGGCGGTGTTGGCGCGGCCCTCGCGCAGCCGGGACATCAGCACGTCGCCGGCGCCGGCGGCGACGGCCAACAGCGGGTGATAGCCCCGGGCGCTGGTGTAGCCGTGGTGGCGGGCGCCCTCCTTGGCCAGTCCGTAGGTCTCGCAGATCGTCGAATCAAGGTCGATGGTAAATGGTGCGTCGCCGGGTCCGGCTCCGGCCTGCCAGGCCCGGGCCAGCAACTCGCGGCTCACCCGGTCCAGTTGGCGGACGTGGCCCCAGCGAAAGCTGCGCAGGAAGGCGCCCAGGGTGGAGGGCGCCTTGACCACACTGCCCAGGGTGCAGGCTGTCCCGCCGGCGCGCAGCGCATCGGCGTCGTCGATGCAGTCGCCGCCCGCCAACGCAGATGCCACCAGCGTCATCATCTTGTCACCGGTGTTGGCTCGGCCTGGGGCCCGGCCCAGGTCCAGGCGCCGGTCAACCAGTTGGGAAAGGCCGAGGTGCAAGGCCAAGGTGGCGGGAAGGAGCAGGCCGGCATTGTTGACCAGGCGGTGGTCGTCGAAGGTGATGTGGATGCGGTCGAGGTGGTTGCGTGGTCGCATCTATTGGGTGCTCCTTGTTTCTGGTCGGTTTTCTGTTATAAAACCATTATCCCAGATTCAGAGGAGCACTTCCTTCCCTATCCGCCCTGTCGCGACACGCCCTCTATCGGTGGATTCGGGCTTAACGCTAAGGGACGCTGGGGCAATCGCCCTGAAAGTTCCGGCTGGTCTAGCCCGTCCCCCGCAAGCGAGGGTCCAAGACGTCCCGCAACGCGTCTCCCAGAAGGTTCCAGGAGAACACGACGACGACGATTGCCAGGCCTGGGAAAATCGCGACCCAGGGGGCCGTCTTCACGTAGCTTTGCGCGGCCCCGTTCAACATGCCGCCCCATGACGGCACGTTCGGAGGAGTTCCCACACCCAGGAAGCTCAACGAAGCCTCGGCGATGATAGCGCCGCCCAGGTGGATGGTCACGATGACTATGAACAGGGCGAAACAGTTTGGCATCATGTGGCGAATGATGATGCGCCAGTCTCCCGCGCCCACGGCGCGGGCCGCCAACACGTAATCCATCTCCTTGATCACCATGGATTGGGAGCGGAGTATCCGGGCGGTGCTGGGTATGTATACGATGGCCAGGGCTATCACCACGTTGTTAAGGGACGATCCCAAGGCGGCCATGATCGCGATGGCCAAGATCAAGGACGGGAAAGCCATCATGCCGTCGATGAATCTTTGGACCACCAGGTCGGTCGCTCCCCCGAAATGGACGCTGGCCACTCCTATGATCAAGCCGATTGAGCAGCCGATGAACGAACTCATGATGCCGACGTATAGGGATATCCTGGCGCCGTGGACGATTCTGCTGTAGACATCCCGGCCCAAGTGGTCGGTTCCCAGCCAAGTCTCCGAAGTGGGCCCGGTGAAGACCTCAGCGACTCTAATGGCGTAGGGGTCATAATTCTCCAGCAGGTTCGCGAAGATGGCGACAAATACTAGAATCAGGGCCACCACGGCCCCAAAAGCCCCCAATGGCTTTCTCCGGAAGAATTCGGTCACGTGTTGGACGTACGTCCGCTTCGGCGGCAATACGAAGATCGCTTGGTCCGGAATGGCTGCTTGGCTGATTCGGTCCTGAGCCATTGGTCCTCCCCTAAAGTTGAAAAATGATTAGCTGTACCGAATCCTGGGATTCAGCCAGGCGTAGAGCAGGTCTAGGGCCATGTTCAACACCAACACCAACACGGTGATCAACACGATGACCGCCTGAATCTCCGGGAAATCCCGGTGGAAGATGCTGGTGACCAAAAGCCGGCCCATGCCGGGGACCATGAAGATGACCTCGATGATGACCGTGCCGCCCAAGAGCCGGCCGAACTCGTAACCGGCTATGGTGACCACCGGCAACAAAGCGTTCTTCAAGGCGTGGCGGAAGATCACCACTTTTTCTTTCAGGCCCTTGGACCGGGCGGTGCGGATATAGTCCTCGCGGAACACTTCAAGCATGGCCGAGCGGGTCACCCGGGCGATGAAAGCCATGTTGGAAAAGCCCAAAGCCAGGGCGGGGAAGAACATCTGCCTAAAGTTTCCGGCGGGGTCGTCCCACAGGCTGACGTAGACTATGGGCGGCATCCAGCCAAAGATTAGCACCAAGCCGAATATGATCAGGATGGCCAGCCAGAAGCTGGGCATCGCCACCCCGGCGATGGTGATGATCCTGGTGACATAATCACCTAAAGTGTCCTGTTTTATGGCGGAAATCACCCCCAAGGGCACTGCGACGATAATCGCCAGAATCGTCGCTAAAATCGCCAATTCCAGGGTCACGGGGAACTTGGCTTTTAGGTCTTCAGATACCGGAGTCTCGTAGAAGAAGGACGTCCCGAAGTCCAGCCGGAGCATGTTTCCAAACCATGACGCGTACTGGACGACAATGGGTCTATCCGTGCCCAGCTTGGCCCGCAGATCAGCCAGTTGTTCTTGCGAGTAATCTTGCTCGTCGCCTCCGCCCGCTCCCCCAGACAGCAACATGACCGCCGGATCACCGGGCACCACGCGCAGCAAGGCGAAGATGACAATTGTCACCATCAACAAAGTTGGAATGAATAGAAGGGTCCTTTTGGCTATATACGCCTGCATCGGTGTGCTCCGCCCTCAAAGAATGTCCGCGTCAAACATCTTGACGCGGTGGGCCAGATAACCCGGAATGGACCAGCCCGGCGCCAATGGCATTTTGGCCTCAATGGTTTTCGGTTCAACGGCAGGGGCGGGTTTCAAACCCGCCCCTGGTTTTTTGATATCTAATTACACATGTTGTCCGGGTCGCACCAGAGGTGCTCCCACTTGGTCAGCATGTAGTGGCTGGGATGGAGTATGAACCCTTGGACCTTCCGGTTCACCGGGAAGGCCCGTGCCCCCCAGAAGAATCGGATGTACTGGGCGTCTTGCTCCAACAGGATGTCTTCCATCTCCCGGACGATGGCCTGCCTCTTTGCCAGATCTAGTTCCTGCGATTGTTTGAGGTAGAGCTCTTCAAACCCGTTCGGATGCTCAAAGCTAGACCCAGCTGCTCCACCGGCGCCCCACCTGGTCATGGTGCTGCCCCTGAACTGGCCAAAGGACACATCGGGATCGCCCAGTTCCAAAGTGTGCCCCTGGACCAGGAACTGGAAATCCCCGGCGTCGTAGGCCGCGTAGCCGGCGGCGCTTTCGTAGGTCTTGATTGTGGCGTTGATCCCTATCTTCTTGAGCTGCTCCGCAAAAATGGCCGCTTCGTCTGGGTATCCAACAGCGTTACGAGCCGACAGGGTAACGTCAAACCCGTTGGCATGTCCGGCTTCGGTCATCAAAGCTTTGGCGTCCGCGATGTCCCGTGGGTCCTTGGTCAACCCTGACACGCCTTCAAGACTCGTCGATACCTTATTGCCAGCGCCATCGACATAGCGATAGCCCGGCAGCTCAAGCAATTCCGCCGTGGTGCGGCCGTAGAGTGTGTCCGGCGGGACCGGAGCGCCCATCCAGTGGACTCCTCCGCTTAGAACCTCGACAAATTCCTGACGGTCCATGGCCAGTTGCACAGCCCGCCGTACTCTCACGTCGTCAAAGGGCGCCTTCGTGGTATTAAACCCCACCCCATGGCCCAGGATCGGGCCGGCCCAGTGGAAGTCGACCGTCCCCTTCATTTCCTCGGCCAGCTTCTTCGCATCGAAGACGCCTATCTGATGGACTATCCAGTTGGGCAGCATCACCTGCTCGGTTTGGAAGGCTGCTATCTGGGAGCCGGAGTCAATGAGGATGACGTGCCACATGCCGTCGATGCGGGGGTAACCCTCTTTCCAGTAATCAGGGTTTTTCACGTATTCGTTCTGTACGTCCTTGGTGTAGCCGGTGTGCAAGAATGGCCCGGACCCGTTGAAGTCGGCTGGGCTTTTGATGGTCTGAGCTTTTCTTTCGCCAAGCACCGTATGCTTGGGCAGCACTTTGAATACATCAAGGGCCAGCGTCGGGATGAAGGCCGGCGCCGCAACAAAGGTCTTGACCTCTACGGTGTATTCATCTATCGCCCGGGAACTCCCGACCTCTATATAGTTGTCGATAAAGATGGAACTGGCTCTAGACGCGCCTTGTAGATTGTCTAATCCGTTACAGTCCACACATACTGCGCCGTCCAAGCTGAACACGAAGTCGTCGGCAGTTACCGGCATGCCGTCATGCCACTTGGCGTCCTTGCGGACCTTGAATATATAGGTCGTGGGGCCTGTCTGTTCCCAGCTATCCGCCAAGTCCCCTCTTATGTCCAGGGGATCTTCTGTTTCGGGGTTAAACTCTAAAATTCCGTTGAACACCGGGGAGGTATTCTTCGTTTGAGAACCTGCCCACTCCCATATAGCTTTTTGGGTGGGGGCATTGTAGTCCATAAAAGTGATAAAGCCGCCATAGTTGATCTCCGTCGCCGACGCTGCGGTCGGCTGGACCACGGGGACTGCGGTTGACGGGGCGTCGGGGGTGACAACCAACTGGGCGCCAGTGAAAGCTGTGGGCGCTACCGTTGGTGCCGCGGACGTCTGGTTTCCCGCGGCCGCATCCTGTTCGGCGGGAGCGGAAGATCCGCAGGCTATGACGAACACCAGCGTTAGTAAGGCTACGGCCAACAAGATTTGGTTAGACTTTTGGAGAATTCGGCTCTTCATAACACAACCTCTCTCATTACATGGTCCTGGTAGACAACTCATGGACCAGAATGTGCGGTGAACTAAGACAACCAATAACGCTTTCATGCATCTTGCGGGGCATATCTCATTTCCCGATCACGCGAAAACGATGCCTAAATATAATATATTGAATTCTATGATCTCAATATACTCTTTTGTAATATTCATTGATACGAGTTATTACATCTCATAGATAAAGCCATCAGGTTTTAGCGTACCGGCCGCCGAGCCTGTAGGTTCCGCATTGGGCCTTGCGCGTAAAAACAACCGGCCTGGTGGGCCGGAACCACGAAATGTGCCGCGTTCAATTTGAATTCGCATGCCAAGCGAAGATCGGTGTCGTGAGCGATGTAAAGACCGATATAAAGACCGGGGTGTAAAATCCGTGCGCCAAGGGTATTACGTCCGGTTCTTTGAGCCGGCGCAAATCGTTGTTGATCCCGCTGGCTAATCTACGGAACCAGAATGATTGTTTATTGAGGTTGAAAAATGGCCCAAAGAAACCTAACCGGCTATGGCTCAAATCCACCGGCTGTGCAGTGGCCTGGTGGAGCGAGGATCGCCGGCTTAGCCCGAATCCACCGATAGAGGGCGTGTCGCGACAGGGCGGATAGGGAAGGAAGTGCTCCTCTGAATCTGGGATAATGGTTTTATAACAGAAAACCGACCAGAAACAAGGAGCACCCAATAGATGCGACCACGCAACCACCTCGACCGCATCCACATCACCTTCGACGACCACCGCCTGGTCAACAATGCCGGCCTGCTCCTTCCCGCCACCTTGGCCTTGCACCTCGGCCTTTCCCAACTGGTTGACCGGCGCCTGGACCTGGGCCGGGCCCCAGGCCGAGCCAACACCGGTGACAAGATGATGACGCTGGTGGCATCTGCGTTGGCGGGCGGCGACTGCATCGACGACGCCGATGCGCTGCGCGCCGGCGGGACAGCCTGCACCCTGGGCAGTGTGCTCAAGGCGCCCTCCACCCTGGGCGCCTTCCTGCGCAGCTTTCGCTGGGGCCACGTCCGCCAACTGGACCGGGTGAGCCGCGAGTTGCTGGCCCGGGCCTGGCAGGCCGGAGCCGGACCCGGCGACGCACCATTTACCATCGACCTTGATTCGACGATCTGCGAGACCTACGGACTGGCCAAGGAGGGCGCCCGCCACCACGGCTACACCGGCGCCCGGGGCTATCACCCGCTGTTGGCCGTCGCCGGCGGCGCCGGCGACGTGCTGATGTCCCGGCTGCGCGAGGGCCGCGCCAACACCGCCCGCGGGGCCGCCCACTTCCTGCGGGAGACGGTGGGGCGGGTGCGCTACGCTGGCGCCAGCGGGCAGATCACCCTGCGGGCCGACAGCGGCTTCTATACCCACGCCGTGGTCGCCGTCTGCCGCAAGCTGGACGTGCGCTTCTCCATCACCATCCGCCAGCACAAAAGCCTGCGCAATCTCATCGAGGCCATACCCGAAGCTGCCTGGACGCCGATTCCCTACTGGATGGACGGCGCCGCCGCTGTGGCCGAGACGACTTATACCCCCTTCCAGAGTGAGCCGGACGCCGCGCCGGTGCGGCTCATCGTCCGGCGGGTGCAGCCGACCCCCGGTTCCCAACTGGCCCTCTTCGCCACCTACAGTTATCACGGCTTCATCACCGACCGGGACGGAGAGACCCTGGAACTGGAGGCCGACCACCGCCGCCACGCCGAGATCGAGAATGCGATGCGCGACCTCAAGTACGGCGTCGGGTTGAACCACATGCCGTCCGGCCGCTTCGCCGCCAACGGCGCCTGGCTGGCCGTCCAGGTGATGGCCCACAACCTGGCCCGCTGGACCGCGCGCATCGGCCTGGGCGAGCAGATCGTGACCACCAAGACCCTCAGGCGACGGTTCTTCTCCCTGGCCGGACGGCTCACCCGCTCGGCGCGCCGCCTCACCCTGCATCTGCCCCAGCGCTGGCCTTGGGAAACCCAGTTCAGTCGCGCCCTGGCCCGGCTGCGCGCCCTGCCACTCCCAGCCTGACGACCCGTCTGCAACTGACCCGCCATCCGGCCAACTGAACGTCCCGGCAAACTCGCGCCAGTCCCGGTCCGCGAGCGCCTCTTCCCGTGTCCTATCCCGCCATCTCGCTCAGCACAGCCACTGCAGACCGCCATCGGCGCCCCCAAAAGCGCCTGCGACCGCCCGCCAACCTCCCGTCTACCCGAATTCGAGCCCGGATCATCGCGCCTGCAACTCCCTCCCCCCTCTTCCGCTGTCCTCACGCCCTCCATCCGGGTCCATCGGTGGATTCGGACTTACCGAAGGCAATGAAGCACTGGTCGTTGACCAGTCTGCAGACCAGGATGATCAAGACTGGAGGTCGGTTGGTGCGCCATGCCGGAAGGCTGGTGTTTCAGCTTGCTGAGGTGCTGGTGAGCCGGGAAATGCTAGGCGGGATACTGGAACGAATTGGTCGGCTTAGGCTGGCTCCTGGCTAGTCCACTTTAGGAGCGTCGGGATTGGTTACGGTTACGGGGTCGCACAGGGCAAAAGAGCTTCCCAAGGGGGAGACTTGGGCGTAGACCAGCGGTTTGGGGCTTTTACGCTTGGCAGTACAGTGGTTGCCCAATGAAAGCGGGGACTTTGAGTGAATCAGGCCGCATCAGACCGCATTTGACGCTCTTGGAATGCGGGATTATATTTGGCGGTATCCCCGCGGGAGCTATATCCAGGAAAGGTGGTTTGATCTGGGGAATCCCGGCCTAGAGTATTTAAGCCTTTCAACACCGTTCCATCAGCTAGACCTTTCCCGCGGTTTGAATCCGGTGGGGCCAACTTGCGCCGTCCGATGCAGGGCGGCTAATATACGAACAATCGGCTTATTGCCACCAGGGGATTCGAGGAAGCTTCATGGCATACACGCTAGCTGAACTGGACGCGATGACCATCGAAAAGGCTCAGGACTTGCCCTATGATGAGAGGGACCGGTTGCTGGATCTGATTATCGCCGATGGACGGCATCAGTCCACAAATATGGAGTCCTACCGGGTGGGCCTCTATTGCGATTATTTTGAGGAAGACCTGGTCCGGATGCTCAAAGTCAAAAGCATCAAAGTCCTTTGCCGCGGAACCACCTCGTCAGGATTCGATGGCGTCGTCGTGGGCGATGCTGACGACGAGCAGTACCGGGCCTGCTTCCGGCACGTGGATACGACCCTTGCCGCGGCGGGAACCGGCTTCCCACGGGTTGTCACCATGGTGGTGTTTTTAACCAATATGGACAACTGGCCATTGTTCAACACCGTCTACCGGGAGTTCATGACCAATCCTCCGTGCAGGGCGGTGATTGGCACAACCGGGCTGGCCCAACCGCCGCTGGCGATAGAGATCGTGGAATGCATCGCCTACAAAGTGGCCCCATAGAAGCCCCTGAGATAGGTTCATCGACCCCCGGATTGCCCCCGGATTGCCTAAAACGGCAGAAACAAGACGAGACTGAGAGGAGGATGACATGGCGGAATTAAAACTGGCGTACCAGGTAAATAGCTACAGCACGGGAACAATGGGCAGGGCCATCTGCAACGTTCGAAACCATGCATTCGTGGCCGACGGCAGCGGCGGCGAGATGGTAGGCGCCGGTGAACTGTTCCTTTCCGGCATTGCCGCCTGTGCGGTCAACATGGTGGAGGGAATCGCCCGCACCGAAAATATCGCCCTGGACTGGATGGACGTCAGCGTGGCGTCGTACCGCGACGGAGACGCTGACCACGGAGACCTGAGTCTCTACGACGGCATCCGCGTCAACTTTGAGATGTGGGGTGTGGACGACGACGATGCTCACCGGTTGGTTGACACCTGGAAACGCCGTTGACCCCTCTACGGTTCGGTCGCCGTGGCGACCCCTGACACCACCGTGGACCTGACAGCCCACGGGGAGGCTCATCAACCTACCTCAGCTAGCTAATTGAACTAACGACGAACAAACGGCCTTTGACGGCGCCGGCTGCGACCAGCCGGCGCGGGATTTTGTTGCCAAGGGTTATGCCGCACCCACATGAACTACGCGCCGCCCCAAACTCGCTCTTTCTGAGCATGTCGAAGGACCGTTGCCTAGAATAATTTTCGACACTGGGACACGGAAAGCCCCAATCCCCCCATGTTGGAGCCGCCAGGCCACCCTGGAATCTATGTTTAAGCGAAATCTTACATCCCGGTAATTCCCCCTTGGCCAAAGCTAGTTCGTATGACGTTATAATCGTTGGCGAGCTATTCGTGTTTGCCGAAGGATTAAACTCATAGACGGATTCGTGCTGGCCACCATCGGGGCGGCGGCAGAGAGTGACGGCGGTCTGGTCTGGGACTTCGCCATTATCATGGCGGTCGCGGGCGGAGCCCTTCTTCTGTTCCGCCAATTCAAGCAGCCTCCGGTTTTGGGGTATCTGCTGGCGGGTGTGATCATAGGACCGTTCACCCTCCCCGACCCGCCGGTGAAAAACGTGGACACCATACGGCTTTTGGCCGACCTGGGCTTGGTGCTGCTGCTGTTCGGGGTTGGGCTGGAGTTTGGCTGGCAGCGCATCCGGGGCATCGGCACGGCCGTCATCATGATCGCCGTGCTGGAATTCACAGTCATGTTCGCCCTGGGCTACGAGTTGGCCATCCTGCTGGGTTGGGGCAACATGGAGGGGATCTTCCTGGGCGCCAGTTTATCCGTCAGCAGTTCGGCCATCTTGATGAAAATGCTGCGGGACACAGGCAGGCTGCTGACCATTCAAGGCAGGCTGATCGTGGGCATCCTGGTGGTGGAAGATTTCATGGCTGTGATCATGTTGACTGTCCTTTCCGGCCTGGCCACCACAGGCACGGCCAACATCCGCGAAGTCGGATTCCTTGTAGGCAAGGTGGGAGTCTTCGGAGTGGCCGCCCTGGGTTTCGGGGGCATCTTGGCGCCACGGTTGATTCACTTCGTCAGCCGCTTTGAGTCAGAAGAGGCCATGTTGATCACCGGTCTCGCTTTGTGCTTCGGTCTGGCTCTGGCTGGGCAACAGTTGGGCCTGTCGGCCGCGGCCGGCGCTTTCTTGATAGGCGCGGTGCTGGGCGACTCTCGGCATGCTGACGAAATGGACCGCATCATGAGTCCGGTCCGGGATATGTTCGCCGCCCTGTTCTTCGTGTCCATTGGAATGCTTATTGATATCAAGCTTGCGGTGGATTTCCTGGTTCCGTCCCTCATCATCGCCGGAGTGTTCATAGTTGGCAAGATCGTGGCCGACAGCGCGGGCACACTGCTGGCGGGGTATGGCGGAAGGACCGCGTTGGGAGTGGGGATGGGAATGCCTCAGACGGGAGAATTCTCGCTGGCGATGATCAAGGTCGGAGCGGATTTTGGCGCCGTGGGCGCCTTCATGTATCCGGTGATCACGATAGCCACGGCTGCTACCGCATTGGTCTATCCTACTTTGTTCCGCTCGGTGGACCGGGTGACGGATTTCCTGGACAGGCATTCACCTAAATTGCTAAAGCAATACGGTGAGAGCTTGGTCCTTTCTCTGGCGACCTTGCACAGCGCCTTTAGCATCACCACTCCCCGCGCCCGCCGGATCCAACGGTCGGGCTGGCTGATATTCTTGAACCTAGCCATCATTCTCGTGGTAATAGGGTTGGGCACAGCCTCACTCCGTTTCACCATTGAACTCTCCAGCCTGATTCACGTGAGCAAAAGCCTGTTGGGCCTGGTTGTTGGAGGTTCCGTTGTCGCACTGTGCATGCCCCCGGGGTGGGCTATATGGCGCTCGCTCAGGAGGCTATCCAATGAGATCGCGGAATACGTTTATCCCGGAACCCGCGGTTTGCCGTTCCCCATGTCGTCAAACAACATAAAGGTGGTGGTCCAGTACAGCATTTTTTTCTTGTTGCTGGCGGTGCCCGGCATCTGGAGCATTCCATTTATCTCCCAGCTTATATCCCTAGGAAACGTATCAGCCCCACTGCCCATCCTTCTGGCGGTGGCTTTGGCCGCGGGACTAGTCTGGGCTGGGTTTCAGATACATGAAGTTCTAGAAACCGCGTTCAGCCGCTCCTTGCTGGGCTCTGAACATTCTTCGTCCGATGAGCAGGCGAAGGACGACTAGGCCGTGGGCGCCACCGAGACTCGGGAATGCGGCGAGAATCAGGCATGTCGGAGCCCGGGCATACGATACTTGCTGGGATGCTAAAATAAAGCCGGGCCAAGCCGAGCGAAAAGATAAAACTCAAACCATCCAGGTAATCAGGAATCGGCCGCCGAATATATTTACCTCCAAACTGTGAAGGAGTCTCCCATCATGCGTATTTGTTCATTTTTGCCCAGCGCAACGGAAATCGTGTACCAGCTTGGGTTGGAAAACCAACTTTTCGGAGTGACCCACGAGTGCGATTTCCCGGCCGGCGCCTCGAGCAAGCCCCATGTGGTTCATAGCGTGTTTGAGGGAAACCAGCCCACCAGCGCCGAGATAAGCCGGGTCATCTCTGAACGATTACAAGAGGGTTTGGGTATTTACGAGATTGATCAAGACGTGCTGCAAGCCGCCCAGCCAGACCTGCTGCTCACCCAAGCCATCTGCGAGGTTTGAGCCATCTCTACTCGGCAGGTAGCCGAGGCCAGTGTCAGCCTGAGCAAAGAGCCAAAGGTGATCTCCCTGGACCCCCAGTACGTGGCCGATGTCCTCGAGGACATCCGCGCCGTTGGCGCCGCCACTGGAACCGATGAAAAGGCCGAAGAGATCATCAGCCAGATGCAGGCACGCATTGACGCGGTGACCGCTCGATCGTCCCTGGCCGCCGCCAAACCTAAAGTGTTGAGCCTGGAATGGATTGATCCCCTGATCTACGCGGGCCATTGGGTGCCGGAAATGGTGGAGTTGGCCGGGGGAGAGAACTGTTTTGGCAGTAAAGACGCCGGCTCAGGCCCAATGGAGTGGAGCGAAATGGTGGCCAGCCAGCCTGAGGTCATCATTTTCATGCCATGTGGGTTTGAGGTGAAGCGGGCGTTGCAGGACGTGGCCTTGTTAGCCGCCAATGAGGCTTGGGCTTCCCTCCCCGCCGTGCAAAACGAGCGGGTATATGTCATCGATGCCAGCGCATACACCAGCCGTTCCGGCCCACGCTTGGTGACCGGTTTGGAGATCATGGCGGAGATGATGCACCCGGAACTATTCTCTGGATTGATACCTGAATCGGGCGGCGTGAGGTTGTTCGGCGAGTTGGTGAAAGTGTAGGCGGTGGTTCGACAAGCTCATCATGAACGGTTCGGAGACGGCAAACCGTCTGTAAGATATCGAAGAGAGGCGCAAGTGGCTATTGGGGATCTAGCGCGATAGATGAGTCGAAATGCTAGTTCAAGCGAGGTCCCTGGAACGGGTTGCGTTTGACCACCTCATCGTGAAGTAATTCGTTGCCCGTTTTCAACAGAGGCGCCAATATCTCAAGCCTTTGCGCGGCGTTTGAAGATTCTAACAACTGCTGGCGGACCACGGTGGGAAGGTCTAGGCTGCCCGCTAAGGCATAGGAGAGAAGGACGGGTTCCGGGGGAGGCTGTGCATTTGCGGTCCAGCCTCCACTTAATGCTTCCAGGTCGCGTAGGTAGGTGGAATATCCTTCCACGATCTCAGCCAGCATCTCGGGCCGCGGCTCTCCTGGCTCTTCATCCAGATATTCGATATTCCCGACCACGTGGGGGACATTCTGCGTGATTTCCAATACCTGAAATCGGCGCTCCCCTTGGGTCAATATATTCATCCGGCCATCTTCTAACCGGTCCACCCGAATTATCCTGGCGGATGTGCCCGTCTTCACGGGCTCGGCGGGCTCGCCGACCTCCAGTCCATCTTTGATCAGCACTACCCCAAAGGGCTGCTGCGTATCCACGCATTCGCCGATCATGGCCTTGTAGCGCTCTTCAAATATGTGAAGCGGCAGCGGCATTCCCGGAAACAACACCAGATTCAATGGGAACAACGGCAGCAATACCGGTTGTTGATTGGCCTCTTGGCTCGGCTCGACCATAGTACCTGGGAGTATATCCTTGGGGGAGCATGCCAGGCAAGACGATTGGCATTCTGTCACCGGCCCCGTATCCTGCCCACACCTGACTGTAGCTAAGTTTGTAGCCCCGGGTTTCCTCCAGCGTCTACCGCCGCTGGTTGGAACGCCGCACTCTAAAGTTGGCCGGGCCTTGCTGCCGCCGCGCCCACTTCAAGTGGCCTGCCATTTGGGGATTCAACCGGATTGCCTCCAACGAGTTCAGTTCCTGTGCCAAAGTCGATTCGGAGAAAAGGGCGTGGAGCTGCCGGTGGCAGGTGGAGCATAACTGAGTCTTGGGACCAAAGCGGCCGCCCCGAGCGCGAGGAATCAAATGATGGACCGTGAGGAGTGGAGATTCTCTAAAGCATAGCTCGCATTTTTTGAGTTCAGCCGGTTCTTTTACAGCGTTGGCCAGACCGCCAAGAGTCTTGGCTGATCGTCTGCGGGCCACTTCCGTCAACCTGGGCCGGAGCTTTGGCCAGCGCCGGGGCCATCTACTTCAAGGAACCGCCAACCGGGGAGGTCCACTCGCCATTCGCCGTCTTCCAGCAGCATGGGCAGGATGATGCCAGGCATCCGTCTTCGGTGAGCCAGCCTGTCGGCGTTCACGGTCACCCCAAAGGGGAGGAAGGCAAAGGCGTGGACGTCGTCGACGTAGTTTGTAGGTGAAATTCCTAGATCGGTCAGGTCTTCCAATGGCCACAACCGCAAGACAGTGGTCCGAAAATCCTCCAGCATAGCTTGGCGTTGGGGGTGCTCGCTGTCGTACGCCGCCCGGTAGGCAATCTGCATGTCGATGTCGTTTCGGGTGGCCCACACACCAAGACGCATACCCCTGGTTTCTTTGGAAAGCATGGACCAAGCCAGATCCATGTCTCCATCGCGGACGGCCTCGGCGAACACCCCGGCCCGGCTGCCGCACTCGTCGGGGTCCGAATATCTTTTATGGCCTGGAATATGCACAGTCTAGTCCCTCGGCTGGGTTATTGGTTTTGTATCGGGCGGCATTGGATTCTAGTAACCGATGGCGTAGCCGTCCCGGCGAGGATCTGCCGCGCCTTTTATTGCCCCTTCTTCCGGGTCGATCTGGATCATCACTTCGCTTCCCGCCGCTCCCCAGGGGGCCATGACTTTGAGTTGATGACCCTTGGATTCCAAGCCAGCCCGTACCTCTGGTGGGAACCGGCTTTCTAGGTAAAGCAGGTCGTCGCAGACGTGGGGAATGTTGGACTCCGTAGGGCTATGAGTGTTTCGCCAGCGTGGGGCTTCGACCGCCTCAGCCACGTTCATTCCGAAGTCGACCAGGTGGGTGATCACCTGGAGGTTGGTTTGCACTTGGGTATCGGCCCCCGGCGTGCCGCAAACCAACACCAGTTCTTCTCCGCCGCTGCTGCCGTCGGTTCCGTTTTGGCCAGGCTGGAACATCATCACCGGATTCATGGTGTGCCTGACCCGTTTCCCCGGCTGGAGGCAATCCACGTGGTCCGGGTCTAGGTGCCAGTAAGTCATCCGATTGTTGAGCAATATTCCCGTGTTGCCGGCGATCAACCGGGATCCCCATGCGCTCTGAATGCTCTGTAGCTGGCTGACTGCGTTGCCCCACTGGTCCACCACGGCAAAATACGTGGTGTCCTCCTCGGGCCGGCCCGCGCCAGATCCCGCAGGAATGCCCGGTGTGGCCCCGGCGCCCTCTTGGAAATTTCGGGGGTTTCCGGCGATGACAGTGGCCGTCGCCCGGGCGGAATCGATGAGCTTGGCCCTGTCCTGAGCGTAGGATTTGGAGAGCAGGCCTTCGATGGGCACGTCTATGTAGTCCGGATCGGCCATAAATGCTTCCCGGTCGCTGAACGCCAACTTCTTAGCCTCCACCATCAGGTGAACGCTTTCGGCTGTGTTGCAGCCCATGGATCTCAGGTCAAACTGCTCCACAAGGCTGAGCTCTTGCAGCAATATGTGCCCGCTTGAGTTGGGCGGGGCCTCGTAAACCGTGTGGTCCCTGTAGGTGGTGGAGATGGGGTCCTGCCACCGGCTGCGGCAATCGGCAAGGTCTTCCATAGACAGCAACCCGCCTTGCTCCTTGCTAAAGGCCACGATCTCCCTGGCGATTTCCCCTTCATAGAAGGCGTCACGCCCTCCATCGACGATGGCTTGAAGTGTGCGCGCCAGGTCTTTTTGGTACATGGTTTGTCCGGGTTGAAGGGGACGGCCGTCCCTGGTGAATATGGCCCTGGAGGTGGGGAATTCACACAGCAAGGCGTCGCCGGCAATGGCATAAGCGACCACATGGCTAACGGGAAAGCCGTTGGCGGCCAGATCGATGGCCGGGGCCATGACTTCGGCTACAGACAGGGCGCCGAACCGTTGGTGGGCCGATAGCCAAGCATCCACCAAGCCGGGCACGGAAACAGACTTGATTCCCGTCAGCGGAATTCCCCCCAGTTCATCGGCGTAGTGCTCCCTTGTGGCGGCATATGGCGCCGCCCCGGTACCGTTGCATATATCGATCTTGCCGGTCTCTTTCCGGTAGATCATGATGAACCCATCGCCGCCGGCGCCGGACATTAGAGGCTCCACCACGTTCAATGCCGCCGCGGTCGCCAGGGCGGCGTCCACCGCATTTCCCCCTCTTTGCAGCATGGCTATCCCGGCCTGGGAGGCCAGCGGATGGCCCGAAGAAACCATGCCGTTGCGTCCCATGATTACCGGCCTGTGGGCTTCATGATTAATCCCGTGGGGGGATTGGGTCATATGATTTACTCCAAGATGGCCATAGGGATCGGTGATGCAATCCTATCATCTTTTCGAATGCGAACGGACATCTGGAATAGCCGCTACCGAAGGAATGAGGCCCCTAAAGACGCCCTTAAATAAGTCACGCCCAACATCAGAAATATCCCCAGGCCAGCCACCAGATACATCGTGCGCACGCTGCGGGTGATGTCGTGGTGTTCCAGCGGACGGTTTTGGTCGCCCAGCCGGTACATGCTGTCGCCGGAAGCGTCCAATTTCTCTAACTGGATTCCCAATGAGCCGGCCATGGCGCTCATGGGCCAGCCAGCGTTGGGGCTTTCCGTCCGTGAATGGTCCCGGAACATGACCCGCCACGCTTCCCCGGGGCTTTGGCCGGGCATGAACAGGCTGGCGGCCACCAGCAACAGACCGGTCAACCTGGCGGGGACAACATTGATGAGGTCATCCAGCCGGGCGGCCGCCTTCCCCAGGTACTCGTAATGCCCATGGTAGCCGATCATGCTGTCCAGAGTATTGATGGCCCGGTAGGCGACGGCGCCGGGCAATCCGAAGAGGGCAAAGGCCAGCCACGGGCCTACAAATCCATCGGACATGTTCTCGGAAACCGACTCGACGGTGGCGGCGGCAGCCTGCTCCGCGGTTAGCTTGGAAGGGTCGCGGCTAACCAGCGATGACATACTGGCCCTGACGCCATCCAGGTCGTTGATCGCCAACAGGTTTCTCACCCGAAACGCCGCTTGCCCCAGCATTTTCACGGCGAAGGTGGTGTTAAGCAGGACCGCGCCCACCAAGATGTAGGCCCAGTAGTGGACCTCACGCAGACCTTGCACCGCGAAGTACGTGGCGGCGGCCCAACCTCCGGCGATGACGGCGGCCATGAGAAGCCCGGCCACCAGGCTTGCTTTGGGGCTGGATGGCGCCAATCTTTCCGCCCATGACACTGTGTGTCCCATCCACGCCGTTGGGTGAATCCGGGTGGGCAGTTCCCGCAACGCCAAATCCAGGCCAAAGGCCAAAACCAGCATCACCGGGTCGTAAAACGTATTAGGCACAGGCTATTGCTCTGCGGGTGACATGCTGCTGTATGCAGCCTTCGTTGGTTTCAACAGGCCCACCAACGCGGATCAGCGGTCCCATCGCCATTGGGTTGGGTCTCTGCCTTTTATTGCCGCCGCTTCGGGGACAGTTAGCCAGCCGGCCGGCAGGTCCATCCCTTGCGAGGAGCCGCGCTTGTTGGTCCACAGCAGCACCTTGCGTCGCTCGCAGGCCAAAGCCACGCCGATGGTGATCTGCAAGTTTCCGGCCAAATGATCCAACACTTGCTGATGCTTTCCTTGGGCCCAAAACCGGGGCGCCTCTCGTCCGGTTATAGTTTGAGTGCTCAGAGGCAGCTCCATTCCTAGAAACTCGGACGGAAACCCCGATTCTCCCCAAGTCGTCGTTTTCTTAGCGACGATTGTCGATGTAACAGTGGGTTCGTGAACCGTATTACAGACACTATCATGCCACATAAGACTATAATACGTCTGTCTGGCGTAGCGCGAAACCCGGCCAATGGCTTTCCGGCCAGACCTCTAGTACTACAACGACGGGTTTAAGGTGGCGGCTCCATCCTGCTTTCGCGGCGGGTGGAGCGGCGTCTCTCGTGGGAACGGCGAGCCCGTTCGTTGCGTAGCTGCGTATCCTCCAGCCACAACAGCAATTGATCGGGCCCGAACTGCTCCCGGGGCAGCATCTCCCGCACCACCCGGTACACCTGTGGCCTCGTGATCCGGGGCATCTTTTTCCCCCCAATCCTGCTGCAGGCTCAGCAGGAACGCTCCACCCAGCAGGCACATGGCTATGTGGTGATGCCACCCTGCCCAGCTGCGGGTCTCGTATTCGTCCAGCCCCACGTCACCCTTCTCAGTCTCGAACTCCGTTTCAATGCGCCACCTGGACCCACCCACGTAGGCCAGAGTCTCCAAGGTTGTGCCCTCGGGAGCGTTGGACAGGTAGTAGCGGGGCTCGCTGCCGTCCAGGTTCCGGCGCCAGACGGCCCACAGTTCCTCGCCGGGCTTGCGCCTCCTGGTGGCCCGCACCCGCTGGGCACTGAACCGGTAGGTGCGCGGCCCCTGGCTTCCCTGGGCCACCGTTATCTCCCGCCAAGCCTCATCCGGCAGTTCATCACCGCGCTGCTCCATGGTCCGCCGCTGCCCAGGCCGCAGCTTGGGTTTGCGGGGGCGGCCGAACCCCGGATATTCCGGACTGGTCCAAGCCGGGTCCAAGGGCCAGACCGTAGTGCCGCCCGGAACGTCCAGCACGTAGCGCATCCCCAGGGCCGCCAGTCCCTCCCGGAAGGTCGGCGACATCCCGAAGGCGTCGTCTCCGGCAACCCACTCGGCCCTGAGGTAGCCCAACTCCAGGACCCGCTCCAGCATCTCCAGGGCCAACTCCGTCTTTGACCGGTAGTTCCGCCGGTCCTCCGGCACACCCGCCGCAGCACACCGGTCCTGGTCGGAGGTCCAACTCTTGGGCAGATACAGCCGCTTGTCCACCAACGCCCGGCCCAGCGGGCTGACGTAGGCCAGGAACATCCCACCCTGGCAGTTGGCCACCTTGCCCAGCCTGCCGCAGTACTGCCGGGCCACTCCCGCCGATTTCCTGCCCTGCTTGGGGAAGTCGCTGCCATCGAACACCCACACCGCCTCCAGGTGTCCCAGCCTGGGGGCCAAGTATTCCTGCAACCGCCCTATGACTGTCTCATCGGACCACCGGGCCTCGGTGAGAAAGCGCTGCATCGCCCGGGCCGAGATGCCCACCGATTCCGAGAGATTCTCGGCGTTGCGCCGCTCCTGGTCCTGCACCAGCAGCGCCTGAAGGTAATTCCCGCTGTGATCCCGCCACTGCTTGCGGCCGAAGGAGGCCGCAAAGAAGGCGTGGAATTCCTGAAGGCTGTCGTAGACCCGCTCGAAGCTCGCCGCATCCATCACCCAAACCACCCAACATCATCTGTCCAGCCATCCTACCAGACAACTCGTCGTTGTAGTACTAGGGCCGCAGCTTCCAGTTCCAGATACTGTCCCTTGATGTAATAGACGTGGAACATCATATCCACGTGGCGTGAAGCTAGAAACCGGCACTCCCGCTCTAGGCCAGATTCCTCTGCCATGATCGGAAGATCAAAACTCAGACCATTCCAGGTTACCAGGGTGTAGCCAGCGTTCACCTTGTCCACCAAAGTCCGGACCATGACCTTGGCATCTTCCGGGGTCAATCGGCCTGACGCGCCTCCGTCTTGCCAGGTGATGAGCAGACCGGTGTCACTCGACAGCGTGGCGGCGCAAGATATTCCCGACGGAAGATGAGCCTTCCTCTTTTCGCCGTCGGGGACCTCCTGTGCCACTGCAAGGTCGAATGCCAGATACTCGCGACTGATGCGAGCCTCCATGGGTATTAAAGCCAACCCAACAGCCGGGGCAGCGGCTCCAACCAGCCGTGGGGAATGACGGCAACCGCGGCGGCGAGGGCTGCCGCCTCCACCAGTTCGTTGATTGCGCCGTAGGTGTCGCCGGTCAGCCCGCCCAGCATGTTGCACATTCCTCGGCCCAGAACCCAAGCCAATACGGTTGCCCCAATTACGATGCCAACGCCGGCAATGCCGCCAATCAAAACCGCCGCTAGCCCGGCGACGACCGCGGCCAGGATAGTGGCCGGCCAAACATTGCCTTGATGAAATGGTGACCCCAACCCTTGGCTGCGGGCGTAGGGGAAAGCCGCCAGGGCGGCCACCATCGTCCAGCGGGAGACCATTGGGAACAGGAGCAGGGCCATTTCTTTACCGGCAGTAACACCGGGAGGAGCTAGAGATAAAAGCGAGACTAACGCCCCGTATTTCAACAACAACACGCCGCCGGCCCCGGCGACCGCGAAGGCGCCGACCCGGGAGTCCCGCATGATTTCCAAGCGCCTTTCGGGAGTGGCGCCTCCAAACAGCCCGTCGCAAATGTCCATCAGGCCATCGATGTGCAGGCCGCGGGTCACCACTATCAACAGCACGACCAGCACGGCGGCGGTGAGCGCAGGGGGGAAAACGCGGGAAGCGCCCAGTTCCACGACGACCAGGGCGACGCCTAGCAGCAGGCCCACCAGGGGGAAGTAAATCCGGGAATTGCTTATGTCCTGCTGGCTCCTGTCCCTCAACCTGGTGAAGGGAAACCAGGTGAGAAAAGCCAAGGCCGACAGGGGGGATTTGATCAAGAGACCCAGCGGTCAGGCTCCAGCGCCGGGCTCGTCGCCTGGGGAATCGTCGGTACGCTCGGAAACTCCCGCTTCTTCGAAAGTGGCCATTTCAGCTAAACATTTGGCGGCGGCCTCAACTAAATGCATGGCCAATGTGGCGCCCGTTCCTTCGCCCAGCCGCATCCCCATGTCGAGGAGGGGATTCAAGCCCATAGCCTCCATGCCCACCCGGTGGCCCGGCTCCACGGATTGGTGAGACGCTATGAAATAGTGGCGGGCGGCGGGGGAAATGGTCCAGGCAATCAATGCCGCGGCGCCGGAGATGAACCCGTCCACCAAGACCGGGCGGCGGCGGGATGCCGTGCCCAGCATGGCCCCTGCTAGAACCCCGATCTCAAATCCGCCGATCTTGGATAAAACGTCCAGCCCGTCTTTGGGGTCGGGACGGTTGACGTCGATAGCCCTTTTAATGACCTCCACTTTGCGGTCGAGCCCGGCGTCGTCCACTCCCGTTCCCCGGCCGGTGGTTATAGACGGGTCGGTCCCGGTGATGACCGCGGTGATGGCGCTGGAAGGGGTAGTGTTGCCGATTCCCATGTCTCCGCAGGCCACCAGGTCCGCTCCCTCGGCGATTTGCTCATGGGCGGTCTCGATCCCCGTTTCGATGCACTGGACGGCTTGCTGGCGGCTCATGGCGGGTCCGACGGCCATGTTGGCGGTGCCGCGGCCGATCTTGGCCGCCCGAAGCCGAGGGTCGGGAGGCAGGTCTGAGGCCACCCCGGCGTCAACGATGATTATCTCCGCGCCAGCGTGCCGGGACAGGACATTTATCGCCGCGCCGCCGCTGAGGAAGTTCATCACCATGGCGGGCGTGACTTCCTGGGGATAGGCGCTGACGCCTTCCGCCACCACCCCGTGATCGCCGGCCGCCAGGATGATGGCTTTGCGCCGAATGGAAGGGGTTGCTTGCCCGAAGATACCCGCCAGTTGCACTGAAAGGTCTTCCAGCCGGCCCAGGCTGCCCAAGGGCTTGGTAAGTGTGTCCTGCCGTGCCCGGGCGGCGGCCATGGCGTTCTCGTCCAGGGAGTGAATCTCCGCCAGGGTTTGATCTATCAGGGTGGATGTGGACAATTTAGGACTCCTTTGTTGCCGCCGAGTGTCGTCAACCTGGTTCTAAAACTCAACGCCCGGCTGGGCTTTGATGCCGCTCTGGTAGGGGTGTTTCACCATCTGCATCTCGGTGACCAGGTCGGCGAATTCCACCAGCGCCTCCGGGGCGTTGCGGCCGGTGATCACCACGTGCTGCATATCGGGCCGGGCCTTCAGCACCTCGATCACGTCTTCCACCGGTATCCAGCCGTAGTGCAGCGGATAGGTGAACTCGTCCAAGACCACCACATCGTAGCCGCCCGACGCGATGACCTCTTTGCAGTCTTCCCAGTGGGCCCTGGCAAGTTCGGCGGTCTGCTCTATGTCTTTGGAGCGCCAGGTGAAGCCGTCGCCCATGGCCCGCATCTCGACTCCGATCTTCTTGGCCGCGCGTTGCTCGCCGAAGTTGGCGGTGGAATGCTTGATGAACTGGAGCATGATCACCTTCATGTCCCGGCCCCAGGCGCGAAATAGAAGCCCCATGGCGGCGGTGGTCTTGCCCTTGCCGCTGCCGGTGTTGACTATCACCAGACCTTTGTCGATGCGAGGGCCTTTTACCGACTGGGGTCCTTCTTGCTGGCTGGTTTCTTGCTGGGAGGTTTCTTGGTTGGTTTCTTCAGTGCTCATGATTTCATCCCTCATTCAATCGACTGCGGGGGCCGGATTTGCTCAGGTTCGGAGTATGCCTCAAAGGAACCAATAGGCCTCTTCCCGTTTGCGAGAGGGAATGGAGGTCAGCGGCAACACCCCCATCCAAACCTTCCCTCTTCGAGGAGGAAGGGGATTGATACCCGATTTAAGCCCTGGAGCAGGTCTCCACGAAACGGCGGGGCAGAGACGGGTGGCTGCCTAGGTGGACGTGGATATAGGAAGCCCATACGCTTCCCACCTGGAACCCTTCGGCCCGGCTGTCTTGGTTGATCACACGGTACACCGACTGATTGGAATCCGGCTGCTGGTCCAGCGTGGACCAATGGAATTCATGGCCCCGCACTTTTTGGCCTTTAGTCAGCAGAGGCCCATCGGACACCGCCTCTATCTCCCGGTACCCCAGGGTCAGTCTTTCGTTGGACATGCGGGACACCGCCGGAATGACGCCGGTCATTTGGTGCTGGACGCCGTCTAGGTCGGACAGGCTTTGACCCAGATACATCAGTCCGCCGCATTCGGCGTATACCGGCGTCTTGCGTTTCACGGCGTCCCGAATGGCAAGATGCATCGGTTTGTTCTCTGATAGTTCCTTGGCGAACATTTCTGGGAATCCCCCGCCAAGATAAATGCCGCTGGTCCCCGCAGGCAGTTTTTCTTCTTCCAGCGGGCTGAACGGCGCAAGTTCCGCTCCCCAAGCCTCCAATAGGTCCAGCGAGTCTTGGTAATAAAAGCTGAACGCTTGGTCTTGGGCCACCGCGATCACCGCCCGCTTGGCTTGAGGGGACTCAGGATAGGCTCCATCTGATGCTTTCGTTCCAGCTGCCGAGTTGGCTAAGACGATCAATCTATCTATGTCGATGGTTTCTTCGATCTGGGCGATGAGGGCGTCATACCAATTCCGGGCCACAGTCCCCTCCACCGTGGGTATTAGTCCCAGGTGGCGTTCGGGCTGGACCAAATCGTCCCGGCGGGGCAGATACCCCAAAACGGGCAGTCCGGTGGTGGCTTCTATCTGGGGTTGGCAAAACTCCAGGTGCCGGGGGGTGCCCACGCCGTTGAGGATCACCCCCGCGATGTTCAGATCAGGGTCGAACTGCTGGTAGCCCAGGATCTCGGCCGCCACGCTGCGGGCCACTTTGGACGCGTCGGCCACCAGTATCACCGGCGTTCGCAGCAGCTTGGCCAACTCGGCCGTGGAGCCGTCTTCGGAGAGGCTGGAATGGCCGTCGAAGACACCCATTACACCCTCGATCACCGATATGTCTCCTCGTCCCGAGGCCCGCTGGAACAGCTCCAACACCGTCGGATGGGGCAACAGCCAGGTGTCAAGATTGCGGCTGGGCACGCCACAGGCCAGCTTGTGATAGCTGGGGTCTATGTAGTCTGGACCTGCCTTGAAGGGTTGCACCGAATGCCCGCGGCGGGTCAAAGCTCCCATTATCCCGGTGGCAATGGTGGTCTTTCCGACGCCGCTGCGCACTCCCGCGATGACTATGGCAGGGGACATCCTGTCTTCTCCATGATCTTTTCGCCCAAGGACCAATCGTAAGCGTTCATGTTCATTGAGTACCCATTGGTGTACCCGATTGGCCTACCCGGCCAGGGAAACCGTCTCCCCGTACTTCTCAATGAGGCCAAGGAACGCATCGTGACGTGGTTGGTTGGTCTCCTCTTTCTCAGATTTGCGTAGATAGACCCTAAACAGGGTCTGATCATCCTCGTCCAGCAGCCATAGAGAGTAACTGGGCTGGCCTTCGGCATTGTTATTGAGGATGAATTTGGCCTTCTTCACCTGGTCCATGTACAGGTGCAGGTGGGTGCCGCCCTCGGCCATGAAGGTCACGATATTCTCATGAAACTTCAGGTCGGTGAAGTCGGTATAAACCTCAGCGCTGGTGGCGTCGTTGGAAAGCATGAGCACCACTTCGGCGAAGCTTTTTTCGCATTCCTCTAGGATCTGGCGCAACATTTGAAACTCCTCACCGTATACAAAGCTCACTTCAAAAAAGGTTGTCTTGGGCCAACTCTATCAGGTTTTCGGGTATTCTTTTCATATCGACCCGGCCCCGGACAGAAATGTTCACTCGGCCCTCCACAGAGCCGTATAAAAGCTTCTCGCCGGTCGCCCGGTTGATGATGTCGATTCGAGGCCCGAAGGTGCAGCCGAAAATACAGCGGCAGGGGGTGGCCTGCACTCGGTCTTCCAGGCCTTGATCCTTCACCAGTTCCTGAATCTCCCGGAGCAATGTCTCGCTGTTTTTGCCTTGATATTCCAAGGAAAGACACCTTACGGGGTCTACACAGACTATTATATTTAAATCTCGTTTCGCCACGATTGCTATGCTGCCTGAGCCTTAAGATGGTCTTGGCTTGGTAAACAAAAAGCCTGACTCTTCGGCCAGGCTCAAGCTTTCTACGACTCTTCCCCTTGTCCGCGAAGGTCAGTCTAGTCACGCCTGAGGCAGGTTTCCTGGCTTCTGGCTTGTTCCTGCGAATACCCAATTTCGCGGGTTCATTCCAGTTACAGTGGCGGGACCGCGCCCGCGTCTCACCGGCTTTCCCTTGCGCCCCGTTCCACCGGGGCAACCATCAGGCTGTATTCAGTTGTATTGGGAAGCATTGGTCAATTATTTTAGCCTTCGTTTGGCCCTTGGTTTGGCATTGTATGCCGGGCGATTGGGGCCGTCAATGATCGACCGGAGTGGTGGCCTCGTGTGGGCGCTTGACACGCCCTGACCGCCGGGATAACTTGGCCTGGCTCCGCCGAACGCCTTGTCGCCAGCCTGATCAAGCGGAGCGTTGCCAGCGATGTTAAATCCGATAAGCGAAGGAGGTCTGCCATGATCACCTATAGCTACGACCACATTCATATCCGGAGCAGGGTTCCCATGGAAACCGCCCAGTATTTCCACAAAGTGTTCGACGCTGAGATAAAGGAGTCCATTCAATCCGACGGCCAACAACGGGTGGACGTGAACCTCGGCGGGCTAGCTATTTTCATCGCCAAAGGCGGCGACGCCACTCCCGAGGCGTTGAAGGATCCGCACTTGGGCTTGGACCATTTTGGCCTCAGAGTTGACAATCTGGAGGAGGCGGTAGCCCAACTCAAGGAGCGAGGCGCCGAGTTCATGGTCGAGCCGCATAGCATCCGCCCCGGGGTGTCCATCGCCTTTGTCCGCACCCCGGACGATGTGCGAATAGAGTTGCTAGAGCGAAATTAGGTTTAGTGGCGCCTGTATAAATTTACCTGAATAAATTTACAGGTATGTCAGTCGTCCCGGCGCTGGGACTCGGCAATCCAGATGATGATTCCCAGCACCATCATCAAAACGCCCGGAGTGGTCGTTGCCCATCCGATGGTCTTTATCAGCAAGATTCCCACCGGGGATAGGATGACCATCCTGGCAGGGCGGCCAATGCCCCGCAGCCGATGGCGGCTCCGCTTCCCGAGCCGCCTAGCCGGAACCGCATAGCCGTTTAACCATTAAAGCGCCAAACCGCAAACCGCGAGCCTCAAACCGAGACTAACCTATGCGCTGGCCAGGGCGTAGGTGGAGGAGTCCTCGGCCACGCGTCCCTCTTCCCGAAGCTTCTCCAAGTGAGTGCGAATGTTTCGCGCCGCCGCGGCCCTCAGATTTTTGCGCAGGTTGCGAGGATAGACCGCATTCACCATTTCATCCACCGTGCTGGCTCCATTTTTGATGGCCGATATCACTTGATCCTCTCTATGCTGGCGATGTTCGATGTACCACTTTACCCGGGCGGCGCCGTTTTGAACGACCTGTCCATGGCCGGGATACAGCGTCGCCGGCTTAAGCCGGGCCAGCAGCTCCAACGACGTCATGTACTGGGCCAGATTGCGCACGCTGGACGAGGAGTTGCCCAGAATGGTGTCGCCGCTGAACACTGCCTTTTCCGCCGCCATGTAGTAAGACACGTGATCCTCTTCATGTCCGGGGGTGAAATAGGCGCGCAGGGACGCTCCGCCTCCGGTGGGCACGGCCTCACGGGAAGCCAGCTTCTCTACGCAACCCTCTCCCAGCTGATGGGTAAGCCTTGGCTCCAGTTTGGGATGGCAACGCACCGGGCAATTCAGCACATCCTGGATACGGTCCAGGCCACCGATATGGTCCCCATGCCCGTGGGTGATCAAAATTGCCGAAATCTTGGGCCGGCCCAGTTCCGCATGGTAATCCAGTATCTGCCGGGTCCAGGCCCGGTAAGGCTCACCCGAATCGACCATCATCATCTCGCCGTTGGGGTCGCCGACGAAGTAGATCTGCGTGCCGCCGGGATGCATGGCCCCGAACGTGCTCGGGTCTTCCAGGATGTGGGTGCTGTAAACGTGCTCGCTGATTTGCATCCCGGCCTCCGCAATTTGGTTTGTCGTGAGTTTGAGCAACCGACTCAATCGGTACAATTGAAACGGCCAATTTAAACGGATGGTAGCCATGTCCCTGGTGGCAGTCAATCCCCGGCGTCTCTGGGAAGACCCTGTGTTATCATCGGCGCAATGTGACCGTTTAGCCGGTAATTTGCCGGATTATTCGGCTGGCCGAATCACACATTTGGGGAGAGTCTTGATGATAGATACGAAATCGCTGGTGGAGGACCTTCAACAGGCGTTGCCGCGGGTCACTGGCACGATGAAACTCTCCGGTTTGGACGGCGAGATCCAGGTTTACCGGGACGCCCACGGCATACCCCACATTCAGGCATCCAGCCAGAAAGACGCTTTCTTCGCACAAGGATTCGTCACCGCCCAGGACCGGCTGTGGCATATGGAATTCGACCGCAAGCGGGGGGCCGGGCGTTGGGCGGAGATCGTCGGCGAATCGGCCGTGGAGCAGGACAAGCTAATGCGCCGGTTTCGCCTGGAAGACAGCGCCAAGGCCGACTTTCAGGCTTCATCCCCGGAAACCAGGGAGATGTTTGACTCCTACGCATCGGGGGTCAACGCATTCATCGAATCGGACAGCCCGTTGCCCGTTGAATACGGTATAACCGGGTTGGAACCCGAACCCTGGCTGCCCTGGCATGGATTGGTGGCCTATAAGGTTCGTCACATCCTGATGGGCGTGTTCGAATCCAAGGTCTGGCGAGCCCAGGTGGTGGCGAAGTTGGGGCCGGAGAAGGCGTCGCTGCTTTTCCCAGGATTCCAGCCCGGATATCCCGTTATCCTGCCTCCGGGCGAGACGTATTCGGGGCTCTTGGCCGATGGTCTGGAGGAGCTTAGGCAAGGAGCGGCGGCTCTTAATTACTTGTCCGAGACCGACGCCGGCAGCAACAGTTGGGTCGTTTCGGGCAGCCGCACCGCCACCGGCAAGCCGATATTGGCGGGAGACTCCCACCGGGCGTTGGACACACCCAACGTTTATTATCAAAACCAGGTGGCCTGCCCTGATTTCGACGTAGTCGGGCTGTCTTTTCCCGGTGTGCCGGGCTTTCCCCATTTCGGCCACAACGCCAACGTGGCATGGAGCGTAACTCACACTTCAGCCGATTATCAAGACCTCTACATCGAGCGATTCAAAACCGGGAATAATGGCAACGGAAGCCTGGAATACCTGTTCCAAGACCAATGGCTGCCGGCGCGAGTTCACCAGGAAACAATCAAGGTCAAAGGCGGCGGCGATGTCCAAATCGACTCTATCGTCACCCAGCACGGGCCGGTGATTTCCGGCGACCCGTCACAAGGGTCCGGTATTGCCTTCAAATACACCGCCACTGAGGGGCCGTCTTCGTGGTCCGGCTCCCTGCTGTCTATGCTCAAGGCGGAAGACGCGCCCCAGCTCATCGAGTCTATGCGGGACTGGATGGACCCCTGCAACAACTTCCTCTATGCCGACATTCATGGAAACTCCGGCTACCTGTGCCGCGGGCGCATCCCGATCAGGTCAAAGCTAAACGGTTGGCTCCCCGTGCCCGGATGGACCGGCGAGCACGAATGGGAAGGATACATCCCTTTCGACGACCTTCCCCGTTCTTTGAATCCGGAACAAGGGTATGTCGTCACCGCCAACAACAAGCCGGTGGGCGACGATTACCCCTATTACATCTCTTCGGAATTCACGCCCGGATTCCGGGCAAAGCGAGTGGCGCACCGGCTGCTGAAGATCGATAAACCGTCGGCCCAAGATATGGCTTTGGTCCACGGCGAGCGGGCTTCCATCCCGGCCCGGGCTTACATCGGATTCATGCAGCGGGTGGAGCCGGCGGACGGCCTCTCCGCCCAGGCGCGTGACAGGCTCATCGCCTGGGACGGGAAGATGGAGGCCGGCAGAGTTGAACCAGCGATTTACAGCGCCTTTCGCGACGCGTTGCTGCAAGACGTCCTGTCACATAATCTAGGACCAGAACTGGGCCCAGAGCCTTCGAACCCCGGCGGCCGTGGCCTCGGCGGTTTCCTGGCCAGGCTAAAGGCCAACTTGATCGAACTGATAGACCGGGACGACCGCCGGTTGCTTGCAGATGGAGATGATTGGCAGGCGGCGATGTCCAGGGCCTTGTTCGCTGGAACCACCCGATTGAAGGGGAACCTGGGCGATGATATGGCTGCCTGGCGCTGGGACCGCGTCCATCAGGCACGCCCTAAGCACACCCTGTCGACGGCTTATCCCGAGCTTGCCGGTTTGTTGGACCCTCCGCCCATTCCCACCAGCGGCGACGGCGACACGCCCTTGGCCGGTTCCTACTCGCTGTCGTACCCAGCCACGGTCACCGGGCTTTCGGTGGTCCGCTACGCCTTCGATACGTCGGACTGGGACAAATCCCTGTGGGCGGTCGCCCTGGGTAGCTCGGGCCACCCCGGCAGCGCCCACTACCACGACCAGTCGGAAACCTGGCGCAAGGTGGAAATGGTCCCCATGCAGTACGACTGGGGTTATATAGCCGCCCACTGCGAAACGCAGCAGACGCTAGAGCCGGCCTGATATAGCGTCCCCTGGCCAAAACCAATAACAATCAAGCCGTCCACGAGGCAAGCCGGCCACGAGGGATTCACGTGCCACAAGATCCAACTCCCGATCCGGCGACTCAGGAGACCATAGATGTCATCAACCGGTATAACGAGGTTTTTGCTCAGGGCGATGTTGACGGGATCATGGCGGCCATGACCGATGACTGCGTGTTCGAAGGAACCGGGCCGGCGCCAGATGGCGGCCGCTTTGAAGGCCAGGAAGAGGTGCGAAAGGTTTGGGAGGGATTCTTCAGCTCCCCCGGCACAGCAAGTTTCGAAACCGAAGACATATTCGCCGCAGGAGCCAAAGCCACGGTCAGATGGGTCTACCGGTGGGTAGATGTTGATGGCAAGCCCGGCCACATCCGGGGGGTGGACATTTTCACCGTCCGGGATGGAAAAGTGGCGGCGAAGATGGCCTACGTCAAAGGCTAGGCATCGCCACTCAAGCCAATTCGCCTAGGTGGTCACAATATCGAAGAATCGTAAACGCTGACCGTCGAAGAGCGTTCGGAGAACGCCAACAGAGTTCTCCAGTACATGAATCGTTTACACCGAAAGAACTTCCAGCCCAGCCTCTACATAATTCTGGTGAAGAGTAAGATCATGACCAGCCAACTGCTCATGTATCTCTTGCGGATCGAATAGCTCTAGCCGGGATTCCCCAGATCAAACCACCTTTCCTGGATATAGCTCCCGCGGGGATACCGCCAAATATAATCCCGCATTCCAAGAGCGTCAAATGCGGTCTGATTCACTCAAAGTCCCCGCTTTCATTGGGCAACCACTGTACTGCCAAGCGTAAAAGCCCCAAACCGCTGGTCTACGCCCAAGTCTCGCCCTTGGGAAGCTCTTTTGCCCTGTGCGACCCCGTAACCGTAACCAATCCCGACGCTCCTAAAGTGGACTAGCCAGGAGCCAGCCTAAGCCGACCAATTCGTTCCAGTATCCCGCCTAGCATTTCCCGGCTCACCAGCACCTCAGCAAGCTGAAACACCAGCCTTCCGGCATGGCGCACCAACCGTCCTCCAGTCTTGATCATCCTAGTCTGCAGACTGGTCAACGACCAGTGCTTCATTGCCTCCGGTAAGGCTAGCCTTCTCATGGAGTTGCCCAAGTTGTAAGCCAGTACGAACAACTCCAGCCTGACCTGATTGGCCACGAACTTGTGGCAGGACAACCTCGTCCAGTTCAGGGCGTACTTGCCTTCTTTTATCCATTGCTCCGCGGTGCCTCGGCCATTGTAAAAGCGGACTATCCCGATGTTTGGATAGCTCAGATTGGTGACTATGAAGCCCACTCTGGGAAACAGTTCTCCCTGGCGCCACTCCACCTTAGAGACCACTCTCCGAGCAACGTTCCAGCTCTGGGCCTGGTAGACGAAGTCATGATAGGAGACGATGGGCTTCGGGGAAAGCCACTCCGTAGGCCGTATCAGCCGGGGCGCTATCTCCCGCTGCAGCACCTGGTTGGACCGCAGCCTGATGGCGTAGCCGATGTTTCTTGCTTCCAGATAATCGTATATCTCCGGCTTGGCGAAGGCGGCGTCAGCACGAAACAGCAGCCTGACCGCTGCTGTCAAATAACGCTCCACCACCGGATCAAGGACTTCTTGCCAATCATCGGCACTGGGGACGTTGCCTGACCGTAGCTTAGCTGCTTCACAATCCCCGAACTGGTTGAACAGAAAGAGAGGGTGATAGCAGACGCATTCAAAATGGCCGTTATAGGCTGCTCCCTCCTGCTGGCCGTGCACTGGACTCTCGGAACTGTCCATATCCAGCATTACTCGCCGGTGTAGGGTATGGGCCATAGCTCGTTCCACCCACTGGGTATTTATTCGTGCCAGCCCCTTCAGGTTGTCCTCTTGGGTCAGGAACTCCGTCTCGAACCGGCCCATCTCACTGGTGCTGGCTCCTTTCCGCTCCGAGCCTTGCCATCCCACGATCACTCGCATGGCTGGGTCTTGGGAAAGGCGCACTGCGTCATTGGTGTCGTCGTAGCCGGCCAAGCGGCTGTAGATCGACTGTCTTAGCAGCGGAACCAGGTGGTGAAGGATATTGCGTCCGGTACGGCTTTCCTGGAGGTAGTCCTCAGCGATTTCGGTAAGGCCCAAGGCATCATCAAACTCTCGAAAGGCAAGAAGGCCAGCGTCGGAGGTGATGGTTGAGCCGTGAAATTCCAGGCGGACTTTGGGGTTGAATTGGAGCCGGAGAGAGGCATTTTCGCCGTCACCCATCAGGTGCCTCCATGATGCCTACGGCATCTTACTGCAAAGTGACATATCATGGAGTTATTATAGCTGGGAGCACGCAAAAAGGGCCCATAATTAGCCAATGGTTGCAAGACCATCGACGAATTACTGAGAAAGCTTTTTAGCCATATGGGAAATGTGGGGGTGAGCTTGTCGAACCATCAAACCGTACTCGTGCGACCTAGACTTTATTCATAATTGGGAGATGGAAACCACTCCTAAACCGGTACCAAGGTGAAAACTACATCTAGGTAAACCCATAGTGAAAGCAATCATGTAGGTTTCACTTTGGCTTTAGTTTAGTCAGCTAGAGGTCTGGCCGGAAAGCCATTGGCCGGGTTTCGCGCTACGCCAGACAGACGTATTATAGTCTTATGTGGCATGATAGTGTCTGTAATACGGTTCAATAACCCACTGTTACATCGATAATCGTCGCTAAGAAAACGGCAGGTTGGAGAGAATCGGGGTTTCCGTCCGAGTTTCTAGGGGCACCAGCACTGTGATCCTTTCTTGGTCTCCCACCACGCGGGTGGTGTGGCCTTTCCCGGTCAGGTCTTCAGCCAGCAAAATGGAGCCGGGTCCGCACCGCACCACTGTCCCGTCGCTGGTGGCGATTTCCGCCTCTCCCGCCAGCATGATCGAATATTGCCGGCGGGGCGCGCAATGCCAATCGAGGAAATAGCCCGGCGCATTACGCCGGAAGGTGATGCCAGCGGCGTTTTCCATGGGGGTGCCGTCGCCCCACGCGCCCTCGGTGTCCAGAAAAGACTCAAATGGGAGCTCCGGCTCTTCAATGTGCGACAGCCCATCGTCGCCGGAATAGACCCGAAAGTATTTGGGCATATTAGCTCCTGGCTTGCCCGGCCATGAGTATCGGCCCTGCCACGCTAGCAATCCGCTAATAGTACATGATTAGGCGAGCCGGTCAAGAAACGGGGATCAAGAGATCCCAGCCTCGACATGGCGGCGCAGACGGTCGATCCAGGCGCGCAACGCCAGGTTGGACCCGGCCGCATGGAGCGACATCGCCATCATGGCGTAGACCCATCGCCTACTCACACGGGAGGGGCATTCGGGGGATAGCCACTGTTGGTTGCGAGCCAAACGGGAAAGAGTCCCAAGTCCAATGAGGACGGGCCACAGGGCCGCCAGCCGCAACCGCGGGCACCCCCTAGGGATGGCCAAAATGTACTCTTCGGCGGCGGAGTAATGGCCCAAAGCGGTTTCGATTCCGGCCAACAGCACAGGCCGGGCATCGGGACCGGTTGCCCGGTCCAACAACTGTTCTGGGGTTACTCCCGCCTGCGCCAACTGATCCAGAGGAAGGTAGCACCGGCCGATGCGTAAATCCTTGGGGACGTCGCGTAGAATGTTGGTCATCTGCAATGCTTTCCCAAACCTGACTCCCAGGGCAGACATTTTCCCAGAGTCCCAGTGACCCAAAAGGCCCGCGTGATCAATGCAAATCTCTGTCCAAAAGCGGCCCACGCAGCCCGCCACTTGGTAAGTGTATCTGTCCAAAGCGGCGCCGTTTTCCACGGTCCCAATCTCTCCTGTTTCCTCGGCGGGAAAGTTGGTCAGGTCAGACTCCATGCCGGACATCAACTCCCGCAGCACCCAGCGAACCCGGCGGCCATCCATTTCGGAGAGGCCTTCCAAAAGGGAGAACGCTTCCGGCAGAGAAGAGAGCAGGGTCCGCTCCGCCGGAATCGATTGCCGATCGGTCAAAGCCTCCTCCAGTTGACGCAGTGACGAAAGTTGTGCCGGGCCAAAGACCTGATTCCGGAAGGTTTGCAGATGTTGCAGCCGGTCATGCGGCGGCAGAATCCTGGTGTCGGCAATGGTGTCGGCCGCCCTGGCCAACAGATAAGCCAGTCCCACGGGCTGGCGCAGGTCCTTAGGAAGGACTCTGAGAGTGAGGTAAAAAGACCTGGAGACGCCCTTTAACAGGCCGCCTAAGAGATGTTCGCGTTGTTGGGGAGACACCGGGGGAAGGGCGCCGTTGATTTGGGACGAGGTCATGGCTGTATCAATCCGCAAGCCGTGACTGGAGTTTTCCTTCACCGACACGTTGGCCGTCAGCCGATGGCGGCGGCGGCCAACGTGTCGGTGAAGGAAAACTTTTTTACTTGAGTGTTGTCCACCGCCTGCTGAACGAGATTGTCTACTTCTAACGCCGACTCCAGCTTGGCGACCATGCCCGAGTCGGCCCTGATCACGGGATGCTTAGGCACGAAGAGGGTGCAACAGTCCTGATCGGGTTGAATCGACACAGGAAAGGTGCCCAGGTCCTTGGCGACGTTGATGATCTCCTCTTTGTTGGAGCCGATAAGGGGTCTCAGAATTGGGATACCCGCCACCTGATCCACGGCGGCGATATTCTCCAAAGTCTGGGAGCTCACCTGTCCGCAACTCTCTCCGGTCACTATAGCCTTTGCTCCCATACGCCGGGCCAGAATCTCGGTGATCCTGACCATGAACCGGCGGTACAGGATTATCCTGTAGGCAGGCGGCGTGGAGACGATGATCTGCTTTTGGATCTCGGCCAATGGAACCAACGATAGGCCAGAATTGTATTGAAAACGAGTGAGCATCTGAGCCAGCTCCGCGGCTTTTTCCATGGAAGAGTTGTCCACTAGGGGATAGCTGTGGAAGTGCACAAAATGGGCGTGGCAGCCCCGCTTCATCATGTTCCATGCCGCCACCGGAGAATCGATGCCGCCCGAAAGCATGACCGCCACCGGCCCGCTGGACCCCACGGGAAGCCCTCCAAAAGCCTTCACCTCGTCGAAGTAGACCAGTATCTCTTTTTGTTGTACGTCGATAAAAATCTCGAGGTCCGGGTTGGTCAGGTCGACCCTTGCGCCGGAGAGGTCTTTGACGAAGGCCCCCAAATCCCTGTTAATCTCGTCTGACCTCACCGGGAACCGCTTGTCGGCCCGATTTGCGGTGATGCGAAAAGATTCGTACCTGTGGATTTCCAACAGGGAGGGAAGCGTCTCCTTCACCTGGTCTAGATCACGGGGCAGACGGTACGCCTGGAAAAACTTGGCAACTCCGAAACAATCCTTCACCCGGTCTCTCACCACCTGCCAGTCGACGTCTTCGGCCAGGGTCAGCCCAATCAACATCTGGCCTTGCCACACCTCTTCGACCCCGGCGCCTTGGGTGGCGCGGCGAAGGTTGTCGGCCAGGCGGCGCATGAACCAGGGGCGGTTATTCCCCTTCAACGCTACCTCATGGGTTTTGATGATGGCGCAAGTTTTCATCGGTTAAAAGAAGCTTATCCTACGGACCAGGTGCGTCCCAACTCTAGATCGTTCCCAGTAGCAATTGGCTGCATAGCGAACCTTTCTGGGCGGAACCCAGCAAATCGCCAGGGTCTCCCCAACGCCAGCCGGTGTACAGAGTAAAACCGCCGGCGCCGGAATCACCAGTCTCCAGATCGCCGGAAGGTAATTCCGGCTCTTGACCAACCAGCCGCGCCCGGAAAAGCGTCATCTTCAACAGATATCCCGTCCTTGGTTGTTGCCCTTGGGCCAAGACATCCTCCAGGACCAAAGGTACACCCAATTTGCCCGCCCCCACCCGTTGGGCGGCTTGTTCCGGCGTTTCGTCGTGCCGGCAAGACGCGGCGGGCAAGCCCCACATGCCGGGAAATTCGGCGTCGCCTAGAAACTCGGACGGAAACCCCGATTCTCTCCAAGCTGCCGTTTTCTTAGCGACGATTGTCGATGTAACAGTGGGTTCTTGAACCGTATTACAGACACTATCATGCCACATAAGACTATAATACGTCTGTCTGGCGTAGCGCGAAACCCGGCCAATGGCTTTCCGGCCAGACCTCTAGGGGCCGCCGCACCATGATGACCTTGCCGCCTCCATTGGAGTCAAACACGGCCAGGGCAACGGATTCCTTTAGTGTCTTGGCATCTAACACTTCGCCCAGTATTGTACCGCTATTCCAACGGCTTTGGGGCGAGACGACAGTTGCGTGCATTCCTTGCAATTTAAATACATGACTTAACATTATTTGTTTAATCATTTATTGTTGCGACATGGAACTAAACCAAAGAAATTCAATAGACCAAGATCTGGGTTACTGGATCGGTAGCCTCGCATCTGCCCTGAGGAAAGGCTTGGACCGGGAGTTGGCGGCCTTAGAAATCACGTCGGCCCAGTACGCGATTCTGGAAGTCTGTTATCGGGGAGAAGCCAACTCTCCATCGGCGCTGGCCCGCGTTATACCGGTGGACACCGCCGCCATCAGCAGGCAACTGGACAAGCTGAGGGAAAAGGGGTTGATCCGCCGCCGCCGCCTCACCAGCGACCGCCGGTCGATTCGGGTGGAACTAACCCAGGAGGGCCGGGCGTTGGTCCCCAAACTAACACCCTTGGTGCTGGCCAACAACGCCAAGTTCTTGGAAGGCATCACCGAAGACGAGCAGGCCGCGCTTTCGGCGATAATCCAGAAAATGTTGCACCGCTCCGTATAAGACGGTTATCCCGAAGATCATCCTGATGGGAAACGAAGATCGGACACGGCAACCCAGGCCTGAGGTATCTACTGAAATATCTGTGGAGGTAATCCAGGCAAATTACATTTTGACCCAGTTTAATGCGCCAAGAGCGCGAGGAGGACGATTATGACCACTAAAACCGCTAAAGACCCCAAAACCGACCATCTGCTCACCGCGGAAAATTCAGCCTTGGCGCTGATAGACTTTCAACCCGGATTGGTTGACGGGACCTGGTCGATCAGCCGGGGATCCCTGGTCAACAACGTGGTGGCCCTGGCCAAAGCGGCCAAAATGTTCGACCTGCCCGTCGTGCTGTCGACCATCGGCGTCAATGCTGGATACCAGGAAGACACCATCGAAGAGCTTCAATCGGTGTTGCCTGGGGTCCAGACCATCGACCGCACCAAGGTCAACGCATGGGAGGAAGACGCGTTTCGCGAGGCCGTGGAAGCAACCGGCCGCAGGAAGATCATCATGGCCGCGCCGTGGACCGAGGTGTGCCTGGTATTCCCGGCTTTGGACATGCTGCGGGACGGATATGAGATTTACGCCGTGTCGGACGCCTCCGGGGGCACCAGCGTCGACGCCCATCAGCGGGGAATGGAGCGGGTAGTCCAAGCCGGCGCGGCGCCCGACACTTGGGAGGCGGTCATGGCTGAGTTGGCTCGGCTATACCAGGGCGATTACGTGGGCAACTTCGTCGAGATCATGCAAGACCACCTGCCTAAAAGCGGCTAACCAACGCACTCAACGGGGCTTAACCTGACCGGGGCTCGCAGTCTTGGTCAGGCGCCCCGATTTGACCCAACTGATTTTAGGCCGCGGGAAATTCAGGAGCAGCCATGAGCACCCCAGCGTCAGATGCAAAAGCCGAAGCTGTCATCGCTAACCCAGTCTCCAAGACCGGCGTCCTGGTGGCGGTTTGCGTCCCGCTTTTGGCCGGAGTGCTCAACGCCTCGGCGGTGGGTGTGGTCCTTCCCGCTATCATCGCGGATCTCGAAGTAGACCCTGGGCGCATCGCCTGGCTAATCACCGGATTCCTCTTGGTTTACGGAATAGCCATTCCGTTCTACGGCCGCTTAGCCGACCTGCACGGCGCTCGCCGTCTCTTCCTGGCGGGTGTGGTGATCTTCTCGGCAGGCTCGTTACTGGCGGCGCTGGCGCCCAGCTTCGGATGGCTTCTGGCGGCGAGGGTCATTCAGGCGGTCGGCGGGGCGGCGGTCCCGAGCTTGGGCATGACCCTCGCCAGCCGGGCCTATGGCCCAGCCGCCCGGGGCACGGTGCTGGGCATCATCGCGGCAACCATCGGCGCCGGCGGGGCCATTGGGCCGTTGGTCGGCGGAGTATTCTCGGAGACGCTGGGATGGCGGTTTATTTTTGTGCTGACTGCTCTGGCAGTGCTGGCGGTCCCGATTGGGCTCAGAGTTCTTCCCAGAGATGAGGGCCTGACCGAAGGCCGGTTGGATATAATCGGCGGCGTGGCCTTGGCGCTTTTGGTGGCGGGCGCCCTGTTGGTCCCAACGGAAGGGGCTCGTTCCGGATGGACATCGCCGTTGGTTCTGACTGGAGCATCCATGGCTGTGGCCGGGTTGATTGTCCTGACATTCCGCCAACTGACGGCCAGGCATCCCTTTATTCCCACGGAGCTGTTGCGCAACGGCCGCTACCTGGTGCTGGCGGGTATGAGTTTTACCGCCATGGCGGCCAACCTGGCGCCGCTGATAGGTCTGCCGGTATTTCTCGCGCTTGCCTACCGGTTGCCGCCTTTGGAGATTGGACTGGTCATGGTGCCAGGCGCCGTGGCAGGCTCGGTGTTTGGCATAATCGCGGGGCGTATCACCGACAGAAAAGATCCGCGTCTGCCCATTTGGGCCGGTTCGCCTCTGATGCTCCTGGGCGTGGTAGGCCTATCGGTCTACGCCGGATCACCGGTCTGGGTCATAGCGGGGTTCACCGGTATATTGGGCGCCGGTTTCGGACTCATAAACACTCCCCTGGCCGCCACCATATCACGCCTCGTGAGCGGGCCAATGCTGGCGTCGGCCCTTAGCATCAACTCTATGCTATTTTTCCTTGGGGGAAGTCTAGGAACCGCCGTGTTCATGGCGATGGTCAACACCAGGTCTGGAGGAGATTTGCGCCCCTTGAACCCACTCAATTCCAGCGCGGGAGCGTCAATTGCCTTTAGCGACGCTTTCTTGATATTGGCGGCGCCGGTGATCGTAGCCATGGCGCTCTCTCTGACCATGGCCAGCGCGAGACGGCCAGCCGAAATGCAGCCGCCAACGCCGGCGCTCGCGGAAGCCATTCCAGTAGAGGCTGCTCCAATCATCCAGTGGTTGCCCGACTGCTCGGTGCCCTGGATGCCCGAATGCAGCGAATTTGCCGCCGGGGAACCGCAGGAGGTTGTCGCTGCCGCCGGGACGGGTTAACGTGTCACGCCCACCAAAACGCCCCGGAGGATTCGGCGCCAACCCGCCGGTGCGGGTTATCCACACCGAAAAACGGGTTATCCACGGGGGAACCGGCTGAGCCCTAAGGTTTCAATCTATCAAGAATCAGCTAAAGATGGCTTCCTTTATCGCCAACACGTCCTGCCGCAATTGGCGGTCCTCGCTGATCCCTCCGTTGATCTTTCCGGCGCCATGGATGACCGTCGCATGGTCCCTGCCCCCCAGCATGCGCCCAACCTGGGTGGGAGACATTTCAAGTTCGTAGATCAACAAATACATGGCCACCTGGCGGGCCAGAGCTATTTTTTTGGTCCGCCGGCGGCCCACCAGCACTTCAATGTCGAAACTGTAATGGCTGGCCACGCGCTCGATGATGGTCTCGGGATCTATGTTGTGACGGTCCGAATCGGAAACCACCGCATCCAGGATACGGGTGGTCGACTCGTAAGTGATATCCACATTCATTAGTTGAAGGTAGGCGACGATCCGGTTGAGGCTGCCCTCCAACTCCCGGACGTTCTTTTGCACCCGCTTGGCGATCAGTTCGATGATGCCGTCGTCGATTCCTATCTTAAGTTCAGCCGCTTTGGACGCCAGGATCGCCATCCTGGTTTCCAAACCCGGCGGTTCTATGTCGGCGATAAGCCCCCACTCGAAGCGCGAGCGCATCCGGTCTTGAAGCAGGGCCAAGGCGCTGGGCGGACGGTCCGATGTGATAACAACCTGGTGACCCGACCTGTGCAGATCATTAAAGGTGTGAAAGAAACCCTCATGGGTCTGCTCTTTTCCGCTGAGGAACTGGACATCGTCCATCAGCAGGACCTCCACGCTCCGGTAATGGCTCCGAAAATCCTCGGTGGTCCGGTTGCGTATGGCCGAGACGAAATGGTTGGTGAACTGCTCGGAAGTAACGTAGCGGACGGATTGGCCGCGCCCGGCGCAGATATGGCCTATGGCGTGGAGCAGATGGGTCTTTCCCAACCCGACTCCCGAGTAAAGAAATAGAGGGTTGTACGCTTCTCCTGGGGCTTCAGCCACCGCTTGCGCTGCGCTGAAAGCTAACTGATTACATCCACCCACGACGAAGGAATCAAAGGTGTATCTGGAATTAAACGGCCGGTGGATAAAGGCGGGGTTCTTGGCCAGTTCCGGGGCGTCGCCGTGCCCCGGTTCCGGGCCACGCGCACGGTTTGGAGCACCCACGGGAGCACTTTCTGTCGAGGCCTCTGTAGCCACCCGAAACTGGATCTCCAAAGGCCGCCGGACGACTTTTTCCACCGCTTTGTGAATGGCTTGATACATACGGCGTTCAAGCCAGGTTACGGCGAAGGCGGTGGGCACCTCCACGACGAAGTGCTGTTCGTCGTGGATCACTCCTTCCGTCTTCTTCAGCCACGTTTCGAAAGTGGGCCGAGGAAGTTGGAGTTCAAGTTCTCCCAACACGGCCCGCCAAAGATCCCAAGAAGTTGAAGTTGAATCTAACATCGTCGATTGACCTCCCAACCCGCGGGCCAAAATCAATTGGTCCGAATCCCACTAGAATTCCACCATCACGCCACCATCACGCCACCAGCATGCCACAGCCCATTTAGACGGTGGGCGAACAGCCACAACCAAAAGACTCTCACAACTTCTGAAAACCGCCCGAAGCAGGATAATCTTACTGGCAGGCCTGAGTAGCAAGCCTAGTTACAAACAAAAACCAGGGAAAACCTGGAGCCTTGCCCATAAGGGCGATGCTTGACGTATCCTTGGGCCAACCGACAGCCCCTGGCCAGGCCTTCAGTCGATCTACCCTGATGTGGAGGCGCCTATCCCGTAGAAACGGTACGGCGTCCGCTGGACCCGTGAGGAGAACTGTGGTGGCTACTTACACAACCCACTATCACGCTCGTCAGCCCAAAATTACAGGCTTCGGGACATTATGTCAACGCGGAAATTAAGGAATTTGGTCACGAGTTTTCCCGTCGTGGGTCATGAAAGCGATATTAACGGCCAAGGGATATTCATATCGCGAGGCCCGGGTTCACCAGTGTTTGGAGTACGCTCAGGCGTTTAGGTTTGCGGCGTCCCTGCGGCCCCTTTATAATCACACTCACACAATTAGCCTGTACCGGCAGCATTCCCAAAAGGGGCGATTATGGCCCGGCCAAGGTCTACTCCCGCTAAAAAACCTTCCACCAGAAGAGCCTCCGAGGGCAAATCCGGCCAGAATACGCCGCCGGATTTGGGGATGCCCGAAGGCATCACCTCCGCCGATCTGGTGGATTATTACACGAGAATGGTCCTGGTGCGCACGGTGGACGAACGCATCTGGGCGTTGAACCGGCAGGGCAAGGTCCCTATCGCCGCATCATGCCAGGGTCACGAAGCCGCCCAGCTGGGCACCCTGCTAGCCGCGGAGAAAGACGGCAACTGCTTCTTGTTCCCTTACTACCGGGACTTGGCCCTAAAAATGGCCGCGGGTTTGAGCGCCAAACAGGTGATGCTGTCGTTCATGGGCAAAGAGGGCGAGCCATATAGCAACGCCCGCCAGTTCCCCTTGCAGGGCGCCGACCTTCCCAACAAGATCATCCAAATCTCCAACGTGGTGGCCGCGGGCCTGACACAGGCCGTTGGATACGCCCTGGCCGGCACCATGCTGAAAGACCGCACTGTGGTTTTGACCTACTTTGGCGACGGCGCCTCCAGTCAGGGAGAGACCCATGAGGCAATGAACTTCGCCAGCGTGCACCGGTTGCCCGTGATATTCGTCTGCGAAAACAACGGGTACGCCATCTCGGTGCCCCAGAGACGCCAGATGAATCTGGAAGATCTGGCCAGCCGGGCGGCCGGCTACGGGTTTCCGGGGTTCGTGGTCGACGGGATGGACCTGGTCCAATGCTACGAAGCGACCCGCCAGGCCATCGGCCACGCCAGACAGCAGGGGCCCGTGTTGCTGGAAATGAAGGTGGAGCGGTTCATGCCCCACACCACCGATGATGACGACGGGCGTTACCGGCCTAAGGGCGAAGTGGAAGAGGCCAAAAAGAGGGACCCGGTGGTCACCATGGCCGAAGACCTGGTGCAACGGGGAATCATCACTGAGAAGCAGGTGGAGGAGATCGCCGCTCTGGCGCTGCAGGAAGTGGACGAAGCCACCGACGCGGCCGACGCCGCCAGTCCACCCGACGTCTCCACCCTTCATGACATGGTATACACACCGTAAAAGTCGAAACCAGAAGTCAACACAAGAGGTTTCAGTTTGCCCGTAGCCAGTGTGATAGAAGCAGTAAGGGAGGCCCTCCGCGAGGAGATGCGCCGCGACTCGAAGGTCTTCGTCTTGGGCGAAGACGTGGGTCAACGCGGCGGCGTCTTCTTAGCGACCCAGGGGCTTCTGGAGGAGTTCGGCGGCGAAAGGGTGATCGATACTCCCCTAGCCGAGGCCTCCATCATGGGGATTGCCTTGGGCGCGGCGTACCGCGGATTGCGGCCCATACCCGAGGTGCAATTCTCGGATTTCGTGTGGCCCGCGGTCAACCAGCTCATTGGAGAAGCAGCCCGGGTTTGCTACGGCACCAACGGCGCCCTAACCGTTCCCATGGTGGTCAGGATTCCCTACGGCGGCGGAATCAGGGGCGGTCTGTTCCATTCCCAAAACGTGGAAGCCATGTTTTTCCATACCCCCGGTCTCAAGGTCATTGCGCCGGCAACACCTTACGACGCCAAAGGTTTATTGAAGTCTGCGATTCGGGACAACAACCCGGTCATCTGTTTGGAGCACAAAAAAACCTATCGCTTGGTCCGGGGCGAGGTGCCCGAGGAAGAGTACACCCTGCCCATAGGCAAGGCCGACATCAAGCGGACCGGGGAGAGCATCACCTTGGTGTCGTACGGTCTGATGCTTCACTATTGCCTGGAAGCAGCCGAGCAGGTTTCCCAGCAAGGAATCGATGTGGAAGTGGTGGACCTGCGAACCCTGACGCCGCTGGATACGGAGACGGTGTTGGAATCGGTCAAGAAGACCGGCCGGCTCCTCATCGTACACGAAGACAACATCACCGGCGGTGTGGGCGCCGAGGTGGCCGCAATCGCCGCCGCCGAAGCCTTTGAATTCCTGGACGCCCCCATCTCACGGCTGTGCGGGCCCGACGTGCCCACAATGCCCTTCGCGGAGACGTTGGAAAACGCCTACATGCCGAACACGGAAAAGGTCGCAGAGGCCTTGCGAAACTTGGCCGCATACTAGCTGAATAGGGATGGTGCTTCTTTGGCGATAACCATTGAGCTTCCCCACGTAGGCGAATCGGTAGTGGAAGGCACTATCGGTAAATGGCTGAAGCAACCGGGCGACAAAGTCAAACGGTACGAGCCGTTGGTCGAGGTCGTGACCGACAAAGTGACCATGGATGTTCCCTCCCCCGTAGCCGGTTCATTGCTGAAAATACTGGCCCAAGAGGGTGAAACCATCCCCATGGGCGCGCCCATCGCCGAGATGGAATCCACGGATGCCCCGGCGGATTCAACGCCGCCCTCGGCCGCCTCCGCTTCTCCCGCCGCTTCGTCGGTCTCTCCCCAATCGGTCTCCCAACCCGGCGGCACTACCGGCTATCTGCTTCACGGCGTCGGCCCGGTTGGTCCCACCGGCGGCGGGCCCAACGACCCGGCTGCTATCGAATTCGTTGAACCCGTACCTCCGGCAGACGCCAAACCGGCCAGGCATTCGCCGGCGGTCCGCAGGCTGGCCAACGAAAACAACGTCGACCTATCTCAGGTGACCGGCTCCGGTATGGGAGGACGCATCACCCGCGACGACCTGCTGGAGTACATCAAAACCGTTCCAAAATCGGGACCAAAATCCGGCCAGTCTTCCCAATCCATGACTCAAGTCCAGGCGCCTCCCACCCCGGCGGTTATCACGCCCGGCGCCGCCAAAGTTGAACCGAGTCCCGATGAAGAGCATTTAACGCTGACCCCTGTCCGCCGCATGATCGCCGACGCCATGGTCCGCAGCGTCAGCCAGATTCCCCACGCATGGAGCACCGTGGAAGTGGACGTGACCAACCTGGTGGCGTTTAGGAGCCAGGTGAGGGATGAATTCCAACGGCGGGAAGGGGTCGATCTGACATATCTCCCCTTTGTCATCAAAGCGGTGGTGGAGTCGTTGAAAGAGCATCCAACCCTCAACGCCACGTGGGGTGGGGATAAGATAATCCTAAAGAAGCGTATCAATATCGGCATCGCGGTGGCGGCGCCGGTGGGACTGATGGTCCCCGTGATTCACGACGCCGACCGGTTGAGCATCGCCGGCTTGGCGGTGGCCGGACGAGAGATCGTCCTGAGGGCCAGGGACAACAAGCTGACACTGGACGACGTTCAGGGTGGGACTTTCACGCTAAACAACACGGGCGCTTTGGGTTCGATCATTTCCCAGCCGATCATCAACCACCCCCAGGCGGCCATCATGACCACCGAGGCCATCCAAAAGCGCCCGGTGGTGCGCGACGACGCTATTGCCATCCGCTCCATGATGAACCTTTGCATGTCCTTCGACCACCGCATCAACGACGGGGCCGAATCCGGCGGATTCCTCCAGTCCGTTAAGTCCCGGCTAGAGTCCATGGGCCGGGACACCCCCATCTACTAGGGACTCGAAATGCCGTCCCAACCCCGCTGCCAGGTAGTCCATCTAGGAACTATGGACTACCTTCGCGCCTGGGAATTGCAACTCTCCCTGGCGGACCAGGTGCGCCGCGGGGAAACCCCGAACACACTGCTGCTGTTGGAGCACCCTCCGGTCTACACCCTCGGCCGCTTGAGCAAACCAGAGCACCTCCGGTTGAACGAAGCCGAACTGAAAGCGCTGGGGATTTCTATTCATGAAACAGACCGCGGCGGCCAGGTAACCTTCCACGGGCCGGGCCAGTTGGCGGCTTATCCCATAGTGGACCTGCGAGAGTGGGGAGGCCCGGTTAAATACGTTCGCACGTTGGAGCAGGTGATCATCGACACTCTCGAAGACCTGGAGATCCAGTCCCACCTAGTTGAAGGATTGACTGGGGTTTGGGTGAACGATGTTCAAAGCGAAGCTAAGATCGCCGCCATTGGGGTCAAGATCAGCCGGGGCGTAGCTTTCCACGGCCTGTCCATCAACGTCAACACCGACCTGGCATACTACGAAAACATCGTCCCTTGCGGCATATTAGACAAGCCGGTCACTTCCATGGCCCAGTTTTTGGGGGAAACAGTGGACGAGGAAGCAACACGCTACAGCCTGGCCTACCAGTTCGGTCGGGCAATGGGTTTTAGCATGGCCGAGGAGGACGCGGCTTCGATCACCGGCAGCCTACCGGCGAAAAGTTGAGACCCAGTCCCTACAGCCTCAACAACCGGGCGGCGTTGCCGCCCATGAGGGCGGAGACCTCTTCTTCGGTGAAGCTGACGCCATGGTCCGCGGAAATCTGGGGAGGGTCGGTGATCGCCTTGACCCAAGAAGATTCGGACATCAGCAGCCGCAGCGCTGGATAGTCGCTGCCCCACAAAATCCTGCCGGCGCCCACCGTGCTCACCAACGATCGAAGCGTAGTGTAGAACTCCAAGGGCCGCAACCGGGCCGACGGCTGCCAGCCCGAAATGTCTAGGTAGACATTCGGGCAGACGGATGCGATGCCTGCCGCCTCTTGCCACCAAGCGCTCAACCCCGCATGGGCCATGATGATAGTCAGGTCCGGAAGGTCCGCGGCAACGTCGTCTAGATACACCGGCTGGCAATGGCGGCTGTAAAGCGGCTTGAGCTCCGGTCCGGTGTGAACCATCACTGGCAGACCCAGGTCCAGCGCCTTGCGGTACATAGGATAAACCACAGGGTCGTTGGGAAAGAAACCGGCGGCGGGGTGTATTTTCAAGCCCACCATGCCCAGTTCTGACACAGCCCGTTGCAACAACTCCATCGCATTGGGACGCCGCGGGTCAATACAGGCGAACGTCACCATCCGGTCAGGGTATTTAGCAGCCACCTGTGCGTGGAGGACGTGCTGGTCCCAAATGTCCATGGTAGTGACCGGCAAATCCTGAAACGCCCGGACCAAACCCCAGTCGATAGGCATGATCATGACCTTTTCAACACCGGCATCATCCATGTCCTGGATCAACTGCTCGCCGGTAAGGTCGTAAATGTCGTGCAGCCGCTGGCGTATGCGCTCTTCCGTCCGGCCAGTCTGCACCGCCGCCAACCGGGTAAAGCCGTCCCAAAATGCCTGGCCAGGGACTTCCGGACCCATCAGGTGTGCGTGTATGTCAAAAATCATTCGGGTGTTCTCTCGATTGGTTTGAGTCTACGCAGCGGTTGGAAACGAAACCTTCGGGAATCTTTAGTATCCCTAGCCTTCGCAGATCATCTTCACCCCACCTGGTTGCTGTGAGGACACTGCGAAGCGTTCCGATGGGGAGGGTGTGGGCAGCCGTATGGTAATGTCTGACGGTTCGCCTACCGTCGGGATGGCGATACAGTCTGCCCCAGCCCCTGGGTGCGTCGAAAGATAAATCCATCCCTCTCCAGGGCACGGACCAATTCTCTTACGGAAGTGTTACGTATGCGGCGAAATAAATCTGGAGGAAGGGTCATACTGTGACAGTGATAAATGGAGCTTCAATCACCTCGTTTCCTTTAACAAGCAAGTCTTCATCAGCCCCTAAAAGGTCTTCAACGTAAATCTCGGCGGCATCTTTTAACGCATCGAGGGCTTCTTTTCGGGTGTAGCCCCAGGCGGCGCAACCTGGCAAGGCATCGATCCACGAACTCCAGCGCCCATCCTCCTCCTGTTGGACCTCCGCTCCAAAACTATATGTTTTCAATCCGGGACCTCTCGCCTGTTAGCTTGGAACCTGGGTAATCCAGAGAAATTGGGTCCTGCAAAACACCTGAGCAGGCACGCTAAGATCTATTTCGGATTTTCTAATCTACGCGATATGGTAACAAACGGTCATTTCGTACCCTCCTCATTCTATCTCCACTCCTTTTGACACCCCCCAACACCATTGCTACACTCGCCTGACTTAATTCCCCGCTGCTGGATGGGGGACTACGGGGGAACAACGGGGGAATTGCAATGGCGGTTTCGGCTAAGATTCACGGGTTTATGGAGCAGGGCGGCTGGATACGCAAGATGTTCGAGACGGGCATCGCCTTGAAGGCCCAATTCGGCGAGGACAATGTCTTTGACCTCTCCCTGGGAAACCCGGTGGTGGAGCCTCCGGAAGAATTTCGCCAAGAGTTGCGGCGGTTGGTGGAGAACCCGATCAAGGGAATGCACCGCTACATGCCCAACAACGGCTACCCGGAAACCCGGCAGTCGGTGGCCGACGGATTGAGATCGGAAACTGGGCTGGACTTCACCGCCGGCGACATCATCATGACCTGCGGCGCGGCGGCGGCCATTAACGTGGTGCTAAAAACCATCCTAAATCCAGGTCAGGAAGTCATAATCCTGTCACCCTACTTCGTGGAGTACGGCTATTACATAGACAACCATGGAGGCGTCGCTGTCACCGTACCCACCGACGACGCGTTCCAGATAGACTTGGACGCCATCGAATCCGCCATTACGGAAAAGACTCGGGCCATCATCATCAACTCCCCAAACAACCCATCAGGAGTCGTCTACCCCCACGAACGTCTGGCGGCGTTGGGCGACCTTCTGGGCCGAAAAGAAAAGAAGCACGGCGGCGAGATTTTCATCATCAGCGACGAGCCATACCGCAGGATCATCTACGACGGCCTATCCTATCCTCAGGTCTTCCCCCACCACCCAGGGACGATCGTGTGCAATTCCCACGCCAAGGACCTGGCCCTGCCCGGCGAACGCATCGGGTATATGGCGGTCAACCCCAACTACCGAGATAAGGCCGAACTGGCCGACGGACTGACCTTTTGCAACCGGATGCTGGGGTTCGTCAACGCTCCGGCATTGATGCAGCACGTGGTGCGGGCGCTCAACGGCGTCAGCGTGGACCCGTTGGATTACCAGCGGAAGCGCGACTTTTTATACTCAAGTCTGACCGAGATGGGATATTCGATGATCCGTCCCCAGGGAGCTTTCTACCTGTTCCCGAAATCGCCGGTGGACGACGACGTGGCCTTCGTTGACGCCCTTCAGAAATGGAACGTTCTGACCGTGCCGGGCCGCGGATTCGGCGCCCCGGGTTATTTTCGCATCTCCTATTGCGTGGAAGACAAGGTGTTGGAAGGGGCGATGGATGGCTTCGCCAAGGCGGCGAAGGAGTTTGGGTTGTAGATCCATGGCGCCGGCGGCGCCGGCCCTTTCTACCGGTTGGATCGATGGGACCCCGCTTCAAATCGAGTTCTAACCCGATCGATATCGATAAGGAGAGGAGTTATGCCACAAGAATTTAAAAGCCCATTTGACACCTCGGGCCAAATAGACCCAGACGTCATTGCCAACCCTTACCCCAGTTACCACTCGAAGTGAGTACTAAGATCGAACCAACCGCCAGGCTGGTGGAGGCCCTTTTCGCCCACACCGATGGCAACCCATTTTTCATGACTGAAGTCATCAGGCTGCTGTCGGAAAGTGGAGAATTGACCGTCGAGACCATCGGCACACCCGAAGCGCCCAAAATCCCCGAGGGGGTCCGGGCGGTGATCGGTCAGCGTCTCAACCGGCTGTCGCAGCAATGTAACGATGTGTTGACAACCGCCTCCATTATCGGGAGGGAATTTGATTTCCGGCTGTTGAATAACCTGAGCAGCGAGACCTCCGAAGACGAGATGCTCCGGGCGGTGGACGAGGCCGTGTCATTTCATCTCATAGAGGACGTTCCAGGCCAAATTGACCGCTACCGATTCAGTCACGCCCTCATTCAGCAGACACTCAGCCAGGAGTTGACAACCAGCCGCAAGGTACGGCTCCACGTGAGGATTGCCGAGGCTCTAGAAACTCGGACGGAAACCCCGATTCTCTCCAAGCTGCCGTTTTCTTAGCGACAATTGTCGATGTAACAGTGGGTTCTTGAACTGTATTATAGACACTATCATGCCACATAAGACTATAATACGTCTGTCTGGCGTAGCGCGAAACCCGGCCAATGGCTTTCCGGCCAGACCTCTAGAAGGTCTATACGGAGATAGCACCGAGTCCCACGCAGCCGAGTTGGCTCACCATTTCGCCGAAGCCGAGCCAATGCTAGGCGCCGAAAGGCTAGTGCGCTATTCGCTGTTGGCGGGAGAGCAGGCGCTTGCTGCCTATGCATTCGAAGAAGCCCTCTCTCAATTTCAGCGAGGTTTCGGGTCCGGTCAAGACCAATTGATATCCGTGGGCTCCGCGGCGCTCCATTTCGGGCTAGGGCGTGCCCAAGTAGCTCTATTTCGAGTGGAGGAAGCTCGAGTTAGCTTAAGCCGTGCGTTCGAATACTACGCCGAATCCGGAGATGGTCCATCCGTGGTTCGGGTGGCGCAATCTCTGCCTCCAGGCGGGGTGCTTCTGGGAATGACCTCGATGACTGCCCGCGCTCTTGATTTCGTGGATTCGGACTCATTGGACGAAGGACGCCTGCTGTACCGCCACGGACTGGACCTAGGCCGCACAGACGTAAACTATGAAGCAGCGCGAGCCGCGTTGCAGCGGGCCCTGTCTATTGCCCTGCGCGAGCAAGACGTAGCCCTGGAAATGCGGACCCTGTCAAACATAGCCAACGTAGCCGGTTACAATCTCAAATACCAAGACAGCTTGGGGAGTGCCTTAACCCGAATCCACCGATAGAGGGCGTGTCGCGACAGGGCGGATAGGGAAGGAAGTGCTCCTCTGAATCTGGGATAATGGTTTTATAACAGAAAACCGACCAGAAACAAGGAGCACCCAATAGATGCGACCACGCAACCACCTCGACCGCATCCACATCACCTTCGACGACCACCGCCTGGTCAACAATGCCGGCCTGCTCCTTCCCGCCACCTTGGCCTTGCACCTCGGCCTTTCCCAACTGGTTGACCGGCGCCTGGACCTGGGCCGGGCCCCAGGCCGAGCCAACACCGGTGACAAGATGATGACGCTGGTGGCATCTGCGTTGGCGGGCGGCGACTGCATCGACGACGCCGATGCGCTGCGCGCCGGCGGGACAGCCTGCACCCTGGGCAGTGTGGTCAAGGCGCCCTCCACCCTGGGCGCCTTCCTGCGCAGCTTTCGCTGGGGCCACGTCCGCCAACTGGACCGGGTGAGCCGCGAGTTGCTGGCCCGGGCCTGGCAGGCCGGAGCCGGACCCGGCGACGCACCATTTACCATCGACCTTGATTCGACGATCTGCGAGACCTACGGACTGGCCAAGGAGGGCGCCCGCCACCACGGCTACACCGGCGCCCGGGGCTATCACCCGCTGTTGGCCGTCGCCGCCGGCGCCGGCGACGTGCTGATGTCCCGGCTGCGCGAGGGCCGCGCCAACACCGCCCGCGGGGCCGCCCACTTCCTGCGGGAGACGGTGGGGCGGGTGCGCTACGCTGGCGCCAGCGGGCAGATCACCCTGCGGGCCGACAGCGGCTTCTATACCCACGCCGTGGTCGCCGTCTGCCGCAAGCTGGACGTGCGCTTCTCCATCACCATCCGCCAGCACAAAAGCCTGCGCAATCTCATCGAGGCCATACCCGAAGCTGCCTGGACGCCGATTCCCTACTGGATGGACGGCGCCGCCGCTGTGGCCGAGACGACTTATACCCCCTTCCAGAGTGAGCCGGACGCCGCGCCGGTGCGGCTCATCGTCCGGCGGGTGCAGCCGACCCCCGGTTCCCAACTGGCCCTCTTCGCCACCTACAGTTATCACGGCTTCATCACCGACCGGGACGGAGAGACCCTGGAACTGGAGGCCGACCACCGCCGCCACGCCGAGATCGAGAATGCGATACGCGACCTCAAGTACGGCGTCGGGTTGAACCACATGCCGTCCGGCCGCTTCGCCGCCAACGGCGCCTGGCTGGCCGTCCAGGTGATGGCCCACAACCTGGCCCGCTGGACCGCGCGCATCGGCCTGGGCGAGCAGATCGTGACCACCAAGACCCTCAGGCGACGGTTCTTCTCCCTGGCCGGACGGCTCACCCGCTCGGCGCGCCGCCTCACCCTGCATCTGCCCCAGCGCTGGCCTTGGGAAACCCAGTTCAGTCGCGCCCTGGCCCGGCTGCGCGCCCTGCCACTCCCAGCCTGACGACCCGTCTGCAACTGACCCGCCATCCGGCCAACTGAACGTCCCGGCAAACTCGCGCCAGTCCCGGTCCGCGAGCGCCTCTTCCCGTGTCCTATCCCGCCATCTCGCTCAGCACAGCCACTGCAGACCGCCATCGGCGCCCCCAAAAGCGCCTGCGACCGCCCGCCAACCTCCCGTCTACCCGAATTCGAGCCCGGATCATCGCGCCTGCAACTCCCTCCCCCCTCTTCCGCTGTCCTCACGCCCTCCATCCGGGTCCATCGGTGGATTCCGGACTTAAGGGCAATCGAACTTGCCCATAGCGGCGGAGACGAATCTGTTCAGAGTTGAGGGGAAGTGAGCAACCGGCGGCATTCCAGGAGGGGATTGAGACCTCTGGCCCGCCAGGTGCCAAAGAGGGATGCCAAGGTCATCTTGCTGTCGGCGCCCTGCCCTGAGCGGGCGCCGCCGCTGATCTTGCGACTGGTTACCAGATGCCGCAGGCTCCGCTCGGCGGCGTTGTTGTCTGAGGGCACGGCTGGGTCCGACACGAAGACAAACAGTTCCTTGATGAACCGTTCCATGCGCCGGCAGAGCTTGGCCTGAACCGCCAGGGGATCTTTAAGGAAAGGCCGCGCCAAGACCATTAGTTTCTCCTCCAGCATTAGCTGGGTGCGATGGCCTGGCTGGGCTCGGGGAAGGACCGAGGCCTTGGCCTCCGTGTAGACCTGGTGAACCGCCTCGGCCCACTGAGCCAGCCCAGCGTCTTCTGGGTACAACCCCAGGTCATGGATATCCCGCAGCAGATGAGCCCAGCACCGTTGCTTCAGGCCCGGGTAGTGGTTATAGGCCGCGTAGAAATCACTGACCAACACTCCGCTGAAGGAGGAATCCAGCACCTCATCCACCACCCCCTTATCCCGACCCCGACGCAGGAAGTATCGTTCGCTGGGAGTGCTGAAGGTCCAAACATAGCCGTTGCTCCCGTCCTGGCGCCAGCCGGTTTCGTCGCCCTGCACCACGGGACTGGCGCGGACTTGCTCGAGCACCTCTCGCACCGCCGTCTCAGCCTGACGGGCTACTCCATGGACGGCCTCGACGATGGCGCCAACACTCAGGTGCAACTGATGGACGCTCTCCAGGTATCATTAGATGATTCTTATGGGCAACCGTCCCTCCTCCCGCAGGGTCACCATCAGGCTTACCAGATTGACCCCCAGGCGCTGCTGGCCCAGAACCACCCCCTGCAGGGCCTCTTTGGGCAGCCGGCGCCGCTGGCATACCGGACAGATGCGGGCTACCAGGGCGTGCTCGGTCACTTCTACCGGAGCCACCGGTAGCTCAATGACTTCCCGAGTTCGCTGTACCCATCCGCCGTTCAGGTGAGTCCCGCAGTCGGGACAGACCGCCACGGCATGCTCCACCCGCCGGGTAGGAGTCATGCGCTGGCGGGCGAAGCCATGGCGGCGCGGCTTTCTGGGCTCCTTTTTCTCCGGCGCTTGCCGGCTGGAGTGCGGCTGATTACCCGGCATCCCCGACGACCCGCGCCGGTTGGGACGGGATTCCAGAACCCCAATCCGCCTTTGCAAATCGGCAATGACTCCCCGCTGGCCGGCAATTATCTCCAGCAGAGTTTCGCCACTCGCCGCGTTCAGGTCTAGTTCAGTGTCCACCTCCCTGGTATGCCACAACTCCCCCGGCCATGCCAGCGTTTTTCCAACGGCTTTGAGCCAATTCACCTCATCAAGTCTGAACAGTTACGCGGAGACCTATATGCGGAGTGCTTGTCCCGTTTTTGGGCAGGAACATGGTTTGGGATCATTGGAGATTCAGAGGCAGCGATCCGGTACTCCCGGGAGGGACTGGAATCTTCCGAGATGCTGCGGGACCGTTACAGGCTAATCAACGCGCTTTGGCTCAGCCAGCGTGTTTGCCATTCGCTGGGCGAATGGCAAACAGCGCGAGAATTGTCTCATCGAACATTGACGTTGGCGCCCGAAGATGGCCGGTTGCTTGCGCTGATCGGGCTTTTAGAATTCGAGACGGGGGAGGCAGTCGAAGGGCAACGGTATTTGGATAGTTTCTTGAACACATTGAGTGGCAGGCAAGTTGACGAACGGGCTATCTATGGTTTGGTCGTGGTCCCAGCCATCGCCAGGTTGACCGGACGCGATCAAGGCCTAGACGACGTGGAGACGACCTGCAAGGCCTTTCTTTCCCGCCCTAACGTGACTCCCCGAGCGGTCGAATGCGCCACGGTGGGCCTCGCGTTGATCGCAATCAAGAACGGTGAAGCATCCGAGTCCGCAGAGCATTACTCGCGCCTGAAATCGAAGGAGGGGACTCTGGAATTCAATACGATTCTTAGCTTTGACCGGCTCCTCGGTCTTTTGGCGCGATCAATCGGTGATTTGAGCCTTGCGGCCGGACATTTCGAGGATGCGCTGGCCTTCTGCCGCAAAGCCGGCTACCGACCGGAACTGGCCTGGACCTGCTGCGACAACGCCAACCTGCTTAGCGAGCGCAATTCCGGTGGTGACCCATCCAAAGCCATCGCCCTCTTGGACGACGCCTTGGCCTTCTCCACCGAATTAGGGATGCGGCCTTTGATGGAGCAGGCAAAAGCTAAACTGGAACTCATTCAGGGTCAGCCAGGTACTGGCCCCACCTATCCGGGCGGACTGACACCCCGCGAGGTGGAAGTTCTGCACTTGATTGCCGCGGGTAGGACAAACAGAGAGATCGCCCAATCGGGGTGAGGGCCGTTGACACGCACGTGAGCGGCATCCTACGCCATCCGCAACGGGCTAGTTTAGGTAATTGACCAAATTCGCCCCAAGGCTTATTTCTCTAGTCCCCAATGATAAATTAGACCACAGCTCAACTAGGTCATTACCCCGGCCCATCGACCTGCTGCCGAAAGCTCTCTACACCCCGGTCCCATACCTTTCCAAGTGGCCTTGTGCCTGGACCAAATGGCTAACTCCGTAATCTTACCCATGTCCGGCCAATTACAGTGTCCCAACTCCTTCCCGAAAATCCAGAATATAACGGATGTCCAACTAATCCGTCTGTACGAATATGTGTGGGTGTCAGCCAAGAAACCACCTGAGCTGGGACCACCAGCATTGCCACCTCCGGCATCGAAAAAATCAGGTTGGTTCCACAGGGGCTGGGCCGAACAAGTTCGAGTTCACGGGCCTGGAAATGTAAAATTTGGGAGTACTCGAAATGACCGTCCCGAAGGTCCGGGTCTTGATCGTGGAAGATGAGGCCATAGTTTCTATGGACTTGCGGTATCACCTTATGGCCTTGGGTTACTGCGTGGCCCCTGGGATCTGCTCCGGTAAAGAGGCGGTAGAAGCGGCGTCTCAGCTTCTACCAGACGTGGTCCTGATTAACGTTCGGTTAAGCGGAGAACTCGACGGCATCGGCGCTGCCGCAGAGATTCGGCGTCGATTCAACGTTCCGGTAGTATACCTAACAGGTTCCCTAGATCAAGCCGAACTACAGCGAGCCAAGGCTACTGACCCATCTGGGTTTCTTTTCAAGCCATTCGACTACCCGGAAATCGAACAAGTCATCGAGATCGCCATACAAAATCGTTAGGCAGTGATGGGTTGCAGGAGATGAATCCGACGGCAGGCAGGCGCGATTAAAAAGCAAATCAATGTGGCCATCTCCTACCACGCCTTCTCTAGCTTGGAAGGCAACACTATGGTGGCGGTTCCCTTGGTGGTCATTTCCTGGCGTTGGTTCTCGCCCCAAATCTCCAGATCCACCAACTTTTCGCCGTTCTCCTCCCGTTTGGCGGCCACCTTTCCCTTGCACCAGGTGGTGTCACCGACAACGTTGAACCGGCGCAGCTCCACGTACATCTTTTTAACGAAACCGTCGTCTCCAGCCCAGTTGGTCAGCAGGTGACCCATCCAGCAGCAACGCTGGCAGCCGTAGTCATAGGCGCCGGGCAATCCCGCGCTTTCGGCGGCTTCTTGGATGTCGTGAACCCTGATGATGGCTTCTTGCGCTCCAGTGCTGGGGTCGGTGAAACCCCAGGAAGGATGCCGTAGCATCTCGTTCAATTGGATCCCATGGGAGATCCCGCCGATACAGCCGGCGACAAATGCCGCGATGTCGCCATGGCTCATTGGCCCTTTCACCACCGGCTTCATGTCGTCGCCCACCTGGACATCCTCAAACCAGCGGGGATTGTTTCCCCGAATCTCTTCGCCCAATACCGCTTCCTGAATGTCTTCGATCTCTTGCCGGGTGTAGTGGTATGGCTCGAAATTGTACTTCTGGCGCTCTTTGGCGGCGTCACGTTCAGCGCGAATCTGCCATCCTCTGGTCTTCGCCAAAACCTCGCCTCTCTGGTTGCGGTAAGTCGTGACGCTGGATTGGATGAGGATGTTGCCGGCGAATTCGCTCTTCTTTTCTTCCAGGTTGGTGAACTGCTCTTGGACCGAGATCCGGTCGTCAAGGTAAATGGGCCGGAACCACTCCCAGTCGTTGCCGGCGTGAAAACCGTGGACACCGGGCAGGCCTCCCGTGCGCCCGGAGCACCAGTAGACGCTGTAGAGGAAACATGGCGGCGCCACCATGGTTCCAAACTTGGTGGCCTGGGCGTAACTTTTGTCCCAGTAAAGGGAGTTGGTATCGCCGATGCCTTGGCAAAAATGCCTGATAGCATCCTGGCTTGCCGATTCGTTGAACAGTCCCACGCCGTATTGGCGGGGCCGATTGAAACTGCCCAGCCGTTGGCGCAAACGGGCGACTCCCTCGGGGCTTATCTTTCCTGACTCAAGAACCATTTGCCCACTCTCCTCAATTTGACCTTACAAAAACTCGGGAGACTATAATCGCCGATTCCAGTTTTCCAGTTTTAAGCATCGATAACCGGTCGATAACCGGAGCGCCGGGCCAACAGTATACAGCCGGTTCAAAGCGAAACAATACGTTCGGAAGGAGCGGCCCCGCCAGCCAGGGCGCGCGCTCGTTACAGCGCTCTCCCCGGCGCCGGCGTTCGTTTTGGCGGCTTGGGCCGGGGCATGGTCCAATAAAAGATGGCCGAAAGGCAGTAGATGCCGACCAGGGGGAGCAGCGCCCAATAATAACTGCCTGTGCTGTCGAAGATCCATCCCATCCACACCGCCGTGCTCATGGACATTAGCTGGTCTGGAAGGTGCTGTATTCCTCGCAATGTGCCGAAGCTGCGGCGCCCGAAGAAATCTCCCATGATGGCCCAGGCCAGAGGATTGGCGCTCTCGGAAAACGCCATGAGCACCGCGAATATGCCCAATTGCCATAGCAGGCCGCTTTGGTTCAACAGCGTCGCCAGGGCGAATACTCCCGAAACCATGGCGATGGCGCTTAGCCGTTGCTTCGACCAACTGTCGCCGAGCCAGCCCACCAGAGGGTTGAAAACCATGGTGCCTAGGGACAGGATGCCTACAAACAAGATGGCGATAGGCTGACTCTCGGACTCGGTCCGGCCGGCGCCCATGAGAAACCACACCATCACTGGAACGAGCAAAAACTGCATGCCCGAATGCACGGTGTTGCGCAATCCCACCGCCCATACCAAAAGCCAAAAAGAGATCGTGCGGGTGGCCTCTCTTGCGGTGAAGTCAGGTTCCCCAGACACATCAGCCGGCGGGAATTTCGTCGCCGGCGCCCCTGTTTGCCCTGTTTGCTCTAATGAATCGGCAAGTGCGGAATCAGGATCCGTCGAGCGTGCAAAATCAACGCTCGCTGGCTCGTCGCCGTCGGGATGCAGCCCCATACTCTCTGGTGTTTTTTTCACCAGGACGGAAAGGGGCAGGACTACCGCCAGGATGGCTATGCCGGAAGCCAACGCCGCCGCCCGCCATCCCAATGTCACCACCATGATTCCAACTATAGGCGCCACCAATGCTCCGCCCAATCCCGTCCCGATGGAGGCGGTGGACATGGCCAAGCTTCTTCTTCGGCGGAACCATTGGTTCAGCGCGGGCACTGAGGCATTGTTGTACCCTCCGCGAAACCCAAGCGAGAGCAAGCCCACGAAAACTAGCATGAATGACAGATAACTATGGGTGAAGTAAAGGAGAATGAATCCCAGGCCCGATGTGATGCCGCCGGCCGCCAGCACAATCCGGGGACCCAGGCGGTCGGTCATATACCCTGCCAGCGGACCCTGGAGGCCGCCTTCCAATCGCCCCAGCATCTCGGCAAGCGATATAGCGGCCACGCCAATGCCGAGTTCATTGGTCAGCGGGATCACATAGGCGGAGAATCCACGGTTGAATGTCCCGTGCTTCATCGCGTCGATTACGGCGCTGAAGGCCACGATCCACCAACCGTAGAATATCTTACCCCGCCCTTTTTTAGCTTCCGCGGGTTGTGAATTTATCGCCAATGGCCGTTGGATATCCTAAAACGTCCGGTCGTCCCGGCTCTCAAAATTCATCAGGCCAGCGGGTCCGATGGGTTTACATTGGGACCACTGGGGCGGAAATATCAGGGGCTAGTATATGACTTGTTGCCCTTGAAGTCGCTCCAATTCATCCATGGATATGCCCAGCAGCTGGTGGAAGACGTATTCATTGTGCTCGCCCAGCATTGGGGCCGCGGTCCTGACGCTGCCTGGGGTTCCGCTCAACAGCCAAGGCATGCCATACACCCATTCGGCGCCGATGTGAGGATGATCCACCTGAGCGTAAGCCTTGCGTTGCTGGAGGTGGTCATCCAGGAATTGGTCCTCGATGTTCATCACCGCCATGGCCGCCACGCCCTGCGCTTGTAGCATTCCTGTGATCTCCTGCGCCGAAAATCGGCGGGTCCACCGGGAGACGTGTTCATCCAATTCAGCGGTGTTGCCAAGCCTGGCCGCCTTGTCCGCGAAACGCCGGTCTTGGGCCCAGGCAGGCTCTCCCAAGGCCCGGCAAAATCCACGCCACTCTTCCTCGGTTTTCACCGCTATGCTCACCCACTTGTCGTCTCCGGCGCAGGGGTAATTGTTGTGCGGAGCAAATTCCGAGTCGGAGTTCCCCTGAGGCGTCTGCTCCGCGCCGTTCATCTGATAGCCTAAGAATCCCTCTCCCAGCATGGATGCGGTGGTTTCCAGTTGGGCGACTTCCACCATCTGCCCTCTTCCGGTACGGTTCCGATGTCTCAACGCAGCCAAGGCGGCCAGACCGGCGTGGATGGAGGAAACAGCATCGCTCCAGGGAGATTGAAGCTCTCCAACCAGGGGTTCGTCTTGCCCGGGTCCATCATTTCCATAACCAACCACGCTCATTAGCCCTGATAACGCTTGGATTATGGGTGCATAGGCCAGAATATCCCTTAGAGGACCCGAATCCCCCACCGCGGGCATGGACACCAAAATGATGTCCGGGCGAAGTTTCCGTAAGTCGGGATAGTCCAGACCTAGTCTGCCCAGGACGCCCGGAGAAAAGTTATTCATTATTATGTCGCTGCGCGCGATCAAGCTCCGGACCAGGTTTACCCCCTCGTCTGTTCTCAGATTCAACGTCACACCCAGCTTATTGCGGTTGATGCTGTGGAACAGGGGCTGCAACTCCGGCCATAACCCTCTGTCTCCTCCGGCTGCATCCTCGCCCACCATAGGACGTCCCAAACGAAGGCCGTCCAACCGTTCCCGGCTCTCGACCTTGATGACCTGAGCCCCCATGTCGGCCAAAAGCTGGGCAGCCATTGGTCCGGCCCAGGCGCTGCCAAGGTCAACTACTCGATATGGCGCTAAAGGTCCGTGGGGTTCATCCGGCACGCTAGATCACCCCGGCCCGGGCCATGTGCGGCAACCGGGAAGAATCGATTCCCAATTCGCCGCAGAAGATCTCCCGGTTGTGCTGGCCCAATGTGGGCGCCGGCCGTACCCGCCGGCAGGGCGATTCCGAGAGACGGTAGGGAGGACCTGGGTATTTTAGTGGGCGTTTTAGTGGGAATCTTAGATAGCCGGCGTTGGAATCTTCTACTTCCTGGAAAAACTCGCGGCTTTTCAGGTGAGGCTCCTCCAACACCTCACCGAAGGTCCTTACCGGCGCGCAAGGGACCCGGTTTTCCAGGCAGATGGCCAGTATCTCTTCCTTGGTGTGTTCCATGAACCAGGGGGTGATCAACGCCTCGGCTTCTTCCGGGTAGTCCTCAGTCATAGCGCGGCGGTCCCTGTAGCGCGGCTGATTGACCCACTCCTGATCGCCCATCAAACCAAGAAAGCGTTGGTACTGCTCTAATTGGGGGGCGTCGATGCAAACGTAGCCGTCTTTACATGGCAAGACGCAGTTGGGGAACAGACCCAGGCGCATCCGGTTGCCCGAGCGCCAACCGGCCACACCCCGATAAATATACGCGGGGAGGTGGTATCCACTGAGCAAGACGGCCAACACTTGACCCTCAGCCACGTCCACCAGTTGGCCTTGTCCGGTGATGTCCCGCCCCAACAGCGCGGCGACGGTGGCGAATGCCGCTCCGGCGCCAGTAAGATAGCTGGCCTGGTGCAGGGGGGTGGTCAGGGGTTCGCGGTGAGGATGCCCGGCGCCGAAGCTCATTCCGCCGATGGCGTTGGCGGTCAGGTCGTAACCTTTGTAATCGCGGTACGGGCCGGTCCTGCCAAATGGCGTGATCGAGGTGACGACCAACCGGGGGAACCTGGATTTCAATGATTCGTAGTCCAGGCCGAGGCTTTCGGTAGTGACGACGGGCTGGTTCTCCAAGAAGATATCGGCGGTTTCCAATAAGTCATCGAGCAATTCCCGCCCGGTGGCCGATTCGGGGTCAAGGGTGATGCCCCGTTTATTCAAATTGGCGAATAGAAACAGCCCGCTGCGCTCGCCATGGGGCAGGTTTTGAGGAAATGGACCGTGGCGGCGGCTGTCATCCCCATACACCGGCGGCTCCACCTTGATCACGTCGGCCCCTAGCTCTGCCAGCACTTTGCCGCAAAAAGGGGCGGAAACAAAGCTGCCCCATTCCACCACCCGCACGCCGTCCAACGCTCCGGCCAAATCTTCCGGTTGCACCTATTCCCACCCCCAAATCCCTATAGAAAATCTGTCGGCCCCGATTCCGGGAAGGGCTTCTTAGGTCCCACGCCGCCCTTAAATCTACTGTCCCAAGTTCACCACGATATTGTCAGGCCCTCGGGAAAGGATGGCTTCCGCGGGCTCGTCGGTAACGTTGCCTTCTATATGAGGGGTGTTGGCGGGAACGAAGATGAAGTCTCCCGGCCCGGCATCCACGTATTCTTTGAAATCCTCACCAAAGTAGACTCGTATGCTGCCACTGATCACGTACGCGGCCGTCTCCGCGTCGCCATGATGGTGGGGCGGGCCTAGAGTGTTGGGAACGCAGGTCACCTTGCCCAGCCAGATCTTACTGGCGCCAACGGTGTTGGAATCTATTCCAGGCTGGCGGATCATGCCTCGGGTCTGGGTCGTGGTGCTGGGGTCCGCCGTGCCGTGAACCACCCGAAACTCGGTGCCCGACTTGGTGGTGCTCAAATTACGCCCTCCCACTCCAGATTAGAAATCACCAAACTCGGGCCGATGATACGTTAATGGGACCAACACAACAATAGACAGGCGCCGCTATCCTCGCCCACCTTATCCACTGATCCGGCGATGTTATCCACGTTTTCCCGACCTCGGTCCAGAACCCCGGCCGAATTTTCAACTGTCGCCCCCAACTTCCCAAGAATGCCTTGCGATGGCCAAATGGGTCTGCCAAGGAGAGTGGAAACCGGCCGTAACGCCGCTAACCATGAATGGCTCCTACCTTTGAATGAATCCTTGACGCGCTACAACGTAACGGGATAAAATCCGTGGAGAAATCAGTCACGGCAATGATTGTAATTTTTGTGAGGTGAAACTCGAATGGCTAACAACGATATAGCCTTGATGGCCCACTTGATGCGCCGCGCCGGTTTTGGCGCCACCCGGGATGAGCTAGAGGTTTTGGCCGCCAACGGCTATGACGCGACGGTGGAAGCGCTGTTGGATCCCGATTCCCAGGAGCCCCTGGACCGGATTGAGATGATGCGTTACCACCCTTGGACCTGGCGGCCGGGGACGCTGCCGGGCATGGGCGCGGCCGAATGGTTGCGGGACATCCTCAACACAAAGCGGCCTCTTGAAGAGAAGATGACCTTGTTCTGGCACCAGGTGTTCGCCACCGGTGTCTCCAAAGTGGACCATTACGACGATGTCATGGACATGATCGTCAAGTTCCGAAATCAGGGTATGGGAAACTACCGCGACCTGTTGCTGGAGATGGCCAAAGACCCGGCCATGATCTACTGGTTGGACAACTATGAAAACACGGCCGATGCGGTGAACGAGAACTGGGGCCGTGAACTACTGGAGCTATTCAGCATGGGCGTGGGCAGCTACACAGAGGTTGATGTCCGCGAATGCTCCCGGGCCTTCACCGGTTGGACCATCGAACCCAAGCTGCCCCGGGGACCTATAGGCCGTTTCGACTGGTTCTTCAAATACCGGGAAGAAGACCATGACGAGGATGAAAAGACCTTCCTGGGCGAGACGGGCAACTTCAACGGCGATGACATCATAGACATCATCTGCCAACAGCCGGCCACCGCCCAGTTCATCGCCCGGCACCTGTACAACTTCTTTGTCGCCGACGAGGCTCAGGTTCCGGCATGGGCGGTCACACCGCCTAAGGACGAAGCGGCCATCGAACTGTTGGCCGATACGTACATGGAGTCCAATTACGACATCCGCTCGATGCTGCGGGTGTTGTTCAAGTCCGACTTCTTCAAGGAAGCCCGGTTCGCCAGGCTCAAGAGCCCCGCGGAAGTAGTGGTTGGAACGCTGAAACTGGTGGGCGGCGCCGAATTCCCCGGTCCAGGCATCGGCGACCTTTCCCGGCAGCCTTGCTACATGGGCCAAGACCTGCTCAACCCGCCCAGCGTGGAGGGTTGGCACACCGGCGCCGAGTGGATCAACAGCGGCTCTCTCATGCGCCGCGTGAACTTCACCGCCGACTTGGTGGGCGACACCTCCCGGCCTGGCATACAGAACATGATCTCGCGCCTCAAGGACCAGGGCAACCAGACAGCCGAACAGTTGGTAGAGGGTTGCCTGGACCTGATGGGACCCCTTGAGGTCGCTCCCGAGAGTCACAAAGAATTGGTGGGCTTTGCCGGAGAAAAGGGCGATGTCCGCTGGGACTCCGAAGATAATATCCAATCTTCCACTGAGCGGGTCGGCGAGTTGCTGCAACTCATCGTCTCTTTGCGGGAATACCAATACGCGTAATAGTTGTAGGGGCACGGCATGCCGTGCCCCTACAGGACCTGCCAACCACAAACAAGGAGCAGAAAGATGACTAGTTCTCACAAAGACCCGGTGTTGGTCGTCCTCCAATTGACTGGGGGCAACGATTACCTGAACACCGTGATTCCCTACAGCAACCCACTGTACCGGGACAACCGACCGGCCGTGGGCGTGCCCGAGGGACAAGAACTCGCCTTGGACGACAAAATAGCTTTCCATCCCGAGATGGGCCCTATGAAGAACCTGTACGACCAGGGCCAAGTGGCCATCATCCATGGAGTTGGATACCCCAACTCGCCCAGGTCCCACTTCCGGTCCATGGATATCTGGCACACCTGCGAACCGGACATCCTGGGAACCGAGGGCTGGCTGGGCCGCGCCACCCGGGATATCGACCCAAATAAAGAAAACGTCTTGACCACGGTCAGCTTCGGCCCCGCATTGTTCCGATCGTTGGCTTTACCCGGCGTTCCGGTGGCCTGCGTCGACGACCTGGACAACTACGGATTGTTGCCCGGCATCACTGAAACCCAGCAGCGGACCAAGATATTAGACCGCTTCTCCCGACTTTACTCGCCGGTGATGGGCTCCAGCGCGGTTATGGACTACCTGGGGCAGACCGGTCTCGACACCTTGGAGGGGGCCGACATCCTGAAAGAAGCTCCAAAGATGTACTCCTCCACCGTCGAATACCCCGACACCACCGTGGCCAAGAAACTGAAGGGCATCGCCCAGATTCACATGGCCGGCTTCGGCACCCGAATCCTTTACGCCGACCACGGCAGCTTCGACAGCCACTCCAACCAAGTCGGCATGCACGACAAGCTGTGGCACGACGTTTCCCAAGCGGTGGAGTGTTTCTTTGACGACCTGAAAGAACACGACGTTGCCGATAACGTTATCCTGCTTATGTTCACCGAGTTTGGCCGCCGTACCCACGACAACGGCTCCGGCACCGACCACGGCGCCGGCGGAGCGGCGTTCCTGGTGGGCGACAGAATCAAGGGCGGCCAGTACAGCGAAATGCCATCTTTGAAGACCGAAGATTTGGAGCAGGGCGACGTGGTTCCCAATTACGACTTCCGCGGCCTGTATTCCACAATCCTGGAAGACTACATGAAGCTGGACGCCAAACCCCTGGTTGGCGGTGCCTTCGAGAAGTTGGCCTTCGTCGAATAAAACACCAGCACCTGAAAGAAATCGTCCGGCTGAGGCGGCGAAACGTCTGGGGCTTCCCTGATTACGCCAACGCTGAAGCCGGCGGGGATATACCTTCGGAGGATTGAACAATGCTAACTGAAACCGTGGCGGGGCGAACATACGATTATAGCCACAGCGTTGGCCGAGGCGCTCAAACCGGAATGGGGTTCTCCAATCCGGTGGCGGCCACCATTGGCCAAGACGGCGTCATGTACGTGGTAAACCGAGGCAGCGAAAGCATCAGCAATGTAGCCTGGAACCGCACCGTTGTGGGCGGCCGGGTCTGTAAGCTCACCCTGGGAGGCGAGGCCGGGGAAGAGGAATTCATCGGAGAGTTCAGCAAATACGGCGACGCCGACGGCCAGGTGATCTGGGGCGTGGGCATCGTAGCCGATAACGAAGGCAACGTGTACGTCACCGATGGCTGGCTAAACCGGGTGACGGTCTTCGACAAGGCTGGAGAATACCTCCGCCACTGGTCCGCGATTCCAGGCGACGAAGGCGAGACCAACGGCATTGCGGGGATTGCCATAGACGCCGATGAAAACCTGTTTGTCACCGACGGACGAAGCCACAAGGTTCGCAAGTTCGCCAAGGACGGCACGCTCTTGACATCTTGGGGCTCCCTGGGCGACGGCCCCGGCCAACTCGCTTCCCCTTGGGGCGTCACCGTAGACACCGAAGGCTTTGTCTACGTGGCTGATTTCAAGAATCACCGAGTCCAGAAATACACCTCCGACGGAGAGTTCGTAGCCCAGTTCGCCAGCCAAGGTAAGCGCCGTGGTCAGATCAACTACCCCGTAGGCGTGGCGGTGGACCCTGAAGGCGATGTATATATCTGCGACTGGAGCCCCAACGATTGGGAGAATGGCCGGGTCCACATCTTCGACAAGACCGGCAAATTCCTGACCAGCTTGGCGGGCGATGCCCAGCAGCTGTCCAAGTGGGCCCAGATGACGGTGGACGCCAATGCGGACTACATCAAGCGCCGCCGCGAGGTGAAATCCACCGAACCCGAGTGGAATTTCGCTCAGCCCGCCGGCGTGTCCTTTGATGCCGCCAACAACCGTCTGGTGGTGATGGACACCCAGCGCAGCCGGCTACAGATCTACAACAAGACCAGCCGCTATCTGGTTCCCCAGCTAAACCTGTGATCAAACATCGGTCCGGGACGCCCCAAAACCATCCAATCGGTCATGGGGCGTCTGGGCCAATCATTCCCCTAACCAAACCCGCCGCTTGCCACCGGAGTCCGCAAGGTTTCCCGATGGCCCGCCTAGATTCAGCATTGACTCCTGAAATTTTCCGAATCTCCCTATGACACGCGAGTAAGACTATGGTTCCGGCCATGGAGGAACATTTCCTAAACCTTGCCGCCGAAAACCCGGGCATGTTATGTTCGGAGGCCCCGGCGGAGATCCTGGAAGCATCGGCCGCTGATGCCGAGCCCACCAAGTTTTTGGAAGACTTTTTCGCCGCCGGCTACAACGGCTGGCTAGCATTGAAATTCGGCCGCAGGATCCACCCACCTCAAGAACGCATCGACCGCGCCATCATCGTCCTATGGTTCCGGGCGTGTCTGCTGAACACCGACCGAATTCTGGGTCGAAACGACGTGGAGCCTAACCAGCCCTTCTTCTCCGACGACGGCCTTTACTAGGCCCAGCCTCCATCAACCTTTCCAGCCTCCATCAACCTTTCCAGCCTCCATCAACCTTTCCATCAACCTTTCCAGCCTCCTTCAACCTTTCCAGCCTCCTTCAACCTTTCCAGCCTCCTTCAACCTTTCCAGCCTCCATCAACCTTTCCAGCCTCCATCAACCTTTCCAGCCTCCATCAACCTTTCCAGCCTCCATCAACCTTTCCAGCCTCCATCAACCTTTCCAGCCTCCATCAACCTTTCCAGCCTCCATCAACCTTTCCAGCCTCCATCAACCTTTCCAGCCTCCATCAACCTTTCCAGCCTCCATCAACCTTTCCAGCCTCCATCAACCTTTCCAGCCTCCATCAACCTTTCCAGCCTCCATCAACCTTTCCAGCCTCCATCAACCTTTCCAGCCTCCATCAACCTTTCCAGCCTCCATCAACCTTTCCAGCCTCCATCAACCTTTCCAGCCTCCTCCATCAACCTTTCCGGCCTCCTTCAACCTTTCCAGCCTCCTTCAACCTTTCCAGCCTCCTTCAACCTTTCCAGCCTTCAACCTTTCCATCAACCTTTCCAGCCTCCTTCAACCTTTCCAGCCTCCTTCAACCTTTCCAGCCTCCAGCCTCCTTCAACCTTTCCAGCCTCCAGCCTCCTTCAACCTTTCCAGCCTCCTTCAACCTTTCCAGCCTCCTTCAACCTTTCCAGCCTCCTTCAACCTTTCCAGCCTCCTTCAACCTTTCCAGCCTCCTTCAACCTTTCCAGCCTCCTTCAACCTTTCCAGCCTCCTTCAACCTTTCCAGCCTCCTTCAACCTTTCCAGCCTCCTTCAACCTTTCCAGCCTCCTTCAACCTTTCCAGCCTCCTTCAACCTTTCCAGCCTCCTTCAACCTTTCCAGCCTCCTTCAACCTTTCCAGCCTCCTTCAACCTTTGATGCAGCCGCTTGCTCCAAGCCCTTATCCAAACTTTCGCTTCTCTAAAGGTTTTTGATATGACGGCAAACCTTTACCACCTACCGCTCATGGTGAGCTTGTCGAACCACGCCTTCAACGGCTAAATTCATTTCAAACTTGGGCGACGGTTACTCTGCGTGGCCGTCCTTCGACAGGCTCAGGATGAGCGTTTTTTTTCAAATTCTGGATTGGGTTCAGAATCGCGATGGCTCAATTCTAGTATCAGACTCGCATTATTTGAGGCCGGAATTCAACCTGGGAAACTTCGCTCCGGCATGCCGTAAAACCAAAAACCCTGGATCTTCCAACCCTGGACGCCAGGGTTACATTAAGCATGTATACTAGCGTTCACCAAACCAGACTTGCCAACCCCCGCGGTTCCACTCCAATCATCACCGGCAAAGGAAAACATGGCAGCCTCAGAGCGTTTTAACTACGAAAGTCTATTCTCCAAAAATTCAACCGTCGTGGCGCCCGGCGCGTCTCCCCGGCCCAAGTACGATTTCGCCGTGGCCTACCCCGACCCTGAAACCTTGCCTTTGGACGGCCTGGCGGCCTCTCTAAAGGAGGCGTTGGCTCGAGAAGGCAAAGACCTGGCATACTATCCCAATTCAGCCGGATTGCCATCGTTGCGCCGGTTGGTGGCGGAAAAGCTGACACGAGACCGCAACATGACGGTGGATGAGAACGACGTGGTCCTCACATCGGGTTCGGGTGAAGCCATCGGCATGTTGATCCAAGCCCTGACTGATCCCGGGGACGTGGTGCTGACCGAGGAGTATTTTTACCTGGGAACCATGCGCCAAATGCGCCGCTACGGAACCGACGTCGTGGGCGTCAAGTGCGACTACGACGGCATGATCCCCCAGGAGTTGGAGGCTACCCTAGAACGTCAGGCTGGCTTGGGGAAGAAAGTTAAGTACCTGTACACCATACCCACGTTCCAAAACCCGCTGGGTTGGACCATGACGCTGGAACGGCGCAAACAGGTTTTGGACATCACTCGCCGGCACGGAATCCCCGTGTTCGAGGACGACTGCTACGTGGACCTTCGCTTTGACGGGGAGGATGTCACGTCTTTCCATTCACTGGACGATACCGGCTCGGTGATCTACGTAGGCTCATTCTCCAAGATACTAGCTCCCGGAATGCGCATGGGCTACATGGTGGCGCCGCAGGAAGTGATACATCGGGCCATGAGCTTCAAGGCCGGAGGAGGAGTTAACCAATTCGCAGCCCTGGCTATTGAAGAGTACCTCAAAGACAACATGTACCAGCACATCGAAGAGGAGAACCGGGCTCTGGTGGTCAAGCGGGACGCGATGGTTGCTTCCCTAGGGGAGAACTTGGGCACCTCGGCCACCTGGCTCGTTCCCCAGGGCGGTCTCTACGTTTGGGTTGAATTCCCAGAAGGCACTGACTTGGCGGGATTCCAAGAGCAATCTTTCCGGGAAGGCGTCGGATTTTACAACGGCACCCAGTTCTCGCCCGAAGGCCAGGGCGCCAACCTGGCCAGGCTATGCTTCGGCCATCCAACAGCGGAAACTGTCTACGAGGGCGTGGCGGAATGGGCAAAGATCCTAGACCGCAACGGCCTGCTGCGAGGTTAGCCTCGTTCTCCATTCCTGCCTTGCGTCAAGCGAGAGAGAAAATCCCCTCCTAACCCCCCTTTCTGAAGGGAGGGTCAATTTTCTCTTTCCAACAAGCACGGCTTTTATTTCCAGGTTAGTAACAAGATGTAGGCAACGTCTCCCCGTTTGCAAAGGGGGATTCAGGGGGATTTTCGTCCCTCCACCGCTGTTAAAATCCCACCGAAAAGTGCCCAAAGATTCTCGGCTAGCTAGTCTCAGACCCTAACCCATCGGCATCAGCTCGAGCCCCAATCCGTTGGGGTCTTTGAAGTAAATCGACCCGCCGATCTCCTGATATCAACGCGCCGGGATTTCAGCTTTTCCACCACGTGAGTCAAGCGATCTTTATCCAAAGGCATGGCGATGTGCATGATGCCGCCAACCCCTTCCGGCGCCCGCCGGCGTAGCCGGGGCACTTGAGGGAAGGCGAAGAAAGACAGATTCGTACCGTTGCCTATGTGGATGTTCATGTGGCTTGAATCGGCCACGTCCCGGTTGGCGGAAATATTTACAACCGGCATATCCAAGACTTCGGCGTAGAACTCCGCGGTAACTTCTAGGTCCTTGGCAAACACAGCCAGATGGTTCACACCAGATGTGGCTGATACACCGGAGTCTGCTGGGATCAACCGGCGGATCCTCTCTCGTTTGGCTTCCATCTCCTGGGCTGATTCTGTCGTCATCAGTCTTGCCCCTTTGGCGAGGATGAGGGCTCCGCCCCTAAGCCACCGGCTTGTTGGCCACCTCCGCTGCCACTTTGCGGGGCAGGAACTGCCCGGCGCCGAGGGTCGCTTTGAACTCTCTGTCTTCAACAGCCACGTTTCCGCGAAGAATGGTGGTCACCGGCCAACCTTCGATCTCAAAATCTTCCCAAATGCTGTAGTCGGTTATGTGGAAGTCGCCCTTGGCCAGCCGTTTTTTGATGCTGGGGTCAATGAGAATGATGTCGGCGTCGCTGCCGGGAGCGATGACGCCTTTCCGAGGATAGAGACCCATGATCTTGGCGGCGTTGGCCGAAGTCACGTCAACGAAACGCTGCAGCGACATGCCCCGCTTGGAAACTCCTTCGCTATAGGTGATGCCCACCCTCGTCTCGGCGCCGTTATGCCCGCCGGTCACGTCGGATATGGTGCGGCCCACGATCTTCATGTCCCAAGAGGTGCAATACTCGTCGGTCGCCATGGTGCTGAGGCCACCGTTAACAATGCCGTTCCACAGTGATTGCCTATCCTCTTCGGATTTCAACGAGGGGTAGGTGTGATACTTCATGCCGTTTTCTTCCTTATAGTTCTCGGCGTTGAAGCAACAGTAGTTGTGCAGGGTCTCGCCGTACACCGGCCTGCCGTTGGCCCTGGATTCTTGAATCGCCGCCAATCCCTGCATGGCGCTGACGTGGACGAAGTAAACCGGCGAGCCGGTCCACTCGGACACCTTCAACACCCGCCTAAAGGAAACATCTTCAGACTCGTTGCTGTGGACCAGGTGCATGTTCCACCACTCGGTGCGCTCCTCGGCGGCCAGTTTTTGGTACATATGCTGCACCATGTCGTCGTCCTCCGAGTGGACCAGCAACATGCCGCTGTGCCGCTGTATCTGCTCCATTAAGTCGTGAAGATGGCCTGTGCCCACCATACGCGGCTCGCCGCTCATCGACGGCGGGCGGATATTGGTGGTGAAAATCTTGACCGTGGCGAAACCGTCTTCAATGTACTCGTGGAGCTGCCCCAAGATCTCGGAAGGGATCTCGCCAAGCAACATCAGGTGGTGGGCGTAATCCGCGTATGAATTGCCCCGCCAAACTGAGGTTCGCTCCTGAATCGCCTGGTTTAGGTCGATGCCGGGATACTGGATGGCAAAGTCCAACAAGGTGGTGGTGCCTCCGAACAAGGCGGCCCGGCTAACCTGTTCCGGCGGCGCCGTGGTGTGATTCCCCGGACCCATGATGGGCGCCGCGATGTGGGCATGAGGCTCAATGCCGCCGGGCGCCACAATCTTGCCCGTGGCGTCGATTATCCTCCCTGCGTCTTCAGTGATGGACCCGGCCGCGGCCACCGACACAATCTTTTCTCCCTGTATCCCAATGTCCCAGTCTCCAACACCCCAAGTGGTGACAACTTGTCCGCCACGTATGATCAAATCCAGCATTTCAGGCTCCCTTTAGATGAATTGGTTTAAGAGTGAACCGAAGAGTGTTCCGCGGCGCCCGCTCGGGGAATAGCATCCTCCCAGTGCGGTAATTGTTGGTGGGAAGTCGATGGGAGAACGAGAATGGAGGCAACCCCCACCAGGCTCAGCACCAAGGATACCGTAATGGTAGCGGTAAAATCGCCCGTCATGTCGCGGAGGACGCTGCCTACGGCGACACCAATCGCCATGCCAATGTTTGCTCCCATCATTTGCCAGCCGAACGCGGCGCCGATGGGAGCGCTGCCATAATACTGGCGGTTGATGATTGGGAAAGCACTCATCTCGCCGCCGAAGCCTATGCCAAAGAGCACAGCGAACAGGTAAAACGCCCAGGCATCGTGAGCGAAGAAAAGGATCAAGATCGGGGCGCTCTGCATGAAGAAGCATACCGCCATTGCGCCTTTGCTGCCCATGCGGTCGGCAACGATTGGCACTCCGAACCGCGATAATGTGCTGACCGCCGAAAGAGCCACGAATAATCCAGCCGCCGTGCCTCGGGAGATCCCCTTTTCCTCAGCGATTGCGACTAGAAGAGCCATGATGATGGCATGGCCGGCGCATCCCCAGAAGTGGATTCCAATGAGATTCCAGAATGTCCCGGTGCGCTGGGCTTGATGCATAAAAACCTGGGACCGAACTCTGGCGATCTCCGGCTCTTGCAACCTTTTGATGGGCTCGTCTTCAGGAGCGCCCAACGGCCTCATACCGATTTGCGCAGGTTCGTCATAAAACGGCTTTATCATCAGGAGCATTACGGCGCCCCCGGCAATGCCGGTTACCCAGAATGCCGCCCGCAGGCCATCCTCACCCCCGCCGAATGCATAAATTATTAACACCACCAGCGGAACGAACACCAGCGGGCCCATGCCCTGGGAGGATTGGAGGATCCCCATTCCCAACCCCAAATGCTTCCGGAACCACATGGTTACCGCCGCCGTCAAAGGGACCTGGAAGATTGCCATGGCGCCGCTGAGCAAAACACCGTAAACCAGGTAAAACAGCAATAGATGGGTTACGCCTCGCCCCATTACCAAGGCGGAACCCACCATACATGCTATGAACAGAAAGGCGCCAAAGGTCATGGTTCGGCGGACACCGTACCGGTCGCCCATCCAGCCCGCCACAGGACTTAACAGGCCCGAAGCTATCCACTGGATAGCTAGGATCCCACCTACCTGTCCGACACTCCAACTGAAAGTCTCAACGAAACGCGGCACGAGAATGCTAAACGATGTCCGGACGGCGGACCCGCTGAGCCTCAGGGTGGATGCCACCACCACCATGACCCAGGCGTAGTGGACCCTGTGGCCGGCAATGGCCAGATTGTCGGGTGACAGGTTTGTCATCGCGAGTTTTCCTGGATTAAAGCTATGCCGCGATTCGTAGGACGGCGGCGCAAAAAAGATAGTGCTGAAACAGTGATGGAACTTCAGTGAAGGTATTTCTTGCGAAGTTGGTCCGGCCGTATTGTTTGATGCCGCATCGTGTAATAGGGGACAGGATCCGTGACCGGATGCCTCAACTCGCGTTTGGCTGGCAAGCAGCGCGAGCCCAACTTCAGACGGGGCAAACCACTGCGGGAAATAATAACACAGTAGAATTTGAACCTCTAGGGATTGAATTAAGGGACTTCTGACCTAAAGGTAAGGGGATATACTATGCTGTAAAGCACAATGATTCCAAATATATGGGCAGGGCCTTTTCATTCTCCTGCCTGGCAGGTAAAGCCCATCATGTCGAAAGCTTCGCTGAGATGGGCATTGTGGCGGCGTAGGGCAGCGGCTACGTTGGAATGCCCAGCCCGACGTACCAAGCTGATGACCAGGTTCCGCAGGCCCGCCAGAACCTGTGGGGCGGCCCCAGTGCGCACCTGAGAGCGGTCCTCGTCGAAGGTCACATCCCGTACCCAGTGGAGGCGGTTCTCGATGCCCCAGTGCCCACGGGAAAGGCTCAACAATCGCCTGGCATCGGCATCAGTGGCTGGGAGACTGCTAATTGCATAGCTCACAGCCACCTGTTTCTTGCCCTTCACGACCCGCTGGCGCTCTAGCCGACACACCTGTTGCAGATGCGGCCACGCTTCCCCGACCGTCCCAGCGCTGCCCACGTAGCCATTTAGCTCTGGGTCGGCCAAGGCCCACAACTCTCGCCGCTCCAGCCGCCCATGACGCCGCTTTACTGGAGCATCGGCCCAGACCGTCAGCTTGGCCCCGCGTGCTCGCCACTCCGCTGCCAGCCAGGGAGGTACGGTTGGCCCACCAGCCCTCTCAGTTCCTAGCAGGGGAAAAAGCCACCTCCAGGTCTCGGCGCAAGGTGGGCTGATTCTCTTTAACTGGCAGCAGATACTCTCCGCCGCCTGCCACAATCTGCTCACAGACTTTCCGTTGGGTCAGTAAGGCATCAGCCACTACTACCCGACCCTTCAGGGGTACCTGGCCCAATACTTCTTTGACCGCCGCCAATTCTTCCCCTTTGCCCGGCGCAGCTACCTGCGCCAGCACTGCCCCAGCGCGGCTAGCGTAGGCCGACACCACATGGACCCCGGGTATCTCTTGGCCGTGGACCCCTCGCAAGGTTTTCCCGTCCAGGGACAGGGGATCATCCGCCTCTACCCCGCTCTTTGCCAGCCAGTTGCCGACTTCTGCCTCAAAGGCCGCCACGTCCAGGTCCTTGAACACCCGGTGGAGGGTGGCCACGCAGGGTGTCTTCTCCTGGCTGAACCCCAAAAGCTGCGCCGTAGCACCCCCTTGGTCCCGCCCCCATTGCGCTATGGCGTATAAGCTGCGGGCGCCGCACAGCATGGCACAGGTGGCCAAGGCCAGGATCGCCCCCAAAGAGTGGCGTCGCCCTTGGCTACTCCGGAAGTCAGGCGCCAAATCCAGCGCTTCCCTCAAAGTCATCATCCTCCCCTCCCGCTTAAACTGGTAATAATTTTATACTATTTTGAGAAAATGAAAGGGCCCTGATATATGGGTCAAAACTATTGACAAGCCGTACATAACCTGTATAATCGCCGGTTACCGGTGTATGCCTCAGACGTGGATTTCTGTCATTTTTTCGACCGTCCTCCCTACCGCATACTGCTATGGCCTCCAGTCTCAATGCGCCCCTTCCGAGGGGAATCACATGCCCGAAAAGAACCCAGTTTAAGGAGATCCGGATATGGCTTTGTCCCCCGTACAAGCTACCCTAAGCGCGCCCCTGCCCGAAGCCCACACCTACGCCCGAATTCCGTCAGTGGTGGAAATACCCAACCTGATCCAAAGCCAACTCCAGTCCTACGAATGGTTTTCCACGGACGGCCTTCAAGAAGTCTATCAAGAGATTTCTCCCATCGCCGATTATACGGCCAAGAAATATGAACTCCACTTTATGGAGCACTACTTCCGAGACCCCAAATACACTCCCCAGGAGTGCAAAGACAGGGAGATAACCTTCGCCCAGCCTTTATACGTGAAAACCCAGTTGGTGATGAAGGAGACCGGCGAGATCAAAGAACAGGAAATCTTCATGGGCGACATCCCCATGATGACTCCCAACGGAACGTTCGTTATCAACGGCGCCGAGCGCGTAGTGGTCAGCCAGTTGGTGCGCTCTCCCGGAATCTACTTCGTATACGAACGAAACGCAGTCTCGGCCCGAAATCTTTGCTTCGCCAAGCTGATTCCCTCCCGGGGCGCCTGGTTGGAATTCGAGACCAGCAACAAGGATATCCTGTCAATCAAAGTGGACCGCAAACGCAAGGTGTCCGCGTCAACGTTTTTGCGGGCGTTAGGCGTTGCCTATGATGAAGACATCTCGGCCCTATTCGCCGACATCGACACCGACCCGAATCACAACTATATGCAGTCCACTTTGGACAAGGACCCGGCTATCGATTCAAGTGATTATAACTTCCGGAAAGACGACCTGCTCTCCCTTTGGGAGTGGCTGCACCCCGACGACGAATACGACCATGAGGCGGCCCAACGTATCGGCGCCGCCCAAATCGAGTTCTACCGGCGGTTGAGGCCCGGAGAGCCTCCCAGCTTGGAGAACTCCCGCAATCTGTTGCGAAACCTGTTTTTCGGACCGCGCCGCTACGACCTAGGACGGGTGGGCCGGTATAAGCTCAACCGGCGGCTGGGCCAGGAAACCAATGCCAGTCTGATGACCCTGTGTCTAGAAGACGTGGTCGCGGTGATACGCACGATGATTCGCGTAAACCAGGGAGAGGGCCGTCCCGACGACATCGACCACCTGGGCAACCGGCGGGTCCGTGGCGTGGGCGAGCTGGTGCAGAACCAGGTCCGGGTGGGCTTGCTCCGCATGGAGCGGATGGTCAAGGAAAAAATGACCCTGGTGGACCCGGAGGTTGCCGCGCCCCAAGGATTGGTCAACATACGCCCAGTGGTGGCCTCGGTCCGCGAGTTCTTTGGCGGGTCCCAGCTTTCCCAGTTCATGGACCAGACCAACCCTCTGGCGGAATTGACCCACAAACGAAGACTTTCCGCCTTGGGCCCCGGTGGACTCTCCCGGGAACGCGCGGGGTTCGACGTTCGGGACGTCCACTTCTCCCACTACGGGAGGATTTGCCCCATAGAAACCCCGGAAGGCCCTAACATCGGCCTTTTAAGTTCCCTAGCTTCCTATGCCCGAATCAATGCCTATGGGTTCATTGAATCACCCTATCGCAGGGTGATGAAATCTTTGCCCCATGATTCGCCCGACCTTAAAGGCCGAACCGTCACGCAAGACGTGAGGGACGAAGACGGGAAAGCCATCATCACCAGAGGCAAAGCCATTCCGCCCAACCGGCTGGCGCCCCTAAAGGCGCTGCCTAAGGGCACCGAAATTCACGTAAAACCGTTCGTCGCATCGGGCGAAGACTCGGTAACCTATTTCTCGGCCGACCAGGAAGAGACCTTCCGTGTAGCCCAGGCCAACTCGTTGCTCGATGATCTGAATCAATTCACCCAAGACCGGGTTGAGATTCGAGTAGGCGAGACATACATCCAGGAATCGCCGGACACGGTGGATCTCATGGACGTGTCGCCGATGCAGATCATGAGTATCTCAGCGGCGTTGATCCCCTTCCTGGAGCACGACGACGCCAACCGGGCCCTGATGGGGTCCAACATGCAACGTCAGGCCGTGCCTCTGTTGCGGCCCCAGGCCCCGGTGGTGGGCACCGGAATAGAGGGCCGCGTCGCCCGGGACAGCGGGCAAGTGGTCATGGCCCGCGTTGACGGAACAGTGACTTCCGTCAGCGGACGGGAGGTGATCATCACCGACAGCGAAGGTGAAGAGCACAGCCACACTTTAATAAAATTCGCCAGAACCAACCAGGGCACTTGTTTCGACCAACGAGCCACGGTCGCTAGAGGAGACCTGGTCAAGGTTGGCGGCGTTTTGGCCGACAGTTCCTCCACGGACCACGGAGAATTGGCCCTGGGACAAAATGTCACGGTGGCGTTCATGTCCTGGGAAGGCTACAACTACGAGGACGCAATCATCCTCAGCGAACGTTTGGTGAAGGATGATTGCTATACCTCCACTCACATTGAAAAGCATGAGATGGAGGCCCGCGAGACGAAGTTGGGCCCCGAAGAAATCACCAGAGACATACCAAACGTGGGAGAAGGAAGCCTGCGGGACCTGGATGAGCGCGGCATCATTAGGGTGGGCGCCGACGTAGGACCAGGAGACATCCTGGTGGGAAAGGTCACTCCTAAGGGTGAGACCGAGTTGACGGCGGAGGAGAAATTACTCCGCGCCATATTCGGAGAGAAATCCCGTGACGTCAAAGACACTTCCCTCAGGGTTCCCCACGGTGAGCGGGGCAAGGTCATCGAGGTGAGGGTGCTCAACCGGTCAAACCGGGACGATTTGTCCCCCGGGGTCAACGAGGCCGTCCGGGTGTGGATCGCGCAAACCCGGAAAATTTCAGTGGGAGACAAAATGGCCGGCCGCCACGGAAATAAGGGCGTCGTGTCGCGGATCCTGCCCGAAGAGGATCTGCCATACATGGCCGACGGAACTCCGGTGGACATCATCCTGAACCCCATTGGCGTGCCCTCCAGGATGAACCTGGGCCAGGTTTTGGAAACCCACCTGGGCTGGGCGGCCCGGAACCTAAACTTCCGAGCTCAGACCCCCGTATTCGACGGCGCCAGCGACGAATCGGTGGGAGACGCCCTGGCCCGCGTTTGGTTTACGCAGGAAGCCGGCGCTCTGACCACTAATCCGATGGACGGCTCACCCCAGCACGATTCCGAAAAGGTGGCGGATTGGTTGTCGGAACGGGGTTACGACAGCAGATTGTTGTTCGACGATGAAGTCAAGGGCGAGGCCCAGAAGGCGTGTCTCCAGATTTGGCTGAAAGACGTCGCCGAAGTGGATCCCGAGGGGTTGGATGTCGAAGAGATGCATAAGTTGGCCAAGCAGGTCCACCGGGAAAAGCGCATCTCGCCGCCTACCATTGGCAAGTTCCAACTGTTCGACGGCAGGACCGGCGAACCATTTGACGAAGCGATCACTGTGGGAAGCATATACATCTTAAAATTGATCCACTTGGTTGAAGATAAGATTCACGCCCGTTCCACCGGTCCCTATTCCATGATCACCCAACAACCTCTGGGAGGCAAAGCCCAATTTGGCGGGCAACGGTTTGGAGAAATGGAGGTATGGGCGCTGGAAGCCTACAGCGCCGCCTACAATCTGCAAGAAGTGCTGACGGTCAAATCCGACGACGTGGCAGGCCGTGTGAAGACCTACGAAGCTATCGTGAAGGGAGAGCCCATCGGCCAACCTGGGGTGCCAGAATCATTTAACGTGCTCTTGAAAGAATTACAGAGCCTCGGCTTGTCAGTGGAGTTGCTCAACGAAGACGTTCACCCCGCGTTGGGTCAGGGCATCGCCGACGATACTGACCTATACCAACCGTTGGAGGCTATTTAATGGTCAGGATGGCAGACCGCACCGAGTCCCAAGGGACGAATTTCAATGCTATAAGAATATCGATAGCGTCTCCTGAGCAGATGCTCAACTGGTCGCACGGCGAAGTGACCAAGCCGGAGACGATCAACTACCGGACCCTGCGGCCCGAAAAAGACGGACTTTTCTGCGAACGCCTCTTCGGTCCCACCAAAGACTGGGAGTGTTTCTGCGGAAAGTACAAGCGCATCCGCTACCGCGGAGTGGTTTGCGACCGGTGCGGCGTCGAAGTCACTCGCTCCAAGGTTCGCCGGGAGCGCATGGGCCACATCAAGCTGGCCGCCCCGGTAGCCCACATTTGGTTCAGCAAGACCACACCCAGCCGCCTGGGATTGCTTCTTGACCTATCGCCCCGCAACCTTGAGAGGGTGCTTTATTTCGCACAGCATATCGTCGTGTCAGTAGACGAAGATATGCGCAAAGAAAGCATCGAAGCGGAGCAGATCAAACACGATCTGGCGGTTCGAAGACACCAGCGGGAGGCTGAAGCAAAAATCCGGGAACTCCAAACCCAGGCGGGACTTCCCGTGGATGGCGTTGCTCCCGATGAAACAGAAGATGGCGGAGAAATAACTTCCGCCGTTCTAGATGAGCCGGAGACGAATGCCCAGGCTGAACAAGCGCCAGTGGATGGAATCGAAGATACACCTACTCTGACTCTCGCCCAGGAAAAAGAGCAGCAAGCCGTTCAAGTTCAAATCGACGCCATTAACGACGAGCTGGCGCGGGAAGAGAGCGAGGTGGCCGAGCAACTCCAGACGGCCATTGATGAACTGGAGGACCTGCGGGTTCACAAACTCGTCGCCGAGTCCCGGTTCCGGGAATTGAAGGACCGGTACGGAAGCGTCTTCCAGGCGGGCATGGGCGCCGAAGCCATCAGCGCTATCCTCAGGACCATAGACCTGGAAGCCCTTAGGGAACAACTGATCAACGAGATGCACACCACCTCGGGTCAGCGCCGCAAGAAGGCCATCAAACGCCTCAGGGTAGTGGAATCGTTCCGCTATAGCGGCAACCGGGTGCAGGACATGATCCTCACCATCCTGCCGGTATTGCCTCCGGAACTGCGCCCCATGGTCCAGTTAGACGGGGGACGCTTCGCCACCAGCGACTTGAACGACCTATACCGGAGGGTGATCAACCGTAATAACCGGCTCAAACGGCTGATGGACCTGGGCGCGCCTGAGATCATTATCCGAAACGAAAAGCGGATGCTCCAAGAGGCGGTGGACGCCCTCATCGACAACGGCCGCCGGGGCAGGCCCATCCAGGGAAGCCACAACCATAAATTAAAGTCCCTGTCGGATTTGCTGCGGGGAAAACAGGGCCGCTTCCGCCAGAACCTGCTGGGCAAGCGAGTGGATTACAGTGGCCGTTCGGTCATTGTGGTTGGCCCGGAACTGAAAATGAACGAGTGCGGCATACCCAAGCGAATGGCCCTGGAGTTGTTCAAACCTTTTGTCATGCACCGCTTGGTAGTCTTGGGTATTGCCCCCAACATCAAAAACGCCAAGAGGATGGTGGAAAGGGCCCGGTCCGAGGTATGGGACATCCTGGAAGATGTCATTAAAGACCGGCCGGTATTGCTAAACCGGGCGCCAACCCTGCACCGGTTGGGTATCCAGGCTTTCATGCCCGTGCTTATCGAAGGCAACGCCATCCAGATTCACCCACTGGTGTGCTCAGCTTTCAACGCCGACTTTGACGGCGACCAGATGGCCGTGCATATTCCCTTGTCCCGCATGGCGGTGCTGGAAGCCAAAGAAACCATGCTGAGCACCCACAATATGCTGTCGCCTTCATCTGGAGACCCGTTGGTGGCGCCCACATTGGACATGGTCATGGGCTGCTATTACCTTACGGCGATTCGGGAAGGAGCTAAGGGCGAAGGACTGGAGTTCTACGACTTCGACGAAGCCAGGATAGCCTACGCGGCCGGACTGATGGATCTACAGGCCAAGATCAAGGTTATGAGCGTCGATGGCGAAGACGGCGTTGAGACGACCCTGGGCCGGCTGATATTCAACGAAACCCTGCCAGCTTCCATGGGTTACCAGGACAAGCTGATGGACCGGGGCGGACTCAAGGATCTAACAGCGGAACTGTACCACTCTTTGGACAGCGATGAAACGGCGGCTGCTCTGGACCGGATCAAGGAATTAGGGTTCCACTATGCCACGACATCGGGTATCACCATCGCCATCAATGACATACAAGTGTCGGACAAAAAACCGGCCATCTTGGAAAACACCGACAAGATCGTGGCGGGATATGAAGACCAATACCTCTCGGGGTTGATCTCCGAGGAAGAGCGTTACGCCAAGACGGTGGAGGCGTGGACCGCGGCTTCCGACTTGACCACCGAACTGGTGCAAGAAGACTTGCCCAATTACGGCGGCATCGCCGTGATGGCGGTTTCCGGAGCCAAGGGAAACATCTCTCAGATCAAACAAATGGCCGGCATGCGCGGGTTGATGAGCAACCCCAAGGGCAAAATCATCGACCTCCCCATCAAGTCCAGTTTCCGGGAAGGTCTGACAGCCCTGGAGTACTTCATTTCCACCCACGGGGCAAGGAAGGGTCTGGCCGACACCGCATTGCGCACCGCAGACAGCGGTTATTTGACCCGCCGTCTCATAGATATCGCCCAAGAAGTCATCGCTTTGGAGGAAGACTGCGAGACCGTAGACACCTACTGGGTAACCGCCGGAGCCCCGGACCCATTGCGGTCGACCCTGCAACAGCGGATCATTGGCCGGTTGACGGCGGAGCCTGTTCCCCATCCAGAGACGGGGGAGATATTGCTGGACCGCAACACTGAGATCAACTCCGAGGAGGCCCAAAAACTGATGGACGCAGGGGTCACTGAAGTACCTGTGAGGTCGCCGCTGACCTGCGAGTCCATTCGAGGTGTGTGCCAGTTCTGCTACGGGCGTTTACCAGCCACCGGCCTGCTGGTGCAGCTTGGCCAAGCCGTTGGCATCATTGCGGCCCAGAGCATCGGCGAACCGGGAACCCAGCTAACCATGAGGACCTTCCATACTGGCGGCGTGGCCGGATTAGATATCACCAGCGGTCTACCCAGGGTAGAGGAGCTTTTCGAAGCCCGAGTGCCCAAGGGAGCAGCTATTTTGGCCGACATTGACGGCCTCGTCTCCATCGAAACGCAGGAAGACGGACGCCGGCTAAGATTGGTCAGCCACGAGGAATTCCGCGAAGATTATGCTCTGCCGAAAAATGTCGAGCTGATGGTCGAGCAGGGAGAATATGTGGAGCCGGGGATGATCCTGGCCGGAATGCCTCCCACAGGAGAAGACGGCGCCCAAGAAGAATCCTCTCTGGGAGAGCAAGTGGTCGCCAACATCGGTGGCCGGGTGGAATTGAACAAAGACACGATTTCCATTATTTGGGAAGACGTGGAGGAACGCGAGCACTTCATTCCCGCTTCGGCTCGCATGCTGGTCAACGACGGGGAAGAGATAACAGCGGGAGAGGCGCTGATCAGCGGGCCGCTAAATCCCCACGACATCCTGCATATCCGAGGCAAGGACGAACTGCAACGATACTTGGTGGACGAGGTCCAGCAAGTCTACCGATCCCAGGGTGTGGAAATCCACGACAAACATATCGAGGTGATCCTGCGGCAGATGCTGCGCCGTGTCTATGTGGAATCCACCGGTGACTCAGACTTCATTCCCGGCCAGATGGTCGACAAAACCCAGTTCCAAGAGAAAAACGCCAAGGTTTTGGCGGAAGGTGGAGAACCAGCAACCGCCAAGCCGGTGCTTTTGGGAATTACCCGAGCATCGTTGCTCACAGACAGCTTCCTGTCGGCAGCCTCGTTCCAGGAAACCACCAGGGTTTTGACCCAGGCGGCGGTCAGTGGGGCTCAAGATTGGCTGTTGGGCCTGAAAGAAAACGTCATCATAGGCCGTTTGATACCGGCACGGATCCAAATTCCCGGAATGGACAAACTGCTGTCGCCGGACCCCGTGCCCGAATTGTCGGATATGGCGCCTGCGGCCTGGTTGGGCATTGGGGAAACCCCTCCAGAAGAATTCTTAATTGAAGAGGGCCCAGTCCAACCTCAAGACTTTGAAGCGCTGCAAGATGACCTGGAGGATGACGGCGGCGACTTAGACGACCTGGAAGACGACGAAGACGAGGACGGCGTTGAAGGTGAAGAAGACGCCGGCAGTCTGGAAGCGGACGGCGGCAACGGCAGTTCTCCACTAGCTAGCATCGGGGAGGCCGAGGTCGAGACCGATCCTTCCAGCGCGGTTTTGGAAATGGAAGAACCTGACGTAGACTTTGGCGGTCCGGAAGAATCAGCCGAATCCAGCGTCCAAATCGCCGGTGATGACTCAGAAGAGTAACATCAACCAAAGCGCCTCATCGGCGCATATATCTACTGCAACCCAAGAAGGTGCAAGCCAGGGCGGCCCCGGACTTGATTTGTCGGTCGACCTGGCTCCCTCAAACCCCCATCATTTGCGCCTGGCCAATCCGGTCATGATAGCGTCCGGAACGCTGGGATATGACGGCTACGGCCGGGGTCTGACGCCTGAAATGGATTTGGGCCGTCTGGGCGCCGTAATTCCCAAGACCGTCACCTGGCATCCCCGGGAAGGCAACCCGGAACCACGTTGGTGGCCCGAATCGTTCCGCGTAGCACTGGAAACCGGTGAGAGCGTCATGCTCAACTCCATCGGTCTAGCCAACCCCGGAGTGGAAGGCGCTCTAGTAAATTTCACCCCCCAATGGCGCCAGTGGCAGCAAGGGGGCGCCATCGTTCTATTGAGCTTGTCCGCAGACAGTCCGGCCCAATTCGGCCAAATGGCCGGCATGGCCCATGGAGTCTCCGGATTCCAAGCCCTAGAGCTAAACCTCAGCTGTCCCAACATCGAAAGCGGCGCACTATTCAGCCACAGCGCTCAGCTTACATCTCAGGCAGTAAGCGCCGTCAGAGCGGCCACGGACCTGCCCGTGCTGGTGAAGCTAGCTCCAAACGTTCCAGATGTGACCGAGATCGCGTTGGCCGCGGTGGAGGCGGGAGCTGATGCGTTAACCATATCCAACACCCTTCCGGCCATGAAAATAGACCTGAAAACACGCCGGTCGGTTCTAGGTGCCGTAACGGGTGGGCTTTCGGGCCATGGGTTGCGGCCGGTTTCTTTGGCCATGGTGTATCACGCCTCCCGGGCTGTGGACGTTCCCATAATCGGGGTCGGAGGCATTTTCAGCGGCGAGCATGCCTTGGAATTCATCCTGGCAGGCGCAACCGCGGTCCAAATTGGCAGCGCCAACCTAGCTGACCTGTGGTCGCCCTTCCGAATTCTAGACGAGCTTACATCCCTGGTTACCCAGGAAGGAGTTTTCCGCCTGGAGGACCTCACCGGCACCGTGGAAAGCAAATAAATCACCTGAGATCAGCCGGCCTAATCCGGTCGATATCTCCTGCCCACCGCCAGCAATAGGTTCTATCACCCGCCCATGCATTCCACACTGGGAACCCCTCTCGATTCACCTAACCTTACGCACCCACGCCGCCATGACCGTGAAACTTGACGTCCTATCGGTTAAAATGGAAGTAGAACAATCTCCTGTTCGACCACTTCTGTCTAGCGCTACTGTCTGAGGAAGTAACAAAATGGTCTCACTGTTGAACAAATTGGTGGGGAACGAAAGCGACAAGCTCGTAAAAAGAACCTTGCCCGTAGTAAAAAAGATCAACGGGTTTGAGACGGTCATGAAAGGGCTGTCCGACGACGGGCTTCGCAATAAGACGCCCGAGTTCAAATCCCGGCTGGCAGGAAAAGAAACCCTGGAAGACCTAATGCCCGAAGCCTTTGCCGCAGTCCGGGAGTCGGCGCGCCGCCAACTCGGCCAGCGGCACTACGATGTCCAGCTCATCGGCGGCATAGTGTTGCACCAGGGGCAAATCACCGAGATGAAAACCGGCGAGGGAAAGACGCTGGTCGCCACCCTGCCGGTCTACCTGAACGCCCTCAGCGGAAAGGGGGTTCACGTAGTCACGGTCAACGACTACCTGGCCCGCCGGGATCCCGTGTGGATGGGCCCGGTCTACCATGCCCTTGGCCTAACCGTGGGGTGTCTGCAGCACGACAATGCCTTCATCTTCGACCCCGGCATAGAGGCGTCTGCCAACGGAGTGCAGCAACTCCAGGCCGTGGGCCGCGCCGAAGCCTACCAGGCCGACATCACCTATGGCACCAACAACGAATTTGGCTTCGACTACCTGAGAGACAATATGGCCCTGGATGCGTCCCACCGGGTTCAGCGGGCCCTCAACTTCGCCATCGTCGACGAAGTGGACAACATCCTCATCGACGAAGCGCGGACGCCCTTGATCATCAGCGGACCGGCCGAAGAACCGGTGCAGCACTACTACACCTTCGCCAAGCTGGTGCCCAGACTGGAACCGGAAGACGATTACACGATAGAAGACCGCAGCAACGCGATTTCATTGACCCAGGAAGGAATCGCCAAGATGGAGCGTTGGACCCACACTCCCAACCTGTACGATCCGGAAAACTTCCATCTAGTCCATTACATGAAAAACGCTCTGAACGCCCATGTGATGAAGGTGCAAGACAAGGATTACGTATTGCGGGACGGCGAGGTGGTCATTGTCGACGAGTTCACCGGACGCCTCCAGTTTGGGCGCCGCTGGTCCGATGGCCTTCACCAGGCGGTGGAAGCTAAGGAAAACATGAAGATCCAACGAGAGAGCATTACCTACGCCACCCTAACCTTGCAGAACTATTTCCGCATGTACGAAAAGCTCTCGGGCATGACGGGAACCGCGGCAACTGAATCCGACGAATTTTTCAAGATCTACCGCCTCGACGTGGCGGTGGCGCCCACCAATATGCCGGCGGGCAGGGTGGATTCTCCCGACTTGGTGTTTCAAAATGAGGAATCCAAGTGGAGGGTGGTGGCTAAAGACATCGTCGAATATCACCAAACGGGCCGCCCGGTCTTGATTGGGACCACCTCGATCGAATCATCGGAACTGCTCAGCGAAAGGTTGAAACGCCAGGGCGTCCCCCATCAGGTGCTCAACGCGAAGAACCACGAACACGAAGCGACCATAGTATCCCAGGCAGGGCGTTTGGGGGCCATCACCGTCTCCACCAACATGGCGGGACGCGGCACAGACATCGTGTTGGGAGGCGCCGACACGGACCGGGGCGACTGGCAAGAGGAACACGACAAGGTCGTGAGTTTGGGCGGGCTTCACGTCTTGGGAACGGAACACCACGACGCCCGCCGGATAGACAACCAGCTGCGGGGCCGTTCCGGCCGCCAGGGCGATCCAGGCACTTCCCAGTTCTATATTTCTTTGGAGGACGAGTTGATGCGCCGCTTCGGCGGAGACCGCATCAAGACCATGATGGGTTGGGCGGGTATGGACGAGGACACGCCCATCGAACACAAGATAATCACCAAGTCCATCGCCAGCGCCCAAGTGAAGGTGGAAGGCTACCACTTCGACAGCCGGAAACACCTGCTGGACTACGACGACGTGCTCAACACTCAGCGTGAGACCGTCTACTCGGACCGCCACGACATCCTGGATGGGGAGAACCTAAAAGACAAGATCACCGGATTGCTGCGGCAGGAGTTCCAAGACCTGATCAACCGGCATCTGCCGGGCCGCCACTCAGACGATTGGGACGCTTCCTCATTCCTGGGCGAGCTGGAACTGATTTGCGCCCTTCCCCCGGACATGGCTGACGAAGAATCCGTTTACCAGCTGAACCAGAGCCAGGTGGGCGAACTGCTCTCGGATTACGCGGACATGGCGTACGACAGCCGAGAGACTGAGATCGGCTCGGAGCCAATGCGAACGGTCGAACGGCTGCTATTGTTGCGGGCCATCGACACCCACTGGGTCAACCACTTAACCGGCATGGAAAACCTGCGCACCGGCATCGGCCTTCACGCCTATGGGCAGCGCGACCCCCTGATCATGTACCGCGCCGAAGGGCAGAAGATGTTCAAAGACTTGTTGTCCCGGATGCAGCACGATGTGGTCCATTCCCTGTTCCACGTAAACATCACGCAGCAGCCGGTCAACGTCCGAGGCCAGCAGGTAGCCGCCAAGGCCAGCCCCATGGCGGCGGTGGCGCCAGGGCGGAGAGACGCGGTTCCCGCGGGAGGCGGCAAGATCGGCCGAAACGCCCAATGCCCCTGCGGCAGCGGCAAGAAGTACAAAAGGTGCCACGGGGCAGGCGCGTAAGATGATAGCAACGAAGTCTGGAGGCGGACTTGCCGCCTTCTGGTACGTTAGGACAGGATAAGGACTTGAGTTTGAAGAAAACAACGTGTAGGCGCCTCCGCGGCTCGTGTGACGCTCAGATTCTGGGTGAGACTACTGAAGAGATGGGGGAAAATTGCAAGCAACATGTCATGGAAATGATCCAGTCCGGAGACGAGGGTCATAAAGCGGCTGTTGAGAGCATGCAGCAACTGAGTAAAGAGGAACAAGTACAGTGGTACGAAGACTTTAAGAAAGATTTTAATTCATTGCCAGACGCGTAGGAAGGGCTATTTGTATCACGGTAAAGCCGCCGAAAATGGCGGCTTTATTCTTTTCCAAGAACCACTGCCTCATAACTGTTCTTTGGCTGGCTCCCCGCAACGGCTAGGGCATCCAGGTCTTTGAACTCGCAGGAAATACCCAGAACGTCAGGTCAGGATAGCGGGTAAAGATCGGCAGACCGATCCGAGCGTGTAGTGAAGGTTCCCATTTTAGGGGCGTGGCCGGCATGGACACATTATTGATTAGATGTGACAGCAAGACCGCCGCCGTTCATCTTTTAACCCCGTCCGAAAAGCCTGCCCAAGAATCCGGGCTTCTTATCCGGCGCGGGCGGCGCCATGCTTATGGGTATGGTCTGCCCTGACAAGACCTTCTCCGGCTCCCGGTCGAACGCAACCTTGCAACCCGGAGCGCAGAAATAGTAGATCGTCCCTTCGTGCTCGGTCTGGCCGCCCGGCGGGTTGTCCGTGTCGACTTCCATCTGGCAGATCGGGTCTGTAGCAGTAGCCAATTTTCATACTCCTCTTGATTCTTCGAAAACAGCTTCCGGGAACGAAGCTCAATCTTCTTCTTGACCGTGTCATCGGGCAGGATAATGGCCATAGGCGCCCCTATGATCCCGCTTAAATTTTGGCTTTCCGCAAGCGGAGAGAGTTGGTCACTACCGAGACCGAACTAAATGCCATCGCCAAGGCCGCCAGCACCGGGTTCAGGAATCCTTGTTCTCCAAAAAAGAATTCCAGGCTGACCGGAACACCGCCCACGGCGTTGAACACGGGGTAAAGCACCCCGGCCGCCACCGGAATGAGCATTGCATTGTAAAAAAACGCCCAAAACAGGTTTTGCTTGATGGTTCGGATGGTTGCCCGGCTCAACTCGAAAGCCGTGATGACCCCGCCTACGTCGGCCCTCATCAGGGTGATATCGGCCGATTCCATGGCCACGTCGGTCCCCGTGCCCATTGCCATCCCCACGTCGGCCTGGGCCAGCGCCGGGGCATCGTTGATGCCGTCGCCCACCATGGCCACCAATTTTCCTTCAGCCTGAAGCCGGCTGACCACTTTTGCTTTGTCCTGGGGCAAAACCTCAGCTTCCACCCGGTCGATCCCCAGCTCTTTGGCGATGGCCATGGCCGTCTGAACGTTGTCGCCGGTGAGCATGACCACCTCAAGTCCCATGCCCTTCAAACGGGCCACGTCTTCAACCGACGCCGGTTTCGGTGCGTCGGCGACGGCGATGATGCCTAATGCCTGCCTTTCCGACGCCATGAACATGGGTGTCTTGCCCGACGCCGCCAACTCCGCCGCCGTGTTGGACAGGCCGCCTAGCTGGATTTGGGATTCCTGCATCAACGCCCGATTGCCCAGGCGGACGATGGAACCACCAACCTCAGCCTCGATCCCCTTGCCGGGTATAGCCTGGAACCTGCCTGGCTGGTCCAGAGTCAGGCCGCGGTTCCGGGCCTCCCGGACCATGGCCTCGCCAACGGGATGCTCTGAGCCTACCTCCGCCGATGCCGCCAAGCGGAGCAATTCTTCTTCGGATATCCCGCCAGAGTCAGCGCCTATGACTAGGTCCGTCACCACCGGCTGTCCCGTGGTCAAAGTCCCGGTTTTATCCAGCACAACCACGTCGACCTTGTGAGTCACCTCCAAAGCCTGGGCGCTGCGTATAAGTACGCCGTTCTCGGCTCCCTTGCCGGTGCCCACGATGATGGCCGTGGGAGTGGCAAGGCCCAAAGCGCAGGGGCAGGCGATGATCAAAATGGCCACGAAAACCAGGGTGGCGAACGTCAGGGCCGGTGGCGGCCCGAGTAAGATCCAGAACAGGAAAGCCGCCACGGCCACGCCTATGACCGTAGGAACGAAGTATGCCGCCACCCGGTCGGCCAAACGTTGGATGGGAGCTTTAGATCCTTGGGCGTCCTCCACCAACCGGATTATCTGGGCCAGCACCGTATCCCGGCCAACCTGGGTGGCCCGGAAACGGAAGGAGCCTTGTTTATTCATGGTCGCGCCGTAGACTCGGGCGCCCGCCTCTTTGTCCACCGGGATGCTTTCTCCGGTTAGCATGGATTCGTCGACGGTCGAATACCCTTTGACGATCTCTCCATCCACCGGAATGCTTTCCCCAGGACGCACCAGCACCAGGTCATCAACGGCCACCGACTCCACCGGCACGTCCACTTCCTGGCCGTCTCGAAAGACCCGGGCGGTGTTGGGCCGCAGACCTATGAGGCGGCGTATCGCCTCGGATGTCTGCCCCTTGGCCTTGGCTTCCAAGTACCGGCCCATCAGGATCAGGGCGACGATCAAGGCCGCCGTGTCGAAATAGACTGCCGTGCCGATTCCCCGCGCCGCCAGAAATTCCGGAGCGAATGCGTGGAGAAGCACGACCGCCACGCTAAACCCGTAGGCTGTCGAAGTACCCATCGCGATAAGTGTGTGCATGTTGGCCGCGCCGTGACGCAGCGCGCCAAATCCAGAAGTGTAAAACGACCAACCAGCCCAAAACTGCACGGGGGTCGCCAGAGCCCAGAGCAGGAAGGGATAGTAAGCCCGTTCCATCAGCGGCGGGACCCACGGCAAAAAGTGGAACGTGCCCAACAACAGCAGCACTCCGCCAGAGGCGGCGAAAACCAAACGGGCGCGTAGCTCGCGTATCTCCTTGACCTTGGACAGCCTTTCCAGCTCGCTCTTGGAGTCCAGTCCTTCATCCGGGACGCCTTCAACCCGGTACCCCGCATTCTCCACCGCCTCTTGGAACCCAGCCAGCCCGGCCACGCCTGGGATGTATTCCACCGCCGCCCTTTCGGTGGCCAGGTTTACCTGAGCCACGGACACGCCAGGCACCCCATTCAGCGCATTCTCCACGTGAAAGACGCAGGCGGCGCAGGTCATGCCGGCGATGTTCAGCGTCATTTTTTCGGTGGCAACCTTGTATCCTGCTTCGGACACCGCTTTGGTCAAATCTTCCATGGTTGTTTCAGGTGAATCCAAATCCACGGAGGCTTTTTCAGTCCCGAGGTTGACCGATACGGCCGCAACCCCTGGCACGCGTTTCAACGCGCCCTCCACGTGACCGACGCAGGCGGCGCAAGTCATTCCTTCGATGGGAATGGTTATTCGTTTGTCTTGGTCTTCTTTTGTCGCCATGATTGTTCTCTCGCTCGCCGGTCTCGGGTTAGGCCCCTTCCACCAGGATCAAGCTGCCATTGGTGGCGTTTAGACGAATCTGTTTCAGAGGTTCATATTCATCGGAATCATAGAACTCCTTTGCCGCCTCGGAGGTGGGGAACTCTATGACAACCACGCGGTGGGGAGTCCAATCCCCTTCCAACACCTCGAAAGCCCCGCCGCGGACCAGGTATTTCCCACCGTGCTTGGCCACTAAAGCCGGGACCTGGCTGCGATAGTTTTCGTATGCTTCCAAGTCGGTTACTTCAATATCCACGATAAAGTAAGCAGACATGGTTCTCTCCTTAGGATCGAGTCAACGCAAGATTGGGTCAACGCGCTATCGCCCCGGCAATAGTGTTATGCCATTATTTTATCTCTATTTGTTGGCCAACAGATACAGGTCGGTAAGCTCGCCAACCACCTCATCCTCCCGGCCGTCCTTGATGCCTTCAACCACGCAGGAGTGGAGATGCCCTTCCAGAAGAATGCTCTCCATCTTCTCGATGGCCCGGCGCACGGCATAGGTCTGCTTGAGCACGTCGACGCAGTACTTGTCCTCCTCCAGCATCTTTCGAATGCCCGAGAGGTGGCCATCGATGTAATTCAAACGTTTCAAAGCCTCGGTTTTCGCATCGGGCAGCATGAAGTCCTCTCATCCATATCTAAACCCCTACCCCCTGGGGGTGGGTTTACTACTAAGGCTAACACCATTTGATTGGCTCGTCAAAGTCATCCTGATTCCTGCATCACCAATGTTTCCCTGACCCACTTAGCGCCACAAGAACGGCCAGTCCGTGTTGCAGATGTAATGCCACCCTACTCTAGGGCTCCAGAAGTTACATCCTTTCATGCGCGCTCTCGCAGATACCGGCAGTGTGGCTTGGCTGCTGGCCGCCTGAATAGGCCGGCCGTTGGGTCTTCGCGAAAAAGTAGAACCCCGTTCATATTCCCACTATACTGGCAGCATGACGGAGCCTTCGTCGAAATCGAGCCACCAGGCCCGCGCTGGTACCGGCATCTTCGTCGGCCGCCAGCGGGAGATGGGTGAGCTTAAAAGGGCGCTAGAGGGCGCATTTTCTGGCCGCGGCCGCCTGTTCATGCTGGTGGGAGAGCCGGGCATCGGTAAGACGCGCATCACCCAAGAGTTGGCGTCCTACGCCGAGAACCGTGGCGCGGTGGTCCTCTGGGGCCGGTGCAACGAAGAAGAAGGGGCGCCGCCCTACTGGCCCTGGGTCCAGACGGTGCGGGCCTACGTCCAACACGCCAGTGCCGAGAGGCTTATCGAAGAGATGGGCGCCGGCGCCGCCTGCATCGCCGAGATCGTCCCCGGCATACGGAGCCAACTGCCGGACCTGGAAAAGCCCCCGGGACTGGATCCCGAACAAGCCCGCTTCCGTTTGTTCGACTCCATCACCATATTCCTGAAGAACGCCGCCAAACGGCAACCGCTGATGGTAGTCCTGGACGACCTTCATTGGGCCGACCGGTCGTCTGTGTCATTGCTGGAGTTCTTAGCCCGAGAATTGGGAGAGTCCCGGCTTTTGCTGGTGGGGTGTTATCGTGACACCGGCCTTTCCCGGCAACATCCATTGGCCGAGACCCTGGCCCAGTTGTCTCGGGAGCCAGTCTTTCAACGCCAAGCGCTCGGCGGCTTGGGCCAAGAAGAACTTGGGCGATTCTGCCACCACCGGCGTCCAACTTTCTCAAGAGTTGACCGGCGCCATACATGCCCACACCGAGGGTAACCCATTCTTCATGACCGAAGTGGTCAGGCTGCTGTCGGAAAGTGGCGAATTGACCACCGGGCAGATCGACACCGGAGGACAACTGAGAATTCCGGAAGGCGTCCGGGAAGTGATCGGGCGGCGCCTCAACCGGCTGTCGGAACAATGCAACGAGGTGTTGAGAACCGCTTCCATCATCGGCAGGGAGTTTGATTTCAGGCTCATTGATATCCTCAACGGCGAAATGTCTGAGGACCTGCTGCTCCGGACGGTGGATGAGGCGGTGTCTTTCCATTTGATCGAGGAAATGCCGGATCAAATGGACCGGTATCAGTTCAGCCACGCTCTCATTCAGCAAACCCTTGCCGAGGAGATGACCACCAGCCGATGCCCGCTTCCCCAGTGATGAACATCAATCCGCCCTTGCCCGCAGTGGTAACGTCGCCTAACGCGGCGTTGAACGCTTCCAACTCATTTTGGCGGCCAATCAATGCGCCTTCCCGCCGCAGACCGGGCAGGGAAACGTGGCTGGGAATTAATCGCGACTCACCCATGCCGCCAGTATAATCTCCCAGGCTCACAGAGTCACCGAAAGTCGATGTATGTTCGGTGAACAGGCGAGTCTGGTCTAAAACAAAACAACTGGGTTCTGACATCCCAGAGACGCAGCGAGGGACATCTCCGAACTTGGGTCTGACCTGATGCCCAACGGGAATTCGAGCGTAAACTTTATTGGGGCAATTGCGTATCGCTCCACACCATGAGCGGAGGTCGTGGATCGGTTTTTGTTTCAAACCCGATGATGCTCCCAAGCCCGGAACGCCCGCCAAATCCGCTCGTCCTGTTGCTGTCGAAGGACCCAATAATAAGGCGTATGAGATTTTGTTCAACCATGTTGGCCCGATTGGCGCGCATTGATTAAGTTCAATACCGGACAGAAGAAGCGGACCGCCAGAACCACGGGTGAAGTTGACATCCCAGCCTGGCATACTTATGTTAATGCTCGAAATCTATCTAGATATGTCATTTCATTGACTCAAGCGAGGTGATACGTGGCGTTAGGCTGGGCCTTCATAAGCACCGGGGGGCACCCCGACAACAACATCGCTCCGGCATTGAAAGCAGCTAAAGACGCGGATTTGGTCGCGGTCTACAGCCGGGACATGGGCCGGGGAGAAGCCTTTGCCGAGAAACACGGCGCCAAGGCGGCCTATGATTCGATAGACGCACTGCTATCCGACTCCAGAGTGGACGCCGTGTTCGTTTCCTCTCCCAATAATCTGCACGCCCAGCACGGTCTGCAGAGCGCCGCCGCGGGCAGGCACGTCTTGATGGAAAAGCCCATGACCACTACCCTGGAAGACGCTGTCGCCCTGGTCAATGGCTGCCGGGACGGCGGGGTTAAGTTGGGAATGGGATTCATGATGCGCCACCATCTGGGCCATGTTGAGGCGCAAAAGGCCGTGAAAAATGGGGCCTTGGGCCGGGTGACGCTGGCCAAGGTACAGGGCGGCGGCGGAGTGCGAGGCCAGCAGACGCCCCCGCCAAGGACGGGTCTTAAAGCCTGGTGGGAAGACCCTCAGGCTATGGGCGGCGCGTCCAGCATGATGGGCACCGGCGTCCACCTGGTCGACCTGCTGCGTTCCGTCCTGGGTCAGGAAATCACCGAGGTCTCGGCCATCACCGACGGTCAAACCGAAAGCCGGCCTCTGGAGCAACTGGTGACCATGTCCATGCGCTTTGACGGCGGGGCTATCGGCGTCATGTGCTGCGGCCGGGTCCTTGCCGACAACCGCAACGACCTGACGGTGTACGGCATCGACGGGCGCATCACCGGGCGGGCCACAGTCGGCGGGGCGCTGCAAGGTAAGCTGGAAGTGGTCAGCGAGACCGTCAACCAGACCGTGGTCTATCCCCACAACCGCCACGGCGCGTTTACCGCCATGTTAGAAGAATTCCACGAAGCCATTGAGGAAGACAGGGATCCGCTGGCCTCGGGCGTGGACGGTCTCGGGGTGGTGGAAGCGACCCTGGCAATGATCGAATCGGCCCGCCACGGACGAACAGTGAAAATCTCGCCGGCGCCCGTTCCCGTGGGTAAATAAGATGGCGCTGGGCTGGGCCATAATCAGCACCGGAAGGCATCCCGAGATCAAGATCGCTCCGGCCATCGCCGGCGCCAACAATGGGAACCTGGTGGCGGTGTACAGCCGGGATATGGGCAGGGCCGAGGCCTTCGCCGAACAACATGGCGCGGAAGCCGCCTACGACGACCTGGATGCCTTGCTGGCGGATTCCCGCGTCGACGCCACATTCATTTCCTCCCCGAACTCCGTACACGCCCAGCATGGTATAGCCGCCGCCCGGGCAGGCAAGCACATCATAGTCGAAAAGCCCATGACCACAACGTTGGAAGACGCCGCCGCCCTGGTCAAGTCCGGCCGGGACAACGGGATCAAGCTGGGCGTGGGTTTCGAGCTAAGACACCATCCCGGCCACGAGTTCGTGCGTGAGCAAATATCCCGCGGAGCTTTGGGGAAAATTAATTTGGCCAACGCGCAGTGGGGGTTCGGCGTCCGGGGCGAGGACACGCCCGCACCGCGCACCGGCCTCAGGGAATGGTGGGGACAGCCCGGCCTCATCGGCGGCGCCGCCGCCATGATGGGAACCGGCGTCCACGCGGTGGACCTGCTGCGCTTCTTGCTGGGGCAAGAGGTGGTCGAGGTCTCGGCCATAACTGACGGCCAGACCGAAGCCCAACCATTGGAAACCATGTCGGCCGCGACCCTGCGCTTTGACGGTGGAACCCTAGCCACAGTTTGCTGCGGCCGAAGCCTGCCGGATTCCCTCAACGACTTTACCCTATACGGGACTCACGGCCGGGCTTCGGGACGGGCCACCCTGTGGGAGGCTCAACAAGGCCGCGTCTCTATCGACAGCGACGCCTTGAATCACACCAAGGCTTATCCTTCCCGATTTCTGGGCAACTTCACCAGCCAGATGGAAGAGTTCGCCGAGGCCGTGGATGAAGACCGGGAACCAGCAGCCACGGGCATCGACGGCCTGCGGGTGGTGGAGATAACCCTGGCCATGATTGAATCCGCCCGCGAAGGCAAGACAGTTAAGGTCAACCACATAGAGGTTTGACCCTAACTGGCAATTAACCCAACTAGTGGTTCGACAAGCTCACCACGAACGGTGGTGGAGCATAGTATAGTTTGATGGACTTTGCTTCCAGCCGCTTGACTATAAATGCCGCGCTATCGCAAATACCTCTAGTCAGCCAACCCCGCTCACCATGAGCTTGTCGAAGGACCTCCGGGATACATAGGCTGACGAAAGATTCTACGCTCGCCGCCGCATCGGTCTGCCCAGGGCCGTGAGAAACATGACGCTTTTCCCCTGGGCGTGGGGTGAAAAGAACTGGGTCACGTCGTCGTCAAAGAATGTTAGGCCCGTGGCGCCCAACCGCTGGGCGTAGGCGCCCAGGTAGAGCCTCCCGCCCATGATGGCCGCCTCCGTCTGGGCCATACGGTATCCACGGTTGCCGTAACGTTCCAGCGCCGCAGCCAGATCCGTTAGAAAGTAGACATTGACCGAGGCATCAGCCGCCAATTCCTGGCCGAGGTCCAACTGGCCCGCCCGGTCCCTGAAATCGCCCTCGCCCAACTGCTCCAATGATTCCAGATGAGGGAGATACACATAGCTGCCCGAAGGTAGACCATCCACGTCGTTGACGATCAGATAGAGTTGGTTCAACTGCTCGCGGTTCCCATCGGCGAAGTCGGCGGGGATATCAGCTACGGCGCCTTTAAGCATTTTGGACAGCTGGCCGAAACCGATGGATGCCTGCCGGAACCTGCGGCTAGAGCCCCTGCGTTGAATGGTGTCCTCGATAGTTCTCACCGCGGGACTTGAATCCGGCTCAGAACCGGAGCTCGCGGCCAACGGAAACAACGGTCCTTCGACCTCCAACCCGGTGGCGGGTGGGCCGCCTTGAGAATACTTGATGTCCATCAGTTCTTGCGGGGTGTCCAAACTGGAAGCGGCATGGATCTCGCGAATGGCGGGGTAATCGGCCTGCCTGCGGGAATACGGTTGGACGTCCAAGTCCAGGACGGTCACTTTCGGCGCGGGTGGCGCTAGTTGTTGGGAATCCCTGCCCACGGTCACGATCTGTAGCGCCACCTCCGTGTTTTCGTCCAGGCCAAGCAGTTGGTTGACCGGACCATCCACAAAGGCCGAGACCAACCTTTGCGGCATCGTTCTTGCGGCGCCGGTGGCCAGCAGGTTGGCCAGAATGGTGCCGCTGTCCCAAAAGCAATGCCGGTACGCTCTGGCCTGGTATTTCCAGGAATTGCGCCAGAACACCGAAGACAAAACGAGAATGGCGGGGGCTTGAGCCACAGCTGCATCGCCGCCTGATGCCTCGACCAGCACCTGCCGGTAGTCACCCTCTCGGAGGCGCCGCAGCGAGAAGTCGTGGGCGCCGTAGTGGTAGACCCCGGCCTCAAGGTTTTCCATAGGGCCGCACACCAGGTAAAGCTCAATATGGTAAAGAGCGCCGGTGCAGGCCGCTGCCCGGAAATACATCTTGCCGCCGCCGGGCAGATCACCAGTCCTGATGACACCCGCCGAATAATACAGCAACGCGGCCAAATCATGGGCCGTGGGTATTAAATCTCCGGGTTGACCAGGTTCGGCCAGGGCTTCAAACGCGGTCATCTCCGTGGCTGAAAGATCCTTGGGAAGTTGAAGCGGTTTGAGAGTTGTGTAGATCTTGAAGGGAATGGGCTGATTGTCCCAGTCCATGTGGTGGGAGTTCTGGTAAACGCTCTGGTACGTGTGGTTGGTCCCCTGATGGTAGCGCCACGCCGCTTGGACCTCTTGGTTGGAGTAGGCCTCCACCGGTGGAAATTCGGCTTCCGGCATAGATTGGGCGCCTCCGAATCTAGGTGTGGATTGAAACGAAAGAATCGAAACGGGGCGGACCAATGGTCCGCCCCGTGAGTGTCAGAACTCTAACTTTTGACTTTCCGGGTTACCCGCCTCCGATGGCGGGCAGGAAATGGACTTCGCTGTTCTCCTCGACCCGTTCCAGCAACCCTAGTTGGCTGGCTTCGCCGTCGACGATCACCGCTACGCCCGGCAGCAGGTCATCCTCTTCCTCGTCGTAGATCCGTGCCTTGGTGCCCGGAAATTGAGACTCCAAGTTGTTGATGATCTGCCGGACGGTCCTCCCCTCGATCTGGACCCTCTGCTGGTCTCCGGTCAGGATTTGCATACCTGTAGGAATCCATACATCCGCCATCTCTAACCACCAGCCTCAAACCCGGCTCCAAATTCGATCATGAACTCTATTTGCCGTCTTTGTCCCACACGGCCTCCAGGATGACTCCGGGGCTCATTGGCAACTGATTGACCCTCACGCCAATCGCGGCGTGAATAGCATTGGAAAGCGCGGCCATGGGAGGAACTATGGGCACCTCACCGACGCCCCGAACCCCGAATGGATGGTTGGGGTTGGGAACTTCCACGATTACAGTGTCAATCATCGGAAGGTCCAGGCTGGTGGGCATTCGATAATCAAGGAAGGTGGAATTCATCATCACACCCTGTTCGCTGGTGAAATACTCTTCGTTCAAACCCCAGCCGATGCCTTGCACCGCGCCGCCCTGGATCTGGCCTTCCACGTATCCTGGGTGGATGGCTTTGCCCACATCTTGAATCGCAGTGTAACGCAAGACGGTCACCTTACCCGTGTCGGGGTCCACTTCCACATCGACTATGTGGGTGGCGAGACACGGACCCGCTCCACCAGGGTTTACGCCGGCCTGCCCGGTAATTGCGCCGCCGGTGGCGTTCTGCCGGGCGGCAACCTGCTGGAAGGTCAATTTAAGTTCGGGGTCAGACTTGTGCTGCAGCACTCCATCCACATATTCGACGTTATCCTCGGAGATGTCCCAGATCTTGGCGGCCCGGGCTACCATCTGCCGCTTCACGTCTTGGGCTGCTTCGTAGGTGGCCCAGCCGGTCTTGAATGTTGCTCCGCTGCCGCCGCTGTTGGACGTGAACCCAACCGACTCGGTGTCCCCGACTGACGGATTGATGTCTTCCACGGCGATTCCCAAAACCTCGGCTGCCTGCTGGGCGAAAGCCACGCGAGTGCCGCTGAGATCCGCGGAACCTTCAACCAGGTTAACCGTACCGTCGGCGTTGACTATGACCATGGCGCTGGCCGGGCCGGTGCCGTTGCCCCAGAACCCGCTGGCGACGCCCCTTCCACGATTCGGGCCTTCCAGGGCCGCTGAGTAGTGGGGATGGTCCTTGGCGGCGTTGAGGGTTTCCACAAAGCCGACGTAAGGCATAAGCGGTCCGGTGGCCCGGCGGGTGCCCTCTTTGGCGGTATTGAGCAATCGGAATTCGATGGGGTCCATGCCCAGCTTTTCGCAAAGTTCGTCAACCGCCGTTTCCATGGCGAAGGCCGCGGCCGGAGCGCCGGGCGCCCTGTAGGCGGCCGACTTGGGCTTGTTGATCACGACGTCTATCCCTTCCAAGTAGGTGTTGGGGATATCGTAGGGAGAGAAGATGCAGTTGCAGCCGCCGGGGACCGGAGAGCCTGGAAAAGCACCGGCTTCAAAGGTCAAATGGGCTTCAGCCGCCAACAGTTTGCCGTCGTTGCTGGCGCCCAGCTTCACCCGGATGTTGGTTCCAGAGGTGGGTCCGCTGGCCTCAAAGACCTCGGTGCGCGACATGGTGACTTTCACCGGCCGGTTGGCCTTCTTGGCCAGAAGCGCCGCCACCGGCTCGGAATAGACTATCCCCTTTGCACCGAAGCCACCGCCGATCTCCATTGGAATCACTTTGATCTTGGAAACCGGCAGTCCCAGCATCCTGGACATCAGGTCCCTTACGTTGAAGTGCCCCTGGGTGCTGGACCATACGGTTAGACTTCCGTCGGTGTTCCACCTGGCGGTGCCGGTGTGCGGCTCGATGTATCCCTGGTGGACGGCAGAGGTGTTGGTCTCTTTCTCTACGATGATATCGGCTTCCTTGAAACCCTTTTCAATGTCGCCCAGCTTGAACTCGAACTGGTTAGAGAGGTTGGTTCCCTTGCTGGTATCGTCGTCGGACTTGTAACCGCCGGCGCGCAGACCAGGGTTGGATAGACTCTGTAAGCGCTCGTGGAGTATCGGAGCGTCGTCCTTCAAGGCGTCTCTGAAGCTAACCACCGGTTTAAGAACTTCGTAGTCTACTTTGATGGCCTCTAGGGCTTGCTCGGCTAGGTGGGGGCTGTCCGCCGCCACTCCAGCAACGGCGTGACCTTTGTAGAGCACCTTATCGTAGGCCAGCACGTTGTTGCTTAAAAACCGCAGGTTGTGGATGGAACCCTCGGCCAAGTCTTCAATCTTTCCCGAAGGCTGTTTCCAGTCGGCCGAGGTGACCACCGCGTGCACGCCGGGGATTTCCAAAGCCTTGCTGCCGTCGATGGACTTGATCTTGGCATGGGCGTGGGGGCTTCTCAAGATTTTGCCATGCAACAAACCCTGAAGCTGAATGTCCGCGCCATATTGCGCGCGGCCCGTGACCTTATCGGCTCCATCATGGCGGATCGGCCTGGAGCCAATCACCTTGAATTCTTGCGTTGAAAGAACTACGTTCGGTTCATAAGCCACCATGCTATGCCTCCCAGTGATTGACCATGCGTTTCACGACTGTGAGCTTCGTTTCTGAGTCTCGCCATATATTATCATAGATTCGGGGAAAGCCCGGAAATTTGAACGGGTGCGCCGCAGCCGGCCGACCGTCACCGGCGATTCAGGGGCCAGGTGAATTTAAGCAGGATAATAATCAAGGCGCCTCAAAGGCGGCCGAGGAGGAGAGAACAACCCAAACGTGTCTTGAACGCCGAGAGCCGGCGGGGACATTCCCGAGCCAGCGGTGGGCGACATGCCCCGGTGGGGAAAAGAGGAGGAACCGGGGGCTATTGGGCGCGCCTACAGCGCCGGAGTCCGGCCCAGATGGATCTCGGCGGCAACGCTGGCGATTATCGACTCAAGTTCTCCGTCGCGCCAGGGTTTGGTCACGTAGTTCGTGGCGCCCGCTTCGAGCGCTTTCACAACGTCCGCATCCTGCCCTTTGGCGCTGACCATGATGACGGGAATCGCCTTAGTCTTAGGGTCTTCTTTCAAAATGCCCAACACTTGAAGGCCGTCCATTACAGGCATCATAAAATCCAGCAGGATGATATCCGGAACCTCGGTCAGAGCCACCTGAAGGCCCGCGCCTCCGTCCTCAGCTTCTATCACTTCCCATCCCATGTCCCTGATCGTGTCCACCAGCAAATCTCTGATGTCTCTGTCGTCTTCCACCACGAGTATCCTGGTCATTCCACTTGCCCCTCTGCCCCCATGGATAAAAGCTCCGGATAGGACGCTACGCTCTGACCACAGCTATTGGACTGACCCGTATGCCCATCCCCGGCTCAACTTCGAAGTTAACGATATCGCCGGTGATGACGTTGGCGTTGCGGATCTTACACACCTCCAACGATTTCACCAGTTTGGACCCGATCTTATCCACATTCATCCTCAGATGGGTATCACACAAAGAGCCAAGGCGGATGAGTAGTTTCTCGTCGAAGGCGTGGGAATGGGCCACGACGATGATGGTCCTCCCTCCGGTGCACAAGCGTTTGCATGCGGAAAAGAAACCCGTGACGATTCTCTCCTCGTTGTAAACGGCGAGGTTGGTGATCGCATCAACGACAATCACTTTATATTGGCTGGGCAGGCGTTCAATATTATTGACTAAATCTTCCATGGCGCCTTCGGCGTCGACATTCGCAGCGGGCTCGCCGATGGGATAGATCCCAAAGTTTCCGCTACGCAGATAGGCTGACACTTTCAGCCCAATGGAGGCCATCTGCGGGACCAAAGCCTCGATGGTGCTCTCGGAGGTGAAATATGCTACTGAACACCCACCCATCAAAGCTCCGTAGGTGAGTTGCTGGCAAAGTACGCTTTTGCCCGCCGATGAGGCCCCTTCTATCAGACTTAACGACCCCAAGGGTATCCCGCCGCCCAGCTTGCCATCCAGAATCTGGTTCTCGACTGTAATGACCTCCTGGGCTTCCTCGTCGCTTTGGGTTTCCTCGGTCAGGGCCACCCTGACCACCGCCTCCAGCAATCCAGGGTCCCATGGTTTGCTGATGTAGTGAGTGACGCCCAGTTCCATCCCCAAGTGCTCGCCCTGATGCGCCGGCACGGCGGTCAAAAGGATCACGGGAATGGCTTCTGTGCGGGGATCTCCCTTCAGACGCCTTAGGACCTCAAATCCGTCCATGCCGGGCATCCATACGTCCAGCAATATCAGGTCGGGATGTTCGCCGGCCGCCTTCTCGAAGGCAGATACGCCATTGGCGGCCTCGATAGCCAGATATCCGGCATCCAGCAAGGTGTCCACCAACAGATTCCGGATATCTGCCTCATCATCAACCGCCAGCACTGTCTTCATCTAAGGGTCCTTTGGGGCATTGTTTTGTCTTTCCCAAGTTCTTAACGCCGAGCCTAGCAAGCACCACGAGTTAGATCGATCCGCTTTTGGAATATTCGCCGTGGAATCGGCCAGAATAGGATGCCGTGGTCAGGACCCCACCAAGATTCCACCCTCTGCTTCGGCTGGCTCTGCTTCGGCTGGCTCTGCTTCGGCTGACTCTGCTTCGGCTGCCTCTGCTTCGGCTGGCTCTGCTTCGGCTGACTCTACTTCGGCTGACTCTACTTCGGGTGGCTCTACTTCCTGGAACGGTTTGGCGACACACGGCCATAGGCAACTGAAGGTGGTTCCTTGGCCTACTTCGCTCACGATCCGGATGGCGCCGCCATGGGCTTCCACCAAGTGCTTAGTGATATAAAGGCCAAGTCCGGTGCCCGACGCCTCTCTAGTGAAGGAATTGTCCGCCCGGAAGAACTTGTTAAATAGCATCACCTGGTCTTGTTGGGAAACTCCGATTCCTTCATCTATAACGTCGATTTGGGCCGCATCCTCGTGCCGCCGAACGGCAACGGTCACGGTAGTTCCCGCGGCCGAATACTTGCAGGCATTGCTCAGGAGATTGGTGGTGACCTGGGCAAATCTCAGTTGGTCGGCCTGAATCACATCTGGACTATCCGGTGTGGACACCAAAGAAATCTTGATCTCCTTTTCTTGGAATTGGGTCCGCAAAGATTTGATGCAGTCCTCGATTTCCCGAGAAACATCCAAATTTCCAAGGTTCAATACCAGACATCCCGCCTCTATCCGGCTGATGTCGAGCAGGTCGTCCACCAAGTTCTTCAACCGGTGGGCGTTGGTTCGCACTGTTTCCATATACCGTTGTTGCCGATCGTTTAAGGGACCGACGGTGTCTTGACGCAACAACAACCTATCTACATATCCGACGATGCTGGTCAATGGAGTTTTTAACTCATGGGTCGCGGTGGATAATATTTGGGTTTTAGCCAGTGATGCTTCTTCCAGTTCCTGATTCTTCTTTTCCAGTTGGGCAAGGGCCAGTTCCAAGTTCGAACTCTTGTCCTGCAGATCGTTGAAATATGCCGACTTCCTGCGGTCCATCTCCCACTTGGATTCAATGGCCGAACGCACCCGGGCCAGCATTTCATCAAAATCGGGCGGCTTGGTGATGTAGTCAACCGCCCCCGATGATAAAGCCCTGGTCAACAGTGACACCTCGGTATCTCCGGTGGCCATGATCACGGGGATATCCCTCAAATGGGGATCGCGCTTCAATCGGACGCATGCCTCCACGCCATCCAACTCGGGCATGTTGACATCCATGAGTATCAAGTCCACCGGGGACACGGCGGCGGCAGGATCGTCAAGGCCAAGGACCTCAAAGGCTTCTTGTGCGGAGGAGGCGGTCACGACATCGGAATAACCGCCTCCTCCGAGGACCATCGCCAGCACTTCCCGAACGGTCTCTTGGTCATCGACAACAAGAATACTCATGGGCGGCCCTCGCCCCGGTCATCGGTTAAGATTCGTTTCATGAGCCTTGGAACCCGGCTTTACCGGCCGGCATACAGTTGTGGAATACTTTGCAGGCAGCTTTGGCCTAGAAACTCGGACGGAAACCCCGATTCTCTCCAAGCTGCCGTTTTCTTAGCGACGATTATCGATGTAACAGTGGGTTCTTGAACCGTATTAAAGACACTATCATGCCACATAAGACTATAATACGTCTGTCTGGCGTAGCGCGAAACCCGGCCAATGGCTTTCCGGCCAGACCTCTAGTACTACAACGACGCGTTATGAGAAAACACGCTCAGGTCTTCTTCTTCAGCTACGGACCGTTCATCATGGGAGACTCGCACTCGTTCGTTGCCAGCTTCAAAATCCGCCCACGAGTTACCTTGTAGGATAACACGTCGTTGTAGTACTAGGTCTACCCCGATTCGTCGTACTGAGCAAAGGCATGGCCGCTCCAGAGTCGATTTCTATTTCGATTGTGGTGGCCTTTGAACTTAGCTCCTACGGTGCCCACACCCCTGGAGCCCGTGGCAGCCACCCGGTGCTTAGTCCGGTTGCTTAATCCGGTTGCTTAATCCGGTTGCTTAGTCCAATCGCGCAATACCCCGATTGGCGCCCAAGTTGGGCCTTGGGTGATGCTATACTGATTCGGTTTCGCCCGATCACTCCATGGAATTTCGACGGGCTTTCCGACGGGCTTTCCACGGACTCTCCACAGACTTTCCATGGATCAATGGGCGTGTTTTAGAATCGTCTAATCACAGGGGGGTGCCCGGCTCAGATGCGAAAATTCTTCCGATTCCAGCCTAGAAACGTTGCGGCGTTAATGTTGTTGGGAGGTGTGCTTTTGACGCCGTTGGCCAGTCACGGATGCGACGCAAAGGGCGCCAGCCCCAAGCTCGACACGCCGGCCAAGGCAGTACAGGCTATCCCCGAATCTCCATCCGGTTCCGGTTTCCGGTCATTCGTGCTGTCGGAGCCTATGTAAAGGCCTATTGACGGCGGAATATCCAAATTCCAATTGGTACTCGCGGGCCGCCGGATAATCCAAGGGGGCGAATATGTTTATCGACTTGGTCAGAATCGAGAGTCTTGCCAACAACAGCTATGTAGTCGGGTCCGAAGAATCTGGAATCTGCGCCGTAATTGACCCGGTGCGTGACGTAGACCAATACACCGCCATCGCAGCGCGGCGTCACCATCGCGTATGCCCTTGAGACCCATATCCACAACGATTTCATTTCAGGCGCCAGAGAGCTGGTGGCGGAAACCGGTTGCCAAGTTGGCGCCAGCGCGTCGGGGGGACTGCTGTTTCCGTCGCTGCGGCTCGAAGAAAATGATGAGATAGACTTGGGGGAATTCAAACTCCGGGTCATTCACAGTCCAGGACACACCCCGGAGCACATCGCATTCTTGTTGGAAGAAGAGGGGGCGCCGGCCGCCATATTCACCGGAGGAGCGCTGATGCCCGGCGGCGCCGCCCGAGTGGACCTGCTGGGTTCCCGGGTAGCCCCGTTCTTGGCCCGTTGGCTTCACAGCACGATCCACGAGAAACTGCTCAAGTTACCCGACTCGGTAGCAGTTTATCCCACCCATGGCGGAGGATCCTTCTGCTCCGCCGCCGCGCCGGGAGGCGGATCGGTGCCCAGTTCCATAGGCGCCGAGCGTCAGCAAAACCCGTTTGCTTCCAGAACCGTCGAAAGTGAATTCGTCCAGTTCGCGTTATCGGACTTGGGTTCCTATCCCAAGTATTTCCCGCGCATGGCCGACATCAACCGCCGGGGACCCGACGTGCTGGGCGGCATCCCCAGGTTGGCCTCACTCACCGCGCTTTCCGCCCACCACCAGCTGGAAGAAAACGTGGCCATGGTGGACGCCCGGCCCGAAAAGGACCATAACTCAGGGCACATCGGTGGTTCTTTCTCCGTTCCATTCGGCAACAACTTCGCAACTTGGGTGGGCTGGGTAGTGCCTTGGGGCACTCCTTTGATATTCCTGGCGTCGGATCCAAGTACGTATCGGCTACGACCGGCTCAACGGCTACGTGGACGGAGGAGTGGATGGTTGGAGGTCGGCGGGCCTCCCGGTGGCGGTTTCCAACAGGATGGGACTAGATGACCTTAATTCTGTTTTGTCGCAACCGGCCGCCCCCATGATCATTGACGTGCGCCAGCGCAGCGAGTTTCACAGCGGCCACATTGCGGGCGCATTTAACATTGAGCTGGGAGAATTGCAAGACCACTTGGACGGGCTGCCCAGAGAGATCCCCATAGTAACCGTGTGCGCCGCCGGAATGCGGGCGACCATCGCGGGAAGCATTTTGCACCGTGACGGAAGGGACAACATTCAAGTAGTAGATGAGGCCGGCACACCCGCTTGGATCGAAAGAGGATACCCTTCGTCCACCGGCGATGAATGACCAAGCTTTGCTAGAGCCCGGAAACCCCTGAAACCGGGGAAACCGGTTTAGTGGCGAGTCCGATACCAGTAGTCCCACGGCTGCTTGTGGTCCTTCGTGGGCAAGACCGGCTGGCGGGTGGCGATCTTATACATCGCCATAAGCGCCACGCCAGCCACGAACCCCCCAACGTGGGCAAAAAAGGCAATGTCCACCTGCCGGGATACCCCAATCGACAAAAGCCCTTGAACCAGCTGCCACGCGAACCATGCCCCCAACAGCCACAAGGCGCGAATCTCTATGGCCGTAATGATATACATCACGATGAACGTCTTAATACGGTTGAAGGGGAACATCAGAATGTAAGCGCCCATCACGCCGGATATTGCCCCGCTGGCCCCCACCAGCGGCACCTGAGAATGGGCGTCCACCGCCAGGTGCGTCAAGGCCGCCAACACGCCTGCCGCTAGGTAAATGATCAGATATTTCACATGCCCGATGCGGTCCTCGACGTTATCGCCGAACACCCACAAGAACATCATATTTCCGGCCAGGTGAAACAATCCGCCATGGATGAACATTGAAGAAAGTAGGGTCGTGGAGGTGGGTAGCGGAGTCTCAATATCGAAGTCCGGATGGGAGAATGCTTCTCCAAAGGTTAATTCTTCAGGTATGAACCCCCACTTAAAGAAGAAGTTTGCCAATTCTTGATTCCCGTCGCCAAACAGCATTCCGAACCCGCCCAATCCCAGTTCGAAAATAAAAACCAGGACGTTGAGTCCGATGAGCGCTACGTTGACGACGGGGAAAGTGTCGTGCCGGACGTCTGCGTCGGAATAAGGAAACACGCCCGTTCAGCCTAACGTCTTGATATGCGGGGCGCGACGGCGACCCCGGTACCGCGGATAAGAGAGATCAAGACTCCAGGTCCCCACAGGCGTGGACGATGGCGGCGGCGGCGGTTTTGGCCGTGATCTTGTCCATGTTCAACATCATATGGTACCGGGATGGATCGGTGGGGCTAGCCTTGTAGATCTTTCGAAAAAAGGTCACCCACGCCTCATCCAACTCCCGAACGTATACCTCCGCCTCCTCCCGGTCCAGATGCTCCCGTTGCATCATCGTCTCGACCCGCATTTCAATCGGCGCCAGCAAGCCAACGTGGACCACGCCGGGGGTGTTGGCTAAGATCACGTTCGCGCCCCGGCCGATGATCACCACATCTCCCCCGTGATACAGGTCCATCACGACTTTCGTGGTCGCTTCAAGAAACGCCTTGTCGTCGATGTGAGAAGGCGGCGTCGTCTCCCCGGAGAGTTCGGCGAAGGTTTCAGGGGGCAGAGTCTCGATTCCCCTGCCAAAATATGGCTCGCCGCTAACCCCGGCCACCGCCGACCGCTCCAGCATGGTTTGAACAAACCGTCCCAGCCGGTCCCGAAACCTCACCACCCGCTGCTCTTTATCGATGAGCGCCCCCACTGGAGTACCCACCAACCGGGCAGCCTGTGTGAAAACCAGGCGGTCCACAAAGTTGATATTCAATTCATGCGAAACCATCTGCCCGACGGTCACCGACCCGCAGCCGATGGGACCGTTTATGGTGATCACCGGCATGACATCCCTCCATTGGACCAAGTCTTGTGAACCAGGTCTAGTGAATCATATAAACCAAATCCCGCCAAAACAAGGCGCGCCTTGATGAACCGGCTGTTGGAGCGATTCATCTGAGCGCGCTCATGCGTATCCATGGAACCCGCTCCGCCACGGTTATTGCCCACGGTTTTTGCAATGGCTTAGCCAATTGGAGCCTGATCATAGGCTAATTAGTCGCGGCGCCCATCAGACGGGTCCTTCTCCGGGAATACTCATCCACCAAGAGGCCCATGGCAAATGAGTCATACCATTCGCCGTCCTTTCGATGGGTCTTCCTCAGGTGGCCTTCCAAGACAAATCCCACCTGGCGGAACATCTGCAGCGCATGTTCGTTATATTCGGGAATGTCGGCCCATACCCGGTGCAGCCCCAGGTTCGAAAAGCTCTCATCCAAAAGCTTGATCAGCGCCATCGTCCCGTAATGGTGGTGCCACAAGTCCTTTCGTCCGATGATAAGCACCAGTTGGGCTTCAACTAAAGGCCATTCAATAGCAAGCTGCCCCTCGCCAATGTGGTCCCCATCGGTAGAGTACACCGAGAAGAACTTCCGGTCTTCCGAGGCAAAAGTCCCTTCCCAATCGTCCTGGGATGAATCCAAAATCGTGTGGGGAGAATAGCCTAGATGCATGGGCGACCCATCATCGCCTAATCCGTACCACAAGGAATTAACCTCTGGATCGTCCAACCATTGTCTCATTCGCTGAACGTCTTCTCTGGTCACTGGCGAAAGGCTTACATCGGGAAACATGGTTGCACCCCCGGTCTAATATGCCTCGTTCAAAGTATGGTTAATCAAAAGCGAATCGGTGTTTGTTAAGGATGACGCATTTTACCAACGGGACCGTGGGAAATCAATTGTTTACCACGTTATGTAACTGTTCAGACTTGATGAGGTGAATTGGCTCAAAGCCGTTGGAAAAACGCTGGCATGGCCGGGGGAGTTGTGGCATACCAGGGAGGTGGACACTGAACTAGACCTGAACGCGGCGAGTGGCGAAACTCTGCTGGAGATAATTGCCGGCCAGCGGGCAGTCATTGCCGATTTGCAAAGGCGGATTGGGGTTCTGGAATCCCGTCCCAACCGGCGCGGGTCGTCGGGGATGCCGGGTAATCAGCCGCACTCCAGCCGGCAAGCGCCGGAGAAAAAGGAGCCCAGAAAGCCGCGCCGCCATGGCTTCGCCCGCCAGCGCATGACTCCTACCCGGCGGGTGGAGCATGCCGTGGCGGTCTGTCCCGACTGCGGGACTCACCTGAACGGCGGATGGGTACAGCGAACTCGGGAAGTCATTGAGCTACCGGTGGCTCCGGTAGAAGTGACCGAGCACGCCCTGGTAGCCCGCATCTGTCCGATATGCCAGCGGCGCCGGCTGCCCAAAGAGGCCCTGCAGGGGGTGGTTCTGGGCCAGCAGCGCCTGGGGGTCAATCTGGTAAGCCTGATGGTGACCCTGCGGGAGGAGGGACGGTTGCCCATAAGAATCATCCAATGGTACCTGGAGAGCGTCCATCAGTTGCACCTGAGTGTTGGCGCCATCGTCCAGGCCGTCCATGGAGTAGCCCGTCAGGCTGAGACGGCGGTGCGAGAGGTGCTCGAGCAAGTCCGCGCCAGTCCCGTGGTGCAGGGCGACGAAACCGGCTGGCGCCAGGACGGGAGCAACGGCTATGTTTGGACCTTCAGCACTCCCAGCGAACGATACTTCCTGCGTCGGGGTCGGGATAAGGGGGTGGTGGATGAGGTGCTGGATTCCTCCTTCAGCGGAGTGTTGGTCAGTGATTTCTACGCCGCCTATAACCACTACCCGGGCCTGAAGCAACGGTGCTGGGCTCATCTGCTGCGGGATATCCATGACCTGAAAGGGTTGTACCCAGAAGACGCTGGGCTGGCTCAGTGGGCCGAGGCGGTTCACCAGGTCTACACGGAGGCCAAGGCCTCGGTCCTTCCCCGAGCCCAGCCAGGCCATCGCACCCAGCTAATGCTGGAGGAGAAACTAATGGTCTTGGCGCGGCCTTTCCTTAAAGATCCCCTGGCGAAAGATCCCCTGGCGGTTCAGGCCAAGCTCTGCCGGCGCATGGAACGGTTCATCAAGGAACTGTTTGTCTTCGTGTCGGACCCAGCCGTGCCCTCAGACAACAACGCCGCCGAGCGGAGCCTGCGGCATCTGGTAACCAGTCGCAAGATCAGCGGCGGCGCCCGCTCAGGGCAGGGCGCCGACAGCAAGATGACCTTGGCATCCCTCTTTGGCACCTGGCGGGCCAGAGGTCTCAATCCCCTCCTGGAATGCCGCCGGTTGCTCACTTCCCCCCAACTCTGAACAGTTTCCCTTCGACGACCACCGCCTGGTCAACAATGCCGGCCTGCTCCTTCCCGCCACCTTGGCCTTGCACCTCGGCCTTTCCCAACTGGTTGACCGGCGCCTGGACCTGGGCCGGGCCCCAGGCCGAGCCAACACCGGTGACAAGATGATGACGCTGGTGGCATCTGCGTTGGCGGGCGGCGACTGCATCGACGACGCCGATGCGCTGCGCGCCGGCGGGACAGCCTGCACCCTGGGCAGTGTGCTCAAGGCGCCCTCCACCCTGGGCGCCTTCCTGCGCAGCTTTCGCTGGGGCCACGTCCGCCAACTGGACCGGGTGAGCCGCGAGTTGCTGGCCCGGGCCTGGCAGGCCGGAGCCGGACCCGGCGACGCACCATTTACCATCGACCTTGATTCGACGATCTGCGAGACCTACGGACTGGCCAAGGAGGGCGCCCGCCACCACGGCTACACCGGCGCCCGGGGCTATCACCCGCTGTTGGCCGGCGCCGCCGGCGCCGGCGACGTGCTGATGTCCCGGCTGCGCGAGGGCCGCGCCAACACCGCCCGCGGGGCCGCCCACTTCCTGCGGGAGACGGTGGGGCGGGTGCGCTACGCTGGCGCCAGCGGGCAGATCACCCTGCGGGCCGACAGCGGCTTCTATACCCACGCCGTGGTCGCCGTCTGCCGCAAGCTGGACGTGCGCTTCTCCATCACCATCCGCCAGCACAAAAGCCTGCGCAATCTCATCGAGGCCATACCCGAAGCTGCCTGGACGCCGATTCCCTACTGGATGGACGGCGCCGCCGCTGTGGCCGAGACGACTTATACCCCCTTCCAGAGTGAGCCGGACGCCGCGCCGGTGCGGCTCATCGTCCGGCGGGTGCAGCCGACCCCCGGTTCCCAACTGGCCCTCTTCGCCACCTACAGTTATCACGGCTTCATCACCGACCGGGACGGAGAGACCCTGGAACTGGAGGCCGACCACCGCCGCCACGCCGAGATCGAGAATGCGATACGCGACCTCAAGTACGGCGTCGGGTTGAACCACATGCCGTCCGGCCGCTTCGCCGCCAACGGCGCCTGGCTGGCCGTCCAGGTGATGGCCCACAACCTGGCCCGCTGGACCGCGCGCATCGGCCTGGGCGAGCAGATCGTGACCACCAAGACCCTCAGGCGACGGTTCTTCTCCCTGGCCGGACGGCTCACCCGCTCGGCGCGCCGCCTCACCCTGCATCTGCCCCAGCGCTGGCCTTGGGAAACCCAGTTCAGTCGCGCCCTGGCCCGGCTGCGCGCCCTGCCACTCCCAGCCTGACGACCCGTCTGCAACTGACCCGCCATCCGGCCAACTGAACGTCCCGGCAAACTCGCGCCAGTCCCGGTCCGCGAGCGCCTCTTCCCGTGTCCTATCCCGCCATCTCGCTCAGCACAGCCACTGCAGACCGCCATCGGCGCCCCCAAAAGCGCCTGCGACCGCCCGCCAACCTCCCGTCTACCCGAATTCGAGCCCGGATCATCGCGCCTGCAACTCCCTCCCCCCTCTTCCGCTGTCCTCACCCCCTCCATCCGGGTCCATCGGTGGATTCGGAGTAATGCTCACGGCAGATCTGGCCTGTACTGGTACTGCTGTCCACATCCACCATGACAACGTGCACTTCAACCTTGGGGGCTTTACCATTTCGGGCGACGGAACTACAGGCACCGGAATCCATGTGAATGGGGTAGTCTGTCCCGCAAGGTCGGCCGTGCACATCAACGGCGGCACCGTGACCGGGTTTGATGTAGGGATTGACTTCTGCAAGGTCACCAAGTCCCACATCAACGGTGTGACTGTGACTTCCAACAAGTCTGTTGGCATCCTGCTCCAAGAAGGAAGTGACAACAACCGGATCAACGGTAGCACCGTCAGTTTCAACGGAACTGGGGCGCAGTTGACGGGGGGGGTTATTCTAAACAATTCCAATCGCAATGCTATTCACACCATGGACATCAATAATAATCGCTCACCGGGCGTGTTTTTTAGATTCGCCAACTTCAACCGGATCACTTCTTCCGAGATCATCGACAACGTAGTTACGGGCATCTCCCCAAAAGGGTCAGATGGCATCACGATTCAAAGCAACAACATCTCAGGAAGTAACCAGGGAATCTCGATTGCGACAGGAGAGGGAGTTACAATCCGCGGAAACACATCTAGCGACAATAGCGTCGTTGGCATCAAAATATTTGGCGTCAAGGACAGTGTGGTGCGCGGCAACATAGCCAAAATTAATACACGCTTTGGGATAGAGGTTGCCGGTAACAGCTTCGACAACCTTTTGCAGAGTAATACAGCCTTAGGTAACGGAACCGACATGAAAGACCCTAACGCTGCTGCAGGAGGGACCTCTCCTTGTGACAACACCTGGAAGAGCAACACCTTCGTGACAAAGACCGACCCAGCAGGGTGGATCCAGTAAAGCACCGAAATCCCTAGTACTACAACGACGCGTTATGAGAAAACACGCTCAGGTCTTCTTCTTCAGCTACGGACCGTTCATCATGGGAGACTCGCACTCGTTCGTTGCCAGCTTCAAAATCCGCCCACGAGTTACCTTGTAGGATAACGCGTCGTTGTAGTACTAGAGGTCTGGCCGGAAAGCCATTGGCCGGGTTTCGCGCTACGCCAGACAGACGTATTATAGTCTTATATGGCATGATAGTATCTGTAATACGGTTCAATAATCCACTGTTACATCGATAATCGTCGCTAAGAAAACGACGACTTGGGGAGAATCGGGGTTTCCGTCCGAGTTTCTAGGGTCAGGTAACCTCCCGCGTCAACTGAGGGCTCCGCGAATGCGGAGCCCTTTTCCTATTCCGCCTTGCACAGATGCGTACTGCATTGATGGCGCTCAAGGAGGCCAGGGCCACGATGGATTTGGTGGGTAAAGTGACCGGGGAGCTGATCCACAAGCAGGTCGTAGATATACGGGCTCAGGTCCAGTGGCGGTTCACGATAGGGAAAGAGGAAGAGCGGGAAGCGGTGGGAGCGCCAGTGGTAAACGGGCATGCAGCCGGCGAGTTGCCACCTGAGGATGGGCCGGAGTGATGACGATTCATCCCAAAGTGGCTCAGCTGTGCGGCGCAGTTAACTCGATTTGGATATTGTCGGGATCCCGGAACGTCTTTAGCGGAACATTTAGTTCCTTATCACTATGCGGTCGTCGAAACCGCATTTGGCGCAAAATTTCGCCTCTTGGTCCATTGAATTTCCGCAATTAACACAGGATTTTTGGAAACTGTTCAGAGTTGAGGGGAAGTGAGCAACCGGCGGCATTCCAGAAGGGGATTGAGACCTCTGGCCCGCCAGGTGCCAAAGAGGGATGCCAAGGTCATCTTGCTGTCGGCGCCCTGCCCTGAGCGGGCGCCGCCGCTGATCTTGCGACTGGTTACCAGATGCCGCAGGCTCCGCTCGGCGGCGTTGTTGTCTGAGGGCACGGCTGGGTCCGACACGAAGATAAACAGTTCCTTGATGAACCGTTCCATGCGCCGGCAGAGCTTGGCCTAAACCGCCAGGGGATCTTTCGCCAGGGGATCTTTAAGGAAAGGCCGCGCCAAGACCATTAGTTTCTCCTCCAGCATTAGCTGGGTGCGATGGCCTGGCTGGGCTCGGGGAAGGACCGAGGCCTTGGCCTCCGTGTAGACCTGGTGAACCGCCTCGGCCCACTGAGCCAGCCCAGCGTCTTCTGGGTACAACCCTTTCAGGTCATGGATATCCCGCAGCAGATGAGCCCAGCACCGTTGCTTCAGGCCCGGGTAGTGGTTATAGGCCGCGTAGAAATCACTGACCAACACTCCGCTGAAGGAGAAATCCAGCACCTCATCCACCACCCCCTTATCCCGACCCCGACGCAGGAAGTATCGTTCGCTGGGAGTGCTGAAGGTCCAAACATAGCCGTTGCTCCCGTCCTGGCGCCAGCCGGTTTCGTCGCCCTGCACCACGGGACTGGCGCGGACTTGCTCGAGCACCTCTCGCACCGCCGTCTCAGCCTGACGGGCTACTCCATGGACGGCCTCGACGATGGCGCCAACACTCAGGTGCAACTGATGGACGCTCTCCAGGTACCATTGGATGATTCTTATGGGCAACCGTCCCTCCTCCCGCAGGGTCACCATCAGGCTTACCAGATTGACCCCCAGGCGCTGCTGGCCCAGAACCACCCCCTGCAGGGCCTCTTTGGGCAGCCGGCGCCGCTGGCATACCGGACAGATGCGGGCTACCAGGGCGTGCTCGGTCACTTCTACCGGAGCCACCGGTAGCTCAATGACTTCCCGAGTTCGCTGTACCCATCCGCCGTTCAGGTGAGTCCCGCAGTCGGGACAGACCGCCACGGCATGCTCCACCCGCCGGGTAGGAGTCATGCGCTGGCGGGCGAAGCCATGGCGGCGCGGCTTTCTGGGCTCCTTTTTCTCCGGCGCTTGCCGGCTGGAGTGCGGCTGATTACCCGGCATCCCCGACGACCCGCGCCGGTTGGGACGGGATTCCAGAACCCCAATCCGCCTTTGCAAATCGGCAATGACTCCCCGCTGGCCGGCAATTATCTCCAGCAGAGTTTCGCCACTCGCCGCGTTCAGGTCTAGTTCAGTGTCCACCTCCCTGGTATGCCACAACTCCCCCGGCCATGCCAGCGTTTTTCCAACGGCTTTGAGCCAATTCACCTCATCAAGTCTGAACAGTTACGCGGAGACCTGGATTTGCCAAACCGCCAGTCTGGACGGCTCCTTTTGACTGGTTGGCTCTGATGATGACTATCACGGCGATTACCGCGGCTACCAATACGAGAACCACCAGGAATAAAATCCACAAATCCAAAATACTAAATGACATGCCGACCCTCTTTGCCCATCACATTCTCAATAGGGAGAATTCCATGTTGGGCATCTTACTACCAGCCGGATACCGGTGGAAATCCGTCTGTTTTCGCCCCTGACCCTGGCCCATTGCCCAGCCGTGCGGCCACCCCATACATTGACCATATGAGCCATTCCTACAGGTATCGCCGGGGTGACTTGGTGATCATCACCTCAGGCCGTTACCAGGGCATTAGGGGCATCGTAGAGAGTCGCGTCTACCAGCGGACGGTTGACCAACCTGATGCTTATGATGCCGGGTACCACGTAGTCATCGGGAAGGCGCAGGTGGTCACGGTGCGGTGGGACCAGGTTGAAAGCGGAACCCGACTGTACTAGGTCGGTTGTAGTGCTCATCCACAAACCCTTCTCAGGTGTTAGTATCTGCCCATCATGCTGGAGGAGGGTCCCCCATGGGCAAATATGGGATACACCTAACCATTGGATTGATTGCGTTCCTGATTGGTACTGCCACGGTGTTAGCGGCACCTAAGATTCAGTCGCTTGTCATTGGAAGCCCGGACGGAGCGAGGCAGGCTGAAGTCTCTGTGGATGATCGGCTACTTGTGGATACCGTAGGGGAAGTTACTGTCAGCAACCTGCCTAGCGGCTTGCCAGAGGCGGCCAACATCGTGAACCTGTTCGTTAGCGTAACGGATGATCCGCCAGGCGATTGCACGAATGGCGGGGGCTTAAATTACGACGTACCGGCGGGTTATGTTTTCCTGCTTACTGACATCCAAAAAGAACCTAATTCCGATAATAATTTTGTGTCGATTTGGACAGATGGCCGCGGCGTACTAATGGAATTATACTTCGCCAATAATGACCCCTTTTCTTGGCGGACTCCTCTCTTGTTTCACCCCGGCGAAATTGTTTGTTTAAGCCCGAATCCACCGATAGAGGGCGTGTCGCGACAGGGCGGATAGGGAAGGAAGTGCTCCTCTGAATCTGGGATAATGCTTTTATAACAGAAAACCGACCAGAAACAAGGAGCACCCAATAGATGCTACCACGCAACCACCTCGACCGCATCCACATCACCTTCGACGACCACCGCCTGGTCAACAATGCCGGCCTGCTCCTTCCCGCCACCTTGGCCTTGCACCTCGGCCTTTCCCAACTGGTTGACCGGCGCCTGGACCTGGGCCGGGCCCCAGGCCGAGCCAACACCGGTGACAAGATGATGACGCTGGTGGCATCTGCGTTGGCGGGCGGCGACTGCATCGACGACGCCGATGCGCTGCGCGCCGGCGGGACAGCCTGCACCCTGGGCAGTGTGCTCAAGGCGCCCTCCACCCTGGGCGCCTTCCTGCGCAGCTTTCGCTGGGGCCACGTCCGCCAACTGGACCGGGTGAGCCGCGAGTTGCTGGCCCGGGCCTGGCAGGCCGGAGCCGGACCCGGCGACGCACCATTTACCATCGACCTTGATTCGACGATCTGCGAGACCTACGGACTGGCCAAGGAGGGCGCCCGCCACCACGGCTACACCGGCGCCCGGGGCTATCACCCGCTGTTGGCCGGCGCCGCCGGCGCCGGCGACGTGCTGATGTCCCGGCTGCGCGAGGGCCGCGCCAACACCGCCCGCGGGGCCGCCCACTTCCTGCGGGAGACGGTGGGGCGGATGCGCTACGCTGGCGCCAGCGGGCAGATCACCCTGCGGGCCGACAGCGGCTTCTATACCCACGCCGTGGTCGCCGTCTGCCGCAAGCTGGACGTGCGCTTCTCCATCACCATCCGCCAGCACAAAAGCCTGCGCAATCTCATCGAGGCCATACCCGAAGCTGCCTGGACGCCGATTCCCTACTGGATGGACGGCGCCGCCGCTGTGGCCGAGACGACTTATACCCCCTTCCAGAGTGAGCCGGACGCCGCGCCGGTGCGGCTCATCGTCCGGCGGGTGCAGCCGACCCCCGGTTCCCAACTGGCCCTCTTCGCCACCTACAGTTATCACGGCTTCATCACCGACCGGGACGGAGAGACCCTGGAACTGGAGGCCGACCACCGCCGCCACGCCGAGATCGAGAATGCGATACGCGACCTCAAGTACGGCGTCGGGTTGAACCACATGCCGTCCGGCCGCTTCGCCGCCAACGGCGCCTGGCTGGCCGTCCAGGTGATGGCCCACAACCTGGCCCGCTGGACCGCGCGCATCGGCCTGGGCGAGCAGATCGTGACCACCAAGACCCTCAGGCGACGGTTCTTCTCCCTGGCCGGACGGCTCACCCGCTCGGCGCGCCGCCTCACCCTGCATCTGCCCCAGCGCTGGCCTTGGGAAACCCAGTTCAGTCGCGCCCTGGCCCGGCTGCGCGCCCTGCCACTCCCAGCCTGACGACCCGTCTGCAACTGACCCGCCATCCGGCCAACTGAACGTCCCGGCAAACTCGCGCCAGTCCCGGTCCGCGAGCGCCTCTTCCCGTGTCCTATCCCGCCATCTCGCTCAGCACAGCCACTGCAGACCGCCATCGGCGCCCCCAAAAGCGCCTGCGACCGCCCGCCAACCTCCCGTCTACCCGAATTCGAGCCCGGATCATCGCGCCTGCAACTCCCTCCCCCCTCTTCCGCTGTCCTCACGCCCTCCATCCGGGTCCATCGGTGGATTCGGATTAAGCCGGAGCGCCGGGACACCGATAGACCTCTTGCTCTTGGGAGTCCTGGCCCCAGCGCCTTGACCCAACGAACTGATACAGCAGCTACGAGCTTTACAGGAGCTAGGTACCAAGGAGCCTGACGCCAAGGTAGTAGAGGGCTCTAGAAACTCGGACGGAAACCCCGATTCTCGCCAAGCCGTCGTCTTCTCAGCGACGATTGTCGATGTAACAGTGGGTTCTTGAACCATATTACAGATACTATCATGCCAGATAAGACTATAATACGTCTGTCTGGCGTAGCGCGAAACCCGGCCAATGGCTTTCCGGCCAGACTTCTAGTACTACAACGACGCGTTATGAGAAAACACGCTCAGGTCTTCTTCTTCAGCTACGGACCGTTCATCATGGGAGACTCGCACTCGTTCGTTGCCAGCTTCAAAATCCGCCCACGAGTTACCTTGTAGGATAACGCGTCGTTGTAGTACTAGCAGGGTTCTGCCTTGGGAATAGCCCTCGTCGCTTGAAGCAGGCGGTGAACTGATCAAAGGCACCTCTCTAGACCTTGTCAACCCTCCTACGCAGGAGGGAGAAGAGTGCTTCAAAAGGGAATGCTCGATATGAAATACCGACTAATCTTCGCACTCGTCGGCAGTTCTTTGGCCATCGTTATGGCGTGTACACAGGCACCGTCTCCAGTTATCCCCACCTCTGCCCCGTCTCCCACAGTTAAGATTCTACTAACCTCAACTCTACCGCCCGAGCCCGGGGCGGTTCAGCCATCCCCGGCGGCACCGATCCCTTCGCCTGACTCGCCCCAACAGGCAGACCTCAAGAACTACATGCTTGGCCTGATTAATGGTGATCGCGAAGCCAACGGACTTGGCCCGGTAACGTTGGACAAAAATCCTGCAGCTCAAGAGCACGCCGAAGAAATGTTGGACAACGGCTACCTCTCCCACTGGACCATGGACGGCATGAAGCCTTATATGAGGCATACCTTGGCCGGTGGCGTGAACTATGTGGCCGAAAATGTTGCCGGTGCACCCTCTCCACCGATCCCGGGACTCCGGTACGAGTCAGTTTCGCCCAAGGATGAACTCCAGGAATTGCAGCGGGGCTTGATGGAGAGTCCGGGTCATCGGAGAAACATCCTCGATCCTCTACACCAGAAGGTCCATCTGGGTATTGCCTGTGACCGGATCACTTGTTCCTTATCGCAACAGTTCTCAGCGGATTATGTGGAGTTCTCCGAGAAACCCGCTATCGCTAATGGCATCTTGTCTTTGGCTGGGAGTCTTGCCGATGATTTCGAGTTCGTCAATATACAGGTCTGGTATGACCCAACTCCCAGTGCTCTGACATTTGGGCAGCTGGATAAAACCCATTGCTACGATAACGGAATTATGCCAGTGGCGTTCATCAGGAAGCCGCTACCGCCGGGCACCTCCTACGTCCCCAGCACTAAACCATACACATGGGACTTGTGCACAAATCCAAATGATGTGCCACCGGATACCCCGCGTCTTCAACCTGGTAGCATATCTCCAGATACCACCGAGGCAAAATCCTCCGAAGCGCCTTCGCTTACAGCCCGGACATGGGAGACAGCAGTTGGTTCGTTCCGGGTGGAAGCCGATTTGTCCCGTCCAATAGCAGATCATGGAGACGGTGTCTATACAGTATTGGTGTGGGGGAATTCCAGCGGGGGTCCTGTGACACTGACCACTTATGCGGTCTTCGTGGAGTGAAAGCAATTTCGTCTCCAGGCGAATGGTGTTAACCGGTGCCTCTGACAACCCGCTCTTCCCAACCCCGGTAACCGCTCCCTAGAGTCTAAGACTCCCAGGGAGGCCCTCATGCCCAAACCAACCAAGACCGCCCCCCGCCAGACTCCAACCCGTCGTGCCTACCACCGTGGCCGAGGACGCCTACAACTGATTCACTACCGGGTGACGCTGGAGGATGGGCAGAGCTTAGAGGTGTTCAAGAACATGGACCACGGAGGTTGGTATCAGCGTATTGCATATGGGGATGGTGCCCCTACCTTGGGCTAGGCGGGGCTGCAACGGGTGGAGAATCGGGACGAGGACGCTGCGAGTCAGCATTAGCCTGCGCCACCCCGATGACTTTAAAGGCTTTTTCCAGACCCTCATCAGGGTGATTGTGGAACAAATCCACATTTCCCCACGCCGCCAGGATTCGCACTTCCAAAGATTCGTCCTGCTCCCTTCGGGCGATGGTCAGAGCCTGGTCAAATGCCCGCTGGGCCTCAATGTAATCGCCCTCCACGCGGCCCAATTCGGCACCGTGAATTGAAAGAAACCGAGCTGCCGTTAGCGACTGCAAAACCGATGCCGACGCAGGCACCGCCCCATATGTCCTAGAAACTCGGACGGAAACCCCGATTCTCTCCAAGCTGCCGTTTTCTTAGCGACGATTGTCGATGTAACAGTGGGTTCTTGAACCGTATTACAGATACTATCATGCCACATAAGACTATAATACGTCTGTCTGGCGTAGCGCGAAACCCGGCCAATGGCTTTCCGGCCAGACCTCTAGTGTTGGTGCTTGCCATCGTCGCGGTTGTGGTATTGGGGGGTTCAGGATGGCTAATATACCGTAGAAGGAGGTGAACGCAGTTGCGGCACCAAACAGCCAGCCGGAAGCATTGCAGCCGGTGAACGAACTACGACCGAGTCTGAAGGCTAGTCAGAGAAACTCATAAACATAACAAGGCTTGGTTTTCTAGAGAAGAATCCCGCGGCGGGGCGGGGGCTTCGTAGCTGCTAGAACTTCTTGGCCCTTCTGCACCCACTCCGAGGCTTCTTCACCGACCTTGGGCTTGGCACCCTCACCCCCTGCTCAGAGAGTCAGCGTAATCGTGCTCTGCCTGGGGAACGACCTCCCCTAAGTCCACTCCTTACGAAGAATTGCCAGCCTCTAGAACCAACTAGCCATCTACGAAAATCGGGAACCTACCGTTTAAGAGTCTCATAGTTGTCAGGCCATCAGGTCATTTAGCAGGCAGCGTGGTCCCTTCTACCTCGACTGATTTCTCCCCAGTGCCTGAGCTGTTAACCGCCGCTACCCTGTAGAAGTACGTAGTCCCCGGCTCAACGGACTTATCAAGGTAGGTGTTCTTGGTGAGGTCGGCAATCGGCGCATCGGGGCTCGCGGACGGACTGCGATAGACTTTGTAGCGCTCTACTTTGTCCTTTCCGCTGTTGGAAATCCAGGACAAGTCTAGCTGACCGTTGCTGGTGGCCTTCACTCCGAGGCCCGTGACTTGGGCCGGGCAGTCCGACTAGGGCGGACAGGGCCATACCCAGATAAGAATCACCACAAGGATGGCAACAGTCAAGCTAGCCAACACCTTCAGAAGGATAGATGGAGGAGGTATTGGCGTTGGTCGAACCACAGGTTCAGGCTCCACCACCAGGAGATCAGCTAAATTTACAGGCGGTTGAGTCTGCCTTGCCCCTCTCGCGCTAACATCCCACCTGCGATACGCTCAACCCCCTCGCGGTACGCCAACAGACTAAGGAGGCAAGGGATCGTGAGCCGTTCGTGTTGTGACCCTCTAATATTGGCTTGGGCCGGCACGAGGGCAAGATTGCGCCCAAGGGTGCGAATAGAGTCATCTTCTGCGGAATTGAAGTTGGATGGGGTATTGGAAATTAATTGGGAAACTGCCGCGCGCCAGTCATCATCTGTACGCTTCTCAACAGCGAGATCGGCGATGTTCTTGCCAATGTCTTCATACTGGGTTTCATATTTTCCGACCAGGCCCATGAGAATACCGGCAATTTCCAGCAGCTGCGGGTGATTAACCTCTGAGACGTCACAGAGAATGCCGTGCCAGAATGAGAGACCAGCCCGGCCGTGTTCATCCCGGTGCTCAGGCCAAAAGCATCCAACGGCGACTAATATCTGATCAGAACCCATGCGCGCTGCGGAATAGGCCAGGCGCGGCTGGGTAGAGCGAGTATCGACAGCCGGCAACGCCTCGTCCATCATTATTTGGTCGAACAAGGGGCCGTTCTCAGGCCTGGCTTGAGTGTACCCTTCACCTGCCCGGTTTATCTTGAGAACTGTCTGTGTCTGCACGATTATAGGTTCGGTACGTCGATCTGTATGCCGTCGGAAGCCCGGTCCTCTACCTCATTCCTGACAAACTTGATTTTCCGTTCGAATCGCTCCAACTCCTGGGGCGAATCAATGCCAACTTTGCCAACCAGGCCTAGCAGACGAACGATCCCCATATTAGTTCGTGCGCTTGTGAGGCAAAAATCCAGAGAATCGTTCCCGAACACATTCAGAATGTTTTCCATCGCAGCGCTGTTGGCTTTTTTCATCTCATCGATCGCGACACTTGGTTCCCATTCGTTGGGCAACAGGTCGGCTTTGTTAAACACAACAATGGGCTTTGCGATAGCATCGGACAAACGATTGAGGTTTTCCGATAGGTTTTCGACGAACCGCCGGTTAAAGTAATCTGCATTGTCTCTATTATCCACTATCTTGCCCTCGAAATATCCCACTTTCAAGATCAAAATAACAACGGCCTTCCTCCCCAAACGGCTCAGATCCTTTATGGCTTGCTCCCGGTAACTGTTCTCGCCAGGGTAGTCGTGGACACGAACCCGGAGCGTTGGTATATAGGTTCGGTCCACGTCAAACATCGCATCGCGGCGTTGCTCAGACTCCATCTCGTGGATGCTAGTCTCGTATTTACGCCATCGTGAGGTTGCCATGATGGAATCGTCAATCTGCGTCCAAGGGCTCGTCCAAAGCTCAACGATACTCGTCTTTCCTGACGCCCGCGGCCCGAACAGAATCACATCAACGAATTTGTAGTCAATAACGTTCGTTATTTTCGCGTTTTCACGAAGCTGTGCGAGCCGGGCTTCGCTTTGTCCAAGACGACGATCGACGTCCCCCTTTTTTTTGAGTCTGCAGGACGTTAATGATGATACTTGCAACTGTGAATAAACCCACGACGATAGCGATGTAATAATCTTCCATCTGGAACTCTCCCGTTAATCTGAAATTCGCCTGACCCTTACTCTACATCGGCTAGCCGATGTAGAGCCTGCTGGTTTTGAGTTTCCCATATCAAGATGCGGACTCCCAAGAACACCCGATGTTTGACGATTATGATCGTAAGGATATACCGAAAAGGTGTCAATTACTCTATGATGTCCGATGTACTACCTGATAGCTTGGCGCGTTTGCCAACGCTTCGTCTTCTGGAGCTTGGCATGGACATGCCAAGCTCCAGACCGACCGCGTCAACAAACGCGAACCCGGCCATGGTTATTCCCCTGGCTGCCCGAATAGAGGTTGGGCGGTCCGAGGTGGCCGAAATAGCCCCCCCAAACATGAGTGTAAGGGCAAGGATCGGTCTCGCCTTGCAAGCAAACCAGCGAATGGACATCCAGGCTGCCGGGGAACTGTACTCCGCGCTGATTCCCCTACGGGGCCTCATGCTGATTTGGGCCATCAGCGCCGACCGTCTTCTGGAACTAATGGCATGGACAATGGGCAACCTGGATAAGTCCGCCGAGCACTTTGAGGAATCCCTTGCCTTCTGCCGCTAGGCGAGCTACCGACCCGACCTGTTCTGGACCTGCTGCGACTACGCCGACACCCTTTTGCAGCGGGATGGTCCCGGCGACAAGGAGAAGGCTGTGGCCCTACTGGACGAGTCCCTGGCCATCTCCAGCGAACTGGGCATGCGGCCCCTGATGGAGCGGGTGCTGTCCCGGAGGGAGATACTCAAAGCATAGCCTGGCAATTTCTCCAATGCTACCTCTGTCATGACCTCTTCCCATTGGCTACCTTCTCTTAGCTTTCCGTAGACACTGACTCTACACTTCGCTCAGTAGCCCTGCCAGTTGCTCCAGTAGCTACGCCAGCTAATGAATGAGTAAATCCAGTTGCTCGACCAGTAGCTCCAACGGTGGCAATCGATCCCAGGCCTCGCTGAGTGGCTGGGCCAGCTGCCTTGCCATATCTGGCTCAGCTATGATTCTTGCTAACCATTTTGCTAACGTACTTACAGGGACCAGGCGTGACGAGGTAATACGCCAGCTATGAAATCACCATCGATTCTTTAGAACATGGGTACGGAGGATCTTGGCGTCTCAGCAAAAAAAAATTAACCCTAGCTGGACGCCCTCTAGAGCCCGGCGGTGGAGGCTGCTTTTCGCATCTCCTCCAAGTAGTTAACGCTGGATGACTGAAGCAACCTGTTGACGCTTCCGTGGAAGTATTGGACGCCCATGTCTAGGAATTTAGGGACATACGAATCTGGACAGCTAAGCCCGGCTATCCGACCAGCCTCACGAATGACGGTCACTCCCCTTTCCATTAACGCCTGAACTTCGGGGTGGGTCTGTTGTCCAGGGTATCCCATAGATTGAGACAGGTCTCCCGACCCGATGAAGAACACGTCCACACCTTCCACCTCAACCATCTCCTCTAGATTGTCGATGGCTTCGACTTCCTCCAGCATCAGACAGACTAATGTGTTGCGGTTAGCTTCCTCCACATAGTCAGCAGTCGAGCCTGATAATCCGTATCCCGCTGGGCGGCTGCCACTGAACATGCCCCGGTGACCAATAGGATGATATTTGACCGCGTCCACAGCCGCCCTAGCTTCCTCAGCTGTATTTACGTGTGGAATCTGCACACCCCATGCGCCCCTGTCTAAGAATGGCGCGATAATTTCAGGCTTGTTGCTGACCGGTCTGATTATCGGAGCAATGCCGGTGAGTTCGGAGGCGCGAATTAAATCTTCCGAGTTTTCAACCGTTATCGACCCATGTTCGTTATCAATCAATACCCAGTCGAACCCTAGAGAACCCAACATCTCCACGACCTGCGGAGATGGGAAGGTAATCATTACTCCGAAAGCGGCATTCCCAGCTTGTAACTTCTGTTTGAGAGTGTTTTCCCTCATTTAGCCTCCCGTTGACGGAATTGCATCCGGTTGTTTTCCCCAATAATAGAGGTCCAGGTGAAGTTCGGCAATCGGAGTATTAATGAACACACGATATAATGTATAATATAGGAATGATCGAAGGCTTTCTGACAACCAAACAGGCCAGCGCCGTATCAGGGATATCTCAGGCGCACATCCGGCGGTTGTTGGAATCAGGGACAGTCCGGGGTGTGAAAGCCGGGCATGACTGGCTTGTAAGAACAGACTCGATGGAGCATTACATGGCCAACCGGCCCAAACGTGGGAGGAAAAGGAATGATCAGAGCAGCGTCTTACATCCGGGTATCGACGGAGAGGCAGGCCGAGGATGACAAGGTATCACTAGAGGTCTGGCCGGAAAGCCATTGGCCGGGTTTCGCGCTACGCCAGACAGACGTATTATAGTCTTATGTGGCATGATAGTATCTGTAATACGGTTCAAGAACCCACTCTTACATCGACAATCGTCGCTAAGAAAACGACGACTTGGGGAGAATCGGGGTTTCCGTCCGAGTTTCTAGGAGAGCAGCAAAAGGACATTGCGGCCCATTGTGAAGCCCAGGATTACACCATAGTTAAGGAATACCGAGATATAGGTTCCGGGGCCAGCAAACGCCGGGCTGGGTTTCAGCAGCTTCTCCGTGATGTTCAAGACGGTGAGTTTGACGTGATTGTGTGCTGGAAGTCTGACCGGCTCTCCCGTGGTCTTTATCCTGCTGCCGCACTGAGTGAAGCCCTGGAAGGCACCGACATTCGCCTTGAGAGCGTCAAGGACACGATAGACCGTAACACGTTCGACATCATGGCCGTAGTGGGAAAGATTGAGCTCGGGAATATCCGAGAGCGGGCGCGTATGGGTGCAAGGGGCAAGGCCCTAAGAGGTCAGGTAGCCGGAACAATGAAATTCGGCTACGGCATTGGGGAGGATCACAAGCCGGTCATCGTGGACTTCGAGGCCCAAGTGGTCCAGCGAATCTTCACTGACTACGTGGCCGGAAAAGGATGCCGGGCCATTATTAGAGGACTCACCAACGACGGAATTTTTACCCGAAACGGAAACCATTGGAGTTCATCTCGCATCATTGAGGTGATTGCTAACTCAGCCTACATCGGGTCCGGCATCTACGGGCGGAAGCAATACTACAAAAAAGATAACGGTGACCGAGACGTTAAGCACCACAAGAATATGCCAGCATCATCGTGGATAACGGTCGAATACCCACGGATCATTGATGATGAAACCTGGCGTCTCGCTCAAGCGGAAAGGAAGAATCCCACCCGTGGTGTTCGTTCCCAGGGCCGGAAGCATAACGCCGTTTACCTCTTGCGCCGGTTGGTCTGGTGTGGGAACTGTGGTCATAAATACACAGCCGAAGCCAGTTACCGGGTCCAATACCGAACTAAGGCAGATGGTACAAAGATGAAGGTACCCACAAACGACTTACGCCGCCGTTACGTGTGCAATTTCGGGGCCAAGAGCCGCTGTGGGTGCCCCAAGACTCTAATCTACGCTAATGCCATCGAGCCGGTGGTCTGGAAGGCAGTAACCGACTTCTTAACCGACCCTGCCGAGATTCGGGCCATCATCCAAGAACGGCAGCGGGATCTAGCAGAGGGTGGCGCAAGAACCCAGATGGATTCGGCCCAGTCCAAGCTGAACGATGTGGAAGTCGAACGGGGACGGGTGTTGTTGCAACACCAGCACGGACATCTCGACGACGCTGAACTAGAATTGAAGATGCACAGTATCAAAGAGCGCATTGAATCCCACGCTAATGAGCTCCACCGACTGAGTATTGATGGAGACGAAAGTAAGGAAATTTTACGGGGACTAGATGACTTCATCGCTTCCACCCAACACATTACCGAGCGTATCGACACCATGGATGAGGGCGAGCGGGCCGAACTAGTCAAGCTGCTTGTGGACCGGGTGACGGTCAACGCTGACAGTTACCAGATAACAATGGCACTCGAACGTGCGGGGCGGTTATCGACCGCATCTCCGAGCTGACAGGAATCGCCCCCATAGTGCGTCCCGTGGCAAACAAGCCGGAAATCATCGCGCCGTTTCTGGACCGGGGCGCTTGGGGTGTCCAAGTCCCCCACGTAAACACGGCCGAAGAAGCGGCAGCCGCGGTGGATGCCGTGAAATATCACCCTCAAGGCCACCGGGGCATCTTCAGTGGCAGCAGGCCGGCGGGATTCGGGCTTTCCGGCTCCACCGCGGATTATGTGGAAGACGCCAACCGCAACACATTCGTCTGCTGAACAGAGTCTACTAGTTGTTTAGGCACCCCGATGGAAACTTCGACCTCTCCCCGGCTAACCCCGACGTGTGTCTCCAGGGCCTGTAGCACCTGCCTTCGCTCCTCTGGGTTACTGGTCTCCAGCTTGCTCCGAATCCTTTCTCTAATGTCCGCTAGAGCATCTACCGCGTCACTCGCCGCTGATGCCGTTGCCAACAACGCCTTCTGGCGGTCTATGTCGTCCTGGTAGAATGTCCGCTCGGCGCGTAGGAGTGCCGCTTGTCGGTCAAAGGCCACATCCGAAACCTGCCCCCAGACTTTCAGCCCCACTAACTCGGTCTCCATGATGTCTGATGCTGGAGGAAGTCGAAGCCATCGAGAATCTAGAGGAGATGGTTCAGGTGGAAGGTGTGGACGTGTTCTTCATCGGGTCGGGAGACCTGTCTCAATCTATGGGGTATCCCGGGCAACAGACTCACCCCGAGGTTCAGGCGTTGATGGAAAAGGGAGTGGCGGCCATCCGAAAAGCCGGCAAGGTCGCCGGGGTAAGCTGCCCAGATTCCTACGTACCCAAATTCCTAGGGTTAGGCGTCCAATACTTTCATGGCAGTGTCAGCCGGTTGCTTCAGTCTTCCAGCGTCGCCTACCTGGAAGAGATGCGTCAGGGAGCGAAAGCAGCCCGGATGTAATCCTATGGGGTCAGGACACGGAACTCTCTGAGCCACCCCCGATTAGCCCCATCAGACATTCCCGTTTCAAACTCTGGCCGGAACAGGCTCCACGGGGAATTCAGCTCGCCACCGGGTGAATCCGCCCTGCAGTGCCGCGGCGTCGACACCTGATGCCCGCAATTGTTGCGCCACACGGGCGCTCGTGAGTTCGTCTTCTCAAGTGCAATAGGCCACTACCAGGCCCTTTCCAACGTAGTTCTCCCTCCATTCGACAACGTCGTCGGGCAGCAAACGGGTGTCGCCGGGGATGTGGAACCCGTCGTGCTCTTAGCTGGACCTAGTCCGTACATCCAGTACAGTTGGAGGTTCCGTAGAAGCCAACATTGAGTGCAACTCGGCGGGCGTAACCCTGGGAACTTCTTCATTCGAGTGGCCGAAAAGCCCAGCCGCCGTGCTTTCCCGTTCTTCGGCGTAGGCTACACGCAGCGTTCTCTTTCCGTACCAAGAACTCAAAGGCACGGTCGATGCGCCGTGCACCAGCACCGATGCCGTGACGACGATGCCCACCGTTGCCAGCAGCAGTTCACCGCTGGGCACCGCCGTGCACCAGCACCGATGCCGTGACGACGATGCCCACCGTTGCCAGCAGCAGTTCACCGCTGGGCACCTCGGCCTGCACCGCCAGCAGGGCGAGGTGCCCAGCGGTGAATTCAGTCCCCGGGGCCCGAACCAGCAGACGAACCCGTGGTCTTCCCAACTCATTTTCGCCCTGGACAGCACCACGGCGAGGACTGCGGGCCGAATCACGAATATGACCAGTGCGGCCACCACCAACGCCGGAATCAGGGCGGCGGAGCCAACCATACCCGAGAGGACGACCCCAAATAGCACAAAGGCCAACAGCATGGTCATTTCCGAGGTTACTTCGCCGTACTCCATAAAGCAGTCGCACAACGATTGATTCAGCAGCACCACGGCTAGTCCGGCGGCAAACGCCGCCAAAAAGCCGTCGCCGCCGGAGGCTGTCGCCGCGGCGTAGGCGGCCAGCACCAGGCCGACTCCGTAGAATGCCTGGTGTTCCTGCCTTATGCTCATGCGGCGGTCTATCTGGTTCATCAGCCATGAACCGGCGCCGCCAACTCCAAAGCCAATGGCCGGCCCCAGCAGCAAAAGCTTCGCCATAAAGATGGCCCAGCCCTGAGCGTCCCCAGCCTGCTTGGTGATTATCGCTATCAGCACCAACACCACCGGTAAAACTACGATGTCGTTGGTGCCAGCCTCTATGATCAATATCTGTCTCACGGAGCGGGGAATCCGGTGGTCACGGATGACCTCTCTAAGAACCACCGGGTCGGTGGAAGCCAGCACCGCCCCTCCCAGGAAGGCCATGGTCCAAGAGAAGCCTGTGATCATGGCCAGACCCACGGCGCCCAGCCCGATGATTGTGACGGCGCCGGGACCCAACACGAGGGCGGGGACCTTCCATCCGCTTCTCAGCTGATCCGGTTGAAGTTTCACGGCGTCGAGAAACAAGACCAGGGACAGGGTCAGAGCCGCAACGATCTCCAGGATTGGGCTGTGCGGGCCCATCTGAACGAAATCCAGCCCGCCTTCTCCCAACAAAAATCCCAGTCCTAGAAAAATCAACGGGTAAGAGATCGGCGAGCGTTCAACCGCTCCCGAGGCCAGGGCCGTCACGCAAAGCACGATGGCCACAATGCCAAAGGCGAGAATATAGTCAGGCATAAAATTTCACCGGCGCAGTGTATCTGGATGGGCCGGAATGGGACCGCCTGCTCCGCATACTGACAATATCCACACTCTCAAAATCCGCCTCATCCCGGTGGTCAAACGAAAAGGCGGGGGATGATCCCCCGCCTTGTGAAATCGCCATGAGGACAGAGCCTTGCCTAGTACTACAACGACGAGTTGTCTGGTAGGATGGCTGGACAGATGATGTTGGGTGGTTTGGGTGATGGATGCGGCGAGCTTCGAGCGGGTCTACGACAGCCTTCAGGAATTCCACGCCTTCTTTGCGGCCTCCTTCGGCCGCAAGCAGTGGCGGGATCACAGCGGGAATTACCTTCAGGCGCTGCTGGTGCAGGACCAGGAGCGGCGCAACGCCGAGAATCTCTCGGAATCGGTGGGCATCTCGGCCCGGGCGATGCAGCGCTTTCTCACCGAGGCCCGGTGGTCCGATGAGACAGTCATAGGGCGGTTGCAGGAATACTTGGCCCCCAGGCTGGGACACCTGGAGGCGGTGTGGGTGTTCGATGGCAGCGACTTCCCCAAGCAGGGCAGGAAATCGGCGGGAGTGGCCCGGCAGTACTGCGGCAGGCTGGGCAAGGTGGCCAACTGCCAGGGTGGGATGTTCCTGGCCTACGTCAGCCCGCTGGGCCGGGCGTTGGTGGACAAGCGGCTGTATCTGCCCAAGAGTTGGACCTCCGACTAGGACCGGTGTGCTGCGGCGGGTGTGCCGGAGGACCGGCGGAACTACCGGTCAAAGACGGAGTTGGCCCTGGAGATGCTGGAGCGGGTCCTGGAGTTGGGCTACCTCAGGGCCGAGTGGGTTGCCGGAGACGACGCCTTCGGGATGTCGCCGACCTTCCGGGAGGGACTGGCGGCCCTGGGGATGCGCTACGTGCTGGACGTTCCGGGCGGCACTACGGTCTGGCCCTTGGACCCGGCTTGGACCAGTCCGGAATATCCGGGGTTCGGCCGCCCCCGCAAACCCAAGCTGCGGCCTGGGCAGCGGCGGACCATGGAGCAGCGCGGTGATGAACTGCCGGATGAGGCTTGGCGGGAGATAACGGTGGCCCAGGGAAGCCAGGGGCCGCGCACCTACCGGTTCAGTGCCCAGCGGGTGCGGGCCACCAGGAGGCGCAAGCCCGGCGAGGAACTGTGGGCCGTCTGGCGCCGGAACCTGGACGGCAGCGAGCCCCGCTACTACCTGTCCAACGCTCCCGAGGGCACAACCTTGGAGACTCTGGCCTACGTGGGTGGGTCCAGGTGGCGCATTGAAACGGAGTTCGAGACTGAGAAGGGTGACGTGGGGCTGGACGAATACGAGACCCGCAGCTGGGCAGGGTGGCATCACCACATAGCCATGTGCCTGCTGGGTGGAGCGTTCCTGCTGAGCCTGCAGCAGGATTGGGGGGAAAAAGATGCCCCGGATCACGAGGCCACAGGTGTACCGGGTGGTGCGGGAGATGCTGCCCCGGGAGCAGTTCGGGCCCGATCAATTGCTGTTGTGGCTGGAGGATACGCAGCTACGCAACGAACGGGCTCGCCGTTCCCACGAGAGACGCCGCTCCACCCGCCGCGAAAGCAGGATGGAGCCGCCACCTTAAACCCGTCGTTGTAGTACTAGAGGTCTGGCCGGAAAGTGCACTGACCTCGACTGTTCCGATATAATTGTCAGGATAATTTAATGGGTGTGGGAGGCAGGGGATGCTGGGAAAACGCTCTAAACAGCTGGGGTTCCTGGAAGCGGACCATCTCTACCTGGACTATGTGGGCCGCGGCTCCTTCTACGGCTTCCTGGCCTCCCTGCGGGGTCAGCTATTTCGAGACGAAGACTTCGCCGAACTGTATTGCCCGGACAATGGCCGGGATAGCGTGGCGCCCAGTCTGGTGGCCACCGCGCTGTTGTTGCAAGCCTACGACAAAGTGAGCGACCTGGAAGCCAAGCAGAGGGCGGACTTCGATATCCGGTGGAAGGTGGCGTTGGGGATTGAGGTGGAGGACCGTCCCTTTGCCAAGAGCACCCTGCAACTGTTTCGAGCCCAGCTGATCCTCCACGACCGGGTGCGGGCCGTCTTTCAGCGCAGCCTCCAATTCGCCCAGCAGACCGGCTGCCTGAAAGGACGGCGGATGAAGGTGGCGGTGAACACCACCTACATTCTGGGCCGGGGAGCGGTCAAGGACACCTACAACCTGCTGGCCGACGGCATCGTCCAGGTGGTCCGGGCACTGGCCCAACTGGATGGGACCCGGGCCGAGGAGTGGGCCTTGAGACACGGCCTGGAGCTTTACTTTGGCTCCAGTGTGAAGGGAGAGGCGGGGATTGACTGGGACAACAAGAAAGAGCGGCAAGCCTTACTGCAGAAGATAGTAGCCGATGCTGACCTGGTATTGGAACTGGCCCGTCAGGCCCAAGGTAGATTTCCCGCAGATAGTCCTGAGCGCCAGGCTATTGGAGAAGCAGCGGAACTCTTGGGGCAACTCCTCTTGCAAGATGTGGAACGGCAGGAGGATGGTCCGGCCCTGAAGGATGGCGTAAGCCGGGACCGGGTCCCTTCGGCGCACGACCCGGAGATGCGCCATGGGCGCAAAAGCAGCAGCAAACGCTTCGACGGACATAAGGCTGCCGTGGTGGTGAATACCGATTCCCAACTGGTGACCGCGGTAGATATCCTGCCCGGCAATGCCGGAGTCCTGGAACTGGTGGAGCAGAGTGAAGAGAACACGGGCATAGCTGTGGAGGAGACCATTGGGGATGCGGCCTATGGGGATGGCGGGACGCGGCAGGCCTTTGCCGATGCCGGTCGGACGCTAATAGCCAAGGTGCCGGGTCGTCCCAGAAAAGACCACTTCCCCAAAGAGGACTTCCAGATCGACCTGGCGGCCGGCACCGTCACCTGCCCAGCCGGTAATGTTACCCACACCTTGCGGACCTTTGGCACCCGGACCAACCGGTTGGGTCAGACCTATCCGGTCCAGAGTTTTCAATTCGACCCGGCGGTCTGTGGCGTATGCTCCCTGCGGTCCCAGTGCGTGGCAGCTGGAGAGGGCAAAGGCCGTACGGTGACTCTCCATCCCCAAGAGGCGCTCCTGCAACAAGCCCGGGCCTTCCAGAAAAGTGAGAGCTTCGCCGAATACCGCAGCCGGCGGCAGGTGGTCGAGCATCGCCTGGCTCGGCTGGTGCAACTGGGGGTCCGCCAATCTCGCTACTTTGGTCGGGCCAAGACCCTCTTTCAGCTACTCCTGGCAGCCACGGTGGCCAACCTGACCCTGGTGGCTACCAGGATGGGGATGATGTCCCAGGCTTCAGGCTCCTCCCCCAATAAAACAGAGAATAGACCGGACCGGCTCGCCGCCGGGTCGCCCATCGTTACTGCCCAATTCATATTGGCCGCGGCCAGATGGGTCGCCCTTAGTCTCAGACTTGGCCCAGTCCACTGGTTATCCTCCACCTCATCTCGTCACAGCAGGGCTTTTCAGCCGGGCTTCTAGAGTACCGCGGCTGTGTCAGGACGCACCGATGCGACGGCGTTGACCTGGTTCATCATGGTTCGAAAATTTTCGAACGTCAACGACTGAGGTCCATCGCATAAGGCCAGGTCCGGATTGGGGTGGACCTCGACCAACAAGCCATGGGCGCCGGCCGCGATTGCCGCCAAGGCGACAGGCGCCACCAGGTACCACTTTCCGGTGCTATGGCTGGGGTCGGCCAAAATGGGCAGGTGGCTAAGGCGTTTTATCACGGGGATAGCCGCCACATCCAAGGTGAATCGGGTGAATTGTTCAAATCCCCTAATCCCCCGCTCGCATAGCATGACCTGATCATTGCCCTTGGCCAAGACGTATTCCGCCGCCAACAGCCATTCCTCATAGGGCGCCGCCATCCCGCGTTTGACCATTACCGGCTTGCCGGAGTCGCCAACCTCGTCCAACAGGCTGTAATTCTGCATGTTGCGCGTGCCCACCTGCAGAATATCGGCGTATTGGGCCACCGTGTCCACGTCGCCGGGGGCCATGACCTCGGTGATGATAGGCAGGCCTGTCTCTTCTTTAGCCATTTGCAGCAGCTTTAGCCCGTCCAAACCCATACCCCGGAAACTGTAAGGGGATGTCCTGGGCTTGTACGCCCCGCCTCTTAGGACCGTGGCGCCCGCGGCTTTCACGGCTATGGCGGTGGAAATCATCTGCTCTTCGTCTTCCACCGAGCAGGGACCGGCCATAATGACCGGCTCGGAGCCGCCTATGACAGCACCTCCCACGACGACTTTAGAATCATCGGGATGGAACTCTCGACTGGCTAACTTATACGGTTTGGATATTGGAACTACTTCGGAGACACCTAGCAATAGTTCCAATTGCTCTTTCAAGTCAGGTGGCACGGTTCCCAAAACGCCAACAACGATGCGCTCTACCCCATGGAAAACCTGTGTCGTCAGTCCTGGGTTCGTCTCAATGCGCCGCCGCACATCCACCAGGTTTTCTTCCGTGCTATCTATGGACATCACCACTATCATGTTCGAATCCACCTTCGATTATTGAACCGGAAATGCGCCTTCCGCGGTCCGGTTCGGATAAGAATGAAATTCATGATAACAGCTATCGCCATTAGTTCACGGCGGTATCGAATTCGGCTTATCCGGTTTGCTGAGACTCGACGCCAGCCATCCTAAGCACATTCGTGCCGTTCAAATAAAGGTTGACCAACTGGTCAGCCTCCAATTCGGTGTTCACCAATATCAGAACACGTATACACCCGGTCAGGCTTCCGGGAACATCCACCTCCGAGCTACCCATGAGAGCAGTGTTGTTCCATCCCATCTTCCGCGCCGCGGCGGCTGGAAAGGCGGCGTTGAGGTCGGGAGTGGTGGTGAAATAGACGGCGGCAACGTCCCGTTCTTCGATCTTGTTGGCCTCGACAAGTTTGGCCAACAGGTCGCCGCTCGCCGAATGTATAGCGTGGGCCGTGTTGGCCTCAGCGATAGTCGCCCCTCTTATACCCCGGCAAACCGTCATTTGGTTGGAACCTCCGGATTGGAACCTGTGGTTCAGGAAACAGGGTTTCCGGCAAGCTCGGCCACCAGCCGGCTGGCCCTTTTCACCACTTCATCTCGAGGCGATTCTAGCATTACACGCACCAGGGCGCTACCCACTACCGCGGCATCGGCCTTTTGGCAAACCTCCACCACGTGTTCCCTCCGGGAGATCCCAAACCCGACCGCCAGAGGAAGGGATGTGCCGGCCCGGGCCCTATCCACCAATTCAAAACTCCGGGAATCAACCTGATCTCTGGCCCCGGTTACGCCGGTGAGGCTGATGCAGTAGATGAACCCGGTGGCATCGGCGCAGGCCGCCGCGACGCTTTCGTCGGTGCTGGTGGGCGCTAGCAACGGAATGATGTGCACCCCTCTGGGTGCACATTCTTCGGCCAAAGGTTGCGCTTCGTCATGGGGCAGATCGAGCACGATGACGCCGTCCAAACCTACCCGCTGGGCTTCTTCTCCGAACCGCTGTAGCCCGCAGTTGTAGATGGTGTTGTAATACCCCATTAACACCAGCGGGGTGTCGGGAACCCTTTCCCTAAGCTTCTCCACCGTCGCGAAACAATCCTCCAACGTAACGCCCTGTTGAAGAGCATTGAAGCTGGATTGTTGTATCACCGGGCCTTCACCCAGAGGGTCGCTGAAAGGCACTCCCAACTCTATCCCGTCGGCGCCGGCTGCCACCAGGGCGGGAACCAACTCCATAGTCGCTGCCAGGTCGGGAATGCCCACGGTCAAAAATACCAAGAGACCGGGGCGCTTCTCTCGACGGATCGCCTCAAATTTTTGCTTTATTCGATCTTCGTTCATGACAATTGGTTTCGATTTCGCAATTTTGTGTTAACAATATCGTGCCTGGGGCAAATGTATCTCAGATACGAATTATTGTCTACATACACTAACTCAGGCGCTAACTCAAAAACATGACCGCCAGCAACGCCACAGCGTTTTGCCCGGCATGAGCCACTATTCCCGGCCAAAGTGAACCGGTGAGCCGGTATAGCCCGGCCAACAAGAACCCGGTGATGAATATGGGAACCACAACGCCGGGGTCAATGTGGAAGAGGCTGAAGATCAGGCCGCTGGCCGCCATTGCCCACCAAACCCCCAATCTGGGAATCAACCCGCCAAATACGAATCCCCGGAAAAAGATCTCTTCGGTGATCGGCGTCCAGACCGCCAAAGCCTCGAAGGTCAATATCGCCGCCGCTCCGGGGAAGCCCAGATCAGCTGGAATCTCCGGAGGAATCAAAAACCCAATATCCAACCCCACCACGATCAACGAGTAGAGCGCGGTGGCACCCAAACTGCCGCCCAATGCTCCAACCACGAGGAGGGCCGACAATATCCAATTAGTCTTGGGGCGATTCAACCCTAAAGATCCTAAGCCGGCTTTTAGTGTCCCCTGTAGCTTCTCTGGCAAGTCGGAACCGGCGCCGCCGAGAACATTGGTCTTTAGGCGCCTCAGCCCAAATGCCCACACGACGCCGAAGATCAGCAAGCCCATGAAATGGCTGCTGGCCCAAATGGTGGCAGGCAGGGAATATCGCCCTGCCAGCTCGGCAGCCACAGCCGCCGCCAGAACCACCGGCGTCATTGCTATGACCACCACTAAAACACCCAGCGCCACCTCTCCGCCGCGCCAAGGAATCATGTTTTCCGCCGTTACAGACTGGGATTCCTGGAAATTTGCAGCAGCAGGTAGTGCATTGCCGCACCATCCGCAGAAGGAGGCGGTATCGCCATTGGTTTTGCTGCAATTGGGGCAGGTCAAGGGAACGACTCCAAAGAAATAGCGTTTGGATGGGCAGCGTCAGCCCAACCCTACCGTCCGATATGCGAGTATAGCAGCATATCTTGGGAAGTCCCTCAACCCAGGCCCTCAACCCAGGCCGTCAATCTAATCGACCGGCTAATCCCGAATCCACCGATAGAGGGCGTGTCGCGACAGGGCGGATAGGGAAAGAAGTGCTCCTCTGAATCTGGGATAATGGTTTTATAACAGAAAACCGACCAGAAACAAGGAGCACCCAATAGATGCGACCACGCAACCACCTCGACCGCATCCACATCTCCTTCGACGACCACCGCCTGGTCAACAATGCCGGCCTGCTCCTTCCCGCCACCTTGGCCTTGCACCTCGGCCTTTCCCAACTGGTTGACCGGCGCCTGGACCTGGGCCGGGCCCCAGGCCGAGCCAACACCGGTGACAAGATGATGACGCTGGTGGCATCTGCGTTGGCGGGCGGCGACTGCATCGACGACGCCGATGCGCTGCGCGCCGGCGGGACAGCCTGCACCCTGGGCAGTGTGGTCAAGGCGCCCTCCACCCTGGGCGCCTTCCTGCGCAGCTTTCGCTGGGGCCACGTCCGCCAACTGGACCGGGTGAGCCGCGAGTTGCTGGCCCGGGCCTGGCAGGCCGGAGCCGGACCCGGCGACGCACCATTTACCATCGACCTTGATTCGACGATCTGCGAGACCTACGGACTGGCCAAGGAGGGCGCCCGCCACCACGGCTACACCGGCGCCCGGGGCTATCACCCGCTGTTGGCCGTCGCCGCCGGCGCCGGCGACGTGCTGATGTCCCGGCTGCGCGAGGGCCGCGCCAACACCGCCCGCGGGGCCGCCCACTTCCTGCGGGAGACGGTGGGGCGGGTGCGCTACGCTGGCGCCAGCGGGCAGATCACCCTGCGGGCCGACAGCGGCTTCTATACCCACGCCGTGGTCGCCGTCTGCCGCAAGCTGGACGTGCGCTTCTCCATCACCATCCGCCAGCACAAAAGCCTGCGCAATCTCATCGAGGCCATACCCGAAGCTGCCTGGACGCCGATTCCCTACTAGATGGACGGCGCGGCCGCTGTGGCCGAGACGACTTATACCCCCTTCCAGAGTGAGCCGGACGCCGCGCCGGTGCGGCTCATCGTCCGGCGGGTGCAGCCGACCCCCGGTTCCCAACTGGCCCTCTTCGCCACCTACAGTTATCACGGCTTCATCACCGACCGGGACGGAGAGACCCTGGAACTGGAGGCCGACCACCGCCGCCACGCCGAGATCGAGAATGCGATACGCAACCTCAAGTACGGCGTCGGGTTGAACCACATGCCGTCCGGCCGCTTCGCCGCCAACGGCGCCTGGCTGGCCGTCCAGGTGATGGCCCACAACCTGGCCCGCTGGACCGCGCGCATCGGCCTGGGCGAGCAGATCGTGACCACCAAGACCCTCAGGCGACGGTTCTTCTCCCTGGCCGGACGGCTCACCCGCTCGGCGCGCCGCCTCACCCTGCATCTGCCCCAGCGCTGGCCTTGGGAAACCCAGTTCAGTCGCGCCCTGGCCCGGCTGCGCGCCCTGCCACTCCCAGCCTGACGACCCGTCTGCAACTGACCCGCCATCCGGCCAACTGAACGTCCCGGCAAACTCGCGCCAGTCCCGGTCCGCGAGCGCCTCTTCCCGTGTCCTATCCCGCCATCTCGCTCAGCACAGCCACTCCAGACCGCCATCGGCGCCCCCAAAAGCGCCTGCGACCGCCCGCCAACCTCCCGTCTACCCGAATTCGAGCCCGGATCATCGCGCCTGCAACTCCCTCCCCCCTCTTCCGCTGTCCTCACCCCCTCCATCCGGGTCCATCGGTGGATTCGGACTAATCGACCGGCTAATCGACCGGCTAATCGACCGGCTAATCGACCGGTAGCCAATTGCGCCGGGACCCAGCCTGAGCCATAATGACCCGGACACTGGCAGTTTGCCCCCTGGGTTTCAATGCCCCAAGTTATTCATTGCAAGTTATTCATTGGGAGAAGGTAAACCATGGCTGACAATAGCCCCATGACCTATGACGCTTTCATCTCGTTGGCCCAAGAAGCCGGTCTGGAAACAGCATCGGAAACCGGCGGCGCTCATATGGAAGAGCTTTTCTCCTACGTTAAGGCCGTGCTGGACAGCTTGCGTTCGTTAGACGACTTGGACGTTAGCCAAGCCGAGCCCGACATGGCCTTCATGCCATTTCGACAGTGAACCGTAGTCCCGGGCAACCCAAACGGCCTATGGCCGGCGCTATGCATATTGATTCGCGTCAATTCCATGACAGGAGAAGTTAAATGGACCCGCTAGAGATTTGCTACATGAGCGCGGGGGAGTTGTCCCCGCTGATCCAGAGCAAAGAGCTCTCGCCGGTGGAGGTCATCAAAGCGCACCTGGACCGCATCGAGGAAACCGAGCCGGTGCTCAACTCATTCATTACCTTGCTGCCCGAGGAAGCCATGGCGGCCGCCCGGCGGGCGGAGGCAGACATACAAGCCGGAAGGTCCCGAGGACCGTTGCACGGCATTCCTGTTGCCCTCAAAGACCTATACAACACCGCGGGAGTCCGCACCACCTCGGGTTCCAAGATATTCGACACCTTCATGCCCCAAAACGACTGCACCGTGGCGGCAAGGTTCAACCAGGCGGGAGCTATCCTGATGGGCAAACTCAACATGCACCAGTTTGCCTACGGGCCCACCGGGGAAAATCCCGATTACGGCCACATGCACAACCCGTGGGATCCGGAAATGGTTACCGGCGGTTCCAGCGGCGGTTCCGGCTCGGCGACGGCGGCGGGACAGTGCACCATCACTACCGGCAGCGACACAGGCGGGTCCATACGCATCCCGGCCGCCCTTTGCGGGATAGTGGGATTGAAGCCCACATATGGCCTGGTGAGCCGTTATGGACTGACTCCCCTGGCCTGGAGCATGGACCACCCTGGCCCTATGACCCGGACGGTGGAGGACGCCGCCTTGGCCATGAACGCCATCGCCGGATACGACCCCAAGGACGTTGCCTCGGCCCGAGTCGATGTTCCGGATTACAAGGCGTCACTGACGGGAGACGTGGCGGGAATCCGCATCGGCGTGCCCAAGCAATTCTTCGAGGCGCCCCTGGACCCTGAGGTAGCCCAGGCGGTGCGTGACGCCATCGCCCTGTTGGAGAGCATGGGCGCCAGCGTCAGAGAGGTGGACTTCCCGATGTTCAACGATTCCCAAGCCATTTCCACCGCGATGCTGATGGCCGAGGCTTCGGCTTATCATAAAGACCTCCTGGCCAAGGACGGGGACAAACTCTATCCCCCGGTCCGGCTGCGTTTGGAGGCGGGATTATTCATAACCGCCGCCGACTATATGCGAGCCCAACAGGGTCGGGCTCTTTTCAATCAACAGACGCGTGACCTCCTTGAGGAAGTTGACCTTCTGGCGGGGCCGACCGAGCCTGTCACCGCTCCCCTGCTACTCGCGGACCACGTTCAAGCGGGGGAACGGTCGGTAGGAACCACGTCGGCGTTGACCCAATACACCCGGCCATACAACATCACCGGTTTCCCAGCCATCTCCATACCTTGCAGTTTCTCTACAGCCAACATGCCCATGGCGCTGCAACTATGCGGCCGGCCGTTTGACGAGCCAATGGTGCTGCGCGCGGCCCACGCCTACGAACAGGCCACCGATTGGCACAAGCGCCGCCCGCCGCTGTAACATGATTTCCATGGCCTACCCGGCTTATGTAAACCAAGTCAACAACCCGGTAACATTAGAACCGGTAGCAACAGGAGCAGAATTTGGCCCCGATCACCGCCGTCACCTTTGACCTTTGGCAAACATTGTTGCTGGATAACCGGGAATTGGGCCGGGCGCGCGCCCAGGTCAGGCTGGAGGGCGCCCAAAACGCCCTGCGAGCCTGGGGCAAGGAATTCGACGTGGAACATATCCGCGAAGCGTACCGGCTGTGCTACCGCCAATGCCATGCGATTCGGGAGAACAACCTGGACGTAAGCTTCCGGGAGCAGGTGGAGATGTTCATCAACAACATCGAGGCCGGCCTGGTAGAAAAACTGGATGAGGAGACTATCCAAGAGGTTTACCGAACTTACTCCGACTCGTTCTTCATCCACCCTCCGGTCCCGCATGTCGACGCCGTCAGGGTCCTGCGCGACGTTAAGAGCATGGGCTTGAACATCGGATTGATTTCCAACACCGGCATGACTCCGGGTGAGGCCTTTCGAAAATACCTGAATCAGCAGGGGATGTTGGACTACTTTGACACCCTGACGTTTTCCGACGAGGTAAAACTATCCAAACCCTCGGACGAGATATTCAAGCTGACTTTGCGGTCGATGGGCGCCCAGGCGCAACTCACGGCCCACGTGGGCGACCACGTGCAAAACGATGTGGTGGGCGCCAAGCGGTGCGGGTTAAAAACCGTCTGGATAACCGGATTCTACGAGAACGAAAACCCGGCGGACCCCGATTCCCAACCCGACGAAACAGTTGATCAATTAGGGATGGTGGTCCCGGCTCTAGCCCGGCTGGCGGATAAACCCTCACCGGCTTGATTCGGATTAAACCGGCGCGAGTCCACACACGTGAACTGTGTTCGGCCGGCAAATTGTTCTTGACCGGGTAAGGGCGGGTTTATCCGCCACTACACCACCAGGGCCTTTTCATTTTCTCAAAATAGTATAAAATTATTACCAGTTTAAGCGGGAGGGGAGGATGATGACTTTGAGGGAAGCGCTGGATTTGGCGCCTGACTTCCGGAGTAGCCAAGGGCGACGCCACTCTTTGGGGGCGATCCTGGCCTTGGCCACCTGTGCCATGCTGTGCGGCGCCCGCAGCTTATACACCATAGCGCAATGGGGGCGGGACCAAGGGGGTGCTACGGCGCAGCTTTTGGGGTTCAGCCAGGAGAAGACACCCTGCGTGGCCACCCTCCACCGGGTGTTCAAGGACCTGGACGTGGCGGCCTTTGAGGCAGAAGTCGGCAACTGGCTGGCAAATAGCGGGGTAGAGGCGGATGATCCCCTGTCCCTGGACGGGAAAACCTTGCGAGGGGTCCACGGCCAAGAGATACCCGGGGTCCATGTGGTGTCGGCCTACGCTAGCCGCGCTGGGGCAGTGCTGGCGCAGGTAGCTGCGCCGGGCAAAGGGGAAGAATTGGCGGCGGTCAAAGAAGTATTGGGCCAGGTACCCCTGAAGGGTCGGGTAGTAGTGGCTGATGCCTTACTGACCCAACGGAAAGTCTGTGAGCAGATTGTGGCAGGCGGCGGAGAGTATCTGCTGCCAGTTAAAGAGAATCAGCCCACCTTGCGCCGAGACCTGGAGGTGGCTTTTTCCCCTGCTAGGAACTGAGAGGGCTGGTGGGCCAACCGTACCTCCCTGGCTGGCAGCGGAGTGGCGAGCACGCGGGGCCAAGCTGACGGTCTGGGCCGATGCTCCAGTAAAGCGGCGTCATGGGCGGCTGGAGCGGCGAGAGTTGTGGGCCTTGGCCGACCCAGAGCTAAATGGCTACGTGGGCAGCGCTGGGACGGTCGGGGAAGCGTGGCCGCATCTGCAACAGGTGTGTCGGCTAGAGCGCCAGCGGGTCGTGAAGGGCAAGAAACAGGTGGCTGTGAGCTATGCAATTAGCAGTCTCCCAGCCACTGATGCCGATGCCAGGCGATTGTTGAGCCTTTCCCGTGGGCACTGGGGCATCGAGAACCGCCTCCACTGGGTACGGGATGTGACCTTCGACGAGGACCGCTCTCAGGTGCGCACTGGGGCCGCCCCACAGGTTCTGGCGGGCCTGCGGAACCTGGTCATCAGCTTGGTACGTCGGGCTGGGCATTCCAACGTAGCCGCTGCCCTACGCCGCCACAATGCCCATCTCAGCGAAGCTTTCGACATGATGGGCTTTACCTGCCAGGCAGGAGAATGAAAAGGCCCTGCTACACCACCTAGAGGTCTGGCCGGAAAGCCATTGGCCGGGTTTCGCGCTACGCCAGACAGACGTATTATAGTCTTATGTGGCATGATAGTATCTGTAATACGGTTCAAGAACCCACTATTACATCGATAATCGTCGCTAAGAAAACGACGACTTGGGGAGAATCGGGGTTTCCGTCCGAGTTTCTAGGATTGTTGACAACGAAAGGGGTAAATGGTACCGTCCTAGCGTTCCTCGTCCACGGCCATTCGCCTTGGTTCTCCTCAGATTTCAGCCTGAAAACGGTCGTATCTCAAAGGCGCTGAACGGAACCAACCCCAGCAGGTCTGACCCTTCAAATGGATCGCGTAACCCGGTAATGCTCAAAGGCGGGAAGTTCTCGGTGGTGGCGGCGGCATGGCAGACTTGACCAAGCTATGCGACTCCGTTCTCTCCCAGCGCCGTCTTTTTCTGGCCAGCAACCGAGGCCCGGTTGAACACCAAATGGGGCCAGACGGCCGCCCCGAAGCCCGCCGGGGCAGCGGCGGCGTGGTCACCGCATTTAGCGCCCTAACCCAGTCCGCTGAATTCACATGGGTCGCCTCAGCCATGGGAGAAGGCGACCGCCTAGTTTCCCACAACGGGCAGGCGCCCGGTTTTAAGTCGCCCTTGCCCGAACACAAAATCAATCTCCGTTACGTGGTGACACCCCGCCGGGTTTATCACAAATACTACAACGTACTGTGCAACCCGCTATTGTGGTTTCTGCAGCACTATATGTGGAACCCGCCTTATAACCCAAATGTGGACGCCAACATCCATGACGCCTGGGAAACAGGATACATCCCGGTCAACCAGGCATTTGCCCGGGCCATCGTGGAAGAGTGCAGCGAAGATTCCGGCGCTCCCGTAGTAATGGGTCACGACTACCATTTATATCTCTTACCCGAGTTCGTAAGGTCGGAACTGCCGAAAGCGGTCATCCAGCATTTTATACATATTCCTTGGCCCTCGCCCAGGTACTGGCAGATGATTCCAGCCTATATGGTCCAGCGAATCTGTTCTTCCTTGTGCTCAGCCGACATCGTGGGATTCCAAACGCCCCTGGATTGCCGCAGTTTTATAGACACGGTTGAAGAGTTCCTGCCCGAATCCGGCGTGGATCGGCAAGAGGGTACAATAGCCTGGCATGACCGCCGAACCCGGGTGGAGTCGTATCCCCTTTCGATAAACGTGGCGGAGGTGCAAGCCATCGCCAACTCCCCGCGGGCATTGGAATACGAAACCCGCTTGGCGGCCCAAACAAACGACATGAACATAGTCCGCATCGACCGCGCGGAGCCCAACAGAAACATCGTCCGGGGGTTCAAAGCCTTTGGGCTGATGCTCTCCAAACACCCCGAGTTGAAGGGGAGAGTGAACTTCCTCGCTTTCCTCGTTCCGTCGCGCACCCATATTCGCCAATACCAGCGTTACATGGACGATATTCAGCAAACAGTCAACCAAATCAACGAGACACATGGCAGTGATGATTGGAAGCCAATACAAACGTTTATTGAGAACAATTACACCCAAGCCCTGGCGGGGATGAAGCTTTACGACGCGTTGTTGGTCAACACCATCTTTGAAGGAATGAACCTGGTCGCCAAGGAAGGGCCGGTGGTGAATACCCGGGACGGGGTGTTGGTGATCTCCCAAACCAGCGGCGCGCACCATCAACTGGCCCACGCCGCCCTCTCGGTGTCGCCAACGGATATCGACGGGACCATGGATGCCCTCTACCAGGCTATAACCTTGCCCAAAGCGACACGGAAAAAAATGGCGGCGGCGCTGGCCGAAGTCGTGCGCCAAGAGGACATCACCCACTGGCTATCCCGCCAACTGGAAGACATTGCAAAACTGTTGTAGAGTTGTTATCCGGCCTCCTTTCCACCAACGACTCTGGTAGATTCATGGGGAAAGGCGCCGGGGTTCTGCCCGCATTAACCTGCCCGCAATCCGGAGCCACTAAGACATGGACGAACTGTTCGACTCGCCGTTGCCCGACGGCCAGCGCACCGACATACAAATCTGCATCTTCCCTCACCTAAAGGAGTTCTTCACCGTAGACCTGCGGGAAGGCGGAGTGCAGGTGACACTGTTGAACACCGACGAAATTTTCTCCGACAGGTTCTATGGAAGCGTCGAAGAAGAAATATCCATCTCTGTGAAAGATCAGGGAGACTACCCGTTTGCCCATCTCATCAACCTTCCCATGGTGCTGGAGGAAGCAGTTCGGGAAACGGCGATGACCTATATCCTTGATCGCCTGGGGGTTCACTTGGACGAAGACGAGGAATTCCCCACGGTGGTGGTTTACATCATCAGCGGCGGCGCTTTGCAGATGCACTCCGACAAAGTATTAGACGGGCTCAGGAATTTGCTGAAAGACCGGGCCGGCAATTCGGTGGCCGGCGATTGGGAGGAGACGCTCAACCGTCTCATAGGAGAGGAAAGCAGCATCCTTCAAAAACTGTCCCACCAGGATCTGACCGAGGCAGTGCTGAGCGATTCACCTGATTATTTCACCCTCTGGGAAAACCGGAACTAACCCCGGACCACCGGAATTAACCCCGGACCACCGGAATTAACCCCGGACCACCGGAATTAACCCGGATCAATCGATAATCGCCCTGGAGTAAAATGGAACGAATCGGATTGACCTTCAACCCTTCCCGGTCGGGCTCGGGAGCGGACGACGACGACCTGATAAACGTCGCCAAGCTAGCCGACGGATTAGGCTACGACACCTTTTTCACCGGCGAGTCTTGGGGCCGGGATTCCCTGACCATCCTGACCGCCGTGGCCTGCCACACCACCAATTTGCGCGTGGGCACCGGCATCCTTCCCGTCTTCAGCCGAACGCCGGCCCTCATCGCCCAGAGCATCGCTTCTTTGGACCTTATCTCCAGAGGGCGAGCCACTTTGGGATTGGGGACCAGCGGCAAGATCGTTATCGAAGAATGGCACGGCCTGCCATACAAACGCCCGCTGGAAAGGACCCGGGAATACATAGAGATAATCCGGCAGGCGTTGGGCGGCGGCGCGGTGAACCATCAAGGCGCCTTCTTCAATCTGTCACGTTTCAGGCTGGGCGTGGCGCCGGTGCAAGAACGAATCCCCATATATCTGGCCAGCCTGGGTCCCAAAAACCTGGAAATGACAGGACAGTTGGCCGACGGCTGGCTCCCCATTTGGATGCACCACCAGAAACTGCCCGAATTGACCGAGCCCATCGCCACGGCGGCTTCCAAAGCCGGCCGCGACATTTCCAAGATCACCGTTGCCCCGCAAACCATGTGCTACACCACAGACGACCCCCAGGAGTTGGCGGAAGTTGAGGGTCAGGTACGGGCGCACATGGCCTACTATATCGCGGGCATGGGCAGCTATTATTACGATCTGTTCTGCCGGTCGGGGTTCCAGGCCGAAGCCGGCGCGATCAAGGAAGCCTGGGCCGCCAGGGACAGAGAGAAAGCCGCCCGGGCCGTTTCAGACGAGATGTTGGAGGGCATAGCCATTCTGGGCGATGCCGCCACCTGTCGCGGCCGGTTGGAGCGCCTCCGCAAAAGCGGCGCCGACATGCCGGTGGTGGCTTTCCCTCACGGAGCACCCCTGGAAGGGGTGAAGAGGACCCTCGAAGCATTGGCGCCCGCCAAAATCTCGGCGGGGACCGGTTGATGAGGATAGGCCTCATTTCCGACACCCACGCCGCAGGCAATGGACACAATATCCCGGAAACCATCCTCCGCGCCCTGGACGGGGTGGACCTGATTCTCCACTGCGGCGATCTCGAATGCCTGGGTGTATTGGATTATCTGGAAACGGTGGCGCCGGTTCTGGCGGTCCGAGGTTACGAGGATCCGATGGAGCCCGGTGACCGGCTGGCGCGGGCCACGCGAGTGGTTCAGGTGGAAGGCGTGTCCATCGGCATGATCCACGACATACAGTGGCCCGGCCCCAGAATCGTCCCCGCCGGCGACGGCTCCACCTTGGAATTTCCTCCTGGAGACCCTGACGAGTTGATGGCCCAAAAATTCGGGCAAAGGGTGGACGCGGTTATCTTTGGGGACACCCACCACGAGTTGATTCAGCAATACGGCGGAGTGCTGTTGGTCAACCCGGGCAGCCCGACCTATCCCGCGAAGAATCATTCAGCCCGCACGTTGGGAACCATCGGCATGTTGGATGTCCAAGGAGAAGAGGTCACCGCCAGGCTCATCGACCTGGAGGCATGGGGCAGACCCCCGGCGTGATTTAGGTGATTACGCAGATTAGAATGGATACTCCGCACACCAGCCGCCGGTACGAGTTAACCACCTAAGTTCATGAGTAGCATTCTAATCATAGAAGACCAGGAAGTCCTCTGCCGCTTGTACGAAGCGGTATTTGGCCAGCTGGGGCATGACTTGGTCATCACCTACACTGGCGAAGGGGGCCCGGAATCGGCCAGGCAGAACCGGCCCGATCTGATCATCCTCGACTTGGAACTGCCGGGAATCTCGGGGATCACCGTGGCGCAAGCCCTCCAATATGAAGGCATTCTCCCTGGCATACCCGTGATAATCACCACCGCCACCCCTATGGAAGAAGTCCTGCAAATGACCAAATCCCTGGAGGTGCTGGAAATACTGATCAAGCCCTTCGACGTCCTAATTCTGCTAGACGCTATCGGAACCGCACTGAACGATCCCGCGTGAACGGTTTTGAATCTACTGCGATCCAGGGCCGGCCTTACTTAGCGCTAAGCTACACCCTGTCATCCTGAGCGACTCGGAGGATCTGGGCGGTGGGGTGCTCCCCTCTCCAGATGTTTCGCCACCGCGGCTGGCTCAACATGACACTGGAAGAGGCAAGGTCTAGCGAAAGGGATTTTTCTGCGAATCCACATCGAACCCTCGAAGACCGGGCAAAATCACAACAGCGAGGCATATACCTCGCCTGTTGTGATTTTCCGAATCCTGGTGTGGGCCCTAACTAATAAGGTCTATGAGCGGGGTCACCTTGATGAACACGGGGGCGAAGACCAGGGATACTATGGCCATCAGCTTTAGCAGTATGTTTATCGATGGGCCCGACGTGTCTTTGAACGGGTCACCCACCACGTCGCCCTCCACGGCGGCCTTGTGGGCATCGGAGCCCTTGCCTCCATAGTTCCCCAGCTCAACGTATTTCTTGGCGTTGTCCCAGGCGCCGCCGGCGGTGGCCATCATGATGGCCAGCATGAATCCCGAGCCCACCGCGCCGATGAGCAGTCCGCCCAGAGCCTGGGTGCCCAGGATAAAACCGGTGGCGACGGGGGCGATCACGGCCATCAAGCCGGGGATGATCATCTCTTTCAAGGCCCCTGTTGTGCTGATGTCGACGCACCGGGCGTAGTCGGGTCGAGCGGTTCCTTCCATGATCCCCGGGATCTCCCGGAACTGCCGCCGCACTTCGTTCACTATAGAAAACGCGGCCCGGCCCACCGCCTGCATGGTGAAGGCCGAGAACAGGAACGGCAGCATGGCGCCGATGAGCAGTCCCACCAGCGTGGTGTGGTTCAAGAGGTTGATGCCTTCCGACTCAGCTGCTCCACGCAATCCCGAAGCCTCGGCGTATGCGGCCAGAAGGGCCAAAGACGTAAGCGCGGCCGATCCGATGGCGAACCCTTTGCCCGTGGCTGCCGTGGTGTTCCCCAGAGCGTCCAAAGCATCGGTGCGCTCCCTCACCACCGGGTCCAACTGGGCTTGTTCGGCGATGCCGCCGGCATTGTCCGCCACCGGTCCGTATGCATCGGTGGCCAAGGTGATGCCCAGGGTTGAAAGCAGCCCAACGCCCGCCAGGGCCACGCCGTAGAAATCCGCCAATTGGAAGGCGACGAGGATGGTGACCGCGACGGCGATGACCGGGATCACGGTGCTGATCATTCCAGTGGCGATGCCGCTGATCATAACCGTTGCGGCGCCCGTCTGGGAAGTCTCGGCTATTTTTTTAACCGGACTGTACTCGTAGGACGTGTAATACTCGGTGGAAGTGCCGATGATCAGTCCGGCCGCTAATCCGACCACGATGACCCAGAACAGATTGAACGGCACGTCCATCACCAGGACCACACCCAGCGCGAACACCACTAACAATATGGCCGCCGAGTAGATGCCCCTTCGCAGCGCCCACAAAAGCTTTCCAAAATCCGCCTGCTCTCCGCTGCGCACCATGAACGTTCCAAGGATCGCAGCTACGATGCCGGCGCCGGACAACATCAAGGGAAGGACCGCTTCATCAGCCTTCCAGCCCAACTGGCCGCCGGCCACGCTGGTGGCGGTGATTGCAAGGGCGATACAAGCGATGATGGAACTGACATAGGATTCGAAAAGGTCGGCCCCCATCCCGGCCACGTCACCCACGTTGTCGCCCACATTGTCGGCAATGACACCCGGGTTTCGCGGGTCGTCTTCCGGTATGCCCGCTTCAACCTTGCCCACCAAATCTGTGCCCACGTCGGCGGCCTTGGTGAAGATACCTCCGCCAACCCTGGCGAAAAGGGCGATGGAACTGGCGCCGAACCCAAACCCGGCGACCACGGTGATGTCTTGATATATGACGTAAAGAATTGTCACGCCCAGCAGGCCGATTCCCACCACCGTGATGCCCATCACAGAACCGCTGGAGAACGCAACCTGCAAGGCTGGGTTCAAACCCTCCGCCGCCGCCGCCGCAGTGCGGACATTCGCCCGAACCGCCACGTACATTCCTATGAAGCCGGCGCTTGCCGAGCATATAGTCCCGGCCAAATAAGCGATGGCCGTCTTGGGGACGTTAGAGTCCAAGGTGAACCGGTCTATCAACAACCACAGAACTATCGCTATCAACACCACAAACGGCGTCAGCCAGGTGTATTCCCGCCGCAAGAAAGCGTTTGCGCCTTCCCTGATGGCGTTGCCGATGTCTTTCATCCTTTCAGACCCGTCGTCGGCGCGCAGCACCTTGACCGCCATCGCCAACGCGAAAAGGAGGGCGGCTGTTCCCGTTACTAAGGCTACAATAATCGATTCCATAATTCCTTTTAATTAACGAAACCCGAAAAATGGGCCGGATTTTGGGCGTGCGAAACTTATCACACTCACCATGGGGTGTCAACAAATCCATAGGCGGATCACACCCGGCACACGCCCGGTTTACCTATAATTTTTAGGGGATGTAAACGTCCATTTCGGGGAAAGCGATCGCGATGGAGAACCAGAAAGCCCGCCGGGTATTCAACGCTTCCAGTTGGGCCCCCGCAAGCGGCCCATCAAGGGCTCCACGGCCCAAGTCCCACGTGGTTCCGGTCTCGCGGTCGACGAAAGCATTCCGGTCTTCCACAAAGTCAAAGGTCAATGCGGCGCCATCCACCACCGGAGAATAAGCCCCGGCGGCCCGGCGGCTGTCTTGCACGAACAGCACCACCGGGGCTCCAGCCACCGAATCGTTAACCGCTCCGTCGCCGATGAGCCCCAAAGGATAAGCCTTGGCGCCGGTTCCAATCTCCACCGTCACCACGATCTCGCCCGCCGAAAGCCTGGGGTCCAGTCTGCTTTCATCTACAGGGAAGGCGAATTGCCCCCGGTTGATCTGCCTTTGATAGTTCGCGGGCAGCCCGCTTTGATATTGGCGGCCTGTGAACCTTTCGGGGTCGCGGGCCGTGCCAACCAGGACCTGAGTCTCTGGGTTTAGCCGCTTCCAGTCGCCCCATTGCATGGTGGTTGAAGGCAATAGATTCAACCGCGCTCCGGTCATCGCTCCAACCACGGCTTCACCGCCAACCTGAAACCAATAGGAGCCGGTTTGGTGGTCGTACATCACCATATCCGATTGATATAACGCGCTGGTGTTGCCAAAGGTCAGCAGGCGGCCGTCCAACTTCCGGCTGAACACGACTCCGCTAAAGCATAGAGGACAATAGGTCACGACCAGCGGAACGCCATCGATCACATCGTTGACTATCTCATGGAGATTAAGAACGTTGATCGGATATGCAAAGGCCGAATCCTTCGAGCGGTAGCCCATGACCAAGTGGGTGTTTTCCAGCCAGGGCAGGGCGTCAGTTCCGCCGTACACCGGTTTAGCCACAGGCGCGATGGCGTCTCGCAGCCCCAGAATCAGCTCTTCATCGGCCTGGCTCAATGGCACGAACCGGGGAAAGCCGCCGAATGTGTCGAAAATGATATCTTCCAGAGGAACTTCGTGGAGAGAGACGTCCACCATCGGAACGGGCCCGGGTTCGGCCTCTGGGCTGCTTGAGGTTGGAACTTCAGGCGGCGTTTCAACCGGCTCGCCCGTGGCGGATTGAAGTGACGAGCCGCCCGGCGCAGCGGTGGAAACCGGCTCCGGTTTGGCGGTAGGGCCGGCGCATTGCGCGCAGCCCGCCCAAACCAATAAGAACAGGGCCGCGAGCCACCACGCCCGCTGGAGCGCCTTGCGGTGTTTACCTATCGTCCCTGTCTGCCAAGCTGCCAGGCTCTCTACGCCTCCTGTGGATTTGCAACGCCCGTTTATTTTTGTGTGATGCCCTGGCGATGGCTAGCGGTGCGGCGGCTCCACTGGCGCCATGGCGCCTCATGCGATATCCTTGCGGAAATTGGCGCCCTTTATATACAGCGGGGGATGTCCATAAGGAGGATGTCTACACATGACCACAACATCCGGAACTTGGACCGAAGAAATTTTAGAGTTGGCAGGAACCAACGTTCAACTGGTGAAGGGGGGCTCCGGTAAGCCCTTGCTGGTCCTGCACGACGAAATGGGCCAAGCGGGTTGGCTTCGATTTCATGAGGGGTTGTCTAAGGACCACACGTTATACATCCCTTCCCACGCCGGGTACGGGGGCAGCGACCGGCTGGAATGGATCATGGGCATGAGAGACTTGGCGGGTTGGTACCTAGAGGTTTTAGATGACTTGGCCCTGGGCCCGGTCGACGTGATGGGTTTCTCCATAGGCGGCTGGTTGGCCGCGGAAATGGCCGTCATGTCACCCGAATCGTTTAACAAACTCGTCCTGGTGGGACCGGCCGGGGTAAAGCCTCCTCAGGGTGAAATCTTCGACATGTTTCTGGTGGTGGCCAAGGAGTTCATAACCAAATCCATTATGGACCCGGCCAAATGCCCTGAATTCCAGCAGATATGCCCCGACGAACCCACCCCGGAGCAGGTGGAGGCCTGGGAGGTGGCGCGGGAAGAGTCTTGCCGGTTGAGCTGGCGGCCCTACATGCACAATCCCTCTCTGCCTCACCTGCTCCACCGATTGAAGAATCTGCCGACGCTGATCGTCGGGGGCAGGGAGGATGGCATCGTTCCCGTGAGCGCGGCGGAGGCGTATCAAAAAGCGATTCCAGGCTCCCAGCTGGCGATCATTGACGACTGTGGCCACCGCCCCGAAGTGGAGAAGCCCGAGGAATTCATTCAGCAGGTAGGCCGATTTCTATCGGCCGGGTAGGTCTGTCCGCCGGGCGATTTTGCCCGAGGTCAATGCTATAATCCCCGCGTAGAAACTGGTTTGAATCACGGAAAGAGTTGGGTGTCCGTCAGGAGGAAAAGGAAATGTTTATCGGGTATTTCACCGAGCGGCCCTACCAGGACGAGGCGTCGGGATTCTTTGGCGCCACGGGCAAGCCCATCATGGATTTGATGGTCAGCAATGAGGCCTACGACTCTCATCTGGCCGCCGATCTGTATAACCGGTTCCTAGACGAAAAGATCTACGCCGAGGAAATGGGATTCGACGGTTTGATGCTCAACGAGCACCACAGCACGCCGTTTTGCATGGGCGGGGCTATGAACGTTGAAGCGTCCATCCTGGCCCGGATCACCAAGAGGGCTAAGATCGTCCTTCTTGGAAATATCCTCCCCATTTGGGACGATCCGTTGTGGTTGGTTGAACAGCTTTCGATGATAGACGTCATCTCCCGAGGCCGTCTGGTGTCGGGATGGGTGCGTGGCACCGGCCGGGAAAGCGTGGCTCATAACATTGAGCCACACTACAATTGGGAGCGGTTCCAGGAAGCCCACGAATTCATCGTCAAGGCCTGGACAGAGCCAGGCCCCTTCCGATGGGAAGGGAAGCACTATAACTACCGGCACGTCAATCCGTGGGTAAAACCCTATCAAAAGCCCCATCCGCCCATCTGGCTGCCCGGCGTGGTCAGCCGGGATTCCCTCATGTGGGCGGCGAAAGAACGCATTCCATACATCATGCTGGCCACCGAGATGGAGCCCACCAGGCAGGCCTTCCAGCTGTATCACGACGCCGCTGTAGAGGAAGGCTACCAGTCCGGCCCTCAAAACCTGGGGTATCTGTGGAAAGTGCATGTCGACGAGACCGAAGAACTGGCCGAAGCAGCCGGCCGCAAATATATTCAAGGCCCCAGCAATCCCTTCCTCAAGGGTAACGAAGGAACGGTGAACCCAGCCTTGGTCAACCTGCCGGGCCTGACGTCGCGCCGCCGGGTTTTGCCCACCCAAGCCGTAGCCACCGCCAACCGGGGAGGCGCCAGCAGCGCCGGGGCCGCCGGGGTTTTGGGTCGTCCCTACGAGCAGCAGATAGAAGACCACACGATAATATGCGGCACGCCTAAAACGGTGATTCCCAAGATTCGCCACGTCTTGGAATACCTGCGCCCCGGCAGCATCTTCTTCTGGGACGGCGACGGCGCCATGACCCATGACGACGCCATGCGAAGCCTCCGCCTGATGGGGGAGGAGGTCATTCCAGCGGTGCGCGAGATCGCCAAAGAGTTGGAACTGCCCGGCCCCTTCGAGGTGGACCCGGCGTCCGGTCAGCCCATCCCGCAGGAAGCCAGTAACGGAGCTTCGGCTGATTAGCGCGGTCCCGATACGCAACAGTTAAGGCTGTTTCGAAACTATGATTTTAAAGATTGAAATCGAACAAGAAGAAGACGGCCGCTGGATCGCAGAGGTTATCGACCTGCCAGGGGCCATGACCTATGGCGCCAATCCAGACGATGCCAAATGCAAGGTGCAGGCGCTTGCCCTCCGCGTGTTGGCGGAGCAGCTAGAGATCGGCGAGGCCGGGCCAGAGTTGATGACCATATCATTCAATGCAGCATGAACCGCTGGCCCAGCACTAGAAGTCTGGCCGGAAAGCCATTGGCCGGGTTTCGCGCTACGCCAGACAGACGTATTATAGTCTTATGTGGCATGATAGTATCTGTAATATGGTTCAAGGACCCACTGTTACATCGACAATCGTCGCTGAGAAAACGACGGCTTGGGGAGAATCGGGGTTTCCGTCCGAGTTTCTAGGGCTAGAAGAGTCCTGGCCGCGCTGTTGCGAATTGGCTGGACCATAAAACGTCAATCAGGTTCCCACCGCATTCTTTCGAGAGCTGGATGGCCTGATTTAGTGTTTGCGTTTCATGACAACTAAGAGATTGGGTCCAGGATGTTGGTTCGTTTGGCCAAAAATACCGGACTGCTACCTGAAGATTTATAGGGTGGGTCACCCTATACTGCTAAGAGATTGACTCAACCAGACCAAACCCCCGACGTCGTCGTCATTGGCGGCGGCCCGGCTGGCAGCACCACCGCCACCATGCTGGCGCGCAAGGGCGTTCAGGTGCTTCTTTTAGAGCGGGACCGGTTTCCGCGCCACCACGTGGGCGAGTCTTTACTGCCCGCCAGCATGCCGGTGCTGGAAGAGTTGGGCGTCATGCCCGCAATCGAGAAAGCCGGGTTCCTGCCCAAGTACGGGGCCACCATGGTCTGGGGGAAAGACTCCACACCGTGGAGTTGGTACTTCAGGGAGACCAGCAGCCAATACCCATCTTCTTTCCAGGTATCGCGTCCTCAGTTCGACCAGATCCTGCTGGATAATAGCCGGGCCAACGGCGTGGACGTCCGCGAAGGCCACCGAGTAGTCGATATCCACACCAGCGATGGGAAAACCACCGGTGTCGGTTTTGTCACGGAAGACGGCGCGGCTGGGACGGCCCATTGCTCCCTGGTGGTGGACGCCAGCGGGCAGGGCGGGATCTTGGGACGCACGTTGAATCTTCGCCGCTGGGATTCATTTTTCCAAAATCTGGCGGTCTACGCTTACTTCGAAGACGCCCAACGCCTGCCTCAACCCGACGAAACCAATATTTTCATCGAGTCTTTCACCAATGGCTGGTTTTGGAATATCCCGCTGCACACCGGTCAGGCCGGGGTGGGCGTGGTGATGGACAGCAAAACCGGACAGGAGGGAATTCAAAGCCTGGGACTGACGGGCTTTTTGAACGCCCAGATATCCCAGGCGCCCCAAACCGCCGGAATGTTGCAAAACGCCAAACTCACCGAAGGGCCGTTTGTCGTCAAGGACTGGTCTTACACCTGCGAACCCATGGTCGGCGACGGTCACATTTTGGTGGGCGACGCCGCCTGCTTCGTGGACCCCTTGTTCTCTTCGGGCGTGCACCTGGCGTTGATGGGCGGCGTCATGGCCGCTGCTCTAGCAACCTCGACGCTCAAAGGGTCGGACATAGCCAAACCGGCTGCGCGGGCTTATGAAGAGCTTTACCTGCGCGAGTACCGCCACTTCCGGGAGATGGCCCGGCTGTTCTACACGTCAAACCTAAACGCCGACTCGTATTTCTGGGAGGCCCGGCGTTTGCTAGGTGGCGATGAGACCTTTTCTCCCCGGCACGCATTCATCCAAGCCGTGGCCGGGCAGCCGGCCAGAGGCTACGAAAGGGCTGTTTTGGAGCAAGGCCAAGCACCGGAAGATTTCTCCCACAGCGTTAAAGCGGTGGAGGATGAGCGAGTATTAAGACGGGCCAAACTGGAAGCCGCCCTGGACCAAACGGGCGGCAAAGAGCCGGCGATCTATCAAGCCGTGCCCCGATTGTCGCCCGAAGTCTCGATCGAAAGGCACCCGATGTTGGGGGAAGGGGAATTCGTCTGGGGCCAAGTCATCACCTCCCGTAGCGGGTCCGGCGATGATTCCCAAAGCACTCCCTGCAGCCCTTTGGTGGCCATGCTGCTCTCCCAGATCGACGGGGTGACGCCGGTGGCGGACCTGCTGGCCGGACTGGCTCAGGGCCGGGACGAAAATCAGGCCGCCCAGATAACGCAAAACAGCATGGCCGCTCTTCAAATCCTGTACGTGGACGGCTCGATCGAGGAAATGAAAGGCCTATAGGAGGAGATCATGACCACCACCCAGATTCCCACCGAAGAAGAAGTCTTGGGATACATGACATCGTTGAGCAACTGGGGCAGATGGGGCGCCGACGACGAGTTGGGCACATTGAACCTGATCACTCCGGAGAAACGCGCCCAAGCCGCCGGGTTGGTGCGAGAAGGTATCAGTGTCACATGCTCTCGCCTCATCGTTCCCGAACTCGCGGCCGACGTAACCTCCATCCCGCCGCTCCATTACATGATTCGCACCGGCGAGTCGGCGCCCAGCAGCGGTCCTGGCGGTTCATCCGACTTCATCGGATTCTCCTTCCACGGCCTGTCCATCACCCATCTGGACAGCCTCTGCCACCAGTTTTGGGACGGCAAGATGTACAACGGAAAGCCGGCATCCTTGATCAAAGCCGACGAAAAAGCAACTGCTTGCCACATCGACCGGGCTCAAAACGGTATTGTCACCAGGGGCGTTCTTCTGGACATCGCCAAAGTAAAGGGTAAAAAATGGCTCGACGCCGGCGAGCCCGTGTTTACCGAAGACCTGGAAGCGGCGGAGCAATCCCAGGGAGTCAAAGTGGAAGAGGGAGACGCTTTGATCCTGCGTCTAGGCTGGGCCAAGCGCCGGCTGGAAGAAGGCCCGCCCGCTTCGGGAAGACCGGGTCTCCACGCCGAGACCCTGCCCTGGCTGCATCGGAGGGGCGTTTCCATGATTGTCGCCGACGCCTCGCAGGACCAGGCGCCCAATGACTATCCACAGCTTGTATTGCCGGTTCACCGGGTTGGCATCGTCGCCATGGGGCTGTGGCTCATCGACGCCGCCAACTGCGAAGACCTAGTGGAAGTCTGCGAGAGGCTTAACCGGTGGGAGTTCATGTTCAACGTAGCCCCGCTGCGGTTCAAAAACGCCACCGGTTCCCCGGTCAACCCGTTGTCGATTTTTTAGCGAGGGGGCGTTCGGTCGCCAAGGCCGGCGCCGATCGAAATGAAGTTGGCGGATACCCGCTATTATTGCCTTTTCGCCCTTTCGGGCCTTACGTGGGACGGAGTTGCCTATCTTCTATTGGGGGAATGGTTCCCAGGACTATGGGTGGGAATCGCGCTCTCCCCTGGAAACTGTTCAGAGTTGAGGGGAAGTGAGCAACCGGCGGCATTCCAGGAGGGGATTGAGACCTCTGGCCCGCCAGGTGCCAAAGAGGGATGCCAAGGTCATCTTGCTGTCGGCGCCCTGCCCTGAGCGGGCGCCGCCGCTGATCTTGCGACTGGTTACCAGATGCCGCAGGCTCCGCTCGGCGGCGTTGTTGTCTGAGGGCACGGCTGGGTCCGACACGAAGACAAACAGTTCCTTGATGAACCGTTCCATGCGCCGGCAGAGCTTGGCCTAAACCGCCAGGGGATCTTTAAGGAAAGGCCGCGCCAAGACCATTAGTTTCTCCTCCAGCATTAGCTGGGTGCGATGGCCTGGCTGGGCTCGGGGAAGGACCGAGGCCTTGGCCTCCGTGTAGACCTGGTGAACCGCCTCGGCCCACTGAGCCAGCCCAGCGTCTTCTGGGTACAACCCTTTCAGGTCATGGATATCCCGCAGCAGATGAGCCCAGCACCGTTGCTTCAGGCCCGGGTAGTGGTTATAGGCCGCGTAGAAATCACTGACCAACACTCCGCTGAAGGAGAAATCCAGCACCTCATCCACCACCCCCTTATCCCGACCCCGACGCAGGAAGTATCGTTCGCTGGGAGTGCTGAAGGTCCAAACATAGCCGTTGCTCCCGTCCTGGCGCCAGCCGGTTTCGTCGCCCTGCACCACGGGACTGGCGCGGACTTGCTCGAGCACCTCTCGCACCGCCGTCTCAGCCTGACGGGCTACTCCATGGACGGCCTCGACGATGGCGCCAACACTCAGGTGCAACTGATGGACGCTCTCCAGGTACCATTGGATGATTCTTATGGGCAACCGTCCCTCCTCCCGCAGGGTCACCATCAGGCTTACCAGATTGACCCCCAGGCGCTGCTGGCCCAGAACCACCCCCTGCAGGGCCTCTTTGGGCAGCCGGCGCCGCTGGCATACCGGACAGATGCGGGCTACCAGGGCGTGCTCGGTCACTTCTACCGGAGCCACCGGTAGCTCAATGACTTCCCGAGTTCGCTGTACCCATCCGCCGTTCAGGTGAGTCCCGCAGTCGGGACAGACCGCCACGGCATGCTCCACCCGCCGGGTAGGAGTCATGCGCTGGCGGGCGAAGCCATGGCGGCGCGGCTTTCTGGGCTCCTTTTTCTCCGGCGCTTGCCGGCTGGAGTGCGGCTGATTACCCGGCATCCCCGACGACCCGCGCCGGTTGGGACGGGATTCCAGAACCCCAATCCGCCTTTGCAAATCGGCAATGACTCCCCGCTGGCCGGCAATTATCTCCAGCAGAGTTTCGCCACTCGCCGCGTTCAGGTCTAGTTCAGTGTCCACCTCCCTGGTATGCCACAACTCCCCCGGCCATGCCAGCGTTTTTCCAACGGCTTTGAGCCAATTCACCTCATCAACTCTGAACAGTTACCTCCCCTGTTTTCGGGTTGCTTGTTGGCGTAGCCCATCGGCCAACCTACCGGCTTCCAATAGTAATCCGGGTCTTGGTGGCCCTCGTTACGCTTTACGCCACCGCCGTCCTGTTCGGCCTGGTCATGGGGGTCGTAGATGCGGTGACCGAGACCAACCCGAACGTCATTAAAAGCGCGGTGGTGATCGAATGGGTCCTGCTCACGCTATATGGAGTAACATTCACCGGCTACATCGTGCTTCTGTGGCCCCTGGCGTTCGCGAATCACTGGCTGCTGGGCCGTGCCTGGAAATCAATATGACCAAGAACGACTTTTCGCTGCGAGATTAAAGTTCGCCTGGGCGACTGGCTCTACAGTTGAGCCGCTGGCGATTCTTAGCGGGAACATTGCCCGTGGGGGCAAAACCGCAACTTAGTCTCCAACCGACACGTATCGGTTGACCAAATCTCCCGCCGAGTGAACCGCCGCCATATAGAACTCTTTGTTCTCTTCATCACCGGCGCTAAACAGGTGATCGTACTTGACCCTGTCTTCGCCATCGGGCATGCGCCGCACGGCGCGGACGGCGAATTCCCTCAATTGGCGGGCATTGGCCAGCCTGGGCGTGACCGCCACATAATATAGACCCAGCTTTTCCACCGACAGTACATCCCGGCCGGCTTCCTGCCCGGCTTGCCGGAGCTGGCTGAGGACAACAAGAATGCGGTCTCCCAACGTCATGGACGGTATCTGGTATTCGTTGACGCTGGGAATCCGGCTGAGCAGGTCCGTGCCTTTGGGCCGCGCGGCCAACCGTTGCTTCATCTCCGATATGCTTGATCCCGAGCTGCCGGCCAAGACAAACACCAAGCCAGTGTCCCTCTGCACCGCCGCGTTCAAGGAAGGGAGCAGTACCTCATAAGGCCAAATCTCCTCGGGCTTGGCGTCCACTTCATCGATCAAACACAGGCATGGCCCGGTGTGGCGTTCCAGTTCGCCCAGGGCCGCGAGCAACTCGTCTTGAGTCAATCCAGCCAAGTTTAGCTCCTGGTACCGCACCTCCGTCGACAAGGAGGTCACCGTCTGCTGGACAAAGTATGTTTTGCCGCTTCCGGGCGGCGCCCAGAACAGATGGTTGTCCCGTCTGCCTCCGGAATTTTGGAGGCCTTCCACGATTTTCTGCCGGGCGTCTTTCAGAATATTCCGCACGCCTTCATCGTACTTGGCGTAACCAGGCACAACGGAAAACCGCGACAGCGAAATACTGTCCATCCCAGCGATCAACGAATGGGCCTCTTGGTCTGCGGCGCCTGCTCCACTATTTTCTTGCCCGGATGGTGATTGGATGCCAGACGGCGCAGGCGAAGCGGCAACCGGGGTTGTCCCGGGTGTATCAGGCGCGGCAAGAAACCGGCGAATTTCAGACAAAAAGACAGGCCAGGCGGGCTCGTCTTCCATCAAGATATGGTTCCGGCCTTCCAATGGAACCAGCCGTGAGTTTGGAATCAAAGAAGCCAGCCGCCGTCCTTGTGCGAAAGAAACCTGTAACTCATCGCGAGCATGCAGCACCAACGTTGGAGTGGTGACTTGGCTTAACCGGCCGGCAACGTCCAGTTGCGCGGTCGCACGATTAGTCCTTACCGCGTTCTCCGGCGAGGCCGACACCCGCTGCAAATCATTGAACCGGGCCATGTGCTCGGCGTTGGCTCCCGGCATGAACTTCGATGTAAATATCTGCCGATATAAAGCGTCGTCACGCCCCCAACCCTGCCCCATGAGAGTCGTCAAAGCTTCCCACTCAGCAACCTCTTCCTGAGTGTTCTCTCTTGTGGCAAATCCGTTGGCGAATGCGCCGCATTGCACCAGATGAGTTACTTTCTCTGGGTGACGGATGGCATATTCAGCAGCGCATGCGCCTCCTTGGGATATCCCCAATAGGGCGAAGCGCTCTAGCCCCACGGCGTCCACCACAGCTTCCAAGTCGCGTATCCGGGCTTCAAAGGACATGTCTTCCACCGCCCAGTCCGACAGCCCGGTGCCCCGCTGATCGAACCTGACCAAGAAATGATCTTTGGCCAGTTCCTCCCACCAGTGCCGCCAAACCGGACTGCGCCAGTCATATTCCAAATGGCTGAGCCAATTGGGGGCTTTGACGAGGGGAGGTCCTTGAACGACGGTGGCATAGCAGATACTAACGCCGTCGGAGGCGGTGGTGAACCGGATCTCCTGCTCAATCAATGGCGATCCTCATGCGAGTGTAAGGGGGATTTAGGCAAGCCACCTGGGATTCTACCATGCGTTCCTTCATGCCGGGACCGGATTGGGAACCATGGGATAATCACAGCTTGCCCCTTAAGGCCGGGCAGGGTTACATTGATTCGATATGCGAATTACCGGCCGATTCCACAATGGCGAGGCAGAATAGATGCCCAAGCTCATATTCCAAAATTTCGTTCCCGCAAGCGTCGAACAGGTTTGGGAGCAGGTCACCGCCTGCTCCGCTTCGGGCAGGATTGACCGGGGGGCCCTGCGGGAAAAGTACGGCCAGCTCATCGGCCAAGACGGCGACACCTACACTTTCCAGGAAACGTTAATTGGCGAAGGTTCTCCAATCAAGTGGCGCTGTACGTTCGATCGTCCAACTCAACGGGTCATGGCCGCTGAAGGTAAGAATTGGGCTGATCGTTACGATTATTTCCAGACCGTTGAAGGAGGAACCTGGTGGACCATCGAATGGGTCCCCAAAGCGGGAGGACTGCGAGCATACACCCTATGGCTGGGATTTCAGATACGAAGCAAGCGCCGCGTGTTCCGGCAGACGGTCCAACCTGTGCTGGACCAATTTCAGGCCGAAACCGGTGGGGAAGAGCCTGAGCCATAGTCGGTTGGATGCTAAGGATCTGGCCATTGGCGCAAACCACACCGGTTCATGACGGACCAGCTACCCAACGGGTCGAACGGGATATATAATCGCAGCATATTTAGCAGCAATTAACCCTATTGATTGAGTCCAAAGGGAGGCCATGGAATATGAAATCAGACCGTACCGAAGTTGCCCACCTTATGCGGCGCGCCGGTTTCGGCGCCACTCCCGAAGAGTTGGACACACTCACCGCGGAGAAGACCTACGAAGAACTCGTGGATGATCTGGTCAACACGGATCGGTTCCCGGAAGTGGATCCTTCCTTTGTCGAGCGGTACTACGGCGGAGAGCCGGTGGCGGTCTACGTTGGCAAATGGCTCTACAAAATGATTAACACCCAGCGGCCCCTGCAGGAAAAGATGGCGATCTTCCTGCACCACATCTACCCGGTGGCCTGGGGTAAAAGCGAGCACGGGCCGTCTATATTCACTCAGATAGAAATGTTCCGGCGCGTGGGGCTCACCGATTTCAAAACCATGCTGCTGGAGTTGTCCAAAGACCCGGCAATGATCTTCTGGCTGGACAACAACGAGAACCACAAGGATGAGGTCAATGAGAATTACGGCCGGGAGCTGCTGGAGCTCTTTTCAATGGGTATCGGCGCCTACACCGAGGACGATATCAAGAGCGCTTCCCGGGCCTTTACCGGCTGGTCGTTCCGGCAACCTCTGTCCCTTTATCCCACGGGCCACCATCAAGCCGTATTCGAGTATCTGCCCGAGGATCACGACGACGGTGAGAAGACTTTCCTGGGAAACAGTGGAAACCTGAACGGCGAAGACATCATAGACATCATCGCCAAACAGCCGGCCACCGCCCGGTTCATTTCCCGGCACCTCTATAACTTTTTCGTAGAAGATGAGCCCCAAGTGCCATCTTGGTCCATTGAGCCGCCCCGGAACGAGGCCGCCATCGAGCAACTCTCACGGGTTTTCCTCGAGTCCAACGGCGACATGAGGACAGTGCTCAAAGTGTTGTTTAATGCCGATTGGTTCAAGGACTCCCAAGACAAGAAAAAGGTCAAGAGCCCGGCTGAACTGGTTGCCGGAGTATTGAAGCAGACCGGGGAGTTCCGGTCTCCAAAACCGGGAATGCACGACTTTGCTGGAGCCGCCGCTGTAATGGGCCAGAGCTTGCTAAATCCACCTACAGTTGAAGGTTGGCACACCGGCCACGAGTGGATCGATTCCGGCACCCTCGGCGAGCGGATAAACTTTGCCGCAAAGCAGTTCAAGGATCCGTCGAAGCCCGGCATTCAAGAGATGCTGCAAAGAGCCGGCAGCTTGGATGAGGACCCTGCCGGTTTGGTGAGCCGCTGTCTGGACCTCATGGGAGGCGTCAGGGTAAGCGATGAAACCCACAGTTCGTTGGTGGGGTACGCCAAGGAGCTAAGTTCTATTGGAAAGACCTCTGGCGAGGAAACCGAGGTAGAGGAAGGCGATCAACAGGAAGTGGACGTTTTGAACCTTATCCAGATGATCGTATCCACGGTGGATTATCAGTTCGCCTAAGTTGGCATTTGCAAATACAACGTTGGCTAACACGGCCATCCGATGATTGGGGAGCAATAGATATATGACTACGAAGCAGGAAGACCGGGTTTTGGTGGTGGTGCAGTTGACCGGGGGCAACGACTTCATGAACACCGTCGTCCCCTACACCAGCGGGCACTACTACGACGCCCGCAAGAAGATCGTCATGAATCAGGACGAGGCGCTGCCCATCGACAGCCAGTTGGCCATCAACCCGAACGCCCCATCCTTCAAGCGGCTATACGATGAAGGCAAGATGGCCATCGTTCAAGGCATCGGATACCCCGACTCCAACCGCTCCCACTTTCGCGGCATGGACATCTGGCACACCTGCGAGCCCGACCGGGTGGGCCTTGAGGGCTGGCTTGGGCTGGCCGTAAGGGAGTTGGACCCGAACTCGGAAAACGTGTTGACCGGCGTAAACATCGGCAGGGGCCTGCCACGAGCGATGGCCGTGCCGGGCGTGCCGGTTACCTCCATTGGAGACTTGGAAGGCTACGGTGTGATGACCGACATCGAGCGGGCGTTGCTCCAGGACAAGGCCATCGAGACGTTCAAGAACATCTATGGCAATGCTATCGGCGGCGGCCCGGTGGCCGAATATATCGGTAAGACGGGCATCGATGTCCTCAATGGGGCCGACATGCTGGCCGACGTCGCGGCCAGGTACGAATCTCCTGTGGAATACGCGGATAACCCCATCGCCAAGAGCCTGAGGGACGTGGCGCGAATCCACTTCGCCGGACTGGGGACCCGTATTTTCTACACCGCTCACGGCGGGTATGACCATCACGCCAACGAGATGACGGCCCATCCCAAATTGATGGATGAACTGTCGGTGGGCATAGCTGATTTCCTCGATGATCTGGAACACCACGGCGCCGGCGATCAAGTGGCGGTGCTGGTGTTCTCCGAGTTTGGCCGGCGGATGCGCGACAACGGCAGCGGCACAGACCACGGCTCTGGCGGCGGCGCATTCCTGTTCGGGAAAAATATCGACGGCGGCCTGTACTCGGAGTATCCGTCGATGGATCCCAGCCGGTGGGAGCACGGCGAAGACCTGGAGCACACCATCGATTTCAGGGGCGTTTACGGCACGGTGCTGGAGCAGTGGATCGACGTGGAGGCCGCGCCGATCGTCAAAGGAAATTTCGAACAGATTCATCCGTTCAAAAACTAGTGCCTCGCCAATGAGTGGCGAATAAAAAATCCCATCCCAACCTTCCCCCATAAAGGGGGAAGGTTGGGATGGGAGTCGTAGGCCCAGCCGAGGCATCAAACACATCTGGATAAACCGGCATTTCACCGGTGTGACCAACCCGTCAATCAAGGGGAGAAATTGAATGGCACGACCTTACGGACTGCTGAGAGCCGGATTCCCTTACTTGAAGACTCTGGGAATGCGCCGAATCACCAATTTTCCCGTTGATGTCGCCTTCGGGAGGGAAGGCGTTGTTTACGTCCTCCTTCGCTCCGAGGGGGCGGCGCTGATCAGGGTGTGGTCCATAGACGACGCGGAACAGTTCTCTGGCGACCTGGTCCAGATCGGGGCTTACGGCGAGGGCGACGGCCAGTTCCAGTGGCCCGTGCAGATCGTATGCAACGAAGGCGGAGACCTGTTTGTTAGCGACGAAGCAACTCACCGCATCAGCCGTTTCCAGCCGGACGGAGAATTCGTCGGCAAATGGGGCGTGGAAGGAAACGGCGACGGCGAGTTGAAAGGGCCGGCGGGTATTGCTTTCGATAACCAAGGCAACCTGGTGGTGGTGGACTCTCAAAACCACCGGGTTCAGCGATTTACGCCCGAAGGCGAGTACCTGGGCGGGTTCGGTTCCTACGGTTCGCAGCCCGGGCAATTCAACCTCCCCCTGGGAGTCCACGTCGACGAACTCGGCTACGTATACGTGGTCGACTGGGGAAACCACCGTGTTCAGAAGTTCGATGCCGATGGCGTCCTGGAGATGGTGATCGGCCAAGAGGGCGGCGGCGACGGCGAATTCAACCGGCCCATGGGTGTGGCGGTTGACCTTCACGGCGACATATACGTGGCTGATTGGGGCAACAACCGGGTCCAAATGTTCAATCAAGACGGAGATTACATCTGGAAATTCCTAGGGAACGCCGATCTTTCCCGAGTGGCGCGCGCATACATGATGACCAACGCCATGCCCAACCGGCTCAGGGAGATGGGAAAGCTGGAGCAGGAAACGTTACTAAGGAGGCCCCGGTCGGTCAGGGTGGACAGCGAGTTCAGGCTATTCGTGGCCGACTACGAGTCCTATCGCATCCAAATCTACCAGAAGGACGCCATACCCCTGGACGAGGACACCATGGCTATGGCCCCCCGTAATCCGACCCTGGCGACTACATAGGGACCTAATCGAAGGGAATCCAGCAATGGGAACCAAGCAGCAAGTCAGGAAGGTAGTTTTCAACTAAACGCATGTCACCCTGATCGCAGCGAAGGGTCCGGGACCCGGAGCGAAACCAGTAAGTGTTCCAGGCCACAAGCGTTCTAAACCTGAGGACCGCACTCCCAAAACGAAAGAGGTTCCAGTGAAGCCACACAGCCGTAACTGTTCAGACTTGATGAGGTGAATTGGCTCAAAGCCGTTGGAAAAACGCTGGCATGGCCGGGGGAGTTGTGGCATACCAGGGAGGTGGACACTGAACTAGACCTGAACGCGGCGAGTCGCGAAACTCTGCTGGAGATAATTGCCGGCCAGCGGGCAGTCATTGCCGATTTGCAAAGGCGGATTGGGGTTCTGGAATCCCGTCCCAACCGGCGCGGGTCGTCGGGGATGCCGGGTAATCAGCCGCACTCCAGCCGGCAAGCGCCGGAGAAAAAGGAGCCCAGAAAGCCGCGCCGCCATGGCTTCGCCCGCCAGCGCATGACTCCTACCCGGCGGGTGGAGCATGCCGTGGCGGTCTGTCCCGACTGCGGGACTCACCTGAACGGCGGATGGGTACAGCGAACTCGGGAAGTCATTGAGCTACCGGTGGCTCCGGTAGAAGTGACCGAGCACGCCCTGGTAGCCCGCATCTGTCCGGTATGCCAGCGGCGCCGGCTGCCCAAAGAGGCCCTGCAGGGGGTGGTTCTGGGCCAGCAGCGCCTGGGGGTCAATCTGGTAAGCCTGATGGTGACCCTGCGGGAGGAGGGACGGTTGCCCATAAGAATCATCCAATGGTACCTGGAGAGCGTCCATCAGTTGCACCTGAGTGTTGGCGCCATCGTCCAGGCCGTCCATGGAGTAGCCCGTCAGGCTGAGACGGCGGTGCGAGAGGTGTTCGAGCAAGTCCGCGCCAGTCCCGTGGTGCAGGGCGACGAAACCGGCTGGCGCCAGGACGGGAGCAACGGCTATGTTTGGACCTTCAGCACTCCCAGCGAACGATACTTCCTGCGTCGGGGTCGGGATAAGGGGGTGGTGGATGAGGTGCTGGATTCCTCCTTCAGCGGAGTGTTGGTCAGTGATTTCTACGCCGCCTATAACCACTACCCGGGCCTGAAGCAACGGTGCTGGGCTCATCTGCTGCGGGATATCCATGACCTGAAAGGGTTGTACCCAGAAGACGCTGGGCTGGCTCAGTGGGCCGAGGCGGTTCACCAGGTCTACACGGAGGCCAAGGCCTCGGTCCTTCCCCGAGCCCAGCCAGGCCATCGCACCCAGCTAATGCTGGAGGAGAAACTAATGGTCTTGGCGCGGCCTTTCCTTAAAGATCCCCTGGCGGTTCAGGCCAAGCTCTGCCGGCGCATGGAACGGTTCATCAAGGAACTGTTTATCTTCGTGTCGGACCCAGCCGTGCCCTCAGACAACAACGCCGCCGAGCGGAGCCTGCGGCATCTGGTAACCAGTCGCAAGATCAGCGGCGGCGCCCGCTCAGGGCAGGGCGCCGACAGCAAGATGACCTTGGCATCCCTCTTTGGCACCTGGCGGGCCAGAGGTCTCAATCCCCTTCTGGAATGCCGCCGGTTGCTCACTTCCCCTCAACTCTGAACAGTTTCACACAGCCGAGGCAAGCCCAAGAAATAGCCCGTTTGTTGGGGCCCTGGCGGAGATACCCAGGGCGTCGTCGATTCGGCTGGCGACTTCCTTCCCGCGGTATCCTGGGCCGTGCCGCCCAAGCCTACGACGACTTCTATCGAACCGGGCCGAAATCACGGGCGCCGGCAGGCGAGAACCCGACTAACGCGGGCGTCTCCGAAAGCGAAGCGTTTCAGATGCTTAAGAGCGCCGCCAGCGCCAAGAAGTTCGTGACAGACCGGGCGATTGGGATTGTTGACCGGTCTATAACGCTGTCGGGAGGTTCTGGGTTCCTCAACAATAGCACCTTGGCGAGACTATACCGTGACGTGCGGGCGGGCCCCCTGATGCAACCCTGGGCAAGCAACCAGGCTGTGGAGCTAATTGGAAAGGTCACTTTGGGTCTGGACCCCAAAGACGAATAGGCAATAGTGAAATGACAGTTCATGCAAGAGCTGACATTGATCACAAGGGCGCACAGCCGGGGTAAGAACGTGTCCCCAGACTGATCCAGTGAGCCGGGTATTCGGCCCACGATGGAGCGAACACCGTCCCGGCGGGATATACTTAAGTCTTAGAACGATAGGCAGGTGAAATCAACATGTTGGAAAATCAAGGTGAGATCGCGGTATTTGGAGGGGGCTGTTTCTGGTGCACCGAGGCGGTCTTCTCCGAGCTAAACGGTGTGATGTCGGTAGTTCCCGGCTACGCCGGGGGGCATGTGGCTAATCCGAGCTACCGGGAGGTTTGCACCGACGAAACCGGGCACGCCGAATCCGTGAAGATTGAGTTCGACCCCGGTCAGATCAGCTATGACCGTCTTCTGGAGGTGTTCTTCGCCACCCACGACCCGACCACGTTAAACCGCCAGGGCGCCGATAGGGGGACCCATTATCGCTCGCTGATCCTGTACGATGGCGACGATCAAAAAGCCCAAGCTGAGGCATTCATCCAGGGACTTGAAAGTTCCGGCTCCCAGGGTGGACCCATCGTGACCCAGGTGGAGCCGTTGGAGGCTTTTTACGAGGCCGAGGAAGACCACAAACAGTTCTACGCCAACAATCCGGACGCGATGTATTGCCAAATCGTGATCCAGCCTAAGCTGGACAAAGTCCGGGGCCAATTCGCCGAGCAACTCCGCTGACCGGCAGATCCCCGGAGATTTACAGCCAGGGTTACACCTAAGTCCGAATCCACCGATGGACCCGGATGGAGGGCGTGAGGACAGCGGAAGAGGGGGGAGGGAGTTGCAGGCGCGATGATCCGGGCTCGAATTCGGGTAGACGGGAGGTTGGCGGGCGGTCGCAGGCGCTTTTGGGGGCGCCGATGGCGGTCTGCAGTGGCTGTGCTGAGCGAGATGGCGGGATAGGACACGGGAAGAGGCGCTCGCGGACCGGGACTGGCGCGAGTTTGCCGGGACGTTCAGTTGGCCGGATGGCGGGTCAGTTGCAGACGGGTCGTCAGGCTGGGAGTGGCAGGGCGCGCAGCCGGGCCAGGGCGCGACTGAACTGGGTTTCCCAAGGCCAGCGCTGGGGCAGATGCAGGGTGAGGCGGCGCGCCGAGCGGGTGAGCCGTCCGGCCAGGGAGAAGAACCGTCGCCTGAGGGTCTTGGTGGTCACGATCTGCTCGCCCAGGCCGATGCGCGCGGTCCAGCGGGCCAGGTTGTGGGCCATCACCTGGACGGCCAGCCAGGCGCCGTTGGCGGCGAAGCGGCCGGACGGCATGTGGTTCAACCCGACGCCGTACTTGAGGTTGCGTATCGCATTCTCGATCTCGGCGTGGCGGCGGTGGTCGGCCTCCAGTTCCAGGGTCTCTCCGTCCCGGTCGGTGATGAAGCCGTGATAACTGTAGGTGGCGAAGAGGGCCAGTTGGGAACCGGGGGTCGGCTGCACCCGCCGGACGATGAGCCGCACCGGCGCGGCGTCCGGCTCACTCTGGAAGGGGGTATAAGTCGTCTCGGCCACAGCGGCCGCGCCGTCCATCCAGTAGGGAATCGGCGTCCAGGCAGCTTCGGGTATGGCCTCGATGAGATTGCGCAGGCTTTTGTGCTGGCGGATGGTGATGGAGAAGCGCACGTCCAGCTTGCGGCAGACGGCGACCACGGCGTGGGTATAGAAGCCGCTGTCGGCCCGCAGGGTGATCTGCCCGCTGGCGCCAGCGTAGCGCATCCGCCCCACCGTCTCCCGCAGGAAGTGGGCGGCCCCGCGGGCGGTGTTGGCGCGGCCCTCGCGCAGCCGGGACATCAGCACGTCGCCGGCGCCGGCGGCGCCGGCCAACAGCGGGTGATAGCCCCGGGCGCCGGTGTAGCCGTGGTGGCGGGCGCCCTCCTTGGCCAGTCCGTAGGTCTCGCAGATCGTCGAATCAAGGTCGATGGTAAATGGTGCGTCGCCGGGTCCGGCTCCGGCCTGCCAGGCCCGGGCCAGCAACTCGCGGCTCACCCGGTCCAGTTGGCGGACGTGGCCCCAGCGAAAGCTGCGCAGGAAGGCGCCCAGGGTGGAGGGCGCCTTGAGCACACTGCCCAGGGTGCAGGCTGTCCCGCCGGCGCGCAGCGCATCGGCGTCGTCGATGCAGTCGCCGCCCGCCAACGCAGATGCCACCAGCGTCATCATCTTGTCACCGGTGTTGGCTCGGCCTGGGGCCCGGCCCAGGTCCAGGCGCCGGTCAACCAGTTGGGAAAGGCCGAGGTGCAAGGCCAAGGTGGCGGGAAGGAGCAGGCCGGCATTGTTGACCAGGCGGTGGTCGTCGAAGGTGATGTGGATGCGGTCGAGGTGGTTGCGTGGTAGCATCTATTGGGTGCTCCTTGTTTCTGGTCGGTTTTCTGTTATAAAACCATTATCCCAGATTCAGAGGAGCACTTCCTTCCCTATCCGCCCTGTCGCGACACGCCCTCTATCGGTGGATTCGGGCTAAGGGTTAAACCTTAACTGCCCGGTAGCTTATCCCCATCAACCCAAAGTCCGAGACCGCGGTTTGCAGCGGGGCATCACGGAATATCTCGCCCCGCCAAACAATTTCGAAGCCCTCGAAACCTGCCTGTGAAAGCTTATCGGCCAGCTCTGCCTCCAGCAGAGCGCCGGCTATTCAACCAGTCCACAGGTCGATATTCCTTTTGGCGGCTTCCGGTATGGGTTTATCCACCAGGATATCGGCGATTTGAAGCCGGCCGCCCGGTTTCAAAACCCGGTTCATTTCCCTAAAGACTTCATCTTTGTCCGGCGCCAGATTGATGGCGCCGTTGGATATGACCACGTCGGCCCACCCGTCAGCCACGGGAAGCGCCTCGAAAATCCCCTCTTGTACGGAAATGTTCTTGAACCCCGAGGCCTTTACGTTTTCCCTGGCTTTGCCGACCATCTCCTGGGTCATGTCAATGCCAATGACCTCGCCATCCGCCCCGGCCATCTTGGCGGCGATAAGGCAATCCAGACCAACGCCGCATCCCGCATCCACAACTTTTTCGGCCGCGCAGATATCTCCCAACTTGAACGGGTTACCGGTTCCCGCGAATGACTCAATAGCCCGTTCCGATAATCCCTCCAGCCAATGGTCCCGGTACTCCAAGAGGGTCGCAAGGCGCCGGCCGGTATGGAAATGCAAATCAGCCTCCGGATTTTGCGGCACCTGACAATACTCCTTGGATACCTCGCTGCGCAAGGAATCAATGAATACGGCCGGTGGTTTGGAATCGGGCGAATGGACGTATGGATCCGGTTCCGGCGGTAGGTAAACATAGGTCTTGATAGAGCCGATGTCATCGTACTGTTCTTCGCCTTCCTCCACGTCCCATTCAGGCGGAGCCAAGTCCTGGTACGCCGGCTCAGTGAACATCATGTATTCTGTCGCCTGAATCGAATTTTTCATCAGCCGGTGAATCACTATTGGGCTGGTTCCTGTGAGTTCCTGATGATCTCCCAGCCGGTAGAAAGCCGCCGTGCCGCTGTGAGCCCCCACCTTGAGCTCCAATTGCTCAATGTTGACGCACGCGGTGCAGTTGCAGAATTTGTGGATCATCAGCTCAGCGAGTTTCTCGGAGAAAACCTGGAAGAAAATCAAAACATCGCTCGCCAGGGTTTTTGACACCTTCACCCAAGGATGTTCGGGTTCGTCTTTCAGGGCGTAAAGGAATATGGCGTCCCCTTCTATCCTCACCAGCCTCAAAGGAAGGTTGACCCGCTCCATGAGCGACGTGATGAGTTCGCGGATGACCATCTGGCTATGGGAAATCTCTTTCTCGTTGGAGAAGATGAATTTTGTATAGCCGGAAATGTCGGCGATAAAAAAGACTGCTTCTCTTTTGGCGTCATCCATGCCGAGGAAACCTCCACATGTAATGGTAATGGAATATACAGAACCCTGGCGGGCTACCCCAGGCCCCCGCAAGTAAAAAGCTGTTTAATAGACCGTCTCGTGCGCCAGGTCCACGACCTTTTCCGCCATCGACGCCAGCATGCTCCACGACGTCTCGTTGTTTTTGATCGCTTCCAGGTCGTCATGGTAGTTGTCCAGAAGCACGTACTGGCAACCAAGCTCCTCTAGGCCCGCCATGTCCCGGCGCACCTGGTCCAGGGTCCCATGTCCGGCGACGCGTTCGTCTTCCGGAGCGGGGGAATCCACGATTTGAAGCCTGATCCTGGGGCATATTGCCGGGACGGGCCGGCCTTCCTTGCCGGCAATTTCAGTAAGTCGAGGAATCCCGGTCTCTTTCAGCCAATCAACACGAATGCGGATGGGGTGCCAGGCATCGGCGTAGCGGACCGTGCGCCGCAGAGCCGCATCGCTGGCGCCGCCTACCCAGATGGGCGGCTTCGGATGCCGCGCCGGCCGGGGCCCGGTGTTAACGTCCTGGAATGATACAAATTTACCTTCATAAGACGCCACGTCCTGCGTCCATAGCAGGGTTAGGGCCTCAAGCACCTCATTCGTGATGGCGCCCCGGTTCTTGAACGGCGTTCCGAGCGCTTGGAATTCCTGTTGCGCCCAACCGATTCCCACTCCCAGGATGAGCCGCCCGCCGCTAAGCTGGTCCACATTGGCGCAGGCCCTGGCCAGCTCCAACACGTTCCGGTAAGGGGCTATGATCACCGTGGTGCCGATCTCCATTTTTTCGGTGATGCCCGCCATCCAACCCAAGGTGGACAACGGCTCGTAGAACGGCGCCGGATAACGCTGCTGCACGTCGGGGGTGATGCCGATGTGATCGGACGTCATCATCAAATGGTAGCCCAGCGATTCCGAAAGCTGGACCCAGCGCTTTAAGGATTGCGGGGTTGCGCCGGGGCCAAAATTGATCAGATTTACGCCTACTTTCAAGGTAATCTCCTCACGAACTTTCCGCTAATCTCCCAGGGCCATACTCTCGACAAGCTTCCGGGCCGGCGGCTTGGCCATGACAGCCGCTAGGCTCCCAAGGGCAAACACCGCGACGAATGCCGCGAACGCCATTGTATAGTCTCCCCGCAAGTCGAACATCAGTCCCGCCGCAACCGGGCCGATGGACCCGGAAACAAACCTGATTGGGAACAAGGCCCCGCGTATCGCCCCCTGGGCGTCTCTGCCAAAATAGTTGGACCAGGCTAGGCTGCTAATAAACGATTGGGCCCCCCTGGTCAAACCGTAAACGGTGGCGAAAGCGATAAAGCCCGGCAAAGTGGACGCGCCTATCAGGATAACGATTCCCAACGCCCCGCCGGCATAGCAGGCCGCCAGACAGTATCGCACGTGCAGCCGCTCTCCGATGAATCCCCAAATCGGCTTGGCGGCCGTTTGTAAAAAATAAAGGTAGGTAATCGTGCCCGCCGCCAGCCCCACGGAAAGGCCCGAGTCCCTGAGGTAAGAAAACACGTGGAGGTTCACGCCAAAGATAGCGATGGCCGCCAGGTTGGTGCTCGCCGCCAAAAGCCAGAATGCCGGAGTTCGGATCGCTTCCTTGGCGGTCAAAGATACCTCGTCGATAATGGGGCCACCGCTTTCCTCCGCGGGTTGGAACGCCTCGCCATCGGGAACCATCCCGTGGTCTTCGGGCCTCCGGCGCATGACCGGTGCGATCAGAAGGGCAAGAATCAGGATGGCCGCCGCCAGGGCCGCCCACGCGACCCTCCATCCCATCTGGGTGATCAGGAACGCCAACGCTCCCGGCAAGACTATTCCCGCGGAAGACATGCCCATGGTGGAAAATGCCAAGGCCCTGCCCCGCCGGCGCACGAACCATTTGGAGACGGTTGAATCGGCCGTAAGGTCGGTCAAAGCCACGGAACCTATGGAAAGGAGCAAGCCGTACCCCACAAACAATTGCCATGGACTGTGCACCATAGCCAGGATTGCCGCCCCAACGGCCATGGTCATACCGCCAAAAACGACGAAGGGCCTGGGACCGTGGCGGTCTACAAGATGACCCAACATCGGGCCGGTCACACCCGAGGCGCCTCTGGCCAAGATGGTGGCGCTGGCGAGTAGGCCCCGGCTCCAGGAGAGAGACTCCGCCATGAAGGGGAAGAAAATGCCAAAGGCGACAACCAGGGTTCCATAACCCAGAAAATGGGATACGAACGCCCCAGCCACCACGGCCCACCCATAGAACAATTTACGGTTGGTCAGCAACGTTGTTCTGAATCCTTAAGCAAATGTTCCTCCGAGCTTATTGAGGCGGTTCCGGTCCCCGATCACGTAGACGCCCATGAACTTTGACACCATAGCAGCACTGGCGCAGAATCAGCCAGTTTATCAACTGTTATTATATTTAAGAATAGTGAGCTGCTGTTCATCAACCTTGACAATAATGAGGCCCACAATTAGACTCCACGAGTTATGTTCGGGCGCGGATTTTCGCTTGCTCGGCCGGCAATTATCCTAGTCCATACCCATAAGGTTGTTACTTGGTTGAATCGCCGCTCAACCGTCAGGTCAGCCGCCTGCCCGGGTTATTTCCCGGAATCCATTATGCTTGGATAATCATTGCCATAGCGGCGGTCTTGCATATGGCCGGCGGCTCGGTCCGCCAGGCCTTCGGCGTGTTGGTGGTGCCTCTTCAGCAAGACATGGGTTGGAGCCCGGCGTCCATTACTCTCGCTTATGCCCTGGGAGCCATCATCGGCGCGGCGATGGCTCCTCTAAGCGGGATTGCCACGGACCGCTTCGGCGCCCGCAAAGTGATATTTGCCGGGATCCTGTTCTTCTTTTTGGGCGCGATCATCACCGGTGCGACCAGCCAGGTCTGGCACCTTTGGGTATCCTACGGGATCTTCCTTGGCGTGGCCCAAGCGTGCTTCAGCGTACCCATCCTCACCACAGCAAATGTCTGGTTCCGCAACCGCCTGGGATTTGGCATCGGATTGCTGCAGGCGGCCCACGGATTAGGCCCCGCAATAATGGCAGTGTTCCTTAGCGCCCTGATTGCGGCTTTGACCTGGCAGACGGCGTTCTGGCTTATCGGTTTATCCTCCAGCGTCGTTATGATCGGTCTGATGCTGCTGTTTCGAAATGAGCCGCATCATTTGGGCCTGCGGCCGTATGGCGCTTCAGCCAGACCGCCTTCGCGAGAAAGAGCAGACCCCGCCGAAGAAAAGTTGCGGCTCAAAACGTTCCTGGCCAGCATGCAAGGCACCAACGCCTTTCGGCAATTGGTGGCGGTCCACTTCTTTGGCTGCACGGGTCACGCCATCGTCATCATATACATCATTCCAATCGCCGTTGAGGCAGGCGTCAACGTGGTCTCAGCCGCCGGAGTCTTGAGCACGCTTATGGCGGTCAGCGTGCTAACCCGCTTCCTAACGCCGGTGGTGGCGGACCATCTGGGAGCGAAACGGGCAATGGCAACCATGTTCGTCCTCCAAGGGCTGCCGGTGCTGATGTTATTTTGGACTCAAGAACTGTGGCAGTTCTACCTGTTTGCGGTGATATTCGGCATTGGCTATGGAGGCGAAGGTTCAGCCTTCCCAATCATCAACAGGCAGTACTTCGGCCGGGGGCCCATGGGCCGTTCCTTCGGGTGGCAGCAGTTTGGCGCTGGGACCGGGATGGCCGTGGGCGGTTGGATCGGCGGGGTCCTTTATTTCATGTTCGGGTCCTACGACATCACAGTGATCCTATCAGTGTTGGCCAGCCTGGCCGGGGCTGCTTTGATTCTGTCTATGCCGCCAACCTCCAGCCTGTTGATCCCCGATTGGGAAGCGGCAATCACGCAAGACGGGCCGTCAAATATTTCCCACCCAACTACAGCCGGCACCTAACACAAACTCTACTTAGCCGTCCCTCCGAATCGTTTCGACTCTATGAATAGTCTCAAAGCCCGCAGGCTCTTGGTTTGGGTACTGTCCCGGATCCATAAGTTGTTGTACCGGGCGTCGGATGGTCGCGCCGGCAATCGGATTCAGGGACCGGTGCTCCTGTTGAACACCGTGGGCCGGAAAACCGGACGGGTCCGAACCACTCCCCTTTTGTACCTCAACGAAGGCACCGGGTGGGCCGTCATCGGCTCGTACGGCGGCGACCCGAAGCACCCCCAATGGTGGCTTAATCTCAAGGCAAATCCCAAGGCGGACGTTCAAATCAGATCGGCGAAGATTCCAGTCCGGGCCAGGGAGGCTTCTGGAGAAGAGCGCGACCGGTTGTGGCTGGGCTTCGTAGCCATGTATGCCGGCTACCTGCAATACGAGCGGCGGACCAGCCGGCGCTTTCCCATAGCCGTGTTGAAGCCGGTCGAATAAATGGGACGGCTGAAGCCGTCCCATTTATTCGCAGGTTTTTTACGGTGAGCGGAGGGTTTATCGGCCCTTGAACACCGGCGCCCGCTTTTCCAGAAACGCCCGCCGCGCCTCCCCGGCGTCTTCCGAGCCGTTGAGGATCCCGCCCGCATTAGACGTCAGCACCATCGTATTTTCTAAGCTGCTGTCCAGCGAAGCGCGCATGATGCGTTTGCTTACCCACTGGACCATCGGCGGCGTGCGCATGATACGGCCGCACAACTCCCTAGTGGTCTCTTCCAGTTTATCCGAATCCACCAGGTAGTTCAGCAATCCCCAATCGTAGGCCCTTTGGGCATCCAGGTGCCCGGTATAGGCAAATTCCAAGGCCCGGCCCAAACCGGCCATCTTGGGCAGGTAATAGCTTCCGCCATTCTCTACGATCTGCCCCAATTGCTGATACCCGATGAACCGGGTATTTTCGCATCCCATCCGAATGTCACAGTGCAGGGCCATATCCATTCCCGAACCCACCGCCGGGCCGTTGATCATAGCTATGGTGGGCTTTCTAACTTGGGAAATATCCCGATGCAACTTGGTGAAGCCATGAAAGAAATGTTCCCGGCTGGCATCGGGACCCTCCCTTTCGCTGCGGTTGCCAATGAAATTCTCGCCCTTCAAGTCGTCGGGCGTGTCTCGCCTCATATCCGCGCCGGAGCAAAACCCCCGGCCTACGCCGGTAAGCACAATCACCCGGATATTTGGATCATCATCCCCGGCTCGCATGTATTCGCCCACTTTGGCAACCGTGCCGTTCTCTTCCGAAGAACCAATGAGGGCGTTCATGCGTTCAGGGCGATTAAATTTGATCCACAGTATCCCGGAGTCTTCCGGTTCGTATAGAAGATGTTCGATCAGATCGGGTCCCATAAGTAATCCTCCCTTGATTTTTCAGCTTTTTGGTTGTGTGGGCCGGTAGCGCGGGGTTCGCCCAGTCCTCTGTTTGGAGAAGAAGCGGCGGGGGCGTCAATCAGCCTCTAGGGGGCGGGTCCCGATGATTCCTTCGTCGGCCAACGCCGTTACATCCTCCGGCGCGAGGCCCAAAAGATCACCAAGCACGTATTCGTTGTGCTGGCCCAAGCCAGGCGCCGGTGTGGCTTCTTGCCTAGGATTCTCCGACAGCTTCCACGGAGTTGTCACCTGTTTGTATACCCCTGCTTCCGGGTGGTCAACCACATCCCAGAAATCCCTGGCTTCCAGGTGGGGGTCGACGATGGTCTCACCGCCCTTTAACACGGCTCCGGCGGCGACCCCATGGGCCTGCAGCAGGTGCATGGCCTGGTAGTGACCGCGCTGCCCGGTCCATTGGGCGATGATTTGGTCGAGCCGTTCCCGGTTTTGGCGGCGCGTCACCGCAGTTTGAAACCCTGGCTCAGCGGCCAATTCAGGCTGGCCTAGCGCCCGGCACAACCCCAGCCACTCCTCATGGGAGCCCACGGAGACAGCCACCCACATGTCGTCTCCCGCACAGGGATAAACCCCCTGGGGAGCCATGCCGGGATGTGTGTTGCCCGCCGGCGCGGCTACTCGGCCAGTTACCGAAAAGTCCAACACGGCCTCGCCCAATACTCCAATCGTGGCCTCTCTCTGGGAGAGATCTATGAATCCACCTATTCCGGTCTTGCGGCGACGGCGCAGCCCGGCCATCACCGCTCCCACTCCTAGAATGCCGACCAAGGGGTCGGGGAACGTCTCGTTGGTCATCATTGGAGGGCCATCTTCATACCCGGTGATCGAAGCTATTCCGGCAGTCTGCTCCAACGTGGACCCCAGAGAACCGTAATCCCTCTCTGGGCCTGAGTTGCCTTGGCTGCTGATCTTCAAATAGATCAACTGGGGGTTGGCTTTGGCAACAGTTGCGAAGCCTAATCCCAGGCGGTCCATTACCGGCGCCCGATAATTTTCAAGGAGCAGGTCGCAGATCTTGGCCAATTCCAGGAAAAGTTCCTTGCCCCTGGCTTTGCTCAGGTCCAGGGCGATGCTGAGTTTGTTGACATTTCGGTGGACGTGGTGAGCCGAGCGGTTCCACGGGCGCTCTCCTGGTTCTCCTCCGGGGTAACTGCGGTACTGCCCAGGGGTGGGCTTGGGTCTGCCCCTGCTTATGTCCATGCGGGAACATGACTCGACCTTGATAACCTGAGCCCCCATGAAACCTAAAAGGAAGGTAGTGTAAGGGCCCGCGGCCACCTGGGTCAGGTCCAAGATTCTCAATCCTTCTAAGGCGGAACGTGGCAAGACATCCTCCTGAAATCTCGAATCGGCCATGGAACCACAACTTCCATCGGCGACGGCATGAAAAGTTCAAGACTTCCAGTTTGTATGTTCAGACTATCGGGGCTACACGACGCCCGATCGTTTCATCTGTTCCAACTCGGCGGTCGAGAACCCTAACCGGCCGCAATAAACATCTTGGTTGTGCTCCCCCAACTGGGGCGCCGGAAAATGGGAAGCCGAAACGCCCTCCATTTTGAATGGCGGTCCGGGTAAGATCGCGGCAACGCCGGATTCGATTTCCGTCTGTTGCCAAAAATCCCGGAACTTCAGTTGTTCAGAATTCACCAGGTCCTCCACCGTGGCGACGTATCCTGCAATGCTGCGCAACCCCTGCAAGGTATGGTAAACATCTTCCTTCAGCAGACCGCCGGTCCAACGTCCCACCACCTCAAGCAGTTCTTGCTGATTCTCCCGGCGAGCCTGGGGCGAGTTGAATCTAGGATCATCTTTTAGCTCGGGGACGCCCATCAGGTCACAGGCCCGGTCCCAGGTTTCCGCCTGAACCCCAGTTTCCAGACCCGGACTGATCCAGCCGTCTTTCGCTCGGACCAGGTTGGTCTCTCTTCGCTCCGGTTCGTGGCCAAACTGGGAATGGATAGACGAATGTATCTGCGCCACGGTGATGGCCTCCATGGCGGAGATATCCACATGCTGGCCGATTCCTTGGCAATCCCTGGCATAAAGAGCAACCATTGTGGCCGAAAAGGCGCACGCCCCGACAGTAAAAAGAGCGGCATTGCCGCCTACCTTGAGTGGTTCCCGGCTCGGCAACCCAATGGGATGCATCAAGGCTCCGGCGGCTTGAGCGACTAGGTCCGAACCTCTGTAATCTCGATACGGTCCCGATTGGCCAAACGGCGTGATGGAAGTATAGATCAAGCTTGGGTCCGACTCGGCGAGGACCGGATACGCCAAACCCAGCCCGGCCATATATCCGGGAGGGAAATTCTCAACGAGGAAATCGGATTCTCGGGAAAGCCGCTTAAGGATCTGCGCCCCGGTCGTGGTCTCCAGGTTAAGTGTTATGCTTTGTTTTGATTGATTAAGGGAATGAAACAATGCGCTTTGGCTGTGGGCGCCGCCGGAGAATAATGGATCAGCGGTCCGGGAAACGTCTCCAACCCCGGGCCGTTCAATCTTCAAAACCCGGGCGCCCAAATTCGCCAGCAGCCGGGTGCAAAGGGCCCCGGCAACCCCTTCGCTCAGGTCTAAGACTGTGATATCCCCCAAGGTCGTCTCGTTGTCCAACATATCTCCACTGATGAACTGGGACCCAAATATGAAACGGCTTCAGGATACAGCAGGAAATCGCCGGCGTGCAAAACCGGGGCGGTAATGGAAGGCAGTTGGTGTAGACGCCGGTTTTTCTTCCAGTCAGAAGTAAACGGCCAGCTAAATCGCAACGTTGCTATCAACTACGCCGAGTTACGTTCATCATATTGACGCAAACCCCAATTATATTCATACCTTGTGATTAGGCGCGGAGGGGGTTTGCGTCAATATGATCTGGATAGACACCTGTCGTTTCCGTTTGTTAGTTTCCAGTTGGCTTTAAATGGCCACCGCACGAATCCCCTGAAGCCTTTACACCGGCCCTCATCCGTCACATTTTTGTTATGCTTCACACCGATGTTGTTACATTATCGACATCCACCTCGGCCGATTTTGAGGTAAATTCAAGCCTGTTAACTCACATCATTTGTAGGAGTAACTCATATTCATCCACCAATGAAATATGCCGGGAAACATACCGGCGTTTCCTGGCCGCCTTCATGCGATCAAAATGACTGCCTTGGTTCGTGGAAAGATCCGAATCCCCTTCTCGGGATTTCTAATTCCGGCAACAGCACACCTTCATGAGGCCCATCATCGAAATAGAACTGAACACGTCACCTTTAGGCGGGTGGAGGTCGGCGTCAATCCCCAGCTTTGGCGCCGCGCTAGTCATCAATTCGGCAGGCCTATCGGCCATTTTGTTGGACGTTCAATGGATATCATTGGGGCTAAAAGGGCTACCCCGTTTCCGCAACCTTCTGGAGCCGGGATAAGAAGCATGCTGTCATTGGACGGAATCCTGTTAGCAAATCCATGGCCGGCCCGAACTAAATGGGCCATCTTCCTCGGAATTTTGGGGATTTACGTGGCATGCTTCAGGTTTTTGGAGCAGGAAGTTGGGCCCATGGCCGCGATATTTGTCACTATGCCGGTCCTGTTTGGCGCATGGCTGTTTGGCTGGCGGGGTGGAGTTGGGGCGGGACTGGCGAGCTACCCGTTAAATTTGGTCTTGATATGGGTCGTGATGCCCGGCGACCTGCAAGCTTGGGCGGCCCAAACGGGAATAATCGCCAGCTCAGCGGCGGTGTTGACCGGCTCGATAATAGGGAAAATAACGGATTCGCGCGTGCAGTTGGCCCAGGAATTGAAGACGTTACGCCGAATACATGAATCCCAAATCCTTCTGACCAAGCAGGAGGAAATCCTCGCGGAGATTGAGCGAATCATCCACGTTGCTCCTGAGATCGAGCAGGTTTTCGAGCCCCTGGCTTCTCAGGCTGGTCAGCTCATACCCTATGACTACCTGTCCATTACCTCCACCGACCTGGAAGCGGGAACCGCACGAAGATTATACGTCACTGGGACGGTTATACCCGGACGAGAATGCGGAGAAACGGCTCCTCTGTCAAACACTTTAAGCGGAGAAATCGCTCTAACGGGCGCCACATATACTTTAGACGCTGATTCGGAATCAGAAATCCCATCGCGGTTTCCCGATCTGGCGGATGGCTACCAAATGGGTCTGCGCTCGTTCCTGGCGGCGCCGCTGATCTCGAGCGACCGCGTTATCGGTGCAATCCAATTCCAGGCTTGCCACACCCACGCCTATCAGGAAAGTCATATTGAAATGGCCAAAGACGTGGCGTATCAGATCTCCGGCGCCATCGCCAACGCCCAGCTCGACTGGGAACGGATACAGGCCGAACAATCCTTGAAAAAAAGCGAGGAACGCTACCGGTGCCTGGCGGAGATCAGCCGCATGGCCAGTTCATCCCCAAATCTTTCAGAAGCCGTAGACAACCTAATTTCGGCCATAGCTAAACTGGTGCCATTTGACTCGTTGTCGATTTCCAGGGTCAACTTGGAATCCGACTGGTCGAACACAATCTATGAAACCTGGATGGATTCCGCCTCCGATGCGAGGAAAAGCCACAGATTCTCGAAAATTCCCCTATCTGGCACGATGACCCAAGAGGCGGCCGCGACTCGCCTGCCTATACGGTACGATGCCATATCGGAGACTGAAGTTGCCTCTCGCTATCCTCGCATTCATCGCTTATACCAACGCGGCATGCGCCATTGATTTCTGAAGATGCCGTTGTAGGAGTGCTCCATTTCGCCTCGCGAGGGAATAATGCCTACACCGAGGATCACCTCTCACTTTCCCAAGACATAGCGGCGCAAATCGCCGGTTCCATCGCCAACTCTCAACTCTATACCGATCGGTTGCGGACGGAAGAAGAATTAAACCGCAGCCAAGAGCGATATCGCCGTATGGTGGAGAACTCTCCCGATGCCATAGTAGTCACGAAAATGGATGAGATCATTTATGTAAATCCATCGGGAACCAAGCTATTGGGGGCGGTAGAGGATCAAAACGTCATTGGCAAGCACTACTTGGATTTCGTCCATGCCGATTTTGCTGCCGTGACCACCGAGCGAATGGGCATGGCCCAAGAGGAGATGGAACCGATACCCCTGCGACATGGCAAAATCGTGGGTTTGGACGGCCAGGTTCGAGACGCAGAAGTAAGTGGAACACCATTGGTCCAAGGAGGAGAAAGGACCTTACAACTCACTTTGAGGGATATCACCGGCCGCTTGCAGGCCGAGCAGGATTTGGTGGAAAGCGAAGCCAGAAGCGCCGCTCTATTGGAATACGCGTCGGAGGGCATCGTAGTGGCCAACGAGGCGGGCGAGATCGTGTTGGCCAATGCTCGCACCGAGGCGATGTTCGATTACACTCGGGCAGAACTCTTGGGTAACTCGGTGGATATCCTTCTACCGGAAAATCTGAGGGCCTTCCATGGACATCACCGTGTTGGATTCAACCAAAACCCATCCAACCGCACCATGGGCCAAGGATTGCCACTCTCCGGCCGGCGAAAGGGCGGAAGCTTATTCCCGGTGGATGTTAGCCTCAGCCACATCAATACCCACGATGGCATGCTGACTCTCGCTTTCGTATCCGATGTGACCAAATCGAGAGAGGCGGAAGAAGCTATAAGGGAAAGCGAAGCGAAATACAGATCCCTGTTGGTCCAATCCCCCGATTTCGTATTCGTTAGCCGAGTGGATGATTTCAAATTCACCGACGTTAACGACCGGGCCTGCGTGGCCTATGGGTATAGCCTGGAGGAATTTTTTGAACCTGACCATTTTCGATATAGAAGTCGCCCCGGCTTTCGAAGAGGAAGTTCGGGCTTTGTACGATAACATTCCTGCCGGTCAGGTCATTGAGATCTTTGGCGTCAACAAACGAAAAAACGGAAGCACATTCCCGGTCCAAGTCAGGTTCACGAAATTGAACGACGAGCTTGCCCTCGCGAATGTACGCGATATAACGGAACTCCGCCAAGCAGAGGAGGAACAAACTAGGTTAGTAGAAGAAAACTTGATCATGGCCGAATTGGGAAGGATCATCAGTTCGTCGTCTGACTTCAGCGATGTGTTCGAGCTACTGGGTGTAGAGATTGCCAAGCTCGTCCCGTTTGACCGCATGGCGTTGATCATGGTTGAGGCCAACGGGGATTCAGGGGACCGACGTTCCGGGCCGCTTTCCTGACGACCCTGTGCCCATGGCCGGGACGACGGTGGAAGACATCATCCGCAGAAAGACAACTGCAATTTTGGAGGCGCCGACTGAAAACCATCTGAAGGATACCTTCCCAGGGCTGCTGCCCAGTTGGCTCGCTGGGTTGAGGTCGTTCATGGGCAAGCCATTATCGTTGGACTTGGAATACGAGCCGGGCGACGGCGGAGACGCCACCACCTTGATGGATTTTCTGGGATTCGTAGACCCCGAGATAGAGAATCTGGCGGCCGTTTTGGACTTAACAGAATCAGTGGAACGCCTCAATCCGCAAGAGAAAAAGGTATTGTGTCTACGCTACCTGAATGGCCTTTCTCAGACGGATGCCGCAGCCCGGATGGGCGTATCCCAGATGCAGGTTTCCCGGCTGCAACGCAGCACCCTGGCCAAACTTCGAGACGCCCTCCAGGGACAAGATCCTCTGGTTTGCTAGGGTGAAACCCTCCTCAACCCTATTCCTCCGGTAACCATTCCTTCCCCTGATACCTTCCGGTTGGGAATCCAGTCTGCCAATGTCTGGGCCTCAACCGGCGGGCCGAACCTGCCTTTCCCGCCACGCCTCATTCAATTCCAACTTTCGAGCCGGCCAGCGTCCAGTGGTCCCATCCGCGTCTAATTCCAAACCCTGTTGACCCCAACGGGCGGCGATGCTACAGTCACGCCAAACCTTGGGCGTGCCTAGCCAAGCCGGCCTGCGCACCGAATTAGCCTTGGCCGCACGTCCTCGACCAACTCAGATCGAGGTGGGTTATGAGAGCCGCTGTTTTAAGGGAAGTAGACCGGCCACTGGAAGTTGAGGAAGTCCGGGTGGACAATCCCGGCCCCAGAGAGGTTTTGATCCGGACCGGGGCGACCGGAGTCTGCCATAGTGACCTCCACTTCATTGAAGGAAAATACAGTATCGCCATGCCGGCCGTTCTGGGGCACGAAGCCGCAGGCACGGTGGAGTCGGTGGGATCCCAGGTTAGCTACGTGAAGCCCGGCGACACGGTGATAACCTGCCTGTCGGTCTTCTGCGGCCATTGCGACCGTTGCCTCAGCGGCCGGCCCAACCTTTGCCACCGCGATGACGTAGTGCGCGGTCCCAACGAAGCCTCCCGCCTCCGCCAGGGAGACACCCCCATCACGCAAATGGCTCAAATCTCATCCTTCGCCGAGCAGATGCTGGTCCACGAAAACGCCACGGTCAAGGTGCGAGACGACGTTCCTTTTGAACAACTGGCTTTGATCGGTTGCGGAGTGACCACGGGAGTAGGCGCGGCGTTGAACACGGCCAAAGTTGAGCCGGGCAGCACCGTAGCGGTGATAGGTTGCGGCGGCGTGGGCCTGAGCGTCATCCAGGGAGCGATTCTGGCGGGGGCTTTGCGAGTCATCGCCGTGGACTCCGTCGAAACCAAATTGACCATGGCCAGAGAGTTCGGCGCCACCGACGTGATCGATGCTTCCAGCGGCGACGTCGTGGAAAAAATCCGCGACTTGACCAACGGAGGGGTCGACTACTCCTTTGAAGCCATCGGCAAGAAAGAAACCGCCGAGCAGGCGTTTGACATGCTCACCGCAGGGGGCGCCGCCACCATCATAGGGATGATACCGCAGGGGACCAAAATCGAACTCGACGGCCCTTCGTTTCTGCGGGAACGCAAGATACAGGGCAGCAGCATGGGCTCCAACCGTTTCCGGATCGACATGCCCCGCTACATCGAATTCTACTTACAGGGACGCCTGAAGCTGGACCAGATGGTTTCCCGGCGCATGAAATTGGAGCAGGTGAACGAAGCCTTCGAAGATATGAAACAAGGCAATGTGGCCCGCACCGTGATCAATTTCAGTTAGGTAGACCGGGCACGCTCCCGGTTCGAGTACTTCGGCCTAACTAGCCGGCCACTTCCTTGACCGTTTCCAGGAACTGGGCAATGGCCCTCAAGTGGTCTTCCAGGGGACCCAAACCTCCCCTGCGGGTCTCCACTACCAGATGGGTGGCGCCCAACTCTTCCCAGGCCTTGGCCTCCCCCAACCAATCTGCAGGTTGTTTCCCGCCGATTCGGATGCGGCCTTCCAAGCCGAGTTCCGCCGGTTCACGTCCCGCGTCTTTCATGTATCCTCTGACCTTTTCCAGCAGGGCGCTTCCCTCTTGGTCCGGTGAAAAGTTAGGACACCAGCCGTCGGCCAACCGGGCTATGCGGCGCAACACCGGCTCCATCGGGTCGCCGGCGGCGTTGCCGCCCCCGCCCAGCCAAACGGGGATGGGGCGCTGCACCGGCAACGGGTTCAATCCCGCGTTGGTGACCCGGTGCCAGCGGCCTTCGAAGTTAACCACTTTTTGAGACCACAATGCCCGGAGCAAAGCAATTTGCTCGGCGCTTCTCCGGCCCCGGTTATGAAAATCCTGGCCTAATGCCTCGAATTCAACTTCGTTCCAGCCAACGCCGATGCCCAAACGCAGCCTTCCACCGCTGAGCACATCCACCTCGGCCGCTTGTTTCGCCACCAGAACCGTCTGCCTCTGGGGCAGGATCAATATCCCAGTGGCCAAGCCTACGTCCTTGGTGATTGCCGCCATGTACCCCATCATTGTCATCGGTTCGTGGACCACGCTTTGGTGGTTGTAAGACTGGAAAGACGGGTGGTTGTGGTGGCTGGGATCAGCTCCCAAAACGTGATCGGCGATAAATATGTGGGCATACCCGAGTCCCTCGGCGGTCTGGGCGAATTCTTTGATCTCGCCGGGGTCGGGGCCGATCTCCGTCTGGGGGAATATTGCTCCAATCTTCACTAAATGCTCTCCTGTTTGGGCAGGGCCTAAATGTCAACTAATCATGCCCAACCATTAAATTTAGATACTTCGCGTGGTCTTCCGGCTCATAATGCATGAACCGCCGGCAAAACTTGCTTGCCTACAAGCTCTATATGCTCCATCACGTCCCTGTGCGGCATGTCCGGATAGAACAGGCGCAACGCTACCTGGGTGAAACCCATTTCGTGGTATCCGGCGATTTGCTCGACACATTCCTCGGGGCTGCCGACGATGAATGTGTCATCCATCAAAGTCTCCAAATCGCCGGTCATTTTTTCGGTCAACTCCGGGTCGGTCCCTTGGAAGCCGTGAGCATTATACTCTTGGTACTTGCGTTCAAACCCCCAACTGGCTTTCTCCAGGGCATTCTCCCGGCTCGGCGCGCAGAAAAACTCCCTGACTATCACCATCTCCTCAGGAATCGGGTGGCCGTTAACAGCCAAGGTCTCATGGTAGAGATCTATCTGGCCGCGAATGGCGGACTGGGATTGGGCAGGACCCACAAACAGGGTATGACCTTCCCGGCCCACTCTTCGAATCGCCGGGTCGCTCATGCCGGCCAGCCAGATCTTAGGGTAGGGTTTCTGAAATGGTTGAGCCGTAGGCTTGGCGCCGGTGACGTGGAAAAACCGGCCATGATGGGTGACTTCGTCCTCTGTCCATAGCTTGATCATTAGCTCCAAAGCTTCAGACGCACGCCTGCCCCTTTCCGACATCTGGGTCCCAAAGGCTTCGCACTCTTCCGGCCGGTATCCCAAACCCAGCCCCAAGATCAACCGGCCTTCGCTGATGTGGTCCAAGGTCGCCGCCTGCTCTGCAACGTCCACCGGATTTAGCAAGGGCAACAGCAATATCGAAGTGGCCAGTTTCATATCCCCCGCCTCGGCCGCCAGGCGGGCCAACACGGGCCATGGTTGGAAGTGCTGAAATGGGTGGATCAAATAGTGGTGGGCCCAGCAGTATGTGTCGAAACCAGCGTCCCGGGCAGCCCGGAATTGCTCCAGGTGGCTTTGCCACTGCTCCTGCAAACCCATCGCTCCCTTGAGCACAACCTGACCTACCTGATACCCAGCCTCCATGGCTTTCCCTCTTGCAGTATTTCCGAAAATTTCAAACGCCTTAGTATAAAAGGGTTTCGCCGCCAGGATAACCCCTGATTCGGCTTCCAAGTCTTCGCTTCCAAGTCAGGTCTAGTAGGCCATTTCGGGGATGCGGGAAAGTCCAGGTTTGGAGCGTGCCCATGTCGAGTGCTGCTCAGGCGTAGATCGCGGGAAAAAGCCGCCGCTTGGGGACAGTTACCCGGTCTTTCGATACTTGATCAGCCTCTGGCCCTCTAGATTTTGGTTGATGTAGAGGTCACCATGGGAGTCTAACCAGATGGCATGGGCGCCCGCGCCGGTGGGGCCCGGCCAGCGGGCAAGCAGGTTCCCGTCCAGGTCGGTGATGCTCATAAAAGCGTCCAGCTCCGGGATGAAAACCGCCTCGTCTTGGTCTATGTAGATGTCGCAGGGCCGGGAAAACCCCGTCCACTGGGTCAGGAATTCACCGTCGGCGGTAAACACCTGAATGCGATCGTTCTCCCGGTCGGCCACGATGACCCGGCCGTCTTTGTGAACCCATACCCCGTGGGGCACATGAAACTCCCCGGGACCGGTCTTGCCAGGTTCGCCCCAGGAAAACAGCAACTCACCGGCGGCGGTGAACTTATGAACCCTGGCGTTTCCGTAGCCGTCGGAGATATATAGGTCCCCATCGGGCGACAGGGCGACATCGCTGGGCCGATGGAAGGACCCGGCGCCCCGCTGCACGATATCTGACGTGTTGCCCGACCAACCGGAGTCGGAAGGCTGGTCCCAAGTTCCCAAGGTCATCAATAACTCGCCTTGGGAACTGTATTTGAGGACGACATGGCTGTTTTTTACGGGCATGTACAGGTTGTCGGAGGCATCTATATACATACCGTGGGCGTCGGGCAAATCGCCTTCGCCCCAACTGGTCAAAAAGCGCCCGTCCCGGTCCATCACAATCAATGGATGGTCGCCGCGGTTGAAAAGATAGACCCGGTCTTGGGAGTCGGTGACTATGGCCGTTTGGCCCAGGGTCCAACCCTGGGGAAACTCACCCCAACCTTCCACCAATTCGTAGGTATACTTTCCCGCGCCTACCGTGGCCATTTGCTTGCCTCCTTGTGTTGGGCAGCGGCGTTTATCTAGTTAAGGTAATTTAGCCGTCTTGAGTCAACGCGGTGATGATCTCATCCAAGATGGACTCGGCGCGATCTTTGACTGCCTCGGGTTTAAGCCCTCCCAAGGGATGGGGAATGCCAACCGGCCGAAAACCGGCCCGTCCAAAAGTACGGGCGTGGACATGGGCGGAGTTCAAAAATGGATCGGTGCAAAGAACCACCGTGGGGATACCCTTGCCTTCCAGAGTCATGGCGTCGTGCATACAGCACGAGGTGCAGGACCCTCAATCGGCAATGGCGGTGATCACGAAATCGCAATTGGCGGCCAGTGTTTCGATTATCTCATCGGATGCCGGGCGGGAGTAGATGAATTTATCAACCACTACCCCTTCTTGGAGCTCGAACTGCTTATCCATCAATTCTTTGATCTCTTGCAGAAGAACCTCGGCGTTGGCCTTCTTGTTGCCCAAGAAACCGCCGGACTTGCCCGCCAGGGTTTCCAGCCGGGGAGCGGCGCGCCATTGGGAAGCCGCGTCCGGGTCGATGGGACTGCGGATGTCTAGATCCCTCAACCTTTGATCAATGCTCGAACCGGCGCCAAGCCCGGGGGGTGAAACTACAACCATGTGACCTCCATCAGGGCGCCCTTCACGGGGGCGTTATTGGGGAAACTTTATCTTTCTGATCGCCCGCCGGGAACCCCAGCCGGGTATGTACACGGAATGGGGCCCTCCCGCGCCTCCGGCCACCAGGATGTGGATATCATCCACCAGGCGCACCACGGGCACCATATCATCATTGTCGGAAGGGTCTACGAACTTGGGCCACATCATTTCCCGGCGGTCGTCTCCCTGGGCGGGTCCGCCGCGCCTCAGCAAGCTCACGGGTTTACGGGCGTGCTCGTGCAGGAATTGCTTCACGTCCCGCTTCCGCCACCCCGCGGCGGCCAGCATCTTGGCGTGCTCGGGGCCCAGCACCACAAAGGTGTCGCCCATGACGTACATCTGGACATTGCCCAGAGCGCACATCGTATCCGCCAGTACGGTCAGAAAGTTCCGGTCGTTGACCGCATGATACATGATGTTGTGCGGCGCCTCTCCGGGAAAAACCGTGACTGTGGAGTCTTCCCGTTGGAAACCTGACTCGACCTGGTAGGGATCCCAGGGATTGGCGTCTTCGTCTTCCGCCATACAATACGTGTAGGATCCGGGGTGGCCAAAGGTGGCCTTGTTGGTGTCCCCCGGAATGGCCCCGCCCAGATTGACCAAGATCAGCTTTACCGCCCGGCCGATGGTAGCGTTGGCCCGCCAACCCGCACCTAAGCAATTGTAGCCGGAGTTGATATTCAGGGATTTGACGATGGGGCCGTTGACCATCACCAGCGGACTGTGGATACCCGTGGAGCACATGACGCCCCGCAGGTTGAACCGGTCGTCCATCAGGGCTTCGATGGCGGTGATGACCACCGGCATGTACTCTGGCAGGCATCCGGCCATGACGGCGTTCACGGCGATCCGCTCAACGGTGGCCCGGCCGGCCAGTGGGGGCAGCTCGGCAATCAACTCGTCGGCGGGTCTGCCCGATGCTGCAACGAATTCATCCACCAGGCTTCCCGTGGGTGGGACCACCGGAAGACCATCGGTCCATCCAGTCTCGTACATCAGCTCAACGGCGCCAGCCATCGAGGAAGTGAGAGTCATAAAGCTCCCGCCTAAATCTATTTAATTCTCTTGATCAGAATTTCTTTACGGGCTCCCGGCATTCCGGTCAGTAATCCTTCCGAGTGTATCCAGGGCATAGTTAAGTGTCAACGGCGGATCGGTGGGAGGCAGGGCCGCTCGAATGCCTTATGGGGGTAGGGGCTCCTGTTCGGCCTGAGCTTGTCGAAGGGCCGCCAGATCGTTCGACAAGCTCAGGCCGAACGGGAGGGCGCTCAGGATTACCACCCAAAAATTACGACCGATGGTCGCCAGGTTGAAGCCAACCTGGAGCCGAAAAAACGGCCGGCGTTAACGCCGGCCGTTGATGAAGCCTTGCTAGAAACTCGGACGGAAACCCCGATTCTCCCCAAGTCGTCGTTTTCTTAGCGACGATTGTCGATGTAACAGTGGGTTCTTGAACCGTATTACAGACACTATCATGCCACATAAGACTATAATACGTCTGTCTGGCGTAGCGCGAAACCCGGCCAATGGCTTTCCGGCCAGACCTCTAGGCTTTAGCTAGTCTGCGGGTACGGCTGCTTCCACTCTGCCCTTGAACGCGGGCATTACTTCCTTGGAGAACCATTCCAGCTGCTCTAGGACTACCTTTTCGGGAGTGCCCACCGGGTGGCTGACCCCGATCCTTTCCAATCCGGGATACTGCTGTTCCACGGCCTTTAGTTGCTCAATGACCCGTTCGGGAGGACCCGCCAAGAACGCTCCGGATTTCACCGCGTCTTCTAGTGACGGCAACCCGGCGGTTGGCGCTCGTTTGGGGTCGGCGATGTCCAGCAACTGCTGTTCCGAGAGACCCCGATGCAGGCGCAGCGGTCCAAACATCTTGACGTTCTCTTCGTAATATCCCGAGGCGGCCTTGATAGCCTCTTCCTGGGTGTCCGCCAGGTAGAAATGGAAGCCGACGCTCAGGTCGCCACCAAGCTCCGTCTCCCGGCCGGCCCGGCGCGCGGCTGCCTGATAGTCGATCATCACCTGGTCCATGACGCCGCCTTCGGCCACGCCGCCGCCAATGACGCCTTTGATGCGGTGCTTGGCCATGAAGTCCAATGCTCTTTGAGTGCCGCCCTGAATGGGCTGCCAGCACTCGACGGGAAGGTTCTTCGGCCGTGGAACCAGGGTAAGGTCCTTCAGTTCGTAACCGCGGTAGGGAACGTTGGGCGGCAGATCATAGTATTTTCCGTGGTGGGAGAAGGATTTTTCGTTAAAAGACTTGAATATGACCTCCACCGCTTCTTCAAACATCTCCCGGTTGCCTTGCTGGTCTGTCATGGGAGAGCCGAAGGTCTCAACCTCACGGGTGTGATAACCGCGGCCAAGCCCAAAAACCACCCGGCCATTTGTTAGGATGTCCGCCGTTGCGTAGTCTTCGGCCAGACGCAGAGGGTGCCACATGGGGGCGATATTGAACCCACAGCCGAACTTGATGTTCTTGGTCAGGTGGGCCAGGTGCACGTTGAACAAAAGCAGGTTGGGAATGCATTCGTACCCTTCCGGCTGGAAGTGGTGCTCGGCCATCCAAAATGTGTCGAAGCCACAACGGTCCAGCAACGTGGCTATGGCCTCGGCTTTTCCGAAGGCCGATGAAAGGTGATCGTTATCAAACTTCCGGTCATTGACCGCTATGCCGGCATAACCGACATCGTCCATGTCTACGTGGCCGGCGAAAAGACTATCGAACTTCGTAATCATTGCACGCCTCCTTTATTACGTTGGAATGATGCATTAAAACCATTGTAGGGCGGTCGACACCCGTGTCAACCCCGCGTACACACCATGCGAATGTGACTCAAAAATACGTGGCAAGGGGTCTCGAAGTCTCCCATCCCTTGGAACTAACTTGAACTTTAGTCCCCACGTTCAGAGGTTCTAATCGAATCGGACTCCCCACAAGCCAGAAGCTAGAAGTCGGATCTAATCGCGCCGTCGGCGATGTCGACCTGGCGGCTGCACAGGCCCGCCAGGGTCAGGTCGTGGGTGGCCACCATGACCGTGGTGCCCCGTTGGGCCACTATCTCTCCCAAGATCGAGCAGATGGACATGGCGGTGGTTGTGTCCAACTCGCCGGTGGGCTCGTCGGCGAATATGACGTCGGGCCCGGTGACCAACGCCCTGGCGATAGAAACCCGTTGTTGCTCACCGCCGGATAGCTCATAGGGACGGTGCCGGGAACGCGGCCCCAGACCAACCAGATCCAAGGATTCCATAGCACGCCGCCGCCGCTCCCGCCAAGATGCGCCGCTAATGTGCAGAGGCAACTCCACGTTCTCCATTGCTGAAAGAAGGGGCATCAACCCGAAGGACTGGAACACGAATCCCAATTTGTTGCGGCGCAACGCCACCATCTCCCGGTCGGAATATTCCGCCAAGTCCCTACCTTGAAATCGGACTGAGCCTTGGGTTGGCTGGTCCAGTCCGGACAGCAGGTTCAAAAATGTGGTCTTGCCCGAGCCGGAACGGCCGGTGACGGCCACAAACTCCCCCGACCGCACGTCCAGCGAGATGCCGTTCACAGCGGACACGGCCGTCTCGCCAGATCCAAAAACCCTGATTAACTCAGTGGCGGAAATGACGGGGGTGGTATCGGCCGGCGCCGGGTGAGCCGCGCTGCCAGCTCTGGAAAATTGAGATTCCCCCTGACCCATGGTCATGCCCTTCTACCTCCATGGTCGTCATCCCTCCGCGGTCGGTCACCGGCGGGCTTTATAGTGACCTCGTCGCCGTTAATATCGGCCTTGGCCAAGCCGCCTAGATGGAATTTTTCGGCGTATTCCGGAGGCAATTGGAGACGGCCGGCCCGGTCCACCACGAGATATTCCTCCTGAAGGATGCCGCCGGTGCGCTGGAAATTAGGCGTGGCGAATGTCTCGGAGCTGATTCGGCCATCTCGAATGTGCACCACCCGGTCGACATGTTGGGCGACGCCCGGATAGTGGGTGACCATTACCACGGTCACCTTGTGAGTGTTGTTCAATTCCCGCAACAATTCGAACACCTGTCCCGCAGTCTGATTATCCAATTCGCCGGTTGGTTCGTCGGCCAATAGCAGTGGCGGCCGGTTGGAAAGCGCAACCGCGATGGCCACGCGCTGTTGCTCGCCGCCCGACAATTCGTGGGGCAGCCGGTTTGCCTTGTCTTCAATCCTCAAATCAGCCAACAACTCGGAGCTCCACTCCCGCCTATGGCTTGCGGATTTTCCAGCCATGGCCATGGGAAGTTCGATGTTGTCCTTCACGTTGAGGTAAGGCACCAGATTGCGGCCGGTGGCCTGCCACACAAACCCCACTTCCAGCCGGCGGTAGACCACCAACTCCCGGTCGGAAATGTCCAGCAGGTCGCGGCCGCCCACGGTGATTTGCCCGGCTGAGGGCCGGTCCAACCCCGCCAGGGTGTTCAACAGGGTGCTTTTACCGCTGCCGCTGGCGCCGACGATGGCGATGAGTTCACCAGCGCCCACTTCCAAATCGACTCCTCGAAGGGCAACCACTTCCAACTCGGCCCGTTTATAGATCTTAAACAGGTCCCGGCACTGTATGTACGGAGCGCCGGCGTCCGCCTGATCCGTTGCCTCGCCGGTGTTCATCTCGTAGGGGCTGCGAACGCCGTCTATACGAAAATCGTTCCTCAAATCGCCTACTCCCGCCCCGGTATAGCCGGGCTTTGATTGCATGCCACTCCCGTTCTCGTCTGGGCACAACCGCCGTAAATCATACGTCTCCTATCCGCAGCACCTGTTGGACTTCCATTTTGGCCGTGAACCAAGCCAGCCATGCCGCGGTAACGATATTTACCGCGGCAATCACCAAATAGGAGACCAGAAGCGTCGTGCCATTGGTCTGAAGGACCATAGGCGGCGTCACCCGCACACCCTCCTCGGCGACCTCCATCAATGGCAGGAGACTGATCCCGATCAGTTGCCCGGCCCAGGTCCCCAGTCCCACCCCAAAGATGACCACCAGGAACACGGAAAACCAGGCCACGCCGTGGGTCTGGCTCCGGGAAGCGCCCAGGGTGCGCAATAGGGCAAACTCAATCTGCCGGCCGCGGAATTCCATGTAAGTGAATAGCATCAACCCAGACGCGCTGGCCAAGATCAAAACCAAGAACATCAGCACGAGCAATCCTCCCCAGCCGGCGGTTATCAGGGGCCGGTCCACCCGCAGGGACACCAACTCCGAGGCCAGATACGATTTTCGCACGCTCAGCCCGCTCCGGTCTAAATAAGAGAAATAGGAGTTTAGATCCTCCGGAGCGGTATCGCCGTTCAAATTCAACCAAACTTCATTGGACCCGCCATATGGCCTGGGACTATGGAAGTTGGCATGGGCCGTAAACGTGGGCAGATCAACGACGATGAAGGGGGTTTCTTCAGGCTGCAGCGTTGGGAAATAATCCACCTCGTTCACAATCTTCACCGGAAGGGCAAAGGAGGAAAAGCCCACAACCACCGTGTCTCCGGCGGCGGCTTCCGCTATTTCCAGAAATGAACTGCTGGCCAATGCCGGGACGGGTTGCTCCGGCATGCCGTGGCGTATGCCCCGGGACCCCAGTCCTCCGGTGGCCCAACTGAACACCGCTGACCCGGCGGCCTCGCTCGACCCGTTCAGCAACGCCTCCGGAGCCAGTTCGCTGGGTTCCACGGCGTAAAGCCCCGGCTTGATGTAGTCTTCCAGGACGTGCCATTCCGTCATGTCTTCGAAGTTTGACAGTGGCGCCCCGCCGGCGGGCGTCAAGGCGGTCAACCCACTGAAAAACACAGCGCCTGGGTCCACTAGGCCAAGTCTCCCCTGCACCTGCAGGGAGATCAGGGTGAAGGGAGGCTCCATGACCGGCCCGGGTTCATCGGCGCGATTTCGGCGCGCCGGCAGTATTGGCGCTATCTCCGCTTCGTTGCGAGTCCACTCGCGCTGGCTCAGGTCACCCAAGGCGGTGTCAAAGTAACGGCCCCGGGAATCTCTCAAGCGGGCCAATAAAACGAGCCGGCGGCTTGGCCGGCTGGGTTTGACCCATACGGCAAGTCCTTCGGTTTCGGGCGGCAGCGCCAATCCTCCCTCCGACGATGAATCCTGCGATGAATCTGGTTTGAGCATCTGGGTCAAATCGTTCAGCGGCAGCCCATCCGCGAAATCAGGCCGGTACCAGGCTACGTCGGCGAACGAAGCCGTGTCCACCGCCAAAATATCCGCCGAAGTGGAGAACCCCGTGGTGGTCAGGTGGGCGTTGGAGCGCTGGACTTCGGCCGCGGATGTCACCGTCTCCACACCTCCCGCCATGGCCGACAATCCCAGCAAAGACACGGGTTGGCTGTTTCCCGTATGCAAGATACGCAGGTCGGCTCCCGCGGCATACAATGCCCGGTCTTGCTGGCTCCGCTCCAGGGTCGAACTGAACGAACTGCCAACCACGCCTAACGCGGTGGTGAACATTAACAAGACCACCAGGACCCCCGGCACGATGGGGTCCCTGGACACATGCCTCAGGCCGTGGACCAGCCATGACGGCCCCACCGGCTCGGCGAGGCGTGAAGCCAACGCCAACACCAGAGGGAAAATCCGCAACACGACCAACCCGATGGCCACCAAGAGCATCAAGGGGATCAGCAACATGCTGTAGTCAATCTCCAGCCCCTGGCCGCCCAGTGGTTTGACGAGGAACGAGCCTCTAGTTTGGATCTGCCACCACAGCAACCCGATCAGCGCCAGAAACATGAGATCTATGAAATACCGGTGGATGAAAGGCGTCCTGGGAGGCCTGGCGCCAACCGCCAAGAATTCCACGATGCTTTGTCGGGCGGCCACCAATGTCAGCACAGTGAGCACTACGACCGCCAGACCACCGCCGGCCAGCCCCAAAAGCCAGGCGCCGGAGGTGAGCGTAACTGGCACGGTGGACAGTTCGCCGCCGCCGCCCAAACCGAAAAACAACCCGCCCAACACCCGCACCACGGCCACCGCCAGCAAAGGACCCAAGATCACCGCCGGCACGGCCAACAAAAGACCCTCCGCCAAAGACAATATGCCCACGTGAATTGTGGAAGCGCCTCGGCTTTTCAACATGGCGATCTCGCCGCTGCGAGATTTAACGATGAGACCCGAAACAAGGGCCAGATAATAGGTCAAAATCCCTATCACCAGGAAGAGGATCAAGAACAGAGGGATGCGGGCCAGCAGCAACTGCTCTTGGTATTCCTTCAGCACGGTGTCCAAAGACAGGCCCATGCTGGAATTCCTCATTCTGGAACGGACATCGGCTTCCATCTGTTCCAGGAGTGTCTGGGTCTCACTGACCTGTCCCGCCGAGATGCTCTTGCGGTCGAGGAAATAAAACCATGTCGCATCGGTGTATAGGGCCGGATATACTTGCAAGACCGGGCCCAATATGGCCTCTTCCGTGGTGAAAAGAGGAACGATGGTCCACTGGTCATTTTGATAGGTGAAATCGCGTTCAGTTCCGTACCAGAACTCTTCATTTGAGTCGGTCCGCTCGAAAATACCAACGATTTCGACCTCGATAGGCGGTGGGCCGGCGAATGACGATGCGGGCAAGGCCTCAAACGTGTCTCCTACTTCCAATTGGAGCAGTTCGGCGCCAAGGGCCTCCAACGCCACCTCCAATGGCAGGCTGAGCGCCGTCGAACCGGGCACCGCCTGATCGCTGTAAGGCCAGCGCCCGTCAACCATCCCAATTCGAGGTGGGACCAGCCCGTCAGAGAATTTGATCTGCCCGCGAGGCCTCACCTGGTTATCTAGTTCCAACTGTGAGTGGCCTTGAAAGAAGAACGTCGCCGTTTCCAGAAACCTCGCCTGTTCTTTCATGAACGGCTGGAACCGTTGCCCCACCCGTTCATCGACGAATCGGAGCCGGGACCTATGCTCGGCTAACCTTCCCGCCGCCGAAGGAGGCGAATCCCGCCCGCTGAAGGTGCGCACCCAGAAGTTGGCATCCTCGGGGCTGGCCCGTTCCAAGGTGTGCCTCAGCGCCGCCTCAGCCAGCAGGTTGGAGAAGATGACACCGCTGGACATCAAAGCGACGGCCATAACGATGCCCAGAAACGAGACTGTTTCCAATCTCCATCCAGAGATTATCCGTTTGGCCGCCACCACGTATGCGGTTATGAAGAGAGCAAACATCAGACAGCCATCACAAGACAACCATCACAAGACAACCATCGCAAAACAACCATCACAGCGCTACTCCCCAATCCTCAAGACATCGGGAACTCTGAGGCGGCGGGCAGCCATGGCCACGAACACAAACGCCAAAATGGTGGCCGCCGCCAAACCAGCCAACACCGACACGGCGACCCATGTTTCCACACCGGGCGCCATTGGCGGAAGCACGTCCCTGCCGGTGGGCGTTATGTCAAGGTATTCCAAGGCCCCTTGGAACATCCAACGGCCTCCGAATACTCCTCGTCCGATCCAAAGACCTACCCAAGCGCCAACGCCTATGCCCAAAACCCCTACCACCGCCCTTTCCAATGCCAAGGAAGCGGTGAGTTGCCATTGGCTCAACCCCAAAGTCTGAGCCACCGTAAGGTCCACTCGCCCCGTGCGGACCTCCGCCACGCCGTGGAGGGTTAGGGTCAACAAAACGGCGACCGTGATGGCGGCCATCCCGATCAGCGTCAGACCGTTCCAGCCACCGCCGGCCAAAGGGTCGCGCCGGGCCAGATCAACCTCTTTCTCGCGGTCTTTTATGATGACCGATTGGCCCAACAGGGTGTCAACCGTCTGGATCACCCTCTGCCGGTCCGCCCCCCGGTCCAGCGCCAACCAAACCTGCTCCGGTGAGCTCAACGTCCCACCCGGGATACGTCTGAGGTAATCGCGAAAATCTTCCAATGACGCTATGAGTAGAGGTTCGGCCAGTGGATTCACGGTTGGGAAATAGTTGATTCGGCCGGTGACGGTCATGGGAATTATCCGGCCGTTGACCTTGGGGCGCACCGATTCACCAACCGCATAGCTTGGACCGCCGATGGCCGGCAGTGGATATGGCCCCGGCGGAATCATGATTCCCCTAGGAATGCGCGAAAATGGCTCCTCCCAGCTAAAGGCAAGGCCCCGGCCACCGGAGCGGGCCGCTTCCCCAGACAAATCAAGGCTATCGGGCACGCTCCCCTCGTTGGGCAAGACAACCCACGGCGGGGCCCCTTCAAAATCCTCTATGACCGTGATAAGTGGCTCGGAATCGGTCTCGTTGGAAACCGGACCGATTGCGGTTATGTCATCAAAGTAGATGGCGCCAGGGGGCAGGCGGGTAAACGCCGCCCGGCTCATGAAGAACGCTACAAGTCTGATCGGCGACTCTAATGATTCCATGGAATCCCGCAACGAGACCTGGTAGAACTGCCAATCGATCTCGGGTTGGGATGCTGAAGGAATTGTCTCCCGGGTATTCGGAAAAAACGCGAAATTCGGGTCTATTGGAGCCGGCTGGGATCCCAAAAGGTCCGCCACCAGCAGATGCCTGCTTCTTCCATTCGAACCTTCCACCCTGGTCCACAAGTTCAACTCCCGCACCACGGAGCTGGGGTTGATTACCGACGGATTGACCCAAACGCCTAGACTTGCGCTGCCGACGGGGATTTTGATCCCCATTCCTGGATCCGCCGATGAAGTCGAGTCGACAAACCTGGCTTGATGCAACGGGCTGAGCAGCTCCTCCAACTCTACTTCGGCAAAATCATCGCGAATCCAAACCGTGTTGGGCAGAGTCACCGGGTCGGTCGCCACCAGCGACGTGCGAGAGTTGGAGCCGTCCGAAACAAGCGTGACCTGTTTTTTGAACATGGGAGTGACGCTGGAAACACCGTTGATCGAGGCAATTTCCCGTTGTAAGGTCTCCGAGAAGCCTTGGCCTATCAAGACCACGTCTCCACCCACCCGGTAAAGGGCCTGTTCTGTCTGGCTCTTGGACAGGCTGGCCTGGAAGGCCGCGCCAAAAAGCCCTAGCGCGGTGGCCAACAGCAGTATCACCACCAACGAGCCGTGGGGCAACGGGTCGCGGGCCAGACGCGCCAGAGGAAAAGCTATCCAAGCCGGCCCCACCCTGGCGCTAGCCCAGGCGAAGATACGCACCAGCCAAGGCAATACGCGCAAAGTGATCACCGCCGCCCCGATGAGCGCTAATATGGGACCCAACAGCAGGGTGTAATCCACGTCCAGCGAGTTGGAGGCCAGGTCCCGGGTGGCGAAACCGCCGCGGTCTCGAATCTGCCACATCACCACGGCCAACGCCACCAGCACCGGCGCGTCTAAGAAATAGCGGTGAACGAACGGCACCGTTGGCGGCCTGGCTCGCGCCGCCAGGGATTCGATCATGCCATTTCGGGCTCGGCTCCAGCCGGAGACGAACAAGACGGCCAGGCTAAGCAGCCCTCCGATAGCCCCCATCCAGAACATAGACGCTGAAATGCCGACCGTTATCGATCCGGCCGCGCCGACTTCGGGATTTATCGTGTCCAAAAGCAGATATCGCACCAGTGCCAGGGCGAGGAACGGCCCGAGGGCCACCGACGCCAGGACTACCAAACTCTCCCCTGCCACCAACAGGCCAGTCACCTGAAGAATGCCCGCTCCGCGGCTTCTCAATAGCCCGGCTTCGCCGGATTGAGACCTGGCGGCCAAGCCCATGATGAGGGCCAGAAAATAGAGGATTACCACAACCACCAATGAAATAAATAGATACAGTGGTATCCGCGCTAGCGTGAGGGTCCTCTCGTAAGCTAGAATCCGGTTCTTCAAGCCAGTCAGCACCAAGGTGCGGGGGAACTTTTTGTTGATGTCGCTCTCTAGTCCAACCAGGGCATCCTTGGCTGGGCCTGCAGTGGCGGCAGTCAACCCGCTGGCGTCCAGGTACAAAAACCACGCGAAATCCCCCACCAAAGATGGATACTTGGCGCCCATCCCTGAAAAGAAATGCTCTTCGGGTACGTAAAGTGGCAGCAGCACATCCTCACCAAACTGCTGCGCGCTGAAGTAGGCGGGCGAATACATCCAGTACTCTTCTCTGGGGTTCACCGGCTCCACCAAACCAACTATGGTCATGGTGACCACTTCCGATAGGTCGGAACTGAATGGGACCAGGAAAAGCTGAGTTTCAAGAGTTAACCCGACGCTGGATGCCGTCCGCTCACCTATGGCGATTTCCATATTCAGCCCGTTTTCATGTAAGACGGGCGCCGTTTCCGGCCACCGTCCCTCTACGAGGCGTGAATGTTCTTGGAAACCGGTTAGGAAAAACGGACGGCCCATGGGGGAAGCCCCGTTGGGGGCCGCGCCGTCCGAATACACTATGGGGAGGTTACCCTGAGTCTGACCCAGACGTTCGACGCTTCTTGTCAGGTGGCCCAGACGCGCGTCGGAGATCTGCTCCACCTGGGACCGCAACCGTTGGTAGTCGGCGGGACCCAGCGGCCGGTTTTGGGAAATGACTTGAACGTTCAACACCCGTTGATCGATGGTGGCCAGGGTGTGCTGTAGCCCGCCTTCCGCCAGGACCTGAGAATACACGGCGCCCACGGACATCAACGTCACCGCGGCCAAAATTCCAAACGAGGTTATGGCCAGCAGCGCCCACGATGAGCGAAGCCGCCTCAATAGAAGCCAATAAAGTGTGCCGGTCCAACCCATCAAGATATCCGATGCCGGTCATTGATTCGGGACTCAGGTGGGCAGGCGCCTTACGCCCTTACCTTAAGCCAATAGGTGAATAGTCTCTGGACCCTTGACCGACGGGAGTGTACGTTCGCCCTCCATAGCTGTCAACGGCAGTGGACTCCCTCGTCTTCAGAATCAGTTCAGCCGTGCTATAATCCGCCCGAAATCCAAACAAGTCCCAAACACAAATCGGAGGCGGCGATGGCGGATCGATTCAAAGGTAAAGTAGCCCTGGTCACCGGGTCGGGCCGGAACATCGGCCGGGCGACGGTTCTTAAATTGGCCAGCGAGGGCGCCAACGTGGTGGTCAACGCCAGGTCGAACCAAGAGGAAGCCGACTCGGTGGCGCGCGAGGCCCGTGAGATGGGCGTCGACGCATTGGCCATCCTGGCTGACGTGTCCGACCGCGACCAGGTCAACAGCATGGTGGATCAGGCCATGGACCGATTCGGCAAGATAGACATACTGATCTCTAACGCAGCCATCCGTCCCCATAAACCGTTCTTGGAAGTCAGTTACGAGGACTGGGAACAGGTGCGCGGCGTAGTGCTGGACGGGGCGTTTTATTGCGCCAAGGCGATTCTGCCGTCCATGGTGAAAAACCAGTATGGCCGCATCATATTTTTCACCGGCGACGGCGCATTCCTGGGTCCGGCGGAAAGGGGCCACGTATCGGCCGCGAAGATGGGACTGGTGGGCATGTGCCGCAGCCTGGCCTCGGAATTCGCTCCCCATAATATCCGGGTCAACGTAGTCTCGCCCGGCAGCATCGACACTTCAAGGGAGCATCCCGAGTGGTACCCCGGCGGCCGCGCACCGGACGCTTCTCACATACCCTTGGGCCGGCAAGGCAAGGTCGATGAGATCGCCAGCACCTGCATGTTCCTGGTGAGCGACGACGGCGGCTTCATCACCGGGCAGACCATTCACGCCAACGGCGGCACGGCGTTCTTCTAAGAAAAACCAGGGCCGTTTCAGCTTCCCTGTGGTTGACACAGGATTTTGGGTCCATCAAAATAGACAATCAATATCGACAATCATTGCTAATATAAAGTGCAGGAGGATCGGGATGACGCAAACCGCGACATATACCATGGAGGCATTCGTAGACGACGTGAAAGAGATTTTCACCGCCACGAAAGACCCGCTGGCCCAGGCCCAAGCGGTGAGCGACAAGATGAAGGATTTGCTGGCCGTCCCCGGTTGGTTGGAAGAGAAGCTGAACCTGCCCGAAGAAGGCGGATTTGGCAGGTACGACCTGCATATCGATGAAGAAGTGGGCCTGCCGGGCGCCGGGTTCTACCTTATGGTCACGGTGCAAAAACCTGACCAGACCCAATTGCCCCACGACCACGGAGTGGCTTGGGTAGCCTACGGCGTTTACGAGGGCGCCATAAAGCAAACCAAATTCCGCTGGGCCTTCCCCGGCGAGGGTGTGGACTCTGCCCAGATTAAAGTGACCGGCGCCTTCACCCAGAAAGACGGCTCGGTAGCCTACTTCCTGCCCGGGGAGATACACCAGACACTGAACGTGAGCGGAGAGCGGGCTCTGGTGGTGCGCTTAGAGTCCCAGAAACTGGACACCCTGACCAGGTACCAGTACGACATCGAAGCCAACACTGTCAAGATAATGGACCGGTAATCGGGGTCACGCCGGCGCCTGTCATTGCCCGGCTGCCAGCGGTCGAGACCGGCATCGCTAATATAAAACCCCCGAGCAGCTTTGCTCGGGGGTTTTATTGTTGGTGGCTAAATCGGTCTCGCGGAGATTACCGTAGTCAAATCCAAAAACCTAAGCTCTCAGCCACCCCCTTAAGGCTGGCTAATTCGGTCCGTAAATCCCTAAGCTCGCAGGCGTATCTCCCGCAAGTCATCGGCGATTATCAGCTTGGCCTCGGTCAATTCTTGAATGTCCTCGGGTGACCATCCCGGGGCGTTCTCCAAGAGTTTGAATCCATCTGGCGTGAGTTCAAACAGGCCCAGATCCGTCACCACCATCTTGACCACGCCGGGCGCGGTGATTGGTAATTTGCAACGATTTAGCAAACGCGGCTCGCCTTCCCGGGTTACGTGCTCCAAGGCGATGAACACCCGTTTGGCGCAGGCGGCCAGGTCCATGGCCCCTCCGATGCCCCCGCCTTTGCGAGTCGGTATCCTCCAGTTGGCGAAGTCGCCGTTTTCCGAAACCTCATAGGCGCCCATGACCGTGACGTCCACCATGCCGCCTCGGATCACGCCGAATGAGTCGGCATGGTGGACGATGGACATCCCCGGTTGGCTGGTGACAAACTGGCCGCTGGCGTTGACCAAGTGCTTGTCCTCTTGTCCCTCGGCAGCCAGGGGTCCGTAGCCTATGACTCCGTTCTCTGAGTGAGTGATGATCTCTTTGTCGGGGTCTTGGTAATTCGAGCAAAGGGTGGGCATGCCTACCCCTAGGTTCACGATCCAACCATCTTCGAACTCCATGGCCAGACGGTCGCACATCACTTGCCTTTCCAACTTGGGCTTATCCGCCATTAGATGCCTCCTTCCCTTTGCCAGCCGCCGATGGGCTACGGCTGACCGCTGAAAGCTATTTAATACCAAATCCCGTCTTCGGGGATTTTGACCATGCGGTTCACGTAAATGCCTGGTACATGGATGTTGTCGGGCTCTATCTGCCCGACGGGCACTATCTCGGTTTCCACCTCGACCACGGTGATTTTGGCAGCCATCGCCATGACGGGGTTGAAGTTGCGTTGGGTAAGCCGGAATTGCAGGTTGCCGAAGGTGTCGGCCTTCCAAGCCCGGATCAACGCGTAGTCAGCGTGTAATGGATGCTCCAAAACGTGCATCCGGCCGTTGATCTCCCGATGCTCTTTGCCCTCGGCCAGTTCCGTGCCCACGCTGGTTGGTGTGTAAAACCCGCCGATGCCAAACGCCGCCGCCCGCATACGTTCGGCCAAGGTTCCCTGGGGCACCAGCTCCGCTTCGATCTCATCCTCGTTATACATCTTGACGAAGGGAGTGATTTGAGACGGGTGGGTCGCCGCGGTAAAGGCGCAGATCATCTTTTTCATGCGGCCCGCTTCCACCAAAGTGCCCGCATCCACCCGTTCGTCCATGGAGCCGGCGTTGTTAGATATGCCTGTGAGATTTTTCGCCCCCTGTCGGTGCAGCGCGCTGATCAAGTTTCTGGGAAGCCCAACCCCGCCAAACCCCGGCATCATAACCGTGCAGCCGTCGGGCACATCGGCCATGGCCTGGTCGAAATCCTGGTAAATCTTATTCTTCAAGGGTTCAATCTCCTGGAATCCACGCCGGTCCCATTTTGGCCGGGCGGCGCGACGTGTACATACTAACGCACCCAGGCGGGCGTTGCCAGGGTTTGAGCATATCGTGGAGTATGCCGGGTGAGGTTGCCAAGCCTAAAGGTCCGATATGGCCGCCAGTCGATTCAGCGGCTGGCGCGGATGGTTGGAGCATAGTGGCCCGCCCCAGATGTTTCGTCGCCGCGGCTGGCTCACGTGACACCGGCTGGAACGGGGATCTGGGACGACACGGAAATCAGACAGGATAGTCTAATTGAACCGCGGCGAAGTTAAGAAAACTCTCCGCGCTTGAGGCGATTCGCTAGCGGCCGTCGGTTGGACCTCTTCGTGGGCCGCCGAGCCGCGATGACGCCGACGGCCGGCGGGGCCTGGATTGATCGCTCGATGTATTCGGCCGGGGCTTCCCGCCCCCAGTCCGTTTTGCGCCATTGGAGCCGCCGTTGTTTGACGCGCCATTTCCGCGATGAGGAGCAGGGCCCCCTCTAGGCCAAAGGCCGTCCGCGCTCCGGCGGGGTCTGGCGGCATTGCTGGGCCCCGTATTAGTGCGTTGTCCGGGGCGTCCTTCCGGATACTGGTTCTCGGGATCAAAATTACCATAGTTGAAACCGGGCAGGCGCCGCCGCTCGATCGGCGCGCCTATTTCCCTCTCCACCTCGCGAATCATTGGACCGTCCGCAACCCCAGAGAGGGTGAATGCCTCGCCGGTGTGTTCCGCCCTACCGGTGCGGCCGATGCGGTGGGTGTAGGCGTCTGAAGTGTCCGGGAAATCAAAATTGATCACATGGGAAACATCGGGGACATCGATGCCATGGGCTGCGATGTCGGTGGCCACAAGGATGTCGAACTCGCCATCCTTGAAGCCGTTCATAGCGCGTTGGCGGGCGTTTTGCGCCATGTTGCCCTGCAACGCCGCCACCTTGTATGACATTTTCGCCAGATCTAGGGCCAGGTTCTTGGCCCGGTGTTTGGTGCGGGTGAACACCATGACCCGCCCCGTTGGCGTCTGTTGCAATATGGCCATCAGCAGACTCTTTTTGAGTATGTCGGGAACCGGGTAAAGGGCGTGGGACACGGTCTTGGCCGGCGCGATGGCGCCGATCTGGACGAATTCCGGTTCCTTTAGAATGTTCACCGCCAAAGAGCGTATCTCTTTGGGCATGGTCGCCGAGAAGAAAAGGGTTTGCCTGACTTCCGGAAGCTGTTCCAAGATGCGGCGAACGTCGGGCAAGAACCCCATTTCGCACATCGTGTCGGCTTCGTCAAGGACCAAAACCTCGACGCCCGACAGGTTGATGTCTTTTTGGTCGACATGGTCCAACAGCCGTCCGGGACACGCGACCACCACCTGGACTCCACGCCTCAGTTTGGCTAGTTGCGGGCCTTTAGCCACGCCGCCATAGATGGCGACGCTGTATATCCGAAGGTGTTTTCCAAGTTCAACAAAGGACTGGTGAATCTGCTCGGCCAACTCTCTGGTTGGCGCGACGACCAACGCCCGGACACCCCGTTTGGGAGGTCCGCTGGCCAGCCGATGCAGGATGGGCAAAGCAAACGCGGCGGTCTTGCCGGTGCCGGTTTGGGCCAGTCCCAAAACGTCGCGGCCCGCCATGGCGAAGGGGATGGCTTTTTCCTGGATGGGAGTGGGCGTGGTGTACCCCACAGACTTGACTCCGGCCAAGACTTGGGGGTGAAGGGAAAACTGTTGGAAACTCATGGAACGGGATTACTCCTTGACTGCTTTACCGAGACAGGTCGCAGCCAGGTCGCACTCTCAGCCCCATGGTCACGGTCAATCTGGTTTCGCGGTGATAGCATCTGCTATGTTCAACATCCAGTATAGCAGGTGGCGCGGCTTCCCATCAGCAACTTCACAACGGAACGCATTCGAAACGCCTCTTCACCCGCTAGAGGTCTGGCCGGAAAGCCATTGGCCGGGTTTCGCGCTACGCCAGACAGACGTATTATAGTCTTATGTGGCATGATAGTGTCTTTAATACGGTTCAAGAACCCACTGTTACATCGACAATCGTCGCTAAGAAACCGGCAGCTTGGAGAGAATCGGGGTTTCCGTCCGAGTTTCTAGGTTCTCCAACGAATCGGTCCTTGCAATCAGCGAAATTCCTACACTGTCCCTACGTGAACCGTCTGGAGATGGTTCTGCCCGCCCCCAGCCCTTGACAACTAAGTCGATTGGCCGAACAATCGAGGTGGCAATGACCAGGTTATCATCGATCTGGAGGCAACTATGGCTAACGAGAATCACCAGACGTTTGTTTATGTAGGACTGGGTGGTGAAAACCCCCTGGTCGTAGGCGCGGAAGGACCTTCATTAGACCAGGGAGGCATCTACCGCCGGGGCGACGGAGAAGACGAGTGGACCATCGTTACAAATGGTCTGCCGGCCACCCCTCAAGTCCGGTCTCTGATGGTGCATCCCGAAGACTCCCAGGTTATTTTCGCCGGCACCCAGAAGGGCGTGTTCCGAACAGGCGACCGGGGAGATCACTGGGAAAAGCTAGACTCTCCCGACGGGGACGTTTGGTCTTTGGCCGTCCACCCCAATGATTCCAACACCATGTTCGCGGGCTACGATCGCAGCACCATCTGCCGCTCCCAGGACGGAGGGGCCAGCTGGCAAAAAATGAACACGGCCAAAGTGGTGTTCCCGCACATCACCATGCACCCTACCGAGATTGTGAAACGAGTCATCGGCATATCCATCGATCCGGGAAATCCCGGCGACGTTTATGGCGCCATCGAAGTCGGCGGCCTGGTTGCCAGCCGGGACGGCGGCGAAAACTGGGAGTCGGCCACTGAAGGGCACTATACTCGAATGGGGCCGGTGGACCTCCACGGCGTTCAGGTCAACCCATCGGCGCCGGGGCTGGTCTACATCATCACCCAGCTGGCCATGTTCCGCAGCCGCCAACGGGGAAGCCACTGGGAGTTTGTGCCCCTGGAAGAGATGTTCCCTGGCGGAAGCTACTGCCGCGGGCTCATCGTAGCCCCCGACGACCCCAAAACGATGTATCTAGCGGCGGGCGCCGGCGGCGGTAGCGCGCCTCCCGGCACTGAGGACTCGGGTGTGCTTGTTCGTAGCCAGGATTCCGGCGAAACTTGGGAGCGGATGGACCTGGGCGAGACCGCCCCCAGCCGCATGTTCCAGATAGCCATTGACCCGGCAGCCCCATCCCACATCTATTGCTGCACCAGGGACGGCCAGGTCTACAGCAGCGAAGACAAGGGCGGCTCCTGGAGCAAGAGCCAGATTCCGGTAGAGATGTCGCGGACCAATCATGTCTATCCCATGGTCTGCGGTTAGCTATCAGCGGTCAGCAATCACCAAGGGCGGCCAATCTAAGGTTGGCCGCCCTTGACTTGGCCGGTTTTGGTCCGCAACTTCGGTCGTCATGTTTCGGAGGGATCTAAGAGCGAGATGGCAATCAACCGGGCTACTTTTCAAATCACCGACGGCCACTTGGAACAGTTAGTATTGGAGCAGGCTGATCTCCCCGGCGAGTTTTCGGGTCACCAGATGGTCAGGGAAGGGCCGTTGGACAACCGGACGATGGCCGAGCAGGGGTTTCCCGGCAACACTGAAGACCGTTTCCGCGAAGCGGGACGCATCACCGGGTTTCTTCGGGAGTTCGGTCCGACCACCAATATGCAGAACCAAGACGGGTTCAATTTCCTGGGCGCCACCGTCGCCCACTTATTCGACGACTCAGACAGCGTTTCGACCTGGATGAATGAGATCTTCGTCAAGGACTTCGAGCAGAACGTGGGCGAAAGGGTGGGGGAAGACCACCAACTGGTCTCGGTAAAACGCCTGGAAACAGACGGTTTCTACGACGAGGCCGTTGCCCTCAAAGTGTTGCAGGGAGGCCCGTCGGGGTTGGTGTCTTCAACGGTGATCGACTTCCGTATAGGCCGTTTGCTGGGCGTCGCCTTCGTGGCCACCATTGGGGACCACGAACGTCTGGAGTTAGCTACTGAGTTGGGCATAGCGCTGGAAAAGCGAATGGTGGGAGTGGTCCTAGGGGGCTAGAATCGCGCGTCACGGAACCACGCTTGAGGCCGAGTTTCGCCGAAATCTCCCGGACCTCAGCACTAGGCTCTCGGGTCCCATCAAACCTTGGTCCCTAACTCTCGCTTGAGGAAATCCTTGGCGGTATGCACAGGGACGGCCATCCCAACCTGGGGACCGGCCATCATGGTGCAAATGCCCACCAGGCGTCCCTGGGCGTCCACCAGCGGCCCGCCGGAATGCCCCGGACGCAGGCTCAACCCGGCAGCTATCCATTCGCGCGCCCCATCCTCAGACCCAAATTCCGGCAGATCAGCGCCCCAACCAATGACCGCGCCGCCAACCGCCGCTCCGGCCACACCCCACGGATGCCCCAAGGCGATCACCCAATGGCCCGGCTCCAGGCTTCTGGAATCCCCCAGCACGACCGGCGTCAAAACGCCGGCATCGCCAGGTGTGCCGCCTTCCAAATCAATCGACAGGGCGGCCAGGTCTTGGCCGGTGTTCTGAGCCAACAACCGGGCCGAGTGGGTGGAACCGTCAGCCAGCGTCACCGTCAGGCCGTTGTCAACGTTACGGACTCCACTTGCGCCGGACACCACGTGGGCGTTGGTGATTATCAATGCTTGGGAACCGCCGGAATGCCAAACGGCGCCCGACCCAAAACCCTTGCCTCCGGCGCTGACTCGCACCAGGCTTTGGCCCACCCTATCCACCACGTCCCCCATACCTTCGTTCAACTGTTCTAATAATGCAGACATAACCAACTCCTAACGCCTTATGCGGATGCGCCTGGGCCGCCCCGGTTGTTCAATTACCACAACCGGGGCGGCCGTTCCAAACACGGTGTGTCTATTCAACTGCGAATGGGAATCATTCCTGATCCGCCGGAACCACGTCCACATCCAACACCGAGCCCGCCCGGAGGATTTTCACCTGCGATTCCTTTCCGGCCTGCTCTCCGCCGAGGCTCGCCATCAGGTCGTCCAAGTGCCGCACCGGGCGGCCGCCAAGGGCGATGATGGTGTCTCCCAGGTACAGCCCTCCCTTTTCGGCGGGGCTGCCCGGCTCAACGGAAATCAGCAACAACCCTGTCTCTTGGCCCAGTTGCTTCGCCAGTTCCTTTGGCAAGCGAGTCGGCTGCACGCCCACACCGAGATAAGCCCGCCGCACCCGTCCGTGGGCCAGCAGATCATCCACCACCCTTCTTACTGTCGGCGTAGGAACCGTCAAAGACACTCCCCGCAGCAGGGCCGACGTATTGATGCCCAAGATCCGGCCCGAGACATCGACCAAAGGCCCACCGGAAAACCCTGGGTACATCACCGTGTCGGTCTGCAAATACCGGTCAACGCTGCCTCCAGCCGGGGTGCGCCACTCTTTACCCAGAGCCCCGACGATTCCCATGGTGGCCCTTACGCCGCGGCCCGGCCTGCCCAAGGCCAGGACCATATGGCCGACCCGCAGATCATCGGGCTCAGCCAAATCGGCCGCTTCCGAGGCCGGAACTTCCAGACGAAGCACAGCCAAGTCGGTGGTGGGGTCCCTGCCAACCAGGGTAGCGGGAACCGCCTCTCCGCCGGAAAGCCCGATCTTGATATTCTCGTCCCGCTCAACTACGTGGTGGGCCGTGACAACGACCCCAGGCTGGCTCCACACAATGCCGCTGGCGGGCAACCGGTCCCTGGCCTCCACCCTCACAACGCCTCGACCGCCCTTTTCGACCACATCCGCCATATCGTTGGAAAAACTCGCCAATATCTCAGTCATCAGTCTCCTGCCTTCGGGCGCCAGCTGGGTAAATTGTCATGTTCCCAATCCGGACCAATTCGTTTATCTAAGATTAAAGGGGGATGGGCAAAAGGAACCGACCCATTCGGGTAGGTCATATCCCGTTAATACTGGGGGGAAGGGCGGGTTTAAAGCAGGATCAGCCCCATCCGGGCCCCTTGGGCAACGGCTTCCGCGCGGCTCTGGGCGTCGAGCTTTCCCAAGACCCCGTTGACGTGGAACTTGACGGTATTCTCGCTGATGCCCATCCGGTCAGCCATGGCTTTGTTGGTCAGGCCGTCGGCCATAAGCCGGAGAGTCTCAAGTTCTCGGGGCGTTAACGAAACGGAAGCCGCCGGAAGACCGCCTCCTCCGGAAAACCCCGGAGGCAGGGCAGGGTCTAGGACGGTGAGGCCTTGTTGCAGGGCCGCCAAGGCCGAAACGATTCTTTCTGGGCCGGCGTCCCGCAGAAGGAGGCCGCGGGCTCCGGCAGACCAGGCTACGGCGGTCTTGGCTCCATCAGACAGCAGAGCCAAGACAGGGGGCGCGTCATTCGACAATCCAGCCAGATGTTCTAGGGCGGCAACCGGCTCCCAGCCCAAGTCCCAGGTCAAAACGCTGGGGCGGTAGGCTTCGATCTCGGGCGCCAGGTCCGGGCTCAAGCCGATTTGACCCACTATGATCACGCCGGATTGTTGCGACAATTGGGCCGCAAGACCAGCCCGGGCCAGCGCGTCGCCAGCCACGATCAAAACCCGCAGGCCAGGCATGCTTCAGGCCACGCCCGTCAATCCGCCAGCAGCCGCACTACCTCGTCGTCGGCTAACTAGGTCGAATCTCCAGAGGCTAAAGGGCGTCCCATTCATCAGAAGTCAAACCGGCTTGCCGCAAGATACTCCGTAAAGTGCCCATTGCGATTTCCGAATGCCGAGGAACTATCGCAGTTCGCACTGCCAACCCAGTTCCCCTCACGAACTTCACGTGGCTTCCTCGTTAGCTTACCTCGTTGAATCCAGCGGAGAGCAGCCTGCGCCTGATCTCCCGGAAATTTAAAGGCCTAAGCGGCACCAATCTCTACTTCGATGACTTGTAGCTGCGGTGTTTCCGAAGGCTGTGATGGCTCGAAATGCAGTTCAAGCGCCTCCTGTAGATTTGCCAGAGCTTCTTCTGCCGTTTCTCCCTGACTAGCCACATCGACTTCGAGGCATTGGGCCACAAAGATTTTTTCTTCCTTCATGACACTAGCAGTAAATCGCTTCTTCATTGGATCACCGTTCACCTAACAATCTTACTACCTCGTCGGCCACCTGGGAGGTAGTAGCGTTGCCGCCCAGATCAGGGGTTATCACCTTACGCTCGTTGAGGCAGCGGGCCACGGCGCCGTCCACCTTCTCGGCTGCTTCATACTCGCCCAGGTGGTCCAGCATCATGGCCACCGCTGAGATGGTGGCGAGGGGATTGGCTATCCCCTTGCCGGTGATGTCGAAGGCGGCGCCGTGTACAGGTTCAAACATGGATGGATGCTGGCGTTCCGGGTTGATATTCGCGCTGGGAGCCAAACCCATGCTGCCGGTGATCACAGCAGCTATGTCCGACAAGATGTCGGCAAATAGATTCGAGGCCACCACCACATCGAATTCCTCGGGCCAGCGGACGAAATCCATGCACGCCCGGTCCACCAATAATGACTCGGTTTCGATGTTGGGATATTCCGCCGCTACCTCTTGGAACACCTCGTCCCAAAACACCATGCCAAAGGCCTGAGCGTTAGACTTGGTGACTGAGGTCACCTTGTTTTTCTTGTTTCGGCGCACGCAATATTCAAAGGCGGCGCGGATGATTCGTTCGGTGCCTCTGCGGGTGAATACGTTGCTCTGGATCACCGTTTCGTGGGCTGTGCCGGGATAAAGGCGCCCTCCGATGGGAGCGTACTCACCCTCCGTGTTTTCTCTGATGATGACCAAGTCCACGTCTCCGGCGGTCTTACCCGCCAACGGCGACGTCACGCCAGGGTATAGATAAGCCGGCCGGATGCACACGCCTTGGTCGAAGCCGCGCCGCATAGGCAGCAAAAGACCATGCAGGGTTATGTGGTCGGGTATGTTCGGATCGCCCACCGCGCCAAAGAGAATCGCGTCGTGGGAGGACAGCTGTTCCATGCCGTCATCGGGCATGAGTTTGCCCGTTTCCCGGTAATAGTCCGACCCCCAGGGGAAATCGGTGCAGGTGAAGGTGAATCCGGCGTTGGACCCCGAAACCGCGTCCATGACCTTTCGGCCCTCGGAGATGACCTCCGGGCCCACGCCATCTCCAGCAATCACCGCCACTTTGTAATCAACCATTTTTTACTTCCTTAATTTTTGACAACTATCTAGAAACATTGTTTTCCCAGGATGGACGGTCCTTGGGTGACCATCCTTCGAAGGCTCAGGACGAACGGAAGATGTTCATTCCAAACGTTCGCCTTGTGCTTGTCTAAGCCGGGATTCCCCAGATCAAACCAACTTTCCTGGATATAGCTCCCGCGGGGATACCGCCAAATATAATCCCGCATTCCAAGAGCGTCAAATGCGGTCTGATGCGGCCTGATTCACTCAAAGTCCCCGCTTTCATTGGGCAACCACTGTACTGCCAAGCGTAAAAGCCCCAAACCGCTGGTCTACGCCCAAGTCTCCCCCTTGGGAAGCTCTTTTGCCCTGTGCGACCCCGTAACCGTAACCAATCCCGACGCTCCTAAAGTGGACTAGCCAGGAGCCAGCCTAAGCCGACCAATTCGTTCCAGTATCCCGCCTAGCATTTCCCGGCTCACCAGCACCTCAGCAAGCTGAAACACCAGCCTTCCGGCATGGCGCACCAACCGTCCTCCAGTCTTGATCATCCTGGTCTGCAGACTGGTCAACGACCAGTGCTTCATTGCCTCCGGTAAGGCTAGCCTTCTCATGAAGTTGCCCAAGTTGTAAGCCAGTACGAACAACTCCAGCCTGACCTGATTGGCCACGAACTTGTGGCAGGACAACCTCGTCCAGTTCAGGGCGTACTTGCCTTCTTTTATCCATTGCTCCGCGGTGCCTCGGCCATTGTAAAAGCGGACTATCCCGATGTTTGGATAGCTCAGATTGGTGACTATGAAGCCCACTCTGGGAAACAGTTCTCCCTGGCGCCACTCCACCTTAGAGACCACTCTCCGAGCAACGTTCCAGCTCTGGGCCTGGTAGACGAAGTCATGATAGGAGACGATGGGCTTCGGGGAAAGCCACTCCGTAGGCCGTATTAGCCGGGGCGCTATCTCCCGCTGCAGCACCTGGTTGGACCGCAGCCTGATGGCGTAGCCGATGTTTCTTGCTTCCAGATAATCGTATATCTCCGGCTTGGCGAAGGCGGCGTCAGCACGAAACAGCAGCCTGACCGCTGCTGTCAAATAACGCTCCACCACCGGATCAAGGACTTCTTGCCAATCATCGGCACTGGGGACGTTGCCTGACCGTAGCTTAGCTGCTTCACAATCCCCGAACTGGTTGAACAGAAAGAGAGGGTGATAGCAGACGCATTCAAAGTGGCCGTTGTAGGCTGCTCCCTCCTGCTGGCCGTGCACTGGACTCTCGGAACTGTCCATATCCAGGATTACTCGCCGGTGTAGGGTATGGGCCATAGCTCGTTCCACCCACTGGGTATTTATTCGTGCCAGCCCCTTCAGGTTGTCCTCTTGGGTCAGGAACTCCGTCTCGAACCGGCCCATCTCACTGGTGCTGGCTCCTTTCCGCTCCGAGCCTTGCCATCCCACGATCACTCGCATGGCTGGGTCTTGGGAAAGGCGCACTGCGTCATTGGTGTCGTCGTAGCCGGCCAAGCGGCTGTAGATCGACTGTCTTAGCAGCGGAACCAGGTGGTGAAGGATATTGCGTCCGGTACGGCTTTCCTGGAGGTAGTCCTCAGCGATTTCGGTAAGGCCCAAGGCATCATCAAACTCTCGAAAGGCAAGAAGACCAGCGTCGGAGGTGATGGTTGAGCCGTGAAATTCCAGGCGGACTTTGGGGTTGAATTGGAGCCGGAGAGGGGCATTTTCGCCGTCACCCATCAGGTGCCTCCATGATGCCTACGGCATCTTACTGCAAAGTGACATATCATGGAGTTATTATAGCCGGGAACACGCAAAAAGGGCCCATAATTAGCCAATGGTTGAAAGACCATCGACGAATTACTGAGAAAGCTTTTTAGCCATATGGGAAATGTGGGCTAAGGACCTTTTAGGGCGGTTACTCAATCGTCACTCCGCTTCCCGCCGGGATTTCTCATCCACCCGCCGAACGCCGCCAGCCATCATGCGAAAGTGTTGCACAGATTCGGCGTGGGGAAAATTGTGCCGCGCCTGCTTGTACACCGACAAGCCTCGCCGTTGACGGGCATCCAGCAAGACGCCGATAACGGCGCCGCTGTGGGCCACGTTTACCCCAGCCGCCCCGGCATCGGCCGCGAAGTCCATCACCTGAGGCAGCTCGGGTTTGAGAAGCACTTGCTGTGCAGCCAGAGCGCTGATGGAGGCGCCACGGCCCACCAAGCTTGGATCGCAGTTGAGTATGCCAGACCGCACCAACTCCAGAGCTTCTCTCGCTGCTTGAGAGGTGGATTCCCACGCCTGGCGATGGTCCTCCTGGTTGAACTTCACGGTGTCCACGGCGCCGCCGAAATCCAGGGCCACCAATTCCATGGGCGGCGGCGGTCCCAAAATTTCCATCTTGGCGCCCTCGCGGTGGTCGAACACAGCCAAACCGGGAAACATCACACCGTCGGTAGGCTCAACTGAAAGGGCCAGACGGGCCACCTCTTGGGGAGGCAACTCCTTCCCGAGGGCCATCGCCGTGGCGGCGATTGCGGCCGCCACATCGGCTGTGCTGCTGCCTAGGCCTTTGCTTCGGGGGATGGGATTGTTGACGGTGACGCGAGCCCGCACGTTTTCCTTGCCTAGGTGCGCCAAGGCAGCTTTAACGGCAGCGGCGGTTTTGGGGCAAGAATCGGGGGCGTCCACGCCAGCGCCGACCGTGGATAACTCTGCCGCGAATATCTCAACTGACACCGTGGCGAAAAAATCAACAGGGCAAGAAACCAGAAAGTAACTTCCTTCCAACAAGCCTTGGACCAACTCGCCGCACGTACCCGGAACGCGAGCCGCGGCGGCGCCCAAAAATCCTGGCGGCTGCCCGTCGCCCCCGCCCTCGATGCTTCGCCGTTGCGGCTGACTCAGCATGATATCGTCTCTAACATACGCAACCGAATCTTTAACAACTTTGGAGTGTAGACCGGCTTGGGCTAGTCAAAACCCGGCGCCTTTTTGATCTCCAACGGGATTCCGGCCACAATCAGATACACCCTTTCCGCCTCGTCGGCTATCCGCTGGTTGACCAAACCCAGCAGGTCTTGAAACCGGCGGCCCAGGGGTTCCTGCGACACCAGGCTAAGCCCAACCTCGGAGCTGACCATGATGATCGACACCGCGGAACCCTCGACGGTTTCCAGCAGATCATCCAGCGCGTCCAAGGCCAACGATTCCAGGCGTTCATTGCTCTCGTTTTCGTGTTCGATCAGGTTGTTGGCGACCCAAACGTCAATGCAGTCAATGATGACCACTCCCGCCCCTGACTTTGACCCCGCGTTTGAATTGACCAAGGTCTCACAAGCCGTTTTCAAACCACCAGCCAAGTCCAGAGGCTCTTCTACCGTAGTCCAATGAGATGGCCGACCTAGACGGTGGCGCTGGATACGTTGCTCCATCTCCTGGTCAATGGCCATACCCGTGGCCAGATAGACTGTGGGCAAATCCAGGGACAGCACGAGACCTTCGGCGAAAGCGCTTTTCCCCGACCGGACGCCCCCCATGACGAGAGTTAACCTGGGGGCGCTCACCGGGAGTCTTCTCCCGACGGTTGACTAGACGCGTTGATAGGGTCTTGAAGGTCGCAGTGACGGGACAGGCCGGTCATTTCGTACACCTGATCCATATTCAAGGCGGACCTGACCCAGTCGGCTAGTTTGTCGTATTCCCCATCAATGGTTGCATCCTGAGCGGAAGGCGGCAATGTGACGCCCTTGGCGCTGGCCAGGTTTTGAAGCACCGCGCGCCGTACCCCTCCGTTGTGAAAAAGTCCATGGATATAGGTGCCAAGCACCCTGCCTGAGGGATCCAAAAGCCCTTCCTGCGACGTCTCCGCGGTCACCGACACGTCGGACCGGTCGGTGATTTTAAACGGGGCTTGGACTCCGTCTCCCGTGGTGCGCCCCATGTGTATCTCGTAACCGGTGATCTCGGCTCCCATGGCGCCGGCCAGCAATCCCGCATCCATTTCTACTCTACCATTGATGCGGTGGGTTTCTTTGGAGCCGGCGAAAACCGTGGTGATGGGCAAAAGGCCAAGACCATCCATCTCGGTCTCGGACGACTCTATCTGATCCGGGTCATACACTTTAGTCCCCAGCATCTGGAAACCGCCGCAAATCCCGACCACGGCCGCGCCATCACGGTGCAGGCGGCGGACGGCTTCAGTGATGCCCTGGCGGTTCATCCATCCCAGGTCGGGAATGGTCGTCTTCGTTCCAGGGAGGATCACCATGTCCGGTTTACCCAACCGGTCCGCGGATTCCACATATCTCAGGGACACCCCCGGCTCCCTGGCCAGCAAATCGAAGTCGTCGAAATTAGAAATGTGGGGGATCTGGACCACGGCGATGTCCAACACTGGGGCTGAAGTGGCGGTCGTGATGGAGGTCGCCAAGTCCAACGCCACCGAGTCCTCTTCCGGAATGTGGATATCCCGGTAGTGGTGAACCACTCCCACCACTGGGATCCCGGTGCGCTCTTCCAGCCAGGTTAGCCCGTCGGTCAACAGATTGATGTCCCCGCGAAACTTGTTGATCACAAATCCCTTGACTATGGCCCGCTCGTGTGGCTCCAACAGTTCCAGGGTGCCCACCAAGGCAGCGAAAACACCGCCGCGGTCGATATCTCCGCAAAGCAGCACGGGGGCGTTGGCGTACAAGGCCACCCGCATGTTCACTATCTCGGTGGCTTTCAGATTGATTTCCGCGGGACTCCCAGCGCCCTCCGCGATGACCAGGTCGTAATCCTCCCGCAGGGAATCGAGCGAGGCGCTTACTGAATCCCAAAGCTGGCTCTTCAAACCGAAGTAATCCCTGGTCCGGGCGGAAAGCAACGGCCGTCCCATCAACACTACCTGAGAGATGTGGTCGGCCTCGGGTTTCAATAAGACGGGGTTCATCTGCACTGTGGCCTCAACTCCCGCGGCCTCGGCCTGAACCGCCTGGGCGCGGCCGATCTCGCCGCCGTCACGGGTCACGTAGGAGTTGTTGGACATGTTCTGGGCCTTAAAAGGAGCGACGCGGAAACCGTCCTGCCGGAAGATACGGCACAACGCGGCCACTAAAACGCTTTTCCCGACATGGGAAGCGGTACCCTGAACCATCAGAACTTTGCCTGCCATGGTTTAGCCCGTCACCTCCGTCTCCCTTAAATATCCAGATATATCCGAATTTCGAGACCGGCGGCATACCGCAGTCGCGCTTGGTTAGACCGGTTGTTAGTTAGCCATCCAGGGACCGGGACCGGGGCCGCCGAGATGTGAGGTTTCGTTGTATGTCAGCATCACGGCGTTGTCCCAATAAGTATCGATTACCGTCAGGCTACAGTTGAACATGTGAAATCGCCAGGTGGCTTCGGCCGGGAACTCCATCAGGGCTACGATGGCCGACCGCAGCGAACCGCCGTGGCCCACGATCAAAACCGTCTCGTCCAGGTGGCGTTCTTTGATCTCGCCGATTACCTTAGTCATCCGTTTCAAAGTCCCCCGGGCGCTTTCGCCTCCGGGAGCGGCGAAATCCAAATCTTTGATCAACGAAGCATTGAACTCATTGGGAAATTGAGCCTGCCTTTCTTCAAGCGTTAGCCCTTCAAAGACGCCGTAGAACCGCTCCCGCAGGCCTTCGTTGGATATTAGCGGTACGTCCCGCTGGTCCAACATGATCTCGGCGGTGTGCCAAGCCCTGGCCAAATCGCTGGCGTATGCGATGTCGAAGGGAACGTCCGCCAAGCGTTTGCCCACCGCCAGCGCCTGTTGCCGGCCATTTTCGGAAAGGTCGATATCGGCATGGCCTTGAAGGCGTTCCTGGGCGTTCCAGGGTGTCTCACCGTGGCGAACTATGAACAACCTGCCCATTTACCGGAGCTCTCCTTACCGGAAAATCAATGGATGCCTGGGGGAATGCCTGGGCGCCATTGATACATCTCTAAGGCCGCTGAGCGTGGCGCTGGGACCGCCCTCCTGGGAAAATCGCGTCTCACTGCAACCGGAATCCAACCCGCGTAGTGATGGCGCCGCGAGCATTTATTGTACCAGAGGTAAGAGCGTGCACCCGGCGATGATCCTAGTACTACAACGACGCGTTATGAGAAAACACGCTCAGGTCTTCTTCTTCAGCTACGGACCGTTCATCATGGGAGACTCGCACTCGTTCGTTGCCAGCTTCAAAATCCGCCCACGAGTTACCTTGTAGGATAACGCGTCGTTGTAGTACTAGAAGTCTGGCCGGAAAGCCATTGGCCGGGTTTCGCGCTACGCCAGACAGACGTATTATAGTCTTATCTGGCATGATAGTATCTGTAATATGGTTCAAGAACCCACTGTTACATCGACAATCGTCGCTGAGAAAACGACGGCTTGGGGAGAATCGGGGTTTCCGTCCGAGTTTCTAGGAGGGTGGACCTGGGTTTCCACGCCTGTGCATGTCCTTCTTGGATTTAATTCCGGATTTAAATTAATTGCAAAGGCCGTTTTATGCCTAATTTTCTCGAATTTGAAGTTCCCTATACAACATGTTGACATCCATGCCTGGGGTCTATACAATATAGCGACCCTAACGAGGGAGGTTTGTGATGGAAGCCTATTGTGTGAAGTGTAGGTCCAAGAAGGAAATCAAGGAACCCCAGGCCATCACCATGAAGAACGGCAAGCCCGCGACCTCGGGCACCTGCCCTTCTTGTGGCACCAAGGTCTTTCGGATAGGCGCCGCCCGATAGCGGTGTCTGGCCCGTAGCCACCGCGGCCTGGGATAGACTGGCTTAGTTCTACAATTTTTAGTGCCCTTGGCTATCCGCAGGTGGCCTTCGGGAGATCTACGACCAAATATTCAAGCGGTGTGGGTTCAGTGTTCCCACACTGTTGAGATCTTGGATTGGGTTCTCGCCCGATTTTATCCACACCGCTTGAATATTTGGTCGTGCGAAATAAGTCCTGACATGGGACTTGTTCTTAAGCGCTATTCTTTTTGGCGCTGTCTTTCGTATATTCCAACAGATTTGGGTATTGTTTACGTCTGACAAGTCCTCTAAGGATATCATTTTTACCTGACACCGCATCTCAAACATCTACGAAACCAGGCTACGAAACCAGGCTACGAAACCAGGCTACGAAACCAGGCTACGAAACCAGGCTACGAAACCAGGCTACGAAACCAGGCTACGAAACCAGGCTACGAAACCAGGCTACGAAACCCTACGAAACCAGGCTACGAAACCAGGCTACGAAACCAGGCTACGAAACCAGGCTACGAAACCAGGCTACGAAACCAGGCTACATACATAGTCCCCAGGGGTAGTCTTCCCCCTCTGCCAATGGCCGGAACTCGGCCACTAGGCCCCTGGTGCTGGTAAAACGCGCCCGGTCCTCGGAAACCAATTCCATGCTGCCTTTGTCAGCTGGCTTGCCCCATCCGGGTGGGGGATTCGCACTGCCTAAAATGGGGTCGGCGATCCATCGCCGGCCATCGAAATCGGCGCTGCGGATACCACAGTGGGTGTACAAAGCAAATGGATAGGCTTTCCCTATCTCAGCCCCCGGACAGCGCGGTTTCTCCTCACGCTCTGAGCAGTTCGTGGCCGTCTCCCTAGGCGAAGGAGTGGCTGTCACCGCTACCGTGGGTGATAGCCACCTGCGGGTTGCCCACCAGTGAGAACCCGGCGAACTGGCTGAACTCGCCCATCTGGATCAACTGGTCGTTGATGGGCACATAAATGGACGGGGCTGGTCCATCCGGTTGACGTCTCGTTGACGGTGGTAACAGCCAGCATTGATATTCGCAGAGGCTGACACGGTTTGGTTTATTTGATGACCCTAACTGACCCGTCTTGTCTAGATCCCACCAGGATGGTGTGGGCGATTTTGGGAAACAAGCCATTGTCCACAACCCCGGGAATAAGATTGAGATCCCTTTCCATCGTTCTTGGGTCGTCAATTCCGGGGCCGCCTGTTCCCTGAAAGAACGCATCCAGCAAGAAATTTCCCTGATCGGTGATAAATGGACCGCTGTGGGCCCGACCGAGAGAAGCCATGCGGAGTTCGGCATGACCGCCCAGTCTTTCTAACCGGCGTGTCACCGCGGGAATTGCCAGGGAGATCACTTCCAATGGCACAGGCACGCCTACGCCCAACCGGCTAGCCAATTTACTGTCGTCAACCACTACCACGAAAACGTCGGCGAATGAGGCCACGATCTTTTCTCTGGTGTGGGCTCCACCCATTCCTTTGATCAGGTTTTTTTCGCCATCGACTTGGTCGGCCCCGTCTATGGCAAGATCGATTCGCTCCACGTCGTCCAGGGTTTTGACGGGAATCCCATTGGCCCTCGCCAGCATTTCCGCTGCGTGAGAGGTAGGAACACCTGCGATTCGCAAGCCGTCTTCTCGCATCATTCGGCCCAACTCTTCCACTGCGTAATAGGCCGTGGATCCGGTGCCCAATCCAATCACCCAGCCGGAGCGGGCCATTTGGGCAGCCTGCTCCCCGGCTGATCGTTTGGCGGATTCTGTGAAATCTTGTTGGTTCAATGCTGCACTTTCCACGAGATTGAGCGCGGGAATTGGAACTATGTTACGGCAGTCCAGGTTGCAAGTTAGAGGGGTTCTGGTTCGTTGAGTCTAACTCCAAGGCGCCACTCGTTTCAAGGCCGGGGGAAATTAAAGGGGATTGCCTGGCGATGGCTGCGGGTCGAGTCGATGGCGACGTCGGCAACGGCGAATTGGTTGCCCGGCATGTTGACTTTAGCGTTGCCGCCCAATGTCATGTTCTGTCCGGTGGCGTATTCGATGGTGTCTTCAAGCGCGGCTTGGGCGATTCCCAACAATTGACCGCCGATCAGCGCACGTACGGTGCTGTAAGGGATGCGGAAGGCGGAGGGCAGATTGGGAACCCATACGGTCTCCGGCGAGGGACGCACCACCACCGGGGCCTGTTCTTCGGTAACAAAGACATTCGTCAGAACAACGTCGTTGCTCATTGTGCCCCGCAACGACATAGCGTCCCAGGTGTCTTCGATCTTCAGCCCCGGTTCGTCCATGCTCAACCACAGCCACCGGTTGTGGGCAGGCGGTGGGGCGGATACTTCACTGGTTGGTTGCCATCTGGGAGGCGGTCCTTCAACCATGGTGCTAAGGAAAACCCATTTGGCATAGTTGGAAAAACTGACGAAGGGCCAGCGCCCGCTGGCGACGAACCCGTCCGCCGCCGCCACGGTTGTCCCCGAAGGCGCCTGTGCGTGCGCCAAGATCGCTCCCTCTTCCACGATGGCTTTCAGGTAAGGACGGGCTGACTCCTTAAGAATCGACCTGGCCATGAAAACGGTCGCCCAGTGATTGATCAGACACCATGCCGTCGACGCGCAGGCTGCCGCGGCCAACTCGGTAACCTGCATCTGAGTGGGATGGTTGGCTTCGAGGCCTCCATCGGCTTCGTCGATGTACAGGGTCAGCAGGCCGGAACTCCGGAGTTCGTCCACGGTCTCCGTCGGCAACGGTCGGCTTCCGGGGCCCGCTGCGCCAGCCGAACGGCCAAGTCATTGGTTTTCCGGATGACATCAGCGTCGGCTCCGGGCTGGGGAATCCGGAAGTCAGTAAGGGTTCCGGTCATTCCATTCTCCACAAAGGTTCAATAACGGAACGCAAAATGGGCTTCCAAGCTCACTCCAGCAGGGGTTTTACTTCGGTGTCAACAGTGACGCCCTGGACGCCAAATAACTCCCAAGGTCTGAACGCTTCCACAAAAGCCTTGGCGTCATCCAACGTCTCAAACCCCTTCTTTGAACGGTCCGGTTCGTACCCGAAGGTTTTGGCGTAGGCGTCGATACCCCGCTTGGATTCTCTATACCCGCCGATGATCTCCTCGCGGTCATTATCGACTTCAACGACCAGGTTCTGGCCCCTTTTGACGGTTCTCCAATAAACGCTCATGCGCATCTCCTCTACCCATGGTTACTTTTGCGTTGGTGTATTTCCGTGTAATTTCTACCGGTGGCTCGCCAGAATATTATAGCCGGATTGGTTTTCACTCGCAGATTGGAATGCAAAGGACGATGGCGCCTCATGGGGAGTCGAGTGGATTGGCGGCCAGTTTCCTAACGCGGCAGGCGTTTCGTAAGAAGGGTCTGGACCAACGTCTCGGATGCTTGCTTTAATTCGCACTCCCACACGATCTCCACGTCCCAGCCTGCAAGCTGCAAGGCGTCGGTATTCCGCTTATCCCTTTCGACGTTGCGATCGATCTTTTTCGTCCAGTAGGTGGTGTTTGATGAAGGCATTCTGGACCGCCGGCAACCATGCCAATGCCAGAAGCAGCCGTGGATCAGCACTACGGTCTTATAGCGGCTGAGAACTATGTCGGGGTGTCCGGGAAGGTTTTTTGCGTGTAATCGAAATCGAAACCCGGCGGCGTGGAGGACCTTCCGGACCACCATTTCCGGAACGGTGTCACGCGATTTGACCAGCCTCATGACGCGGCTGCGTTCTGCGGTGGAAACAGTATCAGCCACTGCCAAATTCCAGTTGCGTTCCATCATTCTGGGTATGCCCGCCGGGAGTGGCTTGACCTTCAACTTCGCTAAGCCTGCCCTGCGCGAGGTGCTCCAGTCTCCGGGCTTGTGTCACCAATGTACTTCGCAATCCTGGCTGGACGGAACGCTCGCTGATCACCTGGGCGAGTTTGGCGATGGTGCTGGCGCGGCGGGAAACGCGGAGGTCGGGGTGCAGGCGCCGCAGGTAAACCGGGTCGGGCACGATCCTGGAACGGGTGGATTCGGGCAATGTGACGATCGGCGCCGGGGCCACCGGGACCTCGTTCAGAATCGCTTGAAACGTGGATTCTTCGAGCAATTTTTTAAAGACCGTAAATTCCGCGGCGTTTAGCGATTCCCTAACCGATTGTGATCCGCGCACCAAGCCTTCAAGGTCCCAAAATGGCCACATTTCAATGTCCGCCACCTCGAATGGGTCAAGGACGTTCATTGCCACGGCGTCGGTTCGTTGATTGGTCAGGTGCCTCCCGATGCGAACCCGCAACCGTTCCCTGGTTTGGCCCACATAGATCGGCTCGCCGTCATAATCGTAGAACGCATAGATCCCGTAGGTTGCATCACCCACTCGCCGGCCGGTCGAGTCAATGGTGTTTAAGGCCCGTCCCAGTTCGCGCAAAATGGCTGAGACTTCTTCGGGCGCCTCTCCGCGAGCCGATCCGCTAAACATTGGCGAGGACAGGCCTAGCGGCCATAGGTTGGCGCGTTGAAGAAAGTAGCGGCGCGATGTAGTTCTCGGCCAGCCAGGTTACCGCGGGAACACATACGGCGTCTCCCAGCGCAAACTTGGCTTGGCTTTCGCTGGCATTGCCCCAGTCAAAATGGGGCGCCCCTTGGAGGCGCGCGTATTCCCTAGCCGCCATCCAACGAACGCGGACGTTGCCTTGTCCAGCTTCAACGACCGCTTGTTTGCTGGAGCCGCCCCTAGCGGTGCGAAGACACCCGCTGATGTGGTCGGCGCGAATCTCCCATACAGCTTTGCCATGGCGGGTCCGCCGGTAGGCTGTAGCGTAAAGGACCGTTTCTGAGGTCTGCAAATTCTCGAGCCGCCGGGAATTGGCTGGGCTCATATTCAAGTAGAATCCAGCAAGACGGTCGGCGTCCCACCACTGGCTCTCCGTTGGTAAGATGTCTTCGATTAAATCTTGCAGAATCCGCCCGGAATCGGCTGGAGGGTCAGGAAGTGGGAAACCGCCCATTTCAAGAGAGGGATGAGTTTGAGCAAATGTTTCAATCCATTGTGGACGAAGCTCCGACGATTCCTGCTCGCCGTACTTTAGTAGGTCATCCACTGTAGCGACGATATACAAACGAGGTCTGCTTTGGGGCACAAAGCGCCGGGCGTCCAAGACGACGACATCGCACTTGAAACCCAAGGCGTTTAATCCTGAGATCGCGGTGGATACGTCCTCACCTTTGTTGGAAGAGGCAAAGCCCAGGACGTTTTCGATGAAAACCAACTCAGGCCTTCGCGGTCCCATCTCCTCCAAGATACGCAAGAACTGGATCAGCAGGCTCGATTGCTCGCCGTGCAGGCCGGCCCGGTTGCCGGCCAATGATAGATCGGTGCAGGGAAAGGAAGCGGTGGCGATTTCGATATCTGGAATCCGATCGCCTTGCAGGAGCCGGATGTCTTTTAGCAGATATCCCGACGAGCCAAAATTCGAGGAATAGATGCCGTGTTTCTTTTGGTCGATGTCGTTGGCGAACACGACCTCGAATCCAGAAGCCTCGAAGGCCATCCGGACAAGCCCCATCCCCGCGAAGAATTCCCCAACCCTTGGGCCGGCTGACCTCCCCACACTCAAAGCGGCGCCACCAACCTTGTTACTTGGATCTGGTAAGAGACAAATAATCCATTACAGGTGATCGTAAATCCACCGTTTTTTCAACCAAAATCTGTCATAAGGAACTATACCAAAAAATGCGTCAAAAAATGCGAGACAAACACCAAATTCGAGAAGCAATGTGGACCGCGCTGGAGCAAGCCGCCGTCGTGCGTGGCCGCTCGGTCCATGACAGGATACCCGCATTCTATGGGGCGGAAGAAGCCGCCCAACGGGTGTTCGCCCTGGACATTTGGCGGTCTGCGCGGGTAATCAAGAGCAACCCCGACCAACCCCAGCGGCCTTTGCGCCAGAGGGCTTTAGAGGATGGCAAAATCGTCTACATGGCCGTGCCCCGGTTGCGGCAAGAGCAGTGCTTCGTGGAGCTGGACCCTTCGGTCATAGATTCCCCACCGGCCAAGGCGGCGACCATTTCCGGCGCATTTCGCTGTGGCAAGCTGGTCACCGTTGAAGAGATGCGGTCAGTTGACCTGGTGGTGTCCGGCTCGGTGGCGGTCAACAGGTCTGGAACACGGGTGGGAAAAGGCGGCGGATACGCCGATCTGGAATACGGCCTGGCGGCCGCGGCGGGCATCGTTACGCCCGCCACCCCGGTGATTACCACCGTCCACGCCATGCAGGTGCTGAAGGAAGACCTCCCCAGCAACCACCACGAAGTTCCCATCGACTATGTGGCCACTCCTATTGAGTTGATCAGATGCACGGGAGAGACGCCCCGTCCCACCGGGATATATTGGGAGGACCTGGACGAGACTAAGATCGCCCAGATCCCGGTGCTGCAAAAGATGCGGATTACTCAGGGGAACCTATAGAGAACCCCAACTCCGGTCGGAAGTCCGCTCCACTCATGCTTGGAAACGACACCCAGGTGAATGGTTATGGGCTGCCCACCTTGTCCTCCACATTCAGTTCCTGCATCAAGGACGTGATCTGATGCCAGGTCGCGTCTTCAATGGAAATGCCGTCGCGCCGGCGGGCGATCTCGGTGTTGTGCTCGATCTCGCCGGGATAGAGTACCTCTTTGAACCCGGCGGCGGGAGGCGAGGATTTGACGAACTCGGCGAACTCTTTGACTTCCCGCTTGAACTGGTCCAACGGCCGGAAATGCTCCACGTTAAAAACGCTGATGAACACGCCGTCGTTATGCTTGGCCTGGGGGTCAAGTCCAAAACCCAATCCGGTGAGCAACCCGGAGAACACTTCCACCATGAAGGACATGGCGTAGCCCTTGTGCCCCTGGTCCGCGCCAACGGGAAGAATGGCGCCCCCGGCGGAGTAATCGTCGGGATTGGTGGTCGGATTGCCGTCTTTATCGATGATCCAGCCTGGCGGCACCTGCTCCTTACGGTTGCGTGCCAAACCAATCTTGCCCGCCGCCACGGCGCTGGTGGCCATATCCATCAAAACAGGACCTTCCAGGTCGCTGGGCATGCCTATGCAGATGGGGTTGGTGCCCAGCCGCCGCGCTTTTCCCCCAAAGGGGACCACCGCCTTGGGCCCCGCGCCGGAGTCGGCGGTTATGAGGGCGATCATGCCTTCTTCCAAGGCCATGGTGGGGTAATCCCCCAGCCTGCCGATATGGCTCTGCAGGTGAACGGTGATGGCCGCCACGCCATTGGTCTTGGCTTTTTCGATGGCCATCTTCATGGCGCGTTCGGTGACGACGAACCCAAAGCCCCAGTTGCCGTTGATCACGGCGGTGCATGGCGCCTCTCTCTCCACCACAAAGGGCGCGCCGGGCACGATGTGGCCCCGGTCGATGCGGCCTACGTAATCGATTATGTGGATTACTCCGTGGGAATCGTGACCCACTAGATTGGCTTTGACCTGGTGACGGGCGACAACCTCGGCTTCCTCCGCCGAGACCCCTTTGGCCCTGTAGATCTCGAAGGTGACTTTGTGCAAATATTCCGGTGTGAAGACAGGCATTTTCAAGACCCCTTGCTACGGATGGACCTAGTCTATTACCGCCCTTGGAGGTTGTCCACAAAACGCCCAACGCTTCAAGCGCATTTCAATCTCAAAGGGCCAAGCTACGCTAGAATCTGGGGTGGACAGGGCCCTTTCATTTTCTCAAAATAGTATAAAATTATTACCAGTTTAAGCGGGAGGGGAGGATGATGACTTTGAGGGAAGCGCTGGATTTGGCGCCTGACTTCCGGAGTAGCCAAGGGCGACGCCACTCTTTGGGGGCGATCCTGGCCTTGGCCACCTGTGCCATGCTGTGCGGCGCCCGCAGCTTATACGCCATAGCGCAATGGGGGCGGGACCAAGGGGGTGCTACGGCGCAGCTTTTGGGGTTCAGCCAGGAGAAGACACCCTGCGTGGCCACCCTCCACCGGGTGTTCAAGGACCTGGACGTGGCGGCCTTTGAGGCAGAAGTCGGCAACTGGCTGGCAAATAGCGGGGTAGAGGCGGATGATCCCCTGTCCCTGGACGGGAAAACCTTGCGAGGGGTCCACGGCCAAGAGATACCCGGGGTCCATGTGGTGTCGGCCTACGCTAGCCGCGCTGGGGCAGTGCTGGCGCAGGTAGCTGCGCCGGGCAAAGGGGAAGAATTGGCGGCGGTCAAAGAAGTATTGGGCCAGGTACCCCTGAAGGGTCGGGTAGTAGTGGCTGATGCCTTACTGACCCAACGGAAAGTCTGTGAGCAGATTGTGGCAGGCGGCGGAGAGTATCTGCTGCCAGTTAAAGAGAATCAGCCCACCTTGCGCCGAGACCTGGAGGTGGCTTTTTCCCCTGCTAGGAACTGAGAGGGCTGGTGGGCCAACCGTACCTCCCTGGCTGGCAGCGGAGTGGCGAGCACGCGGGGCCAAGCTGACGGTCTGGGCCGATGCTCCAGTAAAGCGGCGTCATGGGCGGCTGGAGCGGCGAGAGTTGTGGGCCTTGGCCGACCCAGAGCTAAATGGCTACGTGGGCAGCGCTGGGACGGTCGGGGAAGCGTGGCCGCATCTGCAACAGGTGTGTCGGCTAGAGCGCCAGCGGGTCGTGAAGGGCAAGAAACAGGTGGCTGTGAGCTATGCAATTAGCAGTCTCCCAGCCACTGATGCCGATGCCAGGCGATTGTTGAGCCTTTCCCGTGGGCACTGGGGCATCGAGAACCGCCTCCACTGGGTACGGGATGTGACCTTCGACGAGGACCGCTCTCAGGTGCGCACTGGGGCCGCCCCACAGGTTCTGGCGGGCCTGCGGAACCTGGTCATCAGCTTGGTACGTCGGGCTGGGCATTCCAACGTAGCCGCTGCCCTACGCCGCCACAATGCCCATCTCAGCGAAGCTTTCGACATGATGGGCTTTACCTGCCAGGCAGGAGAATGAAAAGGCCCTGCTGGGGTGGATGAGGCGTCTTGTTGCCCCCATCCCCACCGTGTTATTCTTGAATCTGATACGTGCCCCTCTAGCTCAGTGGATAGAGTGCTGGCCTCCGGAGCCAGAGACGAGAGTTCGACCCTCTCGGGGGGTACCATCCTCCTCCTCGACGGCATCGCCGTCCTTCATGAATTCCAGTCGGCATTCCGGCCGCAGCGACAATCTTTTCGGGGTGTGGCCCAGCGGCAGGGCGCCTGGTTTGGGACCAGGAGGTCGGCAGTTCAAATCTGCCCACCCCGACCAAATATAAATCAGGCGTCAACAGTCGCTAATTTGCATGACTCCCTCAGCAACCCGCGTATTTATTCCATGTTTCTCAGCTTCGTTAGACGGCAAGCTGGTATGTGTCTTGGGTTGCCAGGAATCCATTCATTCTAAAAATATCGAATACGAGGTTAACCTCATGTTCTCCCCGCCGGAATCCCCCCACATTAGAATCGTATAAACCCCGGCCCCGTGATCCTCTACGACCCCGGCTAGGTTTGCTTCAACTTGAAACGATTCTCCCGCAACGTTCCAAGTTGAAGCTGTAATCCGAGGTGGATCAGATGATCTTACAGCGGTGTTCTTAACTACAGCGATCTGCCACGGGCGACGTCCCCGCATCGTAGCAATATGTCTTGTCCAATTGTCCTAACGTAAGCGGACGTGGGGGCGGGTCATACCAGACATGGATGCTAACCAACGTAAAATCACCGGCAAGGCGCCCAGCTAGATGCAGGATACCGCTGGTGATGGTGGGCCGCTGGCTGAACTCCACATAGTCTCCGGCAAACTGTTGATCAGTAGCGCAGTGGGTCCGGTTACACGCGATGCCCAGATTGACCTTTTTGTGCAGCGGATTGACGATGTTTTCCCGGTGGCCGGGGCTCTCCATATAGCCCTGCTGTATCTCTCGTAGCTCTTCCTTTGGTGAGATGGTCTGGTACCGCAAGCCCGGCTGTGGGGGTGAGATTACGCCGGAAACGTTTTCGGCCTCATAGTTAACCCCTCCGGCCAAGGTGTACCTCATGTAGGGTTTCATCCCGTCAAGGCCCCAATGGGAGAGATAGCTGTGGGCCAACATCTCTTCAGCGTGCGCCTGAGCGGCTGGGTTGTTTCCCAAAGTCACAGGGTCTAGGCCGTTGGCCCGCCGGTCGGCGTTGATCAGTTCCAGCATGTAATTCTTTAGGTCGTCCAACGGGGTTGAAGGGACTGGGGTTTCAGCGGGAATTGGAGAGTTGTTTGGGGCAGGCTGGGTTTGCCCGGGGATAGCAGAGGACGTGGGGATGGGTTCATTCGGGGTAATCGCCGCATCGGTAGGGTTGGCCTTATCGCCCGGAGGGAGAGAGGCGCTTGGTTGAATCTCCGGCCATCCTTGAGGTGGAAACTGTTCTGCTAAACATATACCGCTGTAAACGCGGTCGCTAGATTCCAATGCCCGCCCGAGGGCAATCTGCTCGGCCTGGGATCTGCCGACGAACTCCCATTGACGCCCCAGGTTGGATGGGCAAGTCATTGCCAAGCGAGCGTCCTGAAACGCGGCTCTCAGGCTTGTCTTAAACTCCAACCCATTGGTCAGATGGATGAAGCCAGCCGCGGCAAATCCTAAAAAGACCGCCATGAAGACAAGCTTCAGAGTCTTGGTGACGAGTCTCACCATTGTCCGCCAGACTAATCCGGCCAGGCGCGACAATCTGCGGGTCCATTGGCTATAAGTGCGGATTCAATCATGGTCCTCTGGGGGCACGCTCAACAGTCCGCAGGATCAGGTCGAGCGGGCCGTGTGATGAATTATACATTCGATACAAGGGTGATTGGCTTCTGACGACGGCTGGTTTAAGCCGTAGGTTGGAGATTTAGTTTTATGGTGGCGCCACAACTCGGCGACACTTCTTTCTAGCCGCTGGAGGCCGTCGATCACCCTCACTCCCAACCGGTCTCGAGTCCATCGGCTCCTACCGGCCAATCCCCATTTACTGATTCAACCAGTCTTGCCGGAGAACTTCCCGGATGATACTTTGCCTATACTTCGTGGATCGAAAGCGGAGCAAGGGTCCGATGTGACATCACTGAATTGTCCCGACCGCGGCTACCCCAACCAGTCCGAGTCGAAGTTTTGCGTTCAGTAAAACACACCGGACATCTTCAGCGACTTACCAACTGGAGGCAGCTATGCTTTACGTTTCTATTCTAACGTCAGACCGGAACCTTGATCCGGAGCTTTGGGCTGTCATTTGGAACGCCAAGGCGCCAGACGACTTGAAGCTCCCCGGGGCTTACAATCTGGCGGGCAACAAACGGCTGTATCGCTGGGAGACTGATTCAGTCGCGGGTGTGCAGTTCATGGATAATTTCAACTTCATCGGTGAGCTCGTCACGTATCCCGCATTTGATAGAACGAATGGTTGGATCGCGGCCTTTGCCGGCGATTTAGAGGCCTTTGAACGGGCAAACACCGCAAACGCGGCCAGGATCGGTATTCCCGAGGAACAGATCCCGCGGAGGGTGGAAGTGGCGGTGGATCTTCGCCGAAGGGGCCTGGAAGCGCCGAACCGGGAAGCGGCGCGCCGGGCGGCCCGGGAATGGGCCGCTCTTCAGGCCGGGCAGTAATTGTTCTAAAATTCCGACGCCACTTCACCCGAGTGAGATTCCGCCGCCACCTTCGAAAAAGCCCAAGTCTATGGCAAAGGCCGTGGCGAGTAATAGGTGCGTGAAGTCTTGGTCTCTGGTTGGCGTATTGAAGCTCACGCGGAATGTGTCGGCATCGGTAACCGCCTCTTTAAGAACGCCGCTCCATTGTTTTGTGACGCGGGCCACCTCCGTTCCTTGGTCTTCGATAAAGAAGGTGTTCGGCCGGAATAATGGACCGCGGACACCCCCGATGGGCTGGCCGTTGGAGTCCTCCAGCGTGAACTGCCGGCTAAAGAGAGAAAAGCGGCGCCGCAATGAACCCAAGGGCCGCCCGGATCCGTCAATCACCTGTAAATTGGAAAAATAAAAGAAACATCCCCTGCTTGCCGAAAAGACTTCCTGGCCGTCGTTGTCCAGGATGTGGATGGTGAGTGGCCGGTTCTTCCGTAGAAACTGGCGTCCAAGGAACCCCGACTCCTCGAAGGCATAGAGCAAGTTCTCTCCTTCGGGCGTTTTTATGGCATACCGGTTTTGCGTCTCGAATCCAGTAAAGGCTTCCAGGACTTCCACTTGCTGCTTAACGATCAACTCCGGATACTGAGTAATATCGAACATGGAAGCCTCCGCATCGAATAAATACCAGACAGCCGGATTTCGGCGATTCGGGTTGCCTGGCCGCGATTAAGCCGCATCCATATGCTTAGCAAAGACGGGCCAGTGCGTTCCTGATCCAGGGTAAACCTAGGTAGTTTGCGCTCTCTTGGTATCACATAATCACTTCCAAATGCCCTATTGCCGGCCAAGCGGCTTTTGGCGAATTCACCACGCCAGATTGGACAATCGAATATGGGCGGCGTCCACGATGCCGTATTGATGGGATAATGGGGACCGCCGAAGCCCGTATCTTCGCCTCTGAAGGAGTCAAATCCGCCAATTGCGGCGTGCTGGACAGGCGGGGTATGGGTCGCTCTTTAAGCCGGCGATGACGTCATCATATGTGTCACAAATCCTGAGCGTAGAACCGGAGGTTGACTGATGCGGTTGGAAAACAAGGTTGCTTTGATCAGCGGGGGCGCCCGTGGTATGGGCGCCGCCGAGGCCCGGCTGTTCGCCTCTGAGGGCGCCAAGATCGTCATCGGCGACGTGCTGGAAGAAGAGGGTCGTCAAACCGAGGCTCAGATCAACGAGTCTGGTGGTGAATGCCTATTCGTTCGCCTAGTACTACAACGACGAGTTGTCTGGTAGGATGGCTGGACAGATGATGTTGGGTGGTTTGGGTGATGGATGCGGCGAGCTTCGAGCGGGTCTACGACAGCCTTCAGGAATTCCACGCCTTCTTTGCGGCCTCCTTCGGCCGCAAGCAGTGGCGGGATCACAGCGGGAATTACCTTCAGGCGCTGCTGGTGCAGGACCAGGAGCGGCGCAACGCCGAGAATCTCTCGGAATCGGTGGGCATCTCGGCCCGGGCGATGCAGCGCTTTCTCACCGAGGCCCGGTGGTCCCATGAGACAGTCATAGGGCGGTTGCAGGAATACTTGGCCCCCAGGCTGGGACACCTGGAGGCGGTGTGGGTGTTCGATGGCAGCGACTTCCCCAAGCAGGGCAGGAAATCGGCGGGAGTGGCCCGGCAGTACTGCGGCAGGCTGGGCAAGGTGGCCAACTGCCAGGGTGGGATGTTCCTGGCCTACGTCAGCCCGCTGGGCCGGGCGTTGGTGGACAAGCGGCTGTATCTGCCCAAGAGTTGGACCTCCGACCAGGACCGGTGTGCTGCGGCGGGTGTGCCGGAGGACCGGCGGAACTACCGGTCAAAGACGGAGTTGGCCCTGGAGATGCTGGAGCGGGTCCTGGAGTTGGGCTACCTCAGGGCCGAGTGGGTTGCCGGAGACGACGCCTTCGGGATGTCGCCGACCTTCCGGGAGGGACTGGCGGCCCTGGGGATGCGCTACGTGCTGGACGTTCCGGGCGGCACTACGGTCTGGCCCTTGGACCCGGCTTGGACCAGTCCGGAATATCCGGGGTTCGGCCGCCCCCGCAAACCCAAGCTGCGGCCTGGGCAGCGGCGGACCATGGAGCAGCGCGGTGATGAACTGCCGGATGAGGCTTGGCGGGAGATAACGGTGGCCCAGGGAAGCCAGGGGCCGCGCACCTACCGGTTCAGTGCCCAGCGGGTGCGGGCCACCAGGAGGCGCAAGCCCGGCGAGGAACTGTGGGCCGTCTGGCGCCGGAACCTGGACGGCAGCGAGCCCCGCTACTACCTGTCCAACGCTCCCGAGGGCACAACCTTGGAGACTCTGGCCTACGTGGGTGGGTCCAGGTGGCGCATTGAAACGGAGTTCGAGACTGAGAAGGGTGACGTGGGGCTGGACGAATACGAGACCCGCAGCTGGGCAGGGTGGCATCACCACATAGCCATGTGCCTGCTGGGTGGAGCGTTCCTGCTGAGCCTGCAGCAGGATTGGGGGGAAAAAGATGCCCCGGATCACGAGGCCACAGGTGTACCGGGTGGTGCGGGAGATGCTGCCCCGGGAGCAGTTCGGGCCCGATCAATTGCTGTTGTGGCTGGAGGATACGCAGCTACGCAACGAACGGGCTCGCCGTTCCCACGAGAGACGCCGCTCCACCCGCCGCGAAAGCAGGATGGAGCCGCCACCTTAAACCCGTCGTTGTAGTACTAGAGGTCTGGCCGGAAAGCCATTGGCCGGGTTTCGCGCTACGCCAGACAGACGTATTATAGTCTTATGTGGCATGATAGTGTCTTTAATACGGTTCAAGAACCCACTGTTACATCGACAATCGTCGCTAAGAAAACGGCAGCTTGGAGAGAATCGGGGTTTCCGTCCGAGTTTCTAGACGTTACCAGCGAATCCGCGTGGCAGGAAGCTGTCGCCGCCACTGTCGCCCGCTGCGGCAAGTTGGACATTCTGGTGAATAATGCCGGCGGCGGCGGCGGCATTGTCGAAGAGACTGCGGCCGAGCGATGGGATACTGTCATGGACATAAACGCCAAAGGCGTGTTCCTGGGAACCAAAGCGGCCATCCCAGAGATGCGTAAGGTTGGCGGTGGCTCCATCATCAACATTTCGTCGATATACGGCCTGGTGGGCAGCCCCGGTTCAACCGCTTACCCTGCGTCCAAGGGAGCCATCAGGTTGCTCACTAAGTCAACCGCCATCCAGTACGCCAGAGAGGGAATAAGGGCCAATTCAGTACACCCTGGATTGATAGAAACGCCTATGACCGAGCGCATATCGGCCAATCCCGAAAGTCTTCACAGGTATATCTCCGGGACTCCTTTGGGAAGGATGGGTGAGCCGGACGACGTGGCCTACGGAGTGCTATTTCTAGCCTCCGATGAATCGTCGTTCATGACTGGGAGCGAGTTAGTAATTGACGGCGGTTGGACGGCCCAATAGCCTGATTTGCAAGCCGCTGCGAAAACGGGCCAGAATCAACGGTAATCGCTCCGGTTCCGAAAGGCGAAAGCCCGATTTATTCTACGCCCCGATTTGTTCTACGCATCTTGGGGCATGGGGTCACCCAAAACGTGCATCAAGCGGTTGGCCCACCCAAAAAGCGACGCCGACAGGACCAGGTCAAGAATCTCGCCCATGTCGAGACCATTTTCGGTGAGCAGGTCCATGTCGGATTTGTTCGCCTCGGAAGGGCATTTTGACAGCTTGGCGGCGAAACCTACGATGGCCTGTTGGCGGGGGTCTAGGCCGGGCTCTTCGTCCTCACTGAAGACTTTCTCCACCACGGATTCGTCGTTGGTAAGCTCGTTATACCGCTTGGAATGGACGGCCGCGCAATAGACGCACCGGTTGACCACGGAAGCGGCGACGGCGGCCAGTTCCGTCTCAGGCCGGGATAGTCCGCCCCGGCTGTACATTATTCCATTGAAGAGCGGAGTCCTCTCGTTCAGGGTCTTTGGATCGTGAGCCAACACCAAAACGTAGTCTGAAACTCCGGTGTTAGAGGGCGTGGCCTTCATGGCGTCCAGTTGTTCTTCGGTCGCCTTATCCAACTCGACCGGGGTCACGCGTGGCCTCCAAACAGGAATGGAGGTGGTGAATTCCGTTACCGGCTCGCTCATGAGGCCTCCGCCATCAACCGGAGACCGGCGACCAACCGAACCTGGTAATTCACGAAGGCGATGAGCTCCGAGAGTCGGACGATATCATCCTCCGGGATCCCAGCCGCCTGCAACGCCGCGATGTCGCCGGCCGCCGCGTCTTTGGGGCTGCGGGTGACCAGATCGGTATGTCTGATGACGGCTTTGAGACGGGTATCATCAGGTCCGTAATAGCCAGGGTCGGCGATTGAAGGCTCTTGGGCTTCGAACATACTTTTATAGTGGGACGCAAGTTCATAATCGAGGTTTATCAGCGCCATGCGGCAGGCCAATGCCGCCCGTTCGGAGTGCGCGAGTCCTCCCGGCGGCTGCGGGTTGAGGCAGGCGCCATGGGATCTCTCGGTAAGTTCTATGATCTCGCTCCTCGCCGAGAATACATCGGCCAGAGGATGGCCAGCAGATATTCCCGCCGCTCTGGCGACCACGCTATTGAAAATATCTTCCATGGCGTCAGAATAGCACACGGAAGCTTGGTTCTATAGGATTATCCCTGTAAAATCGGCAACTCATGCAACTTGCTCTCGTGGGCCGGGAAGGCTAGCGGGACTTAACCCTGAAACCAAAGGAGATAACAATGACCGTCGACGTGGCTACCGGAATTGCAAGGATCCTCAAACAGGAAGGCGTGGAATGGGTGTCCACCTTCCCGGTTTGCCGGGTCAACAATGCGCTGGGACGCGAAGGCGTTCCCATAGTAATGATGAGGGACGACCGGTACGCCGTCGCCTTGGCTGATGCCTTCTCCCGCATCAACGCCGGCTCCAAGATCGGCGTCTGCACTTTCCAGGGCGGGGTCAACGCCGCCGGATTGCAGGTCGCCTACGCGGGGATGGCCCAGGCATTTGAAGACGGCTCTCCCGTGCTTTGCATCACCGACGGAGTGCCCATCGGCGCCACTGAGAACAGCCAGTTCGACGTCACGTCCAGCTTGAAATCGGTCTCCAAGTGGTACGGCTATTTAGACAAACCGGAGCGGTTGCCAGAATTCATGCGCCGCGCCTTCACCATGTTGCGGTCCGGCAGGCCGGGCCCAGTGGTTTTGGCCATACCCGACGCCGACGGCCAGTACGACGAGACTGCGGACCCATACAAACCGGTCAAGGGCTGGAAATCAGCGCCCAATCCCGATGACGTAACGGCGGCGGTGGAACTTCTGCTCAAGGCCCAAGACCCGTTGATCTATGCCGGAGAGGGTGTCATTTACGCCGGCGCGTCGGCGGAGCTGAAAGCGTTAGCGGAGCTGGCCAACATGCCGGTGATCACCACATTGAAAGCCAAGGGAGCGTTCCCGGAGAATCATCCATTGTTCGTCGGAGTCCGGGGCGATCAGGTCAACCATTATCTGAATAAATGCGATTTGGTTCTGGCGGTGGGCTCAAGTCTATCGCCGGGGCGGTTCTCCCACGGTATTCCCAACGCGGTTGGCAAGACCATCATCCACTGTAACGTGGATGAATTGCACATCAATAAGGCCTACCCCACGGCGGCGGCGTTGATCGGCGACGCCCGTTTCACCCTGCAAGCGTTGGTCAAAGAGCTGTCGGACAAAACCTCAGGCAGCGGCAGGGCGCCGGCGAACGTGGCGGCGGAAGTCAAGTCAGCCCGGACCGAGGCTATGGCCAAGTACCAGGAGCCGTTGGCCTCCACCGACAAGCCCATCAACCCGTATCGGGTTTACGCGGGTCTGATGGAAGTGCTCGACCCGCTTAATTCCTTCGTCACCCACGAGTCGGGCAACACTAGGGATCAGCTCAGCACGGTATACGACACACTGGTTCCCCGGGGCTTCCTGGGGTGGGGCAACGTGTCGTCGCTGGGGTTCAGCCTGGCCGCAACCATCGCGGCAAAGATCTCGTTCCCCCAGAAGGCTTGCGTCGCCGTGACCGGAGAAGCCGGACTGGGCTACATGATGGGCAACCTGGAAGTGGCGTTGCGCCAAAAGCTCGGAATCACCATCGTGCACGTCAGCAACGGCGGATTCGCGGGCTATGGACCCGGATTCTGGGGCGACGGCCATGACCCGTTCACCCACCGGGTGGTGGGTAACGACGAGATCGATATGTCCAGTGTCATAGGCGCTCTGGGCTACCATACCGAGCGGGTCACGGAGCCGTCCGAGGTGGGCGTAGCCCTGAAGCGCGCGTTGGCGGCCAACGAGACCGGCCAGCCTGCTTACATCGAGTTCATCTGCAGCCAGTATCCCATCTATGGCGGATGGGTCGGCCGGTCGTAAACCAACGCAAAAGTTGGTGTAGGTGATTGGCACCGTTTTGATGCCAGTGTCTTCTCGAACGCTAGAAATAGCTGGCAGGACTTTAAGTATATGAGCGTCGAAAGCGCCCCAATCCCTGTTGAAGAAGGCTTGTCGGTGACAGCCGTCAGAACAACACCGGATAATGCCCAAGTCAAAGGAACATTCTTGTATGCGCCGGGGGCTGGTTCCAACGTCAACGACCCGTTTGGGATCTACCTAAGCCAGCGGCTGGCGGAGTCGGGCTGGAAAACCGTCCGGTTCCAATTTCCCTACATGGAAGCAGGGAAACGCAGGCCAGATTCGCCAAGGCTGTTGGAGGAAACCTGGAGGCGGGTCATAGAGTCGGTGGGTTCTCAAGGAAGTCCATTGATTGTTGGAGGCAGGTCCATGGGAGGGCGCATCGCTTCCCAGGTGGTTGCTCAAGGGACCACCGTGGATGGGCTGGCCCTCTTCGCCTATCCCCTCAGCCCACCAAGGAGCTCAAGCAAACCGCCGGCGAAGCGGCGAGACGAGCATCTCCCTGACATCGCGGTCCCCACCCTGTTTTGCTCCGGGACTCGTGACGCATTCGCCACGCCCGACCAGGTCAGAGAGGCTGCAGCCCTGGCGCCCATGTCCACAGTCCGGCTGCTCGACGGGGCTGACCATGGGTTTGCGGTCCTGAAGTCCAGCGGCCGCGCCAAGGAGGACATTTGGTCCGAGGCCACGGGCCATTTCCTCGACTGGCTGGCTAGCCGGGCGTAGAGATGTATCTGCTGGTGACGGTCAATGCTGAGCTAGATGTACGATTGGCCAGGACCCAGTAGATCACGTCCGTTGTCGTACGGCTCTTGGATAGGCGCTCACCCAAACATCTCCTCGTCTCCAATCGCGTATCCAGCCACCGCACTGCCCAGGGACGTGGACCAAGTTATGATCATGAGCGCGGTTAAGGCGACAGCGGCCAGTCCAAATAACTTCACCGGCTTGCTCACTATCTGCATGGTTAACTACTCCTAAATTTTGGCTACCGCCAGCATCACCCATAGGGGTGATTGGTTATGACGAGTGTCGCAATTGCAGGCGCCAAGCCCGGTGGAGATTTGGTGACAAACCGTTGACAATGCGTGACCTATGGATACTCCACATAAGTTCGGCAGGTCATGGAGCTCGGTCAAGGAAGATCCAGCTGCTGGCCTGGATGTGGGCGCGCCACGGCCAGGGCCTTTTCATTTTCTCAAAATAGTATAAAATTATTACCAGTTTAAGCGGGAGGGGAGGATGATGACTTTGAGGGAAGCGCTGGATTTGGCGCCTGACTTCCGGAGTAGCCAAGGGCGACGCCACTCTTTGGGGGCGATCCTGGCCTTGGCCACCTGTGCCATGCTGTGCGGCGCCCGCAGCTTATACGCCATAGCGCAATGGGGGCGGGACCAAGGGGGTGCTACGGCGCAGCTTTTGGGGTTCAGCCAGGAGAAGACACCCTGCGTGGCCACCCTCCACCGGGTGTTCAAGGACCTGGACGTGGCGGCCTTTGAGGCAGAAGTCGGCAACTGGCTGGCAAATAGCGGGGTAGAGGCGGATGATCCCCTGTCCCTGGACGGGAAAACCTTGCGAGGGGTCCACGGCCAAGAGATACCCGGGGTCCATCTGGTGTCGGCCTACGCTAGCCGCGCTGGGGCAGTGCTGGCGCAGGTAGCTGCGCCGGGCAAAGGGGAAGAATTGGCGGCGGTCAAAGAAGTATTGGGCCAGGTACCCCTGAAGGGTCGGGTAGTAGTGGCTGATGCCTTACTGACCCAACGGAAAGTCTGTGAGCAGATTGTGGCAGGCGGCGGAGAGTATCTGCTGCCAGTTAAAGAGAATCAGCCCACCTTGCGCCGAGACCTGGAGGTGGCTTTTTCCCCTGCTAGGAACTGAGAGGGCTGGTGGGCCAACCGTACCTCCCTGGCTGGCAGCGGAGTGGCGAGCACGCGGGGCCAAGCTGACGGTCTGGGCCGATGCTCCAGTAAAGCGGCGTCATGGGCGGCTGGAGCGGCGAGAGTTGTGGGCCTTGGCCGACCCAGAGCTAAATGGCTACGTGGGCAGCGCTGGGACGGTCGGGGAAGCGTGGCCGCATCTGCAACAGGTGTGTCGGCTAGAGCGCCAGCGGGTCGTGAAGGGCAAGAAACAGGTGGCTGTGAGCTATGCAATTAGCAGTCTCCCAGCCACTGATGCCGATGCCAGGCGATTGTTGAGCCTTTCCCGTGGGCACTGGGGCATCGAGAACCGCCTCCACTGGGTACGGGATGTGACCTTCGACGAGGACCGCTCTCAGGTGCGCACTGGGGCCGCCCCACAGGTTCTGGCGGGCCTGCGGAACCTGGTCATCAGCTTGGTACGTCGGGCTGGGCATTCCAACGTAGCCGCTGCCCTACGCCGCCACAATGCCCATCTCAGCGAAGCTTTCGACATGATGGGCTTTACCTGCCAGGCAGGAGAATGAAAAGGCCCTGGCGCCACGGCTGAAGTCATTGCTGCAACTGAATCGCCTATGTTATAATTCCTGCGATGTCAGTGAGAGGACAACGATAGAGAAGGCTATATACCACAGATGATAGACGTGGAATCCAGGGAAAGAATCACCAAGGAATACCAGGTCAACCCCAAGGACACTGGCTCCGCAGACCTCCAGGTAGCCATCCTCACCGAGAGAATCAGGCAGCTTACCGACCATCTACGCGTTCACAAAAAGGACGTACACTCGCGACGTGGCCTGATCAATATGGTATCCAAACGGCGCAGACTCCTGAAATACCTCACCAATGAAGACGTGGATCGGTACCAGGCGCTGATTGCCCGTCTAGGTCTCCGGCGCTAAGCCTCTTTCGCAAACAGCACCCCACCGGGGTGTTGTTTCATGTCTAGCCTCCACTGCAATCCTACTTTCGAGGTACTTTAAGTATCGCTATGCCCACTACTATTGAACGCTCGCTGGGCAGCGAGCAACTAATAATCGAAACCGGCAAGCTTGCCGGACTTGCCCACGGTTCGGTCACCGTCCGTTATGGTGAAACCATCGTACTGGCTACCGCCGTCATGTCGGAAAAGCCAAGATTCGACGACATGGACTTTCTCCCCCTGACGGTGGACTACGAAGAAAGGCTCTACGCGGCCGGCAAGATACCTGGCAGCTTTTTCCGCCGGGAAGGCCGGCCAGGCCAGGAAGGCATCCTAAATGCCCGCCTGACCGACCGGTCCATTCGCCCGCTGTTTCCCAAGGGCCTGTACAACGACGTTCAAATCACGTTGACGGTCTTGTCGGCAGATCCGGAGCATTCCCCGGGAGTGTTGGGCATGATTGGCGCTTCGGCTGCCCTGTCAATGTCTCAGATCCCGTTTGCGGGACCCATCGGCGCCTGCCGCCTGGTTTACAAGGATGGGGAGTACATCATCTACCCCACCTACCAGGAGGTCGCCGACGGCCAGATGGACATGATGGTCGCCAGCAACCGGGACGCGATCATGATGGTGGAAGCCGGCTCCAATGAGGTCTCGGAAGAGATTGTGTTGGAAGGCATCCGCCGGGCCCACGAAGCCAATTTGGTTTGCATCAGCATGATTGACGATCTGGTCCGCCAGGTCGGCAAAACCAAACTTGAATTTTCCGTGGATAAATCCGAGGCGGAAGCACTGCAATCCAAGGTCGTTTCCTTGATGGGCGACGGTCTGACGTCCATACTGGAAGGCAACCTGGACAAAGAAGCCAGGGATAACGCCGAGAGGCGGTTGGAAGATGAGGCCGTCGAAAAACTGGCGGAGGACCATTCCAAGGACAAGGTCTCGGCCGCCTTCAATGGCGCACTGAAAGAAGTGGTCCGCGACCGGATATTGAATCAGGGAATCCGTCCCGATGGACGCGGCCTTACCGAGATTCGGCCCATCAGTTGCGAGGTGGGTCTGCTGCCCCGCACCCACGGCTCGGGCTTGTTCACCAGGGGCCAGACGCAGGTGCTGTCTATCGTTACCGTGGCCTCCATGGCCATGAAGCAAACCCTGGATACTGTGGGTCCAGACGGCACCAAACGGTTCATGCACCATTACAACTTCCCGTCTTTCTCCACTGGCGAGGCAAGGCGAGTGGGCTCTCCGGGACGCCGCGAGATCGGCCATGGCGCTCTGGCCGAGCGAGCCATCATGCCGTCCCTGCCGTCGGAAGAAGAATTTCCCTACGCGATACGCATAGTGTCGGAGGTTGTCAGCTCCAATGGCAGCACCTCCATGGGGAGTGTCTGCGGCAGCACACTGGCTTTGTTGGATGCCGGCATACCAATCTCAGAGCCGGTGTCCGGCATAGCTATGGGTTTGGTCACCGGTAAAGATGGCCAGTACGCCATCCTGAGCGACATCCAAGGAATGGAAGACTTCCTGGGAGATATGGATTTCAAGGTGGCGGGCACCGCCAATGGAATCAACGCCCTGCAAATGGATATCAAGCTCACAGGATTGGATGAAGGAATCCTGAAAGAGGCCTTGGAGCAGGCGCGGGTCGGCCGGCTGCACATCATGGACAAGATGAATGAGGTCATTTCCGAGCCTCGCACCGACATGAGCCCCCACGCGCCCAAGATGATCCGTTTGAAGATCGCCGTCGGTAAGATCGGCGCCCTGATCGGCCCCGGAGGCCGAGTTATCCGTGGCATCAGCGAAGAAACCGGCACCACCATCAACGTCGAAGACGACGGGTCGGTGACCATCGGCGGAATCGACGCCGCCATGTTGGAAATGGCTCGCAACAAGGTGGACAGCCTTACCCGGGAACTTCAGATCGGAGATATATTCACCGGCAAGATTTCCAAGGTAGTGAATTTCGGCGCGTTCGTCGAATTGATGCCCGGACGCGAGGGCCTGGTCCGCAGCCAAGATATGGGTGAAATGGAAGGCGGGGTGGAGGTAGGCCAAGAGATCACTGTGATGATCCAAGAGATCGATTCTCAAGGACGCCTGAACCTGTCCCGAAGCGCGTTGTTCGGCGAGGGCAGCGGTGACGGCGAGCCTCGGCCCAGTCCCAACCCTGGATTTGCTAATCGAGGCGGCGGTGGCAGGCCCGGAGGCGTTTCCGGCGGCCGTGGCGGCCCCGGCGGTCCCCGGCCCGGTGGTCCGAGAGGGCCTGGAGGCCCCGGTGGACCGGGAGGCGGCAGAGGACCCGGCGGTCCCGACCGGCGCTTCTCGGGCGGCGGCGGAGGACCCCGCGGCAACTAACCCGAGGCAGGCTGGAGACATGAGCTCTAGCCAATCAAGCCAACATAGATTCAATGACGCCGGCCACATGGTGGCCGGCGTTTTGCTTTAAAGATTTTTTATCGGGCTGCCGCGGCGCAAGCAATTCCCGCAGCCGTGGTGGCCTCTCCGGTGGCAGGCTGAGTGTCCTAATAATGCGCCGGGATTCCCGCACTTTTCCGCGCATTTGATAAGTGTTACCATCAAAACGTCTCGGCCATGTTCTGGCCGATTTTTTAGTAACCTTAGAAAATCTGATTTGGGACCAAGGACGAAGCTCATGGGAGTGGCAATGGCGGCCATAAAAGTGGTTGTAAATGGCGCCACCGGCAAGATGGGAATGGAGACTGTCGCGGCGGTCGCCGCGGAAGACGGGCTGGAATTAGCCGGCGCCGTGTGTCATCTGGAGAGGGGTGCGGTACTGGCTGTGCCCGGTGGAGCGGATGTTCCTCTTTCCACCGATTTGCCAGACATGCTGGACCGCGCCCAACCCGACGTATTGGTGGATTTCACCAACTCCGCCGCCTGCATGGAAGCAGCCCCGTTAGCCGCCGGCCGTTCCATCAACCTGGTCCTAGGGGCCAGCGGCTTAACCGATCAGCACCTGAACCATCTGGACGCCATGGCCAATGATGGCAATATTGGAGTCGTCGTCGCGCCCAACTTCGCCTTGGGCGCCGTAGTTTTGAAGAGCTTGTTGGAGCAGGCGGCGCCCTATTTTGAATATGTCGACATAGTGGAGTCCCACCACGAAGCGAAAATAGACGCCCCGTCGGGCTTTGCCATGGCGCTAGCCAAGTCGCTAGGCGACCGAAAATCGTTCCAACGGAACGTTACCGAGCGGGAGAACCTGCCCGGCACCCGCGGCGGTGATTACAACGGAGTGTCGATCCATAGTATTCGCATGTCAGGCCGCATCGCTCATCACGAAGTCATCCTGGGCACATTAGGGCAAACGTTGACCCTCCGGCACGACACATTGGGCCGGGATTGCTACATGCCTGGCGTGATACGTTGCATCAAGGACGTTGTGAGCCGAAAGGGACTTGTGGTAGGCTTGGAAAACATCTTGGGCCTGTAGAGGCTCAAATAGCAGGGATTCCACGCCTGCCGAGGGCGTGGGTTTTCCGGCAAATCTGGGCGTATTATCCACACGAACGCGAGGAGCATCGGTGAAAGACCTGACCATAGCGGTGGTGGGCGCCACGGGCGCCGTTGGTGTGGAATTCCTCCGCATCATGGAGCAGCGCCACCCGAACCTTCCCAACCTAAAGTTGCTTGCCTCCAGCAGGTCGGCGGGTAAGCGGATGATCGTGCGCGGAAAGGAACTGGTCGTTGAGGAAACCACCAAAGACTCGTTCCACGACGTTGACGTAGCTTTCATTTCGGCCAGTTCCCAGGTCAGTCTCAAATACGCCCCGGTGGCCGTCGCCGCCGGCGCGGTGGTGATTGACGACGGGTCGGCCTTCCGCATGGAAGAAAATGTTCCTCTGGTGGTTCCCGAGGTCAATGGCGCCGACGTGGAATGGCACGAGGGCATAATTTCCATCCCCAACTGTTCCACTACGCCTTTGGTAATGGTGGCCCATCCTTTAAATCAGGTGAACACCATTCAGCGGATGGTCGCCGACACGTATCAATCGGTCTCCGGCGCCGGCGGAGCCCTGATGGAGGAATTGTCCAATCAAAGCCGGAACCATCTCGACGGCAACGCGGGCTCTAGCCAAACGGCCAATCCAAGGGTGGCCTTCAATGTGATTCCGCAAATCGACCGGTTCCAACCCGACGGCTACACATTTGAAGAGCAGAAAATGATCCAGGAAACCCGCAAGATCATGCATCGGCCGGGCATTGCGTTGTCGGCCACTTGCGTGCGGGTCCCCGTCTACGTTTCCCATAGCGCCGCCGTTCACATCGAATTCGAGCGGCCCATGTCTCCGGAAGAAGCAAGGGAATTGCTTGGAGCCATGCCCGGTGTGAAGGTGATGGACGACCCAGATCTTGGGATTTACCCCATGCCCTGTGACGCGGAAGGCAGCGACGACGTGTTGGTGGGCCGGGTTCGCAGGGATGCATCGCATCCCAACGGCTTGGTCCTATGGGTGGTGGCGGATAATCTTCGCAAGGGAGCGGCCCTAAACTCGATCCAGATCGCTGAAGAGTTGGTGGCCCGCCGTTGTCTGAAGCCTCGTGGCAAAAGTGGAGTCGCGGGCCATTAGGCCCCAGCGATCTGATTCGCGCGATTTCACCACATTTCACCAGAGATTGCACCAGAGATTTCAATAGTGTGGAATTAAATAACACCGAGGTATCGACATGACAGAGCTAGGCAGGCTTATCACGGCAATGGTTACCCCCTTGGACGACAGCGGAAAGATCGACTACGAACAGGCCAAGCGCCTGGCTACCGCCCTTCTCGACTCGGGCAGCGATGGCTTGGTGGTCACGGGCACGACGGGAGAGGGTCCTACCCTAAGCAACGACGAAAAAATCCGGCTCTACGCTGAGGTGAAAGAGGCTATCGGCGACCGGGGCGCCGTCATAGCCGGCTCCACCGACAATAATACGGCCGGAAGCATCGAACTTAGCATCGAGGCCGAAGCGGCGGGCGCCGACGCCCTTCTCCTAACCGTCCCCGCTTACAACAAGCCGCCCCAAGAAGGTCTCTACCAGCATTTCAAAAAGATCGCCTCCAAAACCAACCTGCCCTGCGTTTTGTACAACGTCACCAGCCGGACCAGCCTGAATATGACCAGCGAGACCACCCTGCGGCTTAGTGAAATCGATAATATCGTGGGCATCAAAGAAGCGGGCAGCGATCTGGACCAGATAGCTCGCATCATCGACGGCGCCGAGAAGGACTTCATGGTCTGGAGCGGCAACGACAACGAGACGTTCTACATCATGAGCATGGGCGGATACGGCGTGGTCAGCGTGGCGTCTCACCTGGTGGGGAACCAAATCAAGCACATGATGGGCTTGCTTTTGGAAGGCGACGTGGAGGGGGCCGCGGCAGAGCACCGGAGGTTGCTGCCGTTGTTCAAGGTGCTTTTCCTCGAGTCCAACCCAATACCCGTGAAATACGCTGTTAATTCTCTGGGATTCGATGCCGGAGAGGTCAGGCTGCCCCTAGTGCCGCCCCGAGGAAAAACGGTAGCGGAATTGACCAAAGTAATGTCGAACTACCAGATGGACCTACCGGTATAGGCCCTGCCGGTATAGGCCCTGCCGGTATAGGCCCTGCCGGTATAGGCCCTGCCGATCTGGTTAGCCAGATCACCGTGATGCCCAGAAATCAAGAAGCCCCTCCTGATCTAGGAGGGGCTTCTTTTTGTGTTGAGGACGCAAGACCGGATTGATTTAAGGAATCACCGGTTCGACTAAGACGGTCTCAGCGCGGCTGGGTCCGGTGGATACGATCTGCACGGGGCACCCAACCAGTTCTTCTACCCGCTTGATGTATTTCAGGGCGTTTTCCGGTAGCTGGGACATGCTCGTGGCGCTGGCGGTGGGCTGGTCCCAACCGGGGTGCTCCTCCCAAATTGGCTCGCAACGGTCCAGCAAGCCGGTGTTGGCGGGGAACCGGTCAATCTCTTTACCGTCGGCCCGGTAGCCAATGCATATTTTCACCGAAGAGAATCCGTCGAGAATATCCAGCCGGGTCAACACCATGCCGGTGAAGCCGTTTACCAGGCGGCTGTACTTGCCGGCCACCGCATCGAACCAACCTATGCGCCGGGCCCTGCCGGTGGTAGTGCCGAATTCCTGAGCCTTCTCGCGGATGTCCTCTCCTGTCGCGTCGTCCAATTCCGACGGCATTGGTCCGCTGCCTACCCGGGTGGAATAGGCCTTGAACACGCCCAAAACGCCGGCGATGGCGTGGGGGTCAATCCCCAAACCGGTGCATGCGCCGCCAATGGTGGGGGAGGACGAGGTGACGAAGGGATAGGAGCCGTGGTCAATGTCTAGCAGCGTCCCTTGGGCGCCCTCCAACAACACTTTCTTGTTCTGATCTAGGAGGTCCCTGACGATCTCTTCGGTGGGCCGAACGAACGGGCGTAACATTTCGCCCCATTCCAGGCACTTGGACACCATCTCGTCACTGGAGAGAGGCTCTCCTCCGTATATCTTGGTGATCAGGGCGTTCTTAAACTCCAAGGTCTGTTCCAACATGGGAATCAGAGACTCCCCGTCCAACAAATCACCCACCCGGATACCTGCCCGGCCGACTTTGTCCAGATAGGCCGGTCCTATGCCTCGCCCCGTAGTGCCGATCGCCGCGGCGCCCCTGGCTTTTTCTTCCAGGCCATCCAGGATGACGTGGTAGGGCATGATGACGTGGGCCCTCTCACTGACGAATAGATTGCTGGTGTCGATGCCACGGAGGTCTAGTAGCTTTAGCTCGTCCATCAGATCGTCTGGGCTGATCACCACACCGTTGCCTATGATGCCGAACACACCCGGCCAGCAAATGCCCGATGGGACCAGATGCAACTGAAATGTGCCGCTGTCATTGACGACGGTATGGCCGGCGTTGTTGCCGCCGGCATATCGAACCACGGCGTCCACCTTTTCGGCAAGGTAGTCGATGATCTTTCCCTTGCCTTCGTCGCCCCATTGTCCGCCAATTACGGCATATGCCGGCATCGCACCCTCTTTTCTCTGGGGAGCCGCCCCCTTTGGCCTAGCAAATGGCCTAGCCAAAAACCATCGGCAGTATATCAAAATACCCTTGGCTTGTGAAGCTACGCCAGGCACGCTGCAGGGCCTTTTCATTTTCTCAAAATAGTATAAAATTATTACCAGTTTAAGCGGGAGGGGAGGATGATGACTTTGAGGGAAGCGCTGGATTTGGCGCCTGACTTCCGGAGTAGCCAAGGGCGACGCCACTCTTTGGGGGCGATCCTGGCCTTGGCCACCTGTGCCATGCTGTGCGGCGCCCGCAGCTTATACGCCATAGCGCAATGGGGGCGGGACCAAGGGGGTGCTACGGCGCAGCTTTTGGGGTTCAGCCAGGAGAAGACACCCTGCGTGGCCACCCTCCACCGGGTGTTCAAGGACCTGGACGTGGCGGCCTTTGAGGCAGAAGTCGGCAACTGGCTGGCAAATAGCGGGGTAGAGGCGGATGATCCCCTGTCCCTGGACGGGAAAACCTTGCGAGGGGTCCACGGCCAAGAGATACCCGGGGTCCATGTGGTGTCGGCCTACGCTAGCCGCGCTGGGGCAGTGCTGGCGCAGGTAGCTGCGCCGGGCAAAGGGGAAGAATTGGCGGCGGTCAAAGAAGTATTGGGCCAGGTACCCCTGAAGGGTCGGGTAGTAGTGGCTGATGCCTTACTGACCCAACGGAAAGTCTGTGAGCAGATTGTGGCAGGCGGCGGAGAGTATCTGCTGCCAGTTAAAGAGAATCAGCCCACCTTGCGCCGAGACCTGGAGGTGGCTTTTTCCCCTGCTAGGAACTGAGAGGGCTGGTGGGCCAACCGTACCTCCCTGGCTGGCAGCGGAGTGGCGAGCACGCGGGGCCAAGCTGACGGTCTGGGCCGATGCTCCAGTAAAGCGGCGTCATGGGCGGCTGGAGCGGCGAGAGTTGTGGGCCTTGGCCGACCCAGAGCTAAATGGCTACGTGGGCAGCGCTGGGACGGTCGGGGAAGCGTGGCCGCATCTGCAACAGGTGTGTCGGCTAGAGCGCCAGCGGGTCGTGAAGGGCAAGAAACAGGTGGCTGTGAGCTATGCAATTAGCAGTCTCCCAGCCACTGATGCCGATGCCAGGCGATTGTTGAGCCTTTCCCGTGGGCACTGGGGCATCGAGAACCGCCTCCACTGGGTACGGGATGTGACCTTCGACGAGGACCGCTCTCAGGTGCGCACTGGGGCCGCCCCACAGGTTCTGGCGGGCCTGCGGAACCTGGTCATCAGCTTGGTACGTCGGGCTGGGCATTCCAACGTAGCCGCTGCCCTACGCCGCCACAATGCCCATCTCAGCGAAGCTTTCGACATGATGGGCTTTACCTGCCAGGCAGGAGAATGAAAAGGCCCTGGGACAGCTGGCGTATGAGAGGTTGATAGGTTCCGCGGCGGTCACAGTCACACCAGGCCCCGTGGCCTCAGTCACATTGGAGCCCACGGTGGTCGCGGTAGACGTAGGGGCATCTCAGCAATTCACCTTCCGCGCTCTGGATGGGTTTGGGAACGAAATCTCGGATGTTCCCGGTTTATGGTCAGTCCCAACCGAGGCAGGCGCAATTGATTCAAACGGGGTTTTAACCGCTAGCACGGTGGCCGGATTGTTTTTGCAGGGAATCCGTGTGGAGGTGGTTACTGGAGAAGACCGGGCGTCGGATGAGTCGGACCTCGCCGTCCAATCAGGGCCTTTGTCCACCATCGATTTGACGCCCTCACTCATCGACATGAAGAAGGGGGGCCAGCAGCAATTCGAGGCTAGGGGCGTTGACGAATTTGGGAATGAAGTTCCTTCTACGGCAATCCGTTGGAGAGCTTCCGGTGGATCTGTAACCCAAAACGGATTGTTCACGGCCACCAAGTTCGGCCCTTTCGTGGTGACTGCTGGGAACTTGGTAGTAATCGGGAAAGCAACTGGAGACGTGATCACAACCCCGATAATGTGGTGGCCTGGGGAAGGCGCCGCTAATGATATCGTTGGTGACTTTGGGGGAACGCTGGTCCATGGCGCCGCATTCTCGCCCGGGTTGGTTGGACAGGCGTTCAGCTTCGATGGAATCGATGACTGGGTGTCGATTCCATTTGCCGCCACGGCCAACGAGTTCACGATTGAAGCATGGGTTTCGTTTGACCAGACCGAAACAGGCTGGGGCGCCATATACGCCAACGATCTCGACGGAGGGCTATTCCTGCTGGACCAGCAAATTGTCTGGTGGCAACCCGGCAACGGCGTGACATTGCAAGGTGAGTCGATCGTTCCCATCAGAGAATGGCATCATGTCGCCGTTACTTATGATGGTGTGAGGTTTTTGGCCTACCTAGATAGCGAGGTCGATGGAACCGGTAGCTTATCGGACTTGTCGTTGCCCTTAGGGGCGCGCCTGGGTATCGGAGGCCACGGATACGTAGATTTCTTTAACCGGGATTCCCCAGATCAAACCACCTTTCCTGGATATAGCTCCCGCGGGGATACCGCCAAATATAATCCCGCATTCCAAGGGCGTCAAATGCGGTCTGATGCGGCCTGATTCACTCAAAGTCCCCGCTTTCATTGGGCAACCACTGTACTGCCAAGCGTAAAAGCCCCAAACCGCTGGTCTACGCCCAAGTCTCCCCCTTGGGAAGCTCTTTTGCCCTGTGCGACCCCGTAACCGTAACCAATCCCGACGCTCCTAAAGTGGACTAGCCAGGAGCCAGCCTAAGCCGACCAATTCGTTCCAGTATCCCGCCTAGCATTTCCCGGCTCACCAGCACCTCAGCAAGCTGAAACACCAGCCTTCCGGCATGGCGCACCAACCGTCCTCCAGTCTTGATCATCCTGGTCTGCAGACTGGTCAACGACCAGTGCTTCATTGCCTCCGGTAAGGCTAGCCTTCTCATGAAGTTGCCCAAGTTGTAAGCCAGTACGAACAACTCCAGCCTGACCTGATTGGCCACGAACTTGTGGCAGGACAACCTCGTCCAGTTCAGGGCGTACTTGCCTTCTTTTATCCATTGCTCCGCGGTGCCTCGGCCATTGTAAAAGCGGACTATCCCGATGTTTGGATAGCTCAGATTGGTGACTATGAAGCCCACTCTGGGAAACAGTTCTCCCTGGCGCCACTCCACCTTAGAGACCACTCTCCGAGCAACGTTCCAGCTCTGGGCCTGGTAGACGAAGTCATGATAGGAGACGATGGGCTTCGGGGAAAGCCACTCCGTAGGCCGTATCAGCCGGGGCGCTATCTCCCGCTGCAGCACCTGGTTGGACCGCAGCCTGATGGCGTAGCCGATGTTTCTTGCTTCCAGATAATCGTATATCTCCGGCTTGGCGAAGGCGGCGTCAGCACGAAACAGCAGCCTGACCGCTGCTGTCAAATAACGCTCCACCACCGGATCAAGGACTTCTTGCCAATCATCGGCACTGGGGACGTTGCCTGACCGTAGCTTAGCTGCTTCACAATCCCCGAACTGGTTGAACAGAAAGAGAGGGTGATAGCAGACGCATTCAAAATGGCCGTTATAGGCTGCTCCCTCCTGCTGGCCGTGCACTGGACTCTCGGAACTGTCCATATCCAGCATTACTCGCCGGTGTAGGGTATGGGCCATAGCTCGTTCCACCCACTGGGTATTTATTCGTGCCAGCCCCTTCAGGTTGTCCTCTTGGGTCAGGAACTCCGTCTCGAACCGGCCCATCTCACTGGTGCTGGCTCCTTTCCGCTCCGAGCCTTGCCATCCCACGATCACTCGCATGGCTGGGTCTTGGGAAAGGCGCACTGCGTCATTGGTGTCGTCGTAGCCGGCCAAGCGGCTGTAGATCGACTGTCTTAGCAGCGGAACCAGGTGGTGAAGGATATTGCGTCCGGTACGGCTTTCCTGGAGGTAGTCCTCAGCGATTTCGGTAAGGCCCAAGGCATCATCAAACTCTCGAAAGGCAAGAAGACCAGCGTCGGAGGTGATGGTTGAGCCGTGAAATTCCAGGCGGACTTTGGGGTTGAATTGGAGCCGGAGAGAGGCATTTTCGCCGTCACCCATCAGGTGCCTCCATGATGCCTACGGCATCTTACTGCAAAGTGACATATCATGGAGTTATTATAGCTGGGAGCACGCAAAAAGGGCCCATAATTAGCCAATGGTTGAAAGACCATCGACGAATTACTGAGAAAGCTTTTTAGCCATATGGGAAATGTGGGTTTAAAGGCCTAATCGACGAATTAAAGGTCTATGACCGTGTCCTCACCGCCGCCGAAATAACGACGAGCTTTAAGGCCAATCAGCCCGTGAGCACGGGTTCGTAAATTCATCCACTATCGAAATCAAATCTCTTAGCGCCGGTATGTGTCCTGTCTATGTCAGGTCTGGGGCTTTGCCCCGAGCCGGGGCGATTTGGCTTCTTGGGATTCCTTTAGGCAGTTTCCAACCCAAATGCGTTGTTGAGCCGCGCCATCATCTCGTAGTAGCATGCCGTCATTGCCAAACTAACGGCTCCAGCATCGCCCACCAAATGCGTCACGGCTTGCCAAGTCGAGTCGCGCACCTGATCGCGAAGCACCTCCAACGTAAAATGGATCCAGATTCCATCCTTGGGCAGCAACCCGCGAGGCGCCGTGCCCGCCGATATACTGTCGATGACGGCGTTGCCGACACCGGCGGAACGGGCCAACGGCTCAAAGGAATTCCAAAGAACCGGGCAATCCCGTTCGTGAGCTACTGTTAACGCGACGGTTAGAGTTATCCAAGGATCCAGGCTCGCCTCCACAAGTCCGTCCAACTCAGCCATCTTGGATGCGAATTGAGGGTTGGCGAATAGCGCGCGGTAGGTGTCGGGCAACCCCGAACCAGCTCCTGTGACCCTGGCATAAATCGATTCAGTCTCTTGAGACAGTGGTGATTCTAGCGCCAACGGCAGTCTTGGCATTTCCCCCCCCTGTTATATATATCAGTGTAGCTGGTCTCTCATGAACGACAAGGCAACCCAGAAAACACCTTAGCGGATCGGTGATTCTGTTTCAAATGGGTCTTACCAGAAAAATGCTTCGCACGCATCGGGTGTGGCCTACCCCAGGCATGAAACCTTGACAGGGATCACATATCGATGCTTTGCTTCACTGCGGCAGGCGCGGGCCTCTAAAACTCAGGTTGCCTGGGGGTAACCAATCGTAATTTTCTATCTCGTTAGAACACATTGGGGGAAGCGATGAATCGACTTGTGGCCGTTGGCGTTTTTGTTTTGTTAGCGATATCCGGTTTCGGCTGTGGCCAGTCTGAACCCCCATCCACTGAGGCCCAGCTCCCAACTTCCGCTCCGACAAGCATCGCCACGGAGATCCCGTCTCCCGCTGAGCCGGCCTCGCCCACCGACCCTGCGACCGCCTCGGTGGCTACGAAGGCCTCGACGCCGCCCCCGGCTGCGACTTCCACTGCCGCTCCCACCCCGACACCGGCGCCCACCTCGATTCCAACCGCTATTCCCACATCGACCCCATTGCCCACACCGGCGCCTGCCACCGTTGCACCGCCTCAACAACTGACCATAGAGACGACGTTGGTGCCATTGGGTGACAACTTGCAATGGGTGGCGTTTTTCGATAACCGGACGCAAGGATGGTCATATTACGACCCCAGCGGCTCTTTCACCGTGGAGTCCGTAATTCCGTTAAGTCCGCCGGGAGTGGACGTTCCGGGCGATCTAGCCGCCTTTGGGTCAATTACCGAATTGGCGGCAGGTTCCGTGTATTTCGTAGCTGTCAGCCGAGACCAATCCGTCGCTTTTGGCAGTAACGATTTCAGCTTTAATCCCGGAGTGAATTTCGTGGTCTGGCTTGGGGAGTAATCCGGCGTCATCCACAGGCTTATTGCGGAGACGACGGTCAAACAAATCAGTCCATGCACTAAACATGGACTGACAATAAATATGGCTAAACCTAAACGGGCCGGGTCGGCCCAACGCCGGTTACTTGCGGAGGAATTTCCTCGGCAGCACCACCCAGAGACCGAACAATCCCACAAAGGCTGCTGCTGCTGCGATTAATTCCATTTTCTTTCCCCCTCGGCGACTGGTTGATCAATCTAGTATCGCGCCGCTTTGTTACAGCCATGTTAATAACTTGTAAATCCTTTGTTACACTTCCCTTATTACATTTGATCTATCACAGGCTTACCAAGGCTGGTCTGGCCGATTATAATATCAGCCAACGAGGATTTACTCGAGGCTCTACTTTTGGGCGGCAGGTGGACTACGGCCATGACATTGCGGGAAAAGCTTGAAGACGACATTCGGCAGAGCATGCGGGACCGGAATAAGGCACGCTTAGATGGCCTCAGGTTCTTGAAGGCCGCGGTGCAGGCGGCCGAAAAGACCTCCGGTAAGGGCCTGGACGATGCGGGAATGGTGGAGGTCACCTCCAAGCAGGTCAACGACCGCCGCGAAAGCATCCGCATGTTCAAACAGGGCAACCGGACAGACCTGGTGGAAAAGGAGTCGGCGGAACTGGCGGTGCTGGAAGAGTATCTCCCGCCCCAGCTAAGCGTCGACGAGCTAACCGCCCTGATTCAGGGAATCGTGGCCGAGGTCGGCGCGACCTCCATCAAGGAAAAAGGGCAAGTCATGGGCCGGTTGATGCCCCAGGTCCGGGGCAAAGCTGATGGGACCGTGGTCAACGAGTTGGTCACCCAGATATTGGAAGCCAATGGGTAATCCTAGTCCAATTCCTGTTATTCACCACAAAGGTTAACTACACCTCTTGATGCGCTTTGGCATAGCCGTTTTCCCTGGGACCTGGAGCGACACTGACTGCCATTATGTGGTGGCGGACATTCTGGGTCAGCAGGCCGATTATGTTTGGCATCGGGAAACCGATTTGGAATCCTATGACTGCCTGATAATTCCCGGGGGTTTTTCCTACGGCGACTACCTGCGGCCTGGCGCCATGGCCAGCCTTTCGCCCGTGATGGACTCGCTGCGCCGTTACGCCAATGCCGGGGGGTTGGTCATCGGGATCTGCAATGGCTTCCAAGTGCTTTGCGAAGCCGGGTTGCTTCCCGGCGCTCTTCTTAGGAACCAGCATCTAGAATATCGTTGTCAGTGGACCAACTTGCGGACCGAGCGGGTGGACACTCCGTTTTCCAGCCGTTGCCTCCCCGGACAGATCTTGCAGGCGCCCGTTTCCCATGGGGAGGGCAACTACTTCGCGGATGAAGAAACGTTAGACCGTTTGGAACAGGATGGCCGGGTCCTCTTCCGTTATTGCGACTCCCAAGGAGAGGCCACAGCCGCGGCCAACCCCAACGGTTCGGCCCGCAACATCGCCGGCATTACCAACGAAGCCGGAAACGTCTTGGGTATGATGCCTCACCCCGAGCGGAGTTGCGAGGCGATTCTCGGCAGCGAAGACGGCAACCTCATCTTCCAGTCCATCATTGATTCCCACACGAAAAGTTCGGGAGCCAGGTTACCGGCCTAATGCTGGCGGTCGGATTGTCTCTGCTGGCCGGGCTCGGTTTTGCCAGCACCGCGATTTTCGCCCGAGTGGGCATGCAGGGCGTCAAGCCCCTCCCCGCCACCTTCATCTCCGTGGTGGTGAGTTTTCTTCCCGCGATACTTCTGGTTTTTCTGTTCGCCATGGCCGACGTTAGAGCGCTGCCACCGGCGGCTTATCTTTGGTTGCTGGCATTGGGCGCGCTGAACTTCTTGGGCGGACGCAGCCAGATCTTCCTGGCCATCAACCTGGTGGGCGCGGCCCGGGCCAGTGTGATCGGCGGCGCTTCCATAGTTTTCTCGACGATCTTCGCGGTCACCCTGGACGGGGAAAGGCTCCACCCGGTGTTGCTGGTGGGCATCATAGCCGTGGTCATAGGTTTGGTCGTGGCCACCAAAGAGTCGGTCAAAGATGGATGGAGCCGGGACAAGAAGTCGCTGCTGGGATACCTCATGGCCCTGGGCGCCGCGGCGTCATACGGCGGGGCCAATGTGATGGTCAAACACATGACCGAGACCTACGGGCCTCCCCTGGTGATTACAGCGTTCAGCCTTCTTTTTGGCATCCTGCTTCTGGCCCCGTTCGCCGGAAACCAGGCGGTTCAGAGCTTGAGGGCAGCGGGAAGGGGTCTGAAATTCGCTGGTTTCACCAGTCTTTCCGGCCTGGCGTCGGCCATGGCAGTCATATCGTTGTACTACGCGCTGCAGCGGGCCGACGTTTTGCTGGTGGCGCCGATAACCTCCAGCAATCCCTTGATGACCCTTTTCCTGGCCCGGATGTTTATCTCCCAGTTGGAAAATATCACCCCCAAAGTCGTGGCCGGCGGCTGCTTGGCCGTCTTCGGAATCCTGTTGGTGGTGTATGGCAGCAGCCTTTAAAATGGCCTCACGTTGTCCCCATCCCATTGCCTGGGGCTTTATGGCATAATGGCGTCGGCATCCCGCAGGCTCGAAACACCAGGAGGCGATAACCATGCCAGGAAAGGTGCAAACCAAAAAGATAAACCACGTCACCACTATGGTGAAAGACACGGCGCGCGCCATGAAGTTTTACAACGATCTGATCGGCATCAAGCAGATCCAAAGCCAGGTGGACAACCCGGCCATTACCTGGCTACAGTTGGAAAGCGGCATCATGGTCCATCTGATTGAAACGCCCGAAGCCCCGGCGAAACCCTCCAATATCCACCATGCATTCGAGGTCGAGGATTTCGAGGACACCAAGGATATCCTTCGGGAGAACGGCTTCAACATCGATCGCGAAGGCGTTCGCTACGACGGACAGTGCTACCTGTTCATCAACGACCCAGACGGCAATAGCGTGGAGTTTTGCACCGCCTCGGGTTATGCGCCGGCGCCGCCCAGGCCTACCGCGTAGGCGCCAGTCGGAGGAGAAACGGTCTTCATACCTCCAGTCTCCCTAGTTGACGCCAAATGACAGCCATGAAGATTCCATCTAAAGATAAACGAAACATATTTCTCGTTGGCTTTATGGCCTCTGGAAAGACCCAGGTAGGCCGTTTGCTTGCCGAACGCCTGGGCTGGCCTATGGTGGACGCCGACGAAGAGGTCGAAAAAAAGGCTGGCAAAAGCATCAAAGTGATCTTTGAAGCGAGCGGGGAAGCCGCTTTTCGAGAGTTGGAGCGGGAGGCCGTTCGGGATTTGTGCTCCGGGACAAGCCGGGTAATTGCGGCTGGGGGCGGAGCGTTCATCGACCCGAACAATCGAGACCTCATGCTCTCCAACGGTGTGGTGATTTGCCTCGGCGCTTCTCCAGAAACGATCTACCGCCGGCTTAACGGCCCTGACGATGCCTCGGTAACGGATGAAAACGGCGGACATGGGCAGCCGGTGCGGCCACTGCTGGCCGGTGGCGGCCAATTGGAGCGCATCAAGGATTTGATGGCCCAGCGGGCCGGCGCCTATGCCCTGGCCCACCACACGATTCAGACCGATGACTTGACCGTTGAGCAGGTTGCCCAAAGTATTTTAGACGTTTGTCTCGCAAGTAAAGGTGATACTGGAGGAGACCTGATGGCCGACCTGCAACAAGCTGAACCGGCAGCTGATCCCGACCTGGCCGCAATGGTCCACCATTCCGGCGGCAGCTACCCGGTGGTGGCGGGCTGGGGCATCATGGACCGGCTGGGCGAGAGGCTGCAAGGCATGGGAGTCAAGAGCCCAGCCTACATCATAACCGACACCAACGTGATGAACCGCTATGGGCGACGGGTCCAGAACGCCCTGGAGAAAAGCGGAATCGCCGCCCATTGCTTCGTCATTCCCGCGGGTGAGACCAGCAAAAGCTTCCAGTTAGCCCAGGCCATCTATGACTGGCTGGTCGGGCTCAAGGCAGAGCGTGGGCAAGCGATTATCGCAGTGGGTGGCGGCGTCCCGGGAGACTTGGCGGGATTCGTCGCCGCCACCTTTCTAAGGGGAGTCCCTTTCATCCAGGTGCCCACTAGCATGGCAGCCATGGCCGACGCCTCCATTGGGGGCAAAACGGCGGTCAACCTGCCCCAAGCTAAGAACATGGTGGGCGCTTTCCACCAACCCCAAGGTGTCTTCGCCGACGTTTCAGCCCTAGCCACTTTGGGGAAGCGGGAGCTGGCCGAAGGATGGGCTGAGGCAATCAAAGAAGGGTTCATCTTAGACGCGAGTCTGGTGGACGTTTTCGAGGAACATGCCGAGGCTTTGATGGAGTTGGAGCCCGAGATCTCTACACAGGTCATCCGCCGTAGCATGGCCATCAAGGCAGACGTAGTCAGCCAGGACGAACGGGAAACCCTGGGCGTGCGCATCCTGCTGAATTACGGACACACCATTGGACATGCCCTGGAGTCGTCCACTGAATACGGCAGATTCATGCACGGAGAAGGCGTGGCCGTGGGCATGATGGGGGCCGCGAGGATCGCTCAACGTATGGGAATGATCTCTCAAGACATCGTTGACCAACAGGAGCGCCTGCTGAGGCGGTTCAACCTTCCGGTGACCGCCTCCGGTGCCCCCGTCGATGGAGTGCTGCGGGCCATGTCTCTGGACAAGAAGACCGAAGGCGGCGTCAACCGCTGGGTGTTGCTGGAAGGCGTGGGCAAAGCGGTGGTGCGGCACGACGTTCCCCGCGACCTGGTCGAGGAAACAGTGCGGGACTTGGTTAAGTAATCAGCATATCCCTTGACCCATTAAACCTTCGCCCCCTGAGTTTCCGACCCGTCAGGTTTCTTTAGCTTGGCTGTTATCAACAGCCCCGCGATGACCAGGCAAATCGCTCCGCCCACACCCAGCAGCAGAATGGTGGCGAGGGTGGACAGGTAGGAAGGGCCAACGCCGATATTAGATAGCTGCTCTATCCCCACCGCTACACAACCGCTGAGGACGGTGATCCCAAACAGGAATCTGATCCGCGCTGCTTCCACGCACCGAGTGGCGGCGGTCCCCAGCTGAGACCCCATGGAAGCCGACGCCAGGATTATCACAACCATTAAAAGATCAACCTCGTGGGCATACGATTTGATAGCTGTGCCGATGGTTCCGGTCAATACCACTTGAAACAGGTCGGTTCCGATGGCCACCGTGGTAGGCACTCCCACGACGTAGATCAAAATCGGCATCAGGATGGTCCCTCCGCCTGCGCCCAACAATCCGGCGAAAAGCCCGGCCAGGAACCCGACTCCGAAGGGCACCAGCACGCAAATATTCTCGATTTTCGAAACGGGCAGGTCGACATACAGGGGTATCCCGCCGATGAGAGGTACCCTAATGGACGCGGGAGTCAGCCTCAGCGCCTGGACCTTTTTGCTTAAAGCGGCGGTGGAGCTGGATTCCCCATGATCGGCGCCACTAGATCGTCGCCCGCTGCGCCAAGAGTCGTACAGAATAAATGTCCCCAGGATCAACAGCACCAGGACGTAGATGTAACGAATAGCGGACTCGGCTACACCGGCAAGCTTCAGCATTTGGATTATCCACTGGGCTAAGAAAAGCGCTGGAATGGCGCCTAAGACCATCAAAATGCCCAGCTTGAAGTCCACGTTGCCCATGCGCCGGTGCTTCAGAGTGTTGATGATGGAGGAACCCATTATCAGCGTTAGCCCGGTGCCGACGGCAAAGGGCGCCGGAACGCCGAACACCAAGAGCCCCCCGGTGATCAAAAAGCCGCCGCCGACTCCGAAAAAACCGCTCAGAGTTCCCAAGATCAATCCCAGAAGCAACAGCAGGGCCGGGTTTACAAATACCTCGGCGTTGGGGAAAAACATATCTAGTGGTTACCGTCTCCCGCTTGATCTCCAGACCTGCTGCCGGAGGAAAGCCGGTAGAGCGTCAGACGCAGGATCACCTCCCAGAACCCATAGAGGAAAAGGCTGATGACGGATACCGTTGCCATGATCATAAACGCCCAGACAACCGAATTTCCGGCGCTGGCGGTTTTGAGGAACTCGGTTAGCGATTCATACATGTATTACGCGCGTCTTCAGCCTCGCGAGATGTCTGACGATCGAGTTGCGAATGGTGGGCAGCTCGAGGCGGCGCCTATTTTTTGGTGGGGACCACAGGTGGCCTAACGAGAACATCCGTAAGATAATACCACCGCAATCAAGTTCCCGGCGCGTTCAACAAACCGCCGCCAGGAAACACATGAGTCCTCTAGCTTCCAATGCCAAGGCCGGCAGGGGCGAATGACGGGTCAAAATGAGTTTTTCATTCTCTTTTGAGTTACAACATAGCCAGGGCCTGGCCCGCGCGGGGGCATTTACCACAGCCCATGGCGCGGTGACCACTCCGGTGTTCATGCCGGTGGCGACCCAGGCCACCATCAAGGCGTTGACCCCCGACGAAGTGGTCGCTTTGGGAGCGCAGATCGTCTTGTCCAACGCCTACCACCTTTACCTGCAGCCCGGCGTGAATCAGGTGCGCTCATTGGGCGGGCTCCACGAATTCATGCGCTGGTCGAAGCCCATTCTCACCGACAGCGGCGGTTTCCAGGCGTTCAGTATGGGGGCCTTGCGGAAGATCGATGACACCGGGATACTTTTTCGTTCCCACCGCGACGGCAGCGAGCATAAGTTCACTCCGCGGCTGGCCACCGAGAACCAGCAAACCCTAGGCGCCGACATAATCATGTGTCTGGACCAGTGCATTGCCCACGGCGTAGGCAAGCAGGAAGTAAAGGACGCAATGGAGCGGACTCACGCTTGGGCGAAGCAGTGCCACCGGTCATTCAACGATTCGAGGTCCGGCCGGGACCAAGCTCTCTTCGGGATAGTCCAGGGAGGCGCCTTCTCAGACCTGCGGGAAGAGTCAGCCAAAGTCATCGCGGACATCCCGTTTCAGGGATACGCCATCGGCGGCCTGGCGGTGGGCGAATCCAAAGAGCAGATGTACGAGATCACCGAACAAGTGGCCGGTTGCCTGCCCCAGGACAAACCTCGTTATCTGATGGGCGTGGGCTCACCCGAAGACCTGGTGGAGGGAGTGGCCCGGGGTGTTGATATGTTTGACTGCGTGTTGCCCACCAGGGTGGCGCGCAACGGGGCTTTGTTCACCCCTCAGGGAAGAGTAGATATCACCAAGAGCGGCTTCTCCCAGGTCAACCAGCCCCTGGACGAGGATTGCGATTGCTATACATGCCGCAACTTTACCGCCGCATACCTGTGGCATCTATTCCGCGCTAAGGAGCTGTTAGCTCTGAGGCTGGCCAGCATCCACAATCTCAGGTTCATCATAAGGCTGATGGAGTCGATGCGTGAGGCGATCATCAAGGGAAGTTTCGACACTTTTCGAAGGGAGTTCAACGAGACCTACCGCCCGGCAAACGCGACGGCCCGCCAGGAGAATAAGGACAGGTGGCTGGAGAACAGAGGAGGTTAAACGAAATGGCGATCGATGCTAGTTAAAAATCCCGCCCGTGGGTCTTTGGCTATTATCTGATATTCGGATAACCGTAGGTATTATCTGTTTTTAATGGGCTTGACGGTTGGTCTCGGAAAGGTGGTTCGACAGGCTCACCACGAACGGATATGCTGTTGGAGTTTCTGGTATGAAAATCCTAGAGTGCGCCACCCGCAACCGCGGGGACTATGCTGACTTCGTCGCCCGTGCTGGTGGAAGTTTCCAACCCCTGAAGAAAGCGGACATCTTCCCCATTGACGTAGATATTTACGAAGTACCGCAAATCGCCGTTTTCATCCACCAGGCGCTCTTTGAAGCCGGGATACGTCGATTCCAACGTGTCGACCATCTCGCCCAAAGTGGTTGATTCCACTTCAACTTTGTCCTTGCCGCCGGTCATTCTCCGCAGTGGGGTTGGTATTCGCACCATGACACTCATTTGGGGGATTTCCTCCTAAACTTTAACGGGCCAAGCCTTGGGGACTGGCCTATGCATTTGCCGTAAGCTCGACGGGCCTACCCGTCGATGACATCTCCGCTCACCGGGTCTATTCTGACCCCGGTAGTTCCGACCCAACTCAAACCGCGTTGAATTTCGTCATCTTCGCCTTCCAACTCCAAGACCACCCAGCCCATGTCTTCTTGAACATCGGCGCGCCGGATGTTGGTGACGATCTCAAAATCGCGGCCCAGGTGGTAGATAACCGGCTCTTTGACCAGGTCGCCTATGAAAGTGAACTTGACTCTCTGCTTGCCCATCACCCATCCTCTACCCGCGTTGTCTCAGACTCAGTTGCTCTTCGAACGATGTCATGGTTGGTTTAACCATCAAAGGGTTGACCACGCTTTCGACCGCTTCTTGAGTTTTAAGTCCATTACCCGTGATGTACACCACGGTTAGTTCATCAGGTTTGATGGCGCCGCTGTCCGCTAGATTCTTCAGGCCCGCCATCACGACCCCACCGGCGGTTTCGGTGAAGATTCCCTCGGTTTGCGCCAGCAGCTTTATGCCATCGACAATGTCTTCTTCGGGAACGGCGTAGGCGCTTCCGTTGGAATTGTTGATGACCCGCAGCGCGTAGATCCCGTCGGCTGGGTTGCCGATGGCCAGGGATTTGGCGATGCTGTTGGGACGCACCGGTTGGATCTGGACCTGCCCGTTGTTCCAGGCGGTGGCGATGGGAGCGCAGCCGGCCGCTTGGGTCATGTGCATCCGCGTGGTCACCGATGGATGATGCGCCGTGTTCTGGTCGGCGCCGAAGGACATTGGTTCAACTCCGTCCAGCAAGCCGAGGCAAGCGAACTCGTTGAAGCCTTTCCATATCTTGGTGAACATGGCACCAGAAGCCGACGGCACGACCACATGATCCGGCAGGCGCCAGCCAAGCTGCTCCGCAACTTCGTAACCCAGGGTCTTGCTGCCCTCTGCGTAATAGGGGCGCATGTTGATGTTTACGAAGGCCCATGGGTAGTTATCGGCGATCTCGCTGCACAGCCGGTTTACTTCGTCGTAGGTGCCCTTTACTGAAACCAGCGTGGGGTCATAGATGGCGGCGCCGATGATCTTGCCCCGCTCCAAGTCCGAGGGGATGAAGACCACCGCGTCAATCTCCGCCCGGGCCGCATGAGCAGCGACGCTGCAGGCAAGGTTGCCGGTGGAGGCGCAAGCCAATGTCTCGAAGCCAAACTCCACAGCCTTTGTGGCGGCTACCGAAACCACCCGGTCCTTGAAGGAGAACGACGGGTTAACGCTGTCGTTTTTGATATACAGGTTATTCAGGCCCAGCTTTTTACCGAGTCCGCGGGCCTTGATCAGAGGCGTGTACCCCGCCATGATGTCGACGGGATCGTCGCCGTTTGACGGCAGCAGGTCCTCATAGCGCCAGATGCTTATTGGGCCTTTGGCAATCCGGTCCCGGCTGATGACTTCGGATATGGTGGCGTAGTCGTACACCACCTCCAACGGGCCAAAGCAAAAGTCGCAAACGTTCAGGGGCTCCGTTGGATATTCCCTCCCGCACTCCCGGCATACTAGTCCATTAACAAAGGCCACTTGAGAGGGTCCCTCCGGCTAAATGATGATCCTGAAAACCTCGTCCAAAATCCGGCTCATACTAGGCAAAATCCCCGGCAATTTTGGGAGAGTCAAGGAGCGAGCGTATCAAAGGCCCTATATGTTGTCAACCTATCTAGCTTCGAGTTAGCTACGGAGGGACTAGCTTTCCCACAGAGGCTAAAACGCCGGAAATGACCCGCCTAAATCCGCCTTGCAATGGAGTCAGATTCGTGGAGATTAAAACACCTAATGATATAATTCGGCGGCGTTTGGTTAAGCCAAAGCCGGGCGGACGGGTGGTATTTTCATCTAGCCCACAATAGGCTTGAGGAGTTCCCATTGCGTAATCACGAAATTCGTGAAACGCCGGCCCCCATGATTCCGGAGCAGGATTGGAATTAGTCAAGAGACTGACCGCCATAATCCAGGAATATTCCATTCCTTTGATAGTGGGTGTGGTTGCGGGCCTGGCCTTCGCCAACATTGACGGTCACTTATACGAGCAGCTGGTTGATTATCAGGTTTTTGGCGACGGCGCTTCCATCTTCCGCCGCCATATCACCGTCCATTTTCTCATCAATGAAGTGTTCATGGTGTTCTTCTTTGGCGTGGCGACCAAGGAGATTACCGAGGCCATTTTGCCGGGGGGAGTCCTCAATCCATTGCGCCGGGCGATAAACCCGTTGATGGGGACCTTGGGCGGAGTGTTAGGTCCCGCAGCCGTGTACCTTCTGTTGACGGTGGTTTTTTTTGGCGGCAGCGGCGATTTTGGCGCCGTGGCCAATGGGTGGGCAATCCCAACAGCCACCGATATAGCCTTGGCGTGGCTGGTCGCCAGGTTGGTGTTTGGTCCGCTTCATCCGGCGGTTAGCTTTTTGCTGTTGCTTGCAGTGGCCGACGACGCCATCGGCTTGGGCATAATCGCGGTGTTTTACCCAGACCCCGACCTTCCAGTGCAACCGGCGTGGCTTTTGCTCACAGCGGCGGGTTTGGGGGCGGCGGTAGTTTTGCGCCGGCTTCGAATCAATTCCTGGCTGCCCTACGTTGTCATCGGCGGCGTCATGAGCTGGATTGGACTTGCCAAGGCGGCGATAGAGCCTGCCCTGGCGCTTGTGGTCATAGTGCCGTTTCTGCCGGGACCCCATGATGACCTGGTCGCCTACCCTGAACTGGTGGAACCAGACCCCGAAGGGCACACGCCGTTGTCCGTCGTTTCTCACGAGCATGGAGCAAGCCCGCTGGAACGGTTTGAACATCAGCTGAAACTGTTCGTGGATATCGGATTGTTCTTCTTCGCCTTCGTCAATGCGGGGGTGGCCATCGGAACCATAAACCAGGTTACGTTCATCGTCTTGTTGTCCCTGATCCTCGGCAAAACTGTGGGCGTAACCGTGTTCTCCCTTGGCGCCCAGCGGTTGGGTTTTCCGTTGCCGCTGGGCATGGCGGCCAAGCACCTGGTGGTGGCTGGCTTGATATCTGGGATAGGATTGACCGTGGCCCTGTTTGTGGCGGGCAAGGCCTTTCCCGGTCCGCCTTTCCAAGACCCTGCCAAGATGGGGGCCGTCTTGAGCATATTCGTGGGGCTGCTGGCATTGATAACCGGTGCTGTCGCCAAGGTCAAAGACGGAGCTGGGACGAAATGAGCGGTCAGCCATCAGCCATCAGCTACCGGCCCCAATCCACCTCTGTTAGAATTCGAGCCGGAACTATTTCCAGGCAAACAACAGGTAAAAAAACGAAAAGCTGAGCGCTGGCGGCTGATAGCTAGCGGAGGAAACGAAGATGATCGGCGTACTTACCCACCATTGGGCCAAGTCTGACAAGATAGAAGAGGCCAAAAAGCTGCTGGATGGCAACGGATTGGCCCAAAGCAAAGCCCCAGGATTCGGCGCAAGGGAGACTTTATACTCGCTGACCGACCCCACCAAGATAACCACCCTGGTCACCTGGGACAGCAACGAGATCTACGACGCCTGGCGTGCCAGCCCGGAGCGCACCGTAGCCATGGCCGGCGCCGAAGACCTTTGGGGCGCTCCCCCCGAATCGGAGCGGTTTGACGTGGCGTAAGGCGTTTGGTGGGTTCCTCTCCCTGCCGTAGGCCGTTCACCTTAGGGCGTGAGTCGAACCGTACCGGGGACAACCTCCCAGTGAACTAATCGTCCCGTCTACCGCTGGGGTAGTTCTTGCCTGATTGGCCTCCCCTGAACGGGACGGTCAGCGCCACACCGGGCTAACGCCGTCGATAGCCCGGTGAAGGCGTGTACTCCAGGAATTCGATGCTTTCGACGGTGATTGGCTCGACCGGCCTATCGCCTGCTCCCGTGGTTACTTTAGAGATGGCGTCCGCAATATCCTGTCCCTGGGTTACCTGCCCAAAAATCGTGTAGGCCCCGTTCAAATGGGGCGCCGGGGCCACGGTGATGAAGAACTGGCTACCGTTGGTGTCCGGCCCCGAATTGGCCATGGCAACGATGCCGGCTTGGCCGAAATCGAGTCGTCGCTCGATTTCGTCACCGAACTCATAGCCTGGTCCGCCCGTTCCGGTTCCGGTGGGGTCTCCGCCTTGAATCATAAAATCCTCGATTACCCGGTGGAAGATCACGCCGTCGTAGAAACCTTCTTGCGCTAGAAAAATGAAGTTGTTCACTGTGTTTGGCGCCAAGGACGGTGATAGCTCAATGATGATTTCGCCCTTGTTCGTGTGTATCGTTGCGATATAACCGGAGTCGATGTTGATTGCCATTGGAGGTAACGCGGCATACTGCTTGAACCCAGGGATCCCGGGTCCTGATGTTTCAGGAGCTGATCCGGCGTCTGGAAGCCCTTCAATCATAAAGGTGCCGAAGGAATAATCTATGAGAGGCTGTAATTCCAAAAATTCGGCTTTGGGGGCCATATAGGTAGCGTTAAAACCTACATTGTTTTCGTGGAAGAACACCATCCGCTTCGCCAGTATTTGGCCGTTGAGCATGCTGAATTCAAGGATTGTGGCAGGCACACCCTGGGCGGTTGTGAATGTATCACGGGAGACTAACTCAAGGCCCGGAACAATCGATTCCAACACCGATAACACAAAGTCAACGTATTCATCTTGGGTTCCCGCTGGCAAACCCAAAGCAGATAGGTCGTCCTCCGCCAGAGCAAACTCCTGGCGGTTTGCGCCGCCCAAATTCTTCACTACTCCCAGACCGATCATCTGATCCGTTAATTGGTCGTTCCACCCCGCCGGGTGTTGTATGGAGAATGGATGCCGGGCGCTCTCATAGACCTCCAATGGACCGAAGGGACTGTCAACCGTAACCGCAGGCGGTGCTATGGCGAACGGTATAGCGTCAGATGGCGCCTCTGACATCGAAAGTATGTACCCGCCCACTTGAGATACGGAGTCGGAGACCACAAAGATATATTGGCCTCTGCGGGGAGCCTGAAAAATCAGCTTGGAATCAGTTCCGAATATGCCGCCCCCGCTGTCGTCATCGATGACTTCCCCTGTGGCGCCGTCATAGTCAATCTGCAAGAAAGGATCCATGGTCATAGATTCGACAGTGACTTCAACGGTCTCACCCTCCCTCATGTTGACGAAGAAGAAATCGTAGTCGCCTGGGTAGTCCATGCTCGCTATGACAGTCTGGCCAATGAAGAAAGGCCTGCCATCTTGCGAGTCCTTGTATGGAGAAAGCCCCCCGTTGCTGGTAATCTCAAAAAATCCGCTCCCACCTCCGGCCAGCTCCACGAGGGCGAAATGAGGCGCATCCACCCGGGTTTTCACCGAGCCGGCCTCTATCCCGGTGACACCATCGTCGGCCTCAATGATGCGATTGCCGAACACGTCAACCAAAGTCAAAGCGACGTCGCTCCTGCTGTCCACCTTGAGTTCGATCGTGGAGCCCTGAGGGTCGTTGATCACATAAACGCCGGTATCCCAATAGGTCGCTAGGAATCCATCACCCGCGGGCGCCCCTTCGGATAGAGGCGCTTGCCGAGAGCCAAGACCGTCGATGTCCCCTCCACCAACCAAGGTTTTTACACGCGGTGTGATATCGGATGCGGACGCGGCCAGTCCGAACCCGGCCTCGCTGATGGAATAGCCGGAGATTCCGATGATCTCGCCAGTATGAGAGACCAAAACACCTCCGCTCTGCCCGCCAGCGATAGCCGCGTCGGTCTGGAGATAGGTCATACCCAGCGCTTGCCATTCCCGCAAACGGGATAAGATGCCTGGGGTGATGGTTGGTTGTGGAGACTCTTCCCCCTCGGCTGGGTAGCCGATTAAGAACACCTCGCTTCCAATGGCCAAGTCCTCCCCGTTTGTCAGATTCAACGGGGCGATTGACGTTTTCAACGGCCCTATAACCGCAAGGTCACCCAGCGGGTCTGTGTTGAATACCGGGGCGTCCAGAAACTCGGAACCGTCGGGAAAAGTAACTCTAACTTCTTCAAACGGCCAAACGACATGGGCGTTGGTCACCACGTAGCCGCCTTCGATCAATACGCCGCTTCCGGTTCCGGCTCCGGTTTGGATAAAAGCCAAGGATGGCGAAATCTTGGCGAAAATCTCGACCGTTGTGAGACGAGCAGGAGTGGACGTCGGCACAGGTGTGGGAGATGGGTTGGGTGTTGGAGTTGGGGCAGGCGTGCGGGTAAGACTCGGGGTCGCGGTTGGCTCCGGTTTGGTTGCCGGAATGGATTGGGTGGCAGATTTTGTGGCCGCGGGGGCGTCTGCCTGTAGAGCCGGGGTTGGTTCTTCCGAACCACAGGCGGCCGCAAGCAATCCGAGCAGGATCACAAGGAAGGCGATTAAGATCGATTTCAAGGATTTTTCCGCGGTCATCGAATTCGCAAGCTTTTGGTGAAATTTACTTTCCAAAAAGCGCCGCGATTCGCTGGCCGACGACCCTGTCTTCCCCTTCGTTGAGACCGAATGCGTGGAGGACTATCCAGCTATCGCCCTCTCGTACACGTGTCCAGATGGGCGGGTCGCCGGCTTTCAGTCTGTCCACCACTTCTTGGCACGACATCCCGGTCACCGAATCGTCCACTTCCAGGGTTACACCATAGGGCTGGTGGCCGATGATATTGTCCATCATTTGGACTTTGACGCCTGGGATTCCCTGCAGCGGCGCCAGCATATTTCGGCACTTTTCCTCGGTATCGACCAGGCGCTCCTCGTGGTTCATGGTCATCCAACGGCGCACCGCCGCCACCGCGCCCACCATCTCCTGCCGGTCCACCTTGTGGGGACGCCCCACGCCGCGGATGCGCCTTCCTTCGTAGCTGACGAAGGATTGAAGACCCAGTTTGCGTATCATGTCCACGCTGCCAAAAGCCAGGCCAGTGGATTGGGTGGATCCCAGGTATTTGGCGGCCGTACACTGGAAATCGGCGCCCATGCGCACGTAACTGCCAAACAGGTCCAGCGGGTAGATCTGGCCCGCCGCGTCCACCAGCACCGGCACGTCTTTGGCGTGGGCGATCTCAATGGTGTCTTCCAGAGACAGGGCTTGTGGGTCGGGCTCCTGGGCCACGGCGTAGTAATGAACGGCGGCGGTGTTCGGGCCGATGGCCTTTTCCAGATCCTCCCGGGATGAGCCTTCCGGCGTTCCGAACTGAACCAGCTTGGCGCCGGCCAATTCCAGGCAACGGTCGTACCAGTAGCGTTGGCGAGCCTGAATCAAGATCTCGTTCTTCATGCCGGTGGTGTCAGGAAGCTGCTGGATCTTGGCGTCGTCGTCCCCGGCCATGCAGGCGGCGGTGGCCAACGTAAGCGCCGAGCCTGCCCCCGAGGTGATGTAGGCCGCGGGCACGTCCACCATTTTGGCGATGGCCTCGCCCGCCCGCTCTTCCAACTCCATCAGCGGTACGTAAGCGCCGTCGGCGCGGTCCATGGCCTCTCTGACCTCAGGGGCCGGCGTGGAGCCTCCCAGCATGGTTACGCTCCCGGTGGCGTTGATCACGGGCCTGGCTCCCAGTTCCTTGTAGATGCTGCCCCAATCTGTGGTGGTCATGGCCTTCTCCCTTTATTTCTTAGCGTAACCGTCGATTATCGGCTGCCGTCGAAAGCAGTCCATGGTGTGGTCGTTCACCATGCCGGTGGCCTGCATATGGGCGTAGCAGATGGTGGAGCCCACGAATTTGAACCCCCGCAGCCGCAGGTCCTTGCTCATGGCGTCTGACTCGGCGGTGGTGGCCTGGAAATCGCTGTCTTCTCGAAGCTCGTTGACCTTTGGTTTACCGCCGACAAAACGCCACAGGTAGTCGCTGAAGCTGCCGAACTCCTTCTGGATCTCCCGAAACCGCTGAGCATTATTCACCGCGGCCGCTACCTTCTGCCGGTTGCGTATGATTCCAGGGTCCAGCAGCAAGGATTCGATCTTGTCCTGGCCGTACGCGGCCACCTTCACCGGGTCGAATCCGTCGAAGGCGGAGCGGTAGGTCTGCCGCTTTCGCAGCACAGTGTACCAGCTTAAACCAGCCTGGGCCCCCTCCAATGTGATGAACTCAAGCAGCAGCCGGTCGTCGTAGACGGGGACCCCCCACTCCAGGTCGTGGTATTCGATGTAGTCCGGTTTCGTAAGGTCCACCCAGGGACAGCGAGTCAGGTTGTCTTTGGGTTGGTTGTCTTGGTTTGGCATATATTCCTCGTTGCGGTGGAAATCCCCCTTTGAAAAAGGGGAGACTTAGCCCCCCTTCTGTAAAGGGGAGACATTGCGTTCCCTAAAGGGAAAAAGGTCCCCTCCTTACGAAGGAGGGGATTTAGGGGAGGCCGTCAGACTCATGGGAGACGACCTCCCTGTGTTCGCCTGTCTAAAGGGGCAACCGCAATTCATCCGGCAGTCAACAGCCGATACCCAAGGTCGAGTTCCGGCAGTTGGCGCAGGTGACCGTACCGGGCATCCCATTCGCCGGAATCCAAGTCCTGCCGCAACCTTAGGACGCTCCGTTCGGCGGCTTCGGTTGGCAGTTGGGCCAGGCTGGAAATCCCGGCACGTACCGATGGATCCAAATACGCCTCTGGCCTTCGCCAATAAGCTCCGGCGAACCCATCGATACAGTCAGCCAGCACCGGCACCGGCACCGGGGCTATCGTGTGAACGTCCAGCAGCGCCTGCACATCCTCGACGCCTGGCGCATTTACCTCTGAGGGTAACGACAGACAATCTGGGAAGTATTCCACGAGCCAAAATTTCCAGGTTTCCCACGGTTCAAACAGCAGAATCACTTGCCGTTTGGCCACACGGCGCATTTCGGACACCCCACTCGCTATGTCGGTCCAATGATGGAGGGTGAAGGTAGCCAAAGCGGCATCGAAGGTTTGATCCCCGAACGGCAACGCCTCCGCCACCGCTCTGGTTGCTGAATCGGCTTCCGGTCTTCGCTGGGAGATCATCGCAAGAGACGGTTCAACCGCGACCACCCGGCGGCCTGCCGGTTCGTAGTTGCCCGTACCGGCGCCCACATTTACGATCGTTTCAGCATCACCCAACGCGGTATCGATCAACTGTTGGATACGCGGGTCCGGCCGGCGGACGTTCGAATAACCGGCGCCGATCGTTTGGTATACCGGTTCTTGAGATTTGGATGTCATTGGATTTCAAACTTTGCGGCAAAAGGTGTCCGGCTAGACGGTTAAAACGCCGGCCTCTGGAGCACTCGGGAATCTACCTTGCGAGGGATGAGCCGGCCAACATTACCGTCGCCCAGGAGTTGGCCTTTGTCCACCATGACGTGGCCTCGCAGGATAACCGTGGTGGGCCAGCCCTCCACCTCCCAGCCATCCCAGGGGCTGTAGTCACGAACGTGCAGGTCGTTCATCGTCAGCGTCTTTTTGACCGACGGGTCGATGACGGTTATGTCGGCATCGCTGCCCGCGGCGATCACACCCTTCCGCGGATAGAGGCCCAGTATCTTGGCCGCGTTGGTGGAGGTGACCTCGGCGTAGCGTTCCAGGGACATGCCTTGCTTGACCACCGCTTCGGTGTAGTTCACCCCCATGCGGATCTCGATGCCAATGTTGCCGCCGCGAACGCTAACCACGTCCCGCCCGGCGATCTTGTCCAGGTAGGTGGTGAAGCTGCTGTCGGTGGCGGTGAAGGCTAGGTCCGACCGATGCAGCCCCTTCCAAAGCTCCTGCCTGTCGTCCTCGTACTTCAACGAAGGATAGGTGTGGTACTTCATGCCGTCTTCTTCTTTGTACCGGTCGCAGTTGAACGACAAAGCCAGGGTCAGCACCTCGCCATAGACGGGCATGCTCCGGCTGCGGGCTTCGGAGATCGCGTCCAATCCCTCTTTGGCGGTGACGTGGACGAAATACATGCCGACTTCGGTCCGTTCGGCCAAGCGCAAGATGCTTTGGAATGCTAGGTCCTCCACCGTTTTGGAATGGATCATGTGAACGTTGTACCAATCCCAATGTCCCCGCTGTTGGGCCAACAGGTAGTTATACATCACCAGTTCGTCGTCTTCTCCGTGCACCGCCAGGATGCCGCCGTGGCGGGCGATCTCGGTCATGACGTGCTCGATCCGGCCCATGTCTGTCTTCCCGCCGGGTGTAAGGCTGTTGACCCGGCCCTCGGGTGGGCGGATATCGGTGGTGAAGACTTTGATGCTGGGAAACCCCGCGTCCAGAAGTTCCTTATACCGGGAAATGGCGTCGGGGGTGTTGCGGTTGGAATAGATGCAATGGGCGGAATAGTCGGTATACGCGTTGCCCTGCCAAGGCGTCAGAAAATCGTGGATGCCCGCCGCCAGATCGCCTTCGTTTGGCACGGGGGCAAAGTCTATTACCGTGGTGGTGCCGCCCCATATAGCGCCGAGGGAGTGATCCACCGGTCCGGCGTTGGGGGTGCCTTCAACCAGTTGCCTGGCGCCAGGCTGAACGTTGGCCGCCGCGTGGGCGTGAGCCTCGACTCCGCCGGGCGTCACGATCTTCCCCGTGACATCCATGATGGTGGCGTTTTCCTCGGGAAGAACGCCCGGCAGCGCAACCGCCACGATCTTTTCACCTTGGATACCAATGTCCCAATCGCCGGCGCCGGCCGGGGTGACCACCGTTCCGCCTTTAATGATCATGTCCAGCATATGCGTCTCCTAAGCTATCAGTTGACTTATGATGTGAGTAAATCTATCCACGTCACCCTGAGTCCTTCGGCTGCATCGAGCAAGTCGCCGTCTTCAAAAGGGGTTCCACATGAAGGTCTCCTGTGTAGGCTCCGGTAGGGAACCTTGTGGACAGTGTACCCCAGCATCGCAACCTTATTTCACAACTTGAGAATTGGATTCCTCATAGCGCCAATTAACAAGACAGAGAACGGATGCTGTACTAGGGTGGCAAAGGTCATGGGTTGCGTTGAGATAGGTTTATAGACCCGAAACCTCACATTTTTGTCTTTCGGCTGTGGATTCCGCTGGCTCCGTCGGGGCGGTTGCCTTTCTCCTCCTCGATCTGAGGCGTGCCGTCCGCTTCGGAACACCTGACCTCGAAGGTGTGGGTGCCTTCCTCAAATGGCCACTCGTAGCGCCAGATCACCCAAGTGGTTTCTGATAGAGGCGCCCTCAATTGCGCTTCCCGCCATGGGCCGCCATCCACCTTGACCTCTACCATCGAGATGCCTCGTGCCCCGGCGAACGCGATTCCACCAACTGGCACAAGCATCTGGCCGCCGCTCTCTTCTATGGAATTGACCGCGACCGTATCTATGACTGAGGTTGCCTTGACCCGCGCCACTTCATCCCAATTACGCTCCACCCAGTAACCCGGCCGGTACTCGCCGGCCACTTCTATGTTCGTGATCCACTTGGGTTGCTTCATGCCATAAAGGTCGGGCAGCCAGATTCTCAACGGGAAGCCGTGATCGAAGGGAATGGGTTTGCCGTCCCACGCGTAAGCCAGCATGATCCGATCGTCTGAGGCGATCAGATCAAGGTCGACTGGCTCGTAGAATCCATCGCCTGATGTGATGATTAGGTACCGAGCCTCCGGGCGCACCTTCGCATCGGCCAATATTTCCTGAAGGCGAGCACCGGTCCACCAGGTCGTGCTGATCAGCGAAGTTCCGATCCGCCCGGAGATGCAAGACAGGGTGACATATTGGTTTCTCGCCTCGTAATTGTCCCGGATCTCATCAAGGGTTAGCAGAAGCGGATTGTCCACCAACCCGGTGATGGGCAACGACCAGGTTGCGATATCGATCACCGTTGGTTTGGTCTGAAGGAAGACCTGGTAATGGTCGGCTACCTCGGTGTACTCGGGGCGGGTGCCGGGAGATGGCGCCACCGGATCGCTGGAGTTTGGGAAGGGCCGCCGGGGGCTCGTTTCAGACCCATCCATTGAGTTGGCGACAGCCTCATTAAGCTGACGCTGTTCGGCTTGAGCCAACAACGCGCCTAGAAACTCGGACGGAAACCCCGATTCTCCCCAAGTCGTCGTTTTCTTAGCGACGATTATCGATGTAACAGTGGGTTCTTGAACCGTATTACAGACACTATCATGCCACATAAGACTATAATACGTCTGTCTGGCGTAGCGCGAAACCCGGCCAATGGCTTTCCGGCCAGACTTCTAGTACTACAACGACGCGTTATGAGAAAACACGCTCAGGTCTTCTTCTTCAGCTACGGACCGTTCATCATGGGAGACTCGCACTCGTTCGTTGCCAGCTTCAAAATCCGCCCACGAGTTACCTTGTAGGATAACACGTCGTTGTAGTACTAGTACTACAACGACGAGTTGTCTGGTAGGATGGCTGGACAGATGATGTTGGGTGGTTTGGGTGATGGATGCGGCGAGCTTCGAGCGGGTCTACGACAGCCTTCAGGAATTCCACGCCTTCTTTGCGGCCTCCTTCGGCCGCAAGCAGTGGCGGGATCACAGCGGGAATTACCTTCAGGCGCTGCTGGTGCAGGACCAGGAGCGGCGCAACGCCGAGAATCTCTCGGAATCGGTGGGCATCTCGGCCCGGGCGATGCAGCGCTTTCTCACCGAGGCCCGGTGGTCCGATGAGACAGTCATAGGGCGGTTGCAGGAATACTTGGCCCCCAGGCTGGGACACCTGGAGGCGGTGTGGGTGTTCGATGGCAGCGACTTCCCCAAGCAGGGCAGGAAATCGGCGGGAGTGGCCCGGCAGTACTGCGGCAGGCTGGGCAAGGTGGCCAACTGCCAGGGTGGGATGTTCCTGGCCTACGTCAGCCCGCTGGGCCGGGCGTTGGTGGACAAGCGGCTGTATCTGCCCAAGAGTTGGACCTCCGACCAGGACCGGTGTGCTGCGGCGGGTGTGCCGGAGGACCGGCGGAACTACCGGTCAAAGACGGAGTTGGCCCTGGAGATGCTGGAGCGGGTCCTGGAGTTGGGCTACCTCAGGGCCGAGTGGGTTGCCGGAGACGACGCCTTCGGGATGTCGCCGACCTTCCGGGAGGGACTGGCGGCCCTGGGGATGCGCTACGTGCTGGACGTTCCGGGCGGCACTACGGTCTGGCCCTTGGACCCGGCTTGGACCAGTCCGGAATATCCGGGGTTCGGCCGCCCCCGCAAACCCAAGCTGCGGCCTGGGCAGCGGCGGACCATGGAGCAGCGCGGTGATGAACTGCCGGATGAGGCTTGGCGGGAGATAACGGTGGCCCAGGGAAGCCAGGGGCCGCGCACCTACCGGTTCAGTGCCCAGCGGGTGCGGGCCACCAGGAGGCGCAAGCCCGGCGAGGAACTGTGGGCCGTCTGGCGCCGGAACCTGGACGGCAGCGAGCCCCGCTACTACCTGTCCAACGCTCCCGAGGGCACAACCTTGGAGACTCTGGCCTACGTGGGTGGGTCCAGGTGGCGCATTGAAACGGAGTTCGAGACTGAGAAGGGTGACGTGGGGCTGGACGAATACGAGACCCGCAGCTGGGCAGGGTGGCATCACCACATAGCCATGTGCCTGCTGGGTGGAGCGTTCCTGCTGAGCCTGCAGCAGGATTGGGGGGAAAAAGATGCCCCGGATCACGAGGCCACAGGTGTACCGGGTGGTGCGGGAGATGCTGCCCCGGGAGCAGTTCGGGCCCGATCAATTGCTGTTGTGGCTGGAGGATACGCAGCTACGCAACGAACGGGCTCGCCGTTCCCACGAGAGACGCCGCTCCACCCGCCGCGAAAGTAGGATGGAGCCGCCACCTTAAACACGTCGTTGTAGTACTAGCCCGCTGCCAACTACCGTGATGGTTGCTGTCGCCGCCCCCAAGCGAATCATGAACTGGCGGCGGCTGATGCTTTTTACCCAACGAATCTCGTCTTCGGTGGCCAAGCCATCAGCATTGGCCGCCAGGCGGAGGTACACCTTGACGCTCGCCACGCCCCATGCCAGGAATAAGACCAAGAGGCCTAAGCCCGCGACGGACGGGTCCCCGGCATATTGGCCCATACCAAGGCTGATAACCACCAACGGGAGCCCGAAAAGCATTCCGAGGACGGAGCCGGGAATGATTGCAGAAGCGAGGCTTTGGCGCCTCAAGATGGCGAAATAAATGGAGACTGCGACTACACCGAGGAACAGGAACAATAGAATTGCCGCGACCTGTTCGGCCGTTTTGGCGGATGCCGCGACACTCATGCCGAATAACCGCAACCCGTCAATCATCAAGTCGATTCCAAATGTAACGACCGGGCCGGGCAGCACCCGGGCGATCCAGTCGAACAGCGCGAACGGAACGAATGGCCATGCCGCCAAGGGGTTGAGCAAATACATCAGCCCAACCAAAGGCGCGGTCAACAACCCGCCAGCGAGCGCCCCCGCCGCCGAGCCTGGGCGTCCATCCAACCTGGGTAGTTCCCCAGCGGCGGCTGGCAGTCTTTCCATGATCTCTCCCTTATCTCTCCCTTACTGGGCGTCGAAGCGCCGCCATCATTTTTTTATTTGCGACAGGGCGTGCTAACAGACAACGCAAATGGATTGGAGGAAATGTCTAGCCAGGTGAAGCTCTGAAAGGGAGGCCAGTGGGACTGACGCCGGATGCCGGCTGACGTTGGACGGTCCACTTTGGCCACCTCCAGATCGTGCTGCTGGAGCGTTGTGGTGATAAACCCGTGCATACGCGTAGTACGGTGTAAGTTATGCGCCGGTTGCACCGGTGAGGAATTCATCGTCCAAGGAGAATGGGTAGAGGGCGGCGCTCCAAGCTTCGGAGCATAGAGACCACCCTCTCACGAACCTGGTTACTGCGTTGAGACTACCCGCAGGCCAGCGAATAAACCTGGCTGGAGCCTTCGGGAAGCGGATGAGCGCTCCAGGTGTCTCCTGAGTCCTGGCTGGCCCAAACCTCGCCGCCGCTGGCCGCGCACCACATGCTGCTGGGCTGGTTGCTGTCGATGGCCACGGAGAACATAGTGCTCTTTGGCTCCACTCCCATGTCCGACTGCTCCCAATTCAGGCCGCCGTCCTTGCTGCGGAATAGGACGCCTCTCTCGCTTTGGAAGTTGCCGCCGGCCGCTATCCAGATGTTTCGGGGGTCGGCGGGGTTCTCCCGTATGGAGCGGCAATAGGTTTGCCCCTTGGGGTTCATCGGCCCCAGGGTTATATAGCTCCAATGCTCTCCCCGGTCGGTGCTGCTAAACAGTCCGGCTCGGCCGATGCCGAGTACTGCGCCGGGGCGCAGGGTGCTGGCCAAAACGCCGTGCATGTCCACCTCGTCGTCGTTGACGTACTGGCCGTGGCTAAGGTTCTCCCAATGATCTCCGCCGTCCTTGGTGCGGATCAGCCCGCCCACCTCGATCGCCGCATAGAGTTCGTCGGGGTCGGACTTGCTGGCCGACATCATCAGAACCCGTTTGGCGGAGTTGGCGCCGGGACCCAGGGTGATTTCGGGAAAGCGGACGCTGACGGGCATCTGCCGCCAGTTGTCGCCGCCGTCTTCGCTGCGATATATCTGGCAGGCCTCATATCCGGCGTACATGATGTCCGAGTCCCTGGAGTCGAATAAGATCGACCAAACCGGCTGGCCTTTGCCGGAGATGTTGACCTTCTCCCAATGGTCTCCGTGGTCGGTGCTGCGGTAGGGGCCGTCTTGGGCGCCGGCGTACACGATCTCGGGTTTCAGAGGATGGACCGCCAGCGCCCGGATGGCCGGGGCTTCGGGCAGGCCATTGGTTATCGATTCCCACTTGTCATCGCCGCCGGTCATGCGGAACAGGCCCGACTTGACCGTTCTTCCAGGAGCGGTCTCACCAGCCAAACCCACGTAAGCGTAGGACTTGCGGTTTCCAGACGTTTGTGCGGCCATAATATCTTCCTTTCAGCCGGCAATCGGGGAAAATGGAGCCGGCCAGTCTTGGTATGGGCTCATTCCAACAGAACATGACACGCTTGTCAACGGAATTTCACCGCCCAACGGGTTTGTACCTGCGGGCACCCCTCTCCCGCCGAAATAGGGCCTCGGCCGGTTGGGATGCCGGTTGGGATGGATCAGGACGAATGCTAATATGTAACCACGCCTCTTCTACAACCCAATCCCCTTCTTTTCGCACTGCAAGGAGACTGAAATGCCCTATACAGGCCAGCCCATGAAGCGGTTCGAAGACCGCCGGCTCCTAACCGGTCAGGGATACTACGTGGATGATATCCACCTTCCTAGGATGCTCCACGCATTGATCCTGCGCAGCCCCCACGCCCATGCCCGCATCGTGTCCATCGACACCGGCGAGGCCCTTCGCACACCGGGGGTGGTTGCCGTGTTCACCGCTGGCGACATCACCGGAGTCAGCCAAATCCTGCCCACCAGGATGGAGAACCGGGAATACGATCACATGCGCCCGCCGCCGCATCCTGTGCTTGCGGCGGAAAAGGTGGCGTATGTCGGCCAGGCCGTGGCCGTGGTGGTGGCTGAGAATCTTCAATCCGCCCGGGACGGCATCGAGGGGATCTTAGTTGATTACGAACCGCTGCCCAGTGTGATCGACCCCGCCAAGGGGTTGGAGTCTGATGCGCCCTTGGTGCACCCGGATATCGCCGGCAACCTGGCGCTGCAAACAATCAACTCTGGTGGGGACCTAGACGCGGCCTTTAGCCAGGCGGACCGGGTGGTGCGCCAGAGCTTCGACGTTCAGCGGCTGGCCCCGGCGCCCATGGAGCCCAGGGGTTTGGTGGCTGATTACCAAAAAGACCAGGATCTGCTTACAGTTTGGGATTCAACCCAGCATCCCCACGAGATTCGGGAACACCTGGTGCAACTGCTGGGGCGCACCGAGAGCGGCGTCCGGGTGGTGGCGCCCGACGTGGGCGGCGGCTTCGGCGAGAAGGGATGTTTCTTCCCCGAAGAGTTGGCCATCCCCTACATCTCGTTGCAACTGGAGAGGCCGGTGAAGTGGGTGGAAGACCGGCAAGAGAACATGCTGGCTTTCCACGGCCGTGGGTACACCGTCGACGTGGAAGCTGCGGTGAAGAACGACGGCGAGCTGCTGGGAATCAAGGTCAGCATCGTGGCCGATCTGGGCGCCTATTTCTTCCTGTCGACGCCCACAATCCCCGTGCTGACCAGCCACCGGCTGGCCGGCCCCTACATGACCCCGGCCATGAGCGTGGAGGTTCGGGGCGTGGTCACCAACAAGACCCCCACTGGGGCCTACCGGGGCGCCGGCGGTCCCGAAGCCGCCTTCTGCATGGAGCGGATCATGGACCTCATCGCCCAAGATCTGGGCATGGACCCCGTGGACGTCCGCCGGAAGAATTTCATCGCCCCCGAGGCCTTTCCCCACGAAACGCCCACCGGCATCACCTACGATTCCGGCGACTACGGCAAGGCTTTGGACAAGGCGCTGGAGATGGCCGGCTACCAAGGTTGGCGGCAGCGCTCCCACGAAACGCCCCGGCCCGGTCAGCCCCTCATCGGCGTGGGAGTGGCCACGGTGGTCAAGGGCTCGGGAGGACGGGTCACCCGCCTGACCGACCACGCCCGGGTGATCATCGAAGCAACGGGCCAAGTCACCATCCACACTGGCGTCTCGCCCCACGGTCAGGGCACCGAGACCACCTTCGCCCAGATGGCGGCAGATGAGCTGGGAGTCACCCCGGCAGACATCGAGGTTTTGCACAGCGACACCGACGTTTTGCCCCACGGCGGCGGCACTTCCGGCAGCCGTGGGCTCATCGCCGGCGGCAGCGCCCTGTATCCTGTCCTTCAAGAAGCGCGGACGAAGCTGCTGGCCATCGCGGCCCATCTGTTGGAATGCCCCGCCGATGACGTGGTTCTGGAGGAAGGACGCGCCTACAACCGCCGCGACCCGCAGAAAGAGATTCCCTTCAGCCAGGTAGCCGCCGCCGCCTACGACGAGGAACTGTTGCCTCCCGGCCAGGAGCCGGAGCTTGACTTCGTGGGCAGCCACACCTTGACCCGGAGCCCCTACGCCTTCGCCGCCCACGTGGCGGTGGTGCAGGTGTCCCCGGAGACGGGCCACGTGGAGATACTGAAATACATTGGCGTCCACGACACCGGAAAGGTCATCAATCCTCTGCTCGCGGAAGGCCAGGCCCAGGGCGCCATCGCTCAGGGCATCGGCCAGGCGTTGTGGGAGGGCATGGAGTACACACCCGACGGCCAGCCCCTGACCGGCAGCTTGATGGACTACGCCCTGCCCAGGTTCACCAACATGCCCGCCCTAGACTTGGACTACATCGAGACCATGTCGGACCTGACCCCCTACGGTCTAAAAGGCATAGGCGAGCTGCCCACCCTAGCCGCCCCGGTAGCCGTAGCCAACGCCGTCATGGACGCCCTATCGCAGGCGGGAGTCCGCCACATAGACACACCGCTGACCCCAGAGAAGATTTGGGCGGCGTTGCGGGGAGGTGGGGGGTAGGCTCTAAAGAAACTCGGTAGAATCGTACTCGCGAGCCGGCTCATCTTGGGAATGACGTGGAGTGGTACGATTAATGGGTTGATCGATGGAGATTCAGCGATGACTAAGATACTCGAACAGGCTTTGGCCGAACTCTACAAGCTCCCAGAAACTGAGCAAGACGCCATCGGGGAATGGTTGCTTCAACAATTGGCTTCGGAACGGAGATGGGAGAGCCTTTTCTCTGAATCCGCTGGCCGCCTCGAAGGTCTGGCGAGCGAAGCATTGGCAGAGCATCACCGCGGACTGACTGGCCGGTTCGACGTCGCCATCTAACAGTGAGGGTAGTTAGATCAATTGTGCCCCATACCACAAGGAAGAGCGCGGCTAATGCAGAAGCCAAGAAACGAGCTTATCGACCAATCTGAAAAACTCTATGTGCGATGCGGTGTACCCCTTGAGAGAGACCACTGGGGTGAGTTTGCTGCCATTTTTCCTGACGGCAAGTCTCTCCGGAGTAGACCTTGCGGATGTGTCCAACCGAGCCCTATCCGAGTTTGGACAGGGAAGCTTCGTTTTCAAGATTGGTGAGAAGGCTGTTGAGAAATGGCGATGAGTCCCGGGCTCATGAAGACCCAGACTCCCGGCGGAGCAAATTGGATTCGAGCCTATTGGGGTCAAATCGACCAGGAAGTTCCAAGACCTTTAGTAATGCGGCCCGCAGGTACTCCGAGGTAAGGCGGACTGACTCCTCTAGCGGGTTTTTTTCGTAAATTTCCTATCTTTCGATCCGTGAACAATTAAAGATCTCCATCTGTACGAGGTTTTGGTTGCATCGTAGATTCCTTTTCGGGATGGACCATCCGTGCCAAGAAATTCCGCGAGCCTTACCGCCGACCGATATGTTAACTCTCCCGCCAATCCACCGAGGAGAAGGGCTTCCAAGCTAATCCAGGCGTCGATTAGCTGATCCTCCAAATTGGGCCTCTCTAGCGAGGAATTCCACCTGCGCATGGGAAGGCTCAGATGTTGCATGTTGGGACTGTTCTGCAGGTGTTGCCAAACTCTATTAATTTGGGTGGCTTTCTCCTCATCAATGATTACCACCGGCAGTTGCGGAGGAGTTCGCCCGCTCCAACTAGCAGTGCCACCCCCGCCGAACGCAACTAGGCCACAGTCTCCTGTTCTTGGAAGATGACCGAGATAGGGGCTTTCATCACCAGACGGAGTGCCGACAGGGCGTGGCCGATGTTGACACGTGGCAGTCGCTCCATGTCCTCCTGCAGGTCGGCCGAGGGTGGTCGGCCTACCACGGTATGATGCGAGTGAAATACAGCTGGCCTGTCCACGTAATTGGAATTCCACTGTGGCCGGCCTGCCCCTAGCGGCGGGATGCTTTGACTCGGATCTATCCATCGTTCTAGTTCATCAGTTGTTGCTGGCGATAGCTTCAAAACACTGCCGAAATCGAGTTCATTGACGTCAATCTTCAAATTGCTCAAAGGCAGAGTTGTGTGGATGATAATGTTCTTCCTGCGGAGTTGGCTTTTTACCTCAGCGAACGTTTCGTCGAATCTGGTCTCGTTCCAGTCAAGCAGTTTCCCTTGCGATAAGTAACTCCATAAAAAATTCGTCGCAAGAGCACGAGTCATGTTGCTCGGCTCGGGCTCATGGAGGATGCCACCGGCGTCAACGATGATACCCTCCTTGAGTTCTGCATCGTTTTCAGCGGCGTCTGCTACTGCCCTATATTCGGGTCTCCTAGATAAACCCACGGTGAGGCAGAAGAGCAGGTCGGAAAACGCAGGTCTATCTACATCCAAAGCCACACGCGGAGGTGAACCAACGACCGTCCATACGGGCCTTTTCGGGATTTCCTGGCCTTGGAACTCGCGGCAGATTTGCTGGATAAGCAGACGTAGCTGATTTTTGAACTCTTCCACTGTCTCTCCCGGTTGGGCTCCGCATTGGTGAAAAATTTCGGCGGATACGTGTCAGTTATTTGATCAGTTGATTTCGGGTCGTAGCATTAGTCTATCGCATTCTCTCGGTTTCACCCGGCCCGGCTTGGTTAACCCCCCACCAAGGGGCAACTCGCTGGCTTGCCGAAGACCAGGCCCGGCTTGGTTAACCCCCCACCAACGGACAACCCGCCGGTTTCCCGAAGACCAGTCCCCAGACGAACGAGGGGATGCAGAAGTCTGTGATTGCCGGGATGGCGGCGGCTGCTACCATCGAACCGCCCAGGGCGTAGCCCAGGTAGGCTTGCCCGAAGTAGAACGCCGCGCCGGTGCTTGCTACCCAGGCCGCTCCGACGGCGCAGGCGAAGTGTTTCGGGGCGCCGTATTTGGGCAGGCGAGGGCCGCCGGTTAAGAAGCGCGCTCCGTAGTTGTATAAAACGTCAAAGGGATGCCCAGGCAGGACGGCGCCCGCCACCGCGAAGGGAACGAGGGCCCACAGGACCCATGCTGAACCTAGGACTGTTCCAACCGCCACCCACGCCGCGCAGATGGCTGGCGCCAGACGCAGCCAAGTGGTGGTGGCAGATACCGTTTGTGTCGGCGCCGTTTCTGAAGGCTGTTTGATGGCTATCGTGGGGGTCGCCGGAGCATCCACGATTTTGACCTGCTTGGATTCGCCATTTCTAAGAGCTTGAGTAATCTCCGCGGTCTGCATGGCTTTTTCCTCCCGTGTTCGTGTCTTCCCAGTGGAACCAGGCTACAGGGAGGGAGGTGGAGGCGCATGTTCCAAATTGGCCAACTTTGAGCCGGGCAGGGTATGGCCAATTGTGGCTAACCGGTTGTGAGAACTGTTTGATGGCGCCGCAGTGGGGCGAGGGTCTTTGGCAAGGGGCCGGCCCACGCCAGATGCTTCGCCGCTGCCGCTGGCTCAGCATGACATTTTTGGAGCGGCTGGAATGGAGTTATTGTTTTGTTGGGAGTTAGAGCAGATGCCGGTCTCGGGCGTAGACGGCGGCTTCGGTGCGATTGGCGTTGTTGGTTTTCGAAAGGATGCTTTTGACGTGGTTGGCGACGGTGTTCGCGGTAATGACCAGGTCCTCGGCGATCTCCCGGTTGGTTTTCCCCCGGGCCAGAAGCAGCAGTATATCCATCTCGCGGGGCGTGAGGTCATCGGGGACCGGCGGCGCGTTGTCCGAGGTTTGGGCTGTGCGGGTTGGGACGGAATCGCCGGAGTATGGACCGCTTCCGATGAACCGGCGGATCTCATCTAAAAATAATGGCCACGCGGGCTCGTATTCCAACAACAAGTGATTCGAGCTTTCCAGGGGAACGAACGTCGCGTTTGGGATGAGCTGAGAGATCATTCTGCCGTCGTCAAAGGACACGAACTGGTCGTCGCGGGCATGGAAAACCAGCGTCGGCGTCGCCACGCGGGGCAGCCGGTCAACCACGTCGATCTTGCCCGATTCAACTTGGCACATGGCGGCATATTCCGGCGACGTAGACATGCGCTGAAGCTCGTTGAACCATTCCATCTGTTCTCCCGACGCGCCGGGCATGAACCTGGATGTGAAGATCTGGCGGTAGGTGGGATCGTTCCTGCCCCAACCTTGTTTCGTCAGGGTCACCAGAGCTTGCATCTCTTCCACCACTTTTTGGCCCCGGTGCGCCCAGCCACGCGAGAACGCCCCGAACAAGATCAGGTGAGACACTCGCTCCGGGTGCCGGAACGCATACTCTATGGCCAGCGGTCCGCCCTTTGAGACGCCCAGAAGCGCGAAACGTTCCAAGCCGGCGGTGTCGACAACCGTTTCTAGATCGCTGATCCAGCCGTTGAACGACACATCTTCCGGCGACCATTGAGAGAGGCCGCATCCTCGTTCGTCGTACCGCACCAGCCGATTGCCCTCGCTCAATGCGGCCCACCAGTGGCGCCACACGGGGCTTTGCCAGTCGTATTCCAAATGGCTCAGCCAGTTGGCCGCTTTGACCAGGGGAGGTCCGTCGCCCGACGCCGTGTAGCAAATGCGAACGCCGTCCGGGGTGGTGCAGAAATCAAGTTTTTGTTCCACCTGGTTCAACCCTCCATCGCATCCGGGAGCCGGCTCATTATACTGGAAACACCAAGATCCCTGATTGGTTTGAGCAATGTCTCCCGTTGGATCAAGGGGGCTTTCCCATGCCATCGAAAATATGTGTAAAATCGGCATTACATAACTACATGATCCTCCTCAGGCTAATTTGAGCATAAGGTGAGGTATATATGCCGGTAACCAAAATCGAATTAAAATCCCGGACTCCCTACGCCGGGGGGCAAGCATTCGGCGACGTGGGCGCGTACCAACAGGTGGACGGGATAGTTCACTTTGCCGTTGACCCGGAGGACGCTGCCAACGAGACGATAGCGGACATTACTTTGGCGCCGCGAAATGGAAAGGGGCTTGTCGAGTTCTCTTCCGACTTCCGCATACTGGCGCCTTTGGACCGCGCGCAAGGAAACCATAGGCTGTTCCTCGATATCCTGAATCGGGGGAAGTACTCGGCCGCTAAAGACATGAACAGCGCGGCGCCCTTTGTCCCCGACGCTCCGCCCGACCCCGGCAACGGCTTTCTGATGCGCCAGGGGTATACCGTGGCCTGGTGCGGCTGGCAGCACGACGTTCCCGATGTCTCCGGCATCATGGGGATTCGGCTTCCCGACGCCGCCACGGCCCAAGGCCCCATCTCCGGCAAGGTCGTGGTCACATTCCAGTTCAATGCTCCCACGACGTTCCAGTTATTGTCGGACAGGAACCACCGGTCGTATCCCGCCGATGACTTGGACGACCCCAACGCCGTGATGACGGTGCAGGAGCATGAGGACGCCCCGGAAGAGATCATCCCCAGGGACCAATGGTCCTTCGCCCGGGTGGAAGAGGAAACGGTGGTCCCAGACGCCCAGCATGCGTATCTAGCCTCTGGATTTCAACCGGGCAAAGTCTACCAGGTGATCTACACCACCACCGGGGCGCCCGTGTCCGGGTTGGGTCTGCTGGCCATCCGGGACTTCGGGTCGTTCCTGCGGTACGGCTCCGCGGACGAAGACAATCCCTGCGCCGGGAACATAGAGCATGCCTACGTGTCCGGCGTCTCCCAGAGCGGCCGGTTCCTTCGTTTGTTCCTGTATGCGGGCGTCAACACCGACGAGGAAGGCCGCACCGCTTTTGACGGGTTCATCCCCCACGTGGCCGGCGGCAAACGGGGCGAGTTCAACCAGCGATTCGCCCAGCCGTCCAGCCAGGCCGCCCGCAGCACCAACAGCATCTTCCCGTTCAGCGACATTGACCAGACCGACCCGGAAACAGGCATCACCGACGGAGTCCTGTCGCGCCTGTCGGCCCAGGGCAACGTGCCCAAGATCATGTACACCTATTCGTCGTCGGAATACTGGGCCGGCCACGGCTCGCTGGTGCATACCGACCTGACGGCCACCAGTGACGTGGACGTGCCCGATGAGGTGCGTATTTACATCTACGCTAGTTCCCAACACGCCTTGGGGGCTTTCCCGTTGACTGACGGCGACCCATCCGACAACGTCCGCGCCCAGAACCCCATTAACTGCCTAGACCACCGCTCTTTCATGAGGGCGGCCTTGGTCGCGTTGGACCGCTGGGTGTCCAATGAAGAAGCTCCACCCGCCAGCAGCTATCCCAGGATCTCCGACGGCACCGCCGTGACGCCGGCGAAAGCCGCTGAAACATTGAGGACGATTCCCGGCGTGAAACCTCCGGTGCCCCTCCGGCGGTTCACTCGTTTGGATTTTGGGCCGGACCCCGGCGTTCCAACCCAGATACCCGCGGGAATCGGCCGGGTTTATCCCCACTTGGTGTCGGCGGTGGACCGCGACGGAAACGAATTGGGCGGAATCCGCCTGCCGTTCGTCACCGTGCCACTGGCAACCCACACCGGTTGGAACACGCGGCACGCCGACATGGGCGGCGAGGGACAGACGTTGTCCACCGGCGGCGCGTCAGGCGGCACCCTGAAAGGGTCTTCCATCCCCTTCCCGCCAACCAAAGAAGAACGGGAAGCCACCGGAGACCCCCGCCTATCGTTGGAGGAACGCTACGATTCCAGAGAGCATTACCAGGATTTGGTCGGCAAAGCCGCGCAGAACCTGGTGGACCAGGGATACCTGCTGGAGGAAGACGTAGAGCGGCTGGTGAGTGTTGGAGGCCGCCACTACGACCTGCTAAGCAGCCCGGTCCGGGAAGCCCAGCCCGCGGGGGACTGAGGCAGGGGACAGGTCTAGGGCTGATGAAATCGACTGTAATACGGTTCAAGAACCCACTGTTACATCGACAATCGTCGCTAAGAAAACGGCAGCTTGGAGAGAATCGGGGTTTCCGTCCGAGTTTCTAGGGCTGATGAAATCGACGTGGGCCGTTCTACTTTCGTGTTACCTATGCCGCTGGTCTATCTGTAACCTATGCGCCGGGTTTCACAGTCAAATCCCCCTCAATCCCCTTTCTCAAAGGAGGAGGCGTGTCCCCTCCTTACGAAGGAGGGGATTGAGGGGAGGTCGTCCCCCGTCATCAAGAACCACGCTTTTCCTGGCAGGATCAGTTGAAGTTTCGCTCATCAAAAAATCCCCCCGGCCGTCAAGAGACGGTGATGGGGGGATTTGATTTACGCCCTACTTGGCAGTCAATGGCGTTCATCACTTGCCGTTGGGCCCTTCGACAGACTCAGGGTTAGCGGTGCGGGGTCTGTGTCCCGTTCCGCAGTGAGCCACTCGCCGGAGGCGCCATGAGCGCGGCCCAGAGGCTCAAGACAGGCCTGTCGAACCATTCACTCCACAATGGCTATTAACCCATTGCCGCTACGACCTCTGATGTGGTCTGCACGGCGCTGGCCATGAACTTGAAGTTGGTCAGGGCTGATTCATAACCGTTGCCTAGCTCTGGATGTATGGCCGCCGCGGTCGCGTCGGCTACCATCGCCACCTCGAATCCCTGCTCCAGCAGCTCCCGCATGTGCCCTTCCGTGCAGAGGTTGGCCGACATTCCGGCCAGGATAACCTTGGATTTGCCGTTCTTCCGGAGTTGTAGCACCAGGTCGTTTGTCTCGGGTCCATAAACTTTGTGGGGGCTGACCACCACGGTCTTTCCGTCGTTGATATAGGGCTTGTACTGCTCCAACCAATCCGCGCCGGAACCGTTGAATCCGTCGGTTGTGAGGGCGCCCTTGCGGTCGAACATGTGTATCTCATGCATCATGTTTTCCACGGTGCCGCCGAATTTCCAGCCCCGGTCCGTTGGGTAGTAGTAATGAGGCGAGATGAAAACGTCGTAGCCCTTCTACTTGGCGGCGCTGAACAACTGCTCGATGTGGCCTACGGTGCCGTTCGCTTCGACGCTGGCGCCCACCAGTCCCCAGGTGACGCCTTCAGGGCTGAGGAAGTCGTTCTGAGGGTCCGTGATCACGATGGCTGTGTCTTGTGCGTTGAAGTCCATGATTTCCTCCCTATACTTTTGTGCTGTCTCTGGCGGCCTTTTGGTCCGCTTTGGTCTGAAAAGAATCATAGAGCCAGGCGAGTATGGAATGGTCCGTGAATTGTGCGGCGCCGTCCTGGTTTCCGTTGGCGCCGAATTTGTGTCAGAATTGTGTTTGTGTTGCTAGATAAGCTATTGGACTACGTGGTCGTTCACGCCGAACCCTTTGCCACTTGCCTGCTCAGCTCTGGCTGGCGGTTGAGGCTGCCTGGGCCTCCCACTGTCATGTTCCACTTTGTGATGCAGGGAAGCGGCTTTGTGCGCGGCCCAGAAGATGAGCTTTACCCCTTGGAGCGGTTTTCCCTGGCCGTTATTCCCCAGGGCGTCCGCCATAATTTGGAGTGCGGCAACCAAATCGAGTCCGAACGCGTCATCGACGCGCCCCCCACCGGCGAGGGCGTGGTCCGGGTGGTGGCCGGGGCCCAAGTTTCCGCGGAATTGAGGGTGGCTTGCGGGGCGGTCAATGTAACCTATGGAGACTCCCTCGGGTTATTTCACCGCCTGCGCGAAATCATCGTCGCTGATCTGTCCGCGTATCCCCAGGTCAGGCAGGCATTCGAGGGAATACTGGCCGAGCAGGGAGGAGCGACTCAGGGGAGCGTAGGCTTAACCCGAATCCACCGAAAGAGGGCGTGTCGCGACAGGGCGGATAGGGAAGGAAGTGCTCCTCTGAATCTGGGATAATGGTTTTATAACAGAAAACCGACCAGAAACAAGGAGCACCCAATAGATGCTACCACGCAACCACCTCGACCGCATCCACATCACCTTCGACGTAACTGTTCAGACTTGATGAGGTGAATTGGCTCAAAGCCGTTGGAAAAACGCTGGCATGGCCGGGGGAGTTGTGGCATACCAGGGAGGTGGACACTGAACTAGACCTGAACGCGGCGAGTGGCGAAACTCTGCTGGAGATAATTGCCGGCCAGCGGGCAGTCATTGCCGATTTGCAAAGGCGGATTGGGGTTCTGGAATCCCGTCCCAACCGGCGCGGGTCGTCGGGGATGCCGGGTAATCAGCCGCACTCCAGCCGGCAAGCGCCGGAGAAAAAGGAGCCCAGAAAGCCGCGCCGCCATGGCTTCGCCCGCCAGCGCATGACTCCTACCCGGCGGGTGGAGCATGCCGTGGCGGTCTGTCCCGACTGCGGGACTCACCTGAACGGCGGATGGGTACAGCGAACTCGGGAAGTCATTGAGCTACCGGTGGCTCCGGTAGAAGTGACCGAGCACGCCCTGGTAGCCCGCATCTGTCCGGTATGCCAGCGGCGCCGGCTGCCCAAAGAGGCCCTGCAGGGGGTGGTTCTGGGCCAGCAGCGCCTGGGGGTCAATCTGGTAAGCCTGATGGTGACCCTGCGGGAGGAGGGACGGTTGCCCATAAGAATCATCCAATGGTACCTGGAGAGCGTCCATCAGTTGCACCTGAGTGTTGGCGCCATCGTCCAGGCCGTCCATGGAGTAGCCCGTCAGGCTGAGACGGCGGTGCGAGAGGTGCTCGAGCAAGTCCGCGCCAGTCCCGTGGTGCAGGGCGACGAAACCGGCTGGCGCCAGGACGGGAGCAACGGCTATGTTTGGACCTTCAGCACTCCCAGCGAACGATACTTCCTGCGTCGGGGTCGGGATAAGGGGGTGGTGGATGAGGTGCTGGATTCCTCCTTCAGCGGAGTGTTGGTCAGTGATTTCTACGCGGCCTATAACCACTACCCGGGCCTGAAGCAACGGTGCTGGGCTCATCTGCTGCGGGATATCCATGACCTGAAAGGGTTGTACCCAGAAGACGCTGGGCTGGCTCAGTGGGCCGAGGCGGTTCACCAGGTCTACACGGAGGCCAAGGCCTCGGTCCTTCCCCGAGCCCAGCCAGGCCATCGCACCCAGCTAATGCTGGAGGAGAAACTAATGGTCTTGGCGCGGCCTTTCCTTAAAGATCCCCTGGCGGTTCAGGCCAAGCTCTGCCGGCGCATGGAACGGTTCATCAAGGAACTGTTTGTCTTCGTGTCGGACCCAGCCGTGCCCTCAGACAACAACGCCGCCGAGCGGAGCCTGCGGCATCTGGTAACCAGTCGCAAGATCAGCGGCGGCGCCCGCTCAGGGCAGGGCGCCGACAGCAAGATGACCTTGGCATCCCTCTTTGGCACCTGGCGGGCCAGAGGTCTCAATCCCCTCCTGGAATGCCGCCGGTTGCTCACTTCCCCTCAACTCTGAACAGTTTCCCTTCGACGACCACCGCCTGGTCAACAATGCCGGCCTGCTCCTTCCCGCCACCTTGGCCTTGCACCTCGGCCTTTCCCAACTGGTTGACCGGCTCCTGGACCTGGGCCGGGCCCCAGGCCGAGCCAACACCGGTGACAAGATGATGACGCTGGTGGCATCTGCGTTGGCGGGCGGCGACTGCATCGACGACGCCGATGCGCTGCGCGCCGGCGGGACAGCCTGCACCCTGGGCAGTGTGCTCAAGGCGCCCTCCACCCTGGGCGCCTTCCTGCGCAGCTTTCGCTGGGGCCACGTCCGCCAACTGGACCGGGTGAGCCGCGAGTTGCTGGCCCGGGCCTGGCAGGCCGGAGCCGGACCCGGCGACGCACCATTTACCATCGACCTTGATTCGACGATCTGCGAGACCTACGGACTGGCCAAGGAGGGCGCCCGCCACCACGGCTACACCGGCGCCCGGGGCTATCACCCGCTGTTGGCCGTCGCCGCCGGCGCCGGCGACGTGCTGATGTCCCGGCTGCGCGAGGGCCGCGCCAACACCGCCCGCGGGGCCGCCCACTTCCTGCGGGAGACGGTGGGGCGGATGCGCTACGCTGGCGCCAGCGGGCAGATCACCCTGCGGGCCGACAGCGGCTTCTATACCCACGCCGTGGCCGCCGTCTGCCGCAAGCTGGACGTGCGCTTCTCCATCACCATCCGCCAGCACAAAAGCCTGCGCAATCTCATCGAGGCCATACCCGAAGCTGCCTGGACGCCGATTCCCTACTGGATGGACGGCGCCGCCGCTGTGGCCGAGACGACTTATACCCCCTTCCAGAGTGAGCCGGACGCCGCGCCGGTGCGGCTCATCGTCCGGCGGGTGCAGCCGACCCCCGGTTCCCAACTGGCCCTCTTCGCCACCTACAGTTATCACGGCTTCATCACCGACCGGGACGGAGAGACCCTGGAACTGGAGGCCGACCACCGCCGCCACGCCGAGATCGAGAATGCGATACGCAACCTCAAGTACGGCGTCGGGTTGAACCACATGCCGTCCGGCCGCTTCGCCGCCAACGGCGCCTGGCTGGCCGTCCAGGTGATGGCCCACAACCTGGCCCGCTGGACCGCGCGCATCGGCCTGGGCGAGCAGATCGTGACCACCAAGACCCTCAGGCGACGGTTCTTCTCCCTGGCCGGACGGCTCACCCGCTCGGCGCGCCGCCTCACCCTGCATCTGCCCCAGCGCTGGCCTTGGGAAACCCAGTTCAGTCGCGCCCTGGCCCGGCTGCGCGCCCTGCCACTCCCAGCCTGACGACCCGTCTGCAACTGACCCGCCATCCGGCCAACTGAACGTCCCGGCAAACTCGCGCCAGTCCCGGTCCGCGAGCGCCTCTTCCCGTGTCCTATCCCGCCATCTCGCTCAGCACAGCCACTGCAGACCGCCATCGGCGCCCCCAAAAGCGCCTGCGACCGCCCGCCAACCTCCCGTCTACCCGAATTCGAGCCCGGATCATCGCGCCTGCAACTCCCTCCCCCCTCTTCCGCTGTCCTCACGCCCTCCATCCGGGTCCATCGGTGGATTCGGACTTAACCAAAGCTCTAATGACCCAATGCATCGTCTACCTGCTGCGTTACCTGACCGACCAGTCCGACGGGCGCTTACCCTGGCTGCCGGGCTTGGAAGACCCAAGTCTGTCCCGGGCCGTTGACGTCATCTTTGAGAATCCCGAGGCGGCCCACACCGTTGACTCCCTGGCCGACGTGGCCATCATGAGCCGGTCGGTGTTCGCCCAGCGGTTCAGGTCGGCCTTTGGCTCCACGCCCATAAGCTTCGTACACCAGATACGCCTGCGCCGCGCCGCCGATATACTGCGCCATTCCGGGGAAACCTCCGTTGAGCAGGTGGCCAACCGGGTAGGATTCAGCAGCCGAAGCCACTTCTCACAGGTATTCAAAGAGCACTTCGGGGTATCCCCAGCGGCTTTTCGCGAAGGCGTTGGATCGGCGTAGCTGCTGTCGCGACGGCGGGAAACCGCTTGGTTGCTTCTTGACACCGTTAGACGGCCTGCGTACATTTACGCTTGAACGGCCTCTATCAAAAACCGATAATCGTCACCGAGGATCAGAAGATGAAGGCGTCCTACTTTGGGCCCATGGGCTACTCTCAACGGCATCTGTTCCCGGATAGCTGGCCGATTCCACCCAGCTACCACGACCCCGAAACCTCGGTCCAAAGCTACCAGGAAGGTATGGAGGAGTGCGAGTTCGCCGAGGAGATGGGCTTCGAGTGGATCAGCTTCTCGGAGCACCACTACTCGGGCCGCATCGCCACGGGCAACCCGGCGGTTATGGCCGCAGCCGTTGCGGAACGGTGCAAAAAAGCCAAGATAGCCATCCTTGGCCAGTTGTTGCCGTTGAACAATCCCGTCCGGGCGGCCGAGGAATTGGCCATGTTGGACAACATCACCAACGGCCGTGTGATCATCGGCTTCCTCCGGGGCACGCCCAACGAAGACCAGGTCTACACGATGAATCCCGCGGAAGGGCGCAGCAGGCTGATCGAAGGGATGGACTTAGTCCTCAAGGCGTTGACCGAGCCCGAGCCATTTTCCTGGGAAGGCCGCTACCACCAATTCCGCACCGTGGCCGTCTGGCCACGTCCCGTTCAGCAGCCCATGCCTCCGGTTGTTGTGGCCACACGCAGCGACGATTCGATTCAGTACGCGGCCGCCCACAAACTAGGGCTTGGTGTTTCCTTCGTGCCGGTGGATCAGATGGCCAAAGTCGTTGAGAAATACGTCGCCAGCTGCGATAACGCGGGTTGGGAACCCCAGCCCGACCAAATCGTGTATCGAGGGAGCATCTACCTGGCTGAGACGGACAAGAAGGCCGACGAATGGTTTGCGGGCCTGACTGGACCGTTCCGGAGGATGGGCGGGCCTTCTACGGTGGTCCAAGCAGTCCAGGCGGCCCGCAGCGGCGAAGAGTTTGACCTGCGAAACGTGGTTGCCGGCAGCGCCGGAGGAGACGTTTCGGGAGGCGCTCCGCGGTTGAGCTTCATGGGCGGGCCTGACACCGTCGCAAAGCAGATGAAAGCTTTTCATGACCAGTGCGGCGCGGGTGTGATGGACTTGTTCTTCCAGCAACCCGGAGTGGACCACCGGGATGTCATGAAGGAGATCGAGCTATTCGGCCGGGAGGTCTTACCCCGGATCAAGGAGTTCTAGAGGGCCTGAATCCTGGCTGACAATGGGATATCCCGAAAAATCGAGGCGAGGATATTTGACCGAACAAACAGCATTCAAAGAAGGCCGGGTTGAGACGCAAGGCCACTCCCTCCGCTATCTGGAGGCCGGGCAGGGCGAAACTGTCGTGGCGGTTGATAGCCTGACTTGGGGCCTGCCAAAGCTATACCAGGCTCTTGCCCGGAAATACCGGGTGGTCGTGTTGGAGGCGCCAAAGTTGGGCGGTGATAGCCTGTCCGGATCTTTCAAAGATTGGGCCGAATCAACGCGGCATGCCGCCGCGTCGTTAGCGCCCAGCGCCTATTCCCTTATTGGCATGTCATTGGGCGCCAACGTGGCTTTGTGGCAGGCGCTACAGGACTCCGCGAATCAGGACTCCGCGAATATCGAGGCGTTGGTCCTTGTTTCCCCCACGGCGATTCTTCCCTCGGGCGGTCCTGCGGCCTCAGGCGCCGGTGCAACCGAGATTCTGTTGGCGCACCCTGAGAACGCCGCAGGCCTGCCGAATCCTGATCCCACCATCTCCGCCGCGGAGAATGCCCTGGTTCAATCGCTGAGGGACACTCCCCACGATGCCGAGGCGGAAAGCAGGTTTGGGGAGATTCAGTGCGCCACCCTGGCCGTGTTTGGCGTCGAGGACAAGATTGTCAGCCCCGAAGCGGCGCGGGTTTACCGGGCAAAGATTCCCAACTGCAACATTTCCCTGGTTTACGACGCGGGGCATCTCATAGAAGCGGACCGGCCCGAATCGTTGATCAACCTGGTGTCCGACTTCATCGAGCGCCGGGAAACATTCATCGTGGGCCGCGAGTCCACGGTCATCAACCCCTAGTATTACAACGACGGATTAACTGACAAGGTGCTTCCTGCGAGGAAATTGAACCTGCCACAGCACCGCTGCGATCTTTCCACGATCACTGATTCGTAGCTGGACAAGAACCGTCAGCCGTCTTATTCGCCAATCCGTCGTTGTAATACTAGAAGCCCGGCTGAAAAGCCCTGCTGTGACGAGATGAGGTGGAGGATAACCAGTGGACTGGGCCAAGTCTGAGACTAAGGGCGACCCATCTGGCCGCGGCCAATATGAATTGGGCAGTAACGATGGGCGACCCGGCGGCGAGCCGGTCCGGTCTATTCTCTGGTTTATTGGGGGAGGAGCCTGAAGCCTGGGACATCATCCCCATCCTGGTAGCCACCAGGGTCAGGTTGGCCACCGTGGCTGCCAGGAGTAGCTGAAAGAGGGTCTTGGCCCGACCAAAGTAGCGAGATTGGCGGACCCCCAGTTGCACCAGCCGAGCCAGGCGATGCTCGACCACCTGCCGCCGGCTGCGGTATTCGGCGAAGCTCTCACTTTTCTGGAAGGCCCGGGCTTGTTGCAGGAGCGCCTCTTGGGGATGGAGAGTCACCGTACGGCCTTTGCCCTCTCCAGCTGCCACGCACTGGGACCGCAGGGGGCATACGCCACAGACCGCCGGGTCGAATTGAAAACTCTGGACCGGATAGGTCTGACCCAACCGGTTGGTCCGGGTGCCGAAGGTCCGCAAGGTGTGGGTAACATTACCGGCTGGGCAGGTGACGGTGCCGGCCGCCAGGTCGATCTGGAAGTCCTCTTTGGGGAAGTGGTCTTTTCTGGGACGACCCGGCACCTTGGCTATTAGCGTCCGACCGGCATCGGCAAGGCCTGCCGCGTCCCGCCATCCCCATAGGCCGCATCCCCAATGGTCTCCTCCACAGCTATGCCCGTGTTCTCTTCACTCTGCTCCACCAGTTCCAGGACTCCGGTGTTGTCACCGGCATTGCCGGGCAGGATATCTACCGCGGTCACCAGTTGGGAATCGGTATCCACCACCACGGCAGCCTTATGTCCGTCGAAGCGTTTGCTGCTGCTTTTGCGCCCATGGCGCATCTCCGGGTCGTGCGCCGAAGGGACCCCGTCCCGGCTTACGCCATCCTTCAGGGCCGGACCATCCTCCTGCCGTTCCACATCTTGCAAGAGGAGTTGCCCCAAGAGTTCCGCTGCTTCTCCAATAGCCTGGCGCTCAGGACTATCTGCGGGAAATCTACCTTGGGCCTGACGGGCCAGTTCCAATACCAGGTCAGCATCGGCTACTATCTTCTGCAGTAAGGCTTGCCGCTCTTTCTTGTTGTCCCAGTCAATCCCCGCCTCTCCCTTCACACTGGAGCCAAAGTAAAGCTCCAGGCCGTGTCTCAAGGCCCACTCCTCGGCCCGGGTCCCGTCCAGTTGGGCCAGTGCCCGGACCACCTGGACGATGCCGTCGGCCAGCAGGTTGTAGGTGTCCTTGACCGCTCCCCGGCCCAGAATGTAGGTGGTGTTCACCGCCACCTTCATCCGCCGTCCTTTCAGGCAGCCGGTCTGCCGGGCGAATTGGAGGCTGCGCTGAAAGACGGCCCGCACCCGGTCGTGGAGGATCAGCTGGGCTCGAAACAGTTGCAGGGTGCTCTTGGCAAAGGGACGGTCCTCCACCTCAATCCCCAACGCCACCTTCCACCGGATATCGAAGTCCGCCCTCTGCTTGGCTTCCAGGTCCCTCACTTTGTCGTAGGCTTGCAACAACAGCGCGGTGGCCACCAGACTGGGCGCCACGCTATCCCGGCCATTGTCCGGGCAATACAGTTCGGCGAAGTCTTCGTCTCGAAATAGCTGACCCCGCAGGGAGGCCAGGAAGCCGTAGAAGGAGCCGCGGCCCACATAGTCCAGGTAGAGATGGTCCGCTTCCAGGAACCCCAGCTGTTTAGAGCGTTTTCCCAGCATCCCCTCCCTCCCACACCCATTAAATTATCCTGACAATTATATCGGAACAGTCGAGGTCAGTGCACTTTTCGGCCAGACTTCTAGTACTACAACGACGCGTTATCCTACAAGGTAACTCGTGGGCGGATTTTGAAGCCGGCAACGAACGAGTGCGAGTCTCCCATGATGAACGGTCCGTAGCTGAAGAAGAAGACCTGAGCGTGTTTTCTCATAACGCGTCGTTGTAGTACTAGGAATCCCAATAGGCGCTTCGCCAAACGATTGGAGGCTAGAAACTCGGACGGAAACCCCGATTCTCCCCAAGTCGTCGTTTTCTTAACGTCGATTGTCGATGTAAGCAGTGGGTTCTTGAACCGTATTACAGATACTATCATGCCATATAAGACTATAATACGTCTGTCTGGCGTAGCGCGAAACCCGGCCAATGGCTTTCCGGCCAGACCTCTAGTACTACAACGACGAGTTGTCTGGTAGGATGGCTGGACAGATGATGTTGGGTGGTTTGGGTGATGGATGCGGCGAGCTTCGAGCGGGTCTACGACAGCCTTCAGGAATTCCACGCCTTCTTTGCGGCCTCCTTCGGCCGCAAGCAGTGGCGGGATCACAGCGGGAATTACCTTCAGGCGCTGCTGGTGCAGGACCAGGAGCGGCGCAACGCCGAGAATCTCTCGGAATCGGTGGGCATCTCGGCCCGGGCGATGCAGCGCTTTCTCACCGAGGCCCGGTGGTCCCATGAGACAGTCATAGGGCGGTTGCAGGAATACTTGGCCCCCAGGCTGGGACACCTGGAGGCGGTGTGGGTGTTCGATGGCAGCGACTTCCCCAAGCAGGGCAGGAAATCGGCGGGAGTGGCCCGGCAGTACTGCGGCAGGCTGGGCAAGGTGGCCAACTGCCAGGGTGGGATGTTCCTGGCCTACGTCAGCCCGCTGGGCCGGGCGTTGGTGGACAAGCGGCTGTATCTGCCCAAGAGTTGGACCTCCGACCAGGACCGGTGTGCTGCGGCGGGTGTGCCGGAGGACCGGCGGAACTACCGGTCAAAGACGGAGTTGGCCCTGGAGATGCTGGAGCGGGTCCTGGAGTTGGGCTACCTCAGGGCCGAGTGGGTTGCCGGAGACGACGCCTTCGGGATGTCGCCGACCTTCCGGGAGGGACTGGCGGCCCTGGGGATGCGCTACGTGCTGGACGTTCCGGGCGGCACTACGGTCTGGCCCTTGGACCCGGCTTGGACCAGTCCGGAATATCCGGGGTTCGGCCGCCCCCGCAAACCCAAGCTGCGGCCTGGGCAGCGGCGGACCATGGAGCAGCGCGGTGATGAACTGCCGGATGAGGCTTGGCGGGAGATAACGGTGGCCCAGGGAAGCCAGGGGCCGCGCACCTACCGGTTCAGTGCCCAGCGGGTGCGGGCCACCAGGAGGCGCAAGCCCGGCGAGGAACTGTGGGCCGTCTGGCGCCGGAACCTGGACGGCAGCGAGCCCCGCTACTACCTGTCCAACGCTCCCGAGGGCACAACCTTGGAGACTCTGGCCTACGTGGGTGGGTCCAGGTGGCGCATTGAAACGGAGTTCGAGACTGAGAAGGGTGACGTGGGGCTGGACGAATACGAGACCCGCAGCTGGGCAGGGTGGCATCACCACATAGCCATGTGCCTGCTGGGTGGAGCGTTCCTGCTGAGCCTGCAGCAGGATTGGGGGGAAAAAGATGCCCCGGATCACGAGGCCACAGGTGTACCGGGTGGTGCGGGAGATGCTGCCCCGGGAGCAGTTCGGGCCCGATCAATTGCTGTTGTGGCTGGAGGATACGCAGCTACGCAACGAACGGGCTCGCCGTTCCCACGAGAGACGCCGCTCCACCCGCCGCGAAAGCAGGATGGAGCCGCCACCTTAAACCCGTCGTTGTAGTACTAGCATATGAGACAGGGCTTACGCGTGATCGACGTCGATACCCATCTGAACCCCTCGTTGGACGTGTTGCTTCGCTACGCGGATTCCGAGCTCAATGGCCGGCTGGATGAATTGAAGCCTTACACCCGGGCGGTCAAACCCAGGATGGGTCATGGCGACTCCGAAGACGTGGAAGAGTATTCGGTCTTGTCCATCAGCCCCGTGCGTTTCGACCGAGTGGCCGGGAGCAAGGGCGGCGAGAGTAAGGATAGCGGCGGACCAGGGTTCCTCTCGGGCCGCACCCAGATGGTCAACCGAACGCCCATCGCCAGCGGGGTGGCCGATGACAACTCGGCGGCCCGCCTCAAGGACATGGATACCGAGGGAAGGGACATAGACTTCATCATTCCGGGCACGTGGGCCTACGGAGCGCCGGACTTAGAAATGAGCCTGACCCGATGCCTGTACCGCGCCTATCATAGATTCATGGCCGACTACTGCTCAGTTGACCCCCGGCGTCTCAAAAGCATGATCGCTGTCAACGGCGCCGACCCGGAAGAAGGCGCCAAGGTCATTCGCGAATACGGCAAGCAGGATTGGGCGGCGGCAGTTTGGCCCAACGTTCCCCTGGGCCTGCCCATCGCCTACCACAGCTTCACCATCGAGACCCCATATTTCCCTGGGTACCAAGATGTTTGGAACAACCCTGCTTTCGGACGGTGCGCCGGGCAGACCTGGGGCGGCCAGCGGTTCCTATCATTCATGCTCATGAGCGGGGTGCTGGACCGTTATCCCAACCTGCGCATCGGCACGTTGGAGTCGGGCCACGGATGGATCCCTCATTGGATGGTGCGCCTGACCCGGCAGATAGACTATGTTAGGGGCTCGGTGCCGGAGGATTTGAAGCACACGCCCACCGAGTATTTGGAGATGGGCAAGGTTTTCGCCAGCATCGATTACTCCGAAGGGTCGCGTATTACCAAATCAACCATCGACCTGATAGGCGACCATGTGCTGATGTACGCCTCGGACTACCCGCATCCGGAAACCCTTTTCCCAGACCATACCGATTCAGTCATCGCTTGGCGGGAGGAACTGGGAGAGCAGGCCATGAACAAGCTAAAGTGGGAGAATTCGTCCCGGTTCCTGCGCCTGACGTCCACGCCGTGGGATTAGGCTGGGCGGGGTCCACCGGCCCGTGATAATATCTGAATATTGAAAAACGAGGAAATAGGAGGAAAGACATGTCGTTGATAAAGAATCTTGGACACGTGGGCATCATTTGTGATGATTTCATGAAGATGCGCGACTTCTACACCCGGGTGATGGGGTTGACCGTCACCGACGAAGACCCGGACCGGGGCAGTTGCTTCCTCAGCGCGGATCCGGAGAACGAGCACCACGAGTTGAACCTGGGCCAGGCCAGAGGCTCGGACCATCCCGACGGCGCCCGTCCCGCCACCCAGAATGTGGGACAGATATCCTACATCGTGCCTGACCTGGATGCCCTTCGAGAGCTCAACCGCCGCTTCAAGGCCGAAGGAACCGAGATTCTTCGCACCGTCACCCACGGTATCTCTTGCAGCATATATTTCCATGACCCCGAGAACAACGTGGGAGAGGTCTATTACAAAACCGGCTTCATCGTTAAGCAGGGATTCAGCCGGCCCATCGACCTGGAGAACCAAACGGATCAAGAGATCTTGGATTTTTCCAAGTCGTTTGAGGCAACCGAGGGACCCTTCCAGGGCGCCAAACTCCCCGTGGGAGCCGCCGAGTAAAGGTTTTCACAGATTCGCCGCTCATAGCGATGTCTTGCTTACCAACGTGCCCCGGCCAATCATGGTTGGGGCACTTGCGTTGATTCCGAATATGAAGCCGCTCTGTTTCTTATTTTTAACTTTGGCGATTCTAGCAGCGGTAGCCTGTACCAATGTTGAACCGGCTCCGGCAACACCCGAAGCGACTGTGCCCGGCCCGGCGATCTCGGATACAGCCTCGCCTCCGCAACTCCGTTCAAATTCGACGTCTCCCCCGGTTACAGACTTAGCAAGTCGATCAACTCTGGCAACTCCAGCCCCTCCAGGCACTCCGGCAACTCTGGCAACTCCAGCCCCTCCAGGCACTCCGGCAACTCCAGCCCCTCCAGGCACTCCGGCAACTCTGGCAACTCCAGCCCCTCCAGGCACTCCGGCAACTCTGGCAACTCTGGCAACTCTGGCAACTCTGGCAACTCTGGCAACTCCGGCAACTCTGGCAACTCTGGCAACTCTGGCAACTCTGGCAACTCTGGCAACTCCAGCCCCTCCAGGCACTCCGGCAACTCCGGCCCCTGCCCCAGTCCAACCGATGGAGACCGGCGACCCGGAAAATGGAGTGTTCTACGCTTACACCCACCACCGTTCCGACGGCAATCGATTTATTTCTGGACGCGGCTCATTGCAACGCGCCGCGCCCGTGGATATTCCGCTCGATATTCCCTTGGCTGGACTTCCCAAATGGTTGGTGGCCGCGCCCTTTGGCGGCGGCGTCTTGTGGGTGGTGGTCCTGGACGATGGCCAGGCGCGGGCGTTCCAGGTCGTGGGAGACGCGGTTGCCGAACATCCAATCTCGCCCCAACGGTTGCCGCCAGGAATGCCGCCGGTGTTGAAAGTGCAAAACGGCTGCGCGGAATTACTCGTTTCTCCGGACCCCGCGGCTTCGGCTTTAGCGCCTTTAGCGGTTCTCCATACATTCGGTCGTATCGCACACCTGGAAGATGAAGGAGACCTGGTCGTCTCAGACGGCAACGGAACGTCGCGGTTGCCCGTCAATGCCTTGCCCGACGCCAGGTTGCTTGCCGGTGACACAGGACGTTTGTTGGTATTGACCGGTCCAACGGCCGTCTACGGCCACGGTGTTTTGGGAGACGATACAGAGGCCACTGGCTTCGCACTGGTTAGCGCCACTCCGGAATTGACGATCGAATCATCGGTGGAATTGACCGGCGAGGTGATAGAGGGGCTGTCTGCCATCTGGACCGGCTTGAACGGCGACGGGACCAGGGAGATCGTCGTGACCGGCAGCAACGTTGACCGTGGCGCCCGCCTGCTGGTCTTTGACGAGGCTGGAAATCAAATCGCGACCGGCCCGGCCGTGGGGAGCGGGTTTCGTTGGCGGCACCAGATCGCGGCGGCGCCATTCGGCCCCGGTGGTGAGGTCGAGATCGTGGATGTGCTGACGCCTCATATCGGCGGCGTTGTCGAATTTTCCCGGCTGGAAGGGGACGAGTTGAAGTTGGTGGCCGCCGTTGTTGGTGGCCGCCGTTAATGGGTTCAGGTCCCACCGCATAGGTTCGCGGAACTTGGATATGGCTCTCGCCGGAGACTTCGATGGCGACGGTTCGGTGGAGCTGGCGGTCCCTACCCAGGATTTGACCCAATTGGGCTTCATTCGCCGGACGGTCGATGGGGCTGAGGTGGCATGGACGTTGCCCATCGGCGGTGTCGCCGCCACCAACATCGCCGCGGCAACAGCGGAGGATGGCCGTCTGGCCTTGGGCGTCGCCAGGGAAGACGGCGTCCTAAGGGTTTGGACATCGCCGTAGCTAGAAAGGATGGCCGCCAACGAGCACGCCCACGAGCATGCCCACAAGAATGCCCACGAGCACGAACGATAGGCGGGTCGTTCCCAGTGGGCAACAAGAGATTCCCAAACTCATTGGGGGGGTTACCACCGGCATCTTCCGTGGTATTATATCGGTAGACGTTATAACGCCAGGCGGTACAACTGACATGATAAATCGTAACGACACAAACAAATATCTCCCTTTGACCGAAGCTACCTACTACATCATGTTGACTCTCATTGAGCCACTCCACGGATACGCTGTGATGCAGAAGGTGGAAAAGATCAGCGAGGCCACGGTCAAGATTGGTCCCGGCACCTTATATGGTGCGTTTACGACGCTGGAAAAAGAGGGATTGATTGTCAAAGTCAAAGAAGAAGAGCGCCGGAAGAGCTATACGCTCACGGGCAAGGGCAAAGAGGTGCTTCTGAGTCAAATCCATAGGCTGGGAATCATGGCGAAAATTGGAGCGAATAAATCGGATCTCCTGTGACATTGGCTAGTTTAACAATCGGGGAGGAAATCATGGAAACGGCAACCGCTCGAAGGTTCAAGTGGTTTTGGCCTTGGCAAAACGAGCAAGAAGAAGGTTGGCTGAGGGAGATGTCCCAAGATGGCCGGCACCTGAGATCGACAGGCCCCGGAAGGTTCCATCTTCCGGTAGGACTGTTGGGCTTCTACTCTTTTGACTTGGGAGAACCCAGGGATTACCTCTATCGGCTGGACCCTCAAGACTCATTGAAGGATAAGCAGACCTGTCTGCAACTGCTTCGCGACGCCGGCTGGGAAAGCTTGGGGGCAAAGGACGGTTGCCAGTATTTTCGCAAAGAGGCCGGACTGGAAGAGGTCATCGAAATCCATACAGACGTTGAGTCGATGACTGGAAATTACAAAAGGCAAATTGCCATCCTGGTGTTACCCACTTTGGCAATCTTCGGCATGTTTCTCTTTCCTGCCCTGTTTAACGATTTTCATCTCGCCGATAGCCATCCTTGGTGGCGCATCATGGTATGGCTTTTCCTATCGCTGGCCATTTTAGGGTGGTCATTCACCATTCTTGGAGTGATAGGGAGAATCAGGCGGCTCAGGAGAAGGCGCCTGGTGCAACTATGACTCGCAGCCCGAAGATGGCCTGCTGTCCGAATCGCGTTCCTGAGTTTGACTTTGGGGGAGAAGAGATGAAATCGTTGAGAAAAATCGGGCTTATACCCGTCGCCATTTTTCTGGCTGTATTTGCATTATTCGCTTTGTTAGACTTCGCTGGGATCATTGTTGATAATCCGCTTATCCCAGGCAAGTAAGTTACACGCTACAAAGGGGAATGATGCCCGTTTGGGGATTGAGGATGGCGGGGACGACTACGTCCCCAGGATTTGGGCATCACCGCACCCGGATGCCCTTAGACAAGGTTTATTTTTGGAGTAGGCGGGCCATGCGGGCTTTATGGTGTACGGCGTCGCCAAGGTAATGCTGTAATGTGCGGGCGCGTTTGGTGTACTGGGTGAGCCCGTATTCCAGGTCGGTCCCTATGCCGGCGTGAACGTGGTGGGACTCGTCGCAGGCTAGAGGGAACCCGACGCTGGTGATGGCCTTGGCCATGGAAATGCTGACCCGGGCTTCCGCATCTCCGCCGTCCACCTGGCTTAGAGCTTCAAAGGTTGCCCATTTGGCGGCGTCGGCTTGGGTTAGGGATTCAATGACGTGGTCTTGGACCCGCTGGAAGGTGCCGATGGGAACGCCAAACGCCATGCGTGTCTGGCTGTACTCCAGAGACATTTCATGGACCCTTTGAGTGCCTCCCGCCATGTAGGCGCATAGAACAACCGTGCCCATGTCCAGGGCTTTCTCGATGGCGGACCAGGCGCCGTCCACAGCGCCCAAGACTGCGCTTTGCGGAACTTGCACGTTATCCAGGGTCACTTCACAAACCTTGGGTCCTATCCATCCGGTTTGCACCCGTATGCTTACTCCCGTGGAATTCTTGTCCACTACGAACAAACTTATGCCGTCGCTGGCGCCCTGGCTGGTCCTCGCCGCCACCAAAAGTTGGTCGGCCACGTTGGCGTCGGGCACGAAAAGCTTGGTCCCGTTAAGACTGAATCCACCGCCCTGACGTGTGGCTTGAAGCTGTATTTGGGCAGGATCCCAACCGTAATCGGGTTCGGTGATCGCAAAGGCGAAGATCTGCTGGCCCGATGCGATACCCGGCAGCAGGGCCTTCTTCTGTTCGTCGCTGCCCGCCTCGATGATGGCCTGGGCGCAAAGGACCGATGAAGAAAGGTGGGGACTGGGACAGGCGTAATATCCCATGATCTCGTACAGCACACCCAAGTCGGTGAAGGTGTTGCCCGACCCGCCAAATTCTTCTGGGATGGTCATGCCGGCCCAGCCGACTTCGCACATCTTCTGCCAAACCTCTTCAGAAAATCCTGTAGGGCTGTCGTCGATCTCCAGCACCTTGTTTTTGGGCATCTCCCCTTCCATAAACTCCCTGGCCAGGTTCTGGATGAGCGTTTGCAATTCAGTTAGCGCGAGGTCCATGACAACATCTCCCGATTGTTTCGCATTTGAAAGGGGCGACTGATTAAGTTACCGATTTAGTTACCCCGCCTGGGCGCAGGAATTCCCCGCACGGGCCATTCCCAGGTGACGCGCTATTATAGCAGCGTCCGAGCCACTTACGCCCGCGGGATCGTCTGATTCCAGACTTTGCCTTTGTTGTAACTCGAACTCACCCCCCGCCGGGCTCCTGGGATCTTTGTCATCGAGCAGGGCATAGACTCCAACCACTTGGCGCACGATCTTCGAATACCTTTGGGCTGCCCGCTTGCGCCAGATCCGGGTCTGAGCGGGTTGGTAGGTGGTTTTTTGCCCGTTGGCCCGCATCCACGCGTCGCGGGTTTCAAACAACCGCGTCACCCGGCCATCGATGTAAACGTCCATCACCATGTGTTGGATCACCGGATCTTGGATAAGCGGGAGGCCCAGCTTCGTGGTTGATTCCGCGTGTTCCTGGAGTCGGATGACGCCGGCATCCAACGCGGGTGGCGCATCGGTTTCGGGACCGGCATTCAGGGCGGAATGCATCAAGTCCCAACCCTGTCCCTTGGAGCCCAACAGACGGGTGCGGGGTACGCGAACCTGGTCGAATCCGACTTGCCTGGGGCCTCCATTCACCAATTGCCGGGTGGGCTGGCAGTAAATTCCATCCAACCCCGCAGGAACCAGCAGGCTGATGGTGAAATCCCGGGTTGCCTCGCCGGGTGGAATCTCGACGTCTAGTTGGGCCAGCGTCCATAAATAGTCCGGCGCCGGGTGGGGACCGGCGAACCAGCCGTGGCCGTTCAGCACGTAGTCGTCGCCGTCTTCAGTTGCGATGACTCCTGTGGGGTTACGAAGTTCCTGCGACGGTTCCGGAGAAACTTCCGGGGGGATGCAGGCGTGCCAGAGAAAGACTCGTCCCCCGTTGATCTCCGGTATTAGGCTCAGCAGTGGAGATTCGGAAGCCCACCCATGAATGGCCCGCGTCACGGCTGCGCTGCCCTGGTCCTGAAGGCGTCCCAAGCCTCGACTGCCCAATTCCTCGGCTAGGATCACTTCTTCGCCCTGGGAGGCGCCGAATCCCCCGAATTCCGCGGGTTCCGTAGGGGCCAGCCATCCCTTCTCTCCGAGACGGCGCCGTAGATCTGACAGGGGCCCAAAGACGGAGCCTCCGGATTTGGGATGATGGGGCAAGTTAGCATCGAGCCATGCTGTTACTTCAGCGCGGAAGTCTTCTTGGGCTTGGCTGTAGTGGTAGTTGAAGTCCAACTGCTTGCTCCGGAAGTGGGACGGCGGGTTTAAGGATCCTGTTGGGCGAAACGGGCGGGCAGGCCGGAGCGCTCACTTTCCAGAATTGCCTGGGCGATATCCCAACCCTGGCCGGGTTTGCCCACCATGCAGTTTCCGGGCACGTGGACGTTTTCAAAAGTGAGTTTTCGCTCGCTGCCGGCCAATAGGCGCATGGTCTGGATGGTTATTCCCGGAAGCGTGATGTCGACCATCAGCAGCCCCAGATTTTCCTTCCGCGGCAGGCTGGGATCGGTGACCGCTAGGGTCCAGAGGAAGTCGGGGTCGAAACGGCCGGTGATGAAATTCTTTTCTCCGTTGATGACAAAATCATCGCCGTCCCAAATCGCTTCGGTGGCCAGGGAAGCGAAGTCGGACCCGCTGTTGGTCTCGTTGAACGCCTGCCAGGTGATGGTCTCACCCTTGAGGCAAGGAACGACGTAACGCTGTTTTTGCTCTTCGGTGCCCCAGGACATGACCGCGGGAATCCACCGGTAGTTATCTCCCATGGCGGGCAGACGCAACTGGCCCAACTCCTGTTGGATGATCGCCGCCGCGGCGGGGCTGAGACCGCCTCCGCCATACTCTTTGGGGTAATTCGGCGCCAGCCAGCCTTGGCCGCCCAGCTTTCGCCGGAATTCCTTTATTATGACCTGGGTGTCTTGGTCCAGGGGGCTGCCATCGGCGGGAACGGCGATTTGGGACGGGGTGTTATGTTCCAGCCAGGCGCGCACCGCCCAACGAAAGGCGCGCTGTTCCTCGCTTTGAACTTCTTCAAAATCCATGATCTTCCGACCACATCCTAAACTTGCCAGTTACAGAAAAACGGGCGGGGCCTGTTATCCTGGCGCCCCGCCCGTGCCTACTCGATATCTTAAACGTTAAACGCCGGAAACTCCGGTGGTGGAAGGAGTCGCCGCCGCCCGCTCCCTGGTGCGGCTGATGCCCATCCGCCGGGCCATGATGACTTTTTGGATCTCGACGGTGCCACCCGGATGGGCGCCCGTGAGGCTGCTGCGCTGGTAGACTTCCGGCGCTCCTCCGAAGGGCGCCTTGGGCTCGCCGACCCCCAGCAGGGAATACATGCCCATGATGTCCCGGGCCCGGTCCGCGTTGCGGATACGGAATTCCTTCAGGTACATGGAGTTTTGCGACCCGTGGTAGGTCATCTCCTTGCGTGCCTGGTACATCCAGAAGTTTCGCTGGGCCAGCAGGGTGCTGGTGTGGGAGTCGATGTAGGCGTCCATGGCAGTCTGTTGCAACACCGGGTCCGCTGACAGCGCTTGGCCGTTGCGAGTGGTCTTGCTGGCGTACTCCAACAGGTTCTCCAGAGCTTCGTCCCTGGGGAATGCGATGCCGCGGCCGCCGTGCTCAATCTCCAGAGTGGTCTGGGTCACCTGCCAGCCCTGGTGGTCGTCGCCGATGAGGTGGTCGCCGGGGACGCGAACGTTGTCCATGAATATGAAGCTCTGGTCATGGCCGGTAAGCAGATTCAACCGTTGAAGCTCCAGGCCGGGTGATGGCGCTGGGACCAGGAAATAACCCAAGTTCCTGTGCCGGGGAGCGTCTTCGTCTGTGACGATGGGGCCAAATAGCAGGTCAACGTCGCCGTGGCCGCTGATGAAGGTCTTTTGTCCGTTGATGATCCAGTCATCGCCGTCGCGCACCGCTTTGCTTTGGAGCGACGCCAGGTCTGAACCGGCGTTGGGCTCAGTGAAGTTCTGGAACGCAATCTTTTCGGCGGTCAGCAGGGGCTTGAGGAATTTTTGTTTCTGGTCTTCCGTGCCCCAAACCAGCAGCGTGGGGAAGATGTAACTGTTGGTGAAGGTGCGGACCACCCTGGCGCGTTCGAATTCTTCCAGGATGATGGTCTCGTGTTCTCCGGAGAGGCCGCCGCCGCCATATTCGGTGGGGTAGGTGGGAAACAACCAGCCCTTGGCGGCCAGCTGCATGTGCATTTCCCGCCAGAACTTGTATAACTCATCGGTCATATCGAGGCGGTCGACGGGTGATTTCATATTTTCGGGAATGTTTGTTTTTAGCCATTCCCGGACCTCTTTCCTGAAGTCCTCTTGTTCGGTGGAGTAAGAGAGTTTGAAGTCCACTATAGGCCTCCTACGGGTTAGGTCTAGATGTCGGGGAAACTAGGCAAATCCCCATTGAATAGCTTCTGAATAGCTTCTGAATAGCTTCTGAATAGCTTCTGAATAGCTTCTGAATAGCTTCTGAATAGCTTCTGAATAGCTTCTGAATAGCTTCTGAATAGCTTCTGAATAGCTTCTGAATAGCTTCTGAATAGCTTCTGAATAGCTTCTGAATAGCTTCTGAATAGCTTCTGAATAGCTTCTGAATAGCTTCTGAATAGCTTCTGAATAGCTTCTGAATAGCTTCTGAATAGCTTCTGAATAGCTTCTGAATAGCTTCTGAATAGCTTCTGAATAGCTTCTGAATAGCTTCTGAATAGCTTCTGAATAGCTTCTGAATAGCTTCTGAATAGCTTCTGAATAGCTTCTGAATAGCTTCTGAATAGCTTCTGAATAGCTTCTGAATAGCTTCTGAATAGCTTCTGAATAGCTTCTGAATAGCTTCTGAACGTACAGTTTGTGGACTCTGTTGTCAAGTGTGGTGCTTGCCGTTGTGAAGCGGGAAACCGGCTGACTTAAAAAGGTAATCCTTGACTGAGCCGACGTATTTCGTTATAAATACGCCGCGTTCCGCATAATTTGGCAGCACAGGAGAGAGTCTATTGTCGCCGGTGTTCGACCTGCACGTGCACACCAACCAAGGAAGCCCGGACAGCAGCCTCACTCCCGAAGAGATGGTCGCGGAGGCCTCTCGTGTCGGCCTGACCGGCATCATGGTCACCGAGCACGTGGGATGGCCGCGCCAAGATTTTGAAGCCTTCGCCCGCGACAAAGAGATCATCCTAGTCCGGGCTTTGGAGAACTACTCGCCTCTGGGGCATATCATCACCCTGGGTTTGCGCGAGCACGTCACCGGCTTCACCGGCGGCATAGATACGGTGAAAAAACTTCGTCAAGAGGTGGACCGGGTGGGCGGGGTGATGATTTTGGCTCATCCATTCCGATACCTGTTTGATTTGCCGGGCGTTTACTCCCAAAACATTCTTTTTGAAGACGTGGCCAACACACCTTCGACGCCGGAAGAGGCCGCTCAGCACCCCATATTCGGTCTGGTGGACGAGATAGAAGTGGTCAACGGCGCAAATAGCGAGGTGGAAAACCGGTTCGCCCAGCAGGTGGCCCACGTTCTGGGGCGCCGGGGCACCGGCGGCAGCGACGCCCACTCGGTAAACGGGCTGGGCAAGGGCTCCACGCTGTTCAAAGGGGACATTCGCAACGAAAGAGACCTTTTGGACGCGCTGCGGGCCGGAGATTTTGTTCCACAAGAAGGGTTTCACCTGGGAAACCCTCAGGAATATCGCCTGGGCTCGTGACCCTCGTATTGAGCTTCCTCGATTGACTCCAACGGATTTTGGCGGATACAAGTCTCCGAAACACCTGTGATTTTGCCTTAGTAAGACCCCGTGATGACACCCGTGGTGGTCTGTAGTAATATTTGCCCGTTCTCAGCGCAAGAATGAATCTGGTTCCAGAGCGGAACTCCCGCTCCGGGGCCGTTGGCGGAAAATCCCCCCAGGGATTTGGAGTTTGGAGGTAAAAGAATGGCTAATCGTTTAGAAGGAAAGGTGGCGGTGGTCACCGGCGGCGGAAGGGGCATTGGCCGGGGCATCGCCTTGCTGCTGGCTGAAGAAGGCGCGTCAGTGGTGGTGAACGATTTGGGTTGTGAGGTGGACGGCGACGGCTCATCCCACGTCCCCGCTGACTCCGTAGTTTCCGAGATACAAGACCGGGGAGGCCAGGCGACCGCCAACTACGACAACGTTATGGACATGGCGGGCGGTGAGAGCGTGATTCAAACTGCGGCCGACACCTATGGAAAGGTGGACATCCTGGTCAACAGCGTCGCAATCATCAAGGACCGGATGATCTACCAAATGACCCAAGAGGATTGGGACGAGGTGGTCAATAACAACGTGAAGGGCGTCTTTGCCCCCACTCGGTTCGCGTGCATCCTGTTCCGGCAGCAACGAAGCGGCCGTATCGTCAACTTGACCAGCGATGCGGGATTAGGAGCGGTGGGCACGTCCAACTTTTCCGCGGCAAGTGAAGGAATAGTTGGGTTCACTAGGACAGTGGCCAGGGACATGGGAAGATACGGCGTCACCTGTAATGCCATCTCCGCCATAGCCCGGACCAGGCTTTTCCCGGGATTGGTTTCCGAATACCGCGAGGGGAACGCCGGGATCACCCCCGAAGATGTTGCGGGTATCGGGCCATCTCCGGCAATCCGCCGCTGGGAAGGGGTCGGGTCGCCCGACGACGCGGAAAACGTGGCCCCCCTTGCAGTGCTGCTTTGCACCGATCAGGTTCCAAATGTCAACGGATACGTGCTTGGGGTCCGGGGAGGCAGCATTTACCTTTATTCCAACCCGCAAATTGAAAGAAGCATTCATAAGGTGGGCCAATACACCATGGATGAAATGGACGTGTTGGTCCCCAAGATGATTGCCGCGGGAATGGGCAACTAGATAAATAACAACAAAACTAACAACAATCGGGGCGCCGATAAGGGGAAAGAAATGGGTGAGCGGCTAAAGGGCAGAGTAGCAATCGTCACCGGCTCGGGCCGGGGTATCGGCCGAGGCGTTGCCATGCTTTTGGCGGAAGAGGGAGCATCGGTGGTGGTCAACGACCTTGGCGGAAACCTGGATGGCACCGACGCCTCCGCTTCGCCCGCCGATGAAGTCGTCTCCGAGATTCAGGCCGCCGGCGGCACAGCAGTCTCCAACCACGACTCGGTCGCCACGTTTACCGGGGCGGGAAACATCATCAACACAGCCATCGACAACTACGGCAGGTTGGACATACTTTGCCATGTGGCCGGCATTCTCAGGGACCGCATGGTTTTCAACATGGCGGAAGAAGAATGGGACGCCGTATTGGCGGTCCACCTGAAGGGTGCTTTTAACACGGTCCGTCATGCGGTGCCCCACATGATCAATCAAAAGTACGGAAGGATATGCCTATTTTCTTCCGGCTCTGGTCTGGGCAATACAGGCCAGGCCAACTATTCGGCTGCGAAAGAGGGAATGGTTGGTTTCGTTCGGTCGCTGTCCAGGGAATTAGCTCCCCATGGCATTACGGCCAACGCGATCTATCCCGGCGGGCAAACCCGGATGACCGGCTCCGTGCCCGACACAGCTCGAGAACTACGAGCCGCCCGCGGCGTCATCGGCGGTGGGCAGATGGCCGGTCGGGCGCAGGAGAATTCCCAGGAGTCGCGAGATCCAGGGAACAACGCCCCGAAGGTGGTCTACCTGTGTACTGAGGTTGGTGGCCAGGTCACAGGCCAGGTCATCGGGACCAGCGGTTGGCCTATGACCCTGTATTCGCCCCGCCACGTAATACGCAGCATCCACAAAGATGGCCGGTGGACCCTTGACGAGCTTGAAGATATCGTGCCTTCGGCGCTAACGGCCGGGTTGGTAAATCCCGCTCCCGCGCCGGTTGAGGACGCGCCCGCGGCCTAACCCGGAGATCACGAAAAAGCCACTTTTGCCCAGGCCTAAATCATTGGCCTGGGCTTTCGTTGAGATTCGAGGAGACGAGAGTTTTCGGCCCTGCTAGGCCGTCGTTATATAGTTATGAAATCCGAAACTGAAATTCCCGCCGCGAGGCGGCCTAGCCGCGTGTTTTACGGTTGGTGGGTTCTTGTCGCCGCTTGTTTTCAAGGCATGTTCGGCAACGGGGCCATCTCCAGCGGCTTCCCCAGGTTTTTCGAACCCATTCGCGGCGACCTAGGCATCAGCTATACCTCTATGTCCTTGGTGTTTAGCCTGGCCAGGGCAGAGGGAGGTATGGGCGCCCCATTGGTGGGTTGGCTCGTCGACAAATTCGGCTCCCGCCCCATGATTCTGTTTGGCGGCTTGACCGCCGGCATCGGACTGATGTTGCTCTCCCGAGCGGACACCTACTGGCAGTTGGTGATCCTTTACGTGGGCGTGGTCTCGATAGGAAAGACCGCCGGGCTGGGCCAGACCCTGATGGCCACCGTCAACCAATGGTTCATCCGCCGCAAGGCGGTGGCCATATCCACGTTGATGACCGCCTTCGCCGGTGGCGGCGCCATCGTGATGCCGCTGCTGCATTTGGGCATCACGCAATTAGGCTGGCGCGACACTGTTCTGTACACCGGTGTCATTATAGCCTTGGTCACCATACCGGCCACGTTGGTTATTCGAAGCCGGCCCGAGGATATGGGATTGGAGCCCGACGGCGGCGCGCCTCGACAAACCCAGGCAACAGAGGCCGGCGCCACCGGTGACCCAGTCCCGGGCTCCGTTGATTTTACCGTGCGCCAGGCGCTGCGCATCCCGGCGTTTTGGCTAATATTGGTGGGGGTTGTGGCCCGCGTTTCGGCTACCAACGCCATCATCGTCCATATTTTCCCCATTTTGGACTGGAAGGGGGTCAGCGAGCAGTCGGCGGCCTATTACGTGACCCTGATGTTTGTCCTAGCCATTCCATTGCGGTTCGTGCTTGGGGTCACGGGAGGGGTGGTTTCGCCGCGCAAAGTGCTGTTCATCGGGCTGAACATAGGGGCGTTAGCGCTGGCGGCGCTGTGGCTGTTGGAGCCTGGTGTCGGCGTTCCGATTTTCATTTTGGGAATGGCCGTGGTTGAGGGAATGTCGTCGCCCAACTGGATCATGGTGGGCAACTATTTTGGCCGCTCCAGGTTCGCCAGTTTGATGGGCGTCATGAGCCTTTTCCATAATGTCGGCCTGTTTATCTCGCCCATATTCAGCGGCTGGGTGCGGGACACGACCGGCGGTTATGAACTGGTGTTGATTGTTTTCATCCCGCTGTATCTGCTAAGCGCCAGCGTATTTTTATTGGCCCGCCGACCCGCGTTGCCTTCGTCTCCCTCCCAGCCGGTGGTTGAGGAGAGCTCCGCGGGCGCCACACCTTGAGGCTAGGCCGCCGTGGCAGAACGGCCGCGTGGTGCAGTTGCGATGGTCTTTGCCCGGCCAAGGTGGTCTCCCGGCGCCAATTCCTGCTATTATGGGCCACGAACGGTTTCTCGAGCGAAATTCTCGAAACGGAGGCAATTAAAAAATGGCTGACGATTCAATCCGGCTGAAGAACATCAATCACATCACCTACAACGTGAAGAACAAAGACGCGGCGTTGAAGTGGTACACCGAGGTTTTGGGACTACAGCAGATTCCCAAGATGGTGGATAGCGACCGCCTATATTGGCTACAGCTGCCCAGCGGGGCCATGGTGCATATCATCGAAAATCCCGACGCGCCCTCGGCGCCGTCACACCATACTGCTTTCGAGGTCGACGATCTCGACGCCGCCCGGGACGCGATGGTTGGCAAGGGCTTAGAGGTCACTGAGATACAAACCAGGCACGATGGCCAGCGCGCCTGTTATCTGGAAGACCCTGATGGCAACCGCATCGAGCTGTGCACGGTGTCCGGCTTCGGGGTTTTGGTTTAGAGCGTACTGGTCCGCGGTGGCCGCGGATGAACAAGGGTTCAAAGGAAAGAGGGCCTGTTGGCCCTCTTTCCTTTGTTGTTATTCCTGAACAGTCCCGGCTGGGGTCCTTTGCGGCGGGACTTTTTGTATTAGGGAAGCCAGCAGGGCCTTGGAGGTTTCGGCGATATCGTCCACGGCTGCTTCAAATACAGCCGTGTTTGCTTGGGACGGTTGGCGGTAACCGCTGATCTTACGCACGAACTGGAGCGCGGCCACCCGAATTTCGATTTCTGTTGGCTGACCGATGGGTGTTCTCAAGACCTTTATGCTTCGGCACATGATGCTGCCTGTACCTCGTTTTGTTTTGGCCGGACGGAGAGTTGGCCGGTTCGGCAACGATTGGCATTATTTTAAACGGCGAATCAAGTATAATATAGAGTAGGTTGCAATATTCGGTATCGTTATAATAGTTGCAACTATTCTTAAACTCGGGCCGGCGGGTGCCCTGATGGGCGCAGGTCAACCTGGGGAAGGTTCGTTTGGATCGGTTTGGAAAACCAGTTTAACAGGGATATTCGGAACCTGGCGATAATTGCCCACGTGGACCATGGGAAAACCACTCTGGTTGACGCGCTACTGAAGCAGGGGCAGGTGTTCAGCGCTCATCAGAAGGTGGGTGAGCTCATCATGGACACCAACCCCCTTGAACGGGAAAGGGGCATCACAATCCTGGCCAAAAACGCCGCGGTTACCTACCAGGGAATCAAGATCAATATCATCGATACTCCTGGACATGCTGATTTCAGCGGCGAAGTCGAACGCATCATGAATATGGCCGACGGGTGCCTGTTGCTGGTTGACGCCGTCGACGGTCCCATGCCCCAGACCACTTACGTGTTGAAGCAGGCGTTGCGGCAAGACGTCGTGCCTTTGGTGGTTATCAATAAGATAGACCGCCCCGAAGCCAGGGTTGCTGAAGTGGCCGAGATGGTTCAGGATCTGTTTCTGGAATTGGCCACCAAACCTGAGCAATTGGATTTCCCGATCCTCTATGCGTCGGCTCGCGAAGCATATGCCTTGGCTGACCTTGATGGGGAACATAAGGATATGGCGCCCCTGTTCGACGCCATTATCGACGTTATTCCGCCGCCGGAGTGCGACCCGGGGGCCTCGCTTCAGATGTTGGTGGCCGCGTTGGACTATGATAACTATCTGGGACAGATCGCCATCGGGCGCATCTTTCAGGGAAGCGTTCATCCCGGCGACACCGTCTCGCTGGTAAAAAGGGAAGGTGAAGCGATCCATCACAGGGTGGAAAAGGTGTTCATGTTCCGGGGTATGGAACGTTTGGAGGTCGAAGGAGCGCGGGCGGGAGATATCGTCGCCATCGCCGGCGTAGACAACGTGGCCATCGGCGAGACCATCGCCGACCAGTTTGATCCGGAAGTCCTTCCATCCATAGAGATCGAGGCGCCGACGGTCAAGATGACTTTCGGGGTCAACACTTCGCCTTTGATGGGCAAGGAAGGAAGCCATTGCACCTCCCGCGTGCTGCACGACAGGTTGATGCGGGAGCTTCGCACCAACGTCAGCCTACGGGTGGAGACAACGTCCAGCCCCGATGTGTTTCTGGTTTCCGGACGTGGAGAGTTGCACCTCTCCATTTTGGTGGAAACCATGAGGCGGGAGCAGTTCGAGTTTCAGGTGTCCCGCCCTGAGCCTGTGACCAGGATGGTGGATGGCCGGGTCCATGAGCCCTACGAGCGCCTGACCATCACCACTAAGGAAGAGTACATCGGCGCTTTGACCGAGTATCTGTCCGGCCGTCTGGCTCAACTGATAGACATGAAGTACGACGGCTCGGGCAACGCGACGATGGATTATAAGATCCCCACACGAGGCCTCATAGGGTTCTCATCGTTTTTCCTCCGCACTACCCGAGGCGACGGAATCAAGAGTAGCGTGTTCGTGGAATATCGGCCCATGGAGGGCCAGTTGAAAACTACGGCCACCGGGGTGCTGGTGGCGTCGGAGCCGGGAGTTTCCGTAACCTACGGTTTGCTCAACGCCCAGGGACGGGGATCCACATTCATCGAGCCTGGAACCACGGTGTATGAGGGGATGATCATAGGGATGCACCTGCGTGAAGGCGACATCGCCATGAACGTGTGCAAAGAAAAGAAGCTGACCAACATGCGATCATCCACGGCCGACGTGGCAAAACGCCTCAACGCCCAGATGAAAATGAGCCTGGAAGAGGCCCTTGATTTCATCTCGACCGACGAGTTGGTTGAAGTGACCCCCCTGAGCGTGCGGATGCGGAAGAAATACCTCACCAACGAAGACCGCCAACGCGCCCGCCGCCAACAAAGCCGAAAGGCGGCCGCGGCGGGGTAGCTATTAGCCTGAGGCGGGCTCGGATGTCTCCCTCTTGGGTGGTTGGGATCATGCCCACCTTGTTCATAACCCTAGCCCTCGCCATAGGGCTGGCGGCCTGTACCTCAAGCCCGTCCTCCACAGAGCTCGGCTCGTTGCTCTACCCCGTCTATGGTTATGACCGCGAAACAGGCGAATGCACCGGTGGTCTCGGGTCCTCAGCCTGGAACGATGGCGGCGCCCCTGTCGTGGTCGCGCCTGTGGTCGGGTTCTATTGCTTCGGTTCCCCCGAATACCAAGAGACTACCATCGCGCTGATGGAAGAATACGGATTCGACTGGACTCTCGTCTCCTATAACGGTTGGGGTGACGTGGATTTGAATGGCTCCATAGAGGCTAAAGATTTTGAGGCCGCCCATCGGGACATTGATGCCTTTCTCACCAAAGCCAAAGGCCGAATCAAGACCGCCCTTTTGGTCGAGCCCTACGTTGACCTGGGCGACCTCGACCCGGCGTCCCTCACAGATAAACAAAAGGCCCAAATAAAGGACAGGATATGGGCAGAGCTTTACCAGCCCCACGCAGATGCCATTTTCCACCGGCAAGACCGGCCCCTGCTGGTCCAATGGTTTCCGATGGACTTGGGAGAAGACGATCGGTTCACCATCAAGACCTTCGGAAGCTCCAAGATTCCGGATGAGCCGGTGCTCGATTGGAACTGGTATCCAGCCTTAGAAAAATATCCCGATATCATCTCCGATGACGGCTATGTGTCATTCGCGCCCAGGTTCGACGAGTTTTATATGTGGCTGAATCAATTTGCTCCAACTCCGCGCCGTATGGACCCGTTCCTTGAAGAAAACGTCTACGGCAAATTCTGGGACATGGGCTACAACCCCGTATCAGCCTGACTCCAGCCGCGCCCCCTGGTCACGCCTGGCTAAGTCTTTTTGGTCTAACGGACTATTGCTCGGGTCCCCCCAACTTTGGTGCCAATCGGCGATTGGAGAGAGCAAATCGGCCTCAGTAGGAGAGATTCCCTTATCAGCCTTGGCGGTCGGGGGAGATTGCGAACCCACGGACCTTATTACCGCAGATTGAGTCGTCGTTTGAATAGCGATAGTAGATTTTGGAGGTTCCGGGGTTGGCAGGGAAGACACGCTGCCACCGCAGGCGGCCAAACCCACCAAAGCGACCAACCCTATCGATTTCAAGAATGGCCGCGGTATCATTTTCATGCCCCTTACGAAATTCTGAATCCGGGTTTCTCGTAGATGGTTCTGGTTACTCGGTTGTCTCGCTGGCACCCCACCCACCCTCATTAGGGGGGTGCCGGATGGGACCCATGGGTGATGGGGTCAATTCAGGGGGTCGATGCTTCAATGCAAAAAATAAACAGGCCAACGCCCTCTGGGGTATTGGTTCGAACCGCGTTTGACATCTATGCCCTTACAAACTTACATTTGACTCCCGAAATTGGACCAGCGGAGGGTACGGGCCTTTGCTTGAATACCGGTCTAAGGTCAAAGGCCCAGAGCCAAATTTTCACAGCGTCTGCAACTACTTTGGGGTCAGGGGTCACCTCCAAGGTGATCACTCTATACGGCTCTTCTAATGTCCTGAACTGGCTGTCTAGTAAGTCTGCCTTCACGGAGTGGTCCTGTCTGTCTTCCAGCCTAGACTTGATGAGTCCGTACTCCCCTTTCAAATAGACCAAGACCACTGCATCGTTACCCTTGGCGAGATGGTCCCGGTACACCTGCTTGAGGGCGGAGCAGGTGATCACCGCGTTCTGGCCGGAAACTACGAATCTTAACCACGTTGGACGGGGGATGAAAATCGTCTCCTTCATTTAATGGCCAGGCCAGGTCTTGAGCAAGGAGATGGCCTGGCCATTAAATGAAGGAGACGCCCATTAAGATGATAAGCATGCGGTTATTCTAATGCAGGGCCCTGGAACTGCCACACGCGGCCCTGGAAGCCCGTCATGGCCCCAATACCTCGCCGGTGGTGTCGCTACCGTCAGAGTGCAAAGCCACGGCATATGGGTGGTGGAGGACCTCCCCCCAATACTTCTACCAGTTACAGCAGGTGATAGCGTTGGCCACCCATTTGCAGACCTTGGTGGCTCCGCTCCCAACAATCCAATCACCTTTACCCGTTTTAGTTCAGATCAAGTTGGAGTATATAGTCCACCACGTCTACATCCTGAAGTTATCAGATGGCACGTTCTATATTGGGCGATCTGAGAACCTGGTTATTAGGCTTCAGGAACACAAAGATGGCACGCAGCAACAGACCAGAGGGATGGATCCCAAGTTGGTTTATTTTGAGCGATTTGAAGGCGAGCGCGACGAAGTGAGAGAAAGGGAAAATGACCTAACCCTCATGAATCAGACTGGGACTGGGCGTCGGCAACTGAGGGAAATGATCGAGGATCTCCCGGTTGCCAAGATTCTGGCTGACAGCCTACCTACCCTCTATACTATGGGTCCCCCCACCTCGATGAGTCCCCCCTTCCGCTCTCAGAAGAGCTTCGCTTCCGTTTCCATGTAAACTTTCTTTGGGCAAAAACCAACGAGTAACCTGAACCTTCTTGCTTACTATTCAAGATAATGATGGAGATACCGTTGCTCATAAATACTCAGACGTAAATTCCATAGGTTGATGCCCCTCTCACACCCACTTGATTACGTATAGCGGGGTCATTCCTAGGCCATGGTGAGGGTCTCGTATACTGTTCAAAACCTTGTTGGAACCTCTGGGTACCCTCAGGGAAAACTCTGGGTATGTCCGTACTCAGGTCAATTCTGCCAAATATGCCCGCAAAGATAACTACATCAGGGCTTTCAGGAGGGAGGGAGGAGCCTTCTCAAATTCGGGTGATGATTTATACAGTGCTCTGTTCTTCGAGCCGTTTTACCAGTTAATGAGGCTTCAACTTTTAGCCCAAGAAATGCAGAGTGGGGAATTCGGCCTCGAAATGCATGCTGAAGTTGTTAGCGTGATTCATGTATGCCCAAATGTTAACCAGGAGTTCCGAGACCGAACCACTTCGCCTGGTTTGAAGTCTATGTTCCCAAACCAAAAGCCACTTGAAATTTGGCAATCCCTCGCTCCTAAGGACAGGTTCATGAGCATTGGAGTTGAAGAGTTGTCGGACTCTATCGCTGCAAGCGGAAGTGCTGACAGTGGATGGACTGATTACCTGACGACCCGGTATGGATGGCCAAGAGGGGTCTAATACCCATTTAGGTTGCCCTTGGGACATTACACTCAAAACCTAGCTAAATGAGAGGGCGATATGCCTTGCGACGGCTGCTACCACTCATTCGAAAGGCTGGCACAGGATGTCCTTCCCAGGTACATGAGCCTTCTTCGCCAAAAGATGACTCATCCAATCCCGATGGCTGAATTCGCTGTCAAAGGCGATGGTCCAAAGACTCTCCAGCGTCGATTCGGATTGGAAGAAGACCCAAGTGCCTGCTACATCTTGATAGACAAAGACGGGCCTGTTTATGTCGGAATATCGAGGTCGGTAATAAAACGGTTACGTGAGCACGTGGGCGGTGTCGACTTCTTAGGGGCTACGCTGGCTTACAAGATTGCCGCGACACGATATCCACATGGAAAGACAGCGGCACAGGCCATGGAGGACCCTGATTTCCAATTGCGATTCCAGGAGAGTCGCAGTTACCTACGCGCCTTGGCTACTGCATTCGTAGAGATAGCTAACCCGATTGAACTGTACTTGTTTGAGCCGTACTGTGCGATGGAATTGGAATCCTGCTTAGATACAGGCGGATGGAACACATTCGAGACCCACTAAAGAAACACTAATCAATCCCAACACAGTCGTGTTCGAAGTGATGACCCATTGAAGGTGGGCGAATGAGCTACAGCTATCGCTACCCGCGTTCCACCTCGAATCTGTTGGCTATTTGCGTGATTAGAGCTTCTGAAACTAGGTCGAAGGAGAGAAACGGCAATAAGAGAATTATGCTGTGTCGGCGTTGGCCGACCTGGATTTTGCCATCGAACTCTGGAATGAATGTGACATCATTAAAAATTTCCTGATGCTGTCGCCACAACTTTCCTTGCGGTGGCTTACTTTTTCCCTGGAGAAACCTTGGAGAGTACGATGCAGTACTGATTACAGAAATGCCAGACAACGTAAGCGCAGCTGGGGCTGTGAAGGAGGAGTGGGACATGTCGAAAGAACGGAGGAAGCACAGCCCGTCATTCAAGGCCAAGGTGGCCTTGGAGGCGGTGAAGGGAGAACAAACGGTGGCCCAACTGGCTGCCCGGTACGAGGTCCATCCCGGCCAGATCCAAGCGTGGAAGAAGGCATTGCTGGGAGGAGCAGCCGGCGTCTTCGACGGAAACCAAGATAAACGGCAGAAGAGCGATGAGGCCCTGGTGGCCAGGCTCTACCAGCAGATCGGCCAGCTAAAGGTTGAGCGGGATTTCTTGGCGGAGAGGTCCGGTCCATGAGAAATCAGTGAAACACTGGAACACCTCCGTTGGAGGCGGAAGTCATCACCACAACGAATCTATAAACGTCAATCGTAATAAAATGGTATAATATAGCTAATATATATAAATTTTATCCCTTTGCAATGACGCAATAACCGTTCTGGCTACCGAAAATTAGAACGAGAGGATTAATGAAGAAATCCAAAAGTAAATCCACTGATATCGTGACCGATAATATCGGTGGATTTGACGTGTTCAGGGACGTTTTTTACCCAAAGGAAATTGAGATTCACCTTCAGGAACTGGACCTGATTTACACGGTTACCGACCCATTGGGCATAGACAGAGAGTCAGTGCTGTTGGAAGTGCGGAAAGAGGACCCTGGTTCAATCGTCTGTACAGATAGCGGGAGAATCCAGATTACCATTCCGTATACCGGTACCATCCAAGAATTTCTCAATCGTCTTCAGATGGAGCTGGAAGGTATGGGCTACCCGCCTGCTAAAGTGGCCGAGAATTCAGCAATGTTAAACGCATGCCGAACTACTCATATTTTTTGCCGTCCGAACTGTCCGCCGGGCAGACGGACCAAACAGGAGAACAGGTTGGTGTTCCCCAGTGCAAGGGCGGCTAGGCCAGAATTCAGCAATGTTAAACGCATGCCGAACTACTCATATTTTTTGCCGTCCGAACTGTCCGCCGGGCAGACGGACCAAACAGGAGAACAGGTTGGTGTTCCCCAGTGCAAGGGCGGCTATGAAAAAGGGTTTTAGGCCATGCCGTGTTTGTTTACCAACCGAGGGTGAACCATGGGTTTGGTTGAAATTTTTCCTTCCTCGGATATTTAGTAAAACCCTAAGCTCCCAAATAATGTGAACTACATGCTCGCTCCATCCCCAAGGGACCTCAGAGGGGTAAATGTCGTTGGTAAAAAAAAGTTCTGGCGGACGGACAGTGGGTAACGCGTCTTGAGGAAGCCGGAACTCCATCTCCTCTCTGTAGGGAAGCGAGGCGTCAACTTCCAACCCAGAGAACAGAGCCCCTTGAATGTCTACATGCTGGACGGTATCACGGAAGGTACCTCCTTCCTCACCAGATTGGTAGTACACCTCGGTGCAAATGAGTTGAATTTGCCCTGTCGAGATAAATAATCTTTCGTCCGATGACAGGCTTACAACTACCTTGATTGTGTCACCTGGGCGGAACGGACCGTCTCCGAAGTCTATGTCTACTGTTGTCCGTGGGCGACGAATACGAGTAAACAAGCGCGATACCAAAATTTTCCTTACTTCATGGGATACTTTCACGTTCCGTGAGTTTTATATCGTTTTGGGCAATAGAGGATTTTTAAGCTGCTCCGAGATTGCGCGATATCACGACCAAGCCGAACGGCAACTAGGGTTGGTCGTGATATCGCGCAATCTCGTCACCCCGTTGCTTTACAGCCCAGACCATAAGCACCGACAGCAGGACACCTAAGATAATTAAAACAACCACAAGTGGATCCATTCTCATCTTTCCTGGTAGGAATCGTCCCTTCAGTCTTAAATACAAATTAGCCTCGTGATTTATTTCATCCGACCGCGGCGCTCTCCGAACGCACCGGTGCTGTCCCGGATGGCCACGATCTGCCGGTCAAACATCATAAACTCGGCGGGTGGTAAATGTACTTCATCAAGGATTTTTGAGCTGAGCTCCCAAATAACCCGCCCATTGTGGCAAAGGAGCAGCGCGAAGCCTTTGGCAATGCCAGAGAAAGAACCCGCAGCACCAGAGGCGTTTCCAGGCTCTGATACGAGGGAGGCGAGCGTCGTGCACAAATCAACGATTCTAGTTACCATTGACGAAACTCGTTTGAAAATAGGCCCTAAAATCCAGTGTGTAGAGTTGACGATCCTTGGGAATCCTGGAGGTACCGCAAATTGGCTTGGTACGATGACGTAAACGCTACCTGGAGAGCCGTCGGCCGAGATGTCGGGGCTGAGTTCCAGTTCAAAGAACGGGAACGGATGAATATCTACGAAGGGAAACTCGTGCAAAGCACTGAAGAATGGACCGTTGCGCTGGAATACATAGCGGTACAGGAAGGACAGTACGATGGTCCTTTCAAATTCCGTACAACGACTCGGATGAAAGCCATTCCGAACGTCGGAAACTCCACCGAATGGGAGATTTTCAAGGAAATATCAAAAAACAAAGTCCCGGTGGGGTCACTAGACCAATTTTTCAATACAATATTTGGGGATCCGAGTAATAATTGGATGCTCCCGATCAATGATTACACGAGATTAGTGAGCTTGTTCAGAATTGATGTCCCAAAGCGGTGGGAAACGAAACAGCAGGAATGGGAATTAAAAGAAGAAAACGCGCTGCAATATAAAAAGGCACAAATAGAGCGGGAAGAAGTTGAAAAGAGGGAGGCCATTGCTCGTGGAATTAGGGCTGGCCAAATGATGTGCGACACGCTTACCTCCATAGGTGTCGATGCCCGGCTATTGGAGGGACCGCCCGAACCCGTTAAAAATTATGGCAATGATTGGTGGGCTGGTTGGATCGAGCTAGCAGAGAGTCCGATACGGTGGGTAGTGTTCGAGGCGAGTGACGAAGATGAAATTTGCGTTTCCTGGTTAGTACCAGATCCACTGATCGAAGCCGGCTCGCATCCTATTATGATCCATCCAGTACCAGTAAAATCGTTTCCGATCTTCGGACATATTGAAGGAGTCACGTGGAAGTTGAGGGAAGGTTGGGCCAATCAGCCAAGAGATGCTGCTCGTAAGGTTGCGGAAAGTTTAAATAAAGACACTGCGGTGACACAACGACTTTTGGGGGGAGCATTCAACGGCCTAACTGTCCGCTCCAATCCATTGTTGGGATGTTGGGAGATTCACGGGCAAGATCTTGAGGATACTATCGAGGTGCCGGAGGGGAGAAGGCAGTGGGAATGCTACCGAGCGATAGCCAATGCCTTGCTGGCAATGCCTCTACCAACCAAGGAGTAGTCTGGTTTTTCTTTGAAGCAAGTGTCCTCAACGAGGGAGTTGTGGGACTGCTACCAGGCGATAGCCCAAGCGCTGCTGGCGATGCCCATGCCAAACGGCGAAGTCGACCCAGAGGCGAATTAGATGTCCAACGCACATGACGCGGAATCGAAACGCACTGCGTCCGATAACTCCGTCGAAGGCGCCCGTCTGTTGAGTGCTGGCGACTACGACGGGGCCATCGCGGCCTGCTCCGAGGCTATCGAGTTGGACCCCAGTAGTCTAGGTGCACACCGAACACTGGCGGAAGCCTACAGACGCTTGGGCAGGGAGAATGAAGCTAAAGCCGATCACGAAATTCTGGCTAGTCGAGTAAAACAAAGTTACCACGTTGTTGATGAGGGCTCTGAGTGGGACACGATTCTTAGCGTGGGCTTTGGATTGGGTCTAATTGGAGCAGGGGTATGGGGAATTGCTGCCCCATGGACGACCGATGTAGCGCTCTGGTGGCCGACAATTCTAGGCATAATCGGAATGGTCTTAGGCGTGGGCATGGTTGTTATGGAGATACCAAACCCAGCGGCAACTGTTGAGTTAGGCGGGGGTCGCGTCATCATATAGCTTCTTGAATCTTTGATTGTGTTGAATCTGGGATCGATTCATTGAGGTGGTACCCAAAAACTAGACAGGTGGCTAAGAGAGAGTCCAGCTCCTAAAATACCGGCAGCGGTTGCTGTTGGGGAGGAGAAGGACATGAGGCAGACGAGGAAGAAACACAGCCCAGCGTTCAAGGCCAAGGTGGCCCTGGCCGCTCTTCAAGGGGAAGAGACCATCGCCCAGTTGGCCAGCCGATTTGAGGTCCATCCCAGCCAGATTCACGCTTGGAAAAGGGCCCTGTTAGAAGGAGCTCCGGAGCTATTTGCCGACAACCATAAATCCCAGGAAAAGGCCAAAGAAGCTCAAATTGACCAACTCTACCGGCACATCGGCCAGCTGAAGGTGGAACGCGATTTTTTGTCGGAAAGGTCCGGTCTATGAATCGCAGCCTGCGGCAGGCCATGATCGACCGAGGCCATAAGCAACTGTCCCTGGTCCGTCAGTGTACACTGCTGAACATCAGCCGAGCCTCAGTGTACTACCGGCCAGTCTCGACCAGAGCAGAAGACCTGGAGTTGATGGCTCGGATGGACCGTCAGTATTTGAAGACGCCCTTCTACGGTTCCAGGAGGATGAAGGCCTGGCTGCTGGCAGAGGGCTACCTAGTGAGCCGAAGCAAGGTTCGAAGGCTGATGCGGTTGATGGGCCTGGAAGCCATCTATCGGCGTCCCAACACTAGCAAGCCAGCTCCGGGACATCGGGTCTATCCCTACCTGCTGAAGGGAGTGGATGTTAATCGGGTCGACCAGGTCTGGGCGGCGGACATTACCTACATTCCCATGGCTCAGGGCTTCCTGTACCTGGTGGCCATCATGGACTGGCACAGCCGGCATGTGCTGGCCTGGAAGCTCTCCAACACCATGGACACGGACTTCTGTGTGACGGCGTTGGAGGCAGCATTGGGCAAGGGACGGCCGGAGGTCTTTAACACGGACCAGGGGGCACAGTTCACCAGTGATGCCTTTACCCAGACGTTGCAGGAGCGGGGCATTCGGGTCAGCATGGATGGTAAAGGTAGGTACCTGGACAACATCTTTGTGGAGCGGTTGTGGCGGAGCATCAAGTATGAGGAGGTGTATGAGGAGGTGTATCTGAAGGCATACCAGACTGTCGCAGAAGCCCGAGTTGGGATCAACGCTTACCTGGAGTTCTACAACCGGCGGAGACCTCACCAGTCTTTGGGCTATCGAACCCCAGCACAGGTGTACCAAAAGGGCCAGGCAGAAAAGAGGGTAGCAGCTCAAGAACCAGGGCTGACATCGGGCTTGGTGAAACCTAGCGTAGGGGCGGGAGACTCTCTTAATTTAGCCATCAGGCTGTCTTAATCATTGGGTCCACCTTACTACACTGGCATGCGACGAGGGGAATTGCTCGGTTTGAATTGGCGTGACGTTGATTTGGACATGGCTACTCTATCTGTGGTCTGGACGTTGCAACGCGTTCGAGGAGAAATCATCGTCAAAGAACCCAAAACCGCTCGGAGCCGCCGCGATATAGCTTTGACACCAGATTTGGCCATCATGCTCAGGGGATTTAAGGCGCTTCAGGAAGTACGAAGAACAATGTTGGGTCTGCCGTTCGACGATACCGACCTAGTATTTTCTCACCCAGATGGTTCATCCCTAGACCCAGGCACGGTCAGTCATATCTCTAAAAGAATAGTAAAAAGTGCCGGGCTAGAATCCAGATTACACGACAATCGTCATGCGTTCGCCACCTTGTTGATGAGCTTCGGCGTGAACCCGAAAGTAGTTAGTGAGATGCTGGGACATTCAACGATTTCGACTACTATGGACATCTATTCTCATGTCCCTCTTGGGCTACAAAGAGAAGCGGCACTCACTTTGCAAGAAGGGCTGAAGAAACAGAAAACTCAAGACCAATCGACGGCGTTGGAACTCAACTTAAATTAAAATGCCGGCAAAACCGAAAAAGAAAGGCCCCTGGATAACCCAAGGGCCTAATTCGTGCCTAAATTTGGCAGGAGCGGCAGGATTCGAACCCGCGACCACTGGTTTTGGAGACCAGCGCTCTGGCCAGACTGAGCTACGCTCCTGCGATGGGTGGCGCCTTTTGTAGCCGGCGCCGATTACCGGAACCACCGGTGGTTTTCCAGCCACCGGATTTTTCCAGCCACTGGATTTTTATGGTACCCCTGGAGGTATTGGATTTTCAATCTCCAGATACCACAATTACCGTACGTAGGGCGATTTTACACCATTTTCTGCATAACCGCAGGCGTTAAGTAACCAGCCACTCCCGGCCATATGTCGGGCTATTCAATAACCGGACCGCGACGGATGTCTAGAGGTCTGGCCGGAAAGCCATTGGCCGGGTTTCGCGCTACGCCAGACAGACGTATTATAGTCTTATGTGGCATGATAGTATCTGTAATACGGTTCAAGAATCCACTGTTACATCGATAATCGTCGCTAAGAAAACGACGACTTGGGGAGAATCGGGGTTTCCGTCCGAGTTTCTAGGGCGCACTTGTCGCCGCCACCAAAGGCCAGGTCAAGGCCGCCGTCCACCAGCGGCGCCTCGTCAAGCGACGGAGCCAGCCCCTTATCCCAAGCGTCCACGCATTGGCGCAGCACGGTGTAGGTCAGGACCTGCGTGTCAGCGTCCCCATCGTCGGGCGTGCCTTCCCACACATGCTGATAGCGGTCGGGGTTTTCTAGCTGGAACCTTACCCGTTCCTCCTCCAGTTCATCGGGGAACCACGGGTTATCGTTCCAGTTGCACCAGACAATCACGTCATCGGGGCGTGGGTGGACGGCGAACCGTTGCCAGCACCATTGCAGCCTATCCAGCGGGTTCCACGAAAACCACAGTTCACTGCCCGGCGCCCGGATGGTCGGCACGATCAATTCCATTTCCTGCTCAACCGTTTCGGACTGTTCAATCCAAAGAATATCCACACCTTCAGCGGACATTAGCGACTGCGGGTTGCGGTTGAAGCCGGGAAAGAAACAGTGGGAACCTGTCGCCTTATTGTCAATGGAGTAGTTGTAGACTACAAAGTGGTCCGATAGCCCCAGCTTCCTAATGTAAAACTCCATCGCCTTCTTGCAGGACTCGCTTATGCTGTTCTGGTATTGGCGGGCGGCGGCAATGGTGACGGGGCCGGGTTCATAAGCTGGCAACTTGCCATCCATACGGAGGACGCACAGTTCGGAAAAGTGTGGGTACGGCCAGCACCACGGCCACCGGCTGCGGACTTGTAACGGGCGGGGTAAAGCCATGGCGCTGCCCATCGCGTAATGGTTGCCCTGCCTATGCCAGGCTGAACAGCGGCTACCATTACGGGTCCACGATGACGACTTCGAAGCGACCGGTACCGCCAACCTCGCCGGAGTGTTCCACCTCGCGCTTTTCGATGAACATGCCCAGGTACTTGCCGGCCAGTTCAGCGGCCTTCAGGCGAGCGTCGGCGTTGGTATCTGGCCCCAGTCCATCCATCTCCACCAGCAAGCGCTGGAGGACTTTTTCAGGTTGCAATTCCAATTCTTCCACGGCAACTTCGCGGCGGCGGGCAATTTCAGCTTTGATATGCGCCTTTTTCAGCAAGCGGCAGGCGGTTGTTGCCGCGCATTTAACCGAGAAACCGGCGATTGTTGCTGAATATGTGCCGCTATTACCTGCAATGTAAGCGTCAATGAACGCCAAATGTTGAGGTGTTAGCTCTCCGTGCTGTCCCATAGGCTTATTTTAGCACAATCGGCTTAACTGGTTCGGAGTTCGAGCTTTTCCATGTCGTGGCGCTGCCGCAGATTCAGGAGTTCCTGTTGGTGGTTGGCGTGGACTTGCGCCCGCTCTATGCCCTGGGCGGCACGGAGGCTGGCTAGAGCCTCCATCTTATCCGCTGCGGCCTGTTCCTTGGCTTTTTTTACTTCTGCTTTCGTTTCTTTGGTAGCGTTGATTTCGACCAGACTTTCGAGCAGGTGTACGGCTGCGGCTGAGTCGATTCTGGCTCAGAACTCTTTAGGACTCTAGAACTGTCGCGTGACATGATGACTCTCACGTTGGCAAAGGGATTCGCGAAGTTGGATGTCTTGCGGGATCAAGGGAAGATTCCCAACGCGACCATTCCGGTACTAGAGGAGAGACTCAGCGCATCCACTTGCATATGCGGCGAGTCCCTTCAGGAGGAAGGACCGGGATCACTACGACGAAGATCCCATATCCAACATCTCATCGAGGAGAGTCGCAAAGCAGACGCTCTCCAAGGGATAATCACGGACCTCTACTTCGGTTCAGTTTCGCTGTTGCCAACCCAAACGACACAGCAGGCGACTTGGTGTGTCTTAAGCGCCGAAGTTACTACCCAACGCGACCAACTGGATCAATTGCGTGAGGACCTTGGTAAACAATCCAGGGCCATAGACTCCAAGGTCAAGCAAATCCCCAATAGCGATGTCCCAGGTCTGAGAGACGCTCGGCGACAATACCAGGAACAGCGCGACCGATACAATGCAACACGTTCCCGGCTCCAAGGAGATCTAAGTAACGTCGTGAGAGAGATTGAACAACTCTCAAGAAGCCGCGATCAGATTCTTCGGCGACAAGACCGGGGTCAACGATTCATGGCGGACCTGGAGGTGGCCCAGGACATAGAAACTGTCCTTAGCAAAGCCTACGACCGCCTGACCACTGAGGAGTTGGACAATGTGAGTTCTCGAATGAATACGATCTTTCTGGAGATGATCGGCGCTGACCCGCAACAGGGAGCAATTATTCGAGGAGCAATGATCACCCGAGACTTTGAAATCAAAGTCTATGGGCCTAGTGATCGAACTCTCAACCCGGATCGTGACTTGAATGGCGCCTCCCGGCGAGCACTGACTCTGGCCTTCATTCTTGCCCTTACCAAGGTGAGCGAAGTTCAGGCGCCAAATGTCATTGATACTCCCTTGGGTATGATGAGTGGGTATGTGAAACGTTCGGTATTGACAACCGCAATTCGGGAGAGCTCGCAGCTCATCCTGTTCCTCACTCGATCAGAGATCACCGATTGCGAGGAGATTCTCGATGCTGAGTCAGGGCTCGTGGTTACGTTGACGAATCCTGCCCATTACCCCGTCATGCTGGCCAATGATCCAGGAGTCACAGAACGCACCATCCTGAAATGCGAATGTGATCATCGACAACATTGCGCTCAGTGTAGAAGGATAGCAGATGATGAATGAGGGACCGAGGAATTCCGCCTCCCTTATGGAGGACTATGGAGGACATTGGATGACACAGTACTACAATCCATTTGCTGGCATCTACCTTGTGTATCCGGTTGAGCAAGAACCAGAATACCATAGGTATTGTCAGACAGGCGGTCGTGAGCCAATTGACCAAAGCCCATTTGGACGTATGGTGGACTTATGGTTTGCGGGTTTGTCCGTTGCCACGCGTAAGGGATTGTCTCCGATTGATCTCTCAGGAAGGAAGACCTCCAACATGATTCAAGGAGCTACCTTTGATGGCAAAGATAGCTGGAGAGTTCAATTCTTGATGCTAGTCGCCATAGCCATGGAAGATGATGTGGCTGTTGTAGAGCGTCCGAATCGGATGATGGTAATTGCCAATGGATTGGCGGCTTCCGGTGTGCCGCATGTCGTTGAAATGCTCCAGAGCGGAGAACAACCCCCGATCTGGAACTTAACAGATGCGCTAGAGACGATGTTGAAGTCAGACGGATAGGTTCGCCAGTCTATTGGAGAGGTCCATCATCAGCAAATCTGTGATCGTCTCCTCGCCGAATCTCACCGGACCCAAGGCGCCACCGCTCTTGAATGAATCTCTGCGTAGACCAATCGCTGCCAGATATCCTTCGACTGATTCGCAAATAACGCGCCAAGTTCACTGAAGGGCTGAATCGACATACCCACCTATCCTTCCGTAGGCTCTACTGTTTCGTCTCCTGCTGCCCCTCCCCCTTCTCCATCCGGTAGTCGACGCGGGGCTCGTTGAGGATGTAGGTGGGGTTGTCGGCGTCGTCGCCCAGCTCGGTGCGCAGCCTCTTGGTGATGTCGCGCACCGGCGCGGCCGTCGGTCAGCACCCGGCCCGCGTTGACCGAAAGCTCGGCCACCGGTCGGTGAACGTCGCTGCGATCGGCCCGCAAGGCGAGTTCGGTGGAGAGGGGCGCAGCGGACTTGGTTCTTCATCGGCCACGAGAGACAAGTGCTCAACCCGGGCGGATGGGCGAGACTGTAATACGTCTGCTTGGCTTAGCGCGAAACCCGACCAATGGCTATCCGGCCAGATTTCCAGGACCCCTGCGGCGGGCCGGAAACAACCCCCGGCGTCCGGGCGCAGCATGAACGAAGAGCTTCGCTGGCAGCCGATGGCGTCCAGGGACCTGGACCGGGAGCAACCACCGCACCTGCGGATCTCCGGTTTTGGGCCGGCGCCCCCCGGGACCGCAGGCCCAAAACCGCATGGCCCTGGGTGTAAAAGGCGGCGGGATGTTGGGCCAGTGGTACACCTTGTCTCCGCCCCCGCCTGTGGGGGCAATGCCAAAAACCCGTCTAACCCGGTCCGAAGGGCCACCAACGCCGTCCCCGGGGTGACTCCTCCGTCCCTCCAGGCGGCAGCGCCCTGGTCAGCCCCTCCAGCATCGCCTGACTCCTCCTGAGCTCCTCCAGCAGTTCCCGGTAGCGCCATTCAGCTTCGTCCAGGAGCTTCCCTCGATAGTCCGCCAGCTCCTGGAGCGCCCTGACCTGCTCCCTTGCCGCCGCCAACTCGGCCTCCGGCGATGCTGGTCCATCGCCGGAGGCCGAGTTGGCCACCGGGTGCATCGCTGGATAGCCCAGGCGCCAGGACCCACACCTTGGCCCGGTCCCCCCGGCCCTCCCGCTCAATCTCCAACTCCCCCCGCCGTATCATCCGGTCGAGGGTCGAGGGTCGAGGGGGACACCCCCAGCCGCTGCGCTGCCTCCAGCTTGCTCAACCTCTGCTGCATCAGTGGCCCCTCCCGATGATGAATCATGGTTGACCACAGCATAATCCAGCAACGGGGCAGGCGCAAAAGCGCCTGCCCCGCGGATCCCTGACCCCTGTCCCCGGTATCAAATAGGCTCAGGGAGACCCCCGCAGGCGGGCGGAAACGGGCCATTTCAAGGCCTTTAGGGGGTTGGCCCATGGGGGGGGGTGTTTTTCAGCTACGAAGTATGTCCCTCTGATTCCGTGAGTCAAGATCGGGTGGTTCCTCGGAATTTTACAGTGGGGTCAGGTTCAAATGAGTGCAACAATTTTCCGACGGGGGATTGACCCCCCCTGGTTGTTACTGTAAATAGATACGATTTCAAGGGAAAGTATAGCCCTCTGATTCCGTAGCAGTTTTGGGCCCTGGCCGCGCCTTGACCCTGTCTCAAAAGCGGGGTTGGAGCCAGCCTCGCGTCGGGGGTTCGGCCCCCGGCGCCTTCCTGTATCGCTACCGCTTGACATCTTCTCCGTTGTTGATTGCGTCCATCATCGCGAGGTCTCCGGCGACCTTCCTGGCATTGTCCGTCATGCGGCCTCCATCAGCAGAACGGTGCTGGTCAGGGCGTAGACGAAGAGCGCAGCGGTGGGTGAAATCCGGCTGGAGGGGCTGGTGGCCAGGAATTCGATCAGGCAGGTAGGTGAAGAGGAGCAGCATTCCCACAGCGCCGGTCAGCAGGGTGGCGGCGTTCCGGGGCAGTTGCTCCAGGCTCGTCCCTCCCCGGCCGCGGGCTTCCGGGCAACACAGCGGTTGAGGTGTCCGCAGAGTTCCAACTCAGCGATCCTGACCTGCTCCGGCTGGTTGACGAAGGTTTGAGCCAGTATGTGCTGTTAGTCACGGCATCGAGGACCCATTTCCGTGAACTCATCGGGTCAGGCAGCGTACACATCCAGAAAAGCTACCCTGCAGGAGCTCTGGCCGGGCGCGTTGAATTTGCACCGTTCCTAGTCTGCACAAAAGATCTCCACGGTTTTTGTGCGGAAGGATGGCACACGGACTACCATGGGAGAACCTTCGACATCGCAGCCGGTTCGGTGCTAGCCGAAGACGAACCCAAAAACTACTGGGTCGACACCGCTGACGAGGCGCCGCTCGGCTCGATATTCGGACACAAGCCCATCTCATATGTACCTGACGGGTGCTGGGCGTACGAATTTGCCGAGGACCGTATCTGGATCGTGATGTCCAGTGCGGACTCCAGGCGTTTCATGGCGGCTAGAGAACGGGCCAATAATAAACCTGAAGGCCAGTACCTCATGAACGGAATATATCTACCTGCCCTAACCGCGGTGCTGAACGAGGTGGACGGGAACGTTGATGATTTCCAAGACTACAGGTGGTTCGCGTTCCTAGACCAGCGTCTTGAAGCAGTGGGGTGCAACCCGCTCGGCTCCGCTAATGAGAATCGCTTGTTGGACGCTCAAGCAGTCCTCGAGTCCCCTTTCCCTAAGATGCCCTTGATTGCCAGGGAGGTCGAGTGACGCAACTCCAGTATTTCACGGCCGAAGTGCTTGAAGAACTCCGGCGGACCATCGCTGAGCGGTTGGACTGGTACTATTCGCCCGACAGAGACCTTCCGGCCTTCGTCCCTCCGACCGGCGTCAGAAGTTCTCACCTAGCCGCACCGGTTCTAGCGGAGAGTCTCCGGGCGGACGCCGAGCAACCGCCCTCAACCGATGTCGACAACGCCCTTACAGTCTACGCCTCGTTGTCCAACTTGACAGTCCACCAAGCGTCAATAGAGCGAATGTGGGTCTACCTGTGTCACAGTGATTGCCCCCAGTATGTGGCCGCACGTTGGTTGAACCGGCGTCCTGAGAAAGATGAAGACGCAATCAGAGAAGTTCGGAACCACTTCTTTGCGGCCGGCAACCGGGCATTCATCCGGGATAACGGAGTCTCACGGCTTTGGTGGCTGGGCAAAATTGCGCATGATGTCGACCAAGAGGACCCCAGGCAATTTTTGACTATCCTTCTCCACCGACAAGACGTTCGATCCGCATTGATCGAGCGGCCTTCAGTGTCGATGAACGTGCCAGTGTTGAAGGGGATTTACCGCGTAATGCTGGAGCACTGGAGCAACGGCGGGGAGGTGTTCCAGCGGGAAAATTTTAGAAGTTGGATGGTAGCGTTGATGGATGGTGGGACCAATTGGTCCCACCCCGGCCAGTTAGTCGCGGGCGAAGAACCGATTAACCCCCAGGATCACCAATTCCGTCCCCCGGGGACCGTCATTCATTCTCCCCGGCGGAATTCCCTCGTCTCCTGATCTTTTCACGTACTGTATTCGTGTAGTCGCGGCTCTTGCGCTGGACTAAATCCCTAGTTTCCCTTCCCACCTTCGGCGCAAACAACAAGCCCAATGCTGCCCCCGCCACCGCACCAGCTAATATCCCGCCGATCAGGGTTTTTCCTTTGTTATCGTTAGCCATATATCTCTCTGTACCTGTAACTTTCTCTACGGCCCGTTCCAATCCCCGTGAGATGCCATGGAGACCGCTGTGCCCAAGCGCATACGGGACGGGTGTTCCTGACGACGCCGCCCGGCACGGGGAAATCCCTCAGAAATGCCCTACCTAACAAGGTACAGTATACCATAATATTTCTCAATATTTCTACAAGTTCCACTTCCTATAAGAAGCATTTTCCTAAAATCTTGTGCCATTGTGCCACCAAAAAGATAACCCCATAATAATAATATCGTATTCAATATATATATAATATGGATAGGGGCACCTCAATTTTTGTAGAATTTGACCCGGCGCAAAGGCTGGCACCAAGGCGGCACTGATGATTTTGGTCCGTGCCAGGAAGTGAATAAGAAAAGCCGCCGGGAGAGGAGGCCCGGCGGCTTTCTAAACGCCTGTAGGCAAAACAGGCGAGGCGGCATAGAGTGACGGGAACCCCTCTATGCCGGTGTTTTCGGCCTTACCCTGCGGGTACGAGCGAGAGACTGACGAACCTGATGGTAGTGATGGATCGCCGAGCAATCGCTAGAGCAGGTAATGGTGCGGGGATAGGAGGCCAGTCGCTCAGAACTGATCAGCTCTTGGCAGCGGTCAATGATGCAGCGTTTCTCGGTTCCCCCGCACAAGTGGGCAGTAGGCACAACCTTTGAGTGGGAATTCGATTTCCCCGTCACCACCAACCCCGCCTACGAGGCCAAGCCGGCACCTAAACGCAAGACCAGGACGTCTGCCAATCCAAAAGCAGTATCCTCTCGTGACCGTAAAACCCCGAAACCCGCGACGATCCAAACCGCAAGCCGAAACCAGTCCGCTGAAAGGGCAGGGCCAGTCAGAACGACCGGCCCCATCGAGCCCAGGGAAACGCTGTACTTCAATTATCCGAAACCAGCCACCGGGATTCAAGACCGGGTATCACTGCTCTGAAAACGGATAATGATGGCGTCCTGGGGACGTTATGGACAAATCAGGAACATTGTGGAGCGCCGGCTACGACCCTCGTGAGGGGTGTCTCCAGTATTATTATACATAATACTGTAGCCGGCGATTACGAATTGCAGCTATTCAATATTAGTGAGATTCGCTCCTCATCAATCCGTGGCATCTCCATGAGACGACTATAACCATAGGCAGAGAAAATTGCGAAACTCCCTGGCTGAGGTTGCTATCGTTGCTGGGGGACGAATACCGCCAAAATATCAGCGAAGTCCACTTACTCTCATTGGCCGATGAATCCTATCCACGCCATTTTTATTCCGCCTCTTCGGCAACTAAAGAGTTTCGCAATTTTCTCGTATCCTTATACAGATGCCTGTTCAGTGGAATGGGCGGGTTCGCATCCGGCCTTGCCAAGGCTGGCTTCGCTATCGAGTGTGCCAACGACAACGACGGATTCGCCTGTGAGGCGTTCCACCATCGCTTTCCAGATGTGCCGCTAATCGAGAAGGACGCACGGGAACTGTTAGTTCATGAAGACGGCCTGTCGGAAGTTGACATGCTGGCTGCCGGGTTTCCCTGCCAGAGCTTCTCGCAGGCAGGAAGTCGTACCGGATTCGAAGACCCTCGAGGAGAGCTCTTTTTCGAGATTCCCCGTCTTCTCGGAGAGTTTGAGACCGAGCAACACCCTCGCTTGGTTGTCCTGGAGAATGTACCCAACCTGCTTTACGGGGCTGAAGGAACTTGGTTCGACGAGATTCGGCGGGCTCTGCGAAGAGCCGGATACTGGTTTAGAGTCGAATCGTGCTGGACAGTGAACGTAAAAGATGAGACGGATCTGCCGCAGGACCGCGAGCGGCTGTTCATGGTTGCAGCCTCGCGACACCACTTCTCGTACAATCCATTCCGTCCTCCTCCGTCCAACGGGCCAGGTAATAGGACCCCCTGCAGTATCCTAGACTTCATTGACCGAGACCGACCTGGAACTGCAGATGCTTATCTGTCCCCGGATAATCGCTATTACAAGATGATCAGCAGCAAGATGGCGACAGGGGAGTCCGAGGCAAATCTCTATCAATTGCGGCGTTCGTACGTCCGGGAAAAAAGGGGCGGATTGTGTCCCACACTCACTGCCAACATGGGCGGTGGGGGTCACAATGTTCCTTTCGTCAAGGATGCGTGGGGGATTCGCAAGCTAAGTGTTGATGAGGTGGCGCGCCTCCAGGGATTCGACACTGGCGAATCACTGTTCCCCGAAATTCCAGCCGCGGAACAGTACCGTCTGTTGGGAAATGCGGTGTGCGTGGACCTGGTCCACTTGATAGGAAACACGTGCATGGACATCTTGAATGGGGAGGATGCGCGATGACCTCGGAAATTGGCTGGAGATTCCCGCCGACGAGTGGCGGTCAAGCTGACGGATTCAATGACCCAGGAATCGCCCATTTCAACGGATTGCCGCTGGCAAGTCTTGCGCGTGAGACAATCCAAAATTCTCTGGATGCCATGGGAACTTTGGGGGTGCCGGTCCACGTTGAGTTCGAGCTGATCACCCTGAGTCCTGAAGACATAGGGCGGGATGAATTGGCGGAGGCGATCAAGGCCTGCCAGCAGGAGGCCGGAGACGACGCCATGGCGAAACGCGGACTAGAAGCTGCGCAGAGCCTTATCAAGGAAAATGCGGTACCTTGCCTGCGCGTGTCCGACCGCAATACGACCGGACTGCGCGGAGATCAATGGCGTACGCTCGTGAAAATAAAAGGACTGAGCCTGAAGCCAGGCGTCGAGGGTGCGGGCGGGTCTCACGGCTTTGGGAAATACGCTCCCTTCGCGGTTTCAGACCTGCGCACCGTATTTTATTGGACCTCCTACCGAGAGGACGGCAAAGAGGTGGAACACTTCCAGGGCAAGTCTGTGCTCATGTCCCACCAAAGCTACGACGGGGAAACGCAGGGAACTGGGTTTTACGGTATCAATGAGCGTTGCCGGGAACTGGAAGGTCGGCAGGTTCCGGGGAAATTCCGAGTCCTTACGAGAGGAGGGAGTCCGGTTCAGGGAACCTCCTTAACAATTGCAGGATTCCGGGCAGACCCGAACTGGCGTCGGAACATCGCCGCAAGCGTGGTTGGGAATTTCTTCCATGCCATTCATAGCGGCGCACTGACCGTGACCGTAGAGCCGGATACCGACAGCGAGCTGCTCGATATTGACCATGAGTCCCTAGTATTACAACGTCAGTTAGTTTGATAGGATAACTGTGTAGCTGGAGAGGGAATAGGCAGGTGAGGTGGGGATGTGGATGCGGCAGCTTTCGAGCAGGTGTACGGGTCATTTCGGGATTTTCACGCTTACTTCGCGCCGCTGTTTGGCCGCCGGGAGACGCGGGAGCACAGCGGTCATTATCTCCAGGCCCTGCTGGTACAGTCTGGGGAGCGGCGCAACGCTGAGAACCTGTCGGAGACGGTTCCGGGGTCAGCCCGAGGGATGCAGCGGTTTCTCACCGATTCTCCCTGGGACGATGAGGTGATTATAGGACGGCTGCAGGAGTACCTGGGAACCCGGCTGGAGCATCCGGAAGGGGTGTGGGCGCTGGACGGCAGCGACTTTCCCAAGCAGGGGAGGAAGTCGGTGGGAGTGGCCCGGCAGTACTGCGGGAGGCTGGGGAAGGTGGCCAACTGCCAGGCGGGGATGTTCCTGGCCTATGTCAGCCCGTTGGGACGGGCATTGGTGGACAAGGGGCTGTATCTGCCCGAGAGTTGGACCTCGGACAAAGACCGGTGTGAGGCGGCGGGTGTGCCGGAGGATAGGCAGGGCTACCGGTCCAAGACGGAGTTGGCCTTGGAGATGGTGGGGCGGGCACAGGAGCGGGGCCACCTGAAGGCTGGATGGGTCGCGGCGGACGACGCCTTTGGGATGTCGCCGTCCTTCCGGGAGGGCCTGGCGGCCTTGGGGATGTGGTACGTGCTGGACGTTCCGTCCGGCTTTACGGTGTGGCCGCCGGAGCCTGCCTGGACCAGTGCGGAGTATCAGGGATTCGGGCGTCCCCGCAAACCCAGGCTGCGAGACGGTCAGCGCCGGACCATGGAGCAGCGCAGCGACGAGTTGCCGGAGGAGGCCTGGCGTGAGATTACGGTGGCCGAGGGAAGCCAGGGACCACGCAGCTACCTTTTCAGCGCCCAGAGGGTGCGACCGACCAGCAGGCGCAAGCCCGGCGAAATCCACTGGGCCGTCTACCGCCGGAACCTGGACGGCAGCGAACCCCGCTACTACCTGTCCAATGCTCCGGAGGATACCCCGTTGGAGACCCTGGCATACGTGGGAGGCTCCCGTTGGCGTATAGAAACGGAGTTTGAGACGGAGAAAAGCGACGTAGGCCTGGACGAGTACGAGACCCGCACCTGGGCTGGCTGGCATCACCACGTGGCCCTGTGCCTGCTGGGCGGAGCTTTTCTGCTGAGCCTGCAACAGGCTTGGGGGGAAAAAGATGCCCCGGATCACGAGGCCACAGGTGTACCGGGTGGTGCGGGAGATGCTGCCCCGGGAGCAGTTCGGGCCCGATCAATTGCTGTTGTGGCTGGAGGATACGCAGCTACGCAACGAACGGGCTCGCCGTTCCCACGAGAGACGCCGCTCCACCCGCCGCGAAAGCAGGATGGAGCCGCCACCTTAAACCCGTCGTTGTAGTACTAGTACTACAACGACGCGTTATGAGAAAACACGCTCAGGTCTTCTTCTTCAGCTACGGACCGTTCATCATGGGAGACTCGCACTCGTTCGTTGCCAGCTTCAAAATCCGCCCACGAGTTACCTTGTAGGATAACGCGTCGTTGTAGTACTAGAGGTCTGACCGGAAAGCCATTGGCCGGGTTTCGCGCTACGCCAGACAGACGTATTATAGTCTTATATGGCATGATAGTGTCTGTAATACGGTTCAAAAACCCACTGTTACATCGATAATCGTCGCTAAGAAAACGACGACTTGGGGAGAATCGGGGTTTCCGTCCGAGTTTCTAGACCAGCGTCTTGAAGCAGTGGGGTGCAACCCGCTCGGCTCCGCTAATGAGAATCGCTTGTTGGACGCTCAAGCAGTCCTCGAGTCCCCTTTCCCTAAGATGCCCTTGATTGCCAGGGAGGTCGAGTGACGCAACTCCAGTATTTCACGGCCGAAGTGCTTGAAGAACTCCGGCGGACCATCGCTGAGCGGTTGGACTGGTACTATTCGCCCGACAGAGACCTTCCGGCCTTCGTCCCTCCGACCGGCGTCAGAAGTTCTCACCTAGCCGCACCGGTTCTAGCGGAGAGTCTCCGGGCGGACGCCGAGCAACCGCCCTCAACCGATGTCGACAACGCCCTTACAGTCTACGCCTCGTTGTCCAACTTGACAGTCCACCAAGCGTCAATAGAGCGAATGTGGGTCTACCTGTGTCACAGTGATTGCCCCCAGTATGTGGCCGCACGTTGGTTGAACCGGCGTCCTGAGAAAGATGAAGACGCAATCAGAGAAGTTCGGAACCACTTCTTTGCGGCCGGCAACCGGGCATTCATCCGGGATAACGGAGTCTCACGGCTTTGGTGGCTGGGCAAAATTGCGCATGATGTCGACCAAGAGGACCCCAGGCAATTTTTGACTATCCTTCTCCACCGACAAGACGTTCGATCCGCATTGATCGAGCGGCCTTCAGTGTCGATGAACGTGCCAGTGTTGAAGGGGATTTACCGCGTAATGCTGGAGCACTGGAGCAACGGCGGGGAGGTGTTCCAGCGGGAAAATTTTAGAAGTTGGATGGTAGCGTTGAACCGCCGGGGCGGAGTAGTACTGTTGGATGCACTGCCGGAGGAAGCCCTCGGCCGCCTGCTGCACGAAGAAGCCGAGCGCGCCGTAAGTTGATACGGAAATGGACAATTTGGCCCCCGAAGACCGGTCCTGGTGCATGTCCCGAATAAGGTCGCGGGGTATGAAGCCGGAGATGGCGGTTCGCTCAATGGTCCACCGCCTCGGATACCGGTTCCGCCTCCACAAGCACGATTTGCTAGGCACTCCTGACTTGGTGCTGCCTCGTCACCGGGCGGTGATATTCGTCAACGGCTGCTTCTGGCATTGGCACCCTGACCCGAACTGCCCTATCGCCGGTTTGCCGAAGTCCAACCTTGAGTACTGGACACCCAAACTGGAACGGACGCGGGTCCGCGACCAACAAAATGTGGCCTCTCTACAAGCGATCCACTGGAGGGTGCTGGTCATCTGGGAATGCGAATTGAAGAGTCCCGAGGATGTCCTAGCACAAATTCACCAATTCCTGTCCGCTAACCACGACCCAAAAAGAAGCTATCAAACGGAATTGGCAGAAGGGGAAATGGCGGACAAGGACACAACGAAATCCAAACCCAAGTTTTCAGGCACAGCTTCCCGTTCCCACAAACAGGTCGTCTCGCTTATAGGAACGTCCAGACCTCCTCCACAGGTCCCGTTAGAACAGCCGCAGGACCAGATGAGAACCCGCTGTCTTAGCCTGGAAGCTCTTTCGTACTGGGCATATGCCCGGTCAGATACCACCACCTGATTGCTTCTGGCTGAGGAACTGAGCTTTGCTGCCACATTCACAGGTCTTCCTGCCCACACCTCATATTGCTTGGCCCCTCTCAATCCTAATCGTCGAACGAGCAGGGTCCCATGGTCAATCCCGATCCCGGCCTCGAGCTCCCGCTCAGTCGATGCGTCCTGGTTAAATCTGATGGCCACATCTCGCTCCATCTGTGTCTTCATGGTGATTGCAGAGGCTGCTGCTAGAAACTCCGACCCTCGTCCGCTAAAAAGGCCGAATATGCCGTCGCCTTGTATGTCGATATACCCTGCTGAGAACCTGTCAAGGATCACCGTCATCGCCCTGATGAAGTAAGTAATTTTGCTAGCCTCGCTGCAGGTCTGTCCGGTTCCACAGGCGAGGTTGTGGTTTCGTTCATGCAGGTGTACAAGAAAACCCGGTTGAATTTAGATGCGGCTGCCCATGCCAACGAGTTCGATTGGCATGACCCCTCTCCAGAAGTGAAACGAGGATTTTTGAGGGACTTGGTGGAGATCGCAGCCTACCAAGGGATTCGTCTCTCGATTTGCACACAACCCGGGCTGATGGTACCCGGTGCGGGAGAAGCCCGCTGCGTTGATGCGCAAAGACTAATGAGTGTTGCGGGGCGACCGTTTCGGTCCAAAATTAAAGGTACACGTGTTGGCTGTGGCTGCTACGAGTCAAAAGACATTGGTGATTACGATACGTGTCCTCACGGATGTGTCTATTGTTACGCTGTTCGGCAACGCCAACTAGCGCTCCACAGGTATCGGATTCATGACCCTCTCGGCGAGTACCTCGGTGTCCATTGGGGTTCGCCAAGGGAAAGCTGATCGTCTCAAATCGAGGGCCCTCGACAAACCACCTCAGGACCTCTGCCAGCACGAACATAGCCACGAAACAACCCACGAACGCCGCACCGACCGAACGGCCGGCTACCTCCAGGATCCCGCACTCTATTTCGCCTTCAGTAAGGGAGCCTGATTTCAACATTCGGTGCCTATGGTCTACGTACGCGGGTTGATGCGATGCCGGCGCTTCCGTCTCAACTACTTGCGCGGGCCATACGTCGATCGCTTTCACGCTGGATGGGAACGAAGTCAACTGCGCATTGAGATAGTTGTGAACATAGCCTCCCCAAGCCAGCGTCAACGATAAGATCGAACCCTGCGTTTTCAAGCAACCGTCTTGGAGCCGGATCGTCGACGCCTACCAGCGCGATACCAGGTTCTCCGGTTCCCCGTCGTGTTGCGCCGTCGAATGGTCGTTCGGTCATGTGGGTCTTGAACCCCAACGTCTCTAGTCTGGCGGCTACGATGCGGGATTTCTTGACACCGACTGACGACGCCTCACTCAGCATCCCTGTGCTCCTGTTCGCCGATTTCACGGCATCGTAGTCCTGCAGCATTATTTCCACCTCTGAGGGATCCGCATAGGGCAACGCGCCCAGGATCCAGGCATAAGCTTGTCCGAGGTGGCCCAGACCGATCAACCAAAGGCGCGAAGGCAGGCACATTCCCTGCAGGCAGGCGGCAACAGGATCCAGCCATTCGGATTCCGGATCCCAAAGAGATAGACCCACATTGCGCCGCCCAGCGACTACGGAGCGACGAACGTGTTGCAATGATTCCGACACTCCAATAGCCGCTGCCAGGACGCCCGCCAGAGGGAATTCTTCCGACTCAGGCAGACGACCTGACGGATCGGTCACTACTCCTCCAGACCAGCCCTGCCAAGTCTGGTACAAAACTACGCTCCCTGCCAGAGGTTGATCAACTCTGCCGCCTGAACGACTGCCGTGACATCTTTCTGCTCGGCCCATCGAGAGGTCAGCGGAACCCCGGGATCGCAGTCCAGGCGCACACGGACGCCACCAAGGAACGCCCGGCGTGCGGCGTTGAGCGTGGTCAAAAGCACCGCCTGGTTGGTCTCGCTGTCGACAACGCCTCCACCGACGACAACCTGCAATACATAACCGGCGGCTATCTTGTAGGCCTCCTCAACGGACCCGGCGCGACCATCATCCAAATCGAGCTTCAACGTCCGGTGGAGTGTTTCAGCATTGAACGGTACCATTCATTTGCCCCGTATTCTGAGTGTGATTTCGGCGGCAGGGCCAACACGGGAGTTCCATCCTGCGTCGGCGAGATATTCATGGACACCAATCGCGCGAGGTCCCACGATCCGGGTTCCGTAGTGAGGAACGATCAGGGCGATGTGGCCCGTCGACGCGACCATCGGGTTGGACTGGTCAATGCTGCTCTGGGCGACTCCAGCGCCCGGGTGGGTATGGACGTCCCCGACAACCACCAGTCCGGTCAGTTCACAGAAGTCCCGAAGGGCCGAGTACGCCGGAGCTCTGAGGTGGATGTTCCCCACCAAGCACTCGGGATCCAAATCGTCGAAGTACGCGACCCTGCTGACCTTCCGTTTGTTACGACGGCGATTACCCAACAAGAACGCCCCGGATTCGCGCTTTCCATTCAGCCCTCGCCGGCCAAGCTCCGCAAGCAGTTCGTCCCAAAGATCGATGGCGATCTCCACGAGCGGATCCTGGCCCCACAGCCGACCCCACCGACGAAGGAGTGATCTATACGCCCTGGTAAAGGTCATCGTTGAGAAACCTGTGAAGTTGGCGCAGTATCCAGGCCAAATCCTTGGACGGGTCCCAAGCTTGACCCGGGTACTTCTGAGGCCATCTGGCATGGCCTTTCAAAGCTACCCGGTCAAACGGAGCATAGAGCGCCATGCCTTCTTCCCAATCGGCGCGGAAGATGTGCCCCACCACTTCGCCTTTCGGGCGCCGGTCCAGTCCGAGCTTATCGCTTGTCTCAGGATCCCAAGGGGTTGCGGTCGGAGCTGATGCTGGGTACCCGTCCAAATTGAACCTGAGGAAGAACTCTGGCGGGCCGTTGTCTCGTTGAGCAGCCGAGACGGCAACCAACACATGGGGCCAGTCGACTTGGCCCACCACTCGCCACCGGCCTCGCGCCACGCCTTCAACAAACGCAGGTCGCTCCAGGTGGCTCCGAAGAGCCCTTTCGTCAGGCTCCATCGTCTCTACTACCATCATCGTCACCCCGCAAACCGCTCGTTGGGCAGCAGATCAAAGCAGACAACGCCGTCCTCGTCAGCGAGGCAGGCGACGTGCACAGACTCATCCACCTCGCCTTGACTGCTGCACAGGCTAAAATGATGCTGAGCGGCCTGGTTGTCCGTCAGCTTGAACTCGTCTGGACCCGTGGCCCATTTGAATATCGGCCCTACGGTCATCGCCGGAGAAAATTTGCCCTCGGCAGTTTTCCCGTTGTACCGGACTTTCACCAACACTTCCGTGTACAGCGAAACATGCACCTGGCACAGGTCCACTAACCCTGCGGCCGTCAATGTCGCGCCGGGCTCAAGCGGTTTGTCGGCGTCCTCCAGCCAGACAAATGCTCCCGTCCCCAGGCACTCCAATCCGAACTCCTCGACGGTCTTGTCGGGGACCAAGTCGACAAACTCGGTTTCTTTGCCTCGTTGATGAAGAAAAATTCTCGCCATGATGCGCATTACTCCTATCCTGTGTGCGTTATAACTAATATTAGGTACTGCATTATAATTACTGAGTTTTGAGATGATGACTGCCTGTCCACCTGTTTTGCTTGTATTTGGTTGCCTTTGATCAAGCCGAACGGTAGAATCAGGAGAGCAGCACGGGTCTTTGTGTACCATTATTACATTATATTTACGGAATTTCGATACGTCAAGTCGCGGCCGACCGCTGATGCTTACACCGCCACCGACCTAATCACCGAGCGCGCTGCGTTGGGGAACATCAAGGCGAGATATTTGACATGGATGCCCGAAGGCTGCTCCTGTCCCCAAGCGCTCCCCGTGTGATAAAAACTACCCGGACCGGAACAGATCCCAATCGATCGATGCAACGAGCTGACCTTTTGCGTTGGGGGCCATGCCCCGGGGTCGCGCATCCAATGCAATGTCCCTGCAGACCCGCGGAATTGCATGATGAATGCGTTCATATCTCCGGCGACGCAACTCTCCCAGGGGCATTGGAGGTTCGGCAGACGAGCCGGCGCGATTTGCGCAACTTCAAGACAGACAACGGTAGTCGCATTGCAAGGGAGCGACACCCCAGCGGAGGGCATCTGACCATGCCACACGACGTAGCCTACCAAGTGGAACTCAACCGGGTAGCGAGTTTGTTGGGAATAAACCACGCCCGGGGTCTGGAAGATGCCATCATTGATCATTGCCTGAAGCAGTTGAGGGAATGGGTCGCGTCTCACGGTGAACTGGAAACCCTGAATGAGTTGGTCGATCGTTTCGCGCAATCGTTGGATATGCGTTTCGAAGAGGTCCATGGCCATGATGGTATGACCTCTTTGATGGAACGTATGGATCCCGCAGAACGGCCGATTTTTGCGGCTCTACGCGCCGAGTTTGGAGATGACACCGACGGGGCTACCGTGTTGCGGGTCAATCGGAAATCGTGGGAACCCGCGTACATGGCCGTGATCAACTGCGAGGGTTGGCACGAGTTCCGCAGATATTTCAGCAAATGGCACGAACTCGTGCATCGGTTGCTGGAAGGTCCTCAACTAACCTTCGCTTTCCGGCGGACCACCATCGACCGCCTTCCTGCCGGTTTTGCGGGAGGAAACGCGCCGCTGATCACGGCGCAGATGGCAATTGCAATGATGGCCAGCAACTGGCGCCGCTGCCGTGTTCTATCCGTGGGTCCTCCAAATCCTGAAAGTTCTCCATGATCGACCCATCTGGCCTCCTCACCATCACTCCAGCTCACCACACCTCGACTTCCAGCCCGACTCGCCTCCCCCAGGTCTATCAGTTGAGACACGATTGCCCTGCCTATTGGGCAACCGGGTTGCGCCGAAATGTTCCCCGGACATAGAATGGGCCCGGAATCCCATAGCGAATATACCGATATGATAATATTCATTCGGTATATCGATGCCTTTACCCATGCGAGGAGATCATTATGTCCCAGCAGACGGAGACGGTGGGGCAACGGATCAATTACGTTCGGACACAGCAAGGCCTGACCTTGGAACGTCTTGCTCAACAGGCGGGGTTATCCAAGAGTTTCCTGTGGGAAGTGGAGCAGGACCGGTCCGGCATAAGCGGCAAGCGCTTGCTGCAGGTTGCTGATGCGTTGAGCGCCTCCATAGAATATCTATTACGCGGCGGCTCGACCGTGGAGACCGAAAAACCCAGATCGATCGAAATACCGACGGAGCTCAGCGAAGTGGCGCAGGAATTGGGGCTGAGTTACCAACAAACGCTGGCCCTTCTGCAAGTGGACCGCACGATCGTTGCATACCGCAGTGGCAAACGCAGAGGCCGCAAGAACAAAGAAGATTGGCGATCCCTATACCGTGACTTAAGCGAGCACATCTAGGGCACCCCGTAATCGCGAGCCATGGGCAGCTATCTGACAGGAGTTCAGCAGCTATCTGACAGGAGTTCATCAGAACCACTGACCTCACTCCCCAGAAAGAACCATTTCCGGCCGGAGCCGTCGAATAGTTGCGGGCTGAACTCAATCTCCGCCCGGGTCTGCCGATCTACCGGCCAGGAAATCCTACCGGTGAACTCATTAGAACGGTACCGCGACAAACCGCCGGTAGATCTGGACCGCCCACGGATTCGGTAGATCCTGCTTAGCCCAAATCCACCGAAGGGATGACTATGCAGCAGCGGAACGGGCGACAGGGGGAAGGAGGGCGGTGGTCCGGGCACGATTTGGGGTAGCGGGGGGCCAGTGTCTGTCTTCAGTTGCCGCGGGGAGACTTTGTGACCGGCTGCGGATGTTGGTCAGGGCGAGATAGCGGGGAGAGGACGCGGCCCATGCAACCTGGAACCGAGGCGGGATGCTGAATGGCACCCGCCTTTTCTGCTCTCCGGTGGTAACCAGGTCTGGAGGTCCAGCCGCCCACGGCCATCGGGCGAGCTTTCCAGGATGCTCAGAACAGAGCGGGGAACCTGGCGTCTACCAGCACCAGATGATCGGTGGACACGGAGATGCAGGCTGGATTGTCAATGGCGGCGGGAAGTTGGGCCACTGGGGCGGAGAATCCAAGACAGGGGGAGGTCCACCGGAATAGGCGTTGGTATCATCGGAACGCTGCGAAGCCAAGGACACAACCTAATGGGAGAGCTATGGAATTGAAGGCGCGGGGTTGTTCGTACTGGCTTACAACCTGGGCAACTTCATGAGAAGGCTAGCCTTACCGGAGGCAATGAAGCACTGGTCGTTGACCAGTCTGCAGACCAGGATGATCAAGACTGGAGGACGGTTGGTGCGCCATGCCGGAAGGCTGGTGTTTCAGCTTGCTGAGGTGCTGGTGAGCCGGGAAATGCTAGAAACTCGGACGGAAACCCCGATTCTCTCCAAGCTGCCGTTTTCTTAGCGACGATTATCGATGTAACAGTGGGTTCTTGAACCGTATTACAGACACTATCATGCCACATAAGACTATAATACGTCTGTCTGGCGTAGCGCGAAACCCGGCCAATGGCTTTCCGGCCAGACCTCTAGGCGGGATACTGGAACGAATTGGTCGGCTTAGGCTGGCTCCTGGCTAGTCCACTTTAGGAGCGTCGGGATTGGTTACGGTTACGGGGTCGTACAGGGCAAAGGGGCTTCCCAAGGGGGAGACTTGGGCGTAGACAAGCGGTTTGGGGCTTTTACGCTTGGCAGTACAGTGGTTGCCCAATGAAAGCGGGGACTTTGAGTGAATCAGGCCGCATCAGACCGCATTTGACGCCCTTGGAATGCGGGATTATATTTGGCGGTATCCCCGCGGGAGCTATATACAGGAAAGGTGGTTTGATCTGGGGAATCCCGGTGTATCATTTTAGCGTCAGCGCTGTTTCCTAGACCTATACCGAAGTGAAACTGGTGGAGTCGGCGTTGCGTTCCAGTAGATCTCACCAGGTCTTTGGTCCGGGGCCGTTCCCGGTGTTTCTCCCAGAGGAGTGATTTATGAGGAAACTACTGCCGGTCAGCGGGTCTTTGGTTAGTCGACTGGGGAAGCTGAGCCTGGGTTACGGGGCGTTGACCGGCGGGCTGCTGACCGCACCGCTGGTTGGCCTCTTTTATCTGGCCGACAAGCTGGCCGGCTTGCCTTTTGTTCCCTTCGCTCTATTTGATTGGATCGCCCGGGTGCTGCCGGGTCCGCTGGTTACCTTCGGAATCGACCTGATGATCGATGGGCTGCGGTTGGTGGGCCTGAGTGTGGCAGCAGCGGCCAAAACCGGAGAACAAGCCGCCGCTATTTTGTTGTTCTTCTTAATCGGGGTGGTCGGCGGCGTCCTTTTCTTCGGCATCGCAAAGGCACGCAACGCCCAACCCAGACTCACTCCTGGTCTGGCGGCTGGAGTAATTTTCGGCCTGCCGATGGCTGTAGTCAGCCTCCCCATGGGTCAGTCGACGGTAAACCCGATCATCACTTTCTTCGTGTTGATGGTTTTGTTCCTGGCCTGGGGAGTCGGCTTGGTCCCAGTATACAGCCGGCTAGTCTTGATCAACCCCGGCAAACCCGCCCGTCCGGTTGTCGAGGAGGAAGTTCGCTCCGCCTCCACAATCGATCGCCGGCAGTTTCTCGTCCGGCTGGGAGCGGCCACCGCCACCATCACGGTACTCAGCGGTGGCCTGGGGGCGATTCTGGCCCAAAATGAACGGCGGCAGCTAGACCAGGCAATTCTCGGCTCGATGGACAAATCCGACATGCCCATCCGGGATCCCTTTCCCAATGCCGGCGATCCCTTGGTCCCCGCTCCGGGGACCCGTCCGGAGTACACCGAAGTAGCGGACCATTATCAGGTGTTTCTCCGCACTGAACCAACGGTAATCGACATCGCAACCTGGTCTCTGCCAATCACCGGTCTGGTAGATAATCCCCTGGTGCTGACCCTGGACGACATCATGCATAATTATGAGTCCAGGGACCAATATGTCACCCTCTCCTGTATCTCCGGACGGATCGGCACGACGCTGATCAGCACCACCTGGTGGACCGGCGTTAGCCTGCAAAAGATTTTGGCCGACGTGCAGCCGCAAAGCACGGCCCGCTACCTGATCATCACCTCGGGGGACGGATTTTACGAGACGGTGGATTTGGACTTGATCGCCTCCGACGAGCGGATCATGCTCGCCTACGCCTGGGACGGCAAACCGATTCCCTTCGATCATGGCTTTCCGCTGCGGATTTGGCTGCCTGACCGATATGGTATGAAGCAACCCAAGTGGATCACCGGCATGGAAATCACCGAGGAGTACCAGGAAGGCTACTGGGTGGAGCGCAGTTGGTCGGAGGTGGCGCAAGTTAAGGCGACTTCAGTTATCGATACTATCGCCGTCAATAACATCATCCAGAGGGATAACCAAAGGCTGGTACCAGTCGGCGGAATTGCCTTCGCCGGAGACCGGGGCATCTCCAAAGTGGAGGTTAGAGTAAACGGCGGCCCTTGGGAGCTGGCCCAGCTGCGGGCGCCCCTCTCGGAAACAACCTGGGTTATCTGGCGCTATGACTGGCCCTTCCAGGAAGGGGACCACACCTTCGAGGTGCGGTGCGCCGAGGCTGATGGCACGCCGCAGATTGAGGAGAAACAGGGCAACCGTCCCGACGGCGCCAGCGGCATCCACAGCCGAAAGACGGAAATGTAAGCTTTAGCCGTATTTTTTCCTTTAGCCGCCACTCTATTCTCTTTGCCGGGCTTCGTCTGGCTCCTAACGCCGGGGTTTGCCTCCGTCATTGTGTTGCTGCTGGGCCGACGGCTCCGGCCTTTTCTTACCACACTGTCCGTGGCATCGGCATTTCCATGATCTAACGCCAACCACTTTATTGGTTCGGCAATCGCCGATTCAGCGCGACATCTTACGCTTGACTCCCAAACCATATGGTTAACTATAATCCTCTAGGTGCAACATTTGCCGCATTGGCCGACCCCATCCGTCGGGCCATTTTGCAAAACCTTTCCCGAAAAGGTGTGCCGGCCGGCGGCCTGCCAGTTACCAGTCTGGCCAAGCCTTTCGATATTTCTCTGCCGGCGATTTCCAGGCACTTGAGGGTGCTTGAAAAGGCTGGGCTCATCGCTCGCCAAAGGGAGGGCAGAATTCACCGGTGCGGCCTTGATGCTGCTCCCTTGCGAGAAGCGGATCGGTGGATTGGTGAATACCGCAGATTCTGGGAAGACCAGCTTGGCGCCTTGGCCGATTATTTGGGAGATTTAGATGTCCAGGAGGAAGAGCAATGACCCAGCAACTGGCAACCACTTTGGAGGTACGCCGGACTGCCGCGGCCCCGCGAGAGACGGTTTTCCAGGCCTGGACTGATCCGGAAATGCTGAAGAAATGGTGGCGAGTGGATGCCGGATGGTCGACTCCTATTGCTGAAGTGGACCTGCGAGTTGGTGGCCGCTATCGGCTGGGCATGTTCGAACCCGGCAAAGACGGGCCGTATGTAGTTGGTGGAGTGTATCGGGAAGTGACGCCGCCCGAGAAGCTGGTGTTCACCTGGATTTGGGATGGGCCCGGAGCGGCGGAGGAGACTCTGGTCACTGTTGATTTCTTGGACCAAGGCGACGCCACAGAGGTAATCCTTGCCCATCAAAATTTCGCGGACCAAAACATGCGTGACGAGCATCAGAAAGGCTGGGGTGGATGCCTGACCCAGTTGGCCTCCCTGGTAGAGAATTTGAGCTGAACCCGGTCAAGGTTCGTTAGAGCCAATCACACCGGGGTATATATTTAGGACACCCGCTATTTTTAAAGGAGCTACAGAACCATGCCAGAGATTACTAGTTACGCGCCCGGAGCCCCCTCATGGGTGGATCTGTCCACCACCGACGATAAAGAAGCTCTCGCTTTTTATGGCGCTCTGTTCAAATGGGAGGACGACCCTCAGGAGATGGGTCCGGATTTCTTCTACCACCTCCAGAAGATTAACGGACTGGATGTAGGAGGGCTCAGTCAGCAGATGGAGGAGGAGAGGAGCCAGGGGGTTCCACCCCTCTGGAACACCTATCTCTCGGTAACAAATGTCGATGACACCCTCGCCAAGGTTCAGCAGGCCGGGGGCGCGCTGATTGCCGGACCTATGGACATCTTTGACGCCGGGCGGATCGCCGTGCTTCAGGACCCCCAGGGGGCTACATTCTCGGTCTGGCAAGCCAAGGAACACCTGGGCTGCCGGGTGAAGAATGAGCTCGGAGCGCTGATCTGGAACGAGCTCCTAACCACTAACTCCAACGAAGCCCGGAGGTTCTACTCCTCGGTGTTCGGACACACCATTGGCGAGATGGACGGAGGCTATACCCTGCTTCGAGTGGATGGGACGGACGTGGCCGGAATCATGGAAATCACGCCGGAGATGGGTCCGCCCCCCCCCACATTGGATGCCGTATTTTTGCGTCGCCGATGTGGATGCGTCGAGCAAACAGGCCGAGGCTCTGGGGGCGAAGGTTCTGGTGCCGGGGACTGATATACCAGGCATAGGCCGATTCGCCACGCTCCAGGACCCCCAGGGTGTTGCGGTCAGTGTTTTCACGCCTGCCGAAGGGAGTTGACCAAGAGAAAAACGACGCCTATCCCCGAAACTGCAACTCAAGGCGCTCATCCCGGTAAACGCAGGCAGATTTCAGGATTGCTTGAAGCTGAGCCTTCTGGTGCCGCTTATCCAAGCTCTCAAAATCCGCCAGGAAGGACTGAATTGCCCCTGGCAACCGCTCCGCAGTCGAGACTCGGGTTCGCTGCTCCTCCAGCCAGTTGGTCAACTCCTCCCGCTGGAATTCCAGGGCCGTACTCTGGCTTCTGGCCACCTCGTTGGCCTTCGTGAACTCAGCCTCACTTAAAACATTGCGCTTCAGCAAGTCCAAATGCTGAAGGAACTGACCCTCCAGATCGGTCAAAGCCCTGGAGAGTCCGGCCAGCTCTGATTCCTTTTGTTCCATCTCCTTGAACTGGCCCAGGGCCAGATGCTGCCTGACTAGCTCAGGATCGGAAAACTCCCCCAGATAATCCCATACCGCCTGTTCCAACTTGGGAGCTGATTGACCGTTGTAAGTAGCACAGAGAGCCCGGGACTTGGTAGTGATCAACGTCAACTATTTTTGCCGCCTGGCGACAATTATTTTTGCCTCTGCACCCCCTGCCGGTAGTTATCGTCAGCCTCCTCCCTCAGATGTTCTTGGGCTTGACCAGTCCGGAAGCTGGGCACATCGAACTCCAGGATCACAGCATGATGCACCACCCGGTCAATGGCTGCCGCGGTGGCCATGGGGTTCTGGAAGACCTGGTCCCACTGAGAGAAGACCAGGTTGGAGGTTATTCCCATGGCCCGGCGCTCATAGCGCTCTGCCATCAACGTGAACAGGACTTCTGACTCCGTGGCTCCCAGAGGTGGAACCCGGACCACGTCCACGCGGGGTGTGTAGTGGGGCGGCTGGTTGGATGCCGGGTAGGTCTCGAACCCCGGCGGGTCGGGCATTCCGGCGAAGATGGCCCTGGCCAGCTCCACTGGGTCATGGTCCGAGAGGTCCAGCTCCGGCAGGGGCTTCAGCCGGCATTCCTCGGTCTGCTCGACGTTGAAGACGTGGTAGGCCCGGAGCATGGGGTAGGTTGTCGGGGCCTTTTCCCCACCCGGCCCGGCGCTGTCGTTGGGGCTACTTGCTTGGTTCGCTTTCTGGCCCTCTTCCCGGTCGCGGCGGCTGGTCACCCGTTTCCAGAAGACGACGGTGGTGGAGTTCTCGCCCTTGCGGACGTGGCCGCCTAAGGCCTCGGCCTGCCGGTAGGTCAGCCAGCGGGGGTCGGTATAGCCCATGATATTCTGGGTCAACAGGGTCATCCAGCGGTTGACTCCCCGGTAGGGCTTCATGCTGACGGTGTTGACTGGGAAGCCGTAGGGCGAGTCCTGCCAGTCCTTCTCCCAAGGGGGCAGTTTGCCCTGGTCGAGAAGTTCGATGATCCGGTCGGCCACGGCCTCCTCAATTTGTTGCCGGGAATTCTTCCCATCCTGGGGCTTCCGGCTCCGGTTAGATCGTTGACTCTTTGGCTTGTTCTTGGTGGCGGTATTCTTGGTAGTGGTGGGCATGGGTGTTTCAAGCTCCTCGTTGGTGGGATTGGTTCGGTGAGAAGGGGTTCGGTGAGAAGGGGTTCGGTGAGAAGGGGTTCCACGGTGAGAAGGGGTTCCACGGTGAATGTCGGCCTGGGGTGATAGACGACAATTAGTCCTGCCGGTAGCGACGACTATATTTGCCGGTCGATAAAGGGTAATCAATCGGCACCTCCGTACCGAATGATTACAGACCGAGCCTATGAAGATTAAAGTAACAGTGGAGTCGCTCAGGTAGTCTTCCCGGATCCGCCGCATGACGTAGTCGTCGTCATCGCTGTTGATCAACTCTTCCATAGTCGCTTCGCTGCCAACGGCGCGAGCAATAAATACGTCACGGCTATGGTCGAACGTTCGGATGAACTTGTCCTCCTCCTCCTGGTCCTGGTGATGGTATGAAATGAAGGTTTTGTGTCTAACCTGGTCCGGCATTCTATGGCCCTCCTTATAATTGGTTTACGTTGCAATCGGCTTTACCTTGCCGTTGAGAGACAAGTTGGGCGTCAGATCAACCGCAGTGGCGATCAGCTCGGCAAATTCGCAATCTTCGTCGCAGTTGGTGCCCTTGGTCACCTGCATAGTGCCTGGATAGCAGTCATATTTTTGAGGGCCTGCGCCTCCGATTCTGGGGAATCCGGTAAGCAATCCTACAAGCTGGAGCACTTCATGGGCGGCGACGCTCATACTGAAAGGGAAGACATTGCGCCGCGAGTATTTGGCCTTCTCCTCTTCACTGAGCCCAGCAATGTAGTCGGGGTCATCCAGAAGCCCTTCACGGTCAAGGCCGACGTCGCTGCGCAGAAGTGCGTTAAGACAAACCAGGCAGGCGTGGCCCGGACCGATGGTGTGGATGCTCCAGGCGACATGCAGTGGAGTGCCATTCGGCTTAACGGCTGCGGAGATTCCCCCGTCGATTACGGGAATCAGGTGGCTGTAAGCCAGAACGTTCAAAAGATGTCTGGGCCATGGTCTGTCGACGCAGCAGATTAAGACGTCGCAATCCAGCGCGGCGGCTAGCCCTTCCGGAACGAGAATGCTGTGAGGTATGGACATGAGGTCTAGTTTTTTGGCGGTGGAACTGCGGGCTGTCGCATCGGCTGCCACGTCGACCTTCAACTTGCCGATGTCTTTAAAAGTGGCTCCTGAAGTCCGGTCCAGATCCCTCTCCTTGATCTTGTCGAAATCGATATAGGTCAGGTTCACCAACCCGACGCGGCTCAAGGCTTCTGCAACGAGGCTGCCCACACTACCCAAACCAACTATGCCGACGCGGGTTCGGACGAGCTTCCCTTGAGCGGCATCGCCCCAGACGCTTAAGGTCGCTTCTTGGCTGTCGGTTGGAGTAACAGCGGGTGCTGTGGGATGGTACGTGATGGAAAGTTGTGAACCGACGACGCGAACCGAACTGGCCGGATGTTGCTCGTATGTCCGAGGCGTTTTTCTCATCCAGATACGCCCGCTCCAGGCTCCGTCCAAGCCTCTGGTTAGGCCAACCAGAGGCAACCCCATCTTGCCAGCTGCCGGCCCGGCGATACGGTCTCGCTCTGCAACAATGTCGTCCCGGCTCATTGCCTGCCAACCAGGACCGTGATGGCCATAGATAAAGGCCACGCCACTGCCTTGGGGTGCGGCTTCAAGGACCCTTCGGAGGTAACTTGAAGAGAAGGAGGCGTTGCCGTGAAGTACCCGGTCCTCGTCTGTGGGCAGGATTAAATCTGTGATAACGGCAGTAAACCGGTTCCGTCCCGCGCTGGGGCACCAGTAGGCGAAGGTCAGATCCTCCTGTAGCCTGGGCTTGTGGACGTGGGCACCCAGGACCGAGTCCACCTGGGCGGTCATGGCTATGGAGAGGTCACAATTCACTAGGTCGGTCATTTGGAGGGCCATCGTTCATCACACAGCACGGTCAAGATGTGAGCCCAAAGGCTCCAGGGTTCGGGACGTCGGTCAAACCGGCGGCTCCAATACTGCCAATCAGGCCCGACTCCGCTGTTTTGGGTTCTCAAGGGCCCTTTCATATCCATGGGAACCAGGATCGGTCTGGTGTGAATTGCGGGCGGCGGCAAGTACGGAACAGTCTGGTCCCGTTGGATGGCTATGTCACAGCACTTGCCGGCCAACGCTCCACGGGGTAATTGGACTTGTCTGACAACGGAGTAAGAAATGCCGTCGTCCCCTACAACGACATCCACGGTACAGCCCTTTTCCCGGATATGGGCCTCGAAGTCTTCAATCTTCATGGTCAAGAGACTGGGGTTTGGCCCTTGTAGGTAGCCGTGAAGTGTTCGCCAAGTTCTACGGCAACTTCATCCTGGGGGGAGGTGAAAGTTTGTCCATCCGAATCCCGGGTTAATTCAAATCCTTCAGCGGGGATAAACCCTGCGCTGGTAAGGATTTGTTCCACGGTTAGAACATACCCACGGCGGTCCGGAGACTTCTGGCACTCGTAGACAACTTCCTCCTCGTTCACGAAGAACTTCAACTCTTCAGTGGAGTCGGACAGGGACAGGACTTCAGGTTCTGTGGCCATAATCTCTCCTACAACCTAGTATGTCGTGGCGCCACGTGCTGCCGGCATCTTGCTACCTCTTGACCTGGCCCGGGTGAGCCTATATTATTCCGGCCATGACGTGTTTCACGTCTCTAACAGTTATCATATATACAGAGGTGTTAGGCTGTCAAGACTATTTTGCACGAACTTTACAGAGGCCCGATATGGCTAGATTAACGTTACAGAATCTGGGAACCGAGGTGAGAAAGAAGAGAGGCAACGGAGGTCTGCGGGAGACTGCGAGAGAAATCGGGACCAGCGCGCCGACTCTTTCTCGCGTGGAGTCGGGGAAAATGCCCGACCTTCAAACCTTTAGCAAGTTATGTCGCTGGCTGGAAGTTGATCCCGGTGAGATCCTGAATGTTACCCCCCAGAGGCTGGAGGAAGCCGCCGATATGATTGCCTCAGCTCATCTGAAGGCAAAACGAGAGATCAGCCCGGCCACGGCTCGCGCCTTCACTAATCTGATAGTTAAGGCACAGCAGAGACTGGCAGACCTACCCGGAGAAATTAATGCAGAGGGGCTTTAAAAGCCGTTGCGAAGAGATGTCCAACTCCCTTCGCGCGGAGTTGGGGTTGCGTGAAGTGGATCCACTTCTTCCTGCGCAACTCGCATCCTACTTGGATGTGTTCATCTGGCCGGTCACGGAGTTGGAGTTGGATGAGGATGACATGTGCCAACTTCTTGAGGTAGACAGTGATTCCTGGTCCGCAATTACGGTCTCCGCTGCTGGCCGTGAAGCGGTAATTACCAATCCCCGTCATCGTTCCGGACGCCTGTCGAGCGACGTGATGCACGAATTGAGCCATTTGTTGTTGGGCCATGACCCGACCACCTTGTACATCATAGGTGAAGAAGGCTTGGCTTTGAGGGAATTCGATCAGCCAAAGGAGCAGGAAGCTGATTGGTTGGCAGGAGCGTTGCTTTTGCCTAGGGGAGCGCTCTTTGCTATAGCGAATGGAGGGGCAGACTATGACACTGTCCGGCATACGTATGGAGTAAGCCGACAGATGCTGGAGTTTCGTTTGCGTATGACTGGTGTCCAACGGCAGATGGGCCGCCGCAGAAAAAGAGGCTAGCTAGATGCACTGGTTGGGGAGGTTGTATACTATCCCGCTTGGGACCTAACCCCCTTCCTCTTGTAATACCTGGCAACTGCCACCGACCGGCCACTTGGCGCGCGGTGTAACGGGTCGGCATAAGGAATCTCTTCCACCGGCCTGCCGTCATCAGCGCAGGCAGGGGCCGTCATGGCTTCACCCGGTCGAGGTATGCCCCGAACCGTTCCTTGATCGTGCTGACCAGCTCCGCGCGGATCTCGGCCTTCACCGCCTCCCTGTTCCCGCCGGCCTGGCCAGCGATAGACGCGTTCGTTGTCCGAAAACTGCCCCTGCTCCGGCATGGCGCCCAACTCCTCAGTGACAGTGATTCTCCCCAGCGTTATTTGAGCATACCTGCCCCACGGCCCGCAACGGCTAGCTGTCAGGAAATCGTGTAAAAGGCGGGGCTAACCGCCCCGACGTTCCAAGATCCAGGCTGCGCCGATGACCAAGCCGGTCAATCCCAAGGTAAAGGGCAGGGTCATCATGAAGGCGAGCATCACGGCCTCCGGCTGGACGCTGCCCAACGGCAGGTTGACGGCCCGCACGATGACGACGATGGCCAGCAGGCACAGCCAGGCTATTGCTGCGTATTTCGATACTCGCTTAGTTTTCGAGCAGGTCATGACTCCCACCTCTTCTCCGGCTGACGGAGGGCTTTCCAACTCATACGGAACCGTTGAGTGACCGGTTTCCCATTCCGGCTCGCCCGCCGCTCTGCTTCACAGGATGCAGGTCGGCGTCCCGTCCGGCGTAGGAGCCGACACCGGCGTTACGGAGGACGGGCAACAGGAACTCATATCGGAGGTCGTGCTGGTAAAGTGCAGCGGCGCTCACTGGACAGACCCGCCCCCAGTAAACAGCCGCGGCATCTGGGTTTCGGAAATCCGGGTTTTCCGAAACTAACCGGCTCCCCAGACCTCCTGCTGACGCTGGCGCCCTTGCCCCTGGAGACCCTCAGCCGGTAGACTTGGTTGCGAAAATCCCCACGTAGGGGCGTTGGTATGGCACGAAAACCTGTAATCGGCGGAGTTAAAGTGGACCGCGTGGGCGGAGATTTCTGACCAACGGCTGTTGACGTTCAGCGAAAGCGTCCTCGCTAATTGGCCAGCATAAATGTCCAATCCACATCATGGAGAATGTGGCTTTGACTCAAAAAGAACAGGCAAGACTTCAGGTCCTGAACAGTCTGCTCGCTGAGCACATGACATTGGACCAGGCAGCCACGCTGATGGGTGTCACCACTCGCCACACCAGGCGCATCCTGGCGGCTTACCGGGAACTGGGCGCTGCCGCCGTTGCTCACGGTCCTCGTGGAGACGAAGAGCAATCCTGCGGAAGGAGGCCACTCCCATGCAGTAGCCGTAGAGCAGGACCTTGACCATCATCCAGGGATGGTAGGGAGGTCCGCCCCGCTCTTCGCCCTGATGGCGGGCCATGATGGCCGACAGGTTCAGCTGGTCCACCACGTCAGAGACGAAGTAGGCCAGATGGTCCGGGGGCAGCCACTCCTGAAGGGCGGCGGGCAGCAGCAACTGCTGGTCGGGGTCGTAAGGGCGGTAGGTCTTCCTCATCAACCAAACCTCAACGGGATTCTCGTCCCATCATACCCTCAAGAGATCCCCAACGATGTTTCTCGGACAGGCTCTATCGGTTTGCCCAGTAGCAATAACTCGCACATGTTGCTTGACGACTGACGTCAAGCGTACCTACACTGGCTTCGTCATGATCCAAAGCTACCGGGACCGACGGACTGAAGCGTTCGCCACCGGGGAGTACGTTCCAGCTTTCCAGGGTTTTGAAGGCCAAGCGGCGCGGCGCCTTTCGATCCTGAACGCGGCCAGATCTTTGGATACATTGAGGGCTCTGCGTAGCAATCGGCTGGAAACACTGAGGGGAGATCGTGCCCGGCAGTTCTCCATAAGGATCAATCCTCAGTGGCGCATCTGCTTCAGTTGGCCCGCGGGGCAGGCAGGACCATCCGACGTTGAGATTGTGGACTATCACTGAGGGAGCAACTGCCGCCATGTTGAAACGAGTCGTGCATCCAGGAGAGATCCTAAAAGACGAACTGGAAACGAGGGGAGTATCGCCGACGAGCTTCGCACGTCAGATTGACGTGCCACCCAACCGAATCAGCCAGATTCTGTCGGGCAAACGTGCGGTGACCGGTGACAGCGCTCTCAGGTTCGGGCATTGGTTTGGCATGGACCCCCGGTTTTGGCTGAACCTGCAGGCTCAGTACGACCTGGCGGTTGCGGAGCAATTGGTGGGAGCTGAAGTACGTGTCCTGCCCACCGCAGCCGGCGGTGAGTAGTACGTTGTCTGGTGCCCGCGCGCCAGGCACCGGGCTGTGCTTCGATTTGACATCCGATGCGGACTTAGCCAATGTCTGCTGAATCGCCGACACGAGCCCATATCTATTGCAGAAAATTAGGACGGAGACATTGTGAACATCTTCCGACTATTCCAGAGATGGGTGGAAAAGGCGAAGGACAATACGACGAGGGGGTCAGACGTTCCATCCTCCGCACCGCTGACACTCACCGCAGCGTCAGAGGAAACCGTATATGAACGTAACGAGACGGCGGAGGACGTCCCTTATCAAGCCGAGGTGGATTTGGTGGGTCGTGCCAGCGTGGTCTGGAGCGATGCGATCAGATGGATTGCACCAGGAAGTACCGCGGTGGTGGCGGGTCGTAGCGTCGGTGGGATGGTTTACCTGGGTCCAGGACAAGGCCGAGTTATCTGGGAGCAGACAAGCAGACCGGTTATAGATCCGAGTCTGCCCGTTGCGGAAGTGGGCAACGAGTTCTCCGGCGAAAGTATGCCGTACTGGCCAAGCTACTCGGGGATCGCCGCGTCGGCGGGCTTTCCGCATCAATGTACTTCCTCACCGTGTCTCTGTGAATTCCCAACTCACTCGCCATCCCTCGAATGGACAACCCATGGAGCTTGGCCTACTGTGTCAAGGGCGGCGAGAAGGTGTACCACTGCGGCGGAGGAATCGTGTACCACCGGCACGATGAGAAAGGACTGAATTGGGAGCCGGGTGGGATCAGGTCAGGAGCAGGGGTCCGCAGTTCCGGAGTGAGTCAGGAGTCGACCGGATCATCCGATACCTGGGAGGCGGCGCTCTGCCGGCTGTGCTTGAGGCGGTAGCTGTCGCCGTTCATCTCCAGGATAGGGACGTGGTGGGTGAGCCGGTCAGCAGCGCTCCGGTGAGGCACTCAGAACCGAACACCCCGGTCCACTCATCGAAGGGGAGGTTGGTGGTGACCAGGATGGACCCGCGCTCGTAGCGCTGGCTGAAGACCTCGAAGAGGAGTTCCTCTCCGATGGGGGACAGGGGGACGAAGCCCAGTTCGTCGATGATCAGAAGCCTGAGGCGGGCCAGTTGCCGCTGCAGGTTGAGCAGCCGGCGATCGTCTCTGGCCTCCATGAGCTCGTGGACCAGGGCCGCGGCGGTGGTGAAGCCTACGGACATTCCCTTTTGGCAGGCGGCCAGGCCCAGACCCAGGGCCACGTGGGTCTTGCCGGTGCCACTGTTGCCGACGGCGATGACATTCTCCCTATGCTCGATGTATTCACACCGGGCCAGTTCCATGACCAGTTGTTTGTTCACCGAGGGTATGGCCAGGAAGTCGAAGGTGTCCAGGCTTTTGACGGCAGGGAAACGGACGGCCCGAATCCGGCGCTGCACCATGCGCTGGTGTCGGTCAATGAGTTCCAGTTCGGAGAGACGCAGCAGGTAGTCAGGGTGGTCCACATTCTCGGCGGCGCACTGGGCGGCCAGCTTGCGGTACTCCCTGAGGAAGGTGGGAAGCCGTAGTTCCTTCAGGTGGTGTTCCAGGAGCAGCGTGGACCGGTTGCTCATGCCGCCCTCCCCGGCAGGAGGGCCAGGTAGTCCGTGGCGCTGGTGGTCTTCACGCTGACCCGGGGCAGGTAGGGATAGAGGTCCAGGTCAAGCCTGGGGGGGTCGTCCTTCCAGGTGACACAGCAGCAGGTGCTTCACGGCATCAAAACTGATGGCGCCCAGCCGGAGGGCGTCCTGCACGGCGTGGTGGACTTCCTGGTGGGAGAAATTTTCCAGAAGTCGCAGCACCTGCACGAATTCCCGCTTGCCCCTCCGTCCCATCCTGGACTCCAGCAGACGGCGCAGCGTAGCGAACTCTTCGGGGAGTTGCCATCCTTGCAACGGAGCGGCCTGGTCCAGGGCCGCCGTCTTCTGCTCCAACAGGGGCAGGTAGTGGATGGGATCGAAGACGAAGTCGTCCCTTTCGTAGGAGCGGGGATGTCTGGCAATGACCTCAGCGCCGCAGCTGATCACCACCTCAGCCACGTAGCCTTTTACCAGCACGTCCCGGTGTCCAAAGGCCACCGGCGCCGAGTAGTCATTGGTCTTGTACCGGACCAGGGACAGGGAGCTCACCCGGCTGGCCTGCTTGTCGCAGGCATCATAGGGCACGGCGGGCAGGGGCAGCCGGGCTTCCAGGTCCCGCTCCATGCGCTGGCCGATGGTCTCATCGTGTCCTCGCAGCACGGAGTCCATCCGTGCCAGGCAGCGCTCCTCCAGGTGGGCATTCAGGGCGTCAAAGCTCTGGAAGGACGGCACGGGTACCAGGAAGTTGCGGCGCACGTAGCCCACCATCCCTTCCACCTTCCCCTTGTCATTGCCCTTGCCAGGACGGCCGAACCGGTCCTCGAACAGGTAGTGGGACTGTAACTCGGTGAAGGCTCGGGTCCGCTGGCGCCTGCCGTCGCCCAGTATCCGGGCCACCGCCAGCTTCGTGTTGTCGTACAGAATGCTCTGGGGCACGCCGCCCAGAGAGGCGAAAGCCGAGACGTGGCCGTCCAGGAACGCCTCGGTGATCTCTGCCGGATAGGCCTTCACGAGGCAGCAATCGCTGTGGGGCAGGTCCAGCACCAAGTAGTGCGCCTTCCGCTCCACCCCGCCGATGATCACCCGGGCTTCGCCAAAGTCGCACTGGGCGTGGCCTGGCGCGTGGGACAAGGGGACGAACATCTCCTGGGTCCGCCGCCGGCGCTCCCTCACATAGTCCTTGACTATGGTGTACTGACCGTCGAACCCGTGCTCGTCACGCAGCCGCTCAAAGATCCGCTTGGCCGTGTGGCGCTGCTTCCTGGGAACCTGGCGGTCAGCTTCCAGGATGGCGTCAATCACCCCGGTGAAGGGCTCAAGCCTGGGCCGGCGGGGTGGGTCCTGGCGTCGGTATCCTGGGGGCGCCGAGTACGGCAGCATCTTGCGCACCGTGTCCCGGTGCAGGCCAAACACCCGGGAGGCTTCCCGAACGCTCATCCCTTCTACCATGCAGGCCCGGCGAACTCGTACGTAAATCTCCACGTGATACATCCATAACACCTTCCATAGACTGATAATCAGCCTTACGAAAGGCAGAGGACGGTACGATTTTCCACCGCCACAATTCAGGCAGTCGAGACGCGCACGTGGTCCACTTTACCTCCGCCTTTTACACTCCTGATCTTCCTCAGGCAAAACGTTGCCCTGGACTTGTTTCCGCAATGCCTCTTAACCGATAATAAGAGCATCGGTTATTCTCATCTCCGCTAATAAGGAACAACGTGGCATCTGCGTCTGGTCCGAAACGCCAGCTCCGCAAGGAGGCCGTTCTTGCCAGCCGCATTGAGGGAACTCAGGCGACCCTTGGGGAGTTGCTGGCCGCCGAGGCCGGCGCGGCCGTGGAGCGAAGCCCGGCCGATCTGCGGGAGGTGGGCAACTATGTAAGCGCCCTGGAGTACGGCCTGGAACGATTGGACATGTTGCCGTTGTCGCTGCGCCTGGTGCGCGAGATGCACGAACGGCTGATGCGGGGCGTTCGGGGCGACGTGGCTACACCGGGGGAGTTCCGGCGCAGCCAAAACTGGATCGGGCCACCCGGGTGTACGCTGAATGACGCCACCTACGTCCCGCCGCCGCCTTCGGAACTCATGGCGTGCCTGGACGCCTGGGAGCGGTTCCTGCATGACGACGCCCTGCCACCGCTGATGCACGCTGCTCTAGCCCATTCCCAGTTTGAAGCGGTCCATCCCTTTCTTGACGGCAATGGACGGGTGGGACGTCTGCTCATCACGCTGCTGCTGTTCAAACGGGGCATAATTCCCTCTCCCTTGTTCTATCTTAGCGCCTACTTCGAGGCCACCCGTGAGGAATATTACGCACGCCTTCTCGGCGTGACGGAGCGGGGAGAATGGGAGGAATGGCTGACCTATTTCCTTACGGGAGTCGTTCTCCAGGCTGACGACGCCGTGGACCGGGTCCAGCGCATCGACGACCTGTTCTCCCGCTGGAAGCAAGGGCTGGCTCGCGGGCAGTCCAGGCTCCCGGAATTGGCGCTGGACCTATTCGCCGAGAATCCCTTTTGGACGGTGGGCGGCGTGGCTGGCAGGCTGGAAGTTGCGTTCACGACTGCACAGCGGGCCATTGACCTGCTGGAGATAGCGGGCATTGTCGCACAGGTGGGGGTGGCGCGGCGCAATCGGGTTTATTGTGCGAGCGCTGTTCTTGACGTGCTGGAGGAAGCGCCGCACCTTGCGAGGTGAAGGATCCGCGGGGAATGGTGATATTGCCGCTGCGTAACGGTTGATGGCACCCGAACCGTCCCCCACCGGTCGAACGCGCCGGCTGGAAGGCTTCCGGTTCGACGCGGTGGTTTGCCGGGGTGTGCCAGCGATCGCCACAGTCATTAGTCCACCCTGGGCGGGACTGACATAGATTTGGATCAGGTTGCCTTTGGCAGGTCAATCACCTCCCTTGCCGCCCAGCAGCTTCCGGTGAGGCGATAGTTTCTCCCGGTAGCTGGCCCCTTCGATGACGATCTGGTAGCTGACAGTGGCCAGCCGGTCCAGGGCGGCGGCCAGGGCCTTCTTCACCGTGGCCGGCGAGCACTGCATCACCCGGGCGATGTGCCGCAGCCCCGCGCCCTCCTCCGTCATCCGGCGGCACTGCGCCACCCGCTCCGGAGTCAATGCGGGCGGGCGTCCCAGCCGCTTCCGGCCGGCCCGGGCCTGGTCCAGTCCCAGCTTGATGCGCTCGCTGGTCGAGTCCACCTGGTAAGCCCCCTGAGCCAGCATGGACCGGCGGAAGAACTTGGCTGCGGCGCTGCCGTCGCTTGTGTCGATGTTCTCCCTGAGGGCCACGATGCCAATGTTCCGCTCGGTCAGGTCAGCCTGGATGCGCACCCCGTCTTCGAAGTTCCGGCTCAACCGGTCCAGGAAGGCCACCGCCAGGGTATCGCCGGGCCGGAGACGGGACATCAGTTCCTGCCAGCTGGCGCGCCGCAGGGTGCGGCCGGTGGCGATGTCGGAAAAGATCAGGTCTTCACGGATGCCGTGGTCGGCCAGCAGGCGGAGTTGGGTCTCCAGGTTTCCGGCCTCGTCGTCGGACTTGCTGACCCGGGCGTAACCATAGGTGACGGGGAGCAGGGTCATGGGAATCAAGCCGCCAGCGCGGGCCAGCGTCCTCCTGCTGGAAGTGTTCAGAAAACGGGCGTTTTTGAACATCCCCCACCTGCGCCCCGCGTCAGCTTTGGCCAACTGTTCAACAACTGCGTCAAGGGTTTGTTGAACACCTTCCGCACTGGCTGGTTCCGTTTGCTTTTGGGTCTTCCGGAGGCAGCCTGAATCGGAGCAGGCCCCACTTCCGAACGGAACCAATGATACGGGAGTATTGACATCCGATGTATAACCCGGCCACAATCAGACAGCCGGGCAGCCCGCAGAGTAATCTACGGGCTGCCCGGCTGAAGTAGTTGGTTCTACCCCCAATAAACCAGAGAATAGACCGGACCGGCCCGCCGCCGGAGCCTGCCCTGAGTTCGCCACCGGGTCGCCCATCGTTACCGCCCAATTCATATTGGTCGCTGCCAGCTGGGCCGCCCTTAGTCTCAGACCTGGCCCAGTCCACTGGTTAACCTCCGGCCTCATCTCGTCACGGCAGGGCTTTTCAGCCGGGTTTCTAGGGCTACCCTGGGGGATTCTGGCCGCTGGTCAGGGCATAGTCGGCTCAGCCCTAGCCGTCGCGGTATTCGTGGATTACATTGTCGGGGTTCTCTGTGTCCCAGCCCAGGGTTCCCAGCACCGGCTCGATCAGGGAGCGCCTGGTGCGGGTCTTGTTCTCACTCAGAACTTGTTGGTGTTGGGTGAGGCGGTGGCGCACGGTTTCCAGGGTGGTGGTCAGGGGTTCAAGGAGATTTTGGGTCACTGCTGTCCTCAGCCGGTCGCGGCCTTGATGATCTGGTTGGCAGCCAGTGTCCAGGCGTCCTTGTTCCGAGGGTAGAGCCGGCTTTTCTCCGGGTCGATCAGTTCCAGGCTCACTATGTCGTTCTTCGGATCGTTCCGGTCCACGTTCATCGAGTTGATGTATTCCGCGAGGGCACCTTGGTCTGCATTGGTTCGCTTGATCTGCCCGTAGCAGTCCGCCATAAGTCGGACTACCAGCGGCTCTAGCAGCCAGTTGTTCTGGCGGTAGTATGGTAGTTCCGCGTTGGCTATCTCTTCAGCCTTGATCTTGTTGAATATATCGTGGCACTCCGGCAGGAAGTTGTCGTAGAAGCTCTTGCTGTTCAGGGTGATCTCCGCCTGCGGTCCATCCTGCCGGTGGTGTTGGGTCAGGCCCTTGGTGGCTCGGCCCTTGCCGCCCAGGGTCATCACGAGCGCGTTGTTCCTAAGTAGGCTGTTGGTCAGCAGGTACTCGTCGTTTCTTCCCAGCGTGGCCTTGTTCAGGTTGATGCGGCCTTTCAGAAGGTCCGTGTCGTCCCGGATGTCCTGCGTGGCGTTGTTCCACGGGTCGGAGGAGTCGAACAGTTCCTGGGTGTTGGACTCGATGGGTTTGTTCTTCGCCATCCAGGCGAAGAGCTGTTTCATGTCCCTTTCGTGCTGGCAGACGTAGAGGGTCACGAGGACCTGTTGGGCCTCGGTCTTCTCGAGGTCATTTGCTCTGTTCAGGTCCGCCCGGAACTCGTGCAGGAGTTGCGAGATGGCCCGCCGGCGGTGCTGTCCGTCGATGATGAAGAGTGCTTTGTTCTCGACGGTGAGGACCCTTTCGCCCTGGTCCCACTGGATCTCATCCGGCTTTGCTGAGATTGTGAAATTTCCTAGTATCCAGTCCTCGTTGAGTTTCATGAAGTCCAGGCTGTTCAGGAGGCGCGGGAGGTAGGCAAGGAACCCTACCGAGACATGTTGGCGGAAGAGGCACACCGGCGCAAGCGCGGACACGGCACACCGAGCAGGCCTTCCAGCCCTCCCACTCAGCCGTCAATGCTCTATAATCGAGAAATTTGCAAAACTAAGGAACTCGGGGACGACATGACCCATTCTGCCAGGGTGGCAACGAAATCCGTCAGCGGCCCAACACCTGATCAGGGCCTTTTCATTTTCTCAAAATAGTATAAAATTATTACCAGTTTAAGCGGGAGGGGAGGATGATGACTTTGAGGGAAGCGCTGGATTTGGCGCCTGACTTCCGGAGTAGCCAAGGGCGACGCCACTCTTTGGGGGCGATCCTGGCCTTGGCCACCTGTGCCATGCTGTGCGGCGCCCGCAGCTTATACGCCATAGCGCAATGGGGGCGGGACCAAGGGGGTGCTACGGCGCAGCTTTTGGGGTTCAGCCAGGAGAAGACACCCTGCGTGGCCACCCTCCACCGGGTGTTCAAGGACCTGGACGTGGCGGCCTTTGAGGCAGAAGTCGGCAACTGGCTGGCAAATAGCGGGGTAGAGGCGGATGATCCCCTGTCCCTGCACGGGAAAACCTTGCGAGGGGTCCACGGCCAAGAGATACCCGGGGTCCATGTGGTGTCGGCCTACGCTAGCCGCGCTGGGGCAGTGCTGGCGCAGGTAGCTGCGCCGGGCAAAGGGGAAGAATTGGCGGCGGTCAAAGAAGTATTGGGCCAGGTACCCCTGAAGGGTCGGGTAGTAGTGGCTGATGCCTTACTGACCCAACGGAAAGTCTGTGAGCAGATTGTGGCAGGCGGCGGAGAGTATCTGCTGCCAGTTAAAGAGAATCAGCCCACCTTGCGCCGAGACCTGGAGGTGGCTTTTTCCCCTGCTAGGAACTGAGAGGGCTGGTGGGCCAACCGTACCTCCCTGGCTGGCAGCGGAGTGGCGAGCACGCGGGGCCAAGCTGACGGTCTGGGCCGATGCTCCAGTAAAGCGGCGTCATGGGCGGCTGGAGCGGCGAGAGTTGTGGGCCTTGGCCGACCCAGAGCTAAATGGCTACGTGGGCAGCGCTGGGACGGTCGGGGAAGCGTGGCCGCATCTGCAACAGGTGTGTCGGCTAGAGCGCCAGCGGGTCGTGAAGGGCAAGAAACAGGTGGCTGTGAGCTATGCAATTAGCAGTCTCCCAGCCACTGATGCCGATGCCAGGCGATTGTTGAGCCTTTCCCGTGGGCACTGGGGCATCGAGAACCGCCTCCACTGGGTACGGGATGTGACCTTCGACGAGGACCGCTCTCAGGTGCGCACTGGGGCCGCCCCACAGGTTCTGGCGGGCCTGCGGAACCTGGTCATCAGCTTGGTACGTCGGGCTGGGCATTCCAACGTAGCCGCTGCCCTACGCCGCCACAATGCCCATCTCAGCGAAGCTTTCGACATGATGGGCTTTACCTGCCAGGCAGGAGAATGAAAAGGCCCTGGCGCCTGATGCCGCCCATTTGACGCCTCCGCCGACGGTGGTATAATCAAGGCCTACCGAATCAGAGAAGTCCAAGGAGCTCAGGCCCCGGCAACAAGGAACCCCCGCAGCAATCAACCACCAACTAACCTCGGTAAGTGGATTTGCTGCCCTCCCCCACCGCCTCTGGCTACCCGCCACGACTGCCTCCCCGGTAAGACCAAACATATCGGAAAATCCCCATCCAGCATTGGGAATCGAGAAGCTATGCCTACACGTATCAATGTCCCGGCTGGCATATCTAGCCACAGCCCTGGCCCACCTCAAAGCCAATGACTACTCCGGGATGGGACACATGCGGGTAAAATTGCCCAGTTCAACAATGAAAGCGCCAGAGTCCAACGCTACGGAACAACCAATGGTTCCAATGAACCTATTATTATTGGTCTTGGCAGTAAGAGCACGAGAGACGAGTGCGGCCCTGCTGAGCCATTCAGCCGAGCCAGTCTTGGGCGCCTAAAAAGGAAGGGAATTATAACTAATAAGGGGCACCCGTGATCAGCCAGCTCAGCATTGACCGGCAGTGGAAGAGTCTTAATCCGAACTGGGGTGATGGCCATCAGAAAGGCGAGCGTCGGATGCTCTATACACTCATTGAAGATGAAGAGACCCTGGAAAATATTATCGGGGGACTCTTTGGTCGCGATCTGGGACAAGCAAAGCCCCACAAGTTGCGGCACAGAGGGATTGCGGTAGCAACCAACAAGCGGGTTCTCATGGTAGACAAGGGCATGTTCGGCTCCACCGAGGTTGCGGAGATAGCATATGAGAACATCGAAGCGATTACCTATAGCACGGGGATCATGGCAGGTGGCCTACGGATTACTGGACGGGGAACGGCGAGCTTTCGCATTGAGACTATCTTCCCCAAGGCGGCAGCGAAGCTCTTTGCCGACTGTGTGAGGCTCCAAATGTCCCAACAGCGGGGATCTAATAATAAGGCCATCAGCATTGCTACGGAGCCGGTGACATCGTCGGTAGACGAGATCGAGAAATTTGCGAGTCTCCTTGAGCGCGGCTTCCTAACTCAGGACGAATTCGACGCCAAGAAGGCACAGCTACTCGGATTGTAGTTGGGGCAACGACTAGAGCTAGTTGTTCTCTTATGCGATCAGGTCTTGATACCGGAGCCGCTGCCCGAACATACCCCGGGCGATCTCCGACATCTGGTCGATGGTGTTCAGGGGCCGGTCGTTGTGCCTGCCCTCGAACTCCCCAACGTAGTTCTTCGTGTCCTTGGTCTTGTGCAGCGTCAGAGTCAACTTTTCCACCGTTTTCATCTCCTCGTTGTAATCGGCGGAGGTAAAGTGTACCGAGTGTTGCATGAATTGTTACCTGAGAATCGGTTCGAGCCAGGCGCTCCCACGAGAAGCGCCGCGCCGCCGACTGGACCATCACAAGTGGCCGGCCTCAACCAGTCGTTGCGAGTCCCGCAACGCACCGTCCGGTGCCAGATCCAGCCCACCCGTCCAACACGATCAAAGAGAGCCTGGGCAAGAGCCCGGTAGACATCGGTGACTTCATCATCGAATTCGAACCGCGTCAAGGCGTTCGTTGTCCGAAAACTGCCCCTGCTCCGGCATGGCGCCCAACTCCTCAGTGACAGTGATTCTCCCCAGCGTTATTTGAGCATACCTGCCCCACGGCCCGCAACGGCTAGCTGTCAGGAAATCGTGTAAAAGGCGGGGCTAACCGCCCCGACGTTCCAAGATCCAGGCTGCGCCGATGACCAAGCCAGATTAAGCCCGTCTTTGACTCTGGCGACCGGCGCTACTCGGGTTGCACGCTGGCGAAACTCCTGGGCTGGCCCCTGAGCGATGACCCGCTGGACTATTTGCCTAGTCATGGGTCGGGCAGAGCGCAATCAATTGAACTATTTCAACCGAGGGGGATCGCATATGTCAGTCAGAGATCTGCAAGACTCTATAAACCGGGATTCCCCAGATCAAACCACCTTTCCTGGATATAGCTCCCGCGGGGATACCGCCAAATATAATCCCGCATTCCAAGAGCGTCAAATGCGGTCTGATTCACTCAAAGTCCCCGCTTTCATTGGGCAACCACTGTACTGCCAAGCGTAAAAGCCCCAAACCGCTGGTCTACGCCCAAGTCTCCCCCTTGGGAAGCTCTTTTGCCCTGTGCGACCCCGTAACCGTAACCAATCCCGACGCTCCTAAAGTGGACTAGCCAGGAGCCAGCCTAAGCCGACCAATTCGTTCCAGTATCCCGCCTAGCATTTCCCGGCTCACCAGCACCTCAGCAAGCTGAAACACCAGCCTTCCGGCATGGCGCACCAACCGTCCTCCAGTCTTGATCATCCTAGTCTGCAGACTGGTCAACGACCAGTGCTTCATTGCCTCCGGTAAGGCTAGCCTTCTCATGGAGTTGCCCAAGTTGTAAGCCAGTACGAACAACTCCAGCCTGACCTGATTGGCCACGAACTTGTGGCAGGACAACCTCGTCCAGTTCAGGGCGTACTTGCCTTCTTTTATCCATTGCTCCGCGGTGCCTCGGCCATTGTAAAAGCGGACTATCCCGATGTTTGGATAGCTCAGATTGGTGACTATGAAGCCCACTCTGGGAAACAGTTCTCCCTGGCGCCACTCCACCTTAGAGACCACTCTCCGAGCAACGTTCCAGCTCTGGGCCTGGTAGACGAAGTCATGATAGGAGACGATGGGCTTCGGGGAAAGCCACTCCGTAGGCCGTATCAGCCGGGGCGCTATCTCCCGCTGCAGCACCTGGTTGGACCGCAGCCTGATGGCGTAGCCGATGTTTCTTGCTTCCAGATAATCGTATATCTCCGGCTTGGCGAAGGCGGCGTCAGCACGAAACAGCAGCCTGACCGCTGCTGTCAAATAACGCTCCACCACCGGATCAAGGACTTCTTGCCAATCATCGGCACTGGGGACGTTGCCTGACCGTAGCTTAGCTGCTTCACAATCCCCGAACTGGTTGAACAGAAAGAGAGGGTGATAGCAGACGCATTCAAAATGGCCGTTATAGGCTGCTCCCTCCTGCTGGCCGTGCACTGGACTCTCGGAACTGTCCATATCCAGCATTACTCGCCGGTGTAGGGTATGGGCCATAGCTCGTTCCACCCACTGGGTATTTATTCGTGCCAGCCCCTTCAGGTTGTCCTCTTGGGTCAGGAACTCCGTCTCGAACCGGCCCATCTCACTGGTGCTGGCTCCTTTCCGCTCCGAGCCTTGCCATCCCACGATCACTCGCATGGCTGGGTCTTGGGAAAGGCGCACTGCGTCATTGGTGTCGTCGTAGCCGGCCAAGCGGCTGTAGATCGACTGTCTTAGCAGCGGAACCAGGTGGTGAAGGATATTGCGTCCGGTACGGCTTTCCTGGAGGTAGTCCTCAGCGATTTCGGTAAGGCCCAAGGCATCATCAAACTCTCGAAAGGCAAGAAGGCCAGCGTCGGAGGTGATGGTTGAGCCGTGAAATTCCAGGCGGACTTTGGGGTTGAATTGGAGCCGGAGAGAGGCATTTTCGCCGTCACCCATCAGGTGCCTCCATGATGCCTACGGCATCTTACTGCAAAGTGACATATCATGGAGTTATTATAGCTGGAAGCACGCAAAAAGGGCCCATAATTAGACGATGGTTGAAAGACCATCGACGAATTACTGAGAAAGCTTTTTAGCCATATGGGAAATGTGGGATAAAGAAGGCCCAGCGGATCATCCAAGAATGGGATGATAACAACAGAGACCCAAGAGAGGACGAAACGCGTCGTGAACTCATAGACCCCGTGCTGATGGCACTCGGGTGGCCTGTTAAGTACGGGCGTGGCAATCGCAAGCCCTGTATTACCGAGTACTATCCCTACGAAGGTTCCGGTCTGACAGTAGACTACGCGATGTTCGATGATGGTGACAATGAAGCCATCTTGGTCGAGGCGAAGCGTTTCTCGGAACATACCAAAGACCACTACGTAAGGTGGACCCAATGATTAAGACAGCCTGAGGGCTAAATTAAGAGAGTCTCCCGCCCCTACGCTAGGTTTCACCAAGCCCGATGTCAGCCCTGGTTCTTGAGCTGCTACCCTCTTTTCTGCCTGGCCCTTTTGGTACACCTGTGCTGGGGTTCGATAGCCCAAAGACTGGTGAGGTCTCCGCCGGTTGTAGAATTCCAGGTAAGCGTTGATCCCAACTCGGGCTTCTGCGACAGTCTGGTATGCCTTCAGATACACCTCCTCATACTTGATGCTCCGCCACAACCGCTCCACAAAGATGTTGTCCAGGTACCTACCTTTACCATCCATGCTGACCCGAATGCCCCGCTCCTCCAACGTCTGGGTAAAGGCATCACTGGTGAACTGTGCCCCCTGGTCCGTGTTAAAGACCTCCGGCCGTCCCTTGCCCAATGCTGCCTCCAACGCCGTCACACAGAAGTCCGTGTCCATGGTGTTGGAGAGCTTCCAGGCCAGCACATGCCGGCTGTGCCAGTCCATGATGGCCACCAGGTACAGGAAGCCCTGAGCCATGGGAATGTAGGTAATGTCCGCCGCCCAGACCTGGTCGACCCGATTAACATCCACTCCCTTCAGCAGGTAGGGATAGACCCGATGTCCCGGAGCTGGCTTGCTAGTGTTGGGACGCCGATAGATGGCTTCCAGGCCCATCAACCGCATCAGCCTTCGAACCTTGCTTCGGCTCACTAGGTAGCCCTCTGCCAGCAGCCAGGCCTTCATCCTCCTGGAACCGTAGAAGGGCGTCTTCAAATACTGACGGTCCATCCGAGCCATCAACTCCAGGTCTTCTGCTCTGGTCGAGACTGGCCGGTAGTACACTGAGGCTCGGCTGATGTTCAGCAGTGTACACTGACGGACCAGGGACAGTTGCTTATGGCCTCGGTCGATCATGGCCTGCCGCAGGCTGCGATTCATAGACCGGACCTTTCCGACAAAAAATCGCGTTCCACCTTCAGCTGGCCGATGTGCCGGTAGAGTTGGTCAATTTGAGCTTCTTTGGCCTTTTCCTGGGATTTATGGTTGTCGGCAAATAGCTCCGGAGCTCCTTCTAACAGGGCCCTTTTCCAAGCGTGAATCTGGCTGGGATGGACCTCAAATCGGCTGGCCAACTGGGCGATGGTCTCTTCCCCTTGAAGAGCGGCCAGGGCCACCTTGGCCTTGAACGCTGGGCTGTGTTTCTTCCTCGTCTGCCTCATGTCCTTCTCCTCCCCAACAGCAACCGCTGCCGGTATTTTAGGAGCTGGACTCTCTCTTAGCCACCTGTCTAGTTTTTGGGTACCACCTCACACCTCAACGTTCAACTTGTGGATTACTGTGAAGAGGCACGTGACATCAAAGCTGTTCTCACGAACGGCGAGTACTGGAATGTCGTAGTTTTAGACCAACGCGGTCGAGACCAAGAGGAGAAACCCATCAGCCTGATGTGGCATGACAGCAATGAGACTGCTGAGCGCCTGTACGCATTTCTTTCGCGAGACAATAATCGAGCAAATCGAAGGCAACGCTTAGGTTGGAAGAGGTAGTTAACGCTACTCAGTTGCGGTTTGCAGGACTTGGCTCCTGCAAATTAACTTCTATCCTCCACCACCCAGGGCGGCAAGCAGCCCAAGCACCAGGGCAAGCGGTGCTGTTGTTGCCAGGGCTCTGGCTCTCGTGTTCAGCTTTATCATGACGGCGGCCATTATTGCGCTGTCCCTAGCGTGTGTCGATAACTCGGCAGCCGATGCTGTGATCAGGTCGCTTCGATCGCAGCCTTGAAGCTCTATCAAAAATGTACGAGAGTGCTCGGATGAGATTTACTGTGCCGATATGACGACTTTGAGCGCAGCCGGAGGAGGGTCACCCACAGCCTCTTTGTCAATGTAGACGCTTTGGATGATGCTGCCGTCCTCGGTGCCGTATACCACTTTGTTTTTGGTAGCTTTGGACTGGTGCAGTATGAGGGTCAGAGTCTCCATCGGTGTGCCTCCTGACTTTTTGTTTACGCTGATGAGGTGGAGATTCTGCCCTGGCATTGCTTGTCGATGAGGAACAGGGTCTTTTGGAGTTGAACTGGTGTCAACGGTTCATCCTTTGCAGAGGCCACGACCAATAGCAGGATGTCTTCTTTTTCCATATTCGCCCTCACCTTGTTTTCTTATATTTAATTGTACCCCGCTTATCACAACATTGGCGAGTAGTCAACATATAGAGAAAATTCCGCTACTCCGGGTAGGTCTTCAATCTGACCTGAATCCGCCGCTGTGCTGACGAAACGCGTCTCGGTAATTGGGTTAGTAGAGTGACGAATTCTGCTCATTTTGGCGAGTTTCGGTCTGGCTCAAAATATTGCTTCTTATATGCTTTCTGGGTGTCTGGGCGATATACCCCCAGTTATTGGACAGCTTTCCTTTTTCCATAGTCTCCGTGACGTTGGCGGATTTGGGCAGGCTGTTCCAGCCTTAAGAGTTTGACCCTTTCCGGGCAGTAGAGTCCACTGATGCGGCAGAACCGGCACTCGCTGGCGCTGGGAGTTCTTCTGGCCGTCGCTGGTTGTTAGCCTGGTGATGAGTCCTGCGCTGATTTCCTTTTGTGCCCTACCTGAAATGGCTCAGGGGACCTTCGACTTATTCCTGTCTCGGCCGCCGGCCCAGCTTTTCGATGATGTCCGCCATTTCCTCGTGGGTCGGTGGGGCGATGCCCATTTCGTAGAAAGTCTGGTAGGTGCGGTACTCCGGGTGCTCGTCCAGGTTGATGCCGTGGTTCTCCATCCGGTAGAGGTTGTACTTGCGGTCCAGCATTTCGATGGGCATGCCGTGGAACTGGGTCATTGTCAGCCTGTGCTTTCTCTCTTCGTCGAGCCTTCGCTGGGTTGCTCCTCGATTCGGCCCAAGACGTAGGTTATGGTGGTGTGGATGGCTTCTTTGCACTGGTCCAGCGCGTCCTTGTCGCTGAAGCTCCGCTCTTGGGACCTGGCGCCGATTACCATAGCCGCTAGATTTCGAGCATGGTCCTTAGTGGAATGTCTCCTCATAACCGGCCTTAGTGGAATGTCTCCTCATAACCGGAAGCAAGAGTTGGAGCATTTGCTTTTTGCTTTCTCATCAGTTGAACCTCGGACCGAAGTTCTCTTGATGTCAAATAGCTTGTTTACTAAAATGGGTTCTCCTGTGAGGCGTTGGTTGGAAGACTTACCTTCGTCCGTAACCAAATTGCTTATCGCAGATGAGGTCCATAATCTCGGCGCAAAATCGTTTCGCGATAATTTGCCGTTGTTTTTTGACCTACGGATAGGTCTTTCCGCCACGCCGGTCCGTCAGTACGACCCAGACGGCACTGATGAGCTGTTTGGTTTCTTCGTAGGACCTCCTAGGTACGAATTTTCGCTCAAGGATGCTATCCAAGCTGGATGTCTTGTTCCTTACAACTATTATCTTCACCTCGTTGAATTTGAGCCGGATGAGATGGAGCGCTACGAAGATTTGACGGATCAACTGATAAGGGCCGGGTTTAAAGTTGATGACGAAGGCGGTACTGTTGGGATGTCTGACCGTGTCGCGAAGCTGCTGAGAGATCGTAGAGCTTTGGTAGAGCAGGCCAAGGGCAAGATAAGTTCGTTAGAATCTCAGTTAGAGATAATTGGCTCAGATCAAGTTAGACGAACATTGATTTATACCTCGGCTAAGCCTATGGTCGGCGATGGGCCCAAGCAGATTACCGCTGTCAACAGGGTATCGCAAAAACTGAACATTATTGCGCACCAGTACACGAGTGAAGAGACGGGTAAATCATACTCGCGAGGTATCCTTGAACGGTTCGCGTCTGGCGATTATCAGGTCCTGACTGCTATGAAGGTTCTCGACGAAGGAGTCGATATCCCTGAGACTGACACGGCTTTCCTGCTTGCTAGTAGCACTGTGGAAAGGGAATGGGTTCAGCGCCGCGGTAGAATTCTTCGGCAAGCGCCAGGTAAGCTTGTTTGAGGTGGTACCCAAAAACTAGACAGGTGGCTAAGAGAGAGTCCAGCTCCTAAAATACCGGCAGCGGTTGCTGTTGGGGAGGAGAAGGACATGAGGCAGACGAGGAAGAAACACAGCCCAGCGTTCAAGGCCAAGGTGGCCCTGGCCGCTCTTCAAGGGGAAGAGACCATCGCCCAGTTGGCCAGCCGATTTGAGGTCCATCCCAGCCAGATTCACGCTTGGAAAAGGGCCCTGTTAGAAGGAGCTCCGGAGCTATTTGCCGACAACCATAAATCCCAGGAAAAGGCCAAAGAAGCTCAAATTGACCAACTCTACCGGCACATCGGCCAGCTGAAGGTGGAACGCGATTTTTTGTCGGAAAGGTCCGGTCTATGAATCGCAGCCTGCGGCAGGCCATGATCGACCGAGGCCATAAGCAACTGTCCCTGGTCCGTCAGTGTACACTGCTGAACATCAGCCGAGCCTCAGTGTACTACCGGCCAGTCTCGACCAGAGCAGAAGACCTGGAGTTGATGGCTCGGATGGACCGTCAGTATTTGAAGACGCCCTTCTACGGTTCCAGGAGGATGAAGGCCTGGCTGCTGGCAGAGGGCTACCTAGTGAGCCGAAGCAAGGTTCGAAGGCTGATGCGGTTGATGGGCCTGGAAGCCATCTATCGGCGTCCCAACACTAGCAAGCCAGCTCCGGGACATCGGGTCTATCCCTACCTGCTGAAGGGAGTGGATGTTAATCGGGTCGACCAGGTCTGGGCGGCGGACATTACCTACATTCCCATGGCTCAGGGCTTCCTGTACCTGGTGGCCATCATGGACTGGCACAGCCGGCATGTGCTGGCCTGGAAGCTCTCCAACACCATGGACACGGACTTCTGTGTGACGGCGTTGGAGGCAGCATTGGGCAAGGGACGGCCGGAGGTCTTTAACACGGACCAGGGGGCACAGTTCACCAGTGATGCCTTTACCCAGACGTTGCAGGAGCGGGGCATTCGGGTCAGCATGGATGGTAAAGGTAGGTACCTGGACAACATCTTTGTGGAGCGGTTGTGGCGGAGCATCAAGTATGAGGAGGTGTATGAGGAGGTGTATCTGAAGGCATACCAGACTGTCGCAGAAGCCCGAGTTGGGATCAACGCTTACCTGGAATTCTACAACCGGCGGAGACCTCACCAGTCTTTGGGCTATCGAACCCCAGCACAGGTGTACCAAAAGGGCCAGGCAGAAAAGAGGGTAGCAGCTCAAGAACCAGGGCTGACATCGGGCTTGGTGAAACCTAGCGTAGGGGCGGGAGACTCTCTTAATTTAGCCATCAGGCTGTCTTAATCATTGGGTCCACCTTAGTTGCAGACTTGCATGATTTTATAGTTATTCCTCAGGACCTTGACTCAGCGGCGTCAAAGTCTCTCCTCCGTTCCGAGTTGCGCCGGGCATCGGCATTTGCCGACGTTTCAGAGAACGAATTCGACCCAGACGGTCCGAATGCTACCATTCGGTCGTTAGAAAATAACTTTAGAGGGTTGTAGCATGCTAGGCTCTGTGAGTCCTGTCGTTGTGGCTGCACGGGAGGCTGTCCAAGACATTGCGGAACTGTATGACGGTTACCATGGCGATCTGGTTCGTGAGCTGGTCATCGCTCTGCAGATTTTAGATTCTCAACCTGGTCAGTTAGCTCAACGAAGGTCTACTGAAGATCTGATAAAGAGATTTGCTGCCGAAGTTACTTTGAAACTTGGAGATTAGTCAATGCGGTTGGAAAGCGCTCATATTAGTAATTTTAGGCTTCTTGAGGACATATCTCTGAATTTTTCAACCGAGTTCGCTAAGCCCTTGACTGTAATTCGCGCTGAAAAAGTCCAGCTCCTAAAATACCGGCAGCGGTTGCTGTTGGGGAGGAGAAGGACATGAGGCAGACGAGGAAGAAACACAGCCCAGCGTTCAAGGCCAAGGTGGCCCTGGCCGCTCTTCAAGGGGTAGAGACCATCGCCCAGTTGGCCAGCCGATTTGAGGTCCATCCCAGCCAGATTCACGCTTGGAAAAGGGCCCTGTTAGAAGGAGCTCCGGAGCTATTTGCCGACAACCATAAATCCCAGGAAAAGGCCAAAGAAGCTCAAATTGACCAACTCTACCGGCACATCGGCCAGCTGAAGGTGGAACGCGATTTTTTGTCGGAAAGGTCCGGTCTATGAATCGCAGCCTGCGGCAGGCCATGATCGACCGAGGCCATAAGCAACTGTCCCTGGTCCGTCAGTGTACACTGCTGAACATCAGCCGAGCCTCAGTGTACTACCGGCCAGTCTCGACCAGAGCAGAAGACCTGGAGTTGATGGCTCGGATGGACCGTCAGTATTTGAAGACGCCCTTCTACGGTTCCAGGAGGATGAAGGCCTGGCTGCTGGCAGAGGGCTACCTAGTGAGCCGAAGCAAGGTTCGAAGGCTGATGCGGTTGATGGGCCTGGAAGCCATCTATCGGCGTCCCAACACTAGCAAGCCAGCTCCGGGACATCGGGTCTATCCCTACCTGCTGAAGGGAGTGGATGTTAATCGGGTCGACCAGGTCTGGGCGGCGGACATTACCTACATTCCCATGGCTCAGGGCTTCCTGTACCTAGTGGCCATCATGGACTGGCACAGCCGGCATGTGCTGGCCTGGAAGCTCTCCAACACCATGGACACGGACTTCTGTGTGACGGCGTTGGAGGCAGCATTGGGCAAGGGACGGCCGGAGGTCTTTAACACGGACCAGGGGGCACAGTTCACCAGTGATGCCTTTACCCAGACGTTGCAGGAGCGGGGCATTCGGGTCAGCATGGATGGTAAAGGTAGGTACCTGGACAACATCTTTGTGGAGCGGTTGTGGCGGAGCATCAAGTATGAGGAGGTGTATCTGAAGGCATACCAGACTGTCGCAGAAGCCCGAGTTGGGATCAACGCTTACCTGGAGTTCTACAACCGGCGGAGACCTCACCAGTCTTTGGGCTATCGAACCCCAGCACAGGTGTACCAAAAGGGCCAGGCAGAAAAGAGGGTAGCAGCTCAAGAACCAGGGCTGACATCGGGCTTGGTGAAACCTAGCGTAGGGGCGGGAGACTCTCTTAATTTAGCCCTCAGGCTGTCTTAATCATTGGGTCCACCTTAGACCATTGCAGGGGGGGAGCGTGAGATTGTAGGAGAGAACTAACTCCATACCTCGCTGTAGGAGCATCAGGCTTTACCCCGCCGAGCACCATTTCTCCCCCAGTCTATCAGAACGTTTTTCGCCGCCAGTTATACGATTCCCGCCGCTTCTTTAGACCGCCGGTAGTTTTGCAATTTTCTCAACCCCGAGAAGCCCTCACGGGTCAAGGGCAGGACGAACAAGCCCTAGAAACTCGGACGGAAACCCCGATTCTCCCCAAGTCGTCGTTTTCTAAGCGACGATTATCGATGTACAGTGGGTTCTTAAACCGTATTACAGACACTATCATGCCACATAAGACTATAATACGTCTGTCTGGCGTAGCGCGAAACCCGGCCAATGGCTTTCCGGCCAGACCTCTAGACACGGGCCGCGGACCAATCGTACCGGCCCAGGGCCGGGTCGGAAAATGAACGGTCGGAGTCGCGAGCATCCGAGCCTGAAGCTCTGGCAGAAGAAAGACCGTCTCATTGACCGGAATAGATTACATTTACTATCATTGAGGAGCTAATCCTCAATTCGACACGGAGGTTTCATCATGGCCAAAGGAGGATCCGGCGGTGGCAAGGGCCCAGGGAAAGGCGCGCTGACAGGCAAGGCCGCGGCACGAGTACAGGCGGCCGGAGCGAAGGCCAACGGCGGCCAGAACCCCAAGGGAGGTTTCGCAGCCCGCGCTCAGCGTGCTGCAGCCAAGAACGGTGGCTGACACCAGGATTTCGGAAAACCAGCTTTTCGATATAGAGAGACGGCTCAGAGCCGTCTCTCTTCACATCCCGGGAAACAGAGATACTCGGAAACGGCACCATGTGTTAGATTACAGACCGACCAACAAGATTCACGCCGACGAGCAGATCCGGCGTTACATCGCGGCCAAGGAGCGGCTCATCACCCTGCTGGAGGAGCATCGGCAGGACTGGTCCACCAGGCCGTCACGCGGGGCCTGGACCCCAGCGTCCGGCTCAAGCCCTCCGGAGTGGAGTGGTTAGGAAAGGTGCCGGAGCACTGGGAGATTCGGCGGGCCAAGTACCTTTACCGGGAAGCGGATGAACATTCCGAAACCGGTACCGAGCAACTCATGTCCGTATCCCATAAGACCGGAGTGACCCCGAGGAAGGAAAACGTAACAATGTTCCTCGCGGAGTCCAACATTGGCCATAAGCTGTGTCGACCGGGAGACATCGTGATCAACACCATGTGGGCATTCATGGCAGCACTCGGAGTAGCCCGCCAAGAAGGTTTGGTTAGCCCGTCCTATGGTGTCTACCGCCCGCACGGCGAGTCGCATCTAGACCATGACTACATGGACTCGTTAATCCGAACAGAAGCCTACCGAATGAATTATTTGGTTCGGTCTACCGGATAACCAGCTCGAGACTTCGGTTATACCCAGAATCCTTCTTGGGCATTCCCCTCGTGTACCCCCCCCAAGGTTGAGCAGGACGCCATTGCAGAACACATTGACGAAGTGACCACTTCGGTTGATGACGCTATTACACGGACCAGGAGCCAGATTGACCTCATGAACGAGTACCGGACCCGGCTCATCGCCGACGTGGTGACGGGGCAAGTGGACATGCGGGAAGCCGCGGCCCAGGTCCAAGAGACCCCCTGAGCAGGCAGCAGCCGCACCGAACTGAGGAACGAATAACTTGCGATGGACCTGGGACTCGGAAAAAGACCGGGAAAACTTCCTCAAGCACGGCATTGACTTCGAGACCGCCCAGCTGGTATTCCAGGACTCCTACCGCACAACCCGAGAGGACCCCTACGCTTACGAACAACGTTGGAGGACTACCGGGTGGGTAGGACCATCTGTCATAATAGCCATCCACACTTGGCCCCTGGAAAACCCAGGGAGAATCATCAGCGCACGGAAGGCCAACAGGACGGAGAGAAGACGCCACGAGGAGACAAATGGTTAAATTGACCGAAGAGCAAAAGGCCATGCTCGAAGCCCTGGAGACCATGCCCGACGACCAGATAGACTACTCGGATATCCCCGAGATGACTGATGAGGAATGGTCCAAGGCCAGAATGGGCATGCCTTACCAGCCCGCCTGGAAGGAATTCACCCTCCGGCTGGACCAGAACGTCGTAGACTGGTTCGAGGAGAACGCCGGGGACCTGAAGAAAGCCCACAAGGACATCAACCAGGCCCTGATGGACCACATGTGGCAGGTGAGATTCCCTGGACGAAAGCTGCCCGGGAAGGCCGCGGATTAGAGCCGGATGCCCACCTCTCCAACAGTGATCTCCCCAGGGAGGCAATATGCCCACCGACACCAGCGAGAAGGGACTCGAGACCCGCACAATCAACCTGCTCCTGGAGTCCGGCTGGCTCCCGGGAGATAACCAGGACTACCAGCCCGCGGCCAGCGTGGACCTTGGCCCAATTAGCTGCCTTCCTGCACGACACCCAGCCGGAGACCGCCCAGGCCCTCAACCTGGACTCCGACAACAACACCCGACGCCAGTTCCTGAACCGGCTCAAGAGCGAGGTCCAGAACCGGGGCATCATCGACGTCCTAAGAAAGGGCATCGAGCACGGTCAGCACTCCATACGCCTCTTCTACGGTACTCCCAGCCCAGGCAACGAGACAGCCGCCGAGCTCAACGCCAAAAACCGCTTCTCCGTGACCCGGCAGGTCCACTACAGCACGAGGAACCCGCAACTCTCCCTGGACCTGGTGCTCTTTATCAATGGCCTGCCCATCCTGACATTCGAGCTCAAGAACAACCTCACCAAGCAGACGGTGGAGGACTCGGTTGAGCAGTACCGAACGTCCCGCGATCCCAAGGATGACCTCTTCCGCCCAGGGCGCTGCGCCGCCCACATGGCCGTCGACGAGAACCGGGTACGTTTCTGTACCGAACTCGCCGGCCTGAAGTCCGTATTCCTGCCCTTCGACCAGGGCCATGACGGGGGCGCCGGAAACCCGCCCAACCCCCAGGGCCTCAGGACCGATTACCTCTGGCAGGAAACCCTGACGCCGGAGAGTCTCACCGACATCATAGAGAACTACGCGCAGAAGGTTGGGAAGAAGCAGATCTGGCCCCGGTACCACCAACTGGAGTCGGTGCGCCAGCTTCTCCGCGACGTCTCGACCAAGGGCGCCGGAGAGCGATACCTCATTCAGCACTCAGCGGGCAGCGGGAAGTCCAACTCCATCGCCTGGCTAGCCCGCCAGCTCATCGGGCTCCAGACAGGCGCTCAGACCATCTTCGACTCCACGATCATCGTCACCGACCGCAGAGTGCTGGACAGCCAGATAAACGAGACAGTCAGGCAGTTCACCCAGGTTAGTTCCACAGTGGGGCACGCAGAAAGCTCAGCGGACCTCCGAAGGCTCATCACCGAGGGCAAGGGGATCACCATCACGACCGTCCAGAAGTTCCCCTTCATCGCCGAAGCCATGAGCCAGGAACACCTGGACCGGAAGTTCGCCATCATCATCGACGAGGCCCACTCCAGCCAGGGAGGCCGGACAGCGGCTGATATGCACGCGGCACTGGGAAGCCAGACCACAGAAGAAGAGGACGAGGACACCTTCGAGGACCAGATCAACCGGATCATCGAGAGCCGGAAGATGCTGGGTAACGCCAGCTACTTCGCCTTCACGGCCACCCCCAAGAACAAGACCCTGGAGCTCTTCGGCGAACCGTCTCCCCAGCCCGACGGCACCGTGAGACACCTGCCCTTCCACATCTACTCCATGAAGCAGGCCATCCAGGAAGGGTTCATCCTGGACGTCCTTGAGAACTACACGAGCATCCGGAGCTACTTCAACCTCGTCAAGAAGATCGACGGCGTGGACCGCGCCATCGACTACTACCTGGCCATGAGCGAGTACATCCAGGAGAAGGGACTGCCCTTCCGGGCCATCATCGCTTTCTCCGGAGAGAGGGACCACAACGGGACCCGGGTCAGCGAGCCATCCCTGAACGGGTTCCCCTCCGCCAAGATCCCGGAGATGATCCAGCAGGACCCCTACCGGATCCTCATCTGCGCCGACAAGTTTCAGACAGGCTATGACGAGCCCCTGCTCGGCGCCATGTACGTCGACAAGACCCTAGAAACTCGGACGGAAACCCCGATTGTCCCCAAGCCGTCGTTTTCTCAGCGACGATTGTCGATGTAACAGTGGGTCCTTGAACCATATTACAGATACTATCATGCCACATAAGACTATAATACGTCTGTCTGGCGTAGCGCGAAACCCGGCCAATGGCTTTCCGGCCAGACTTCTAGTATTACAACGACGGATTAACTGACAAGGTGCTTCCTGCGAGGAAATTGAACCTGCCACAGCACCGCTGCGATCTTTCCACGATCACTGATTCGTAGCTGGACAAGAACCGTCAGCCGTCTTATTCGCCAATCCGTCGTTGTAATACTAGGGGGAATCAAGGCGGTCCAGACCCTCTCCAGACTGAACCGGCAGGCGCCCAACAAGGACAGGGTATTCGTGCTGGACTTCATGAACAACCCCGACGCCATTCAGGCCGCCTTCGAGGACTACTACCAGACCACCATCCTCGCCGACGAGACCGACCCCAACAAGCTCCATGACCTCAAGGGCACCCTGGACCAGCGCCAGGTCTACTCCTGGGAACGGGTCGACGCCTTTGTGGAAGCCTACCTGAACGGCGCAAACCGCGGCCAGCTCGACCCCGCCCTGGACCTCTGCATGGAGGAGTACCTGAAGCTGGACGAGGACGGCCAGGTGGAGTTCAAGAGCTCGGCCAAGGCGTTCACAAGGCTCTACGCCTTCCTGTCCCAGGTGCTGCCCTACGGCAATGCCCATTGGGAGAAGCTCTCGATATTCCTGAACTTCCTGATCGACAAGCTGCCGGCCCCGGTGGAGCCGGACCTCTCCCGGGGAGTGCTGGAAGCCGTGGACATGGACAGCTACCGGATGGAGCGGAAAGCGGCCCAGAGCATCAGCCTGGCCGAGGAGGACGCCGAGATAAACCCAGTCCTCCCGGGAGCTGGCGGAGGAGCCCATGAGGCGGAGATGGACCGGCTCTCCAACATCATCGCGGAGTTCAACAAGACCTGGGGCGGGAACTTCTCGGAACCCGAGCGGGTCGCGGAGATCCTCAACCGGATGCCCAAGCAGGTGCTGGAGGACGAGGCCTACCGGAACGCGAAGATGAACTCTGACCGGCAGAACGCCCAGATCGAACACGACTCGGCAGTGAGGCGGCTGGTCACCGCGATGGTGAGGTGCCAGACGGAGCTCTACAAGGCCTACACCGGGGATGCAGACTTCCGGGAATGGCTCAACGGGGAGATGTTCCGGGTGACATACCGGGATCGGGACAAAGAGCGAAGTTGAATCAAGTTTCCCCCAGAAGGAAGTTACCGTTCCCAGACACATTCTCAACCCTAACCAGAAGAGCGCGACAAATTTACCCGTGAGGCGGTAACACCTACACGGGACCGGCCCTCAACAAGGGCTGGACAGTTCATCGCAACCCGGAAAATAACCGGGCAACCCCTAAGATAACCGATCGAGCATCGGTATTATCCAACTGATGGGAAACTGCCCAATCTGAGGAGTAGAACTACTACCATGCTGAAACTGCTGTATTTCGCGATCTTCATCTCCCTGACGACCCTCTTGGCCTGTTCCGGCCCGGAGAAGAGTCCATCCCCAACCGCCGTAGCCCAAGCCGAAGACCCAGCGCAGACCGAAAGTCCAATCCCGGCCGGAGATCCAACCACCGCTCCGGTAGAAGAACCGACGCCGACCGACGCGCCCTTGGAAACAACTCCGGAGCCCGGAATGCTCGCCCCCATCAACCTGAACGATCCGGAAACCTTTATGTCCCAGTTGTCGAGCGCGGAGCAATCCTGCATCTCGGAAAACGGAGACCCCCGGCAGCTGCTGATGCTGATAAGAGGCCCGGGCCCAGGCTCACCACAGGATGCCCAAGAGTTGATCCCATGCCTGGGGGACGAAACGCTGCTGAGACTATTCCTGACCGGACTCACCGGCCAAACCGAGCCACTGAGCGCAGAGACATCCACCTGCGTCCGCAGCGGATTCCAGGACTTTGACATCGCCACCGTGCTGCTCTCCTCAAGCATGGGACCCGGCGGCGAAGCAGCCGCCATGATGGGCAGCATGGCAGGATTCGTCCTGACGCTCTCCTGTCTGAACGAGGAAGAATGGCAGATGGCCAGCCCCCGCCTGGGCCTGAGACCAGACGACCGGGAGAGCCTGCAATGCGTGACGAGCCAGTTGGGCGGGCCCGCGGGGTTGGCAGCAGCGCTGCAACCCAGGGACGGGGAACCTCCCACGGACTACACCAACGCCGCAACGGCATGCGGACTGCAGATGGTCGGCGCTCCGGGACCCAGAACGCCCGACCCCACCGGTATGAACGACACGGGACTCCTCACGTCCGATCTGTCAGACGCCGAGCTGTCCTGCCTGTCGGAAATCGGAGACCCCCAGCAGTTGGTGACTCTGATGAACAGCCCGGATCTCGCGTCGCCGCAGGAAAGGGACGCAATGGTCGGATGCCTGGAGCACGAGACCCTGCTGAAGCTATTCCTGAACGGATTCACAGACCAGACCGGACCGCTGAGCGATGACACCTCAGCCTGCGTCAGCGCCGGGTTCCAGAACTTCGACCTGCGCGCCATGATGCTCGCCAACCAGGAAGGATCCGGCGAGGAAGCCGCCATGGTCCAGGGCATGGCGGGATTCTTAATCACGCTCAGCTGCCTGAACGAAGAGGAGTGGCAGGCTGCCAGTCCGGCCCTGGACCTGCCACCTGAAGGAAAGGAAGCCATGCAGTGCGTCATGAACATGCTGGGCGGACCCGAAGGAATCGCGGCATCTCTGGAATCCAAAGAGGGAGAGCCGCCCCTGGCCTTCTTCAGTGCGGCAGCCGAGTGCGGGATGATGATGGGAGGACCGTCAGGCTAAACCCGAGAGCCGCAGGACGCTCGACGGCACAGAGGGCAGTAGCCGAATGTCCACAGGCCCCGTATAAGGCTATCACAATTCAAATATCAAGCCCCCGGCGTCGCAAAGGTGCCCGGGGCTTGCCACCCGTCACAGGGCCGGCAACTCGGACAATCCGCCGCATTCACTTCCATTCGATCCCAGATCCACCAGGACCAGGTCCACGACAAAGCCCCTTCCCGTGGCTGTCACACCCCCAACACTCCACAGACGGCCCAGGCCGCCCCCTGCTTGCCGACAGGGCAACTCCCGGTCGGCGCCAAGACCGCTTGAGAATTCCCCGGGCCGCTTGATTCCACGCCCCCTGCGGCCCGGGGAATTGAACCAATCAGGAGGATTTAGTCCACATCTCCTCGCATCCCACTCCCTCCCCAAGTTTATCTACCCCCGGACTATACCACCAACCCAGGCCCGCAGTCAGCCTTCCTCTTAGTTTTTCAGCACCCTGCTAGTATTACAACGTCAGTTAGTTTGATAGGATAACTGTGTAGCTGGAGAGGGAATAGGCAGGTGGGGATGTGGATGCGGCAGCTTTCGAGCAGGTGTACGGGTCATTTCGGGATTTTCACGCTTACTTCGCGCCGCTGTTTGGCCGCCGGGAGACGCGGGAGCACAGCGGTCATTATCTCCAGGCCCTGCTGGTACAGTCTGGGGAGCGGCGCAACGCTGAGAACCTGTCGGAGACGGTTCCGGGGTCAGCCCGAGGGATGCAGCGGTTTCTCACCGATTCTCCCTGGGACGATGAGGTGATTATAGGACGGCTGCAGGAGTACCTGGGAACCCGGCTGGAGCATCCGGAAGGGGTGTGGGCGCTGGACGGCAGCGACTTTCCCAAGCAGGGGAGGAAGTCGGTGGGAGTGGCCCGGCAGTACTGCGGGAGGCTGGGGAAGGTGGCCAACTGCCAGGCGGGGATGTTCCTGGCCTATGTCAGCCCGTTGGGACGGGCATTGGTGGACAAGGGGCTGTATCTGCCCGAGAGTTGGACCTCGGACAAAGACCGGTGTGAGGCGGCGGGTGTGCCGGAGGATAGGCAGGGCTACCGGTCCAAGACGGAGTTGGCCTTGGAGATGGTGGGGCGGGCACAGGAGCGGGGCCACCTGAAGGCTGGATGGGTCGCGGCGGACGACGCCTTTGGGATGTCGCCGTCCTTCCGGGAGGGCCTGGCGGCCTTGGGGATGTGGTACGTGCTGGACGTTCCGTCCGGCTTTACGGTGTGGCCGCCGGAGCCTGCCTGGACCAGTGCGGAGTATCAGGGATTCGGGCGTCCCCGCAAACCCAGGCTGCGAGACGGTCAGCGCCGGACCATGGAGCAGCGCAGCGACGAGTTGCCGGAGGAGGCCTGGCGTGAGATTACGGTGGCCGAGGGAAGCCAGGGACCACGCAGCTACCTTTTCAGCGCCCAGAGGGTGCGACCGACCAGCAGGCGCAAGCCCGGCGAAATCCACTGGGCCGTCTACCGCCGGAACCTGGACGGCAGCGAACCCCGCTACTACCTGTCCAATGCTCCGGAGGATACCCCGTTGGAGACCCTGGCATACGTGGGAGGCTCCCGTTGGCGTATAGAAACGGAGTTTGAGACGGAGAAAAGCGACGTAGGCCTGGACGAGTACGAGACCCGCACCTGGGCTGGCTGGCATCACCACGTGGCCCTGTGCCTGCTGGGCGGAGCTTTTCTGCTGAGCCTGCAACAGGCTTGGGGGGAAAAAGATGCCCCGGATCACGAGGCCGCAGGTCTACCGGGTGGTGCGGGAAATGCTGCCCCGGGAACGGTTCGGGCCAACCGAGTTGCTGCGGTGGCTTGAGGATACGCAGGACAGTAACGAACGGGCCAAACGCTCCCATGCCAAGCGCCGCGCCGCCATGCGGGCATCACCCCACATCCCTCCCTGAACTGACGTTGTAATACTAGTACTACAACGACGGGTTTAAGGTGGCGGCTCCATCCTGCTTTCGCGGCGGGTGGAGCGGCGTCTCTCGTGGGAACGGCGAGCCCGTTCGTTGCGTAGCTGCGTATCCTCCAGCCACAACAGCAATTGATCGGGCCCGAACTGCTCCCGGGGCAGCATCTCCCGCACCACCCGGTACACCTGTGGCCTCGTGATCCGGGGCATCTTTTTCCCCCCAATCCTGCTGCAGGCTCAGCAGGAACGCTCCACCCAGCAGGCACATGGCTATGTGGTGATGCCACCCTGCCCAGCTGCGGGTCTCGTATTCGTCCAGCCCCACGTCACCCTTCTCAGTCTCGAACTCCGTTTCAATGCGCCACCTGGACCCACCCACGTAGGCCAGAGTCTCCAAGGTTGTGCCCTCGGGAGCGTTGGACAGGTAGTAGCGGGGCTCGCTGCCGTCCAGGTTCCGGCGCCAGACGGCCCACAGTTCCTCGCCGGGCTTGCGCCTCCTGGTGGCCCGCACCCGCTGGGCACTGAACCGGTAGGTGCGCGGCCCCTGGCTTCCCTGGGCCACCGTTATCTCCCGCCAAGCCTCATCCGGCAGTTCATCACCGCGCTGCTCCATGGTCCGCCGCTGCCCAGGCCGCAGCTTGGGTTTGCGGGGGCGGCCGAACCCCGGATATTCCGGACTGGTCCAAGCCGGGTCCAAGGGCCAGACCGTAGTGCCGCCCGGAACGTCCAGCACGTAGCGCATCCCCAGGGCCGCCAGTCCCTCCCGGAAGGTCGGCGACATCCCGAAGGCGTCGTCTCCGGCAACCCACTCGGCCCTGAGGTAGCCCAACTCCAGGACCCGCTCCAGCATCTCCAGGGCCAACTCCGTCTTTGACCGGTAGTTCCGCCGGTCCTCCGGCACACCCGCCGCAGCACACCGGTCCTGGTCGGAGGTCCAACTCTTGGGCAGATACAGCCGCTTGTCCACCAACGCCCGGCCCAGCGGGCTGACGTAGGCCAGGAACATCCCACCCTGGCAGTTGGCCACCTTGCCCAGCCTGCCGCAGTACTGCCGGGCCACTCCCGCCGATTTCCTGCCCTGCTTGGGGAAGTCGCTGCCATCGAACACCCACACCGCCTCCAGGTGTCCCAGCCTGGGGGCCAAGTATTCCTGCAACCGCCCTATGACTGTCTCATCGGACCACCGGGCCTCGGTGAGAAAGCGCTGCATCGCCCGGGCCGAGATGCCCACCGATTCCGAGAGATTCTCGGCGTTGCGCCGCTCCTGGTCCTGCACCAGCAGCGCCTGAAGGTAATTCCCGCTGTGATCCCGCCACTGCTTGCGGCCGAAGGAGGCCGCAAAGAAGGCGTGGAATTCCTGAAGGCTGTCGTAGACCCGCTCGAAGCTCGCCGCATCCATCACCCAAACCACCCAACATCATCTGTCCAGCCATCCTACCAGACAACTCGTCGTTGTAGTACTAGAACTCGCCGGCAACGACTCAAAGCCATGCGCAGCAAGGAGAAAGGGTCTTGGCTATGGACTGTACTTATCGGGGTCGGTCTGTGCGTCCTCGGCATCGCCAACTGACTGGCCGCTGCCCACCCTTTCCGGAGAAAGGTACTCCAAAAACCGGCGTTCCACGACGCTGGGTTCCTGGACCTCGAGGTCGATGGTCAGGAACCGTCTCTGTTCCTAACTCCCCGCCTGCAGGGGCAGATAGAGCCACCAGGTCCGCCCGTTTGTGCCACAAGAGTAGGGTGTTTTTTGGTGCAAGGTTAACGAGCGAACGGCCTTGGACGGCAAGGGCTTGTCAAGTGGCAGCAGGAAGAGAAGCTGTCGTAGGGGTCAGGATAGCGGCGAATGGCGGGCCCAACGGACAAGGTTCAGACGCCCGGCGAACCTACTGTTTGTACCAGCCCGAAGCAAAGATGTAGCCGTCGTGAAGTACCGCGAAGGTGTGCTTCCTTTGGTTCTCGCCGGTTTCAGGGTTGACTATCACGTACTCCACCCAACGCCCGGCTTCGGTAGCCCCCAGCAAGTCATCGCCATAGAAGTAGCCTGTCGGATCCACCCGCAGGCTGGGATCCCTTCCCCTCAACACGGGGTTGTGGTGGGCAATGGTAAAGCCGCTTTCACCATCGACGATGAAGGCGTACCACTGGCCGTCCACACTCTCCCCGGTGTTGTAGTAGGCAACGGTGTCCTCCAAGCCCACCGCTTCGTAGAGATTAATGGCCTGCTGCACTACGGCCTCCGTGTAGGCCGGGGCGTCGGTCTTCCGTGGCCCTTCCTCGTACCAGCCGGACCCGAAGGTAATGCCGTCGCGAATTACCATCCAGGAATGTTTGGTCTCCACCGAGCCTGTTGCCAGGTTGGTGAAAGTGTAGTCGAACCAGGCACCGTTTCCGTCGGCGGAGGCGGCTACGGCGGCGCCGGTGGGGTAATTGTTGGGCCCCAGGACGTCCGAGGCTAGCTGTCCCACCAAAGCTGGATTGGCATGGGCGATCACCGTCCCGTATTCGTCAATCATGAAGACGTACCACTGGCCGTCCACGCTCTCCCCGGTGTTGTAGTATTTGACGGTTTCTGCGAAGCCCACCGCATCGTAGAGATTGATAGCCTGCTGGACTACTGCTTGGGTGTAGGCTGGGCCGTCGGTCTTCCGTGGCCCTTCCTCGTACCAGCCGGACCCGAAGGTAGTGCCGTCGTGAATTACCATCCAGGAATGTTTGGTCTCCACCGAGCCTGTTGCCAGGTTGGTGAAAGTGTAGTCGAACCAGGCACCGTTTTCGTCGGCGGAGGCGGCTACGGCGGCGCCGGTGGGGTAATTGTTGGGCCCCAGGACGTCCGAGGCTAGCTGTCCCACCAAAGCTGGATTGGCATGGGCGATCACCGTCCCGTATTCGTCAATCATGAAGACGTACCACTGGCCGTCCACGCTCTCCCCGGTGTTGTAGTATTTGACGGTTTCTGCGAAGCCCACCGCATCGTGAAGGTTAATGGCCTGTTGAACGAAAGCCTGGGTATAGGCAGGAGAGTCGGTCTTGCCCGGGCCCTCTTCGTACCAACCCGAGCCGAACATAATCCCGTCGTGGATTACCATCCAGGAATGTTTGGTTTCCACAGTCCCCGTGGCCAAGTTGGGGAAGGTGTAATCAAACCAGGCTCCGTCCTTGTCCGCGGTGGCGGCTACGGCGGCGCCGGAAGGGTAATTGTTGGGCCCCAGGATGTCGTCGACAGGCTGGCCAACCAGGGCAGGATTGGCGTGGGCAACCATGGTCCCACTCTCGTCAACTATGAACATATACCACTGGCCATCCACGCTTTCCTTGGTGTTGTAGTAGGCGACAGTGGAATCCAATCCGTCAGACTCATAACGCCTGATTGCCTCTCGTACAAAGTAATTGGTATAAGCTTCGGGCATCCACTTGGGAGGCGCTGAGGCCTCGGTCTGACCTGGCATCGTCTGTTGACCGGACGCTGGACCGTCAGCGGTTATTCTTGCTTCAGCGATGGCGTTGATCAAATCCGCCTGGAAATCGCTTTCCAACTGTTGGAGAACCAGTTGAAGTTCATCCTTGTCTAAAGTGGCCGCTTCACCTGTTGGTCCTGCGGGCCCCGCTGGGCCAAGAGGCCCCTGCTCTCCGGCCGGACCGGCGCTTCCCTGGCAAGCCGACATTGACATTACAATTAAGACGATGGGAATTGCTATGAGAAAAGCCCGCAATTTTCGCCTCGCATTTCCAATTGTTGTTGATATCCAGTTTAACAAACTGAGTGTTCCGACGTTCCCCCAGTTCCTGGTCCCATCCCGTCTCCACCCAGTAAGCCCGCAAGGACTGACTGGAACTGGAGTGCCAACGACTTCAGGCGACAAGGTTCCTAGTCTTGTTGGCCCCTACCCAATATAGCCCAATCCCTAGTTGGACTCAATCCCCAAAACCGTCGGATCAGGCGTGCGGCATTGGGGCTGAACCACGGGCGTGAACCGTATACTCGACTGACGGACCAGGCGGGAGCTATTGCGGCTGGGTTAGAGCGCAGTCCTGATAAGGCTTGGCTGTCGAAAATGTAGAAAAGTCTCTCGTCCAGGAACCAGTGATCCGGAGGCAAGAAACTGGAAGTGCTATCTGGCCAGTTGCGGAAATTGCTAATTTTTTGGAAACTTGCCGTCACGGTCTATGACAAATACCGGGATTGAGGTAAAAGTATGACCGGACGGCTCAACTTTATCCCACGTATCCTCGTACAGGTTCCGCCCGTTGCTGACCCGGTGAATCGGGATGCTGGTTTGCATCTCTAGCCAGTCCAAGTGAGCATAGACGGCGGCCGGTTCCCATCCGGTGTCGGCAAATCACGCCCCATCAGGCCGGGGCGTGATTTCGCCCGATTCCCCCATCAACAAAAGCACCGAGGATTGAACGCCCGCCCCTAAACTCAATACCGTCAAATCGTGTCCCATGTTTTGTTCCTCCGCAATTTATTAGAGCGTGCGTTGACTGGCGGCCACCAGCGGTGCATTGCGGACAACACCAGCACGCCCTGTTGGTTATTCTATCACAACCGCGCCCGCAACTGGTCGCGGTCCCGCGCAAAGTAACTGTTCAGACTTGATGAGGTGAATTGGCTCAAAGCCGTTGGAAAAACGCTGGCATGGCCGGGGGAGTTGTGGCATACCAGGGAGGTGGACACTGAACTAGACCTGAACGCGGCGAGTGGCGAAACTCTGCTGGAGATAATTGCCGGCCAGCGGGCAGTCATTGCCGATTTGCAAAGGCGGATTGGGGTTCTGGAATCCCGTCCCAACCGGCGCGGGTCGTCGGGGATGCCGGGTAATCAGCCGCACTCCAGCCGGCAAGCGCCGGAGAAAAAGGAGCCCAGAAAGCCGCGCCGCCATGGCTTCGCCCGCCAGCGCATGACTCCTACCCGGCGGGTGGAGCATGCCGTGGCGGTCTGTCCCGACTGCGGGACTCACCTGAACGGCGGATGGGTACAGCGAACTCGGGAAGTCATTGAGCTACCGGTGGCTCCGGTAGAAGTGACCGAGCACGCCCTGGTAGCCCGCATCTGTCCGGTATGCCAGCGGCGCTGGCTGCCCAAAGAGGCCCTGCAGGGGGTGGTTCTGGGCCAGCAGCGCCTGGGGGTCAATCTGGTAAGCCTGATGGTGACCCTGCGGGAGGAGGGACGGTTGCCCATAAGAATCATCCAATGGTACC